>CAVQPJ010000001.1:0-838167 GCA_963714705.1 uncultured Gammaproteobacteria bacterium
TCACATGGGCTGGAACGACGTGAGGCCGGTCGGCGACTCGCCGCTGTTCGCGCAGCTCAAGCCGGCCGCGCCGTTCTACTTCCTGCATTCTTACTACGTCGTGTGCGACGACCCGCGCGACGTCGCGGGAGTGGCGCGCTACGGCATCGACTTCGGCTGCGCCGTCAGCAGCGGCAATGTTTACGGCGTCCAGTTCCATCCGGAGAAGAGCCATCATTTCGGGGCACGGCTTCTGAAGAATTTCGCGAACATTTGACATGCTGCGGCCGAGAATCATTCCCTGCCTGCTGCTGCACAACGGCGGGTTGGTGAAGACGACCGCGTTCAGCGATCCGAAGTACGTCGGCGATCCGATCAATGCGGTGAAGATCTTCAACGAGAAGGAAGCCGACGAGCTGCTCGTCCTCGACATCGACGCGTCGGTCACGGGTGCAGAGCCGAATTTCAAGTTGATCTCGCATTTCGCCGCCGAGTGTCGGATGCCGTTGTGCTACGGCGGCGGTATCAAGACGGTCGAGCAGGCGAAACGAGTCAGTGGCTTGGGTGTCGAGAAGGTCGCGATCAGCTCCGCCGCGATCGAAGAATTCCGCGTTCATCGCGACCCTTGCGGCCGAGCTCGGCCGCCAGAGCGTCGTCGTCGTCCTCGACGCCAAGAAGACGCGGACGGGTGCGGGCTTACGAGGTCTGGACACACAACGGCCGCAAGCCTACGGGACTGGTTGTCGAGGACGCAGCAGCCGCCGCCGCCGCCGCCGGTGCCGGCGAGGTCGTCGTGAACTCGATCGACAACGACGGACGGATGAGCGGCTACGACATCGAGCTCGCCGAGCGCGTGCGGCGCGTCGTTGGGGTGCCGCTGACCGTACTCGGGGGTGCCGGCTCGCTCGCCGATATCGGTCGATTGATAGAGGCTTGCGGCGTCGTCGGGGCTGCGGCCGGGAGCCTGTTCGTCTTCAAGGGCCCGTACCGCGCCGTGCTGATCAACTACCCGACGATCGCGCAACGCGAGGAACTTGGTCGCTGCGTGCGGGCAGGGCGCCAAAACCATGTGTGAAAACTCAGGCGTCCCTATCCGACCCGGTGGGTGTTGTCAAGGTGACCTAGAAACCAAGTTGGTTTTGTCGCGCACGTCTTCCTATACTTTGCTTTAGTTCTCACTCGACGGGGCGGATCTGGCGAATGGTGGAAAAGAATAGCGCGCAGGCCCCCATGCTGATTCGTCGCGTCGTGACGTTGCCGCGAGCTACCAAACGCCTCGTGATGTTGCTGGCCGACGGGCTGGCGTTGCCGCTCAGCGCGGTCATCGCGGTCTGGCTCGTCCGGCCCGAGATCCTGCACGACGCTGCCGCGGTTGGGTGTGGCTGATTCCGCCGGTCGTCGGCGTGTCGGGCCTGGGTCTCGCCGGCTTCTACCGGTCCGTGGTCCGCTTCATGGGCTTCGAGCTCGTCGCCGCGGCGTTCAAGACGCTGACGCTCGTCACGCTCGTGCTCGCGCTCGCGATCGGCTCGGTCGATCCTCGTGGCCCGATGCCGTCCGCGTGGCGGCGCCACGTTCTGGCTGCTCGGCATGGTCTACGTCGTCGGCGGGCGCCTGACCGTGCGTTGGTTGCTGCAGTCGCGCAACGCCGCCGGCGATCGCGTCGTGATCTACGGCGCCGGCGATGCCGGCGCGCATCTCGTCTCGGCGCTGCAAGGCCGCGGCGACTTCGTGCCGGTCGCGTTCGTCGACGACAACGCCGACGCTGCGTGGCGCCGTGATCAACGGTCTCGACGTGCATCCGCCGCAGCAGCCTGATGCGGCCTGATCGAGGAGTTCGGCGTGTCGCGCGTGCTGCTCGCGCTGCCGTCCGTGTCGCGGCGCCGGCGCCTGGAGATCATCAACCAGCTCGAGCAACTGCCGCGTGCACGTGCAGACGATGCCGGACACGGCCGATCTCGCGGCCGGCAACGCACGCGTCGACGACATTCGCGAGGTCGACATCACCGACCTCTCGGGCCGCGACGCCGTGCCGCCGAATCCGAAGTTGCTCGACGCCTGCGATTCGCGGCAAGTCGGTCATGGTGACCGGCGCCGGCGGCTCGATCGGCTCCGAGCTCTGCCTGCAGATCGCGCGGCTCGGGCCGAAGCGGCTCGTGCTGCTCGACATCTCGGAAGCGGCGCTCTACACGATCGATCAAGCGCTGCAGGATCTTGGCGCAGCGCAAGGCGCTGCACGTCGAGATCGTCGCGCTGATCGGCTCCGCGCATCACCGCGACCGCATGCGCGAGGTGCTCGAGACCTACGCCGTCGAGACCGTCTATCACGCGGCCGCGTACAAGCACGTGCCGCTCGTCGAGCACAACATGATCGAGGGCGTGCACAACAACGTGTTCGGCACGCTGCACACGGCCGAAGCCGCGATCGCCGCCGGCGTGAAGTCGTTCGTGCTCGTGTCGACCGACAAGGCCGTGCTGCCGACGAACGTCATGGGCGCGACGAAGCGGTTCGCGGAGCTCGTGCTGCAGGGGCTGAACCAGCGCGGCTCGACGCACGACGTTCTCGATGGTGCGGTTCGGCAACGTGCTCGCGTCGTCGGGCTCGGTCGTGCCGCTGTTCCGCGAGCAGATCCGCAACGGCGGTCCCGGTCACCGTCACGCATCCCGAGATCTATCGCTACTTCATGACGATCCCCGAGGCGGCCTCGCTCGTGATCCAGGCCGGCTCGATGGGCACGGGCGGCGACGTGTTCGTGCTCGACATGGGCAAGCCCGTGCGAATTCGCGATCTGGCCGAGAAGATGATCCACCTCATGGGCCTCACGGTCCGCGACGAGGACCACCCGGACGGCGACATCGAGGTCCGTTACACCGGGCTTGCGGCCCGCGCGAGAAGCTCTACGAGGAGCTGCTTGATCGGCAACAACGTCGCCGGCACCGAGCACCGCAGCGATCATGCGCGCCGAGGAGGACGTTCGTGCCGTGGGACGAGCTCAAGCCGCTGCTCGACCAGCTCTGGGACTGCGTGCCAGCGGCTC
Source organism: uncultured Gammaproteobacteria bacterium (assembly GCA_963714705.1). Lineage (GTDB taxonomy): Bacteria > Pseudomonadota > Gammaproteobacteria > Steroidobacterales > Rariloculaceae > FEN-1219. The sequence goes on from CAVQPJ010000001.1 coordinate 3,015, forward strand.
GATTGCACGAAGGCGCGCGAGGTCCTGCTGCGCGTCGTCGTCGGCTACTCGCCGACGAAGGAAGTCGAGGATCTCGTCTGGCGGCAGCGCAATACCGGGACGCGCGTGGCGCGTCGGCGGCAAGGTCACGCCGCTCGAGCCGCGGCGGGTCGGTGCGGGCGCCAGGGACGGGGAGACGGCCGCACTAGAGCTCGGTTCGCGCGCGCGCTCGCGTCGCGTAGAGGGCCGAGACGGACTGCGCTCGCCCAAGGAGTTCGACCGGCAGGCCGTTGGCTGTATAGAATGCCCGCTTGTTCGAGCATGCGACCCAGTCGAGATGGCCGAACAGCAGCGAGCCGAAGCCCTTCAAGGTACTCGTGACCGGCGGCGCAGGCTTCATAGGCTCGGCTGTCGTTCGGTATCTGCTCGAGCAGCCGTCGGTCCGCGTCGTCAACGTCGATAGCTTGACGTATGCCGGCAATCTCGATTCGCTTCGCGAGCGTTGCCGGTTCGAGCGCCTACTCGTTCGCGCAGACGGATATCTGCGACCGAGCGGCGCTTGCGAACGGTGTTCGCGGAACATGCACCGGATGCGGTGATCAATCTCGCTGCCGAGAGCCACGTCGATCGATCGATCGACGGGCCCGATGCGTTCCTGGAGACGAATCTCGTTGGGACGGGACGCTTGCTACAGGCCGCCCTTGCGTACTGGATCAAGCTATCCGGGCGAGAAGCGCGAGCAGTTTCGCTTCCTGCACGTCTCCACCGACGAGGTCTACGGCGACTTGGCCGAGACCGAAGCGCCGTTTACGCGAGACGACGCCGTATGCGCCGAGCTCGCCGTACGCCGCGACGAAAGCCGGCTCCGATCACTTGGTGCGCGCGTGGAGCCGAACGTACGAGCTGCCGGTGCTCGTGACGAATTGCTCGAACAACTACGGCCCGTATCAGTTTCCGGAGAAATTGATTCCGCACATGATCTTGAGCGCGCTGCGAGGTGTGCCGTTGCCCGTCTACGGCGACGGCAGCCAGGTGCGCGATTGGTTGTATCGTCGACGACCATGCCCGCGCGCTTTGGACAGTGCTCAAGACGGGCAAGCCGGGCGAGACGTACAACATCGGCGGGCACAACGAGCGGCGTAATATCGACGTCGTACGGGAAGATCTGCCGCATCCTCGAATCGCTGCGGCCTCGCGTAAGCCGCGCAACGGTTTCGACTCCTTGATCACGTTCGTCAAGGACCGCCCGGGCCACGATCGCAGGTACGCGATCGATGCCGGCAAGATTCGAGCGTGACCTCGGCTGGCGGCCCGCCGAGACGTTCGAGACGGGATTGGAGAAGACGGTCCGCTGGTACCTCGAGAACGGGGCGTGGTGGCAGCGCGTGCTCGACGGCAGCTACCGCCTCGAGCGCGTAGGCATTCGGGCCACCCACTGATGCGGCGCGGCATCATTCTGGCAGGCGGATCGGGCACGCGGCTTCACCCCGTAACGCTCGGCGTCTGCAAGCAGCTGCTGCCGATCTACGACAAGCCGATGGTTTACTACCCGCTGTCGACGCTGATGCTCGCGGGTATCAAGGACGTCCTCGTGATCTCGACGCCGCAGGACAAGGGTCGCTTCGAGCAGATCCTCGGCGACGGCGCGCGCTGGGGCATGAGCATCTCCTACGCCGTGCAAGCTCATCCCGCCGGCCTCGCTCAGGCATTCATCATCGGCGAGCGGTTCGTGCGCAACGGCCCCAGCGCATTGGTTCTCGGCGACAACCTTTTTTTCGGCAGCGGGCTGCAAGGTCTGCTGCGCGAGGCGAACGAGAGCGCCGAGGGCGCGACAGTATTCGCGTATCGCGTCTCCACGCCGGAGGCGTTCGGCGTCGTCAGCTTCGACTCTGCCGGCCGCGCTACCTCGATCGAGGAGAAACCGGCGGCACCGAAGAGTAACTACGCGGTCACGGGCCTCTACTTCTATGACCGCGATGTCGTCGACATTGCCAAGTCGCTGAAGCCGTCGGCGCGAGGACAGCTCGAGATCACGGACGTCAATCGAACGTACCTCGAGCGAGGTTCGCTGGACGTGCGCCTCATGGCGCGCGGCATGGCGTGGCTCGATACCGGCACGCACGATTCCCTGCTCGAGGCGGCTCATTTCATTCAGACGATCGAGAAGCGGCAGGGTCTCAAAGTCGGCTGTCCCGAGGAGGTCGCCTGGCGCCTCGGCTGGATCGACGATGCGCAGTTGGCCAAGCTCGCGGAGCCCCTTGCGACGAGCGGCTACGGCAGCTACTTGATGGGGCTGCTGGAGCAGCCGTGAGAGTCACGTCGACGGATCTCCCCGGCGTCTTGCTCATAGCGCCCGACGTGTACGGCGACGAGCGCGGCTTCTTCGTCGAGACGTTTCAGGTGCAACGCTACCTCGCCGCGGCGGGCATCGAGGCGTCGTTCGTTCAAGACAACCACTCGCGGTCGCGGCGAGGTGTATTGCGCGGCCTGCATCTTCAGCGCGCGCGGCCGCAGGGAAAACTCGTCCGCGTCGCGCGCGGCGAAGTATTCGACGTCGCCGCCGACATCGAGCCGAAGTCGCCGACGTTCGGCCGGTGGGTGGGCGCAGTGCTCTCGGACGGTAACCACCACCAGCATTGGATTCCGCCGGGATACGCGCACGGCTTCCTCGTGTTGTCCGAGGTCGCCGACTTCGAATACAAGTGCACCGACTACTACGATCCGAAATCGGAAGCAGGCGTCATTTGGAACGATCCGGACCTGCGCATCGCGTGGCCCATCGCCGATCCGACGCTTTCGGCGAAGGACCTTCGGTTGCCGACGCTCGCTGAGCTTCGTCGAGGCCCATGAGCGTTCTGGTGCTCGGCGCTTCCGGTCAGCTCGCGACGCATCTGCGCGAGCTGTTGCCGAATGCCGCGTACTGGGGGAGAGAGAAACTCGACCTCGGGCAGCCGGCCAACGTACGCGCGGCGATCGAGGCGCATCGGCCGTCCGCCATCGTGAACGCGGCCGCCTATACAGCCGTGGACAAGGCCGAAAGCGAGCGCGATGCGGCCTGGGCCGTGAACGCAGAGGCTCCGGCCATGATCGCGCGCGCCGCGGCGGCGCTCGATGTGCCCCTCATACATATCTCGACGGACTACGTCTTCGACGGAACGAAAAACGGCGAGTACGAGGTTTCGGATCCATGCAACCCGCTCTGCGTGTACGGCGCGAGCAAGCTCGGAGGCGAGCTCGCCGTGCGAACGCTGTCTCCGAAGAGCTGGATCCTTCGCACGAGTTGGGTGTTCAGTGGATTCGGCGCCAACTTCGTCAGGACGATCCTGAGGTTGGCCGATGAGCGGGAAGAGCTGCGCATCGTCGCGGACCAGGTCGGACGGCCGACGTACGCCGGAGATCTCGCCGTTCTCGTTGCCCGAATGGTAGGGCGCCGCGATGCCACGCGATTGCCCTTCGGCACCTATCACGCCGTCGGTGGTGCGGTCACCAGCCGGCATGGCTTCGCCGAAGCGATCGTCGCCGCGGGTGTCAGGCACAAGCGCCTCGTCCGTGCTCCGCGCGTGACGGCGATTGCCACGTCCGACCATCCGACGCCGGCGCGGCGACCGGCCAATTCGGCCCTGTTGCCGAGCACCGAGTTGTCCTCGATCTTCAACGTCGAGTTCGACTGGATGCGGGGATTGGATTCGGCTGTGCGGCGCCTCGGCGAGTCGCGGCAGCGTTCGCCCGGCGGGTGACAAAGCGTCGTGAAGTGCGCCATAGCCGGCTGGCGCCGTCCGAGCCAGAATGCTCCCATATGCTCAGACGACTTTTTGCGACCAAGGTCTCTCCGTGACAACTCCACTGTCGATCGATCTGATTGCCGCCGCGCGTCCGAACTTCATGAAGATCGCGCCGCTTTATCACGCGCTGGCGGCGGCATCGTGGTGCACGCCCCGCATCGTGCATACGGGCCAGCACTACGATGCCAACATGTCGGACGCCTTTTTCGTCGACTTGGGACTGCCGAAGCCCCATGTGCACCTGGGGATCGGCAGCGGCGGCCATGCCGAGCAGACCGGGCGCGTGATGATCGAGTACGAGAAGGTGTGCGTCGCATCGCGACCCGATTGGATCGTCGTCGTCGGCGACGTGAACTCGACGCTCGCGTGCGCGCTCGTCGGCGCGAAACTGCTGATCCCCGTAGCGCATCTGGAAGCAGGGCTGCGCAGCGGCGATCGCCGCATGCCGGAAGAGATCAACCGCATAGCGACGGATGCCATTTGCGACTTGTTGTGGACGCCGTCGCCCGACGGCGACGAGCATCTCGCCCGCGAAGGAGTCCCGGCGACCAAGATCGAGCGCGTCGGCAACATCATGATCGACTCGTTCGAGTTGCTGGCGCCGAAGGTCCGCTCGGCGCGAATGGCAGACCGGCTCAGTCTCGCGACCGGGAAATACGGTGTCGTCACGTTGCACCGGCCGTCCAACGTCGATGACGCCGCGCAGCTCGGCTCGATAATCGATAGGCTCATCGACATCGCTCGCGACATTCCGCTCGTGTTCCCCGTTCATCCGCGCACGCGCCAGCGTTTCCACGATTTCGGCATCGCCGAACGTATAGCGACGGCGCGCGGCATCAAGCTGACCGAGCCGCTGTCGTACATCGAATTCATGAGCCTGGTCGTCGATTGCCGGTTCGCGCTGACGGATTCCGGCGGCGTGCAGGAGGAGACGAGCTACCTCGGCATCCCGTGCCTCACGTTGCGCGAGAACACGGAGCGGCCGGTGACCGTGACGCTCGGGACAAACCGCCTCGTGAGCTCCGACACCTTGGCCGCCGAAGTGCGCCGCGTGCTCGAAGGGCCGGCGCGCTCGCGGCGCGCCATTCCGCTGTGGGACGGCAAGACGGCGCAGCGCGTCGTCGCCAGCCTCGAGCGCCGCGCCGCGCCGCAGAACCCCGCATGACGCGCCCGATCGTACCGGTCGTGCTCTGCGGAGGCTCGGGGACTCGCCTCTGGCCGCTGTCGACCCCGGAACGGCCGAAACAGCTTCTGCGGCTGACCGGCGAGCACACCCTGCTCCAAGAGACTCTATTGCGCCTCCGGCACCTGCGGTCCGCCCTGCTGCCGCCGATCGTGATCTGCAACGAGCGGCACGAGCACGCGGTACGACAACAGCTTGAAGAGATCGGCGGGCCGCTTCCTAAGATCGTGCTCGAGCCCGTCGGCCGCAACAGCGCGCCGGCAGCGGGCATCGCGGCGCTGCTTGCGCGTCGCTCGGCCGGCGCCGGCGTGGATCCGTTGCTGCTCGTCCTGCCGGCCGACCACGTGATCGCCGATCCGGAGGCGTTTGCCGCAGCCGTGGAGGTCGGGCTCGATCCGGCGGCCGCCGGGCGTCTCACGACGTTCGGCGTCGTGCCGACGGCCCCGGCAACCGGCTACGGCTACATACGCCGCGCCGACGGCGGCGCCCGCTGGTCGCCGGTCGCGCTGTTCGCCGAGAAGCCGGATCTCGCGACGGCACAGTCGTACGTACGCTCGGGTGAGTATCTTTGGAACAGCGGCATGTTCCTGTTCGCGGCGAGCGCATGGTTGGAGGAGCTCGGCCTGCACGCGCCCGCGCTGCTGCGCGGGGTGGAGACTGCGTTGGCAGAAGTCACTACGGATAGTGAAGGTGTCACTCGGCTGGGCGCCGCATTTCGCGTCTGCCCCGCCGACTCGATCGACTACGCCGTCATGGAGAAGACCGCGCGCGCGGCCGTCGTGCCGTTATCGGCCGGCTGGAGCGATGTCGGCTCGTGGTCGTCGTTGCACGATGTGCTCCCCAAAGACGCCGCCGGCAATACCGTCGTGGGAGAAGTGATGCTCGACGGATGTCGCGACACGTTCGTTATCGCACGCGATCGCCTCGTTGCTGCGATCGGCTTGGACGGCGTCGTGATCGTCGAGACGGACGACGCGATTCTCGTCGTCTCGCGCGAGCACGCGGGCGACGTGAAGAGCATTGCGGAACGCGCAAGTGGAAGGAACGAGAGGAAGCGGGGATAAGCGGGCGGATCCTCGCAAGAATCTGATCGATCTCACGCTTGCCGGTCGAGTTCTGTGACGGAGCGCACACACAAGGCGCCTTATGCGTGCCGAAACTTAACAATGCAGTCGCGGTGCGGCGACAGGTTGCGGGGGTGCAGCTTGCTTCGCAGAATCTGGTTGTCCGGTATCTAGGAGTTATCGAATGGTGGTTCGTTTAGCGTTCGGCGTTGTGCAGGATCGCGCGGTTGCGCGCAAAGGGTTCGCCGCGGTCGCGCTGCTGGGCATGATGGCGGCGCTCGCTGCGTGCGGTGGCGGAGACGACGAGGAAGCCGCTGCACAAAACCCGCCGCCGTCCGGCCAGGCGCCGACGATCAGCGGGACGCCGCCGACGCAGGTCGTGCAGGGCACGCAGTACCAGTTCACGCCGACCGCCAGCGATCCCAACGGCGATGCGCTGATGTTCAGCGTCACGAACATGCCCCCCGCGGGCCAGGGATGGTCGTTCAGCACTTCGACGGGCCGGCTGAGCGGCACGCCGACTCAGGTGGGCACTCACTCGAACATCCGAATCTCAGTCAGCGACGGCACGAACACGGTGTCGCTGCCCGCGTTCAACATTGCGGTCGTGGGCACGGCCACCGGGGCGGCGCTCCTGAGCTGGACGCCTCCGCAGCAAAATACGGACGGAACCGCGGTCACGCTGACCGGCTATCGCGTGTACTGGGGCACGCAGCAGGGCAACTACCCGAACTCGGCCAACGTCGGCGCAAACGTCGCGAACCACATGGTCGAGCAGTTGACGCCGGCGACGTGGTACTTCGTCGTAACGGCCGTTTCCGCGGCCGGCGAAAGCTCTTACTCGAACGTCGCCTCGAAGGTCGTGCAGTAAGCGGAGTGGTGGGCGATGCAGGGATCGAACCTGCGGCCTCTCCCGTGTGAAGGGAGCGCTCTCCCGCTGAGCTAATCGCCCTGTGGGCGGAGTTTAGTGGGCCCTCGCCGCGACGGTCAACGCGGCCGCACAGCGCCAAAAAAAAGCCCCACCGGGGTGGGGCTTCGAGAAAATGATTTGCTGAGTCGGGCTAGCTGTGGCTCTCGTTCTCGCGCCGAGCCGCCGTCTTGCTGCGGCGGCGGATGAACGCCACCAGCAGCAGTCCGCCGCCGACCAGCGTCAGGATCGCGGGCTCGGGGACCGCCAGCGGGCTGCGGCGATACGTGAACTTGCCAGCCACATCGGCCGAGTGGTCCGTCAGGCCCAGGAGGCCGAGGCCGAACACCGCGTCATTCAAGTAAATGTCGAGAATGCCGCCGTTGCCGAAGTAGAGCGAGTTCTTGCCGCCGTTGTCCCAGGTGAGCACACCGGCTTGGATCGCGCCGCCCCAGACCGAGACGCCTTCGGTGTCGCCGTACGACGTGCCGCCGAAGGTTTCGGGGCGCGTAAACTGGAACTCGATGCTCGCCGATACGGGGTGACGGTCGTCGTCGTTGACCCAGCCCTCGTTGGTCGAGATCGTGAACAGAAACTCCCAGACGGACTCGCCGACATCGAGGTCGAACAAGAGGTTGCCGGAGTCGGGTGTGGCTTCGATAAGGAGGCCCGAGCCCGAGGTGTTGACCGTCACGTCGTAGGTGCCCTGAAACGGCACCGCCCATGCGGCCATGCTCGTGAGCATCAACGGAACAATTGCCAATAGTCGCTTCATGTCGAGTCCCTTTGAGTGTCGCCATCTTGGGCGATCTGGTGTCTTACGGGCTGTGTCTTTGCAATTGCCGGGCCATCGGATAAAAAATATTGAAAACCAATAAGTTAAGGCAATCTGGCGTCTCGCGCGGCGCGACTCTTGTAAAGGAGTTCGACGCTTGCTTTGCGGGTCCCGGCGCCGGCCAAGAGTGCGGCTCGCACGTTGGCAACGGGCCGCTGCACGGTCAGCGGAGAAGTCACCGGTCCGTGATTAGCTACCGATCACGTGCGGGGCAACTGTAGTACCTTAGCAGCCCTTTCTTGCGGTTGGACGCGGAGCTCTCGTCGGGTATGGACGTAACGATTTTCGGTACGGGGTACGTGGGCTTGGTTACGGGAGCGTGTCTCGCGGACTCCGGAAATCATGTGGTCAGCGTGGACATCGACGCGGCGAAGATCGCGGCCCTCAACGCGGGCAAGATCCCGATCCACGAGCCGGGCCTGGAGCCCATCGTCAAGGCCGGTCGCGAATCGGGCCGCCTCGAGTTCACGACGGACGTCGACGCGGGCGTCGCACACGGCCTTTTTCAGTTCATCTGCGTGGGGACCCCGCCCGACGAGACCGGCTCGGCAGACCTCCAGCATGTGCTGACCGTGGCACGCTCGATCGGCGAGCGCATGACCGACTACCGAATCGTCGTCGACAAATCGACGGTTCCAGTGGGCACGGCCGATCTCGTGAAGGCCGAGATCGAGCGCCAACTCGCACGCCGCAACGTCGACTTGCAGTTCGACGTCGTCTCCAATCCGGAATTCCTGAAGGAGGGCGCCGCCGTCGGCGACTTCATGAAACCCGATCGAATCGTGATCGGCACGGACGGCCCGCGTACGGCAGCGTTGCTGCGCACGCTCTACGAGCCGTTCAACCGCAATCGCGATCGGGCGCTCGTAATGGACGTGCGGTCTGCCGAGCTGACGAAGTACGCGGCGAATGCGATGCTCGCGACGAAGATCAGCTTCATGAACGAGCTCGCGAACCTCGCCGAACGGGTCGGGGCCGATATCGAGCAGGTGCGGGTGGGCATCGGCTCGGATCCTCGCATCGGTTACGAGTTCATCTACCCGGGCTGCGGCTATGGCGGCTCGTGTTTTCCAAAGGACGTCCGCGCGCTCGTGGCGTCCGCTGCCAATGCCGGTTACGAGTCGGAACTGCTATGCCGCGGTCGAAGAGGTCAACGACCGCCAAAAGCACGTGTTGTTCGACAAGCTGCGGCGTTATTTCGGCGGTGACCTGCGCGGCAAGGTCATCGCACTCTGGGGCTTGGCTTTCAAGCCGAATACCGACGACATGCGGGAAGCTTCGAGCCGCGCACTGATGGAGGATCTCTGGCGCGCAGGTGCGCGCGTGCAGGCATACGATCCCGTCGCCATCGACGAGGCGCGGCGCCTCTACGGCGAGCGGCCGGACCTTCGGCTTTGCGGCCGTGCCGAGGGCGCGCTCGAAGGCGCAGACGCGCTGGTGATCGTCACCGAGTGGCGCGAGTTTCGCAGCCCCGACTTCGCGCTGATCAAGCAGTCGTTGCGCGAGCCGGCCGTTTTCGACGGCCGCAACCTGTACGATCCGCGCGTCGTCCGGCAGCATGGCCTCAAGTATTTCGCCATCGGCCGGGGCGATTCGCTGGCCTGAGCGTCGCACGCGGGCCGACCATTTGAAGAGCGTAGACCGGAAGATCCTGATCCTCGTGGCGGTCGAGTTCGCGCTCGCGTTTTTTGCCGTGCTGGTTGCGGCCTGGCTGCGGTTCCAGGGCCAGTTTCCCGAAGACGCCATCGGCTGGCCGTTGCTGCTGCGCGCCACCGTGTTTGCCGGCACCGTGGTCGTTGCGCTCACGGCGATGGGTCTCTACCAGATCCGACAGCGGCTCAAGGTCGAAGGAATCCTGGCTCGATTGTTGATCGGGCTCGGCTTTGCGGCCATGGCGCTGGCCCTCATTTATTACGTCGCGCCCGTGGTCTCACTGTGGCGGGGCTGGTGGGTCTTGAGCTTCGTCGCGACGCTCGTCTTCCTAGTCGGCAGCCGAACGGCTTTCGCTCGACTCGTCGACCAAGACATGTTCCGCCGGCGCGTGCTCGTCTACGGTGCCGGCAAGCGTGCCGCAACGCTGCTCGAGCTGCGGCGCCGCAGCGATCAGCGCGGCTTCCAGATCGTCGCCTTCTTGCCCGTGCCGCAGGAGATGCGCGTCGTCCAGGACGAGCGCGTCGACGCGACCGACGGCAGCCTCGTCGAGCTCGCACGCAAGCACCACGCGGAGGAAATCGTCATCGCCATGGATGACCGGCGGCGCGGCTTCCCCATCCGCGATCTGCTCGACTGCAAGTTCGCCGGCATCGACGTCACAGACGCGCTGCGCTTCCTCGAGCGGGAATCGGGCAGGGTCAAGATCGATCTGATGGAGCCGTCGTGGATGATCTTTTCGGAAGGCTTCACGCGCCGCGGTGCGCGAACTACCGTGGCCCGCTTGCTGGATCTCGTCGCGTCGTTCATGGGCCTGGCGCTCGGCTGGCCGATCATGCTTCTCACCGCGCTCGCAATCCTCATCGAGGACGGCCGGCCCGTGCTGTACCGCCAGACGCGTGTCGGCCTGTTGGGCCAACCGTTCGAGCTCCTGAAGTTCCGCAGCATGACCAAAGACGCCGAGCGGGGCACGGCGCAATGGGCGCAACGGGAGGATAGCCGCGTGACGAAGGTCGGGGCGTTCATTCGCAAGCTACGGTTCGACGAGTTGCCGCAGCTTCTGAACGTCATCCGCGGAGACATGCGGTTGGTGGGGCCGCGGCCCGAGCGGCCCGAGTTCGTCGAGTCGCTCGCGGCGAAAATCCCCTATTATCACGAGCGGCACTGTGTCAAACCCGGGCTGACGGGATGGGCCCAGCTCAGTTATCCCTACGGCTCCTCGGAACGCGACGCTCTCGAGAAGCTTCAGTTCGATCTGTACTACGTGAAGAATCAGGGGTTCGTTTTCGATCTCATGATCCTGTTGCAGACGGTCGAAGTCGTGATCTGGGGCAAGGGTGCCCGCTGAGCGCCGGAGCGCACCACACGCTTCAAGTCTCGTCGGTCGACCGCCACGCTTTCGGGAGGTTTGGGTAATGTCCGCAGCTCGTTTGCGATTCGCACTGATCCTCGCGTCGGTTTTGGCCGCCGCGGCGTGCCGCCCTTCGACGCCCGACGCGCTGTTCGCGGCCGCCAACGAGGCGGTTGCCGACGGCGAGCCTCGCACGGCCGAGATCCATCTCAAGAACCTGCTGCAACGGGAGCCGAACAACGTTGCAGCGCGCGGCTTGCTCGGAGAGATCTTGCTCGTGATGGGAGATGCGCCGGGCGCCGAGCACAACCTCCTCACGGCACTCGAGCTCGGTGCTGATCCCGCCGAGCGCCACCTGATGCTCTTGCGGGCATTGCTCGTGCAAAGCAAGTTCGCGGCGCTGATCGATCGAGCCGAAGCGGGGCCCGACCTCGAGGGCCTCGATCGCGCCGTAAAGCTCAAGTTGATCGGTGCGGCGCAGCGCGGACTCGGGCACCTCGAAGAGGCCGAGCAAGCCTACCTGGCTGCGCTCGCCATCGACCCGGAGTCGCCGTCGACGCGCACGGAGCTCGCCGCTCTGCACTTTCAGGCGGGCCGCATCGCCGCCGCTCGTGCGGCGGTCGAGGACGTCCTAGCCGACGACGAGGCGTTCGTCCCGGCGCTGCTGCTACTCGGCTCGATGGAAGCGGCCGCGGCGAAGTACCAGGCTGCGCAGACGTTGTTCGAGCGCGTGCTCTCGATCGAGGGCGATCGGCAAAGCGGCCCGTACGGTTTGGCGCTCGCACAGCTCACGGAAACGCACTTGGCGCAGCGCAATCTGCCGGCTGCGGCGCGGCGAGTCGACGAGCTCTTGACGTTGACTCCGCAGGCGTCGATTGCGCAATACCTGAAAGCGCGCGTGGAGACGGAGCAGGGCGACCTCGCCAACGCAGAACGCAGGCTCGAGGCGTTGATCGCGGCCGTGCCCGACTACTGGCCGGCGTACCTCCTGCTCGGCGTCGTCAACGCCAATCAGAGCCAGCTCGGTCAAGCCGAGATGTATCTGCGCCGCGCGGCCAACAGCAATCCCGGCGATACGCGGACCCAGCTGCTGCTGGCCGACATCTATTTGCGCCAAGACGAGCTCGATGAGGCGCGGGCAGTCGTCGACGGCGCCGACACGGCGAACCCCGGCCTGTTCCTCGCGCTCGCCGGGCGCGCCAGCCTCGCAGCGGGCCAGCCGGAGCTCGCCGCGGAGTATTTCGCCCGCAGCGAGCAGAGCCAGCCCGGCTCTCTCCAGGCCTTGATCGACGTTTCGAGCGTCTACGTCGCGGCCGGTGAGCTCGAGCGCGCCATTCGCGTGCTCGAGTCCGCCACGTTCCAAGAGGTCACGAGCGAGCGGCTGGCGAATCACCTGCTGACGCTGATTCAGCTGCGGCGCGGCAACCTGACCGCCGCGGCTGCGACGGCGCAACGCTTGAACGACCCCAGCCCCGAATCGCTGAATCTACGCGGCACGATCGCGATGTTGGACGAGGACTATTCGAGAGCGAGCAGCTTGTTCCAGGAGGCCCTGGCGCAGAAGAACGATTACGTTCCCGCTCTGCTGAATCTCGCTCGCGTCGCCGTCGCGCAACGCGACGACGAGCAGGCCGCCGGCTATCTGCGCCAGGCGTTGGCCATCGATCCGAGCCAGATCGCGGCGATCTTCGGCATGGTGCAGCTCGCGGCCGAACGGCGCGACTATGACGAAGCAGAGACGTGGCTCGCGCGCGCCCCGGAGTCAGTGTTGCGCGCGCAGCTGGCCGGCGACTTGCGCTTCGCGCAGGGAAGGTTCGATTCGGCCGCCGACGAGTATGAACGTGCGTTCGACCTTCGTCCGAGCGCGGACCTCGCGTTGCGCGGTTTCGCCGCGGCGAAGCGAGCCGGTCGCCCGCAGCCTGAGCAGGCGCTCTTGCGTTGGGCGGAGAGCAATCCCCGCGACGCGCGCACCAATTTCGCGCTCGGCACCGTCGCGCTCGAAAGCAGTGACCGCGACGGCGCCACGGCTCGTTACGAACGCGTGCTCGAGGCGGATCCGAGCCACATCGGAGCGCTGAACAACCTTGCGTGGCTTTACGGCGAGCGCGGGGACCCACGGGCTCTCGGCTTGGCCGAGCGCGCCTATGCCGTGCTGCCGAACGACCCGAGCGTGGCCGACACCCTCGGCTGGATACGCGTCCAAGGCGGGCAGCCGGAGCTCGGGTTGCCGTTGCTCGAGCGAGCCGCCGCCGCGACCCCTCCGCAGCCCGAGATCCGCTATCACCTGGCCGTGGCGCTGGCGGAGACCGGGAACCGCGACCGAGCGCGCACGGCACTCGCAGAGCTTCTCGCGGAAGGCGTTTCGTTTCCGAGCGAGCCACTGGCGCGCGCGAAGCTTGCCGAGCTCGGCTCGCGCCCGGCGCCGTGAGCTAAAAACAATGACGTTCTCGGTCGTCAGCTACGGCGCAGCAGCAATCGCATACGCGCTGGCGACGTTGTTGCTCGTTCTGAGCCGGCAATCGGCCAAGGGAGGGCAGCTTTTCCTGGCTGCGGTCGGCGGCTCGGCGCTATGGGGCGCCGCCATCGCAGCGATGCTGCTGTGGTCCGGCGTAGACGCGCGGCCGCTCGGCACGCTGATTCCCGATGCGCTGCGCACGCTCCTTTGGACGTGGTGCTTGCTCGCCGCGCTGCCGGGGCAGGCCCGTTGGCGCAGCGCTCGCTGGTTGTTGACCACCGCGGCGCTCTCTTCGGCCGCGCTCGCGATCGCGATTCCGTTGGTCACGTCGAACCTGGACGGCGCGAATCTCGCGATGCTCGCTCTGTCGATAGTGGGCTGCCTCGCGGCCGAGCAGATCGTGCGCAACTCCAGTCTCGAGCAAAAGGCCGTCGTGAAGCCGTTCATCTGGACGATTGGCGGCATGCTGATCTACGACGTGTTCCTTTTCTCGGACGCGGTGCTGTTCAATGCTCTCGACACGCGGCTTTGGGAGCCGCGCGGGCTGATCGCAGCGCTCGTCGTGCCGTTGTTCGTGATCGCCGCGAAGCGCCACCCGGACTGGGCGCGCACGCTGTTCATATCGCGGCAAGTCGTCTTCTATTCGGCGACGCTGACGGGTGTCGGGCTGTACTTGGTGTCGATGGCGATTGGCGGGTTCGTCATTCGCGAGGTCGGGGGCGAATGGGGCGGCGCGATTCAAGCCGCGTACTTGCTGGCCGCGCTCGGCGTTCTCGCTATCGCGCTGCAATCTTCGGCGCTCAAGGCGCAGCTTCGCGTTTTCATCAGCAAGCACTTCTTCCGCAATCGCTATGACTACCGCGAGGAGTGGTTGCGGCTGACGCGCACGCTGTCCGATACGAATCAGGCGTTGCCGATCGAGCAGCGCATCATCAAGGCGCTGTGCGCGATCGTCGAAAGCACCGGCGGCCAGTTGTGGCTGGACCGGTCAGGACGCTCGACTTACGAGCCGTTTGGAGCGTGGCAGGCGCCATTCCCGGCGGGCGAGCTGACGGACGCGTCCCCGCTCGTGCGCTTCTTGCGCCAAACACAGTGGGTCATCGACACGCGGCAGTACCAGCGAGACCCCGAGCGCTACCAGCATGCGCTGCGGGACATGGCCGGCGCGATCCCCCCGAACAGTCTCATCTTTCCGCTGATCCACGAGAAGGATTCGCTCGGTATCGTGCGGCTCGAGTGCGCGCCCGGGCTGCGCGAGTTGAACTACGAGGACCACGATCTGCTCAAGACAGCGGGGCGGCAGGTCGCCGCATTCCTCGCGCACGATCTCGCGCGTGAGCAGTTGACGGAGACCCGGCAATTCGAAGCCTATAACAAGCTGTCGGCATTCGTGATGCACGATCTCAAGAACGTTCTGGCACAGCAGGCGCTGCTCGTCAGTAACGCCAAGAAGTTTCGCGATCGCCCGGAGTTCGTGGACGACGTCATCAGCACCGTGGACAACGGCGTTCAGCGGATGCGTCGGTTGATGAAAAATCTCGAGCACGGGCCGCTGGCGGCGCAACCGCAGCGCATTGAACTCAACAAACTGATCTTGCGTGTCATCTCGGCGTGCTCCGACGTCAGCAAGACGCAATGCACGTTCGCCGACGCCGCGACGTTCTGGGTGCGCGGCAATCCGGAGCAACTGACCAGCGTCATGACGCATGTCGTCCAAAATGCGCAGGATGCGGCGGCGGGCCCGGACGGCGCCGTCGTGATCCGTCTCGTCGCGAATGGCGATCGTGTGACGGTGACGATCAAGGACAACGGCAAAGGCATGACCGAGGAATTCATGCGCCGCCGCCTGTTCAAGCCGTTCGAGACGACCAAAGGGGACTCCGGGATGGGGATCGGGGCCTATCAAGCCCGCGAAATCGTGCGCAGCTTGGGAGGCGACATGACGGTCGCCAGCGAGCTTGGTTTGGGCACGGAGATCGTCATCACGCTACCGTGCGAGCACGCGAGTCAGCGGGATGAGGTCTCCGGTGAGGAAAAAGCACAAGCGCCCTTTTCCTGAGCGTTCGCGGTGGCGCGTTCCGGCGTCGTTCTGTGAAACCCCGCAATGAACCGCTGCCATACTGATGATATTCTTCGGGGCTTCAGTGGTCGCCGGAACTTATGTCTAAGAAGAATGCTTGGCCGGCCGCGGGCCTGCTACTGGTGCTCGCACTGGGCGCCGGCACGACCCTTGCGCAGGAACGGCCCGCCGAAAGCCCGCCCGCCACAGTCGGTTCCGATTACCTCGTGGGCCCCGGCGACACGTTACAGATCTTCGTGTGGGACCATGCGGATCTGACGACCGCGGTCCAAGTGCGGCCCGACGGTAAGATTTCGACCCCGCTCGTCGAGGACCTTCAGGCCGCGGGCAAGTCGACGACGGCGCTCGCGAGGGACGTTGAAAACGTGCTCTCCGAATACGTTCGTTCTCCGGTCGTCACGGTGATCGTGCAAGAATTCGTCGGCAGCTCGGACCAGCAAATTCGGGTCGTTGGCGCGGCAGCCGCGCCGCGGACACTGCAATACCGTCAAGGCATGACGGTGCTCGACGTCGTCATCGAAGTGGGCGGCCTGTCCGAGTTCGCGGCCGGCAACCGCGCTAAGATCATCCGCACCGTCGACGGCGACACGAAAGAGATTCGAGTCAAGCTCAAGGACTTGCTGAACGGAAAGGTGAAAGAGAACATCGCGATGGTACCGGGCGACGTGCTCGTGGTCCCCGAGTCCGTTTTGTGATCCCCGTGGCAACGCTACCGAGCGGACGAGCGAAGTGAACCTTCAAGACATCATCGCCGAAGTCATCGAGCAGCTGCGTGGCAGCTGGCGCTACCGTTGGTGGGCCGCAGCGGTGACCTGGCTCGTCGCGGTCGGCGGTTCGGGCTACGTGTATTCGATCCCGAACATCTATCGAGCGTCGGCGCGCGTCTACGTCGATACCAACAGCCTGCATCAAGCCGCTCATGCAGGGTCTCACGGCGCAGCAAAACACGATGAACGAGGTGCAGCTCGTGAGCACGGCCGTGCTCACGCGACCGAACCTCGAAGCCGTCGCGCGTGACACGGATCTCGATTTGCGCGCGCCGAGCGCCGACGCGCTCGAGGAGCTCATTACGGGGTTGCAGACGGCGATCCGCGTGAGCGGCGGCGGCGCCGACAACATCTTCACGATCCAGTACGAAGACAACAGCCGCGAGATGGCGCGCGACGTCGTCGCGGCCGTGCTCGACACGTTCACCGAGGATGCGATCGCGCGCGCAGGGAGACGACGCCGATCATCAGCGAGCGCGCGCTCGCGGGCGAGATCCAGGACCACGAACAACGCTTGAACAGCGCCGAAGCGACGCTCGCCGAGTTCAAGAAGAAGAACCTTGGCTACATGCCGGGCGACTCGGGCGACTACTACACGAGGCTCCAGACCGCGCTCGGCACGGTCTGCCCAGGCTCAAGAGAAGATCCTGCAGCTCCAGCAGCGCCGCGACGAGCTGAACCGGCAGGTCGAAGGCGAGGAGCCGGTGTTCGGCATCATGCAAGGCGGCGGTCTGACCTTCACGTGCTCGCATAGCGGGCAGATCGCCGATCTGCAGACCGCAGCTCGCGAAACTGCTCGTGGACTTCACGGAGAAGCATCCGCGTGTCGTGACGTTGAAAGAGACACTTGCGGGTCTCGAGGAGCGCTGCGCGGCCGAGGGCGAGAACGGCGGAGGCGGAGGTTTCGCCGCGCGGGCGCAGGCCTCCGACACCCCGCTGCAAATCAACCCGGTGTACGAAAATCTCCGCATTCAGCTCAGCCAGACCGAGCTCGACGTCGCCCAGGCGCGCGGGGAGCTGCAGCGCCGCCGAGAACGCCGTCGCAAGCCTGCGGCGCGACGTCGACAAGATTGCCGAGGTGGAGACGCAGCTCAAGCAGCTCAATCGCGACTACGACATCGTGCAGGGGCGCCACCAGGAGCTCGTGCGGCGCTGGGAAGACCTCCAGGCGAAGAAGCGCCTCGACCCGGTCACCGACGACGTGCAGTTCCGCCGCATCGAGCCGCCGTTCGCGCTCGCCGAGCCCGTCGGTCCGAATCGCCCGATCCTGCTCGCGGCTGTGTTGTTCTTCGCGCTCGTCGGCGGCGGTGCGCTGGCGTTCGGCTTGAACCAGCTACATCCCGTCTATTTTACGCGCCGCAGCATGCGCGTGTCGGGGCTGCCCGTGCTCGGCGCCGTCACTATGCTGCTGACGCCCGCGCTCGCGCGCCGCCGGCGTGCCGCGATGCTCGCGTGGGCTGCGTGCTACGCTGCACTGGTCGTCTCGATGGTGATCGCAATCGGATTCTCGTCAAGGGTCACGGAGCTCGTCATGAGCCTGGCGGCCAGGTGAGCGCATGAGCCTCATCGAGACCGCTCTCAAGAAGCTCCAGGCCGCCCGGCAGGCGGACCCGCCCTCGCACTCGGCTGTCGCGCCGGCCTCTTTGCGCCACGCGCCCACGGCGCCGGCGGGCTCCCACTATTCCGAACGCGCGCAAGAAGAAGGTATCGATCGAGGGGCCGAAGCATCACGTCAGCCAGACCGAGCTGATCAAAGGCGGGCTGCTGCTCGCCGCTCGAGCAGGCAGCGATCGTCGCGGACGAGTTCCGCCGGATCAAGCGGCCGCTGATCGCGAACGCGCTCGGCGGCGAGCGACGCACGGGGGCGCACGGCAACGTGATCCTGATCACGAGCGCTTTGCCGAAGGCCGGCAAGACGTTCTGCTCCGTCAATCTCGCAGTCAGCATCTCGACTCGAGCGCGACCTCAACGTGCTACTGGTCGACGCCGACGTCGCGAAGCGACACATCACGCGCGAGTTCGGCCTCGCGGACGCGCCGGGCTTGATCGACCTGCTGCTCGACGAGGGACTCGACATCAACGACCTGCTCGTGCGCACCGACCTGAACGACATCCAGGTCCTGCCGGCCGGCCGCAGTCATCCGCAAGCGACCGAGCTGCTGGCGAGCGACCGGATGTCGCGCATCGTCCACGAGCTCGCGACGCGCTATTCGGACCGCATCGTGCTGCTCGATTCGCCGCCGCTCCTGATCACGAGCGAAGCGCACGCGCTCGCGAGCCAGGTCGGGCAGATCACGCTCATCGTGGAGGCAGGTCGCACGACTCATCAAGAGCTGACGCAGACACTCGAGCTGCTGGACGACAGCAAGACGTGCAACGTCGTCTTGAACAAGAGCCGCTCGGGGCGATTGGCGCTCGGCGGTAACTACACGGGGGACTACGCCCCATACGGCCACGACAGCGGCACCGGCAAGAGCTAGCGTGAGGCGACTACAGACGGTATTGGGTTGCGCGGCAGCTCTCGCCGCGGCGGGACCGGTGCGCGCCGACTTTCGGCCGAGCATCGGTGTCGGCGTGCTGCGCACGGACAATCTCACGCTCGCGCCCGTGGATCCGGAAGAGGCGACGGTGCTGACCGTGAGCCCCCAGTTCGACATGAGCCGTGATTCCACGCGACTCGACGCCGAAGCCATCTACCGGATGGATGCCTATTACTACGACGAGCGCGGCGAAGACCAGATCTACAACCAGTTCGACGGTCGGCTTGCCGCCGCGCTGATCCCCGACCGGTTCTTCTTGAACCTCACCGGCAGCCGGTCGCAGTCTGTCATCGACCCACAGAGCACGATTCCGTACGACAACTTCGTCGTCACGAGCAATCGTGTCGACCGCGACGAGTATTCCGTGGGGCCTTCGTTCAACGTGCCGGTCGGCGGTGCTGCGGTGTTCGACGGCGATCTGAGGCGCACGAGCGTCCGTTACGCGGACGAGCTAACGGCCAGCACGATCGACGATTACGAGCGTGAGTTCGTGACGCTAGGATTCGACAACTACAGCCGGGAAGCCGGTGTCACCTGGGCGGTGGGTTACGACTCGGAGGAGACCGACTACGGCACGCAGTTCCTGCCGTACGTGTATCGGCAAGCCTCGTTCGAGCTCGGCTTCTGGGTCACCGAGGGCGCGCGATTGTTCGCGACGGCCGGCAAGGAGACTCCTTGGGATGACCTGCTCGGTCACGAGTCTCGAGGATCCGTTCTGGGAAGTCGGATTCTCGCGCGAGATCGGCGAGAAACTCTCCGCGGAGCTCGCGATCGGCGAGCGGACGTTCGGCGACTCGGCACGCGGCTCGTCGACTACGACTTCGGACGCGGCAGCGTTCTCTGTGAGTTACGACGAAATACCGACGACGACGTCGAACGACCGCTACGATCGCGGGGGCCTGCTCGACCCGGACGACGTCAACGACTACCTGAGCCGCCGGGCGCGGTGCAGCGCTATATCTCGAAACGTTGGGAGTCGTCGCTCGCCGTCGAGCTCGCGCGGCTCGACGTCTCCTTTTAGCTGTTCGACGAGCACGCGAGGACCGCACGGACGTGACGGCACGCCGCTCGGGATGAGTCGCAGCCGGCGGGCACTCGTACTGACGTGGCGTCGGGCCGCGCACGACCATCTCTTCCGTGGCGTGCCGCCGACACCGCGTACGCGGACGGCGAGCAGGCGACATCTCGTCGCTCGCGCTCGGCATCGGGCGTGAGCTCGGACGACGCACGCAGCTCGACTTCGAGTTCGCGAGGTATCAGCAGGAATACGAGTTTTCCGTGTTCGAGTACACGGCCAACGTCTTCCGGGCGACGGTCACGCGGCGGTTTACGGGGGGGCGATGAGCGCGCCCGCCGACGTCGTTCGGCCGCCAAACCAGCGCCGTGACGTAGAGGCCGCGGCCGCTGAGGAATTTCTTGCCCGCCGCAGGACGTGGCAGCCGCCGGCCGCTGCGGCTCCCGAACGCGATGACCTGCGACGTCGAGGACTACTTCCAGGTCTCGGCGTTCGAGGGGCTCGTGCCGAAGGAGCGCTGGGACACCTACGAGTGCCGGATTCCGCGCAACGTAGATCGCGCGCTCGAGCTATTCGACGGGGCCGGCATCAAGGCCACGTTTTTCACGCTGGGCTGGGTCGCGAAGCGGCACGTGGAAGTGGTCCGGCGCATTGCCGCCGCGGGCCACGAGATCGCGAGTCACGGCATGCAGCACGTCCGCGTGTCGACGCAGAACCCAGAGGAATTCCGCGACGACGTGACGACCGCGAAAAAGCTGCTCGAGGACGCGAGTGGCCAGCGCGTCCGCGGCTACCGCGCCGCGAGCTGGTCCATCGACCGCCGAACGCCGTGGGCGCACCGGATTCTGCGCGAGGCGGGCTACGAATACAGCTCGAGCATCTATCCCGTCGCCCACGACCACTATGGTGTTCCCGACGCGCCGCCGACGCCGTTTCTATCTCGACTCTGCGGACATTCTCGAGATTCCGGCGACGACGGTCCGAATCGCGGGCCGTAACATTCCGGCGGCCGGCGGCGGCTATTTCCGCCTGGCGCCGCTGTGGCTATCGCTCTGGCTGCTGCGGCAGGCTGGCCGCACGCTCGGCACGCCGCTGGTCTTCTATTTCCACCCTTGGGAGCTGGATCCGGACCAGCCGCGCCTCGCAGGCGCGAGCGCCCGGGCACGTTTTCGCCACTATCTGAATCTGCACAAGTTCGAGGGCCGCCTCGAGGTCCTGCTGCGGTCGTTCGCCTGGGACCGAATGGACAAGGTGTTCTGCGCGGTTGGCCCGGGTACGGAGCGATGAATGCCGGGGCAGCGCCATGGACCGCGCCGGCGCGCCGCGAGACCGCTGCGGCGGCGCTTGTGACGCGCGCGATCGACGTCGTCGAGGCAGGCGACGCAGCAGCGCGAGGAGTGGCAGAGCGTTCGTCGCCGCCGCGGCGCGCGCCGAGCTCTACCATGACTACCGCTGGCGCTCGGTCATCGAGCGCGTGTTCGGGCACGAGCACCGTTACTTGCTCGCGCGCGATCCGGGCGGTCGCGTCCGCGGCGTGCTGCCGCTCGTACGGCTGCGCAGCCGCGGGTTCGGCGACTTCCTGGTTTCGATGCCGTACTTCAATTTCGGCGGAGTTCTCGCGGACTCGCGCGAAGCGAACGAAGCGCTGCTCGCGGCCGCCGGCGAGCTCGGCCGCGAGCTCGGCGTTGGGCATGTCGAGCTGCGTCACCGCGCGGGACAGGTCGAGCTCGATTGGCCGCAGCGCACGGACAAGGTCACGATGACGCTCGACCTGCCCTCGTCGAGCGAGGCGCTCTGGAAGTCGTTCGACAGCAAGCTGCGCGCGCAGATTCGCAGGCCGCAGAAGGCAGGCGCCACGTATCGGCTCGGCGGCGCCGAGCTGTTCTCCGACTTCTACGCCGTGTTCGCGCGCAACATGCGCGATCTCGGCACGCCGGTGTACCCGCGCGCATTCTTTCGCGAGATCCTCGGCGCGTTCGCGCGCGAGGCACGGATCTGCATCGTCGACCTCGCCGGCCGGCCCGTCGCCGCCGGTCTCGTGCTCACGCATCGCTCGACGATGGAGATCCCGTGGGCTTCGTCGTTGCGCGAAGCCAATCGCGAGAGCGTCAACATGCTGCTGTATTTTGCCGTGCTCGAGGCCGCCGTAGAGGCGGGCTGCAAGCAGTTCGACTTCGGCCGCTCGACGAAAGATGCCGGTACGTACCGCTTCAAGGCGCAGTGGGGCGCGCAGCCGCAGCAGCTCAACTGGCACTATTGGCTGGCTCACGGGCGGACGCCGCCGCAGATCTCGCCGAGCAACCCGAAGTACCGGCTCGCAATCGCCTTGTGGCGCCGGCTGCCGCTGCCGATCGCGAACTTTCTCGGGCCGCATATCGTCAAGAATCTGCCCTGACGGGTGCTCGCCGGCCCAAGCTGTGCCGGGATGGTGGGATTTCATTCCGGCGCACGCGGCGGCGCTATGGCGGCTGCTCGGCTGGAACGGAGGCACGAGACGTCGGCGCACGCTCGATGGCCGCCGGCGTTACACGCCGGACGACGTGCGGCGCATGGCCGACAAGATCGTCCACCGCGGCCCCGACGACGACGGCGTGCACGACGGCAGCAGCGCGATCATCGGCATGCGCCGTCTGTCGATCATCGACCTCGGCGGCGGCCATCAACCGATCGCGAACGAGGACGGTACGGTCTGGGTCGTCTGCAACGGCGAGATCTACAACTTTCGCGCGTTGCGCAGCTGGCTGCGAGCAGCGCGGCCATCGGTTCCGGACGGCGAGCGACACCGAGATCCTCGTGCACCTCTACGAGGAGCACGGCGACGACTTCGTCGCGCACCTCGAAGGCATGTACGGCTTCGCGCTGTGGGACGCGCGGCGCAAGCGGTTGCTCATCGGGCGCGATCGCCTCGGCATCAAGCCTGTCTACTATTGGCAATACGCCGGCGGCTTCGCGTTCAGCTCGGAGATCAAGGCGTTCACGGCACTGCCGGGCTTTGCGGCCGCAGTCGATCGCGATGCGCTCGACGACTACCTTGCGATCGGTTATGCCGTCGCGCCGCGCACGATCTTCAAGGGCGTGCTGAAGCTGCCACCTGCTTCGCTGCTGGTCGCGGAGAACGGCTCCGTTGCGATCTCGCGCTACTGGGCGCCGCCCGAGCGCGTGGACACCGCGCCGTCGCGCTCGGACTGGGTCGAGCGGATCCGCGCCGAGCTCGAGCGGTCGATCGCGGACCATATGGTGAGCGACGTGCCGCTCGGCGCTTTCTTGAGCGGCGGGATCGACTCGAGCGCGGTCGCGACGCTGATGGCCGCGCACTCGAGCGAGCCGCTCAACACGTACAGCATCGGTTACGCCGGCGGCGGAGCGGCCCAGTATTACAACGAGCTGCCGTACGCGCGCGTCGTCGCGGATCGCTTGCGCTCCAATCACCGACAGATCGAGGTGCGGCCCGACGTCGCGCGTCTCCTGCCGAAGCTCATGTGGCACCTCGAGGAGCCGGTCTCCGACAGCGCCACGGCGACGACATACCTCGTCTCGGAGCTCGCGGCACAATCGGTCAAGGTTATTCTCTCGGGTGTCGGCGGCGACGAGCTGTTCGCGGGCTACAACCGCTATCTAGGTGGATACTATAGCCGCCGCTATAACCGCATCCCGCGCTGGGCGCGCCTGCATGTGTTGCCGAAGCTCGCCGGCGTGCTGCCGAGCGGCCGGCAGAATCGTCTCATGGACGTCGCGCGCTACGCGAAGCGCTTCATCCGCGCGAACGGCTTGAGCTGGCGCGAGCAATACAAGCTCTACGTGGCGCTCGCGGACCGCGACGTGCTCGACGCGTTGCGAGGGTCCAGTGCGCACGCCGACGGCTTCGATCGAATCCTCGCCGACGAGCACAGCGACGACGAGCTGCTGCGCCTGCTGCGCGTCGACTGGCAGACACAGCTCGCCGAGGACCTCTCTGCTGCTCACGGACAAGGTCACGATGGCCTGCTCGCTCGAGTGCCGCGTGCCGTTTCTCGATCATCGGCTCGTCGAGACGGCCGCGACGATACCTGCGGTCATCAAGCTGCCGGACGGCCGCCTCAAAGGGCTGCTCAAAGACGCGCTGCGCGGCGTGCTGCCTGACGCGGTCATCGATCGGCGCAAGCGCGGTTTCGGCGCTCCGGTCGGCGCTGGCTCAAGCAAGAGCTCGCGCCGTTGCGCCACACTTTGCTGGGCCGAGAGGCCGTGGCGCGGCGCGGGTTGCTCGATCCCGACGTCGTCGAACGGCTCTGCGCGGATCACGACGCGAGTCGCGAGGACTACTCCGACCTCATTCTGGTGCTGTATGAATCTCGAGATCTGGAGCCGACTCTTCCTCGACGGCGCGACCCACGAAGACGTCGCGGGCGAGCTCTCCGATCGCAGCCTCGCCGCGTGAGAGAGACAGTCGCCGTGAGCTTCGCCAGTCCACCGCCGCGAGAGCTATGACGTTGTTGCTGATCGCCGGCAGCGCGGCGCTCGTGGCCGCGATCTACTTCGACAGCTTCGCGTCGATGGCGCGGTTTGGAGCTTCAGCGGCTATCGACACGGCGTGATCGTGTTCCCGATCTCGGCGTATCTGCTCTGGCGGTTGCGCGGGACGCTCGCAGGCGTCGATCTTCGGCCCTGGCCGTTCGGCGTCGCCGTCGTGCCGGGTCTCGTGGCGTGCTGGCTGCTGAGCCGCGCCATCGGCGTCCAGACCGCGGAGCACCTCGCGATCGTGTTGCTGATTCCCGCAGTCGTGGCGACGTGCCTCGGCGTCGACCTCGCGCGGCGCGCGCTGTTCCCGCTGCTGTTCCTGATCGTCGGCGGTGCCCGTCGGCGACGCGTTGATTCCGTATTTGATGAGAGTCACGGCCGACGTGTCCGCCGCGCTGCTGCGCCTCACGGGCGTTCCCGTGTATCGCGAAGGCCAGTACATCACGTTGCCGGGCGGCGAGTTCGAAGTGGCCGACGTCTGCAGCGGGCTGCGCTATCTCGTCGCGGGCACGATGATTTCGCTGCTGTTCGCGTACCTGACCTATCGCAGCACCTGGCGTCGCGTGCTGTTCGTCGCCGCAACGGCGTTCGCGCTGATCTTCGCGAACGGCCTGCGCGCGTTCATCGTGATGTGGGTCGCTTCCGCGAGCGAGATGCGGCTGCTCGCCGGCGAGGATCACGTCTACTTCGGCTGGATATTGTTCGCCGTCGTGATCGGCGGAATGTTCTTGCTCGGCACGCGCTACGCGGAGCACGAGGCGCTCGACGGCCCGCGCACAACGGCCGTCGGCGGCGCGAGACCGCCCGGCTGCTGCCCGTCGTGCTCGTGCTCGGCGTGCTGATGCTCGCGATCACGGCACGTCCGCTCCAGCAGCAATCGAGCGGAGCGTCGTGGCTCGTCGTTCCGGCCGGCGCGCTCGTGATCTGGGCTGTATCGCGCGCCCGCGCTCGGCCCGCTCGCGACGACGCGCAGACCGACCGCGGCCGCGAGTCCGTACCGCGGGCTCGCCGGCGCGCTCGTGATCTCGCTCACGGTTGCGCTGCTCGTCGCGGGCCCTGCGTTGCTGAACCGCTCGTCGACGCCGTCGCGTGCGCCGGCGGCCTCGAGTGGCCCGCCATCGCAGCCTGTGGCACCGGAGCGCTGGGACGGTGTCTGGCAGCCCATGGTGCGCGCTCCGGATTCGAGCTCGGCGGCGACCTACCATTGCGGCGAGCACACGATCCACGCGTTCGTCGCGCAGTACATGCACAGCGTCCAAGGCAGCGAGCTCGTGAGCGAGCAGCACCGACTCTATCCCGAGGAGTGGCGGCGCTACGTCATCGAGCGCAAGAGCCGATTCGACGCCGCCGACGGCCGATCCGTCGAAGTCAACGAGATCGGCGTCGACGGCGGCGGCCGAGCGCGCCTCGATCTGGTATTGGTACAGAGTCGGCGATACGACGGCCACGAGGCCCGTCGTCGTCAAGCTCGAGCAGGCGTTCCGGCTCTTGACCGGCCGCGCCGCCGACGGCGCGATCTATTGGCTCGAGACTCCCATGGACTCTGCGCGCGACGACGCACGCATCGCGCCTCGAGGTGCTCGCGCTGACGCTCGAGGACGCGTGGTCGACCGGCCGAATCCGGTCGGCCACCAACTGACACGCATGCTCGACCCGAGGCCGTTGATCGCGCACGTCGTGTTCCGCCTCGACTACGGCGGGCTCGAGAACGGCGTCGTCAACATCGTGAACGGCTCCGCGGACGGACCGTTTCGCCATGCGATCATCGCGCTCACGCAGGCGACGGAGTTCAAGAAGCGCCTCCGCGACGGCGTGCCCGTGTACGCGATCGGTAAGCGTCCCGGCAAGGACCCCGCGGCCTATTGGCGGCTCTTCAAGCTGCTGCGCGAGCTGAAGCCCACGGCCGTGCATACGAGGAACATCGGCACGCTCGACTGCGCGCTCGTTGCGGCTCTCGCTGGCGTGCCGGTTCGCATCCACGGCGAGCACGGCTGGGATGTGTTCGACCCCGACGGCACGAACCGCAAGTACCGCTTGATGCGCGTGGGGCTCGCGCGCTTCGTGCAGAGGTTCGTCAGCCGTGTCCGAAGACCTGCGGCGCTGGCTTGTGGCCGTGGTCGGGATACCGCAGGCCAAAGTCGCGCGGATCTGCAACGGCGTGGACACGGACCGCTTCCGACCGCGCGCGCCGGGCGAGGCGAGCGCGCTGCCCGTCCGAGGTTCACGCGTCCGGCACCATCCTGGTCGGCAGCGTCACGCGCTTCTCCGCGATCAAGGATCCGTTGAATCTTGTCGAGGCGTTTCTCGCGCGCGCGCGCGGCGGTGCCGCCGACTGCGGCTCGTGATGATCGGCGACGGCGAGCTGCACGCGGCGGCGCGGGCAGCGACTCGCGGAGGCCGGCGCCGCGCAAGCGGCCTGGTTGCCCGGCAGCCGCAACGACATCCCGGCCTTGATGCGCGGCATGGACGTGTTCGTGCTCGGCTCGCTGCGCGAGGGCATCTCGAATACGATCCTCGAGGCAATGGCCTCGGGGCTGCCCGTGATCGCGACGGCGACGGGCGGCAACGCGGAGCTCGTCGCGACCGGCGAGACGGGCGCGCTCGTGCCGCCCGGCGATTCGGCGGCGCTCGCGTCTGCGATCACGGCCTACGCGGCGGATTCGGCGCTGCGGACGAGACACGGACAGAACGCGCGCGCGCGCGCCGTCGCGGAATTCTCGATCGCCGCGATGCTCGCGAGCTATCAGGCGCTCTACGACCACACTTTGGCACCCATGACGGAAGCTTGAACCGTGTGCGGAATATCTGGAATTGTCGACCTTCGCGAACGGCGCGCCGTGAACCCGGCTCTGCTGCGCGCAATGAACGCCACACTCGCGCTGCGCGGCCCCGACGGCGAAGGGTTCCACTTCGAGCCCGGCGTGGGCTTCGGCCATCGGCGGCTCTCGATCATCGACCTCGAGGGCGGCAAGCAGCCGCTTTACAACGAGGACGAGACCGTCGTCGTGACCTACAACGGCGAGATCTACAACTTCAAGGAGGTCGAGGACGAGCTCGTCGCGCGCGGCCATCGGTTCCGGACACGTTGCGATACCGAGGTCATCGTGCACGCCTGGGAGGAGTGGGGCGAGGAGTGTCTCGCGCGCTTCAACGGCATGTTCGCGTTCGCGGTGTGGGACCGGAACGCGCAGACGCTGTTCATGGCGCGCGATCGCCTCGGCGTGAAGCCTCTCTACTACGCGGAGCTCGCCGACGGGGAGCTCATCTTCGGCTCGGAGCTGAAGGCGCTGCTCCAGCATCCCGGGCTCGAGCGCGAGATCGACCCGACGGCGGTCGAGGAGTACTTCTGCTTCGGCTACGTGCCGGACCCGAAGACGATCTTCAAGACCGTGCGCAAGCTCGCGCCGGGCCATTACCTCGTCGCGCGCCGCGGCGCGCGGCCCGCGGTCCGCAAGTATTGGGACGCGCCGCTGCACCTCGCGGGGTCGTCGACGCTAACCGCGGCGGAGCGCGAAGCGGAGCTGCGCGACCGGCTCAAGGAGGCCGTGCGCCTGCGGCTCGTGGCCGAGGTGCCGCTCGGCTCGTTTCTCTCGGGCGGCATCGACTCGAGCGCCGTCGTCGCGATGATGCGCGAGCTCGGCACCGAGCACCTGCTGACGTGCTCGATCGGCTTCAAGGAGGCGCGCTACGACGAGTCGGAGTACGCGCGACTCGTCGCCACGGCGAAGCGCACCGATCACAAGGCCGAGGTCGTCGAGGCGTCGGACTACGGGTTGCTCGAAAAACTCGTCGACATCTACGACGAGCCGTTCGCCGACAGCTCGGCGATCCCGACGTACCGCGTCTGCGAGCTCGCGCGCAAGCACGTCACCGTCGCGCTGTCGGGCGACGGCGGCGACGAGGACTTCCTCGGCTATCGCCGCTATCGCCTCTTCGCGATGGAGCAGGCGATGCGCGCCGCGCTTCCGGGCGGGATTCGCCGCCCGTTGTTCGGCGCGCTGGGCCGCTGGTATCCGAAGCTCGACTGGGCGCCACGCGTGTTTCGCGCGAAGACGACGTTCCAGGCGCTCGCGCGTGAGCCCGCGGAGGCCTATCTGCACGGCGTCTCGATCTACTCCGACGAGGGCCGCCGGACGCTGTTCTCGGGCGACCTGCAGCGGCAGCTCGGCGGCTACGGTGCGGCCGAGGTGTTCCGCGGCCATCTCGAGGGCCGCGAGTTCCCCGACGCGCTGAGCATGGTGCAGTATCTCGACTATCAGACCTATCTGCCCGGCGACATCCTCACGAAGGTCGACCGCGCGAGCATGGCCAACAGCCTCGAAGTCCGCGTGCCGTTCCTCGACTACCGGTTCGTCGAGTGGGCCGCGTCGCTGCCGACGAGCGCGAAGCTCCACGGCGGCGAGGGCAAGAGCGTGCTCAAGAAGGCGCTCGAGCCGCTGCTGCCGAGCGACGTTCTCTATCGGAAGAAGATGGGCTTCGCCGTGCCGCTCGATATTTGGTTCCGCGGTTCGCTCGAAGCAGCGCATGACGGCGTCGCTCACGGGCGGCGTGCTCCGGAGTGCGGCCTGTTCGAGCGCCAGGCGCTCGCGAAGATCGCAGCCGACCATCGCTCGGGCCGGCGCAACTACAGCGCCGTGCTTTGGGCGCTGCTGATGTTCGAGGGCTTCCTCGGTCGCGCGAAGCGCGCGGCGTCGCCAGCACGGTCCGTTCGTCGAGAGTGCGGTTGCGACTCGCGTCTTGAGATGCATCTTTTGACGTTCACGAACCTCTACCCGAGCGCGGCGCTGCCGCGCAACGGTATCTTCGTCGAGGAACGCCTGCGTCAACTCACGGCCACGGGCAACGTGAGCGCGCGGGTGCTTGCGCTGCGGCCCGTTCCTCCGTGGCGCGCGCGCGAGACGTTCGCCGCCGAGCGCCGGCACGGCATCGACGTCGAGTACCTCGGCGTGCCCAAGGTGCCGTTCGCGACGAATTGGCTCGATCCATTGATTTGGGCCGCCGCCGCGGAGAGCCGCGCGCGACAGCTCGTCGCGGGCCGCGACGACGTCGTGCTCGACGCGCATTTTCTGTACCCGGACGGCGTGGCCGCCGTGATCCTGGGCCGGCGGCTCGGCGTCCCGACGGTCATGACGGCACGCGGCAGCGACGTCAACGTGAAGTGCGAGAACCCCGTGCTGCGCCGCTGGGTTCGGTGGGCCGCCGCGCGCTGCGCCGCGTTGATCACGGTGTCGCGCGCGCTCGCGGCACAGCTCGAGCGCTTACGGATAGAAGCGCCCCGCGTCGAGGTTCTGCCGAACGGCGTCGATCTCCAGAAGTTCCAACCGCGCGACCGCGCCGCGGCGCGCTCGCGGCTCGCGGTGCCGACCGAAGGCACCGTGCTCGCGTCGGTGGGCCACCTCATCCCCGACAAGGGCCATCACGTCGCGATCGAGGCGCTCACCTCGCTGCCCGAGGCGACGCTGCTCATAGTCGGCGAGGGTGCCGGGCGCGCTGCGCTTGCGGCGCAGGCCCGGCGATGCGGTGTCGACGCTCGTGTGCGCTTTCTCGGGCTCGTGCCGCACGAGCACCTCGGCAGCGTCTACTCCGCGGCCGACGCGCTCGTGCTGCCGTCGGCGCGCGAGGGCATGCCGAACGTCGTGCTCGAGAGCCTCGCATGCGGCACTCCGGTCGTTGCTACGGACGTTGGCGGCATCGGCGAAGTGCTCACGTCGCCCGTGGCCGGGCGGCTCATGGCCGAGCGCACGGCCGGGGCGCTCTGCGCCGCCCTGCGCGACTTGCTCGCCGCAGCGCCGCCCACGGCCGAGGTGCGGGCTTTCGCGCAACGTCTCGGCTGGGCCTCCGTGATCGAAAGGCAAGTCGCGCTTTATCGCGGGGTGCTCGACGCGCCGGCCAAGCGCGAGGTCGCAGTCGGAGCGAAGCCGTCGTGATCGACGCGCTCCACGTGCTCGATCACTCGCTGCCGGAGCAGAGCGGTTACGCGTTTCGCAGCCACTCGATTCTGCGGGCGCTCGCGGCCCGCGGCGTCGAGCTCGCGGCGCTCACGGGGCCGAAACAGGGCGCAACCGATCGGGACCACGACGACGTCGACGGGATCCGCTATTTGCGCACGCCCGTCGCGCCGGGAGCGGCGCTCTCGGGCGTCGCGGGCCAGATCCGCACGGTGCGCGCCACGCGCGCGCACGTGGCGCGGCGGTTGCGTGCCGAGCCCGCGCGAATCATCCACGCGCATTCGCCGTGCCTGAACGGCCTCGCCGCGCTCGGGCTCGGCGCGCCGCTGCTCTACGAGATGCGCTCCTCATGGGAAGACGCCGCGGTCGCTAGCGGAACGACGAGCGAGGGCTCGCTGCGCTACCGCGCGTCGCGAGCGCTCGAGACGTTCCTCGTGCGGCGCGCCGACGAGATCGTCGTGATCTGCGAAGGGCTCAAGCGCGAGCTCCTGGGGCGCGGCGTGCCCGCGGAGCGGATCACCGTCGTACCGAACGCGCTGCCAGCAGAGATGTTCGAGCGGCCTGGGAACGACGCGCGCGCACGGATTCGCGCCCGCTACGGCCTCACGGAAGCGCGCGTGATCGGTTTCTTCGGCAGCTTCTTCGAATGGGAGGGCATCGATTCGCTCGTAGCGGCCCTACCGGCGGTTCTCGCGGCGCAGCCCGATGCCCGGCTGCTGCTCGCAGGCGGCGGCCGCCAGGAGCAGGAGCTCAAGCGGCTCGTCGAGTCGCTAGGCCTCGCATCGCGCGTGATCTTCGCCGGCCGCATCGCGCACGACGAGGTCCGCGCGTTCTATGCGGCCGCCGACGTCGTCGCGTATCCGCGCGTGCCCGACCGGCTCACCGAGATGGTCACGCCCTTGAAGCCGCTCGAAGCTATGGCGCAGGGAACGCCGGTCGTCGCGTCCGATGTCGGCGGGCATCGCGAGCTCATCGTGGACGGCGAGACGGGATTCCTATTTGCGGCCGGCGACGTTTCCGCGCTCGCGGCGGCGCTGACGAAAGTACTGGCGGCCGCCGCGCCGATCGGCGACATCGTCGCTGCGGCGCGGCGAACCGTCGAGCGCGAACGGCGCTGGTCTGTCGTCGCCGAGCGCTATCTGCCCCTCTACGCCCGGCTCGGCAGCGGCTTCGCGCAGCGGTTGCGCGGTGCCCCGGCGGATCGTCAATGACGAGCACGCGTTCAGCGGGCGTTGCAGTCAGCCGCGCGCTCGGCGCGCTGCTATCCCCGGCCGGTGCGCGCGGCCGCCTCGCGGTTTTTTGCTATCACCAGGTGCTCGAGCGACCGGACCCGCTGCGAGTCGGGGAGCCGACCGTCGAGCAGTTTCGCGACGACGTCGCAACCATCGCCGGTGTGTTCACGGTGCTGCCGCTCGCAGCCGCCGTCAGCAAGCTGCGCGGCGGCGCGCTGCCCGCGCGCGCCGCCTGTATTACGTTCGACGACGGCTACGCGAACAACCACGACCTAGCGGCGCCGATTCTCGAGAGCGTCGGCGTTCCGGCCACGTTCTTCGTGACGGGCGGCGCGCTCGATCGGGGGATCATGTGGAACGACCTCGTGATCGAGGGCATCGCCCGGCGTCGAGCGGCGCTCGATCTCGGCGGCCTGCCGCAGCTCGCGGACCTTCAGAGCGAGGCCGCGGCCCCGAACGCAAAGCTCGCGTTGCGGATCCTCGAGCGTTTGAAGTTTAGCCCCGTCGCGGAGCGCTGGGCGTCGGCCGAGCGCCTCTATCGCGCCAACGCGGCTGGCGAGCCGCCGCGTCTCATGATGACGCGCGAGATGGTCGCGAGCCTGGCGCGGCGCGGCTTCGACATCGGCGGTCACAGCGTTCACCACCCGATTCTCAAGGCCGTCGGCGACGACGAGGCGCGTGCGGAGATCGAGGGATGCAGCCGCTGGATCCGCGACGTAACGGGTCGCGCGCCGACCACGTTCGCCTATCCCAACGGCAAGCCGGGCAGGGACTTCGGCCCCGAGCACGGCGCGATGGCCGCCGCCGCGGGGTTCGAGACGGCCGTCAGCACGGAATGGCGCGTCGGGACGCGGCGCACGGACCCGTTCAACGTGCCGCGCGTGGGGCCGTGGTGGCGGCTGCAGCGGCCGCTCGCGGACGGCCTCTTGCGCGTGTACGTCGACAGCTACCGCAGCGGGTCCGGCTGAACGGGCGATGACTGCGCACGCAGCCACTCCTCGAGCATGACCATGTCCCAGATCGCGTAGCCGTAGTAGGACGCGTGCCCCGAGCGATGCTCGCTGACGACGCGGTCGATGAACGCGCGGCTCACGATGCCGCGCGGCCGCAAGGATTCGAGATTGCCGTAGACGACGTCCTGCAGCCGCTTCGAGCTCTTGAGCCACACGCCGAACGGCAGCCCGAAGCCGTGCTTCTCCTTCTTGATGATCTCCTCGGGAAGGAACCCGCGCACCGCGTGCTTGAAGAACGTCCGAAGCTCGCCGCCCTCGATCTTCGCGCGCGAGGGTACCTTCATCGACAGATCCACGACTTCCTCGTCGAGCATCGGATACGAGACGCGAATGCCCGCGAGCTCACAGGTCCGCGATACCTTGCGAAGGTCGTTGTCGGCGAGCGTGAGCTTCCAGTCGTACCAGAGCATGCGGTCGAGCAAGTCTGTCGAGGGGCACGATTCCCAGAGCTCGCGCATCCTGCGCAGCGGGTACTGGGCGTCGACGGACGCGAGGAATTCGGAGTCGAATACGGACCCCGGTCCCTCGCGGTAGATGAGGTTCCAGCTCTCGAAGCGCTCCGGTAGAGGTACGCTCGCCTGCCGCACGTAGCTGGAGAGCTTGCGCAGAGGCCACGGCGAGGTCTCCGGGTCGAGGCGCGCTGCGAGCGGCTCGGCGAGACCTGCACGAAGCGCGCGCGGCAGCTTGCCGTACAGCTCGAATACCTTGTGCCGCACGTAGCGCGAGTTGCCGCCGAACAGCTCGTCGCCGCCGTCGCCCGCGAGCAGATGGCGCATCCCACGCTCTTTGGCGAAACGAGCACAGCAGAACGTCGGCACGGCCGACGAGTTGCCGAACGGCTCGTCGTAGGCAGCTGCGATCTTCGGGGATCAGCTCGGCGACGTCGTCGGGCACGACCTCGTAGGTGTGGTGACGCAGCGCGAAGCGTTCGCTGGCGATGCGCGCGTACTTGAGCTCGTTGTACTCGTCGACGCCAAACCCGACGGAAAACGCGTCGGCGTTACCGCCGCCTCGCCGTGCGAACAGTCCCGTGACGGTCGAGCTGTCGAGACCGCCGCTCAAGAACGTGCCGGTCGGCTCGTCGGTCGCGCAGTGTTCGATCGCGCGCTCGATCGTGGGCAACACCTCGGCCGCGAGGCGCGCGATGTCGGAGCGCGGCGAGTGGCGAAACTCGGGGTGCCAGTAGCGCTCGACCGTCGCGCGGCCGCTGCGGACTTGCGCGTAGGTCCCGGCGAGCAACTTCGTGACGCGCGCGAACGCGCTGTCGGGCGCGGCGACCATGTGGCCAAGCATGAAGTCGAATAGCGCCTGGCGGTTGATTTCCGGGCGCGCACTCGCGCCGCGCGCCGTGGCGGCCGCCGACGTGCCGAACGAGAGCAGCGAGCCGTCGAGTGCCCACGTGAGCGCCTCGATGCCCATACGATCGATGGCGAGTAACGCGCAGCCGTCGTGCGCGTCGACGATCGCGAGCGCGAATGGCCCTCGTAGCAGATTGAGGCACCGCGGGCCTCGCTCGCGATACAGCGCCACGATGCGCGCCGGGACTGACGTGGCGTCGAGCGGCTCGCCGTCGATGCGCGGCCGACCCTTGAGGGCTAGGGTGAGCGCACCTTCGCGGTGAATCGCCGGCGCCGTCAACGAGAGTCCCCCGACCGCGGGGCGCGTGCCGTTCGCCAGCCGCTCCGGCAAGGCCGCGCCGCCGACGGCCCAGTGGCCGATGATCTCGTCCATCCGCATCGCCCGAGTGCAAAACGGCGCCCATCGTACTCGGCGGATGGCGCCAAAACCATGAACTGCGACCGCGCCCGCGGCCGGCGTCGTGTCGTATCGTACCGGCGCGGGCGATACAATCGCACGCGGTTCATACTGCCCCAAGGAACGAGGCCCTCAGCATTGCATGGTCGTCGAGGTCGTATTCTGGGCGTTCGTCGCGGCGATCGTGTACGTCTATGCGGGGT
Source organism: uncultured Gammaproteobacteria bacterium (assembly GCA_963714705.1). Classification (GTDB taxonomy): domain Bacteria; phylum Pseudomonadota; class Gammaproteobacteria; order Steroidobacterales; family Rariloculaceae; genus FEN-1219. Next base: position 37,268 of record CAVQPJ010000001.1, read on the forward strand.
ATCCGCTGCTGCTGGCGCTCGCCGTCTCACGCCGTCCGCGTTCGAGCGTCGCAGACGCGCTCCCGGGCGCATCGCCGCGGGTCACGCTGCTGATCTCGGCGTTCAACGAGGCGGACTGCATCGCCGGTAAGCTCGATAACACGCTCGCGCTCGACTACCCGCGCGACTTCCTCGAGATCATCGTGATCTCCGACGCGTCGGACGACGGCACGGACGAGATCGTGCGCGGCTTTGCGTCGCACGGAATCCGGCTGCTCCGGATGCCCGAACGCGGCGGCAAGACGCTTGGCCTCAACGCGGGCGTCGCGGCGGCGCGCGGCGAGATCATCGTTTTCTCCGACGCGAATGCGCTGTATCGACGCGACGCGATCAAGCGCCTCACCGCGCCGTTCGCGGCCGCGGAAGTCGGCGCCGTGATCGGGGAGTCGACCTACGTCGAGCCGGACTCGGAGTCGGGCAGATCGGAGTCTCTCTACTGGCGCTACGAGACCTGGATCAAGGCGCTCGAAAGCCGTGGCGGCTCGGTCGTCGGCGGCGACGGCGCGATTTACGCCGTGCGCCGCAACCTCTACGAGCCGATGTGGGCGGGTGCGCTGTCGGACTTCGTGAATCCGTTGCAGGTAGTGCGTGCAGGCTATCGCTGCGTCTACGAGCCGCTCGCGTTGTCGTACGAGGAGGCCGCCGCGGACTATCGGCGCGAGTACCGCCGCAAGGTGCGCATCGTGAACCGCGCCTGGCGGGCGCTCTGGGCCATGCGCGAGATGTTGAATCCGTTTCGCTACGGTACGTTCGCCGTGAAGCTTTGGTCGCACAAAGTATTCCGCTGGTGGGTGCCGGCGGCGCCGCTCGTGGTCCTGCCCGCGAATCTCTGGCTGCTCGACCGCCATCCGATCTACTGGGTCACGCTCGCGCTTCAGCTCGCGTTCTACGCGCTCGCGCTCGGCGGTTATCTCGTGCGCTCGTGGGATCGGCAGCCCGTCTTTCTGCGAATTCCTTTCTACTTTTGTCTCGTAAACGTCGCGGCCGGCGTCGGCCTGCTACAGGCGATGGGCGGCAAGTCCTACACGACGTGGACGACTTCTAGAGCCGGAGGTTAGACGTCTTGACAGCGGAATCGCAGGAGCCAGCCGGAGAGCTGTACGCCGGGGTGCGCGCGGTCCTCGACGAAACGTTGTCGCTCGGAGCGCGAGCGCAGCAGTTGAAGCCTGACAGTCGGCTGCTCGGCGCGCTGCCCGAGCTCGACTCGCAGGCGGTGCTGAACGTCCTCATGGGAATCGAGGAACGCTTCGGAATCACGATCGCCGACGACGACGTGGACGGCGACGTGTTCGCGACGTTACGCACGCTGACGGCGCTCGTGGCGCGAAAGACGGCCGAATCGTGACGTGAGCGTTTCAGGTACGTTCGTCCAAGGCGGGGCCGGACGCGTCTTGGTCGTGAGTCATGAGCCCGACGGGCCATGCCGGTCGACCGTGCTCGTAGTCCCTGCGTTCGGCGAGGAAATGAACAAGGCGCGCAGGCTCGTCTCCGAAACGGGGCGCGCGCTCGCGGGCCGCGGTGTTCGGACGATCGTTCCGGACCTCTTCGGCACCGGCGACAGCGAAGGGGAGTTCGCGGATGCGCGCTGGGAGATTTGGATTGAGGACTTGCGCCGTACGCTCGAGTGGGCGCGAGGGCGCGGAGCGGTGGGATTCGGAGCGCTGCTCGTCCGACTCGGCGCAGGGTTGTTCAGCGACGCGTTCGCGCAAGCCGACGTCGAGTTCGACAGTGTCGTCGCTTGGCAACCCGTTGCGCGCGGCGAGGACGTGCTGCGCCAGCTGCTGCGCATGAAGACCATGGCTGCGCGGATGGCCGGCGCGAAAGCGGAGCCCGCCGAGCAGCTGCTGAAGACGTTGCTCGCGGGCCCCGAGCCGCTCGAGCTCGGTGGCTATCTCGTTGCGCCCGCGCTCGCGGCGGCGCTACAGCGCTCCGCGTTCGTCGCGGGCCCCGGTGCCCGCGGCGTCGTCATCGAGCTCGACCCGGCCGCCCCCGTGGACGCGAACGGCGCGCTCGCGGCGCCGGCCATCGCGAGCGAGCTCGGCGCATCCTGGACGACTCGCAAGGTAGCCGGCGAGCGCTTCTGGACGGCCGTCGAGCCGCGCGCGAATCCCGCGCTCGTTGCCGCCACGGCGCAGCTCTTGGCGGCGTCATGAGCGTGCGCGCGGAGCAGGCATTCACGTTTCGCTCGGGGAGCCGGCGGCTGTTCGGAATCCGTCACGCGGCGGACGTGCCGCGCGCGCTCGGCGTGCTCATCCTCGTTGGCGGACCGCAATATCGAGTCGGCAGCCACCGGATGTTCGTCGCGATCGCTCGCGAGCTCGCGCGGCAAGGCTATCCCGCCATGCGCTTCGATTTCTCCGGGATGGGCGACAGCGAGGGCAGCTTTCCGGGATTCGAGCGCTTGAACGACGACGTGCGCGCGGCGCTCGATGATTGGACGGCAGCGAGCCCCGAGGTCGAGCGCTTCGTGCTGCTCGGCCTCTGCGACGGCGCGACCGCGGCGGCGTACTATGCGCCAACGGATCGACGTGTGGCCGGCGCCGTGCTGCTGAATCCCTGGGTCCATACGGCGGCGGGCGAGGCGAAGACGTTCCTGTGGCACTATTATCCGCGCCGAGCTCTGCAAGCCGATTTCTGGCGCGGCCTGCTCGCCGGCCGCGTCGCGCTCGGCGCGTCGCTGCGCGATTTCGGTGCCAAGCTCGGTCGCACGCTGGCCCGGCGGCTACGGTTCGCAGAGGGCTCGTCGGGGAACTTCGTCGCGCGCCTGCGCGACGCGCTCGCGAAGTTCGACGGGCGCGTGCTCGTCGTCGCGAGCGCCAACGACTTCACGGCATCGGAGTTCACCGACCTGTGGTCGACCGATCCGAGTTGGCGCTCCGTACGCGAGTCGGCGTCGTTCGTGACGATCGCGGCGGCAGATCACACGCTGTCGGATCGCGACGACTTGAGACAGTTCTGTGCGAGCGTCTGCGACTGGCTGCGCGCCGAGTTTCGCGCGATCGTGTAACGAGAGTGTAGCGACGATGTCCGCCACGAGCCTCGTGTTCCTGCTCGCATTCAGCGCCGGTATCGGGCTCTGCTTCCTGCGGTCGCCCGTCTGGGGTCTCTATACCTACATCGCGGTGTTCTACTTGCACCCGCCATCGCGTTGGTGGGGCGCTTTTCTGCCCGACTTGCGCTGGTCGTTGCTCGCAGCCGCTGCGACGCTGACCTGTCTACTCTTCCACAAGGTCGAGGCACGCCGCGGGACGTTCTTTGCGCACGGCCTCGCGTGGATTTTCCTGATCTATGTGATTTGGATGTGGGTCCAGACCCCGTTCGTCGTGAGCCACGCACACATGACCGGCGTCGTGCTGTTCACGAAATACTTCGTGTTGCTGTACATCATCTACCAGGTCGTGAACACGCCGGATCGCGTGCGTGATTTCCTGCTCGCGCACGTGGCGGGCTGCTTCTACCTCGGGTGGCTCGTCTTCACGGCTGAAGGGGGCGGCCGGCTCGAGGGAGTTGGCGGCCCCGGCATCGACGACGCGAACACGATGTCCATGCATCTCGGTACGGGGGTCATGGTGGCCGCGACATTGCTCATGACCGAGCGCGGGTGGCGATTCTGGCTGCCGCTCGCTGCGCTGCCGTTCATGGTGAACGGCATCATCCAGGGCAGCAGCCGCGGCGCGCTGCTCGGGCTCGTCGCCGGCGGCTTGTGCCTGTTCTGGCTCAAGCCGCCCGAGTACCGCAAGCAGTTCATCGTGTTCGGCGCGCTCGGCGCGCTGGTGTTCGCGTACCTCGCGAACGACTTCTTTCTCGCGCGCATGTCGACGTTGGAAGCCGTGACGAGCGAAAACCAATCAGCGCTCGACTTCAGCGCGGCGTCGCGGGTCGTCATCATGCAGGCTGAATGGCGCATGTTCCTCGATCATCCATTCGGTGCCGGCCATGCGGGGACGGCCGCGCTGAGCCCGGACTACCTCGGCGCCGAATATCTGAGCGTCGATCTGTCCACGCCGGACGCGCGGCCCGCGCGCTCGTCGCACAACACATTCATGTCCGTCCTCGTCGACCAAGGCGTGCCCGGCGCGTTCTTGCTCGCGGCGCTGGTCGTCTGGGTCTGGCGCACGGTTGGGTTTACGACGCGGCGCTCCGGCCAGGACGCCCGGCAGTGGGGGCACGGAGCCGCGATCGCGGCGGCCTTGGCGGTCGCGGTCGTCGCCGGGCAATTTGCGCCGTACCTCAAAGCCGAGGTGCAGATCTGGCTGCTCGCGGTGCTCGCAAGCTTGAGGCAGATCACGATAGAGCAAAAAGCCGCTGCGCCCGTGCGCGAGCCGACCGTGGCCGCGCCGCCCGACGTGAGGTCCGGCTCCGTGGGCGCGGCCAGGCGCGCGGCTCGCATCAAAGCGGGCTCGGGGTGAGCCCGGCTGAGCGTACAGACGAAGCCCCGGGAGCCTTACGCGCCGCGTCGTAGGCGCCCCGCGCGCGCGTGCAATGTGACCTGTCTCACGGAAGTTTCGGCGCCGCGACTGCCCAATATCCGCGGCCCCCGCGCTGCCTCGTGTCGCAGGACGCCGACGGTTGTTTGCCCGGTGTCCTTTGACGGTAGACTCTGGTTTCGTCGGTCCGGCGGGCGAGGTGCTACGAGCCTGCTGGCGTCGACAGGGACGTTATCTTCCCTCGGACGAGTGCGTCCGGTGTTGAGTCGCGCAAGAAGGGATGCAAATCATGAAACGACGAGAATTTCTAGTTCGGACGACGGCAGCGGTTGCGGGTTTGACGAGTGCGCGGGCGAGAGCTGCGACGCCCTGCCCGCCGCCTACGCTCGCCATCGATTCCTCTCCACCCGTGCAGACGACCTGCGAGCCCTTGCCGTCGTGGGTGCCGTCTCCGGGCCAGTGGGCCGCGGTCGGTCTCAACAACTTCGTCAACGTCCAAGGCCCCGCTCCGAATAGCGGCGACGGGTTCGCGTCCGGTAACGGCATGATGAAGGTGTGGACCGGAGCGGTCCATGCGACTCGCTACGGTGGCATCTACGGCAGCATCCTCTATGGGCCGACGGGGGACACTCTTCGTACGACGGCAACGACGTCTACGCGTACGACATCGAGACGCGTCGTTGCTCGCTCGTGAAGCCGACCTACAATCCCACGTCGAACGGGGTGAACGGTTTCGGCGAGTTCCCGGACGGCTCTCCAGCCCGCCGCACGGTTACGACAGCTTCGCTTACCTGCCGAACGTCGGCGGAAAAGGTTCGCTCGTAGTGCCGGCGACGTACTCGGACCTCGGCAATCCAAACTGGACGGGCTGGTCGCACCTCCTGGATCTCGCGACGCTGCAGTGGCGCCGTGGCCCGGAGATCGAGAGCAACGGCAACAATGTCGTGCACATCTGTGCGGCTTACGATCCCGGCACGGACGCGATGTGGCTCAAGGCCGAGACCATCAGCGCCGGAACGCCGCTGATCAAATTCAACGGGACAACGGTCACGAAGTACACGGGCAACACCTACGCGACGGACTACGTCAGCGTCGCAGCCGTCGACACGAGGCGCAGCCGTTTCGTGCAGCTCTGGAACGGGACGACCGCCTTCTCGACGGATCTCGCGAACCCGAACTCCAGGCCTTCGCCGATCAATGTCGGCGGCGGCCCCGGCGAGGAGCCCGCGTTCGAGTACATACCCGACCTCGACAAATTCATCGCATGGCGGGGCAGCAGCAAGACCGTCTACACCCTGAATGCAGCCAATCTTGCGGCCGGCTGGTCGACCGAGGGCACGGGCAGCGCTGCGACGCCGCCGTCGTGCACGAACGGGTCGTTCTCGAAATATGTCTATGTCCCGCAGGTCAAGTGCCTGATCGGAATGTCGGACGTGAACCAAGTCGCCTACGCCTACCGGCCAATGGGCACCTAGGGTTTCGACGGCCACGCGTTTCCGGCGTTCCGGCCCGGCTTTCGCCGCGGCTGGAATTCAAAGCTGCCGTCCATCTACTATGCACCGAGACACGGATAGGCGGCGGTTGCTCCTATGATCGAGTCAGCTTCCACGAGCGGTGCGCGGTCGGCTCCCGTAAGGGACGTCGCGCGCGCAACGCGCTGCGGTGGCGCGGTTCGGTCTGCCGTCGTGACGCTCTTCACGCTCGGCATTTGGGCCGGCGCGGCATTCGGGCAGCCGCCAAAGATCGAGGTCGAGGTCGTGCCGACCGACAGCGAGTGGCAGCAGTTCCCCCCGTACTGCCGCGCGCGTTATAGCGTGACGCTCTACGCGCGCGGGACTCGGTTCGAGGGAAGCGTGCCGCCCGATGAGATGCAGCGTTGGAGGGGTCAAACCGGCTCGTTCTGGGAAGTGCTGCACCATCACTGCTACGGTTTGATTCAGTTGTCGCGCGCGCCGCGCGTGACGGACGCAGGGCAGCGCCGCTACCTGTACGAGCGCGCTGTCGACGAGTTCAGCTTCGCCTATCAGAACACGGAGCATCCGTTGCGGGCGCAATCGGCGGTCCAGCTCGGGCTCGCCTACAAGGGTCTCGATGAGCCCGATCTGGCTTTGCGTTACCTAGACGAGGCGCTCGCGAACAATCCGAAGCTCGAGAGCGCCTACAGCGCCAAGGGGCTGATCCTGAGGCAGAAGGGGTCTCTCGAAGAAGCGAAGACGACCTTGCTACGGGGTCTCGACGCGGTTGGTGGAGCTTCGGCCGAGCTCAACTACTTTCTCGGCTTGACGTACTTCGACTTGAAGGACTTCACGAAGGCGCGCGAGTACGCCGACAAGGCCTACGCGCTCGGCTATCCGCTTCCGGGCCTGCGCAACATGCTCGCGCGCCAGGCGCGGGAGACGAAGGCGCCGCCGCCGCGCTGATCCTAAGTTTTGCTCAACTCGACAACTCCTCGATCGCCGCGGCGAGCTGCTCGGCGCGGCGGTCGCGCGAGTAGCGACTGGATTGCGCCGCGCCGTACTCGCGGCTGCGGCTTTTCGGACCGCTTTGCAGGTGCTCTGCGATGAACGCCGCGAGCGCGATGAAGACCGCTTCGGCGTCCTCGAGCGCCGCCACGGCGCCCACGCCCTCGCCGAACAACAACGAGCCCGTGTCGCCGCGCGGATTGGCGAGACCGAGTATCGGCTTGCCGGTGGACAGGTACTCGTAGACCTTCGCGGGGATCTGATCGTCGCAGTTGCTCGCCTGGAGCACGAGCAATCCGTCCGCGTCGAGTATCTCGGCGGCCGCCTCGAGATAGGAGATCGGCGGCAGCAACGACACTAGATCCTCGACGCCGGCCTCCCGCACCTTCGTCCGGAACAGCTCGTAGTGACCGCAACCGCGCAGGCGCAGCTCGAACGTCTGCGCCGACACCAGTCCTGCGGCGCGCGCGCGCGCGACTGCCGCGAACAGGTTGGTCGGGTCGCGCTCGTACGGGTAGACGATGCCGCTGTGCAGCAAGACCGGGCGCCGCGCCGACGGTTGCCCGGCCGGCGCCGGCGACTCGGCGGCCCGCCGAAAGACGTCCGTCTCGACGCCATTCTCGATCAGTCGCAGCTTCGCGGCGATCTCGGGGCCGTAGCGGCGCGCCAGCAGCCGCTGCGTTCCCGGCGTCGTCACGACGACGAGATCGGCGGAGCGTACCGTCTTGCCCTCGATTTGCCGATACGCCCACTTCTGCCTCGGATCCTTCGGGTAGTTGTCCTGCAGCATCGGATCCCTGAAATCCGCGATCCACGGAATGCCGAACGTCCTCTTCAGCAGCCACCCGACGGCGTGGCACGACGCTAGTGGATAAGTCGTAATGACTACCGACGGTCGCTTCCGTAGGATCTGAACCGCGCATACGAGATACGCGAACGGAATCCACGTCACCCAGTTGTCGGGGATGGCGAGAAACCCGGGATACTTGCCGCGAATCGAAAGATGTTTTTGCGTGTTTAGGGACAGGGCTCGCAGCACCTTCACTCGCGACGGGATATCGTCGAGATTCTTGAGGTTCACGGAGTCGTACGCGCCGGTCGTCGCCGTGACGACCCGTACGTCCCACAGCAGCCCCGCGAGGTGCTTCGCGAACGAGAGCACGCGCAACACGCCGCTGCTCGCCTGGATCGGCGGGAAGTGAAACGAGACGATGAGGACCGACCTGTTCATGGCGTGCCAAAGATACATGATCGCGAACAGCCGAACCGAGCGACAGGCGGCGGAACGGCGCGCGACCCGGGACGCGACATGACGCGCGAGTTCACGGCTTGGACCCGAGCACCCGCTCGGTCGATGCAGTCGCTTGCCGCGGATTGGGACGCGCTCGTCGCGCGCGTCGCATGCGACCACCCGCTGCTGCGGTCCGAGTTTCTATTGCCGCTCATCGAGCACTACGCCGACGACCGGACCGTCGTCGTGAGCGGCAGAGACGCGACGGGCAGACTTCGCTGCGCGGCGCTCGTCCGCGAGGAGTCGCTCGGTCGGCGCAGCACGTTCTGCCCGGCGCAGGTCGCGCTGTGCCCGATCGTCGCCGAGGATCCGAGCGAGCTCGTGCGCGGCGTGTTCGCGGGCTACTGGGTCGCTGCACTGTCGCTGCTGCGCGTCGATCCGAAGTACCAATCCGGGCTCCGCTACGACCGGCTTCCGGCCCACGCCGCGCCGTACGGGACGACGATGGCGATCGAATGCTCGGGGTCGGAGTTCGAGGCGTATTGGGCCGCGCGCGGCAAGTCGCTCCGAAAAAACATCAAGCGCTACTACAACCGCATCGAGCGCAGCTTCGCGGGCACGCGGTTGAGTGTAGTGACGGCGACCACCGATATCGTCGCCGCGGTGCAGCGTTACGCGGCTGTCGAATCGCGCGGCTGGAAGGGGCGCGAAGGCACGGCCTTGGCCCTGGGCTCCGGGCAGACCGCCTTCTACACGGACTGTCTCGCGCGCTTCGCGAGCGCGGGTGGTGCTCGCGTCTACGAGCTCTATCTCGACGACCGGCTGGCTGCGTCGCGGTTGTGCGTCGAGCGCGGCGGAATCCTCGTGATCCTGAAGACGACCTATGACGAGGAGCTGGCCGAGTTCTCGCCGGGTAAGGTGCTGCTCTACGAGATGCTCGAGCAGTGCTTTGCAGACACCGGCGTGCGTGTCGTCGAGTTCTACACGAAGGCGGATCCAGATCGTCTGCTCTGGGCGAGCGAGACGCGCGAGATCCACGACGTCACCGTGTACCGCGGCGCCTTCGTGCGATGGGCGGCGGGGCTCGCGCGCGCGCTGAAGCGGCGCGCGCCGAGCGCCGGTGCGGCAAACGCCGAGAGCCCGAACGAGGGTGGGGCGGAGGAGCCGAGCGCCGGCGAGACTACGCGAGATCCCGCGTAGCGCGTTTAGCGCCAGGTGCCGGGAGCGCGTAGGCGAGCGAGCATGCGCTCGAAGACGTCGTCCGCGATCCGTTCGCTGCAAGGCAGCTGCACGAGCGACCACTGGAGCGCCGCGATCGTCGGCGACGGTTGCGAGGCGAGCTCCTCCCAGCGCAGCACGTTGATGCCGAGGCGGCGCATCCGGAGGAAATCGTCCGGGTTGGCGAGCACCGCCGGATACGCGTACGGAACGAAGCTCGACTCCGGCGTCGTCGCGAGCAGCGGCCGGATGAACGACGCGCCCGTGATCGCGTCCTCGATCGCGCGATAGCGGCTGAGGCGCACTGCGTGCCGCCGCGGCTTGTCGAGCGTCAGCGACCAGACGATGCGCGCCGCGGCCGTCGCGCGCGTGCCCGCGTCGACGATGAAGCGCGGGTCGACGTAGCGCGTGTCGTTCGACGTCCCCGGCAGCGACTCCCGCGCAACACCCACGGGCTCCTTCGCCGGGAACAGCGAGGCTGCCGCGCCTTTTAGTTGCTCGCGCACGCGGGGCGTGCGCCGCTCGACGGCGCGCAGCGTCGCCGCGTTGCCCGTCAAAGTAGCGCCGTCGTAGATCGCGTAAAACTTGCGCGGGCACGACAGCACGAAGTCGCCCAGCACTCCGACGTCGCGCCGCGCAGCCGCCGCCGAGAGGTCCACGTGTGCGGCGTCCTCGAGCAGCGTCGCGCCGCGCGTGCGGCAAAGCTCCGCAATGTCCGCGATCGGTTGAGCACGGCCGAAGAAATGAGCAGCCACGACGACGTCCGTCTCGCGCACGCCTGCGAGCGTCGCGGCGCGCGGCGCGAGTTCCGGCCCGAGCTCGTAGAACCGCACGTCGAGGCCGGCGGCGGTGCACGGGCTCACCATCGATAGACAGTGGTACTCGGGCAGCCACACCGTGCGGAGCCCCGCGCCGCGCAGCACGGTGTAGAGCGCGAACATCGCTTGCCGGCCGCTGCCGAACCAGAGCGTGGAGCGCGGGCCGGAGCGGGCAGGGGGGGTCACGTCAGGCGCTTCGCTTCCTGCCGAAGATGATCGTGCTGGGAGTGAGCACGTGCGCCGCGAAGCGCAGCGGCGGCAGGGCGCGGACCGTTGCGAGCGCCGCGACGACGGCCTGGCCGCGGCCGGCCGAGTCGATGAGGTCGAAGCGGTCGAGGCCGTCGACGCCGAGCCGGTCGAGATAGCGTTTCAGACCGTATGGGCTGAACCAATGCACGGCGGGGAAAGTGGCGAAGTTGGCGAGCTGCGGCCTCGTCGTCCGGGCCTTCTCGACGCAGATCTTCTTCACCCAGCCCGGATACCAGCTGTAGAGCGGGAGCGCGAACTCTTGCTGCCGCGGACAAAGCACGTTGGTCGTCGATAGGAACAGCGCGCCGCCTTTCTTGAGCACGCGCACGGCCTCGTTGACGACCGCCTGCCAGTCTTCGACGTGCTCGAGCAACTCGGGCAGCAGACAGACGTCGAACTGCTCGTCCTCCCAGGGCAAAGCGGTCGCCGACGCGACTCCGAACTGCGCGCGCGCACCGAACTGCGCGTTGCGCTGCGTCGCGAGATCGACGAGCTCGCGGCTGATATCGATGCCGCGCACACGGTGGCCCCGCTCGAGCCAGCACCGGCTTTGCGTGCCAGCGTTGCAGCCGATGTCCGCGACGAGCAGGTCCTCGACCGCGTCGCCGAGTCGTGCGCGCGTGCGCAGCACGGCGCTCATGATGCCCGCCGCCCGCTCGGCCGCCTTGTCCGTAAGACTTTGGGCGGCGTAATACTTGACGAATCGCGGATCGTTGTCGTGTGCGCTGTCGTGCATGCGAGTCAGCTCCCGTGCGAGGCGTCGCGCCTCACAGCAAGACCTCGGCGGGCGGCGGATGGCTCAGGAACGCCGTCGGGCTCGCCGTGAGGCCGTAGGCGCCGGACTGCAGGACGACGACGAGGTCGCCGACGTCGGCGCGCGCGAGCTCCATGCGGTCCGCGAGCAGGTCGAGCGGCGTGCACAGCGGGCCGACGACCGAGGCGACCTCGCGCTCGCGCGCCGCGCACCCTGTTGCCGATCGACGACCGGATAGTTCTTGCGCAGCACCTGGCCGAAGTTGCCGGAGGCCGCGAGGTGATGATGCAGCCCGCCGTCGGTGACGAGGAACACGCGGCCGCGCGAGATCTTGCGGTCGATCGACGCGGCAGACGTAGATGCCGGCCTCGCCGACGAGATAGCGCCCGAGCTCGATGACGAGCTCGCGCCTCGGGCAGCGCGCGCGCGAGCCGTTCGCGGCGAGCCCGCGAGATTGCGCGCCGATCGGCGCGAGCGTCGAGCGGCTGCTCGCCCGGGAAGTAGGGGATGCCGAAGCCGCCGCCGATGTTGAGCGATGCGCACGGGCGCCGGCGCGTGCGCGCGCGAGCTCGATGCGCGAGCTCGAGCGTCTTGTTCTGCGCCTCGACGATGGCTTCGGCGCGCAGGTTCTGCGAGCCGCTGAAGATGTGGAAGCCGACGAAGTCGAGCGGCAGCGCCGGCGAGGCGCGCGAGCATCGCCGGCACGCGCTCGGCGTCGACGCCGAACTGCTTCGGCGCCGCCGCCCATCTTCATGCCCGAGCGTCTTGAGCTCGAAGTCCGGGATTCACGCGCACGGCGACGCGCGCGCGCGTGGCTGCGGCCGCGCGCGAGCTCGCGCGAGACGCTCGCAGTCTCGCGCTCGGATTCGAGGTTGACGCGTGATGCCGGCCGCGAGCGCGGCTGCTCGAGCTCCTCGTCGCGTCTTGCCCGGGCCCGCGAAGCTGATGTCGCTCGCGGCGACGCGCCCGTCGCGAGCGCGACGCGCAGCTCGCCGGCGGAGGCGACGTCGAGGCCGTCGACGAGCCGGCGTCATGTGCGCGACGACGCCGGCATCGGATTCGCCTTCATCGCGTAGTGCAGGTGCACGCCGGCCGGCAGCGCCGCGCGCAGCGCGCGACGCGCTCGTCGATCGCGCGCGCGAGTCGTACGCGTAGAACGGCGTGCGGCCCGACGCTCGCGCGCGATGTCCGTCGACGTCGCCGGCCGCCGAACAGCAGTGCAGTCGCGCGTCGTCGCGATGCTCGCGAGGGCTGCGTGCGCGCGGCGCGGCGGCGCGCTCACGTGTGCACGGCCTCGAACAGCGTCGCGAGCTCGGCGGCGAGCGCGCTTGCGGTCGATCTTGCCGTTCGGGTTGCGCGGCAGCGCGTCGCGCCAGCTCGACGTGCGCGGGCACCATGAAGGTCGGCAGGCGGCGCTTGCAGCACGTCGAGCAGCGCTCGTCGCGTCGCCGACCGCGCCGGTTCGCGGCGACGGCGACGACGACGATCGCCTGACCGAGCGATCGGGTGCGGCACGCCGAAGGCAACGGCCTCGGCGACGAGGCCCGGTCGCGTAGACGACCTCCTCGATCTCGGTCGGGCTCACGCGATAGCCCGACGTCTTGATCATCTCGTCGCGGCGGCCGACGAAATAGAGATAGCCCTCCTCGTCGCGCTGCACGGTGTCGCCGGACCACACGGCGAGCTCCGGTCAGCACGAGTCCGCGGTCCTGGCCCGGGCGCGGGACGAAAGCGCTCGGCCGTCTTCGCCGGATCGTTCCAGTAGCCGAGCGACACGAGCGCGCCGCGATGCACGAGCTCGCCGGGCTCGCCGCGGCGCGCAGCGGCGTGCCGTCCGGGCGCACGACCAGGATCTCCGCGTTCGGGATCGCCTTGCCGATCGAGTCCGGCCGCCGGTCGACCTGCTCGGGCGGCAGGTACGTCGAGCGAAACGCCTCGGTGAGGCCGTACATGAGGAACGACCTTCGTGTTCGGCAGCTTGCCGCGCAGCGTCGCGAGCGTCGCCCGCGGCATCGCGCCGCCGGAGTTCGTGATGTAGCGCAGGCGTCGCGACGGCGGCGTCCGGCCAGCTCGAGCGCCGGCGAGCTGCATCCACAGCGGCGGCACGCCGGCGAGTCCCGTGATCGCCGTGCGCTCGACGGCGCTGACAGACGTCGCGCGGCAGCAGGTAGTCCATGAGCACGACGCGAGCGCCCGTCAGGAACGCGGTCGACAGCTGGCTGAAGCCGTAGTCGAAGCTGAACGGGCAGCACCGCCAGGATGCGGTCCGTCGGCGGTGTTCTCGAGGTAGCTCGCGACGCTCTTCGCGCCCGTCGACCATGTTGCGATGCGACAGCACGACGCCCTTCGGCTTGCCCGTGCTGCCGGAGGTGTAGAGGATCGCAGCCATGTCGGCATCGATGCGCGCATGCGGGACGGCGCCTTGCGACGCAGTGCCGACGAAGTCCGCCCAGTCGACCTCGCGGAAATGCGCGTCGACCGCGAGGCCGGCGCGCTCGCGATCGAGCAGCACGACCGTCGTCAACGCGTCGCAGGGCCCGAGCGTGCCGCGCAGCTCGGCGTGGCGGTCCTCGGTCGTCACGAGCACGCGCGCGCCGCTGTCCTTGAGGACGTGCACGACCTGCTCGGGCTTGAGCAGCGGATTGATCGGCACGAATGCGCCGCCGGCGCGCAGCGCACCAAACATCGTGGCGACCGTCTCGATGCGCTTCGGGAGATAGAACGCGACGCGGTCGCCGCGGCCGACGCGTTCCGCCAGCAGGGCGCGCGCAACCGAGTCAACGAGCGCCGTGAGCTCGGCGTAGGTCGTCTGCTCGCGACGGTGTACCACCGCGATCGAGCCGGGGCTCGCCGCGGCGGACTCGAGCAACACGTCGTGGAGCAGCGTCGGCATCTGCGGGTTCTGCTTGTTCCTGTCTGGCGAGGCGGAATGCCGGCCGCGCGCGCATGTTAGCCGCGCGCCGCGACACAAAAAACGATGTCGGTCTTAAAACCGATATTTACATAATGGCATGTTGCGTGCGAGGCGCCGCGCGGCACCCGGTACGTCAACGGGCCGCGGCCGCCACCGGCGCGGCGGAGTCGCACTGCGCGAGCCAGCGCTCGAACTGGACGACGTCGAACAGCCGGTGCGCGACGTTGGCCTCACCGCGCCGATGGCGGTCGAGATCGGCGACGATGCGGTCGACGCGATAGATCCCGCGTTCGGCCACGTTGCGGCTGCGTAACATGTCGCTCACGGGCTCGAAGAGTTGCTCGCGGAACCAGCGCGACGTCGGCGTCGGAAAGCCCATCTTGTCGGGGCGTGCGCGCACGGACTCGGGGATCCGGCCGCGCATCGACTCGCGCAGCACGTATTTGTTCCACGGCCCGCGCATCTTCCAGCGAGGCGGTAAGCTGAATGCGAGCGACACGAGCCGGTAGTCCATGAACGGCAGTCGCGCCTCGACCGAATGGGCCATCGAATTGCGGTCGTCGATCCTCAAATACAGCGGCAGCGGGCTCTTCTCGACGGAGTCGCGCAGCGCGCCGCGCAGCGTCAGATCGGGCACGGTGTCAGTGCCGTCGCGCAGATGCTCGACGAGCTCGCGCGTGAACCACGGGTGCGCGGCGAGCGCTCGACGTTGTCGACCGCGCGCGAGCCAGCGATAGGGCCGCAGCCGGGCGACCGAGCTCTTCGCGAGCTTCACGACCTCGCCGGACGCATGCGCGTACGACGATCCGCCGTGCGTAGCGACGAACGCGTTGATCTCCGACCAGAACTCGCCGAGCCGTGCGCCGCGCAGCGCGGAGTGCCAGGTGTTGCGGAAGTAGCTCGGGTACCCCGCAAGCGTCTCGTCGGCGCCCTGGCCCGTGAGCACTACCTTGACGCCGTTGCTGGCGGCGAGCTTCATGATCCGATACCCGACGAGTGCCGTCAGCGAGTGCACCGGCTCGTCGTGGTACCAGAGCACCTCGTCGAGGCTCGACCAGAGCTCGCCCGCGTCGGTGCCGAGCTGCTTCAGATCCACGCGCGTCTGGGCGACGGTATCCGCGATGTAACGCGACTCGTCGAACTCCTGTACGTTGAACGAGAACGCGAGCGTCGCGGCGGAATTCGCCGCCTCCGCGGCCTTGAGCCGCGCGACGGCGCAGATGATCGACGTGGAATCGAGTCCGCCCGACAGCGACACGCCAACCGGCACGTCGCTGCGGAGGCGCAGGCGCACTGCATCCTCGAATAGGTCGCGGAACGACGCCGCCGGATCGGCCGGCTCCGCTTCGTCGATCGCGGCCAAGTCCCAGAAGCGGCGCAGCGTGAGCGCGCCCGAGCGATCGATCTCGAACGCGTGGCCGGCGGGTATCTGCAGGATGTTGTCGAAGAACGTGTGATCGGAATTGTCGAGCTCGCCGCGGACGAAGAATTTCGCGGCCGTGCGCCAGTCGGTGCCGCCCGCGTACATCCCCGACGCGCGAATCGCCTTGATCTCCGACGCGAGCAGCATGTGCTGCTTCGCGCGGTGGTAGTACAGCGGCTTCACGCCGAAGCGGTCGCGCGCGCCGAACACGTTGCCCGTCTGCGTGTCGTAGATGACGAACGCCCACATCCCGTTGAGTTTCGCGAGACAGTCGAAGCCCCATTCTCGGTACGCGTAGAGCAGGACCTCGGTGTCGCCGGTCGAGCGGAACGTGTAGCCGCGCGCGCGGAGCTCCTCGCGCAGCTCGATGAAGTTGAAGATCTCGCCGTTGAAAGCGATCACGTAGCGGCCGTCGGGAGTCAGCATCGGCTGGTGGCCCGACGGCGTGAGGTCCAAGATCGAAAGACGGCGGAAGCCCAGCCCTACCGACTCGTCGACGAAGAAGCCCGAGTCGTCCGGGCCGCGGTGTGCGATCGACTGTGTCATGCGCTCGAGCGCGTGCCGGTCGATCGGCGCGCCGCGCACTGAGACGATGGCTGTCAAACCGCACATTCGAGTCTCCGGTCCCTGGTCAGCGAGCGCCGTAGGCTCGCGCGGATGCGCCTCGGCGCCGGGAAGATACCACAGTCGCGCGATGCCGAGCCGTGCACAGCACGCAGGGCTCGGGAGGCATGACGGAGTTCGTGGCCGGTGGCTCGACAAAAGTGAGACGATATCTCGATGCGGAGGAAGGGATGAACATCTTGCTGGTGGCGCCTTGGCGTCTCGATGCTCCCGGCGGCGTCAGCAATGCCGTCGCGATGCTGTATCGAGAGTTCACGACAGCGGGACATCGCGTGAGCGCGTTGATTCCGCAGCCGTGGGACGCGGTGCGGCCGATCGAAGACGCGCCGGAGTTCTCGCTCTACGGCATGGACTTCCGGTCGCCGTATCACGCAAGCCGGCCGATTCGCGCTCTCGTGAGTTGCGCGTTGTTGCTACCGGTGACGCTCTGGCGCCTCGGACGTTTTCTGCGCGCCGCGCGTATTGACGTCGTCAACATCCACTATCCGCTGCCTGCGTTTTTCTATTTCGCGCTACTGAGACCGTTCGCGCGTTGGCGGCTCGTCGTTACGTATCAGGGCAACGACGCGCACGATCTGCAGGATTGGGCGCCGCTCGAGCGCCGTCTCGTTCGCCTCTTGCTGCGGCGCGCCGATGAGATCAGCGGCGTGTCGTTCACGCTCATCGAAAAGGTCCGGAGTGCGTTGCACGAACCGGCGCTGCCGGGCGTGGCGGTTCCGAACGGTGCCGCGGTCGAGGCGATCGAGCGCAACTCGGTCCGAGTCGAAACACAGTTGCCTCCGATCTACGCGGTGACGGTTGGACACGTGATTAGGCGGAAGGGAATCGATGTGCTGCTCGAGGCGCTCCGTCAGCTGCGTGCCCTCGGCGTGCGCCTGCCGCTCGTCATCGTCGGCGACGGTCCGGAGCGCAACGAGTTCGAACAGTTGGCTGTGCGCCTGGGTGTGGCAGACGATGTCCATTTCGTCGGCAGCTTTCCGCACGAGCAAGCGATCGCGTTCGTGAAACGCAGCAGCTTCTTCGTGCTCGCGTCGCGGGCCGAAGGTCTGCCGCTCGTGATCGCCGAGGCGATGGCCTGCGGCAAGGCCGTGGTGGGCACGGCCGTCGACGGCGTGCCGGAGATCGTGCACGACGGCGTGACCGGATTGCTCGTGCCCTCCGAGGACCCGACGGCGCTTGCGGCCGCGATGCGCCGGCTGCACGAGGATCCCGAGTTGCGCGACCGCTTGGCGCGCAACGCTCAACGCAGCGCGAGCAGCGAGTATTCGTGGCGGGTGATCGCGCGCCGCTATCTCGCCTTGTATCGCGGCCGTGACGCGCAGCTAGCGCCGCTCTGAGGCCCGTCGCTTGCCGGAGCGCGCAGATCGCGCTCGACACGGAAGCGCCGTTCGCGGACCATTGTCGCCCGACCGGCTTGCACCTCGGGATGTCGCCTGTCACGCGCACCGGGCCCGGGGGGCGCGCGGCGCATAGGTGGGACGGCGTGACGCGTATCACCGCCGCTGGGCCGCAGAGCGGCGATGATGGCGACTTCAAGCCACCGCGAGCGCGTCTTTCGCTTCTCGGAGAACGGATACCAATGCCATGAAAGATCCCGGAGTCGCTCGAGTCCTCGTTACCGGTGGTGCCGGATTCCTCGGTTCGCACCTTTGCGATCGGCTCATCGGGCTCGGCAAGGACGTCCTCTGCGTCGACAACTTCTACACGGGCAGCAAGCGCAACGTCACCCAGCTGCTCGGCAACCCGCGCTTCGAGCTCGTGCGCCACGACGTCACTTTTCCCCTATACGTCGAGGTCGACGAGATCTACAACCTGGCCTGTCCGGCGAGCCCGGTTCACTACCAATTCGATCCGGTGCAGACGACGAAAACGAGCGTGCACGGCGCCATCAACATGCTCGGTCTTGCGAAGCGCGTGAAAGCCAAGATATTCCAGGCGTCGACGAGCGAGGTTTACGGTGACCCCGAGGTTCATCCGCAAACGGAGTCGTACTGGGGTCGCGTGAACCCCATCGGCGAGCGCTCGTGTTACGACGAGGGTAAGCGCTGCGCGGAGACCTTGTTCTTCGACTACAACCGCCAGCACCGGCTCAAGATCAAGGTCGCGCGGATCTTCAATACTTACGGGCCGCGCATGCATCCGAACGACGGCCGGGTAGTCTCGAACTTCGTCGTGCAAGCATTGCAGAACGAGCCGATCACGATCTTCGGCGACGGTGCCCAGACGCGTTCGTTCTGCTACGTCGACGATCTCGTCGAAGCGTTCCTCCGCATGATGGCCACGGCCGACGACGTAACGGGGCCGATCAACATCGGGAATCCGACGGAGTTCACGATCCTCGAGCTCGCTGAGCTCGTGATCGAGCTCACGGGATCCAAATCGAAGCTCGTGCGCAAGAAGTTGCCGTCGGACGATCCGAAGCAGCGCCGGCCCGACACGCAGCTCGCCGAGAAGCACCTCGGCTGGCAGGCAACGACCCCGCTCGCCGAAGGGCTCAAGCCGACCATCGCTTACTTCGACGCCCTGTTGAAGGCGACTCCCGAGCGCGCCGCTCGCTGAACATGCGCGTACTCGTCACCGGCGGCGCCGGTTACATCGGTAGCCACACGGCCAAGGCGCTCGCCAGGCAGGGGCACGAGCCCGTCGTCTTCGACAACCTGAGCCTCGGTCACAGGGAGGCCGTCAAATGGGGCCCGCTCGTCGAGGGCGATCTCGCCGATGCCGAGGCGTTGCGCGCCGCGTTGCGGCAGCACCGCATCGAGGCGGTCATCCATTTCGCCGCCTACGCATACGTCGGCGAATCGGTTGTGAATCCGCGCAAGTACTTCGCGAACAACGTCAGCAATGCGTTGATGTTGCTCGGTGCGATGCTCGACGAAGGCGTCCGGCGTGTGATCTTCTCGAGCACCTGCGCCACCTATGGCGTACCGAGGGCCGTGCCGATCAACGAGGAGCATCCTCAGCAGCCCGTGAATCCCTACGGCGAAGCAAAGCTGTTCGTCGAGCGCGCGCTGCGCTGGTACGGTGAGGCCTATGGGCTCCAGTGGGTGGCGCTGCGTTATTTCAACGCCGCCGGCGCCGATCTCGACGGTGAGCTCGGCGAGAACCACGAGCCGGAGACCCATCTGATCCCGCTCGCGATTCTGGCCGCACTCGGCGGCCCCTCGCTCAGGGTCATGGGCACCGACTATCCGACGCCCGACGGGACGGCGATTCGCGACTACATTCACGTCGCGGATCTGGCCGACGCGCACGTCAAAGGGCTCGATTATCTGGCGCGTGGCGGCGCGAGCATAGCGCTCAACCTCGGCACGGGCCGCGGCTACTCCGTGCGCGAAGTGGTCGCCGCAGTCGCTCGGGCCGCTGGCCGCAGTGTGGCCGTCGAGGACGCACCGCGCCGAGCCGGCGATCCGCCGGAGCTCGTCGCCGATGCGCGCCGCGCGATCGCGACGCTCGGCTGGCAACCGCGCTGGTCCTCGCTCGATTCGATCTGTAGCTCCGCGTTCCGCTGGCTCGAGCGGGCCGCGCACCCTCGAACAGCCGAACCTAACCGCGCGGGCCCGCGGGGAACTGGATGACGCTCTCAGTCTCCATCGATCGGACCGTTTATGATCCGCGAGCGGCCGGCGGGACGCCGGCCGCCAGCCGTTGTTGGCGCCTGGAGCCGCGATAATGAAACCTACTGTTTCCGTGCACGAGTCCTCCTACGTCGACGAGCCGTGCGAGATCGGCGAGGGCACCAAGATCTGGCACTTCTCGCATGTCATGAAGAACAGCCGGATCGGCAGCGAACTGCAATATCGGGCAGAACGTCGTGATCTCGCCGCAGTGCGTGATCGGCGACAACGTGAAGATCCAGAACAACGTTTCGGTGTACACGGGCGTCATTCTCGAGGACGACGTGTTCTGCGGCCCGTCGATGGTGTTCACCAACGTGTTCAACCCGCGCAGCCACGTCGAGCGCAAGAACGAGTACCGAACGACGCTCGTGAAGCAGGGCGCGACGATCGGCGCGAACGCGACCGTCGTCTGCGGCGCGACGCTCGGCCGCTACTCGTTCGTCGGCGCCGGGCTCGGTCGTCACGCGCGACGTGCCGGACTATGCGATGGTCTACGGCAATCCCGCGCGATTACGCGGCTGGTCGTGCGCGTGCGGCGTGAAGCTCGAGATTGCGGCCGCGCCTGCGAAGACCGAGACCGTTCGCTGTGCGGCGTGTAATCAGGTTTATCGCTACGAGTCCGGCGCGCTGCGGCCGGCCGCTTAACGCTCATGGAGAGAGTCGTCGAATGAAAGTCCCTTTGCTGGATCTGAAAGCCCAATACAGCGAAATCCGCGGCGACGTCGAGCGAGTCATCGCCGAGGTCTGCGAATCGCAGCACTTCGTGCTGGGACCCTACGTCGAGGATCTCGAGAAGAAAGTCGCCGAGTACTCGCAGGCTCGCTTCGGTATCGGCATGTCGTCGGGCACCGACGCGCTGCTCGTGGCGCTGATGGCGCTCGACATCAAGGCCGGCGACGAGGTCGTCACGTCGCCGTTCACGTTCTTCGCGACTGGCGGCGTCGTCGCGCGCGTCGGTGCGCGGCCGGTGTTCTGCGACATCGATCCCGTGACCTACAACCTGAGCCCGGCATCGGTCCGGGAGTTCCTCGAAAAGCAGTGCGAGCGGCGCGGCGGCGTGCTCAAGAACAAGCGCACCGGGGGAACGGTGCGCGCGTTGATCCCGGTGCATCTGTTCGGCCAGATGGCCGACATGGACGGGCTGATGCCGATTGCGAAAGAGTATGGGCTGGCGGTCGTCGAGGACGCCGCGCAGGCGATCGGCGCGGAAGCGCCCGGCGGGCGGCGCGCGGGCAGCATCGGCGATATCGGCTGCTTCTCGTTCTTCCCGAGCAAGAACCTCGGCGCTTTCGGCGACGGTGGCATGTGCGTCGCGAACGACCCGCGGCTCGCCGAGAGCCTGAACATCCTGCGCGTGCATGGCGGCAAGCCGAAGTACTACCACTCCGTGATTGGCGGCAACTTCCGGCTCGATGCGCTCCAGGGCGCGGTGCTCGTCGTCAAGCTCGCCGAAGCTCGACGGCTGGACCGCGGCACGGCAAGAGAACGCGCGGCGCTACGACCGTCTGTTCTCCCGCGCGGCTCTGCGGCAAGTGTCGACGCCGGTCGTCACGAAAGGGGCGCGCCACATCTTCAACCAGTACGTGATCCGCGCGGAGCGGCGCGACGAATTGCGCAAGTTCCTCGGTGACAAGGGCGTCGGCACCGAGATCTACTACCCGGTGCCGCTGCACATGCAGAAGTGTTTCGCGTATCTCGGCATGCGCCCCGGGGATTGCCCGGAGTCCGCCGCGGCGGCGGCTAGCGTGCTCGCCGTGCCGATTTATCCCGAGCTCACCGAAGCACAGCAGGAATACGTCGTAGAATCGATCGCGGAGTTTTATCGGAGCAAGTGACGATGGCCGACCCACGTCCACAGCCGCTGCCGCGATCGCCGCACCGAGAGCGCGCGCTCGACGCGGGCGAGCTGCGGCCGCTCGTTTCGCTGATCCTGCCTGCCTACAACGAGGAAGTGATCCTCGAGGCAAATCTCGCCAAGATATTCAAGTACTTGGACAGCCTCGCCGACCGCTATCGGTGGCAGGTAATCCTCGTGAACGACGGCAGCCGCGATCGCACGGGCGAAATCGCGGAGCGCGTGCGCGCGAGAGCGCCAAGATCTCACGGTGTTGCATCACCCGCGCAATTTTGGGCTCGGCCAGGCGCTCAAGTTCGGCTTCGCATTCAGCGAAGGCGACTACGTCGTGAGCATCGACGTCGACCTGAGCTACTCGACCGCGCACATCGGCTTGCTGCTCGACACGATTCGTGCGACGCAGGGGAAGATCGTGCTCGCATCGCCGTACATGAAGGGCGGCACGATCGGCAACGTGCCGCGCTTGCGCAGAGTCTTGAGCATCTGGGCCAATCGCTTCCTGTCGGTGCTCGCGAACGGCAACCTCTCGACGCTGACCTGTCTCGTGCGCGCGTATGACGGGCCGTTCATCCGCTCGTTGAACCTGCGCGCAATGGGCATGGATGTGATGCCCGAGATGATCTACAAGTCGATGGTGCTGCGCGCGACGATCGATCAGATTCCGGCGACGCTCGACTGGGAGTTACAAGCGGGTCCCGGTGCGCGCAAGTCGAGCATGCGGATAGTCCGGCACGTGTTTCGGACTCTGCTGTCGGGCTTCGTGTTTCGGCCGTTCGTGTTCTTCGTGCTCCCGGGTCTGCTGTTGCTCGCGTTCTCGCTGTACGTGAACGCGTGGATGCTGATCCACTTCTTCGAAGCGCTCGAGGCGCTGCCGTCGACGGTCACGGGCAGGGCGTCGGTTGCGGTCGCTAATGCCTACGCGGAGTTCCCCCACACCTTCATCGTCGGGCTGTTCTCGCTCACGGTCGCGGTGCAGCTGGTCAGCCTGGGTTTCATCTCGCTCCAGAACAAGAACTACTTCGAGGAGATGTTCCATCTCGCTTCGAGCATCAAGCGGCGGACGGACTCGCTGCGGGATCGCGAGCGCGCCGACTGACGGCCGACCGATCCGTCGAGCTCAGTCGGTCCCGATGCGCCGATCCACGGACGGCGGACGCGTGCGCAGCTCGGCGGCGCGCTGCGCCACGGCCTCAGCGTCGGCCGCGCGCTCAGGCTCGACCGCGAGCAGCGCGGCGTAGCGGTCGAGCAGATCGATCAGCCGGCGCGTGGACGCGGGCGCACTGCTCGACTCGGCGAGCGCGATCGCGCGCCGATACAGCGCCTCGGCCTCCGGCGTGTCGCCTTGCTCCACGGCGAGCCGGCCGAGCGTTTCGAGCGTGGTCACGAGGCGAACCGAATCGGACCCGTAAGCGGTCTCGAGCAGTGCGAGCTCCTCGCGGTACAGCGCGGCCGCCCGGCGCAGCTCCCCGCGGTTCGCGTTCAGCAGCGCGAGGTTGTTGATCGTGATCGCCGTGCGAATGTCGTCGTGTCCGTAGAGCTTGCGCTGCCCGCGCAGCACGCGCTTGTACAGCTGCTCCGCGCTCGCGACGTCGCCGGTGCCGACCGCGAGCAGCGCGAGGTCGTCCAGGCTTTGCACGACGTCGGGATGCGCCCGGCCGAGCGCTTTTTGCCGGACCGCGAGCGCGCGCTCGAGCAACGGCCGCGCGTCGTCTCCGCGGCCGCGCGTCTGATAGAAGATCCCGAGATTCCGCAGGCTCGTGCCGAGGCTGGCGGGATCGGCCGGCGCTTGCTCGCTGCGCCGCACTGCGTTCAGCAGTGCCTCCTCGGCCTCCGCGGCGGGGCTATCGCTGGGCGCAGGCTCCTGTGCACGGGCCGTAGCCCAGGGGCTCGCCGCGAGCGCGATCCAGGCGGCCAACGCCGCGGCCCGGTTACTGTTTTTGCGGCTCGGCGCCTTCATGGTCAGCGGATTATGACGAGCCGGAGTGGCATTGCCGAGAACCAGTCGTTAGGCTCGCGACCTTCCGAATGGCACTCGACGCAACAATGACGGCAGAGGCGACCGAAGGCACCGCACGCTATCGGCTCGCGACGTTCGACGAGACAAGCGCCGCGCCGGCGCGCGACCTCGCCCGGCTGCACGAGGCGTTGCTGCCCGAGAGCCCGATACCGCTGCTCGGCACGCGCTTCATGGAGCGCTTCTACTACTCCGCGCTGCCGCGAGCCGGGTCGATTCGCGGTGCGGTCGCATACGTTGGCGACGACGCGGCCGGCTTCATCGTCGTCA
Organism: uncultured Gammaproteobacteria bacterium; assembly: GCA_963714705.1. Classification (GTDB taxonomy): domain Bacteria; phylum Pseudomonadota; class Gammaproteobacteria; order Steroidobacterales; family Rariloculaceae; genus FEN-1219. Next base: position 61,186 of record CAVQPJ010000001.1, read on the forward strand.
CCGACGACGACGGCTTCATGACCGCCGCGCTCGCGCGGCACTGGACCCGGATCGGCTGGCTAATCGGCACGTCGGTGCTCGCCGACCCGCGACGGCTCGCTTATGTCTGGGAAGCCGTCCAGCTCATGCGGACCGCGCCGCCAGCCGAGGAGCGCCGGGCCGCGGCGGGCCAAATCCTGTCGTTCGGCGTGCTGCCGGCCTTTCGAGAGCTACGATTCGTTCGCAGAACGGGTCTGAAGATTGGTGTAGATTTGCTCAAAACCGGAGTTCTCGCCCTCCGCAATCGCGGCGTGCGGGACATTCGCGCGGCCGTTCACCGGGACAACCTCGAAGCCCAGCTGTTCTACCGGGGTCAGGGTTGGCACGTCGCGCGGCGAGGGCTTCCGGGGTGGAGGGTTCCGGCCGTCGAGCTCGCCTGGAGCGCCGACGACGGCGCGGGAGCTGGGCAGGAAGCGAGCTCCACGCGCGACCGAACATGAAACAAGAAGGACAGTGAAAGGGAGTCGCATGAGAATTCTGGGCATCCACGACGGACACAATTGCACGGCTTGTCTCTACGTCGACGGCAAGATCGTCGCCATGGTTGCGGAGGAGCGGTTCTCGCGAAAGAAGAACCAGAGCGGCTTCCCCAAGCTCGCGGTCGAGTGGCTCGTGAAAGAGCACGGGCTCGATTCGAGCAACCTCGATCTCGTCGCCGTCGCGGGTCTCGTGACGCCGATGCAGGAGTTCGGCCAGCAGATCGGGCCGTGGTATCGCATTGCCTCCGCCGTGTCGAAGGTGCTGCCGTCGCGCTTGATGATGTCGAACGCGCTCGTGAAGCCGTACCTCGCGATGCGGCAGATGACGGGCGGATCGCGCACGAGCCAGATTGCGAGCCACTTCGCGTCGCTCGGCCTCCCCGAGTCGAAGATCAAGCTCGTCGAGCACCACACCTGCCACGCGCACGCGGCGTATTGGCTCGACAACCGGCGTAGCGACGCGCCGACCCTCGTCATTACGCTCGACAACACCGGCGACGGCCGCTGCGGCAGCGTGAGCATCGCGCGCGGCTCGAAGGACTTCGAGCGCCTCACTTCGTATCAGAGCTTGCACTCGGTCGGCATGATGTACACGGCCATCACGCGCTACCTCGGCATGAAAGCCGTCGAGGACGAGTACAAGGTCATGGGCCTCGCGCCATACGCGCGCGGCAACAAGTCCGAGAAGGTCTACAAGGTGCTGCGCGCCCATATGGACCTGTCCGAGGACGGCCTCGAGATCGTGAACAAGACGGGCCTCTGGGAGGATGCGTACGTCGAGCGCTTCCGGACGGAGCTCGCGGGCTATCGGTTCGACCATATCGCGGCCGGCGTGCAGCGGCTCGTCGAGGACCTCGTGGTCGGCTACCTGCAGGCCTGGGTCAAGAAGACCGGCATCCGCAAGCTCGTGCTCGGCGGGGGCGTGTTCATGAACGTGAAGCTGAACATGCTGATCGAGGAGAGCAAGGACTTCGACGAGGTCTATTTCCTGCCGTCGTGCGGCGACGACAGCATCGCCGCCGGCGCGGCGCTGAAGAGCGCGTGGGACGCGCACACGGCGGCCGGCAAGGCGTTCGATCCCGAGCCGCTCGGCACCCTGTACCTCGGCCCGGGCTTCTCGAACGACGACGTCGCCGCGGCGCTCGGTGCGTACGCGGGCAAGCTCAAGTGGAAGAAGTCCGGCGACCTCGGCCGCAGCACGGCGGAGCTGCTCGCCAAGGGCATGGTCGTCGGGCGCATGCACGGCCGGATGGAGTTCGGCGCGCGCGCACTCGGCAACCGCTCGATCCTGGCGCGCGCGGACTCGCTGAACCAGGTCCGCAAGATCAACTCGGCGATCAAGATGCGCGACTTCTGGATGCCGTTCGCCGCGTCGGTGCTCTGGGAGCGTCGGCTCGACTACCTCCAGGACACGGGCAAGGAGAGCCGCGCGCCGTACATGGCGCTCGGCTTCAGGACCACTCCGCGCGCGGTGGCGGAGCTCATTGCGGGCTTGCACTCGTTCGACCTCACATGCCGGCCGCAGCTCGTGGAGCAGGACTGGAATCCCGCGTATCACGCGATGCTGAAGCACTACGAGCGGCTCACCGGCTTCGGCGGTGTGCTGAACACGAGCTTCAACCTGCACGGAGATCCGGTCGTCTGCACGCCGCGCGACGCGATCGAGACGTACATCCACTCCGATCTCGACGTGCTCACGATCGAGGACTATCTCGTCTGGGACGAGGCGCGCGTGAGCCGCTACGGCAAGCTGCTCGAGGGTACCGAGGTGCTCGACGGCACGCCGCGCGGCGCGCGCACGCGCGTCGACGACGTCGCCGTGAACGCCTGATCGGCGCATCGCGCTGGCTCCCCGCAGATGCCGCACGCCGCCCGGCTGTCATGCCGAGCCGGGCGTCCGCGCCTGAAAAAACCAAGACCCGCGCCGGATCAAAGGCTTGTCGAGTTTTTTGTCAGTCCGCGAGCCCCCAGCGTCCGTTGCTAACCCCTTGAAACCGCTGGTACGGCTCCATGGGGTCCGCCGCTCTGTGACGAATACCTCGTTTGGCGGCCGGGGAACCTGTCGGGTTTCTTTCCAGTGGAGTGCGAAAGCCACGCGCGGCGCGGCTTCCAGAGCCGTTTTATCGGTGGGCTCGAATCTTGCATTTAGGCCTCCGAAGGTCGGTTTTGGCGGGGACGGACGATCGGAAGCCACGAGTTTCCGCGAAGTGCTCTACGCCGAGCCGGCCGATTCGATTTGCTCGAAGTTGCGGACCCATCCGCGCCGCGGTGAAAACGAAAATGAGCTCGACGACCCTCCGACTCGCGCTTTGTCTCGCCCTCGTCGCGGCGGCCGAAGGCGGAGTCGCTCAGATTCCGACCGATCCCAGCCTCGCGGTGCTCGGCGAACAGCAGCGGATCGAGGGTGAACAGTTTGCAGTGCGCGCGCGCGCGCTGAACGACCGCATCCAACGCGGCTGGCCCGCTGCGGCGGTCCAGCAGGTCATGGGCCAGCCCGAACGAATTCAACGCTCCGTCGATGGCCGCGACCAGATCGAGGTCTGGGGCTACCAGGGATTCGAGGTGCGGGTGCAGTTCCGCAACGGGCTCGTCGAGAGCTGGTTCGTGAGATTCGCCCAATAACAGGTCGATGGATCGACTCAAAAAGATGACTCGGACGCAAGCGCGGGAAGCGCATCAATCGCTCGGCTCGACTCGTGTAACGGCGCTGCGCGCGCTCGCAGTCGTCGCGGTGTTGCTCGTGCAGTCGCTTGGAGCGTCGGTCGCGCTCGCGCAGGACCGCGTGCTGACCGTGCTCGTGTTGATCAACTCGCAGAACACGGCCGGCTACAACACGAGCCCGTCGACCCCCGGCGAGTACCAGCGTTTCGCCGAGCGCTATTTCGAGCACCTGCAGGTTCCGTACGGCACGATCGACGTCGCGACGCAGGCGCCGCCGACGCTCACGAACCGGCAGCTGATCGTCGCGGGCCATAGCGGCCTGAACCTCTCGGCCGCCTGGCGCACCGCGCTCGCGAGCGCCGTGCAGGGCGGCGTCGGATTCGTGAATCTCGACGCCGATACGAGCGTCGGCTTGCAGAGCCACATTCAAACGATCTTCGGCGCGACGGGCTCGAGCGCCGGCACGCCGGGTCTTGCGATCACCGTTCCCGAAGCCGTGCTGATCGGCGGCTCGTCGCGGCACTTCATCGCGGATTTGCAGCAGCGCTTTGCGAACGACCCGGCCGGCGACCTCGTGTACGGCTTCCACCCGGACGCGGGCGGCAGCATGCAGAGCGTCACGAGCACCGTGCTCACGGGCGCGACCGGCGCGGTGATCGCCCGCATCGGCTCCGATCCGCTGATCGTTGCGACGACCTACGGCTCCGGCCGCGCCGTCCACTTCGGCACCCTGAACTACCTGCGCGCGGATCGCTTCGGCTTCCTGATGGGCGTCGACGATCTGTTCTGGCGCAGTCTCGTCTGGGCGGCACGTAAGCCGTTCGTCATCCGCGGCTATCCGCGGCTTTGGTCCATCCAGATGGACGACACGCTGCCGGGTTGGGGCGACCGCGTCCGCGACATGTACAACACGGCGTACACGGGGGCGACGGCGGCCAACGGCACGGGCGGTCCGTGGCGTGTGACGGGCTACGTGTTCACCGACAACCTCACGCCGGGCTCGGCCGAGCGCGCGACCGTCATCAACGACATCAACGCTGGCGAGCTGCAGATTTCTCCGCACGCGCGCGGGTACAGCCTAGGCAATCTGTTCTGGGAGACGCCGGGCGGTGCGCCGCTGACCGCGTCGACCTGGCTTCAGTCGGTTCAGGACATCGACAGCTGGCTGCTAGGCCAAGGTGGCGCGGACGAGATTCCGTTCCTGTCGCGCTCGTTGGTCCCGCACTTCTGGAACCTCCGCGACTTCACCGGCAGTGACCTCTGGAACTCGCTCGGCATCCGCTACATCACCGAGATCCAGCGCGCGGGCGCCGACTTCTACGGCAAGACCGCGGCCGACCGGCTGCCGTTGCGGCCGTTCCGGAACGTCGAGCTTCCGCCGGCGCTGAGCCCGGACGAGACGTATCCGGTCTATTGGGCCGACAACTACGTCGTGAACAGCCGTTCCGGCCTGCCCGCGCAGACGTTCTTCGGCTTCGCGACGCAGATCATCAACCTCGACCGCTACGACAGGCAGGACGCCGCGTGGCCGAACCCATCGCGGCCGGTGGCCGAGTCGATCGACCAGTTCCAGTACTACACCTGGCGCCTGTGGTCGAGCCTCGCCCCCACGCAGATCTACACGCACGACGGTGGCGGCGGCGGCGGCAACTACGTGCTGTCGACGCCGGCCGAGCGCCAGCAGGTGATTCAGACAGTCTCCGCGTTTCTCAACGAGCGCGGCGTGCGGCACCGTTTCATGGAGGACGTCGGCGCGTACATGCAGGCGCGCACGCGCTCGACGCTCGTGAGCGCGAACACGGTCGGCGGCAACCTCGTGCTGAACTTCTCGGGCGTCGCCGGCAGCGCGACCGAAGTGCAGTACTTCAGCGGCAACGCCGAGGACGTGCCGGTCACGGTCGGCACGTTCACGAGCGGCACGACCGCGTCGGTGCCGACCGCGAGCATCGTCGGCAATCCGGTTCCGGCGACGACGAGCCTGAGCCCGTCGACGCTCGCCGCGAACGGCCCGGCCTTCACGCTGACCGTGAACGGCGCCGGGTTCGTCGCCGGGTCACTCGTGCGCTGGAACAATCAGAGCCGACCGACAACCTACGTTTCTGCGAATCAGCTCACTGCCTCGATCGGTGCGAACGACATCTTGCTCGTCGGCACCGCGAGCGTCACGGTGGCGACCGGCGGCCCCGGCGGCGGCATCTCGAACGCGCAGGTCTTGACGACGACGGGCAACCCGCTGCCGACCATCACCTCGCTATCGCCGAGCACTGCGACCGTCGGCGCCCCCGCGTTCACGCTGACCGTGGACGGCACGGGCTTCATCAGCGGCTCGGTCGTGCGTTGGAACGGCGCGAACCGAACCACGACCTACGTTTCGCCGACTCGGCTCACGGCCGCGATCACGGCCGCGGACGTCTCGGTCGGTGGCACGGCCGGAGTCACCGTCTTCACGCCCGCGCCGGGCGGCGGCATCTCGGTCGCGCAGACGTTCCAGATCGTCGGACCGTCGGGCACGTTCTTCGACGACTTCAATCGCGCGGATAACGCCGCGATCGGCAACAACTGGGTCGAGAAGAACTCGGCCGCGTTCGCGCTCGGAGGCAATCGCGTCACGAAGGCCGCGACGGGCTTGGGCTACGCCGACAACTTGGTCTATCGGCCGAGCTCGGAGGTCATGCTCGACGGTGAGGCGAGCGTCGAAGTCCGCTTCACCAGCGTCCCGCCGGGCTACACGCAGGTGTTCGTGCGCGGTCAGACGTCCACGATCGCGGCGGCGGGTCAGTTCACGGGCTACCTGCTGTTCATCGACAACAACACGGCGCAGGCCTATGTCGACCGAATCGAGAACGGCGCCTTCGTGACGCTCGCCGCGATCGCGCTGAACCCGGCGTTGAACACCAGCGACACCTATCGATTGCGCCTGCGTGCGACCGGCACGAGCCCCGTCGCGTTGTCGGCGTTCGTCGAGCGCTTCACGGGCTCGAGCTGGGCCGTGATCGGCCAGGCCGTCGTGAACGACAGCGCGGCCACGCGAATCACGACCGCCGGCACCGTGGGGTTCACCGGACACGTCGAAGGCAGCGTCTACAGCTACGACAACTTCACGCGCACGAGCTTCGATGGCAGCAACCCGGCGCCCACGACGTCGAGCCTGTCGCCGACGCAGGGCAACGCGGGCGGCGCGGCGTTCACGCTGACCGTGAACGGCACGAACTTCGTGCCGAGCTCCGTGGTGCGCTGGAACGGCGCGAACCGCACGACGACGTTCGTGTCGCCGACGCAGGTCACCGCCGCGATCAGCGCCGCCGACATCGCGTCGGCGGGCAGCGCGAGTGTAACCGTCTTCAACCCGACGCCCGGCGGCGGAACCTCCAGCGCGCAGACCTTCTCGATCATCGTGCCGGCCAATCCGACGCCGGCGATCGAAAGTCTAGCGCCGTCCTCCGCGATGGTCGGCTCGCCCTCGTTCACTCTCACCGTCAACGGCAGCAGCTTCGTGAACGGCTCGATCGTGCGCTGGAACGGCGCGAATCGCACGACGACGTTCGTGTCCTCTACACAGCTCACGGCCGCCATTCCGGCGGCAGACCTGGCGACCGCCGGTCTCGCCGGCGTCACGGTATTCAGCCCGTCGCCGGGCGGTGGCACGTCGGCCGCGACGAGCTTCCTTGTCGGCACGACGGCCTCGTTCTTCGACGACTTCAACCGCGCGGACAATGGCGTACTCGGACTCGGCTGGGTCGAGAAGGCGGCCGCGGCGTTCTCGATCGCCGGTAACCGCGCCGCGAAAGCCCCGAGCGCGACGGGCTATGCGGACAACCTCGTGTACCGGCCGAGCGCCGAGGTCATGCTCGACGGCGAGGCGAGCGTCGAGGTTCGGTTCGCGAGCTTGCCGCCGGGTTATGCGCAGGTGTTCGTGCGCACGCAGATGTCGAACATCGCGACGGCGGGCCGCTTCACCGGTTATCTGCTGTTCGTCGACAACGCGACCACGCGGGCGTACATCGACCGCATCGAGAACGGCAACTTCGTCGAGCTCGCGCAGCTCACGATCAGCCCCGCGCTGAACACGACAGACACTTACCGACTGCGACTGCGTGCGACCGGCACGAACCCCGTCGCATTGTCGGCGTTTGTCGAGCGCTTCTCGGGCTCGAGCTGGACCGTGATTGGCCAGGCGAACGTGAACGACACCGCCGCGACGCGAATCGCGACGGCCGGAACGGTCGGCTTCACGGGCGACCTCGACGCGGGCGGCGTCTACAGCTACGACAACTTCACGCGCACGAGCTTCGACGGCAACAATCCCGTGCCGACGACGACCACGATCGCGCCGACGAGTGCGACGGCGGGTGGAGCGGCGTTCACGCTGACCGTTAACGGCACGAGCTTCGTGCCGACCTCCGAGGTGCGTTGGAACGGCACCAGTCGCGCGACGACCTACGTCTCCGCGACACAGCTGACCGCTGCGATCACGGCCGCGGACATCGCGTCGTCGGGCACGGCGAGCGTGACCGTGTACAACCCGACGCCGGGCGGCGGCATCTCGAACGGTCAGAGCTTCACGATCGGCGCGGGCGGTAACCCGTTGCCGGTGCTCGGCGGCCTGTCGCCGTCCTCCGCGACGGTCGGCGGCGCCGCGTTCACGCTCGCGGTCACGGGCAGCGGGTTCATGAACGGGTCGATCGTGCGTTGGAACGGCGCGAACCGCACGACGACCTACGTGTCGGCGACGCAGCTGACGGCCGCGATCCCAGCGTCCGACATCGCGACCAGCGGTACCGCGAACGTGACGGTCTTCAACCCGACGCCGGGCGGTGGCACGTCGAGCGCACAGAGCTTCTACATCGGTGCCGCCGGCTCGTTCTTCGACGACTTCAACCGCGCGGACAACGCGGCGCTCGGCCAAGGCTGGATCGAGAAGAACGCGGGCGCGTTCGCGATCGCGGGCAACCGCGTGACGAAGGCCGGGACCGCAACGGGTTTCGCCGACAACCTCGTGTACCGGCCGGGCGCGGAGATCATGCTCGACGGCGAGGCGAGCGCGGAATTCCGATTGGCGAGCGTGCCACCGGGCTACCCGCAACTATTCGTGCGCGGCCAGATGTCGAACATCACGACGGTGGGGCAGTTCACGGGCTATCTGCTGTTCGTTGACAACAGTGCGTCGCAGGCATACGTCGACCGGGTCGAGAACGGCGCATTCACCCAGCTAGGTGCGATCGCGATCAGCCCGACGCTGAACACGACGGACACGTACCGGCTGCGGCTGCGCGCGATGGGCACGAACCCCGTCACGGTCTCGGCGTTCGTCGAGCGCTTCGCGAGCCCGAGCTGGACCGTGATCGGCCAGGCCGTCGTCGACGACACGGCCGCGACGCGCATCGCGACGTCCGGCACGGCCGGCTTCACCGGCTATGTCGAAGGCGGCGTCTACTCCTACGACAACTTCACGCGCACGAGCTTCGACGGTACGAACCCCGTGCCGACGACGACGACGATTGCGCCGACCTCGGCTTCAGCCGGCGGCGCGGCGTTCACATTGACTGTGAACGGCACGAGCTTCGTGCCGAGCTCGGAGGTGCGCTGGAACGGCACGAGCCGCGCGACGACCTACGTGTCCGCGACGCAGCTGACCGCGGCGATCACGGCGGCCGACATCGCGTCGTCCGGCAGTGCGAGCGTGACCGTGGTCAACCCGACGCCGGGCGGCGGTGTCTCGAACGGTCAGACGTTCACGATTGGCGCAGGCGGCAACCCGGTGCCGTCGTTGACGGCCTTGTCGCCGACTTCGGCGACCACGGGCGGCTCGGGGTTCACGCTGACCGTCACGGGTGGCGGATTCATCAACGGCTCGATCGTGCGCTGGAACGGCGCGAACCGCACGACCACCTACGTATCTCAGACTCAGCTGACGGCCGCGATCCCGGCCTCGGATATCGCGTCGTCCGGGACCGCGAGCGTAACCGTGTTCAACCCGACGCCCGGCGGCGGCACGTCGGTCGCGCAGAGCTTCCTGATCGGCACGTCGGGCGGGTCGTTCATCGACAACTTCAACCGCGCCAACAACGCGACGATCGGCAACAACTGGACCGAGAAATATCCGGCCGCGTTCTCGATCTCGAACAACGAGGTCGTGAACATCGACACGGCTCCGGTCGACTACCACGACGCGATCGTGTATCGGCCGCAAACCGAGGACCGTGCCGACGTCGAGGTTGGCCTGGAGTTCCGCTTGTTGACGCCGGGCAACCTCACGTTCCCGCAGGTGCACGCGCGCGTGCAGCGCAACACGATCACGACTGCGAACACGATCGATGACTACTTGTTCTTCGTCGACGGCTTCGAGGCCGCGCCGGGCCGCGCGATCATCGCGCGCCAGCAGGCGGTTGCGGGTCAGTTCGAGTGCTACATGCTCGCGATTCCGTTCCCGAGCCAGTTGACGACGACGGACCGGTATCGCCTGCGGTTCCGCGTGACGGGCGCGGGCCCGGTCACGCTGCAGGGCTTCGTCGACCGCTTCAACGGCACTTCCTGGGACGCGTTCGCCTCCGGCACGATCGTGCACAGCACGAGCGGCACGACGCCCGCGCGCGACCCCAATCTGTACTGCAACCCGGGCTTCCTGCCGGGCCCGCTCACGACGGCCGGTGCCGTCGGCTTCGCGAAGTGGACGACGGCGAACGAGGTCATCGACAACTTCTCGTGGACCGACCTCGGCAACGGCCAGAATCCGGTCCCGGTCACGATGTCGAGCTCGCCGGCGGGGGCGAACGCGGGCGGCGCGGCGTTCACGCTGCAAGTGACCGGCGCGAATTTCGTGCCGGGCTCGATCGTGCGCTGGAACGGGTCGAACCGCACGACGACCTACGTGTCGTCGACTCAGGTCAATGCGTCGATCACGGCCGCAGACATCGCGTCGGCCGGCACGCCTAGTGTGACCGTGTTCAACCCGACGCCGGGCGGCGGCACTTCGAATGCGCTGTCGTTCGTCGTCAGCAATCCGGCCGCGACGACGGTGAACTTCGACACGCCGACGCCGTCGGGCTCACCGGGATCGTTCCTGAACGGCACGTTCCAAGGCATCAATTTCGGCACTTCGCAATGGCGCTGGGACGGTCCGTTCGGGGCCGATCCGACCAACAACATCTACTTCGGCTCGGGCACCGGCACGAGCCGCACGTTCTCGTTCGCTGCGCCGCGCACGCTCGACGCCGTGTCCGTGTACACGGCCACGAGCGGCACGCTGACATTGAGTGACAACCAGGGACAGGTGAGAAGTCAGGCGGTGAACCCCGGATCGTTGATCACAGTGACGACAGGATGGTCGCTCGCCTCGACGACCGTGACCGTGAACTTCACTGCGGGCTGGGACCTCGGCCTCGACAACATCGTGTATCGCTGACGACGGCGCCGGTGAATCGGCGGCGCTCCGCGGGCGGTCCCCACCGCACGGGGCCGCCGCGCCTGCCCGGCGCGACTCGGCACGCGCGAACCGCGTAGACTATCTGTGAAATGACACACGGCTGGGCGCGGGCCCGGCTTCTATGATGCGACGATTACAGCGCCGCCCGCGGTCGCCTTCTGGATTCAACCGGTACTAGGGATACAGCGTGAACACCGACAAGAAAAAGGCGCTCGTCACGGGCGTAGCCGGCTTCTTGGGCTCCAATCTCGTCGAGCGGTTGCTCGAGAACGACTGGGCTGTCGTCGGCATCGACAACCTGTCGATGGGGCGCCTCGAGAACATGGCGGAGTTCGCCAAGCACCCGCGCTTCACGTTCACGAAGGCCGATGTCACCGAGCGCGGCGTATTCGATTCGGTCGGCTCCGGGTTCGACTGCATCGTTCACCTCGCCGCGTTCAAGATTCCGCGCTACGGCAAAGCGATCGACACCCTCAAGATCAACTACCTCGGCACGGAGAACGTGCTCGAGTTCGCACGCCGCGAGCAGACGAAGTGCGTGCTCGCGTCGACTTCTGACGTGTATGGGCGCAACCCAAAGGTTCCGTTCAGCGAGGAGACGACGGATTCGGTGATCGGCTCGTCGAAATCGGCGCGCTGGGCGTATGCCGTGTCGAAGCTCATGGACGAGCACCTGGCGCTCGCGTACCAGGAAGCCTACGGGTTCCCGGTCACGCTGTTGCGATTTTTCGGCTCGTACGGGCCGCGGCAGCATTTGACGTGGTGGGGCGGCCCGCAGTCGGTCTTCATCGACGCCATCCTCAACGACAAGGTCATTCCGATCCATGGCGACGGCAAGCAGACGCGCAGCTTCACGTACGTGAGCGACACGATCGACGGAATCCACGCCGCGATGGTGCGCCCCGAGGCGAACGGCGAGGTGCTCAACATCGGCAGCCAGGAGGAGATCACGATTCTCGATCTCGCGAAGAGGATCAAGCGCCTCAGCAACACGCCCGGCGAGCTCAAGATCGAGTTCATTCCTTACCAGAGCTTTGCCGGCGGCCGTTACGAGGACGTCATGCGGCGCGTGCCTGACACGCGTCTGTCGGAGCGGCTGCTCGGCGTCAAGGCTCGCGTACCCGTCGACGAGGGTCTCGCGAGGACGATCGAGTGGCAGCGGCGCGTGACGGGCAAGTAGCGCGTCGCGGCGACCGGACGACCCAGGACACGGACATGCGAGTCGGCGTAGTCGGCGGCGGGCTCATGGGCCTTGCGCTAGCGCAAAGGCTCACCGCGCTCGGCAATCAAGTCACGGTTCTCGAGCGCGACAGCCAGCTCGGGGGGCTCACGACGCATCACGATTACGGCGGGTTCTACTGGGACCGCTTCTACCACGTGATCCTGCCGACCGACTCGAGTCTCATCGGCTTCTTGGGGGAGATCGGGCTCGGCGACAAGCTCCGCTGGCGCACGACGAAGACGGGCTTCTACGTCGATGAACGGTTTCATCCGCTCAACGACGCTATGGATTTCCTGCGGTTCCCGCCGCTCACGCTGTGGCACAAGATGCGGCTAGCGACGACGATCCTCTACTGCTCGCGGATCCACGACTGGCGGCGGCTCGAACGCATCTCCGTCGCGGAATGGCTGACAAAAGTCTCCGGCAAGGCCACTTACGAGAAACTCTGGAAACCGCTGCTGCTCGCGAAGCTCGGTGAGAACTACAAGCGCGTGTCGGCCGTGTTCATCTGGTCGTACATCACGCGGATGTCCTCGGCACGCGACAGCTCCGCCAAGAAGGAGCAGCTCGGCCACGTTTCGGGCGGCTACAAGGCCGTGTTCGAGAGACTCGAGAAGGTCATCCAAGCCGCCGGCGGCGCGATCAAGCGCGAGATCGCCGTCGAGCAAATCGCACGCGTGCCGTCGGGTATCTCGATACGCACCGATCGCGGCCCGCTGACGTTCGACAAGGTCGTGTTCACGGGACCCGTCAACGTGCTGCGGCAGGTTGCGGGCCGCGAGCTCGTCGACGTGTCGGGTGGGCAGGACGTGGAGTATCTCGGCGTAATCTGCATGGTGCTCGTTACGCGTCGCCCGCTGATGCCTTATTACGTGCTCAATATCGCGGACGACCGCGTCCCGTTCACGGGTGTGATCGGCATGAGCAACGTCGTCGCGACCGAGGAGACCGCGGGCCGGCACATCACCTATATCCCGCGCTACGTGCTCTCGACGGATCCCGAGCTCAAGGCGCCCGAGGACGAGATCCGCGCGCGATTCCTGGCCGGCGTGCGGCGGCTGTTTCCGGCTTTCGACTTCGCGGACATCGAGAGCGTGCACGTGAACCGCGCGGTCAAGGTCCAGCCGCTCCAGGTGCTCGGTTACTCGAGCCTCGTGCCGCGGCAAGAAACCCGCGATGCGGACTTCTTCGTGCTGAACACGGCACAGTTCGTCAACAGCACGCTCAACAACAATTCGGTCATCGCTGCCGTCGACGATTTCATGACCAAGTACGCCACGCGCTTTCACGCGAGCGCCGAACCGCGCGCCGCGAGCAGCGATGCGCTGGCGCGTGCGCGCTGATCCGCCATGCGTACGCTGAGCGTCATCGGAGCCCGGCCGCAGTTCATCAAGATTGCGCCCGTCTGCCGTGCGATGGAGCGTTTCAACGCGCGCGGCGGCGTGCGCGTCGACGACATCATCGTGCACACGGGCCAGCACTACGACGACGCGATGTCGGCCGTGTTTTTCAAAGAGCTTGCGATCCCGCCGCCGGCCGTCAACCTCGAGGTCGGTTCGGGCCGCCACGCGGAGCAGACCGGCCGCATGCTCATGGGCCTCGAGAAGGTCATCCAAGAGCGGGGTCCCGACGTCGTGATCGTCTACGGCGACACGAACTCGACGCTCGCGGGCGCGCTGGCGGCCGCAAAGCTGCGCGTGCCGGTCGCGCACGTCGAGGCGGGCCTGCGGAGCTTCAATCGAGCCATGCCCGAGGAGATCAACCGCATCGTCGCAGATCACATTTCGGACGTACTCTACGTGCCGACGGCGACCGGCATGGACAATCTGCGCAGTGAGGGCCGGAGTGAGCGCAGCGTTCTCGTGGGCGACGTCATGCTCGACGCCGTCGAGTTCAACCGGGCGCTGTGCGACGACTCGCCGGTGCTCCGCAAGCTCGGGCTCGAGCCGAACGAATACGTGCTGGTCACCGTTCACCGCGCGGAGAACACATCCGAAGCGGCGCTCGAGGAGATCCTCGACTTGCTAAACCACGTTGCGACGCACTATCGTGCGGTGGTCTTTCCGATGCATCCGCGCACCCGCAATCTCGTGCTCCACGGCGCTCGGCGTTGGCAGCCGAGCGAGCGCTTGCACGTCGTCGAGCCGATCGGCTATCTCGAGAACCTATTCTTGATCGACCACGCGCGGCTCGTGTTGACGGACTCCGGCGGCTTGCAGAAGGAGGCCTTTTTCCTCGGCACGCCGTGCATCACGCTGCGCGAGGAAACGGAGTGGCCCGAGACCGTCGCAGCCGGCGGCAACCGGATCGCGGGCACGGACCGGGCGACCGTGCTCACGGCGCTCGACGGCTGGGAACAGAAGATCTCGGCGGGCAAGGTCGACTTCGCGACCCGCGCGCGCGAGCAGTTCGGCGGTGGCAAGGCGAGCGACGCGATCGTGGAGCACCTGGCGGCGTTTTGCGCTGCCCGGGTCGCGGCACCGGTCAATCGTTGAAGCGAGGTAAGTGAACATGACGACGGTCGCGGTGGTCGGAGTTGGTGGCTGGGGCAAGAACCTCGCGCGCAACTACTACGAGATGGCGAATGCGCGGCTCAAGTACGTCTGCGACCTCGACCAGAAGAAGCTCGCGGCGCTCGCGAAGCAGCTCACCGGCACGATGGCGACCCCGGACTACGCGGCCGTGCTCGCCGACGACGAGGTCGAGGCCGTAATCATCGCGACGAGCGCGCCAACGCACTACCGCCTCTGCAAGCAGGCGCTCGAGAAGGGCAAGGACGTCTACGTCGAGAAGCCGTTCGTGCTCGACGTCGCGCAGGCCAAGGAGCTCATCGACTTGGCGGACCGCCTCGGCCGCGTGCTGATGGTGGGTCACCTGCTCGAGTACCATCCCGTCGTCACGCGCCTGCGCGAAATGATCCTCAAAGGTGACCTCGGCGACGTGCAGTACGTCTACACGCAACGTCTGAACCTCGGCACGGTACGCGAGGACGAGAACGCCCTCTGGAACTTCGCGCCGCACGATATCTCGAGCATCTTGTTCCTGCTCGGCAAGGAGCCCGTCAACGTCGCCGCACGCGGTCAGTCCTATTTGCAGCGTAACATCGAGGACGTCGTGTTCCTGTCGATGTACTTCGCGGACAAGACGATGGCCCACATTCACGTCAGCTGGCTGGATCCGCACAAGGTCCGCAAGATGACGATCGTCGGCAACCGAAAAATGGCCGTGTTCGACGACCTCGAGGCGAGCGACAAGCTCACGATCTACGACAAGGGCGCTGAGTTCAGCTCGAACTACGACACGTTCGCCGAGTACATCGGCCTGCGGTTCGGTGACATCACGATTCCGTACATCAAGGTCGGCGAGCCGCTGCGGCACGAGTGCAGCCACTTCCTCGAGTGCGTGCGCGAGCGCAAGACGCCACGCAGCGACGGCCAGGACGGGCTGCGCGTCGTGAAGATCCTCGCGGCGGCCGAGCGGTCGATGAAGAACGGCGGCGAGCCCGTCAACGTCGAGTGAGCAATGGCGCAGCGACTCGCCAGTATCTCGTTGGATCTCGACAACAAGTGGTCGTACCTCAAGACCAGAGGCGATCGCGCGTGGGAGTCGTACCCGTCGTACATCGACGCGATCGTCCCGCGAATTCTCGACTTCCTCGACGAGCGCAAGCTCAAGATCACGTTCTTCATCGTCGGGCAGGACGCAGCGCGTCCTGAGAATCGCGCTGCGCTCGGGGCTATTGCCGCGCGCGGCCATGACATCGGCAATCACAGCTTCAATCACGAGCCGTGGCTGCACTTGTATTCGCGCGAGAAGCTCACCGAGGAGCTCGCGAAAGCCGAGGAGGCGATCGAGCGTGCGACGGGCGTCCGGACGAAGGGCTTCCGCGGTCCCGGATTCAGCGTCTCGAGCACGGTGCTCGAGGTGTTGAGCGAGCGAGGCTACGCGTACGACGCGTCGGTGTTCCCGAACCTGCTGAATCCGCTCGCGCGCTGGTATTTCCTCGCGACGACGAACTTGAGCGGCGAGGAGAAGGAGCAGCGCAAAGCGCTGTTCGGCTCGGCGGCGGACGCGCGCCGGCCCGTCAAAGCGTTTTGGTGGCGGCTTCGAGCACGCGCGCTTGCTCGAGATTCCGGTCACGACGATGCCGCTGTTCCGCATGCCGATCCACATGACCTACATCCATTATCTCGGCAAGTATTCCCGCGCGGCCGCGACGCTGTACTTTCGTTTCGCGCTCGGGCTCTGCAAGCTGACCGGTACCGAGCCGTCGTTGCTGCTGCATCCGTCCGATTTCATGGGCCGCGAGGACGACCCGGACCTCGCGTTCTTTCCCGCGATGGACGTCCCCGTCGAGCGCAAGCTCGCCCTGCTCGGCGCGACGCTCGAGGCGCTCGCGGCCGGCTACGATCTGCTGAGCCTCGAGGAGTACGCACGGCGCATCGCAGCGGATCGGCCGCTGCATGAGCTCGCGCCCGTCGGCATTTGACGAATCGGAGACAACGCAGTGGCACAGAAAAATGAGCTCATCGAGCTGATCGTCGCGGCCGTCAACGAGCTCGGCGATCAGGACGCCGTCCACCTGCCTGCGGATCTCTCCGAGAGCACTCCGTTGTTCGGCGAAGCGGGATTCCTCGACTCGATGAGCCTCGTATCGCTCGTCGTGGCCCTGGAACAGGCAATCGAGGATCGCTTCGGCAAGCCCGTCAGCCTCGCCGACGAGAAGGCGCTGTCGCGCCGCCATAGTCCGTATCGAACGATCGGCACGCTCGCGGAGTACGCAGCCGGCGAGCTCGGCGGCTGAGCCCATGGGCGCCGCCCCGATCACGATTGTGACCGGCAGCCGCAAGGGCATCGGGCGCCATCTGGCCCAGCACTACGCGGCGCTCGGGCATAGCGTGATCGGTTGTAGCCGTGGGCCGGCCGACTGGGAGGCGCCGGGCTACACGCACCACCAGGTCGACATCACGTCGGAGCCCGACGTGAAGAAATGGTTTGCCGCGATCCGGAAGGAGCACGGCACCGTGCAGAATCTCGTCAACAACGCCGGTATTGCGTCGATGAACCATGCGTTGCTGACGCCCGCGAGCGCGGTCGACAAGGTCATGCGCACGAATCTGCTCGGGTCGTTCCTCACCTCGCGCGAGGCCGCGAAGCTGATGAAGCGCGAGGGCTACGGCCGCATCGTGAACTTCACGACGGTCGCCGTGCCGTTCAGCCTCGAGGGCGAGGCGGCGTACGTCGCGTCGAAGGCCGCCGTCGAGGCGCTCACGCGCGTGCTCGCGCGCGAGCTCGGCGCCCTACGGCATCACCGTGAACGCCGTGGGCCCGGTGCCGATCAAGACCGACCTCATCGCGGGAGTGCCCCGCGAGAAGATCGAGGCGCTCGTCGCGCGCCAGCCGATCAAGCGTTTCGGCGAGCTCGCCGACGTCACGAACGTCGTCGACTTCTTCCTGCGTCCCGAGAGCGGCTTCGTGACGGGTCAGTGCCTCTACCTCGGCGGCGTCTGATGTACATCGATTTCCTGCGCGAGAGCTTCGCGAAGCACGCCGGCGAGCCCGCGCTGATTTGGCGCGACAAGCCGTTCGGCTACGACTGGTTGCTCGCCGAGGTCGACCGCCGTAAGGCCGAGCTCGAGCGCGAGCGCGTGCCGAAGGGCGCAGTCGTGAGCCTCGAGGCGGACTTCTCGCCGACGTCGGCGGCGCTGCTGCTCGCGCTCATCGAGCATGGCGCGATCGTCGTGCCCGCTAACGAGCTCCGTCGAGGGGAAGAAGCCCGAGTTCCGTCGCGATTGCCGAGGTCGAGACCGTCGTTACGATCGACCATGCGGACAACGTAGCGTTTCGCGCGACCGGGACGGCTGCGGCGCACGAGTTTCTCGTGCGGTTGAAACGCACGGGCAGGCCGGGGCTGATCCTGTTCTCCTCGGGCTCGACGGGCAAGAGCAAGGGCGCGGTGCACGATTTCGCGCGCGCTGCTCGAGAAGTTCAAAACGCCGCGGCACCGCAAGCGCACGATCACGTTCCTGCTGTTCGACCACATCGGTGGCATCAACACGCTGCTCTATAACCTCTCGAACGGCGGCGTGCGTCGTCACGGTCGACGACCGGAGCCCGGCCGCGATCTGCGCTGCGATCGCGCGCCATCGCGTGCAGCTGCTGCCGACGTCGCCGACGTTCATCAACCTGATGCTCGTTAGCGGCGCGTACCGCAACCACGACCTCTCGAGCCTCGAGCTCGTGACCTACGGCACGGAGGTCATGCCGCAGAGCACGCTCGAGCGGCTCACGCGGAGCTGCCGGCCATAAAGACGCTCCAGACCTACGGCCTCTCGGAGCTCGGCATCCTGCGCTCGAAGTCGAAGTCGTCGGACTCGCTCTGGGTCAAGGTCGGCGGCGAAGGTTTCGAGACGCGCGTCGTCGACGGCATGCTCGAGATCAAGGCGCAGTCGGCGATGCTCGGTTACCTGAACGCGCCGAGCCCGTTCACCGCGGACGGCTGGTTCAAGACGGGCGATGCCGTCGAGGTCGACGGCGAGTACATCAAGATCCTCGGGCGCAAGTCCGAGCTCATCAACGTCGGCGGCGAGAAGGTCTATCCGGCCGAGGTCGAGTGCGTGCTCCAGCAGATGGAGGGCGTCGTCGACGTGGCCGTGCACGGCGAGCGCCATCCGATGACGGGCCAGATCGTCGTCGCGCGCGTGCAGCTCGAGCGCGACGAGGAGCTTGGCGAGTTCCGGCGCCGCATGCGTGCGCATTGCCAGAGTCGCCTCGCCCGGTTCGCCGTGCCGCAGAAGATCCTGATCTCCGCCACACCGATCCACGGCGAGCGGTTCAAGAAGATCCGGCGCGAGCAGTGATCCGGCGCGCTCAGTCGAGCCGTTGGTCGGTCGCGGCCGCGGCGCGATTGCGCGCGGACGGCACGAGGCGCAGCGCGTAGCCGAGCAGCAGGCGCTCCGTGCCGTCCGGCCGTCCTGAGAGCAGCCATAGCACGGCCATCGCGGCGCCGTAAGCCACGACTCCGACGAGCATGCACGCGACGAGGATCGCGGGCAGATTCGGCGACGCGACCGCCATGAGCTTTGCGAGGGCCGAGTGCACCGTGAGCGCCATCACGCCGGTCGACACGAGCACGCGCCAGATCGCGCGGACGAAGGTGCCCACCCCCAAGTGAATGTGACGAAACACGACCGCGAAGCTCAGCGGCACGCAGACGGCGCCCGTCGCCAAGTGTGCCCACGCGGCGCCCGTCGCCCCGAGCGCCGCCGTGAGGCCGATCAAGAGCGGCAGCAGCACGACGACGTACGCGAGCGTCAGCATCATCTGCACGCGCGGTCGGCCGAGCGCGTAGAACACGTAGGCGATGTTGTCCTGTATGACCATGATCGTCCCGGCTCCGGCGAGGATTTGGAGCAGCGGGATCGCTTCGATCCATTGCTCACCGAGGACGACGGGCACGAGCACGGGCGCGATGATGGCGATGCCGATGCCCGACGGCACTGCGAGCGCCCAGAGGAGCGCCGTGACCTGCGTGAAGCTCGCCCGCAGCTGCGACATGTCGGACGCGTGCTTCGCGTAGCCCGGGAACACGGCGCGGTTCACGGGCGCGCTCATCTGCTGCGGCAGCGTCGCGACTTCGTTCGACACGGCGTAGAGGCCGAGCTGGTGCGGCCCGAGCAGCCGGCCGATCGTGAAATCCGCGGACCGGTCGCGGGCGAGCAGGACCAAGTTGTTGAGCAGGAGCCACTTCGAGAAATTGAACAGGTCGTGGCGCGCGGCGAGCGACAGTCGCGGACGGTAGTGATGGATGAGGAAGCTCGTCGCGACGACGGCGAACCTCGTTATGACCGTGCTGATCACGAGTGCCCAGTAGTTCTTGAACACGAACGAGAGCGGCACGACAGTACCGAAGCTGATGAGCCGCTTGATCATCAGATAACGAAACTCTTTGCCGAACTCGAGCGACTTGCGGAAGTCGACGACGCCGATGTTCTCGAACCCGCCGACCCAAGAGCCGAGCGCGAGCAGTAGGACGATGACGGTGAGGCGCGGCTCCTCGTAGAACTGCGCGGCCGGTACGGCTAGCGCGATGAGCGTGAGCGCGACACCGCTCGCGACGACGACGTTGAACGTCCAGGCGGTGTCGTAGTGCGAACGCGCGGCGTCCTGCCGCTGGATCAGGACCGTGTCGAAGCTGAATGCTCCCATGACCTCGACGGCTGCGATGATCGAGATGGCCATCGCGACGAGGCCGAAGTCCGCCGGCGCGAGCAGGCGAACGAGGATCAGCGTGCTCACGATGCCAAGTAGCCGCTCCGCGACGCGGAAGAGCATCATCCAAGCGACGCCACGTGCGACTTTCTGGCCGATGCCTGCCATTGCGCTTCCGAAGTAGTCGGGGGGGCCGATTTGGGCGAGGGGCGCACTATGTGACAGGCTGCGCGAAATGCCAAGCCCGAGCGCGCGCTCCTGTGCGGCTTCGGATTAACATAAACGCCGCATGCAAGCGACCCGATCAGCGATGAGTGCGACGACCGCGATCGAGAAGTATTGGTGGGGGTTCGTGCTGCTCGCTACCGCGTTGATCGCGTGGGGTGCGGGTGGCCGCGCGTACCTCGGTTTCGGCGTCGAGAACGATCTCTTCATGCAGTACTTGCCCGAAGCGCAACGCGTGCTCGACGGCGAGCCGCTACAGCTGCCGTATCACCCGCCCATCTATCCCGTGTTGCTCGCGCTCACGACAGCCGCCGTCGGCGATTGGCTCACGGCAGGCGTCGTGATCTCGATCGTATCGATGGCCGCCGCCATGTGTCTCGGCTATTCCCTTTTTCGCGCGATGTGCGGCACCGCGGCCGCCGTCGGAGCGCTCGTCGGCTTGGCCGGCTCGTCGGCGGCGCTCACGCACGCTGGGCTCGCGTCGTCGGACATGCTGTATCTCGCGCTGTTTCTCGGCGCCGCGTACGTCGCGGTGGCCGCGACGCAGCGCGCGAGCGCGCGACTCTGGTTCCTAGCGGGCGTCGTCGTCGGCGCCGCGATGCTGACGCGCACGAATGGCGTCTCACTGCTCGCCGTCGTGTTGTTCCCGTGGCTGCTGCCCAGGTCACGCCTGCGCGGCTCGGCGCTCGTTCTCGCGGGCGTCGCCGCGGCGCTCGCGCTCTGGGCCGCAATCGCGCTCGTCACGGGTTCGCGATTTGCGCCGCAGGGTAGCCACGTCTCGCTCGCTTATCACTTCTATCACCAGGACTTGTTGTTCGACGACGCGCGCGCGCTGCTCGGCAACGAATTCGTGTCCGCATGGGACGTCGTCGCGCGCGACCCGATGCTCGTGCTGAAGACCTACGTGCGCGGATTTTACGACGTGCTTCAGACACTATTCACCGCCGGCTTCACACTGGACGCGCCGCTGAACCTGCTCGTGCTGCCGGGCCTCGTGTACTTGCTCGCGACGTCGAACCGCGTTTTCGTCGGCTATCTCGTGCTCATCGTCGTGCCGCAGCTGCTGCTGCTGAATCTCGCGATCGCCGACGAGCGCTACTACCTCTACGTCGTGCCGCTGTTCGGCGCTGCCGTCGCGGGCACGTTCACGCTGCTGCTCGCCGTGCTCGGCGGCGTCCGGTGGAGGAGGTCGATCGCTTCGATCTTCGCGCTCTGCGCGCTCGTCGCGCTCGTGTCGGCCGGGCGGGATGCGGGGCGCTCCTGGAGCGCGAGCGTCGCCGAGCTCGAGCAGGCGATACCGGCCGTCGAAGCCGCCGCGACGCAGAGCACGGTGCTGATCGCCCGCAAGGAGCACGTGAGCCACTACGCCGGCGTCGCCTACGCGTGGCTCCCGCGCACGCTGGCCGAGCTCGAGAGCGAGGCACGCCGTGCGGTTGGGCGCGACGTGCTGGTCTACCTCGGATCGGAGGAGGGCAAGTTGCGCCCGGAGATCGCGGCGCTGGCGGCGGCGGACGAGCCGCCGCCGTGGCTCGAGGTCGTCGCGCGGGGCAGGGGCTCGGTCAGATGGGTGTTGTTGCGCTACCGGCCGGGCTCGTGAGGGAGTGTCAGCTCGCGGTGTCGGGCGCACGCAGCAGCGCGCCGAGCGACTGCCCGGCCCGGTGCATGAAGATCAGCCCGGCCAGCACGACCGACGCGTACGCGAGCACGTGGAAATAGATCGACGCCGCGATTGCGGCTTCCTTCGTGACGCCGTACGGCAGCAGCGCGAGCACGAACGCGACCTGCACGCTGCCGAGGAAGCCGGGGCTCGTCGGCAGCGCGACGGCGACGTTGAGCAGTGCGACGGTCAGGACGGCGGCCGACCACGACGCCGGGATGCCGACGGCGCGTAGGCTGAGCAGCACACAGAGGAACATCATTCCCCACTGCAGCAGCGTGAGCGCGGCGATCGCGATCATTCGCCGCGGCGCGCGCAGCGCCGCGGCGCCTTCCGCGCCTGCCGCTAGCTGCGCCAGCACGCCCGCTGCGAAGCTGCGCGGCAGCGGTTTCGTCAAGATCGCGGCGATCCGCAGCACCCATTCCGGGCGCATGACGTAGAGCCACGCGAACGCGATGCCGCAGAGGCCGACGAGACCGATCAGATACCCGGTCTGGACGAGCATCGGCGGCACGTCGCGGCCCGCGAGCATCGCGACGGCAAACAGCAACGGGATCGTGACGAGGTCGAGCAGCCGCTCGAGCGCGATGCTCATGACGAGAGCGGGCACGCGCACGGATTGCTCGGCGCGCACGATGAGGATCCGTGCGACCTCGCCAAGATGCATCGGCAGGATCGAGCTCACGGCGTAGCCGACCATGAGCGCGGGGAAGAGGCGGCGCGTCTCGATGACCTTGATCGGCGCGAGCAGCCGCTTCCAACGCTCCGCCTTCAGCCAATAATAGAGGAATAGAACGATGAGGAAGACGGGCAGCGACGCCCAGTTCGCACGCGCGAGCTCGCGGCCGATCTCGCCGAAGTCGACGTTGCGAAACGCAAGCCACAGGCACAGCACGCCGACGGCGACGCCCAAGGCCAGCATGGCTTTTCTGTTCTTCAATGGACCATCCTTGCAGACTGCGGGCTACGGCGGCGTTTGCCGCTGAGTCGCGACCCGGCCGTCGCGAGCGCGGCCACTATGGGACACGCGTTTTGCAAAACCAAGCGCGCCGGTCACACACCAGCGCGTCATACTGCGCTTCCAGAGTGTAGTGACGCACTTGACATAACCGCAACGATGCAAGGTCGACACGGACGGTCCGGATTCTTCTTTGCGATCTTCGCTGCGTCGCTCGCGACGAGCGCGGCGCACGCGGGCTCGTTGCGATTCTTCGGCACCGGCTCCGGAGACATCGATCGCGTCAAGATCAGGATCGATCCGCCGGGGCCGCCGGCCGATGTCGGCGGAACGGATTTCACGATCGAGTTCTGGTTGAAAGCCGCGCCGGGCTCGAACCCGGCGGGGGCAATCAGTTGCGGCGCGAACATCAACTGGATCAACGGCAACATCGTCTTTGATCGCGACCGCTACGATCAGAACCGCGCGTTCGGCATCTCGCTCGGCGCCGGCAGGGTCGCGTTCGGAGCGCGGACGAGCAGCGACCGCACGATTTGCGGTACGAAGGACTTGCGCGACGGCGCGTGGCACCACGTGGCCGTGCAGCGCCAACGCTCGAACGGTGCATTGTCGATCTACGTCGACGGCGTGCTCGAAGCGACGGGTGTTACCCCGAACAACGAAGACATTTCCTATCCGGACAACGCCGTCCCGACGTCGAATTGCGGTTTTGACGGAAATCAACCCTGCACCGAGAGCGACCCATTCATCGTGCTCGGCGCCGAGAAGCACGACGCGGGTGCCGCGTACCCGTCGTTCAACGGCTGGCTCGATGAGCTCCGAATCTCCAGGACGTTGCGCTACGCGGCCGCGTTCACGCCGCCGCAGTCGCCGTTCACAGCCGACGCACAAACCGCCGCCCTGTATCACTTCGACGAAGGCAACGGGACGGCGCTACTGGATTTCGCGACCGGCGGCGCAAGCCCGGGGGTGCTGCGCGTCGGCGGCAACCCGAGCGGACCGCAATGGTCGGCGGACACACCGTTCGGCGCGAGCCCCGCGGCCGGCACGATCCAGCTCGGTGCGGCAACCTACACCGTCGCCGAGAACGCGCCGAGCGTGTCGCTCGGCGTGACGCGCGTCGGCGGCAGTGCCGGAGCCGTGACGATCGACGCCGCGACCGCGGCCGGCACGGCGACCGCGGACGTGGACTATGTGACGACGTTCGCGACACCGCTCTCTTGGAACGACAACGACGCCGCGCCGAAGAGCTTCGTCGTGGCGCTCAACGACGACGCCGTGTTCGAGGGCGACGAGACTTTCACCGTGACGCTCAGCAACGTGACGGGTGGCGCCGTGCTCGGGACGCGCTCGAGCGCGACGGTCACGCTCCAAGAGAACGAGCTCCCGCCGGCCGCCGGCGTGCTCGAGCTCGCGGCGACCGCCTACTCGGTCGGTGAGAGCGCGGGCTCCGCGACCGTCACGTTGCGACGCAGGAGCGGCACGGATGGCGTCGTGACGCTGCAGTACTCGACCGCGCCGGGCACGGCGTCCGTCGGCGTCGACTATCAGGCCGCGAACGGAACGCTGAGCTGGCTGAACGGCGACCTGGCCGACAAGAGCTTCGCAGTGACGATCCTCGGCGACGCGGTCGACGAAGCCGACGAGACCGTCATGGTCACGGTCGCGAACGCGACGGGCGGCGCCACGCTCGGCGCGCCGGTCATGGCGCAGATCACGATCGTCGACGACGACGCGCCGGCCGCGGCCGGCGGCGGAAGCGGGGGAAGCGGCGGAAGCGGTGGAGGCGGCGCGATCGCGTGGCCGGACCTCTGCGCCCTGCTGATCCTCGGGGCGGCGGCGGCCCGCGTACGCCGCCTACCGGTCTCGCGCCAGAGCCGCTGAGCCGTTGCCGCGCGCTCGCAGATCAGGGGGTAGTTTCACCCCTCCGAAACGCCCAGAACCCTCTGTTTTGTAAAAGATTTCGACGTAGCGGCAGCCGGCCCTTATCGCTTAACATAGTGAGGCCGTCGCTTCGTTCCACGCAGCCCAAATAACAACAGCCCCCAACGTCGGCTACGGGTAGGAAATTAACGTGAATTCTCCAAGTCGCGGAATGCGCAGCGTTCTCTCGGCCCTCCTTTTCGCTTTCGTGCCTCTCTCGCTGCAGGCTCAGCCGACGACGGTGAATTTCGACAGCCCGGCCCCGTCTGGAGCGTCCGATAGCTTCCTGAACGGCACGTTCCAGGGGATCGCCTTCGGCACGTCGCAGTGGCGCTGGTCGGGTCCCTACGGTCAGGCCACGACGAACCACATCTATTTCGCGAGCTCCTCGGGCACGTCGCGCTCGTTCTCGTTCACTCCGGCTCCGCGCGTCTTGAACAGCATCCAGGTCTACACGACGACGAACGGCACGCTGACGATCTCCGATGGCGTGAATGCGAACGTCACGCGCACGGTGAACACGGGCCCGCTGGTCACGGTGAGCACGGGATGGGCGCAGCCATCGACGGCCGTGACGATCGGCTTCAGCGGCGGCTGGGCGCTCGGTCTCGACAACATCACGCACAGCCCTGGCGGACCTGCCGACACGACGCCGCCGACCGTCACGATGACGGGGCCCGCGGAGGGTGCGAACCTGAGCGGTCTCGTCGTGCTCACGGCCGACGCGGCCGACGACGTCGGCGTGGCCGGCGTGCAGTTCTTCGTCGACGGCGGTGCGATCGGCGCGGAAGACACCTTCGCGCCGTATTCCGTGAACTGGGACACGACGACTGCGATCAACGCGGGCCACTCGGTGACCGCGCGCGCGCGCGACACGTCGGGCAACCTCACGACGTCGGCGGCCGTCGGCGTCACGGTCTCGAATGTCGTCGGCAGCGGCTTCGGCTATTCGCTGCGATTCAACGGCAACGGCACGGGCGATATCGACCGCGCGAAGATCCGCGTCGACGATCCCGCGACGTCGCTGCCGGGGCCGCCCGTCGACGTCGGCGCCACGGACTTCACGCTCGAGTTCTGGATGAACGGTACCGCGGTGGAGAACACGTCCGCCCAGACGACCTGCGGCGCGAACGACAACTGGATCCGCGGCAACATCGTCGTCGACCGCGATCGTTTCAACCAAGGCAGGAACTTCGGCATCTCGGTCGCAGGCGGCCGGCTCGTGTTCGGCGTCGAGGGCCAGACCGCCGACAACCGGACGATTTGCGGCACGACGAACGTGCTCGACGGAGTCTGGCATCACGTCGCGGTCGCGCGCCGCAGCTCCGACGGGTTCATGTGGTTGTTCGTCGATGGTGCGCTGCAGGCCTCCATCGACGGACCGAACGGCGACATCTCCTATCCCGACAACGGCGTGCCGTCTGCCTTGTGCGGCCCCGGGGGCAACCAGCCCTGCACGAACAGCGACCCGTTCCTCGTGCTCGGCGCCGAGAAGCACGACGCCGGCACCCAATTCCCGTCGTACCGCGGCCTGTTCGACGAGCTGCGGATCTCGCGCGTGCTGCGGTACACGGCGGCCTTCGCGAGGCCGAGCACGCCCTTCAGACCCGACGCGAACACCGTCGGTCTCTATCACTTCGACGAAGGGCAGGGCGACTACATCTACGACTCCTCGGGCGCGTTCGGCGGCGGCCCGAGCAACGCGGCGCGCCGTTACGGCGGCACGCCGACGGGTCCCGAGTGGCTCACGCAGACGCCGTTCACGACGCCGCCGGCGTCGCAGGTCGGCGAGTGGGCGGGAACGTATACGTGGCCGCTGATCTCGGTGCACGTCGCGCTGCTCCGGACCGGCCAGGTGCTGATCCTCGACGGCGGGACGGACTTGAACATCGGCGGCACGTCGGCGCGTCTCTGGAACCCCGCGACGAACACGTTCACGGCAGTGCCGAACACCGTCACGGATCTCTTCTGCTCGGCACACAGCTTCTTGCCCGACGGCCGGCTGCTGTTCGCCGGCGGGAACGTGGACCTCTACATCGGCCTGCGCGACACGAACATCTTCGACCCGGTGACCTCGACGTGGTCGCGCGTTGCGAACATGACGGAGCGGCGCTGGTATCCCACGACCTTGACGCTCGCGGACGGCCGCATTCTTGCGATCAACGGGTCGACGAACTGCAACTTTTGCATCGTGCAACAGCCCGAGATCTACGACCCCGCCGCGAACACCTGGACCGCGATGCCGAACGCGCCGCTCGACATCTCGCCGACGTATCCGCACCTGTTCTTGCTCCCCGACGGCCGTGCGCTCGTGGCCGCGTCCGACGAGGAGCCGATGCAGACTTACGCGCTGAATCTTCAGTCGCAGACTTGGACGACCGTCGATGCGCGCGTGCTGGAGGGCGGCGCGGCCGTCATGTATCAGCCGGGCAGAATCATGAAGGCCGGCATGGCGGCCGACGTCGACATTGCGGTGACGCCCACCGTGCGCGACACGTACGTCATCGACATGAACCAGCCGTCGCCGCAGTGGCGTTCGACGCAGCCGATGGCGAACCCGCGCGGCCTGCACACTCTGACGATGCTGGCCGACGGCAACGTGCTCGTGACCGGCGGCGGACGCACGTCGGACGGCGTCAACACGGCGCAGGGCGTGCTGCCCGCGGAGATCTGGTCGCCTGAAACCGAGAGCTGGACGACCGTGGCTTCGATGCAGCGCCCGCGTCTATATCATTCCACGGCGTTACTGTTGCCGGACGGCCGCGTGCTGTCGGCCGGCAGCGGCCGGTTCGTCGGCTTCCTGAGCCTCGACGACTTCACGTCGGAGATCTACTCGCCGCCGTATCTGTTTCGCGGCGCGCGGCCCGTGATTTCCTCGGCGCCGGCGACGGCAGTCCAGCACGGCACGAGCTTCTTCGTCGGCACGGACGCCGCCGCGACGATCCAGCGAGTGACGCTCGTCTCGCCTGGCGCCGTGACGCACGAAGTCAACATGAGCCAGCTGTTCGTCGACCTCGCTTTCACCGCGACGACGGGCGGCCTGAACGTCGACATGCCTGCGAACGCCAATATCGCGCCGCCGGGCTACTACATGGTGTTCCTGATCGGCGCGAACGGCGTGCCGTCGACGGCCTCGTTCATCCAGGTCGGCGCGACCACGACGCCGTGGCCCGTGCCCGCGATCTCGTCGCTGAATCCGACGTCGGCGAGCGCCGGCAGCGGGGCGTTCAACCTCACGGTCAACGGCTCGAGCTTCGTCGCGGGCAACTCCGTCGTGCGGTGGAACGGCGCGAACCGCTCGACGACGTTCGTCTCGCAGAACCAGCTCACGGCCGCGATCACGCCGGCCGACGTCGCGAGCGCGGGCACCGCCGCGGTGACCGTGTTCACGTCGGCGCCGGGCGGAGGCACGTCGAACTCCGTGAGCTTCACGATCGGTACGGCGACCAACCCGCTGCCGACGGCGACGAGCATTGCGCCGACGGCCGCGACGGCCGGCGGCAGTGGGTTCACGCTCACGGTCAACGGCACGGGTTTCGTCCAGGGTCAATCGGTCGTGCGCTGGAACGGCGCGAACCGCTCGACGACGTTCGGTTCCGACACGCAGCTCACGGCCGCGATCACGGCTGCCGACATCGCGGCGGGCGGCACGGCGACCGTCACGGTCTTCACGCCGGCTCCGGGCGGTGGCACGTCAGGCTCGCAAACCTTCACGATCAACAACCCCGTTCCCACGACGACGAGCCTGTCGCCGGCGACCGCGGTCGCGGGTGGCGCATCGTTCTCGCTGACGGTGAACGGCGCCGCGTTCGTCCAGGGCCAATCCCTCGTGCGTTGGAACGGAGCGAACCGCTCTACGACGTTCGTTTCGGCCACGCAGCTCACGGCCGCGATCACTGCGGCGGACATCGCTGCGCCTGGCACCCTGATCGTAACGGTGTTCACGCCGACGCCGGGTGGCGGCACGTCGAACTCGCAATCCTTCACGATTGGCGCGGCCTCGAACCCCGTGCCGGGGCTCACGGCGATCGCGCCGGCCGCGGCGACAGCCGGCGGCTCCAATTTCACGCTGACCGTCACCGGAAGCGGATTCGTCAACGGCTCGGTCGTGCAGTGGAACGGCGCGAACCGCGCAACGACGTTCGGCTCGGCGACGTCCCTCACGGCCGCGATCACGGCAGCGGACATCGCGTCCGCGGGTCCGGCGACCGTCACGGTGTTCACGCCGAGCCCGGGCGGCGGCACGTCGCCGGCGCGCACGTTCCTCGTCTCGTCGTCGGCGGGCGGGTCGTTCTTCGATGACTTCAACCGCGCCAACAACGCGGCGATCGGCAACAACTGGACGGAGAAATTCCCGAACGCGTTCTCGATCTCCAATAACGAGGTCGTCAGCATCGACACGGCGCCCGTCGACTACCACGACGCGATCGTCTATCGGCCGCTGGCCGAGGATCGGCTCGACGTCGAGGCCGGGCTCGAGTTCCGCGTGCTGCCGGGCCAGAATTTCCCGCAGGTGCACGCGCGTGTGCAGCGCGACACGATCACTCAGACGAACACGCTCAACGAGTACCTCATGTTCGTCGACGGCTTCGAGCCGGCGCCGGGCCGAGCGATCATCGCGCGCCAACAGGCTGTCGCAGGGCAGTTCGAGTGCTACATGCTCGCAATTCCGTTCCCGAGCGCGCTCACGACCTCGGATCGCTATCGGATGCGGTTCCGCGTGACGGGCACGGCGCCGGTCGCCCTGCAAGGCTTCGTCGAGCGCTTCAACGGCACGGGCTGGGAAACGTTCGCGACGGGCTCGATCCAGCACGACGCGGGCGGCACGACACCGGCCCGCGATCAGAGCTTGTATTGCGATCCGGGCTTCCTGCCCGGGCCGCTGACGACCGCCGGCGCCGTCGGCTTCGCGAAGTGGACGACCGCGAACGAGGTGCTCGACAGCTTCCACTGGGTGGACTTCGGTACGGCCGTCGCGCCGCCGGCGACGACAGGCACCTCGCCGGCCGCGACGACCGCGGGCGGCGGCGACTTCACACTGACCGTGAACGGCTCGAACTTCGCGCCGGGCGCGGTCGTCACGTGGAACGGCGCCAATCGGACTACGACGTTCGTGTCGGCGAGCCAGCTCACGGCTACGATCACGGCCGCGGACGTCGCGACTCCGGGCACGGCGACCGTCGCTGTCGTGAATCCCGCGCCGGGCGGCACGTCGAATCCGCAGATCTTCACGATCAACAGCGCGGGAGTGCCGGCGGGTCTCGTCGCGGCCTACAGCTTCAACGCGGGCGCCGGCACGGCCGTCGCCGACGGCTCGGGCAACGGCAATAACGGCACGCTCGCGAACACGACCTGGACGGCGTCCGGCCGCTTCGGCGCCGCGGCCGTGTTCAACGGCACGAGCTCGATGATGACCGTGCCCGACGCGAGCTCGCTCGATCTCACGACGGGCATGACGCTCGAGGCGTGGGTCTACCCGACGGTCCAGCCGTCGAATTGGCGCGCGATCATCACGAAGGAGCGCCCGAGCAGCGTCGTCTACTACCTGCACGCCGGCAGCTCCAGCAGCAACCGGCCGGCCACGGGCGTGGTCGTCGGCGCCACGGAGCAGACGCTCTACGGCGGCACGCGCCTCGCCGCGAGCACCTGGGTGCACCTCGCGGCGACCTACGACGGTGCGAACCAGCGCCTCTATGTGAACGGCGTGCAGGTCTCGAGCCGCGCGCAGACGGGCTCGATCCTCACGTCCACGGGTGCGCTGCGCATCGGCGGCAACAGCGTGTTCGGCGAGTTCTTCAACGGCCGCATCGACGAAGTGCGCGTCTACAACCGCGCACTGACGCAGGCCGAGATCGGGAGCGACATGAACGTCGGAGTCACGCCGTGAAGCAGGTGGCTGTGTCGCGGCCGCGCCGCGCGCGACGCACGTCGTGCGTCGGCGCCGCGCTCGCGGCATCGATAGGCATCGCCACGCTGGCCAATGCGCAGCAGGATGGCGACGCGTCGATCGGCGCGCGCCGCATGACCGAAACGCCCCTCTCGAACGTCGGTCTGCCGATCGGCACGCACATCCCGGAGTTTCGCGGGCTCGACCAGAACGGCCGCGAGCAGACGTTCGATTCGATTCGCGGCCCGAACGGCGCGGTCGTCTATTTCTACCGCTCCGCCGATTGGTGCATCTATTGCCGCGCCCAGCTCGTCGAGACGGAGCGTTCGCGCGAGGATTTCCGGCGCAACGGGCTCGCCGTCGTCGGCGTCAGCTATGACTCGCCCGAGGTGCTCAAGCAGTTCGCGGACGAGCACGGCATCGGTTTCCCGCTGCTGTCCGATCCCGATTCGCGGATCATCCGCGACTTCGACGTGCTCGACGCGACGGCGCTACTCGGTACACCGGCCTACGGCGTCCCGTATCACGGCAACTACATCGTGGACAGAGACGGTGTCGTCGTGGCGAAGCTGTTCGACGCCGAAGCGACGCTGTCGCACTCGACGGGTGTCGTCGTCTCGAAGCTGTTTGGCTCGCCGGCAAACACGCACGCGAAAACCGTTCAGCACTCGCGCCTGAGCCTCGAGTACTACGCGAGCGCGAACTCCGTCGCGCCCGGCGGTGAGGTCGAGCTCACGATCGACGTGTTGCTGAACGAGGGCATCCACGTCTACGCCCCGTCGTCGAGGGGTCGCATCGCGGTCGACTGGCAGCTCGAGCCCAGCTCGAGTTTCGCCGCGGAGCCCGTCGTGTTCCCGCCGCCGCAAACGATCGAGGTCGACGCAACGAACGAAACGGCCGACGTCTACGGCGAGAATTTTCGGCTAACGCGCAAGGTCCGGATCGCCTCCGCGCTCGAGGACGCCGGGCTCGTCGACTCGCAGGGCAACATCGAGCTGAAGGGCACGTTCAAGTTCCAGGCGTGCGATGACGACCGCTGCTACTCTGCCGACGAGCATCGCGGTCGTGTGGAAGCTCGGCCAAGCGCCGGCTGCCCTTGCCGCGCACGATCACCACTAGCGACGCAATCTAAGGTAGTGCCGGCGATCGTCGGCCGCCGCTTGCCGCGGTGCCGGGTGCCCGGTGCACAGTGTGATGCAGCGCACGGAACTCGACCGAGTTGGTGCGTCTGATACGGACTGCGACACCGCACGCATCGCGGCGGTCGGCGCTGCGCCTGTCGCAATACGCAGACGATTGCTTCGCATCGGTTTTCTTTGGGAGACTTCGATCTAGACGATCGATCGCCGAACGAGCGGCGGTCGGCAACAAGGAAGGAAAAAATGACTATGGATCGTCGTTCATTCATTAAGACGGGTGCCGGCGTCGTCGGCGGCTTGGTCACCGGACTCGCGGACGCGCAGGTAAAGCCGTGTCCGCCGCCGTCGATCTCGGTCGATTCGGGCTCGGCCGTCTCGACGTCATGCAACATCGGCACGGCTGCCGATTGGCAGTCGCGCATCTCGGGCCCGGGCGTCGTCTGGTATCACGACTTCGAGACGGCCGCGGAGGTCAACGCGTTCCGCTGGTCGCCAGGCTACCAGGGCGGCAACGACCCGAACGACGTGTCGCAGCCGAACCGCACGCGCTGGGTCGCGGGCGACGGCTTCGCGGGCGGCGGCTGCCTCGAGCTCTGGCGCACGACGGGCTCGGGCGACGGCCCCGACTGGTGGCGGCCGCTGTCGCCGCTCTCCGCGCCCGGTAACGGCAAGAGCGACGAACGATCCCGCGGCAAACGGTACGTTGACCGTCCGCAACTGGAATGCGACGAACGGCGGCTCGCAGACCAACACGCATCAGTTCGGGCGCTACGGCAATACGGCCTACGCGTCCGACGGCAACTTCGACGGCAACGAGTACTACTTCCAGGTCCGCGTGAAGTACGACTCGCGGCGGCTCGCCTCGAACAACCCCGGCGGCGGCAAGATGTTCTACTTCACGCTCTGCGAGACGAGCGCGCCGGCTCAGGAGATCATTACCGAAAGCCGTGACCAGAACTTCAACTTCTCGTTCCTCTCGATGTATCGCTCCGTGAGCCCGCCGCTGGAAGGCGACTACGCCCGGCGCAGGGCAATCAGCCGGGCAGCGAGATCGGCATCTGCAACTTCGACAACACGAGCGGCCGGCGCGCGAATTGTTGGACGTTCCCGGTCGATCAGTGGGTCACACTGCTCTATCACGTCGTGCTCGGCACGGACAGCGGCTCGAACACGACCGTGGAGGTCTCGGCTTGCGAGTCCGGGACAGATCGTCTATCGCAGAATTTGGCGCCAGACCAACGTGGACTTGCCCTATTCGCCGGACCGACCTCGCTGCCACTCGGCCGTCATCGTGTCGCAGTACATGAACGCAGCAGAACTTCGGCACCGCGTTCGGGCATCGGTTCACGCAGATGATCTTCTCGAAGGAGTTCATTCCGCCGCCGAACGCAAGCTCGCTTCGTTCGCACGCTCGGCCGATCGGCGATGCGCGTTCGCCGACTGCGCCGCGCGGCGACGACGCGCGAGCATCGGGAAAATCGGTTGACCGTCCGGGCCGCCGTCCCTAGACTGCCTGCCGGCTCGGAAGCCTGCGTGGGGCCATAGCTCAGCTGGGAGAGCGCTACAATGGCATTGTAGAGGTCGGCGGTTCGATCCCGCCTGGCTCCACCAATCCTCGCCAGCGTTGCTCGGTTCCGTCACGTCCCCATCGTCTAGCGGCCTAGGACATCGCCCTTTCACGGCGGTAACGGGGGTTCGAATCCCCCTGGGGACGCCACCTTTGCAGCGTCAGTTCGTCGTGACGTTCGTCGGTGGGTTCGGTCGCACGACGCCGGACCCACCCTTGAAGTCGGCCGCGAGTCGTCCAGCCGGGATTGCCGCCGGCTTGGTATCGATACGCGCCCGCGTCGGCCACGCCGCGCGCGGCTGGTTCCGTTGAAATCTTCGGTCGTAACGTAGGTGACCGATCCACCGCCGCGCAGGGCGCTGCCCGACGACGGAAACAGGTTGATCGGCGGTACGCCGTTGTAGTGGCCGGCGACGAAGTCGTTGCCGATTCCACCGCCCGTGGTGAACCCCGTGCTGGCGCCCGAGATGCCCCCGGCCCCGACGTTACCGGCGACCGTGACGAGGCTCAGGTTGCCGCTGATCAATCTGATCGCGGCGCCGCTGTTCGAGTAGACCGCGTTATTGGCCACCACGACGGAACCGGCGACGTTGCGAATATCGATGCTGGCGCCGATGACGGTGTTGTGCGCGACTACGTGGTTCGAGGGGTTACCGTTCTGGTGCGTCTGCAACGCAATGGAGGACCCGAGCACGATGTTGTTGCGAATGATCGCATCCGCGGCCGATTGAATCGCGTTGTCGTTGGTGTTCCAGATGACGTTGGCCTCGACGATGTTCGCGGGGCCGTTGCCCGCCGTGCTGTACGTGATGATGCCGGGATAGTTCGTGTCGTGGATGACGTTGTGGCGGATCACGTTGCCGTAGCTGCCTTCCTTGATCTCGATTCCATCGCCTTGCTCGACGTTGGGGCGATTGGTGTGGTGGATGTAGTTCCACTCGATGATGCTGTTCGCGACTCGGCACGTATTGTTGTTGCAACCGAGGTACAGGCCTTCGCCGGTGCCGTTCGTGTGGTGAATGTGGTTACGCCTGATCACTAACCCTTCGTAGGTGCCGCCCGAGTTCGCCGAAATCGCGACGTCGCCGGTTTCGTAGAACTCGTTGTCCTCGAGCGTCACGTAGTCGGAGTTCATGAGTCGCACGCCGTGTGAGCCGGCAGTGATCCGCAGATTCTTGAGGATCAAGTACTGCGAGCCGTCCACTTCCACGACGTTGTGGGCCGTGGTGTTCATGGAGAGCACCGCGGCTTCGCCGGTCTTGCCGCGGATCGTGATCGGCTGACTCGCCGTGCCGACTGCCGTGACGGCGAATCGCGAGCTGAACGTGTAGGTGCCGCCGCGCAGCACGAGCTCGTCGCCGGGCCTTAGAGCCGCTACCGCGGCACGCACGTCGGCGCCAGGACCGATCTCCGTGACAACGGCATGTGCCGGGTACGAAAGAGCGGTCGCGGCTAGCAGCGCCGAGACTAGTGGGATCGCTGATTTGCTCGTCACTTGCATCGGTCCAGGTATTCGTCCGAAGCCAATTGTGGAGCACGACAAACTCTCGCGATACCCGTCGCGGTGTAGCGACAGGCCGGAGCAGAGTTTTTGTGACGCGTTACTCACTAAGCTGGGTGCGCGCTCGCCGATCGGCTCGAATTCGAGACGACTGTCGAGCTTGACCGTTGCGGTATCGCCCTGCGTCGCTGCGAACTTGCGCGGCGAGAATGGTGCCCGACACATCGAATGACTCGACGCGCACGCCGCTTCGGCGTGCTCGTCGCTGAGAAGGGCGCAGGTATACCGGGGGGCGCTCGCGTCCGGGCGTGTCTCACGCTTCAACTCGCCCCTGAGCTGCTTGGCGAGACCGTTCTCCTGCGACCGGTCCCCGCGCAGTGGGCACTCTCAGCTACGCACCGATGAATCACACCCAAGCCATTGACTAGCCGTCTATTTTCTCATGGTCTTGGCGACTCGGTGCCGGCCGGTTATCCTGCGGGACAACCACAACATCAGAGCAACCGACCAACTTGGTGTCGAGGGCGCGCTGTCGGGTTCGGAGCCCGATGGAAGCCATGGGTAGTCCGTCTGTCGGCGGCGGTTTCCCGGGGCGCTGAGCAAGGCAGCGTCGCCCTCATCTTCCACGGCCAACAGCAAACTCCCGCGCAGCGCGACGCTCGGGTTGTGGAGCGCGTTCTCGCGTCGAACATCTCGAGGGGTCGACCTGATGATCTCGGTTAATTGTGAATCCGTTGTTTTGGCGGCGAGCGCCTTTGTGGCAGCATCCCGGCCGTGACTGAGACCGCCCGCAAACTCCTGATCGTCGAAGACGACCCCGGCATCCAGAGCCAGCTGCGCTGGTGCTTCGACGATTACGAAGTCATCGCGGCAACGGACCGCGAGACCGCAATCAACGAGCTGCGCCGGCACGAGCCGGCCGTCGTGCTGCAAGACCTCGGCCTCCCGCCCGACGATAGCGGTGTCACCGAAGGCTTCGCGACGTTAAGAGAGATCTTGAAGCTCGCGCCGTTCACGAAAGTCATCGTCGTCACGGGCCACGGCGACCAGAGCAATGCCGTCAAAGCCGTCGGCCTCGGCGCCTACGACTTCTATCAGAAGCCCGTCGACGTCGACACGCTGCAGCTGATCGTGCAGCGCGCGTATCAGATCCACACGCTCGAGGCCGAGAATCGCCAGCTCGCCGAAGCGCTCGGCGCATCGCCGCTCGATGGCGTCATCGCGGCCAGCGAATCGATGCTCAAGGTCTGCCGGACGATCGAGAAGGTCGCGCCGACGAACGCGACGACGCTGCTGCAAGGCGAGAGCGGCACGGGCAAGGAAGTCTTGGCGCGCGCGATCCACACGCTCAGCACTCGCAAGGGCAAGGCCTTCGTCGCGATCAATTGCGCCGCGATCCCCGATACGCTGCTCGAGTCGGAGCTCTTCGGCTTCGAGAAGGGCGCGTTCACGGGCGCCGTGAAGCAAACGCCGGGCAAGATCGAAGTCGCGGACGGCGGCACGCTGTTTCTCGACGAGATCGGCGACATGCCGCAGTCGCTGCAGGCCAAGCTGCTGCGGTTCTTGCAGGAGCGCACGATCGAGCGGATCGGCGGGCGAGCGGAGATTGCGGTCGACGTGCGCGTCTTGTGTGCGACGAACAAGAACTTGAAAGAGGCAATGAGCACCGGGGCCTTTCGCGAGGATCTCTACTATCGCATCAGCGAGATCACTATCGACATCCCGCCGATACGCGAGCGCGAGGGCGGCCGGCTGCTGCTCGCGCAGTACTTGCTGAACAAATTCGCCAAGCAGCAGGGGCGAGTCATCAAGGGGTTCACCGACGACGCTCACGACGCGATCGAAACGTACCCTTGGCCCGGCAACGTCCGCGAAATGGAGAACAAGATCAAGGCCGGCGTCATCATGGCCGAGAGCAAGTTCGTGACGGCTGCCGATCTTGGCCTGAGCGTAGCCATCAACCCGCCGAGCCTGAATCTACGCGTCGTGCGCCAAAACGCCGAGACGCATGCGATTCGCCAGGCGCTCGTGCGCGCCGGCGGCAACATCTCGCGGACCGCCGAGCTGCTCGGCGTCACGCGGCCGACGCTCTACGACCTCATGGCGAAGTATGCGATTCGGGTCGAAGAAGCCGAGGCGCCCGCGCCGCCGAGCGCCGAGTCGGTTGGGGCGGCGCCAAAGTAGCGGGAGAGGGCGAAGCGCGGCCTACCGACCGTCCTTGAACTGCTCGGCATTCAACTGATGCCGCCCGAGCAGCTTGTAGAAATCCGTCCGATTGCGCTTCGCGAGCCGCGCCGCCTGGCTGACGTTGCCGCCCGTGATCTGTAGCAGCTGCGACAGATAATTCCGCGTGAACTCATCCCGCGCCTCGGAGAACGAGGGCAGCGCATTCGCCTGCTCGCCGAGCGCGCTGCGCACTTGCTCCGCCGAGATGACGCGCATCGGAGAGAGCGCGACGTTCTGCCGCGCGACGTTGTAGAGCTGGCGGACGTTGCCGGGCCAATGGCTCGCGACGAGCAGCTCGACGGCTTCCGGCGCGTACACCTTCCGCTCCTGGCCGCTCTCCGTCGAAATCTGCCGCAAGAAATGCTCGACGAGCAGCGGAATGTCCTCGCGCCGCTCGCGCAGGGCCGGGAGGTGAATGTTCACGACGTTGAGCCGGTAATAGAGATCCTCGCGGAACGTGCCCTTGATCAGCAGGTCCTTGAGATCCTGGTGCGTGGCCGAGATTACGCGCGTGTCGATCTTGATCGCGTCGGTGCTGCCGACGGGCCGCACTTGCTCCTCTTGCAGCACGCGCAGCAGCTTGACCTGGAGGCGCATCGGCATGTCGCCGATCTCGTCGAGCAGCAGCGTGCCGCCGTGTGCGGCCTGGAAGAGCCCTTTGTGCGTGCGGTCGGCGCCCGTGAACGCGCCCTTGATGTGGCCGAACAGCTCGGACTCGAGCAGGTTCTCAGCCATCGCGCTGCAGTTGATCGCGACGAACGGCTGGTCCTTGCGCGTGCTCGCTCGGTGGATTGCTCGCGCCAGCAGCTCCTTGCCGGTGCCCGACTCGCCCGTGATCAGCACGCGTGTGTCGGTGTTCGCGACCATGCGCGCTTGCTGTAGGCACGCTTCCATGGCCGGGCTGCGCGTGATGATCTCAGCGCTCCACTCGTCCGTGCTCTTCGGCATGCCGGACACTTTCATCGCGCGCTCTACGTACTCGAGCAGCTGCTGCTTGTCGACGGGCTTCGTCAGGAAACCGAAGGCGCCGCTCTGCGTCGCTTCGACGGCATCCGGAATCGTGCCGTGCGCCGTGAGCAGCAGCACGCAGAGCCCAGGCCGCTGGCGCTGGATTTCCTTCAGCAGCTGGATGCCGTCCATGTTGTCCATGCGCAGATCGGTGACGACGAGATCGGGCCGGAATCGCGACAGCGCCGCGAGCGCTTCGGCCGCGCTCTCGACGGCCTCGACGTCGTAGTGCTCGGCCCGCAAGCGAATGCTGAGCAGGCGCAGCAGGCCGGGGTCGTCGTCGACCAGCAGAATTCGACCGCGCAGCGGCGCTGCGCTCGGAGGCTTAGGGTGAATCTGGACCATTTTCGCGTTCCCGAATCGATCGTTCGATGTTGGTGATGGCGTCGAGCTTGGCGCGCACGTCATCGAGCGCCAACTTGAGCTGCCGGTTCTCTTCGAGCGCGGCCTGGAGTTGCTGCGCGTTGCGGCCGTTGCGTTGCGCCGTGGCCGCGGCCGTCGCGCGTTGCAGTCGGGCGGCCTCGGCGTCGAGTATCAGCCGTTGCTCGACGTCCTTCAAATGGATCAGGGCGAGGACGTGCTCCTCGGGCAGCAGCGCATCGCTGGCCGCGAGCAGCTCGGACAGCAGCGCTTGCGCCCGGGCGGGATCGCTCGACGGATGCGTCGGCGTCGCGAGCGCCAGCGCCAGCATGAGCCGGTTCGTCGTCGTCGGCGAAGTATCCGCCGCCGCGGCGACGTTGCGGAACACGTCGGCTTGCACGACCGGGTCGCCCTCGATGAGGTTGCGCAACGTTTGCAGATAGACGCCGATGCCGTCGGCCGCGTTCGCAGAAGGACCCGTCGGCGCCGCGAGTGCCGTCGGCTGCCGCGTCGCGTCCGCACCGCCGAGCGACGTGCAGCCGGCGAGCGTGGCACAGAGCAGTAGCGGCGCTGCCTTACCCATTGGCCACCGCGCGCAAACGTTTGTCGGCCGCACGGCGCAGCGGCAGCCGCACTTGGAAATGCGCGCCGGGCTCTCCGTTGCGCACGAGCTCGACGGTGCCGCCGTGCGCTTGAGCGCATTCGGCGACGACCGATAGGCCGATGCCCGTTCCGCCGACGGGGCCGCCCTGCGGCCGCCGCCCTTGATAGAAGGCCTCGAAGATCCGGTCGCCGTCGTCGGGGTGGACGCCGGGACCGTCATCGCCGACGTCCACGACGAGCTCGTTGCCTTGCATGCCGGCCGCGACCTGAATCGTGCCGCCGCTCGGCGTGAACTTGATGGCGTTCGAGAGGAGATTCTCGAGCATGAGCTTGAGCTTGCCTTCGTCGGCCAGCACGGTGATCGCGCTGACTGCAAGGTTCAGCTTGATCTTCTTGTTGGAGACCACGAGACGATGCTGGCTCAGCACGCTGAACACCATCGGCTTCAGCTCGAACTCGGACAGCTCGAGCGAGGCCGTGTGCGTTTGCCAAGCGCTGAAGGTCAGCAGATTCTCGATGAGCTTTTGCAGCTTGACGCCGTTGTCGCGCAGGATGCCCGTCACTTCCTGCTGTTGAATGTCGAGCGGCCCGACCGAGCCGTCCAGCAGCAGTTCCGTGCCCTCGCGGATGTTCGCCAGCGGCGTCTTGAGCTCGTGCGACATGTGGCGCAGGAACTTGTTCTTCTCGTCGGTCGACTCTTTGAGCCGGTGCCGCAGCCACTCGAGCTGGCGCCCGAGCGTTTCGATGTCGTGCGGGCCGCTGACGGTGATCGGCCGGCTGAAATCGCCTTCGCCGAGCTCGCGAATGGCGCGGTCGACCTGCCGCAGCGGCCGGCCGACGAGCAACAAGAATAGGCCGACGAGCACCAGCGTGCCGGGGATCAGGGCGGCCGAGAGCCACGCGAGCTCCTGCTGCGCCGAGCGCGTGTTTTCCTGCAGCGTCTCGAGGCGCTCGTTCATCCTTTCGCGCATGCCGTCCGTGACGACCTGCGACGCCTCTCTCAGCATGCCGAAGCGCTCGCTGACGGCAGCGACAGGCCGCTCGACCGCGCGCGTGCGCAGTATTCGGTGCACGTCTTTCGAGATCGACGAGAGCCGGGCCAGCTGGTCACGAATCGGTGCCTCGCTCGGGAGCTCGCGCAGCGCGGCGATGCTACCTTCGAGGGCGGCCTGATCGCGATCGTAGAACGTCAGCATGTCCGAAGCGGAGGCGACGTCTTGGAGCTCGAAATACAGCAGCGCGTTGCGCTCCATTCGCGCGAGGAGATTGTTCAGCCGCTGATTCTCGAGCGTCGCGGTGGCGCTCTCGGCGAGCACGACTTCGCTCTCGGCCGCGAGCTGCCCGAGCTTGATCATGGCGTTGCCGACTGCGACGAGCAGCGGCACGGTGACGAACGCGAGGCCCATCAGCACCATGCCGAGCAGCGTTCGCGGGCGCCCCATCGTCATTTTGTAGGCCCTCGACGCATTACGAGCGCCAATGCCCTGCAGCGAGTTTTCGTTCCCATTCCAGTGACGTTGTTACGATCTTGGCGAGGTCGTCGTGCCGCGGCTGCCAGCCGAGGGTGGCGCGAATACGGGTGGCGCGAGCGACCAGTGTAGGTGGATCGCCGGCCCTACGCGGTTCCTCCCTCTTGGCAATAGGGTGCCCCGCGACGCTCTCGACCATGGAAAGCAGCTCGCGGACGCTGTAACCCCGCCCGTAACCGCAGTTCAATGTGGTGGATTCGCCGCCGCGGCGCAAGTAGGCCAGGGCTTTCAGGTGGGCATCCGCGAGGTCTTCGACGTGGATGTAATCGCGCACACCGGTGCCGTCCGGAGTCGGATAGTCGGTGCCGAAGATCGAGACGTAAGGGCGTTTGCCGACGGCGACTTCGCACGCAACCTTCGTGAGGAGCGTTGCCTTGGGTGTCGCCTGGCCGATGCGGCCGTCCGGGTCCGAGCCCGCGACGTTGAAGTAGCGCAATGCAACGTAGCGCAGCGGGTTGACGGCCGCGACGTCGCGCAGCATCCATTCGGTCATGAGCTTCGAAGTGCCGTAGGCGTTGATCGGC
Organism: uncultured Gammaproteobacteria bacterium; assembly: GCA_963714705.1. Taxonomy (GTDB): domain Bacteria; phylum Pseudomonadota; class Gammaproteobacteria; order Steroidobacterales; family Rariloculaceae; genus FEN-1219. Next base: position 102,328 of record CAVQPJ010000001.1, read on the forward strand.
GCCGTCGGCGTCTCCTCGGAGGCTTCGCCGTCGCGCGGAATGCCGTAGACGGCTGCCGTGGACGAGAACACCACGTGTTTCACGCCCGCGCGCAGCGAGTGCTCGAGCAGCGTGCGGCTGGCGCACGTATTGTTGCCGTAGTACTTCAGCGGATCGGCGACCGATTCCGGCACGACGGTGTGGGCCGCGAAGTGCATGACGGTGTCGATCTCGTGGCGGTCGAACAGCTTTCCGAGGCAAGCGGCGTCGCCCGTGTTACCGACGACGAGGTCCCCGTACAGGACCGCCTGGCGAAACCCCGTCGACAGATCGTCGAGAACGACGACCTTCTCGCCGGCGGCACCGAGCTGGCGCACGACGTGCGAGCCGATGTAGCCCGCGCCTCCCGTGACCAGAATTGTTTTTTGCTTCATAGACTTAAATAGGGCGACATAATCTCGACCCCTGAGTTTAACAGCTCGCCCTTACACGGCCCGGAAACGGGTCGCAATTTGGCGTCACCAAGGGGGCCCGCGTCGCGAAAGACGCGAATTTCGCCCTGGCGGTGGGGCGCGCCGGGCGGTCGCGAGACACAGACACTGTCCTCTGTCGGCGGCAGCCAGGTAGGATCGCGCGATGCTTCGTTGGCTCGCCGCGGTCCCCCTCGTTGCCCTGCTCGCCGGTTGCGGCGGCAGCAGCGGCGCCGATCCGGGGCCGACGCCCGCCGGGGTTACGGTGAGCGGCAGCGTCACGTTCGATCGAGTTCCCGTCGTCGCGGGGCAAGGCCTCGTCTATTCGCAGACCGTTGCGCAGCCCGCGCGCGGCGTCACCGTCGAGCTGCTCCAGAACGGCGCGGCCATCGCGAGCACGACGACGGACGCGGCGGGCAATTACTTCTTCGGCAACGTCGCGCCGAACGCGGACGTCGCCGTGCGCGTGCGCGCGGAGATGCTGCGCGTCGGGAGCCCAAGCTGGGACTTCCGCGTCGTCGACAACGTCAACGGCGAAGCGCTTGTACACGCTCGCGGGCGCCGTTTTCAACACGGGTACCGCGGACGTCACGCGCAATCTGCACGCCGCGTCCGGCTGGACAGGTGCCGCCTACACGGCGACGCGCTCCGCGGCGCCGTTCGCCATCCTCGACGTCGCTTACGACGCCGTGCAGCTCGTGCTCACGGCCGCGCCGCTCACGGCGTTTCCTGCGCTGCGTTTCCACTGGAGCACGGCGAACGTCCCCGTCGCGGGCACGGCTCCGGGCGAGATCGGCTCGAGCCGTTATCGGTCCGATGTCGGCATTCTGCTTCTCGGGGCCGCCAATCAAGACACCGACGAATACGACCGGCACGTCATCGCGCACGAGCTCGGGCACTATCTCGAGCATCGCTTCTCGCGCTCCGACAGCATCGGCGGTCCGCACGCGCTGACGGACCAGCTCGACATGCGCCTCGCGTTCGGCGAGGCCTGGGGCAGCGCGTTCGCGGCGATGGCCACCGGCGAGCGTATTTACGTCGACAGCCATAGCGCCGGCCAGGCACGACGCGTTCAGCTTCGATCTCGAGCAGAGCCCAACCCGCATCAATCCGAATCCGGGCTGGTTCAACGAAGAGTCGCTGCAGTCGTTGATCTACGATCTCTACGACAACGGCCGCGACGTGCCTCCGGGCTCGTTCGTCGTCGACGATCTCGCACTCGGGTTCACGCCGATCTGGACGAGCGCTCACGAACGAGCAGCGCACGACGCGCGCGCTGACGAGCGTGTTTCCGTTCGTCTACGCGCTGAAGGTCGCGCGCCCCGCAGACGAGCCGCTGATCGACAACTTGACGACGTCGCAGCGCATCGCCGACGTCGACGACGAGTACGGCACGGGGCAAACGAACTTCGGTATACCGACGCAGCGAACGCTTGCCGAGGTCACGCTCGATTTCAACACGGTCTACGACTCGCTCGTCGTCGGCGCCACGTTGCAGAAGGTCTGCAGCCTCGACGATTACACGAGCTCGGCGACGGGAGCCGAGAACAAGCTCGCGTCGCGGCGCTTCGTGCGTTTCACGGTCGACGAATCCCGGCGTCCATACGATCACGGCGCGTGCGCGCGCGCCGCTGAATGCTGCGGCGGATCCGGACCTGGTGTTGCACATCGGCGGCGGCCAGACGCGGAAGTCGGAGGCGGCGCCGAACTGCTCGGTCAGCAACCCGGCGAGCTGCGTGGAGACGTTCTCCCCGACCTTGCAAGTCGGCAACTACGTGCTCGAGGTCTACGAATGGACGAACACACAAGAGGTCGACGACCCCGATCCCGAGCATCGGCCGATCGGCCGAACCTGCTTCGACGTGACGGTGACGCAATGAGAACACTCACGGCAACTGCGCTGCTCGCGGCCGTCTTCGCTTGGGCCCCGGTCGCCGCCGCGGCGCCGCGGGCGCAAGTGCGTGCGCCGCCGGCCCCGGCCGACCTGCCGGTCAAGCCGACGGGGCCGATCGGCCTCGAGTACCGCGTGGCGGCGCAGCCGGCCGTCGGCGTGCCGCTCGAGATCGCCGTCACGGCGCGCGTTCAAGCCGACGTCGGCCGCGTGACGATCGAAGCCGCCGCGAGCTCGACGGGCGTGGCCCTCGTCACGGCTCCGGCGCTCGTCACGAGCGGCGAGGGCGTCTACGCCTGGACGATCACAGTCGTGCCGTTGGTCCCGGAAGGCGGCTACTTGAGCGTCATCGTGGCGGGCGACGTCGACGGCGTCGCCCAAGCGCGCAGCATCACGGTGCCGCTGCGCAGCGCGGACGCCGCGGACCGCGTTCCGGCGGCCGCGAGCTCCGCGGGCCGCGAGACCCTGATTGCGCTGCCCGTGCAAGAAAGTCCTTGAGCCGGCGATAAACGAGAGTTGAGTCACGGCGCCAAGACCGCGCCGTTCCTAGACTTTCTGCTGCATCCGCGGCCGGCTCCGAGGGCCCGAAGTTCACCATGGCGAAGGACCGCCTCAAGCGCAGGATTGCCGAAGCGTTGCAGGGCTCGTCGGTTCGCGACGACCTGCAGCTGATTCTCGCCGGCCACGACGCATCGACGCGGCACGATCCGCCGGCGGTCCTGCCTGCGATCCTCGACAACGTCAAAGACCCGATCCTGAGCGTCGCCCCTGACGGCATCGTGCAGGAAGCCAACGCTGCGGCGGCTCGCCTCCTCGGTGCGGCCGTCGAGGAGATCGTCGGTCAGGACATCGCGCGTTTCCTCCCGCAGCTCGTGCCTGCCCGGCCGACGCTCGATGCGCTCGCCGATCGCGTCGCGGACACCTTCGTCGACGCTGCGCCCGAGATCATCGAGGCGCGCCGAAGCAGCGGCAGCCCGCTGACGGTCGAGGTCACGGTCAGCCGCGCCGGTCACGGGCCCGGCATGTGCTTCGTGCTGTGCATGCGCGACGTGACCGAGCGGCTTCAGGACGAGCAAGCGCTGCGCGAAAGCGAAGCGCGTTATCGCGCGCTGGTCGAAAACGCGCCCGAAGCGATCGTCGTGCTCGACGTCGACCGCAACGTTTTCGTCGACGTCAACGACAATGCCGTCAAGCTCTTCAAGCTGCCACGCGAGGAGCTGTTGAAACTGGGGCCCGCGGCGCTGAGCCCGGAGGTCCAGACCGACGGTCTTGCGTCGATCGGCTTGCATTCGAGCTATGTCGAACGCGCATTGCGCGGTGCGCGGCCCGTTTTCGAATGGCTGCACCGCGACGGACAAGGCAAGGAGATGCCCTGCGAAGTGCGCTTCATTCGGTTGCCGTCGTCGAAGCAACGCCTGATCCGGGCAAGCATCATCGACAACGGCGCGCGTCGTCAGGCGGACACGTTGGCCTACGGCGAGCGCCGCGTGCTCGAGCTCGTGGCCGCGAACGCGGCCGCTCGAGAAGACGCTGTTGTCCGTCGTGCGCCTCATCGAGCAGCTCCATCCCGGTCGTCGGCGCCGCGATCAGCTTGCTCGACGCCGACGCAGGCGAGCTCAAGTTGGCTGCGTCGAGCGGCCTGCCGCCGGCGCTGTCGGAGCTGCTGGCGAAGCTGCCGATCGGGCTGCGGTCCGGGTCGTGCGGCGTTGCGGCATCGCTCGGCCGGCAGGTCGTCGTTCGCGACGTGGCAACCGATCCGCTCTGGGCGGAGCTCGCGGCCCGTAGCTCGTCGCGAACGGCGTCCGCGCCTGCTGCTCGACGCCGATCGTCACGGCGGGCGACCGAGTGCTCGGCACGCTTGCGTTGTACTTCGACGTCGCGCGCGGCCCGAACACCGAGGAGCTCGACCTCGTCACGCGATTGACGCAGCTCGCCGGCATCGCCATTCGCCGCAAGCAGGACGAGACCGCGCTGCGCGACAGCGAGGCGACGATTCCGGTCGCTGTTCGACAACGTCGTCGACGGCGTCTACCAGGCAGCGCCGGGCGGCGAGCTGCTGTCGGCCAACCCCGCGCTCGTGCAAATGCTCGGTCTCGACGACCACGCCGCGCTCGGTCGCTGCAACATGGCGGAGTTCTTCGTGGATCCGAAGGAGCGCGCGCGGCTCGTCAGCGAGCTCACGGCTACGGTCGTGTGCGCCACTTCGAGTATCAGCTCCGCACGCGCGATCGGGCCGCGTCATCGTCGTCATCGAGAACTCGCGGCTCGTGACGGCCGCCGACGGCCGCCCGCTGTACTTCGAAGGCACGATCACGGACATCACGCAGCGCAAGGCCGCCGAGCGTGCGCTGTTCAACGAGAAGGAGCGCGCTCAAGTCACGTTGCAGTCGATCGGCGACGCCGTCGTCACGACGGACGCGCGCGGCAACATCGAGTATCTGAACCCCGTCGCCGAGCAGCTGACCGGCTGGGAAGCGCGCGAGGCGCAAGGCTCGCCGATCGAGACCGATCATCGTGCTCGACGGACGAGACGACCGGCGAGGCCGTGGCGAATCCCGTGTCGCGCTGCCTGCAGGAAGGCCGCGTCGTCACGCTCGCCGACAACGTCGTGCTCGTGGCGCGTGACGGCTCGACGATCGCGATCCAGGACTCCGCGGCGCCGATCCAGGACCGCAACGGCCAGATCGTCGGCGCGGTGATGGTGTTCCACGACGTGCGCCAGGAGCGGCAGCTGCACCGCAGGCTCGCGTATCTCGCGAGTCACGACCCGCTGACGGGCTTCATCAACCGCCGCGAGTTCGAGGAGCGCCTCTCGATCGTGCTCGCGGCCGCTGAAGGCGGAGCCCAGCAGGACGGCGGCGCTGCTCTACATGGACCTCGACCAGTTCAAGGTCGTCAACGACACCTGCGGCCACAGTGCCGGCGATCTGCTGCTGCGCCAGCTCGCCGACGTGCTGCGCGCGCGGGTGCCGAAGAGCGGCGCGCTCGCGCGGCTCGGCGGCGACGAGTTCGCGGTGCTGCTGCCGGACTTCACGCTGCCTGCGGCCGCGGATATCGCCGAGTCGCTGCGCGAGGCGATCGCGGCGTTCCGCTTCTCGTGGCGCGACAACGCGCTGCAGGTCGGCGTCAGCATCGGCATCGTGCCCGGTCGAGGCCGACAGCGAGAGCGTGGCGACGCTCATGAGTGCCGCCGACGTCGCGTGCTACGTCGCGAAGGATCTCGGCCGCAACCGCATCCACGTCTACGAGGAAGGCGACGCGGCCGAGCGCCATCAAGAGATGCAATGGGTCGCGCGCATCAACACGCGCGCTCGAGGAGGAGCGCTTCGAGCTCTACTACCAACCGATCGTGCCGATCGGCGCCGAGCGAGGGGCATTGGCCGCACTACGAGCTGCTGCTGCGAATGCGCGACGAGCGCGGCGAGCTCGTCGCGCCGACGGCGTTCATTCCGGCGGCCGAGCGCTACAACCTGATGCCGGGGCTCGATCGCTGGGTCATCAGCCACACGCTCGAGACGCTCGCGTACCGCGGCGCACCCGGCACGACGCCGTACACGCTCGCAATCAACTTGTCGGGCACGTCGTTGAACGACGCACGCTTTCTCGACTTCGTGCTCGACGAGCTGACGGCCGCGGCGTCGTGCCCGGGCGCGATCTGCTTCGAGATCACGGAGACGGCGGCGATCGCGAATCTCGGGATCGGTGATCTCGTTCATGCGCGCGTTGAAGGCGCGCGGCTGCCGCTTCTCGCTCGACGACTTCGGCACGGGGTTGTCGTCGCTGACGTATCTGAAGAACCTGCCCGTCGACTACGTGAAGATCGACGGGCAGTTCGTGCGCAACGTGCTGCGCGACGGCGCCGACGAGTGCGTCGTCGAGTCGATCGCGCGCATGGCGCGAGCATTCAAGATCCACGCGATCGCGGAGCGCGTCGAGAGCCGCGACGTGATGAAGACGGCTCGGCGAGCTCGGCGTGTCGTTCGCGCAGGGCTACTTCATCGCGGTGCCGCAGCCGGTCTCCGAGCTGCCGGTTCGCTCGAACACCCGCAAGATTCGCGCCTCTCTTCCTAGCCCAAACCCGGCTGGGCTTGCATAATGACTTCTGCTTTTGGCAGCCGGTTGGGTTTGGCGCAACCGTGCCGCCGCCGTGAGAGAGCCCTCCCGAGACACGCCGGAAGACCATCCCTGGGGCTCGTCGGCGCACATCCCTGTGCGCCGACGGTCTCGGGAGGGCTCTCTCACGGCGGCGGCACTCGACGAGCCGCGGTGGGGCTGCCAAAAGCAGAAGTCACTATGCAAACCTCGACTACACACAAGTTGTGCATCGCGCCGATGATGGATCGCACGGACCGGCACCTGCGGTACTTGCTGCGCTTGCTGGCGCCGCATGCGCGGCTTGTACACGGAGATGATCACGGCGCGCGCGTTGCTGCACGGCGATGCCGAGCGGCTGTTGCGCTTCGATCGCTGCCGAGCATCCCGTCGCGCTGCAGCTCGGCGGTAGCGATCCCGGACGAGCTTGCAGCGGCGGCGCGACTCGGGCGTGCGCGCGGGGTACGACGAGATCAATCTGAACGTCGGCTGTCCGAGCGACCGCGTGCAGGCCGGGTGCTTCGGTGCCGCGCTGATGCTCGAGCCGAAGCGCGTCGCGGAGTGCGTGCGCGCGATGCGCGCGGCCGTCGCCGTGCCCGTCACCGTCAAGACGCGGCTCGGCGTCGATCGATCACGACTCGTACGAGTTCGTGCGCGATTTCGTCGCGCGAGGTCGCCGCGGCCGGGTGCACGACGTTCATCGTGCATGCGCGCAAGGCCTGGCTCAGCGGACTGAGCCCGAAGCAGAATCGCGAGATACCGCCGCTCGACTACGCCGCGCGTGTACCGCTTGAAGCGCGAGTTTCCGGCGCTCTGCATCGTCATCAACGGCGGGTCTCGTGACGCTCGAGGACAGCGTCGCGCAGCTCGCGCACGTCGACGGCGTCATGATCGGCCGCGCCGCTTATCAGGACTCGTGGCTGGTCGCGCGCCTCGACGCGCGATTGTTCGGCGGCTCTCCGGCGACCGAGGCCGCCGTGCTCGGCGCATTCGAGCGCTACGTCGCGCGCGAGCTCGCGCGCGGCACGCCGCTGCGCACGATGACGCGGCACCTGCTCGGCATGCGCAACGGACGAGCGGGCGGCCGCCGTGGCGCAGGCAGCTCGGCGAGCTGACCGACGGCGGCCGCGGCCTCGACGATCTGCGCGCGCTCGTGCGCGCGTTCACGACGGGATCGCACTGGCTCCGGCGTAGGCGAGCACCCGAGCGCGCACATCGGCGCGCGATCTCGCTACAATGAGCGCCCTCCCTGTCCAATCGTTCGAGGTAAACGACGTGGTAGCCACGGCGAAGAAGAAGCTTTCGGCCACGATGGCCGAGAAGGCGGACATCCACGATCTCTACGAGACAGTCCGTGCAGGCTGTCGACGTCGAGGCGGAGTTCCTGCGGGACACGTATCGCGCCCTGCGCGGCCGAGATGCGCTGAGCTTACGCGAGGACTTTTGCGGCACCGCGAGCCTCGCGTGCGAGTGGGTGCGCACCGGCCCGCGGCGTCACGCGTGCGGCGTCGACATCGATGCCGACGTGCTCGATTGGGGCCGCCGCAATCGCGTGGCGCGCTTGCCGGAGACGGCTCGCGCGCGAATCAAGCTGCTTGAACGACGACGTCCGCAGCGTCAAGCACCGATCCCGTCGACATCGTCGGCGCGTTCAACTTCAGCTATTTCTGCTTCAAGACGCGCGAGGAGATGCGCGCGCTACTTCGCGCGCGTGCAGGCAAGCGCTGAATCACGACGGCGTCTTTTTCCTCGACGCGTTCGGCGGTCCCGACGCCTCGGACATCACGAACGAAAAGACCAAGATCGACGGCTTCACTTACATCTGGGAGCAAGCCGAGTTCGAGCCCGTGACCAGCCGCATTCTCTGCCACATCCACTTCAAGTTCCCCGACGGCTCGAAGATCAAGCGCGCCTTCACCTACGACTGGCGGCTCTGGACGCTGCCCGAGCTGCGAGAGCTGCTCGCCGAGGCGGGCTTCTCGAGGGTCCGCGTGTATTGGGAAGGCGACGATGGCGACGGCGGCGGCAACGGCGAGTTCAAGGAGCACGCGACCGGCGAAGCCGATCTCGCTTGGATCGCGTACCTCGTCGCCGAGAAGTGAGCTCGCTGCCGCGATCGATTCGCGCGCGACGGCATTCGCCGAGGGAATGCAGCGCCCTTGGCCGCGCCGATCCTGGCGTATAATCGCCCCGGCTCTCCGCTGCGCACCAAAGGAAGCCATGGGTAAGGATGTAGAGGTTGCGATTCTGTTCGCCGACGTGGTGGGCAGCACGCAGCTATACGAACAGCTCGGCGACGTGAAAGCGCGCCAGATGGTGGGCCGTTGCCTCGACATCATGCGCGAGGCGACGGAGGCCAATCACGGCACCGTCATCAAGACCATGGGCGACGAGGTCATGTCGACGTTCCCGACGGCCGACGACGCCATGAACGCGGCGAAGCGCATGCAGGAGCGCATCGCGATCGCCGGTGAGCTCGATCACGAGAACGGTCACGTCGCGATCCGGATCGGCTGCCACTTCGGTCCCGTCGTGCAGGAGCAGCGCGACATCTTCGGCTCGGCCGTGCACACGGCGAACCGCATGACGAGCCAGGCGAAGGCGAAGCAGATCATCACGACGCTGGCGACGGTGCAGAAGCTGTCGCCGGAGTGGCAGGCCGCCACGCGTCAGATCGACATTGCGACGGTGCGCGGCAAGGCCGACGAGGTCGTGCTGTTCGAGGTGCTCTGGCAGCCCGAGGAAGCGACGAGCATGTTGCCGACGGTGGGCCAAGGCCGGAACAAGGCCGCACGCCCGAAGCGCCTGAGCCTGCGTTACCAGGGGCGCGAGGTAACGGTCGGCGAGGGTCGCAAGAGCGCGACGCTCGGCCGCGCCGAGGACAACGACGTCGTCGTCAAGGGCAATCTGATCTCGCGCGTGCACGCGCGCGTCGAAGCGAGCCGCGACAAGTTCACGCTGGTCGACGAGAGCACGAACGGCACGTTCGTGCAGACGAACGCGGGCGAGGAAATATTCGTCCGCCGCGACAGCACGCAGCTCACGGGCGAGGGCGTCATCGGCCTCGGCCGCGTCGCTCAGCCCGGCACGGCGTTAGCCGTCCACTTCGTCGTCGAAGAGTAAAAAGGGGACGGATTTATTTTCTGCCACTGGAGGGCGTAGATGTATCTGCCCTTTCGCTGGCAGAAAATAAATCCGTCCCCTTTTTACGGGGGCAGAAAATAGATCTGTCCCGTCCTGCCTAGCCGAGCGCGCGGACGACTTTCTGATGCTCGGCTTTGAGCTCGGCGGGTAGCCGGTCGCCGAACTCGGCGAAGTACTCGCCGATGCTCGCCATCTCCTTGCGCCACTGCTCGGGATCGACGGCGAGCAGCTGGTCGAGCGTCGCGCTCGAGACGTCGAGGCCCTTGACGTCGATGTCGCTTGGGTTCGGCAGGAAGCCGATCGGCGTTTCGACGGCGCCGACCTTGCCGTCGCAGCGGTCGATGATCCAGCGCAGCACGCGCAGGTTGTCGCCGTACCCCGGCCAGAGGAACTTGCCGCTCGCGTCGCGCCGGAACCAGTTGACGTGGAAGATCTTCGGCAGCTTGTTCGAGCGCTTGGCGAACGAGAGCCAGTGCGCCCAGTAGTCGCCGTAGTTGTAGCCGCAGAACGGCTTCATGGCCATCGGATCGCGGCGCACGACGCCGACCTTGCCGGTCGCGGCGGCCGTCGTCTCCGACGCGACGCTCGCGCCGACGAGCACGCCGTGCGCCCAGTCCTTGGCTTGGTAGACGAGCGGCGCGAGCTCGCGCCGGCGGCCGCCGAACACGAGCGCCGAGATCGGCACGCCCTCCGGCGCTTCGGCGAGCTTCGAGTAGCTCGGGTTCTGCTTGGCCGACACCGTGAAGCGAGCGTTCGGATGCGCCGCGGGCCCGTTCGCTTTGGCGTAGGGCTTGCCCTTCCAGTCGATCGTCGGCTCGCCGCTGCCTTTGTCTTCCCACCACGGGTCGTTGTTGGCCGTGACGCCGACGTTCGTGAAGATCGTGTCCTTGCCGATCATGTCGTAGGCGTTGCGGTTCGTTTGCGGGTTCGTGCCCGGCACGACGCCGAAGTACCCGGCCTCGGGATTGATCGCGCGCAGCTGGCCGTTCGAATCGAGATGCATCCACGCGATGTCGTCGCCGAGCGTCCAGACCTTCCAGCCCTGTTGGCTCGCGGGCGGGATCAACATCGCGAGATTCGTCTTGCCGCAGGCCGACGGGAACGCGCAGGCGAGATAGTGAATGTCGCCGGCGGGGCTCTGCACGCCGACGATCAGCATGTGCTCGGCGAGCCAGCCTTCGGTGCGCGCTTGGTAGCTCGCGATGCGCAGCGCGTGACATTTCTTGCCGAGCAGCGCGTTGCCGCCGTAGCCCGAGCCGTAGCTCATGATCGTGAGCTCTTCGGGGAAGTGCACGATGTAGCGGCGTGCGGGGTCGAGCTCGCCCGTCGAGTGCAGCCCTTTGACGAACGTCTTGTCTTTCTCGATGCGTTTCAGTGCCGGTTTGCCGATGCGCGTCATCAGATACATGTTCGCGACGACGTAGGGGCTGTCCGTGATCTCGACGCCGCAGCGCGCATACGGCGAGTCGATGGGCCCCATGCAGTACGGGATCACGTACATCGTGCGGCCGCGCATGCAGCCGGCGAAGCACGACTCCATGAGCTTCTTGGCCTCGTCCGGCGACTTCCAGTTGTTGTTCGGACCGGCGTCGGCGGCATCCAATGTGCAGACGAAGGTCAGGTGCTCGACGCGAGCGACGTCTTCGGGATCCGAGCGATGCAGGTAGCAGCCGGGATAGGTCGATTGATTCAGCTCGAGCAGCGTGCCGTTGTCGAGCATTTCATCGAGGAGCTTGCGATACTCCTGGTCGGTGCCGTCGCACCAGTGAATCCGATCGGGGCTGGTCAGCTGCGCTACTTGTGCCACCCAGTCGCGGAGGCTCTTTAGACGGGTCGTCATGGATGGGCTTGATACCTTGGTGCTTCGGAGGATGGAAGCCGGCTAGTATAGCCGGGCGGCCGTGGAACGGACGAATGATGGGGCCGCTACCCTGTGGAAAACTTCAATTATGTCGCGGGGTTGGCGTGAAAGCGTCGGCTTCCTGCCGCGCCTGCGGCCCGGCGAGGAGCAACGCCGCGGGTCGTCCTCGCCATCGCGCTCTCCTCGTGCACGGCCGTGCGCCTCAGCCGCGCAGGAAACCACGGCGCCCCGGGCAGCCTGGTCGTGTCGTCGACGCTCGAGCGAATCGTCGCGCCGCCGGCCGGCGACGCCGCGGCCTCGGTGCCAATCGCGCCGGACACCGTCGCGTCGCACGCCGACCAGCTCATCGTCAGCGTTCGGTTCACGAACACGAGCGACGACGTCGTCGACTCCGTCCGCATCACGAGCCCGGTCCCGGCCGACGTCCAGTACGTGCCGCACAGCGCGAGCGGGCCCGGGAGCGAGGTGCTGTTCTCCGTCGACAACGGCCGCACCTTCGGCCGGCCCGCCGAGCTGACGCTCGCCGCGCCCGACGGCGGCGTGCGCGAGGCCGACGCGTCGGATTACACGCACGTTCGCTGGGTCCTTCGCGCGCCGCTCGATGCCGGCGCCACGGGAATCGCGCGGTTCCGGGCGGTCCCGCGTTGATTCTCGACGACGTGTTCGGCGCCGACGGCTCGCTCGCGGAGCGCTTGCCGGGCTTCACGTATCGGGCCGCGCAGCAGCAAATGGCGGAGCTCGTCGCCGAGGCGCTCGAGTCCGGGCGCCACGCCGTCATCGAGGCCGGCACGGGCATCGGCAAGACCTTCGCGTACTCTGCTGCCGGTGCTGCTGCTCGAGCGGCGCGCCATCATCTCGACCGGCACGCACACGCTGCAGGATCAGTTGTTCGGCCGCGACCTGCCGCTGCTCGGCGCCGTCGTCGGGCGGCCGATGCAGGTCGCGCTGCTCAAGGGCCGCAGCAATTATCTTTGCTGGCACCGGCTCGACGCGGCGGCGCACGACGGCACGCGCGACGCGGCGACGCTCGCCGCGCTGCGTGCGCTCGACGCGTGGGGCCAGACGAGCGACACCGGCGACCTCACGGAGCTCGAGGACTCGCCGACGATCTCGCGTTGCGCGCGCAGGTCACGTCGACCGTCGACAACTGCTTGGGAAGGGACTGCGAGTTCGTCGATCGCTGCTTCGTTGCTCGAGGCGCGCCGACGCGCGCAGGCCGCCGACGTCGTGATCGTCAATCACCACTTGCTGCTCGCGGATCTCGCGCTCAAGGACAGCGGGTTCGGCGAGCTGCTGCCGGGAACCGACGCCGTGATCGTCGACGAGGCGCATCAGCTGCCCGACGTCGCGCAGCAGTTCTTCGGCTGGTCGGTCAGCACGCGCGAGCTCGAGTCGTTGGTGCGCGACGCTGTTCGCCGAGGCGCGCGCCGCCGGCGTCTTGGCGCAAGTCGACGCGGCGCTGAGCGCGCTCGGCCGCGCGATCGTCGCGCTGCGTGCCGGCGGCCGCGCGGCCCGAAGGGCGGACGCCGTGGATCGCCGCGCCCGCGGCGCTGCGCGACGCGCTGCCCGGAGGCGGCCGAGCGCCTCGAAGCGCTCGGTCGCCGACGCTCGAGCCGCTCGCGGAAGCGAGCGCCGGCGTTGCGCAATTGCCTCGAGCGTTGCGCCGTCGTGCGCAGCGCGGCTGCGCGAGATCACGGTCGCCGATCCGAGCGAAGGGCTTGCGCTGGTTCGATCTCACCTCCGGCGCCGTCGCGGTGCACTGGACGCCGCTCGACGTCGGCGCCGCGCTCGCGGCGCGCATCGAGGCGCAGGACGGAGTCTGGGTGTTCGCGTCCGCGACGCTCGCCGTCGGCGAGGACTTCTCGCATTTCTTGCGCCGCATCGGTCTGCACGCGCCGGCTGACAGGCCGTGCTGCCGAGCCCGTTCGACTACGAGCGCAACGCGCGGATCTACGTGCCGCAGGGCTTGCCGGACCCCGAGCGACGAGCACTACGTCGAGACGTCTGCTCGCGACCGATCTGGCCGCTCGTCGAAGCGGCGCACGGCGGGGCGTTTCTGCTGTTCACGAGCTATCGCGCGCTGCAGCGCGCCGAGCGTTGGCTCGAAGGGCGCGCGGCGTCCCGGGCGCGTGCTCGTCCAAGGCCGCGGCTCGCGCAGCGAGCTGCTGAATCAGTTTCGCGCCGACGGCAACGCGATCCTGCTCGGCACCGGCAGCTTCTGGCAGGGCGTCGACGTGCGCGGCCGCGCGCTGCGGCTCGTGATGATCGACAAGCTGCCGTTCGCGGTGCCGAGCGATCCGCTCGTGCAGGCGCGCGCCGAGGCGATTCGCAGAGCCGGCGGCGATGCCTTCAACGAGCTGCAGCTGCCGCAAGCCGTGCTCGCGCTGAAACAAGGCGTCGGGCGGCTCATTCGCGATTTCGACGACCGCGGCCTCATCGTGCTCGGCGATCCGCGGTTGCGGACCCGCGCTTACGGCGCCACGTTTCTCGCGAGCTTGCCGGCGATGCCCGTCATCGACGACTTCGACGAGGCGCTCGAGTTTGCCGCGAGCCTCGCCGAGCCCGCCGCCGAGCCCGCGGCTGCGGCGTCATGAATCTGCTGGCCTTCGAGACTTCGAGCCGGATCGGCTCGGTCGCCCTCGAGACGCCGGCCGGCGTGCTCGTGCGCGAGCTCGACGTCCCGCGCGAGCAGACCGAGCGGCTCCTCGCCCTGACCGACGAGTTGCTCGCCGCGGCGGGCATCGGCTTGCAGAACCTCGACGGCATCGCGTTCGGCCGCGGGCCCGGGTCGTTCACGGGGCTGCGCGTCAGCGTCGCCGTGGCCCAAGGTCTCGCCGTCGTCACCGGCGTACCGTTGCTGCCCGTCTCGAGCTTGCTTTGCCTCGCGGAGCGCGCCTGGCGCGAGGCCGGCTGCGAGCGAGCGCTCGTCTGCGTCGACGCGCACATGGGCGAGGTCTATTCCGCCGTCGCGGAGTGCCGCGACGGCACGGTCGAGATCGTCGGCGGCGAGCGGCTCGGCGCTCCGACCGAGGTCGTGGCGCCGGAAGGCTCCGATTGGTGCGCCGTCGGCAGCGGTTTTGCGGCGCACGCCGAGCCGCTGGCCGCCGTGGCGCGCGCGGCCGAACGGGTGCTGCCGGAGCTCGTGCCCTCGGCCGAGGACTTGTTGCCGCAGGCGAAGCGCGACCTTGCGGCCGGCCGCGCCGCTGCGCCGTCGGCCGCGCTCCCCGTGTATTTGCGCGAGCACACGGCCTGGAGGCGCAGTTCTTAACCTGACTGTAATATTGCCGCGATCCAATGGCCGCGAGTGCAGTTTGGGCTGAGTTGACGATGACCCAGAGGAGAATCCTCGTAGTCGAGGACGAGCGCGCGATCCGCGAGATGGTGTGCTTCAATCTCGGCCGCGCCGGATATCACGTGTCCCCCGCCGCCGACGCGCGCGAGGCGCGCGCCTCGATCGCCGACCAGCGGCCCGATCTCGTTCTGATGGACTGGATGTTGCCCGACATCAGCGGGCTCGAGTTGACGCGGCAGCTCAAGCGCGATCCCGAGACGAAGGAGATTCCCGTCATCATGCTGACGGCGCGTGGCGAGGAGGACGACCGCGTCACCGGTCTCGACGGCGGCGCCGACGACTACATCGTGAAGCCGTTTGCGCCGCGCGAGCTGCTCGCTCGAATCCGCGCCGCGTTGCGGCGGCTCGAGGCCGCGGATGCCGAGGTCGTGACCGCCGGCACGCTGAAGCTCGATTCCGCGAGCCACCAGGTCAGCGCGGGCGGCACCGAGGTCGCGCTCGGGCCGACGGAGTACCGCCTGCTCGAGTTCTTCATGCGCCATCCGGACCGCGTCTACAGCCGCGCTCAGCTGCTCGATCGCGTGTGGGGCGGCAACGTCTACGTCGAGGAGCGAACGGTCGACGTGCACATTCGGCGGCTGCGCAAGGCGTTGACGCCGAACGGGCACGAGCGGTTCATCAGGACCGTGCGCGGCGCCGGGTATCGATTCTCCATCGGGCAATCGTGACACTACCGAGTCGCTGGGCTTCGCAGATCGCCGCGCTCGCCGGGCTGCTCGCAGCGGCACTGATCTTGGGGTGGTGGTTCGGCGGGGCGGGCTGGTGGCTCGCTGCTGCAGCGTTGCTGTACCTGGTGTACACGCTGCGTCATCTCTACTGGCTCGATCGCGCGCTCGACGGGCACCGCCGCGTGCCGCTGTTCGAGACGCGCGGGCTCTGGGCCGAAGTCTTTGCACGCGTCGACAAGCTGCGTGCCAAGGCGCGCAATCGCAAGAAGAAGTACCACCGCCTGTTGCGGGAGGTCCGCGAGAGCACGGGCGCGCTGGCCGACGGCGGCATCATCTTGAACGCCGACAACGAGATCATGTGGTTCAATCCGGCCGCCGCGCGCCTGCTCGGGCTCAATCACGCGACCGACATCGGCCACCGCATCGATAACCTGTTGCGTCACCCCGACTTCGCGGCGTATCTCAAAGCGCCGACCGGCGACGGCATCACCGTCGCGTCGCCGCGCAACGACGCGGGTTGGTTGCACGTGCAGATCATTCCGTACGGGACCGATCAACGGCTGGCGATCATCCGTGACGTGACGAACGAGAAGAACGTCGAGCGGACGCGCCGCGATTTCGTCGCGAACGCGTCGCACGAGCTGCGTTCGCCGCTGACGGTCATCAGCGGCTATCTCGAGGCACTGCAAGATGCCGGCGACGTCCCCGAGGCGTGGCAGGTGCCCGTCGCGGAGATGCAGCGCCAGGCCGAGCGGATGACGCGTATCCTGCGCGACTTGATCGAGCTCACTCGTCTCGAGACGGCCGACGCCAGCGCCGCCCGAGACTTCATCGACGTCGGCGGCATGCTGAAGCCCATCGTCCAGGAGTTCCAAGGTCGGCTGGGGCCGACCGTCGAGCTCGCGCTCGAAACCGACGCGGCGCTGCTCGGCAAGGAATCAGAGCTGCACTCGATTTTTTACAATCTCGTGAACAACGCCGTGCGTTTCACGCCGCCAGCCGGCAGCGTGAGAGTCGTCTGGCGAGCGGCCGACGGCGGCGCCGTGTTCGAGGTCATCGATACCGGCATCGGCATCCCGGAGGAGCAGATTCCGCGCGTGACGGAGCGCTTCTATCGCGTCGACCCGGGCCGCTCGCGTGCAAGCGGCGGCACCGGCTTGGGCCTCGCGATCGTCAAGCACGCGCTACAACGGCACGAAGGCGAGCTATCGATCGCGAGCCGCGAAGGCGAAGGCAGCTCGTTCAGCTGCCGCTTTCCGCGGGACCGTGTCGTGTTTCGTAGCGACGCCGTTTCGGCCGTACTATAGTTCGGCGGCAGCAGAGGACCCGCGACCATGGAAGTCGAAGATCTCGGTCATCACATCTCGCGACGCTTCAACGAAGATCTCGAGCGCGTGCGCAATTCCGTGCTTTCGATGGGCGGTCTCGTCGAGGAGCAGCTCGAGCGCGCCGTCAAAGCGTTGTCCGAAGGCGACAGCCAGCTCGGGCTCCAGGTCGCGGAGGACGACGTCAAGGTCAACCGCATGGAGGTCAGCATCGACGAGGAGTGCAGCCGCATTCTCGCGACGCGGGCGCCGACGGCCGGGGACTTGCGGCTCGTGATCGCGATCATCAAGACGATCACGGACCTCGAGCGCATCGGCGACGAGGCCGAGAAGATCGGCGTGCTCGCGGCGCGCCTCGCCACCGTCGAGCGGCCGTCGACGAATTACCGCGAGCTGCGCAACCTCGCGCGGCACGTCAAGCAGATGGTGCACGGCGCGCTGAACGCGTTTGCGCGGCTCGACACCAAGGGCGCGCTCGACGTCGTGAAGGCCGACAGCGCGGTCGACGAGGAATACGAGTCGATCTACCGTCAAGGCATCACGTTCACGATGGAGGACCCGCGCACGATCACGCGCATGCTCGACATGACCTTTACGGCGCGCTCGCTCGAGCGCATCGGCGATCATGCGAAGAACATCTGCGAGTACGTGATCTTCATGGTGCACGGCAAGGACGTCCGGCACATCGGCGTCAAGAACATCGAGGCCGAGGTCGAGCAGGGGGTTCGGCGCTTGGACAGTAGGCCGTGATCGCAACACGCCAAGGACGGCGCTTCGCTAATGCCGCCGGCGTCGCGACTATCGTCGGCCTCATGAGCTACGCGCTTTACGAGCAGCACGTCGTCGGTCTCGAAGCGTGCCCTCTCTGCATCTTGCAGCGCATGGCCATGATCGCGCTCGGCTTCGTGTTCGCCGTGGCGGCGCTGCACGCGCCGCGCGGCGCCGGGGCGCGTGTGTACGCGGTGCTCGGCGCGCTCGCGGCGCTCGACGGGCATGGGCATCTCGGGCTGGCACGTCCGCATGCAGAATCTGCCGCCGGCCGAGGTCCCGTCCTGCGGACCCGGGTTCGACTACATCATGGACACCTTCGGCCGGCTCGACGGTCTGCGGATGATCTTCACGAGCTCCGGCGAGTGCGCCGTCGTGAACTGGACCTTCTGGGGCCTCAGCATGCCCGCCTGGGTGCTTATTTGGTTTGTCGCGCTCGGCGGGTTAGTCGTCGTCGCCAACTGGTCGCGATTGATTCGTTAGCTCTGATCGGGCTCATCGCGCCGGCGGCCTGCGCGCATGCAGGGCCGGCCGGGGACGCTGCAAGTACGTCCCTGTAAGCTCGTGGCGCGCCATCCCTGGCGCGCCACGCCCCGGCCAGCCCTGCATGCACGCATTCCGCCGGCCCCACCACCTCTTTTCTTTCTTCCACCAAAAGAAAAGCGGATCGCGAGCGTTTGAGGTGCCCTCAAGAGCCGCCGAGCGCTCTTTCCTTGTGTGGTGGTGGTTGGGGTCCCGAGAGTGGACGTCGATAGGGCCGTTCCGGGGCGTAGCGCGCCAGGGATGGCGCGCTACGAGCCGCAGGGACGCACTTCCGGCGTCCCCGGAACGGCCCTATCGACGGCCGCTCTCGGGACACGCGCTGCGCGGCACCGGTCATTCTTGAGTGAGCAGCAGCTCCGCGATCCGAAAGTAGATGCGCTCGAGGCGCTCGAGGTCCGCGATCGACACCAGCTCGTTGACCTTGTGGATCGTGGCGTTGATCGGTCCAAGCTCGACGACGTCGATGCCGTACGGCGCGATGAATCGCCCGTCCGACGTGCCGCCGCTCGTCGATAGCGCAGGCAGAAGGCCCGTCGCCTCGTGCACGGCTTTTTGCACGGCCTCCGTCAGCCGTCCCGGCTGCGTGAGGAACGGCTTACCGGCGACGCGCCAGCGGAGCTCGTAGTCGATGCCGAGATCCGCGAGCAGCTTTTCGACGCGCGCGCAGAGCTGCTCGTGTGTCCACACGTTCGAGTAGCGCAGGTTGAAGCGGCACTTCAGCTCGCCCGGCACGACGTTCGGCGCGCCGGCGTCGCAGTGCACGTTGACCATCTGAAACGTCGTCGGCGGAAAGTGCTCGTTGCCGGCGTCGATCGGCTCGCGCGTCATCGCCGCGACGAACCGCGCGAGCGCGTGGATCGGGTTGTCGACCTGGAGCGGATAGGCGACGTGCCCTTGCACGCCTCGTATCGTCATGATGCCGGACAGGCTGCCGCGGCGGCCGATCTTGACCGTGTCGCCGAGCTGCGCCGAGCTCGACGGCTCGCCGACGACGCAGTACTGAAACGTCTCGCCGCGCCGCGCCAGCGTCTCCATCACCTTCAGCGTGCCGTCGTCGGCCGCGCCTTCCTCGTCGCTCGTGATCAGGAGGCCGATCGAGCCCGAGAACTTCGGATGCCGCTCGGCGAACCGGCGGCAGCCGTTGATCATCGCTGCGAGGCTGCCTTTCATGTCGGCCGCGCCGCGGCCGATCAGCCGGTCGCCCCAGACCGTGGCGGCGAACGGGTCGACGTCCCACTGCTCGGGCGGCCCCGTCGGGACGACGTCGGTGTGGCCCGCGAAGACGAGCGCGGGAGCCGCGCGGCCGCGGCGAGCCCAAAGATTGTCGACCTCGCCGAACTTGAGGCGCTCGACGACGAAGCCGGCGGCCTCGAGCAGCTCGCCGATCAGGACCTGGCAGCCCGCGTCGGCCGGCGAAACCGAGGGTCGGCGGATCAGTTCGCGCGCAAGGCTCAGCGTGTCCATTGGAGCAGAATCACCAGTGGTTTCATGATGTTGAGAGTAGCCGGCGAGGCGCTGTCGCGGCGCATCCGGGCGACGGGCTGCAATAATTCCTTAACATTATCTGGCTAGTCTGATCGGCGCGTCATGTTAATGCTCGCGCCCCCTGCGGCGCTGCGCCAGACCCAATCGGAGGGCTCATGGGGAACCACGCTCGGCACGCTTCGCACACTCACCGGGTCACGTGCACGTTGCTCGCGACGATCGGCGTTGCGGTATCGGGCGGCAGCTACGCACAGGCTGCGCGAGACTACATCAGCATTGTGGGTTCATCCACCGTTTATCCGTTCGCAACCGTCGTGGCCGAGCAGTTCGGGCGCCGCAACCCGAGCTTCAAGACGCCGAAGGTCGAGTCGACGGGCAGCGGCGGCGGTATCAAGGCGTTCTGCGGCGGAGTCGGCGTTCAGCATCCCGATATCGCGAACTCTTCGCGCCGCATCACGACCGGCGAGGTCGCCGATTGCGCGAAGAACGGGGTCGCGGCGATCGTCGAGATCAAGATCGGTTACGACGGCATCGTGCTCGCGAACGCCAAGTCGGCGCCGCACTATCAGTTGACGCTGCGCGAGGTCTACCTGGCGCTCGCGAAGGACGTCCCCGATCCCTCAGGCAGCCAGAAGCTCGTCCTGAATCCGTACACGCGCTGGTCCGAGATCAACTCGTCGCTGCCGGCCGACGAGATCGAGGTCATGGGGCCACCGCCGACTTCGGGCACGCGCGACGCATTCAACGAGCTCGTCATGGAAGGCGGCTGCAAGACCTTCGCGTGGGTCGCGGCGCTGCCGCGTGCCGAATACCTGGCCGCGTGCCACACGCTGCGCGAGGGTCACTACATCGACATGGGTGAGAACGACAATCTCATCGTGCAGAAGCTCGAGGCGAGCCCGCGGCAGCTTGGCGTTTTCGGCTACAGCTTCCTCGAGCAGAACGGCGACAAGGTTCAGGGCGCGCACATCAACGGCGTCGCCCCGGACTTCGATTCGATCGCAGAAGGCAAGTATCCGGTATCGCGGCCGCTCTACTTCTACGTGAAGAAAGCGCACGTGTCGGTCATTCCCGGTATCCGCCAGTACGTCGCGGAATTCACGAGCGACGCCGCCGTCGGCGAGTTCGGCTATCTCACCGACAGCGGCTTGATTCCGCTCTCCAACGACGAGCGCGTGGCAATGCAGGCGCAAGGCAGCAACCTCGCGGAGCTGCATCTCGGCGCTCACTGACGGCCTACGATGAGCCATCCCTCGCTCCAACGACGTTAACGCCGCGTGCCTTCATCGACACTGTTGTTCGTCGTCGTCGGTCTGGCGCTGCTCGGGTACTACGTCGGCCGGCAGCGCGCGGTTAGCGCGGCGGTAGCGGCGGGTCCTCGCAGCTTCCACTCGCTGCCGGGTTACCACGGCGGCTACGTGGCCTTGTGGTGCGCTCTGCCGGCGCTGACGCTGCTCGTGCTCTGGCAGGTGCTCGAGCCCTCGTGGCTGCGCAGCAACGTGCTCGACTCGCTGCCCGAGGCGATGCAGGCGCTGCCCGACGATCAGCTCGGCCTCGTCTACAACGACATTCGCAATCTCGTGGAAGGCAACGTCGCCGGCGAGGCGCCGAGCAGCCCCGAGGTCGCCGCGGCGGCGGAGCGTTACAGCAGTCTCAAAGCGTCGAGCCGCAAGCTCGCGACCGCGGCCGTCGTCGTGCTCGGCATCCTGGTTCTCGCGTGGGCCTATCGGCGCATCCGGGCGGACTTCCGTGCCCGCAACCGCGTCGAGAAAGCCATCGAGCTATTGCTGATCGCGGCCTCGTGCGTCGCGATCCTCACGACGATCGGAATTTTCCTGTCGGTGTTCGTGGAAGCCCTGCGGTTCTTTCAACAAGTGTCGTTGCTCGACTTCCTGTTCGGCCTGTCGTGGAGCCCGCAAACGGCGATCCGCGAGGACCAGATCGGCGCTGCCGGCGCGTTCGGCGCCGTGCCGCTGTTCGCAGGGACGCTGTTGATCTCGGGGCTCGCGATGCTCGTCGCGGTGCCCGTCGGCCTGATGTCGGCGATCTACCTGTCCGAGTATGCGAGCCGGCGGTTCCGCGCGTACGCCAAACCGCTGCTCGAGATTCTGGCCGGCATCCCGACCGTCGTTTACGGCTATTTCGCGGCGCTGACGGTCGCGCCGCTGCTGCGCGGCCTCGGCGAGAGCATCGGGCTCGACGTCGCCTCCGAGAGCGCGCTCGGCGCCGGCCTCGTCATGGGCATCATGATCATTCCGTTCGTCTCGTCGCTATCGGACGACGTCATCACGGCCGTGCCCCAAGCCTTGCGCGACGGCTCGTACGGCTTGGGAGCGACGCGGTCCGAGACGATTCGCAACGTCGTGTTTCCGGCGGCGCTGCCCGGCATCGTCGGCGCAGTGCTGCTGGCGGTGTCTCGCGCGATCGGCGAGACGATGATCGTCGTCATGGCGGCGGGTCTCGCCGCGAATCTCACGGCGAATCCGCTCGAAGCCGTGACGACGGTGACGGTGCAGATCGTCATGCTGCTCACGGGCGACCAAGAATTCGACAGCGCCAAGACGCTCGCGGCTTTTGCGCTGGGGCTCGTGCTGTTCGTCGTCACGCTCGCGCTGAACGTCGTTGCGCTGCGCGTCGTGCGCCGTTACCGGGAGCAGTATGAGTAGCCGCTCGACGCTCTCCGTCAAAGAAGCCGTCGCGCGTGGCATCGCGCGCCGCTATCGCAACGAGGCCATCTTTCGCGCGCTCGGCCTCGGCGCGCTGCTGATCGGCCTCGGTTTTCTGGCATTTTTCTTCTACACGCTCGTCGGCAACGGCTACACGGCGCTCGAGCAAACGCGCATCCGGCTCGACGTGGAGCTCGACGCTGCTGTCATCGATCCCGGCGCGACGCGCGATCCCGAGACCCTGCGCGGTGCGGACTATCAACGTCTCGCGCGCGACGCTCTCGGCGGCTTGTTCCCCGAGGTGACGGGCCGCGCCGATCTGCGCGCGCTGTACGCTCTCTTGAGCGCCGGCGCCGGGATCGAGCTGCAGCAGCTCGTCGTGAACGAACCCGCTGCGATCGGCGAGACGCGCACGCTGTGGCTGCTCGCCGACGACGACGTCGACGTGATCGTGAAGGGTCAAGCGCCTCGCGACGTGCCCGAGACGGACCGCCGCATGGACGATCGGCAGCTGCGTTGGTTGACGGCGCTCGAGCAGCAAGGCCGCGTGGACCTGCAGTTCAATCGTTACTTCTTCACGCGCGGCGACTCGCGCGACCCCGAGCTCGCGGGGATCTGGGGCGCGACGGTCGGCTCGTTCTTCATGCTGCTCGTGACGCTCGCGTTGTCGTTTCCGCTCGGCGTCGCAACGGCCGTCTATCTCGAAGAGTTCGCGCCGCGCAATCGCTGGACGGACCTGATCGAGGTCAACATCAACAACCTCGCCGCGGTTCCCTCGATCGTTTTCGGCTTGCTTGGGCTCGCGCTGTTCATCAACGTGTTCGGCCTGCCGCGCTCCGCTCCGGTCGTCGGCGGGCTCGTGTTGAGCCTCATGACGCTGCCCGTGATCATCATCGCGTCGCGTGCTGCGTTGACGGCCGTGCCGCCATCGATCCGAGAGGCGGCGCTCGGCGTCGGCGCGTCGAAAATGCAGATGGTGCTGCATCACGTCCTTCCGCTCGCGATGCCCGGCATGCTCACGGGCACGATCATCGGCATGGCGCGCGCGCTCGGCGAGTCGGCGCCGCTGCTGATGATCGGCATGGTCGCGTTCATCGTCGACGTGCCGGACTCGCCGCTGAGTCCGGCCACGGCGTTGCCCGTGCAAGTCTATCTGTGGGCCGACAGTCCCGAGCGCGCATTCGTCGAGCGGACATCGGCGGCGATCGTCGTGCTGCTGCTGTTCCTGCTCGTGATGAATGCGACGGCAATCCTATTGCGGAAACGTTTCGAGCGGCGTTACTAGGACGGTTTGGGATACGATGTGAGCCTCGCACCCGAAAGAAAGAGCAACGACTTGGCAGAGGTCGCGACAGAGGCGGCAGGAGCCCCGTCCGTGCAGGCCGTTCCGCCGAAACCGGCGGCCGACGAAGGCTATCGCACCGTCGGCGATTTCACGTCGCCGAATGCCGTCATGCAGGCGCGACAGGTCGACGTGTTCTACGCCGACAATCACGCGATCCAGAAAGTCAGCCTCGACATCGGGCGTAACGAGGTCATCGCGCTGATCGGCCCGTCCGGCTGCGGCAAGTCGACGTTCATCCGCTGCTTGAACCGCATGAACGACACGATCGAGTCGGCGCGCGTCACGGGCGACATCACGCTGGACGGCGAGAACATCTACGGGCGCCACATGGATGTCGTCATGCTGCGCGCGCGCGTCGGGATGGTGTTCCAGAAACCGAATCCGTTCCCGAAGTCCGTCTATGACAACGTCGCGTACGGGCCGCGCATCCACGGGCTTGCGCGCGATCGCGCCGAGCTCGACGAGATCGTGCAGACGAGCCTCGAGCGTGCGGGGCTCTGGACGGAGATGAAGGACCGGCTCGAGGAGCCGGGCACGGGATTGTCGGGCGGGCAGCAGCAGCGGGTCTGCATCGCGCGGACGATCGCGGTCAACCCCGACGTCATCCTCATGGACGAGCCGTGCTCGGCGCTCGACCCGATCGCGACCGCGCGCATCGAGGACCTGATCGACGAGCTGAAGCAGAATTACGCGATCGCGATCGTCACGCATTCGATGCAGCAGGCCGCGCGCGTTTCGCAGCGCACGGCGTACTTTCACTTGGGCAAGCTGATCGAGGTCGGTGAGACGGACGACATCTTCACGAACCCGCGCCACAAGCTCACGGAAGACTACATCACGGGCCGCTTCGGCTGATTCTCTCTGCCCGCGCGCGGGTGAATCGGCTGTACGGCCGATCCCGCTTCGGGGGGGCTAGAAAATGAGGCGCACGTTGGCTTCGGTTCACGCCAGACGTGCATGAACCAGCGCTCGGCGCTATTCTTTGGTCACCGCAACTCATTGCCGAAGCCGGGAGGACCTCAGATGCTGAAGCTCACTGTTGCCGTGTTGGCTCTCGCATTTGCGGGTATCGCCAGCGCTGACGCGGCGCCCTCTCTTCGTGTCGACGCTTCCAGCCGCGCCGCCTTCAAACGGTCGTTGGCCGCGTTCAAAGACGAGTTGTCGCCAGAGCAACGCCAGGCGTTCGGCGAAGCGCTGCAAGACATCTGGATCTCAGGCACGCAGGCCGACGACACCGAGCGGGGCAAGTACAGGAAAGCGGATTACTATCGGCAGATCCACGGCTTGAGCTACGAGGAAGTCGTCAGTTTCGCGACGGGCGAGGCCGCGAAGCTGCGCCTTCAGGCCGCGGCGGCGCCCCGTAGGGCCGCGCCGCCGGCGTACGTTGTTCGTTCGCCCTGGGAAGGAGTCCCGCCTCCGCCCCCGACGTGGCAGCCGCGCGGCGGAACACCGTTGTTCGGACCGGGCGGGCAGCAGTAGCTGCCCAGCCTCGGGGACGTGCCCAGCCTCGGGGACGAATTTATTTATCCGTCCCCGGATCAACCCCGCTAAGACCCCAGAACGGACGGATAAATAAATCCGTCCCCTTTTCGGAGTCGAACGCCGCGGTGCCGTAGGCCGCGCGGCGACGCGAGCTCGGTTGTTCCTCCCGCGCTCGGGCCGCCCCGCAAGCGGGCCATCAAATCCACGGTGGTTCTTCCGAATGGAACACGCGTTCCGCCCCAGTGACCTACTTTGAATCGCACACGCGGCCCGCGCGTTTCGACTGGCACCGACAACCATCGGCGGCCCGGGCGGTAGCGGGAGGAACAACCGAGCTCACGTCGCAGGCCGCGGCCGGTCGACTGGCACCGGCTTTCTTCGCCGCCGCGGCCTAGTCAGCGGTGCGCAACAGCTCGTTCAACGAGGTCTTCGAGCGCGTCTTCTCGTCGACCTTCTTGACGATGACGGCGCAATAGAGCGAGTACTTGCCGTCCTTCGACGGCAGGTTGCCGGCGACGACGACGGAGCCCGCGGGCACGCGGCCATAGTGAATCTCGCCGGTCTCGCGGTCGTAGATCTTCGTGCTCTGCCCGATGTAGACGCCCATCCCGAGCACGCTGCCGCGCTCGACGACGACGCCCTCGACGACCTCCGAGCGGGCGCCGATGAAGCAGTTGTCCTCGATGATCGTCGGTGAGGCTTGCAGCGGCTCGAGCACGCCGCCGATGCCGGTGCCGCCCGACAAGTGCACGTGCTTGCCGATCTGCGCACAGCTGCCGACCGTCGCCCACGTGTCGATCATCGAGCCGGAATCGACGTACGCGCCGATGTTGACGAACGACGGCATCAGCACCACGTCGGGCGCGATGTAAGCGCCGCGGCGCACGACGGCGTCGGGCACCACGCGCATTCCTGCGCTGCGAAACTTCTCCGCGTCGTATTGCGCGAACTTTTGCGGCACCTTGTCGAAGAACTTCGTGTAGCCGGCGTCGACGACGCGGTTGTCGTTGATGCGGAACGACAGCAGCACGGCTTGCTTCAGCCATTGATTGACGACCCAGCGGCCGTCAAGCGGCTCCGCGACGCGCAGCGTGCCGGCGTCGAGCCCCGCGAGACATTGCTCGACCGCGTCGCGCAGTTCCGTGTCGGCGCGAGCGGGCGAGAGCTCGGTGCGGCGTTCCCAGCCGCGCTCGATGACGTTTTGCAGTGTGCTCAAGATGCGTTCCCTTGAATGTCAGGTGGGCGCGTCGGCGAGGCCTTCGCGCAGCGCCGCGCCGAGGCGCGCGGAAGCTGTCTCGTCGAGCGGCTGGCGTGCCGCGTTCGTCACGAAAAAGACGTCCTCGGCCCGCTCTCCGACGGTCAAGATCTTCGCATTCTGCAACGCGACGCGCTCCTGGTCGAAGATCTTGGCGATCTGGAACAGCAGGCCTGGGCGGTCGCCCGCGACGAGCTCGACGATCGTGCGGGCATTCTTGCCGTCCGGCGAGATCGTGATCTGCACGGGCGTCGAGAACATGCGCACTTGCCGCGGCGCCCGGCGCGTGACCTTGAGAGCCTGCTCGCTGCCGGCCGTGACCGCCTTGAGCAGCCGGTGCTTGATCTCGTCGAGCCGCCGGCGCTCGGTGATCGTGCTGCCGTCGCTCTCGAGCACGCAGTACGTGTCGAGGCTCGACTTCGCGAGCGGCACGATGCGTGCGTCGACGATCGTGAGGCCGAGCTCGTCGAGCACGGCCGTCGCGCGCGCGAACGAGCGCGTCTCCTCGGGTGAGTACACGGCGACCGCCGTCAAGCCGGGCACGACGACGTCGTTGACGTCGACGGTGATCGCGCCCGGGCTCGCGCTCTCGGCGAGCACGCGCGTGTGCCACGCGATCTCCTCGGGGCGGTGGCGGAGGTAGTACTCCTCGGTGAATCCTCCCCAGATCGCCTGGTAGCTCGTGCGCGCGAGCCCCGCTTGCGAGAGCAGCTGCTCCGCTTGCGCTTGCCGGCCCGTGATGAACTCGTCCTTGTCGATCGGATTGCTGACCCCGCGACGCAGAGCGCGCCGCGTCGCCTGATAGAGCTCGGCGAACAGCGACTCCTTCCACGAGTTCCAGATTTTCGGATTCGTGCCGCGCACGTCCGCGACCGTCAACACGTAGAGATAGTCGAGGTGCGTCTGGTCGCCGACCGTGCGTGCGAAGTCGTTGACGATGTTCGGGTCGTTGATGTCCTTCTTCTGTGCGGTCAGCGACAGCAGCAGGTGACGCTGGACGAGCCACGCTACGAGGCGCGCCTCGTAGCGGCTCATGCCGTGCTCGAGGCAGAACGCTTCCGCGTCGACGGCGCCGAGCTCGGAGTGGTCGCCGCCGCGGCCCTTCGCGATATCGTGGAAAAGCCCCGCGAGATACGCGACCTCGGGCTTCTCGAGCCGCTGCATGACGGCGCTGCACGACGGAAACTCTTTGTCGAACCGCGGCAGCGCGAAGCGTCGCAGGTTCTCGACGACGAACAGCGTGTGCGCGTCGACGGTGTACGCGTGGAACAGGTCGTATTGCATGCGGCCGACGACGCGGCCGAACGCCGGGATGTAGAGACCGAGCACGCCGTAGGTGTTCATGCGCTTCAACGTTCGCGTGACGCCCTGCGGCGCGCGCAGGATGTCGAGGAACAGACGATGGTGCCGCGGGTTCTGGCGGAACTCCTCGTCGATGAGCCAGAGGTGCTGCTTGACGAGCGCGATCGTCCGCGCATTGACGCCGCGCAGGTCGAGGTTCTGCTCGAGCAGCAGGAAGATCTCGAGAAGTGCCGACGGCTCGCGCGTGAACACCTGATCGTCGGTTGCCTCGAGGTAACCGTTGCGGCTCTGGAAGCGCGGGCCGAGTGGCAGGGGCGGCACGTTCTTGTCGAGCAGGATCGCTTCCTCGAAGAGCTGGAGCAGCATCTCGTTCAAGCGGCTGAGCTCCATGACCGTTCGGTAGTAGCGCTGCATGAGCTGCTCGACGGCCAGCGTGAAGCTCGCGTCCTCGTAACCGAGCATCTGCGCGAGCTTGACCTGGTGGTCGAACAGGAGGCGGTCCTCTCGCCGGCCGGTCAGAAGATGCAGGCCGAAGCGGATGCGCCAGAGAAACGCGCGGCCCTGCGTCAAAATCCGCAGCTGCCCCGGCGTCAAGAACTTGTGCGGTACGAGGTCGGCCAGCGTGCGCGTCTTGAGGTGACGCTGGGCGAGCCAGCCGATCATTTGAATGTCACGCAAGCCGCCGGGGCTGCCTTTGACGTTCGGTTCGAGGTTGTAGGCCGTGTCGTGGTAACGCGCGTGCCGGGCCTTCTGCTCCTCGAGCTTGGCGTGGAAGAACTCCGCGCTGTTCCACATCCGGTCCGTGCCGATGCGTGCGGGCAGCTCGGCGAACAGCTTCCCCGGGCCGTGCAGGAGCCGCGTCTCCATGAGGGTCGTCAGCACCGTGACGTCGCCGCGCGCCTGCGCTTCGCAGTCGTCGAGGGTCCGCACGCTGTGGCCGACCTCGAGGCCGATGTCCCACAGGAACGTCAGGAACCGGCCGATCGCGTCGTCGGTCTTGTTCGACGCGCTCTCGATGAGGATCAGGAGATCGATGTCGGACTGCGGGTGCAGCTCGCCGCGGCCGTAACCGCCGACGGCGACGAGATCGGCCGAGTCGAGCACGCCCGCGGCGAAATGCAGCCAGCTCGCGAGGATGACGTCGTCGACGACGTGCGCTCGGTCGGCGACGAGCGTTTCGATGGTCTCGTTGCGGCGAAATCGCTCGCCTAGCTGATCGTTCGCGATTTTCAGCGCGTCGCGGAACGCCTTCACGGCCCTGACGTCGCCGCGCAGCGCTTTCTCGAGTGCGCCGCGGTCGATCAGCGGAGCGGGCAATGGCTCTGGATTCACGAGGTCTCAGTGCCGCGATCGGCCGGGCTCAGGGTCAAGACCTCGAACCCGTAAGTCCGTGACGAGCACGGTGTGCTCCCACTGTGCCGATAGAGAGTGGTCCTTCGTGACGACGGTCCAACCGTCGGACAGGAGCTTCACGTCGCGCTTGCCGGCGTTGACCATCGGCTCGACGGTAATCGTCATCCCGGGGACGAGCTCGACGCCGGTGCCCGGCCTGCCGTAGTGCAGCACCTGCGGGTCCTCGTGGAACACGCGGCCGATGCCGTGCCCGCAGTACTCGCGCACGACGGAGAAGCGCTGCTCCTCGACGTAGCTCTGGATGGTGTGACCGATGTCGCCGAGCCGGCCGCCCGGGCGCATCGCGCGGATGCCGCGCCACATCGCGTCGAAGCACACCTTCGTGAGTCGCTCCGCCATGATCGATGGCGCGCCGACCATGAACATGCGGCTCGTATCGCCGTGGTACCCGTCCTTGATGACGGTTACGTCGATGTTGACGATGTCGCCGTTACGTAAAGTGCGGTCGCTCGGGATGCCGTGACACACGACGTGGTTGACCGAAGTGCAGATCGACTTCGGGAACGGCGCGGCGCCGGCCGAGCCGCGATAGTTCAGCGGCGCAGGAATGGAGCCGAGCTCGCCGACGATGTACTCGTGACACAGCCGATCGAGCTCTTCGGTGGCGATGCCCGGCTGGACGTGCGGCCCGATCATATCGAGCACTTGCGCCGCCAAACGCCCAGCCACGCGCATCTTGTCCTGCTCTTCAGGCGTTTTGATCGTAATCATCGTGTCGAGGTCGTGCTCGCGGGTCGCGGTCGACTGCCGTCGGCGGAGGGGCCGTGCCGGCAGGGCTATCCGTGCCGGACGAGCGGGTTCACGTTGTTTGCCGCAAGGCGCGTATGGTATAAAGCGCGCGCCTCGGAGGCAAACCGCGCCGAGGTAATTCACACACGCGCCTAAAACTGCGGGCGGGGTGCCTCGGCAACGGGGTCGTTCGCAGAAACGCGTGGAGGACCAACCCAAAAAGGAGCTTTCCATGGCCGACGTCACCATGCGCCGGATGCTGGAAGCGGGTGTGCACTTTGGGCACCAAACCCGTTTCTGGAATCCCAAAATGGCCGAGTTCATCTTCGGCGAGCGCAACAAGATCCACATCATCAATCTCGAAGAGACCGTACCGCGTTACAAGGCGGCGGCCGAATTCGTGCGCAGGCTCGTCGCGGACGGCGGCACGCTGCTGTTCGTCGGGTCGAAGCGCGCCGCGCGTGAAGCGATGGCGACGGAAGCGGTGCGCTGCGGCATGCCGTACGTCACGCAGCGCTGGCTCGGCGGCATGCTCACGAACTTCAAGACGATCCGGCAATCGATCAAGCGCTTGAAGTCGCTCGAGGAGCTCACGGAGCCCGGCGCCGTGGTCGAGTTCACGAAGAAGGAAATGCTCGGGTTCGGCCGCGAGAAGGAAAAGCTCGAGCGCACGCTCGGCGGCATCAAGAACATGGACGCGCTGCCGACCGCGGTGTTTCTCATCGACGTTGGGCACGAGGAGATCGCCGTGCGCGAAGCGCGCAAGCTCGGCATTCCCGTGGTCGCCGTCGTCGACACGAACTGCTCGCCCGAGGGTATCGACTATCCGATCCCCGGCAACGATGACGCGATGCGCGCCATTCAGCTCTATGCCGAAGGCATCGCGGACGCCGTCATCGAGGGCAAGTCCTCGATTCCCGAAATGCCGAAGGGCGACGACGAGTTCGTCGAGCTCGACGAGAGCGGCAAGCCCAAGGCCGACGCCAAGCCGCAGCAGCGGAAGGCGCCACCGAAGAAGCGTGCCCGTGTCACGAAAGTGCGGCAAAAGGGGCGAGGGCGTCCCAGCGAGGAAGCGCCGGCCGAGGGCGGCGGTGAGGAAGAGCCCGAAGCACCGGCAGCAGAATAGTTTTTCACCCGAATTCAGAGCGAGAGGGCTTGGGTTATGGACATCAAACCAGCCTTGGTCAAAGAGCTGCGCGAGCGCACCGGCGCCGGCATGATGGAATGCAAGAGAGCGCTCGTCGAAACGAACGGCGACATCGACCTTGCGGCCGACTGGCTGCGTAAAGCGGGCGCCGCGAAGGCCGACAAGAAAGCCTCGCGCGTTGCCGCCGAGGGCCGCGTCGCGATCCGCAGCGACGCGAAGACCGGCCGGCACGTCGTCCTCGAGGTCAATTCGGAGACCGACTTCGTAGCGAAGGACGATAACTTCCGCGCGTTCGTCGAACGCATCGCCGACGTCGTTCTGACGCAGGGCCCTGCTAACGTCGAGGCGTTGCTGCGGACCTCCGTCGACGGCCGCACGGTCGAGGAGCAGCGTCTCGAGCTCGTCACGAAGGTCGGCGAGAACATTTCCGTGCGCCGTTTCGACGTCGTCGAGAGCCGCGGCACGGTGGGTGCGTACGTGCACGGCACCCGCATCGGCGTGCTCGTCGACGTAGAAGGCGGCACGGCGGAGCTCGCGCGCGATCTCGCAATGCAGATCGCGTCGCTCGCGCCGCGCTACGTCAGCAACGACGACGTGCCGAAAGACGTGCTCGAGAAGGAGCGCGAGATCATCGTTGCGCAAACGGCGGAAGAGAAGAAGCCGCCCGAGATTCTGGCCAAGATGGTCGACGGCCGGCTGCGCAAGTTCACGGACGAGATCACGCTGACCGGCCAAGTTTTCGTCAAGGACGACAAGAAGCGCGTGCGCGACGTGCTCGCGGCCCACAAAGCGAAGGTCAAGGGTTTCCGGCGCTACGAGGTCGGCGAGGGCATCGAGAAAAAAAGCTCCGACTTCGTAAAGGAAGTCATGGCGCAGGCTTCGCAGAGCCGCTAAATTAGATTGGGTCCCGTGAAAAGGGGACGGATTTATTTATCCGCCCCAGTCACGGGAAACAGAATGCACGTGGAGCGGGGGCGGATAAATAAATCCGTCCCCTTTTCACGGGACGCACGTACCAGCGGGGTTTTATGGCGCAACGCTCGCCGGTCTATCGGCGGATTCTGCTGAAGTTGAGCGGCGAGGCTTTGCTGGGAAGCCAGAACTACGGCATCGATCCAGCCATTATCCGTCGCGTCGCCGCCGAGATTACCGAAGTCGTCGGGCTCGGCGTTCAAGTCGGCCTCGTCATCGGCGGCGGCAACATCTTTCGCGGCGCGGGGCTGGCCGAGGCCGGCATGGACCGCGTGACCGCCGATCAGATGGGCATGCTGGCCACCGTCATCAATTCTCTCGCCATGCAAGACGCCCTCGAGCGCCAAGGCACGGGCGTGCGCGTCATGTCGGCCATCCAGATCCACGAGGTCTGCGAGGACTACATCCGGCGACGCGCCGTGCGGCACCTCGAGAAAGGACGCGTCACGGTTTTTGCGGCCGGCACCGGTAACCCGTTCTTCACGACGGATACGGCTGCGAGCCTGCGGGCAATCGAGATCGGCGCCGACGTGCTCATCAAGGCGACGAAGGTCGACGGCGTCTATTCGGCGGATCCGGTCAAAGACCCGAAAGCCGTTCGTTACCCGGCGTTGTCGTTCGACCAGGTGCTGTCCGACGACCTGCGCGTCATGGATGCGACGGCGATCGTCATGTGCCGCGAGAACAACTTGCCGCTCGTCGTGTTCAACCTCAACAATCCCGGCGATCTCATGCGCCTGATCAGCGGCGAATCCGTCGGCACTTCGGTCATGAACCACTTGCCGCGTACGGGGACCGGGAAGTGATCAACGACGTCAAGAAGGAAGCCGAGCAGCGCATGCAGCGCGGCATCGAGGCATTCAAGGACGACCTGCGCAAGCTGCGCACGGGTCGCGCGCACGCGGGGCTGCTCGAGCACGTCATGGTCGAGTACTACGGCACGAATGTGCCCGTGAAGCAGACGGCCAATATCTCCGTCGAGGACGCGCGCACGCTCGTCGTGACGCCCTGGGAGAAGAACATGGTGTCTGCGGTCGAGAAGGCCATCATCAATGCGGGGCTCGGCCTGAATCCCGTTACCGCCGGCCTGGTCATTCGCGTCCCATTGCCGCCGATGACCGAAGAGCGGCGCCGCGACTTGGTCAAGGTCGTGCGTGCGCATGCCGAGACCGCACGCGTGGCCCTGCGCAACCAGCGCCGCGAAGCGCTCGGAGACATCAAGGATCTGCTGAAGGAAAAGATGATCGCCGAGGACGACGAGCGACGGGGCCAGGACGAGATCCAGAAGCTGACCGACCGCTACGTCGCGGCGGTCGATTCGCTCCTGAAGGACAAGGAAGCCGAGATCATGGAGTTCTGAGCGATCGCTCGCTCCATCATGTTAGCCGCGCGGATCATCACCAGCGTCATTTTCGGCACTGCCATCACCGGTGCCATCCTGTTCGCTCCCTCGCCCGTGACGGCCGGCGCCTTGGCTGTTCTCTGGCTGGCCGGCGTCTGGGAATGGGCTGCGTTCGCGAAGCTGCGGGCGGCCGGGCGCGTCGGCTACACGATCCTGTTCGCGGCCGCCATGGCGCTCGGGTGGTCGTGGCTCGGCGAGCAGGGCCTCTCCGTGCTGGTCGTCGCGGCGCTCGCGTGGTGGATCCTCGCCCTCGTGCTCGTGCTCCGTTACCCGCGCAGCTTCAGCTCGACGTTCGTCGCACTGGCCGGCATCGTCGTGCTCCTGCCGTCGTGGGCGCTGCTTGTCCGGCTGCACGGCGACGTGGCGCACGGCGCCGAGCTCGCCTTCACCCTGCTGATCATCGTTTGGTCCGCCGACGTCGGCGCCTACGCGTTCGGGCGGCTCCTCGGCCGCACGAAGCTGGCGCCGGCTGTGAGCCCCGGCAAGACATGGGAGGGCGTGACCGGCGGCGTCGTGACGGCAGGTCTCGCAGCGGGCCTGGCCGCCGCGTGGCTGGGGCTGCCCACGAGCCGCCTCGTGGCCTTAGGGATAGCGACGGCGCTGATCTCGGTGCTCGGTGACCTGACCCAGAGCATGTTCAAGCGCAACGTGGGTCTGAAGGACAGCGGGAAGCTGCTGCCCGGCCACGGGGGGGTGCTGGATCGCATCGATAGCCTCACGGCCGCCGTTCCGGCGTTCGTCGTCGGGCTGTGGGCTTTGAACCTCATCGGTTGAGCTGGGAACTGCCCGATGACGCGGCGGTCTGTAGCGTCATGGCCACGCCTGCAACTCGGCGAACAGTCGTGCCCCGAGGACGATGCGCCCGGGCTAGAATACCGATCCCAATGATCTGGTCGCCAAAGGACCTGCGGTAGCCAAACGGATGGACTTCTCGGTACTCGAAAAAGCCCTGTGGTTCATCGTGGCGATCAGCGTCTTGGTCGCCGTGCACGAGTTCGGCCACTTCATCGTGGCGCGCAAGCTCGGCTTCAAAGTGCTGCGCTTCTCGATCGGCTTCGGGCGGCCGCTGCTGTCGTGGCGCGGCGGTCCGCCGGATCACATCCAATATTGGCTGTCGGCGATTCCGCTCGGCGGCTACGTGAAGATGCTCGACGAGCACGAGGGGCCCGTCGGCTCCGAGGAACGTCATCGGGCGTTCCATCAACGCCCCGTGTGGCAGCGCGTCGCGGTGTTGCTCGCCGGGCCGGGGTTCAACTTCCTTTTCGCGATCCTCGCGTTCTGGGTGATGTTCGTCACCGGCGTGCAGGCTCTGAAGCCGGTCATCGGCAGCGTCGAGCCGGGGTCCGTCGCCGCGCGCGCCGGTCTCGCGTCCGGTGACGAGATCGAGTCGATCGGCGGGCGGCCGACACCGACGTTGGAAGCCGCCACGCTGCAGATTCTCGACGAGCTCCTCGACGACGGCCGCATCGATGTCACGGTCCGGCAGCTGAGCGGCGCGACGCGTACCGTGGAGCTCGACCTGCGCGGCCGCGAGCAGGAGCTCACCGAGCCGGCCGGGCCGTTCAAGGCCCTCGGTTTCGAGCCCGGGCAGGCCGCAGTCGTCGACGCGGTCGTCGAGGGCTCTCCGGCCGAGCGGGCCGGCTTCAGGGCCGGCGACCACGTCATCCGCGGGGACGGAAAACCGATCGAGGACTGGGATCAGTGGTCCGAGTTCACGCGAAGCCAACCGGGCGCCACCGTCGACGTCACGGTCATGCGCGGTGACCGCGAGCTCACGCTGACGGCGACGATCAACACGGTGACGGAGGGCGGCAGGACCTTCGGCCGCATCGGCGCCAATGGGCGCTCGTCGTTTACCGAGCAGCGCTACGGGGTCATCGAGGCGCTGCCGCGCGCTGTCGCCGAGACCTGGGGGATGATCACGTTCACCGTCTCGATGCTCACGCACATGATCACGGGCGACGTGTCGCTGAAGAACATGTCGGGTCCCCTGTCGATCGCCGACATCGCGGGCGACGCCGCCAACGCCGGGTTCAGTATTTTCCTGAAGGTCCTCGCGGCCATCAGCATCAGCCTCGGCATCTTGAACCTGTTGCCCATTCCGCTGCTCGACGGCGGCCAGATCGTCTATCAGCTCGCCGAGTGGGTAAAGGGCGCGCCGCTGTCGGAGCGCGCCATGGTGCTCGGGCAACAGATCGGAATCTTCTTCGTCATCGCGCTCACGGGCTTCGCCTTCTACAACGACATCGTCAGGTTGTTCGGTTCATGAAGACGCCCTGCGTTCGCGTCGCGCAGTGGGTTGCGGTGCTCTGCGCCGCTGTCTGCGCCAGCACGGCCGCGCTCGCGGCGTTCGAGCCGTTCGTCGTCCGCAACTTCCGCGTCGATGGCGCGCAGCGCATCTCCGAAGGCACGATCTACAACTATCTGCCGATCAACATCGGCGACACCGTCGACGAGCGGCGTCTGCGCGAGTCGACGCGTGCGTTGTTCGAGACGGGGTTCTTTCAGGACGTCGAGTTTCGCCGCGACGGCGACACGCTCGTCATCGTCGTGCTCGAGCGGCCGTCGATCCTCGAGTTCACGTTCGACGGCAACAAGGACATCAAGGACGACGACTTGGAGAAGGTCCTTACCGAGAACGGGCTCGCCACGGGCAAGACCTTCGATCGCTCGACGCTCGATCAGCTCACACAGTCGTTGACCGAGGAGTACTACGGTCGCGGTAAGTACGCGGCGAAGGTCACGCCGACCGTCGAGAACCTCGAGGACAACCGCGTGCGGGTCTCGATCCAGATCGAGGAGGGTGACCGGGCGAAGATTCGCCAGGTCAACATCGTCGGCAACACCTCGTTCGAAGAGAAAGAGATCATCGCCGACTTCGAGCTCTCCACGGGCGACTGGCTATCCTTCATCCGCAACAACGACCGCTACTCGCGGGAAGCGCTGCGAGGCGACCTCGATAAGCTGCGTTCGTTCTACATGGATCGCGGCTTTGCGGACTTTCGCGAGGATAACGTGCAGGTCGCGATCTCACCGGACAAGCGCGACATCTTCGTCACGATCAGTATCGAGGAGGGCGACCGCTACACGATCTCCGACGTCAAGCTCGCCGGCGAAATGGTGGTGCCTGAAGAGCAGCTCGCGTTCCTCATGCTGGCGCAGCCGGGCCAGACGTTCTCGCAGGCCGTGCTGACGCAGAGCGAAGAGCTCATGGCGTCGAGGCTCGGCCAAGACGGTTACGCGTTCGCCGAGATTCGCGCCGTGCCGGAGCTCAACGAAGAGACGAAGGAAGCGTCGATCACGTTCTTCGTCGATCCGCGCAATCGCGTGTATGTGCGGCGCATCAACTTCAACGGCGCCGACAACGTCAACGATGAGGTGTTCCGGCGCGAGATGCGACAGCTCGAAGGCGGCTACTTGTCGAACTCGTTGGTCGATCGCTCGGAGCTGTCGCTGCGGCAGCTCCCCTACGTCGAGGACGTCTCGCACGAGACCACGCCCGTGCCCGGGAGCCCGGACCTCGTCGACGTCGACTTCGAGATCGAGGAGGGGCTGCCGGGCCAGTTCGGCGGCAATCTCGGCTACTCGGAGACGTACGGCGTCACGCTGGGCGGCAACTTCATCCACTCGAACTTCATGGGCACCGGCCGGCGCGTCGCGCTCGATTTACGTGGCGGCGAGTTTCAGAAGGTCTTCGACGTCAACTTCACCGATCCCTATCGCAATATCGACGGCGTCTCGCGCACGATTTCGCTGACTTACCAGGACATCACGCAATACACGTCGGCGACGTCGGACTTCTCGACGACGACGATGTCCGGGGGCATGAACTGGACTTATCCCGTCGGGAACTACTGGCGGCTGACGCTCGGTTTCGCCCTTCAAAATTCCGAGCTCCTGACGAGCAGCTTCAGCTCGAGGCAAGCGCTCGAATGGGTAACGCAGAACGGCGAGCCTTTCCTGGCGCCCGGCGGCTTCATTGGAACGCAGGTCAAGAGCCTCGACATGGTTACCGCGTGGCAGTACGACACGCGTAACGCCGCGTTGTTCGCGACCCGCGGCGCGCGCATGTCGCTGGGCTTCACGTCCTCGGTGCCCGGCAGCGACATCGAGTACTACACCACCAACGTCGATTTCACGAAGTACTTCCGGATTCGTGGGCCGTGGCTCTTCCGCATCCACAACGAGCTCTCGTACGGCGAAGCGTACGGCGATACGACGGCGATACCGCCGTATCGCAACCGCTACGGCGGCGGGCCGGGCTCCGTGCGCGGCTTCAAGGAAAGCTATCTCGGACCGAGGGACGACTTCGGCAATCCTTATGGCGGCAACCTGCTGTTTGCCAATCAGTTCGAGCTGATCATTCCGACGCCGGCGAAGATCGCCGGATCGACGCGAATCGCCTTGTTCTTCGATGCCGCAGGCGTGTTCTCGACGGGCGGCGTCAGCTTCTTCGACAAGCTGGGCGACCCTATCGACTACGGTTACGACTATGATAAGTTGAAGAAATCCGTAGGCCTCGGCGTCGAGTGGTTGGCTCCACTCGGGCTATTACGCTTCAGCTACGCCATGCCGCTGAACGAAGATGCCGGAACGGATCGATTCTTTGCCGATGAGGTGGAGCGATTCCAGTTTTCCATCGGCAATGCCTTCTAAGTTTCGAGGGAATAGATTCATGATCGGTTCGAAAGTCTGGCTGATCGCGGCAATCGCGGTTGCGGGTGTTGCTTCGAGCGCCGCGAGCGCGCAAGGCGACCTGAAGATTGGCGTCGTCAGCGTCGCTCGCCTCGTCGAGCAATCGCCGCAATTTGCCACTGCGCAGAAAAAGCTCGAGGAAGAGTTCGGTCCGCGGCAACGCGACCTCGCGGCGATGCAGCAAAAGCTGCGCACGCAGCAGGAGACGTTCCAGCGCGATGCTCCCGTCATGGGCGAAGCGGAGCGGACCAATCTCGAGCGGCAGATTCGCGACGGAACG
Organism: uncultured Gammaproteobacteria bacterium; assembly: GCA_963714705.1. Classification (GTDB taxonomy): domain Bacteria; phylum Pseudomonadota; class Gammaproteobacteria; order Steroidobacterales; family Rariloculaceae; genus FEN-1219. The sequence goes on from CAVQPJ010000001.1 coordinate 140,594, forward strand.
CGCGAATTTCAGCGCACAGAGAACCAGCTGGTCGAGGATTTCAATCTGCGGCGCAACGAAGAGCTCGGTCAGCTGCAGCGCGACGTCCTGCTGAAGGCTCAAGAGTACGCGCGCGCGCAGAAGTTCGATTTGCTGCTCGCGGACCAGAGCATCATCTTCGCCAGCACGGCGGTCGACATCACCGAGGCCGTGCTCACCTTCTTGAATCCCGCGGCCGCTGCTCCTGCTCGGTAACGCCGCGCGGTCGAGCGGTTATCGATGGCCGCGACCCTAGGTCAGCTCGCGGCGCAATTCGGGTGTGAGCTCAAAGGCGACGCCGGCGTCGTCGTGACTCGCGTCGGCACATTGGCGAACGCCGAGCCCGATGCCGTCACGTTCCTCGCCAACCCGTTGTATCGAGCGCAGCTCGCCCGTACTCGAGCGGCCGCCGTCGTCGTCGCGCCGCGCGACGCGCAAGCCTGCCCCGTCGCAGCCCTCGTGCATGCGGAGCCCTATCTCGCGTACGCCCGCATCGCCGCTTCGTTGCACCCGCCCGCGCCCGTCCGCCCCGGCGTGCACGCGAGCGCCGTCGTCGCGGCGAGCGCACGTGTATCAGCGGCAGCGCAGCTCGACGCGCATGCCGTCGTCGGCAGCGACTGCACGATCGCCGAGGACGTGGTCGTAGGCGCCGGGACCGTCCTCGGCTCCAACGTCTCGGTCGGACAAGGAACCCGGCTAGGCCCCAGGGTTACGTTGCTCGACGGCGTGCGCATCGGAGAGCGCTGCATCGTGCATTCGGGCGCCGTCATCGGCGCCGACGGCTTCGGATTCGCGCCCGATCGGGGCACTTGGCAAAAGATTCCGCAGGTCGGAAGCGTCGTCATCGGCGACGACGTCGAGATCGGGGCGAACACGACGATCGACCGAGGCGCGATCGAGGACACCGTCATCGAGGACGGGGTCAAGCTCGACAACCTCGTCCAGATCGCTCACAACGTGCGTATCGGCGCACACACGATCATGGCCGCGATGTCGGGAGTCGCGGGCAGCACGAAGATCGGCAAGCGCTGTATGATCGGCGGCGGCGTCGTCATGATCAACTCGCTGACGGTTTGCGACGACGTGATGTTTACCTTCCGCAGCATCGTCACGCGCTCAGTCGACAAGCCGGGAACCTATTCCGGCCATCTACCTGCGGAGGAGGCCGGTCTGTGGCGCAAGAACGCCGCTCGGTTCCGCAAGCTCGACGTGCTTGCGGACCGGTTGATCGAGGCCGAGCGCGCCCTCGCAAGAATCAGTGGTACCACATTGAAGAAAAAGATGAGTGACCCCAAGACTATCGACATCGGCGGGATTCTCGAGCGCCTGCCGCATCGCTATCCCTTCTTGTTGGTCGACCGCGTGCTCGAGGTCGTGCCCGGCAAGTCCATCGTCGCCGTCAAGAACGTCAGCGCGAACGAGGCGTACTTCCAGGGGCACTTCCCCGGCCATCCGGTCGTGCCGGGGGTGTTGATCGTCGAGGCGTTGGCACAAGCCGGCGGCGTGCTCGCGTACGAAACGGCGACCGCGGAAGAGCGGATCTGGATTCTCTATCTCGTCGGCATCGAGGAGACGCGCTTCAAGCAAGTCGTGCGGCCCGGCGATCAAGTCACCCTGCGCGTCGAGCTCGTGAAGCGGCGCAGAAACCTCTGGCGCTTTGCGGCTGTGGCCGAGGTCGACGGTAAGGTCGTCGCGGAGGCGCAGATTCTCATGGCGGACGGGCCCAAGTCTTGATCGACCCGCGCGCCGTCGTCGATTCCTCGGCGAAGATCGACTCGAGCGTACAGGTCGGCCCTTATGCCGTCATCGGCGCCGACGTCGAGATCGCGAGCGGCTCGCGCATCGAGGCGCACACCGTCATCAAGGGGCCGACGGTGATCGGCGCGGACAACCACATCTTTCAGTTCGCCTCGATCGGTGACGATCCGCAGGACAAGAAGTACGCCGGCGAGCGGACGAAGCTCGTCATCGGCGACCGCAACACGATCCGGGAGTACTGCACGCTCAATCGCGGCACGATCCAGGACGAGGGCGTCACGAGGATCGGCAGCGACAACTGGATCATGGCGTACTGCCACGTCGCGCACGACTGCGTCGTCGGCGACAAGACCATCTTCGCGAACAACGCGTCGATCGCCGGCCACGTGCGTGTCGGCGATTACGCGATCCTCGGCGGATTCACGGCCGTGCATCAGTTTTGCCGGATCGGCGCGCACACGCTGTCCAGCATGTTCAGCTACGTGACGAAGGACGTCCCGGCGTACGTCACGATCTCCGGAAGGCCGGCCGAGCCGCGCGGCATCAACGCCGAAGGGCTGAAGCGCCGCGGTTTCACGGCGGACCAGATCCGCAATATCCGCGAGGCCTACCGCGTCGTTTACCGCCAGGAGCTCAAGCTGGACGAAGCCATCGCGCAGCTCACGCCGCTCGCCGCCGAGCAACCCGAGATCAAACCCTTCGTCGACTCACTCCGCGACGGCTCGCGCGGCCTCGCGCGTTGACGGCATGGTGGTGGCCCGTTTGGCTCGTGCGCACGCCTCGGAGCGCATCGTGGCCGGCTCCGCCCGTGCGCCCGCGTTGAGCGTCGCCCGGGGACGCCGCAAGTACGTCCCTGTAGGCTCGTGGCGCGCCATCCCTGGCGCGCCACGCCCCGGGCGACGCTCAACGCGTGCACACGAGCGAAGCCGGCCGCCTACCGTCAGTGGTCCGCGACTGCACAGCTCGCGACACGGTTCCCGGCCTGTCTGGGTCGAGCTGTCGAGCGCCCCTCCCGAGACCGTGTGCGCACACGGATGTGCGCACACGAGCCGCAGGGACGCTCTTCCGGCGTGTCTCGGGAGGGGCGCTCGACAGCTCGGCGCAGACAGGCCGCGCGGTGAACGCCAATGACACGCCCGCTGCGGTTCGCGCTCGTCGCGGGGGAGGCGTCGGGGGATACGCTCGGAGCGGGGCTGATCGAGGCGTTGCGTGAGCAAGAGCCGGGCGCCGAGTTCGTCGGCATGGCCGGGCCGAAGATGATCGCAGCCGGCTGCGAGCCGTGGTATCGCGCGGAAGAGATCGCGGTCATGGGCTTCTTCGAGGTGCTGCCTCACTTGCGGCGGATCCTGAAGTTGCGCCGCGAGCTGATCGCGCGCATCCAGCAAGCCCAAGTCGATGCGTTCATCGGCATCGATGCTCCGGACTTCAACAAGCCGGCCGCGGCCGCCCTGAAGCGCGCCGGGATCAAGACGGTGCAGTATGTCAGCCCGCAGGTCTGGGCCTGGCGCCAGGGTCGCGTTGGCGCGATCCGCGAGGCCATGGACCTCGTGCTGTGCGTGCTGCCTTTCGAGCCGAAGTTCTACGCAGCCCACGGCGTCAACGCGAAGTTCGTCGGTCATCCGCTCGCGGACGCGATTCCGCTTGAGGTCGACAAGATGGCCGCGCGCAGCGAAGCTCGGCCTCCCCGCGGATAAGCCGGTTCTCGCCGTGTTGCCGGGCAGCCGCCGCAGCGAGGTGTCGCGCCTCGCGGCGCCGTTCATGGCCACCGCGGCTTGGCTGAAGCGCGAGCGGCCCGAGCTCAGCGTCGCCGTCGCGCTTGCCAGCGACTCGACGGCCGAGCTTTTCCGCGAGGCGACGGCGGGCATGGATCTCGCCGGAGCGACGCTGATTCCGCTGAGGGCGCGCGAGGTCATGGCGGCGGCCGACGTCGTGCTGACGGCTTCGGGCACTGCGAGCCTCGAAGCGTTGCTGACGAAACGGCCGATGGTCGTCGCGTACAAGATGGTGCCGCTCACTTACTGGCTCGTGCGGCGGCTCGGTGTAGCGAAGCTGCCGTATTTCTCGCTGCCGAACTTGCTGGCCGGCCGCACGCTCGTGCCCGAGTTCGTTCAGGGTGAGGTGCGGCCCGACGTTCTCGGCCCCGCCGTGCTCGGCGCGCTCGACGGCACCGATCTGCCAGCCCGGCTGGTATGATGCCTTCGCCGATATCCATCGGCAGTTACGCTGCGACGCGAGTGCTTCGGCCGCACGCGAGGTGCTCGCGCTGGTACGGGGAAGCGCGTGATCGTGGGGCCGACACCATCGCTCGAACTTCGTCTCGGAGGACGCCGACGTCTGCGGCGTCGACGAGGCGGGCCGCGGGCCGCTTGCGGGCCCCGTCGTCGCAGCGGCCGTCATCCTCGACCGCGGCAATCCGATCGACGGCCTGCGCGACTCGAAACTGCTCACGGCGCTCCAGCGCGTCCACTTGGCCGTCGAGATCCGCCGCAAGGCGAAAGCCTTTGCCGTCGGCTTCGCGAGCCACGTCGAGATCGACGGCATCAACATCCTGCAGGCATCGCTCCTCGCGATGGAGCGCGCGGTAGTCAGGTTGCAGATCGTTCCCGAGCTCGTGCGCGTCGATGGCCGGCAGATTCCGGCGTTCCACGACCGTGCGCGCCTGTATCGGGCGGAGCCCATCATCGACGGCGACAACTTGGTGCCCGAGATCAGCGCGGCGTCGATACTCGCGAAGGTATGCCGCGACCGGCTCATGCGCCGGCTGCATCGGCGCTACCCCCAGTACGGCTTCGATCACAATTTCGGCTACGGCACGCCAGAGCACCTACGCGCGCTCGATAAGTTCGGGCCGTGCGCGATCCACCGCGCGACGTTCGCGCCCGTGCGCGAGGCTGGCGCAGAGCATGCGCAATGAACAGCTTCGTTCACCTGCGCGTCCATACGGAGTATTCGCTCGTCGATAGCCTGGTGCGCGTCGACGCGCTCGTCGACGCCGTCGCGGACCGGCGCATGCCGGCGTGCGCGATCACGGATCAGGGCAACGTCTCGGCGCTCGTGAAGTTCTACAAGCCGGCGCTCGCGCGCGGCGTGAAGCCGATCGTCGGCGCCGACGTCTGGATCGCCGAGTCGCACGAGGATCGCGAGCCTTCGCGGCTGACGCTGCTCTGTCAGAACCAATCCGGGTTCAAGCGCCTGAGCGCGCTGCTGACGAAGAGTGCCGTGCAAGGGCCGATCGCGGGTCGCAACGTGCTGCTCAGGGATTGGCTCGAGCCCGCGGCGCTCGACGGCCTCATCGGCTTGTCGGGCGGCCAGCTCGGCGAAGCTCGGCAAGGCGCTCGCGGCCGGCCGCGGCACGCGCGGGGCGGAGGTGCTCGATTTTTGGCAGACGCTGCTGCCGGGGCGCTTCTACATCGAGCTTCAGCGGCTCGGACGTGCCGGCGAGCGCGAGTATCTCGCGCGCGCCGTCGAAGCCGCGGCGGCACACGCCGTGCCCGTCGTCGCGACGAACGACGTGTGCTTCCTCGACGCGCAACGACTTCGAGGCGCACGAGACGCGGGTCTGCATCGCGCAGGGCGTCACGCTCGACGATCCGGGCCGAGCGCGCACGTACCGCGAGGAGCAGTATCTGCGGTCGCCGGCCGAGATGGCCGAGCTGTTCGCGGACCTGCCCGAGGCGATCGCGAACACCGTCGAGATCGCGAAGCGCTGCTCGCTCGAGGTCGACGTCGGCAAGGTGTACCTGCCGGACTTCGTCGCCGAGGATCGCACACCGCCGCGCGAGCTCATCGAGCGGCGTGCGGCGAGCGGCCTCAAGCAGCGGCTCGTCGAGCTTAGGCATCGCGCCGGAAGCGGAGCCGCGCTATCGCGAGCGCCTCGCGCGCGAGATCGACGTCATCTGCAAGATGGGCTTCGAGGGCTACTTCCTCATCGTCGCGGACTTCATCGCCTGGGCGCGCGAGAACGCGATTCCGGTCGGTCCGGGCCGCGGCTCGGGCGTCGGCTCGCTCGTCGCCTACGCGCTCGGCATCACGAATCTGGACCCGCTCGCGCACGATCTCTTGTTCGAGCGCTTCCTGAACCCCGAGCGCGTGTCGCTGCCGGACTTCGACATCGACTTCTGCATCGACGGCCGCGACCGCGTCATCGACTACGTCGGCCGCCGCTACGGCCGCGAGCGCGTCGCGCAGATCGCGACCTACGGCACGATGGCGGCGCGCGCCGTCGTCCGCGACGTGGGCCGCGCGCTCGGGACTGCCGTACGGCTACGTCGATCGAATCGCGAAGCTGATTCCGTTCGAGATCGGCATCACGCTCGACAAGGCGATCGCCGACGACGAGGAGCTCAAGCGCGTCTACGAAAGCGACGAAGAGGTGCGCGGGCTCATCGACCTCGCCAAGCGCCTCGAGGGCCTTGCGCGCAACGTCGGCACGCACGCCGGCGGCGTCGTCATCGCGCCGCGGCCGATCACGGAGTACATGCCGCTCTACGCGGATGCCGACGGCGCGTTGCTGACGCAGCTCGACAAGGACGATCTCGAAGCGATCGGCCTCATCAAGTTCGACTTCCTGGGGTTGAAGACGCTGACGATCATCGACAAGGCCGTCGCGACGATCAATCGCGAGCGGGCGGACCGCGGCGAGCCGCCGCTGAACGTCGACGCGCTTCCCGTCGACGACGCGAAGACCTACGAGCTGCTGCGGCAGTGCCGTACGACGGCCGTGTTCCAGCTGGAGTCGCTCGGCATGCGCGACCTGATCAAGCGCTTGCAGCCCGATCGGTTCGACGACCTCACGGCGATCGTCGCGCTGTTCCGCCCCGGGCCGATGCAGATGGCCGACGAGTTCATCGCGCGCAAGCACCGCGCCGGCGCGGCGCCCGACTATCTGCACCCGCGGCTCGAGACGACGCTGAAGCCGACCTACGGCGTGATCCTCTATCAAGAGCAGGTCATGCAGATCGCGCAGGTGCTGGCGGGGTACTCGCTCGGCGGCGCCGATCTGCTGCGGCGCGCCATGGGCAAGAAGAAAGCCGGAGGAGATGGCCGAGCAGCGCAACGTGTTCCTGAAGGGGGCGACGGAGCGCGGCGTCGAGCAGGCGCGCGCAAACCACATCTTCGATCAGATGGAGACGTTCGCCGGGTACGGCTTCAACAAGTCGCACGCCGCGGCGTACGCGTTGATCGCGTACCAGACGGCCTGGCTCAAGACTCACTATCCCGAAGCGTACATGGCGGCCGTGCTGACGGCCGACATGGACAACACGGATCGGCTCGTCGTGTTGAAGAACGAGCTGACGCGAAACATGGGCATTGAGCTTTAGCCGCCCGACGTCAATCGTTCGATCCTGCCGTTCACCGTCGCCGGCGCGAAGCGCATCAGCTACGGCCTCGGCGCGCTGAAGGGCGTCGGCCCGAGCGCCGTCGAGGCGATCGTCAACGAGCGCGCCGCGCGCGGGCCGTACACGAGCTTAGGGGACCTCTGCCGGCGCGTGGATCTGACGAAGATCAACCGCCGCGTGCTCGAGGCGCTCGCGAAGTCGGGCGCGCTCGATTCGCTCGGCGCGAATCGCGCCACGTTGATGCAGGGCGTCCCCAATGCGCTGCAAGCGGCCGAACGCTCCGTGCATGCGCAAGCCGCCGGGCAGACGGCATTGTTCGGCGGCGACGAGCATGACGACGTGCTCGAGCACGTGCTGACGCCGATTCGAGATCTGAGCAAGCGCGAGCGCGCCGACGGCGAGCGCGAGAGCTTGGGTCTTTACTTGACGGTCCACCCGTTCGACGACTACGCACGGCACTGCAAGCGGTTCACGAACGGCTCCGTCGCGAAGGTGCTGCAAGAGTTGCCGAGCTCGGCGCAGCCGTATCAGGTGCGCAAGGAGGCGGTCCTCGCAGGCGTCGTCGCCGACGTTGCGCGGCGCGGCAATCGCGTGTCGATCCAGCTCGACGACGACACGGAGCGCATCGAGGTCACGATGTTCGACGAGGTGTTCGCGCAGGCGAAGCACGTCATCGTGAAGCACGCCGTCGTGCTCGTCGACGGGCAGCTCCGTTACGACGACTTCGTCAACGGCTGGCGGCTCACGGCGAAGCGCGTGCGCTCCGCCGACGACGTGATCGAGGAATACGCGCGGCGGCTGACGGTCCGCTGGCCAAGCGACGCGGGCCCCGACTTCGTGCGCGACTTGCAGCGGATCTTGAAGCCGTTTGCGGGCGGGCGCTGCGAAGTCTCGATCGAGTATCGCAAGGCCGGTGCGGAGGCTGCGCTGACGCTCGGCGAGGCCTGGGCGGTCCGCATCAAGCGCGACCTCCGCGACCAGCTGACGCGCCTCCTCGGCGACGACGGCTACCTCATCCACTACCCCAAGCACCTCGTCTAAGAGCCGCCCTTCAGCGCAGCGGAATCAGCGTCGTCGTTTCTGTGGCGCGGCGGGCGGTGAGTGTGCGTGCGGCCTGTCCCGAGACACGCCGGAATAGCGTCCCTGCGGCTCGTCGGCGCACATCCCTGTGCGCCGACGGTCTCGGGACAGGCCGCACGCACACTCACCGCCCGATTCTTTCCCCAAAACAAAAGAGGCGCGCTGATCCGAGCGCGTCAGCGGCCTGGGCGAAGTGCGTGACGAGCGCGGGCGTGTGCGCAGAGGGCCCTTCCCGAGACCGTGTGCGCACAGGGATGTGCGCACACGAGCCGCAGGGACGCACTTCCGGCGTGTCTCGGGAAGGGCCCTCTGCGCACACGCCCGCGCCGAGCCGCCCAGCAGAACCTCCGCCAAGGCCGCGCGCCCGCGCCGCCATGGCCGGCGCTTGTCACGCCAAACGGCGCTCGGGTAAGGTGCAAGGCGTCCCCGTCGCCTGAGTGGCTATGGATTTGAAGTTCCTGGAGTTTGAACAGCCGATCGCCGAGCTCGAGGCGCGCATCGATGCCCTCAAGTTCGTCGGCGAGGACTCGGAGCTCAACATCAGCGAGGAAATCTCGCGCCTGCGCAACAAGAGCGAGTCGTTGACGCGCAGCATCTTCTCGAACCTGACGGCGTGGCAGATCGCTCAGCTCGCGCGCCACCCCCAGCGCCCGTACACGCTCGACTACATCGACAAATGTTTCACCGACTACCAGGAGCTGCACGGCGATCGCATGTATGCCGACGACCACTCGCTCGTCGGCGGGCTGGCGCGCCTCGACAACGAGCCCGTCGTCGTCCTCGGCCACCAAAAAGGGCGCGACACCAAGGAACGCGTGTGGCGCAACTACGGCATGGCGCGGCCCGAGGGCTACCGCAAGGGATTGCGCCTCATGAATCTCGCCGAGAAATTCGGCTTGCCGCTGATCACGCTGATCGACACGCCGGGTGCGTATCCCGGCATCGGCGCCGAGGAGCGCGGGCAGGCCGAGGCGATCGCTCGCAACCTGTTCGTGATGTCGAGCTTGAAGGTGCCGATCGTCAGCATCGTCATCGGCGAGGGCGGCTCCGGCGGCGCGCTCGCGATCGGCGTCGCGGACCGCGTGCTGATGCTGCAGTACGCAATCTATTCGGTCATCTCGCCCGAAGGCTGTGCGAGCATCTTGTGGAAGAGTGCCGACAAGGCCGAGATGGCCGCGGAGGCCATGGGCATCACGGCCGAGCGCTTGCACCGGCTCAAGCTCGTCGACGACGTGATCCCGGAGCCGCTCGGCGGCGCGCACCGCGACACGCAGGCGATGGCCGATTCGCTGAAGCACGCGCTGACACAGACACTCGCGACGCTACAAGGAATCCCGCTCGACGCGCTGCTCGTGCAACGGCGCAAGCGGCTTGCGGGCTACGGAGTCTTCAAAGAGGGCTGAGCTCCGGCGTCGCCGGAGATCGCGGCGCAGCATGCCCACTTCCGGTGAATTGAGGCCAGGCGACCCGGACCTTTTCGCGGCCAAGCTGCGCGCGGTGCTCGCCGGCTGGGCGTCGCTGCACCCGCCCTCCGGCGTGACCGTCGCCTTCAGCGGCGGGCTCGATTCCACGGTGTTGCTCGCAACGCTCTGCGGCCTCGATCTGCCGGCTCGCCTCCGCGCCGCGCACGTCGATCACGGCCTCCATCCGCGCTCCGGCGAGTGGAGCGAGCGTTGCGCGCGGTGTTGCCGCAGCGTTCGGCGTCGAGTTCGTCGGGGTCCGCGTCACCGTCGATCGCGCATCGGGTGAGGGGTTCGAGGCGGCTGCGCGCGCGGCGCGCTACCGTGCGCTCGGGGAGCTGCTCGCTGCCCGGCGAGTGGCTGCTGACGGCGCATCACGCCGACGATCAGCTCGAGACTCTGCTGCTGCGCCTGCTGCGCGGCACGGGCGTTCGCGGCTTGCGCGGCATCATCGCGTTCGCGCCGTTCGGCGCCGGCTGGCTCGGCCGGCCGTTGCTCGACTTCACGCGCGAGGAGCTTCGCGCCGAAGCGGCGGCGCGCAAGCTCGCTTGGCTCGAGGACCCGTCGAACGCCGAGCCGCGCCACGATCGCAATTACCTGCGTCTCGAGGTGCTGCCGGCGCTGCGCGCGCGGTGGCCGGCTGCGGCGCACCACGCCGAGCGCTTGGCTGAGCAGGCGAGCGACGCCGAGCGGCTGCTCGAGGCCGTGGCCGGCCGACGACGCACGCGCTCTCGCCGAGCCCTGGCACGTGCCGCGAGCAGCGCTCGCGGCGCTCGAGCCGGCGCGGCAGCGTAATCTCCTGCGCTATCTGCTGCGCGTCGGCGGGCTCGGCACGCCGAGCGCGCGCAAGATCGAGCGAGCTGCGCGAAGCGTTGCTCGAGTCGCATTCCGAGTCGCGCACGCGCGTGCGCTGGCCGAGCGGCGAAGGGCGCGTATTTCGCGAAGCGTTGTACCTCTTGGCGCCGCTGCCGCCGCCGTCGCCGCGCGCTTACGCGGCGCAGCATCGGCGTGGGCACGCCGTGGATCGGCCCCGAAGGCCGCGTCGAGCTCACACCGGCGCACGACGGCCGCGGGTTGCGCGCAGTCATGGATCGAGCGAGGCCTGACGCTGCGCTTTCGCGCCGGCGGCGAGCGATTCCGGCCGCACGGCCGCGAGCACCGCCATTCGCTGAAGCATTTGTTCCAGGAAGAGGGCGTCGTGCCGTGGATGCGCGAGCGGCGTGCCGCTCCTCTATCGCGGCGAGGAGCTCGCCGCGATCGGCGACCTCTGGATCGGCGCCGATGCCGGCGAGGCGCTCGCGAGCGAGCCGCGTTGGAGCGTGCAATGGACGCAGCATCCGACGCTGCGCGCGCCGGAACGGGGGGACGGATTTAGAAATCCGTCCCCGTCCGCACGCGAGCTGGGGCTGGTGGGGCAGAGGGTCTTTTGGTACTTTGCAATACCGTCTCGATGTACCAAGCACTCAAACTTCGACGGCCGGATGACCGCTTCCCTTCGGAAGGGCGTCCGGCCCTCCCGGTTTTGGCATGACACGATTCATCTTCATCACCGGCGGGGTCGTGTCCTCGCTCGGAAAAGGTATTACCTCGGCCTGCCTCGGCGCGATCCTCGAGGCGCGCGGCCTCAAGGTTCGCCTCATCAAGCTCGACCCGTACATCAACGTCGACCCGGGCACGATGAGCCCGTTCCAGCACGGCGAGGTCTACGTCACCGACGACGGCACGGAGACCGACCTCGACCTGGGCCACTACGAGCGGTTCGTGCACACGCGCACGAACCGCATGAGCAATTTCACGACGGGCAAGATCTACTCGAACGTCATCGCGAAAGAGCGCCGCGGCGAGTATCTCGGCGCAACCGTCCAGGTCATCCCGCACATCACCGACGAGATCAAGCGTAACGTGCTGGCCGCGGCCGGTGACGCCGACGTCTGCATGGTCGAGATCGGCGGCACCGTGGGCGATATCGAGTCGCTGCCGTTTCTCGAGGCGATCCGGCAGATGGGCGTCGAGCTCGGCCGCGATCGGGCGCTCTATATTCATTTGACGCTCGTGCCGTTCATGGCCGCGTCGTCGGAGATCAAGACCAAGCCGACGCAGCACTCCGTCAAGGAGCTGCGCTCGATCGGCATCCAGCCCGACGTGCTCGTGTGCCGCTCCGAGCATGCGCTGCCGCGCGAGCAGCGCGCGAAGATCGCGCTGTTCACGAACGTCGAAGAGCGTGCCGTCATCTCGGCCGTCGACGTCGACGACATCTACAAGATCCCGATGCTGCTCGCCGAGCAGGGGCTCGACAGCTACGTCGTCGACAAGCTGAAGCTCGACGCACGGCCCGCCGATCTCTCGGAGTGGCACGCCGTCGTCGACGCCAAGGCTCATCCGGAAGCCGAGGTGACGATCGCCATGGTCGGCAAGTACGTCGACCTGCGCGATTCGTACATGTCGCTCACCGAGGCGCTGCGCCACGCCGGCATCAGGACGCGCACGCGCGTCAATATCCTCTACATGGAATCCGAGGAGATCCAGACTCGAAGGCACGTCGTGCTTGAACGACGTCGATGCGATCCTCGTGCCCGGCGGCTTCGGCGAGCGCGGAATCGAAGGCAAGATCGCTGCCGTGAAGTTCGCGCGCGAGAAGAAGGTGCCGTACCTCGGCATCTGCCTCGGGCTGCAAGTCGCCGTCATCGAATACGCGCGCAACGTCTGCGGGCTCGCGGGCGCGCATTCGACGGAGCTGAACCGAGGCACGCCGCATCCCGTGATCGCGATGATCACGGAGTGGCACGACCGCGACGGCTCGCTCCAGGAGCGCAGCGCCGCCTCCGATCTCGGCGGCACGATGCGGCTCGGCGCCCAGACCTGCTACGTCAAGGACGGGACACTCGCGAAGGCCATTTACGGCGCGAGCCGAGATCTCCGAGCGCCATCGTCATCGCTACGAGTTCAACAACAATTATTTCGATCAGATGTCGCGAGGCCGGCCTCGGGTTCTCGGGCTTCTCGCGCGACGGGCTCGTCGAGCTCATCGAGCTGCCGCCCGCGGTTCATCCGTGGTTTTTCGCCACGCAGTTCCACCCGGAGTTCAACGTCGAATCCGCGCGACGGCCACCCGCTGTTCACGAGCTTCATCACCGCGGCGCGCTCGTGCCAGGGGCTCAAGCTGCCGCGAGTCGCGAGCGCATGAGGCTCGCAGGCTTCGAGGTCGGTTCGAAGACACCTCTGTTCCTGATCGCCGGCCCTTGCGTCATCGAGAGCGAGACGCTCGTCATGAGCGACGGCCGAGCGTTTGAAGGCAGTCACGGCGAAGCCTCGGGATACCGTTCGTGTTCAAGGCGTCGTTCGACAAGGCCAATCGCAGCTCCTCGGCGGCTTTCGCGGCCTCGGCCTCGAGCGCGGCCTGCGCATACTCGAGCGAGTGCGGGCGGAGCTCGACGTGCCCGTGCTGACGGACGTTCACGAGGACACGCCGCTCGACGAGGTCGCCGCCGTCGTCGACGTGCTCGCAGACGCCCGCGCTGCTCGTGCCGGCAGACGGACTTCATCGTCGCCGTCGCGAGCCGCGGCAAGCCCGTCAACTTGAAGAAGGGGCAGTTCCTCGCGCCGTGGGAGATGATGAACGTCGTCGACAAGGCGCGTTCGACGGGTAACGACGCGTTGCTCGTTTGCGAGCGCGGCGTCTCGTTCGGCTACAACAATCTCGTCGTCGACATGCGCTCGCTCGCGATCTTGCGTGCCACGCGTTGCCCCGTCGTGTTCGACGCGACGCACGCGGTGCAGCAGCCCGGCGCACGCGGCGCGTCGTCGGGCGGGGAGCGCGAGCACGTGCCGGTGCTCGCGCGCGCGGCGGTGGCCGCCGGTGTCGCGGGCGTGTTCATGGAAACCCATCCGGATCCCGACCGCGGCGCTTTGCGACGGGCCGAACGCGTGGCCGCTGGCAAGCGTCGCGGTGCTGCTCGAGCAGCTCAAGGCCATCGACGCCGTCGTCAAGGCGCGGCCGTATCTCGAAGAACGAGTTCGAGCGCGTGCATTAGGAGAGTCAGGAGCTTCAATGAGTGCGATCAAGGACGTCAGCGGCCTCGAGATCATCGATTCGCGAGGCAACCCCACGGTCGAGGCCGAAGTCGTGCTCGCGAGCGGCGCGCGCGGGCGCGCTGCAGTGCCGTCGGGCGCCTCGACGGGCTCGCGCGAGGCGCACGAGCTGCGCGACGGCGACAAGAAGCGCTATCTCGGCAAGGGCGTCACGAAGGCCGTTGCGAACGTCAACGGCGAGATCCGCAAGGCCGTCGTCGGCCTCGACGCCGCGGCGCAGCGCGAGCTCGACCGGCGGCTCATCGAGCTCGACGGCACGCCCAACAAGGCCCGGCTCGGCGCGAACGCGATCCTGGCGGTATCGCTCGCGAACGCGAAGGCGCACGCAACGGAGCGCGGCGTCGCGTTGTACGAGCTGCTCGGTGCGGGCCAGCGCGAGCTACACGATGCCGCGTGCCGATGATGAACATCATCAACGGCGGAGCGCACGCCGACAACAACGTCGACATCCAGGAGTTCATGATCCTGCCCGTCGGCGCGCCGACGTTCGCCGAATGCGTGCGCTACGGCGTCGAGGTCTTCCACGCGCTGAAGGCCGTGCTGAAGGCCAAGGGCTTGAACACGGCCGTCGGCGACGAGGGCGGGTTTGCGCCCGATCTCAGGCTCGAACGAGGAGGCCCTGCAGACGATCGCGGAGGCCGTCGAGAAGGCGGGCTACACACTCGGCCGCGACATCTATCTCGGGCTCGACGTCGCGAGCTCGGAGTTCTTCGCGAACGGCGCCTATTCGCTCGAGTCCGAGCGGCGCAAGTTCTCGTCGGCCGAGTTCGCCGACTTCCTCGCGGATCTCGTCGCGCGGTATCCGATCGTGTCGATCGAGGACGGCATGGCCGAGAACGATTGGGACGGCTGGGCGCACGTTGAGCAAGCGGCTGCGCGACAAGATTCAGCTCGTCGGCGACGACCTGTTCGTCACGAACACGGCCATCCTCAAGCAGGGCATCGAGCGCAAGATCGCCAACAGCATCCTCATCAAGCCGAACCAGATCGGAACGCTGACCGAGACGCTCGACGCGATCGAGATGGCGACGAAGGCCGGTTACTCGGCCGTCGTCTCGCACCGCTCCGGCGAAACCGAGGACGCGACGATCGCCGACATCGCCGTGGCGACGGCGGCGACGCAGATCAAGACGGGATCGTTGTGTCGGTCCGATCGGCTGGCCAAGTATAATCAGCTGCTGCGAATTGAACGGGCGCTTGGAGTGAAGGCAAGGTTCGATGGGGCCAAAGCGTTTCCCGTCTCGCTTTGATGCGTAACTCGTCGCGAGCGGCTTTAGGACAGGCGCGCGCGGGAGGCTAGATGCGCTTCTTGATGGTCGTGCTGGCCGTCGTGCTCGTGCTTGCTGCAGGCACGCCTGTGGTTGTCCAACGGCGGCTTGCGGGAGGTGTGGCGCCTCGAGGCCGAGGTGACACGTCGGGTCGAGGACAACGGTCGGCTCGCGGCGCGCAACTCGGCGCTCGAAGCCGAGGTGCTCGACTTGAAGCACGGGCTCGCGGCCGCCGAGGAGCGGGCGCGCACGGAGCTCGGCATGATTCACTCCGGCGAGACCTTCTATCAGATCGCGCCGGCGCCGCCCGCTGCCGAGCGTTGATGGCGCCGGAGCGGCGCACGCGCGTCGCGATTCCTTAGGAACGGCAATTGCGAATTCTGCTCTCCAACGACGACGGCTATCAGGCGCGCGGCTTGCGCACGCTCGCCGAGCACCTGAAGCCGATCGCCGAGGTCATCGTCGTCGCGCCGGACCGCAATCGCAGCGGCGCCAGCAACTCGCTGACGCTCGAGACGCCGCTGCGCGTCGAGCGCGTCGATGAGAACCTGTACTACGTCAACGGCACGCCGACGGACTGCGTGCACATCGCGATCACGGGCTTGCTCGAGCACGAGCCCGACGTGCTGATCTCGGGGATCAACAACGGCGCGAATCTCGGCGACGATGTGCTGTATTCCGGTACCGTGGCCGCTGCGATGGAGGGCAGGTTCCTCGGCATCCCGTCGATCGCGGTGTCGCTCGTGCTCGAACGGCGCCGAGCACTACGCGACGGCCGCGAAGCTCGTTCGCAAGCTCGTCGAGCGCAACGTCACGGACCCGTTGCCGACGGACGTCATCCTGAACATCAACGTGCCCGACGTGCCGTACGAGGCAGCTGAAGGGCGTGCGAGCCACGCGCCTCGGTTTTCGCCACAAGTCCGAGCCGGCCGTGAAAGCGCTCGACCCGCACAATCGCCCGATCTATTGGATCGGCCCCGCCGGCGCCGGCCAGGACACGGGGCCCGGCACGGACTTCCACGCGATCGCGGAGGGCTTCGTGTCGGTGTCGCCGATCAAGGTCGATCTCACGGCGCACGCGTCGATCGAGAAGGTCGCGACCTGGTTCGAGCGGTTCCAAGTGAACGGCATCGACCGTAACGGCATCGGCATGACATCCGCGCGCACGCGCGAGCGGCTCATCGACCGGCTGAAGGCCGAGGGCATCAAGAACTCTGCCATCCTCGAGCGCATACGCGCGGTGCCGCGGCATCTGTTCGTGGACGAGGCCCTCGCGAGCCGCGCCTACGAGGACACGGCGCTGCCGATCGGGTTCGGCCAGACGATCTCGCAGCCCTACATCGTTGCCGCAATGACGAGCGCACTCATCGAAGGGGTGCCGAAGAAGCTCACGCGCGTGCTCGAGATCGGCACAGGGTGCGGCTACCAGACGGCCGTCCTCGCGCCGTTCGTGCAGCACGTCTACAGCGTCGAGCGCATCGCGCCGCTGCTGCAACGGGCGCGCTCGATTCTCGCGAGCTTGAGCGTGTCGAACGTCAGCTTGCGCCACGCGGACGGCTGGCATGGCTGGCGCAGTCAGGCGCCGTTCCAAGGAATCATCGCGGCGGCTGCGCCGCAGATCGTGCCGCCCGAGCTCTTGGAGCAGCTCGACGACGGCGGCCGGCTCGTGATTCCGATCGGGGCGCGCGGCGAGCAGACGCTGCTGCGCGTCACGCGCGACGGCGACGAGTTCAAGCGCGAGGAGCTGCTGCCGGTGAGCTTCGTGCCGTTCGTCGAGGGCACCGAGACGTGAGCGTGGGCGGCGAGAGCCGCCGGAGAGCCGGCGCCGCGACGGCGATTCGGTTGTGCACGCTATCCCTATGCCTCGCGGTGCTCGCGTCCTGCACGAGCACGACTTCGCTGCCCGTCAGTCGCCGCGAGGCCCGTGCCGCCGTGCACGTCGTGCAGCGCGGCGAGACCTGTACAAGATCGCCTGGCAATACCGCGTCGACCAGCAAGAGCTCGCGAACTGGAACGGCATCCGCGATCCCGACGAGTTGCGCGTCGGGCAGCGGCTGCGCCTCGTGCCGCCGCGCGGGTACGTCGCCGCCGCGCCGGCCCCGGCCGCGCGTCCGCCGCCCGAGCCGGCGCGCCAGTCGACACCGCCGCGCGCGACGGCGCCGCGGCCTTCGGCGAGCTCGCCCGCACCTTCGGCGGTTCCGCCGGCCGGGTCGTCGTCTGCGCCGCGCACGACAACGCGCGCGCCTCCGCCGGTTGCACTGCGCTGGTCGTGGCCGACGGACGGGCGCATCGTGACGCGGCTTCGGCGCCGACGACGGCATCGCGTCGGGTATCGGAATCGGCGGCCGCGACGGGCAGCCCGTGCGCGCGGCCGCCGCCGGGACGGTCGTGTATGCCGGCGGCGGGCTCATCGGCTACGGTCAGCTCGTCATCATCAAGCACGACGAGATTTTCTTGAGCGCGTACGGCTACAACTCGGAGCTGCTCGTGACGCAAGGGCAAGCGATCACGCGCGGCGCGACGATCGCGCTCATGGGGCAAGGTCCCGGCCGCCAACCGCGCCTGCATTTCGAGGTGCGCCGCAACGGCGTGCCCGTCGACCCTCTGCTGTTCGTCCAAGCGCCGCCCTAAAAAGGGGACGCGCCCTAAAAAGGGGACGGATTTATTTAATCCGCCTCCCACCGCTCGCTCAGTTTGGTCGGCCGGTACGCGGATTAAATAAATCCGTCCCCTTTTTAGGGGTTGAAGAGGGCGGCGACGACGCGGCGTTGCTCTTGCAGCAGGACGTTGAAGGTGCGGCACGCGGCCGGCGTGTTCATGATCTCGAGGCCGACCGAGCGCGCCGCGAGGGCGGCCATGAGCTCGACGTCGGGCAAGCAGGCGCTCCGTGCCGGTGCCGAGCACGACGATCGTGGGCTCGAGCGCGAGGGCCGGCTCGAGGTCGGCGACGTTCAGTGCGTGCGGCACGAGCCATGGTCCAGGCCTCGACGATCTGGTCGCCGCTGACGATGACGTTGCCGGCGATCCAGCGATCCGCGACGCGTACACGGCCCGGTTCCCAGGCGCGGATGAAATTGAAGGCAGCTTGAGTCGCGAGTGAGCTGCATAGCTTGAGCGAGTCCCCGAGGTGCCATGATACATGCGGGTTTGGTCCCGCTTCCCTCATGCTAGTATTTGCGCCGCCAAGGACCACGGCTCGCCAATGGAACCGAATCAGATCGCACCTACCATCGTCGCGCTCAAAGAGCGCTCCGCCGCGCTGCGGAGGTATCTTTGACTATGACGCCAAGCGGGAGCGGCTCGAGGAGGTCAACCGCGAGCTCGAGAATCCTGCCGTCTGGTCGGATCCCGAGCGCGCGCAGAACCTTGGCCGCGAGCGCGCCGAGCTCGAAGGCCGTCGTCGCGACGCTGAACCGCGTCGAGAAGTCGCTCGACGAGGCCGCCGAGCTCCACGAGCTGGCGCGCGAGGAAGAAGACGCCGAGCACGCTCGACGACGTTGTCGATCACGTCACAAAGCGTAACCAAGCAGCTGGAGCTGCTCGAGTTCCGCCGCATGTTCGCGGGCAAGATGGACTCGCACAACGCGTTCCTCGACGTTCAGGCCGGCCAGGGGGGCACCGAAGCCCAGGATTGGGCCGCGATGCTGCTGCGAATGTATCTGAAGTGGGCCGAGCGCAAGGGCTATGCCGTGGACGTGCTCGAGGAGTCGGCCGGCGAGGTGGCGGGCATCAAGAGCGCGACGATTCACGTGCGCGGCGAGTACGCGTTCGGCTGGCTGCGCACGGAGACCGGGGTGCACCGCCTCGTGCGCAAGTCGCCGTTCGACTCGGGTCACCGGCGGCATACGTCGTTCGCCGGGGTGTTCGTGGCGCCCGAGATCGACGACGACATCGAAATCGAGCTGAATCCTGCGGATCTTCGCGTCGACGTGTTCCGCGCGAGCGGCGCCGGCGGCCAGCACGTCAACAAGACGGAGTCGGCCATCCGCATCACGCACATCCCGACGAATACCGTCGTGCAATGTCAGAACGAACGCTCGCAGCACAAGAATCGCGCGACGGCCATGAACCAGATGCGCGCGAAGCTTTACGAGCTCGAAGAGCAGAAGCGGCGCGAGCAGGCGCAGATCGTCGAGGACAACAAGGCCGACATCGGCTGGGGCAGCCAGATCCGCTCCTACGTGCTCGATCAGTCGCGCGTGAAGGACCTGCGCACGAACCTCGAAAGTGCGCGCCCGCAGAACGTGCTCGACGGCGATCTCGACGAGTTCCTGCAAGAGAGCTTGAAGCAGGGCCTTGTAAGGACGACGAATGGCTGACGACGGACAAGAAAATCGGCTGATCGCGGAGCGGCGCGCGAAGCTTCAGCGCCTACGCGACGCCGGCAACGCGTACCCGAACGATTTCCGGCGCGATGCGCTGGCTGACGAGCTGCGTGGCCGCATATCGGTCGCACAGTGCGGAGTCGCTGGCCGCGCAACCGATCGCCGTGAAAGTCGCGGGGCGCCTGATGGTCAAGCGCCTCAGCGGCGGTATCAGCTTCGTGAGGCTCCAGGACCGCTCGGGTCAGATCCAGCTCATGGTCAAGCGCGATCGGCTCGGAGAGGCGCTCTACGGCGAGTTCAAGAAGTGGGATTTGGGCGACGTCATTGGCGCGCGCGGCGAAGTCGTCAAGAGCAAGACGGGCGAGCTGTCGGTCGACGTCGCGGAGCTCAAGCTGCTCGCCAAGTCGTTACGGCCGTTGCCGGAGAAGTGGCACGGCATCGCGGACGCCGAGATGAAGCTGCGCCAGCGCTACCTCGATCTCATCATGAGCGAGGAGACACGCGAGGTGTTTCGGCGCCGCAGCGTGCTGATCGCGCTTCATCAGAAGCTACTTGGACGCGCTCGATTTCACCGAGGTCGAGACGCCGATGATGCAGCCGATCCCCGGCGGCGCTACGGCGCGCCCGTTCGTCACGCATCACAACGCGCTCGACGCGACCTTGTACCTGCGGATCGCTCCGGAGCTGTACTTGAAGCGCTTGGTCGTCGGCGGCTTCGAGCGCGTCTACGAGCTGAACCGCGTGTTCCGCAACGAAGGCTTGTCGACGCGGCACAACCCCGAGTTCACGATGCTCGAGCTCTATCAAGCTTATGCGGGTCCGCGCGACCTCATGACGCTGACGGAGAACTTGATCCGCGGCGCCGCGCAGACGCTGACGGGCGGCACGGAGGTCGAGTATCAAGGGCAGCGCTTCGATCTCGGCGCGAAATTCGACGAGATCACGGTCGAGGCCGCGCTCGAGCGCGCCGTGCCCGCGCTCCAGGGCCGCGTGCGCGATCGCGCCGCGCTCGTGGAAGCTTGCGCCGCGCACGGCATGGAAGCGCACCGCGACGCCGGAGCGGGCAGGCTTCAGTACGAGCTGTTCGAGAAAGCCGTCGAAGCTACGCTGCGCGGCCCGGTGTTCGTCACGCAGTATCCCGCCGAGGTCTCGCCGCTCGCGCGCTGCAACGACGCCGATCCGTTCGTGACGGACCGCTTCGAGCTCTTCATCGGCGGGCGCGAGCTCGCGAACGGTTTCGCCGAGCTCAACGATCCCGAGGAGCAGGCGGCGCGTTTCCGCGCGCAGGTCGTAGCGAAAGAGGCGGGCGACGAGGAAGCGATGTTCTTCGACGCCGATTACATCCGCGCGCTCGAGTACGGCATGCCGCCTACCGCGGGATTGGGAATAGGCATCGATCGGCTCGCGATGCTGCTGACGAATTCGCCGTCGATCCGCGACGTGCTGTTGTTCCCGCAGCTGAAGCCCGAAAAGCGCGGACCGATCTGTCGTCGCGCGAGGAAAATAAATCCGTCCTTTGTCGCAAGCGGCAACGCGGCAACGTTCCGCGAGCGCAGCGCCGCCGCACGTGAGCCGCGCGCCGGCTGCGGCGTGGTCCACGACGGCGAGGATCTCCGAGCCCTCGAAAGCAGGCGCGGCACGGACGACGTCGCCGACCTCTTGCGCGCTTTCCATGAGCACCGGAGTGCCGGGCGCCGGCGGCGCGGATTGAACGGCATAGCGGTGCGCACGCCGTTTCACGCCGCCCAAGTTGTGGACGCGCGCGATGATCTCCTGGCCCGGATAGCAGCCCTTGTCGAACGAGATCGCGCCGAGCTCGTCGAGGTTCAGCATCTGCGCGACGAACCGCTCCGTCGTCAGCGGCGCGATCTCCGGAATCCCGAGCTCGATCTCGGCGAGCGCCGCCGCCGCTTCGGTTGCCTCGGCCAGCGACGCGGCGAGGGGCGCAAGTGCGGCCGGCGCGCCGAGCGCTTGCCAATACCTTTCGCCGACGCGGACGAAGCAGAGCTCGTCGCGGCAGACCATATGGTTCGCCGGCGTTTCCGCCGCGGCGCCGTGCCGAGCGAGCACGCCGCTCGCATCGCCGAGCAGCGCGGCGACGGCGACGTCGTCGGCGAGGGCAATCTCGACCTTGGAGCGCAAGACGAACATGCGCAGCTTCTTGACGAGCGCGTCGGCGCCGTCGCGCGGCGTCACGAGCAGCCAGCGTTCGGGCAGCTTCAGGACGCGGAACAGCGCGCGGATCCGGCCGCGCGCGTCGGCCCAGCCCGCGAGCGGCGCATCGGCGGCATCGAGCCCGAGAACGGCGTGGCTCAATTGGCCGTGCAGGAACGCGGCAGCATCGGCGCCGCGCACCTCGATGCATGCGCGCTTTCGCGAGCGCCGCATAGGAAAGAGGCATCGCCGAATTGCCCTCGTTTCTTGGAGCGCCGCGGAAATACCGCTCGCCCGAGCCCGTGTCGTAGTGCGGAGTCTATGGGTTTCTGGCAAGATTTGCCGATGCCTGATGAGAGCGGTCAAGGGCTGGTCGCCGACAGCGGCACCGGCAACATGGCCTCGTGCCGACGAACTTCCGCCGCCGACTCCCGAGCCAAGCGTAAAACGCGAGATCGGCGGCCCGAAGGGGCCCGAGCCGACGCGTTTCGGCGATTGGGAGCGCGCAGGGCGCTGCATCGATTTTTAGCGGTTAGGGAGAGACGTCAGCCATGCACGGGGTTCAGCGACCGCTGTCGCCGTACTGGATTTATCGCTGGGAGATCACGATGTGGCTGTCGAGCCTGCATCGGATCACCGGACTGTTGCTATCCTTCGGCGCCGTCGTGCTCGGGATCTGGTTGATCGCGGCCGCCAGCGGTCCCGACTCGTTCGCCACGGCCGCCGCGATCGTGGGCTCGGGCTGGTTCAAGCCGTTGCTCATCGGTTGGACGTTCTGTTTCTTCTTCCATCTCGCGAACGGCGTGCGGCATCTCGCTTGGGATGCGGGCTACGGCTTCGATCCGAAGCGAATTCGCGCGAGCGGCTGGACCGTCGTCGTCGTGACGTTCGTCGCGACGGCCGCGTTCTCGTACGCCGCGATCATCTGAAGGGCGCGCCGATGAGCTTGATGACCCCGTTGAATCGCGTCCTCGGTTTGGGCACGGCGAAGGGCGCCGCAGAGCACTGGTGGCTGCAGCGCGTGACGGCCGTCGCGTTGCTGCCGCTCGGCTTGTGGTTCGCGTATGAGCTTCTCACGCTGCCCGGCTTCGACTACGCGTCCGTCGTCGCGTGGGTTCAGGAGCCGGCGACGAGCATCTTGCTCGTCTTGCTCGTCGTCGCCGTCGGTTATCACTCCTCGCTCGGCGTCCAAGTCGTCGTCGAAGACTACGTGACGGGCAAAGGACTACGCGCCGCGACGCTGATGGCGTCGATGCTCGCGCACGTTGCGCTGAGCGTGGCGGCCGTATTCGCCGTGCTGAAGATAGCGTTTGGATCCTAGTCAATGACCAAAGAATACGAATTCATCGATCACACCTACGACGTGGTCGTCGTCGGAGCGGGCGGCGCGGGTTTGCGCGCCACGCTCGGCCTCGCCGAGCAAGGGTTGTCCACGGCGTGCTTGAGCAAGGTGTTCCCGACGCGCAGCCACACGGTCGCCGCGCAAGGCGGCATCAGCGCCGCGCTCGGGAACATGGGCGAGGACGATTGGCGCTGGCACATGTACGACACCGTCAAAGGGTCGGACTGGCTCGGCGATCAAGACGCGATCGAGTACATGTGCAAGGAGGCGCCGGCGTCGGTCATCGAGCTCGAGCACTATGGCGTGCCGTTCTCGCGCACCGAGGACGGCCGCATCTATCAGCGCCCGTTCGGCGGCATGACCACCGACTACGGAAAGGGCACGGCCCAACGAACGTGCGCTGCGGCCGACCGTACCGGCCACGCGATGCTACACGCGCTCTATCAGCAGTCGCTCAAGCACTCGGCCGAATTTTTCATCGAGTACTTCGCGATCGATCTCATCATGGAGAACGGCGTTTGTCGCGGCGTCGTCGCGCTCGACCTGGCGACGGGCCGGCTGCACCGGTACCGCTCGCAGATCGTCATCCTCGCGACGGGCGGTTACGGCCGCGCCTATTTCACGTGCACGTCGGCGCACATCTGCACGGGTGACGGCAACGCCATGGTGTTGCGCGCCGGGTTGCCGCTCGAGGACCTCGAGTTCGTGCAGTTCCACCCGACTGGGGTCTACGGCGCAGGAATGTTGATCACGGAAGGCTCGCGCGGCGAGGGTGGCTATCTCACGAACTCCGCAGGCGAGCGCTTCATGGAGCGCTATGCGCCGAACGCGAAGGATCTCGCGTCGCGCGACGTCGTGAGCCGCTCGATCACGGTCGAGATTCGCGAAGGGCGCGGCGTCGGCGAGCACAAGGACCACGTGCATCTACATCTCGAGCATCTCGGTCGCGAGGTGCTCGAAGAGCGGCTGCCGGGCATCACCGAGACCGCGAGGATCTTCGCAGGCGTCGACATCGCGAAGTCGCCGATCCCTGTGGTGCCGACCGTGCACTACAACATGGGCGGTGTGCCGACGAACTATCACGGCGAGGCTTTCACGAAGGAGAACGGCAAGGAGCGCGTCGTGCCGGGCCTCATGGCCATCGGCGAGGCCGCGTGCGTCTCGGTGCACGGTGCGAACCGGCTCGGCTCGAACTCGCTGATCGACCTCGTCGTCTTCGGCCGCGCGGCGGCGGAGCAGTGCGGCAAGATCATCGAGCGCGGCGTGCGGCCGCGGCCGCTCGCCGCGGGCGCCGGAGACGAGGCCGTCGCGCGGCTCGACAAGCTGCGCAACGCAAAAGGCCAGACGCCCACCGCCAAGATCCGCGTCGCCATGCAGCGAATCATGCAGAATCACGCGTCCGTGTTCCGCACGGGCGCGTCGCTACAGGAAGGCGTCGAAAAGCTCGAGCAGGTATTCGCGTCGTTCGCAGACCTTCGCGTCAGCGGATCGCACGCTGATCTGGAACACCGATCTCGTCGAGACGCTCGAGCTCGACAACCTGCTTTTGCAAGCGATGGGCACGATCAAGTCGGCACGCGAACCGCACCGAGAGCCGCGGCGCGCAGGCGCGCGAGGACTATCCCGAGCGCGACGACGTCAACTGGATGAAGCACACGCTGTGCTGGGTCGACGCGCGCGGCGGCGTGCGCTTCGACTACAAGCCCGTGACGATGACGACGCTCACCGACGAGGTGAAGCCGATTCCGCCGAAGGCCCGCACGTATTGAGCGCTCACGCAGGACGCATTACGAGGATTTACGATGGCGCAGTTCACTCTCCCAGCCAACTCGAAGGTCAAGCCAGGCAAGAACCACGGCGGCGCCGAACGGCGCGACGAACGTCAAGAAGTTCGCGATCTATCGCTACGACCCGACGACCGGCGAGAACCCGCACGTCGATACGTACGACGTCGACATGGACAATTGCGCGCCGATGGTTCTCGACGCGCTCATCAAGATCAAGAACGAGATCGATCCCACGCTGACGTTCCGCCGCTCGTGCCGCGAGGGCATCTGCGGCTCGTGCGCCATGAATATCGACGGCATGAACACGCTCGCGTGCCTGAAGCCGATCGAGGACTGCAAAGGCGCCGTCAAGATCTATCCGTTGCCGCACATGCCGGTCGTCAAAGACCTCGTACCGGACCTCACGACGTTCTACGCGCAGTATGCCGTCGTGAAGCCGTGGCTCGAGTCGCAGACGCCGCCGCCGCCAGACCGGGAGCGGCTGCAGTCGAAGGAGGATCAAGAGAAGATCGACACGCCTTCGGCTTGCATTCTGTGCGCGTGCTGCTCGACGTCGTGCCCGAGCTATTGGTGGAACGGCGATCGGTATCTCGGCCCGGCGGCGTTGCTGCAAGCGTATCGCTGGATCGTCGACAGCCGCGACGAGTCGACGGGCGAGCGTCTCGATCAGCTCGAGGACGCGTTCCGGCTCTATCGCTGCCACACGATCTTGAACTGTACGCAGGCGTGCCCGAAGGACTTGAACCCCGGCAAAGCCATCGCCGAAATCAAGAAGATGATCGCGGAGCGCCGGCTCTAAGCCGCGTCGCCGCAGCGCCATTCCGTGGACGCTAGAGTCGCGCGGTTGCGGTGGCGGTGCCGGCGGGGGATGCGAGAGCTCGACGCGCTGTTGCTGGCGTTCGTCGATCGTTCGTCGGCGGGGCTGACGCAGAGCGAAATCGCGCTGTTCGAAGGGATTTTGGAGCTGCCGGACCCGGTGCTGCACTCGTATCTTCTGGGGCGCAGTGTTCCAGCCGACGCCGCCACCGTTGTCCTCCTCGAGCGTATCCGCTCCGGCGTTGGTTCTGACGCCTAAGACCTCGCGCGTGTTGTGGGCGTGGTGGGTTGCGCTGCACGCGTTGCTCGCTGCCGCAGTTGCGCTCGTTGCAGCGCCGGAAGCGATCAAGGTGCTGGCCGTGGTCGCGATCGTCGCGCATGGCGTCGTACGCCGGCCGCGCGGACGCCCAAGGCTCGTTGTCGTGACCGCGGACGGCTTTTGCGCTGTGCCGGACTGGGATACGGGCCGAAGGCCTATCGGCTCACGGACGCTCCTGTGCCCGTTCTGGGTCAGGCTCGACCTCGGGAGGGGCCTAAGGCGACGCGACATATTGCTGATCGCCGATCAGGTCCCGCCGGAAGATTGGCGGCGGTTGCGCGCGCTGCTCGCGCGGATGCGGGGCGATTGAGCGACGTGGGTCACGTTGTGTGGCGGCCACGGGGGTCGAACTGGGCTAGAATCATTCCACGATTCTGAGCCGCGTCGCGCAGTTAGAGCCTTCGCGGCGCGGCCCGAACTTTTGGTGGAGCATGGGGTCTACCGATCAGCGTTTGACAGAGCAGGCCGACAGACACCCTCCCGGCAGCGGAGCTGCTGACCTCGCGCTGATCCGACGCGTGCAACAGGGCGACAGATCGGCGTTCGATCTGTTGGTCGTCAAATACCAGCACAAGATCGTCAAGCTCATCATGCGATACGTTCGTGATTCGTCCGAGGCCCTTGACGTGGCGCAGGAAGCGTTCTTGAAGGCGTATCGGGCGGCGCCGTCGTTTCGAGGCGATAGCGCTTTCTATACCTGGCTCTATCGAATCGCGATCAACACCGCCAAGAATCATCTCGTCGCCGCGGCGCGCAAACCCGTGAGCTACGACCTCGATACCCAGGACCCGGAGCAGGCCGGGATCATGAACGAGTTGCGCGAGCTCGACACGCCCGAGGCGCTGGTGCAGTCCGAGGAGATCCGCGAGACCATCAATCGCGCCATTCACGCGCTGCCCGAAGAGCTGCGAACCGCCATCCTGCTTCGTGAGATCGAAGGCCTGAGCTACGAGGAGATTGCGCAGACCATGGAATGCCCAGTCGGCACCGTACGCTCGCGCATCTTTCGGGCTCGCGAAGCGATCGACAAGGCGCTTGCGCCGCTGCTCTAGATCAATACGAGCTATCCATACGAGCCACTCGCCCCACATGACAGACCAAATCAACGACCAGATCTCCGCCTTCATCGACAACGAGCTTTCGGCCGACGAGAGTGCGCTCCTCGTGAGACGCTTCGAGCGTGACCCCGAATCGCGCACACGCGCGATGCGCTACACGTTGATCGGCGCGTCGCTGCGCGGCGAGCTGCTCGAACCCCATCCCTCCGTGCTGCGGCAACGCGTGGCCGCGGCCCTCTCGGGCGGCGTCACGCCGAGCAACTCGAAACCTCGCGAGCGGTGGGTGGACCGTTGGGCACACCCGCTGCTCGGCGTCGGGATAGCCGCCACGGTTGCCGTTGTCGCCGTCGGCACCTTGCGCTGGTTGAACGAAGCAGCGTTTGCGCCGGTCGATGCGACGCCGCTCGCGGCGATCCCGTTGCAGGTGAGCGACCCCGTCAATGCGCCGATTTACGTCGTGCCCCCGGACGCGGATCAGCAATCTCGCACGGTCGCCCCGAGGCTTGCGAACTACCTCATGCATCACGGCGAATTCGCTTCGGGCTTGACGAGGACGGCCGTGAACTCGAACGTCGTCGGCGCCGTCATGGAGCCCGTCGCCACCGATGCGGCCGCAGTCTCCAAGCCCGTCCTCGAAGAAGGGCTGGAGTAGGCCGATGCGAGCGGCTCATCCGGTCGCGGCTCCGTCACTGCTTCTATGCATCTTCATCAGTGGCCACGCCGCAGCGCAGGAGGCGCGCGACTGGCTCGAGCGCATGAGCCGCGCCGTCGAAGAGCTCAATTACCGCGGCACTTTCGTGCACGTGCACGACGGCACGCTCGAGATGGAGACGCTGCATATCGTGCACCGCAACGCGGACGGCCAGAGCGGCGAGCGCATTCTGTCGGTCGACGGGGCGGGCCGCGAGTTCGTGCGCCAGGGCGCGAGCGTTCAGGGAATTTTCCCCGATCGGCGCGTCGTGCTGTTCGAGATGCGCAGCGACGTCAGCCCGCTCGTCTCGGCTTTGCCGAGCAACCCGGCCGAGCTTGCGCCGCACTACGAGATCACGCTCGGCGGCATCGCGCGCGTCGCGGATCGCCCAGTGCAGGTGCTCGAGATCAAGCCGCGCGACGAGTTTCGCTACGGCTACAGGCTGTGGCTCGACCAAGAGACCGCGATGCCTCTGCAGTCGGCGCTCATTGACGAGGAGGGCGAGGTCGTCGAGCGGATCTTGTTCACGGAGATCGAGATTTCGACGGACATCCCCGCGGCCGAGCTCGAGCCGACGATCGATACGACGGGCTTCGCCACGATGCGGGCGGCCGAGCCCGAGTCCGCGCCGCTCGCCGCGGAGATTCCCTGGCGCGCGGCGACCGTACCGGGCGGCTTCAAACTCTCGGTTGCGACGCAGGGCCCTATCGCAGGCTCCGACACTCCCGTCGAGCATCTTGTCTACTCGGACGGTCTCGCCACGGTGTCGGTGTTCATCGAGGATCCCGCGACGAAGGCGGAAGTTCGTGAAGGGTTCTCGACGGTCGGCAGCACGAACGCGTACTCGTTGACCGTGAGCGGCCGCAAGGTCACGGCGATGGGCGAGGTTCCGCGTCAGACCGTGCGCACGATCGCTTCGTCGCTCGTGGCCGAATAACCCCCCCAATAACCCGCCGAGCAACCCCAGGGGCGCCCCATTTCCTCTCACGGCTGCAGCGCGATCGGCGTCGTCCGGCGTTCGGGGCAGGGCCACGTAACCGTCGAGCTCAAGCCCCCGCCGCGCTGCCCGGGGTGCTCGGGTGCGTGCCTTTGGTATCGCGTGCCGCCGAGCGAGCATCTGACGCTCGCGGCGCCCGGCGCGATCCCCGTCGGAGCAACCGTCGCCGTGACCCTGCCGGACCGCTACGTGCTCGTTGGGGCGGCCCTCGTCTACGGCTTGCCGCTCGGTGCGTTGCTGGGGGGCGCTGCGATTGGCGCGGCGATCTTCGGCTCCGATTGGGCCGCGGCGGCCGTCGGTGCGGCGGCATTGCTGCTGGCGCTGCTGGCGGCTTCGCCCCTACGGCGGCGCCTGGAACGGGCCACGCTGCATCGCCTCGACGTGCAGCTCGTCGCGTGAGCCATGCGGACGCTGACGCTCTACGGCCGGCCCGAATGCCACCTGTGTGAGGCGTTGCTCGCGGATCTTATGCCGCTGCTTCGTGCGGGCGACAGTATCGAGACCGTCGACGTGGACAGCAGCGTGGCGCTGGAGCGCCGCTACGGTCTGCGCATTCCCGTGCTCGCGGCGGGCGACGTCGAGATCTCGGGTTACCCGCTCGATCGCGAGCGCGTGCGGCTCTACCTCGAGTCGAAATAGCCGCGACAGAGCCGCGCGTCGGCGATACCGCTATAATCCGCGCCGCCGCCAGGGGCGGTGTCGCCTGTAACCATGGAACGGATTCGCAATTTCTCGATCATCGCCCACGTCGATCACGGCAAGTCCACGCTGGCCGACCGGCTCATTCAGCTGTGCGGCGGCCTGACCGCGCGCGAGATGGAAGACCAGGTGCTCGACTCGATGGATCTCGAGCGCGAGCGCGGCATCACGATCAAAGCGCAGAGCGTCGCGCTCCAATACCGTGCGCGCGACGGGCTCGACTATCAGATCAACTTGATCGATACGCCGGGGCACGTCGATTTTTCCTACGAGGTATCGCGGTCGCTGGCCGCATGCGACGGCGCGCTACTCGTCGTCGACGCGGGGCAGGGCGTCGAAGCGCAGAGCGTGGCGAATTGCTACACGGCGATCGAGCAAGGGCTCGAGGTGTTGCCCGTCATCAACAAGATCGACCTGCCCACGGCCGATCCCGAGCGCGTCATAGGCCAGATCGAAGACATCATCGGCATCGCGGCCAAGGACGCCGTATGTATCAGCGCCAAGACGGGTCTCGGCGTCGACGAGCTGCTCGAGCGGATCATCGAGCGGATTCCGCCGCCGAAGGGCAGCGTCGATGCACCTCTCCAGGCGCTGATCATCGACTCGTGGTTCGACAGCTACGCGGGCGTCGTCTCGCTCGTGCGGGTGATGAACGGCGTGATTCGCAAAGACGCACGCATCGTCGTGCACTCGACGCAGCGTAAGTACACGGTCGAGAAGGTGGGCGTATTCACGCCGCGTTCGGCCGAGCGCCAGGAGCTCAGAGCCGGCGAAGTAGGCTTCTTGATCGCGGCCATGCGCGAGATCAATGCCGCTCCCGTCGGCGACACGATCGTCGACGCTGGTGTGCCGAATGTGGCGGCGCTGCCGGGGTTCAAGAAGATCCAGCCCAGAGTATTCGCCGGCTTCTTTCCGCTCGTGTCCGAGGATTACGAGAAGTTTCGCGAGGCGCTCCAGAAGCTCGCCTTGAACGACTCGTCGCTCACGTTCGAGCCCGAGGTCAGCGCGTCGCTCGGCTTCGGTATGCGCTGTGGTTTCTTGGGGCTCTTGCACATGGAGATCATTCAAGAGCGGCTCGAGCGCGAGCATGATCTCTCGCTGATCTCGACGGCGCCGACGGTCGTCTACGAGGTCGAGACGACGACCGGCGAGGTCGTCAAAGTCGAGAATCCGGCCGATCTGCCGGAGCCGAGCAGAACCAAGGAGATCCGCGAACCGATCATTCTCGCGAGCATTCTCGTGCCGCAGGAGTATCTTGGCGCGATCATTCAGTTGTGCATCGAGAAGCGCGGCAAGCAGAAACGAATGCAGTATTCGGGCAGGCAGGTGCAGATCGAGTTCGAGCTGCCGTTGGCCGAAGTGGTGCTCGATTTCTTCGACAGGCTAAAGTCCGTGAGCCGGGGTTATGCCTCGTTCGATTACCAATTCCTGCGGTTCGAGGCGGCGCCGCTCGTCAAGCTCGACATCCTCATCAACGGGGAGAAAGTCGATGCGATGGCGTTCATCGCTCACCACGACGGTATCGAGCGCAAGGGACGCAAGATCGTCGAGACGTTAAAGGAAGTCATTCCCCGGCAACAATTCGAGGTCGCCATTCAGGCCGCGATCGGCTCCCAGATCATCGCTCGCTCGACGGTCAAGGCGTACCGCAAGGACGTGACGGCGAAGCTTTACGGCGGCGACGTCACGCGCAAGCGCAAGCTGCTAGAGAAGCAGAAAGCCGGCAAGAAGCGGATGAAGCAGGTCGGCTCCGTCGAGATTCCGCAAGAGGCCTTCTTGGCGGTGCTGCAGGTGGACAAGAAATGAGCTCGGTGCTCGCCTTCATCGGCGGTCTCGACTTCGCGTTGATCATCGTGGAGCTCACGGCGCTCGCTGGCGTCATATGGGCCTTCGACACGGTGTTCTTGCGCTCCGCGCGCCTCGCCGGGGCGGCTCGCGGCGAGCAGGTCAAAGAGCCGATCGCCGTCGAGTATGCCAAATCGTTCTTTCCGGTCTTGGTCGCGGTGCTCGTGATTCGCTCCTTTCTGTTCGAGCCGTATCGGATTCCGTCCGCCTCGATGACGCCGACGCTACTGACCGGGGATTTCATTTTTGTGAACAAGTTCGCGTATGGCCTGCGCCTGCCGGTTCTAAATAGCAAGTTCGTGGAGCTCGGTGAGCCCGAGCGCGGCGACGTGGTCGTTTTCCGCCTGCCGTCGGACCCGAGCGTGAACTACGTCAAGCGCGTAGTGGGGTTGCCCGGTGACGTAGTCGAATACCACAAGGCCGACAAGCGGATTACGATCAACGGCGAGGCGGTGCCGATCGAGGTTGCGGGTCCCTACGAGGAAGAGCCGGGCACAGTGCTCGGTTGGGAGCAACTCGGGGAGCACCGGCACCAGGTGTTGTTGACGCAGGGCCGGCAGAGCCGCGGTGGCACGTATGAGGTACCGGCCGGACACTACTTCATGATGGGCGATCATCGGGACAACAGCGAAGATAGCCGCTACGACGTCGGGTTCGTGCCGGAAGCCAATCTGGTCGGACGGGCGACGGGCGTTTGGATGAACTGGCGGCGGCCGTCCGAAGGAGGACCGCAATGGAATCGCATCGGCACGGGCATCGAATGACGGGATCGACACGGCACTCGCAGGCCGGCGTCACGGCGCTCGGACTCCTGATCCTCGCCTTGCTCGTCGGCGTCGTCGGCCTCGCGGTCATGAAGGTGACTCCGATGTACATCAAGAACATGCGTATGACGACGATCTTGGAGGACATCCAGCGTGAGATGAGCGGCAATGGCGCCACGCCTCAAGCCATTCGCAATGAGCTGGCGCGCCGTTTTTCCGTCGAGGACATCAACCTCGACGTGAGCGGGTTCAAGATCACTCAGAGCCCCAAGGGCTACTCGCTGCGAGTGCAGTACGAAGAGCGCTCGGCGTACGTCGCCGGTATCTTTCTTCTCGTCCCGTACGACAAGCAGGTCGAGATAACGCGGTGAGTGCTCGCGGCCTCTGGGCCGAGACGCAGCTTCGCTACGCGTTCAAGGACACGAATCTTCTCGACTTGGCGCTGACGCACCGGAGCGCCTCGAAAGCCAACAACGAGCGGCTCGAGTATCTCGGCGACTCCTTCTTGAACTTTGCGATTGCGCGGCGGCTTTTCGAGCTGCGCCGCGACGACACCGAAGGCGACTTGAGCCGAGCGCGCGCCGCGCTCGTCAAAGAGCCGACGCTCGCGGCGATCGGCCAGCACCTCGGGATCGACGCGCACCTGACGCTCGGCCCCGGAGAGCTGCGCAGCGGCGGAGCGCAGCGCGCCGCGATCCTCGCCGACGCCGTCGAAGCCTTGATCGGCGCGGTGTTGCTTGACGGCGGCGTGACGGCGGCAGAAGCTGTCGTCCACCTCATGTTCGCCGAGCGACTCGAAAGTCTGCCCGATGCGGCGGCGCTCAAGGATCCCAAGACGCGGCTTCAAGAGTGGTTGCAAGGCAAGGGGTTACCATTGCCATCCTACGTGG
Source organism: uncultured Gammaproteobacteria bacterium (assembly GCA_963714705.1). Classification (GTDB taxonomy): domain Bacteria; phylum Pseudomonadota; class Gammaproteobacteria; order Steroidobacterales; family Rariloculaceae; genus FEN-1219. The sequence continues at coordinate 173,293 of CAVQPJ010000001.1, forward strand.
TGACGGCGGTGCAGGGCCGCGATCACGAGCAGACGTTCGTCGTCGAGTGCGAAGTCAGAGATAGAGAAGTCAGAGATAGAAATGTTCAAACGACCGGTCGAGGACAGAGCCGCCGCGCAGCGGAGCAGGACGCTGCCGCCGCGATGCTCGTGGTGCTGACCGGTGAGCAGCTCTGACGCGAAAGAGGGCCGCTGCGGGTTCGTGGCGATCGTCGGCAGGCCAAACGTCGGCAAGTCGACGCTGCTGAATACGCTCGTCGGCGAGAAGCTCAGCATCGTCACGGACAAGCCGCACACGACGCGCCAGCGCGTGCTCGGGGTGCTCAATCGCGGACCGGACCAAGCCGTGTTCATCGATACGCCGGGGCATGCCCGGCGGACCAAGCGCGCGCTCCACCGGCTCATGGCGCGGCAAATCCACCAAGCGCTCGAGGATTGCGACGTGGCACTGCTCGTCGTCGAAGCCGAGCGGCTCACGACCCAGGACTACCAGTTGATCGAGATCCTCGGCGACAAGATCGATAGAGCGTTTCTCGTGGTGAACAAGATCGATGCGCTCGCCAGCAAGATACAGCTCCTGCCGACGCTCGAGAAGTTGGCGACGCGGCCGTTCGTTGCGATGCTGCCGGTGTCCGCGCGCACGGGAGAGAATCTCGAGCGCCTCGTCGAGCAAATCTTCGAGCGCCTGCCCGTCGGGCCCAAACAGTTCCCCGACGGCATGGTCACCGACCGCGATCTTGCGTTTCGCGTCGCCGAGACGATCCGCGAGAAGCTCATGACGCTCGTTCACAAGGAAGTGCCGTACGGTTTGACCGTCGAGGTCGAGCACCTCGGGATGAACGAGGAGGGCCAGCGGCTCATCCATGCGCTGATCTGGCTCGAGCGCGAGAGCCAAAAAAGTATCGTCATCGGCAAAGCGGGCAGCGTGTTGAAGGAAGCCGGCACGCTGGCGCGCCAGGAGTTGCGCGAGCTGACCGGCGAGCGCGTGCATCTCGAGCTCTGGGTCAAGGTCCGCGAGCATTGGGCCGACAACGAGCGCGAGCTCCAGCGGCTCGGCTTCGAGGTGTAATGTCCGAGCGCGAACAGGTCCTGCTCGAGCGGGGGTTCGTGCTGCACCAGCGACCCTATCGCGACTCGAGCCAATTGCTCGAGTGCATGACCGCCACGCACGGCCGAATCGGTCTCGTCGCCCGCGGCTCGCGCCGTGCAGCGACGCGGCAACGAGCGCTGCTCCAGCCGTTCGCGCCCCTCAAGATATCGTGGGTTCGGCGCGGCGAGCTCGGGCGCCTCACGCACGTCGAGGATGACGGGCCGAGCTACGCGCTCGAAGGACAACGGTTGTTCGCGGCCTTCTACTTGAACGAGCTGCTGCTGCGTCTGACGGCGCGCGGCGATCCGAATGGAGAGGCCTTTTTTTGCTATAGTCGCTGCCTCGCACAGCTCGGCAAGGTGCCGAGCGTCGCTCGCATTCTGCGCGTATTCGAGCTCGAGCTGCTCGGCGCCCTCGGTTACGGCGTCGAGCTCGACGGCGACTCGTCGACCGGCGAACCGTTACGAGCGGATTCGAGCTACGTCTACGAGCTCGAGCAAGGATTCCGCCGTGTCGATATCGCGGACTCCGACGCGGACGTGTATCCGGGCCGAGACCTGATATCGCTGCGGGATCGGGCGCTCGACGACGAGGCCAGCGTGCGGACTGCGCAGCGGCTACTCGGGCGCGTGCTCCGGGCGCATCTCGGCGAGCGGCCGTTGCAGAGCCGGCGCGTCTTGCAGGATATCGTCAGTCGCGGACTGTAGTGAGCTTCATGGAACCGATTCATCTAGGCGTCAATGTCGACCACGTCGCGACACTACGCCAGGCGCGTCACACGCGTTATCCCGATCCCGTTACGGCGGCTCTGATCGCCGAGCAGTCGGGCGCGGACAGCATCACGGTGCACCTGCGTGAAGACCGCCGCCACATTCAAGCGCGCGACGTCGACATCTTGCTGCGCGCCGTGCAGACACGGCTGAATCTCGAAATGGCCGTGACGGACTCGATGATCGAATTTGCGGCCAAGCACCGGCCGGCCGACTGCTGCTTGGTGCCGGAACGCCGCGAGGAGCTCACGACCGAAGGCGGCCTCGACGTGGCCGGGCAGAAGCGCCGCGTTGCGGACGCGTGCCGAATGCTTGCCGAGCATGGCATCCGCGCATCGTTGTTCATCGACCCGGACGCTGCGCAAATCGAAGCCAGCGCGGAAACCGGCGTGCCCGTCGTCGAGCTCCACACGGGGGCGTACGCCGAGGCCGGCGGACCCGCCGTGGCGCGCGAGCTCGCGCGCATCGAGGCCGGGGTTGCCCGCGCCCGCTCGCTCGGCCTCGTCGTCCACGCGGGCCACGGGCTCAACTATCACAACGTGGCGCCCATCGCAGCCATGCGCTCGATCGTCGAGCTCAACATCGGTCACGCGATCGTCGCGCAGGCGTTGTTCGACGGGTTCGCGGGCGCCGTCGCAAGGATGAAAGCGCTCATGGTGGCGGCACGAGCGTGATCTTCGGCATCGGCACCGACGTCTTGCAGGCGGAGCGCGTCGAGAAGACGTGGCAGCGGTTCGGCGAGCATTTCGCGCGCCGGCTGTTGCTCGACGAAGAGCTCGCATTGTTCGCAAAGGCCAAGAGGCCCGTGCGCTTTCTCGCGATGCGGTTCGCGGCGAAAGAAGCGATCGTCAAGGCGCTTGGCACGGGCTTCGCGAACGGCATCTGGGTTCGCGACATCGGCATGATGCCGAACCCGCTCGGGCAGCCGCAGGTCGTCTACTCGGAGCGCGGCCGCGCGTTGTGCAGGAAGCTAGGCGTGGGCGAGGGCCATCTCACGCTCAGCGACGAGGCGGGCCTCATCGTCGCGGTTGCCGTGCTCATGCGCGCGGCGCCCGCCGCAGGTTCACCGCCGGAGAGGGCATGAACGTACTGGCGTTCGACATCGAAACCGTGCCCGACGTCGAGCTCGGCCGGCGCTTCTACGACCTCGACGGCCTGGACGATGCGGCTGTCGCGCAAGCGATGTTCGCGAAGCAGCGCGCGCTCAAGCAAAACGATTTCCTGCCGGCACCGCAGCAGCGCATCGTCGCGATCTCCGTCGTGCTTCGTACGCGCGACGGCCTCAAGATCTTCAGCCTCGGTGACGAGCAGTCGGCCGAGCGCGAGCTCGTGCAGCGGTTCTACGACGGCCTCGACCGCTTCACGCCCGTGCTCGTCTCATGGAACGGCTCCGGCTTCGATTTGCCCGTGCTGACCTATCGCGCGCTGCGGCATGGCGTCAACGCGCACCGCTACTGGGAGGCCGGCGAGTCGGACCGCGACTTTCGCTACAACAACTACTTGAGCCGCTATCACTGGCGGCACATCGATCTCATGGACGTGTTGTCGGGATACGGCGCGAGCGGCCGCGCATCGCTCGATCTCGCCGCGCAGCTTGTCGGGCTGCCGGGCAAGCTCGGGATCGGCGGCGCCGAAGTCTGGCCGGCGTACCGCCGCGGCGAGCTCGCTGCGATTCGCGAGTACTGCGAGACCGATGTCTTGAACACGTACCTCATTTATCTGCGGTTCCAGCTCGTGCGCGGCGAGCTCGACGCCGCGAGCTACCAGAGCGAGATCGCCGTCGTCGAGACCAAGCTCGCAGAGTCCGGCCGGCCGCACTTGCTGAAGTACCTCGAGCTATGGAAGACGACGAGGCATGCGGGCTGACGGCCCCGTCGCGAGCGCTACGATCGTCGACCTCACGCATGACGGCGTAGGCGTCGCCGACCTCGACGGCAAGCGAGTCTTCGTCGCCGACGCGTTGCCCGGCGAGCGCGTAGAGTTTGCGCTGCGCAAGCGCCGCCGAAAAATCCGGGAAGCCGATCTGAAGCGCGTGCTCGAGCCCTCGCCGGACCGCGTGGTCCCCGAGTGCGAGTACTTCGGCCGCTGCGGCGGGTGCGCGCTCCAGCATCTTGCGCACCCCGCGCAAGTGTCGTTCAAGCAGCGCGTCGTCGCCGAGACGTTGAAGCGCATCGGGCGCGTCGAGCCCGACGAGTGGCTGCCGCCCGTCGTCAGCGCCCCGTGGCACTATCGCCGGCGCGCGCGGCTCGGCGTCAGGTACGTCGCGGGCAAGGGCCGCGTGCTCGTCGGCTTCCGCGAGCGCGCCGGCGGTTACATTACCGACATGCGCCGCTGCCCCGTGCTCGTGCCGCCCGTCGACGGCTTGCTCGGCCCTCTGGCCGAGCTCATCGAGAAGAGCGGTGTCAGGGAGCACATACCGCAGATCGAGGCGGTCGTAGCCGATGACGCCGCCGCGCTCGTGTTCCGCGTGCTCGAGGAACCGAGTGCCGCCGACACGGAAGCGTTTCGCGCTTTCGGCGCGCAACACTCCATCGACATGTACTGGCAACGCGGCGGCCCCGGCACCGTCGTGCCGCTCGATCGCGGCAGGCCGCTGACGTTCCGGCTGGCCGAGTTCGGGCTCACGTTCGAGTTCCTGCCGACCGATTTCGTGCAGGTCAATGCGCACATCAACGCCGAGCTCGTCTCCACGGCCGTGCGCTTGGCGGCCGTGGAAGCGACGGACAGAGTGCTCGATCTGTACTGCGGGCTCGGCAATTTCAGCTTGCCGCTCGCGCAACGCGCGGGAGCCTTGCTCGGAGTCGAAGGCGACGCCGGCCTCGTCGCTCGCGCCGTCCGCAACGCGGCCAAGAACGGCATAACCAATGCACGGTTCGTGACGGCCGATCTCATGGCGTCGGACTGGCCTTTCTACCGCGAGCGCTGGGACGTCGTCGTGCTCGATCCGCCGCGCACGGGCGCCGAGGCGCCCGTCGCGGAGCTCGGCGCGAGCGGCGCGCGCCGCGTCGTTTACGTGTCCTGCCATCCGGCGACACTCGCGCGCGATGCGCAAGTCCTCGTCGAGAAGCACGGCTTCACGCTTCGCGTCGCGCGCGTCTTCGACATGTTTCCGCACACGCATCACATCGAAGCGCTGGCGCTGTTCACGCGCGACTGAGCGCACGATCACGGCTATCATCGCGCCATGCCGCGTGAGATCGAGCGCAAGTTCCTGCCGAAGAGCGACGCCTGGCGCTCGCAGGTGCGGGAGAGCCGCGCGATGAGCCAGGGCTATCTCGCGAGCGGCGGGCGCTTGTCGGTGCGCGTCCGCGTCGCCGGGCACGAGGCGTGGCTCAACATCAAGGCCGGCGGTTTCGTGGCGTCGCGCCAGGAGTACGAGTATCCCGTCCCGCTCGACGAGGCGCGCGAGCTGCTCGCGCTCGCCGAAGGTCCGCTGATCGAGAAGACGCGGCACCTCGTCGAGCACGGCGGCATGACGTGGGAGATCGACGAGTTCCACGGCGAGAACGACGGGCTCGTCGTCGCCGAGCTCGAGCTCGACAGCGAGGACGAGCCGTTCGCCCGGCCGCCGTGGCTTGGCGCCGAGGTCACGCAGCACCGCCGCTACTACAACGTCTGTCTCGTCACGCATCCCTATCGCGCATGGACCGACGCCGAACGGAACCCGTGAGCCTGCGCATTTCGCTGGCGGCGCAGACGCTCGCGCTGACGCGCGGCGGCGCGCTCGAGAAGAGCTACGCCGTCTCGACCTCCAAGCACGGTGCCGGCGAAATGCACGGCAGCTTCAAGACGCCCCGCGGCCGGCACATCGTGCGCGCGAAGATCGGCGCGGGCGCGCCGTTGAACGCGGTGTTTCGCGGGCGCCGGCCTACCGGCGAGATCTATTCAGCAGAGCTCGCCCGCGCGCACCCGGACCGCGACTGGATCTTGACGCGCATTTTGTGGCTCTCGGGCACGGAAATCGGCAGAAATCGGCTCGGGCGAGTCGATACAATGCGCCGCTACATTTACATCCACGGCATGCCGGAGACGGAGCCGCTCGGCGTGCCCGCCTCGATCGGCTGCATTCGCATGGCGAACGCCGACGTGGTCGAGCTGTTCGAGCTCGTTGCAGTCGGAACGGTCGTGGACATCGCGTGATGCGCGGAGCGGTGAGGCGCGGAGCGGAGCGGAACGAAATCGTGTCGCTGGGGCCGTTGATGATCGACTTGCGCGGCAAGACTCTTGCCGCGGACGAACGCGAGTGGCTCGCGTCGCCGCTCGTGGGCGGCGTCATCCTGTTCACGCGCAACTTCGAGAGCGTCGAGCAGCTCGCGCAGCTCGTCGCCGAGATCCATGCCGTTCGTCAGCCGCCGCTGCTCGTGACCGTCGACCAGGAAGGCGGGCGCGTGCAGCGATTCCGCGAGCCTTTCTTCAGGCTGCCGCCTCTTCGCGAGCTCGGAAGGCTCTACGACGAGGAGCGCGAGCTCGCGCTGAAGACGGCCGGCGCATGCGGTTGGCTCATGGCGGCCGAGCTTCGCGCCGTCGGCGTCGACATGAGCTTCACGCCGTGCGTCGATCTCGACCGCGGCTTCGCGAAGGTCATCGGCGACCGCGCGCTGCATCGCGACGCTGCCGCCGTCGCGGCGCTCGCGCGCCGGTTCGCCGCGGGCGCCAAGAAGGCGGGGATGGCCATCACGGCGAAGCACTTCCCGACGCATGCCGGAGCGCACAGCGACTCGCACACGGAGCTCGCCGTGGACAAGCGCGAGCTCGCGGACCTCGACGACGACTTGAAGCCGTACCGCGATCTCATCGCGAATGGGCTTCGCGCCGTCATGGTGGCGCACGTGAGCTTTCCTGCCGTCGACTCGCGCCCCGCGAGCCTGTCGAGCCGGTGGATCGCTTACTTGCGCAGCGAGCTCGAGTTCAAAGGAGCCGTGATCTCCGACGACCTGAGCATGGCCGGCGCCTCCGTCGCCGCGTCCGCGCCCGAGCGCGTGCAACTCGCGCTCGAGGCCGGTTGCGATCTCGTGCTGCTCTGCAACGCTCCGGAGCAGGTTCCGGGCGTCCTCGATTCGTTGCAAGGCTACGTCAACCCGGCCGCGCAGCTGCGGCTCACGCGGCTGCACGGCCGTGGTGGCTTCGATTGGGAGACCCTGCATGCCTCGGCCGACTGGCAGAAAGCCAGCACGCTCGTCGCCGCCCTCCATGCGCGCCCGACGCTCACGCTCGAGGGTTGAGCCGCCGACCGCCAGGGACGGCGGGAGTGCCGGCCGCAAAAAAGCTCCTGCGTTTGCGGCACTCCGGCCATCCCTGGCCGTCGCAAAGGCAGGGAGCAATTTGCGGCCGGCATTGCCGGCCGGCGTTCGAGAGGTGCGCCGCAACGCGCGGCGCTTGTACTCGGCGCGCGACGTCGCGCGGGCGCTCGACCGGATGGCCGCCGAGCTCAAGCCGCGACTCGAGCATGCGAATCCCGTCGTGCTCGCCGTCATGCACGGCGGGGCCTTCACCGCCCTCGAGCTCTGCAAGCGCTTTCGGTTCGCGCACGAGCTCGATTACGTGCACGTCACGCGTTATCGCGGTGCGACGCGCGGCGGCAAGCTCGCGTGGCGCGTGCGGCCGAGGAGGGCGCTCGCGAGCCGCACGGTTCTCGTCGTCGACGACATACTCGATCGCGGCAAGACCTTGCACGCGCTCGACGCCGAGCTTGAAGCGCATCGGCGTCGAGCAGCGCTTCAGCGCCGTGCTCGTCGTCAAACGGCTCGCGCTGGCGAGGCGCCCGCGCGTCACGGTTGCCGGGCTTGCCGTCGACGACGTCTACGTGTTCGGCAGCGGCATGGACTATCGCGGCTATTGGCGAGCTCTCCCCGGAATCTACGCGGCCGCGGCGGAGCGCAAATGACGCGCTTCGCGCTGATCGTCGGCAGCGGCTTCCGGCACCTCGGTTTCGAGGTGCTCACGAGGAGCCCGACGAAGACGCCGTACGGCGAGCCGAGCAGCGCCGTCCTCACGCTCGCGATCCGCGACGCGCGCGTGCCGTGCATCGCGCGTCACGGGGAGGATCACGGGCTCGCGCCGCACGAGATCAACTATCGAGCCAATCTCTGGGCGCTCGAGCAGCGCGGCGTGCGCGTGTGCATCGGTATCAACACCGTCGGCTCGATCGACGCGTCGTTGTTGCCCGGCGAGCTCGCCGTGCCGGACCAGCTCATTGATTACACGCACGGGCGGATTTCGACTTTCGGCGGGGCCGGCGCGCCGGTGCGGCACATCGACTTCGGCGAGCCGTTCTCCCCGGTGCTCCGAGGCCGGATCGCCGCCGCGGCCGCGGAGTGCGGTTTCGCGGTTCGGGGCGGGACCTACGGTGTCACCCAGGGCCCCCGGCTCGAAACGGCAGCCGAGATCGGCCGCCTCGCGCGCGACGGCTGCGCGATGGTCGGCATGACGGCGATGCCCGAAGCGGCCCTCGCTCGCGAGCTTGGGCTGGACTATGCGATCTGCGCCGTGGCGGTCAATCACGCGGCCGGCCGGTCGCCGGACGGGGCTGCGCTCTTGCCGCAGATCGAGCGGTTCACGGGCTCCGGACTACTGAAAGTCCGTGCCGTGCTCGAGCGGCTCGCCGGGGACGGAGCGGATGCAATGTGATGTGCTTCATAGACGCTTGCGAGCGGCCTAATCGAACATAATCGTATGGAAACCGGCAGGGACGCATTCGGCATCAGATCCCTGAACCGCCACACGTTGGAGCAGATCGTTGCCGCAAGCCCGGCAGCGGTTCTCATTGCCGATGCAACGTCTCCCGAGCTGCGCGTCGTCTACGCGAATACCGCGTACGAGCGCTTGACGGGCTACCCGCTGGCCGAGCTCGCGGGTCGTCCGTGGGCCGCGCTCACTCGCGCCGCGTCGGGCGACGAGACGCTCGCTTCACTGAAGGCGGAGATCGCCGGCGGCAAGGCCTGCCGCGCAGTCGTTCCCGATGTGGACAAGGACGGCACGTCGTTCACGTGCGAGATCACCGTTACGCCGTTGCACGGCCCGCGCGGCGACTTGCGCTACTTCTTGCTCAGCCACGAGCTCACGGTGCCCGTCCAGCAGGGTGGGGCTTCCGATTCGGTGCCGACGGTCGAAGCGAGCAGTGAGCTGCTCCAGCGCGAGCTCGGCCGCGCGCGCCAAAAGATCGCGACGCTCGATCGCATCGATCAAGGCACGGGCCTGCCGCGATTTCCCTACTTTCAAGAAATGCTGCGCCGCGATCTCGCGATGGCGCGCCGCGACCGCCGCTTCGTGACGCTGCTCGTTTTCGAGATCGTCGAGTTCGCCGTCTACCGCCAGACGTTCGGCGACAAGGCTGCCGATTCCTGCCAGCGCATGATCGGCGCACAGATCATGCGCGCGTTGCGCCGCGCCGGCGATCTATGCGCGCGCTACGACGACACGACGTTGGTCGCGGCCGTCATCGGGCAGCACGCTGACGACGTTCAACCTCTGGTCGAGCGAATCGCTGAGGGCGTCGAGCAGCTCAAGCTCCACAATCCGCGCGCCAAGTCGAGCCGGTACATCGAGACTCGCGTGACGATCATCAGTTGCCCGCCGGGGGCGCACGACGATCCCGAGCCGTTGGTCACACGCGCGCTCGCCGAATCGCGCGGCGAAGCCGCGCCGGTCCGCGCCGCTCTTTCCTGACGCCGTCAGGCGCTCAGGCCGCCGGTCTGCGCCCCGAGCCGTCCTGCGCGGGCACCGGCGTCACACGCACGAGCACGCCAAAGGCGGGATGATCGAAGTAGTGCAGCTCGGTGCTGCGCGCGCTGCGCGTCGCCGCCAATCGATAGCGCGGTGCGAGGACGATCTCGTCGAGGCCGTCGCTCGAGCCTAACGAAGTCGTCGCGGCATCCGTCGCTTGATACGTCAGATCGAGCGTGATGTGCAGGAAACGACTCAAGTGCACGCGTACCGTGCCGCGCGGGTTCACGACGCCGAGCATCTTCAGATCGAACGGCACCGAGTCGGCCTCCGGCAAGCCGGGCAGCACCCAGCCCGCATGCAGCAACGGCTCGTAGGCCGCGATCGCCTGTAGCTTGCGGTACTCCAGCCCAAGCTTCAGCTCCGTCAGGACGCAGCGGCCGAACGCGAAACGCCTCGGCGCGCGCGGCGGCGAGCGGGTCGGCCGGCGTGAGCGGATTCACGGGTACCAGCGGAGCCTCTCGCGGCGCGAACGTCGTCTCGTCGAAGACCGGCGCTTCGCGCAGCGCTGCGGCCGCGTCGTCGCCGAAACCGTTCGGCCCTAGGTCGAAACGCTCTTCGGTCGGATCGAAGCTGCGGTTCGCAAAAACAATGATCTCGACCTCGTAGCGCGGCGGCAATGCGGGGTCGGCCGCCGGGGGCTGCGGTGCTTGAGCCAGCGCGGCGCCCGTCACGAGCGCGGCCACGGACGACAACGTAAACCTCATGGCGAGAGTATAACGCGCGGCGCGGATCAGGCCGCCGCGGCCGTTTCCTCGGCGCCGAGGCGCTTCAGCAGCTTGTCGAGAGCCCCGATGCGCTTCTCCGGCGCCTCGAGCGTCCACGAGAACCGGAGCTTGTACGGGCCGTCGAGGCGGTAACGCTTGGCGTCGCTCTGGATGAGCTTCAGCAGGCGCGTGGGGTCCACGCGCGAGCGCTCGGCGAACGTGATGCTGCCGCCTTCGGCGCCGGCCCGGATCTTCGCTAGCCCAAGCTGCTCCGCGAGCAGCTTCAGCGTCGTGATCGCGAACAGCGTCTTCAGCGGCGGCGGCAGCAGCCCGAACCGGTCGATGAGCTCGATTTGCAGCGAATCGAGCTCCAAGCCGGAGCGGCAGTTCGCGATGCGCTTGTAGTGCACGAGGCGCATGTGGACGTCGGGCATGTAGTCCTCGGGAATCAACGCCGCGAGACCGATCTCGATCTCGGGCCCGTGCGTGAACGGGTCCTCGAGGTCGGGCTCTTCGCCGGCGCGCAGCGCCGCGACCGCGCGCCCGAGCAGCTCGTTGTACAGCGTGAAGCCGATCGCCTGGATCTGGCCGCTCTGGCCTTCGCCGAGCAGCTCGCCGGCGCCGCGAATCTCGAGGTCGTGTGTCGCCAGCGTGAAGCCCGAGCCGAGCTCCTCGAGCGACTCGATCGCTTCGAGCCGCTTGAGCGCGTCGGGCGTCAGCGAATTGCGCGGCGGCGCGAGCAGGTACGCGTAGGCTTGATGGTGCGAGCGGCCGACGCGGCCGCGCAGCTGGTGCAGCTGCGCCAGCCCAAGGCGATCGGCGCGGTTGATGATGATCGTATTGGCCGTCGGAATGTCGATGCCGCTCTCGATGATCGTCGTGCAGACGAGCACGTTGAACTCGCGATGATAGAAATCGAGCATCACGAGCTCGAGCTCGCGCTCCGACATCTGGCCGTGGCCGACGCGAACTCGGCTTCGGGCAGGAGCTTGCGCAGATCCTCCGCGACCGCCTCGATGTTCTCGACGCGGTTGTGGACGAAGTAGATCTGGCCGCCGCGGCGGATCTCGCGCAGCACGGCCTCGCGGACCTGGCGGTCGTTCGGTTCGCCGACGAACGTCTTCACGGGCAGCCGCTCGGCCGGCGGTGTCGCGATGATCGACAGGTCGCGCAAGCCGCCGAGCGTCATGTTCAGCGTGCGCGGGATCGGCGTGGCCGTCAGCGTCAGCATGTCGACCTCGGCGCGCAAGCGCTTGAGGCGCTCCTTGTCCTTGACGCCGAAGCGGTGCTCCTCGTCGACGATCACGAGCCCCAAGCGCTTGAAGCGCACGTTGCCCTGGAGCAGCTTGTGCGTGCCGATCACGATATCGACGGTGCCGGCCGCGAGACCCTCGACGGCCGCGGCCGAGCCGCTGGCGCCGCGGAAGCGCGACAGCAGCTCGACGTGCACGGGCCAATCGGCGAACCGGTCCTTGAACGTGCGATGGTGCTGCTCCGCGAGCAACGTCGTCGGCACCAGGATCGCGACTTGAAACCCGGCTTGCACGGCGACGAACGCCGAGCGCAGCGCGACCTCGGTCTTGCCGAAGCCGACGTCGCCGCAGACGACGCGGTCCATCGGCCGCGTGCTCTCCAGGTCCTCGAGCACGCGATCGATCGCGGTTTGCTGGTCCTCGGTCTCCTCGAACGGAAACTGGAGCACGAACCGTTGGTAGGCCGCTTCGTCGAGCTCGAGCTTGGTGCCCTGGCGGGCCGCTCGCTGCGCGTAGAGATTCAGGAGCTCGGCGGCCGTGTCCCTGGCCTGCTGCGCCGCCTTGCGTTTGGCTTTGTCCCACTGGTCCGTGCCGAGCCGGTGCAGCGGCGCTTCCTCGGGCGACGCGCCGCTGTAACGCGTCACGAGGTGCAAGCTCAGCACCGGCACGTAGAGCTTGTCGCCGCCGGCGTACTCGAGCAGCAGGAACTCGGTCGGCATGCCTTCGACGTCGAGCGTCGTCAGGCCGCGGTAGCGGCCGACGCCGTAGTCCTCGTGCACGACCGGCGCGCCGACTTGCAGGTCCGTCAGCTCGCGAATGATGGCTTCGGGGTCGCGCGCGCGGCGTTTGCGCTGGCGCTGGCGCGGCCGCTCCATTCCGAGATCCGTGGCCGTGATCAGGCGCAGCCGGCGCTCGGCGAAGCGGAAGCCGTCGTGAATCTCCGCGACGGTGATGCCGAGCGGCGCGGTGCCCGCCAGAAAATCCTGCCAGCCGGAATAGACGTGCGGCTCGTAGCCGCGGCCGCGCAGCAGCTCGAGCAGCATCTCGCGGTGCCCCGGCGACGACGTCGCGAGCAGCGTGCGCTCGTCCGAGCTCGGCGCCGAGCCAGCGGTCGATGCGGTCGTCGGTGGCCGCGACGCCCGCGCCGAGCGCATGCGTGACACCGGCGTTCTCGTGCTCCTGCGACGCGTGCTGCGTCAGCGTCAGCGCCGGCCGCTCGCCGATGCGCGCACGCAGTTCTTCTGGACTGAAGAATGCCTGCGCCGGCGTGAGTATCGGCCGCTCGATGTCGCCGTGCAGTTGCTCGTGACGCTCTTCGATGAGCGCCCACGACCTCTCGAGCGCATCGAGCGCGCCGTCGACGACGATGAACAGCGTGTCGGCGCGCAGGTAATCGAACAACGACGCCGTCGTCTTGAAGAACAACGGCAAGTAGTACTCGATGCCGGCGGGTAGCTGCGCGTCGGAGATCGTGCGGTAGACGGGGCAGCGTCCCGGCTCGACGGGAAAATGCTCGCGAAAGCGCTCGCGAAAGAACTTGATGGCCGCCTCGTCGAACGGGAATTCGCGAGCGGGCAGGATCTCGATCTTGTCGGTCTTGCCCGCCGAACGCTGCGTCTCTGCGTCGAACGTGCGCAAGGTCTCGATCTCGTCGTCGAACAGGTCGACGCGCACGGGCGCCGCGCTGCCGGTCGGGAAGATGTCGAACACCGCGCCGCGCACAGCGAACTCGCCGGGCTCGGCCACCTGCTCGACGCGCAGGTAGCCGTGCTCGCTCAGGCGTTTCGTCATCTCGGTCGGGTCGAACCGGTCGCCTATCGCGAGATACAGCGAGCGCGACACGATGAACTCCGGCGGCGGCAGCCGCTCGAGCAACGCGCCGGCCTCGAGTATCAGCGCCTCGGGCTCGCCGCGCGCGAGCCTACTCTGCGCCACCAGCCGATCCGCGAGCAGGTCCTGCGGCGGGGAGATCGGCTCGTAGGGCAACGTCTCGTAGTCGGGGAAGCGCCGCAGGCTGCGCCGGCCGAAGAACGCCATCTCGCGCTCGATCCGGTCGGCTTCCGCCGCCGACGGCGCGATCACGCAGACGGGGCCTTCATGACGCGCGGCCGCTTCGGCCGCGGCGAGGCTCAAGGCCCCGCCGTGCAGCTCAGCCCAGGTGCGGCGCGGGGTCGCCGCGCTCGGCAGCTCGAGCGCTCGTAGCAATAGGTCCCGATTCATTGACTAAGAGGCCATCGGCTTCGAAACGGGGAGGAACGGCGAGAATTATCCCATAGCGAGGCGCGGCGCGGTTCTTGGGCTCGATGCGCGCGCCTCGCTTGGAGGATCGGAGGGCGGTGTGCTTCAATGGCGCCTATGATCGTGGCACCGGCCCGCTATTGGTTCTGGTTTTACGGCTATCCGAAGCCGCAGGCGGAGGACGGGTCGCGATCGGTTTGACGAACTGAAAAGCGAAGAAACACCCGGAAGCCGCCAGCGAACCTGGCGGCTTTTTCGTGCCGTCAGGATCTTGCGACCGACGGGCACGACGGGAGAAAGAACATGCCGCCCTCAACAGACGACCTACGCATTCGCAGCTTCGCGCCGCTGTCGACGCCGGCCGAGCTCTTGCGCGAGCTGCCGTGCACGGAGCCGATGTCCGACAACGTCGCGAACGCGCGCCGCGCGCTGCACCGGATCCTGCACGGCGAGGACGATCGCCTCGCCGTCGTGATCGGGCCGTGCTCGATCCACGACGCCAAGGCCGCGCTCGAGTACGCGCGCCTGCTCCGGCCGCTGCGCGACACTCACGGCGACGCCCTCGAGATCGTGATGCGCGTGTATTTCGAGAAGCCGCGCACGACCGTCGGCTGGAAGGGGCTCATCAACGACCCCGATCTCGACGGCAGCTTCAACATCAACAAGGGGCTTAGGCTCGGGCGGCGCCTGCTTGTGCGACATCAACGCGCTCGGTCTGCCCGCCGGTGTCGAGTACCTCGATACCATCTCGCCGCAGTACATCTCCGACCTCGTTGCCTGGGGCGCGATCGGTGCTCGGACGACCGAGAGCCAGGTTCACCGCGAGCTGGCGTCGGGCCTCTCGTGCCCCGTCGGGTTCAAGAACGGCACCGACGGCAACGTCAAGATTGCTGTGGACGCCGTGGGCGCCGCGTCGCATCCGCATCATTTTCTGGCCGTGACCAAGGACGGTCAGGCGACCGTTGCCGCGACAGCCGGCAACCCCGACGGGCACGTCATCCTGCGCGGCGGCAAGACGCCGAACTACGGCGCCGAGCACGTCGCTGCGGCTTGCCAGTTGCTCGCGCAGGCCGGGCTGCCGGCGCGGCTCATGGTCGACGCGAGCCACGCGAACAGCTCGAAACGCCCTGAGAATCAGCCGCGCGTCATCGACGACGTCGCCGCGCAGCTCGAGGGCGGCGAGCGGCGCATCGTCGGGCGTGATGGTCGAGAGCCACCTCGTCGGCGGGCGGCAGGAGCTGACGCCGGGCGTGCCCCTCGTGTACGGGCAGAGCATCACGGACGCCTGTATCGACTGGCCGACGTCGGTGGCCGTGCTCGACCGCCTCGCGGCGGCGGTCCGCGCGCGGCGCCGGCGGGCCGCGGCGGCTTAACACCGGCGCGGTTCCACCGGTAGAATCGGCTCGACCGGTGCCTCGCGGGCGGCCGGAAGCACCGCTACTTTTGGGAGTATCGCTATGCGCACTCGCTGGCTCTTGATCGCGACCGCAGCCGTCCTGACGGCGCTCGCGGGTGCCGCTGCCGCTCACCATTCGTTCACGGCGACCTATTTCGAAGATCGCACGATGGAGATCGAGGGCAAGCTGCTGCAGTTCATGTTCCGCAATCCGCACTCGTTCGTGCACGTCGAGGCGCCCGACGAGAACGGGCAGATGCACCGCTGGGCTGTCGAGTGGGGCGGCGCCGGGCAGCTCGTCGGGGCAGGGTGTGACGAACCAGACGCTGCGCGTCGGCGACGTCGTGTCCGATCACGGGCAACCCCGGCCGCGATCCGGCCGACCATCGCCTCCGCATGCAGTACCTGCGCCGACCGGCTGACGGCTTCGAGTGGGGCAGAAACCCGGGCGAGACGTTCAACTAGGTCCCCGCAAGGTGCGGACACTCCTCGTCGGCGCCTCGCTGTGCCTGCTCGTCGCGGCCGCGCCGGCGCGCGCGCAGCTCTCGCTCGTCGGCGAATGGACGGGCCGCTATCACGAGGACCAGGGCGATCGCGTGCCCGGGCGACGTGCAGGGCGACTTCACGGGCGTGCCGATGAACGACGCGGCGCGCAAGTACGCCGAGGCGTTCGACGTCACGCGTGTCGCGGTGCTCGAGCACCAGTGCCAGCCGTACAACGTCGCGCACATCTATCGCGGCCCAATCCAATTTCGGGTGTGGGAGGACAAGGATCCCGCAGACGCAGGAGATCGTTGCGTATCGACAGTTCAGCGGCACGTACATGCAGTGGCGCACGATCTGGATGGACGGCCGCGCGCATCCGCCCGCGCACGTGCCGCATACGCACATGGGTTTCTCGACGGGCGAGTGGCACGGCGACATCCTCACGGTCACGACGACGCACATCAAGAAGGAGTTCTACCGCCGCAGCGGCGATCCCGAGCAGCGACTTGACGACGCTCGTCGAGCACTACATTCGCCACGGCAACATGCTGTCGCACGTCATGATCATCACGGACCCCGTGTACCTCACGGAGCCGTACGTCTTGAGCCAAGAGTTCGTGCTCATGGAGCGCGGCAACCAGAACTGGCTCTACAACTGCGAGTACGTCATGGAAGTGCCGATGGACAAGAACGACGTGCCGTACTACCTGCCCGGCAAGAATCCGTTCATCGAGGACTACGCGAAGCTTTACGGCGTGCCGTTCGAGGCCGTGTTCGGCGGAGCGCCGACGACGTACCCCGAGTACCTGCCGACGGTCGAACGGCTGATGAATCGATGAGCGCGCGCTTAGGCGCAGTCAAGCTCGCGACTCGCAGGCGCCGCGCTCGCCGCCGCGACGGCCGTGCCGGCGCAGGCAATCGATCGAGACCTACCACGTTCAGGGCAACGTGCACGTGCTGGTCGGCGCGGGCTCCAACGTCGCCGTGCAAGTCGGCGAGGACGGCGTGCTCGTCGTCGATACGGGCTCGCGGGCCACGCGCGAGGCGGTGACTCGCCGCGATCCAGCGAGCTGTCGGACCGCCCGATTCGCTGGATCGTCAATACGAGCGCGGACCTCGATCACACGGGCGGCAACGAGACCGTCTCGCAGGCCGGCATGACCGTGAACGGCAACCCGGCCGCCATCATCGCGCACGAGAACGTGCTCGCGCGCATGACGGCCGCGAATCGGCCCGTTACGGAGATGCCGCTCAATACGTTCTTCGAGGCGGGGCGCGACTTCTACTTCAACGGCGAGGCGGTTTTCCTCTATCACGTGCCGAGCGCGCACAGCGACGGCGATCTCATCGTGTACTTCCGCGGCTCCGACGTGCTCGTCGCCGGCGACATGTTCGTGACCACGACGCAGTACCCCGTCATCGATCTCGAAGCCGGCGGCGGCATCGACGGAATCATTGCAGGGCTCTGAACCTGATGCTCGACATCGCGGTGCCGGCCTATCTGCAAGAGGGCGGCACGTACGTGATCCCGGGTCACGGCCGCGTCGGCGACGAGGCCGACATCCTGACGTTCCGCGACATGCTCGTCATCGTCCGCGCCCGCATCGCCGATCTCATCGCGCAGGGCAAGACGCTCGCGCAAGTGCAGGCAGACGCGGCCGGCGCTCGATTACGACTCGCGCTACGGCAACGACAGCGGCGAGTGGACGTCGGCGCGATTTCGTCGCAGCCATCTACACGGATCTCAAAGCGAGGGGCAGCGAATGAGACGGGCTCTGGTCCTCGCGCGCCGCGTCTCTCGTTGCGATCGGCGCGCAGCCGTCGACTTCGGCGCAGCCCCGTCCTGCCGCCACGCAGCAGACGCCGCGCAGCTCCGCGCCCATCGATCTCACGGGTTACTGGGTCGCCGTCGTCAGCGAGGACTGGCGCCATCGCATGGCGACGTCGCGCAAGGGCGATTTCGAGAGCTTGCCGCTGAACGCCGAAGGGCGGCGCGTCGCGAACGAATGGGATCTCGCCGCCGACAACGCGGCCGGCCAGCAGTGCAAAGCGTTCGGCGTCGGCGGCCTCATGCGCCAGCCCGGGCGGCTGCACATCACGTGGGCCGACGACGACACGCTGAAGATCGACTTCGACGCCGGCACGCAGACGCGGCTGCTCGAGCTCGCGCCCGCGGCGCAGCGCCCGGCAGGCGAGCCGACGTGGCAGGGATTCTCGCGCGCCGAGTGGCAGCGGCCGCCGGGCGGCAACCAGAATCCCGTGCGCGCGCAGATCGGCAACAGCACGGGCCCGATCGCGCCGGGCGGCGGCGGCCGCGGCCAGCGCGGCGGTCCGCCGCCGTCGGGCTCGCTGACCGAAGGCGGTGCGCTGAAGGTCGTCACGACCGGGTTTCGCGCGGGGTATCTGCGCAAGAACGGCGTGCCGTACAGCGAGAACGCCACGATCACCGAGTACTTCCATCGCCTGCCCGAGCAGGCGGGTGGCGACGTTTGGCTGCACGTCCTGACGATCGTCGAGGACCCGCGTTATCTGAACGGCGAGTTCCTGACGAGCACGCACTTCAAGCGCGAGGCAACGGCAGCAAGTGGAACCCCACCGAGTGCCGCACCGCGCCGCCGCCGCCTCCGGCGCCCTAGACCCGCTGAGGTGTTCAGCATGTTCGCCGCCAAGCCGCATCGGCTGCTCGTTCCTTTCGACGGCTCGTTCGACGTTCGTAAAGCGTCCACGGAGCCCCCGAAACCGAAGGAAGACTGGAAAGAGCTGCTCGAGGAACAGGTTAGCGAGCTCGCCGACGCGCAGTACCGGTTGTTCGCGGACGGGCGCTTTGCCGTGCTGGTCGTGTTACAGGCGCTCGATGCCGCCGGTAAGGACGGGACGATCCGGCATGTCTTCGGCCGCGTGAACCCGTGCGGGATGCACGTCGCATCGTTCAAGCAGCCGAGCAAAGTCGAGCTCGCGCATGACTTTCTTTGGCGCACGACGGCCGAGCTGCCGGAGCGCGGTAGTGTCGCGATCTTCAATCGCAGCTACTACGAGGATGTGCTCGTTGTCCGCGTGCATCCCGAGTTTCTTGCCGCGCAGAAGCTCGCGGAACCGCCGTCGAAGGCGTTCTGGGCCGACCGGCTGCGAGCGATCGCCGACCACGAGCGATACCTGGCGGAGCAGGGGACCGTGATTCTCAAGTTTTGGCTCAACATGTCGAAGGCCGAGCAGCGCAAGCAGTTACTGCAGAGAATCGACGAGCCTGCGAAGAACTGGAAATTCAACCCGCGCGACCTCGACGAGCGCGCGCTCTGGGACGAGTACCAAGGCGCCTACGAGGAGTGCCTGCGGGAGACCTCGCGCCCGTGGGCACCATGGTATGCCGTCCCGGCCGACAACAAGCATTACCTACGCTGGCAGGTTGCAAAGCTGATCAACGACGCGCTCGACGCGCTCGGCATGGACTTTCCGCGCCCCGACGCAGCGGCCAAAGCGGCGCTGGCGGCGGCGAAGAAGCGGCTCGAGAACGAGGGCGACTGAAAGGCGCGCGAGCTACACGCCGAGTGCGCTGCGCAGTAGGTGGCCGACGACATACGCAAGAACGGCTGCGGAGCCACCCGTCAGCAGCGTGGTCAGTCCGGATCTGATCGCCGGCCGCCCGAAGAACAGACTCTTCAGCGACCCGATCGCGAAGAAGACGAGCCCGGCGAGCGCAACGCTCGCATAAAGCTGCAGCGGCATCCCTAGCGGTGCAATCAGGAACGGCAGTAGCGGGATCATCCCAACGAGCACGAAGGCCCCGAACGTCACCGCTCCCGACTTGACCGGGCTCGGATGCTCGCTCCGCAGACCGTGCTCTTCGGCGAGCATCGTCTCGATCCAGAGCTGGCGATCGGCCGTAATCGTCGCCACGATGTGCTCGAGCGCGGCGCCGGCAAATCCTTTGCGCGCGAAAATCTGCCGAATCTCTTCCCGCTCGCCTTCGGGCACGTGTTCGATGTGGCGCTCCTCCTCGCGGCGCACCGCCGCCACGAACTCGTTCTGCGCCTTGATCGACTCGTAGTTGCTGACGGCCATGCTGAGGCCGTCGGCCAGCAAGTTGGCGACGCCCAGAATCAGAGAGACATGTGTCGGGAAACCGGCGCCGACCGAGCCCGTGACGATGGCGAAGGTGGTGATACAGCCGTCGATACCGCCGAGCACTGCGTCAGGCACGTTTTGCGGGCTGCGGTTGCGCTGCAGGCGTGCGGCCACAGCCTCTGGCTCATGCTGGCGGGCCAAGTCTGCGAGCGTTGAGTTTGCCATCGAGGCGGTCGTACCGAGTAGTGTCGCTTGCAACGTCTCAGCGGGGTGGCCGTGCCGTCGTGTCCGCAGCGTCGATGGGCATCCGGTCGAAAATCTTGCGCCCCGTGACCATTGCCGAGATAACCGTTCCGCCCCTGAGCTCTGCGAATACGGCCGCTGCTACGTGGATGGCGACGAGAGCCGCGAGTAGGAAGAACGTGAATTCGTGCACGGCCACGACAGGGGCACGGAACGCACGCATTGCTGCGTAGGCCTCCGCGTCGACGGTGTCGGGGGCATACGGACGAACGAGCGCCGGGTCATGCGTGCCCGCCGCCACTTGCTCCGCGAAATAGCCGCCGAGGGGCGGCATGTAGACGTCGGTGCCCGCGAGCACGAGGCCGGTCGCGGCTTGCGCGATCAACGCCAAGACGATCGCCGACAGCACGATTCGCGCTAGCGGTGAATGCCCGAGATGCGCCGGGAAGCGGCCGGCCCGCAGCTCCGATACGAAGGCGACCAAGCCGCGGCCGAACCCCTTGCCCCACGGCAGCAGCGCGCTCCAGCGCGAGTACGCACCGCCGACGAATGCCCACGCGAGACGCCACGCGAGATTGATCGCGAACACGTAGCCCGCGTAAACGTGGACTGTTTTCAAGACGATCCTACCGGGGTCGTTCGGGATGCCGAGTGCGTCGGCGCTGAAGATCACGAGGCCGAGGCTGGCGAGGACGAGAACAGCGAGCGCGTTGATCCAGTGAAAGATCCGCTGCGTTCGGTCCCAGACTTCGTATTCCGTGAGCGCCACGCAAGCAGCTTACGGTGGAGCCGCTCGTCGCAGCATACGTACTAATGCGAGTTAACGACCGTGGCTCGCCGCCAGACGCTGGCGAAGCTCCTCGAGCTGCGCGGGCGTTCCCGTGAACACGTGCGCCGGGAAATCGGGCCCCGAGCCGACGAGCGCCCTGAAGATCTCGTCGGCGGCCAGCACGTTCAACCCTTCGCCCGCGAGGTATTGCAGGCGCAGATTGCGGTCGGTGTTGGGCGCCGCGCCCTCGAGCCACGGCGCCAGTGACTCGGCGTCGGCGACGTAGGTGCTCACGAGATCGAGCGCCGAATCGAATCCGACGGCGCGCAGCGACGCCGCTACGGGCGCGTAGTCGCGCTGCTCGAGGCGGTGCTGCGAGGCGCGTGAGATCGATCGGCTCGTCGCCGTTGCGGCCGACGAGCACGGCGTCGTACCCCGTGCCTTCGACGGTGTTCGCGAACACGGCGCGCGTTCGGGAACACGTCGAGAAACGTCGCGAGCTCGCTGCGCACGGCGTCCTCCGTGGTCTCGTACAGCTGCACGAAGACCGTCACGACGCCGCCGTCCTCGAGCCGGTCCTTGCAGAGCTGCCAAAACTCGCGCGTGTACAGCGCGGCCGCGCCCTTGACCCACGGGTCGAGCGGATCGGACGTGATCGCATCGAAGCGTTCCGCCGTGGTTGCGAGCAGGTGCCGGCCGTCGTCGATGCGGATCTCGACCTTGGGGTTCGCGACGACGTCGAAGTTGGGCTCGGCGAAGAACTCGCCGGCCACGCGCGGAACGAGCGGCTCGAGCTCCGCCACGACGACGCGCTCGACGGCGGGGTCGATGCTGACGGCGCCCGCCGTGATGCCGGCGCCGAGGCCGACGACGAGCACGGTGCGCGGCCGCTCGTGAACGAGCGTCGTCAGGTGCCCTAGCATGCGCTGCAAGCGCATGTCCTGCGGGTACGTCGAAGCCTGCGTCTTGCCGGCGTTGTGATAGGTCAGGATGCCGCTCGGCTCGGCCGTCACCGCGATCGAGGCCGTCACGCCTTCGCCGACGTAGACGACGTTTGCGTCGACGCCGCGCGTCGGCAGGAACCTGCCGTAGGCGACGAGCGCGGGCGGGAGCACGGGCACGAAATACGCGGCGGCGGCAAGCGCGGCCGCGCCCGCTGCGAACCGGCGCGCCGCGGCCCCGGAGTGCGTCGCGAGCAGCAGCGCGGCGGCGCCGGCAGAGAGCACGATCAGCAGCTTGCTGCGCGTGCTGGCTGCCGATGACGGCGACGAGCACGAACGTCGTCGCGAGCGCTCCCACGATGGCGCCCGCCGTGTTCGCCGCGTACAGCCGGCCGACTGCGCGACGCGGCTCCTCGCCGGCGCGAATGGCGGCCGCGAGCGCGAGCGGAAAGCTCGCGCCCCACAGGAGCGCGGCGGGCAACGCGACGTACGCCGCGCGCAGCAAGTCGAGCTGCAAGGCGACGGCCGCCGTCGTCGGTAGCGCTACGTCGATCGGCCAGTACGGGAGCGACCGCGCGAGCGCATACGCGGCGGCGGCCATCGCGACGGCGAGCATCGATTGGCAAAACGCGAGCGCGGTGCGCGGCTCGATGCGGGCGCCTAAGGCCGCGCCCGCGGCGCTGCCGAGCCCGAGGCCGAACAGGAACACGGCAAGGATCAGCGCGAACGTGTACACGGTCCCGCCGAGCAGCAACGACAGGTGCCGAGTCCAGAGCACTTCGGCTGCGAGCGCCGTCATGCCCGACAACGCCGTCGAGACATAGAGCGACGTCCACGCCGCGAGCGCGCGGTGTGCGTGGAGCATCGACGGCGTCGATTCGCCCTGTCGCGTGCCGGCGTGCCAGCGCGCTCGCCGCGGCGGCTACGCCGAGATTCAGCGCGACGGCGACATAGGTTGCGACGTGGGCGTCGTACAGGCGCAGCAGATAGAACCCGGCGACGACGGCGCCGAGCACGCCGCCGATCGGTGTTCGCCGCGTAGAGCCAGCCGATCCACGCTCCGCTGCGCCCGCCGTTGCCGACCCACGCCGCGACGACGGGCAGCGTGGCTCCCATGAGCAGCGTGGCCGGCAAGAGCGCGAGCGCCGCGACGACGAGCCGGAGGCCGAGCGAGAACGCGCCGCCGCCGGCGAGCGCCGCATACGCGCCGCCGAGCAGCGGGATGGACGCCAGCGTCACGATTCCCAGCACGCCGATCGCGAGCTCGATGAGTGCGTAACGGCGCAGCGGCGAGCGGCCCGGGTGAAGACGGCTCGCGAGCAGGCTGCCGATACCCAACCCGCCCATGAACGTCGCGAGCACGACGCCGAGCGACATGGCTGAGGAGCCGATCGCGAGCGAGAGCCGCTCGAGCCAGACGACTTGATAGATCAACGCCGCGCAGCCGCTCGCCGCGAACAGCAGCAGCATGACGGTCAGCGTGGCCGGCGGCCGCAAATTGCTCCCTGCATTTGCGGCACTCCCGCCATCCATGGCGGTCGTCGGCGGATAGGACTTTTGAACCACGCCTTCTCGATCGTTGGCGGTGCGCGTAAGAGTCATTCTGTCAAAGCAGAGTGGAGTTCGCGACGGCAAACCGGGCCGAATCGGGAGATCACACCCACGCGCGCGCCCTAGGGGTGCGGTGCGGCACTGAGGCGACGCCGCGTCGATGCTGCGATCTCAAGGCGCAGCTCGTCGAGGCGCGCCGCGTTGCCGTCGCGATAGAACAGATTGAACGACTCGAACGGAATCAGCCGCCCGTCCGGCTGCGCGATGTGGATGCAGGATTTTTTCAGTGCCCGGATGTCGAGACTCAGCGCGTCCATGAACTGCACGATCAGCACGCGGAAGACGTCCCGGTAGCTGAAACCGGATGGCGCCTCCACTTGGGGCAGGCAGCAGAGCAGCTCCGAGAGTTTCGTCGCTTGCCCCGCCGGGCTTTGGTTCGTCGAGAACAGCTCGAACACGCGCTGTTTCAGCACCGGATCGTGCTCGAACGTGATGGTGCTCGCCTCACCCTGCAGCAGGATCTTCGGATCGACGAACCGCGTGAGCGGCACGGCGCCGCCGCCCACCTTCAATGCATAGCCCATCGCGAGCGTATCGGGGTTGCACGGCACCGGAATGATGTCGGCCAACGTGAACGCCCGCGATTGTTCGGCGATGCGCCGACGGATCTCGCTGACCGTGAGACGGTTCGTACGCGCGTCGTAGCCTTCCGCACGGCCGGCATCCTGGATCGGCTGCAGCGTCACGCCGCGCACGCAGGGCTGCGCAAGCCCGTAGTCGATGATCTTGCCGATCTCCCCGTCGTTCACGCCCTTCTTCAGCGTGACGACCAGCGTCGTCGAGATATCGAGCTCGTTGAGCCGCTCGATGGCTTGCGTGTGGATGCGCGCCATATCCGCGCCACGCAAGGACTTCAAGGCCGGCGACTCGAAGGAGTCGAACTGGAGGTACACCTCGAAGCCGCGGCCATACTCGGCCAAACGCGCCGCGAAATCACGATCCTGCGCGATGCGTATGCCGTTGGTGTTCACCATCAGATGGCGGATCGGGCGTGCGCGAGCCGCATCGAGGATCGCGAAAAAATCCGGATGCAGCGTGGGCTCGCCTCCGGAGATCTGCACGACGTCGGGCGCGCCTTCGTTCGCCACGACGGCATCGAGCATCGCCACGATCGCCGCGAACGGCTTGTGCGTGGCACGTTCGGGCCCGGAACTAGCGAAACAGATCGGGCAACGCAAATTGCAATTGTCCGTGATCTCGACGAGCGTGAGGCACGAGTGCTGCATGTGGTCCGGGCATAGACCGCAGTCGTAAGGGCAACCGAACTCCATCTTCGTGTTGAACTGCTGCGGCATTTCGGGCGGCTTGACGTACACCTCGCGGCACAGGCGGTAATAGTCGGCGTCGTCCGACACGAGTACTCGCTCGGTACCGTGCGCCGGACACCACTTGTCCATATAGACGGCCGAATCTTTGATGACGATCTTCGCCTCGCACACGCGCAAGCATGCGGTACACACGGAGCTCGTCGTGTCGTAGAAGAGATAGGGACGGTTCTTGCGCGTCATGGTCGCAACCTCGAGCTCTGCCGAATCACGAGAGGCAAGTAACAGACGAGCGCGAGCACGCACACCAACTGGATTCCGCTCAGGCCGAAGGCATAGGCGTGCGGCGTGGGCTTCAGCCCGTCGATGATCAACCGCCAGAAGAGATACGCCGCCAGCATCAGTTTGAACTGCAATCCTGGCTGGGGCGCCAGCGCCGCCCGCCAGTACCGCAGGAGCACGAGCAACACCAGAGCGAAGGCAATGTCGTAGAGCTGCGTGGGGTGGCGAGGAATCCCGTCGCCGAAATCCACGCCCCAGGGCAGCGTGGTCGGATTGCCGTAGGTTTCATCCTGAAGCCCCGCTAGGAAACAGCCGATGCGGCCGATCGCGAGACCGATCAGGATCGGCGCGACGAAGCGATCGCCGGTCGAGTGCTCGATCCCGACGCACTTCTTGGCGATCTCCACGCCGATGAGCCCGCCGAGCAACCCGCCCACCATCGACTGCCCTTGCAGAATGAGCCACGGCGTTTCGGCGAGCAGCGGCCATGCGTCGGCGCGTTGGATCCAGTGCACGGTCTTGTTGCCGAGCGCCGCGCCGGCCACGCAGCCGAATACCACCGCGAAGTTGCGTGTCGAGCCGAGCGAGCGCAACGACATCTCGCCTGAGCGCATATAAATGCGCGCGCCGACGAAGATCGCGCCCCACTCGAAGACGCCGTGAACGGTTGCGAGCGAGAACGCGGTCACGATCGATCGCGAACCGTGGAACGCAGAATCGCCGCTATGGCGAAGCCGAATGCGACGGCGATGGCAAGCCCCAGTACGCTGAGTACCGCAATGTAGACCTCACCGAGCATGCTCGAGGCCACGAAGCCGCACAGGCCGGCAAGGCCGAACCCGGACATCCCGAGCAGCGCCGCTATCAGACCGAGGACCTTCCAGAACGTCCAACCTGATCGGCCGGGGTGCTTGCGATCAGTCATGACGACCCTCTCCTTCTCGTTGGACGGCCAGCGAGTGGCGGCGGAAGCGGTGAGGCTCCTCGCTGGTGTGCGCGGCCCATTCTGATTCGGAGATGCGATTGCGCCATCAAGCCGCAGGCTTTGCAACCGTCGGCAATCGCTCGGCAACTGCTCCTGCGTTGCTCTACCGCGGGCATCCCTGCCCGCGTCCTGCATTGCCCTACCTCGGGCATCCCTGCCCTCGTCTTTGCCGTTACGGCGGCTTCGGGTGCAGAATGCCCCGAACGGGGGGATTCGATATGCAGCGCAGAACTATGTTCGATAGCGTCGCCGTCACGGCGGCGTTGGTGTGCGTCGCGCTGCTCGCGGGTTGCGAGCAGGGCGCGGCGCCGAGCACGACGGCCGCGCAACCGGCGGCAGCCGCGGCTGCGGCGCCGAGCGGAAGACCTGAAGGCCGCTGGAGCTATCACGACTGGCCGACGGGCCACTACCGCGTCGTCGAGGGTTGGCCGAAGCCGCTACCCGATACGCGCCACTCGCACGACGGCTGGACCTGGGGCTCGTTCGGCGGCGTCTATGCCGAGAGTCCCGGATCGCATCTGGATCGCGATGCGCGGCGAGCTGCCGCTGCCCGAAGGCGCCGCGCCGTGGACGCCGTACGCGGCGCTGAATCCGTCGCGCGGCAACGCGACCGGCAACGGCGACGGCATCACCGCGACGTGTCAACCGGAGGCCGACGCGCGGTTGGGAGCGCCGCTTCGAGCACTCGATCATCGTCGTCGACCGCGAAGGCAATCTCGTCGACGAGTGGCCGCACCTCGATCCGATGTTCAGCCAGCTGCCGTGCGGCCGCGGCCCGCACCAGATCAAGATCAGCCCGTACGACGCCGAGAAGCACGTCTGGATCATCGACGACCAGCTGCACATGATCTATCGCTTCACGTACGACGGTAAGCTCGAGATGAGCAAGGGCGAGCTCGGCGTGCGCGGCCGCGGGCCGAACACGTTCGACCGGCCGACGGACATCGCGTGGCTGCCCGACGGCACGTACTTCATCACGGACGGCTACGGCGGCACGCGCGTCGCGAAGTTCGGCCCGAACGACGAGTTCATCAAGGACTGGGGGCAGGCGCCGAAGGATCCCGCGAACCCGGGCCCGAACGAGTTCAACACCGTGCACAGCATCGCGATCAGCGCCGACCAGCGCTTGTTCGTCGTCGACCGCGGCCATCAGCGCATGCAGGTCTTCGACACCGACGGCAATTTCCTCGACATGTGGCCGCTGCGCTCGCCGCATTGGCCCGCAAGCACGACGGCGTTCGTCGTGAATCATTTCATCGACGACAAGGGCTTCATCTGGGCCGGCGACGGCCAAACGTTTCGCATACTGAAGTTCGACCTCGACGGCAACTTCCTCTATAGCTGGGGTGCAGGCGGTCCGCAGCCCGGCAGGCTCGGCTGCTCGCACGGGATCACGACCGACCAGCTCGGCAATCTGTATCTCGCGGACTGTTTCGCGGGCCGCGTGCAGAAGTTCGAGCCGCTGCCGGGCGCCGATCCCGACAAGGTCGCGGGGCAGATCTTGCGGACCTGGGACACGTGGAAGCCGAACTGAGCGCGGCGTAGCGGCGAGCGCTCACCGTGCCGACGCGCCGCTCGCATCTGAAAGGGCTCCTCGGCGCCGCGGCGACGGCTGCCGTGCCGCGTGCGCTCCGAGCCGCGGTAGGTGACGACATCCCGCCCGAGGGCATCGGCCGCGGGATTCGCCACGTCTCGTACAGCGATCAGGGCGGCCGGCCCGACGGCGTGCAGGTCATGCTGCACCGCGGTCATCTGTACGTCGGCCACATGTTCAGCGACGGCGTCACGGTGCTCGACGTGCGCGATCCGCGTGCGCTGAAGCCCGTTCACTACTTCACGACGGCGCCGAACACCCGCACGCACCACCTGCAGGCTGCCGAGGGGCTCATGCTGCTCGCGAACGGCGCGAACATCGTGCGCATGCAGTCGTACGACAACACGCGCGACTACTTCGAGAACACGCTCGCCGACTCGCTGACGAATCGCCAGCAGTTCCGCGCGGGCTTGTCCGTCTTCGACATCGACACGAATCCTGCCGAGCCGCGCGAGATCGCGTTCCTCGAGATGCCCGGCATCGGCGTCAACAGGCTCTGGTGGGCCGGCGGCCGCTACGCGTACGTGTCCGCGCACTTCGACGGCTTCACGGACCACATTCTGTGCATCGTCGATCTCGCGGATGTCACGAAGCCGACGATCGTGTCGCGCTGGTGGCTGCCCGGCATGCACCGCGCCGGCGGCGAGACGCCGACGGCCCCGCAGGGCAAGCGGTACGCGCTGCACCACATGATCGTCGCCGGCAACCGCGGCTATGCGGCGTGGCGCGACGGCGGGCTCACGATTCACGACGTCTCCGACGCGGCGAATCCGCGGCTGATCTCGAAGCTCAATTGGTCGCCGCCGTATCCCGGCGGCACGCACACGGCGCTGCCGTTGCCGCAGCGGCAGCTCGTCGTCGTCGCCGACGAGTCGAACGCCGATTACTGCGCCAAGGGGTTGTTCTACACGTTCGTCGTCGACGTGCGCGCCGAGGAGAATCCGGTGCCGATCGCGACGCTGCCGACGCCGACGGGGCTCGACTTCTGCGCGATGGGCAACTTCGGGCCGCATAACCTGCACGAGAATCGGCCGGGCAGCTACGTCAGCGAGGAGACGATCTTCGCGACGCTACCACAACGCCGGGGTGCGGGTGTTCGACATTCGCGACCAATACCAGCCGAAGGAAGTCGCCTCGTGGGTGCCGCCGATGCCGGAACGCATGATCGACCCCCGGCCGCGCGTCGCGCGCAACGCGCTGACCTGCGACTGCTACGTCACGCCGGACGGGCTCATCTTTGCGACCGACTGGAACGCGGGGCTGCACGTTCTCGAATACGAAGGCTAGAGTCCTCCGCGTATTGACCTCGCGGGGCTGCGGCCGCCCGTCGAAGGCTCCTCCCGAGACACGCCGGAAGACCGTCCCTGGGGCTCGTCGGCGCACATCCCTGTGCGCCGACGGTCTCGGGAGGAGCCTTCGACGTGCGGCCGCAGCCGTCACCCGTAGCGCGCAGTCGCGGTATGCTCGCACCCTTTTCCGGGAGTCGCGGTATGAGTGTTTCGCGCTCGGCCATCCTTAGCGCAGCTGCATTCGTTGCGTTCGGTGCTGCGGGGCAGCCGAGCGGTGTGCCGTTCCCGCCGCCGACGGTCGAGGCGCGCGATGTGCCGTATCCGGGGGTCATTGCGCTCGACGTCGATGCTAGCGATGTGGCGCGCGGGATCTTTCGTGTGCGCGAGCGGATTCCGGTCGCGCAAGCGGGGTCGCTGACGTTGCTGTATCCGGAGTGGCTGCCCGGCAAGCACGCGCCGCGCGGCGCGATCAATTTGCTGTCGGGACTCGAGATCCGCGCCGGCGGCGAGCTGCTGCTGTGGCGCCGCGATCCCGTCAACGTGTATGCGTTCCACGTCGACGTGCCTGCCGGCACGAGCGAGCTCGATCTCGCGTTCCAGTTCGTCTCGCCGACGCAGACGAACCAAGGGCGCGTCGTCGTCACGCGCGAGATGCTGAATCTACAGTGGGAAGTCGCGCTGCTGTATCCGGCCGGTCATTACGCGTCACGTATTCGCATCGCGCCGAGCGTCAAGTTGCCCGAGGGGTTTCGCTTCGCCACGGCGCTCGACGGCGCCGCGACGAGCGGGCGACACGACGCGCTTCGCGGAGACGGATTTGGAGACGCTCGTCGACTCGCCGCTGTTCGCGGGTCAAGCACTATCGGCTCATCGATCTCGACCGCGGCGCCGCTCGGCCCGTGCGGTTCAACCTGTTCGCGGACCGCGCCGATCAGCTCGAGGCGACGCGCCGAGCAGATCGAGCCGCATCGCAACCTCGTGCAGCAGGCGTATCGGCTGTTCGGCTCGCAGCATTTCGACCACTACGACTTCCTGCTCGCGTTGACGGATCGGATGGGCGGCATCGGGCTCGAGCATCACCGCTCGACCGAGCTTGGCGTCGACAGCATCTACTTCACGGACTGGGAGCGCGCGACGAGCGAGCGCGACCTCCTGGCGCACGAGCTGGTGCATTCGTGGAACGGCAAGTTCCGGCGGCCCGCGGACCTGTGGACGCCGAGCTTCGACGATGCCGATGCGCGGCAGCTTGCTGTGGGTCTACGAAGGGTTGACGCAGTACTACGGGGTCGTGCTCGCCGCGCGCTCGGGGCTCTGGTCGCACGAAGCAGACGCGGGCGGCGCTCGCGATGACGGCGGCGACGTATCAGCATCGCGTCGGCCGCGAGTGGCGCTCCGTCGCCGATACGACGAACGATCCGATCCTCTCGGCGCGCAGGCCCGCGCCGTGGCGAAGCTGGCTGCGCAACGAAGACTACTATTCCGAGGGACTGCTCGTGTGGCTCGACACGGACACGTTGATTCGCGAGCGCACGAACGGCCGCCGGTCGCTCGACGATTTCGCGCGCGCGTTCTTCGGCACGCAAGATGGCTCGCGCGCACCCGTGACGTACACGTTCGACGACGTCGTGGCCGCGCTGAACGGTGTGCTCGAGCACGATTGGGCCGACTTCTTTCGAGCGCGCGTCTACGAAACGCGGAACGGAGCCGCCGCTCGACGGCATCGCGCGCGGCGGCTATCGGCTCGTGTTCAAGGAGGAGCGCAGCGAGTTTCAGCGCGAGGCGGAGGCCTACAGGGCAACGCCGACTTCGGCTATTCGCTGGGCTTGAGCTTCGGCGAGAACGGCAACGTCACGGCCGTGCAATGGGACGGCCCGGCGTTCAACCAGGGCGTGACCGTCGGCACGCAGGTCGTCGCGGTCAACGGCGTCTCGTACGGCAACGAGTCGCTGCGCCGCGCGGTCACGGTAGCCAAGACGGAGGCTGCGCCGATCGAGCTCCTGCTGCGAAACGGCGATCAGTATCGAACGTCACGATCGCGTATCGCGACGGGCTGCGCTTCCGCACCTCGAGCGCGACACGGCGGCGGCCGACCGCTTGAGCGCGATTCTCGCACCGCGTTCACGCTGACGCGGCGCCCCGGGTGCTAGACTCGCGGCCGTCTTCTCGATAGGACGCCTCGTGTGCTGATCGGCACGCTACAACATCGATCCGCCCCTGATTCTCGCGCCGATGGCCGGCGTGACGGACAAGCCGTTCCGCTTGCTCTGCAAGCGGCTCGGAGCGGGCTACGCCGTGTCGGAGATGACGAGCTCGGATCCGCGCTTGTGGCGCACGCGCAAGAGCGTGCAACCGCCTCGATCACGACGGCGAGCCGGCGCCGATCGGCGTCCAGATCGCCGGCGCGGACCCGCATGCACTGGCGGCCGCCGCGCGGCACGCCGTCGAGCACGGCGCCGAGATCGTCGACATCAACATGGGCTGCCCCGCGAAGAAGGTTTGCAACGCCTGGGCCGGGTCGGCGCTCCTCAAGGACGAGACGCTCGTCGGCCGCATCGTGAGCGCCGTCGTCGGCGCCGTGGACGTGCCCGTCACGCTGAAGATCCGCACGGGGTGGGACCGCGCGAATCGTAACGGCGTCCGCGTCGCGCGCATCGCCGAGGATGCCGGGGTCCGCGCGCTGGCCGTGCACGGGCGGACGCGCGACATGCTCTACACGGGCGAGGCCGAGTACGAGACGATCGCGGCGATCAAGCAGGCCGTCCGCATCCCCGTCATCGCGAACGGCGACGTCACCTCGCCGCAGAAGGCGCGCGACGTGCTCGCCGCGACGGGCGCCGATGCGCTCATGATCGGGCGCGCGGCGCAGGGCAGGCCGTGGATCTTCCGCGAGATCGCGCACTTCCTCGCGACGGGCGAGCTCGAGCCGCCGCCCGCGATCGGCGTCGTGCGCGACACGTTGCTCGAGCACGTGCGCGCGTTGCATGCGTTCTACGGCGAGGCGGCGGGTGTGCGCATCGCGCGCAAGCATCTGGCGTGGTATGCGAAGGATCGCGCCGAGAACGCCGCGTTTCGCGCCGTCGTCAATCGCGCCGAGACGGCCGAGGAGCAGCTGCGCTTGACGCGCGACTATTTCGACGCGCTCGAAGCCGACTCGGCGCGCGCGTTCGACGTAGCCGCGTAGCGCGGGTTGCTCGAGTCGTCGCGGTGGTAGACGATCGGGACATCGCGGCTTGCGGCGAACGAGACGGCCCACATCGAGCGCGGACGCGTGCGTCAGCGGCACGGATTGCCCCAGCGTCGAGACGTGCCACCGCAGCCTTGCTGCCGACGATGCGGCTCGCGACGTGCTCGATCGTCGTGACGGGTTCGCCGCTCTCGTCGAGCGCGGTTTCGACGAGCACGAATGTCGGCTCGACGTACGATTCACCGGGGTCGAGCGCCGGCAGGATGCGGACTTCGCTGGCCTTCATTGTTGTTGTCCGTGGCCTGGCGACCAGTATCGCCCACGCGGCCGCGTTCCGGCTCGCGGTTTGAACATAAGGTCGCCCGCGGGATCGTGGGCTATGTCGGCGTTTTTCGGCGCGCGAGTAACCGGCCGGCGCGGCGGTTCCCGCCACACGGCCGAAGCGGCGATCGCGGCGCGCAAACTCCCGCAACGCGGCGTCGAACGCCGCCTCGTCGAAGTCCGGCCAGAACGTGTCGACGAAGACGAGCTCCGCGTACGCGGATTCCCAGAGCAGGAAGTCGCTGAGGCGGCGCTCGCCGCCGGTTCGGATCAGCAGGTCGACGGGCGTGTCGACGTCGGAGTGAACGGCCGCGGCGAGCTCGCGCTCGAAATCCTCCGCGGTCCGAGCG
Source organism: uncultured Gammaproteobacteria bacterium (assembly GCA_963714705.1). Lineage (GTDB taxonomy): Bacteria > Pseudomonadota > Gammaproteobacteria > Steroidobacterales > Rariloculaceae > FEN-1219. Next base: position 205,850 of record CAVQPJ010000001.1, read on the forward strand.
CGTGCGGCGGCTTCCGCGATGGCGGCACGCGCCGAGTAGTCGACGGCGAGGCGCAGGTGCAACTTCGTGCCGTTGGCCGTGATTCGCTCGGTGTTCTCGATCGTGCGCACGAGGTCGCGGCTCAAGCGATCGCGCCGGCCGATGACGCTCAACCGAACGCCGTTGTCGAGGCAGCGTGCCGTCTCGCTGACCAAGTAACGCTTGAGCAAGCGCATCAGGTTCGCGACCTCTTGGGCGGGCCGCGACCAGTTGTCGGACGAGAATGCGTACAGCGTCAGGATGTCGATCGGTCCGCGCGTCGCCGCCTCGACGATTCGCCGAACCGCCTTGGCGCCGGCGCGATGGCCGGCCGAGCGGGGAAGACCTCGACGCTCAGCCCAGCGGCCGTTGCCGTCCATGATGATCGCAGTGTGCATTGCTCTTAGGTGCCTTTCGCCGCTTGAATCAGCGCTTCCATGTGTTCGAGATGGCGCGCAAAGATGCGCTTGCCCTTCGCGGTCAAGCTGAACTCGGTTTTCGGCACGCGGGCAGAGAAGCGCTTCTTGCAGGAGACGTAGCCCGCGTCCTCGAGCTTGCGCGCATGGATGCTCAGGTTGCCGTCGGTGGTCTTGCAGGAGCTCCTTGAGCTCCGCGAAGGTCATGCTCGGGTTGACGCTGAGCGCGCTCATGATGCCCAAGCGCACGCGTTCGTAGATGAGACGGTCGGTCTCGCCGGCTTCGCGGTCGGCGAAATAGCCGGCCACGGCGCGAAGCCGCTGTGCGTCGGGAGCGGTTGCCCCGGCTTCCTGACGCTTCAGCACCGTCTTAGCCGCCATGGTGCCTCACGATCGTCGTCCCGAGCGCGAGATGGATGCCGCCGAAACCGAGTGCGAGCACGATGTGCGCCGAGCCCGGCGGCAGCCAGAGCGTCGCCGTGCCGAGCGCCATGAAAGCAAGCCCGGCCGTGAGACACGGCCCGGATGGCGAACAAGCCGCATGCCGCAAGGCCGGTGCCATACAGCAGCAGCCACATGCCCGTGATGAGCTCGCGATCGACGCGGCCGGCGAGCGCCGCCGTCAGAATGGCGCCGGCAAGGAATGCGGGCGCGAGCGTCATGAAGAACCGTCGTGCGACGGCGCGCCGCAAGCTCAAGCCTTGGGCGCGCGCCTTCTGCTCCATGAACCACAGCGCCGCTCCGCAGGCGACGATGGCGGCACCGACCCAAATGCCGAGCCAGTGCGGCGCCATCTGCGGTATCGATTCGATACCGACGGCAGCGAGCGCCGTGATGCCCATCGCGATGCAGCCTTTGCCTGGAACCGTCGTGAAGGTGTCCGCGGCCTCGATCGTGCTGCGGATGTAGCGCAGATTCTCGACGGCTCCGGAGTCGATCGGAGTCGGCTCGATTCTTCGGGGGCGATTGGGTGAGGCGCTCATCGAGGGGTTTCCAACATGCTCGAAACGGATTCTAAGGCAAGTACTTTACATCGCAAAGTGCCCGGCGTCTGTGAGCCATGCCGCGTTCGCCGCCGGCCGGCCTGCGGCGCGGCCTGCAGGCCGCTTCGAGGCCCGGCTGGCACTGGCGAGCCAGCTTTGACATATACCGAGAATCCAAGGTCCCGTGCCTCCGGCCGGCTCGCGCAGGGACTGCGCCGCCCGGGGGGCGCGCAAATAACACGCCACCGGCCGCCCAAGACGAGCGGGCGCGCGCGGCGGCGCTATTTGATTGCGAAGACCTTGAACGCGCCGGTCGGGGTATCCGATTCGGCGGAGTCGACGTGCAGCACGCGATTGCGGCCGAGCTGCTTCGCGCGATAGAGCGCTTCGTCGGCGGTTTGGATGAGGCCGGCGAGGCTGCGTTTCGTGTCGGGCTGCGCCGTCGCGGAGCCTATGCTGATGGTCAGCATCTCGGCTGCTTCGGCATGCGCATGCGGAATGTCGAGCGCCATCGTCTCGCGGCGAATCCGCTCGGGCAGCGCCGTCGGGTCGGTGCCCGAGGGCGCATAGAGCACGAGCGCGAACTCTTCGCCGCCGTAACGCGCGCAGAAGTCGAACGGCCGCTTCGTCGCGCGAGCGATGATCGAGGCGACGCGCCGGATGCAGTTGTCGCCGGCCTGGTGGCCGTAAAGGTCGTTGTACGGCTTGAAGTGGTCTATATCGACGAGGATGATCTGCAGCGATTCTTGGTTGCGCTGCGCCTGCAGCCACAGACGGTTCGTCAGGCTGTCGAACATTCGGCGGTTGTAGAGTCCGGTCAAGCCGTCGCGCTCGGCGATGTCGTTGAGCAGGCGGTTCTCGATGAAGTTGGCGCGCAGCAGCCGCTCCATGCGCAACGCCGACAGCACGGACATCAGCGTCGTCGCGAAGACGACGCTGGACGCGAAGATCAGATGTTCGGTGGAGACGCCGAGAGACATGCCGATGCCGACGAACGCGACCATCAGCGCGAACGCGACGATCATGACGGCGCGAAACAGAAGACCGAGGAAGAGCGTCGCATAGACGACGACGAGGACGTCGCCCATCTGGAACTGCGGTTGCCCGCCAGCTGCGGCGAGCCCGCTGATCACCATGACGCTCATGCCCGTCACGATGACCGCCGTCGCCGCGATCCATTGGTAATGGCGCTGCAGCTCCGGGATTACGGTCGCCGCGAGAATAAGCACGAGCGCGGGGCAAGCGACGCCCAGGCGCAAGAGGTAGATCGGCTGCAGCACGGCCTCGGACAGCGGCGCCATGCTGCCCTGCATGTTGATGGCGGTGACGACCGCGACGAGGGCGAGATAGATCGCTGTCGCCCAGCGTGCGCGCGGCAGCGAGCGTTGAATGAAGTAGGTCTGGAATTCCGCCTCGGCCTCCGGGGCAAAGCGCAGCCGCTCGACCTCGCGCTCCGTTTGGGCGTCGATCGAACCGGTATCCGTGAAGCCGTTTGCGCTCGACCGCGAGGTCTGCACGACGGGGGAGCCTCCGAGGCAAAATGCGACTCGCGTCACGGTAGCACAGGGGGCGGGGCGAATTGTGGACCGGTGCTCAACTCACAACGATGGCCGGCCGGCCGCGGGGCGGGCCTGTGTGGCGGCGGGAAATGCACGCGAATCCTCTCATACGCGGCAGTTCACTCGGGCGCCCAAAGCACGCAGAATGAGCGCAAAATCGCGTAACGAAAGGGGGATCGCCATGCGTGCATTGCTACTCGTCACGTCCGGTGTGCTGCTTGCCGGAGCGGCGCAGGGCGCTCGCGCTCAAGACACGCCTGCCGCGGCGCCGCCCTACGTCATTCCGGCGAATACGCCGTCTCAGATCCGGCGTGCCGTGCAGTCGCCGGAGCGGACTGCCGAGCAGCGCGCTCGCGACCATGATCGAAAGCCCGCAGAGATCCTGACGCTGTCGGGCATCGAGGAAGGCGACCGCGTCGTCGAGATCGCGGCGTTTGGCCAGTACTTCACGACGATGCTGGTCGCAGCCGTCGGATCGAGCGGTCACGTCGACATGTACGATCTGCCGTACACAGAGCGGTTCGCCGGGCCGGCGTCGCGCGAGTTCGACGCAAAGCACACGAACGCCGTCTATCACCAAGAGAGCTACAACGACGTCGCATTACCGCAGAACGTCGACTCCGTCTGGAACGTGCTCTATTACCATGACCTGAAGCCGCAGGGTGTCGACACGGCGGCGTTCAATCGAAAGATCTACGACGCGCTCACGCCGGGCGGCATCTATCTCGTCATCGATCACAAGGCCGAGGACGGCTCGGGCTGGCGCGACGCGGGGACGATCCATCGTATGGGCGTCGACACGATCAAGCAGGAAGTGCTCGCGGCCGGCTTCGAGCTCGCGCTCGAGAGCGACTTGCTTGCGAATCCCGCCGACGATCGAACGAAGATGGTGTTCGCCCCCGGCACGCGCGGGACGACGGACCAAGCGTTCTTCATCTTCCGCAAGCCGAACTGACCGGAAGCGCGATGCACGTCGTCGCGCGCAGCGTGCTCGTGGCCTTGGCGCTGCCGGGCGTCGCGGCGGCGCACCACAGCTTCTTCGGCCGCTTCGATACGCAGACACTCGTCGAGCTCGAGGGCGAGGTCACGGACGTGCTGTGGCGCAATCCGCACGCCTACTTCAGCGTTCTCTCCGACGGCGTCCTCTGGGAAGTGGAGACGAGCTCGCTGACAGTGCTCAAGCGGCTGGGAATCGAGCAAGGCACGATCCGCATCGGCGACCGGATTCGCATCGCCGCCAATCCTCCGATCGGCGACAAGAAAGAGATGTATGCGCGCCACGTGCTGCTGGCCGACGGCCGCGAGCTGCTCATGAACGTCGGCCTTACGCCGCGCTGGGCCGAGCGCAGCAGAGCCGTCGGGGACGAGTCGCTGCTGATGGCGCGCGAGGGCGACGGCTCGCGGCCGGACCTCGGCATCTTTCGCGTCTGGAGCCACACGCGCGCGATCGCGCGCTTGTTTCCCGAGGTCACCGACGCGAGCGTCGACATCAACGCGTATCCGCTGACGCCGGCGGCTCGCGCGCAACTCGCCGAGTTTGACCGCGGCACCGACAATCCGACGGCGAACTGCGTGCCGAAAGGCATGCCGACGATCATGGAGGCGCCGTATCCGATCGAGTTCGTGCGGCAGGACAACGGCGACGTCCTCTTGAAGCTCGAGGAGTACGACCTTACGCGGTACATATATATGAACCCCAGCGCGGCTCGCGAGCTGACGCAGCCCACGCCGCTCGGGGACTCTGTCGGCCGGTGGGACGGCGCAACGCTCGTGGTCAGGACGACGCGCATCAGCTGGCCGTTCTTCAGCCAGCTCGGCATTCGGCAGAGCCCCGCAGTCGAGATCGTCGAGCGTTTTTCGCCCGCCGCCAACGGCAGCCGCCTCGACTACGAGATGACGGTCACGGATTCCGCGACGTTCACGCGGCCCGTCGTGCTTCGCCAGCACTGGCTGTGGCTGCCGAGCGTGACGCTGCTGCCGTACGAGTGCACGGTCCGGTAGCGTGCTGTGGCAATGCCCGACCGACGCCGTCGCCGCGCTCGTGCTCGCCCACGGCGCGGGCGCCGGGATGCGCCACGCGAGCATGCAGGCGATCGCGGACGCGTTCGAGCGCCGCGGCATTGCGACGTTGCGCTTCGACTTTCCGTTCATGGCTGCCGGCCGCAACCGCGTCGATCCGCCGGATGTCGCGACGCAGGCCATCGCCGAAGCCTACGCCGCGGCCGCCGAGCGCACGAAGCTGCCGGTCTGGCTCGGCGGGCATTCGTTTGGCGGCCGCATGGCCTCGCACGCTGTCGTCGATCGCGAGTTGCCCGCTGCCGGCCTGATCTTTTGCTCGTTTCCGCTGCACATGCCCGGCAAGCCCGACACGAAGCGGGCGCAGCATCTCCCCGCGATTCGCCGGCCGATGCTGTTTCTCTCGGGGACGCGCGACGAGCTCGCCGAGCGCGCGCTGCTCGAGCCGCTCGTCGCCTCGTTGCGGAACGCCACGTTGCACTGGCTCGATACGGCCGATCACGGGTACCGCGTGCTGAAGCGCAGCAGAGCAAGGCAGGACAGCGTCTTCGACGAGATGGCCGAGGCCGCACGCGTCTTCGTCGACACCCATCCTGCCCGGCAGGCGCGCTAGCTCGTGCAACTCCGTAAGCTGCACTTCGCCGTAGGGCTTGCCGGTGTCGTCGCGTTCGTCGTGACCGGCGCTTACATGCGCGCGGGGTTCCCCGATCTGTACGCCACGAATGAGGTACTGCGCTACCTCTATCGCTCCAATCACGTCTACGTGCTGCTCGCGAGCCTCGTCAACGTCGCCCTCGGTGTGGGGGACGGATTTGCAAATCCGTCCCCTCCGCCGGGCTGGCGGGCCACGCTTTCGCTGCTCGGCTCGCTCCTGGCTCTCGCGGCGCCCGTCGTTCTATGCTTCGCTTTCTTCTTCGAAGCGCCGGTGCCGACGCCGGAGCGCGTTGTCACGCTGGTCGGCGTGGCCGCGGTGACTGCCGGTATTGCGTTGCACGTGATCGGCGGAATCCGGCGCTGAAGGAGGGGGTGGGCGCTGATCGCGGGGACGGATTTATAAATCCGTCCCCAGTCCCGAGGGGGTTGACGATGATCTTTCGGTCGAGCGTCTTGGCGGGTCTCGTCGCGTTGATGCTGAGCGGTTGCAGCGGCGAGCCGAGCGCGGAAGAGGCCGCAGCGCTGCGGGCGCTCGATGCCCGTGTCGCGGGGCTCGAGCAGCGCAAGGAGCGCATCGAGGACGTCAACGCGATCGAGCGGCTGCAACACGCGTACGGCTACTACGCCGATCGAGGCTTGTGGGATGAGGCCGCGAACCTGTTCGCCGACGACGGCTCGATCGAGATCGGTCTCGACGGTGTCTACGTCGGCCGAGAGCGCGTCCGCCAGTACCTCCGGGCGCTCAGCGGCGGGCGCCCGGCACTCACGGACGGCGAGCTCGGCGAGCGTCTGCAGGTCATGCCCGTCATCACGCTGGCGCCCGACGGGCTCACGGCGAAAGCGCGCTGGCGCGGAATCCTCCTCGAAGGCGAGCTCGGCGGGCAAGCGTTCTGGGGCGAAGGTCCGTACGAGAACGACTACGTCAAGGATGCCGGCGTCTGGAAGATCAAGGCGCTCCACTGGTATCAGGCCTTGTACGTTCCGTACGAAGGCGGCTGGCAGACGAAGCCCGATCCGACCGGCGCGAAGTACATCTCGGGCACGCTGCCGCCGGATCGGCCGCCGTCCGTCGACTACAAGACGTGGCCGAACACGTACGTGCCGCCGTTCAGCTTCCCGAATCCCGTCGGCAAGTACGTGGCGACGGAGTAGGAGAGAGCGATGCGAGCAACACACGGTGCAATTGCTCTCGCCGCCGTCGCCGCTGTCGGCGTCGCAGCATGGCTCGCTGTTCCCGCCGCTTCGCAGGAGGGGGCATCGATCGATGCGCTCGCGGCGCGCGCGGCGGTGCTCGAGCGCGACATCGCGCGGCTCGAGGACGTCAACGCGATCAAAAGACTGCAGCGCATCTACGGCTTCTACACCGACAAGCAGCTTTGGTCGGCGGCCGCGGATCTTTTCTCGGCCGACGGCACGATCGAGGTCGGTGGCCGCGGCGTTTACGCGGGACGCGACCGCATCCGCGACTTCTTGGCGCTCGAACGGGCCCGAAGGCGCCGCAACCGAATCGCTTGTTCGATCAGATGCAGCTCCAGCCGATCGTGCACGTCGCGCCCGACGGGCTGACGGCGCAACGCGCGCTGGCACGTGTTCGCGCAGGAAGCTGTGCACGGCGAGTACGCGAACTGGGGCTTGGGCGTGCTCGAGAACGAGTACGTCAAGGAGGGCAGCGTCTGGAAGATTCGCCGCCATCACTTCTTCACGACGATGTACACGTCGTACGAGGCGGGCTGGGCCAAGGAAGCGATCCCGAACGCCGGGCCTTCGCAGGAGCTGCCGCCGGACCGGCCGCCGACCGTCGCTTACGAGGCGTATCCCAAGGCGTTCGTCGTGCCGTTCCACTACGCGAACCCCGTGACGAGCCCGGCACAGCGCGGCGGCGTCGCGGTCGCCACGCGCGCTGCGACGGCCGAGTCGCTCGACACGACGCTCCACGCTCTCGAGGGCCGCGTCGGCTTGCTCGAGGACCTGGCTCAGCTCGAGCGGCTGAACTCGATCTACGGTTACTACCTCGCGCATCTTCAGTGGGACGATCTCACGGGTATCTTCTCGCCGACGGGCACCATCGAGATCGCAATGCGCGGCGTGTATGCGGTTCCGCGAGCGTGCGCCGCAACTTGAATCTCTACGGCCAAGCGACCGACGACCAGTTCGGCCTGCAGCACAACCACATGCAATTCCAGCCCGTGATCACCGTGGCGCCGGACGGGCAGAGCGCCGCATGCGCTCGCGCGCGCTCAGCATCATGGGGCAGTGGGAGCGCTACAGTCAGTGGATGGGCGGCGTCTACGAGAACGAGTACGTCAAGGAAGACGGCGTCTGGAAGATCAAGAGCGACCAGGTCTTCAACACCTATTTCGTGCCCTATACGGTTGGCTGGAAGGACTCGCAGCCGCGGCCGCCGCCCGGCATTACGGCCGCGAACCCGCCCGACTTGCCGCCGACGCATCCGTTCGAGATGTATCCGAGCGCGTTCCTGCCGCCGTTCCACTACGCGAATCCCGTGACGGGCAAGACCGTCGAGTGGACGCCGCCGGCGGCGACCGCTCCTCAATGACGACGATCGAGGAGGCGACGATGAAGAGCAAACGACCGATTGAACCACAGAGGCACTGGCGTTACGGCCGTGTCGATCTCGCGCGGCGGCGCACGCTGCTTCAGCTGTCCGCGTGCGCGACAGGCGCGCTCGTGACGACGGATGCGCTGGCGCAAGCAGCACGCTGCGTGCTGACGCCCGATGCCGGCGAAGGCCCGTTCTATTTCGACCCGAAGTTGCTGCGGTCCGACATCGCCGACGGGATGCCCGGCGCGCCGCTCGAGATCGCGATCCAGGTCACGCGTGAGCGCGATTGCGCCGTGCTCGCCAATGCGCGTCTCGATCTCTGGCAAGCCGACGGCTTGGGGCTCTATTCGGGCTACGAGAACCAGCGCGGCGTGGGCGCGGGGACGGCCTTGCCCGTCGGGCGCACGTACTTGCGCGGCACTCAAATCACCGATGCCGACGGCTGGGTGCGCTTCACGACGATCTACCCGAGCTGGTACGGCGGACGCACGCCGCACCTGCATTTCAAAGTTCTGCTCGGCGGCGACGAGGTCGTCGCGAGCCAGATCTTCTTCCCCGACGAAGTGTCGGCGAAGGTGTTCGGGACCTGGGATCCGTACCGCCGTTACGTCGATCGCCGGACCGTCTTCAACGCCAACGACCCCATCGAGGGCAGCGTGCTCTGCGACGTGCACGAGAACGGCGGTGCGGGAGTCCGTGCCAGCGCCGTCGTCGCGGTCACAGCGGGCGCCTGAGCCCAGGTTGCCGCCGCCTTCGAGTGTATGATTCGCCTATGTTTGCGGCCCCTAAGCCGCGCCTTCATTGCCGGAGACAGCCGATGAAAGACGAAACCCAAGAATTCGATCGCCGCACGTTGATGGCCGGAGCGCTTGGCGCCGCCGCGTTGGGAGCCATCGGGAGCGCCGCCGCGCAGCCGCCCGCAGGAGGGCCGCCGGGCGGCGGGCCGCCGGCGCGGTCGAGCGATTCGACGTTGTCGACGCTTCAGCAGGCTCAGCCGCGGCTCTATCGGCTCGAAGCAGACGTTCATGACTGCGAAGTGACGGGCAAGATACCGACCGACTTGAGCGGCGCCTTCTATCGCGTCGGTCCCGACGCGCAGTATCCGATGGCGCGCGGCAACATTCCGTTCGACGGCGAAGGCCACGTCAGCATGTTCCGCATCAAGGACGGCCGTGTGAATTACCGCAGCCGCTTCGTGCGCAACGACCGCTACCTCGCACAGGAAAAAGCCGGCCGCATCCTGTTCCCGATGTACCGCAATCCGGCGATGGACGACCCGAGCGTCAAAGGCTTGAGCCGCAGCACGGCCAACACGCACATCATCAATCACCGCAACTACTTGCTCGCGCTGAAAGAGGACAGCCCGCCGTCGGCGCTGAACTTGCTGACGCTCGAGACGGTCGCGCCGACCTACACGTTCGACGGCCAGCTGCCGAGCCGAACGTTCACGGCGCATCCGAAGGTCGATTCGCGCACGGGCAACATGGTCGCGTTCGGCTACGAGTCCGAAGGGCACGGCAGCGACATCGTCGACGATGTTCGAGTTCACGCCGCAAGGCCGCAAGCTCGTCTGGGACGCGAAGGTCCAAGTGCCGTACGTCGGCATGCTCCACGACTTCGCCGTCACGGAAAACTACATCGTCTTCTACGTGATTCCGCTGACGATCGAATCAGCCGCAGATGGACAACGGCGGCATTCACTGGTCGTGGGACAACTCGAAGCCGACGTACTTCGGCTTCGTGCGCCGCGGCGGCGACGGCAAGGACGTGCGCTGGATCCAGGGCCCGACGCGCAGCGCGACGCACGTCATGGGCGCGTTCGACGACGACAAGATGCTCGTCGTCGACGTCGAGATGTCGATGTCGAACCCGTTCCCGTTCATGCCGATGCAAGACGGCTCGCGTTGGGATCCCGTCGCGGGCTCGAGCCACATCACGCGGCTCACGGTCGATCTGATCGAAACGGCGGCCGTCGGCGTACGGCATCGAGCAGATGTATCCGCACGTCGGCGCGCTGCCGCGCCAGGACGATCGCTACAACACGGTGCCGTACCGCTACGGCTTCCTGGGCTGCCCGGATCCGGCAACGCGGCGCCGGGGACGGGCGGCGCGTGCTACGCGCGCTTCGATCACCAGAACCGCACGTCGACGCTGTTCAACGCCGGCACGGAGACGTCGCTGGCGGAGTGCTGCTTCGCGCCGAAGAGCCAGAACGCGCCGGAAGGCCGCGGTTATCTCATGGGCCTTGCGACGCGCAACACCGAAGGCCGGCCGCTCCGATCTCGTGATCCTCGACGCCGAGCGCCTGGCCGACGGGCCGGTTGCGACGGTGCACCTGCCGATGCGCGCGCCCGGCCAGGTGCACGGTTGGTGGGTGCCGGAGTGGCAGATGCCGACGGCGTGATCTCGCGCGACCTGTTCGCGGCGTCGTGACGACTCGAGCGGAGTCGCGCGCGCCGATTCGGCGAGCTCGCACCGGGAGCCGTGCTGCTGCGCGGCTTCGCGCTCGCCGAGCGAGGCGGAGCTCGCCGCGCCGTCTCGACGCGGTCGCGGCCGTGGCGCCGTTCCGCCACATGAACACGCCGGGCGGTTTCACGATGTCCGTTGCGATGACGAACTGCGGCGCTACGGCTGGGTGTCGAGCGTGAGGCCGGCTATCGCTACGCGGAGCAGGACCCCGCGACCGGCCGCCGTGGCCGGCGTTGCCGCCGTCATGCTCGAGCCTCGCGCGCCAAGCGGCCGCGGCCGCCCGGTTTCGAGCGCTTCGCGCCCGACGCGTGCCTCGTCAATCGCTACGAGCCCGGCGCGCGTCTGACGCTGCACCAGGACAAGAACGAGCACGACTTCCGCGAACCGATCGTGTCGGTGTCGCTCGGCGTGCCGGCCGTGTTCCTGTTCGGCGGCTTGAAGCGCAACGACCGGCCGTTACGGCTGCACGCTCGAGCATGGCGACGTCGTCGTGTGGGGCGGCCCGAGCCGGCTGCGCTATCACGGCGTCGCGCCGCTTGAACGCCGCGCATCATCCCTTCGCCGGCGAAGCGCGCATCAATCTGACTCTGCGCCGCGCGAGCTAGCTGAGCTGCGTGGTCCTGCCGTTCGGTGCATGATAGGCACGCTTCGTTCGAAGCCCCACCTACGAGGAGATAATAATGACGAAACTCATCGGCACAGCGATTCTCGCGGCGCTCACGATTTTCGGTGCCCTCGCTCAGGCGCCCAACGTGACCGGTACTTGGACGGCAAGCTTCGACACGCAAGTCGGCAAGCAGGAGTACACGTACACGTTCAAGGTCGAAGGCGGCACTCTGACGGGCACGGCGAAAGGCAATCTCATCACCGATTCCACGTTGTCGGATGCCAAGATCGACGGCAACAAGATCACGTTCGTCGAGAAGGGCTCGTACATGGGCATGCCGCTCCAGTTCAACTACTCCGGCGAGGTTGCCGGTAACGAGATCCGTTTCAAGCGCGAGCTCATGGGCTTCCCGGCCGAGGAGTTCGTCGCCAAGCGCTCGCAGTAGACCAGGGGACAGATCTACAGATCTATCCCCTCGGCCGCAGCGCTAGCGCAGCTCGAGCGAAGCTGTGCCGGCACTTCGTGGGCGAAGTGTCTGCAGTGCCGGACTGTGAAGTGCGTCGCGGGATCCTTGCGGCGAAATGTCGATCATCGAATCGAACGCATCGCAAGGAGCTCCGCATGTTCAAGAAGCAGAACGACGCCCCGATGACCACCTCGTTCCGAGTCGAAAGCGAGACCCGACCCGCGAAAGGCACGTCCGTCCTCGGACCGACGTTGACCTTCAAAGGCGGCGAGCTTTCGTCCGACGAGGACTTGATCATCGAAGGCACGGTCGAGGGCAAAATTGCCCATCAGAACCATCATTTGACGATCGGCAAGCATGGCCGAGTCAAAGCCAACGTCCGGGCGAGGCTGATCACGGTCTACGGCACCATCGAAGGGGACCTGCACGGCGACGAGGCCGTGCAGATCACCGCCAGTGCCCGCGTCATCGGCAACGTCGTTGCGCCGCGCGTCTCGCTCGAGAGCGGCGCGAGGTTCGAGGGCAGCATCACGACGAAAGACGACTCACGCGCCGCCGCCGAGGTCGCATCGCCCGAGACCGTCTCCAAGCTCGCCTCCGGGGTGATGGCGCGCTGAGACTCACCGCCTGGTGGCGGTTACGGTCTGCCGCCGCGACCCGACGCCGCTCGCGCGCGCAGGCGCTCCCGGCTGAGCCCGAGGATCGCGGCCTTGTCCGCGTCGCTCGCCGTTCCCCAGCGCACGATTTCCTGCAGCAAGCGTCCGCAGCCCATGCAGACGTTGTCGTCGTCGAGGCAGCAGTTGCGGACGCAGGGCGACGCGAGCGGATCGAGCGGTGGAGCGTTCATGCGTGCGCGCCGATGATAAAGCACGGCGGTCGCTCGGATTGTGAAGGGCCGCGCGCTTGCGGACATTGCGGCCCTGTTGTTAGATGGCGGCCCCATGAACGCGGTGCTGCATTACATCTACGACCCGCTCTGCGGCTGGTGCTACGGCGCCGAGCCCTTGGTGTGGGCCGCCAGCAAGGTCGACGGTCTCGCGCTGCGCATGCACGCGGGCGGCCTTTGGCCGCAGCCGACGCGGCTGCCCGAGCACACGCGCCAGATACATCAAGCAGGCCGACGCGCGCGTAGGGCAGATGAGCGGCCAGCCGTACGGTGAGCCGTATTTGAACGGCTTGCTGTTCGATCCGGAGCTCGTGCTCGAGTCGCGGCCCGTGATCGCCGCCGTGCTGGCCGCGCAAGCGCTCGATCCGACGAAGGCGCTGCCGATGTTGCGCGGCATACAGCACGCGCACTACGAGCGCGGGCAGCACGTCGTTCGCGAGGCGACGTTGCGCGAGGTCGCCGGCGAGATCGGTCTCGACGTCGCGGCGTTCGACCGAAGCGTTGAAGGCGGTGCCCGTCGACGAGCACATCGCGTCCTCGCAGGAGCTCATGAGCAGCGTCGGTGCGCAAGGGTTCCCGACGTTCGTGCTGCAGATCGGCGACGACTGGCACGCGGTGCCGCACGGCCGCTTCGCGTCGACGCCGGCCAAGTTCGCCGAGTGGCTCGACGCGCAGCTGCGCGCACATTCGCGCACTCACTAGCGCGGCGTCATGCCGGCGCTATCGATTCTCGATCTCGCGTTCGTGCCTGAGGGCGCCACGCCGGCCGACGGCCTGACGCCGCGCGCTCGAGCTCGCCCAGCACGCCGAGCGCTGGGGATACACGCGCTTCTGGCTCGCCGAGCATCACAACATGGCCGGCGTCGCGAGCGCCGCGACCTCGGTCGTCATCGGCTACATCGCGGCCGGCACGCGCACGATCCGCGTCGGCGCGGGCGGCATCATGCTGCCGAACCATTCGCCGCTCGTGATCGCCGAGCAATTCGGAACGCTCGAGTCGCTGTATCCCGGGCGCATCGACCTCGGCTTGGGGCGCGCGCCGGGCACGGACCAACGGACGCTGCGCGCGCTGCGCCGCGATCATCTGAGCGCGGAGTCGTTTCCGCAGGACGTCGTCGAGCTACAGGCGCTCTTCGGGCCGCGCAAGCCGGGCCAAGTCGTGCGAGGCCGTGCCGGGCACGGGGCTGAACGTGCCGCTCTGGATCCTGGGCTCGAGCCTCTACGGCGCGCAGCTCGCCGCCGCGCTCGGGTTGCCGTATGCGTTCGCATCGCACTTCGCGCCCGCCGACCTGATGCCCGCGCTCGCGGCGTACCGCGCTGCCTTTCGGCCGTCGGCACAGCTCGCGGCGCCGTACGCGATGGTCGGCGCGAACGTCGTCGTTGCGGAGACCGACGCGGCGGCGCGGAGGTTATTCACGTCGGTGCAGCAGGCGGTCACGAACCTGCTGCGCGGCGCGCGCGGGCAGCTCCAACCGCCGATCGACGACATCGAAAGCTACTGGACGCCGGCCGAGAAGGCGCAGGCCTCGCGCATGCTCGCGTGCGCGTTCGTCGGCTCGCCTGCGACGGTACGTGCCGCGCTCGCGGAATTTGCGAAAGCCACGGGCGCCGACGAGATCATCGTGGCCGCCGGTGTTTTCGATCAGGTTGCGCGCCTGCGCTCGCACGAGCTGCTCGCCGAAGTCATGCGCTGAGAGCGACCCGCCCGCCTACTGCGCAGGCGGTGGCTGCTGACACTCCTCGTCGATGCGGGCGAGCAAGCCTTGCTGCAACGGAGGTTCCGCCGTGCCGTCACGGCGGGCGTCCGCGCGCTGCTCGAGGTTGTCGCGCGAAGCGATCGAGTCCGCGACGATCTGCTCGTCCGTGAGGCCATCGATCGCCGCGACGAAGCACGCACAATACGTCGAAGGCGCGCCGGGTGGTGTGAGCTTCGGGCAATCGCGTCGAGCCGAGGCGCGCACCGTCTGCGCTCCGCAGATATCGAACTCTCGCATCACGAGCGGGCCGAATTCCTCGCTGGTGATGAGCGTCTGTGGGCCCCGAGCGCGTCCGAGAGCCGCCAGCGCAGTCGGCATGCAGTCGCAGAATACGGCTGCACCCATCTCGGCCTCGCGTTCCGCCAGCTCGTTGGCGGACGCCTGCGGCCGGCGCATGCGCTCGCATTCGATGGCCATCTGTTGCCCGGCAATTGCGACGAATTCGCCGAGCTGCGCCTGCTCTTGCTGCGCCGGTGCGCAGAGCGCCGGGACGACGGCGATCAGACCGATCAACCCAAGAGCGCGGCGCATCTCGAGCTCCTTCGGGGCGAGTGGGGAGTAGTGTCCAAACGATCCTCACTATGCTGCTAGGATGGCTCCGGCTCAAGCCGCGTCGAGTCGCGGTCGCTGAGGTGAACATGACGCACGAGTTCCGGTCCCGCCTGAAGCGCGGCGAGAAGCTGATCGGCACGATGGTCACGCTCGCGAGCGGGGCCTCGGCCGAAGTCCTCGCGAGCTTGGGGTTCGATTGGCTGTTCATCGACGCCGAGCACGGGCCCCTCGAGGCGCGCGAGCTCACTGAGATTCTGCAAGCCGTCGGCGACAAGACGGCGTGCATCGTGCGCGTGCCGGAAGCCGCGGAGCTGCCGATCAAGAAAGCGCTCGACCTCGGCGCGCACGGCATCATCGTGCCGCAGGTCAACACGGCCGAGCAGGCCGCGAACGTCGTGCGCTGGGCGCGCTACGCGCCGGAGGGCGCGCGCGGCGTCGGGCTCGCGCGTGCGCACGGCTACGGGCTCAAGTTCCGCGAGTACTTGAGCGCCGCGAATCGCGAGATCGCCGTCATCGTGCAGGCCGAGCACATCCGCGCGGTCGAGAACATCGACGCGATCGTGCGCGTGCCGGGCGTCGACGCCGTGCTGCTCGGGCCGTACGACCTGTCGGCGAGCCTCGGCAAGATGGGGCAGATCGACGACGCGGAAGTCGTCGCGGCCATCGGCCGCGTCACCGACGCGTGCCGCAAGGCCGGCATGCCCATGGGGTATTTTGGCGTCACCGCGGCCGCCGTGCGGCCGTACGTCGCGCTTGGCTACACGCTCATCGTGGCCGGCGTCGACACGCTCTACCTCGCGAACGGCGCGAGGGCGCTGCTCGCGGAGCTGCGCTCCTAGAAGCCCTCGCGGCGCGGTGCTACCAGCTCGCGTCCTCGTTCGGCTTGGCCGGGTCCGCCGTGATGTTCAGCACGGCGCAATGGTGATACGAGAACCCGCCTTCGCGGACTCCGGGGTGCTCGAGCATCACTTGAATCACCTGGAGCTGGCAGCCCTCGCAGGTGATGTTCGGAAGCGTGATCTCGGTTTCCCAGTTCGCCGCGGGCTTTTCGGTGTGCGGCCAGAGCCCGTCGACGATGATCGGCGGCATCGGCGTCGTCATGATGAACGCGGACTGCGAGCGTAGCCCGCGCTCCGTGTCGTGCATCGTGACGGAGGGATCGAGCGGCAGAGCGTTGCGCTTGCGCGCGAGCGATATACGGAAGTGGCCGGGGTGAAAGATCGTCTCGTTGACGACGATCTTGAGCTTGCTGCCGCCCGTCACGGCCGTCATGGCGCCCGTCGGCTCGCCGGGATCAGCGAGCGTGCCGCCGCAGGGGCCGAGCTTCTGCGGATCGCCGCGGTCGTCTTGCTCGAGCCACGAGGCCGGCTCGACGAGCTTGAAATGCGCGTTCACGGCCGGCGCGACGGCTGCGGCCAGGCCGGCCACAGGCAACGCGAGCATCCACTTCTTCAAGACGCACCCCCGCTCGAGTTATGACTGCCCGGCATTCTAGCCATTTTGGCGGCATCGGCGCCCTGAAGATTTGTTCCAGCGGCGTGCCAAGCGCCGCGCCGGCCCTGTATGCTGGCGGCCGCCGAAAAAAGCCCGAGCGGCCGCAACGGAGTGCAACCATGACCTCGAAAACCATCAAGCGCGCGCATCCGGCGATGCGCGACGACATCGCGGATCTCACGACGCGGCGACCGGTTCCGGGCCGCGACGTCGAGCAGATCGATCCGTTCCTGTTTCTGAATCATCACGGCCCGCAGGTCTACGCGCCGCGCAATCGCGGTCTGCCGTTCGGCCCGCATCCGCACCGCGGCTTCGAGACCGTGACCTTCATCCTGACGGGCGAGCTCGCGCATCGCGACAGCGCGGGGCACGAGAGCGTCATCAAGGAGGGCGGCATTCAGTGGATGACGGCCGGCAGCGGCCTCGTGCACGCGGAGATCTCGCCGCACGAGTTCATGCAAAAGGGCGGCCCGCTCGAGATCCTCCAGCTGTGGGTCAACTTGCCGCCGAGCTTGAAGATGACGAAGCCGCGCTACATCGGCTTGCAGCGCGACGAGATTCCCGCGATCGCGACGCCGGACGGCAAGGGCGTCGTGAACCTCGTCTCGGGCGAGTACCTCGGCCGCAAGGGCGCGATGAAGCCGCTGCTCGACATTTTCATGTCGACCGTCGAGCTCGAGTCCGGTGCGCGCGTCGAGTTTTCCGGCGTGGCGAAGCGCAACGTGTTCCTCTACGTGGTACGCGGCTCTGTCAATGTGGCTGGACAACCGGCGCCGCAGTGGCACCTGATCGAGCTCGATGACGACGGCGACGCCGTGCGAGATCGAGGCCGGGTACGGACGCCGTGCTGCTGTTCGGTCACGCCGAGCCGATCGGCGCCCCCGTCGTCTCGTACGGGCCGTTCGTCATGAACACGCGCGAGGAGATCATGCAGGCGATCCAGGACTACCAAGCCGGCAAGTTCAACGCGATTCCGGAAGGGCGCATCGCGTGAGCTCGAGCTCGCGTGCCCGTTCGCAACGTGATCTTCGATTTCGGCGGCGTGCTCGTGACCTGGCGGCCGCAGGAGATCATCGACTCCTTCTATGCCGAGCCGCACTTGCGCGAGGCGCTGCGGACGCACGCGTTCCAGCACGACGACTGGCTCGACATGGATCGCGGCACGCTCGACGAGGCCAGCGTCGTGCGCCGCTGCGCCGCGCGCATGGCGCGGCCGGAGAGCCGAGCTGCGCGCAATGTTCGACCACGTGCGCGCGGCGCTCACGCCGATCGAGCCGACGGTCGCGCTGCTTGCGCGAGCTGCGCGAACGCGCGGGCTGCAAGCTCTATGGCCTGTCGAACATGTCCTCGTCGATCTTCGCCTACCTCGACGGCCGCCACGATTTCTTCAAGCTGTTCGACGGCATCGTCGTGTCGGCAGCCGTCAAGCTGCTGAAGCCCGAGCCCGCGATCTACGAGCACTTGCGCGACCGGTTCCAGCTCGACTTCGCCGAGTCCGTGTTCATCGACGACATGGCCCGCAACGTCGAAAGCGCCCGGCGCGCGGGGTTACGCGCGATCCAGTTCGAGACGACGGACCAGGTTCGCCGCGAGCTAGCTCCGCTGCTGTAGGCGGGGCGGATGGAAGTCCCCCGGCCGTGCTGGCACAGTACGAGGCGGATGCGCACGAAGCCGCTCATTCTCCCGCTCGCCCTCTGCCTGCTCGGTGGGCTCGCGAGCGCGCAGTTTCGCCGCGAGACGCCCGACCCCGGCGGCGCGCCGCCCGAAGCCGAGTTTCACATGGCGCGGCTCGCGTACTTCGCGCGCGGCTGCGCGGGCTCGCGCGGGTATTGCAACCCGTGGTGGGCCATCGACTATCCGTACGCGGAGGCGCATTTCCTGCCGGCCGTCGAGCGAATGACGAACATCGAGGTCGCGCCCGACAGCCGCCACCTGACGCTCGACGACGCCATACCTGTTCGACTACCCGTGGTTGTTCCTGCAGCAACCGGGCCGCGGCACCTGGTTGCCCCAAGGCGACGAGCTCGAGCGCCTACGCGAGTACCTCGCAGCGCGGCGGGTTCCTCGTCCTCGACGACTTCCACGGCGAGTACGAATGGGCGGAGGTTCGCGAAGCCATGGCCGTGCTTCTGCCGGGGCGCGCCATCGTCGACATTCCCGACTCGGACCCGCTGCATCACATCCTGTTCGATCTCGACAAACGCACGCAGATCCCCGGCGAGCGGCATCTCTGGGGAGGCATGGAAGGCCCGCCGCACTGGCGCGGCATCTACGACGATCACGGCCGGCTCATCGTCGCGATGAATCACAACAGCGACATGGGCGACGCCTGGGAGCATGCCGACGATGCGCATTACCCCGCGCCGATGACCGCGACGGCTTACCGCTTCGGAGTCAACTACGTCATCTATGCGATGACGCATTGAGATGCCGACGGCCCTCTTTCGATGGCTCAGGGCGCGTCGACGACGCGCCATTCGCCGCTGAACGAGTCGAGCTCGTAACGATTGCTCAGCGGAAAGCCCGGGGCTCGCATCGTCGTCAGCCGATCGTCGAACTCGATTCGCGTGGAGAACCGCGGCTCCGTGGCGCTGATGGACCCGGCCGTGACGCTGCCGTAGACGATCAACGTGCCGCTGCGGCGCGAGCGATAGTCGCGGACCGCGAAGCGGTTACGCGCATAGATCGATGCGTGAATCGTGAGATCGCCAGGCCCCGTGACCGCGGGCTCGTCGATCTCGACGGTCCGCTCCGCGACGAGGCCGAGATAATCGTCCGCGCCCTGCATCCACGGGTTCGCGGAATAACGAACGTCGTCGACGATGACGATGTGCTCGGGGGAGTAGACGAGCACTTTGCCGTTGACGGTGCCGCGGACGTGCAGATCGACGCCCTCGTCGGCCACGATGTAGAACGGTTCCTCGCCAAGCGCGCCGGCCTCGGTGGCCGCGCCGTCGTCGAGGACGCGCGACTCGAACGTGCCGTCGGCGCGGAAGGTCAACAGTGAATTGCGCACGATGCGTCGCACGCGGTCGGCCGGCACGGCGCCGTCGTCGAACGCCGCCGCGCCCGACGGCAGCACGATGCGCCGCACCCTAGTCTCGATGCCTTCGGGGAACATCGTGCGCCGGTTCACGAAGCCGACGCCGTCGTCGCGGACGTCGCCGGCCGCGACGGTGACTTTGCCGTTGAAGACGGGCTGCACACCGTGCTCGCGGCTGACGCGGATCTCCGTGTTCGAATGAAAGCGGCCGTCGATGAGGTCGTCGTGGATCTGGACCTGGGGATCCCATCGATCGATGAACTGCGCGAAGTTCGAGAATGCGATCCGGTTCATGCGCAGCTGCGCGACGAGCTGTTGCCCGTCGCGTTGCGTCGTGAGCTCGACGAGGAGTTGCTCCATGCCCATGGCATCGGTGGCCGGTACGTGCTTGAGCACGGCCGTGTAGTCCTGGCCGGCGTCGCGCCACGCGAGCGTCTGGCCCAGCTCGTCGGCGTCGAGGTCCCCCGTCCACGACGAGAGGCGCCGGCGCACGGCGCGCTGCTCGTGGCTCGCGAGCGAGCGGACCGGCTCCTCGGTAACGACAGCCGGAGCGTCCGCAGCGGGAAGCCCTTCGACGGCGACCGGCTCGGGCGCCTCCGGTAGCTCGGAGATCGATTCGATGTCGGGCTGCGGCAGCTCCGCGAGCCGCTCGAGGGGCGGAGGCTCCAAGGGTGGCTCGACGGTGCGCTCCTCGGGCGGTGCGGGGTCGGGCTCCGGTTCCGGCGTCAGCGGCCGAGGGGCAGGTGCCGGTTCGGCCGTCTGCGGCTCCGGGGTCGGCGTCGGTGCGGGCGCCGGCTCCTCCGCAGGCTCGGCGACCGGCGCGGACGGCGTCGCGGCCGGTGTGGTCGCAGGTTCGAGCGTTGCCGTGACGAGCTCGCCGATGATCAACGGCGATTCGAACGAAGGAAGCCCCGCGCGAGTGCCGATGAGGGTAAGCACGGCGATGAACGCGCCGTGCCCCGCAACGGACCATAGCGCTGCGCGGCGTCGCTGCATGGTTGGCAGCGGCCGCAAAGCATCAATCCCGGCTGCGGAGCGCGGCGAGCATGGACTCAGTGTCGCGCCGTCGGCTGCCGGCTGGCAACTACTCGCTGACAAACTAGGGGCCGACAACTCCGGGCTGCGCTGGACGCGGTTCGCAGTTCTTGGCGGCGGTTCTGGTCAACGGGGGCCGGACACCGCAGGCTTGGCGTCGTGGATAGCTCTGGGGATCACGAACCAACGCCGAGCGGCACGCCGCCGCTCCGGGACCGCCGGGTCAGCACGTCGGACCGGCGCGCGCTGACTTTGCGAACGTTGTTCACGGGCGGTCTCTCGCCGCGGCGTCGCGGCGGCCGACGCGCGGGCGACGAGGAGATCCCCGTCGATTTCCACGAACCGCGGCTCCTCGTTCCCGTCGTCGCGATGCTGCTGCTCAGCATCGCCGACGCGTTCTTCACGGTCACGTTGATGGGCGCCGGGGCAGAGGAGTCGAACCCGCTGCTCGCGTTGGTGCTGAACGAGCATCCGCGCCTGTTCGCAGTCGTAAAGATGGCGCTGACCGGTGTCGGCGCCGTGGTGCTCGTCGCGCTGGCCAGGGCGCGCGTGTTCAAGGTCGTCCGCGGGAGCCTGTTTCTGTATGGGCTCGTCGCCGCCTACTTCGCCCTCGTCGCCTACGAGGCCTGGCTCTTTCGCCTGATGCTCTAGCCGCTACGAGCGGCAGTTCGGGGGCAGGTATTGCTCCGGAATCGTCGGCGCGAGATACACCGCCACGCTGCTGCTTCCCGTGCCAAGCAACGCTGCGCCCGCCGGCGCGGACGACGCGCCGCAACGCCACACGACCGTCCGATCCGGGGTCTGGTACGGCGTCATGGTCAGCGTGCGCCCGGCGATGACCGCACTGGACGCGTGACCGTACATGATGACGAGCACGCCGCTGGCTACGTCGATCGAGCTCACGTAGCTGCCTGACGTGTCCGTGGCGTCGACCGAGAGGCCTGCCTCGAGGCGGTCGGCCGGCGCGCGGCCGTCGTCGAGGTACGCCGTCGCGACGGGGGCCTTCGCCGCCGCGGCTAGTTGGAGACCTTCGGAGACTTGCGCGCGGATCGTGTAGCTCTGATACGCCGGGATCGCCATCGAGGCCAGGATGCCGATGATGGCGACGACGATCATGAGCTCGATCAGCGTGAAGCCGGCTTGCCGGCGCGCGAACGTAGAGAGGGACTGCATATTGAGCTCCAACGTTTCTCTTAGAATTCGATGTGGCCTACGGCGCGTGCCGCGGCGGCGAGTCGGCGTAGACGACGGGAACCTGCTTCCACTCCGCGTAGCTCGTCGCGAGGCCGAGGGCCGCGTCGATCGACATGCGCACGCGGGTGAGCAGCGTTTTCACGCGTTTGACCTTGCCCTTCGTCCGATCCGTCACGCGTTCGATCGTAGCCAGCACGACGGTGTCGTCGAGGGGATCCGTGTCGGTATGCACGCAGATGTAGTCGTTCTCGGGATAACCCGAGGACGGCGGTGCACTAAGCACTCGGACTTCCATCGTCGTTCCTCCGCCAGGACGCATAACGTTCTAGGGATGGAAGAGCAAGACGCATGCCACGCACGGCGTTGCGCCATTGCGGCAGCCGGAAGCAACGTTATGTAGCGTGGGAACTGACGAGGCGCGTCAGTTAGAGCCCTTATTGCTGTTGACAGAATTCGGCGCAGCAAATGGCTCCCTGCATTTGCTGCGGCCCGCCATCCATGGCCGCCAAAAAAAACGCCGCATCGCTGCGGCGTTTCTCGCGCTCAGTGAAGAGCGAATGCTTACCAGCGATCGCGTCCGCCGCCACCGCCACCGCCACCGCCGCCGTAGCCGCCGCGGCCACCACCGCCGCCGCCGCCGCCCGGAGCCTTCGGCTTGGCCTCGTTGACTTTGATCTGCCGGCCGTCGAGTGACGTGCCGTTCAACTGCTGGATCGCGGCTTGCGCCTCGGCGTCGCTCGACATCTCGACGAAGCCGAAGCCTTTGCTCTGACCGGTATCACGATCGCTGATGATGGAGACCGAAGCCACCGTGCCGCATTTGCTGAATGCTTCGCGGACGCTTGTTTCGGACGCCGAGTACGGCAAGTTGCCGACGTAGAGTTTTCTGCCCATGGTTACCTCCCGAGGTAGCGCTCGCTCAAGAGCACCAGGCACCATGCCAAGCAGACTCATTGGAAGCGATCGACGGACGGCAAAATAATACGTATTAACGCAATAGGACGCCAGAGGGGAGGTAATTTCCAGGATTTTCACTCGGTTAGGGCGCAGGCTCAATGCGAAGAATCGCCCCGTCTTCGTCGTCAACGAGCACGTACAGCAGGCCGTCCGGACCCTGCCGGACGTCGCGCATGCGGTGTCGCCAATCTGTCAGCAGTGCCTCGCGGCGCAGCTCTTCCATCTTCTCGTTGAGCAGGATGCGTTGGATCTGACCGGTGCCGATGATCTCGCCGGTGCGCAATCCGCCGACGAACACGTCGCCTTTCCACTTCGGCAAACGATCGCCCGTGTAGAACGCGAGACCCGAGATCGCGATCGACGGCATCCAGTAGACGATCGGATCGATGAAGCCTTCGGCCTGGAATTTCTGCGAGTGCCATGGGCCCTGGTAGGTGCGTCCCAAGCTGACGAGCGGCCAACCGTAGTTGCCGCCGGGGACGAGCACGTTGATCTCGTCGCCGCCGTTCGGGCCGTTCTCGCTCTGCCAGATTTGCTGCGTCTGCGGATGAACGGCGAGCCCGAGCGTCGTGCGATGACCGAGCGTGAAGATCTCGGGACGGTAGCCGTCGCGGCCGACGAACGGGTTGTCGCGCGGTACGCTGCCGTCCTCTTCGAGCCGCAGGATTTTTCCCGCGTGCGTGCTCGGGTCCTGCGCGTCGCCGCCCGCCGTCGACATGTAGATCTTGCCGTCGGGCCCGAAGATCATGCGCGACACGGTGCCCGAGTCGGGCTGCGTCACGAACAGATCGCGAACGTCGCGCAGCGCGTTGCCGTCCCAGCGGCCGCGCGCGAGCGCGAGCGCGCCTTTGTCGTCGGCGAGCCCCTTGTGGTACGTCAGATAGACGAGCTGGTTCTCGGCGAAGCGCGGATGCAGCGTCACCTCGAGCAACCCGGAACGCCTGAGCGGTTTCACTTCGGGCGCGCCGTCGACGGGCTTGGGATCGAGGACGCCGTTGCGCACCACGCGCAATCCGCCGTGAGTCTGCGTGACGAGCCAAACGTCGTTCGACAAGAACGCGATGCTCCACGGATGCGAGATGCCCCGCGTCACGACCGAAACGCGGATTCGCTGACCTTCGGCCGTCGCGTACTCGACGGGGCTGTCCGGCATCGCGGGAATCGGCATCTCGGGTGCCACGGGAATGCCGTTCGCGAACGGGACGCTTTGTTGGGCGTGGCCGAGACCCGCAGCGCCGAGCGCGAGGGTGGCGAGGCAGGCGCGCCGCGTGGCGCGCGCCAACGCATAGATCGCGTCGTCGTGGCGGCCGGCGAGATCGTCCTTGGCGGCAAGAGTTGGGGCGGCGTTCATCGAAAAAGCCTCGCACAACGGCCGCGGAGCAACAAGCGCCGCTAGCGGCGTGCGTCGGCGGCCGCCGTGATCGCCGTTAGGATGCCCGCAAGGATTTGGTTCGGGTGCGGCGGGCAGCCCGGCACCGCAACGTTGACGGGGATCACGTTGTCGACGGCGCCAACGCTCGCGTAGCTGCAGCCGAAGATGCCGCCCGTCGCGCCGCAGTCACCGACGGCGACGACGAGCTTCGGATCAGGCGTCGCGTCATAGGTTCGCTTCAGGGCGAGCTCCATGTGGCGCGAGACGGGGCCCGTCACGAGCAAAAGATCGGCATGACGCGGGCTCGCGACGAATCGAATTCCGAGCCCCTCGATGTTGTAGAACGCGTTGTTCAGCGCGTGAATCTCGAGCTCGCAGCCGTTGCACGAGCCGGCATCGACCTGGCGAATGCACAATGCTCGCCCCAATGTCGCGAGGATCTGCGCTTGCAGATGCTCGCGCACGCGCAGCTCTGCGGCGGCTGGCGGCGGCGCTTCGGTGACTATACCGACGGAGGCGATTTGCTTGAGCGTTTTCCACATGGCGCTAGAGGTCGTGCCCGCTGTACGAAAGATTGAACGACTTGTTGATGAGCGGAAAATCCGGAACGATGTTGCCGATGATCGCGTACTCGAGCGCCGGCCAGTTTTGCCATGACGGGTCGTGCGGATGGCAGCGCCGGATGCCTCCGTCTTCGCCGGCCGTCAACGCCACGAGCACGGGGCCGCGCCAGCCCTCGACGGCGCCGATGGCTGTCGCTCCGGCGGCCGGGGTTGCGACGTCGGTTCGCACGGCGCCGCCCGGCAGCTCGGTCGCGATGGCGCCGACGAGCCGGATCGACTCGAAGAGCTCGTCGAAGCGAACGGCGACGCGAGCCGCGACGTCGCCGTCGCTACGCACGGCCTTGCGTACGGCGAGCCGGGCGTACGGTTCGCACGGCAAGTCGGCGCGCAGGTCGTAGTTGCGGCCGCTCGCGCGTGCGGCGAGCCCCACGAGGCCGAGCTGCGTCGCGAGATCCCTGGTCACGATGCCCGTGCCTACGAAGCGGTCGCGAACCCCGGCGTGCTCGTCGAAGATGTCGCGCACGACCTTCGACTCCGTTTCGACGACGCGCGCGCAGGCGGTGAGCTGCGCGATGCCTTCGGGCCGCACGTCGACCGCGGTACCGCCCGGCACGACGAGGTCGAGGAGATAACGGCTGCCGAGAGCCGCGTGCGTCGCGCGCAGCCACAGCTCTTTGAGGCGCGATAGCTGCGCGAGCCCGAACGCGAATCCGGCATCGTTGCCGAGAGCTCCGAGATCGCCGAGATGGTTCGCGATTCGCTCCGCTTCGAGCGCGAGCGCCCGCAGCCACTGCCCGCGCGCGGGCACGGCGCACGCCGCGAGCGCCTCGAGCGCCTGGCAGTAAGCCCACGAGTATCCGACGGCGGAGTCGCCGGAGACGCGAGCGGCCAAGCGGTGGCCGTGGAGAAGCCGCGTGCGCGCAAACAATTGCTCGATGCCCTTGTGGACGTAGCCAAACCGTTCCTCGAGCCGCAGCACTTTCTCCCCTACGACCGAGAAGCGGAAGTGGCCGGGCTCGATGATGCCGGCATGCACCGGTCCGACGGGAATCTCGTGGACGCCGACGCCCGTGACGCGAACGAACGTGTAGTCGTCCGCGCGCAGCTCGCCGGGCTCCACGGGAGGCGTGGCCGCAGCGAGGGGCCGATAGTCGGCGGGCCACGCGGCGTGTCGCAGCCACGGCCGAGCGTCGGAGCCCGCGGCGCGCAGGCCCGTGAGGTCCGCGGCCGCGCGCTGCATGCGCTCCGCCGACGGGAAGATGTCGGCGATGCTCGGGTATTCCACGTCGTCGCCTTCGAGCGGCAGTGTGACGAGCAGCAGGAAATCGTCGCCGGCGTACAAGGTCAGCGCGGCGGCGCCGTGACTCACGTCCGTCCATAGCGCGTGGAGGCGAGCGCCGCCGGCCGCGAGGTCGAGCGCGATTTGGCGCCACTCGCTCGCGACGACGTCGATGCCGCGAGTGCCGGGCGCGCCGGCCAGCGGTTGCGATCGATCGAGCCACTTGCGGATCGCCATCGTCACTGACCCGCGATCAAGGCGGCCGCCATGCGGTACCAGTCGGCCAAGTAAGGCGGGATGAACACCCCGAGCAGCAGCACGATCGCGAGGTGCGCGAATACCGGCAGCAGCGCCGGCGAGTGCGGCAGCCGCTTCGCCGTCGTCTCGCCGAAGACCATGGGCTGTACGCGGCGGAATATCGCAGCGAACGCGATGCCGAGGGCGAGCAACAGGATCGGCGTCGACCAGGGTTCCTGGCGCATCGCCGTCGTGAGGATCAAGAACTCGCTCGCGAAGACGCCGAACGGCGGAAGCCCAAGGATCGCGAGCGAGCCCATCATGAGCCCCCAGCCGACGGTCGGGCTCACCGTCACGAGCCCGCGAATATCGTCGATGATTTGAGTGCCCGTCTTCTGCGCAGCATGTCCGACGGAGAAAAAGATCGCCGACTTCGTCAACGAGTGGACCGTCATGTGCAGCAGCGCCGCGAAGTTTGCTACGGGGCCGCCCATGCCGAAGGCGAAGGTGATGATGCCCATGTGCTCGATCGACGAGTAGGCGAAGAGACGCTTGGCGTCCTTCTGACGCCAGAGGAAAAACGCCGCGAGCACGACCGACAGCAAGCCGAAGGCCATCAGCATCCGCGACGGCAACTCGGACTGCAGCGACCCTTCGACGAGTACCTTGCAGCGCACGACGGCGTAAATGGCGACGTTGAGGAGCAACCCCGACAGAACGGCCGAGATCGGCGTGGGGCCTTCAGCGTGGGCGTCGGGCAACCAGTTGTGCAGCGGCGCGAGACCGACCTTGGTGCCGTAGCCGACGAGCAAGAAGACGAATGCCAACGTCAGCACGGCGGGCTCGAGCTGCCCTTTGACCTCGTTCAAGTTGGTCCAGAGCAGCGCCGTCATCCCGCTGCCACCGAGCACGCGCTCGGCCGCAAAGTACAGAAGAATCGTGCCGAACAGCGCCTGCGCGATGCCGACGCTGCAGAGAATGAAGTACTTCCAACCGGCTTCGAGGCTGGCCGGCGTGCGGTACAGCGTCACGAGCAGCACCGTCGAGAGCGTCGCGGCTTCCATCGCAACCCAGAGCAACCCCAAATTGTTGCTCGTCAGCGCGATCAGCATCGCGGCGATGAAGAGCTGGTACATGCTGTGGTAGAGGCGCAGGTGCTGCGGTTTCACGCGGCCGTGCTCGACCTCGATACGCATGTAGGGCCGCGAGAACAGCGACGTCGTGAAGCTCACGAACGCCGTCAGCGTCACGAGAAAGACGTTGAGCGGGTCGATGAAGAACTGCTCGCCGAGCGCAGTGAAGCTGCCTTCGCCGATGACACGCCTCGTCAGCGCGCAAGCCGCGAGGAAGGTGGCACCGCTGAACGCGACGTTTGCTTCGGGCGCCCAGCTCCGGGCCCCGACGGCCGCGAGGACCGCCGCGCCGAGCACGGGGATTATCAGCAGTAGCCCGAGCTCGATGCTCACTGGTCCTCCCGCAGCGACTCGAGATGGTGCAGGTCGAGGCTGTCGAACCGTTCGCGGATCTGGAAGAAGAACACGCCGAGCACGAGCATCGCGACGAGCACGTCGAGCGCGACGCCGAGCTCGACGATCATCGGCATGCCGTAAGTGGCGCTCATCGCGCCGAAGAAGAGGCCGTTCTCCATGGATAGGAACCCGACGACCTGCGACATGGCTTTACGGCGCGTGATCATCGTCAGGAACGAGAGCAGCACGACGGCGATCGCGATACCGATGCCGCTGCGCGTTGCCGTGCTCGCGAGCGCGACGATCGGCTGTGCGAGGCCGAACGAAAAGATCACGAGCAGCAGGCCGACGAGCATGGTTCCCGAGATCTGCAGGAGCGGCTCGCTGTCCCAGTAGACGCCGAGCCGGCGGATCAGGCGGTTCAGCAGCCACGGCAGGAACAGGACCTTCAGCGCGAGAGTGAGAAGCGCCGAGACGTACAGATGCGGCTCGCCCGTGCGATAAGCGAGCAGTAGCGTGGCCGCGCAGAGCAGCGCGGCCTGCATGGCGAGCAGCTTGACGAGCGTGACGACGCGCCGCTGCGAGAGCATCGCGAACGCGAGCAACAGGAACAGCGCGGCGATCGAGTTCAGTAGTTGCAGATCGAGCGGCAGCGTGCCCATCGACTCACCCCGTCAGCAGCAGATGAACGAGGAGCCCGAGGACGGCGAGTAGGAACGCCGTGGCGAGCAGCTCGGGCACGCGGAACACGCGCAGCTTCGCAAACGCCGTCTCGGCGACGGCCAGCGCGGCACCGCTCACGAGCAGCTTCAGCGCGAGGATCGGAATGGCGGCGAGCAGCGCCGCAACCGTCGGCATCTCCGTCGTCGCGGCGCCCCACGGCACGAACAGAGCCATGCCGATGCAGGCGTAGTTGAACAGCTTCAGTGCGGCCGACCACTCCATGAGCGCCAGGTGGCGCGCGGAGTACTCGAGCACCGTCGCCTCGTGGATCATCGTGAGCTCGAGGTGCGTGGCCGGATTGTCGACGGGCAGGCGCGCGTTTTCCGCGAGCAGCACGAGCGTGAACGCGACGGCGGTGAACGCGAGACTCGGGTAAAGCGCGAACGATTCCGTGGCGAGCCGCTCGGTGATCGCGGGGAGGGCCGTGCTCTGCGAGATCAGCGAGGCAACGAAGATCACGATCAAGAGTGCTGGTTCGGCGAGAAAGCCGACCATCATCTCGCGCCGGGCGCCGAGCGAGCCGAACGCCGTCCCGACGTCCATGGCCGCCAAAGCCATGAAGACGCGCGCCGTCGCGAGCAGCCCGACGAGCGCGATGGCGTCGGCCGCGTCGGAGAACGGCAGGTTCGTGCCCATCGAGGGGACGATCGCGGCGGCGCAGATCATCGTTCCGAACACGATGTACGGCGCCGTGCGGAACAACTGCGACGCGTGCTCGGCGAGCACGGCTTCCTTGATGAGCAGCTTGCGGATGTTGCGGTACGGCAGCCAGATGCTCGGTGGCGTCCGATTTTGCAGGACCGCGCGGCACTGCGCGATCCAGCCCGCGAACAGCGGCGCGGCGAGCAGTGCGACGAGCACCTCGATGAATTGGAGGAGCCATGTGACGCCGCTCATAGGGTGAACCCCAAGAGCACGAGCAGCGTGACGAGGCTGTACACGAGATACGTGGAAATGCGGCCCTGCTGCAGTTGCACGACGCTCGCCGCGAGCCGCTGCACGAGCGCGGCGGCTGGCACGTAGAAGCCGGTCCAGATGCGGTCGCTGATCTCGACGCTGTAGTGCGGCGCCGGATCCTCAGGGCTCGGCAGCTTGCGCCGCATGCCGAAGAACGGCTCGAAGATGTGGCGGATCGGCTGGCCGAAACCCTCGGCCGTGTCTTGCATGCGCGAGTCGAGGCGCACGAACCCGCAGTCCCAAGGCGCCGCGCGCCGAACGCGCCGGCGGTAGACGCGGCTGACGACGAAGACCGTGGCGACGACGCAAAGGACGATGATCAGCAGGAACACGAGCGGCGCGTACGAGGCCTGCCGGCCCGCGACGGGGTCGAGCAGCCACCAGCGGCCGAAGGTCGCGCCGGGCGGCAGCAGCCCGAATTGCTGAGGCACGAGCGCGAGCACCGAGATCACCTGATTCGGCAGCAGCCCGAGCAGCACGCAGCCCGCTGCGAGCCAGATCATGCCGGCGCGCTCGCGCCAGCCCGCGTCGTGGGCGTCCGCCAATGCTGCTTCGCGCGGTTGCCCGAGGAACACGACGCCGAAAAACTTCACCATGACGTAGCCCGCGAGCGCCGCGGCGAGCGCGACGACGGCCGTGCCGAGCGGCAGCAGCATGTTCAGGAACAGGTGCGGGATCTCGTGCGCCGACAAGAACGCCTGCAGCAGCAGCCACTCCGAAACGAAGCCGTTCAGCGGCGGCAGACCCGCGATCGCGAGCGCGCCGACCAACGTCGGCCACGCGACCCACGGCATGCGATGAATGAGCCCGCCGAGCCGGCCGAGGTTGCGCTGCCCCGTCGCGTGCAGCACGGCACCCGTCCCGACGAACAGCAGGCTCTTCATGAACGAGTGGTTGACGGCGTGATAGAGCACGGCGATCAGCGCGAGCGCGGCCGGCGCGCTCATGCCGGAGGAGTGGAAGACGAGGGCGAGCCCGAAGCCCGCGAACAAGAGCCCGACGTTCTCGATCGACGAGAACGCGAGCAGCCGCTTCATGTCCGTTTGCGCGGCCGCGAACACGACTCCGTAGAGCGCCGAGAAGAGGCCGAGCGCCATCGCGACGAGACCCCACCACCACGCGGGATCGTCGAGCAGGTCGAAGGTCACGCGCAGCACACCGTAGACGGCTGTTTTCAGCATCACGCCGCTCATGAGCGCCGACACAGGTGAGGGCGCGGCCGGGTGCGCCTCGGGCAGCCAGACGTGCATCGGCACGAGGCCTGCCTTCGCGCCGAAGCCGACGAGCGCGAGCAAGAACGCGGCGGAGGCCCAGCTCGGCGGCAACTCGGCGGCACGCATCGCGTCGAACGTGAACTGCCAGCTGCCGCCCTGCATCACGCCGAACGAGAGCAGGATGCCGATCGCGCCGAGGTGCGCGATGAGCAAGTAGAGGAAGCCGGCCTGCCTGATCTCGGGAATCCGATGCTGCGTCGTGACGAGGAAGTACGACGTCAGCGCCATCGACTCCCACGCGACCATGAAGGAATACGCGTCGTCGGCCAGCAGCACGGCGCCCATCGCCGCGAGGAACAGGTGGTACTGCAGGCACAGCAGCCCCGGCAGGGTGCCTTCGCCGCGACGGAAATAGCCCGCGGCGAACAACGAGATGCCGGCCGAGGCCGCGCCGAGCAAGAACAGGAACACGCTCGAGAGCGCGTCCCGCCGTAGATGGACGGGCAAGTCGGGCAGGCCGACGGGCAGCACCCACTGATCCGTCGGGCTCGCGATGCTGGCGGCCGCTGTCGCGGCGAGCGCGAGGCCGACGACGGCACCGAGCGGGAACAGGACGTGCGCCACGAGCCGCAGGCTCGTCGGGCGCAGCAGGCCGAGGAACCCGATGACGACCCAGAGACCGAGAAGGCTTACCAGTAGGAGCATCGGAGCCGGTGCGGCGTTCGCCGAAGGTCTCGCGGCGGTGCCGTGCGGGCGACCTCAAGATTGTGCTTAAATGATAATAGCATTACCATCAAATGAGCGTACAAGAGGCCGATTCCGTTGGCAGTCGAAGACCGCTCCGCGCGTTTGACGATCCTCATCGATCCACGAAAGAAAGCGCTGTTCGAATCGCTTTGCGCGGACGAGGACGCGACGCCGTCACAGGTCGTCCGCCGCCTGATTCGCGCGTACATCGAGGAACGGACGGGCAAACCATGGCGGCCCGCGGACGAATCCCCCGCGGCCGGCAGACCCCGGCGCTAGCCAGTCGAGCAACGAAGATCGATGGGTTCCGTCGGCGGGCCGGTCTCGCAGATCGGCACGCGCCGGGGGCGTGATCGCGGAGAGGGCACCGAAGCCGAGGGCGTTTGCGGCCTCGGCTCCGGCGTCCGCATCAGGCGAGGCCGCGCTCGAACAGGGCGAGCAGGCGGCTCCACGCGCGCTCGGCCTGCGCTTCGTCATAGACCTGCGAATCGGGCGGGCACCAGCCGTGCATGGCCGGGTACACCTCGATCTCGGCGTCCAGCTTCGCTTTCGCGAACGTATCGCGTAGCACGTTCTTCGCTTCCGGCTCGCGCTCGTCGTCGTTTTGGGCGACGGCGAACAGGTACCGCGTCTTCATCTGCGGCACGAGCAAGTGCGGGCTGTCCGGGTTCTGCGTGACGAGACCGCCGCCGTGGAACGAGGCCGCGGCGCCGACGCGGTCCGCGACCGAGGCCGCCGTGCGCATCGTGATCGGGCCGCCCATGCAGTAACCCGTCGTGCCGACCTTGCGGTTCTTGTCGACTTGCGGCTGCTGATCGAGCCAGGTGATGAACGCCTTCGCGTCGCTGACGTGCGTCGTCGCGTTGAGCTGCTGCGCGAGCGGGAACACGATGCCGCGCACTTCGTCGTTGAAGGTCGCGCCCGCGGGCACGACAGGCGCGCGCTTGCCGCGGTAGAACGGATTCACGGTCAGCACGGAGTAGCCCGACTCGGCGAGCCGCTTGCCCATCTGCCGGAACGCCGGGCGCAGGCCCAGGATGTCGGGCCATACGAGAACCGCAGCATGTGCGCCGCTCGACGGATGCACGAAGTAGGCGTCGCAGGTGCCGTCGGGCGTTTTGATCTCGACGTCCTTCTCCGTGACGGCCTGCGCGTTCGCCGCGCGCGGCAGCATCATCGCGAGGCCGGCGCCGGCCGTCAGGCTGCCGAAGTCTCGGCGCGAGACACGTCCGGCACGGATGGCTTTCTCGAGGTCCTCTTCGAAATTATCCTTCTCGCACATGCGGGCGTTCCCCCTCGTTATTGAGCGCACCGGACGTCGGTGCCTTGGTGTGCCCGACTATACCTACTCTCTGTCACCGGCTCACGCGCCGGGGCGGCCCGCTAAGCGAAGAATGCTTCGAGCTCGCGCGGCGAGCAGATCGGGCGCTTCCTCGGGGATGTAGTGGCCCGTCGGCAGTGCGTGCCCCGTGACCTCGTGCGCGCACTTCGCTTGCCAATCCTCGAGCGGCGTGAAGAGCCGGTGCACGACGCCGCGCTCGCCCCAGAGGACGTGCGTGCGGCAGTCGATGCGCCGCGCGGAGTCCGCGCGGTCGTGGGCGAGATCGATCGTCGCCGCGGCGCGGTAGTCCTCGCACATCGCGTGGATGGCGTCCTTGTCCTCGAAACAGCGTTCGTACTCGGCGAGCGCACGCGCATCGAACGGCGCAAGCCCTTCGGAGCCCCAGCCGCCGAGCTTCGTGCGCAAGTAGAAGGACGGCGCCGCCCCGATCAGCGTCTCCGGCAGCGGCGCGGGTTGAATCAAGAAGAACCAGTGATAGTAGGCACGGGCGAAGTCCATCGTCGTGCGCTCGTACATCGTCAACGTCGGCGAGATATCGAGCACCGCGAGCTTGCGCACCGCTTGCGGATGATCGAGCGCGAGCCGATGTGCGACTCGGCCGCCGCGATCGTGGCCGCAGACGAAGAACTCCTCGAACCCGAAGCCGCGCATCAGCGTCAGCACGTCGAGCGCCATCGTGCGTTTGCTATACGCCGAATGATCGGGCGGACCTCGCGGCTTGTCGGAGTCGCCGTAGCCACGCAGGTCGGGCATCACGAGCGCAAAGCTGCGCCGCAGGCGTTCGGCCGCCTTGTGCCAGATCGCGTGCGTTTGCGGGAAGCCGTGCAGCAGCAACAGCGGCCGCCGCGCCTGCGTCGGCGTGGAGTCGTAGCAGACGTTGAGCACGATGCCGTTTGCCGGCCGGCGCTCGACACGAAAGCCGCGCGGGAAGAGCTCGAGCATCGGGCGAGTGTCGCGCCGCTAGACGCTCGGCGCAAATTGTGCCCGTCTCGTCGAGCACCGAACGCTCGCGTTACGGTAACCAACCCACAGGCTGATCGAGACGGGTATCCGCACGTAACGGTAGCTTTGACGACTGGGCCCGAAAGTTGCCTCAAGCTGGAGCGATGACGACCCGGATCGAAATCGACGAGTTGCGGCGCCGGTACGAGGCTGCTTTCGAGGTGTACCGCGTGCACACCGCGAACCTGATCGAGCACTGCAAGGGCGGGCGGCAGCCCGCGCCTCAGGAGCTCGCTGCCGAAGAGCAAGCCTTGTACGACCTCACACGGGTACGCCGCGAGCTGCTGGACGTGCTAGCGAAGACCTACTGAAGGGTGCTGCGACTGCGGCCGGCTACGGCCGGAAGAACGTCAGCATCCTTCCGAACAGCATGATCGAGACGAGCAGCGTCAGCGACACCGCTGCGATGATCTTCGCGCGCAGCGGCGCGTCGTCGGACGGTCCCAGCGCGAGTACGCGCCGCGCCTCGAGCGTGTAGAACAGCAGCACGTTGAGCCCGAGCAACAGTAGGGCGATGACCTTCAACTTGAACGACGCGTTGTAGAAGTACTGGTCGGGCTGCCCGAATATGAACAGGGATCCGGTCACGGCGGACAACACGAACGCTGCGACACCGTAGCGCAGTGAGCGGTGCAGGGTGGCGGGAGCCACGCCCTTGGCGAGGCCGAGGAGGCGCAAGTCGAACGCGCCGACGGTGCCAACCATGACCGCGAGCCCGCAGAAGTGCAGGATCTCGCTGATGGGCCAGACCCAGCGATAGCCCATGACGACCGCGTTGACGGGCGTGCTCGTGAGCCAACGGATTAGCCAACGGAGGATCTCGTCGAGGCTCATGGCAACTGCGTCGCGAACAGCACGTGATGGGTGTAGGCGAGCAATCGGCCGGTCGCAGTCGTGCCGGCCCAGGCGAGCAGCGAGACCACGGCCCAGCGTTTCGTCAGCGCGCCGATGACGGCGCCGGCGGCGGCTTCACCGCGAGGAAACGTTTCCCGGTTGATGCGCGCGATGGCGTAGAGGCCGACCGCGACGAGCGCCATCTTCGCGTAGAACACGGGGTTCGTCAGCGCCTTGGCGGGATAGGCGAGCAGCAGCGCGAGCCCGGACGCCGTGTTGATGCCGAAGCCGAGCCACATCACGCGGTTGAGACCCGTCATCCGCACGCTGCGGGCGAACGTAGCCGCGCGCAGCAACCAGATATCGATCGCGATGCTCACGCCGGCCAACATCGCCAAGCCGAGCGTGTGCAAGAACAGGATGAACGGAAATCCAAGGATCGACGGGTACTCGCGCACCCACACGCTCGCCGGCGTCTCTTCGAGCCACACGAGAACGCCGGTCAACATCGAGTCAGATCGCTATCGTGAGCGCGAACTGATACTGCGCAATCAAGCGCCGTGAGCGCCGTTGCGCGCGTCGCTATCCTCTGCTTCATCGGCTTATCTTCTACACTCGTAGAAGGATAATATCTACAGACGTAGAGAGTTCAACCGCAGTGTCCCTGAAGACGACGACTTGCAGACGTGGCGGAGAGGGTGGGATTCGAACCCACGGTACGATTACTCGCACACTTGATTTCGAGTCAAGCGCATTCGACCACTCTGCCACCTCTCCGCCGCGAAGTTTACTGGCAAGCGCGTGCGAGCGGCAAACGAAAAACCAGCTCAGCGATTGAACAAGCGCGGCGGCCGCGAAGCCGAGCCACACTCCGAACGAGACAGAGCACGACGGATAGCGCGACGTTCGCACCGGCCGCGCCGAGCGCGCCGCTGCGCGCGAGCGTCGAGCGTCTCCAGGCTGAACGACGAGAACGTCGTGAAGCCGCCGAGCACGCCGACGAGCAGGAACGCGCGCGCGTCGCTGCCGAGCGCCGGTCGGCCGTCGGCAGCGACGAGCGCCGCGAGCAGGCCGATCGCGAACGAGCCCGCGACGTTGACGAACAGCGTGCCCCACGGAAATGCCGCGCCGAGCCAGCGCGCCGCGCCGACCGAGCACGCGTAGCGCGCGACGCTGCCGAGCGCGCCGCCGAGCGCGACCCACACGTACGTCATCGTGCCGATCTCCCGTCCACGAAACGCCGCGCCATAGTAACGAAAACGCGCGCCGGACTATCCTCTGGCCGGAAAGCGGGGGAAAACAATGACGATCGATGACCCGATCACGCGCCGCGGCGTCATGGCCGGCGCAGCGGCGACCGCCGTGCTCGCGGCGACGCACGCGACCGGCGCAACGCGCGAGCAACGACGACGATCTGACGAAGCTCTCGATCGACGAAGCGGGCCGGCGCATCGCGGCGCGCGAGCTCTCGCCCGTCGAGCTGACGCGCGCGTATCTCGATCGCATCGAGCGCGTCGACCCTCGCGTCAACTCCTATATCACGGTGACGGCCGACGCAGGCGCTCGAGCAGGCGCGCGCGCTCGAAGCCGAGCTCGCTCGCGGCCAGAACCGCGGGCCGTCTGCACGGCATTCCGATCGCGCTCAAGGACAACATCGACACGGCCGGCATCCTGACGACGGCCGCGAGCGCCGTGTACGCGGACCGCATCCCGACCGAGGACGCCGAGTGCGTGCGCAAGCTGCGCGACGCGGGCGCGGTGTTCCTCGGCAAGCTCAACATGCACGAGTTCGCGTACGGCGGCACGTCGGCCGTCACGCACTACGGGCCCGTGCACAATCCGTGGGATCTCGACGTGCAACCCCGGCGGCTCGTCGGGCGGCTCGGCCGCCGCAGTCGCGGCGCGGCTCTGCGCGGCCGCGCTCGGCACGGACACGGCCGCGTCGGTGCGCTTCCCGGCCGCGTGCTGCGGTGTCGCGGGGCTCAAGGCGACGCATGGGCTCGCGAGCATTCGCGGCATCGTGCCGCTGTCGGAGTTCCACGATCACGTCGGGCCGCTCGCGCGCAGCGTCGCCGATTGCGCGCTCGTGATGACGGCGCTCGCGGGCTTCGATCCGCTCGATCCCGTGAGCATCCGCGCAGCGCGCGAGGACTATCACGCCGCGATCGGGCGCGACGGTGCGCAGCTGCGCATCGGCATTCCGCGCTCGCCGTTTTTCGAGCAACTCGATCCCGAGATCGACGCGGCGGTGCGCGCAGCGCTCGAGGTGCTCGTCGGTCTCACGGGCGCCGACGCGCGACGTGCAGGATCGCGGCGCCCGACGACCTATGCGCTGCTCGACGCCGAGACGTACGCGTATCACGCGCCGCTGCTCGCCGACCCCGCGAAGCGCGCGCTGTATCAAGCCGCTGACGCTGCAGCGCATCATGGGCGGCGGCGAGCGTCTCCGGCGCAGGTCTACATCGAGCAGCGCCGGCGGATGCAGATCGCGCGCAACACGATCGACGACGTCTTCGCCGACGTCGACGTGCTCGTCGCGCCGACGTGCATGGTCGCTGCCGAAGACGATCGAAGCGGTGCTCGCGAATCCCGCGCGGCGAGCGCATCGCTGATCCGCAACACGCTGCCGTTCAACGTGTTCGGCATTCCGGCGATCAGCGTGCCGTGCGGCTTCACGCGCGCGGGCTTGCCGATCGGCATGCAGATCATCGGCCCGCGGCTCGGTGAAGCGCCGCGTGCTCGCGCTCGCTCACGCCTACGAGCAGGCGACGGACTGGCATCGGCGCGAGCCGCCGCTCGCCTAGAGCGCGGCCAGCGAACCATTCGCGCACCGCGCCGGTCATAGGGTCGGCGTTGCCCGCGGAAGCCGATGCGCGAGCTCGAACTGGCCGTCCACCCTTCGATCGACCCGACGCGGCGCCGCGCGCCGGCGGGCGCGCGCGGTTTCCGCTGTCGCGCGCGGCGTTCGTCGTGTCGATCGCGCGTGCACGTGCTCGCCGGCTATGCGCTGAGCCGGCACGAGTGGCCCAGCGCGACACCGCCGCCGGATCCGATCGCGCGAGTTCTTCCTGTTCGAGATGCCGGCGCCGCGGCCGCGCCGAACGCCGTTCCTGACGCCGGCGCCCGTCGAGCCGCCCGCCGGACGATCGCGCGAGCCGCAGCCCGAGCCGCACACCGCGTGTACGCGAGGTCGTGCCCGAGCCGACCGTCGTCACCGAGCCGGCGCCCGCGGTCGAGCTCGCGCCGAGTCGCGGAGCTGCGCGCCGGCGCCGCCGCGCCGACGCCGTTCGTCGACCTCGACGAGGCGCGACAGCGCGCCGCGCGCGAGGTCGTCACCGAGCGCGCGCCGAGAAGGAGTACCTGACGTTCTCGATCGACGACGTCGCGCCGCCGCGCCCGTCGCGGAGCCCGAGCCGAAGCGCAGCATCTTCGATGGCGGCGACGGTGCCGACGCGGTGGCCGATCCGTCGGGCAACGGTGGGCCAGCAGCGTACGAGAGTTCGGCGCCGCAAGAGCGAGCTCTGCAACGCGCTGACGGGCGGTTTCGGCGTCGCGCTCATGGGCTTCGGCAGCTTCTGCGCCGTGCGTCGCCCGACGAGCGAGCCGAGCGGTCTGTTTCCCGAGGTGCGCCCGGCGTACCTCGACTTGATGCCGGAGTGCGTCGACACGCGCGACACGGCGCCCGCGCTGGCTCTCGAGGCTCCGTTCCCGACCATCAAGTGCCGGCTCGTCAAGCAAGAGGATCCCCGAGGACCAACCCTAAGATTTCTGGTCGCCTGTAAGGAATTCGCGGCTCGCCCGTACTAGCTATCGTCGAGAAGGAGTGCAGGTCGCCGGGCGGTCGAGCGAACTGTACGCCGGAGTTCAGTTTGTTCCGCTAACAGGATGTTCTAGAACGAGTTTAGAAGTACTATCCGCGCACCGCGACTCGCCCGCAAATTTCGATAAGGAAACCTGGGCCATGGCAGACAGCTCTTCTGTCAGCATTCTCGTGAATATTTTCACGGCGCCGTCGGCCGCGTTCGCGGCGATCAAGGAGCGGCCGAACCCGTGGTTGCCGTTGCTCGTGGTGCTCGATCGGCTACTGCCGCCGTCTCGTACGTGTATCTGCAAGGTCGTCGACCTGCCGTGGATGCTCGATCGGCAGCTCGGCCAGGGCGGCGGTAACCTCACGGACGAGCAGCGCACCCAAGCCGTCGACGCGGCGCTGCAGATCTCGCCGACGGTCTACTGCGTCATCGGCGCCGTATCGACGTCGCTGTCGATTCTGATCGTGTCTACGCGTTGATCGCGCTGTATTTCACGGGCGTGTCGTTCGCGACGAACGACGGCGTCAAGTTCGGCCAATGGTTCGCGATGATCGCCTGGAGCATGATGCCGGTCGTCTTCGGGCTTGCCGCGACGTTCGTCAACTTGCTCGTCAGCGACGCGCGATTCCTGCCGCAGGAACAACTGAATCCGCTGTCGTTCGGCAATCTGCTCGGGCATCGACAGCGAAGGCGGCTCGATCGCTCGAGCGCATCTCTTCTGTCGCTCGATGTCACGCGCTCTGGATCGTCGTGCTGTCAGGTCATCGGTTATCAGGTCTTCACGCAGCGCTCGATCGTCAGAGCGGCCGTCGTCGTGCTCGGGCCGATCGTCGTGATCGTGCTCGTCGGCGTGACTGTCGCCGCGCTTTAGACAGGGTTGTCATGAACAAGAAGCTGTTGCTGATCATCGGCATCGTCGTGCTCGTCGTGGCCGTGCCGCTGATTCAGGCGCGCATGCGCGGCGGCGCGTGCCGTCGAGGTCGCAGGTCGAGAAGCTCGAGCCGCGCAGTCATCCAGTCGTCGGTGCTCGCGTCGGGCAAGCTCGTGCACGAGGAAGAGGTCAAGCTCTCGACGGAGGAGATCGGCAGCGTGACGGCCATCTACGTCG
Source organism: uncultured Gammaproteobacteria bacterium (assembly GCA_963714705.1). Lineage (GTDB taxonomy): Bacteria > Pseudomonadota > Gammaproteobacteria > Steroidobacterales > Rariloculaceae > FEN-1219. The sequence continues at coordinate 245,175 of CAVQPJ010000001.1, forward strand.
ACGAAGGGCAGAAGGTCACGCGCGGCGAGCTCGTGCTGCAGATCGACGATCAGCGCCTGCGCGCCGCCGTGGACCAGCAACAGGCCACCGTGCGCATGCAGGAGATCGCGATCCAGCGCCAGCAGCTGCAGGTCGAGAACCTGCGCACGACAATGGAACCGCATGCAGGGCCTGCACGAGCGCAAGCTCATCGACGAGGACAGCTTCGTGACGTCCTCGAACAACCTCGAGATCGCCGAGGTCGACTTGATGTCGAGCCGCGAGTCGCTCGAGCAGGCGCGCGCGCAGCTCGAGCAGCAGGAGGACCGGCTCAGCAAGACGCGCGTCTATTCGCCGATCGACGGCACGGTGACGACGCTCGACATCAAGGTCGGCGAGACGGCGATCTCGAGCTCGACGAACATTCCGGGCTCGAGCCTGATGACGATCGCGAATCCCGCGAGCATCCACACCGAGGTCAACGTCGACGAGGCCGACATCGCGAACGTTGACGATCGGCCAGAAGGCGCGCGTCTACGCCATCGCGTACCCGGACCAGCCGGTCGACGGCGTCGTCGATTCGATCGCCGTGTCGGCCAAGGTCGCCGAAGGGCAGCAGGGCCAGAGCTTCGCGATCAAGATCCGCTTGCTCGATCCCGAGAAGATCACGCTGCGCCCCGGCATGACGTGCCGCGCCGAGATCTTCACGGCGACGAAAGACGACGTGCTCGCGGCGCCGATCCAGGCGATCCTCGTCGAGGAGGATCTCGCGGCGAACGAGACGCGCCGCGACGTGTTCGTGCGTCCGCGACGGGCGTGCCGAGAAGGTCGCCGTCGAGGTCGGGCTCGTCGGACGACACGTATCAAGAGATCGTAGCGGGCTCTCGCCCGGCGACGAGGTCGTCACGGGGCCGGATCGCGTGCTGCGCGCGCTCAAGGACGGCGATCGCATCACCATCGCGGAGAACAACCGCGAGAGCAACAACCGCACCGCAACCGCGCCACGATCGTCGCGGAGTAGCGTCGATGCCCGTCATCGAGCTGTCCTCGATCAGCAAGCACTACGAGATGGGCCAGCAGCTCATCAAGGCCGTCGACGCCCTCGATCTCACGATCGACTACAACGAGTACGTCGTGTTCATCGGCTCGTCGGGCTCGGGCAAGTCGACGCTGATGAACATCATCGGCTGCCTCGATACGCCGACGTCGGGCCGCTACGTGCTGAACGAGAAGCGACGTCAGCGGCCTGGACGAGAACGAGCTCGCCGACATCCGCAATCAGGAGATCGGCTTCATCTTCCAGAGCTTCAACCTGCTGCCGCGCGCTTCGGCGCTGAAGAACGTCATGCAGCCGCTGATCTATCGCGGCATGAGCTTCGCCGAGCGCAAGGCCGAGGCCGAGCGCGTGCTCGAGCGCGTCGGCCTCGCCGATCGCGCGCATCACTTGCCGAACCAGCTCTCGGGCGGTCAGCGGCAGCGCGTCGCGATCGCGCGCGCGCTCGTCACGAACCCGTCGATCCTGCTCGCCGACGAGCCGACCGGCAATCTCGATTCGCAGACGAGCATCGAGATCCTCGCCTTGTTCGACGAGCTGCACAGACGACGGGCAAACGATCATCGTCGTGACGCACGAGCCCGACGTCGCCGCGCACGGCCAGCGCATCGTGCGCTTGAAGGACGGCAAGGTCTTGGAGGACCGGCGCAATGAGCGCGGCCGCACCGAGCACTGAGCGCCGCGGTCCGCGCGGCGCGGCCCGTCGTCAAGACGCGGTACCCGCTCTGGTTCGCGGCCACCGAGGGCGCGCGCGCGGCGCTCGCGTCGATTCGCGCGCATGGCTTCCGCAGCTTTCTGACGACGCTCGGCATCGTGATCGGCGTCGCCTCGGTCATCGCGATGATCTCGATCATTCAGGGCTTGAGCGCCATGATCGGCGAGCAGTTCGCGGGCCTCGGCGCGAACGGCGTCACGGTATCGTCGTTCACGTCGCGCGAGGCTTATCTCGCGGGGCGCATCGCGCGGCTCACGGAAGCCGACTACAACCTGATTCGCTACCGCGTCGACGGCCTCGAGTCGATCACGCCGATCATGCAGACGCAGGGGCAAGTCCGCTCCGGCTCGAAGGTCACGCCGACGCAGGTCATCGGCTCGACGTACGAGTACCAGGAGGTCGGCCCAGTACTTCACGACGCGCGGGCGGTTCATCTCGGACAGCGACAACGAGACGCGCCGGCGCGTCGCCGTGATCGGCGAGCAGGTGCGGGCCGATCTGTCGCTGCCGGAGGACCCGCTCGGCGAGTACATCCAGTTCAACGGCGAGTGGCTCAGGGTCATCGGCCTGCTCGAGGAGAAGGGCGAGATCTTCGGCCAGAGCCAGGACAATCATGCTGGTCATTCCGTTCAACACGCTCGCGAGCCTGCAGGGCAATCAACGCCAGCGCGACCTGTTCATTCGGCTGACGATCCGCGACTTGAACGAGCTCGACAACGTCAGCGCGTCGATCACGCGGCTCTTGCGCACTGCGCACAACTTGGGAAGAGACGACGAAGACGATTTTCGCGTCCAGATCGGCCCAGCAGCTCCAGGACACGGTCGAGGGCATTCTGAACACCGTCACGGTCGTCATGAGCGGCATCGTCAGCATCTCGCTGCTCGTCGGCGGCATCGGCATCATGAACATCATGCTCGTGTCCGTGACGGAGCGGACGCGCGAGATCGGCATCTGCAAGGCCATCGGCGCGAAGCGCCACCACATCCTGTTGCAGTTCCTGCTCGAGGCGCTCGTGCTGTGCTTGTTCGGCGGCTTGATCGGCCTCGTGCTCGGCTATGGCATCGGCGCGCTCGCCGCGTCGTTCATTCCGGGGTTTCCGCCGGCCTACACGCCGTGGTGGGCCGTCGCGCTCGCGCTCGGGTTCTCGGGGGTCGTCGGCGTCGTGTTCGGTATTCTGCCGGCCGCGAAGGCCGCGAATCTCGATCCGATCACCTCGCTGCGCTACGAGTAGCGCCGGACAGTCGGACCTGGTTGTAGCTAGCCGAGGAACCAGACTCCGCGCGCCATCATCACGGCCATGAGCATGATGACGAACAGCAGCGTGAGCTCGATGTGAATCACCCTGCGGACGTTGCGGCGTGCGCCGGCGTCGAAGTCCGGCACACGTCCCTCGCGCAGCGGCTTGCGCCAACTCATGAATCTGATCGTCGGTGAGATCGACAGCAAGCCCACGACGAGGAATAGCCCGAGCTTCACGAGAAACGCGCCGCTCTCGAAGTAGTAGTCCGAGCCTTTCTCGGTGTGGAACACGCGGACGAACCCGACGACGAGCACCACGAGCGCTGCGATGCCGTACGCCATGTCCATGCGCAGCACGCTGCGCGCCGATGTTACCGTTAGCTCGCTTTTCAGCACCACGAGCTCGACCATCAGGGTCGCGACGATCAGGAACGCCGCCACGTGGTGGATGAAGGCTGCTGTGATCGTCGCCGTCATGGCGGTAGTGTAGAGCGCGCGTTAGCCGCCGAGCGCCTGCCTGAGGCCCACGACGAGCTGACGCAGCGTGCCGCCGAGCAGCGCGAGCTCGGCGTCGAGGCGCGCGAGCGGATTCTCGGCGACCTCGGAGCCTTCGGCGGCTTCGTCGGCCGCTTCGTCGAGGCCGACGAGCTTCAGCTTTCCCAGCGTGCCCTTCGAATCCAGCACGGCGCTGAGCGCGCCGTCGAAATGAATGCCGAGGTGCGTGAGCTCCATGCCGTCCTTGACGCAGCGGCGCACGTTGGCGTGCGTGAGATCGATCTCGCTCCAGCGGACGGAGCCCTTGGCGTCGGCGCGGTCGCGCATGCGGCACTCGCGTCCCAGCGCGAACCTTGGCGGCGGATCGCCGGCGAACACGCGCGCCAGCACGTTCTCGATCGGCCGCGCGAACGTCAGCGGCTCGACGTCGAGCTTGCCGAGGGCCATGCGCAAAAGCTCGATGAACCGCTCGGCGCGCTGCTCCGATGCCGTGCCGACGGCCAGGACGTTCTCGTTCAAGAGGAACAACGCTGTCGTGCGATCGGACTTCAGCAGCGCCTTCGGCAACAGCTCGTCGCGCGTTTGCTCCTTGAGTTTGCGCTTCGTTCGCCGGCCGGGCTCCTCTTGCATGCGCTCGCGGTATTCGGCGAGCCGCACGTCGAGCGCCTCGTTGATGGCGGCCGTCGGCAGCACGCGCATCTGATTGCGCAGGCGAACGAGGTCGGCGCCGGCGACGCGGCGCGCGAGCGGTCCATCGCCGGGGCCCGTCGGCGCTCGAAGCCGGAGCTGCGCTCGGTGTAGGAGCCGCACGGCTTGAACGCCGCCGCAGCGAGCTTCTCGGACAATGCTTGCTCGGAGTCGGGCCACGGGCTCGACACGGAATAGAAACGGACGCTGCGAAACATCGGCGAGTTCTTCGAAGGGGGCGCGCAGTATCGCGATTCGCACGCGGGATGCCAAGCCCGACTCTCGGGCGCGCAACCGCCGCATCGTGCGAAGGTTTGCACAGGTACCGGCGGGGCCGCTAGAGTCCCATGGCGGAACGACAAGGAGGGGAACAATGTCGGACATCACGTTCTATACGAACCCCATGTCACGCGGCCGCATCGTGCACTGGCTGCTCGAGGAGCTCGGTGTGCCGTACGACATGAAGATCCTCGACTTCGAGAAGGGCGACCACAAGAAGCGCCGAGTACTTGAAGATCAATCCGATGGGCAAGGTGCCGGCGATCGTGCATCGCGGCATCGTCGTCACGGAGAGCGGCGCGATCTGCCTCTATCTCGCGGACGCGTACCCCAAGGCCGGCTTGGCGCCGGCGCTCGACGATCCGCAGCGCGGCACGTACGTGCGCTGGCTGTTTTTCGGCGCGGGCTGCTTCGAGCCCGCGATCGTCGACAAGATGTTCGAGCCGGACCGCCGTCGAGCGCAAAGGCATGCTCGGCTACGGCAGCTACGAGGACACGCTGAACACGCTCGAGACGGCGCTGAAACCGGGTCCGTGGATTCTCGGCCAGCGCTTCAGTGCTGCCGACGTCTACGTCGGAGCGCAGGTCCAATGGGCACTGATGGCGAAAGGCATCGAGCCGAGGCCGGTGTTCCTGCAATACGTAGAGCGCATCGCGGCACGGCCCGCGCTGCAGAAGGTGCTGAAAGGAGCGTAGTCGTCGTGAACGCAATCGAGCAAAGAGCGGATGTCATCGCGCGCGCAAAGCGCGTCGGCGCATTGGCGCGCAAGCACGCGCAGGAAAGCGAGGAGCTCGGCAAGCTCGCCGAGCCCGTCGCCGAGGCGTTGCACAGCGAGGGACTGCTCGGCATGTGGGTGCCGCGCACGCTGCGCGGCGGCCTCGAGCTCGATCCGGTTTCGTCGCTCGAGGTCATCGAGAACGTGTCGTACGGCGATCCGTCGGCGGGCTGGGTGCTGATGGCCGCGTCGCTCGCGATCGGCACGGGCGCCGCGTACCTGAAGGACGAAGCCGTCAAGGAGCTGTTCGCGGGCCCGCGCTTCCCCGTCATCGCGGGGCAGGGCACGCGGCCCGGCATCGCGAAACCGACGAAAGGCGGCTTCAACTTGACGGGCTCGTGGAGCTTCGCGTCCGGCATCAAGCACGGCACGCACATTCACACGCTCGGCCTCATCGAGGGCACGCACGAGGCGCGCATCTTCGTGCTGCCGGTCGGCAAGGCCAAGCTCATCGACAACTGGGACGTGCTCGGACTCCGCGCGACGGGCAGCATCGACTACACGACCGACAACGTGTTCGTGCCCGAGGCCTACACGCACCTGGCGACGACCGAGGAGCCGCTGCGCGGCGGCAACCTCTATCGCATCGGCATCATCGGCTTCGCGGGGCTTTGCCATTCGGGCTGGGCCTGCGGCATCGGCCGGCGCGTGCTCGACGAGCTGATCGCGGCCGTCGCCGAGAAAGCCGGCCGGCCCGGCACGCTCGCCGACAGCGCGAGCTTCCAGGAAGGGCTCGCGAACGTCGAAGCCGTCGTGCGCTCGGCGCGCGCGTTCGTCTACGAGACCTGGAACGACGCCGGCGCGACGCTCGCGCGTGGCGACAAGCTCTCGGTGCGCCAGAACACGCTGATCCGGCTCGCGCTCGCGCACGCGACCTGGTCGGCGCACGAAGCGGCGCACGTTCGCTTACAAGGCCGCCGGGCACCGCAGCGCTGCGCGCCGGCACGATCCAGCACCTGTTCCGCGACATGCACGCAGGCACGCAGCACATCACGTCGTCGCCGCCCGTTTACGCCTCCATCGGCCGCGAGCTCGGCGGACTCGCCAAGGGCAAGAAGTGGCTGTTCCTGAACCTCGTCGATCAGTAGACGGCTGCACGCGCCGGCGCGTGCTCGAAGGCGCGGCGTCGCGCTCGCTTTGCTTGGCGCGTTGCCGAGCGTCGTGCGCCGCGCAAGCCGGGACCGCAGTGCCGCGCGAGCTCGCGCGGCTCGTCGCGGCGAATCGCATCCTCGCGCACGAAGGCGTCGTCGACGCGTTCGGCCACGTCAGCGTGCGCGATCCGCGCAATCGCCGAGCGGTTCTGGCTGTCGCGCTCGCGCAGCCCGGCGTTGGTCGAGCTCGACGATCTCATGGAGTTCGCGCTCGACGGCGCGCGATCGACGCGCGCGGCCGCACGCCGTACGGCGAGCGCATGATCCACGCGGCCGTGTACGCGGCGCGCGCCGACGTGCAGTCCGTCGTGCATCACCACGCGTACGGCGTGTTGCCGTTCACGATCACCAGCGAGCCGCTGCGGCCCGTCGTGCACACGGCTTCGGTGATCGGCGCCGAGATTCCGGTCTGGGACATCCGCACGCGGTTCGGCGCCACGGACATGCTCGTGCGCTCGATCGAGCAGGGCCGCGACCTCGCCGCAGCACTTGGCCGACAACACGTGCGTGCTGATTCGCGGCCACGGCGCCGTCGTCGTCGGGCGCGTCGATCGAGCGCGCCGTGCTGACGGCGATCTACCTGCAAGTCAACGCGAACGTGCTGCTGCAAGCGCTGCCGCTCGGGTACGCCCGAGCCGCTCTCGGCCGAGGAGATCGAGCGCTCGGCCGAAGCGCAGTTCTCGCCGCTCGCGCTCGATCGGAGCTGGGAGTACTTCTGCCAGCGCGCGGGCGTCGACCCCGGCTAAACCGCAGACTTCAGGTTCCTTCAGATGGCGAGCCGTTACGTCAGGTCTAGAATCGGGGCAGCGCGGCGGACACGGCCGCGCACGCCACTCGAACAACAACCCTTGGGGGAATCCGATGAAAACCATGAAGCTCGCTCTCGTTCCGCTCGCTCTGGCCGCGCTCGCGGGTTCGGCCGGCGCGCAACAGCCACAGCAGCCACCGGCGGCGAACCAGCCTCCGCCGCAGCCGATGAGTTTCTTCGTGACCAGCGTCGGCAAAGGCGACGGCGCCAATCTCGGCGGCCTGGCCGGTGCCGACGCACATTGCCAGACGCTGGCGGCAGCGGCCGGTCGCGGCAACGTGACGTGGCGTGCGTACATGAGCGCGGGCGCGCAGGGCGCCAACGGCGTCGTGCATGCGCGCGATCGCATCGGCCGCGGCCCGTGGTTCAACGCACGCGGCGCGCTGATCGCGTCGAACGTCGACGACTTGCACCAGGATCGCAACAACATCCGCAAGCCGACGGCGCTCAACGAGAAGGGCGAGGAGGTCAACGGCGTCGGCAACCAGCCGAACATGCACGACATGCTCACGGGCTCCGACTCGACGGGCCGGCTCGTGCCGGGCAACGTTACGCTGACGACCTGCAACAACTGGACGAGCAACAGCACAGGCAACGCGATGCTCGGCCATCACGATCGTCTCGGCGGCCCGAACGCGTCGTGGAATGCCGTGCACAGCTCGCGCAGCTGCAGCCAAGAGGATCTCGTCGCCACGGGCGGCGCGGGTCTCTTCTACTGCTTCGTCGCGCAGTGATCTGACGGCCGGAGCCCGGCGCTCGCGCGTCGGGCTCCGGCTCGTCGTCCGATTTCCGTTTCGTGACGCGGCTCGCCGCCGCGCGGCCGCGTGCGCGCTACTTTGCGCGCATGTTGCGGACGCTGAACAAGGCTGTGATGATCGCGAGCGCGCTGACGCTCGTCGTCGCGTTCTGGAATCGCAACGACCTGCCCGGCTCGATCGCCTTTCACCCGGGGCTCAAGGACGAGCCACGACAGCGTGAGATCCACGAGCGACCGCTCAGCGTGCCGTACGCCGGCGTCGAGTACCGCGTCGAGCCGCTCTACGACTACGAGCTCTACGGGCTCGTCGTGTCGTACCGGCAGCACGACGGCGAGAGCTCCATGCATCGCTGGTCGAACGACCACTTGAACATGGCCGACGTCTGCGTCGTCTGGAGCGATACGGCGTTCAGCCCCACGCTCGGCGAAGCTCGACTTCTGGAACGGCATCTTCACCTGCAACGTGCAGACGCGCGACAGCGTCGCGTGGGCGAATTTCCGGATGAATCAGCTCTCGAACAACCATCTGATCTCGGCCAATCCATTCATTCGTGACAGAGTCGCCGAGATTCGCATCGGCGATCAGATTCGCGTCAAGGGATCGCTCGTGCGTTACGGTGCGGCCGGCGGCTGGCTCTGCGCGGCACGAGCACGACCCGCGAAGACACGCGGCGACGGCGCGTGCGAGACGATTCTCGTCGAGGAGTTCGAGATCGTCGCGCCCGGCTTCAGCGGTTGGCGTGCAGCGATGTGGGCTGCGCTCGCGCTGCTGGTCGCAACGCTCGCCGTGCACTTCGCGCTGCCGTATCGCCCCTATCGCGATTGACCTAAGGCACGCACAATGGCCGCTCCATGAGCGGCTTCGACGGCAAGAACTTCATCGGCGGCGAGTGGCGGCCCGCGGCGAGCGGCCGCACGTTCGAGCAGCGAAACCCCGCGTTCCTGCACGAGGTCACGGGCACGTTCGCGGATTCGTCGCCGGCCGACGTGGATGCCGCGATCGCGGCAGCGCAAGCTGCGTTCCCGGCCTGGCGCGCGCTGTCGCCGCTCGCACGTAAGGCGTATCTCGATCGTGCGCTGCGCGCGATGAGCGCGCGCCGCGACGAGATCGCCGCCGTCGATCACGCGCGAGAACGGCAAGGCGCTGCGCGAAGCGCGCGGCGAGGTCGACTCTGCGATCAAGGAGATGGATTACCAGATCGCCGAGGGCGTGCGGCTGTGCGGCCAGACGGTGCCCGTCGAGGTCGGCGGCACGCTCGCGTACTCGACGCGCGAGGCGCTCGGGCCCGTCGCGATCGTGACGCCGTGGAATTTTCCGTTCAACGTGCCGTGCCGCAAGGCCACGCCCGCGCTGATGGGCGGCAATACGGTCGTGCTGAAGCCCGCGAGCCTGACGCCGCGCACCGGGCTTCTTGTTCACCGAGCTGCTCGCTGCAGAGCGGGTTGCCGCCCGGCGTCAGTCAATTGCGTCACGGGCGCCGGCGGCAGCGTCGGCGCCGCGCTCGTCGGCGACGCGCGCATCAAGGCCGTCTCGTTCACGGGCTCGACGCCCGTCGGCAAGTCGATCCAGCTCGCGGCCGCGCGCAACCTCACGCCGACGCAGCTCGAGCTCGGCGGCAAGAACCCCGCGATCGTCCTGCCCGACGCCGACCTCGATCTCGCGGTCGCCGAGATCGTCAAAGGTGCGTTTGCCTGCTCGGGACAATGGTGCACGTCGACGAGCCGCGTCATCGTGCTCGAGGAGATTGCCGCGGAGGTCACGGAACGCCTCGTCGCAGCGGCGCGTGCGCTCGCAGTCCGCGACGGCGCGGCGGAAGACTGCGGCATGGGCCCTGTGTGCGGAGCGAAGCAGAAGGCCGACGTTTTGGGCTACATCGCGAAGGGCCGCACCGAGGGCGCGCGCCTATTGACGGGCGGCACGGCGCTCGACGGCGAAGACTACGACCACGGCTGCTTCATCGCGCCGACGGTGTTCGATCGTGTGACGCCGAGCATGACGATCGCGTCGCGAGGAGATCTTCGGCCCCGTGCTCGTCATCATGACGTGCGCAGCTTCGAGGAGGCCGTCGAGGTCGCAAACGGCGTCGCGTACGGCTTGTCGTCGTCGATCTTCACGAACGACCTGAAGCGCGCGCTGACCTACATGGAGCGCGCGGAGGTCGGACTCGCGCACGTGAACTTGATGACGGCGCTCAAGGAGCCGCAGCTCTCGTTCGGCGGCGTCAAGGAATCCGGGGCCGGGTTGCCCGAGGCCGGCTCGTCAGGCATCGAGTTCTTCACGCACCACAAGGTCTGCTACGTGAAGTACCGCTAGGGACGGCGTGGCATGCCTCTATGCCATGTCGAACAGCAGGAGCTCGGTGTCGGCCGAGGCGCGGATCGCGATGCTGTCCTCGTAGGCGATCGCAGCGCCGTCGCCGGCCGCGAGTTCCTCGCCGTTGACAGTGACGGCGCCGCTCGCGACCTGCACCCACCCCTTGCGCGTGCGCTCGGTCGCGTGAGTCACCTCGTCGCCGGCGGCGAGCAGCGCGGAGTAGAGATCCGCGTCCTGATGCACGACGACGGAGCCGTCGCGGCCGTCGCGCGACGCGACGAGCTTCAAGCGGCCGCGCCTCGCGTCGTCGTCGAAGTGCTTTTCCTCGTAGCCCGGCGCGAGACCGCGCTTGTTCGGGAACAGCCAGATCTGAAAGAAGTGCACGGGCTCGGCCTGCGAGTGGTTGAACTCGCTGTGCCGGACGCCCGTGCCGGCCGACATGCGCTGCACGTCGCCGCGGCGGATCACCGAGCCGTTGCCCATGCTGTCGCGATGCGCGAGCTCGCCCTCGAGCACGTAGGAGATGATCTCCATGTCGCTATGCCCGTGCGTGGGGAACCCTTGACCGGGCTGCACGCGATCCTCGTTGATGACGCGTAGCTGTCCGTAGCCCATGTAGCGCGGATCGTTGTAATCCGCGAACGAGAACGTATGGCGGCTGTCGAGCCAACCGAGCTTGGCGCGGCCGCGGTCGTCGGAGCGTCGAATCAGAAGCATGGGGGCATTATCGCAGGTCGGCCTATCGCGGAGCGATACGGCTGCGTGCGCGGCCGCCCGGTGTAATATCGACGCCGCACCGTAGAGGGAGAGCGATGCAGATCAACACCGACCGGGTGGTGAGCTTGAGCGCGCGTGAAGGAGCTCGTTGGTGTGTGACGTCGGGCACCATCGTGTCGAAGCCGCTCTGACGCGCCCCGACTCTTCGATGGCCGATTCCACTGCTGCAGCGCTCGAGCGCATCGCCGCCATCGTGGGTCCGCGCGGAGTCGTCGCGCCCCTCGACGCTGCGCCGCTGCTGCGCGACGAGCGGGGACTCTATCGCGGCGCCGCAGCCCTCGTCGTGCGGCCGGCGTCGGTCGAGGAATGCGCCGACGTCGTGCGCGTCTGCCACGACGCGGGCATCGGCGTCGTCCCGCAGGGCGGCAACACCGGCTACTGCGGCGGCGCGACGCCGTTTGACGGCGAGCGCCGCCAGATCCTGCTGGCGCTGTCTCGCCTGAACCGCGTTCGCGAAGTCGACGATGTCGGATTCACGATGACGGCCGAGGCCGGCGTCGTGCTGGCACGCGCGCAGGATGCCGCGCGCGAGCAGGGCTTGCTGTTTCCGCTCAGCATGGGCTCGGAAGGCACGGCGCAGATCGGCGGCGCTCTGGCGACCAACGCCGGCGGCCTCGCCGTGCTCCGCTATGGAACCATGCGCGATCTCGTGCTCGGCCTCGAGGTCGTGCTGCCGAACGGCGACGTGCTCTCGGAGCTCAAAGGCCTGCGCAAGGACAACACTGGCTACGACTCGAAGGCATTGTTCCTGGGAAGCGAAGGCACGCTCGGCGTCATCACGGCGGCCGTGCTGAAGCTCTTCCCCGAGCCGCGCGCGCGCGCGACAGCCTGGCTCGCGGTAGCGAGCGTCGACGCGGCCTGCCGGCTGCTCGGGCGCGCGCGGCGCGTGAGCGGCGATCAAGTCGTGTCGGCCGAGTATGTATCGCGCCGCTCGCTCGAGCTCGTGCTGCGCCACGTCGAAGGCGCGCGCGAGCCGCTCGATTCGCCGGCCGCGCACTACGTGCTGCTCGAGCTTGCGTCGGGGGATGACCACGAGACGCTGGGAGCGAAGCTCGAGCGCATTCTCGCGACGGGTCTCGAGGCCGGCGAGATTCTCGACGGCACGATCGCGGAGTCCGAGGCGCAGCGGCGCGCGCTATGGCTGCTGCGCGAGCGCGTGCCGGAGGCCGAGCGGCGCGACGGCGGCTCGGTGAAGCACGACGTCTCGGTGCGCATCGGCCGTATCGCGGAGTTTCTCGCGCGCGCCGAGCCCGAGCTCGCGAAACTCGCTCCGCATCGGCTGTCGGTCTATGGTCACATCGGCGACGGCAATCTGCACTTCAACGTACTGCCGCCGGCCGGGCAGGGCATCGAGGCGTTTCGCGTCAGCTTCGGCGAGGCGTTTTCGGCTTGCGTTCACGATCTCGCGGCGGCGCTCGGTGGCAGCTTCAGTGCCGAGCACGGCGTCGGCCTCCTCAAGGTTCGCGAGCTCGCACGCTACGAGCCGCCGGCCTCACTCGGTCTGATGCGCGCGCTAAAAGCGGCGCTCGATCCGCGCGGAATCATGAACCCCGGCAAGCTGCTGTGAGCGAGCACGCGCTCGTTCGACATCGCGGCAGCGGGGGCCCGGCGGCGCTCACGATCGTAGCGCGTGCCGAGCTCGAAGATCGTGGCTCGACGGTGCGTTTCAGCCATCGGCTCACGGGCAACGTGTCGCAGCTCGCAATCCCTCACCGTTGGCGATCGCAGCGCGCCGAGCGGCTCTGGGAGCACACGTGTTTCGAGGCATTCATTGCGCCGGCGTCGGGTTCCCGCTACTTCGAGCTCAATTTCTCGCCGTCGACGCAATGGGCAGCGTACGTGTTCGACGATTATCGGAAGGGGATGCGGCCGCTTCCGCTTGCGAGCGCTCCCTCGGTCGCCGCGACGCAAACGGCCAATGAGCTTCATGTGACGGCCGCCATAGAAGTCGGCGCACTCCTCGACGCACCATGGCCGTGGCGCATCGGCCTCACGGCCGTCGTCGAGGACCTTGCGGGCGGCCGCGCGTATTTTGCGCTGCGAGCACCCGCGCGAGAACCCCGACTTCCACGATGTCGCTGGGTTTACGGCCTTGCTCGACGGGAGCGCTCGATGAAATTCGGTCTGGATCGCTTGCTCGCTTCACGCGCGCTGCGCAAGGGTTTGCGCGGCAAGCGCGTCGCGCTGCTGGCGCACCCCGCATCCGTGACGCGGGATTTGACGCACGCGCTCGACGCGTTGGCGGCGCTGCCCGACGTCGAGCTCGCGGCGGCGTTCGGGCCGCAGCACGGCCTGCGCGGCGACAAGCAGGACAACATGGTCGAGTCGCCGGACTTCACGGACCCCGAGCACGGCATTCCGGTGTTCAGCCTCTACGGCGCCGTGCGCCGGCCGACGGCCGCGATGATGAGCACGTTCGACGTGCTGCTCGTCGATCTGCAAGACGTCGGCTGCCGTATCTACACCTTTATTACGACGCTGCGCTACGTGCTCGAGGAAGCCGCGCGGCACGGCAAGGCGGTCTGGGTTCTCGACCGCCCGAATCCCGATCGGCCGGCCCATCGAGGGTTTGCGGCTGCGCCGCGGCTGGGAGAGCTTCGTCGGCGCGGGCCCGTTGCCGATGCGGCACGGCCTGACGATGGGCGAGCTCGCGCTCTGGTTCATCGCAATGCTGCGGTTGAAGGTCGATTGCCGTGTCGTCGAATGCAAGGCTGGGCGCCCGACGAGGGCCCGGGCTACGGTTGGCCCGCTCGCCGAGCGCGCGTGGATCAATCCGAGCCCGAACGTCCCGATGCTCGAATCGGCGCGTTGCTATCCCGGCACCGTCATGGTCGAGGGCACGACGCTGTCCGAAGGCCGCGGCACGACGCGGCCGTTCGAGCTCGTCGGCGCTCCCGATATCGACGCCTCTGCGTTGATCGCTCGCATGCACGAGCTCGCGCCGCAGTGGCTGCGTGGCTGCGCGCTGCGCGCCTGCTGGTTCGAGCCGACGTTCCAGAAGCACGTCGGTGAGCTTTGCGCGGGGATGCAGATCCACGTCGAGGAGGGCGACTACTCGCACGCGGCGTTTCGTCCGTGGCGGCTCCAAGCGCTCATGTTCAAGGCGCTGCGGATGCTCGAGCCGAAATACCCACTCTGGCGCGACTTTCCGTACGAGTACGAGCGAGACCGGCTCGCGATCGACTTGCTGAGCGGCAGCGACCTGCTGCGCCGCTGGGTCGACGACCGGCGCAGCAGGCCCGCCGATCTCGAAAGCCGCGCCGTGGCCGACGAACGCTCGTGGCGTCGCGAGCGGCAGCCGTTCCTACTCTATTGAAGTCGCCGGTCGGGCGCCCCGCGGCGTCAGCAGGCTGAACGCTCCGGGTCGTCGCCGCAGGCGTCGTACTCGATCTCGACCGTCGCGTGCGTGATCCGGAACTCCAGCGCGAGCAAGCGCTTGATCTCGCGCACGGCGACGGCCGAGTCTGTGTTCGCCGCAATGCTCGCGTGCAGCGTGACCATCGGCCGCTCCTGGCTGATCGACCAGGCGTGCACATGGTGCACGTCGAGCACGAACGGCAGCTTCGAGCGCAGGTGCTCGCGCAGCGCGCGCGAGTCGATGTCCGGCGGCGAGCCCTCGAGCAGGATGTGGCCGCTGTCGGCGACGACGCGCCACGCGGAGCGCACGATGATCAGCGCCACGACGATCGACAGCAGCGGGTCGATCGGCATCCAGCCCGTCGAGATGATCACGAGCGCCGCGATGACGGCCGCGACCGAGCCCAAGAGGTCGCCGACGACGTGCAGCACGGCGGCGCGGATGTTGAGGTTGTCTTGGTCGCCCGAGCGCAGCACGAGGAAGGCGACGACGTTGACGCCCAGGCCCGTGACCGCGATCCACAGCATCGGCGCGCCGAGGACTGCGACGGGCGCGTACAGCCGCTGCACCGCCTCGATGACGATCCACGCCGCGATCGCGAACAGCGCGATGCCGTTGACGAACGCCACGAGCACGGAGAACCGGTCGAAGCCGTAGGTGCGGCGCCAGTCGGCCGGTTGCCGCGTGAGCCTGAAGCCGACCCAGGCGAGCGCAAGGCTCGCGAAATCCGTCAGCATGTGGCCGGCGTCGGCGAGCAGGGCCAGCGAGCCGGCCAGGACCCCGCCGACGATCTCGGCGACCATGAATCCGCCCGTCAGCAGCGCGGCGAGCCCGACGCTGCGCTCGTTGGCCGTGTGGCCATGGCCGTGCGAGTGACCATGCCCCGCATGGTCATGATCGTTATCGTCGTGATGGCCGTGATCGTGTGTGTGAGCGTGAGAATGCTGCATAAATCGAATCCGCTCGCGCACGCATGGTAGCACGCGCGAATTGACCCACTCGGCGTCCGCGACGATCATGGCGGCCGGCTCAAGACCATAAAGACTCGTGGCGCTCAAAGCACGGCAAAAACTCGGCAAGTACCGCATCGAGCGGCGCATTTCCGAAGGACCGATCGCGACCGTCTACGAGGCCGTCGATACGATCCACGGTCTGAATGTCGCGTTGAAGATTCCGCACGAGAGCTCGATGAGCGAGCACTTTCTCGCGGACTTCAAGCGCGAGGCGCGGCTCGCGCACCGGCTCGAGCATCCGAATATCCTGCCGATTCGCGACGCGTCGTTCATCGCGGACCGGTTCGTCATTGCGATGCCGCTCGGCGAGCGCTCGCTCGCGAGCCGCATGCGGCGGCGTTTGTCGACGGAGTCGGCGCTGCACCTCATCGAGCAGGCCGCTCGCCGCCGTGGCCCACGCGCACCGCGCGAACGTCATTCACTGCGACATCAAGCCCGACAACTTCATCCTGTTCCCGGAGCAATCGCCTCAAGCTCACCGACTTCGGCTTCTCGAAGGTCGCTCGAGCGCACGCTGAAGGCGTCGGGCTCCGGCACCGTCGGCTACATCGCGCCGGAGCAGGCCGTCGGCCGGCCGAAGTTCCAGTCGGACGTCTTCTCGCTGGGCTTGGTCATCTACGAGCTCCTGTCCGGCTACGTGCCCGAGTGGCCGTACGACTGGCCGCCGCCCGAGGTCAAGCGTGTGCGCGAGAAGCCTCGGCGCGAAGCTCACCGACTGGCTGCGGCGATGCAATCGAGGTGCGGCCCGAGAAGCGCTTCAAGAACGCCGTGACGATGTATCGCGAGTTCAAGCAGCGTGCGCAACGGCGCCGGGCAAGAAGCAGCGGCGCGCGCACAGCGAGCGAGGCCGACGACCCGTCGTTGTGGCAGACGGTGCTGTTCCGCCAGTTCCGCCGCAAGTACGGCAAGTCGATCGAAGCACGCTACCGCTGCCGCCACTGCGCGGGACCGGTATCGGAGCTGATGCAGTGCTGTCCGTGGTGCGGCACCGAGCCGCCGCTCGACCGGCATCGGAGCCGGCATCCGGCGGACTGCCCGCGCTGCCACCGCGGCGTCAAGACGGATTGGCACTATTGCGCGTGGTGCTACGGCCCCGGGTTCGAGGTCGAGACGACGCGGCGCTACTCGGACAAGCGCTACAGTGCGAGCTGCCAAAATGAGAAATGCCGCGGGCCGCTGATGCCGTTCATGCGCTACTGTCCGTGGTGCCGTGTCAAGACCAAGCGCCCCTGGACGCTCCCGGGCAGCTCCACACGCTGCTCGCACTGCCGTTGGGGCGTCGACACGAATTTTTGGCATTACTGCCCGTGGTGCACGAAGGCGCTCGAAGCATGACGCGCGCCGCGAGCTACAAGCGCATGAGTGCCGACGGCGAGCGCGTGCAGCTGTTCCTCGGGGAGCAGCGAGCGCGAGCAAGCCGACCGGATCGCTTGCCGCATGGCGAGGTCTGCGTACGCAGCCTCCGCTCTCCGGACAAGCAAACCGAGAACGAGGATTCGGCGGCGATCATCCAGCTCGGCGACGACTCGCTCGTGCTCGCGGTCGCCGATGGCGTCGGCGGTTCGGTTGCCGGCCGCGAAGCGTCGAATGCGACGGTGCGCACGTTGTCGCGCGTACTTGACCAAGCTGCCCGACGAAGCGCCGCAGCTTCGGCCGGCGATCCTCGACGCCGTCGAGGCGGCGAACAAGACAGTGCTCGGCTTGGCACGCGGCGCCGCGACGACGCTCGTCGTCGCGCAGCTCGATGCGACGCGCCTGCGCAGCTATCACGTCGGCGATTCGGAGCTCTTGGCCGTCGGGCAGCGCGGCCGCATCAAGCAGCGCGTCGTGCCCCACTCGCCGACGGGCTTCGCCGTCGAGGCCGGCTTGCTCGACGAGGACGAAGCCGTGCAGCACGACCAGCGCCACGTGCTGTTCAACGTCATCGGCTCGTCGGACATGCGCGTCGAGATCGGTCCCGCGCTGCAGCTTGCGGTGCGCGACACGGTGCTGCTCGCGAGCGACGGCTTGTTCGACAATCTCTACATCGACGAGATCGTCGACACGATTTGCAGCGGGCCGCTGACGGCGGCGGCCGATCGGCTCGTCGAGCGCGTGCAGGCACGCATGCAGGGCGAGGAAGCGACGCACCAGCCGTGCAAGCCCGACGACCTCACCATCGTGCTGTTCCGCCCGCACAAGCCGCGCTAGAAACGCACCTCTGCACAAACGACGCGATCCGCCGAGAAAGGGTAGGGCGTGGACGCGGTCGAAGCGCAGTACTTTGAGTCTGCGTGATGGTTACACAGAGCGTCGTTGATTCGCCCGCCATGTGGTCCACCCATTGGCAGCTTCGCATCGCGCTCGAGGGCGCCGCGAACATCGTTGCAACTCGCCCGCGTCCGTCTACGCCGCAGGATCCTCGGACCGCTATTGGACATTGTAACGTCCGCGTCCAGTAGGTAGCCGATCGCGTTTGATATCAGTGCTACTTACTAGTTATTATGTCTGTCAGGAGTACGGAAATGACGACGAAGCGTAAGGCTCGGGAACACGTGACAGCGTACCGATCGCGGATGAAGACGCGGGGGCTGCGGCAGGTAAATCTCTGGCTGCCGGACACTCGATCTCCGGAGTTCAAGAAGGAGTGTCGGCGGCAATCGCTTGTGATCGCCGCCGCCGAACGCGGGCAACCGATCGATGCGTTGCTGAATCGGGCTGCTAAGGCGGTAGAAGGCTGGACGTGAAGCGAGGCGACGTCGTAACCGTAGCCGTCCAAGGGGACTACGGCAAACCACGGCCAGCGGTAGTCGTGCAGTCCGATCTCTTTAATGAGGCGCATCCGAGCGTCAGCCTCCTGCCGCTCACTAGCACCATCGTGGATGCGCCGTTGATTCGGCTCACGATTGACCCCGGAAGAGAAAACGGCCTTAGTCGCGTCTCGCAGGTGATGGTGGACAAGGTGCTCACTCTGCCGCGTGAGAAAATCGGCGCAACGATTGGCCGCCTCGACGACGACGTCATGATTCGCGTCACGCGCGCTCTAGCGATGTGGCTCAGCGTCGGCTAATCCGCCTACGCGAATACGTTGCTGACTCGGCATGACGAGTCGATACGGATTAGGCGCGGCTTGCGGCCAGCGCGCCGGGGATCAGCCGATCTTGGACTGGCGACCTGCGCCCGCCGCGCCCGCGCGCGATTCTTCGAGCTCGTAGGCGCGAGCCAGCTCTTCGATGAACTGATGCGGGAACTGTCCGGGTTGGCACTGCGCGATGACCTGGAAGAGATCCTTGAACAGATCCCAGTACTTGAGCTTGTTCGCGGCGCCGAGCAGCGCATGGCCGCGGCCGATCTTGTTCTCGAGCTCCTCGGGGTCCAAGCGGCCGATGTAGTCGACGACGGCCGTGCGCATCGCGGAGAGCAGCTGTTGCTGGTGCTGCTTGATGTCGCCGAAGGTCTCGCGGACCGCATCGACGGCCGATAGGTACTCCGCCGAGTCGCGGAAGAGCAGGTTGTTCAACGCCTCCTCGACGCTCGCCGAGAACTTCAGCGGGTTGTTGTTGTGCGGCTGGATCGTCGTCGTCGGCACGCGCATGACGTTCTTTTGCTCTGCGCGAACGTGCAGGTTCTCGCTCAAGCCGAGCACGACCTCGCGCATGATCTGCCCGAGCCGCTGGAGCACTTGCTCGGCTTGCTTGTCGTCGAGGCGCATCGGTTGCAGACCCGCGCCGCGGAAGAACGCGTCGAGGGCCGGGACTTGCGTTGGACCGGCGGACGGCGCTGGCTTGGCGACGGGGGGCGCGGCGCGCTGCGCGATGCGCGCTGCGGCGCTGACGGGCGGAGGCTCGGGGCGTTTGGGCTCTGCGGCGCTGACGGGTGAGGGCTCGAATTGGATCTGCGCTGCGGCCGGTTCTTGGCTGGTCTTCGGCTTCCTCGGCGGCTGCGCGTGCGGCTTCGTTCTCGCGAAATCGTCCTCGAGCCTCAAGCTCGCCGCGTTCGCCTTGTGGGCGCGCTGAATCTGGCTGATCTCGGCTTCCTCGTTGATCAGCATCTCGATGCCGACGGCCGTGATCTCGTGCGGCGCCACCATGTCGGCTCGAGTCGGATCCGGCGGCGGCACGCGCTGCGCCCTCGAGACCGGATCGACGTGTGCGTCGTTCGTCATGCTCTCGCGCGTGTCGTCCTCGTCCATGATCTCGACGCTCATCTCGTATTCGCCGATGCGGAGGCGATCGCCCGTGAACAAGCGTTGCGGATTGCCGCGGCCGACGGGTTGGTCCGATTCGTTGACGTAGACGCCGTTCGTCGAGGTGTCGACGATGTAGAAGCTGCCGGAGCGGAAGTCGATGCTCGCGTGTCGGCTCGACATGTACCGCTGGCCGTCGGGCAAGACCCAGTCGCTTTCGAGCGAGCGGCCGATCGTGCCGCCGTTGCGCCCGAACTCCATCGCGGCCCGCTCGCCGAGGCCTTGTCGATGGCGACTGATGATCTGTAAGCGTAGGGCCATGTCGTTCCCTGACTCGAGCGCGCACGCGCCCGGCTCGATTTCCGTATCGTCCCCCCGCGCGCGAGTGTAGCTTGCGAGCCGCGTGAAACCTCAGCGCAGCGGCTTATTACTGTGATCGGGCTCTCATAAAATCATGTGTTAAGCTCCGTTTGCTCTTTCTGGACGGACAGGCATGCCAGCGAAGCCGATCTACCGCGTCGTTTTTCTGAACCAAGGCAAGGTCTACGAGGTTTACGCGCGGCAAGTGAGCCAGACGGGCTCGTTGTTCGGATTCGTCGAGATCGAGGAGCTCGTGTTCGACGCGCGCAAGGGCGTCGTCGTCGATCCGGCGGAAGAACGGCTGCAGGATCGAGTTCGCCGGCGTCAAACGGACCTACCTGCCGATGCACTACGTGCTGCGTATCGACGAGGTCGACAAGCAGGGCGTCAGCAAGATCACGAACGCCGAAGGCGGCAACGTCGCGCAGTTTCCCATGCCCGTCTACCCGCCGCAGAAAGGCGGCCCAACGGAACGCTAGCGAGCAGAGAGTTGCACCCAACTCAGGACCAGCGCGTGACGTTGCGCTTCATCTCGCTCGGTAGCGGCAGCCGCGGCAACGCATCGCTCGTCGAATTCGGCTCGACGCTGCTGATGGTCGATTGCGGATTGCCGTGCAAGATCGTCGAGGAGCGTCTCAAGGCCGTCGATCGACAGCCGCGTGACGTGACGGCGATCCTCGTCACGCATGAGCACACGGACCATGCACAAGGCGTCGCGACGTTCTCGAGGCGACACAACACGCCGGTCTGGATGACGGTGGGCACCGCGAGCGCCCTGCCGACGATCACGCGCGTGCATCACTTGAGCAGCCATCGCGCGCTGACGATCGGCGGCATCGACGTCCAACCGTATCCCGTGCCGCACGACGCGCGTGAGCCGTGCCAGTACACGTTCGCGGCGGCGGGGCGGCGTGTCGGGATGCTGACGGACGCGGGGCACGTCACACCGCACATGGTCGAGCGCCTGACCGATTGCGATGCGCTCGCGCTCGAATGCAACCACGATCTCGACTCGCTCCAGCGCGGGCCGTATCCCGATTCGCTGAAGGCCCGTGTCGCTTCGCGATTCGGCCACTTGAACAATGACCAGACGACCGAGCTCCTGCGCCGGCTCGACGCGACGCGCGTGCAGTGGGTGCTCGGCCTGCACTTGAGCGAGCGCAACAACTCGCCCGAGCACGTCCGCGCGACTTTGCGGCCGGCGCTCGAGAACGCGCGCTACCCGCTGCATCTCGCCACCCAGGACGCGCCGACGGCGTGGCTTGCCGTCGAGTAGCGACGCGGGCAGGGATGCCCGCGGTAGAGCAACGCAGGAGCAGTTGCCGAAGTGGCGAGGCTCGAGCGTGCGAGAGTAGAATTGCTCTTGCACGAAGCTCACCTGACGTAGATGAACCCATGACGATGTTGCAGTTGGCCGGCCCACCGGCAGCGACTGCGTTCCGCCTCGAAAAGCTCCGCGCCGAGTTGAACGCGCTCGCCCCCGCGGTGAACGACGTCGCCGTCTACTTCGAGCACTTCGTCCATGTCGAGCGGCCGTTGACCGAGCGCCGAGGACCGCGTCCTACGGGCGTTGCTCGACTACGGCGGCGGCGCAGCCGTGCGAACCGCCAGCCGGCAAAAGCTCTACGTCGTGCCGCGGCTCGGCACGATCTCCTCGTGGGCCTCGAAGGCCACCGACATCGCGAGGATCTGCTCGCTTCCCGTGCACAGGATCGAGCGCGGCCGCGTCTACGAGCTCGCCGTGCGCTCCGTGCTCACGGATGCCGAGCCGCCGGCGCATCGCGCCGCTGCTGCACGATCGAATGACGGAGACGCTCCTGGCGGAGCCGCCGCGCGAAGAGCTGCTGTTCGCCGCGCATACGCCGAGGCCCGTGCGCACCGTCGACGTGCTCGCGGGTGGCCCTGCCGCGCTCGAGCGCGCCAACACCGAGTTCGGCCTCGCGCTGTCGCGCGACGAGATCGGCTATCTCGCGGAGCAGTTCGCGGCGCTGAAGCGCAATCCGACCGACGTCGAGCTCATGATGTTCGCGCAGGCGAACTCGGAGCATTGCCGGCACAAGATCTTCAACGCGGACTGGGTCATCGACGGCGAGCGTGCGCCGAAGAGCCTGTTCGCGATGATCCGCAACACGCACGCGCGCTCACCGCAAGGCGTGCTGTCGGCGTACAAGGACAACGCCGCGGTCGTGGAGGGCGCGGAAGCTCGCTGGTTTTGGCCCGATGCCGCGACGAATGTCTACGCGTATTCGCAGGAACCCGCGCATATCGCGATCAAGGTCGAGACGCACAACCACCCGACGGCGATCTCGCCGAACCCCGGCGCCGCGACGGGCTCCGGCGGGGAGATTCGCGACGAAGGCGCGACAGGGCGCGGCGCCAAGCCGAAGGCGGGGCTCGTGGGCTTCACGGTCTCGCATCTCGAGCTGCCCGGCTGGCGCCAACCGTGGGAGCGCTCGTCGCCGGGCAAACCGGACCGCATCGCGTCGCCGCTCTCGATCATGCTCGAAGGCCCGATTGGCGCCGCGAGCTTCAACAACGAGTTCGGGCGGCCGAACTTGGCGGGCTACTTCCGCACGAGCTTGATCGAGGCCAATGGCGTTTGGCGCGGCTATCACAAGCCGATCATGATCGCGGGCGGCTTGGGCAACGTCCGCGCCATGAATGTCACGAAGGCCAAGCCGGGCCCCGGCGCCAAGCTCGTCGTGCTCGGCGGCCCGGCGATGTTGATCGGGCTCGGCGGCGGCGCGGCGTCCTCCCAAGGCAGCGGCGCAGCCGAGGCCGAGCTCGACTTCGCCTCCGTGCAGCGCGGCAATGCCGAGATGCAGCGGCGCGCGCAAGAGGTCATCGACACGTGCTGCGCGCTCGGCGAGCGCAATCCGATCGCCGCGATTCACGACATCGGCGCGGGAGGCCTTTCGAATGCCGTGCCCGAGATCGTCGACCACAGCGGTTGCGGTGCCGTGATCGAGCTTGCGCGCCGTTCCGAACGACGAGCCCGGCATGAGCCCGATGGAGCTCTGGTGCAACGAATCGCAAGAGCGCTACATGCTGACGATCGACGCCGGCGACGTGCCGCGTTTCGCGGCAATTTGCGAGCGCGAGCGCGCGCCGTACGCCGTCATCGGCGAGCTGACAGCGAGCCGCGAGCTCGTCGTGCGCGACGCGGTGCTCGGCGGCACGCCCGTTGCGATGCCGATGGAAGTGCTGTTCGGCAAGCACGCCGAAGATGACGCGGCAGGCCGCGCGCACGCGGGTCAAAGCTCCCGAATGGCGACGCGAGCAGTTGAGCCTCACGTCGGCCGTCGATCGCGTGCTCGCGTTTCCGGCCGTCGCTGACAAGTCCTTCCTGATTCACATCGGTGACCGCACGGTCGGCGGTCTTGTCGCGCGCGATCAGCTCGTCGGGCCGTGGCAGGTCCCCGTCAGCGACGCCGCTGTGACGGCCGCGGGTTACGAAGGCTACACGGGCGAGGCGTTCGCGATGGGCGAGCGCACGCCGGTCGCGGTTCACGACGGCCCGGCCTCCGCGCGTCTCGCCGTGGCCGAAGCCGTGCTCAACATCGCGGCGGCGGACGTGGCATCGCTTTCGGACGTTCGCTTGTCGGCGAACTGGATGGCCGCCGCGGGACACGCCGACGACGACTATGCGCTCTATGCGATGGTGCGCGCCGTTGGCGAGGAGCTTTGCCCGGCGCTTGGGATAGCCGTGCCCGTTGGCAAGGACTCATTATCTATGCGCACCGTGTGGCGCGACGGTGACGGCCGGGAACGCGCCGTGACTTCGCCCGTGTCGCTGATCGTCTCGGCGTTCGCGCCCGTCGCCGACATCCGCCGCACGTTGACTCCGGAGCTCGAAGCGCGAGCCGGAGTCGGTGCTGCTGTTCGTCGATCTCGCCGGCGGCGCGCAGCGGCTCGGCGGCTCTTCTCTGGCGCAGACGTTCGGCCAATTCGGCGGCGCGGCGCCCGACGTCGACGACCCGCAACGCTTGACGCGCTGGTTCGCGGCGCAGCGCGAGCTCCGTGCGAGCGGTCTGGTGCTCGCGTATCACGACCGCTCGGACGGCGGCTTGTTCGCGGTACTCGTCGAGATGGCGTTCGCGGGCAACGTCGGCCTCGACGTCGACGTCGAGCCTGGCGCCGCCGACGCGATCGCGTATCTCTTCAACGAGGAGCTCGGTGCCGTGATTCAGGTGCCGGCCGCCGAGCAGCAGCGTGTCGCGACGCTGCTCGCCGCGCAGCGGCTGCCGCACCACGCGATTGCGCGCATCGCGAAGCACGACGACATCGTCGTGCGCCGCGCCGGCGCGGAGCTGTACCGCGCGCCGCGCGTCGAGCTCAGGCGAAAGTGGTCGGAGCTCACCTACAGGATGCAGGCGCTGCGCGACGATCCGCAGTGCGCACGCGAGGCGTTCGATGCGGCGCTCGACGCGAAAGATCCCGGCTTGAGCGCCGAAGCTGACGTTTCCGCTGCCGGCCGAGCGGCGCGCCGCCGCGCGCGCCGGCCGGCCGAAGGTCGCCGTGCTGCGCGAACAAGGCGTCAACGGCCAGCGCGAGATGGCGGCGACGCTCGACCGCGCCGGCTTCGAGGCGCACGACGTGCACATGACGGACCTTCTGTCGGGCCGCACGAGCCTCGAGAGCTTCCGCGGGGCAGTCGCGTGCGGCGGCTTTTCGTACGGCGACGTGCTCGGGGCCGGCGAAGGTTGGGCCAAGACGATCCTCTATCACGACGGCGTGCGGCGGATGTTCGAGGAGTTCTTCGCGCGCAGCGACGCCTTCGCGCTCGGCGTCTGTAACGGCTGCCAGATGCTCGCCGCGTTGAAAGAGCTGATCCCCGGCACGCAAGGGTGGCCGAAGTTCCTGCGCAACCGCTCGGATCAGTTCGAAGCGCGCGTCTCGCTCGTCGAGATCGTGCCGAGCCCGTCCGTGCTGCTCGCCGGCATGGCGGGCTCGCGCTTGCCGATCGTGACGGCGCACGGCGAGGGGCGGGCCGAGTTCAAGTCCGCGGGCGACCTCGAGGCCTGTGACGCGCAGCTCACGGCGCTGCGCTTCGTCACGAACGCGGGCGCCATCGCGTCCACGTATCCCGCCAATCCGAACGGCTCGCCGCGCGGCATAGCGGGCCTCGCGAACGCCGACGGCCGCGTCACGATCATGATGCCGCACCCGGAACGCGTGTTCCGGACCGTGCAGCTCTCGTGGCACCCGGCCGAGTGGGGCGAGTGCTCGCCGTGGCAGCGCCTGTTCGACAACGCGCGCACCTGGGTCGGCTAGTAGGGAGTGCTTCGACTAGAAATCTAGTCAGTGTTGCAGTTCGAAGTTGATGTCAGGGTGGCCGCTGGTGACGTTCGGGGTTTCGAGTTTCACTTCACCGCTCCGTGACTTAGGCGTCATTTCTGATCGAATCGCTCTGCGAGTAGATCGCATCTCGTCCCCGAAGGCGTTCAAGATAGTTTCGCGACGCCATTACCGTCAATGTCGCTGCGGCGCACTGGCCCAGCGAGCCGCAGCCGCGAGTTTCTGCGAGAGCGGCCGACATTCGCAGCTCGCTATGGGCGTTCGCCGGCTGCATGTGGTGTTTGGCGCCTTGCCTTGCCCCGAATCACCCTGGCCGAGCTGCGCTAAAGCAGGTCGCACGTCGGGGCGCATCATGCCGCGCGGGCCGCGTCGACGTCGACGATGCTCGCCGGCATGGCGGGCTCGCGCTTGTTCTGTTCGCATTCAGGGATTGGTCTGTGGGTCGAATGAGCGTACGATAGCGCTCAAATGAGCGGAAAAAAGCAGGCGTATCGGCGCCGCCTTTCGACGCTGCTGGGCACGGCTGAAGACGAGGTACGCGAGACCGGCCGTTGGCACGACCGGATCCTCGCGGGCCTCGACTTCGGCGCCGTCGACAACGTCAAAGCCCACGCGGCGCTGACCGACGCCGAGCTCGCGCGGCTGCTCGGCATGGGGGAAGCGACGTTGCGCCGGGCGCGTGCGTCGCGCGCCAAGCTCGATCCTGCGACGAGCGACCGGCTCTACCGCTTATCGAAGTTGGTTGCGGTCGCCGAGGAAGCGCTCGAAGGGGCAGACAACGCGCTGCAGTGGCTACGGCGACCGCAGCCTGCTCTCGCCGGGGCCGTGCCGCTCGACTTGTTGGTCACACAAGCCGGCGCGGATGAAGTCGAGACATTGCTGCGCCGCATTGACTTCGGCGTCTATACGTGACGGCCGTCTATCGGCTCGTGCGCAGCGAGCGTGCCGGCGAGGCGCTGTCGGGCGAGGGCGCACGCCTTTACGGCGGGCGCTGGAATCCGCCCGGAGCAGCGGTCGTTTACGCCTCCGAGTCGCGCGCGCTTGCGGTGCTCGAGACGTTCGTGCACGTGACCCTCGAGGCGCGCACGATGCGCTTCGTGCTGTGCACGATCGAGCTGCCTCCCCGGGCACGGTTCGCGCGGCACGATGGCGAGCGGGCGCCGCGGCCGCTCGAGGCGAGCCAAGAAGTCGGGCGGCGGTGGCTCTTCGGCGGCGCGACGCTCGCGCTCGTCGTGCCGTCAGTCATCGTGCCGCGCGAAGCGAACTATGTCTTGAACGTCAAGCATCCGCAGTTCGCGCGCCTCGTTGCGACACGGGAGCCGTTCTCGCTCGACGAGCGGCTATGGCGCGCCGAAGGCGGCGCGCGTGCCCGCGAGCCGTTCTAGAGCGGGCCGCGCAAGCGCGTCACCTCTGTCGCCGTCGGGCGACACTGCAATAGGCCTATTTCGCAGCCTTTCGCGTTTCGCAAGGAGTAGCGATGTATCCGCACGCCGACATCTCGCGCGCGCGTTCGTCGCGCCTCATCTTCAGAAATCGAGCAACGGCGCGGGTTGCGCGCCGTTTGTGACTAGTGGCACGTTTCGTGCTCTCCCTCTCGCGCGAGGTCCGACAAGGGGACTGAGACCTGGCTCATAGACCCGTGCGGCCGCGGCGGAATAGGGTTTCCGTCGCCGCTCCGACGACGTTCGCGAGGATTCCCGGCATGAGAGAACGGATGAGAGCGCTCTGGAGCGGTGCGGCGCTTGCCGCATTGCTGGCCATTGCCGGCAGCGGCTTCGCGGCGACGCAGTTGCTCGGCGCCGAAGCGCCCGACTTCGTGCTCAAGAGCCTCTCGGGCAGGAACCTGCGCCTGTCGGAGTACCGCGGCGAGGTCGTCATGCTGAGCTTCTGGGCGACGTGGTGCGGCGATTGCCGCGCGCAGCTCGCCGAGCTCGGCGCGATGCGCGACCGTTATCAGGATGCCGGCGTCGAGCTGCTCGCCGTGAGCCTCGATCAGAACGCGCATCAGGCGAGCGAGGTGGCTGCGGGCGCCGGCTACCCCGTGCTGCACGACGCGGCGGGCGAGGTCGGCCGGCTGTACGACGTGACGAAGATGCCCGTGATGGTGCTCATCGATCGCGGCGGAGTGGTGCGCGACGTGTTCGAAGGTTTTCGGCGCGGCAACGAGGAGCAGTACCTCGAGCGCGTGCAGGCGTTGCTGCGCGAGTGACGAGTTTTCGAACGGCATTGGAGCTTACGATGGTAGTCAAGTGGATCGCGTCGGTGTCGCTCGCGGTGCTCGCCGCGCAGGCCGCGCTCGTCACCGCGCAGGAAGCGGCGGTGCAGACGGTCGCAGCCGCGGTGCCCGAGTTCGCGCGCCGACGAAGGCGCCGAGCAGCGCACGGAGTTCCGCACGCTCGACGAGGACATGCAGGATCTCAAGAAGCAGGTGCTCGATCTGAATCGCGACCTGTTCCTGCTCGAGGAAGAGCTGCTGTTCCCGTCGAACACGCAGACGGCCGTGTTCATCTCGATGGACGTCGGCGAGTTCTTCGGCCTCGACTCCGTCGAGCTCAAGATCGACGACAAGGACGTCGCGAACTATCTCTACACGGAGCGCGAGGCGGAAGCGTTGCTGAAGGGCGGCGTGCAGCGGCTCTTCATCGGCAACTTGAAGGCGGGCGAGCACGAGCTCGTCGCCGTGTTCACGGGCCAAGGGCCGCACACGCGCGACTATCGCCGCGCCGCGTCGCTCGTGTTCGAGAAGGGCATCGGCCCGAAGTACATCGAGCTCACGATCTCGGATCGCGAGACCAAGCAACAGCCGGAGTTCGTCGTCAAGGAGTGGGAGTAGCCGGTGGCGGCTCGTCTCCCCATCGTGGCGGCAGTCGCGCTGGCGCTGCTGCCGGCGGCCGGTGCGGCCGCTGCACGCGACGACGACGCCGGCGTCGTCGTGCAGGATCTCGCCTATGGCGAGGTCTTGTTCGAGTTCTTCCAGGAGGATTACTTCGCGGCGCTGACTCGCTTGCTCGCTGCGCAGCAGCGCGGTGAGCTCGACGCATCACGGCGCCGAAGCCGAGCTCATGCTCGGCGGCTTGTACCTGTCGTACGGCCAGCATCGGCTCGCCGGCGAAATCTTCGAGCGCGTGCTCGCAGCAGTCCGTCGAGCCGGCGCTGAACGACCGCGCCTGGTTCTTCCTCGCGAAGATCTGGCAGCAGCGCGGCTATCTCGCACGAGGCCGAGGCGGCGCTCGCGCGCATCGTCGGCGAGCTGCCCGAGGAGCTCGAGCCCGAGCGGCAGATGCTCCACGCGCAGGTGCTCATGGAGCAGGGCCGGTTCGCGGACGCGTTGACCGCGCTCGAGGCGTGGCGCCGGCCCGGCGACGCCTGGGTCGGCTACGCGAAGTACAACATCGGCGTGTCGCTCGTGCGGCTCGGCCAGGTCGAGGCCGGCGCGCGCGTGCTCGACGAGGTCGGTCAGCTCGATCCCGAGAATCCCGCGTTCGACGCGCTGCGCGACAAGGCCAACGTCGCGCTCGGCTACGCGTGGCTGCAGGCGGCGCGGCCCGTCGAGGCCAAGCCGTCGCTGCAGCGCGTGCGGCTCGACGGGCCGTTCTCGAACAAGGCGCTGCTCGGCGTCGGCTGGTCGGACGCGGAAGCCGCCGATTACCGCGCGGCGCTCGCGCCGTGGCTCGCGCTGCGCGAGCGCAGCCTGCTCGACTCGGCCGTGCAGGAATCGCTGCTGGCCGTGCCGTACGCGTTCGCGCAGCTCGGCGCCGACAAGCAAGCCGCGGATCACTACGTCGACGCGATCGAGGCGTTCAGCAGCGAGATCGTGCGGCTCACGTCCTCGATCGAGAGCATCGAGAACGGCGAGCTGATCACCGAGCTGCTCGGCGAGCGCGAGGACGTCGCGAGCGACGCCTCGGGCTGGTACTGGCGCCTCGAGCGCATTCCGGACTCGGTCGAGAGCC
Organism: uncultured Gammaproteobacteria bacterium; assembly: GCA_963714705.1. Taxonomy (GTDB): domain Bacteria; phylum Pseudomonadota; class Gammaproteobacteria; order Steroidobacterales; family Rariloculaceae; genus FEN-1219. The sequence continues at coordinate 274,354 of CAVQPJ010000001.1, forward strand.
GCTATCTCTACGAGCTGCTCGCGACGCAATCGTTTCCAGGAAGGGCTCAAGAACTACCGCGACCTGATCGCAGATGAATCGCAACCTCGACCGCTGGGTCGAGAGCCTCGGCGCGTTCGACGACATTCTCGACACGCGCCAGCGCGCTTACGTGCAGCGGTTGCCGACCATCGACGCGAGCTTGTCGAGCGTCGACCTCGCCGCGATGACGGCGCGTCGCGTCGAGCTCGAGTCGCGCTTGCAGGCCATCGAGCGCAGCGAGGACGTCGTCGCGCTCGGCACGGCGAAGGAGCAGGAGACGTGGGGCGATGCTCGCGGCCATGGAGCCGAAGCTCGCGTCGCTGCCGAACGATGCCGCGAGCGAGGAGATGCGCGCGAAGCATCGCTTCCTGCGCGGCCTCTTGCTGTGGGATTTGCAGCGCGACTACAAGGCGCGGCTCTGGGCCGAGCGCAAGAGCTTGGGCGAGCTCGACCGGCAGCTCCGCGAGGCGCAACGGCGCCACCACCAGGTCGCGAGCGCGCGCGACGATTGGCCCGAGAAGTTCGAGGCCCTGACGGCGCGCATCGAGGGCTTGCGGCCGCGCGTGCAGGGGCTCCAGGAGTCACGCGCAAGCTCGCGCTGCTGCACCAGCAGGAGTTTCTGCAGGGCATCGCCGTCGAGGAGCTCAAGGCGCAGCGCGATCGGTTGAACACGTACATGGTCCAGGCGCGCTTCGCGCTCGCGTCGATCTACGACCGCGCTGCGGCGCGCGTCGAGCCGCCCGCCGGAGCCCGCAGCCGCCGCGCTGGCGGAGGTCGGCCAATGAGCAACGCGCCCGCTGCTCGTCTTGCTCGCGATCGCCGCGATCTGGCCGTTCGGCCGCGATCGCGACCGCGAGAAGCCCGACGAGCCGACGGGCACGATCAAGGACCTCGAGCGCGCGCACGGTCGAGGTCGACACGCAGCGCGCGATCGTCGGCAGCGAAGCGAAAGCGATGGAGAGCTATCGCTTGTTCCTCGACGTCGCATCCGACGATCCCGCGCTCAAGGCCGAGGCGATGCGGCGGCTCGCCGACTTGCAGCTCGAGACGGCCGACGTCGAGGAGCTCGCGAGCAACGTGCAGTCGCTCGGCACGCTCGGCAGCACGATCCAGATGTACGAGCAGCTGCTCGAGACCGTATCCGAACTACGCCAAGAACGATCTCGTGCTCTATCAGCTCGCGCGCGCCTACGAGGCCGAAGGGCGCATCGACGAGTCGCTCGCGACGCTCGACCGGCTGATCGAGGAGTATCCGCAAAGCGACGCACCTCGACGAGGCGCAGTTCCGTCGCGGCGAGACGCTGTTCGTGCAGAAACGTTACGGCGACTCCGAGCGCGCCTACGCTTACGTGCTCAAGCGTCGGGCGATAGCTCGCCGTTCTACGAGCAGTCGCTCTACAAGCACGGCTGGTCGTTGTTCAAGCAACAGCAATACGACGAGAGCCTGGCGTCGTTCTTCGGCCTGCTCGACCGCCAGCTCGGCACCGACAACGACGCGACCGGCGATCGCGATCCGGCCGTGCTGTATTCGGCGATGGGCCGCGCTCAGCAGGAGATCGTCGACGACACGTTCCGCGTGCTGTCGATCGGCTTCTCGTACCTCGACGGCCCCGAGTCGATCTCGCGGTACTTCAACCGGCGCGGCGCGCGTCCGTACGCGTTCATCGCCTACACGAACCTCGGCGATCTCTATCTCGAGCAGGAGCGCTATCAGGACGCCGCCGACGCGTATCACGCGTTCGTCGAGCTCGACCCGTACCACGCCAAGGCGCCGCTGCTGCAGGTCGAGGTCATCGAGGCGTTCAAGAAGGGCGCGTTCGCCGATCTCGTGCTCGAGGGCAAGGAGAACTTCGTCGAGACCTACGGACCGGGCAGCCCGTACTGGCAGCGGTTCACGTTCGAGCAGCAGCCCGAGGTCGTCGCGCACTTGAAGAGCAACGTCACGGACCTGGCTGCGTACCATCACGCGCGAGGCGCAGACGACGCACGATGCCAGCGAGTACGCGGCCGCCGCGCGCTGGTACCGCACGTACCTGCAGTCGTTCCCCGACGACGCGAACGCCGCGCAGACGAACTTCCTGCTCGCCGAGGTGCTGTACGAGAGCGGCAACTTCCGCGACGCGGCCGTCCGAGTACGAGCGCACGGCGTACGCCTATCCGTTCCACGACAACGGCGGCGAGGCCGGCTACGCGGCGCTGCTCGCGTACTCGAAGCACGAAGAGGAGCTGACGCGGCGCTCCGCGCGCCGAGTGGCACCGCCGCGGTATCGACAGCGCGCTGAGGTTCGCCGACACGTATCCCGACGCACGCCGCAAGCCGGCGACCGTGCAGACCGACGCCGCCGAGAAGCTGTTCGCGCTCGGCGAGTTCGGCCGCGCGCGCGACGTCGGCCGCGCAAGTCGTCGCACGCGCGCCGCCCGTCGAGCCCGCGCTGCAGCGCACGGCCTGGACCGTCGTCGCGCACTCCGAGTTCGATCTCGCAGGACTTCGCGGCCGCAGAGACGGCCTACGTGCAGCTCGCGGCGTTCGTGCCGGTCGGCGATCCGCAGCGCGGCGAGATCACGGAGCGCATCGCGTCGTCGATCTACAAGCAGGGCGAGCAGGCGCGCGCGGCGGGGCAGCTCGAGCGTCGCCGTCGACCACTTCCTGCGCGTCGGGCAGGCTGCGCCGTCGTCGCCGGTGCGCGCGACGGCCGAGTACGACGCCGGCGCCGCGCTGATCCAGATGGGCGACTGGCAGCGCGCGACGACCGTGCTCGAAGACTTCCGCAGCGCCGTTCCCGAACCACGAGCTCGCCGCCGACGTGACGACGAAGCTCGCCGTCGCTTACGTCGAGGCCGGCAACAGCGCGCGCGCGGCCAGCGAGTTCGAGCGCATCGCCGACGGCGACGGGCCGGTCGAGGTCAAGCGCGAGGCGCTGTGGCGCTCGGCCGAGCTGTACGAGACGACGGGCCAGAGCGTCGCCGCCGCGGCCGCGTACGGCCGGTTCGTCGAGCGCTATCCGCAGCCCGTCGTCGAGTCCGTCGAGGCGCGGCAGAAGCTGATCGACCTCTCGGGCGCCGCAGGCAATCACGCCGAGCGCGCGCGCTGGATGCGCGACCTCGTGGCGGCGGACGCCGCGGCCGGCGCCGAGCGCACCGATCGCACGCGCTACCTCGCGGCCAAGTCGCAGCTCGAGCTCGCGGCGCCGACGCGCGACGCGTTCCTGGGCACGCGGCTCGTCGTGCCGCTCGACAAGAGCCTCGAGGCGAAGCAGACGCGCATGGAGGAGGCGCTGGCGGCTTACGGCAAGGCCGCCGACTACGGTATCGCCGAGGTCACGACGGCCGCCAACTACGAGATCGCCGAGCTGTATCACGCGCTCAGCAAGGACCTGTACGCGTCCGAGCGGCCGCCCGAGCTCACGACGGACGAGCTCGAGCAGTACGACATCCTGCTCGAGGAGCAGGCGTTCCCGTTCGAGGAGGAGGCGATCGAGCTGCACGAGACGAACGCCGCGCGCACGGCGGACGGCATCTACGACGAATGGGTGCGCAAGAGCTTGGCGCGCTCGTCGAGCTCTTGCCGGGACGTTACGCGAAGGCCGAAATCGGAGAGACCGTTGTCGAAGCCATTCGCTAACCTCGTCTCGCGGCCGCTCGAGCTGCGGCTGTTCGCGGCCGGCGTGCTGGCGCTGACGCTCGCCGCGTGCGGCTCGTCGACGCCGCGGCAGGCCGACGTGGACGAACGCCGCGCGACGTGGTAGCTGCCGCGCCGGCCGCCGCGTGCTCCTGCCGCCGCAGAACAGCCGGCGCCCGAGCGGCGGCGCGATCGACGCAGCGAGCGCCGCGCGGCCGAGGACACTGACGGCGACACGGCCGCGGCCGCGCTCGAGCCCGTGCCAGAAGCCGCAGCCGCGGCCTACGCGCGCGCGCTCGCGGCGATGCGCGCCGAGAACTGGCTCGAGGCCGAGCTCGAGCTCGAGCCACTGACGCTCGAGCACCCGGCGTACCCGGGCCCGCACGTGAACCTCGCGCTCGTCTATCTCGCACGACGAGCGCCGCGCCGATGCGCGCGCCGCGCTCGAGCGCGCGCTCGACGTCGATCCGGGCCACGCGGCCGCGAACACGCAGCTCGGCATCCTGCTGCGCGAGGACGGCAAGTTCGCGGAGGCCGAAGCGGCGTATCGCCGCGCGCTCGAGACGAATCCCGATCACGCGCTCGCGCACTACAACCTCGGCGTGCTGCTCGACATCTACCTGCGGCGCACGGCCGAGGCGCTCGAGCACTACGAGGCTGTATCAGGCGTCGCTCGCGGAGCCGAACGAAACCGTCGGCCGCTGGATCATCGATTTGCGCCGCCGCGTCGGCAACGGCCGACGCCGCGCGCGTCGCGCAGGAGGACGGCCCATGAGAATCGTGATCGCAGTTGCGTTGACGCTCGTCGCGGCGAGCGCCGCGGCGCAGCAGCACGGCGTCGCGGCGCGCGCCGCTCGCCGAACGTCGACGATCTCGAGCCGGCCGTCGACGTCAGCGAGCCGCGTGTCGCCCTCGCGCAGCGGCCTGCAGCGCCCACGGCGCCGCCGTCGGCCGCTCCGCCGGCTCCGGCGGATCCGCCTCCGGCTCCTGCCCCCGCCGCTGCCCCGACTCCGTCGCAAGCCGCGGATCGGCCCGCGCCGCGCGTCATGGACTCTCTCGATCTGGGAACCACGTCAATTACCGGCAATGCGGAATTGCCTAAGGTGCTCTATATCGTGCCGTGGAAGAAGTCGGACTTGGGCGACTTGGTCGGGCGCCCCGTGAACACGTTGCTCGACGAGGTGCTCGCGCCCGTCGATCCCGCGGTCTTCGAGACGGCATTTGAGTTACTACGATTCCCTGTACGGGAAGCGCGAAGAGGAGTGAGTTCGATGGACGTCTATACCATCATCGTCAAGTTCTTCCAGGACGGCGGGCTCTTCATGATCCCGATCGTCGATCGTCCTCGCTCTCGGCGCTCGCGATCGCGCTCGAGCGCTGGCTCTACCTCACGCTCACGACGGCGAAGAACAAGGCGCTGTGGAATGCCGTCACGCCGTACTTGAAGGCCGGCAACTTCGCGGGCGCGATGCAGGTCACGAGCAAGTCGGACGCCGCGATCGGCCAGATCATGACGTACGGCCTGAATCGCGTGCGCTCGGCGCGCCGCCGCGAGGACGTCGAGCAGGCGATGGAAGAGAGCCTCATGGAGGTGCTGCCGCGGCTCGAGAAGCGCACGCACTATCTCGCGACGTTCGCGAACATCGCGACGCTGCTGGGCCTGCTCGGCACGATCGTCGGCCTGATCGACGCGTTCACGGCCGTCTCGACTGCGAACCCGGCCGAGAAGGCCGACCTGCTCTCGGCCAGCATCTCGGTCGGCGATGAACTGCACGGCGTTCGGCCTCATGGTCGCGATTCCGCTGCTGCTCGTGCACACGCTGCTGCAGACGAAGACGACGGAGATCATCGACAGCCTCGAGATGGCGTCGGTGAAGTTCCTGAACACGATCACGGAGCGCGCGGCCGACGCGCAAGCCGGCGACCGCTGCGCCGACACCGACAGGCGCCGCGCCGCGGCTAACCGCGCGACTTCGTAGCCAAGGGATGCTCTCGATGAGCCAAAGGCCGTAGCGCGCGCATGGCGCGCCACAAGCGAAGCTGAGGAGCTGAACATCACCGCGTGTCATGATCTCATGATGATGTCTGATGTTCGTTCCTGCTCGTCACGGCGGTCTTCGTCGCGGCTCGCGATCCTCGAGCTGAACTTGCCGACGGCGCAGTCGCAGGCCGTGGTCGACGAGACGCCGCAGTTCCAGCTCGAGATCACGGTGCGCGAGATCGGTATCGAGGTCGGCGATCGCGACGACGGGCACGCTTGAATCGCATCGAGAAGCCGGCGACGACTATCAGCTCGACGAGCTGTCGGCGTATCTCGCGCCGCGTCAAGGAGCAGTTCCCGGACAAGACCGACGCCACGCTGCTGCTCGAGCCCGACATCTCGTACGAGGTGCTCGTGGCCGTCATGGACCGCGTGCGCGTCGACGGAGCGCCGCGACCAGGCCGACGATCGGCTCGTGCAAGTCCGATCTGTTCCCCGAAATCTCGATCGGCGACGCGCCGGTGCTGAACTAGAGGCGCGCAACGATGAAATTCATGGGACGAGCCGCGCGCATGGCGCGGCATCACAAGCGCCACAAAGGCGAGGGCCGCGATCAATCTCGTGTCGATGATGGACATCTTCACGATTCTCGTGTTCTTCCTGCTCGTGAACTCGAGCGAGGTCGAGGAGCTGCCGAGCGCGAAGGACATCGTCTTGCCGGAGTCGACGGCCGAGGAGAAAGCGCACGAGTCGGTCGTCGTGATGCTGACGGACACGCAGGTGCTCGTGCAAGGCCGCCCCGTGGCCGAGCTCGCTGCTGTCAACGCGTCGAGCGCCATGATCATCCCGGAGCTCAAGGCCGCGCTCGAGGAGCAGGCAGGCCGCAGCGATCTTGGCCGATGACGGACGACAGAGGAAGCCGATCGCCGACCGCGAGGTCACGATCATGGCCGACAACGAGATTCCGTATCAGCTGCTGAAGAAGGTCATGGCCACTTCCACTGCGGCCGATTACGGGCACTTGTCGCTCGCCGTCCTGCAGAAGGCGCGAAAACACGGCCGCGTCGGTGGCCGCGACGGCGGTTAAGGTTTCACCATGAGCGCAGCAGCCCTCGCACTGTATCGAATCTACGAGCTGCCGTGGTCGACGGGGTCGAGGACGAGCGCGAGCGCTTGCGCAAGATCACCCGCGTGACGTTCGGCGCGCTGCTCGTGCTGTCGATCTGATGTCTGGTTCCTGCCGGAGCCGCTCGACCCGACATCCACGAGGCGCAGGAAGTTCCGAAGCGTCTCGCGCGTCTCGTTGTCGAGCGGCAGACTCCGCCGCCTCCGCCCCTCCGCCCGTCGTGCGCGAGGAGCCCGTCGAGGCCGCCGGTCGTCGAGCCCGAGCGCGTCGTCGAGGAGCGGCGCGTTGAGCCGGAGCCCGTACGTCGAGAACGAGCCGCCGCCGCCGCCCGTCGACACGACGCAGCAGGCGCGCGACCGTGCGCGCGTGCGCCGGACGTGTTGCAGTTTTCCTCGCAGTTGTCGGCGCTGCGCGACGAACGCCGACGTGACCGCCAACCGCTCGAGCGAACGGGCACGCGTCGGCGCCGCGCACCGAGGCTGTCGCCGTTCGCCGAGCGCTCGCTGATCACGTCGCGCGTCGGCACGGCGAGCGGCGGCATCAACACGGCGGCCTTGAGCCGCAACACCGGCGGCGGCGGCCTCGGCGCGCGCGCGACGACGCGTCGTCGAGAGTCCCGTCGAAGGCTTCGGCGAGGCGGGCGGCGCCGCGCAGCGCAGCGGCGATAGCGACAAGGCGTCGCGCAGCCGCGAAGAGATCGAGCGCGTCTTCGACGCGAACAAGGGCCGCATCTTCACGCTCTACAATCGTGCGCTGCGCGAGAACCCGGCCCTGCAGGGCAAGGTCGTGCTGCGTCTCACGATCGCGGCCGACGGGCGCGTGACGTTCTGCGAGATCGTCTCCTCGGAGCTCAACGATCCCGAGCTCGAGCGCGGCCTCGTGCAGCGCGTGCTGCAGTTCCAGTTCGAGGCTCGCGACGACGTCGAGCCGATCACGACGACGAAGCCGATCGACTTCTTCCCCGCCTAAAGTTCCTCCCGTGTCCGCGGCCCTGTATAGGGCCCGGGTATAGTGAGCGGCGTTCGCACGAGGCGGGTCGAACAGGGGGATCGATGGCGAACACGCAGGCGCTGCGAGCGGGACGATCAATCTCACCGAAGCTAATGGACAACGGCCGGGTCGGCTGCGCTGCAGATCCGCGTGTTCGCACTCTGCCTCGCCTCGCTGATCATGGACGGCTTCGACGTGCAGGCGATGGGTTACGTGGCCACGACGATGCTCGCCGAGTTGGGCGCCCCGCCGTCCGGCGCTCGGCGGCCTGCTTGAGCATAGGCAATTTCGGCGTCCTGATCGGCTCGCTCTGGTCTTCAGCATGGTGGCCGACAAGATCGGGCGCCGACCCGTGCTCGTGTGGGCGACGTTTTTCTTCGCGGTCATGACGATCGCGACGGCCTATGCACAGAACATCGAGCAGCTGCGCTGGCTGCGCTTCATCGCCGGCATCGGCTTGGGCTGCATCATCCCGAATGCGACTGCGCTCGTCGGCGAGTACAGCCCGAAGACGAACGCGCGTGACCTGGATCATGTGCATCACGGTGGGGTTCACATTCGGCGCTGCGATCGGCGGGTTCGTCGACGAACGCGTTGATCGGCGTTCGGATGGCGGTCGGTATTCGTCTTCGGCGGCGTCGTGCCGTCGTGATCGTCGCGGGTCTGATGTTCGTGGGTCTGCCGGAGTCGCTGCAGTTTCTTGCCGTGCGCCAACGATTCGGTGAGCTAGCGCGCTGGTTGAGACAGCTCGATCCCACGTTGCGCATCGACAGCAACACGCAGTTTCGAACCAACGAGACGAGTCGCGGCGGCGTGCCGTTCTGGCACCTGTTTCGCGAAGGGCGCGCGTTCGTGACCACACTGTTCTGGATTGTCAACTTCACGAACATCCTCGTGCTCTACTCGTTGTCGGGTTGGCTGCCGACGATTTTTCAGAACCTGATGGGCTACGAGCGCAGCACCGCGAACTGGCTCGCTACGATCGTGCAGGTCGGGGGCACTGTCGGCGCGTTCGGGCTCGCGTGGCTCATCCTGCGCGGCGGGTTCACACCGATGCTGACGGCGACGTTCGCCGTGGCGACCGTCAGCGTCGCGCTGATCGGTCAGCCGGAGCTCTCGCTACCCATGCTCTATGCCATCGTCTTCATCGCAGGCTGGTGCATCGTCGGTGGGCAGCCGGGTCTCAACGCGCTGTCGGCCAACTACTATCCGACTTACCTGCGTTCGACAGGCGTCGGCGCGGGTCTCGGCGTCGGCCGGCTCGGGGCGATCGTGGGGCCGACGATCGCCGGCACGCTCGTGGCGCAGCAGTGGGCGCCACAACAGCTGTTCTGGGCAGCCGCGGTGCCGGCGTTGGTCTCGACCCTCGTGATGCTCGTGCTGTGGCTCAAGCTCGGCCCCGCTCCGCGATCCGTCGAGACAACTGCGGTGCCGCTGGCTCATTGAGATCGTCGATCGGGTCGGCATCGGCATGGCGGAAATCGACATCCTCGAGCTCGAAGACTTCGCGCTGGAGCTCGCTCGCACGGCGGGCGGCATCGCGCAGGCGCACTTTCGCCGTCCCGTCACCGTCGAGAACAAGAGCGCGAGCTCGTTCGACCCCGTGACGAACGCCGATCGCGCGATCGAGCGCGTGCTGCGCACGGCGATCGCGGCGCGCTATCCGGACCACGGCATCGTCGCCGAGGAAGAAGGTGAGCGCTTGGGCTTGCGGCGAGTACACGTGGTACATCGATCCGATCGACGGCACGCGCGCGTTCATGACGGGCTCACCGCTCTGGGGCACGTTGATCGGGCTCGTGCGCTGCGGACAAGCCGCTCTTCGGCTTGCTCGCTCAGCCCGTGCTCGAGGAAGTGTTTTTCGGCGGCCCGAGCGGCAGTTGGCTGATCAAGGCGGATCGCCGCGACCGTTTGCGGAGCCGCGCGGGCAAGACGCTCGCGACGGCGGTGCTCGCGAGCACGCATCCCGACATGTTCAGCGGCGAGCGGGCTCTGGTCTTCCGCGCGCTGGCCGAGCGCTGTCTGCTGACGCGATTCGGCGGCGATTGCTACAACTACGCGATGCTCGCGGCCGGCTATCTCGACCTCGTCGTGGAAAGCCAGCTGAAGCCCTACGACATCGTGCCGCTGGTGCCGATTCTCGAAGGCGCCGGATGCGTCGTGACGGACTGGCAGGGGCGGCCGCCGCTCGCCGGTGGCGACGTCGTCGCCGCCGGCAGCCGCGAGCTGCACCAGGCCGCGCTCGAGCTGCTGCGCGGCTGAGCTTTCCTGGTGTGAACCGCGTTCGTGGCGCCGCGCGCCCGCGGGGCGCTAGGCTGGATGCGGTAGTCCATACTCGTTTTGACAGAATATGAGCCGCGTGCCCGACAAGGACCTCGAACAAGCCGAGCCGGCGCAGCCCGAGCCCGGGCCGACCGAGCCCGCGGGCAGGGTCGAAGTCGACAGCCGCGGCCGTAACGTTTGGCGCTGGGCGCGCGACGTGATCGAGAGCACGTCGGTGCTGCTCAAGCGGCTCGAGAACACGGATCTCGCGCTCGAGCCGACACAAAAGGTTCCGATCATGCGCGGCCCCGATGCCGCGCCGAAAGGCTCGCGCACGGCTGCAAAGCCTGTCGGGTCCAGCCCGGGCACGGCCGCAAAGTCGGGCGCCTCGAAGCCGGCGGGTTCCAAAACGGCCGCGCGTCATCCCGCCCGGCAATCGGATCGCGGCAGCGACGACGGCGGGTTCGACCCTTACAATTCGCGCTGACCGCGCCGCCGCGCCCGCGGCGACCCGTCTGTTATAGTCGCGGCCCGCTGCGAATCCGCCGATCGAGTTGCGATGGTCAAGCTCGTCGTCACCGACAAGGACGGCCGTGACGTCGAGATCGACGCGCGTCCCGGCTTGTCCATCATGGAGAACATTCGACAGCTGCCGCGCAGCGTCGAAGCGATTTGCGGCGGCTTGTGCTCATGCGCGACCTGTCATGTCTTCATCGAGGCGGACTGGATGCCGCGGCTGCCGCCGCGCCGCTATGAAGAGCGCCTCATGCTCGCCGGCGCGCGGACATTCGAAGCAGCTCGCTCGCGCTTGAGCTGCCAGATCAAGGTGACCACCGAGCTCGAAGGGCTGCGCCTCACGGTCGCGCCCGACTCCTGAACCCCTCCCTTCGCCGGCACCGTATCGAATCCGGCGCTCCGTTCTGGTGCGCCGCGTGCACTACGGTGGTGCCGACGACTCGCACGTTGTCGGTGCGCTTTCGCGTAACCCATTGTTCCTAATCGCCTCTCTGCCGTGGCACGGATGCTGCAATGCGCTCGCGTCTCAACATCCTTTCGCGCAATCAGGAGAAACACGCGCATGAAAATCAAGAATTTCGTCCCGGCCCTCGTCATCTCGGCTACGGCTGGTGCGGTTCCCGCAATTTCGCAGGCCGAGCTCTCGGCGAACGTCGGCTGGGTCAGCGAGTACATCTACCGCGGCATTCATCAGGACGATAGCTCGGCCGCCGCGGGCATCGACTGGACCGCCGGCCAGTTCTATCTCGGCACCTGGGGTGCGGACGTCGGCGACGGTCTCGAGTACGACGTCTACTTCGGGTTCGCCGGCGGCGAGAACTTCACATACAAGGTCGGCTACACCGGCTACTTCTACACCGACGATTTCGACGACACGTACCAGGAAGTCAATCTCGGCGTCGGCTATGGCATGTTTGCGCTCGACGTCGCGGTCGGCGAGTGGGACGGTTTCGGCACGCCGGCCGACTACATGTTCACGTCGCTCACGATCGCTCCGGAGAAGGGCCCGTACTACAAGTTCGGTAGCTTCAGCGAGGACTTCGACGGCGACTACTTCGAGCTCGGCTACACCTACAGCATGGAAGACCAGGGCATCGATCTCTCGATCGCCACGGTCTTCAGCGATGACCTGCCCGTCAGCGATTCGCTCGACGACGGCTTCGGCGGCGAGTCCGGCGAGTGGGCGCTCACGTTCGGCATCAAGAAGACGATCGGCATCAGGCGAGTGACCTCATACATGAACAAAACAACGAGGTATCGACGATGAAACTCATCACGGCGGTCATCAAGCCGTTCAAGCTCGAGGACGTGCGCCAGGCGTTGGCCGAAGCGGGCGTTCAGGGCATGACGGTGACCGAGGTCAAGGGCTTCGGCCGACAGAAGGGGCACACCGAGCTCTATCGCGGGGCCGAGTACACGGTCGACTTCGTGCCGAAGACGAAGATCGAAGCGGCTGTGCCGGACTCGCTCGTCGAGCAGGTGTTGGAAGCCATCACGGGCGCTGCGGGCACGGGCTCGATCGGCGACGGCAAGGTGTTCGTCTTCGATCTCGAGCATGCGGTGCGCATCCGCACGGGCGAGACCGGCGACGCGGCGCTTTAAAGGAATCGGGAGGAAAAAAACGATGAAGATCGGAATCTCTTCGCCGCTTGCGCCTGCTCGTGGGCCTGTTGGCCCTCGCTGGGCCCGGCGCTGGCCTTCGCGCAAGCGCCGGACAAAGGCGACACCGCGTGGATGCTGACGTCGACGGCGCTCGTGCTGCTGATGTCGGTGCCGGCATTGGCGCTGTTCTACGGCGGACTCGTCCGCAGCAAGAACATGCTGTCCGTGCTCGATGCAGGTGTTCGTGAGCTTCTCGCTGATCACGGTGTTGTGGTGCATCTACGGCTACTCGTTCGCGTTCACGACCGGCAACGCGTTCTTCGGTAGCACGGACTCGGCTGTTCCTCGACGGCGTGTTCGACTCCGCGACGGGTGCGTTCGCGCTCGGCGCCACGTTCAGCAAAGCCACGCCGATGTACGAGATCGTGTTCGTCGCGTTCCAAGCGACGTTCGCCGCGATCACGTGCTGCCTGATCCTGGGATCGCTCGTCGAGCGCATCAAGTTCTCGGCGGTGCTGCTGTTCCTGGTCATCTGGTTCACGTTCGCGTACATCCCCGTCGCGCACATGGTCTGGTTCTGGGCGGGTCCGGACGCGTACACGACGCTGAGGCGAACGCCGACGAGCTGCTGGCGAGCGCCGGCTTGATCTGGCAGTGGGGCGCGCTCGACTTCGCGGGCGGCACCGTCGTGCACATCAACGCCGGTGTGGCCGGGTTGGTCGGCGCGATCGTGCTCGGCAAGCGTGTCGGCTTGGGACGCGAGAGCATGCCGCCGCACAACCTGACGATGACGATGATCGGCGCGTCGATGCTGTGGTTCGGCTGGTTCGGGTTCAACGCGGGCTCGGCGCTCGAAGCGAACGGCTTCGCGGCGCTCGCGTTCATGAACACGTTCCTCGCCACGGCGTGCGCCGTGCTCTCGTGGACGTTCGCCGAGTGGCTGCTCAAGGGCAAGCCGTCGATGCTCGGCGCCGCCTCGGGCGCCGTCGCGGGTCTCGTCGCGATCACGCCGGCCGCCGGCAACGTCGGCATCCCCGGCGCGTTCGTGATCGGCCTCGCCGCCGGCGTCGTCTGCCTCTGGGGCTGCACGGGACTCGAAGAAGCTGATCGGCGCGGACGACTCGCTCGACGTGTTCGGCGTCCACGGCATCGGCGGTATCTTCGGCGCGCTCCTGACCGGCGTGTTCAACGCGCCGAGCTTGGGCGGCCCGGGCCTCGTGACCGACTGGGTCACGGTGACGATGGGCTACCCCGGCATCGGCGCGCAGCTGCTGATCCAGGCGAAGGCCGTCGGCTTGGTCGTCGTCTGGACGGCCGTGGTCTCGTTCATCGGCTTCTACATCGTGAAGGCCGTCCTCGGCCTGCGCGTGGCGGAGGAGCAGGAGCGCGAGGGCCTCGACATCACGTCGCACGGCGAGCGCGCTTACACGGGTTGAGTTAGCTGGGATCTGAGGACAGATCAGGACCGTCACCTTGGCCGGCAACCGCGAGGTTGCCGGCCTTTTCTTTCTCGGCCGTCGACGGGCTAGAGCAGCGCCTCGAGCCGATCGAGGTCGTTGATCACGCGCCACGTGCCGCCTTCGGCTTCCACGTCGCTGCTTCCACATCTCGAGGCGGTCGAGATACTCGCGCGGATCGACGTTGTCGCTGCGCAGCTTCGTGACGTTCAGCGCGACGACCTCGAAGCCTTCGACGCGGCACGTCGATGTCGCGCACGTAGCCGGCCTCGAGGTCCTCCTTGAGGTCCGAGAAGATGAAGATCGTCTTGCGGCCCGGCTCCTTCTCGTTCAGGAACTCGACGGCCTGCAGCAACCCGCCCGTGATGTCGGTGTAGGACGACTGGCGGGTCGTCGTCGAGGAAGCGCTCGATCGACTCGCGCGAACTCGCGCTTCTGCTGGTTGGCCGCGCTCGGCCGATCGTCGAGCGTCACCTTGGCCATGATGTCGCGCTCGCTGAAGCTGCCCGTGTCGATGCGCGCCACGGCGAACGAATCGAGCGCGTCGAGCCGCGACAGCGTGTAGTTGATGATCTGCTTGGCCTTGTCGAGCTCCTGCGTGATAGGTGCCCGAGGTGTCGAGCAGCAGATAGACGCCCGTGTTGCGCGGCGTCAGGCGGCGCGCACGACGTTACCGCCAGGGAGGCGATGCAGGCCGCCGCGGCCGCGAGCGATCGGCGCGCTCTGTGATTCATGACGCGATTCATGAGCGTTCATGGCACCACCTCGGCTTTGCGTCTTGCCGCCACTCCGGAGCGCTTCGCTCCCGGGCCGCGCCACCGGTGCTCGATCCACAGCGGCATGAAGATCGGAATGTCGTAGATGCGCACGAGCGCCGTGCCCGCGTGCACGAAGACGCTGCTGGAGAGGCGCAGCACGAGACGCAGCAGTCGCAGGCCGCCGATGCCGAGCAGGCCGACGACCGTTCGCAGCGACTGCACGAACGTCTCGAGCGGAATCGCGACGAACACGAGCGCGAACGGCAGCGTGAACCCCATGCCCATCTGCGCCGCGGTCGTGATCCACATGAACGGGCTCTGGGCCGTCGCCGCCCCGCCGCGCAGCAGCGCCGACGTCGCGAGCTCGTCCTGCATGCAGGATCTCGCGCATGTAGGCGAGTCCGGCCTCGACGGACGCCAGCATGAGCAGGATCGCGAACGTCACGGCCATCATGCGCACGCGCAGCTTGTCGGGCAGCGCGCCGATGACGGGGAAGAGCCGCGTGATGCGCAGCGACTCCATGAGGAACAGGCCCATCGAGACCTCGACCATGATGATGACGAGGGCCGCGATGTCGGCCATCCGGAAAGTGCCGATGAAGCTCGTGCCGCCGACCATCTCGGCCATCGGCCGTGCGATCAGCGAGAAGTTGATCGTCGCGCCGCCGACGGCGACGGCGAGCACGAACGCCGAGATGAAGAACTGCACGAGCGACGACGACGACAGCACCTGAAATCGAATGATCGGTGCCCTGCGACGATCTCGCGGTACTCGCTCAAGTGGCGATCGATCGAGCGCGAGCGCTCGAGCAGGCTGTCGATGCTCTTCCCGACGCGGTCGAGCGTGTGCTGGATGCGCCGCCACTGCGGCATCATGCGCTGCAACAGTCCGTGGCGCTTCGCGCTCGACGTCCCGGTACTCCTTGAGCGCGGCCGTCTGCGCGTTCACGAGCGACTCGTGGATGTCGCTGAGCAGCGGGCCGACGGACAGCTCCTGGCGATCGAGCTTCGCAACGACCTCGACGGCCTTGACCCACGCCGTCGGCTCGGGCGGCACCTCCGCCGCGTGCTGATGGTCTTCCTCGATCCGCGTGATCGCGTCGCTCAACGTGCGCTGCAAGCCCCGGATAGCCCGCGAGGTCGCGAGTGACGCTATCGCCGATGCGCACGAACTCGCGCTCGACGATGCGCTCCTTCGCTTCGCGGCCCGCCGCGAGCAAGACCTCGTGGTTGCGTTGCACGAGCTTCTTCTCGGTTGCCGTGATGGCTTGCACGGCGAGAGCCAGAATGTCGTGCAGCGCCTGGCAGAGCGTCAGCAGCACGTGGTGTGCCGAGCCCCGGGCGAGATAGAGGACGGCCATTCCGAGCACGACCCACAGGAGGATCGAAAAGCCGGGATAGGGAGTGATCTCGAGAAGACTCTCGAACGTCATGACTGGCAACCCCGCTGTCGTAGGTTTCCCGTTAGACCGGTAGCTTTGCGGCCCTTCCTTTCGGAAGGTGTGCCTTTAGCAGTAGCGGCGAAGCATCGGCCGCAGCCGGCGACGGTTGTCAAACGAAAGCGCTTGAACCCACGTGTCACCGCGATCGAGCTCATCGGGTGCGTCGCTCGTTATGTCACGCTGTCCGGCGAGGCCAGGCCGCCTCGCGAGACAATCGAGCCAAATCGCAACTGTTGCGGCGTTTGGCTACGACTTAGCCGAATCCGCCGCCGCGCTCGCAGCGGCCGCTGTAACCATCCACCACCCAAAACGTATATACCCTCAGGCGCTTACACGCGCGCGTCAGCGTCGCTGGCATGGAATCTGCTAAAGGCAGAGCGATCGAACGACGGGAGGGAGTCCGTGGATCAAGCCTCGTTGATCGAGCAGCTGCGGATCGAGCGTCCGGCGCTGAGCGCGTCCGCGCCGCGGCGCGTGGTGGTGGGCGGGTTCGATCGCCGTCGGCGTTGCTCGTCGTCGGCGCTGCGCTCTACGTCGTGCTTCCGCGGGCCGTGCCGATTCAAGTGGCCGTCGCCGAGCCGGTCGTCGGCGCAGTCGCCGGGCCGAGCTCGATTCTCGACGCGTCGGGCTATGTCGTCGCGCGCCGCCAGGCGACGGTCTCCTCGAAGATCACGGGCAAGGTCGTCGACCGTCGCCATCGAAGAAGGCCAGCGCGTCGAGCGCGACGAGATCATCGCGCGCCTCGACGACACGAATGCGCGAGCCAGCGTCGCGCAGGTGCGCGCCGAGCTCGAGCAGAGCAGGGCCAATCTCGTCGCGGCCGAGGTCGCGTTCGCGAATGCGGAGCCGACGTTCCAGCGCAACGAGCAGCAGCTCGCGCGCGCCGTCATCAGCGCACAGACGTTCGACACGGCGAAGGCGAGCTACGACGCGGCGCGGACGGGGCTCGACGTTGCCGCACGCGCCGTCGAGGTCGCCGAGGCGCGGCTCGCGCTCGCCGAGCGCAATCTCGACGATACCGTCGTACGTGCGCCGTTCGCCGGCATCGTGACCGTCAAGGCCGCGCAGGAAGGCGAGATGGTGTCACCCGATGTCGGCCGGCGGCGGCTTCACGCGCACCGGCATCGGCACGATCGTCGACATGTCGTCGCTCGAGGTCGAGGTCGACGTCAGCGAGAACTTCATCAACCGCGTCGCGGCGCAGCAGCCCGCGACGGTCACCTTGAATGCGTACCCCGACTGGAGCATCCCGGCGCGCGTCATCGCGATCATTCCGACGGCCGATCGCGCGAAGGCGACCGTCAAGGTGCGCGTCGGCTTCGACGGCGGCGATCCGCGCATCCTGCCGGAGATGGGCGCCCGCGTCGCGTTCCTCGATTCGAAAGACGCGAGCCGCGCCGGCCGCTACGAGCGCCGTCGCCCAATCGGTGCTGGTGCCGAGAGAGTCCGTGCAGGTCGACGGCGACACGGGTGTCGTGTTCGTCGTTGCTGACGGCGGCGTCGAGCGGCGCACCGTTCGTCTCGGAATGCAGAGCGCCGCGGGGCAGGTCGTGCTCGCGGGATTGACCGCCGGCACGCGGCTCGCTCGCGGCGACCTGTCGTCGCTCGCGGATGGCTCGAGGGTTCGGGTCGAGGAATAGCGCCGCGCGGCGCGTTTTACCAGAGGTAAGCGGACATGACGGCGTTGGTTTCCATCAAGCAAGTGGTCAAGGGTTACACGCGCGGCAAGCAGCGCGTCGAGGTGCTGCATTCGATCGATCTCACGGTCGAGCACGGCGAGTTCCTCGCGCTCATGGGGCCGTCGGGCTCCGGCAAGACGACGCTGTTGAACCTGATCGGCGGCCTCGACCGGCCCGATCGCGGCGAGATCACGGTCGCCGGCGAGCGCATCGACCGGCTGTCCTCCGGGCCAGCTCGCCAAATGGCGCGCGCGCAACGTCGGCTTCATCTTCCAGTTCTACAACCTGCTGCCCGTCCTCACGGCCGAGCGCAATGTCGAGGTTCCGCTGCTGCTGACGAAGCTCTCGGCGGCCGAGCGGAGGCGCAACGTCGCCGCGGTGCTCGAGCTCGTCGGGCTTGCGGATCGCGCCAAGCACAAGCCGGGCGAGCTCTCGGGCGGGCAGCAGCAGCGCGTTGCGATCGCACGGGCGCTCGTCGCCGATCCGACGCTGCTCGTCTGCGACGAGCCGACGGGCGACCTCGACCGCGAGACCTCGGAGTCGATCTTGACAGCTGCTGAAGCTCCTGAACGAGCGGCAGGGAAAAACGATCGTGATGGTGACGCACGATCCACGCGCCGCGCACTACGCGTCGCGCCGGCTCTACGTCGACAAAGGCTCGCTGGCGGCTGCGCCGCTCGGAGTCGCCGCATGAAGTATCTACCGTTGATCTGGGCCGGGCTGTGGCGCAAGCGCGCCAGAACGGTGCTGACGCTGCTCTGCGTCGTCGTGGCGTTCGCGCTGTTCGGGTTGCTGAACGGCTTCACGGCCGCGCTCGGCGGAATCATCGACATCGATGAGCGACACGCGCCTGCGGATCATGAGCCGCGTCAACATCACGCAGCCGTTGCCGCTCGCGCATCGAGCGCGTATCGAGACGGTGCCCGGCGTCGAAGGCGTTTCGTACTACAACTTCTTCGCCGGTTACTACCAGGAGCCGCGCAACAGCGTCCAGAACGGGCGCGATCGACGTCGAGACGTTCGACGCCATCTATCCCGAGATCGAGCTAGACCCGTCCTATGTGGAGGCGATGAAGAGGACGCGGAACGGCGCGCTCGTCGGCGAGGACCTCGCCGCGGAGCGCGGCTGGAAGATCGGCGACCGGTCCCGCTCGGCTCGTCGATCTGGAGGCGCAAGGATGGGGCCGAGGGGTGGGACTTCGAGATCGTCGGCTCGTATCGCTCGCCGTCCGGTCGAGTGCCGACGAGCGAGCTCTGGATCAATTACGACTACTTCGACGAGGCGCGCGCAGGCTGCTAATGGCACCGTAACTCTGTATTTCGTGAAGATTCACGACTCGAGCCGGTCCGCCGAGATCTCAGAGCAGATCGACGCGCTGTTCGCCAACTCGACGTCCGAGACGCAAACGCAGAGCGAGAAGGATTGGCTCCGCGCGCAGATCGCGCAGATCGGCGACATCGGGTTTTTCGTCAACGCCATCATCGCAGCCGTGATGTTTGCGCTGCTGTTCGTGACCGGCAACACGATGATGCAGTCGGTCCGCGAGCGGATTCCGGAGCTCGCCGTCTTGAAGACGTATGGATTCGGCAACACAGCGGTCGTCGGGCTCGTGCTCGCCGAGTCGTTGCTGCTCTGCTGCGTGGCCGCGGCGCTCGGTATCGGCATTTCGGCCGCCATCTCGCCGTCGATTTATCGCGAGATCGGCGTCGGCGGCATCAACCTGCCGTGGCCTGTCGTCGCGGTCGGGCTAGGGCTGGCAGCCGCGTTCGCGATCGTCAGCGCGGCGCTGCCGGCATTACGTGCGCAGCGCCTGAGCATCGTCGACGCGCTCGCGGGACGTTGACGGCAAGCGGATCAAGTGGAAGGAGAGACTCGAGCATGAGCGCGTTCAGACAGATCGTTTCGGTCACGGCCATGAACCTGCGCAGCGTGCCGCAGCGGATCGGAAGCTCGAGCGTCATCGTCGTCGGCATCGCCGGCGTCGTCGGTGTCATATTGTCGGTGTTCGGCTTGACGCGCAGCTTGCAGGACGCCGTGCTGGCGACCGGCAGTCCCGATCGCGCCATCGTGCTCCGCGCCGGGGCGACCGGCGAGCTCTCGAGCACGCTGCTCGTCGACGCCGTCGCGACGATCAAGGACGCGCCAGGCATCGCCCGAGTCGACGGCAAGCCGGCGGCCACGGCGGACTTCGTCGCGGCCGTGAACCTGCTGCGCAAGGAGGACGGCCGACGCGCCGGAATGGTCGTGCGTGGCGTCGACGCAGCCGTGATGGCCGTGCGCCCGGAGCTCAAGATCGTCGCGGGGCGTCCCTTCACGCCCGGCTTGCGCGAGTTGCTCGTGGGCCGCAGTGCGCTCCAGGAGTTTCAGGGTGTCGCGATCGGCGACGAGGTCGCGCTGCGCGAGGGTCGGTGGCGAATCGTCGGCGTGTTCGAAAGCGGCGGCGACGCCAACGAATCGAGCCTCATCGCCGACTCCGCCACGCTCCTGTCGGCGTATCAGCGCACGGCCGTGAACAGCGTAACCGTTCGGCTCGAGTCCGAAGCCGCGTTCGACACGTTCAAGGCTGCGCTGACGACGAACCCGACGTTGTCGGTGTCCGTCGAGCGCGAGACGGATTTCTATCGGCGCCAGTCGGAAGAGGCGAACCAGATTTTCGGGCTCGTCGGCATCGCCGTCGGCGTGTTCATGGGCCTCGGCGCGATCTTTGCCGCGCTCAACACGATGTATTCGGCTGTCAGCGCACGCACGCGCGAGATCGCGACGCTGCGCGCGATCGGCTTCGGCGCCGGCGGCGTCGTCGTGTCCGTGCTCGTCGAGGCGCTCCTGCTGTCCTTGATCGGCGCCGCGATCGGGGCCGCGATCTCATGGCTCATGTTCAACGGCAACAGCGTCACGCTTGGCGACAGCGTCTCGTCGATCGTGTTCAAGATGCAGGTCGGTCCCGCCTTGCTCGGAACAGGTGTCTTGCTGGCCTGCGCTGTCGGTTTCATCGGCGGCCTGTTTCCGGCGCTGCGTGCGGCTCGCGTGCCGGTGGCGACGGCGCTGCGCGCCGTCTAATGCGCTAGCGCGCCGCCGCGCTCGCCGTGGCGCCTTGTTCCTGCTGCGCGAGGATCTCGATCTGATCGATCGCGGCCGGCGCGCCGCGCAGCAGCGTACGCTTCAAGAACCACGGGCCGACGAACGGCGGCAGCCAGAAATTCGGCTCCATTTCCATGAGGTAGGTGACCCGCGTGCCTTTGCCCTCGGGAGCGAACGTCCATTCGGACAGCGAGTACTTGAAGTCGCTGCGTTCAGGTACGGTGCGGGATCGAATAAACTGCGGCGTCACGACTTCGAGGCGCTCGACGCGGCTCATGCTTCGGCAATAGAGCAGCAAACAGCCCTCGACGCGCGTGTAGACGAGCGGGGTACCGTCGCTATCCGGCGGAAGGTAGCTGCTCTCCTTATAGATCTCGGAGATACGCTGGTAACGGTCGTCGTCGAAGTCGAGCAACACCTTATAGACGGCTTCCGGCGAAGCTTCGAGATGCGTATCGGCGACGACGCGATAGCGGTCTTGTTGGCGCGAGACGTCGACGGTCCGCAGCGTGGCCGGTAGGCTCGACGATACGTAGCACGCGCCGATGGCGACGAGGAGAAGTGTTTTGCGAAGACTCATCGAGCGGGGATACCGGCGCGCGCGCACGGGCGGCAGATCGAGACTATACGCTGCCGCCGCGTTTGCCGCGACGCTCGCCGGCTCGCCGACGCTCGCCCAACAAGACGTGGGAGCCGACGACGAGAGCAGAGGCCGCGTTGCGACGGCCGCGTCCGACGTCAAGGATTACGTCACGGCTCCGTTGCACGCGCGGCGCCCGCAGTGGGTGCGCTTCGGTGCGGCGCTCGGCGCGATTGCGCTCGCGCACCAATATGACGACGACGTTCGCGAGCATTTCGGCACCGTCACCGCGGCGCCGGGCACGAAGCCCGACACTCACGACGCTCGCGATGCCGCTCCGGCTCTGCTCGCGCTCGGCGGCACGTGGATCGCGGCCGTTGCCGGCGACGAGGACGGAGGTCGGCGCGAGGCGGGCGCGATGTTCGAGGCTGCGGCGCTCAGCAGCGCGGCGGGCTTCGCGTTGAAGCAGATCACGGCGCGCGAGCGCCCGTACACGACTCCGGACTCGGACGCTTGGGGCGAGGACGGCGACGCATTTCCTTCATTGCATACGACGGCCGCCTTCGCGATCGGTACCGTGCTCGCGGAATCCGGCAACGATCGGCATCGGTGGATTCGCCGCGTGCTCGGCTACGGGCTCGCCGTGGGAACCGCTTACACGCGCCTCGACCACGACGCGCACTGGTTGTCCGACACGGCCGCAGGCGCGGGGTTGGGTATAGCGACGGCGCGGTTCGTCATGAAGCAGCGCGACGGCGACGCTCCGCGGGGACGCGTCACGTTCGCGCCCCTCCCCGGCGGTGTTGCCATCGGCTACACGGTCGACTTGCGTCGCTGACGCTGTCTAGCGCAGGACGACGTCGTAGACGAACGCGGCCGCGACGCCGAGCGCTGCGACGGTCGCGACGAGCACGGCACCCGCCGCGCAATCCTTGACGACCTTGATCGCGGGATGCTGCTCGGGGTGCAGGTGATCGGCAAGGCCTTCGACGGCCGTGTTGACGATTTCCGCGGCGAGCACGAACGCGACCGTCAGTGCGACGATGGCCCACCACGTGGCCCCGGGCGCGAACCAGAGCAGTGCGCCGAACACGGCCGACCGCTGCAACGACTTGCGTCTTGAAGCTGTTCTCGGTGCGCCATGCCGTTCGCAGGCCCGTCAGCGCGAAGCCGAGCCGCCGCAAGAACGCCTGATTCTTCATCGCCGGGCCCGATCTCCTACAGCCGTTGGCCGCCGTCGACCTCGAGGATGCGTCCGTTCAGATAGTCGTTCGCGAAGATGAACTCCGCCGTTGCCGCGATCTCGTCAGGCTCGCCGAGCCGCTGCACGGGAATGCCGGCGGCCATCTTCTCGAGGATCTCGGGCTTCATGCTGGCCGACCATCTCGGTCTTGATGAAGCCCGGCGCGATTGCATTGACGCGGATCTCATGGCGCGCGAGCTCCTTGGCCCAGACGACCGTCAGCGCCGCGACGCCGGCCTTCGCTGCCGAGTAGTTGCTCTGGCCGAAATTGCCGGCGCGCGACAGGCTCGAGATATTGATGATGCAGCCGCCGCTGCCGCCGCGGATCATGCGCTCCGCGGCTTCGCGGCCGCACAGGAACACGCCCGTCAGGTTGACGTCGATGACGGCTTGCCATTGCTCGAGGCTCAGTTTGCCGGTGACCTCGCCGTCCTTGGCTTTCACGAGCAAGCCGTCGCGCAGGATGCCGGCGTTGGCGATGCTGCCGTCGAGGCGGCCGAAGTCCGCGACGACGCGATCGAAGGCGCCGATGACGTCGCGTTCGACGCCCGACGTTGGCGCGGAATACGTTTCGGCGCGCACGCCGAGCGCGCGGCAGGCATCGCGAACCTCGACGAGGCCGGCGTCGTCGAGGTCGAGCAACGCGAGGTTGGCGCCGCGCGCGGCGAGCCGCTTCGCCATCGCGGCGCCGAGGCCTCGGCCGGCACCCGTGATGAGGATCGTCTTGCCGCGAAGGTCCATGTCGCACCTCGAGCGACCGGCTTGCACGCAGCAAGTGCGGATAGTAGCGCCAGGCGCGCGGCGCCACCACAAAAGAGGCGGCGCGGCCGCGAAATTACGGTATGCTCGCGGGCCGACGAACTGAACTCGGCTCTGCCCGAAAGCCCCAATGCTACTTTCGAAGTACTTCGACCGAGTCGCGATCACGCTCTCGACGATCTGCATCGTGCATTGTCTTGCGATGCCGTTCGTCATCGCGCTGTTACCCGTCGCGGCGTTCACGCTCGGCGGCGACGGTCACTTCCACTCGCTGATGCTGTGGTTCGTCGTGCCGACGAGCGTGCTCGGTTTCGGGCTCGGATTTCGCGTGCATCGACGCGCCGACATCGTGGCAATGGGCGCCGTCGCGATCGCCGCGCTTGCGACTACGGCACTCTGGGGCCACAGCGACTGGGATCCGTCTGTCGAGGTGGTCGCCAACGTCGCGGCCAGCGTGCTGCTCGCAGCCGCGCACTGGCGCAACTTCCGCGAAGTGCGACGGCTGCATAATCACTAGAGGCGCGCGCGCGGATACGGCTAGAAACGGACGACAACGCCGACGCGTCCCTCCACCTGGTAGAGCTGGTCGCCTTCGACGAACACCGCGCAAGAACTGACCTCGGGAGATGACACGCAGAATAGGGCGCTGTCGTCGTCGATCAGCGAGCCGAACACGCGTGCCTCGAGGCGCACGCCGATGCGCCGCTCTGGGCGCAACTGCACACCGCCGCCGAAGGACCACGAGAAGTAGTTTTCGGCTTCGGCGGCGTGGAGCTCAGGCTCGAAACGCGCGAGGCCTGCGGTCAGCGCGATGAAGGGGACGGTCGCGTCGCTGCCGTCCTCGAAGAGGTAGGTGCCGCCGAACTGGAAATGGCTCACGTCGATATCGAGCATCGGCCCGCCGACGAACGACGGCTGCGTTTCGAGTTTCGTGTCCTGGTGCGCGTAGAGCACTTCCCACTGGCTGTCGCCCGCGCGCGCGTCGGTCCGGCGTGCACGACGCGACCCGCCTCGAGCGCGAGCTCGTGCGTGAAGTGCGCGCGATGCGTCGTCAGGTGCGACGCGCAGACGAGCTGCGTGCCGTCGGCGGTCACTCTCTCGAGCGTGCGTTCAGTAGCTCCGCCATCGGCGCATCGAGCCCTTCCCACGGCTCGTCGAGCAACAGCACGCGCGGGTGATTCGCGAGCACGCGGCCGAGCAGCGCTCGCCGCGCTTGACCGTACGACAAAGTGGCAGAGCATGCCGGTCGGCGAGCGGCTCGAGCTCGAGCTCCGCGAGCAGCTGCTTCGACTCGCGCGCTCTCCGCGGCCGTCGGCGCGCCGCGTCTGCCCGACGCTCGACGTGAAGCCCGACGCGATGCAGGCGCGCACCGTCGACGGGTAGCGATACGCGGCTTGCAGCTCCGGCGAGACCCACGCGACTTGCTTGCGCAGCTCCCACACGTCGCGCGGGTTGCCGAGCGCCGGCCATGCGACCTCGCCGCCGAGCGCGGGGCGCAGCTGGCCGTGCAGGACCCGTAGGAAGCTGCTCTTGCCGGAGCCGTTCGGCGCCGGTCACGAGCCAGTGCTCGCCGGGCATCGAGCCGCCACGTGACGTCGCGCAGCACGCGCCGGCCCGCGAGCCACACGTCGGCGTGCGTCGAGCTCGATGAGCGGACGGTCGGCCGGCGGCGCCGCGGTAGCCTCGCCGCTGCTGGCCGCTCGCGCGACGCCGTCGACGGCTCTCGGCGGCCGCGCGCGTGCGCGCGCTCGCGCTCGACGCGCGACGACGCGGCCGCGGTCGATCGACAGGTAGCGCGCGATCACGTGCGGCAGATCGTCCGGGCACGTGCGCCGCGCAGACGAGCGTGCATTCCTTGGCGACGAGCTCGAGCATCGCGTCGAGCTCGCTGCGCGCACGCGGCGATCGAGCCCGCTCGCGGGCTCGTCGAGCAACAGCACCGTGGGCTCGAACGCGACGCCGCGCGCGATCAGCACGCGGCGCTGCTCGCCGCGCGAGAGCTCGAGGAACTTGCGCGTTCGGCGAGACTCGGCGACGCCGAGCCGCCGCAGCACAGCGAGCGCACGCTCGCGTTGCTCGGCCGCCGGCCGGCGGCGCGGCACGTCGGTGCGGTAGATGCCCGACAGCACGACGTCGAGCGCCGTGAAGTTCCAGCGCCAAGCGCGCGTAACGATCCTGCAGCTCGTGGCCGACGAGCACGATCTCGCTGCGCGCGCGCACCGCGTCCGTTTCTTCGCCGTGCGCCGAAATCGTAGCGCCGCGTGCCGCGCGCCGGTGCCGGCCAGATCGTGCCGGCGATCAGGCCGAGCAACGTGCTCTTGCCGCTGCCGTTCGCGCCGACGATGCCCCAATGCTCGCCGCGCTGCAGTTGCCACGTGACGTCGTGCAGCACGGGCGCCCCAGCGAGATCGACGTCGACGTGGTCGAGAGTGACGAGCGGCGCGGACGGTCATCGTGCGTGTGCGTTCCGAGGTGCTGGAGCCGCGCGAGTTTACCTGAGCTAGACTAGCCGGCGAACGTGCATTCTATGAACAACGTTCTACCGACCGTCGCCGACGTCGTCGATGCAGACGCGCGCCTGCGCGGCTGGCTCGTCGAGACGCCGGTGCTCGAGTCCGAAGCCATCAACGGGCGCGTCGGCGCGCGCGTCCTGTTCAAGGCCGAGTGCCTGCAGCACTACGGGCAGCTTCAAGATTCGCGGCGCGCTGAATCGCCTGCTGCAGCTTGGCGCCGAGGAGCGCAAGCGCCGGCGTCGTGGCGTTCTCGTCGGGCAATCACGCGCAGGCCGTCGCGCTCGCGGCGCGCTGGCTTCATGTTCCGGCGACGATCGTGATGCCGGCCGATGCGCCGACGATCAAGCTCGAGCGCACGCGCGCGCTCGGCGCCGAGGTCGTGCTCTACGATCGCGAGCGCGAGGATCGCGAGGCGATCGCGCGCGAAGCTCGCGGAGCGAGCGCGGCGCGGCGCTCGTGCCGCCGTTCGACCATCCGCACATCATCGCGGGGCAGGGCACGCTCGCGCTCGAGCTCGCTCGCGTCGGCACGCGAGCGGCGACCTCGCGATCGACGCGCTCTACGTGCCGTGCAGCGGCGGCGGGCTCGTCGCCGGCTGCGCGCTGGCGATCAAGGCCGAGTGGCCGAGCTGCGCCGTGTACGCCGTCGAGCCGCGCGGCTTCGAGGACACGCGGCATCGCTCGCGGCCGGCGAGCGGCGCACCGTCGCGCCCGGCGGCACGACGCTGTGCGACGGGCTGCGTGCGCCGACGCCGGGCGCGATCACGTTCGCGATCAATCGGCGCGAGCTCGCCGGCGCGCTCGCGGTCGACGACGCAGCAGATTCGCGCCGCCATGGCCGTGGCGGCGCAGGCATCTCAAGGTCGTCGTCGAGCCGTCGGGTGCCGCGGCGCTCGCGGCCGTGCTTGCGGAGCCGCGACCGATTGCGGTCGTGCGTCGCCGTCATACTGTCTGGCGGCAACGTCGACGCAGATCTGCTGGCCGACGTGCTGCGGGCCGACGGCACCCAGTGAGGGAGCCCTCCGCCCCGCGAAATGGCCCATAATGCCGGCGCGCACGCGACGACAAGGGAAGAGTCAGAAGAGGCATGCAGCTCCGGCAGATCGCACGTCTGGACGACTGGTACCGGTTCGACGAAGCCGGGCCGCTGTTCATCACCGGTCTGCAAGCGCTCGTGCGCCTGCTGCTCGCGCAGAGCTCACCGCGACCGGCTCGCCGGCCTGAATACGGCGGGTTTCGTCTCCGGTTACCGCGGCTCGCCGCTCGGCGGCTTCGATCGCGAGCTGTGGCGCGCCGCGCCGTATCTCGACGCCGCGCAAATTCGCTTTCAGCCGGGGTTGAACGAGGACCTCGCGGCCACGTCGATCTGGGGCGCGCAGCAAGCGAACCTGTTCGCCGGCGCGCGCTACGACGGCGTGTTCGGCATGTGGTACGGCAAAGGGCCCGGCGTCGACCGCTCCGGCGATCCGTTCAAGCACGGCAATGCGGCCGGAACGTCGCGTCTATGGCGGCGTGATCGCCGTCGCCGGCGACGACCACACCTGCAAGTCGTCGTCGCTGCCGCATCAGAGCGAGTACGCGTTCATCGATGCGTCGATACCGGTGCTGAATCCCGGCCAACGTCGCGGAGATCGTCGAGCTCGGTCTCTACGGCTATGCGCTGTCGCGCTTCAGCGGCTGCTGGGTCGGTCTCAAGGTCACGCAGGAGACGGCCGACGCGACGCAGAGCTTCGCGCTGTTGCCGCAAACGCTGACGATCGTCGACGCCGGACTTCGCGCTGCCGGCCGGCGGCTTGAACATCCGCTGGCCGGATCCGCCGAACGATCAGGAGCTTCGGCTGCATCGCTACAAGCTGCCGGCCGCGCTGCGCGTTCGCGCGCGCCAACGCGATCGATCGCACGATCATCGACAGCCGCTATCCGCGGCTCGGGCTCGTGACGACGGGCAAGGCGCATCTCGACGTGCTGCAGGCGCTCGAGGATCTCGGTATCGATGCCGCGCGCGCGGCCGAGGTCGGCATCAAGCTGTTCAAGGTCGGCATGAGCTGGCCGCTCGAGCCCGAGGCGATCCGGCAGCTTCGCCGAGGGGCTCGAGGAGATCGTCGTCGTCGAGGAGAAGCGCGGCCTCGTCGAGAGCCAGCTCAAGGAGCAGCTCTACAACTGGCAGGCAAAGCGCCGGCCGCTGATCGTCGGCAAGCAGGACGAGCGCGGCGAGTGGTTGTTGCCGAGCGAACGGCGAGCTCACGCCGGCGCTCATCGCGCGCGTGCTCGCGAAGCGCATGCGCCGCTTCTACTCGAGCACCGACATCGAGGAGCGCGTGCGGTTCCTCGAGCAGCAGGACCGGCGGCTCGCCGCCGTCGCCGACGACGTGCAGCGCTTGCCGCACTTCTGCTCGGGCTGCCCGCACAACACCTCGACGCGGGTGCCCGAAGGCAGCCGCGCCGTCGGCGGCATCGGCTGCCACTACATGGCGGCGTGGATGGACCGCGACACGGTCACGTTCACGCAGATGGGCGGCGAGGGCGCCACGTGGATCGGGCAGGCGCCGTTCACCGATACGCAGCACGTGTTCCAGAACCTCGGCGACGGCACGTACGCGCACTCGGGCACGCTGGCGATCCGGGCCGCCGTCGCGGCCGGCGTCAACATGACGTACAAGATCCTGTTCAACGATGCCGTTGCGATGACGGGCGGGCAGCCCGTCGAAGGGCACTTGACTGTCGCCGGCGTCGCACAGCAGCTCGTCGGCGAAGGCGTGCAGCCGATCATCGTCGTGACGGACGAGCCGAAAAAGTATGCCGGCGCGAACGGCCTGCCGCCGTCCGTGACCGTGCATCACCGCCGCGAGCTCGATCGCTTGCAGCGGGAATTGCGCGAGGTAAAGGGCGTATCGGCGCTCATCTACGATCAAACGTGCGCGGCCGAGCTGCATCGCAAGCGCAAGCGCGGCACCGTGCCGACTCCGGACCGGCGCGTCGTCATCAACGAGCTCGTCTGCGAGGGCTGCGGCGACTGCAACGTGCAGTCGAACTGCTTGTCCGTGATGGCGCTCGAGACCGAGTTCGGGCGCAAGCGGCGCATCAATCAGTCGTCGTGCAACCAGGACTTCAGCTGCTTGAACGGCTTTTGCCCGAGCTTCGTGACGCTGCGCGGGCGCGAAGCGCATTACGCCGCGGCCGCTCGCCACGGCGGCCGTGCCGAGCTTGCCGGAGCCGCGGCAGGCGGCGCTCGACGGCGTGTACAACGTGCTGATCGCCGGCGTCGGCGGCACGGGCGTCGATCACGGCGAGCGGCTTGCTCGGCCTCGCGGCGCATCTCGAAGGCAAGGTCGTGCACCAGCTCGATCAAACGGGGCTCGCGCAGAAGTACGGCGCCGTGTTGTCGCACGTGCGCATCGCGGCCGACCAAGGACGCGCTGCACGGCATGCGGATACCCGCAGGCCAGGTCGACCTCTTGCTCGGCGCCGACCTGATCGTCGCCGCGGACAAGGAGCCGTTGTCGATGCTGGCGCCGGATCGCTCGGCCGTCATCGTCAACACGCACGAGGAGATGCCGTCGGACTTCATCCGCGATCGCGACTTCGCGTTCCCCGGCAAGCGACTCGTCGCCTCGCTGCAGAGCGGCGGGGCGGCCGGGCGCCGTCGCGACGCTCGATGCCACGCGGCTCGCGTCGGCGCTGCTCGGCGACAGCATCGGCGCGAACGTGTTGATGCTCGGATTTGCGTTTCAGCGCGGGTTGTTACCCGTGTCGGGCGTCGCGCTCTATCGTGCGCTCGAGCTGTACGGCCGCAACGTCGAAGAGAACAAGCTTGCGTTCGATTGGGGCAGGTTCGCCGCCGAAAGCCTCGTCGAGGTCGAGCGGCTCGCGACGGCGAGGGCGCGCAGCCGGTCGCGGCGTCCTTGCCCGAGGCGATTGCGCGGCGCGAGGAGTTCCTCGTCGGTTATCAGAATCGCGCTTACGCCGAGCGCTATCGCGCGCGCCTGGCGCGCCTGGCCGCCGTCGAGCAGCGTGTGCGGCCCGGCAGCCAGGAGCTCGCTGACGCCGTGGCGCGCAACTACTTCAGCGTGCTCGCCTACAAGGACGAGTACGAGGTCGCGCGGCTGCACACGGAGACCGGCTTCGTCGAGAGCGTCAAGCGCAACTTCGGCGCCGGCGCGCGGATGAGCTTCCATTTCTCGCCGCCGCTGTTCGCGCGGCCCGACCCGGCCACGGGGCGGCCGAAGAAGTACGAGCTCGGTCCATGGATGCTGCCGATCCTGCGCGTGCTCGCGAAGCTGCGCTGGCTACGCGGCACGAAGCTCGATCCGTTCGGCAGGAGCGCCGACCGGCGTCTCGAGCGCGAGCTGGCTCGCTCGTTACGAGGCCTTGCTCGATCGTATCGCGGCCGAGCTCGACGACTCGCGGTTCGAGATCGCACTCGCGCTTGCGCGCTTGCCCGAGCAGGTTCGCGGCTATGGGCCCATCAAGAGCGCCGCTGCGGCGCGCGCACGCGCGGCGGAGCAGGATCTGTGGGAGCAGTGGGCCGCGCCGGAAAAAAGTGCGTCGGCGGCACGCGCGAGCGCAGCCTGATTGGGGAACGCCGTCAGCGAGTGCGCCGGCCGGCCTCGACCGCCGTCGCGCAGCGAATGCAGCGATCGGCGAATGCGTACGCTTCGAGCCGCGCCATCGGGATCGCCTCGCCGCAGTCGGCACAAATACCGAAGGTGCCGTTCTTGATCTGATCGAGCGCCTTCGCGATCTTGCTGATCTCGGTGCGCGCCTCGTTGCCGAGGGCATCGACGACCTCGGCGTTCTCGAGCTCCTGCGCCTGTTCCTGCGAGTCCGCGCTACGCCCTCCCGTGAGGTTTTCCTTCAGGCGCTCCAACCGGCCCGCGAGCTCGCTCTGCTTCGCGATGAGCTGGTCCCTGATGCGCGCGTACTGATCCATTATCGAGTGCGTTCATCGACGCGGGTTGAGGTTGTCCACGGGCGCCTCTAGCATCGAGGCGCAGAGAGGTCGAACGGTCTGGGTCTTCCCAAGCATAGCTCGTCCGGTAGCGCTTCGCGAAAAAAGGTGACTCGATGCGATTGCTCGCGGGTACCAGTGGGTTCTCGTATAAGGAGTGGGTCGGAGAGTTCTATCCCGACAAGACTCCGGCCAAAGCGATGCTCGCGAATTACGCGACGCGCTTGGCCGCAGTCGAGATCAACAACACGTTCTATCGCATGCCGACTGCGGCCGCGAGCCAAGCGTGGCGTGCTCAAGTACCTGATTCTTTTAGATTTGCAATTAAAGTCCCGCGACGGATCTCGCACATCAAGCGATTGCGCGCCTGCGGCGAGGAGCTGCGGATATTGTCGGCCGCGCTCGCGGACCTCGCGCCCTGCCTCGGCTCGCTGCTCGTGCAGCTTCCACCGCACGCGCGTTGCGACGAGGCGGCGCTTACCGCCTTCTTGAAAGAGCTTCCGGTCGAGCACGCGCGTCGCCTTCGAGTTTCGGAACGAGTCCTGGCTCGTGCAGCCCGTGTTCAAGCTGCTCGAGTCGCGCAACGCGGCGCTCGTCCAGAGTGAAAGCGACGAGACGTTCGAGCTGCTGCCGTGGACGGCCGATTGGGCGTATCTGCGGCTCCGCCGTGTCGTTTACACGGCGGAAGATCTCCACCGGTGGCTCGATCGGCTCGCCGCTTCCGGGGTGACCGAGGCACAGGTCTTCTTCAAGCACGAAGATGGCGCGACCGGCCCCAAGCTCGCGGCCCAACTGCTCGCCATGGCCGGCCAGCGTTAGCGAGCTGCGCCCCGAAACGGGGTAAATCTGCGCAGACGTTAATTGCGTCGCACTCGTCGTCGCGGCGAATGAGAGAGATTGCTCAATCCGGGGCCCGACACGCCCTTATTCTGGTTAACCGCGCGATCGTCTCAGAGGCAAGCCAAGAAGACTCCTTGGGCCTCGCACGTCGCGCGGTTGGGGGCGGTCATGAGTCCTAGTAGAACGTTTGCACGCATGGCAGCGTCGCAGCGCTCGCCGAAGCGAGCCGCTGGGCGGCGGCTGGCCGATGGGCGCCTCCAGTGTGTCATCGAGCTCGCGGCCGACTTCTACTGGGAGCAAGACGAGCACCACCGTTTCACGGTGTATAGGCCGGGCGGTGAGCCCGATACCGAGCTCGACGGGCTCGTCGGCAAGACGAGCTGGGAGTTCTTCGCCGAGCCCGCGGAAGCCGGCGGCTGGTCGCCATTCGTCGCGACGCTCGAGCAGCGCACGGAGTTTCGTGAGGTGCTGCACTGCCTCGGCACGCGCGCGACGGGAGTCCGCTATCTACACTTCAGCGGTCAACCTGTCTTCGATCAGCGCAAGAGATTCAAAGGCTATCGCGGCATCGCTCGCGATGTCAGCGCGCAGATTCGCGCCGACCGCCTCGCTCAGCTCGAGTACACGATCGCTCATACGCTCGCGGAGGCCGACGACGTCGCGGCGGGGTTGCGCGTAGTGATTCGTGCGATGTGCGAAGCGCAGAGCTGGACGGCCGGTAACTTCTGGCGCGTCGACTCGCAGCGCGACACGCTGTGGCACGAAGTGGGGTGGAGCTCGGACGGCGACCAGCGCCGGTCCGTGTTGAATCCCGGCGAGCGGCTGCCGGCCTGGTTGAGTCATGGGCCAGTCTGGATCGGCGACGTCGTCCGCAACGCACGCACGCCGCGGCTCGACGGTGCCGACATAACAGGTTGGAACACCGGGCTCGTGGTTCCCGTGAAGGCCGGCGGCGCAACGATCGGTGTGCTCGATTTCTATGCGCCGCGCGTCGCGGCGCCCGAGCCGCAGTTCTTGAAGCTGCTGCGCGGCGCGAGCGCCGAGATCGGCCACTTTTGTCAGCGTGCGGTCGCACTCGAGAAGCTGCGCGAGAGCGAAGAGCGCGTCTCCTCGACGATGGAGCTCGCGGCCATCGGCATCGCGCACGTCGAGGACGGCGGGCGTTTTTGCTACGTCAACCCGCAGCTCTGCGCGATGCTCGGTTATACGGAGCAAGAGCTGTTGGCGATGAACGTGAAGGACGTTTCGCATCCCGGAGACGCGAACGCCACCGACGAATTGCGCGACCAGCTCCGCTCCGGCGCGATCCAGTCGTTCAAGACCGAGAAACGCTATCTGCGGAAGGACGGATCGGCGATCTGGGTCGGCCTCACGATAGCCAGCAAGCGCGACCGCGCGGGCGTGCGCCTGCACGACATTTCGGTCGTGGAGGACATCTCGTCACGCAAGAGCGCCGAAGAGCGCATTCAATACCTCGCGACGCACGACGGCCTCACGGGCTTGCCGAATCGCGAGATGTTCATGCAGCTGCTCGGGCTATCGATCGAGACCGCACAGCGTTACGGGCGCAAGCTCGCCGTGCTGTTCATCGATCTCGACCGCTTCAAGGTCATCAACGATACGTTGGGCCACGAGGCCGGCGACGTGTTGCTGCGCGAGGTCGCGGCACGCTTGCGCGAATGCTTGCGCGCGAGCGACGTCGTCGCGCGTCTCGGCGGCGACGAGTTCGTCGTGCTGCTCCAGGATATCAATGAGCAGGATCAGGCCGCGGGCGTGGCGCGCAATATCTTGAGTGTCGTCATGAAGCCCATCGTCATCCTCGGGCAGGAGTGTCGCGTCACGGCAAGCGTCGGCGTGTGCTTACACCCCGCCGAGGGTCAGGACGACCAGTCGATCATGAAGAACGCCGACATGGCGATGTATCTCGCGAAGGAAGAGGGCAAGAACACCTTCCGGTTCTTCACGAGCCGCATGCAGCCGCAGTCGATCGAACGCTTGGTGCTCGAGACGAATCTGCGTCGCGCCCTCGAGCTCGACGAGTTCTCTCTGCACTACCAGGCCAAGGTGAACTTCAAGTCGGGCGCCATCACCGGCGTCGAGGCGCTGCTGCGGTGGTACAACCCCGAGCTCGGTTCCGTGCCTCCGGCGCGATTCATTCCGCTCGCCGAGGAGACGGGGCTCATCGTCCCGATCGGCACGTGGGTGCTCAGGACGGCGTGCGCGCAAAGCGTGGCGTGGCAAAAGCAGGGCCTGCCGCCCGTGTGCTTGTCGGTGAATCTCTCGATGCGCCAGCTGGCCGACGAGGGGCTCGTCCGCGAGATCGAGAGCGTCCTCGTGGAGACGGGGCTCGCGCCCCAGTTACTCGAGCTAGAGGTCACCGAGACCACGATCATGCACAACGCGGACCGCGCCGTGCACGTGTTGACGGCGATCAAGGATCTCGGCGTGCGCCTCGCGATCGACGACTTTGGCACCGGTTATTCGTCGCTCGCGCACTTGAAGCGCTTCCCGATCGACACGCTGAAGGTCGATCGGTCGTTCATTCGCGAGGTGCCGAACGACGCGGAAGACCGCGCGATCGCGGAAGCCATCATCGCGATGGGCAAGACGTTGAGCCTCACCGTCGTCGCAGAGGGCGTCGAGACGCCGGAGCAGCAGTCGTTCCTGCGCGACCGGCTGTGCGACGAGATGCAGGGCTTCTATTTCAGCACGCCCGTCGCGCCCCAAGACTTCGCGGAGCTGTTGCGCGGGTACTCGCCGAAGCCGTTGCGCTGACGCGCATCCGGGTGTCTGGCGCGCGGCGCGCCGAGAACTCCATCCATGAGACGCGGCTTTTCCCTGTCGCGTTTGCCTTTTCTCGATATCTGGAATATACGAACACCGAACCCAGGCGGGACGGGGGTATACATCAAAGTTCGGCGACACAAGATTCAACCGGATGCGTCCTTGTATGCCTTTAGGACGGCGTTCATTCTGGTTTGCCATCCCTCACCTTGATCTCGATACCATGCGAGCACCTCCGCGTCGACGCGTAGAGCAATCTGCTCTTTACGCTCATGAGGCGCCTTTGGCGGGCGGCCCCGTTTGGCCCGTAGCTCCGATACCCCGCGGTGTGCAACCGCGCCGTCCCAGAAGGACAACGTGGCCTTGCGGTCCTTCGCCTTATAGGGCACGTCACGTTTTCGGGAACGCTCGGAAGTACGCTTCTTGCTCATGGGTATCCGCCTCTCGACATGAAATCAGGTGTGGATCCTCGTCTCGATCCGTCCACACCAGGACCACAACTCCATACGCTTCTCGATCGTCTTCCCGGGTGAGCATTGGCTCATCGAAGAGGGCGTCGCACTCCGCCAGATCAATGCCATGCTTTCGCAGGTTGAGCTCTTGCTTGGCGGGGTCATAGCTCATGTGCTATTTATCGTATATGCGTTTAATGGTTGGCGCAACGGTGTCGCCGAACAAGCAGTTGGAGCGGACCGGCATGCGGTATCGCGGGCGCGCCGCGAGCGCGTCATTCCATTGTGCGCTCGCATCGTGCTTCACACGGCAGCGCGCGGCCGCTCAACTGCGGCGTTATGCGGCATAGATAGGACAGCGGTGCCGGAAGACGTGAGGCCGCTCCGAATTTTGACCAGCAGCGTAGTTGCGGAGGCGAAGACGATGAAGACGTCGAGTTCGAAGATTGTGGTGACGGCGCTAGCATTCGTGGCGATTGCCTACGCGCACGCGCAAAGTCCTCCTGTCAATGTGCCGCAAGAGATGGCGGCAATGCTCAAGGAACACATTGGGCGATGGCGTTCCGAAGGCACCTTTTCGATAGCAGGCGTTTCTCAAATAGCCAAGGCGACCTGGGAGTGCCTGCCTGCTGTTGGCGGAGTTGGCGTCGCATGTACGTGGCACCATGAGTGGGCTGACGGTCGCACGGATCAAGCGCTCGATATCATCGGCTACGATCCGATAGCGAACGCTCTTACATCCACTAGGATCACTGATCGCGGTTTCGTGAATCCTCCCGCAATCCTGACTGTGCGCGGTAACGCCATGATCAGCACCTGGCAGGGAGAGCAGGAAGGCAAGCCATTGCGAGGATCCAACGAAATCGTCGTGACGCCGGGAGGCAACTGGACCCAACACATGACAGTGGACGTGGGCGGCCAACGGACAACGGAAATGACGATGATGCACTACCGTGTACGGTGATGCCGCTTGACATCAACTTTGAACTGCAACGCTGATCAGATTTGCTCGACGAGCCTGATGGCCACCCTGTGCCCGCAGAGGGTCAGTCGATTCGGTCGCGCGTCAGAGCGCGAAAGCGCGAGAAGTGGCGTAGAGCGGCCTGCTGATCGCCCGTCTGCTGATAGAGCCGCGCGAGATTGAAGTGCACGTCGGCGACTCGCGGGTCGAGCCGCACGGCTTCGAGGTACTGCTCGATCGCATCCGATCGTCGCGCCGCGGTCTTCGAGCACGACGCCCAGATTGAAGCGCGCCGTCGGGTGAGTCGGCTCGAGCTCGAGCGCGCGCCGATAGAGCCGTTCCGCTTCGTCGAGCGCCTTGCCGACGTGGCGCAGCCGGCCCAAGTTGATGTGCGCGGCCACGTGCGCCGGATCGGCGGCGATCGCGTTGCGGTAGGCGCTCTCGGCCTCGGCCGTCGCGCCGATCTCCTCGCTCTCGAGCGCGGCGCTGGAACAGATCGTCGGCCGTCGACGCCGCGCGCAGCGCGCGCTGCACGGAGTCGCGCGCGAGCGGCGCCACTTTCTCGCCGAGCTCGCGAATGGAGAAGTCGAGGACCGTTTGCTTCGATTCTGGCTCCCAGCTGCTCGCGTTGTCGCGCACGATCGACGCGGTCGCCGTCGATCTGGACGCGCACGGCCGAGAGCGGCCGATCGGTCGGGAGCTGGCTCGCGAGCGCCTGCAGCGCTTTCGTGATGCGTCGCGCCGGCACCTTTGCGTCGATGAGTCCCTTCGCCGTGCGCAGCAGCACGAGATCCTGAAACGTGAAGCTCGCGCGGCCCGCGCTGTCGCGCTGCGGCGTCACGACACCGGAGCGCATCAACGAGCGGACGCGCGCCGTCGAGAGGCCGAGCAGCTCGGCGACCTCGCGCGTCGAGTACGCCTTCATCGGCGTCTACTTCGCGGCGCGCTTCTTCGCGGCGGCCTTCGGCTTGGCAGCGGCTTTCTTCTCGTCGGCCGCTTGCGCGGGCTTGCGGGAGTTGCCGGCGGCGAGGCTCGCCTTCAGCGCTTCCATGATGTCGATGATCTTGTGCTCCGGCTCGGCCGTCGGTGCGAGCGTGATGTCCTCGCCTTCGACCTTGCGCTGGATCAACGCCAGCATGCGTTCGCGCACTTCGTCCTTGTAGTGTCTCGGGCTTGAACTCGTCGCTCGCGGCCTGCTCGACGAGCTGTGTCGCGAGCTTGAGCTCGGCCGGCTTGACCGTCGCGTCCTCGATCGGCACTTCGCTGAAGGCGCGCAGCTCGTCCGGATAGTGCAGCTGCTCCATGACGAGGCCGTTCTCCATCGGCCGCACCATGACGAGATACTGCTTGCCGCGCGCGGCGTACTTGCCGATCGCGACGCGGCCGGTGTCGACGAGCACTTGCGCGAGCAGCTTGTAGGCGCGCGCGCCGCCCTTGTCGGTGCCGAGGTAATAGACCTTGTCGAGATAGCGCCGCTCGACCTGCTCGGCCTTCACGAATTCGGTGATGTCGATCGTGTGCGTGGCCGCGGCCTCGAGCGCCTTGAGCTCCTCGGCCTCGAACAGCACGTACTGATCCTTCGCGAACTCGTAGCCCTTGACGATCTCCTCGCGCGGCACGACTTCGCCGCTGCGCGACGAGATCAGCTGCTGCTTGACGCGCGCGCCGTCCTTCTTGTGGATCTGATTGAAGGCCAAGGCGCGCCTTCGACTCCGCGGCCGAATAGAGCTTCACGGGAATCGACACGAGGCCGAACGAGATGGTGGCAGTCGAAATGCTCGCGCTGGCATGGCCGGATCATATATCCTCGAAAAGTGCGGTGACAACAAAAAATGTCGACAACTTAGAGAGTTATCGCGCAAAGCGAAAGGCGGATCGAACCCCGGAGCCGTTCGGCGCCGCGCTCGCCGGGCGGCCAGCGGTTCGTCGTGCAGCAGCACGCCGCGCGCCGGACTCACTACGACTTCCGGCTCGAGTTCGAGGGCGTGCTGAAGTCCTGGGCGGTGCCGAAGGGGCCGTCGCCGAATCCGGCCGACAAGCGGCTCGCCGTGCACGTCGAGGACCACCCCGTCGACTACGTGAACTTCGAGGGCGTGATCCCGCCCGACAACTACGGCGCCGGCGCCGTCATCGTCTGGGACCGCGGCACGTGGGTCGCGCTGAACGACATCGCCGCCGGGTTCGACAAGGGCAAGCTCCTGTTCGAGCTCAACGGCCACAAGCTGCGCGGCAGGTGGACGCTCGTCAAGACGAAGCGCGGCAAGAACGAGTGGCTGCTCATCAAGGAGCGCGACGCGTACGCGACGACGCAGAGCACCGAGGACTATCCCGCACGACTCCGTGCTCTCGGGCCGGACCGTCGAGCAGGTCGCGAGCGGCGATCCGCGCGGCGCTGCATCGTCGCAGCGAGCTGCGCAAGCTCGGCGCCGCGCAGCGCGAGCTCGAGGCGCGCGACTTGCGAGCCGATGCTCGCGACGCCGGGCAAGCCGTTCTCCGATCCGCGCTGGGTGTTCGAGCTCAAGTACGACGGCTATCGCCTGTTCGCCGAGAAACGCGCCGGCGAGGTCGACGCTGTACTCGCGCGCCGGCAACGACTTCACCGACGACGTTCCCCGAGATCGCCGAGATCGTCGCGGCGCTGCCGTTCGCGCAGCTCGTCATCGACGCGCGAGGTCGTCGTGCTCGACGCGCGCGGCCTGCCGAGCTTCGCGCTGCTGCAGAAGCGCGGGCGACTCGACGCGCCGCGCCGACGTCGCGCGCGCCGCGCTCGAGTTGCCGGCGAGCATCTACGCGTTCGACCTGCTCGCGTTCGATGGCTTCGACCTGCGCGCGCTGCCGCTCGTCGAGCGCAAGGCCGCGTTGCGCGCGCTGCTGCCGGTCGTCCGGCGCGCTGCGCTACTCGGAGCACTTCGAAGCGCAAGGCGAAGCGATGTTCGACGAGGCCGAGCGCCTCGGGCTCGAGGGCATCGTCGGCAAGCGCGCCGCGTCGCCGTACGTCAGCAAGCGCTCGACGGACTGGATCAAGATCAACGCCGCGAAGTCCGACGACTTCGTCGTCGTCGGCTACTTGCCGCCGAAGCAGGGCGGCAAGGGCTTCGGCGCGCTGCTGCTCGCGCAGTACCGCGACGGCGTGCTGACGTACGCGGGCCGCGCCGGCAGCGGCTTCGCGGCGCGCGACTTCGCCGTGCTCGAGCCGCTGCTCGCCGCGCAAGCCGCGCGCGGAGCCGCCGGCGGCGGCCGAGCAACGCGCGCGGCGCCGTCTGGCTCGCGGACGGCCCCGTCGTGCAGGTGAAGTTCAAGCAGCGCACGCCCGACGGCATGCTGCGCCAGCCCGTGTTCCTGCGCTTGCGCGACGACAAGAAGCCCGCGGAGTGCGTCTGGCGGACGGAGGCGCGCGGCGACGCGTCGGCACGGCGCCGGAGCCGGCCGCGCGCGGCCGACGAGCCGCCCGAGCGGCCGACCGTCGCGTTCACGAACCTCGACAAGGTGTTCTGGCCCGCCGACGGCTACACGAAGGGCGACCTGATCGCCTACTACGAAGGCGTCGCCGAGTGGCTGCTGCCGTATCTGAAGGACCGGCCGGTCGTGCTGACGCGCTATCCCGACGGCATCGACGGCAAGTCGTTCTTCCAGAAGGACGCGCCGGTCTACGCGCCGAGCTGGCTCAGGCTCGAGACGATGTGGAGCGAGCACGCCGAGCGCGAGATTCGCTACTTCGTGCTCGACGACGTGCGAGTCGCTGCTCTACGTCGCCAACATGGGCACGATCCCGCTGCACGTCTGGTCGAGCCGCGTCGCGGCGCTCGAGCGGCCCGACTGGTGCATCCTCGATCTCGACCCGAAGGGCGCGCCGTTCGACGGACGTCATCGAGATCGCGCGGCACATCCACGCGCTGTGCGAGGACGTCGGGCTGCACGAACTTCGTCAAGACGAGCGGCTCGACGGGCCTGCACGTGCTGATTCCGCTCGGCGCGCGCTACACCTACGAGCAGTCGCGCACGCTCGCCGAGCTGCTCGCGCGGTTCACGGCGAAGTCGCTGCCCGAGATCGCGACGATCGTGCGCTCCGTGTCGGATCGCGACGGCAAGGTCTATCTCGACTATCTGCAGAACGGCCACGGCCGGTTGCTCGTGTCGCCGTTCTGCGTGCGGCCGCTGCCGGGCGCGCCCGTCTCGATGCCGCTCGAGTGGTCGCAGATCAACGGCCGGCTTGAAGCTCGAGCGCTTCAACATCCGCTCGGCGCGCAAGTGGCTGCGAACAGCACGGCGACCCGCTCGCCGGCGTGCTCACGGAGTCGACCGATATGCTGGCCGCGCTCGAGGCGCTG
Organism: uncultured Gammaproteobacteria bacterium; assembly: GCA_963714705.1. Lineage (GTDB taxonomy): Bacteria > Pseudomonadota > Gammaproteobacteria > Steroidobacterales > Rariloculaceae > FEN-1219. Next base: position 314,293 of record CAVQPJ010000001.1, read on the forward strand.
ACGCGCCGGCTCGCGGAGTGAGCGACGCCGCGCACCTGCTAGAGTCGCGTTGCCAGGAGGAGCTCGTTTGCGCAAACCCGTCACGCTGATCGCCGGCCAGTTCGGCAGCCGCCATTTCGGCACCCAGCCCGTACCTACGAAGCTGCCGTGCGCTGACGCGCAAGGAAGCGTCCGCGCGCTCTACATCGGCGCCGCTAACGGCGACGACGAGTCGTTCGGCACGGCGCTCTGCGCGTTGATCGCAGCCGCGGGCGCCAAGGACGTCGCGTGGCCGAAGCTCGCGGCGCGCCGGCGCAGCGGAGCGGCCGCGCGCGAGGCGCTCGAGCGCGTCCGATTTCGTCTTCGTCGGCGGCGGCGACGTCGAGGCCGGCATGGATGTCTTGCACCGCGCGCGATCTCGTCGCACGACCTTCGCGCCGCGGCCGCGCGCGGTGTCGTGTTTGCAGGCATGTCGGCCGGCGCGATCATGCTCGGCGAGCGCTGGGTCCGCTGGCCGCACGCGGACGCCGGCGACGACGAGGCCGAGACGTACGAATGCTTGGGCTGGCGCCGTGCTCGCTCGACACGCCACGGCGAGGGCGACGACTGGAGCGAGGCGCGCTCGTTCGCGGCCGTGCGCGCGCGGGAGCTCGAAGCGCAAGGCCAAGGCCTACGGCGTCCCGAGCGGCGGCGCGCTGCGTCGTCGGCAGCGGTGGCAAAATGCTCGGCACGCGGCGAGCCGGTTCCCGTGTTCGCGGCGCCACCGCATGGCAGGCGCGACGATCGAGACGGACGTTGCCGGCCGAAAGACATGAGCTATTCGACAGCACATTGGCGGCGCGTCGGCGACGAGACGCGCCGCATGGTGGCCGAGGTGCCGCTGTACCGCGATCGCCCGCAGCCGCCGGCCGATCCGACCGAGGTCGACCGATGGCTCTCGCGCGTGCCGCCCGTCGGCAAGCGCGAGCTGCGGCGCGGGTTTCCGAAAGTCGCTCGTGCGCGAGCATCAGGATCTGCAGCGCCGCGATGCGCATCGAGCAGGTCACGTTGCTCGCGACGTCGGGCACGACGTCCGATCGACTGCAGGTCATCTGGGAATGGTCGTGGTGGGATCCGCAGGAGCGCGAGGCGATGCGCCTGAACGCGCGGATCGCGCGAGCGATGCGACCGCGCCGACTATCGCGAGGCCGTGCTGACGACGCCGGCTTGCGGCGCCGGCACGTGCCACTTCGGCAGCCAGACGCCGGCCGAGCGCAGCATCGACGGCATCCTGTTCTTCAACGAGAGCGCCGACCCGACGCATTGGACCGACAGCGAGTGCGAGCGGATGCTGCGCGAGTGGTGCGAGTTCGCGCCGCGCGGCGTCGAAGCCGATCCGGCGTACCTCGCGATCATCGCGCGCGCCGCGCTCGAAGCGCGGCCTGCGCGTGCCGTCGCCGGAGTTCATCACGCTGACGTACGAGACGACGACGCGCGCGATGCGGCGCGACATCGGCCGCGCGTTCGATGCGCCGGTGTTCCAGCTGTACGGCGCGACCGAGGCCGGCGTGCTGTTCATGGAGTGCGAGCACGGCCGGCTGCACCCGAACGAGCGGCACAGCCACGTCGACCTCGTGCCGCTGCCGGGCGCCGGCCGGCTCGCGCGAGTGCTGGTCGACGACGCTCGGCCGCGCCTGGATGCCGCTGCTGCGCTACGACATCGGCGACGTCGTGCGCGTCGGCCGAGTCGCGCGATTGCCCGTGCGGCCTTGCGAGCGACGGGCCGTTGCTCGAGCGCGTCGAAGGCCGGCAAAGCGACTGCACCGAGCGTCGGCGGCGCAGACCGTGACGCCGCTGATGCTCGACGACGCGATCCACGCGGCGCTCGGGCCGGACGCGACGCTCGAGCAGTGGCAGCTCGCGGGCGACACGCTGCTCGTCGTCGATCCGCGCAGCGACGACGCAGCGCGCAGCCGTGCGGCCGCGCGCCGTCGGCGCGGCTGCTCGACGCAGCCGATCCGCGGCGAGCGCGTCGCCGCCATCGCGCCCGAGGCATCCGGCAAGTACCGGCTCGTCAAACGCTGATGCGGCCGCAAGGGTTCCCGTTGCTCGAGCGCGGCTACGACGGCGCGCCGTTCATCTATCTCGACAGCGCCTCGACGACGCCGAAGCCGCGCGAGGTCATCGCGGCCGTCGACGCGCTACTACGAGACGCTCGGCGCCAACGTTCACCGCGGCCTCTATCCGCTCGCCGAAGCGGCGACGGAGGAGTACGAGCGTGCGCGCCATCGCGTGGCGGCGTTGATCGGCGCGCAGCCGGCGGAGATCGTGTTCACGCGCAACGCGACCGACTCGTTCAATCTCGTCGCGCGCGCGCTGCGCTCACGCCCGACGACGAGGTCGTGTTTCCGGCGTCGGAGCATCACTCGAACTACTTGCCGTGGCGTGCTCGACGGCGACGGCCCGCGACTCGTCGACTCGACGACGAAGCCGTGCCGAAGTGGTCGCAGCTGAAGAGCAAGCTCGGCGAAGCGCACGCGGCTCGTCAGCGTCGCGCACGTCTCGAACGTCACGGGCGTCGATCGCGCCGGTCGAGGAGTGGATCGCGACGGCGCACGCGGCCGGCGTCCCCGTGCTCGTCGACGCTTCGCAATCCGTCGCGCATCTGCCGATCGACGTGCACGCGCTCGACGTCGACTTTCTCGGGTTCTCGAGCCACAAGATGTTCGGACCGAACGGCGTCGGCGTGCTGTACGTGCGCCGCGACCGGTTCGCCGAGCTCGGGCTCGGCAACGTCGGCGGCGGCATGGTCGCGATGCTCGCCGACGACCGCTTCGAGCCGCTCGAGGCGCCGTTCCGCTACGAGGCCGGCACGCCGAACGTCGAGGGCGTCATCGGTCTCGGCGCCGCGGTCGACTACTTGCTGCGCATCGGCATGGCGCAAGGTCGCCGCGCATTCGCGCGCGCTCGCCGCGCAGCTGATGCGAAGGGCTCGACGAGCTTGCCGCACGCGACCGTGCTCGGCCGCTCGGTGCGCGATCGCATCGCGCTCGCGACCGTGTCGTTGCCGTGGCCGGCGATGCGCCAGCAGGACATCGCGCGCCTCTTGGCCGACGCGCACGCGATCTTCGTCTCGGGCGGGTTCCATTGCGCGCACGTGCTGCATCACCGTCTACAGCTCGACGGGACGCTGCGCGCGTCGGCACACGTATATAACGACGCGCGGCGACATCGAGGCGTTCGTCCGGGCCTTGCGCGACCTTTGACGCGGGAGGAACCGCGGCCCGCGCAGTGGCACAATCGTGTCTCGGCCGACCGATCGCAACCCTGAGGTGTAGGTCATGAGAATCGACGTGGTATCGGACGTCGCGTGCCCGTGGTGCGCGATCGGTGTCAGCGCGCTCGAGCGCGCGCTCGAGCGCATCGGCGGCGATCTCGGCGAAGTGGAGGTGCACCTCCAGCCGTTCGAGCTGAATCCAACGATGGCGGCCCGAGGGCGCCGACGCGGCGGAGTACTTGAGCGAAAAGTACGGCTTGAGCCCCGAGCAGCTCGCCGTGAATCGCACGCGCATCGCCGAGCGCGGCGCGGCCGAGGGCTTCGCCTTCGGCACGCGGTCGCACGTCTGGAACACCTTCGATGCGCACCGCCTGTTGTTCTTCGCCGGCGCCGAGGGGCCGCCCGCGTCGCAGCGCGCTTTGAAGCGGGCGCTGCTCGCGGCCTATCACGGCGAGGGCCGCAACATCAGCTCGCGCGACGTGCTGCTCGAGCTCGCGGCGCCGCGTCGGGCCTTCCCGCCGAGCGCGCACGCGAGGTGCTCGAGCGCGGCGAGTTCGCGGAGGACGTGCGGCAGGCCGAGCGCTTCTGGCAGGAGGTCGGTATTCACTCGGTGCCGGCCGTCATCGTCGACCGCAAGCACCTGATCGCGGGCGGCCAACCGAGCGCCGTCTTCGAGCAAGCGCTGCGGCAGATCGCGGCGGAGGGCACGGCCGGGCGCCGCTAGCGCCGGCCGTTGCAATATCGGCCGTTTCGCAACACCATCAACCCGCGCGGCGCTTCCCGCTCCGCCGATCAGGAGAACAACATGAATAGTCTTCGTTCCGCATTCGTCGCGCTCACTGCGGCCGCCGTGGCCGGCATGGCGCTTGCCGAGCCCGAATACACGACGATCAAGCTCGAGATCGACATCGCGAAGCCCGCCAAGGAAGTGTGGGCCAAGGTCGGCGGCTACTGCGACATCTCGAAGTGGCTCAACAACGTCGATTGCACGATCACGTCCGGCGACGGCGGCATGGGCACGGTGCGCGTGCTGGCCGGCGGGCGTGTCACGGAGATCCTCGTCGCGCAGACGGAGCTCTCGTACGGCTACACGCAGCCGGTGCGCGAAGGCCAGTTTTACATCCTGTACCACGGGTTCATGGAAGCGCGGCCCGTGACGGCTACCACGTCGAAGATGCTCTACACGCTCATGTACGACGTGTCGAACCTGGCAGACAAAGCTGCGAAGGACGCCGACGTCGCGCGTCGTCGCGGCATGTTCGAGACGGCGCTCAAGAACATGAAGGCGCTCGCGGAAGGCCAATAGCGTCACGGCCGCTGCTCGGCCCTTCGAGGAGCATGCACGATGAGGCGACAGCACAGGGCAGCCGCATGGCTCGGCGCCGCGTGCCTGCTCGCTACCGCGCACGCCTCGGCTGCCGCGATGACTGACCTCGCCGAACGCTACGTCAAGCTCGTGCTCGCGGTCGGGGTGCATGACGCCGACTACGTCGACGCCTACTACGGGCCACCCGAGTGGCGTGTCGCGGCAGCGGAGCAGCGACGCGGCCTCGCCGACCTCGACGCGGACGCCGCGGCGCTTCTCGAAGCGCTCGCGGGTAGCGTTCCGCCGCCCGGCGCCGACGAGCTCGAGCAGCTGCGGCACCGCTACCTGACGACGCAAGTCGAATCGTTGCGCGCGCGGCTGGCAATGTTGGGCGGCGAACGGTTCACGTTCGACGCCGAATCGGCCGCGCTCTACGACGCCGTCGCGCCGGTGCACACGGAGCAAGAGTTTCGAGACGTCCTGCGGCAGCTCGAGTCGCGGTTGCCGGGCTCTGGGCCTTTGCTCGACCGCTATCAAGCGTTCCGCGACCGGTTCGAGATTCCGAAGGACCGGTTGCCGGCCGTGTTCGCGGCGGCGATCGACGCTTGCCGCGCGCGCACCCTCGAGCACATCGCGTTGCCGGCCGGCGAGAGCTTCACGCTCGAGTACGTCACCGGGAAGAGCTGGAGCGGCTACAACTGGTACCAAGGCAATTACCGCAGCCTGATCCAGATCAATACCGATCTGCCGATCTACGTCGATCGTGCAATCGATCTGGCTTGCCACGAGGGTTATCCCGGCCACCACGTCTACAACGTGCTGCTCGAGCAGCACCTCGTTCGCGAGCGAGGGTGGCAGGAGTACACGGTGTATCCGTTGTTCTCGCCGCAGTCGTTGATCGCCGAGGGCACCGCGAACTACGGCATCGAGGTGGCGTTCTCGGACGACGAGCGGCGCCGCTTCGAGCGCGACGTGCTGTTCCCGGCGGCCGGCCTCAATCCATCGCGCGTCGACGAGTTCTACGAGGTCATGGCGCTCGCGGAGAAGCTCTCGTATGCCGGCAACGAAGCGGCGCGCCGCTACCGCAACGGCGAGATCGACGCGGCCGCTGCCGCCAAATGGCACGAAAACTATGCGTTGATGTCGCCCGAGCGCGCCGCGCAGCGCGTGCGGTTCATCGACCAGTACGGCGCCTACGTCATCAACTACAACCTCGGCAAGGACCTCGTGACGCGCTACGTCGAGCGGCGCGCGGGTAGCGATCCCGCACGGCGGTGGAGCGAGTTCGCGCGGCTGATCTCCTCGCCGCGGCTGCCGTCGGGGCTCACGGAATGACGCGCGTGTTTCGCCATCTGGCTGCGAGCCTCGTCGCCGCCGCCGCATTCGCCGCGACGTTCGATGTCGCCGCTCAATCCCAGCCGCTGCCGATCGAGAGCATCCAGCTGCGCGGCGACCGTTTCCGCGGCTTGCACTACCGGGAGATGACCGAGGAGCAACGCGCGTTGCTCTATAACGTGGTCAACAGCGCACGCGCCGTCACGAACACGACCGGCAACGGCCCGTTCAACACCTTGCTACGCTCGCCCGAGGTCGGCGAGCAGTCGCAGCAGCTCGGCAACGCGATCCGCTTCTCGTCCGGCTTGTCGGGGCGCTTGCGCGAGATGGCGACGCTGATGGCGGGACGCGCGTGGACGTCCACGTACGAGTGGTACGCGCACGCTCGCTACGCGCTCGACGAAGGCATCGACGCGTCCGTCATCGCGGCGATCGCGGAGCATCGCCCGCCCGATCTGACCGCGATGCCGGCCGAGGACGCCATGGTGTGGCGCGTCACGGACGAGTTGCTGTACACGCGGCGCATCACGGACGCGACCTACGCCCAAGCCCTCGCTGCCCTCGGTGAGCGGCGCCTGTTGAGCACGGTCACGATCGCGGCCTACTACGAGTACGTGTCGATGCTCTTGAACGTCGACCGCTATCCTTTGCCCGCGGAGGCGCCGCCCGAGGCGGCGGCAGCAGCGCGCGCGCTCCTGACGCTGACGACGGCTGAGCTGCGCCGCGAGGCGCAGGGCGCCGTGACGGCACGGCCGCGGATCCGCAACGAGGACACCGCGAACGCGCTCGACGCGCTGCGCGCGATCGTTACCCGCGACACCGAGCTGCCGGCCGATGTGCGCGCGCTCGTGGCGTTCGCGGTAATGGTGCAGTGGCGCGGCGGCGACCTCGCTCCCGGTGCCCACTCCGCCACGGCGGAGACCGCGCATCGGTTTGCCGTCGAGCTGCTCGACACGCGCTTCGTCTCCGACGGGACGTTCGCGGCCGCGCTTGCCGAGCTCGGCGAGCGCCGGCTCGTCAATCTCATCGTCCTCATGGGCTACTCGAACATTCGCTGCGCGCAGCAGGCGCTCGCCGGTGCTGCGTGCGTCCTCTGATCACAAGCAGGAGAACCCTCCGATGAACCTTCGCCGTCTCTCTCTGACCAGCGCCGCCCTCTGTCTGCTCGCCGGCGCCGGTGTCGCGACCGCCCAATCGTTGCCGAGCGACCTCGACGCCAAGTCGCGCGCGCGGCTGCCTTACGTGCAGCGCAAGGACACCGACGAATCGGCGAAACGCCTGTTCGACATCTTCGTGCGCAACAGCAACAGCCCGACGGACACGCTCGGCGGCCCGCTCGCGTTCGCCGCTTACAACGTGCCCGTGGCGACTGCGCTGCTCGATCTGCACGACGGCGCTGTCGGCAAGGGCACGCTCGACGCACACGTGCGCGAGCTAGCGATCCTCGTCGCCTGCCGCGCGACCCACTACGACTTCGAATGGAACGCGCACGAAGCCGCGGCGTTACGCGCCGGCGTCGAGCAAAAAGTCATAGACCTCGTCCGCACGAACGGCGCGTTGACGGGCGTCCCCGACGCCGACGCCGCCGTCATCCGCTTCGGCCGCGAGCTCTTGAACGACCGCGAGATGAGCTCGGCGACGTTCGCCAAGGCCAAGCAGCTCTTCGGCGACAAGGGCGCGATGGACCTCGTCGCCGTCATGAGCACCTACGCCGTCAGCGGCTTCTACGCGATCGCCGTCGACGAGCACCTCCCGCCCGGACAGCCGACACTGCCGAGGTAAATCACGGCACTTCGCCCAGATTTGAACTTGACTCGCCGAAAGCGCCCGGCGCTAGACTGCGCGCATGGCGCGCGCGTTTGTCGACATTGAACAGGAGATTCGGGCTCTAGGCCGAAACGACCAGGTGCGCTTGCTGCGCGCGCTGCTCGAAGAGCTGGAAGCTCTTCCGGCCGCGATGTCGCCGCGTGTTCTACGCGCTGAGATCGAAACGGACTTGGCGGCGGCGAATGACTATGTCGCACGGCACGGGTCATTCCCGGAAATGGCGCGCGAGCATTACGCCGCGGCGGACGATGACCCAGTTTGAAGTCTTCGCGAATCCCATCGTGCGGGCGCGACCGAGCTACCCGTTTGTCGTGGTGCTCCAGGCCGACGTAGCACGAGGCGGCCACGAGCGAGCAGTGGCGCCGGTCGCGCCGCGTGCAGCGTTCCCGGTGATCAGTGGCCGGCTTACGCCGATCATCACTATTGAGCGAGACGAGTTCGTGTTGTTGGTGACGTCGCTGACCACCATTCCGGTGCAGAGTTTTGGCCGGGCCATCGCTTCTTTCGTCAATCGGCGTGACGACATCCTCGCCGCGATCGACTACCTATTCTTCGGCGTCTAGCGCGGCCAGTTCCACCCGCAGCGCGAGTGCGCACAGACATACCAGCTGAGGTCGCGGCTTCGTCTCGGCGCGAAGGGCCCCTCCCGAGACGTCGGCTGCGGTAGCGGGTGCTCCCTCGTGCGAAGGGCCTCTCCCGAGACCGTCGTCGCACAGGGACGTGCGCCGACGAGCCGCAGGGACGCACTTCCGGCGTGTCTCGGGAGAGGCCCTTCGCGCGAGGGAGTACCCGCGGAAAAGAACCGACGTTACTCGCGGAGAGCGAACGCGACGAGGTTGTTGCCGGATATCGTCGCGATGTACTGCCGGCCGTCGATCTCGAAGCTGATCGGCGCGTTGACGATCTGGCCCCCGAGGCTCACCTTCCAGAGCAGCTCACCCGTCCGCGCATCGAGCGCGTGGAAATAGCCCTCGCGGCCGCCCGTGAACAACAGATCCGTGGCCGTCGTCATGATCCCGCTGTCCGTCACGTCGTACTGCCGGAAGCTCCAGCGCTGCTGACCCGTCCGCGGATCGAGTGCGATGACCTCGCCGTGCGCGACCGCGTCCGTCCAGTTGTTGATCGGCGTGCGCCGGCCGATCGCGACCCCGGGTGAGTCGGGTACCGGCGTCACGACGCGGTGCCCGCCGCCCGCGTAGTTGCGCCCCACCTCGAACTCTTGGTGCTCGCGGCGAAAGTACGACGCGTAATCGACCCACGCCGACAGATAAAAGAGCTCCGTGCGCGGGCTGAACGACGGCGAGTACCAGTTCGTGCCGCCCTGGTTGCCGGGCCACGTCGGCGCGCCCGGCGGTTGTGGCGTCTGAATCGGCCGGCCGGCGGCATCGAGGCCGCTCGCCCAGTTGACCTTGACGAAGGGCGTGCCCTGCAGGAACTCGCCTGTCGCGCGGTCGAGCACGTAGAAGAAGCCGTTGCGGTTCGCCCAGAGCATCAGTTTGCGCGGCGCGCCACGCCACTGCATGTCCACGAGCACGGGGACCTGCACGGCGTCGTAGTCGTAGGCGTCGTTCGGCGTGAACTGGAAGTGCCACTTCAGCTTGCCGGTGTCGGCGTCCAGCGCGACGACCGAGTCGGAATACAGGTTGTCGCCTGGCCGCTGGTCGGGGTTCCAGTCAGGGCCCGGGTTGCCGATGCCCCAGTACGTGAGATTCAGCTCGGGATCGTACGAGCCCGTGATCCAGACGGACGCTCCGCCATGCTCCCAATCGTCGCCGCTCCACGTCTCGCTGCCGGGCTCGCCGGGGGCGGGGATCGCGTTGAAGCGCCATACCTCTTGGCCGGTCTTCACGTCGTACGCGGCGATGAAGCCGCGGATCCCGTACTCGCCGCCGCCGACGCCGACGATGACCACGTCCTTGATGACGAGCGGCGCCATCGTCACGGAGTACGCGAGCTTCGAGTCGGCAACCGTTGTATTCCAAACCGGTTGCCCGTTGCGCGCATCGATCGCGACGAGATGCGCGTCGAGCGTGCCCATGAACAAGGTGTCGCCGTGGATCGCGAGGCCGCGATTGTTGGCGCCGCAGCACACGCGCTGGTCGGCCGAGTTGTTGTAGCGGTACTGCCAGAACACGCGCCCCGTCTTCGCGTCGAGCGCGAGAACGTCGTTCGGCCGTTGCGTGAGATACATGATGCCGTCGACGACGAGCGGCGACGATTGCCAGGCGCCGAGCACCTGGCCCTGGAGCACCCACTGCTGCTCGAGGTCGCCGACGTTGGCGCGCGTGATCTGGCGCAGCGCGGTGTGGCGTTGGCTCGAATAGGCGCCGGAGTAGGTCAGCCAGTTCTCGGGCTCGCCGGCCGCGCGCACGACGCGCTCCGGAGTCACTTGCTGCGCAGCCGCGACGGCCGCGAGCGATGCGACGAGGGCACCGGCCAAGAGGGGTGTATGAAATCGTGGGCGAGTCATTTCTAGAGCCCCTTCAGCGATACCAGATAGGCGATGACGTCGGCCCGCTCGTCGTCCGTCAGGCGTCCCGCGTAAGACGGCATCTTCGCCTCGGTTTCGACGACGAGCTCGCGCAGATCCTCCTTCGCGAGCGACAGCAGGTTCTCTTGCTCGTCAATGATTTGCACCGTATAGGTGTCCTCGTTTAGACGCCGGCCGCGCAGCGTGCGGCCGTCCTTCGTCACGATGCGCACGGAGCGGTGGATCGGCAGCAGCGCCTCGCCGGGTTCCAGCAGTGCTCGCTGCAAGGCCGCGAGCGTGCGGATCGCGCCGATGTCGCTCAAGTCGGGTGCGACGCGCGGCCCTCGGCCGTTGACGCGGTGGCACTGCGCGCACTCGGCTTTGGCATGGAACAGATCGCGGCCGCGTGCCGCGTCGCCGACGCGTACGGAGGCCGACGCGGGATCGAAGCCCGCGCGAATGAAGGCAACGACGGCGGTTAGCTCGTCGGGCCGCAGCACGAACGCCGGCATGCCGGTGCCCGGCACGCCCGAGGTGATGACGCGCGCGAGATCCTCGTCGGACGAGGAGCGGCGGAAGCGGCCGAGCTTCAGATCGACGCCGGGTACACCGTCACCGTTGGCGCCGTGACAGACCTGACACTGCGGCCCGTAGAGCCGCTGGCCCGCCTCGACGTCGGCACGACTGTACTGCCCGTGATCTTGATCAAGGACTTGCGCGATGCTCTCAACGTTGGTGGTGACGGCGGTGGTGACCGCCAACAGCAACAGCACGACTCGCGGCATCGACGCCCCCGTTTGCGTTCCGTGCGCCAGAGATTACCCGAACGAGTCGCCGTTCGCTGCGCGAGCGGCTGCCCGCGACGATCGCACAAACCGGCGCGCGAAACGCGCAGTCTGCGCGTGCTCGGCTCGGCAGGGCAGCGACGATCGCTCGTCGCTGCCCGCCGCGAGCAGCCGAAAGAGGCTACTAGTTAACGAATCCCTTCAGGCCCTTAAGCGGCAAAACTCGAACCTTCTTTGAGGCGGGCTTTGCCTTGAACGTGGTCGGCTGTTTCGTGAACGGATTGATTCCCTCGCGAGCCGGTGTTGCGGGTTTCTTTACGACCTTCATCTTGAGTATTCCCGGCATGGTGAACAGGCCGGCGCTGCGGAGGCTCTTCTTGATGACGCCGTGCAGCGAGTCGAACACTTTGCCGACGTCTTTTCGAGACAGCTTCGTGTCCTTGCAGATCTGGGCGACGATTTCCGACTTCGTGGGTGCTTTGGCCATTCTCGACTCCTGAGTAGTGAAATTGTGCGGGAAAACCCGCGTTTTTTGTGAGCGCCGGCGAAACATACCACAAGCGCGCTCGAAAAAGTCCAGCGTTTTTTTCGAGATCAGCGCTCGGCGCGCACGGGAATCCGAAAGCGCTCGCAATAGTTGCGGAAGCGGATTGTCTCGGCCGTTCGATTCAACCCGAACTGCTCGAGTGTGTAGCTGTGCACACCATGTTTGTTCTTCGGATTCGCAGCGAGAAAATCCTGCATCGCCGTGCGCGCTGCGCTAGTCAGCGGCCAACCGAGAAAATCGTAGACGTGCTCGACGGTGCCGAGCGGGTCGCTTTCGATCGACTCGAAGTTGACGTCGAGGAACTGCGACGTCGGCGCGCGATCGCGCACGGCGAGAAATTTGTCGAGCGCTCGCGCCCAACGGTCGGCCCAGTCGGCGGCGATCTTGCGTGGATCCGCGTCGTCGCTGAACGCGCGCCGCAACACCGTCGCATGGCTCGCCATCGACGCCATGACGCGCAGCGGATCGCGATGAGTGTGGACGATGCGGGCGTCGGGATAGCGCTCGAGCAATCCTTCGAGCGCGAACAAGTGTCCCGGCGCTTTGAGCACCCAGCGCGCGCCGGGGCCGCAAATTGCTCCTGCATTTGCGGCACTCCCGCCATCCATGGCGGTCGTTTCGCTTGCAAGTGCTGAAGGAAGCGGTGATGAAAGTCGAAGCCGAGCCGCTGCGAGGCGTCCTCGAGCCAATTCTGGTACGACGGCACGTCGTGCGTCGTATGGAATTGGATGCTCATGAACGCTTGCGCCGTGATCGCGATGCACTCCTGCGGCAGGTCGGGGGCGATCGGATGGATGCGCATGAACTCCGGCGCCAACCGATCGGCCCAGCCGAGCCGCGTGCCCGTTTGCGACCGGGCGCGCTCGACGTCGGCGGCTGAGCGCGAAGCCGCCGGATACATGACCTCCCAGGTCAGCGGCGCGCGATTCGCGGGATCCTTGCTGATGAGACCGTGCAGGTGCGTAGTGCCCGTTCGAGGCAAGCCGATGATGAACACGGGCGCTGCGATGCGCTGCTGCTCGATGATCGGGTTTGCGATGCGCTCCGCTTCCATGCGCAACAGGTTGTCGAGCAGGCTCACGATGAGCTCGCGCGCGGTGATCCGGCCGAGTGTCGTGAGCGCGGCCTCGTCGCGATACGACTTCAGGAGCCGCTCGAGCGGCTCGGCGAAGTCCCACGCGCCGTACCTCGTCTGCCCGGCGCGTCGATACGCGGCACGGTGCAACGTGTCTGCATCGAGCGCCGGCGGCTCGACGCCGAGTCTCCGCAGTGTCCGGCCGCCCAGGTTCAAGCCGCGGACCGCGGTGCTGACGCAGGCTTGCGAGAAAGTCATCGGTGGGAAACGGGTTTGCTACTATGCAACGCCGGCATTTTGGCCGAGGAACGTAGCGTCCAGCAATGAGCCCACTCGAGATCAAGTCGCTGATCGTGGACGTGCCGGACTTTCCGAAGCCCGGCATCGTCTTCAAAGACATCACGCCGGTGCTCGCAAACCCCGTTGCGTTCAAGGCGGTGATCGAGCATCTCGCGCAGCATGCTGCGCGGCTCGAATGCGACGCGGTGCTCGCGATCGAATCGCGCGGCTTCATCATCGGCGCGCCGCTCGCGCTACGGCTTGGGCTTCCGTTGCATCTCGTGCGCAAGCGCGGCAAGTTGCCGCGCGCGGCGATCACGGTGCGATACGAGCTCGAGTACGGGTTCGATCATCTCGAGATGCATTCGGACGCGATCCGCCGAGGCGGGCGTTATCTGATCGTCGACGACGTCATCGCGACGGGCGGCACGGCGGCCGCCGTCGCGAGCGTCGTGGCGCAGCAAGGCGGCACCGTCGCCGCGTGCTTGTTCCTCGTCGAGCTCAAGTTCCTCGCCGGCCGCGAGAAGCTCGGCGGGCTGCCGTTCTTCAGTCTGATTACGTATTGACGGGGACCTTCACTCAGTGCGAGCGATTCAGGATGAACTCCGACAGCCACACGAGGCCGTCCGAGCGCTCGCCCAGCGTGCGTAGCGCGCCGACGGCGCGCTGCTGCGTCTCGGCCGCACGTTGCCGAGCACCTTCGACGCCGAGAGTGGAAGGGTAGGTCGACTTGTCGTTGCCGGCGTCGCTGCCCGCGTTCTTGCCGAGCGTCGCGGTGTCCTGCTCGACCTCGAGCAAATCGTCGCGGATCTGAAACACGAGCCCGATGTCGCTCGCGAAAACGTCGAGGTTCGCGCGCTGGTCGGAGCGGAAGTGGCCAAGCTCGCTCGGCATCATGATCGAGGCGCGGATCAGAGCGCCCGTCTTGCCGCGATGAATGCGCTCGAGGCCGTGTTCATCGATGCGGCGGCCTTCGGCGGCCATGTCGAGCGCTTGGCCGCCGACCATGCCCGCGGGGCCGGCTGCGCGCGCGAGCCATGCGAGGATTTTCACCTGCGCCTCCGGCCGGGCCGCGAGCGCGGGATCGGTGGCGAGCACCTCGAACGCCAGCGCTTGCAGCGCGTCGCCGGCGAGGATCGCCGTCGCCTCGTCGAATTGCCGGTGAGTCGTCGGCCGGCCGCGACGCAGATCGTCGTCGTCCATCGCCGGCAGGTCGTCGTGCACGAGCGAGTAGGCGTGAATCAGCTCGACGGCGGCGGCGACCGCATCGAGAGCGTCTTCCGCGGCATCGACGAGCTCGCCGCTCGCATAGACGAGCAAGGGACGGACACGCTTGCCGCCGCCGAGCACGGAGTAGCGCATCGCGTCGAGCAATCGCTCGGGCACCTCGTGATCGGCGCCGAGAATGTCGGCGAGCTTCCGGTCGACTCTGCGGCGGTAATGATCGAGCCGCTCTGCGAACGCGGGGGAAGTGGCCCGTGTTATCATCCCGGGCCATCCTAACACTGAAACGGCGCGCCCGAGCGCGACCCTTCGTGGTGACCGAAGCGAGCCGAACAACCCGCGCGTCTAGCGACGATCTCGCCTATCAGCGCGGCATTTTGCCGGGCGTCTCTCGCACGTTCGCTCTCACGATTCCGGTGTTGCCCGAAGCGCTCGCCCTCGTGACGACGAATGCGTATCTGCTCTGCCGCATCGCTGACACGATCGAAGACGACCCGGGGTTGAGCCACGAGCAGAAGTCGCAATTTCACGCGCGCTTCGTCGCCGTGGTCAAGGGTGCGGAAGACGCCGAATCGTTCGCGCGAGATCTCGCGCCGCTATTGTCGGATCGCGTGCTCGCGGCCGAGCACGATCTCGTTCGCAACACCCCCGCGGTGATTCGCGTGACGCACGGCTGTTCCGCCGAGGAGCGCGCGGCTCTGACGCGCTGCGTGTCGATCATGTGCCGCGGCATGCCGGAGTTTCAGCGCAACAAGAGCTTGCGCGGTCTTGCCGATCTCGATGAGCTCGCGGAGTACTGCTACTACGTCGCTGGCGTCGTCGGCGAGATGTGCACCGAGCTCTTCTCGCTGCATTGCCCCGAGCTCGCTGCGAAGCGGGAAGGCATGCTGCGCTTGGCCGTGTCGTTCGGCCAAGGCTTGCAGATGACGAATATTCTGAAGGACATCTGGGACGACCGGCAGTCGGGCGCGTGCTGGCTGCCGCGCTCCGTTTTCGCGAACGGCACGATGGACCTGGAGCGGCTCGAGGCGTGGCACACGCAACCCGTGTTTCGCGACGGCTTGCAGGAGCTCATCGGCGTCGGCCACGCGCATCTGCGCAACGCACTCGAGTACACCTGCTTGATTCCGAAGCGGGAGGCCGGGATTCGGCGCTTTTGCCTCTGGGCAATCGGTCTCGCCGTGCTGACGCTGCGAAAGATTCACCGTCACCCGACGTTCCGCTCCGGCAGCGAGGTCAAGGTGTCGCGGCGCACCGTCAAGGCGACGGTGCTGACGACCAATCTCACGTTGATGAGCAACCGCGCGCTGCGCCTGATGTTCGCGCGTGCGGCCGACGGGCTGCCGCTGGCGACGACGGCGCTCGCCTCTGCGGCGAACGCCGATCTGCCGCGCCGGTCCGGGCGCGTCGATGTCGTTTGACGAGCCCGTCCGGCCGGGCGGTGCGTTCACCATCGGATTCGTAGCGGCGCTCGCAGTCGAGTGCACGAGCCTGCGCCGCCACGTGCCGCGCGGCGTGTCGTGGCTCGTCGTGCAAAGCGGCCCCGGCTCTGCGCGCGCCGCCGATGGCGCAAAGCGCGCCATCGACTCCGGCGCCGATTTACTCGTGTCGTGGGGCCTCGCGGGCGGGCTCGGTGCGGCCGTTGCGCCGGGCACCGTCGTGCTGCCGCGACGCGTCCTCGAGCAAGGCGCCGAGCCGCTGCGCGTCGACCCGGGTTGGCATGCGCGGCTCTCGGCGCTGACTAGCGAGCTCGCTCTCGAGCAAGGCGATCTCCTGACCGTACGGGCGGCGCTCGAGTCGCCGGCCGAGAAGCGCGCGGCAGCCGCCGCGACTCACGCCGTCGCCGTCGACATGGAGTCGGCGGCCGTCGCGGCCGTAGCGGCGCGCGCTCACGTGCCGTTCGTGGCGCTGCGCGTGGTCGTCGACGGCCTCGACGATGCGTTGCCGCCGGGCGCGGAAACGTGGATCGACGCGCGCGGGAATCGGCGCATGACGGCGGCGCTGCGCGCGGCCGTCGACGTGCGGCAATGGCGCTCGCTGCTGACGCTGGCCAAGCGCTATCGCGTCGCGAGCGGCGTCCTCGACCGGCTCGCGCGCGCATTGGCCGCGCCGCACCTGCTCGGCGCCGACAGCATGGCGCTGCCGGCGGGGAGCTAGCGCATGGCGTATTCGATCGGGGCCTGGCTCGCGGAGTGGGCGAGCGCGGTCGTCGCGCGCCCGCGGCTTGCGGCTGCCGCGATGTTTGCGCTGTCCGCGCTTGCGGCTTGGTACGCGGCCGGCAACCTCGGCGTCAACACGGACACGGCCAACATGATCGCGCCGACGATTCCATGGCGGCAGCATTACAACGAGTACCGTGACACGTTTCCGCTGCGCGACCGCAACTTGGTTGTAGTCGTCGACGCGCCGACGCCGGCCCGCGCCGACGAGGTCGCGGCCGACGTGATGCGTGAGCTGCGCGCACAGCCGGAGCGGTACCGCTCGCCGCTGCTCGCCGGCGAAGGCGAGTTCTTCGAGCGCAACGGGCTCTTGTATCTGCCGACGAGCGAGCTCGCGGCGCTCACGGACCGGTTGGCCGCGGCTCAACCGTTGATCGGCTTGCTCGAGCGTAGGCTCGACGGCGCGGCCGTGCTCGACGTCGCGCGCGCGACCCTGGCCGAGGAGGGTGCCGCCGACACGGTGGCGCTCGCCTCCTTCAATGATGAGCTCGCGCGCACGATCGGCGGTGCGGGCGGCCGCGAGGTCTCGGCGTTCGCTTGGGACGAGCTGATCTCCAGCGAGACGCCGCGCAACCTCCGTGCGTCGACGCGCCGCATCATCACTCTTCAGCCGGCCGTCGACTTCAGCCGCATGCAGCCCGCTGCGGCTGCAATCGCGGAATTGCGTGCGATGGCGGCGCGGCTCGAGGCGGCCGGCGACGTGCGTGTGCGCCTGACGGGTACCGTCGCGATGGAGCACGAGGAGCTCTTGAGCGTGAGCCGCGGCGCCGGCCTCGGCGCGCTTGCGACGCTCGTCATGGTCGCGCTCGTGCTGTACGCGGCGCTGCGCTCGTGGCGGCTCCTCGTCGCATCCATCGTGACGCTGGTCGTCGGGTTGTCGCTGACGGCCGCGTTCGCGGCCGTGGCGGTCGGCCAGCTGAATCTCCTGTCCATCGCGTTCGTCGTGCTCAACGTCGGCTTGGGCAGTGACTACGTGATCCACGTGCTGTTGCGCTACCGCGAGCTCGTGGCCGAGGGGCAGGGTGTGAACGCGGCGCTCGTCGAGACGGTGCGCGATGTCGGCTCATCGCTCGTCCTGTGTGCCTTCACGACGGCGGCCGGCTTCTATGCGTTCATTCCGACGACGTTCTCGGGCGTCTCCGAGCTCGGATTGATTGCCGGCACCGGAGTGTTCTTCGGCCTGTTCGCGAGTGTGACGGTGCTTCCGGCGCTCGTCGCGTGGTGGGACCGGCCGCGCCCTTCGGGCTCCGTGCCGACGTGGCTCGACCCGCGAGTCTTCGCGCCGCTATCGCGCGCGCCAAGGCTCGTGCTCGGCGTCACGGCCGTCGTGCTCGTCGCGGCATTCGCGGCGCTGCCGCGCGTGACGTTCGACAGCAATCCGATCCACCTACGCGATCCGGACAGCGAGTCCGTCAGCACGCTCCTCGAGCTGGCTGCGGACGGCGATGCGCCGCTCTTGAACCTCGTTGCCGTCGCGCCCGAAGCTGCGACGGCTCGCGGCTGGGCGACGGCGTTGCGCGGGCGGCCCGAAGTACGCGCCGTCACGACGACCGACGCGCTCGTCCCCGGCGAGCAGGACGAGAAGCTCGTGCTGCTCGAGGACCTCGCACTGCTCATGGGCTCCGATTTCGGAGAGCTCGAGCGCACGCCCGCGGACCCTGCTGCAGTGGCGGCCGCGCTCGCGGCGCTCGAAGCAGCGAGCGCGGGCGACCCGGACGCACGAGCGCTGCACGACGCCACGGCGGAATTGCTCGAGCGGCTCGCGGCCGGAAGCGAAAGCGACCGCGACGCGACGTTGCGCCGGCTCGACGAGTCTTTGACCGCCGATCTGCCGCCCGCGCTTGCACGGCTCGCGGGCGCGTTGCGTGCGGAACAGTTCGATCGCGACGATCTGCCGGCCGCGCTCGCGGAGCGGTGGCTCGCGCGCGACGGCCGCGAGCTCGTCGAGATCGCTCCGGCCGAGGACGTCAGCGACAACGCGGCCGCGCGCCGCTTCATCGCGGCCGTGCATTCGGTCGTGCCGACGGCGACGGGCTTGCCCGTCGTCTATCAGGAGGCCTCGGCGACGGTCGTTGCCGCGTTCGAGCGCGCGTTGCTGTACGCCTTCATCATGGTCGCGGCGATCATCTTGCTCGTGCTGCGCAGCTGGAGGGACACGCTGCTCGTGCTCGTGCCGATCGCGCTGGCCTCCGTGCTGACAGCTGCGTTGACGGTGGCCGCCGGCATGCCGTTCAACTACGCGAACATCATTGCGTTGCCGCTGCTCGTCGGCATGGGCGTCGACAACGGCATCCACGTCGTGCATCGCATGCGCAGCGAGAGCGCCGAGCAGCTGTTCGACACGAGCACGATGCGCGCCGTGCTCGCGAGCGGTCTCACGACCGTCGCGAGCTTCGGTAACCTCGCATTCTCCTCGCACGTCGGCACGGCGAGCATGGGCATCCTTCTCGCGCTCGGCTTGGCCGTGAGCATGGCAGCGACGCTCGTCGTCTTGCCCGCGTGGCTCGCGCTGCGTGCGCCCTCACGGAGGCTCGCTGCATGACGGCGCTCGTGACGGGAGCGAACGGCTTCTTGGGCTCCGCCGTCGTGCGCGCGCTGCTCGCCGACGGCACGGCCGTGCGCGCGCTGGTACGGTCCGGCAGCGACCGGCGCAATCTCGACGGTCTCGACGTCGAGGTCGCGACCGGCGATCTCACGGATCGCGATTCTTTGCGCCGGGCGACGGCAGGCTGCGAGGCCGTCTTTCACGTCGCGGCCGACTACCGGCTCTGGGTCGCCGATCCGCGGCCGATGTACCGCGCGAACGTCGACGGCTCGCTGAACGTGCTCGAAGCGGCTGCGTCGGCCGGCGCGACGCGCATGGTCTACACGTCGAGCGTCGCCGTGCTCGGAATAAACAAGGATCGGACACCCGCCGACGAGGACACGCCCGTGGGCGTGGACGACATGGTCGGCCATTACAAGCGCTCGAAGTTCCTGGCCGAGCAGGCCGTCCGCAAACGCGCCGCCGAGCTCGGGTTTCCCGTCGTCACGGTCAACCCGTCGACGCCGATCGGGCCGCGCGACGTCAAGCCCACGCCGACGGGGCGCATTCTGCTCGACGCGGCGGCCGGGCGAATGCCGGCGTTCGTCGACACGGGCTTGAATCTCGTGCACGTCGACGACGTCGCGTTGGGCCACCTCGCCGCATTGAAGATCGGCACGGCCGGCGAGCGTTACATCCTGGGCGGCGACGATTTCACGCTCCAGCAGATTCTGGCGCTCGTCGCAGAGCACGTCGGAAAGCGAGCGAGTACGATTCGCCTGCCGCATTGGTCGGTCTACCCGGTTGCCGTCGTGGCCGAGGCGGCTGCGAGGCTCACGAAACGCGAGCCGCGCGTGACGCTCGACGGTGTTCGAATGTCGAAGAAGCACATGTATTTCTCGAGTCGAAAAGCTCAGCGAGAGCTTCGCTATCGTTGGCGCGATCCGCGTCTCGCGATCGCGGCAGCAATCGATTGGTTCAAGGGCAATGGCTACTTCTGACAACGGCCGCCGAGGCGTGGGCCGAGCTCGCGCCGGCGCCAACTTCGCGCTCGTGAAGTATTGGGGCAAGGCCGACGTCACGCTGAACGTCCCGGCCGTCGGCTCGATCTCGATCACACTCGACTCGCTATATACGGAAACGACCGTCGAGCTCGCGCCGGACCTTGGCGTGGACGAGCTGACGCTCGACGGCAAGCGTCGTGCCGAGGACACCGCGAAGCTCTCGGCGTGCTTGGATCTGCTGCGGCGCAAGGCGCTAGTCGACACGCGCGCGCGCGTCATGAGCCGCAACAACTTTCCGACGGCGGCCGGGCTCGCGTCGTCCGCCTCGGGATTCGCCGCGCTCGTGCGCGCGGCCGAGGCCGCGTTCGGGCTCGCGCTGACGCCGCGCGAGCGCAGCATCCTCGCGCGGCAGGGCTCGGGTTCCGCGGCGCGCTCGGTCTTCGGCGGCTTCGTCGAGATGCACGCGGGCGTCGCGCCCGACGGCACCGACAGCTTTGCCGAGCCGCTGCTCGACGGCGCCGAGTGGCCGCTCGAGGTCGTCATCGCCGTGACCGCAAAGGGCGAGAAGGAGATCGGCTCGCGCAGCGGCATGACGCGCTCGGCGACGTCGTCGCCGTACTATGCCGCGTGGGTTGCCGGCCAGCCGCCGATCTCGAGGCGGCGCGAGCGGCGATCCGCGCGCGCGACTTCGCGGCGCTCGCCGAAGTGGCCGAGCACAACTGCCTGAAGATGCACGCCGCAGCGCTCGCGGCACAGCCGCCGCTCGTCTACTGGAACGGCGCGACCGTCGAGTGCCTGCACGCCGTGCGCCGCCTGCGGGCCGGCGGCGTGCCCGTGTTCTTCACGATCGACGCGGGCCCGCAGCTCAAGGCCGTGTGCGCGCCGGGCGCTCGCGGACAGGTCGAGCGGACGCTGCACGCGGTGCCGGGAGTGCTCGAGCTCATGACGAGCGCGCTCGGCCCGGGTGCGGAGCTCTGCTGAGTGTTCGTTGCGCGCGCTCCGGGCAAGCTCGTCGCGCTCGGGGAGTATGCCGTGCTCGACGGGGCGCCGGCCGTCGTCCTGGCGCTCGACCGCTACGTCGAAGCCGCGATCGAGCCGGGTCCCGACGGTCGATGCCGATTGACGACGCGCTCCGCCACCGTCGTCGAGCGGCAGTTTGCGCCGGGTGGCACCAGCGATGCGCCGCTCGTCGATCTCGTCGCGGCCGCCGCGCCGCGGCTCGCGTGGACCGCGACGATCGATTCGCGGGCGTTCTTCGAAGGCCGAGCCAAGCTCGGCTTGGGATCGAGCGCGGCCGTGCTCTGCGCGTGGGCCGGCGCATTCGCGGCGTTCGCGCGCAGCCACGGGGAGGCTGTTGCCGAGCCCACGGTCGAGGCGCTGATCGAGCTGCACCGGCAGTTCCAGGGCGGGAAGGGCAGCGGCCTCGACGTCGCCGCGTCGTACACGGGCGGGGCGATCACGTTCCGCATCCCCCATCCCGAGCTGCCCCAAATTGGTTCAGTCCGCTTGCCGAACAGTGTAGGATTCGCGGGTATTTTTACCGGCCGGTCGGCTTCGACGCCCGATTTGGTTGCGCACTACCGGGCTTGGCGCCGGGATCGGCCGCGGGAAGCGACGGCGCTGGTAGGCCGTCTGGCTGCGCTGGCAGAGGCCGGTTGTGCGGCGCTCGAGGGGACGAACGCCGCGGGGTGGCTTGAAGCGTTTGCGGCCTATGGGCGCGGCTTGCAGGAGCTCGGGGAAGCGAGTGGCGTGGGCCTAGTCACGGCCGAGCATCGTGAGATCGGCGCTGAAGCGCATCGCCATGGCGTCGCGTACAAGATCAGCGGCGCCGGCGGAGGCGATCTCGGGCTCGCGTGCGCGGCCGACCCGGAACGGCTCGAGGCATTCAGGAAATCGGTAGCGGATCGGGGTTTTCGAGTGATCAACGTCTCGCTGGCCGACCACGGCCTTCAGGTGGCAGACAGCCGCGCGGGGTGGCAGCGATGAGCGGCGACCAAAGGCGCATTCCCGAGTTCTACAAGCTCTCCGTCGCGGAGCGCGTTCGCGCGGTCCACGAGCGCGGCCTCATCAATACGGCGGACTTCCGCGCCCTCGCGACGGGGCAGCACACGCTCGATCTCGATTCCGCCGACAAGATGATCGAGAACGTCGTCGGCGTCATGGGCATGCCGCTCGGGCTCGGCATGAACCTCGTCGTCAACGACCGGCAGTACATCGTGCCGATGGTCGTCGAGGAGCCGTCGGTCGTTGCGGCTCTCGGCTCGGCATGCAAGCTGATTCGAGGCTGCGGCGGGTTCAAGGCAGAAGCGACGGACCCGATCCTGATCGGCCAGATCCAGGTCGTGAATTTGCCCGACATGGAGAAAGCGAAGCAGGCGCTGCGCGATCGTAAGCAGGACATCGTCAATCTCGCCAACAGCCTGCACCCGAACATGGTGGCGCGCGGCGGCGGAGCGCGCGACATCGAGCTGTTCGTCCATCCGTTGCCGTCGAGCAACAAGCAAATGCTCGTCGTCCACTTGCTCGTCGACACGCGCGACGCGATGGGCGCGAACCTCGTCAACGGCATGTGCGAGGGCGTGGCGCCACTCGTCGAGTCGATCACGGGCGGCGAGGTGTTCTTGCGCATCCTCTCGAACCTCACCGATCGATCGCTGGTCCGCGCGCATTGCAAGATTCCCGTGGACCACCTCGCGGGCAAGGGTTACACGGGAGTTCAGGCGCGCGACGGCATCATCGTCGCCGGCGAGTTCGCGGCCGTCGATCCCTACCGCGCAGCGACACACAACAAGGGCATCATGAACGGCATCGACCCGATCGCGATCGCGACGGGGAACGACTGGCGCGCGATCGAAGCCGGCGCCCACGCGTACGCCGCGCGTGGCGGCCGTTACTCGTCGCTGACGGATTGGTGGGCCGACGAGGAAGGAAACCTTTGCGGCCGCATCGAGATGCCGATCAAGGTCGGCATCGTGGGCGCGCCGATAGAATCGAATCCGACCGTGGCCCTGAATCTGCGCTTGCTCGGAGTCAGCTCGGCCGTGGAGCTAGCCAAGGTCATGGGGGCTGCCGGCCTCGCGCAGAACTTCGCGGCGATTCGCGCGCTCGCGACGGAAGGCATCCAGAAGGGTCACATGACGCTGCACGCGCGCAGCGTCGTCACGGCCGCCGGCGCGCCGAAGGAAATCTTCGACGAGGTGCTCGAGCGGCTGGTCCAGAGCGGCACGATCAAAGTCTGGAAGGCGCAGGAGCTCGTCGCCGAAGTGCAGGACGAGCGGCAGCGTGCGGCCAAAGGGCCCAAAACCAAGCGCGGCAAGGAAGCCGCGATGGGCGTCGGCTACGGCAAGGTCATCCTGCTCGGCGAGCACGCCGTCGTGTATGGCCGGCACGCGATCGCGGCGCCCATACCTCTCAAGATCAAAGCGCTCGTCGAGGATTGCGACGAAGGTATCCACCTCTTGATTCCGCGCTGGGGCGTCGAGTATCGGCTCGCGAGCAATCCGAGCGAGCGTCGCTCGTTCGAGCGGCCTGCGGGCGCTTTGCTCGATCATCTCGGCTTGAGCAAGCGCGCGATGAAGATCGAGGTGTTCCCCGAGGTGCCGCGCAGCATGGGGCTCGGCGGCTCGGCCGCGATGGCCGTCGCGATCGTGCGGGCGCTCGACAAGCACTTCCGCTTGAAGCTCAAGGACGAGGAGGTCAACCGCCTGGCCTTCGAGTCGGAAAAACTGGCGCACGGCAACCCGAGCGGCCTCGATAATACCCTTGCGTGCTACGGCAAGCCGCTCGTGTTCCGGGCCGGCGATCCGCCGCTCGTCGAGGCGCTGAACATCCGCGAGCCGATCCCGGCGGTCATCGGCATGACGGGGTTCGAAGGCTTGACGGCCAAAACCGTCGGGCGGGTGCGCGAGGCCTGGCAACAGGACAATAAGTTATATGAGCGGATCTTCGACCAAATCGACGCCTTGACGCTGCGCGGCATTCAGGCCATACAAGACAATGACTTGCCAACGCTCGGCCAGCTCATGAACATATGTCAGGGTATGCTGAACGCCCTGCAGGTATCGACGCCGGAGCTCGAGAAACTGTGCGCCATCGCGCGCGAGAACGGGGCGCTCGGCGCGAAACTGACGGGTGGCGGCGGCGGCGGCTCGATCATCGCCATCTGCGACGGCGATACCGAGCCGGTCGTGAGCGCGATTCGCGCGGCCGGTTTCCAGGCGATACCGGTGCACCTCGGAGCGGATTTGAATGGCGCGTGAAGAGATCGTCTCGAACGCAAGCGAGCAGCTGATTCTCGTCGACGACCACGATCGCGAGATCGGCTTCAAAGGCAAGGCCGATTGCCATACCGGCAAGGGCGTGCTGCATCGTGCGTTCTCGATCTTCGTCTTCAACAGCGACAACGAGCTGCTGCTACAGCAGCGCAGCCCGACCAAGATGCTCTGGCCGGGCTACTGGTCGAACACCTGCTGCTCGCATCCGCGCCGCGGCGAGGCGATGGCGACGGCCGTCGCGCGGCGGCTCGAGCAGGAGCTCGGCTTCACGTGCCCGCTCGAGTATCTGTACAAGTTCAAGTACCAGGCGCAGTTCGGCGCCGTGGGCGCCGAGCACGAGCTGTGCTCGGTGTACTTCGGCCGCTACGACGGCGGCGTGGACGTGAACGTCAACGAAATCGCCGCTTGGCGGTTCGTCGGAGTCGAGGCGCTCGAGCGCGAGCTCAACGTCGCGCCCGAAACGTTCACGCCGTGGTTCAAGATGGAGTGGGTGCACATCAACGCCAATTATCTCGACGGGATGTTGGCGAGCACTGGCACGGATGGCTAAGCAATAGAGCTCAGGAGATTGAATGAGTATCCCGGTAGTACAGACGTATCGCATCGCGCGCTACATCCTCGAGCAGAAGCTCAAAGGCAATAAACGCTATCCGCTCGTGCTGATGCTCGAGCCGTTGTTCCAGTGCAACCTGGCGTGCTCGGGCTGTGGCAAGATCGACTACCCCGATGAGATCCTGCGCAAGCGCATGTCCGTCGAAGACGCCCTGCGCGCCGTCGACGAATGCGGGGCGCCCGTCGTCTCGATTCCCGGCGGCGAGCCGCTGATCCACAAGGAGATGCCGCAGATCGTAGAGGGCATCATCGCGCGCAAGAAGTTCGTCTATCTGTGCACGAACGCGCTGCTGCTCGAGCAGAAGCTCGATCAGTACAAGCCGTCGCCGTACTTGACGTTCTCGGTCCACCTGGACGGCAACAAGGACCGCCACGATGCGTCCGTGTGCCGTGACGGCACGTTCGACCGAGCCGTGTCCGCGATCAAAGCGGCGCGCGCGAAGGGTTTCCGCGTGACTGCGAATTGCACGCTGTACGCCGGCGAGGATCCCGAGGACGTCGCGAACTTCTTCGACTTCACGAACACGCTCGGCGTCGAAGGCGTCATGATGTCGCCGGGCTACAGCTACCAGCACGCGCCACGGCAGGACGTGTTCCTCGGCCGGCGCAAGTCGAAGGAGTTGTTCCGCGACATCTTCCGGATCGGCAAGAAGCGCGGCAGCAAGTGGCACTTCAATCAGTCGAGCTTGTTCGTCGACTTCCTGGCCGGCAATCAGAGCTATCAGTGCACGCCGTGGGCGAACCCGACCTACAACGTGTTCGGCTGGCAGAAGCCGTGCTATTTGCTCGTCGACGAGGGCTACGCCAAGAGCTTCAAGGAGCTCATGGAAACGACGGAGTGGGACAAATACGGCGTCGGCCGCAATCCGAAGTGCGACAACTGCATGGCGCACTGCGGCTACGAAGGCACGGCCGTCGAGCACACGATCTCGAGCCCCCTGACGGCGCTGAACGTGTTCTTGTTCGGCCCGCGCCTCGAGGGCGAGATGGCGCCCGAGTTGCCCGTGCTGCACAGCGGCGCACCGGGCATCGCGATCCCCGTCGACCAGATCGGGCGCATCGACCGCAGGTCGTAACGGCACCCGCCACGGCATGATCTTGGCTCTAGTCGGCAGCGCGCTCGCGCTGGCGGCGTGGCTCGGCGTTCTCCTGGCGCCTCACCAACCGCATCGTGTGCGCGAGCGGCTCGACGCCGACGCCGACGCCGATGTTTCCGCCGACCTGTCCGGCGTAACCGTGCTCATTCCGGCGCGCGACGAAGCCGCGTCGATCGGTCGCGCGATCGCGGCGCTCGGCTTCCAGGGCTGCGGGCTCGAGGCGCTCGTCGTCGACGATCAGTCGAGCGACGACACGCGTGGCGCCGCCGCGCGTGCGGCGGTGCCGGGGCTCGCGCTGCGCGTCATCGAGGGTCGGCCGCTGCCCGACGGCTGGGCCGGCAAGCTCTGGGCGCTCGAGCAAGGTCTCGCCGTCGTCGACCGCCCGCACGTGCTGCTGCTCGACGCCGACATCGAGCTCGCGCCACGGCTCGTCCCGGCGCTGCTCGCGAAGATGCGCGAGCGCGACGCCACGCTCGTCTCGCTGATGGCCGAGCTCCACTGCGAGACCTTCTGGGAGCGGCTGCTCGCTCCGGCGTTCGTGTTTTTCTTCAGGTTGCTCTATCCGTTCGCGTGGAGCAACGATGCGGCCCGACCGACCGCGGGCGCGGCCGGCGGCTGCATGCTGGTTCGCACCGACGCGTTGCGGCGGATCGGCGGCTTCGCCGCGATTCGCGGCGCGTTGATCGACGACTGCGCGTTGGCGGCGGCATTGAAGCGGCACCGCCCGCCGATCTGGCTCGGCATGACGCATTCCGTTCGCAGCCTGCGCGTCTACGCCTCCCTCGGCGACTTCTGGAGCATGGTGGCTCGCAGCGCGTTCACGCAGCTGCGCTACTCCACGGCGTCGCTCGTCGTCGCGACGGCGCTGATGATGCTGACGCTGCTCGCTCCTCCGGCCGGTTTCGCGGTGGGCCTCGCTGTAGCGGAGCCGTGGTTGGTGTTGACGGCTGCCGCGGCGTGGCTCGCGATTGCCGCGGCGTATTGGCCCGTCGTCTCGTTCTATCGGCTGCCGGCGGCGTGGGCCGCGACGCTACCGGTGGCCGCGGCGCTGTTCCTCGCAATGACCTGGAGCTCGGCGGTCGGCTATTGGCGCGGCACGCGCGCGAGCTGGAAAACGCGGGACTATGGCCGCGCGCCCGAGCAGCCTCGCCGTTGAGGCTTGCGACCCGTTTCTTCCGGTTGAACGGCGCCGCCCAGTCTTGTAACGTCGATCGAAAGATCGAAAGGGCCTGTCGCGATGGCACGCGGTCCCGCACAGCACTGGTCCACCTGGCTCGCAATCGCTGCGTGCGTCGGCGTCAGCGCGGGTGCGGCGGAGACGGGCGCGCCCGGCTCCGACGAGGACGTGGACGCCGTCACGGAGCCGCTGCTGATGAGCATCGAGAAGGAGGAGGCGCTCAACGGGCCGTTCTCCCGCGATCTCGTCGACCTGCTGACCTCCCTCGGTCTCGCCTACCAGGAACACGATCGGCACGATCTCGCCCTCGTCATGCTCGATCGGGCGCTCTACTTGAAGCGCGTCAACGATGGGCTCTTCGGCCTCGATCAGGCGGCGCTCGTGCGACGGCTCGTCGACAGTGAGCTCGCGATGGGCCGCGTCAGCTCCGCGGCGGAGCTCCAGGACCGATTGCTCGAGCTCGCGAGGCGCAATCCCACCGATCCGCGTGCCGCGCCGATCCTCCGCGAAGCGGCCGAGCGGCAGGTCGACTACTACCAGCGTTACCTGCACGGGGCCATCCCGGCCACGCTCACGATCAACGGCGCGGGTCCGCAGCAAGCTGCGGGTGCCAGCCTCTGGCGGGCGCGCCAGTACTACAACGAGGCCATCTGGGCTCTCGCCCTCGACGGCACCGAGCATCAGGGCGAGCTCTCGGAGCTCGAGGAAGGCCTGACGCGTACCTACTATCTCGAAGCGAGCCAACGGCGCCGCTCGTACCAAGGACCCGGCGACCCGCTGTACGGGCTCGGCCTCGTGAGCTATGTGCGGCGGGTCCAATACACGCGGGCGGGATCTCCGTCGGCCGTCGAGTATGCGCGGGCGCTCATCGAGCTCGCGGACTGGTCGCTGCTCTTTTCGCGCAACGGCACGGCCGTGAAACGCTATGCAGAGGCGCATGCGCTATTGGTCGCGAACGGCGTGCCGGCGGCATCGATCGAGCAGCTGTTTCCGGCCAATACGCCAGTATCCCTGCCGACGTTTGCGCCGACGCCGTTCGAGGGAGCTGCCGGCGCCGGCTCGACAGGCTATGTCGACGTCGACTTCGAGGTCGGTAAGTACGGCCAACCGCGCGACGTGACGATCGTCGCTGTCGCGGGCGACACTGCGGCCGCGACGTCCAAGGGGCTGGCCGTCGCTATCCACCGCGGCCGGTTCAGGCCGAGCCCGCTGGCGGCGGAGAATTGGACAGGATATCGCTTGCGCTACTCGCTGGCCGACGGCAGCCTGACGCCGCGGCTTTGACGGCGTCGAGCCGGCCTCCGGCCGCCCGGCGGGCCTGCTGCGGCGCGGGCCGCGGCCCGAATGTCACCGCCGCGTAACCGCCTTAATACCAACTTTGTCACCCATGCGCCGGTAACATCCTGAGACTACACGTCGGATGTCGGACGCGGCTAGCCCATGTCTATCGCTCTCGAGCAGGTATCCAAGGATTTTCGCGGCGTCGCGGCCGTCAGCGACGTCACGGCGCAAATCGAGGAGGGCGAGCTGTTCGTGCTGCTCGGCCCTTCGGGCAGCGGCAAGAGCACGCTGCTGCGCGCGATCGCGGGCCTGACGACGATCGACCACGGCCGCATCGTCCTGCACGGGCGTGACGTGACGAACGTCGGAGCCCGCAAGCGCGAGGTCGGCTTCGTGTTCCAGAACTACGCGCTGTTCCGTCACATGACGGTGGCCGACAACATCGAGTTCGCGCTGCGCGCGCGGCGCGTGCGCCGCGCGGACCGGCGCCGCCGGCGCGCGGAGCTGCTCAGGCTCGTCGCGCTCGAGGGCTACGACCAGCGGCTGCCGAGCGAGCTCTCGGGCGGCCAGCAGCAGCGCGTCGCGCTCGCGCGCGCTTTGGCCCACGAGCCCCGCGTGCTGCTGCTCGACGAGCCGTTCGGCGCGCTCGACGCGAAGATCCGCGAGGAACTGCGGCGCGCGATCCGCGAGATTCAGCGCGCCGTCGGAATCACGACGATGCTCGTGACGCACGACCAGGACGAAGCGTTCAGCATGGCGGACCGAATCGGCGTCATGGACCGCGGCCGTCTCCAGGAAGTCGGCGAGCCGCGCTCGCTGTATCAGCGGCCCGGCACGCGGTTCGTCGCGACGTTCTTGGGCGGCGCCAACCTCCTGCTCGGTCCTTACGGGTACCGCGACGTCCAGCTCGGCGAGTCGTACTTCGAGGTCGACCGCTGGTCAGACGCGCTGCGCAGCGGCGACGAGGCGGCCGTCGTCGTGCGCCCCGAGGACGTCGTGATCGCGCCGATGCGCGATCTCTTGACCGTCCCCGTCGTCGGCATGGGCAAGATCGTCGAGCTGAAGTTCGTCGGCTCGAGCGAGCGGCTGCGCCTCGAGATGAACGCCATGGAAACGCTCGCGAGCGCACAGCGGCCCGGAGCCGCGGCGTTCACGATCGAGGCCGTACGCGCGGCCAGCGACGTCGCGGCCATGCCGCTCGACGATCGGCCAGAAAGTCTACGTCGGCTTCAAGCGCATGCACGCGCTGCCGACGCCGATCAGCAGCCTCAGGCTCGTTGCGAGCGCCGGACGCACGGCAGACGAGATCTCGCCGCACGCCGCTCGTGCGCGAGCTCGCCGAGCGCATGCACATCGAGCCGCTGTACTACGACGACGTCGCGCGGTTAGCCCGAGCACGTGCGCGGCTTGCCGATACTCGCGGCCGACGAGACGGCCAGCATCGCAACGGCGCTCGACCTGCTCGCGCACGGCGCGCGCCAGGTGCTCCTGCTCGCAGCGCCGGAGCCGCAGATCGAGCGCATGCTGATCTACGTCGAGCCGTCCTCGTTCGGGCGCGACAGCGTGCTCGCCGCGGCCGCGAGCTTGGCGCGCCACTTGACGATCGACGTCGGCATGCTGGTTCGCGACGAGGAAGATCGAGGCGGCTATCGCGATCTGCTCGATCTGCGCAACGTTTCGCTGCATCAGCACGGGCTCGACATTCGCACCGAGACGTTCCGCGGCAGCGCGATCGACGCGATCCGCGAGCGCCTCGCTGACGTCGGACGAGCAGACGTTGCTCGTGATCGGCTTCACGCGCCCGAGCGTTGCAGCGAGCTCGTCGACGACTTGCGCAAGCTGCTGCGCGAGCAGCCGCCGGCCGCCGTGCTGTTCGTGAGCGGGCGCGACAAGGACGCAAGCGCAGACGCAGCCGTACGCGGCGCGCGTTCTCGCTGTGAGCGCGAGAATGCGACCGGTTCATGGTGGGAGCTCTGGTGCTGGTGGCCGCGGTCGCGCTGCTCGCGTGTGGCTGCGGGCGAAGCAGGGCGGCCGAGCGGGCGAGCTCCAGATCTTGAACGTGTCCTACGATCCGACGCGCGAGCTGTATCGCGAGCTCAACGAGCAGTTCGCCGCGAAATGGCTCGCGGACACCGGCCAGAGCGTCGCCGTGCAGATGTCGCACGGCGGCTCGGGCAGCCAGGCGCGCGCCGTCATCGACGGGCTGAACGCCGACGTCGTGACGCTCGCGCTCGCGTGGGACATCGACAACATCCAAGCCATCAGCCGGCGCTTGCCGGCATCGTGGCAGAACGCGCTTGCCGAACAACAGCTCGCCGTACACGTCGACGATCGTGTTCCTCGTCCGCAAGGGCAATCCGAAGGACATCCGCGATTGGCCCGATTTGCTAGGCGAGAGCGTCGAGGTCATTACGCCGAATCCGAAGACGTCGGGCGGCGCACGCTGGAACTACCTCGCCGCCTGGGGCTTCGCGCTCGAGCGCGCGCTCGGCGCCGACATCGGCGAGCTCGACGTCGCTGCCGGCGGACCGCGTCGCCGCGGCGCAAGCGGAAGCCGAGAAGTTCGTCGGCGAGCTGTACCGCCACGTGCCCGTGCAGGACACGGGCGCGCGCGCGGCCACGAACACGTTCGTGCAGCGCGGCATCGGCGACGTGCTGCTCGCGTGGGAGAACGAGGCGCTGCTCGCGCAGAAAGAGATGGGTGCGGACGCGTTCGACATCGTCCGCCCGTCGGTGAGCGTGCTCGCCGAGCCGCCCGTGGCGCTCGTCGACTCCGTCGTGGACCGCAAGGGCACGCGCGCCGTCGCCGAGGCGTACCTCGACGTATCTGTACTCGCCCGAGGGCCAGGACATCGTTGCGCGCAACTTCTTCCGGCCCACGCGACCGCGCGGTCGTCGACGCGCTATGCCGAGCAGTTCCCGCCGATGCGCCTGTTCACGGTCGACGACGGTGTTCGGCGGCTGGGCGCAGCGCGCAGACCGAGCACTTCGCCGACGGCGGCATCTACGACCGGCTGTTCCTGGCTGCGTCGGGCGCGCCGCGGCGCCCATGAGCGCGCGCGCGGCCGATTCAGGCCGAGGGCCCTAGGCCATGGCGACCGCAAGAGGCTGGGTCAGCCCCAGCGTGCTGCCGGGCTTCGGCTTGACGCTCGGCTTCGCCGGGTTGTTCCTCACGTTCATCGTGCTGATCCCGATGGCCGCGCTGATCATGCAGGGCGGGCAGCCTGCCGCTCGACGAGTTCTGGCGCATCGCCACCGAGCCGCGCGCGCTCGCGTCGTACCGGCTCACGTTCGGCGCCTCGTTCGTCGCTGCCTGCGTCAACGCCGTCTTCGGTTTCATCATCGCCTGGACGCTCGTCCGCTACGACTTTCCGGGCACGCCGGCTCGTCGACGCGATCATCGACTTGCCGTTCGCGCTGCCGACGGCCGTGTCGGGCATCGCGCTCGCGACCGTGTTCGCGCCGCAACGGTTGGCTCGGTGTGCAGCTCGAGCCGCTCGGCATCCAGGTCGCGTACACGTGGGTCGGCGTCGTCGTGGCGCTGACGTTGATCGGCTTGCCGTTCGTCGTCCGCTCGGTGCAGCCGGCGCTCGAGGAAGTCGACGTGAGCCTCGAGGAGGCGGCCGAGTCGCTCGGCGCGAGCCGCTGGATGGTGTTCCGCCGCGTCATCCTGCCGACGGTGATGCCGTCGCTCGCGACGGGTTTCACGCTGGCGCTCGCGCGCGCCGTCGGCGAGTACGGCTCCGTGATCTTCATCGCGGGCAACTTGCCGATGCTCACCGAGATCACGCCGCTCTTGATCGTGATCAAGCTCGAGCAGTACGACTATCTCGGCGCCGCGGCGCTCGGTCTCGTGATGCTCTTGCGTGTCGTTCGTGATGCTGCTGACGATCAACGCGATCAACGGCTGGCGCATCCGCCGCGTGGCGGGGAGGCGCTGATGGCCGTCGTCCGATCACCTGGTTCGCAGGCAGCAGAATCGCGTTCGTGCGCGTCGTGCTGATCGCGCTTGTCGGTGCTGTTCCTCGCCGCTGATCCTGATCGTGCCCGTCGTGTCGGTGCTCGGTTACGCGTTCTCGCGCGGCCTCGACGTCTATCTCGAGGCGCTGCGCGCGCCCGACACGCTCGCGGCGATCCGGCTCACGCTGATGACGGCCGCGATCGTCGTGCCGGTGAACACGATCTTCGGCGTCGCCGCCGCGTGGGCGATCGCGAAGTTCGACTTCCGCGGCAAGCAGATCCTGATCACGTTGATCGACTTGCCGTTCTCGGTGTCGCCCGTCATCGCGGGCCTCGTGTTCGTGCTGCTGTTCGGCGCGCAGGGCTGGTTCGGTCCGTGGCTTGCGCGACAAGGCATCCAGATCGTGTTCGCGCTGCCGGGCATCGTGCTCGCGACGATGCTCGTGACGTTCCCGTACGTCGCGCGCGAGCTGATCCCGATCATGCAGCTGCAGGGCCGCGAGGCCGAGGAGGCCGCGGTGAGCCTCGGCGCCGGCGGCTGGATGACGTTCTTCCGCGTGACGCTGCCGAGCATCCGCTGGGGCTTGCTGTACGGCGTCATCCTCTGCAACGCGCGCGCGATGGGCGAGTTCGGCGCCGTGGCCGTCGTCTCGGGGCACATCCGCGGGCTCACGACGACGATGCCGCTGCAAGCGCAGGTGCTCTACGACGAGTATGATCTCGTCGGAGCGTTTGCCGTCGCCTCGCTATTGATGTTGCTCGCGTTGCTGACGTTGGTTCTCAAGACCGTCGTCGAGGCGTTCGGCGCACGGCGCCGCCGCGCATGACCGCATTGCAGCGCCTCAAGAAGGCCTACGAGTCCGACGGCGGCCGTCGGTCCTGCGGCGCGCGCGCGATCTATGCGCCCGGGTCTGGCGGGCCGGCTCGCGCTTGCGACGGGCCTGCTCGTCGCGCTGGCCGTCGCCTCGATGTCCATCTTCGCGTCGGCGCGCTGCGCCGCCTCGCCGAAGCCGAGGGGCTCACGCGCGTCGAGCTCGCGGTGTCCTCCGCTCGCGAAGGCATGCGCCAGAGCACCGAGGACCTGCTGACGGCCGCGCGCATCCTCGGCGAGCGCCCGGCGCTGCAGCGCCTGCTGCGCGGCCCCGTGCCCGAGACGCTGCAGCCGTTCCTCGCGCGCTACTGCGAGAGCGTGGCGCTCGACGCCTGCGCGCTCGTGCGCGGCGAGGACTTGCTCGCCGCGACGGCGGGCGAGATCGATTGGGATCTCGTGCTCGCCGCGGCCGACGAGCAGGGCGAGCGGTTCCTGATCACGGGCGCGGCGCCGAAGCATGGCACTGTCCGGCGCGCAGCGCCGGCGTCGCCGAGCACGCCGGCATCACGGTCATCGTGCTGCGCAACCTCGACGAGCGCGCTCGCCGCGCGGCTCACGCGAGCGAACCGGCGTGCCGATCGCGATCGTCGATTACGCGTCGTTCGAGCCCGGCGAAGGCCCGCTCGCGATCTTGAACACCGATGCGCTGTCGCGCGGCGAGCACCGTCGCGGCCTACGTCGGCGCGCATCGGCTGCGTACGCCGCGAGCTTGCCCGTCGCCTCCACGAGCGGCGAGACGATCGCGTTGCTCGAGGCCCGCCTGCCGTCGCGGAGGTCATGGCGCCGGCCAGCGACATGACGCGGCAACATGCTGCTCGTCGCCGCGCTGATCGCCGCGCTCGCGATCGGCGGCGAGCATCTTCATCGGCCGCTACTGGATCAGCGCCGTCGAGCGCCTGACCGACGCGGCCGAGCGGCTCGGCTCCGGCGACCTCGCCGCGTCGATTCCCGTCGGCGGCGGCAAGGAGCTCACGCTGCTCGGCAGCACGATGGAGCGCATGCGGCGCAATCTCGTCGAGCTGACGGCCGACCTGCGCCGCAGCGAGCTCGAGGCGAAGGCCGTGCTCGGCGGCATCGTCGAAGGCGTGTATGCGGTCGACGAGGAGCGGCGGATCCGTTTCTTGAATCCGCAGGCCGAGCGGTTGCTGAAGATCTCGGCCAGCGAGGCGATCGGCCGATTCTGCGGCGACGTGCTGAAGCCGGCGCTCGACGCGCACGGCCGCCGGCCGTGCGAGCACTCGTGCCCGATCCTCGAGGCGCGCCGCGGCGGCTCGGGCCGCTCGCTCGAGCACGTCGCGCCCGTCGCGACGACAGCCCGCGCCGCGTCGTGATCGCGAGCGCGCCGCCGGCGGCCGACGGCATGCAGGTGCAGGTGCTGCGCGACGAGACGGAGCTCGAGGCCGCTGCGCCGCACGCGCGACACGGTGCTCGCGAACATCTCGCACGAGTTCCGCACGCCGCTCGCGGCGCAGCTCGCGTCGATCGAGCTGCTGCGCGACGGCGTCGGCACGATGAGCGCCGAGGGCCAGCGCGAGCTCGTGTCGTCGCTGCATCGCGGCACGCAGCGGCTCACGTGGCTCATCGACAACCTGCTCGAGAGCGTGCGCATCGAGTCGGGCCAGCTCGGCGATTCGGCACCAGGACGTGGTGTTCGAGGACGTCAT
Organism: uncultured Gammaproteobacteria bacterium; assembly: GCA_963714705.1. GTDB lineage: Bacteria > Pseudomonadota > Gammaproteobacteria > Steroidobacterales > Rariloculaceae > FEN-1219. Next base: position 349,059 of record CAVQPJ010000001.1, read on the forward strand.
CGTCGCGGCGCGCGAGCTCATCGAGCCGCTGATCGCGCAGCGCGGGCAGCGCATCGAGGTCGAGATCGCCGACGGACGTGCCCGTCGTGCGCGGCGACCAGCAGCGCTTGACGCAGGTGCTCGTCAACCTGCTCGCGAACGCCAACAAGTTCGCCCCGCCGGACAGCACGATTCGCATCGGCGCGCGCGGCAACGGCGCGGGTGGGCTCACGTTCTGGGTCGAGGACGAGGGCGTCGCTTCGCCGGGCATCGAGGATGCGCGGCTGTTCGATCAGTTCCGCCGCGCGAGCGGCGAGGCCGACCGCGACGAGAGCGGCATCGGTCTCGGCCTCTACATCGTCACGCTCGATCGTCGAGCGACACGGCGGCACCGTGCGCCTCGAGCGCACGGAGCAGGGCCGCACGCGCGCCACTGTCGAGCTGCCGCAGGAAGCGCCGGCATGAAGATCCTGCTCGTCGACGACGACCCGGATCTGCTGGCGGTGACGGGCTTCGCGTTGCAGCAGGCGGGGTTCCTCGTCGTGAAGGCCGAGGACGGGTTGGCGGCGCTCGACGCGTTCGAGCGCGAGCAGCCCGCATCTCGCGGTGCTCGACATCAACATGCCGCGCATGAACGGCTTCGATCTCGCGCAGAAGCTGCGCGAGCGCAGCCGGATTCCGCTGATCATGCTGACGGCGCGCAGCGAGGAGTCCGACGTCGTGCGGGCGCTTGCGCCTCGGCGCCGACGACTATCTCAGCAAGCCGTTCAGCCCGAAGATCCTGATCGCGCGCGTCAAAGCGCTGCTGCGGCGCGCCGGCGCCGAGGCGAGCGACGCCGTCGCGGTCGGCTCGTTGTCGCTCGACGTGCCCGAGCTCATGCTGCTCGGGCTCGCGCGCGGGCCCGTGCGGCTGACGCCGCTCGAAGCGCGGTTCCTTCAGCTGCTGTTCGCGCATGCGGGGCGGACCGTATCGACGGATCGCCTCCTGATCCACGTCTGGGGCAACCGCGCCGGCGGCAATCGCCAGCTCCTGAAGCAGCTCGTGCACCGCCTGCGCCAGAAGATCGAGGGCGATCCGGCCGACCCGCGCCTCGTGCGCAACGTGCCGAATGCCGGCTATCTCTTGGATCCCGGTGCCGCGCCCGCCGCGCGCGCCGGGGCCGCCGGGACGCAAGACGCGCCGCTTTGATCAGCCTCCGCGATCCCGAGTTTCGCCGCGGCTTCAGCGAGATGGTGGCGCCGTCGCTCGGCATGGCTGCGTGGGCACTCGTCACGGGTGTCGCGATGGTCAAGAGCGGTTTGTCCGTGCCGCTCGCTACGGCGATGACGCTGCTCGTCTATGCCGGCAGCGCGCAGCTCGCGGCGCTGCCGCTGATCGCGGCGGGAGCGCCGCTTCCTGTTCTGCTCGCGGCGGCGTTCTGCGTCAACCTGCGTTTCGTCATCTATAGCGCACATTGGCGCCGGTACTTCGGTCGTCTGCCGCGCTGGCACCGCCTCTGGCTCATGTACTTCGCCGTGGATCTGAACTACGTGCTGTTCGTGCGCCGCTTCCCGGAGGCGCGGCCACAATCCGAGCAGCTGCCGTATTTCTGGGGTGGTGCGCTGTGGAACTGGGCGAGCTGGCAGGGCGCATCGTTGCTCGGCATCGTCATCGCGGACCGCGTGCCCACGGAGTGGGGGCTCGGCTTTGCCGGCGTGCTCGCGTTGCTCGGAGTCACGTACTCGCTGCTGTCGGACAAGAAAACCTGGATCGCCGCGGGCGTCGCTGCGTGCGCGGCCGTCGCGGCGTTCGGCTTGCCGCTCAAGCTCAACATCGTCGTCGCAATTGCGGCCGGCGTTGCGATCGGGCTGCTGCTCGACCGCTCGGTTCCGAGCGCTAGGTCGGAGCGAGCCTGATGTCGCAGTGGTACACGATCGTCGCCATCGGGGGTCTCGCCATCGTGACCGTGTTGGCGCGCGGCTTCTTCCTGCTCTCGGAGCACGAGCTCGCGCTGCCGCCATGGGCGATGCAGGGTCTGCGATACGCGCCGATTGCGGCGCTCGTGGCGGTCATCGCGCCGGAGATCGTGATGACGGACGGCGCGCTGCTCGCAACTTGGGCTGACGCGCGCATCTACGCCGTGCTCGTCGGCACGGCGTATTTCTGGTGGCGGCGCGGCATTCTCGGCACGATCGTCAGCGGCACGGCCGTGCTGCTCGCGTTGAAGATCGGCCTCGGCTGGTGAGCGGCGCTGTGGAGCAGCGCATCGCATTCTGAGGTCGGCGGCCGCCGCACCCGCGGGCTAGCCGTCCGAGCCGGCGGCTGCGGGCTCCGCGGCGGCGCCGACATCGACACGCAGATCGGGGCGCAACGCGCGCAGCCGAGCAGCGCCCGCCGCGGTCACTCCGGTCTGCCATAGAAAGACCTCGCGCAGCGCCGCGATCCCCGCGAGCGTTTCGACGGCTGCATCGGTGATTCCGGCGTTGCCGTAGAGATTCAGATGCGCGAGCTTCGGCAAGCTCGCGAGCGCCGCAAGCCCTTCGTTCGTAAGCCGGTTTCGTGGGAGACGCAGGTGCGTGACGGCCGGCAGCTCACCGATCGCCTCGAGCCCCGCGTCATCGAGGGCCGTCCCCGCAAGATTCAGATCGACGATCTCTCCGCTCGCGGCCGCGAGCGCCTCCAGCGCCGCCGCGTCGAGCGCCGTACCCGGCGAGATCGGGCTCACGACGAGCCGCGCGTCGGTTTGCGATACCTGCCGCGCGAGCAAGCCCGCCGCGCCGAGACGCGCCACGAGCTCGGGATCGGCCGTTGCGCTGTCGGTGGCTACAGCGTCGGCGGCCGCCGCACCGGCGAGGCCGAGCTCGGCCGCAAGCAGCGGCTCGATGTCGGCCGGCGCGCCCACCGCGCCGACGGTCGTGTCGCGCGGCGCGCCGGTGCCGACCCACCAGATCAAGATCGCGACTTGCCCTGCGGTCAGCGGCGTCTTGCCTTCGGCCGGCATGAACGATTCGTCGTCGGGTGGAAGACCGACGCGATACAGCAGCTCGCTGGCTTCGAGGTTGCCCGGCACGACGGCCCGGCCCGTGTCGCCGCCGACGAGCGTCGAGTCGTAGCTGCCGACGCTGAAGCCGCTTTCGCGCTTGTCGTCGTTGTGGCAGGTGCCGCAGCGTTGCTCGAGCAGCGGCTGGACGACGTCGAGATAAGGGTCCGCGGCGGCGGCACTCGTCACGGGCGGCCGGCGCGGTGCCGCGCCGATCAGCGAACGCAAGAACGAGGGCGCGTACTCCTCGAGATAGGTCGTCCCGTGCGTCAGGTTCCCGCCGTAATGCCCCGTGATCGAGACGAGCGCGAGCATCGCGATGCCCGCGAGGAGCCGCAGAGTGCCCGCTCGCCCGCCGCCGCGCGAAAGCCACCAGGTTCCGACGGCCTCGACGGCCGTCACCGTGCCCCAGAGCCTGTGCGCATTGGCCGACGGTCCCGTGAACGCGCCTTCGGCGAAGTGCAGATATCCGAGCACGGCCGTGAAGACGGCCGAGATCGCGGCCGCGCCCCAGAGAAACGGCGAAGCTTGCGCGAGCGCAGCGTGGCGTGGACGACGCGCCAGCCAGTCGAGCACGACGGCCGCGATGACGATGCCGATCGGCAGGTGCAGCGCGAGCACGTGGAACCGGCCGAGAAAGAACACGAAATCCTGCATCGAAGGTCTTTACGCCAAGATCTCGTGCACGACCTTGCCATGGACGTCGGTGAGCCGATAGTCGCGGCCCTGGAACCGGAACGTCACGCGCTCGTGGTCGAGCCCGACGATGTGCAGCAGCGTCGCGTTCAAGTCGTGGATGTGCACGGGGGCTTTGACGATGTTGTAGCTGAACTCGTCGGTCTCGCCATGCGTGTAGCCGGCCTTGACGCCGCCGCCGGCGAACCACCAGGTGAAACAGCCGCCATGGTGGTCGCGGCCGACGAGCGGGTTGTCGATCTGGCCCTGGGCGAACGGCGTGCGGCCGAACTCGCTGCCGAACATCACGAGCGTGTCGTCGAGCAAGCCGCGCTGCTTCAAGTCCATGACGAGCGCGGCTGCGGGCCGGTCGATCTCGCCGCAGCGCAGCGGAAAGTTCTGCTTGATCGCGAGGTGCAGATCCCAGCCCAGGTGGAAGATCGTTTGATACTTGACGCCGCGCTCGGCGAGCCGACGCGCGATGAGGCAGTTGCGCGCGAACGTGCCGGGCTTCATCACGTCGGGGCCGTACATCGCGAGCACGGACTCGGGTTCGCCGGAGATGTCGGCGACCTCGGGGACGGAGCTTTGCATGCGGTACGCCATCTCGTACTGGCTGACGCGCGACAGGATCTCCGGGTCGTTCGACTCCGCGTGTTGCAAGGTCGCGAGCTTCGCGAGCGAGTCGAGCAGCGCGCGGCGGTCGGCGCGGTCGATGCCTTCGGGGTTGTTCACGTACAGCACGGGGTCGTCGGCGGCGCGAAACTCGACACCCTGGTGATGCGACGGTAGGAACCCCGGCCCCCAGATCGCTGCGTCCTGCGGCACGCCTTGCGAGACACCCGAATTCATGACGACGAAGTTCGGCAGGTCGCGGTTGTCGGAGCCGAGCGCGTAGCTGACCCACGCGCCGGCCGACGGCCTACCGCCAAGCTGAAACCCCGTGTGCAGGAACTTCGAGGCCGGATCGTGATTCACGTGCTCGGTGTGCAGGCTTTTGACGAAGCAGAGCTCGTCGGCGATCGCGGCCGTGTACGGCAGGAAGTCGCTGACCCACGCGCCGCTCTCGCCGCGCTGCTTGAACGGCCGCAAGGGGCCCACGATCGGAAACGCGGACTGGCCGCCCGACATCGTCGAGAGGCGCTGTGTCTCGCGCACGGACGGCGGGAGATCCTGACCGTGCATGCGCTCGAGCGTCGGTTTGTAGTCGAACGTGTCGACGTGCGAGATCGCGCCGAGCATGTGCAGGCAGATGACGCGCTTGGCACGCGCCGGAATCTGGCCGGCGCCGAGCACGCCGACGTTCGGCGCGTCGCTCGCCGGCTGCGCTTGCGCGGTGCCGCCGAAGAGGTCGAGCAGCGACAACGCGCCGAGGCCGCTCGCCGACTTGAGCAGGAAGTCGCGGCGCGAGCGGTCGAGCGAGCAGCAATCGTTTTCTTTCATGGCGTGTCCTCAGCGCACCGTGTAGGCGTCCGGTGAGCTCATGACGAGCGCCGCGACGTTCGTCAGCGCCGCGAGTTGCGTGCGATCGAGCGAGGGGTCCGGCGCCACGACGCCGACGTCGAGCACGCCCGCGATCTTCGGGTCGTTACCTTCGTACGCGGCGCGCTGCTCGTCGTAGTAGTCGCGTAGCACCGCGACGTGCGCGGGAGTCGGTGTCGCTCGCGTCGCGTGCCGATACAGGCGCTCGAGCTGCGCGTCCTCGTCGGCTGCGAAGCGCAGTGCCTCGGCCGCGAGCGAGCGGTACGCCTCGACGTACTGCGGATCGTTCATGAGCTCGAGCGCCTGAAGCGGCGTGTTCGAGCTGCGCCTCCGTGCGATGCTCTCGGTCCGATTCGTGAAGTCGAAGATCTTCATGCCGGGGTGCGTCGCGTTGCGCTTCACGAACGTGTACAGCGTGCGCCGGTGCAGCTCGTCGGGCGGCAGATCCTCCGGCACGGGATACGTGTAGAAACTGTTCAGCGGGTTCCAGATGCCGGCCGGCTGATACGGCTTGACGCTGGGCCCGCCGACGTTGGGGACGAGGAGGCCGCTCGCGGCGAGCGCGCCGTCGCGGACCATCTCGGCCGTCATGCGCCAGCGCGGCCCGCGCGCATAGAGCGCATTCGGCGCGTCGCGCGCGACGAGTTCGGGCGTGGCGGCCGAGCTCTGGGCATACGTCGCCGACGTCACGATGAGCCGGTGCAGCGCTTTGACGTCCCAACCCGACTCCATGAACTCGACGGCGAGCCAATCCAGTAGCTCGGGATGCGTCGGGATCGCGCCCTGCGAGCCGAAGTCCTCACTCGTTTCGACGATGCCGCGACCGAAGTGCATCTGCCAGACGCGATTGACGAATACCCGCGCCGTCAGCGGTTGGCGCGGGTCGAACAGCCATTGCGCCAACCCCAAGCGGTTGTGCGGCCAGCGGTCGTCCCAGGCGAGCACGCTGGCGAGACCCGCCGGCTCCACGCGCTCGCCGGGATCGCTGTAGACGCCGCGGTTCAACACGAACGTCGGCGTCGGCTCGGGCGCGTCGCCCATGACGAGCACCTGCGGCACGCCCGTCGCGAGCTCGTTCTCGCGCGCGCGCGCCGCCGTCAACGCGGCGCGCGCCGCGACGACTTGCGCGTCCGTGTGCGTCAAGAGCTCGGCGAGCCGCTCGCGCAGATCGGGGGAAGCGTCCAGTGTCTCGTCTTGCAGGAACGCGATCTCGACGGGCGTCAGATCGCGCTCGAACACGCGCAGCTCGTCGATGCCGCTGCCGACGGGCGCCTTCTCGCGGAAGCGCGTGCCGACGGCGAGTCCCAGGAACGGATCGAAAACGTCGGCCGACGTGAACGGCAGGATCGTCCGCGTCAGCCGATCGCGCACGCTGCGAGTCGCCGCCGGCTTGCCGTTCAAGAAGAGCTTCAAGCCCGCAACGCGGCTCGAGCCGTCGTACGTCAGGGTGATGTGCGACCACTCGCCGACGGCGAGCGGTTGCTCCGTCTCGACCGCAATCATGTTCGCGGGCGGGGAGTGCGCGAGCGACGCCCACAGGCGGCCTTTGTCGATCGTGAGGCGGTAGCCGGTGCGGCCAGAGTTCTGCTCGGCCAGATGATTGATGACGGGGACGTTGTCGTACTCGGCTCCGACGTAGAACCAAAAGTCGAGCGTGAACGGATCGGAGCGGTCGTAGTAGCCGACATCGGATCCCAAGAAGCCGCGGTTCGTCTCGTCGAAGAACAAGGCGTTGCCGCGTACGCCGGCGCGGAACAGCGGGCTCTGGATGACGGCCGGCGCGACGCCGGGTGTCGCGGCCGGCGACAGCGTCAGCGACTCGGCGTTGTAGTTGCGCGGGACGCGGAACACGAGCTCGAACGCCTCGCGCTGTCGTCGTTGCTCGGCCGTTTCGGTCGGCGGCGGCGGCGGACCCGAGAACGGATTGCGCCGGAACTCGATCAACGTCGCCGGCGGGATGTTCGGAGTGCGCGGCCGCGGGAGGTCGGTCACCTGCGCGGGCCGCGCGGATTCGAACGCGTAGTGCGCAGCCAAAGCGCCGGCCAGCGCAGCGCGGATGCGGGCGACTGCGGCAGGGGCCTCCGCGGCCAGGCGCGCCGCGGCTGCGCGTGCAGGCTCGGTCGCGGCGGCTTGCGCCGCGGCATAGTCGACGGCTTTCGCGCTCACCTCCGTGGCGGCGTCGCGCAGAGCGGCAGCCGTCGCCTCGTCGGGCCACGGCAGCGTCGGACCGCCTTGAATGCCGCTGAAGCCCGGCGCGTAGGCGCCAGGCTCGTCGTTGCTGTTGAAGAACGCGCCGAGCGAGTAGTAGTCGGTTTGCTTGATCGGATCGTATTTGTGGTCGTGGCAACGCGCGCAACCGACCGTGAGCCCCAAGAGCGCCGTGCCGAGCGCGTTGTCCGTGCGCTCGACCATGTATTCGGCTTTGTACTCAGCGTCGATGGCGCCGTTCTCGGTGGTCCGTTTGCCGACGCGCAGATACGCCGTCGCGAGGATTTGCTCGCGCGTCGCATTCGGCAGCAAATCGCCCGCGAGCTGCCAGGTGGCGAACTCGTCGAACGGCCGGTTGCGCGCGAACGAATCGATGACCCAGTCACGGTACGGCCAGAGCAGCCGGTCGTGGTGATCGTCGAGGAAGCCGTCCGTCTCGCTGAAGCGGGCGAGGTCGAGCCAGTAGCCAGCCATGTGCTCGGCGTATGCGGGCGAGGCGAGCAGCCGGTCGACGAGCCGTTCGTACGCGTCGGGTGCGGTGTCGCCGACGAACGCGTCGACCTCGGCGAGCGTCGGCGGCAGGCCCGTCAACGTCAGCGTCACGCGATTGATCAGCGTTTCCTTGTCGGCCGCGGCGGACGGTGTCAGACCTTCGCGGTCGAGCCGCGCGCGAACGAACCCGTCGATCTCGTTGCGCGTTTCGCCGGCGCTCGTGACGTTCGGGATCGCCGGGCGTCGTGGCGCGATGAACGCCCAATGCTGGCGATATTCGGCGCCGTTCTCGATCCACTGCTCGAGGATCGCCATTTGCCGTGGCGAGAGAGCCTTGTGCGTCGACTCGGGCGGCATGCGCTCGTCGACGTTCGTCGCGCGGATTCTGCGCACGAGCTCGCTACGACCCGCATTGCCCGGCACGATGGCGTGCTTGCCTGGCGTCTCCGGCAACTCGGCGACGGCGAAGTCGCGCAGATCGAGCCGCAACCCGGCTTCCCGCGCCGCCGGGTCGGGGCCGTGACACTTGAAACAGTTCTCGGAGAGGATCGGGCGGACGTGCCAGTTGTAGTCGATCGCGTCGGCCGCGAGCCCGCCGAGCTCAGGGTTGGGCGCGGCGCAGCCGCAGAGCACGGCGATAGCGGCGCCGGTGGCGAGTCGTCGGTTCGTTCGCGTGGCCACTGCTGTCCCCCAGCCTCTTTGACGACTGTACTAGAGCTGATTTACGATCGTCAATCGGTCCCGATACCCGCGCTCACCGACGCATGTGAAGGCTGTTAGGCTCGCCCCGTGAACACCCGCCATCCGGCAACGGCCGCCGACGTCGACAACCGCTCGAGGTTGCTGCACGCAGCCACCGACGCGTTTGCCGAATACGGTTACGAGGGCGCGTCGCTGCGCGCGATCGCCGACGACGCCGGCGTGTCATTCCAGCTGATCGCGTACTACTTCGGCTCGAAGGAAGAGTTGTGGGTCGCGACCGTCGACTATCTGTTCGAGCGCTACGTCGAGACCGGCAAGGGATTGGGGTTCACGCCGTCCGGCAATCTTCCCGAGCAGTTCCACAATCACTTGCGGCTGCTGTTGACGGATTTGCTGCAGCGCCCGCAGTTGCACAAAATTTGCGTGCAGGAGCGCTTGGCCAACAGCACACGCTTCCGCAACGTCATCGCCCCGAAGCTCGAGCAACTATTCACGAGCCTCGCGCTTCCGTATTTCCGTGAGGTCGTGCGGCTCGGCATCGTCGAGCGCTTTAGCGCGGAAGAGACCTGCTTGTTGTGGTCGTCCGTCTGCAAGGCCAATACCGTCGCAACTGATTTCATCGAGCACACGCTTGGCGTGCCCCCCGACTCTGCGAAAGCAGTGGAACGGCAGGTGGACCTCATGTTCGCGATTCTCACGGAGAAGCTCGCCGAGCCCGGCGGGGACCCGCGGGAACCGCAAGTTGAGTCGCCGCGCGCAGCCAAGGCCGGCGGAGCAAGCGAGACGGTCGTTTACGCGTGGAAGGAAAGCAAAGAGGGCTCGTCCGACGGCGCACGCTCGAAGCAGCTCGAGATCGAGAACCTGCATCTGAAGCAACTTGTCGGCAGTCTCTCGCTCGAGAAGAAACTGCTGCTCGATCGGCTAACAGTGCTCGAGCCGAGCGGCGCGAAGAAGTGAGGGGGATATGGCGAATCGTAGAGACGTCCTGAAAGTCGGTGCCGCGCTGCCGGCGGTGTCGCTCGTCGCGGCGCCGTTCGCGAGCGCGTTCGGCGCGGCCGCGCAGTCGCTGTCACTCGAGCGCTTCGTGTTCGACGTGCGCTTCGCCGAGTCCGGCGCGATCGCGGAGCACGTCGAGCACGTCGGCGTTTCGCTCTCGCCGGTCGCAGACGATCTCATGACGCTGTGGTACGACGAGCTCGATCTGGCCTGGCGCAAAGCGCCGATGGCGCTTGCCGGTGTCACGCTCGCGGACGCGTTGTTCGTGCTCGAGACGTTCGCGCTCGATCGCGGCATGCACGTCGTCTATCGCGGCGAGCACGGTCTCGTCGAGGATGGTCGCATCGTGCATCGGCTGGTCGGCCCGGCGCGGCTCATCGAGCGCCTCTCGCCTCTGCCGGAGGCGTGGGAGAGCGCGGTCGCGACGGCTTTGACCGAATGCCCGCTCGGCTCGCCGCAGACCGAGCGCGCCGAGCTCGTCACCAGCGGCGCCGCGCTCTCGTTGCGCGACGTGCCGCTGTATTCGTGGATCATTGCGCCGCGTTCCGCGGTCGCGTCTCGTGTGAGTTGAGGGGGAGTTATGGCGATCTTGCCGCCCGGAGTCAGTGCCGAGTCGTTTCAATCCGCTATTCGCGAGTTCCAGGACGCCGTCGGCCGCGACTGGGTCTTCACGAGCGACGACGATCTCTACTCCTACCGCGACCACTTCTCGTACATCAAGGACCAGCCGAACGAGCTGATCCCGTCGGCCGCCGTCGGCCCCGATACGACGGAGCAGGTCCAAGCGATCGTGCGCACGGCGAACAAGTACAAGATTCCGCTGTACGCCATCTCGACCGGCAAGAACTTCGCGTACGGCGGCCCGTCGCCGAACGTCCGCGGCAGTGTCACCGTCGACTTGAAGCGCATGAACCGCATCCTCGTCTGCGACGACAAGCGCAACTTCGCGCTCGTCGAGCCCGGCGTCTCGTACATCGATCTCTATCGGCACATTCAGGCGAACAAGCTCAATGTGTGGGTGGACACACCGGACCCCGGTTGGGGCAGCTTGATCGGGAACGCGATGGATCACGGCATCGGCTACACGATGGGCTATTACCGCGATCACTTCGGTGCGCACACCGGCATGGAGGTCGTGCTGCCGAACGGCGAGCTCCTGCGCACGGGCATGGGCGCGATGCCGGCGTCGCAGAGCTGGCAGGAATACCGGCACGGCTATGGCCCCGATCCCGCCGGCCTGTTCGGCCAAGGCAACTTCGGCATCGTGACGAAGATGGGCTTTAGGCTGATGCCGGCGCCCGAGCATTGGCGCAACGGTCTCGTGACGGTCCCGAAGCGGCAGGATCTCGTTCCGTTGATCGAGGTCGTCAACTATCTCGGCGACCTTTCGATGTGCGGCGAGCCATGGTACGGCAGCCCGCTCGGGGCGCTCATGGGCAACACCGAGTTTCGCGATGCCGCGCTCGCGTTCAACGAAGGTGAAATGGATCGGCAGGCAGCGAGCGCGAATCTGCACTCGTGGCAAGTCGAGCTTCAGTTCTACGGCTCGGAGCGCACGACGCTCGCGAACTGGGAATACGCCAAGGAGCTCGTCGCGCGCAAAGTGCCCGGCGCACGCTTCACCGACGGTGAGTCGCTGAAGACGCCGTTGACGCGCGAGCAAATCGCGGCGACGACGGGGCCGTATCCGACCAACATGCGGCGCAACATCACGCAAGGCGTGCCGGGGCTCGGCATCTGGTACATGACGGGCCGTACGGAGCGCAACCCGAACGCGTGGAACGAGACCCACATCGGTTTGTTCTCGTTGATCGGCCGCAGCGGGGAAGCCGTGCTGAAGGCGCAGCAGGATTTCGCCGCGATCGCGCGCAAGCTCGGGATGCCGAGCCTGTTTCCGAATGCGATCCAGACGCCGGTCAATTGGTATCAGTTCGCCTTCTTGATGGGCAACGGCTTCGGTCTCGGCGGCGGCGACGTGAGCCCCGCGGGCAAGCTTGCGGCGACGGCGAAGCTGCGCGAGGTGCTGCGCGAGAACGGCGCGCTCGGTTACGGCGACTACCGCGCTCCGCCGATCTTGCAGGACGACGTGGCCGACCAGTATTCGTTCAACGATTTCGTGCTGCGCCGTTTCAACGAGACGTTGAAGGACGCCATCGACCCGAACGGCATCATCTCGCCGGGGCGCGCGGGCGTCTGGCCCGCGGGATTTCGGTCGATGCGCGGAGGAATGCGGTCATGAGCGTGACGAGGAAGACAGTCGTTCCGGCGATCGCGCTCATGCTCCTGTCGTGCAGCGTAGCGACGGCACAGGAGGCCGCGTCCGTCGAGCGCGGGAAGGCCAAGTTCGAGCACACCTGCGCGCCGTGCCACGCCGCCGGGGTTGGAGACGACGGCCGCGCGATGTTGCCCGGCACCGATGCGCTGCGCATCAAGTATCAGGGCTCGTTGCCGGCGCTTCTCGAGCAGCGCACGGATCTGAACGCCGATGCGATCCGCACGTTCGTGCGCCGCGGCACGTGGTCGATGCCGCCGTTTCGACCCACGGAGGTTACGGAGCGCGACATTCAGGACATCGCCGCCTACTTGCGGCAGTCGTCGGGCGGCGGGCGCTAGAATCGAGCTCATGCGCCGTCGATCATTCCTCTTCGGCTGCGCCGCGGCCGGCATTCTCGTCGCGCACGGCGGCAGCGCCGCGGAAATCCGCACCGACTCGCCGGCGGCTACGATCGCCTCCCTGCAACAAGGGCTCGTCGAAGCAGCACGCGGCAAGCCCGCGGCGATCGACGAGCGCTACCGGCAGCTCGAGCCCCTGATCGTCGCGACGCACGACTTGCCTTACATCGCGGAGTTTGCGTTGCGCCGGCAGTGGGGCTCACTGGCGGAGGCCGACCGGCGGCGCTTCATCGAAGCGTTCCAACGCTTGAGCGTCACGACGTATGCCGCGCGCTTCGGCAACGTCGCGACCGACGCGTTTCGCCCGATCGAGGCCGGCGCGCCCGACGCGAATGGGCGTGTGCGAGTGACGACGGCGATCAAGCGCGAGGGGCAGCCCGACGTCTCGTTCGAGTACTTGGTCCAACGGGACGGCGAGAGCTGGAAGATCATCAACATCGTCGCCGACGGCGTCAGCGATCTCGCGCTGAAGCGCGCCGAGTATCAACGCGTGTTCGCGAGCGGCGGGATCGACGGGCTCATTGCGGAGCTCGAGCAGCAGACGCAGCGGCTCGAGCGCGGCTGATTCCCGGGCAGAACGGCCGTTACTCGGGCAGCGGCGGCAGCCCGAGGCGTTGCCGGATGGCCGGCCGCACGGCGTCGACGTTTTGCACGATCAGCCCCTGCAGGCGCTTGATGCCTTCCGCGCGGTCGGCCACGGGCTCGTCGAGCCAGACGGCGCCCGCCGAAATCAGCGCCGGCTCCTCGCCGGCCAGCGTGTAGATCGCCAAGTGCACGACCGCTATCAAGTCGTCGCTGCCGGAGCCGCTGACCTTGCGCGCAAACCGCTGCATGTCCTTGAACGTTTTGCTCGGCACTTCGTTGCGCACGGCCTCGAGCGAGGAGCCTTCTCCGACGGCCGCGGGGCGCACCATGAGGACCGCCTGGATTCCGCGCGCCGCGAGCGCTTCGAGAAACTCGTCTTGATCGAGGCTGCCGACGTCGCCCGTGATGTCGTAGCTCGTGACGGCGTCGTAGTTGTGCGTGCGTGCGAGAGCCACGAGCTCCGTCTCGAAGCTTTGGCGCAGTGCGACGTCGTCCGTCAGGCCGACGACGGCGGCCTTGAGAATGGGCGGAGGAGTCTGCGAGAACGCCGGCGTTGCGATCCACACCGACGCGAGGAGCAATAGGGATCGCTTCAGCATCCCCGCGTCAACGCACGAAGCGGTAGTACTCGATGCCTTCGTCGCTGAACTTCGGATTCGCGCTGCTGCCGATCGACTCGAATCACGAAGCCGTGCTCGGGATCGCGGAGCCCCCGCGCCGTGCCGGTGTCGTGCAGGCTCTCGTATTGCGCTTGCGTGAGATCTTGATGCCCCTCGAGCGCAGCCTCGAAGCCGATCTTCGCGGCGGCGCTCGCGCCACTGCGGCGCGACCGTCATCGGAATGGCCTCGGCGGCGTCGCCGCTGCCGTAGCCCACCGCGAGCATTTTGCTGCCGGCGAGGTCGTCGCCGCGCTGGTAAGCATCTTCGAGCCCGGCGGCCATCCACGCGGGCAGCGCCGCGCAATAGACGTTACCGATGTCCTTCATCGGCTCGGAGCCGAGCGACATCTTGGCGGCGACCAAGGCGCCGAATTCCTCGCTGCTGCGAAACTCCTTGAGGAGCTGGATGCTGAGCGGGTAGGCGTCGGCATCGATGTTGCCGTCCTTGACGAGCTGCAGAATGTTCGGCTGCGAGCGCATCTCCTCGAGCACGCTCGCGACGGGCATCTTGGCGCGTTCGCAGAGCTCCGTGAGCTCGGCGCGACCGCGGGTACCGTCTTGCGCCAGTCCGAACAGATAGCTCATCGCGAACGACTGCTCGGGCATGCGGTGATACGGGCGGTGCATGAAGATCGCCGCGAGCTCGCGATAGTAAGACGACGGCTCGCGCCCCATGCGCCGCGCCATGTCGTTCAGCGCGTGCAGAGTCTCGTCGAGATAGCAGGTCGTCGAGTACTTGCCGTTGAACACCGGCAAGTCCTGGAAGTGGCAGTTGAGCTTGCCGCGGATGATGTTGCGCAGCACGGGCTTGCGGAAGTCGACGGCGCGATACGACGAGGCGCTGCCGATGTGCTCGAGGTGGACGGTCAGCAAGCTTCGGGTTGCGCTCGACGAGCATCGCGACGGCGCCGGCGCCCTGCGTCGGCTCGCCGGAGCTGCCGCGCGCGTACTCGGCGATGTCGGCGCTGACGACGATCGCGCAGCGGTCCTCGGACTCGAGGGCCAGATAACGCAGCGCGTGCTTCAGCGCGTAGACGCCGCCGAGGCAGGCGTGCTTGACCTCGGGGACCTCGCAGTGGCGCGACAGCGGCGGCCGGCCGCTCGCCTGCGAGGCCCTCGTCGAGCATGCCTTTGACGATGACGGCGCCGGCCGAGTTGTCGGTGCTCGACTCGGTGCCGAGTCCCAGGAAACCGACGCGGGTCGGGTCGATGTCGTAGCGATCGATGAGCCGCATGACGGCCGTGGCCGCCATCGTATAGACGCTTTGCGCCGGGCCGCGCATCCGAAAGCTGTGGCCGACGACGGCGCGGGTCTTGTCCCAGACGTTGTTGGTCCAGCGACACCATGACTCGAGGTCTACCCGGTAAGGCGGCACGTAGACGCGCAAAGCCGCTGATACCCACTTCGTCGGTCATAGAACTCCCAGCTCTGCCGTCCGGCTGGCCCGTTGCTCGGGCGCCACCGGTCTCGCTCCGCGCGCGATTATATGACAAACAGATGGCAGTCACGCTGGCGTAACGTAGAGGATGTGGCCGCCAGCGCTGCAAACGGCTGCGAGCCCGGATGCGGGATTCGGCTGTTAGAATGCGCCCCTCCTTGCAGAGCCGGGCCGGCATGAAACTCAGGATCCGCGGTAACTCGATTCGCTTCGCGAGTCTCGAAGACCGAGCTCGCGAAGATTGCCGAGACCGGCAAGGTAGAGGACACCATGCGCTTCTCGTCGGAGCAGAGCCTGCGCTATGGGATCGAGGTTCGTCCGACGGGGGCCGTGACGGCCGCTGTTCTCCGGAGCCGAGATCCTCGTGACGTTGCCGAAGTCGCGGCTCGACCTGTGGCTGCGGCCCGACCGAGGTCTCCGTCGAAGGGAGCCAGCCGATCGGCGGCGGCAAGGTGCTCCAGATCGTGCTCGAGAAGGACGACGCGCACGCACGGGGCGGCGGCGAGGACGATTCCGTTGCGTAGCTACAACGTTCGGCATGGCGGGTCGCGGCGTGTTTCTAGCCGAGTCGAGCGCTGCTACAACATCGCGGAGCTGCGCAAGCTCGCGAAGCGGAACATGCCCGCGCCGATGTTCCACTACATCGACGGCGCCGCCGACGACGAATGGACCTTGCGGCGCAACACGGCCGCGTTCGACAGCGTGGAGTTCCTGCCGCGCGCGCTCGTCGACGTCATCGAAGATCGACATGTCGACGACGCTGTTCGGCCAGCGGATCGACTGGCCGTACTTCTGCGCGCCGACCGCGTTGCAGCGCCTGTTCCATCACGAGGGCGAGGGCGGCACGGCGCGCGCGGCGCACGCGAGCGGCACGATCTTCTCGCTGTCGAGCGTCTCGTCGACGAAGCATCGAGGACGCGGCGAAGCTCTCGCCCGGCCCGAAGGTGTTCCAGGTCTACATGTTCAGGGACCGGAGCTTGAGCCGCGAGTTCGTGCAGCGCGCGAGGGACTCGGGCTACGTCGCGCTGCAGCTCACGGTCGACGTCACGGTGTCCGGCAATCGCGAGCGCGACATCGTGACGGGCATGACGGTGCCGCCGAAGCTCGCGCTGATGAGCCTGTTCGACATTGCGATGAAGCCGAAGTGGGTCTACAAGCACCTCACGACGCCGAAGATCGAGGTCGCGAACATCGCGCACCGGCCGCCGCCCGGCAGCGAGAAGCTCGGCGGCATCATTCAGTTCTTGAACGCGCAGATCGACCGCAGCGTCACGTGGAAGGACGCCGAGTGGATGATCAAGGAGTGGGGCGGCCCGTTCGCGATCAAGGGCATCATGACCGGCGCGGACGCGAAGCGCGCGGCGGACATCGGCGCGACGGCCGTCATGGTCAGCAACCACGGCGGCCGGCAGCTCGACTTCTCGCCGGCGCCGTTCGACGTGCTCGAAGGAGATCGTCGACGCCGTCGGCGACCGCCTCGAGGTGATTCTCGACGGCGGCGTGCGCCGCGGCACGCACATCTTGAAGGCGCTCGCGCTCGGGGCCCGCGCCTGCTCCGCGGGCCGGCCGCATCTCTATGGCCTCGGCGCCGGCGGCGAAGCCGGCGTCGTCCAGGCGCTGAAGATCTTGAAGACCGAGCTCGCGCGCGACATGGCGCTGCTCGGTTGCGCGAGCGTGCGCGACATCGATGCGAGCTTCGTTCGAGCAGTGGGCGTCGTCGTGGGCGACGTGAGACGACGCGCGGGTCGGCAGCAATCGACGCGGCGGCTCGACGGTGCGCCGCTTCCGCGGCGGCGAGCTCGGGGCAGGCCGACGATCCCGATCTCGTCGCCACCGAGGAGCCGTTCGAGATTCGCTTGGGCTACTCGCGGCGCGACGGCAGCCGCGCCGAAGAGCCCGTTTCGGTCACGATGCGCACGCCGGGGCACGACGAGGATCTCGCCGTCGGGCTTCCTGTTCACCGAAGGCATCATCCGCGCGCGCAGCGACGTGCAAGGTGTCGTGGCGCGCGGGCAGCGCGCGGCCGACGGGCTTGATCAACGTCGTGCGCGTCGAGCTGAACGCCCGGCGTCCCGGTCGACTTCAAGCGTCTCGAGCGGAATTTCTACATGACGTCGAGCTGCGGCGTCTGCGGCAAGGCCTCGATCGATGCCGTGGCCGTGCAAGGCCAGTACGACGTCGGCGCCGCGGATTTCCGGATGAGCGGCGCGGCGCTCGGGCGCGTTGCCCGCGGCGCTGAAGACGCAGCAGGCCGTGTTCGAGCAGACGGGCGGCTTGCACGCCTCGGGCCTGTTCGATGCCGCGGGCACGATCGTCGCGCTGCGCGAGGACGTCGGCCGGCACAACGCGCTCGACAAGCTGATCGGCCACGCGCTGATGCGCGGCGAGCTGCCGCTCGACGAATCGCGGCGTCATCGTCAGCGGCCGCGCGAGCTTCGAGCTCATGCAGAAAGCCAAGATGGCCGGTGTCCCGCTCGTCGCGGCCGTCGGCGCGCCGTCGTCGCTCGCCGTCGAGCTCGCGCGCGAGTTCGGCATCACGCTGGTCGGCTTTCTGAAGTCCGACCGCTTCAACGTCTACAGCCGGCCCGACCGAATTCTCTAGGCAGCGATGGCGCAGCTTTCGCAAGACTGTTTCGCGTCGGGCGCGCAGATCCTGTCCGTCGACGATGCCGTCGCCGCGATCGTCGCGCGTTTCAGCTCCGTCGACTGGTGTCGAAACCGTGCGCCTTGCTCGACGCCGACGGCCGCGTTCTCGCCGAGGATCTCGTCGCGACGCTGCAGCTGCCGCCGTTCACGAACTCCGCCGTCGACGGCTACGCCGTGCGCGGGCAGGACGTGCCGAGCGGCGCGGCGCAGCTGTTCCGCGTTACCGGCCGGTCGCAAGCAGGCAGTGCAGCCGACGGGCCGCCCGTCGCGCCCGGTGAAGCGATTCGCATCTTCACCGGCGCGCCGATGCCCGAGGGCGCCGATACGGTGTTCATGCAGGAGGACGTGCGCCTCGACGACGCGGGCCGCGTGCTGCTGCCTCCGGGGCTGAAGCGAGGCGCGAACGTGCGGCCGGCCGGCGAGGACATTGCGGCAGGAAAGGTCATCGTGCCTGCGAGTCGCTGGCTGCGGCCGCAGGACGTCGCCGTGGCCGCGGCCATGGGGCTCACCGACATTCGCGTTCGCAGGCGCGTGAAGGTGGCGCGTGTTCTCCAATGGCGACGAGATCGTCGAGCCCGGCGCGATCCGGCGAGGCTCGCAGGTCTTCGACTCGAACCGCATCATGTTGATCGCGATGCTGCGGCGAATCGGTTGCGTCGTCAGCGACCTCGGCATTCGCCGCGACGACAGCGCAGAGATCGCGAGGGTGCTGAAGCACACCGCTGGGTCTCACGACTTGATCTTGAGCTCGGGCGGCGTCTCGACGGGCGAGGGCGACTACGTCAAGACCGCCGTGGAGAGCGTCGGCACGCTTGGTGTTCTGGCGCATCGCGATGAAGCCCGGGCGGCCCGTGGCGATGGGCGTCATCGACGGCACGCCGTTCATCGGCCTGCCGGGTAACCCGGTCGCGAGCTTCGTGACTTTCGCGAAGGTGGCGCGGCCTGCAATCCTTGCTCTCGCCGGCGCCCAATGGTCGCCGCCGCCGCCAGTTCCCGTGCGCGCGCAGTTTTCGCATCGGAAGAAGCCTGCGCGCCGCGAGTACGTGCGCGTCCACTTGCGCAAGGCCGAGGATGGCACGCTCGAGGCCGCCAAGTTTCCGCGCGAGGGTGCCGGGCTGCTATCCTCATTGGTGGATACCGACGGCGTGGTCGAGCTCGGCGAGGACGTCACGCGCGTCGAACCGGGACAGATCGTTGATTGTTTTACCTATGCCTCCCTGCTCTGACCAGTCCGGGCATTTGCGAGAGGGATTTCCAATGAGACCTGAAACTCCGCGCTCGCGTCGCGAGCGCGGACCGAAGGGCCGCGTCGTCGACGATGCGGCGCTCGCGGAAGTTCGCGCGTTGCTGGGTACGCGCGAGCGGCGCCGCGACCTGTTGATCGAGCACCTGCACCTGATTCAGGACAAGTTCGGCTGCCTCGAGGCGCGTCACTTGCGCGCGCTGGCCGAGGAAATGCGGCTGTCGCAGGCCGAGGTCTACGAGGTCGCTTCGTTCTACGACCACTTCGACATCATCAAAGAGGGCGAGCCGAAGCCGGCGCCGCTGACGATCCGGGTCTGCGAATCCATCAGCTGCATGATTGCGGGCGCCGACGAGCTCATCGAAAAACTGAGCGCCGGCGTCGACCCGAGCCAGGTGCGCGTCGTGCGCGCCGCGTGCGTCGGCCGCTGCGCGGGCGCGCCGGCGGCGCGCGTCGGCGATCGCGAAGTCGACAACGCGACCGTCGAAGGCTTGCTGCGCGACGCGCGCGAGCGGCGCACCGACGTGTCGTCCCGAAGTACATCGCGCTCGCCGAATACCGCGCGAACGGCGGCTACGAGCTCTACGAGTCGGTCCGCTCCGGCGCAGCTCGCCGCCGAGGCGATCATCGACAAGCTGCAGTCGTCGGGCTTGCGCGGCCTCGGCGGCGCAGGCTTCCCGCCCGGCAAGAAGTGGCAGTTCGTGCGCTCGTATGCCGGGCCGCGCTTGATGTCGATCAACGGCGACGAAGGCGAGCCCGGCACGTTCAAGGACCGCTGGTTCCTCGAGCGCGACCCGCACCGCACGCTCGAAGGCGCGCTGATCGCGGCGCACGCCGTCGAGGCGCAACGCATCTATTTCTATATGCGTAACGAGTATCCCGGCGTGCTCGAGATCTTGCGCCGCGAGATCGCGGCGCTCGAGGCCGCCGGCATCGCGCCGCCCGGCTTCATCGAGCTGCGCCGCGGCGCGGGCGCGTACATCTGCGGCGAAGAGAGCGCGATGATCGAGAGCATCGAGGGCAAGCGCGGCTTGCCGCGCAATCGCCCGCCGTACATCGCGGAGGTCGGTATCTTCGGCCGCCCGACGCTGAACCAGAACGTCGAGACGCTCTGGTGGATCCGCGACATCCTGCAGAAGGGCCCCGAGTGGTTCGCGAAGCAAGGGCGCGAAGGCCATCCCGGTCCGCGGTCGTGGTCGGTGTCGGGGCGCGTCAAGAAGCCCGGCGTCGTGCAGGCGCCGGCCGGCGTCACGGTGCGCGAGCTCATCGACGACTATTGCGGCGGCATGCTCGACGGGCCACACGTTCACGGCCTATCTGCCGGGCGGCGCTTCGGGCGGGATCCTGCCCGCATCGATGGGCGACATTCCGCTCGATTTCGGCGGCGAGCTCGCCAAGATCGGCGCATTCGTCGGCTCGCACGCCGTCGTCGTGTTCTCGAACCACGACGACGTCAAGGATGCCGTCGTCAACCTGCTGAAGTTCTTCAGGCACGAAAGCTGCGGCCAGTGCACGCCATGCCGCGAAGGCACGGATAAGATGGTCACGCTGCTGAAGGCCAAAGGCGCGTTGAACGAGCCGGCGCTGCGCGACCTCGAAACGGTCATGCGCGACTCGTCGATCTGCGGCCTCGGGCAGGCGGCACCGAATCCGGTGGCCCATCTGCTGACGCTGTTCCGGAAGGACCCTTGAGATGAGCGATCAAGATCGTCTTCAAGCTCGACGGCAAGGAAGTCGCCGCGAAGCCCGGCGAAACGATCTGGGACGTCGCGAAGCGCGAAGGCACGAAGATTCCGCACCTGTGCCACGTGGACCTGCCCGGCTACCGCGTCGACGGCAATTGCCGCGCGTGCATGGTCGAGGTCAAGGGCGAGCGCGTGCTGACGGCGTCGTGCATCCGCAAGCCGACCGCCGGCATGGAAGTCTCGACGCAGACGGAGCGCGCCGCGAAGTCGCGCCAGATGGTGTTCGAGCTGCTCGCGAGCAACATGCGGCCGCGCGAGCAGGGCCCCGACAATCAGGCGCCGTTCTGGCAATGGGCGTCGTCGATGGGCATCGCCGGCAGCGACCGCTACGCGTCGAAGTTCGATGCGGCGAGCACGAGCACAAGCCGAGCTCGACGTCTCGAATCCCGCGATCGCGGTGAATCTCGACGCGTGCATCTCGTGCGGCGCGTGCGTGCGCGCGTGCCGCGAGGTGCAGGTCAACGACGTCATCGGCATGGGGCTGCGCGGCAGCCACGCCGTGCCGGTGTTCGACATCCACGACCCGATGGGGCTCTCGACGTGCGTCACGTGCGGCGAGTGCGTGCAGGCGTGCCCGACCGGCGCGCTGTACGAGAAGTCGTTGATGGACAAGACGGCGACGAAGCGCGCCGTGCAGAAGTTCGACAAGGTCGTCGAACACGCTGTGCCCGTTCTGCGGCGTCGGCTGTCAGACGGCCGTGGCCGTCAAGGACAACCGCATCGTGCAGGTCGACGGTCGCAACGGCTACGCGAACGAGAATCGGCTCTGCGTCAAAGGCCGGTTCGGCTACGACTACGTCGCTTCGCCGGAGCGCCTGACCAAGCCGCTCGTCCGCCGCGACGACGCGCCGAAGGTCGCGGACGCCGACGCAGACATGCGCTACGACGACCGCTTCACCGTCTTCCGCGAAGCGACTTGGGAGGAAGCGCTGACGCGCGCCGCCGCAGGGCTCAAGAGAATCCTCGACGAGCGCGGCGGCAAGGCGTTGTCGGGCTTCGGCTCCGCGAAGGGCTCGAACGAGGAGGCCTACCTGTTCCAGAAGCTCGTGCGCACGGGCTTCGAGACGAACAACGTCGATCACTGCACGCGGCTCTGCCATGCGTCGTCGGTCGCGGCGCTCATGGAAGGCATCGGCTCCGGCGCCGTGTCGGCGCCGTTCAACGCCGCGATGGATGCCGACTGCATCATCGTCATCGGCGCGCGGCCGACCGTGAACCATCCGGTCGCAGCCACGTTCTTCAAGCAAGCCGCGAAGCGCGGCGCGAAGCTCATCGTCATCGATCCGCGCGGCCAGGATCTCATGCGCCACGCGACGCACGCGCTCAGGTTCAAGCCCGGCAGCGACGTCGCGCTGCTGAACTCGCTGCTGCATACGATCATCGACGAGAAGCTCTACGACGAGGACTTACATTCGCGAGCACGTCTCCGGCTTCGAATCGCTGAAGGCCAAGGTCAAGGACTTCTCGCCCGAAGCGATGGCCGAGGTCGTCGGCATCGACGCGAGCGTGCTGCGCGACGTCGCACGCATCTACGCGACGTCGAAAGCGTCGATCATCTTCTGGGGCATGGGCATCTCGCAGCACACGCACGGCACCGACAACGCGCGCTGCTTGATCGCGCTCGCGTTGATCACGGGCCAGATTGGCCGGCCAGGCACGGGCTTGCATCCGCTGCGCGGCCAGAACAACGTGCAGGGCGCTTCCGACGCGGGCCTGATCCCGATGTACTTCCCGGACTACAAGTCCGTCGAGAAGCTCGACATCCGCGGCTGGTACGAGAACTTCTGGGGCCAGACGCTCGATCCGAAGCGCGGCCTCACGGTCGTCGAGATCATGGACGCGGTGCACGAAGGCGAGATCACGGGCATGTACATCATGGGCGAGAACCCCGCGATGTCGGATCCCGACCAGGACCATGCGCGCGCGGCGCTCGCGAAGCTCGAGCATCTCGTGGTGCAGGACATCTTCTTGACCGAGACGGCGTGGTACGCCGACGTCGTGCTGCCGGCGTCGGCGCACGCCGAGAAGCTCGGCACGTTCACGAACACGAACCGTCAAGTGCAGATGGGCCGCCCGGCGCTCGATCTGCCCGGCGATGCGCGCCAGGACTGGGAGCTCATCGTCGATCTCGCGCGGCGCATCGGTCTCGACTGGAAGTACGGCCACGTGTCGGACGTCTATGCCGAGATGGCCGCGACGATGCCTTCGCTGAACAACATCTCGTGGGAGCGCGTCGACCGCGAAGACTCGGTGATCTATCCGGCCAAGGCACCCGACGTGCCCGGCGACCAGATCGCGTTCACGGACGGGTTCCCGACGGCCGACGGCCGCGGCAAGATCGTGCCCGCGGATCTCTTGCCGCCCGACGAGGTCCCAGACGCGGAGTTTCCGCTCGTGCTCACGACGGGCCGGCTGCTCGAGCATTGGCACACGGGCTCGATGACGCGCCGCGCCGGCGTGCTCGACGCGATCGAGCCCGTCGGCATCGCCGCGATGAACCCGCGCGACATGCAGAAGCGAGGGTTTCGCCAGGGCGACAAGATCACGGTCGAGACGCGGCGCGGTGTGCTCGAAGCGATCTTGCGCGCCGATCGCGAGGTGGCCGAGGGCTCGGTCTTCATGCCGTTCTGCTTCGCCGAGAGCCCCGCCAATCGGCTGACGAATCCGAAGCTCGATCCGTTCGGCAAGATCCCCGAGTTCAAGTACTGCGCTGCGCGCGTCGAACGAGCCCGTGCGACGACGGCCCGCGAGACGGCGATGGCGGCGACGGCGACGGACTAGCCGTGCGGCTGATCGGGCTCGCGGGCTGGAGCGGCAGCGGCAAGACGACGTTGCTCGCGAAGCTCCTGCCGGTGCTGATCGCGCGCGGCCGCACGGTGTCGACGCTCAAGCACGCGCACCACGAGTTCGACGTCGACAAGCCCGGCAAGGATTCGCACACGCATCGACTGGCGGGTGCGCACGAGGTGCTCATCTCGAGCGCGCGGCGCTGGGCGTTGATGCACGAGCTTCGCGACGAGGCCGAGCCGACGTTAGCTGAGCTCGTGCCGCACCTCTCGCCCGTCGATCTCGTCATCGTCGAAGGGTTCAAGACGCAAATGCACGCGAAGCTCGAAGTGCATCGCAGCGCGGTCGGCAAACCGCTGCTGTTTCCCGGCGATCCGAACATCGTTGCGCTCGCGAGCGACCACCGGCCGCCGAATCTCCAGCTGCCGTTCGCCGATCTCGACGACATCGAGGCGATCGCCGATCTCGTCGACAGCCTCGCGCGGCCTTATCCATGAGTGCGCCGCCAGACTCCGTGGTGGGCCTCGTGCTCGCCGGTGGCCGATCCGTGCGTTTCGGCGGCGAAAAGGCCGTCGCGTTGCTCGACGGGCGGCCGCTGCTCACGTGGGCCGTGCAGCGGCTGCAAACGGTGTGCGCAAACGTGGGCGTGAACGTTCGGCCAGGGACCGAGTCAGAGGCTGTGGCCAAAGCACAAGGACTGCCGACGCTCTACGACGAGGCTGGCGACGCGCTGGGGCCGCTCGCCGGCGTGAAAGTTGGATTGATCTGGGCCGAAGGGCAGGGCGCACGCACGCTCGCGGTGAGCCCGTGCGATGCGCCTCTACTTCCGGCAGACCTCTACGTGCGCTTGCTCGAGCGCGCAGAGGGTGGAGCGGCGATGGCGGAAACGAGCGAAGGCCGCCAGCCCCTGTGCGCCTTGTGGCCGGTCTCGGCGTTGACCGCGGTCCGCGAGGCCCTAGCCGTCGGCGCTCATCCGCCGACTTGGCAAGTGCTCGAACGGCTCGGCGCGCGCAAGGTGCTCTTCGAGCGCGCAGAAGCGTTCGCGAACGTCAACACGCGCGAAGACCTTGCTTCGGTCGAGGCGCAGCGCTCGCGACGACGCTGAGGCGAGTGGCTCAGACGCCGGGCTCGCCGGCGTTCGGGAAGAACAGCTGCTCACCGTCGATCTGGTACGCGGCGATCGCTGCCTGTCCTTCTGGTGACACGAGCCAATCGATGAACGCTTGGCCCTCGACGCGTTTCACGTGCGTGTGCTTCTCGGGATTCACGAGCATGACGCCGTACTGGTTCAGGAGCCGCTTGTCGCCTTCGACGAGGATCGCGAGCTCGCCGCGGTTTTTGAAAGCGAGCCACGATGCACGATCCGCGAGAAGATAGGCGTTCATCGACGCCGCCGTGTTCAGCGCCGGGCCCATGCCTTGCCCTGTCTCGCGATACCACGGACCTTTTTCCTTCTCGATGTCGATGCCTGCCGTCGTCCAGAAGTTGACCTCGGCGATGTGCGTGCCGCTGCGGTCGCCGCGGGAGACGAATGCCGCGCCGGCAGGCCTTGATCTTGCGGAAGGCGTCGAGCGTATCGGCTCCACCGCCGATTCGCGGCCGGATCCGACTCTCGGCCCGATGATGACGAAGTCGTTGTACATGACGGGGAAGCGTTGCACGCCGTGGCCTTCGCGGAGGAACTCTTCCTCGGCGGACTTCGCGTGCACGAATACGACGTCGGCATCGCCGCGGCGCGCGAGGTCGAGCGCCTGGCCCGTGCCGAGCGCCACGACGCGCACTTCGATTCCGGTCCGCTCCTCGAACATCGGCAGCAAATACTTGAAGAGCCCGGACTGCTCGGTCGAGGTTGTCGATGCGACGGTGATGAACTGTTGCGCGAAGGCGCTCTCGACGCAGGCGAGCGCGAGGAGCGAAGCGGCGGCTCGCGCGAAATTCGTCCTCAGCTCCATGGCAACTCTCCCTTGATGAATGCGGCGGCTTCCGCCGTCGACGGCTGCGCAAAGAAACGCTCGACGGGCGCGTGGTCCGCCAGGCGGCCGGCGCTCATGAACACGATCTCGTCGGCGAGCCGGCGCGCCTGTCCGAGATTGTGAGTCGTCATCACGATCTTGGTGCCGCTCGCATGAATCTGTTCGACGATGCGCTCGACCTCGCGTGTTGCGCCGGGATCGAGGTTCGCCGTGGGCTCGTCGAGGAACAACACTTCGGGCGAGAGAGCCCACACGCGCGCGAGCGCGAGCTTCTGCTGCTCGCCGCCCGATAGAACGCGAGCGGGGTGATCGGCCGTCGAGGCGAGGCCCACGGCATCGAGAACCGCGCGCGCGCGCCGGTCGCGCTCCGCGCGCGCAACTCCGGCGAGCTTGAGCCCGTACGTCACGTTGCGCGATGGCCGACCGGCGCAGCATGACCGGCCGTTGAAACACCATGGCTTGCGCGCGCGGCCTGCCTTCGTCGCGGCTGCCGCGCCACGCGATGCGGCCCGACGTGGGTGTCAGGAGCCCATGACAGAGTCGCATCAAGACGCTCTTGCCGGCGCCGTTGGGGCCGAGGATCATCGTTCGCGGCCCCGGCGTGAACTCGCACGACACGCGGTCGATGATCGTTCGGCCGCCGGCGACGAACGACACGTCCTCGAGTGTCAACGGGAGCACGGCCGTCTACCCATAGCGGCGGACCGCCGCGGACTTGATCATCTGTGCCGCCGCGTTGATGACGAACACCACGGCGATGAGGATGATGCCGAGGCCGAGCGCCAAGGGCAGGTCTCCTCTGCTAGTCTCGAGCGAAATCGCTGTGGTCATCACGCGAGTGACGCCGTCGATGTTGCCGCCGACGATCATCACGGCGCCGACTTCCGCGGCGGCGCGCCCGAATCCCGCCAAAACGACTGTGACGAGCGAATACCGTGTGTCCCACACGAGCGTCGCTGCCGCCGCGCTCGGCGTGGCGCCGAGCGAGCGCAACTGCTCCTCGTATTCGTGCCAGGCATCTTCGAGCACTTGACGCGACAGACCCGCGATGATCGGTATCACGAGTATCGCCTGAGCGACGACCATCGCCGCCGGCGTGAACAGCAGCCCGAGCTCGCCGAGCGGACCCGCGCGAGACAGCAGCAGGTAGACGAGCAGCCCGACGACCACGGGCGGAAAACCCATCAGCGCGTTCAACGCCACGAGCAAGACCTGCCGTCCAGGAAAACGGCGGATCGCGAGCGCAGCGCCGAGCGGCAGGCCTATCGCGGTCGCGGCAGCGACCGCAGTGAGGCTCACACCGAGGCTCAACCAGACGATCCCTAACAGGGTGCTGTCGGCCGCCACGATGAGACGAGCGGCCTCGGCGAACGCCGATCCTATGTCTCCCATTCGGGCCTTTGTGCGGTGCGCTGCGGTTTCATCGACCACGAGACTCTAGCCCGCGCGGCATCGATCGCGCGAGCTGCACAGCTGTGGCACGCTGATCGTTCGAGCGGGTCAGGATTGGGCTCGAGCGGGGGCGTCATGTCTGGCAATCGAGCGGGTTGGGTTCGGTCGGCGCGGTGGTTTTTCGTTGGCGGCCAAGAGCTGCGCGCGGCGGTGCGGCTGTTTGCCGCAGCCCCTGTCATCGCCGCCGTGGCCGTGCTAGCGCTGGCGGCTTCGGCGCTGCAAGCACAGTCTGCGTCGCCGCTCGTCGACACGACGGGTTGGACCACACTCGACGATCACCGCCACATGCTCGAGCAGCTCGGCATTCGGCAGTTACGGCCGGGGCCGACGGCCGACGCAGCGGCGCCGAATGCCGCGAACTACGACGAAGCGAAAGCGAATCCGTACCCGATCCTGCCCGATCCGCTGGTCCTGAGAAACGGGGCTAGGGTCGCGACCGCCGACGCGTGGTGGGACGCGCGCCGTCCCGAGATCGTCGAGGACTTCGAGCGTGAGGTCGTGGGCCGGGTGCCGTCCGCAGTGCCCGGCGTCGAGTGGTCCGTCGTCGCGACGCGCGAGTGGGAAATCGCGGGCAAGCGCGTGATCGGCCGGCAGCTCGTCGGTACCGTCGACAACTCCGCGAATCCCGCGTTCGACGTCGAGATCTGCATGACGCTCGTCACGCCGGCGGATGCCGAGCGCGTGCCCGTCATGATCATGTTCGGCGGCGGCGCGCTGCCTCCGGAAGCGATCGAGCCGGACGATTTGCCCGTCGCGTGCCGTCCGGCTGCACGGCCCGGCGCACCGGCCGGGCCGCCGCCCGGCTCGCCGCCGGCAAACAGCGATCCGCCGGCAACGGCGCAGCTGATCGCGGCCGGGTGGGGCTTCGTCTCGCTGCGCCCGACGAGCGTTCAAGCCGACAACGGCGCGGGGCTCACCCGCGGCATCATCGGCCTCGTCAACAAAGGCCAGCCGCGCAAGCCCGACGATTGGGGCGCGCTGCGCGCCTGGGCCTGGGGCGCGTCGCGCGGGCTCGACTGGCTCGAGACGCAGAGCGGCGTCGACGCGACGGCCGTCGGCATCGAAGGCGTATCGCGCTACGGCAAAGCCGCGCTCGTCGCGATGGCGTTCGACACGCGCTTCGCCGTGGTGCTTGTCGGCTCGTCGGGCGAGGGCGGCGCAAAGCTGCACCGCCGCAACTTCGGCGAGGCCGTCGAGAACCTGACCGGAAGCGGCGAGTACCACTGGATGGCCGGCAATTTCTTGAAGTACGGCGCCGAGGACGCGACGTTCGGGCGCATGGACGCCGGCGATTTACCCGTCGACGCGCACGAGCTCATCGCGCTGTGCGCGCCGCGGCCGGTATTCATCAGCTATGGCGTGCCGGAGAAGGGCGATGCCCTGTGGCTCGATCAGCAAGGCAGCTTCATGGCGGCTGTCGCCGCGCAGCCGGTGTTCCGGCTGCTCGGCGCGAAGGACCTCGGCAGGTCCGACGATTATCGCGTCGAGAAGATGCCGCCCGTGAACGCCGGGTTGCTAGACGGCGCGCTCGCGTGGCGGCAGCACGACGGCGGCCACACCGACGGGCCGAATTGGCGTTACTTCATCCCCTGGGCCAACGAGCAACTCGGCTTGCAGCCGTAGCCCTCGACGAGTTGCCGGCAAGAATCGCTGCACCGCAACGGTGCCGACGGGGTTCGCGACTGCCGGAAACCAGGCGCGGCGCGGTTCCCAGCGTCATCGAGCGGCACCAGTTTGGTGCCCGCGGGCAAGCAGATGCACTGTTTTTCCGAGTCGATTTAGCTGGTTCTTGCGCGTATGGTGGCCCAAAACAATGCGCATCGACTGGAATCAATACCAACCGAGCGGGTTCTACGACGAGCTGTTTGCCGCACCGGGCAACGCACGCCCGGCGGCGGCCGAGCTCGCCGACTACCTTGCGTCGCTCGGCGGGCGCGAGCTCGCGGAGCGGCAGGCGCGACGCCGAGCGCGCGATCGTCGAGATGGGGATCACGTTCACGGTCTACACCGAAGGCCAGAACATCGACCGCGCGTGGCCGTTCGACGTCATTCCGCGCACGATCGAAGCGGCGGAGTGGGCGCGCATCGAGCGCGGCCTGATTCAGCGGCTCAAGGCGCTGAACCACTTCATCGACGATCTCTACCACGACCGCCGCGATCATCAAGGACGGCGTCGTGCCCGAGGACATCATCGCGACGTCGGCCAATTTTCTCGCAGCCTGCGTCGGGGGCCGAGCCGCCGTACGGCGTCTGGGCCAACATCTGCGGCACGGATCTCGTGCGCGACCGCGACGGCACGGTGTACGTGCTCGAGGACAACCTGCGCGTGCCGTCCGGCGTCTCGTACATGCTCGAGAACCGCATGGTCACGAAGCAGGTGTTCCCCGAGATGTTCGAGCACGCGTCGATCCTGCCAGTCGACGACTACGCGTCGCAGCTGCTCGACATGCTGTCGTCGCTCAGCCCGCGCAAGGTCGACTTCCCGCGCGTCGTCGTGCTGACGCCCGGCATCTACAACTCGGCGTACTTCGAGCACTCGTATCTCGCGCAACGCATGGGCGTCGACCTCGTCGAGGGCCAGGACCTCGTCGTCGGCGACGACGAGTGCGTCTACATGCGCACGATCCGCGGCCTCGAGCGCGTCGACGTCGATTTATCGGCGCATCAACGACACGTTCCTCGACCCCGAGTGCTTCGAGAAGGACTCCGTGCTCGGCGTGCCCGGCATCATGCGCGCCTGGCGCGCGGGCAACGTCGCGCTCGCGAACGCGCCCGGCGCCGGCGTCGCCGACGACAAGGTCGTCTACGCCTACGTGCCGAAGATCATCGAGTACTACTTCGGCGAGAAGGCGATCCTGCCGAACGTGCCGACGCTGCTGTTGCGCGACGACGAGAGCCGCAAGCGCGTGCTCGCCGACTTGAGCCAATGGGTCGTGAAGCCCGCGAACGAGTCGGGCGGCTACGGCATGCTGATCGGCCCGCGCGCGACGGATGAGGAGAAGGCTGCGATGGCCGCGGCCGTCGAGGCGAACCCGCGCAACTACATCGCGCAGCCCGTGCTCGCGCTGTCGACGGCGCCGACGCTCGTGCAGGGCGAGATCGAGCCGCGGCATCTCGATCTTCGGCCGTTCATCCTGCAAGGCCGCGGCGTGTGGGTGACGCCGGGCGGCCTCACGCGCGTTGCGCTGCGGCGCGGCTCGCTCGTCGTGAACTCGTCGCAAGGCGGCGGCAGCAAGGACACCTGGATCGTGGCGGTGAAGCCGTGAGCCTCCTGTCGCGCGTCGCCGAGCGCATCTACTGGACCGCGCGCTATCTCGAGCGCGCCGAGACGACGTCGCGGCTCGCGCGCGTCTACGGCAATTTGCTGCTCGACCTGCCGCGCGAAGCCGGGCTTGAGCTGGGACGTGCTCGTGCAGATCACGGGTGGCGGCGAACGCTACCGCGAGCTGCACCCGAGCCCGTGCCGTCGACACGGCCGAGCGGTTCTTCGTCGCCGACCGCGACAACCCGAGCTCCGTGCGCTCGTCGCTGGCGGCAGCGCGCGAGAGCGTGCGCACGACGCGCGACATCGTGCCGTCGGAAGCGTGGCGCTCGATCAACGAGCTTTGCCTCTGGGTCACGCAGGAGCTCGACGCCGAGACGTCGCACCGGCGCCGCTACGGCATCCACTCGCGCGTCGTCGAGCGCTGCCAGCAGATCAGCGGCTTGCTCGCCGACACGATGAGCCACGACGCGGCGTATCAGTTCTTCCGCTTGGGCCGCGGCATCGAGCGCGCCGACATGACGACGCGCATCATCGACGTCGCGGCCGCGATGCTGCTCGGCCGCGAGAATCTCGCGCGCTTCGACAACTCGCTGTGGATGGCCGTGCTCCAGTCGTTGTCGGCGTACCAGATGTACCGGCAGAAGGTCCGCCGGCGCATCCACGGGCCCGACGTGATCGCGTATCTCTTGAAGGACACGCAGTTTCCTCGCGCGATCGCCTTCAGCATGCGCGAGATCGGTGCGGCGCTTGCGATGCTGCCGCGCAGCGGCGAGCCGATCAAGAAGCTCGGCGACTTGCGGCGCATGCTCGCCCTGCGCGACCTGGGCGAGCTCTCGATTGCGCACATGCACCAATGGATCGACGAGGCGCAGCTCAAGCTCGGCGAGCTGCACGGTCTCGTCGAGGCGACGTGGTTTCGGCCCTCGACGACGAGCGCGTCCAGTCAGTCGCCGGTCACGACGCAAAGCCAATCGCAGTCGGCACCGCAGCCACAGTCGCAGTCTCAATCGCCTGGGCAGGGGCAGCCTTCGCCGGCCGCGGAGGTTTCGGCGCTCGGCCGTTAGCTCATGACGCTCCACATCGCCCTGAATCACCGGACTCGTTACGAGTACGACCGCCCCGTGCAAATGGGGCCTCAAGTCATTCGCTTGAGACCCGCGCCGCACAGCCACACGCCCGTCCTGAGCTACGCGCTGCGCATCGAGCCGGAAGGCCATTTTCTGAACTGGCAGCAGGATCCGCACGGCAACTTCCTCGCGCGCGTCGTCTTTCCCGAAAAGGTGTCGCGATTCTTCGTCGACGTCGATCTCGTCGCCGACATGGCGGTGCGCAATCCGTTCGACTTTTTCCTGGAGCCCGAGGCGGAGAAGGTTCCGTTCGTCTACGAGCCCGGCTTGCGCAAGGATCTGGAGCCGTACCTCGACGTCGAGCCGGCCGGGCGGGGCGTGCGGCAATGGCTCAAGGCGGTGCGCAACAAGCCGACGACACGGACCATCGACTTCCTCGTCGACTTGAACCAACGCTTGCAACGCGACATCGCCTACACGATTCGCATGGAGCCGGGCGTACAGGAGCCCGAGGAGACGCTGAAGCTCGGCTCCGGCTCGTGCCGCGACTCGGGGTGGCTGCTCGTCAACATCCTGCGGCACTTGGGGTTAGCGAGCCGATTCGTTTCGGGTTACCTGATCCAGCTCGTCGCGGACGTGAAGTCGCTCGACGGCCCGTCGGGCGCCGAGCGCGACTTCACGGACCTCCACGCATGGACCGAGGTCTATCTACCAGGCGCGGGCTGGGTTGGCCTCGATCCCACGTCGGGTTTGTTGGCCGGCGAGGGGCACATCCCGCTCGCATGCACGCCGCATCCCGTGAGCGCCGCGCCGATCACCGGCGCGCTCGAGGAAGCGGAGACGAAGTTCGAGCACGCCATGAGCGTGCAACGCATCGTCGAGTCGCCGCGCGTCACGAAGCCGTACAGCGAGGAGCAGTGGAACGCTGTCGACGCATTCGGCCGCCGTGTCGAGCAGCAACTGATCGCCGACGATGTCCGCGTCACGATCGGCGGCGAGCCGACGTTCGTCGCGATGGACGACGCCGATGCGCCGGAGTGGAACACGGCCGCCACCGGTCCGACCAAGCGCCGGTTCGCGGCGGAGTTGATTCATCGGCTGCGTGCGCGCTTCGCGCCGCGCGGCTTGCTGCACTACGGCCAGGGCAAGTGGTACCCCGGCGAGCAGCTGCCGCGCTGGGCGTTCAGCTTGTATTGGCGGCGCGACGGCAAGGATTTGTGGCGCGCGGATAAGCTGATTGCGGAGGAAGCGAACGACTACGGGGTTACCGCCGATAACGCGCGTGAGCTCTTGGAAGGCGTGGCGTTGCGCTTGGAGCTCGACCCCGAAGCGGCTACCGCCGCGTACGAGGATCCGTGGCATTTCATCAGCCAGGAGCAGAAGCTGCCCGAAAATCTCGACGCGGCCACGAACCGCCTCGACGATCCGATGGCGCGCGCGCGGCTCGCGCGCGTCTTCGAGCGGGGCCTCGGTAAGCCCGTCGGTTACGTCTTGCCCGTGCAGCGTTGGAATGCGGCGGCCTCGCAGACGCGCCGCTGGGCCAGCGAACGCTGGACGACGCGCGCGGGCAAGCTGTTTCTCGTGCCGGGCGACTCGCCGCTCGGCTTCCGCTTGCCCCTGCAGTCGCTGATTCACCTGCCGGCGTCGCAGTATCCGCACGTCGTGCCCGCCGATCCTTTCGCCCCGCACGAGCCGCTGCCGGACCCGCATCCGGAGCGGCAGCCGTTCCTGCAAGGCGAGAGGGGTGGGGAGCCGCGCCAGGACCGAAGGACGCAGCGCACCGCACCGGGCCGCCCCGCGCGCACGGCGGTGGCCGTCGAGCCGCGCGATGGGCATCTGTGCGTCTTCATGCCTCCGGTGGTCGAGCTCGAGGACTACCTCGACCTGCTGGCGGCCGTCGAGGACGCGAGCGCCGAGCTCGACTTGCCGATACACCTCGAAGGGTACGAGCCGCCGCGCGACCCGCGGTTGAACGTGATCAAGGTGACGCCGGACCCCGGCGTCATCGAGGTCAACGTGCAGCCGGCCGGTAGTTGGGACGAGATGCGCGCGATTACCGAAGGTCTGTACGAGGACGCGCACTACACGCGGCTCGTGACCGAGAAGTTCATGCTCGATGGCCGGCATACGGGCACGGGCGGCGGCAACCACGTCGTGCTCGGCGGGGCGCGCGCGGCCGACAGCCCGTTCTTGCGGCGGCCCGATTTGCTGCGCAGCTTGATCACCTACTGGCAGCACCATCCCGCGCTGTCGTATCTCTTCTCGGGCATGTTCATCGGCCCGACGAGCCAAGCGCCGCGCATCGACGAAGCGCGCCACGACTCGCATTCACGAGCTCGAGCTCGCCTTCAAGCAGGCCGATCAGGCGCAGCAACCGGTGCCGCCGTGGCTCGTCGATCGCTTGTTCCGCCACCTGCTCATCGACGTCACCGGCAACACCCACCGCGCCGAGATCTGCATCGACAAGCTGTACTCGCCGGACGGGCCGACGGGCCGGCTCGGGCTCGTCGAGTTCCGCGCGTTCGAGATGCCGCCGCATCCGCGCATGAGTCTCGTGCAGCAGCAGCTGATGCTGGCGCTGATCGCGCGTTTCTGGCGCGTGCCGTACGCTCATGATCTCGTGCGCTGGGGCACGCAGCTGCACGACAAGTTCATGCTGCCGTTTCACGTTTGGAACGACCTCGTCGACGTCATCGGCGACATGAACCGCGCGGGTTACGAGCTCGACGCGAGCTGGTTCGCGCCGCACTTCGAGTTCCGCTTTCCGCTCTACGGCACCGTGAGCTTCGGCTCCATCGAGATCGAGCTGCGGCAAGCGCTCGAGCCGTGGCACGTGCTCGGCGAGGAAGGCACGGTCGGCGGCACCGTACGTTATGTCGACTCGTCCGTCGAGCGGCTGCAAGTCAGGGTGCGCGGCCTCACCGACGGCCGATATGTGATCGGCTGCAACGGCTGGCGCGTTCCGCTGACGCCGACGACCCGCGCCGACGAGCTCGTCGGCGGCGTGCGCTATCGTGCGTGGCGACCCGCGGCGAGCCTGCATCCGACGATGCCCATCGACGCGCCGTTGACGTTCGATCTCTACGATCGCTGGTCCGGTCGCGCCGTCGCGGGCTGCACGTATCACGTTGCGCATCCCGGCGGGCTCAGCCACGAACGTTTCCCCGTGAACGCGTACGAAGCCGAGAGCCGACGGCTCGCGCGCTTCCTTCCGTTCGGCCACACGGCGGGCCCGTATCCCGAGCCCCGATCGCTGGCACGCCCCGAGTTTCCGAACACGCTCGATCTACGCTGGTCTCACTGAGTAGAATCGGGGCGGCCCAAGACGAGCAACCGAAGGTAATGTCCGCCAGCAATCCCGCAGAGAGCGCATTCGGATCCGCAGACACTAAGTTGCTCGATTCCTACCAACCGTCTCCGAACACGTACGACGAGCTGACGAACGGCGGCGGCGAGGTACGGCCGCGTTGGCAGCGAGTGCTCGAAGCGTTCACTGCGATGGGCGGCGACGCGACGCAAGCGGCGCAGGACAAGGCGCAGCGGCTCTGGTGGAGAACGACGTCACGTTCGCCGCGCTCGGCGATCGCGACGCGAGCCGGCAATGGCGGCTCGATCTGTTTCCGTTGCTGCTCGAGCCCCGACGAATGGAGCGCGATCGAGCGCGGCGTCGTCCAGCGCACGCTGCTGCTGAACCGGCTCCTCGGCGATCTCTACGGCGGCGCAGCGCGTGCTGAAGGACCGGCTGTTGCCGCCGGGCCTCGTCTACGGCAACACACAGTTTCTCACGGCCGTGCACGAGCATCGCCGTCCGCGACGACCTGCACCTGCACTTCGTCGCGTACGATCTCGCGCGCTCTGCCGACGGCCGTTGGTGGGTCGTCAGCGATCGCACGCAAGCGCCGTCGGGCGCAGGCTACGCGCTCGAGAACCGCGTGGTCTCCTCGCAGTGCTTGCCGGAGCTGTTCGCGGAGCGCAACGTGCGCCGCCTCGCGAGCTTCTTCCGCGCGTTCTCCGAGCGGTTTCTGAGCTTGTCCGCCCGCGACCAGCCGCAAGCCGTGTTCCTGTCGCCGGGCCCGTCGAAGCAGAACTATTTCGAGCACGCGTATCTCGCGCGCTATTTGGGCTTCAGCGTCGTCGAAGGCTCGGACCTCACGGTGCGCGACGACCGCGTCTATTTGAAGACCGTCGAGGGGCTCAAGCCCGTCGACCTCATCATGCGCCGCATCGACTCCGAGCTTTGCGATCCGCTCGAGCTGCGCACGGACTCGCTGATCGGCGTGCCGGGTCTGTTGCAGGCGGCGCGCGCCGGCACGGTCACGATCGGCAACGCGCTCGGCTCCGGCCTCGTCGAGAGCGATTCGTTCTTGAGCTTCCTGCCGAGCTTGTGCAAGCTACTTCCTCGACGAGGAGCTCGCGATGCCGAGCTTCGCGACGTGGTGGTGCGGCCAGGAGCGCGAGCGCAGCTACGTGCTGGATCACGTGGACGAGCTCGTCGTGCGCCGCGTGCACTCGTCGCGCAACTTGTTTCCGCGCGGCCAAGAAGGGCTCATCACGCCCGACATGCCGGCCGAGGACCGCGAGCGCCTGATTCGCGAGATCGAGCGCAACGGCCACGAGTTCGTCGGCCAGGAACCGATCTCGTTGTCGCTGGCGCCGACCTGGTCCGGCCCGAACTCGTTGCGCGCGGCGCCCGGTGCTGCTGCGCGTCTACGTCGCCGCGACGAACAAAGGCTACGAAGTCATGCCGGGCGGCCTCACGCGCGTCGCCGACGGCATCGACCCGCACGCGCCGTGGCTCGAGCTCGGCGACGTCAGCAAGGACACCTGGGTGCTGTCGGATCAACCCGTCGAGCAGTTCAGCCTGCTCGCGCAGCGTCAGGCGAGCCAGCGGTTGCACCGCGGCGGCCGCGACTTGCCGAGCCGCGCGGCCGACAACCTGTTCTGGCTCGGCCGCTACACGGAGCGCGCGGAAGGCGCCGTGCGCTTGCTGCGCAGCCTCGTCGATCCGGTTGGGCGGCGAGATGGGCTCGACGCGCACGCTCGTGTCGCCCGAGCGCGTCGTCGCGATGCTGATCGTGCAGAAGCACTTGTCGGCGCGCCGCGGCCGCCGCGCGATGCAGGAAGGCCGCGAAGCCGTGCAGCGAAGAGCTCTGGACGATCCTGTTCGATCCCGAGTGCAAGGACGGCCTCGCGACCGTGCTCGGCAACGTGCAGCGCAACGCCGAGGTCGTGCGCGAGCGGTTGTCGTTCGACACGTTCCGCATCTTGCGCGACCTCACCGAGGTCAGCCAGTCGTCGGAGCTCGCGCCGGGCCACGAGACCGACGACGCGCTGCGTCTCTTGAACCGCCTCATTCAGTATCTGGCGGCGTTCAACGGCATGGTCGCCGAGAACATGACGCACGGCTACGGCTGGCGGTTCCTCGACATGGGCCGCCGGCTCGAGCGCACGCGCGCGATGATCCAGATGATCCAGCAGCTCGCCGTGCGCGGCGACGCGCTGACCGGCGGCGAGCTCGAGCTGCTGCTCGAGCTCGCGGACAGCACGATGACGTATCGCGGGCGTTATCAAGCGGCGCCGCAGCTCCCGGCCGTGCTCGACCTGCTGCTTTGCGACGAGACGAATCCTCGCTCGGCCGTCTATCAGATCGTCGACGCTCGACGAGCACATCGCGCACCTGCCGACCGGCAGCGAGGACGAGGGCATTCTCACGGCCGATCAACGTCTCGTGACGCGCCTGAAGCAACGAGCTCAAGCTCGCGGATCCCGTCGAGCTCGGCGGCGGCGTCGTGCGCTTCGACACGCGCATCGAGCTCGATCGGCTGCTGCGGCGCATCGAGCGCGACGTGCACGAGCTCTCCGATCACATCGCCGAGCGGTTCTTCAGCCATTCGTCGCCGACGCGCGTCGGCGGCGCCGGCAGCGGCCGAGGCTGACGCGTGCTCTACGACATTCGTCACAAGACCACGTTCAACTACGAGGAGGTCGTGTCGGTCTCGCATCACGTGCTGCACCTTGCGCCGCGGCGCACACCCGCAGCAGACCTGCGTCGAGAGCGAGACCGTCGTCGACCCGAGGCCCGCCGTCGACTCGGTCGGCGAAGACTACTTCGGCAATCCCATCCAGCATCTGACCGTGCAGAAGCCGCACAAGCAGCTCGTCGTCGACGCGCATGCGCGCGTCGAGGTACGGCCCGCGGCGCAGCCCGTCGCGCTCGAGCAGAGCGCGGCGTGGGAGACCGTGCGCGAGCAGCTCGCCGCTTACGAGGTACTCGACGCTTACGAGCTGCGTGTTCGAGTCGCCGTACGTCGCCGGCAACGATGACGTCTACGACTACGCGCTGCAGTCGTTCACGCCAGGCCGGCCGATTCTCGCGGCGACGATGGATCTCACGGGCCGGATTTTTCGCGAGTTCCAGTATCGCGGCGGAGTCTCGGACGTGTCGACGCCCGTCAGCGAGGTGTTCGCGATGCGGCAAGGCGTCTGCCAGGACTTCGCGCACCTCGAGATCGCCTGCTTGCGCAGCCTGGGACTGGCCGCGCGCTACGTCAGCGGCTATCTGCTGACGCGGCCGCCCGAGGGCAAGGAGAAGCTCGTCGGCTCCGACGCGTCGCACGCGTGGGTGTCCGTGTTCGCCGGCGACTTGGGTTGGGTCGACTTCGACCCGACCAACAACGTGATCCCCGGCGTCGAGCACATCACGTTCGCGTGGGGTCGCGACTACGGCGACGTGAGCCCGATCAACGGCTTCATCGTCGGCGGCGGCGCGCATCAGGTCAGCGTCGCCGTCGACGTGCGCCCCGAGCCCTGCCTCTAGAAGGCGGCGATCGCCGTCGACGGCGGCGGGCGCCTCGTCGAGCACGAGGTGGCCGGCATTGTCGAACAAGCGCACCGTCGCGTTCGGCAGCGCCTTCGCCCATGTCTTGTGCTGCGCCGTCGGCGTCAGCTTGTCTTGTTACCCCAGACGAGCAGCGTCGGCATCGTGAGCCGATGCAGGTAGCGCGGCAGCTTTTCGTCGAACGTGCGGTTGCCGCCGCCGAGAACGCGGCCGGCCGTCGTGGCTTCCTTGACGCGCTCGGCGATGAACTCGGGCGGTCGGCGCGCCGGCCGGCAGATGCTTGATCACCGTTTGCGGGTTGTGCGCCGAGCAGCGCCGGCAGCTCTTGCGGTGGCACCGCGAGGAAATTGACGGTCGGTTGCCCGGGCGGCATCGGCAGGCCGATCGGACAGACGAGCACGAGCTTCTCGACTCGTGCGCCGTGCTCGACGGCGAACTTCGTCGCGATGAACCCGCCCATCGACTGGCCGACGAGGCGAAACTGCCGCAGCTCGAGCGCCTCGAACAGCTCGAAGTAGTGCAGCACGTAGTCGTGGATCTCGGTGATCGCGGGGTCGTCGGCCGACGGCCCGAACCCCGGATGATAAGGAATGACGACGCGGAACTTGCGGCTCCACGACTCCGCGAAATCGAAGCCCGTGACCGTGCCCGCGCCGTGCAAGAACACGAGCGGCGGGCCGCTGCCGGCCTCGAGCACCACGGTGTCGATTCCATTGATCTTCAACGTGCGGCGAGTGAAATGAGTCACGGTGCAAGGTCCTCCAAACGGTCGCGTGCGCCAGTGGAGCTCTGTGTTTGTTGCGAGCGGTCGCAACCACCGTACACTCCTCGCCGATGACCCGGAAGAGCCGTCAGTTGCCAGCACCGAGAATCATCGAGGTTCCGCACTGGGATGCCGTCGACGCGGCGGTTTCGCACGCTTGGCCGGACTGCCGTGGGCTGCGTGGCTCGACAGCGCGGCCGTGGATTCGCCCGAGCGGTTCGACATCCTCGTCGCCGATCCCTACGTCACGCTGCGCACGCGCGGCGCGACGACGGAGATCGCGCGCGTGCGGCGGCAAGGCGACGCGGTCGCAGCGCGCGCCGCTCGAGCTGCTGCGCGAGCAGCTCGGCGAGCTCGCGCCCGCGGCTCCCGGCCTGCCGTTCTCGCGGCGGGGCCGTCGGGTACTTCGGCTACGACTTGGGCAGGCGGCTCGAGCGCATCCCGTCGATCGCGGCCGCCGACATCGCGATGCCGGATCTCGCGATCGGGCCTCTACGACTGGGCCGTCGTCGTCGATCATGCGGCGCGCCGCACCTGGCTCGTCGGCAACGGCCGCGACGAGCGCACGTTCGCGACCTGGCCGATGCGCTCGTCGCGCGCCTGTCGGCGGAGCCGCCGCCGGATCCACCGCCGTTTCGCGTGCATGGGCACCCGACGTCGAACCTCGAGTCGCGACGCCGTATGCAGCGGCGTTCCGCGCCGTGCAAGAGCACATTCGCGTCGGCGATTGCTATCAGGTGAATCTCACGCAGCGGTTCTCGGCGCAAGCCGAAGGCGACGCTTGGCACGCGTACGTGCGCTTGCGCGAGCTCAATCCTGCGCCGTTCGCAGCGTATCTCGATCTGCCGGACGGCAAGATCGTCATGCTCGTCGCCGGAGCGGTTCCTGCGCTTGCGCGACGGGCATGTCGAGACGAAGCCGATCAAGGGCACGCGGCCGCGCTCGAAGGATCGCGAAGCGCGACCGCGCGCTCGCCGAGGAGCTGCGAACGAGCGCGAAGGACCGCGCCGAGAACGTCATGATCGTGGATCTGCTTGCGCAACGATCTCGGCAAGTGCTGCGTGCCGGGCTCGGTGCGCGCGAGCAAGCTGTTCGACGTCGAGTCGTTCGCGAGCGTGCACCAGCTCGTGAGCACCGTCGAAGGGCACCTCGCGCCGGGCAAGCACGCGCTCGATCTCGTCGCGGCCTGTTTTCCCGGCGGCTCGATCACGGGCGCGCCGAAGGTCGCGGCGATGAAGATCATCGAGGAGCTCGAGCCGCAGCGGCGCAGCGTCTACTGCGGCTCGATCGGCTACATCGGCTTCGACGGCAACATGGACATGAACATCGCGATTCGCACGCTCGTGCAGCAGGGCGATCGCGTCTACACGTGGGCCGGCGGCGGCGTCGTCGCCGATTCGAATGTCGACGCCGAGTATCAGGAGAGTCTCGACAAGGCGGCGGCGATGCTGGCCGTCATGGGTGAGGGCGGCGTGAGTTAGGCCTACGAATCCAGGTGATTCGCTGAGATTCGCGCTGACGGCGTCACGGCCTGGACGGGTACGCTCGTCGCGTTCAGTTGCAAGCGCCGCTCGTTGTGGCGGGTCGAGTGTAAGGCTACGATGTGGGTAATACGTGAGCCGAGTAGTACCATGAGCATGTCGAACGTCACGCAGAAAGGCCAGGTCACCATCCCCGCGGAGATGCGCAAGGCACTTGGCCTTAAGGCGGGCTCCAAGGTGCGGTTCAAGCGCCAAGGCCGGAGGGTGTCGCTCGAGGCGGTCCAGGAGCCGGCCGTGGAATCGTTGTTCGGTACGCTGAAAGTCCCGAGGACGCGTGGCATAGCGGATATCGATGCGGCTATCGACGATCTTCGTGAAAAACGCTCTGCGAAGACAGCCGGCAAGCGACGAGGTCGTGCGTGATCGCCGTCGATACGAATGTGTTGCTGCGCGCGCTCGTAGACGATCCGGCCGATCCGGCGCAGTGCGCGGCAGCCCGCGCGCTTGTCGCGCATGCGGGCCGAGTGCGGGTTGCGAGCATCGTGTTCGTCGAAACGCTTTGGGTGTTGCACAAACGCTATCGGGCGGCCCGCAACGAGGTTTCGCGCGTTGCCCAAGAGTTGCTCGACCATCCGCGCTACCGAATCGAGGCTAGCGATGAGCTCGGCCAAGCGTTGGAGATTTTCTCGACGAACGGCATCGACTTCGCGGACGCCGTCGCGCTCGCGGATGCCCGTCGCGCGGGAGTGAGGCTGCACACGTTCGATCGCAGACTTGCGAAGCTACCCGATGCCACGATCGTGCAGTGACGCGTCGTTGACCTGCACCAGCGGCACAGCACCTGCCGCCTTTCACGGGATCGAGAGGAGCGACGCCGACGGCCTCGCTCGGGGCGCGGGCACCGCCGCAGACGTCGCTGTTCTGATTCGGCGGATCGTCGCCGGGCTCGCGTTCTCTCGCGCGAACGGCGGGCGGTGCTGTGCGCGGTGAGGCCCAAAGCCCCCGTCAGCGGGGCGGGCGCGGTGAAATTTTGCAGCGACGTGGGGAGCGCGGCTGATTCGCCGTCGCGATCAGCCGGCGGCTTTGACACAATCGGCGTTACGCGCCATTGCTGCCAAGATATCGACTTCTGAGCGAATCGATCGTGTGGTGCGGCGGGAAGCCGCATTCGGGATCGATCCGGTCGCTGCCATGTCATAGGACGATCAAATGCGACTCCGTGAACGTAGACTCGATGACGATCAGTCGAAGATCCTTCCCCGCTCCGAGTCGTTGGGTGAGGTGCGTCATCTCAAGCTTCGGTCGGAGAGCACTGGTGCAAGGGCAATCGGAGCGTTGGCCACCGGCGCAGCCGCTATCGGTTCGTTGGCCATCGGCGCAGCCGCAATCGGTGCGTTGGCCATTGGCGCGCTGGTAATCGGTCGGCTTGCGATCGGTCACATTCGAATCCGGCGTGTCGTGGTTGATGACCTTGTTGTCCGTCGGCTTCGTATTACCGAAAAAATGCACGTGCCGGACAAGCTCGAGGCGGAGAAAAGTGCATCAGCGCGAGAAGTGGACTCTTCGTCATGAACGCCGAGTTCCGCTTCTAGCCCGCCTCAGCGCCAATGGAACATACACTTGGACGCTCCAGCCGAGTCGCACTCGCTATCGCAGGCTTGCTGGCGGCGGTTGGAACCATAGGTGTCGTGGGGAGTTGGGGCGCCTACCTGACCGACAGCAAGTTGGAAGCTTCGGGTCCGCGCGCGGAGGGCAGGGTCTCCGAAAAACGCTTCGTGTTCTCCGCCGAAGGAGACTCGGACTATGTCGTCGAGTATTCGTTTCCGCTGCCCTCCGGAGAGCTTGTCCGCAGTCAGCGCAGTGTCCCCAAGGGGCTCTGGTCGGACCTTCAGAAAGGGCAGCCGCTTGTCGTTGTCTATTCCGGCGCCAACCCGAAGCGCAACTTCCCTTTGGGGGCCGGCGTCACGTCTTTGGGAACCACTGTCTTTGTCTCCGTGGTATCGGCACTCCTCGCACTGTTTGGCTTCGCGTTTCTGTACGGTCTACTCCGAGCTCGCCGTGCCGCCGCCTAGTCAGTCGTTGGCCGAGTTGCGAGCGATCCTTCACTCAGGCACGAGTCGCAGAGCCCGGTCTGGCCTTGATGTCTGGCTCCTCGACACAGGGCCGTGGTGGCGTTTGTTCCGGGACTCTGCAGGCCTGGAGCGGACCAAGGCCGCGCTCCTGGCGGCCATTTGGCGCTTACCCGGGCCGGTGTTCATGAATCCATCCATTCCCCTCGACGACGAGTTGGCGCCGTTCGTTGAGCAAATGGCCAGTAGCTGGCGGCTGAATCGCTCGCGCAGCGCGGAAGAGTTTCACCGCACAGAGCCGGTGTCGGTCTTAGGCAACTGGCAGCTGTACGTCAGCCCGCAGCCCGTTGCAGCTAACATCGACGCTTTGCGAGCTCCGGCGGAGGAAGTCTTGGCCTTCATGGAACGCAATGAGATCCGGCTGCTCGTGGACGCGTTCCACGATGATACCGAGTGGCTCGTAGCCATTCGCGAGCCCGCGACGGCGGGCTAGCAAGGGAGACTAGAGTGCGCTTCCTGGAGCTTCGGATTCCGCCACCCCTGGTGGGGCTCATAGTTGCCGGCGGCATGTGGACTGTCGCGCACCTTCCTCCGATCCTGCATTTCCCCAACCTCGTGCGACTGTTAGTCGCAGTGATCTTGAGCGCAATCGGCATTGCAGTTGCTCTGGGTGGCGTGATGTCTTTTCGTCGCGCCAAGACCACGGTCAATCCTCTTAGGCCGGAAACCTCCGCAGCGCTGGTCTCCACCGGCGTCTACTCATTTACGCGCAATCCAATGTACTTGGGCATGGTGTTGGGTTTGTTCGCCTGGGCCGTGTACCTGTCTTCGATTTGGTCGCTGCTCGGTCCGATATTCTTCGCGCTATACATCACGCGATTTCAGATCGTTCCCGAGGAGCGGGTGCTGGACGGATTGTTTGGAGCGCCTTTTGCCGCGTACAAGAAGAGGGTGCGCCGATGGCTGTGAAAGGAGGGTTGCTGGGATGGACGCGAGCTCGACTCTAACCGATGCGTTGCTGGCTGCCGGCACCGTCGTGATTGTTTTCTACGTCGTCGTTCGTTGCCTCCATCGCGTTGTGGTGTGGGCCCGCCGGCGGTCGAAACGCGCCTATGTCATCGGAGCCGCATTGGCACCGTTCATCGCGCTCGGCAATGTCAGCGACCCCGATTTTCGAATCCTTCAAGAAGCCAAGCGGCTCAAGAATCGCGAGGACGATGATTCCGGGGATCCGCCGAACACGGAAGAAGAACGCATCATCCGCACTGCTGCAGAAATCGCGGCCAAGAAGGGAGACAACGCCGTGCGTAAACAAGACGTCGTCACGGTCGCTGCGAGACCGACTCGGCCCGCGTTGGTGTGGCTCATCTCGATCGCGCTCGGCCTCATGGCATCCGCTGCGTCGCTCGTGCTCGTGTGGCTCCTGTTCGCGAAACCGGCGCTGCTCGCTCCGCAGGCACGGTTTGCGCGTGAGTCGTTGTCGGCGTTCGATTGGGCCTCGTTGTTCGTCATGTCCGTGACGTTGCTGACCTCGATGGTCATGCTGTTTCGATTGCGCAAGAGCTCCGTGCACGTGTTTGGCCTGTATGTGGCGCTTGGATTACTCGGGACGGCGTGGTACGCGATGACTCCGGGACAGGAGTCTTACTTCGACCTTGGCGTCACGTTGTTTGTTGGCATGCCGGTGGCGATCGTGGTGCTCCTTTACATGCTTCGGCTGAAGAAGCGCGCGGTGCTCGCGTAGCTCACGGCAAGGAGAACGGGTTGAGCTGGACGGCCGACAGTAGCCGCGCGTGGATGAGTGGCCTGCTGCTGCTCTACCTCGCGGCGAGCTTGCTGCACTTCGCGCACAACGCCGAGTACCTTGCCGACTATCCGAATCTGCCGGCGTGGCTCAGCCAGTCGGATGTCTATCTCGTCTGGCTCGGCCAGGCCGCGGTCGGCATCGGCGGCTACATGCTGTACCGCACCGGCTGGCGGCTCGCTGGGCTATTGCTGATCGGCGTGTATGCCATCCTGGGATTCGACGGTCTTCTGCATTACACGCGTGCGCCGCTGGCGGCGCATACGGCGGCGATGAATTTCACAATCTGGTTCGAGGTTGCCGCCGCCGCTCTGCTGCTCATTTCCGTGCTGGCGCTGGCGAGCCATCAGCGCCGGCGCTGAGCAACCGTCTATTCGGCGTGCGCCCAGCCGCGGTACGCAGCCGTGTGGGCGGCGACGTTGTGCACGCGCAGGATGTCGACGCCGGCGCGGCAGAGGTTCAGCGACACACCGACCGTGAACAGGTCGCGGTCCTCGCGATCGCCGGCAGCAACTTGATGCATGAACGACTTGCGCGAGTGCCCGACGAGCAAGCGCAGGCCGAACCGGTGAAACCGCTCGACGTTGCGCAAGAGCCGCAACGACTGCAACGCGTTCTTGCCGAAACCGATGCCGGGATCGAACACGACGCGCGCGAGATCTAGCGCCTGCGCGCTGCCATTCGCCGACACGCTGCTCGAGCCAC
Source organism: uncultured Gammaproteobacteria bacterium (assembly GCA_963714705.1). GTDB lineage: Bacteria > Pseudomonadota > Gammaproteobacteria > Steroidobacterales > Rariloculaceae > FEN-1219. Next base: position 393,807 of record CAVQPJ010000001.1, read on the forward strand.
TGCTCGACGGCGGCCGTTGGATCCTGATCCGCCGGCAGCACGCGCGTCTTGTCGGCGGGCACGCCGAGATTGTGCATCGCGACGAAGTCGGCGCCGCTCGTCGCGGCAAGCTCGATCATCGCCGGTGTCGTCAGTCCACTCACATCGTTGACGATGTCGACGCCGAGCGCGAGCGCGCGCCGCGCAGTGTCGGCGTGATACGTGTCGACGCTGAGCCGCGGCCGCAGCAGCGCGCCGCGATAACGATCGACGAGCCGGCCGAGCGCGGGCTCGAGCCGCGCCCATTCTTGGTCCGCCGTCAGCGGCGTGGCGCCGGGCCGCGTCGATTCGGCACCGAGGTCGATGAGCTCGGCGCCATCGGCTACGAGCTCGGCGGCTCGCGCGTCCGCGGAAGCGTCGTCCACGATCTCGCCGCCGTCGGAGAACGAATCGGGCGTCAGATTCACGATGCCCATCCACAGCGGCAAGTGATGACCGCCGGCGCGCGCGTGCTCGAGCACCGTGCGCGTGCCCTGGCCCGGAATCGTGAGCCGCGGCTCGAGCGCTGCGAGCGGCGTCAGCACGAACGCGCGCTCGGCAATGCCGGGGTGCGGCACGCGCAGGCGATCGGTCGCCATCGTCTCGCGGCCGTAGAGCAGCAGATCGAGATCGATCGGGCGGGGCGCCCAGCGGCCGCGGTCGACGCGGCCGAGCTCGCGCTCGATGGCCTTCAAGCCGTCGAGCACGTCCGTCGGCGCAGCGTCGCGTGCGGCAGTGCGCGACGAGGTTCAGGAACGGCTGGTTCCAATCGACCGGCGCGTCGTCGGGCAGCATCGCCGGCGACTCGACGACGGGCGATACGCGCACGACGCGAACGCCGTGCGCGGTCAACCGCTCGAGCGCTCGGGCGAGGTGGTCGCGGCGATCGCCGAGGTTCGAGCCGAGCCCGAGGTAGACATCCATCACGGCTATTCGCGTGACAGGCAAGTCCCTACAATCATGCCCAAACCACACACGAACTTGCAGGGGGCAAGAAGAATGAAAACCAAAGCAGCAGTCGCGTGGGAAGCCGGCAAGCCGCTGACGCATCGAAGAAGTCGAGCTCGGCGGGCCGAAGAGAGGGTGAGGTGCTGGTTCGGCTCGTGGCGACGGGCGTCTGCCACACGGACGCGTACACGCTGTCGGGCTCCGACCCCGAGGGCGCGTTCCCGACGATCCTGGGTCACGAGGGCGGCGGCATCGTCGAGGAGGTCGGCAAGGGCGTGAAGAGCGTCAAGCCCGGCGATCACGTGATCCCGCTGTACACGCCCGAGTGCAAGCAGTGCAAGTTCTGCAAGTCCGGCAAGACGAACCTCTGCGTCGCGATTCGCGCGACGCAGGGCAAGGGCCTGATGCCCGACGGCACGAGCCGCTTCTCGAAGAAGGGCAAGCAGATCCTGCACTTCATGGGCACGTCGACGTTCTCCGAGTACACCGTGCTGCCCGAGATCGCGCTCGCGAAGATCGCGAAGAAGGCGCCGCTCGAGAAGGTGTGCCTGCTCGGCTGCGGCATCACGACCGGCATCGGCGCGGTGCTGAACACGGCCAAGGTGAAGCCGGGCTCGACGGTCGCGTGTTCGGCTTGGGCGGCGTCGGCTTGAGCGTGATCCAGGGCGCGGTGATGGCGAAGGCCGAGCGCATCATCGCGGTCGACATCAACCCGGGCAAAGAAGAGATGGCGCGCGCGCTCGGCGCGACGGACTTCTTCAACCCGAAGAATTACGACAAGCCGATCCAGCAAGTCATCGTCGGCATGACGGACTGGGGCGTCGACTACTCGTTCGAGTGCGTCGGCAACACGCAGCTGATGCGCGCGGCGCTCGAGTGCTGCCACCGCGGCTGGGGCGAGTCGACGATCATCGGCGTCGCGGCCTCGGGCCAGGAGATCAGCACGCGGCCGTTCCAGCTCGTCACGGGCCGCGTCTGGCGCGGCAGCGCGTTCGGCGGCGTCAAGGGCCGCACGCAGTTGCCCGGCATGGTCAAGCAGTACATGGACGGCGAGATCAAGATCGACGAGATGATCACGCACACCATGGGGCTCGAGAAGATCAACCAGGCCTTCGATCTCATGCACGAAGGCAAGAGCATTCGTTCCGTCATTCACTTCTAACGGAGCGAGTGCGTAACGTTCTTGGGTTAGCTGTCTCTCTGCGCCGCGCTCGGCTGTCACGCCGGCGCGGCGCAGCTCGCTTCCGGCGCAGCCGCCGCCCCGTATCGAGATCGAAGTGCGGGCGCCGAGCGAGCCGGTTGTCGCGTCGATCTCGCGACTTACATCGGCTGGCGCGTGTTTCAAGCGCAGTGCGCGACGTGTCATGCGGCCGATGTGCGCGGCTCGAGCTTCGCGCCGGATCTCACCGCTGCGCATGAGCGACATGACGCAACGCGCCAGTTCTTCGCGGCGCTCGACAACGGGCTACTTCGGGCCGCGAGAGCACGATGCCACCGCGCGGCCGCGATCCGAACGTCGCGCCGTACTACGACGAGCTCTGGTCGTTCCTGCGCGCGCGCATCACGGGGGACTTGCCGCCGGGCCCCGTGAGAGGCTGCCGAGGACGAGGGCGTAGCGGCGGACTGAGCCGAGGCCTGCTAGAGCTCGACGCGCACGCCGATCCATGCGGCCCGCGGCGCACCGGGCCCCACGAAGTACGGCTCCTCGAAGTCGTCGCCGAGCACGTCGTCGGCTTCGCCGAACACGCCGAACGTCTCGTATTCCTCGTCGAGCAGGTTGTCGATGTTCGCGAACACGCTGGCGTGCTCGCCGAAGCGGTACTCGGCGCGCAGGTTGACGACGGTGTAGCCGTCGAGCTCTTCGAGCAAGTTGCCTTCGTCGCCGCGGAAGAACGCGCCGGACGAATTCAGGACGTCGACCCCGAACGTGCAGCGCGTCGGTGACGCGATGCGCAGGCCGGCCTTGAGCAGCTGCTCGGGGATCAGCGGCAACCGATCGCCGCTCTCGACCTCGATCTCGCCGTCGACGGCTTCGGGGTGGTTCCGGCTCGCGACGGTGAAGTCCTCGCGGAACGTCGCGTCGAGATAGGTGTAGTCGATCGACCACGTCAGCCGCTCGCCGGCCGTGCCCGCGAGGTTGGCTTCGAACCCGTCGCGGCGCGTCTCGCCGACGTTGTCGAAGAAGCCTTCGTTCGTCAGAGCGCCGGCGCTGATGAACAAGATGTCGTCGTCGTTCGTCGTGCTGAAGATGCCGGCGTGCCAATGGCCGTCGCTCCACTCGCCGCGCACGCCGCGCCTCGAACGTTTTCGCGACGACCTGCTCGAGCGGCGGGTCCGCGACGAACGCGTTCGGCAGGCGGCACGGATCGTCCTCGTCGGCACAGGTCAGCTCGACGGGCGAGGGCGCGCGGTTCGCTTCGCTGTAGCCCGCATAGAACGTGAGCGCGTCGCGTGCCGACCGTCAGCCCGACGGCGGGATTGAACCGCTCGAACGTGTGGTCGCCGTCGAGATCGTCCTCGAGCTGGTCCTCGAGCACGACGTGCGTGCGGTTGTAGCGCCCCGACACTGTCAGTGCGGTGCGCTCGCCGAGCGTGAACATGTTGCTCAAGTAAAAGCCCGTGTTCGTCGTCGACGACTCGAGGCCCGTGAACGCCTCGCCGACGAACACGCCGCCGGCGATCGGCTTGCCGCGTCTCGTCGAGCGCGCCGAGCTCGGTGCTGGCGCCGAACTCGACGTCGGCGTCGTCATGGCGTCACGCCGATCGTGAAGAGATTGTCTCGGCCGCCGAGGTCGCCAGTGAGGTCGGCCTGGAGCGCGAAGCCGGTGCCGTTCTGCTCGGTGTCGGTGCGGTTGACCGTGGCGCCCTCGAGATCTTCGTCGGCCGGTATCGGCACGTCGTTCTCGTCGAGCGCGAGCTCCTCGTCGTCGCCTTCTTCCTCGCATATGAAGCCCGGCGTGTCCTCGCATTCCTCGAAGTTGGAGTCGTCGCCGTTCAGCGTGTCGATGTCGCTGGCGCGCACGTAGATGTTGCCGCGCAGCGTGACGTTCGGCGACAGACTTTGCTCGCCGCTGACGCCGAGCATCGTCAGCGTGTTCTCGGTGCGGTCGGGCCGCGTGAAGATCGCCTCGCGGTCGAGCTCGAGCAGGTCCTCGGGTACTGCGCCGTTGCCGACGAGATCGGTGGCGACGCGCGTCAAGCTGACGTCGAGCCGCGAGCCCTCGCCGAGCCACGATGAGCTTGCCGAAGAGCTGCTGCGCGTCCGTCGGCGAGAAGTCGCGCCAGCCGTCCTCTTCGAGCAGCGACGCCGTGACGAAGTAGCCAAGCTCGTCGCTGAATGAGCCGCCGCGTCTCGGCCTGCACCTGGACGCGACCGAACGATCCAGCGGTCAGCTCCGCGCTCGTACCGTCGTGAGCGAAGCCGTCTTTCGTCCGCACCGCAATGGCGCCGCCGAGCGCGTTCAAGCCGAACAGCGGGTTCGAGCCCGGCACGAGATAGAGGCTGTCGATCGCGCTCTCGGGAATCAGCGCCCAGCTCACGGTGTCGCCGAACGGCTCGTTGATGCGCACGCCGTCTTGATAGACGGCGAGCCCTTGCGGCAAGCCGAGCAGCGGCGAGCCGACGAAGCCGCGGTACTGCACGTCGGGCTGCAGCGGATTGCTCTGCGCCTCGTTGACGAACACGCTGCCCATGCTGCGTTTCATGAAGTCGGCCAGGTCGAGCGCGCCTCGCTCGCGAAGCTCCTCCGCGCGTCGCGGTCTGGACGTTGGCGGCGATCCGGTCGGTATCGAGATCGCCGCCGAGCGGTGTGGCGCCGACGACCTCGATGACCTCGACTTGCGCCGCCGGTTGCGCGAGCGCGCCCGTTGCAGCGCCGAGGCTCACGGCCAAGCATAGTGACGTTCGCATGTTCCCCCTGAGAGGCTCGCTCGAGCGAGCGGAGCAGCGCGCGGGATTCTAGCCGGGTCTCGCCACGGCCGGCCGGCGACGAGCAAAGTCGGGAAGAATTCCCGACCGAAGCGTCCAACGCGAGCTCCGGCCCGCGTGCTCAGTGCAGTGCGGTTGCGAGCTTGCGCCGGTACTCGGCGACGAGTGCCGGCTCCGACGCGGCCAGCGTGAACAGCGAGAGCAGCTGCGTTCGCGCCTCGTCGGCTTGCGAGTGGCGGCCGAGGCGCACGACCTCGAGCAGCTCCTCCATGGCCTCACGAAACCGCCGTTGGCCGGCGAGCACGCTCGCGAGCTTGATGCGAGCGTCGTGGTCGAGCGGATCGATGGCGAGCTGCTCGCGCAGCTCGGGCTCGCTGGGAGCGTCGGCGCCCGCTTTCGCGAACGCGATGCCTCGCTCGAGCGCCGCGATGCGCTCGGCGAGCGCGAAGTCTCGCGGGACATTGCGCGAGCAGCTCGGCCGCGTCGTCGATATTGCCGGCCGCGAAGGCGGCCTCGGCGGCTCGCAACGCTTCCTCGCCTGCCGACGGCACGAGCTGCCCGAAGAACTCGCTGACTTGCGCCTCGGGAAGCGCTCCCATGAATTGCGCGACGGCGCGCCCGTCTTTGAACGCGATGACGTTCGGGATCGAGCGGATGTTGAATGTTTGCGACAGCTCGGGATTGTCGTCGGAGTTGATCTTCACGAGCTTGACGCGGCCGCCGAACGCTTGCGCGACCTTGTCGAGAGTCGGGCCGAGCGTGCGGCACGGGCCGCACCACGGCGCCCAGAAATCGACGACGACGGGAATTGTTTTCGAGGCCTCGACGACCTCGCGCTCGAAGGTGGCTGTGCTGACGTCCATGTGCGTCATTGTACTGCACGGCCCGCGCCGGCCGTGGCCGCGGGGGCGCGGTTGGGGCAAGCTACGCGCATGACTTCGCATGATCGTCCCGCCGGATCTCGCGCGCGCCTGCTGGCGCTCGGCGCGGTGGGCGTCGCCGTTCTCGGCGGCGCTGCGTCTTGGCTCTTGCTCGGCGGGCGTCTCGGCGGCGATTCCGCGCTCGAGCAACCCGAGCCGGCCTTGAGGGGCTACGCGCCGACCGCGCCGGCCACGGGCTCGATGCTGCGCTACGAGACCGAGTACCCGACGATCCCGTACACGACGGGCAAGCGCACGGACCCCGTCGCTGCGTTGATCGACCGCATCGAGCGCGGCGAGGCGAAGCTCGAGCACGACGGCGGCGAGCGCGGCTATCTCGAGTCGCTGCTCGCCGCGCTCGACATCGACCCCTCGTCGCAGACGCTCGTGTATTCGCAGACGAGCGTGCAGGGCAAGCTCATCGGTCCCAAGACGCCGCGCGCGCTCTACTTCAACGACGACGTCTACGTCGGCTACGTGCAGGACGGGCCGATCGAGATCGCCTCGCTCGATTCGAGCTTGGGGCCGGTGTTCTATCTGCTCGAGCAGAACGCGGCGCAACCCAAGTTCGGCGCCGAGCTCGGCCGGTGCTTGAGCTGCCACGATTCGTACTCGTTGACGGGCGGCGGCGTGCCGCGCTTCATCGTCGGCTCCGGCTACACGGGCACGACGGGCATGCTCGTCTCGCACGAGGGCTGGATCCTCATCTCCGACCGCACGCCGCTCAAGAGCCGTTGGGGTGGGTGGTACGTGACCGGCCGGCACGGCAGCCAAGTGCATCTCGGCAACATGGTCATCAAGACGCTGGACGACTTCGACAAGCTCGAGGAGCTGCGCGTCGGCAACGTCGACACGCTCGACGGCTCGTCGAGTGTGAAGCCGTACCTCACGAACAAGAGCGACATCGTCGCGCTGCTCGTGTTGCAGCATCAGGCCGACGTGCAGAACCTCATCACGCGCTTGAGCTACGACGCACGGACGGCCGCGGAGAAGCGCGAGGAGCCGCTCGAGGCGACGGCCGAGCGCCTGCTGCGCATGATGTTGTTCGTCGACGCCGTCGAGTACACGGAGCCGATCTCGGGGCGCCCGGATTTCGTCGAGCAATTCGCGAGCCGCGCCGTGCGCGACACGCAAGGCCGCTCGCTGCGCGACTTCGACCTTACGCGGCGTTTGTTCCGCTATCCGTTGAGCTACGTCATCTACTCGCCGGCGTTCGACGCGCTGCCCGACGATGCCAAGAGCATGTTTTAGCGACGCTTGAGCGAGGTGCTGACCGGTCGCCGACACGAGCGAGGACTTCGCGCACTTGAGCGCGCGCCGATCGCAGCGCGATTCTCGAGATTCTGCGCGACACGAAACCCGAGCTCGCGGCCGGCGTCGCCAACTGAAGAATCCGCGCCGCGCGGCCGCTCGAGGTCGCGACCGCGGCACGTCCATGAGCACCCAGCCCTCCGCATCTCCGTCCCGGCTCGCGTTGGCGACCGCGTTCGCGATCGTCTACGTCGTCTGGGGCTCGACCTTTCTCGCGATCTTGTTCGCGATCGAGACGCTGCCGCCGTTTCTGATGGCCAGCGCGCGCTTCATCGTCGCCGGCTCGGTGCTCTACGCGTTGGTCGCGCCTCGTGAACGGCGCCGCGGCGCCGACGCGAGCGCATTGGCGCGCGACGGCCGTCGTCGGCGTGCTGCTCCTGCTCGGCGGCAACGGCCTGCTCGTGTGGTCGGAGCAGCGCATCCCGTCCGGCGTTGCGGCGCTGCTCGTCGGCACGGTGCCCTGCTTCATGGTGTTGCTCGATTGGCTGCGGCCGGGGGGCGTACGGCCGACCGGCCTCGTGGTCGCGGGCCTGTTGCTCGGCTTGCTGGGGCTCGTGTGGCTCGTCGGGCCGGACACGCTGATGGGTGGCGGCCGCGCCGATCTCGTCGGCGCGACCGTCGTCGTGTCTCGGGTCGTTCTCATGGGCTTTCGGCTCGGTCTACTCGCGCCACGCGGCGACGCCGGCTTCGCCGTTCTTGTCGACGGCGATGCAGATGCTCGCGGGAGGTGCGGCGCTGCTCGCACTCAGCGTGCTGCTCGGCGAGCCGTGGGCATTCGACGCCAGCGCCGTGTCGCTGCGCTCCGCTGCTCGGTCTTCTCTATCTCGTCGTGTTCGGCTCGATCATCGCTTTCAGCGCCTACATCTGGTTGCTGCGCGTCAGCACGCCGACGCGCGTGAGCACGTACGCGTACGTGAATCCCGTCGTCGCCGTTCTGCTCGGCTGGGCTCTCGCCGGCGAAGCGCTGACCGTGCGGATGATCATTGCGGCCGCCGTCATCGTCAGCGGCGTCGCGCTCATCACGCTCGCGCCGCGGCGGGTGTGTAGTCGGTATCCTTGCCGGCCTTATGAGTAAGCCGAAGACAGCGATCACGCCGACGCGCGACGAGAATTACTCCGAGTGGTACCAGCAGGTCATCGCCGGCGCCGATCTCGCGGAGAACTCGCCCGTGCGCGGCTGCATGATCATCCGCCCCTGGGGCTACACGCTCTGGGAGAACATGCAGCGCGCGCTCGACGACATGTTCAAGGCGACGGGCCACCAGAACGCGTACTTCCCGCTGTTCATCCCGCTGTCGTTCCTGCAGAAGGAAGCCGCGCACGTCGAGGGCTTCGCGAAGGAGTGCGCCGTCGTCACGCACCATCGCCTCGAAGCGGATGCCGACGGCAAGCTCGTGCCTACCGGCAAGCTCGAGGAGCCGCTCGTCGTGCGGCCGACGTCGCGAGACGATCATCGGCGACGCGTTCGCGCGCTGGGTGCAGAGCTATCGCGACCTGCCGCTGCTGATCAATCAATGGGCCAACGTCGTGCGCTGGGAGATGCGCACGCGGCTGTTCCTGCGCACGACCGAGTTCCTGTGGCAGGAAGGGCATACGGCGCATGCGACGCGCGAGGAGGCCGTCGAGGAGACGATGCGCATGCTCGACGTCTACGCCGACTTCGCCGAGAACTGGATGGCCATGCCCGTCATCAAGGGCGAGAAGACGGCCGGCGAGCGCTTTCCCGGCGCCGAGCGCACGTACTGCATCGAGGCCATGATGCAGGACCGCAAGGCGCTGCAGGCCGGCACGAGCCACTTCTTGGGCCAGAACTTCGCGCGTGCCAGCAACATTCAGTTCCTCGGCGCCGACGGGACGCAGCAGCACGCGTGGACGACGAGCTGGGGCGTCTCGACGCGGCTGATCGGCGCGCTCATCATGACGCATTCGCGACGACGACGGCTTCGTGTTGCCGCCGCGGCTTGCGCCGCAGCACGTCGTCATCGTGCCGATTTTCCGCAGCGACGACGAGAAGGCACGCGTGCTCGAGTATTGCCGCAAGGTCGCGGCCGAGCTGCGCGCGCAGCGCTTCCACGACGCGCCGGTGCGCGTGCTCGTCGACGAGCGCGACGAGCGCGGCGGCGAGAAGGTCTGGCAGTGGGTGCGCAAGGGCGTGCCCGTGCGCCTCGAAATTGGGCCGCGCGACATGGATAAGGACGCCGTGTTCGCCGGTCGCCGCGATCGCGCGCCGAAGGACAAGCAGAGCGTTCCGCGAGCGGAGTTCGTGGCGCAGATCGCGGCCACGCTTGCAGTCGATCCAAGACGGCTTGCTCGCGCGCGCGAAGGCGTTCCGCAAGGAGCACACGCGGCGTATCGACAGCCGCGACGAGTTCTACGCGTTCTTCACGACCGGAGCGCGAGGAGGAGGGCAAGCCGACGCCGATTCACGGCGGTTTCGCGCTGACTCACTTCAGCGGCGAGGTCGAGCTCGAGAAGAAGATCAAGGACGATCTGTCCGTGACTGTGCGCTGCATCCCGCTCGAGAAGAGCGAGCCCGGCACGTGCCCGTTCACGGGCAAGCCGAGCGCGCAGCGCGTCGTCTGGGCCAAGGCTTACTGAACGGACGAGGCGGCCGGCGAGCATGGCGAAGCGCGTGCGAGCGGCGAGCAAGACGAGGTTCTTCGACGCCGGCACGCGGGTGGCGGCGCGGCCGACGTTGCCGCGATGGCGCGCGAGCGTCCGGATCTCGTCGCGGCTCGCGACGGCTCGGGTCGTACGGCGTTGCACGTGCTGTGCGCGCCGCCACCCTCGAAACGCGGCCGAGCGCGAACGCGCGCTCGCGACGGCGAAAGCGCTGACCGCCGCGGGCGCCGACCTCAACGCGATCCACGAGATCCCCGACGACGGGCGATCTGTTTCCGGCGACTGCGCTCTTGCAAGCGCTCGTCTGGGGCCGGCAACCGCGTGCTCGGCGCCGTACCTGCTCGCGCGCGGCTCGAATCCGAATCACTGCCTCGGCGGGCTCGTGTGACGGCCGAGCGATCTCGGTCTCGGCCGAAGCTCGTCGGCGCTACGGCGCGCAGCTCGACGAGCTCGGTCACGGCGAGACGCCGCTGATCTATGCAGTGCGGCATCAACGCGGCGGTTCGCCGAGATGGCCGTTGCGGCAGGGTGGCCGACGCTGATCCATGCGCGACCGGCGCGGCTTCACGGCCTGCATCGACGCGCGTGCGGCCAGCGCTCTGACCGAGCCCGACGCTGCGGCTATCTGCGCGCGCGTGCGGCGCCGATGTGCATGCCGGGCTCGGCGATCGCGGCAAGCGCTCGACGGTCCGGGCTAGGTCGTGCTACGCTCGCGCGCAACGGCGACTGCTCGGCGTCTCTACGACTATTTCTGACGAGCGGCCGGTATGCTCTATCAGTTTCTTGCCGATGTCGTGCTGGCGACACATTTCGCGATCGTCGTGTTCGTGATCGGCGGGCTCGTGCTCGTCGTCGTCGGTAATGGGTGCGGCTGGTCGTGGGTCAATCGCTGGTGGTTTCGACTCGCGCATCTCGCGGCGATTGTCATTGTCGTGGCGCAAGCCTGGCTCGGCGTCGTCTGCCCGCTGACGACGCTCGAGAGCTGGCTGCGCTTGAAGGCGGGCGAAGAGGCGTACCAGACGAGCTTCGTCGAGCACTGGATCACGCGCCTCTTGTACTACGACGCGCCGGCGTGGCTGTTCACGGCAGCCTACACGGCGTTCGGCCTGGCGGTCGTAGCCGCCTGGTGGCGCTTTCCTCCGGGGCGTCGCGGCTAGAGCGCAGCGAGTTGGAGCGCGCCGACTGCGAGGTATAGTGGCCGCGCCATGAGCTTGCGGTTCCGCCTCAATCTGCTCCTGAGCGTCATGTTCGTGACGATCCTCGTGCTCGGCATCGTGCTCGTCATCGGCAACGCTCGGCGCGCCGTGTTCGAGGAGACGGAGTCGACTGCGCGGCTCGCGCTCCAGCTGCTCGAGGTGGCCTACGATTCGACCGACCCGGCCGGCATCGCGGCCGTCGAGAGCCGCCTCAAGGATCAGCTCGGCGAATTCGAGAGCGCGCGCCATCTACAGGTGCTGCTCGTGGAGGGCGGCCGCGAGCTCGAGCTCGCGGGCGTGCGCGCGGCGCCTGCCGCGGCGCCGCAGTGGTTCGTGCGGCTCGTCGAGCCCGGCGCGACCGAGCTGCGCCGCCCGTTCCGCGGCCGCGCGCACGCGGGCGCCGAAATCGTCGTACGCGCGGACCCCGGCGACGAGATCGCCGAGTCGTGGGAGGACGCGCGCCCTTTGCTACTGCTCGTGCTCGTCGTATCGATCATCGGCAACGGCCTCTTGTACGTCGTGATCGGCCGGTGGCTCAAACCCGTCGAGCGCATCGTGGCCGCCATGGACGGCATCGAGCAGGGCGACTACCGTGCGCGCTTGCCGGCGTTTCAGCTGCCCGAGCTCGCGACGGTCGCGGGCAAATTCAATCGCATGGCCGAGGTTCTCGAGCGCAGCCGCGAGGAGAACCGCCGGCTCGCGCAGCAGTCGATCGCAATCCGTGAAGGTGAGCGGCGCGCGCTTGCGCACGAGCTGCACGACGAGCTTGGGCAATCGATCGCGGCCATCAGCGCCGTCGCCGCCTCGATGGACGGGGGCGCCGCGCGCTCGGGCGCCGCGACGATCGCAGAGATCGGCGCGCGCATGCACGCAGTCGTGCGCGGCATGCTGCGCCGGCTTCGGCCCGTGCTGCTCGACGAGTTCGGCCTCACGCGCGCGCTCGAGGATCTCGTCGACGGGTGGAACGGGCGCCACGCCGATGCGTTCTGCCGGTTGTCGGTCTCCGCCGGTTGCGATGGCCTCGGTGACGAGGCGAGCATCAACCTCTATCGCGTCGTGCAGGAGTGCCTGACGAACGCGACCAAGCATTCCGCGGCGACCGAGGTCGTCGTCGATCTCGAGCGCACGATGAACGGCGGAGCTCGTTTGACGGTCGTCGACAACGGCAAGGGCTTCGATCCGGCCGTCACGCGGCCGGGCCTCGGGCTGCTCGGCATGCGCGAGCGCAGCGAAGCGCTCGGCGGCACGTTCAAGGTCGACGCGCGGGCCGGCGAGGGCGTGCGCATCGCGATCGAGCTACCGCCGCGCGCCGAGGTGCGAGCGTGAACGCAGCCCGCGTGCGGGTTCTCCTCGTCGACGATCACGCCGTCGTGCGCGCGGGCTATCGCATGCTGCTGCAACGTCGCCCCCGAGATCGAGGTGGTGGCCGAAGCCGACAGCGGCGAGCTCGCCTGCCGGCTGTTCGCGGAGCAAACGCCCGACGTCGTCGTCATGGACTTGACGCTTCCCGGCATCGGCGGCCTCGAAGCGATCCGGCGCATCGTGCAGCGCGAGCCCAAAGCCAAGGTGCTCGTGTTCAGCATGCACGAGGACACGTTGTTCGTGGAGCAGGCGCTGGCAGCCGGCGCGCGCGGCTACGTCACGAAGAGCAGCCCGCCGCACGTGCTCGTGGCCGCCGTCAAGGAAGTCGCGGCCGGCGGCCGGCCGCTGGCGGGCGACATCGAGCAGCGGCTCGCGTTCGCGCGCGTGCGCGGCGGCGACTCGCCGCTGAAAGAGCTGTCGACGCGCGAGTTCGCGATCTTCTGCTTGCTGGCCGAGGGGCTCGCCTCCGCCGAGATCGCGAAGCGGCTGTCGCTGAGCCACAAGACCGTCGCCAACTACGGGACGCAGCTCAAGAGCAAGCTCAAGGTCGGCACCGTCGCGGAGCTCGCGCGGCTCGCGATCCGCCACGGCGTCATCGACGCATGACCGGCGCGGACAAAAAGCCTTGGCGGCGCAGACCGCCGATACCTCGCTGGCTCGGTATGCCGATCGGCGTGCTCGTGCTCGCAGTGTACTGGCCCCTGACGAAGCTCTTCGCGAAACGCTGGCCGCGGCTCGCCGGACGCACGATGACGAAGCTCTTGAGCCAGTTCCCGAAGAGCTTCGAGCCCAGCAATCGCGACGTGCTCGTCTGCTCGTACTTCAAGAGCGGCACGAACTGGACGATGCAGATCGCCGTGCAGATCGCGCACCGCGGCCAAGCCGAGTTCGAGCACATCCACGATCTCGTTCCTTGGCCCGACATGGCGGACCGCGCCCGCTACGCTGTGCCACTCGCCGACGACCGCCCGGTGCGCTCGGCGCCGACAGGCCTTCGGGTCATCAAGACGCACATGGCGCTCGACGCGCTCCCGTACTCGCCGGCCGGCCGCTACATCTGCGTCGTGCGCGACCCGAAGGACGTCTTCGTCTCGGGCTATCACTTCACGCGCGCGATGGTCATGGGAGCGCTAATGCCGCCCGTCGAGGCGTGGCTCGAGGCGTACCTATCGCCGGATGCGCCGATGGGCTCATGGGCTCGGCATCTCGCGAGCGGCTGGAATTTGCGCGGCCGCGGCAACGTGCTGTTCCTGACCTACGAGAGCATGCGCGCCGACTTGGGTTCAGTCGTCGATGAGATCGCCGCGTTCATGGGCGTCGAGCTCACTGCCGCGGAACGAGCCTCCGTGATCGAGCGCTCGTCGTTCGGCTACATGAAGAAGATCGAGCACAAGTTCGAAGCCCCGGGCGCACCTTGGGCGAAGGCCAAGGGCTCGATGATGCGCCGCGGCGAAAGCGGCGGGTCGGCCGAGCTCATCACGCCGGAGCAGCAGCGGCGCATCGACGACTATTGGCGCGCGGAGCTCGCGCGCATCGGCTGCGACTTTCCGTACGACACGGCGTTCAACGCCCCGGCTCGCGAGGCTAGTCGAGCCTCTCGGCCACGATGAGGCGGTAGCGCATCAGCCCCGCGCGATAGAGGCGCTCGAGCGCGAGGCCGCCGTGATAGGAATCGAGCAGCTCCCGCAGGCCGGCCGACGGCGCGAAGCGGTGCAGCAATCGGTTCAGCTTTTCTAGCCGCGCGACTTGCGCGAGCGCTCGCGGCCGCAGCTCGTCCGTCAGATCGCGGTCCGCGACGATGGCGAGGCCGCGGCGTGCGAGCGCCGACTTGAGCTCGCTGGCGCTTGCGAGGACGGGCAGGCGCCAGCCCGACTGGAATAGCGCAAGGTCGCGCGTGCCGCGCGCTTGTGGCTCCGGCATGTCGTCGGCGATGGCCAGCCGGCCCCTCGGCGCGAGCCGCGCCGCAATGGCGGCGACGCTGGTTTCCGGAGCAGGCGAGTGGGCCAGCGACTCGATCGCGATCGCGAGATCGAACGGGCCCGCGGGCGGGGAATCGTAGCTGCCGATCTCGACGGCGATGCGATGGCCGAGGCCGGACTTCGTCGCCGCGGCGCGGCCCACGGCCGCTTGCCGCTCGCTCAACGTGAGGCCCGTGAACTGCGCCGAGCATCGGCCGGCGAGATCGAGCATCGTGCCGCCGAAGCCGCAGCCGGCATCGAGCACGCGGCCGGACGGCGGTGAAGGCAGCGCAGCGAGCAGCACGTCGTGGAGCCGGGTGACGGTCGGGTGGCCGCCGGCGCGCGGGTCCGCGAGCGCACGGTGCACGGCGAGCTTATCGTGCCCGCCGCCGTAGCCGAAGGTGTGCGCCGATGCCGTCCAGCGCGCGAGGCGGTCGTAATAGCGGCCGAGCGCCGCACGCTCGGGGCTCGCGGACGGCAGGCTTGCGCCTGCGTTTCCTGCGTCTAGCGGAACTTCCAATTGACCGCAATTCCGCCGTAGCCCGTGCGTCCGGGACCCGGCTCGAAGTACCGATTCGCCGTGGCGTTGATGCGGACGTTCGCCGTGTAAGCGTCGTCGCTCAAGTTGTTGACGCCGATGAACGGCGAGAGAACGAGGCTGTCGAGCTCGATCTCGTAGCCCATGCGCAGGTTCGCCAGCGTGTAGTCGGGGATCACGACCGAGTTGGCGCTGTCGCCGAATTGCTCGTCGACGTAGAGTCACGTCGGTGGCGACGAACCACCCGCGGGGCGCGCGATAGGAAAACTCGGCGAACAGCAGGTTCTCGGGCGTGCCGGGGATCACGTTGCCGTTGCGGGGCACACTCGTGGGAATCGTTGCCGGCGGAGGGGTTGGGTTGGCAACATTTACGGTTTCGACGAACTCGTCGAACGTGAAATCCGAGTAGGTATAGCTGACCGTGGTTCGGATGCGCTCGGTGGGACTCGCGATCCACGAGAACTCCAGGCCGTCGCGCGTCGTCTTGCCGGCGTTGGCGAACGAGAACCGCGCCCGGCGAGCCGGTGATCTCGGTGCCGATCAGCTCGTCCTCGACGTCGATCGTGAACACGGCGACCTCGTAGCGTTGCGCCTCGCTGATCACGCCGCGCAGCCCGACCTCGAAATTGCTCGCCGATTGCGGCACGAGAGTCTGGTTGAAGCCGCCGCCGCCGCCGGGGATGGCGAATTCCGTCGTCGTCGGAGTTTCGAACGCGCTCGAGTACGTCGTGTAGAAGTTCAAGTCGTCAGTGAGCTCGACGACGAGACCGATCATCGGGCTCGTGTCGGTGAATTTCGTCGAGCCGGAGTCGTCGCCGGAGGGATTGGCGGCGGTCGTGTTCGCGAACCACCGGTCCGTGACCTCGAACTCGACCTCGTCGTAAGCGCACGCCGAACGAGAGCTGCACGCGCTCGGACACGCTGAGCTCGTTCTGGAGGAATGCGCCGTAGCTCTTTACGTGCTCGTTCTGGTCGAAGCTGAGCGGCCCTCGCACGCCGTTGACGTTGTCGTAGCGCAGGCGATCGTCGCTCTGATCGTCGAAGTCGACTCCCGTGATGAAGCGATTGGGCCGATCGAGCCAGAACCCGTCGTAGGTGTAGCTGACGCCGCCGCCGACGAAATCGCGCTCGAGGTCGACCTGCCTTGGCTCAGCGTCGGCAGCAGGTTGCCGAAGTCGCGCCACGCATAGTAGTTGCGAGCCTTGATCGTGCCGCGCTCGCCGGCCGGCGTCGTGTAGACGAAACCGAGGCGCTGCTGCTCGAGCGATTCGCCGGCGTCGAACTGCACGTTCAACGGCGCCGCCGAGCGCGGATTGCACGGGCGCGACGGCCGCCGTGAGGCCGCCGGGGTCGTCGGACACGGGTTGGTCGGTGAAGCTGACGACCGTGAGCAAGCTGCGATCCTTGCCGAGATCGACGTCGAAGCGGCCCGACAGCAGCTTGTTCTCGTACGTGCTTTGCGCGCGGTAACCGTCGAGCTGCTGGTCCGACACGCTGACGAGGTAGTTCAGGCGTTCGGTCTCGCCGCCGAACTTGAGCTGCGACTTCTCGAAGCCGTACCCGCCCGCCGCGACGCGCAACTCGGCGTACGGCACGTCGCGCGCCGCCCTCGGACGTCAGGCTGATGACGCCGCCCGAAGCGTTGCCGTAGAGCGCCGAGCTCGGGCCGCGAATGACCTCGATCTGGCTCGTCGCGCCGAGGTCGATGCTGTCGACGGAGCCGAGGCCGTCGGGCAGCGTCTCCGGAATTCCGTCGACGAGCACCTTGACGCCGCGAATACCGAACTGGCCGCGCGCGCCGAAGCCGCGCATCGACAGGCGCAGGTCCTGCGCGAAGTTGTAGCGGTTCTGCATGAACAAGCCCGGCACGCGGCTCAGAGCTTCGTCGAGCGCGAGCTGCTGGCGTGCCAGCTGAATGTCGTCCTCGGTCACGACGCTGACGGAGGCCGGCGTCTTGTCGAGCGTCCGCTCGAGCAACGTGGCCGTGACGATGATCTCCTCGAGCGGGTTCTGGCTCTCGGCCGGCGCCTGGGCGAGCGCTGCGGCGCCAAGCACCAAGGTCGGGGCCGCGCAACAAGCAAGGCTGTAGTGCCAGCGAAGTAGGTGCATGAGGAATCCCGTGGTGATTCGAGGCGTTACTGGCCGGGTATCATGACGTAGGGGCACCTAGGGCGGCAACGCCATTTCGTCGCCGCTATTGCCGTGGCGGCCGCGCTACAGGCGTGAATTGGCCTGGGCTTCCGGGCACACTGGCGGCCCCCGGCTGCTCAAGCGTTCGCTATGGACTTCGTCTCGATGGCCGAGCTCTCGGCGCTCGTCCAGGTCATCCTGGTGGACCTCGTCTTGGCCGGCGACAACGCTATCGTCGTCGGCATCGCGGTTGCCGGGCTGCCGGTCGCAGCAGCGCTGGCGCGTCATGATCTTCGGAATCGCGGCCGCCACGCTGCTCCGGATCGTGTTCGCGTCCGTGACGGTTCAGTTGCTCCAGATCATCGGCTTGCTGCTCGCCGGCGGGCTGCTGCTGCTGTGGGTCTGCTGGAAGCTGTGGCGCGAGCTGCGCTCGGGCCGTCTCATCGACATGTCGGCGGGCCACGCTCCGCGCGAGGTGCCGGCCGAGGTTGCGCCGGGGGTGGGCGTCGCGGCGCCGCCGAAGACGATGCGTCAGGCCGTGACGCAGATCATCGTTGCCGACGTCTCGATGTCGCTCGACAACGTCCTCGCGGTCGCGGGTGTCGCGCGCGAGCACGTCTGGGTGCTGATCTTCGGGCTCGTGTTGTCCGTCGCGTTCATGGGTCTCGCGGCGGCCGTCATCGCGCGGCTCCTGGGGCGCTTCCACTGGATTGCCTACGTCGGCCTCGCGGTCATTCTCTACGTCGCGCTGCGCATGATCGTCGACGGCACGCTCGAGCTCGTCGAAGCTTCCGGCGCCGGCTAGGCGTGCTTCGCGTGCACGACGTACTTGCCCTAAAGGTCACGGCGCGTTTGTCGTCATTGTCGATCGTGCAGACGAGCTCGAAGGTCGCGCGGCCCGACGTTTCGAATAGCTTCAGTCCCGCGTCCAACGCGTCGGCGTCGGGCGAGCAGCGGCAGACGAGATCGCCGGCGACGGCCTTGCGGTATTGCACCGTGCTTTCGGCTGCGTAGATGACGCCGGTGAGCCCGCGCTCGCGCAACGCGAGCCAGACGGCGCCCCATCCCGTCAGCACGCACGTCGAGTACAAGCTGCCGGCGAACGTCGTGCCGTGCACGTTGCGATTCGGCTGCAGCGGCGCACGCACGGTCAATGACCGGCCGTCGTAGCGCTCGACGGCTGATGCCCATGGCGGCCACGATCGGGATCTCGCGGTGCCAGGTCGCCGTGAGCTCGTCACACAAGGCGGTGCGGTCGGTCATGGGCCGAGTATCGCACGCTCCGGGACGGCCCTTTCCGTCGCTGCCAACTCGGCGCCGGCCGGTGCTATGATCCGTTCAAAAGCCGGCTCAACAGCCGCACAATCGAGCGCCGGACCGGCACATGCTCAGGGGAGAAGTCAACTCGCAGACGCAATCGAAGCTCGCGCTTTGTTCCGTGCCGGTCGCCCTGTTCGCCGCGGGTGCTGCATTCGCCCAAGGGCAGCAGCAGGACTTTTCGGCGGTGCAGATCAAGACGCATCAAGTCGCCGGCAACGTCTACTACCTCGAGGGCCAGGGCGGCAACGTCGGCTTGCTCGTCGGCGACGACGGCGTGCTGATGATCGACGATCAATTCGCGCCGCTGTCCGAGAAGTTGTTGGCGGCAATTCGCGCGCTGTCCGACAAGCCGATCCGCATGCTCGTCAACACGCACGTGCACGGCGACCATACGGGCGGCAACGAGAACTTCGGCAAGCTCGGCATCGACATCGTCGCGCACGACAACGTCCGCGTGCGCCTCGCGCGCGGCGTCAACGGCGCCGCGCCGTCGCCGGCGGTCGCCCTGCCGGTCGTCACGTACGGCGACACGATGTCGCTGCACTTGAACGGTGAGACCGTCACGATCGCCAAGCTGCCGCCGTCGCATACGGACGGCGATAGCTACATTCACTTCGCGAAGGCCGACGTCATTCACGCCGGTGACGTGTTCCGCACGGTCGGCTACCCGGCGTCGACTTCAACAACGGCGGCAGCGTGAAGGGCACGATCGCAGCGCTGCAGGCGCTCGTCGACGTGGCCGGTCCGAATACGAAGATCCTGCCGGGCCACGGCGTCGTGTCGACGCGCGCGGACGTGGCGGCGTTTCGCGATCTGACGATCGAGCTGCAGAAGCGCTTCACGGATCTCATCAAGCAAGGCATGACGCTCGAGCAGGTCGTCGCGGCGAAGCCGACGGCGGATCTCGACGCGAAGTACGGCTCGTCGGAGCGGCTGATCCCGGCGTTCTACAACGCGGTCAAGGCCGAGCTCGAGTAGCGCGACCGCGCAGGCGGCGAAGCGCATTGAGCCGGCCGAAGAGTCCTCATCTACCGGCCGGTCGACGAGAGCGGTGCCTCGCACCGCCTGCTCGAAGCCGCCGGCTGCGACGTCGTCGTCGCGCCGCCGAGCGCGGATCGCACCGCGCTCGCAGCGCTCGCGAGCGGCGCCGACGTGCTGCTCGGCGCGACGTTCCGCGGCCACATGGACCGCGCGTTTCTGACGATCTCGCCGCGGTTGCGCCTCGTCGCGAAGTACACGATCGGCGTCGACGACGTCGACGTCGATGCGGCGAGCGCACTCGGCGTGCTCGTCACCCACAGCCCGACCGAAGCGAACTGGGGCGGCGTTGCCGAAGGGACGCTCGCGCTGATGCTCGCCGTGCTGAAGCGCATTCGCGAGCGCGACCGGCACGTGAAGGCCGGCGGCTGGCGCGAGCCGCCGATCTACGGCACCTACGTCGGCAAGCGCGGCGACGGTTACGCCGGCATCACGATCGGCATCGTCGGCCTCGGGCGCGCGGGCTCGCGCGTCGCGGAGTTGCTGAAGCCCTGGGGTGCGCGCGTGCTCGCGGCCGATCCGTACGTCGACGCCGGCAAGTTCGCGCGCCACGGCGTCGAGCGCACGGATCTCGAGACGTTGCTGCGCGAGGCTGACGTCGTGACGCTGCACTGCAACCTGACGGCCGAGACGCGCGGTCTCTCGACCGCCGCCGGCTCGCGTTGCTGAAGCCGACGGCCGTGCTCGATCAACACGGCGCGCGGCGCCGTCGTCGATCTCGACGCGCTGTGCGACGCGCTCGAGGCGCGCATGCTCGCCGCTGCCGCGCTCGACGTGCTTGCCCGAGGAGCCCGTCCCGCGCGACGCGCGAATCCTTGGGCTCGGCGACCGCGTGCTGCTGTCGCCGCACATGGTGGCCGCGAACCAGGGCGGAACGCTCGGAGCGGCGATTCCCTGGGCTGTCGAGGCCGCGCTCGCGGCGCTGCGCGGCGAGTTGCCGGAGCGCGTCTACAACACGGAAGCCGTTGCGCGGTGGCAATCGCGGTTCGGCGGCAAGTCGCTGCTCGCTGCGCGGCGCCGCTGACGAGGCTGCTGCGCGCCGCGGTCAGCCGATATACTGCCCGCACGAGGTATCTCGAACGGGGAAGGCCATGAACCCGCGCGGTTTCGCACTCGCTCCCCTACGACTGCGACCCGAGCTACGGTGAGTAGCAACGGAGGCCTTCAGGCCGATGTCCGCCCGCGCGAGGTCTGGGCGTGGGCGATGTACGACTTCGCGAACTCGGGCTACACGACCGTGGTCGTCACGGCCGTCTTCAGCGCCTATTTCGTCAGAGTCGTCGCCGCGGGCCAGGATTGGGGAACATTTGCGTGGACGCTGGCGCTATCGATCAGCTACGCGTTCGTGATCTTCACCGCGCCGATCATTGGCGCGTATGCCGATGCGCACGCCGCAAAGAAGAAATTGCTCGCGATCACCACTTCGGGCTGCGTGCTCGGCACGGCGCTTCTATCGTTGGTCGGGCCCGGAGATCTGGCGCTCGCTTTCGCGCTGATCGTGCTGTCCAACGTCTTCTTCGGCACCGGCGAGAACATCGCGGCCGCGTTCTTGCCCGAGCTCGCCAAGGGAGAGGCGATGGGCAAGGTTTCGGCTTGGGGTTGGTCTCTTGGATATATCGGCGGACTGATCACGCTTGCGGTCTGTTTGTGGTACGTGACGTGGGCCGGAGGTCAGGGCCATACGGCGGCTCAGTTCGTTCCGGTCACGATGTTGATCACGGCGGGCATGTTTGCCTTGGCCAGCTCGTTCACTTTCTTGTTCCTCAAAGAGCGTGCGCGCCCGCAACAGCCGGAGAAGGGCGTTGCCTTGGGCGCGTTGTCGCGCGTCGGGCAGACATTCCGCCACGCGAAGCAGTACAAAGATCTGCTGCGTTTCTTGGGCTGCATCGTGTTGTATCAATCCGGTGTGGCGACGGTCATTCAGTTGGCCGCCATCTACGCTGATCAGGCGATGGGTTTCACGCCGCAAGACACGATCGTGCTCGTGCTGCTCGTCAACGTCACCGCGAGCTTGGGGGCGTTCTTGTTCGGGCGTTGGCAAGACCGGTTGGGCCACCGCAGGACGCTGGCGTTCACGCTGCTCGGGTGGTGCTCGATGGTGCTGATCGCGTACCTGAGCACGGGTCAAGCCGGCTTCTGGGTCGCCGCCAACATCGCGGGCCTGTGTCTCGGCGCAAGCCAATCGGCCGGCCGCGCCCTCGTCGGGTACCTGACGCCCGCCGACCGTCACGCGGAGTTTTTCGGGCTTTGGGGCCTGGCCGTGAAGCTCGCGTCGATCTTGGGCCCGTTGAGCTACGGCGCCGTCACCTGGCTCACCGACAACGATCACCGCGCCGCCATGCTCATCACGGGTGCGTTCTTCGTGCTCGGGCTCTGCGTGCTCGCGGGCGTCGACCCCGAGCGCGGCCGGCGCGCGGCTACGGCGGCTCCCTAGCGCCAGGCCCTCGACGAGCGCCGCGCGCGGCGGCTTGTCCTACCGCGGCGGCATAACGCGATTCCAGCTTCGTCTTTGGCTTTGCAGCCGGGTTCGGGGCATCGTACGCGATTGAACGATGCGTCAGGGCATAGTTGCGCGTGGCCGAAAAGAAGATTCTCTACGTTTTTCCGGGGCAAGGTTCGCAGTATCGAGGCATGGGGTCCGACCTCGTGGAGGGGTTCCCCGTCGCGCGAGACGTCTATGCGCGTGCCAGCGAGGTCGTCGGTTACGACATGACCGAGCTCAGCTTTCGCGACCCGCGCGAAGAGCTGAACCTCACCCGCTTCACTCAGCCCGCGCTGTTGACGCACGAGGTCGCTTGCCTCGAGTCGTTTCGCAGCCTCGTCGGCGACCGATTGAAGCCGCGCTTGAGTGCCGGCCACAGTCTCGGCGAGTACTCCGCGCTCGTGAACGCCGGCGCGCTGACGTTCGAGGCGGCGCTGAAGCTCGTGCAGAGGCGCGGCGAGCTCATGAGCGAGTTCGGCCGCGGCGGCATGCTAGCGACGACGCTCGAGTTGCCGGCGGCGCAAGCGCTTGCCGACAAGTTTTTTTGCGGCATCGGCGGCTGCAACTTGCCCGACCAGACCGTCGTCGCGGGCGAGACGCAGGACCTCGACGCGCTGGCGGCCGAGATGGCGACGCTGTTCCCCAACAAGCGCGGCGTGCGCTTGAACACCGAGGGCGCGTTCCACACGTATCTCATGGTCGCCGCTGCTCAGGAATTCAGGAACGTGTTCGAGCAAACGGAGTTCGGCGCGCTCGGCGTCGACACGCTGTCGAACTACACCGGCAAGCTCCACGAGTCTGCGAGCAACGCGATTCGCTCGCGGCTGTTCTTCCAGCTCTTCAACCCCGTCAAGTGGGTGTCGTGCATCAACACGGCGATCGACTCGGGCGTGGATACGATCATCGAGCTCGGCGGCGGCATCGGGAAGGGCGAAGGTCCCGACGGCAAGCGCCCGAACCTCGAGAGCATCGTCAAGAAGTCGTTGAAGTGGCGCGAGCATCAAGCACAATACCTGCCCGCCATCAACGCGGCGACGATCCGGGCGACGGCAGAGCAGCTGTTGACCGGCTAGACTAGTTGAGTACTGCAAACGCGCCGGCGCGAGGCCTCGAGCTTTCGCGACGCGAGCGCACACCAAGATTTCACACGGGAGCAAAGCGAATGGATGCCTTGAAAGATCCCCACGGTGGGGTGTTGAAGAATTTGTATCTCGACGAAGCGGGCGTGAAGCAAGAGAAGGCCCGCGCGCGAGACTTGCCGTCGTGGGATCTGAACATGCGGCAGCTCTGCGACGTCGAGATGCTGTTGAACGGCGCGTTCTCGCCGCTCGAGGGTTTCCTCGGCGAGGCCGACTACGCCCGCGTGCTGTCGGACATGCGGCTCACGAGCGGAGTGCTCTGGCCGATGCCGATCACGCTCGACGTGACGCAGCCGTTCGCCGAGAAGCTCAAAGTCGGCGACGCAATCGCGCTGCGCGACGGCGAAGGCGTGCTGACCGCCACGATGGAGATTTCGAGCATCTACCGCCCGGACTTCGACGTCGAGGCCAAGGCCGTTTTCGGCACTACGGACCAAAAGCACCCGGCGGTCAGCTATCTGAAGACGCGCAGCAACCCCGTCTATCTCGGCGGCAAGCTGCGCGGTGTCGAGGCCCCTGTGGCATTATGATTTCAAGCACTTGCGTGATACTCCTCAGGAGCTTCGCGATCGCTTTCTGAAGCTCGGCTGGCGCCGCATCGTCGCGTTCCAGACTCGCAACCCCATGCACCGCGCGCACCAAGAGCTCACGTTTCGCGCCGCGAAGGACGTCGAAGCGAACCTGCTGATCCAGCCCGTCGTCGGCATGACGAAGCCCGGCGACGTCGACCACTTCACGCGCGTGCGCTGCTACGAGCATCTGATCAAGGCGTATCCCGAGCAGACGACGGCGTTGAGCTTGCTGCCGCTTGCGATGCGCATGGGCGGGCCGCGCGAGGCCGTGTGGCACGCGATCATTCGCAAGAACTACGGCTGCACGCACTTCATCGTCGGCCGCGACCACGCCGGCCCGGGCAACGACAGCAACGGCAAGCCGTTCTACGGCCCGTACGACGCGCAAGAGCTGATGAAGAAGCACGAGAAAGAGCTCGACATCAGCATGGTGCCGTTCAAGAACATGGTCTACGTCGAGGACAAGGCGCAGTACTTCCCCGAGGACGAAGTCGAGAAGGGCACGCGCACGCTCGACATCTCGGGCACGGAGCTGCGCCGCCGACTGCAGGAAGGCTCGGACATTCCCGAGTGGTTCTCGTTTCCTGACGTCGTCGCGGAGCTGCGTCGCACGCACCCGCCGCGCCACAAGCAGGGCTTCACGGTGTTCTTCACGGGCCTCTCGGGCTCGGGCAAGTCGACCGTCGCGAATGCGTTGATGGTCAAGCTCATGGAGATGGGCGGCCGGCCCGTGACGCTGCTCGACGGCGATCTCGTGCGCAAGCACCTGTCGAGCGAGCTCGGCTTCTCGAAGGAGCACCGCGACCTGAACATCCAGCGCATCGGCTACGTCGCGAGCGAGATCACGAAGAACGGCGGTATCGCGATTTGCGCGCCGATCGCGCCGTACTCGGCGACGCGCAAGCGTGTCCGCGAGATGATCGAGCCGCTCGGCGGCTTCATCGAGGTTCACGTGGCGACGCCGATCGAGGTCTGCGAGGCGCGCGATCGCAAGGGCCTTTACGCGAAGGCGCGGGCGGGCATCCTCAAGGGCTTCACGGGCATCGACGATCCGTACGAGGTGCCCGAAAACCCGGAGATGCGGCTCGATACGACGGAATCGACGCCCGACATGTCGGCGCATCGGATCATCGTCAAGCTCGAAAGTCTCGGCTTTATTCGTTAGCGCCGTTCGCGCGTTTACGCGCGCGCGAATGATGCGCAACGCTGGTCCGCGACGGGCGCAGAGAGGCCTTCGCGGGACCGCCGTGAATACATCCCTGTAGGCTGCGTGGGCGACGTCCTGTCGCCCACGCTCCCGCGAAGGCCTCTCTGCACCCATCGCGGACCTCCACCCGCAGCGCCGCGCGGGCTCGGGCGTGCGATGTCGCACTCATTCCGCTGGAGTAAGGGCCGTCAAACGCTTTATTCTCGCTCGATGGGGCATGAAGACATGCCGCGCAAGCTGGCGGCTGTTCTCTACGCAGACGTCGCGGGCTACAGCCGACTGATGGGGGAAGCGGAAGACGCGACCCATCGGACGCTGGCCGATCATCTCGATTTGTTCGCTGCGACCGTCGTGCGGCACAAAGGGCGTGTCGTCCACTATGCGGGCGACGCCGTGCTCGCGAGATTCGACGCCGCGCTCGACGCGCTGAAGTGCGCGCTGGAGGTTCAGACCGAGCTCGCGGTCCGCAACTCGGATCCTCGCACGCCGCGCAAGGTCGAATTTCGAATCGGCGTGAATCTCGGCGACGTGATCGAGGACCGCGGCGACATCTATGGCGACGGCGTCAACACTGCCGCGCGCATCCAAGACCTCGCGGAGCCCGGGCGAATCTGCGTTTCGCAATCCGTGCGGACGGCCGTCGGCAACCGGCTGCCGATCGCGTTCGCGGATCTCGGCGAACGGCGTCTCAAGAACATCGAGCATCCCGTGCGCGTGTACGGGGTCCGCGCGCCGTTCGAAGGCGGCGCGGAGGAGCCGCGGCTCGAGCCGCGGGCCGAGAATTATCCGCGCGGCTCCGGCCGTTCGTCACGGCGCGCAACGCTTACGCTATGTTGGCGCTGTCGGTGCTCGTTGCCGTCGCGGCCGCGGTCATGGTCGGGGGCAATACCGAAGCCGAACGCCCCGTTACCGTTGCGGTGCTGCCGCTCGCGAATCTCTCGGGCGAAGCCGAGCAGGAATTCTTCGTCGACGGCATGACGGAAGCTCTGATCACGAGCCTCGCCAAGCTGCGCGGTTTCAACGTGATTTCGCGCACCTCGATCATGCGCTACAGGGGCACGGAGAAGTCGCTGCCCGAGATCGCGCGCGAGCTCGGCGCGACCTTGATCGTCGAAGGCTCGGCTCAGCTCTCGGGCGATCGGATAAGAATCACGACGCAGCTCATCGACGCGACGGATCGGCACCTCTGGGCGGAGGATTACGACCGCCCGTTCGAGGACGTCTTGCGTTTGCAAAGCGAGATCGCGCAGCGCGTCGCGGCCGAGGTCGAGGTTGCGATCGCGCCCGCCGAAGCGCAGCGCCTCGACGCCGCGCGGAGTGTGAACGTCGAAACCTACCGGGCGTATCTGCGCGGCATGTATTACCTCAACAAGGAGACGCGCGAGGGCGCCGAGCAGGGGCTGCGGTATCTGCACGAAGCCGTCGATCGCGATCCCGGCGACGCGCTCGCGCACGCTGGGCTCGCGCAGGGCTACGCGATTCTCGGCCACGGTGCGCAGCCGCAAGTCGACGCGTGGCCGCGCGCGCGGGCCGCGGCGCTACGCGCCATCGCGCTCGACCCCGAGCTCGCCGAAGCCTATGCGGCGCTCGCCGACGTCAAGCTCTACATGGAATGGGACTGGGAAGGCGCCGAGGAGGCTTTTCTCCGCGCCAACGAGCTCGCCCCGAGTCTCGCGATGAACCGCTATCACCATGCCTGGTACCTGGCACTGTTCGGACGCTGGGAGGAGGCGTTCGCCGAGCACACGAGATCGCAGCAGCTCGATCCGCTGACTCCGTTCCATACGGCATGGCTCGGCGGTCTCTATATGTATCGAGATCTCGGTGCCCACGAGGAGGCGATCGTATATGCCGAGCGCGCGCTGGATCTCCAGCCGAACAACCCCACCGCGCTCATGATCCTCGGCTGGGCACACAGCGCGGCCGGCCGACACGAGCTCGCGATCGAAACGGGCCGGCGCATGGTGGAGATCGATCCCGCGCTCAGGTGGCAGCTCGGCTTGAGCTATGCGCGCGCCGGGCGCGTCGACGACGTGCGCGACGTCCTCGCGAAGATCGAGAGCGAGGAGCCGACCTCATGGACGGCTTACGGTCGGGCGGCGTTGCACGCGCACCTGGGCGAGCTCGACGCGGCGTTCGAGGCGCTCGCCTACGAGCCCCCGCACGCTTGGGTGCCGTGGGTGCGCCTGGATCCGTGGCTGCGGCCGCTGCTCGAGAAGGACCCTCGCTTCGCCAAGTTGCTCGAGCGGCTGCGATTGCCGCTGTAGCCGCGCGAGCGACAGCTACGCTTGCGGGAGATAGTTCTGGAAGAACTGGTTGACGAGACGGTCGTAGGGGTCGAGCTCGCGGCGGACTTTGTTGAAGAAGGTCAGCCGAGTGCCGAAGCGCTGCGCGACGACTTCGGGGGCCGCGTTGCGCGTCTGATTGAAGAAGGGGATGCCGCGATGCTTCGCGGCAAAGTCGGCGAAGTCGAGCACGAAATCGTCCCAGCCGTCGACCTGCGTCGATAGCGGGCTCAGCGTGAACATCGCGCCGTCGAACGACGGCGAGAGCAGCGCGCTGCGATCGCGGTTCAGCCGGAAGCCGACCGTCGGCATGTCGCAGCGAAAGCCCGTGCGCGCGTAGTACTCCTTGCAGAAGAGCTTGTACGCGAGCGCGGTGTTGGCGAACTCGCTCGGCCGGAAAGGCCCACGTCGTGTACGTGAAGCGGCTCTTGCTGCCGAGCATCCGGTGGCGCCCGGTCTGCTCGACCGAATTGCTGCCGCTGCGGACGAGCGCAGTTGTTCACGAGCGATTGTGCGACCTCGCTCAAGCTGTCGATCAGCGGATAACGAAGCTGGCGAATCGGCATCGCCATGCCGATCGAGTGCACCGCTCCGGGCAGCGCCGTGTACACGGCCCAGTCTTTGAGGCGCCAGGCGAACTTGCGCCCCGGATCGGCTTCGGCGGCCGGCCGGCGCAGCTCGAGGTAGATGCGGTCGCGGAACGGCAGCAGATAGAGCTTCACGCCGGCCGTCGCTCCGATCAGCTTCGGACCGAGCTGGCCGAAGTCCTTGAACGACACCTTCGCCGTTTGCACGGCGAAGCCTTGCACCGGGCGCACTCGCAGCGTCACCTCGTAGATGACTCCGAGCAGGCCGTAGCTCAAACGCATCAACGCGAGCAGGCTCTTCGTCTTCTCGCTGACGACGAACTTCTTGCCGTTCGGGCTCAACACCTTGAGCTGGACGACGTGCGACGCGAACTGACCGACGTCGCCCGCCATCGAGGCTTCGAGGCCGGCCGCCGAGACGGCACCGCCGACGGTGCGGGTCGCGATGTCGAATCCGCCGACGAGCTCGAGCCCTTCGTCGCTCAGGACGTCGGCGAGCTCCGTCAACGAGATGCCGGGTTGCACGGTGACGCGATCGCGTTCGATCTTCAGCACGCGGTTCATCGTCGACAGATCGAGTTGCGTGCCGCCGTTGGCGGTGACGCAGCGCGTCGTCGAGCTGCCCGATCCGACGGGGCGCACGGGGCTCGGATAGCGTTTCGCGTCCATCAGACACCTGCTGGATCTCGGTCGGCGTCGAGACGTCGACGGTCGTCGCTGGGCCGATCGAGGGCGGCGGCGGGGCGCGGATGCTGCGCTTGCGCGCGACGGCGGTATTCATGAGCGGACGGACTCCCTAAATTCCGTGCCGCCGGTCGAAACGACAAATGGGAGTGCCGCGCGAATGCAGTGCTCGAGTGGCCGGCAACCCCGCTGTCGTAGGGCCTGAGGCCCGTTAGACCGGAAGCTTTGTGTCCCCGACTTTCGTCGGGTTTACCCTTGATCGGCGGCCCGACTATCGCCGAAGCGCCGTGTCTCTGCAAGCGACTCGCGCACGTGACGCAAAAACGCGACAGGTTTATGTCAATCGCGCGTGTCGGGCGTCGCGATTGCGCCCGAGTTTCTCGTCGAGGAAGCGGTAGATCTTGCGGCGCGAGACGTTGAGACCGAGCGGCGTCAGCGAATAGAACGCGCTGCGGTGCTGATAGAGAAATGTCACGCGCTCGCGGGTGGCCCGTGATCTCCCACAGCGCTGCGCGCGACGATTCGGGCATGCAGTCGTCGAACATTGCGTCGATCATCAGGATCTTCGTCGGATCGTAGCGGCCCTCGAAGCGCATCGGATCGGCGGGATCGAACAGCACTCTGAAGAACTCGCGATACTCGTCGATCGTCCAGCCGAAGGTTCGCATGACGTGCTCGCGCACTTCGCCGGCACGGTTCCGGCACAGCGCGAACACGTCCGCGAATCGAGCCGCGCCCATCATCAGCACGCCGCCCGCGATGCGCGGCTCGTTCGCGAGCAACGTCGCCGTCACGAGCGCGCTCATGCTGAAGCCGACGAAGGCGATGCGGTCGGCGTCGATCTCGGGACGTGTTGCAGCCCAATCGACGAGCCGCCGCATGTCGACGACTGCGGCGCGATAGCGTTCGGCGCTGTCGCGCGCCATCGCCCGAAAGCCCTCCTCCGTCGGCGCGGAGCTGAGCTCGGTCCACGGAAACATCGGTGCGGTCGCCGTAGATCCAGATGACGTGCGAGTCGCGGCTCGAGTGCGCGCGTAGCCTGTCGAGATCTTGTGCGGCGGATAGTCGCTCGTTCCCCAGATCGGCATGACGACGACGAGGCTCTTGCGGCCGGGCTCCTTCGAGCGAAAGTACTGGCCTTCGACGAGATTCTCGGGATGGCCGTTGCGGCCGCTCGAGCGGAACGAGAGTCTTACGACCTCATGCGTGCGCGTCTCGTCGAACGGTTCGCGAGAGCTCGACGGCGGTGCGCTCGAACGCCTCGAACGGCACGGCGGCCTGCGCCGGCTCGTACCGAAAGCCCGGCGCGGGCTGCGAGATCGCGATGGACGTGTAGCACACAGCCCGTGCACGCGAGCGCGAGCAGAAGAGCGAGCAGCTTCGCCGAAGAGGGGACTAGCGAAAAGGGGACGGATCTATTTTTCTGCGAAAAATAAATCCGTCCCCTTTTGGGTCCCCGCGCGAGCGCGGGGGCGCTACTCGTAGCGCAGCGCTTCGATGGGATCGAGACGAGCTGCGCGGCGCGCCGGCAGATGCCGAAGAAGAGACCGACGCCGATGCTGAACGCCGAAGCCATGCCCACCGACTCCGGCGAGACGAAGACTTCCCAGCCTGCGAAGCGTGACAGCGTTCGCGCAGCGACAGTGCCAAGCAAGATCCCCAATCCGCCGCCCAACAGGCACAAAGTGACGGACTCGACGAGGAACTGCAAGAGAATGCTGAACCGCGTCGCGCCGAGCGCCATGCGAATGCCGATCTCTCGCGTTCGCTCCGTGACGCTGACGAGCATGATGTTCATGATGCCGATGCCGCCGACGATCAGGCTGACGCCGGCGATGCTCGCGAGCAGCATCGTGAACGTTTGCTGCGCCTCTTGCTGCGTGTCGAGGAACTCTCGCCGGTCGACGATCGAGAAGTCGTTTGCGCTGCCCGGCATCAGCTTGTGTCGCCTGCGCAGCACTCGCTCGATGTCGACCATCGCGCGCTCCATCGACGCGTCTTCCGCGACGCGCACGCTGATGTTCTCCATCTCGTCGCGGCCGAAGACGCGCTGCTCGGCAGTTCTGAACGGAATCAACGCGGCGAAGTCGGGGCTCTGATTTCCGAAGCCGCCGCCGATGCTCTCGAAGATGCCGATGATCTGGAAAGGCTGGCCGTTGACGGCAATCGTGCGGCCGACGAGCGTGGCGGGGTCCACCTCGAGCCGTTCCGGTATGTCCGCGCCGAGCACGACGACGCGGCTGCGCTGCTCGTCCTCGGCCGGCGTGAAGAACCGGCCGTGCGCGAGCTTGTAGTTGAACACCTCGGCATACTCGGCGGTGGTTCCGATCAGCCGCGTGTTGGTGTTCATGTTGTCGAGCTTGAGCTGCCCGCGGTTCTGCATCTCAGGCACGACGGCGTCGATGTGCCGGGTGTCGGCGATCAGCGCGTCCACGTCGTCGACGACGAGTGTCTGCCGATCGCGCGAGATGCCGCCGGCGAAGAACTGCGCGGCGTTGACGGTGAGGATGTTCGCACCGAGCGCCGCGATCTGATCGTCGATGCGCTTCTGAGCGCCCGCGCCGGCTGCCAGCATCGTGATGACGGCGCCCACGCCGATGATGATGCCGAGCATCGTCAGAGCCGCGCGAAACAGGTTCGCGCGAATCGACTGAAGCGCAACGATGACGATCTCGCCAAATAGCATGGATTCTGCTTACCGGATTCGTGGCGCCTAACCCTAGGCAGCCCCGCGGGTACGGTCAAGCCGGACCGCTCAATTTTTCTGCAGGTTGTGCTCCGACCGCCATGGATGGCGGGAGTGCCGCAATTGCAGGAGCAAATTGCGGCCTCGACACCGTCTCCGCGGCGCGCGTACCATCGAGCCGGTGAGCACGGGGGTCGGTCAAAGCGGTTTTCGTCGCGCGTCGCGCGCCGTGCTGCGCTGCTGCTCTTTCCGCAACTTCTTGGCCGTGTCGGCCGGTAGCGCGTTGGCTCTCGTGCCGTTGCTCTCCGCGGCCCCGGCCGTCAGCTCGATCGCGATGCTCCCGCACGCGCCGCAGTATCCGCATCAAGCCTACGGCTACGAGCTCGCCCTGACGCCGTTGCAGCGCGGCACGCCGGCCCGCGATTGGGTCGACGCGGCGGATCGAGCGCTGGCGGAGGCGCAATCCATCGAGCTGCCGTTCAGCAAGCTCGACGAGCAAGCGGCCGGCGGCGGAGCGAAGGGCTACTCGTTCACGGTACCCGTCGGCCGGCGCGTTTCGGTCAACGTCGCGAGCGACGAGCTTCGCGTGGGCGAGCTCTACGTCGATCTCTTTCGCACGTCGTCGGGAAAGCGCGAGCGAGTCGCGGGTGCGCTTCCCGGCGGCGGCTCGCAGCCGGTCGTCTTCGACGCCATCGAGGGCGGTGACTACGTGATGCGTGTTCAGCCGCAGCTCGGGGCGACGGCCGGCTACGACGTCGAGATCGCAACGAGCGCGCTGCTTTCGTTCCCCGTCGTCGGTGTCGACGGCAGCGCGATCTGGAGCGGATTCGGCGCCGAGCGTGACGGCGGCCGCCGCGCGCATCGCGGCGTCGACATCTTTGCGCCGCGAGGCACGCCCGTGCTCGCCGCGACCGACGGCTGGGTCACGCGCGTCGAGACGACGCGCGTCGGCGGCAACGTGGTCTGGATGCAACCGTTGTTCGGCAACATGCGCTTGTACTACGCCCATCTCAACGAGCAATGGGTCGAGCCCGGCGACTTCGTGCTCGCCGGCGAGCCGGTCGGCGCCGTCGGGAACACCGGCAACGCCATCACGACGCCGCCGCACCTGCACTTCGGCGTCTACGTCCGCCGGCCTGGGGTGCGCGGCGGCGCACGTGACCCGGCCGAGTTCTTGCGGTAAACGAGAAGTTGGTTCGTTGCGGGCCCGGCTGCGCTCTTGCTAGGCTCGGCCCCATGAGCCTGCGCGATCAAGTCGATCGGCTGCTACCCGGCTGGAGAAGTTGGTATCCGAGCCTGTTCGACGCCGCGGCCGATCTCGGCCTGATCCGCGCGCGAGTCTGTCCCCCGGGCAGCTTGCTGTTGAGTCGCCGGCACGCCGACGTCCAGCGCGCGGCCGAGGAAATGCACCGCGAGCGCTGGGGTGGCGGCCCTCCCGAGGACGTCCCCGAGCAGCCTGAGCGCCGCCGGCGACGGTGAGTCGAAGCTAGCGGCGCAGATGCGCCTCGAGAAACGCCGCGACGCGCTCGACGTTGGCCGGCGAATAGAACGCGTTACCGCCGTGAGCCGCACCGTGCACGACGATGAAATCGACGTCGAGCCCCTCGCGCTCGTACGCGCCTTCGAGCTCGTGCGACTGGTTGATCGGCATCTGCGGATCCTGATCGCCGTGCAGCAGCAACAGCGGCGGGTCGCTGCGGTCGACCTGGAACACCGGGCTCGCGAGCCGCGCGAGCGGCTCGGCATCCTTCGGCGCCGCGCCGAGCAGGCGAGCCAACGCGGGCTCGCGAACGTTGAGCCCGAAAGGGGTCGACTGCGCGAGGATCGTCGTCAGATTCGTCGCGGCGAAATACGACACGATCGCGTGGACCTCGGAGGACTCGCCGCGGTGATCGCCCAGCGTGCCTTCGAGCTCGGCATCGCCGTTGCTCGTGCCCACGACGGCCGCGAGATGCGCGCCCGGAGGAGGCGCCGGCGATGGCGATTCGACCGGCGTCGTAACCGTAGCGCTCCGCTTGAGCTCGCAGGAAGCGGATCGCAGCCTTGATCTCGTGGACCTGGCCTGGGAACACGGCCTTCGAGGCGGGGCTGAAATCGAGGCTCGCAACGGCGAAGCCGCGCTCGACGAAGGGCGCCATCGGCATGGCGGACTTGTTGCCGTTTTCCCAGGCGCCGCCATGAAGCCAGACCACGAGCGGAGCGCCGGCCGGCTCCGGCAAGTACAGGTCGAGCCGCAGCGCTTCGCCCCTTACGCTGGTGGCGTAGGGGATGTCGGCTTGCGAGGGGGCAGCCGGCGCGAGGGCGGGGCACATACTGAAGACCGACAGCACACCAACAGGCAGTAGCTTAGAACGAATCATTGTGGCGATCCCCCCGGCGTCCGCCGAAACTATACGTCATGGCTGGGATCGCCCGCAGCGCGTACCGCATGGTCTCGCCGCGTGGGCTGTGCACAGGCCGATTCCAAAACCAGGAATTAGCTCGTCGCAGGCGACCGGTTGTCGGCCGTTCCTCCAGCGTCGCCGTCGTAAGATGGCGTAGTGCTTTGATAAGTCGACGTAAAGTTCTTTTTTGACGGTTTTTTGACCAAAATGACTTGGGATTAATAGAGGCTGCGATGCGGGACGTTTTTCAAATCGTTCTCCACAGCGTTATCCACAGATTTTGTGAACAGTTTGAGACGCAGGGCTCAGGCGGTCGGGTGTGTAGAATACGGCCTCCCAAAAGGGGGGCGACCGGCAGCCGGAGGCCGCGCGAAGCTTGATGCCGCAGATGATCATTGCGAATCGATTGCGCGACGGTGTCGTCGTGTTCTTGGCCCCGAGCGAGGGTTGGGAGCCGGCGATCGGGGCGGGGACGTTGATCGACAACGAGGCCGAGGCGACGCGCTTGATGGCGGTGGCCAAGCGGCACGAGGGCGAATGCAAGATCGTCGATCCGCAGCTGATCGACGTCGAGGTCAAGGACGGCAAGTTCCGGCCGACGGCGATTCGCGAGGCGATTCGCGCATTCGGCCCCACAATCCGCACGGACCTCACCGAGGCGTGACAGCCGAGCAGAGCGCGAACAGGACAGGATCGAGCCATGTACCGCTACGATGAATTCGACTCTCGCTTCGTCAACGAGCGAGTGGCGCAGTTTCGCCGCCAGGTGAAGCGCCGCCTGGGCGGCGAGCTGACGGAAGACCAGTTTCGCCCGTTACGCCTCATGAACGGGCTGTACCTGCAGCTGCACGCCTACATGCTGCGCGTGAACGTCCCTTACGGGACGTTGTCGTCGAAGCAGATGCGTAAGTTCGCCTACATCGCGCGCACCTACGACAAGAATTTCGGGCACTTCACGACGCGCCAGAACATCCAGTACAACTGGATCAAGCTCGAGGAGACGCCGGATATCCTGCAGCACCTCGCGGACGTCGAGGTCACGGGCATTCAGTCGTCCGGCAACTGCGTGCGCAACATCACGGCCGACCAATACGCGGGCCGCGCCAAGGACGAGCTCGCGGATCCGCGCGTCTATTGCGAGTTGCTGCGGCAGTATTCGTTCCTGCACCCGGAGTTCTCGTACCTGCCCCGCAAGTTCAAGATCGCCGTGACGGGCTCGCCGAACGATCGCGCTGCCGTGGCCGTGCACGACATCGGCCTTCGCATGCACAAGAACGAGCAGGGCGAGATCGGCTTCGAGGTGCTCGTCGGCGGGGGCTTGGGCCGCACGCCGTACATCGGCCAGACGATCCGCAAGTGGCTCGCGCCGGAGCATCTCTTGTCGTACGTCGAGTCGATCCTGCGCATCTACAACATGCAGGGCCGGCGCGACAACATCCACAAGGCGCGCATCAAGATCATCGTCAACCAGATGGGCATCGACAAGTATCGCGAGCTCGTCGACAAGGACTGGGAGTTCACGAGGAACGGCGTCCTGAAGGTTCCCGACGACGAGGTCGCGCGCATCGACTCCTATTTCGCGCCGCCACAGTACGAGAAGCTCGCCGACCAGACCGACGCGCTCGCCAAGATCCGCTCGGGCGACCGCGCATTCGATCGCTGGGTCCGCGGCAACGTCATCGAGCACAAGGTGCCCGGCTACGCGATCGTGAACGTCTCGCTGAAGGCGCCCGGCAAGGTGCCCGGCGACATCACCGCCGACAAGATGGACGCCGTCGCCGACCTCGCGGACCGGTACAGCCTCGGCGAGATCCGCGTGAGCCACCGGCAGAACCTCGTGCTCGTCGACGTCAAGCAGTCGGAGCTCTACGAGCTGTGGCACAAGCTCGACGGAGCTCGAGCTCGCGACGCCCAACCTGGGCCTTTTGTCCGACATCATCTGCTGCCCGGGCCTCGATTACTGCGCGCTCGCGAACGCTCGCTCGATTCCGATCGCTCAGGACATCAGCCGCGCGTTCACGGACTTGGACGAGCTGCAGAAGATCGGCCAGTTCACGATCAACATCTCCGGGCTGCATGAACGCCTGCGGCCACCACCACGTCGGCCACATCGGCATCTTGGGCGTCGACAAGCGCGGCGAGGAGTTCTTCCAGCTCACGCTCGGCGGCTCGTCGGACCAGCACGCGTCGCTCGGTGACCGGCTCGGACCGGGGTTGCCGCAGGCCGAGGTGCCGGCCGCCATTCGCAAGATCGTCGACGCGTATCTCGTCATCCGGCAGCAGAACGAGCGCTTCCTCGATACGTACCGCCGCGTCGGCATCGAGCCGTTCAAGGCGGCCGTCTACGGCGAAGAAAGCCAGGCGGCCTGATGGCGCTCGTCAAAAACGGTGAGCTCGTCACGAGCTCGTTCGTCGATGCGAGCAGCGCTGACGCTCTTCCAGCCACAGGTCCTATGATCGTAAGCCTCGACCAGTGGAAGGCGCATCGCGACGAGCTCTTGAACCGAGGCACGCCGCTCGGTATTCGCCTGCACAGCGACCAGCCGCCGGAGCTCATTGCCGCGGACGTGCAGCATTTTGCCGTCGTGGCTCTCGAGTTCCCGAAGTTCCGCGACGGGCGGGCGTACTCGTACGCGCGGTTGCTACGCGAGCGTTACAGCTTCAAGGGCGAGCTGCGTGCCGTTGGCGAGGTGCTGCTCGAGCAGCTGTTCTTCATGCTGCGCACGGGCTTCGACGCGTTCGAGATCGCGAGCGCCGATCCGCTGAAGGACTACCGCACGGCGCTCGCGGATTTCTCGGTCTGGTATCAGCCGACGGCCGACGGCCGGCCGACGGCGATGCAGCTACGCCGCAAGCACTAAGGCGCGCCGCCGAGCAGCTCGCAGACGCTCGTGACGAGCGGTTTCATCGAATAGCTTTCTTTGGGGCTCGTGTCGACGCGGATTCGCGCGCTCGCGAGCTCCGCCGCTACGACGGGCCCGATGGCCGCGACCTCGTTCGCTCGAGACCGGAGCGCAGCGCTGCCTCGAGCCCCCGCTTCTGCGCGAGCTCGAGCAGCCGCTGCACCTGCGCCTTGCTCGTGAACGCGATGGCGTCGACGCGGCCGGCCGCGAGCTCGCCGATCAACGCCGCGACGCGCTCGTCGTCGGCCTGCGACGCATACACGTACGGCGCGACGGCATCGACGCCGGCGCCGCGCTGCTCGAAGAAGTGCGCGAGCTGCCGATCTTGATCCTGGTTGTAGAGCTGAAGCGCGACGCGGCGCAACGGTGACGCAATGGCCTTCGCAGCTTCGATCATGCCGGCCGTCGTGGGCTCCGTCGCCACGTATTCGGGCTCGAGCTCGAGCGCCTTCAGCGCGCGCTTGGGCTTCGGGCCGCGCGTCAGCTTCGGTGTGCGCGCCAGCGCCGCGACGAACGGCGCGTCGCGGCCCGCGCGGCGCGCGACGCCCACGAGCCGCTGGATGCCTTCACCGGTGTAGAACACCGCGAGATCGGTGGGCGTCGCGATCAGGCGCTCGATCCAAGCGAGCACACCTGGCTCGTCGGGCGAATCGAGAATGCCGACGAGCGGGCAGCGCAATACGCTTGCCCCGCGGCGCTCGAGCAGACTTGCGAGAACGTCGAGCTGGCGCGACTCGGGAACGGCGACGACTTTGTCCGTGAGCACGCGGTCGGATTCGTTGGACGGCGCGCTCATCGACTCGAGGGGTGCGGTCAGCGGTGATTGTCGGCGAGCACCTGCGGTGCGGCGACTACCACGTTACCCGCGGCGATGGCTTTCAAGCGCGGGAACCTGACGACGGCGCCCGCCTGGATGCGATCGAAGTCGAGGTCGGGGTTGTACTGGCGCAGTAACCAGACCGGCACGTTGTACTTGCGCGCCGCGAGTATCCACAGCGACTCGCCGGGTTTGATGACGTGGCTCTCGATGTCCTCGATCTGATACGCCGCGAAGAAATCGCTCTGAATTTGCTGGTGATACGCGCGCCGCTTTTGCTCGAACGTGGGCGCGTCGACGCGGCCGAAGTCGAGCGTGAGGTTCTGGCCGAGCACGACGGCCTCGCGGAACGACAGGGAATTGAGATCGCGCAGCCGCTGCGTCGGGATCTCGAGCCAATCGGCGTAGTGACCGAGCGTCTCGAGCGCCTGCACGGTGATCTCGTTCGTCGCGCTCACGGAGTAGTCGCTCGGGTCAGCCGCGAGCACGTCCTGCTCGATCTCGAGCGCGCCCGACGTCGGCAACGACCTCGTCTTCGGCATCGCCGGCCGGTGCGGGCACCCGTTCTCGAGCACGGCCGGGGCCAGCGCGGCCGTCACGTCGGCGGACGCCGCCGGCACGGCGGCAACGGCGGCAACGGCGGCCGGCGACTCGGCCGCCGCAACGACGGGCGGCCCGGCGGCGGGCGAGGGCGGCGTCACGACCGCGGCCGCGGCGACGACAGCGCCCGGCGCCGTCGGAATGATCAGCTGCTGACCGACCTGTATGACGTTGCGGTTACGAATGTCGTTTGCGGCCAGGAGGGTTTGCGGGTCGACGCCGAGCCGCGTTGCGATACGCTCGATGCTGTCGCCGCGGCGTACGACGTAGACGCCCTCGGCGCTCGTCGCCGCGAGCGCCGGAGTGGCCGCGTCAGCGGCCGCCGGAGCGGCGGGTACCTCGGCGCGCACGAGTGTCGCGTCGGCCGAGGCCGTCACGCCGTCCGTGGGCAAGCGGATCATCTGACCCACGCGGATCACGGAGCGGTTCGTCATGCCGTTGACGCGCATCAAGGCCGCGAGGCTGACGCGGTACTCCGCGGCGATTTTCGACAGCGTGTCGCCGCGCTGAACGCGGTGCTCGCGGTCGGGCGCGTTGCGCGGCGAATAGGTCGTCCGCCTCGATCGTGCCGAGCAGCGCCTCGGCGACTGCCGCCGTGTCGCGCGGCAGGCGCAGCTCGAAACCTTGCGGCACGAGCTTGTCGCCGGACCAGACGATGTCGGTCAGCGCGGGGTTCAGCGTCGCGCAGCGTGCCTTCGCGCAGGTTCAGCGCGTCGGCGAGCGTGTCGACCGTCATGAACGCCGGCACCGTGATCGTTGCCGTGTCGGACGGCGGATCGATCTTCACATTCGGAAAGTAGCGGTCGGGGTTCGAGTCGATCTCGAGGGCTGCGAGGAAGGCCGTGTAGAAGTTCCGCGACGCGAAGCCGAACGAGCGGCTCTGGTACTTGGCGACGATCGTCGCGATGTCGGAGGTCTTCTGTTGCTGCACGGCGCGCCGCATGCCGGCGAGGCCGTGGTTATAGGCCGTCAACGCGAGCGGCCAGGACTGGATGACGCTGTAGTTGTCCGCGAGGAGCCGGGCCGCGGCGTCCGTCGCGAAGAACGGATCGCGGCGCTCGTCGACGATGTGATCGATGCGCATGTAGCGCACGCCCGTCGAGCGCATGAACTGCCACATGCCGGCCGCGCCGACCTTCGAGTACGCCGTGGGATCGAACGACGACTCGACGTGCGGTAGAGCCGCGAGCTCGAGCGGCAAGCCGCGCTTCGCGAGCACTTCCTGGATGTAGGGCTTCCACGTGCCGGAGCGGACGAGTCCCGCGCGGAACCGATCCGATTGACCGAGCTGAAAGCGCAACCGCCCCGCGGCCGCGCGAAACTCAGCGTTGCTCGTGCCTTCGGGGAACAGCTTCAGGATGCGCTGTTCCTCGTCGTTCAATCCTTCGCGCACGCCGCCCGCGAGCTTGGTCGAGAACGTTGCGAGTCGTCTCTTGCGCGCGCTCGACACGCCGGCGACGCTCGCGCGAGCCCAAGTCGTCGGGAATACGCACCGTCTGAAAGACGATGTCGAGGCGCAGCGAGTCGTGGATGAAACCTTCGCCCGTGTCGATCTCGGTGTAGACGCGGGTCCAGAACGCGATCGCCGGCTCGAGGCCCGCGGGCCGCGGGAAGAGGTCGTTCTGGGCGCCGGCGTGAAAGGAGAAGAGGACGAGGGCGTAGGCTACCGCCGAGCGATATGCGATGCGCATTGAGTGGCTTCCGATTCCTGGTAGCTGAACGAAGTCTTTTGGATTATGTCCATCGAGGCCGCCGGCCGTCCCGGACGTAGTTCACGTCCGAAACCAGCCAGAGGGCGGTCGTTTTTTTCGCGCGGTTTTTCTTGTGTGTTTCTATCGACTTACGGGGCGGAAGCTACCGCACTGCCTGCGTGTCGTCAAAGCCTTTAGCTCAAGGGCAACTGGACATGGGCGCGGAACCCGGCCCGCTCGGCGAGGCGCGCGCGCCACGCGCGAACCGCCTCGAGCGGCGGCCGTTCGACGCCCGGTATCTCGAGCCAGCGGTGCGCCGTCGCTCCGACCGGGATGTCGCCCATCGTGAAAACGTCGCCGGCGACGTAGGGCCGGTTCCGCGAGATGTGCGTCGAGCAGCGCCATCGCGCGGTTCGCTTCACGCGTGTTGCGCTCGATCGTCGCCGGCGTCGCGCTCGGCCGCTGGCCGCGCGAATCAGGTTCTGGAACACGATCGAGACGGGGCCGACCAGCGTCGAGAGCTGCCAATCCATCCACCGCTCTGCGAGCGCGCGTGTCTCGAGCGAGACCGGACAGAGGCCGCCGAGCCCGTGCTTGCCGGCAAGGTAGCGGACGATCGTGTTCGATTCCCACAGCGTGAAGGCGCCGTCTTGCAGCAGCGGCACCCTGCCGTTCGGGTTCAGCGCGAGATACCACGGCTCGGTGTTCTTGCCGTGCTCGAGCCCGGCGTCGACGCGCGTGTACGGAACGTCGAGCTCGGCGAGACACCAGAGCACCTTCTGAACGTTGACCGAGTTCGTGCGGCCGTAGATCGTCAGCACTGCGGCGCTCTCCGGCTCTTTCCAAGTCGATGGTGGAGGGCGTGATATTCTCGCACGACACCGCCATGCGTGCCGACGCGGGATTAACACTTCATGCGGAGAGCGTTCAAGTTTTCACTTGTGGCTAGTCGTGCTGCTCGCGGCGTTGTCGATCGTGCTGCTGACGGCGACGGTCTACACGTACGACCGGCTGACGGCCGAAACGTTGATCGCCGAGCTTCGGTTCGACGCGACGGGCGATCGGCAGTACCTTGCGCACCTGCGGACGGGCGATCGCTGCGACGAACGCGCTCTCCCCGTGTTCGGCGATCAATGGCGCGTCGACGCCGAGTTCCTGAAGTGGAAGTACTGGGCGCTGCTGCTCGGGCTCGATTCGCAGTATCGACTCGACCGGCTCGAAGGCCGGTATCGTTCCGCGGCCGAGCAGAACTCGCAGCCGAACGTGGCGCACGCTCTCGGCGAGCGAACGGCCGTCGATCTCGGTCGGTCGCCGAGACGCTGGGCTCGTGGAACTTCCTGCTCGACGCCACGTACGGCAGCTCGACGTACCAGGACATCGACGACGGGCAACGTCTACTACGTCTACCGCACGACGACGGGCATCATCACGCGCCACGAGCCGCGGCCCGTGCAGCCGGTGGGCGGTGCACCGTTGTCGGTCACGATCGACGGCGCGTGCGAAGACCCCTCGGTGTGGCAGCGCTTCACCGAGTGGACAGACGACAACGTTGTCGCCGGGCTCGAGCTCGTCGATCAGATAGATCAGCCGTTCGGGAGAACAACACGTGAACATCGAGAATGCGCTCGCTCGCTGCAATTGCCGCTAGCCGTTGAGCCTGGGTTTCGCCGCCGGCCGTTTCGGCGAAAACGGCAGTGCCGCCGCGCAATCGGGCGCACTGACGGCGCTCGACTATCAGGAGATCACGCAGCTCATCAACCGCTACGCGTACGGCATCGATACCTGCGCGAACAACGGCTACGACTACGCGAACGTGTTCACGACCGACGGCGTGTTCATCGACCGCAACTCCGACGCTGGGTTTGCGGCCGGCGGCCGCGTTCTCGCGCAGGGCCGCGACGCGCTCGCGACGCTCGTCGGCG
Organism: uncultured Gammaproteobacteria bacterium; assembly: GCA_963714705.1. Lineage (GTDB taxonomy): Bacteria > Pseudomonadota > Gammaproteobacteria > Steroidobacterales > Rariloculaceae > FEN-1219. The sequence continues at coordinate 435,055 of CAVQPJ010000001.1, forward strand.
GCGGCAGCCGCGGCTGCGAGACGAAGCTCGTCTGGACGGACTGGAGCCACTTGATGCTGAACCACGAGATCACGCCGACGGCCGACGGCGCCACGGGCCGCATCTACCTCGTGCAGCTCGGCATGATGGGCCCGGGCAGCGTCGCGCGCCACGGCGGCTACGAGGACGTCTACGTGCGCACACCGGAGGGCTGGCGCATCAAGTCGCGGACGCACGTCCGCGACAAGGCTTGGCACAGCGAGAAGCTGCGCACGCCGGACTTGAACTAGCCTTCGCGCAGCTTCGCGGCGTCAGAGGTTCGACGCTTGGAACCCGTCACGATCGTGCTCTGGGTCGCCGCGGGCGTGCTGATCGTCATCGGCGCGCTGGGGCTGATAGTGCCCATCTTGCCGGGCGCGCCGTTGATCTTCCTCGGCGCGTTGCTGGCCGCGTGGGCCGAGGACTTCGCGTACCTCGGTCTATGGCTCGCTGATCGGTGCTCGGCGTCTTGACGCGCACTGGCCGTCGCCGTGGACTTCATCGCCGGCGCGTTCGGCGTCAGGCGCTTCGGCGCTTCCGGCCGCGCCGTGACGGGCGCGACGCTCGGCGCGATCGTCGGGCTCTTCTTCGGCGTCGTCGGCGTGCTCGTCGGTCCGTTCGTCGGCGCCGTCATCGGCGAGCTGTCGGTGCGCCGCAATCTCGCGGCGGCCGGGCGCGCCGGCGTCGGTGCCGCGCTCGGTCTCGCGCTCGGCACAGCCGCGAAGCTCGCGATCGCCTTCGCCATGATCGGCGTCATCGTCGTCATGCGCCTCCTGTAGGCCTTCGGCCCCGCGACGCCGGCCAGGACGGCCGGGCTTGAATCCCGGAAAACCCGGCCCCACACAAGGGGCCAGCGAGGATTTCACCCTATTACAGGAGGCCAAACATGGTCATTCGAGTGCAGAGATCCGTTCGCGGCGTTGCTCGGCGTGCAGCGGGCGATGGACAGCGTCATGGGCAGCGATTGGTTCGGCAGCCGGACGTCCGGTTCGGGCGCGTTTCCGCTGGTCAACGTGTTCAACGACGGCGACGACTTCGTCGTGGTCGCGGAGTTGCCCGGGCGTCAAGAAGGAAGACCTCGACATCCAGGTTCGCGGCGACACGGTGCGGATCCAGGGCAAGAAGAGCGATCGCCACGACGAAAGCGCGAGCGTCCATCGACGCGAGCGTGCGGCTGGTCAGTTCGATCGAACGGTGACGCTGCCCGACGAGGTCGACGCGGCTAAAGTCGCCGCGGAGTATCGCGACGGCGTCTTGACGCTGCGGTTGCCGCGCGCCGAAAGCGCGAAGCCGCGCACCGTCACGATCAACTGACATTCGGACTGAATGAGGAAACGACTCATGGTTAGCGCAAGAAGTAACGCCGCGCGGAGAAGCGCGAGCTGACGCAGGCCGAGGAACGCACCGAGGCCGGCAAGTTCTTCAGCCCGTACACGGACATCCACGAGACCGATCGCGCCGTCGTCGTGTCGATGGAGATGCCCGGCGTCGACAAGAGCTCGATCGACATTCGGCTCGACAAGGGCGTGCTGACGGTCAAGGGCACGATCGACTCGGCGAAGTACGAGTCGCTGCGGCCGATCTACTCGGAGTACAACGTCGGCAACTTCGTGCGCACGTTCACCGTGTCGACGAAGATCGACAGCAGCGCGAATCTCCGCGACGGTCGCCGACGGCGTGCTGACGGTCGAGCTGCCGAAAGCGAAGGAAGCGCTGGCGCGCCGAATCACCGTCGGCTAAGGGACGCAGGCCCCGGCTTCGCGATGAAGCCGGAGGGCCGCAATTTGCTCCTGCAATTGCGGCACGCCGCCGTCCATGGCGGCGTACTAGAGGCCGAACGCGAGCAGCACGTTGCCGGGCGAGCCCACGATGCCGCCGTTGCCGGCAGTCACGTAGAGCATTCCGCCCGCGACGACCGGGCCCGGCCCGTCGATCGAGCCGCCGTCGGCTTTGACGCCGTTGACGGTCGCGAAGTCGCGGTTCGTATCGAACGTCCAAAGGACTCGGCCGTCGTCGCTCGCGTAGGCGCGCATGGCGCCGTCGGCGCCGCCCGAGAACACGACGCCGGGAATCGATGTCAGCGCCGCGGATTGCGCGGGGCTACAGCCGCGGCCCGGCGCGCAGACGGGCGTCTGCGGCGGCGTGAACCACGCTCGCTGCCCCGTCGCGAGATCGACGGCATGCAAGCCGCCCGGCGCCGGCGTCAGCTGGTCGGCCACGGCGAAATAGGCGTGCGTGCCGTCGACGGCTCGCGCCCCAGACGCCACCGACGGGGCTGCCGCGGCCCCAGCGGTACTCCCAGATCTCGCGGCCGCGCCGCTCGGGGTCGAGCAGGTAGCCGACGCCCGATTTCTGCGTGACGACGAGCGCGTCGCGGCCGTTCGGCAGCGTGACGAGCATCGGCGAGGCCGAGAAGTCGAAGTCGGGCCCGACGTCCTCGGGGCAGTTCGGATTGTCCTCTGTCGTGGGCCCGTCGCCGCCGCCAGGCGGCGCGCCGCAGCCCAAGATCCAGACGTCGGGCATGATCTGATTGATCCAACGGATGCGGCCCGTCGCGATCTCGAATGCGACGATCGCGTCGCTCGTGCGCGGCGCTGGGTCCGCGTACGCGTTGCCGGTCGCCGCATAGATCAGGCCGCGCTTCTCGTCGATCGTCGGTGCGCTCCAGATCGGCGAGCCTGCGGGGCCCCAGAGCGGCTTGCCGCTCGTGCTCGTGCCGCGCCGCCGCGGCTCCTCGACGGTGTATGTTTTCCAGACGACCTCGCCGGTCGTCGCGTCGAGCGACGTCAGGCTGCCGCGGAACGTGCAGCACTCGTAGTCGGGCATCGACGCGGCCGTCTCCTCGGAGACGCCCGACGTCACGACGTAGAGTCGGCCCGCGTGCAGCGTCGGCGCGCCGGTCGCGCGCGCGGCGCGATGGTCGTCGACTTTGCGGACCCAGAGCTCCTTGCCCGTCGCGGCGTCGACGGCGTAGGCGCGCGCTTGCGCGTCCGCGAAATAGATCGCATAGCCCGTCGGCGCGTTCGCGGGCCCGACGGGTCCCACCGAGATCGCCGTGCGCACGCCGGACTGCGCCTTGTAGGTCCAATGCGTGCAGCCCGTCGCGGGATCGAGCGCGTAGACGGCGCCCGACTGGCTCGCCATGAACAAGCGGCCGCCGACGATCGCGGGTTGCGAGCGCGACTGCGTGACGTCGGCGACGCCGAACGCCCACTTGAGCTTCAGGTTCGCGACGTTGGCAGCGGTGATGCCGCCGCGCGTCGCTTTGAAAACGCGTGTTGCGCGTGTCGGGGCCCCAGCCGTTCCAACGCTGCCCGGCGCCGAGCCCGGCGAACGGCGTGCTCGCCGTGCACAGGCCTTGATCGAGCTGCGCCGACGCCGCGAGCACAGGCCGGCCCGTCACGAGCTCGGCGATCGCGATGCGCTCGCGCGGGCGTCAGCGCTTGGCCCTGCAGCCGCATCGTGCCCTCGGTCAGCGACTCGACGATCGCGTTCGGCGCGAGCGTGCCCATCAGGGCGCGCGTCGGAACGTCGTCCTCGACGGGATTCAGATGGCATGCCGCGCAATGCTGCGCGAATAGCGCTTCGCCGTTCGGCGCTTGGCTCCACGCTGCGAAGCTCGAAGAGGAAGCGATCAGCAACGACGAGAGTCAGTGTGATGCGCATGAGCCCTCCCGCGCGGCAAGAATAGCCGAATCTGCAAAGCGCCGCGGGGCCTGCTATGGTGAGCGCCCTTCCGATCGCGACTGGTGCCCGCGTTGGCCGCGAACGATCACCACCATCGGCCGGTCCTCGGCGTGGTCCTGAAGCTCGCGTCGGTCGTGCTGCTCTCGTGCCTCGCCGCGTGCGTGAAGTACTTGGGCGACGGCGTGCCGACGGGGCAGATCATCTTCGTGCGCGGCGTGATCTCGATGGCCGTGCTCGCGTTCATCGCTTGGCACGTCGACGGCTTCACGATCTTGCGCACCGACAGGCTGCGGTCGCACGCGCTGCGCTCGTTGGCCGGCACGGCGAGCATGTTCTGCTGGTTCACGGCGCTGACGATGATTCCGCTCGCCGACTTCACGGCGATCAGCTTCACGGCGCCGTTGTTTCTGACGCGTGCTCGCGATGGTGTTGCTCGGCGAGCGCATTCACGCGCTATCGCTGGACGGCGCTTATCATCGGCTTCGTCGGCGTGCTCATCACGATCGGCCCGCACTCTGACCGCTCGGCGGCAGCTCGTTCGGCGTGCTCGTGGCGTTCGGCGCTGCCGTGTTCTCGGCGCTCGCGATCACGACGCTGCGCAGCATGAGCGGCAGCGGCGGCGAGCATCCGCTCGCGATCACGTTCTATTTTTCGTTGACGACGGTGATCTGCTCGGCGCTGACGGCGGTCGGCGGCTGGCCGATGCCGACGCGCGGAGCAGTGGTTCGTTCATCGGTCTCTGCGGCGTTGTTCGGCGTCTTCGGCCAGCTGCTCATGACGATGTCGTATCGCTACGCCGAGGCGTCGACGCTCGCGCCGCTCGACTACACGAACCTGCTGTTTGCCGTGACGCTCGGCTTCTACTTCTTCGACGAGGTGCCGCACTGGTCGATGTGGATCGGCGCGCCGCTCGTCATCGCGGCCGGGCTCATCATTCTCTGGCGCGAGTATCGGCGTTACGCGGCCGTGCCGGCGCCCGTCGTGCCGAACGACTGAGCCCGCCCGCAGCCGCGCGTTCCGTTCAGGGGAGTGGGCCGCACCTTGGCAAGCCTCTATGATCGGCGCATGCCGCGGCCCGCGACGACGTTGTTCGAAGATGCGATCGATATTCCGCTCTGGCTCGAGGCCGACCGGCTCACGCCGCACGCGGAGCGCAGCCGCCGCGACCGCGACATCGGCCTGACGCTCGAGCAGCCGCGACCGCGTACAGCGAGTGCGCGGCTGGTGGCGCGTCGCGGCGCCCGACGAGGAAGGCGCCGGCGCACGTCTCGAGCGCGTCCGCGGCGCGATCACGGCCGTGATGGCGCTGCTCGGCGCGGCGCTCGGAGCGAGCGTGGCGCTCGCGGCGTTCCAGTACGACGGCTCGCAGCCGGTCAACGTCGTGCGCCTGATCGCACTGCTGGTCGTCGTTCCGGCGCTGTTTCTCATCGTGAGCCTACTGCTCCTTCCGGGGCGCGTCGCGCTGTTGCGCGGCGTGCAAGACCTCATCGCGCCGCTGAACCCGGGCGCGCTCGCGCTCACCGTGTTCCGCCGGTTGACGCGCGCATCGCCGGAGCTCGCGCGTATGTTCGATTGGCGCGCAGGCCGCTCGAGCACGGCCCGGTTCGCGAAGTGGCAGCTCATGTGCTGGTCGCAAGTTGCGGCGGTCGGTTTCAACGTGGCAGCGCTCGCGACGGCGGTCGTTGCTCGTCACGTTCAGCGATCTCGCTTTCGGCTGGAGCACGACGCTCGCCGTGGATCCGGAAGCCGTGACACGCATCGTGCACGCGATTGCGTGGCCCTGGCACGCGTTCGTCCCGAGCGCCGTTCCCAGCGCAGAGCTCATCGAGCAGTCGCAGTTCTTCCGCCTCGACAACGGCGGGCTCGCGAGCGGCCGCGCGCTGACGGCTTGGTGGCCGTTCACGCTGTTGACGATCGTGACGTACGGGTTGCTGCCGCGGCTCGTGCTGCTCGGTGTCGCGGTCGTGCGGCTGCGTGCGGCCGAGGGCACGCTGCTCCTCGACGATCCGCGCGTGACGGCGCTCGTCGACCGCATGGCGTCGCCTGCCGTCGAGACCGCGGCCGCCGAGCACGCCGAGACGCCCGCGGCACCGGCGTCCGACGCCGCCGATTATCGCGAGGTGACGGGCCGCGCCCGCGCGATCGTCTGGGAAGGGTGCGTGTCCGTCGAGGTAGCTCGCGCGCACGCGCGCAATCGGCTTGGCCTCGATCTCGTCGCCGTCGTCGAGGCCGGCGGCGGCCGCACGCTCGGCGCCGACCGGCAAGCGCTCGACTCGATGGGTTCGAGCGAGCAAGGCACGGTCGTCGTGTTCACCCCCGCGTGGGAGCCGCCTCTGCTCGAGCTGCTCGATTTCTTGGGCGAGCTCAGGCGTCGCGTCGGTGCCGAGAGCTCGATCGTGGTGGTGCCGATCGCCGACGGCGCGCGTGCCGTGACGGCTGTCGAGCACGAAACCTGGGCACGCGCGATCGGGCGATTGCGGGACCCGCGGCTCTATGTGGAGGCCGCCGCATGAGCGTGCCGCGCTTCGCGATCGTCGGCCATCCGAACAAGGGCAAGAGCAGCATCGTGGCCACGCTGGCGGAGGACGATGCGGTCGCGATCTCGCCGCACCCCGGCACCACGACGCAGGCCCGCGCGTATCCGATGCGGCTCGACGGCGAGACGTTGTACGAGCTCATCGACACGCCGGGATTTCAGCGCGCGCGCGAGACGCTCGCGTGGCTCGAGGCACACGACCGCGGCGCCGGCGCGCGGGCGGCAGTGGTGCGCGAGTTCGTGGCCGCGCATTCGGCCGACAAGCGTTTTTCGGACGAGTGCGAGCTCCTGAAGCCGATCGTCGACGGCGCCGGCATTCTGTATGTCGTCGACGGCAGCCGCCCTACGGGCGGCAGTACGAGGCCGAGATGGAGGTGCTGCGCTGGACGGGCCAGCCGCGCATGGCGCTCATCAATTTGATTTCGGCGGGCGACCACGTCGAGGAGTGGCGAGCCGCGCTCGCGCAGTACTTCTCGATCGTGCGGACGTTCGACGCGGTACGCGCGGACTTCGGCAAGCGCATCGATCTCCTGCGCTCGTTCGGAGCCATCGACGAGAGCTGGGCGGCGCCGCTCGGTCGAGCAGCCGACGCCCTCGAGGACGATCGCGAGCGGCGGCGGCACGCGGCCGCCGTCGAGATCGGCGATCTCCTGATCGACTCGCTGAGCGCGACGGTGATGGTGCCGCTTGCGGGCCCCGACGCCGACGAGGCGGCGCTCGGAAGCGGCCGAGGCAAGCTTCAGGAGCGCGTGCGCCGTCGCGAGCACGACGCGCGGCGCAGCGTGCAAGAAATCTATCGGCACGGAGCGCTCGCGATCGATGAGTCGACTGCCGCGTATCTCGTCGCAGACGTGTTCTCCGCGCAGAGCTTCAGTGTATTCGGCTTGTCCGCTACGCAGCTCGCGTTGACCGGCGCCGCGTCGGGCGCAGTGGCGGGCACGGTCATCGACGTCGCGCTCGGCGGCGCATCGTTGTTGCTCGGTGCCGGCATCGGCGCCGCTCTCGGCGCGGCGGGCACGCTCGTCGGCGCCGGACGGCTGGCGAAAGTCAGGGTGCTGGGTCAGCCCGTGGGCGGGTACGAGCTGCGGATCGGCCCGATCACGGATTTGAATTTTCCCTGGGTGCTTCTCGGCCGCGCGTTGCTCCACGCGAAGCTCGTCGCGGAACGTAACCACGCACGGCGCGACTCGCTCGCGCTCGACGCACGCGCCGGCGCGCACCTCGCCGACGACATCGGCTCCGACCGGCGGCGGGCGCTCGAAGACGTGTTCCGGCGGCTGCGTAGCGAGCGCGGCGTCAATGCCGCAGACGGCAGCGTGCTGATCGACGCAATCGTGGAGTTGCTCGAGTAGCGAGGCTAGCCGCGGAAGTTCTTCTTCAGCCCTTGCCAGTGCTTGTAGTAGTCGCGCTCGAGCAGCTCCGTCTCGACGGCGAAGCGCGTCGGCTTGATGACGAGCTGCGTTTCGAAAATGATCGTCAACGTGTCGGCGAGGTACTGCGGCGCGTTCGCGGCCTTCGAGCCCGCCTCGAACGCGTCGTTGTCGGGCCCGTGCCCCGACATGCAGTTGTGCAAGCTCGCGCAGCCGGGCTCGAACCCTTCTGCCTTGCCGATGTAGCGACCCTTCACGAGACCGACGAACTCGCTACAGACGTTGCGATGGAACGGCGGCGGGCGGAACGTGTTCTCGGCGACCGACCAGCGATCCGGGATCACGCCGAAGTCGACGTTGGCGGTGCCCGGCGTCGCCGTCGGCGACGTCAGCACCGTGAAGATCGACGGGTCCGGATGGTCGTAGCTGACCGTGTTGATCGTGTTGAAACGCGCAAGATCGTACTTGTACGGCACGTAGGTGCCGTGCCACGCGACGATGTCGAGCGGCGAGTGGTCGATCTTCGCTTCCCACAGCTGGCCCAAGAATTTGGCGACGACGCGGAAGTCGCCGTCGCGCTCCTCGAACGCCGCGACCGGCGCCAGGAAATCGCGCGAGTTCGCGAGCCCGCTCGTGCCGATCGGTCCGAGCTCGGGCAGCCGGAGGTGCGCGCCGTAGTTCTCGCAGACGTAGCCGCGCGGCAGGCCCGTCGAGCTCGACGCGGAATTTAACGCCGCGCGGCACGACGCAAATCTCGCCGGGCGCGACGTGCAGGATGCCGAGCTCGGTGCGGACCGTCAGCGCGCCTTGCTGCGGCACGAGCAACAGCTCGCCGTCGGCGTCGTAGAAGAAGCGGTCGACCATCGACGTGTTCGCCGCGTACAGATGCACGGCCGTGCCCGACTGCAGCGGCGGCGTCGCCGTTGCCGCCCATCGTGACGAGCCCCGCGACGAAATCGGTCGGCTCCTTCGGCATCGGCAGCGGCCGCCAGCGCAGCTGATTCGGCGACGCCGGCGCTTCGTCGAACGGCGCGCTGCGAACGAGCCCCGCCGAGATTTCGCGAAACGGCTCGTGCACGGCCGACGGCCGAATACGGTACGTCCAGCAGCGCCGGCTCGCGGCGCGCGGCGCCGTGAAGCTCGTGCCGTTGATCTCCTCGGTGTAGAGGCCGTACTTCGGCGCCTGCGGATTGCTCTGCCCGATCGGCAACGCGCCCGGCAGCGCTTCGCTCGCGAAGTCGTTGCCGAACCCGGACTGGTAGCGAAGAGCGGCTGTGTTCATGCGGGTCGTGCAGCCAGAACTATTGACGCGAATAGTAAACCGGCGCCGCGGCCGCTTGCGATATAGTTCCGGCCCGAACCTGGAGCCAGCATGAGAGCGATCCGTGTCCACGCGTGCGGCGGCCCCGAGGCGCTGCGCTACGACGAGGTGCCTACGCCCGACGCCGCAAGCCGGCGAAGCGCTCGTCCAGATCGCGGCGGCCGGCGTCAATTTCATCGACGTGCAGCACCGTGCGGGGCGGTACAAGCCGCCGGCGCTGCCGTTCACGCTCGGCTCCGAAGCCGCGGGAACCGTCACGGCCATCGGTGCCGGCGTCAGCGAGGTCGCCGTCGGCGATCGCGTCGCGTACGCGATGGTGCTCGGCGCGTACGCCGAGTACGCCGTCGTGCCCGCGAAACGGCTCGTCAAGGTGCCCACCGCGATCGATCTGCAAACCGCCGCGGCCGTCATGCTGCAAGGCCTGACGGCGCACTATCTGACGCACAGCACGTACGCAATCAGAGCCGGCGATACGGCGCTCGTGCACGCCGCCGCCGGCGGCGCGGGGCAGCTCGTCACGCAGGTCGCGCGCCTGCGCGGCGCGACCGTCTACGGCACCGTCGGCGGCGAAGCGAAGGCGGCAGTCGCGCGCGCGGCCGGCGCCGCGGCGACGATCGACTATCGCACGCAGGACTTCGAAGCCGAGATCAAGAAGCTCACGAACGGCCGCGGCGTCGACGTCGTCTACGATTCCGTCGGCAAGGACACGTTCGACAAGAGCCTGAACAGCTTGCGGCCGCGCGGGATGCTCGCGTTGTTCGGCTTCTCGAGCGGGCCGGTGCCGCCGTTCGACCCGGCCGTTCTCGGCGCGAAAGGCTCGTTGTTCCTGACGCGCCCGGGATTGAATCAGTACATCGCGACGCGCGACGAGCTCGTGGCGCGAGCGAGCGATCTCTTTGCGTGGCTCGCGGCCGGCAAGCTGAAGGTCACGATCGACCGCGTCTTGCCGCTCGCCGAAGCGGCGGAAGCGCATGCCGCGCTCGAAGCTCGCCGCACGGCCGGGAAGGTGTTGCTCGTCCCGGGTTCTTGAGTGTCGGTAGACCGGCGCGGTATGCGCGCTCGCCGGATGCTCAGAGACGGAGTGGAATTGCTGCGGCCACGATCGAGGTGACGTTGGCTTGGACGCCGAGGGTCTTGCTGTGCGCGGGCAACAAGTGATTCAACAAGAGGAAGCTGGCCACGTCGCGAAATGTTACGTCTCGCTCGGTCGGCCACTGTGCAAAACTCCGGTCCGCGCCGAGGATGATGCTGCGCGCCGTCGTCGGGTCGCAATCGAGGCCATACTCCACGACACGCGCGTATAGCTCGTCACCGCCAAGTCCCGGGTGCTTTCTCTGGAGGTGTTCGTAGATCTCCAGCAGCAGCGCGCATTGACGTTGCGCGTAGGCCCGCTCTGCGAACGCGACGCACCAGCCGAACAACGGAAGGCGCTCGAGCAGACGCCAGGCCGAGCTGTTGGCTCGACTCGCTGTCTTTGCGCGCGGTCGTCGAGGCAAAGACTTGCAGCGATCTTCTCGGTGGCACGTGTGCGATGCTTGCGTGACTAGGGTGCTGGGGTGCCTTCGGAGGGACTGCGAAGGACCTTATCTATGAGCGCCAGGGCGGCGGGGGCATCCCATTCCCGTGCGCCATAGATCCGTAGCAGCACCCGACCGTCGGCTGCGACGAGCACGGTGAGCGGCAGCCTCGATGCGCCGAGCATCTTCTCCATCAACAAATGGCTATCGATGAAGTGAGTGATGGTAGCGTTGGATCTCGTCAGTGCGTCCACCGCCCGGTCCTCATAGTCGTCGGTCGAAATGCCGACGACGGTCAAGTCGCTCGATTCGTCGAGCCATGCGAGCCGCTCCAACGACGCCATCTCCGCACGACAGGGGCCGCACCAACTTGCCCAGACATTGATGATGAGTGGCCTACCGAAAAACTCCGAGAGGTTTCGATCGGGGCCGTTCAAGCCGTGCAGCGTGGCATCGCGCAGCATGCCGCCGATCGGTACTTCTTCCGAAGGCTGTGCGCCAACGCTGCCAGTTGTGCAGATGACCAAGAGTAAGAGAGCCGATCGGATTGGGTGTGCCATCTAGCGTGTTCCGAACTTGGTTTCGATCTCGATACCGATTCCCTTCAGAAAATCCGTTGGCAGTATTCCGCCGGCGTTGACGATGACGGCATCGTTCTGGATACGCTCCGTCTTCCCTTGGTGCGAGATCTCGACGTGGGTCGGGTCGATCGACTTGATTTTCGACTCGAACAACACTCGTACGCGCCCCGCGGCTGCGGCATCCGCGACGCGCTGACGGTTTTTGCGCTTGGCCCGCGAGAATGCTTCCGAGCGATGGGACAGAGTAACCGTAGTGGTGTTTTGCTCGCCAATGGTAACCGCGCTTTCGATCGCGCTATCGCCGCCGCCGACCACGAGCACGTGCATGCCGGCGTATTGCGCGGGATCGACGAGCCGGTACGTGACCTTCGGCAATTCTTCGCCCGGCACTCCGAGCTTACGCGGCGTGCCGCGCCGGCCGATCGTGAGTAGCACCGTGCGCGCCAAGTAGCGGCCCTTGGTCGTCTCGGCCTCGAAGTGATCGCCGTGGCGGGCGAGCTTATCGAGCCGCTCGTCGTAATTGACCTCGAGCCCCGTCGTGCGTTCGACGCCTTGCCAGAACTGCAGCAACTCCTCTTTGGTCGTCTCCTTGAACGTCATCTTGCCGACGATCGGCAGCGTGACCGGTGAAGTCATCACGAGCTTACGCCGCGGGAATGTGAACACTGTGCCGCCGAGCGAGTCCTGCTCGATGATCGCGAAGTCGAGTTTGCGCTCCATGGCGGTCAGCGCGGCCGCGAACCCCGCCGGTCCGGCACCGACGATGAGCACGTCGCGCAGGCCGGGCCGCGACTTGCTGCGTTGTTTCGCGATGTTCTCCATCGCTTGGCGGCCTTGCTCGATCGCGTTGCGAATGAGCCCCATGCCGCCGAGCTCGCCGGCGATGAAGATGCCCGGCACGTTGGTCTCGAAGTTGGGCCGCACGTTCGGGATGTCGATGCCGCGCTTTTCGCTGCCGAACACGAGCGTGATCGCGTCGACGGGGCAGGCGGCTCGGCACGCGCCGTGGCCGATGCAATCCGACGGGCTCACGAGCTTCGCTTTGCGCCGCACCATGCCGAGCACCTGATGGGCCGGCATCTCGGGGCATGCGGCGACGCATGAGCCGCAGCCGATGCAGAGGTTGGTGTCGACCACGGGATGAAGCGACGCGGCTTCGGTCAAGCCGGCCTCGAGGCTCTCCTCGAGCGTCGCTGCGCTCGCGCGGTGTTGGGCGTTGCGGCGCCGCACGTAGACGAGCCAGATCAGCGCAAGCGGAGCAGCGTAGATCGCGATGCCGAGCACGTCTTGCATGTGCCAACCATTTGCAACTACGGGCGACTCGGGTTGCGGCGCTTACGTTTGCCGCCGAAATCGGCCGACCGGAAGACCTTTCGCTTGGTGTCTCACAGTGGCGACGCCTTGCAGATTGCCCGTATTTGGGTAAAAAGTGCACACAGAGTGCCTCGGCCGCGATGTTCTGTGAAGCGCCTGCGGGACATTGTCGCGCAGGCTGGGCATCGTCGCCTGCGAGCAAGTTCACGGCTTTGGCCGTCGACGCGAGATTTCTTGGGAGATAGCGATGGTGTGGATGGGGACTTTGCTCGCGATAGGGCTGGCCATCGGCGCCTATGGGGCGTGGTGGCTGCTCAAGGCGCGGCAAATGCCGCTCGGCAATTGGATCGGGGCCGTGGCGCTCGCCATTTGGCTCACGGGTGTGTCGATCGTGTGGCTCGTCCAAGACAAGGAGCCGAGCCACGCGGCCGGGCGCACGCAATCAGGCGCTTCGCTCGCGTGGCCGGGAACGACCGAATCGCCGCTCCCAACCGTGGGCGCGCGCGACGCGGGTGTGCAGGCGGCGCCCGTCGAGTCGCTTGTGTCGGGTCTCGAAGCGCGGCTCGCGGAGCAACCGAATGATCGCGAGGGTTGGACGTTGCTGGCGCAGTCCTATGCCTATACCTCGAACGACGAGGCGGTCGAACAGGCGGTTCGCCGCGCCGTCGAGCTCGGCGCGGACGAGCAGATGCTGCGGGATCGAGTCGCGAGCGCCAGGCGCCGCGCGCAGCCCGTCGATCGGGCCGAGCAAGCGATCCGCGCGAGCGAATTCCGTTGATGGTCGCCGTACCGAGCGATCTCCAGCGCCGTGAGGCTCGTAAGCCGGTCGAAAGCGCCGGCGAGCGTGCGCTGCGTAGGGTTGCACTCGCAGGTTACGCGCTCACGGCGTTCGCCGTGGGTGGCGGTTGGTGGCTCACACGCAGCACGCAGCTGGTCGAATCCGAGCAGGGTTTCGGGTATTGGCTCGGCATCGCCGGGGGCGGTCTCATGGCGACGTTGCTGCTCTATCCGCTGCGCAAGCGCTGGCGGCTCATGCATTCGCTAGGCGCCACGCGGCACTGGTTTCGCATGCACATGGTGCTCGGCGTGCTCGGCCCGGTGCTTGTCCTCTATCACTGCAACTTTTCGCTCGGCTCGCTCAACGACACGGTGGCCTTGGTGTGCACGCTGCTCGTTGCTGCGAGCGGGCTCGTCGGGCGTTACGTCTACGCAAAGGTGCACGTCGATCTCGACGGTCACCGCGCGACGCTCGAGCAGCTCTCCGACAACGCGCGCATTACCGCGGTGCAGCGGCGCGAAGCCGTGGCCCTCGTGCCGGGTTTGCTCGAGCGCATCACAGCGTACGATGCCACCGTACTCGAGCCGCCCGCGCGCACCGTCGCGGTTTTGCTCTTGCCTCTGAGGCTCGCCTTCACGACGCGTTGGGCAGCGGCACGCCTTTCGTGGTTCGCTCGCTCGCAACTGCGCGTGCTCGCGCGGCGCTCCGACGTCGTGCACGCACAACGTCGCGAGCTTCAGGCGTCCATTAGGCGGTTCATTCACGAGCATTTGCGTCGCGTGCGGCGCGTGGCGGAGCTGGGCTCCTACGAGCGGATGTTTTCCATTTGGCACGTGTTTCACTTGCCTTTCTTCTACATGCTCGTCGTGGCGGCTCTGATTCACGTGCTCGCTGTGCACATGTACTGATGCTGGCGTGCGCGAGCCCTCGGCGCGTTGCTGTACAGTGAGCCGCCATGTCGAAGGAGCTGAAACGGGCGGCGTTTGCGTCGTCGCGCTTGCTGTTGCGACCCGTCGTGCGGCTGCTGCTGCGCTGTGGCGTCACATGGAAAGAGCTTGCGGAGCTGTGCAAGCTCGTCTACGTCGAGGTCGCCGCTGCCGACTTCGGCAAGCGGGGACGGCCGACCAACGCGTCGCGGATTGCGATCCTCACGGGCTTGAGCCGGCGTGAGGTCAAGCGGGCCAAGGAGCTGCTGACGGAGTATGGAGAGGCGGGACTCATGGGCATCGAGCGGATCAACCACGCCTCCAGGGTGCTCTCGGGCTGGTATCAGGACGCGGAGTTCCGCAGTGCCACGAACGGCAAGCCGCGCCTGTTGCCGCTCGACGGGGAGAGCAGTTTTGCAACGCTATCGAAGCGTTTCGCTCCGGACATCCCGGCGACCGCCATGCTGAAGGAGCTCCGAAGCGTCGGCGCGATCCGGATCACACCGGAGGGCAAGGTCAGAGCCTTGGCGCGCTATTTCATGCCCGTGAGCCTCGATCCCGATGCCGTCGTCCGGGTGGGCAGTGTGCTCCGCGACTTGGGTGACAGCATTGTCCACAACCAATTGCGGTCCGAAGCGGAGCGATCGCGCTTCGAGGGCCGGGCCACGAACGTGCGCGTGCGCCGCGTCGCGCGGCGGGCGTTCGCCGAGTATCTCGAGAGCCGCGGCATGGCGTTTCTCGAGGATATCGACGCGTGGCTTTCAGCACACGAAGCAAAGAAGTCTGGAGAAAAGACCGATCGTATCGGCGTGGGCGTCTACCTCATCATGGACGACGAAGAGGTGTCTCCGTGAGCCGCTGCAGCGATTACGTGCTCATTGGGGTTGCGGCGGTGGCCACTCTGAGCGCTTGCGACACAGGCTCGCCGACGGCCGGCATCGACCGCAGCGGCGTGCGGACGCCCGTGTCCGCTCAAGGGGCGATCACGGGGTTCGGCAGCATCATCGTCAACGGCGTGCACTATTCGCTCGACGCGGCAGAGGTGCGCATAGACGGGGCCCGGGCTGTGGAAGCGGACCTGGCGCTCGGCCAGGTCGTCACGATCAGCGGCAGCCGCGACGCCGGGAGCGACCGCGCGAGCGCCGAGACCGTCACGTTCACGAGCAACGTGCAAGGACCCGTTACCGCGACCGACGCGGCCGCGGATACGTTCGCGGTCCTGGGTCAAACGGTACATACGTACGCGAGTACGGTCTTCGATCTCGGCGGCCGGGCGCCGCTCGTGGCGTCGCTGATCGTGGGGGAAACCGTCCGTGTAAGCGGGTTCGTTGCGGCGGATGGCACGATCGCGGCTGCTCGCGTCGAGCAGCGGGCTGCGAGCAGCGAGCTGCGCGTGACGGGCAGGATCGTGCGCCTCGACCGGGCGGCGGCCCGCTTCGACATCAACGCGCTCACCGTGAGCTATGCCGCGGCCGTAGTCATCGAAGGCTTCCCCAGCGGCCAGCCCAGCGAAGGCGACGAGATCATCGTCACGGGACGCGCCGTTGCGTCAAATGGCGTATTGCTGGCCAACACGCTCGAGCGGCGCGCTGCGGCCCCCGGAGTGCGCGAGGGCGACGAGTTCGAGGTCGAAGGCCTCATCACGCGCTTCGTGTCGCCCCGGGACTTTGACGTGGCCAACGTCGCGGTCACCACCACGGCCAGCACTCAGTACGAGCACGGCACTGCGTCGAGCTTGGCGCTCGATCTCAAGGTCCACGTTTCCGGTCGTGTCAACGCCGCGCTCCAGCGCGAGGCGCGCAAGGTCGAGATCGACGACGACGACGACTGAGCACGATCCCACCGCATCGTTAGCCATTCTCAATTGCACGTCCCGCCCCGGACGGCTGCTCGCGCGGGCGCGCGCGGCGTGATCCATGTCCGTGTCTCGAAATCGCGACGGGTTGAAAATAGCCGCATTTGTGCAGAAAGTGCGCACATTAGGCTCTATACGGCCCAAGGGCGTTCGCGCCTCTGGCCGCGGCTCGCTTCGGCTGGCGACGGGGCATACCTCGAAGGAGTTGCCGTTGAGCGCGCTGTTCGCAATTGATCACTGAAGGTCGAGTCGTGCGGGCCCAGGGATGGTGGTATGCGATCGTTGGTATTGCGAGTGCGTGTATGACGACCGCGGCCTCCGCGCAGGTCAGCACGCTCGAGCGGCTTGTCATGCCGGGGCCGGTCAGCGCCGTCCACGCCGACGTCGAAACTACGTGCGCGGAATGCCATGCGGCGTTCTCGCGTGGTGAGCAGAATGCCCTCTGCCTCGAGTGCCACGAGGACGTGGCGCGCGACCTCACCACTCGCGGTGGCTTTCACGGCAAGGATCCGTCGGTCGCCGGTATGGCGTGCGCGGCGTGCCACACGGAGCACGAGGGTCGCGACGAGGACATCCTCGGCCTCGACACCGCGACGTTCGATCACGAGCTCAGCAATTTTCCGTTGCTCGGCAAACACCGCGAAGCCATGTGCGTCGACTGCCACGTCGAGGAGCACGAGACGTACCACGCGGCCGAGACGGAGTGCAACGCCTGCCACATGGAGGACGACGTCCACCGTGGCAACCTCGGCGAAGCGTGCTCCGACTGTCATGCCGAGACGGCGTGGACGGACACGCGTTTCGATCACGCGCTGACGACCGACTATGCGTTGACGGGTAAACACGCGGAGATCACGTGCGTGAGCTGCCACGTCGACGAGGTGTACGAGGAGACGCCCGACACCTGCGTCGCGTGCCACGCGGCGGACGACAGTCACGAGGGAACGAACGGTACGGAGTGCCAGGACTGCCACACGACGCGAAACTGGGAGGAAACGTCGTTCGACCACTTCGCGCGCACGAGCTTCGCGCTGTCCGGAGGCCATAGCGGCCTCATCTGCGAGTCGTGCCATGAGGGCAACAAGCTCACAGTGGTGACGCCGACCGAGTGCGTCGCGTGCCACCGCGAGGACGACGCCCACGCCGGCGTCAACGGCAACGTCTGCAACGACTGCCATCGCGCCACGGAGTGGCCCGACGTCACCTTCGATCACGCGCGCGACACGGAATTCGCCTTACGCGGCGCGCACGGCGAGCTCAAGTGTGAAGGCTGCCACGTCGAGCCCGTGGCCGTCGCCGTGCCTTCCACGGTTTGCTTCGACTGCCACGCCGAGGACGACCCGCACGCGGGGCAGCTCGGGGAGTCGTGCGACAGCTGCCACAGCGACCTGCAGATCACGTGGCCCGAAGGCGTGCGCTTCGATCACGACGTCACGCGCTTCCCGCTGCTCGGCAAGCACGACACGCTCGTTTGCGAGGATTGCCATGCGACGCCCGCGTTCCACGATGCCGACGACCAGTGCATCGATTGCCACGCCGAGGACGACGTCCACGAGCGGCGGCTCGGCACGGCGTGTGCCACGTGCCACAACCCCAACGATTGGCTCGCATGGTTATTCGATCACGACACGCAGACGGACTTCGCGCTCACGGGCGCGCACACGGGATTGACCTGTCACGCCTGCCATCGTGAGCCCGTCGAGGACGAGATCGCGCTCGACAGTGAGTGCGTGGCCTGCCACCGCAGCGACGACGTCCATCGGGGCGAGTTCCGCCAAGACTGCGGGCAATGCCATACGACCGAGTCGTTCCGCGAGTTGCGGGAGCTGCCATGATGCGCATGGCCGTCATCGGTCTGCTGCTCGCGGTGGCGTCGGCGCCGGGCGTGCTTCATGCGCAGGCGCCAGGCGCAGGCTTCGATCACTTCACGACGGGCTTCGACTTAGAGGGCGCGCACCTCACACTCGAGTGCGAGACCTGCCACGTCGCCGGCGTGTTCCAGGGAACGCCCACCGAGTGCGGTGCGTGTCACTCCTCGACCGGGCGCATCCAGGCCGAGGCCAAACCGGCGGATCACGTGCTGAGCAGCGATTTCTGCGAAGACTGCCATCGCACCACGGTGTGGTTCCCGCTGGCGCAGATGAATCACGACGCGATCTTCGGCAGCTGCACGACGTGCCACAACAACGTGCAGTCCGTCGGCAAGCCGCCGCAGCATCCGCCGACGCGCCAAGAGTGCGACACCTGCCATCGGACGACGGGCTGGTTCCCGGTGTTCTTCGATCACGCCGAGGTCACGCAGAGTTGCGTCGCCTGTCACGACGGAGTCGGGGCGACGGGTAAGCACACAGCGCACGTCACGACCACGAACGTTTGCGAGGACTGTCACACGACGGCGGCCTTCGCGCCCGTGACGCGCGTCGATCACCTCCAGGTCATCGGCACGTGCTCGAGCTGCCACAACGGCACGACGGCCACGGGCAAGCACGCGGCGCACATCACGGCGAGCAACACGTGCGACAACTGCCACACGACGGCAGCCTGGATACCGGCCAACTTCAACCACGACAACATCTCGGGCAACTGCGCGAGCTGCCACAACGGCGTGCAGGCCGTCGGCAAGCCGACGGCCCATATCACGACGACGGCAGTCTGCGAGGACTGCCACAACGTCGTGACGTTCGCGCCCGTCACGCGCGTCGATCACCTCCAGGTGCGTCGGCACGTGCAGCGGCTGCCACAACAACGTCACGGCCGTCGGCAAGCCCGCGACGCACATCCCGAGCGGCAACACCTGCGAGAACTGCCACACGAGCGTGGGCTGGTTGCCGGCCAACTTCGAGCACGACGCGATCACGGGCAACTGCGCGAGCTGCCACAACAACGTCGACTCCGTGGGCAAGCCCGCGACGCACATCCGCACGACGATGATCTGCGAGGACTGCCACAGCGTCGTGACGTTCGCGCCGGCAGTGCGCATCGATCATCTCCAGGTGCTCGGCACGTGCTCCGCGTGCCACAACAACGTGACGGCTATTGGCAAGAACCCCGGCCACCTCGCGAGCGGTGACACCTGCGAGAACTGCCACTCGACGACCGGCTGGGTGCCGGCCAACTTCGCGCACGACGCCATCACGCAGGGCTGCGCGACGTGCCACAACAACGTCGACTCGGTCGGTAAGCCGGCCACGCACATCAACACGACGGCGATCTGCGAGGACTGCCACAGCGTCGTAACGTTCGCGCCCGTCGTGCGCGTCGATCACCTACAGGTCCTCGGTACCTGCGATACGTGCCACAACAACGTCACGGCGATGGGCAAGCCGCCGAATCACATCGCGAGCGGTAACACCTGCGACAACTGTCATACGCCGAACGGCTGGCTACCGGCGAACTTCTCGCACGACAACATCACGGGCAACTGCGTGAGCTGCCACAACGGCACGACGTCCGTCGGCAAGCCGGCCGCGCACATCAACACGACGAACGTCTGCGAGGACTGTCACTCGGTCGTGGCGTTCGCGCCCGTGCCGCAAGTCGATCACACGCAAGTCATCGGCACGTGCAGCACCTGCCACAACGGCACGACCGCGCTCGGCAAGCACGCGGGCCACTTGCAGACCACGGCCGAGTGCGACGTCTGCCACAGCACGACGGCGTTCGTGCCGAGCCAGTTCGACCACGGCAGCGTGACGCCGGGCACATGCTCGACATGCCACAACGGCACGACCTCGACCGGTAAGCCCACGAACCACTTCGGCACGCAGCTCGAGTGCGACACCTGCCACAGCCGCACGGCGTGGTCGCCGCTCACGTTCCGACACGGCTCGGCGAACTATCCCGGCGATCACGCCGCGCGGTTGACCTGCACGGATTGCCACGCGTCGAACGCGCAGGCCGTGTCGTGGCAGTTCCCCGCGTACGCGCCCGACTGCGCCGCGTGCCACGCGTCGGACTACAAACCGGGTCCGCACCGCAACGCGTCCGTCTCGCAGCTGCGCGATTGCGCGGGCTCCTGCCACCAGTCGAGTCCCGAGCACAGCGTCCGCTCCCGCGAGTGGTGAGTGCCGCGATGACGCGCTCGCCCTTGGTTTGCGCGGCTCTGCTTGCATTGCTCTCCACTCGCGGGGTGCTAGCCGCGGGCCAGTTCATCGAGGACATCCAGATTTCGCGGCGCGGCGACGAGGCGACGATCCTGATCCAGCTGGCGTGCCCGATGCGTTTTCGGTCGGATGTCGTGACGCCGGCGGGCGTGCTGATCGAGATCCGCGTTGCGCCGCTCGACGGCTGCCGCCAGCTCGGTGTGGGCGGCGGCATCGCGAGCGAGCTCTACCGCCCTGCGAGCGGCCGTCTCGCGCACCTAGTCGAGGTCGAGTACGAGTCGCTCGGTTTGGGCGACAACCTACTGTTTCTGCAATTCGATCGTCCCGTTGACTACCGCGTGGCGCAACGCGGGGACCTGCGCACGCTCGAGCTTAGAGTGCGGATCGCGGCCGGCGACGCCACGACGTCGGCCGTCCCACCCCCGGAAGTCGAGCCCACGTCGCCCGTCTCCGCGGCGCCAGTCGCGCCTCCCGCGGCGCCGCCCGCGGAGCGCGCGCCGCTGACGGCGCGCGTCCGCACGCCCGCCGTCGTGGCCGACTACGTGCTGAACCTTCAATCGACGCGCGAGCCCATCGACCCCGGCCTCGTAGCGGCCGTGCCGGTCGTCAGCGGCCAGCATTTGTACGTGTCGACGACCGAGATCGCCGGCGTCACGTGGTACCGCTTGCGCCTCGGCTTCTTTGCCGACGAGGAGGCGGCGGGGACCGCGCTCGCCGGCTTGACCGAGAGCTTTCCGCGCGCCTGGATCGGCCGCGCCGAGGGGAGCG
Source organism: uncultured Gammaproteobacteria bacterium (assembly GCA_963714705.1). Classification (GTDB taxonomy): domain Bacteria; phylum Pseudomonadota; class Gammaproteobacteria; order Steroidobacterales; family Rariloculaceae; genus FEN-1219. The sequence goes on from CAVQPJ010000001.1 coordinate 455,829, forward strand.
AAGTGGAGGCCGCAGCGGAGCTCGCCGTCGAGCGCGGCGGCGTGGTCGCCGAACGTGCGCCGGTCGCGCCGGCCGAAGCGGCGGCTGGACCGCTCGCTGTCGCCGGCGGCGCCATGTCCCCCGAGCGCGTCGCAGTGCTCTCGGCCGAAGCGCGCACCGCACTCGTCGCCGGCGATCTCGAGACCGCGATCCGCGACTACACGCGGCTGCTCGAGCAACCGGGAGAGCACGGCGCCGAGGCGCGCGAGAACCTTGGACTTGCGCGCGAGAAAAACGGCCAGACGGCACACGCCGCAGCCGAGTACCGGCGCTTCCTCGAAGACTACCCGCAGCACGAGGCCGCGGCGCGCGTCCGGCAGCGGCTGAACGGTCTCGTGACGGCGAGCGCCGCGCCGCGCGAGCGGTTGCGCAGCGAGGAAACGTCGGCCGCGGGCGTGGGAGTTCACAGACGGGTCTCTCGCAATACTATCGCCGCGACCTGAACCACTTCGATGAGGACCAAGCCGAGATCACGACGCTGTCGGCGCTCTTCACCGACCTCGATTTGAGCGTCGGCCGCAGCGGCACGGCCGTCGACTGGCGCGGCCGCATCACGGTCAGTCATCTGCACGACCTGATCGGCGAGGACGCGGGAGGGCCCGGGGATCGCGAGTACATCTCGTACGCCTATGTCGACGTCGCGGGCGTGCAGGACGATTGGTCGCTGCGCTTCGGCCGCCAGACACTGCACAACTGGGGCGTGCTCGGCCGGTTCGACGGCGCACACGCGACGTACGATTGGTCCCCCGACCGGCGCGTCCATGTCATGACGGGCTTCCCCGTCGAATCGACGCGCAACTCGATCGAGAACAATCGGCAGTTCATCGGTGCGGCCGTCGATTTCGATCGACTGATCGGCGAGTGGACCGTGAGCCCGTTCGTGATCCAGCAGACGATCGACGGAATATCGGATCGCCAAGCCGTCGGCGTCGACGTGCGCTACTTCGACGAGCGGAGCAGCTTCACGAGCATGCTCGACTACGACATCGAATACGGCGTGCTCAACATGGCGCTCGTGTTCGGCACGTGGCGACTCGGGAACCGCGTCACGTTGTCGGGGATGTTCGATCAGCGTTCCAGCCCCGTGCTCACGACGCGCAACGCGCTCATCGGTCAGCCCGTGACCACGATCGATGAGCTGTTGCTGGTGTGGACGGAGGACGAGATCCGCCAGATCGCCGAGGAGCGCACAGCCGACGGCCGCACGATGACGTTTGGCATTGCAGCCCCGCTCGCCCAGCGCTGGCAGGTCAACGCCGACGTCACGCTGACGGAAATCGGCGCCAGCGTCGCCTCCGCCGGTGTCGCCGCCATGCCAGGCACGGGCGTGCAGACGTACTACTCCACGAGCTTCGTCGGCTCGGCGCTGTTCGGCGAGAGCGACGTCAGCATTTTCAATCTCCGCGTGGGCGAAGCCGACGACTTCACGAGCTCGCAGCTCACGTGGGATATCCGTTTCCCCGTGGGACGCAGGGTGCGACTCAATCCACGCCTGCGGCTCGCGGTCTGGGAAAGCGCGGTCATGGGCCGCCGCCGCGAGGCGATCTCGCCGGCGCTACGCTTGTTGGTCAACACGACTCGCCACTACCGCTTCGAGCTCGAGGTCGGCAACGACAACTTCACGCGCACTGACCGAAGCGGCGTGCAAGAGGCGACGGGCCGCTTCGTGAACCTCGGCTATCGCGCGGACTTTTGAGGCATGGCGCGGCTCGGCGGGCAGGTGGGAGTATGGCTCTGGGCCGCAAGTATCGCGGCTTGCAGCACTAGTAGCGGGCTCGTCGAAACGCTCGACGAGCGTGCCGGCATGGTGCTCGAGCGTAGCCGCGAGGCGCTCGTATTCGCGCGCACGGAGCCGCGCTACTCGCGTAGCGCGCGCGATTACCTCTACCTCGGTCCCTTGGCGACGAACCGCCAGGGGGTGCGCGAGTACTATCTCTGGGTCGGTGTCGCGACGACGCTCGATCGCGGTTTCATTGCCCCCGAAGCGGACGCGCCGCGCACGCTTTACGTCACGGTGAACGGCGAGCCGATGGAGCTGCCGCTGCGCCCGCTCGGCGAGCTCGTGCGCGCCACGAGCGACGCGCCGCTCTACGGGACGGCGGTGCCTCTGCGGGCCGAGCTCGCGGCGCGCGTGACGTTGCAGCAGCTCGCGTTGATCGACGCCGAGCGCCTTGCCAGCGTCGCCGTGAGCATCGACGGGGCGCGTGCGCCGAGATCATATGCCCGCTGGGGTGAGAGTGCGGGCTTCGCGGAATTTCTCGCCAGCCAGACGCAGTAGCGGCCTGCAATTAGATCTCGAGCTGGTACCGAGCATGGTTCTCGAATCCCGCGACCCTAGCGCGGCGTCCGGCGCTGGACGTAGTAGTCGAACGTGGGGGCGCTGTGCGGGTTGATGATCCTACCGCCCGGCGCAAACCCCGGCAGGTCTTTCAGAGCCGCACCCACGAGCCGGTTGCCCGTGGACTCCCGGTACTCGAGCGTTGGGAAGGCTGCATGAATGTGGCAAATCGTGTCGCGGCACTCCACGCGCAAGTCGGACAAACGAAGACCCGGCGCGTCCCCGAGGCGCGTGAGGATGAGCGCCTCGGTGGCCTCCGCCCACTCGGCGTTGCGCGTCTGTGCGACGAACGCAGAGTCCAAGTCCGACGGGTCGACGAGACCGATGCGCTCGACGCAAACCGGCGCCTCGTCGTGCGTAGTGCCCGGCGAATGCGCGTCGCGCAGGTCGGCGACGATTTGCGCGGACGGCTGTCCGAAGCGCGGGCACACATCGTCTGCCTGGTCGAACGCCGTGACGACGCCCTCGTCACTTGGAATCGGATGGGGTTCGGCGGTCGCGCGCGTTCGATCCGTCTCGACGACCGTGATCTCGGCGGAGCAATTCGGCTCAGGCTTCCCTGCGATGAGTTGCTCTGGTTGCCACGAGCGTGAGCGCGAGCACGGCATCCAGTATTGACCGAAGCCCACGACTCGGCCGGTGCCCGCGTTGGCTCGCAAGGCCTCCCAGTCGCCTCGCGTCGCTGCAGAGTCGGAAGGGCTCAGGCTCAAGTACAGGTGGCCGCGCGCGGGCGGCGCGTGCAGGCCGCTCGAGATGGGGACGGGCACGACGAACACGCCGGAGATCCAGACTCGCTCCGGCTCCAAGCTCGAAGGCTCGAATTCGATCTCGTCGACGATCGCGTAGACCGCGACTCGCGTGCTCGCGAGTGATTGCGTGCTCACGAAGGCGAGCGCCGTTACGAGGGCCAGCCGCCGGATCGCTGTGCTCGTACCACGCGACATGCCTTCCTCCCACCGAGGCCCTTTATACTACGCGGCCTCGAATCTCGGGAACGCCCGTGCCCGCTTTGATCCACACCCATCCGCGCCCCGCGCGGCGGCTCCTGTGACGGCCGCGCACGATCCGCGCACGGCGCTCGGCGCGCGTCTGCAAGCGGCGGTCGGCAAAGCCTTCGGCGCCGAGCACGCGGCTGCCGGTGCAGCGGTGCGCCGCTCCGAGCGCGCAGATTTTCAAGCCGATCTCGCGATGGGCCTCGCGAAAACCCTGAAGCGGCCGCCTCGTCAGGTCGCCGAGGCCGTCGTCGCCGCGGCCGACCTCGCCGATCTGTGCGAGCGCGTCGAGATCGCGGGGCCTGGCTTCATGAACCTTGACGCTCAAGACGCCGTTCCTCGAGCGCGGCCTCCAGGCGATTGCCGCGCGACGAGCGCCTCGGCGTGCCGCTCGCAGCCGTCAAGGATCGCGTCGTCATCGACTACTCGGCGCCGAACGTCGCGAAGGAGATGCACGTCGGTCATCTGCGCACCACGATCATCGGCGACGCGCTCGCGCGCGTGCTCGAGCTCGCGGGCCACGAGGTGATCCGCCAGAACCACATCGGCGACTGGGGCACGCCGTTCGGCATGCTGATCGAGCACCTGCTCGACGTCGGCGAGAGCGGCGCGCAAGCGACCATGGGCGAGCTCAGCGACTTCTATCGCGCGGCGCGCGCGAAGTTCGACGGCGACGCCAAGTTCGCCGATCGCGCGCGCGCAGCGCGTCGTGCTGCTGCAGGCCGGCGACGCGCGCACGCTCGCGCTCTGGCGGCAGCTCGTCGAGCTGTCGCAGCGCTACTTCTCGAGCGTCTACGAGCGGCTCGGCGTGCGCTTGCGCAGCGAGGACGTGCGCGGCGAGAGCTTCTACAACGCCGTGCTGGCCGAGATCGCCGCGGAGCTCGAGCGCAAGGGCCTCGCGTCGATCAGCGACGGCGCGCTGTGCGCGTTCCCGCCGGGCTTCACGAACCGCGACGGCGAGCCGCTGCCGCTGATCGTGCGCAAGCAGGACGGCGGCTACGGCTACGCCGCCACGGATCTCGCGGCGCTGCGCTATCGCACGCAAACGCTGCGCGGCACGCGGCTGCTCTACGTCGTCGGCGCGCCGCAGGCGCAGCACCTCTCGATGGTGTTCGCGGTCGGCGCGCAGGCGGGCTGGCTCGCGCCGCCGGCGCGCGCCGAGCACGTCGCGTTCGGCTCCGTGCTCGGCGCCGACAAGAAGATGTTCAAGACGCGCGCCGGCGAGACGGTGCGGCTGATCGACCTGCTCGACGAGGCCGTCGAGCGCGCCGCCGCGGAGCTTCAGAAGCGCAGCCCCGACGGCGACGCGGCCGCGCGCCGCGAGCTCGCGGCCGCAGATCGGCATCGGCGCCATCAAGTACGCCGACCTCTCGAGCGATCGCATCAAGGACTACGTGTTCGACTGGGATCGCATGCTCGCGTTCGAGGGCAACACGGGCCCGTACCTGCAGTACGCGCACGCGCGCATCCGGTCGATCTTCCGCAAGGCGGCGGAAAGCGGCGTGACGCGCAGCACGGGGCCGCCATCAGGATTGCCGAGCCGGCCGAGCGCACGCTCGCGCTCGAGCTGCTCGACTTCGGCAGCGCCGTGCTCGAAGCCGGCGAGACGCTGCGGCCGCATCGGCTGTGCGGCTACCTCTACGACCTCGCGACGGCGTTCACGACGTTCTTCGAGACGTGCCCGGTGCTGAAAGCGCCCGACGAAGCGACGCGCGATTCGCGGCTCGCGCTCTGCGAGCTGACGGCGCGCGTCCTCGCGCGCGGCTTGAACCTGCTCGGCATCGCTGCGCCCGAGCGCATGTAGGTGCGCGGCGCCTGACGTCCGCTGGACGGTCGGCTAGGATAAGCGTGATAACGAAGGAGTCGGGCGTATGAATCGATCGGACCGAGCATGGACTTCAGCCCTATTCGCGCTCGTGCTCGTGGCAGGCACGCCCGCGTTCGCGCACCACTCCTTCGCGCCTTACGAGCCCGACATCCAAATTCAGTTCACGGGTACCGTCACCAAATTCCAATGGACGAATCCGCACGTCTACATCGAGATGGACGTGCGGAGCGCGGACGGCCAATCCAAGCATTGGCTCATCGAGGGCGCCAATCCCGGGATACTGAATCGCATCGGCTGGAAGTGGAACATGATCAAGATGGGCGACGAGATCAGCGTCATCGTGTCGCCGCTGCGTAACGGCGACCCGGCCGCGCTCTTGAAGGCGGTGCGGCTCCCGGACGGCACCGTCTTCGGCAACGGCGGTCCTGCGGGCCCGGCGCGGATCAAGTTCGACGAGGAGTCGGGGCAATGACAACACGGCAGCCGCGCGCGGCGCGGGCTCGGCTCCTGACCTTGGCGTTGGCAGCGATGGCCGCTGCCGGCGCGCTTGCGGCTGCGGCGCAAGAACCCGGCGTGGGGCTCAATGGCTCGTGGGAACGCTACCCCACCATCGCGAGCGGGCTCGGCTCGGACCCCGCTCGCGTCGCGCCCCCCGCGCCTGCACCCATCCCGGATCCGCCCCTCAAATCGGAGTACCTCGGCGAATGGCGCGCGAGCGCCGCTCGTGCGACCGCGCTCATCCAACAGGGCCTGCCGGAGCCGGACAGCGGCTCCGCCTGTCTCCCGCAAGGCATGCCGGGGATGATGACCGCGATCTTCCCGATGGAGGTGCTCGTGACCTCCGGGCAGGTGACGTTCATCCAGGAGGCCTTCAACCAAGTCCGCCGTGTCTATCTCGACGAGCCGCTCCCCGCGGTCGAGGACGCCGAGCCGCGCTTTTCGGGCCACTCCGTCGGCCGCTGGGAGGGTGAGACGTTGGTGGTCGAGACAGTCGGCGTGAAGGACTACGTCAGGTTCCGCAACGTGCCGCACTCGATGAACATGCGAATCGTCGAGCGCATCCGGGTCGTCGATGGCGACTACATGGAGGACGTCCTGACCGTGACCGATCCGGAGTACCTCACGGCGCCGTGGACCTGGAAGTGGATGTACCGGCGGTGGCCCGGGTACAAGCTTCAAGAGTACGTCTGCGAGGACAACCGCTACGACCCCAGGCTCGAGTACCAGCAGCTGCGCGTCGAGCCCACGCAGTAGAGGCGAACCGCTCTGTTCGGTTCTTTGTTGCGTCGTAGAGACACGATGGCACAACGTTCTGTCTTATAGCATTATCGCCTCCGTTGTCGTTCCGACACAGTTGAGGGGGCTTCCATGACCGTCGTGTCAGGTATTTGGCTGGCTTACCGTCGGCGTCACGTACGTGTCTCGCGGCTGGCGATGGCGATCGGTGCAACGCTGAGCGGCTTCGGTGCAAACCCAAGCTTCGCTCAAGATGCCGGTCTCGAGGAGATCATCGTCACGTCGCGCTATCGAGAGGAGAACATCCAGACCACGCCGATATCGATCACGGCGTTCAGCGGCGAAGAGCTCGAGGTGCGCAGCATCGAGAACCTCGCGGACATCGGCAGCGTGGTTCCGAACGCGTACTTCCGCAGAAACGCGAGCAATTTCGGCCCGAACAACACGGTCGGTCTACGCGGCCTCAACCAGGTCGACTTCAGCTACGCGTTCGAGCCGACCGTCGGCATCTACATCGACGACGTGTATCACAGCACGATCACAGGCTCGGACATGGACCTCGTCGACTTGGAGCGAGTCGAGGTGCTGCGTGGCCCGCAAGGGACGCTGTTCGGCAAAAACAGTATCGGCGGCGCGATCCGCTTGCTCTCGAAAAAGCCGCAAGGCGACAACACGGGCCAGGTGCAGGCGACCGTCGGCGATTACGACAGGATGGACCTCAAGGCGATCGGTGATTTCACGCTCGTCGAAGACCAGCTCTTCGTGCGCGTGGTCGGCACGAGCAAAGAGCAATCGGGATACGGCGCGTCGCTGGACTTCACGTGCGAGATGATCCGGCGCGGCACGCCGGAGCTCGCCGGCATCGGCGACGGCTTGGGCTTCGGTGGCGACGTTCCGGACGGCCCGGACTTCGACTCCGCGCCGGACTTGCTCGCGCCGATCGCCGTGCCGGTCGGTAGCGCCGCCGACAACGCGTTCTCTCTGCCGGCCGCGCGTAGTATCACGCAGGACGGCACGTGCGAGCTCGGGGAGCTCGGCGGCACACAGTCGCTCGCCGGCCGCTTCATGCTGCGCTACGTCCCGACGGACAAGCTCGACATCATGGTGTCGGTCGACGGCTTGAGCAGCGATGACAATCCGAACGTCGACACGCAGATCTCGCCGATCAACAACGCGACCGACAATTCGTACGACACGAACGTCGTGTTCCGGCGCTACGGCATTCACTACAACGACGCTCGCATGCTGACCGGGAGCCCGTACACCAACTACGCGACGTTCGCCGATCCGGTGAACGGCCAGACCTATCCGCGGCAAGCGACGATGGACAGCGGCGGAGCGTCGATCGTGCTCGAGTATCAGGTCGGCGAGAACGTGGGCGCGAAGTTCATCTTCGCGGATCGCGGCTATGACACCGAGTTCACGAACGACAGCGACCGCACGCCGTTCGGCATCACCCAGACGCACTACATCCAGAACCACGACGAGCAGCAGATCGAGCTGCAATTCAACGGCGCCGCGGGGTCGCAAGAGCGCCTGAATTGGACCACGGGACTGTTCTTCTTCGAGTCCCAGAGCCGCGCCTACAACACCACGGAGTTCGAGGCGTTCAACTACACGGGAGCGCTTGCGAACTTCGTGGCGAACGACGGCTACACGACGGACCACCAGTCGGTGTTCGTCCACGCGAATTACGGCGTCACGGAGCGCTTCGCGGTCTCGGGCGGTCTTCGCTATTCGGACGAGGAGAAAACCAACACGTTCGATCACGGTCCGGCGCTGAACCGCTCGGACGTACCGCTGGTTTTCGGCGACTCGAACACGGACTGGAAGCTGAGCTTCGATTTCGCGTTGCAGGATAACGTCTTCCTGTACGCCCAGGCCGCGACAGGCTTCAGCTCGGAATCTGCGACGCCGCGTATCTTCACGGTCGGCCAGCTCATGGCGCTCGAAGGCGAGGAGCTGCTGAGCACGGAGATCGGGGCGAAGCTCGAGTTCCTCGACCAGCGCCTGCGAGTCAACATGGCTTTGTTTCAGAGCGACTACGACCCGCGAGTCCGCCAGACCGGCGGCGTGAATCAATGTGACGCTCCGACGGAGCTCAACCCCGTGCCGTATCGGCTCGGCGGCGGAAACTGCCCGGCCGGGACGTTCTTCGCGGGATCGACGGGCCTTCCGTGGTTCTACTACACGAACCTACCCGGCGAGCTGAACGGTTATGAAATCGAGCTGACTGCGACGCCCGTGGAAAACCTGCTGCTCAGCTTCTCGTTGGGCCAGAACGAGTACGAAAACGCCGACAACGATCCGACGTCGGTGAACTACATCGCGCCCGGCTATTTGTTCCAGCCGGAGTTCAACTCGAGCTTCGGCGCGCAGTACCAGTTCCAGCTCGGCGGCGGTGGAACGCTGACGCCGCGTTTGGACGCCTTCTACCAATCGAAGCGCCACACGGGTCCGGCGAACGCTCGGCCCGGAGTCCACGAGGTCACGGCGAACACGTGCCCGAGCCAGTGCATCCCGGACTACACCACGTATAACGCGCGCCTCACGTACCAGCCGCCGAACGGCGACTGGTGGCTCGCGTTGGCCGGCACGAACATCACGGACGAGTTCTACTGGCAGCAGTACTCCGCCGAGATCACGGTGAACGCCGCCTCGGGGGTAGTCACGAACACTGCGCCGGCAGGCCGTACGGGTGTCATCAGCCCGCCGCGCATGTGGTCGTTCACGATCCAGAAGGAGTTCTAGACCGACGAACGCCGGCCTATTGCGGCTCGCTGCGCCCGAGCGCTTGTAGCGCCTCGGGCGAGCGTTGTCGGTGCCTTCTAGGCGACGCGCTTTTCCGGCGTCGGCGCGTGCCGCTTGACCGGGCTACCGAGGATGTACTCGACGCCGTGCTCGCGCATCCACTCGAGCTGCGCCTCGCGCTTCGAGCTCAGCTTCGCGGACACGTCGGCCGGGACGCAGAAGGCCGGCAGGGTGAGCATCTCGGGGGTGGGTTTGGGCTTCCGTGCAAATAGCGAGCTCATCTTCTTTTCCTTATCCTCGCGGGACTAAGACAGGGTCGAGCGGAATTTTCGTCCGCACGCGCATCCGGCGTCCAGCCCCGCGTGCCGCGGCCGCGCACCGCCGCGGCGGGAGCTGCCGTGCGCCGAATTATGGAAAGGAATTGGCGCACGTAAAGAGATCCGGCACCCGCTGCGAACGGCGGCCGCGTCTAGCGATGCACCATAATCGTGGCTTCCGTCACTTGCGCGCCGGCAGATCGACGCGCACCGCCCAGCCGTCCGTGTCCGCAGACGCCGCCGGATAGCGCTCGAGCACGAGCGGGTCGTGGCCCGGAATTACGCGCTCGCTTGCGCGCCCGCGAGCCGCTCGAGCGTGTTGTAGCCCTCGAGCATGTCGCCTTGGTTGTAGAGCACGCGGAACACGCGCCGCGAGTCGATGTGCGCGTAGAAATGCGTCGCGTCCGAGGCGAGCACGACGGGGCCGCGCTCGGTCGCGACACGCACGCACTGCAGGCCCTTGGTGTGGCCGCCGATCTTGTGCACCGTGATGCCGGGCGCGAGCTCGTCGGTGCCGTCGTGAAACTGGACGCGGCCTCCGAACACGCGGTGCACCATGCGCGAGACGTCGTCGGCCTCGAACGCATGGTTGATCTGGTGGTGGCACATGCAGCGGCCCGTCACGTACTCCATCTCGGTGTCCTGAACGTGAAAGCGCGCGTTCGGGAACAACGCGCCGTTGCCGCAATGGTCGTAGTGCATGTGCGTGACGATCGACGTCCTTGACGTCGGCGTGGCGAACGCCGACGGCCGCGAGGCCTTCTTCGACGGGGTGCACGATCTTGCGGTCGCGCTTCTTCGCCATCGGCGCGTCGAAGCCCGTGTCGACGACGAACGTGCGGCCGCCGCCGACGATGGCCCACACGTAGTAGTCGAGGGGCATGTCCCAGTCCTCGTGCGGATCGCCGTCGACGAAATTGCCCCAGGCCTTGCGGCCGACGTGCGCGTACTTGATCGCGAAAATCTGGTAGGTCGGTGTTGCCATGTGCGTCAGCAGTCGAAGGAGTGGCGTTGCGGGGATTGTACTGGTGCGGTGGAGGAGGGAGTAAGCTCACGGCCAGATCCCAGGGGGCCGCCGGTGCCGCTGTCGCCGCTACTGCTCGCTTGCCTCGCCGCGACTTGGCTCATCTGGGGCTCGACGTATCTCGCGATCAAGTTCGCGCTCGTGAGCTTCCCGCCGTTCTACCAGATGGGCTCGCGGTTCCTCGTGGCCGGTCTCGTGCTCATTGTTTGGCTCAAGCTGCGCGGGCGCGCGTTGCCGACGCTCGTCGAATGGCGGAATGCGGCGCTCATCGGTACGTTGCTGCTCGTGAGCGGCATGGGCTTCACGGCGTACTCCGAGCAAACCGTGGCGTCGGGCGTCATCGTGGCGTACATCGCCATCATCCCGATCATCGTCACGGCGCTGAACTTGCCGTTCGGCGTGAAGCCGACTCGCCTCGAGCTCATCGGAATGCTCGTCGGCATGGCCGGCGTGCTGATGCTCGTCCGGGGCGAAGCGTTCACGGCTTCTCCTGCCGGGCTCGTCGCGATCACGATCGCGTGCGTGAGCTGGTCGCTCGGCAGCGTCCTATCGCAGCGGCGTTTTCCGCTCGCGCCGGGCGCGATGGGCTTCGCGAGCGAGATGCTGTGCGGCAGCGTGGTGTTGCTGCTCGTAGCCGCGGCCGTCGGCGAGCAACCGGAGTGGCCGCCACAGCCGCTCGCCGCGTGGTCGTGGATTTACCTGATCGTGTTCGGCTCGCTGCTCGCATTCAATGCCTACATGGTCTTGCTCGGCCGCGTCAGCGCTGCGCTCGCCTCGAGCTACACGTTCGTGAATCCCGTGATCGCGCTCGCGCTCGGCATCTGGCTCGGCGGCGAGGTCGTGACCGTGTTCGAGTGGGCGGCGGCGGCCGTGATCACGGCCGGCGTCGTGCTCCTCGTCATCGGCCGCGCGCCGGTCAAGGCCGCGGGCTGAAATCGCAAGCCGTTACAGCCCCTTACACGGGGTTTGCGCGCGCTGCTCCGAAGGGTCTAGAGTCGCGCTTGCAGGCCTGAGCCCGCCGACCGTGTCGGCTACAAGAGGGAGGAGCCGATGGCGGCTCGCTATGAAAACCTGCCGGGCGGGGAGAACCCGCGCCTTGGTGTGGGACTTTCCGAACGTTCGGGACGTGCTGCGGCATCGCGGCCCTCTCGACGCGACGCTGCCTCCTACACCTATACGCGAGTTGCTCGCAGCGAGCGGCGCAACGCTGTTCGTGCTCGCGACCGATGCCGCCCTCGTCAACACCGTTCGCCGGGCTGCCGACCAACATCCGCTGTTCATAGTCGAAACCTGGCCCGAGCTCATGGAAGCCGTCGAGTCGGGCCGCTGCGGCATCGCCTTGATCGACGCGTCCGTGCTCGGCGCTCGCGTCGCGCATGGCGTCGCGGCGCTCGCCGCGTACGCCGATCGGCTCGTGACGCTCGTCGCGACCGATCGCGTCGCCGCCCCGGACTATGTCGGCTTCTTGTCGGACGGGCGCATTCACCGGCTCGTGATGAAGCCGCTCGCCGTCGGCGCTACCCGTTTGTTGATCGAGTCAGCGACTGCCCGCCGGCTTCAGCTTCGTGAGGAACCCGCGAACGACGACGCGTCCGGCGTCGCCGCGGCGGCCTCGAGCGGATCCCGGAAATGGCGTTGGCCGGCGGCTGCCGGAGCGGCTGTCGTCGCGTTGCTCGCCGTCGCGATCGCGGCGGGCCAGCTCGGGTGGTGGGACCGGTTCGGGCGGCTCGGCGCAAAGGAGCCCCTCGCGTCGAAGCCTGCCGCCGCCGCGCCTACAACCGAGGCCGTGCCGTCGCCCGCGGATCTGCTCGCCGACCACCGCGCGAAGGCGGTGCTCGCGCGCCAGGAAGGCCGACTGGCCGAGCCCGCCGGCGACAACGCGCTCGATCACTATTTCGCGATTCTTGCCCTAGCGCCGGCAGATCAAGAAGCGCGTGCCGGCGTTTCGGCCGTGGTCGACGCTCTGTTCACGCGCGCCGAAGAAGCGCTGCTCGCCGACTCGCTCGAAGCCGCGGCCGCGGTGCTCGATCACGTTCGGCGTGCCGATCCCGCGAGCAGCCGTCTCGCGTTCCTCGATGCGCAGCTCGCGCGCGCGCTGGCGGCATTGGCGGCGGCGCCGCCGCCGGCGGCGAACGCGGCTCCGCCGCGCGCCGAGGCTTCACCGACGGAGCTCGAGAGCGCGCTGAGTCTGGCCACCGCCCGGTTGCGCCGCGGGCAGCTGCTGAACCCTGCCGGCGACAGCGCAAAGGCCTACCTCGATCGCGCGGCGGGGCTCGAGCGCAACGATCCGCGCGTCGCGGCGCTGCGCACCGACCTCGCCGCGGCGTTGATCGCGGCCTCGCGCCTCGTGTTCGATTCCGATGTTGCGGCGGCTGCGAATCTTGCCACGGAAGCGCGTCGGCTCGGCGTCGAGTCCGCGGCGCTCACCGCGCTCGAGAGCGACGTCGGCGCCGCGCTGGCGCGCGAAGAGGCAGCTCGCGGAACGGCTCGACGCTGCGCGCGGACGCGTGCAAAGCGGCGCATTGTTCGCGCCGGCCGGCGACAGCGCGCTCGATTATCTGACGGCTCTGCAAACCGATGCGCCCGATCTCGCCGGGCTCGCCGCGGCGTGGGAAACGTTCCGCGAGGCAGGCGCGCTCGCCATCCAAGGCACGATCGGAAGGGGCGAGTGGGCAGCGGCGGATGCGCAGCTCGCCGGGCTCGCTCGAGCGCCGGGCGGCGCAGCCGTAGCGGCACCGCTCGCCGCCGATCTCGAGGCCGCGGCGGCTGCAAGCGACCTACTTGGCCACTACCGCCCAGGCAAGCGTGCTCACGCTGGAGCGTGCGTCGCCGGCTGTCTACCCGCCGGATGCCCTCGCGCGGGGCACCGAGGGCTGGGTCGACCTCGAGTACGTCGTCGATCGCAGCGGGCAACCGCGCGATCTCGTCGTCGTGCAGGCTTCGCCGCGGAGCGTTTTCGACGCGGCCGCGCTCGCGGCCGTCGCGCAGTACCGCTATGTCCCGTTCCAGCGCGAAGGCCGTCTCTACGAGCGCCGCGTGCGGTTGCGCGTGCGCTTCCAGCTCCAGTAGACCGTCGTCCTTTAGCGCCCGCCGAGCTTGATGAACGCCAGCCCGTTGTTCGGGTTCAGCGGAATCACGAGCTGGTTCTGCTTCGAGTCGTAGCACATCGACGCGGCGCTCGGGATGCCCGTCGGCGATCACCTCGGCCGCCTGGCCGCGGCGGATCCTCGACACGCTGCCGAAGCGCACGCTGCTCACGTACTTCGTGCCGTCGGGCAGCACGACGAGGCCGTCGTTGCCGGCCTCGGCGGCGTGCTCGGTTGACGAGCTTGCCCGGCTTGTCGAACGTCATGAACGTCGTTGCTGCCGATGTTGACGACGACGACGTTGCCGTCGGCGTCGATCGCGACGCCGTTCGGCAAGTTCAGCGGCGCGCCGTCGACGAACACGCTGACGAGACGCCTGCCGGCGTGACCTTGTAGATGCGCTGCTTGTTTTCCGGCACCGTAGCGCTACCCGTGTTCGACGCGTACATCGTGCCGTCCGGCGCGACGCCGATGCCGTTCAAGTTCACGGCCTCCTTGACCTCGAACGCCTGCTTCGGCGTTCCCGTCGTGAGGTCGAACGTGCGGATGTAGTTGCCGTCGTTCACGTACAGCGTGCCGCCCTGGATCGCGCTGCCGAGCGGATGGCACGAGCGTGAGGCCGTCGCGCGTGACGCCGATCCACTTGGACGTGTGCACCGAGCCGTCCGGGTTGATCAGCGATACGAAGCCGTCGTTCGGCGTCAGCAGCGGCGGACTGCCCTGGTCCCGCGGATTGGCGGCGTTCATGGCGACGATCAGGTTACGGTCCGGATCGAACGTGCAGCTCTCCGCGAAGTGGAAGCTGCCGTAGACCTTGACGTTGCTCGACATCGTCTGCGGCCTGGCCGGCCTCGTTCGTCGCGCCGAGCGGCGTGCCGACGCGATACGGCTGCGGGCCGGCGGGTGCTGCGGGTGCCTGCGCGAGCGCGACGCCCGCCGTCAACATTGCCGCGATACCGGAAGCCAATAGTGTTTTCGTGCGCACGAGTTCCCCCAGGGGCTTTAGTTGTAGGAAAGAACCAATGATCGCACAGCCCTGTAGACTCCGCGAATGACCACGGTAGGCCACCGCTACATTAAACGTCGTCGCACGCTCTCGACAGTTTTGGTGGTGGCGCTGACGGGCGCCTGCGCCTCACTGCCAACCGACTACGAAAAAGCCGAAACGGCGGCGCTGACGGACACGGCGGATACGTCGCTCGGGGAGGCGGTCTCGCGCTGGACCGCTGCGCACAACGGTCAGTCCGGGTTCTATCCGTTGCCCGCCGGGCTGGACGCACTCGGTGCACGTCTTGCGCTCATCGACCGAGCCGAACGTAGCATCGATGTACAGTACTTCCTGATCAAGGCCGACGGCGCGGGGCTGATCTTCGCCGGCAAGCTCGTGGAGGCGGCGGATCGCGGCGTTCGGGTTCGCTTCTTGCTCGACGATGTGTTCACGACGGTCACGGACCAGGATCTGCTGCTGCTCGATCAGCACCCGAACATCGAGATTCGCGTCTTCAATCCCGTTGCGCGCGGCGGCATCTCCTGGCTGACCTTCG
Source organism: uncultured Gammaproteobacteria bacterium (assembly GCA_963714705.1). Classification (GTDB taxonomy): domain Bacteria; phylum Pseudomonadota; class Gammaproteobacteria; order Steroidobacterales; family Rariloculaceae; genus FEN-1219. Next base: position 470,984 of record CAVQPJ010000001.1, read on the forward strand.
CCTTGAACTTCAAGACGGCGAACCGGCGCATGCACAACAAGTCGTTTACCGTCGACAATCAGGCCACGATCGTCGGGGGGCGCAATATCGCCGACGAGTACTTTCAGCTCACAGCGGACGCCGAGTTCCTCGACTTCGACATACTTGCCTTCGGTCCGGTTGCGCCGGAAGTATCCACGACGTTCGACCGCTACTGGAATCACGAATTGGCGGTGCCCCTTTCCGCCTTCGAAATCAGTGAGAAGGGGCTGCCTGCGCTGCGCGAGCGGCTGAGTGCCGCCATGAAGACGACGGGTGACTCCATCTACCGCGACGCGATCGACACACCGCTCGTACAGAACCTGTTGAATCGAACTGCGACGCTGTTTCCGGCCGATGCCGAAGTCGTTACGGACGATCCCGACAAACTGCTGAACGCAGTATCGCGCGATCAGCAGATCCTGATCACGCGCATGGCCGAAGTCGTGGTGGCCGCGACCAAAGAGGTCATGGTATCGACGCCCTACTTCGTTCCTGGTGACGAGGGCGTGGCGTTCTGGAAAAGAATTGTCGATTCCGGCGTCAAGGTTTCCATCGTGACCAACTCGCTCACGTCGACAAATCATGTTGCCGTGCATTCGGCATATGCCGGCTATCGCAAGAAACTTCTGGACGCCGGTGTCGACCTATATGAGGTGCGGGCCAATGCAATGGCGGCCGCTGCGGCCAGTGGCGAGCTACCGGAATCCGTCACATTGCATACCAAGGCCGCATCGATCGATGGGCGGTACACCTTCATCGGTTCGTTGAATCTCGATCCGCGCTCCATCGACATCAACACGGAGATGGGCGTGCTGATCGACGCGACCGCGCTTTCGGGACCGCTGGCGGAGCGCTTCAAGCAACGCCTACCCGAGCTCGCGTACAAACTCGAGCTCGACGAACGGGGAAAAATTCTCTGGCGTGCCACAATCGATGGCAAAGAGGTCATCGAGACCAGCGAACCGCTCGCGAGCGGTGGCCGCAAATTCAGCGCTTGGGTGCAGAAGATCGCACCCGAGAGCCAGATGTAAGTCGGGTCGCTCGATACGAGCTCGGGCGTGTCAGGAGCGCGCCAGGAACGTCGCGGCCTACCGTTTGCGCAGCGCTTTTACGGAGTGCTCGACGAGCTTGCGCAGCACATTGCGGTCGACGTCGTCGAGCTTATTGATGTAGAGGCAGCCCTTGCCGTGCTTGTGCTTGCCGAGCTTGGCCATGAGCTTGTCGTTCTCGAGGCCGGGGCCGAGATAGAGGACGAGAGCACCGGAGCGCGGCGAGAAGCCCGTCATGCAGATCTCGCCCGAGTGCCCGCTGGCATAGGTGTAGCGATACGAGCCGAAACCGACGATCGACGCGCCCCACATCTTCGGTGGCTCACCCGTGATGTCTTGCAGCATCGCGACGAGCTCGTGGCTGTCCTTGCGCTTGGTTTCGTTCTTGACCTTGTCGATGAAGGCGCTCGGATCGACGTCGTTCTTCTTGGTCTTGGGCTCGTATTTGGCCATTGCGTGATGATGGCATAATCACGCCGAGCGGTAGGGCAAGGCTGATCGAGGGCGACCCATGAATACGCGGACCTTTGCGGCGGCGAGTGCGGGACTCGGGGGCGTGGTGCTCGCGACCGTTCTGTTCGCTCAGGAAGCGGCGCCCTATGTCGCGACGAGGAAAATCGATCACATGGACGACTATCACGGCACCAAGGTGGCCGATCCGTACCGCTGGCTCGAGGACGAGACGTCGCCCGAGACGGCCGCATGGATCGAGGCACAGAACGCCGTCACGTTCCCGTATCTCGAGCAAATTCCCAATCGCGAAGCGCTGCGCGCGCGCGTCATGGAGCTCAACGACTACGAGCGCTACGGCGCGCCGGCGCGCAAAGGCCCGTATTTCTTCTTCAGCAAGAACGAAGGCCTGCAGAACCAGAGCGTGCTGCACATCCAAGAGGGCCTCCAAGGCGCCCCCGAGGTGCTGCTCGATCCGAACGCATGGTCCGCCGACGGCACCGTGCAGCTCGCGGCGTTCGAGCCGTCGAAAGACGCGAAGTACGCCGTCTACGGCCTCTCGCAGAGCGGCTCCGATTGGCAGCAGTACAAAGTCATGGAGCTCGCGACGAAGCGCACGCTCGAGGACAACGTCGAGTGGGCGAAGGTGTCGCAGGTCGCCTGGCAGGGTGACGGTTTCTACTACAGCCGCTACCCCGAGCCGCCGGAAGGGCATGAGAAAGCCTCGATCAACGAGAACCATCAGGTCTTCTTCCACAAGCTGGGCACGCCGCAGGCGGCCGATCGACTCGTGTTCGAAGACCGCGCGAATCCGCAGCGTTTCCATACCGCGGCGACGACCGAAGACGAGCGCTTCCTGATCCTCGAGGTGTCCGACCGCGGCAAGGGCCTCGACGGCAACGCGCTGTACGTTCGCGATCTCGCCGACCCCGGCGGTAGATTCGCGCCGCTCGTGCCGGAGATCACGAACGACACGTTCTACGTCGTCGACAACGTCGGCGATCGGCTCCTCGTCGCAACGAATCACGGCGCGCCGAATTGGCGCGTCGTGCTGATCGATCCTGCCAATATCGCCGAGGCGAATTGGAAAACCGTGCTCGCGGAGCGCCCGGAGCCGATCGACAGCGTGACGACGGCCGGCGGCAAGCTGTTCGCGACGTATCTCAAGGACGTCGCGACGCGCGCGTACGTGTTCAGCCTCGACGGCACGCTCGAGAACGAGATCGCACTGCCGGGGCTCGGCACGGCCGCCGGCTTCAGCGGTCCGAACGATTCGCCGTTCGTGTTCTACACGTTCAACTCGCTGAGCGTGCCGCCAACCATTTATCGCTACGACGTAGCGACGCGCGCAAGCAGTGTCTTCCGTGCGCCGAACGTGCCGGGCTACGACGCGGCGCAGTTCGAGACGAAGCAGGTGTTCTATCCGAGCAAGGACGGCACTCGGATCCCGATGTTCCTCGTGTACCGTAAAGGCCTGCGGCTCGACGGCAACAACCCGACGCTGCTCTACGGTTACGGCGGTTTCAACATCGTCGTGAGCCCGACGTTCAGCGCCGCGCGCATCGCGTTGCTCGAGCAAGGGTTCGTGTATGCGTCGGCCAACTTGCGCGGCGGCGCCGAGTACGGCGAGGCGTGGCACCGACAGGGAATGAAGCTCGATAAGCAGAACGTGTTCGACGACTTCATCGCGGCGGCCGAGTGGCTCATCGAGCAGAAGTACACGCGGTCGGCGCGGCTCGCGATCACGGGCCGGTCGAACGGCGGCCTGCTCGTCGGGGCCGTCATGAACCAGCGGCCCGAGCTGTTCGGCGCCGCGGTGCCGGAAGTCGGCGTCATGGACATGCTGCGCTTTCACAAGTTCACGATCGGCTGGAACTGGATCGCAGACTACGGCTCGAGCGACGACCCCGCGGAGTTCAAGGCGCTGTACGCGTACTCGCCGCTGCACAACATCCGGCCCGGCGTGAAATATCCGCCGACGCTGATCACGACGGCCGACCACGACGATCGCGTCGTGCCGGCCCATTCCTTCAAGTACGCCGCGACGCTTCAGGCGCTCGCGAGCCCCGAGAATCCGGCGCTGATCCGCATCGAGACGAAGTCCGGCCACGGCGCGAGCAGCCTCACGAAACAGCTCGAAGCGGCGGCCGACATCTACGCGTTCGTGATGCACAACCTCGGTGTGAAGCCATGAGCCAAGATCCGATCATCGACGTCGCGCCGCTCGCGTTCCCGTGGCAGACGAAGGATCCGTTCCTCGTCTGCGTCCACCACGTCGATCTCTATCCGCGCGGCAACGACCGCTGGGCCCGGCCGCCTCGCTGGAAGGGCGCGACATCGGGCCAGGACTTCGCGGGCAAGGACGGCTGGCGCATGTATCACGGCGACACCATGCCCGGGTTTCCCGCAGCATCCGCATCGCGGTTTCGAGACCGTGACGTTCGTGCGCGAGGGCTTCATCGACCACAGCGACTCGCTCGGCGCGACGGCGCGCTTCGGCCGCGGCGACGTGCAGTGGCTCACGGCCGGCGCCGGCATCGTGCACTCGGAGATGTTCCCGCTGCTGAAGCCCGACGCCGGCAACCGGCTCGAGCTCTTTCAGATCTGGGTCAACCTGCCGGCCAAATCGAAGTTCGCGGCGCCGTACTTCACGATGTTCTGGGACAAGGACGTGCCGCGCGTTCGGCCGGCCGCGGGCGTCGAAGTCACGGTCGTTGCGGGGCCGCTGGATAGGCGCGGAGCCGCCCGCGCCGCCGCCCGACTCGTGGGCCGCGAATCCGCGAAGCCGACCTCGCGATCTGGCTCGATCACGCTCGAGCAGGGTGCGAAGTGGACGCTGCCGCCGGCGAAGGGCGGCACAGCGCGCACCTTGTATTTCTTCGTCGGCGGCAAGCTCGAGATCGAGGGGCGCGCGCTGACGAAGCATGCCGCGATCGAGGTCGCGGCCGATCGGCCAGTCACTCTTGCGGCGCCCGGACGGCAAGGTCGAAGTGCTGCTGATGCAAGGGCGACCGATCGGCGAGCCCGTGGCGCAATACGGCCCGTTCGTCATGAACACGCGCGCCGAGCTTCGAGCAAGCGTTCAACGACTTACCAGCGCACGCAGTTCGGTGGCTGGCCGTTCCGGGCCAATGACCCCGTGCACCCGCGCGAGCGCGGCCGATTTGCGAAGCACGCCGACGGGCGCGTCGAGGACGCGCCCGCCTGAGAACGCATCACTTCTTCTCGAGCTCGCCGAGCGCTTCTTTCGCGATGCGGAACGAGTCGACGGCGGCCGGCACGCCGGCATAGATCGCGACCTGCAGCAGCACTTCGCGAATCTCCGTCTTCGTCGCGCCGTTACGGATCGCGCCTTTGACGTGAACCTTGAGCTCGTGCGGCCGATTCAGCACGCTCAGCATCGCGATGTTGAGCAGGCTGCGCGTCTTCTTCTCCAGCCCTTCGCGGCCCCAGACGGCGCCCCAGCAGTACTCGGTCACGAGCTCCTGGAGCGGCATGTTGAAGTCGTCGGCCGTTGCGAGAGCCTTGTCGACGAACTCGGCGCCAATCACCGACTTTCGAATCGCGAGGCCTTTTTCGAAGAGTTCTTTGTTCATTGCGCTTCCTTTGGAATGAGTCAGATGCCGACGCTGTCGATTTGCTCGTAGGCGTGTCGGAGCCACACCTTCACACGCTGCCGCTGAAGTATCCCGAGGCCGTTGCCGTTCGTGGCACTCTTTTGTTGCGCAGACCAGAAGCTGCTGTTCTCGGAGTCGATCTTCGCGATGGCGTCCTGATTCAGCCGCTTCAGCGAGATGATCTTCGCGTCCAAGCTGTCCGCCCGCGCTTTCTCGCCCGACTTCTCGAAGAGGTCGAAGTTTTCCCCGCGCAGCTGATTGAGCACGATCACGTAGTCGAGCCGCGAGCCGAACCGGTCGAACAGCCTCTTCAATAAGGCGACGGAGTCCTTGCCGGAATCCATCACGTGCCAATAAGTCGACGAGAGGCGGTGGTCGCCGAGCGCTTCGAGAACTCCCGACTCGTCCATCCACTTCACCAGCTGTTCGTGGGTCTGCGCCGCCAGATCGACGAGAACTCGCTCGCTCGGATTCTCGGCTGCGAGCTCGACCATCGTATCGAGGCTGTTGTAGCTGTCGATGAGCATCGGGGATGCGAAGTCGCTGTAAAACCGCATCAGCGCTCCATGCGACTTGTCGGTGTCGAAACCGACGAACGGAATGTCCTTGTCGATCATGTATTGGGCGAGCACGCGCGCGACCACCGATTTGCCGACGCCGCCTTTTTCTCCCCCGATCAGATGAATATTCGCCATTGAGAGCGCCTCCAGCGCAAGCCGTGAAAAGGGCGATCATCTTACTGTGCTGGCCGTGGATGGCGCATGCGCAAAGCGGCGAGCGGGCGGCTCCCCTTTGCTTCCCGACGACTTTGTTCTAGGGTCGGCTTTGGACCGGCTAACCCGAGCACCACCGGAGCGCATCCAATGGCTGTCGTCTCACTGCGCGTCAACGGCGCGACCCGCGAGGTGGACGTGGACACGTCCACCCCACTCTTATACGTGTTGCGTAACGACCTGGGTCTCCGCGGGCCACGGTTCGGCTGCGGACTGGCGCAGTGCGGCGCCTGTACCGTCCTCGTAGACGGTGTCGCGATACGCTCCTGCATCATGCCGGCCGCGGCGGTGACCGGCGTGATCACTACGCTCGAGGGCCTCGCGAAGGATGGCAGGTTGGATCCGCTGCAGCAGGCGTGGATCGACGAGCAAGTGCCGCAGTGCGGCTACTGTCAGAACGGCCAGATCATGACGGCCAAGGCGTTGCTCGATCGCAACCCGAATCCGACGGACGCCGAGATTCGCGAGGGCATGGAAGGTGCACTGTGTCGGTGCATGACGTATTACCGCATTCAGGCCGCGATCAAGCGCGTCGTGCGCGGCACGGCCACGGCAAACGCCGACGGCGCAGCCGAGGGAGCGGTCGGATGAGCACCAACCTGGACTTTCCCAAAGCGATCGAGGACGCGCTGCAAAACCTGAACCCGGCCACTTCGCGCCGGAGCTTCCTGCGGTCGTCGGGTGCGTTGGTTTTGAGCTTCAGCGTCAGCGCGGTCCCCGGCGGCCGCGCGCTCGCGCAAGCGGTCGGCGCGGGTCCGTATCCCGATCGCGACTTTCTGCAGCTCGACACCTGGATCGTGATCCATCCGGACAACACGGCCACGTTCTTCGTCGGCAAAACGGACGGCGGCCAAGGTACCGGCACGGCGTTCCGGCAAATGATGTGCGACGAGCTCGACATCGCCTACGACAAGACGAGCCTCGTCATGGGCAGCACCGACATCACTCCAGACCAGGGCGGCTCGGGCGGCTCCGACGCGATCGAGCGCGACGGTTGGCCGGTGCGCAGAGTTGCCGCCGAAGCGCGGCGCGTGTTGCTCGAGCTCGGCTCGGAGCGCCTGGGCGTGCCGGTCGCCGAGCTCGCCGTGAGCAACGGCACGATCTTCGCGAAGTCCGACTCGTCGAAGTCGGTCACGTATGCCGAGATCGTCGGCGGCAAGCGCTTCGACGTCGCGCTTACCGGGCGCAACGTCGACGCGACGACTGGCGCGGCCGCCGTCAAGCCGGTTCAGGATCTGCGCGTCGTCGGGCAGCCCGTGCCGCGCTACGACATTCCGGCCAAGGTCGACGGGTCGCTGACCTGGGCCGTGGACATGAAGGTGCCCGGCATGCTGCATGCGCGCAACGTGCGGCCGCCCGTCGCAGGCGCCACGCTGCGCAGCATCGACGAGTCGTCCGTCGCGAGCACGCCGGGGTTCGTGCGCGTCGTGCGCAGCGGCAACTACGTGGCCGTGGTCTGCGAGAGAGAGGAGCAGGCCATCGCCGCCGCACGGCAGCTGAAGGCCGAATGGGCGCCGCCCGCGCAGGCGCCGTTCCCGGCGTCGACCGATCTCTTCGACTACATACGCAGCGCGACGCCCACGTCGAGCGAGGAGCCGCGCGTCACGGGCGACCCCAATGCGGCGTTCGCGAGCGCGGCCCGCGTGCTCGAAGCCGAGTACGAGGTGCCGTTCCAGGGGCACACGGCGATCGGCCCGGCGCACGCGCTGGCCGACCCTTCCGACGGTCAGCTGACGATCTACTCGAACGACATGAAGTCGTACGGCTTGCGCAACGGTGTCGCGCAATTTCTCGACCTGCCGCGCGACCGCGTGCGCGTCGTGTACATGGACGGGCCGCAGGTCTACGGCCGCACGGCCGCCGACGACGTCGGCTTCGAGGCCGCGTTTCTCGCGCACGAGATCGGCCGGCCGGTCCGCGTGCAGTGGATGCGGCACGAAGAGACGGCGTGGGACACGAAGGGCCCGGCCTACGACTTCAAGCTTCGCGGGGGGTTGGACGCGCAGGGCAAGTTGCTCGCTCTCGACTACGATGCGCGCGCCGTCGACTACAACCACCTGGGGTACAACGATCCGGACACGGTGTTGATCGCGCAGCTCATGGGCCGGCGGCGCGAGACGCCGGTGGCCGGTAACGCCGAAACTCCGTCGATCAAATACGGCATTCCGAATCAACGTCTCGCGGCGCACGTCGTTTCGCTGCCGATGATCTGGGAGACGCCGCTGCGTACCGGCAACTTGCGCGACCCGAACGGTCCGCAGGTTACGTTCGCGTTCGAGGGATTCATCGACGAGCTCGCGGCGGCTGCTGGCGCCGATCCCGCGCAGTTCCGGCTCGATCTGATCGAAGCGAGCGCCGAGGACAACGTGTTCCGCAGAGCCCGGTCGCTCGCCGTCGTTCGCGCAGTGCTCGACAAATATGGCTGGGATTCACGGCCGTCGCCGAAGGCGCGCAGCGCGGGCCCGATCCTCACGGGGCGCGGCATCGCCTACACGTACCGCAGCAACACCATCGTCGCGGTAATTGCCGAGGTCGAGGTCAATCGCGAGACCGGCGGCGTCTGGGTCAAACGCTTCGTTTGCGCCCACGACTGCGGTTTGGCAATCAACCCCATGGGTCTAAGCCACACCGTCGAGTGCGGGATGCTGCACGGCTTGAGCCGCGCGCTGTGGGAAGAGGTGCAGTTCGATGCCGAGAAGGTCACGAGCGTCGACTGGGCCACGCATCCGAGCTTGAGGCACTCCGACACGCCGGAAACGATCGACATCGTGCTCGTGAACGGGGACCCCAATCCGAATCGCCCCGATCTGCCGCACTACGGCGCCGGCGAGACGAGCCACAAGCCGGTGATCGCGGCAGTCGCGAATGCGTTTCACGACGCCACCGGCGTGCGGTTGCGGCGCGCGCCGTTCCGCAAAGAACGGGTGCTGGCGGCGCTTCGAGCCGCGGCGGTGTCGTAGCTCCCGGCCTGTGCGCCGGCGGCGGGTTGGGCTCCGACGCCGCGCGACACTGCGCGTGATCGCCTAGGATAAGTATATGAAAGATCCGGGTGTCAAAAACAGACTGTCCGGAAGCATGCATCTGCGGTAGAAAGCGTACCCCTGCGGCGGAGGACACGCGGATGACACACGAATCGAGCTCGGACGTGCAACGCACGGCTGGAATATCGAAGACCGCCATCTGGGTCGCGGCCGCTCGCGCCATCGGTGCTCTCGAACCCGATCCTGGAACGCGAAATCCCGACCGGCTGGCCCGCCAGCTGCTCGGCGATCCTTCGAGTCTCCCTCTGGATCATCCGGTCGTGAGCGCATTGATGTCGACCTACGAAGAGGCGATGCAAGACATGGAAGTCGCGGGCATCGTCCGCGCGATGACGGAACGCACGCGGTTCATCGACGAAGCGCTCGAGCGCGCGATCGGCGCAGGCGCAACTCAGGTGCTGATACCCGGCGCGGGCTTCGATTCACACGCATATCGCTGCCGCGAATTGCTGGCGGCGGTGCGCGTCTTCGAGGTCGATCGGCCGGCGACGCTGGCCTTCAAGAGGCAACGTGTCGACGAAGCGTTGGGCGGCCCGCCGAGCAATCTGACGTACGTGCCGCTCGATCTCAGTCGGGAGGACATGCCTACCGCGTTAGCGCGGTTCGGGTATGACGCGTCGCAGCGGACGTTCGTCATCATGGAAGGCCTGACCATGTACGTGCCGGAGGAGGCGCTTCGGGCGACGTTTCGGTTCGTTGCGTCGCACGCCGTGGGCAGCAGCGTCGTCTTCGACTTCGCCACGCGCGCGATGATCGAGGGCCTCAAGCAAATCAACTTGGCGAGCATCCCTCCCGCTGCGAGGTCAACTTTCGAACGCTTCCTGAACATGATCCGGGACGAGCCGTGGCTGTTCGGCTTTCCGGTTGGCGGCGAGAAAGAGTGGCTCGCCGAGCTCGGCCTCGAGCTGCGCGACCTGGTGACGATCGGCAGCGAGGAATCCGTCAGGCGCTATCTGACCAGAGCCGATGGCACGACGGTCGGCAGTGAGGGTCATGCGAAAGGGGAGGCGCTTCGCAAGGCGGCACAGACGAGAGCAGCGGAGCAGTTCGGCCCCGAGCAGCGGCAGAAGATCGAGGAGCGGATGCGCGAGCAAGAACGGCACATGGCCTATCGGATCGCCGAGGCCGTCGTCGTGCAGCCAGCTACTCGAGCTTGAGGGCGGCGAGCAGCGCGCGTTCCGCCTGCTCGAGCGACTCTTCGGCGCCCACGCCGCGCATCGCGTAGTACAGGTCGCGCCCGAGCGCGACGACGCCCACGCGGTGCCCGCCGGCTTGGCGTGCGCGCTCGATGGCGCGATCGAGCACCGCTTCGCGCGGCGCGACTTCGTTGACGAGATGCAGCGACAACGCCTCGGCAGCGGGCATGAGGCGCGCGGAGTAGACGAGATCGAACAGCACCTTCTTCGGCAGCGCGTCCTTGACGATCGCGAGCGCGATGAACGGGAACAAGCCTCGCGCGGCCTCCGGCAGACCCGAACGTCGCGTGCGTAGCGGCGACGGCGAGATCGCAGGCGACGACGACGCTGAACCCGCCCGCATGCGCGTCGCCGTTCACGGCCGCGACGAGCGGCTTGCCGAGCGCGGCCATCGCCGCGATCCATGCGCAGCAGCGCACGCGCGTACGCCTTGCGGCCCGCCGCGGTCGGGCCGGCGCCGTGATAGTCGCCGCCGAGGCAGAAGACGTCGCCGGCGCCCGTGAGCACGCAGGCGTCGCAGCGACTCGTCGTCGCGCGCTGCTTCGAGCGTTTGCGCGATCTCGTCGGCAAGCGACGTCGTGAGGCGGTTGCCGGCGTCGGGCCGGTTCAGCGTCAGCACGGCGACGCGTTCGCGGCGCGTGACGAGCAGGTCGGCCATCGTCAGGAGGTGAACTGCTTCTGGCGCTTGACGACCTCGTCGAGGCCGATGAAGTCGTTGAACTCGTCGAACGGCGTCAGCTTGTCGGCGATGGCGTTCGTCGAGCAGCCCTCGCGCATGAAGGTCTCCATCATCTCCTTGACGGCCTTGTGCATCGCGAGCATCGGCTCGACGGGGCAGATCGCGTAGTCGAAGCCGAGCTCGTAGACCTCTTTCAGCGAGAGCATACGGGCTCTTGCCGGAGCGCACCATGTTGAACAGCAGCGGCAGGCCGAGCGGCTTCAGGCGCCGCGCGATCTCCTTCAACTGCTCGACGCTGCGCGGCGCATCGACGTAGAGCCCGTCGGCGCCGACGGCCGCGTACGACTTCGAGCCGCCGGAATCGCGTCGTCGAGGTCGGTGACGCCCATTGCGTCCGTGCGCGCGACGACGAAGAAGTCCGGATCGCGGCGCGCCGCGAGCATCGCGCGCAGCTTCTGCTGCATCTCCTCGGCGCTGATGAGCTGCTTGCCGGCGAAGTGTCCGCACTTCTTCGGCATGGCCTGATCTTCGAGGTGCAGCACCGAGGCGCCGGCTTCTTCCCAGAGCTGAATCGTGCGCTGCGCGTCGAGGGCGCCGCCGTAGCCCGTGTCCGCGTCGGCGAAGACGGGCACCTTCGTGACGCGGCAGATGCGCCGGATGTGCTCGAACATCTCGGTCTGCGTCAGCACGCCGAAGTCGGGCGCGCCGGCGACGATCGCCGAGGCGACGAACCCGCTGACGTAGATGGCCGGCGCGCCGGCTTGCTCGGCGAGCTTGGCCGTGACGGCATCGTGCGCGCCCATGCAGACGAACGGCGGTTTCTTGAGCAGCTCGCGGAAACGGGCGGAGCGGCTCGCCGTCACGCTCTGTTGTTCGGCCATATCGGCGGCGCCCCCTGGCTCAAAGTCGCGGCAGTTTTCTTGAGCATTCTAGCCGAGGCTGACATCGCGGCGGGCAGTCGCGTCAATTGCGGATTTCCGCAGGGCCCATTGGTTGCAAGATCCTCGCTCGAGTCCGACGATGGGCTTGTAAAGGAGAGGCTGATGACACGCATGCTCGGAGTGGTGCTCGCCTTGACCGTGGCCGTTGCGTGCACGCCGGCCGACCAAGCGCCGCCGCGCGTGGACGCGCCGCCGCCGCCGGCGAGCGAGGCGCAGGCGGTAGCCCTCGAAGGGCCGGGCTGGACGGGGCTCACGGAGCCCGGCGAGGTCATCGAAGCGCGGCGCCTGCTCATGAGCGAAGCCGAGCGTCTCATGAAGCCTATCGATGAGTACTCGATCGGCCTGCCCGGCGACCCTGCGGCCCTGCGGTCCGCGGCGACGACGCTCGAGCCGCTATTGCTCGCGCTGCCGCATTTGTTTCCACCGACGACGAATCTGTTCGATCCCGCCGCGCACGACCCGCCGACGATAGCGCTGCCGACGATCTGGCAGCGCTTCGCCGCCTTCCAAACGTTCGCGGAGTCTGCGGAGCGCGTCGCCGCGTCGCTCGCGAAGGCCGACGACGGCGAGCCGTTGCGCGCTGCGAGCGCGCGTATGCGCGCGGCGTGCGACACCTGCCACGCGGCGTTCATGAAGCCGTACACGCCGCCGCAAGTGACCGACGAGGATCGCGACTTCGACTTCGATTCGGTTTTTCCGAACAACTGAAGAGGCCCCTCGAGGAACGCGCTCAAGGGCACCCAGCCGTCGAGCCCCGAACCGGTCGACGCCGACGCGCGCCGGCTCAGGACAGCGGCTGGCCGCGCCGGTCCGTGATGCTCAGCGCCAGCACGAGCGAGATCGCCGTGAGTCCCATCAGGTACCACGCGAATACCGTGTCGTTCCCGGTCCGTTGATCAGCCAAGTTGCCACCGCCGGTGCCGTGCCGCCGAACAGTGCGTACGCGAGCCCGTAGCCGACGCTGACGGCGCTGACGCGCACGCCGTGCGGAAACATCTCGGTCATCGCTGCCGGGATCGACGCCATCTGCAGCGCGAGGACCGCGCCGAACGCCATCTGCGCGGCTGCCGTGGTCGCGACTGCACCCGCGTGCATCACGGTCAGCAGAGGATAGGCGAGCAGCAGGCACGCGCTCATGCCGACGACGAGCATGAGCTTGCGGCCGAACCGGTCCGACAACCAGGCCGCGACCGGCAGCACGACGAGGAACGTCAGGATCGTGACCGTGGTGATGTTGAGCGCAACGGCGCGCGGGAGCGTCGTCGTTTGCGATACCCAAGTCGCGGCGTAGACGAACAGCGTGTAGTAGGTGGCCGCCGAAGCAACGTTGAGCCCGAGCACGCGCAGCATTTGCCAGCGATGGTCGCGAAACGCAACGGTGAGCGGCGAGGCGACGGCGGTCTTGCTTGGGCTATCGAACATGCCGCGGCGGATGACGACGCCGACCACCGCCACGGCGATTCCGGAGACGAATGCCGCGCGCCAGCCCCAGCTCGCGAGCGCCTCGGCGCTCATCACGCTCGTCAGCAGCCCGCCGACTGCGGAGCCCAGCATCGTGCCGGTCGTCGCGCCGAACATCGAGAAGCTCGCGAAGAAGCCGCGCCGGCGCGGAGGCGCGTTCTCGGCCAGGAACACGATCGAGGCCGTGAACTCGCCGCCGACGGCGATCCCCTGGCACATGCGCAGTACAACGATCAGCACGGAGGCTGCGATGCCGATCGTGTCGTAGGTCGGTAGCAGACCCATGAGCACGGTCGGCACGGCCATCATCGCGATGGAGAAGAGTAGCGCGCGAGCCCGGCCGTAACGATCGCCGATGTGCCCGAAGATCGCAGCGCCCACGGGCCGCATCAGGAATCCGACCGCGAACGCCGCGAATGCGGCGAGCAGCGACACGCGCGGGTCCGCGGCCGGGAAGAACTGCGCGGCGAGGATCGGCGCAAAGAACCCGTACACCGCGAAGTCGTACCACTCGAGCACGTTGCCGATCACGCCGGCTGTTACGACGCGCCGCAGTGTCCACGGCGCAGCGCTCGTGGTGCTCGCCTCGATCTCGATGGCTGCCCCCATGCGACGCGAGTGTACCTGTTCTCGGTGCGCACGGAGGGCTACCCCAAATCTCCGTTGGGTCTGCGCTCACTCTCAATATTCACTCTCGGCGCGCGTCGAGGGTACGATGGCCGCGATGGCCACGGACCTCCAAGAGATCCCCCGAGAAGTCTGGCGTGGCTTCGTGGGCGGCGGCGGACTCGATCGCGTCGAGCTGCTGCGCTATTTCCGGGCGCTGACGACCGTCCGGCTCGACCCGGCGACGGCCCAGGAGGAAGCGGACAACCAGCGTCAAAGCTTCAAGCAGCTGATCGGCGAGCTGTTCCCGCTCGATCGCGTCGAGGCGTTCATCACCGCGCTCCTGGAGACCAGCACGTACCCCCGTCTGCAGCCGTTCGACTTCGACGCCGGCCTCATGCAGCCGCTTCAGAACATGCTCACGCGCGAGGCCGAACCGGTGCAGGCGCCGTTCGATCTCGAGGCGGAGCGGGACGGGCCATACGGCAAATCCCGGCTCGACGCGTCGGAGTGCCGCTACGCGGTTCAGCTGCTGCAGCTGCGACCCGGGCTGGCGCTGGCGATCATGTTCCTGCGTAGCTTCCTCGTGATCTGGGCCCGTGCGCTGGAGGAGGTCAGCCGCTCCTCGCTGAACGCCGAGCAGACGCCGAGCTTCGGGTTCTTCTTCAACAGCTGGAACCAGGGCACGCTGACCACGGTCCTCTACCCGTCGATCGCGCTGCACCTGCGGCCGCGGATCGAGCTCGGCGGCAAGCGGATCGACGAGCCCGCCTTCACGCGCCCGCTGATGAGCGAGGTGATGTCTTGGCTCACGGCGAAGCACTTCTTTGTCCGTCAGACGACGGTCGAGTGGTACGGCTATGAGGCCAAGCTATCCTGCGCGGCGACCGGGATGCTGAACCAGGCTCTGGGCAAGCGCGGCTGGTTGAACACGATCTTCGACAAGGTGGTCGAGGACCAACGCCTACCGCCCATGTTGACGTGCCTGGAGCAGGTCGTCGCGTGCGGGAACCGGCTGGCGGCCTTCGCCGAGCGGGCGCGGGCGTCCGGATCGGCCGACTCGTCTAGCTCGCTGCGCTAGCGCAGTGTCACGACGCGCCGCCGTGTGCTCAGCGCGGCGGCCGTGCGGTCGCGTTCGCGTTCGCTTTGGCGCTTTCCGTCGCACGTGCGCCGCTCAGGATGTTCCGCAGCGCGTGGTTGCCTTCGTGGCACGCGTATTCGAACATCCCGTAGTTGTCGTCCCGTTCGAGAGTGAGTTGCATCGTAAAGGGCGCTGTCCACGTCAGCGGGTCGTCAACGGTGACCAGGTAACGGAGCGCGGTATCGCCGGTTCGTGTGAAGCGCTCGGTGATCGTCAGCGCCGCGCTGGCGCCGGTGTTGTTCGCACCTAAGCCTATGCGGTCGGCGACGTTCGTCGTCTCGACCACCAGCGTGTCGCCTTCCCACCAGCCTCGCGAGTCGCCGAGATGGCTGCCGATCGCCGGCGTCAAGTGTCGCCGGCCGTCGAGCGGCACGATGCGCGACTCGTGGATCATCTCGTTCACGATGGTCACGTAGCCCGGCGCCTGGAAAATTTGATTCCCGTTGTTGTAGCCGCCCGGCATGACGGAGCCGATGAGACCGCGCGTGATGCACCGCTCATACAGCGAGAAGTCCGTGTATGACGCCGGCACCGCCGGGGAATTGGCACGCCGGTCCGCTTCGCGCTTCTGCGCGGCGGCGGTGAGCGCCGGTAGGCGGCCGTTCGGCGGATCGACGATCAACGAGATCTGTCGTTGCGTCTCTCCGCGCTCGAACCAATGCTGCGGCGGCGACTGCCCACCGCCGACTTGGCCGAACGGCACGCTCGGGTTTTCGAAATCGAAGTCGGCGTTGTCCTGAGCCACCTGACGGGCCGCCTGCGCCTGACGCTCGGCAAACTCGGCGTCGGTTAGGACGTTACGCGTACCGAACGATTCGGGGCGCTGCAGTGGCACTCCCGCCATGTTCGTGCTCGGCCATTTGCCTTCGAGATTGGGATCGCCCCAGGACGTTCGCGGCGGCCGGTAGGGATCGTCCGTTCCACCGCTCGCCGGCGGCCTCTCAGATTCCTGTGCCTCGGCGACGAAGGCGAGGGCGATGACACCCAGGATGCCGAACGTGGTGACGCGGATCCGGTGCATGGACTTCTCGCGATGATCCGTCATGGCAGTGCGAGCGCGATCAGCTCCCCCGGATACTCGCTGCCCGAGACGCCGACGACGATGTACTGCTTGCCTCCGGCGCTGTACGTCATCGGCGCATTGCTGACGCCGGCCGGCAACTCCATCTCCCACACGATTGCGCCCGTCGCCTTGTCGAACGCGCGGAACATCTTGCCGCCGTAACCGCCACCGGGCGGCAGCCCGACACCCGTGTCGCTGCCCTCGCCCATGAAGACGAAGGACTTCGTGACGAGCGCGGCCAGGCGCCCGGGCGCGCCGAGCGGAGGCAGGTCGAGGCCCGCGAACGCGGGGTGGTTGCGTAGACCGTCGCCGTTCGCGACCGACCAGCGGATGGTGCCCTCGTTGAGATCGATGGCGACGAGACGCGAGTACGGAGGCTTGAAGGGATCCGGGAGGCCCTGCGGGCCGAACGGCCACGGCACTCGGTGCTTGACGTACGGCAACGTCGACTCGGGGATCTCGGAGGGCCCGAGCGCGATCACGGTCGGCATGTGCGCGGAGGGCACATAAAGAATGTTGGTCTCCGGATCGAGTGCCGCGCCGCCCCAGTCGGCGCCGCCGTTCGTGCCGGGCACGAGCAGGGTGCCCTTCGGGGTCTCGGGGTTGCCGAGCAGCACGGGCGGCGTGTAGAGCGGCCCGTACGCGTAGCCTTCGAGGATGGCCATGGCCTCGGCCTTGAGCTCAG
The DNA here is from genome assembly GCA_963714705.1 of uncultured Gammaproteobacteria bacterium. Taxonomy (GTDB): domain Bacteria; phylum Pseudomonadota; class Gammaproteobacteria; order Steroidobacterales; family Rariloculaceae; genus FEN-1219. The sequence continues at coordinate 487,707 of CAVQPJ010000001.1, forward strand.
GCGTGAAGTCGATGACATCGGCCTCGGTGACGCCCTGTTGGTCGAACGCCGGCGGCTTGCTCGGAAACGGCTGCGTCGGCGAATACCGCTCGCCGGGCACGTTGCCCTGCGGCGCGGGGCGTTCCTCGATCGGCCACACCGGCTCGCCCGTCTCGCGGTTCAGCACGAAGACGAAGGCCTGTTTCGACACCTGCGCGAGGGCCTTGATCGGGCGACCGTCGACCGTGATGTCGGCGAGCACTGGCGGAGCCGGCAGGTCGTAGTCCCAGATACCGTGATGCAGCGTCTGGAAGTGCCAGACGCGCTTGCCCGTCGCCGCGTCGAGCGCGACGATCGACTCGGCGTAGAGGTTGTCGCCCGGACGCGTGCCGCCGTAGTAGTCCCCGGTCGCCTCTTCGGTGGGGAGGTAGACGTAACCGAGCTCCTCGTCGGCGCCGAGCAGCGTCCAGGCGCCGCTGTTGCCGGAGTAGGTCCACGAGTTCTCGAGCCACGTCTCGTTGCCGGGCTCACCGGCCCGCGGCACGACGTGAAACGTCCATAGCTGCTTGCCCGTGCGCACGTCGTAGCCGCGCACGTCGTCGGGCGGCATTTCTTTCGGCGCGAGCTGCGTCTCGCTGAGAATGTCGGTAGCCGGGGCCGGTACGCCCGCCACGACGATGACGTCGCGCACGACGACGGGGCCGCTCGTCCAGCGCCAGCCCGTGACGGGGCGCTCGAATCCTTGCGTGAGGTCCACCGCGCCGCCGTCGCCGAAATCGGCGTAGCGCTCACCCGTCTTCGCGTTCAGCGCGACGAGGCTGGAACCGACGTTGGTGACGATGCGAGCGTCCGTGCCATCGGTCCAATAGGCCAGGCTGCGCGTCGAGCCGCCGCGCGTGAGGCCGTTGCCGTCGGTGCGCGGCGGCAGATGGTCGTACCACACGGTTGTGCCTGTCGTCGGATCGAGCGCCACGACGGCTCCGACAACCGAGCTCATGTAGAGCAGGCCGTCCACCATGAGCGGCGTGTGCTGGAAGTTGCGCGGCCCTGCCGTGTTCGGGAAGTCCGCCTGAAGCTCCTCGGGCATACCGGACCGCCGCCAGGCGATACGCAGGTTGCCGATCGTCTCCCGATTGATCTCGTCGAGTGGCGAGTACTTCGTGCCGGCTTTGTCGGCACCGTACGCTCGCCACTCTCCGACCGGCACCTGGGCAGCAATCGGGGGGGCGTCGGGTGTGCAGGCGGACGCGAAGGCGGCCAAGAGCGAGACCGCGGCAAGGCGCGCAATCGGCGTGTGGAGCATTCGTGGTGCCTTCGTTTCGGATCGGCCGTGGGAAGAATACCTCGTCGCGGGATTTCCCGGTCGAACGTCTGCCCCAGCCGTGGCGCTATGATGGCTTCGGCGCCTCATCGGCAGCCTAGGGGGATGTTATGAATCGGATGTCGCTTTTTGCTACGTCGTGGGCAATCGCACCGGTGGCCTGCCTGCTCGTCGCGCCCGCGAACGCGGCCACATCGTGCGCGGCGCTTGCGCAGGAGCTGCGCCTGCCGAACACGATGATCACGCTCGCCGCCGAGGTGCCCGCCGGTAGCTTCAAGCTCCCCGGTCCAGGCCCCGGCGGCCCGGGCATGGATCTCTCCTCGCTACCGAGCTTCTGCCGCGTCGCCGGCACGATCCGTCCGACCGCGGACTCCGACATCCGCTTCGAGGTGTGGATGCCGCTGACAGGCTGGAACGGCAAATTTGTCGGCGGCGGCAACGGCGTGTGGGCGGGCTCCATCGCGTACGGCGACATGGTCGGGCCGCTCGGGCGCGGCTACGCGACGGCGGCTTCCGACGTCGGTCACCAAGGTAGCCCCCTCGACGGCACGTTCCTGACGGGCCACCCGGAAAAGCTCACGGACTTTGGGCACCGCGCCGTGCACGAGTCGACGGTCGCTGCGAAAGCCGCAATCGCCAAGTTCTACGGGGAGGGCCCGCAACGTTCGCTGTACGCAAGCTGCTCGACCGGAGGACGCATCGGCCTGATGGAGGCTTACCGCTACCCCGAGGACTACGACGGCATCTCGGCGATCGCACCGGCGAATCCGATGGTGCCGCTGATGGTGATGTCGTTGTGGACCGGTAACGCGACGATGAAGGACGACGCGAGCCGGATCCCGGCGCCGAAATACGCGCTCGTGCAGAAGGCTGCGATGGAAGCGTGCGACGCCGACGACGGCGTGCGCGACGGGATCATCGGTAATCCGCCGACGTGCGGGTTCGATCCCGCGCTGCTGCAGTGCAAGGGCGATGACGCGGTCGATTGCCTCACGGCGCCGCAGGTGCAGGCGATGCGCGAGATCTATCGGGGCCCAAGCAATCCGCGCACGGGCGAGCAGATTTATCCTGGGCTATCGGTCGGCGCAGAGGCGCAGATGCAGGCGCTGACGATGGGGCAGGAACCCTTTCCCGTCGCGACGACGTTTTTCCGCGGGCCGGTCTTCAACGATCCGACGTGGAATTTCCGCAGCTACGACTACGATCGCGACGTCGAGCGCGCGAAAGCTTACGGCAGCGACGCACTCGACGTACCGCCGACCGGTCTCGACCGTTTCGTCGCAGGCAACCGCAAGCTGCTGCTCTCGCACGGCTGGGCGGACGGTCTCATCCCCGCCCAGTCGACGGTGAATTTCTACGATGCGCTCGTGAAAGACGTCGGCGCGCGCCGTGCGCGCGACAACGTGCGGCTCTTCATGGTGCCGGGCATGACGCACTGTGCAGGGGGCACGGGGCCGTCCGCGATCGATTTCCTCGGCGCCATCGACCGCTGGGTCGAGACCGGCCAGGCGCCCGAGCGGCTCGTCGCCGCAATCCGCCGACCGCCGCTAAGCGCACGCGGCCGCTGTGCCCGTACAGCCAAGTGGCGAAGTACACGGGCACCGGCAGCACGGACGAGGAGCAGAATTTCCGCTGCGAAGCACCGTAACTACGGCGTGGCGCCTTCGCTCGACCCGGCAAACAGGCGTTTGCCGTCGGCCGTCGTCACGGAGCGGGCGTTCGAGTTCGTGCTGCCGTCGCGCGCCCGCGAGCCCAGCACGGTGACGACGTCGCCTGCCTTCAGCGAGTTGCGCGTCCAGCCCTGACGCATCAGTCCGTTCGGACTGCCGATCTCGAAGGCCCAATCGGCTGCTCCTTCTCGTCGCCGTCGGGCGACGCGGCACGCCCACTCCTGTTCGACGGCATCAGGGCCGCGACCGGCGGCGGTGCGCTCGCAGATCTCGGTCACGGTCAGGTGAATCCAGCCATGCGGGTTCTGCCAATCCAGTTTCGTGACCGCGCCCGTTGCCTTGATCTCCTTGCTCGCATCGAACTCCGCGGAGAAGGAATGATGAGCGGCGAGCGGTAGCGCTGCAGCGACCGCAGCAGCGGCGATGCTCGTGAGGGCTCCGATCTTCATGACGCCGCGGATGCCACGGCGACTGCTGTTAGGGTGTGCTTGACGGTTCACTTGCGGGCTCCTCGTTCAGCTTGATTCTGCTACCGAACTGTTGATTCTCATTGCAGACGAACTCGATCAATTCCTGATCCGGCAGGAGGCGCTGATCGATGCGCACGGTCCACGGTTTGGTGTACGCCTTCGGATCTTCGATCGTGAGGTCGATCTGCAAATGGCCGAGCGTCGGCCGGCGGAAGCGCTCCGTGAACTTCGCTTGGCGCGTGTAGGGGCTGCCGTTCACGTCCATCCAACCGTCGTACGGGCTGTCCTCGTCGGCGCCACGCAGGTTGTTCGTCTCGACGACCAGGTCGTCGCCGTCCCAGTGACCGACCGAATAGCCGTACCAAAACGGCTGCGGCTCGCCTTGCGGCGGCAGCTCGCGTCCGTCCAGGTAGATATGCCGTAGGCCGTAATTGGCTTCGTACTCGATCAGGATCATCTTCTCGGTTTGGATGATCATGCGTGGTTGGGGCTGCTGATGAAACTGCAGAAACCCCATCGGCAGGCACTGGGCATCCGGGTTGTCTTGGCCCGCGCAGCGCGAAGCGTTGTCCCTGAGCTCCTTGGCCCACGGCGTGTAGGGGAGACCGCCTTCGATGTTTTGACCGGCCTCGAAAAAGGCCGCGATCGGCGGGCCGTTCGGATCGAGCGGAACCGGTGCCTGTGCAGGCTCGAGCTGACCGCCGCCGCCGCCGCCTCCGGCGTTCTCCGGCGGCGGCCCGCTGCGCGTCCGCATCCAGAGCCCGGAGAGATCCGGGGTTCCGGCGGCAGTCCTCGGCGGCGGCGCGTCCATCAGCACTTTGCCCTCCGCATCGCGCGGTAGCTTGGGATCGGTTACGGCGCCCATTGCGCCGAAGCGCCGGCGGTCCAGGCGAGTGCGATGAGGCAGGGCAGCGCAACGCGCACTGCGGTGGCGCCGGTTTGCAGGTGCAGCGATGGTCGACCCCCGTCAGCCGGGGTTATTTTCGTTTTGGGCACGTCAATTCTCCTGAAAGGGCGCCTATATCGTGCAGAACTCGCGCGCAGCGGTCTATTGAGATTTATCCGGATCCGGAGTCCGGCGCGCCAGGCGCAGCCCGAGGGCGTGCCGCACGCGCCCGCCTCAGCACGCGCGCGGCGGAAGTCAGTTCTTCAGCGGATTGGGCTGGCCGGCCGTGAAGCGGTTGGGGTTGCCTTCGTTATAGATCTTGTGGCGCTTGAAGAACCACTGGCCCTCGATCTTCACGAACTCGTCGTCCCAACTGCCGAAACTCAGCCACTCGATCTTGCGTCGGTCCGCATTGTTGCCGTAGTTCATCCAGTAGGAGATGGCACGGGCGCTGTCGCCGTCGATCTCGATCACCTGGTTGGTGACCAGATGCCGGACCGTCGACGGCCATTCCCTGCCATCCGGAGTCTGTGCCGGCGCGAAGTTCATTTTTCGCAGGTCATAGGTTCCGCTGGCCATGAACTCTCGGATCGCAGCGCGGCCTTTGACCTCGCCGCGGGCCCAATCGAGCACGCCGTCCTCGGTGAACACGGCGGCATAACCGTCGGCATCGAAATTCCCTCAGCGCGCATCATTCGCGACCTGGATCTCCGCGCGGGCGGCGTGCCGGCCTCCACGGTCTGGTTCGATGGCACGCGGCTGCCGCCCGGCGCCGCCGCGCGCGTCAACGCAGTCGCCAGCGACGCTGCGGCCAGCGACGACAGCGACCTGCGCAGCATCGCTCACATCGGCACGATCGTGTCGACGGTTGGGCTTGCGCTCGGGGAGCAACGCAACGTCAGCGGCGCCGACATCCTGGCCGCGATGGTCGTCGGGTACGAGATCGCCGGGCGCATCGACGAAGCGCTGACGCCGGGACGTATGCAGCGAGGATTTCACGGCTCGGTGTCGACGGTGTTCGGCGGAACGGTCGCGGCCGGGCGGCTGCTCGAGTTGTCGCCGCTTCAGATGGCTCACGCCATCGCGCTCGCCGCCACGTCGATCGGCGGCATGGCCGTCTCCGCCGATACGAGCTGCGGCCGCGAGTACCACGCCGGCGCGTCGGCGGCTGCGGCCGTGCAGGCGGCGTTGGCCGCGGAGGCCGGCTTCACCGGCGACCTGTCCGCTCTCGAGCATCCGCGCGGTTTCTTGGCGGCGATGGGCGGTCAGGCCATCGACGACATCACGCGCGATCTCGGGGCCTCGTGGGACATCGTGACCGACATGGCCATCAAGCTGATGCCGGGCGCGCATCCGTTCCACGCCACGGCTGAAGCCGCGTCGGATGCCGCCCGCGTCGGCAAGGTCGACCCGAAGGACATCAAAGAGATCTTCGTCTCGTCATCGGTGCAATGGACGAAGTTCAAGGGCGAGCCGCACCCGCGCAATCTCGTCGATGCCGCGCACAGTCTTTACTACTTCGTTGCGGCTTCGATCGTCGACGGTCGCTTCAGCTGGCAGCACATGGACGAGCGCAAGATGACGGATCCCACGAATTTCGCAGCACCTGCGCTTCGCCGCGCGGCTCGGGACCGCGCGGGGTCGAATGGGCGGATGTCGAGGACAAGTATCGCGCGGCTTGTGGAGCTCATCGGCGTTCGTTGAGCTGCTAGGGAAACCGCCGAGCGCGATGAGCGCCATGCGTGGAGCACCGCGCGGCAAGCAGCCGCGCAGTCAGGTCTTCCTGCCTCCCTCCTGCAATGCCTGCAACGCCTTCTCCACGCTGAGCGAACCGGAGACCTGGCTGGGCGGGTAGTCCCTAAAGGTTGCGAGGAAGTGACCCATGATGACCGTGGCGGGCATCATGACCCACAATTTCTTGCCCCACCATTCGCCGTACGACGTGGACTCGCTCTGGTATCGCTCCCATGGATCGACGCGCAGGTTGGTCACGAGCGGGACGTTGGTCGAATCCTCCTTGCCGCTGAACAGGTTGCCGACGATGGTCTTGAAGGTGACCTTCCACTCGTTGTAACGCACTGCCATCAGGTCGGCGTTGTCACTGAAATAAAAAAATTCGCGGCGCGGACTTTCGGCGGCCTTGCCTTCGAAGAACGGCTTGAAGTTGTAGCCGTCGAGATGGTTCTTGAAGTTCTTCCCACCCGCCTTGTAGCCGGTGAGCAGCTTCGCTTTCAGCTCCGGCTCGCCGGCGGCCGCGACCAGCGTCGGCATCCAGTCTTCGGCCGACATGAGGTCGTTGATGATGATGCCCGGCTCGATGACGCCAGGCCACTTCGCCAGCATGGGTACTCGGAAGCCTCCTTCGTACACCGTGCCTTTCTCGCCACGAAACGGATGGTTGCCGCCGTCGGGCCAGCTGAAAATTTCCGCACCGTTGTCGCTGGTAAACAGCACGATCGTGTTGTCGGCGATGCCCAGCTCGTCGTAGCTTGGCGAGCAACTCGCCCACGATCCAGTCCAGCTCGGCCATCGCATCGGCAAACAAGCCGAAGCCTGTCTTGCCGTCCCACTTCTTAGAGAGATGCGTAAAGGAGTGGCACCGCGTGGAGTTGTGCCAAAGGAAGAACGGCTGTCCCGCCTTCACCGAGCGGTCGATGAAGTCGCACGAGCGCTTCACCAGATCAGCATCGACGTCTTCCATGCTGACCTTGGCGGCGGGATCCATGCCCGGATGTGGCGGCAATGGACCGGCGTCCGTGATCTTCTGCTTGCCGACGCGGCCCCAGCGCGGATCTTCGGTCGGATCGTCAACATCGGTCGCAACGCTATGGATGATGTTGCGCGGGCCGAACCTCGAACGGAATTTTTCGTCCTTCGGATACTGCGGGTCGTAGGGTTCTTCCAGCGCATTGAGGTGGTAGAGAATTCCGTGGAACTCGTCGAAACCGTGGACTGTCGGCAGGTATTCGTTGCGATCCCCCAGGTGGTTCTTGCCGATCTGCGCCGTCGCATAACCGAGCGGCTTGAGTAGTTCCGCGATCGTCGGATCGGAATCCTGCAAGCCCTGCTTCGCTGCGGGCAGGCCGACCTTCAGCAGGCCCGTACGAAACGGCGTCTGCCCAGTGATGAACGCCGCGCGTCCCGCAGTGCAGGATTGTTGTCCGTAGTAATCAGTGAACAGCGCGCCCTCGCGTGCGAGCCGGTCGATGTTCGGCGTGCTGCCACCCATCATGCCGCGGTGGTAGGCACTGACATTCCAGATGCCTACGTCGTCGGCCATGATCATGACGATGTTTGGTTTGCCTGCGGTAGCCAACGGACGCTCCGGTCGATCGCCGCGGACTGCCGGCGTTGAGCGGACAGTCTGCCATGCGACTCTGCGTGAGCAAACGCGAAATCCGGGTACCATCGAGAGAGCGCGTGCAAATAGCTGATTATCATTACTAAACCGGCGCATAGCTGTATACAATCACAGCTATCCAACCTCACTCCCAGGAGCGTGCCATGAGCGCCTTCATGTCCCGTCCTTTGGCCGATTACACCTCCACCGAACGCACGATCGACGAGCTCGATGCGGCGATCGGCCGGCTCGTCCGGCAGATGAACGCCGAGTGCTACCAAATGCTCGTGCTCGTGCGCGAGTTCGACGATCGCTTCGGCTGGAAAAAGTGGAGCTGCAAGACGTGCGCCGAGTGGCTCGCGTGGCGCAGCGAGATCGGTCTATCGGCGGCGCGCGAGAAAGTGCGCACGGCGCACGCACTACGCATCGCTGCCGGCGATCTCGGCGGCGTTTGCCGAAGGGCGGCTGTCGTACAGCAAAGTGCGGGCGCTGACGCGCGTCGCGCCGATGCACGACGAAGACTTGCTCCTGGCCTATGCGCTCAGCACGACGGCCGAGAACGTCGAGGAGCGCTGCCGGCAGATTCGCAACGTCGCGCCGGAGTCGGCTCATCACGCGCGGCGCGCGTGGGGGAGTCGCTCGTTGACGATGTGGCGCGACGAAGGGCGCGGCCTGATGCGGCTGACGGTCGAGGTGCCGATCGAGGAAGGGATCTGATCGCGAGAGCGCTCGACTACGCCGTGGCCGCGGGTGAGGTGACGACGGACTGGATCCGAACGCTCTTGCGGAGTCCAAAGGCACGGCTTGGCGAGCGCAGCAGGCCGACGCGCTCGTCGCGGTGATGCGGTCGTATCTCGACGGCAGCGAGCGGGTCGCGGCGGCGCGACCGCCGATCGGTACCAGGTGGTCGTGCATGCCGACGCGGAATCCCTCCGCGGAGGGACCGGATGCGCCGATCTTCCGCTCGAGACCGTGAAGCGGCTACTGTGCGATTGCAGTCTGGTGACGGTCCTCGAAGATCCGAACGGCAAGCCGCTCGACGTCGGGCGCAAGCAGCGAACGGTCTCCACGCCGCTGCGCCGAGCGCTCTACGCGCGCGATCGAGGCTGCACGTTTCCGGGGTGTCTCCGCAAACGCTACGTCGATGGACATCACCTGGAGCACTGGATCGACGGCGGCGAGACCACGCCCGGCAACATGACGCTGCTGTGCACGTACCACCATCGGATGTTGCACGAGGGCGGCTTCGGCATCGCGAAGGAAGCAGATGAGACCCTACGCTTCATCACCGCGGATGGCCGAACGATTCCGCGCAACGGCTATCGGCTCGAAGACTTCGTCGATGACGACGTCGGCGAGGCGAGGTCCCTCCGCGGAGGGATTTTGCGCTTGATGAAGTTCGCGAGCCGGCGGCGATCTATCGAATCCGGCCAGTGAGAGCAGCGGCGGGATAGGGCGACGGCGGGCGGCTGTTCGATCAGTCGAGTGTCGCGATGATGTACTTCGGCACAAGCCGGTCGCCGAGGTAGCGCTCTTTCAGGGCGCGCGGCAGCGAGCCGAACCGCTTGATTCGTCCGCGGCAGCTCGGCTCGCCGCAATTGCAGCGCATCGTCCAGATGTCGTCGTCGCCTATCGTGGTCGAGTCGCGCCGTTCGGCTCGCACGAGTGATTGAGATAACGGCTGGGGTGGTCGCCGGGATCGAGATACGTCTGCGGCCCATACCGAAAGCAGTTCGCGGAGAACGTCGAACCGCGGCGCTTCCAGAGCACGCGGTGATGCACCACACGGCCGGCAATTTTCAGTATGGTCTGCGTCGGCTTGAACGCCTTCGTGGCGAACAGGCCGAGTCCATTGCGAGCAGACGCGACGGCGACGTGTTTCAACGACGATCAGTGCGATCCCGCCGCCCCGAGACTCTGATAGACCGCCCGCTCGAACGCGTCGTAAACCGCGAGCGCCTTGGCATCGGCGAACGGCAGATACTGCATCATGATCACGCCCGCGATCCCGCGGCTCGGATCGATCCAATAGTACGTGTTGTTGATGCCGCCCCAGCTCAAGCTGCCGGGCGAGCGCTTGCCGGGCACCTGGTCTGCGGTGATCAGGAACCCGAGCCCCCACTTGTCGCGGCCGTCGTTGATGAACGTGAAGTCCTCGCTGCGCGGCAACGCAGTCTTGAGCGCCGGTACCGACACGTTGCCGATGGCGTTCTTCCCCATCAGCGCGACGGTTTCGGGCTTCAGCACACGCGCGCCGTCGAGCGCGCCGCCGTCGAGCAGCATGCGCACGAAGCGCCCATAGTCGTCCACGGTCGACGTCAATCCGCCGCCGCCGATCGGCATCGGCACGGCGAGCCCGGGCTGCGGCGACTGCAGCACGATGTTGCCGTCCATTTGCTCGCCGTCGCGCTGCTGCGCGGCGACGACGCGCCCCGCCTTCGCCTCCGGAATGTTGTAAGAGGTGTCGGTCATCTTCAGCGGCGCGAAGATGTGAGCGCGGAAGTAGTCCTCGAGCTTCTCCCCCGAAACCTTCTCGACGAGCCGCCCGACTATGTCCGTGCTCGTTCCGTAGTGCCAACGCTCGCCCGGGATCGAAGAGCAGCGGGCCGTCGGCATATTGTTCTCCGGTGCGCGGCTTGAAGTCGCGCAGCGTCGCGCTCGTGAACGGATAGCCGAGCCCCGATGTGTGCGTAAGGACGTGCCGCACGGTGATCGGTTTCGTCGACGGCCGTAGCTTGTAAGCGCCGGTTTGCGCGTCGAAAGACTCGAACACCGGCAGCTTGCTCATCTCGGGCAGGTATTTGTCGACCGGGTCCTCGAGGCCGAGCTTCCCTTGCTCGACGAGCTGCATCAGCGCGAGCGAGGTGATCGCCTTGGTCATCGACGCGATGCGGAACATCGAGTCGACGGCCATCGGCCGCTTGCTGGATACGTCCGCGACACCGAACGCGCCGCGATAAAGAACGTGCTCGCGATCGGTGACGAGCGCCACCACGCCGGGTACGTCGCCGTGCTCGACGGCGGTGCGCAGCGCAGTGTCGATCGCGGAGATCGACGGTTGCGCGTTCGCGTGCGCGAGGAATACGACGATGGAGATTGCGACGGCGAACCTGACGGCTGTGGCTGTGCATTTCATGGATCCCCCCTTCGGCCGGACGCGAGTGCTTGCCCCGTCGTTAGCGTAGCTGCAAACGGCCTCTCAGCCGAACACTATGTCGCGCGCCGTCGAAGGATGCTCAGAAGACCGAGCAACAGCAGGGACCCGAGGCCCATGGCTCCGCCACCGCCACCACCGGAGCTCGTGGCCGGCGGAGGCGTCGTCGCTTGATTGATGAGCGTGTTGGGGGTGGGCGAGAGACTCGCGGCTGTGTCTGCGGCGCCGTCGAGGACCACGATCGCCGTGACGATGACGAGATGCCGATCGGTAATCTCGACGCCGTCGGTCGCGTTCTGCGTTGTGTAGTCGCGCAGCGGTATCGAGTCGAACGGACTCGAGAAGGCGAACCTCGGCACAGCGTTGATCGCGTCGAGCACCTCCATTCCGTTGCCGATCACCTGGCCGAATACCGTGAAGCCGCCGTTTTGCGCGTCCAAGTTGGAGCTGTTGTCGCCGAGATTGATGAACCACTGGCTCGTTGCGCTGTTGGCGTTGCCGGAGAGCTTCGCCATCGCGATCGTTCCTCGGACGTTGGAGAACTTCGGCTCGTTGACGACCGGGGCGTTCTGAACGACGTTGGCGAGCGTTTGAGTTCCTTCGTAGGTGAATCCACCGCCCTGCACGACGAACCCACTGACGGCCCGGTGGACAACGACATTGTCATAGGCACCGGCATTCACGTAGGCCAGGAAATTGGTCACCGTGGCCGGTGTGTTGCTGATCATAGAGGTTGACTTCGAAGGGACCGAGAACTGTCTGAAACTGCACGATGGTGGCATTCGCCGCGGGCGCGAACAGTACAGCTATCGCTACCCCGATGGGTAAACACGTCTTGTTGAGCATGGAAGTCCTAGAGTGGTGGGGGAGGTCAGCAGGGGCGCCAGTGTCGTTTCAAGCGGAAGGCTCCGCAAGTAACGAATTGTAACGAAGAGGCTAAGGTGTGCTCCGCGGCCCCGGCGCCGCGCCGGTGGGGCGCACGAGCAGGATGCACACGAAGCCGACGAGCCCGCCGAGCGCGATCAGCGCGGCGATCGGCCAGTAGGCGCCGCCCGCGGCGCCGACGAGCGAAGCCGCGACGAGCGGTACGAACCCGGCGATCGCGCCGCCGAGCTGGTAACCCAACGAGGCGCCGCTGTAGCGGACGTGCGCCGGGAACATCTCCGTGTAGAGGGCGGCCGTCGGCGAGTACACGGAGTTGTGGCCGACGCAGATGCTGACGACGACCGCGAGCCACATGAGCACCGGGAAGCTGCGACGTGATCATGAAATTGAGCGGCACGGCGAACGCGATGATGAACAGCGTGCCGAAAATGATCACGGGGCGTCGGCCGAGCTTGTCCGAGAGCGCGCCGAGCAGCGGTATCGTGATGAGCTGCCCCGCGCCCGCCGCCGTCACGCCGATGAGGTACGTGTTCCGCTCGAGGCCGTAGGCGGCGGTCGTGTAGGCGAGCGTGTAGACCGTCATCGCGTAGAACAGTATGCCGTGCGCGCAGTAGAGACCCGCTGCCAGCAGCACGTTGCGAGTGTCGGTGCGCAGGAGCTCGACGACCGGCACCTTCACGACGCGGCGGCTTTCCTTGAGCTTCGCGAATTCCGGCGATTCCATGATGCGCAGGCGTATGAACAAGCCGACGACCACGAGCACGATGCTCACGAGAAACGGCACGCGCCAGCCCCACGCTACGAAGTCTTCCTCGGGCAGCTGCTGCATCAAGAGAAACATGCCGGTGGACATCAATCCGCCGACGGCGCTGCCCACTTGCGCAAAACTGCCGAAGAAGCCGCGGCGCTGGCCGCCCGCATGCTCCGTCGCCATGAGCACCGCGCCGCCCCACTCGCCGCCGACGGCGAGGCCCTGCACGAAGCGCAGCACGACCATGAGGATCGGCGCCCAAACGCCGATCGTGTCGTAGCTCGGCATCAACCCCATCGCGAAGGTCGCGAGGCCCATCATCGTCAACGTGACGACGAGCGTCGTTTTGCGCCCGAGGCGGTCGCCGAAGTGGCCGAACACGAGGCCGCCGACGGGCCGTGCTACGAAGCCGACGGCGAACGTGGCGAACGCGGCGAGTGTGCCCGCGAGCTCCGAGACATTGGGGAAGAACAGCCGGCCGAACACGAGCGCCGATGCCGTGCCGAAGATGAAGAAGTCGTACCACTCGATCGACGTGCCGATCATGCTCGCGAGGGCGACGCGCCGCACGGATTCCCGTGGCGTCGAACCGCTGTGCGTCGTCTCGCTCATTGCGTTGCGCTCCGGGCGTTGGAAGCGAGGCGGCGAGCTCGCTCGCGTCGGCGCACGATTCGAGCGTGCCGATCAGCGCGTCGAGCGTCGCGCGCGCGATCCTCGCCGAGGCGCTCGCTCGCGGCCGCGAAGAACCGCTCGTGCACGCCGTCGGCGTCCGTCGGCTCGACGTTGTCGGCGCTCTGCTCGAGGGTCTGGCCGTCGCGCGTGCGGACGACGATGGCCGCGCCTTGCTTCGCCGGGAACGCGTTCGTGAAGCCGGCATCGATCTCGACGGTGACACGCTTCGCGAGCGCCTGCACTTCGGGGTTCTGCTGCGGCACGTAGTTGCGCTCGGCGAAGTTGCCGTGCGCGAGCGCCGCCGCGACGTTGTAGTGAATGCTCATCTTCGCTTGCAGGATGTGCTCGAACGGTCCGCTCGCGTCGCAGCCGGGGTAGAGCGCGGCGGCTTTCGTGACGCGCACGATGACGCTGTCGATGTCGGCGGCCCGCAACCGGTGCCGCTGCGCGAGCGCGAGCGCCGCCTGCGCCGGCGTCTGCGCGAAGTTGCACGCGGGCACGGGCTTGAAGAAGACGGCCAGGATCTCGGGCCGGTCGGCGAAGAGGTCCGGCACGGTCGGCGGGCGAGGGCGGCGGAACGCCGCGAGCATGCCGGCGTCGCCGTCGAGCGCCGTCGGCGACGCATACGCGCCCTCGGCCGCGAGCTGCACGGCCGTCACGGCGCTGCGCGCCGCGAGCCCGTTGTGGAAGAACATCTCGCTGCCGCCGGTGCCGGCCCATTCGTTGTAGCCGGCTGCCGTGTTGGCCGCGAGCGCGAGCGCCGTCGTCGTCTGCTCCTCGTCCAAGCCGAGCAGCTTCGCGCCGGCGGCGGCCGCCGCGATCGGCCCGACGGTGCCCGTCGGCCGGAAGATCTTCGAGACCTCGACGTCCATGATCATGCGGCCGACTTTGCCGCCGACCTCGTAGCCCGCGACGAGCGCCGTCAGAAAATCCTTGCCGGTCGCGCTCGCGTCTTCGGCGAGCGCCAGCAGCGTCGGCACGAGCACGGTGCCGAGATGGCTCACGCTGCCGACGTGCATGTCGTCGCGCACGAGCCCGTGGCTCAGCACGCCGTTCGCGAGCGCCGCGTCGTGCAGCGACACGACGTCGCTCGTGCCGATGATCGGCGCGCCGTGCGAAGCTCCGCCCGAGTTGCGGCGCGCGATGGCGGTCGACCTGACGGCTCCACGGCTGCTCGCCGGCGGCGAGCGCCGACGACAGCAGGTCGTAGACGCAGAGCTTCGCCTTCGCGACGACCTCGGGCGACAAGCGCGCATACGAATAGCCGACGAGCGCACGGCGCCATGCGTACGGCCAGCGGCGCAGCGGCAGTGGTAGCAGAGGGATCGGCAGTGGCCACGATGACCTCGAGCGTCAGCCGCGCATCTCGACGCCGGCCCATTCCTCGTAGAGCTTGGCGATGCAGGTGAAGTCGGAGTCGGCGCCGTACTTCGCCTTCGTCATGCCGAGCACCTGGAACACCTCGGCGCCGACGGGCATCGGCACGCCTTGCGCGTCGGCTTCCTGGAGACACAGCCGAACGTCTTTATAGGAGAGGCCGGTGGCGAAGCCGAAGTCGAATGTGCCGGGCAGGATGGAGCGCGGGAACTTGTCCTGCGTCGCCGCGTTGCGGCCGCTGCCTGCGTTGATGATGTCGCACATCTGCCGCGGATTCAGGCCGGCCTTCGTGCCCATGGCGATGACTTCCGCCGACATCACGATGACGCCGGCCGCGATGATGTTGTTGGCGAGCTTCATGACCTGCGCGAGACCCGCGCCTTCGCCGCAGAAGAACAGCTTGCCGAACTGCTTGATCGCGGGCTCGATGCGGTCGTAGACGGCGCGCTTGCCGGAGACCATGACGGCGAGCGTGCCGTCGCGCGCGCCGGCCATGCCGCCGCTGACGGGCGCATCCATGTAAACGATGCCGGCTTTCGCGAGCTCTGCGTGCGCGATACGTGCGACGCCGGGACCGGTCGTCGAGCAGTCGACGACGATCTTCATCTTCTTCGCGCCTGTGAGGCCCGAGCAGACCTTCTGCACGATGTCCGGCGTCGGCAGGCTCAGGAACGCGATCTCGGTGTTGTTCGCGACCTCGAGCGCCGAGCTCGCGACTTGCGCGCCGCCTTTCGCGAGCTCGTCCGTGGCTTCCTTCGACGTGTCGTACACGGTGAGGCTGATGCCGGCCTTGAGCAGGCGCCGCGCCATGTGAGCACCCATGCGCCCGACACCGATGAATCCGTAGTCCGTGGTCTTCATTCCCATCTCCGTTAGCTTCTGAAATTGATCTCGATCGGCACGCCGTTCGGATCGCGAAAGAACACTTGCCAGAAACCCGGGAAATCGAGCTCCGGACGGAAACCCTCCGCCATGCCGAGCACGTCGCGGTAGAAGTCCCTGGTCCTGTGGATGTCGTCGCTGAGCACGAGATAGTGCTCGAGACGCTGCAGCGGCATCGTGCCCCCTAGTTTTTGGGGCAGTCTACCGTATCCCGTGTTCGCGGCGCGCAGGCGCTAGCGGCCGCTGCCCCTATCCCGCACGAGGTCGGCGTAGTGGGCGAGCGCTACGTCGCGGTGCGAGCGCAGGCGGATCTTCAAGTAGTTGTCGCCGAAGGTCGCGAAGATCGGATCGTTCGGATCCGGCGTTCTCGCCGCCGCGCGGCGGCGGCCGCGAGCTCGGGCGGCAGCGCGATCGGCGCGAACACGGCGTCGAGCCGCGGATGGAAGAAATACGCGACCGACAGTCGCTCGCGCCCCGACGGCGGGCTCTGCACGCGATGCTTCGTCGCGCGCAGGTAGCCGTCCGTCGCGGCTTGCAGCATCTCGCCGAGATTCATGACGTAGGTGCCGGGCTTCGGCGTCGCGTCGACGAGCTCGCCGTCGAGCTCGACCTGCAAGCCGCCGACGTCGTCTTGCAGCACGAACGACACGAGCCCCGAGTCGTGGTGCATGCCGACGCCTTGGCCCGTGTCGGCGTCGCGCGGCTGCGCGGGGTAGCGGATGATCTTCAGGTGCGGATCGCCGCGCGGCAGCACGACGCCGTCGAAGTGGTCGAGCGGCTGGCCGAGGCCGAGCGCGAGCGCGCGCAGCACGGCGAGCCCGACGCGGTCCATCGCGCGCCATCCACGGAGAGCACCGTCGGCTGCATCGCGGGCAGCCGCGCGGGCCACTGATTCGGGCCGCGCAGCCGCCGCCACGGCGGATCGCCGCGCGTGACGACGGCGGCCGGCTCCTCGGGCCCGACGTCGAGCTGCTCGCGCCAGTCGCTGACGCCCTTCGTGCGCTCGTCGCCGAGCACCGTGTAGCCGCGGAAGTGCGGCGAGTTCGCGATCGCGAGCGCGCGTCGCTCGGCTTCCGGCAACGCGAAGAACTCGCGGGCGGCGGCCATGACGGCGGCATCGAGCTCGGCGCGGCACGCCGTGGCCCGACGAGATAGCAGAAGCCCGGACCGTGACAGGCGTCGCGCAGTCGCGCGACGAGCTCGCGGCCGGCGCGCGCTGTCGGGCGCCGCCATGAAGGCGCGCGAGATCGAGCATTGGCAGCAACAGCGCGTTCGGCATCAGGCGCGGGTGTGACTTGCGTCCAAGGTGGGCGAGCGACTCATTTCTATACTGCGGCAACCAAGTCGAGGGACGACATTATGTCCGCAACGCGCCTCCTGTCTCTCGGTGCCGTCGTGTATCTCATCGCCGGCTGCTCCGGCATGAGCGAGCAAGCCTGCGTCACGGCCGACTGGCGCACCGTCGGTTTCGAGGACGGCACGCTCGGTCGCTCCGACGGCGACCATCGGCCGCTATCGCCAGCAGTGCGCCGAGCACGGCGTCGCGCCGGATCTCGAAAGCTATCGCGCCGGTCACGCCGAGGGCGTGCAGATCTATTGCCGCGAGAGCAACGGCTTCGCGTGGGCCACAGCGGCGCCACGTATCAAGGCGTGTGCCCCGACCGATCTCGAGCCCGAGTTCGTCGCCGAGTACAACGCGGGCCGGCGTCTCCACGAGCTCGAGTCGGCGCTCGCAACGTCGACTCGCGGATCGCGAGCAACTACCGCGCGCAAGAGGGCATCAAGCAAGAGCTCACGACGATGCGGCGACGATGATCGCGAGCGATACGACGACCGAGCAGCGGCTCGCGATGGTCGACGCGCAGCGCGGAGCTCGGCCGCCGCTACGGCGAGCTGACGACGGAGATCCAGCAGCTCGAGCGCGACCGCGCGCTGGCCGAGCGCGACTTGCTCGAGTATCGCGCGAACGCTCGCCGCGTCGCTCTGACTGGACGGATCGCCGCCTCAGCGCACGTACTTCTTCACGCTCTGCGAATAGACCTCGGCGCCGTAGATCGTGCCGGCGGCGTCGGCCGCCAGGCCGTGCGCGCCGGTCTCTTGCGGCTTTCGTCGGATCGAACTCGGGGTCCGGGATGAACGCGCTGACCGAGCCGTCCTTCGCGCTGCCGACGTAGATGCCGCGCGGCCAGCCGGGATGGCGCTCGTCGTTCGATTGGTTGTCCGACACGTACAGCGTGTCGTCGGCCGCGATGTGAATGCCGCTCGGCCGGCCGAACTGCGTCCACTCCGTCGAGGAAGTTGCCGTCCTGATCGAAGATCTGGATGCGGTTGTTGTCGCGGTCGGCGACGAACAGTCGGCCCTGCGAGTCGAGCGCGAGCGCGTGCGGCACGAGGAACTGTCCCGGCGCGCTGCCGTGCCGCCCCATTCCTTGAGATAGCGGCCGTCGGCGGCGAACTTCACGATGCGGTTGTTCGACACCGGCTCGTGGCCGTCGCTGACGAACACGTCGCCGTTCGGCGCCGACGACGACGTCCGTCGGGCCGTTGAAGTGCGTCTGCCCGTCGCCGGCGTGCGCCGACGTGCCGAGCCGCAGCAGCTCGCGGCCGTTCGGCGCGAACTTGATGACCTGATGGCCGCGGTCGTCGCCGCCGCGCGCGTCGGTCACCCAGACGTTGCCGCCGGCGTCGACGTAGATCCCGTGCGGCCAGGCGAACACGTTCGACGCCGAACGCGCCGAGCCATTCGCCGTTGGCGCCGACGTGCAGGATCGGGTCGATGTCGCCGTACGGCGAGGCAATCGTTCGCGCCGCAGCGCTCGGCGATCCACAGCGTGCCGTCGGGCGCGACGTCGACCATGCTCATCGAGCCCAGCGTTCGGCCGGCCGGGCGCCGTCATCCAGCCGGTTATGGGTGCGATACGGATTCGGCGGCAACCCGCTGTTGCTACAGGCCGTAATGAGCGCGGCGGCGGCCGTGACAACCAACCATGACTTCGACATGACGGCGGAGTCTGCGCGCGGCGCCGGCGCCGTTCAAGGCTCGCGCCGCGCGTAACATTTCGTTACAACTGACGGTGCGGCCGCCTCGTATAGTGCCTCGCGTGATTGCCAACGCTTCGCGGCCGATTCCCTTGGCAACTGCCCGACGTTGCGACGCCATGAACGGACCGCCCCACATCCTCGTCGTCGACGACGATCGCGAGATCCGCACGTTGCTCCGCGACTTTCTCGAGAAGAACGGTTTTGCGGCGACGGCCGTCGCCGACGGCGAGGAGACGCGCCGTGCGCTCGCGCGCGGCCGGTTCGATCTCGTCGTGCTCGATCTCATGCTGCCGCGCGAGAGCGGCCTCGAGATCTGCCGCGAGCTGCGCGCGACGTCGGACTTGCCCGTCATCATGCTGACGGCGCTCGGCGACGAGGTCGATCGCGTCGTCGGCTTCGAAGTCGGCGCCGACGACTACCTCACGAAGCCGTTCAGCCCGCGCGAGCTGCTCGGGCGCATTCGCGCCGTGCTGCGGCGTACGGCGCAGCAGCCGCGGGTCGAAGCCGTCGACGTCGCCGACTTCAAGTTCGCGGGTTGGCATCTCGATGCGACGGCGCGGACGCTGACGCACGCCGACGGCAGCGTCGCGGAGTTGACCGGCGCCGAGTACCGGCTGCTCACCGTGCTGCTCGAGCACGCGCCGCGGCTCTTGACGCGCGCGCAGCTCCAGGAGCTCGTACGCGGCCGCGACTTCGATCCGTTCGATCGCAGTGTCGACGTGCGCGTGAGCCGTTTGCGGCAGACCTTGCGCGACGACGCGCGCTCGCCGCGAATCATCAAGACCGTCTACGGCGAGGGTTACATCATCGGCGTGCCGATCGAGCGCAGCGAGCGGCGGTCATGAGACTCCTGCCCGACACGTTGTTCGGCCGGTTGATCAGTGCCGTGCTCGGCGTGGTCGCTGTCGCGCTGCTCGTCATCGTCGCGCTGATCCTGCGCGAGCGGCGCGAGCTGCTCTTCGCCGGCAGCGAGGCGGAAGCGATCGCGACGACGATTGCCGAGACGACGGCCCAGCTCGCCGCGTTGCCGGCCGACGCGCGCCCAGCGGAGATCGAGCGCATGTTGCGCGAAGGGCTCACGATCTCGCGCGGTGCCGGGCCGCGCGGTATGCCCCCGGGCCCCGGCGGGCCCGTGAGCCGCGCCGATTTCACGGCCGCGTTGGCTACATTGCCTGCGCGGCTGGCGCGCGATCTTGGCGAGGGTTACCGAATCGAGGTCCGCAATAGGCCGCCCGGCCCGCCGCGCGGCGATGCGATCCGCGTGCGGATCGAACGGCGCGGCGAGCGTCCGCCGCCGGACGGGCGCTTTCCGCCGCCCGACACGGCTGCGGGCCCTCCTGGTCGCGACGCGCCGTCCGGAGACCGCGGTCGCGGGCCGCTGCCCGGACCGCGTGACGACTTCGGTCCCGGCGGTCCCGGCGGTCCCGGCGGTCGCGGCGGCGGGCCACCGCGCGAGCTCGAGGTCGCGGTCACGCTTCCCGATGGTGCGACCGTCGCGTTTCACACGGACATGCCGCGCGCGGGGCCGCCGTTGCCGCGGCGCATCTTCGTCGAGCTCGCGCTGCTGACGCTCGTGCTCGCCGCCGTGCTGTTCGTGATGGCGCGCACGATCGACGCGCCCGCTGACGGAGCTCGCGCGCGCCGCGGAGGCCGTCGGGCGCGGCGAGCGCGGCGCGCCGCTGCGCGAGACGGGCGCTCGCGAGCTGCGCGAGGCGACGCGCGCGTTCAACGCGATGCAGGAGCGCCTGCATCGCTATCTCGACAGCCGCACGCAAGTTCTCGCTGCGATGTCGCACGATCTGCGCACGCCGCTGACGCGGCTCAAGCTGCGCGCCGAAGTCTCTCGACGACGACGCGCTGCGCGAACGCTTCGACTCCGACCTCGACGAGATGCAGCGCATGGTGACCGGCGCGCTGAATCTATTCCGCGGTATGAACCAAGACGAGCCGCTCGCAGCCCGTCGCCGTCGACGAGCTCGTCGCGGATCTCAAGCGTGAGCTCGCCGAGGTCGGCACGCGTATCGAGGTCACTGGCGGAAAACCGGCGCCGCTCGACGCGCGGCGGTCGGCGTTGAAGCGCTGCTTGAGCAACCTGCTCTCGAATGCCGCGAAGTACGGCACGAATCCCACGGTCGCAATCGAGGACGGCGCGGGCGAGCTCGTCGTTCGCGTGCTCGACGACGGGCCGGGCATACCAGCCGAGCTGCTCGAGCAGGTGTTCGAGCCGTTCTTCAGGCTCGAGAGCTCGCGCAACATCGACACTGGCGGAGTGGGGCTCGGCCTCTCGATCGCGCGCGACATCGCGCAAGCGCACGGCGGCTCGCTGACGCTCCGCAATCGCTCGCCGCACGGGCTCGAGGCTACGCTGCGATTGCCGCGAACCGCGGTCGCCTAGTCGCCGCCGCACCTCTTACAGTTCGTCACAATTGCTTACAGCTCGCGCGCAGCGTGCTGTCTACAGTGCTTCCACGTAGCCACTTGGAGGCACCCCACATGAAACGTCTCACTCTGATCATCGCAGCTCTCGGACTGGCCGCCGCGGCGGCAAGCGCCCAACCCCCCGGGCCTCCGCCCGGCGGCCGGTTCGACCTCGACGACCTCACGATCCTGCTCGACCTCGACGCTTACCAGAAGGGCGAGGTCGGGCGCGTGCTCACGGAGCAGCGCGAGGCGATGCTCGCCGAGCGTGAGGCGCAACGCGCTGCGCGCGAGCAGAGCAGTAGTGCGGCAACCGACGAGCGCCCGCCGCCCGACGAGCTGCGCGCGCGCCGCGACGGGAACCGCGACGACGTGCTCGGCAAGCTGCAGAACATCCTCACCGAGCAGCAAATGACGAAGCTCAAGATTCTCATGCAGCCGCCGCAAGGAGCTCGCGGACCCCGCGGTGGCGGGCCGTTCTAGGGACAGGAGCAGCACATCATGGAACGATCGAGCGCAACCCGCCCGACGCTCGCAGAATGGATTTGGCGCCACCATGCTGCGCGTGCGCTCTCGCGCCGCACGCTGCTCGGCGGCATTGGGGGCTTGAGCGGCCTCACGTTGCTCGGCTGCAGCAGCGGCAGCGGCTCCGGCGCCGCGGCCGCCGCCTCGACGACTGGCACGACGACGTCGACCGCGTCGACGACGACCGGGACTGCGATGGCGACGCCGGGCAGCTGCGTGCTGATCCCGCAAGAGACTGTCGGGCCGTACCCGCTCTTCAACGACATCGCGAGCGCGGCTGCTTATCAGCGCGAGGACGTCACGGAGGGCAAGACCGGCGTGCCGCTGCGCTTGACCCTGAACATCGTCAACGTCAACAACCAGTGCGCGCCGATCCTGACGGCGATGGTGTACGTCTGGCACTGCGACAAGGACGGCTACTACTCAGGTTACAACCAGAACGGCGCCGACCTGCGCGGCCAAACATTTCTACGCGGCGTGCAGGCGACGGACACCAACGGGCGCGTGACGTTCAATACGATCTATCCCGGCTGGTATCCGGGCCGCGCGACGCACATCCATTTCCGCGTGTATTTGGCGCTCGATCTGCAAGCGACGTCGCAGCTCGCGTTCCCGAACGCGGTGACCAGCGCCGTCTACTCGACGCCGTTGTACGTGGGGAAGGGGCAGAACCCGACGTTGCCGACTAGCGACGGCATCTTCTCCGACGGCGTGACGTATCAAATGTGCACGGTGACGGCGAACGCCGCGACGGGCGGCTACGACGCGGAGCTCACGGTCGGCATCGCTGCTTGACCAAAGGGCATGCCCGGGCGGGGCAGGCTCCGTCCTGCGTTGGCGTGTGGCACTTCGTAGGGCATAATGTCCTACGAAATGCAACGCGGAGTGTGAGGCATGGTCGGATTGAGCCTGCGGTTGACGGAGGAGCTCGAGTCGCGACTCGACGAGGAAGCACAGCGCGAAGGCGTTGCGCGGTCGGAAGTCGCGCGGACGGCGATCGCGGAGTTTCTCGATCGCCGCGAGCGCGAGCGATACATCGCAGCGTTCGTCGCGGAAGCTCGAGCCGCCTACTCGGACCCCGAGATACGAGACGAAGCTCTAGTGTTGGCAGAAGAAGCGCTGCCGCTGGATAACGAGGGTTTGCAAGTAGCGGAAGCGCGCGGTCGATACACGGCGGAGTCCGGACGCCGGGCCAAGAAGAAGCGGCGATGAGACGCGGCGAGATCTGGACGGCGAACTTGAACCCGGCACGTGGCCGCGAGATCGGCAAGATCAGGCCGGTCTTGATCATTCAGGCGGACGAGCTCATCGAGGCCGGTGTGCCTATGGTCGTCGTGTTGCCGCTGACGACGCAGGTCTATCCGGAATTCAAGTTATGGCGCATCGGCGTTCCCGCGAGGGACCGACTTAGAGAGGCCTGCCAGGTAGTCGTCGACCAGCCGCGTGCGCTCGATCGCGGGCGACTCGGTGACGGACCGCTGACGATGCTCACTCGCGCCGAGCTTGCGGCGGTCGAACAGGGTCTGCGCGTCGTTCTTGGCATGTACTCCACTCCCGCGTAGATCTGCGGCTCCTTCAACGGCCGGCCGCGTCGAGCTCTGTTTGCTGGATGCGAACGCGACGTACAGCAACACGAATGGGAGCGCACGCGTCAGTCGGTGCCTTTGATGTTCGCGACGGGGTACAGCCGCTGCGCGACGCGCGCGATGCCTTCGCCCTCGAGCACGCGCAGCACGGCGTCGAGATCCTTGTAGACGTGGCCGCACTCGTCGAGCGGCGTGTGCTCCGTGTTGCCGACGATGCCGCGGATCTGCACGCCGCCGAGCGTGCGCGTGATCGTGCGCATCTCGCGATCGATGTCGTGCTTGCAGCGGCGCGAGCTCGCGCTTCGCCTGGCCGCGCGCCATGACGCGGCCCGGCGCCGTGGTTCACGGAGCAGCCCGAGCCGTACGCGCCCTCCAGCGGAAACAGGATCGCCGCGCCGTCGCAGCATCGAGCCCGGCACGAGGCACGGATGCCCCGTCGTCTCCCACTGCGTGCCGACGAGATCGGGATGGCCCGCCGGGAACGCGCGCGTCGCGCCCTTGCGGTGCACGAAGCCGCGCTGCGTGCGGCCGTCGGGCAGCACGAGCGTCTCCTGCTGCACGAGGTTGTGCGAGATCTCGTAGAACACCTCGCCGCGTCGCGGAGAACACGTCCTCGAGCGCCTGCTGCACGCCGCGCACGATGATGTGCCGGTTCGCGACGGCGTAGTTCGCCGCGCGAGTTGTGATGCGCCCAGTATTCGCGACCGAGCGGCTCGTCGGCGCGCAGCCACGATTCCTCGCGGCGGTTCTTCGGCAGACCGCGCAGCTCGCGCGCCCGCGTAGAAGTAGTGATTCGCCGTCTGCCAGCCGTAGCCGCGGCTGCCGCAGTGGATCATCACCCACACCGAGCCGTCGTCGCGGTCGACCTGCATCTCGATGAAGTGGTTGCCGCCGCCGACGGAGCCGAGCTGCGGCAGCGCCTTGTCGCGCGCGCGGCCGATGCGGTCCGTGTCGAGCGCCGCGTCGTCGACCGCGATGTACTGGCGCTCGCAGAGATCCGCGTCGACGCCGAGCGCCTTCGCGCCGTAGCGGAGGATCTCCTCGACGTCGCGCTCGCTGAAGCGCGGCATGTGCCGCGGCCGATGGCTGCCGACACCGGTCGCGACGCGCGCTTCGACGGCGCGGATCCAGCGGCGCCGCTTGTCCTCGTCGGCGACGTCGGCGGCCGTGAGCTCGGGGACGCTTGCAGGTAGAGCACGCCGCACGAGATGTCGTAGCCGCTGCCGGCCTGGATGATGACGTCGTCGGTCACGGCGACGCCGCCGACGGGGATGCCGTAGCCCGAGATGCGTGTCGGGCATCAGGTAGAAGCCGACGATGCCGGGATAGGCCGCGGCCTGCGCGGCCTGCTGCCACAGCGCCTCGTCGGTCTGCGCGAGCAGCGCCGGCGACAGGAACGCGTGCACGTCGACGCGCATCGCGCCGATGCGCGGCAGCACGTAGTGGTTGTCGGTCAGACGCTCGACTCGCTCGCGAAACGACATGCTCGCAGTCTAGCGCCGAGCACTCCCGAGTACCAGCGTTATGACAGTGACGAACCATCCCGGGTGCGGTAGAGTGCGCCGACGCAACAACCATGCTCTCCAGGGGGAAACCATGCAGCGTGCTCAGACGTCTACCCGTCGCTGCCCCGGTGCTGTTGGCGCTGTCGCCTCTCGCGGCCGCGATCGCACAAGCACAAGAACAGCTCGAAGAAATCATCGTAACTGCCCGTTTGCGATCCGAGAGTTCGATCGAAGCGCCGGCCGCGATCAAGGCGTTCACGGCGGCCGAGATCGACTCGGCGGGCATCCAGACGCCGCACGACTTCATCGCGCTGACGCCGAACATGACGGTCGTCCAGACGCAGAACCCCGGCAACTCGTTCATCACGATCCGCGGCGTGTCGCAGGCACGCAACAGCGACATGCCGGTCGCCGTCGTCGTCGACGGCGTGCTGATGACGAACCCCGCGCAGTTCAATCAAGAGCTGTTCGACATCGAGCAGATCGAGGTGCTGAAGGGTCCGCAGGGCGCGCTCTACGGGCGCAACGCCATCGGCGGCGCCGTCTCGATCGTGACGAAAGCGCCGACGGACGATTTCGAGGCGCAGACTGCGCCTCGGCGCCGATTCGGGCCCCGGCGTACATGGCGCAGGGTACGATCAGCCGGGCCGCTCGGCGATGGCGACACGTGGAAGTATCGCGCTTCGTTGTCGCTTCAGCGACACCGACGGCTTTCGCGAGAACGAATACCTGGGCGAGAAAGCCGACCCGTATCAGGACATGTCGGCACGCGTGCGCTTCACGTGGGAGCCGAACGACAACCGTGACGGGCGACTTCCGCTACGCGCGTTCGGACATCGAGACGACGGCGCTGCACTTCGTGATCAACGACGACTGGCGCACGCTCGGCGGCTTCGTCGGCGTGCCGAACGCGAACCAGTACTAGACGGCGTGACGGTCGCGCCCGCCGACGTCAACAACGTCAACTACACGGGCGTGCCGATCCTCGTGAACAATCCCGGCGAAGGCTTGAAGGACATGGACGAAGTGTCCATGAAGTTCGACGTCGCAACCGACGCGGGCACGTTCACGTCGATCACGGCGTACGACGACTCTGCACGAGCTCTTGACCGGCGACGCGTTCGACTTCCGGCCGCTCGGCCAGTCGTTCAACGAGATCTTCTTCCCCGTCTTCAACGGTTTCGCCGCCGCTGACTCCGAACCCCGTTCTTCGGCGACTGGAATCAGGCGCAGTACCTCGAGGTCAGCAGCGTACAGCCAGGAGTTTCGGTTCACGTCGGCCGAGGACCAGCGCGTGCGCTGGATCGCGGGCGCCTACTTCGCTGCAGACGGATCGGTTCATCGGCACGGGCAACCTGCTCGACACGGATGCGGGCGTGCGCGCGCGTCTACAAGGTGCCGCGGTCGACGACGGGCTTCCCGTTCGATCTCTCGATCCCGAACCCGCAGGTCACGTATCTCTCCGACTCGCAGGACAACTTCGCGTGGGCCGTGTTCGGCCAGCTCGGCTTCGACTTCAGCGACCAGTGGGACGCCACGTTCTCGCTGCGCTACGACGAGGACGAGCGCGAGCAGACGACCGAAACGCCGCCGGGCTTCATTCCGGCGGTGCTCGCCAGCGACCTCGTCACGGGCCAGAAGCGCAAGGAGACGTGGGACGCGATGCAGCCGAAGCTCACGCTGCGCTGGCAGCCGAACGAGAACAGCACGATCTACGGCGACCTGAGCCGCGGCTTCCGCAGCGGCGGCTTCAACCAGTCGGGTGTCGCGCTCGCAGGCGTCGCCGGCGTCTTCAACACGTTCGACGAGCAGATCGCCGACACGTTCGAGATCGGTTGGAAGCGGCAGTTCGCCGACGGCCGCGTGAACACGAGCCTCGCGTACTACACGACGGACTTGTCGGGCGCGTACTACTTCATCTTCCTCGTCGCGTCGAGCACGCAGAACTTGGGCAGCCTCGACGAGGTCGAGTACGACGGCCTCGAGTTCGAGTTGAACGCGCAGCTGACCGACAACGTTCGAGCGTGAATCTCGGCGTGGCCACGATGAACAGCGAGATCACGGCCGATGCGCAGATCCCGCACGTCGTCGGCCAGGAAGTGCCGCTCACGTCCGACTACACGTTCAACCTCGGCTTCAATTGGACGAAGCCGATGGCGAACGGGCGCGAGTTCGTCGTGCGCAGCGACCTGCACAGCATCGGCGACACCTACTGGGGTCCCGGCGATCCGGCGCGACACGCCGCTCGCTTGGAACCAAACCGTCCGCGACCCGGTCAACGTCGTCGATCTGCGCGTCGGCTTGCAAGGCGACGACTGGTCGGCCGATCGTGTGGGCGAAGAACCTCTTCGACGAGGAATACAACGACGAGTTCTCGCACCCGTTCGTCTGGAAGGCCATGCCGCAGCGCTGGGGCATCCAGTACACGAAGGACTTCTAGCTAACACTCGTTCTGCAAAAAAACGGGCGCACCTCCGTCGAGGCGCGCCCGTTTTCTTTTCTACCGAGTCGCGGAGCGGTAGGAAGCTTTACGCGGCCATCACCATGCCGAAGCCTTCGATCTTGTCCTTGACGCCGAGCATGCGCGCGCAGTGCCACGAGACCGTGCGGCGTCGACGACACGACGGGAACGCCGATGGCGTTCTCGAGCGGCACGATGACGTCGAGCGTGCGCAAGCCGCCGCACGACATCACGAGCGCGTCGGCTTTGCCGGCCGCCGCATGGGCGTCGACGCCGAGCTTGTGCAGGATCTCGGGCGTTCCGCCGCCTTCGGGTACGCGCTCGTAACCCAAGCCCTTCGTCGACATCACCTCGAAGCCGTGCTCGGTGAGGAAGATCTTGAGCCGCTCGGTGACGATGTCCGTGTACGCCGTCGCAACGGCGACGCGCTTCGCGTTGACGTGCTTCAGGCCGTCGACGAGGCCGTTGCTCTGCGTCGTCGCCGGCAACCCCGTCAGCGCGGTGACCTTGTCCGTCAGCTCCTGGTTGAACGCCGCGCCCTTATAGAAGGTGATCGACGAGCCGAACACCGAGATCAGGTTCGCGCCTTGGGCCGCGAGCTCCTGCGCGCGCGGCAGCGCGCGCGGAATGGCCTCGTTGTAGCTCTCGATCGTCATGCCGTTGAAGCCGAGGCCGTTGCCGATGAAGCGCACGCCGCTCGGATAGAGGCGACCGACGTCGGGCGGAATGCGGGTAGTTGGCCGGCGGGAAGATGAGCCCGACCGTCGGCGTATCGGCCGCGAGCGCCGGCAGGCCGAGCGCCGCGAGGAACGAGGCCGCGGTGCCGGATTGAATGAACTCGCGACGTTTCATCGACATCGACCCATCCCCTTGCGATTGGCTAACGAACGCGATTCGACGCTACGCAAACGCCTCCCGGCCGTCAAGCGGTCAGATCGATGCCGAGCGCCGCAAGCTCGTGAGCAGGTCCTGGTTGCCGACCTCGAGCGCGTTGACGCGCAGATCGACGAGCGCGACGCGCAAGTTGCGGCCGATCTTCCAGAACGCGTGCACGCCGGGCGCAAGCTCGCGGACAAGCTGGCCGTCGACGAACAGCAGACCGACGTGCGCCTCGGGCACCTCGCGCACGAGGATCGCCGCGTCGAACGGCGACGATCGCCGTGCCTGCCGCTCCGTGATGCACGACTGTGCAATTCGGCGCGGCACGAGCAGATTCGTCGCGACGTCGATGAGCTCGGCGGTCACGCGCACGACGCCCTTCCAGAACAGAGCACGCCGCTCGGGTCCGACGAACGTCCACGGGTGGCCGTTGCGGTAGATCACCGCGATCTGGCCCGCTCCCGTCTCGACGCTCAAGAAATGATCCTCGACGGCCTCGGGCTGGCAGCGCACGAGGTAGTCGACGAGACGATGCTCGAATGCCGGCTGCGTCAAGTCGAAGCGCTCCACTTCGAGGCGCCGACGCGGATCGACGAAGCGATAAACCGCAGGCGCGAGGAAGCGCTCGAAATCGCCGTTCCGAAGCAGGATTCCACGTTCGTGCTTGCGCACGGTGAACTCGCGAATGAACAACACGGCCCTTCTCCTCAAACAAAAAGCCCCGGTGGAGCGACCAACCGGGGCTTTGAGTTCAGGCCCTGATCGGAAGGCTCCTCAATGGCGCCTTCCGACCCGTTGTTCGAAAAGCGTCAGCTCGTGAAACCGCCCGTATCGATGCCGGTCCAGCGGAGTCGCGTGAGCGCGAATCGGCGGGACGCCGCAAACGACGATTTCGGCGCGCGAATGCAATGCAATCGAACGGCGCGCTCGGCGTTGGCGGATTGGTTTTGTACGTGTGCTTTCATGAGCGGCGCGCAATCTACGCCTCCGCTCGATTCCAGTCAAACGAGCAATGAATTGAACGAAAGGACTTTCGATCTGCGTGATCGATCTTTAACGCGGGCCGGAGCGGTGGCGGCGAAACTCGGTGATGGCCGCGAGCTCGAATCCGGTCCGCAGCTTGCCCGCGACCGCAAGATCGGCGACTTCTTCGTATGTGAACCAGCCGATCGCGATGAGCTCGTCGCCGGCGAACGTTTCGATCGGCTCGTCGAGCTCGCAACCGAAGACGCGATGCTGCTCGTCGTCATGGAGCCAATCGCCGAGTCGTACGAGACGGGGAACGCGGCAGCCGAGCTCCTCGACGAGCTCGCGCCGCAGACAGGCCTTCGGCCTCTCGGCGTCTCTCAGACGGCCGCCGGGTAGGCCCCAGAGGCCGAGCTTCTCGCGCCGCCGCGAGTTGTGCTGCGCGAGCAAGTACCGGTCGCCGCGCATGAGAACGCAGCGTACGCGGGCGATGGACGCCTTGTCGCCGGCGAAGCGTTTGGGCGAATCACGGAGAATCGCGGCGATAGCGGGCACAGGCGCTCACTTACGTTAAAAGCCGACCACAACATACTGTTACAGATCATCTTTGTCACTAGTGTGACGGCGTTCGCGCCTGTCAGAACCAGACCCGGATGCCCGCCACGAGCCGGGTGTCGTCGGGGTCGCCGCCCGGCGGCGCGGACGAAGTCGGCCGTGCCGCCGAAGCTGCGCTGGCGCACGAGGCCGACGTACGGCGCAACCTCGCGCCGGATCTCGTAGCGCAGGCGCAGGCCGAGCGCCGCCGTCGGTGAGACCCGAGCCGAGGCCGCGTTCGGGGTCCGCTTCGCCCTGCCAATCGAGCTCGAGCGACGGCTCGAGAATGAGCCGGTTCGTGACGAGCAGCTCGTAGCGCGTGTCGACGCGCAGCGCCGTGCGCCCGCCCTCGGCCAAGTACGACGTCGCCTCGAGGTCGGACACCGATAGGGCGCCACGCCGCGGACGCCGATGGCCGCCCAGCTTGGTCAGCACCCGGAGCGAAATCCGCGCGAGCGCCGGCGACGAGCTCCCACCAGCGCGCGAAGCCGTAGCCCCACAAGCAGCTCGAGCGTCGGCGCGCTCGGTGTCGCCGGCTCGGCGCTCGCCTTCACTGCGGATCCACAGCTTGCCGAGATCGCGGCCGATCCACGTGTCGAGATCCCAATGCAGCACGTCGCCGCCCGCGGCGTCTTGCGTCTCGAGCCGGTCGAGCACGACGAGCTTGTTCAGCGGGTCCTCGAGCATCGTCTCGTGGATGCTCATGTCGCCGCAAGTCGGGAAACGCAGCGGCGCGCTCGGCCGCGGGCACGGAGGGTGCCGCTAGCCGCGGCAGCAGGCGCGTGGGCGGCGTGCTCGTCGTGCGCGGGCTGCGCGGCGGCGCTGGCGAGCCAGCCGCCGAGCGCGAGCGTGCACCGCGATTGCGCTACGCATCGACGTGCACCTCGCGGAACATGCCGGCTTCCATGTGGAAGAGCAGATGGCAGTGGTACGCCCAACGGCCGAGCGCATCGGCCGTCACGCGGTACGAGCGTTGCGTGCCCGGCGGCATGTTGATCGTGTGCTTGCGCACGAGATAGCCGCCGGCTTCGTCCTCGAGATCGCTCCACATGCCGTGCAAATGGATCGGATGCGACATCATCGTGTCGTTGACGAGCCGGATCCGCACTCGCTCGCCGTAGCGCAGCTCGAGCGGCTCGGCCGATGCGAACGGAATGCCGTCGAACGACCACATGAACCGCTCCATGTGGCCCGTCAGATGCAAGTCGATCGTGCGCTCGGGCTCGCGGCCGTCGGGATCGGCGAATAGCGAGCGCAGATCGGCATACGCCAGCACGCGCCGGCCGTTGTCGCGCAGTCCGATGCCGGGATCGGCGAGCCTTGGCCGCGGGTGCCGTCGTTTGCATGTCGACGCCGGGATTGCGCTGCTCGCTCGGTGCGTGCGCGATCGGTGCAGTGCTGTCGTGAGCCGCGTGCTCGCTCGCGGGCGCCGCCACACCGTGGCCCATGTCGGCCATCGTCAGATACACGATGCGGTCGAGCTCGCGGCACCGGCGCCTCGAGGCCTTCTGCGAGCGCGAGCGTGCCGCGCGCGTAGCCCGTGCGGTCGAGCGACTGCGCGAAGATCGTGAACGCGTCCGCGCCGGCCGGCGTCACGAGCACGTCGAACGTCTCGGCCGTCGCGATGCGGAGCTCGTCGACGGTCACGGGATGCACGTTCTGGCCGTCGGCGGCGACGACGGTCATCTCGAGGCCGGGGATCCGCACGTCGAACGTCGACATCGCAGAGCCGTTGATGAACCTGAGGCGCACGCGCTCGCCGGCGCGAAATAGCCCCGTCCAGTTGCCGGCCGGCGCGCGGCCGTTCATCAGATACGTGTAGGCCGCGCCGCTGACGTCGGCGAGGTCGCTCGGCTGCATGCGCATGCGCGCCCACTCGCGGCGCTCCGCCAGCGCGGCCGAGAAGCCGTCGCGCTTCGCGTCGCGCGAGAAGTCGCCGAGCGTTCGCTTCTGATAGTTGAAGTAGTCGGAGTGGCGCTTCAGCAGCAGGTACAGCGCCAGCGGATCGCGATCGGTCCAATCGGACAGCAGCACGACGTGCTCGCGGTCGTACGCGAACGGCTCGGGCTCGCGCGGCTCGATGACGAGCGCGCCGTAGAGGCCGGTCTGCTCTTGGAACGCCGAGTGCGAGTGATACCAGTACGTGCCGCTTTGGCGCAGCGGGAAGCGGTACGTGAACGTTTCGCCGGGCGCGATGCCGTGGAAGCTCAAGCCCGGCACGCCATCCATGTTCGCCGGCAGCACGAGGCCGTGCCAATGAATCGACGTGTGCTCGGCGAGCTCGTTGCGGACGCGGATCGTGACCGTGTCGCCTTCGCGCCAGCGCAGCGTCGGCGCCGGCAGCGAGCCGTTGACGACCGTCGCGACGCGCGGCCGGCCCGTGAGGTTCGCCGCGCGCTCGCCGATCGCGAGGTCGAGCTCCGCCGCGCGCAGCACCTGCGGCTCGGCGACGCCGGGCTCCGCTGCCGCGGAATGTCGGCCGAGCGAGCTCATCGCTGCGCTCGCAGCGAGGCCCTCGAGTAACTGGCGCCGGGTGAATGATGGGGTCGTTAGCCGGCGGGCCGGAACGAGCTTCATGCTCGCAGTGTAACCCCCCGGACTGCGGACGGCGTCAGTGCGTCGCGTCGACGAAGCGCAGGCTCGAGTCGTCGCCGAGGTTCACGACGTCACCGTCGCGCAGGATACGGCGCAGCACGCGCGTCGAGTTTACGAGGACGCCGTTCTTGCTGCCGGCATCCTCGATCACCATAGCGGCGCCGTTTGTGCTGATCCTCGCATGGGTGCGGCTGATGAAATGGCTCGCAATCCGAATGTCGCTGTCGTGGCC
Source organism: uncultured Gammaproteobacteria bacterium (assembly GCA_963714705.1). Taxonomy (GTDB): domain Bacteria; phylum Pseudomonadota; class Gammaproteobacteria; order Steroidobacterales; family Rariloculaceae; genus FEN-1219. The sequence goes on from CAVQPJ010000001.1 coordinate 519,897, forward strand.
GCGACCGATCGTGATGTGTTTCTTCGCGATCGGATAGTCGAAGGTGCGGCCCCCGATCGTCACCACGAGCTTGCGGCCGGCATCGATCTCGGCTCGTTCGCCGATGTCGACGACGTTCCCCCTGGGCTCGTCGTCGAGCAGCAGGTCCAGGGGTAACAACTCCACGTCGCCTCGATCGGCCGCCGGCAGCGCGGCTGCAGCCATTTTGTCGTCTGCCGCGAGAGTCGCGGCGAAGTCGATAGGCTGCGGTGCCGCTTCCTCTACATCGCGCTTCCCATGGCTACCGCCGTTCATTTGCCGGTCGAGCGCCGCCAAGCTCGCGCCGAGGTCCGTGATGCGATCGACGCTGCGCTCGAGCGCATCCACTGTGGCCTGCTTGGCGCGGATCTCGGTCTCGAGCCTCGCGACCAGCTTTTGTTGTGCCGCAAGCGCGAGCTTGAGATGTTGGGTTTCGGTTGCCGCTTCGCCGCGCAGTCTACCGAGCTCGATTGCGTGAGCGCTCAGAGCGTCGAGCTCACCGCGAATCCGCGTAGATTCCTGCTGCGCCGCATCCCGCTGCCTCGAGCGCTCGGCGAGGTCTTTCTCGAGCTCTTCGACGCGTGTCGCGAGCGCCGTCTTGGCGGTGCTGAGATCGCCGACGGCGAGCTTGTTCTGCTCGATCTTGGCGTTCAGCGCGTCGATGTCCTCGTCGCGGCGTTTGATGCCGCTCTCGAGCGATTCGATGCGGCGCTGCGCTTCCAGCGCGTCCTTGGCGACTAGCTCGGTCTCTTTCGTGCGGTTGGCATGTTCGGCTCTGAGCTGTTCGGCCTGCGCGAAATGAGCCGCGAGCTTCGCTTGCAGCTCGTCGTGCGCCTCCTCGCGTTCCTTGCGCCGGCCGGCAAGCTCGGAGCATTGCCGCTCGAGATCGTGGATCGACGCCGCGAGCTGTCGCCTTTCCTCGGCATGCTGCGCGATGATTGCATCTCGCGCTTTGACGGTCTCCTCCATCTCGAGCAATGCGGCTTTGCGGGCCGCAAGCTCCGTATTGAGCGCGGACCAGCGGTCGTGCCTGCCGGCGATGTAGATCTCGAGGTCCTGGAGCTTGCTCTGCAACAGCTCTTGCTGCGCGAGCACTTGCTGATTGCGGTTCGTGACGCTGACCGTCGCCGCCTGCTCCTGCCTTACGAGATCGTTCAGGCGCGCGACCTCGGCCTCTGCGTGTGCAACCTTCTCCAGCGTGCCCTTCTGCGCGATCGCGGCGTCAGCGAGCTCCTTCGACAGGGTGGCGATCCTCTCGTCGCGAGCGCTCCGCTCGGCGACGAGAGCCGCGATCTCTCCGTCCTTGCTCTCGAGGCTCTCGTTAGCAGCACCGAGGACGATTGCGTCGCGTTCCAGCCCCGCACTCAGCGCCGCTATCCTGGCTTCGCGCGTCCTCAGCTCCTCGTGGAGCAGGGTGACTTGTGTCTCGCGCCTCTTGAATTCGGTCTCGATGTTCTGCCACTTGCCGTGCAAGCGGCTCACCTCGGTCTCGAGCTGCGTGAGCGACGAGGCGGCCTTGACCGGCTCGGTTTTCGATTCGGCCGACGTATGGACGGCGTCGGTTGGCTCCGGCGCCTCTCGCGCCATCATCAAGTCGCTCTCGCGGAGGATGGGGTACTCGTCCGTCGGGAGCTCGGTGATGTCCGGGCTTCGTTCTTCGTTATGGTTAACCGTGAGCATGGCGTGGCACCGCTGACGACGTTGTTGTTGTTATTGGTCGCTGCGCGAGTGTGAAGGTCATTGGAATGGTAGCTCGGCTGACCCTGAAATCGGGCGCATTTGGACAGAACGTGGGCGGTCAGACCTTCGTCTAGCGGGCACGCCACCGCGTGCCGCCGTGGGCGAGCCGGTACAGCGCCGGCAGCACGAGCAGCGTCAGCAGCGTCGAGGACACGATGCCGCCGATGACGACGGTCGCGAGCGGCCGCTGCACCTCGGCGCCGACGCCCGTGTTGAAGCGCCATCGGCACGAAGCCGAGCGACGCGACGAGCGCCGTCATCAGCACGGGCCGCAGCCGCGTCAGCGCGCCCGTGACGATGGCCTCGTCGAGCGGCCGGCCTTCGTCGCAGCAGGTTGCGGATGAACGACACGAGCACGATACCGTTCAGCACCGCGACGCCCGACAGCGCGATGAATCCGACGCCGGCCGAGATCGACAGCGGAATGTCGCGCAGCCAGAGCGCCAGCACGCCGCCCGTCAGCGCGAGCGGCACGCCGCTGAAGATCAGCAACGAATCGACGAACGAGCGGAACGACGAGGTACAGCAGCACGAAGATCATCAGCAGCGTCAGCGGCACGACGAGCCGCAGCCGCTCGGCGCCGGAGATCAGCTGCTCGAAGGTGCCGCCGTATTCCAGCCAGTAGCCGGCCGGCAGCTCGACGTTGCGCTCGATGCGCTCGCGTGCGTCGGCGACGAACGAGCCGAGATCGCGCCCGCGGACGTTCGCCGTCACGACCGCGCGCCGTTTGCCGTTCTCGCGGTTGATCGCGTTCGGCCCTTCGACGATCGACAGCGTCGCGACCTCGCGCAGCGGCACGTAGCCGCCGCCCGGGCAGCGGGACGGGCAGGGCCTCGAGCGTCGCCGGGTCGTTGCGCACGGCCTCGGGCAGGCGAATCACGAGATCGAAGCGCTGGTCGCCCTCGAAGATCTGGCCGACGGCCTTGCCGCCGATGGCCGTCGCGACGACATCCTGCACGTCGGCGACGTCGAGGCCGTAGCGCGCGAGCGTGCTGCGGCGCGGCTCGACGGTCAGCATCGGCAAGCCCGTCATCTGCTCGAGCGCGACGTCGGCGCCGCCCGGGACTGCCCGACGAGCGTCGCTTCGATCTGCTCGCCGATCGCGAGCAGCGTCGCAGGTCGTCGCCGTAGACCTTGACGGCGACGTCGGAGCGCACGCCCGAGATCAGCTCGTTGAAGCGCATCTCGATCGGCTGCGTGAACTCGTAGTTGTTGCCGGGCATGCGCGCCGCGAGCGCTTCGAGCTCGCGCACGAGATCGTCCTTCGGCTTGCTGGGGTCCGGCCACTGCCTCGCGCTCCTTGAGGATCACGTACGTGTCGGACACGGAGGGCGGCATCGGGTCGGTGGCGACGTCGGCCGTGCCGAGCTTGGCGAACACGCGGTCGACCTCGGGCAACGGCCGCGAGCCGCGCGTCGAGCTGCAGCTGCATGCCGATCGCCTGCTCGATGCCCGTGCCCGGAATGCGCAGCGCGTGCAGCGCGATGTCGCCTTCGTCGAGGCTCGGAATGAACTCGCTGCCCATGCGCGCCGCGAGCACGGCGCCGAGCGCGACGAGCGAGCACTGCGGCGGCCACCGCGGCGAGGCGGAACCGCAGCGCCGCGCGCAGCAGCGGCTCGTAGAAGCGCCGCGCGCCGCGCATGACGACGTTCTCGTGCTCCGCGACCTTGCCGCGCACGAAGACGGCGACGGCGGCCGGCACGAACGTGACCGAGAGCGCGAGCGCGGCCGTCAGCGCCAGCACGACCGTCAGCGCCATCGGATGGAACATTTTTCCTTCGACGCCCGACAGCGCGAAGATCGGCAGATAGACGACGAGGATGACGAACATGCCGAACGTGCTCGGTCGTATGACCTCGGTCGTCGCCGCGCGCACGACCTCGAGCCGTTCGCGCAGCGGTAGCGACGTCGCCGCCGCGCTGTGCGGCCGCGAGCCGCCGCAGGCAGTTCTCGACGATGATCACGGCGCCGTCGACGATGAGCCCGAAGTCGAGCGCGCCCAAGCTCATGAGATTGCCGCTGATGCGCGCCTCGACCATGCCCGTGATCGTCAGCAGCATCGACAGCGGAATGACGAGCGTCGTGACGAGCGCCGCGCGCAGGTTGCCGAGCAGCGCGAACAGCACCGCGATGACGAGCAGCGCGCCCTCGAAGAGGTTGGTGCGCACGGTGGCGATGGTTTTGTCGACGAGCGTCGTGCGGTCGTACACGGCCTCGAGGCGCAGACCCTCGGGCAGCGACGTGTTGACCTCCGCGAGCTTGGCGGCGGCGGCACGCGCGACGATGCGGCTGTTCTCGCCCATCAGCATGAACACCGTGCCGAGCACGACTTCCTCGCCGTTCATCGTCGCGGCGCCGGTCCGCAGGTCCTTGCCGATGCTGACGTCGGCGACGTCGCCGACGACGATCGGCGTACCGTCGTGCGTCGCGATGCGGATCCCGCGCAGCTCGTCGAGCGTGGCCACTTGGCCCGGCACGCGCACGAGGTACTGGCTGCCGAAGCGCTCGATGTAGCCGGCGCCGACGTTGACGTTGTTGCGCTCGAGCGCTACGCCCAAGTCCGCGAGCGTCAGCTCGAACGCGAGCAGCGCGGTGGGGCGTGGCGCGACGACGTACTGCCGCTCGTGGCCGCCGATCATGTTGACCTCGGTGACGCCGGGCACGCGCGCGAGCTGCGGCCGCACGACCCAGTCCATGACCGTGTGCAGGTCGGTCGTGTCGTACGGCGCGCCGTCCGCGCGGCGCGCGCCGGGTGCTACGCTCAGGATGAAGCTGAAGATTTCGCCCAGGCCGGTCGCGATCGGGCCCGAGCTCCGGCTCGAGGCCGGGCGGCAGCGTCGGCGCGCACCTCTTGAAGCCGCTCGGAGACGCGCTGGCGCGCGAAGTAGATGTCGGTGCCGTCCTCGAAGACGACTGTCACCTGCGACAGCCCGTAGCGCGAGATCGAGCGCGTGTAGTCGAGCCGCGGCAGGCCGGCCATGGCCGTCTCGATCGCGAACGTGATGCGCTGCTCGGCCTCGAGCGGCGAGAAGCCGGGTGCTTCCGTGTTGATCTGCACCTGCACGTTCGTGATGTCGGGGACGGCATCGATCGTGAGGTTCCGGTAGTTGTACGCGCCGAACGCGGCGAGCGCCGCGGCGGCGAGCAGCACGAGCCAGCGGTGGTGGACGGAACGAGCGACGAGATAGTCGAGCATGCGCGTTCTCCGTCAGTGATCGTGGCTCGCGCCGGCCTTCTCGATGTCGGCTTTGATGAGGTAGCTGTTGTCGGTGACGTATTCCGTTCCCGGCGCTAGGCCTTCGAGCACCTCGACGAAGCGCGCATCGCGGCGCCCGAGCTCGAGCATCCGCACTTCGTAGGTATCGCCGATTCGGGCGAACACGACTTCGAAGTCGCGGAAGCGTTGGAGCGCCGACAGCGGCACGGCGACCTCGACGGGCGTCGTGCCGACCGTGACGTGGCCTTCGACGAACTGGCCCGGCGTCCAGCGCCCGTCGGCGTTGTCGAGCACGATGCGCGCCGTGACGCTCTGCGAGGCGCGGTTTCCGACGGGCGCAAGATAATCGACGGAGCCCGTGGCGCTCGTGCCCGTGTCGGCCGTGACGGTGACGGGAAGCCCCGTCGCGAGCCGCGGCCGGTCGCGCGCGAACACGTCGAGCTCGGCCCAGACCGACGAGAAGTCCGCGATGTCGAAAAGGGCTTCGGCGTCCGTCTGCTCGCCCGCGGCTGCATGACGCGCCGTGACGGTCCCGGCGATCGAGGCAGTCACCGTGTACGTCTGCAAGCTCTCGTTCGACTCGATCGTTGCGAGCGCATCGCCGGCGCGCACGGTGTCGCCGACATTGCGGCTCACGCTGCGAATGACGCCCGCGAAGCGCGCATGCACGGTCCGAACACGCGTCGCATCGGCGGCGATCGCGCCGTAGAGCACGAGCTCGTCGCCGATCGTGCCGGGGCCCGCGACGGCCGTGCCGATGCCGGCGGCCCGCGCCACGTCCGCGGCGATCGTCGTCCGGCCCTCGTACGACTCGTAGGCGAAGCGATGCTCGCGGCCGGCATGCCGCGCGACGATCGTCACGTCGAACGAGTGCGGCTCGCGCACGACCTGATCGCCGCGCAGGTACTCGTCTTGCGGCGTGAACTCGATGCGATCGGTTTCGCCGCCGAGCCTGCCGAGCTCCACCGTGAGAGCGACGTCGCGTGGCGCGATCGGCGCTCCGCCGGACGTCGCCCACGCGTGGAATTCGGGCGGCACACCGGCTTCGAAGACTGCGAGCTCGAGCGCGAAGTCGCCGTCCGTCAGCAAACGACCGCCGTTCGGGCCGCGCTCGGGCTCGGCTTCGCCGTCGGCCGTCGGTGGCGCCGCGTCGCAGGCCGCGAGAGCCAATACGAGCAACAGTATCGGGGCCTTGCTCATGGGGAATCCTCCGCGCCCGACAGCGGCTCGCCGGTCAAGCGTTCGATCTCGGTGCGATACAAATGGGCATTGGCCGAAGCGTCGATCAACGCGCGCTGCACGTCGACGAGCTCGCGCTGCGCATCGACCCACTCGAGATAGCTGTAGCGGCCGCGCTCGTACGCGTAGCGCGTATCTTCGAGCGCCGCTTCCATCTCGGGCAGAACGTTCGTGCGCAGCAGACCTGCCTCGGTGATCGCGTGGCGCAGCTCCTGGAACAGCTCGAAGAGCTCTGCTTCGGCGCGCACGCGGTGAGCGTCGCGCTCGGCCGCCGTCTGCTCGCGCTCGGCGCGGGCCGCGGCGATCTCGCTGCGGGCGCGGCGACTCGCATTCAGCGGCAGCGTCACGCCGAACACGAGGGCTTCGTCGTTCGTCTCGGATAGGAAGCGCAGGCCGGCGCGCCACGTCAGATCCGTTCGTGCGTGCGCCTCGACGACGCGCAGCTCGGCATCGCGCAGCCGCTCCTCGCTGGCGAAGCGAGCGAAGTCGGGACTGCTCGCGAGCCGGGCCACGAGTTGCTCGTAACCCTCGTTCGGCGGCAACGCGTAGAGGTCTGCGGCGATGCGATCGAAGCTGGCTTCGTTGTCGCCCCACATCGCCGCGAGCTTGCGCCGCGACGTCAGGAGCTCGTGCTCGGCGTGCTCCTGCGCGACGGCGACCCGCGCCCGTGTGACGCGCGCGCGACGAAGCTCGACCTCCGGCGCACGAGCCGCCGCAACGCGCGCAGCGGCGGCAGTTACGTTGTCCTCGGCCAGCGTGGTTGCGCGCATCGTGAGGGCCAGATGTTCCTGGTCCGCGGCGACGTGAATGAACCGCCGTGTGACCTCGGCCAAGACGTCGAGCTCGGCCGCCGCGCGCTCGGCCGTGGTAAGTGCCGTGCTTGCGGCGGCGGCGTCCGCGCGCAGCCCGCGTTTGCCGCCGAGCTCGACGACCTGCGACAGCGCGAACGTCGTCTCCGCGATGTCGAAGCCGCTCGCACGGCCCGTGCCGAACGCGTCCTGGACTTCCGCCTGCAGCTCGAGAGGCGGCCGCAGCGCAGCGAGCTCCGCTCGCGCGCGCCCCGCGGTGAGGCGGGGCGCGTAGACGCGCAGCTCGGGATTGCGCGCGAGCGTTTGCTCGATCGCGGATGCGAGCGTCAGCGCCTGGCTCGCTACCGGCTTCGCGAAGCCCATGAGAATTGCGGCGCACGCCAGGGCGAGTGCGTGCCGAATAGAAGGTGCCATGCAGCCTCCAACGCGAGTGCGACCGCGCGGCGCAGGGCGCGCGCGATCAACGGGCCGCGGCACTTACGTGCGGCGGCACGAACGACTCGGATCTTCAGCGCGGCGGAGCGCGCAGCTGCGGCAGGGTGTAACGTGAGTTCGGAGCGGGCGGGGCGTCGCCGCTGTCGGCGAGCACGCCGCGCGGCAACGACTCGATCGGCATCGTCCAGGCGACGACGTCGATCGCGGGCAGATCGTGCTTGACGGCTTTCGCCAGAGCCTGGTTCGGCAGGTCGAGATCGAGATCGTCGTGCTCGGTGCCGCCGCCGTGGCCCGGCAATTCGTGGTCATGGTCCGTGCTGTCGGCGAGGTGCACCGCTGCCGGCGGCTCTTGCCCGTCGAAGCAGTAGTGCACGTGGCCATGCGCGTTCGTGAGCCCCGCGAAGAGCACGGCGAGCGCGGCGGGCCACGTCCAGCGTTTCGAGACCATGCGCCGAGGATAGCGGCTCGCCGCTACAGTGGCTATCCTTCCCAGCCTAATTGTCTTAAAGAGGGTGAAGGGGAGCGAGCGATGCGTATCTCGGCGGGCCTTGCGGCCGTACTCGTGCTCGCGGGGCAAACTGGGCAGGCTCAGGACTCGCGCGCGTCGCCGTCGCTGCCGTCGTTCCCGCAGGTTTACGAGACGGCCGATCTCAAGATTCGTGTGGAGAAGGTCGCCGACGGGCTCGAGAACCCGTGGAGCTTGGCCTGGTTGCCGAACGGCGATCTGCTCATCACGGAACGGCCGGGGCGCTTGCGCGTGTTCCGCAACGGCGCTCTCGACCCGGAGCCGATCACGGGCGTGCCCGAGGTGCGTATCACGGTGCTCGGCGGGCTGCTCGAGGTCCTGCCGCATCCGAGCTTCGCGCAGAACCGAATCTTGTATCTGACGTATGCGAAAGGCGGCGAGGGGACTCTCGCGACGACGGCCTTGGCGCGTGCGCGCCTCGAGGGCTTTGCGCTGAAGGACGTCGAGGAGATCTTCGTCGCCGAGAACTGGAGCAACTCGCCGACGAACTTCGGCGGACGCATGGCGTTCGGCCGCGACGGCAAGCTGTACCTGACGATCGGCGAGCGCCAGGAGCCCGAGCGCGCGCAGAACACGATGCTGCACGGCGGGAAGGTGCTGCGGCTCAACGACGACGGTACCGCGCCGGCCGACAATCCGTTCGCCGGCAAAGGTGGTTACCTGCCGGAGATCTACTCCGTCGGTCACCGGAGCCCGCAGGGCTTGGCCTTTCATCCGACGACGGGTGAGCTCTGGGAGAACGAGCACGGTCCGCTCGGCGGCGACGAGATCAACATCGTGCGCGCCGGATTGAACTACGGGTGGCCGCTCGTGACCTACGGCAAGGACTACGACGGTACCGTCATCAGCGAGACGAGCACGCGCGCGGGTCTCGAGCCGCCGTTCATGTTCTGGGTGCCGTCGATCGCGATCTCGGGCTTGAGCTTCTACACCGGCGAAGTCCTCGCGGCGTGGAAGGGTAACGCGTTCGTGGGCTCGATGATGGAAGGTCGCACGCGCGCAACGGGCCACGTGCAGCGCATCACCTTCAGCGACGACGGCCAGCCGATCCAGCGCGAGCCGATCCTGGGGCAGCTGCGCCAGCGCATCCGCGACGTGCGGCCCGGCCCCGACGGCTTGCTCTACGTGCTGACGGATCAGAACCCCGGCGTGCTATTGCGCATCGAGCCCGCGGAGTAGTGTCAGCCTGCTCGGCTTGATCGTCCGGCACATTCGCTCGCTCCAATGCACCGCGGCGATCCAGTCTTGCGTGGCGAGACTACCGAGCACGCTCGTCAGCAGCCGTTCCGATTCTCGGAGCGCGTGCTCGAGATCCGGCGTTGTGCCGAGCCGCGCGTACACCAAGACGCGATCGCGCCAGACATCGCATTCGACAGCTGTAAAGAGGCCGCGGCCGATCGTCCGGAGCTGCGCCTCGATGTCATCCGTTTCGTGCATGTCTCGCTCCTAGGTCGAGGCGTGCGTCACGAGCGCGGCCGGATGCTCGGCGCGTCCGTCGCCGCCGTTGGCGACGACGAAGCGATTCCGGCCGCCGTGCTTGGCGACGTAAGAGGCGTGGTCGGCGGCCGCTAGCGTCTGCGCGGGCGAGCCCTGCGCCAGCGCGCTGCATGCGATGCCGAGGCTTGCCGTGACGCCGTAGGCGCCGGTGTCGGCGGGGACAACGACGCCGGCGATTCGCTCGAGGATCGTCGCCGCGACGCGCGTCGCGTCGTGGGCGTAACAGTCGCGCATGACGATCCCGAACTCGTCGCCGCCGAGCCTGGCAGCCGTGTCGCCGCGCCGGACGACTTCGCGCAGGATCGCGCCGACGTGTCGCAGCAGCTCGTCCCCGACGGCATGGCCGGCGGCGTCGTTGACTGCCTTGAAGTGGTCGAGGTCGATGAAGATCACGGCGTACTGTGATCCGGCCGTGTCGAGCATCCCCATGCGCCGGTGGAACTCGGCCCGGTTGGCTAACCCGACCAACGCGTCGTGCGTGGCTTGGTGATAGAGCGAGCGGCGCGCAGTCGCATCGGCGCGCAACACTTGGTGGATCGTGCGTGCGACGATGGCCAAGACGACGACCGCGGCCAACAAAAGGCTGCCCATGGTCGCCTGAGCCGACGGGGGGGACGTCAGCAGGGCGTAGACCATGGGCAGCACGGCCGGGACCGCAAACAGCCAAAAACTCTTCGGCGCGACCGCGAACACGGGCAGCCAAAGCGCCGTAACGCTGATCAGTACGACAGCCAGCATCGCTTGTTGCGGGATCGAAGCTGCGGGCGACAGTGCGAGACCTGCGATGCCCCAAAAGCTGCCTGCACCGAGCGAGAGGGCGACGAGGCGAACGCCGACGCGCGGTTCCTGTGACTCGCCGCGCGGCAGCAGCGGCCAACGCGCCGCCTGCCACTGCAGCAGCGTGAGCGCAACGGCGGCGGCCGACCACGCGGCCAACACGTCGCTCGGCACGGCGTCCCAGAAGCACACGGCGATCGCGGCTGCGCCGGCGACGGTGCTCAGAGCCGCAATCTGATCGATGCGCACGCCGCCGGGCGCCAGCGGCGCAGGCTCGAGATCGGTGCCGCCGAAGTCGTCCCGTTCGTCGATCATTCTTTCTTGTCCTCGAGGCGCGATTGCACCCCTGTTTGATAGTTCTCTGCCGCGAGAGCGGCGGTTATCTCACCGTGCGTCCGCAAAGTGCGACGAACGCACAAGGCCCAAGCGCAACGAGGCGCCGGGACGATAGACGGAGAAGCCCCTAGCGGGGCGCGGTGACGGTGAAGGCGGTGCGGCCGAGGTCGTCGGAGGCGCGTTGCTCGGGCCAGTCGCGCATGCGGCCGGCGAGGACGACTTCGTACTCGCCGGGCGTCAGAAGGCGGCTCGGCATGGTGACTCCGAGCTGGCCTTCGTACGAGGGCGTGAGGCCGTCGACGCTCAGCACCTCTGTGGCTGTGGCGTCGCTGCGGCGGACAACCGTGGCACGGTAGCGGTCGTAGGGGAATGCCGGATCGACCAGCAGCACGGTCCGGTCGTTCGTTGCGGCTGCCTCGATGCTGATCGGAGCGTCGCCGCGCACGGCAAGGAGCGGCACGACCCGCGCGGGCGCGACATTCTCGCTGCGCAGCTCGCGGTTCTCGACGAAAAGATAGGACGAGAACGTCAGCGCGATGCCGGCCACGAGGGACGCGGCGAGCGCGTACCGCGGCGCGGCGGCGCCACGTGCCGCGGCGCTTGGCCGTTGCTCGGCGCGCTGCGCAGCGTCGTGGGCTTCCAGCCCCCGCCGCAGCAAATCCGCCGTCTTGAGCTCCTGCAACAGGTCGGGATCGCCGAGGTAGGCCTCCTCGAACGCCGCTGTCTCGTCGGGGGTAAGCCGGCCTTGCAGGTAGCGCTCGACGACCTGGTTATCGCGGATGTATTGGCGATTCATATCATTAATCTGCCGCTAGCGCCCCAATTGTCTCACCTGACGAGGCGTAGCTCGCCGTGTTGCCTGGCGCGCTCCACCAGCTCGCGAAAGCGCTGTTTGGCCCGGAACAAGACGCGGTTGAAGTGCAGGGAATCGACCTCGAGGGCGGCGCAGATGGCCTCCTTGTCCTCCTCGAGCAGGTAGACCCGGGTCAAGATATCGCGGTCGCGCGGGGTTGGAAGCTCGTCGAGCAGCTCTCGCACGGCACGCTTCAGCTGTTCCTCGGATACCTGCTCCGATGGATCGCCGCGATCATCGGCGATGGCCTCGATCGCGTCCGAGTCGGCCGTCGTCGCGCGGCGGAGATCTTTGCGCCGCTGCGCTCCCCAGAGCTTCAACGCGACGCCGCGCAGATATCCCGCCAAGCGCTCGGGTTCCTCGAGGGTACCCGCGCGCAGCTTCTCGATGACGACGCGCAGCGCATCCTGCCGGATGTCGAGCGCCAGCTCGGAGTCGCGGGTGCGTTGCTTGAGCAGATAGTGCAAGCCGGGGCCGTAGCGCACGACGAGCGCTTCCTCGGCCGCGCGCACGCCCTGACCGATCTGGTGCGCGAGATCGGCGGCAATCTCGTGCTCGCCTTGTTCGCTCTGTTCGTCCACGGTTCGACGTGCTTCATGCTCCAGCCCATGGCGATGCTACCGCGAGTCGTGCTCGCTGCGCTCGATCACCGTCAGCACTGCAGTCGCGCTGCGACCGGTTTGGCTTGCGGCGTGCGGATACCCGGGCAGGGGGCTCGTTGAACGTCGGTCGCGTGCGTCTGCGGTGAGCACGAACGTGCCGGCTCGGTCGAGCGTCACGTCGCCGAACGTCACCGATTCGAAGACTTGCCCTGCGATCTGCCGCTCGCGCGAAGTGGCGGGGACGCCCTCGACGAGCCAAGAGATCGAGTCGAGACCGAAAGGCGCGCTGGCCGTGACCGTGACGGTAAACGCTTCGCCGGCTTGGACGATGCTCGGCGTGACGACGATCGCGACGTTCGGTACGAGCGCGCGCGCGGCATTGACGCGTCCGAAGCCCGCTCGCGTGCTGAAACCGCGCGCATCGTAGCCCGCGTGCTCGGCGTCGATCTTGTCCGCCGATTGCTCGAGCAGCTGCTGCAGCTCGGCGCGTGTGAGCTCGGGGTTCAACGACAACAACAAGCCCGCGATGCCGGCCACGAGCGGCGCGGCCGCCGACGTGCCCCCGAACGTCTCGTGATAGTCGCCTCCGGTATGGCCGTCGATGCCGGTGCGGTCGGTCGTCAGCACGCCGAGCGTCGTCTTGCCTTCGGGCGTGGACGGGGCCACGAGGTCGATGCACGGTCCGTAGCCGGCTCCGCCGATGCGGTCTCGGAAATCGGCGATGCCGACGCCGAGCACACCGTCGAGCGCGGCGAGGTCGAGTGTCGGTCCCGCGCAATTGTCGACGGCGTCGTTCGTCGCGGCGACCACGATCAACGTGCCGCGGCCGCCGCGGCCGTGCGCGGCCGCAGCTTCGAGCGCTGCGCGCAGCGCCGCGTCGGCCGGTGGCGCGTGCGCACGCGCGTAGCCCCAGCTCAAGGTGATGACGTCGGCGTCCTGCGAGACGGCCCAGCGCACGGCGTCCGCCGTGGCGACGCTGACCACGTTGTCCACGCCGTCGACGCCGATCGGCAGCAGGCTGCACTGCGGACAAATGCCGGTGACGCCGATTCCGTCGTCGCCGCGGGCCGCGGCGACTCCCGCCACGGCCGTGCCGTGTCGATCGGTGGCCTCGCGCGGCGCCGCGGTCTCGCGCGGCAGGCCCGCTCTGAAGTCCCGGCCCGCGGCCGCGATATTCGGCGCCAAGTCCGGATGATCGAGCTGCACGGCGTCGTCGAGCACGGCAATGAGAATCGCAGGCGAGCCGCGCGTGATCGCCCACGCTTCCGGCGCGTCGACGTCGGCATCGACGGCGCCGCCGCCTTGTCCTTGGTTGTCGAGCGGCCATTGCCGCGCGAACAATGGATCGTTCGGAACGTGACGGAGAGGCGACGTCGGCCCTTGCGCCGCTGCGCTCGTGGCGACGACTCCGGCGAGCCAGGTCGCGCCGAGCGCGTTACTAGTCGAGGATCGCGTGCCCACCGTGACGCGCTTGGTCCTCGACGCCGCGAATCATCACGACGTCGGCGCCGAGTGGCAGGTTACAGGTCGGCAGATTCACGACGGCCTTGCTCGCAAGGAAGTCGAACTTGACGTGCGAGCTATCGGGCAGCTGGACGCCGAACCGGCCGACCGGCACGAAACGCCGCGTGTTCTTGGCTTCGCCGCCCGGCATGATCTGCTCGACGAGTATGGCGTCCCTGACGGCTGCGTCGTCGCCGCCGTTCCACGCCGGCCCGTTGTTCTGCGGCAGATGGCGAATGCGCAGCCGGCCGAGTCTGTTGGTCGTGAGCTCGACTCGGTCGCCCACGGCGAGGTGTGCGCCGTCGCCTTCGATGTAGCAGACGCGCAGCACGACGGGGCCGTCGCGTGTCGGGGCCGGATTTCGGGGGTCGACTACCGGACGTACGGCGCAGCCCGTGACGATCGAGAACAAGAATCCAATCGCCACGCCTCGCGCTACGTTGCGCTTCGTCATCGCCAATCTCCTATGAGTACGAAACCGCTCCAGAAATAGGGGTCGGCGAAGCGCCGCTCGGCGGCGAGCTCGGACTGCGCACGGCGCAGCGCGGCCGCGGGGCGCAACTCCCCTTGCAGCAAGTGCCGGTAGAAACGCGTCATGAGCTCGGCCGCGGCGCGGTCCGGAGCCTGCCACAGGCTTGCGACGACGCTGCGTGCACCCGCATACATGAACCCTTGGGTGAGTCCCACGAACCCCTCTCCACGAATCTCGCGTCCGAGCGCCGTCTCGCATGCGCTGAGCACGGCGACGTCGGCGTCGAGGTGCAGGTTATAGACATCGTGCAGACGAAGAAAGCCGTTGCGCTCTGCTCCCTGCTCGTCGAACTGCGAGAGAGCGAGTGCCGACAGGCCGGGATAGCGCGCGTCGATCAAGCCATGGGTCGCGAAATGCACATAACGGTACTGCTCGAGCGGGGCGCCGAGGACCGCGTCGCGGTTTGCCTGAAAGCCGCTCGCGATCAAGCGCTGCCCCGCCGGGACGAGTGCCGCGAGGGCTTCCGCCTCGCGGCTCGTCGCGGGCAGACGTTGCAGATCGAGGCGGACCGAGGAGCGTTCGAGAAGTGTGGCCGGCATCGCAGCGGCGGCCACCACCACCGGCGCGGTGCTCACGCGTGGATCCGTGGCCGTCAGCACGGGATCCGCGAAGATGGCCAACGTTTTCGCCGGCTCCGTGGAACGGGCGGGCAGTGCCGCGACGGCCGCCAGTGAAGGCACGGCGACGATGTCGTGCTCTGCGATCAAGTGTGTGGTGGCGCCGGCGGCGGGGCTCGGCAGCGCCGCGAACGGCACGTACTGCAGCGCGCCGTCGAGCGCGAGCAAAAGCCGCGGCTTGTCGAGATACGGCGCCACGGGCGCCAGCACGAGCTTCGCGAGCGCGGTGAGATCAGGTGCCGCGCCGTTCGGCGCAAACGTCGCGAGGTCCGCGAGCGCGGTGCGCGCCGCGGCCTCGATCGTCGCGCGGTCGGCGAGCGTGACGGCGGCGATGCGGTCGCGGCTCACGACGAACACATAGCTCGCCGGAGTGCCGAGCGCATATTCGAGCAGCACGGTGCCGTCGTCGAGCATGGCTTGAGCTTGCTCGGTCGTCAGCGTCGCGCCGTTCGTCAGAGCGCCGCTTCGCGGGTCGGCGCGCCGCATCTCGATCTCGAGCAGGTTGAGCTCGTTCTCGATCGCAGCGAGATCCGCCGCGATCGCGGCGAGCTGGGCACGCGCCCCGTCGCCGGCCGGTTGCTGCAACAGCCGGTCGCGCTCGAGGCGGCGCTCGGCCAAGGTCTCGATGAGCGCCGTCTCGCGCTCGCGGACAGCGGGGGCGAGGTTGCCGCGCAAGTCGACGGCGGCCTCCGCGAGGAGATCGGAGAGCATTCGCGCGCGGCTGCGCTCGGCGAAATCGAACGCCGCGCGCAATTGCGCGTCGCTGCCGTCGCTCTGCGCGGCGTGCAACCGCATCAGCGTGTCGATCTGCGTTTCGTAGTAGCTGCGGCGTGTCGCGGCCGCTGCCGCGCGCAGCTCGGGATCGGCAACTCGGAGACGCAGCTTCTCCGCGGCGGCGATCGCCTCGGCGCCATACGTGCGTGCCGCGATGAGATCGCCGCGATCGCGGGCGAGCGTGGCGAGGCTGTGCAGCGCGGCGGCGTGCTCGGCGTCGAGCCCGAGGGCCGCATAGAGACTCGCGGCACGCCCGAGCTTGGCGGCCGCAGCGGCGGAGGCAGCCGACCCCTGCCGCGCTTCGACGCGCCCGAGCTCGAGCTGCGCCGCCGCGATCAGAAGATCCGAGCCGGCGCTCGCGGCAGTCGTGTTGGCCGCTCCCGCGAGCTCCGCCGCTTCCGCTGTTCTGCCGAGATTGAGCAGATCGCGCGCGATCAGCAGTTCGCGGTAGACGCGATCCGTCGCCGACGTGGCGAAGCGCAGCGCCATCTGGTGGCGCTCGAGCGCCGTCGTGTGGTTGCCCTCGAGAGAGGCGATGTTGCCCAGCGTGCGTTGGATGGCTCCTTGAACCCGGCCGTCGTTGGTCTCGACGGCTAGCGCGAGGGCTTGCTCGAGATACTCCGTCGCAGTCTCGAGCTCGCCGAGCGCGTAGTACGTCTCGCCGATGCCGCGCAGCGAGCGCCCGCGGCCTTGCGTGTCTGCGTCGCGTACCTGGATCGCGAGCGCCGCCGCGAATGTCTGCAACGCTTGGTCCGTGTAGCCAAGCCTGCGATAGGACGTGCCGAGATTGAACATCGTGTCGCTGCGATAGCGCTCCTGCTTGCCCGGCGGCAGCACGGCGAGAATCCTCTCGAGGGTGTCGATCGCCGTCGCCACTCGGCCGGCTTCCACGTCGAGCACCGCCAGGTTCGCGAGCGGATTCAGCTCGGCACCCGGCTCGCCGGCCGCGGCGAGCACCGCCGCCGCTTGCTGGTAGTAACGGCGCGCCGCGTCGTGCTCGCCGCGGTTGTAGGCGACGTAGCCCAGGTTGTTCACGATCGAGCCGAGCGCGAAGCGGTTGCCGAGCCGCTCCTGGACGAGGCGCGCTTCCTCGAAGAGCGCGATCGCGCGGGTAAACAAGGTCTCCGCTTCGGCCGGCTCCTTTTCGCCGGCTTCGAGCGCCTGCTCGACCAAGGCGGATGCGCGCAGCTCGACGGCGCTCGCCGCCAACGACGGCTCGTCGAGCGCTGCGTACAGCGTCGCCGCGCGCTCGGCCAGCTCCGCGCTGCGTTGCCAGGCGTAGAGCTGCCAGAACTCCACCATCGCGACCGCGAACAGCGCGTGGGCTTCCTCGCGCCGCCGGCCGAGCTCGCGCCACAACTCGGCCGCGCGTTGATATTCGATAACCGCGTCACGCCAAGCCTCGTCGCCCCCGGCGAAGTTGGCCGCAGCTCCGCGGCTCATGGCTTGCAGCGCCTCGCGCTCGCGCGGGTCGCTGCTCGGTGCGAGTGCGAGGAGCTCGAGGGTGGGTGCCGCGAGCGTATCGCTGTGCTCGTCCGAGTACAGCACGACCTCGTAGCGCCCAACGGGCCGGTCCGCCAACAGAACGAGCTCGGCTTCGTTGCGCAACAATGGGGAATTGAACGACTCGCTGCCGCCGCCGGGCTCGGTCAGTGTGACGACGAGATCGAGGCCACCCTGCGCGGCGCGCAGCAAGTAGTCGCCACGCCTTTCGAGATCGATGACGAAGCTCACGCGATCGGCGGCGCGTTGAGTCGCGCGTTGCGTTTCGCCCGCGCGCAGCAGCGGCGCATGCGCCGGGCCGGCGTTCTGCGCGGCCGCGAGATGCGCAAGCGTGCAGCCGAGGGTCAGCGCCAAGGCAGCGCCGGGCGCTCGCGCACGTCTCGCACCGGTCTCGTATTCCTGGCTCACCCCGAGCTCCTGCGCCGCGGTGGTTCGGCCTTTCCGGCGCTGTGGTACCTCTATCTGCCGCGAGGGCGCGGAAAATCTCACGCAGCGCGGTGCGCGTTACCGCGCGTCGGCGTTGCCGTGGACGATCTGGCCGCCGACGAGCGTCAGCTCGGCGGTCAATCGCTTGATGTCCTCGTCGCTGACGGCGCGCGAGTCGAAGTAGTCGGCCGAGAGCACGGCGAGATCGGCGTACTTGCCGGGCTCGATCGTGCCGAGATCGCTTTCTTCGCCGAGGAACCAGCCGTTCGCCGCCGTGTACAGCTTCAGCGCTGCTGCGCGATCGAGCGTCTGGCCGGCGTTGATGACGTCGCCGCGCGCGTTCTTGCCCGTCACGACGTAGTAGAGACCGAGCCACGGGTTCATCGGCGAGATCTGCATGCCGTCGGAGCTCATGCCCATCGGGATGCCGCTGTCGGCGAGCATCTTGAACGGCGGGCCGTTCTGCTGCGCCGTGCCGCTGATGTAGCGCCAGCCGCCGAGCACGCTGACACCGCCGCCGAGCGCCTTCAGCCTGTCGGCGTACTCTTGTGTGATGAACGGCGCGTGCGCGACGACCCAGCGTTGGTCGCGGATGCCGGGTGCCGGCAACGCCGCGTTCAAGCGGTCCCACTCGTCGATGATGATCTTGAAATCCCCTGGTGTCAGCGAGTGGTTCTCGTTGCGCCAGCCCGCCTCGGCGACGCGGCGCGTGCCGTTGCGCCAGACCTCGCTCGCCTCGGCGAGGATCGGCGATGCGCCGGCCGTGAACTCGCCGATTCCGACGATCTTGAGCAAGTCATCGCCGTAATTCGGGAACACGTTGGCGAGCCGCGCTGCGAGCTCGGGTGTCGCGGCGTCGGTCTCCATGTGCAGGAAGTTCAACCGGATGCGCTGAGTCAGCGCGCCTTCGGCGTAGAGCGCGAGCAACGCGTCGTACGCCCGGTAGCGGTCGAAATGCGCGGCGCCGTCGGCCGCCGTGGCCGTCGCCGGGAAGCCGCCTTCGTCGAGATGCGTCGTGAGCCCGAGGCTCGCCGCGTAGCGCATTGCGTCCTGCGTGCCGCGCTTCTGGTCCGCGAGTGTTTGCCGTTGCCGCAGCTCGTGCAGCGCACGCGTCGTCGGATTCGGCGTCTGGAATCCACCCGCCAGGGCGCCGTCGGCGCCGACCTCGATGCCGGCCTGCTCGAAGAAACGC
The DNA here is from genome assembly GCA_963714705.1 of uncultured Gammaproteobacteria bacterium. Lineage (GTDB taxonomy): Bacteria > Pseudomonadota > Gammaproteobacteria > Steroidobacterales > Rariloculaceae > FEN-1219. The sequence continues at coordinate 538,495 of CAVQPJ010000001.1, forward strand.
TTGCCCGCCGTGTTGGTCACCGACGGGCCAGCGAACGACATCTGAATGAAGACGGGGTGATTCGGCGTCACGGAGTCGAGCTCCGCGAGCGTCGGGAAGCGAGGTGCGCCGGGCGGCGGCACGAATTGGTTGATGTCGAACCCCCCGATCGACGTGATCCACGCGCCGTTCGGCAACGCGGCGGCGCGCGCCGCGAGGAGCGCGAGCACGTCGCCGATCGAGGCGGCGGATTCGAGCCGCGTGTCGTGGCCGGGGCGCAGGCCCAGCAGCACGATGTGGTTGTGATTGTCGATGAGCCCCGGCACGGCCGTGCGGCCTTCGAGATCGATCGTCCGCGTGCAGCGCGACGTGGCGAGCCGCGCCGTGCCGACTTCGGCGAACCGGTCGCCGACGATGCGCACGGAGTCGACGACGGTGTCACCCGCGTTCATCGTGTGAATGCGGCCGTTTCTCACGAGCACGTCGCGCACGGCGGGGCAGGGCTCCGAGGGCGGCTGCGGTGCCGGCTGCGCGAACAAGGGCGCCGACAGCGCAGTCGCGAGCGCGAAAGGAACGATGAAACCAAGCGTTTTGATCGACACGGCGAGCCCCCCTGAGATAGCGATCTTGTGGGTACTCTACGCGCGGCCGCCGAGTGGCACTACACGCGCGCGAACGCTAGTCTCTGTAGGTGAGCAAGTTCCGGTAGGCCGCCTCGACGTTGTTCGCGCGCAGCCGCTCGTAGTTCGCCCAGTCCTTGTAGCGCTCGAGCCGTCACGCTGCTCCTTGAGCTGCTCGAGCGATTGGCCGGCCGCCATGCCGGCCGCGACTTCGCTGCGCAAGTCCTCGAAGAACTCGCGCGTCTCGCGCACCAGCGTCTTGTCGACGGAGATCGAGCCGTGGCCCGTGACCATGCACGTCGAAGTCGAGGTCCTCGACGGTGCGGTACGACTTGATCCACTCGGCGAGCGGGCTGCCGTCGAACGGCCCGCACGCGCTCGGCAGCGAGCGTGGGTTGCCGGCGACGAGCGCGTCGGCGATGAACTCCGTCGCGAACGCCGCGCGCTCCGCCGGGAAACACCATGACGGTCGCGTCGTTCGAGTGGTTCAGGCCGGGGTGCACGAGCTCGACGACCTTGCCGCCGAGCTCGATGCGCATGCGGTCGTTGTAGACGATCGTCGGCTTGACGATGTGCTGCTGCAGCTCCTGCGGCGTCGCGACGCCGTCGCTGTTGCGGTCGATGCCGTCGAAGAAGCCGGGGCCCATGCCGCAGACGCCGGGCCGCGTGTTGGTCGGGATGTCGATCTCGTCGCGGTCGATGACGCCGTTGTCGTTGCGGTCGATCATGTCGCCCGGCATCTGCGGGTAGCGGCCGTCCATGTTGCGCAGCATGTTCTCGTGGCGACGAACGTCGCGGTGTCGGCGAACACGGCGCCGCCCGCGGCATGATCGAAGTGGCTGTGGCTGTAGACGACGTAGCGCACGGGACGGCCGGGGAAGCGCGCGTCGAGCTCGCTCTTCAGCCACGGCGCGAACGTTTCGTTGATCGGGTCGCCCAGGATGATGCCGGCCGGCGTCACGAGGAACACGGTGTACCAGTTGCCGTTGCGGGCGCGATAGAGATCGCCTTTGACTTGCGTGATCTCGCGCGGCGGCGTGCGCGGCTGCGCGAACGACGAGCGCGAGCGAACGAAACGGCGACGAGGCGGCGAGAGCGAGACCGAGGGCTTGAAGCGCACGCGAGACCCGACGAAGGCCGAGTGCCCGGAGTATAGAGCAGCGGCGGCGAGCAATGCCCACCGCCGCCGCGTGCCGAACGCCGTTACGCCGCGAGCTGCCGGCGGCGCAGCGCCAGCGCGCCGAGCAACCCCGCGAGCGCGAGCCATGAGACCGCGCCGCCGCCGCTCTCATGCACGACGGTGACGGGCGGCGGCTCGACGACGAGCGCCGTCGCGGCCCGAGTCTTCGAGCGGCAGCAGCGAGAACAGCGGCGACTCGTTCGGCCCGTACTCGTCCAGGAACTCGCCGGTGTCGGCGTCGTAGAGCTCGATCAGCACGTCGTAGAGCCCCGTCGAGTAGCCAGAGACCAGATCCGTCTCGACTTCGTAGTCGTCGTCGGGATCGGAGCCCCAGATCGGGAAATCCTGGGTCGAGTACAGCTGCTCCCAAGCAGTGCCGTCGGCGCTGATGTAGATCTCGGCGTAGACATACGCCTCGGTGTAGATCGTGTCGGCGTCGAACTGCACGCGCAGATAGCTGTAATAGCCGTCGCTGTCGCGGTCCGCAAAGATGTCTGCCGTCGCGTCGTAGATCCACGAGTCGCCGTAAGCCGCTTTCAGAGTGTTGGGCGCCTTGGTGCGCGGCCGCGCGGCTTGACCGCGATCTCGCCGGGCTGGCGGCGCAGTGTCTCGAACGACGTCGGATCGCGGAGCTCGTCGGCGGCATGATCGCTGGCGGGACCCGCGGCGCTGCGCGTGACGCGCTCCGCCGTGCCGGCCGCCGGCTGCGCGGCACCCAAGTTGCGATCCGAGGACGAAGCTCGCGGCGGCGAGCGATGCCAGCAAGCGTGCGTTCATGTTCGGCCCTCCCGGCACGAGAAGTGCCGTTGAGGGAACATTTAGCGACGCGAATGCTGAACGGACGCTGAGCCGCTCGAAGCGACTCGCACTATGGCAAATGGCCGGGCGGAGCGGCCCGCTCCGGGCCCGGCTAACGGCTGGCGGGTGGCGCGGCACCGACGGGTATGGCCGTCGGCTGGGACCGACGTTATCCGTGAAGAGCTTCATCATGAACTCGGCTTCTGCTCACGGCCGCGTTGTTGCGCGCGACACGAGCACGCGCCTTGACGACGGTCGGGTGCCGACGTCGCCGCCGGCGCCTGCGAGCTCGGCTTGGAGGCAGGCCGTGTAAGCCTGCATGGCCGATGAAATACGCGCTCGGCCGCGGCGCGAATCTCCGCTTCCTTGCCGGCGACCTGGTCCTTCGGCGGGATGATCGCGAGCTTCGGCAGGTCGCACGCCATGGCGCTGCCCGCAATGCCCGTCAAGATTCCGCCGCAGATGATCGTCGTGATTCGCATGGTGTAAGTCCCCCGAAATGGCCGCTCGGCGGCGTGTTTGTGATTGTCATTAGTCTACACAAAGGCCACGAATTTGCGGCAGCTCGCGGGCAGCCCACAATCGACGAGACACAGCGCCGGGGCAGGGCGCTTCGGGGGGAAACATGCAACGTTGGCAGCTCGTCATGCTCGCCGCCGCGTGCGCTCGCGTTCGGCATCATCGGCAGCAGCGAATCGCAAGTCGCCGGCTCGACGACGGCGAGCGCCGCAGCAGTGGCGCACGCCGTGGGGTCATCCCGATCTGCAAGGCACGTGGTCGAGCGACGACGTGCGCGGCATTCCGCTGCAGCGGCCCGAGGAGCTCGGCACGCGCGCCGAGCTGACCGACGAGGAGTTCGCGGAGCGGCAGCGCGGCAACGACGCGCAAGTCGAGCGGCTGCGCGAAGGCGGCACGGCGTTCCTCGCCGAGCGCGGCGTGCGCACGTTCCGTCACACGTCGCTCGTCGTCGATCCGCCGAACGGCCGCATCCCGCCGCTGACCGCGGCCGGGCAGCAACGTACCGACGAGCAGAACGTGCGGCGCCGGTGCGCGGCCGGACTCGTGGGATGGACCGCAGCCTCTACGATCGTTGCCTGACGCGCGGCGTCGTCGGCTCGATCCTGCCCGTCATCTACGGCAACGGCCTCGAGATCCATCAAACGCCGACCGACGTCGTGATCCGCTACGAGATGATTCACGAGGCCCGCATCGTGCCGCTCGACGGCCGCCCGCCCGTCGGCGACGCGATCAAGATGTACATGGGCGATGCGCGCGGCCGGTTCGAAGGCGAGACGCTCGTCGTCGAGACCGCGAATTTCGTCGGCCAGACCGGCATCGGCTTGAACGGCAACGGACCGCCGTCGACGCCGTCGATGCAACTCGTCGAGCGCTTCACACGTGTTGCCGACGACCGCATCGACTATTCGGTGACGGTGACGGATCCCGAGACCTACACGGCGCCGTTCACGATCGCGTTCCCGATCACGCCGCAACCCGACTATCAGGTGCTGCCGTACGAGTGCCACGAAGGCAACAGGGCGCTCGCGAACATCTTGAGCGCTGCGCGTGCCGACGATCGCGCCAGTCGCGGAGGCGCGCGCGAAGGGGTTGCCCGAGCCGACGTTCGAAGCGAACGGCGACGTGATCTAACTGCCGCGCGCAGCGTAGCGCACGTCGTAGTCCATGCTCACGTGGTCGATGCCGGCTTCGACGAAGATCGGGCCCGAGCGCACGTAGCCAAGCGCTCGTAGAACGGCACGGCCGTGAGCTGGGCGTTGCACCAGAGGTGCGCCTGCCGCTGCTCGCGCGCGATGTCGTGCAGGCGGTCCATGAGGGCGCGCGCCGACGCCGCTGCGCCGATGCGTCGCGAGCACGGCGACTCGGCCGACCTTGCCGCCGTAGCTAGATCGAGGCGGCCCGTCCCGACGGGCGCGTCGCCCTCGAACGACGAGCACGTGGACGGCAGAGCGGGTCGCGGTCGTCGAACTCGAGCTCGCGCGGGACGCGTTGCTCGTCGATGAACACCGTCTCGCGAACGTGCCGGATGCTCGCGAAGTCGGTGGTGAAGTCGGCGTCGCGGACGAGCAAGGCTGCTCGTCAGCAGCAGCCGCAGCCGTGCCGCGGCCCGTGACCTTCGGCGAGCACGCGGCCGGTGTCGTCGGCCACGGTCAGCGCGAGCGAGCGGCCGTCCTCGAGCTCGAGCGTCACGTCGGCGCCGACGAGGTCCGTGACTTCCGGACGGCTCGCGAGCGCGAGCGAGCCCTCGATGCGATGCAGGCCCGGGATCGGCAACCCCGACGTCGCCATGCCTTGAAAGCGGCTGATGCGATACGCAATCGCGCCGAGCGTGCGATCGCGCGAAGCGCAACGAGCCGACGCCGGCATATTCTTCGACGAGCTTCACGCGGAACTCCTGCGCTTCCCGATGGGGCCGTATTGTAAACTGGAGGCAGGAGCGGCGTCGGCATGGAGCTTGGGCGATGCGCTGGAAGGACTTAAGACGAAGTAGCAACGTCCGCGACGTGCGCGGAGCCGGTGGCGGCGGCCGAATGCCGCTGCGGATCGGCCGCGGCGGGGGCGTCGGCGGCGGGCTCGGCCTGCTCGTCATTCTCGGCCTTGCTATTCGTCTTCGGTGGGCCGGACGCAGTCCTGCAGTCTTCAGCGGGGGCGGCGGCGCCCCGACCAGCGACCAGGGCCAGCCGCTCGCGGCCAATGACGAGGTCAGCGACTTCGTCGCGCGCGTGCTCGGCAGCACCGAGGACGTCTGGGGCGCGGTGTTCGCGCAGTCCGGCGAGCGATATCAGGCGCCGCAGCTCACGCTGTTCGCCGGCGCGGTTCAGTCCGCGTGCGGCTATGCGAGCTCGGCCTCGGGCCCGTTCTATTGCCCGGGCGACCAGCGCGTCTATCTCGACACCTCGTTCTTCGACGACCTCGCGCGCATGGGCGGCGCCGGCGATTTTGCAGCCGCGTACGTCATCGGCCACGAGGTCGGCCATCACGTGCAGACGCTGCTCGGCACGTCGGATCAAGTGCGCGCGGCGCAGCAGCGCCGCGCGAGGCCGACGCCAATCGCTTACAAGTTGCGATGGAGCTCCAGGCCGACTGTTTCGCGGGCGTCTGGGCGTATCACGCGAACCAGACCGCGCGCGTGCTCGAGCCCGGCGACGTCGAAGAGGGGCTCGGCGCGGCCGAGGCCATCGGCGACGACACGCTTGCAGCGCAGCGCCGGGCGCAGCGTGACGCCGGATTCGTTCACGCACGGCTCCTCCGCGGACCGACAGCGCTGGCTTTCGACGGGCCTGCGCACGGGCGATCCCGGCGCCTGCGATACTTTCAACTAGCCAACCGGATTGAATCCATGCTCGATAACCGCCTCTTAGACGGCAGAGCCGTCCGCGATCGCATACTCGACGGCGTTGCCGCGCGCGTCCACGCCGGCGCTGCGAGGCACTCGCTCGGCCGGCTCGTCTCGATCAGCATCGGCGAGCACAAGGAGGTTGCCGTCTACGTGCGCGGCCAAGCGAACGCGGCAAAGAAAGTCGGCATTCCGTTCGAGGACCAGACGTGGCCCGCGACGCTGACGCAAGACGAATGCAAGGCGCGGCTGCGCGCCATGAACGACGACCCACGCGTGCTCGGCGTGATTCTCCAGCGGCCGATCCCGAAGCACATCCACGGCCGCTCGCTGGCGTCCGCGATCCATCCGCTGAAGGACATCGAGGGCATGAACCCGGCGTCGATCGGCGACATCGTGTACAACGATTTGGCGCTCGCGCCCTGTACGGCTGCGGCGTCCGTCGAGCTCATCAAGGCGACGGGCCTGAACTTGCACGGCCTCGAGGTCGTCATGATCGGGCACTCCGAGATCGTCGGAAAACCCGCCGCGTTCATGCTGATGGCCGAAGGCGCCACGGTGACGGTGTGCCATCATCTGACGCGCTCCGTCGCCGCGCACTCTCGGCGCGCCGACGCCGTGCTCGTCGCCGTCGGCAAGCCGCGCTTTCTGCGCGCGGACATGGTGAAACCCGGTGCCGCCGTCATCGACATCGGTATCAACCAGATCACGGGCCCCAACGGGGAAGCGCTGATCGTCGGCGACGTCGACACCGACAACGTCAAAGAGGTCGCGAGCTGGGTGACTCCGGTGCCGGGCGGCGTCGGCCCCGTCACCGTCGCGATGTTCATGCGCAACGCGATCACGGCGCACGAGAAGCAGATGGCGGCGGGGTGGCTGCGCTAGCGCGAACCAAAAAAACGAAGCCCGTTGCGCGCGAACGCAACGGGCTCGTTGTTGAACCGAAAAGCGAAGCGCTTACAGCGCCGCGATGTCCTTCACGGTTTGCAGCGCCTGCGCGACGTTGTCTGTGGGCGAAACAGCCCTTCCACCGAACGAGGTAACAACCTTGCCGTCTTGGCCAACAACGAAGGTCATACGGTCGGCGAAGCCATGGTCGATGGCTTGACCACGCGAATCGGTCATGCCAGCGCGCATCGCACCTACGTCCACTCCGTACGACTTGGCGATCGCGCCGTCCGCATCCGACGCGACGGCGAGCTTGCCGGCGCAGTAGGCGGGATCCGCCGAGAAGTCATTCAGGCGCGCGATGCTGTCGAGCGACACGCCGATCACGGTGGCCTTGGCGGCGTTGAACGCCTCCATGTTCTCGGCGAACGTGTGCGCCTGAATGTTGCAGCCCTGCGTGTAGGCCGACGGATAGAAGTAGACGACGACCGGGCCCTTCTTCAGGGCATCGGCCAGCGAGTAGTTGAATTCCTTACCGGCCAGCGAGGCTTTAGCCGTGAACGTCGGCGCGGCGTCGCCCTTCTGTAGGGCGGCGTAGACGGGCAGTGCGACGGCGACGGCAGCGAGACCAGCGAGCATTAGCTTTTTCATGGTGTTCCCCAAAGTGTTCGGTGAATGATGGCCGGTAGGGCCTTGCAAGATCGTGACAAGGCCTAGGCGTTCGCGCAAGAGGCGCCGCCAGCGCCCGTTAGCCCGCTATGTAGTTCTTCAGTTGATTAATGGTGAATTCCTGCTCGTCGATCGTCGCCTTGACGAGATCGCCGATGGAAACGACGCCTACCACGTGCCCGTTCTCGACGACGGGCAAGTGCCGGCAGCGGCGCTCCGTCATTACCGTCATGCACTCCTCGACGGTGCGGCTCGGCGGCACGCAGACGATATTCGCCGTCATGATGGCGCGCACGGGCGAATCCTTCGACGCGCGGCCGACCAGCGCGACTTTGCGCGCGTAGTCGCGCTCGGTGAGGATTCCCACCAGCTCGTCGCCCTCGACGACGAGGACGGCGCCGATGTCGTGCTCGGCCATGACGGCGAGCGCGGCGAGCACGGTGTCGTCGGGGCGGACGGAGTGGACGGTCTGGCCTTTGAACCGCAGGATGTCGTGAGCCGTAGTCATCGAAACCCCCCTGAACGAAGTCGACAACCGAGGCCTAGTTTGCCCCGATCGGCCGGCGCGCGCGAGTCGGCGCCGCCCCTGGTGGCTGCGGACAAGCGGCGGCGGCCCGCGTTAGGATGCGCTGTGCCGAAAATGCCACGGGGAAGGCGGGGGAGAAACACTATGAGCAGATTCGTTCGTTGCGCCGTCGCAGCGGTGTTGGTAGCCATCGCGGCCGGCGCGGGCGCGCAGCAGCCGGCCGGCGCGGGCGCACAGCAGCCGGCTGCCGCGGGCGCACAGCGCGCGCCCGCGGGGAACGCCGGAACTCCGCGCGCGCCGACCGGGATCTCAAGTGGCGCCGCTCGGCGCGGGACCCTTCGTCTACAAGACGGCCGAAGGGCAGGACATTCGCGTCGTCGTGTATACGCGCGGCCTCAACCATCCGTGGAGTGTCGTCTGGCTGCCGAGCGGAGAGATGCTCGTCACGGAGCGCGGCGGCCAGTTGCGCATCGTGCGCAACGGCGTGCTCGATCCGCAGCCGATCGCCGGCGTGCCCGAAGTGCGCTCGCAGGGCTTGTCGGGTCTCTTCGACGTCGCGCTGCATCCGCAGTTCGCGACGAATCGTATCGTCTATTTGAGCTACAACAAACCGCTCGGGGAACGGCAGAACGGGCTCGGCGTCGCGCGCGGCGTCTTCGACGGCAAGGCGCTGACGGACGTGCGCGACATCTTCGTCACGCCGGACTCGAGCAGCGTGTCGCGGCTCGCGTTCGGCCGCGACGGCAAGCTCTACGTGACGACGTTCGGCAACGCCGGCGACGGCGCCAACGCGCAGAACCCCATGAGCCACGCCGGCAAGGTGCTGCGCCTGAACGACGACGGCAGCGTGCCCGGCGACAATCCGTTCTCGGGCAACGTCGGCTTACAAGCCCGAGATCTACACGCTCGGCCATCGCAGCACGCTCGCGCTCGTCGTGCATCCCGGCACCGGCGAGCTGTGGGAGAACGAGAACGGCCCGAACGGCGGCGACGAGATCAACATCCTGAAGCCCGGCGCGAACTACGGCTGGCCGCTCGTGAGCACGGGCCGCTCGTACCCGGGGCCGTGGCAGTCGAAAGGCTTCTCGCGCGAAGGCTTCGAGGACCCGGTCGTCTATTGGATGCCGTCGATCGCGACTTCGGGCTTGGCGTTCTACACCGGCAACAAGCTTGCGGAGTGGAACGGCGACGTGTTCGTCGGCGGCATGCGCATGGGCGAGATCCCGGGCACCGGGCATCTGGAGCGCATTCAGTTCAACGCCAACTGGGAGGAGCTGCGCCGCGAGATGCTGCTCGTCGACCTGCGCCAACGCATCCGCGACGTGCGCCAGGGGCCTGACGAGCTCCTGTATCTCCTGACGGACGAGACCGACGGCGCGATCCTGCGCATCGAGCCCGCGAACTAGAGAGGCGAGGCCCTTGGCCGCCGACGAAGGGCTGCGCGTGAGCGGCAGCGTGACGATTCCTGCAGGCGGAGATCGAATTCACGGCGATCCGCTCGCAGGGCGCGGGCGGGCAGAACGTCAACAAGGTCGCGAGCGCCGTGCAGCTGCGCTTCGACGCCGCGCGCTCGAGTGCGCTGCCGCCGGCCGCACGCGAGCGGCTGCTCGCGCTGCGCGATCACCGCATCTCGGCCGACGGCGTCGTCGTCATCAAGGCGCAGCAGTTCCGCAGCCAGGAGCAGAACAAGGCGGCCGCGCTCGAGCGCTTGGCCGACCTCGTGCGCCGCGCGCTCTTCGTGCCGAAGGTGCGGCGCAAGACGAAGCCGACGCGCGCCTCGCAGGCGCGCCGGCTCGACGACAAGACAAGGCACGGCCGCTTGAAGCGCGGGCGGCGCACGCTCGACGACTGATGGCACGTTTCGATCTCGTCATCTTCGATTGCGACGGCGTCGTCGTCGACAGCGAGCGCATCGTCTTCGAGGTGTTCGGCTCGTTCATACGCTCGCTCGGCGTTCACTTGAGCGAGGCCGAGACGCGCGAGCAGTTCCTCGGCCGAGCGCTGCCCGAGTGTATGACGATCGTCGAGCGGTTGAGCGGCAAGCCCGCGCCGCCGGGCGCGCTCGAGCGTTACTGCGCGGATCGCGACCGCGTGCTGCGCGAGCAGGTGCAGCCGGTCGAGGGAATCCGCGAGGTGCTCGATCAGCTCACGATCCCGTTCTGCATCGCGTCGAGCGGCGGCCACGACAAGATGCGCATCACGCTCGGCGCGACCAAGCTCATGCCGCTCTTCGAGGGGCGCTTGTTCAGCGCGACTCAGGTCGCGCGCGGCAAGCCGGCGCCCGACATCTTCGTGTTCGCCGCCGAGCGCATGGGCGCGGCGCCGGCGCGCACGGCCGTCGTCGAGGATTCGGTGAACGGCGTGCTCGCAGGATGCGCGGCGGGGATGACGGTGTTCGGCTTCGTCGACCTCACTCCAGCCGCGAAGCTCATCGAAGCCGGCGCGAGCCGCACGTTCGCCGACATGCGCGAGCTGCCGCCATTGCTCGCCTAACCGTCAGCTGCGTGCGGCGTGCTCGCGTGCCCGGCAGCCGCGGCACATCGCGAGCGGCCGATGACGCGGCGAGATCGGTTGCGGCACGCGCGTGCGCACGCCGCGGCGAAAACAGCGGCTGCACAGCACGAGATCCGTGATGAAGGACAAGAACCGGCGGTCGATCTCGGCGGATGCGTGCACGCGCGTGAGCCCACGGTCGTTGCGAATGACCGCAGGCTAGGCGCGGGCCGCGCCGCAAACTGTGGCGGAGTGCGCAGTTCTAGCGCTACGGCAGCCAACGCGCGAGCAACGGCACCCAACGTTCGAGCAAGTCGTTGCCGAACACCCAGTAGTGCAAGGCCGTTCCGAGCAGCGCATGCGAGACCGCGAGCGGCAGCAGACTCCGCCACCTGTAATAGATGAGTGCCCAGGCAGTGCCGGCGACGAGCGTCACGCCCATGACGGGCCAGCGCGGGAAGTGCACGGCGGCGAAGGCGAGCGCCGTCAGCGCGACGGCAAGCGGCACGGGCGCGAGCTGCACCCACCGGCCGAACCAGTAGAACTGAAAGATGTATTGCTGCAGCAGCGCCCACGGCAGGTACAGAGCGGCGGCGGCCAGCATGTGCCAGTTGCTGAACCGCTCGAGCGCGGATGCACCCGTCGCGCGCGCGACGATGACCGCCGTGATGGCGAGCACGACGAGCGCGACGGCCGTGAACGCGAGCGCGGCGAGCCACGCGCCGCGCGCACCGGTCGGATCGACGCTGCGCGCGAGCGCCCAGAGCCGCCGGCTGCGTGCCGCGCTGAGCACAATCAGCGCTACCGCGGCTGCGGCGAGGACGAAGTCGACATACGGCGGCCGGACCTGGAACGTCGCGACGAACACGAGCGCCGCCGCGCCGATCGCCGCAAGCTCGAGGATGACGGACCGATCGGCGCGCGTGGCGTCCATGCGGCGCGCCCTAGCTCAGTCGACGATCGCCTGATAGACGAGCGCGCGGACCTTCGCCTGATCGTCGACGGCGCCGGCCGGCACGAGCTGCGTCATGTGCACGACGACGAGCTCCTCGCGCGGGTCGACCCAGTAAGTCGTGTGATACGCGCCGCCCCAGCCGAACTCGCCGACGGAGCCCGGCGAGCCGCGCGCGCCCAAATCCTCGACGACGTAGAAGCCGAGACCGAACCCCTGGCCGGCGTTGTAGGCGATGTCGCCCAGATGGCTCGTCGTCATGAGCTCGACGGTCTTGCGGCTCAAGATGCGCCGGCCGTCGAGCTCGCCGCCGTTCAGCATCATCTGCAGGAAGCGCGCGTAGTCGGTGGCCGTCGAGAGCAGGCCGGCGCCGCCCGAGAAGTTCTTGCGCGGCCCGTCGACGTAGTGGCCTTGGCCGACGGAATTGCCCGGCGTCGGCGCGCGCTCGAGCTTGCCGTCGTTGATCGAGTACACGGCGGCCAGCCGGTCGCTCTTGCCCGGCGACAGATAGAACTCGGTGTCGCGCATGCCGAGCGGCTCGAAGATGCGTTCGCGCAGCACCTGGTCGAGCGGCTTGCGGGCGACGACCTCGACGAGCGCGCCCAAGATGTCGGTGTTGTAGCCGTAGATCCACTGCGTCCCGGGCTGCGCGTGCGCGGGCAGTGATCGCGATGCGCCGCACGGAGTCGCGGATCGTCTCGTCCTTGTCGGCAAAGTAATAGCCGGTCTGCCCCGCGGCGGTCCAGAGTTCGCCGCCGACGCCGTTGCCGTAGCCGAAGCCCGACGTGTGCGTCAGCAGATCGCGAACGGTGATCGGGCGCGCGGCCTTCACGACGTCGTAGCCGCCGCCGTCGCGCGCGACGGCGACCTTCGTCTCCATGAATTCCGGCAAGTACTTGCCGACGGGGTCCGTCAGCAGCAGCTTGCCTTCCTCGACGAGCGTCATCGCGGCGACGCTGACGATGGCTTTCGATTGCGACGCGATGCGGAAGATCGCGTCCGTCTGCATCGGTGCCTTCGCTTCGTGGTCGCGCTCGCCGAATGCTTCGAAGTAGGCGATGCTGCCGCGCCGCGCGATCAGCGTGACCGAGCCCGCGACCTGGCCGTCGTCGACGTATGCTCTGGAGCGCGTCGCTCAGCCGCTCGAGGCGTTCGGTCGACAGCCCGACGCTGTCGGGCGACGCCGGCTGCAACGATTGCGCCGACGCGGCGACAGCGACGACCGAGCAGAACGAGACTGAAGGCAGCGCGGGTGAGTGTGTGACGCAGCATGGCGTGATCCCCGGTTTGGCGAACGCCGCCAGCATACTTGCGCTGCGTATCGCAGTGCTACAGTGCGAGCCGGTCGATTCGGAGGAGCGCGGGCAATGGCGGAGCGCGAGCTGGGACAGACTTGGTCGCCGGACAGCGGCTGCCCGTTCGACGCGCCGCGCGCCGACGTACACGCCGCATTGGGAGCTCGTTCGCACGCTGACGGCGTCGTCGTGGTATTTGCCGCAGAATCAAATGTATCGCGGCCACGGGGTGCTCGTGTTCGACCCGCGGCACGTCACGCGGCTCGACGAGCTGGCCAGCGGCCGAATGGCACGCGTACGCCGCCGACCTGCATCGCGTCGTCACGCGATCGTCACCGTTTGCGAGCCCGATCACATGAACGTCGAGTCGCTCGGCAACGTCATGCCGCATCTGCACTGGCACGTGATTCCGCGCTACAAGAACGACGGCCGCTGGCGCCAGCCGATCTGGGCGCAAGACGTCGAGCACAGCCCGAGCGCCGGCTCGCGGACGACGACCGGGCGCGCTTGTGAGCCGAGTTGCGCGCAGCTCTTTGATCGCGGCTCTTCCGGCTGGCCGCCATGTCTCTCTTCGCGCTCGAGCACAAGCCGACCCGCGCCGACTTTCGCGCGCTGCTGCGCCTCGCGGGTCCGCTCGTGTTGATTCAGGTCGGCACGATGCTGATGGGCGTCGTCGACACCGTCATGGTGGGCCGGTGTCGCCCGCGGCGCTCGCGTCGGTCGCGCTCGGCAACATGTATTTCTTCTCGATCTCGATCTTCGGCATGGGCGTGCTGTTCGCGCTCGATCCGATCGTTGCGCAGGCGCTCGGCGCGCGCGACGAGCTCGCCGTGCGCCGCGGCTTGCAGCGCGGTCTCGTGCTGTCGCTCGTGTTGAGCGTGCCGATCTCGCTCGTGCTGCTTGACCGTGCGGCCCGTGCTCGAGCTCGTCGACCAGCCGGCCGAGGTGATTCCCGATGCGGCGGGCTACGTGCACCGCAACGCGCTGTCGGTGTGGCCGTTCTACGTGTTCGTCGTGCTGCGCCAGACGCTGCAGGCGCACCACCGCGTGCTGCCGATCGTCATCACGATCGTCGTCGCGAATCTCGTCAACGTCGCGCTGAACTACGCGTGGATCTACGGCCACTTCGGTTTTCCGGCGATGGGCGTGATCGGCTCCGCGTGGGCGACGACCGTGAGCCGCTGGCTCATGGCCGTGCTGATGCTCGCGCTCGGCTGGCGGACGCTGCATCCGTACTTGCGCGACGTCGCGCCGAATCTGCTCGATCTTGCGCCCGCTGATGCGCATGCTGAAGCTCGGGCTGCCGATCGGCGCGCAGATGATGCTCGAGGGCGGAGCGTTCAACGTCATGGCGCTGCTGATGGGTTGGCTCGGCGTCGTGCAGGTCGCCGCGCACCAGATCGCGCTGAATCTCGCGTCGCTGACGTTCATGGTGCCGCTCGGCGTCTCGTCGGCCGCGGCCGTCATCGTCGGCCACGCCGTCGGCCGCGGCGACGCCGAGGGCGTGCGGCGCTCGACGGTCGCGTCGCTCGTCGTCGGCGCCGGCTTCATGCTGTGCACGGGCGCGTTGTTCATCGTTGCGCCCGAGCCGCTCGCGGGTGCTCTACACGCGCGACGCGATGGTGCTCGCGCTCGCGGCGTTGCTGCTGCCGATCGCCGGCGTGTTCGCGGTGTTCGACGGGCTCCAGGTCGTCGCGATCGGCCTGCTGCGCGGGCTCGGCGATACGCGCATGCCGATGATCGTCAACGTCGTCGGCTTCTGGTGCATCGGCATGCCCGTGAGCCTGTGGCTCGGCTTCGGCCTCGGCTACGGCGCCGTCGGTCTGTGGTGGGGCCTCGTCGTGGGGCTCGTCATCGTCGCCGTGTTCCTGATCGTCCGCGTGCGCCAGCGCGAGCAGCACGGGCTCGAGCGCATCATCATCGACGAGCACGCGAAGGCCGTCTTGCGGCCGGACTCCGGCGTCGACTGAACTACCTTGGATCGGCGTGAACTAACGTTCTCGTGGACGGGCGAGGGGAGCACATCATGCGCAGCGGAATTCCCATAGCAGCGGTGCTCGCGTCGATCGGCGGCCTTGCCGCTGCGCAACCGCTCTATACCGACGTGACCGCAACGCATCTCCCGCGCGGATTGGCCGGCCCTTGCATGGACGCGGCGGCGGGCGACGCGGATGGTGACGGCGATCTCGATCTCGCGCTCGCGATGGAGTACGAGCCGAACGTGCTTCTGCTCAACGACGGCACTGCGCCGGTTCCGCAACGCATCGGCGCAGTTGCCGCGCACCGAGCACGACAGCGAGGACGTCGCGTTCGCCGACTTCGACCGCGATGGCGATCTCGATCTCGTGCTCGTCAGCGAGGACGACCGCAAGGACGAGCTGTATCTCGAACGACGGCACCGGCCGCTTCACCGACATGCGAGCGAGCGGCTCGATGCCCGACGACGTGTCGAATGCGCTCGTCGTGCTCGATCTGAACGACGACGGCGCGCCCGACGTGCTGACCGGCAACATCGGCGATCGATCGCGCGCTCATCAACGACGGCACGGGCCGGTTTCGCGACGAGACCGCGACGCGCTGGCCGCAGAGCGGCCCGGAATCGCGCACGCAGGATCTCGAGGCGTTCGACGCCGACGGCGACGGCGATCTCGACGTCGCCGTCGCGAACGAAGGGCAGAACCAGCTCTACCGTAACGACGACGGCGTGCTCGTCGACGTGACGGCGACGCACTTGCCGCGCGAGAACGACGAATCGCGCGAGGTGCGCGCCGCCGATTTCGACGGCGACGGCGATCTCGACCTCGTCGTCGGCCAACGTGCGGTTCGTGCTCGACGAGCCCGACGCGATACGTTGCTGGCTGAACGACGGCAACGGGCGTGTTCTCGGCGGCGCCGGCCGGTTCGCAGCCGACCGCCGGCGACGCGAGCAACTTCACGATTCAGGCACTCGATCTCGACGGCGACGCGGACGTCGACATCATCGCGCCGAACACGGTGTTCGAGCGAGCGGCCGGCGACTACCGCGTGCTGCTCAACGACGGCCAAGCGCGATTCTCCGCTGGCCGCGCCGTGGCTCCGTGCTGCCGCTCTCAGCCGACGGCAACGGCTTCGACATCGAGGTGGCCGATTTCGACGGCGACGGGCGTACCGATCTTGTTCCTCTGCAACCGCGCTTCGTTCGGCAACGACCCGGAAGGGTCCGGCGGTGTGCAGCGCTTGCTGCTCGGCAAGAACGCTGCGACGCGAGCGCAGTACACTGTGCGCCGTGGCCAGCGACCTGACGCATCAGCACACTCTCGACGCGACGTTGCGCGCCGTCGTCGCGCTGCTCGACAAGCAGGCGCTCGTGCACCAGCTCGTCGCGCGGACGGACACGCGCAAGCACGCGCTCGTGCAGTCGCTCGTCGAGCGCCAGCACTCCGTCGAGCTCGAGAAGAAGCTGAATCAGCTGCATCCGGCCGACGCGGCGTTCGTGCTCGAGAGCTTGCGGCAGGAGCAGCGCATGACGGCGTGGCAGCTCATCGCGCGCGAGCGCCGCGGCGCCGTGCTGCTCGAGCTCGCGGACGCCGTGCGCGCTTCGCTCGTCACGCTGCTCGACGAGCCCGAGCTGATCGGCGCTCGGCCGGCAGATGGACGCCGAGGATTTCGCCGACCTCGTCCAGGACCTGCCGCAGGAGCGCGTCGACGCCGTGCTCGCGCAGCTCGGCTCCGAGGAGCGCGCCGAGGTGCAGTCGGTGCTGTCGTTTCCCGAGGGCAGCGTCGGCGCGCTGATGCAGCTCGACGTCGTCACGGTGCGCGCCGACGTCACGCTCGAGGAGGCGATCGCGTCGCTGCGCCGGCGCGGCAGCCTGCCGGCGCAGCTCACGTCGGTGACCGTCGTCGACCGCAACAACGTGCTGCAAGGCACGCTGCCGATCGACCAGCTGCTCGTGCGCGACGGCGCGCTGTCGCGTCAGCGACGTCATGGATGCCGAGCCGAAGTATTTCCTGACGAGCGATCGCGAGGACGATGCGGCCGAGGCGTTCGAGCGCTACGACCTGATCGCGGCGCCCGTCGTGAACCTGCACAAGCAGGTCGTCGGCATGCTGACGGTCGACAAGGTGCTCGAGCAGGTCAAGCAGGATTCGTTCAAGCAAGCGTTGAGCCAGGTCGGCTTGAGCGAGGACGAGGATCTGTTCGCGCCGATCTGGCAGAGCGGCCGCAAGCGCCTCGCGTGGCTCGGGCGTGAATCTGCTGACGGCGTTCGTCGCGTCGCGCGTCGTCGGCGGTTTCGAGGGCTCGATCGCGCAGCTCACGGCGCTCGCCGCGCTGATGCCGATCGTCGCGAGCATCGGCGGCAACACGGGCAATCAGACCGTGGCGCTCGTGATTCGCGGCTTGGCGTTGTCGCAGTTGAACGTCCGCAACATGCTGTTCTTGCTGCGCAAGGAGCTCGCGATCGGCGCCATCAACGGCGCGCTCTGGGGCGTCGTGATGGCCGCGGCGACGTTGCTGCTCTACCGCTCGCTCGGTTTGGCGGCCGTCATGGCGAGCGCGATGCTGCTGAACATGCTGCGTGGCGTCGGTCGTCGGCGTGCTGTGCCCGATGATCTTGGAGCGCATGGGCCGCGACCCCGTGATGGGCAGCAGCATCCTGCTGACGGCCATCACCGACAGCATGGGGTTCTTTATCTTCTTGGCGCTCGCGTCGCTCTGCTGCTCTAGCGCGCTACGACGGCAACAGCACGCCCGAGCCGCCGGCCGATTTCGGCAGGTCCTTGTGCTTCGGCAGCGAATCGACGATGCGCAGCACGGCTTCCTGGTAGTGCAAGTGCTCGCGCGGCCGAACTCGAGCGCCGGCAGCACCGCGGCATAGACGTCGATGAGCCGGATCGACGGATGCTCCGTCAGCAGGTGGCCGCCGCAGGCCTTGCACCATTTTCGAACGCTGTTCGGCGTCTTGCTGTAGCTGCCGATGTTCTCGGCGCCGGCCGTGATCTTGACGGCCCCGGGGCGCCACAGCGTGAAAGGCGTTGACGGGACCCGCCGACCAATGGCGGCACGACTCGCAATGACAATAGCCCATCGTCACGGGCTCGCCGGTCACGACGAGCGAAACGGCGCCGCAGAAGCAGCTGCCTTTGTAGGTCTTCTCCATGGCGTCCTCGGTGAGCGTGAATCGCGGTGTCGGCCGGGTCGCTACTATAGCCGACACGCGCGCAAATGCTTGCCTCCGTTCGGGTTAACGCGGCCGTTAGCGGTTAAGACAACCGTTAATAGCGTGACAGAGCTCGCTGGCCTCGCCACCATTGCGGCCCCTCTCAAAACTCCGACGAGTCGCTGCTCCTATGTCATCTGCGCGACGCTCGATACCGCGTGTCGTCGACGCTGGCCGCTGCGGTGGTCATGGCGCTGGCATCGCCTCGATTGCCGTCGGCCAGCAAGCCCAGCCGGGCGGCCGCGCAACCCGCAGCGCAGCCGGACGACGGGCTCGAGGAGATCGTCGTCTTCGGCCGCAGCCTCGAGCTCGTCGGCACGGCCGAGGCCGCGAGCGAGGGCACCGTCGGCGGCGCCGACTTGCTCGTGCGGCCGATGCTGCGCGTGGCCGAGCTGCTCGAGGCCGTGCCGGGCATGGTCGCCGTGCAGCATTCGGGCAGCGGCAAGGCCAACCAGTATTTCCTGCGCGGCTTCAACCTCGATCACGGCACCGACTTCACGGCGATTCGTCGACGGCGTGCCGATGAACCTGCGCTCGCACGGCCACGGCCAGGGCTATCTCGACGTCAACGGCATGATGCCGGAGACCGTCGAGCGCATCGACTATCGCAAGGGCCCGTATCGCGCCGACGTCGGCGACTTCTCGATGGCCGGCGCCGCGTTCATCACGACGATCGAGCGGCTCGACGCGCCGTTCCTGGCGCTCGAAGGCGGCGAGAACGGCTGGGGCCGGCTCGCGGGCGGCGGCACGAAGGAGCTTGGCGACGGCGCGAGCCTCACGGGCATCGATCGAGCACAAGACCTACGACGGGCCGTGGGAGCAGCCCGAGGACCTCGAGCACACTTCGGTCTGGGGCAAGTACTCGCGGCCGACGGAGTTCGGCACGCTGGCCGTGACCGTTGTCGGGTTACGACGCGCACTGGCTGCCCGACGGAGCAGATCCCCGAGCGCGCGATCGGCACGGCCGTCTGCGAGGACGCGTTCTGCGCGCTCGATCCGACGGCGGAGGGCGACACGAAGCGCTGGATCTTCGGCGCCCAGATGGACGGCGCCGTGTGGCGCGCTTCCGCCTACGCGCAGTACTACGACTGGTACATGACAGTCGAACCCGACCTACGACTCCCAGATCAATCAGTTCGACAAGCGCTCGACGATGGGCGGCCGCTACGAGACGCACGCTGGTCGAGACCGACTCGGTCACGCTCGACGTCGGCAGCGGAGTTCCGCTACGACGACATCAGCAACGTCGGCGTCGACGAGTTCGACGGCGGCGCATTACGTCGCCAACATCGCCCAGAACAGCATCACGGAAACCTCGCTCGGCGCGTTCACGGAGGTATCGTGGCTCGCCGACCGACAATCTGCGCCTGATGGCCGGTCTGCGCGGCGACGCTACGACTTCGACGTCATCGGCGAAGACGCCCAGGCAGCGCCGCAGGGAGCGTCAGCGACAGCCGCGTTTCGCCGAAGGTCGGGCCTCGCCTACACGCTGACCGACGATATCGAGCTCTACGCGCAACTGGGGCAAGGGCTTCCACTCGAACGACGCGCGCGGCGTCGTCAACGACGACCGATCCCGGTGCCGGGCCTGTCGCCGGGCGAGGGCTACGAAGCCGGCGCGCGCTTCGAGGTGGGCACGATGACGATCACGGCGGCCTACTGGTGGCTCGATCTCGACAGCGAGCTCATCTTCGTCGGCGACTCGAACGCCGTCGAGCCGAAGGGCGGCTCGGAGCGCGACGGCTACGAGCTCACGGTCTTCTGGAAGCCCGTCGACTGGCTCGGCATCGATGCCGTCTACACGGGCAGCCAAGCGCGTTACGTCGACAATCCCGACGGCGATTACGTCGAGCAAGCGGTCGAGCACGCGGGCCAGATCGGCTTCTCGGCCGTGAAGGACAAGTGGGAAGCGAGCTTGCGGTTGCGCTATCTCGGCGAGTACGCGCTGACGCCCGACAACTCGCAACGCGCGGAGGCCGAGAACGTCGCTGAACCTGCGCGGCGCCTACACGTGGGCCGCGCGACGTGGTACGCGGAGCTGCTGAACGTGCTCGACGAGGACGGCAAGGACATCGTCTATTGGTACGAAGCTTACGTCGACGGCCTCGATCCGCCGGGGTTGACGTCGGAAGACATCGATTGCGACGTCACGAACTGCCGCATCAGCCGCGTCGAGGAGCCGCGCACGTTGCGCGTAGGCGTGAAGTTCGCGTTCTAATCGCGCGCCGGCTTCGGCGAGCAGCGCGGCGACGTCGAGGTGGCCGTAGCTGCGCGCCAGCGATAGCGCCGTCGAGCCTTCCTCGTCGACGAGGTGCAGGTCGGAGCCCGCCTCGATGAGCAGCCGCACGACGTCTAGATGGCCCTCGGCGGCCGCGATCATGAGCGCGGTGCGCCCGTACCAGCGCTCGCGCGCGTTGACGTTCGGCGTAGTTGGCGGCGATCGCTGGGTTCGGCAGCTGCGAATAGCCGGCTGCCTCGGCGATTCGTGCGGCCGCGCGCGCTTCAGCGAGCTGCGCAAGCGAGACGCCCTCGATGCCGCCGGTCAGCAAGGCGCCGACGACCTCGGGGTTGCCGGCCTTCGCGGCCGTCATCAGAACGGTCTCGCCCGACGTCGGCAGCGCCGCGTTCGCGTCGGCGCCGGCCGCGAGCAGCATCCGTGTGGCAACGTTGATCGGCGGCTCGCGCGGCGATGTACAGCGCCGTCACGCCGTAGGAGTTCGCTTTGTTGACGTCGGCACCGGCGTCGATGAGGAGCTGGGCGTGTCATCGGCATCTCGCCATGAACGGCCCGCATCAACGGCGTCGTGCCGTCGGCCTCGGGCTCGTTCGGGTCGACGCCGAGCGCCAGGAAATTCTCGATTGCCGTGGCGTTACGCAGCAGCACGGCTTCCGCGAGCGTCGCGGGCTGGTATTGGCCGAGCCCGGCGGCGGCGGGCGGCGGCGGCTCGGTGCCGCAACCGGCCAGCGCCCCGCACGCGAGCAAGGCCCAACCCGACGACATGGATGACCGCCGCAACCTCATTCGCTCCCCGACCGGGCTGCCGAAGGCGCCCTCTAGCGATACCCACATGATACGCGGGAAACCTGAACGCCGGCTGGCGAGATTTCTGCTCAGGGATCGTAGTGCTGCGAGCGACTTCTCGTTCTCGTTGCAGATGAACTCGATGAGCTCGGCGTCGGGGAACAATCTTTGGTTTACGCGAACCGTGAACGGTTTAGTGTAAGCCGTTGGATCTTCAATGGTTACGTCGATCTGCAACGTGCCGTAATTAAGCCGGCGAAAGCGTTCCGTCATCTTGCCGCGGCCCGTCAACGGCGCGCCCTGCACGTCGAGCCACACGTCGTCGCGGAAGCCGACGGTCTCGACGACGAGCTCGTCGCCTTCCCAGCGCCCGACCGAATAGCCGTACCACCAGGGCTGGAGGTTCTCGTCGAGGACCGGCAACGGCCGGCCGTCCGTGAAGATCTGGCGCAGGCCCTTCGTTGCCCTCGTACATGATCAGGATGAGGCCCGGCGTCTGCACGATCTTGCGCGGCTGCGGATGCAGGTGCAGTTGCGTCAAGCCCATCGGCAGGCACAACGCGTCGGGGTTGTTCTTCTGGTTGTCCGCCATGCGCTCGTCGCGCAGCATCGCGGCGAGCGGCGTGTAGGGCAGGCCGCCGCGAACGCCGGCGCCGAGGTTCCAGAAGGTGGCGGCGGGCGGGCCGCCGTCGGCGGACTGCAGCGCGTCGAAATTCGGATTGGCGCCGCCGGGGCCGAAGCGCTCCCAGAGACCCGATAGAGTCGGGATGGCCGTCGCCGCGCGCGGCGCGGCGCTTCGAGTTGACGGCGCCGTCGGCGATTCGCGCGGCGCATGCTTGGCTTCGAAGATCGGCCACTGCGCTGCGGCCGGCAACGACACGGCGAGGGCCAGCGCGATCGAAGCTGCAGCGTGTGCTGCGGTTCGGAACGGCACGGCGGCTGCGGTCTTATTGCGGCATGAGCTACTGCGGGCTTCGTTTTCGCTCGACGAGCCCGCGAACAGTTTCTTGCCGTCCGCGAGCGTGACCGTGCTCGCGTTGCCGACGAGCGGGTTGTTCTTGGCGCGGTGGCCCGTCACCGTCGACGGTGTCGCCGATCTTCATCGAGTTGCGGTTCCAGCCGCGGCGCATGAGGCCGTTCGGGCTCGCGAGCTCGAAGTCCCAGTTCACGGTCTTGCCGGCGTCGTCCTTGCGCGTCGATGTAGAAGCGCGCATGCGGGTTCATCCATTCGACCTTCGTGACGGTGCCCGTCACGGTGACCGGCAGCGCGCGGTCGAACTCGGCCGCGAACGAGTGATGTGCCGAGGCCGAGCGCGTCAGCAGCAGGGCGCCCGCAGCGGCGACCGTCGAGAGTGAAAGCGCGTTTCATGACAGTGCTCCTTGGAATCTATGGATCGTAGTGCTGCGCGGACTTCTCGTTCTCGTTGCAGATGAACTCGATGAGCTCTTGGTCGACCGTGACCTGATGGCTCACGCGCACGGTGAACGGCTTCGTGTACGCCTTCGGGTCGTCGACGGTCACGTCGATCTCGAGGTGACCGTAATCGGGGCGACGCCAGCGCTCGATGAGCTTGCCTTGCTCGGTCAGCGGGCTGCCGAAGACGTCGAGCCAACCGTCGTCGCGAAAGCCGACCGACTCGACGACGAGCGTGTCGCCTTCCCAGCGGCCGACGGAATAGCCGTACCACCACGGCTGCAGGTCCTCGTCGACCTCGGGCAGCTCGCGGCCGTCCATGAAGATCTGCCGCAGGCCCTGGTTGCCCTCGTACATGATCACGATGAGCTCGGGCGTCTGCACGATCTTGCGCGGCTGCGGATGGCCGTGGAGCTGCATGAAGCCCATCGGCAGGCAGTTCGCGTCGGGGTTGTCCTTCTGGTTGTCGGCCATGCGCTGCGCGCGCAGCTCGCGGGCCCAGTCTTGAAACGGCGGGCCGCCTTCGATGTTCGCGCCGATGTCGAAGAACGTCGCGCGCGGCGGCGCGTTCGGATCCGCGGGCGGGGTGCCGGCTGGAAGGCCGAGCTGATCGCCGCCGCCGTTCGCCTCGTCTTGCAGCGAGCGCGACGGGCTCGCTTCGCCCGGGCGGCGGAGCCGCCGCGATCGAGCTCAAGTAGATCTCCCAGAGCCCGCTCAAGATCCGGCTTGCCGTCGGCGGTGCGCGGTGCAGGTGCGGTGCGGTTCGACCGTGCCGTCGGCGTTGCGCGGCACGTTCGGCGTCGGGTACGACGGCCACTGCGCGCTCGCGGGTACCGCGACCGCGGCGAGCCCGATGGCCAACAAGGTCGTCGTGAGACGAGTCGTCATTTGCGTCTCGCTGTGGCTTGCGGAATCGAGGCCGAGAAAATACCGTATTCGGCGCCGCACCATAAAGCCAACTCGACTTACCTTAAGAATCGCGGCCATGGGCGCATGAGTGAAGAAAGTGCTACGCTCGCGCTTCGCAGGCCGCCACAAGACGGCCCGTCGCAACGCTCGGGGGAAACGACATCGTGCATAGCGATCCGCGTGACGCGCTATTGAAGTCGCCGATGACGACGATGCAGGTCGTCATCATCGCGATCACGATCTTTCTTGAACGCCCTCGACGGCTTCGACGTGCTGTCGATCAGCTTCGCGTCGCCCGGCATCAGCGCCGAGTGGGGTCTCGGCCCGCAGGCGCTCGGCTTCGTGCTGTCGGCGGAGCTCATCGGCATGGCGCTCGGCTCGATCTTCTTGGGCGGGCTCGCCGACAAGATCGGCCGCCGCCCGACGGTGCTCGGCTGCCTCGTGCGTCATGGCGACCGGCATGTACATGGCGACCTCCTCGGCGTTCGTCGTCGGCGGCATCGTGGAGCCGGTGTTCTCGATGTTCGTCGCCGGTGAGGTCGATCCGCGGCTCGCGGACCTCGCGACCTGGCGCATCGTCACGGGGCTCGGCATCGGCGGCATGCTCGCGGCGATCAACGCCGTGGCGGCGGAGTTCTCGAACGCGAAGCGCCGCGACATCAGCGTCGCGATCATGTCGATCGGCTACCCGGTCGGCGCCGCGACCGGCGGGTTCATCACCTCGGCGGGCCTCGAGCTCTCGGACTGGCGGTCCGTGTTCCAGTTCGGCGCCGTCGTAACCGCTCACCTTGATTCCGATCGTGTTCTTCTTCATGCCCGAGTCCGTGCACTGGCTCGCGCGCAAGCAGCCGGAGAATGCGCTCGAGAAGATCAACCGCACGCTGAAGAAGATCGGTCATGCGGCCGTCGCGGCGCTGCCGGCCGTTTCCGCGGAGGTGCGCAAGCGCTCGGTCGGAGACATCTTCCGCGGCAGCCTGTTGCCGATCACGGTGATCGTCACGTTCGCGTACTTCTTCCACATCACGACGTTCTACTTCATCGTGAAGTACGTGCCGACGCTCGTCGTCGACATGGGCTTCGCTCCGAGCTCCGCCGGCCAGGTGTTGAGCTGGTTGAACGTCGGCGGCGCGACGGGCGGCACCGTCGTCGGCTTGCTCGCGATGCGCTACAACGTCAAGTTCATCACGATCAGCGTGATGCTCGTGTCGACGGTCATGGTCACGCTGTTCGGCCGCGCTCCGGCCGACTTGACGTGCGCTGATCCTGATCTGCATGGCCGTCCGGCTTCTTCACGAACGGTGCGATCACGGGCATGTACGCGTTGTTCGCGAAAGCGTTCCCGACGCACGTGCGCGCGTTCGGCACGGGCTTCGCGGTCGGCGTCGGCCGCGGCGGCTCGGTGCTCGCGCCGAATCTCGCCGGCAGCGCTGTTCGCTGCGGAGCTCGGCGTGTCCACGGTCTCGATGATCATGGCGCTCGGCTCGCTGTTCGCCGCCGGCGTGCTCACGATGCTCGTGATCAAGCCCGAGGCGCCCGAGGCTGAGTCGAGCGCGAAGCGCGCGCCGAGGCCCGCGCCGATTTCAAGGGCGCCGTCGCGCACGGCCGCTGATTTCTCATATGACGAGGTTCTATGATCGAAGCTATTGAAAATAGCGCGTATGCCGTCTGGGTGCGCGAATCCCCGTCCATCTTCGCGTACACGACGATTCTGTCGCTGCACGCGATCGGGCTCGCGATCATCGTCGGTCTCAACTACGCTCGTCGCGCTGCGGCTGCTCGGCTTCGTGCCGGAGATCCCGCTGCCGCCGCTGCGCAAGCTGTTTCCTTGGATGTACCTGGGGTTCACGATCAACCTGTTCTCCGGCTCGTCGCTGCTCGCGGCAAACTTGAGCAACGACCTCGGCAATTGGCTGTTCATCGTGAAGCTCGTGTTCATCCTCGTCGCGATGATCAATCTCGAGCTCACGCGTATCCACGTCTTCGACCGGCCGGGCCCGCGTGGGGGCTGACGGGTTGCCGAAGGAAGCGAAACGGTTCGCATGCGAGCGCGTCGCTCGTCTTTGGGGCTTCGCGATGGTTGCGGGGCGGTTTACCGCCTACCCGAACTTCGTCGAGGCGTGGCTTGGCTTCTGAGTGGTGACGAGCAATGCAAGCGATATCTGATTTTCTGATCACCTTACCGTATCGGCGACTTCGTCGCGACGTACGATTGGGTTTGGCCGTTGTGCGAGACGCTGCACTTCGTCGGCATGTGCGTTGCTGCTCGGCACCGTCGGCGTCGTCGATCTGCGCATGCTCGGCGTCGTCAAGGGCATTCCGATCCAGCTGCTCGAGAAGTTCGTTCCGCTCGGCGTGATCGCGTTCTTCGTGAACATGACGACGGGCTTCATCTTCATCGCCGGCAACCCCGTCGGCGGGCCGATGGAGTACCTGACGAATCTGTCGCTGCAGATCAAGATGCTGCTCGTGGTGATCGCCGGCATCAATCTGCTGGTCTTCTACGTGACGGGGCATCCAGCGCGCCGTGGAAACGGTGCCCGGCCGACGGCAACGCGCCGGACGAGCGCCAAGGTCGTCGCGGCCGTGTCGCTATCGGCCTGGATCATGGTGATCATCATGGGCCGCTTCATCATGTACAACGACACGCTGTTGTACGCGTTCGGGCTCTGATCGAAGAGCACGAGTGCCGCGGAGCGCCGCGTTAGCTGGCACGTCTACATCGTTCGCTGCGCCGATCGCACGCTCTACACGGGCGTGGCGAAGGATCTCCGAGCGCGGATCGCCGCGCACAACGATGGCCGCGGCGCGAAGTACACGCGGCAGCGCTTACCCGTGAAGCTCGTCTACTCGGAAGCGGCCGCGGATCGCGGCGCCGCGCAGCGCCGCGAGCACGAGATCAAACGGCTGCCGCGCACGGCGAAACGCGCGCTCTGCCGTCAGTTGATGACCGAGAAGCGCCGGCCGTCGGGCAGGATGATCGCCTTCAGGAAATAGGCGTTCGCGTCGTCGCGCCGCGGCGCGCCGATGGCCTTGATCGGTTTGCCGGCTGCGACATCGGCCGGATTCAAGCCCATGCGCACGATCATGTTCGCGGGCGCGCCCTCGACGAAGTTGATCGTCTGCTTCGTGCCGTCGGGCTTCGTGACCGTCGAGCGTGAGCGCCATGTGCGGGTTGCGCATCTTCAGCGTCTCGACGACGCCGTCGAACTCGATGTTCTGCGACATGTCGTAGATCGCGAACGAATGATGCGCCGCCGCGGGCAGCGCGACGACCGCGGCGAGCGGTCCAAGCAAGTCGAGCTTTCAGGCGTCTAACCCTCGGCTCCGGCAACGCGTCCATGTCGGGCAGCGTCAGGCCGCGCTCGGTCAGGTACTCGTCCCACAACGCATCCGTGCAGGTGTACTCGAGCAGCTGCAGGTCGGGGCGATGCCGCAGCGTCGCCGTGATCTTGATCGGCGTCGTGTAGATCTTCGGATCGGTCAGCACGACCTCGTTGACGATGAACTTCGTCTTCTGGCCGTTCGACGTCGCGCTCCTCGAGCGCGCATGCGCTCGACGACGTGCGCGTCGGACGACGTCGCCTGTCGCGTCATGTACGGATACGGCTTCAGGTTCGTCGTCTCGACGACGAGCGTGTCGCCTTCCCAATGCGCGACGGAGTGGCCCATCGCCGAGGGCAGCACGGGCTCCGGCGGGTTGTGGTCCGCCATGTAGATCTTCCGGTACATGCCGTAGCCTTCCCAGTAGATCGTGAGGTCTTGCGGCCGCTGCTGGATCTCGACCGTGAACGGCGCGCCCCAGATGGCGCGCGGCATGCCGGGCCACTGGCAGTAGCGGCC
Organism: uncultured Gammaproteobacteria bacterium; assembly: GCA_963714705.1. Lineage (GTDB taxonomy): Bacteria > Pseudomonadota > Gammaproteobacteria > Steroidobacterales > Rariloculaceae > FEN-1219. The sequence continues at coordinate 565,633 of CAVQPJ010000001.1, forward strand.
GGGGTCGTCGTCGAGCGTGAACGCTTTCTCGTACTCGGCGAGCGCGGCTCGCCGCGGGCGGCGTGTACTCGGGGCGTTGCGGGTCTTGCTGGCGGCCCGCGGGAAACTAGAGCCCGCTGAAGTCGGGATGCTGCGGCGCCGCGTGACGGCACGGCGTCGGGCGCGGCGCGTCGCAGCCAAAGAGCCCAGTCAAAGCGGCCGCAGAGCAGCGTCGGTGCGGACTTCAGCATGACCCCCGGAAGATGCTACGACATACGTCGGCGGCGGGGTGCAGAATGGCAGAACCCCCGTGAGAGCGCTGGCGCATCATACTGTTCGGGGCGTGGGCGCAGAAGGGCGGTGCGAGCGGGGACGCGATCGTATCCGTGCTTAACTTTTCGCGAGCGTCGCGGCGTCAGGGCGTCGGCAGCTCGAAGTCGATGTTGTGCCGCGCGAGCACGTCGGCCGTGAACGTCGCCCACTGATCGCGCGGAATCCAAACGGCGCGCAGCGCCTTCATGGCTTCTTCGGGCGGCACGCCTTCGTGCACGACGCGGTACAGGAACGTGAACGCCGACGCGCGCATGTTGAGTTGGCAGTGCACGAGCACCTTGCGGTCGCGCGCGCCGTTCATGACGGCGCTGAACAGCTCGAAGTCCTCGTACGTCGGCTGCTGCCAGCTCACGGGGATGTTGACGTACGTCGGGCCATCCTCGGCGACGAGCTTGCCTTCGTCGGCGCACGGCGCCTTGATTCGACGGCGGCGCCAGGTTGACGACGAGCTCGAAGCCTTGCTCGCCGAGCGTCGCGAGCGTCGCGGCGTCGGGTTGCCCCGCCGTGTGCAGGCGCTCGGTCGCCGCCACGTAGTTGACGCCGAGCGGAGCGCTGGCGGTGCGTCGAGCTCTCGGTCTGCGCGCAGGCCGTCGACGAAAGCGCGAGCGCCAGAGCGAGCGGCGAGAAGCGAGTCGGTATGGAGTCCATGACGCGAGCTCGCGTTCGAAAGCCTGCGCGAATGCTAGCCGCCGCGCTGCGGCGGCGCCAGGCGCTACTTCTTGAGCCGCCAGCCCGTCGTCAGCATCCACCACGTCGTGCGCGAGGCAGATCAGCATGAAAGCCGAGCGTCATCCCGAGGCTGATGCCGACGCTGCACGTCGGCGATCTCGTAGAAGCTCCAGCGGAACCCGCTGACGAGGTAGACGATGGGGTTGAACAGCGTGATGGTCTGCCACACGGGCGGCAGCATGCTGATCGAGTAGAAGCTGCCGCCCAGGAACGTCAGCGGCGTGATGACGAGCAGCGGGACGACCTGCAGCTTCTCGAAGCTGTCGGCCCACAGGCCGATGATGAAGCCGAACAGGCTGAACGTGGCCGCCGTCAGCACGAGGAACGCGATCATCCAGAACGGATGCTTGATCTCGATCGGAACGAACAGTGCGGCCGTCGCGAGGATGATGAACCCCAGGATCACCGACTTCGTCGCCGCCGCGCCGACGTAGCCGAGAATGACCTCGGCCGCCGAGACGGGCGCCGACAGCACTTCGTAGATCGTGCCCGTGAAGCGCGGGAAGTAGATGCCGAACGACGCGTTGCCGATGCTCTCCGTCAGCAGCGACAGCATGATCAAGCCCGGGCACGATGAACGCGCCGTAGCTCGTGCCGTCGACCTCCTGGATGCGCGAGCCGATCGCCGAGCCGAACACGACGAAGTACAGCGACGTCGAGAGCACGGGCGCGACGATGCTCTGCACGACGGTGCGGAACATGCGCGCCATCTCGAAGTGGTAGATGGCATGGACGGCGTGCCAGTTCATGCCGATCTCCGCACGAGGCTCACGAAGATCTCCTCGAGCGAGCTCTGCGTCGTCGTCAGAGTCCTTGAAGCGGATGCCGGCATCGCGCGAGCGCCGCGAGCAGCGTCGTGATGCCCGTGCGCTCGCTGCGCGTGTCGTAGGTGTAGACGAGCTCGTGCCCGTCGGCGTGCAGCTCGAGCGGGAAATGCGCGAGCGACGTCGGGCAGCGACGTCGAGCTGCGTGTGCAGGTGCAGCGTCATCTGCTTCTTGCCGAGCTTGCGCATGAGCTCGGCCTTCTCCTCGACGAGGATGATCTCGCCGCGATTGATGACGCCGATGCGGTCGGCCATCTCCTCGGCTTCCTCGATGTAGTGCGTCGTCAGGATGATCGTGACGCCCGACGCTTGGAGGCCGCGCACGACGTTCCACATGTCCTGGCGCAGCTCGACGTCGACGCCGGCCGTCGGCTCGTCGAGGAACAGGACCTGCGGCTCGTGCGCGAGCGCCTTGGCGATCATGACGCGGCGCTTCATGCCGCCCGACAGCGTCATGATCTTGCTGTCCTTCCTGTCCCACAGCGACAGCGAGCGCAGCACCTTCTCGCAGTACGCGGCGCTCTTCGGCTTGCCGAACAGGCCGCGGCTGAACACCGTCGTGGCCCAGACGGTCTCGAACGCGTCGGTCGAGAGCTCCTGCGGCACGAGCCCGATCAGATCGCGCGCGGCGCGCGCGTCCTTGCGGATGTCGTGGCCGCCGACGGTGATCGTGCCGCTCGTCGGGTTGACGATGCCGCAGACGATGTTGATCAGCGTCGTCTTGCCGGCGCCGTTCGGACCGAGCAGCGCGAAGATCTCGCCGCGCCGGATCTCGAGGTTCGTGCGCTTCAGCGCCTCGAAGCCCGACGCGTAGGTCTTCGTCAGGTTCTGGATCGAGATGATGGAGTTCATGCGCTAGCGCGGCGGCCGATTGGAAAACGCGGAGCGCCCATCATAGTGATCGAGCGGCCCGTGACAAGGCGCTCGCTGCTACGGCGGCGTGATGCGGATCAGCGAGTCGCCGCCGAACACGTAGAGCGCGCCGTCGGGGCCCTGGCGCACCTCGCGCACGCGCAGCTCGAGCTCCTCGAGCAGCTTCTCCTCGGCGACGACGCGCTCGCCGTCGAGCACGAGTCGCACGAGGTGCCGGCCCGCCATTGCGCCGACGAACAGGTTGCCGCGCCACTCGGGGAACAGATTGCCCGGTGTAGAACGCCATGCCCGATGGCGCGATCGACGGCACCCAGAAGTAGATCGGCTGCTCGACGCCTTGCATCGCCGTCGCGCCCGTCCCGATCGCGACGTCCTTGCGGCCGTCGGCCTGGCGCGCGTCGTACTGCACGCCGTACGAGACCTCGGGCCAACCGTAGTCGCGGCCCGCGCGCACGATGTTGATCTCGTCGCCGCCTTGCGGGCCGTGGTCGACGAGCCAGAGCTCGCCCGTCGTCGGGTGAAGCGCGGCGCCTTCGGGGTCCTTGAAGCCGTGCGCGAACGTCTCGCGCGACACCGTCGCGCGGCCGAGCCACGGATTGTCGGCCGGGATCGTGCCGTCGGGATTGATGCGGATGACGCGGCCCGTGAAATTGCGGCGCACGTCGGGCTCGAGCGGCGTCGTGTGCTCGGTGCCGTCGAGATCGGAGTCGTAGAAGCGGAACGCGTCGGCGCCCGTCACGTACATCGTGCCGTCGCGGAGCGAACACGATGCGCCGCTCCACGCGCCCTTCGATGAGCACCTCGAAGTCTTCGAGGCGGCGATTGTCCGCGGAGAGCTTCGCTCGGCTCACGCGCTCGGCGCCCAAGTCGAGCACGCGGCGCTCGGCGAGCGTCTTGTTCCAGACCTCGTTGTAGTAGTGCTCGATCGGCCATTCCTTCGCGGCTTCGCCTTTCGGCGGCGCGAAGTACGTGAAGTACACGTAGCGGTTCGTCGCGAAATTCGGATCGAGCACGACTTCGTGGAAGCTCTGTGCGGCCACGACCTTCACGGGCGGCATGCCGCTGATCGGCTCGGAGACGACGCCGGTCGGCGACACCGTTCGCAGCGTGCCGCGGCGCTCGGAGACGAGGAAGTTGCCGTCGGGCAGGAACGCGAGCGCCCACGGGCCCGTCAGCTTGTCCGTGATGACCTCGGTCTTGTAGCGCGATTCGCGCTGCGGCGGCGGGGCTTCGGTCTGGCCCGCGGAACGCGGGCTGCGGTTCGCGTGTCTGTGCAGTGGCAAGGCCCGCAACAACGGAGCAGAATCGTGGCGAAGCCGCGTTTGTACATTGCCGTCCCCCGTTGGCAAATTTTGCCTAGACTAGCACCGGCCTTCGGCCGCGAATACGGCGGCCGCACGCCCGGAGAGCGCTGAGCATGTACGTGCATCTCGTCGACGGAACGTTCGAGCTGTTTCGGGCGTACTACGGCAGCCCGCCGAGCACCGATGCCAACGGCAAGGAAGTCGGCGCGGCGCGCGGCCTGGCGCGCTCGCATGCTCGCGTTGCTCGGCGAGCGCGACGTCACGCACGTCGCCATCGCGTTCGATCACGTCATCGAGTCGTTTCGCAACGACTTGTACCCCGGCTACAAGACCGGCGACGGCATCGACCCCGCGCTGTACGGGCAGTTCGGCTTGGCCGAGGACGCGTGCCGCGCGCTCGGCATCGTCACGTGGCCGATGGTCGAGTTCGAGTGCGACGACGCGCTCGCGACCGCGGCCGCGCGCTTCGCCGCGTCTGAGCTCCGTCGAGCGCGTCGTCGTGTGCTCGCCCGACAAGGACCTCACGCAGTGCGTGCAAGGCGACCGCGTCGTGTGCTTCGACCGCATGCGGCGCAAGCGGCTCGACGAGCGCGGCGTCGTCGAGAAGTTCGGCGTTCAGCCCAAATCGATTCCGGATTGGCTCGCGCTCGTCGGCGACAGCGCCGACGGCTACCCCGGCGTCCCGCGCTGGGGCGCGAAGTCGGCCGCGGCCGTGCTCGGCGGCTACGAGAAGCTCGAAGCGATACCGGCCGACGCTGCGGAGTGGCGCGTCACGGTGCGCGGCGCGCCAGCGCTCGCGGCGAGCCTGGCCGCGCATCGCACGGAAGCGTTCCTGTTCCGGCGGCTCGCGACGCTGCGCACTCGACGTGCCGCTCGCGGAGTCGCTCGACGACTTGCGCTGGCGCGGGCCGAATACGGCGGCACTCGGCGCGCTCGCCGCGCAGTGGGGTGACGGAGCGATCGTCGAGCGGGCCGCGCACCTGGCGAATGCGTAGGACGGCGTACGGCGGCGTAGGACGGGGACGGATTTATAAATCCGTCCCCGGGGGGCGCTCGTCCCCGGGCGCTAGCGCGCGGCGTCGCGCAGCATCGCGGCGAGCTCGGCCGGGCGGTCGAGCATCACGTCGTGGCCGCAATCGATCTTCAGCGTCTTCCAGCCTTTGGCTCTAGCGATCTCGTGGAACGGTGGGAACGGCGAGTGCTCGTAGCCGGTAGCCAGGATGTGCGTGACCTTCGACGGCGGGAACATTCTGTCGACGCGCAGCCGTTGTTGGAACGTCGCGAGCGGCTGCGGCGTGCATTGGCGGTCGGCCCACGCGCGATCGGCGACGTTGACCTGGAAGAACTCCGCGGAGATCGGAGGGACGCGCCAGCCGTTCGCCGGACACTTCCGTGCCGCGGACTTGCCCCTCGGCGACCTCGCGCGGCAGCACGTCGTGCAGCGACTGGCCGTTCTCGAGGATGAACGCATCGAGGTAGACGAGCGCGCGCAACCGCTCGGGAATGCGATCGGCAACCCCTGTGATGACGCAGCCGCCATACGAGTGGCCGCATAGCACGACATCGGTCGAGCTCTTCCCAGCGAATGAGGTTCACGACGTCGGCGACGTGCGTGTCGAGATTCACTTGCGGCGAGATCAAGTGCGAGCGTTCGGCTACGCCCGTCAGCGTCGGCGAGAACACGTCGTGGCCTTCGGTTTGCAATTCTTTACGGACGCGTTTCCAGCACCAGCTGCCGTGCCACGCCCCGTGCACGAGAACGAACGTCGTCATGGCACCCCATCTGAAGTCCTATCGCGAGTCATCATAAGCGGATCGACCGGCGTCGCGTGCTTGGCGTAAGCTGCACTTCTTGGCGCGCCATTTTTGGCCTTGAGGATCCTTGACATGAGAACCATCGCCATTTCAGCACTGCTCGTTCTGGCCGCCGGCGCTTTCAGCCCGGCACTGGCCCAATCGCCGGCTCCGGTCGCCGGAACGGATTACGTCGAAATCCCGAACGGCCGCCCGCTCGACCCGGCCGACGGCGTGATCGTGGTCGAGGAGTATTTCAATTACATCTGCCCCGGCTGCAACGCTTTCGAGCCCCTGTTCGCTCCCTGGGCCGCGCGGTTACCTGCGGGCGTCAAGCTCGTGCACGTGCCGGCGAGCTTCCGCGCGGACTTCGTGCAATACGCGCGCGCTTACTATGCGGCGCAGAGCTTGAACGTCGCGGAGAAGGCGCACGCCGACGTCTACGAGGGGGTCCACAGGGCTCGCACGCTGCCCTCCGAAGGCCAACGGCCCGACGAAGAAAAAATCGCCGCCTTCTACGCCAAGTATGGCGTCGACGCGGCGCAGTTTCTGGCGGCGATGCGCAGCTTCTCGGTGGACTTGAAGGTACGCCGTGCGGCGGACCACATGACGCGCATCCGCATTCCCAGCACGCCGTCGGTCGTCATCAACGGCAAGTACCTCGTCCGAGGCCGAACGAACGCGGACACGCTGCGAATCGCGGACTACTTGATCGAGAAAGAGCGCACGGCGGCGGCCGCGTCGGGAGGCTAGCGACGCCAGCTCGCGAGAGCCGTCAATATCTCACCGAAGTCACGCGATTCCCCGCTCGCGTGAGGACCAGCGGCATGGTCGGATGATCGGGAATCGTCGGCAGGAACTTCGCTTTACCGCACGCGCGCGCTATCGTTTGCGCGATGACCGATGAGCGACCCATGAGTGCCCACAGCGAAACGTGGCCGCGGCCGCATCGACTCACCGTCGATGAGTACTACCGCATGGCCGAAGTCGGCTTGCTGTCTCCCGACGATCGAACGGAGCTGATCGAGGGGGAGATCGTCGATATGCCGCCGATCGGAAGCCGGCACGCCGCGGCCGTCACGGTGCTCGCGAAACGCATGATCCACGCGCTCGGTGACTCGGCCGATGTACGGATCCAGTTTCCCGTACGGTTCTTACCGCGCTCGGAACCTCAACCGGACATCGCCCTGGTCAAGTACAGGTCCGACGCCTACCGAAAAGCGCACCCCACGGCCAGCGACACCCTCCTGCTCATAGAGGTCAGCGATTCGACGCTGCGCTATGACCTCGAGGTCAAGGCGCGCCTATATGCGACGCACGGCATCCTCGAGTACTGGGTCGTCGATCTCGTCAACCGTCGAGTCGTGCGTCATCGCGCAGCGAGCGGCGCGCAATACGCAAAGATCGACGAGATCACGGCAGGCACCGTCGAGATCCCTGTCGGCGAGATCGAGGTCGACCTTAGCGACCTTTGGTAGGCCGCGGGCTCACGTCGCGGGTGCAATCGATCTCAGCGCGCGAGCGCCGCGCCCGACTCGACCGGAAAACCGCCGTCTCGCCATGCCTTCATGCCGCCGTCGAGTGCGGCCGCGCGCAAGAAGCCGAGGTCGCGCAGCGTCGCGGCGGCTAGCGTCGAGATCTTGCCGAACTCGCAGACCGTGACGATGCGGGTCGTCGGATCGGGCAAGACTTCGTTGATGCGCAGCTCGAGCTGACCCCGCGGTAAGTGTTTCGCGCCGGGCACGTGTGCCGCGTCGAACGCATCCTTCTCGCGCACGTCGAGCACGACCAACGGCGAGTCGCCCGTGCCGATGCGGCTCTTCAGCTCGGCCAGCGACATGAAAGGAACCTTGGCGGCCGCCTCCGACAGGAGTTGTGCGACGGTTTTTCCGCCCGTCATGTTCGTGCGCAGAGCCTCGGTCAGGTGCGTCGGCGCCGCGATGTTCAGATGATTCATCATGTCGACGAAGCTCGCGCGGTCGCGCTTTTGCAAGCGCGGGTTCTCTGCGATCTCGCGGCCGAGCGTCGTCGAGCCCTGGCTCTTGTAGTCGTGCGCGGGAAAGACCTTCAGCGCGGGGTCCAGCTTCAGGATGCCGTCGAAGAGGCTGTCGTAGAGCGCGTTCGCGTCGCCGGTCGGCAAGTCGGTCCGGCCCGTCGCGCCGATCAGCAACGTGTCGCCCGTGAACAGCCGATCGCCGACATGAATGCACGTCGAATCGCGCGTGTGTCCGGGCGTGTGCATGAACTGCAAGCGCAGGTTGCCGACGGCGAGCATGTCGCCGTCGTTGACACGCAACGATGCGTGCGGCGCAGGGGAGAGCGTGTGCATCACGACGGGCACCTCGAGCCGTCGCCCAAGCTCGTGGGTCGCGGAGAAATGATCGGCGTGCGTGTGCGTGTCGACCAGATAGTGGATGCGCAGGCCGTCGCGGGCGGCGCTCGCCAGGTAGCGGTCGATCTGCCGTAGCTCGGGGTCGATGAGGACGCCGGCGCACGCGTCGGGACAGCCGACGAGATAGGACTGGCAGCCGCCCGTCGCGATTTGCTCGAAGATCACCCTACTTCTTCTTCTTCTTCTCTTTCTCGGTTTTCTTCTTGTGGAACGACAGGTCGTCGGCGTTGATCAGGTCCGGCGCCGTCCAGCCGTTCAAGTCGTACTCCTCCATGCACTGCTCGGCGAAGCCCTTTGAACTTCGCGGCGTTGCCGTTGCCCATGCGCGCCGAACAGCGCGTAGCGGCGGATCTCCTCGGTGCTGCCGCCGTAGTTGATCTCGTACAGCTCGTGGCGCGCGCCGAATTCCGTGCCGATGCAATCCCAGAGCAGCTTCATGAGCTTGATGCGCTGCTCGGCCGTGTAGCCGTTGCTGCCGCGCATGTACCGGTCGATGTACGGCCGGATCGCGGGGTTGTTGAAAGTCGCGCGCGTGCGAGTTCAGGTAGATGAGGCCCGAGGCGACCGTCTGCTCGATGAGGTACTTGATCTTCGAGTAGGCGATCGTCGCGAGCACCTGATACGCGTTGCCCGGGTCGGGATTCGGCAAGAGATAGGGGCCCTTCCACGGCCGCGGGTCGCGGACCATCGCTTCGGTGAGCGCCCAGAACATGTTGCGCCAGGCGATCACTTCGCCGACGTTGGCTTGCACGCCGCGGTAGTCCTTCGTGCCGGAGGCCTCGACGGCCTTGAGCAGTAGGCCCGCGATGAAGTCGAGCTTGACGGCGAGCCGCGTGCAGCCGTGCACGACGAAGCGCGGCAGGAAGCCCGTGCGCGGGAAGAAGTTGTTGGCCTTGTCGATGTCGCCGTAGACGAACACGTTCTCCCACGGCACGAATACCTTGTCCATGATGAACACGGCGTCGTTCTCGTCGAGCCGCGACGAGAGCGGCTGATCGAACGGGCTCGACATGACGGACGCCGTCATCTCGTACGAGGTGCGGCACAGGAACTTCACGCCGGGCGCGTTCGTCGGCAGCATGAAGACGAGCGCGAAGTTCTTGTCCTGCAGCGGAATGCAGCCCGTGATGCGCGATGAACGTGTAGTTCGTCAGCACGGAGCCCGTCGCGACGACCTTGGCGCCCGAGATGATTAGGCCGCCGTCGGTCTCCTTCTCGACGTGCACGCAGACGTCGGCGACTTGATCGGGCGGCTTGTCGCGATCGACGGGCGGATGAATGATCGCGTGGTTCACGAACGGCACGCGCTCCTGGCAGTACGTGTACCAACGCTTCGCGTTCGCTTCGAACGGCGCGTAGAACTCGGCGTTGCCGCCGAGCGTGCCCAAGAACGCCGCCTTGTAGTCCGGCGAGCGGCCCATCCAGCCGTAGGTGATGCGCTGCCATTCGGCGATCGCGTCGCGACCGGCGATCGATTCCTCGACGGTCTTCGGCGCCTTGAAGAACGCGTGCGTCTTGCCCTTGCCGTCGGTGTCGGTCGGCAGCAGCAGCTTCTTCGACTTTTCCTTGTCGTGCAGCGCGTCGAACAGGCGCGCCGTCATGCGCGCGGTGTTGCGGAACGCCGGGTGCGTCGTGACGTCGTCGACGCGCTCGCCGTAGATGTAGACCTCGCGGCCGTCGCGCAGCGATTCCAGATACTCCGCGCCGTTCTGCGGGCGGTCGCAGCGCACTGCGCCGATGTTCTCGCCCTTCGCGGCGTCGTTCTTGCTCGCCATCCTCAGTCGCTCCTGTCGTTAGTCGTTCTTCAGACTTTCGTACGCTGCGGCGACGAACTGCTCCGTCGTCCAAAACCCGCTCGTCGCGCCGTAGCGCCCATCGTAGTCGGCCGTCGGCTTGGCGGCTTGCACTTGCCGCAGCGTCATGCCCATCTCGACCATGCTCGCGATGCGGTCGCGGATGATCGTGACCATGTCGCGGTACTCGACGACGTCGGCTTCGTCGCAGAGCCTGCCGTGCCCCGGAATCACGAGCGTGCCGCCTTCCTGTTTCTCTTCGGGCACCGTGATCTCGATGATGCGGTTCAGCGCGGCGATGACGCCGTCGATGCCGCCGCCGTCCTCGGGCCGGATCACAGGGTAACCCGTCGTCGTGAACACGTCGCCGGTGCTGACGACGTCCGAGCTGCGGAAGAACACGAGGCTGTCGCCGTCGGTGTGCGCGGCCGGCTGGTGCAGGATCTCGATGGCCTCGCCGTTGAAGTAGAGGTCCTTCTGCGGCATGAACAGCGTGTCCGTCGGCCAGGCTTCGAACGGCGGCGGCGTCTCCTGACCCGACATGCGCACGAGCACGTTCTCGTGCGCGATGACGGCCGCGCCTTCGCCGGCGTCGGCGATGGCGCCCGAGACGTTGCCGCCGGCGATCGTGCTGCCGGACTTCGCGATCAGCTCGTTGCCGCCGACGTGATCGGGATGCCAGTGCGTGTTGATCACATAGCGGATCGGCTTGTCCGAGATCGTCGGATCGCGGCGAGCAGCGACGTCCGAGGCCGTTGCGAGCTTCGTGTCGACGACGAGCACGCCGTCGTCGCCGACCTGCACGGTCGTGTTGCCGCCGGCGCCGACGAGCATGTAGATGCCGTCGCGCACGTGCCAGGCCGCGAGCTCGTCGGCCTCGGCAGCCTGCGCCTGCGCGCGCGGCGGCGCCGTAGCACGCGATGGCTGCGAGCAGCGCGTGTGCGCGCGCTCATGACGCCGCTCCGCAGGCGCGCGGATTCCAGCGGCCGCCCTCGGGCTCCTGCGGAAGTGGCTGCTCATGACGAAGCGCTGCGTGAGATACCGCGGGTCGTCGACGATCGTCGTGACCATGAGCCACTCGTCGCCGTTCGGCGCCGCGAAGCGCGCGAAGTACTCGGTGACGACGGCGTCCTCGCTGTACGGCACGCCGTTGCGGCGCAGCCAGCCGGCAGTCAGATTCGTGGTCTTGACCTCGAGGTAGCCGCCGGCGCGAGCGGCTCCGCCGCCTCCGGCGCCCGCGAGCCCCGGCCCGCCGGCCGGGCGCGGCGGCGTCACCCATTTCGCAGTCGACTGGCCTTGCAGCGAGCGCGCGGCGCCCGCCGCCGGCGCGCCGAAGTCGAGGTTGCGCAGCTTGCCGGCCCGCATCGGTTTCGACGACGAGCCGCGCGTCGCCGTCCCAGCGAACGCGAAGACGCGTCGGCATGCGCAGCAACGCGGCGGCGCCGTACGCTTCGCACGCGCCGTCGTTGTGCGGGATCCCATTGGTCGGCGACGCGCCGACCTTCGTCGTTGAGCGGCACGCTCGCGTAGTCGCCCTTCGGCGGCGTGACCATGCGCCAGCGCCAGTCCTCGTTGACGATCGCGACCCATTGCCCCGTGAGGTCGATCGGCGCCGCCTGCGCGCGGGCTCGCCGGCGGAGCCGGCGGCGCAGCAGGCAGGCTGCGCGGCCACGCGGCCGGCCAGCAGTGTCGAAGCGACGAGCGCGAGGGCTACGGCGGTGCGAGCGGCCGTCATCGCAGCGTCTCCGCGAACTCCGGCAACGCCGTCGCGGCGCCGCCGCGCGTCGCTTCTCGCGGCAAGCCGTGCGCGTCGCCGAACTCGGCGATGAACGGGTTCTGTCCGGGCAGGTAGTGCGGCACGAAGCCCGGCTCGCGCACGATCTCGATCACGGGCTCGCAGGGGTACGGCGTCATCGAGCCGGCGGGCTGCAACAGGAAGCCGTTCGTCTTCACGAGCGGCTCGGTCAGGTAGACGGGATCTTCGACGATCATCACGTGCGTCATGAGGTCGCCGTAGCGGTGGAAGCGGTCCGTCATCGTGGCGCGGTCGCTGAGCGGCAAGCCGTTGCGCCGCATCCAGCCGGCCTTCAGATGCGTCGTCTCGACGACGAGCACGTCGCCGTCCCAGCTGCCCGTCGAGAATCCCTGCCACGTGTGCGGGGCGTACTCGGGCGGATGCGGGCGGCCGTCCATCCAGATCTCGCGATGCTGCTCCTGCCAGGCGATGTGCGTGTGAATCTTGACGAGCTGCTGCGTGTCCTCGTCGCGGTCTTCCCAGATGCGCAGCACGCCGACGCCGCGAAAACCGTACGTCGACGGATGCGGCTTGCATTGATGCTCCGGCATCGACAGTAGCGACGCGTCCCACGCCTCGGCACGCAACCGCGCGGCATCGGTGATCGGCAAGCCGAGGTAGTCGCCGATCGACGGCCCCGGAATTCGCTCGTCGACGTCTTCGTGAAAGAGCGGATTCCAGTAGCCGACGAGATTCGTCTGCGCGCCCGCAGGGGCCGTGCACGTCAGCCAAGTCAGCAGCAAGAAGGCGCCTGCGCTTCGGCGTCGACGGGCGACCCAACGCGACGCCTTCGAAATCGGAGATGCCGTCATCACTGCCTCGCGCTCACGTCTCGGCCCATCGCGCGAGCCTCGACCGGCACAATGCTACGCTCAAGGCGATGTCGCGCTCGATCGTCTTCTTGCTGACGCCGAGCTCGAGAGCGATGCGCTCGTAGGTCATTTCCTCGTGAACATACAGCATAAACGCCTGCCGCGGCCGCGGTAGCAGATCGCGCAGCGCCGAATCGACGATGCGGCGGCCGCGCTCGGCGTCGATGAGGCGCTCGGGGTGCGGGTCGTTCGCTTCGAGCTGCAGATCGTCGAGTGAAACATGAGCGCTCTCGGCACGCGCCGTGCGGCGGCGGTAGTTGTCGCGCGCGAGATTCGTAGCGGTCGCGAACAGATAGTTGCGCGCTCGGCTCGCGTGTGTTTCGAGAAGCGGGGCTCCGAGCAAGCGCACGAATGCCTCTTGGGCGATCTCCTCGGCGTCCGCGCGGTTCGCGATCAGGCGGGTGAGGTACCACAACAGGCTGCGCCGGTGCCGCGTAAACAGCGCGGCGATGAACTCCGTTCGACGCGCCGCGTGCTCCGCGCGCGGCCGTTGAACGAGCGCTCGAACCTCTGCGACTTGCGCAACCATGGTCCCCCCGATCTTTTTTCTCGTGCTCCACGACCCGCGTGGTTCGGGGTACTTGTGCCATGGCGAGGGGACGTCCCACTAATGCTTTCTTGATCACGGGTATGCCGCCACGGCATCGCTGCATCCGGCTACCAAAACTCGGGCGGCTCGGCTCTGGCGATCGGTGCACGGGCGTCGATGCGCGCATAACGACCGCCGAAAAAGAGCAACGGCGGCGCGGCATCGTCGCCGAGGATCAGCCCGTTGACGCTGCCGATGAACAGCGTGTGATCGCCGCAATCCACGGTGTCGACGATGTCGGCGGTCACGGCCGCCACGGCGCGCTTCAGGATCGGCGTGCGGCCGTGCAGCTCGAAATCGGGGACGAGACCATCGAGGCGTTTGCCCGCGAACTGCGCCGCCAGATGCTGTTGCTCCTGGCTCAAGAACGACACTCCGTAGTGCCCGGCCAACCGGAGGCGGCCGTGCATCTGGGCCGTACGGTTGATCGAAACCACGCATAGCATCGGTTCCAGCGAGCCGGCCATGAAGGCATTGGCCGTCATGCCGAAGGTTTCCTCGCCGATGCGCGTCGTGACGACCGTAACGCCCGTGGCGAAACGGCCCATGACTTGGCGAAACAGCCGGCGTTCGTCGTACGTAGCCGTGACCGCGAGGGGAATTGCGCTCATCGTTCGAACCTCTCGTTGACGGACAAGGCTCGCACACGTCATGGCGGCTGGCTAATGCCGTTTCATAACCGTGATGCCTTTAGGGCATCGGTCGGCAAAGTCAGTTTGGCAGCGCGAAGACGAACAGATTGTTGCCCAAGCTCGGTGTGAGCTCGGGCGTCAGCCGATTCGCGCCCATCGCGGTCAGCGACGAGCCCGTGCTGACGGCAACGTATTGCTTGCCGGCGACGGCAAAGCTCACGGGGTAGCCCGAGATCGGCGAGCCGAGATTCACTTCCCACAGGACCCGCCCCGTCTGTTGGTCGAACGCGCGAAACCGACCGTTCGTGTCGCCACCGAACAAGAGCCCGCCGGCCGTCGACAGCAGCGACATCATTCCGGCGCGCTGCTGGTAGACCCACAGTGTCTTGCCGGTCTCGACGGAGATTGCATGGATGCTGCCGACGTTGGTGCCGTTCGGCGCGATCTGATTCGTGTTGCTCAAGCCATAGAGCGAGTCCGGGCTCGGGCGGCTCAAGGTCGGAGCGGACGTCATGCAGGTGTTCTGCAGCGGGAAGAACATCACGAGCCCAAGTGGGCTCAACGTTCCGGATGGCCAGTTCTTGCCGCCGAGCGAAGTGGGGCAGATGAAGCGCTGTTGCCCGACTTCGACGAACAGCGCGTCGGGATTCACGGTCACGTCGCCGGTGAGCCCGTCGATGCTCGCGAGCACGTTCTGCTGCACGGTCGGACGTGCCCAGAGAAATTCGCCCGTCGCGCGGTCGAGCGTGTAGACGATGCCTGTTTTGCCGGGAATGCCGGTGACGACTTTGCGCCGCTCGCCGCTGCGAACGCGCGGGTTGATCCACGTCACCTCGTTGCGGTCGGGAGCTACGGCCGTCTCGACGAGCAACCGCTCGTAGGGGTGATCGAGATCCCAGTGATCGACGATGTGTTGGTAGTACCAGACGATCTCGCCCGTGTCGGCGTTCAACGCGAGCGTCGAGTTGTGATAGAGGTATTGCTTGTCGTTGCCGGCGAGCGCGAACTTCGGCGCGGGCGAGGTGACCGACGTGCCGGCGAAAATGAGGTCGAGCTCCGGATCGTAGCTCGGCACCAGCCAGCTGCCGACGTGCCAGCGCTCCTCGTCGGGGAGCGTGCCCCAGGAGTCGCCGTTCGGCTCGCCGGGCGCCGCAATCGTGCGCCGGCGCCAGAGTTCGCGGCCCGTGCGCGCGTCGTGCGCCATGATCACGCAGGCCGCCGGGCTACCCTCGGGCTCGCAGCCGCGGCCCGAGACGATCTTGCCGTCTGCGATGATCGGCCCCGACGTGTGCTGTGCGCCGCGCCGGTAGTCGAACAATTGGACTTCCCAGGCGAGCTTGCCCGTGCGTGCGTCGAGCGCGTAGAGATAATCGTCGGAGCTCGTGTCGATCAGCGTGCCCGCATAGATCGCGAGGTTGCGGTTGATCGACGGCACGGGGAAATACTCGGCGAGATCGGCCGGCAGCGAGCGGCGATACTCCCACTTGAGGTCGCCCGTCGCGGCGTCGAGTGCTTGAACGAGATCGCTCGGGTTCGGAAAGTACATGACCCCGTCGTAGACGAGCGGCGTGCCTTCCTGGATGCCGGGCCCGAGCGCTCGCGTCCACACCATCTTGAGCTCGCCGACATTGCTGCGGTCGATTTCCGCGAGCGGGCTGTGGCCCCAGAGATCGAGCGTGCGCCGCCACATGAGCCAGTCGGCGGGATCGGGATTCTGCAGCATCGCATCGGTAACCGGGACGATGTCGCGGTCGAGCTGGGCAGTCGCTGCGTTGGCGGCGAGCAGGGCGATCAGTAACGCGAACCCGTGACGCATGGTCGGAGTGTACGCGCGCGACGGACAGAACTGTGTCGGTATCAGCATTTCGTCAGCGCGCCGTGCACGGGCGCGGCGCCCACTGCGAGCCGTCGCGCTCCTTGCGATAGTCCGTCGTGGTCACGAACGGCGCGCCGAGATACACGGGATCCGTCACGATCGTGGTGACTGTAAACCACTCCGTGCCATCGGGTTCGCTGAACCGATCGAAGTATTCCCTGACGGTGGTCTCGCTGCTGTACGGGATGCCGTTCTTGCGCAAGTAGCCGGGTAGGAGATGCGTCGTCGTCGCTTCGAGCGTGCGGCTCGGCGCGGGACGTCCCGGCGCCATGCCGAGCGGCACGCCGGCCGGTCCCGGCCGCGCCGTCAGAAAGCTCCAGCCGGCCTGCGAGTAGCCTTGCCGGCTCGGCTCGACGGCGTCCGCGGGTGGTGCGCCGAAGCGCAGTAACCGTGTCTGCTCGCCGGCGTCAGCCGCGATCTCGAGCGTATCGGCGTCACGCCAGCGGATGCGCAAGCGTCCCGGTACGCGCAGCAACGCGGGAGCGCCGTAGGCCTTGCACTCGTCGCCGGCCGCTTCGTCCTTGGCCGGGTCCCACGCGTCGATGACGGCGCGTGCGGCCGCGTTGACGGGAACGCTTGCGGCGTCGCCTTTGAGCGGCGTGACCATGCGCCAGCGCCAGTCCTCCATCACGGGCGATACCCAATCACCCGTCAGGTCGACCGGTGCCGCATCGCGTGCTGACGCGGCCGGCGCGGGTGCTCGTGGCGGCTGTGCGAGCGCGTGTAGCGCGAAAAAGATGCTGCACACGGCAGCGAAGCACGGCGCTCTCATGAAGGCGGCTCCGTGAGGCTGCCGTACACCGCTTCGACGAACGCGGCGGCCGTCACGAAGCTGCCTTCCCTGACGTATTCGGTGTCGTAATCGAGGGTCGGCCGAGCGGCCTGGATCTGCCTGAGCGACATGCCGCGCTCGATCATGTCGGCGACGCGGTCGCGCACGATGACGATCATGTCGCGAAACTCGACGACGTCGGCCTCGTCGCAGATGCGCCCGTGTCCTGGAATCGACGTAGGTGCCGCGCTCCTGCGTCTTCGCTGGCACCGTCAGGTGCAAGACCTGATTCAGCCCGGCGATCAAGCCTTGCACGCTGCCGCCGCGCTCGCGGTCGATGAAGGGATAGCCGCCGGGCGTGAACAGGTCGCCCGTGCTGACGACGTCGGATTCGCGGAACAGCACGATGGTGTCGCCGTCGGTATGTGCGTTCGGCGCGTGATAGAGGAACACCGCTTCGCCGTTGAAATGAAAATCCTTGGTGGGCGTGAAATAGGAATCGGCCGGTAAGCCGCCCGGCGGCGTCTCGGCCTCGCCTTGTGCGGGATTCGACAGCCGCGCGAGCGCGTTCTCGTGCGCGATCATCTGCAGCGGCTCGAGCGAGCTAGGTGCGATGAGCGCGGCCAGCGCTGCGTTGCCGCCGACATGATCCGGATGATCGTGCGTGTTGATGATGAAGCGGACGGGCCGATTCGTGAGCTTCCTGATCTCGGCCATGATTCGCGGCGCCAGCGGCGCGAACTGCGTATCGACGATGAGCACGCCTTCGTCACCGATTTGCACACTGATGTTCCCACCGGCCCCGGCGATCATGTACACGCCGCCTTGCACGGGCAACACGCTGAGCTCGACGGCCGAGAAGTCCTGCTGCGCTTCGCAGAGCGGCGTCGCGGCGATCGCCGCAGTCGCGAGCATGGCGCAGCGCTTCTGCTTCGCTACGCTCATCTCAGGTCACAGCCGCGACCAAATTCGCCGCACCGGCAGTAGCGTGCGCATTGCAGCGGCGGCGCGGCAGGCAAGCGCATGGTCTCCAGATATTCCGGGTACAGCGTCTCGCTCCCGCCGCGCACGCCGGCCTCGGGCAGCCCGTACCAATCGATGACCTCGCGCAAGAAGGGGTTCGTGCCCGGCAAGTGATTCGGCACGTAGTCGGGCTCGCCGACGAGCTCGGGAACGTAGACGCAGACGTCGCGGCCGAGGCGTTGTGCGGGCGCCGCCGTCCAGGTCTGGCTGCGGACCAGCGGCTCCGTGAGGAAGGCGGGATCGCGAATCAAGGTCGTGACGGTGAGGTAGTCGCCGTGCCGCACCCAGTGCTCGGTGAACGTGGCCTCGCCGCTCCTCGGCAGTCCGTTACGCCGCAGGTAATTCGGCTTCAGGTGCGTGGTCTCGATGTCGAGCATGTTGCCGTTCCACTTGGCCCGTCGAGAAACCGGCGAACGTATGTGCGGCGAGCGCGAGCGGATGCTCGCGGCCGTCGAGCCAGATGGTGCGTTCCTGCTCCTGAAAGTTCATGCGTAGGTGAATCGCGAGCACTCGCTGCGTCAAGGGATCGAGGATTTGCTCGACCCGCATGTTCGCGAGCCCGCGCATGGAGTAGTCGCCGCCGTGCGGCCGGCACTGATACTCCGTGACGGCGGAGATTCGATCGCCGTCGTAGGAATCGCCGCGCAAGCGCCCGGCCTCGTTCAACGGAATCCCCGAGTAGTCGCCGAGCTCGGGCCCCGGCAAGCCGCTCGGGTTGGTCCTCGTGGAACAGCGGCACCCAGTTGCCGGAAAAATCTACTTGCGCGAGCGCGGCCGAGCTCGCGACAGCGACGACGAGCGCAGCGCCGATCTTGGCTGCGGCGCGCATCGACTCAGCGCGCGGCCGGCGCGGCGACGACGGCCTCGTCCCAGTGCTCCTTGATCAGCCCGTTCTCGATGCGAATGACGTCGAAGTGGTTCCATACGTACTCGCGCACAGGGTCGTTCGGATCCTTGTCCTTGCGATCCCACATCATGAGCACGTACGGGCCGCTGACGAGGGTCAACGACGGCGCACTGACCCACTCCGGCTTGATCTCGCGCGGCGTGCGGCCGGGCGTGCGGCTCATGAATTGCTTGAAGCCGTCACGGCCCTGCGGAACGTTCGGGTTATGTTGGATGTAACCGGGATCCATCAGCGTATCGGCGAGCTCGAGATGGCCGTATTGCAGCATGTCCTTCATCTCGCTCGTGGCAAGCGCCAGGTTGCGCTGCTCATCGGCCGACAGAGTGCCGGTGCTGCCGCGCGCCATTTGGCTTGCGGGCTGCTCGAACGGCGCAGGCTTAGGAGCGCCGGCCGGCGCGGCCATTCGTTTGGCGCTGTCCCAGTGCTCCTGAACTTTGCCGTTCGCAAGGCGCAGGACCTCGAACGAATTGTGATGGTAGGTCTTCGTCGCGTCGCGCGGATCCGGCGACTCCTGCTCGAAAATCAGGAACACGAAATCGCCTTTCGCGCCGCTCACGACGGGCGCCGGATCGAGCGTCGCCGGGATCGGGTTGGCCGGCTTCACGCCCACGACGTTCTGGAAGAAGCTGACGAACGCGGCGCGACCCGTCGGCACGTTCGGATTGTGCTGAATGTAGTCGTCGGCCTGGTACTTCGAAGACAGATCGAGGTGGCCGCCCTGAATGACCTCGCGCCACCAGTCGAGCACCAACACGAGGTTGCCGCGCTCCTGCTCCGTCATGGCAGGGCTTCTCTGCACGGCCGTCGGCGGGTTGATCGCATCGGCGTGCAATGCGGCAGGTGCCAACAGCAGAGCAGCCAGAGTTGGCACGAAGGCGCTGTTTCGTAGGTTCATGCAATAGCCTCCGAAAAGTGAGATCGGGGATGTATTAGCTAGTACGAAGCGTCCGGCCCCGCGACGACATGCCGGCCCCAAGTGTCGTCGCCGACGGGAAACCTGCGTATTAGCGTGGACGCACAGTAGTCACGGCGCCCCCAACCACTACAATCCCGCATCGACCCAAACGAGGTTCGCGACACATGAGCACGACGACCACGACCGGCGCCGCCCGCTGGGACACCTCCTACGAATGGAAAACCGTTGCGCTGCTCGGCGTCGGCTTCGGGCTCGTCGGTCTCGATCGCTGGATCATAGCGTCGTTGTTTCCCGCGATGGCCATGGATCTCGGCTTACCGGAAGGTGAGATCGGCCGGCTCGCCGGCATTCTCGGCATCCTCTGGGGCGTATTCGCGATCTTCTCCGGGCGCCTCTCGGACTCGATCGGACACCGCAAGGTGCTGATTCCGGCGATCATCCTGTTC
Source organism: uncultured Gammaproteobacteria bacterium (assembly GCA_963714705.1). Classification (GTDB taxonomy): domain Bacteria; phylum Pseudomonadota; class Gammaproteobacteria; order Steroidobacterales; family Rariloculaceae; genus FEN-1219. Next base: position 585,482 of record CAVQPJ010000001.1, read on the forward strand.
TCGTTGATGTCGGGATTTTCCGGCATGATCCAGAGCCTCATTGCCCTCGTTTGGATCCGGGCGATCATGGGAGCGATGGAGGGGACCTACTGTCCGACGAGCTTCACGGCCGTCGCCGCCGCTTCCAGACCTTCGCGCCGCGGCTTCAATCAAGGGTTGCAGCAGAGCGGTTTCGCGCTCATGGGTTTTGCACTCGGACCGATCATTGCGAACCAATTGCTGCAAGTCGTGCCCTCGTGGCGTTGGGTGTTCTGGATTTGCGCGATACCGGGTTTCATCGTCGGCGTATTGCTGTACTTTCATTTGCGTGAGCCGAAGGACACGCAAGCCGGCGCGTTGATCGGCGCGACGCAGGCGAGCGGCTCGTGGCTCGACGTTCTGAAGGTCCCGAACATCATCGTGTGCATGCTGGCGCTGCTTTGCGCGATGGCATGCGTGTTCGTGCTCGGCGCCATGGTGCCGATCTACCTGACCAACGCCGTCCAGTTGGCGCCGAGGGACGTGGGTATCGTCGCCTCGGCGCTGGGCTTCGGCGGCTTTTTCGGTCAGTTCGGTTGGCCGGGATTGTCGGACCGGTTCGGCCGCAAGCCGCTCGCGATTCTGGGCTTCATCGGCGCGACTCTCGCTGTTTGGTGGTTCGCCAACACGGGCGCCGCCGTATTGCCACTGTTTGTGGCGCTGTTCGTTTGCTCGTTCTTCTGCTTGGGCAACGTCGCGTTGATCACGGGTCCGATCGCGACGGAGTCCGCGCCGCGCGGGCTGATCTCTGCAGCCATCGGTGTCGTCGTCGGTGCGGGCGAGATCTTCGGCGGCGGCGTTGCGCCGATCATCGCCGGCGGCGTGACGGATCGATATGGCTTGCCGAGCGCTCTAAACGTCGCGCTGGCCGGTGTCGCGCTCGGCATTGTCGTGTGCTTGTTCCTGCGCGAAACAGCGCCGAGCAAGACGAGCGCTGCGGCGCCGCAAGCGGCGTAGCGTCTTTAGCGCGGGTCGCGGCCGCGTGCGCGCGGCCGCGCCGCCGCCGGCGGTTTAGGCCGCGCGCGCTCGCGAAACAGCTCCTTGAGCTCGTCGATGACGTAGTCGCGCGCCGCAGAAGGGTAGCGCACCTGGCGCTGCGTCAAGTGAATCGGAAACGTGATCTCGTCGTCGAACGGCAGCACCTTCAGCGTGCCGGCAGCGACTTCGTTCTCGACGACCACGAGCGGCAGGATCGTCACGAGATCCGAGTCGCGCAATAGCTGCCGAATGACGGGCGAGAGCGGCTGCACTTCGAAGAGAGGCTCGGGTGGAGCGACGCCGCGCCGAAGGAAGCTGTTGTCGTACGTAATGCGCGGAATCGTGCCGGCGACGGGCAATATCCATTGCGCCGCGACGAGATGCTGGACGTTCAGGTCTTTCTGCAATGCAAGCGGATGTGCGGCGCGCACGACGACGGCGGCCGGGAACTCCGTGAGCGGTTGGCTCGTGATGCCGGGATGACGACCGCCGATCGGCGGCGGCCCGACGAAGAACTCGAGCCGCCCCGACGCGAGCTTCGGCGCGAGCGACTCGAAGTCGCCGACGATGGTCGTCAGACGGATTCCGGGCCGTTGGCGCAGCACACGTCCGATGAGTTGGGCAGCGATCAATGCCTCAGTGAGCCAGCTCATGCCGAACGCGATCTGCTCCGTTCGGCTGCTGCGGTCGCGCAGGCCGCGGAGCTCGTTTTCGGCCGACGTCAGATTGGCGTCGATGATGCGTGCGTAGCTCAAGAGTCGGTTGCCGGCCGTCGTGAGCTCGGCGCCGCGCGGGCCGCGGTCGACGAGCTTGATCCCGAGCTCGTTCTCGATGCTGCGGATGCTGCGTGATAGCGCGGGCTGGGTGATCGCGAGCGACTCCGCCGCGGCGCGGATGCTGCCCTTGTCCGCCACTTCCGTGAGCTGGCGGAGGTGCTTCAGATCCAAGTGCCGGAAGGAGTGTCTCGACTCGTCCAAAGCTGGTTCCCGGTTTCGAGCGCCCCCGGCAGTATACTCAGCCGACGGGGCGGCCTTAGCAGGGCCTTGGTGGGGCCATGAGCTTTCAGCGACGCGGCATCGGCGAGTTCGCCACCGTCTTCGGCTCGCTCGCGAGCCACGTCAACGGCGACATCGAGATCATCAACGACGACGTCAAGAGCTACGCGTTCTCGAACGTGTTCGACGTCGCCGCGAGCTCGGCGCCCTACGAGAAGGTAGTCGTCGCCAAGAATCGGCAGTACGTCATCGAGACGCTGCGCGCCGAAGGCACGTCTCCTGGTTCTCGGCGGCCCACGACGAGTTCGCGATCGTCATGGACGGCCGCGTCGAGGTCGAGCTCGTCAAGCTCGATTTCCCGGCGACCGTCGTCCCGCCCGGCGTCGAGGGCTCGGTGAAGCTCGCGAGCGCGCCGGTCGGCCGCAACATGGGGTTCATGCGGCTCGGCCGCGGCCATCAGGCGTTGCTGCCGCCGCGCGCCGCGTACCGCTTCCGCTCGACCGCCGGCGTCGGCGTCATCGTACTGCAAACGATCTTGGGCCCATTCTCAGTGCAGAAATGGTCGGCGATATGTCGCACCTGAGCGAACCTGCGGTGGAAGCGTCGGCGCCGAACGAAGCCGGGTATCGCAGCTTCAGCTTGGGCTCGTTCACGTTCTCGCGCGACGAGTACTTCGCGCACGTCGAGTGGCTGTCGAAGGGCATCGAAGCTTTCGCACACGCTGTCGGCCGATGTGTTCCTGCGCGCGCTGATGCGCGACGTCGCTTGGGGGTTCTTCTACGGCACGGTCAACTTCGACGACGTGTTCGGCACCCGCAATCGCTACGGGCAGGTCGAGTTCTTCGCCGGTTGCTATCACCCCACCTACAAGTCCCAGGGGCTCGATCACGTCGAGACGTTCGATAGCAGCTTGGCGATGAAGACCTGCAAGGCGATTCTGCAGGACTGGACCAACACCGGGTACGACCCGTTCGCCGCGCCGATGGAGACCGGACTCGCTTGGATCGGCAAGAAGAGTGGCCATAACGACGCCGCCATCAACCGTGCGCGCGACGTCTGCCGGCGCATGCCGGGCTTGCCCGGCGACATTCCGCTGCGCACCGATCGCAATCGCTACCCGGTCAACCGCGCGTTCCTCGACGTGCCGCAGGACGAACCCGAGATCCATGCGGCGCCGGGCTTCGAGGGCGAGGTCCACGCGTTCAACCTGTTTGCGTATCTGTCGCGCTCGGACGTCACGTGGAATCCGTCGGTGAGCTCCGTCTGCAAGCACAGCCTGTTCTGCCCGACGACGGAGGAATACATCCTGCCCGTCAAGCACGCCAACGATCGCGTCGAGTGGTTTCTACAGCTCAGCGACCAAATCGAATGGCAGATCGAAGATGGCGTGACCGGGTTGCCGCGGGCCAAGATCGTCATGCGGCCCGGCGATGTTGCAGCGATGCCCGCCGATATTCGCCACCAAGGGTTCGCGCGCAAGCGCGCGATGCTGCTCGTCTGGGAGAACGCCGACCCCGACCTGCCGCGGCTCCATGCTCAAGGCGCCGTCCCGCGCAGCCCCGCCGAGGAGTTCTGGCCCGAGTCGGCCCCGTAGAAACGCTGCCCCCTGTTGCCGTTGGCCAACACCGCCCTTCGTCTTGTCGTCGAGACGACCGGCGCAACGTACTACTACTAGCTGGAGTCAATTTTCCCGGGGGGGATCGAGATGATTGGCCATTCCAAGCGTTTGCTGGCCGTTGCCGTGGCCGCGGCGTTGGTGCCGAGCGCACGCCTGTTCGCGCAAAGCGAAGGTCTAGAAGAAATTCTCGTCACGGCGCAACGCCGAGAGCAAAGCCTGCAAGACGTTCCGATCTCCGTGACTGCCGTCACCGGCGAAGCCATCGAGCAGGGCGGTTTCTCCGACGTCGAGGATCTCTCGATCTTCGTGCCCAACTTGTTCATGCGCGATGCGTTCACGGGCCAATCGCTGATCGTGCGCGGCATCGGCACGTCGACCGGCAACGAGGCGTTCGAGCAAGCCGTCGCCGCATTCTCGGACGGCGTCTACTACGGCCGCGACAACTTGAGCCAAGGCGCGGTGTTCGATTTGGAGCGCGTCGAGGTCGTGCGCGGTCCGCAGCCGACCTTCGCCGGCCAGAGCGCGACCGCGGGCGCGATCAACGTCATCACGCGCAAGCCGGGCGACACGTGGGAAGGCGGCGTGAACATGGCGTACGGCAGCGACGAGGAGAGCACGCTCGACTTCGCGGCGGGCGGCCCGTTGTCGGAAAGCTTCGGCATTCGAGTCGCGGGGCGCTGTCTACGCGCTCGACGACGCGGGCTACACGTCGATCATCGGCAACGTGCCGCAGGGCGTGAAAGAGAACGAAGCGGCGCGCGTCGTAGCCACGTGGAACCCCACCGACAACCTCGACTTCACGTTCAAGTACGAGCACCAAGACGTCTGGCAGCGCGGCTCGGCGGGCGAGTACACCATCTGCGAAACGCGGCCGAGTTTCAGCACGGCCAATACGACGATCGCGCCGGGCCTGCCCGCGCCGTGCGCTCTCGACGTCGTCGTCAACGGCTCGAACTTGAACGTGCTCGACGGCAAGCGCGGCACGGGCGGCTCGCTCGATACGCGCGCCACGGTCGATGCGCTCAATGCCGCGAGCGGTGCGGCGCCCGGCAGCCCGAACTACTGGGGCAACGCGGCGACGATCGGCAACATCGCCTATGGGCTCAACCAGGTCGCCGAGTACAACTTCCCGGAGGACCGCGACTTCCAAGCCGATATCATGCTCGTTGGCCGTCAATTGGCAGATCGGCGACCTGACGTTGTCGACGAACACGTCGTTCATCGAGTACGACAAGGAGGATTGGCTCGATCCCGACGATAGCTCCTTCGCCGTCTTCAACGACCACCGCCTCGAGGACTTCGACCAATTCGCGCAAGAGATCCGCTTGACGTCGCCGCTCGACCAAGCCGTCTCGTGGATGGTCGGCGCCTACTTCCAGGAGCACACGCTGCACAGCCGCATCGACGTCTATTTGCCGCGCCTACTTGGCACGGCGGCGTACCAGCCGGCCGGCGCGCGCGCCGTCGGCTTCGGCGGCCTGCTGACCGAAGACTCGGACTGGACGAGCTTGTTCTTCGCGGCGACGTGGAACGCGACCGACACGTTCCGCGTGAACTTCGGCGGCCGCCATCAGGACGCTACCAAGGACGGACGTTTGCCGGCCGAGGTGGCGTTCCTCGTCGGGCCGACGGCGACGAGCTTCGGGCCTTTCGCGCCGATTCCGCCGGGCAACAACGGCGGCGTACCTGCCGTCGGCACCGTCGAAGCGAGCGAGTTTCTGCCCGAGGTCGGCGTCGAGTGGGACCTCTCGGACAACGTCATGGGCTACGTCAAGTACGCCGAAGCGTTCAAGAACGGCGGCTTCGTGATGTCGCCGCCCGTCGGCGGCGGCTTGCCGGACCCCTTCAGCTTCGCGCCCGAGTTTGCCGAAGGCTATGAGATCGGTATCAAGAGCCGCCTCGCCGACAACCGTTTGGAGCTGAACGCCGCCGCGTACCGGACCGACTACACGGATCTGCAGGTGACGGTGTTCATCAGCGCGATCGGCCGGTTCATCACGACCAACGCCGCGGAGGCGCACACGCAGGGCTTCGAGCTCGACGGCCGTTGGGCCGTCAACGACGCGTTCACGCTCGGCTTCGCGGCAGCGTTCGGCTCGGAGGCCGTGTACGACGCCTACGACGGTGCGTCGTGCAACTCGCTCGAAGCGAAGAGCGTTCCGCCGCCAGTGCCGTGCCGATCGCTCCGGTGTCAGCTTGCCGTATGCGCCGGATTGGACGTTCTCGTTCAATCCCGACTATCGCGTCATGGTCGGCAGCAACTACGAGCTCATCGTCGGCGCGAATGTTCGCTTCAGCGACGGCTATTGGATCACCGACAACGAGGATCCGCGCAACGAGGTCGGCAGCTTCGAGCGCGTGGACTTGCGGCATCGGCTTGGCGCCGCAGCGACGGGCGGTGGGAGGCCGCGATCTACGGCCGCGATCTGACCGACGAGCGTCTCACGGTCGGCGGCCAGCCCGACTTCCAGCACAAGACGACGGACCCGACGCTGTACGACGCGTTCGGCAACACGCGCGAGCGCGGCCGGCGCTACGGCATCCAGTTCAACTACAACTTTGGCGCAGTGAACCGTCGCCGTTGACGCGGTCTAGCCTTGCGGCGCGACGACTGGGGTTCGTCAGCGTGCCGACGCCGTCGTACGTGCAGCTCATGCGGCATCATCGTCTGCTTCGTCGTCTAAGGAGACCGCGCCGGGCAAGATCAAGCCTTCGCCGGCTGCGCGTTAGCGCAATAGGGGACAGATCTATTTAGGCGCCCTTTGCGCAAGAATGATCTGTGCCCCGAAATAGATCTGTCCCCTTCCTAGTTCCCGTTTCCGGCCAATTCTGCGTACTGCGCACGCTTGCATCCGGCGTCGCACGGGTAACGTAGGGATTCGGCTATCTCGGCCGGCGGTGACGGGTGAGGCACTTGAGCCAGTCGGAACCTACGAGCGTGACGCAGCGTCTGCGCGTTCTACGCCCCGACAGTATCCGCATCAAGATCTTGGTGCTGGCGGTCATCGCCACGCTGTTGCCCGCGGTCGGCATGGCGTGGATGTCCTATCTCGAGAACAAGCGCGCGCTCGAAGACAAGGCGACCGAGGAGCTTCTGAGCGTGAGCGCGCAGACGGCGCGAGAGCTCGATCTCTGGGCCAAGGAGCGACGCTACGAGCTGCGCGTGTTCGCGAGCTCCTACGAGGTCACCGAGAACCTCGACGGCAGCGCCGGCGGCTCATCGAGTGCCCGTCGGCGCGTGACGGACTACCTGACGTCGGTCAGCGAGCGAGCCGCCGACTACGACGAGTTGCTGATCTTGGCGGCGAACGGGCAGCTGGTCGCTTCGAGCGGCGAGCGTCCCGCCGCAGTGGAGTTGCCTGCGGATTGGCGGGCGCGATTGCGCACCGAAGAGTTCGTCGCGGGCGCGCCTTACTGGGATGCCGCGCGTCAACAGCCCGAGCTGCTAGTTGCGGTTCCGATCCTCGCCGGGGAGCGCGTTCTCGGGACGATCGCGGCTGAGGTCAGTCTGCTCGGCCTCGCCGAGACTCTGCAGGATTTCGCGCCGGGAGACGCCGGGCTCGCGTCGCTGCTGACGGCCGACGGCGGGCTGATCGTGACCTCCGCGGGCGGCTCGGCGGAAGCCATGCAGCTGCGTTACGCGCCGGAGACGATCCAGGCGCAGCTCGCCAGCGAAGGCAGTCCGGTCGAGTTCACCGACGTCGCGGGCCAGCGCGTGCTCGGCAGCATGCGGCCAGTGCCGGGACTCGACTGGCTCGTCGTGGCGGCGATTCCCTCGGACGAAGTGTATGGCCGGCTCGCTCGGATGCGCATGGTCACGCTGTCCATCGTGGCCGGGACGTTGCTCGTCGCAGCAGTGCTGGGTTACGCGCTGGGGCTCGTCATCGTGCGTCCGCTCAACCGGTTGACGAGTGCGGCGTCGAAGGTGGCGGCGGGCGACCTCGATGTCGACTTGGCTGCCGCGAAGGGCGGCGAGGTCGGTTATCTCACGGAAGTTTTCCGCGACATGGTCGCGCGGCTGCGCAGCAGTCGAGTCGAGCTCGAGCGGCTGTCCGTCACGGACCCGCTGACCGGGCTCGACAACCGGCGGCGAATGATGGAAGTGCTACAAAACGAAGTGCTGAGATCCCGGCGGCTCGACCACGTGTTCTCGGTAGTCATGGCCGATGTCGACCACTTCAAGTCCTATAACGACGCGCACGGCCACCCGGCGGGTGACGAAGCGCTGAAATGCGTCGCGACCGTGCTGCGCGAGGTGCTGCGCGACGTGGACTCGGTCGCGCGTTACGGCGGCGAGGAGTTCTTCATCCTGATGCCGGAGACGCCCGCGGATGCGGTCGCGGACATGATAAAGCGCGCGCGGAACCTGCTGACGAAACACCGCGCGCCGGCCGGAGCCGTGACTTTGAGCTTCGGTGTCGCCGCGTATCCCGCACATGGTGATAGCGGCGAGGCGCTGATCCGCGCGGCGGACTCGGCGCTGTACGAGGCGAAACGCAGCGGACGGGATCGCGTCGTCTTGGCGCGGAGTGCGGAGCGTACTAAGGCCGCCCGCGGATCAGGCTCTGGCTGATCCAGCCGCGCCGGCCGGAATCGTCGACGATGCGTAGCCACTGCTCCGCCGACGAATAAGCGACGACGGAGCTCTTTGGGGGCAGCGTGAAGCTCACGCCGAAGCCCGTTCCCGGACCGGACCGCACGTTGGCGCCCGTCGTCGTTTCGAGCTGCAGCGGCAGCGCGAGCGGCCGCTCGTTCTGCTGCAGCGGGCCCTCTTGCGCCCCCGCGAGCTGCCCGCGAGCGATCAGCGCGGCGCTCTTGGCCTGGTTTGCGAGATACAGCGCGCCGCCGTAATTCGCTTTCTCGAACTCCACGCTCGACTGCTGCGTGAGGTCCCGAATCTCGGCGGCCGCGCGCGGGGGGGCGCTATCGGGCAGTGACTGCAACGCCAGCTCGGCTTCGGCCATGCCCGACGCCGCTTCCGCGCGCGTCGCGAGGGACTGCTGTCTTGCCATCGAGCGAACGACTTCGCGGCGTGCTTCGTCGAGCCGCTCTTGGAGCTCTTCGACCTGGGCCGTCGTCTCGAGCAATTGGAGCTCGAGGCTGTCGATTCGCCGTTCGAGCGCCGCGTCGGCGCTAGGCGACGGTGCCGGTCGCGCCTCAAGGGCAACATCCGTGTCGGGCTGCGGCCCGGGGGAGGCCGGCGCAGCGGGTAAGCCGCTGCAGGCGCCGACCAGCAGGGCCGCCATGGGCAGCACGGTGATCAGACGAACAATGGTGGGTGCCGGGTCGAGCATCGCGCCGAGGCTACCCGAACGCCGGGCCGCTCGGGCGCGCGATGCGTCACGTTTCTCGCGCGAACCTCACGCCATCGTCGTGTGCTTGTTTTTGCGGGAGACGGCGCCCGCTTCGACGATGGTCGCAGCGACTGGACCGGCGGCAGTGTTTCCGCGGAAACATTTCGCCGCTTTGTGTTCGAGTGCTGTTAAGTACGCTTGACATACGGTCAAGATGACCGTACATTTCGCACTGTCAAGTCACATTTACAAATAGATAAGGATGATTGACGTCATGAGTGGCCCAACTAGCTCTAGCTTCGAAAGGGCGACCTGGTGGCAAGCGGCGTTGATGATTCGCGGCCAGACCGAGGCGGATCAACGCAATATCCGCGCGATTTGGGTTTGGACTTTCGTGTGGTCGGCCAGCTTTATTGCCGCCGTGATGGCGCCGGTGATTTTTCCGCAGCTCGAGCGCCCGGTTACTTGGCTGCTGGCCGCGGTTCCCATCGTTGTCGGCATCCCCGCGGTGGGCTCGATCCTGCGCTTTCTGCGTGAAGCGGATGAGTTCATGCGCAAGGTTCAGCTCGAGGGCATCGCAATGGGCTTCGGTGCCGGCGCGATCTTCTGCATGGGCTATCTCGTCTTCGAGCGTGCGGGTGCTCCGCAGTTGCCCATGGCTGTTGCGCTGGTGCCGATGACTCTTGGTTGGTGCATTGGCTCGTTTATCGTCGCGGCGCGGCATCGATGAAAAACCGGCTGCGCGTCTTGAGAGCCGAGCGGGAGTGGTCTCAGGCAGACCTAGCGAAACGCACGGACGTCTCGCGGCAAACGATCAACGCTCTGGAGACCGGAAAATACGATCCGAGCTTGCCTCTGGCGTTCAAGATCGCTGCCGTGTTCGAGCAGCCGATCGAGGCGATCTTCGATCCTCGCGACGAGTAGAAGCTCGAAAAGGGGACGGATTTATTTAGCTCGAAAAGGGGACGGATTTATTTAGGCGCCCCCTAGCGGAAAAATGATCCGTGCTCGGCCTGCGCCTAAATAAATCTGTCCCCTTTTCGAAGGGCGCAAAAATAGATCTGTCCCCCTTCCTCAGGGCGCGACGACGGGATTCGTCAGCGTGCCGACGCCGTCGTAGGTGCAGGTCATGCGATCGCCGGCCTTGAGCAGGATCGGCGGATTGCGTGCCGAGCCGACGCCGGGCGGCGTGCCCGTTGCGATGACGTCGCCGGGCCGCAGCGTCACGATATTGCTCGCGTAGACGACCTGCTCTGGCACCGTGTGGATCATCTGCGCCGTCGTGCCTTCTTGCAGCAGCTGCGCCGTTCAGCGAGAACTTCATGCCCGTGTTGCCGATGTCGGCGATGAACTCCTTCGGCGTGATGAACGGGCCGAGCGGCGCGAACGTGTCGTGGTTCTTCGTGATGAGCCAGTCGGAGCCGAAGCGCGTGTCGCCGCGGCCGCCGCGGTCCGACATGTCGTTCTCGAGCGTGTAGCCGAACACGTAGTCCATGCGCGCGCGCCTGCGGCACGCGCGCCGCGGGCCGGCCGATCGACGACGCCGAGCTCGCACTCCCACTCGATCTGCGTGCGGCCGACGGGCAGGCGCACGGCTTCGCCCTCGGCGACGATCGCGCCCGGGCAGCTTGATGAACATGAACGGATTCCAGCGCGTGTCCCCGGCGGCGCGTTCCCAGATGCCGACTGCGCTCGTGGTGCCGGCCGGCGCCTCGCCGGCCGTCGCCGTGCGGCGTGTCGCCTTGGCGCGCTCGCCATCTCGATGATCGTGCTCGCGGTAGTTGACGGCGACGTTCAGCATCGTGGTCGGATACATGATCGGCGGCAGGATCTTCAGCGCGCCGACGTCGTAGACGTACGCCGGGTCGCGTGTCGCCCGACCGTGCGCACGATCTCGACGATGCGCGCGCGCAAACCCTGTCGTAGCGCGCGATGAGGTCCTTCATGTCGGTCGGCGCTGCAACGCTCGGACGCCGGACTCGTGATCGCCGCGTGCGCCGCTGCGAAATCGATGACGACGGTCTCGCGCAGCACGATGCCGACGAACGCGCGCCCTTGCCGTTCGAACGTGCCGAGCTTGAACGGCGTCGGAGCGGGTTGTGCGACGAGCAGACGTCGTGATGACAAGGGCTGCCAGGAGCCCTCCTGCGAGCGCGAACTTCATGAGCGATTCCCCCAGAGTGCGCCCGTGGCACGCGCCACGGGTCAAGGTCATCGTAACTCGCGCGGCGCTCGCGCTGCCAACGGCGGTCTGAGTCAACCTGGACGGGACCAGGTCAGCCTTGGACCTTGCGCCAGATGTAGACGGCGAGTGACTTGATCGTCGCAGCGTCGAGCTTGTCGACCCAGCCGGGGCAGCGGCCCATGCGGCCGGCCGTGATCGAGGCCGTGATCGTCGGCGCGGTCGCCGCCGTAGATCCACACGTCGTCGGTCAAGTCGGGCCCGCCGTAAGGCTTGTAGCCCATGCCCTCGGGCCCGTGGCATTCGACGCATTGCCCGAAGTCCTTCTTGCCGCGCTCCGCGGCCGCCGCGTCGGCCTGGCCGTGCGACAACTGAGAGCACGTACTCGGTCAGGTCGCGGATCTGCTCGACCGTCAGCGTGCCGATCGTCGCGAAGGCCGGCATCTCGGAGTAGCGCGTGTCGGGGCAGTCGCCGTACAGCGCCTGGTCGTGCACGGCCGGGCAGTCCTGGTTGCGCACGCCGTAGCGAATCGTCTGCTCGATCTCGGTGACGGGGCCGACGTCGGTCGTCTCCTCGCCCGTCACGCCCCAGATGAACTCGTAGTCGGTGAGGTCCGGCACGCCGGGTTTGCCGTGCAGGTCGGCGCCGTGGCAGCTCGCGCAGTGCCGAGCTAGGGCCTTCTCGGCCGTCGCCGTGACGAATGCGTCGGCCTCGGCGTCGGCTTTGATCGCGTACGGCGATTCGCTGACGACGCGCTCGGCGACAGTTGGCGTCGGCCGGTGCGCGGTCGCGATGGTGAGCAACGAGGATTCCGAGTGCGAACGAGAGATACGCGTAGCAGCGCTTCATGACAGAGCCCTCCTGACGTGCGATCTCGCCCGCCACCGCCAACCTAGCGGCGCCGCGGTCCGCTTGCCAGTTAATAACGGTTATCGCACGGAACGCGCGCGGACGTAGCAGTAACAGCAACGGCACGCGCGAGCAAGCTCAGGTACATCATGAAGCGAAAGTCGTTCAAGTAGGCGATCGTGAGCGCCTGCCGCGACACCTCGGCGTTGAGCGCGACGCGGCCGAGCTCCGTGGACCAGTTCCAGAGCGGCGGCACGCCGGGCACCTGTAACGCGTCGCGGAACGGCGTGATGCTCTCGCTGAGCGCGGCGTGGCTCGACTGCACCTCGTGGCCGAGCACGGTCATGACGAGCGAGATGCCGACGCTGCTGCCGATGTTGCGGATCAGGCTGAACATCGCCGTGCCTTCGTTGCGATAGCGCGGCGCCAGCGTCGCGAACGCGATCGCGCGACAGCGGCACGAAGATGAAGCCGAGCCCGACTCCCTGGACGATGCCGGTGTAGACGATCTCCGCAGATGCCGACGTCGCGTGTTGAACTGCGTCATCGCGTGCAGCGACCACGCCATCAGCCCGAGCCCGGTGAGCACGAGCAGGCGCGTGTCGACTTTGCCGACGAGCCGGCCGACGATCATCATCGCGACCATCGTGCCCGACGCCGCGCGGCGCGAGCACGTAGCCCGCCGTGATCACGGGGAAGCCGAGCAGGCTCTGCAGGAACGGCGGCAGCAGCGCCATCGTCGCGAGCAGCATGCACGCCGACCGTGAACATCAGCAGCACGCCGGCGACGAAGTTGCGGTCGGCGAACAGGCCGGGCTCGATGAACGGCTTGTCGGCCGTGAACATGTGCGACCAGGAACAGATAGAGCGCGAGCGCCGCCGTCGCGGCTTCGAGCACGACCTCGGTCGAGTCGAACCAATCGAGCGTGTTGCCGCGATCGAGCATGAGCTGCAGCGCGCCGATCGCGATGCGAGAGCAGCGCGAAGCCGAAGAAATCGAAGCCGCGCTTCTGCGCGCCGGTCGCGTTCGGGCACGAACGCCGCGATGCCGAGCACCGCCAGCACGCCGACGGGCAGGTTGATGTAGAACGCCCAGCGCCAGCTGTAGTACTCGGTCAGGTAGCCGCCGAGCGTCGGGCCCAAGGATCGGGCCGACCATGACGCCCATGCCCCACAGCGCCATCGCGGAGCCGTGCTTCTCGCGCGGATAGGTGTCGAGCAGCACGGCCTGCGACAGCGGCACGAGGCTCGCGCCGAGCGCGCCTTGCAGCGCGCGGAACAGCGACGAGCTGCGTCAGCGACGTCGCCGCGCCGCACAGCATCGAGGCCAACGTGAAGCCGATGACGGCCGCGGCGAACAGGCGTTTGCGCCCGAGCGCGTCGGCGAGCACGCCGGTCAGCGGCGTGAAGATCGCGGCCGCGACGATGTACGACGTCAGCACCCACGAGATCTGGTCCTGCGTCGCCGACATGCTGCCTTGCATGTGCGGCAAGGCGACGTTGACGATCGTCGTGTCGACGACCTGCATGATCGTCGCCAGCATGACCGACACCGTGATCATGCCGCGGTTCAGCGGCGCCGCCGTGCCCGCCGTCGCGCTCATCGCCGGCTCATGCGCCGATCTAGCGACCCGCCGCGAACGCCGGGCCGGCTCGGCAGCAGCGCGCGCACCCACGCCGGCGCGGGCCGCTCGTGGCCCGTGTCGATGTCGACGATGGCGCTCATGCCGGCGCGCAGCTCCGGATCGTCGGCGCGCATCTCGATCGCGATGCGGACCGGGAATGCGCTGCGCGACCTTGACCCAGTTGCCGCGTCGCGTTCTGCGCCGGGATCACGGAGAACTCGGCGCCCGTGGCCTGGCTGATGCTCTCGACGCGGCCGCGCCAGCGGCGATCGGGGTACGTGTCGAGGCGAATGTCGACGGGCTGACCGACCGCGACGTGCGTCAAGTCGGTCTCCTTGTAGTTCGCCTCGATCCACATGTCGTGATCGGCGACGATCGGTCATGATCGGTGCGCCGGGCTGCACGTACTGGCCGAGCGTCGGCACTTTGCTCGCGATGCCGTCGAACGGCGCGCGCACGACCGTGTGCTCGAGATCGAGCGCGGCGGCGTCGCGCGATCGACTTCGCGGCCAGATACGCGGCCTGCTCGGTGACGGGCCGATCGAGGTCGCCGCCCAAGCGCGCGCGGATCTGGTCGAGCGCGCGCTCGGTGACCTGAATTTCCTGGTTCGCGACGTCGCGCTCGTGGCGTGCCTCGTCGACGTCGACCTCCGACGCGAGCTTGCGCTCCGCGAGCGCGGCGAGCCGGTCGAGTTCGCGCTGCTCGTACGCCGCGTTCGTGCGCGCGAGCGCGAGCTGCTCCGAGCGCCTGGCGGTACGAGGCGCGCGTGCTCTCGACGAAGTCGTTGATCGCGGCGAGCTGCGCGTCGGCGCGCTGCGAGCGCGACCTTGAACGGGCGGTCGTCGATCGTGAACAGCACGTCGCCGGCTTCGACGCGCTGATTCTCGCGCACGCCGACGGTGCCGATCGGGCCCGCGACTTCCGCGCTGACGATGCCGACGTCGGCCTTGACGTAGGCGTTGTCGGTCTCGACGACGCGGCCCGACGTGTAATAGACGTACGCGCCGACGGTCAGCGCGACGATCGGCCCCAGCGAGCAGCAGCGTCGAGCGCAGCCAGGCGGCGCGGACGTCGGGCGCGCCGGCGCGGGCGGGCGGCGGACGGCAGGCGCGCTGTCAGGCGCGGGCGCGGACGGGCTTGGCGAGTCTTGGTTCGGCCATGACGAGTGGTTCCTGATTGTGCTCGGCGAGACCGCCGGGGTTTCCGCGGCGATCGAGGTTGTGCTTGATCTGCTCGAGCGTCGCGACGAGCTGCCGCTGCGCGCGCGGCGTGACGCCGCGCGTCGCCTCGTTCAACGTGTCGGAGGCGCGCGCGTGCATTTCCTCGAGGATCGGTTGCGATTGCGCCGTCGAGATAGAGCTGCACGGCGCGGCGATCGAGCGGATGCGTGCGCCGCTCGACCCAGCCGGCGCTCTCCATGCGGTCGATGAGCCGCGTCAGCGTGATCGGCTGAATCTCGAGGCTCTCGGCCAGCGCGGCCTGCGTCATGCCTTCGCTGCGCGACAGATGCACGATCGCGCGCCACTGCGCCTGCGTGAGGCCGAGCGATTGCAGGCGCCGGTCCATGTTGCGGCGCAGCAGCCGCGCGATGTCGGCCACGAGAAAGCCCAGCGTGCGATCGGTGAAGAGCGCGGAGGGCATGGCGGGCTCTCGCGAAATAGTAAGCATGCTTATGATAAGCCTGGTCGATGCGAGGCGGCAACGGTCTTGCGAGCCAGTGCCGTCTGCCGGTTGCAGTCGGCCCTGAAGTTGGGGATTAATAGCCGAAGCGTTCGAATTCTCTGGGGGGATCATGCATTGCAAGCCGTTGCGCCTGCGCTGGCCGCGTGCGCGGCCGTGCTCGCGGCCGGCGCCGCGAGCGCCCATCACGGTTTCGGCAATTTCGATCGCAGCCGCGAGGTGTCGCTCGAAGGCACGATCACGAGCATCGACTTCGTGAATCCCCACGCCTACGTCTACTTCGAGGCGGCGAACGCCGACGGCACGAAGATCGCGCAAGCGCTGCGAGATGCGCGCGGCGACCGTGCTGCGCCGTTCCGGCTGGTCCGCCGAGATGTTCAAGGCCGGCGAGCCGATCAAGATCGACGGGCGCGCCGGATCGGTTCGACGTGAATTCGTGCTACGTGCACACGGTCGTGTTCGCCGACGGCACGACGGCCGACCGCTACGCGCAGCTCTCGAAGCCGGCCGCGACGGCGGCGCCGGCGGCGCCGCGCGCGGCCCGCTTACCCAGCGGCGAGCCGAACATCACGGGCGATTGGGCGCCCGAGCAAGTCGTCATGACGGACCCGCGCGGCCGCAGCGGGGCGCTCGTGCCCGTGAGCCGCGTCGAGGAGTTCGAGCCGGGCGAGCCGCAGCGCCGCCGGCCGGCCCGGCCCAGGCGGCGCCGCGGCCGCCGGCGGCGGTGGCGGGGCGGGGCCGCGCCCGCGCGTGACCTACACGCGCGGCGGGCCAGGCGGCCGCCGATGCGTTCCGCAACGGCACGACCGACAACCCGCGCATGCGCTGCGAGACGACGAGCATCCTGTTCGACTGGACGTTCGACGGCCCCGTCAATCGCATCACGCAGAGCGGCGACACGATCACGCTGCAGTACGGCCAGCTCGGCTTCACGCGCACGATCCACATGAACGTGACGGAGCATCCGGCGAACGTCGAGCGGACGCCGTGCCGGCCACTCGATCGGCCGTTGGGAGAACGACGTGCTCGTCGTCGACACGGTCGGCTTCGCGCCGGGTGTTCTGAATCCGCCGATCATGAACAGCGAGCAGCTGCACGTCGTCGAGCGCTTCACGCTCGATCCGAACGCGATGACGATGACGCGCGAGTACACCGCGACCGATCCCGTCTACTACACGGATCAGTACACGGGCAGCGACACGATCGGCGTCGCGGACTTGCCGTACGCGCCCGACGCGTGCTCGGAGCTCACGTTCGTCGACTTCTCGGGCGACGGCGTCGCGCCCGACGCGAACTCCGGCGGCATCGGCCCGCAAGGTGCCGCCGCGCGCGCCGCGCGCAGGCCGCGGCGCACCGGCTGCCCCCGCAGCACCGGCCGCACCGCGGCGCCGCCGCGACAGCGCCGCGCCGAGTGGTGGGAATTCTGGAAGTGGTTCGACTGAGTCGAACCGCGCTGACGAACACGCAATAGCCTCGGGCGAGACGAAAGCGCGATCGTGCTGCAACAAGGGGAACCGCCGTGCGACACCTGATTTCTCGTTTTGACTCTGGGCCTGGCGCGTAGCCGTTTCTTTCGGCGGCGGCCGCGCAGACCGGCGAACGCGCAGTTCGTGCCCGTCACGGACGCGATGCTGAAGAATCCCGCGCCCGGCGACTGGCTCATGTGGCGCCGCACCTTGAACGGCTGGGGCTACAGCCCGCTCGAGCAGGTCGACAAGAGCAACGTCGCGCAAGCTCGAGCAGGTCTGGTCGCACCCGCTCGGCATGGGCAACCAGGAATCGACGCCGCTCGTCTACGACGGCGTCATGTACGTGCCGAACGGTGGCGACTACGTGCAGGCGTTCGACGCTGACTCGGGCACGCTGCTCTGGGAGTATCGCCGCCAGTTTCCCGAAGGCGTGACACGGCGGCACGAATCGCAACCTCGCGATCTGGGGCACGACGCTGATCGATGCCGGCGCCGACAACACGATGTACGCGATCGACGCGCGCACCGGCAAGCTCGTCTGGGAAACGCCGGTGCTCGATCCGACGTTACCGGCGCGCGCGAGCTCGGGCCCGATCATCGCGAACGGCAAGGTCATCACGGGCCGGCAGTGCCAGCCGCAGGCGACGCACGAGTCGTGCGTCATCACGGCGCACGACGCGGCGACGGGCAAGGAGCTCTGGCGCACGCGCACGATTCCGCGCAAGGGCGAGCCCGGCGACGAGACGCTGGGGCGACGTGCCGATGGAGCAGCGCTGGCACGTCGGCACGTGGATGGTGCCGAGCTACGACCCCGAGCTCGACCGCATTTACATCGGCACGTCCGTCACGATTCCGGCGCCGAAGTTCATCTTGGGCGGCGTCGACAAGCAGCACCTCTATCACAACTCGACGCTGGCGCTGAACCCGGCCGACGGCAAGATCGTCTGGTACTACCAGCATCTGCTCGATCACTGGGATCTCGACCATCCGTTCGAGCGTTTGCTCGTCGACACGGCCGTCGCGCCCGACGCGAGCGAGGTCGCGTGGATCAATCCGCGCCTGCGGCCCGGCGAGCGGCGCCGCGTCATGACGGGCATTCCCGGCAAGACCGGCATCGTCTACACGCTCGATCGCGAGACCGGCGAGTTCCTCTGGGCGCGGCCGACGGTCATGCAGAACGTCGTGAAGAACATCGACGGCGCGACGGGCAAGGTCGAGGTCGATCCCGAGCGCGTGTTCACGCACACGGGTCACGCGATCATGGTGTGCCCCGGCACGAACGGCGGCAAGAACTGGCCGGCCGGCGCGTACAGCCCGCGCACGAACGCGATGTACATGCCGATGCAGAACATGTGCATGAACGCCACGGTCCAGAGCGGCGAGCGCGATCCGCGGCTCGTGTACGGATTCTCGACGGAGTACATCGCGGCGCCCGGGCGCCGACGAACATCGGCGTCGTCTGGGCCATCTCGGCCGAGAAGGGCACGACGGTTTGGAAGCACGAGCAGCGCGTCGGCGTGATGTCGCTGGCAGCGACGGGCGGCGGCCTCGTGTTCGGCGGCGACGTCGCGGGCAACTTCCACGCGCTCGACGACACGACGGGCAAGGTGCTGTGGGAGACCAACCTCGGCGCGCCCGTCAGCGGCTATCCCGTGTCGTTCGCCGTCGACGGCAAGCAGTACGTGGCCGTGACGACGGGCGGGTCGCTCGTCGCGGGCGCGGCGCGCCGCGTGACGCCGGAGCTCACGGGCGAGCCGACGCCGTCGCAGGTGTACGTGTTCGCGCTGCCGTAGCGAGCAGCACATGCGAGCTCGAAGCTGTGTTGTGATTCTGACGGCTTGCGCTGCCGCGTCGGCGGCGGCGCAGGCACCGAACCCCGAGGTCGAGCAGCACATCGCCGCCGCGCGTGCGGCAGCCGGCGAGCACGCGACGATGGTCGATCGTCTGTGCCCGATGCCCGGCGTCGCGCGGCCGGTGCAAGGCAACCGCACGGCGCCGCCCGGCGTTCCGGCGCGCGAGTCGTGGCACGCCGAGCCCGCGAAGGTGTTCGACAACTTCTACTTCGTCGGCATGACGGAGTTTTCGGCCTGGGCCGTCACGACGAGCGAAGGCATCATCGTCATCGACCCGCTGTTCGATTACTCCGTCGAGGACGAGGTCGTCGAGGGCCTGCGCAAGCTTGGACTCGATCCCGCGGACATCGAGTACGTGCTCGTGAGCCACGGCCATCTCGATCACGTCGGCGGCGCGAAGCTGTTGCAGGAGCGGTTCGGCGCGCGCGTGTTGTTGACGGCCGCCGACTGGGATTTGCTCGAGCGCGACAACCCGCCGTGGAAACCGCGCCGCGACATGGAGATCACGGACGGCATGAAGCTCACGCTCGGCGACACGACGCTGACGATGTACCACACGCCGGGCCACACGAACGGCACCGTGTCGACGCTGATTCCGCTGCGCGACGGCGCGACGCGCCACGTCGGCGCGCTGTGGGGCGGCACGCTGTTCAACTTCGGTCCCGACGCCGCGCGCTTCCGCTCGTACGCGGAGTCGGCCGCGAAGTTCCGCGACATTGCGACGGCGGCCGGCGCCGACGTGCTGCTCTCGAATCACACGGACTACGACGGCACGAAAGAGAAGCTGCCGGCGCTCGCGGCGCGTCGCGCCGGTGCACCGCATCCGTACGTCGTCGGCAACGAGTCGGTGCGCCGTTACCTGACGGTCGCCAACGAGTGCGCGCAGGCCGCGCTCGCGAGCGTGCAATAGCGTACAACACGCCGACCGCAAGCTAAGGTTCGGCCGTGAGCACTCGCACGACGGCACGCCTGCGGTGCTCCTGGGCATGCATCAACGCGGTCAAGCCGTTCTTGTCGCGGACCGTCCGGTCCGCTCCATGTGCGAGCAGCAGCTCGACGAGTCTCTTCATGGCCCGCATCCGCCGCTGCGATGAGGGCCGGCCAGCCCGTGTCGTCGTTCGGAACGATGTTCGCGTCCGCGCCGTTCTCGAGCAAAGCCTGCGCGATCGACAGAAACCCATAGCCCGCCGCGAACATGAGCGCGGTTCTGCCGCGAGCGTTCCGCGCGTTGACGTCGGCCCCCGCCGTGATCAGGCGTGCGACGATCGCCTCGTGCCCTTCCGCCGCCGCGATCATGAGCGGCGTCCAGCCGACGGCGGTAGCGGCACCGACGCCCGGCAGCTGCGTTCGGAAGTCGATGGTCGCGCCCGCTTTGATCATCGCCGCGACGAACGCTTCGTCTCCGAGGAAAGCCGCCTCGTAAAGCAGCGAGTCACCTTGTTTCGCGAACTCCGCGTCGTAGTCGCGGAGATCTCGTTCGCACGGCTCTGAGTCCGGCTGCTTCGCGCATATGCCGCCCACGGTCCCGCAGAGCGCCTCCGCCGTCTGCTCCGCGTCGCTCTCTCCCTTGTCCTTCAACTGCTGGGTCGTATACAAAAAGCACGCCGTGGCAACGACGTTTTCGAGCGTGTAGGCGGGCTCGGCGCCAAGAGCTCCGCAGGTGGGCCACGCCGCGATCGAGAAGACCGCGAGAGCTAGAGATCGGTTCACCCGCGTGTCCGTAAGTCACCTCGCCAGCTCGAGCTCCACGCGGCAGTCGTAGAACGTCGGCGCGCGGCCGATGTCGGTCAGCACCTGGCTCGTGAGCTCGTTCGCGTTCTTGCCGTCGCGCGCGAGCTTCTTCCACCAGACGGACAATGCGACGACGACGCCAGGCCGCGCCTTCTCGGTGACGCGGGCTTTGAGCTCGAGCGAGCCGCGATCGTTGAACACGCGCACGCGGGTGCCGTCGGCGATGCCGCGCGCCGCGGCATCGTGCGGATGGATGTCGAGATGCGGCTCGCCCTCGGCGTCGCGCAAGCTCTGCACGTTGACGAACGTCGAGTTCATGTAGTTGCGCGCCGGCGGCGAGATCATTGCGAGCGGAAAGCGTTCAGCGAGCGCCGCATCGGCGACTTCGTGCGGCGGCACGTAGCCCGGCAGCGGATCGAGACCGAGCGACGCGAGCTTCTCCGAGTAGATCTCGCACTTGCCGCTCTCCGTCGGGAAACCGCCGTTCGCGAACGGCGCATAGACCTTCGGGCGGTCGAGCCTTTGCCAACCGTTGCGTTTCAATGTTTCCCAGTCGAAGTTCGGCTCGGTGAATGCAGCCGCCGCGATCTCGTCGTCGGACTCCCCGAAGCACGGCTCGTCGAATCCCATCTCGGCCGCGAGCCGGCGGAAGATCTCACTGTTCGGCAGCGCCTCGCCGAGCGCGTCGATCGCCGGGTTGTTCGCGAGCATATAGAGGTGACCGTAGGTCTTGTGCACGTCCGTGTGCTCGAGCTGCGTGGTCGCCGGCAATACGTAGTCGGCGTAGTCGGCCGTGTCGGTCTGGAATTGCTCGAGCACGACGGTGAAAAGATCCTCGCGCGCGAAGCCGGCCGCAACGGAGCGCGACTCCGGCGCGACGGCCACCGGGTTGCTGTTGTAGACGATCAGTGCCTCGATCGGCGGATCGGCGCTCGCCAGATCGCGGCCGATCGTGCTCATGTTGATCGTGCGCGGTTTCCGCCCGGCCAGGAGCTCGGGTCGGTACAGCGCCGCGTTGTCGGTGTGGAACTCGCCGCTACACGACAGCAACAAGCCGCCGGCTGCGTCGCGCCAGTGCCCCGCGAGCGCGGGCAGGCACGCGATCGCGCGCACGGCGTTGCCGCCGCCGCGCGCGCGCTGCATGCCGTAGTTCAGGCGAATCGCGGCCGGTCGCGTCTGCGCGTAATCGCGCGCGAGGTTTTCGATCTCCGCAACCGTGATGCCGCAGATCTCGGCGACTCGCTGCGGCGTGAAAGTCCGGGCGCGCTCGAGCAACGCGTCGGCGCCGAGGGTGTATTGCTCGATGTAGTCCTCGTCGAGCCAGCGCTCGCGCTCGAGCACGTGAATGAGTCCCAGTGCGAGCGCGGCGTCGGTTCCCGGCAGCAGCGCGATGTGCTCGTGGCACTTCTCGGCCGTCAGCGAGCGGTACGGATCGATCGCGATGAGCTTTGCGCCGCGGCGCTTCGCCTCCTGCGCGCGCGTCCACAGGTGCAGGTTCGACGTGATCGCGTTCGTCCCCCACATGAGGATCAGCTTCGCGTTCTGGAATTGCTCAACGTCCGTGCCGATGCGCGAGCCGAGCGTGTAGTTCAGCGCCTCGGCGCCGGCCTGTGCGCAAATCGTGCGGTCGAGAAAGCTCGCGCCGAGCCGGTGAAAGAAGCGCTGCGCCATCGCTTCGCCTTGCACGAGACCCATCGTGCCGGCGTAGCTGTACGGCACGATGCGTTGCGGATCGACGGCCGCGATGCGCGCGAGCCGGCGTGCGATGTCCGCAAGCGCGTCGCCCCAGCTCACGCGCTCGAAGCGGCCTTGGCCTTTCGGGCCGATGCGCTTCAGCGGATGGAGCAGCCGATCGGGGTGGTAGACGCGCTCGAGATAGCGCGCGACCTTCGTGCAGAGCTTGCCGGCCGTCGTCGGGTGGTCCGGATCGCCCGTGATGTCGGTCGCGACTCGCCGGCCGGCGCGCAGCTCCGTCGTCACGAGCATCGCGCACGTGTCGGGGCAGTCGTGAGGGCAGGCCGCGCGGACCACTGTCCGCTCGGGTGCCGGGTGGGTGGCCATGGCGCATCTTAGCGATGCGCGGGCGGTCCCTCCAGCGGGGCGGCGCTTGGCAACGGTGGCCGGCGATGCGATGCTCGCGGTCCATTCGAATCAACGGGCGGGGAGCACTTAGATGGTCGAGCGAATCTCGGGGTTGCGGTGCATGGGGTTGGGTCTCGCCGTGTCGCTGGCGTTGGCCGGCGCAGGGCATGCGCAACAGGCGCCAGACCTCGGTCCCCGGCCCGTGACGGTTGCGAATACCCCGTACACGTTCGATACGGCGGAGCAGCACGGCATCAAGGTGTCCGTCGTCGTACGCGGGTTGGCGCATCCGTTCAGTCTCGCGTTCCTGCCGAACGGCGATGCGCTCGTCGTGGAGCGCAGCGCGGGCTTGCGTCTCGTGCGTAACGCTGCGAGCGGCAAGGGCGGGGCGGCCACGCTCGAAGATCAGCCGATCGGCGGCACGCTGGAAAAGTACACCCAGCGCACGAGCGGTTTGCACGATATCGCGCTGCATCCGAAGTTCGCCGAGAATTCCCTCGTCTACTTCTCCTACAACAAGCTCGGCGAGGTGATCCCGGACTCGAGCCCGCCGGGCCGCCGCCAGTCCGCGATCACGGTGCAGCGCGCCAAGCTCGCGGGCTCGTCGCTGACGAACGTCGAAGAGATCTTCACGGGCGAATGGTCGACGGGCTCGAGCGGCTCGCGCCTCGCGTTCGGCAACGACGGCTTGCTCTACGTCTCGACGGGCGCGCCGTTCGGTATGACGGCCGCGCAAGATCCGGCGAGCGTCTACGGCAAGGTCCTGCGTCTGCGCGACGACGGCAAGGCCGCCGACGGCAACCCGTTCGCGAAGCAGGCCGGCGCGCGCGCCGAGGTTTTCTCGATGGGCCATCGCGACCAGCTCGGACTCACGGTGCACCCGAACGGCTCGGTGCTCGCGGCCGAGCACGGCCCGAACGGCGGCGACGAGGTCAACTTGATCCTGCCGGGCCGCAACTACGGCTGGCCGACGTACACCTACGGGCGCAACTACGACGGCACGCGCCTGTCCGCGATGCCCGTCGTCGACGGCATCGAGCAGCCGCTCGTGCTGTGGGTGCCGTCGATCGCGCCGACCGGCATCACGGTCTACACGGGCGACAAGATCCCGGCCTGGAAGAACAACTTGTTCGTCGGCAGTGCGCGCATCGGCGAGATTCCGCGCACGGGCGGCCTCGAGCGCGTCGTGCTGAACGACAAGCTCGAGGAGATCCGCCGCGAGCGGTTGCTCGGCACGCTGCATCAACGCATTCGCGATGTGCGGCAGGGGCCGGACGGGTTGCTCTACGTGGTCACGGACGAGGACGACGGGGCGCTGCTGCGCATCGAGCCGGTGGCCCTGTAGCGCCGAGTCCGCGCGGATTCGGCCCAACCGTCAGGCGGTACTCGCGTCGTAGGTCCTCAAAAAAGTCTGGGCTGCCGCTACATGAGAGCCGTCGCACTGCTGCTCGTTTCGGCTGTTCTCGTCGGTTGCTCTGCGGGTAGCGACTATGAGCCGCGCAGCGGCGACGTCGTTTTTCAAACGTCGCGCTCGTCGCAGAGCATGGCCATTCAGCTGGCGACGAAGTCGCCGTATAGCCACATGGGCATCGTGTACGTGCGGGACGGCCAGCCCTTCGTCTTCGAAGCCGTTCAGCCCGTCACGCTGACGCCATTGGCCGAGTGGGTCGCGCGCGGAGAGCGCGGGCACTTCGTCGCCAAGCGTCTTCGCGACGCCAATTCCCTGCTGACGACCGAGACGTTGCAGGCGATGCGCGAGGTTGGTGAGCGGTTCGCCGGTAAGGACTATGACTTGTACTTCGAGTGGTCCGACGATCGAATCTATTGCTCCGAGCTCGTGTGGAAGGTTTTCGACGAAGGGGCTGGGATCGAGCTCGGCCGTCGCCAGACGATCGCAGACTTCGATCTCACGCATCCTGCCGTCCAGGCGAAACTCAAGGAGCGATTCGGCGATCGTATTCCACGCGACGAGGTTGTCGTGTCACCCGTGGCCATCTTCGACGCGCCGCAGCTAGAAACCGTGTATGAAAACTGACGGGGCGTTACGGCGCGCGTGAACGTGGCCCAACCAACACTTCGACGACGCGACGCTGCCTACGCGTGCTTTCTCGTTGTCGGCGTTGCGGGCGCGTGCGGGACACTCGCGACGTGGTATCCGGGTTTCATTCTGGTAGCGCTATGGTTGGTGTTGCCTGCGTTGGTCGCAATGCCGGTCGGCATCGTCTTGTCGATTGGGTGCTGGCGAGACGGTTTGTTACCGGTTCTCTCGGCTCTGACGATCGCCTTCGTCATCGAAGTAGCGACCGAAGCGGGATCGGTGGAATTCTACAATGCAAGCACGGCTCTCTACGGCGTGTTGGTCGTTGTCATCGTCGCGAGCTGGTTCCTGTTTCGGCGATGGCGCGTTCGATCGCGCGCAGTAGAGCCAGCGGCGCATAGCGACGGAACGCAGCGCAGCGATTCGTGACCCTCGTCGACATAAGTCGGGCTCTGTCGCAGCGCGTAGCGAAGCTGCGTTTCGCCGATCCAGTTCATTGCGTGTACAACCCGCTCGAGTACGCGCGCGCGCCTCATGAGCTGTACTTGAGCCGCCATGGCGGGGGCGAAAAGGAAGTACTGCTGCTCGGCATGAACCCGGGGCCTTTCGGAATGGCGCAGACCGGTGTGCCATTCGGTGACGTTACGATGGTGCGCGACTGGCTCGGATTCTCCGCGCCCGTAACCAAGCCACGGGACGAGCACCCGAAGCGGCCGGTGCTCGGCTTCGAGTGCCGCCGAGCCGAAGTCAGCGGCACGCGGCTCTGGGGATGGGCGCGCGATCGCTTCGGGACTCCGGAGCGCTTCTTCCAGCGATTCTTCGTCGCGAATTACTGCCCGCTCGCATTCATGGAGTCGAGCGCCCGCAATCTCACTCCGGACAAGCTTCCCGCGGCGGAGCAGCAGACGCTATTCGGCGCCTGCGACGAGGCGCTGCGCGACGTCGTGCGCCTGCTGCGTCCACGCATCGTCGTCGGCGTCGGCGGTTTCGCGGAACGCCGCGCTCGCGTCGCGCTCGCGGGCGAAGACGTGGCCATCGGCACTGTTCTTCATCCGAGCCCGGCGAGCCCCCTCGCGAATCGGGGGTGGGCGGAGGCGGTCGAGAGGCAATTCGAGGCCTTGGGCATCTCGTTGTGACGCGAGCCTACACCTACATTTGGGCATTCAAGGTTCGTCCGGAGCACGTCGACGTCTTTCGCGAGTACTACCGCGAAGGTGGCGCATGGACGCAGCTGTTCCGGCGCGCGCGCGGCTATCTCGCGACGCGACTTCTTCAGGACGAGAAAGACCCGTTGCGCTTCGTAACGATCGATACCTGGGGCAGCGCCGAAGACTACGAAGCGTTTCGAGCCTCGTACGCGTCGGAGTACGCCGCGCTCGACCGTCTTTGCGAAGGGCTCACGATCGAAGAGGCGCTGATCGGGCATTTCACGGGCGAGCGCTAGCGCGCGTCGCTCCGCACCGATCAGTCCCACTCGCGCTCGATGCCGTGCCCGCGCGCGGCATCGCCGTGCAGCGGCGTGATGAAGCCGAGCAAGCAACCGTCGGCGCCGTCTCTGAGCTGGTGACAGCGCGCCTTCACGACATCGCCGGCACGTACGTCGTCGCGACCCACGCCGTTGCCGTAGATACCGGCGGGCGCCGTCGCTTCCAGTGCCCAGAGCGTCGTCTCGCCTTTGTCGTCCTTGACGTCGAGATAGACGATCGAGTGCGGCGCGATGAGCACGACCTGTTTGACTTTTCCTTCGATCACGATCCACTTCGAGATGTCGTAGTTCGCGTGCGAGTGGTGGGCGAGCGCCGCGGCGCTCGCGACGAGCAATGAGGGCAACAACGCAGCGGTTAGTTTGCGGAGCGGCACGGTGTGGCTCCTAACGTGGCGGGCGGGGCGGTTGCTCGCGCGACGCATCGAGGTCGCGCAGCGTATGCGGCGGCGCCGTCGGCTGCGGGAATTTGAAGTCGGCGTAGCCCTCGGTGTAGAGCGTTCGATATCGAATCGCCTTGCCTTCGGCGTCGACCCAGGCGAGCGACTGCTGAAACAGGATGGGCTCGGGCATGGCCGCCGGCACGGTGGCCTCGTGAATGTAGAGCCTGCCGGCATGCTGGTGGATCGCGACGTAGCTGCGCGAGCGATCCGGATTCGTGAGCTGTAGGAGCCGGCCCGACACCATGTCGAGGAAGTACGTGCCGTAGTGCGTGATCTTCACGCCGTCGCGCTGCAAGAACGCCGCTGCGGCATGGTCCGTCGCGCCGGCGACCTCCATGACGAAGTCGTTCTGACACGTGTCGCCGTCCTGCTGGTTCGCGCCTCTCGCCGCGAGACATGTCGCGGAGCGCTCGGTGTGCAGCCGCTCGACGTCGCGATAGTCGACGACGGTCGTGGAGTAGCTGCCGAGCGCGTCGGCCGCGCGGTAGACGCGGCCCGGCAAGCTCAAGCGGAACTCGCTTTCGTAGGCGATGCGTTCGACGGTCGGCGGGCCGGGGAAGTTGGCGCGAAAGCCGTCTTCGGTGACCGTCGTCGTCTGCCAGTCTTGGGCAAAGAGCGGCGCGGAGGCGACCAGCGCTACCGAGATCAGTGGAATCAAGCGCATGGCTTCCCCCGTTTCCACCGCGTCGGGTCGCGATGAGTGTGCCCTAGTGGTAGACGGGCCGCCACCCGAGCAGCGCGAGCAGCACGAAGAACCCGACGACGTACGCCAGCGTGACGTGCCAGCCGTGCGTGACCCAGCGGGCCACGGACTTCGCCTCGGGATAGCTGTGCGCAAGTGCGATGCCGGCCGACGAGCCGAACCAGATCATCGACCCGCCGTAGCCGACGGCGTAAGCAAGAACGCCCCAGTCGTAGCCGCCCTGGGAGAGCGCCAGCGCCGTCAACGGGATGTTGTCGAACACGCTCGATACGAAGCCGAGGCCGAGCGCCGATTGCCACGACGGCGGCGGCAGTTGCTCCACGGGCATCAGCGACGCGCAGACGACGAGCACGAGCAGAAATGCGGTGTTCTTCAGCGCTCCGGGCAGCAGCCGCCACGCGGGCTGGCGGATCGGGCTCGCGATGACGATCGCGAAGAAGGCGGCCGCGCCGACGACGGGGAACTGCTCAGGCACCGCCGGGAAATAGAGGTTCGAGATGACGTTCGCGCCGATCGCGGCCAGCAGCGTGAACAGCACGATGCCGATGCGCGGCGGGTCGAGCGGCAACGCGCGCACGTTGGCCTTCGTGATCGGCGCGTGCGCGTGCTGCTGAAACGCAGCGATGAGGCCGCACACAGCGAGCGCCGGCACCGCGGCGCCATACGCGTGCAGCACCTCGAGCGGGGTCACTCCGTCGATCCACATCATCGTCGTCGTCGTGTCGCCAACGACGCTGCCCGAGCCGCCGCCATTCGACGCCGCCACGATCGCGGCCAGGTAGCCGATGTGCACTTTGCCGCGGAAGACGACGCGCGCCATCGCGCCACCGATCAACGCCGCCGCGATGTTGTCGAGAAATGCCGAGAGCACGAACACCATTACGAGCAGCACGAACGCCCCGCGCCAGCCGCCGGGCAACACCTTCTCGAGGTGAGTGGTCAGGTGAGACTCTTCGAAGTGCTGCGCGAGCAGCGCGAAGCCGAGCAGGAGTCCCAGCAGGTTCGCGAGCGTGACCCACTCGTGGCCGAGGTGCGCCGCGAGGCCGTTGAGGCCGGGCCCCGTGTCGAAGCCGGTGACCGCGAGCTGATAGGCGACGATCGCGGCCAGGCCCGTCAGCGCCACCTCGAAGGGATGGTCGTGGAATAGCGCGACGGCGGCCAGCGTGAGGCCGAACAGGACGAAGTCGATCGGTGCGCCGAGCCCTACCGCGACGCCGCCGACGATCAGCGCACCCACGAAGAGCCCGCGCCCTAGCGTGAGCCAGCGCGTGTCGTTCATCGGCGCGCATTGTAACCGCCGCAGCGGCGCATGAAGTGTCAAAGGCCGCTCAGCGCGCCCGGGCTTGCGCTGAGATTGCCCGCTCCCCCGCGGGCGCTTAGCCTAGGCCAGAACAACAAGGAACCCCGAGTGGCCACCCCCGCGGCGACGACCTACGCGCAGACGATCGCGAAGCAATGGCTCGAGCGGAACGCGCGCGCATGAAGCCGCTCGAGGGGTTGCGCATCCTGAGCGTCGAGGTCTGGGGCGCGGGCCCGTACGGCTCGCAGCTGCTCGCGGCGCACGGCGCCGAGGTCGTCAAGATCGAGAATCCCGCGACGGGTGGCGACCCGGCGCGCTACGTCGGCCCGCATCGCCTGGGCGAAGCCGATAGCCAGTACTTCCAAGGCTGGAACACGAACAAGAAGAGCGTCGCGCTCGATCTGAAAACACCGGAAGGCCAGCGCGATTTCGCGGAGCTCGTGAAGAGCTCGGCCGCCGTCATGAACAATCTGCGCGGCGATCAGCCCGCGAAGCTCGGCTTGGACTATGCGGCGCTCGGCAAGCTGAACCCGGCCGTCGTTTGCTTGCATATCTCGGCATACGGCCGCGACAACGACCGCGTTGCGTGGCCCGGTTACGACTTCCTGATGCAGGCCGAGGCCGGCCTCATGAGCTTGACCGGCGAGCCGGACGGCCCGCCGGCGCGGTTCGGGCCGTCGATCATCGACTTCATGACGGGAACGACGGCGATGGTCGGCCTGCTCGCGTGCCTGCTCAGTGCGCAGCGTACGGGCAAGGGCTGCGACGTCGACGTCCCGTTGTTCGACGTCGCGCTGCACCAGCTCGGCTACTCGGGCACGTGGTATCTGAACGGCGGCGAGGCGCCGTCGCGGCTTCCGCGCAGCAGCCACTTCTCCGTCGCGCCCGTGCAGACGTTCCCGACGGCCGACGGCTGGCTCTACGTCATGTGCATGAGCGACAAGTTCTGGCTCGAGCTCTTGAAGGCGCTCGAGCTCGAAGCGCTCGCGCGCGACTCACGGTTCGCCGACGGCAACACGCGCCATCGCCACCGTCACGAGCTGACGGCCGCGCTCGATCCCGCCTTTCGCCGCCGCACGACGGCCGAATGGTTGAAAGTCCTGACGGGCGTGCTGCCCGTCGCGCCCGTTTACGACGTCGCGCAGGCGCTCGACAATCCGTTCGTCGAGGCCACGGGCATGATCCGCAAGGTGCAGCATCCGACGCAGGAGCTGCGGCTGCTGACGAGCCCGATCAAGATCGACGGCGAGCGCGCGGAGCTCGCGGCCGCGCCGGCGCTTGGCGCCGACAACGCGACCTTGCTGAAGCGCCGATGAAACTCACGGGCCTGCGCGTCCTCGACCTCACGGTGTTCCTGCCGGGTCCGTACCTGACGCTTGCGCTCGCCGACCACGGCGCCGAGGTCATCAAGATCGAGCCGCCCGACGGCGACCCGACGCGGCGTATCGGCGTTGCCGATGGCCCGTCGACCGTGTACTTCCGCAACTTGAATCGCGGCAAGAAGAGCGTCGTGCTCGATTTGAAACAGCCGCGCAACGTCGAGCGGCTGCTCGCGCTCGCCGCGACGGCCGACGTCTTCGTCGAGTCGTTTCGGCCCGGTGTCTGCGAGCGGCTCGGCGTCGGCTACGCGGCCGTGCGCGAGCGCAACCCGCGCATCGTTTACTGCTCCGTGAACGCGTTCGGCAACTCGGGGCCGTACCGCGACCGGCCCGCGCACGATCTCGCCATCGAGGCGCTGTCCGGCGTCCTGAGCATGACGCTCGGCGACGACGGCCGGCCGGCGTTGCCCGCCATCCCGATGGCCGACATCACTGCCGGCTTGCAAGGCCTCGCGGGAATCTTGATGGCGCTGCTGAGGCGGCAGGAAACCGGCCGCGGCGATTACGTCGAGATCGCGATGCTCGACTCGTTGCTGGCCGCGACGCCGAACATCGTCGGGCCGGTGCTCGCCGAGAAGCGCGCTCCGGACCCGAAGGCGCAGCGCACGACGGGCGGCGCCGCGTTCTACCGCCTCTACGACACGCGCGACGGCCGGCAGCTCGCACTCGCCGGGCAGGAAGCGAAGTTCATCGAGCGCGTTTTGACGGCGCTCGGCCGCCCCGACTTGATCGAGCTCTGCACCCGAGGCCCAGGGCCGCATCAGCGGCCCGCCGTCGAGGCGCTGCAAGCATTCTTCGAGAGCCGCTCGCGGCAGGAGTCGCTCGACTGGCTGGCATCGCTCGACGTCGGCTATGCGCCCGTGAACACGCTGCTCGAGGCGACGTTCGACCCGCAAGTCGCGGCCCGCGAGCTGCTGCTCACCGACGAGCGGGGCCGGCAGCATCTCGCGCCGGCGATTCGCTTCGCCGCCGAGCCCGCACGGCTGAGCTTGCGCGAGCCGCTGCTCGGCGAGCACACGAACGAAATATTGGCCGCGCTCGTGCCGAAGCGCGGCCATGGCGTCGAGGACCTCGAGGGTTAATCCGGGCTTCTGCGACGCTTTGCCCGCGGCCGGCATCTAAGCAGACGGAGCCTCATGCCGAAACCGTCGCGAACAGTCCCAAGCGAGATCCTCGAGCGCGCCCGGCGCGGCGAGCGTACCGCGCACGCCGAGCTGTACGCGTCGTTCGGGGGCCCCGTCTTCACGTTGGCGCGGCGCATGCTGGCCTCGAGCAGCCTGGCCGAGGACGTGCTCCAGGAGACCTTCGTCGAGGTGCTCTGCAAGATCGGCGGCTTCCGCGGCGAAGCGGAAGTCGGCACGTGGATCAAGCGCATCGCGATCAACAAATGCCTCATGCACTTGCGTTCGAGTTGGGTCTCGCGCCGGGGGCCGTCAGGCGACGAGCCGGCGAGCGAGGACCGTGGCGCGCTCGACGATCAGATGGTGCTCGAGCGCGCGCTCGATCAGGTGCCTGACGTGGCCCGTGCCGTCGTGTGGTTGCACGACGTCGAGGGGTACACGCACGCCGAGATCGGACGATTGATGGGGCGCACGGCGAGCTTCTCGAAGTCGCAGCTGGCGCGAGCGCATGAGCGGCTGCGCGCGCTGCTCGAGGGTGCCGAGGTAGAGAGCGAGACGAATTTATGCACGCCCGAGTTGAAGATTTGTTGAAGGTGAAGCTGCGCGAGCTGCCCGAGCTCGCACCGCCGCCCGGCGTTTGGGAACGCGTGCTCGAAGCCGAGCGCGTGCGCGCGGCTACGCGCCATTTCCGGCGGCGTGCGTTGGCCGCTGCGGCCGGCATCGCCGTCGCCGCGATCCCGCTCATTTATGTGGTGACGCTCCAGAGTCCCGCGCCGCCGACGTTGCACGTCGGCGTGCCCCAGCCGGCTCGTGTGCCGGGGGAGGGGACGTCGTACGCGCCGCTCGTGGCCGAGTCGGCGCGGCTAGAGCGTTTGCTTGCGGAGCTGCCGGCGCCGCGGCCGCTCATGGTCGGCTCGGCGGCCGGCACGGTCGTCGGGCTCGAGGATCGCATCGCGCTCGTCGATGCGCAGTTGTCGTACGCGGCAGCCCGGGATCTCGCGCCGCCGTACCGCGAGGCATTGTGGGGCGAGCGCGTGGAGCTCATGAACGCGCTCCTCTACGTGCGGTTCGCGCAAACGCAGGGTTTTTGAAGTCGGAATCGTCAGCGGAGAGTCGTCATGCTCGAGAAGAAGCTCTTGTGGGTCTTGACCGCGGCGACGGTCGCCATCGCTTCGCACAGCGCGGCGCAACCGGCGAACCCGCAGGACGAGGCCGCCGTCGCGCGCGAATTGGCGCTCGAGCAAGCGGCCGTTGAGCGCGAGCGAGCCAACCTCGAGCGTGAGGTCGTGCGCGAGCAGGCTTCCGCCCAGCGTGAGTTGCAGCGCGAGCTCGCCGAGGCGCGCGAGGAGCTCGCGCGTGCGGTCGGCGACGTTGCGCGCGTGTCGGCGGAGATCAGCCGGCCGGTGCTGCGCGACGTCGAGCGCAACTTGCGCTTCATGGTCGGCGGGCCGGTAGTGCTCGGCCTCAACATCGAGGACTCGGACTTCGGCGTGTTCGTCAGCGGCGTGACCCCGAACGGCCCCGCGGCAACGGCCGGCGTCACCGTCGGCGATACCATCGTCTCGATCAACGACGTCGAGCTCGCCCGAGCGACCGGTAGGAGCTCTCCGTCGGCCGCCTTGCTCGGTCAGATCGGCAACGTCGTGCCGGGCGACGATGTGAAGCTACGAATCCTGCGCGGGGGCGACTATCGCGATGTCGTCGTGAAGGCCGGCGAAAACCGGCTGCGCATGCCGTTTATCGTTGGCCCGAATCGCGGCTCGTGGTCGACGGCCGCCTGGATGCCCTTCCGGTATTCCGGCGCGTGGAACGACGTCGAGCTCGTGTCGCTGACTCCCGGTCTCGGCGAGTACTTCGGCGTGAACGAGGGCCTGCTCGTCGTGCGCGCGGGCAGCGCCGCCGAGCTCGGCTTCCGCGACGGCGACGTCATCATCGACCTCGCCGGCCGCAAGCCGCAGAGCCCCGAGCACGCGCTGCGGATCCTCGGGAGCTTCGAGCCCGGCGAATCGCTGCAGGCCGCGATCATGCGGCAACGCCGGCGCGAAGCGCTTCCGATCCGCGTCCCGACGGCCTCCTCGGAGTGGGCCGCGTCGGAATGAAGCCCGGCGCGCGCGCCGCGACCTGCGGCTATTTCGCGCGGGTCGCCGTGAGCGTCATCTCGGCCGGCCCGCCGCCGGGCGGCGCACCCTCGAACTTGCTCGTCAACGCGAGCTCGTCGCCCTTGACGGTGCCGGTGTAGCTGATCGTCATGTCGCCGTCGGGCGCGCCTGCGAACGTCAACTTGAACGAAACGTCGTTACCGTTGACGACTCCCTCCTTGATCGGCGTCGCGCCGAGGAACTCGTTGTTCATCGCGCCCGTCAGCTTGCCGGCGGCGTCGACGATGAGCTCGAAGACCATCGCGAACGGGCCTTGAGGCGTGTCGACGCTGGCGTTCCAGCGGCCCGCCGCGTTCTGTTGCGCGAGCGTCGGAAGAGCGAGGGAGCCGGCTGCGAGGATCAGTAGGACGCGGAATGGCATGCGCATGGTTTATTCTCCTTGGAGCAGACCAAAGCCAACGTTGCAACGGCGTATATAAGGTATCCGTATACATGAATGCAAGCAGCGCAGAGACTACCGCCTACGACTTCACGGCGAAAGACATCGACGGCCGCGAGCGTAGCCTGACGGAATTCGCGGGCCAGGCGCTCCTGATCGTCAACGTCGCCTCGAAGTGCGGCTTCACGCCGCAGTACAAGGGCCTCGAAGCGTTGTGGCGCAAGCGCCGCGACGAGGGGTTCGCGGTGCTCGGCTTCCCCTGCGATCAGTTCGGTCATCAGGAGCCCGGCGACGAGGCCGAGATCAAGCAGTTCTGCTCGTTGAATTACGACGTCACGTTTCCGTTGTTCGCGAAGATCGAAGTCAACGGCGCGGGCGACGCACCCGCTGTATCTTTGGCTCAAGGGCGAGAAGGCCGGCGTGTTCGGCACCGAGGCGATCAAATGGAACTTCACGAAGTTCCTCGTCGATCGGTCCGGCCAGGTCGTCAAGCGCTTCGCGCCGTCCGACTCGCCGGAAAAACTCGACAAGCACGTCGGCGACGTCCTCGCCGAGCTGCCGCGCCGGTAGCGCAGCCTCAGCGCCGGGCCGCGCTGCGGCGTCGAACGGCCGGCTTGCGCGCCGCGCGGACCTGTACCGACTTGGCCGGCGTCTTGCCGAGCCGCCGAGCTTCGGGTGGTACGAGTGCTGTTCGGCGCTTGCGATGAGCGCGCCGAACAGGCGGTTCAGCTCCTCGATCTCGCGCGGCTCGAAGTCCTCGAGCAGCTCACGCTCGACGCGAATCGCGACCTCGGTCGCTTTCTCGAAGAGTCGAGCCCCGGCCGCCGTGAGCTCGATGCGCAGGATCCGGTTGTTCACGCTGTCGGGCGTCCGAGCGATAGGGCGCGTTTCTCGAGCAGCGCGATCAGCTCGGTCATCGACTGCGGCAGCACGCCCGTGGCCCGCGCGAGCTCGGCGGACGAGGTCGCTTCGCCGGTCGCGACTAGAAACAGCACGAAGTACTGGCTTGGCGTCAGCGCCACCTCGCCGAGCGCCATCTCGACGCAGCCGCGCACGGCGAGCTCCGCTCGTTTGAGAAGATAGACCGGGCTCGTGGGCAGTCTGGCATGTTCGTCAGCTCGCGCTCGGCGAGCGGCACGAACGCGGCGGTTCTCGGGCCCGATGTAGTTCGCGCTCGGCCGGATGATCTTGCCGTCGGCGCGTTGCTCGATGACGTGTGCGGCCCAGCCCGTCGTGCGTGCGATGCACGAACAGCGGCGTGAACATCGCCGTCGGCACGCCCATGACGTGATAGGCGACGGCCGAGAACCAGTCGAGGTTCGCGAACATCTTCTTCGCGGCCGCCATCTCCGCTTCGATCGCATCGGCGATCGCGAAGCCGCATGGGTCGCCGGCTTCCTCGGACAGGCGCCGCGCCACGTCCTTGATGACGCGGTTGCGCGGGTCGGCGACCGTGTACACGGGATGGCCGAAGCCGATGACGACCTCCTTGCGCGCGAGGCGCTCGCGGATGTCGGCGACGGCTTCCTCGGGCGTTCGATAGCGCTGCTGGATCTCGAGCGCGACCTCGTTCGCGCCGCCGTGCTTCGGGCCGCGCAGCGCGCCGATGCCGCCCGCGATGCACGAGTAGAGGTCGGAGCCCGTGCCGGCGATGACGCGCGCCGTGAACGTCGAGGCGTTGAACTCGTGCTCGGCGTACAGCACGAGCGACGTGTGCATCGCGCGGACCCACGATGCCGGCGGCGGCCGCCGGTGCAGCAGCGTGCAGGAAATGCGCGCCACGGAGTCGGCGTCGGACTCGACGTCGATACGCACGCCGCGCGCGCGAAGTGGTGCCAGTAGAGCAGCATGCCGCCGAGCGACGCGATGAGCCGGTCGGCGATGTCGCGCGCATGCGCGGCCGATCTGATCGCGCTCGGGCTCGACGCAGCCGAGCGCCGACACGCCGGTCCGCATCACGTCCATCGGATGCGCCGAGGCCGGCAGCGCTTCGAGCACCTTGCGAACTTGCTGCGGTAACCCTCTGAGAGACTTGAGCTTTGCACGGTAGGCGGCCAGCTCGGCGACCGTCGGCAGCCGCTCGTGGACGAGCAGATGCGCGATCTCCTCGAACTCGCAGGTCTCGGCCACCTCGAGGATGTCGTAGCCGCGATAGTGCAGGTCGTTGCCGGTGCGCCCGACGGTGCAGAGCGCGGTGTTGCCGGCGACGACGCCGGACAAGGCGACCGATTTCTTGCGCGGAGGGCCTGCGTCCGTCATTCGGTCCCTCTATGGGTGTTCAGTGAAATAAAGAAGCCGCGGCTCGAGGCGAGCCGCGGCTTCCGATACGACCGAGATACGACCTGAGATCTGCTGCGGTTACTCGGGCCGCTCGTCCGGGGCGCCGGTGCCGGACGAGCCGACGAACAGCTTCGAGCCGTCCGCGAACGTGATGTCACGGCCGTTGGCGCGGAACGAACCGTCCTTCGCCTGGAAGCCTTGCACCTTGATCTTGGTGCCGGCCGGCAGCGAGTTGCGGTTCCAGCCGCGGCGTAGCAGCGCGTTCGGCGCGCCGCCTTCGACCATCCACTTCTGGACTTCGCCCGACGCCGTCGTGACGTCGATGTGGATCCACGAATGCGGATTGATCCAATCCATCTTCGTGACCGTGCCCTCGAGCGCGACGGGGCGGTTCGCGTCGAACTCGGCAGCGAACGAATGGTGCGCCAGCGAGGGCACCGCCGCGGCCGTGAGCAGCGAGCCTAAGGCAACACTCGATGAGTTTCATGCGCATTGCAGTCGTCTCCGTGCTAGCAAAAACCTTCAATAAGCGAACTTTACTCGGTTTTCTTCACGAGGTCTCCGTAGAGCAAGCTCTTCGGAGAACTCGACACACTTGAACTCGAGCAGCTGGACGTTGTTGTCGAGCCGGCGGTAGAGCGGCATCGAGATCTTCCAAGGCCGCTCGAACGTCTCCGTGTCCTCGATCGTCGCCTCGTACTGGAGGTGATTCTCGTCCGTCAGCGTGTAGCGTTCCGTGACCTTCATCAAGGCGCCGTGGTGGTTTCCGGCGCGATCGAACCACGTCTGATCGTTGTTGCCGGTGACCTCGATCACGAGCGTGTCGCCTTCCCAGTGGCCGTTCGACCAGCCCATCCAGCTGTCGACGGGCGGCTCCTGGTGGTTCGACATGTGCACGATGCGGTTCGCGCTCGCGAACTCGTAGACGAACAGGATGTCGCCGTCGCCCTGCACGATGCGGAACGGGAACGGCATGTACGTCGCGCGCGGGATGCCCGGCATGTAGCACTTGGCCTCGGGATCGGTCTTCGGCCAGCCGGCGCGGTTCTCGTCGCGCTTCGCGAGCGCCGCCGGCAGGTACGGGATCGTGCCGCCCTCGACGACGCTCTGACCCGCCGGAACCGCGGCGATCGCGCCGAGCTCCCAGAACTCCGAGATCGCCGTCGCCGAGTGGTCCTCGAGGTTCCAGTGGGCCGTGCCGATCGCTTGCCAGACGCCGTTGAAGTCCGGGTTGGCCGCCGAGCCGCGGTATCACGGGCCCGCTGGGCGCCTCGGCCGCGCGGCTGGCAGGCCGTCAGACGGCTGCCGCGAGCACGATGGCCGCGAGCGAAAGACGGGTGGACGTGGTCGTATTCATTGGTTGGCACCGCCCTTCAGGAGTTGTTGATATGCGGAATCGAAGAACGCGAGTGTGGCCGACGCCGGCACGGTTTGCGACTCCGTCGCGACGGTGTCGCCGAGAACCTGCGCTTTGCCCGTCGCCGCGTCGCGGTAAGCCGGCCATGCCGGCAAGCCCAGCACCGTTCGGATCGCCGCTGCGCGCGAAGTTGACCCAGTACGACGACATGACGTCGGCGAGCCGCCGGTCGACGTCGGTCCACGGCACCGGCGGGGCGAGGTTGTCGAACATGTACGGGATCTCGGCGACGTGCGTCGCGCCGCGCGATGGCCGGTCGGGCAGCGCGGGCGGCACGCGCGTGAAGTAATAGACGTACGCGCCGTTGCCTTGCTTCGCCTGGAGCTCGGCGAACTTCCGCATCGCCCACGCGGCCTCGTCGCTGAACGACGCGAGATAGGCGGCATTCGCTTGCGCGTCGTCGGCGGCGGGGAAGATCTTCAGGAAACTCGTCGGCGAGCACGCCGAAGCGCTGCCGCGCCTGTGTCTTGAATTGCGTCTGCGGTGAGCCCGGGGCGCCGGAAGAACGTGCCTTCGTCCTTGTTCGAGCCGACGAGCAAGTCGACGGGGTTTTGCCGGCCGTTCGCGAACGTCAGCGACAGGTCCTCGGGTATCAGATAGCCGTCGACGACGAGGCCGCCGCCGCGGATGGCCGCGAACACTTCCGTCGCCGGCTTTCGCGCGCGCCTCCGCGATCGAGCTGATGCCCGCATCGGCCAAGGCCTTCGCGCCGGCTTCCTCGGCGCGCGCGAGCGTGCCCGTGCGCGCCATGGCGAGGCCCATGAAGCCGCCGCTCTGCGCGATCGCGCGGTGGAACAGCCCTTCTGCCGCGGGCGACGCGACGAGCGCGCCGGCTGAGATTGCGCTCCGGCCGACTCGCCGAACACCGTCACGTTGCCGGGGTCGCCGCCGAACGCCGCGATGTTGCGCTGCACCCATTGCAGCGCGGCGATCGCGTCGAGCATCCCGTAGTTGCCGGACATCTTCGGTTGCGATTCGGCCGAGAGTGCGGCATGGGCGAAGAAGCCGAGCGATCGCCGAGTCGGTAGTTCAACGTGACGACGACGGCGCCTTTGCGCGCGAGGCCGTCGCCGGCGTAGCGCGGCTCGGAGCCGGCGCCGCCGAAGAAGCCGCCGCCGTAGAGCCAGACCATGACGGGCCGGCGCTCGTCGGCCGACTCCGCTGTCGTCCAGACGTTCAGGTAGAGGCAGTCCTCGCTCGGTGGGCGGCGCGTTCGCGTTCGGGCCGCCGGCGCCGCCTTGTGTGCAGCGTGGTGCGTACTCCGTCGCGGCCTTCACGCCCGGCCACTTCGCGACGGGTTGGGGCGCGCGCCAGCGGTTCGCACCGACGGGCGGCGCAGCGAACGGAATGCCTTTGAAGACGCGAATGTCGGGGCTAGCGCCCGTGGTGCCGGCGATCGTGCCGCTGTCGATCGTGACCTCGGCCGGAATGGCAGCCAAGGCACCGGTCGTGGCCGTCACAGAAACGGCCGTCAGCAGCAGACGTCGCATCGCAATCCCCCCGCAGTCGGGGCCCGCCGTACGACGTGGCTGCCTCGCCGAACCGCACGTACAATCGGGCTCGTCATTGATTTTATGCAGCCGTTCTATGCGAATGCGCTGCGCTTGTCAAAGCCGCGCGGGCCCTCGAATCCTTGGGTTACCGGCCGGTCAGGGGAAGGACGTCATGAACCGAATCGACGCAGGTTCGTTGGCCTTCGGAGTCTCAAGTTTTGTCGTCGCCGCGGGCCTCGCGATGGCGCAGAACGATACGGCGGCCCCGTCGGGCTGGCAAACGCCTCGCACGTCGTGGGGCGATCCCGATCTCGCGGGCATCTACTCGAACGACGACGAGACGGGCACGCCGATGGAGCGCCCCGACGAATTCGAAGGTCTGACGCTTGCCACGATCACGCCCGAGAAGATCGCCGAGATCGTCGCGGAGCGCGATCGGCGCTTCAAGGCGCAGGTCGACAGCGAAGGGTGGCGCCGCAGCATCTCGCCGCCGCCGCATTTGATCTTCGACACGTTCGACCGCAACAACAAACGCCCGTGGCTCATCACGGACCCCGAGGATGGCAAGATCCCGGCCCGCACCGCCGAAGCCAATGCGCGGCAGCGCAGCGGCGGCGTCAGCACGAACCAGAACTCGCGCGGGCCGTTCAACAGCTACGCCGACATGGGCCTCTACGATCGCTGCATCACGCGCGGCATCCCGAACTCGATGATGCCGGCCGGGTACGGCAGCCGTTATGAGATCGTGCAGGCGCCCGACACCGTCGCGATCCGCTACGAGATGATTCACGAGGCGCGCGTGATCCCGCTCGACCGCCGCCCGCACATCCCGTCGGATTTGAAGCAGTACTTGGGCGACGCGCGCGGCTATTGGGATGGCGACACGCTCGTCGTCGAGACGACGAACTTCCGCGCCGAGACCGCGCCGCAACGTGCGAGCGAGAACGTCAAGATGATCGAGCGCTTCACGCGCACCTCGGCCGAGCACGTCGAGTGGACCGTGACGTTCGAGGATGCGACGACGTGGGAGCGGTCGTGGACGTACTCGATGCCGCTGGCGCAGGTCGACTACACGCAGCGCATCTACGAGTACGCGTGTCACGAAGGCAATCTCGCGATGCGCAACATCCTGAGCGGCGCACGCGCCGCGGAGGCCGCGGCGCGGTGAGCTCGGGCGGCTCGCCGCCGTTGCCCGAAAGCCCGGCCGCCGAGCGCAACAAGCAGCCGATCGCGGAGGTCGCTCGCGCGCGTCCTGCCGCCTGCCGGCCTCGTGCTCGAGATCGCGAGCGGCACCGGCCAGCATGCGGAGCACTTCGCGCGCACGTTCCCGTCGTTGACGTGGCAGCCGAGCGAGCCCGAGGCCGAAGCGCTTGCGACGCTCACCGAGCGCGTGCGCCGCGCTGCCTTGCCGAATCTGCGCGCGCCGCTCGAGTTCGACGTGCACGAGCCGCCGCTGCTGCGCGGCACCGTCGCCGCCGTCGTCTGTATCAACATGATTCACATCGCGCCGTGGTGGGCGTGCGCGGCGCTGCTCCTGCATGCCGAGCGGTGGCTCGCGCCGGGTGCACCGCTCGTGCTCTACGGTCCGTTCAAGCGCGGTGGCAAGCACACGGCACCGAGCAACGCTGCGTTCGACGCGCAGTTGCGGGCGCGCGATTCGGAGTGGGGCGTGCGCGACCTCGACGACGTCGTGACGCTCGCGCGCCGGCATTCGCTCGAGCTCGCTGAGGTCGTTGCGATGCCGGCCAATAATTTCTCGGTCGTGCTGCGGCGTCAGTAGCCGTCGCCCTCGAGCAGCGGCACGACGAGGCTCTCCTCGTTGTTCAAATGCTGCTCGAGCTCGCGGCACAGCGTCGCCGCCGCGTCGATATAGCGCTGAACGGCGAGTTGCTGCGTTGCCGACGCGGCCGGCTCGGCCGGAAGCTCAGCCGTTGCGCGCAGCTCGCCGAGCGCAGCGAGCGCGGCATCGATCGCGCCGTTCAAGCTCGCGTGCTCGCGCTCGAGACCGTCGAAGCCCGCCACGAGGCGCGGCTCGCGCGCGGCGAAACGCCGGAAAGTAGTGGAAGTCCTCGATCTGGTGATGCCCGTGCATGGCTGCGATCAGCCCGTGCAGACGCGGCGCGGCGACGACGGCCAGCTGCGCGCGGTGAGTCGCGATAGTCGTCCGCTTGCCGCCGCGAGCCCGGCCGCGTCGCGCCGCAAGTGGTCGTGCACCTCGAGCCAGAACGCCCGTCGCGGCCGTGGGCTCGTCGGCTCAAGGCGATCGGCGCTCGCTCGCGCAAGCGCTCCCCCGGCGATCAGGCCCCAGACGAGCAGCGTCAATACGAGGCTCGTGAACACGGCGGCCGATCCCAAGTCCTTGGCTTGGCCAGAGAGCCGATGGTGCTCCTGGCCGACGCGATCGACGACGTTCTCGATGCCCGTGTTCAACAGCTCGACGATCAGCACGAGCAGGCACGAGCCGATCAGCAGCGAGCGCTCGACCGCCGTGCGTCCGAGCCAGAACGCCGTCGGCACGAGCACGACGCAGAGCAGCGCTTCTTGGCGGAAGGCGGCTTCCTCGCGCCACGCCGTGCGGAATCCGGCGAGCGAGAAGAACAGTCGCGTTGACGATGCGGCGGAGTCCCGTGTTGCCGGGTTTGCCCATGTGACGAGCCGTGCTTCAGGTGCCGCGGATGGTACCAGGGTTATCGCGACGGGATCATGGCGGCGCCGGCGGTCGCGAGCCGTTCGCTGCGCAGGACGGGCCGGTCGAACGGAAACGTTTCGTCGCGCACGCGCGGGTCCGTGAGGGCCGTCGCGATGAACTCGCGCAGATCGGTCTCGTCGACGTTGCTCATATTGAAGGTGTAGAGGCCGGCGCCGGGAATGCCGTCGCGCTCGGGCAGCGCGAGCGTGTTGATGTAGAAGCGGATCGCCGCGCCCAAGCTCGTGAACTCGCCCGTGTGCATGAAGCGCGCGCGCAAGCGCGACGTTGCGCAAGCTCGGCACCTTCATCTCGCCGGCGTCCTCGGGGTCGCCCGTGATGTTCTCGCGGCCGCGGTCGAAGTCGGCGCGGCGCACGCCGATCTGGAAGAACTCGTTGTTCGTGAACAGCGGCGGGGTGTGGCACGCCGTGCAGTGAAACGCCTGAAGCGCACGCCAACCGTAGAGCGCGCGGCCCGTCAGCGCCGCCGTGTCGCCGGCCGCGAAGCGGTCGTACGGCGTCTCGTCGGCGACGAGCGTGCGTTGGTACGTCGCGAGCGCGAACGCGATGCGCAGCGGCGTGATCGCGCTGTCGCCGAACGCGGCCTCGAACAGCGCGGGATAGCGTCGAATGCCGCGCGATCGCGGCCTCCGTATCGGGAGGCAAGCTCGTCGCGAGCGCGAGCGGGCGAGCGTGCGTCAGGTCGGCCGCGACGTCGGCCCACGAGCGGCCGGCTTTCGCCATCTCGGTCTCGTTGAGCAGCGCGGCGAGCGCTTGATTCTCGAGCGCGCCGCCGCGCGCGATCGCGACCTTGCCCGTCAACGGATCGTTGAGCTCCGATCGCGCACGTCCATCCCAGAAGAGCTCGTCGGCCCAGATCCCGGCGAAGTTCGACGGTGCGAGACGCGGCGTGACTTGCGGTGCCGTGCCGAAGAGGGGGTGCGGCCGCGCGCGGCCGTCGCGGTCGAGCGCGACGATGCCCGGCGAGCCCATGACGTCGTCGATCGTGCCTTTGTCGACGGCCGGGTTGCCGACCGGCGCGAGGGTCGCCGCCGCCGGCGCCCGGCCGGTGGCACGTGCCGCAAGCGACCGTGCCGTCGCTCGAAAGCTGCTCGTCCCAGAACAGGATCTTGCCGAGCACGCGCTTCTGCTCAGTGATCGGGTTCTCGGCGGGCACGGGCACGGGCGGCAGATCTGCCGCGAGCGGAGCGCTCGCGACAAGGGCCAGCAACAGTAACAACGGCGGGCCTTTGCGCATGAGGGGCATTCTACCGGCTCGCCGGCGACGCGGACCGGCCGGTCTCGACAGTCGCGCGAAGAGCGCCTACAGTTTCCGTATGCAGCAGACTGCGATGCGCCGATTGCGCAACGCCGCGTGGAAAACGTGGCTCGGCGGTGCGCTCGCTGTTTGCCTGCTGCTCGCAGAGTCGTTTGCCCTCACGCACGAGCTCGACAGGGCCGCACACGACAACGGCCAAGTCTGCGCCGTTTGCGTCAGCGCCGCGAGCCTCGGCGCCGGCGCGCTGTCGGCGCCCGTGCACTTCGAGCCGACCATCGCGACGTCGTTCGTCGTCGTCGCGGCCGGCATCGTGTTTCGCTCCGTCGTGCCTACCCGCCGGTATGCACGCGGTCCTCCCGTCGTTTCCTTCACGTTCTGAGTCGTCGGCGCTCGGGGCTCGTGCCCGAGTCGTCCATCGCCGTTAACCAACGGACGTCGTCTCGATGAAGGAAACACCCAATGACCACTCCATTCCGCGTGCGTCGCCTCGCGTCGCCGCCGCTTGCTTTGACCTTGCTAAGCTCCGCGCTCGCGCTGTCCGCTCGAGCGCAAAACCATGAAGACGTCGACGAGATCATCGTCACCGGCGTGCCGCGCGAGCGCGCGGCCGGGGAGATCGCTCAGTCGGTGACTGTCGTCCGCGGCGACGAGCTCGACCGCATCCGCGCGAGCAATCTCGGCGAGACGCTCTCGAATCAGCTCGGCGTCAGCTCGTCGTATTTCGGCGCCGGCGCTTCGCGGCCCATCATCCGCGGCCTCGCGGGCGCGCGCGTGCAAATGCTCGAAGACGGCATCGACTCGATGGACGCGGCTACCGTCAGCGACGACCACGCTGTCACGATCGAACCGCTCGCCGCCGATCAGATCGAGATCTTCCGCGGTCCGACCACGCTCTTATACGGCAGCGGGGCCATTGGCGGCGTCATCAACACGGTCACGACGCGCATCCCGAGCCGTGCACCCGAGGACGGCTTCGAGGGCGCGGTTGAGGTCCGCGGCGACAACGTTGCCGATGGCCGGGGCGCGGCGGTGCGGCTCGATGGCGGATCATCGCAATTCGCATGGCACCTCGATGCCGGGACTCGCGATAGCGACGACTACGAGATTCCAGGCTACGCGAGCGCGGCCGTCGATCCCGCCGACCCCGGTCCCGACGACGTATTCGGCGTGGTCGTCAATAGCGGCGCCGAGAGCGATGCGGCCGCATTCGGCGCTTCATGGCTCGGCGACAAGGGCTATCTCGGCGTCGGGATCAACACGTTCGACACGCTGTATGGAATTCCCGGCGAAGAGGAAGAGGCCGTGCGCATCGACCTCCAGCAGCGCCGCGTCGAACTGCGCGGCGGCTGGCAGGACCTCCAGGGTGCCATCGAAGGCGTGAACGTGAGTCTCGGCGTGAACGACTACGAGCACGCTGAGCTCGAAGGCGAGGAGATCGGCACGCAGTTCATGAACGACGCCACGGAGCTTCGGCTCGAGCTGCTGCATCGGGCGGCTGGGCGGTGGAGCGGCGCCTTCGGTGTGCAGTTCGGCGAGCGCGAGTTCGCAGCCGTCGGCGAAGAGGCGTTCGTGCCGCCCGTCGATACGTCCGCGCTCGGCGTTTTCATCGTCGAGCAGATCGAGCTCGACGCGTGGCAGCTCGAGCTCGGCGGCCGGCTCGACTCACTCGAGCACACGCCGACCAACGGCCTGCCGACCTTCGACGACGACGGCACGAGCGTCTCGCTCGGCGCCGTACGCTCGTTCGGCGACGGCTACTCGTTCGTCGCGTCGCTTTCGTTGTCCGATCGAATCCCCGTGGCCGAGGAGCTCTACTCGGACGGGCCCCATCTCGCGACGGGTGCCGTGCAGATCGGCGATCCTTCGCTCGACAAGGAGACCGCGCAGCA
Organism: uncultured Gammaproteobacteria bacterium; assembly: GCA_963714705.1. Classification (GTDB taxonomy): domain Bacteria; phylum Pseudomonadota; class Gammaproteobacteria; order Steroidobacterales; family Rariloculaceae; genus FEN-1219. The sequence goes on from CAVQPJ010000001.1 coordinate 629,907, forward strand.
CCTCGACCTCGGTATCCGCGGAGAGGCGGGACTGCTCAACTGGGGCATCACGGTTTTCAATACTCAGTACGACAAGTTCATCTACCTGGCCGATACCGGCACCGTCGATCCTGTGGACGATCTGCCGATCTTCGTCTACACGCAGGCCGACGCCGATTTCCAAGGTGTCGAGGCCGAGGTCTCCTTTCGGCTGATGGAAGAAGGGCAGAACGGGATCGACGTGCGTCTCTTTACCGATTACGTGAATGGCGAGCTCACGACCGGCGAAAACGTGCCGCGGTTGCCGCCGCTGCGCTACGGCGGGCGGCTCCAATTCCACAGCGAGCGGTTCCTCGTGGGTCTCGAGGCCACGCGTTACGACGACCAAACCGACATCGCGCCGTTCGAGACGGTGACCGACGGCTACACGATGACGAATGCCGACGTCCGTTGGCGGTTCAACGTCGGCGCCGACGCCGAGCTCGAGCTGTTCGCGAACGCGACGAACCTGGGCGACGAGCTCGCGCGCAAGCACACGTCGTTCGTCAAGGACCTCGCGCCGCTGCCGGGGCGCAACTACGCGATCGGCGTGAGGAGCCGGTTCTAGCGCTGCGCGCGCTGCTCGACGAGCACGCGCCAGCGCTCGCCGGCTTGCGCGACGATGCTGAGGAAGATCCTCGCGCCGCAGATAGCCGTCCGCGATCAACAGCTGCGCCATTTGCTCGACGAGCGGGAGATAGTGTTCGCGATCCGGATAGCGCTCCAGGATCGAACGTCGCGGATCGCCCGTGCGCGCGCGTTCCGCCGCGTCGAGCGGGAACGGAACGAACGAGCCCTGCAAGCTGACGAGCTCGTCGTCGCGGCCGAGCTCCGGCTTGTAGAGCTGCCAGCCCATGTAAGTCGCGAGCGGCACGGCGAGCTCCGGCGAGCGCAGGCCCGCGATCTCGTTGCCGTCGGCGTCGACCTGCGGTAGCAGCACGGGGAACGCCTCGCCGACTCTCGGCGGCTCGATCGTCGCGATGCCGTCGCCCGAAGCTCGGTCCGTACTCGAGGCGCAGCGGCCCGCTCGGCGCGACGGGTACGTCGACGCCCGGGATAGCGGGAAAGCGCAGCCGCGACCGCGGGACGAGGGAAGCCTCTGCGAGCGTGGGATAGACGCTCGGCGGCGGGAGCACGTCGTCCGCGACCCACGCGTCGAGCTTCAAGAGCAGCGAGCGCATGAACCACGAGTACGCGTTCGGGTTGTCGGCGAGCCTGCCGGAGTTGACGCGCGGCGGAAACGCCGCGGGGCCGTGCTGCGTGCCCGCGAAAAAATAGATGCGCGTCGTGCTCGAGCGGCGCGATGTCGCGCCTGCCGTCGGGCGTCAGGTGCGTGAGCGCAGCCGAGCCGCGCCAGTATTCGTTCGACGAGTTCGTGTAGAAGATTCGCGGAATGAATTGCGGCCCGAGGCGGTCGAGCAGGCCATCGCCTCACGCCGCTCACGGGGTCGGTTTGCCTGGCGTCGGTGAACGGAAAGACCTCGTTCGCGTATAGATAGCTCGAGCTCGAGCGCGACGGCTGCGCGAACCGTGTGTTGAATGCGCCGCGCGCGCCGCCCGCGATGTGCGCGAGCACGCCGTCGAACACGCGGCGGTCGCGCTCGTCTGCGTTGAAGCCGTCGTAGAGGAACGTGCGCAGCACGCGGCCGCTCTGCGAGATGCCGAATGCGAGCGCCCGATCGAACGATTGCGCGTCGAGCCCGAGCTCCGGCGCGCCTTCGTGCTTGAGCCGAGTGACGGCGTCGCGGATCGCCGCGAGGCCCAAGCCGGCGAGCGGCGGGTTCTTCGCCGTATAGACGACCTCGTAGATGCGCTTCGGCGTAAAGCCGCTCGCGAGGTAGACGTGCGTCGGGTCCGGCACGACGTTGCCGCTGCCGTCGACGCGCGCGAATTGCCACTCGGCGCGCGGAATCGTGTTCGCTCGCCGAGCGGCGTCGTCGCGCACGGTCAGCGTGTGCAGGTCGCTGCTCGCGTCCGCGACGGGGTAGGGCACGTGGTCGCCGTCGCCGAGCGGCTGGTCGCGGATGCCCTCGGCGTGCGCACGACGAAGTCGCTGCGGACGAGCCCCTTGACGCTGATCCCGGGGTCCGTCGTCGGCGGGTAGACACGCAGCAACTCGGGATCGGCAGGAGGCGCGTCGAGCTGCCAGCCGACCCACAGCAGCGAAAACCCCTGCTCGAGCAGGAACCCGTCGCCGAGCTCGCGCGGCTCGGTCGGGTCGAGGCTCGCGGCCGCGCGGCTCAGCATCGGCAGGATGCCCTTGCGGCCGCGGTTCGAGACCTCGAACAGCAGTGCGCCGTTGCCGCGGGCGATGTTCTTGCGGCTTCAGCAGATAGAAGTCGGCTTTGAACTCGACGCGGCCGGCCGCGTTCGTCAACGCCAACTGCGAGGTCGGTCACGATTGCGATTCGCAGGCGCGTTGGGGTCGACGGCGAAGTGCAGCGTGCCGCTGCATTTTCTCGTAGGGGCCGGCGGCGCCGTACGAGGCGCCTGCCGCGACGTCGGAGCGCGTTGCAACCTCGATGCGCACGACTTCGGCCGCGGCGCGCCGTGGCGAAGAGCGTCGTGACGATGAGCCAAAGGCCCGAGCGCTTGTTGCCTGCCACACTGCCCCCGTCTTCCCGCGCGTTTGCGGTCGCTGCGAAGCCGCCGCGGCGTCCTGTAGACTATCGCCCCCCGAGCGGCTCCCCGCCCGATCTTAAGCCCTGTTTCGAGGAATGCGAATGTCCGACATGCCCGCGCTGCGCGCGACCGACCCCGAGATTCACCGCCTGATCGCGCTCGAGACGAAGCGCCAGGACGAATACGTCCGCCTGATCCCGTCCGAGAACTACGCGTCCTCGGCCGTCATGGAAGCGACGGGCTCGATCCTCAACAACAAGTACTCGGAAGGCTATCCCGGCAAGCGTTACTACGAGGGGCAGGAATACGTCGATCAGGTCGAGACGCTCGCGATCGAGCGCGCGAAGAGCTTGTTCGGCATGCAGCACGCGAACGTGCAGCCGTACTCGGGCTCGCCGGCCAATCAGGCCGTCTATCTCGCGCTGGCGAAGCCGGGCGACTCCGTCATGGGCCTCGGCCTGCCGTTCGGCGGCCACCTCACGCACGGCTGGGGCGTGAACTTCTCCGGCATTCGTTTATCAAGTCGTCGCAGTACGAGGTCGATCCCGAGACGCACCGCGTCGATTTGAACCGCGTCGAGGCGCTGGCGCGTAAGGCGAAGCCGAAGCTCATCTATTGCGGCGGCACTGCGTATCCGCGCACGTGGGACTTCGCGGGCTTCGCGCAGATCGCGAAGGCCGTCGGCGCCGTGCTCGTCGCCGACATCGCGCACATCGCGGGCCTCATCGTCGCGGGCGCGCATCCGCATCCGTACCCGCACGCGACGATCGTCACGACGACGACGCACAAGACGCTGCGCGGTCCGCGCGGCGGCATGATCTTGTCCGATGCGGCGCACGCGAAGGAGATCGACCGCGCGGTATTCCCCGGCCTCCAGGGCGGCCCGCACAACCATACGACGGCGGCGATCGCGGTCGCGCTGAAGGAAGCGTCGACGGCGGAGTTCCGCAGCTACGGCCAGCAGATCGTCACGAACGCGAAGGCGCTCGCGGCCGCGCTGCAAGCGCGCGGCCTGCGCCTGATCTCGGGCGGCACCGACAATCACTTGATCCTGATCGACGTGACGCCGCGCGGCATCACGGGCAAGCCCGCGGCGCGCGCGCTGCACGAGGCCGGCATCGAGTGCAACTACAACACGATTCCGTTCGATCCGCGCAAGCCGTTCGATCCGTCGGGCCTTCGCATCGGCACGCCGTCGTCACGTCGCGCGGCATGAAAGAGAAGGACATGGAGCCGATCGCGGTGTGGATCGACAAGGTGCTCTCGGCCGCCGACGACACGAACAAGCTGCACAAGATCCGCGCCGAGATCGCGGAGTTCTGCAAGGCGTTCCCGGCGCCGGGGATTCGGGTCTAGCGAAGGCTTGAACCGCGCGCGCGTATACTCGCGGAACTAGCCGAGGGGAGGGCGTTGCTCATGCGTGCTCGTACCGTCGTCGCCGCAATCGGATTCCTGTTCTGTGCCGCGCCATTCGCGACTTTCGCGCAAGCTGCGCAAGCGCCCGCTGCGGGCGGCCCGCCGCCGCGCGCGATGCGGCCCCCGCTGTTCCTCAAAGAGGACTGGAAGCAGATCCCGGGCGGCGGAGAGCATCCCGTGACGCCCGCGAGCGTCACGGCCGCGAACGTCGAGATGAGGCTCTACGGCGCTGCGAGCAAAGAGATTCAGCTCACCGGCAACGATGGCGACGAGAACAACCCGACGCACGTCTGGACGGGCATGTGCACGTCGCCCTGCGGCCTCACGCTGCGCGACAACGCGCGCTTCGTGGACCTCTCGGGTCTCGCGCGCATCAAGTGGAACATCAAGACTTCGGGCTTCCACGAGATTCGCCCGGCCTTAAAACTTGCGGACGGCACCTGGCTCGTCGGCGATCATACCGACGCGTCGACGCTCGATTGGGTCGTATCGGACTTCTCCGTGGGCGCGGTGCGCTGGCTCAAGCTCGATCCCGAGCGGCTCGTCACGACGGGTAACTTCGTCGACAAGCCGGATCTCACGAAGGTCGACGAGATCGGCTTCGTCGATCTGCTGCCGGCGAGCGGGCACGGCCCCGGCGGCTGGTCGGACGTCGCGCAGATCGAGGTGTACGGCAAGCCGGTCAACCGCTGACGGCGCATTTCCGCGCCTCGGGCCCGACACGGTGCTTTCGAGCATCGGTACTATCCGCAAACGCGAGGTTCATTAGGGGGCGTTCATGAATCCCACCGACATCGACCACCGGGCCGTCATTGACGCAGAGCACATACGATTGCTCGCGATTTTCCATTTCGTTGCGGCGGGGCTCGCCTTTATGGGCGTGGGCTTCTCGACTCTGTACTTCGTCCTGTTTCAGGTGATGTTGTCCAATCCTGAGATGTGGGCGGAGTCGCAGCAGGGGCCGCCGCCCGCACAGATCATGATGTTCTTTCGATGGTTCATCGTGATCTTCGTCGTTTGGTTTCTCGTCGGCGCAGTGGGCAATCTGCTGTCGGGGCTATTCCTGCGCGCAAGGCGACACCGAACATTTTCAATGGTGATCGCTGCCATCAATTGCCTACATATCCCGATCGGCACGGCGCTCGGTGTCTTTACCTTCATCGTTCTGGGTCGAGAGTCCGTTCGAAAGCTGTACGAACCCTAGGGACACGGAACAACGGCGAGCGACCGACACCGAGGAGGGCACATGTACGAACCGAAGACGCACGCCCCGATTCCGGCTCGGCACTTCATGAGGCGCGTACTGCGCCACGCCTTGGCCTCAATCGCTCTGTTGGTTCTGTCGTTGGCGCTCGGTATGGCGGGCTACGAGTACTTCGAAGGCCTGCCGTGGCGCGATGCGTTCTTGAATGCGGCGATGCTAATGGGCGGGATGGGACCCGTCGACGCGCTACGAACGGAGGGCGGCAAGGTATTCGCCGGCCTGTACGCGCTGTACGCAGGTTTGGTGTTCCTGGTGGCGTCGGGTCTCGTGTTCGCGCCGGTCGTCCATCGGGTCTTGCACCGGTTCCACTGGGAGCGAGACCGGTCCTGACGCAGGCGAGCAAGCCTCACATCATTGCGTTCATGCCCTCGGGCATTCTCAACGTCCCGTTGGAGCCCGTCTCCGGCGCGGAAACCACCGCCGTCTCCGTCGTGAGCAGGAGCCCCGCTATGGACACGGCGTTTTGCAGCGCCAGCCGGGTCACCTTGGTGGGGTCGATCACGCCCATGGCCACCATGTCGCCGAATTCTTCGGTCGCGGCGTTGTAGCCGAAGTTACCCTTGCCTTCCTTCACCTTGTCCACCACTACCGAAGCGTCGCCGCCGCCGTTGCGGACGATCTGGCGCAGCGGCTCTTCGATGGCGCGCAATAGAATTCGGAGTCCGGCCGCCTGATCCGCGTTGGCGACCGTCGCCGCTGCGATGGCCTTGCGAACCCGCAGCAATGCCACACCGCCGCCCGGCACCACACCTTCCTCCACAGCCGCACGCGTCGCATGCAGGGCATCTTCCACGCGCGCCTTCGTCTCTTTCATCTCGACCTCGGATGCGGCGCCGACCTTGACGATGGCCACGCCCCCGGCGAGCTTCGCGACGCGCTCCTCCAGTTTCTCGCGATCGTAATCGGAGCTGGTCTCCTCGGCCTGCCGGCGCAACTCGCGCACGCGGTCTTGATGGCCGCCGCGTCGCCGGCGCCGTCGATGACCGTCGTGTTGTCCTTGGTGATCCGCACGCTCTTGGCGGTCCCGAGATCGGCCAGAGTCGCTTTCTCGAGGGTCAGGCCTGCTTCCTCATCGATCAACGTGCCGCCGGTGAGGACGGCAAGGTCTTCGAGCATTGCCTTGCGGCGGTCGCCGAAGCCTGGCGCTTTGACCGCCGCACTGCGGAAGACTCCACGCAGGCCGTTCACGACCAACAGAGCCAGCGCGTCGCTCGAAACGTCTTCGGCGATGACGAGCAGTGGCCTGGCGGCTTTGGTGATGGTCTCCAGCAGCGGCAGGATCTCGCGCATGCCCGTGATCTTCTTGTCGTAGAGCAGGATGTACGGCTTCTCGAGCACCACCGACATCGTCTGCATATCGTTGATGAAATACGGGGACAAATATCCTCGATCGAACTGCATGCCCTCGACGAGCTCGAGTTCATTGTCGAGGGACTGACCCTCCTCGACCGTAATCACTCCCTCTTTGCCGACGGCCTCCATGGCTCGCGCGATGATTGCGCCGACCGATTCGTCGCCGTTCGCCGAGATCATTCCCACCTGAGCGATGGCCTTGGTGTCCTTGCATTTGACGGAGATGCCTTTCAACGCCTCGATGGCCGCGGCCGCACCGTGGTCGATGCCGCGCTTCAAATCCATCGGATCCATGCCCGCGGCTACCGCTTTCATGCCTTCGCGTAGGATCGCTTGAGCCAACACCGTGGCTGTCGTCGTGCCGTCGCCGGCGTTATCGGAAGTCTGCGAGGCGACTGCCTTCGCCATCTGCGCGCCAATGTTCTGAAACGGATTGCCGATCTCGATTTCCTGCGCGACGGTTACGCCGTCCTTGGTTACGGTCGGTGTGCCTCCCGCTCGCTCGATCAGCACGTTGCGTCCCCGCGGCCCCAGGGTCTCCCGCACGGCGTTGGCCAATACGTTGACGCCTTTGAGGATCTCGGCGCGCGCGTCCTGCGCGAATAGCAGTTGTTTTGCAGTCAATTTCTTTTACCTTTTCGTTGGCAGGCGATCGCAGTCGCGGCGCGACACGGGTTACTCGAGATCCTTACGCACGTCGTCGGCGGCATCCTTCACCTCGTCGACGGCGTCGTCGATCTCTTCACCGGCGCGCTCGAGAGGGCCCTCCTTCTCGCAGCCCACAAGCACGAACAACAGCGCGAATGGAACCAGACTGCTCCGAACACTCTTGAGCGACATGGGTAATTCTCTCCAAGATCGAGATTCTTGCTCGACGGTAGCCGGGATGCTCTGCTGCGTCTGTACGCCGGCGCACGGACTCTCCCGCGCAAACGTTCAACATAGAGCGGTAGTTCAAGGGGAGGCCGTCGTGAGCTCATCTGTCGTTCGCGCCGAGCCTTTCGGGCATGAACGGGTGATTCGCTCGTTGAGTGACCGCAGCGGAATGCCGCCGACAGAGATACGGATTCTGTTTTTGCAGGAGTTCGCGCGGCTCCAGCTCGGCGCCAAGGTTCGTTCTTACCTTCCGGCGCTGACCGCGGCCAACGTTCGCGCTCTGCTGCGGTCGGCCGACACGGTCCCCGCGGGAGCGCGCTAGCGAAACGAACGCAAGGGCACGGTTGGGGCTTGATCGGCGAGCGCTACCGTCCGAGCAGCGCGTCGAGTAGATCGGCCATGGACACGTGAGCGATCGCAATGCCGGAATCCGAGAATCCATACGGCACCACGAGCTCGCCCTCGTGCACGACGGCTCCGCAGGTATACACGACGTTCGGGACGTAGCCCTCCCGTTCGCTCTCGTCCGGCTCGATGAGCGGCGCCGACAAGTGTGCGATCACGCGCCCCGGATCCTCGAGATCCAACAGCATCGCTCCGATCGCGTAGCGTCGCATCGGGCCCACCCCGTGGGTGAGCACGAGCCAACCGGCCGGCGTTTCGATGGGCGACCCGCAATTACCGACTTGTAGCAGCTCCCATGGATGTTGCGGGCGGTACAGCTCCGTCAGGTCGTCCCAGCGATGCACGTCGGTCGACGTCGAAAGATGGAGATTCTCGCGATCTCTGCGCGAGAGCATGACGTACTTGCCGCCGATCCGGCGCGGAAACAGCGCCATGCCCTTGTTCTGCGCGGCGGCACCGTTCAACGTCGAGATCGTGAACCGCATGAAGTCTTCGGTCTCGATGAGCTGCGGTAGGATCGAAAAGCCGTCGTAAGCGGTGTAAGTGGCGTAGTACTTCTTTTTACCGTCCGTATCAGTGAACAGGACGAAGCGCGCGTCTTCCATGCCGCGCGTCTCGTTCGGGCCGGCGGGAAAGATAACGCGTTCGTTGAGGTCCGAGCTCGCCGGGAACGTGGTTACGTAGTTCGACGATGCCAACACGCGAATGATCTTGGCGGTTTCGAACCAAATAGCAGGCGCGGGACCGTTGGCTTCACGCGCGGCCAACGATGCCTCGAGCTCGTCGGGCGTGAACTTGTCCCCGAGCCGGCTCAGTACTCTGGACGACAAGTCGTTGATCGCGCTGAGCTCCTCCAGCTTGGCGCTGAAACGCGCCTTGTAGAAGTGACTTGGCGCGGCCCGGCTGCCCGCAACGAGATACGTTCCGGGCTCGTCGATCGTAATGTCCCGATCGGCGTGGAGCACGCCGGAACGGAATTCGATCGACGACAAGTGGCCTTCGCCGACGGCGCGCAGGCTCATCACGAATCGCATTGCACCGCTTGCGAGCCCGCTTTGGTCGGGTGCCGGCACGATCGAAGGGTTGAAGAGGGCCGCGGCCTCGATCGCGTATTCGTGCGTGAAATACGCGCCGATCAGCAGTCGGCGGTCGATCGACAGGTCGGCGCCGGGAGCATGGTGCGCCACGGCCTCGAAATTTCGCTCGAACGTGCGCGTCAGGTCGCGATGCCTTCCTCCGAAAAGCCGCGCCAGCTCGATGTTCAGCGCTTTGACGTCTGCTTCGGGGATCGCCAGGATGCGCGCCATCAACAGATTCGCGCGCGAGACTCCGGGCAGCGCAACTTCGTCGCCGGGAAGGTACGGTTTGGCGAGCACACGGCGTGCGTCCGGCAATAGCCGGAGCCGTGCGCGCCTAATTCGGATCGACTGCATTGACGTTGGCGGGCGCGTAGTGCGCGCCGGGCTCGAATCCGCTGCCGTCCACCTCCAGCATCTCGAGCAAAGCCATGAGGAAGCAGACGGTGCTCTCGGCACCTTGGTTTTGATTGACGTGTGCCACGCCGATGCCGTCGCGGCAGCCGCCGGTCGAGAAATCGTACACCGGCAGACCGAGGCGGTTGGCGCCGAGGAACCACGCGAACGTCTCGCGCATGCGGCGCAAGTAGTGCGCGTCCTTGGTGACGGAGTACGCGCAGCTGAACGCGAGCACGAGCGCGGCCGCATCGATAGCCTGCTCGTCGGCGTACGCCTTCTCGCCGCCGGCGCTGTGCCACCCCGTATTGCCGACGAGCTGTAAGTGATCGCCGTCGAAGCACACGCCCTCGAGGAACTCGAGCGACTCGCGTGCATCTCGAAGCGTTGCGCCGTCACCGGTCACGGAGAACGCGGCAAAGAGCGCGAACGGCAGGAGCGCGTTGTCGTAAGTGAGCGTGGATTCGAACCAGCGCCACTGCTCCGACGCGTTGGTGCGATAAGCGTCGGAGAGCTTCGCGACCAATGCATCGAGCTGCCGGCGATCAGCGGTATTGCGCGGGTCGGTCGCGAGCACGCTCACGAGCCCGAGGATGGCCTGAGCAGTCCCGCGCGGTCCGAGATCGCGTGAATACGGAAGCGCCCGCGCAAGCATATCGCGCGCAAGCATGCGGCAGCCCTCGTTTGCAGCGAGCGCTGCGGTTACTCCGAGCGCCCAAATCGACCGGCCGATGCAGTCGTCGGACGCGGGGGACGGGTCCAGGATGCGTTCGTAGCTCATCAAGTTACGGAATGTGCCGTCCGGCTGCTGGGACCCGTGCAGGTAGCTGAGGTAGAGGGTGACGAGCGCACGCGTGTCCGCGCCGCCCTGCATGCGGTCCGCGTGGACGGCTACGATCAATGCGCGTGCGTTGTCGTCAACGCAATAACCGGTGCTGCGCGCAGGTACGCTGTACACCGCGTGCTGTATGAGCCCTGTATCGTCGGTCATGCGAACGAGATGGTCGAGACACAGATCGGGCAGGGTGCTCACGGCCAACGTCTTGGCAGCGCGGCTCGTCCGCTCGTGCTCCGCGGAGCTCGCGGTCGCACGCACGACTTCGAAGTACCGGTCTCCGATCCGCGGCCACGCCATCGAGTGCGCGAACTCGGAAGCCGCGGCACGCACGCGCCGAAGCTCGTTCGGCGAATCGAACAACTTCAGGAGCGTGTTGCCCAGAGCTGCGTGATCCCTGAAAGGGAACAGGCAGCCCCGGCCGCCGGATAGCAGCTCTTCGGCATGCCAGTAGGGAGTCGAGAGGACGGCGGCGCCCGCGCCCATGGCGTACGACAACGCACCGCTCGTCACTTGTGCCTCGTTTAGATACGGACTGAGGAAGACGTCGGCCGCTTGCAAGTACTCGCGCAACTCCTCGGCGGGGACGAACTGACCGCGAAAGACAACGTGCTCGCGCACGCCGAGCTTCTCCGCCTCGAGCTCGAGCGACGTCCGATACGCTTCGCCGTCGCGCCGCACGACGGTTGGATGAGTGGCGCCGACGACGAAGTAGACCACATCCGGGAAACGACGCACGACGTCGGGTAGTGCGCGAATCACGGTTTCGATGCCCTTGTTGGCACTCAGCAGGCCGAATGTGAGCAGCAAGCGCCGATCCGCTATACCGAACTTCGCTTTCAGCGCTCGTTGATCGCATTGATCGTCCATCACGGGAATCCCGTGCGGGATGATTCGCACCTTCGAGCCGCGAACACCGTACGAGCTTTCGAGTAAGTCCTTGGCGATCCGGCTCATCACGACGATCGCCGTGCAGAGCTCGAACAGCTTCCGCACGATCGCGGCTTGGTTCTGAGACGGGTGCTTGAGGACCGTGTGGAGCGTGACTACCGTAGGGACTCGCAAAGCACGGACGAAATCGAGGATGTACTCGCCGTCGTCGCCGCCGAAGATCCCGTATTCGTGCTGAAGGCAGACGAGGCGCAAATGGCTGAAGTTGACGAACTCCGCGGCACGGACGTAATCCACCTTGACGTTCTGCCGGATCTCGAATTTCACCTCATCGGGGTATTGGTACTTTCCCGAGGGCTCGGTTACGGCGAATACCATCGGCAGGACACGGCCGTCGTGACCGGCGACCGAAAGCGCGAGATCGGCAGTGAAGGTCGCGATTCCGCATCGGCGTGGACCGTAGGTGCCGACGAACGCGACTGGGATCGCGCCCTCGAGCGTCTGGTGCGGCGATTTCCGCGCCGCGTAGTCGGAGTCTCGGAGTAACGGTCGTTGGGAGCTGCCGCGCGGCGGCGTGTGCGGTATCACAGGCATGCGGGCACCAACGTACAGGCGCTAGCCGGCAAGTCTCTGTACGGTGACGCACACAACACCGACGCGGCGGCTCCCGCCGACTAACCGAGGTACCGTCGATAAATCTCGTTGGCCGCTCCGTAGCATTCGCACGAAGCGGCTTCGAGACGGCCTCGGTCGAGGATCGTGATCTCGCCGCGGTTGTAACGGATCGCCTTCCTGGCTTGTAGGGCGGCAGCGGCGACGCTAATCCCGCTACGGCGCACACCGAGCATCGTGGCGAGCAGCCCATGCGTGAGCGCGAGCACATCGGTATGCGCTCGATCGTGCGTCATGAGCAGCCAGCGTGCCAGCCGCGCTTCGATCAGATGAAACGTGTTGCAAACGGCGGTTTGCGCGAGCTCTGCGACGACCACGCACAGATAGCGATTGAGCGTGTCGCGTAGCGGTGCGGAATCGTCGGCCGCGCGCCGCAGGTCCGCCGCCTTCATTCGCCACGCACCGCCCGAGCCCTGAACCAGAGCGCGGAGCGGCGACGAATCCACGCCGAACATCGACGCAGGGCTGAACATGCCCTCGTTGCCGATGAGGCCGACTTCCAAATGAGGATGACCATCCACGTTCGCCATCAGGGAAATGAACCCGTCCGCTGGGAAGTAGGCGTAGCGGATAGTCTCCGTGGGTTCGCAGAGCAGCTCACCGAACGTGAGCTCGACCGGCTTGCAGCTCTCGAGCACTTCGTTTCGAGCCCGCACCGGCAGGCCGGCGAGCAGGCGATTGACGATGGGCGATGCGACCGGCACGCCTCTTCTCAACGTCGTTCGTGATCGGCGGTCATCTCGGCGCACCGTAGACCCCAAGGCGCGCAGCGTCTGTACGCTGGCGCACGGACTGCCCGGGGGCGGCTCTGTGCGGTAGCGGACAGTATCTCGTCTACACTGCTCGGTATGGTCGACACGGTGCTTGCGAAGCCTCGGGTAGCGCGGAAACCTGATCGTGGCTGAGCGTTCCCATAGCCCGCTGCAGAATCAGCTCCTCGCATCCTTGCCTGACGTCGTGCTTGGCCGCCTTGAGGCGAGCTTGGAGCTCATCTCGATGCCGCTCGGCGACGTGTTGTACGAGTCGGGCACGCAGCCGAGCCACGTCTATTTTCCGACCACCTCGATCGTGTCGCTGTTGTATGTCATGGAGGACGGCTCGTCGGCTGAAATCGCCGTCGTTGGCAACGACGGCATCGTCGGCGTCGCGCTCTTCATGGGCGGCGAGACGACGCCGAGCCGGGGCATCGTGCAGAGCGCGGGGCACGCCTATCGTTTGAAGGGGCAGTACCTCAAGCAGGAGTTCATGCGCGCTGCGGAGCTCCAGCACATTCTGCTGCGTTACACGCAAGCCCTGTTGACGCAAATGGCGCAGACCGCGGTTTGCAATCGGCACCACTCCGTCGACCAGCAGCTCTGCCGCCTGCTTCTGCTCAGCTTCGACCGGTTGACGTCCGACGAGCTGACGATGACGCAGGAGCTGATTGCCAGCATGCTCGGCGTGCGTCGCGAAGGCGTAACGGAAGCGGCAGGGAACCTGCAGAAGGCCGGTTTGATCCGCTACAACCGAGGACACATCACCTTGCTCGACAGGCCTGGCCTCGAAGCGCGTTCCTGCGAGTGCTATGCCGTCGTCAAGAGAGAATTCAATCGGCTGCTGCCGCGCGAGCACTGACGCCGCTTTCGCGATTCCGGTATGTACGTTGGCGCACAGACCTACCTTGGGCCGACGTGGTTAGCTGGCCGACTATTCCCGTCTCCCAAGCCTCGACATGTTGATCCGCGTCGGTTACGACATCGTCTTCGATCACCCCGTGCCGACGCCGATCATCGCGATGCTCTACTTGCATCCGTCATGCCGGCCCGCGATTCGGCGCGACGAGTATCTCCTGATCGACCCTACCGTGCAGGTCACCGGATACGTCGATGGTTTCGGCAATCGCTGCGGCCGGTTCATTTCGCCGGCCGGGCGCTTGCGCCTGTGGAACGACGCGGTGATCCAAACGGACGGCGAGCCGGATCGGCAAGAGCCGACGGCCGTCCAGCGTGAAATCCACGAGCTGCCCGACGACACCCTAGAATTTCTCATCGCGAGTCGTTACTGCGAGGTCGACCGTATGGTCATCCTCGCATGGCAACTCTTCGGCAACACGACTCCCGGCTGGGCGCGAGTGCAGCGCGTCTGCGACTTCGTCCATCGGCATCTGAAGTTTGACTACCTGCAAGCGCGCAATACGCGCACGGCATACGAGGCGTACCGGGAACGTGTCGGCGTGTGTCGTGACTTCACGCACCTGGCCGTGACGCTGTGCCGCTGCCTGAATATTCCGGCTCGGTACTGCGCAGGTTATCTCGGCGACATCCGGGTTCCCGCCGTCCCTGACCCGATGGACTTCAGCGCGTGGTTCGAGGTGTATCTCGGCGACCGGTGGCACACGTTCGACGCTCGCCACAACGTGCCGCGCGTCGGTCGCGTGCTGATGGGGCGTGGCCGGGACGCCGCCGACGTTGCGTTGCTGACATCGTTCGGCTCGAGCCGGCTCGAGCGCTTTGCGGTGTGGTGCAACGAAGTCGACGATGGCGCGCTGCTGGTCCCCGCAGGGGAAATCAAGGCGGGGACTGCATGACGAGCACGTGGCAGAGCAGGCAGCTCGTCGTCACTCCGGAGCTGCTCGGTATGCGCAGCATCGGAGAGTGCCAGCAGCGCGCCGAGAAACTGGGTTTGACACCGCTACCGTCGCTCCCATACCGGCAAGAACATTGGCGCCTCGACGTGCTGTTGATGTGGTCCCGCGCCAATGGTCTCGATCGCCTGCCGTCACTGGCGCTGGGATCCGCGCAGCGTCGCTCGCCGGGTCGATGGCCGATCCGTGTTCCCGCGGCGTGATTTCCGTTCCGACGCAACATTCCGTTTTGTCACAGGAGTGAACATGAGCGACGTGCGGCGACGTAGAGCTTCCTTCCATACCCTGGTGCTGCTCGCGATTTCCCCGGTAGTCCCCGGCTTGTTGTGCGCGCAGGGCAGTGTCGGCGGAATTCCCGAGCATGCGAAAGCCAACGCCTATGGGACAGGCTGGACGTGCGAGCCGGGGTATCAAAGAGTCGCGGAAGCCTGCGTAGCCATCGAGCTGCCGGCCAACGCGTTTCTGACGACCGCGTACGGGCAAGGTTGGGAGTGTATGCGAGGCTATCGAGCGGCCGCGAAAAGCTGCGTCGCGATCGAGCTGCCGCCGCACGCCTACCTCGAGCCCGGGGGCGATCGATGGAAATGCGAGCACGGGTATCGGAGCGTTGCTGAGGGCTGCAACCTCATCGAGGTGCCGCCGCATGGGTATCTGGACGCTGCCGGCGATCGTTGGCAATGCGATCGCGGCTATCGTGAGGCCGGCGAGCTTTGCGTCGCGATCAATGTCCCGTCGAACGGCTACCTGACCAATAGTTCCTATGGCTCCGGCTGGGCTTGCGAGCGCGGCTACCGAGCCGGGGCGGCGGATTGCCTGGCCGTCGTTGTTCCGGTGAACGCCTACTACGCCGACGCTTCTCTCGGAGCGGGGTGGAAGTGCCATCGCGGGTATACGGATGTCGGCAAAGCGTGCGAGCCGGTGCAGTTGCCGGAAAACGCGCACCTCGACTATTCAGGAAGCGGGTGGGATTGCGATCGGCCCTTTCGCCGAGAGCGCGATCGTTGCGCTTTACCCTAGTCTAGTCCCGCCACGGGCCGATCACGGCGAAGGCAAAGGCGCAGGCGCAGCCCCGACCTCGGCAATCACCGCATCGGCGACCACGCAGCCGTCCACGGCCTGTTCGCCATACACGTCGACGCGTTGACCGGCGACGAGGTCCGAGAATTCACCGCGCTCGCTCGTGAACCCTGAATTCGCGATCGTGATGAGAAACACGTCTGCGTCGGCCGGCACGCGCACGCAGCGATCGCCCGCCGTCGTGGACATGTTGAACGAACGATTGGCCGCGTCGAGCGTGAGGATGTTGCCGCTCAGAGTCGTTGGCGCGTCCGCCTCGGTGTCGACGACGACTAGCGCGGCTCGCAATGTGTCGTCCTCGGTCGAGGAGAGTTGCAGCACGCCGTCGATGGTCGCCTCGACGTCAGCTTTGATCGCGGCCTCGTCGAGCTCGGTGCCGTTGCGGGAGAAGATGCGCGTTCCCTCCTGCACGAGTGCCGAAAGCGTCGTATCCGGCGTGAACCCCTGGCCGGCGCCGACGAGGAAGTCGAAGCGGTCGGTCGCCGTATCGAGCACGGTATCGATCGTGCCGTTGAGCTGCACGAACGTCCCCGGCTTGCCCGCCTCGATCACGACCGCGTCGAGGCGTACCGAGCCGTCGTGATTGCCTTCGTCGTCACCATAGTCCCAATCACCCCTGCCGCTATCGTCGTCGTTGCGGCGCAGGTGGCCCACGGCCGTCGCGGGCTCGCCATCGACGAGTGCGTCGAATTCGATCGGCTTACCATCCGGGCCGAACAGCCCCGTGGCCTCGTCGAGGAGCACCTCGATGCATTTCTCGCGGCGGCCGGAATGCATGGCCGCTTCAATGCGAAGGCGCGGCGCATCCTGCATCGCGGCGCATAGATCGAACCCTCGCGGCTCGGTCTCGAGCTCCCTGATGATTCCCGACAAACGCACAAGGCGACCCTTTGCGGAGTCGCTGAGGATGCGCACGAAGATCACCGGCCGAAATCGCAGCTCCTTGCCGTTGTTCACGAAGTGAATCGACTTGTTCATGTCGAGGTCGAGCTCGATGAGCAGGGTCTGACCCGGTACGACGCTTACCGACCCCCGCGGGTTGAGATCGAGCTTGCCGTTGCCCGGAAGGGGCGGCCGGATGCGTGCCGTGACGTTGCCCGCGGCGTCGCGCCGGACGAGCTCGAGCGCGCTCAGGGTGAGCCGAATCTTGTTGAACGTCCCGGGTGGGACGTCGTCCGCCAGTGCGAAGAGCTCCGAATGACTCTCGAGCGCGAGCAGATTCAACGTCGCTTCGCCGCTGAAAATGACGCGCGGCGAACCGCCGCCCAACAGGGAGATCTCCGTGATGGTAGCGTTGATCTCCGCGAACTGATCGGTGGGACCGTCCGTGATCAGAATGCCGACGCTGCCCACCCCTGCAGGCGCGGGCGTTGGTGTCGGCGTAGGCGTAGGCGCCGGCGTCGGAATGGATGAGCCTTGGCTCGAGCCGCCGCCACCCCCGCAAGCCGCGAGTCCGAGCAGCAACAGCATCGAACCGAGCGAACGAAACAGAACCTGTCGAATTGAAGGCCGCATGGCGGTACCCTCCATGTTGTGCGTTGTAGTCGTTCGACAGCCCCAATCTTGCTCCTCATTTTTGCCTCTGTCCTGTCGGGTTGTGCCACGACGCCACCCGTCGTCCCGCTGGGCGGCCGTGCCGGAGCTCAGACGACGCTAAGGGCGAGCGCGGCGCCCGCGCGATCGACGATGGGCGGCAGGACGCAGACGGTCGGTTTGCCGCTGTCGCGCGCAGGGAAGATCGGGCTTTGGGCCGGGGTGGCCGTGTTCCTCGCCTATCTCATGGCGTCCGATGGCGAAGAGGACACCGGCTCGACGGACCCATAGCTCGGCCGCTCGAACATCACGACCGCCGAGCCCTTGTATTCCGTCCGCGCAAACTCGCGATACCCGCATTTTTCCGCTACCCGCACCGACGCGCGGTTCTCGTCGTTGATGATGCACACGGTGCGCTGCGGCCCGAGGGCGCGCTCTAGCCAACGTAGGGCGGCTTGCGCTGCTTCGGTCGCATAGCCCGAGCCGTGCGCCCAGCGCGCCAACACCCAGCCGATCTCCGGCACTCCTTTGACAGACGGCTCGATCCCGCGCTTGAAATCTGCGAAGCCGACATCGCCGACATAGCGGCCCGTGCTCTTCTCCGTCGCCGCCCAATAGCCGTAGCCCAACATCGGCCAGAGCGCGATGTTGCGCAGGAAGCGTGTCCAGGTCTCTTCTTCGGTGAGCGGGTGTCCGCTGATGTGCCGCACGACTTCAGGATCCGCCCATGTCGCGGCGACGAGCGGAAAATCTTCGATCCGATACTCGCGGAGGACGAGGCGTTCGGTCTCGATCGTTGGCGCTTCGCGCAGAGCTGTCGCTGTCATTTCCGTCAATTCAGCGTGGTCCAGTCGAGGATGACCTTGCCCGACTGTCCCGAGCCCATCGTCTCGAAACCGCGCTGGAACTCGGCGATCGGAAAGTGGTGCGTGATCACCGGCGTGATATCGAGCCCGGTCTGCAGCAACGCCGCCATCTTGTACCAGGTTTCGAACATCTCGCGGCCGTAGATGCCGCGCATGTTGAGTCCCTTGAAGATCACCTGGTTCCAGTCGATGGCCATCTCGCCGGGCGGGATGCCCAACAAGGCCACGCTGCCGCCGTGGTGCATCGTGCGCAGCATGTCGCGGAACGCGGAAGGGTTGCCCGACATCTCGAGGCCGACGTCGAATCCTTCCTGCATGGCGAGGTCGCGCATGACGTCGTCGAGTGTTTCGCGCCCCACGTTCACGACGCGCGTCGCGCCCATCTTCTTGCGCGAGCTCGAGCCGGTAGTCGTTCACGTCGGTGATGACCACGTGCCGCGCGCCGACGCGCTTCGCGATGGCTACGGCCATGATCCCGATCGGACCGGCGCCCGGTGATGAGCACGTCTTCGCCCACCAAGTTGAACGCGAGCGCGGTGTGGGTCGCGTTGCCGAACGGATCGAGAATGCTCGCGATGTCGTCCGTGACCGCGTCCGGCAGCTTGAATGCGTTGCTGGCAGGGATCGCGAGGTACTCCGCGAAACAACCCTGGCGGTCCACGCCGACTCCCACGGTGTTGCGGCAGAGGTGCCGCCGGCCGGCGCGACAGTTGCGGCAGAAGCCGCACGTGATGTGGCCCTCGCCCGAGACGCGGTCACCCACCGCGAAGCCCCGCACTTCGCTGCCCATATCGACGATGCGCCCGTAGTACTCGTGGCCTACGGCCATCGGCACGGGAATGGTCTTCTGCGCCCAGGCGTCCCAGTGGTAGATGTGCATGTCGGTGCCGCAGATGGCGGTCTTCGCGATCTTGATGAGCACGTCGTTCGGGCCCACCGTCGGCACCGCGATGTCCTTCATCCAGATGCCTGGACGAGCTTCGCTCTTGACCAGTGCTTTCATATCAACTTGAGCTCCTGACCCACTTTGCACGAAGGCCGCGAGCGCGCGTTCGAGCTGCGCGTCGGTCAAGCCGGCCGACATCTGGGTGCGAATGCGCGCCTCGCCGCGAGGCACGACCGGGAACGAGAAGCCGATGACGTAGACTCCTTCGTCGAGCAGCCGGTCGGCGAAACGCGCCGCGAGCGCGGCATCGCCGATCATGACCGGGACGATAGGGTGCTCGCCGGGCTTGAGGCGGAAACCGGCGGTCTCCAGGCCGGCGCGGAACCTGACGCGCGTGCGCGAGCAACGTTGCCCGCAGCTGCGGCGTCTTGCTCGACCATGTCGAGCGCGCGCAGCGTCGCCGCGGCCACGACGGGCGGGATGCTGTTCGAGAACAGGTACGGCCGCGAGCGCTGCCGAAGCCACGCGATCGCGGCAGCCTGGCCGCTCGTGTACCCGCCGCTGCCGCCGCCGAGCGCCTTGCCGAACGTGCCGGTGAGGAAATCGATGCGTCCCGAGACGCCGCAGTGCTCGGGCGTGCCGCGACCGCCAGCACCCATGAATCCCGCCGCATGTGAGTCGTCGACCATGACGAGCGCGCCGTACGCGTCGGCGAGATCGCAGATCTCGCGCAGCGGTGCGACGCTGCCGTCCATCGAGAACACGCCGTCGGTCGCGATGAGGCGGTGCGGCAGTCCTGCGTGTCCTTCAGGTGCTGCTCGAGCTCGTCGAGGTTGCGGTTCGCGTAACGCAGACGCCGTGCCTTGCAGAGCCGGATGCCGTCGATGATGCTCGCGTGATTGAGCGCGTCGGAGATGATCGCGTCCTGCTCGCCGAGCACCGTCTCGAACAAGCCGCCGTTTGCGTCCCAGCAGGACGAGTAGAGAATCGTGTCCTCCGTGCCGAGGAACCGCGACAGCGCCGCTTCGAGCTGCTTGTGCAGATCTTGCGTGCCGCAGATGAAGCGAACCGACGCCATGCCGTAGCCGTAGCGGTCGAGGGCGCGGTGCGCTGCTTCGCGGATCGCCGGATGATTCGCTAGACCGAAGTAGTTGTTGGCGCAGAGATTGATGACTTCCGCGTCGTTGGTCCGGATCTGCGCGCCCTGCGGGCTCGAGATTACGCGTTCGTTCTTGAGGAGGCCCTGCGCACGCAGTTGCTCGAGCTCGGCGTCGAGTCGTCCATAGAAAGCGGTATCCACGCGTCACCACCTCAAAGGAACTGGTGCATTATACGTCCGTCACATGCGATCCCCGCCGGAAAGAGAAACCTACGCCGATGTCCTCGCGCGGTTGCGATCCGCATACGACGCGAGCGCGGCCGATCGAGATACGCAGTCAAAGCCGGATTGGAAAGTGGCCGAGCGCCGCTCGTTTCTCGAGCGCCTGCGGGGCGAAGGGAAGACGCGACTGCTCGAGCTCGGCGCCGGAACGGGCCAGGACAGCCTGTTCTTCAAGGAGCAGGGTCTCGACGTGGTCACAACGGACGCCTCGCCGCAGATGGTCGCGAGGTGCCGCGAAAAAGGCCTCGACGCCCACGTCATGGATTTCATGAGCCTGTCGTTTGCGCCGGAGTCGTTCCCCTCTGCGTATGCGTTGAACTGCCTATTGCACGTCCCCAACGCCGACCTGCCCGCTGCGCTTGGCGCGATTCGAACAGTGCTCGAGCCGGGGGCGCTTCTCTACATCGGCGTCTACGGCGGCGACTCGTTCGAAGGCGTCAAGCCGAACGATCGGCACGATCCGCCGCGTTTTTTTTCGATCAGGACCGACGATGAGTTGCTGCAAATGACAGCGCCGTATTTCGACACCGTGGATTTCCACGTCGTGGAGAACGAAAGCGACGGCCGCTTTCAGGCGTTGACGGTGCGACGCGGCTGAGAGCGGGCGCGGCCCTACTCGACGAGCGGGATGGCGTCCGCGAGATCGAATCTGACGACGGCGCGAATCTTGTTCTCGATCTGCAAATAGCGCGCGGCTTCGACCGCAGGAACCACGCCGTCGAGCTTCATGAGCGTCCTCTTTCTGAGCGCAAGCTCGGCTTCATCGAGGGCGATCGCCTCGCCGATCATTCGCCGGGCGATCGCGTCCGTGATCGAGCCGTTCACATACCTCTCGCCGTAATCGTTCACGAGCTTCACGAGCTGCGCATCGATGGCCCCAAGCTCCTTTTGGTATTCCTCGTAGATCGGCCAAAACGATGCGGCTTGAGACTCGGTGAGAATCAAGTTCGCCTCGACGACGTCTCTCTTGTCGAGGTCGAGTTGGTCGCGCAGCACGTCCATGCTGCTCGCCTCCAGCACCTGTCCTTGGACTGGGCCGGCGAAGACCCCTGACACTCCCAACGTGAAAGCGGCCAGAGCTGCATAGAGTCGCATCGACGTTCTCCTACCGAATCGGCCGCACCCAGGCCGCGGCACTGGGCTACTTTCGCCTCACGAGCCCCGGCAGCGGGGGCTATTGCTTGAGGTCGAGCTTGACGTCGACGGCGACGTCTTGGGCGACCCAGCTCGTGTCGTTCCAACCCTCGCCGACGTTGAAGTCGAAGCGGTTGATGCTCATGGTGCCGGCGAACTTCGCCGTGGCGCCCGAGCCCGTCAGCGTGAACTTCATCGCCATCGGCTTCGTCGCTCCCTTCATCGTGAGCTGGCCGCTCGCGACGTACGAGCCGTCGGCGGCCTTCTCGATTTTCTGCGACTCGAACTTCGCCTGCGGGAATTCCTTGGCGTTGAACCAGTCCTTGTCGAGCAGCGACGCGTCGCGATCGGAGTCGCGCGTGTTCACGGAATCGATCTGCACGGTGCCCGCGATCTTTCCCTTCGTCGGATCGGCCGGATCGAGGTCGATCTGCGCCGTGAAGGTCTGGAACCGGCCGTTGAACTTCGTGCCCTGTTGGGTGCCGACGAAACCCACGGAGCTGGTCTCGGGAACGACCGTCCAAGGGGCCGCGAGCGCCCCGATGCTGAACGCGAGGCCGGCAGCGGCGACGAGGGGCTTCAAATAGAGCGAGTTCATCATGATCGTGGTCCCGAGTATTGAGTAGGAGCGGTAGGTGACGGCAATTGTATTCGATCGTTTCCGGCAGCCGCAAAAGCCGTCCTTCAACTTGACCCTTCTGAAGGTGCGCAGGCGGCGTTCAGCCGGCGTTCAGCTGGGGTAGCCCGAGTACCCCCTACCCGAAAAGCAACGCGGCTCCCGAGGGAGCCGCGTCGACGAAAAGGCCGGGAAGTCGCCCGTTAGTTGCGCGACATGAACAGCCGCAAGACGTACCAGAACATCAGCGCGATCGACGCGAAGAGCTGGAGCGCGGCGGCGACGTACCGATCCTCGGGATAGTGATGCAGGATGTTCGACGTGTCGTAGAGCACCGCGGCGCCGGCAAAGCCGATCATCGCGACGGAGAACCAGGTCCCGAGCTCGAACCCGAACAGCACCGCGGCAACGATGGCGACGATGGCGAGGATTCCGCCCCAGACGAGCATCCCGCGCAGGAACGAAAAGTCCTTGCGCGTGATCAGTGCGACTGCCGTCAGGCCGGCCGTTCCGAGCAGCGTCACGCCGACGGCGCTCTCGATCATGCCGGGTGCTTGGGAGATCGCGATCGCCAGCAGCGGTACGAAGATGATCGCTTCCGCGACGACGAAGCCGACCAGCGCGACATACTGCAGCGGTTTCGACTGCACGGTGTGCGCGACGTGCGTCGCGAGCCAACCGACGATCATGAATGCGCCGAGGATCAGCAGCCAGCTGAACCCGAGCATCGACTGCGCCATCGGAAACGCGAGCCCGCTATTGAACAGATACGTCTCGATACCCGCGAACAACAAAATTGCCGCGGCGACGTGGCCGTAGGTTCGCCAGATGAAGTCCGAGCGCGTTTCGGCGCTGAGCTCGGAAACCGGCGTGTAAGGCAGAGTCTGCGATTGCATGCTCGCTCCCTAGGTGATTCCAAGAAGAAGAGGATTCTAGCACCCCGGTTTTGGCTACCCTAGAATCGAGCGCAATAGTGTGAGGTGCGGCGCACATGCCAGCCAGAACAAGACCCTGCCGAGCGGCCGCCGCCAGCTTCCATCTATTGTCAACTCGAGGCGCGCCGTTGCCGGCGACGCACGCCGAGCTCGCGGGACGCAACTGAGTGCGGCCGCTCGCCGCGCTGGCGGCCGTTCTGCTCGCCGCGTGCAGCGAGCCTCCGCCACCGGAGCAGGTCGCCGGAGCCGCCGCGACGGCCGAGTTCATGCGCGGCGCCGACTGGCCGAGCTACAACCGCGACCTCGCCGGCACGCGCTTCTCGCCGCTGCGGCAGATCTCGCCGACGAACGTCGACGAGCTGCGGCAAGCGTGGTCGTATCCGCTCGGGCCTGCGGCGGGCTTAGGAAGCGAGAGCTCCGAGCTGACGCCGCTCGTCGTCGACGGGATCTTGTACGCGACGGCCGCGGATCGAGTCGTCGCGCTGCGGGGCGACAGCGGCGCCGAGCTTTGGCGATTCGCGCTGCCGCAGGGTGCGCCGTCGCAGCGCGGTCTCGCGTACTGGCCCGGAGACACGGCCGCGCCGGCGCGCATCTTCTTCACGGCCGGGCGCACGCTCGTGGCGCTCGATGCGGCGACGGGACAAAAGGCGCTCGCGTTCGGCACCGCCGGCGAGGTGTCGATGCCCGCCGCGTACGCGGGAGCGCCGACGCGGTTCGAGGATCTCTTGATCGTCGGCTCGAACGGTCCGCCCGGCGGCGTGCGTGCGTATGACGCGCGCAGCGGCGATGAGCGTTGGAGCTTCACGGGAGCGCCGACGCTGCTGCATCCGGCGTCCTCGCTGACCGTCGACGTCGACCGCGCGCTGCTCTACGCCGTGTTCGCGGGGCCGGAGCCCGACGTGTTCTACGGCGGCGAACGTGCCGAGGAGGATCCGCATCAGAGCTCCGTCGTCGCGCTCGACGCGCGCACGGGCCGCCGCCGTTGGCACTTCCAGACCGTGCATCACGACATTTGGGACTACGACCTCGTCGCGGCACCAGTGTTGCTCGACGCGCCGGCCGAGGACGGCCACCGGCCGATGCTCGCGCTCGCGGGCCGCACGGGCTACCTGTATCTGCTCGACCGGGTGACCGGCGAGCCCGTGTTCGACATCGTCGAGACGCCGGTGCCGGCCTCCGACGTGCCCGGCGAGCGGGCGTCGCCGACGCAGCCCGTGCCGCAGAAGCCGCCTGCGATCGCGCGCGTCCGCTACGCAGCCGACGACATCGCGACGGCCTCCGACACGACGGCCGAGCACGCTGCGTACTGCCGCACGCTGCGCGATCGCAGCGGCGGTTTGCAGAGCTCGGGGCCATTCACTCCGTATCGGTATCGCGCACCGGACAAGCAGCCGCGGTCGACGATCGTGTTTCCGGGGTCGCTCGGCGCAGTGAGCTGGGGCGGAGCCGCGGCCGATCCCGAGCGAGGTCTCATCTTCGTCAACACGAGCAGCGAGGGCGGTATCGGCTGGCTGGAGCCGAACACCGGCGATTCGACATCGGCCCAGACGGGCCAGGGAGCGCGCGCAGAACGCATGCCGTACCGCCGGACGAGCGCCGTCGGCGGACCGCTCGCGCGGTTCTGGTCCTACGACACGGCGGCGGACTCGTCCGGCAACGAGCAGGGCGGCGGCTCGGCTGCGTGGCCGTGCCAGAAGCCGCCGTGGGGCGAGCTCATGGCCGTCGATGCGTCGACGGGCGAAATCGCGTGGCGCGTGCCGCTCGGGCTCACGGAGCAGTTGCCCGAGAGCCGGCGGCGCACGGGCCGCCTGAACGTCGGCGGGCCGATCGTCACGGCGGCCGGGCTCGTGTTCATCGGTGCGAGCGACGACCGGCGCTTTCGCGCGTTCGATGCGCGGACCGGCGCCGAGCTCTGGGTCACGGAGCTGCCGCTGTCCGCTCACGCCGTGCCGATCACCTACGCCGCGGCCGACGGCCGCCAGTACGTCGCGATCGTCGCGGCGGGGCGGCTCGCCATCGACGATGCGGGCGCTGCCGGCGCAGAGTCGTTGATCGCGTACGCGTTGCCATAGGACGGATGGCGTAGAATTCGGCGGGCTGTATTGGGCATTAGCGGTTGGAGCCAGCACGGACATGTCGAAGCTCGAGAACAAGATCAAGGCGAAGCAATTCGTCATCACCGCGGAGATCGTGCCGCCGCTGTCGGCCGCAGGCACGAAGCTCTTGCACGAGGCGGGGCAGCTCAAAGGCAAGGTCGATGCGATCAACGTCACCGATGCCGCCGCCGGCAGGACGTCGATCAGCAGCTTCGCCGCCGCCGCGATCCTTGCCGCGAACGGGTACGAGCCAATCCTTCAGGTCACGTGCCGCGATCGCAACCGCATCGCGCTCGCCGGCGACTTGATCGGTGCGGCGGCGCAGGGCATCGAGAACCTGCTGATCCTGCGCGGCGACGATCCGAAGGGCGGCGATCAGCCCGACGCAAAACCTGTCTTCGACTTCGAGTCGATCGACCTGCTGAAGCTCGCGCGCGATATGAGCGAGAAGGGCGAGCTGCCGTCGGCGCGCAAGATCGACTCGCCGCCGAAGTTCTTCATCGGCGCAGCCGACGTGCCGCGAAAGCCCGACGTGAAGTGGTCGCCCGGTGCCGCTGCAGAAGAAGATCGAGGCGGGTGCCGAGTTCATTCAGACGCAGTTCGGCTTCGACCTCGACGTCGTGCGCGCGTACGCCGAGCGGCTGCGCGCGGAGGGCATCACGGAGAAGCTCGGCGTCATCATCGGCGTCGGGCCGATCCGCTCCGCGAAGTCGGCGCGGTGGATGAACGAGAACCTGTTCGGCGTCACGGTGCCGGAGCCGATCATCGCGCGCATCGAAGCCGCGAAGGATCAAGCCGCCGAAGGCCGCCGCGTCTGCGCCGAGCTCATCGAGGGCTTGAAGCAAATCCCGGGAATCGCGGGCGCGCACGTCATGGCGCCGGCGCAAGGCCC
This sequence comes from uncultured Gammaproteobacteria bacterium, assembly GCA_963714705.1. Lineage (GTDB taxonomy): Bacteria > Pseudomonadota > Gammaproteobacteria > Steroidobacterales > Rariloculaceae > FEN-1219. Next base: position 655,770 of record CAVQPJ010000001.1, read on the forward strand.
GGACGCGATCGCGGCCGTGCTCGACTCGCTCTGAGCGGTTAGCGCTGCGGCTGCGGCGGCAGCACCAGAGTGGGGTCGTCGAAGGTACGGATGACCTGACGCCGACTCCCCGTCGGAGTACTGCAGCGTCGGCTCGACGTGCAGCGTGCCGGTGCTCGCGACGCCGACTGAATAAGCGTGCATCTCGCTGCACGTGGCCATCCACTTTGCCGACGTATCGATGCCGCCGTACACGCGCAGCAGCTCGTTGCAGACGAAACCCGAGTCGCGGATCGCGATCAGAAACGTCGTGTTGCGAAACGTCTCCGACATTGCTTCGAGCTCGCGAGTTTTGTCGGCAGCCCGCGTGTCATCGGGCGCAAGCGGCGGCTCCGCGACTGCGGGGGGCGGTAGCGCCTCCGTTAACGTGGGCGGCGGGCTCGTGTCGGAGACCGCGAGGCGCAGCTCGTCGCTCGGCGCGCGCGTGAGCAGCACGAGACCGGCCGCGGCGATCACCGCGGCGGCCGCGATGGCGCGTGCTACCCACTGCGCTTGCATGATCGTGCGTCCCTTCGACGTTTGCGTTCGGAGCCGCGGCTAGCGTCTCCGCCGTCGCTGCTTCCGCCGTTGCGCCGCTTTCGCATTGACCTGCACGGCCCTCGCCGCCCGGCCGACGCGTACGGCCGTCAGATGATTGCCCCAGACGCAGCCCGTGTCGAGCGCCGTGACGTCGGCGCGGCGCAGTAGGCCGAGCGCCGCCCAGTGGCCGAAGACGATATGAGTGCGCGCCGCGCGGCGGTCGCGCACGTCGAACCACGGAAGGAGCCCTTTCGGCTGCGTGCCTGGAGCGCCGGAGTAGGAGAGGTCGATGCGGCCACGCTTGTCGCAGTAGCGCATGCGCGTCAAGGCGTTGATCGTGTAGCGGCGACGATCGGCGCCGCGCAGCTTCGGGCTCCACGCCGACGGCTCGCCGCCGTACATCTCTTTCAGCGCATGGCGCCACTGGCGCCCGCGCAGTTGCACCTCGACGTCGTGCGCTTCAGCGCGCGCTTGCGCCACCGTCCAAGCCGGTGGGATCCCCGCGTGAACGAGCACTCGCTTGAAGTGCACGTCGTAATGGAGCAGCGGTCGGCGGCGCAGCCAGTCGACGATCGCGTCCAGGTCCGGCGCCTCGAGCACGTCGCGGAACGTGTCGGCCGGCGACAGCTCGCGGCGGCCCGCAACCGTCGCCAGCAAGTGCAGATCGTGATTGCCGAGCACGCAGGTGACGCTGCGCCCGAGCCCCATGACGCGCCGTAGCACAGCCGAGTGAGTCGGGGCCGCGGTTCACGAGGTCGCCGACGAGCCAGAGCCGGTCGCGCGACGGGCGAAACGCGATCTTGCGCAGCAGCGCGTCGAAGGCCGCCGCGCAGCCCTGGATGTCGCCGATCGCGAACAGCCTCATGCGGGAGCGCTGCGTGAGCGGTCAGGCAACGAGCTTGCGCGCGGCGCCGATCGCCGCGACGAAGGCCGGCCACTTCGCTCGGAACGAGCGGCGCACCTCGCGCGCGAGCGCGAGCTGGCTCTTGCGCAGCTCGACGAGCGCGAGCGGCAATGCGGCGTCCGCGCCTTGCCTGCGGTTGAGCGCCGCGTAGCGCCGCAGCCGAGCTGTACCCGCATAGACGTCCTGGTGCGTGCCGAGCAGATCCTGAAGCGCTTTGCATTCCTTGGCCGTTTGCTTCAGCGGTGGATAAACGTCGGCGAAGAACTCGAGCTCGTAGCGCAAACGCTTCGTCTTGATTCGCAGGTCGTGGAGCTGCGCCGGCCGCGCGCGCGTCATGAGCTGGTTGCCGAGGCCCCGCACGCGGCCGACGCTGCGGCGAATGCTCTGGCGCATGGCATCGCGCACCGGCACGGAGCCCCAACGGCGCAACGCGCCGGCGCTCGGCCCGGCGACGGCGAACCGCTCGAGGTCGGCGAGGAGCGCCGCGGTGCGCGGGCTTGCGACCGCCGCCGCCGCCCTTTGGCGCGCTTCCGCGCGCTCGCGGCGCAGGTACAGCTGGTAGCCGCTCAACTTGCCGCGCTGCTCGGGCGGCAACGCTTGCACGTAGGCTTTGAAGCTCTCCGCGTACACGTCGAGGTCGCGCACGTCGCCGAGCGAGCCCGCGAACCACCGCAGGTCGGCCCCGAAGCGCGCGGCATCCTTGCTCGGTAACAGGCGGCCGAAGAGCCGCAGCGCGACGCGCAACCGCCGAGCGGCGACGCGCAGCTGATGGATCTCGTCGGGCGTCGGCGCGCTCTCGACCTGCGGTTTGTTGACGGCTAGCGTCGCGGCCTCGCGCTGCAGGACCGCGTGAGCGAAGACGATGAATGGGTCGTCGGGCCGGAATCCCGGCAGCGCCGTGCCGCTCGCCGCACCGGAACGAGGAGGGTGCGGCGGCGCGACGTGTCGTTGTGCGCGTGACTCGCTCATGGACGGGTTTTTTTTGGGCTTGCCGAGCCCAGGTATGTCTGTGACATTAGTGATGCCTGCTACGGAGTGTCAAGGCGAGCTTGCCCGGCAGCGCATCAACTCATCTTCAATGCTAGGAAGCCGATCCAACCCATGGAAATCATTGGCGTCTACAATTTCAAAGGCGGCGTCGGCAAGACGACGACCGCCGTCAACCTCGCGTATCGATCGGCAGCCGAGGACTGGCCGACCGTGCTCTGGGATCTCGACCCGCAAGGAGCTGCGACGTATCTGCTGCGCGCCGAGCCGCAGGCGACCGGCGCCGCCAAGGAGCTGATTCGCGGCGAGACGGCGCTTCGCGATGTCGTCGTCGCGACCGAGCACGAGCGGCTCGACTTGATCCCGGCCGATTACTCCTATCGGCGCATGGACGTGCACCTCGACAAACGGCAGGACGCGACGACGCTGTTGTTGAAGCTGATGCGGCCGCTGCAAGCGAAATACGCCAGCCTGATTCTCGATTGCCCGCCGAGCATGTCGCTCGTCTCCGAAAACGTCATGCACGCGGCCGACGCGCTCGTGGTACCGCTGCTGCCGACGCCACTCTCGGCGCGCATGCTCGAGCAGCTGCTCGAGTTCTTTGCCGCGCGCGGTTGGAACGACGTCAACGTGCTGCCGTTCTTCTCGATGGTCGACCGGCGGCGCGCCCTGCACAAGCAGACGATCGCGGAGCTGCGCGCGCGCTTCCCCGCGATCCTCGCGACCGAAGTGCCGTACGGCAGCGAGTTCGAGCGCATGGCCGCGCGGCGGGCGCCGATCGAGTCGTACGCGCCGGCGAGCGCAGCGGCCGAGACCTATCGGTCGCTGTGGCGCGAGATCGACGGGCGGCTGACGGCGTTGTCGGGCAACCGAGCAGGGCGCGTCAGCGCAAACGCCGCGGCGGGCGACGTTGCCTCCGAGTCGGAGCTCGTCGGCAGCCCGTGGTCGGCGTGACCGTGCGTGCGGAATCTCAGGGCAACGCGAAGACGTAGAGGTTGTTGGCGGTTCCCGCGCGCGCTTCCGGCGTCAGCGTCGCGAGGCTGAACGTGTTCGGCGTCGCGCCGGTGCTGATCGCGACGTATTGCTTGCCCGCCACCGCGAAGGTCGCGGGAAAGCCCGTGACGTGCGAGCCCAAGTTGACTTCCCAGAGCACCGCGCCGGTGGACGCGTCGTAGGCGCGGAACCGTCCGGCCGTGTCGCCGCCGAACAGCAGGCCGCTCGCGGTCGTCATCAAAGACGTCTGGCCGGCGCGCTGCTCGCGCTTCCACGCCGTGCGGCCCGTCTCGACGGAAATCGCCTCGATCGTGCCGACGTTTTCCTGGCCCGGCGCGATCTGATCGCGCGTGCGGACCGCGTAGAGCTCATCTGCGCTCGGCCGCGCCGACGTGGACGTTGCCGACATGCAGATGTTCTGCAGCGGCATGTAGATGAGCTTCGTGTCGGGGCTATAGGCACCGGCGTGATAGTTCTTGCCGCCCGAGAGGCTCGGGCACACGAGCCGCTCCTGGCCCGGGCCCGTGAACAGCTTCTCCTCGTTGACGACGCCCGCGCCCGACTCCGTGTTGACGGACGCGATGACGTTTTGCTCGACCGTGGGTCGCGCCCAGAGGAACTGCCCCGTCTCGCGATCGACCGTATAGAAGAGGCCCGTTTTGCCCGGCACGCCCGTCAGCACCTTGTGCGTGGTGCCGGGCCGAACGCGCGGGTTGATCCAAGCGACGGCCGCGGGGTCGGGCGCGACGGCGGTGTCGACGAGGATGCGCTCGAACGGATGATCGAGATCCCAGTGATCGACGACGTGCTGCAGGTACCAGACGATCTTACCCGTGTCCGCGTCGATCGCGAGCGTGCTGTTGTGATAGAGGTACTGCTTGTCGTTGCCCGCGAGCATGAACTTCGGCGCGGGCGAGGTGACCGACGTGCCGACGTAGATGCGGTTCAGCTCGGGGTCGAAGCTCGGCACCATCCAGAGACCGACGTGCCGCCGCTCCTCGTACGGGATATCGCCCCACGTGTCGCCGCCGGGCTCGTCGGGCCGCGGGATCGTGCGCGTGCGCCAGACCTCTTTGCCGGTCTGCGCGTCGAACGCAGTCAGCACGCACGCCTCGGGGCCGCCCTCGGGCTCGCAGCTCCTGCCCGAGATGACTTTGCCGTTCGCGACGATCGGGCCCGAGCTGTGCTGCGCGCCATGCCGGTAGTCGAGAATCTGAGTCTCCCACACGAGCGCGCCCGTGCGTGCGTCGAGCGCGTACGCGTAGTTGTCGGCGCCGTTGTCGAGAATCAGATTGCCGTAGATCGCGAGATTGCGGTTGATCGACGGAAACGGGATGTAGTCGTTGTTGTCTTCCTGGACCGGCCGGCGGTATTCCCAGATGAGGTCGCCCGTGGCCGCGTCGATGGCTTGCGTGATGTCATTCGGGTTCGGGAAGAACATGACGCCGTCGTGCACGAGCGGCGTGCCTTCCTGCACACCTTGCGCGAGCGGCCGCGTCCACACCAGCCGAAGCTGCGCGACGTTGCGCTTGTCGACCTGCGTCAGCGGGCTGTAGCCCCAGTGATTCAGCGTGCGGCGCCACGACAGCCACTCGCCGGCTTCGGGGTTTTGCAGCATCGCGTCCGTCACGGGTCGCAGCGTGCGCTGCTGCGCTGCCGCGACGGTGCAAGCGAGCGTGCCTAGCAATGCGGCAAGAAGGGCAGTGGTCTTCATCGGAATGGGTCGCATGAGGGCTCCGGTCTAGGCTCGTTGGGCGGCGGTCGTGGACGGCTCCGCCGCGTGACCGGCGGCGTAGCGGTATTTCGGCATGAAGACCATCAGAATCGCCGACGCGAGCAAAATCGCTGCGGCCACATAGAGGGCGTAGTCGTAGCCAACCTCGGGCGGCGACAGCTCGCGAATTCTGGGTAGGCCATAGATGCCGAAGGCCGATCCGAGATAGAACACGCCGAAGATCACGCCATAGATGCGGCCGTAGGCGACGTTGCCGTAGTAGCGCTTGATGAGGAACGCGAGCACGTCGAACTCGGCACCCAGCAGGAAACCGATGAGCAGTGCGCTGACGTAGCCCAGGTCCGGATAGAGTGCGTAGAGGACGCAGGCCACGGCGCCGCCGATCGAGACGGTCGTCATGACGCGCGGCGCGAAGATGTGATCGATGACGAAGCCGACGGCGACACGCGCGAATAGCAGGCCGAACGCGAACGTAATTTGCAGCTGTGTCGTCTCGGCGGCTGTCCAGCCCGCGTCTCGAAGCAGCGGCACTTGTTGTGTTACGAGGCTCGTGGCCGTCACGCCCAACAGAAAGAAGCCGAGGTTCAGCATCCAGAAAGTCGGCTCACGCGCCGCATGCCGTAGGGAGAGGCCGAATGACTTGGCCGCGACGCTTTGCTTCCGAGCCGCGATGTCCGCCGCCGATGGCTCGCGCACGCAGTAGGCGACGACGGGCCAACTGACGAACAGCACGAGCAGCGCGATCACGACCAAGGCTTCTCGCCAACCGTAGGCCGCAATCATCGGAGTGATCACGAGGTACGGCAGGGCAAGGCTGCCGACGCCGATCCCTGCATTGGCACAACCGAGCGCGAGCCCGAGCTTGCGGTCGAACCAAGGGGCCACCGCTTGCAGATAGCCGAGCGGCCAAAGGCCCAACCCCGCCACGGGCACGATCGCCCAGAGCAGGTAATAGACGTAGATATTCGCGGGGGTGAAATAGATGGCCGCCAAGCTCAAGGCGAAGAGGGGAATCGATGTCAGCACGACGCGGCGCGAGCCGTAGCGGTCGACGAGGAAGCCCTGCAGCGGCGACATCACGACGATCATGTAGGCCACGATCGAGAAGGCGAACGACACGTCGGAGCGCAGCCAGCCGAATTCCTGCTCGATCGACGGGATATAGCCCGTCACCGTGAGGTTGGCGATCACGCTCGGGCCGAGCGCGAGGCCGATCGTGGCGCCGAACGTCGTCAGAATCCCGTTGCGCGAGGCTTCGGAGGGTGCGTTCTGCATCGTTCGAGTTCCTTTTTCTTTTCCGGGCGCCGATCGTACGAGTGGTGGCCTAAGAGAAAAGGGGACGGATTTATTTTCGTATTCCGAAAATAAATCCGTCCCCTTTTCGTACGCTCGCCGCCGTGCCTTGGTCTTGTGTTTTAGGGTAGTGCGAAGACGAAGAGTTGGTTGCGGAGGCCGGGGTGGAGGTCCGGCGTCAGGCTGACGAGACCGAGCGCGAGACCCGAGCCGCCCGTGCTGACGGCGATGTATTGCGTGTCGCCGACGGCGAATGTGACGGGGTAGCCGTTGACCGGAGCGCCGAGGTTCACTTCCCACAGCACTTCGCCCGAACGTTGATCGTAGGCGCGGAATCGGCCGTTGACGTCGCCGCCGAACAGCAGGCCGCCGCCCGTCGACATCAGCGACAGCTGGCCCGCGCGCTGCTCGCGCTTCCAGAGCGTCTTGCCCGTCTCGACGGAGATCGCCTCGATGACGCCGACGTTCTCCGTGCCCGGCGTGATCTGCACTCGGTTGCGCAGCGCGTACGTGACGTCCGTATCGACGATCTCGTTCGCCGAGGTCGCCGACATGCAGGTATTGTTCAGCGGGTAGAACATGGCGCCCGTCAGCGGGCTGTAGGTGCCAGCGGGATAGTTCTTGCCGCCCGACGTGCTCGGACAGATGAGCTTCTCCTGTCCCGGCGCGGTGAAGAGCTTCTCGGGGTTGACGGTCGCGGCGCCCGATTCGACGTTGATGTCTGCGATGACGTTCTGCATCGTCGTCTCGCGCGCCCAGAGGAAGTCGCCGGTCTCGCGATCGATCGTGTAGACAATGCCCGTCTTGCCGGGTACGCCCGTGATGACCTTGCGCCGCTCGCCGCTGCGCACGCGCGGGTTGATCCATTTCACCGAGGCCGCATCCGGCGCGACGACGGTGTCGACGAGCAGCCGCTCGAACGGATGATCGAGATCCCAGTGATCGACGACGTGCTGGAAGTACCAGACGATCTTGCCGGTGTCGGCGTCGAGCGCGAGCGTCGAGTTGTGATAGAGGTGCTGCTCGCTGGTTGCCGCCGAGCATGTACTTCGGCGCGGGAGCGGTGACCGACGTGCCGACGTAGATGCGGTTCAGCTCCGGATCGAAGCTCGGCACCATCCACATGCCGACGTGCCAGCGCTTCTCGTACGGAATGTCGCCCCAGGTTTCGTCGCCGGGCTCGCCGGGTTTCGGGATCGTGCGCGTGCGCCACAGCTCCTGGCCGGTTTTCGCGTCGAACGCCGTGATGACGCACGCCTCGGGGCCGCCCTCGGGCTCGCAGCTGCGACCCGAGATGACCTTGCCGTTGGCGATGATCGGGCCCGAGCTGTTCTTCGCGCCGGTTCGGTAGTCGAGGATGTGCGTTTCCCAGACTTGCTCGCCGGTCCGTGCGTTCAGCGCGTAGGCATAGCCGTCTGCGCCGTTGTCGAGAATCAGGTTGTCGTAGATCGCGAGATTGCGGTTCGTCTCGGCCGCCGGGAAGTACTCGCCGACGTCCTCGGGTACCGCGCGACGGTACTCCCAGATGAAGTCGCCGGTCGCGGCGTTCAGCGCTTGCGTGACGTCGCCGGGGTTCGGGAAGAACAGGATGCCGTCGTGGACGAGCGGCGTGCCTTCCTGGTAACCGCCATCGCCGAGCGGCCGCGTCCACACGAGCCTGAGCTGCGCGACGTTGCGCGTATCGATATCGTCGAGCGGGCTGTAGCCCCAGCTGTTCAACGTGCGCCGCCACATCGGCCAGTCGGCCGGGGCGGGGTTCGCGAGCATCGCGTCGGTGACGGGCGTGAGAGTCGGTGATGGCTTCCTGCGCGACGGAGTCGCGAAGGGTAGGGTCGCGGCGCCGAGAACGGCGGCTAGACCGGCAGCGCGGTGTCATTTGACTGATCCCCCAGGTAGCAATGGACGCGTCGCCGGCATCTTAGCTCAAAGCCGTCGCTCGGCACCGCGGGCCCAGCGGCCGGCACGCGGCGCCGAGGACGGCGGCCGCGAGATAGGCCGCGAGCGCGGCAACGAGAGCGATGACGTAGGGCGTCGACCATTCGAGCCAATACTCGCCGGCGGCCCAGACGACGACACCGGTGACGAGCGCGGCGTAGGCGCTCGGCGCGCCGCCGACGCGGCTGAAGAGGCCGAACATGCCGACGACGAAGATGCCGGCGCTGCCGAACGCGGAGGCCGTCGCGACGAGCTCGTAGATGCCGCCGGCGTAGAGCGCGATGACGTAGGCGGCAACGCCGAACACCGCTACGCCGATCCGCGCCGTCGTGATCTTCTGCCGCTCCGTCAGGGAAGGCTTGAGCGGCACGACGAGATTGTGCGAGACGAGCGAGGCGGCCGCGAGCAAGCAACTGTCGACGGTGGAGAGGATCGCCGAGATCAGACGCGCCCGCGAACAGCACATAGAGGAACGTCGACAGATGCTGCTGCGCGAGCACCGCGATGAGCTGCTCGGGCTCCTCGAGGCCCGGTACGAGGTTCGGCCCGACGAGCCCGATCGTCACGGGAATGAGTCCGACCGAGACATAGAGCGCCGCCCCGAGCAGCGTCGCGTTGCGCGCTGTCGCCGCGCTCTTGCAGCCCATGATGCGCGACAGCATTTCGACGGCGAGCAGCGAGCCGCAGACGGGGACGGCCCACGCCTCGAGGATCTCGAGCGGCGTCGCGTCGGCCGTCGAGAACGAGCCCGAGGCGGCTGGATCGATCGACGCGACGAGCTCCGCGACGCCGCCGTGCGCGTTGCCGACGGCGACGAGCAGGACTGCGAGGCCGATGACGATCGCGATGCTCTGCACGAAGTCCGTCACGACGTCGGCAAGCAGGCCGCCCGCAACGGTGTAGACGAATGACGAACACAGCGGCCGCGGTGATCGCGACGTCGACGCTCGAGCTCCGACGACACGCTGACGACCTGGCCGAATGCGCGGATCTGCGCCGCGGCCCAGAGCACCGACGTCGGCACCATGAGCAGCACGGCGAGGCGCTCGACGCCCGGCGAGTAGCGCTCGCGGAACAGGTCGCCGAACGTCGTGTATTGACGCCGCCACAGCGGCGCGGCGACGACGACGCCGAGCACGACGAGGCAGAGGCCGTAGCCGAACGGGTCGGCCGAGCCGCCGGACAGCCCGTCGGAATAGATCGAGCCGGCCGCGCCGACGACGGTCTCGGCGCCGAACCAGGTCGCGAAGATCGAGAAGGAGGCCAAGCGTGACGCCGAGACGGCGGCCCGCGAGCAGATAGTCGGTCTCGCTCGCGATGCGCCGCGACACGAGCATGCCGAACGCGAACTGAACGACCAGGTAGACGCCGATGCCGATCAGGACCGGTTGCATGGCACCATGGCACGGTTTAGCGTGTGCTCACGCGACTTCATTCGAGGGGGAGCCATGTCCGCGAACGTTCGTTGTTTTTCGTTCTACGCCGGCTGCTGGCGAAGAGTCGCGCGTCGCCGCGCTCGGCTTCGCTGACGGCCGCCGCGAGCTTCGCAGCCATCGAGCTGCCGACGGACAAGGCCGCGCTGATCGCGCTCGGCAGAGCAGCATCGCACGGCGTCCGATCTCTATAAAGCGTTCTCAGCCCAAGCGAACGGCGGGCAGCGGTTGAATCCGGCGCGCTTGCCGGATTGGACCGGCGTCTACTCGCGCAGCGGCATCCTGTTCAACTGGGATCAAGATCAGGGCCGCAATCGCATGCCGACGGCGAAGCTGACGCCCGAGTACGAGCGGCGGCTCGTCACGAAGCTCGACAACATCGAGAAGGGCATCGAGTTCGACAACTTGAGCAATTGCGCGCCGCCGGGCCATCCGCGCTGGATGACGGAGCCGTTCTTGCGCGACTTCGTCGTGACGCCCGATCAAACGTACCTGATCAACGAGATGGTCAACGACATTCGCCGCATCTACACGGACGGCCGCGACCACATCCCCGAGGCCGACCGCTATCCGCTGTGGAACGGCGACTCGATCGGCTTCTGGGACGGCGGCAAGCTCGTGATCCACACGAACTCGCTGCGCAGCGGCCAGTACCAGCGCACGCAGCCCGAGTACTCGCGAGCAAGTCGAGACCGTCGAGATCTGGGAGAAGGTCGACGACAAGACTCTCGTCGCGCACGTCTGGGTCTACGATCCGCCGTCGCTCGCGCGAGCCGTGGTACTCGAAGCACACGTACTTGAAGCTCTCGAACGACGACAAGAGCTCTGCGCATCCATTATTGGGATTGCGGCGAGAACCAGAACAACACGGTCATTCAAACCGACAACGGCTCGTCGCAGTTCCGCGATTTCACGTTCACGGAAGCAGGACGACTGAGCGAGCCACGAGCCGTGCGCGCCGCGTTGCCGCGACCCTCGCTCGCCGCGCTCGTGCTCGCGGCGTGCGCGCCGGAACGCCGCCACCCGCGCAGGGCGCGACTCCGGCTGCTGCGGCCGAGCTCGTGCCCGCGGACGCGCGACGCGAAGGTCGCGCTCGGCGTGCAGCACGCGACGGCCGCCGATCTCTATGCCGCGCTGAAGGCGCGCGCGAACGGCGGCGCGCCGTCTGTCGCTCGACGACATGCCGGACTGGACGGGGCTCTGGCAGCGCGTCGGACGGCCGTTCTTCGATCCCGATCAACCCGCCGACGCGCTGACGAGCGCGAAGCTCAAGCCGGAGCCGCTCGCCGAGCTCACGCGCCGGCGCGAGCTGTCGGCGCAGGGCATCGAGTACGACCCGATCAGCGACTGCAGCCCGCCGGGCTTCCCGCGCTGGCTCGCGATTCCGTTCCTGCGCGAGTTCATCGTCACGCCGCCGCAGACGTATCTCTTCTCCGAGACCGTCAACAATCTGCGCCGCGTGTACACCGACGGCCGCGACCATCCGCCGCCGGCCGATGCGTATCCGCTCGACTACGGCGACTCGATCGGCTTCTGGTCGGGCCATACGCTCGTGATCCACACGTCGCAGGTAAAGGCCGGCATCTATCATCGCAACGATCCGCAGTACTCGGAATCGCTCGAGGCGGTCGAGGTGTGGCGCAAGACGGATCCGACGACGGTGCAGGTCGACGTGTGGGTCTACGATCCCGTGACGCTCGAGGAGCCGTGGTACGTGCAGCAGACGTACAAGCAGGTGCCGAATCCCGACGGCTACCTGCGCATCGGCTATTGGCACTGCGGCGAGAACCCGAACAACGCCGTCGAGCAGACGGACGAAGGCACCTCGCAGTTCAGCGATTTCACGTTCACGGAAGAAGACGACCGCTAGCGCCGGGTGTCAGAGCTCGAGCGGCGTGCCGAAGTCGACGACGGCGGGATCGTAGCCGCGCGCGACGAGCCAGTCGCGCAGCGCCGGTCCCGTCCCTTGCGCGCCAAGGCCTGAGCTTCTCGAGCGGCACTTCCTTGTAGTCGTCGAGCTCGTCGGCCGCGAGCATGATCGGCTCGCTCGGGCACGACGCACGTGATACGCGAAGATCACCTGATTGAACCGCTCGAACGGATAGATTCCGATCGTGCTCGGCGAGCCGCGCCTTCGAGGCCGAGCTCCTCGGCGACTTCGCGCAAGACGGCGCCTCGGCGGGATGCTCGCCGCGCTCGAGGAATCCCGCGACGAGCCCGTACCAGTGCGGAGGCCGGCCGATGCTGTGCACGAGGACCACGCGGCCCGCGCGCTCGACGACGGCCGCGACGACGGGCACGGGATTACCCCAATGCACGAAGCGGCACTGCGGGCACGCGAGACGCGTTTGCCCGCCGCGCTCGGCCGCCGACGAGCTCGGCGCGGCAGTGCGGGCAGTAGCGATAGTCCGTGTCCGACATGACTGAAGTATAGTCAGCGCCGCGGTGTTTGCGGTGGAGGCAAATGCTCGACCTCGACTCGTATTTTCGACGCATCGGCTACTCGGGGCCGCGCACCGCGACGCTCGAGACGCTGCGCGCGCTCCAGGCGCTGCATCCGCTCGCGATTCCGTTCGAGAACCTCGACACGCTCTCGGGCCGGCCGGTGCAGGCTCGACCTCGCCTCGCTCGAGCGCAAGCTCGTGCACGGCCGCCGCGGCGGCTACTGCTTCGAGCAGAACCTGCTGTTCAAGCACGTGCTCGCGCGCGCTCGGCTTCGACGTCGCGGCGCTCGCGGCGCGAGTCGTCTGGGAGCGGCCCGCCGGCGAGGTGCGCGCGCGCACGCACATGGTGCTTGCTCGTCGCGCTCGGCGACGCGCCGCTACATCTGCGACGTGGGCTTCGGCGGGCTCACGCCGACGGCGCCGATCGAGCTCGCGCCCGACGTCGAGCAGCCGACGCCGCACGAGACATTTCGCGTCGTCCGCGCTCAGACGCGAGTTCGCCGTCGAGGCGCGCGTGCGCGGCGAGTGGAAGCGGCTCTATCGATTCGATTTGCAGGAGCAGCAGCAAGTCGACATCGAGCTCTTGAACCACTACGTCATGAGCCACGCCGAGTCGCCGATGCGCGGCCGGCTGCTCGCCGCGCGCGTCGCGGCCGATCGGCGCTTCGCGCTCGGCAACGGCGTCCTGAGCATCCATCACCTGCGCGGCGCGAAGCGAGCAGCGGCGCATCGGCAGCGTCGCGGAGCTGCGCGGCGTGCTCGACGTCGACGTTCGGTATCGACGTGCCGGCGGGCGCAGCGAGCTCGACGCCGCGCTCGCGCGCGTGCTGCGTGTGAGGCGTCAGCGCGGCTTGCGCAGCCGGTGCGAGAAGTAGCGTGTCTGGCCGGCTTCGAAGCGGTTGTAAGCGCGATAGCCGACGACGCCGCCCCAGTGCTTGTATTCCTCGCGCAGGTCGCGATTGCTTCATCGCGTCGAACAACGCCGTGCGCCGCGCGTTGTCCTTGCGCAGCGCGTGCAGCACGTTGCTCGTGATCTCGCGGCGCTCGAGCAGCTCGAAGCCCGGCGTCGATGAGGTCCTCGCTGCAGTCGTCGTCGGCCCAGCAGCCGTCCGTGTAGCAGAAGATGCCGCCGGGCTTGAGCACGCGCAGCACTTCGGCGAAGAACCGCGTCGCGATCGTCGTAGAGGTGCGAGGCCTCGATGTTGATGACGACGTCGAACGAGGCATCGGGCAGGTCGAGCTGCTCGGCGTTGCCGATCGTGAACGCGAGACCCTGGCGAGCCGCGCGCGCGCGTCGCGAGCCGATGTTCTCTTGGCTCAAGTCGACGCCGACGTAGCGCTGCGGCTCGAACGTGCGGCTCACGAAGCTCGCGCCGCCGCCGCGGCCGCAGCTGACCTCGAGCACGTCGCGGCCCGCGAGCGGCGTGTCGCGAACGGTGTGCTCGTAGAGCCGCAGGCAGTAGAACTCGGGCTCGTTGGCCGCGATGACGCTGTTCTCGGGCTCGCTGCTGAACCCGTAGTTGAGCACGGTGAACTGCGGGACGGCATCCGCGGCGCGATCGTAGTAGTCGCTGTGCTTCGAGCTCTCGGGGGTTGTTCGCTCGCCCATGGTGTCCCCTAGATTGCTCGGATGTTCATGTTCATGCCATAGCGCGGGCGCATCGTCGTTTCTGCCACGCCTTCGACGCGATGGCCCGGGGCCAGCGTGAGCTCGTAGCGCTGCGCGATCATCGCCACGGCCAGCTTGAGCTCGACGAGCGCGGTGCTGGCTCCGACGCAGTTGCGATGGCCCGCCGCGAACGGAATGAACGCGAAACGCGGCCGCCGTTCGGCCTTGTCGGCCGTGAAACGGTCGGGATCGAAGCGGTCCGGGTCCGGCCAGAGCGTCGGCAATCGATGCGTGGCGTACAGCGATACGTACATCGTAGCGCCGGCCGGGATGTGATACCCGCCGAGCATGTCGTCGGTGACCGCGACGCGCGAGATCGAATGGATCGGCGAGTAAAGGCGTAGCGCTTCGTTGATGACCTGCTCCGTGTACGTGAGCGCGTCGAGATCGGCGCCGTCGGCACGCGGCGCCGCAAGCACGCGGTCGACCTCGGCTCGCAGCTTCACGCGTACGTCGGGGTGCTCGTCGAGGAGATAGTGGATCCACGACAGAGAGGTCGCGGATGTTTCGTGGCCAGCGAAGAACACGGAGAGCAGCTGATCGCGCAACGAGCGATCGTCGAACTCGTCCGCTTGCGCGCGGCTGCCGTCGACGAGCAGCTTGACGAGACCGGCGCCCGCGAAATCGTTCCGCCGCTCGGCCTCGAGGTACTCCTTCATGCACGAGTCGATGTCCCGCACGGCCGCCGCGAGCTCGTCGGTCCAACCGTCGCCGCGGCGGCGCACGAGCTGCGCGATGCTGCGCGGCGGGCGCGGCCAGTTGTCCTTGATGACGATGGCCGCGCTGCAGAAACGCTCGGCAATCCGCTGGAAACCGGGCCCCATCAAGTAGTAGCCCGCCAGCAGCTGCGACAGTTGCAAGAAGTCGGCGTCGACGTCGCTGACGCGCCGCTCGGCGGCGTGCTTTTGCCAGCGCGCGAGGAACTTGGCCGTGACCTCGGCCATCCACGGCACCTGCGCGGCGACGTGGTCGGTCTTGAATACGGGTTGGCTCAAGAGCCGCTGCCGTTTCCAGGCGTCGCCCTCGTTGAGTAGCAACCCGCGGCCGAACAGCTCGACGGCGGCCCGATAACGGATGTTCTTCCGGTAGTTGTGCCGGTTCGTGATCAGCAGCTCGTAGAGCAAGTCCGGGTCGGAAACGAGATAGGTGACGCGTCCGTTCATGAGCGGCACGCGTGCAATGCCGCCGTAGCGATTCGCGATGTCGCTCCAGAACTTCATCGGATTGCGCAGCAACCCGTTCAGGCAGCCGACGTAGGGCCAGCCTCGTGGGCCCGGAGGATGGCGAACGCCCGCGGGCGCGAGCTCAGCGGCCAAGCGTGTCGACGGCGCGCGGCGGCGCAGCGCGGTTTCGCGTCAGCGGCAAACGAACTCCCCCCCGAGACGAGCTTCAACGTTTTTCTTATCGAGCGTCGCCTTTCTAGTCGCAAGGCGAGGGCAGTGTCAAGCCGGGCGCAGGTATACTTCGACCGCGCTGCTAGGTGGAAAAGTGCATCGATGCAAACAACGACGCTGCGATCGGGATCATGGCTAGCGGTCGGAATATTCGCGTTCGGTGTGCTGCATGCGGGCTCGGCGCTGGCGCAGCGCAACACGGCCTTCAGCCCGAAGGCGCTGACGGCGCCGCCACGCGGCGGATGGCCGACGAACGGCGGCAACCTCTATAACCAACGCTATTCGCCGCTCGCGACTATCGATCGCGAGCAACGTCGCGGAGCTCAAGGGCGTTTGGCGCACGCACCTGAACGGCTCCGGCGCGGCGCCGCAGTATTCGGGCGAGGCGCAGCCGCTCGTGCACGACGGCGTCATCTACGTCATCACGGGCGCGGACGACGTGTTCGCGCTGTCCGTCGAGACGGGCGAGATCCTGTGGCAGCACGAGGCGCAGCTCGATCCAAAGATCACGTCGGTCTGCTGCGGCTGGACGAGCCGCGGTGTCGGCATCGGTGACGGCAAGATCTTTGCGGGAATGCTCGACGGCCGGCTCGTCGCGCTCGATCAACGCACGGGCAAGCGAAGTCTGGTCGATCCAGGCCGAGCGCTGGCAAGAAGGCTTCTCGATCACGAGCGCGCCGCTTTACTACGACGGCATGGTCATCACGGGATTCTCGGGCGCCGAGATCGGCGTGCGCGGCCGCGTCAAAGCGTACGACGCCGACGACGGCAAGCTGCGCTGGACGTTCTACACGATCCCTGGGCCCGGCGAGCTCGGGGCACGACACCTGGCCGCAAGACAACGAGGTGTGGATGCACGGCGGTGCGACGGTGTGGCACACGCCGGCCGTCGATCCCGAGCTCGGTCTCGTCTATTTCTCCACGGGTAATCCGGGCCCCGATTTCAACGGCGCCGTGCGCGCGGGCGACAACTTGTTCTCGGCGTCGATCGTCGCGCTCGAGGCGCGGACCGGAAAATATCGTTGGCACTTCCAAGAAGTCCATCACGACATTTGGGATTACGATGCGCCGAATCCTGTCGTGCTGTTCGACGCCGTGATCGACGGGCGCGCGCGCAAAGGGCTCGCGCAAGTCGGCAAGACGGGCTGGGCGTACATCCTCGATCGCGAGACCGGCGAGCCGTTGATCGGAATCGAGGAGCGGCCCGTGCCGCAGGAGCCGCGTCAGGCGACGGCTGCGACGCAGCCGTACCCGGCCGGTGACGCGATCGTGCCGCAGCACGTCGAGATCGCGCCCGAGGGCTATCACCTCGTGAACGACGGCCGCATCTTCACGCCGTACATCGGCGACAAGGGCATGATCGTGAGCCCGAGCCTGTACGGCGGAGCGAACTGGCCGCCGAGCTCGTACGATCCGATGCGTCAGTTGCTGTTCGTCTGCGCGCTCCGATGTCGCCGGCAACTTCATCGGCGGCGACCGCGATTTCGAGATTCCGCCCGACGGGCAACACTACGAAGGCGGCGTCGTCGGCTTCGCGCCGCTGCCGCGCACGGGCATCTTCGCGGCCGTCGACGTCACGACGAACACGCTCGCGTGGCGGTTTCGCTGGCCCGACCAGTGCTACAGCGGCTCGTTGGCCACGGCCGGCGGCCTCGTGTTCGTCGGCCGCAACGACGGCCGGCTGACGGCGCTCGACTCGGATACGGGACTGCAAGCTCTGGGAGTTCCAGACCGGCGCCGGCATGAATGCGCCGGCGACCTCGTTCGAGCACGACGGTAAGCAGTACGTCGTCGCATTGTCGGCGGGCAACGTGCTGATCGGCTCGGCGAAGGGCGACAGCGTCTGGCTGTTCGGGCTCGACGGCACTCTGCCGCCGGCGGCGGAGCGCGACACCGAGAATCGGACGACGGCCGTGCCGGCGCCGGCGCCGTGCCGAGCGACGCGGCCGCGGCGCCCGCGGCGTTGGCGCTCGAAGGCGAGGAAGTGTTCAAGGCGGCCTGCGTCGCGTGCCACGGCGAGGACGGCATGGGAGGGCACGGCGGCGGCGCGCCGCTCGACCAGGTCAAGGATCCCGCCTTGGTCATGGCGACGGTCACCGACGGCCGCGGCAGCATGCCGCCGCTCGCGGGCATGCTGACGCCGGCGCAGATCCGCGCCGTCGCCGCTTACGTCACCAACGGTTTGTTCGAGTAGCCGCACGAAAAATGATCATCGATTGCCACGGCCACTACACGACGACGCCGAAGGAGCTCGGCGACTATCGCGACCAGCAGAAGGCGGATCTCAAGAAGAATCGCGCAGCATCAGGCGCAGAAGGGCACGCTGACAATCAGCGACGACCAGCTGCGCGAGAGCGTCGAAGGCGCGCAGCTGAAGCTGCAGCGCGAGCGCGGCACGGACGTCACGATCTTCAGCCCGCGTGCGAGCTGGATGGGCCATCACCTCGGCAACGCGTCGACGAGCAAGGCGTGGACCGAGCACTGCAACGATCTGATCTACCGGCTCACGAAGCTGTATCCGAAGAACTTCGTCGGCGTCGCGCAGCTGCCGCAGTCGCCGGGCGCACCGATCGACTCCTCGGTGCGCGAGCTCGTACGCTGCGTCGAGGAGCTCGGCTTCGTCGGCTGCAACTTGAATCCCGACACGAGCGGCGGCTTCTTCAACGGGCCGAGTCTCGCGGACCGGTATTGGTACCCGCTGTACGAGAAGATGTGCGAGCTCGAAGTGCCGGCGATGATCCATGTCAGCGAGGCGTGCAACGCGCCGTACTTCCAGACGACGGGCTCGTACTACCTCGCCGCCGACACGGTCGCGTTCATGCAGATGATGACGAGCGATCTTTTCAAGGATTTTCCGACGCTGAAGCTCATCATTCCGCACGGCGGCGGCGCGGTGCCGTACCACTGGGGGCGGTTCCGCGGCCTGGCCGACATGCTGAAGCGGCCGCCGCTGCGCGAGTCGGTGCTGAACAACGTCTACTTCGACACGTGCGTCTACCATCAGCCGGGCATCGACTTGCTGCTCGACGTGATCCCGATCGACAACATTCTGTTCGCGTCGGAGATGGTCGGCGCGGTGCGCGGCATCGATCCCGAGACGGGGCACTACTTCGACGATACGAAGCGCTACATCGACGGCAGCAAGAAGTTGAGCGCCGCCGATCGCGCGAAGATCTTCGAGGGCAACGCGCGCCGCGTGTTCCCGCGCTTCCCGGCGGCGCTCTGACGCGATCCGAGGATTCCGACGCCGCGGCATTGTCCCGATGCGCCCGCCGGACGAATAATGGGCGCCGAAGACACCTTTGGGGGATCACGATGAACGATCTACTCGCCCGCACCCGCGCCCGCGCCCGCGCCCGCGCCTGCGCCGGCATGGCGGCACTCGCTCTCTGTTTCTCGGCCTCCGCACAAGTCCTCTCTGCGAACGTCGCAGGCGGCCAGCTACAAGGCGTCGCCGCGAATGGCGTCGCGTCGTTCAAGGGCGTGCCGTTCGCGGCACCGCCGGTCGGCGAGCTGCGCTGGAAGAAGCCGCAGCCCGCGGCCGCCTGGCAGGGAGTGCGCGCAGCGAACGCGTTCGCGGCGAGTTGCATGCAGGACCCCGCCATGCTGCAGGTCCAGCAGGCGCCGCCCGCCATGGGCGAGGACTGTCTCTATTTGAACGTGTGGACGCCCGCGAAGAGCGCGAGCGAGCGGCTGCCCGTGATGGTGTGGATCTACGGCGGCGGGTTCGCGATCGGCACGACCGCGGCGCAGCTGTACGACGGCGCGAAGCTCGCGGAGCGAGGCGTCGTGCTCGTG
Organism: uncultured Gammaproteobacteria bacterium; assembly: GCA_963714705.1. Taxonomy (GTDB): domain Bacteria; phylum Pseudomonadota; class Gammaproteobacteria; order Steroidobacterales; family Rariloculaceae; genus FEN-1219. Next base: position 674,913 of record CAVQPJ010000001.1, read on the forward strand.
AGCGTTGCGTACCGCGTCGGCGCGTTCGGCTTCCTCGCGCATCCGGATCTCTCGCGCGAGAGCGGCAAGGGCTCGGGCAACTATGGCGTGCAGGACATGATCGCGGGCCTCGAATGGGTGCGCGACAACATCGCCGCGTTCGGCGGTGATCCGCGCAACGTGACGATCTTCGGCGAGTCGGCGGGTGGCATCGCGGTCAGCATGCTCACGGCGTCGCCGCACGCGAAGGGTCTCTTCCACAAGGCGATCTCGGAGAGCGGTGGCTCGTTCGCGCCGTCGCGCCGCGCGGCGGAAGGGGGCCTCAGCGTGCCGTCGCTCGCGCTCGCCGAAGCCACGGGACGCGAGTTTCTGGGAAAGCTCGGCGCGACGACGATCGCCGCGGCGCGCGCCCTGCCCGCGGGTGAGATCCAGCAAGCGCTGGGCCCCGGTTTGGCGAGCGGCTTCTGGCCAGTGGACGACGGCGACGTGCTGCCCGGCGATCAGTACGTTCTGTACAACGCCGGTCGATTCAACGACACGCCGGTGCTGATCGGCACGAACTCCGACGAAGGCGCGCTGTTCATCCAAGGCGGCGTGACGAGCGCTGCGTTCCAAGCGCAGATCCGCGGCGGTTACGGCGAGCACGCGGACGAGCTGCTCGCCGTGTATCCGAACGCGACCGATGCGCAAGCCCTGCAGGGCGCTCGCGACGTGTTCCGCGACTCGCTGTTCGCGTGGCCGACGTGGACGTGGGCGCGCCTGCAGTCGGCGAAGGGCAGGGGTCGCGCGTACGTGTACTACTTCGATCACCGCACGCCGGAACGGCCGGACGGCGCGTGGCATGCCGACGAGATGCAGTACGTCTTCCGCAACTTGGGCAGCGGCTTTGCTGGAATCGGCAGCGGCGCGACGCGGCCGGAAGACGTCGCGATGTCGGACCTCGTGAGCACGTATTGGACGAACTTCGCGAAGACCGGCGATCCGAACGGCGCCGGGTTGCCACGGTGGCCCGCGTTCACCGAGCAGAGCCAGCAGGTGATGTTGCTCGATGCGGCGTCGAGCGCGCGCCCCGTGCCGAACATGGAGCAGCTCAAAGCGTGGGAGGCGTACTACGCCTGGCGCAGGGAGCAGGCGAAGACTCACTGAGCTGCGAATCGCCTAAGGCGCAAGAAGTTGAGCGCCGCGGATCGCGCGAAGATCTTCGAGGGCAACGCGCGGCGCGTGTTCCCGCGCTTTCCGGCCGTGCTGTCCTGAGGTGATCCGCAGCTAGCCGGCTAGTTCGAGGGTGCCGACGCGGTGCCGCCGGCTTCTTCGAGAGCTCGCGCACATTGGTCGCGTTCTCCCGTCGCCCGGTCGGTAACTCCTTGCACGAGCAGCGACACGCCGCCGGTCAACACTGCCGCTCCGCCCGAGAGAACCGTTCCGGATGCGTTCAATCCGACTCCCGGTTTCGCGAGCGTGCCGCTGATCTTAACGAATGGCGTGACGAACATGTCTGCGGTCAAGCCGACGCCCGAGCGCGGCTTCGTGTTGAACTCGATGTCGAGCTTTTCGGTGCGCAGGTCGATCTCCCCTTTGCCCTGGATCAGCAGCTTGTCCGCTTGTGCCAGCATGGGCTCGAGCACCCCGACGCCGTCCGTCACGTCGAGCCGCACGACTGTGCAATCCCAGTTCGTGTACTTCTCGCTTTTTGCGAACGGGTTCAGAGCGCTGAAGATCTGCGCGAGGATATCGCCCGACGCCATGCCGACTGCTTCGTTGGCGATGCGTCCGGCGCCCTGCGTGAACACGACATGCCCGTTCGCAGTAGACGCGAGCGCTCGCAGTGACGCACCGCTCGACCGCAAGCTCGCCGACAGACCGACCGGAGGGATCTGCGCCCGATCCTCGACGTCGCCCGAGGCTATGTTGAGGCGCAGGTCGCTCGCGTCGAAGTCGATGCCGAGATCGATTCGCCCGTCCGCGACGGTGAGGACCGCGTTGCCTTCGGCCGAGCCCCCGTCCGCGACGTCGAAGCGAGTTTTCAGCGTCAACGTCTCGCCGTCGTCTTCGAGAGCCAGCGTCAGGTTCCGGAGCTCCATGTCGCGATTCCTGAGCTCTCCGACGGAGACTTCCGCTTCGACGGCAAGGGCCGCTATCTGCTCGAGCGGCAGAGCCTCCTCACCGAACACCCACTGTTTGGCCGGTTGGTCCTGCGTGGGCTCCGCGGGCTCCGCGGGCTCCACGGGTTCCGCGGGTTCCGCGGTGTTCTCGGCGCTCCGAAGAGGAGTGAGGTCGATCAGCTTCGACTCGCCCTTGATGACGAGCGCGACGACTTCGCCGAGCTCGGCCTCCACCGAGCCCGAAAAGTCGCTCTCGCCGATCTCGACCGTCAGGGGATCGACCCTGATCCGGTCAGGCGAAAGATGGGCGGTTGCCGTCCCGATCAGCGCGACTGCGGGCAGCTCAGGATCGAGCTCCGCGAGGTTGGGCACCGAAAACGCGACCTCGAGATCGGTCGGTGTGCCGGAGTCTTGCGGAATCACCGCATGGATCGTGGTCTCGGCCCCAGCGAGCTTCGCCGTCGTGTCGCGTAGCTCGTAGCGGTCGGCGCCGAGAAACAGGCTGCCGGCCAACTCCAAGGCGCCTGCCGGCAAGCCTGCGATCGAGAACGCTTCGCCAAGCCGATCGAGCTGCGTCAAGGACACGTCGAAGTCCACTTGTTGCAGGCTCGCGAGCGCTCCCGCGCGAATGGCCGTTTCGGCGACGGATCCGTTGAGCTCGACTCGAGCGCGGTTAGCGTCGACTGTGGCGATCGAGCCGTTGAGGGTGAAAGGAATCTCGCGCACCTGCCCGCTGGCTTCGACGACGATCGTGCGGCGCTCATCGGTGCGCAGGCTCAGTGTTGCGAGCGTAGTGGGAAAATCGTCGGCACCGGGCTGCTTCCAGATCGCGTTCACGTTACCGACGGATGCGAGCTCGATGATCACGGGTAGACCTTGCCACTCGGTGTTTGCGTCGGGCGCGGACGGCGCGCCCGGCGCGCCCGCCCAGTTGCGAGCGCCCGAAGCGTCTTGCTCGAGCAGGACTGTGACGTCGCGCACCTCCAGCGACTTGATCCTGATCGGGCCGAACAGCAGCGACCACAGTCCGAGCTCGGCGGACGCACTGCCGATCGAAATCATCGGCGTCGGGGTTCCCCACTCGGCATTCGCGAGAGTCACCTCGGTCGCGACGAACGATAGTTTCGGAAAGACTCGCGGCTTGAAGTCTCCCGCAATCCGGAATTCGCGACCGAGGGCGCTGGAGACCGCGGCCTCGACCTCGGGTCGAAAACGACTGAGGTCTGCGAACGTCAGGTACAGAACGATCGCGGCGACGATGACGAGGACTAAACCGCCTACCGCCAACAGCACGCGAGTCATCGGTAATGTCTCCGGTGGCTCACGAGATTAGCTCCGCCAAACCGGGGGAGATATAGCCCCTTGGGGCCGTTTCCGATCAGCGCACGGCCGAGAAAGTCGGTATATCAGCGAGGTTCGAGGCATGACTCGTGGCGAGCGTGCCGCGACGATTGCAGTCGACGCGGGCCCCCGGCTCGCGGCACACGCGCTGTTTGACCGATGTCGTATAAAGATACTACCGTATGCCAATGCCCAAGGAGAAAGTCACGCTCTCGCTCGACACTGCGCGGCTGAAGGAGCTGCGCGATCTCGTCGGCTCACGAAGTATCTCCGCGGCGGTCGACGATGCGGTCAGCGCTCACGTGCTTCGGTTACGGCACTTGACGGCAGTCGACGACTGGCTTGCGGAGCTCGAGCGGCTCCACGGGCCGATCCAACCCGAGACGCTCGAGTGGGCTGCGCAGCTCGTCGAGCGCTGGGAATCGAACGCGGTGCAGCCGCGGCGTAGAGTCCGCCGCACGGGCTGATGCTGCTGCTGGATAGCGAAGCGATCTCCGCCCTTGCGCACGGGCCGGCTGCGCGCCGCGATCGTGTGCGGGCCTTGATTGCTGCGATGCATGCTCGAAACAAGCCCATCGCGACGGTGGCGGCAGTGCTCGCCGAGGTCGTCCGGGGGCGTCCGGCCGATGCCGGCGTGTTCGCGGGGTTGAGACGCGAGCGTGTCGAGGTCTATCCCGTGGATACGCGCGCGGGGGTGCGCGCCGGATACCTTCTCGGGCGCGTCGGGGCCGGCTCGGAGCTCGCGGTTGACGCGTTCGTCGTCGCAGTCGCGGATCTCGAAGGCGGGGCGGTCATTGCGAGCGGCGACGTGTCGGACATGGAACGCTTGGCCGCACACGCCACGAAGGTGGTCATTGCGGACGTTGCTTAGGTCCCCTTTACTCTTCGCGCAACGAGCGTGTTAGATCGATGCGTGTCGCTTCGAGCGCGGGACGCAAGCTCACGAGCAGCGCGAGGCCGAAGATGCCGCCCGCGACGGTGACGAGAACGAGCGGATCGAGCGGCTCGACTTGATAGAGCAGCCAGCGGATCAAGCGTGCGCCGGCGACGGCGAGCGCACAGGCCAGTGCTGCGACCGCTGCGATCGTCGTTCCGGCGTCCTTGCGAAGCCGACGAATCGCGAACCGGATTTCGTCTAACGGTGGGTTCATGGTTGCCCCGGTCGTCCTGCAGACCAGCGAGCCAAACTTACAACGTCGACCGCCGCGCGAGCCACTCCTCGCGCGTCTGCCCCCAGACGTCGAGGACGATGTGCGAGTACGGCTCCGGCAGCTGGCCGCGGCCGCGATTGCGCGAGCCGAGCTTGCGCGCCACGACCTGCGACGCGACGTTCTCGATGTCGATCGTGTGGATGACGTCCGTCCAGCCGAGCTCGGCGAACGCCCAGTCGATCGAGGCTATCGCGGCTTCCGTCGCGTAACCGAGGCCGCAACGGTCGCGGACGATGCCCCAGCCGACCTCCGTGCCGGGCCAGCCCTCCGGGTACCACGGGCCGATGCGGCCGATCCAGCGGCCGGTCGCCTTCTCGATGACCGAGAACATCGCGAAGCCCTGCATGGCCCAGGCGCCGGCCATCGAGAGAAAGCCGCGCCACGCCACCGACCGCGGCTGCACGCCGCCGACGAAGCGCGCGCTCTCGGGGTCGGCCATGAACGTCGCCCAGGCATCGAAGTCCTCCGGCAGTAGCGGGCGCAGCAGGAGGCGCGGCGTTTCGAGTCGCAGGGTGGCGAGGTTCACGGGCACATCTTGCTCGCGCCGCCGGCGTCAGTCGATTGGGCAGTGCGAGCTATACTCGATCGCGGAGGGGGGATGAAGAAGAGCCACGTTCCTGTCTTGGTAGTGGGCGCCGGCGCGGCCGGCACGATGCTGACGCTCGAGCTCGCGCGCCGCGGCGTCGGCGCGCGGACGATCGACCGGTTGCCGAAGCCCGGCGACACGTCGAAAGCGATCACGGTGCACGCACGGACGCTCGAGATTCTCGAGCGCGTCGACAAGCGCCTCGTCGGCCGCTTTCTCGATCGCGGCATCCACAACTTAGGCTACGTGCTGCACTTCGTCGATGCCGCGGGCAAGCGCAGCGAGGTGCGGCCCGGCATCGACTTCACGACGGTCGATTCGCGCTACAGCTTCCTGCTCGTGCATCGGCAGAGCGAGACTGAACAATTTCTTCGCGAATACACGAGCGCGCAATTCGGCGTCGAGCCCGACTGGAACACGGCGTGTGTCGACGTGCGGCAGGACGCCGGCGGCGTCACGGCGACGCTCGAGCGCGACGGCGTGCAAGAGGAAGTGCACTGCGACTACCTCGTCGGTTGCGACGGGCCGAACTCGCGCGTGCGGCGCGCCGCCGGTCTCGAGCAACAGGAGAGCGACTACAAAGGCACGCAGCTCCAGAACCTCGACGCGTTCCTGAACGGCTTTCCCGACGCCGACGACTACGTTCACTACTGCGCCGGCACGGACCATTTCGTCATGATCGTGAAGCTGCCGGGCGGCTTCTATCGCATGCTGCTCAGCGACCGCGGCGAAGCGGCCGGCCCGAACGTCACGCCCGAGCAAGGCTTCATGCGGCTCGTGAACAAGCACTTCGACGGCGTCACACTTGGCGACGTCGTCTGGCACTCGAAGTGGCAGAGCTTCGTGCGCCTCGCGCACACGTATCGCGCGGGCCGCGTGTTCCTCGCCGGCGACTCCGCCCATGTTCACTCGACGACCGGCGGGCAGGGCATGAACTGCTGCATGCAGGACGCCTACAACTTGGGCTGGAAGCTCGCATTCGTCGCGAAGAATCAGGCGCGCGGGTCGTTGCTCGACAGCTACGAGGCGGAGCGCCGCCCGATCGCCGAGCAGGTGATCTGGGCCGCGTCGTCGCTGCACGAGATCTTCATGGGGCACGGCAAGGACATCGCCGAGCGCGCGCAGAAGATCAAGGATCCCGTTTTTCTCGAAGCCGTCGTCGGCCGATGCTCGGGAATCTCGTACACCTATCGCGATCAGACGCAGCCGCCGAGCGCGGAGCCGGGACCGGCGGTCGGCGACCGTGCGCCGGACGTCGACTTAGGTGCTGGCCGCACGTTGTTCGATGCGACGCGCCACGCGTCGTTCACGCTGCTCGCGCTGCCCGCCCGCGAGGAGCGGCAAGCGACGCTACGTAGCGGTCTCGAGGGGTTCGTGCAAGCGTTTTGCCTCCGTGCTCGAGCTCGCTGTCGTGCCGCCGAGCGCAGCGCTCGCCGCGCGCTACGGCGCGAGCAACGACGATCGGTTGCTGCTGCTCAGGCCCGACGGCTACGTCGGCTTTCGGTGCAAGGCGAACGATGTCGCCGCGCTCGAGGCGCATCTTCGCGAGTCGTACGCGCTTTAAGAGGGGACAGATCTATTTTCCGGGTGTTGCTTTAAAAGGGGACAGATTTATTTTCCGAGCGCACGCTAACCGCGCCAACACCCGGAAAATAAATCTGTCCCCTTTTAGAGCGGTCCCCTTTTAAAGCGGAAAATAGATCTGTCCCCGCCGCTTTTCCGAGCTGCTGTCGTAATATTGCGGTCGTCAATCGCGCAGAGGGTGCTACGGCATGGACTTCGTGTACTTCTTGGGCCGCTTCCACGTGCTGGTCTTGCATTTGCCGATCGGCATCATCGTGGCGTTGTTCGTGCTCGAGCTTCTGAGCCGAAAGGAGCGGTACCGTTACCTCGAGGCGGCGTCGCCGTATCTTTGGGGCGCGACGGCGTTATCGGCGCTCGTCACCGTGCTGCTCGGTTTCATGCACTTTGCCGAAGGCAGCTTCACGGGACCGTCCGCGGAGCAGCACAGGTTCTATGGCACGGTCGTCGCCGTCGTCGCGACGGGCGTCGCGTTCTTGCGCATCGGGAGCTTCGCTTCGAGCTACAAGCCGTTGTTCTTTCCGGCGTCGGCCGTGCTGCTCGTGCTGGTCTCGATCACGGGGCACTACGGCGGGAACCTGACGCACGGCTCCACGTTCCTCGTCGAGTACGCGCCGCAGCCGCTGCGCTCGCTCGCGGGGCTCGCGCCTCGGCGAACGATCACGAGCGTCTCGGCTGCGGATCCTTTCGCGGACGTCGTCGGACCGATGTTCGTCGAGCGGTGCGCGAGCTGCCACAACGAAGACAAGCAGGAGAGCGATCTCGTGCTGACGACCTACGCCGGGGTCATGCGCGGCGGCGAGAACGGCCGCGTCGTGGTCGCCGGGAACACGGACTTGAGCGAGCTGCTGCGCCGCATCTCGTTGCCGCACGACGACGATGAGGCCATGCCCGCCGAAGGCAAGACGCCGCTGACGGACAGCCAGGTCGAGATCATTCGTTGGTGGATCGCGGCCGGCGCGCCGAACGGCGGCACGATCGGCGGGCTCGAGGTGCCCGCCGAGATGCGCGAGACGCTATCGAACGAGCTCGGCGTCGGGTTCTGAGCTAGCGGGCGTGACGCGCCGCAGCGTGCGACGAGCGCTCGCTGCCGCCGCCACGATAGCTGCCGCCGCCGTCGTTTCCGCCGCCGGAGTTGCTACCACCGGAGTTGCCGTGGCTGCCGCCGCCCGACTCGCTGCGTTGCACGCTCATTCCGCCGCCGTGACGCGGCGCGCTGACGTTCGGCGCCGACTCGCGCGGTGCGCTCGGCGCTGGCTGGCGCTGCGCGGGAGCACTCCTCGTCGATTCGCGCGGCATGCCCGTCGAGCCTTCGTACGCGCGCGGCGAGACGCCGGGGTTCGCTCGCGCGACGCCGGGGCTCGTGCGAGCCTGGGTATTCGGCTGCGCCATCGCGCGGCTGCGCTCGAGCGCCTGTGACATTCCGCCGCCGCTGCGATACGTAGGTTGGCTCGTCGGCGTGCGAGGCGTCTCCGTTTGCGCTGCGCCGCTCGGCTGGCGCGCTTGCGGTTGTGCTCGCGCCTGCGTCTGCGCCTGCGAGCCGGGGGCGGCGCGCGTCGGTCGCGTCACCTGCGCGGCTTCCGCCGCTTGCTGCTGCGTGCCGTCGACGGTGCGGTTGCGATAACTCGAGCTCGTAACACCGCGCCGCGGTTGTGCAGCACCGTTCGCCGTGCGTGCGCTCGTCGCTGCGCCTTCCGTCGCGCGAGTAGCCGTGCCCCCGCGGGCGCCCCCTGTAGTGGGATTGGCCGAGCCTTCCCTCGTGCGTGTCGCAGCGGCGTCCGAGTCGAGCACGCCGTGACGCGGCGCGCGATCTGCGGCGTACACACGGCCCTCGGAGCCGCGCACGACAGGGCGCCCGCCGGCGCTGTGATTCGGCTGCCAGACGTAGTTCGGATAGTGGTGATAGTGGTCGACGTACACGTTGCGCACGTAGAAGGGGCTGTAATAGCTATGGCCGTAGTACGGATGGCCGTAATAGAACGGGTCGTAGACGTGCACGTAGTGCGAGTGCCAGCCGATCGAGAACCAGGTGTTGACGCCCCAGAAGAACCCCGTGTTGAAGTGGTAGTACGCGGGATACGGGTAGTAGTAGACCGGGTAAGGCTGCGGATAGTAGTAATAGACCGGCGCGGGCTGATAGACGACGACGCGCTCGGGCTCGTAGTACGGGATGTAAATGACCTTCGGGTCCGCGGGCTTGATCTCGATCGTGTCGCCTTCGCTCGCGACGGTCTGGCGCTCGTCGCTGCGCAGGTTGCCGGCGGCATACGCTTCGTCGCGAAAATCCTGGATCGCGCTCAGCACGTCGGCGCGTTGGTTCAGCACGGCTGTGCCGAGGTCGTAGGTCCAGTCGAGATCCTCGTCGAGCATTGCGACGACCTCGGGGTAGTTCAGCAGTGCGACGATCGAATCGTCCCAGTCTTCGTTCGGCTGCAAGCTCGAGTCCTCTGCGCGGTCTTCCAGGAATCTGGCCGCCTGCACGATTTGCAGCGGATAGGTGGACGCCGGGAGAACGATGGCGACGAGGTCGTCGGGGTAGAGCGCGATCGGCCCGACGATTTCGTGAAGCTCGTCGGTGGTGGCGAGGTCGAGCTCCGCCGCGTCCTGGGCGGCCGCTGGGCGTAGCGCGGCTATTGCGGCGCCGATAGCCAGGACACCGAACGCGAGCCACATCCGCGGCAACAGCCGCGGGGCCTTACGGATGGCGTTGGAGCGAGCCTGCGTGTCCATCGAGAGGTCTCCTTGCGCTGGGTTCGGCCGGCCACACGGTCTACTCCCCAGCTTGGCCTCCAACCTAGACCAGGCGACCTGAACGCCACCTTAATAAAGGGGGGCGAGCTACCAACCCTGCAGCACGCCGCCGTCGAACCAGTCCCATAGCAGATAGAGCACGACCTCCGTCTGCCGGTTCCCGCGGTCGGTGATCGGCTGCCGAATCCCAATTGCACCAAGGACATGCTGGCGTTTATTCAGCGAGACCTGAAGCTGAGGGACCAGATCCCACTCCGTCTGCGCGCCGCCCTCGAGATCGCGGGCCGCGAGCACCTCGATCATCGGCGTGAAGGTGCGCCCGAACGGCGCGTCGACCGTCCAGGTCTTGCCGACTGTGGCGCGAAATACGGCCTCGTCCTCGAGTGAGGAATCGTGCGGAAACTCGAGCACGCCCTGGAATTGCACGAACGCGTCCCGCGGCAAGACCTTGCCGTAGAGCACGAACGATTCGAGCACCGTCGTGCCGTTGCCGAATCCCTTCGCCTCGTCGCCCGTCGGTAGCACGAGCTCGCCGCCGACGGCGAGAATCGCGCCGCGCTCGAGGCTGTGGCGCATCGTGTGCTTGACGCCGATCCCGAGGTCGCCGGTGCCGCTCTTCCAGCCGTCCGGATCGCCGAGATCGGCCCGCGTGATGGGCATCTTGAGCTCGATCTGGTTCAGCGGTCCGAAGCGTTGCTCCCAGACGAACTCGTGCGTGATCGAGTCGGCGCCCTCGGTGACGAACGTCGTCGTGATCACGGCTTCGTCCTCGGGATACGCCTTCTCCGTGAACAGAGCGCGCGGCAGGTTCAGCTCGCCGCGCGGCCAGCGAGCGTCCGTGCAGAACGAACGAATCCGCGCGAGCGCAGCTTCGATCTCCTCGGGCTGCAGCGCTTCGCCGAACGCCGGCATCAGACGGTCGAAGCCGCGGATCGGCCCGCCGCGATGCGCGATGGCGTACCAGTCGGAGTTCGGCTCGCGAACGGCGAAGTCGCAGTCGGTGAAGTCGGGCAGTGGGACTTCGAAGCCGAGCTGGCTGGCATCGCGACCGCGGCCGTCGTCGCCGTGGCATGCGGCGCAGGCCGCCGTGTAGACGGCGCGCGGCGCGGGCGTTTGAGAGAACGCCGATGTCGATGCGCCGAACGAGAGCGCCGCCAGTGTGATGGCGAGATGACTCGAGCCCACGACGTCGCTCCCCGCATTGTGTAACCGACGCGCCGCAGTATAGTGTCGGCCCGGTCGCCGAAAAAGCTCGCAGAATCATGCGGTTGCGAATTGTTCGTATTTGCGTTGCAGCCGCCCTCCTCGGGAGCGGCGTCGCCGACGCGCAGGATACGGCGAGCGCATTCGTGCCGGCCTCGCAGTGCATCGCATGTCATGCGCAGCTCACGGCGCCGACGGGCGAGGACCTCTCGATCGGCTTCGATTGGCGCGCGACGATGATGGCGAACTCGGCGCGCGACCCTTATTGGCACGCGGCCGTGCGCCGCGAGGTGCTCGACCATCCGGCCGCACAGGCGGCCATCGAGGACAAGTGCTCGACGTGCCACATGCCGATGGCGCGTTTCGACGCCGCGGCAGCGGGCGGCCAGGGCCAGGTATTCGCGAGCCTCGCGCGGACCGCGCCGCAGCACGAGCTCGCGGCCGACGGCGTGTCCTGCACCGTTTGCCACCAGATCTCCGCAGAGAACTTAGGAAAGCACGCGAGCTTCGACGGCGGCTTCGCGATCGAACCGGGGGGCGAGAGCCGCGTCGTATTCGGGCCGCACGACGTCGACGCCGGAAGGCAGGCTTTGATGCGCTCGGCGGCAACCTTTAGGCCGACCGTGGGCACCCACATCCAACGGTCGGAGCTCTGCGCGACGTGCCACACGCTGTTCACGACTGCGCTCGACGACGCCGGAGACGTAATCGGCACGTTGCCCGAGCAGGTGCCATATCAAGAGTGGCTGCACAGCGATTACCGTTCGACGAATAGCTGCCAGAGCTGCCACATGCCGGAAGTCGCTGCCGAAGCGCCGATCACGTCCGTTCTCGGCCAACCGCGGCCAAACGTTTCGCGGCACACGTTTCTTGGAGGCAACGCATTCATGCTCGACATCCTGCGGAGGTACAGCGGCGAGCTCGGCGTGAAGGCTTTGCCGCAGGAGCTCGAGGCCTCGGCCGCGGAGACCCGGCGTTTCCTCGGCACGCGCGCGGCGACGCTCGCGATCGCGACGGCGCAGCGCGACGCGGACGGCTTGGAGCTCGTGCTCGCCGTCACGAGCACGACCGGACACAAGCTGCCGACGGCCTATCCTTCGCGGCGCGCGTGGCTGCACGTCGTCGTGCGTGACGCGTCGGGGCGCACCGTCTTCGAGTCGGGCGCCGTGCGGGCCGACGGAAGCATTGCCGGTAACGACAACGACGCCGACGTCGAGCGTTTCGAGCCGCACTACGAAATCGTGACGACGCCCGACGAGGTGCAGATCTACGAGGCGATCATGGTCGATTCGCGCGATGCCGTGACGACGGGGCTCCTGCGAGGCGTGCGCTTCGTCAAGGACAACCGGCTCTTGCCGCGCGGGTTCGACAAGGCGACGGCAGAGCCCGACTTCGCGGTTCAAGGTGCCGCGGTCGGCGACACCGACTTCATCGGCGGCAGTGATCGCGTCCGCTATCGCATCGCGCTCGGCGCGGGGGCCACCGCGCCGCTGACCGTCGACGCCGAGCTGCTCTATCAATCGATCGCTTATCGCTGGGCGGAGAATCTGCGCGGCTACGCCGCCGAGGAAACGCAGCGCTTCGGACGTTACTACGCAGAGAACGCCGCCGCTTCGGCCGCGCTCATCGCGACTGCGACGGCCACAATTCCGGCTCGCTGAGGGCGCGACCGGTTTTGCGTGCTCGGCCCGTCTTACGACCGTTGGCGCTCAATCCGCGTTAAGGGAGAAGCTGTGAGCCTAAGAGTTTCGAAGTCGATCGCCATCGCATTGCTCTGTGCGGCCGGCTTCGCGCGCGCGGCGCCGCCGCCCGCGCTCGAGCCTGTCGAAGGCCGCGTCATCTGGGTCGACTTCTGGGCGTCCTGGTGCGTGCCGTGCCGGCGCTCGTTTCCCTGGCTGAACGCGATGCACAACAAGTACGGGCCGGCCGGGCTGCAGATCATCGCGGTGAACTTGGACAAGGACCGTGCGCTCGCGGATGGCTTCCTCGCCGAAGTGCCGGCCGAGTTCGCGCTGCGGTTCGATCCTTCCGCAGCGCTCGCCAAAGAGTTCGGCGTGCAAGCCATGCCGAGCTCGTATCTCATCGATGCCGAGGGCAACGTGCTCGAGCGCCACTTCGGCTTCAAGACGGCGGAGACCGCTGATTACGAGCACGCGATCGAAGCTGCGCTCGAGCGATCACCCGCGAAACAGTAACCAAAGTTCCAGGAGACAGTGTGAGCTCAACAGCCAAACGCGCCGTCGGCGTGGCGATCGTCACGATCATGGGCCTTGCCGGCTGCGCCGGTGTCCAGCCGTGGGACCGAGACGTCCTGGCGCGCCCCGACATGCAGATCGTCAGCGATCCCACCGAAAGCGCCGCCGACGAGCACATCTATTTCAGCAAGGAAGCCTCGAGCGGCGGACAGGGGTTCGGCGGAGGCGGCTGCGGATGCAACTGAAGAAACGACACAATCGCACGGTGCGCGACATCGGTACGCCGCTCGCGGCTGCGACGTGCGCGTTGCTGGGCCATGCCGTGCCGGCCGAGGTGAGCGCACAGGAGCTCATGCCCTGGGATATCGATACGTCGATGCTGATCTACAGCGAGTCCGACGGGCGAGTCCGTGACACGAGCTTGAACCTTCGCGCGCGCAAAGAAATGCGCGAGGAGAAGTTCTTGAGCCTGACGCTCGCGATCGATTCGTTGACGGGCGCGTCGCCGAGCGGCGCCACTCCGGCAGGCGCCGTCCAGACGTTCACGAGCCCGTCCGGCAACTCGCAGTACACGGTCGCCCCGGGCGCCCAGGCGCTCGATACCTCGTTCCTCGACACCCGCACCGCGGTCACGGCGAATTGGGAGATGCCCGTGACGCGCCTCGCGCTGCTCTCCGTCGGCGCGAGCCTGTCCGACGAGTACGACTACACGCACGCAGGTGTCAACGCGAGCCTCGCGCGTGATTTCAACAATCGCAACACGACTCTCTCTTTCGGAGTCGCGCTCGCGAACGACACGATCGATCCCGTCGGCGGCAGCCCAGTCGCGCTCGCGCCCATGCTCGGGCTCGGCGACACGGCGAACAAGCGCGCGGATCAATCGAAGGATGTCACGGACTGGTTGATTGGCGTGACGCAGGTGCTGAATCGCCACACGATCGTCCAGTTCAACTACTCGCTGAGCCAGGCCGACGGCTATCTCACGGACCCCTACAAGGTGCTGTCCGTCGTGGATCCCGTGACGGGTAATCCTGTTCCCGGGCCGGCCGCTAGCGGTCTTTACCGCTATATTTATGAGAGCCGCCCCGATGCACGCGACAAGCAGAGCGTGTTCGCGCTGCTGAAGCGCGACTTCGACGGCAACGTGCTCGAGACGTCGTACCGCTACATGACCGACGATTGGGGCGTCGATTCGCACACGCTCGACCTGCGCTACCGCTGGACCTTCAGCGGCGAGCGGTACCTGCAACCGCACCTGCGTTTCTACCAGCAGACCGCAGCCGAGTTCTATCGCACGGTGCTGTTCGACGGCGCCCCACTGCCGGCCTATGCAACGGCCGACCATCGGCTAGGCGAATTCGACGGGCTCACCGTCGGGCTCAAGTACGGGCAGGCGACGGCACGAGGCGGCGAATGGTCGGCGCGCATCGAGTACTACACGCAGACCGGCAACGCGTCGCCGGGGAGTGCCGTCGGCGCGCTCGCGAATTTCGAGCTGTACCCCGACTTGAACGCACTGATTGCTCAGTTCAACTACAAGTTCGGCAGGCGCTAACACCCCCCTGGCGCCGGGTTCCGCGGCGGGAGCGTCGCTCTCGCCGCGGGGCCAGGGTTGGGTCGGCGTGTTCCAGGCGATGGCGAGCCCGTGCGAGGTCCACGTCGGCGAGGCCGACCGGGCGACCGCGCAGCGGATCGTGGCGCTCGCGGCCGGTGAAGCTGCGCGCATCGAAGCAAAGCTCAGCCGCTACCGCCGCGGCAACGTCATCGACGCCATCAACACGGCGGACGGGCGCACCGTCGTCGTTGACGACGAGACAGCGGGGCTCCTCGATTACGCCGCGCGCCTCCACGAGCTGAGTGACGGCAAGTTCGACGTAACGTCCGGCGTGTTGCGGCGAGCTTGGCGCTTCGACGGTAGCGACCGCGTGCCGACCCGCGACGCGGTCGCCGCGCTGCTGCCGATCGTCGGTTGGGACAAGGTCCGCTGGTCCGCTCCGGAGCTCACGCTATTGCCCGGTATGGAAATCGATCTCGGCGGTGTAGGCAAGGAATACGCCGTCGATCGGGCCGCGGCTGTCGTGCGCCCGCTGTCGGCGAATTGTTTGCTGAACTTCGGCGGAGACCTGCTGGCGCTCGGGCCGCAGGCCGGCGGTGCTCCGTGGCGCGTCGGCATAGAATCGGTCACCGCGGCGGCGACGGCGGCGCGGCACATCGAGCTCCGCGTCGGCGCGCTGGCGACGAGCGGTGACGCGCGCCGCTACCTATTGAAGGACGGCAAGCGCTATGGCCACATCCTCGATCCGACGACGGGTTGGCCTGTCACCGGCGCGCCGCGCTCGGTCACGGTCGCGGCACCGACGTGCACGGAGGCCGGCATGCTCGCGACGTTGGCGCTTCTGGAAGGGCACGACGCCGAGCGATTCCTCGCCGGGCAAGGCGTGCAGTACTGGGTGCTGCGTTGAGCTGCGCGGAGCCTCCTTCCCGCCTTTGGCCCAGCGCTGGCACTCGACACTCTGCGTGACTCGGGGCTAGAGTCTCTCGAATGCCACTGGGAGGGGAGACGACGATGAAGGCCGTTCGCAGTGTTCTAGCTGCGTCGCTCGTGCTGTGGGCCGTCGCGCCCGTCGAAGCGCATCATTCGTTCGCGGCGCAATACGACGCGAACAAGCCCGTGACGTTGAAGGGC
Source organism: uncultured Gammaproteobacteria bacterium (assembly GCA_963714705.1). Lineage (GTDB taxonomy): Bacteria > Pseudomonadota > Gammaproteobacteria > Steroidobacterales > Rariloculaceae > FEN-1219. The sequence continues at coordinate 690,548 of CAVQPJ010000001.1, forward strand.
ACGGTCACGAAGGTCGAGTGGACGAATCCACACGCACGCTTCTATATCAACGTGACGGATGCCGACGGCAAGGTCGTCAACTGGAACCTCGAGATCGCAAGCCCGAACTACCTGAAGCGCGCCGGGTGGTCGAGCACTTCCTTGAAAGAGGGTGACCAGGTGAGCGTCGAAGGTTCGATGGCGCGCAGCGGCGCCAACATGGCGAATGCGAGCACCGTCACCTTCGCAGACGGCACTCGCGTCTTCGCGCGCTCCTCGGCGGACAATCGCTAGCTCATGCGCACACAACTCGCGGCGTTGGCCGCGCTCGTATTCGCGCAAATCGCGCTCGCCCAGCAGACGCAGAGTGTCGGCACCACACCTGCCGGGAGCGGCGGCGCCAACAACCCCGCGCTGATCGGCGCCGTGCCCGACAGTCCGCCGCCGCGTTTGCCCGATGGCACGCCCGACTTCTCGGGCGTTTGGGTCGGCTCCGGCCCGATCGGCGACATCAGCGGCGGCCTCGCTGCCGGGCGAGGAGCTCGTGCTGCTGCCGGAAGCCGCGGCGCTGATGAAGTCGCGCATGGCGGCCGATGATCCGGAAGCACGCTGCTTGCCGACCGGGGTGCCGCGCATCGCGCCATATCCGTGGCGCATCGCGCAGGTGCCGGCGTACGGCAAGGCGACTCATCTATTCTTCTTGTTCGAAGGCAACATCCACAGCTTCCGGCAGATCTTCATGGACGGCCGTGAGCACCCCGACGACCTCGAGGCGACGTGGTACGGCCACTCGGTCGGCCACTGGGAAGGCGACACGCTCGTCGTCGAGACGGTCGGGTTCAACGATCTCTTCTGGTTCGACTTCGTGGGCCACCCGCACTCCACGCAGATGCGCACCGTCGAGCGCTACACGCGGCCGAAGTTCGGCGAGCTCGAGGTCGTGACGACGGTCGAGGACGCCGGCGCGTACGCGAAGCCGTTCACGGTTAAATACACGCACACGTTGCGGCCCGGCTGGGAGCTCATGGAGTACATCTGCAACGAGAACAACCAGGACGTCGAGCACATCCGGGGGCCCGCCGGTCTGTAAAGGTTCTCGGCGCTCGCGAGGTCGGTGTTTTCACCGCCGTCGGGACGACGGCGATGGCCGTCAACATCGTCGTCGTGGCAGCTCTCGTCCCGCTCGGGCTCGCGCCGCTCGCCGCCAACGTCGTCGGTCTTCTGGTGTCTTTCGCGTGGAGCTTTTTCGGCCACGCGCGCTGGACGTTTCCGGCGGAAGGGCGCGACCTTGGCCTCGCGCTGCGTCGCTTCGCCGTCGTGTCGCTGCTGAGCTTCGCACTGACGGAGGCTGCGTATGCAGGTGCGCTGCGCTGGACGAGCATTGACTATCGGCTATCGCTGTTCCTCGTCATCGTGACGCTCGCTACCGCTAAGCTCTTGGCGAGCAAGCACTGGGCGTTCGTGCGTTGAGGCAGGGAGCACGAGGAGCGGGCCCGACGCTGCACACGCGCAGTTCTGATCGACTTCGTCCTCAGCTCGTCCTGCGGCGTGCGACGACGAGCAGATCGCTGATTTCCGCGCGCCGCCCCGCGTCGAACACGGGCCGCTCGGTAACCGTTGGTGCGGCGAGCGCGCGCTCGAGCAAGCTGCGCGCTCGTTCATAATCGGCCTGCTCGATCAAGAACTCGCCGTAGAAGTAGTTATTGTCGATGTTGGCCGCGTTGACGGCGAGCGCCTTCTCGAAATACTCCGCGGCGAGATCGTCGTCGCCGAAGCCCATGAACCCGCCGGGCACCTTCGAGTAGAGAGCGCCGAGCGAGGCATAGATCCCGCCCTCGAGCGCCGTGGCGTCGAGCGTCTCGGCCCGTTCGAGCGCGGCGCGCGCGGCCTTCGCGTATTTCATGGCGCTCATCGCGCTGACCTCGCCCGCGTAAGTGCTGAGAACAATGCCTTCCCACGCGACTGCCTCGGCGCGATCGGGATACTGCGCGCGGAACGCGGCCGCATGCTCGACGAGGGCGGAGAACGCCTCGTCGCGTGCCTTGTCCGTCGTCTGGTAGTTCGCGATGTCCCACTCGTTTTGGATGGTGGTTAGGTCGTCGTCGAAGCCGTCGGCGAAGGCGGGCGCGCCGGCAAGGATGGCGGCAGCGCCGAGAATGGCGAAACATGAATTCATGGCTCGATGCTCCTTCAGGGATTGAGGTCAGGGGTGTGACGCCGTGGCAAGTTGGCCAACGGTCGGCGATGCATGGCGGCGCACGACGGCGAGCTGCCGGCGTAGCGAGCGGTCGACGAGGGAGGGCGCCAGCGCGTTGAGCTTGGCGAATAGCCGCTCCGGCATGCCGAGCAGCACTTCGCGGCGTTCGTCGCGTAGCGTGCGGACGATCGCCGCCGCGACGGTTTGCGGCGTATCCATCCCAACGCCGAGCTCGGCGTTCAGCGCGCGGACGCGGTCCGTCGCGAGCGCCGTCTTGGTGGCGCGCGGCGCGACGTAGTGGACGCGCACCGCCGTGTCGGCGAGCTCGCGCCGCAGCGCCTCGGAGAAGCCGCGCACGGCGAACTTGCTCGCGGAGTACGCGGCGAAACCCGGGAAGCCGATCGACCCGAACGTCGAGCCGACGTTGACGATGTGAGCGCTCGGACGCTCGAGAAGAACCGGCAGCAACGCGTGGCACAGCAATAGGGGCGCTACGGTGTTGATCGAGAGCGCCATGGCGATTTCGCGTGCCGTCTGTTCCGCGAATAGCCCGAACGGGTTGATCCCCGCGGCGTTGATGAGAACGTTGGCGTCGTGCGTGCGCGCCGCGGCCGCGAGCGACGCGCGGCCGGCTTCGCTCGCGACGTCCGCGGCCACCGCCTCGAGCACAGCGGATGGCCCGAGACTCGTCGCGAGCCGCTCGAGCGGCTCCTGCTTGAGATCCGTGAGCACCAGCTTGGCTCCGGCTTGCGCGAGCCAAGCGGCGGTCACAGAGCCGATGCCGCCTGCGGCGCCGGTAAGAACGATGTGTGCGTCGGTCAGGTTCATGCGGCAACCCTCGTGTCGATAGAAGTCGTAACGTCGGCGCGCGGCAGCGCGCGGAAGACGTCTCCATACAGTCGATAGAACATACGCGCGGCGTGCAGCACGGATGCGCGATCGGCGGCGTCGTCGAGCCGGTCGACGAGACCGTCGAAGTGGCCGACGTGCTGCTGGTCGAGCGACCCGTGCGACAGGAGATACGTCAACGCGCGGCGCGGGAGCTCGAGTCGTGCGGCGATGATTTCAGCCGCGCGCGTCGCGATCGCCGCGCTCGTGCCTTCGAGCACGAGCACCATGCCGAAGAAACCGACGGGATTGCCGCGCTGCACGGTGTCGTAGGCGTAGCTGACCATGAGCTCGGTTTCCGCGGACGGCGGAGCAGCGCGCGCCGCGACAGCGTCGAAGCCGGCCTCCGCGAGGTCAGCGAGGATCCACTGCTCGTGGCCGTACTCCTCGTCGATGTATTCGGTGACGCCGCGGCGCAGCCACTCGAGGCGCTCCGGCAAGCGCGCGCCGCAAGCCATGAGCAGCGGCACCGTGTGCTTGACGTGGTGATAGGCCTCGGTGAGGAAGGCGCGGTAGGTGTCGCGGCTCACGCGGCCCGCGAGGCAGTCAGTAATGATCGGCGCGGACAGCAGTCGTTCCCGCTCGGTCCCGGTTGCGGCGCGCAACTCTGTAGAAAAGGTCATGAACGCTCCTTGGTAATCAAGCGGTGAGGTCGAGGCTCTGCTCGTAGAGCGCGTCGAGCTCCAGAGCGATAGCGAGTCCAAATGGCGGCACGGCGGTTGCGCCCGTTCGGCGTCAGCTCACCATTGCCCGGTGTGAACGGCTTGGTGGCGACGACCCAGTCGCCGACGCGCGCGTAGTCGGGCAGCCGCCGATTCACGGCATCGATGGCCGAGCGGACCTGCTCATGCTGCGTCGCCGGCGCCGGCACTATCACCGCAACGTTCCACGGACGCGCTTCGCCGAACACGGCGGCTTGCGTGATGGCCGGTTCCTCGCACAGCTCCGATTCGACCCACTCGGGTGACACGTTGCGGCCGAAGCTCGTGATGAACATGTTCTTGCGCCGGCCGCTGACGTGCAGGAAGCCATCGGCGTCGAGATGGCCGAGATCGCCCGTCGCGAAACGCCGCGGCACGTGCTTGCTGCCGACATAGCCGCTGACGGCGGCACCGGCGACGAGGATCTCGCCGTGTGCATCGATCGTCACCTCGGCGTGCCGCAGCGGGCGGCCGACGCTGCCGATGCGGCGCGCGGCCGGCGTGTTCAACGCGACGACAGAAGCGCACTCCGTGAGCCCGTAGCCTTCGTAGACCGGTAACCCGAGCCGATCGGCGCGTGCGAGCAGCGCCGGAGAGACGCGGCCGCCGCCGACGGCCACGAGCTCGAGGCTCACCGGCCGCGGCGCGCCGCGCTCGAGCGCTTCGACGAGTGCGGCGAGCAGTTGCGGAACGAGAATAATGCTCTCGGCGCGATAGCTCCCGATGCAGCGCAGCAGCGAAGCGGGATTGAAACGGGACGCGCCGCCGAGGCCCGTCTCGCAGGCGCTGGGCATCGCGATCTCGGCGCCGTTCATGAGCGGCGCGTAAACGCCGGCGATGTTTTCGAGCAGCGTGGCGAGCGGCAGCACGCAGAGGTGGCGCGTGATCTGCAGGTCCGCGACCGCCTGACGTAACGAGTCGGCGACGGCGTCCATGCTCGCTTGGCGCAGACATACGCCCTTCGGCTTGCCCGTCGTGCCCGACGTGTAGCTGATCTTCGCCGTGGCGGCGGGCATCTGTGCGACGGAGCTCGCTCGCAGCCGGCACCATGCGAGGTCGCCGCCGAGAGCGGCCAGCGGCTCGAGCTCAACCACGTCGAAGTCGCGCAGCGCCGGCAGGCGTGGATCCGCGAGTAACGTATCCGCGCCGCTGCTCGTGAGCGCGTGTGCGAGCTGCTCGCGACTGAAGAACGGCGGCAAAGGAACGAGGACGGTGCCGGCGAGCTGCGCTGCAAGGTCGACAACAAGCCACGCAGGGCCGTTGTCGGCGGCGAGCGCGGCGACTCCGACCTCGCGCGCCTCGAGCTCCCGTGCGAGCTCGTGCGCGCGCTGCTCGAGGGTGCGGTACGTCACGCACTCGGTGGCGGAACGAACGGCAATCCGCAACGGCACGCGCGCGGCGAAGTGCCGCACGGCTTCGATGGTCGAGATCATCGGGCCTCCCAGCGATGGGGCGCGCGTAGAGCGGGCCACCAACGCGACACACGCTCGCAGTAGTCGCGATAGCGAGCGCCGAACCGGTTCGCCAAGCCCGGCTCCTCGTGCAGTCGGATATAGACGACGTTGACGATCGCAAAGCAGACGAACCATGCCGTCAGCGCAACCGATCGCGTAGCCAGCGCTTCGCCGGCGAGCACGAGGAACAGGCCGGCCTTCATGGGATTGCGGCTATAACGATAGGCGCCCGCGCTGACGAGCTCGCGCGCCGGATCCCACGGCGCGAGCGTGCCGGAGCCGAAGCGTACGAAGAGGCGGACGCAGTGAGCGACGAGCGCGGCGCCGACCGTCGCAAGCGCGGCTCCCGCGAGCGCCGCCGCAACGGCACCGGCGGTCCACTCGGGCATCTGCGCCGGCGGAAACAGGAGCAGCAAGGCACTCGGGATCGCGACCGTGTTCATGAACGGCAGCAGCGCGATCGCGCGAACGTGCCGCCACGCCGCGACCGGCTCACTCCCCGCGGCGGCGCTCATTGCGTCCTCCGCGTCGCGCGCATGCGGGTTGCGGCCATGCCGTCGGCGATGCGCCCCGCCATGACGTGGGGCTCGTGATCGTAGTACGTGCCCCAGTCGTAACGCGCTTCACCGAGCAGCGCGGGGTCGGCAGGGCAGAGCGCGCGCGGCGTGAGTCCCAAGTGACCGAACACGTTCATGACCGTGTCGGCGCCCGTGAAGACGACCCAGGAGAAGCCGGCGCGCAGCAAGTGCGGCACGAGGGCGCGCACGATCGCGACGGCCGCCGTCGCGTTGCGACAGGCGAGGCTGCCGATCTCGACGATGTCCGCGCGCGGCACGAAGAAGCCGTTCAGCGAAGCGAGGGCGATCTCGATCGGCTCGCGCGTGTAGGTCTCGAGGAATAGCGGCTCGGTTGCGGCCGCGCGGCAGCCGACGGCCGCGCGGATAGAGCCGTCGGGACCGTGCAGGCCGAGTAGATCCGGCATGAATTGGCGGATTCGCGCGCCGAAGTGCGCGCGGAACTCTCGCCGCACGAACTCCTCGAGTGTTGCGCGTTGCGGCGAGCTCGCGCCGTGGCGAACGAGTCCCGTCGTCGTGGTAGGTCGGAGAGGGATCTCCGTCGTGTCGAAGAGCGGAGCTGGCGCGACGCCGAAGCACTGATCGAAGCTCATGCGGTCCTCCTGACCCACTCGTCGTGCTCGCGTCGCGAGCCAACGGGGTGTTGCAGGTTTAGACCGACGCGCTTACGAGAACCGGTTGGCGTGCGTGCACGGATGAAGAAACGTTAATGGAGGCGGTGCGAAATGCGAACCGTTCGCGCGATTTGTCTGCGAACAGCGACCGAGGAAGAGCGCATGCGCGACGTCCGTGTCACGCACTCGGTGCAGTCGATCAGCGCGGGCGGAGATCAGCCGGGCGGTGCTGCGCCGCCGGGCGGTGCGCCACCGCCGGGTCCCGCTGGACGCGGCCGGGCGTCGAACTCGGCCGACGACACCGAGCCGTCCTTGTTCGTGTCCCAGTTGCCGAACACGGTGTCGGCGTTCGGCGGGCCGTTCGGCCCCCCGGCCGGGATCGTCGCGACCCACGTTCCGACCTCTGCCTTCGATAGCGAGCCGTTCTTGTCGGTGTCGATGCCGGCGAACGTCGGCGGAGTGAAGCCGCCGGGCGCTTGCGCGAGCGCCGCTCCGGCCGCGGCGGCAAGAACCAATCCCAAAGCCGTTCTTTTCATTTTGAAGCCCCTGTAGTTGCGAAAAAGGCCGGCGCCGCTACTTTGCGAGCGGATCCGGCCGAACCTGGAAGTGCACGACGAGCGGTTTCGTGCCCTTGCCGCCTTCCTTGAGCCACGGCGTGCGGTCGCCGCTCGGTACCCAGAGGCCGCGGCCTTTCCAGCCCGCGTTCGGATCGTCGATGCGGCCCTCGAAGCCCTTCGAGTAGAAGCCGAGCGGATACGGAATTCGCAGCGTCATCATCTCGCCGTCGACGAGTGCGTGGACGCCGTCGAACAGGTTCGCCGTCGACATCGGCACGTTGCTTCCTAAGCCCGACGTGTTGTGCTGATCGACCCAGCTGTAATAGCTCGACTCGACGCTCTCGTCGGGGCGGCCGACGAAGCCGGGGCCGGGATAACGATAGAAGCTCCAGCCTTCGGGGCAGTGATTGCCGGTCGCGGTCGGGCCGTTCAACGCCCCGGTGCACTTGCGGCGATCGAACGACCCGAGGTGCCCGCTGCCCATCGACATCCACACGACGCCGTTGCGATCGATGTCGGCGCCGCGAATGCCATAACCCGGCATCGGCGGCGTGTAGACCTCGGTCAGCGCGGTGGCCGGCGGATTCGAGCCGGGGTTCACGCGCACGACGGCGCCGGGGTAGCCGAGTGTCGAGCCCCAGATCGAGCCGTCGGCCGGGTTCGGCATCACGGCGTAGAAGGCGCTGTTGATGCGCGTGTCCTTTGCGGGATCGGCCGGTTGACCGGGCTCGACATAGTCGTCGCGCTTGCCGTTACCGTTCGTGTCGAGCACGAGCGCGGTCCAACCTTGCGACGCCCCGGCGTCGCCGGTCTCGAGGAACATCTTCGAGTTCAGCCAGCCGACGACGGGACCGCCGCCGCTCGTCCACAGCGTGTCGTTGGCGTCCTCGGCGAACTGAAGGTGGTGTGTCGAGTAGCAGGTGTCGACGAACGTGTATTTCTCGGTCTTCGGATCGTAGACGGAGAGCTGGCGACCGGAGCGTGCCAGCGGGAACAGCTTCGCGGACGGGTGGCCCGACTCCGCTTTGCAGTAGTCGGGCGCGTTGTCGGGTGCACGAACCACGGCCGTGTACCAAACGCGGCCTTCCTCGTCGAGCATCGGGTTGTGCGCGTTCGCTTTGCTGTCCCAGATCGCCTCGTTGCCCCAGTAGGCCGACGGCTGCGTCGGCGGCGTGCTGTTCGTCGTCGGCGTGTTCGGATCCTGCACGGGCGCGTGCAACGCGGTGGCCGTGTTCGTCTGCGGATCGAGGATCGGGAACTCGTCGGTCGAGAGCTCAGGCGAGCCGTAGAGCTTGCCGTAGCCGTTGACCGTCGGATTGCGGCGATCGGTGCCGCTCAAGTCGTGCATGTACGCTTTGTCGGTCGACCAGTCGCGCACGGTCGCGACGATGTTGCGCTCGAGGCCGCGCGGGCGCTGCGGCGTCGCGTGCGGCAGCTCGCCGTTCGCGACGCGCTCCGTCCACTCGCTCGAAGTATTTCGGCGGCACGCCGCCGAGCTGGTTCATCGCGCTCGCGAGCATCTGGGAGCCGGCCTGCCCCGATTGAATGCGCCGCACCCACGCGTCGTGGTGGCTGCATGCTCGAGAACTCGTTCGGTATCGTGCGCGTCGCGAGCTGGCCGATCTGATGACAGCCGATGCACGAGAGGTTCTTGACCGACGCGAGATACTGGTTGACGCCGCCCGGCAACGAGCTGACTTCGTCGGCGCTCGGCACCTTCATCATCGAGTACCAGTACGCGGCGGGATAGACGACGGCGGCGGCCGCCGGTGACGGCGCCGCGTTCGCGACGAGATCCAACGTTTGCCCGGGACGGCCCGCGACCTTCGTCGAATCGACGAGCCCGTAGCCGCGCACCCAGACCTGATAATTCGCCGCCGGCAAATCCGGAACGACGTAGCGGCCTTGATCGTCGGTCACGACGATCTTCGCGTAGCGCGTGTCGAAGTCTTCGCGTCTCGGCGATGACCCAGACGCCGGCTTCCGGACCGGCCGGGCCGTTGACGGTGCCGCCGATGTCGTCGTTGTCGATCGCGACGGCTGGGGCGCTCGGCTCGTTGCCGCCGCCGCTGCAGGCGGCCAGCAAAGTGGCAAGGCACGAGAGCGTGAACGGTCGTCGAATGGTCCGCATGGCTGGTCCCCCCATAGCGTTGGCTGCGCTGCGCTGCGTAGTCTTCCGCTCAACTATCCACGCCGGCACCGTGAAAGCAAGCCGCGCGTGGCGCGAGCTCTCGAGGCCGGCGTATCCTTGAGGCTCGGTCGTCGGTGGGGGCGGTCATGGTGGGGCGCGGACTGGGTGCGATGTTGGCGGCGATGGGGTTGGCGTGGCCGGCGCTCGCGCACCATTCGTTCTCGGCGGAGTTCGAAGCCGACAAGACGGCCGAGCTCAGCGGCAAGATCGTCCAGGTCTGGTGGAACAACCCGCACATCCGCTATCGCTTGCAGGTCAAGGGTGAGGGCGGCGTGACCGAGGATTGGGAGCTCCAGGCCTCGAGCATCACGTCGATGCAGCAGCTCGGCTGGAGCGCGACGACGTTGAAGGTCGGCGACGAGCTCGAGGTCTCGGGGCAGGTCGGGCGCAACGGCGCGAAGAAGCTCTACGTGCGCACGATCGAACGGCCCGACGGCACGCGGCTCGTGACCGGCCGCGGCGACAACCAGGGTCCCGATCCGAACCAAGTGCACGCGACGCCGGGCAAGAACTACGGCTACGGCCCCGTGCGCAACGACTATCCCGTCGACATCACGGGGCCTTGGCGCAATCGCTACAAGTTCCGCTTGACCGTCGACGATCTCGAGCCGAAGCCGACGCCCTTCACGGCCGAAGGCCGCGCGCTGTTCGCGGCGACGGATCATTATCAGGATCCGGCGTTACGCTGCCTTGCGCTCGGTCTGCCGCGACTCTTCGGCGCGCCGTACAACATGGAGATCGTCGACGCCGGCACGCACTACGTGATGGTCCACGTCGAGCACAACACGCCGCGCCGCGTCTGGATGGACGGCCGGCAGGCCGCCGGCCGAGACGCAGCCGTCGTCGCTCGGCTTCTCGGTCGGCCGCTGGGAAGGCGACGTGCTCGTCATCGAGACGACGCATCTGCAGCCCGGGCTGGCTCGATGGCTCGGGGTTACCGATGAAAGGCGAGGGCACGCGCATCGTCGAGCGCTACGAGCTCGCGCCGGACCGGCTGTCGATGGATCGCATCATGACGATCTACGACCCGTACTACACGCAGCCGCTCGTGCGCCGCCGCGGCTCCGCGCGCGACGACAACGTCGACATCAGCGAGCAGGCGAGCTGCGATCCCGACAGCTACTACCGCGACCTGGTCGAGCTCGGGCGGCTCGAGCAGCACCTGAACGGGCAGTAGACGCTACGGTGTTACGCGCCGCACGCGGACGGCGCGCCCGCGGTCCTTCGGCACGAGGAAGTTGCTGCCCATCGCGCCCGGGCTTGATCTCGGCGTCGAACGGCGTCTCGGGGAGCCCCGCGACTCGCTGACTGTCCGTTTGCACCCAGGTGGTGCCGTCTTGCGCAGTGAACGTCGTTTCGCGGCCGGGCAAGGTGCGGACGCCGACGATGACGATCGGCATGCGCTCTGCGGCCGGCGCAGCGGCCGCTGTCGACGGGCGCGGGCGCGGCTGCCGGAGCGGTCGGAGCGTGAGCGGCAGGTGCAGCCGGTGTTTGCGCCGCCGGTGCAGCCGGCGTCGGCGCCGCGGGCGCCTGCGCCGTGCGCAGCGCGCGGTCATAACACGCGAGCCGCTCGGCGTCGTCGGCGATGGCCGTGCACGGCACGGCTTGAGCCGCGACGGGTTGCGACGGAAATCCCGCCGTCAATGCCGCGAGCACGAGTGCGGCGGCGAATGTTGCCGCCTCAGGAAGCAATGTGTCATGATCCCGCCGGTTGCGCGGCGCTGCTGTGCGCATGGTTTGGTCCCCGGGCCTACAGGATGTTCAGATGTCGTCCGCAATAGTGGCCGCAGGAGCGGCGGCCGATCAAGGGGCAGAACCGCGAGCGGAGTCTCGGCTGGAGCCGGCGGAGCGGTTCGCAGCAGCCGGCGCGGCCCTCCGTGTCGAGGTGGAGCGTTTCGCCGACGTCCGCATCCTGCGGTATCGCGTGCCGGGGTTCGAGGCGCTCGACGCGCGTACGAAGGAGCTCCTCTACTACTTGTACGAAGCGGCGCTCTGCGGCCGCGAAATGACCTACGACCAGAAGTACCGCTACAACCTCGCCGTGAAGCGCACGCTCGAGCAGATCGTCCGGCACTATCCCGGCGACCGCGACACGGCCGACTTTCGCGAGCTGACGCTCTATCTGAAGTGCGTTTGGTTCGCGAACGGGATCCACCACCACTACGGGCACGACAAGCTCGCGCCGGGATTCTCGCGTTCGGCCTTCGCTGCGTTCATGCGCGGCACGCCGGCGGCGTTTCCGGTGCGGGAACGTCAATCGCTCGACGAGCTCGTCGACGAGCTCACGCGCGTGATGTTCGACGAGACCGTCGACGCGAAGCTCGTCAGCAAGAACGCGGACGGTGACGTGCTGACGAGCTCGGCCGTCAACTTCTACGCCGGCCTCACGCAGCCCGAGGTCGAAGCGTTCTACGCGAAGTCCGCGGTTCCGAACGACGAAGCGCCCGTCTCCTGGGGATCAATTCGCGGCTCGTGAAGATCGACGGCGCGCCGGTCGAGCAGGTGCAGAAGATCGGCGGACGCTACACGCAAGCCATCGAGCGCATGGTCGGCTGGCTCGAGAAGGCCGCGGCTTGCACCGAGAACGGAAGCGCAGCGAACTGCGCTCGAGAAGCTGATCCGCTTCTACCGGTCCGGCAGCCTCGAGGATTGGGACGATTACAACATCGCGTGGCTGCTCGATACCGAGTCGCAGGTCGACGTCATCAACGGCTTCATCGAGGTCTACACCGACCCGCTCGGTATGCGCGGCACGTTCGAGAGCATCGTGTCGTTTCGCGATCCCGAGGCCACGCGCCGCATCGGCACGATCGCCGGCGCCGCGCAGTGGTTCGAGGATCGCATGCCGTTCTTCGACCGCCACAAGAAGCGCAACGTGACGGGTATTTCGGCGAAGGTCATCACGGTCGTCGTCGAGTCCGGCGACGCAGCGCCGACGACGCCGATCGGGATCAACTTGCCGAACTCCGATTGGATCCGACGCAAGCACGGATCGAAGTCCGTGATGCTCGCGAACATCGTGGCGGCGTACGACGCCGTGCGCGGCGGCGTCGATCGCGAGTTCTCGTACGGCGCGGCCGAGATCGAGCGCAACGAGCGCTACGGCGAGCTGGCGGCGACGTTGCACGTCGACCTGCACGAGGTCATCGGCCACGGCTCCGGGCAGATGGAGCCCGGCGTCGGCTCGTTGCACGAGACGCTCAAGAACTACGGCTCGACGCTCGAGGAAGCGCGCGCCGATCTCGTCGCCCTCTACTTCGCGGTCGACCCGAAGCTCGTCGAGCTCGGCCTCATGCCCTCCGTCGAGGTCGGCTACACGGGCTACGATCGGTTCATTCGCAACGCGCTGCTCCAGCAACTCTCCCGCGTCGAGCCCGGTAAGGACCTCGAAGAGGACCACATGCGCAATCGTCAGCTCATTGCGCTATGGGCCTTCGAGCGCGGCGCGCGCGACAACGTCATCGAAAAACGCCGGCGCGACGGCAAGACGTTCTTCGTCGTCAACGACCACCGCAAGCTGCGCACGTTGTTCGGGGCGCTACTGCGCGAGCTGCAGCGCATCAAGTCGACGGGCGACTACGCGGCGATTCGCGATCTCGTCGAGCGCTACGGCGTCAAAGTCGACCCGGAGCTGCACGCCGAGGTTCGCGAGCGCTACGCCGAGCTCAACGTTCCGGCGCACTCCGGATTCATGGGCCCGCGCCTCGTGCCCGTGAGGAGCGGAGAGAAAATAGTGGACGTGCGCCTCGAATACCCGGAGGATTTCGCTGCGCAAATGCTCGAGTACGCGGACCGCTACGCGTTTCTCCCGACCTGGAACTAATTCCCGCCGAAGGCTGACTCGATGAACAAGATTGCCGCCGCCGCGTTGCTGCTGACGTTTGCGTTCAACGTGGTGGCTCAAGAAGCGCGGCCGAGCCGGCCGCCCCCGAAAGTCATCCTCGTCATCGGCGACGGAATGGATCAGAACCAGATCACGATCGCGCGCAACTATCTCGTGGGCATGGGCGGCCGGCTGACGCTCGACACGATGCCGGTTCGCAGCAGCGTGCAGACCCAGACCGTCGTAGAAGAGGACCCGCGCATTCCGGAGTACGTCCCCGACTCCGCCAACACGGCGACCTCCATGGCGAGCGGGATCGTGACGAGCACGGGGCGTATCGGCACGACCGCTGGGACGGACCGCGATGTCCCGACGATCATGGAGCTCGCGGCCGCGGCCGGCTTCGGCACCGGCATCGTGGCGACCTCGAGCGTTACCGACGCGACGCCCGCGTCGTTCGTCGCGCACGTCGCATATCGGCTCTGCGAAGGTCCGCGGAGTATGGTCTCGGCCAACGCCGAAAGCCCGCCGCTCCCGACGCAGTGTCCTGCCGATCTCAAAGCCAATGGCGGCAAGGGATCGATCGCGGAGCAGATCGCGGCGTCACCCGTCGACATCGTGCTCGGCGGCGGCCAGCGATACTTCGCTCAAATGGTCGAGGGCGAGACGCCGAAGACAGTGCGCGATCTCGCCGTTGCGAACGGCTTTCGCATCATCGACACCGCGGATGAGCTCGCGGCGCTGAAGCGCGGCGGCAAGGTGCTCGGGCTGTTCGCGCCGAACACGATGCCCGTGCAGTTGCGCGGCGCCGGCGGCGCGCAGGCGCAGCGCGTGCAGCACGACGAGAACGGTCTCGTAGTGCTGCCCGAGCCGTTCGCCTGCGAGCCGGACCCCGCGTTTGGCGCGATGCCGCCACTCGTGGCCATGGCGCGCGCGGCGCTCACGCATCTCGACGACGGACGCTCGTTCGTGCTCATGATCGAGTCGTCGTCGATCGACAAGCAGTCGCACGCGCGCCGGCCGTGCGGCTCGATCGGCGAGCTCAAGCAGCTCGACGACGTCGTGAAGCTCGCGCTCGAGTACGCGGGTGCGCATCCGGAGACACTCGTGCTCGTGACGGCCGATCACAGCCAGGCCGCGCAGCTCGTGCCCGAGAGGAGCTGGCTCGGCCCCAACGCCGCGAGCCCGGGGCACTTCGCGCGGATCCGCACGCCCGAAGGCGGCGTCATGGGCGTCAACTACGCGACGAACGACTCGACGCAGGAAGATCACACGGGCGCCGACGTGCCGCTCTTCGCCTACGGCGCGGCGGCGAACGAGGTCCCGGCCCAGGTGCGGCAGACGGACCTCTTCCAGATCATGCTGCGGCACTTGGGACTGAAGCCGCCGCCGGCCCCGTGAGCCGCCACCTGAGCTACGCTGAGCTCGAGGCCGCGCTGCCCGAGCTCGAGCGCTCGCCGCGCGAGCGCGGCACGCTCGAGCTGATCGTGCGCCGCCCGAGCAAAGGTCAGCGCGAGGTGCTCGACTCAGGCTTGCTCGACGTCGAGGAAGGCCTCGTCGGCGATCGTTGGGCGCTCGGCAAGCGCCGGCGCGCGCAGCAGCTCACCGTCATGAATTCAAGGCTCGTTGCGCTGCTCGCGCAATCCCGCGACCGCTGGCCGCTCGCCGGCGATCAGCTCTATGTCGATTTCGATTTGAGCCTCGAGCATCTGCCGGCGGGAACGCGGCTTGCCATCGGCGCCGCAGAGATCGAGGTCAGCCCCGAGCCGCACACGGGCTGTCGCTTGTTCGCGGAGCGATACGGGCGCGATGCCCAGCGTTTCGTCGGCTCGGAGCGAGGCCACGCGCTACAGCTTCGCGGCATCAACGCGTGGATCGTCAAGGGCGGGGACGTGCGAGTCGGCGACGCAGTGCGGGCGTTGTTCGACTAGAGTCGACGAGTAGGGCCGAGGGGCTGGACCTGCTCACTACCGGCCCTTGTTACAAGTATCTGGTCCGAAAGCTCCTAGGGAGCAACTCATCGACCAGATGTGTCAAGCTGTTGACTGTGTGAGGTCAGGTCCAGCCCTTGCACCGGAGTCTACGCCCGGGGAAACAGTTCGCATAGCGAAAATAAAAACTGTTCGGGTGTGCTCTGCGGCGGTGAGAGAAAACAAACGGGGGCGCCGAAGGATGTCCAATAGCCGAAAGCGCGGCGATGACGCCGCGGCTCGCAAATTCGTCGACGCGCTTAGCGAGCCGAGCACGAGCGAAGTACACGCCGCGCTCGAGCGCATCCTTGCGAGCCGCTGTTTTCAACAGGCCGAAAGGGCGTCGGAATTTCTGCGCTTCGTCGTCGAGCAGACGTTGGCCGGCGCCGGCCAGCGCTTGAAGGGCTATACGATCGGCGTCGAGGTGTTCGGGCGCCCTGCCGATTTCGACGCGCAATCCGATGCGTTGGTGCGCGTCGAGGCGGGACGGTTGCGCCGGCGCCTCGTCGAGTATTACGCGGGCGAAGGCGTCGCGGACCCGGTGCGGATCGAGTTGCCGCGCGGCGCCTATGCCGTCGAGTATCGCTTCGCGTGCAAGGACGAGCAGTCCGGGCCCGGCCCGGCGCCTCCGGCGGCGGTCAAGCAAGGCTCGGTCGCATGGCGGCGCCTCGCATTCGGTCTCAGCGCGTTGCTCGTCGGTGCGGTCGGCGTCATCGCTTGGCAGCGATCTGCGTTGCACGAAGCGGCGCGCACGCTCGCAGTGATCGAGGAGCCGCAGCGTACGGAATGGCCGCGCATCGTCGTCGTCCCGTTCGAGAATCTGAGCGCCGACATCGCGCTCGATGCGTTCGCCGCCAGCATGACCGAAGAGATCATGCTGCGGCTCGACGAGCTCGACCTGTTCGTCATCGCGAGTCAGGCGAGCTGGTACGGCCCGGGCAAGACGAACCTCGATGCCGCAGCGGCCGGCGGCTACGTCTTGACCGGCAGCGTTCGCGGCACCGGGGAGCAGGCGCGCATCATGGCGCGGCTCATCGAGGCCGAAACGGGTGCACAGCTCTGGACCGCCGCCTACGACGAGCCGTTGGCGCTCGATCGACTACGCGCGTTACAGGAGCGGATCGGCGCACGACGTCGTGGCGATTGCGGCGCCATACGGCCCGATCTTCGAAGCCGAGCTCGCGCGGGCGCGAGCCTCGGTACACGTACCGAGGCTGCGCGATTGTCATGCCACGTATCACGAGTACCGGCGGCGCATTACGGCGGCGGGCTATGAAGAGACGCTCGAATGCCTTCAGCAGGTCAGCGAGCGGCAACCGGACTCGGCTCAGGCGTGGTCGGGGCTCGCGATGCTGTACGTCGACGAATACGCCGCGTCGTTCGGCGCGGACCGGCGACGACGCGTTGGCGGCCGCGCGGCAAGCCACTGCGAAAGCGCTCGAGCACTCGACGCCGACGACTTCCTGGCCCATCTGGCGCTGACGCGCGTGCAGTTCTACGACGGCGATCCCAGCTTCCGGCAAAGCATCGAGCGGACGCTCGCGCTGCGCCCCAACGGCGCCCAAGCGCTTGCACAGGGCGGCTTCCTATTGGTGATCTCGGGCGATCCGGCGCAGGGTCTCGAGCTCATGGAGAAGGCGCGCGAGCTGACGAAAGCCCCGTTCGGGTTTTACGATCTCGACTTACGCCGCGAGCTATCTGCGTGAGCGCCGGTTCGGCGACGCCCTTGCTTCGGCGTTGAAAGTCGATGCGTCCGAACTGGGTCTTCGCGCAAGCCGTCCTCGCGGCCGCGGCGGCGCAAAGCGGGCGCCCCGACGTGGCGCACGGCGCCGCGCGAGCGGATTCGCGAGCTGTATCCCTCGTTCGAAGCCGATGCGCTCAAGACCTTCGAGCGCTGGCATTTCGACGCGGCGTTCTACGACGCGTTGGTCAGCGGACTTCGAGCCGCGGGTCTCGAGCTCGGGGCGTCGAACGCTTCGTTGTCGGGGGGCTAGTCGCCGACGACGAGGGCGGCCGGGAGTATGACCATCGCGCGCGTCCCGTGGCCCGCGGTTGCGTCGATATCGAGCATGGCATCGAAGTCGCGCAACCGGCGGTCGGTGATCCAGAGGCCGATTCCGCCGTTTCCGTACTTCTCATCGCGAGGTCTGCCGCGGCGCTTGTGCGGCGGCAGCCCGATGCCGTCGTCGGCTACCGTAATGCCGATCGATCCGTCGCGGCGACGCTCGCTCGAGACTTTGACGTGCTTCGCCCGCGCATGCCGGCGAACGTTTTCGAGCAGCTCGCGGACGGTTCTGAAGACGACGTCGCTGACTTCCTCTGGGAAGTGCGTATCGCTCTCGTCGAGAGCCGACTTCGCAGCGGACGTCGCCGCGCGCGCGAAACTCCTCGCAGAGCTCGAGCAGCCTCGCGCGAAGCTCAGTGCGGTGGCTCCTGGGCATCAGTAAGCTCGCGAAGGACCACGGCAAACTCACGTGTGAAGGCATTGAAGTGCTCCATCGCCGAAACCGACAGCCGGACGAGGTGCTCGAGGTCTTCGATACGGCCAGCGGACTTCCCGTCGAGCGATTGGCGAGCGCCGTCGTTTGTATTTGCAGCTCCACGAGTCTCTGTAACGGCCCGTCGCGGAGCTGCTCGGCAAGGGCGGCAAGGGAGGACGGTGCGCTGGAGTCGGCGAGAGCGGAGTTTTGGCTAGCCATTCCCGGTCCGGCAGTAGTGCTGAAGTCCGCATGTTCGCTGTCGGCCGGCGTGACGCGGACGTGTCATACGGTGTCGCGCGCGTAGCGCGCGCCCGCAGGCGCTCGTGCACGGCCGCGGTCGTGCCGGAGTAACCGTTAAAGCGCTGCGGCGAGAACTCGCGCGACGTGCTGCGCTTCGCGCTGCGCGCCGTCGAGGATCTGGTGGCGACAGCTCGTGCCGTCGGCCACGATGACCGTGTCGGCCCCGGCTTGCGAACCGCCGGCAGCAGCGCTGCCTCCGCCATGCGCAGCGACACGTCGAGATGCTCGGGCTGATAGCCGAACGAGCCGGCCATGCCGCAACAACTCGAGGCGACGACGTCGACCGTCAGGCCCGGCACGAGCTTCAAGGCTGCGACGACGGCGGGCATGGCGCCGAACGCCTTCTGATGGCAGTGGCCGTGGACGAGAGCGCGTGCGTATGGCGCGCGCCGGAACCCGTGCGACCAGCGCCCGGCTGCCGGCTTCTCGCACCAGGAACTCCTCGAACGTCAGGGCCGCGCGCGCGAGCGCCGCGCTCGCTGCGCCCGGGCAGGAGCAGCTTGAGCTCGTCGCGCAGGCCGAGAATGCACGACGGCTCGAGGCCCGACGATGGCCACGCCGCGGCTGACGAACGGCTCGAGAGCGTCGAGCAGGCGCCGGGTTTCGGCGCGCGCGGCTTCGATCATGCCCGTCGCGAGATACGTCCGGCCGCAGCAGAGCGCGCGGCCGTCAGGCGCCACTGCCGCGCGCACGGTGTACCCGCCGGCCGTCAGCACGGCCACGGCGGCACGCAGGTTCTCCGGCTCGAAGTAGGTATTGAAGGTGTCGGCCAACAGCACGACGTCGCGCGCTCTCCCGGCGCGGTGTCGGCGAGCTCGCTGCGCGCGAAAATAGTCGCGACGCCATTTCGGCAGCGTACGACCGGCGGCAAAGCCCGCGACTGGCCTCGGAGAGCTTCGCGAGCCCGGGCACGCGGTCGCGCAGGTTCAGGAGCGGCGCCAGCCGTGCCGCCGCGCGGGCGTAGCGCGGCAGGTGCGCCACGAGCCGGTCGTGCAGCGAGCGCGGATGACGGCGATGATACTGATGCAGGAACTCGACCTTCATCGCGGCCATGTCGACGCCCGTCGGGCATTCGCGCTTGCAGCCTTTGCAGGAGACGCACAGCGCGAGCGTGTCGTAGAGCTGCCGCGAGGCGAGCGCGTCCGGCCCGAGTTGGCCCGACAGCGCGAGGCGCAGCGAGTTCGCGCGGCCGCGCGTCACGTGCTGCTCGTCGCGCGTGACGCGATAGGACGGGCACATCGTGCCGGCATCGAACTTACGGCAGTGGCCGTTGTTGTTGCACATCTCGACGGCAGCCGCGAAACCGCGGCCGCGGTTCTCGGGGCCGACCTCGTGCTCCGACCAGTCGAGGCCCGTCGGCCAGCTCGATCGTTGCGGTAGTCCGGCTTGAACCGGAACAGGCTGCGGTCGTCCATCTTCGGCGCGGCGACGATCTTGCCGGGATTCATCAAGCCCCTCGGGTCGAACGCCTTCTTGATCTCGACGAACGCGCGCGCCAGGCGCGGGCCGTATACGGGCTCGATCCACTCCGACCGCACGAGACCGTCGCCGTGCTCGCCGGAGTACGAGCCTTTGTATTCCTTGACGAGCGCGCAGGCTTCCTCGGCGATCGCGCGCATCTGTGGGCGCCGTGCTCCGTGCGCAGGTTCAGAACGGGGCGAACGTGCAGGCAGCCGACCGAGGCGTGCGCGTAGAACGTGCCGCGCGTGCCGTGCTTCTCGAACACTCGCGTCAAGCGGTCGGTGTATTCCGCGAGGTGCTCGAGCGGCACCGCGCAGTCCTCGATGAACGACACCGGTTTACCGTCGCCCTTCATCGACATCATGATGTTGAGGCCCGCCTTGCGGACCTCCCACACGTCGCGTTGCCAGCTCGAGTCGGCGATCTCGACGACGCTGCCCGGCAGTCCGAGGTCGCCCATGAGCTCGCGCAGTGCCGCGAGCTTCGCGAGCTGCGGCTCGCGCTCGTCGTCCGGCGAACTCGACGAGCAGGATCGCGTCGGGAGTCGCCGCGGATCGTCCGGTCCATCGTCGCGCGGAAGGCTGCGATTTCGCGCGACAGCTCGATCATCGTCCGGTCGACGAGCTCGACCGCGGTCGGCTCGAGCGTGACGATGTGCCGCGTGCAGGTCCATCGCCTGATAAAAAGTCGGGAAATGCACGACGCCGAGCGTCTTGTGCGTCGGCAGCGGCGCAGCTTGAGCTTGATCTTGCGAAATAGCCCGAGCGTTCCTTCGGAGCCGACGAGCAGCTGCGCGAGATTGAACGCGTCCGCTCGACGCGAGGTCGAGGTTGTAGCCGGCGACGCGCCGCTGCAGCTTCGGCACGCGCTCTTCGATCTCGTCGCGCTCGCGCGCGTAGAGCTCGCGCACCTTGGCGACGAGCTCGCGGTGGCGCGGCGGCCCGGCCGGCGTGCCCGCGTCGACGGCGCCGAACGTCAGCGTCTCGCCGCTCGTGAGCCACGTCTCGACCTCGAGCACGTTGTGCACCATGTTGCCGTAGCGCAGCGAGCGAGCGCCGCAGCTGTTGTTCGCCGTCATGCCGCCGATCGTGGCTTGCGCCGACGTCGAGACATCGACGGGGTACCAGAGGCCGAGCTGCTTCAAGCGGGCGTTCAGCTCGTCGAGCACGATGCCGGGCTCGACCCAGGCGGTCGCCGCTCGCGGCGTCGACCTCGAGCAGCCGGTTCACGTGCTTGCTCGATGTCGATGACGAGCGCGGCGCCGACGGTCTGGCCGCATTGCGACGTGCCGGCGCCGCGCGGCAGGATCGGCACGCCGGCCGCGGCGGCGATTTCGGCCGCGCGAACGGCCTCGTCGGCCGTGCGCGGCACGACGACGCCGAGCGGCTCGATCTGGTAGATCGACGCGTCCGTCGAGTAGCGGCCGCGGTTCCACGGCGTCGAACAGCACCTCGCCCGTGAGCTCGCGGCGAAGGCGTGCCTGCAAGGGCGTCGAGCGGCGTTTCGGGCATGCGGCGGCGTGAGCTCGTGCGGAGGGCGGCTATTGTATGGTGGCGCCGTTGGTGCCGGCACGACGGGGGTGGGCCGAAAGCCTGGCGCCGTTTAACAACAGCTGGCATTTCATTGGGACGGCTGGCACTTGATAGAATCTCGGTTCCCCGCCGGATTGTCCGTCGGGCGACCTAAAAGAGCGATGCTGCGCCGCTATTTACCCCTATTGTGCTGGCTTGCCGCTTGTGCGGCGGGCGCGTCATGGGCCCAGGACCGGCCCACCGAGCCGTTCGATCGCGCGGCTCTGCTTGCGCGTGCGGCCGAGCTCGCGAAACAGCCGTATGCGTTGCCGTCGCGCGTCCGAGGACGAAGGTCGCGAGCGCCTCACCTACGATCAGTACCGCTCGATCCGCTTCGATCCCGCCGCCGCGATCTGGGAACGCGAGAATCGCACGTTCGCGGTCGATCTCTTGTATCCGGGCTTCATCTTCGACGTTCCCGTGAACATCAATCTCGTCGTCGGCGGCACGGCGCGGCGCGTGTTGTTCACCAACGAACATTCGCGTACGACCCCGAAGTGGCGCTCGTGGCGGCGACCGGGGAGTACACGGGTTACTCGGGCTTCAGGGTGCGCGCGCCGATCAACACGGCCGACTATCCCGACGAGTTCCTCGTCTTCCAGGGCGCGAGCTACTTCCGCGCGATCGCGAAGGGCCAGCTCTACGGCCTCTCGGCGCGCGGTCTCGCCGTTCGCACGGCGACGACCCGAGGGCGAGGAGTTTCCCGCTTTCACGGATTTCTGGATCGAGCGCCCGCCGGAGAACGCCGAGCAGATCGTCGTTCACGCGCTGCTGCAGAGCCCGTCCGTCGTCGGCGCGTACACGTTCACGGCGCGGCCCGGCGACGAGACCGTCATCGACGTCGTCGCGACGTTGTTCCCGCGCGTCGAGCTCACGGCGTTCGGCATTGCGCCGCTGACGTCGATGTTCCTGTTCGACGCCTCCAATCGCGCGCGCTTCGACGACTACCGCAACGCCGTGCACGACTCCGACGGCCTGCAGATCGTCGAACGGCCGCGGCGAGCGACTGTGGCGGCCGCTCGCGAATCCGCGCACCTTGCAGGTGTCGGCCTTCGTCGACGACAGCCCGAAGGGCTTCGGCTTGCTGCAACGCAAGCGCGCGTTCGCGGACTATCAGGACGCCGAGGCGCAATACGACCGGCGGCCGTCGCTGTGGGTCGAGCCGAGCGCGGAATGGGGGCCGGGGCACGTCGAGCTCGTCGAGATTCCGTCGCCGCGCGAGATGAACGACAACATCGTCGCGTACTGGCAGCCGCGCACGCCGATCGCGGCCGGCCAGAGCGCCGAGTTTTCGTATCGGCTGCGCTTCACGGCCGAGCCGCTCGACGACTCGCTCGCACGCGTCGTCGCGACGCGCGTCGGGCACTCGCTGAATACCGACGGCCAGCGCGCGTTCGTCGTCGATTTCAAAGGTGCGGGCGACGTGCCCGACGACATCGTGCCGGAGGTCTGGAGCTCGGCAGGCGAAGTGTTCGCGCCGCGCGGCCAGGTCGTGGCGCAGACCGGCGTCTACCGCGTCGCGTTCGAGCTCGATCCCGGCCGCGAGGACATCGTCGAGCTGCGCGTCGTGTTGCACGCGGACGGCAAGCCGTGGGGCGAGACCTGGCTGTACCGGTGGAGTCGGTGACGACGCGTCCAGTCGGCCTCGGTGCCGCCGCTCGCCGAGCTCGACATGCCGGAGCAGAATCTGCGGCGTTACGTCCGCGAGCGCCGGCTCGCGCTGTCCGTCGTTCAAGACCCTGCTCGCGCGGCTCGTGACATTCGGCGGCGCGTTGGCGCTCACGGTCTACGCGACGCTCGAGATGATCGCCGTCGTGTCCGTCGGTATCGTGTCGGTCTTGCAGTGGGCGATGGTCGCGTTGTTCGCGGTCACGTTCGGCTGGATCTGCGCTGACGGCCGCGGCCGCGGTCTCCGGCGTGCTGTTCGGCGGCGTCCGCCGGCGAGCCAACCGCGAGACGCGCGTCGAGCAGCGCACGGCGCTCGTCATGCCCGTCTACAACGAGAATCCTGCCGGCACGTTCGCCGCGCTGCTCGCGATGGCGGAGGCGCTGCTCGAGGAAGAGGCCACGGGCTTCGAGCTGTTCGTTCTTTCGGACACGACGCGCCCCGAGTTCTACGTCAAGGAGACGGCGGCGTATCACGCGCTTCGCGAAAAGCTCGGCGACCGAATGCGCGTTTGGTACCGGCGCCGCTCCGACAACGTCGGCCGCAAGGTCGGCAACCTGCAGGACTTCGTGACGAATTGGGGCGGCCGTTACGATTTCATGGTCGTGCTCGACGCGGATAGCATCCTCGCGCCCGATACGCTCGTGACGCTCGTGCGCGAGATGGCCGCGGATCCGAATCTCGGTTTGCTGCAGACCGTGCCCCAGGCTCGCCGGCGGGAAGACCCTGTTCGCGCGCCTGCAGCAGTTCGCGGGCCGCGTGTACGGGCCTGTCGTCGCGCGCGGCATCGCGAGCTGGCAGGGCGACGACGGCAACTACTGGGGTCACAACGCGATCATCCGCGTGCGCGCGTTCGCGGCGGCGGCAGGGTTGCCGGTCCTGCCCGGCAAGAAGCCATTCGGCGGTGCGATCCTGTCGCACGATTTCGTCGAAGCCGCATTGCTGCGCCGCGCCGGCTGGTCCGTGCGTATGCTGCCGACGCTCGGCGGGAGCTGGGAGGACAGCCCGCCGTCGTTGCTCGACGCCGCCGCGCGCGACCGGCGTTGGGCACAGGGCAACATCCAGCATCTCGCCGTCATCCTGAGCCAGGGGTTCACGTGGTCGAACCGCGTGCACTTGGGGCTAGGCGTCATGAGCTATCTCGCCTCGCCGTTGTGGTTCGCGCTGATCGTCGTCGGGCTTGGCACGGCGGGCCACATCGCCACCGTGCAGTTCGAGTACTTCACGGACGAGCTGTCCTTGTTCCCGCGCTGGCCGCTGTTCGACAGCGAGCGAATGATCAGGTTGTTCATCATCGCGATGGTGACGTTGCTGACACCGAAGCTGCTCGGCGTGCTGCGCGCGTTCGTCGACGGCGAGCTCTTGCGCAAGGTCAATCCGCTGCGCGTCGTGCTTGGCGCCGCCGCCGAGACGATTCTCTCCGCGCTGTACGCGCCGATCATGATGATGATGCAGGTTCGGCAAGTGACCGAGATCATCATCGGCCAGGACTCCGGTTGGACGACGCAAAGCCGCAAGCACTCGCGGACGCCGTGGGGAACGCTATTCCGCCGGCACTGGCTGCAGACGCTTTCAGGTCTAGCCGTCTCCGTCGTGCTGCTCTACGTGTCGCCAGCCATGTTCCTGTGGATGTCGCCCGCCCTCATGGGCCTCGTGTTGTGCGCTGCCGCTGTCCGCGGCGAGCGGCAGTGTCCTGCTCGCGAAGATCGCGCGCTTCCTCGGTTTCTTGGCCGTGCCCGAGGAAGTCGACGTGCCGCGCGTCATCGCATTGCGAGACCAAGCGGAGGCGCGCCTCGAGGAGTTGCTCGAGGGCGTGACGATCGAGCGCTTGTTGAGCGACGAGATCGCCCGTCAGCGGCATTTCACGGCCGTGCTGCCGCGGCCGGCCGCGACGCGCGGGCATCCCGACGTCATGTTCATCACGGCGCGCGCCAAGCTCGGCGACGCGCACACCGCGGCCGAGGCGCTCTCGTGGTTGTCGCCGCCGGAGCGACTGGCCGTGCTCGGCGATCGCGACCTGTTCCATGTGCTCGTGCGGCTCGTCAATCCCGATGTTCCCGATCGGCCGGCGCTGCGATCCGCTTGAGCCGATGGGTTTCCCGAGGCGTGCCGCCCGCCTGAGCTGCTTCGTTATCGTCTCGCTGTCGGTAACGGCCGCAGCCGCGATCGGCGCGGAGCTGAACCTCGGTTTCGAGACGCTCGACAGCAACGGCATGCCGCTCGGCTGGAGTTTTGCCGGCAGCGACGCCGAGGCAGCGAGCGACGCGACGGCCGTCGAGGGCGAGCGCAGTCTCAAGCTGACGCGAGCGACGGCCGCCGGCATCACGCGAGTGACTCAGCGCGTGCCGGCGGCGCTGCTGCGTGCCGGCGGTGATTCGGAGCGCACGGCGCGGCTGCGCTTGACGGGTCTCGCGCGAACCTCAGCGCCCGGCGTGTCCGCCGCGCTCTGGCTGCGCGTCGACGGGCCGCGTGGCCCGTTGTTCCTCGACAGCGCGGGCTATGGCCGGGAGCCCATGCCCGAGCCGCTTGTCGCGAGCGGGGAAGCATCGGAAAGCGACTCGGAATGGCGTCGTTTCGAGATCGAGCTGCCGTTGCCGCACGACGTCGACGAGGTCGCCTTCGGCTTGAGCGTGCGAGGGCAGGGCAGCGCCTGGTTCGATGCGCTCGAGCTCCGCGCCGTCGTCACCGACGCCCGGCCTCCGGCCGCGCCAACCGCCGTGCGCTACCTCGACGCCGCGCTCGCGCTGATGCGCGAGCATTCGCTACGGCGGGCCGAGGTGGATTGGCCGACGCTGCGGACGCAAGCGCTCGAGCACGCCCGCGGCGCCACGACGGCGGCCGAGGCACATCTCGCCGTGCGGTTCGCCGTCCGCGAGCTCGGCGACCGGCATAGCTACCTACAGAGCGCCGCCGCAACTCGCACGCTCGCGGCCACGGCCGTCTCGAATGCGCGCACCGGTGCCCCGCCGACGGCTCCGAGCGGCCGGCGGCTCGGTGAGATCGGCTATCTCGAGGTCCCGGGTTTCGCCGGCGGGACGCCAGTGCAGCAGGTCGCGTTTGCCGAGGCATTGAAGAATGCCGTTCAAGCCGTTGAAGAAAAAACGGTTTGCGGCTGGGTCGTCGATCTCCGACGGAACACCGGCGGCAACCTCTGGCCGATGCTGGCGGGCTTGGGTCCGCTCCTCGGCGACGGGGAGCTCGCGGCCTCCGTTTATCCCGACGGGCGGCGCGTGGCCGTTTGGCATCGCGACGGTCAAGCCGGCTTCGGCGACTACACGCAGCTGCGGGTCCGGTCGCCGTATCGCGCGCGCCGCGACCGTGCCGGTCGCCGTGCTCCAGGGACCCGCGACGGCCAGCTCAGCGGAAGTGCTGGCCGTGGCGTTCCGCGGCCGTGCCGAGACGCGCTCGTTCGGCGCTCCGACGAGGGGCTTGAGCGCCGGCAACCGCACCTTCGCCCTGCCGGACGGCGCTTCGCTGGTGCTGACGGTGGCCGCGACGAGCGACCTGGCGGGCCGCCTCTATGCGGGCCCGATCGCCCCGGACGAGGTCGTCGCGGGCGCCGGCGAGCGGCGCGCGGCCGAGGCACTCGGCGATGCGCCCCTCGATGCTGCGGTCGCCTGGCTTACGGCCGGTGACTCTTGCCGCTGAAACGTCCTTTAGAATGCCGGCCTCGCTCCCTGAGACGCCAGGAATCCCGGTTCGATGGACGCTGACACCCCCGGGGGGCTCCGCGCGCGCTTGCGCCGCCGGCCTATACCCGAACGCACGTCCGAGGTGCTGCGGCACCTGACCGAGCAAGGCGAGGGCGACCGCGTCACGTTCCGCGAGGTCCTGGCCGAGCTCAAGCACCGGGCGCTCGGCTTCACTCTGCTGATCTTTGCGCTGCCGTGCTGTCTGCCGATGCCGCCGGGTATCCCTACGGTTTGCGGCATTGCGCTCGTGATCATTGCGTTGAATCTGATTGCAGCGCGGCAGCGGCTCTGGCTCCCCGCCACGATCGCAGACAAGAGCGTGGCACGGGCCGACCTGAAGCGCATGGTCGACCGGGTGGCGCCCTACCTCGAGCGGCTCGAGAAGGTTTGCAAGCCGCGCTTCCCCATCGTCACGGACACTGTCGGTAAGATATTGATCGGACTAGTTATTTTAGCGTTGGGACTCATCATGATCTTGCCGATTCCGTTCGTAGGGAACATGCCGCCTGGGCTCGCAGCCTCCGTCATCGCGATCGGCATGACGGAGCGAGACGGGCTCGTCGTCGTCATCGGCACGCTGGCGTCGGTCGTCGCCGTCGCCCTCGCTTCGGTCGCGACGGGGGCCGCGATCGTCGCAGCCATCAATTTTTTCGCGTCCTGAGCTTGGGGCAGCAAGGTGTCGGCCGAAGCCGACACGTTGGCGTTCCGGGGGGTGGTGTGGTAGATAGATCGTTCGTCATAATCCTCGTGCAAGTGATTGTGCCGACAGAGCTACTCACACTCGAAACCTAGGGGATCATCATGTTTGAGATCGGTAAGAAAGGAACACCCGAGGCGGGTCCGCGTCCCGAGTCGAGCCCGGCCAGGACGGAGTCGAGCCCCCCGCGAAGCAGCAGCGCGCCCACTAGCCGCGATGCGGCCGTCATCGGCCCGTCGATCCATATCGACGGCGACGTGCGCGGTGAGGAAGACTTGCTGATCGAAGGCGAGGTGAGCGGCACGCTCAACCTCAAGAACAACAGCCTGACGATCGGGCCGCAGGGCAAGGTCCGCGCCGACGTCTACGCGAATTCGATCTACGTCGACGGTTACGTCGAGGGCGATCTTTACGGCTCCGAGCGCGTCAACATCCGCAAGAGCGCGCAGGTGAAGGGCAACATCACCTCACCGCGCGTAAATCTCGAGGATGGTGCGAAGTTCAAGGGCGCGATCGAGATGGATCCCCAGGCCGCGCAGAACACCCTCGCGAACCGCAATCAGCAACCGAAGAGCGCTCCGCCCCAGCAGGCTGCCGCGAAACCCATCGTGCAGCCGCCGCAACAGCCCGCACAGCCGGCCGTTGCGAAAACCGGAGCCGCGAGCTAAAAGAAGCTGTGGCGGTCGATGCACGGCGGTTGAGCAACGGTCCTCCGGCGGCAGCTAGGGTAACCCCCAGCGCGCCAGAGGGCTTGAGTGCGCCGTTATTTCACTCGTTGATTCAGCGCCTGCAAACGGGCGGGCGCTGGGTCGTGCTCGATCTGGCGTCGGTGCACAGTGCGACGCTCCGCACGTTCGCCGGATTTCGTTGCCGCCTCGAGTTCGTCGAGCTCGCGGACGGTCTCGATTCGTTGAACGGCGAGGTCGATGCGCGGCGCATTCGGCAGCGAGCGGATGCGTTGCTGCCGGCGCGTCGTACGGAGCTGATCGATGTCGTGCTCTGCTGGGACCTCATCAACTATCTGAACCAGCCGGCGCTGACGGCCGTGATGGAGTGCATCGCGCTGCGCTGCAAGCGCGGTGCCCTCGCTCACGGGCTCGTGTATTACTCGGCGAAGGCGATGCCGGAGCGGCCGAGCACGTTCGTGCCCGTCGACGATCAGCGGATCGTGCAGCACACGACGCCGGGCCGGGAGCGGCCCGCGCCGCGCTACTCGCCCGAGGATCTCGCGCGCTGCATGCCCCGCTACAGCGTCGAGCGCGGCCGCCTGCTGCGCAACGGCATGCAGGAATTCCTCTTCAAGCTCTGAGCGCGGTAGCCCGAACAACGAATCGCCGATAGTCTCTGGCGCCGATGGCGATCGAGCAAAAGAAAGAGCTGCCTGAATTTCAACCGTTCGCGACCGCGGGCGGATTCTTGACCGACGCGGAGATCGATCGGCTCATCGCGGAGCACACGCCGCTGCTCGCCGAAGGCAAGCTCGCGCCGGGCAACACGAACCCGCACGTCCGACGGTCGCACGTCGTCATGCTCGGACTGGAAGAGAAATACACCTGGCTCTATGAGCGGCTCTGGACCGCGGCACAAGAGTGCAACCGGTTGTTCTTCTGCGTGGACATCGCCGGCGTGGAGTCGAACGTTCAGCTCGCTCGCTATGACAGCTCGAACCTGGGCTTCTACGACTGGCACACCGACTTTGCGGGCGTGAGGCCGCTGCGCAAAATCTCGATCTCGATCCAGCTTTCGCGTCCCGAAGACTACGACGGCGGCGATCTCGAGCTCATGTATGGCATCCAACCGCAGAAGCTCGACAAGACGCGCGGTGCGTTCATCGCGTTTCCGAGCTTCATGCTGCACCGCGTGACGCCCGTGACGCGCGGCACGCGGTGGAGCCTCGTCGCGTGGATCCTCGGGAACCGCTGGCGTTGACGCTGCGTCGCGCCGGGCTTGTCGCGGCTCGCGGTCGGCAAACGCCCGGTGTCACGGAATAGAGCGATACAATCGCTGTGTCGTCGGGGAAGGGGGGGCTCATGAACCGCGCTGCGCAGCTATCGTGGCCGATCGTCGTGGCTTGTGCCGGTCTCGCCGCGTGCAGCGACGAGCCGACGCCAAGTCCTGCAGAGTCCGAGGCAGCGCCGCCGAGCGGAGAGCGTATCGTTTACTCATCGCTGCGCCCCGGCAATTGGGACATCTTCTATTTCGCGGGCGCCGGGGCCGCGCCACGCCGACTCACGGATCATCCGGGGCTCGACTACGACGCTACGTTGTCTCCCGACGGCCGGTGGGTCGTGTTCACGTCCGAGCGGCGCGGCAACCCGGACCTTTACGCGCTCGAGCTCGAAGGCAGCTCGGAGCCGCGCCTTCTCATCGACAGCGCGGCAATGGAGGATCAAGCCGCGTTCTCAGGGGACGGCACCAGCCTCGCGTTCGTCAGCACGGCGAGCGGCAACGCCGACATCTATGTCCTGCCGTTTACGCCGGAAACGGAGACGGCTCAGACTCTTGGCGCTGCTACGAACGTCACGAACGATCCCGGCGGCGACTTTCGTCCCGACTTCTCACCGGACGGAGCGCGAATTGCGTTCTCGACGGACCGCGACACGCCCGTGTCGGGCCATCCGATCTTTGCATTCACACGGCAGCGCGAAGGCGACGTCTACGTCATGGATCGCGACGGCGGCAACTCGCGGCGGCTCACCGCAACGCCCGACTGGGACGGCTCGCCCGAGTGGTCCGCGGACGGCGCCACGCTGTACTTCTACTCGGCGCGGCCGCGCGAGATCGTCGGTCCGCCGACGAGCCCGATCTTGGGGCAAGAGGGCGGCTTTCGGATCTGGGCGATGAACGCCGATGGATCGAGCCCGCGTGCGATCACGCCGGAAGGCGTCGAAGCGCTCGCGCCGGCTCTGATGCCGGGCGGCCGCGTCGCCTATCAGAAGCGAACGGGTTTTGCGCGCTGGAGCATCGAGTCCGTCGCGGCCGACGGTACGGGTCCGCGTGCCGAGGGCGACACGGCGACCGACTACTGGCTGCCGGATTTTCACGCTGCGAGCGGCGCGATGGTCGTGCACGGCGTCGGCCCTGCCATCGCGGAGACCCAAGCCGTCGAGGAGATTCTAGGCGCCGGTGCGCTGCTCGCGGCCGACTATCCCGCCGACGTCGCAATGCCGGACCGCACCGTCACGCTGTACCCGATGCGGCACACGACGGGTCTTGCGCCGCACCCGGATCGAAACGAAACCGCCGTCACGATCGAGAACGAGGCCGGTACGAGGTTCGTGCTAGCCGACTTCGACGGCGGGAATCAACGCGAGCTCTTCGCGGTTCCCGCCGTCGGCATCGTCAGCGGCACGCCGAATCGCTTGTTCGACATCAAGTGGTCCGACGACGGCGAGTGGATCACGTACACGCAAGGGTTTTTCTTCGGGCAAGGCACCGACGAGGCGGACATCTGGGTCATGCGCGCGGACGGCACCGAGCGGCGCAACTTGAGCGAAGGCACGGGCGCGAACGAGGGCGTAGCGGCGTTCTCGCCGAACGCCGAGCAGCTCGTGTATCGCAGCGCGCGCAACGGCCGATTCGATCTGTACTTGAGCAAGCGCGACGGCACGGAGCCGAAGGCGCTGACGAGCGACGAAGCGCGCGAGAACTTTCCCGTGTTCTCGCCGGACGGGTCCACGATTGCGTTCTCGTCGAACCGCGACGGCACGCGCGACAAGCTCGGCAATCTGACGTTCGACAATTATCTCTTGGCCGTCGCGCCGGACGGCACGCCCGGAACGTTGCAGCGAATCTCGGAGCACCCGGGTCAGGACTCGCACCCGTGGTTCTCGCCGGACGGCGAGTGGATCGTCTACACGTCGGAGCGCGGCGGCATCAGCGACGAGGAGCCGATGGTGCAGGAGGTCGTGTTCGGCCCGCAGATGTACGGCGAGCTGTTCGCGCGGCGCCTCCGTGACGGTCTCGAGGTGCGGCTCACGCACAACAAGTGGGAAGAAGGGAATCCGTTCTGGCTGCGGCCGGCGAGTCCAAGCGCGTCGTCCGGGCTTGCCAGATGATGCCGGGGCGCTCGGGAAGCATGGCCGCGAACCGTGCGTTCGGCGCTCCATTGGCCCTTCTACCCATGCCGGCCACTGGGCGCTCGGGCCCCAAATGAAGATAATGGCCCGAAATCAAAATCCCGGTGGTTGGATGAGACCGCATCTGGTCGTGTTGCTCGGACTGTTTGTCGCGGCGTCGGCAGCCGGTGACGAGGTCGTGAAGGTCTACGAAGACCCGGCGTTCGAGGGCACCGTATCCGAGATCCTCGTCGTCGGAGTCCACGAGGACATCGGCGTTCGCGGTCAGTTCGAGAACACGGTCGCGCGTGCGCTGCGCGCCGCGGGCGCGAGCGCAGAGGCGAGCCTCTACACCGTGAGCGCCGCGCGAGATCTGACGGCCGATTCGCTGGTCGCAGCCGCAAACAGAGCGCGTGCCGATGCGGTGTTGGTCACGCGCGTCGTCGACGTGCAAACGCAGAGCCCCGATGCGGCGGCTGATTTCACGGAGTACTTCCGCGCGTATTCGCGGTACGAAGACCCGCTCCCGGTCACGGAGACGCACACGGTGCGCGTAAGGACCGATCTCTACCTCGTCGAGAGCCGCGCGCGCATTTGGGGCGTCGAATCGACCGCGTTCGAGAAACCCAATCTCTTCGGCGTCATCGACGGCATCGCGAAGGCCGTGACGGCGCAGCTTCGCAGCGACGGCCTGATCAAATAACGCCGGTCAGCGTCCGTCGCCGCCTCGTTGCGGAGACTCGGCGGCGGCTTCCTCGGCGCGCAGCGCCGAGAGCATGCCGCGAAGGCTGATGTTCCCTTCGTGGCAGGCATACTCGAAGATCTCGCCGTTGCTTTTCTTCCAGTAGATCGCGGCGGTCCACGGCCGCGTCCACACGGTGGGATCGTCGACGGTGAACTCGTAGTGAAGCGTGTCGGCGTCAACGCGCGTGAAGCGCTCCGTCAGCTTCAGGTTTTCGTCCGCATAACGGAAGTAGCCGCCCATGTTGTTGCCGGCCGGGTGGAAGTTAATCGTTTCGACGACGAGCGTGTCGCCGTCCCAGCGGCCGCGCGAGTCGCCGAGGTGCTGCCGGATCGCGGGCGATACATGCGGGCGGCCGTCCAGCGGAATGACGCGCGTGTCGTGGATCTTCTCCAATTGGATGACGACGTGGTCCGGCGTCTGGAAGATCCGGTACACGCTCATGTACGCGGCGAAGAGATCCGGGACGCCGTAGGTGATGCAGCGATCGGTCAGCGAAAAATCGGCGGCGCTGCGGGCGCGCTGCGGTAGCGCCGTTCGGCGCTCGACGGCTTGCGGCGTCAGCGGCGGCAGCCGCCCGTTCGCGGGATCCTCGATCAGCGACGTGCGCCGCTCGAAATACCGACCGGGTACCCAGTTCTGGCTGTAGGTGCCGGTCGCGAAGGTCTGGCGCGAGCGGGTATCGTCGAGCAGCGCGAGGTAGAGCGAATCGCCGAACACGGCATCCGCTTCGGGACCGAAGACTTTCGCCGCCCGCGCCTCGAGCGCGGCCAGCTCGTCCTCGGAGAGCAGCGGTTTGTCGGCGAGCTCCGCCGGACGCTCGAGCGGCGTGGCGCTGTTGTTCTCCCACGTTCCTTGCAAATCGGGTTGGCCGTTCGGCAGCCGCGGCACGGCCGCTGTCTGGGCGATCGCGTGACTACCGCCGAGCCACGCCGCAAGCGGAATGACCAACCATGATCCGCGCATGAGCAGGACTCTACGCTTGGCGTCCCCCGAAGCGAAGCCCGCCGAGATCCACGATGGGCGCGGCCGTCTGCCACCGCTATGATTCGCCTCGGCAACGCGCGGAGCGATTCGTGGGCGATCCGTACAAGGTGAACTCGTTGGTTCTGAGCGCGGACGTCGATCCGCGTTTTGGATCCGTCGGGTGGGATCCGCTGCGCTCGTTGTGGAACGGCTCGATGCTGCTCGCGGCTGTGATTCTCGGGCCGTTGCTCGTGAGTTGGAGCGCGGTCGCGATATTCATCGCGTTGCTCGCCCTCACGATGTGCGTCGGGCACTCGGTCGGTTTTCACCGGCGCCTCATCCATCGAACCTTCCAATGCCCAAAGTGGCTCGAGCGAGCCATGGTCTGGTGCGGCACGCTCGTGGGCATGCAAGGCCCGTTCTGGGTGATTCAATCTCACGACTTCCGCGACTGGGCGCAGCGCCAGCGCGACTGTCACGACTTCCTCAAGCACGGCCGCGGGTTGCTCGTCGACGGCTGGTGGAATCTGCACTGCCGCCTGTCCCTCACTCATGCGCCGCGATTCGACCCCGGAGCCGGCATCGGCGACGATCCCTTCTATCGTTTCCTCCAGCAAACGTGGATGTTGCAGCAGCTGCCGGTCGCGCTGCTGCTCTACGCGGCGGGAGGTTGGCCGTGGGTCGTCTGGGGAGTCTGCGTGCGCGTCGCGGTTGGCGTGCACATGCATTGGTTCGTCGGGTATCTCTGCCACTCGCACGGTCCGCAATCGTGGCTCGTCGACGACGGTGCGGTGCAGGCACATAACGTGCCGTGGGCTGCGATCCCGTCGATGGGAGAGAGCTGGCACAACAACCACCATGCCTTTCCGGCCTCTGCCCGGCACGGCTTGTATCCGGGGCAATTGGACTTGGGATTCATGCTCGTCGAGTTGCTGGAAAAGCTTGGGCTGGCGTGGGGTGTCCAAGTTCCGCAACGTTTGCCGCCGCGGCCCGGCATTACACCGGTTACAGCAGACGCGCCGAGCGTCCTGGCGCGCAGCTCATGAGCGCGCGGGCGCCGCGGCCGCCCGAGGAGCGGAAGCCGTTCTCGGGATGGTGGCCGTTCGCCGCGGGTGTGTTGGTCGGCGTCGGTCTGCGCCTCTTCTTTTGGGGCTCGCCCGGCGAGCCGAACGCCGTCATGACCGTCTCTTTCATCTTTCTAGCGCCGTTCGCGGTTGGCGCCGTCACCGTCTATTGCGCGGAGCGGCAGCGGCGCAGGACGGCAGGGTTCTACGTGTGGGCGTCGGCGTGGGCCACGATGCTGGCCGTGCTCGGCACGCTGCTGATCATGATCGAAGGCATCATCTGCGCCATCATCATTCTGCCGCTCTTCTGTCTGCTCGGCGTTGCCGGCGGCCTGATCATGGGGCTCGTGTGCCGGTTCACGAACTGGCCGAAGCCGACCATCAGCTGCATCCTGCTCTTACCGCTGATCGGCGGAAGCTTCGACTTCGATGCTCGTCTGCCGCAGACCGTCGATGCGGTCGAACGCACGACGATCGTGGCTGCAAGCAGCGCGACCGTGTGGAGAGAGATACTCGACGCGCCGGCAATCGAACCCGCCGAGATCGATCGTGCCTGGCTGTTTCGGATCGGTGTGCCGCTACCGCTCGAGGGCCGATTTCGCACCGATGCCGGCGAGACGCTCCGCAGTGTGCGGATGTCGAAGGATGTCTATTTCGACGAGGTGATCGAGGAGCTGCGCGAACCGGAGTTCGTGCGCTGGACGTATCGCTTCTACGAGGACTCGTTTCCGCCCTATGCGTTGGACGAGCACGTCGTCATCGGCGGCCATTACTTCGACGTGCTCGATACCTCGTACACGCTCCGCCCGCGCGGCGACGCGACCGAGGTGACCGTGCGCATGAGCTACCGCATCTCGACGAATTTCAACTGGTACGCGCGGCCCGTCATGCGGTTCTTGCTCGGGGACCTTGCGGAGCGGAACGTCGAGTACTATCGCCAGCGCAGCGAAGCCGCTCTGAAGTAATACCCAAGGCATGTTGAAATTTCGCGACGTCACACTGCGCCGCGGCGGGCGGGTCTTGTTCGCCGCCGCGAATTTCGCGGTGTTTCCCGGCCAGAAGGTCGGCATCACCGGCGCAAACGGCACCGGCAAGTCGAGCCTCTTCGCGTTGCTGCGTGGCGAGCTGCACGCGGACGCCGGCGACGTCGACGTACCGGCGAAATGGATCTTCGCGCACGTGGCGCAGGAGACGCCGGCCGTGGATCAGCCGGCGATCGAGTACGTGCTCGACGGCGACACCGAGCTGCGCGCGATCGAGCGCGACATTCGCGCCGCGGAGCACGCCGGGGACGGCGTGCGGCTGGCGACGCTGCACGGCGAGTACGACCACCAGGGCGGGTACACCGCCAACAGTCGCGCCGCGCAGCTGCTCTATGGCCTCGGCTTCTCCGCCGCGCAGCACGTCGAGCGCGGTGCGGGAGTTCTCCGGCGGCTGGCGTATGCGCCTGAATCTCGCTCGGGCGTTGATGCGGCGCTCCGACGTCTTGCTGCTCGACGAACCGACCAACCATCTCGATTTGGACGCGGTGCTGTGGCTGGAAGACTACCTGCGCGCCTATCCCGGCGCGCTGCTGTTGATTTCGCACGACCGCGAGTTCCTGGACCGCGTGGTCGAAGCCGTCGTGCATATCGAGCAGGAGACGTTGACGCTCTACACCGGCAACTATTCGTCGTTCGAGCAGCAGCGTGCCGCGCAGCGGGCCGGACAACAGGCCGACTTTGCGCGGCAGCAGCGCGAGATCGCGCACATTCGCAGCTACATCGATCGCTTCAAGACCCACGCGTCCAAAGCGCGCCAGGCGCAGAGCCGCATGAAAGCGCTGGAACGCATGGAGCTGATCGCGCCGGCGCACGTCGATACGCCGTTTCGGTTCGCGTTTCGCGATCCGCAGAAGATCCCCAATCCGCTCTTGACGCTGGAGCACGTCAGCGCGGCGTATACGCGAGCGGCCGGTGTTCGGCGACGCGAACTTGCAGCTGGTGCCGGGCGATCGCGTCGGGTTGCTCGGTCCGAACGGCGCGGGCAAGTCGACGTTGATCAAAGTGCTCGCGGGAACACAGGCTGTGTCGAGCGGCAAACGAACCGAGGCGCAAGACGTGCGCATCGGCTACTTCGCGCAGCATCAGCTGGAGCAGTTGGATATCTCGTCGAGTCCGTTGCAGCACGTGCAGCGCCTCGATCCGCGTGCGAGGGAACAGGACCTGCGGAATTTCCTCGGCGGCTTCGGCTTTTCGGGCGATACGGTGATGGGCTCCGTCGAGCTGTTTTCCGGCGGCGAGAAGGCGCGTTTGGTGCTGGCGCTGCTCGTGTATCAGCGGCCGAACGTGCTGTTGCTCGACGAGCCGACCAATCACCTCGATCTCGAGATGCGGCACGCGTTGACGGTGGCGTTGCAGGATTTCGGCGGAGCGATGGTGATCGTCTCCCACGATCGCTTCTTGCTGCGCAGCGTCACGGATCGGTGGCTGATGGTGGCCGACGGCGAGCGTGCAGGAGTACGACGGCGATCTCGAGGAATATCGGGCTTGGCTGAGCGAACGACGCGCTCGGCAAACGCAGGTAGCCGACGTTGTCGACAAGGCGGACAGCGCACAGGTGCGCAAGGACCGCAAACGCACCGAAGCGGAACAGCGGCAGCGCGAGCAACCGTTGCGCAGGAAGATAAAGGAGCTCGAAGGGCGACTCGAATCGCTGACGCAGCGCCGCGCGGACATCGACGCGCAGCTGGCCGGCGGCGACGTGTACGCCAGCACGAGCAGGGACAAGTTGAAGGACCTGTTGCGCGACCAGGCGCGCGTCAAGAGCGAGCTCGCCGAAGTGGAGGAGGCGTGGCTCGAAGCCAGCGAAGCGCTACAGCAAGCCACGGCTGCGGCCGGCGACTGAGGCGACCTTGCAGCGCGGGGTTTTCGACGATCTCGGTGCGTCGCCGCAGTCGGCTATCGCGGAGCAAAGGTATTTGAAAGTACTATCGGCTCATCTGTCTTGGGGGGCACGACAATGAATGGGAACTCCGTTGCGAGCGTCGTCGGCTTGGGTCTCATGTTCATCGCCGGCACCGCTTGGGCGCAGGCACCGGCGCAGACTCCCGCAGCGGGTCAGCAACCGGCGTATGCGGTCGCGTCGCCGCCCGTGACCTCGCCGCTCTCGGCTCCGGGGGGCAAGGACAGCGGCGCGATTCGGACGGCGTTGCCGAATGCCGTGAATCAAGGCCCGTTCGATCCCGCGAGCTGGAGATACGGGCCGGCGTTCAACGCGCCTGCCGGAGCCAAGATCTGGAATCCCGTCAAAGCCAAGATGCTGGCCGGCCAGAAGGTCTCGGGCGGCACGCTCTTCAACGTCACCGATCCCACCGTCTACTGCGCGATGGCCAACGCCGGCTACGACTTCGTCTGGACCGAGATGCAGCATTCCTCGGTCACGTGGGATCAGGCGGCCAAGATGTGGGGCGACTGCCCGTACGCCCGGGCGGTGCCCGGCGCGCGCGTCGCCTACACCAACGAGAAGGAGATGCAGCACGCGCTCGACAACGGCGCGCTCGTCGTCGTCGTGCCCACCGTCGACACCGTCGAGGAAGCCACGGCGGCCCGCGACTGGGCGTTCTTTCCGCCGCTCGGCCGGCGCAGCAACGGTGGCGGCTACGCGTTCGCCGCCGACATGTACGGCCGCGTGCCGGGCGGCTATCGCCAGACGATCAACGACAACCTCGTGCTGATCCTCATGATCGAGACGCTGGAAGGCGTCAATAACGCTGCGGAGATCGCCAAGGTTCCGGGCGTGACCGCGATCTTCGCGGCGTCCGGCGACCTCGGCAACTTCTCGGGCTACTCGCAGGGCTCGCCCGACTACGAGCGGCTCATCAACGTCGTGCACGACGCCGCGATCAACGCGGGCATTCGCCTGTGCGGGCCGTTCGCCTGGCGCGAGCGGCCGGACTTCACGTGCTTCCAGGCGCAACAGCAGACGGGCGCCATCGCGACCGGCGTGCGGGTCGAGCTCGGCGAGCTGTGGAACACGACCGGCAAGGTGGAGGTCGGGCCGTGGGCCGACTTCGGCAAGTAGCTGGGCCCCGCTGACGACGACACGTGCTGACGCGCGTTTCTCTGCGGAGCTTTCGTACTCTCCGTCGCCAGCTGCGGCTACCGCACAGCCTCGCGTCGATCTGGCGCTGATCGACGGCACGGTCATCACCGTCGACGGCCGCGACACGGTGGCGCAGGCGATCGCCATCGGCGGCGGCGTGATCGTCGCCGTCGGAACCTCAGCGGAAATCAGGGCGCGCATCGGCGCCGAGACCCGGGTCATCGACCTCGCGGGCAAGGCCGTGATGCCCACGTTGATCAGCACGCACGGGCATCCCGGGTTCCAGAAGGGCGTGACGTACGTCGCCGCGAACTACACCCGCGACACGGTGATGAACGACCTCGAAGCGCGCCCTCTACTTCGGCGTTTCGGTCGTGCAGTCGCAGGGCATCGAGCGCGGCGACGTGCTGTACCGGATTCGCGCGGACCAGGCGGCCGGCACGCTCGGCGGCGCGAAGTTGCTCGTGGCCGGTCGCGGCATCGGAGCGCCGAACGCAGGCCCGGGTGCGGCCGCTTACGCGGGAATTGCGTACGAGATCAGCACGGAGGCCGAGGCGCGCACCGCCGTCGCGGAGCTCGCCGCTCGCGATGTCGATATCGTCAAGATTTGGGTGGACGACCGTAACGGACGTGCACCGCAGCTGCGCCCCGAGCTGTACCGCGCGGTGATCGACGCAGCCCATCAACGCGACCTGCGCGTCAACGCGCACGTGTTCTATCACGCCGACGCCGAGGGGCTCGTGGCAGCGGGCATCGACGGCCTCGTGCACCTGGTGCGCGACGTCGAGATGAGCGACGCGCTGATTGCGCGAGATCGTCGAGCGCAACGTCTACGTCAACGCCAACCTGTCGAGTCCGCGCCGGGCGACGCAGGTCGGCATTCCGCCGTGGCTGACGCCCGCCGATCCCATGCTGCAGCTGCTGACGGAGTCCGCGGCGCCGGACGTGATCGCGAAGATGGCGGTGACCTTCCGCCAACGCGATCCGCAGGCCGCCGCGGAAGCACGCGAGCGGTACGCGATCCTCGAGCGCAGCCTCGCCAAGCTCGGCGCCGCGGGCGCCAAGGTCGTGCTCGGCGCCGATACCGGCGTCGAGGATCACCTGTTCGGGCTGGCCGAGCACCTCGAGCTGCAGGCGATGGTCGATGCGGGCCTGACGCCCGCGCAAGTGCTGGTCGCCGCGACGAGCCGCGCCGCCGAGTATTTGCATCTCGACGACCGCGGCAGCCTCGTGCCCGGCAAGCGAGCCGATCTCCTCGTGCTCGACGCCAGCCCGCTCGACGACATCGTCAACACTCGCCGCATCTCACGCACGTTCATCAACGGCGCCGAAATCGATCGAGCGGCGCTGCGCGCGCAGATCAACGACTAGCGGAGCTCTTCAAACCAATGGATCACGACGTTGACGGACGTGGCCGCCCCGACTGAGCTCGCGCGCTCAGAATGAGCCGCGCGCCGGCGGTCTGCCCGACACCGGATTCGAGTAGTGGAACGGGACGTCCGCGATGGCGGGGAAGGGCGGCGCGGCCGGCCCCGAGAGCGGCCGATCGGGCGGCGGAAGGTCGCTCGCGGAGAGCGCAGCCAAGCTCGCAGCGTCGCCGTCCGTTACGCGCGCCCAGCCGCGGCTGTGACTTGCCGTCCACGTCGGCTCGTAGTCGAGAGCGCCGATCCGCCACGCGCCGTTCTCTTCGATGACGGCTGCTTCGTAGACGCCGGCCGCGTAGCGGTCGTCGCCATCCTCGACCGCATCGATTCGCGCGAGACGCGCGCGGATGCGCGCCGCCCCGCCCGCCGTCGCGTGAATGACGGGCTGCGCGATCTGGTGGAGCTCGAACGCGCCTTCGCGTCGGCCGCCGAACGCGGCCTGCAGGGCTGCGCCCAGTCGCCCGCGTCCGACGTACACGCCGACGCCAGGCACTTCGGCCCAGGCGTCGGCGGCGAACAGCTGCGCGGCGGCGTCCCATAAGTGCTCGTCGGCGTAGTAGCCGAATGCGTTCAGGAGATTTTCCGCGGTAGCTGCGGCAACCGCCGCGTCGAGCGCTTGCTCGAGCGCGGCGAGGCGCGCGTCGAGCTCGGCCGAGGTCTGCGGGTTTGCCGCCGACACAAGAGGCTCCGCCGCCGCGCTCGGATCGCCGCCCGCGTGCGCGGCGGGGTATTGCGGCGGCCGGCCCGTGACGGGATGGCGGAAATGCAGCGGCGGGATCATGAACGTCGGGTAGCTTTCGTACGCGACGGTGGGCGGCCGATCGGGCGGAAACGCTTCGCTCGGTTGGTTCACGGGTTGCGCGTCCGCGGCCCAGCCCAAGGCGTAGTCGGTCACGAGGCGGGGATAGACGTGCAGCGTCTTGATCTTCCAGACGCCGCCGTCGCGCACGAGCTCGTTCTCGTAGATACCCTCGCGCCACTGCGCGCCGACGCCCGCCATGCCCGTCATGCCGAGATAGACGCCGCGCGCTTTCGCGGTGGCGCCGTCGCTCGCGACCGTGACGATCGGCTGCATGAGGATGTAGTCGTTGATCTCGCCGTTGCGTAAGGACGCGGGGCCGAACTGCTCCAGCCCGCGGCGAATGCTCTCCCGGCCTTCGTAGACGCCGCTCTGGCCAATCTCCATCGTGCCGTCGTCGGCAAAGAGATCCGCGACGTCGTCCCAGAGCTTGCGATCGACGTAGTAGCCGTAAGCGTTCTGCAGGTTCAGCACGGCGTTCTCCGCGGTCAACTGCGCGACCTCGGGCTCGAGCGCGCCGACCCGCGCTGCGAGCGCGTCGAAGGTTGCGCTCGTTTCCGCGTTGCTCGCGCGAGCGGCGCCGCTCACGGCCAACGTGCCGACCTCACCGGGGTCGTAATGGAACGCCGTCGACGGTGAATCGAGTGGGCCATTCACGGTCGGCCGCAAGCTTTCGCCGTAGCGTCCCGATACCTGGTTGAAGAACGAGATCTCCTGCACCTTCCAGACGCCGTTTTCCTCGACGTACGCGTTCTCGTAGACGCCGCGCGCGAAGCTCGCGGTGCCGCCGTAGCCGCCGAGCATCGCGACGATGCGCCATCGAGCCTTGGCGCTTTTCCCGTCCGCTGAGAGGGTAATGACCGGCGAGAGTGCGATGTGCGGATAGATTCGACCGTCCGCGAGCCCGAGGATGCCTTGCCCAACTTGCTCGACGAACAGCTTGCGGATTTCTTCCTTGCCGAGGTCGCCCTGCGTGTAGTGCCCGACCGCAGTGTCCGAGAACAAGTCGGCGAAATCGTGCCAAAGCCCGACCTCGGAGTAGTGGCCGTACGCGTGCTGGAGGCGCTTGACGGCTCCAACAGCCTTCAGTCGCTCGGTCAGCGCGGCGGCGGCAACGATGCGTTGCTCGGTCGCGGCAATCTCGGCGGAGTCGTTTTCGGCTCGCGGCGCGCCGGCGTCGCCGCTGCATGCGCCGACACCGAGCGCGCAGACCGCAAGCAGCGATGTTGCTCGGCGACTGCTCAACCTAAATCGGGCTTGCCCGGCTGTTGCGAGCACGTGTCCTGCACAATCTCGATCTCCGGTGTGTACAGCCACGTCTTCGTCACGACCAAGGGCTTCGTGAACGTCACGGGATCCGTCAGCGTGAGCGTGAGCTCGAGGCGGTGCGGGTTCTGCTGCACGGTGTAGCGTTCGACGGCCGTGAGCTCGCCGCTGTGACCGGCTTGAGAGTTATCCGAGATCAAGTCCGGCGTCACACCCGCCGTTTCCACGATCAGCGCGCCGCCTTCGACGCGCCCCACGGAATGACCGAGCAAAGTCGGCGTCTTGTGCGCGGGGTGCGCGCGGCCGTCGAGATAGATATTGCGCAGCAGCGACCACTCCTCGTAACGCACGACCAAGTGGTCGCCGTCGCGGCGGATCTGTAGCGGCAACGGATTCGTCACTTCGCGGACGAAGCCGTATGGTTGGCAGTTGATGAACTTCGGATCGTCCTCCGGCCTGTTCGCGGCTCTGACCTGTTTTCCGACCGGCGTCAGAATCGCATCGAGCGCTGCGAGCGAGGCCGCGCCGGCCTGGCCGGACAGCGCCATGGCGGGGGCCGCGTCGTTCGCCGGGTCCGCGAGCAGCGCGCTCAAGCGCGCATAGAACTCGACGGGGCAACCGACGAAGCATTGGATGTCGGCGAACGTCCAGTAGTCGTTGCTCTGGGTCGTGAATACGCCGCTCCACGTGCCGAGGAACGGCGCTGCCGGGTCGGCCCCTTGTGCCTGCGCACCGAGCGGCAGCGTAAGCAACGCGCCGAGCAAGAAATTCGAAACGGCGCCGGTTTTGGCGATCTGCGTGTGGGTCATCGGGGCAGCGCTCCTCATTGCGGGCGGCGCCGGCGATCGTTGAACCCTTCGTAGTCGATGTCCTCGGTGAACCGCTCGGTTCCGTCGGGCAGGGTCATATGCGTCATGTGGATGAGCTTCGCCGTTGCATCGCGCGGCGGGTGGCCGCGAGCCGTTATCTTGTCGCCCGGGACCACTTCCATGCCGGTCCAGCCCACGCGCAGCAGCTGCGTGCGCGAGCCGCCTTCGGCGAGCCACTTCTCGGTCGTGCCGTTGTTGTCGACGTCGAGATAGATGCGCATGTGCGGGTTGCCGAGCTGATACTCGGTGACGACGCCCGTCACCGTGATCTCGCGGCTCAGGTCGTACAGCATCGTCGGCGAATGGTGAGCCGCGACGTGCGCGAGCGGCACCAGCGCGATCGTCGACAGCAATATCCAGTATCTCGTCCGCATCATGTTTCTCCGGTATCGGCGCGCTTACTTCAACACGCCACCGACCCGTCGTCCATGGCAGCGAAAGCACCAGAGCCGTGCTCGGGCTGGAATCTGCGATACGATGGCACCCCCCAAAATCGGGGTCCAAGAAAGGGGACAACAATGGTTCGCCAGAAAAGGAAGACGCGCGCGGCCTCCGCCGGCCAACGCCGCAGGCGCCGCGAAGAACAACTCGAGCTCGATCTGTCGCCCCGCGCCGATCGCGTCACACCTGCGACGCCCGATCTTCGCGGGACGAGTCGCATGTCCCCAATGACCGAGACGCAGACGAAGCGGCTGCGAAACGGTGTTCTCGTTCAGCAGATGCTGAGGTGAATAGGTAACGCTCTACGCGGCTGCTATCGGCAGTTCGGGGCCGACATCGTCTGCTCGGCCGAGCGCGCGCAGCCAGCGATAGTGAGAGCGCAACGCGCCCATGAAGGTCGTGTTGTAGTGGTACGCGACGCCGAACTCTCGGCACGTCTGCTCCACCACCGGTGCGATCGCCGGGTAGTTGACGTGGCAGATGCGCGAGAACAGATGGTGCTCGATCTGAAAGTTCAGGCCGCCGAGTAGCCAGCACGCGGCGCGGCTGTGGCGAGCGAAGTCCACACTCGTCTCCGCTTGATGAACTGCCCATGGCGTGTCCATGTGGCCCGTCCCGCTAGCCAACGGGAAATGAGCGCGCTCGACGACATGCGCGAGCTGAAACACCACGGCGAGCATGATGCCCGTCGTCGCGGCCATGACGGCGTACGTCGCTGCGACGGCCCACGCGGGGTGCAATGTGAGCGGTAGCGCAAACGCGAGCGAGAGGAACACGAGCTTGCCGGCGAAGAAGACGACCCACTGCGAGCCGCGCGGGCGCACAACGCGGTGCCCGCCCATTCGCGAAGTCACGGCCAGCCGAAAGTCGTCGTAGAGGTGCCACTTGATGACCATTGCACCGTACAGGAACCACACATATAGATGCTGCCAGCGGTGGATCCAGGCGCGCGGATGATGCGGCGTCAACCGGCCCAGGCCCACGAGATTGATATCGGTGTCGTATCCGACCACATTGACGAACATGTGGTGGAACACGTTGTGCTTCCAGTGCCAGAAATAGGAGCTGCCCCCGACGAGATCGAGGCTCATCGCCATCGCCCGATTGACCCAGCGGCGGTCGGAGTACGCTTCATGGCTCCCGTCGTGCATCACGTTGAAGCCGATTGCGACGACTGTCAGCGCCAATGCGATCGCGAGCGGCAGAACCTGCCACCAGGACGCCGCAACGAACACCAGCAAGCCGTATATGGAGGCGAAGCTCGCGAAAATGATCGCGGTCTTGACGTACATCTCGGGACAACTGCGCTCGGATCGCCCCGTGGCGCGCAAGCGCTCTTTGACTCGCCGCTTGAGCTCGGCGTGAAAAGCGTTGTCACCGCTGAACCTGAGTCGGCGCTCGATAAGGCCGAGCGATTCGGCGGTGGTTGCTTCGGGAGGTGAGGGGGTGCTCAGGAGGGGCCTCGAGTTCGGCGAGTGAACCCCGCTCCAAGGCGGCCAGTGTATAGGATCGCGGCCGTCCGGTCGTGCGCGCACCATGGGACCAAGGTCGGAGCTCGACTCCGGAATAGCCGGCGCCGACGTCGACACGGCCGAGGCTGTGTCGTTTGGCGTCGATTCCGTGAACCGTTCTAGGCCAAAGGTCTGATGTACCGGGAGGCAGGGGCGAGCGTTCAATCATCCCAAGAATAGAATAAGGAGACACGCAGCGAATGCGTGCGGGGTGGCGAAGTGCTCGTTGCGCCTGGGTCGTGTGCGCCTCGTTGGCGCTCGCGGCCTGCAGCGGCGGGGGCGGAGACACTGCGAGCCTGCCGTCCCCCAGCAATGCCACCGGCACCACGGTTGGCTCCACCCCAAACCGCAACACGGCACCGATGATTGCCGGCACGCCGGCCACTTCGGTGGCGGCCGGCGCCGCGTACTCGTTCGCGCCGACGTCGGGCGACTCCGACGGCGATCGGTTGAGCTTCTGGGTCGACGCGAAGCCGCCATGGGCGACGTTCGACACTGCCACGGGGCAACTCACCGGGACGCCGGCAGCCAGCGATGCGGGCAAGTATCCCGGTATCGTCATCTGGGTCAGCGATGGCGCGATCGCGACGGGGCTGCCCGCGTTCGATATCGTCGTGACGAGCGTGGCCGTCGCGAATCGCGCGCCGCGGATTTCGGGTGCCCCGTCGGTGTCGGTG
This sequence comes from uncultured Gammaproteobacteria bacterium, assembly GCA_963714705.1. Classification (GTDB taxonomy): domain Bacteria; phylum Pseudomonadota; class Gammaproteobacteria; order Steroidobacterales; family Rariloculaceae; genus FEN-1219. The sequence continues at coordinate 735,264 of CAVQPJ010000001.1, forward strand.
ATCGCCGGCAGCGCGTATTCCTTCCAGCCCAGCGCAAGCGATCCTGACAACGATCCCCTGGCGTTTGTAATCCGTAACCGGCCGTCTTGGGCGAGCTTCGACTCGACGAACGGCCGGCTCGAAGGCACGCCGCAGGCGGCAAACGCCGGAACCTTCCCCGGCGTCGTGATCTCCGTGACCGACGGGCCGGCCACGGTCTCGCTCGCGGCATTCGACATCGTGGTGACCGTGCCGGCGATGAATCGTCCGCCGGTGATCTCCGGTTCGCCGCCGACGGCCGTGGAAGCGGGCGATCATTACGTGTTCGTGCCGACGGTCGGCGATCCCGACAACGACCCGCTGACGTTCGCCGTGCAGCAGTTGCCGTCGTGGGCGACGTTCGACACCCAGACCGGACAGCTCAGCGGCACGCCGCCGGTGGGGATACCGGCGCAGACCTTCGACGACGTGATCGTCAGCGTGACGGACGGAGCCTTGACCGCGGTATTGCCCGCGTTCTCTATCGCGGTCACCGCGCCGACGCCGAACCGCGTGCCGCTGATCAGCGGCAGCCCGCCGACGACCGTAGTGCAAGGCGAGCTGTACAGATTTCAGCCGGTGGCCACGGACGCCGACAACGATCCGCTGAGCTACGACATCGCCAATCAGCCCGTATGGGCGACGTTCAGCGAAACCACGGGTCTCTTGGAAGGAACTCCGGGCGCGGGGCAGGTCGGCGCGTTCGACAACATCGCCGTTAGCGTGACCGACGGCAAGGCTACGGCGGTGCTGCCCGCGTTTGCGATCACCGTGGCCTCGTCGAACAGGTCGCCCGTGATCTCGGGCTTGCCTCCGAGTGTCGTAACGGCCGGTCAGCCGTACTCGTTCCAGCCGACAGCGACGGATCCGGACCTCGACACGCTGATCTACAGCATCGCCGGCAAACCGCCGTGGGCAACGTTCGACGCCAACAGCGGACGTCTGCAGGGGATACCCGCCGACACGGATGCGGGGCCGTCCGAGAGCATCGTCATCAGTGTCAGCGACGGCCCGAACACGGACGCGCTGCCGGCGTTCTCGATCAACGTGAACCTCCCGCCGACGATCTCGGGCACGCCGCCCACTACCGGCAGCCGTCGGCCTCTTGTACGCGTTCACGCCGACGGCGAGCGACGCCGGACGCTGGCACGACACTGACTTTCAGCGTAGTGAACCCGCCGTCCTGGACGACGTTCAGCACCACCACTGGCGAGCTGGCAGGAATGCCGGGCGCGGGCGATGTCGGAAGCTTCCCGAACATCGTCATCGTCGTGAGCGACGGACTACTCGCACGCGGCCGCTGCCGGCGTTCACGATCACGATTCCGGTGCCAAACGCACCGCCTGTGATCTCCGGCGCGCCCGAGACGACGGTGGCCGCTGGTGCGCCGTACTGGTTCATGCCGACCGCGAGCGGATATCGACGCCGCCACGAACGCTCACCTTCGGCATCAATCAAACGCCGCCGTGGGCGACGTTCGACACCGCGACGGGTCGCTTGCAGGGAACGCCGGCTACGGGGGACGCCGGAATGTACTCGAACCTTGTGATCACCGTGAGCGACGGCCAACTGTCGGCGTCACTGGCCTCGTTCTCGATCACGGTGACGAACGCACCCCCCGTGATTTCCGGCGCGCCGGAGACGACGGTCGCGGCCGGGGCGGCGTACTCGTTCACGCCGACGGCCAGCGATCCGAACCCCGGGACCGCGCTGACCTACAGCATCTCCGGCGAACCGTCGTGGGCGACATTCAGTACGGCAACCGGTTCCCTGCAGGGCACGACGACCGCCGCCCATATCGGCACGACGAATGGCATCGTGATCAGCGTGAGCGACGGTCAAGCGTCGGCGTCGCTGGCCCGTTCTCGATCACGGTAACGAACGCTCTGCCCGCTCATTTCGGGCACGCCGCGCGACAACCGTCGCCGCCGGGGCGGCGTACTCATTCACGCCGACGGCGAGCGACGCGAACGTCGGCACGACGCTGAGCTTCAGCATCAATCAAACACCGCCGTGGGCGACGTTCGACGGCAGCACGGGCCGCCTACAGGGGACTCCCGCCACGGCGCACACCGGAACGTATTCGAACATCGTGATCAGTGTCAGCGACGGGCACGCGTCGGTGCCGCTGGCGGCATTCTCGATCACGGTCACGAATGCGCGCGCCCGTGATTTCCGGTTCGCCGCCGACAACTGTCGCCGCTGGCGCGGCGTACTCGTTCACGCCGATGGCGAGCGATCCGAACACCGGGACGACGCTGAGCTTCAGCATCAATCAAACGCCGCCGTGGGCGACGTTCGACGGCAGTACGGGCCGGCTACAGGGGACGCCCGCCACGATGCACGCCGGAACGTATTCGAACATCGTGATCAGCGCGAGCGACGGGCTTGCATCGGTGCCGCTGCGCGCCATTCGCGATCACGGTCACGAATGCCGCGCCCGTGATTTCCGGCTCGCCGCCGACCGCGGTCACCGTCGGCACCTTGTACACGTTCACGCCGGCCGCGAGCGACGCGAATGCCGGGACCACACTGATGTTCAGCCTGAATACGACGCCGCCGTGGGCCGCGTTCGATACCGCGACGGGCCGGTTGCAGGGCACGCCCAGCGCCCAGTACGTCGGGACCTATTCCAATCTGGTGATTACGGTCTCCGATGGCGTGGCTCAGGTATCCCTACCCGCCTTTTCGCTTAGCGTTCAGGCCGTTGCATCGGGATCGGCGATGTTGAGCTGGACTCCGCCCACGCAGAATACGGACGGCAGTCCGCTGACGAATCTCAAGGGCTACAAGATCTACTGGGGCACGGCGCCCGGCAACTACTCGAACTCCGTGACGTTGGACCTTCCGGGCGTTGCGAGCTATGTCGTCGAGAGTCTCCTGCCGAACACCACGTATTACTTCGTCGTGACCGCGCGCAATACCAGCAACGTGGAAAGTCAGCTCTCGAACGCCGCCACGAAGACGGTTCAATAGGCGCGCTGGTTCCGACCTTGCGGCGCGTCCGGGTGCTAGGCTGTGCGGCGTCGTCGCCATGGTCGAGGGAATGCATGAGGATCCGAGCGAGCTTCGCAGTGCTGGCGTTCGCGGCGCTGAGCCCCGAGGCCCGCGCGCATCATTCGTTCGCGGCGGAATTCAGCTACGACGAGAGCGGAACGATCACGGGTGCCGTCGTCGAGGTGCTGTTCGTCAACCCGCACGCACGCTATTTCATCGCCATCAAGGACGAAAATGGCAAGGAGATCCTGTGGGACGCGCAGACGCGCAGCCCCAACGCGCTGGCTGCGGCGGGCTGGAGCAAGGACACGATTCGGGTCGGCGAGCAGATTACGATCGAAGGTAACCTCGGCCGGGAGGGGACGCGAAAGATCTGGATTCGCGAAGTTCGTCTCCCGTCCGGCGAAGTCATACGGCCAACCGGCGAGCCGCCGCCGCCATGATCCGGATACTGTTCCCGGCTCGCGTGCTCGGAGCGCTCGTCGGCGCTGCTCTTCTTGCCTCGACAGCACGCGCGGAACTACCGACTCTCGTCGGCGACTGGTTCCTGACGCTGGAAGAGCGCCGGGCGGTTCACACCGGCACGCTGACGATCGAGTCGAACGACGGCGAGCTCGTGGCCTTCGTCGACGGCGGCCCGGCCACGCTCGAGCACGGCGATGGCGCGATCGAGCTCGAGTTCGACACGCGCGACGGCGGCGGCCAACTGCTCCGCTACGCGCTCAGTGGCCGCGTAGACGGCGCCGAGCTCAAGGGCGTGTTGACCCCACCGCTCGACGCACCGCAGGGCACGTGGCGTGCGGCCCGGCACGTGACGCCGCCGCCCGCGCCGCCGCGGCCCGTCGATTTCACGGGCGTCTGGTCACGCACGTCCTCGGGCCTGGCCCGCGTGACGCTCGATTACACGCCGGCCGCCCAGCGTGCCGTCGACGCGTACCACTACCTCGACGATCCGTCGCTGCGCTGCGTGTCCCCGGGGCTCGTGCGTATCTCCGGCTGGCCGTATCCACTCGAGATCGTGCAGAACGATACGCAGGTGACGATCCTCTACGAAAGTTTCCACGAGGTTCGGCGCATCTTCCTCGACGGGCGCGGCTATCCCGATGCGCTGCCGCATCGCGCGCTCGGCTACTCGCTCGGCCATTGGGAAGGCTCGACGCTCGTCGTCGAGACGAAGATGCTGACGGCCGGCTACGTGGACCTGGCGGGTCAGCCGCTCTCGGAGAATTCGAGCGTCGTCGAGCGCATGTCGCTCAGCGACGACGGCCAGGCGCTGCGCAGCGAGCTCACGCTCTACGATCCGGAGAACTACCAGACGCCCCATCACGCGCCACCGTTCGTGGCGCCGCGAGCCGGACCTCATGATTCTCGAGTACGACTGCGATCCGTATCCGTTTTTCCGCGGGCTCGAGATCGAGGGCGTGCTCGAGCAGTACTGGGACCGCATGCGCAAGCGGCAGTGACACCGCCGGAAGGTCGAGCTCTTCAGGCCGAGTCTTTTTCGTTGCGGATGAGCCGATAGACCACGGCGCCGAGCACGCCGCCCACGATCGGCGCAGCCCAGAACAACCACAGCTGCGCCACGGCCCAGTCGCCCACGTAAACGGCCACACCGGTGCTGCGCGCCGGATTGACCGACGTCGCCGTCACCGGAATGGTGATGAGGTGTATCAACGTGAGCGCGAGCCCGATCGCGATCGCCGCGAAACCCGGCGGTGCGCGGCGCTCGGTCGCGCCCAAGATCACCACGAGGAACAGCAGCGTCGTCACGACCTCGGCGACGGCGCTCGCGAGCAGCGAATAGCCGCCCGGCGAATGCTCGCCATAGCCGTTCGATGCGAAACCGCCGAGCTCGAAGCCCGCTTGGCCGCTGGCGATGAGGTAGAGAATGCCACCCGCGGCAATCGCGCCGGCGACTTGCGCCGCTATGTAGGGAAGGAGCTCTTTAGCCGGAAAGCGCCCCGCGACGCACACTCCTACGGACACGGCAGGGTTGAAGTGGCCTCCGGAGATGGGGCCGAGGGCGAATGCCATCGTCAGCACCGAGAGGCCGAAGGCGAGCGAGACGCCCAAGGTCCCGATACCACCGTCCGGTGCGTTCAATGCGAGCACCGCGCTGCCGCAACCGCCGAGCACGAGCCAAAATGTGCCGACAAACTCCGCCAGTAGCTTCTTCGTCATGGTTTTTCTCCTGGATCAAGGAATGCCGCGACGTCGGCCAAGCCGACCGCGCGAATAGTGGTCGCGCCGTCCTCCGTTGGCGATAGGACTTTAGGGGAATCTGCGGGCGACGCTTCGGCGTCCTTGGCCACACGGCCGCACCGGCGAAAAGCGCGCGTGGCCGAAAAAAGAGCGCCTATCATTGCGCGGCACTTCAAATCGAGGAGCCGAGAACCGATGCGTGCCCGCTTTTGTCGTGTAGTGGTCTCGCTAGGGGCGCTCGGGCTTGCCGCTGCGGTGCACGCGCAGCCGCGTCGGCCGGACCTCGCGGGCATGTGGAGCGATCCGCCACAGACGATCGTCGATACGTTCTGCATGTTCTTCTGCACGGACGCGGGAATCGACTATCTCAATGCGCTATTGGACGACCCGAAGAACGATGCGCGCCCGACGATGGAGCTCTACGCCGAGGCGGCGAAGCATCAACGCGACGAGTATCTGCGTCCTCGCCTGACGGCGGCGGCGCTCGAGCAACTAAACCTCGACCAGGCCGACGATCCCGGCTTCCTTTACTGTGAGCCGTGGGCCTTCGCCCGAGAGATATTTGCGCCGCATCAGCTCGAGATCACGCAGCTCAACGACCGCGTGGAGCTTCGCTACGGCGAGTGGGAGATTCGCCGGACGATTTATCTCGACGGGCGTCCGCCTCCGGCGAATCAGCCGCCGAACCCGATGGGACATTCAGTGGGACACTACGACGGGGCGACGCTCGTGATCGAGACGTCCGCAATCCCTGCCAACCTCGCCCCGTGGGGTTTTGGTTTCATTCCGTTCCCGTTCGACGGTAAGCACAGCGACCAGCTGCGTGCCGTGGAGGTCTATACACGCTCCGCGGACGGAGATCACGGAGATCGCTTGCTGCTGACTGTAACGCTGGAGGATCCCTGGGCTTTGCGGGAACCCATGGTGTTGAAGAAGGTTTGGGCCTGGGCGCCGGACCAAGAAATTTCGCCGTACGAAGACTGTGAACGTCCCACCGAGTTCTCGAGAGGAGTGAGCCAGCAGTGAAACGCCAGCACGTAACGCTCGCCGGCGCAGTACTGCTTCTGTCCGCGGCTGCGGCAAACGCTCATCACTCGTTTGCGCCGGTCTACGACGGCAGTCGTACCGTCACGGTCGCGGGCACCGTGACTTCGTTCCGGCTCGTCAACCCGCACACGATGATGACGATGGACGTCACCGACGAGGCGGGTAACGTCGTGAAGTGGACGGTCGAATTTGCCGGCCGCTTGAATCTCACCGTCGGCGGTTGGACCGATGACACGATTTCGGCCGGAGAGCGCGTGACCGTGACGGGCAATCCGACTCACACGGGCTCCGCTCGGTTGTCCTTCGTTCTGCTCGTTCGCGCGGACGGCACGGAGCTTCGAGCGGGGAACGAGCGCCTTCAAGCGATCGAAGAAGAGCGGCGGCAGCGAACGAAGGAACGAGATCAACGTCTCGAGCAGTGAGGGAGCCGGGGCTGCTTCATGAACGATGCGATTCGCTTGACCGACTTGCGCGTGCGGTACGGACGAGTCCGCGCGCTCGACGGCCTGTCGCTTGCCGTGGCCCGCGGCGAGATCTACGGGTTTCTCGGCCGCAACGGCGCGGGCAAGACGACGACGCTGCGCGTGCTGATGGGCATCGTCGGCGCGGACGGCGGCACGATCGAGCTGTTCGGCCAGCCGATGAAGCGCGTCTCGGTCGCGACCAAGCGCAGCATCGGCTACGTCTCGCAGGAACAGAATTTCTATCCGTGGATGACGCCGTCGCAGCTCGGCCGCTTCGTCGCGGCGTTCTATCCGACTTGGGACGATGCCGAGTACGCGCGCCTGCTGCGAGTGCTCGACGTCCCCTCGGACCGGCGCAGCGGCATCTTGAGCGGCGGTACGCGCACCAAGCTCGGTCTTGCGCTCGCGCTCGCGCCGCGGCCGCCGCTGCTGTTGCTCGACGAACCGACGGCCGGGCTCGATCCCGTCGCGCGCCGCGAGTTCAACGACATCGTCGCGAGCATGGCAGCTGAGCGCGGCACTACGGTGTTCTTGTCCTCGCATCTCGTCGACGAAGTCGAGGGCATCGCGACGCGCGTCGGCATCGTTCAGGCCGGGCGCACGAGCATCGAAGGGCGGGTCGACGAGTTGCGCGAACGCGTACGGCGGGTCCGCAGCTCCGCGCCGCTCGAGCTGCCGCCCGGATTCACGCGCGTGCGCGCCGATGTCTGGCTGGCGGAGGGCGCGCTGTGGAGCGCGGCGTCATGGCCCGAGGGCACGAGCATCGAGCCGCTGCCGCTCGAAGAGATCTTTCTTGCGTTCGCGCGCACCGACGCGCCGGTGGACGCGGCCGCATGAGCTTGCCGCTGCTGCGCAAGGAAGCCCGCGAGCATGGTCTCGTGTTTGCTGCGACGGCCGCGATAGGCGCCGTCGCGCTCTGGTCCGTGCTCAGCGTTGCAGCGAACACAGGCGGACGGTTCGTCGGGCTCGCTCGCTTCCTGTTGACGATCGGCCCGTTGCTCGCCTTCGTGCTCGCGAACCGGCTGCTGGTCCGCGAATACACGGGTCGAACGCAGTTCTTCCTCGAGACGCTGCCGATCGGGCGCGCGCGTGCGTTCGCGACCAAGTGGCTGCTCGGATGCGGGCTCATGCTACTGGCGGCCGGCTTGGCGTGGGCCGTGACGCTGCGGTTCGCTCGGCGCACCGAAGTGCTCGCTTCCGATGCCGCCATCGGCGTGCTTGTGGTGCGCCGCCGCGTTCAGCGTTGCGGTCTGGTCGTTCGCGGCCCTCGCCGGAATGCTGGGACGCTACCGCTACATCGCGTGGGGCGCAGCCGCGGCCGTGGTGCTGCTCGCCGTCGACATCGCGGGCGTTCCGCTTCTCGGACTGCCCGTCATTCGGCTGCTCGGGCAAGACGTGCAGATGGCCACAGCGATGCCCGAGACCTCGGCTTTCGTCTACGCGCTCGTAGTGACCGCGCTGTGCACGGCCGGGGCGGCGGCTCTCGCGCTCGTCGGCTCGGGGGCGATGGCGAGCACGCTCGCCCAGCGCATGACGGCGCGCGAGCGAGTGTTCGCTCTGGTCGCATTCCTCGCGGTCGGCATCGTCAGCTACTCGCTTCAGCCGAAACCGGTTCAGCCGCCGTTCGCGATCACCCAGGGCGAGCGGTTCCAGGGTCGATGGACGCGCGTGGGGGTGCTGCCGGTCGCAACGTTCGATGCCGACTCCGCGCGCGGCCTCGCGCGCACGATCGCCGAGGACGCCGACGCGCTGATCGAAGCGCTCGGGCTCGACATCCACCCACCGGTGTTCGTGCTACCGCAGCAAGGGTTGGATCGACACGTCATGCAGCGTGCGGCGCTCGGTGCGGCGGACGGCATCGTTCTGAAGGTCGCGCCGAATGCGCCTCTCGAAAACGTTCGAATGCTGGTGCTGCACTCGCTGCTCGCGGACGCGACGCTCGGGCGCGGCATGAAAGAAGACCGGCACGTGCTGCTCGACGGGCTCTCCTCGTATTGGGCATTGCGCGACGACGAAGCGGCGCGCGAGCGCTGGTGGTTGCGCGCGGCCGCCATAACGGAGCCGCCGCCGGCGGATCACCTCACGGCGTGGGGGCAGACCGCCGAGCGGCTCGGTGAATGCCAGTCCCTGGCGCTTGCGTTCAGCGTGTTCGACACGCTGGTACAGCGCCTCGGGCGTGACGCCACGCTCGAGTCGATGAAAGAGATTTTCAGGGCGCCGAAGGACGACGTGCGTGTCCTGTTCGAGCGGCGCCCCACTGCGACGCTCGCGGCAGCGGGATTCGACTGGGCCTCGCTCACCGCTGCGGCATCAGCCGCGCGCCAGAACGCGAGAGAGCGCCACGCGGCAGCGCTCGCGCGTCGCCCGACGCTCGATGCAGCCGTCACGTGGCGCAGCACCCCGGGTCAGGGCATCGCGATCGAGACCACGGTGTCGGGTGCCGCGCGATATGCCGCGTACTACACAGTGTTGTCTCCGTGGGCGACGGACGAGGGCGACATGTCTCGTCTCGACGTGCTCGGATCGAGCGCCGTGCTGCCGCTGTCTCCGTCGCGCAACGCGCGCGTGCTCGCGGTGATCGAAGTCGACGACGAGATTCTCGATTGTCCGGTGCGCGTGCTCGCCGAGCGACTGCAGTTCCGATGAACGCCGCGCTGTTGCGCAAAGAGCTCCGCGACCTGCTGCCGTGGGGCGTTCTTGGCCTCGCCCTCGCGCTCAGCAACGTCGCGGAGATCATGCTGGAGCAAGTCGACTTGGCCCCGCTCGGCCGGACGCTCCGACTATTCAACGATTACAACATCGTCCTCTACTGGTTCATGGCGTTCACGATCGGAACAGGCCTCGCCATTCGCGAGCATGATGACCGGACGCTCGCGTTCCTCGATGGGCTGCCGGTCTCGCGCTCGCGCGTGTTCTTCGTGAAGTGTGCCGTGATGTCGGCACTCGTCCTGGTCGGGCCGTTGCTCGAGCTCGCGGCACTCGGCGCTTTCCATTTGCTGTCGCGCGGATCGCTCGACCGCGAATTGCACGGCGCGCTATTGCTGCAGGGGTTCGCGCTGCAAGCGTTGCTACTCGTCAACGGCTTGATGCTGGGGGCCGCGCTCGGCCGGCTGCGTAGCTTGACGTGGGCCGTTGCGGGACTGGTGGCGACGGCGCTCATCTTATTCGTCGAACGCGTACCGCGTGCGGCCGTGCTCAACCCTTTGACGCTGCTCGACTGGGAGTGGACGAGCGCCAGCATCGTCGTCGACGGCGAAACGGTGCGCACGCAAATCGCCGCCACCGCGCTTGCAGCCCTCGTCGCATGGCAGGGTTTCGTGCGCGCCGGGAAGGGGCGTAGGCCGCTGAACGTGAGCGGACCGATTGCGGGCGCGGTCGCCGTTGCTGCGACCATCGGGATTGCGATTACCGTGGTCGTGCTGGTGATGCGGCCGATGGACGAGCCGCTGTCTTCGGCCGTACAGGGCGATGCCGGCAGCTATCAGTTCGCGCCAAGTCCGCCGGCGCAGACGCAGACGCGCCACTATCGCATCTCGTATCCGGCGCACGAGGCGGAAGCGGCGCTCGCGCTTGCGGCCGATGCCGACGCGGTCTTCGAGCGCGTGCATGCTTTGCTTGGTCTGCCGCTCGGCGACGTGATCGATGTGGACGCTTCGGGCTCGGCGCCGAACACGCACGGCATGGCGTTTCTCGGTCGCCTGCAGATGGAGCTCGACAGCGAAGTGCTCGCCGTGCTCGCGCACGAAACGGCGCACGTAGCAGCGCAGCGCGTGGCGGGCGCCGAGCGCGATTGGCTGTGGCGGGGCGCCACAGTCCTGAGCGAAGGGCTCGCGAGTTGGGTCGAAACGCGTTTTCGCGAGCGCGTGGAACGCGCGGACGAGCGGATGCTCGTCCTCGCGGCGATGCACTCGCGCCGCGAGCTCCTCGTCGAGGAGCTCGCCAATCCGGCGCTGCTGGAGTCGCTGCGCGACGTAACCGTCGAGTATTCGGCCGGCGAGGCGTTGATCGCCGCGCTCGTGCGGTTGTACGGCGACGCTGCGTTGGCGCGTCTGCTGCTCGCGTTCGACGATCCCCGGTTGCCGTCCGATCTCGACGGCCTACCGCTTTGGCAAAGCACCTTTCAGCTGGCCGGTTTCGATCTCGCCGCCGTCGTGGACGAGTTCTACCGCGGCGTCGACGACTACGCGGCGCTGCACGCCGAGCGGATCGCGGCTCTGCCACGGCCGCGCGTGGTGCTCGTGCGCGCCGAGCGCAGGGTGGGGGCCATGCCCGTCATCGATTCGCCGCAAGCGAGCGACGCGGCGCGGTATGGGTTCGTCATGCGCTTCCGGCCCGCGCCGGACAGCCCGCTCTCAGAGTATCGGCAGTTTCCGGCAACGCTGAACGAGCCGGTTTGGCCCGGAAGCCGCCAGATGTTGGGCGGGCGTGTCTGCCTGCAGGCCGGCGTCGAAGTCGGCGCGGAGGTCTTGTACGAGCCTTGGACGTGTTTGCCGACGAACGAGGCCGTTGACCTCGGCGCGTTGCGGTGAGTCAGGTCAATCAATCGAGCTGCGAATCGATGAACTCACCCAGCGGCCGGAAAATCGGCTCCAGGGTCGCGGCAGTCGGCGGGCTCGCGTGCTCGATCGGTCCTATCGATTGAAACAGCACGACGCCGCTGCGCGCATCGACGAGCGCGACGGTAACGATGGTTTCCTCGGCACGACGCTGGAGCTCGCTTTCGACGAGCCAACGTGCGCCGAACTCATAGTGAAAATAGGGGAACGGGTTGCTCGGCCGTGACTCGATGGCGCTGCGAGACAGCAACGCGACCCGATTGCGCTGCAAGAGATACTCCGCGAGCGCCTTCTCGATCCTTGCAGCGAGCTCGCGTTCCGGGAACTCCGCAGGCACGGGCAACACGGCGACGACGGCCGCGGCCGGGCCAGTGAACTGGTCCACGAACCAGACCCCGATGCTCGCGAGCGCGACGAGCGCCGCGACGTAGGCCGCGCCTCGAACGACCCACTTCAGCAGCAGACGTTGCGGTTGCGGGCGCGGGACACCGTCAGGTCGCCGAGCGGTTGGTCCATCGAGCTCGTCGGTCGGTGGGCCGACGGGCGCCGACGACACCCGGACCGCGGCGAGCCATCGGTAGCCCCGTTTCGGAATCGTCTCGATGTGCTTGTCGCCGGCCGAGAGCCGGCCGATCTCGGCGCGGATATCGGAGATACAGCGGGTGAGGACATCGTCGCCGACGATCTGATTCTTCCAAACAGATTCGAAGAGCTCGTTGCGGCTGACGACCTGGCCGTGCCGGCTCAAGAGCACGGTGAGCACCCGCATATTGACGGGGCCGAGCCGCGCGGACTCGCCACGCGAATTCCTGAGCTCTCCGCGCTCCGGGCAAATACGGAGATCGCCGCTCTCGTACAGCAACGGAGGGTTTGACATCACGTGGCGAGTGTAGCCGGGCCGCCGCATGAGTCCATGCGGTCTCAGGTTTCAGGGAGGTTTTGCTCAGGCCGGTCGCAGGCCGGGTTGAGACCATGGGCCGGACTGAACACCAGGGAGATCTCGATATGGACATACGGACGAGAATTCGCGGCCTGCTCGTGCGCGCGGGGCTGCTGATCGCGGCGATCGCGGCAGTGACCGTCGCCATCAACCTCTCGTGGTTCGACGAGCCGCTGCATCCGGAATTGCAGCGCCTGAAGACGCCGCAGCCCGTGTCGATGGAGGACAACGCCTACCCATTGGTCTATGGCTTTCCGGCAGCCGACGACAGAGATCCGCGCGCGGCCGGCCTCGCGATCGTCGAGACGCTACGCGAACGGTATCGAGAGGGCCGCAGAATGGCGGTCAGCGACGAAGAGCTGAGCCGCATCCTCGGCGGATCGGGTTTCGACGACACCTGGCGCGCGAGCTTCTCGAGCCTACCGTGCAACTCCCGCTTCGCGCTCGATTGCGCCGAGCAACTCATTGCCGACCTAGAACATGCCGATCCGAATCAACCGCGCCTTCGGGTTCTGCTCGATCGCTATGGGACGATCCTCCACGCGGCGCGATTCGAGGAGAACCAGGAGTTCGATGCGTACACGCCCGTGCCGGCCTACGGCACACTGCTTCCCGTCGGGCGAATCAGACTTGCCATGAGCTATGAGCACGAGCCGACTCAGGTCTTTCTCGCGAGAGTCGCCGAGGATGTGGCGTTCTGGAAAATGACGCTGCGCGACGGCCAGACGCTGATTGCCAAGATGGTGGCGCTCGCCGCGCTCCGAAACGACCTGACGTTTCTTTCGGCCTTGATGCGGGATCGAGACCTGAGCGAAGAGGACCTCGAGTTCCTGCGGCAGTATCTCAGTCCGTTCACGAGCGAGGAGCGAGACATCGGCGAAACGTTTCTGGCCGAGCTGCGCATCGCCCTGCTCAGCGAGAAATCGCTGGTCATACCGGAGGAGGGTTCCTGGACGACGCGGCTTCTGTTGCAGCAGCACGCGACGCTCAATGAATACTACTTCTCGACCATCTTGCCGATGCAGCTTCGAGCGTCGTTGAGCCCCGCGGAGTTTTACCGCCAGCGGGGTTACGAGCAGTTGAGCTACAGCGTGAGGGCGTTTCCTCCGCCTCTGTTCAATCTGGGCGGCAAGCTGGTGCTCGAGCACATCATGACGGAAAACAACCTCCAGGATTACATCACTCGCGTGCACGACCTGGAGGGCAGGATTCTTCTGGTGTTGCTCCAGGCGGAGCTCGAGAGCCGTTCGGAGCGGAGCGTCCCGGAGGTTGTCAGAACGTCGACTTACAAGAATCCGTACACGGGCGAGCCGATGGACTACGACGAAGCCGCGCAGACCATCCGCTTCGACTGTCTGGAGGCAAGCTCGAGCGACGTCTGCGCGGTGGTGCTGAGCTCGCTCGGCGGATAGTCCGACTTCCGAGCGCGCAACGATGCATCGCGGGAATTGCCCGCGGCGTTACTCAGGGTTCAGCAACTTGCGGAAGCCGGCGGCTCCTAGCTCGCGCAGCGTGGCCATGTTGCGGTTGCCGATCTCGTTCACTTCGGGGAACGCGGCGGCGGCTCGTCTGACGCTGAGCTCACGAAGGAGATGCAGCATCGGATACGGCGAGCGATTGCTGTAGTTCTCGACGTCATCCGGTGCGCTTCCTGCGAACTGGTACGCAGGGTGGAAGCTCGCGACCTGCAACTCGCCCCTGAGACCGAGAGCTGCCACGGCGGCGTCCGCTTGATCGAGGAATTGGTTGTAATCGAGGAAATCGCCGAGCACGTATGGGTGGATCAAGAGGCTGGTCTCGCACCGATGCGGGTCCGCCGCGGCGAGATAGAGCAGCTCTTGCGCCAAGTCTTCGGCGAGCCCTTCGGGCGACTGTTGCTCGCTGACTCTGTAGCGAACCAGCCCGCGCAGGTAGGGGCTTGCTGCAAACGGGCACAAGCGCAGCCCGATCACGGCTTTTTCCAACCAATTCCGCGTTGCGGCGATGACGCGGTCGGCGGACTCGCCGCTCGCAGCCGGCTCGGCTGCCCGGAGCTGCTTCATTGCTGAGGGGTACCGGCCGGCACGCCCTTCTTACGCGCTGCCTGTCGCTCTTGTTCTTCCGCGTTCCTCTTCTTCTGTGCGTCTTCGCGTCGCCTCTTGTCTTGTCTGTAGTTCGGCGTCTTGACCATGGCATTCTCCGTGCGTGTCGTAAAGCAACAGCTTGGACCCTTCCGAGCCAGGTAGCGAATCGCCATGATCGTATGGGTCGACGCCGACGCCTGTCCGGTGCAGATCAAGGAGATCCTGTTCCGCGCCGCGGAACGTGTGCGTGTGCGAACCGTGCTCGTCGCGAACCACGCGCTGCGCGTGCCAAGGTCTGGGTTCATCGAAGCCAGGCAGGTCGAAGCGGGTTTCGACGTTGCCGATGCGCGCATCCTCGCAGGCCTCGCCGCAGGCGACCTCGTCGTGACGGCCGACGTTCCGCTGGCCGCCCAAGTCGTTGCCGCGAAAGCGTTCGCGCTGAATCCGCGCGGCACGTTGTACACGCCGGACAACGTGCAGGATCACCTGGCACGCCGCAACTTCATGGACTCATTGCGCTCGTCGGGAGAGCCCACGCGTGGACCGCCGGCGCTGAACAAGACCGACATCCAAGCCTTCGCCAACGAGCTCGACAAGTTTCTGACGCGGTCTCGCGCCTGATTTTCCGTTATGTGACGCGCGTACCGCTATGCGGGTGAGACTTGCTACGCCGCCGTGCGTAATCCGCACACCGTGTGCGACGATGGCCGTCCACGTTGTCTTACTTCGGACCGCCCCTGGAGGCGCCCAATGAGATCGGAGCAGGCCAAGCCCTTGCAAGTCGCCGCACAAGCTGCCGCGAAATGGTGTCAGGAAAAGCTCGAGATGAAAGAGGGCGGTTTCGGCAAGAATCACGAGCACTCGGAGGCCGAGCGGGCTGCGTTGCATGTCGCACACTCGATCGCCCAATGCGAGGTCGCGCGACTTCAATCGATCGTCGACGGCCGTTAGGCGTCACCCCTCAGCCTGATCTCCCGCGGCGGCGGCGCCGCGGCGCTGCACGACGCGTACCCACCACGTGATGCAGCCCGTGACGAACAGCACGGCCGGCAATAGTCCGAGCGCTACCCACGCCAACTTGCCTGGCATGCCCCAGGATCGGCCGAAGTGCAAGTTCACGAGCGCTCGCACGAGTCCGTCGCCCGGTCGCTCCCCGTCGGTCAGGTCGGCGTCGAAATAGTCGATCGTCCACTCGAATGGATCCGGGAACGAGAAGTAGACGGCGGTGATCGCCCACATGAGGATCAGGACCAGCGCCCAGATCCCGAGCGCGTTGTGTAGGCGGCGCGCGAAGCGCGCCGACTTGGCCGGTTTGCCTGGAACCATGGAGTGACCCAGCCGGTTGACGCCGGGCCACCAAACGATCGCACCCGTGATCGCAAGCCCCAGGAACAATAGCGCGCCGATGCCGTTCACCGCGCGCCCCGTCTGGCCCGTAAGGAGGTTGTCGTGCAGGTCCACGACCCACTCGATAGCCTCGGTGATCGGCGGATACGCAAGCCCGAGGTCGGTAGCCGCGTAAGGGTCGAACAATCGTTCTACCGTAACGCCCTCGCGTTGCAACGTCACCATCACCGGCGTGTCCGGCCTGCGCCGCTCGAAGACGTCCGTGACTTCGTAGATCGCATACGTGCGGCGAACGGCGTCCTGTAGAGCGTCACCGGCGAGCCGCGTTCCTTCCATCGGGACGCTGCGCGGTATGAACCAGCGGTGTACGTCCGGCCGCAACACGCTCACGCTGCCGGTCACGCTGAGCAGCACGATGTAGATCCCGATCGCGAGCCCGGTCCACAGGTGCAGTTGCACGACGAAACGACGCCAGCGCAGGAGCTGCGGCTGCCGGATCCACCTCTGCCAACCGGATAGCTTGGTCATCGTCGGGGTGTGAGCATAGCTAGGCGTTTAGCTCGATGCCGATTCATCTTCTTCGTTTTTCGCGAAGTGCAAAACACTGCACCGCTTCACGGCGGCACGCCGAAGTGTCCGGGAACGGAGCGCGATAGTCACGGAAATAACGGCGAATTAACAGTTGTTGAGACGCTAATCTACGTTAGCTGCCGGCCGCCGCACCATCTTATCCGCGTTGGACGGACGTGTCGTCCGCTATCATCCGGGCATGGCGAAGCTGCTGCTGAACTTGCGCGACGTGCCCGACGACGAGGCCGACGACGTGCGCCGTTTCCTCGACTCCGGCGGGGTCGGCTACTACGAAACCCGACCCAGCTGGTGGGGCATCTCCGCCGGCGGCATCTGGATCCGCGATGACGGCGACGTCGCGGAGGCGAAGCGACTGATGGCCAAGTACCAGCGTGAACGCCAGACGCGCGCACGCGAAGAACGCGCCGAAGCGGAGCGCAACGGCACAGCGAAGACCTTCGCCGACGTGCTGCGCACGCAACCGTTGCGGGTCGCGCTGGCCGTGATCGCGATCGCGCTGCTGCTGGGGCTGATGGCCGTACCCGCGTTGCAGCTGTGGCAATAGTGGCGGGAGGGAACAGGAGCGGAGAGATGGTCGGGGTGACAGGATTTGAACCTGCGACCCCTGCGTCCCGAACGCAGTGCTCTACCAGGCTGAGCTACACCCCGACGGTGCCGCGAGAAGCGACGCAGCGAGCTTAACATTCACGGCTCCGGGTTGCCGCTCGCTCGCCGCGCGTGTCGCGGAAAAGAGGGCGCCTTTATACGCCGCACCTTACGGCCGGGCAAGCCCCGCGCGACGTAACGCGAGCGCGGCCGCGCCGCAACGGGCGCATAATCGCCGCAGCATCGGCTCCAGCGCGCAACGCTTGACGACACTCGCGTCCCTCGGCTTCGACGATTTCTTCGCCTCGCAGCTCGAAAGGCTGGGGAGGCCGGAGTGGCTGCCGGCGCGCGTCGTGGCGGAAGGGCAGAGCAGCTTCCACCTGGCAGGCGCGCGTGCGTCGCTCGGCGACTTGACCGGGAAATTGCTCGGCTCGCTCTCCAAAGTCGAGCGTCCCGTCGTCGGCGATTGGGTTGCCGTCGTCGACGGCCCGGATCGCGCGTCGATCCAGCACGTCCTCGAGCGGCGCACGACGCTGCTGCGCCGCGCCGCCGGCACGCTCGCCGAGGCGCAGGTCGTTGCCGTCAACGTCGACGTGTTCTTCGTCGTCACGGCCGTCAACCGGGAGTTCAACGAGCGGCGGCTCGAGCGTTTCGCGACGGCCGTCTGGAACAGCGGCGCCGAGCCCGTCATCGTCCTGAACAAAGTCGATCTTGAGGCGGACTTGGTACCGCTGCTCGAGGCGATTGACCGCGCCGCGAGCGGCGTCCCCGTCGTGCGCGCGAGCGCGGCTTCGGGCGAGGGCGTCGAGGCGCTGCGCTCGTACATCGGCCCCGGCAAGACGGTCGGGTTCATCGGCTCCTCGGGCGTCGGGAAGTCGTCGTTGACGAACCGGTTGCTCGGCCGCGAGGCGCAGGCCGTCGGCGCGCTACGCAACGACGAGCGTGGCCGGCACACGACGTCCGGCCGGCAACTCATCGAGCTGCCGGGCGGCGGCGTGCTCATCGACACGCCGGGTCTGCGCGAGCTCGGCTTGGTCGACGACATCGGCGGCGTCGAGACGAGCTTCGCCGACGTCGCCGCATTCGCGGAGAATTGCCGCTTTCGCGACTGCGTGCACGAGAGCGAGCCCGGCTGTGCCGTGCTCGCGGCTGTTGCGAGCGGCAAGCTACCGGCCGAGCGGCTCGCGAGCTACCGCAAGCAGATCAAGGAGATCGCAGCCGCCGAGCGCAAACGCGATCCGATTCTCGCGGGGCGCACGAAAGCGCGCTGGAAAGAAATTCATCGCGCCATGCGCGCGCGCACCAAAGTCGATCCTAAACTGAAGCGCTGAAGGCGCGAGGAGACACGCATGAGATCTCGAGTGACGAGCGGTCTGACGGTGCTGCTCACTTCGACGATTGCGGCGTGCGGCGGCGGCGATCCGGCAGCTGACGCTCCGTCCGCGACCGGCAGCAGCGCTGCCCCGGCCGCGGTTTGTGACCGCGAATGCCTGATCGAGCTCACGAAGTCGTACCTCGCCGCAGTGGTTGCCGGGGACACGTCGGCCGCACCGCTCGCGACGGACATCGCGTTCGTCGAGAACGTCACGCGCCTGCAACCCGGTCAAGGGCTATGGGCGAACGCGACGTCCGGCCCGACGGGCTTCGCGATCTACGTGCCGGACGTGGAGCTGCAACAGGCCGGCTTCATGGGCGTCATGGAGCGACAAGGGGAGACCGGCAATCAGCAAGTCATCGTCGCCGTCCGGCTCAAGCTCGACGACGGCAAGATCAGCGAAGCCGAGCACATCGTTGCAGGGGTGACCCCGAACAACACGGCGCGTCTGCAAACGCCGCGGCCGGGGCTCTTGAGCGAGGTGCCCGCCGCCGGCCGCCGGAGCCACGAGGATCTCGTCGAGATCGGGCTCTCGTACTACGACGCGCTCGACGACAACGACGGCTCGCTGATGCCGTTCGCCGACGACTGTCAGCGGCACGAGAACGGCATGATCACGGCCGGACCCGAGGCCGGCCCCGGCCCGAATGCCGACACGAGCCGGGCGCCCGTCGCGCGCCTGTGCGGGCCGCAGCTCACGAGCAGAACGTTCGTTTACATCGACCGCATCGAGAACCGCCGGCTGATCGCCGCGGACCCCGTCACGGGCTTATCGATGGGCTTCTCGCACTTCCGCCACCCGTTCACGAACCTGCCGTATCAGGTCACTCACACGGACGGGTCCACGTCGGAACGCAACAAAGAGAACATGCCGTTCAACCCGTTCGACATGCCGGCCGCACACATTTTCAAGATCGGTGCCGACGGGTTGGTTCACGAGATCGAGGCCGTGGGCTTCGTCGCGCCGTACAACTCGTTTACGGGCTGGGAATAGGGCGAGCGCGCGTAGCGCTGCGCGGGCCGAATCCTACTGCGCCGCCGGCGGCGGTGTAACGCGTTGCCCTTCCCGAAGCAGCGCGTGATGCACGCGCGCTTTGAAGCGCCAACCGTCGGGCGTCCGCACGTACGTGTCCTCGTAGTAACCGTCGTACTCGATCTTATTCGGATCCCCGCCGAGGCCGATCATCAGCATGTCGACGACGCCGGTGGCGCCGTCGGCCGTCGGTGTGATGACGTGATTCGTATAAATGTGCCGCACGCCCTGCTCGATCCAGGGCACGTTCTTGCACGCGTTCGTGCCGCCGCCCGAAACCGCGGCGAGGCGCTCGCGCCCCTGGATCGGAGCGCCCGGCTTGCCGTTGAACGACGGGATGAAAGCGCCGTCGGCCGTGTACAGGTCCGCATAGTCGTAGCCGTTGTTGGAGCAGGTGTCGATCGCGCGTGCGTACCGCGCGATGAGCTGCTCGATCTGAATGTAATCGAGCGCCGTCAACTCGGCGGGCTTCGGCGAAGGCGCCTGTGCATGGGCGCCCGCCGACACGACGAGACACAAGACGGCGAACGTTGCGTACGCAATGCGGTTTCGCATAGATCCCCCTTCAGCGATGACAAACCTAATCTTCGCGCGACGCGACGAGCATCTTGCCGAACGTGCCGTCCTGATTGAACGCAGCGTGCTTGTAGACGCCGCCGAGATGCAACACCGTGCCGATGATGATGATCCGCGAGCCCCAGAGGTGGATGGCGTGCAGGAATGCGTGCAGCTCCATGTTCATTCCGAACGGTCCCGGGATCGTGAACCAGTCGAACACGAAGATCGGCTCGCCGCGTGACCACACCATCAGCGGCCCCGAGATCAGCATCGCGCCGACGGCCGTCAGGATCGCGTAGTGCGTGTATTTGCCGATCTCGTAGAAGACGCCTTTCTGCTGGGGCATCGCGGCAGGATGGCCTTGCTTGAAGCGCCAGACGATGCGCGCCCACAGCAGCACGTACGCCGTGATCGCGATCGAAGTGTGCAGCCGCAGCGTGACGCTGGAGCCGGCGGCGAGGTCGGATTGAATCGAGCTACCGATGAACCAGATCGTGAGAATCACAATGGCCGTCAGCCAATGCAGCGCGATCGAGATCCAGCCGTAACCCGTCCTTGTGTCGCGAGTGCGCATTGAAATCGATGATAACTGCTAGGCCGGCGGCGCCAAGACTTGATATTTCTGAAGGCTGGGGACGGATTTAAATCCGTCCCCTCTTCGGATGGGAAACGGATAAATAAATCTGTCCCCTTTGCACTAGCGCAGCAAGAACGTCAGCAGGAACAGGGCGAGCTTGAAGTTGACGAGCCGGAGGCCCTTGCGCGCCTCCGCGGGCGTCAAGCGCGCCGTCATCGGCATCGCGCCGAAGACTTTGCCCTTGATCAGGAGCTCGTTGCCGCTGCGCTCGAGCGCCTCGACTTCCATGAGCTTGCTGTTGTCCGGTGAGTAGAGCGTCAGCATCAGCGGGCTCCGACTTTCGTGAAGTCGAGCTTCAAGTCCTCGAACGCGCGCATCGCGGCCGCGCGGCCGGCGCCGAAGACGCCTCCGCCGGGATGCTGGAACGGGCCGACGAGATAGAGCCGCTCGCAGCCGGGCACGACGTTGCCGCCGAGATCCGGCGTCGGGCGATGGGCGCCGGATTGGTACGTCGCCGCGGCGATGCCGTGCAGGTCGCCGCGGCGGAAGCTCGAGGACGTGCGCTCCATGTCGACGGGGCTATCGCTGTGGTAGGCGATGACATTGCCCGCCGACGTTGTCGACGAAGTTCTCCATGTGCGCGAGCATGCGTTTGACGTAGTGATGCTTCGTGTCGTCCCAGCTCCTGCCGTCGGCGCGTTGATACGGCACGTAGTCCCAGACATGCATCGTGGCCTTGCCGGGCGGGGCGCGCGAAGCGTCGAACATCGTCAGCGAGCCCAAGCCGACGAGCGGATACGTCGAGAATTCGCCGTAGCGCAAGCAGTCGAACGACTTGCGGATCGTGTCGTACTTGTTCGGCAGGAGCTCGATCATGACGGCGCGCACGTGCGCGCCGGCGCGAAACTTCAGGGGGCCGTTGAGTGCCGCGTGCAGCGTGATGCAGCCGACCTCGGAGATCTGCGTATCGGCGGCCAACTTCACGACCTCGGGTGCGACGCCGTCGACCATCGCTCCCAGATCGTGCGGGTGCAGCGCCGCGATGACGCCGTCCTTCGCATCGAACGAGCGGCCGTCGCGCGTCTCGACGCCGGTCGCGCGGCCGCTCTTGGTCTTGATGCGCGCGACGTCGGCGTCCGCGAGCACCTCGCCGCCGTGCTCGCGAATGCTCGCGATCAAGGCATCCGTGAGCTTGCCCGAGCCCCCGATGGGCACGCCGATGCCGTAGGCCTCGAGGAACCCGACGAACACGAACACGCCGAGCCCCGTCGCTTTCTCGTCGGGAGACACGAGGTTCTCGCCGGCGACGCGCGCGAAGTGCATGCGGACCTTGTCGTGCTCGAACAAGCTGCACAGGAGGTCGTGCGAGCTCATCTGCATGTAGCGCCAGAGCTCGCGGCCTTCGCGGCTCTGATCCATCAGCGCGTACGTCGCTCCGAGCGGAGCCGGCGGCGCATACAGCGAGGCCGCGATCATCGGAAGGTAACCCGCGGCCTTCGCCGCGAGCCAGCGATAGGTCTCGGCGTCCTTTTTCGAGAACTTCGCGATCTCCGCGCAGCTCTTCTCGCGGTCGCGATACAAGCCGAGCGTCGTGCCGTCCTCGAACACGGACATCATCGGCAGATCGGGGAAAACGTATTTGAGGCCGTGCTTCGCCTTGAGCTTCAGCTCGTCGTTCTTCAGCAGAGGGTTGCCCTGGATGAAGATGTGCGCCATCGAGTGTTGATCGTGCAGATACCCCGGCACGGTCAGCGCGCGCGTGACGACGCCGCCGCCAAACCACGCGTTGCGCTCGAGCACGAGCACCTTCTTGCCCGCGGCGGCGAGATACGCCGCGGCGACCAGGCCGTTGTGCCCGGAGCCCACGGTCACGATGTCGTAGCTGTTGCTCATAGCACTTCGCTTTCGTCGAGGTTATGGTGGAAGCGCGCCCTCGTAGCATACCCGTTGCCGCGCTCTTGCCGGAAGAACGGCTCAGAGCTCGCGTGGGGCAGTCCGGCTGCGGCGATCGCGGCGGTAGACGGCGGCGCGCGCCAGCAGCATCGCCGTCACGGGCGCCGTCATCACCACGAATAGCGTGATGAGGAGCTCGTGAACCACGGGCCGCCCGACGGCAGCCGACGACACGAGCATCGATGCGACGAGCACGCAGCCCGTGCCGAGCGTGGTGCCCATCGCCGGCGGGTGCATGCGCGTAAAGAAGTCCGGCATCCGCAGCAGGCCGAACGAGCCGATCACCGCCAAGAGCCCCGCCGCAATCAGCAAGACTCCGGCCGGCAGCGCAGCCCACAGCGGGATCTCGGTCACGGCTCGACGACCTCCCCGCGCAACAGAAACTTCGCGAGCGCGATCGTGCTCACGAACCCGAACAGCGCGATCAGGAGCGCCATGTCGAAGTACGCCGTGGACGCCGACCGAATGCCGAGCACCAACAGCATCAGCATGCCGTTGATGTAGAAGGTGTCGAGCGCCAGCACTCGGTCCTGCGCCGCGGGCCCTTTGAACAGGCGCGCCAGCGCAAACAGCATGGCGAGCGTCAAGCAGAGCGAAGCGAAGTCGATGGCGTAGCCAAGGAAACCGCTCATTCGAAAATCTCCCGCAACAAACGTTCGTAGGGGTCTTTGATCCAGGCGATCCAGACGGCCTCGTCGCGCAAGTCGAGGACATGCAGCGTCAGCGTGCTCGTGTCGGGATCGAGATCGACCCAGACGGTGCCGGGCGTCGACGTGACGATGCAGGCCAGGACGGCGAGACCGTGCGGGTCCTTCAGCGCGAGCGGGATCTTCACGAACCCCGCGTGCACTTCGCGGCCGCTCGCGAGGCCGAGCACGATGCGCGCCACGTTGAAATTCGAGCGCACGATGTCGCGCAGCACCACGAAAAGCAGAGCGCCGGCGAGGTACCCCCGCCGCAGCTTCGGTTGGAGCGGCCGCAACACGAAGCTCGCCCACGCCACGCCGATGGCGAGAACGGTTCCGAGCACGATGTGCCCAAGCGACACCGACGCGTTCAGCAACAGCCACAGCGCAAGCAGGGCGCCCACGAGCACCGGCGGCACGCGGCGTGACGCGCCGGATCCTGAGCTCATGGCGCTGCCTCGTCGCCGAGCACCGTTCGGATGTAGTTCTGGGGCTCGTGCAGTGAAGTGGCGGCGTGCTCGAGATAGCGCATCACGGGGCTCGACGCCGTGCCGAGCACGATGCACAGCACGACGAGAAAAGCGACCGGCGCCGCCTCGGCCACGCGCAGCCGCGGCGTCGTGCGAGCGCTGACGGACCAGAACAACCGGATGCCAAGGCGCGTCAGCGCGACGACCCCCGCGAAACCGTTCAGCAGCATAGCTGCCGCCAGCGTCCACGCAGCCGCTGCGAGTCCAACCGACGGCGCCGTGTCGATCGCCGTCGACAGCAGCGCAAACTTGGCGATGAACCCCGGCATCGGCGGCAAGCCCGTCACGAGCAGCACGCAGCTCACGAACACCAATCCTAAGAACGCGATCGCGCCCGGAATCGCCACGCCGATGTCGTCGTCGGTGCTGTGCGGATCCGGGGCGCGCACTCCGAAGGCGAGATGGAACGGCGACAACGGCTCGGGCGCCTCGGTGGGAGCCGCCAGCGATGGCACGCTGCGCGTGCGCTCCGCCATGCCGCTCAACATGAAAAACGTGCCCGTCGTCAGCGACGACACGATCAAGTAGAACAGCACGGGCGTCGTCAACGCCTCGATACCGAGCCCGAGCGCCGCGAGCAGGACACCCGTCGAGGCGATTACGGAGTAGCTCACGAATCGGCCGAGATGATGCGCGGCCAACATGCCGATCGTGCCCGCAAGCAGCGTTGCTAGCCCAAAGTAGAACATCATCACGCCGAGCATCGACGCCGCGGCTTCGTCCTCGCTCATCAGCGTGCCGACGCGCAGCAGGGCGTAGACGCCCACTTTCGTCATCAGCGCGAACGCGGCGCTCACGGGTGCGACCGCTACCGAGTAGGTGCCCGGCAGCCACAGGTTCAGCGGCCAACTGCCGGCCTTGATGAGGAACGCCACGCCGAGGATTGCGGCGCCCGTGTCGAACAACGTGCGGGCGTCGGGTGCGAGCGCGGTGAAGCGGCGCGCGAGGTCCGCCATGTTCAGCGTGCCTGCAACGCCGTAGATCATCGCGACACCGACGAGAAACAGCACGGACGCCAGGATGTTGACGACGAGGTAGTGCAAGCCCATGGCGACGCGCGTTGCCCCCGCGTAGCGCAGCATCAGCCCATACGACGCGGCGAGCAGAATCTCGACGAACACGAACAGGTTGAACAAATCGCCCGTCAGGAACGCGCCGTTCAAGCCCATCATCAGGAACTGCAGCAACGAGTGAAACGGCTGGCCGGGCCGATCCCAGCGCGCCACGGAGTACGCGAGCACCGCGAGCGAGAGCACGGCTTCGAGCGTCAGCATCACGGCCGACAAGCGGTCGGCGACGAGCACGATGCCGAACGGCGCGGGCCAGCCGCCAAGGGTGTAGACGCCGATGCCGTTGCCCCAGATGAAGGGCGCCGCGTCGCTCGTCAGGTACAAGAGCACCACGGCGACCGCGAGCTGCAGGATCACGGACGTGAACGCGAGCGTGCTGCGCGCGACGCGCTGCTCTTCCGTGAGCAGCAGCAGCACGGCGCCCGTCAGAAGCGGCACGACGATCGGCAACGCGACCAAATGCTCGAGCAACGCGTTCACGAGCGCTCGTCCCGGCCGTCGACGTGGTCCGTGCCGGTCAGTCCGCGCAGAGCCAGGATCAGCACGAGCAGCAACGCCGTCGCGGCGAAGCCGATCACGATGGCCGTCAGCACGAGCGCCTGCGGCACGGGATCGGCATACAGCGCGGGATCGACGGCGCCGTTCGCCGTGATGATCGGCGCGCGGTCCACCTTCAGTCGACCCATGCCGAAGATGAAGAGATTCGTCGCGTACGACAGCAACGTGAGTCCCATCAAGACCTGAAACGTGCGCGGCCGCAGCAGCAGCCAAACGCCCGATCCCGCGAGCACGCCGATCGCCGCTGCGAAAACGATCTCCATCAGCCGGCGGCCTCCCGCTGCGCAGTCGCCTCGGAGGCGGACGCTCCCTTGCGTTGGCTGCGCAATGACTGATGAGCGAGCGATACCAGGATCAGCATCGTGGCGCCGACGACGAGCAGGTATACGCCGAGGTCGAACACGAGCACCGTCGAGAGATGCACCGAGCCCAGCAACGGCAAATGCACGTCCGTCGCAACGGCCGCGAGGAACGGGCGTGACGCGAGCCACGAGCTCAAGCCCGTGAGCGCCGCACCGAGCAAGCCGAACGCGATCCAGATCTGCGGATGAATCTTGAAGCGCGCCTCGACCCAGATCGTGCCGCTCACCATGTACTGAACGATGACGGCCGTCGCCATGACGAGGCCACCGACGAACCCGCCGCCGGGAGCGTTGTGCCCGCGCAGCAAGAAATAGATCGAGACGAGCGCCGCCATCGGCAGCAGC
Source organism: uncultured Gammaproteobacteria bacterium (assembly GCA_963714705.1). Taxonomy (GTDB): domain Bacteria; phylum Pseudomonadota; class Gammaproteobacteria; order Steroidobacterales; family Rariloculaceae; genus FEN-1219. Next base: position 761,121 of record CAVQPJ010000001.1, read on the forward strand.
AGGCGCACCAGCACGGCCGGGATGCGCATGTAGCCCGCCGGCAGTGCGTCGTGCTCGCGCGCCGCGACGCCGTAGGGCGCTTCGGCGCGTTGCGCTGCCGGCACCGGCATGCTCTCCGGCGCCGGGCGGAACCGGCGCAGCAGCGCGTAAGCCGTGATCGCCACGCAGCCGACGACCGTGATCTCGCCGAGCGTGTCGAAGCCGCGGAAGTCGACGAGAATCAGGTTCACCACGTTACGGCCGCCGGCGGGATCCAGCGCATTCGCGAAGAAGTACGGCGCGAGCACGCCGGCCGCCGGCTCCGTCATCACGGCGAACGCGAGCGCGGCCATGCCGATGCCGCTCGCCGCGGCGAGCACCGCGTCGCGCAGACGCCGGGCTTTGGCGCGCGTGCTGCGCCGCTTGGGGTCGGCGAGCTCGAGCCGCCGCGGCAGCCAGCGCAGACCGAGCAGGAACAGCACCATCGTCACGACCTCGACGGCGATCTGCGTCAACGCGAGATCGGGCGCGGACAGCCACGCGAACGTCAGGGCCACGACGAGCCCCGCGCCGCCTACCATGATCAATGCCGCAAGCCGATGGAATTTGGCTTGCCACGCGGCGCCGATCGCGCACGCCACACCGGCAACCCAAAGCACGCCGAAAATCGGATCGAGCGGCGTGAGCTGCAGGCTGCCGCGGAACCAGCTCCCGCCCGCGAGCGGCAGCACGGCGGCCGCGCACGCGCTGGCCACGATCAGCACCAGCTGCGTTTGGAGCCGCCGCGAGAACAGCCACCGGGCAGCGCGCGCCGCCGTGCGAGTGACGGCGACGTTCGCGATGTCGAACATCCTCTTGCTGTCCAGCCGAGACAGGATAGGCGCCTCGACGAGCGTCCGGCCCCGCACGTAGAGATAGAAGTAGAAACCGATGCCGCCCGCGAGCGCGATCAAGCTCATCAGCAAAGCCGGCGTGAACCCGTGCCAGACGGCGAGCTCGTACGTCGGCATGCGCGTGCCAAGAATCGCCTCACCGGCCGTCGCGAGCAGCGGTCCCACCGTGATCGCGGGCAGCGCACCGACGAGCACGCAGGCGACGACTAGCAGCGCGCCCGGCACGAGCATGAGCTTGGGCTCGTGCGGCGCGCGCGGCAGCTCCTCGGGCGGCGGCCCGAAAAACACCTCGTGGATGAACCGTACCGAGTACGCCACGCTGAACAACGAGGCCAGCGTGGCGATCGCGGGCAGCAGGATCTGCATGCCGACGCTGCCGCCGACGACGATCGACTCCTCGAAGAACATCTCTTTCGACAGGAAGCCGTTCAATAGCGGCACGCCGGCCATGGCTCCGGCCGCCACCGTCGCGAGTAGCGCCGTGATCGGCATCGCATGCCGCAAGCCGTTGAGGCGCGTCAGGTCGCGCGTGCCGGTCTCGTGGTCGACGACGCCCGTGGCCATGAAGAGCGATGCTTTGAACGTCGCATGGTTCAACATGTGGAACACGGCGGCAATCAGCGCGAGCTCCGTGCTCATGCCGAGAAGGAACGTGATCAGGCCCAAATGGCCGATCGTGGAATACGCGAGCACGCCCTTCATGTCGCGTTGATAGATCGCGAGGAACGTGCCGAGCAGCAGCGAGCTGGCGCCGGCGCCGCACACGAGCCAGAAGAACAACTCCGTCCCGGAGAGCGCCGGCCACAAGCGCGCGAGCAGGAACACGCCGGCCTTCACCATCGTGGCGGAGTGCAAATACGCCGACACCGGCGTCGGTGCGGCCATCGCGTGCGGCAGCCAGAAGTGAAACGGAAACTGCGCGCTCTTCGTCAGCACTCCGAGCAGGATCAGCAGCAGCATCGCGGGATACCACGGGTGCGAGCGCACCGTATCGCCGGCGGCAAGCACGACATCCAAGTCGTAGCTGCCGACGATGCTGCCGAGCACGAGCACGCCGAGCAACAGCGCGAGACCGCCGCCGACGGTCACGATCGCCGCCATTCGCGCTCCGCGCCGCGCATCGGGCCGGTGGTACCAGTACGCGATCAGCATGAACGAGGTGAGGCCCGTGAGCTCCCAGAACACGACGAGCTGGATCAAGTTGCCGGAGAGCACCGTACCGAGCATGGCGCCCATGAACGCCATGAGGAACGAGAAGAAGCGCGGCACCGGATCCTTCGGCGACATGTAGTAGCGCGCGTAGAGCACGACCAGCGCGCCGATGAACGACACCAGCAGCGCGAACAGCCACGCGAAGCCGTCCATGCGCAAGTAGAAATCCAGCCCGAACTGCGGCAGCCACGCGAGCCGCGTGCGCACGACGGCGCCTTCGACGACGTCCCCGTACTGCATGCCGATCAGCACCACGCACGCGACGGTCACGGCGCCGGCGAGCCAGGCCTCCGCATTGCGCGCGTTCGCCGGGAGGAGGGCCGCGCAGATGCTGCCGAGGAACGGCAGCAGAACGATCAGCGTGAGCAACATCGACGTCGTATGAGCGTCAGCTCGGCGGCGGTGAGTCCGCGGCTTGCTGCGCGGGTGCCGTGTTGAATTCTTGCTCCGCCATCTGCCAGACGCTCACGAAGAAGGCCGCGATCGTCGGACCGATGACGACGCCCGCGAGACCGAAGCCGGCGAGGCCGCCGAGCGTCGACAGCAGGATCAAGTAGTCCGGTAACTGCGTGTCGCGCCCGACGAGCACGGGCCGCAGCAGGTTGTCGACGAGGCCGATGACGAACACGCCGACGAAGATCAATGCGATGCCGCCGAAGACTTGGCCGTTGACGATCAGGTAGATCGAAGCGGGCAGCCAGATGAGCGCCGTGCCGACGACAGGCAGAATGCTGAGCAGCGCCATGACCGTGCCCCACAGCACCGGTGCGCCGATGCCGAGCACGGCGAAGGCGATGCCGCCGATCGTGCCTTGCACGACACCGACGACGAGCGTGCCCTTGATCGTCGCGCGAGACACTTCGGCGAATCGCCCGAGCAGGTGCCGCTCGCGCTGATCGCCGAGCGGCAGCGCGCGAATCAGCGCGTCCAGGATTCGCGGCCCGTCGCGCAAGAAGAAGAATAGGAGGTACAGCATGAGGAAGAAGAAGATCGTGCCGCGTAACGTGCCCGAGCCGATCGACAACGCGCGCTGCGCGATGGCGCGCGTGGCGGTCACCACGGCCTGCTGAGCCTGCTCTTCGAGCCGCACGGGATCGATGCCGACGCGCTCGATCAGCGCCGTCGCCTGAGGCATGCGCTGCTGAATCTGCGTATAGAGGCTGTCGATGCCGCCGGCCTGCAAGCGGTCGTACAGCGCGGCGCCTTCATTCGCTACCGCGGCGGCGAGACCGATCAGCGGCAGGATCACGACGATGACGACGGCCGCGACGCTGATGCTCGCGGCGAGTCCCTTGCGGTCGTGCAGCCGCCGCGCCAGCCGTGTGTGCAGGGGATAGACGACGATGCCGAGTGCAACGGCCCAGAAGATCGGTTGCAGGAAGCTACGGATCAGCCAGAAGAACGCCAGCGAGACGGCGAGAAGCAGGGCGACGAAAAACGCGCGTTCGACGTGGGTCTCGGTCATCTGGGTACCTATCGTTGGCCGAAGGCGGCGACTCAAGTCTCGTTCTTGCGCTGGCGCCACCACGCGAGGCGCTCGGCGATCGTTTTTTCGTAGCCGGAGTTGCCGGGCTCGTACCAGCGTGTGCCGCGCAGCGCGTCGGGCAAATATTCCTGGCCGGCCGCGTGCCCGCCCTCGGCATGGTCGTACCGGTAGCCGTCGCCGTAGCCGATCTCTTTCATGAGCTTCGTCGGCGCATTGCGGATGTGCAGCGGCACGGGCTCGGCAGGATGCTCGCGCGCGGCCGCGAGCGCCGCGCCCCAAGCACCGTAGACGCCGTTCGATTTCGGCGCCGTCGCGAGATAGACGATCGCCTCGGCGATCGCGAGGTCGCCTTCGGGCGACCCCAAGAAGTCGTACGCGTCCTTCGCCGCGAGCGCGACCGACAAGCCGCGCGGGTCGGCCAGGCCGATGTCCTCGACCGCCATGCGCACGACGCGTCGCGCGACGTAGAGCAGGTCCTCGCCGCCTTCGACCATGCGCGCGAACCAGTAGAGCGCGGCGTCGGGATCGCTGCCGCGCACCGATTTGTGGAGCGCCGAGATCACGTTGTAATGCTGCTCGCCGGACTTGTCGTATTGCGCGACGCGCCGCTCGAGGGTCGCCGCGACCTCGTCCGCCGTCGCGGGCCCCGCGCGGCGTTTCGCCCGTGCGAGATGGCCGAGCACGGCCTCGGTTGCGTTCAGCGCGCGGCGTGCATCGCCGTCGGCGTGGCGCACGAGGAGCTCGGTCGCCTCGGGCGATAGGGCGGGTACGTTGCCGCTCTCGGACTGAAGCTGCCGCTGCGCGCGCAGGACGATCGCCGCGAGCGCCTCGGGCCCGAGCGGCTCGAGCACGAATACGCGCAGGCGCGACAAGAGCGCCGAGTTCAGCTCGAACGACGGATTCTCGGTCGTCGCGCCGACGAGCGTGATCACGCCGGCCTCGACGGACGGCAGGAACGCATCCTGCTGCGCACGATTGAAGCGGTGGATCTCGTCGCAGAAGAGAATCGTGCCGCGACCCTCGACCTGCCGGCGCTGCTCGGCTTCGCGGATGATCTCGCGCACGCGCGGCACGCCCTCGGTCACGGCGCTGAACGTCACGAATTCCTTGTCGGTGTAGCGGGCGAGCAGCCGCGCGAGCGTCGTCTTGCCGCAGCCGGGCGGGCCCCACAGCACCATGCTCGAGATCGCGCCTTGCTCGATGGCTTCGCGCAGTGGCTTGCCGGGACCGAGCAGTTTCTCGTGCCCCAGGAAATCGTCGAAGGAGTCGGGCCGCAGCCGATGGGCGAGCGGCGCTGCCGTCCCGTCGCCGGCAGGGTTGGCGGCCGGAAAGAGCGCGAGCTCGTCGGGAACGTGCCTGGGCATAACGAGGCATTCTACTGGTTACGCGGCGGCGTGACGCCCTCCCGGTCGCCTCAGGCGCCTGGTGTTACACTCGGTTCCATGGTCGGAATCGGTACGGCCCGAACCCTTCGCCGGATCGCCGCCGCGGTCGCGGTTGCGGTCGTGGTCTTTTGCGCCGCGGGCATCGCCTGCGGCTCAAGAGGAGCGCGAGACCCGCAAGGCCGCGCTGCACGGCAAGCATTGGGTCGCGATCGCCGGCAAGCCGCTGGCTGCCACGGCCGGCGCCCTGACTTTCGCGCGCGGCGGCAATGCCGTCGATGCCATTTGCGCCATGCTCGCCGCGTCCGCGACGATGTGGGACACGCTCTCCTGGGGCGGCGAGACGCAGGCGCTGATCTTCGATCCACGCAGCGGCAAGGTGCGCGCCATCAACGCGCTCGGTGTCGCACCGACCGGCGCGACGCCCGAGTTCTTCCGCTCGCGCGGCCTACGCGGGCCGCCCGAGTACGGCCCGCTCGCCGCCGTGACTCCGGGCACGCCGGGCGGCCTGCTCGTCATGCTCGCGGAGTTCGGCACGCATGAGCTTGGAAGAGGTGCTCGAGCCGGCGATGCAGATGGCCGCCGGGTATCCGATGGAGCAGACGCAGACCGCGAACATCGAGGCCAGCAAGGAGCTGCTCGTTCGCTGGGATTCGTCGCGGCGCGTCATGCTGCCGAACTTCGACCCGCAGCACCCGCAAGCCTGGGCCGCGCCGCTGCCGGGCCAGATCTTCAAGCAGCCGGAGCTGCTCGCGACGCTGACGAAGCTCGTCGAGACGGAGCGCGCGGCGCTCAAGGCGGGCAAGGACCGTAAGCAGGCGATTCTCGCGGTCTACGATCGTTTTTATCGCGGCGACATCGCGCGCGAGATCGTGGCGGCGACGCAAGCGGCCGGCGGCCTGATCACGATGGAGGATCTCGACCGGTGGCAGGTCTACGTCGAAGACCCCGCCGTCACGAATTACAAAGGCATCGACGTCTACAAGCTGAACCATTGGGTGCAGGGCCCGGTGATGCTGCAGACGTTGAACCTGCTCGAGAACGTCGATCTCGAAGGGATGGGCTACAACAGCGCGCGCTACATCCACACGATTTATCAGGCCATGAACTTGGCGTTCGCCGATCGCGACTTCTACTACGGCGACCCCTACGTGCCGCCCGTCGAGCCGATCAAAGGCTTGCTGTCGAAGGAGTACGCGCGCAGCCGGTTCGCGGAGATCAACTGGGAAGAGAACGACCCGTTCGTGCGCCCCGGCGATCCGTATCCGTTCCAAGGCGCGACGAATCCGTATCGCGGGCTGCTCGACGATTGGCGGCCGCGCATCGCGGAACGGCGCCGTTCCGCCGCGAACGAAGCCGAGCACGAGATGACGCACGACGAGGCGTTCCTCGCCGGCACGACGTCGCTGCAGGCCGCCGATGCCGAGGGCTGGGTCGTGTCGATCACGCCGAGCGGCGGCTGGGTGCCCGCATTCATTCGCGGGCAACACCGGCGTCGGCTTGTCGCAGCGCATGCAGAGCTTCGTGCTCGATCCCGCGCTCAATCCCTACAACGTGCTGGCGCCCGGGCAAGCGGCCGCGCGCCACGCTCTCCCCGAGCATGGCGCTGCGCGACGGCAAGCCGTTCCTGTCGTTCGCCGTGCAAGGCGGCGATGCGCAGGATCAGAACTTGCTGCAGTTCTTCTTGAACATGGTCGAGTTCAAGATGAGCGTGCAGCAAGCCGTCGAGGCCGCGAACTTCAACAGCTATCAGATGCAGACCTCGTTCGGCGATCACACGTCGGAGCCGGGGCGCCTCGTCGTGCGCAACGACACGCCGTCGTGGGTCAAGTCCGAGCTCGGCCGCATGGGCTATCGCCTCGAAGGCTGGGAACGCACCTCGGGCCCGATCAACGCGATCTTCATCGATCACGTGAACGGCTCGCTGTGGGGCGGCTCGAGCGACTTCGGCGAGGACTACGGCATCGCGTGGTAGTCGGCCGGCGTTCCGCGCAACTCCCTCAGATCCGGCGCGCTTCGGTACAATCGCTGCGTTTCGCGCGCGGCGCGGCGTGGGGGGTCGATGGCGTTCTTGGAGTGGCTGCAAGGCACGTGGGTCGGCCAGCTCGTGGCCGACGTCGCTTTGGGGCTATCCGCTGCTCGAGACGATCCACTCGCTCGGCATGGCGATGCTGATCGGCTCGCTCGGCCTCATCAATCTGCGGGTGCTCGGCTCAAGCCGTGAGTTGCCGATGCTCGGCATGCGCCAGTTGTTGCCGCTCGCCTGGGTCGGTTTCACGCTGAACGCGATCAGCGGCACGCTGCTGTTCACGTCCGACGCCGTGTATTTCTTCGAGAGCTACACGTTCCGCATCAAGATGGTGCTTGATCGTGCTCGGCGGGCTCAACGCCGCGTTGCTCGGGCAGCGCGTGTTCCGCGAGGCGGCCGCCGGCGCTGCGCCGGCCCTGCCGACGGCCGGCACGAAGTGGATCGCGGCGACGTCGCTCGTGTTCTGGTTCGGCGCCGTTATTGCGGGCCGGCTCATCGCGTACACGCCGTGATTACCGCTACGCGGCCAAACGCACGACGCGCTAACGCGCCGAGGTCGGCTCGATGGAGTTTCTGGTCTGGTTGGAGAATACGGGGATCGCGAACGCGATCCGCACGATCCCGTGGCTCTACCCCGCATTCGAGACCGGTCACTACATCGGGCTGTCGCTGCTCGTCGGCGGCATCCTGCTGATCGATCTGCGCGTGCTCGGCATGGCGCGCGCGTTGCCGCTCAAGAGCATGATCGGCCTGCTGCCGTTCGTGTGGGCCGGCTTCATCATCAACGTGCTGACGGGATCGATGCTGTTCATCTACGGCGCGACGAACTTCGGCCCGAACCCCGCGTTCCAGCTCAAGATGGCGTTCATGGTGGTCGCAGGCTTGAACGCGCTCGCGTTCGACGTTGCGGTGCGCCGCTCGGGCGGCGTCTGGGTCGCCGCCGATCGCCCGCCGGCGCTCGTCAAAGGCTTCGCGACGCTGTCGCTCGTTTTCTGGCTCTGCGTCGTGACGACGGGCCGCTGGATGGCCTATCTCTAGCGCTGCCGAAGGCTTTCATGAGCGACTCGGCGGCTCGCGGCCCGCGCTACACGATCCACGACGGCTTTCGCATGCCGATGGGCTTCCCCGTCGCGGGCTTCGAGTCGGGACAGCGCTATCGCGCGTCACCGGGCGACATCTTCGTCACCTCGTATCCGAAGTGCGGCACGACCTGGGCGCAGTACATCGTGTACTTGCTCGAGAACGACGGTCGCGCGCTCCCGGCGGGGCAGCGTCTCGACGACGTGTTCCCGCATCTCGAGGAGGTCGGCGAAGCAGCCGTGCGCGCGTTGCCCGAGCCGCGGCTCGTCAAGACGCACCTGCCTTTTTCGCGCACGCCGTGGAGCGCGCAGGCGCAAGTACCTCTACGTCGCGCGCAATCCGTTCGACTGCGCGGTCTCGTTCTACCACCACACGCGCGGCTTCGTCCGGCATTACGATTTCGCGGAAGGGAGCTGGGATACGTTCTTCGAGTGCTTCGTGCGAGGCGAGGTCGACTTCGGCGATTACTTCGACCATCTGTTGTCATGGTGGCCGCACCGCTCGGAGCCGAACGTGCTGTTTCTGACGTACGAGCGAATGCTCGAGGCGCCGGCGGCCGCCGTGCAGTCGATCGCGCGTTCTTGGGGAGCGCGGCCGCCGAGCTCGTGCGCGACGCACAGCGGCTCGAGGCCGTCGTGCGCGCCAGCGGCTTCGAGCAGATGCAGCCGCGACCAAGGGCGCTGGTCGAGCGCGCGCCCCGCCGACATGCCGGCGTTCGTGCGCAAGGGCGTCGCCGGCGATTGGCGCAGTCACTTCTCGGCCGCGCAGGCGCGATGCCTAGCCGAGAAATTCCGCGCACGCGCGGCCGGCACTGCGATCGAAGACCTGTGGCCCGGTCTCGTCGCAGACGCGCTAAAGTAAGGTCTTAGGAGAAGCCATGACGAACAAGCTGACCGAGCGCCAGGAGATCGACCTCGAGGCCGCCGTGCTGCGCCGCCTGCTGCGCCACTTCGACGAGCACAAGGAAGTGCAGAACATCGAGCTCATGACGCTCGCGGGCTTCTGCCGCAACTGCTTGAGCAAGTGGTTCGTCGAAGCCGCGAAGGAGCGCGGCCTCGACGTCGATCCCGACAAGGCGCGCGAGAAGATCTACGGCATGCCGTACTCGGAGTGGAAGGAGCGCTACCAGCCGCCCGCGACCGAGGAGCAGCTCGCGCGCTTCGCGGCCGCCGAGAAAGCCAAGGCCGCAAAGCGGAAGACGGCAAAGTAGCCGAAAAGGGACGGATTTATTTTCTTCGGCAGAAAATAAATCTGTCCCCTTTTAGTCCCCGCCCGAGAGAGGGCTAATAGCGCCGCTGGATCGCGAACTGCGCGAGCTCGACGAGCCCGTCGCGGAACTTCGACGGCGGCAACGGCCCGAGCGCCGCGATCGCGAGCTCGACTTCCGCGCGAGCGCGCTCGGCCGTGTACCGCAAGCCGCCCGAGGTCTCGATCGCGAGCTGGATCGAGGTCAGGTTGCGCGTGCCGCCGGTCTCGATCGCTTCGCGAATCATGTGCCGCTCGGCCGCGCTGCCGTGGGCCATCGCGTAGATCAGCGGCAGCGTGGGCTTGCCCTCGGCGAGATCGTCGCCGATGTTCTTGCCGAGCTCCTCGGGCTTCGCGTCGTAGTCGAGCGCGTCGTCGACGAGCTGGAACGCTTGGCCGAGATGCCGGCCGTAGGTCGCGAGCGCCTGCTCGATCGTCGTCGCTCTGCCTCGCGAGGATCGCGCCGATTCGCGTGCCGGCTTCGAACAGCTTCGCCGTCTTGCGATAGATGACTTCCATGTAGTCGGCTTCGCCGATGTCGGGGTTGTTGCAGTTCATGAGCTGCAGCACCTCGCCCTCGGCGATCGTGTTCGTCGCGTTCGCGAGCACGTCCAGGATCCGCATTTCCTCGAGCTCGACCATCATCTGGAACGAGCGCGAGTACAGAAAGTCGCCGACGAGCACGCTCGCCTGATTGCCGAACACGGCGTTCGCGGTTTGCTGGCCGCGGCGCAGGCCCGAGCTGTCGACGACGTCGTCGTGCAGCAGCGTCGCCGTATGGATGAACTCGATGATGGCGGCCGCCGCGACGCGATCCTGGCTGCGCCCGGCGTCGCAGGCGCGCGCCGCGAGCAGGACGGCCAGCGGCCGCAGCCGCTTGCCGCCGTTGTGGATGATGTGGTGCGCGACCTGGTTGACGAGCGCGACGTCGCTGCCGAGCCGCCGCACGATCGTGCGGTTGACGTCGCCCCAGTCGTCGCCGACGAGCGCCCGCAGCGCCTCGAGCGACGGTACATCCGGATCCGGCTTCGCCAACGACATACGCAAATTTTGCCTCATCCCCACCCCCCATAGCGAACCGCAGAACGGCTGGCTGCCGGGCCGTGAGCCAGCTCTTTGGGGGCGACGAATGGGCCAGAGTAGGGAGAACGCAGACGGTCGGGGCGCCGCGAGGCTGTGCAATGAGGGTCTCGCGGGAGCGTGGGCGACAGGACGTCGCCCACGCAGCCTACAGGGACGTATTCACGGCGGTCCCGCGAGACCCTCATCTGCGCGGCCTCGCGGCGCCAGCGCCATGGCCTAGCGAGAAGGAGCGGTCCATTTCGTTGACCCACCGCCGCCAAGTCTCTAGAATTGCCAGCCTTTCCGCGGGGCCAGCGCCCCGATCTCGCCCAGGAGTACCTCGTCGTGTATGCCGTTTTCCGTACTGGCGGTAAGCAATACCGCGCCCGTCAGGGTGAGCGCCTTCGCATCGAGCGCCTCAACGGCTGCCGTCGGCGACGCCGTCGCGTTCGAAGACGTGTTGCTCGTCGGCGAGGGCGCGAACGTCAAGGTCGGCGCACCGCTCGTGAAAGGCGGCAAGGTCGAGGCCAAGGTCGTCTCGCAGGGCCGCGACGACAAGATCATCATCATCAAATTCCGGCGCCGTAAGCACTACAGACGCACTCAGGGTCATCGACAGCACTTCACCGAAGTCGAGATCACGGCGATCAGCGGCGCGTAAAGGCCAAGGAGTAGCGACATGGCACATAAGAAAGCAGGCGGCAGCACGAGGAACGGCCGCGATTCGGAGTCGAAACGACTCGGCGTCAAGCGCTTCGGCGGCGAGCAGGTGCTGGCCGGCAACATCATCGTGCGCCAGCGCGGGACGCAGTACCACGCCGGCGCCAACGTGCGAATGGGTCGCGATCACACGCTGTACGCGGGCATCGCAGGGCGCGTGGCGTTCGGCATCAAGGGACCGAAGAGCCGCCGCATGGTGAGCGTGCTCGCCGACTAGCTTCGCGCGCGTCTCGGTTTCGTACGAAGGGCCCCGCAGTGCGGGGCTTTTTCGTTTGTAGCTCGCGAGTGCGTCGACATGAAATTCATCGATGAAGCGGACGTTCGAGTCGAGGCCGGTTCCGGCGGCCGCGGCTGCGTGAGCTTTCGGCGCGAGAAGTTCGTCCCGCGCGGCGGCCCGGACGGCGGCGACGGCGGCGACGGCGGCAGCATCTATCTCGTCGCGCGCGAGGGCGTCAACACGCTCGCGGATTTCCGCGTGCAAGCGGCGGTTTCGCGCCGAGAGCGGCCGCGGCGGCTCCGGCAAGGACATGGCCGGCACGGCCGGCGCCGATCTGTACGTCGAGGTCGCCAAGGGCACGGAAGTGCACGATCTCGACACCGGCGAGAAGCTCGGCGACCTCACGCGCGACGGCGACCAGCTGCTCGTCGCGAAGGGCGGGCAGGGCGGCCGCGGCAACACGCGGTTCAAGACCAGCGTGAATCGTGCGCCGCGCCAGTTCGACGTCGGCGAGCCCGGCGAGAGCCGGCACCTCAAGCTCGCGCTGAAGCTGCTGGCGGACGTCGGGTTGCTCGGCGCGCCGAACGCCGGCAAGTCCACGCTGACGCGCGCGCTATCGGCTGCACGCCCGAAGGTCGCCGATTACCCGTTCACGACGCTGCATCCGCATCTTGGCGTCGTGCGCGTCGACACCGATCGCAGCTTCGTCATCGCCGACATCCCGGGGCTCATCGAGGGCGCCGCGACCGGGGCCGGCTTGGGTATTCAGTTCCTGAAGCACCTCGAGCGCACGCGCCTGCTGCTGCACATCGTCGACGCGTGCGCGGAGCTCTCCGGCGGCGACGTCGTGTCGACGTACCGCGCCGTCGAGGGCGAGCTCGGCCAGTATTCGGAGGCGTTGGCGGATCGGCCGCGCTGGCTCGTGCTCAACAAGCTCGACCTCTTGCCGGCCGAGCAACGCAAGAAACGAACCGCGGCGATCGTCAAGAAGTTGAAATGGAAGGGGCCCGTGCACGGCATCAGCGCGCTGACGACCGACGGCACGAAGCGCCTCGCTGCAGGACGTGATGTCGTACTTGGAAGGGCAGCGCGAGGCCGCCGAGACGGCGGAGCCGTCAGGGCATGGCGCGTAGCCGCGCGTTGAGCTGGCTCTTGTAGTGCGCGGCGCGATTCTTGGGCAGGATGCCCTTCGTGGCCATCCGATCGATCTCCGGCACGACGGCCTTGAAGCGTGCTTTCGCGGCTTCCTTGTCGCCGGTCTCGACGGCTTTCATCACGCTGCGAATGGCCGTGCGCACGCGCGAGCGCAGCGCGACGTTGTGGGCGCGGCGCTTGATTGCCTGACGAGCGCGCTTCTTTGCGGACTTAATGTTGGCCAAGGGAGGTTCCGTGGGCGCAAGCCCCGAAAAGGCGGCTATTATTCGGAGCGCCCCCTGGCAAGTCAAGCACATAGGCCGTCCCACGGTTCATGACGTCGAGCTCGAACGCGGGTACGCCGCCATCAGGAACGTCTGCTCACGGCCACCTCGGTCGTGGGCTTCATGACGCTGTTGTCGCGCATCACGGGGCTCGCGCGCGATATCGCCTTTTCGGCCTGGTTCGGGTCGGGCCCCGTCATGGACGCGTTCGCCGTCGCCTTCAAGATTCCGAACCTCATGCGGCGCTTCTTCGCCGAAGGCGCGTTCTCGCAGGCGTTCGTGCCCGTGATCTCCGAGTACCGCACGCACCGGAGCCATGCGGAGACGCGCGAGCTCGTCGGTCGCGTCGCAGGCACTCTCGGCGTCGCGCTGTTCGCCGTCACGGCGGTCGGCGTCGTCGCGGCGCCGGCCTTGATCCTGATTTTCGCGCCGGGCTTCGGCGGCGACGACGGGCGGTTCGCACTCGCAGTCGACATGCTGCGGTTCACGTTCCCTTACATTCTGTTCGTTTCGCTGACGGCGCTCGCGGGCAGCGTGCTGAACGCGCATCGGCGGTTTGCCGTCGCCGCGTTCACGCCCGTGCTGCTGAACGTCGTCATGATCGTGTTTGCCGGCTGGGTGGGCCCGCATGCTCGGCGCGCCCCGAGCTCGGCCTCGCGGCCGGGGTGCTCGCGGCCGGCATCGTGCAGCTCGCCTTCCAGTTGCCGTTCTTGCGGCGGCTCGACTTGTTGCCGCGGCCCCGTCTTGGGCTCAGCCACGAGGGCGTGCGGCGAATTCTGAAGCTCATGGTGCCGGCGCTGTTCGGATCGTCGGTCGCGCAGATCAGCGTTCTGCTCGATACGTTGATCGCCTCGTTCCTGCTCGCGGGCAGCATCAGCTGGCTCTACTACTCGGACCGCCTCGTCGAGTTTCCGCTCGGCGTGTTCGGCATCGCGCTCGCGACGGTGATCCTGCCGCGGCTGTCGGAGCATCACGCGACGCAGTCGTCGCAGACGTTCTCGGACACGCTCGATTGGGCGCTGCGGCTCGTCGTCGTGGTCGGAGTGCCCGCGGCCGTCGGGCTCGCGTTGCTGGCCGAGCCGCTGCTCGCGACGATGTTCCTGCGCGGCGAGTTCACGCAGCGCGACGTCGAGATGGCGGCCGCGAGCCTGCGTGCCTACGCGCCGGGCTTGCTCGGCTTCATCCTCGTCAAGGTGCTCGCGCCGGGCTACTTCGCGCGCCAAGACACGCGAACGCCGGTCCGCGTCGGCCTACAGTCGCTCGGGGCTCGGCATGACGCTGTCCGGCGCGTTCGTGCTGATCCTTCTGTGGACGCGCTGGGCTCCCGCGCACGCCGGCATCGCCGCGGCGACGGCGTGCTCCGCGTTGATGAACGCCGCGTTGTTGCTCGCGGGACTTCAGCGGCAAGGCGTCTATCGCGCTCGGCCGGGTTGGGCGGCGCTCGCGTGGCGGGTCGTCGTGCCGAGCGCGGTCATGGCGCTCGCGGTCGCGGGTGGGCTCCTCGTCGCCGGCGACTGGTTCGCGATGAGCACGCTCGAGCGCGTCGTGGGACTTGCCGCGCTCGTCGTCGGCGGGGCAGCCGTATACTTTCTCGCCTGTCACCTCGTCGGCTTGCGCGCGAGCGAGCTCCGAATGAAGTCGGTGGCGTAAGGATCCGGATGCGGCTTTATCGGACGTTCGCTTCGCTGCCCGTCGGCCGCCGCCGCGCGCTGTGGCCATCGGCGTATTCGACGGCCTGCACATCGGGCACCGGGCGATCCTCGAGCGCGCGCGTGCCGCTGCCGCCGATCTTCGCGGCACATCGCTCGTGCTGACGTTCGAGCCTACGCCGAAGGAGTTCTTCTCGCCGGCCGACGCGCCACCGCGGCTCACGCGGTTTCGCGAGCGGTTCGAGCAGCTGCGAACACTTGGGCGTCGACGAGCTGTTCTGCGCCGAAGTTCGGCGCGGTCCGCGATCTCACTCCGCGCGCCTTCATCGACGAGCTGCTGATCGGTGACTTCGGCGCGCGGCACGTCGTCGTCGGCGACGACTTTCGATTCGGCGCGGATCGCTCGGGAACCGTTGCCGAGCTGCTCGCGCACGGCCGGCAGCACGGCTTGGCGGTGAGCGAAGTTCCGCCCGTGTTCCTGGAACGGCGAGCGCGTCAGCAGCACGGCGATCCGCCACGCGCTCAAGGCCGGCGACCTCGTGACGGCGCGCGCAATGCTCGGCCGCGACTACTCGATCTCGGGCCGCGTCGTCCGCGGGCTCGGGCTTGGGCCGCAAGCTCGGCTTCCCGACGGCGAACGTGCATCTGAAGCGGCATCCAAGCGCCGATCGACGGCATCTTCGCGGCGCGCGTCACGGGGTTGGGCGCCGTGCCGCTCGACGGCGTCGCGAGCGTCGGCACGCGTCCGACGATCGGCGGCGGCACGGCGCTGCTCGAAGTGCTGATCTTCGACTTCGATCGCGACATCTACGGCGAGTACATCACGGTGCATTTCGTGAAGCGCCTTCGCGAGGAACGGAACTTCGCCGATCTCGAGACACTGCAGCGGCAAATGCATGTTGACGTCGCGGCTGCGCGAGCTGCGCTAACCGATTGAATCGCGTACACTCTCGGCCCTTCGCCCACGCTCAAGTACGGATCATGTTCGAACCCGTTGCCGCCCGTTACGACGGGCCCGAGCTCGAGAAGGGGATTCTCGAGTTCTGGCGCCGCGAGAGATGTCTTCGGCCGCATCATGGCCGAGGGCGCGGCGCGTCCGAAGTTCGTGTTCTACGAAGGGCCGCCGACGGCGAATGGGCGCCCCGGCATTCACCACGTCCTCGCCCGCACGTTCAAGGACCTCTACCCGCGCTACAAGACCATGCGCGGCTTCCACTGTCCGCGCAAAGCCGGCTGGGACACGCACGGTCTGCCCGTCGAGCACGAGATCGAGAAAGAGCTCGGCATCTTCGACAAGCGGCGCATCGAGCAGGAAGTCGGCATCGCGAGCTTCACCGCCCAGTGCCGCGCCTCCGTGATGCGCCACGTCGCCGAGTGGGAAGCCATGACCGAGCGCATGGGCTTCTGGGTCGACTTCGAGGACGCCTACTTCACGCTGCACAACGACTACATCGAGAGCGTCTGGCACCTGCTGAAGCAGATCTGGGACAAAGGCCTCATCTATCAGGGCTACAAGGTCGTGCCCTACGACCCGCGCATCGGCGCGACGTTGTCGTCGCACGAGGTCGCGCAAGGCTATCGCGAGGTCGAGGATCCGTCGGTCTACGTGCGCTTCCGCGTGCACGGCGAGGCGAACACGTATTTTCTCGTCTGGACGACGACGCCGTGGACGTTGCCGGCCAACTTGTTGCTCGCCGTTCATCCCGACGTCGAGTACGTGTGGGTCAAGCGCGGCAACGAGACGCTGATCCTCGCGAAGCCGCTCGTCGCCGCCGTTTTCAAGGACGAGAACGTCACGATCGTCCGCAGCGCGCTCGGCCGCGAGCTCGACGGCATGCGCTACGAGCGGCTGTTCGATTATCTGCCGGCGGCGGGCGACATCTGCCGCGTGCGCCCGGCCGAGTTCGTGACGACCGAGGACGGCACGGGCATCGTCCACGTCGCGCCGGCCTACGGCGAGGACGACTTGAAGCTCGGCCAACGGCACGGCTTGCCCGTGCTGCACGCCGTCGGCGAGGACGGCTACTTTCTTGGCCGCAGTGACGCCCGTCGCCGGAAAGTTCTTCAAGGACGCCGATCCCGACGATCATCGAGATCTTGCGCGAGCGCGGCCTGCTGTTCCGCGCGCAGAAGTACCTGCACAACTATCCGTTCGGTTGGCGCACCGGCGATCCGCTGATCTATTACGCCAAGAACGCCTGGTACATCCGCACGACGGAGTATCGGGAGCGCATGGTCGAGCTCAATCGCGGCATCAAGTGGGTGCCCGAGCACATCCGCGAGGGCCGCTTCGGCAATTGGCTCGAGAACAACATCGACTGGGCGCTGTCGCGCGAGCGCTTCTGGGGCACGCCGCTGCCGCTGTGGACGGACGGCGACGGCGACTACGTCTGCATCGGCTCCGTCGCCGAGCTCGAGCAGCGCGCCGGGCGCAAGCTCGGCGAGCTCGATCTGCACCGGCCGGCCATCGACGGCGTGACGTTCGTGCACGAGGGCCGCGAGTACCGCCGTGTCGCCGAGGTCATCGACTGCTGGTTCGACTCCGGCGCGATGCCGTATGCGCAGTGGCACTTACCCGTTCGAGAATCGCGACGTCTTCGACGAGAGCTTCCCGGCCGACTTCATCTGCGAGGCCATCGATCAGACGCGCGGCTGGTTCTACACGCTGCACGCGATCGCGACGATGGTGTCGGATCAGGCCGCCTACAAGAACGTCATCTGCCTGAGCCACATCGTCGATCAAGACGGCAAGAAGATGTCGAAGTCGCTCGGCAACATCATCAATCCCTACGACGTGTTCAACGCCGTGGGGGCCGACGCGCTGCGCTGGCACTTCACGGCGCGCGTCGCGCCCGACGTGCAGAAGCGCGTGTCCGTCGACATCATCGCCGACGTCGCGAGCAGCTTCATCAACACGTTCTGGAACACGTATGCGTTCTTCGTGATGTACGCGCGGCTCGACGGCTTCGACCGCGAGCGCCGACGTTCCGTACGAGGAGCGGCCGGAGATCGACCGCTGGATCTTGTCGCTGCTCGAGCAAACGATCGCGACGGCGACGGCGGCGCTCGACGATTACGATGCGCTGCGCGCCGGCGCCGCGATCGAGAGCTTCGTCGACCAGCTCAGCAACTGGTACGTGCGCCGCAACCGCCGCGGTTCTGGAAAGCCGCCAGCGGCGCCGACAAGCAGGCGGCGTACGTCGACGCTCTACGAGTGCCTCGAAGACGGTCAACCGCCTGCTCGCGCCGTTCGTGCCGTTCATCAGCGAGGCCGTCCACCAGAATCTCGTGCGCGCGATCGCGCCGGATGCTCCCGTCAGCGTGCACATGGCGGCATGGCCGCAAGGCGACGCTCGCCGGCTCGATCGAACGCCTGCTGGCGGAGACGGACGTCGTGCAGCGCGTCGTCGGGCTCGGCCGCGCCGCGCGTAACTCGTCGAAGCTCAAGGTCGCCAGCCGCTCGCGCGCCTCTTGATCCGGGTGCCGGACGCGAGCGCCGAGGCTGCGGTGCGCCGCCACGAGGACCAGATCCTGGACGAGCTCAACGTCAAGCGCCTCGAGCTCATCGCGCGCGACGCGACGCTCGTCACGTATCGCATCAAGCCGAATCTGCCCGTCATCGGCAAACGCTACGGCAAGCTGATTCCGAAGATCCGCGAGTATCTGAAGACGGCCGACGGCGCCGCCATCGCGGCAGCCGTTGCGCGCGGCGAGCCACAGACGTTCGTCGTCGACGGTGAGCCCTCGACGATCGAGCCCGCGGACTTGCTGGTCGAGAGTGCAGCGGCGGAGGGGTTCGCCTGCGCGGAAGAAGAGCGGTTATCTCGTCGGCCTCGATACGACGCTCGACGATGCGCTGCGCCGCGAGGGCTTGGCGCGCGAGCTCGTGCGCGCGGTGCAGGACGCGCGCAAGCAGGCCGGCCTCGAGGTCGCCGATCGCATCGTGCTCTCGGTCGAGGGCGACGCTGCCGTGATGGCGGCGCTCGCCGAGCACCGCGATTACCTCATGAGCGAGACGCTTGCGACCGCGTGGCGTAAGCCGGGAAGCGGCGAGTTCGTCGCCGCGCAGGAGCAGGGCGAAGCTCGGTGGGTCATTCGGCTTGCGCGCGACTCGGAGGCCCGATGACGGAACGCCGCTGGTTCGGGCTCAGCGCCGGCGCCTCGAACTGGCTCTGGGTCGGCGTCGTCGTCATGGTGCTCGATCAGTGGACGAAATGGCTGGTCGTCGATCGCTTCGAGGAGTTCGATCGCAAAGTGCTGTTGCCGGTGCTCGAGCTGATGCGGCTCCACAACAGGGTGCTGCGTTCAGTTTCTTGAGCGAGGCCGACGGGTGGCAGCGCTGGGTGTTCATCGGTCTCGGCGTAGCCGTCAGCGCGGGGATTCTCGTTTGGCTGCGGCGCCTACCGGCGAAGGGCCAAGGGCTGCTCGCGGCGGGCTTGTCGCTGATCGTCGGCGGTGCGCTCGGCAACGTCATCGACCGCGTGGTGCACGGCTACGTGATCGATTTCATCCGCGTGCACTACGATCCCTGGAATTTCGACTTCCCGGCCTTCAACGTCGCCGACTCGGCGATCACGATCGGCGCCGCGCTGATCGTGCTCGACAATCTGCTCGAGCTCGACCGCGCGCGGGCCAAGAAGAAGGTCACCAGCACGTAGCCGCGTGCGTGCCGGTCGCCCCGCGTGCGCCCTGCGCCGTGAGCGTGAACGTCGTGCACTGATCGTCGCCGGTCAGGTCGGCGGCGCCGCCGCTGACCGGCGTCGCCGTGGCCGTATAGCTCTGCGCGTCTACGTTCGGCAGCGTGAGCGCGTACAACCCGCGCTCCGACCTGCCCGTACTCGTCAGTAGGTTCGCCGCGATGAGCTGGGCGACGGTCCCGTACGTGCGATTCGCAAGGTAGTAACGTTCCTGACTCGTTGCGAGCTGCAGCAACGCCGCCTTGGCTTCCGTGCGTTGGGCGCGCGTGACGTACTGGCGGTAGCTCGGCAACGCGATCATGCCGAGGATGCCGATCACCACGACGACGATCATCAGCTCGAGCAACGTGATGCCGGCCATGCGGCGGCGCGAGCCGCCTGTGATCTTGCAATTCATGTCTAGCTCCTCCTGGCCTTAGTCGAGGCTCGTCTGTCGCCAGTAGGTCCGAACCGGGGCGTTCGTGAAGCCCAAGGGGATGCAGATTCGGTCGGTGCACACCCAGCCTTGGTCGCCGGCCGCCTCGTTGACGTCCAGGATTCCGTCATTGTCGTCGTCCGTATCCACGTCGTCAGCCATGCCGTCGTTGTCCATATCCGTGTCCGAGCCGTCGGCGATGGTGTCGTTGTCGTCGTCGGTGTCCTGGTCGTCCGGTACGCCGTCGCCGTCGCGGTCGCGCGAGACGAAGATCACCTGCGAAGTCGACGGGATGCTGCCCTGGGTCTCGACATACATATCCGCCATCGACAGAGGATCCGTGGCAAGACCGCCGTCGAGATTGGTCACGGGCGCGCCGTTGAAGACGCTCATTCGATAGAGCCGGCTGAATCCCGGTTGCGGCTGGCAGGTGCCAGGCACCGAGCCCGGACGGAACGTCGTGAAGAACACGCTGTTGGCGATCGTACGCGCTTCGGCGAGCACCTTCTCGCCGGGCAGCAGATCGAAGCGCCAGCCCTTGGCGGTCGGCGACATCGTCGTGTTCGGGGAGCTGATCAGCGTTAGAGTCGCGTCCGTTATCAACGTCAGGGCGTTGAATTGCGTCTGCGTCATGTGCGCGACGTTCGTGTCGCGCAGCGCGTAGAAGCGATCCGAGTTGACGACTCCGAGCGGATGTTCTCGGTGACCCGAGCCGATTCCGATGTGGATGAAATTGTCGGTCCGCGTATTGACGGAGGCGACGTCGGGCGCGTAGTAGAACCGCCGGTTCTCCGGGAGCGTGGGTGTCGCGTCGCCGGCTCTGCCGAGTTGTGCGATCACGCCGCCGACGACGAGATCCACCGCGGCATTACCGTTCGTCACGTCGAACCGCCAGACCTGGCCGCCCATGTCCGCGGCGTACATGCGGTCCATGAGCTTGTCGCCGTTCATGTCGATGACCCTGATGTCGCTCGGGAACGAGTAGTCCATCGAGCGGCCCGACACGGCGAAGGCCTCCGTGACGCTGGCGCCCGCGGTCTTGCTGCCGCGCCACAACACGGCCCCCGTGGCCGAGTTGATGATATAGATCGAGTTGCCGGTCGTATCGGTCGTCGACGCGTCATTGTCGTGATCGGCCTCATAGCCGCCCCCGACGACGATCGCGTTGTACGTCGTCGTGCCGATCTTCACCTGCGTCGGAACGGGCGCCGACCAGCTCTCGCCGAGCCCGACCAACGTCGTGTCGTCGTGCCGCCACAGCAGCTGCGGATCGGTGCGATTGGTGATGTCGAGGCCATAGTAGACCCTGCCGCCGCGGCGCATGCCGAAGAACAAATACACCTTCTCGCCGGGCTCGATGACGCCGTCGCCGTCGCCGACCATCTGGATGCGCATTGGGCCGTCGATGGCGTAGTGCTTGTTGGCGAAGTCGTCGTTCTCCAAGAGGTCGATCTGGTCGTCCAGGAACTCGCGCGGCATGAACGCCCATTGCTCGACGCCGGTCTCGGCGTGCAGAGCGTGCAGGTAGCCGTCGTTCGTGGCGACGAAGACCAGGCCGTCGCGGAGGCCCGGACCGTAGATGAAGGAAACAGGCTGCGAATGCAGCGGGTCGCCCATCTGGTTGCGTGGCAGGAGAGTCGTCGGATTCAAGCCGTTGATGAAGTTGATGACGTCGGTGCGGGTCGGGTACACCGCGGTCGTGCCCAGCAGCGCGTCGGTGATGCCCGGTGATTCGTGATCGCAACGCGGTTAGCGGTCGCATTGAGATCGTTGCCGCTCAAGTTGCGTGTAGACCTGACGGCTCGCCGGAACGATGTTGGCAGAGCCGCCCTTTTCGACGTCGGAGCCGTCGAACACGCCGGCCGGGGTCCAGTAGCTCTGGGTTCCGTCCACGAACAAACCTGTCGTCGGGTTGACGGCGGCGGCGTTTCTCGAGTCGACGATGACGCCGTCGTCGCGCAGCCGGTATTTCTTCAGGTTGCCCGGCCAGTGATAGCCCTCAGAAGGCTTGAAGACGCTGACGAACAAGTCGCTGAGGTTTTCCGTGCGGTTGAACGCGTTGACGGCCACGGCCGGCGACGCGAACGACGCCGTCGTCTGCTGAATGCCGCCGATGATGTCGGAGAACACGCTCGACAGCTGCGCGGCGTCGTTGGCGACGAAATACACGCCCTCGCTGTCGCCGGCTGCCCGGCCGTTGCCGCGCTCCGCGGCCGCTTCGAGAACCGGCAGGTCGACGGTGAAGCCTACCGTGATCGTCCTCACGCGCTGTTTGTCGGCGAGTGGGGAAATGTCGCCCTCATAGAGGAAGTGCGCCGCGTCGTCCAAGCAGTGGGACATCAGACCGCCCGGCGGGCTCGCGAAGTCGATTCCAGACCAAGTCTCCACGTCGCAGACGCCGCTGCCGGTGGCAGTGCTGAAGCTTGTGCCGGCCGCGTCCGTCATGGTGCGGATCGCCGTGTCGGCCGCGTTGTCATAGGTCGGCTCGCCGTCCGTCAGGTAGACGACGAAGTTCTGTTGACACGCTTGATCGACGGGAGAGTCGTAGCGGCTCGGGTTGCCGGCGAGCTTCGAGCCTGAGACGCTGTCCACGCCGAACGTAACGGCGTTGCCGGCGAAGTACTGCCGGGCTTCGTAGAGCGTCTCGGCGAGCGGCGTGTAGGCGTGCGGTGTGAGGGCCGCAACCGCGGATCGTATCGTGGCGCGGTTGGTCTCGATCGGACCCATCGCGACGGAGACGCTCCCGCCCTCGCTACCGCCGGAACCGCCGGGCTCGTTGAAGTCCATGAGGCCGACGTTGATGCCGTCCGTCGTCTCGAGCAGGTCGTCGACGACGTTCTGGACGACGTCGAGCCGCGTCCGCCACGATGCCGGCCCGTAGAACCAGTTCATGTAGTTGCCGCTGTAGAGCGTGGCCGATCCGAGGCCGCTCCAGCTGACGTTGGTCGAGCCGGTTTTCCAGGGGACCGTCGCCCCCGAGCCATTGGAGGCCCAGGTCAGTGTCGTGGAGCTGCCGTCGCCGTGGATGCCGCCGTCGTCCTGGCACTCGATGAGGCGGTCTTTCTCGGTGGCGACAAGCGTGCGCCAGCGCCCCGAGCTGCTCGTCGGGTCGAATTGCCCCATGTGGTCGTCGTAGTAGGAGCCCGTCGCGGCGAAAGCGAGCGTCGCGCGATTGCACCTCAGAGCGGTGTCGTTGAACCATTGGGTGGTGGTGCAGGCCGGCGGATTGCCGGTGCCGGTCTTCCAGTAGACCTTCGTGCGGTCGCAGCCCTGGCTAGGATACGGCTCGCTCGGGTCGTACACGGGTTGCGTCAAGATGTCGCCGCCCATGCTGATCGAGTCGTCGATGACGAATAGCACGTTGGCACGCGTGCCCGGCGGCGGCGTGAACCGAAAGACCTCGGTATCGTCGGCGACCGCAGGAGCGCTCGCTGTCAGCGCCCACACGGCGCCCACGGCTGCCCAACCAATCCCTGTATGAACGCGGTTCATGATGGTATCCCTCTAGTTCGAATGTGTGCCGTCCTGGCGACGAAGTGGGTGGCTACCTCGGAAGGGGCGCGACGAGCGCGATCCGCTTGAGGTCTCTCGACGAAGCGTCGAAGAACAGGCCGACGAGCGAGCGATTGGCGATCGCCGTCGACGCCTTGGCAGTCGCTACCGCGGCAACGAACTCCTCGAACGTCACCCGTCGGTTGT
This sequence comes from uncultured Gammaproteobacteria bacterium, assembly GCA_963714705.1. GTDB lineage: Bacteria > Pseudomonadota > Gammaproteobacteria > Steroidobacterales > Rariloculaceae > FEN-1219. The sequence goes on from CAVQPJ010000001.1 coordinate 784,304, forward strand.
TGACGAGGTAGGTCGTGCTCGAGGGCATGACTACCCGCTGAGTCTCGCAACCGTCGCAGACCGCAAACCTGAGCGTCCCGCCTTGGGCCGATGGGACATCGAGCTCGACGAGCGGGACCTCGGCCGAGGACTGGCCGGCCTCCAAGATGCTGCCGGCTTGCGCCGTGCCGAGGAAGCCCGCGAGGGCAGTCACCGCCAGAATTTGTCGCAACATGAGTCGATCTCCTCGAGTGAGCGGGTGCCTATTCGGACCGGCCGCGAACGAAAAAACCCTGTATATGAGCCGAGGTCGCATTGCGTGGTCCTAGGCCCGCCGATTGGGACTGGAAATGCCAGGCGACCATGGCGCCGCTGACGCCTTCGCTGTTCGCCTCGCCGGGTATCGCCGTGTTGATGTCCAGGTACGTCGTCGTGGCGCGGCGATCGTAGGCCGGTGTCCCGAGCAAGTTGATGAAGCGCGGGCCGGCCGTCGTGTAAGTCTCCGTCGCGAGCGCGATGTCGATCGCGTTCTCTGCGAGCTGAAACGCGTCTTGCTGCGTCTGCACGCTGTTCGCCATCGTGATTTCCATCGTCGCCGTATTCATGCCCGACACGCCGACGACGGTCAGGACGAGCATCAGCACGAGCCCGACGACGAGCGCCGCGCCTTGCTGGCGGGAACGAGGGGCGACCAAGAGGGCGTTGTTGTTTCGCATGGAGGTTCTCGGTGTCACTGGCGGGCATTCCGCAGATAAATGGTCTTCGAGACGACGATCCGGCGGAAGTTGTCGTTGTACGTCACGTTCTCGTTGGCGTAGTTGTACGCCGTGGTATCGCGGAGGCCGGTCTCGATGCGCTCGGCGCGGATCCGCAGCCACACGCGCACCGCGAGAATGACCGAGGTTGCGAGCAGTGGATCCTGGGGATTGACGTAACGGTCGATCGAGCCGCGGTTCACCGCGCCCGGGACGTCCGTGTCGATGCCGAACTGCAGCTGCATGTCCTCGACGCCGGGGATGACCTCGCGGTCCTGGATAACGCCGCCGGCGGCCAGTGTCTGCATGCGCAACGAAGGAATGAGAGCGCCGACCTGGAAGGACGTCTCCGACCGGGTGCTGACGTAATAGCCGTTGACGACGAGCTGATGCATCTCTTCAGTGACGGGGTCGAAGCTGCCCGGCGCCGCACCCGAAAAGATTTCGCCGTCCAAGACGCCGCCACGGGAGCTTCGGACGAACAGCGTACCCGGCGAAGCCGCGCTGATCGCGTTGACTTGCGCCGCGGTCAAGGCGTTCTCGGCGACGCGGCGCACGACGAAGCTGTCGGAGCCGGGATTCGCGCCCACGGTGACATCCACGTTGTTCCCGGCGCAAGCCCAGTTGTAGTTGTTGTCCCTGGCCGCAATCGCGTTGTCTAGATCGATGACCCAGTTCGCGCCGCAGAGGGAGAGCGAGCCAGTCGTCGTGATTGGAGCTTCGCCGGCGCGCCCGCGGATCCTCTCGGTACGGTTCGTCAGCCCCCAGTACTGCGCCATGCGCACGTCCTGCTCGAGCGTGTCGAGGGCGAACCGGCCGTTCTCTTGCAGGCGAGAGACCGCCTCCGTGAGACGGAACGTCGCGCGGCCCTGCATGAAGACCGTCATGGCGCCGATCATGAGGAACATGCCGATGGCGAGCGCCACCATGAGCTCGATCAGCGTCATGCCCGTTTGAAATCTGCTTCGCTTCATGTCTCGTGTCGTCATATGGGTGTGATGCGTCGCTTGCCTGCTCACATGACCGGGATCTGCGGCGTCATCTGATACGTCGTCGCGCCGCCGAAGTCTTCCCACGTGACGGCGATCGTGTACGTCGGCGGCGTGCCGGCCGCGAACGTGACGGTGCCCACACCGGCAGGGAGTTGTTGGCTGACTAGCAACCGCCAGAGGAGCATGTCGTATTCCGCCAGCTCTGCCGGCGTGCAGTTGGTTCCGCCGCCGGGGCCGCAGAGCCTGGCCACGCCGGCGCCCGTGTAGGACGCGCGGCCGAGCCGATTCGCACGAATTCGGTCGGCCATCTCGGCAGCGAGGTTGACGGCCATCGTTCGATAGAGCGCCGTTCGGCTGGCGCTGAGCCCCTGGCCATAAAGCGAGGCAATGCCGATCATTCCTACGGACAGCACGACGAGCGCGACGAGCGCCTCGATCAAGCTGAAGCCCGACTGCGCTCGGCCGAAAACCCGCTGCCCGTGTTCGATTCTGGTTTGCATCGTTGCGCTCATTAGTTCTATGGCGGGACCGGGCAGGTTGCGCCGATCGGGCTCACTGCTCCGAACCGGGCGTCGACGTCCACGCGCTCCTGGTACACGTTCGCTCGCCCCAAGGGGTCTATTCGGACGGCGCGCGCGGTCGACAGGTTGCCGTGCGAGGCGGCCCGGCCGCGATCGTCGCAAAAGAACACGGTGCGCGCCGTGGCCGCTGCCGGTGCGGCGGGGCCGCAGAGCGCCCCGACCTGGCGAAGGAGGCCGCTCGCATTAAACGAGGCATAGCCGCAGCTGGCAGAGAGGAGGATCCGGCCGCCGGGGGCCTCGATCCGCCTGATCACGAGCTCGCCGCCGTCGACGACGGCGTTGCCGTCCGTCGCGTCTGTGAGGATGCGGGCACCCGCCGCGTCGAAGTTGTCGTTCTCGTCGACCCAAACGATGTACCCGCGGGTGCCGGAATTGGCGACGAAAGCCGGCGAGCAGGTGGGCGTGGCCGCGAGCGGGTCATCGGTCAAGCACCACCCTACCGGTGCCTGGCGCTTCACGGCTTCCGTGCGCGCCATGAGGACGGCCGTGACGAGCTCGTTCGCCGCGGCCGTCATCGCGCCGTTGCGCTGAAACTCCATGACGTTCGGAACGCCGAGGCCGAGCAAGATGCCCCCGACGAGGAGCGTCATCAGGAGCTCCCAGAGCGTGAAACCGTGTTGTGGCCGTGCGGTCGTGTTCATGGCCGCGGACTATACGGATGGCCGCCGCGTGCGCCGTGCTTCCCCCGACGACCGGTCCCGGCTCGACGACGAGCGGCGGTTCCGGCCGCGAGGTTATGTCACCCCTGCGCACCGCAGCGGCCGGCCGTCGGCGTCGACGCGGTCGACGCGGGGCCGGCCCGTGTAGCTGACGATGACGGCTTTTGCCGCCGGCGCGCCGCGGCCGTCGCAAAAGACCGTCGTGCCGTTCGTGCTGCGCCGACGCGGCCGGAATTCGTAGTAGGGGCGGTTGCTGATCACGGTGCCCGTGAGCTCGAGGTCGTGCACGTAGAGCAGGGGCTCCGCCGCCGAGCGCTGCGGCGGATAGTCGTCGTCGAGATTCACGTAGACCATCCAGCCCGCGTCTACGCCCAAGTCCGGGGCGCCGCAGCGGTAGGTATCGTCGGTCTTGCAGACGATGACGGGACGGCCGCGCTTCGCGGCTTCGCTGCGCGCGAGCTGGACGGCGAGGATCCAGCCGTTGACGTCGGCCGTCAGCCGCGCATCGAGCAGGAAGGTGCGGAACGTCGGCACGCCGATCGTCAGGGTGACGGCGGCAATCGCCGAGCGTGCAGAGCAGCTCCCAGAGCGAAAACCCGCCGCAGCCGTCGCATGAGACCCTCCCTGGTCGTTCGGGGACGACGCTAAAGGGCCCCCTGCGGCGCGTCGAGCGCGCAAATTGCCGGGATCGAATCGAAATCGAGATTGCTTTTGATATCGACGCCGAGTCGTGGGTATACTGTCCAAGTCGCTGATTCTTATGGGATCGAGATATGACACGCGATGAGGCTGCCACGGTGCTCACGCAGCGCGGCGTGTTGCCGACCGCGCAGCGAATCGATATTGCGTTGCTGACGTTGGCGCGTCCGCAGCATTTGTCGGCGGAGCAGATCATCGCGACGATTCGCGCGAACGGCCTGCAAGATCTCGAAGGCGACCGTCTACAACACGCTGAACTTGTTCCGCGAGCAGGGCTTGTTGCGAACGGTCGACGTCGATCCGACGCGGCAGTTCTACGATTCGTCGACGGGCGCGCATCACCACTTCTATAACGTCGACACGGGCGAGCTCACCGACATTCCGCTCGAGTCGGTCATGCTGCAGGTCGATACGGCGCTTGCCGCCCGGCACCGAGCAGGCCGGCGTCGACGTCGTCGTGCGTGTCCGAGGCCGCGCCGGCTGACGGCCGAGCGGTTCGCATTTAATATTGTCGCGACGTGCGCTGGGTGCCGGCCTCAGGCACAATACGCGCCTTCCGTTCTGTGCCGGCGTAGCTCAGTTGGTAGAGCATCCGCTTCGTAAGCGGGGGGTCGGGGGTTCAAGTCCCTCCGCCGGCACCACCTCATCCCAGTCGATCTCATCCAACTGATCGGCCGCTAGCGGTCACAGCGTTTCGGTTTGCGAGCGCTGCAAACCCCACCGAGCTTTTCGCCCGCGTTTAGACAAATTCCGCGACGCCGCGTGGGGTGTCTCAATTTGACAGAGGCCTTATGTGACGGAGGTCTCCGTTTGGCGACCTCACCTCGCCATGTAATGCGGCTCGCATCACACGTGCGGCATGCAAGGATTCGCCCCATGACCGCGCGGCTCAAAAAAGTCTGCGCCGGAATTCAGGGAAACTGTTCAGGGAGGACTTGTTGTGACGAAACTCTACGGACTCGTTGCGCTGGCGGTCGGAGCCATCTGGCTCAGTCCGGCTAGCGCACAAACAGAGAGCACTGAGGCTCAATGGCTCGCCTGCATGGACTCGTTCGCGGACGAAGCGATCTGCGGGCCGCGACCGGCGCCTCCGGCGGAGGAGGAACCGGACGAGGAGTCGCAGCCTGATCCGCAGCCGCAGCCCAATCCGCAGCCGCAGCCGCAACCTCAGCCCCCCCCGCAGCCTGACGGTTGCGCGAAGGGCAACCAGGGCGGGCATGGCTACGGTAACGCGAACGCCCAACGCTGCAACGGCGGCCCCGGCAACCACCATGGCCGACCCGACTACCGCGCCAAGGCCAAGGCCGCGTTCCAGCAGTTCCTGCGCTGGTGTAACTCTTGGTTCAGCCACGGTCGTCGCTAAGTGATCGGTGAGCCCCGCGACCCTCCGACGAGGGTCGCGGGGTTCGCATAAGACCCCGTGCCTACGGCACCGTCTTGCTCCAGACCTTCGAGCACCACTCCTTACATATCGGCCGCTTCGATGCGTCGTGGGGACCTCGCGGCGCTCAGTGCGACGACTCGCACTTGGCTGGTGTAGCGCCGAGCCGGCTGTCGCCGTTTGCAGTCGCTTTGACCGTGCGTCACTCGCCTGCGTCTACTTAGAGGGATTAGCGGGTAGAAAAAGGTCCGGGCGATGATTCGCCTGCCGAGTGCGATCCGGCCTTGGGCTTTGATGCTGCTGATGTTGGCGGCGGCCACCTTGTTCCGCGGCGCGCTCGATCCGGTCCTCGGCTCGCGCGCGCCGCTGCTGACCTACTATCCCCTCACCGTTTTCCTGGCGTTGTTCGCCGGGGCGTGGCCCGCGGCCGTCTCCGTCGTTCTCTCCGTGTTGTTGTCGGGTCTGCTGTTCGGCCCGGCGGGCTCCGTCGCAGAAGACGCCGTGGCGCTCGCGATCTACGTTCCGGCGAACGCCGTGCTCATCGTCCTCATCGAGCGCGTGCGACGCGCCGGCGAGGACGCGCGGCGGCGCGAGCGCGCCGCGCGCGAAGGCGAGACGGCCGGCACGGCGCAACGCGGCTTGCTCGAGGCTGCGCTCGTGTCCGTCGACGCCGGAGTGCACAGTTGGAACCCCATGACCGGGGAGGCGCAATGGGACGCGAGGATGCGCTCGCTGTTCGGTTTCGCGACCGATCATCCCGCCTCGCATGAAGCTCTGATCGCGCGCGTTCACCCCGACGACCGCGCGCGCGTCGAGGCCGCGGTGGCGCGCGCGACGACCGCCGACGGCCCGAGCCGTTATTCCGTCGAGTATCGGATCCTGCGCGCCGACGGCGAGATGCGCTGGATCAGCAGCACGGGCTTCGCCGTTTTCGACGGCGACCGGCTCGTGCGCGTCGTCGGAACCGGGCGCGACGTCACGGAGCGGCGTCGCGTCGAGGCCGCGTTACGAGATAGCGAGCAGCGCTTCGCGACACTCGCCGAAGGCTCTCCCGTGCTGCTCTGGGTCAACGGGCCCGACGGCGGCGAGTTCGTCAATCGCGCCTATCTCGAGTTCGCCGGAGTCGATTCCGACCAAGATGTGCGCGGCTACGATTGGACGCGCTACGTGCACCCCGAGGATCGCGAGGAGTACGTGAGCTCCTACCGGCGCGCGTTCGCGGCGCAAACGCGATTCACGGCAGAGTTCCGGTTTCGGCGGCACGACGGCGAGTACCGCTGGATGCGCTCGGACGCGACGCCGCGGTTCGGCGACGACGGCGAGTTCCAGGGTCACGTCGGCGCCACGGTCGACATCACGGAGCGGCGCAACGCCGAGGACGCATTGCGCGTCGCGGACCGCCAGAAAGACGAATTCCTCGCGATGCTGGCGCACGAGCTGCGCAATCCGCTCGCGCCGATCCGCAATGCGAGCGAGGTTCTCGCGCTGCGGTACGCCGGCGACCCGGAGGCCGCCGTGCCGATCGCGATGTTGCGGCGCCATTCGGAGGACCTGGCTCGATTGCTCGACGACCTGCTGGAAGTGACGCGCATCGCGCAGGGCCGCGTAGCCCTGAAGCCGCAACCGCTCGAGGTTGGCACGGTCGTCGGCCAAGCCAACGAGACGGTCGGCCCGCCGCGCATCGATCCGCCGAGGTAGCTGTAAGTATCTATCGCAATTGATTGATATATAGAGGTCATCGCCGACTGGGCGCTGCGCGAAGTTCCGAGCACGTCGTGCTGCACCTGCCTCACCGCTTCGACAGCCCGTTCAACGAGCCCACCGGCCCGGACGGGCTCGGCCGTTCGATCCGCGTGCTAAGCTCCGCGGGAATTTGCGGCGGCTGCCGGTAAGCTGTCGCACGGCCGTACCAAACTCGGGGGGTCCATGCGAGCTGAGCTCATTGTCGTGGCGCTGGCGGTCGGCGCGTTCGGTTGCTCGCCCGGCGCCGAGCAAGCCGAAGGGCCGGGGGCCGCCGGCCAATGGCAAACGCTTTTCGACGGCAGCAGCCTCGCCGGCTGGAATAGAGTGGGCGATGGCAACTGGGAGCTGAAGGATGGCGCGGTTACGGCGGATTCCGGTACCGGGTTCCTGCTGACGGCCGCCTCGTACGCCGACTTCGATCTCGATCTCGAGTTTTGGGTGACGCCGGATGCAAACAGCGGCGTCTTCATCCGGTGCGCCAATCCGAGCGAGATCGGGGCGGCAACCTGTTACGAGGTGAACATCTTTGATCAACGGCCCGATCCGACTTACCGAACCGGCGGCATCGTCGAAGTGGCAGCGCCGAAGGTCAACCTCGAGACGGGCGACAAGTGGAACCGCTACGAGATTTCGGCGCACGGACGCCACCTCGTGGTGAAATTGAACGGGCAGACCACCGTGGACACCGACGACGACAAATTGGCTGCGGGCCCGTTCGCTCTTCAGTACGGCGCCGGTCGCGTGATGTTTCGCAACGTGCGGATTCGCGCCAACTAGCCCGATTTGGTGTCACCGCTCAAGCCGCTTTTTTGCGAGGAAGGCGATCGCATGTCCGAGTTTCCGCATTCGCATACGTCCGACGACTTCGGCCACTTCTTCAAGGGCTGGATTCGCAACCCACTCGCGATCGGAGCTTGCGCGCCGAGCAGCAAGTCGCTGGCGAAGCTCATGGCGAAAGACGTCGGCGTTGGGGCGCGCGTCGTCGAGCTCGGTGCGGGCACGGGAAGCTTTACGGCGGCGCTATTGGCGAACGGGGTTGGCGCCGGGCAACCTGCACCTCGTCGAGCGCGACCCGCAATTCGTGAAGATCCTCCAGCGGCGTTTTCCGCGCTGCCACGTCGTTGCCGCCGATGCGCTCGAGCTCGACGCGCAGTTTGGTGAGAACGCCGGGTTCGACTTCGTCATCAGCGGCCTGCCGCTGCTGTGCTTTTCGCCCGACAAGCGGTATCGGCTTCTACAGCAGGCGTTGCAGCTTCTGAAGCCGCACGGGCGGTTGCACCAGTTCACCTACGCGGGCCGTTGTCCGGTCGACAAGGATTTACGTGCGCTGCTTCGAGTCGACAGCGCGCTGATCGGTATTGCGCCGCTGAACTTGCCGCCCGCGTTCGTCTATCGATTGACGCCGCGGCTCCCGGCCTAGACACCGTCGGCTCCTGCGCGGCGTCGTTCTTGCCTCTCCTTCTTAGGTAAAACGCGAGCAACGCGCTTGCACCGACGCCGTCGTGCAGTTGCGCGCGGCGCGGCGTTGTCCAGTACGATGGCACGTAGGAGGCGGATCACCGATGCGTTTCGGGGCGACAGGAATCGCCGTTCGGGCGAGTGCGATGGCGATCGCGCTCGGCGCGCTCGCCGCCTGCACGACGCACGTTCCGCTTTCGGACGCCTACCTCGGGCCCGATGCCTGGCCGAGCGACGAGCCGATGGCCTACCGGGATCTGCCGCCGCAGCCGTTCGAAGTGGCCGGGGACTTCGAAACACGAACGCGCGCGCACTTCGTCGTGCGCCAGCTCTCGCTGCCGTCCGCCGCAAATCCTGACGCAAGCGATCACGTTCGAGTACTACGACGTCGACGGCGACGTGCGCACGCCCGTCGTCGTGTTGTTGCCTATCTTCAATGGCCAACTGTCGATTCCCGCGATTTTTTGCGCGCTATTTCGCGAACCAAGGGTGGGCCGCCGTCGTCGTCACGCGCGGCCGCGATCCGCTCGACGCGCTGACAGCGGCCGATCACGCCGTGCTGAGCAACTTGCAGGACTATCGTCGCGTGCTCGACTGGATCGAGCACGAGCCCGAGCTCGATGCATCGCGCATCGGCATGTTCGGCGTGAGCTTGGGCGCGATGGATGCCGTCATGCTGACGGCTCTCGATCGGCGCGTGAACTCGCTCGTGATCGCGATGGCCGGCGGCGACCTGTCGTATCTGTTGACCAATACGAACTACCGACGCGTCGTCACGTACCATCGACGACATGGCCGATGAGCCTAGGCACGAGCAGAGAAGCGGTCGGTGCGAAGCTCGACGCCGCAGATCAAGCTCGATCCACTCGCGCTGGCGCCGTACATCGACGCCGAGCGCGTGTTCATGATCCTCACGCGCACCGACACGATCATTCCGTTCGAAGCGCAGCAGCAATTGCGCGCGACGCTGGGTTCTCCGGAGGCGTTGTACCTACTGACCGGGCACAGGTCATCGGTCGTGTACTTCCCGAAGGTCCGTAACGCCGCGTTCGAATTCTTCGCGCGCCGTTTCGCGGAGCGGCCAATCGCGGTGGCGATGAACTGACCGCGGCAGTGCGCTCGGGCGACGCCGATGCGGCATGCGCCGTGATATCGTGGCGCGCATTGGCCGCTGGAGAATCACGTGCAGCAATCGGATACGGCGCACGCCGAGGACTTCGCATCCGTGCTGCGCGGGCGCCGGTCGATCGATCTCTTCGCACCGGACGCCGTCGGTGTCGACAAGCTGCTAGCCGCCATCGAGCTTGCGCGTTGGGCGCCGAACCACCGTCTCACGGAGCCGTGGCGCTTCTACGTGTCGGGACGCGCGACGATGCGCGCAGTCGTGGACCTGGCCGTCGAGCTAGAGATTGCGGCGAAAGGCGAGCGGGCAGGCCCCGTTCGGCGTGCGCGGCTCGAGGCGGTTCCGGGAATGTTCGTACTGACAAGTGCGCGCAGCGACGACGCGCTGCTCGAGCGCGAGAACTATGCGGCTTGCTGTTGTGCGGCACAGAACCTAATGCTATACCTATGGCGCCAGGGTATAGGGGTCAAGTGGACGACCGGTGGCATCACGAGGCACCAGCGGTTCTATGATCTGCTTGGCATCGACGCGGGCAAGGAATCGCTCGTCGGGCTTCTTCTGGTACGGGGTGCCGAAGGTCATCCCTACGCAGAAGCGGCGGCCGGTCGAGGAGATCGTGACGAAGCTGGCATAGGAAAAGGGGGAGCCGATGAGCAGCGTTAGCCTCAGCGATTCATCGCCTCGAGCCGCAGTCGGCGCGCGGCCGCGCGCGGTTGACGAAGATCTTGGACGCCGCGACGGACTTGTTCCTGGAGGTTGGCTACGAGCAAACCTCGATCGACGCCATCCTGGTGCGAAGCGGCGGATCGAAGTCGACGCTCTACGCGTATTTCCCGACGAAGGAAGACCTGTTCAGGTCGGTCATCGACAGCGTCGTGGACAACAGCGGTCTCGGTGCGGCGCTCGACATCAGCTCCAACGCGCGCTTCGTCCTCACGGAGTTCGCCGTCAGTCGGCAGCGCGTGGTGTTGTCCCCGCGGCACCGTGCAGTGATCGGTCTCGTCATCGCCGAACGAGACCGGTTCCCGGATCTTGCACAGATTTACTGGGAGCGTGGACCGCAACGCAGCGGGCGGCAGCTCATCACGTACCTCGAGGCTTTGCGCAATCGCGAGATACTCGCGATCGACGACGCCGAGGAAGCTGCCGAGTTCTTCATCGGCATGATCTTCCAGCACTGGCTTCGGCAGCTTTACTACGTGAACCTGCCGCCGCCGACCGAGGAGATCATTCGTGTGCGAGCCGAGCGCGTCGTCGCGCGGTTCTGGGCAGCGTATCGCCGCGGCCCTCGCTAGCGGCGTTTCAGCACGCTAGAGCGGAACGCCGGGCTGCAGCGAGCCGTCGAGCCACGCTGCGCCTTCGGCGTAGAGCTCTCGCTACCTCGGGCCCCTCAAGCCCGGCAGGCCGAGCCGCACGTCGAAGCCGGCTTTCGTCTGCAAGTAGCCCAGGTGGCGGTAGCCCTCGGGGAAGCGTCGCGAGCAGGGCAGGGTCGAGGTCGAGCTTGCGGCCGGGCTCGAGCGGATCGAGGCGGTCTTTCTCGTAGATCGGCTGACGGCGCACGATCGCCCAACGCCCGGCGCGCTTTGCGAAGAAGTCGTAGAAGCGACCCGTGCAGACGACGTCGACGACGATGCCGTCGACAGTGGCCCGCTGGTTGATCGTCATCTTCGTTTGCGCGATCGCGCGGTCGCGGCGGATCTCGACGGTCGTGCCGCCGAGGAAATGAATGATGCTGACGCCGCGCTCGAACCCAGCTCGGCGCGCTTTCTGGAATTCCTTCGCCGGTCCTTGGAACCACGTGGCTGTCATCCAGGCATCGTCGTGCCATACCGTCGCGAAGCGTTCCCACTCACCGGAATCGCTCCAGAGCACCCAGTTGTTGACGACCTCGATGATTGCGAGGCGATCGAGCAGAGCCTCGTCCATGCCGCTCAACGCATGATGCGACCGCCGGGACCGCCAGCGCCGCCGCCAGGCGGCGCCGCGCCGGGCACGATGATCGACGACGCTTGCTCGCGCCGCAGCTCTTCGAGCCGGCGCATCGTTCGCGCGAGGGCTACCTTCGCCCCCTCGCCGAACTTGGCGACAGCGTCGTCGAGCGACGAGGCCGCAACCTCGAAGCTCAGCGGCAAAGCTCCCGCCGGCGTCAGCACTTGCGTTTGTCCGACGTAGAGCACGGGACGTGCCGTGTCGGTATCGCCCGAAGCCGTGATCGGCGTGAGGCGCTGCAGCGTGCCCACGCGCCGATCTGTGAACGTTTCCTCGCGATAGAGACCTTTGCTGTCCATCGCGATATCGGCGTCGCTGAGCTCGTCTGACATGGTTTCCGTCCTCGTTGTCCGCGCCGCGTTCGAGCGGCGAGCGGTCTAGGCTAGCATTCCCGGCCGTAGGCCGCATTCGGCAACTGCTCCTCGTCGGTTAGGCCTCGCGCGTCAGCACGTGGCTCACAACGGTGGCGCCCGTGCCGCCGATGTTCTGCACGAGTGCGACGCCGGCGTCCGGCACCTGATTCTGGCCCGGCTCGCTCCGTGAGCTGTAGGAACGCTTCGACGATCTGGTAGCAGCCGCTCGCGCCGACGGGGTGGCCGCGCGCCTTGAGGCCGCCGAAGGTTGCGAGCGGCAGCTCGCCGCGCAAGCCGATGCGATCGGAGTCGGCGTAGTCGAGGCCGGCGCCCCGGGCGCGCAAAGCCGGCCGCTTCGAGCGTCAGCGCGGTCATGATCGTGTACGCGTCGTGCAGCTCGAATAGATCGATGTCGTCGTGGCCGACGCCGGCTTGCTTCAGCGCGCGGTGAGTCGAGCTGCTCGACGGCCGTGAGGTCGAGCGGATCGCGCGCGGCGCGCGAGCGCGAGCGGCGCCGTCGCGAGCGCGGAGCCGGCGATGCGTACACGCCTGCCGCGCGGCAAGTGCGGCGGCGACGTGCGGCGCCACGAGGATGACGCGCGCTCGCGCCGTTGCAGACCGGCGAGACGTCGAACAGGCGGATCGGATCGGTGACGATGCGCGAGCTGAAGTAGGTCTCGAGATCGAGCGGCTTGTGCAGCAGCGCGTTCGGGTTCGTCAGCGCGTTTTGATGCGCCGTGATGGCGAACGGCGCGAAGCGCTCGGCGGCCGATGCCGTACTTGTCCATGTAGGCGCGCATCAGCGTCGCGTTCAGCGACAGAAACGACTCGCCGCAGACGCCTTCGAGCTCCCAGTCCGCCGCCGTGGCGAGCGCGCGCGTGACGGCGTCGCGCTCGACGTGCGTCATGCGCTCGACGCCGCAGACCGCGACGGCATCGTGAATGCCGCCGGCGACGGCTTGATAGGCCGACGCGCACCGCGGCGCCGCCGGAGGCGCAAGCGGCTTCGATGGTCACGGCTTCGATTCCGGCGAGGCCCGTGTAGTCGGCGATCAAGCCGCCGAGCTGCTGCTGGTGCGCGAGAATGCCGGAGAGCATGTTGCCGACGTATAGCGCGCCGACTCGCTCGGGCTCGATGCCGGCGTCGGCCAGAGCGGCCTTGACGGCCGCCGCGCCGAGATAGCGGCCGCGGCTGTCGGGTCCTTCGTGACCGGCGTTTGCCCCACGCCGGCGATGAACACGTCTCTCAACGAGCGCTCCGGAGCTCCTCTGATCGGCGCGCATCATGGCAAACGGGTCGCGTGCGAATGCCAATCGCGGCGTGCTTGCGCCGCGAGCGGGCGGCGCATCGGCTATCATGCGGTTCGAACGAGCGAAGGGAGCGTCGCGTTGAGGGCCAACAGTCGAGATCCTCTTGATCGGGTTCGGCAACATGGGCCAGGCGCTCGTGCGCGGCTGGCTCGCCAAGGGCCGTGACCGCGAGCAGCATTCAAGTCGTCGACCCCGTGCCGGCCTCGCGTGCGGTCGCCGCGGAGCTCGGCGTCGCGGCACACGGGTGACGTCGGGGCGGCCGCACAGGCGCGCCGATGTCGTCGTGCTCGCGGTCAAGCCGAACCAGCTCGCGGACGTCCTGCCGCGGTGCACGGCGCTAGCAGCGCGCGGGCGCCGTGTTCCTGTCGATCGCGGCGGGAAAGACGATCGCGCAGCATCGGCAGCGGGCTGGGACCCGGACGCGGCGAGTCGTGCGCGCGATGCCGAACACACCGGCCGCCATCGGCCAAGGGCATGACGGCGCTCGTCGCCAACGCCGCGGTGAGCCGCAGCCAGCGCGCTCTGTGCGGCGAGCTGCTCGCGGCCGTCGGTGCCGTCGCCTGGCTCGACGACGAGCGGCACATGGACGCCGTCACCGCGATCTCGGGCAGCGGGCCGGCCTATGTGTTCCTGCTGATCGAGTGCTTGGAGCAGGCCGCTGTCGAGCTCGGTCTCGACGCGGCGCTTGGCGAAGCAATTGGCGCTCGCGACGGTGGCCGGCGTCGGCGCGTACGCGGCCGACGCGCGGCGAAGCGCCGGCAGAGCTACGCCGTCGCGTGACGAGCCCGAACGGCACGACGCAGGCGGCGCTCGACGTGCTCATGGCCGAGCCCGGGATGCGCGACCTGCTCGTGCGTGCGCGCGCGCCGCGGCGCAGCGCAGCCGCGAGCTCGCGACGGCTTAGGAGAGCGATGCCGGGCTATTACTACGACGAGTTCGAGGTCGGCCGCGTGTTCAAGCACGCGATCCGGCGCACGGTGACCGAGACGGACAACGTGCTCTTCAGCACGCTGACTCACAATCCGGCGCCGCTGCACATCGACCACGAGTACATGCGCACGCAATCGGAGTTCGGCACGCCGTTGATGAACAGCTTCTTCACGCTGGGGCTCATCGTCGGCATCTCGATCAACGACACGACGCTCGGCACGACGGTCGCGAATCTCGGGCTCGAGGCGGTGCGTTTTCCCGCGCCGCTGTTCGTCGGCGATACGGTGCACGTCGAGACCGAGGTCGTGGCGATGCGGCCGAGCGAGTCGCGGCCGCGCAATGGCATCCTGACGCTCGAGCATCGCGGCTACAACCAGCGCGACGTGCTCGTCGCGATCTGCCGTCGCAATGTGCTGATGCTGCGAGCGCCGGAAGCGCACTGATCCGCATCCGCGACCCAAGAAAAGGGACGAGCCCCGCGAGCGGGGCTCGTCCCGTGACAACCGACGAAACCGTCAGTTCGACGCGAAGTGCACCGCGATGTGTGTCGCGTACAGCGTCGCGCTCGCCGCTTCGTAGCGTGCCGCTCGCCGTCAGCGCGATGGCGGGACGGCCGCCGCCGAGCAGCACTGCAAGCTCCGAGCTGAACTCCGCGAACGAGGTGAACATGCGGATATCCGCGCCGACGCCGATGCCGTAGATCGCGCGGCCCGTCGTCGGCGGTGCGAGCGTCGGCGGTGTGAGCAGCGTGGTGAGGTCGACGTGGCGCATTGCCGACGATCAGCGTGTGGCGCTCGCCGATGCTCGGGTTGTCGATGTCGAGCACGAGGCCCGTCGACGCCCATGCTCAGGAACGGCGCCGTGGTGCCCGCGCTGCCCCAGCCGATGCCGAGCAACGCCGGCAGGCTCGCGATGATCGACGACGGTGCGGCCTTCGAAGTCGGCCGGCGCGCTGCCGAACGGCCGCACGAAGCCGACGACCGTGCAGCTTCGCCGGTCACGACGCTGCTGAGGCCGAGCGTGCCCGTGGCGACCTCGTAGTCGGCGGGGTTGGCGTCCTGTGCCGCCGTGACGCCGGTGCCGGCGAAGTCGAACGCTCGATGCCGAGCCGATCGATGCCGCGCAGATTCAGATTCAGCTGGCCGGGCACGACGGCGTTGACGGTGCCGTGCAACTGCGTCGGCAGCATGCGGACGCGGCCATTCGTCGCGTCGAACGTCGCCGGCGTCGTATCCGTCGCCGGCTCCGTCGAGCGTGCCGAACGCGACGATCTGTTGGCCGACCGACAGCGCGCTCGCGTCGAGGACGTGCGCCCGGCGTGCCCGTCTTCAGCACCTTCGTATTCGGGCCGACGTTGATGATGACCGTCCGGTGCAGTCGCGCGACGTGATCGCGCCGCACCGCGAACGCGCCCTTGACGGTGAGCTGATCGCCGCGGCGCGCGACGATGTTGCCGTGGATGGCGTCGACGCGCTCGCCGCTGACGCTGTCGCCGGCGTGCACGATCTCGGCCGTGAACCGGCGCTCCTGCGTCGAAAGCGTGCCGAAGGCGACCGTCATCGTGCCGGCGGGCTTGGCCGCGAGTGCCGCGAGACCGGCGGCGCCCGTCGCGGGCACACCGTCGATCTCGAACGACGTCGACGACGTCGTGTGCACGGTGACGCGGCCGTGTGCGCCGTCGGGGCGGAACCACGGCCGGACGTCGACGGTGTACGAGCTGCCGGCGACGTCCGTCGAGACGAGCGCGCCGCGCAGGCGGAGCTCCTTTTCGGCGACGGGCTCGATCTCGGCAACGATGTACGGTCGTGCCGTCACGACGGGCGGCGATTGCGTCGAGATCGACGTCGTGCGACGCCGCGAGGTCGAAGTCGAGCGCGAGCAGCGCCGCGCGACCGCGCGTGATGACCAGGTGATCGCGCGCGGCGAGCTCGATCGTCGAGCTCGGTGACGCCGAGCGGTGCGCCGTTCGCTCCGACGACGTTGGCGCGGACGACTTGGCCGCCCGATTCGACGAACACCTCGGCGTTGCCGTAGTCGAGGCGGATCTTGCCGCCGACGATGTCGCCGGGCGCGAGAGTCGCGACGGCCAGCAGGTCGGAGAGCTCGGTCAGCTGGGCGAAATCGATGCGCGTCGTCGCCGGCAGCACCTCGACGGTGCCGCCGCCGCGCCGCTGCAAGGTGACGGACAGCACGTCGACGGAGTAGCTGACGAAGTCGCCGTCGGCGTCGGTGAGGCTGACGAGCAGGGTGCCGGTATCGGCCGTGGCTGGAGGCGGGCTCGACGCCGTCGAGTCGCCCCCGGAACCGCCGCACGCCGCAAGGCCCACGGCCGCGAGCGCGATCGATCCATGACGAACGAAGCGCTGCGCGGATGCGCTGTGGAAGTAACGTGTTCATATCGGAAATTCCTCCCTGAGCGAAGACGAAAAGCACTCGGAGGTCAGGAACGCGGCTCGCGCGGCGCGCGGTTGACGCGTTATGGCCCGCTCGTGACAGTGTCGCTTGTAATCTGGCCGGTTTGCTGTCAGAATGCCGCTAGGCAACGAGCGAACCCAAGCCCAATCAAGAGGTTGCACCACTGAATGAGTGCCCGGGTTGAAGACGGGACCCCCTGGCAAGGCAGACGAGACGCCATCGAACGAGCGGTCCGCTCGGCCGTTCGCAAGCCGCGGCCTCCGGCCCGGGCCTCGATCTCATCTGCACCAAGGTCGCCGTCGACCTCCAGAGCATCACTGCCGACGACGGCCGCCGAGCGCATTACCGGCGGGGCTGCAAGCGCTGACGGATGCCTGTGGCGCGGACTCCGATGTTCGTCGCGCTCGTTCGACGAGACGGCGGGCGCGTTCGCCAAGGTCTACGCGGGACGTTCGACGTTCTCGGCGTGCAATCCCGAGCGTGCTGCAAGGGCCGGCTGCTCGACGAGTTCCCGTGGATCAAGGTCGCGGCTCGAGCACCTGCGCTTGCTCGAGATCAAGGATACGGCCAACCCATCGCTGCTCAGCATGCACGATGCGCAGCGGCTGGCGGGTCTGAACGTCGGCGCCGTCGCTCGTCGTCGGCTTCAACATTCGCGGCCGACTTGGCGGAGTGCTCGGCGTCTTGAGCGCGGCGCCGAATCCCGGAATGGTCCGCCGAGCTGCAGCTCGCGCTGAAGCTGCTCGGCGCGAGCTGTGCGAGCGGTCTCGAGCGCATCGAGCTCACCGAGGAGCTGGCCGACGTCCAGGAACGCGATCGGCTCGTCACGAACACGGCCAACGACGGGCTGTGGGACTACGACGTCCGCGAGAACTCCATGTACTTCTCGCCGCGCTGGCGCGCGATGCTCGGCTACGCCAACGACTACGACGTGCCCGAGTGGCGGTTGCTCGTGCATCCCGACGATCTGGCGCACGTGCAGACGCAGCTGCGCGAGCACCTCGAAGGCCGCACCGAGATGTTCGAGAGCGTGCACCGCATGCAGCACGCGAGCGGCGAGTGGCGCTGGATCCAGAGCCGGGTGCAGGGCCGGCTCGACGAGAACGGCCGCCTGAAGCGGCTCGTCGGCGTCGAAACCGACATCACGGAGCGCAAGCTCTACGAAGAGGCTCTGTTCCGCGAGAAGGAGAGCGCCCAGATCACGCTGCAGTCGATCGGCGACGGTGTCGTGACGACCGACGCCGAGGCGCGCGTGCAGTATCTGAATCCCGTGGCGTCCGAGCTCACGGGCTGGCGGCTCGACGACGCCGTCGGCCGCAACATCGACGAGATCTTCCGCGGCTTCCACGAGGAGACGTGCGAGCCGATCGAGAATCCCGTCGGCGTCGCGATGCGCCGCAATCGTCCGATCAAGTCGGTGCGGCCCGCGCTGCTGATCCGCCGCGACGGTAACGAGCTCTATATCGAGAGCACGGCCGCGCCGATCCGCGATCCGCTCGGCAACGTGACGGGCGGCGTGCTGGTGTTCCACGACGTCAGCGAGTCGCGCGAGCTCAACCGCCGCTTGAGCTACGCGGCGAGCCACGACGTGCTCACGGAGCTCGTCAATCGCCGCGAGTTCGAGCAGCGTCTCGAGCGCGCGCTGAAGAGCGCCAAGGCGCGCGAGACGTCGTATGCCGTTCTCTATCTCGATCTCGATCAGTTCAAGATCGTCAACGACGCGTGCGGCCACAACGCCGGCGACGCGCTGCTGAAGCAGATCGGCTCGCTGCTGAAGTCGAAAATCCGCTGGCGGGACACGCTTGGCGCGTCTGGGCGGTGACGAGTTCGGCGTGCTGCTCGAGAGCTGCACGATGGACGAGGCGCTGCGCACGCGCGGAAGCGCTGCGCGAGAACATCGGCGACTATCGGTTCACCTGGGACGACCGCACGTTCCGTCTCGGCGTCAGCATCGGCGTCGTGCCGATCACGGCGGCGACCGACGACGTCGCGTCGCTGCTCTCGGCCGCCGACAGCGCGTGCGCTGCGGCGAAGGACGCGGGGCGTAACCGCGTCTACAACTACCAAGAGAACGACATCGACCTGATGAAGCGGCGCAAGGAGATGCAGTGGGCCGCACGCATCAGCAACGCGCTCGACGAGAATCGCTTCGAGCTGTTCCGGCAGACGATCCAGCCGCTGCAGGCCAACGCGGAGCACGGCGCGCATTACGAGCTCCTGATCCGCATGCGCGACGAGCAGGGTCAGCTCATCGCGCCCGGGCTCTTCATCGCCGCCGCAGAGCGCTACGGCCTGATGACGGCGATCGATCGCTGGGTCATCGCGCAGGCGTTCACGTGGCTCGTGTCGGAGGCCGACGAGCGCGAGCGGCTGTCGCTGTGCGCGATCAACCTGTCGGGCCAGAGCCTGGCCGACGAGAAGTTCCTGCCGTTCGTCATCGAGCAGTTCAAGAAGAGCGGGCTCTCGGGCTCGTGCATCTGCTTCGAGATCACGGAGACGGCCGCGATCGCGAGCTACTAGCAGGCGAATCGCTTCATTCACGCGCTGAAGGAGCTCGGCTGCCGATTCGCGCTCGACGACTTCGGCACGGGCTTGTCGTCGTTCGGCTACCTGAAGCACTTCCCCGTCGACTTCCTGAAGATCGACGGCAGCTTCGTCAAAGAGATCCTGCACGATCCGATCGATCGCGAGATGGTGCGTTCGATCAACGAGATCGGGCATCTCACGGGCAAGCAGACGATCGCGGAGTTCGCCGAGAACACGGAGATCATCACGATGCTGCGCGGCATGGGCATCGACTACGCGCAGGGCTACGGCGTCTCCGAGCCCAAGCGCCTCCTCCAAGCCGTCGCGTAAAGCGGCGAAGGCTTTCCGCGTAAGTTTCTCCGGGCATCGCCGTCGAAGGGCCTTCCCGAGACACGCCGGAAGACCGTCCCTGCGGCTCGTCGGCGCACATCCCTGTGCGCCGACGGTCTCGGGAAGGCCCTTCGACGTCGATGCCCGGAGAAACCCGAGCGTCGGTGGTGCTGGAAACAGACTGCGTCGCGCCCGCTTCGGCCGCTATCGCGTTCCACCGACGGTTGGCGCTTCGGCCGCGAGCTCATTCGGTGTTCGCCGGGGCGTTGCGCGCCAGGGATGGCGCGCAACGAGCCTACAGGGACGTACTTGCGGCGTCCCCGGCGAACACCGAATGAGGTCGCGGCCGAAGCGAGCGCAGCGCGTACTCCGTGCAACGGCGGTGCCCGGCGAAACTTACGCAGTCACCTCAAGCGAAGCGCATCGAGAAGTCGATCGCGCGGACGTGCTTCGTGATGGCGCCGATCGAGACGAAGTCGACGCCGGTGGCGGCGACGGCCGTTCAGCGTCGCGGCGTCGACGCTGCCGGACGCTTCGAGCTCCTGTCGCTTGCCGCGGTGCGCATCGCGCAGCGCGACGGCCGCGCGCATGTCGTCGAGCGAGAAGTCGTCGAGCATGATGCGGTCGGCGTCCGTCGCGAGCGCTTCGCGCAGCTGCGCGAGCGTCTCGACTTCGACCTCGATCATGACTTGTTCGGCGACTGTCGCCGCGCGGCCGGCGACGGCGGCGCTGACGCTGCCGACGGCGGCGATGTGGTTCTCCTTGATCAGCACGGCATCGAACAAGCCGATGCGGTGATTGTCGCCGCCGCCGCAGCGCACGGCGTACTTCTGCGCGAGGCGCAGGCCCGGCAGCGTCTTGCGCGTGTCGAGGATGCGCGTGCGCGTGCCGGCGACGAGGTCGACGCAGCGCGCGCGTCGCGGTCGCCGTGCCGGAGAGCGTCTGGAGGAAGTTCAGCGCCGTGCGCTCGCCGGTCACGATGCTGCGCGCCGGCCCGCGCAGCTCGCAGACGACGGCGTCCGCCGCGATCGCAGTGCCGTCCGCGGCGCGCCAGTCGACGGTGACGCGCGGATCGAGCTGCCGAAACGTCTCGTCGAACCACGCGCGGCCGCACAGCGTCGCGGGCTCGCGCGCGACGACGCGCGCGACGGCAAGCGTGTCGGCCGCGATCAGCTGCCGCCGTGAGATCGCCGTCGCCGAGATCCTCGGCGATGGCGCGGCTCACGACGGTTGCGATATCCGGTGGGCAGAGTCGGCGAGGCCATGCGTTACTTTCGTGCTGGCTGAAACGACGAGGACCCGGAAGAGCTCGCGCCTTGCCGGGTCCTCGATGGTGACGGTTGCGATCGAGGTTAGAGGAAGAAGCCGGCGTGAGTGGCCGAAGGCCGACCATGCTCATCAGCATCGGGATCGACAGCATCGTGTTGGTGCGCGACGCGAGGAATGCGACGCGGCGCGCTTTGGCGATCTGGTCGGCCGTGGCTTCGACGAGGCCGAGCACCTTCTTCTGGTTCGGCCAGATGAATACCCATACGTTGAACAGCATGATCGTGCCGAGCCAGGCGCCGACGCCGATGCCGAGGCCCGTGCCGGCGCAGCGTGAACGCCGCGTACGAACAGCCCGAGTGCGCCGAGGTAGGCCACGCCCGTGAGCCAGGTAGCGACGGCGGCCCAGCGGAACCAGAGCAGCGCGCGCGGCGCGACGTACTTGCTGATGCCGGCTCCGCCGGGACCGCCCTGATCCTTGGCGGCGGCCGCCAGGGCCGGCATCTGCACGAAGTTGAAGTAGTAGAGCAGGCCGATCCAGGTGATGCCGGCGAGCACATGCAGCCACATGATGAAGCTCTGCACGTTGAAGCTGATGCCGTCCGTCGCGAAACCGGCGACGACGCGATGACGATCGCGAGGACGACTCCGGCGATCGATCGTGCCCTTGATGGTATTCAATGGGTTCATTTGGGACCTCCCCTTGGCAGGACTTGACGTATTCTTGCGTTCTTATGCGCCTTGGCGCGGGACTTGCCCCGTTCCAAAGACTAACGAAGAATAGGTGAGACACCGACGCAGTTCAACGAGTGCAACGCGCAGCGAGCCGCTTGACTTTGCGTCGCCAACCTGAGGATTCGCACCATGGACGTCAACGAACGCATCAAGCAGCAACTCACGAGCTATCCCGTGCTGCTCTATATGAAGGGAACCCCGGATTTCCCGCAGTGCGGTTTCTCCGCGAAGACGGTCAGCCTGCTGCGCGCCACGGGCGCGCAAGTTCGCTTACATCAACATCTTCGAAGACCCCGAGATTCGCGAGGGACTCAAGGCCTATTCGAACTGGCCGACGTTCCCGCAGCTCTACGTCAACGGCGAGCTCATCGGCGGGTGCGACATCGCCGTCGAGCTCTACGAGTCCGGCGAGCTGCAGAAGATCTTGAGCGGCGCCGCGGCACCTGCCACCGCGCAGTAGAAAGCGTCAACGCTCGTAGACGCTGCGAAAGCGGTTCACCACCGCGCAGAACAACCTTGCCGTCATCTCGGCGTCGTACAGCGCCGAGTGCGCACGGTCGTCTTCCCACTCGAAGCCGGCGGCCGCGACGGCGCGGCTCAAAACGGTCTGACCGTAGGCGACTCCGGCGAGCGTCGCCGTGTCGAAGCTCGAGAACGGATGGAACGGGTTACGCTTGATGCCGGTTCGTTCGACGGCCGCATTCAGGAACTGCAGATCGAAGAACGAGTTGTGACCGACGAGAACGGCACGCGTGCAGCCGGACGGCTTGAGCTCCTTGCGGATTTCCTGGAATAGCGCGCGCAGCGCTTCACCTTCGTCGATCGCGGGGCGCAGCGGGTGAAAAGGATCGATGCCCGTCACTTGCAGCGATGCGGGATCGAGCCGCGAACCCTCGAACGGCTTGACGATGTACCGATGTTGCTCGGCAGGCTCGAGGTCGCCCGCAGCGTTGAACCGCACGAACACGGCGGCCATCTCGAGCAGAGCGTCGGTCGCGCAATTGAACCCTCCCGTCTCGACGTCGACGATGACGGGCAGGAAGCCGCGGAAACGTGCCGCGATCGGCGACGGCGGCGCTTCGCTGACGGGCGCTGCGGCGGTTTCGTCGTGGCTCACGCGTCGAGCTTCCGTGCGAGGTCGTCCGCGCCGCCGGTCGTCCGAGTCAGCAGCTCGACGGTGAGCCGGACGCCGAACCCCGTGATGTCGGTCGGCACGTGACCGAGGCCACCCTTGTGCTGCCCGGAGCTCAAGTCGACGTGGATCCACGGGATGCTCTTCGGAACGAAGCGGGAGAGGAATCGCGCGCCCAGGATATGGTCGCCTGCATTCTCGACGCTGCATTGCTTGACGTCGGCGATGTCGCTCTTCAGGAGCTCGTCGTAGTCTTCGTCCATCGGGAACGGCCAGACGCGCTCGCCGCTGTCGGCGCCGGCCCGTTGCAGCAGTGCGTTCGCGGCAGTGCGATTCGCGAACACGCCCGAGTAGCGTTCCGTCAGCGCGCCGACGCAACTGCCCGTCAGAGTCGCGTAGTCGACGATGACGGCCGGCCTCTCGCGCGCGGCGAGCGCGAGCGTGTCGGCGAGCACCATGCGCCCTTCGGCGTCGGTGTGGATCACTTGAATCGTCGTGCCGTTGACGGCGGTGACCAAGTCTTGCGGCTTGTACGCGTCGGTTCCGAGGCGGTTTTCGGTGATTCGCGAGCCACGCATCGATCGCGAACGGAACGCGTAGCTGCGCGAGCGCGAGCAGCGTGCCGAGCGCGACGGCGCTGCCTTGCATGTCCGTGTGCATGTCGAGCATGCCGAGGAACGGTTTCAAATTCGTGCCGCCCGTGTCGAAGATGACACCCTTCCCGACGAGTGCCAAGCTCGGTGCCGCAGCGCGGCCGGGCCGGTAGCGCAAGTGCAGGATGCCGGCATCGCGCGTCGCGTTGCCGCTGGCGACAGCAAGGAATGCGCCTGCGCCGAGCTTCTTCAGCTTGCGTTCGTCGAAGAAGCGCGTGCCGATGCCGTGCGCCTTCGCGAGCCGCTCGACCGATTCGCGGTACGCGGCCATCGTCAGCACGTTGGGCGGCAGCGCAGTGAACCAACGCGCGACGTTGTTACCCAAGGTTTGTGCGCGCGCAGCCTTGAGATCGATGCCGCTCGGCGCGCCGAATAGCCGCAAGCTTGCGAGCCGGGTCGGCCGTTTCGCGTCGGACTTGAACGCGGGCAGCGCGAACGTCGCTGCGCCGGCGGCGGCGAGCAGGCTCTCGGCCGCGGCACGCCGGTCGGTGTCGGCGAGCCCCACGAGCGCGATGCCGAGTGTCCGCGGCTTGTCGCGCAGGCACTCGCGAATCGCCTTCGCTGCCCAGGTCAAAGCGGCGAAACGGGATGCCGCGGCGAAGGTGCCGACCGTGAGGCCCGTCGCTCGGGCATTCGCGGCACGCGTGCTCAGGAGCTCGTCGTCATTTTTCGTGGCGCGCCGGAGCAGCGTCGCGAGCTGCTTGCCGTACGGTAGGCGAGCGAGTGCACCGTCGCTGCCGCGTGCCGCGACGATGAGCACATGATCCAGCCGGTCGAGCGCTGCACGAGTCGGCGCGATCGAGGTTGCCGTGGTGCGGAGCGGTGAGAAATCGGGAAGTTCGATCATCGAGCCACTATCGAATGCAACGTCGCGACGCGGTTTCCTTTGCCTTGACCGTCTTTCGACAAAACCCGATCATAGCGCCGCTAGAGCGGGGGTCAGGCGGCGAACGGGCTCGCATCCTAGCAGGATTCGTCCTGGCGAGTCGGCCTCTTGACAGTCGAAGAGGGGGCCCTGGTTCGTTGCGCGTGTCACTGGAGTACGGTTTTCATGGCGACTGCACGACCACTGCCCCTGATCGCCCTCCGCGGCGACGACTTCGATCCGGAGGAGACGCAGGAGTGGCTCGAGTCGATCGACTCGGTGCTCAGAGTGCATGGCGCAGAGCGTGCCCACTACCTCCTCGAGTGCATGATCGATCACGCGCGCCGCTCGGGCGCGTATCTGCCGTATAGCCCGAACACGGCTTATCTCAACACGATTCCCGTCGGCCAGGAGCCCGAGTATCCCGGCGATCGCTCGATCGAGCGGCGCATCGAGGCATATATCCGCTGGAACGCGATGGCGATGGTCGTTCACGCGAACCGCATGAGCTCGGAGTACGGCGGCCACATCGCGAGCTATGCGTCGTCTGCCACGCTCTACGAGGTCGGCTTCAATCATTTCTGGCGCGCGCCGACGCCCGAGCACGGCGGCGACCTCGTGTATTTCCAGGGTCACTCGTCGCCGGGTATTTATGCGCGCGCGTTTCTCGAAGGCCGTCTCGACGAGAACAACTTGAACCACTTCCGTCAGGAAGTCGCGGGCAAGGGCGTCGGGCTGTCGTCGTATCCGCATCCGTGGCTGATGCCGGAGTTCTGGCAGTTCCCGACCGTGTCGATGGGCTTGGGCCCGATGATGGCGATCTACCAGGCGCGCTTCATGCGCTACCTCGAGAGCCGCGGAATCATTCCGCCGCAAGACCGCAAGGTCTGGTGCTTCCTCGGCGACGGCGAGACCGACGAGCCCGAGTCGATGGGCGCCATCACGATGCCGGTGCGCGAGCGGCTCGACAACTTGGTTTTCGTCATCAACTGCAATCTGCAGCGGCTCGACGGTCCCGTGCGCGGCAACGGCAAGATCATTCAGGAGCTCGAAGCGGCGTATCAAGGCGCCGGCTGGAACGTCATCAAGGTCGTTTGGGGCTCGCGCTGGGATCCGTTGCTCGCGCGTGATCAGCACGGGTTGCTGCGCAAGACGATGGAGGAGTGCGTCGACGGCGAGTACCAGGCGTTCAAGGCGAAGGGCGGCGCGTATACGCGCGAGCACTTCTTCGGCCGCTATCCCGAGCTCAAAGCGATGGTCGCGCACTTGTCGGACGAGGACATCTGGCATTTGAACCGCGGCGGCCACGATCCCGTCAAGGTCTACGCCGCGTACCACGCAGCCGTGAATCACAAAGGCCGGCCGACGGTGATCCTCGCGAAGACCGTCAAAGGCTTCGGCATGGGCGAGGCCGGCGAAGGCCAGAACATCACGCATCAAAAGAAGAAGCTCGACGACGACGACTTGAAGATCTTCCGCGACCGCTTCCACGTGCCGATCTCCGACGAGGACCTCGCCGCGCTGAAGTACTACAAGCCCGCCGACGATAGCGAGGAGATGCGGTATTTGAAGGAGCGCCGCGCGAAGCTCGGCGGCTCCCTGCCGGCGCGCCGGACGAAAGCCGAGCCGTTGCAAGTGCCGGACCTCGAGTTCTTCAAGAGCCAGCTCGAGGGCAGCGGCGATCGCGAGTTCTCGACGACGATGGCGTTCGTGCGAATTCTGACGGCGCTGGTGCGCGACAAGAACATCGGCCCGCGCATCGTGCCGATCGTGCCCGACGAGGCGCGAACGTTCGGCATGGAAGGCATGTTCCGCCAGGTCGGCATCTATTCCTCGCTCGGTCAGCTCTACACGCCGCAAGACTCCGACCAGCTCTCGTATTACCGCGAGGACAAGAAAGGCCAGATTCTCGAGGAAGGCATCAACGAGGGCGGCTCGTACTGCTCGTGGATCGCGGCCGCAACGTCGTACGCGAATCACGGCGTGCAGATGATTCCTTTCTATATCTATTACTCGATGTTCGGCTTCCAGCGCATCGGCGATTTCGCGTGGGCCGGCGGCGACATGCGGGCTCGCGGCTTCCTGCTCGGCGGCACGGCCGGCCGCACGACGCTCGCCGGCGAAGGGCTTGCAGCACCAGGACGGCCACAGCCAGCTCGTCGCGACGACGATTCCGAATTGTCGCGCGTACGATCCGTGCTTCAACTACGAGCTCGCCGTCATCATCCAGGACGGCTTGCGGCGCATGTGCGTCGATCAGGAGAGCGTCTTCTATTACATCACGGTCATGAACGAGAACTACGCGCACCCGGCGATGCCGGAAGGCGTGCAGGACGGAATCTTGCGGGGCATGTACCGGCTGAAGGCCGGCGGCAAGGGCAAGGTTCGCGTGCAGCTCTTGGGCTCGGGCACGATCCTGCGCGAAGTGCTCGCCGCGGCTGCGTTGCTCGAGGAGCGTTTCGCGATTCCGGCCGACGTCTGGAGCGTCACGAGCTTCAGCGAGCTGCGCCGCGACGCGCTCGACGTCGAGCGCTGGAACGCGCGCCATCCCGAGGCAAAGCCGCGCACGAGCTTCGTGGCATCCTGCCTTCGCCGGCGCGGCTGGCCCGTTCGTCGCGGCCACCGATTACATGAAGCTCGTCTCCGATCAGATTCGCCAATGGGTGCCGGGGAGCTACGTCGTGCTCGGCACGGACGGCTTCGGCCGCAGCGACGGCCGCGAAGCGCTGCGCCACCACTTCGAGGTCGATCGCAAGTCGGTCGTCGTCGCCGCGCTCAAAGCGCTCGCCGACGAGGGCAGCATCGATCGCAGCATGGTGACGAAGGCCATGAACGATCTCGGCGTCGATCCCGACAAGCCGAATCCCGTCGCCGAATAAGCTTTCTACGAATCTGCAACCCGTGGAAGTCGTCGTACCGGATCTTGGTGATTTTGCCGACGTCGAGGTCATCGAGGTTCTCGTAAAGCCCGGCGACTCCGTCGCCGCGGAGCAAGGTCTCATCACGCTCGAGACCGACAAGGCGACGATGGACATTCCGTCGCCGGCCGCGGGAAAGATCACGGCACTCAAGGTCAAGACCGGCGACCGGGTGTCGGCCGGCAGCGTGATCGCGACGCTCGATACCGGCGAAGGTGGCGCGGCCGCGCAGCGCGTCGTCGACGCGCGGCCCGAGGACGACCGCACGGTCAAGCAACCAAAGCTCGCGCGCTCCGCGTCGGCCCCCAAGTCGGCTGCGCCGATCGAGCCGCGAATCGTCGCCGTGCCGGACCTCGGCGACTTCTCGGGCGTCGAGATCATCGAGATCCTCGTGAAGCCCGGGGACGAGGTCGCGGCCGAGCAGGGGCTCGTGACGCTCGAGACGGAGAAGGCCAGCATGGACGTGCCGTCGCCGCAAGCGGGGCGCGTCCTCGAGGTGAAGGCCGCCGTCGGCGACAAGGTGTCGGCCGGCGACCCGCTGCTCGTGCTACAGCCGAGCGGCGCGGCCGCAGCCGCGGCGCCCGCCGCGCCGCCGGCGCCGGCGTCGGCGGCGCGTGCGGAGCCGAGCAACAAGCCGGCTGCGCCGCGCGCTGCGGTGTCGGCAAAGAGCCCCGTGTCGAGCAGCGCGCCGACGTCGTTCGGTGAAGCGCATGCGAGCCCGTCCGTGCGCAAGCTCGGGCGCGAGCTCGGCGTCGATCTCGGCCGCGTGCGCGGCTCCGGCGCCAAAGGGCGCGTCACCGCCGACGACGTCAAAGCGTTCGTCAAGGAAACCATGCTCGGCGGTGCCGCCGCGGCGAGTGCGCTGCCGGCGGTCCCGGCCGTCGATTTCGCGAAATACGGCCGCGTCGAAACCGAGCCGCTGTCGCGCATCCAGAAGATCTCGGGCCCGCGGCTACATGCGAGCTGGATCAACGTTCCGCACGTCACGCAGCACGACGACGCGGACATCACCGAGCTCGAGGAGAAACGCGCGGCGCTCAAGGAACAGGCGCAGCAGCGTGGAATCAAGCTGACGCCGCTCGCGTTCGTCGTCCGCGCCTGCGCGCTCGCGCTCGCTGAGATGCCGCTGTTCAAGTCGTCGCTCGCACCTGACGGCGAGAACCTCGTCCTCAAGCACTACACGCACATCGGGTTCGCCGCCGATACTCCGCAGGGGCTCGTCGTGCCCGTGATCCGCGACGCCGACAAGAAGGATCTCTACGAGATCGCGAAAGCGCTCGCGACGTTGAGCGAGCGCGCTCGCACGGGCAAGCTGCAATCGGACGACATTCAGGGCGGCGTCTTCACGATCTCGAGCTTGGGCGGCATCGGTGGGCGGTACTTCACGCCGATCATCAATGCGCCGGAGGTCGCGATCCTCGGTGTGTCGCGAAGCTCGTGGCGGCCCGTGTATCGCGATCTCGCATTCGTGCCGCGCCTCACATTGCCGCTGTCGTTGTCCTACGATCATCGCGTCATCGACGGAGCGAAGGCCGCGCGCTTCACGACGCGCCTCGGCGAGATCCTCGCGAACCCGGGGCAGCTCGTGGAGGCGATTCCGTGACGGCCGTCGAAGTGCGGATCCCCGAGCTCGGGGATTTTCCCGCCGTCGACGTCATCGAGGTTCACGTCGTGCCCGGCGACCGAATTTCGGCCGAGGACCCGCTCGTCACACTCGAGACCGACAAGGCAACGATGGACGTCCCCGCGCCGCGCGCCGGGACCGTCGTTTCCGTGGCCATCAAGAAAGGAGACAAAGTCTCGGCCGGCGATCTCGTGCTGACGCTCGAGGCCGACGCCGCGGTGGCTGAGCCGCGGGCGCCGAGCGAAGCGGCCCCGGCAGCGCCCGCGCGTGCTGCGGTGGCGACTGCGCCGACCTCCGTCTCGGCCCCGCCGGCCGCCGTCGCGGCGCCGCCGGACGGCAAGCGGCTCGCCGTCATCGGCGCCGGTCCCGGCGGCTACACGGCTGCGTTTCGCGCAGCCGACTTAGGGTTGGAAGTAACGCTCGTCGAGCGTTGGCCGACGCTCGGCGGCGTGTGCTTGAACGTCGGCTGCATCCCGTCGAAAGCGCTGCTGCATGCTGCGCGCGTCATCGAGGAAGCGCACGAGATGGGCGCGCACGGCATCGCGTTCGGTAACCCGAAGATCGACACGGCGAAGCTCGTCGGCTGGAAGAGCAAAGTCGTCGGCCAGCTCACGAACGGTTTGGACGGGCTGGCGAAGCAGCGCAAGGTTCGCGTCGTGCGCGGCACGGCGCGTTTCGAGTCACCGACGCAGCTCTCCGTCGAGCACGACGGCAAGCGGCAGCTCGTCGACTTCGATCAGTGCATCATCGCCGCCGGCAGCGAGCCGGCGATGCTGCCGGGCTTGCCCAACGATCCCCGCATCATCGACTCGACGGGAGCGCTCGAGCTCAAGTCGCTGCCGCAGCGCATGCTCGTCGTCGGCGGCGGCATCATCGGCCTCGAGATGGCGACCGTGTACGACGCGCTCGGAGTCAAGGTCTCGGTCGTCGAGCTCACGAAGACGTTGATCCCGGGCTGCGACCGCGATCTCGTGAAGCCGCTCGAGAAGCGCATAGCTGCGCGTTACGAAGCCATCATGCTCGGCACGCGCGTCACGAAGATGGAAGCCAAGGCCGACGGCATCGCCGTGCATTTCGAGGGCGACCAAGCCCCGGCGCGGGCGCAGACCTACGGGCTCGTGCTCGTCGCGGTCGGGCGCAGTGCGAACGGCCGCAAGATCGCGGCCGAGAAGGCGGGCGTCGCGGTCGACGAGCGCGGCCTCCTTCGAGTCGACAAGCAACAGCGCACGAACGTGCCGCACATCTTCGCGATCGGCGACATCGTCGGCCAGCCGATGCTCGCGCACAAGGCGAGCCACGAAGGCAAAGTGGCGGCCGAGGCAGCGGCGGGACTCAAGAGCTTCTTCGACGCGCGCGTCGTGCCGGCGGTCGCGTACACGGATCCCGAGATCGCGTGGGTCGGTCTCACGGAGGACGAAGCCAAGGCCCGCGGCGTCGCGTTCGAGAAGGGCACGTTTCCGTGGGCTGCGAGCGCGCGCTCGTTGACGCTCGGCCGAAGCGAAGGGCTCACGAAGCTGCTGTTCGACGCCGCCACGCACCGACTGCTCGGCGCCGGGATCGTCGGAGTCAACGCCGGCGACCTCATCGCCGAGGCCGCGCTCGCGATCGAGATGGGCGCGGACGCGGCCGACGTCAGCCTGACAGTCCATCCGCACCCGACCCTATCCGAGACACTCGCTTTCGCGGCGGAGGCAGCCGAAGGAACGATCACCGACCTCTACGTGCCGAAGAAGCGGCACTAGTCAGAGGTTCGATCACGTCGACGAAGGCTAGATCGTAGAGTCCTACGTCAACGAGCCGCTCGGAAGCCGCGCAACGCCTGCCATCCGAGCCAGACGAACAGACCGAGGACGACTGCCTGCGTCAGCGCGAAGGGTGGCTCCTGCTGGGTGGGCGCGAGCTGCGCCAGCGCCGGCGTCTTGGCAAAGAGCTGCGCGACGAGCACGAACACGTTGAGGTAGATGGCCACGACGGCGGTGACGACATAGGCGGTGCGCCACCCGCGCGCGAGCTTCATCCAGTAGCGCGCCGCGAGGCAACCGGCCAGCAGGACGAGGGACAGCGCTCCAACGACGTGCGCCGGCGTGACGGCCGAGGCCGGGAAGGCGAAGCCCGTGACGCTCGTCAGCGTCGTCATCACGAGGAACAACGCCGTCCAGCCGTCGAGCCGAGCGCCCGCGATGAGCCCCCCGAGGACGACGAGGCCGGCGATGATGCCGACGACGCTGATGATGACGTGAATCAAGGTGAACGTCGGCAGGTCGAAGATCATTGTCGTTGGCTCCTCGGCGCGAGCGCGATCTCGCACT
Source organism: uncultured Gammaproteobacteria bacterium (assembly GCA_963714705.1). Taxonomy (GTDB): domain Bacteria; phylum Pseudomonadota; class Gammaproteobacteria; order Steroidobacterales; family Rariloculaceae; genus FEN-1219. The sequence goes on from CAVQPJ010000001.1 coordinate 815,030, forward strand.
GCCACTCTATCAGGCCCCAGGCGAGCCTCGGCCGGGCGTGGCGTCTGTGCTACGCTCGCCGGCATGTTTCGCGAGCCGGTCCGACACGCTTTCGCAGCGGCGACAGTGCTCATCGCCGCCATCCCGTCGCCCGCGTTACCGCAAGCTGCGGGGTCTGCGGAAGCGGCGGCCGCCGCGCGCACGGACCCGGGCTGGAAGCCGCCTTCGACGGCGTGGGGTCATCCCGACCTGCAAGGAATCTGGACGACGGACGACATGCGCGGCATACCGCAGCAGCGCCCGACGGAATTTGGCACGCGGCAGTACCTGACCGACGAAGAGTTCGCGGCTCGCGGGGCGCAGCGAGAAGGCGCGCGGGAGTCACAAGACCGCGGCGCCGTGGGCACGTTCCGCAACGAAGAGGGCACGCGGACGTTCGGCTACACGTCGATGGTCATCGATCCGCCGGACGGCCGTATCCCGCCGGTACTTCCTGAAGCTCGGGAGCGGCGCACGGCCGGCACCTTCGGCCTCGGGCCGTTCAACAGCATGGAGGACTTCAGCCTCTACGATCGGTGCATCACGCGCGGCGTCGTCGGCTCGTTCGGGCCGGCCGTCTACGGTAACGGCGCGCGCATCCTGCAGACGCCCGACGCGGTGGTCATTGCATACGAGATGGTCCACGACACGCGCATCATTCCCCTCGACAGCCGGCCGCCGCTCGGCGGCAACATCCGCCTGTACATGGGCGACTCGCGTGCGCGCTTCGAAGGCGACACGCTCGTCATCGAAAGCGCGAATTTCACGGACAAGACGGCCTTGGGCGGCGTGCGGCACAGCGTTGAGCTCAAGCTCACCGAGCGGTTCACGCGCATCGATCCCGAGATGATCGACTACGAGATTCGCGTCGAGGATCCCCTGACGTGGGAGAAGCCCTGGACGATGCGCATGACGATCACGCAGCAGCCCGGCTACGAGATCTACGAGTACGGGTGCCACGAGGGGAACATGGCGATGCGGCACATCCTGTCGGGTGAGCGCGCCTACGAACGCGCAGCCGCCGAAGCCGCGGCGAAAGGCTTGCCCCCGCCGGACCGCGTCTTCGAGCGCGTCAACGGGCCCGATCGCGCTCGTTGAGACCGCCGCTTTGCGGGTGGTATCTTGCGACTAATCAATAAGTTACGTGAACTTCCGCAGGTAGTGCATAGCGTAGTCGTCAAGCCTTCACCGGCGCCGTCTTCTCGGGATACTCGCACAGATCGACGATGAGGCAGCGCGAACACTCGGGCTTGCGCGCCTTGCAGACGTAGCGCCCGTGCAGGATCAGCCAGTGGTGCGCGTGCCGCTTGAATTCGTCCGGCGTCACGCGCACGAGCGCGTCCTCGACGGTGCGCACGTTCGCGCCGGGCGCGAGGCCCGTGCGGTTCGCGACGCGAAAGATGTGTGTATCGACGGCGATCGTCGACTCGCCGAACGCCGTGTTCAGGATGACGTTCGCGGTCTTGCGGCCGACGCCGGGGAGCGACTCGAGGGCCTCGCGGTCGCGCGGCACCGCGCCGCCGTGCTCGGCCACGAGCGTTGCGCACGTCTTCATGAGGTTCTTCGCCTTGCTGTTGAAGAGCCCGATCGTCTTGATGTAGCTCTTCAGTCCCTCCTCACCGAGTGCGAGGATCGCAGCCGGCGTGCTCGCGACGGGGAACAGCTTGGCGGTCGCTTTGTTGACGCTGACGTCGGTCGCTTGCGCGGAGAGCACGACGGCGACGAGGAGCTCGAACGGCGTGCCGTAGGCGAGCTCCGTGGTGGGCTCGGGATTGGCCCGCGCGAAACGTTCGTAAATCTTGCGGCGCTTCGCCGCGTTCACCGCGGCGCCTCGGGCGCGTCGCCGGCCGCCGCTTCGCGGTGGAGCCGATTACGCAGCGCGAGAAGCAACCCCATGAAGAAGAACGCGCCGGGCGGCAAGCTCGCGACGAGCATGCCGCCAAACGGCAGCTCGACGGTCAATGCGCGGCTGCCGTCGCCGGCCAGCATCTCGATGCCTGCGAGGAGCGTGCCGCGGCCGACGATCTCCCGCAATGCTCCGACCGCCAAGAGCACGAGCAGGAATCCCGTTCCGGTCGAGAGCGCGGACAAGAACGTGAACGCCACGCTACGCCGACTCGCGACGTTCTCGGCGTGAGCGAGCAAGCCGGAGTTCACGACGATCAGCGGAAGGAAAAGCCCGAGCGCTCCGTGTAGCTCGTAGAGCACGGCCTCCGTGAAGAGGTCGAGCACGGTAACGAGCGCCGCGAGTATCAGCATGGCCACCAGCAGCCGCGCAGCCGGCAGAAGCACGCGGCGCAGCAACGCCATCGTCGTGCTCGAGACGACGATGACCGCGGCGCTCGCGATTCCGAGCGCCAAGCCGTTGACGAGCGTCGTGGTCACGGCGAGCAGCGGGCACAGGCCGAGGAACTGAGCCAAAACCAGATTGTGGCGCCACAGAGGCGCTGTGGCTTCGTGCCAGCTCGGTGTCGTCGGCGTCATGGTTGGGGCGTCTGCGCGGTTGCCGCGGCGGCTCGCGCATAGAGATCGTCGCGATGTTGCTCGAAGTATAGCAATGTGTTTTTTACGGCGCCGACGACGGCGCGCGACGTCACGGTGGCGCCCGAGATCGCGTCGAACACGCCGTCGTCTTGCTCGATTGCCCAGAGCTCCGGCGGTGTTGCCGTCAGGGCTTTGCCGTCGAACTGGAGCATCCAAGCGCTCTTGGCCACTTCGATGGCGTCGCCCAAACCCTGCGTCTCGCGATGCCGGACGGCGCGAACGCCCGTCACGGTGCCCAAGGGCGAGATGCCGATCAGGAGGCCGATCTCGGCGTTGTAGCCGTGCGGCGCAACCGTCGCGAAGACCGTCGCCATCGGCGCGCCGCGATCGGTGAGCACGAAGACGTCGATGGGGTCGTCGCTGCCGAGCAGCGCGGCGTCCGTGACGGCGAGCAGCGTCGTCGTGAGGTCGCGGTCGCGCAGGCCGGGCTCGAGCACGCTGTTCAGGCGCGCGACCACGCGTGCACGCTCGTTCGCGGCGATGCGCTCGTCGCTCCAGTCGTAGGCGGCGTCGACGGAGTAGAAGGCCGCGGCGGCCAGTGCCGCGACGGCAAGCGCGGTGAGCAGCGGGTTGCCGTCAGCGTTGGCCATAGATGCGCGGCCGCGTGTAGCGGTTGATCAACGGCACGGCGCCGTTCATGAGCAGCACCGAGAATGCCACCCCATCCGGGTAGGTGCCCCAAGTCCGGATTGCGTAAACGAGCAAGCCGATGCCGGCGCCGTAGATGAGCCGGCCGCGGTCGGTGCCGGCCGCCGACACGGGCTCCGTCGCGATGAAGAACGCGCCGAGCATCGTGCCGCCGCTGAATAGATGAAAGCCCGGCGACGCGAAGCCGGCCGGGTCGACGAGATACAGCACGGTTGCCGGCAGCAGCAGCCCGGCGAGGAACGTCGTCGGGATGTGCCAGCGGATCGTGCCTGCATAGAGCAGATACAGCCCGCCGAGTGCGATGAAGTTCGCGACCCACTCCCAACCGCGGCCGCCGAAGTCGCCGAACAAGGAGTTGCCGCGAATCTCCGCGAACGGCCGGCCCGTTCGCAACCCTTCCTTGACGAGGTCGAGCGGCGTCGCCCGGGTCACGGCGTCGACGTCGACGTCTGCGGGCAAGCCACCGGTAAAGACGTAGCTCACGTGCTCTGCGACCGAGAGCGGCCGGTAGTCGAGATCGCCCATGCGCGGCGGCAGCCACTGCGTCATCTCGACGGGAAACGAGACGATCAGGAACACGTAGCCGACCATCGCCGGGTTGAACAAGTTCTTGCCGAGACCGCCGTAGAGCTGCTTCGCCAGAGTGATCGCAATCGCGCCGCCGATCAGCGGAATCCAGAACGGCACGAACGGTGGCAACGCGAACGACAGTAGAGCGCCCGTGACGAGCGCGCTGCCGTCGCGCAGGGCATGGCGAGTGTTGCGGCCGCGCAAGCGCAGCACGGCCGCTTCCGTCAGCAGGGCCGCGACTGCCGTGAGCGCGAAGTTGACGAGCAGGCCGGGTCCGAAGTACCAGGTATGGCAGAGCGCCGCCGGCACGAGCGCAAAGAGCACGCGGCGCATGATGACGGGAACGCTGACGAGGGGGCGTGCGTGCGGAGCTGTCGGCTGGTCGAAGCGCATCGCTAGTCTTGGCCCGGGGGTGTCACGGGAATTCGCTCGCGCGCGGCGACCGCGCGCTTCGCGATGCGGAATCGCTCGGTCAGCATGATGTGCGACGGACAAATCACGTCGCAGCAGCCGCACTCGATGCAGTCTTGCAGGCCGAGTGTGGCCAGCGCGCCGTGATCCGACATCGTGGCCGCGACGAGCAGGTCCTGCGGCAACAGGCGCGACGGGCACACCATGGCGCAGTCGGCGCAACGAATGCACGGCCACTCGTGAGTGTCCGTCCGGACCTCCTCGGCGAGCGCGGCGATGATACAGTTCGTCGCCTTCGTGAGCGGGGTGTCGTCATCGGGCAGCGCGTAGCCCATCATGCTGCCGCCGGCGATCAACCGCACGACGCCGTCGTTGTAGCCGCCGCAGAGTGCGATGAGCTCGGCGATCGGCGTGCCGATCGGCGCTTCGACGTTCTGCGGCGTTTTCACGCCGCCGCCGGTCACCGTGACGACGCGCGAGGAGAGCGGCTCGCGGGCCGCGCGCAATCGCTGCACGGCGAACGCAGTGCCGACGTTCGAACAGAAAGGTCGGCTTCATGCTGCCCTATACCGGCACCTTTGCGGCGCTGGGGCGTGCCATCGAGAACGGCTTCAAGCTCTACGTCGCCGAGCAGGGCGGCAAGCTCGGCGGACGCGAGCTCGAGTACTTCACCGTCGACGACGAATCGGACCCGTCGAAGGCGGCGGACAACGTCAACAAGCTCATCAAGCGCGACAACGTGGATGTCATCGTCGGCACCGTCCACTCCGGCGTGCAGATGGGGATCGTGAAGGCCGCGCGCGACAACAACACGCTGCTGATCATTCCCAACGCCGGCGTGGACGAGGCGACCGGCCCGCTATGCGCGCCGAACATCTTCCGCGTCTCGTTCTCCAATTCGCAGCCCGGCCTCGCCATGGGCATCGTCGCTGCGCTGAGGGGATACAAGACGGCGGTCACGATCACCTGGAAGTACGCCGCCGGGGAGCAGTCGATCGGCGGGTTCAAGGAGACATTCGAGAGGGGGGGCGGCAAGGTGGTGAAGGAGTTGTTCCTCCCATTTCCGAACGTTGAATTCCAGGCGCTTTTGACCGAGATCGCTTCGATCAAGCCCACCTGCGCATACGCCTTCTTCGCCGGCGGGGGCGCGGTCAAGTTCGTCAAGGACTACGCCGCGGCCGGCCTCAAGGAAAAGGTTCCGCTGCTCGGCGCGGGATTTCTTACCGACGGCACGCTCGACGCACAGGGTGCGGCCGCAGACGGGCTCCTCACCACGCTGCATTACGCCGACAATCTGACCACGCCGCGCAACAACTCGTTCCGGCTCGCCTACGCCAAGACCTACAGCACCAAGGCCGACGTCTACGCCGTGCAGGGCTACGATTCGGCGCAGCTCTTCGGCCTCGGATTGCGGGCCGTCGGCGGTGACATCGGCCAGCGGCAACTGCTCTACCGGGCGATGGCCTCGGCGGAGATCGACAGCCCGCGCGGCAAGATCACGCTCTCGCCTTCGCACAACGTGGTGCAGGACTTCTACCTGCGCAAGGTCGAGAACGGGGAGAACAAATCCATCGGCCTGGCAGCGAAGGCGCTCGCCGATCCCGGGCGCGGCTGCGCGATGTAGGTTGGGCATGTCGTCCGGGGCCATCGGGTGCCCGGTGACGTCCCGATGCCACTGCGAGTTCGTGCGGCGCTGCTAGAATTTGCGCATGGCCAAGGCTCCCGAAGCGCCGCCGCTGCTCGACGCCGAGCACGCCGCATTTGTCGAAAGTGGCGTGTCGATCCTCGCCGCGTCGCGCGACGCCGACGACGCGCCGTCGGTGGCCCGTTCGCATGGCTGCCGCGTATCCGCCGACCGGCGCCGGGTGACGATCTTCGTCGCCCGCGGCCAGGCCGGAACCCTGCTCGACGACGTCGGCCGCTGCGGCGCGCTGGCCGTCGTGTTCAGCTATCCGCCGACGCATCGCACGATTCAACTGAAGAGCGAACATGCGGTCGTGCGCGCTCCGGCGCCGGGCGAGACCGATCACGTCGCGGCGTACGTCGACGCGTTCACGTCGGGCGTGTTGCCGTTCGGCTACGAGCCGCGCCAGATGGCGACGCTGTTCGCGTTCACCGAAGGCGACCTGGTCGCGATCGATTTCGTGCCGGAGAGCGCGTTCGTGCAGACGCCGGGTCCCAAGGCCGGGGCGCCGATGCCGTCTCCCGCGCAATGAGTTCCACCCTTTCCGTCGACGACATCCGGGCGTGCATGGACGGCGCGATCCCGGCGGCCGTCGCGACCTGCGCGCCGGACGGCACGCCCAACGTGTCGCTGGTCTCGCAGGTGTTCTATGTCGACGGCGCGCACGTCGCGTTGTCATACCAGTTCTTCAACAAGACGCGGCAGAACGTGCTGGCCACGCGGCGGGCCACGGCGCTGGCCATCGATCCGCAGACGATGGCCCGGTACCGGCTCGCGCTCGATTATGTGCGCACCGAGGTCGACGGTCCGCTGTTCGAGCGGATGAAGGCGCACCTGGCCGGCATCGCTTCGCACACGGGCATGGCGGGCGTATTCAAATTGCAGGGCGCGGACGTCTACCGCGTGCGGGCGATCGACCCCGTGCCTTGCGTGACGCTGCCGGAGCCGGCGGGGCGCCGCAATCTTCTGGCCGCCGTGCGCGGCGTCGCGCAACGCGTGGGCGGCAGCACCGATCTCGCGCACCTGTTCGACGAGACGCTGGTCGCGCTGGAGGCGAACTTCGGGATCCGGCACGCGATGCTGCTGATGGCCGACCCGACCGCGGGAGCGCGTGTATACCGTCGCGACGCGCGGATATGCGACGTCGGGCGTCGGATCCGAGATCGCGTTCGGTGCCGGCGTGATCGGCGTCGCCGCGCGCGAACGCACGCCGATCCGCATCATGCATGCGACCAATGAGTGGGGCTACGGCCGCGCGATCCGCGAAAGCGCCGCCGACGACGGCCTCGCGCGACGTCATCGCCAAGGAAATTCCGCTGCCGGGACTGCCCGACTCGCGCAGCCAGCTCGCGGTGCCGTTGCTCGCCGGCGGCGCGCTCGTCGGCGTGCTGTTCGTCGAGGATGTCGTCGACCGGCGCTTCGGCTATGACGACGAGGACGCGCTGCTCGCCATCGCGGGGCTGCTGGGTCCCGCGATTCGCGGCCTGCAGGCTTGCGCCGACGACGCCGACGACGCGCCGGGACAGCGGCCCGGGCAGCCAAGCGTCCTGGGGCCGCCGCTCAAACTGCGCCACTACGTCGCCGATGACAGCATCTTCGTCGGCGACGATTACCTGATCAAAGGTGTGGCGGGGGCGATCCTGTGGAAGCTGGTCGGCGACTACGCGCGCGCGGGCCGCACCGACTTCACCAACCGCGAGCTGCGGCTGGACCCGCAGATCCGGCTCCCGGACCTGTTCGACAATCTCGAGGCGCGCCTTATCCTGCTGCAGCGGCGCCTGGCCGAGCGCAGCGACGCGGTGCGCATCGAGAAGACGGGCCGCGGCCGTTTCCGCCTGTGCGTGCAGCGGCCCATGGAACTGCAGGAAATCTCCGCGAGCGCGAGGGCCGGCGGGTAGCCTGCCGTCCAAGCGCCCCGCCGGCAGTCCGGGGCGAACGTCACCGCACGGCGGTTCCGGACGTCAGCCCGGCCACCAGCTTGGCCCAATCGCGGTGGGCGAGATGGGGCTTGAGCATGGCCAGCGTCGCGTCGAAGGCTTCCGCGGGCGCGCTCGCGCGGAGCGCCGACAACAGCGTCACGCGATCGGCGTGCGGGATGGCGGGCACGATCCAGCGCATGTACGCGGACTTCAAGGGCGGCGCGATCGAGCCGACGATGGCGCGCTCGATGCCGACCAGTTCCTCGTCGCTGTGCGTCGACCACAGCACGGCGTTGTGATCGGTCTCCTCGGCCGCCATGTGCACCAGGTTGTCGGCGACGAACGCGGCGAGGTCGCGATACAGGGCCCGGGCGGCGGCGCCGCGCCGGGACGTGGGCGCGTTGCGCAACGCCAGCAGGTCCGCGGCGAGTCGCGCGAATGCGGCGACGTGATCCTCGTGATCGTGTGCGATGCGCGCCGTCGAGCCGGGCCGCCGCGCTTCGAGCGCCGGGTGGACCCACGCGTTCTCCTTTTCGAGGTGGCCGCGAAAGAGGACGATCAGCTCGTTCATCTGCAGCGTGACGGCCGCCACGTCGGCGGGGTCGTCGGCGTCCATGCGGCCGACCGCGGACAGCGCGTCGCCCATGCACAGGCGCAGCCCGGCGTGGATGTTGCGGTACAGGTCGTGGCGCGGAGTCGCCGGCAGTGCACGGCGACGCGGCGACGGTCGATTCATGGCGGGCATACGCGCCGAAGCGGATGTCGGCACTGGTGAAGGCATTGCGTTCCATGGCGGGTCTCGTCTCCGGTGATCGGCCGGCTGACTCGGGCAACCGGCCGGGTTGGATGATCAGTGGCCGACTTTGCCGCTCGCGGTCTTGACCGGGAGGTTCTGCGGTTCGAACACGATGTACGGCGATGCGGGGACCTGGCCCGGCGGCACGTAGGCGGGCGCGGGTTCGCCCGTCGGCCCCAGGCTGCGCGCATAGCGATAGATGGCGCGCAGGTCGTCGTCGCTCATGTCGCGCAGGTTGAACCAGGGCATCGGGGGCCGCCGTGCCGCGCGCGCCTGGGCCATCCATTGCTCTTCGGTCAGCTTCTGCATCGACAGCCGCAGGTTGGCCGGATACGTCGTGCCCCACGGGCCCATGAATCCCACCGGGTTGCCGGCGAGCCACTCGGATTCGGGGACCTTGCCGTCCGCCTCCGGGTAGTGCGCTTGTATGGCAGTCGTTGCAAGCGCCGATCTGGACGATGTACTTGCCGCGGGCGATCGAACTTGCGTCGGCGGCGGGGTCGGCGGCGAAGGCCACCCCGGAAGCGAGCGCGGCTGCGCGGCCACGATGCTGACAAGCCTGGACATCTTCATGGTCTGGCTCTCCTCGTTGGCTTTCGGGGGAATCCGGTTTGTCGCGATCTCGCGATCGATGGCTGCAGATTACCGGGGGCGAGCGGCGCCGTTTGCTAAATGATCCGTTAGCACTTCCTCATTGATTCTTAAGCCAACAACCGCGCCAGCGCGGAGCCCGAGGCGACCCCGCGCGACCGGCAGCGCTCCGTCCGGACGAATCGCGACCGACACGGATGGGCGGCCGGGAAGTCGCAATTCCCGGCCGCAATCGAGCGAATGTGGGTACGATCCGGTTCGGTCCGGCCGGTCGGTCGCGGAAGCCGCGGCGTTCGCAGGGTGGCCGGGTACCGGATACGCTACGATCGCTGACCCCGCATGGATCTGCCCACCTTTCTCGTCCAGTGCCTGAACGCGCTGCAGTACGGACTGCTGCTGTTCCTGGTCGCCAGCGGCCTGACGCTCGATCTTCGGCATCATGGGCGTGATCAACCTGGCGCACGGCAGCTTCTACATGATCGGCGCCTATCTCGCGTATTCGCTCGCGCCGGTGTTCGGCGGCAACTTCGCGGCAACGCTGCTCGCGGGACTGGTGCTGGCGGTGATCTTCGGATACGCGCTCGAGTGGCTGTTCGTGTCGTACCTGTACGAACGCGACCATCTGCAGCAGGTGCTGATGACCTACGGCCTCATCCTGGTCTTCGAGGAACTGCGCAGCATCCTGGTCGACAACGACGTGCACGGCGTGCCGGTGCCCGCTGGCTCGACGGCAGCGTGCAACTGGGCGAGCTCATGCAGTACCCGGTTTACCGTCTGCGCGATCTCCGCGGTCTGTCTCGTCGTCGCGGCCGGGCTCTACGTCGTGATCGCGCGCACGCGGCTGGGCATGATGGTTCGCGCCGGCAGTTCGAACCGCGAAATGGTCCAGTCGCTCGGCATCAACATCAAGTTCCTGTATCGCGTCGTGTTCGCTGCGGGCGTTGCGCTCGCCGTGCTGGCGGGCATGATCGCCGCCGCCCGTTTCGTCCGTGTATCCCGGGCATGGGCGCGCAGGTGCTTATCGTCTGCTTCGTCGTCGTCGTCATCGGCGGCATCGGCTCGGTGCGCGGCGCGTTCCTGGCGGCGTCTGCTGGTCGGCATCGTCGACACCTTCGGCAAGGTGCTGTTTCCGGAGGCGGCGGGAATCGCCATCTATCTGCTGATGGCGGCGATCCTGCTGTGGAAACCCGAAGGCCTGTTCAGGCAAGGCTGACGCCGCGACCATGATCGCCATCGCCCGCCGACAGTCTCCGTGCCGCTCATCGTGGTCGCTTGCTGCTGCTCGCTTTCCCGCTGGCGACGACGGGCTTCTATCTCGAGTTCACATCCAAGGTGATGATCCTGGCGATCTTCGCGCTGTCGCTCGAACTGCTGGTCGGCGCGACGGGCCTGGTGAGCCTCGGCCACGCGGCGTTCTACGGCATCGCGGCGTACGCCACGGTTCTGCTGTCGCCGAAGATCGGCGCGGCCAGCGTGTTCTGGCTGCTTCCTGCGGCGGTCGCGTGCTCGGCGCTGTATGCGGTGTTCGTCGGCGCGCTGTCGCTGCGAACCCGTGGCGTCTACTTCATCATGGTGACGCTCGCCTTCGCGCAGATGGCGTACTACGTGTTCCACGACACGAAGTTGGGTGGCGGCACGGACGGCATCTACCTCAACTTCAAGCCGGAGGTCGCGCTGTTCGGCACGCGCCTCGTCGACCTGGGCAAGCCGGTGGTCTTCTACTATCGTCGTGCTGGCGTGCCTCGTGGCGGTGTTCGTGTTCCTCGCGGTGCTGCTGCAAGAGCCGCTTCGGCCGGGTGCTCGCCGGAATCAAGAGCAACGAGCAACGGATGCGCGCCGCGGGGTTCGCCACGTTTCCGTACAAGTGGGCGGCGTTCACGCTGGCCGGCGCGCTGGCCGGACTCGCGGGCTTCCTGGTCGCGGTCAAGGACGGCTTCGTGAATCCGGAGATGCTTTCGTGGCACGAGTCCGGCGCCGTGCTGCTGATGCTCATCCTCGGCGGCATGGGACGCCTGTCGGGCGCCGTGCTCGGCGCGTTCGCCTTCGCGCTGCTGCAGCTGTTCTTCCAGTGGGAGGTGGTATTCGGCAGCTTCGCGAAGCATTGGCCGCTGCTGCTCGGCGGCACGATCATCCTGTGCGTCGCGTTGATGCCCAACGGCCTGATCGGCCTGCCCGCGCAGTGGCGCGCGCGGCGCGCGCGCAAGGCGACGGAGGCGGATGGTGTCTGAGCCCGGCGCGCCGCTGCTGCGCGCCCGCGGCGTCGACGCGACGCTTCGGCGGACTCACTGCCGTGTCCGATGTGTCGCTCGACCTGGCCGAGGGCGAGATCCATGCGGTGATCGGCACCAACGGCGCGCGGCAAGTCGACGCTGATCAATGTGCTTGTCGGGTGAAATCGACGATCAGCGAAGGACCGTCGAATTGCTGGGACCGACGTCACGCGCTGGTCGCAACCGCAGGCGCGCGCGTGCCGGACTTGGGCGCAGCTACCAGCGCACGACGATCTTTCCGCGCTTTTCGGTGTTCGAGAATTGCCGGCTCGCCGCGCAGGCGACGCACCAGGTTCCCGTGGAACTGGTGGACGCCGGCGGCGGCGTGCCCGGCGAGCACGGGGCTGGCGCGCGAAGCGCTGGAGCAGGACAGGTCTGGCAGGGCTCGCGGACCGCACCGCCGGACTGCTTTCGCACGGCGAAAAGCGGCAGCTGGAAATCGCGATGTGCGTCGCCACGACGGCCGCGCGTGCTGCTGCTGGACGAGCCGCTCGCGGGCATGGGCGCCGAGGAAACGGAGCGCATGCTCGAACTGCTGTCGGGCCTCAAGTCGGGACACGCCATCCTGCTGGTCGAGCACGACATGGACGCGGTGTTCCGCGTGTCCGACCGCATCACCGTGATGGTCAACGGCGCCGTGATCGCGAGCGACGTTCCCGCGGCCGTGCGCGCCGATCCGGAAGTGCAGCTTGCGTATCTGGGTGAGGTCCATGAGGTCCTGTCGCGGCGCCCCTGGTCGAAGCGAAGGACCTGCACGTCCACTACGGCGAGAGCCACGTGCTGCGCGGCGTTTCGCTGGCGGTGCGCGCCGGCGAGGCCGTCGGCCTGCTCGGGCGCAACGGCATGGGCAAGACGACGCTGATCCGGACGCTGATGGGACATGCTGCGCGCGTCGCGCGGACGCATCGCGATCCGCGGACAGGACGCGACGCACGCGCCGACCGATCGCGTTGCCCGCTGGGGCGTGGCCTACGTGCCCGAAGGGCCGGGCCATCTTCGCGAATCTTTCGGTGCGCGAGAATCTCGTCGTCGCGGCGCGCCGCGGCGTCTCCGGCCGCAACGATTGGCCGCTCGAGCGCATCCTCGCCGACCTTTCCGCGGCTGAAGGAGCGTCTCGATCACGGCGGCCAGCAGCTCTCCGGCGGCGAACAGCAGATGCTGGCGATCGGCCGCGCGCTTTCCACCAATCCCGACCTGCTGATCCTCGACGAGGCGACCGAAGGACTGGCGCCGCTGATCGTGCGCGAGATCTGGCGGATCATCGGCGACATTCGCGGCACCGGAATCGCGTCGCTGATCGTCGACCGCAATTTCCGGACCGTGCTTGCCAACACCGACCGCGCGATCGTTCTCGAAAAAGGCCGCGTGATCATCGAGGACCGCTCGGACGCGCTGGCGTCGCAGCCGGGCGAACTGGCGGCTCGTCTCGGCGTGTGAAGTCGCGGAGGTATTCGCTGCAGGCACGCGGTAGACTAGCTGCGATGCGAGACGCGGACCCGCTGCCGATGTCGACGTCGCCGCCGTGGGTCAGCACGCGGGCTGGCGTGCGCGGCTCGGCGCTCGGCTTCGCGAGGGCCGACGCGAAAACGCGCCTGGTCCGGCGCGCGCATGAGGGCCCGCTCGTCGTGCAGAAGCCGTTGTATCCGGAAGGCGGCGACGTGTGCCAGTGCATCGTCGTGCATCCACCGGGCGGCATCGCGGGCGGCGACCGCATCGAGCTTGCGGTCACCGTGGCAAGCTGGAGCGCACGCGCAGCTGACGACGCCCGGCGCGACGCGGTGGTACGGCAATGCGGAACCGATGGCGACACAGCGCATCGTCTTCCGCGTCGACGACGGCGCTGTCCTCGAGTGGCTGCCGCAGGGAACCATCGTGTTCGACGGCGCCACCGCGACGTCCGACATTCGTGTGGAACTTGCCGGCAACGCGACTGTTACGTCGCGTGGGAAGTGGTTTGTCTCGGTCGCACGGCATCGTCGGAGCGGTATACGCACGGAAAGCTGGCGCCAGCGCTGCGATATCGCGCGCGACGGCGCACTGATTTGGAGCGAACGGCTGGTGCTCGACGGAAATTCTTCCGCGGTTGCGCTCGCCGGCGGGCTTGAACGGCGCGCCGGTCTTTGGCACATTCGTGGCCATGTCCGCGACATTCGACGATGCAACGCTCAACGCGTGTCGCGCGCTGTCGCCGGTGGAAGGCGAAGGCGCGGTGACGCGGCTTCCCGGATCGCTGGTGGCGCGGTATCGCGGCGCATCGAGCGAAGCGGCGCACGCCTGGCTTTCCGCGGTGTGGTCGGTCGTGCGGCCCCGCGTCGCGGGCCGCGCCGCGACCAACCGCAGAATCTGGTCGACCTGATGGAACTCACGCCGCGCGAAAAGGACAAGCTGCTGATCTTCACGGCGGCGCTGCTGGCGGAACGCCGGCTGGCGCGCGGGTTGAGTCTCAACTATCCGGAGGCCACCGCGTACATTTCCGCGGCGATCATGGAGGGCGCGCGCGACGGACGCACCGTGGCCGAACTGATGGGCTTCGGCGCGACGCTGCTGACGCGCGCGCAGGTGATGGACGGCGTGCCGGAGATGATTCCCGAAATCCAGGTCGAGGCGACCTTTCCCGACGGCACCAAGCTCGTGACCGTGCACAACCCAATCCCATGATCCCCGGCGAACTGTTAGTCGACAAGGGCGAGCTCGAGTTGAACGTGGGCCGCGCGACGGTGACACTGGCCGTCGCCAACAGCGGCGACCGGCCGATCCAGGTGGGCTCGCATTATCACTTTGCCGAGACCAATGCGGCGCTGGCATTCGACCGCGGGCGTGCACGCGGGTTTCGGCTGAACATTCCGGCGGGCTCGGCGGTTCGCTTCGAGCCGGGCCAGAAGCGCACGGTCGAGCTCGTCGCACTCGCGGGCGACCGCATCGTGGTCGGATTCAGCGGCGCGGTGATGGGGCCGCTGGATGCGCCGGCGAAAAGGACGAAGTCGGCGGCGAAGAAGGCAAATCCGGCGGCGAAAAGGCCAGGGGCGAAGACACCAGCTATGAAAACGCCAGCGGTGAAGAAATCGACAGCGCGGGGCAAAGGATGAAGATCGGCCGCCGCGCGTATGCGGAAATGTTCGGCCCGACGGTCGGCGATCGCGTGCGGCTGGCCGATACGGACCTGATCGTGGAGGTCGAGCGCGACCTCACGATCTACGGCGAAGAAGTCAAATTCGGCGGCGGCAAGGTGATCCGGGACGGCATGGGCCAGAGCCAGCGCCTGTCGAAGGACTCGGCGGACACCGTGATCACCAACGTGCTGGTCATCGACTGGTGGGGCATCGTCAAGTGCGATCTCGCCATCAAGAACGGCAAGATCGCGCGGCTGGGCAAGGCCGGCAATCCCGACATCCAGCCGGGCGTCGACATCGTGATCGGCGCGGGCACGGAAATCATCGCGGGCGAAGGGATGATCGTCACCGCCGGCGGCATCGACTCGCACATCCACTACATCTGCCCGCAGCAGATCGACGACGCGCTGATGTCCGGCGTCACCACGATGCTGGGCGGCGGCACGGGCCCGGCCACCGGCACCTTTGCCACGACCTGCACGCCGGGTCCGTGGCACATGCACCGGATGCTCGAGGCGGCGGAGGCGTTCCCGATGAACCTGGGCTTCCAGGGCAAGGGCAACTGCTCGACGCCGGGCGCGCTCGCGGAGCAGATCGAAGCGGGCGCCTACGGCCTCAAGCTGCACGAGGACTGGGGCACGACGCCCGCGGCGATCGACAACTGCCTGCGTGTGGCCGACAAATACGACGTGCAGGTGACGATCCACACCGACACGATCAACGAATCGGGCTTCGTCGAGACCACGCTCGCCGCGATCGGCGGGCGCACGATCGGCACGTTCCACACCGAGGGCGCGGGCGGCGGCCACGCGCCGGACATCATCAAGGCCTGTGGCGAGCCCGAACGTGCTGCCGTCGTCCACCAACCCGACGATGCCCTACACGGTGAACACGATCGACGAGCATCTCGACATGCTGATGGTGTGCCACCACCTCGATCCGGCGATCGCGGAGGACATTGCGTTCGCGGAGTCGCGGATTCGCCGCGAGACGATCGCCGCCGAGGACATCCTGCACGACCTGGGCGCGTTCTCGATGATGTCGTCGGACAGCCAGGCGATGGGGCGTGTCGGCGAGGTGATCATCCGCACGTGGCAGACGGCGCACAAGATGAAGCAGCAGCGCGGCGCGCTTGGCTCGGCGACACCGCGCGCCACGACAATTTCCGGGTCAAGCGCTACGTCGCCAAGTACACGATCAATCCGGCGATCACGCAGGGCATCGCCCACGTGGTCGGGTCGGTCGAGCCGGGCAAGATGGCCGATCTCGTGCTGTGGAAGCCCGCGTTCTTCGGCGTCAAGCCGTCGCTGATCATCAAGGGCGGCATGATCGCCGCGGCTGCGATGGGCGATCCCAATGCGTCGATTCCGACGCCACAGCCGGTGCATTACCGGCCGATGTTTGGTGCATTCGGCAAGGCGCTGACGACGTCGGTGACGTTCGTGTCGAAGGCGGCGCTGAAGAATCCCGCAGTGGCAAAGCTCAAGCTGAGCAAGCCGCTGATCGCAGTCAAGGACACGCGCAAGGTCGGCAAGAAGGACATGAAGTGGAACGACCTGACGCCGAAGATGGACGTCGACCCGGAGACCTACGCCGTGCGCGCCGACGGTGAACTGCTCGTCTGCGAGCCGGCCAAGGTGCTGCCGATGGCGCAGCGGTATTTCCTGTTCTGACGCTCACGTTCATGCTCATTTCATGATTACGTTGCGCGATCGCGTGCCGATGTCGAGCGCATGCGGATGCCGAGCTCGTGTTGCCGTTCGACCTTCGCCAGAAGAGCCGGCTGCTGACGAAGCTAGCGTTCGGGCGAATCGGTGGGATTGATGCTCGACCGCGGCACGGTCCTGCGCGGCGGCGATTGCCTGCGCGCCGACGATGGCCGCATCGTGCGCGTGGTGGCGGCCGACGAGGCGCTGATGGAGGCGCGCTGCGAGGATGCGGTGGAACTCGCCCGCTGTGCCTATCACCTGGGCAATCGCCACACACCGGTGCAGGTGGGTGACGGCTGGCTACGTTTCGCGGCCGACGACGTGCTCGCCGGCATGGCGCGCGGCATGGGTGCGCGCGTAACGCCGATCAGCGCGCCGTTCGAGCCCGAGGCGGGCGCCTATGCCGGCGGTCATCACCAGCACTCGGGCGACGCCAAGCACGGCGGCATCATCCACGACATGGCAACGCGCACGTGCGGAAGAAACGGATGATCAGCGAGCTCACCGATGCGACTTGCGCTCGTGCGCCTGCTGCAACTGGCCAGTCCGGCATTGCCGATCGGCGCTTACAGCTATTCGCAAGGGCTCGAGTCGGCCGTGGAGGCGGGTACGATTCACGACGCGGCGAGCGCGCAAGCGCTGGATCGGCGACCTGCATGGAATACGCGATCGGTCCGGGCGAGGCGGCGGTGTTGTGGCGCTGCCAGCGCGCGATTTCCGATGGCGATTCCGCCGCCTTCGTCGCGTGGAACGCGTGGTTTCGCGCGTCGCGCGAGACAGCCGAATTGCGCGCGGAAACGGAGCAGACCGGCGCGGCGCTGGTCAAGCTGCTGAATGACCTCGACCTGCTCGATGCCGGGGCGCTTGCCGCTGTCTCCGCCGCGGCGCGCCGTGACATTGCCGGCCGCATTCGCCTTGGCCGCGCATCGCTCGGGCGTCGATGCGCGGGCCGGCGCTGACCGGCTACGTGTGGGCATGGGTCGAAAACCAGGTGCTGGCCGCGATGAAGTCGATGGCGCTGGGGCAGGTCGGTGGCCAGCGCATGCTGCGGGCACTGGGTGCGCGCATTCCGGCGGTGATCGCGGCGCTGCTCGTGACCGATGGACGACGATGTCGCGAGCTTCGCGCCGGGCCTAGCGCTCGCGTCGGTCGCGCCATGAAACGCAATACACGCGATTGTTTCGCAGCTAGACGAGGTCGTCAACTCGCGATGACAATCATTCGCAACCGCTTCGCGTCGGCATCGGCGGTCCGGTCGGCTCCGGCAAGACCGCGCTCACGCTGGCGCTGTGCCGCGCGCTGCGCGACCGCTACGAGATCGGCGTCGTCACCAACGACATCTACACGGAGGAGGACGCCGCGTTCCTCGTGCGCAACGAAGCGCTGGCGCCGGATCGCATCATCGGCGTCGAGACCGGCGGCTGCCCGCACACGGCGATCCGCGAGGATGCGTCGATCAATCTCGAGGCGGTCGACCGGCTGGCGCAGCGCTTCGGCAATCTCGACGTGGTGTTCGTCGAAAGCGGCGGCGACAATCTCGCGGCCACGTTCAGCCCGGAGCTGTCCGATCTCACGCTGTACGTCATCGACGTCGCGGCCGGGGACAAGATTCCGCGCAAGGGCGGCCCCGGCATCACGCGCTCGGACCTGCTCGTCATCAACAAGATCGACCTGGCGCCGATGGTGGGCGCTTCGCTCGAGGTGATGGACGCACGACGCGAGGAAGATGCGTGGCGAGCGGCCGTTCGTGTTCACCAATCTCAAGACCGGCACGGGCTGGACTGTCGTGATCCGGTTCATCGAGGAGCGCGGCATGCTGCGCCAGCCCGTCGCGCAGGGCGAAGGCCTGAGAGTCAACACGCGCGATTCGCCGAGCGCGGCGGAATTGAGCCGATGGCCATTGAATTCGCACCCTGGGTCGCCGCCTACGGCTACCCCGCCGCGCTGGTCGGCGCGCTGTTCGAAGGCGAGACCGTCCTGGTGCTGGCGGGACTCTTTGCGCATCGCGGCGTGCTCGACCTGCCGCTGCTTGTCGTGTTGGGCGCCGTGGGTGGTGCCCTCGGCGACATCGTCTATTTCGCGCTGGGACGGCGGTACGGCGCGACGCTGCTCGAGCGCCTTCCCAAATTTGCTCCTGCGGCGGACCGGGTCCAGGCGCTGATACGGCGCTTTCCGGCGCTGACCATCGTCGGCATCCGCTTTCTCTACGGCCTGCGCACCGTCGGTCCCGCGGTCATCGGCAGCAGCGCCGTCGCGTGGCCGCGATTCCTCCTGCTCAATGCGCTCGGCGCGCTGGTCTGGAGTGCGTTGCTGGGTGGGCGCGGGCTTACTGCTGGGCGAGGCGGCACAGCGCCTGCTCGGCCGCGCGATGCACGTCGAACGCGAATTCTTCATCGCGGCGTTGGTGGCCGCGTTGGTCGTGACAATTTTCCTTCGCATCAGGCGACGGCGAATGCGCTCACCCCGAACGACAAAGCGCGTTACGACCTGAATAGAGTCGCCGCGAGCCGGTTCGACTACAGCCCCAACATCACCATCTTGGTGCGACAGGTCCGCCCGCGCACCAAGATGGGATGCGCGACCGGCACGTCCCAGGCGCATGACCCCGCGTGCAGCCGCGACGCGAGTCCGTATTCGCAATCAAATCAACGCATTCGGCGACAGTAGTCTGTTTTGGCATGCGTCGTGCAATGCAACAACGCAGTGGGACCTGGCTGAGGTGCTATTCCGCCCGCGGGTTCCATCGGAACGGAATCGCACACTTCAATTCATCAACGCGGGGAAACACGACATGCCATTGCAACGCAGAACTTTCATCCAGCGTCTGTCGGTGATTGTGGCGGCCACCGCCGCCGGCCTTTCCTTCGGCACGCCGGTGCTGGCGGCCGACACGGTCAAGGTCGGCGTGCTCCACTCGCTGTCCGGCACGATGGCCATCAGCGAAACGTCGCTCAAGGACGTCGCGCTGATGACGTTCGACGACGATCAACGCCAAGGGCGGCGTCATGGGCAAGAAGATCGAGCCGGTCATCGTCGATCCCGCGTCGAACTGGCCGCTGTTCGCCGAAAAGGCGCGGCAACTGTTGACCCAGGACAAGGTCGCCGTCGTGTTCGGCTGCTGGACGTCGGTGAGCCGCAAGTCCGTGCTGCCGGTGTTCGAGGAATTCAACGGTCTCTGTTCTACCCGGTGCAGTACGAAGGCGAAGAGCTGTCGAAGAACATCTTCTACACGGGCGCCGCGCCGAACCAGCAGGCGATTCCCGCGGTGGATTACATGCTGAGCAAGGAAGGCGACGACGCAAGCGCTTCGACCTGCTCGGCTCGGACTACGTCTATCCGCGCACGACCAACAAGATCCTGCGCGCGTTCCTCAAGACCAAGGGTATCGAGGACAAGGACATCATGGAGACGTACACGCCGTTCGGCCACAGCGACTACCAGACGATCGTGGCGCGACATCAAGAAGTTCGCGGCGGGTGGCAAGACGGCCGTGGTGTCGACGATCAACGGCGACACCAACGTGCCGTTCTTCAAGGAACTGGGCAACGCGGGCCTGAAGGCGACCGACGTTCCCGTGGTGGCTTTCTCGGTCGGTGAGGAAGAGCTGCGTGGTGTCGATACCAATCCGCTGAAGGGCCATCTCGCGGCATGGAACTATTTCATGTCGATCAAGAACCCGGTGAACGCCGCATGGACGAAGGAATGGGCCGCGTACGCCAAGAAAGTGAAGCTGCCGAATGCGGACAAGCCGTTGACCAACGATCCGATGGAAGCGGCCTGGATCGGCATCCACATGTGGGCGCAGGCGGTCACCAAGGCCAAGAGCACGGACACGGACAAGGTCGTTGCCGCGATGGCAGGTCAGACATTTCCGGCGCCAGACGGATTCACGATCAAGATGGACGAAAAGAATCACCACCTGTGGAAGCCCGTGTTCATCGGTGAAGTACAGGGCGACGGCCAGTTCAAAGTCGTCTGGAAAACCAAAGGCCCGATCAGGGCCACGCCGTGGAGCCCGTACATCCCGGAAAACAAGGGCAAGAAGGACGAGCCGGAGAAGAAGTAGCAGACGCAGTTCTTGTATCGCAAGCGCATGAAATGGGTTGGACAGCCCGCCGGCGCGGGAGCGGCAGACACGGTGACGCTACCGCTGCCGTCGCCCGCTGCCGGTTTTTTTTGGACGCGATTACGCGCGGAACACTGGATAGATTCGAGGGTCGATGGCAATGGGCAAGATCGGAACTCGTGGACGGAACTAGCGTTCGCTCTGGTGTTCGTGCGGCGTGGTAGTCGTTCGTTCGACCGGCGCTGGCACTGCCCGCGCCGTCATCAAGGAGTTGGCATTCGGTGAAAGCGATGCGAAAATCAAGGCCATCGACACGCTGGTCAACGCGGTGACAGCGCGGCCCTTTCCGTTTCTTCAGTCGTTGCTGGACGGCGAGGTGCAGACGTCGGGCGAGGACATCGTCCTCGTCGTCAAGGGCGACGTCGCTGTCGACGCATACACGGGCAAGGTGGTCACGCCGCTCCCTGAGACGCGTGACGATGTAGTCGTGAACAATCGGATGCGGCTCGAGCTGACCACGGCGATCGCCGCGTTGACGCTTCGTCGGGACCGTGCGTCCGCCTGGCCGCAGCCAAGGTCCTGCAGAACAATTCCGAGCGAGCCGGCGCTGCCCGCGATCGATGCGGCGTTGCCAAGGAAACCGACGCGGAGGTGCACGGCTTGCTCGCGCTGACGAAGGCGTCGATCGACCTGCGCAGTGGCGACAAGGCAAGCGGCTCGCGGCCGTTCAGGCGCTGCGCACGTCCGACACCGGGGCGACCCGGACACTGCTGCAGAAGGTACTCGAACGCCAGGGGGCGTATACGTCGAGCCGGACGCGCAGGTTCGCGCCGCGGCCCAGCATCGCTCGCGCGGTCGAGCGACGGCTGATGATCGGCGACATTGCCGCGCGCGTATTTTCCGGCATCTCGCTCGGAACCATCCTGCTGCTTGCGGCGCTGGGATTCGCGATCACGTACGGCCTGATGGGCGTCATCAACATGGCGCATGGCGAGCTGATCATGGTCGGCGCGTACGCCACCTACGTCGTGCAGAGCCTGTTTCGACAGCACGCGCCGGGGGCGTTCGACTTGTATCCGCTGGTGGCGGTGCCGGTGGCATTCGCGATCAGCGCGGGGTCGGCGTGGCGCTCGAGCGGACGGTGATCCGCCATCTCTACGGGCGGCCTCTGGAGACACTGCTCGCGACGTGGGGGTTGAGCCTTATCCTGATCCAGGGCGTGCGCACGATCTTCGGCGCGCAGAACGTCCAGGTCGAGAATCCGTCGTGGATGTCCGGCGGCTTCGAGATCATGACCAACGTCGTGCTGCCGTGGAGCCGCGTGGTGATCATCGCCTTCGCGGGCGGCGTTCTCCTTGCGGTGTGGCTGACGCTGACGCGGACTCGCCTTGGCCTTTACGTCCGTGCAGTCACGCAGAATCGGGCCATGGCGAGTGCGCTCGGCGTGCGCACGCCGAAGATCGACATGATGGCTTTCGGACTCGGGTCGGGCATCGCCGGGCTGGCAGGCTGCGCGCTGTCGCAGATCGGGAATGTTGGCCCTGACCTGGGCCAGAGCTACATCGTCGACTCGTTCATGGTCGTGGTGTTGGGCGGCGTCGGCCAACTGGCGGGAACGGTCTACGCGGCATTCGGCTTGGGCGTCATGAACAAGTTCCTCGAAGCTTGGCAGGGCGCGGTGCTGGCCAAGATCATGATCCTGGTGTTCATCATCATCTTCATCCAGAAGCGTCCGCAGGGACTGTTCGCGCTCAAGGGCCGAACGGTGGAGGCTTGACGCCGATGGCGGTGGGATTCATGCCGCTCGCCGCGCCCACCGGCGGCTTCGCGCTGGCGCGACTGTGGTCGGGACGGATGTGGAGCGCGCTCGGCGCGGCGGCGCTGGTCATCTTCGTCGTCGTTCCCGTCGCCAACCTGGTCGTGCCGGAAGGCAGCGTGTTCCACGTCTCCGAATACACGGTCACGCTGGCCGGCAAGATCATGTGCTACGCCATCGTCGCGCTGGCGATGGACCTGATCTGGGGTTACACCGGCATCCTGTCGCTCGGGCACGGGCTGTTCTTCGCGCTCGGCGGTTACGCGATGGGCATGTACCTGATGCGCTCCATCGGTCTCGACGGCGTGTACAAGAGCACCTGCCGGATTTCATGGTGTTCCTCGACTGGAAGGCCTACCCCTGGTACTGGAAATTCACGCAGCACTTCTGGTATTGCGCGCTGCTGGTCGTGCTGGTGCCGGGACTGCTGGCGCTGGTGTTCGGCTTCTTCGCGTTCCGTTCGCGGATCAAGGGCGTGTATTTTTCGATCATCACGCAGGCGCTGACCTACGCGGTCATGCTGCTGTTCTTCCGCAACGACACCGGGTTTGGCGGCAACAACGGCTTCACCGACTTCAAGCGCATCCTCGGCTTCCCGATCACGGCCTCTGGCACACGCATGGCGCTGTTCATGCTCACCGGTGCGGCGCTGCTTGGCTTTCTGGTGCTGGGCCGGGCCATCGTGTCGTCCAAGCTGGGCCGCGTGCTCACCGCGATCCGCGACGCCGAGACGCGCGTCATGTTCTCCGGCTACAACCCGGTCTATTTCAAGCTCTTCATCTGGACGCTGTCGGCGGTGATCTGCGGCATTGCCGGCGCGCTCTACGTTCCGCAGGTCGGCATCATCAACCCGAGCGAAATGTCTCGCGGCGAACTCGATCGAGATCGCCATCTGGACCGCGGTCGGCGGGCGCGGAACGCTGATCGGACCGGTCATCGGCGCGGCCGCCGTCAACCTCGGCAAGAGCTGGTTCACGCAGGCGTTT
>CAVQPJ010000002.1:0-179882 GCA_963714705.1 uncultured Gammaproteobacteria bacterium
GCCGCAAACGAGTGGTGCGCAAGCGCCGGTGCGGCAACCGCAAACGTGGCGGCAAGCGCAACGCAAGTGAGTGTGTGTCGTGACATTGGATCGCCTCGCATTGATGACGTTGGCATTCTGTTCGCAGCCTACGGATTGGCCGTCGGCCGTGCCGCGTCTCCGGCCTCGAACTCGCCGTACAGCAACAGTTCCGAGAACTTCACGCAGTTGAACTCGAGCAACCGCGCATCGGCTTCGGCGCGCCGGTAGAGCGGCATGCGAATCGTCCACGGCCTGCTGAAGGTCTCCGGATCCTCGATCGTCGCCTCGTATTGCATGACGTGCTCGTCGATGAGCGTGTAACGCTCCAGCACGACCATCGCCGAGCTATGGTGATTGCCTGCGCGATCGAACCACGTGCTGTCGATGTTGGAGTTGACCTCGATGACGAGCGTGTCACCATCCCACGAGCCGTTCGATCGCCCCATCCAAAGGTCGACCGGCGCTTTCTGATGGTCGCGCATGAAGATCGGACGGCTCGCGTTCGCGAACGTGTGCGGAGAAGAGCGTCTGATCGCCCTCCCCCTGCACGATCTGGAAGGGGTACGGCATGTACGTCGCACGCGGGATGCCCGGCATGTAGCACTTGGCTTCCGGATCGGCGGCCGGCCAGCCCGCGCGGTTCTCGTCGCGTTTCGCAAGCGCCCCGGGGAGATACGGGATCGCGCCGCCAACGACGACGCTCTGCCCCGCCGGGATGGCGCCGACCGCACCCAATTGTCGAGCAAACTGGCTGAGCGACTGCGCGGAATGGCCCTCGAGATTCCAGTGCGCCTCGTTCACGGCCTGCCAGATGCCGTTCAAGTTCGGCTTGCCACCAATGCGCTCCGGACGGCCGCGCTGTTGCGCGAGCACCGGTTGCGCGATGACAAAAATACGAGAGGATGAAAACGGCGCAACGCTGGAAGTCTTGGGCTCATCCAAATTACTCTACCTGAAAATTCCGTTTTGGAGGGGGCACATGGATACGCGCAACGCACCGATCGGCGATCGGACAGCCTCAACCTTTCACTCGCAACGGGCGCAACTCTCGCTCTTGGTAAGCGCCGCACTGGGCCTATCGGCAGGTATCGCCGCTACCATGAACGCGAGCGCGCAAAACGCCGCGCCGCAAGCAGTCCCCGCCGAGCAAACCACGGCCGCGGCCACGCAGCGGAACTGGCGGCCACCGCGTTTCTCTTGGGGCCACGCGAATCTGGAAGGAACGTTCACGAGTCGCGATATGCAGGGCATCCCGCTGCAACGGCCCGACCAGTTCGGTACGCGCCAGTTCATGACTGCCGACGAGTTTCGCGAGCGCCAGAACGCCGGCCCCGGCGGCTTCGCGGCGTTCGTCGCGCAACAGTCGGAAGACGCGAGCCGCATCGAGTTGAGCGCGCTCGACTCGACAGAGACCGGCACTCGCGTGTTCGGTTACACGTCGTATGTCATCGAGCCGCTGGACGGTAAGGTGCCGGCCTTCACCGACGAGGGACAGAAGCGGCAGGCGGACCGCGGCCAGGCGAACGGGCCGTTCTTCACGACGGCGGACTTCTCGTATTACGACCGCTGCATCAGCCGTGGCGTGACGGGCTCGATCATGCCGTCGCTGTACGGCGATGCGATGCGCATCATCCAATCGCCGACCGAGGTCGCCATCAGCTACGAGATGCTGCACGACACGCGCGTCATTCCGCTCGACGGCCGAGCACAAGCTAGCGCCGGCGTTCGGCAGTACATGGGATCTTCGGTCGGCCACTTCGAAGGCGACACGCTCGTCGTCGAAACCACTAACTTCACGGACGAGCTCGCCGTCGGACGCATGCCGCACAGCGAAGACTTGAAGCTCACGGAACGATTCACGCGCATCGATCCCGACATGATCGACTACGTCGTCACCGTCGACGACCCGCGCACCTACACGGCACCGTGGACGTTCCGCCTGACGCTCACGACGCAGCCGGGTTACGAAGTGCTCGAGTACTCGTGTCACGAAGGCAACACGTTTATCCGCACGGCGCTGCGCGCGGAACAACAGTTTCAGCAGCGAGTTGCCGACGCACGCGCGAAAGGCGAGCCGCTACCCGAGCGCCCGCGGCCGCGCAACACGGGCGGTGGCATCGGGATCTTCGCGCCGCCGGCCGAGAGCGAGGCCGTGCGGATCGGGCGATAGAAAAAGGCGATAGTCACGACCATGGCACGCACCGCGTGGACGCTGTTGCTCGCATCGGGCGTCGTGCTGGCGCAGCAATCCGGCGATGCGCCGGCGCCGGTCAGCCGCGCTGATCGACAGTCGCCGGTCGTGCCCGTGCACGAAGAGCCGCATCACCGGCAGGTGTTTCAGTACGGCACGACGCGCATCCTCGATCTGCAAGTGCCGCCGGGCGATATCTCGTGGTTCCATTCGCACGAGTGGCCGGTGCTCTACATGACGCTCGGGACGTCGCAAGTGCGGACGCAGAATCTCGGCGCCGACTGGTCGGGCGGCGGCGCGCGAGCGGCGAATGCGGCGGCCGGCGCCGCTCCTCCTCCGGCACAACCGCAAGCTCCGCGGCGCATGCCGCGCGCGACGAGCACGACGAGCTATATCGAGCGGCCCGTCACGCACCGGATCGAGAACCGCGGAGAAGGCCTCTTTTCGGCGATGGTGGTCGTCAACGAGACGACCGGTGACGACACGATGTCGGTCGCCGACGCCGGGTTCGAGTCGGAGCCGGAGCTCACGAACAACTGGTTCCGCTCTTACCGCATCACGCTCGAGACCGGCAAAACGACGGCCGCGCACACGCACAAAACACCCGTCGTAATTTTCCAGGCGATCGCCGGCAAAGCCATGGCGAACGGGCCGATGGACTTCGAGTTCAACAGACCCGGGCAGTGGGCCTTCTACGACGCCGGCGTCGAGCACAGCATCGAGAATCTCGGCGACGCAGCGATCGAGCTGCTCGAGATCGAAGTCAGATAACGTGTCGAAGCCCGTCGACGGGCTGCCATAGCAACAATTGGGGGAACTACCGATGCCGCGTCCCGTGCTGCCCGCGATCCTTCTGTGCGTAGCGGTTGCTGCTCCCGCCGCCGACGCACAGCTCGATAACTTCGTGCCGGTGACGGACGCGATGATCGAGCAACCCGCGCCCGGCGACTGGCTCAGTTGGCGACGCACACAGAACGGTTGGGGCTATAGCCCGCTCACGCAGATCAACAAGCGCACGGTCACGGGCTTGAAGCAGGTATGGACGCACGCGCTCGGCGCCGGCCCGCAGGAAGCGACGCCGCTCGTCTACGGCGGCGTCATGTACGTGCCGAACCGCGGCGACTACATCCAGGCGTACAACGCGGCGACCGGCGAGTTGCTATGGGAATATCGCCGGCAGTTCCCCGAAGGATTCAACGGCGCAACGAACCGCAACCTGGCGATTTGGGGCACCACGCTGATCGACGCCGGCGGCGACAACCAGATCTACGCCGTCGACGCTCGCACCGGCACGCTCGTGTGGGAGACGCGCGTGCACGAGACCAACGTGCGAGCACGCGCGACGTCGGGCCCGATCATCGCGGGCGGCAAGGTCATCACGGGACGGCAGTGCCAACCCGATGCGACGTTCGAAGGCTGCGTGGTCACGGCTCACGACGCTGCGACGGGCAAGGAGCTGTGGCGCACGCACACGATCCCGCAGCCCGGCGAGCCCGGCAACGACAGCTGGGGCGACGTGCCGATGGAGCAGCGCTGGCACGTCGGCACGTGGATGGTGCCGAGCTACGACCCGGCGCTGAAGCGCATCTACGTCGGCACGTCCGTGACGATCCCGGCCG
This sequence comes from uncultured Gammaproteobacteria bacterium, assembly GCA_963714705.1. GTDB lineage: Bacteria > Pseudomonadota > Gammaproteobacteria > Steroidobacterales > Rariloculaceae > FEN-1219. Next base: position 3,832 of record CAVQPJ010000002.1, read on the forward strand.
CAAAATTTCAGCTCGGCGGGGTCGACAAGCAGCACCTCTATCACAACTCGACGCTGTCGCTGGACCTCGAGACCGGCAAGATCGTGTGGTACTACCAGCATCTGATCGATCACTGGGACCTCGACCATCCGTTCGAGCGGCTGCTCGTCGACACGGCCGTGACGCCGGATGCGAGCCAGGTGCCGTGGATCAACCCGCGGTTGCGGCCCGGCGAGCGACGCAAGGTCGTCACGGGTATTCCCGGCAAGACGGGCCTCGTCTATACGCTCGATCGCGAGACGGGCGAGTTCCTGTGGGCACGCCCCACGATCTACCAGAACGTGATCGCAAACATCGACGGCGCCACGGGCATCGTGAACGTGGACCCCGCGCGCATCTACACGCAGAAGGACCAGACGATCATCGTATGCCCGGGCATGAACGGCGGTAAGAACTGGCCGGCCGGCGCGTACAGCCCGCGCACGAACGCGATGTACATGCCGATGCAGAACCAATGCATGACAGCTCGCACCCAGGCCGACGGGCGAGACGCATCGCTCGTCTACGGCCTCGAGCAGAAGCAGATGCTGACGCCGGGCAACCCGAACCAAGGCACGATCTGGGCGATCTCGGCGCAGACCGGCGATGTCCTGTGGAAACGCGAGCAACGCGCGGGCGTCATGTCGATGGTCGCGACGGGCGGCGGGCTGATCTTCGGCGGCGACGTCGGCGGCAACTTCCGAGCCTACGACGAAAAGACGGGCGACGTCGTGTGGGAGACCAACGTGGGCGCCGCGATCAGCGGCTACCCCGTGAGCTACGCCGTCGACGGCAAGCAGTACGTCGCAGTGACGACGGGCTCCTCGGGCGTGTACAACAACGGCCGGCGGTTCGCGCCGGAGTTCGTTCCGGAGAAGACCGACCCCGCGGTGTTCGTGTTCGCTCTACCGTAGCGGGCGGCGGTCAACCGCCCTTGAGAGATTGATAGGCCAGCCGCGTCATCGTGTCCCCGGTGACGAAGTTGCCCTGATGCACCCACTGGGCGTCGAAGTCCTTGGTCGGCTTGGCGGCCACCACCTCGTCCTCGCTCTTGCCCTCGTCGATCAGTTTCTGCACACGCGCCCGGAGCGTGACAAGCATGTCGCGGGACGCCCGGAGGGTTTCGGTGCTGGCCGGATCGCCCTCGTCCGCGACGATCCGGGTCTTGTCGTCTGCTAGGGAGAGCATCTTGTCCTCCGCCACGATCGTGCCGGCGAGCGAGCCGCCCGAGGACATGTCGAAGAATACGTAACCCCCGTCGCCGCCGATCGTGCCGCTGGCGTGGATGACATTCGCCCGCGTGAAATGCACGAGCGTGTCGCTATCGGTGTGCGCATTCGCGGGGTGGAAGAGCTGGATCGTCTCGCCGTCGAAATGCAGCGTCATGTCGTCGGTATAGGTAACCGTCGGCAACGCGGCCAGGGGAGCCGGCGGAACCGCCTGACCGAACGCGGTGAAGCCCTTCGCCATCCGTTCGCGCAGCCTGTCGTGGGCAACGATGGTAGCGCCGTCTTTCGCGAGCGCCTCGTTGGCGCCGAAGTGGTCGGCGTGCGCATGGGTGTTGATGATCAGCTTGATCGGCTTGTCGCTCACCTTGGCGATCGCCGCTTTGATCTTGTCGCCCATCGCGGCGACCGAAGTGTCGACGAGTAGAACGCCGTCATCCCCGACGAGGATCAGTGAGTCACCGCCCTGCCAGCCGAGCAAATAGACGCCGTGGCCGAGGTCGGTCGTTTTGATCTCGAGCTTCGAGTAGTCGATCCCCTGCCCGGCAGCCGGCGAACAGGCAAGCGCACTCAGGGTTGCTGCGACGAAGATTCGCGCGGCCGCCACTGCTAGCAACGGGAGTTTCATGGTATTCCCCAGCATCCGAACTATTTCGGAAGAGTAGTATCATGCGCTTATGTTTTCGACCCGAGGTTCCGGCATGCGACGCCTGCCCACTGCCATCTACGCGCTTGCGATCACCGCCATCGCCGCGCCAGCCTTCGCACACCACAGCCAGTCGATGTTCGACACGTCCAAGGAGATCCTCATCGAGGGCAAGGTCGCGCGGTTCGACTGGGTGAACCCGCACATGTACCTGGTCGTCGAGACCATAGGCCCGGACGGCAAGCCGGCGCTGGTAGAAGGCGAAGGCGTCGGGATCACGCAAGCGCTCGTCGACGGCCTCGAGCGCGACGCGCTCAAGCCCGGCACGTCTGTCGTCATGCGCGCCAATCCGAATCGCGGCGGCTGGGGCAAGCAAGTCCGCATCATGGACGTCACGACGCAGGACGGCGAGGTCCATCCGTTCTATGCGGCCAACACCCGGACGCGCGTGCTGACGCCGGCCGAGAGTCTCGAAGGTCACTGGGCGCCCGCTCGGGCTGCGCTGGGCGCGGCTTTCGGGGCCATGGCGCGCTGGCCGGTCACGCCGGAAGGCCGTGCCGCTCAGGCGAAGCTAGTCGCCGATGGGCTCTGCTATGTCGAGCCCATACCGGTCGTCGCGATACTCGACGAGCTGCGCACGATCGAGATCGGCGAAGACGAAGTCGTGATGCGGCTCGACAACACGGGCGACCGTGTCGTGCGCACGATCCATATGGTCGCAGCGCATCCCGCCAACGTTCAGCCCTCGTTCCACGGCCACTCCATCGGCCGGTGGGAGGGCGATACGCTCGTGATCGACACGATCGCGTTCGAGCCCAATCCGTCCGGCCTCGGCTTGAACGTGCCGTCGAGCGCGGGCAAGCACACGGTCGAACGGCTGACGCTCACCGCGGAGCGCACGCGCCTGCGCTACGAGGTCACCGTCGAAGACCCGACGTATCTCACGGGGCCGGCCACGTTGGCGCAGCAGTGGGACCACCGCCCCGACCTCGAGTTCTCGCAGGACACGGGGGCCTGCGATCCGGAGGTCGCGCGCCGATATAAGGACCACGTGCCGCAGTAAAGGGGCTTTCACTTCCGCGCGGTCAAACGCGGCGTCAATTCAATCGCGATGGTTTCAGTGTCAGACATCATCTGCACTGCCCCATCCTGAATGAAGCACTGCAATTGCATGCCGCGTTGCGCGAGCGTAGCCAACGCTTTGCTGCTAGCGGATGCGATATCGACCACGGACAGATTGCTGCAACGCTGTAGTGAATCGCCCGCCTTGCTCCACCACGCCTGTGCGCTGTTACCGCTATAGGTATAGACAAACACTTGGTTCGCGCGACCACAGGCGCGACGCAGCGATTGCTCATCCGGCTGGCCAATCTCGATCCACAGCTCGATCTGGCCGGTCAGGTCTTTGCGCCACAGATCGGGTTCTTCCGAGCTGAGTCCACGGCCAAGCGCCAAAGCGGAATCGGCATGCAGGGCGAACGCCAAGAGGCGCACCATCAGGCGCTCGTCGGTTTCCGATGGGTGCTGCGCTAGCGTGAGCGCATGCGTCTCATAGTAATTGCGGTCGAAGTCGCTGACTTGCAGCTCAGCTTTGAACACCTTGGACTTCAGCGCCAAGGCTAATTTCCCTCTGCTGCCTGCGCTTCATGTCGCAGTTGACGACGCACCGCTTCTTCGCGGGCATCGTCAATGGCCAGCATCACGACATCCAGATCGGGCGAAGCCTCATCCGGTACGAACTCGCCGCTTAGCTTGCTGTCGGGCCGCAGCTTGCCTTGTGAAAACAACGCCCACATTTCCGGACCGAATTGGGTGCTCAGCAATTCGGGAGCAAAACGACCGAGGGTGTCGCGAATATTGACAACGTCGCGCTGCAGCATCGCGAATGCGTTGTTGTTGCCGGCCGCATTGACCGCCTGCGGCAAATCGATGATGACCGGCCCGGATGCATCGATGAGGACGTTGTACTCGGACAGGTCACCGTGGATCACCCCAGCGCACAACATGCGAACGATTTGCTGAACGATGAAGCCGTGAAATTGACGCGCTTGCTCGGGAGTGAGCTCCACTTCGCCCAAGCGAGGCGCACACTCGCCCTGCGCATCGGTCACCAGTTCCATCACCAGCACATCGTTGAAATAGCCATAGGGCCTGGGAACTCGGACCCCGGCAGCGGACAGTTGATAGAGCGCAGTGACCTCGGCGTTCTTCCAGGCGCTCTCTTGCTCTTTGCGGCCATAGCTTGTGCCCCGGGCCATCGCTCGCGCTTGCCGGCTGCCGCGCACTTTGCGTCCTTCCTGGTATTGCGCGCGTTGTTGAAAGCTGCGCTGCCCCATGTCTTTGTAGACTTTTGCGCAACGGACCTCTGCGCCGCAGCGCACGACGTAGACCGATGCCTCCTTGCCGCTCTTCAGCGCGCGGATCACTTCATTGACGATGCCGTCGTCGATCAGCGGCTGTAGGCCAGCGGGTATTTTCATGGTGTCCAAGGAGCTGCGGGGGCGAGCACGATAACTCAATTGACAGACGGCGGCCCGGGAGTCATGAGAGACTGGGCGCGCAAGACCCCGTCTGGATTCCGACAGCGGCGTTGCCGCAGGCGGCCGCGCCGGCTCCGGCCGGCGACGACCACGCGTCGGTATACATCTTCAGAGACAGCGGAATGCGTGCTCCCGCGTGCTGCTCGCGATCCAGAATCTGCACGGCCGTTGATGCCACCCAACGATGGAATTGATCGTCAGGCGCGTGGGCTCGGTAACCAATCGCGCGGTTCAGCCCCGAGACCGAGCGCTTGTGGAGGGTGAAGGATTCCACGCTCGAACCGCCAGCCAATGCACGGATCGTCGGCGATGAGCCAGGCCCCGTCGAGGTCGGCGTAGTCCGCGCGCTGCGCGGCGACACAACCTGCGGCAATGAGGATGCTGGTCTCGAGCATGCATCCCACCATGGTGCGCATGCCGAGCTTGCTCGCTCGCTGGACCATGCGCAGCGCGGGCGTGAGGCCGCCGCACTTGACCAGCTTCACGTTGATCCCGTCGAAGTTGAGGGAAAGCCGATCGACATCCTCTTCGAGCGTGCAGCTTTCATCGGCGATGATCGGAATCGGATACGAACCGCGGACCACCTCGCGGTCGTGCGTGTCCGGTAACGGTTGCTCGATGAATTCCGCTCCCAAGGTCGAGAAGCCCATGGAAAGCGCGGACAGCGTCCTCGCGTTCCACGCGCCATTGGCGTCGATGGCGATGGCGGTGCGCAGTGCCTCTTTCACCCGGCGCGCGGGCTCGAGGTCCGCATTTGCATCGGACTTGATCTTCACGCGCGGGAAGCCCTCGAGCTCCGCGATTTTTTCGTCGAGCTCTTCCGTCGTCGAAAGGCCGATGGTGGCAAAGCTCTTGACGGGCTGGGGCACGTGTCCGTGCGCGAGCTCGGTGACGGTGACGCCTTCCTTCCGCGCAAGCCAATCCCACAGGGCGAGATCCAGCGCGCACTGCGCGGCGCGGTCGGGATGCAACCGGGTCCACGATTCCTTCCATGCCCCGGCGATATCCTCCACCGAGCGAATCGAGAGCGTGCGCAGCCATCCGCCGAGCGATTCGAGGTTCCGGACGACGCCGGCCGCGGAGGCGCCGTAGTATGGGTGTGGCGAAGCCTCTCCCCATCCCGTGACGCCATCGTGCTCCACGCGGAGAATGACATTGTCGAAAGGTACGGTGCGTTTGCGGGCGATGCGAAATGCGCCGCGAGGATGCAATTGGTGAACCGCGGTTTGGATTTCCACACCATAGGGTACTCGGTCGAAGGTCGGCCTATCGAGCTATGGTCCGACCCTGCCGGACCGAACGGCACCTTGATCATCGGAGGCGTTCACGGGGACGAATCGGCGGCGATCCCTCTCGTGCGCGAGTTTGCGCCTCCGCGAAGCAATCCCGTGGCGCTGCTGCCGCTCGCGAATCCCGACGGCTTTGCACATGCGAGCCGATACAACGCGCGCGGGGTGGACATCAACCGGAACGCGGACTTCGACTGGCGGGCCGATTCAGCGGAGCCTCCGGGCAGCGCGCCGTGGAGCGAGCCTGAGACGCGAGCATTGCAGGAATTCATCCTGAGCTGGCGCCCGGCCAAGATCATCGCGCTGCATTGGGCGCTCGGAGAAATCGACGCCGACGGTGCACAATCGACGCCGCTCGCGGACGCGATGTGGAAAGCGCTGTCGGAGGCCGAGCGGATGCCGTATCGATTGCGCGTTTCCGAAGTGGAGTGGAGCCAATGGCGCTTGCAGCAAACCGACGCGGAATGCCCCGGGTCGCTCGGACGTTGGGCCGGGTATGGATTGATCTATCCCGACGGCTCTCGGCCGGCGATGATCACGCTGGAATTGCCTTACGATGCGTCCATTCCGAGGGAGGAATCCCTGCCGGATGATCACGTCGATGTGGTGCAAGCGCACTGGGCGCGCGACCCGCACAGCTATCTCGCGACCGTACGAGATCCCGTTTTCAAGATGTTGAAAGCGGCATGCGAGCTTAGTGCCGAACCTGACTCGTGACGTTGTTGTCGTCTTCGTACACTTCGCAATTCGCGCGCTCTGACGAGATTCTGTCGGCAGCCGCTCCCTGAGCCACGGTCAGGACGCGCGTCGCCATCACCCACGGCTCGATAAACACCTCGGGATCTTCGATCGTCATGTCGTAGAAGAGCTCGTTGCCGACACGCGTGAGTCTTTCGACGATGTGCATGCTGGTGGAGTGGAAGAGGCCGCCTCGTCCCAACCACGTCGAATCGTCGAAGTTTATCGAGTCGATGACGAGCGTATCGCCTTCCCAGGTTCCTAGGCTCACCCCGTAGAACGTCGTGAGGCTCAAATCCAGCTCGCTCCGCTCGCGGCCGTCCGTGGGGATGTCGCGGAACTCGTTGTTACCGCCACCGTAGTCGGCATTGGCCGGATAGAAGAAGACGACGTCCTTATCCGTTTGGATGATGCGCGTCGGCGTGCCGTGCCGCGGCAGTCCCAGCGGCTTGCACGTCATGATGGGATCGTACTTGTTCGTCCACATATCCAGCTCTTGGATCTGGTCCCAGAACTCGGGTTTGTAGTTCGGGCGCCCAAGGATCCCGAACCGCCACGGCGAAATCCACGCGTATTCGATCCAGAAGTTGTCTCCCCCGCCCGTGCAGCCGTACTCGGGGTTGATGCCGCCGCCCTTCACCTGCGTCGGGCCACAGCGGCGGGCGCCACTACCCGAGACTGGATTGAGCGGGCGATTCCAGTTGCCGTTGAGGTCCGGCTTCCCATCGGCACGGCGCGGCGTGGCAGCGGCTGCAACCGGCGCGGGTGGTTCGCGCGGCGTCAGCGTCCAACTCAGAGGCTGATGCGTCGGCTTGATCGCCGCCTTGACGCTCGCCGGCACGGGCATCACGACATACAGCTGGCCTGTTTCCGTCATCGTCGTCGTGATGTCGCGGACGACGGTGCCGTTTTTCTTCTCCGTGATCTTGCCGGTATAGAACGCCTCGGCAGGATGGAGCGGGTTGTTCCAGTCCTTGTAGTTGCCGTACGTGAACTCGTACGTGTCCGTGCCGTTCTTCACCACGACGCTCTCGGCCATGAACCTTGCGTCGAGCGTGGCGGTGGCCGTCGCAGTGGGGACGCCCGGGATCGGGAACGTCACCACCGGCTTATTACCTACCCACGCCACGGACGTTTTCTCTGCCTTCGCCACGTCCGCCGGCACGCGTTGCGGTCTCGCGGCCATTTGCGGCGCGTTCGTGTTTTGAGTGCCGGCCATGGCGGCCTTCCACGCACCCTGCGGGTTCGCCCACAGGCGAATCATTCGCTCCTCGACGATGGCCGGCATCGGCGTGGCTTTGCCTTGGCCTGCGACGAGCTCGGCGCCCTGGATGTCTTCGTTCCAGGTGTACGCGCCACTCAAAACCTCGATCGTGTTGCAACTCTGACCGTTAGGCCGAGTGCCCGTGATGCGGATGCGCTCGCCCGACGTCTGGTAGCTGATGTCGGAGCGGTACATCGTCACGTTGCACGGCTGTCCGCCCACTTGGACGGTGCCCCTGCCCTGATACATGAGCGACATGAGCAGATCGTATTCCTCGGTGCTGCGCAGCATGCCCATGTGCCAGGCCCAGTTGAACAGAACCGACTTCAGGTCCTTGGCGCCGGGGGCAGGCGTGTACGCCTCACCTTGGCCTGCGCCGCGACGTCCTGCGCCGGTGGGCGGCGCTGTGCTGACTTGGGGGCCGAATTCCGTGCCTTCGTCTTGAGCGCTAGACAGGGACGGCACGCCGATCATGAAAGTCGCAACGAGGGCGACACCTGAGCACATCATTCTTGTTCGAGAAGCCATGGTGATCCCTCCCCGATTCACTCAATTGCCGCCGGCGTTGCCGAGGACCGTGCCATCCGCCCGCGTAAGCGACCTGAGGCCTCCCAATGGACTGCCGTTCCGCGCCGGGGTGCCCAACACGGTCACCTCTTCGCCGATCTTGAGCGCTTTCGGGCCGACCTTGGTGATCCCCTGGGAGGCGAGCGCCGTAGCCGAACCGGTCGTGAACGTCCAGTCGGTCGTCGTGCCGTCTTCGTTCTTCACTGTAACCACGATCGATCCGTGCGGATTCACGAACTGAATCTTGGCCAGCGCGCCCGTGACTTTCACCTCTTTACCCGGATCGTAGACGCCGGCCGTGGAGTGATGCGCCTGGAGCGAAGCACTCGCGATCAGAGACCCGAACACCACGACGCATCCCAAAGCTCGTCTAATCATTTGTGCCTCCCCAAAGTTGTGATCGGCACCAGGTGCCATCCCACAGCCATCGAAAAAAACCGGACAACCGCCCGACGAGCGTGCCGCACGCTCGGGCTCAAATCAACGGATCGAGGGCGCGGTTCACTAATCTTCTGAGTGGATTGGTGGGTCGTGCTGGAGTCGAGCCGGCGACAGAGTCAACGCGAACCTTTTCGGTACGGCCATTTCGATGCACCGCTGCCTCCGGACGGCCGTAACGGAACTCGCAGTCCCGTCCGCCCGGGCAGAGAAAGCGTGCAGCGGCGCCTGCCGAAGGGCTCACCCTGCCGTGCCGGCGGCTGGTCTGAGCTGTTGCAGGAAGCCGAGGCGGTCGACAACTTGCCAATGCCCGGCGATGCGATCGCCCGTGACTTCGTAGATCGTCTGGCCCGCGAACTCCAGGCGCTTGCCGGTGGCCGGCAGGTCCCGCAGCTTTCCGGTATGGGTTCCAGCAGCGCTCCAGCGCGCGGCCACTCGGCTCCCGGCCGCAATCACATCGTGAACGGTGAACGCGAGATCCGGAAACGCGTCTCGCGAGTAGCGCACGCGTTCCTCATATGCCTTTCGGTCGAGCGTTCTTCCGGCCCAGGGATCGCCGGGGTCTGAATGGAGCGTGTAACGCAGCGCGACGAGCTGCTCGATCGCTCGAACATCGCCGCGGGTCCAGATGCGTTCATACACGTCCCTGACGACAGCGGCCGCATCGCCCGTCCCGGGGTCCGCGCTTTCCGTGGCGAGCCGAGCCTGCGCAACGGCGTGATCGCGAATGTCCTTCGGCCAGCGGCGCACGAGCTGCTCGAAACGTGCGAGCTCACCGGCGAATACAGCGCGCCCGGCTTCCTCGAAATTCGGGCGATCGCCGGCCATGCTGTAAAGAAAGCGGCTCAGTGCCTCGCGTACGCGCCGCGCGCGTTGCTTTCCCGGCTGCGCTCTCATCGCCTGCTCGACGAGCCGGCGAAGCGCGCCCGAGATTCCTGCGCTCTGCTCCTCGAGCCAGCCCCAGTGCCGGGGAAGCAAGGAGATCTCCCGGCTCACGACGCCGAGCTTGGGCCGTCCGCGGCCGCGTTGCGGCGCCGGCACCTCGCGCTCGAGGATTTCGGCCGGCGTGCCGCGCAAATCGAATTCCACCTGCCGGCCCGTTTCGACTTCGAATACAAACCCTACGTCCGAGCGGTCGCGGTCGAAACGCCGTTTCAGCACGGGAAGGACGTCGCGCAGCTGCCCTGCGGCCACGCGCCGTGTGCCGGCGAAAACGACGTAGTTGGACTCTGCGGTCATCTTTTTTCGCCCGGGTGAAAATGAGCCAGAATTTTACCCGGGGCAAAATATAATAGCCAGCGGCCGGCTGGCGAGCCTGGTTGGCTCAGAATTCCCAAACCGCCGATGGCGTTTTGCCACCCTTTGGTCCTATCGCGGCTGTCCCTTCCGGGTCGATTGTCGCCGGTCGATCTCCGTAACGTGATGCTGCCCAATGACTCGCATGATCACTACTCGAGTCAGGCGCGGCTTTTTCTTTTTCGCAATTCCGCTGCCCCAGCAGGAGCGCCCGATACAGTGTTTTGGGAATTGCGTCGGGCAGCATCGCCGCCGCGGCGTAAGTGGTTGGTGGGATTGGTGGGCCGTGCTGGAGTCGAACCAGCGACCAATGGATTAAAAGTAGCAGAGCTTGACGAGCGAGCAACACCCGATACGAACGAATCAAAGCGTTAGCGGCTTTCGCCTCGTGGCCCAATCATGCCCGCTGACGCTCGCTCAGTTGTTTAGGTAGCAGTCTAGTAGCAGCCGCTACCGATACGCCCGTCATCAAGGTCGGCGAGCGGACTGCGTGACACTTTCCCGCCCGTACTCGATCACGGCGAATCCGAGCAATGTCCCCGCGACCGCCACTCTCGCGCCTACGAGCTCAGGCGATCACTTGCCAGCGCTTTCGGTCCACCACGGGTCGCGTGAGCCGTCCCCGATACGTTGCGCCGCGGCCTCGAGGAATACCTTGACCTTCGGCGCGAGGAATCGGCGATGCGGATAGACGGCATAGACCGAGTATTCCGGCAGCGCCCATTCGGGAAGCAGCGGCTCCATTCGACCCGTGGCGACATCGTCGCCCGCCATGAAGCTCGGGCAGACGTACAGGCCGAGACCGGCGCGCGCAGCGAGCCAAAGGGCACTACCGCTGTTGCTCGACATCGCGACATTTAGTTTCACGGCAACGCGGCGACGCGCGCGCGCAAACACGAGATTGTCGAGCAACTTCGGCTCGGCAAACACCACGCTTCGATGAGCCGCGAGATCTTCCGGCCGCCTCGGACGCCCGTGCTTCGCCAGATACTCGCTTGACCCGTAGACGCTCAACCGAGCGCGCGCAAGCGGTCGTGCGACGTAGCGGCCGTCCAGGGACTGAGCGATGCGAATACCGACATCGACACCCTCCTCGACCATGTCCACCACTCTGTTCGACAAGCGAAGGTCCACGGTGAGACCCGAGTGCGCGTTCATGACATCTGAAATCGCGTCGACCAGGTGCTCGCCGAAGTCGACCGGCGCCGTCACGCGCAGTACGCCGTGCGGCTCCTTCGCCAACTCTCCGACCGATGCGTCCGCGTCCTCGAGGGCGTGGAGCGCTTCGAGACACCGTTCCAGATAGATCCGTCCCGCTTCCGTCAACGCGACGCTTCGCGTCGTGCGATCGAAGAGTCGCGTCCGTAGCTCCCGCTCGAGCGCGCTCACATGCTTGCTCACGGTAGCGGTCGATACGCGGAGGCCGCGCGCCGCAGTCGCAAAGCCCCCGTCTTGCGCCACGCGTACAAAAACCTTCATCGTCTGCAGCCGGTCCACACCCTCGATCGTCGCATTGTTTCCCGCGACGAAACAATCCATTTCTGTTCCGCCGCATTCTTCAGTAGTGGGCGCGGTGCTACGTTTGCGCGTGCGGCGATCCCTCTTAGGAGAATCACCATGCTTAAGGACTTCGACGTAATCGTGGTGGGCGCCCGCTGTGCCGGCTCACCCACGGCCATGTTGCTCGCGCGCAGAGGTTGTCGAGTCCTGCTCGTCGATCGCGCCACGTTCCCGAGCGATACGATCTCCACGCACGTGATCCATCCGCTCGGAGCTGCCAGGCTCGAAAGCTGGGGGTTGCTCGACAAACTGATCCGCACGGGTTGCCCTGCCATCGACACCTATTCGTTCGACTTCGGACCGGTCAAGGTCAGTGGCAACCCGGGAACGAGCGACGCACCGAACGCGTACTGCGCGCGGCGCACGATTCTCGACAAGCTCCTCGCGGACGCCGCCGTCGACGCCGGAGCCGAGCTACGCGAGGGTTTCGCAGTCAGCGAACTGCTCGTCGAAGACGGACGAGTGGTGGGCGTGCGCGGTCGCGCGAGCGACGGCGCAACGGTTACGGAGCGTGCTGACATCGTGATCGGTGCCGACGGACGGCGGTCGCGCGTGGCCGAATCCGTGCACGCGGAAACCTACGATCAGAAGCCGCCTCTGCTCGCACCTTGCTACTCCTACTGGAGCAACCTGCCCCTGGAGCACGAGTTCGCAACCTACAGCCGCCCGCATCGTGGCTTCGCCATGGCGCCGACACACGACGGTCTCACGATGATCGTCGCCGGCTGGCCTCACGCGGAGCTCGACCGGGTGAAAGAGGACGTGGAAACGCACTTCTACGAAATCCTCGATCTTGTACCGGACGTCGCCGAGCGCGTGCGTAACGCAAAGCGAGAGGCACCGTTCGCGGGCGTGCCGGTGCCGAACTACTTCCGCAAGCCGTTCGGTCCGGGTTGGGCGCTCGTCGGCGACGCGGGTTACTTGAGGGACCCGATCACAGCTCAGGGCATTGGCGACGCGTTTCGCGATGCCGAGGCACTCGCCACCGCCTTCCACGAGTTCTCGAGCGGTGCACGCCCGTACGACGACGCTATGCAGGACTACCAACGCAAACGCGACGAGACCGTGCTGCCGATGTACGAGATGACCTGCGGCCTCGCGACGCTCGCGCCACCACCGCCAGACATGCTGGCGCTGTTCGCGGCGCTTCCGGGCAACCAGAACGCCGCCGACTCGTTCGTGCGGATGAATGCAGGCACGATTTCGCCGGCACAGTTCTTCTCGCCGGACAACGTCCGATCGATCATGGATGCGCGCCGTGCGCCGGGCTCACCGGTCGGCTTGCGACCCTTTTTGGTAGCAGACGAGGCCGGAAAGCGAACAAATCACCAAAGATGATAGACGTAGGTTGCTGTCGGAATTGGTGGGCCGTGCTGGAGTCGAACCAGCGACCAATGGATCAAGAGATCCGTCGGTGGACAAGCCTAAATAGCTGTGACCACAACTCCTTCTCTATACGTCGACCTGGGAAATAACTCGTAACGACGGTCACGAAGCCCGCGTCTCCGCTCACGCCGCCAGCAAGTTTCCCAGGCGTCAGCGTATCTCGATGCTTGGACCTCACTGGCCTTCACATCTCGAAAATACGTCCCACATCCTCCGCACGAACGTCGAATAACCATGCCGCAACATCACGCGCCCGGCGATCTCAAACGAAAGATTGAGCATCAACCAGCCCAAGCCAACGTAACCGCCAACCCGCTAGTAGGGGTAACCCTTGAGCCTTGGCGCGTTGAGCTTGAACTCATGCGGCTTACCGAATTCATCGCCAATCGGCATGCTGACCTGCGGCAGACTCTCCTGGTCTAGTACCTGGTCCTCCGGAATCACGTTGTTGAGGAAGAGCAGGTAGGCCGTCAACGAGTAGACCTCGTTGGGAGTCAGAGTCCCTTCCAGCCCGAGTGGCATGCCGCGGTTGATGAAATCCCACACCGTCGTCGCATACGGCGAGCGCAGTGGCAGGATGCGCTCCTTTTGCCAGACGGGAACATCCGCGCCTCGTTCCGACCGCAACACGGGCGCCGCTCCCCCAATGCCCGCTACGCCATGGCAGCCGATGCACGCCTTCTGCACGTAGACCTGTGCCCCTTCCTTGGCGGTGCCGCGACCGGGCGGCAGCTCCTCTCCTGTGGGACCAATCGCGATGTCCATGCGGCGGAGCTCTTCCGCGGTCGGCGTGCGTCCTACGCCATAGGTGGGTGACTGCGCGATCGCGGGGCTCCCCACGAGGCTCCCCAGCAGCAGCGGAATCGTGACAACCTTGAGCGGATTGGGAACCTTGAGCGTCTTACGCGAGCCCATTGGTCACGCTCCCGTCCCTGGCGATTCTCCAGGGCATCACGCTGTTGTCCAGCCCGGGCACGCGGTAGTTCCGCTCGAAGGGTACGTTCCACCAATTCGCGATCTCCTCCCGCATTGCCTGCCTCTGCCCGATCTCGTCGGTGCAGCGCGACAGAATCTCAGTCTCGGTTCCATCCCATCTCCACTCGTAAGCGAATCGGACGTGCGCCATGCGTTCTGGAGTGTTCTTGAATTGGGCGCGGTTCCACTTCTTCCCGCCATCGGTGGAGACTTCGACGGTCTTGACGGCGCCGCCGCCGGACCAGGCGAGCCCGCTGATCTCATAGAATCCGGGGCCGGGCAGCTGCTGTGCACCGGACGGGTACGTGATGACCGACTTCGGCCCGATCTGTTCGCCGAGCGCAAGCTCTCTGTCCTCCGGACGCAGATGCCCGAACTCGTTGTAGTTCATGTAGAACCGGTCGACGACCTTGATGCGCCGCAAGAACTTGGTGTGGTAGATGCCCTCGAATCCGGGAACCATGATGCGCACTGGAAACCCTTGCTGTGGCCGCAAGGGCTCGCCGTTCTGGCCGTAGGCGATCAGGCAATCGTCCATCCCTTTGGCGATGGGTATGCTCGATGCGCCCTTCACTTCCTCGGCGCCTTCAGCGACGAACCATTTCGCGCTACCTTTCAGGCCGCATTCCTTGAGCAGCGTGGACAGCAGCACGCCGGTCCATTCGGAGCAGCTCGTCATGCCGTGCGTCTCCTGCACGGTCTTTTGCTCGCCGTTGTGCCGGTTGCCCGCACACTCGATGAAGTGCAGCCGCGTGACCGACGGGAAGCGCTTCAATTCGTCGATGGTGAGGGTCAGGGGCCGATCCACCAGCCCGTGTAGCGTCAGCGTGTGCTGCTGCGGGTCGATGTCCGGCAGGTAGGAACCGCGGGTGGTCGCGACATAGTGCAACGACGATGGCGTGATCACGCCAACGGAATCCTGCAACGGCGTGGCTACGTGGAACACCTTGCCGAACACGTCGGGTGACGCTCTGCCGCCCATCGGGTGCGCCATGCGCACGGAGGTGACGTATTTGGAACGCTGGCCGTATTCGATCTGCTCCTTGCTGCCGTGAATCATCGGCGAGGCGTTCTCGCTACCCGGGGTCGCCGGATGGTTGTGCTCTTGGGCTTGGGCCTTACCCCGTAGGGCCACCGTCATTCCACCGGCTAACGCGGCGCCGAGCTTGAGGAGCTGTCTACGGCTGTTTGGTTTCGAATCCATCGGATCCCCCTTCGCAGTGACACTATTAAAAGGACGGAATCACATCCCACCGCACTATATGCGGCCGTGCTCAGTCTGGACCAGCCTCCGATCAATCGCTACGCCAGGGCCGCCTTCACCCGCTCGGGCGTCAACGGCAGCTCGCGGATGCGCCTGCCGGTCGCCGCTGCGAACGCATTGGCGATAGCGGCCGCCGTCGGCCCTTGCGCGGCTTCGCCGGCACCGAGCGCGCGTTCGTTCGGTCGGTCGATGAGCACGGTCTCGACTCTCGGCACGTCCGGCATGGTCAGGATCGGATAGCTCATCCAGTCCGCTGATAGGATCCCGTTGCGGTCGAATCGCACGTGCTCGTGCAGGGTCCAGCTCGCCGATTGGATGGCGCCGCCTTCGATCTGGTTGGTCAGCCCGTCGGGATTGATGATCTGCCCGGCATCGGCCGCGGTCCAGATGCGCGGCACCTTGACGACGCCGGTGGTGCGATTCACTTCAACTTCGGCTATCACCGCAACGTAGGTGGCCACGGTCTTGTAGCGTGCATAGCCAAGACCTAAGCCGCGCCGGCCGTCGCCCTTCTCGCCCGGTTTCCAAGCGGCGGCCCTGGCCACCGCCTCGATCACGGCGCGCTCGCGCTCGTCTGTGATGTGCGCGAGGCGGAACGCCACGGGGTCGATGCCGGCGGCGGCCGCGAGCTCGTCCATGAAGGACTCGATCGCGAAAACGTTGGCATAAGCGCCGAGCGTGCGCAGCGCCGAGGTCCGCACCGGATTGTCCATGATCAGGTGGTGCGTGGTGCGCTGGCGCGGGAAATCGTAGAGCGTGATAGCGTTGCGGTCGCCCGCGCCGTTCGGCTGTGCGGCATGGCGCGCCGGCCCGGGCCGCTTCGCATCGGCGAGGTACCAGCTTCCGAGCAGGTTGATACCGTCGGGGTCGCCCGGCCGCATGTTGTGGCTCTGGCTCCAGACGTCGAAAGCCCAGTCGACCACGCGGCCGCTGGCGACGGCGCCCTTGACCTTCATGGTCATGGCAGGGCCGTAGGGCTCCCACTTGAACTCGTCGTCACGCATCCATTGCAGCCGCACCGGCCGCCCATCGACGGCGCGCGCCAGCATGGCGGCGTCGAAGGCGACGTCGTCGGCGCCGTTGTGACCGTAGCAGCCGGCGCCTTCGGCGTGGATGCAGCGGACGTCGCCCGGCTGCAGACCGAGCGCCCTGGCGAGGGTCGCACGCAGCGGGAAAACGCCCTGGCTGTGGGTCCAGATCGTGAGCTTGCCGTCCTTGAACTCGGCCAGCGCGCAGGAAGGCGCGATCGCGGCATGCGCTTGATAGGGCCGATGGTACGTCGCCTCGATCACGCTGGCGCCCGGCGGCACGGGCGCGTCCTTCTCGCCGATCACTCTGTCCTCGCTGCGCAGGGACATGAGCTGCTCGTACATCTTTGCCGGATCGGGCAGCTCGGAGCCGCCCGACCACTTGGCGAACTCGATCAGCACAAGCCGCGCGTTGATCGCCTGCTCCTCGCGCTGTGCCACCACGCCGAGAAAACTGCCGTCACGCACCACCGCAATGACTCCCGGCATGGCCTTGACCCTGGCCTCGTCGAAACTGTCGAGCCTGGCGCCATAGCGTGGCGGCCGCACCACGCGGCCATGCACCATGCCGGGCAGCCGCACGTCCTGCACGAAGGCGGCGCCGCCCGTCACCTTGGCCGGGATGTCGCGGCGCGGAATGCTGCGGCCGACTATCCTGTGCTGCGCGGGCGGTTTCGGCTTCGCCTGGGCCGAGGCCTCGCGCTCCAGTTTCGCTTCGCGCGCGAGCTCCCAGTAGGTGACCTTCCCGGAGCCGGTCACCGTTCCGTCCGACACGGACAGTTTGGCGACGGCGACGCCGAGCTTCGCGGCGGCGAGCTCCAACAGGATCTGGCGCACCTCGGCGCAGGCGAAGCGCAGCGCCGTGCCGCTGTTCTCTACCGACAGGCTGCCGGCGGTCTGCCCCTCGTTGGGCGTGCGCGCCGTATCGGCCGAGACCATCTCGACGCGCTCGTACGCGACATCCAGTTCCTCGGCCGCTATCTGCGCCAGCGCGGTCAGGATGCCCTGGCCCAGCTCGCATTTGCCGGTGAACACCGTGACCGTGGCGGCCGGGTTGATGCGGATCCAGCCGTTCAGCATGCGGTTGGTGCCGAGGCTGCCGGGAAGAGCGGGACGCGCCGCCGGCTGGGCAAGCACTGTCGGCATGCTCCAGCTGAAGGCGACGGCGATGCCGCCGGCGGCCTTGAGAAAGTCGCGGCGTTTGGTGTTCACGACGCCGCTTTTGCTGCGCGTAGCACCGCGCGGATGATCCGGTTGTGGGTGCCGCAGCGGCAGAGATTGGCGGCGAGCGCTGCCCGCACGTCCGCCTCCTGCGGTTGCGGATTGCGGTTGAGCAGGTCGGCCGCCGCCATGATCATGCCGCTCGCGCAATAGCCGCACTGAGCCGCCTGTTCATCGATGAAGGCCTTCTGCAGCGCGTGCGGCTTGTCGAGCGTGCCGAGCCCTTCGAGCGTGGTCACCTCGTTTCCCTCGATCGAGCCGACCGGCGTCACGCAGGACCGTCTCGCCGCGCCGTTGACTAGCACCGTGCAGGCGCCGCATTGCGTCATGGCGCAGCCGTATTTGGCGCCATTGAGCTCGAGATCGTTGCGCAGCACGTAGAGCAGCGGCGTGTCCGGCTCGGCATCGACCGAGTGAGTCGCCCCGTTGACCTTCAGGCTGATGGCCATTGTGAGTCTCCTCGAAGATGGCAGCGCGCGGCTCGCGCATTTTTGAAGATTCTATCTCGCGTAAGTGGGGAGTGTTTGCGTCGCGACCCGCTGGCGGCTTTGACACTATGGCTCTTACGCGCACCCTCGCCAATGGGGCCCGGGTAGTTCAAGAATTCCTATCCGCGGTCGTGCAGCCAGATCTGGCGATAGGTAAGGTCCGGGTTGAGCATCACGATGAGCTGCGGCGTCTGAGCGATACGCACCATCTCGGAACCCGCGGATGCAAATCCTGAATCAGACTGATGACCTGCGCCTGCACGGAGACGTCGAGCGCGCTGACGGGCTCGTCCGCGATGACGAGCTTCGGTTTCGGCGCGAGCGCGCGCGAGGCCGATGCGCTCTCTCTGCCCACCCGAGAACTCGTGCGGGTAACGGTCGGCCGAGCTTGGCAAGACCTGACGCAAGCGAATCCGAGCGTTAAGGCTGTCGCCCTGTGGATTGGCTTTTTCGCTCAGCTCACTTCGAATCTACGAGCCCCCCAAGAGTTGGGCGCCGTCCAGCCTTGCCGCTTGTGCATCGAACGTGACCAGCGGCAGGCGCTCGTGGGTGACCGCGCAACCCAGATGCAGACATTCAGCGAAGTCTGCGTTCTTCGATCTGTAGAAAAACAGCGCGCGTTCCACGGACCCTTCGTCTTGGAATTCGATCTCGCGGGTTTCCAGCAGGTTTACAAGCGTTGCGAGAACGGCGTCTTTGGAGAAGCGATACCTTGATCGCAGCACCCACTCCAGCTCCAACGTGACGGTCAGCGGGACGAACAGCGCCTCGCCCGCTTCTGCGCTCTCTCGTGCCAGCGCTTCGGCATGCGCAGCTTGTCGCAAGTCGTCGCCAACCAGTAACCGCACGAGCACATTGGTATCGAGGGTTGGCAAAGACTAACGCCGCCCGATCCGCATCTTCTTCACGGGCAGTCTCTTCCCCGTTCGCTTGAGCAGGCCTGCTAATGTGTGCAGCGACCGCGTCTTGGCCCGCATGACCGTGGTGCCATCAGGCATGACCGTGAAAACGACCCGATCCTGGTGCTGCAGCCCCATGGCTCTTCGTACCTCGGCTGGGATCGTGATCTGCCCTTTACTGGTTACAGCTGATTCGGCCATTGTCGCTCTCCTTACTTCTGCGTCCATTGTAAGGCACGCTCAAGCGCCTCGCAAAGGACTCACCGCCTGAAGAGCCGATTCCGTCACTGCAGACAGCATTTCTTGTATTTCTTGCCGCTGCCGCACGGGCACGGCTCGTTGCGTCCCACGCGCAGAGAAGAACGCGCTTGCCGCGCGAGGCTCTGCGTGTCCTTCGCGCGCCGTGCGAGCCAGTAAGCGTGGAGCGCCCGGACGTTGGGCGCAATGGCATCGCGGAGCTTCGCGGCCTGGGGTTCGGACAACTCGTGCGCCTGCCAGTCCGTCGCGGCCGTGAACGCGCGGATCGGCGCGAGAAGATCGGCGATCTCGGGCGCTCCTGCGCGCCATTCATCGGCCGCTAGACCGACGCCCCGCATATAGCCCTCGCACCATTCATCAACGACCAGGACAGCCTTGCCCTTCCAAACGTGCTCCAGATACATCGGCTCAAAGGCTTCAGGCTCTTCGATCAAGGTCTCGACGATGCTGTTCATGTGTCGCATCAGCATCGACATGAATGCCCCGTAGTCGTCAACGCTGTGCCACGTTGGCTCGAAGTCACCCCAGACCGCCGGCAGCCAGCGCGAGGGCACGATCGTCACCGGGCCACTGACAACCGCTGTCAGCAAACCGTCGAGCTCGGAGACATCGAGGACGCCTTCATCCTTGCCGTCGGTTACCGCATCCTCGTCGACGCGATCGAGCAGGATTGTCTGCAGGCGTTCGAGTTCCTCGTCGCTCAAAGGGTCAGAAAGGTCGGTGATCGCGGCCATACAACGAGCTGTTCTGGTGACAGATGAGCCTCAGCGCGACGAAAGCGCAAGCTTCCTGCCTGCCCAATGTCCCTGCAAATGTTTTTGGTAGCAAACAGCAGAAATGCGCACGAGAACACCGCAGGTATCGGTGGTATGTCGTTGAAAAATTGGTGGGCCGTGCTGGAGTCGAACCAGCGACCAATGGATTAAAAGTAGGCTGTTTGCACAAAACCGCGCAACGTGACACCAAAAGACTCAGCAAGTACGCGGGGCTCGTCGAGCCATGTGGTGTCGTTTGGTGCCGTTCATTGGGGTCAAGTGTGCCAGGATTGTGCCAAACGGCGATTACGTTGATCGGCTAAAGATCGCCTCGCCGCCCGCGCGACCACGACCGGCGACGAACCTGCCTGACGCGCCTACTCGTCACCCGACTTTTCGCGACTCTCGCCATTCGCTTCCTGCAATCGTTGCCCACGTCGGATCGCCCGCAAGTCGTCATGGCGCCGACCGACTTTTCTGAGCGCCTAACCCCAAATTTTTAGGAATTGCCTCTCGCCTACTTGGACCTGGCGGCGAGGCGCTTTGTCTGCTCCGCCGTCAGCGCCAGGAACTTGTCTGCGCTGTCACGCGCAGCCGCCGCGAATTGCGGAACCTCACTCTCAGCCAAGACGTTCAGAATCGTGTGACCGACATCAACCAACGGGTTCCTCCACACCAGCGTGCCCGACGTGATTGCCTCAACAGCGATTTGACCGTCGTCGTCTAGATAGCACTCAAACAGTGGGCCGCCGACCACTACGACGGGAAGCACCAACTGAAACACGTCCGGGCCGCCGTCCCTATCAAACTGTGTCGCTTGCGCTGATGCCGCTTTGGCAGCTGTCATTGCCGCCTGATACGTCCGATCAGACCCAGATGTGAAGGCCTCCGTCATGCCGTAGCTCGGGCGATCGTGCACAGCGAACAATGAAAGAGCTTGAATTACTCTGTCCTGCGCGACCGACATAAGGACTCGACCGCCCAGAGCAGATGCCGCCCGTTGCGCGACGCGAGCCGGCGCCGCGATCCCAGCAGAATTGGATGTGAATAGTATCCAGGGCTTTTCCGTCGAACTCTTGCACTCGATCGCGAACGAAACGCGTGCAACCGTCTCACCGTGTTCCACCTGTCGCCACGCGGATACATCCAGCTCACGTTGAGTTCCAGACTCTGGGTCGGCGTAGTAATCCGACTGTACGACCGCAAACCGATTCGCTTGGAACTCGCGCGCGACCCGCATCTCTAGTGGGTAGCCTTGCGTTTCCAACCACGAGCGTACTTTGTCCCGGAGCGGCTGCTTCGGTGCGGTCATGTCGGTCTCTACAAGCGGAACGCTTCCTTACGCTTCCAGGGGGTTGCAGCACACTCGGCGACTAGCTGCTCGGTGAACGGCTGCGTTCGGATGTTATCGCGGTGGAAGTTTCCGCCGGCGACTACCTCCACTATCTCAGCCGCGACGGTGAGCAACTCGTCGGCCTGAGGTTGATCGGCGAGCAACTCGACGAGCGCCTTGCAGCGCCGCTCCATCTCGTGGGAGTTCATATGTGGTAGTGGCGTGGGATCGAACAGCAAGCGGGCGGCGAGCAGGATATGGAATCGCGCCGGTTTGTATTCGGGAGCCAGTCGCTGACTACGGAACAGCACCTCCAGGCGGTAGGACGCCAATGCTGCCGCGAAATATGGTTCGAGGCGATGGTCCGACCCGTAGATGTCGGTCCCGAGACGCTCTTTAAGTAGCTTGTAGCTTCGCGTTGTCCGATGTGGCTCACCCAGAAACATCGCCGCGAACGCGCGCACCATCGTCGGAAACAAGACTATCCTCGTGCGCTCAACGGGGAGCCGATCGTACTGTCCAGAACGGCGCTCATAGTAGAGCCGCAACGCCTCCGGATACGTTCCAAAAAACGCCTCTAGCTTCTTGGCGAAGTCGGTGATCGCCGCGAATTGCTCCGGCTTGACCTCGGTTTGTCTGTTGGTCGCTTTGATGATCGACTCGATGACGTCCTCGTCCTGCGTGGAGATCAGGCGAAGGGGAATCTGCACGTTATCGCCAATCGCCTTTCGCTGGCCGAACAATACGTGGCTCGTCTGGCAGCCGTTGACTATCTGGTAATCCTCGATGAAGAACCTTTGAGCGGTACGTCTCAGGCCTCTAGCTATGATCGTTACACCGTTGTTCATCAGCAAAAAACGTGCGGCCCGATCTGACGTGAGCGTTTCTCGGATTTCCGAGTTGACCGCGTTGTAGTCCTGCCAGTCTCGAACGTTGTCGTAGTAGATCGTGCGCAGCATCTCGCCGTCTTCGTCGGTCAAGAGCGGGATGAACTGACTGACAGGCACGAAGCCGATGTACGCCTCCGCGATCCCGGGAACCTCGGGGACTTCGACGCGGCTTGCAAAAACAAACTCTCTAGCGATAGCGTTTTTCGTTTGGTTGTAGAGTTTTTGGACCAGATCCGCGCCCAAGCATTGAAACTCGACGTAGTCGAAATTTCCCGTCGCTCCGACCGCCTCGGCCGCTGCCGCGCGCCGTGCATCGATAGCGGGGTCCAACTGCGGTCGACCAGTAGTGACGTAGTACAGCCGGCAGCTCGGGTTTCCGCGTTTGAACTTCCCCGCCTGCGCGTAGATCGCTGACATGATCGAGGCAGCGTTCTGAATCTCCGCATTTCGCGGCAACGCAGGCTCTGCTTTGAAGAAGTCCAGCAGCCCAAACTCGAAAGCCCCAATCTTTGCGGTTGTAAATCCAGGCGTTCGATCTGCTTGCACAAACACGAACTGAACCTCTAGGACCTCCGCATCGGCGACCATTTCCTCAAAGCTCTCTATATCAGTGACCAGCGACCCGTTGACGATGATCGCTACCGCATCAATGCCCGTATCGGCCCCGCCGCCGGTCACGACGTCCGAAGTGTCGAACAACTGCCCGTAGTGACGCCGTACAGTGATGTACGCCGCGAAATGCTCGAACTGTTGTTCTTCCGGCAGTCGAGCGAGGTTTTGCCCCGTCGCGAACTCTCTCAACAGAGACTCGGTAATTCGATCCATGTGCTGCGCGCTCCCGTGAGGCAAGCTAGCGTAACCGCGTCTCGCTTTCCACCAGTCGTATTTCTGAGCGAAATCCGCAGATCCAGTAGTCGACACCCCGCACTACTGGATGGACGCTGCGACCTCATGTCACGCAAGATCGTCCGCATGGCCCCGACCCCCCTGAGCTGCATTCGCGGAGCCGACATTGGAACTGCGCAACGGTCGTTACCGCCGTGCGGCCCTGCCTCGCTCGAGACGATGACACTACTTGCACACTGCGATCTGCGGCGGCTCGATAGCGAGAACGCTTACGCAGTTCATCTGGCTCGCCACGAGATATTCCGTCACGCCTTCGCGCTGCGTGCTGACGAATCCGGAACGCTGCGCTTCCAAATCGAACCAGCCACCCCGCTTGACCTCGAACAGGAATGAGCCCGGCGGGAGATCGCTACCCCAAAACTCGAGCAGGTCGCCTTCGTCGAGGACCCTGAAACCTCTGGGGAAGCGGAAGTCCACATATACCCAATCCCGCGCCGGGACGAACTCGACCGTGACTCGAAGCACTCGGACATCGAAGGTCACGGCGATCACTTCGCGGTCGCTTCCCGAAACCCCAGCAACGATGATCGGTTCAAGCTGCGCTTTCGTCATCGGGGTCTCCGGATGTTCGTCGCCAAACGCCGCACATCAGCGACGAGCTGATGCCCTAGCGGACGCCAGGTATCGTGGTTCGCTCATTGCTGCGTGTACTTCCTCGGGACCTCGGAACGGCCAGACGTTTTCAGGATCGCTGACCTCAAACTGCCGATCGAGCACTCGGACACCAATGCCAAGCGTCACCAACCAAACTATTGGGCGGACAGCGAAGTACCACGCCGGCACGGCCGGCCATCGATACTCGAAATCGCTTTTCAGAAACAGAATCGTCCGCGTGACAACTTCACGTTGGCCCGCACTTGGCTGCCAGACACCCTTAGCGCGATGCTCGCGCAGATCATCGTAGAGTAACCACAACTGCTCTCGGATCGCCTTGATAGCCTGGTCCGCTGATCTGAGAGCGAAGATGGCGTCGTCGAAGGCGAAGTTCGTCGACACGCCCGCGAGGTAGTGCCGAGTCGCCTCGGCCATCGCGTTCCTGGCGGTACGATCAATCATTGGCGCCACATAACGCCGCAGTTCGCGCGCTGCGCTAACGAGCATTGCCGTATCACGGTTCGCTGCAATGCGGCTGGCACACGACCTACTCTGGACACGTGAACGACGCACCTGTCTTGTGCCACGGGACAAGAGGGCCGAGCCGATCGCACGCATCCCCGGGGACATCGCCCCAGGTTGAGTGCCGCTCAAGAACAGCGCCGGAACTTGCGTTGACGATTGTTACGTATACCCACGGCTGGTCACCCGCCAATCCCATCACTCCGGCAGGACGCCAAGAGAACCGTGCGACGTACTGGCCGTCGGGCGACGGGCTCTCGAGCACTACGCGGTCAGGCGGCAAAGGAGCGACAAGAACGATGGCCGCCGCAGCAACGAGCGCCACGAGAACCACGACTACCCAAAGAAGCGCCTTCATCGGAGTTGCCGCCTAACGCCACCGTTCAACAGCCGCGCGCTGCGCCGTGCGGCGCAACCAGTAGTTGGCCGAGTTCGCTACGCGCTCTTTGCACATGCTTGCACCCGAAGCCAAATCTCCTGCGACATCGTGCTCTGCCAGACACCGGCAAGCAGCTGGCGAAATGCTGCGCTTCGCCGCGCCTCAGCCTCAACGCGGTCGATGAAGAGCGCGCCTTGGTCCGCCAAAATATCCTCGAGGGGACCTGCGGCAAGTAAACCAAGATAGGGTTTCGCACGCGGATCCGATGCAATCGCGAGAACGGCTTCCCACGCCTTCTCGGGCTGGTCATTCACCAACGTCTCAAATTCAAAATGGCCGATAAGATCGCTGTTGCTCCGCCCCTTGTTGGCGGGGTCAGTCACCCAGGCGGCCCACCGCAACCATTCATCAACCAATTGCGGAGTTGCGAGCGGCTCAAACATCGGCAAACCCGCAGTTCAGCGGCGGCGCGATGCCGCGTGAAGCGCGCGGCCCGCGCGTTACCACTCGCACCTTACCTCCGCCGATGGAATGCAGTCGCTGCCTTGCGCAACATGGATGCGAGGCTCTAGCTCGAAAACGACCGTGTGGGTGTGTCTCCCTCTGCCGCCATGCTCGTATTCAATGAGCCAACCCGACGCGGTTCCCTCAATCTTCACAAGGCGTCGGCGTGGCCGACCGTCAAGGAAATCGCTGGGGTTCCAAGCTGCGCCGTAGTCAGCGAACTCACACGGCGCACATAGCGCGAGAAGCGCCTCGCGCACAGAAGGCGGGAGGGAGGACATAGATGCCGACGGCTGCGCCTCGGTGCAGCCACTCGATGACAATGCACAGACCCCAACCACGATCGCGGTGCGTCTCATGTGTCGCCTAGGTCGCTGGCACAACGTCTCTGATGTGTTCATGGCGGTGGCCCATACAGGGGTTTGACCCACCAGTCGCTCGGGACGAATACCCAGTAGCAGACAGACACAAGTGTCGCCAACACTGCGATTACGCGCAGGCGGGCTGGCAGCAAGAATCCCGCGACTAGCCCGGCAACGGTCGCGAGCAAGACGGTTGGAACATAGAGCGCGCTTCCGTTCGCGAAGTAGTCACCGGGAGTCGCAAATCCCCAAGCCACGTCCAATAAGGTGAATGCGGAAGCCGCGACCGCGACCGCTGTGAGAGAGCGAACAGAGATTTCGCGCCGATGCATGAGTGTCGCCTAACGGCCGGGTTCACCGCCGGGCCACTGCGCGACCCAGGCTCGTATTTTATTGACGGTACGCGCGGTCATCATTTGCCCTCGTTTCGCAGCTCGCGGCACAAGCCGCAGTTACTCAGTAGCGCCGCGCTCAAAATAGATATCCCACGAAATGGGAAGGCCGAGCTGAGCCAGCTCCCCCATCGTCGCGACTTCAATAGACGGTCCGCCCTGCCCGGTCGACACCCAAAAACAACTGATATCCGTT
Source organism: uncultured Gammaproteobacteria bacterium (assembly GCA_963714705.1). GTDB lineage: Bacteria > Pseudomonadota > Gammaproteobacteria > Steroidobacterales > Rariloculaceae > FEN-1219. The sequence continues at coordinate 29,766 of CAVQPJ010000002.1, forward strand.
TCGCAGCCGGAGTCGCGCAACGCTTGGAGCTGCCCTTGCTTGTCTCCAAACGCCTCGAGTATGGCTGCAAGATGCTCGGCGTTATCGGTCGAGGCCACGCGATGCTGCGTAGACCAGCACCAGTAGTTTGTCTCTCGCCGCACTCGATACTTGGACGATGGATCAATCGGAATGGTGTCGGTTGCATCCAGCACGAGCGTTTCCCCGATGACCTTCGGATGCATGGTCGCCGAGAAGATCCGCAGTGTGGCGTAGGTCTCAATACACGTCATGGGTAATGTCGGTTCAGGAAGTCTCGTGCTGTGTGAACCGCCGTCCTATGTTCCAGGTATCAAGAAAAAGCGCAACCGAACAGGACGCACAGTGCCACGCACGCAAGGTGTGGGTCGGAAAAAATTTGTGATAGGGGTCGAAGATCGATAGTCGAGGCGCTCGCGGGGCGCGGCCGGGGGCAGGTCGAGCGGCCCGGCCCGTCGGCGCTGCACGTCTGAGGCTTGCGCTCCCGCGCCGACGACGTGCGACCGACTCACGCTCCCTGTTCGAGGGCAAAGTCTGCGCGCGTTGACGTTCTTCTGAGCGAACAGAAGCGCCTACGCCGCTCGACCGTCACCGTTTGAGCGAGTCCGCCGAGTTGCAGCCGCCAATTCACTGTATCATTCCATCATTCCAACGTATGGAGAGACGATACATGATGCCTCGGCCGCGCAACTACGTGACCTACTACCGCGTCTCGACGCAGCGACAAGGTCGGTCCGGTCTCGGGCTGAGGCTCAGCGCACGGCGGTTCGAGCGTATCTCGAGGCGCACGGCGGAAAAGAGCTGGCGACGTTCACCGAAGTGGAGTCGGGAAAGCGGAACGACCGGCCACAGCTTGACGCCGCTAAGCGGCGCTGCCGACAGACCCGCGCAACCCTACTTGTCGCCAAGCTGGACCGCCTGAGCCGTAATGCGGCGTTCTTGCTCTCGCTCAAAGGTGCGGGCGTCCGTTTCGTCGCGGCGGACATGCCCGACATGAACGAAACCGTTGTCGGCGTACTGGCCGTGATCGCTCAACACGAGAGGGAGGCAATATCCGAGCGGACCAAGGCGGCTCTAGCAGCTGCCAAGGCGCGCGGCATCCGGCTCGGCAATCCACGCCTCCGAGCCGGAACGCGACACTCAGCCGCCGTGGCATCTGCGGCGAATGCGGAACGCGCGAGAACCCGCGCGGCGGAACTTCGAGACGTGATCGAAGAGGCGCGCGCAGCGGGCCGCAAGTCATTGCGGGCGATCGCCGCGTATCTCGACGGACTCGGCATCACGACGGCTCGCGGCTCTGCGTGGACAGCCGTCGCTGTGCAGCGGGTGCTCGAGCTACATCGGAAAGCCGATTCTCAGCCCCGGCGCGTAAAACCCTAGTCGTAGACGCCAGGCTGATCCAAACCAAGCCCTCTGAGCACGCGCCGAACGCGGCGACGTTCACGTTCGACTCTTTCGTCTTGTCGGGCGCGATGCAGCCTCATCTGGGACTCGAGCTGGCCGCGCCGATGGAGGACGCGCAAGCGATACAAGTACCGCAGATCGATGCCCGTGACCCTGTGCGCTTCTCGCGCGCCGAATCCGAGGACGACCATTTCTCGAGCGCGCCAGCCCCGTTCGGTGATGCGTGCGCCGCCGAGGCCGCCGTGAGAGCGGCAGCGGAGCCTATCCCTGATCGCGGCACGCTCGCATTGCCGGCCAGAGCCGATGGCGATCGCCTGACAGCGCTGCATCCGATTGCCGAACAGGAACAGTTCGTGCTGCACGGGCCAACGGTAGTCGGCACTTTTTCGACGTGCAACCCACACCCCTGCCCTGCAAGCCGGACATAGCATGGGACCACCGCCGTCGCTGTCCAATCACAGCCCGACGACCTTCCACACGCGCCACCGTATGGCGCCGCCGATCACGATCCCGCCATTCACCGGCTCGAGCCAGCCCGCCTTGACCAGCTTCGCCGCGCATTCGTCGAGGACGGCCTTTCTGCGGACGGTGGGCGGACCCGACCGCAGGATCGCGGTTGAGTAGACGTAGCGCCCGGACCCGAAGTCATCGCGCACCCAGTTGGCGAGAGCCCATAAGCAGAGCGCGTCCGTGGGACTCTCGGCTACGCGCATAGCGGCGTACCGTCCGCGCGCTTGTGCTCGCCGCACGTATCGCACGGCCGATCGTGGACGAAACCGGAACCGGCGCACGCAGGACACGAGCGACCGACAGCCACGGGCTCACGATTGGGACCTTGATCTGTTACTCCGTTACCTTCGGCGTCGTTCCTGGCCTCCAGCGTGTTTTGGACCGTTACCGGCTCGGGCTCGACAACGGATCGATCCGTTATCGGTTTTCTCGCGGTAACGGTCTCCGATACGCTGGAGCCCGCGCCATCGCTCGATGGGTAACGGAGTAACGGATCGCGAGGCGAAATGTATCGAGCGAAGGAATCGCTGAACTGCTCGGCCTCGTAGCCGCGCGCCGGGCCGCTCGGAAATTTCAGCAGCTTGGGCTTGATGCCGAACGCCGCGAGCAGCCGCGCGAGTTGTCTCTGCGTGATCGGCCTGCCCTGCTTCCACTCCGGCCACGGCCGCTCCTCGATGCGCACAAGCGCGTCGACAATTTCCGCGCTCGTGAGGCGCCCGGTTCCGCCCGCCTCGAAGAGCGCCCGCAAATCCTCCAGCAACATCGCCGCTGCCGATTCGTCGGCGTCACGCTCGGTGAGGGCTCTCGCCGCCGCGCGCGCTTTGGTGTCCCATCCGCAAAGGTCCGCGATCGCGATGAGCGATCGCCAATTGTCGGCGGCGCGATCATGCAGCTCGGTCGGTACGATCGGGTTGCTCGCCTTGAGCCTCGCCATGTTCTGTTCGGCCCACCCGGCACACCGGCTGACAAGCTCGCCGTAGTCGAGTCGGTCTTGCCGTAGAACCTCGACGTATTCGTCCTTCGTCCGACGCCGCAGCGGGATCACGATGCTGCGGTCGACAATCGTGTCGCGCCGCTCGCCGATGCCGGCAATCGCCTTCGGCCCGAACGAGTCGAAAACTTCAAGCTCGTTGCGGTTCTCGCCGCCGACGCGCAGCGTCTTCGCCGTCGCTCGGCTGTGTCCCGCATTGATGATTCCGCGCAGTTCTTCGTTCTCGTCGAGAAAGGCGTCGGCCTCGTCGATCAGCAGCGTCGGCCGAAATTCATCCATCGCACGGTACAGCGCCGCGAGAGTCACGTTCGAAACGAGCAGCCCGCGATGCACTAGGGCGCGGAGGATCGTCATCAGGTTCGACTTCCCGCAGCGCTTCTGGGGCGACACGATCGCAAGGATGGGTGCGATATAGGCCGCCTCGACGGCATGGGTGTGCAGCACCCAGAGCGCCGCAGCGGTCGCGGCGTGCTCGGGTAGCACGATGTAACGGCGAATCTCCTCCGCGATCTCCTCGAGCAGCGCGCCGCCGTCGACCGTCTCGGCGCACGGCTCGATGTTGGGGAAAAGTTGCTGCGACTCCGGCTTCGCGCGCTTAGCGCGCCTCACCGCTTGATCGATGTCCTTCGCCGTCACACCGAGCTGTTTCGCTGCCTCTTTCCGGCGCTGGCCGTACTCGACAGGATCAAGCGCCGCGAGTTCGGCGACGGCAGCTTCGCGCGCCAAGCCGGCCTCGACGCGCTCCAGCTGCTGGCTCATGGCGGCAGCCTCGCGGGAGTGACGAGAGCGCGAGCATCGCTGATGCGTCGGTGTGCGAGTGCGAGCCGTTCCCACGTCTCTTTGTCGATCTCGCGACAGGCGATCATGTCGGCCGCGATGTAGGCGGCGATGGCGACCTCGTTGGCGATCGCCTCCAGAACGTCGGCGTGCGGGAATGCGCCGGCGCAGCTCGTCCTGCACTTCGTCGTGCCAGCGACGACGGCGGACATTGTCGCGAAAGAGATCGCGCAGCTCGATACCGACGGCGGCGCAGATTGAGCGCGCGTCGCAGCCAGCGGAACAGTAAACAAGCACACGATCTTCGGCATCGAATACCGAGAGCGACGGCGACCGATCCTCATGCGCCGGGCAGCGAGCGGACCATTGGCCGTGGCCGCGTTCGCGCACACCCTCGAGGCGGTCGAGCAGATCAGCGGCGTTCATCGTCGCGCGCGCAACCGAATAGGTGCGCGGTCAATTCGATGTACGCAGCCGTCGGACGTTTCGCTGTCGGCTTCGTTTTCGAGTCGCGGCGCTCAGATCGCGAGCCGGGCCGCATTTTCTTGCTCGGCGCTGAGCGGCTGCTGACCACCGCATCACCCGCGCGACGCTTGCTGCCGAAGCGCCTCACGGTAGGCTGGCAGCACCACCATGATCCGCCGACCGACGCGCAAAAAGCATTTCTCCATGCCCCGTTCCTGGCGGAAGCGGTAGAGCCATCGCCATCCTTGAACGGTTTTCGGATAGACAATCCCGGCGGCGCGCGCGTATTTCTCGATGTCAGCGAGCGGAACGACCGACGGTGTTGCGTCCTCGATTGCGGACTCGAGTATTCGCGAGTGACGTGGTGTCATGTGCGGAACCTCCGCGCTGGTTCGTGCCAACTAACGGCGCGGAGGGTACGCCAGCGCGGAAGCGTGTCAATCTCGTGTGCCGCACGTCGGACGGCGCTGATTGGCGTTCGTGGTCGCGGGCGAAACTAGACGATACCAATTGAGTGTCTAGAACCGCACCGAATGTGCTGTTTTTGGGACAACGGCACGCGGGCGAAAAAGGGCATCGCCCGTAATCTTGCGCATGAGATAGTTCAGGCCGTGACTTTCGTCGTAAGCTGCCCGAGAGGTCCTTCACGTCCTCTGCTGCCAGATGCACGTAGCGGTTAACGATGTTGGACTTCCAGCCGCCGATCGCGCGGAGCTGCTGCTCGCTGGCGCCGTTGCGCGCGAGGTACGTCGCGGCCGTGTGTCGCAAGTCGTGGAATCGGAAGTTCGCGATCCCGGCTGCGGCGACGCGCAGCCTTGAACGGCTTCGCGTACTCGTACCGGCTGCCGCCGCCCCTACGCGCCGAACACTGGCCCGCCGTGGATGTTGCGCACCTTGCCGTGCGCCTTGAGCAGCTCAAGCGGGTCGCCCGACACCCATGCGGAGCGCGGCGTGTCGTTCTTAGTCCTACGGAACAGGAGCCGGCCTTCCTTCAAGTCCACGTCGGCCGACTGAAGTCGCCGCAAATCGCCGGCACGACATGCGGTCGAGAGCGCGAGCATCACGAAGGTATGCAGCGTCGCGTCCTTCGCCGTCTCCACAAGCAGCGCCCTGCGCTCGTCGTCTGATAGATAGCGGACACGACCGTTGCCCTCGGGCAACTTCGACACGCCGTCCGTCGGCCTATAGGTCATCCAATGCCACTCGCGCTTCGCGATTGTGAATACGTGCGATAGACACGCGAGGTACTTGTTGACAGTCGCCGGGCTGCGCTTGTACTGCTTCGGCTGCTGCCCCTTGGCCAGCGAGCGCTTCGCTTCCGGGCGGGCGCGTATGTAGCTGCCACGCGCAAGCTCGTCGCGACACTCGACTAACAGAGCCGGCGTCACGGCCGCGAGCTTGGTCGAGCCGATCCGCTTCGACCACCACGGCAGGTACGCGCGGTGCATACTGCCGTCCCGCTTTTTCGGGACCTCGTTCTCAAGGTAACGCTCGATCGCCTCGGCGACGGTGCGATGCCTCGCCTCTGCCGAGCGGAAGTGCTTGCCGTCGATCATTTCGGCCTCGACGGTCGTCGCCCACCTCTTCGCCGCGTTGCCCGTTCGGAACGACGCGGTGCGCGTCGGAAAACCCGTCATACGAACTTGAACGTGGAACACTGCTGTACCGTCAGCCTTTCGGCGCTCGCGTATGGTCGGCATCTTGTTCTCCGAGTGAGGCAATCAACTGCGCTCGAAGATACACAAAAGTCCGCGTGAGTGTGCCAGGACTGTGCCAAACGGAATTTGCCCAAAGACGTGCGCCGGCCGAAAGGCGCGCCGTTATTGGGGTTGGATGGTGGGCCGTGCTGGAGTCGAACCAGCGACCAATGGATTAAAAGTCCAGTGCTCTACCAACTGAGCTAACGGCCCATGTCCTGCGGAAACGCGAAATGTTTCCGCGGAAGCGCGCCGCGGCTGCGGCGTGGGCACACATTATAGACCGGAACCTCGAAGCCCGGCAGGCCGGATGAGAACCGCGTCATCGCGCCGTTGGCCGCGGTCCTGCGCTAATAGCGCCGCGGGGAGCGCGACCATGGTATCCATCCCATCGATCCGATCCGATACGAATCGCTTTGGCGCCGGCTGCCTGATGCTGTTCGCGTTGCCGTTCGCAGCCGTCGGCGTCGGCGCATTCGTGTGGGCCGGCTGGACGCTGCTCGATTGGCGCGAGGCCGCCGGCTGGGCTCCCGTGCCGGCCGAGATCGTCGCCGTCGAGCTCGAAGAGCACACGGACAGCGAAGACGCCACGACATACGAGACGACGGCCACGTACCGTTACGAGTACGACGGCACGCAGTACACGGGCACGCGCGTGGCCATCGACACTGGCTCCGACAACATCGGCCAGTTTCAGCACCGGCTCTACTACGAGCTTCGCGCGGCGCACGAGAATCGCACGCCGGTCACCGCCTACGTCGATCCCGACGATCCGACCAGAGCCGTGCTGAATCGCCAGCTACGCTCGGGGCTGTTCGCGATGAAAGGCCTGTTCGCGATCGTGTTCGGCGGCGTGGGTTTCGGGCTGTTGTTCGGCGCGCGCTACGCCGCCAAGAAAATGGTCGCCGAAGAGAAACTGCGAGACCGATTCCCCGGCGAGCCGTGGCGCTGGAAACCCGAATGGGCGAACGGCCGCATCGCGGGCTCGGCACGGGCTGCGGCATACGTCGCGATCGTCTTCGCCGCGCTCTGGAACTTGATCTCGCTGCCGGCGGCATTCATCGTCCCCGGCGAGATCGCCGAGGGCAACACAACCGCCGCCGTCGCCCTGCTGTTCCCCCTGATCGGCCTCGGGCTTGCCGCGTGGGCGCTTCGCACGTGGCTGGCGCTAAGGCGCTTCAAGGTTGCGACGTTGGTCCTCCAGCGTATGCCGGTCGCACTCGGTGGCCGGCTCAAGGGCACGATTCGCGTCGAGGCGGAAGTCCCCGTGACGACCGACTTCGGCCTCGAGCTCGAGTGCGTCGAGACGCGCACGCGGGGCACCGGCAAGAATCGCGAAACGGAAGAGAGACTGCTGTGGCAGAAGCAATGGCGCGTACCGCGGCATCAATGCCAGATCGGATCGTTCACGACGATTCCCGTCGACGTCGCCGTGCCGGCCGACCAACCGGCCACGACGATGGAGGACCGGCGACAAGGTCGCGTGGCGCCTCGAAATCGCGGGCGAGTGTCCAGGCCCCGATTTCTGGAGCCGCTTCGAGCTGCCGGTTTTCAATACGGGCGAGGCACCCGATCCGGCCGAGGCATTGGCGGCGGCTGCGCTCCCGCTGAGCGACCGCCCCGACAACCGAGCGCTAGCGGCGCTCGGCATCGACTACGCGCGCACGCCGCAAGGCGTGGAAGCGTGGACGTTCCGGCGCGGCCATCACAAGGGCGTCGCACTGGCGATCAGCGGCTTCGCAGCCGCCTGGGCCGTCGCCTCTATCGTGCTGTTCGCGAGCGATGCACCGGCGTTGCTCGCGATCGTGTTCGGGTTGTTCGATGTTGCGTTCGTCTGGTGGGCGCTGCACCTGTGGCTCACGGAGTATCGCGTGACGCTCGACCGCGGCTTGCTGACGCTGGCACGCCGCGGGTTCATGTCGCGCGCGCCGATCGAGATTCCGCAGCAGTGGATTCGCGCCGTGCGCGCGAAGCGCGGCATGCAAGCCGGCAACAAGCTCTACTACGACCTCGAGGTCGAGACCGCCGACGGCAAGCACACGGCCGCGAGCTCGCTCGCCGACTACGACGTCGCGAGCTGGCTCGCGCGGCATTGGATGGCGCCGAGCGAGCGCACCGCTCAGCGGTAACGCGTCGGATCCGGCACGCCGGCCGTGGCGAAGCCCTCGCGCCGCAGCCGGCACGAGTCGCAGCGGCCGCACGCACGCCCCTGCTCGTCGGCTTGATAGCACGACACCGTCAGCGCGTAGTCGACGCCGAGCTCGCGGCCACGGCGGATGATGTCGGCTTTCGACAGCGACGACGAGCGGCGCGTCGATCGTCAGCGTGCCGCCCTCGACGCCGCGTTTCGTCGCGAGCCGCGCGAGCGTGTTGAAACGCCGCGATGAATTCGGGCCGGCAATCCGGATACCCCGAGATAGTCGATGGAATTTACGCCGATGACGATCCTGTCCGCGTCGACGACCTCGGCCAGCGCCAGCCCGAGGCTCAGGAACACCGTGTTGCGCGCCGGCACGTACGTGATCGGAATACCGGCGCCACCGTGCTCGGGCACGGCGATGCTCTTGTCGGTGAGCGCCGAGCCGCCGAAGACGTCGAGCGACACCTGCATCTCGCGATGCGCGGCCGCACGCAGCGACGCCGACACGCGCCGCGCCGCCACGAGCTCGACGCGATGCCGCTGGCCGTAGTCGAACGACAGCGTGTGGCACTCGTCGCCGCGCGCGCGCGCTATCGCGAGCGCCGTCGCCGAATCGAGACCGCCCGAGAGCAACACGACGGAGCGCGTCATCGTCAGCGCCCCGGCACGTTGCCCCAGAGCACTTTGTGCAGCTGCACCTGCAAGCGCACGGGCAAACGGTCCGCGAGGATCCAGTCGGCGAGCGTGCCTGCCGGCAGCTCCTCGTAGCTCGGCGAGAAGAACACGGGGCACGGCACCGCGTGCTTCGCGACGACGTCGCGCGCCCACTCGTAGTCGGCGCGATCGCAGATGCACGATCTTCACGGCGTCGTGCGCCGTCAGGAGCGCGAGGTTCTGCCAGCGATTGCGCTGCGACTTCCTTCGAGCCCGGCGTCTTCAAGTCGACGACGCGCGCGACGCGCGTGTCGACGTCCGCGATGTCGATCGCGCCGCTCGTCTCGAGCGAGACATTGAAGCCCGCGTCGCAGAGCTCCGTCAGCAGCGCCGCGCAACGCGGCTGCGCGAGCGGCTCGCCGCCCGTCACGCAGACGTAGGGCGTGCCGTAGCGGCGCACGTCGGCTTCGATCTCGGCGAACGTGCGCCATTCGCCGCCCGTGAACGCGTACGCCGTGTCGCAGTATTGGCAGCGCAGCGGGCAACCCGTCAGACGCACGAACACGGTCGGCCAGCCGCTGAACACGGCTTCGCCCTGGATCGAGAAGAAGATCTCGGTGATCTTGAGCCGCGCGGCGGCAGACTCTTGTTCCGCCGCCGCGGCCACTTGAGAAGCTTCCCTAGCGCGACAACGCTCGAAGCCGCTGCGACGCGAGCCGCGCGGCCGTCGTGTCGGGGAACTGGCGCATGACCTCTTGCAGCGACGTGCGCGCGGCAGTGCGGTCGCCGAGCTCGATCTGGCAGTAACCGACCTTGAGCAGCGCATCGGGCAGCTTCGCCGACTGCGGATACTGCTCGAGGACCTTGCGGAACTGCGGGCAGCGCCTCGGTGAATTGACCGCGCACGTAGTGCGTCTCGGCGAGCCAGTACTGCGCGTTGTCGGCGAGCGGGCTCGTCGGGAACTGCGCGAGAAACGTCTCGAACGCCGCGCCCGCTTCCTCGTACTTGCGCGCCGAGATCATGTCGAACGCCGTCTGATAATTTTGCTGGTCGCTGCCGGTGGGCCGCGCCGCTACGGCTGCGCCCGCCGCGGCCGCCGCTCCTGCGGCCGCAGGAGCGCCGAACGACGGCGGCGCTGAGGGCGGCGGCTCGAACGCGCGCGGCGCCGTTTCGAGCGACTGCAACCGCCGATCGACGTCGACGTAGAGCTCGCGCTGGCGGCTGTCGCTGTTCTCCGTTTCGAAGCGCAGCGTCTCGATCTCGCCGCGCAACGCGCGTCGTCTCGCTGCGCAGGCGCTCGACCTCGCTCGAGAGCTCGACCAAGCTCTGGTTCTCGACGACGCGCTCGATGCGAATCAGGCGCGCCTCGATGATCCGTCATGCGCAGCGCGACGGGATCCTCGGTCGGGCTCAGCGAGCTGCACCCGCTTGCGAGAAACGCGGCCGCCACGGCGAAGTGGAGTTTTTTCACGTGCGTCTACCTCTCGAAGCACGGCGCGGCAACCGCGCGCGCGTCAACCTCAGCGATAGACGAGCTCGACGCGCCGATTCAGGCGCCACGCTTCGTCATCGCTCCCTGTTTGCGCCGGGCGCTCCTCGCCGTAGCTCACGGTCGTGAGCTGCGTGCCGGCCGCGCCTTGCAGCATCAGTACGCGGCGCACGGCTTGCGCGCGGCGCTCGCCGAGGCCGATGTTGTACTCACGGCTGCCGCGCTCGTCGGCGTGGCCTTCGAGCCGAAGCTGCTTGGTCGGGTTCTGCGCGAGGTCCCGGCCGTGCGCTGCGAGCAGCGCGTTGAACTCCGGCAGGATCTCGGCCTCGTCGTAGTCGAAGTAGACGACGAGCTGGCTCAACAGGCGGATCGCTCCTGCTCGAGCGGTGAGACGGCAATGTTGCCACTGCCACCACCGGCATCCGTCGAGACGCCGCTGTCTACGCCTGCGCCCGCATCGGTCGCGCCGGCATCGTCGGGCACGGTGTTCGCCACGATTGCAGGCAGTCAGGGTCAACGTGGCAGCAGTCAGCAAGATCACGAATGCACTTCTCATCTGGGTAATCCTCGGGGTCAAGTGATGATCATGGGCGATAGCAGTATTGTACGGCAGAAGCTCTGGTCATGGCCGCGGGAACGGCCCCCACACGGGCTCTCGCACGTCTCCCTGCAACCGACGCGATCTGCGTCTTGATGCGGCCATCGGTGCTCACGGATGCCAGCACACCGCGCCCGTTCTGGGTCGTCGCATAGATGATCTGTGCGCCGTTCGGCGCGAAGCTTGGCGACTCGTCGAGGCGGCCGTTCGTGAGAATCTGCAGCTCTCCGTTGGCGGGATTCACGATGCCGATTTGATAGCGGTTGTTCTCGCCGTACTACGACGGCGATCTGCTTGCCGTCGGGCGAGACGCGCGGCCGCGCGTTGTACGGGCGGTCGAACGTCACGCGCTGCGCGCGCGCGCCGGGCTCCGTGCCGACGCGATAGACCTGCGGGCCGCCGGCCCGATCGGAAGTGAAGTAGATGCTGCGGCCGTCGGCGGCCCAGGTCGGCTCCGTGTCGATCGGCGGCATCCGTCGTGAGCTGGCGCAACACCTGGGTCGCGAGATCGAGCGTGTGGATGTCGAGGTTGCCCGTGTCGCGCGACAGCACCAGCGCGAGCGTGCGGCCGTCCGGCGAGAACGTCGGCGCGCTGTTGACGCCGGCGCGCTGCGAGACGCGCTCGCGCGTGCCCGTGCGCAGCGTCTGCACGTAGACGCCGGACACGCCGCCCTCGAACGAGACGTACGCGATTCGCCGCGCATCGGGCGACCACGACGGCGACAGCAGCGGCTGCGTCGACTCGGCGACGCGCTGCGCGTTCTCGCCGTCGGCGTCCGAGACGATCAAGCGGTACTGCCTCGAGCCGTCGGCGCGCCGCTCCTCGCTGATGTAGGCGATCTGCGTGCTGAAGACGCCGGGGATGCCCGTCAGCTCCTGGAAGATCATGTCGGAGATGCGGTGCGCCGTCCGGCGCAAGTCGGCGCGTGCGGCCTGGAGCCTGAAGCCCAATAGCGACTCGCCGCGCACGACGTCGAAGAGCTGGAACGTCGCGGTGAAATTGTCGGGCCGCATCCTCGCGTAAGCGTGCCGATGACGAGGTAGTCGGTTTCCAGCGTGCGCCACTGCTGAAAATTCACCTGCGAGGCCTGCGTCGGCCGCGACACCATGTCGCGCGTCGCCATCGGCGCGAACCGGCCGCTGCTGCCCAAGTCGGCGCTGACGACACCGGCCATGTCGAACGCGGGCGCGCCCGAGCCCTGCCAGCCGAACGGGACGACGGCGATCGGCGCGGCGGCATCCTGGCCTTCGGTGATGGTGATGTTGAGCTGCGCCTCCGCGCCGGTGCCACACCACGCGCACGCTGCGACGATGAGACCGAGCAGCGACAAGCTGCTGCGGCGGCTTCGTGCGACGGCTTCCGACTCTGCGACTCTGACCATTACTACTCCCACACTGGACGTTTCGACAACACGAGACGGCCGCTCACTCCTCGGGCCGGAAGGTGACGTTCAAGTTGCGCTCGAACAGCGACGGCTGCGGCGGCCTCGGCAGCGGCGACGCCTCCATGACGGCGCTCTCGATCGAGCGGCGCACGGCGTCGTCGCCGTTGCAGCTCGCGACCATCGCGCTCACGACGTCGCCGGTCGGCAATTGCACGACACTCACGACGCACTCGAGACCCGGCGCGCGCCGACAACGGGCGTTCTGCCATTCCTGCTTGATGTCGTTCTCGATCATGCGGATGTACTGGTCGTCCAGCCCGGCCGCTCGCGCTGCGTTCTGCTCGGCCTCGAGCGCGATCTGCGCTTGGAGCTCCGACTCGGCCTGCTGCCGGCGGCGCTGCTCGGCCGCGCGCTTGTCCGCTCCTCCGTCGCGCTCGCGCTTCGCTTCCGCGCCGCGTCGCGCGCTGCTGCTCGGCCTTCTCGGCGGCAACGCGCTCCCGTTCCTTGCGCGCGGCTTCGTCGCGCGCCGTTTGCGCGGCGGCGACGCGCTGCTGCTCGCGTTGCTCGGCGAGGCGCTGCTGATCCGCGGCTTCGCGCCGCTGGCGTTCCTCGCGCTGCTGCCGCTGCCGTTCCTGGCGCGCGGCTTCGTCGCGCTTGGCCTGCTCGCGCTCGATGGCCGCCCGATCGATGATGGTTCCTTGATGATCGGGGCCGTGGCGGCGACGGACACGCGCGGCCGCTCGATGTCGCCACGGGAGACCGATGAGCGACGGCCGCGGCGACTGCGACGTGCAGCGCGAACGACCATACGACGGCTCCCTTGTGCTGGCGAACGAAGCTCATCGCACCTCCCTCAGCGACCTCGCTCGCGCTCGTTGCCGCCGGGGTCGGTTTGGAAACCGATCTTCGAGGCGCCGGCCTGCTGCAGCAGCACGGCACCGGTGACGACGCGGCCGTACGGGACGTTCTCGTCGCCTTGGACGAGAACCGGCGTCTGCGCGTTGCGGCGCAGCACGGCCGATGCGCGCTCGACGACGGTCGCATCGTCGATCGGCTCGTCCTCGTTGTCGCCGACGTTCAGGTAGTACCGGCCTTCGCGATCGACGCTGAGGACCAGCGGCTCGTTGTCCCCCGGATCGAGCGCCGTCGCCGGCGCATTCGGCAAATCGACGGTGATGCCCTGCGTCAGCAAGGGCGCCGTGATCATGAAGATGATGAGCAGCACGAGCATCACGTCGATGTACGGCACGACGTTGATCTCGGACATCAAGCGCCGCTTGCCCTTGCTCCGGCTCATCGTCGCGTTCATGTTTCGAGCTCCGCGAAGTCGCCTGCGACGGGGGCTGCGCCGCGGGCCGGCGCATCGCGCCGTGCGGCGTTGCGCTGAAAGATCGCCGACAGCTCTTCCATGAACGTGTCGTAGCGCACCTCGAGACGGCCGACCTGATCCGCGTAGCGGTTGAAGAAGACACCGGCCGGGATCGCGGCGATGAGGCCCATGGCCGTCGCGATGAGCGCTTCCGAAATGTACGGCGCGACGACGGAGATCGTCGCGCTCTGCATACCGCCGATCGCCTGGAACGAGCTCATGATGCCCCACACGGTGCCGAGCAGGCCGACGTACGGGCTCGTGCTGCTGACCGTCGCGAGGAACGCGAGGTTGTGCTCGAGCCGGTCCATCTCTCGCAGATGCGAGACGCGCATCGCGCGGCGCGAGCCCTCGATGACCTGCTCCGGGTTCAAGCTCGACTGCTTGAGCTTGCCGAACTCGCGGAACCCAGCCTCGAAGATGCCGGACATGCCCTGCGGCGTCGCATCGGCGCGCGCCATGTCGCGGTACAGCGAGCTCAGGTCGACACCCGACCAGAAGCTCTTCTCGAACTCCTCGGCGGAAGCGACGGCCCTCTTCAGCACGCGGCTCTTGTCGATGATGACGGCCCACGAGGAGATCGACGCGAGCAGCAGCAGCGCCATGATGAGCTGCACGAAGGGGCTCGCCTCGAGAATGAGCCGGAAGAACGACAGGTCGTATTCATTACTCAACTCGCTTATCAAAGCTTCGGGTAACCGCCGCGGCTTGCCGCCGCGCGCGTCCATGCAAGCCACTTCGGCTGAGCCTTCGCAGACGACGTCGCCGTCGGGGTCGTCGCGCCGCACGTGCTGCGCGAACCGCATGCGCGCGCCGCGCGCTTCGTCGACGTCGGCCGACACGTACAACATGTCGGAGAGCCGCGCCGGCGCGCGGAATCGCGCTTCGATGGCTGCGAGCACGAGCACTATCCCGTGCTCCTCGCGCAACTGGTCGTGATCGATGCCGCACGCGCGCAGACACTCGGTGCGCGCCCGCTCCATGAACCTGAAGTAGCTCGCGTTGTAGACGACGCCCTGGGCATCCGTGTCCTCCAAATACACCCTCACCGGCAGCACGTACTTAGTCATCGCCTCGCCGCGCCCGTTCAATCAAAGAGGTCCGGCGCGTCGGGCCGGTTACGCGCGGCCGGCAGCTCTATTCCAAAGTGCAGATAAGCCGCCCGGCTCGCGATACGGCCGCGCGACGTGCGCTGCAAGAATCCTTCCTGAATCAGATAAGGCTCGATGACGTCCTCGAGCGTGCCGCGCTCCTCGCCGAGCGCCGCCGCGAGGCTCTCGATGCCGACGGGGCCGCCCTCGAACTTCTCGATGACGGCGAGCAGTAGGCGCCGGTCCATCGTGTCGAAACCGTGCGGGTCGACCTCGAGCAGATCCATCGCCGCCTTCGCCACCGCTTCGTCGACTTTGCCGTCGGCTTTGACTTGCGCGTAGTCGCGCACGCGCCGCAGCAAGCGATTCGTGATGCGCGGCGTGCCGCGCGAGCGGCTCGCGATCTCGCGCGCGCCGGCGTCGTCGATCGGCAGCGTCAGAATGCCGGCGGTGCGCCGCACGATCTGCATGAGCTCCGCGCTCGCGTAGAACTCCAGATGCTGCGTGATGCCGAACCGGTCGCGCAACGGCGACGTCAAGAGGCCCGCGCGCGTCGTCGCGCCGACGAGCGTGAACGGTTTCAGCGGCAGCTTGATCGAGCGCGCGCCCGGGCCCTCGCCGACCATGATGTCGAGCTGATAGTCCTCGAGCGCGGGATACAGGACTTCCTCGACGACGGGGCTCAAGCGATGAATCTCGTCGATGAACAGCACGTCGTTCTCTTCGAGGCGCGTGAGCTGCGCCGCGAGATCGCCGGGCCGCTCGAGCACGGGGCCCGACGTCTGGTGCAGATTGACGCCGAGCTCGTTCGCGATGATGTGCGCGAGCGTCGTCTTGCCGAGCCCCGGCGGGCCGAACAGCAGCACGTGATCGAGCGACTCGCGCCGCTGGCGCGCCGCCGTGATGAAGATCTCGAGCTGCGCCTTGACGCGCGGCTGGCCGATGTACTCGCCGAGCCGGCGCGGGCGCACGGCGCGGTCGAACGCCTCGTCGTCCTTCGCCGCGATCGGCGTGACGACGTTTCGGCCTTTCTCGATGTTGATCACTTCGCTCATCGCTCGGCGACCCGCTCGCGGTGCACGCGCTTCAGCGCCTCGCGAATCATCTCTTCGGTGCTCAGGCGCACGCCGTCGAGGTCCTTCAGCATGCGCACGACCTCGCCGGGCTTGTAGCCGAGCGCGAGCAGCGCGCCGTGCGCCTCGCCTTCGGCCGGCGAGCGCGCGGGCAAGGCGGCCGTATCGGTGCCGAGCGACTCCGGCAGACGGTCCGCCATTTCCAACAGCAGCCGCTCGGCGGTTTTTCGGCCGACGCCGGGGATCTTGATGAGACTCACGAGGTCCTTGTCGCGCACGCAGTGGTAGAACCCGTCGACGCTCATGCCCGACAGCACGCCGAGCGCGATGCGCGGCCCGACGTTCGAGACTTTCAGCAAGCTGCGGAACAGCGCGCGCTCGGCTTCCGTGAAGAAGCCGAAGAGGATGTGCGCGTCCTCGCGCACGACGAGGTGCGTGACGAGCGACAGCGGCTGGCCCGAATCGGGCAGCCGATAGAACGTCGACATCGGCGCCTCGAGCTCGTAGCCGACGCCGCCGACGTCGAGCGTCAGCGCCGGCGGCCGTTTCGAGATCAAGGTGCCTCGCAAGAAACCGATCATCCGTCAGTCTCGTCCTAGCGCTTGCAGAGCGCCGCGCAGCGACCGCTCGTTCGCGTGACAGATCGCGGCCGCGAGCGCGTCCGCAGCGTCGGCCGCGAGCGCCTCACTGAGCCCAAGAATCATCCGCACCATCCGTTGCACCTGGTCCTTCTCCGCGGCACCGCCGCCGACGACGGCTTTCTTGATGTGCCGCGCGCTGTACTCGTAGATCGGCACGTTCGCCTCGAACGTTGCGCAGATCGCCGCCGCTCGCGCTTGGCCGAGCTTCAGCGCGCTGTCGGCGTTGCGGCTCAAGAAGACGCGCTCGATCACGATCTCGGCCGGGCGGTACTCGCGCACGATCTGCCCAACGCTCAAGAAAATGCTGCGCAGGCGATCGCTGTGCTCGCCGCCCGTGCGGATGCTGCCCCACTCGACGGCCGTGGTGCGGTTGCCGACGACGTCGACGATTCCGAAGCCCGTGATCTGCGAGCCGGGATCGATCCCGAGGATCCGCACGGAACCGACGATGCTTTCGAGAGGCGCAGATTGAAACGGGGTCGCGGCCCGCGTGCTCACGAGCACTCCCGCGCGAACGTGGCCGATCGACTCTCCGGCATGTCGCACCAATGCAGCGCCGCCGACCACGCGAGGCCAACCGCTGACTGCCGCAAACTCCAATAACTCCGACGGCGGCCCCCAAAGCCACCCGCGGCTATGATACCGGCAGACTCCGGCTAAGCGTTAGCGGTTGATGCCGTGGATGGCGCGCTTGTCGGCGGCCAGCGACGCCTCGTGCAAGGCCTCGCTGAGCGTCGGATGCGCGTGGATGGTGCGCTGAATGTCCTCGGCCGAGGCCGAGAACTCCATGGCAAGAACGGCCTCGGCGATCAGCTCGCCGGCGACGGGCCCGACGATGTGCACGCCGAGCACGTCGTCGTGCTCCTGATCGGCGATCAGCTTGACCAGGCCGACGGCCTGCTGCATGCCCTTGGCGCGGCCGTTGGCGGCGAAACTGAACGTGCCGACCTTGTACGGCCGCCCGGAGGCTTTGACTTCCTCCTCGGTCTGGCCGACCCACGCGATCTCGGGCGCCGTGTAGATGACGGACGGGATCGTGCGGTAGTTCATCTCGGCGACGTGGCCCGCGATGAGCTCGGCGACCATGACGCCTTCTTCCATTCCCTTGTGCGCGAGCATCGGCCCGCGGACGACGTCGCCGACGGCCCAGACGTTCGGCACCGTCGTGCGGCACTTCTCGTCGACCTCGATGAAGCCGCGCTTGTCGAGCGGGACCTTCACGTCGGGCGCGAACAGACCGGCCGTCACCGGCCGGCGGCCGACGGCGACGACTAGCGACATCGACAACGAGCTCCTGCGCGGCGCCGCCCGCCTCGTAGCGGACTTTGACGGCGTTGCCCTCGACGGCCGCGCCCGTGACCTTCGCGCCGAGCCGGATGTCGAGCTCCTGCTTCTTGAGGTGGCGCAGTGCTTCCTTCGCGATCTGCTGATCGGCGATCGGCAGGAACGTCTCGAGCGCTTCCAAGATCACGACCTCGGAGCCGAGCCGCTTCCAGACGGAGCCGAGCTCGAGACCGATGACTCCGGCGCCGATGACGCCCAAGCGCTTCGGCACGTCGTTGAACGCGAGCGCGCCCGTCGAATCGACGATGCGTTGCCCGTCGAACTTCGCAATCGGCAGCTCGATCGGCGTGGAGCCCGTCGCGAGCACGACGTGCTGCGCTTGCAGCGTTTCGACACCGGCGTCCGTCGTCACCTCGACGCGATTGCTCGCGAGCAGCTTGCCGCGACCCTTGAAGCCGGTGACGCCGCCGGCCTTGAACATCGCGTCGATGCCCGACGTCAGCTGCTTGACGATGCCGCGCTTGCGCGCCTGCATCGCTTCGATGTCGATACCGAGCCCGGCAACGTGAATGCCGTGCGCCTGGAACTCGGTGTGCGCGCGGTGATAGAGCTCCGAGGACTCGAGCAACGCTTTCGACGGAATGCAGCCGACGTTCAGGCACGTGCCGCCGAAGAGACGCGCGCCCTCCTCGTTCTTGAAATCGTCGATGCACGCGGCCGAAAGGCCGAGCTGCGCGGCGCGCAGCGCGGCGGGATAGCCGGCCGGACCGCCGCCGATGACGACGACGTCGAATTTCTTATCGCTCATTGTGTGACTTTAACGGAGTGTTCAGATCTCGAGCAGGAGCCGCGCCGGATCCTCGAGGAGGTCCTTCACGTGCACGAGGAATTGTACGGCCTCGCGGCCGTCGACGATGCGGTGATCGTAGGTCAGCGCCAGGTACATCATCGGCCGCGCTTCGATCTTGCCGTCGACGACCATGGGCCGTTCCTGGATCTTGTGCATGCCGAGAATGCCGCTTTGCGGCGGGATTCAAGATCGGCGTCGACATCATCGAGCCGAAGATGCCGCCGTTCGTGATCGTGAACGTGCCGCCCGTCAGCTCGTCCATCTGCAGCGAGCCTTTCCGCGCGCGCTCGCCGAAGTCGCGAATCGCCTGCTCGATGGCACCGAAGCCCGCGGCCTCGGCGTTGCGCAGGACGGGCACGACGAGCCCGCGGTCCGTCGAGACGGCGACGCCGATGTCGAAGAACTCGTGATAGATGATGTCGTTGCCGTCGACGGATGCGTTGAGCACCGGGAACCGGCGCAGGGCCTCGATCGAGGCTTTGACGAAGAACGACATGAAGCCGAGCTTGATGCCGTGCTTCGCCGTGAATGCCTCTTGATAACGTTGGCGCAGCGCCATGACGGCCGTCATGTCGACTTCGTTGAACGTCGTCAGCATCGCGGCTTGTTGCTGCGCTTGCAGCAAACGTTCCGCGATGCGCGCGCGCAGGCGCGTCATGGCGACGCGGTGCTCGTTGCGCGACATACCGCCCGGCTGCTTCGGAGCCTGTGGCTGCCGACACGCCGGCTCGGCTCAACACGTCGTGCTCGATGCCGACCGTCGTTGCCTGATGGTCGGCGATGTAGTCGAGCACGTCGCCCTTCGTGATGCGCCCTTCGCGACCCGAGCCCGCGATCGCACCCGGATCGAGGTCGTGCTCCTCGACGAGCTTGCGTACGGCCGGACCCATCTTGTTGGCCGATGCCGACGAGCGCTGCTGCGCCGCGGGAGAGGCAGGCTCCTCCGCAGGCGGAGGCTGCGCGGCCGGCGGCGGCGCAGCCTTCGGCGGCGAAGCGGCTTTCGCGGCCGCCGGCGCCTTGTCCTTCGATGCAGGGACCGCCGCCGCGACGGCGCCGGGCTCGAGGATCGCGAGCAGCTGGCCGCTCGTCACGACGGCGCCGTCGCTGGCCACGATCTCTCGAATGATGCCGTCAGCAGGCGCAGGCACCTCGAGCACGACCTTGTCGGTCTCGAGGTCGACGAGGTTCTCTTCGCGGCGCACGGGATCGCCGGCCTTCTTGTGCCAGGCGACGAGCGTGGCGTCGGCCACCGATTCGGGCAATTGCGGAACCTTGACCTCAATGCTCACGGGGTGGTGTCCTACCTTAGGCGCCTCGGTTCCGTCCTGATGCTAGGCGCGTTTGCCGACTGGCGAAAGACCCGCGGCGCGTTCCTTCGACGACGACGTCAAGGCTGCCGCGACCAACGATTGCTGCTGGCGAACGTGCAGCGCGTGGATGCCGGATGCCGGCGCCGCGGCGCCCGGGCGGCCGGCGTAGAACAGCTCGTGCGATAGCCCAAGCGGTTCCTGCAACCGGTGACGGATCTGGTACCAGGCGCCCTGATTCTGCGGCTCTTCCTGACACCACACGATTTCTTTCGCGTTGCGATAGCGGGCGATCACGCGCGCGTATTCCTCGATCGGGAACGGGTAGAGCTCCTCGATACGGACGATCGCGACGTTCGTGATGCTTTCGTTGCGGCGGTACTCGGCGAGATCGAAGTAGACCTTGCCGCTACAGAACACGACGCGCGTGACGGCGTCGTCGGCGAGCGGCTCGACTTCGTCGATGAGCTGCTGGAAGCGACCGCGCGCGAGATCCGCCATGGCGGATACCGACAGACGATGCCGCAGCAAGCTCTTCGGCGTCATGACGACGAGCGGCTTGCGCAAATGGCGCAGCATCTGCCGCCGCAGCAAGTGGAACATCTGCGCCGGCGTCGACGGCACGACGACTTGCATGTTGTGCTCGGCGCAGAGCTGTAAGAAGCGCTCGAGTCGAGCCGACGAGTGCTCCGGCCCCTGCCCCTCGTAACCGTGCGGCAGGAACAACGTGAGCCCCGACAAGCGGCCCCACTTCGCTTCGCCTGAGCTGATGAACTGGTCGATCACGACTTGGGCGCCGTTCACGAAATCGCCGAACTGCGCCTCCCAGATCACGAGCGTGTCGGGCGACGTCGTGCTGTAGCCGTACTCGAAGCCGAGCACGGCCTCTTCCGACAACAGTGAGTCGGCGACGGTGAATGCGCGCGGATCCGTCGCCGCGTGCGTGAGCGGCGTGTACGCCTCGCCCGTCGTCTGGTCGATCAACGCGGCATGGCGATGAAAGAACGTGCCGCGCCGGGTGTCCTGGCCGACGAGCCGCACGTGAAAATTCGCGGCGAGCAGCGACGCATACGCGAGATTCTCGGCGAAGCCCCAATCGCAGCCGATCTCGCCGGCTGCCATGCGCCGGCGATCCTCCATGATGCGCTGCACGCGAGCATGGAGCTTGTGGGCCGGCGGCACCGTATTGACGATGCCGGCCAGGCGCTGGAGCTCGGCGTCCTGCAAGCCCGTGTTCACGGAGTCGTTCAGCGACGCTTGGGTGTAGCGGCTCCAGTCCACGGTGTACTGGTTGCCGATCATGCCGAGCGCAGCTTGATTCGGGTTGCGTCCCTCGTCGAGCGCGGCGCGATACGCGTCGGCCATCTTGTCGGCGCCGTCCTTCGCCAAGATGCCGTTCTCGACGAGCTTGCGCGCGTACAACGACCGCGTGCTCGGATGCTCGCGGATCGCGGCGTACATCGTCGGCTGCGTGGCCGACGGCTCGTCGGCCTCGTTGTGGCCCAAGCGGCGATAGCCGACGAGATCGATGACGACGTCCTTGTGGAACACCTGCCGGTAACGCAGCGCGAGCCGCACCGCCGCGACGGCGCCTTCGGGGTCGTCGCCGTTCACGTGGAATACCGGAGCCTCGATCATCTTCGCGATGTCCGAGCAGTAGGTCGTCGAGCGACTGTCGCGCGGATCGCTCATCGTGAAGCCGATCTGATTATTGATGACGAGATGAATCGTGCCGCCGGTATAGAACGCACGCGTCTGCGACAGCTGGAATGTCTCCGCAACGACGCCTTGACCGGCGAACGCCGCGTCGCCGTGGATCAGCACCGGCAGCACCTGCTCGCCGAGTGAGTCGCCGCGGCGGTCCTGGCGAGCGCGCACGGAGCCCTTCGACGACGGGATTCACGATCTCGAGGTGCGAGGGATTGAAAGCGAGCGCGATATGCACGTTGCCGCCCGGCGTGCGGACGTCGGCCGAGTAGCCCTTGTGATACTTGACGTCGCCGGAGCCTTTGAGCCGCGCCAGGTCGTACGCGCCCTCGAACTCGGAGAACAGATCCGAAGGCGACTTGCCAAGCACGTTGACGAGCACGTTCAAGCGGCCGCGATGCGCCATGCCGATGATGATCTCGTGCACGCCGGCTTCGCCGGCTCGTTGAATGAGATCGTCGAGCGCCGGAATCAGCGTTTCGCTGCCTTCGAGCGAGAAGCGTTTCTGGCCGACGAAGCGCGTATTCAGATAACGCTCGATACCTTCGGCGCGAGTCAGGCTATCGAGAATCGTCGTTTGCTCTTCGCGAGCGAAACTCCAATGAACTCGGCACGCCTCGAACTGCTCGCGCAACCAGAGCCGCTCTCGCGCGCGCGACATGTGCGCGAACTCCGCGGCGAACTTGCCGCAGTAGATCTGCTTCAGGAGCGCCAGGATGTCCTGGAGCTTCATGCGCGTGTGGCCCGTACCTGCCAGCCCACCCGTCGAGAACTCGCGTTGCAGGTCCGACTCGTCCAATCCCAGGAAGTCGAAGCTCAGCACGGCCGGAGCGGGACGATCCCACAATCCGAGCGGATCGAGATCCGCGATCTGATGGCCGCGCAGACTGTAGACCTGGATCAACCGCGAGACAGCCGCTTGTTTCTCGATCGCCGGAGCGGCCTCGGCAGCGGCGACGGGAGCGCTGCCCGTCGAGGCACGCTGCCGCATGCGCTCGGCTACGGCTTGAACGATCGGCCCGTGCGGAATTTCGGCGCCCGTCGCCGATAGAGTGCTGAAGTACTGTCGCCATTGCGGCGGGACGCTGCCCGGCTCGGCGAGGTACTGCTCATAGAGCCATTCGACATAGGTCGCGTTGGCTCCCTGCAGGTGCGACGTGTCGTACTGATGCTTGAATACTGTGCTCATGAGCGTGGGCAGGGGGGGTTTCGCAGCAATTATGCAGCCCCCGAGCCCGAAGGCGCGCGTAGTGTAGCCAAACAAGCATCAAGTTCAAACGCGCTTACGTCACAGGAAAGTGCGCAACAACCACCATTCGTACGCGATCAGTGCGACATAGCCCACAAAAAGGGCCTGGAGGACGGAGCCGACGCGCATGATGCGGAAAAATCGCGACCGCGCCATGGCTACGAGCACGAGCACGCCGGTCCCCGTCAGCGTCATTTTGACGACGGCGAAGAGATCCGGATGGTCGCGCAAGACGAATGCGAGCAGCGGATTCGCCTCCTGGGCGCCGCCCATGATCAGCGTGATCGTCAGGAAGGCGTCGGCGACGCTGAGCAGCAGGATCGTCAACGACAGGAACAACAGGTACGGCTCGTGCCAGTCGATCGGCAAGTGGTGCTCGCCGACACGGCGGCCGTCGCGGCGCCGCGGTGTGACGCCTCCGCGAACGAAGCTGCCGAGCGTCAGTCGACGGCGATCGGCGCCACCGCGCCGCTCGGCGTAGACCTCGGCGTTGAGACCCGCGGCGACGGCCTCTCGATTGGAAGACTCGTTCAAGCTAGAAACCCAGTAAGACGAAGAGTACCGGCATGCTTTGCAAGAACCGAGCCCAGGCGCGCCGACACCAACCTTTGTTACCGTTCAATGGCTTACGCGTGGGACATAATCTGGCTTGTAAAGCTTTCCGACGCGGTCCTCACTGCGTGGCCCGCAGCAAGTAGGCGATCAGATCGCGCCGATCCTCGGCCGAGCGATACCCCGCAAAGGCCATCGTCGTGCCCTCGATGAATCCTGCGGGGTCAGCGAGCCACGCCTCGAGCGATCGGGGCGTCCAGACGAGCCCCGACTGGCGCAACGCCGGCGAGTACTGGAACCCTTCGATGCTGGCGGCCCGCCGCCCGAAGACGCCGCGCAGGTGCGGGCCGATCAGCGTTTCCTCTTCGCGAAACTTGTGGCACGCCGCGCAGGCGAACGCGAGCAACTCGCCGCGGGTCGCATCCGCCGTTGCGAGCTCCGGTTCGGCCAAGTACTCGGCTGCGGTCTTGATGGGCCCCGGATCGAGCTCCGACGCTCGAACGGCCGTGGTCGCCGGGGGGGCCGGCGGCTCGGCGCCGCCACCGGCGTCGGGGTTCCCGGCGCCGCAGGCAGCCAACAGGAGCCCGAGCGCCGCGATCGACAGTGCGGAACGCCGCCGCGGCGGGCCTACCACTGCCACGCCGCGGCGACCTGCAAAACGATGTCGGGCGCCGTGCTGACGTTCAAGTCCTCGACGAAGGCGAATTCGATCTGCCCGCGCTGCCCCATCCGCCGCCACGCGCCGAGCGTCGCCTGAATCGCCGTCTCGCCGATCTCCTCGAGCGCCGAATCGTAAAACGCATCGTGCACGTCGATCTGTCCTTTCAGCCCGAACTTCGGCAGCACTTGCCAGCTTCCGCCGACGATGCCTGTCGCCACCCAGTCGTGCGCATCGAAGTCGATCAGCTCCGGATCGCCGACGCGCATGAGCCCGACGCCCCAGTAGTACCCCGCTGCCCGACGCCGGGCGAGCAGCGGCCGCGTGCGCAACAAGGTCAACGACCAATCGGTAGACCCGCTGCCGGCCAGCATCTCCTCCTCGCCGGTCGGAACCTTCACGCTCCCTTGCACGACGAATCCCTGCTCGGGCCCGATGAGCCTCGCAAACTTGATTTGCGTATCGCCGAGACCGCTCTGCGGCTCGGTCAGCACATACGACAGCGATAGCGGCTCGCCGAAGGCGTAGAGCAACTGGTCTTCGGGGCGCCCATTACGACCCCCGTCGGGCATGCCGAACGCGGAATGCCAGGCGTCGATGGCGTCGTCCAATACGCCGCCGCTGACCTTGTAGTACGGGACCTCGATCCCGAGCGACCAGCCGCTCGCAAACCCATGCGTGAAGGCGAGGTTCGTGCGCACGGTTTCGCCGTCGAGCATCAAGCGCTCGTCGTCCTCCAGCGAGAACCGGTAGTGGTTCGCAACCTCTGCGGTGGCCCCAAACCGCGAGCCGATCGGCACCGTGTCCCAGGCGGGAAGCCCGAAAACCGCGACGAGCGGGTTCAGATTGCGCACGTGCAACGGCTCGGCGAGCTGCGCGCCCACCGCTGTGCACCAAACGGCGACGCTCGTCCCTGCTATCGTTCTGACGATCATCCTCTTCCATCCCGCGTGAGGAATCTTCCGCCTCTGCCGCAGTCAGAGCCGCATGACTCGGAGCAGAGCCAAGTGCGAGCGCCACGGCGGGCGCCCGCATTGTAGTCAGCCGGCTGCGACGGCTCTAGCGGCGCGTTTCGCGGCGAGCCGGTCAGCCTGTACCATACCGGCCTATTTCACTTGCGACCCAGCCTCACCGGCGCCCCTATGAACCTACGTCACGTTGCTTCGTGCGGCCTCGCTTGCGCCGTGCTCCTCCTGGCCGGCTGCGACGAGGGTCGGCAGCCGCCGGGGAAAACCGGCGTGCGGGTCGTGAACGTGGCACCGGGCTTCGAAATGCTGGCGTTCCAGCGGGAACGAGAACCAAACGCGCTCGAGACGTTGTCGTTCAAGGGTTCCTCAGAGTTCATCTACGATGAGGACCTCTACGACTTCTACGTCTACGAGCGAGCGCTCGGAGAGAACGTCGCCCACAGTTGGACGTTCGCGCGGGAGCTCGACTCGGATCACAGCTACACGTTCGTGCTGACGGAGGTCGGCGGCGAAGTGCAGCCGCTGATCATCGAGCACTCCGCGGGGCCCGCGACCGAGGCGCAATTCGTGGCAGTGCACGCGGCGACCGGACAGCCGGCAATGGACCTCTATCTCGAACGGCCCGGCGTCGGAATCGCAGGCGCCGCGCCGCGCGGCAGCTTCAACGCGCAGGAGCAAATGACCCCGCGCGCGTTACCGGGCGGCGACTACGAGCTCTGGTTGACCGCCGCAGGCGACCCCGCGAACGTCTTGCTCGCGACGACGACAATCACCTTGCCTGCCGGGGTGACGACGACGTTCATCGTCGTCCCCGAGGGGGGGCAAGGCACGGAACAGATCAGCGTGCTCATGCTCCAGGCGCAGCCGTTCATTCTCTACGACCGTGACGCGACGTCCGAGCTGCGCGTCGTCAACGGCGCGACGGATCAGGCGCCGCGCGACGTCGCGGTCGACAGCCAGTTCTCGCCTCCGTTGTTCTCGGCAATTCCGTTCGGCGAGCCGACGCCGTACGCGCCGTATCCGACCGTCGCCGCGCAGATCAACGTCACGCCGGTGGGTAATTCCGGAGCGCTCGAGTTCACCCAGACGGTGGCCGGCTTCCCGGGCCAACGCGCGACGATGTTGTTCGCCGGTCCGGCCGGCACGCTGTTCGGCACGTTCGCCCTCGACGATGGACGACGTATCAACCGTGAGGCCAAGGTGCGCTTCATGAGCGCCGTGTCGCAGTTTTTCGCCGTCGACTTCGTCATCGCGCTTCCCGACAGCGATCCGAACTTCCTGGGCGCCGTGGCGACGTTGATCGCTCCGGGACTCTCCTCCCCTTACACGCCGCTCGCTGCCGGGGAGTACGACCTCTACGTGTACCAGGCCAGCACAGCGAATCTGCTGGCGGGACCGACGCGCTTCAGCGTGGAGGCCGCCGGCATTTATAGCGTGCTCACGGTGGACGGCCCGGACACGGCGACAGTCGGCGTACGGTTCCTCGACGACTTCCCTTGAGATCCTCTCGCGGCGCTGCGCCAATCCGAAGCGCACGACCTGCTATCCTTTGCCGACTACCAGCTTGCACACGCCCCGGTAGCTCAGTGGATAGAGCGTTCGCCTCCTAAGCGGAAGGTCGCCGGTTCGATCCCGGCCCGGGGCGCCACCGACGCGTTGCTCGACGAGAAGCCCTCACTAGAATGGGCCGCAGGGGGAAATCTATGCTCGGCTTGCTTGCTAGAGAGCGCATCATCGCGCCGGCGTCGTTCAATCGTTGGCTCGTGCCGCCCGCGTCGATCGCGATTCATCTTTGCATCGGCTCGGTCTATGCCTGGAGCATCTACAACCCGGCGCTGATTCGCGTCTTCGGCGTCGTCACGCCGGCGGCCGAGGATTGGCTGCTGTCCGACGTCGTCTGGATTTTCACGGTCGCGATCGTGTTCCTCGGGCCTCTCTGCCGCGCTCGCCGGCAAGTGGCTCGAGGACGTCGGCCCGCGCATGGTCGGCACCGTCGCGGCGGCCTGCTGGGGCGGCGGCTATCTGATCGGCGGGCTCGGCATCTTCTTGCACGAGCTGTGGCTCGTGTATCTCGGCTACGGCGTGATCGGCGGCTGCGGCTTAGGCTTGGGCTACGTGTCGCCCGTCAGCACGCTGATTCGGTGGTTCCCCGACCGCCGCGGCATGGCAGCCGGAATGGCCATCATGGGCTTCGGCGGCGGTGCGATCATCGGCGCGCCGCTGAAACGGTTCTTCATCCGCACGTTCTACGAGCAACCGGAGTATCTCGGAACGGTCGACCAAGTGTCGCTCGTCACCGAAGGCGGCCGGCGTTTCGCCGACGTCGCCGGGCAGCTGCGCGAGGTCGTCGTCGTAGGCGACCAACGACGTCGGCAGCATGATCGTGCGCGGCGCCGAGGGCGTTTACGCCGTCGGGACGGGCAACGTCGGGGTCGCCGAGACGTTCATCACGCTCGGCCTCATCTATTTCGTAGTCATGCTCGCCGCCGCGTTCTCGTATCGCCTGCCTGCGCCCGGCTGGACGCCCGCGGGCTGGGTGCCGCCCGACGCGGCGCACCGCGCGAAGCGCATGATCAGCACGCACAACGTGCACATCGACGAGGCGCTCAAAACGCGGCAGTTCTACCAGCTCTGGATCGTGCTCTGTTTCAACGTCACGGCCGGTATCGGCGTGCTCAGCGTCGCGCAGACGATGATGGCAGAGATCTTCGGTACGACTCTGCCGACGATCGTCGACGGCGCCTTCGCGGCTACCTACGTCATGATGATCAGCCTCTTCAACATGCTCGGCCGGTTCATCTGGGCAAGCTCGTCCGATTACATCGGTCGCCGCAACACGTACTGGATCTTCTTCGCTCTCGGCATCGTGCTGTACGTGTCGATACCGTGGGTCGCGCGCCAGGTCAGCGTGCAGCCGGCCGCCATTTGGCTCGTCTATTTCTATGCCGCGACGATGATCATCTTCACGATGTACGGCGGCGGGTTCGCGACGATTCCCGCCTATCTCGCCGACATGTTCGGGACCCGCTATGTCGGCGGCATCCACGGCCGCCTGCTGACGGCGTGGAGCCTCGCGGGCGTCCTCGGCCCCGTCGCAATCACGTCGCTGCGCGAGCGGTCCATCGGAGTGGCGATCCGCGACCTCGTCACGAAAGTCGATCCCGAGCGGTTCAGCCAAGCGTTCGGCGCCGGCGTCGAGCAACTCGACACACTCGTCGCGCGGCAGACGGTCACGATCGGGAAGCTCATGGAGATCGCTCCGGCGGGCACGGTCGACCCGACGCCGAGCCTGTACAACCTCACGATGTACCTGATGGCGGCGCTGCTCGCGATCGCACTCGTCGCGAACGCGCTGATGAAGCCCGTCGACGCGAAGCATCACATGGCCGAAACCCAGCCGGCCTCGCCACGATGACGGCGGCGACACGCGCCGTAGCGGCGGCATGTCTTGCAGCGCTCGCGACCGGCTGCGGCGAATCGCCGCCCGCGGCACCCTCGCCCCCGGCCGCGGCCGCCCGCGCGCTGACGCTCGACACGCACATCGACATACCGCTCGACTTCGCGACGGCTGCGACGGACCCGCTGACGGCGGACCTGCAGGTCAACCTGACGAAGATGGCCGCCGGCGGGCTCGACGCCGGCTTCTTCGTCGTGTTCGTCGGGCAAACAGCCCGCACGGCTGAAGGCTACGCGCGCGCGGAGGCCGACGCGCTGACGAAGTTCGCCGCAATCCACCGCATGGCCGAGCAGCTCTATCCCGAGCGCATCGAGATCGCTTACTCCGCGGCCGACGTTCCGCGCATCGCATCGACGGGCAAGCTCGTCGCCGCGATCGGCATCGAGAACAGCTACTCGCTCGGCCCGAGTCTGGCGATGCTCGACCGTTACTACGCGCTCGGCGCGCGTTACGCGGGTCTCGTGCACGACGGCGACAACGACCTCGCGCGCTCCGCGCGGCCGAGCGCCGCGCTCGGCGATCCCGCGGACGCGGGCATGGATGCCCGCGGCAGAGCAACGCAGGGAGCAGTTGCCGAGTCGGCGGCGGGTGTCAGCGCGCTCGGCGCCGAGGCGATCGCGCGCATGAACCGGCTCGGGGTAATGGTCGACGTTTCGCACGGCTCGAAGCAGACGGCGCTCGACGCGATGCGGCTGTCGGCGGCGCCCGTGATCGCGTCGCACTCGGGTGTAGCGAGCGTCAACGCGCACCCACGCAACATGGACGACGAGACGTTGCTCGCTCTGAAAGCCGACGGCGGCGTGGTCCAGGTAGTCGCCTACGACTCGTATCTGAAGGCGCAGCCCGAGGAAAAGACGGCCGAGCTGCGTACGTTACGCCAGAGCGTCGGCCTGACGGCCGGCGTGCGCCTCGACTCCTTGCCGGCGGAGCAGCGAGCGGCCTACGACGAACGCCTGCGCGAGATCGAAGTGCGCTGGCCGGCCGCCACCGTCGCGGATCTCGTCGATCACATCGACTACGCGGTCAAGCTGATCGGCGTCGACCATGTCGGCATCGCCTCGGACTTCGACGGCGGCGGCGGCATCACGGGCTGGGCCGACGCAGCCGAGACGGCCAACGTCACGGCCGAGCTCGAGGGGCGCGGCTACAGCCGCGAGGACATCGACAAGATCTGGAGCGGGAATCTGCTGCGCGTCTGGCGCGAAGCGGAACGCACGGCCGCGGAGCTCGCAGCCGCGCGTTGAAGGACCGTCAGGCTTGCTTGGCCGCGGGCACGCGCCAAACGCTCGTCTGGCGCAGCGCGTCCGCGACCTTGGCGGTGCGTTTCAGCTTCGTCGGTTGGTTCGCGTAGTAGGCCTTCTCGAACGAGACGCCGGGCTGGCGCAACACGACACCGAGCGCAACCGGAAACTCCGGCTGCGGCATCGTCAGCAAGAGCTGCGCGAGCGTGCGGTTGGTCTCGTCGTGGACGATCACGTCGTCGGGGTTCGCCTTCGCGTCGACGACCTTCAGCGCGAGCGTCTTCACGTCGAAACCAAGTCCCTTCGAGCCGCCGGCGCCGAACACGAGCGGGCGGCCATGCTCGACGCGAATCTGCGCATCGGCAGCCTTGTCACGCTCCGTGAACGAGTTGAACACGCCGTCGTTGTAGACGATGCAGTTCTGGAAGATCTCGACGAACGCCGTTCCATCGAAGCCGTGCGCGGCCTCGAGCACAGAACCTAAGCCCGTCTTGTCGACGTCGATCGCGCGCGCGATGAATTTCGCGCCGGCGCCGATCGCAAACGCCCCCGGCGAGACCGGGTTATCGAAGGAACCGCCAGGCGTCGACGGTGAGCGCGTACCGGGCCGCGAAGTCGGCGAGTACTGGCCTTTCGTGAGCCCGTAGATCTCGTTGTTGAACAGCAGGATCTTGAAGCCGACGTTGCGCCGCAACGCGTGCAACAAATGATTGCCGCCGATCGACAAGCCGTCGCCGTCGCCCGTGACGACCCAGACGTCGAGCTCCGGATTCGCGAGCTTGAGCCCCGTCGCGATCGCCGGCGCTCGGCCGTGAATCGTGTGAAAGCCGTACGTCTCGAGGTAGTACGGGAAGCGCGACGAGCAGCCGATGCCCGAAACGAACACGGTCTTCTCGGGAACGGCGCCGACGTCGGCGAGCGCCTTTGTCACGGATTTCAAGACGGCGTAGTCGCCGCAGCCCGGGCACCAACGCACCTCTTGCGACGAAGCGTAGTCCTTGGCCTGCAACTGTGCGCTCATGCTCGTTCTCCCCGCACCGCACGCACGGCCGGTTTTGCGCCGAGCACGCTGCGGATCTTCTGCACGAGCTCGCCGATCAAGAACGGTTGGCCCGTGACCTTGTTGAACTGAATCGTCTCGACGCCGAGCTTGTCGCGCAGCAGCGTCGCGAGCTGGCCCATGTTCATCTCGGGAACGAGGATCCGGTCGAAGCCGGCGAGCAGCTCGCCCAAGTTCTCCGGGAACGGGTTCAGGTAGCGAATGTGGATGTGGCTCACGCGTTCCTTGGCCGGGAACGCGCGCACGGCTTGAAATAGCGCGCCGTACGTCGAGCCCCAGCCGACGACCGCCAGCGAGCCCTTCTCGGGCCCGAGCTCGACCTTTTGCGGGCCGATGAATTTCGCGACCGACGCGACCTTGGCCGCGCGTAGATCCGTCATCGCCTGGTGGTTCTGCGCGTCGTAGGAGATGTTGCCCGTGCGGAGATCCTTCTCGATGCCGCCGACTCGATACATGAGGCCCGGCATTCCCGGCGCGACCCAAGGGCGGCCCAGCGTCTCGGGATTGCGGCTGAAGATGAAGGACGGCACGTCTTGGCCGGCCGCCCGCTCACCCGGCTTGTTCGTCTCGATGCGCGGGATCTCGTCGATGTTCGGCAACCGCCACGGCTCCGCCGCGTTCGCGAGGTAACCGTCCGTCAATAGTATGACCGGCGTCATGTGCCGCACGGCGATACGCACGGCTTCGATGGCCACCTCGAAGCAGTCGCTGGGGCTGCGCGCCGCGATCACGGGCACCGGCGAGTCGGCGTTACGGCCGTACACGGCTTGGTACAGGTCCGATTGCTCCGTCTTCGTCGGCAAGCCCGTCGACGGGCCGCCGCGCTGCGAGTTGACGACGACAAGCGGCAGCTCGGCATTGATGGCGAGCCCGATCGCTTCCGTCTTCAACGCAATGCCTGGGCCGGAGCTCGACGTGATGCCGATGGCGCCGCCGTAGGACGCGCCGATCGCCGCGCACACGGCCGCGATCTCGTCCTCGGCCTGGAACGTGCCGACGCCCATATTGCCGTAGCGCGCAAGCTGGTGAAGCAACGCCGACGCCGGCGTGATCGGATATCCACAAAAAATGATCGGCTTGTCGGCAAGCTCGCCGGCCGCGGCAAGGCCGAGCGCGAGCGCTTCACCGCCTCGCACGCCCCGATACTCACCGGGCGGGAACTGCGCGTGCACCGTGGCGACGTGCGGGACGGCGGCCGTCAGCTCGGCGGTCTCGCCATAGGCGTGACCCGCACGCAGGGCCGCCAAGTTCGCGTCGCGAATCGTCGCGTCCTTCGCGAACTTCTTCTTCAACCAATCCTCGATCGAGGCGACGTCGCGGCTGAACATCCACTGCACGAGACCGAGCGCCCAGAAATTCTTGCAGCGCCCGGAGTCGCTCTTGCTCAAGCCGAACTGCTCGGTCGCTTCGAGCGTGTGCTTCGTGATGTCGACCTCGATGACCTGATAGCCGTCGAGCACGCCGCTTTGGCGCGGGTCCTTCTCGTAGCCGGCCTTGGCAAGCCCCCGGCTCGTGAAGCTGTCGATGTTGAGAACGATCAGCGCGCCGTCGGCGATCAACGGCAGATTGACCTTGAGTGCTGCGGGATTGAACGCGACGAGCACCTGCGGGGCGTCGCCGGCCGTGGTGATGGGCCGAGCGCCGAGATGAATCTGATACGCGGACACGCCGAACGTCGTGCCGGCCGGAGCGCGGATCTCGGCGGGATAGTCGGGGAACGTTGCGAAGTCGTCGCCCGCGAGCGCCGTGGCCGCTACGAACTGCGTGCCGATCAACTGCACGCCGTCGCCGGAGTCGCCGGCGAATCTGATCACTACTGATTGCGAATCCATGCTGCTCTCGTCACTCGTCCTGCCGCCGCGGCGCGCCGCTGCGAGCTCAGCTCGCCTCTCCGCCTGCGCGCGAGCAGCCGCGGCATTCGTTGCGCGCGGCAGCGGAGGTCATTCGCCGGGCTCTCCTGGCGGCTCGATTTTGGCCAGGGAGCAATTTGGGCAGGTATTATAGCCGGCCAGCCGAAGATTCAGGCAATTCAAATGCATAAGCATATTGCCCAGGCGGGGCGGCCCGACCGCCATGCCTAGGGTGACCTATATCCAGCCGGACGGCACGCCGAAGGTCGTCGACGCCCCACCCGGCACCACGCTCATGGAGGCCGCCGTCGACAACGACGTCCGGGGTATCGTCGCCGAATGCGGCGGTGCGTGCTCCTGCGCGACGTGCCACGTTTACGTCGATCCGCAGTGGGCGAAGATGCTGCCGCCGCCCGATGCGCAGGAGGACGGGATGCTCGGCTGCGTTCTCGACCGCCGGCCGACGAGCCGCTTGAGCTGCCAGATCGTCCTGAAGCCCACCCTCGACGGGCTCACGGTCGAGGTCGCCCCGGAACAGATCTGACGCTCGCGCCAAACGCCCGGGCTTGGCCTTATGTCCCGGTTTGTAGCAGAATCTGCGCCGTTTCGACCGCGCCTTGGCCGCGCCTCGTGGAGCACCGCATGACCTTCGTAGTCACCGAAGCCTGTATCAAGTGCAAGTACACCGACTGCGTCGAGGTGTGCCCGGTCGACTGCTTCCACGAAGGGCCGAACATGCTCGTCATCGATCCCGAGGAGTGCATCGACTGCACGCTGTGCGAGCCCGAGTGCCCCGTCGAGGCGATCTGCTCGGAAGACGACGTGCCCGCGGGCCAGGAAGAGTTCTTGAAGCTCAACGCCGATCTCTCGAAGAACTGGCCCGTCATCACGAAGGCGAAGGACGCCCCGGCCGACGCTGACGACTGGAAAGAGGTCAAGGACAAGGCCAAGCTCCTCGAGCGCTAGGCCTGGTCCTTGATCGGCAGCAAGTTCAGCAAGAACTCGACCATCCGCTGCCTGAAACCTTGAGCCGGTTGCCGGCGCACGACGTCGTCGCCGCTCGTCCATCTGAGCCAGCCCTCGTCGTCCATCGTGACGCGCCAGGCGTTCGCAGGCGCGATGTCTCGTTCGATGAGCGCAGCCACCTGCGCGGCGAATACCGGCCCGTCGCCGACCACGCCGAGCTCGGTGTTCAATATCATCGACCGCGGATCGACGTTCGGCGAGCCGACGAAGGCCCGTTCGCGATCCACGACGACGGCCTTCGTGTGCAACCCGAGCCGCGTAGGCGTAGCCGGCGGCGTGACGTACAGCGATAGCGCCTCCGCATCCATCCGCAGCTCGTAGAGCTCGACGCCGGATGCCAGCACCTCGCGCCGCAGACGCCGATAGCCCGTGTGCGCGACGACGTGGTTGTTCGTCGAAAGCGAGTTCGTCAAGACGACGACCCGCACGCCTCTCGCCACGAGATCGCGGAGCAGCGCCCGAAACTCCTCGTCGGGAATGAAGTACGGCGAGCTGATCAAGACTTCTGACCGCGCGCTCGCGACGAGCTCCTTGAAGCCTTCGTAGAGCCGCGGCCGCGACGCATCCAAGATGTCCGGGGATTCCCATAGAAGTCTGCTGCGCGCCGGCGCGAACGTGGCAACGAGCTCCTCGAGATAGGAGGACCAATCGGTCGGCTCGGAAGCGAACGCCTCGAGCAACGCCCTATTGGCCTCGATGCTCGAGTGCATCTCCTCCCTCGTGGTCGCCAAGGGATTGCGCGGGCGCTGGTCGTACTCGAACGAGGCGATCAGGAACGAATGTTCGCTATTCCAGTAGTCGTCGAACGTGGCCGCCACCTCCCGCGCCGCGGGACCGGCGACCATGACGTCGAGATCGTCCTGCACGAAGTGTCTGTAGAGGCCAAAGTAGCGATCGCCGATGTTACGGCCGCCGAGCACCGCGAAGCGGCCGTCGGCGATAAAGGTCTTGTTGTGCATGCGGCGGTTCAAGACGTAGGCACGCGTCAGAAACTCCGTCGCCGTGCCGAGCCGATTGCCGCGCGTCCTCCACGGGTTGAAGTTGCGCACCTCGATGTTGGCATGCGCGTCGAGCTTCAACACGTCGCCTCCCTTGCCGGAGACGCCGAAATCGTCGACGAGAATCCGCACCCTGACGCCGCGGTCGGCCGCGTGGAGCATGCGGTCCGCGAGCAGGTGGCCGCTCGCGTCGCTCTGCCAGACGAAATACTGCACGTCGAGGGATACGGCCGCTTCGTCCGCGAGGGCAAGCCGCGCCTGAAGCGCGAGCTCGTTGCGATCGAGCAGCCAATGCGCCGATTCGCCGCTGCCGAGCATGGCCTCGATGCGGGCCGCGAAATCGGCGAGCGACCCGTACTGCGCGATCGGCAACGCCTCCTCGTGCGCGGCAATGCGCGCCGGCAACGCTCGACAGCCGGCGACCGCGACGCTAAGGACGGCGACTAAAAGACTCGTGCTTCGTATCACGCCACGGCGGCGCGTAGGCGCACGATATGTGCTTTGGTTATCCACCCCACTCGTTGTCTATACTAGCGCGGCGAAGCCCATTGCAAGCAAGCTCGACGGGGCGGGTCGAGCAGCACTTCGCGCTCCGAACAAATAGAACGCCCGCAGGAGGAGAAACACATGAGCGGTATGCGAGACCTATTCATCGGCGGCCAGTGGGTAGCCGCAAAGAACAAGGCGACGTTCCCCGTCTACAACCCTTCGACGGGCGAGGTTTGGGCGCAAGTCGCCGACGCCGGCCGCAGCGACGCGAAGGCAGCCGTCGAGGCCGCCGCCGCGGCGCAGCCCGAGTGGGCCGCACTTGCGCACTCCAAGCGCGCGGCGCTGCTCTCCAAGGTCGCGGACGTGCTGGCGGCCCGAGCCAAGGAGTTCCAGGACTCGTTGATCGACGAAGGCGGCGGGTGGATCGGCAAAACGATGTTCGAGACCGGCTACAGCGTGGGCGTCTACCGCGCCGCAGCCGCGGCCGCATATCAGGTCACGGGCGAGATCCTGCCTTCCGACCACGGCAAGCTGAGCCTCGTCGTGCGCGAGCCGCTCGGGGTCGTCTCGGTCATCTCGCCGTGGAATTTCCCGCTGATTCTGTCGTCGCGCGGGTTCGCCGTCGCGCTCGCCGTCGGCAACACCGTCGTGCTCAAGCCGTCCGAGGAGACCCCCGTCTCGGGCGGCCTCTTGATCGCCGAGGTCCTCGAGGAAGCCGGCATTCCGAAAGGCGTGTTCAACGTCGTCACCTGCTCGCGCGACAACGTCGCCGCCGTCGGCGACGAGCTGATTTCGAACCCGACCGTCCGCGGCATCAGCTTCACGGGCTCGACGGCCGTCGGTACCCAGGTGGCCGCGAAGGCCGGTGGCTTGCTCAAGAAGTGCTGCGTCGAGCTTGGCGGCAAGGACGCACTGATCGTGCTCGACGACGCCGACATCGAGCACGCCGTGAACGCCGCGACGTTCGGCTCGTTCATGCACCAGGGGCAGATCTGCATGTCCGTCGAGCGCGTCATCGTTCACAAGGACGTCGCCAACGAGTTCATCGAGAAGTTCGTCGCGAACACCAAGAAGCTCAAGGTCGGCAACCCGCGCGAGATGGCGAACTGCATCGGCCCGATCATCAACCAAAAGCAGCTCGACAAGATCCGCGACCAGGTCGAGGACGCCGTCGCGAAAGGCGCCAAGGTGTTGTGCGGCGGCAAGCACAAGGGCTTGTTCTTCGAGCCGACGGTGCTGACGAACATCACGCGCGACATGAAGGTCATGCGCGAGGAAACGTTCGGGCCGATCGCGCCCGTGATCACGGTCGGCAGCGTCGACGAGGCCGTCGAGATCGCGAACGACTCGGAGTACGGTCTCTCGGCCGGCATCATGACGCGCAACGAGGAACGCGGGCTGGCGATCGCGCGGCGCCTGAACACCGGCATGGCCCACATCAACGACAGCTCGGTCAACGACGAGCCGCACGTGCCGTTCGGCGGCGTTCGCTGGAGCGGCCTCGGCCGCCACGGCGGCCGCGCCGGCATCGACCAATTCACCGAGACGCGCTGGATCACGCTCGAGCGCGGGGGCCGGCATTACCCGCCGCCGTTCTTGATGAAACCCGGACACTGAGAGAGATCGTCGAACCGCGCCGAGTAGGGCCGGTGACAGCGTTGCGGGCACAGCCAAACCGGCCCGTCCGCGGCTACCGCGGCCTCATTTTGATGTCGTATACTCCGGCCCCTTACACGAATTCTGGCGCTGATCAGCAGGAGAAAAACTAAATGCCAAAGCCAAAGCAAATCGTAAAACAGATCCTCCCGACGACCATGGTCGGGTCCTATCCCCGCCCTGGTTGGTTCAAGCATCAGCTGCTGGGTCGTGACATTCGCGTGGCGTTCAAGGAGGTCTCGCACGAAGAGGCCTACAACGACGCCGTAGGGACCGTCATTCGCGACCAGGTCGAGGCCGGCCTGGACATCGTGACCGACGGCAACATGTGGTACGACGACTACGTCGGCGTGATCGGCTCGTTCTGCTGGTACATGTACGAGCGCATCGGCGGCTTCGAGCAGTCGCGCGAGGAGCACCCGAGCTACAAGGGCGCCGCGGCGAGCCAAGGCAAGGCGATCCTCGACGACTGGGGCGGAGTGATCAACAGCGGCCCCGTGAAGCACGGCCCCATCCGCCTCGCGGACCTCTACAAGATCGCCACGAAGCACACCGACAAGCCCGTGAAGGTGTCGGTCGGCGCCGGCCCCGCGAACCTCGCGTGGCACGTCTACTTCCAGCACTACAAGAACGCGAAGGAGCTGAGCTTCGCGCTTGCCCCGATTTTCAACAAGGAAATGAAGGATCTGGTCGCCGCCGGCGCCACGTACCTCCAGTTCGAGGACCTCGGTGCCTGGCTGCCGCTGTTCACGAACAACAAGGACGACTACAAGTGGATCCGTGAATCGGTGGAGATGTGCTGCGACGGCGTCGACGCGAAGATCGGCTGGCACTTCTGCTTCGGCAACGCGTGGGGTAACGACATCCTGAGCGACAACTTCCCGGAGGGCTACCAGACGGTGCTGCCGTATTTCTTCGGCACTGCAGGCATCGACGAGTTCGTGCTCGACTACGCGAACCGCGACATGGCGGGCGTGGAGTTCCTCAAGAAGCTGCCGGCGAACCAGGGCGTGCAGATCGGCGTCCTCGACATCCGCACGGCAGCCATCGAGAAACCGGAGACGATCGCCGACCGTATCCGCCGCACGATCAAGCACGTGCCGGCCGAGAAGGTCACACTGAGCTCGGACTGCGGCATGAAGCCGCTCGCGCGCATGGTTTCCCAGATGAAGCTCAGGGCGCTCGCCGAAGGCGCCGCGATCGTCCGCAAGGAGATCAAGGCCTAGGTCGTAGCGTCGCTCTCGCGACTCGAACGAGCGGGCCGGCCCCTTCAAGGGCCGGCCCGTTTTTTTTGGCCGTCAGGCGCTCGCCCACACCGGCACCCCCGCTCCGCCGCGTTGGCTATTGCGTGGCACCCTCGCAGGTGCACCTCAAGTTACGTACGCGCACGTTCTCGAGGAGTACGTTGTCGCCGATCGGGTAGTCGGCATAGAAGATGTAATCCTGCGAGTCAGCGCTCTGCCACGCCTCGCTGAACTCGATTGGCGTGCTCACGCCGGCCTCGTCTCTGACGCGCGCGACGAGCGAGAACTTCCCAGCCGTTCCTGCCGGGCAGGCCGAGACGCTGATCGTCCCGGTGACGCGCGCAACGTTGTTGAGCTGCTCGTACTCGGTGTAAACGCTGGCCTCGCATTGTGGGCCCTTCAGCGTGAAGACTGGGATCGGCATACGAATCGTCGTCCCACGTGCCCTGTTGAACTCGTTTTCGAGCTCGCGGTATTTGACCACTGCGTCGTAAAACTGCTGATCCGTGCCCATGACGCGGCGCCATTCTTCTTCGAACTCGACCATGGCACGGCCCTCTTCACCCGCCGCGTTCTGCGCTTCGCCGAGGCCTGTTGCCGCGCCCTGCGAAACCGATCCCGTACCCCTTCTCAGATCCTGGAGGAAGTCGTACGCGGCGTTGGCACTCGCGCGGTCTTGAGCCGCAGAGAAGCAGTTGCGCACCGGGATTCGACTCCCGGTCGGGGCCTCGTATCGACAGCGAACGTCGTTGTCGTCGTCCTCATTCGCTTCGTTGAAGAGCCTGATCATCTCGTCGCGCGCCACCTCAATTTCCACCCGATACTGGTTCAGCGGTTTTGCGCGAACAATGATTTCTTCCGGCTCTTCCACGGGTTGGGCAAGTACTTGGCCCGAGAGAATCGCTGCGAAGCTGACCAAGCCGAGTGAGCACTGAACGAAGGCGCGCATGGTCCCCCGTTGTTCTTAGTGACGCGAGAGTCCGGACGGGCTGGTTCTACCGCTCCGGTGCTTCGAACGCAACTAATGCCCGCGCGCAAAAAATGACCTGGCTCAGTCTGGCCGTCAGGCGCTCGCCCGCAACCGCTCGGACGTGCGCTCGGTGAGGCGCGCCAGCAGCGCGCGGTAGCGTCCCTCGATGCGCGCTTCGAAGCGCTCCCGCGACACGTCGATCGCCTCGCGAATCCGCCCTCGGCCGATTTCCTTGCGCAGGCGCGCCGGTAGCGCAGTGGCGTACCAGCCGAGCCCCCCGCGCGTCTCCCGGTGGATTGCGGCCAGCGCGCGCAAGCAGCCCTCCTGCGCCGGCCACCGCAGGTGCAGCTCGATCAGAGCCGCCGCGACCTCGGCGCGGTCGGCGTCCTCGAGCAGCTCGCTGCGGCACAGAGTCTCTCCCCAAGCATCGAACCACGGGCCGACGGGCAGCAGCAACGAGCGACTGCGGCGCAGCCCACGCGGCTTCCGGAGCGCGAGGAACCTATGGTTCTCGATCGACATCAGCTCCTTGTTCAGCGTGCCGGCGAGCAAGAAGTCGCTACGATGCCGCGGGCCATCCGCGTGACCGAGGCGCGAGTAGCGCGCGTGCAGCTCGCTCGTGCGTGCCGCCTTCGGCCACGCGTCAACGACGCGGGACAGGTCACCGAGGTTGTGAGCGATCGTGGTCGCGAGCGCCAGCGTCGTCGTGGCCGGCGCGCCGCATCCGCGGGCGGCCGCAAACGCCTGCTGCTCCCGGTCGAGCTCGGCGTCGATCTCCGCCGCCAGCGTCGCGGCCTCGCGGTCGAGGCCCAGCACGAGCGCCCGCCCAAGCGCACCCGCTCGCACCGACAGCCACTCGCCGTCGTGGCCCGAAAGGCCGTCCGTCACTCGCTCCGAAACGAGGCGCGGGTCGCGCGCTACAGCCTCATCCAAGCACGCCTTGGCCTGCGCAAAGACTTCCGTCTCGGCGATCGGCAGCCACATGTGATGGCGGATATGGGCATCGACGTCCGTCGGCACGAATGTCGCAACGGTCGCGTAATGCGCCGCGAGACGCAGCCGAAGCGCGCGTACGAGCGCGCCAGGATCCTCGAGCGCCTCGTCGGCCGACTCATCGAAAATGGCCGTTAGCGAAGCACAGGCGGGCTCCTGCCAAAGCCACGCGGCCGTGTTGCGGACTTGCTCGACGAGAACCGAGCTCGATATCCCTGGTTTCAAAGGACTGCGCCTGCCCCAAAAGGAGACGCCGCCATAGCGGCGGCGTCCGGATGAGCGGCGGAAAAAGGGGACGGATTTATTTTCTGCCTGGCTGTACTCGCGAGATAGATCCGACCCCTTCAAAGCAGAAAATAAATCCGTCCCCTTTTTCCGCCGTCTTTCCGTTATGCCAGGTTCACGCGGCCCGTGGCGATGCCGATCGTCTCGACCTCGGCGCCGAGAACATCGGCCATGCCGAGCAGGAGGTCCGACGTCGGCTGATCGACCGGCGCTTCGATGTGGCGATTGCCGGGCAGGCGGCCATTGGCACCGCCGATCAGCGCGGCCGGCACGTTGTGCCGGTCGTGCAGCAGGCCGTTGCTCATGCCGGCGCCGAAGTAGATCAGCGAGCTGTCGAGCAGCGAGCCGTCGCCGTCCGGCGTGTCCTTGAGCTTCGCGAGGAACTCGCCGAGCTTGACCATCTGGTACGCCGTGATGCGCGCGTACTGATCGATGCTCTCCGGCGTGTTCTTGTGGTGCGACGTCGAGTGATGCGGCTCTTTGACGCCCACGTGCGCGTAGCTGCGGCCGCTGCCCTCGTGGCCCAGCATCAAGCTGAACACGCGCGAGATGTCGCCCTGGTAAGCGATATGCAGCAGGTCGTACGTGACCGTCATGTGGTCGTTGAAATCTTCGGGGATACCGACCGGAGCGTCGGCCGCGTTCGTGAGCGCACCGGAGCGCGCCTGCATCTTCTGGAGCTGCTCCTCGACGCGACGGATGTTCGTGAGGTACTCGTCGAGAATCGCGTTGTCGCTCGCGCCGATGACCTTCTGGAGCCGCGACGTCTCGTGCATGACCGAGTCGAGCATGCTCTGCTTCGTTTGCAGACGAGCGAGCCTCTGCTGCGGCGTGCCGGGATCGCCGAACATGCGCTCGAACGTGACCTGCGGATTCACCGAGACGGGCAGCGGGCTATGGTCGTCGTACCACGATATCGTGTTGAAGAACACGCACGGATAGCCGTCGCATGCGCCGGCCGACGTGCCCATGTCTTCGGTGCCGAGCTCGAGCGAGCGCAGCGGCGTATCGCCGGCGATCGCGTCGGCGATGTACTGATCGATCGACTTCTTCGACTCGATGAGGTTGAAGTCGCCGTTGTTGCCGACGGGGCCTCGGCCGTTCAAGAACGCGGAGCTGGCACCCATGTGGATGCCGCCCATGTCCTTCTTGCCTTCCGGAGCCTTGAGACGGCTGACCGTCGTCAGCTGCTCGCGAAACGGCTCGAGCGGCTTCATCGTGCGATTGAACTCGAAGTCCTTGCCGACCTTCGTCGGATGCCAGGTGCCGGGGTACACGCCGTTCGGCATGTAGATCGCGCCGAAGCGGTACCGTTGGCCCGCGGCCGTCGACGTCTGTGCCGTTGCAGCCGGCACCATCGCGTCGAGCAGCGGCAGGGCGATTGCGGTTCCTACCGCACCGCGCAAGAACGTCCGGCGGTCCAAATGCTTCTTCGTGATGAACATTGGCTACTCCCTCGTTTGCGCGATTGTCGCTGCCTGAGCAGCGCCGCCATTCGTCCGATTCTGGAACGGATAGCTATCTACTATACCCAAGACGATAGACACAAGGCTGTAATCGTGCTCGGCCGCATTTCTCACGATCTGCCTGACGACGGGCATGTCGGCCGGCTCCAAACCGCGACCTAGCGCATAAATCAGCATCTTCTCCGCGACGGTATTCGCAAAGAGGTTCGGATCGGCCAGCAGAGCGGCCCGGAGCGCGACAGGGCCGTCGACGGGCGTACCGTCGAGCAGGATACCGGCCGAGTCGATTTCGAGGCCCTCGCGCGTCCTGTCGCGCCAGCTGCCGTCGACGTCGAAATTCTCGAGCGCGAAGCCGACGGGATCGATGTTGTTGTGACAGGCCGCGCAGACGGCGTTTGCGCGGTGCAGCTCGAGCTGCTCGCGAACCGTCGACGGCCGGTCCTTCGGCGCACTCTCCTCGAGGGCAGGAACGTCGGCGGGAGGCGTCGGCGGCGGGTTGTTCCAGAACTCAGTCTGGATGAACTTGCCGCGGATGATCGGCGACGTGCGGCTCGACGCCGACGTCAACGCCAGCAAGCTGCCGTGGCCGAAGATGCCGTAACGGTTCGGGTCCGTCACGTCGACCTTGCGGAACCGAGCGCCGTACACGCCCTTGATGCCGTAGTGGCGGGCCAGGCGCTCGTTGACGAACGTGTAGTTCGCGTTGACGAGCTCGTGCACCGGCCGCCCTTCGCGCAGCACGTGCGCGAACAGCATCTCCGTCTCCCGGCGGAAGCCTTTGCGCAGGTTGTCGTCGAAATCCGGGAACAGCAGGAAGTCCGGCTTGACGCGCGACTCGAGGTTGCGCAGCTGGAGCCACTGGCCGACGAAGTTCTCGACCATCGCCTCGGCGCGCGGGTCCGCGATCATGCGGCGGACCTGCGCTTCGAGCGTGCTGGTCTCGCGCAGCTCACCGTTCTCTGCAAGCGTCAGAAGCTCGTCGTCCGGGATCGTCGACCACAGGAAGAACGACAGCCGCGAGGCGAGCTCGGAGTCGCTGATCGCATGGTTCGAGCCGGCCGGAACGTCCGGTGAATCGCCTTCGACTCGGAACAGGAACCAAGGGCTCACGAGCATGCGCGATACGGCCGCGCGAATACCGGCGTCGAAGTCGCCGCCTTCCGCACGCGCATCGCCATAGAACGCGAGCGATGCCTCGATGTCCTCGCCGTCGACGGGCCGGCGGAACGCGCGCCGCGCCAGCGTGGACAGGATCTGCTCGGCGCAAGCCGACTCCTCGGCCGCAGCCGCAGGCCGGCAGACGAAGATGCGGTCCCGCGTGGGCGTGTCGCTGACGCCCGTGACGTTGTACGGGCCTTCGACGACGCCGTCCTCGAGCCGGGGCATGCCCGAAGGATTGTGGGCTTCGAGCGACGCCCGGAGACCGGGCTCCCAGGCGTTTTGCTCGTGCGCCGCGCGCTCGGTCCACGTGAAGGCCACCTCGTGCGGGCCGGCCGTGATCGGAATCGGCGGCGACGTCATCGTCGCGTTGACGGATTCCTGCGCGATGTTGATGCCTTGCGCGACGCTGAGCTCGTGCAGCTCGGCGCCGCCGACCTCGGCGGAGAACACCGTCTTGCCGTCGACGATGATCAGGAACTCGTGCGGGCGATCGTGACCCTCGATGCCGAACAAGCCCTCCTCGACGCCGCGAATGAGCCGACCCGAGAACACGTACTCGCCGTCGGCCGGGAACGTGTGCCGGACGCGCGTGCCGCCACGCGTGCCGAGCGGCATACCGTCGAGATGCTTGTCTTGAGTCAGCTCGAACGGCAGGCGGTACGCCGTGGCCGTGATAGCGGCATCTGGATTCCCGACGGCCATGTCGGCGACTCGCAGGGCGACCGTCAGGTAGCGCTCGAGCAACAGCGGCGAGGTCGTCAGGACCTCGGCGATGTTGTCGAAGCCGAAATCGCCGCCATCGCTCGGCAGCAGCGACGAGACGTCCGCTTCGACGCCGAGCAGATCGCGGATCGCATTCGCATACTCCGCGCGGTTCAGCCGGTGCACGGTCGTGGTGCCGGCGTACGGGTTCGCGGCCGCAGCCGCATCGAGCGTGCCCTCGAGCCCTTCGATGAACTGCGCCACCATCTCGTCGGACGGCTGCGGCTCCTGGCGCGGCGGCATCGCGTTGATCTTGAGCTTGCGCAGCACTTCTTCCCACACGGCGGGATTACCGTGCACGTCCTCGAAGGCGCGGCCCTCGAACGACAAATCGGCCGTGAGCTCGGCGTCGTTGTGGCAGTCGACGCAGTAGCGATCGAGCATCGCCCACTGCTCTTGCAGCACGGCTTCGGGCGACGGCTTCATCAAGAAATAGGCGCCCGCGCCCAAGACAGCGACACCGCCGGCTACATAGACCCAA
Source organism: uncultured Gammaproteobacteria bacterium (assembly GCA_963714705.1). Taxonomy (GTDB): domain Bacteria; phylum Pseudomonadota; class Gammaproteobacteria; order Steroidobacterales; family Rariloculaceae; genus FEN-1219. Next base: position 73,783 of record CAVQPJ010000002.1, read on the forward strand.
TTTCGCACGATCACCTGCTCCCTGCCGTATTGCTCGCCTGCGCGCCGCCGCTCTCGAGACCGCGCAGCAGCTCCGCGACTTCGGCCGGCTGCGCCGGCATTTCTCCGTCGACCAGCGCTCCCGCGGTGGGCCGCGGCGGACGCGGCCTCTGCTCGGAAACGACCTGGAGCGCGGTCTTGCCGGCGCCGTCCTTGACGTTCATGTCGGCTCCGCCCGCGACGAGCGTCTTGCACGATCTCGAGCTTGCCCTCGAACGCCGCCCAGTGCAGCGCCGTGTCGCCGTCGGGCGTCTTCGCATCGGGGTCGGCGCCGGCTTCGAGCAGCAGTGCCACTGCATCGGCCGGGTTACGGTTGCTGACTTCACGGAACGGCGGCGCAATGCCTTCGCGGATGTCGCCGGGACCGCCGGCCATGCCGACGCCCTTGCCGCCGTTCATCGCGACCATCAGCGCCGTCTTGCCGCCGGTGTTGCCGGGCTGCCGAGGGCCGGTCTTGATCGATTCCGGCACCCACGCGAAGTCGGGGCTGTAGGCCAACATCAGCCGCAGCATTTCGACGTCCGCGGCCACGGCCGCGCGATAGAACGGCGTCGCATTGGCCTTCGGGTCGCAGCACATCGACGAGTTGTGCATCTGAACCGCGAGCGGGCTTGTCGGGATCGGCGCCGGCTTCGAGCAGCACCTTCGCGAGATCCAGCGCCGTTCGCTGGTTCGGGTGATCGACGCGCAGCCGCGAGCCGTCGCGCGCCCGCCAGTCCGTCGTCGCGTCGCGCATCTCGACCGCGTAGTACAGCGAGCCGTCGTTCGCGTCGGCACCGAGCTCGACGAGCGTCGCGGCGAGATCGAATCGGTCGTTGATGATCGCGAGCATCATCGGCGTCGCGCCATCGGCGTTCGTGATGTTCATGTCCACGCCGCCCTCGACGAGGCGGCGCACGACGGATTCGTCACCGTTGCGCACGGCCCAGTGAAGCGCCGTGAAACCCCCGCTCGGATAATCCGTGCGCGTGCTGCGTGTCGTGAGCTCCGACGCGCGGGCTTTACGATTCGGATCGGCACCGGCGTCGAGCAGCGCGTCGACGACGTCGACGTGCCCTTCCGCCGCGGCCCACATCAGGGCCGTTTGCTCTTGCAACGACTCGACGGCATTCGCATCGGCGCCGCGCTCGAGCAGCAGCTGGACGGCCGCGACGCTCCCGGCACGAGCGGCCGCCATCAGCGGCGTCTCGCCTTCACGCGCGGCCGCGCCGACATCGGCGCCGCCGTCGAGCAATTCTTCGATCGTGGCGGTGTCGCCGTAGCGGCTCGCCTCGAGCAACGGCGTCACGCCGAAGTTGTTCGCGGCGTTCGGGTCGGCTCCTGCCTCGAGCAGCAATGCGACGAGCTCCGGGGAGCCTTGATGAGCGGCCCACAGCAGGGCCGAGGTGCCGTCGCCCTCGGGCGCGTTGACGTCGGAGCCGGCTTGCGATGAGCTTGCGGACTTCGGCGATGTCGGCATCGCGGGCCGCACTGACGACGGTCGCCGCTGCCGTTTGCCACGCAGCGGTCGCCAGCAACGCGGCGATCGTTGACGCCAAAGCGGTGTGCAACGCTCGCGGACGACGGCCCAGAACGGTCCTTACTCGCATCACTTTCTCCCCTCGCCAAACCCGATTTTGGAGCACTATCGGCGCTCCTTTTCCGCACGACGGAGGGTGCTCGAAACCCTCACGAATCGCGCAAACTTATCCGAGAGAAAGATAACGCGAGTAGACCCAATCTACCAGCCAGGGGAGACATAATTTTCCTCGTGGCGTCATGGTGCTAGGGCTACTACCTGGCTACTACCTGGCTGCGCCGGGGAGACCGTTCCGAGCCCATTTTTCGGTTCGTGTATCGTTGACCGAAATCTCGAGCCACTTCTAGTATGCGTCCACGACACAAGGCGCGGCCTCGTCCCGCGCCGGGGGAACTCATGAAGATCACGACCAGCCTGCCTCGATGGGCCGGAATCGGCGCACTCGCGTTCGGCCTTTCGGCCACGGCGTTCGCGCAAGGAGGAGCCTTCGGCGGAGGCTTCGGGCCGCCGCTGCAGACCGTCAAGCCGCCACGAGAATTTGCGACTTCCGAGGAGCATTACGCCTACTTGCTCGCGCAGGCCAAGGGCGGCACGAAACACACGCTCGCGACGGTGCCGCGCTGGGACGGTCTTTGGCAGCCGGCCGGCAACACGCATCAGGAAGCGTTCATCGAGGGCCAGGGGTTTCAGGGCAAGGTCCGTGACGGCGTCTTGACGCCCGCGTACGACGCGGCCTTTCGAGAGCGCTGGCGCGAGCAGACCGAGCTCGGCCAGGTGAACTACGACCGTCTTGGCCACTGCGAGCCGCCCGGCTACCCGCGCATCTTGCTCGAGCCGTATACGCACGAGTTCATCAATCTCCCGGACGTGGCGTACCAGATCAACGACTTCGGGCCGTCGATCCGCCGCACGTACATCGGCAAGGAGCACAGCAACGTCTACGGCACGCACTCGTGGTACGGCGACACGATCGGCTTCTGGGACGGCAACAAGCTCGTCTCGAACACGAAGTACGTCCTGCCCGCCGACTTCACGCGCTGGTCGCCGATGACGAGCAACGCGTTCGAAGGCACCGAGGTATGGGAGCTGAAGACCTATCCCGGCGGCGTCCAGCGGCTCGAGGTCCAGGTGACGTTCTATGACAAGCACCTGCTACAGAAGCCCGTGAGCGCCGTCTACGCTTACCGGCTCGCGACGGACATGGTGGCGAACGGTCATCGGGTTCAGCACTGGGAGTGCGACCAGACCAACAACGCGTTTCTCGACGACAAGGGCGTGACGAACTTCCACTTGCCCGGCGAGGAAGGCTTCAACGACGGCCGCGGCTCGACGTTGTTCCCGGATCTGCCGGGCCAGACGCGCGATCCCATCTACAACACGACTTTGGGCAACGAGTGAAGGAGCACACGATGAAGACGTTTTACACCTTGCTGCCGGCAGCGGCGGTTGCGCTGTTGACGATCACGGCGGCACAGGCTCATCACTCGTTCGCCATGTTCGACCGCGAGCAAGAGATCGTGAAGACGGGCACGGTCGTGCGATGGGCGTTCAACAATCCGCACTCGTGGCTGTACTTGAACGTCAAGAACGACGACGGCAGCGAGACTCTCTGGAGCTTCGAGGGCTCGGCGCCGCCGTCGTTGATTCAGCGCGGCATCACGGGCGCCACGTTCGAGCCCGGCGACACGGTCACGTTCATGTACTGCCCGCTGCGCGACGGCCGACCCGGCGGCGCCATCGGCTGGGCGAGGACCGAGGACGGCAAGTACATCAACCCCGCCGATGGCGGTTGCGCCGGCAACGAGCAGTCGATCGAGCGGTGGAAAGGCTGGCTCGCACAGGGCTACTCGTCGAAAGCCGACGCCCAGAAAGCGCAGTAGCACGCTCCAAATGACCGCGCCGGCCCCGCGGCCGGCGCGGGTCTCGTCTGTTCGCAGCCGGTTCTCGGCTTTCATGCGCCAGTCCGCGGGTCTTTTTCGTCGGCGATCACCGACGCCGTCGCCTACGCACCACTGATCGTCGCGGACCGACGCGGGCTCACGATGCGCCTTGTTGTCACCGCGACAAAGCCTCTCCGCAGCGTCGCGATTCGTCGCCCTTGCCAGACACTTCGGCGGCGCTTCCTCCGCCAACTCAAGAGCTAACTCCCTGTTTCTTACGAGTAAGCGTTGCGCTGGTACGAACGTTGCTCCGTGTTTGGCGCATCGAGCGGCGCAGGAACGGCCGCATCGAGACGTATCGATTACAAGGATCCGCGACAAACCACGGGAGAGGGACTATGTGGAAAGCAATCACCTTATTGACTGCGGCAGCCCTGCTCGCGACCGCAACCGGCGCAGACGCACAGACGCGCCGCGAACGATTTCGGCCGCGCGGCCAAACGGATAGCGAGCAAGCTGCGGCGACCGACCGTCTCGGCAGGCCCCTGCCCGCGCCGCGCATAACCGAGGCGCCGACGGGCTTCGACAACCTGACCAACGGCTTCTTGCCGCAGGGCGCGCCGTTCGAAACCATCGAGGAGGACAACGTCGTGCCGTTGCGCTCATTCAACGACAACCGCTTCATCTTCGAGGAGGTCGAAGTGGTCGACGACGGTCTTGGCCCGGTCTACAACGCGCAAAGCTGCGGCGAGTGCCATCAGAACGTCGCAACCGGAGGCGCGAGCCAGATCGCGGAGCACCGCACGGGGCGGCTCATGGGCGACGAGTTCTTCGAGTCCCTCGGCGGGTCTCTTGTGCATTCGCGCGCAACGCACCCCGACATCGTCGAGCCCGTCGTCTACGAGGACGACATCCGCACGTTCCGGATCTCGACGAACACCTTGGGGGCCGGTTTCATCGAGGCCATCGCCAACACGACGCTTCTTTGGATACGCGACCGACAGCCCGCGGCGATGCGCGGCTCCATCGTGCTCGCACCCGTGCTCGAGGCCGACAATCGGCCGCGCCTCGGCCGCTTCGGCTGGAAGAACCAGCACGCAAGCCTGGTATCGTTCGCCGCCGACGCCTATCTCAACGAGATGGGCATCACGAGCCCGCTGTTTCCGACGGAGAACACGTCGAGCGGCCGAGACGTCGGGTTCGGCACGCCTTTCGATCCCGTGCCCGATCCCGAGGACGACGGCATCGACGTCACGGCCTTCGCCGACTTCATGCGCTCGACGAAGGCGCCATCACGCGGCCCGATCGACGCGGACGTCATGGCCGGCGAGACAGTGTTCAACACCCTCGGCTGTGCGGGCTGCCACGTGCCGACGATCGTGACCTCGCCGCCCGGCACGCGGATCAATGGCGGCAAGTTCGTCGTTCCCGAAGCCCTCGGCAACAAAACGATTCATCCGTACAGCGACTTCCTGATGCACGACATCGGCACGGGTGACGGCATTCCCGTTCAGCCGACGCCGGAATTCGCCTCGACGGCACAGCAGATCCGGACAGCGCCGCTTTGGGCGCTGCGGACCCGCAACCGGCTCATGCACGACGGGCTCACGTTCACGGAGCGAGAGGCGATCGAGCGGCACGCAGGCCAGGCGGCCCCGGTCACGACTCGCTTCCGCCAGCTCAGCGCCGCAGATCAGGAGTTACTCCTGAAGTTCCTCGCCTCGCTATAAACGCGGGGGCCCGCGAAAAAGCCGCACGAAGCGCGACCTCCTGGCGAGGTCGCGCTTCGCTCGGCACCGGCGCCGCGACGATCGCGAGTTCCGACCTCGCTCCGAGCGCGCACGCAGAGCGCACGCGACGTCGGCATGCGAGCTAGCTACCATGAGCCATGCCCCGCGTCTTGGTTTTCCAACACGTCGCGGTCGAGCCGCTCGGCACGCTCGACGCGCTGATCCGCGCTCGCGGCCACCGGATTCGCTTCCACAATTTCGAACGCGACCCGGATGCGCAGCCGGACGTCGACCGCTATCGCGGGCTCATCGTGCTCGGCGGGCCGATGAACGTCGAGGATCAGCACCGGCGGCCGCACCTGAAGACGGAGCTGCGCTCGATCGAGCGCGCGCTCGAGCAAGGCAAGCCGGTGCTCGGCATCTGCCTCGGCGCACAGCTGCTCGCGCACGTGCTCGGCGCGCCTGTGCAGCGACATCGACAAGCGGAGATCGGTTGGTACGACATGCACGTGAGCGCCGAAGGGCGTAGCGATCCCGTGCTCGGCGCCGCCGGCGAGCGGCTGCCCGTGTTCCAGTGGCACTCCTATGCCTATGAGCTGCCGCGCGGCGCAACGCATCTCGCGCGAACGGAGACGTGCGAGCAGCAAGCGTTTCGCTTTGGCAGCAACGCGTACGGCTTCCAGTTCCATCTCGAAGCCGACGCGCAAGTCATCGAGCGCTGGCTCGGCTTGCCGTCGTTTCGCGCCGAGCTCACGGCCGCAGGACTGCCCGCCGATGCGGAGACGATCCGCGCCGAGACCGTCAAGCTCACCGCCGCCACGCGCCACTCCGCCGACGCCGTGTTCAACAACTTCCTCGATCTGGTAGGGCGCCCCAACCGCCGGCGACCGTTGCCGTCGCGCGGCATGCCGGATTGGTCCGACTAGGCGCGTCAGCGTGATGGCCCGCGCCGCTGCGCCGGCGCAGCGAAAAAAAACACCGCGAATTGTGATGGCGGTCAGCGCGTTCGCCGCTGCGCTCGCGTAGCGTGCGGCCTATCTCGATAACAAGAGGCCTTGTTGGGCCCATGATTCTCGCGCTCCTCGGCGCGCTCGTCCTCGCGACGGGCGCCGCATGCTGGTTCGTGTTCCGCCGCCCTTCGGCAGCGGAAGGCCGCGCTCCGCAGCAAGCCAAGGCGGGCGGGCGCTTCGGCGCCGTCGAGATACGGATTCGCGGCCGCGCCTGCGAGCCCGCTCGCTCGCTCAAGGGGCAACGTTTCCTCTCGAGGGAAGCGCCGGCCCTACCGCTGCCCGCTTGCACGGCAGCCCAATGCACTTGCAAGTTCACCAAGTGGTCGGATCGGCGCTCCGAAAGCCGGCGCTTGGAACACGGCGGGCTCAGCGCTTCGATCTTCCTCGCCAGCAACCGGCGCACGAAGCGGGAGCGCCGTCGAGCTGCGAAGGCGGGGCAAGGCTAGCGGCGCGACCCGCGAACGCGGATTCCTACTGCGCGGCAGCTTCGCGCGGGCCGTCCCACTCGACGGGCGGCACAGGCAAGCCGTGCTCCTGCATCAGCGCACGCAAGTGCGCGGCGGCCTCGGGGTAGCGGATGAACGCGATGCCGTCGAGCCCGACGCCGTCGGCGATCCGTAACGGCGTCCAGCCCCGGCTGTTGACGACCCCTTCGAGGTTCGCGCCGCGCTCGACGAGAAAGTCGATCAGTGCAATGGAGCCGCCGCGGTACATCACGCCGTGCAACGGCGTCTCGTTGCGCGAGTTGACGTCGTTGACCGTGCCGGCACCGAGCTCCAGCGTCAACGAGAGCGCCGCGATAGCTTCCTCGATCGAGCCGGGCGCTGCGCCGGCGGAGCCTTGGCCCTGGCCGACGCCGGCGGCCACCATGACGGCCGTCGTGCCGTCGTCAGCCGCAAGCTCGGGATCGGCGCCGAGCGCGAGCAGCGTGCGCATGTACGGCAAATCCAGGGACCTCGTCGCGAGCAGGAACGGCGTCGTGCCGCCGTCGCGCTCGCCCGCAGCCCGCGCGTTGACGTCGGCGCCGCGCGCCGCGAGCTGGCGGACGAGCTCGAGACTCGAAAGCTGGTCGCGATGCTCGGGCCCGGGCAGGTTGAACCCGCGCGTCCAACGGCGCACGCGAGCAATCTGGTGCAGCACCGTCCAACCGTTCACGGCGGCGTTCGGGTCCGCGTCGTGCTCGAGCAGCACGGCGGCGGCCTCGTAGCTCTGATTCAGCGCGGCGAGCATGAGCATGCTCGTGCCGTCGGGCAACGAGGCACTCGCATCGGCGCCCGCATCGAGAAGAGCCTTCGCGGCCGCAACGGCTCCGGCCCGCACCGCGAATGCGAGCGCGGTGAATTCGCCCGTCGCGTCGCGCGCGTCGCGCTGCGCACCGGCTTCGATCAGCGCGGCGATCGCCGGGCCGTTGTTCTCGGCGGCCGCCAGCATCAGCGCCGTCTGCCCGCCACGGCTTTCGGTGGCATCGACGTCGGCGCCCGCCGCGAGCAGAGCTTCGATCGTCGCAACCTCGCCCGTGCGCGCGGCCGTCATCAGCAAGGTCTCGCCCTCGGCGAACGTCGCGCGCGGATCGGCGCCCGCCGCAAGCAGCGCGCGCATCGTGGCGGCGTCGCCGTTCTCGGCGGCAAGGTACGCGGGCCGCACGCCGTAGCGGTTCGCCGCGTCCACGGGTGCGCCCGCCGCGAGCAGCTCGACCACGGCCTCGAGCTCGCCCCGGTGCACGGCCCAATGCAGCGCCGTTGTGCCGTCGGCGTCGACTTCGCTCGGATCGACTGCACCGAACGCGATACCGCAGCCGCAGAGCAGCACGAGCGAGCCGGCCAGTCGCGCGCCCTCACGCATTCGACGGCTCGATCACGACGCGCCCCGTGCTGTCGCCGATCGACTCGAGGGGCACGTCGACGCGATCGAGCACTGTCAGAAGGAGATTCGATAACGGCGTGTTGCTCGGCACGACGCAGTGCTGCCCACCGCTGCCGGCCGGCCCGCCGACGACCGTGAGCGGCAGGTCGAGGTGCGCGTGCAGGTTCGGATTGCCGAACGCACCGCCATACATGAAGACGGAGTGGTCGAGCAACGTGCCGTCGCCTTCCGGCGTCGACGCGAGCTTGCCCAGGAACCACGCGAACAGGTCGGTCTGATAGGTGTTGAGCTTCGCGTAGCGCTCGATGTTCTCGGGCTTCTCCTGGTGATGCGACATCGTGTGATGGCCCTGCGTGAGGCCGATCTCGGGATATGTGCGGAAGTTGAGCTCGCGGCCGAGCATGAACGTCACGACGCGCGTGAGGTCCGCCTGGAACGCGAGCCACTGGAGCTCGTACATGAGCTTCACGTGCTCGCCGAACGTTTCGGGAATGCCGGGCGGGCGCTCGAGCGCGGGCAATCCCGCGTCGTCGCCGAGCCGCTCGACCGTTTGGATGCGCCGCTCGACCTCGCGCACGGCTTCGAGATACTCGTCGACCTGCACGCGATCCGTGGGCCCGAGATCGCGCGTCAAGCGCGCGAAATCCGCGCCGACGAAGTCGAGGATGCTGCGGTCCTGGCGCGCCTGCGTCGCGCGTTGCTCGTTCGTGCCACCGTTGCCGAACAACCGCTCGAACACGACCCGCGGATTGTTCTCGCTCGGCAGCGGCGTCGTCGGCGAGCTCCACGAGAGCGTGTTCAAGTAGACGCAGCTGTACGCGCTGTCGCACATGCCCGCGAGCACGCTCAAGTCGATCGATAGCTCGAGCGACGGCAGGACGGTCTCCTTGCCGAGCACTCGCGCCGCGAGCTGGTCGGCCGACGTTCCGCATTCGAGATCGGCGCCTTCCGTGCGCTTGCAACGCACGCCGGTCAGCCACGCCGCATTCGCCTTCGTGTGATCGCCCGTCGCGCCGTCCTCGGCATTGGCTTCGGCCACGGTCTGATCGATGCCGCTGACGACGGTCAGGCGGTCGCGGTAAGGCGCGAGCGGCGTAAGAATCGTCGAGAGCTCGGAGATCGTGCCGGCGCTCTTCGGCGTCCAGTAGTCGATGCCCGTGAAGTTCTTCGCGACGCCGTTCGGCAGATAGACGAACCCAAGCCGCTTCGCTTTGGGCGCCTCGGCCGCGAACGCCGGAACCATCGCGTCGAGCAACGGCAAGCCGATCGCCGCGCCGGCGCCTTTCAAGAACGTACGCCGCGGCAGAGCTTTCTTGGTGACGATCACAGCGCCGCCCTCCTCATCTGAAACGGCGCGCTGTTGACGACGCCGAGAATGAACTGCGAGAAGCGATGATCCTCGGCCGCGGCGTCGCGCACGATGGCGCGCACCGCCGGCATGTCGTAGTGCTCGATGCCGCGTCCGAGCGCATATACCATGAGCTTCTCCGCGAGCACGAGCCGGAATTGCGGCGACGACAGCAAGGCCGAACGGAACTCGTCGAGCCCTTGGAACGCGGCTGCCGTCGGGCAAGATACCTGAGGCGTCGACGGGTAGGCCAAGCTCATCGATGGTGCGCCAACGCCCCGTCGCGTCGAAACCCTCGAGCGCGAAGCCGACGGAGTCCATCAACGCATGACACGACGCGCAGCTCGGGTTCGCTGCGGTGCGCCGTCGAGCCGCTCGCGCAGCGACAACATCGTGCCTGCACCGTCGGTCACGCCCGTCTCCTCGAGCGGCGGCACGTTCGCCGGCGGCGGGGGCGGCTCCGCGCCGAGCAGGTTGTCGAGGATCCAACTGCCCGCGCACGACGGGCGAGGTGCGATCCGCGTACGAGGTAACGGCCAGCAGGCTGCCGTGGCCGAGCAGCCCGCGGCGCGGACTGTCGGCCGGCAGCTGCACGCGCCGGAAGTGATTGCCTTTGACGTTCGGCAGGCCGTAGTGCCGCGCGACGCGTTCGTTGACGAACGTGTAGTCGGCGTTCAAGAGCTCGAGCACGCTGCGATCCTCGCGCAGCACGCTCGCGAAGAAGAGCTCCGTCTCGCGCCGCAGGCCCTCGCGCAGCGTGTCGTCGAAGTTCGGAAAAACACTTTGCACCGGGATCACGGCGTCGAGGTTGCGCAGGTACAGCCACTGGCCCGCGAAGTTGGCGACGAACGCATCGGCGCGCGGATCGGCGATCATGCGCCGCACCTGGCGCTCGAGCTCCGCGGGCTTGCGCAGCGCGCCGCGCTCGGCGGCGCGCAGCAGCTCGTCGTCGGGGATGCTGCTCCATAAGAAGAAGGACAGCCGCGACGCGAGCTCGACGTCGCCGATGCGGTACAGCGAGCCCGGCGCGGCACCCGCGCGGATCTTGCTCGACGCGGAACAGGAACTCCGGGCTCACGAGCAAGGCCTTGAGGGCGACCTGAATGCCGCCGTCGAAGCTGCCGGCTTCGCCGTGCGCCGGCGCGATAGAACTCGAGCGAACGGCGCGACGTCGTCGTCGCCGACCGGCCGCCGATACGCGCGGCGCACGACGCTCGCGAGGATCGTCCTCGCGCAGCTCTCGGCTTCAGCCGTCGGGGTTGCCTGCTCGGCGGCGGGGCGGCAGACGAAGATGCGCTCGCGGCTCGCGGTCTGCCCAGGCCCCGTGCGCCTCGTAAGGCCCGCCGATCTCGACGTAACGCAAGTACGACCCGTAGCGGCCTTCCGGGATGTTGAGGCCGCGCGGGAACGGCCGGAGGAATGGCTCGCGTTTGCCGGCCGGAACCGAGGCGGCCTTGTCGAGGAACGTCGACGGTCACTTCACGCCGTCCCGCGGACACGGGCACGCGCACGGACCAGCTCTTCGTCGGCGCGGTTGCGCGCCTGCTGCTCTTCGCGAGGCGACGCGCCGGTTCATGCGGCCGCCGAAATCGTCGGCGTCCTCCGGGCGCAGCGGCAGCGCGCTGGCGGCATCGAGCGTGAAGGTCGCGACGCGCTCGCGGTCGATGCTGATCTCGAGGACCTGCGGCTCCGTGTAGACCGGCATACCCTCGTTCAAGTCGCGCGCGAGCGCGGCCGAGATGCTCGTACTCGGCGTCCTGCGGGAACGTGTAGTCGATGCGCAGGCCGCCGCGCGTGCCGAACGGCATGCCCGGGCAGCCGGCGCTCCTGCGAGCGATCGTCGGGAACGCGAAACGAATCGATCGTTGACGAACGGCGAAGCCGTGCCGACAGCGAGGCGGCTGATCTTGTCGGCCGCACTCAGATATCGCTCGAGCAACGTCGGCGACAGCTTCAACACGCCGCCGATGTTGTCGAATCCGTAGCTCGCGTCGTCACCGGGCAGCAGGCTCGCGACGTCGACGTCCACGGCGAGCAGGTCGCGCACGGCGTTGTGGTACTCGCTGCGGTTCAAGCGGTGAAACGGCACCGTGCGGCCCGGATTCGGCGACTCTGCCGCCGCGCGATCGAGCTCGCCCGACGAGCCAGGCCAAGAGCGCCGCGCTCTCTTCCGGTTGCGGCCGCGGGCCGCCGTCGTGCGGCGGCATCATGCCGGTCTCGAGCTTGCGGACGACGTGCTCCCAGGTCGCCCGCATGCGCGCCGACGTCGGCGAGATCGAGGGACTCGAGCGACAGATCGGCCGTGCGTTCCGCGTCGTCGTGGCACTCGAAGCAGTACCGCGCGAGCGTCGCGCGTTGCTCGGCGGCGATCTCTTGGCGCGACGGGCCACAGCCCGTGACCGCGAACGCGATGGGCAACAGCAGCAAGACGGCCGGCTTCGCGACGCTTGTCAGTCGCGGCGGTGTCACTCGCAGCACGAATGCACTGGCCATGCCCTCCCCCGAAAAGACGCAGCGATGACCGTATCCGGAGGTTCTAACCGGGTCAACGAACTCCAGAAATAACCGGAGTCAAGCTATCGGCCGAGCCGCGGAGGCGGATTGCTGTCATTTGCGCAGCCCTCGGGGCCCGCCCTACGAACCCTAGGGGCGACAGAGGGAACTCACTGACCGATCAACCCTGGGAGAACCAACCGTGAGAATACCCGCAACTTTCGCCTTGATCGCCATTTTCGCCAGCGCTACCGCGTCGGCAGACGATCTCTTTGGTTCCGGCAATACCCGCGCGGAAAGCGCGCGCGTTGCGACGCTCTATGTGGAAGTGCCGCTCGGTGTCCGCGACCGCCGACGCGCGAAGCCCGCGTTTGGCTTGCGCCTACAAGAGGTTGCGTTCACGCCGTCGAGCTTCGCCGTCTCGGGAGGGCGCGGCGGCATCCGAACGCTGGTCGACGTACCGCTGCTCGTCCGCAGGGAGGACCCGCTGCGCGATAGCGGAGCCACAATGCTGCTCGGGACCGGGATGATCGTCGGTATCGTCGTGGGGGCCGTGGTCGCCGTCAGCGTGCTCAGCGACGACGACGGCGACGGCGACGGGGGTTACTGAGTCGGCATTACGTCTAAAGATTCGCCGGGACGGCGTCGGCGATGACGCCCGTTTCCGCGCCGCTCAACCGGACTGCCGATGCAGGAGCCGTGATAGGCTTCTTGGCGCGAGCTCGCGCAGACGAGACTCGCCGTCGGAGGCTGAAAAGATGAGCCGGATCATCCTCGTTACTGCGCTTCTTGCACCGTCGGCACTTGCCTTCTCCGCCTCGACCGCTGTCGCGCAGGACCGCGGCAGAGGCAGCTCGGGGACGCTTCTCGACGGATCAGTCGAGACGTGCCAAACATCGGGAGGCGGCACGCGCGTAGACGCGAACTGCGAGTTGGAAGAAGAGACCATCATAAGGCAGCTGTTCTTCCCGATCCCTTCGATCAAGCAGCCGGATCTGCTGAACGACCAATGCGAAGTCGCCACTGCTACGAATTACCTGCAGCGCAACACGCTCGCGCGCGTCGAAGGCATAATCCGCGTCACCGACTGCACCGCAGCGGCGGGAACGTTCACGGTGGCCGTGCGCGTCAGAGACGACGCTGGCGAGACCAAGGTGCTCGATTTCCGCGAGACGTGGCAGCGCGAAGCAGCCGATCGAGAGGTCAGATTCGCCTCCGATTACCCGATTGGTGAGAACGCCGAGCTCATCAACGTACGCGTGCAGAACTTGACGTGCGCGTGTGCCGACGCACCGGATCCTGCTGCGTCTCCATTGTCGGAGACGTCGTCGGATCCACCGCCGAACTGAGCCCGCGAGCTGACGCTCGGCGATGCGCGCGGGGTCGCGATCCCTGCGACCTCGCGCCATCGCTCCCTCTTTCGTTAGGGTAAGCGCTTGACGCCCCGGCAAGCGCGCGCTCAAATCGCGAACCACTCATCACGGGGTGTCGCCTATGTGCCGCGCGTCTCTCGCGCTCCTACTCACGGCCGCCGTGCTCGGCGCCCACCCTGCGCTCGCGCATCACTCGCCGGTCATGTTCGACCAGACGCAGCAAGTGACGTTGACGGGCACGGTTCGCCAATACCAGTGGACGAATCCGCACAGCTACATCCAGCTCGTCGTGAAGAACGCCCAAGGGCAGGACGAGGAGTGGAACCTCGAGATGGCCGCGCCGACCTATCTGTACAACTTGGGTTGGCGCCCGGCGACCGTGAAGGCCGGGGACACGCTGACCGTGACCATCGCGCCGCTGCGCAAAGGCGGCAGGGGCGGATTGCTGCTCAAGGCCACGACGGCCGACGGCAAGCCGATCGGCAGAACGCCGGGCGCGACACCATGAAGCGCGGCGCAACACTGAGCCTCGTGCTTGCGCTGTGCGCCTGCACGGAGCAGCCGCCGGCCGATCCGCGCGTCGAACAATTCGCCAAGCTGCCGGACTGGACCGGCATCTGGCTCGCCGAAGGACTCGAGCCCGGCATCGACGGCTTCAGCACGGCGCGGCCGCCCGCGTTCGTCATGGGACTTCCCGGCGTTCCGTGGAACGAGACCACGCTGGCGCGGCTTCAGGCGGAGCTCGCGGTCAACCCAGAGCTGCAATCAGAACCGGCAGCTGGGTGGGGCTACCCTCTGATGATGGACGGCCCACCGCCGCTGCAGTTCGTGATCACGCCCGACGAAACGCTGATCCTAAACACGTACCGCGACTTACGGCACGTCTACACCGACGGCCGTCCGCATCCGCCCGAAGAGGATCGCTGGCCGACGACGTGGGGCAATTCCGTCGGCCGCTGGGACGGCGACACGCTCGTCATCGATACAGTCTCCGTGCGCGAACCGAACAAGTACTTCGAGATCTCCGCGTGGCTCTCGGACCAAGCGCGCTACAGCGAGCGCCTGCGCATGGTGGCGCCGGACCGTATCGAAGGCGAAATGACGATCGTCGATCCGGCGACGCTGTCACAACCGTGGGTCGTGAAGCTCAACTACACGCGGGCCGGCGGTTGGGACCGTCTGATCCACGACAGCTACGACAACGACCGCACGGGGTTCGACGGCGACTTCTACACGATCGAGCCGCCGAAGGACTCACCGCCGGCGCAATGACGGGCGCCGGCTTCAGCCGCGCCCGCGCCGGCTTCGGCCGCGCCCCCGCCGGCTTCAGCCGCGCCCCCGCCGGCCCCTCTCATTCAACGCGGCCGCGGCGGCGCAGCCGCTCGGCGAGCACCCAGCAAATCAACGCCCAGGCGGCGCCCGCCGTCCAGCCGGCCAGCACGTCCGTCGGCCAGTGCACGCCGAGATACACGCGGCTCACGCCGATCAGCACGGTGACGAACACCGCGAGGCCGATCACGTAGGCGCGCACGTGCAGATTCGTCTGCCCGCTCGCGAGCAGCGCGCCGAGCGTCAGATACACGACGGCCGACAGCATCGAATGACCGCTCGGAAAGCTGCTCGTGTAGACGATCTGGCCGTGCGGAACGAGGTCCGGCCGCGGCCGATCGAAGCCGAGCTTGAGCAGCATGCTGACGATCGTGCCGCCGGCGACGGCCGCCAGCACGTATGCCGCGAGGTGAGCCTTACGCTGGATCAGCAGGAAACCGGCCGACGCGAGCGTGAGCAGCGTGAGAATTCCGGCCCCGCCGACTGCCGTGACGTCGCGCGCGACGTCCTCGACCCACGGCGGACCGAGCGGGTCGCTCGTGTCGTTCGGCGCCCGCAAGGCAAGCAGCAGCTGCTCGTCGACCGAAGCGGTCTCGCCCTCGAACACTTCGTCGGCAATCTCGACGAACATCCAGACGCCGGCCGCGGCCAGCAGCAGCGCCGCGAGCGTCTCGACCTCGCGCGCGCGGAGCCATGCGAGGAGGCGTGCGACGGCCATCAGCGGCCCGCCGTGACGCCCCAGTACTCCGGGATGTCTCCCGGTGCCCAGCCGCCCCCGAGCGCCTGATAGAAGCTCAAGATCGCGTTCAGCCGCTGAAGCTTGTTGTCGAGAAACGAGTTGCGCGAATTGAACAGCGTGTTCTGCGCCAGCAGCACGGTTTCGAAATCCGCGGCACCTTCCCTGTAACGCACCTCGGCGATGCGGAACGCTTCTTCGGCCGCCGCGAGGCTCGAGGCTGCGACTTCCGCCTGCTCTTCGAGCAGCTGGATGTTGCTGAGCGCAATCTCGATCTCGTTGAAAGCGCCGAGCACGGTGCGGCGGTAGGTCGCGAGACTGCTCTCGAGCGACAGCTTCGACTGCTGGATGTTGCGCCGGCGTTGACCGTTGTCGAGCAACAGCTGCACGAGGCTCGCCGTGATGCTGGCCGAGGTTTGCCCCGGCGACGCAAGGACGTTCGCAAGCTCGAAGCTCGACGAGGTCGCGCTCGCGGTCAGGTTGATTTGCGGAAACAGCGACCTGCGCACGACGCTCACGTTGATCGCGGCACCGCGCAGACCCATCTCGGCCTGATAGAGATCGGGGCGGCGCGCCAGGAGCTCCGACGGTAACCCGGGCTGCACGCGCGGCACCTCGACGCTTTGCAGCGTCTGGCCCGCGATGTCGAAACCCTGCACGTGGCGGCCGACCAGGACCGCCAGCGACGCGCGGGCCGATAGGTCGGCTTGAATGAGGGTGTTCAACGCCGTGCGCTGCTGCTCGATCTGGATCTGCTGCTGCAGCGCGTCGATCGGCACCGAGACGCCCGCATTGACTCGTGCCTGGGCGATGCGGCCGATGACCTCGGCGTTCTGGAGGTTCTGCCGCGCGGCGACGATGCGATCGCGGATCAGGAGCAGCTGAAAGAACGTCGACGTCGCCGTGCCGAGCGTGTTCATCGCGACGTCGGCCGCCTGCGCGAGCTCCGAGTCGTAGTCCGTCAGGTCGCGTGCATAGGTCGCGGGCTTCGTTATGATTCCGGTGTACGTGAAGCGCGCGGCGAGCTGCGTCGCGTCGCTCTCGTTGCCGCGCGACACCGTCGCGCCGTCGAGGCTCGTGCGCGAATACGAGGTTGCGTCGCCGATCGTCAGCTCAGGCGTCGGCCAGCGCGCAAGCCCCGCCTCGCGCAGCGCGAGCTGCGCGGACTCGAGATTACGCCGGTTGTTCGCGAGATCGAGGTTGTTGGCCTTGACCTCCTCGATGAATGCGGACAGCTCGGCATCCTTGAAGTTGTTCCACCAGTCCGTGTTCGGCCAGACGGCGGATTCGTCGAAAACCGGGCCGATGAAGCGCTGCGGAACGTCGCTCTCCGGCAGCGGCGGAGGGTCCATGACGGCGCATGCGCCGACGGCGAGCAGCGCGGGAACTAGACCTAAGCGCGCGCGGTTACTCATTGGACAAGGCCACGACCGGATCGAGACGCGCCGCCTTCCGCGCCGGCGCAAAGCCGAAGATGACGCCCGTGGCGGCCGCACAGCTGAACGCGAGCAGCATCGGCTGCATCGAGAATACGACGTCGATGTCGCTCGCCGCCTTGATCAGCAGCCCGACGCCAACACCCAAAGCGACGCCGATCACGCCGCCGATCGCCGTCACGACGATGGCTTCGGACAAGAACTGCGCAAGGATGTCGCGTTGCCTGGCGCCTGTCGCCATCCGCACGCCGATCTCGCGCGTGCGCTCCGTCACCGAGACCAGCATGATGTTCATGACGCCGATGCCGCCGACGAGCAGAGCGATCCCGCCGATCGATGCGAGCAGCAGCCGGAACTGGTTTTGCGTCGCCGCGACGGTCTCGAGCAGCTCCGCGCTATTGACGATCCGGAAGTCCTCGACGCCGTGCAGCGACGTCATGAACCCGCGCAAGAGCTCCTGCGTCTCGCCGATCTTGTCGATGTCCTCGACTGCGACGCTGATTTGCCGCGCAAACTTCTCGCCGAACAGCCGCAGCGCGCCGGTCTTCAGCGGCACGAACACCGCATCGTCCTGGTCCTGGCCGCCGGAGCTGCCCTTACGCGTCAACACACCGATGATCTGGAACGGAGTCGCCCCGATCAGCATCCATTCACCGAGCGGATCCTGCCCTTCGGTGAACAGCGAGTCGTAGACGGTAGCGCCGAGCACGGCGACCGATTCGTATCCGTCGCTGTCCTCGCGCGAGAAGAAGACGCCGCGCGCGACCTGCCAGTTCCGGGCTCGCGTCAGCACCTCGGACGTCGCCGTGATCCGCGTCGAGTAGTCCGCGTTGCCCCAACGCACCGTCTGGTTGTTCTGCAGCTCGGGCAGCGTGTAGAGCACGTTCGGCACGTTCGCGAGAATCGCGTCGGCATCCGAGAACGCGAGCGTCGACGGCAAATTGCGCCGTTGATTCTCGGCGCGCGCGGGCTGAAGCGTGAGCATGTTCGTGCCGATCGCGCTGATGCGCTGGATGACACCGGACTGCACGCCCTGACCGATCGCGAGCATCGCGACGACCGACGCGACTCCGATCACGATGCCGAGCAGCGTGAGAATCGTGCGGAACAGATTCGCGTGCAGCGAGCTCATGGCCATGCGGATCGCCTCGCCGAAACCGCCGAGCAGCGACGAAGCGCGCCGGCTCATGAAGAACTCGGCGAGGCCAGCGTTGCGCTTCGGGTCGATCGCGTCCGGCTTGGGGCCGCTATCGCGAACCACGCCGCCGTCGCTGAACTCGACGATCCGATCCGCATGACGCGCGACTTCCGCGTCGTGCGTGATCAGGATCACCGTGTGGCCCTTGCGCGCGAGCGTTTCGAGCAACGCCATGACCTCGACGCCGCTGCGCGAATCGAGCGCGCCCGTCGGCTCGTCGGCGAGAATGATCTCGCCGCCGTTCATGAGCGCGCGCGCGATCGACACGCGCTGCTGCTGGCCGCCGGACAGCTGGTTCGGCCGGTGATCGAGGCGCTCGCCCAAGCCGAGCGTCGTAAGTAGCGATTCCGCGCGCACGCCGCGCTCCGACGCCGAGAGCCCCGCGTAGATGCCGGGCACCTCGACGTTCTCCTGCGCAGTCTCGCTTGCGAGCAAGTTGTAGCTCTGGAATACGAAGCCGAACGCTTCGCGGCGCAGCCACGCGAGACCGTCCGCGTCAAAGCTCTGAATGCTGCGGCCCGCGAAGAGGTAGGTGCCGCTCGTCGGCCGGTCGAGACAGCCGAGGATGTTCATCAACGTGGACTTGCCGGAGCCCGACTGCCCCATGATCGCGAGGAATTCGCCGGGGTAGATCGTGAGGTCGACGTCGCGCAGCGCACGGACCTCGACGCCGCCGTCCGTGACGAACGTGCGCGAGACCTTGCGAAGCTCGATCAGCGGAACGGCGACGGTGCGGCTCGTCAGGTCGAGGTGCCCGTCGTCGGGAACCCCGAGCGCCGCCGCTGCGTCGAGTATCTGGGCGGCCACGGCTCAGCGCCCGCCGGGGAAACCGCCGGGGAAGCCTCCGCCCGGGAAGCCTCCGCCCGGGAAGCCGCCATTCTGGAAGCCGCGGTTCGCGTTGTTGCCGTTGTTGGCCCCGCCGGCCGGCGCTGCCTGGGCGATCCCCGCGACGACCTGCTCGCCCTCCATGAGGCCCGAAATGACCTCCGCGGTCACACGGCTCATGACGCCGATCGTGACCTCCCGGTCGGCGATCGAGCCGTCTGCGGCCACGACGCGAACCTTCGCTTGGCGCGGCACCGCAGCTCGGACACCGGCGGGACCGGCGCCGCCTCTACGTCGAGCGTCGCTCCCCTGCGGCACGCTGCCGTTGGGGAAGCTGCCGCCGCCGAGCGCGCCGTCCTCACGCGCCGGGCGCCCGCCTCCGGCAGACGGCGCATCGTTCGGCGCGCTGCCGGGCTGTCCTTGCCGCCAGCCGGCGGCGCCGGGAGCGGCTGCGGGACCTCCTGCTTCGGCTCCGCGTGCTGCGAGGTCGCCGCCGCGGGACTCGTCTGCGAACGCGAGCGCACCGACGGGAACCGTCAGCACGTTGCGCGCAGACGAGGTCACGAAATAGACCTGTGTCGTCATGCCTGACAACAGCGCGCCGTCGCTATTGTCGATGTCGAAGAGCCCCGTGTAGGTCACGACGTTGTTGGTCGCCGTCGGCGTCGGAAGAATTTGCCGCAGCGTGCTGTACCAGCGGCGGCCGCCGCTGCCGAGCGTCGTGAAGTAGACGGCCATGCCGGGGTAGACCTTGCCAGTGTCGGCTTCCGAGATCTGGGTCTCCACCGTCATCGTCGAAAGATTCGCGATCTGCATAATCGTCGGCGATTGCTGCGTCGCGTTGAGCGTCGTGCCTTCTTTCATCGCGATCGAGACGACGGTGCCGCTGATCGGCGCGAAAATCTTCGTGTACTCGAGCAGCGTCTCGTCGGTCGCGAGCGTCGCCTTGCTCTGGATGATCGACTGCTCCTGCTGGGTCAGGCTCGCCAGTGCCGAAGCCAGGTTGTTCCGCGCGGAGTCGTATTCCTGTTTGCTCGTCGCCTGCTCCGCCCACAGCATCTGCTGGCGCGCCCAGTTAGATTCTGCCAGCACCAGCGCCTCGCGCCGCGCCGCGATCTGCGCTTCGGCGGACGCGATGCTCGCGCGGCTCGAATCGACCTTGTTGCGCTGCACGCGCGCGTCGATCTCTCCGAGTAGCTGTCCCGTCTCGACCGGGTCGCCGACCTTGACGTGGAGCTTGTTGAGCTGGCCCGAGACCTGCGCACCGACCGGAACCGTGTTGCTCGGCTGCAAAGTGCCGGCCGCCGCCACCGCGTTCTCGACGTTGCCAATCGTCGCTGTGACGACGAGCGGCTTGTCGCCTTCCACCTGGAAGGCGGTTCGGTACCAGTAATAACCGCCGCCGGCTGCGACGGCCAGCACCGCAAGAATCGCGAGTTTTCGGCCGCGTTGACCGCGGCCGCCGGCTTGGGGAGCGGCGGAAACAGTGCTTGGGTCTGTGTGTTCGGCGGACATTTGTCTGAGGATCCGAGAAAGCCCGTGTCTCTCGGCAAAGTAGCCGAGATTCAGCGGGACGTCCCTTTAGAAGAACGAAGGGCGACCGCACCCCCCGCGAAACAAGGCCCCCGCGCTAGTTTGCGGCCGTGCGTGCGTCACGTTCCGCGGCCGCTTTCAGCAAGATCGCCTCGGCGGCCGGAAACAGCCGGCCCGTGTTCGCGAGGAAGACGCCGCGCGTCATCATGAGCGCCGTCCAGCCGGTTTCGGTCTTCGCATCGATGTTGGCGCCGTGATCGACGAGGTACTGCACGATCGACGGTTGGTTCGAGATGATCGAGCCGTGCAGCGCCGTGCTGCCGCTCCAGCGCGGGTCGCCCGTGCCGAGCTCCTGGATCTCGCGCAAGTTGTGCGGGTAGTAGAGCAGCGTGTACTCCGGGTCGCCCGTCATCGCGAAATCGCCGAAGTCGGCCGCGGCGTTGACGTCGTTGCCGAGCTCGATGGCGAGCGACACCGCCTTCAAGCCGCTCGGCTTCCGGTAGCCCCGTATGCGGGCCCGGCGTCTCGCCTTCCCAGGTATCGAGACCTGCGGCGACCATCAGCGGCGTGACCCCGAAGCGGTTCGTGATCATTCGGGTCGGCGCCGCCCTCGACGAGCAGGCGCATGTACTCGTGATCGCCGTTCTTGGCCGCGACGTAGAACGCCGTCGCGCCGTTGTACGTGAGCAAGTGCCGGCCGAGGAACAAGCCCGGCGGATTGCGCGTCGTGCCGCCGAGCGGCTCGAACTTGATCTCCTGCCAATCGACGCGGACGTTGGGATCGGCGCCGTGATCGAGCAGCTTCCGCGCGAGCTCGAGGCTCGTGACCTTGCCCGTCGGCCGCGGCGCCGAGGTCGCGAGCTCGCCGGTCCCGCCGGCGCGGTCCGTGGCGCCCGGCTTGCGCAGCCACGCGATCGTGTGCAGCGGCGACGCCCGCGTCATCGGGCAACGTTCGGATCCGCGCCGTGGTCGAGCAGCACGGACGCGACCTCGTAGAACGCGTTGACGATGGCGACGTTGAGCGCGCTCGTGCCGTCCGGCGCGAGATCGTCGACGTTGGCGCCGTGCTCGAGCAGCAGGCGAACCGCATCGAGCTCGGCGTTGCGCACGGCGAACAGCAGCGGCGTGAAGCCGGACTTCGACTGCGCGCCGACGCTCGCACCGGCGGCAAGCAGCGCGCGCATCGCCTCGACGTTGCCCTCACCGGCCGCAAGCATGAGAGCCGTCTGGCCGCGATAGGTTTCGGCGGCATCGAACATCGGCGCCGCTCGCGAGCAGCGCGTCGACGGCGCCGATGCGCCCGTTCAATGCCGCGCTCATCAGCGGCGTTTGGCCTTCGCGCGAGCGCGCATTCGCGTCGGCGCCGGCCGCGAGCAGGCGCGCGACGATCTCGCTGTTGCCGTTGTTGGCCGCGAGCTCGAGCGGCGTGACGTCGAAGCGGTTCGCGGCCGTTGCGGCGGCGCCGGCGGCGAGCAGCGAGTCGACGGCCGCGAGATCGTCGAGCTGCGCAGCCCAGTGCAGTGCCGTCGTGCCGTCGGCCTCGGCGGCGTCGACGTGCGGCGCCGCGATCGAGCAGCGCGTTGACGGCCGCGGTGTCGTGACGCTTCACGGCATCGATGAGCGGCGTGCCGATCGCGGCGAGCGGCAGGCCTCCTGCGAAGAGCCCGGCGACGAGAATCGAACAGAATCTTGCCATGTCCGCTGTAACCCCCTGCGGCGGCGTTGCTGGGAATATACGCCGCCGCCACGACGACCGGCCACGGTAGCAACGCGGTAGCACGGAACGCCCGAACGACCTATCCTTCAGCGAACACGGTAGGTCCAGGTGCGCATGGGGCGTTACGTCGTCGGCCTAGCGGTCCTTGCACTCGCAGCGGTCGGCGCAGCGTGGTGGGCCGACTTCCCGCACGGCGACGCGGCGGCGGCGCGGAACCTCCTCGGCCGTTATTGCACCGATTGCCATAACACGACCGACTTCACGGCCGAGCTCGTCATCGATCCCGGGAACGTCGAGGGCATCGCGGCCGACCCCGAGCACTGGGAAAAGATCGTCCGCAAGCTGCGCACGGAGGACGATGCCGCCTGACGGCCCGCGGCCCGAGCACGAGCAGTACCTGCGTGCCGCGGCGTTCCTCGAGGCGAGGCTCGACGCCGCCGCCGCGGTCGAGCCGCAGCCCGGCGAGGTGCCGGCTTTCCGGCGCCTCACGCGCACCGAGTACCGCAACGCGATCCGCGACTTGCTCGCGCTCGACGGGCTTGCCGGCCGAGCTCGATTTCGAGCTGCTCTTGCCGGCCGACAACGCGGCGAGCGGCTTCGACAACATCGCCGATCTCCTGTTCGTCTCGCCCGTCGTCATGGAGCGCTACATCGCGGCCGCGCAGAAGATCGCGCGGCTCGCCGTCGGCGACCTGCGCTGCGCCCGTGATGGTCAACATCCATCAGCTCTCGGAGCAGCTGCCGCAGGACGAGCGCATCGACGGCTTGTCGTTCGGCACGCGCGGCGGGCTCGGTCTGCGCACTTACCTGCCCCTCGACGCGGAGTACGTCGTCGAGGTCGAGACGGCGGAACGGCGTTCCGGAGCCGCACGAGATCGAGCTCAGCGTCGACGGCGTGCGCGTCGCCGTCGCGACCGTCGTCACGCCGGACCCGCAGCCCGGTGTCCCGCGCCGCAGCAGCGAGCAAGTGACGTTCCGCGCGCCGCTCGCGGCCGGGCCGCACCTCGTCGGCATCACGTTCGTCGAGCGCTCCGAAGCGCTCGACGAAGGCATCAGGCGCGACCGCATGCGCGGCCGCGGCACACTGCCCGCGATCGCGATGGCGACGATTCGCGGACCGTACGCCGCGACCGGGCCCGGCGAGACGCCGAGCCGCGATCCGCATCTTCGTCTGCCGGCCCGAGCACCGCCGAAGACGAAGCGCCGTGCGCCGAGCAGATTCTGCGCACGCTGGCGCGCCGCGCGTACCGCCGACCGGCCGTCGACACCGACGTCGCCGACCTGATGCCGTTCTACGAGCTCGGCCGCGCCGAGGGCAGTTTCGACACGGGAATCCAATTCGCGCTCGAGCGCCTGCTCGTGAGCCCGCAGTTCCTGTACCGCATCGAGCGCGAGCCGTGCGGAAGCCGGGCGCGTTCGCCGTCAGCGACGTCGAGCTCGCGTCGAGGGTGTCGTTCTTCCTCTGGAGCAGCATCCCCGACGACGAGCTGCTCGCAGCTGCCGAGGCCGGCTCGCTGCGCGAGCCCGGCGTGCTGCGCGCGCAGGTGCAGCGAATGTTGGCCGATCCGCGCTCCGAAGCGATGGTCACGAACTTCGCGGCGCAGTGGCTGTTCTTGCGCGACGTCGCGGTCAAGGACCCCGACATCTTTCTCTTTCCCGACCACGACCCCTCGCTGCGCGTGGCACTCGAGCGCGAGACGGAGCTGTTCGTCGACAGCGTGTTCCGCAGCGGCGGCAGCGTGCTCGAGCTCCTGACGGCGAAGCACACGTTCGTCAACGAGCGGCTCGCGAAGCACTACGGCATCCCGCACGTTCAGGGCAGCTACTTCCGCCGCGTCGAGCTCGGGCCCGACAGCCGGCGCAGCGGACTGCTCGGCCAGGGCAGCATCCTGACCGTCACGTCGTACGCGGCGCGCACGTCGCCCGTGCTGCGCGGCAAGTACGTGCTCGACAACCTGCTCGCCTCGCCGCCTCCGCCGCCGCCGCCCGACGTGCCGTCGCTCGCGACCGAGGACGCCGCCGACGGCGCGCCGCTGACACTGCGCGAGGCGATGATCCGTCATCGCGCGTACGCCCGCGTGCGCGGGCTGCCACGCGAAGATGGACCCGATCGGCTTCGCGCTCGAGCACTTCGACGCCGTCGGCCGGTGGCGCGACGAGGACGCCGGCGCGCCGATCGAAGTCGAAGAGCGAGCTGCCCGACGGCAGCGTCATCGACGGCCCCGAGGGCGTGCAGGCGCTCCTGACGTCGCGGCCCGAGCTCTTCGTGAGCGCACTGACGGAGAAGCTCATGATGTATGCGCTCGGAAGGAACGTGCAGTATTACGACGCGCCGGCCGTGCGGGCCGTGGTTCGCGCGGCGGCCGAGAGGAATTACGAGTTTTCGGCTATTGTTGAGGGGATCGTCGCGAGCGTGCCGTTCCAGATGCGGGCCGGGCGCGCGGCGACTCCGGCGGGCACGGTCGCCGCCGTGCCACCGATTGCGGAGGGCGAGCCATGAAGTTCGAACCGGGCAACGTTCGTGAGCCGAAAGACGCTGCCGCGCCGCACGTTCCTGCGCGGCGTAGGCGCGACGCTCGCGCTGCCGCTGCTCGATGCGATGACGCCGGCGTTCGCGGCCGACCGCGCGCCGTGGACACCGCGGCTCGGCTTCGTCTACGTCGGCAACGGCATCGTCCACAAGACCTTCAAGCTGTCCGGCACCGGGCAAGGCGTTCGAATTCTCGCCCGTGCTCAGGCCGCTCGCGCCGCTGCGCGACGTACCTCACGGTCGTCAGCGGCCTCGACCACGCGCAAGCCAACAACTTCGGCGACGGCACCGGCGATCATCCGCGCTCGTCGGCGGCCTGGCTCACCGGCGTGCATGCCTACGACCGCACGCGGCCCGGCGTCGAGGTCAAGCTCGCGACGACGGCCGATCAGCTCGCCGCCGACGTGCTCGGCGCGCCACACGCCCGTCCGCTCGCTCGAGCTCGCCGTCGACACCGCCACGCAGAGCGCGTGCGACTCGGGCGACTGCTTCTACGTCAACACCGTTTCGTGGCGCAACGAGACGACGCCGAACCTCACCGAGAACCATCCGCGCGTCGTGTTCGAGCGGCTGTTCGGCGACGGCGGCACCGGCGCGGAGCGCACGGTGCGCACGCAGCAAGACGGCGAGCATTCTCGACTCCGTTCGTGCCGAGGCGAATCGCCTCGCAGCGTCGGTCGGCCACAGCGATCGCAGCAAGCTGTCGGAGTACTTGGATTCCGTGCGCGAGATCGAGCAGCGCATCGGCGCGGCCGAAACCGAAGTCGCCCGGCGACGTCGAGCTGCCGGAGCGGCCGCTCGGCATACCGGCGTCGTTCGACGATTACGCGAAGCTGATGCTCGACTTGCAGCTGCTCGCGTTTCAAACGGACACGACACGGGTCTTCAGCTTGATTCTCGCGCGCGAGGTCAGCAACCGGCCGTACCCGCACATCGGCGTGCCGGATCAGCATCATGCAGCTTCGCACCACCGCAACGACGCGGGCCTGATCGAGAAGAAGACCAAGATCGACGCCTATCACGTGTCGCTGCTCGGACTATCTCGCCGAGAAGATGCGCACGACGTCCGACGGCGACGGCACGCTGCTCGATCAGAGCCTGCTCGTCTACGGCGCCGGCATGGGCGACGGCAACCTGCACCAGCACAAGGACTTGCCCTGCGTGCTGCTCGGCAAGCTCGGCGGCAGCGTGAAGGCGGGTCAGCACATTGCTTGCCCGAGCGGCACGCCGATGACGAACCTGCTGCTGACCGTGCTCGACAAGGTCGGCGTCAACGTCGCCGCGATCGGCGACAGCACGGGCCGGCTGTCGCCCGACTACCTCTCGGCGGTGTAGCCCGTCCTCAGCGCAGCTGGCTGTCTTTGCTTCCGCGCCGGTTGTAGCCGCTGAACTGGCGCACCTCGGCGTCGGCCTTCTCCTGACACGCGATGCACAACCGCACGCCGGCGAGAGCCGCGCGGCGCGCCTCAGGGATAGGCTCGCCGCAGTCCTCGCAATGCGTCGCGCTCGGCCCTTGCGGAATCCGGCTCTTGGCCCGCCGGACACCGTCCTTCACCGTGTCGTCGATCTGGTCCTGTACCGCGCCTTCGCGCGCCCAACCCGTCGCCATGGGGATGCCTCGTCGAACTCCGTCAGAGATTAGCGTGCCCGAATTGGCTCCGGCGCGGCAATGTTAAGCTTCGAGTCCCGTGATCCGCGTCGAGGCGGCGCCGCGGGGGCATCGGTAAGGAGACTGCGCGATGAAACGACCTCATTGTCACCGGCCGTGGTTGTTCTTGACGGCCGCGGCTTGCCTCGGCGCCGGCACGGCCGCCGCCGATATCGTCCAGGGCACGGTCACGCCCGCGGGCGCCAAGGTCGTCATCAAGGACGGCGCCGGTAATCAGGTCGGCGGCGAGCTCGCGGGCGGGCCGTTCCAGGTGCGTTTGCCTGCGGGCCGGTTCACGGCCGAGTGCCAGCCGCCGTCGCAGAAGAAGGTGCAGATCTTCAGCCTCGCGCAACCGACGACCGTCAACATCGACTGTACCTAGGGCGGAACACCGTGGCGGACAACGAAGGCTCGCGCTCGGCTACGGGCGCCCGGAACGACGCTCACTGGAAAGAGCTCGTCGTCTTCTGGATCGATAACTTGGCCAAGCTCGCGTTGCCGATCGTCACGGCGATCGTCGCGCTCGCGGGCACGTACCTCACGACCAGCATCAACGAGGCGAACAACCTCCGCGACACCATCAACCAGCGCGAGCAGGCCGAATCGGCGCTGCGCACGTCGATGTTCCGCGAGCTCGTGAACCCCGTCGTCGGCAACACGGGCGCCATGGTCGAGG
This sequence comes from uncultured Gammaproteobacteria bacterium, assembly GCA_963714705.1. Taxonomy (GTDB): domain Bacteria; phylum Pseudomonadota; class Gammaproteobacteria; order Steroidobacterales; family Rariloculaceae; genus FEN-1219. Next base: position 100,665 of record CAVQPJ010000002.1, read on the forward strand.
AACCGCAACGGCTGGCGCTGCTGGCCGAGCTGCTCGCGCTGAACTTTCACGAGCACTTCGAGCTCGGCCCGCTGCTGACGTACGTCGACGAACTGCCGGGGCAAGCCACGCGGGACCGCAACCGCCTGCGCTCGATCGGGCGGCGCGTGGTCTCGCGTCAGCTCGCGGTGCTCGGGCCGGCCGATGACCCAGTGCAAGGCGGTCAGTGCAGCACCGAGCGAACGGACGTCGACGTCTGGCTCACGTCGGACGCGAGCGAGGCCATCGACGCGCGGCAATCGTGCCAACTCCTTCAAGGGGACGACTCGACCGCCTACTTCATGTGCACGACCGCGGACGTCGATACGCCGGAGAACATGCCTTTCACGGTGTCGTCACCCGACTGCCAGGACCGCCTCACGATCTTCCTCGGAGATCTCAGTTGGGCCAGCAATACCGTTCGCGTGCTTGCAACGAGCACGCCGGCCGCCGGCCAGAACGCCGCTACGCCGGCGGCGCGCTCGATCCCGGAATTCGTGGAGTTCACGGTATCGCCGTATGCGCTGCCGTTCTCCGACAACACGCTGCTGCGCAGCGGCAACCGCTTCGGGGTCTACATTCGCCAGATCGAGCCGAGCCGCGAGCCGTGCGAGGCGCCGGCCTGCGACCCCACGACGCGGCTGATGCGGCTCTCGTTGATCTGGTTCCCGCGCGACTTCATCCCGCCGCGCGAGCGGCCGACGGACTTCGAGCACATTCGGCGCTCTTTAAAGCTTTAGAAATCAAAGCCTAAGCCTCTATAAGTTAAAGCACATTCTATGACCCCTCCGCGGAGGTGCGCCACGGCGAGCCTATGAGGACGCAGCGGGTCCTGTTGCTGGTGCACAAGACGCTCGTGCCGCCGAAGCACGTCGGCGGCCTCAGCGCAATCGAGGATCGACGAGCTCCGCACCGAGCGCGACGTTCTGCAGGCGCTGCGTCGCCTCGGGCACGAGGTTCGCGTCCTCGGCGTCCGCGATCATCTCGACGAGCTGCGCGCGCAAGTCGACGAGTGGCGCCCGCACGTCGTTTTCAATTTGCTCGACGAGCTCCAGGGCATCATTTCCTACGATCACTACGTCGTGGCCTACCTCGAGCTCCTCCGGCAGCGGTACACGGGCTGCAATCCGCGCGGCATGATGCTGTCGCGCGACAAGGTGCTGACGAAGCGCGTTCTCGCCACCCACGGCGTCGCAACGCCGGCGTTCATGTTGTTCCCGTTCGGCCGCCGCTTCCGCGCGCCGGCGCGCCTCGACTTCCCGCTGTTCGTGAAGTCGGCGACGGAGGACGCCTCGCTCGGGATTTCGCAAGCCTCGTTGGTCGAGGACCTGAAGGGCCTCCGCGAGCGCGTCGAGTTCATCCACGACGAGGTGCAGAGCGATGCGCTCGTCGAGGAATACGTCGAGGGCCGCGAGATCTACGTCGGCGTGCTCGGCAACTCGAAGCTCGTGACGCTGCCGCCCTGGGAACTCAACTTCGGCACGTTGCCGAGCGCGCAAGCCCGGATCGCGACGCGCAAAGTGAAGTGGGACCGCAAGTATCAAGAGAAGCACGGCATCGAGACGGGCAAGGCGCAAGACCTGAGCACCGCGCAGCGCGAGCGCTTCGGCGACCTCGCGAAGCGGACCTACCGCGCGCTCTACATGAGCGGCTTCGCGCGCATGGACTTCAGGCTCCGTAGTGACGGGCGCATCTTCCTGCTCGAAGCCAACCCCAATCCGAACTTGAGCAAAGGCGAGGACCTCGCCGACTCCGCGAAGGCCGCCGGCCTGAGCTATACGGCGCTCGTCAGCCGAATCGTGCAGCTCGGGCTCGCCTATAGGCCCGAATGGCGCATGTTCGAGCCGTGAGCGCCGCGCCGCCTCGTCAGAACGCGAGATCCACGCCGATTACGTAGCGGCGGCCGTAGAAGTCGAACAGCCGGTCGTTCGTGATGCGCGTGCCGCTGAACTGCGCGAACGAGGCCGCCGGCGGCGGGTCCCTGTCGAACAGGTTCTGCACGTTGAAGAAGAGCTCCCATTCCACGCTCGCGCTCTCGGGCCCCCACGTGAGCCCCATGTCCGTGTAGTAGCGCGAATCGACGGAGTTGTCGTCGATCGTCACACCCTGGACGTCGTCGAAGTCGAGCGAGCCGGAGCCGATGAAGCGCTCTTGTGCGAACAGGCTGAACGGCCCTTTCGCATAGCGCAGATACGTCGTCGACTTGAACTCGGGCAGCGAGCCGTCGCCGGTTTCGCCGGCGACGTCGCGCTTCGCGGCGCCGCGCTGCGTCGTCGAGTTCTCGTTGAGCCACGTCGCCAGTACTCGCGCGGACAGCGTGCCGCCACCCCCCAGCTGGTGCGTGTAGCCGACCTCGAAGTCCGTGCCGGCGACGCGCGCCGCGTCCTGGTTCACGAAGCCGTTGTCGACGATCGTGACGCGGCCCGTCGTCGTATCGCGCGTGACCTTGTCGCAAAAGACGGTGAAGTTGTAGCACTGGTCGACGATGTTCTGCGAGCCGACTTGCGCGAGCGCACCCGCGATGTCGATCTCGTAGTAGTCGGCCGACATCGAGAAGCCCTCCAGGAAGTTGGGCTGCCAGACCATGCCGAAGGCCAGCGTGTCGGCCTCCTCGGGATTCAGATTCGGATTGCCGCCGTTGATCTGCGTCATCGTGTAGTTCAAGCCGCCGAACGCCGGGTCGTTGATGGCGCTGCCGACGCCTTGGCGGTCGAACCGTTCCGACAGGGTCGCCGCACGAATGTCGCGCGACAGCGTCGTGCGCAACCGCACGGCGTCGTGGACCTGCCAATCGAGGCCGGCCTTCCACGCCCAGATTCCGCCGGAGCCCGTGTAGTCGGCAAAGCGTGCCGACAGAGTCAGATCGAGCTGCTCGAAGCCCGTGACGCCCGAGACGAGCGGCAGCAGCGTCTCGGCGAACACCTCCGAGACCGAGTACGAGCCGGCGATCGGCTGCACGTTCGTGAAGATGAAGATCTCGTTCGGCGTGGCCGAGAACTGCGCCGGCACGCCGCGGACGCCGGTGCAGCCCGCCGGCGGATTCAGCAGGTCCACGGCGTTGCTCGCGCAGGCGCTGGCGGCGGGGTCCGCCAGCGGCAGCGAGCCTGCGATGATGTCGTCCGGCCCGAGCGTCTGCTTGACCGACTCTTCGCGCCAGCCGCCGCCGAACGCGAGCGAGATCGCCCCTGCGCCCCAACCGTCGCCGATATCACCTTCCATCGAGAACTCGGCGACGTTCTGATCGGTCTTGGCGAGGATGTATTGATCGCCCGTCAGCACGTAGTCGATCGCAGCCTGCGACGCGCGGCCGACGCCGAACAGATTGATCGGCACGCAGTTGCCGTAGCGCGCCGGATCGAAGAACGACGCGCGGCACACGGGCTGAAGGGTCGTCGGATGCAGCACGACGTCCATCGCCTCGGGCAGACGGTCGCTGCGGATGAAGTCGATCTGGGTGATGCGGTTCTCGTTCTCGCCGAGCTGCGCGTAACCGCCGAGCGTCCAGCCTTCGAAGAGACCGCTCTGTAGCTCCGTATCCGCGCCGAACGTCAGCGACTTCGTGTCGTTGTCGGTGACGAAGCGGTCGTGCGCGAGATCGGCCGTCGTGTGGTAGCGCTCGAGCAGAAACGACGGAATGTTGTTCGTCGTCATAAGCTGCTGGATGTTCGCCGGCAGGTACGGGTTGCCGCTGTAGGCGGTGCCGGCCCACCCTGCGATGCCGAGCGGCAGCGTGCCGACGCTGTTGACCTTGTTGTTGCCCACGACGACCTGCGTGTACAGCGTGGTCGCATCCGTAAGATCGAAAGCGTAGTGCGCGAACAAGTTGCCGCGCTCGGTCTCCGGCACGAGCGAGCCGCCGCGGTCCACGACGGCGTCCCAGCCGCTGCCGCCGTTCTCGATCTGATGCGTGCCGTAGCTGCCGCCCGGTGTAGCGACGCGCGGGCCCGTTGCCGGGTTGGCGCCGACGAGATTACCGGGCACGAACAGCTGCACGGAGCCGTCGGGCAAGAACTCGTAGCGGTGAATCGCCGTCGGGACGCGATCCGCGCCCGCACCGACTCCGGCCGTCGTGCTATTGATCAGGCCGCCGGCCGTGTAGGTGTACGACACGACGTCGGGGCGAACGAGATCGCGCGGCCCCGCTCCGGGGTTCTGGATCAAGCCCCAGTGCCGGAACCAGTCGCGGCCCTCGAGCGTCTCGATCTTGTCCGCGTTGAACCACTCGCCCGACACCATGAGGTGGCCGCGCTCGCCGATGCTCGTGCCGTAGGCGACGGAGACCTCCTCGCTCTCGCCGTCGCCGCGCTCGGTGGCGCCGACCTGCGTGTGAATGTCGAAGCCTTCGAAATCATCCTTCAGGATGAAATTGACGACGCCGGCGACGGCGTCGGTACCGTAGACGGCCGATGCGCCGCCCGTGACGATCTCGACGCGCTCGACCATCGCCTCCGGGAACAAGTTGATGTCGACCGCACCGAGCCTGTTCGACGGCACCATGCGGCGCCCGTCGAGCAGCACCAGGGTGCGCTGCGCACCCAAGCCGCGCAGGTTCACGTTCGACGCGCCGGCGGAGGCCGATTTGCTCGCTGCGGTATCGGGCGAATCGTTCATGAAGAACGGCGGCAGGTAATCGAGAGAGTCGATGATCTGGCCGGGAGCCATCATCTGCAGGTCGTCGGCGGAGATCGCCGTGATCGGCGTCGGCGAGCTCATGCCGTCGCGCGTGATCCGCGACCCCGTGACCGTGATCTCGTCGACACCCGCCGGCCGCGGGCCCGCGTCCTGCGCCGCGGCGATTCCCGCGCACAGCGCGCAACCGATGGCCATCGATAGTGCCGTCCGCGGCAGCGTCCGGATTGTCGTCGTGTCGATTCGCGTCACTGGATCCCCCTCGAATTCTTCGGTGCGCACCCGGCCGCGAGCGGCCGTTGACCAACCGTTGCAAAAAAACACTCGAATTGATTCAGGCGAGGGTAGCTAACAAACAGGCTGAGTCAAAACACGGACTTAGCGGTTCGGCTGAGAACCCGCGCCCACGTGCATCCGCGCGACAAGTCGCCGCGGAGCAGCCTCGATGACCGCGCAATCGGCATTCGTCGTGCATGGCAATTACGCGGCGAAAGAACGCCGCACCACGACGAGACGTAGGCTTTCGCGCCGCGCGGAACCTATCCGCTGCTAGCCCGGCTGCTGGCCCAGATTTCGGTCGAGGAAGCTCTTGAAGAGCTGCGCCCAGCGCTCGGCCGCGGTTTCGACTTGCGCCCAGCTCGCTGCTTCCTCAGTGCGGGACGTGGCGTCCCCTTGGCTTGCTCATGGGCTTCCTCGTGCGGCTTTCACACAGTCCATACTAACCCTCGGCACGCTGCCGGCACCGCCGGGCGCGAGCTCGGAGTCACCGCGGGCAGCTATCTGGGGCTCCCCTAGGTTTCCTGCCGCACGAGCTCGATCAGCGTCGCACGCCCGCCGTAGAGGATCTCGATCTTCGTAACGCCCTTGATCGCGCGGCCGAGCTTCCTGAGCTGCTCGATGAGCTTCAAGGCGAGCAACCTGTCTGATTGTGGTCCGTTGCTTGCGTACTCCGGCGCAACGACGATGTGCAGCACCACGATTTTCTCCGGGGACGTTCGCGCATACAGGATCACGCCCGCCAATCGCCCACGCTCCGTTCCGCCGTCGAGAGCGTAGAGCGCTTGAACCTCACCGAGGTCTCCGACCGTGAACCTGAGCGCGTCCTTCGTAACGACAATCTCGGGGATGCCGTAGCGCTCGATCGCCCCGACGATGTCGGTGCGGAACCGTTCCTGCTGCCGGTTGAAGAACGTGACGTCTGCCAGCTCTTCGTAACGGTCGCTCGGCAGCACCGACGAAAAGACGAATTTGCCCATGGCCGTAAGCCTAGCGAAACCGGGCCATCGCGGTAACTGAATGGCTTGCCGTCCGGCGACTCGAAAGGCTCGCGAGCAACGCCGCACCCTTCGGCGTCAGCCGGTAGCCGATCTCGAGGCTGAACGTCAGGCCGAGAGTCTTCAGTTTGCGCACGTCGCGCTTGAAGTCGTCGCGCGGGCGGCCGAGAGAGCGCGCGAGCTTCGCGGCAAGGACGCCGGGCCGCGTTTCGATTGCGCCCAACGTCGCCAGCGTCCACGCGCCGATCTTCGAGCGACGGTCCATCGCCTCGAGGCGCTGCACGAGTTCGGCGAGATCTTCGGACGAGACCACGCCGGTCTCGGGCTTCGGACGTGCGCCCGTCTTACCGTCGCAATGGAAGTCGATGACGAAAACACGCTCGCCCGCACCGTGCTTCGCCGTTTTCAGCAGGTCGACGAGCGACGGGAAGCCGCACCGCCGCGCCAAGGCCGGCGTGATGTCGTCGAGGCCAGTCTCGTGAATCTTGTCGACGACGATCACGCCGCCGGCGAGCGCGTAGCGGCCGCCCACCTTCACGTGCGGGCGCTGCCAGATGCGCACCGTGCACGTGATCTCGCCGCCGCGGATGCGCTCGTGAAACCGCCGTTGGAACAGCATCCCGTCGCGAGGCGAGCTACCGCTGCGGCGGATTGCTCTGATTCTGCCCGCCCCCGCCAGCGCCAGCACCGCCACCCCGGCCACCGCCACCGCCACCGCCACCGCCGCGGAACGCCGACTGCAACAGATGCGTCAGCGTGTGCACGTAGCGCAGCTTGCCGTTCTCGATGCGGAACAGATGCGTATCGGGCGAGCCGCTGCCGCTGTTCGGGCCGCCGGCGCCGAACGTGCAGTACACGACGACGGAGCCGATCGCCTCGTCGACGACGAAGTGCCGATTGACGATGTTCACGCCGCTCGGCACGCCGACCTCGCAGCTATCGGTCGGTGAGTCCTTGCCCGTGTACATGCCGCCTTCGACGCGCACGCACGGGAAACCCCACGGCACCTGGTCGATCTTCCCTTCGAGGAATGCATCGAGGTAAGCGTTGGCCGCACCGACGAGCGTCTCGCGCGAATCGCGATCCTCTGCCGCAATCGGGCCCCAGTCTTCCGCCGACGAGTACTTCAGGTAGTTGTCGGCGTTGAACAGCCAATAGCCCGTCGTCGTCCACAGGATCTCGATCTCGGCGATCTTGTCGTGGTTGACGCGCATGCGCGTGCCGAGCACGTACGGATTTGCGACATCCGTGACGATCACCTCGGTGAACGTCTGGCACGTCGCCTCGTCGAGCAAGCTGCGGTGATGGTCGATCTTCAGCGGCGTGTTGATGAGCCCCATGGCGATGTCCGTGCGCGCCATGTTCTCGACGTAGCCGATGCCGTTGGCGCAGCGGCAGACCGGCCGTGTCGCCCTTGGTTTGGGCTTCGACGTAGAGATTGACCGCGCGCTGCAGCCCGCCGCGGACGCAGGAGATCTGCTGCGCGGAGGCGGCTGCGGGAATCAGCAGCACGCCGGACAAGACTACGGAGACAAAGGTGCGGCGTTTCACTGGTTTTCTCCTTCGCTCTTGTTGTGTGCCGAGCTTAACAGCCCTGCATGGTACTCGGTTTCATCACGTCGCCTCAGTCCGGCACGTAGGCGATCTGCATGCTGCGGAAAGCGCCGTCGAGAAACACCGAGGCATCGCCGAACTCGGACTCGTACTTCTTCAGGGGATTGCGCGCGACGACGTCTTCGGCGCCGAGACCCATGTTCATGTAGCCGATCATGCGTCTGGAACAGCTCGTCGTAGATGTCGCGCTGATGAGCGACGTCGCGGCCCGTCAGCAAGCGGCCGTCGCGCCGGCACGACGCGCGTGTCGCGGCAACGACGAGACCAGCGAGCCGCTCGAGCGCGCGGACACGGCCGCCGAACCAGGCGCCGTTGCGATAGTCGATCGGCGGCCAACGCTCCGCAGAGACGACGCCACCGGCGACTAGCACGTTCAGGCTTCCGGAATTGAACGAACAGGTCGCCGTCCGTGTGCGCGGCAGGCAAGTAGCCGTAGTCGATTTTCTGGCCCGCAAACTCCAGCGATCCGTCGCCGCGCACCGTCTTGCGTGGGCCGCGCGATCTCGGGCAACGGCTCGAGACGGCTCGGCCGACGGGCCCGAGTAGACGCGATTGCTGAGGTACTGCAGCGTCTTCTCGTGCGCGACGATCGCGCCGCCGGCGCGGCCGACGAGCTCGTTCGCGCCGACGTGGTCGCGATGCCAATGAGTGTCGATCAGCGTCTGTACTCGATCGTTGCCGGTCGCGGCGAACACTGCGCGCAGTAGCGCCTCGGCATTCTCGGCCAGTCCGCCGTCGATCATCAGCGCCCCGTCGGCGTCCGCGCAGCGCGATGACGTTGCAGCCCGCGCCCTGGAATAGGAACAGGCCGCCGCCGAGGTCGGTCGTCGTGATGTCCGCCGCAGCGGCTTGCGCGCGCACGGCGAGCGGCCGCAGCAGCGTACCGCCGAGCGCGACGGCGCCTGCGTGCAGCACACGCCGTCGGGAGAACCTATTGCTAATGGCTCGATCTCGCGTGCGTGTAGACCGGTTCGTGAACGACCGGCTCGCCGATCGGCCAGATGTCGGGCCAGAGACCCTGCGGCGGGCCGAGGACCGGCCAGTCGGGCGCTCGAGCCATCATGACGGTCGCACCGAGCTCGCGCAGCAGCGCCGCTTCTTCATCGTAGCGCGACGTCTGGATCGCCATGAACGGCATGAAGCCGCGCGACTGCGTGTAGTCGAGCGCCGTGAGGCCGTCCTGGTCCTTCAAGTTCATGTCGATGCCGTACGACGCGAGCAGCCGAATGACGTCCTTGTAGCGCTTGCGGACCGCGTAGTGCAGCGCCGATCCGCCACGCACCTCCTCCATGTGCACGACGAGCGCGACGGAGCTCACGTCCGTGCCGGCCTCGTGTAGCACGCGGATAAGCTCGAGCGCGTCCTTCTCGCCGGCACGGCCCGCGAGCACCGCATGGATCGGAGTCTGGCGATCGGCCATGTAAATCGTCGCGTCCGCGCCGTGCTCGAGCAGCAGCTGCACGACCTCGAGATCGTTGTTGTTCGCCGCTCGGATCAGCGGCGTCGAGCCGCGCGTGTTCGTCGCGCCGCGCACGTTCGCCGGCCGGAAAAAGAGCTGCATGTTCGGGTTCGCGCCGCGCTCGAGCAGCAATCGAACGATCTCCAAGCCCGACGTCTCGTTCGGCGGATCGATCGACGCACGCCCGCCGTCGGTTCGCGAGCGGGACCCGACCGCCGTGAACAGCGGGGCCATTCCGTACAAGTCCCATTGATCGACGTCGGCGCCGGCCTCGATGAATTCCTTCGCGAGATCCCAGTTCGCGTTCATGATCGCGACGTGCAGCGGCGAGACGCCGTCGGGATCCGGCAGATCGATGTTGGCGCCGTTCGCGAGCAACGCCTTCACGCACGCGCTACAGTTCTCGCGCGCGGCGTAGAGCAGCGGCGTGAATCCACCGGTGTCGAGGCTCTTGGGCCGACCTTCGGCCTGGATGTGCCGCTGGTAGTCGCGCACGGCGGAGCGCGCCTCGACGGCCGCGCCACGTGAGATCAGAAGGTCGATCATTTCGGGGTGGCGACGCGCGGACGCCCACATCAGCGCCGTCTGCCCGCCGAACCCTTCGCGCGCGTCGACCCTCGCGCCGTGCTCGATCAGGAGCGATGCCGCGTCGACGTTGCCCGTGCGCGCGACGGCCATCAGCGCCGTCATCCCATCCGCGTTCGGCGACTCGGCGTCGGCACCGGCGTCGAGCAGCAGCTTCAAGATCTCGGTGTTGGCAACCTCGGCCGCCAAGCTCATCGGCGTCGCGCCGTAGTTGTTCGCGAGCGAAACGTCGGCCCCGGCCCCGATCAGCCGCCGAACCTCGGCGACGTCGTTGTCATACACGGCCCATTGGAGCGGCGTGCTGCCATCCGGCTTGCGCGCGTTGACATCGGCATCCTCGGCTCCGCGGACACCGATGCCGATCCCAACCAACACGAGCGCGGGTAAGGCGATGAAGCCGGCCATTCGCAACGCTCTGCGGCTCATGGGTAGCCCCACTCCTTAAGACTTCCGATCTTAGACTTCTGAAAAGGGCCCGGTCGCGTCGCCGAACTTCTCGAGCTCGTCGGCCGGCACACCGGCGCGGTCGAGCATCGTGACCAGGAGGTTCGCGAGCGGCGTGTCCCGCTTGTAGTTCAAGTGCTGGTTGCCCTTCAGGCCGCCGCCGCGCCCGATCAGGGCTTCCGGCAGCTGATCGGCGTCGTGGGCATCGCTGTTGCCCATGTTGCTGCCGAACAGAATGATCGAATGGTCGAGCACCGAGCCATCGCCGTCCGGCGTGTTGGCCAGGCGCTGCGCGAACTTCGCGAACAGCGTCGTGTGGTAGTTCTGGATCTTCCGCAAGTTCGCGATGCGCTCGGGGAAGCCGCCCCAGTGCGACGTCGGGTGGAACGCATCGTGCACGCCGAGGTTCGCGTATACCCGCATGCTCGCTTCCTCGACCATCTTCATCGTCACGACGTTCGTGCGGTTCGTCTCCCACGCCAGCGCGAACAGCTCGAACTGGACAGCGAGCAGCTCGCCGAAGTCGTCGGGCGCGCCGACGGGTGCGTCGGGAAGGTTCGCCAGCGCTTCGCTGCTCTCCTTGAGCTTCTCGACGCGCAGCTCGACCTCGCGGACCGAGTCGAGGTAGCTGTCGACCTTGGCGCGATCGGCGGCGTCGAGCTTGCGGTTCAAGCTGGCCGTCGCCGCGGTCACGTAATCGAGCAGGCTCGTCGTCGTGCCGAGGATCGCCTGGCGCTCTTCGGTCGTCTGCCCCTGCCCGAACATCGAGATGAACACCTTGCGCGGGTTGCCTTCCATCGGCAGAGGCTGTGTCGGGCTGCGGAACGAGATCATGCCGCCCGGCTCACCGCAGATCTCCATCGACGGCAGCGTCGTGTCCTTTTGGATGTGGCGCGCCGCGAGCTGGTCGGCCGTGACGCCGATGCCCGTTTCTTCCCGGCGTTGCCGCGGGGTCACACAGTTCAGCCACGTCTCCTGCGTGATGCCGTGCGGCACCCCACCCTCGCCGGCCTTGTTGCGTAGGCCACTGACGATCGTCACGTAGTCGCGCACCGGCTCGAGCGGCTCCAGGATGAACGGGAATTTCGGGTTGCGGCCCGTCGTCGCCGGCTGCCACTGGTCCTGCAGGGCGCCGTGCGGGAAATAGATGAACCCCAGACGCGTCGCCGGCGCGGCGGCCGTTTGCGCGAGCGCCGTTCCGGCCGGAATCATCGCGTCGAGCAATGGCAGGGCGATCGATGCCCCCGCACCTTTGAGCACCGTGCGCCGCGATAAATGCTTGCGGGTCAAAAACATGGCCTGCGCCCCTTCCGGTTCAGGCCTAGAGCTTACCGCAAAGACCCCGGCTTGAGAGCCTAAGAAATTCGAAGCCGATCACGTTTGCGACGGCTTCAATCCTCATCGTCCTCGGCCATGGCCGCCGTGCGCAGCGTAAACGAGAAGGTCGCCCCGCGACCCGGCGCGCCATCGACCCAAATCCGGCCACCGTGTGCCTCGACCGCGCGCGCCGCGATCGCAAGACCCAAGCCCAACCCCGACCTGCCTTCAACCTTCGGCCGCTCCGCGAGCGGTCGAAACAGCTGCATGGCGAGCTCGGGGTCCAACCCCGGGCCGTTGTCGCGCACGTAGTACACGGGCACGCCGTCGCCACCCGTCGTGCTGCCGATCTCGACCTTGAGAGCGCGGCTGCCTTGCCCGTGCTTCACCGCGTTCGCAACGAGGTTGCTGAGCAGGATGTGCGTGATGACGGGATCGACGCGCGCGGACGGCAGGTTGCCGATCGCGACCGTGCGCGCGTCGAGCGATTGCTCGCCGACGATGCGCTCGGCAAGCGCCCGCATGTCGACGTCCGCGCGCTCGGACGCGAACGCCGCAGACCGAGCGTAACCGAGCAAGCGGTCCAGCATCTGGGTCATGCGCGTAACGCTGTTCTCGATCTTGTCGAGCCGGCCTGCCGTCGTCTCGTCGCCGCTGCTCGCTTGAAGCTGTCCCACGACGAGGCTGATGGCATTCAGCGGCGACCGCAGGTCGTGGGATACGGCGAGATTGATCGTGTTGAGATCTCTCAGCACGTCGTCGAGCTTCTGCGTGCGCGCCAGGACGCGCGCCTCGAGCTCGTGGTGCAATTTGCGGATCCGAAGCTCCGCTGCGTTCGCGGCCGCGGCGCGTTCGTTGGCGCGGCGCGTCTCGAAAACCAAGCCGCCGAGCAGGAGTGCGAGGGCGAGGCCGACGACGAGCACCGAATCGACGGCCGACGTTTCGAGATCCGCCGACAGCGCCGCCGACGGCCGATGGGTGACGTTCCAGCGGAGCCCTTCCACCGGCGCGATCCAGCCGCCCCTCGCCCATGCGCCGGGAAGCTCGGCATCGGGCTGGCCGCGCCGATAGAGCTCGACGCCCTCGCAGCACACGACGCGGATCGCGTAACCGAGCGCCTCGTCGACGAGCAAGGCTTCCAGCATGTCGTGCGCGTCGATGACGGCGAGCAGAGCGCCGCGCCGCGCCCCGCGCTCGATCGGCACGTAGTAATGGAAGGTCGCATGGCCGTCGGCGTCGAAGAACGGCCCGGCGGCGATCGGTCCCGGCGCGGCCCGCGCCTCCGCGACGAGCGGTGCGAGCGGCGCCCACTCCTCCGCCGACGGCACGTAACCCGCAACCGGATTCGCGCTCGTCGCCAGGAATCGTATCCCGTCATCCGCACTCCAAGCGATCGCGTCCGTGCCCTCGAAGCGAATGAGCTCGAGCGGAGCGGCACGATCCGGGCGGCGCGAGTCGTCGCCCGAGATCCAATATTCCGCGAGCGTTTGCAGCGACTCGATCTGCACCGTGAGGCGCCGCGCGAGCTCGCTGCGCGTGGCGTAGGAGGTGGCCTCGGCAACGTTGGCCACTCCGCGCTCGTGATCGGCTCGTAAGGTTTGCCACAACAGCATGATTGCGCCCGCGGCCACGAGTGCGATAGCCGCGGGAAGAACGAGGTCGCGACGCGAAACGTTCAGCATGTCAGCCAGATTCTGCCGAGCGCGCCCTGGCAGGGTCAAACCGTTATCATGCGGCGACGAACAATCGTTAAACCGCCCCATATGACGCGCGTGCTGCTCGTCGACGACGATCCCGATTCGCTCGCTGCGGCCAAGGAAATCCTGGAATCGCGCGGCCACACGGTCCGCACGGCCGATTCCTTGGGCGGCGCGCGCGCACAGCTGCGCGCGGCCATTCCCGACGTGCTGCTGCTCGATTTGATGCTTCCCGACGGCAACGGCCTCGAGCTCCTCGACGAGCTCGCGGATGGCCGCTTGCGCAAGATCGTGCTAATCACGGGGCATCCCGGTATCAAAGCGCTGATCAAGAACTTGAGCGGTCCAGCGATCTCGTATCTGACGAAGCCGATCACGGCGCGCGACCTCATCGAGGCGGTTCGATCCGTCGACGACGAGCCGCCGGCCGAGCTCGGCAGCCACTTCGGCTCGATCGTCGGTGAGCACGAGGCGATGCGCACCCTCTACGAGCAGATCGAGCGCGTGGCGCGCACGAACATGCCCGCACTCATCGTCGGCGAAACGGGCACGGGCAAGGAGCTTGTAGCCGAGGCCATTCACCTCGCGAGCGGTCGCACAGGCGCGTTCGTTCCGATCAACTGCGGCTCGCTAACGGGCGAGCTCGCGGCCAGCGAGCTGTTCGGTCACGAAAAGGGCAGCTTCACCGGCGCGCTTCGCCGCCACGTCGGCGCATTCGAGCGCGCGGCGGGCGGCACTCTGTTTCTCGACGAGCTCACCGAGATGCCGATCGGCTTGCAACCGCATTTTCTGCGCGTGCTCGAAACGGGGAAGGTGCTGCCCGTCGGCAGCGAGCGAGAGGTCGCCGTCGATACGCGCATCATCGCGGCAACGAATCGCGATCCCGAACAGGCGATGGAGTCGCATCAGCTGCGCAAGGATCTCTACTTCCGCTTGAACGTGCTGCCAATCGCCGTACCGCCGCTGCGCACGCGGCCGAGCGATATCGCACTCCTCGTGAAGCACTTTCTCGCTGAGCTGTGTGCGACGGGAAGCGCACGCACGTTCAGCGCAGAGTCGATGCAACGACTCACCGCCTATCAATGGCCCGGCAACGTGCGCGAGCTCAAGCACGTCGTGCAGCGCACGCTCGTCATGGCCAACCCCGACGCAAGCGAGCTCGAATTACCGCAGCAGTTCGACAGCCCGTTCGACGCCACGTCGACTGCTCCAGGCCTCGAACCCGGACGCTCGATCCGCGACGTCGAGCGCGAGCTCATCGAGCTCACGCTCGCTCACTTCGCCGACGACAAGAAGGCCGCGGCGGAAACGCTCGGTATCAGCCTCAACACGCTGTACAACCGCCTGAACGCCTACCGCAACGCCGAGAAGTCGTAGATCCGCAGCAATTTCCGGAGTCCGTTTTCCAAACTCTGGAAGACGGGCCGTGTTGCGGGGCCTGCGGCACACCCCCGAAAGCCGCGAAACGCGCGCCACGCCTAGCGCTCGCCGAGTTGGCACGGCACTTGCTCCTCTACGGCCGAGATCAACCGTTTGGAGGATTGCCATGAAGAAGACACTGATTGCGATCGCTCTGGCGACGGGCGCTTCCCTCGTGAGCGCCACCGCGCTCGCGGACGCTTCGACCTTTTCGGGCGCCACGAAGGACGCGTGGCTCACCGGCAAGATCGAATCGGCGTTCCTGTTGAACGCGCATCTCAACCCGTTTGCGATCACGACCGATGTCGACAACGGCGTCGTGCGCCTCTCGGGCATGGTCGAAGACGACATCGACCGCGACCTTGCGCTCGAGGTCGCCCGCGGGGTCAAAGGAGTCGTCGACGTCAAGAACGAGCTCAGGATCGACGCCGACGGCGCCGCCGCGGCGCGTCAAAACGCAGCGGGGCAACGCGATTTCGGGTCGTGGGTAGACGATGCGACGACCACTGCGGCCGTCAAGTCGAAGCTCGTCGGCAATGAGCACACAAAAGGCGGCAAGATCGACGTGGACACACGTGACGACGTCGTGACGCTCTCCGGCCGCGTGAGCTCGCACGCTGAAAGCGACCTCGCCGAGCAGCTCGCGCGCAACACCGGCGACGTCAAGGCCGTCCGCAACAACCTCGTAGTCGACCCGACGCCGTAGCGTTTCGGAGCGGGGCGGCGCCGGCTCACTCCCCTCTCCCCAAACGGCGCCGCCCCTTTTTTCTTGGGCTTTTTTCTAGGAGGACTCCCCCATGCTCTCTTGGGCTTTCGCCTTTCTCATCGTTGCCCTGATTGCAGCGATATTCGGCCTGACGGGCATTGCCGGATTCGCGACCCAAATCGCTTGGATCCTGTTCGTCGTCGGCCTCGTGCTCGCCGTGTTCTTCGCGATCGCGCGTAGGCGACCGTCGCTGTGATCGGGACGTCACTCTTCCAGCTGAAACGAACCTTTGGAGACACGCCAATGAAAAACTCTACTCGAACGCTTGGTAACGACACCGACGCTCCGGCGATGGAGCAACTCGCGGACGCGGCGCACCGGACTGTCGACCGCGTGGCAGAAGGCGCCCGCGCTCTCGAGCAGGACGTGCGGTTTCGCGCGGCCGAGCTCGGCTCGCAGTTTCGCGAGCAAGAGAAACGGGCTCGCACCGCCGTCGACCGCGGCGCGCGAAAAGGACGGCAGTATCTCCGCAAGGAACCGTTGCGCGGGGCCGGCATCGTCGCTGGCGTTGCGCTCGCGGCCGGCGCCATCCTCGGTGCCGTGCTGCTTCGCCGCTAATTTCACGTGGTCGAACGAGAGGAGAAACCGCTCATGAACAAGTCACCTATGAATAAGTCGCTGGCCATCGGGGTAGTTCTCGGCGCCGCGATCGCAACAGTTGGCGTCGTATTCGCAGGCTACCAGGTCGTCAAGGACGACGAGCCGGCGATCACCGTCACGCGGCCCGAGCTCGCCGCCACACCCACGCCACCGGAATGCGTGCCCACCGAGCCGCGCGACGAGCACCGCGTCGCTGGCACGGTCGTCGGCGCGGTCGTCGGGGGCGCCGTCGGGCACGACGTCGGCGATCGCGACGTGACGACGGCCGCGGGCGCGGCCGCCGGGGCATACGCCGGAAATCAGATCCAGAAGAAAATCCAAGAAGAACGCTCGGACTGCTGAATGGTTCCCGTTAGGTCCGTGGAGCTTTGACGATGGAGGCACTCATGAAAGCACTGAAGACTCTTGCTACCGGCGCGCTGCTGCTCTTCGCCCTCTGGGCCTGCGAGCCGGGTCCCGCCGAGCGCTTCGGCGAAGAGGTCGACGAGGCCATCGAGGACGCGCGCAACGGAGGCGAAACCGTGGGTAACAAGGTCGACGACGCCGTCGACGACGCCCGAGACGGACTCGACGACGCTCGTGAGGAGCTCGAGGAGTAGTAGGCCCCAGGGATCGGGGCCGAGTGGGGACCGGCCTCGCGCCGGTCCCTGCGTTTTGTTTAGGCGCGCCTGACGTTCAGCGCAACGACGCCTGCGTGCCGCTCTCGTCGCGGCTCTCGAGCCGTCGTTTGCGAAACGCGTCGCTCGAAACCACGCCGAGCACGATCGCCTCGAACCGATAATCGTCTTTCGCGGCGCGCCGCACGATCGCTCGCACCGTCGGCATGTCGCGATAGTCCGTGGTTCGACCGAGCGCGTATATGAACAGGTTCTCGGTCAATGCCTGAACGAATTTCTCCGGGTGGGCAGCGAGCGCTTTGCGCAAGTCTGCGGCACCCCTGACCTCCGTCCCGTCGGGCAGCGTCCCGCTCGCGTCGATCGGCGTGCGGGTGTCGGGATCCAGGGTCCGAAATTGACCCACGGCGTTGAAGTCCTCGAGCGCGAACCCGAGCGGATCCATGATGCCGTGGCAGGCGAAGCAGGTCGGGTTCTCGCGGTGCTGCTCGAGCCGCGCACGCAAGGTCCGCGGCGGCTCGCCGCGTTTGTTGTCGGTGAGATCCGGCACGTCCGGCGGCGGCGCCGGCACCGGAGAGCCGACCAGGCGTTCCTGGATCCACGCGCCGCGCAGCACGGGCGACGTGCGGTTCGGATACGCCGTCAACATCAGGACGGCGCCCTTGCCGAGCAACCCGTAACGCGAGTCGTCGGGCAGCGTGACGCGGCGGAAGCGCGCGCCCTTGACCGTCTCGATGCCGTAGTGCATCGCGAGCCGCTCGTTCAGATAGGTGTAATCGGCGGTCAGGAGATCGACGACGCTGCGGTCGCTGCGCAGCACGCTGTCGACGAACAGCTCGAGCTCCTGCTTCATGAGGTCGCGCATGTCGAGCAGGCCGCTCGCGTGCGGGAACTGGCCGCGGTCGGGGACGATCTCTTCGAGTTTCGCGACGTCGAGCCATTGGAACGCGAAGTCCTCGACGAGCGACCGCGCCCGCTCGTCGGCGAGCATGCGGCGCACCTGCTTCGCCAAGGTGTCGGAGTCGCCGAGCCGCCCCGCTTCCGCGAGCTCGAGCAGCTCCTGATCGGGCAGGCTGCTCCACAAGAAGAACGACAGGCGCGACGCGAGCTCGAGGTCGCTCAGGGCGACCGTGCCCACGCCGTCGCCGGATTCCGCGCGATAAATGAAGTGCGGGCTCGCGAGAACCGCGGACAGCGCATCGCGGACGCCGCCTTCGAAGCCGCCCTGGCTGCTGCCGGCGTCGTAGAACGCCATGAGGCTGCCGAGATCCTCGTCGGTCACTGGCCGGCGGAACGCGCGCTCTGCGAGCTGCGTGACGATCTCGGTCGCGCAGCGCCGCTCGTCGGAAGTCTCCGTCGGCTCGCAGACGAAGATCTTGTCGCGGCTCGGGCTTGCACTTAAGCCCGTGACCGACAGCGGGCCCCTGATCTGCAACGCGTGCGCAGCCTGGATGCGTTCCTGCCCGCCTTCGAGCGCGGCCGTGCGCGTGCGTTCATCGCTCTCGGCGAAGCTGCGGTGCAGGAACGTGACCGCGAGCTCGTGCTGCCCCGCCGTCGCGTTGAAGCGGAGCTTGCGCAACCGGCCGTTGATTTCCTCCACGGCTGGATCGAGCGTCTGATCGATCGCCTTGTGATCGGCTTCGCCGCCGATCTTCGTGCGATAGAACTCTTCGCCGTCGAGCAGCACGATCACGGTGTTCTCGAACTCCATGCGCGGCACTTCGCGCGCGAGCGCCATGTCGCCGATCGTGAGCTCGTACTCGCCGTCCGCGGGGAAGTTGTGCTTCACGACGAAGCCGCCGCGAGTGCCGAACGGCATGCCGGGGAGATGATGCTGCTGGAGGCCCGTGCCGGGCGCCCCGTCGGGCGGCAGCGAGATGACCATGTTCGCCGCGTCGCCGTACTGCGTCGCAATCGGCAACGCTTTCGGATCGCCGACGGCCTCGAGCGCGACCGCCCGCGCCGCGTCGACGTACTGACGTGACGAAAGCCGGCGACACTTGCAGCGCCTCGGCGTTGTTGTCGAAGTAACCCTCGACGTTGTCTTCCGGCAGCAGCGCCTTCGCGTCGACCTCGAGCGCGAGCAAGTCGCGGATCGCATGCGCGTACTCGCGGCGGTTCAGGCGGCGCAGCGCCACGCGTCCGGGTACAGGCTCGTCGGCGGAGGCGTCGATCTCGTCCGCGAGCCACGCGGCCAGCTGCTCGACGGTCTCGCCATCGGGGCGCGGCTCGCCGGCAGGCGGCATGAGCCCGCCGCGCAGCTTGCGGATCGCGAGCTCCCAAGTCTCCGCGTCTGCGGCTATTCGGTCGGGCGACAGGCGATCGAACGCTCTGTCGCCGGCCATGTCGTCGCGGTTGTGGCACTCGAAACAGTACTGCTCGACGACGGCCCACTGGACTTGCGCCTCGTGGGCCTGCTTCCACAGGTACGCGCCGCCGCCGACCGCTGCGACGGCGCCGACGAGCGCCGCGGGTATGAGGACCTTGGCTGAGATGGCTGTACCCCCGATTCAAGGCCCGGCATCGTTGCCGAACCACTCATAGTATAAAGGGACGGCGCGCGGGGACGCTCAGCGCCTGCGTCAAGTTTTGTCGCATGAGGGCCTACCGGGCTAGTCTGCCGCCATGGAGATACTCCTCGACGAGCTATCCGCGTCGTTACCGGACGCCCACGAGGCCGTTCGCGTTGCCGTGCGTCTCGTTGCCGCGTTGCTGGCCGGCGGAATCATCGGCTTCCAGCGCGAGGTCTCCGGCAAGGCGGCGGGGCTCCGGACCCACATGCTCGTGTGCGCGGGCACGGCCTTGTTCCTGCTGGCGGCCGTCAACATCGGCATGCAGCAGGATGCGCTGTCGCGTGTGATCCAAGGGCTCGTCACCGGCATCGGCTTCCTCGGCGCCGGCGCGATCTTGAAGGTCGAGAGCAGCCATCAGATCAAAGGGCTCACGACTGCCGCCGGCATCTGGATGACGGCGGCGATCGGCGTCGCAATCGGCTTAGGAAGGCTCGGGACCGCCGCGATCGGCACCTTGCTTGCGTGGTTCGTGCTGGCGATCTTGATCAAGCTCGACAAACGCATCGACGGGCCGGACCCGAATCGCGCTTAGCGCTAGCGGGCGTTCGCGGCTATCAGCTCGCGTAGGAACGCGGCCGTGTCGGCCGGCTGCGCACCGTCGTCGAATATCCCGATCATCTCCGCGATCGGGTCCAGGACGCGCGGCTTCATCGACTCGACGAGCTCGAGCGCCGTCTGCCCGGCCGCGTTGCGGGCCGTGACGTCGGCGCCGCCGGCGACGAGCTCGCGAAGCACTTCGAGCCGCCCGTCGTGCGCGGCGATGTGCAGCGCCGTATCGCCTTTCGGGTTCACGGCGTTGGGGTTCGCACCTGCTTCGAGCAAAAGCTTCACGGCGTCGGTGGGGTTGCGGTTGCCGGGCTCGCGGAAAATTCCGATCTTGCTCTCGCGGATGTCGCCGGGGCCGCCGGCCATCAGTAGCCCCTTGCCCCCGTTGATGGCGACCATCAGCGGCGTCAGCCCCGTGTTGTCGCCGAACGGCATCGGCGGCATGCCTTCGACGGGCGCCGGCGCCCATTCGAGGTCGGCGCCGCGCGCAATCAGTAGCGCCATCGCCTCGACATCGGCGGCCACGGCGGCGCGATAGAACGGTGTACCCGAGCCTTTCGTGTCGCAGCACATGGAAGCGTTGTGCATCTGGCCCGTGAACGGCTTGTTGGGGTCCGCGCCGGCGGCGAGCAGCAACTCGATGAGGTCGAGACCCGTGAGCCGGTTCGGATGATCGTTGCGCAGCCGCGAACCGTCGCGCGCGCGCCAATCGGTCGGTGCATCGCGCATCTCGATCGCGTGCCAAAGCGAGCCGTCGTTCGCGTCGGTGCCGAGCTCGAGCAGCATTGCAGCCATGTCGTAGCGATCGTTGACGATCGCCAGCATCATCGCCGTCGCGCCGTCGCCGTTCGTCAGATTGACGTCGGCGCCGGCCTCGACGAGCCGGCGCACCATGTCCTCGTTGCCGTTACGCGCCGCCCACATCAGCGCCGTGAAGCCGCCGCTCGGAAAGTCCGTGCGCATGCTGCGCTTCGTCAACTCCGACGTGCGCGCCTTGAGATTCGGATCGGCACCCGCGGCGAGCAGCATGTCCACTACGCTCGAGTGGCCTTCGGCCGTAGCCCACATCAGCGCGGTCTGGCCCTCGACCGTTTCGGCGGCGTTCGGATCCGAGCCGCGCTCGAGCAGGAGCCCGACGGCCTCTGCGTTGCCGGTGCGTGCGGCTGCCATGAGCGGCGTCTCGCCTTCGCGAATCGCCCCGGCGACGTCCGCGCCGCCGTCGAGCAACGCACGCATCGTCGCGACGTCGCCGTATCGACTCGCTTGCAGCAACGGCGTCACGCCGAAGCCGTTGGCCAAGTTCGGGTCCGCGCCGCTCGCGAGCAACAGCGCCACGAGCTCCGTCGACGAGTGATACGCGGCCCAAAGCAGCGCCGAGCTGCCGTCGCTCTCTGCTTCGTTCGCGTCCGCACCGGTTGCCAGCTGCGCGCGCACGGCAGCGAAGTCGCCGTCGCGCGCCGCAGTGGCCAGCGCCGCCGCCGCTTCGCCGCTCGCGAGGCCGAGCAGAGCTGCGCACGAGATCGCCACGATTGGGCCTAAACCCAGGCGCCGACGTTTTTGCCCCGCGGTCTTCATCGAAGGCTCCCAGTGCTCATCCGCCCTATATATAAGGTCGCCGAATACTTGGCAAGCACGCCGCTCCCGGCCTCATTCGCTTGCCGGCGCCTGATCGCCGCCGCTCGAGCCGGCGAACATCTTCCGGCCCGTCGCGGCCATGGTCACCGTCCGCGCGTTGACGAGGTTGCTGCCGTCGCGCGCGAGGCTGCCGTCGAAGATCACGATGTCGCCGGGCTTCAAGGAGTCGCGCTTCCAGCCTTGACGGAGCAGCGCGTTCGGCCCGCCCATCTCGAACGCCCAGCTCACGACGGCGCCATTGGCATCGGTCACGTCGGCGTAGATGAAGATGTGCGGGTTCGTCCACTCGACTTTCGTGACCTTGCCCGTCAGTGAAATTGGCTTGTCGATGTCGTACTGAGCGGGGAAGGAATGATGGGCAACCGCGGGGAGCGCAACCGCGACGGATGGTGAGCTGCAACAGGGCACGCAGTCTTGGATTCATCGCGTCTACTCCTCCGCCGGCCCGTCGAGCCCCATGCGTCTGACGAACTGCTCGTTCTCCAGGCAGACCTCGTCGATCAACTCGGCATCGACGACGACACGTTGCCGCAGCGTGACCGTCCACGGCTTCGTGTACGCCTTCGGATCGTCGACAGTCGCCTTGATCTCCAAATGGCCGAAGTCCAGGCGGCGAATCTCCTCGTGGATCTTGGCCTCCTCCGTCACGACGCTGCCGTTCCAGTCGATCCACGTGTCGTCGCGCGTGCCGATCGTGTCGACGATCAGAGTATCGCCGTCCCACTTCGCCGATGAATAGCCCTGCCACGACGGCGCCGGATCGTCCGGCAATGCCCGCGCGTCCGTGAACACCTGCCGGTAACCGGCGTTCATCTCATTCAACATCACGAGCAGACCCGGCGTGTGGACGAACTTCAGCATGTGCGGCAGCCCGTACGCGCGCAGAAAGAAGTCCGGCAAGCAACGGATGTGAGGATCGTCTATCGCGAGATTTTCCGTTCGCTTCTTGACGATCGGGAGCTGCCAAGCCTGATACGGCAAGCCCCCCTCCATTGCGACGCCCATATTGGCCATCTGCCACCCCGACGGCAGCGTGCTGGCGTCGGTGATGGTCTCCTGCCCCTCCTCCGTTCGGTCGCTGATCCAGATTCCCGAAAAATCCGGCTTGCCGTTCGCCAGGCGCGGCGCGGGCGCCGTCATGTCGACTTTGCCGTCGGCCTTGCGCGGCACGCCGGCCGTCGGGTAACCGACCCACTGCGCGGCCAACGGCGCGGACGCGAGCAAGGCGCCCAGGGCGACGACGACGCTCGCGCGTCCAGGCAGAAACACACACGGCATGCGGGACTCCGTTGCGGGGCTCGATCGGGAGACAAATCTCCCACACTCGCGGTCCCAACGCACGCAGCCGTTGAACCTACGCATTCTCGCGCCAACCGCGTAACCTCCTTCTCCTATGACACCGGGCCAAGGCATCGGCGTAGCCCTTCTCGTGGCGCTCGTTTGCGGCCTCGGCTTCCCCATTACGCTCCAGGCGCATCACTCGACCGCCGAATACGACTCCGCGACGTTCGTCGAGGCGCAGGGCGAAGTCACGAAGGTTCTCTGGCAAAACCCGCACGTGCGCCTCGAGATCAGCACCGAGCGATACGACGGGGTCGCGCAACTGTGGTTCCTCGAAGGCCAGAATCCCGGCGACCTCGACCGTGCGAACATTCCGCGCGACGTCATCAAGGTCGGCGATACGGTCACGTTCGCCGGTAACCCGTCCACCCGGCGCGAGCGCCGGATGTACGTCACGAACGTCCTGCTCCCGGACCGCACGGAGATCGCGCTGCGCGCGAACGCGCAGCCGCGCTGGTCGCCGGACCGTTACCTGAGCCATCTCCAGGCCACTGTCGATCCCGAGCGCGCGGCCGCGGACCACGGCGACGGCATCTTCCGCGTCTGGCTGCCGATCGCCGCGAAGACACCGGACTGGGCTGCCGATCCGCCGCTCACGGAGACCGCGCGCGCCGCGTGGCTAGCCTACGACGCGATTCGCGACGATCCCGTCGTCGACTGCACGCCTCCCGGCATGCCGCAGGTCATCACGCGCAGCGGCCGTTACGCGATTCGATTCGTTCGAGCCGGCAACGACATCGTGCTCGAGAACGAATACCGCGACATCGATCGCGTCATTCACATGGCCGCCGAGGCAGAGAGCGCAGGACGCCGCGCGACCACACCGCTCGGTTGGTCTACGGGCAAGTGGGACGGCGCGGCGCTCGTCGTGACCACGACGGACATCGACTGGCCCTACTTCCAGCTCTACGGGCTCGAAGGCGTGCCGCAAAGCCGCGAGATGACGATCGTCGAGCGCTTCACGCCGGGCGCGGACGGCCGCGAGCTCATCTACGACGTCTCGGCGACCGACCCGCGCACGTTCACGCGCACGGTGACGGCCGAAGGCTACCGCACGTTCCGCTGGCAGCCGGGCTTCGAGTTTCTGCCGCCGGACTGCATCCTCGACGCCGACGGCGCCGGGCGGCGTTGACGCCCCCTTCGGATCTTGAGGACAATGCTCGCGCTCGGTCGGAGCATCCACGTCCGCGGAAAGGGCTGCGCCCACGACTCTCTCGCTGAGACTCGCCTTCATGCTCGTCTCTTTTCCGTCTGACTGCGGACGCAGGCGCCAGAAAGGAGACAGTCATGACCGATCGCAACGCGCAGCCTTACGCTGCGTTCCGCCTCAATCTCGAGCAACAGCACAAGCGCGCGAAGGAATTACTCAAAGCCGCCAAGGCCGGAAAGCCCGAGGCCCTTCGACGCCTGCACGGCGCCGGCTTCCCAGCTCCGACCGAACCGAAGCTCGCGCAAGCGCAGCACTGCATCGCACGCGAGCTGCGCTTCGCGAGCTGGGCCGCTCTGAAACGCCACATCGGCGACATGGAGCGAACGCGGCGCGCGCTCGGCGCCAGCGCCCTCGACGACGATTGCCGCACGATGCACATTCGCTGTGGGCACGACTTCGAACGCGAGCTGCGCGAAGCCGGGTTGCACGGCGACTTCAACGCCCACATCAATCCCTATCTGCAAGGCCCGGTCACCGACACTCCCGACTGGCTCGAGCAGCGCGCACGATTCATCGTCGACGCCATCGGCCCTTACCAAAGGCTCGACTATGCGACCGTGCTCGAGGGCGCGCGCGACGAGGAACGGCGCTTAGCCGAAGCGAGCCGCGACTACTGCGCGCGTCGTGTTGTGGCTAGAGCACGACCGCTACGACCAGTTCGTGCTGCTGCGTTGTTTCGCCTGGTTCGCCGAGCACGGCGCTCCGCCGCAGCTCGAGCTCGTCGGGCCGCACGATTTTCCCGGCGCGACGCGTTTCGTCGGGCTCGGCCAGCTGCCGCCGGAGGCGTTGCGCCTGCTTTGGGCACGGCGCGAGCCGATCCGCGCGGAGCAGCTCGCTTTCGGCGCACGCGTCTGGAAGGCGTTCCGCGCGCCGGATCCGCGCGCGCTCGCGGCGCTCGTGCGCGCCGGCACGCCGCTGCTGCCGGCGCTCGCCGGTGCCCTGGACCGGCACCTTCAAGAGTTGCCGTCGTTCGCGAACGGCCTCGGCCTCACGCATCGCCTGCTGCTTCAGGCGCTCGCGGACGACGGAATGCAGCGCGCGGGCCGGCTCGTCGGCCTCGTCATGCACGAGCGCGATCCGCTGCCGGGGCTCGGCGATATCGGCTACGACCTAGCGCTGCGCGAGCTCGCGGCGCTTCCGCACCCGCTCGTGCTGCGCAGCGGCGGGCACGCGCCCGACGCGTGGCATCTCGACGAGGTCTCGATCACCGAGTCCGGTGTAGCCGTGCTCGAAGGAAAGCGAGACTGGCTCGAGCTGCCGCTGCCCGAACGCTGGGTCGGCGGAGTACGCATCGCACCCGCGCAGCGCAACTGGCGTTGGGACGAGCGGACACGCGGCGTCGAGCACCGCTGACGTATGAGCCGCTACGGCCTGCGGAACCGCAACATGAAGCGATCCGTCCGGCGGCGGACGGCCGGATCGAAGACGCCCTTGCCAAGATCGTCGGCAGGATTACGCAGCACGTCGCTCTCGGCTTCGAGCAGGAAGCCCGCCGCGGCGAAATCGCGTTTGACGATCTCCGGGTCGATCCGGTGCAGCGTGCCGCCCGTCTCCGCCGGCGAGCCGGGCGCGGCCGCGTGATCGATCAAGCCGAGCGTAGCACCCGGCTTCATGCCGTCGAAAAGCTCCGCGAGCAGCTTCGGGCCGTCGATCTTCGGCCAGTCGTTCGCTTCATTGACGTAGTACACGTCGTGATAGGCGGCGCTCAGCAGCACGAAGTCGAAACGCCGCGGCTCGAGCTCGAGCGCGTTGTTCTCGGCCGCGACACGCTCGACGTTGGCCAAGCGCTGCGGATCCGCGAAGCGCCGCGTCAGCTCGTCCCCGACGCCGTCGAGATACGCTTTGTTGTTGTGCGCGACGACGCGGCCCGTAGGTCCGACGACGGTTGCCAAGAGCTCGGTGTAGTAGCCGGCACCCGAGTACAGATCGAGCACCGCCATTCCGGGCTGCACGCCGAAGAACGCCAGCGACTCTGCGGGCTTGCGCCACGAGTCCTGCTCGCGGTCCTCGGGCAAACGGCCCGGAGCGGCCAGCGCGGCTGCGTAATCGACACCGCCGAGCGCAGCGCCGTCGAAGGCGCCGGCGCCGCACTGGGATTCGCGGCGGGCGACCGCGAGGCGTCGGCGGCTCTTCGCGTTCCGCGCACGCGACCGCGAGAAGGACGAGCAGAGCGCTCGCAAACCGAAGCCCAAGGCTCATGCCGACGCACCTCCGCAACCGCCGACGACGACGGCGCACGCTCGATCAGAACGAGATGCGCACTCCGACGCGGTACCGCTGCCCGAGCGTGTCGAAGAACACCGGGTTCGTCGGGTAGGCGTTGCCGCCCGGCGCGACCGGCGGGTCTTTGTCGAGCAGGTTGTTGACGACCCAGAACAGCTGGATCCCGTTGCCCTCCGCTCGCTGGAAGTCGTACGACCCCGACCAGTTCAGGTAATACGCATCGTCGACGCTGTTGTCGCTGACCGAGAGCAGCCGCGTGTTGCTGGGGTCGCCCGGCGGGCTCTCGAACCACGTCACGTTGAGGCTGCCCGACCCGACGTACCGCGTCTCGAACGTGCTCGTGAATCGATCGCGCGCATACGTCAGGAACGCCCGCGCCTGCCAATCGGGCTGCGTATTGAACGAGCCGAACGAGGCGACCGGGCCGCTCTGGCCGTGATAGTCGATCGGCGCGGGTCCGAGACCCGTGTCGACGATCATGTCGTAGAGATACGTTCCGATCAGCCGCAGGTTCAGGTTGCCCCCGGCGCGCAGCGGGAAGTCGAAGGTCGCCTCGTAATCCCAGCCTCTCGTCAGGAACCCGGCCAGGTTCATCGCACCCGAATCGATGGCCGTGATGTCGGCCGTCCCCTCGCCCTCGATTCGATCGCAGGCAGGGCCAGTGCCTCCGCTCGAGAAGCACGCGTCGACGAGCGGCTGGTTTCCGGGGCTTTGCGTGATCGCATCGCGCCAAGTCGATCTCGAACCAGTCGGCCGACAAGCGGAACTCGATCGAACGAGAACACGGCGCCGAACGTCATCGTGTCCGCCGTTTCGGGCTCGAGATCGGGGTTGCCGCCCGTGGTCGCCGCGAAGCTGGTGTCGGTCGCGCCGGAGTTCCAAGGATTGTTGACCGTCGCAAAACCGACTGTCGTGACGCGCGGCAGGAAGAGCTCGCGGAAGCCGGCCGCGCGCACGTCCTGCGAGACCGTCGAGCGGAACCGCAGCCACTCGAGCGGATCGTAGATCGCGGCCACCTTCCAGCTCGCGAACGTGTCCTCGCCCGAGATCGCCGCGGTCTGCGAGCTCGTCGCCTCGTTCTGCGTCTGGCGCACCGAGAAGTTCGTGTTCAGCCTTTGCGTCATCGGCACGTCGAGCTCCGCGTACGCCTCGAGCACGTCGATGTCGCCGCCGCGGTCGAGACCGTACGAGAGCAGGTACGAGCTGTACCAAGGCTGATTCGCGAGGTCGTGCGTCGTGTCGGCTTCGTCGGCTCGCCACTCGAGCCCCGTCGCGAGCGCGATCGGGCCGGCCCAGCCTTCGCCGAGCGTGCGTGCGGAAGTTCACGCCGAGCACGTCCTGCGTGTATTCGTTGTCTTCCTTCAGCGTGCGAAACACGTACTCGAGCGCCGCGGGATTCGCGTTGCCGTTGCCGAAGATATTCAGCGGCACGCAGCCGGCCGCGTTCGCGCTGAACGTCGGATCGCCGGGGATCGTCGCGCGGCAGACGATCTGGGCTCGGGTTGGCCGGATTGACCACGGCGTCGAGCGCCCAGCGCAGGAAGTCGTGCTGCCTGACGGCCGCCGCCCGCGAGGCTGCCGACCATGTTGTTGAACAGCCGCTGATGGTTCTCGTTCTTGCCGTGCTGGTAGTAGACGTCCCACGTCCACTCGCTGCCGAGCTCGCCCTCGAGACCGGTCACGAAGCGCGTGGTCTCGTTCTCGGTCGTGTTGAGCGCATTGATCACGTCCGGCATGAAGATGCGCGCCAAGCGTTCCGTTTCCGCCGTTGGCGCCGAGCGCCGCTCGCGACGGCCGGCGTGAGAAACGCGTTGTCCGCCTGGATCCGTCAGGCCGGTCGGACCGAGGCCGCCGTTCGCCGGGGTGCCCAACGCGTCGCTGCTCGAGTAAGCGACTTCGCCAAACCAGCTGAGCCGGTCGCTGACGTCGTAGCTCACGTGCGCCATCGCCGAGTAGCGCTCGACGTCCGGGCGGACGTTCGACGTGCCGTACCCGAGCAGCGTGCCGTCGCCGCCGATGCGCGTCGCGAAGCCGACACCCGGAACACCCAGATTGAACGGCGAGACCGCGCTCCCGTCGGCGTTGAACGTGAGGTCGGCCGAGCGGCGCGGTTGCGCCGTCGGAGCAACGCACGACGCGGTCAGGCAACGCCGTGATGACGCCGTACTGCGACGTCGTCTGCTTCGCGTTCGGCGCAATCACGAAATTCGGCTGCCCGCGCGACCCCGGCGCGGTTGGCGATGCCCCACCCTTCGCTGCACCAGTCGCGGTGTACGAGCAAGGCCCGATGCGTGTCCTGCTGTTGGTACTCGAGTCCCGCGACCACGTGGCCGCGGTCGTCCCCAAAGGCCGTGCCCCATGCGAACGAAGCGTGCGTGTCGCCGCCGTCGCCTTCGGCCGTCTGGCCATAGTCGACCTGCGCCTTGATGCCTTCGAGATCCTTGTCGAGGATCACGTTGACGACGCCGGCGATGGCGTCCGAGCCGTACTGCGCCGATGCGCCGCCCGTCACGACCTCGGTCCGCTCGACGAGCATCGACGGGATCAGCGTGAGATCGACGGCGCCGCCCTCGGTCGTCGGAACGACGCGCCGCGTGTCGATGAGCGTCAGCGTGCGCGTGCCGAAGAACGGGTTCAGGCCGCGCAGGTTCGCGAGCTGGGCGCCGACGTTGAAGTTGCCGATGCCGACGTTCGTCTCGGTGAAGAACGGCGTGTTCTGCGGCAGCGTTCGAATGACGTCGCCGACGTTGACCAACCCTAAGTTCTCGATCTGCTGGGAATCGATCGTCGTGAGCGGCTGCGACGAGTCGAAACCGCTGCGCGTCACGCGCGAGCCCGTCACGATGATCTCTTCTTGCCCGGCGGCGGGGGCAGGTTGTTGCGCCGCCGCTGGCAGCGACGCCGCCACGGCGACGGCAAGCAAGCTCAAGGAACCAAGACGCGAAGCGTCGAATCGCGCGCGTGGATGAGAAGAAGTCGTCATTGATGATCCCCCGTTCACGACCGTTGGTTGTCTCGTTCCAACAGAACCCCGCTGGACGGTCAAGAGCTTAACGCCGCGCCGTAGCGATACGCCACACGCCTATCCGGGTGTCGCGAGCACCAGCTGTGGCGGCCGCACCACGGTGGTCGGCCTGGCGTTCAGTCGCGCGTGAAATCGACGCCGTTTCGCAAGAGCAGCTCGTAACGCTCGAGATCGACGTTGTTCTCGGCGCACACGTACTCCTGCAATCGCGTGCCCTCGCGGAGCATCAGGCTCGACGTCAAGCTCCACGGCTTCGTCAGAACGTTCGGGTCTTCCATCGTCACTGCATAGTCGATGCGGTCCTTGTTGACGCGCGTGTAGCGTTCGACGATGTGCAGCGCGTCCGAGTGGAACGTGCCCGTGCCCGCAAGCCAGGTCTTGTCGTTGAAGCCGATGATGTCGACGACGAGCGTGTCGCCGTCCCACCGCGCGACCGAGTTGCCCATGTAGCTCGGAATGAGATCGTCGGGATGACTCGCCGCGAACGGAATCACGCGAAACGTGCTCATGTACTCGTAGAGGATCACGAGCTGCGTCGGCGTCTGCACGAACTGCTGCGGAAACAGCCCGAGCATGACGCTGCGCGGTATGCCCGCCGGCAGGCAGCGGCCCGTCGGGTCGTCGATGCCGCGGCGGTTGAACGCCTCGAGCACTTTCTCTGCCGCCCAGTCCTGATACGGCGCGCCCGCGCGGCCGGCGGGCCGGTCGTTCGACGAGGCGACGACGGGCGCGTTCGGATCGCGCCCGCTTCCGCCGACACCGAGCCCGGCGTTCGCTTCCTGCCACGGCCCGGCCTGCGTGCTGCCGCCTTGCCAGATGCCCGTGAGATCGGGCTTTCCGTCCGCCGTGCGCGGAACGGCCGGCGGCTCGCGGCGCGCGCGGGACTTGCGCGGTCAGCTGCACCGACCAAACGCCGGCCGCGAGCGCCGCGAGCAGCGCGCGCCTCATCGGACGTCGACGGCAGGAGCGCCGCCGCCGTCCCCCGTTCCGGCCGGCGGCCCGAACATCATCTTCTCGCCGCCCGGCAGCGTGATCTCGCGCGAGTGGCCCCAGTTGCCGCCGTCCCGTGCATGCCAGCCCGTGACCGTCAGCGTGTCCCCGACTTTCATCGTGACATCGCGTTTCCACCCGATTCTGTGCAGCGCAACGGGCGGATAGCCTTCGAGCTGCCAGTTGACGACCCTGCCCTCGCCGTCCTTGACGTCGAGGTAGATGTGCGTGTGCGGGTTCGTCCACTCGACCTTCGTGAGCACGCCGGTCAGCGTGATCGGCTTGGCGACGTCGTACTCCGCGCCGAACGAGTGGTGCGCCCCCGCCCGCGGCGCGACGACCATGGTGACTATCAAGAAGACGCTCGAGATCCGCTTCGTCACTATCTTTCCCCCACTCGCGACCGGCGCCGGCCAATATACGCCCGTCGGGACGGTTCGTAGAAAGGCAGTAAGGACTCGCGCGCGGCTGCGCGTTTGTGCACGGCATCACACTCGGCGGGGTTTTGGCCACACCCCCGTCAAGAAAGTGTCAAAACCGCGCCGCCCGGACCTTTGGGCGGGCACGGCGCTTGAGCCGAACCGCCCGGTTCGGCATGATTTTTTTCGCCTACGCACGCTTTCGCGGTATTCTCCGCGCAACGGTTGTCGGAAAGTGGGATCCCGACACGTACGGTGCGGTGCCCCATCCGGCAACACTTATTACAAGTCGTTGAGGAGGCACTTTATGTCCACGAACCGTTCACTCCGCTCCGCCATCCGTCTCGCGCTGGCTTCCAGCCACAGCGAATTCTCCAAAAGACCAAGCTCCCTGCGCAGAGCAGCGCAGTGCGCCATTCTGACCAGCGCGGCCGCCGCCGCCGTCGCGGCTTTGCCGTCGGCTTACGGTCAAGAAGGCGTCGAAGAGCTAGTCGTTACAGGCACGCGCATCCGTCAGCCGGGCGTCGTGTCGTCGAGCCCGATCTACTCGATCAGCGCCGAGGAGATCGAGCGCCAGCAGGAGCCGGAGCTCGAGAAGATCCTGCGCTTGCTGCCGGTCTCGGCACCGAGCGACGGTCAGAACGTCAACAACGGCACGCAAGGCGCGGCGACGATCGACCTGCGCGGTCTCGGCTCGCAGCGCACGCTGGTCCTCATGAACGGCCGGCGCACCGTGCCCTTCAACGACGACGGCGAAGTCGACACGTCGATGATCCCGACGGCGTTGATCCAGCGCGTCGACATCATCACGGGCGGCGCGTCGGCCGTGTACGGCTCCGACGCGATCGCGGGCGCGGTCAACGTGATCCTGAAGGACGACTTCGAGGGCGTCGACATCAGGATGAACACCTCACAGACGGGCGAAAGCGACGGCCAGGACAGCTGGGTCGGCGTTACGCTCGGCACGAACGCGGCCGACGGCGCCGGGAACATCGTGCTGAGCTTGGGCTACCAGGAGCGCGACCCGATCCTGCTCGGCGACCGACCGCTCGGCCAGCTCGGCATCGTCACGGCGGACGGCTCCGGCTACTCGCAGTACCTCGCGGGTCAACCCCCGACACCCGCCCCGGCTGGCTGCGGCGGCCCCGGCTCCGTGGCAGCGGGCGGCTCGAGCACCACGGTGCCGACGCGCGTCGCGATCGCCGGCGGACCGGGCTTGGGCCAGTTCCGCGACGACGGCACGCTTGGCACGAATTGCGGCGTGTTCAACTTCAACCCGTTCAACTACTACCAGACACCGCTCAGAACGCTACAACGGCACCGTGCTCGCGAGCCTCGACCTCAGCGAGGACCACGAAGTCTATTCGATGTTCAACTACGGCAAGACCAAGGTGAAGCAGCAGGTCGCGCCGTCCGGCGTGTTCGGCACGGGCATCTTCACGCCGCTCGCGAACCCGCTGATCGGCGCCCAAGCGCGCGCGTTGATGATCAGTCAGGCAAATTCAGGAATTAACACGACGAACCCAGCGCTAAGCACCGTCAACGTCGCGGGTGTGCTGAATACCTCGACCCCGAACCCGACCGATTTCATGTTTCACAACTGGAACGACAACAACGGCAACGGCGTGGTCGACGCGGCCGACGATCTGCAAATCCAGTACCGCCGGCGCACCGGCGAGCTCGGCACGCGCTCCGAGGACTACAACAACGAGATGTTCCAGGCCGTGGTCGGCCTGCGCGGCGCCATCACGGACAGTTGGGACTACGACGTGTCGTTCCAGTACGGCGAGACGAATCGCGTGCTGCTGCGCGGCGGCTACACGAACCTGACGAACTTCGAGGCCGCGTTGCAGACGACCGACGGCGTCACGTGCGAGAACGGCGACGCGACCTGCGTGCCGATCAACGTGTTCGGCGGCTACGGCACGATCACGCCCGCGATGGCGGCGTACTCGGGGGCCACGGCGCTGCAACAGCAGGACTACGACCAGCTGATCGGCCAGGCGTTCGTGACGGGCTCGTTCGAGAATCTTCAGCTCCCCTCGGCGTCGAGCCCGCTCGCGTTCAGCTTCGGCATCGAGCATCGCGACGAGAGCGCGAGCCTCACGCCGGACGAGTGCCTGAAGCTCGCGCCGACGAGCTGCCTCGGCGGCGCCGGCGGCTACCTGCTGCCGATCTCGGGCGGCTTCACGGTGAACGAGTTGTTCATGGAGGCCCTCGTGCCGTTGGTCGACGGCAAGACCGGCGTGCAAGGCCTCGACCTCGAGGTCGGCTATCGGTCTTCGGACTACACGCCGTCCGGCAGCGACGACACGTGGAAGTTCGGTGTGAACTATCGGCCCATCGAAACGTTGATGTTCCGCGTCATGCAGCAACGCGCCGCGCGGGCGCCGAACGTCGACGAGCTCGTGAGCCCGGTCGTCATCGCCCTCGACAACGCGACCCAGGATCCGTGCTCGATCTCGAATGCCGGGAGCATCACGCCGGCGCTGCAGCAGCTCTGTATCAACGACGGGCATGTCGGCCGCGCAGGTCGGCACCGTCGAGGACATCGTGGCGGGCCAGATCAATGTCTTCGACGGCACGGACTTGGCGAACCTGCCGACGATCGAGCAAGCGGACACGACGACGGTCGGCTTCGTCTGGACGCCCGACATCGACGCGTTGCTGAACCCGATGTTCTCGCTCGACTACTACAACATCGATATCGCCAATCCGATCGACGATTTTGCGGCTCAGGAGGTCCTCGACGCGTGCTACCAGCTCGGGCTCGCCGGAACGAGTGCGCGAAGGTCCAGCGCGTCGGCGGCACCCTGACGCTCGACGGCTCCGGTGTCGAGCTCTTGACGCGGAACAAGGTCTACATGCAGGCCGAAGGCATCGAGCTCGGGTTCGCGTTCGGCTTCGACGTCGGCATGGGCGACTTGACGTTCTCGGGCACCGCGAACAAGTACCTGACGCACGAGTTCCAGAGCCTGGCGGTGCTGCCGGTCGTCGATTGCAACGGCTATTTCGGCACGAGCTGCGAGAACGCGCGTCCGGAGTTCCGGATGGTCCAGCGCACGACCTGGAACCTCACCAACCTGTCGCTGTCGATGCAGCTGCGCCACGTCGGGGCCGTCGCGATGGAGCTGCCGGAGCGAACGACGCATAACCCCAATGCCGCTAACGCCTACGAGCCGTTCTACAACATCGATGCCGAGACCTACGTCGACCTGTACGCGAGCTACACGTTCGCGGACAAGTACCTCGTGAGCTTCGGCGCGATGAACGTGACGGACATCGACCCGCCCGTGGTCGGCAACGAGGCCGCCTCGACGAGCTTCAACTCGGGCAACACGTTCCCGAGCAACTACGACGTGCTCGGCCCCGTGTACACGTTACAGCTCAGCATGCAGTTCTAGCCGCCACGCGGCACCACGAACGGCGGGCTTCGGCCCGCCGTTTTTTTTGGGGCCGCCGACGCGAATCGGTTAGGCTGGCTGCATGTCCGCGCAGATCGAGCAACTCGTCGAGCAAGCCGGTCGCCTGGCAACTTCCGGGCACTGGGACAAGGCGGAGCAGGTTTGGCTCGAGATTCGCCGGCGCGATCCGCAACACCCGCGCGCGCTATTCAGTCTTGGCGTCCACGCGCTGAAGCGCGGCGACGGCGTTGCTGCGCACGAGCTGCTGACCGGAGCACGCAAGCTCCTGCCGCGCGACCTGCTCGTGCTCATGACGTTGTGCGCTGCCTGCCGGCATCTTGCCGACGCCGAGGGCGAGCGCGAAGCCATCGAGGCGGCGCTCGTGGTCGACGCCTACTTCCTCCCCGCGCTGCTCGCGAAGGGCAGCTGGCTCGAGCGCTTCGGCACGCGCGCGAAGGCGGCTGCGATGTTCGCGAATGCGCTCAAGGTCGCGCCCGCGGCGGCGCAATGGCCCACCGCGCTGCGCAGCGAGCTCGAGCATGCGCGCGAGATCGCCACGGCCTACGCCGAGGAACTCGACGCGTTCCTTGCGCGCTCCATCGGCGAGCGGCTGCAGCCCTTGCCGCCGCCACTTGCCGCGCGGTGGCGCGAGGCTGCCTCGATCCTGGCCGGCAGGACGAAACCGTACCACGCAGTCGTGAATCAGCTCTGCGTGCCCCGGTTGCCCGCGGTTCCGTTCTTCGAGCGCGAGCTATTTCCGTTTCTTGCGGAGCTCGAGACGAAGACCGCCGTCATTCGCGGCGAGCTAGAAACGGCGCTCGCTTCGGATCGCGATCGCTTCGTCCCGTATATTCAGTACGCGCCGGGCCAACCGGTGAATCAGTGGGCCGAGCTCAATCACTCGCTCTCCTGGAGCACGCTGCACCTGTGGCGCAACGGCAAGCCCGTGGAAGAGAATCTTGCACGTTGCCCCGAGACGGCACGCGCGCTCGCCGCCATGCCGCTCCCGGACATCGACGGGCTTTGCCCGAACGCGATGTTCTCCGCGCTGGCGCCGAAGGCTCACATCCCGCCGCACAACGGTGAAACGAACGCGCGCGTCGTCGCGCACCTGCCTCTCATCGTGCCCTGAAGCGTGCCGCTATCGTGTCGGTTTCGATTGGCGCCGTTGGCACGTCGGCGAGACGTTGATCTTCGACGACACGATCGAGCACGAGGCCCACAACGACAGCGACGAGCTTCGTGTCGTACTGATCTTCGACCTGTGGAATCCCCTGTTGCTACCCGCCGAGCGCGAGCTCGTGAGGACGATGACGGCCGCCGCCCGCGCCTTTTCGGCGGCCCCGCCATCTCCCTGAGCCGAAGCCTGGTATGCGTCTCAATGACGCCTGGCGGCCTATTGGTAACGCAACGCGCGGTTAGGAGCAACACGCGTCACGCGCTGCGCCGGAATGAAGCAGGCCACAGCCGCGACGATCGCGAGCACGACAGCGACGGCCGCGAGCGTGACCGGGTCGCGCGGGCTCACGCCTGAAAGGATCGACGTCATGACGCGCGTCACGCCGAGCGCGCCCGCGAGACCGACCGCGAGGCCGATCAGGGCGAGCCGCATGCCGCTTCGAAACACGAGGCGACGCAGCGTGACACCGCTCGCGCCGAGCGCGGACCGGATGCCCATTTCATGGGTACGCTGAGCGACCGAGTAGGAGATGACTCCGTAGATACCGACGGCGGCCAGTAGCAGAGCGATCGTCGCGAAGACGCCGTAGAGAATGCTTTGGACGCGCGCGGCCGACATCGAGTCGCGCTCGATCTGCTCGAGCGTGAGCACGCGGCTCAATGCTTGATCCTTGTTGACGGAATCGATCGCCGCTCGCACGGTTCCCTGCAGTCTCTCCGCGTCGATTGCCCCGCGTACCGCGAGGCGCATGCCGTAGTTCGGGCTCTGCCGATACGACACGTACATGCCACCGCTCCCGGTGTCGTCGAGCCCACCGATCTTCTCGTCGGCGATGACGCCCACGATCTCCCAGCCGATCTCCTCGCCGAGGCCTGTTTGGCCAGGGATGATCTGCTGCACGAGCAGGCGCTGCCCGATGGGGTCGGCATCGGCGAACTCGCGCTTGGCGAACGTCTCGTTGATGACGGCGACGGGCGGCGCTCCTCCGGTGTCCGTCTCGCTCAACGTGCGGCCCCTGCGTAGGTTGATGCCGAGCGTCGCGAAGTACGACGGCGTGATGATCTTGAAGAATGCCGCGGGTCGCCTCGCACGATCGACGACGTCGCGGCCGGCGACCTGATACGGCATGCCATAGCCCCAGCCTTGCAAAGGCAGGGCCGTCGTCATCGCGACGCCCGTGATGCCGGGCGCACCCTCGAGAGATGCACGGATCGCGTCGAGATAGGCGTTCAGCGCCACGGGGTCGGGATACTGCGTCGTCGCCACCGGCAGGGCCGCCGTCAGCACGTTGCTCGAGTCGTAACCCGGGTCCGTGTCGAGCAACGAGAATACGCTGCGCATCATGAGCCCGGCGCCGACGAGCAGCACGAAGGCGAGCGCGACCTCTGCGACGACGAGGGAGGAGCGCATACGGCGGCCGCCGCTGCCCGACGTCGAGCCGTGCCCGCCTTCCTTCATCGCGCCCGTCAGATTCGGGCGCGTGGCCTGGATCGCCGGCGCGAGACCGAATAGCACGCCCGTCGCAACTGCAACGGCGAACGCAAACAGCATGGCCGTGCCGTCCATGCGTGGCGCGAGCTCGGCTGGGAACGAGAACGGCGGAATCAACGTCTCGATCCACTTCATCGTCGCGAAGCCGACGCCGATGCCGACGATGCCGCCGCAAATGGAAATCAAGACGTTTTCGGTGAGGAACTGACGAGCCAATCGCCAACGGCTCGCGCCGAGCGCGGCCCGCACGGCAATCTCGCGCTCGCGAGCGACGCCGCGCGCGAGCGCTAGGCTTGCGAGGTTCGCGCAGCCGATCAGGACGACGAACGCCGTGGCTGCGAACATGACGACCACGGCCGTGCGCAGCTGCGGCCCGCCGATGACGTCCTCGGCGCGATCGACGCCGACGCTCCAGCCCTGTTTGATCGCGGGGTATTCCGCCGCAATCCGCTTGCCGATGACGTCCATCTCCGCGCGGGCCTGCTCGAGCGTGACGCCCGGCTTGAGCTTCGCGAAAACACCGAACCAGTGAAAATCGCGTGTCATGTTCGAGGGCTCGAACGCGAGCGGCTTCCAGATCTGCGCCGCATCGCGGTCGAACACGCCGGCCTCGAGCACGCCGATGATCTCGTGAGGCTCGCCGTTCAGCACGATGCTGCTGCCAACAGCCTTTGGATCCGCGCCGAAGCGGGTCTCCCAGAACGTGTGGGTCAGCACGACGACCTTGTCGTTTCCGAGCTCGTCCTCGCCAGGAGCGAACAGCCTGCCGTGGGCGGCCCGCAAGCCGTAGATCCTGAAGAAATCGGTCGTACCGCGGCCCCCTTGCAACTGCAACGGCTCTTCGCCGCCGGTCCAAGTAGCCGTCCAGCCGGTCCGCGGAGAAATGACCTCGAAGACAGTGTTCTGCTCTGCCCAGTCGAGATAGTTCAGCGTCGAGACGCTGTTCAATCCGCCATCGGGCCGGCGCTCGAGGACCCGCACGATGCGGTCGGCGTCCGGATACGGCAGCGGATTCAGGACCATGCCGTTGACGAAGCTGAAAATGGCCGTGTTCGAGCCTACGGCGAGCGCGATCGTGACGATCGCGACGGCCGCGAACCCTGGGCTATTGCGCAAGGCGCGCAGCGCGTAACGGACGTCGTGCTGCAACGCGCTCATGCGCTACGCGGCGCTACTTTTTCGCCGACGATTCGATCCCTGCCGCGAGCTCGATGAACACCTTCGCGTAGGCGGCGTTGTCGAGCTGCGCCATCGCGAAGTGGCCGCCGCCCTTCAAGCCGCGGTCGGGCAAGTACACGGCGCTTGCCTTCGCGCCCGCCTGCGTGCCACACGGCCGCCGCGCACTCGATCGCGGCCTTGCTCGACGTGCCCATCTCCGTGGCGACGAGCACGATGGGCAAGTTCGCATAGTTCACGAGCCGGCTCGGTCGTTCCCCTTGCATCGCACAGCCGTTCTTGTCGACGGCCGCGAAGCCCGCGGACAACGCGGGCTCGGTCTTCCAGGTCGTGATCAACGCAGGGCTGTTGTTGAAGCCAGCGGCCGTCGGATTGCTGCCCGCGGCTTCGAAGCCGATGACGCCGACAACCTTCGCCGGGTTCAGGTCGGGCACTCGAAACGTGCTGCCGCCCCCGGCGGAGTGCGCGAGCAGCACGGCGGGGCCGATCTCGTCGAGCAGCGCCGAGATGGTCTGTGCCGCGAGCGCGTCGCCACAGTACGGCGCCGTGGCCGAGCTCGCCGTCCAGCCGACGACGGCGTCATTCGTCGGCGTCGGCGCGCCGCCGGGCCAGACGTTCGGCGAGGATGTCGAGAGCCGCGAGATGATCGCGGAGTTGCCGACGCGCACCTGTGCGTTGCCGCAGCTCGCGTTGCTTTGCGCGCGGCCGTGGCCGGGCCGGTCGACGACGTAGACGTCCCACCCGTCGGCGACGAAGTAGTCGACCCAGCCGTCACGCCCGTCGGGCGTCTGGAGCCAGTCGGTTCCCTGGCCGCCGCCGCCGTGGATGAACACGATCGGATGATCGTGGCGGCGGCGCGCGGGCAGGACGTATTGCACGAACAGCGGGTTCAGGACGTCGACGGAGCCGTTGTCCGCGCTCTTCGTCGTGTAGCCGACGAACTTGGCGCCCAAGTCGCGGAGCTCGAGCTTGCCGGCTTCGCCGCCGGCGAGCGCCGCCGAGGCAAGTGCCGTCGCAGCCGCAGCAACGCCGGCGAGCACATACGAATTCCCGTGATTCATTCCTGACTCCTCGAATTGGAATTGAGACCGATACGTCCGGCGGCCGTTGGTTGCGGTTCGCGGTTGCGGGTTCGACGCATTTTGCTGACCGGCCTCGGCGAAACGCAAGCGCTTATCAAGACCGACCCGAGCCGGCATACTCGGCGGGCCGCAGCCACGACGTGAGGACGAATGAACTCGATCGAAGCCGTCGCCCGCGTCATCCAGCTCGCGGTGGCGCCCGTCTTCCTGCTCGCCGGCATCGCGG
Organism: uncultured Gammaproteobacteria bacterium; assembly: GCA_963714705.1. Taxonomy (GTDB): domain Bacteria; phylum Pseudomonadota; class Gammaproteobacteria; order Steroidobacterales; family Rariloculaceae; genus FEN-1219. The sequence goes on from CAVQPJ010000002.1 coordinate 139,622, forward strand.
GCTTGCTCGGCGTGCTGTCGACACGCCTCGCACGCATCATCGATCGCGCACGCATCATCGAGCGTCGTATTCCGCAAGCCAAGCGGGACGAGCAGCGCACGTTACTGCGGCGCGAAACGACGGTGCTGTGGCGGCGGATCGGGCTCATCAACTGGGCGATCAGGCTTTGCATCGGGGGCGCGCTCGCGGTGTGCCTCGTCATCATGGCGCTGTTCGTCGGCGCGCTCGTCGCCGTCAATATCGCCGTGGCCGTCGCCGTCTTATTCGTGCTCGCGATGATGCTGCTCGTCGCTGGGCTCCTCTTCTTGCTCAGCGAGGTGCGCCTGTCGACGCGTCAAATGCGCGAGGGCATGGAGATCGTTCTCGAAGACACGGCTACCATGGACTCGGGCCGCCAGCGCTGACGCGCCTCGGCCGTCAACCAGCGTCGGCAGTGCTCGCGATCTCGGTGAGCCAGTCCCGTGTGCTTTGAGGTTGCCCAGTTTCGAGCCAGCGATACACGAGACTGTGCCAGAGGACGCGCCGGACGTAAGCGCGCGTCTCGTTGTACGGAATGTTCTCGATCCAGACGTCGCTATCGACGGCACGCGGCGGCGCCAACGCGCGGCAGCCGCCTCTCCGGCGTTGTAGGCGCCGAGCACGACGGGCAGCTCCGCGTCGAACCGCTCGAGAAGCTCCGCGACTCGCGCCGCGCCGAGCGTGATGTTCACGGCCGGATCGAACAAGTCCGCGCGCCTCGGCGCCGGCAGCTTCCAGCGGCGCGCCGTCTCGCTGCGCCGTGGCGGGCGTCAGCTGCGCAATACCGAGAGCGCCGGCAGCCGACGCGGCATCGGGGCGAAACAGGCTCTCTTGGCGGAGCACACCGTAGAGCAGGTCCGGCTCGACGTCGGTCAGCTTCACGGCCGCCGCGACCTCGTCCGCGTGGGGCCGCGGATAGAGCAGGGTGTAGTCGTTGAAGCGGCCCTGGCTCGTCGCCGTCGCGACGGCGACGTCGTAGATGCCCCAGCGCGCGGCGAGATGAATCGCCTGCAGCCGCTGCGGCTCCGGCAGCAGCGCGTAACCGTAGTGCCACTCGTTCGTAGCGAGCTCGCGCAAGCCCAAGAGAACGAGCTCGCGCACGCGCAGGAACGCGTCCGCGGCTGCGATCGACTCGACTGCGGCGTCATCGAGCGGTATCGGCTCGAGGCGCGGGACGACGCGCTCGCCGAGCCGCGCCGCCGCCATGGCCGAGTAGTAGTTGTCGCCGGCGAGCGCCGCAGTGAAGAGTGTGCGCGCCGCGTCCTTGTCGCCGCGCTGCTCCGCGGCGCGTGCGGCCCAGTAGAGCCACGGCCAGTCGGCCTGCTCCTTCGGCGACATCGTCGCGATCGCTGCGCTGACTTCGTCCCAGTCGCCGCTCCACATCGCGGCGCGCGCCCACCACTCGCGTCCGACGCTGTCGAGAGCGTCGGCCGGCACGCGCGCGAAGAAGTCGAGCGCCTCCGGCCTGCGGTCCCAAGCAAGTCCCTTCGCGAGCGGCAACGCGAGCCCCTGCTCGCCCTCGCCCGCAGGAACGCGCGCGCGGACGGCGGCATACCGCGCGAGCGCCGCGTCGGGCGTGTTGCGCGCGAGCCGCGACCACGCTTCGAGCACCACCGGCACAGGAACATCTCGGCTGGTATCCCGAATCAATGCATCGAGCATGCGCGCGGGCTTCTCGATGAAGTCGGCACGCTCGAGCAACGGAGCGGCTACTTCGCTCGGCAGCCGCGCCGCGATGATGCGCGCGAACGCCGCTTGACCGTTGTCCAGGAGTAGCGCCGCGCGCTCGGCAACGAGCTCGTCCGTCAGCCCGCCTTCCGCTCGGAGCCATTGAAATGCCGGCTCGCATTCGCTCGGCAGGCGATAGCCCGTGAGCCAGCTGGCGCGGACCGCGGCGGCCAAGCCCGCGGCTTCGCCAAGCACGAGGCGCGCATTGAGCTGTTGACACTGCAGCACCGGCGTAGCCGCGGCGGCGTCGTAGTGATCGAGAAACGATTGCCACGACGTGCGGCGCGCGAGGCTCGTAAGCCACGCACGGCGCAAAGCCTGCGCGACGGGCGCGTTGCCCGCATTGGCCAGAAACGCCTCCGCCGCGGCGTCGGATTCACTCCACTCGCTTTGCGCGCGCGCGAGTGCACGCTCGATGCGGGCGGCGCGCAAGTAGGGATAGAGCACGTACGCGCGCAACGCCTCGTCGTCGTCCGCGTCCGCGCCGATGCCGACGGCCGCGGCCGCATACGCGGCGCGAAACCGCTCGCGCCCCGCAGCATCGTGCGCGTCCGTGTCGGCGAATGCGGCGATTGCGGGTGCCGCAAGTGCGCAAGCGGCTGCGAGTCCGCGCGCGGCGCAAAGCCAGCTATGACACACGTGCCGCTTCATCCGCGAAGGATACACCGTCCCGATTTGCACGCATTAAGTCACATACCCGCGTGCGCACGGGCCGGACGGGCCAGAAGACGGACGGAAACGTGACTGGCGCCACAATTCGGGCTGCACTGCCCTTGCATAATCTGCCCCCTCACTCTGCGTGAGGGAGATTGCGCGATGTTTGCACCAGCGACACGTGCGGCCGCGTTGATCGCACTCGGTGTGCTCGGCGCCCTGCCCACAGTTGCAACGGCACAGGGTCTCGAGCGCTCGAGGGCCATCGCGAGCTCCGACGTCTTGAGCCAGATCTCGCTGTTCAACTATCAAGAGCGGCGAAAATCGGATCTCATTTTCCGCGCCACACCCGTCATCTCGACGGGCGAAGGCAGCGTCCAGGTCGAGTACCAAGACGGCAACGCGGATATCTCCGCCGACGTCAAGCGGATGCCGCCGCCCGCGCTGCTCGGCCCGTACACGACTTACGTGTTATGGGCCCTGACGCCCGACGGCCGCGCCAGCAATGAAGGCGTGCTCACGGGGCCCGACGGCGGCAGCGGCTCTTTGCAAACTCAGCACGGGGCCTCGCAGTTCGCGCTCATCGTCACGGCCGAGCCGCATTTCGCGGTCAGTGCACCGAGCACGATGGTGGTCCTGTACAACGTCGGGAAAGACGTCCGCGGCGCCGAGACGAAGATTGCGTCGCTGTTCGAGCGTGCCGACTACGCCGCACTGAAGCGCATCGAGACCGCCGACGACCGGCCGATCGAGCTGATCCAAGCCGAGTACTCTCTCGCGATCGCGGCTGCAGCGGGGGCCAAAGAGTTCGTTCCGAACCAATACTCTGCCGCCGAAGCAAAGCTGCTGGCGGCTCGGACGGGGTGGACATCCAAGAGAAACTCAGACCGCAACGCCGCGCTCGGAATCGCGCGCGAAGCCGTCACCCTCGGCGAGGATGCGCGGCGCGCTGGGCTCGTAGCACGCGCCGACGCCGACGCGAGAACACAACGCGAAGCCGCAGCCGAAGCGGCTGCGGCGGCGGAACGCGAACGTGCAGCGCAGGCCGCCGCCGAACAACAGCGCGCGACAGAAGTCGCTATCGAGAGGGCCGCCCGCCTCGCTGCTCAGGAAGCCGATACGAGAGCGAGAGCCGAGGCGCGCGCGCAGCTCCTGAATCGACTGAACGCCGTGCTGCCGACACGGGAGTCCGAGCGCGGGCTCGTGTCGGAGATCGGCGGCGTACAGTTCGCGACCGCCACGGCGAACCTGAACCCGCCGGCGCGCGAGAGCCTCGCGAGATTCTCGGGAATCGTGGCGTCTTACCCGGAGCTCCGCTTCACGATCGAGGGGCACACCGACGACGTCGGGGCGGATGTGACGAACAACGAGCTTTCGCTGCGGCGTGCAATCAGCGTCCGCGATTACCTGACTTCGCTCGGAGTTCCGGCCGCGAACATCGAGGTGCAAGGCTACGGCCCGTACAGGCCGATCGCGGACAACACCTCGGCCGATGGCCGCGCACGCAACCGCCGCGTCGAGATCGTGCTCTCGGGCGGAATCATCGTCGCGAGCAACCGTTAGGTCGGCCTACCACGGAGCCGGCTTGTAGTCCTTGAGGAACTGCCCCCACACGTGCTCGCCCGTGAGGCGGCCCGACGAAGATCGGGTCGACGATGCGCGCGGCGCCGTCGATGATGTCGAGCGGCGGCGAGAAACCGAGCTCCGCCTTGCGCGCGGCGTGGACCGCGGGGTCCTCGTCGGTGACCCAACCCGTGTCGACGGCGTTCATGTGGATGCCGTCCCGCACGAAATCGGGCGCGCTCGTGCGCGTCATCATGTTCAGCGCCGCCTTGGCCATGTTCGTGTGCGGGTGCTTGTCGGTCTTCGTCGTGCGATAGAACTGCCCTTCCATCGCGCTGACGTTGACGACGTGCTTGTGGCGACCGGCCGTCGCAACCATGAGCGGCTTCAGCCGCGCGTTCAAAATATACGGCGCGATCGCGTTCACGAGGTGGACCTCGAGCAGCTCCGGCGTCTCGACCTCGTGCAACCGCAGCCGCCAGCTGTTGAGCTCGCGAAGGTCGACCTGCTGGAGGTCCTCGTCGTAGCGGTGAGCGGGAAACAACGCATCGCCGGCCCGATAGTCCTCGTCGAGATAGCGGCGCTGACTCAACTGCGCGCTGCGCACGAGGCCCTCGCCCTGCCCCGTCGCTGCGATGGCGAGCGCGCGCGTGCCGCGTGGTTGCGGCGCGCTCAGAGCGCGGCACAGCTCGTCGTGCTGCGCGAGCACACCGCGCCACTCGGCCGGCAGCGAATCGAGCGGCGTCGCCTCGGCTTCGAGCAGGTGCCGGAAGAACCCCGTCGGCCGCCGCACCGTCTGGCACGCGTTGTTCAAGATGTAGTCGAGACGCGGCAGCCGTTCGTTCAAGAAACGCGTGAACAGGTCGACGCTCGGCGTGTGCCGCAGATCGAGTCCGAAGATTTGCAGGCGGCCGCGAAACTCGAGGAAGTCGTGCTCCTTCGAATAGCGGCTCGCCGCGTCGACGGGAAAGCGCGTCGTGACGGCGACGTGCGCGCCCGCGCGCAGGAGCTTGAGGGCGGCCTGGTAACCGATCTTCACGCGCGAGCCCGTGACCAACGCGTAATGGCCGGCAAGGTTCGCCGTTTGCTCGCGTTTCGCGTAGTTGAAGTCGCCGCAGGGCTCGCACAACGAATCGTAGTAGCGGTGAACCTTGGTGAACGGCTGCTTGCAGACGTAGCACGCGAGCGCACGCTCGAGCTCCGGGCGGTGGTCGTCATCGGGCGCCGGAGGCTCGAGCCGCAGCGGCGCATAGACGGACGCGCGCCTCTGGACGCGCAGCAGCGCCTCGTCGACGAGCTTTCGATCGTGCGCTTTCGCCGCTTCGCGCTCGGCGCGCCGGAAGGCCTTGGCCATTCGCACGAGGCCGTGCCGCTCGGGCTTGGCGACGAGGCCGGCGAGCGTGAGCAGCTCGCGGCGCAAATCGCGGCTCAGGCGCGTCAGATGCGCTCGGTCGGCTTCGATCGCGCGCAGCACGCGGACACAGGCCTCGACGTCGTCGTCCGAGAGAGCGGTCTCCGACGCTGGGACCGGGCGATCGCGTGATTCCATCGCGCGCATTGTAGCGGGAGGGAGTCAAGGCTCGCCGGCTTCCTCTAGCAACGCGCGCCGTGAGTCCTTGGGAATGGTGAAGCCGCGGCTCGCAAGCCTCGAGACGAGTGGCTTTACCGCTCCGATCAGTCGAGCGCGTTTGGCCGCGAGCAAGAGCCCGGCCAGGTCGAGCATCTCGAGCCCGAGCGCAGCCGCGCGTGCCCGGCCGAGGGTGTCGTCGATCAACACGAGCGCGCTTTCGTGCTGCGCTGCAAGAGCGATCGTGCTCGCCTCGCCGGCATCGATGCCGGTGAGGCCCCACGTCTCGGGCGGCGCGGGGGCCACGCGGATCCAGCCCTCGCGCATCGCAGCGTCGAGCTCTTGTGCTCCCGGCCGACGCGGGTGGCCAGTGATTTCGTCCTTGACGAGGCGCGTGATCGTGACTGTGCCGAAGAGCTCGCGAAGGAGGTGCAAGGCTCCTGCGGTAGCCAGGCCGATCAACGGGCTTGCGTCGGCAGTGACGAATCTGGCCATGAATGAATGCTTCGGAATTACGGGCGGCTGCGACCCCGGCCGGACGAGGGTATCGTAGCAGTCGGACCAAGGGGGGAAACGCCATGCTGCCCACGCGACGACAGTTCCTGAAATCGACGAGTGCCGCCGGTCTCGCGACCGCGCTCGCCGGCGCGGCGAGCCGCTCGCTGGCGCAAGCCGCGGCGGGCTCGCCACCGCGCACGGTGCAAACCGACGTCCTCGACATCGCGTACGAGGAACACGGCGCCGCCACCGGCACCGCACTCATTCTGCTGCACGGCTTCCCCTACGACGTACGGTCGTTCGACGGCGTCGTGCAGCCGCTCGTCGCGGCCGGCCATCGAGTGCTCGTGCCGTGGCTCCGCGGCTATGGGCCGACGCGTTTTCGCGATTCGTCGGCGCCGCGGATGGCAGAGCAAGCCGCGCTGGCGCAGGACGTCATCGACTTCGCGAATGCGCTCGACATCCAGCGCTTCGCGCTCGCGGGCTTCGATTGGGGCAACCGCGCAGCCTGCATCGTGTCGATTCTCGAGCCCGAGCGCGTGATCGGACAGGTCTCGATCGGCGGCTACTCCGTGCAAAACACCACCGCGCGCGGCGGGGGAATGCCGGCGCGCCAGGCGGCCCAGTTCTGGTACATGTGGTACTTCAACACCGAGCAAGGCGCCGCGGCGCTGCAAGCCAATCGTCACGACGTCATCCGTTATCTATGGGAGACCTGGTCGCCGCAGTGGCAATACACCGACGAGGCCTACGCCCGTTCCGCGCCTTCGTTCGACAATCCGGACTTCGTCGACGTCGTCATCCACTCGTACCGCCACCGCCTCATGAACGCGCCCGGCGACCCGCGCTTCCTCGAGATGGAACGGCGGCTGGCCGAGCAGCCGCCCATCGGCGTCCCTGCAATCGTGCTTGCGCCCGGAGCGACGGGCTTGGGCGGCCGGCCTTCCGAAAATCCCGCGGGCGATCAGCGGCGTTTTACGAACCTCGTGGCACGCCGCATCGTCGAGGGGGCTGGGCACGATTTGCCAGCGCATCGGCCGGATGCCGTGGCGGAGGCCCTACTCGAGCTGGTCGGTTGAGCGACGATCGCGCCGTCGCGTGTTAGTGTTCCACGGCACTCTCGCGACTGTCTGCAAGGAGCTGACCATGGATCGCAAATGGATTCGCCCGTCGTTACGGAGTGCCGCGCTCGCCGCCGGCGCGATCGGACCGCTAGCTGCCGCGGTCGCGCAAAACGCGGCCCAACCGCTGGTCATCGAGATCGAGCAGATCGTCGTCACCGGCACGCGCGTGCCCGATCGCTCGGCCATCGAGACCGCGGTGCCCGTGGATGTCGTCAGCGGCGAAACGCTCGCCAACGTCGGCGTCACCGAGATCAATCAAACGCTGTCGATCCTGTTGCCGTCGTTCAACTTCCCGCGGCCCGGCCTTGCCGACGGCACCGACACGATTCGACCGGCCACGTTGCGCGGACTCGTCGCCGGACCAGACGCTGGTGCTGTTGAACTCGAAGCGCCGCCATGCGTCGTCGCTCGTCAACGTCAACGGCACGATCGGCCGCGGCGCCGCGGCCGTCGACCTGAACACGATCCCTTCCGCCATCGTGCAGTCGATCGAGGTGCTGCGCGACGGCGCGTCGGCGCAGTACGGCTCCGACGCGATCGCGGGCGTCATCAACGTGCGCTTGAAGCAGGACGACGACGGCGGCGACGTCATGGTCGCGTACGGCGCGCGTGACTTCGACTACGACATTCCGGTCAGCGCGCCTCCCGCGGGCGCGACATGGCCCGCACCGTCCTCGATCGGCAGCAGCGGCACGGACGGCGAGTCGCTGACCGTGTCCGGCTGGAAAGGGCTCGGCTTCGGCGAAACGGGCTACCTGACGCTCGCCGCCGAATACAAGGACCAGGAGCGCACCGAGCGCGGCGGCTACGACTTTCGCCAGCAGTACACCGCCGCCGGCGCCGCCTTCGATCCGCGCGAAGCGGCGTTCGACCGATTCAATGCCTGGTACGGCGAGCCCGAGCTCGAGCAGCTCACGTTCTTCGCGAACGGCGGCGGCGAGCTCGACGGCGGCGTGTTCATCTATGGCTGGGCGAGCTATCAGGACCGCGAGTCGCGCTCGGCCGGCTTCTTCCGGCGTGCGCTCGACGACCGCAACGTGATCCAGATCTATCCGGACGGCTTCCTGCCGATCATCGCGCCCGAGGTCACGGACTACAGCGCGGCGGCCGGCGCGACCTGGGACGCGGCCGACTGGGCCCTCGACACCTCGTTGACGTTCGGCACGAACGAGATGCAGTTCGGCGTCGAGAACACGCTGAACCGCTCGATGGGCACTGCGAGCCCGACGACGTTCGACGCCGGCGGCTTCTCGTACGACCAGCTCGTGCTCAATTTCTCCGCCGTGCGCGCATTCGACGTCGGCGCGCTCGCGTCGCCGCTCAACGTCGCGGCGGGCCTCGAGGCGCGCGAGGAAGACGTATTCGATCTTCGCGGGCGAGCCGAGCTCGTATATCAACGGCGGCGTGCTGCTGCCGAGCGGTCTGCCGACGGCGTCGGGCTCACAGGTATTCCCGGGCTTTCGTCCGGCGAACGTGACCGATGCCGACCGAACCGCGATCGGCGCCTACGTCGACCTCGAAGCGAACCTCACGGAGAAGTTCCTGGGCTCCGCCGCCCTGCGCGCCGAGGACTACTCGGATTTCGGCAGCAACGTCTCCGGCAAGGTCGCGGCGCGCTACGACTTCACCGACTCGTTCGCGCTGCGCGGCTCCGCGCAGACGGGCTTCCGCGCGCCGTCGCTGCAGCAGCAGTATTTCGCGACGACGTCGACGAACTTCATCGCGGGCATTCCGTACGACATCACGTCGTTCCCCGTGAGCGACCCCATCGCGCGCGCGCTCGGCGCGCAAGACCTCGACGCGGAGGAGGCCGTGAACTTCTCGCTCGGCGCCGTGATGAGGTTCGCGGCCGTGACGCTGACGGTCGACGCGTACAGCATCGACATCGACGACCGCATCGTTCTCTCCGAGAACCTCACGCAGGACAACGTGCGCGCGTACCTCGAGAGCCAGGGCTTCATCGGAATCGGCGGCGGGCGCTTCTTCATCAACGGCGTCGACACCGAGACGCGCGGCGTCGACGTCGTCCTCACGTGGGCGTTCGATACGGACAGAGTCGGCCAATTCGACACGACGATCGTGGCGAACCGCAACGAGACGGACGTCACGCGCGTGCCGGAGACCGCGCCGCTCGCCGCGCTGACTCCGCCGCCGCCGCTGTTCGCGCGAGTCAACGTGCTGACCTACGAGGAGGGCAACCCGGATAGCAAGCTCGCCGCGACGCTGAACTGGAGGGGCAACGGCTCATTCGGGGCGACTTTCCGCGCGACGCGCTACGGCGAGGCGCTCGACCCCGATCCGCGCCTCACGGGCACGGCCACCTCGCCGATCGGCGACCAGGATGCCCTCATCGGCGCGCAAACCCTCATCGACGTCGAAGGCCGCTTCGAGCCGACCGAGCGGCTGCGCCTCGCGCTTGGCGCCGAGAACTTGCTCGACGAGTTTCCCGACGCTTTCCCGGTCGCGCGCAACGCGACCGGCAATACGCCGTTCTCGAACTACGCGCCGTTCGGGCGCTCCGGGCGCTATGTTTACGCGCGCGTGACCTTCGGCTTTTGAGCGTGGCCTGGCGCGGCCCGCCCCCCCCCCGCGGCGCTGAGCCCCCGCCACCCCCCTACCCGAAGGTCCAATGCCGGGGCGAACGCTCTCGACTAGCATTCCGGCTATCTCACCTCGGGAGGACACTCATGAGATTGCACACAGCAGTGATCGCCGCCTTCGTGCTCGCCACGTCGAACATGGCGCTTGCGCAGGACGTCGAGGACTATTCGGAAACCATCAACCTGTTCAAGGGCATTCCGCAGGTAGCGCCCTATTTCGGGTCGGCCTACGGCTATGCCGTCTGGGAGAAGATCGGGCGCGGCGGTCTCGGCATTGGCGGCGCTACCGGAAAGGGTCAGGTCTACGTCGGCGGCAAAGTCACGGGCTTCAGCCGCGTCTCGGACATCACGTTTGGCGCCCAGGCCGGCGGACAGGCGTACCGGCAGGTCATCTTCTTCGAGAACAAAGCCTCGTACGACAAATTCACGACCGGTAAATTCGAGTTCGACGCGTCGGCGTCCGCCGTTGCGGTCAAGGCGAGCGCACAGGCGTCCGCGGGCACGACGGGCACGTCGGCAGCGGCGGGTAACGGCGGCGGCGCCGGCGCCGGCTCCGGTTACACAGGCGGCATGCAAACGTTCACGATGGCCGAAGGCGGCCTCATGTACGCCGCGACGATCGGCGGCCAGAAGTACAACTTCGACGCCGTAAAGTAGGTCGCGTAAATGCGTCGTCGGCGCCGGCTCAGAACTCGAAGCCGGCGCCGATGACCCACGTCGAGTCGTCGGTCTGCACGCCCGGCGGCGGATCGCGTTCGTAGTCGACGTTCAGCGACATCGTCAAATAGAACAGGTCGTCGCCGATCTCGTACCGTACTCCGGTGCTCGTTTTCGCGAACAGATTGTCGCGGCCGCTCAAGTACGACGTGATCTGATGGTTGTGATAGGCCTCCAAATCGGTGCCTGAGAACTCGTAGCTGAACCGGAATTTCCAGTACGCGATCGTGCTCGATTCGGACACGCCCGCCAGCGATTCGTCGAGGCTGCCGGCGCCCATCTCGAAGCTCATGGAACGGTCGTGGAAGTTCCAGATATCTCGACCGATACCGGCGGCGAGGATGGTGCGGCGGTCGAGTTGCTTGATGGGGTCCGTTTCGTAGCTCCCGCCGCCGCTCAAGAACCACTTGTCCGAGAAGAGCCAGTTGTAGGTGTAGGTGACGTAGTCCTGGTCCTTGGTCTTCACGCCGGCAGCCTCTTCATCGGCAATCAGCAGCGTCGTGATGTGCCGGTGGTCGCCGCTCTCGATCGTCGCATCGGCGGCGAGGCGAGCGACCTTGCTGTCGGTATTGCCCGTGGTGGCGGTGCTGTTCCAGTCGATATGGCTCTCCCAGTCGAAGCCCTCGTCGACCTCGACGACTTGCTCCAAGGTAACGAGCGGCACCTGCCGGGTTTGCCCTTCATAGGTAACCGTCTGCGTGCCGCTGGCGCCGGGCCCCTCCAAGCGTGCGGTGACCTCGCGCCCGTCGTCGAGCGTCAGGTCGAATTCTCGATCCGATTCGACGTAGGCGACCTTGTCGAGGTCGACGACGAACTCGTCGGCATACTCGGGCTCAATGCTCAAGTCGTTGCCCCAGATCCGGTTCACCTCGCCGGTGAAACGGTCGCCGTTCTGCATGACCACGACGTCGGCCAACACCTGGCCACTGACGGCTCCGATCGCCAACGCCGCAAAAATCAACGAGCAAGCGCGCATGAGCTATACCTCTTTGAAACGACCGGAAGGACGGAGTGCCGCCCCGTTACAGGATCGGCGTGACCGTCACTCGAAACAGCGTGAAGCGGCGGCTCTTGAAGCTCGCGTCGCCGAGCGGCAGCAGCCGCACTTTGTGGTCCTTGCCCGTGCCTGTCACGATCAACGCGAGGTGCCCGACCTCCGGCGCCTGCGTCGTGCGAGTCTCGCCCGACACGACGGCGAACTGCTGGTCGGCCGAGTCGAGCACGAAGTCGACGAGATAGCGCGCGCCGTTCGCCGTGGCCAGCGTGAGCTGCACCTCGCTGCCCTGGCGCGTCGTCTCCTTTCCGAGGTCTTCGCCCCAGAACACCCACCGACCGTCGTCCCGCACGACGCTCGTGTAGAACACCTCGAGCGCGCCGGAGGCATCCTCGAGATGTTCTGCCGAATAGGTGACCGTACGCGCGGTCGAGAGCTGCTCGGCAGTCAGGCCGAGCGGCTCGAGCGTCCGCCGGCCGATGTCGCGCGGCATCGTGGCCGGATCGACGCGCGTCGCGGGATCGATCGGCACGCCGAGTGCGTTCGCCTCCAAGAGCTCGTTCGTCGGGCGGACCGGGTTCTGCGAGAACGCGGCGAGCGGCCAAGCCGCGAAGACGGTCAGGGCCGCGAATCCGAGGTAGCTCTTCCTGCTCATCGAGCGATTCTCCTCGAGCGGCCTGCGGGTGCAGCGTTCAGGATCGTGCCGCTCACACCGATCCTCACGCTCAGAACAGCAAGCCGAGCAGCATCGACGCGAGCTCGACGTCCGTCAGGATCGTGAGCGCGAGCGGCGCCATCGGCACCAGCATGACGAGCGCCAATTGCATCGCGATACGCCAGTTGATCGGCACGAACCGGATGCTCGCGACGACGTCATAGGCGTGGCTCAGGTCCGCGAGCGAGCGGATGTCGGGATTGCCGAGCAGCGCGTCGTCCGGCCGCGCGCCGGTGCCGAGCCACTTGCTGTCGAAGTCGCGCACGTACCGCTGCGCGAGCAAGCCGTAGGTCTTCAGGCCGGTTCGCTTCGCGGCGACCAGTGCCGGCACGAATACGAACAGCGGGCCGAAAATGAACAGCAGGAGACTGGTCGTCATGACTACGATCTCGAACGAATACTGCACGAGCGTTCGGTCGTCGAAGAGGATGCCCGTCCAAACGACGCCCGAGATCAGGACGCCATGCGCGAGCAGCAGCGGCCAGAACGCATAGCAGAGCGTGCTCAGAAAGCCGAGCCCTCCGCACCTGTCCGGATGCGCCGGAACCAGCGCGAGGTCCGCGCGCGACACCTTCCACAGAAACCATGCCCACATGCCGAGGCGCACGTACCAACGATAAGCCATGAACTGGAAGAGCGGCAGGCTCACGAGCGCGTACCACCAGCCCGCGAGCGTGATCCGCGTAGCGTCGCCGGCGCCCGTCCGGTACCACGTGTCCACGTCGAGCGACACGACTTGGCGCCAGACGACGCCGATACCGACGGCGTAGACGAGCACGAGCACCAAGAGCTCGGCGAGCGGCGATTCGCGCAGCCGCCGCGCGGAGCCGAGCGCGGCCTCGAATTGCGGCCGCGCCGCGTCGGTCACGATGCCGCGGTCGATGAACTGCGACATCGAGCTCCGCATGCGGCCGTGAACGTGCAGCTCGGCGCCGAGCAGCAACGGCAGCGCGACGAGCAAGCGCGCGTGCACATCCACGTCGAGCAGGAAAACCTGCGCGGCGCCGGGCCAAGCGTTGCCTTCGATGACGGCGAGCACCAGCAACGGCAGCCACGCAAACAGGGCTACCGCCGCCGCGCGCCGCTTGAAGCGCTCGAGCGACTCGCCCGAGAGACCGAGGCGCCTGAACAGCCGGTATAGCGGCCCGCCGAGCACCACGGAGAAATCGTCAACTGGGCTCATGGTCTCCACGTCGAACGGGCGACCCGCGGTCAGAGGGCACTGGCGGCACGGTCTAAGCTGCGCGAACCTGGCCCTTGATCGTAGCACCGGCGCGCTTCGCAAAGCCGCGCACCCGGAGCGCCAGGGCGATCAGCGCGACGCCGAACGCGACCGCGTAGCCGCCGATGAACCAGAGCACGGCGAGCGCACCGGCGACGGGCCGCGCGACAAGGAGCACACCGAACGCGACCGACAGGAGGCCTGCGGCCACGAGCCAGAACTCTCCCTGGATCTCCTTGCGCAAGCGGATGGCGGCCACGATCTGGAGCAGCCCCGTCGAAACGGCCCACATCGCGATCAACAATTGCAGCGTGAGCGCCGTGATCGCGGGGTTATAGAAAGTCAGCAACCCTATGCCGATGCCGGCCAAGCCCGCCAGCAACAAGACCCACCAGTTCTCGTGCTCGCCGCGGCCACCGAACGCCGTGATCACGGTCCCGATCCCGTCCGCGAGCACGAACGCGCCGAACAGGAGCATCAACGTCGCCAGCGACACGCCGGGCTGGGTGAAAAGCATGATGCCGAACGCAATCCAGATGACGCCGCGCAGCAGCGTCATCCACCAGTACCGAGACAGGATGTTCGCGAACACGGCGCCCTCCGGTCGGTCGATGCAGCGCATTCTCGAAGGGCGCTCGCGTCGGGGGCATTGGACTTGGTGCCTAGACGGGTACGCTACGCCCTAGGTCCGATTGGGGGTGCCGCAGCGCATCGCTACGGTGGAGTTCGATGGTGGACACAGTCTTCGAGCTTCTTGCCGCGCACCCTTTTGTCGCAATCCTGTTAGTGCTCGCCTTCGGCTGCCTGGTCGGCCGTATCGAGCTCGGTTCGTTCTCGATGGGATCGACCGCAGGTTCCGTCCTGTGCGGTCTGGCGATCGGTGCGCTTGCGTTTCAGATCTCCGGCATCCGCTTCGACATCCCGCCGCTCGTGGGCACGATCTTTCTCGCGCTATCCGTCTACGCTATCGGCCTGCGGGTCGGGCCGCAATTCGTCGAAGGGCTGCGCCGCGAAGGCGCCAAGCTCCTGGTGCTCGTCATCGTGACGACGACGTGCACGTTTGCGATCGCGCACGGTGGAGCGCTCGCATTCGATCTCGAGCCTGGATTTGCCGTAGGGATTCTGTCGGGAGCCAGCACGAACAACGCCGTGATGGGCATAGCAACCGCGGCGATAGAGGATGGGCTGTACGTACCGCCGGCAGGCCTCGAGACCGCCGACGTGAACGCGAACATCGCAGCCGGCTATTCGCTGACGTACGTATTCTCGATCGTCGCCATGGTTTTGCTCGTTCGCAGCTTGCCTGCCCTGTTCGGCATCGATCCGGTAGCGGCCGCCAAAGAAGCCGAGCGCAAGTATGGCGGCGCGAAGTCGGCGGTGCCCGGCACCACCGCCGCGTTCGAAGTCGGCGTTTTGCACGACGCCGACATACGCGTCTTCGAGCTCGCGAGCGCGCGCTTCGTCGGCCGGCAAGTGCGCGAAGTCTTCGAATCGTTGGGCACGCCCGTGCTGCGCATTACACGCGGCGACACGGTAATCCCGCTCGTTGGCAATCCGCGGCTTCAGAAGGGCGACCTGCTCAGCGTCGGCGGCAAGATCGAAAACCTCGTCGACACCGCTAGCAAGCTCGGGCCTGAAGTCGCGAACGAGGCGGCGCGCCGTTTCGACATCGACCTGGCGGAAATCGTGCTCACGAGAAAGGAATTTGCCGGTAAGACGTTCGAAGAGCTGCGCGAGAGCCCGCCGGCCTACGGCGTGGGCATTCGCGCGATATTTCGCGGCGGGCACGAGCTGCCGCTGCTGCCCGCGATGCCGCTCGCGCGCAGCGATGTGCTCCGCGTGATCGGGCCACGCCAAGCCGTGGCGCGCCTGACCGCAGCGCTCGGCATCGCGACACGCGCGACGAACACGACCGACGTGATCACGCTCGGCATCGGTCTCGCGACCGGGTATCTCTTCGGCCTCGTCACCGTTCCCATTGCCGGTGTTCCGATCGGCCTCGGCACCATGGGCGGAATCGTGATCGCGGGAATCGTGATCTCCGTGCTGCGCTCGATCAATCCGGCGCTCGGCGGGCCGATGCCCGAAGGCGCGCGCGCGTTTCTCGAAACCATCGGCATCGACGTTTTCGTGGCGACCCTCGGCTTGACCGGCGCGCCGTTCCTCGTCACGACGCTGACCGAGAGCAACGTCGCGCTCATCGTGATCCCGCTCGGCATCGTGTGCGCGACGTTGCCGACGCTGATCTCGTGGGTCATAGGGCTCTACCTGCTCAAGATGGACCCTATCGTTCTGGCCGGAGCCGTCGCCGGCGCGCGCAACAGCACGGCGGCCATGGTCGCAATCTCCCGTGAAGCGCGAAGCACGATGCCTTCGTACGGTTACCCCGTGCCCTACGCGCTTTCGACGGTCGTGTTCTTGATCTACGGCTACGTCACGATGCTGCTGTCCTAGGGTCAGAACGAGAACCGCACCGTGGCGCCGTAGGTACGCGGATCGCCGAGCACGGCGCCGTAATGACCGGCGCCGTTGCCGGCCGGCGCGGCCAGCAATTGCTCGAAGTACTCCTCGTCGAGCACGTTGCGCGCCCAGAGATAGCCCGACCAGCCGCCGTTGTCGGAGCGGAAGCCGAGGCGCAGGTTGAGCAGTGAGTAGCCTTCGATGTTCAGGTACTGCGACGGCGTCGGGCTCGACGAGAAATCGCCGCGGTAGTAGATATCGAGACCGGTAAAGAACTCGCCCGGCTTGCGGAAGAAGCTGCCCTGGCGGCGATACTCGGTGCCGAGCGGACGCGGCCCACTCCGAAATACCAGGCAGCCTTCCACCCGACGCGTCCACCGACGCCGGGCCGCCCGTGCCCTCGAGCGGCGGCGGCGCGTCCGCGAACGACACGTACTCGGCGTCCGTATAGGCCACGGAGCCGCGCAGCGCGAAGCGGCTGCCGACGTTGACGTTGCCGTCGAACTCAGCGCCTCGCACCCGCACCTTCTCGGCGTTCGCGAGGTAGCCGCGCGCGACGCCGAACTGCGCGTTCGTCACCTGCGTCTGGAAGTCGTCGATCTCCGTGTTGAAGAACGTCAGGTTGGCCGTCGAGCCCGGCGTCGGACTCGCCTTGAAACCGATCTCGAAGTGGCTCACGTCCTCGGGCGCCACCTCGGCCGCCGACAGCATCGTCTGGTTGTTGGCGTCGAGCGGGAGACCGCCCAAGTTGACGCCGACGGACTTGAACGCCGTCGCGTACGTCGCGTACGCGTTGATTCGATCCGTCGCGGCAAACTGAAGAGTCAATTGCCCGGAGACGTTGGAGTCCTCGACGTCGGTCTCGAACGCCTGCGGGCGATAGACGCTGAGCAGCTGCTGGAGCTCCGCCGCGGTCGGGTTGGCGGGCCCGCCCGCAACGCGCCGGTCGAAGTCGACGTCCTTCTGGTCGTAGTTGAAGCGCAGGCCGGGCAACAGGTGCAGGCGATCGGTGATGGCCCAGTCGAGCTGGCCGAAGAGCGCCGCGCTCACGGTGTTGAGCTCCGACGTGATCTCGCTCGTGTAGCCGTCGAGGAGCTCCGGCGTCGCCGCCGCGGGCGTGTTCGGCGCCGTCCACAGGAAGCGATAGAGAGCCGCGCCGGCCTGCTCGGTGTGGACCGAGTCCGTGTTGAGCTGCTGATCGAAGGCGAACAAACCGAAGACGCCGCTCAGGCGGTCGGAGACGTCGCCCGCCCAGCGAATCTCCTGCGTCACTTGCTCGTGCGTCGACGGTGCCTGCGACAGCGTACCGACGGGTAGCCCGAGGTAATCGCGGTCGTTCGACGGATCCCAGTTCCAGAAGCGCCACGACGTCGTCGACGTCAGTGTGCCGGGGCCTACCTCGACGTCGACGTTCGCCGAAGCGCCGCCCATCTCGTTACCTGACTTCCAGGGCGTGTTGTGATCGATGAGACGATCGAACGGGTCGCGGCTCGGCGGCGCGTAGCCGAGGTCGGCGATGATCGTCTCGAATTGCCGGTACGCCGAGCGCTGCGTCGGCACAGCACCCGCAAACACCTGCGCGTAGCCCTTCGGCTCCTGATTCGTGTAGTCGAGCACGAACGTTAGTCCCAAGCGCTCGTTCGGCGTTACGAGAAGCTGCGTCCGGACACCGATGTTGTCGAGATCGTTGACCTTCTCCTGCGTCGCGACGTTGTAGAGGAGGCCGTCGCGTTGCGTGCTCGAGAACGACATTCGGCCCGCCACCTTCTCACCGAGCGGACCGGACAAGGAGCCCTTCGCTTGGACGAACTCGATCGTCGCCCACACCAAGCTCGAAGTCGTATTCCGGAGTGAAGCTCGGCTTTGCGAGTCGTAACGAGAATCGCGCCCGCCGTCGTGTTCTTGCCGAACAACGTGCCTTGCGGCCCGCGCAGAACCTCGACGCGCTCGACGTCGATGAAATCGAGCGTCGTCGCCGCAGGCCGCGCGTATAGCACACCGTCCACGTAGAAGCCGACGCCGGGCTCGATGCCGTCGTTCGTGAGACCGAACGGCGAGCCGAGGCCGCGGATGTTGACGCCCGTGTTGCGCGGATTCGACGAATAGAGCTGGACGGAAGGAATGAGCTCCTTGACGCGGTTGACGTTGAACGCTCCAGATTCCGTGATGAGCTCGCCGTCGATGACGGAGACGGGAATCGGCACTTCCTGCACGGCCTCTTCGCGCCGACGCGCGCCTGTCACTGAAATGACGTCGTCGACCTCGGGCTGCGGAGTTCTGCCGGCGGGCTGACCGGCCGCGGGGAACGACGAAACGAGGGCGACCGCGACACCGACGGCCAACGAACGGAAATGCACCATGACTATCTCCCTGGAATCCTTGCCGCGACGACCGTGTCGCACGCATCGGGGAAATGCTAGGCGGCGCGGGGTAACGGTGTCGGTCTCATCCAGGTAGGACCACGGTCTTATCGAGGTCTCAAACCGGTCACGGCGCCCAGGCTCGGGGTCACGCGCCGCGAGGAACGGCGGGTCACCGCATGGGCGCACAAGAAGCTCCGCCGCGGCGAACGGAAAGGGACTATACTGCGACCGCTTCCCATCGCTTCGAACGAGCCTGCAGGCGTGGTGCCTCCATCCTCCAAGCGGCGACAACGCTACCTCAGGAGGTAACCGTGGGCCGGAAACTTTACGTGGGCAATTTGCCCTATTCCGCTACCGAGCAGTCGCTGCGCGAGGCGTTCAGCGCGAGCGGCACGGTGGATTCCGTCAGCGTCATCACCGATCGCGATACGGGTCAAAGCAAAGGCTTTGCCTTCGTCGAGATGGCCACGGACCAGGAGGCGCAAGCCGCCACGCAGGCGATGAACGGCAAAACGCTCGATGGCCGCCAGATCAAGGTCAATGAAGCCAAGCCGCGCGAATCGCGTGGCGGTGGCGGTGGTGGCGGCGGCGGTTACGGTGGCGGCGGTGGCGGCGGCTACGGCCGACGCTACTGAGCTCGGTCTGCCTCGCGGCTTCGCCTCGCGCGCGACGACGCGCAGCGTGTAGCGGCCGCGGACTCGCAGTCCCCATGAGCACCACTCTGTACGTGAACAATCTGCCCTTGTCGGCGACGGACGAGACCCTCGGGGTCAAGTTCGCCCAGTTCGGCCCGGTGCTTTCGGCCCGAGTCAACCGCGATCCGGGTACGGGCCGAAGCTTGGGATCGGGAGTCGTCGAGATGCAAACGGCAGGCGGCGCACAAGCCGCGATCGAACGCTTGAACTTCGCCGACTACGACGGACGACTGATGTCCGTACGTCGCATGGCGAACCCCGCGAAGGCGCTCAATTGAGCGCGCCGAGCTCTTCGATGAGCGGAGCCGGCGCGGTGGCGGCGCCGGCCGAGGACGACGCGTATCGCCTCGCGTTCATCAAACCCGCACGCGCACCGAACGGCAACGCCGGAAGCGATTGGCTCATGTATCGCATCGCGCAAGGCCCGAACGTCATCAATGGGTACAGACGCGGCGATCTCGCGGCCGTGACGTCCGAAGTCGAAAGGATCGTCACCGGGCTCAACGAGCGGCGGCTCATCAAACGCAAGAAAGACTGAACGTTCGACCGGCGTCCTTCGACGCAGTCTGCTGCTCGAGTGGGTGGCGAAACGCTCAGGTCGCGCTGCTGGGCACCAAGCTCGGCGCAGATGCGACGCTGCGGGGCGACGGCCACGGCAGCGCCAAAGCCGCCGGCACAAGCAGCAGATAACACACGCCCGCGAGGTACAGGGTAACGGCGATCCCGAACGCGATGCTGCACGCGATCGCAAAAATCGACGCGAGCACGCCTGCGGCGCCGTTGATGCCCCAGAACCACGGCGTCGGCCTGCGGTCGACCAGCGAAATCAAACGCATCCCCGTCGGGAACGCAAAGCCCAGCAGCACGCCGACCGGAGCCATGCATGCGATGCACAGCAACGCACGCACCGCGAACGTCGCTCCGTCGTATTGCGGAAGCAGGCGCTCGAACAACGCCGGCAGTCCGATCACGAGGCCGCCCGTAACTACCGCCCACGCGGAGAAGATCCCGCGGCTGCGCAGCTGGAAACGCTCCGACAGCCAGCTGCCGGCCCCCGTGGAGAGAATCAGCGTGAAGAGCAGAACGCTGAGTGAATAGACCGGATGCCCGAGGAACACGCTCATGCGCTGCAGCAAGCCGATTTCCGCGAGCATGAAGCCGATGCCGATCAATGCGAAATAGAGGGTTCCGCCGATCGCAAGCGGCCGGCCGACGTCACGGACAGCGGAGCGCAGCGGAACCACGATGGTCGCGCAAACCAGTGTGAGTGCAACGACGAGCAGCACGAGCAGCGTCGCGGTCGCGACGAGGTTGCCGTCGCGCACGCCGCCCAGGGCCTCGGCGGAGCCGACCTTGCTACGAGCGATCTGAAGCGCTTGCCATGGCCTATCGAGACGCACTTGATTGAAGAAGAAGGGGCGGTCGTCCGTCGGCGGCGTGAGGTCGTACGGCGAAGCGGGATCCTGCGCCATGAGCTCGGCCGGGCTGCGGGCGCTGAGTATCCGCTCGAGCGCAGGCAGAGAGGACGGTCTGCCGGGGCTCACGAGGATGTTGTGCTCGTACACTTGCGCGACCTCCGCGAGCACGGCGAGGTCGCCGGCGCCGAGCGGCTTGCTCGACACGAGTATCGTCGCAATCGAGCCCTGCGTCGCGAGCACGATGTGCTTGCGCGGCTCAGACACGCCGTTCTCGAGCAGCGCCGCGGTCGCGAGTGCCACCAAACGCGCGGTTTCGGCGGGCTCGGCGGGGTCGAACCAGCGGCTCACCGTGAACACGCCGCGGTCCGACAGTCGGTCGAGGAAAATCTGCCACGCTTGCACTGTATAAATGCCGTTCTCGCTCAGCGAGAACGCGCCGGCGCCCGTCGCGGCCCAGGTATCGATCAAGCTCATCTGCAGCACGTCGAACTTCTCGTCCGAGCGCGCAAACCAGCTGCGCCCCTCGTCGACGACGAACCGAACACCGGGCAGCTTCGACAAGTTCGTGAAGTCCGCGAACCCCCGTTCGCGCGTCAGCAGCCTCACGAACAGCGGGTTCAGCTCGACGCCCGTGATGTCGCGGTAGCCGAACGTCGCGGCGGACAAGACGTCGCGGCCGCCACCGACACCGACAATCGCGGCGCGCGTCCGCTCGGGCAAGAAGTACGCTAAGTTCGTGACGTCGAACTTCAAGAACTCGACTTTGGCGAGGTCGCCGTCGAACAGCACCGCGGTTGTTCCCGCGTCGCCATCCATTCTCATGAGTCGCTGCACCGCAGTGTAGTCGGTCTGATAGATCAGCGGGGACGGACCCCACAAGCGCGGGCGCCCGAGCTGCTCGCGGTCCACGGTGACTCGCGAGAACGTATTCCACGCGCGAAAGATGTAGCTGTCGCCGCCCTCCACGAAGCCCTTCGCCATCAGCGGCTGCAAGCCATAGTCCGTTGCACCGTTCGCGAGGGCGACCAGCGTGAGCGCGAGCAAGATCTCGCGGCGACGGGTCGTGAGCGCATGCAAGAGCGGCTTCTTCGTGGGCGCTTCGCCGAGCTGCGCCGAGGCAAACAGCATCGCTGCCGCTGTCGCAAGCACGGCCGTCCAGAGAATTCCTGTGGGCCCATCGGTGAGATTGAGCACGAGCAAGGCGCCGAGGCACCCGACGGCAGCGCCCACGAGGTCGACGGCATAGACACGGCCGATCGGAAACGGTGCGCGCGTGAGCGCGAGGCTGACGACAATGCCTGCGACGAAAAACGGCGCGGCGATGCACAGCGCGAGCTCCAGCCACGTCCACGCAGCGCTGAACGAAAGGGCCACGACGGGGGCAAGTGTCATCTGCATCGCGAGGCATACTGTGATCGTCAACGCTAGGACGACGCTGTAGTAGGCGAGGTCGAACGAGAGCGTCCGCTCGCTGAATCGTTCGCGACGCAGGTAGACGAACACCGCGCCGGCCGTGAGGCCGAACATGGCCATGCTGATCGCGAAGAACGCAAGGTGATACCACGCGACCACCGACAAAATGCGTGTCTGCAGGACCTGCAACATCAGGGTGCAGGCCGTTACGAGGAACAAGCCTGCGTAGAATCTGCTTTGCGGCATCAGGGCTTCTCGAGCTAGTTACCTAGATACCTTAAGTAATGTACTCGAGGCCTACAGTGACGCACTTCTCGGACCGAAAACCGCGCCTTCGCGATGCACGCACCGATTATTTCACGCCGACATCCGAACGATAGACAGTGCGCGCTTGCTCGACGAGCGGAGCGGGCATGACCTTCGCGCGAATCTTGAACGGCACGTGCTCCTCGACCTGCGCCTTGGAAGACGGCTTGTCTTCGCCCCACACGATCGTCACGTCGGTGCCCGGCGTGGCGAGCTGCGGCGTCGATCGTGCCGAGCGACAGGATCGCGCGCTCGTTGGCCGAGTAGCCGGTCCACGTCGAAAGTCCGACGACCTTGCCGTTCGCCTCGACGCGGTCGGCGTGGAACGTGTCGTAGAGCGACATCGGCAGGTTGATGAACTTCGCAGCCGGACCCTTGTGGAAGATCGAGCCGTAGGCGGCTGCCGTGTCGTCGCCGTTCCAGACGAAAGTGACTTTCTTGCGGCGCTCCGTCTTGCCGTCGGCGACCATCTTCTCGAGCGCCGCGCGGCCAATGAAGTCGTGATCGAAGCCGATGATGCGGCCGTAGTCGAGCTCGTACGGCGTGAAGTAGTAGTCCTCGATGTTCTTCGAGTAGAAGCTGCCTCCCAGCGGAGCGGTCGTCTCGTACGCGTTCTCGGTCAGCCATTCTCGATAGGGCTTCATCTTCTCGCCGGAGTAGATCGCCGGCAGCGGGCGCGGCAGCCACCCGGATTCGAGCGCGTTCGTGTGGTAGGCGCGGCCACCGACCTGGATCATGCCGTGCTTCTTCCCGGCCTCGAGCAGGGCCGCATGCACGACATCGTTGTCCTTCCAGGGACCCCACATCTCCAGACCGGGCTCGCCTGCCATGCCGTGGCGCAGCGCACGAACCTCCTTGCCTGCGATCTTCAACCGGGTCATGTGGAAGAAGCGCAGCTTCGGCGGCTCCTGCCCCGTCGCCTCGCGGATGACGTCCATCGCGCCGGGACCCTGGACCTGATAGCGGTACAAGACCGGATCGCCCTTCCGATAGAGCGAGTTGTCGTCGCGCCAGACGCGCACGTCGTAGCCGCCCGTTGCGGCGTGATAGTGCAGCCAGTTGATGGACGGCGGAATGCCGACGGCCTGGTACTCGTCCTCTTCGAGGTGGAAGAGGATGTTGTCGCCGATGACGTAGCCGTCGTAGCTCACGGCGACGAACTGCTTGGCCATGTCGACCGGGAATTTCGCAACGCTGTTGACGGCTAGCTGACTGATCAGCTTCAGCGCGTCGGGACCTTTGATGTTCAGGTCGGCCATGTGATGCGACTGGTCGAACAGGACCGCGGTGCGGCGCCAGGCCATCTGCTCGTCGCGCCAGTTCGTGAATTCCTGCACCACGCGCGGCACTATGGCCGGCGGAGCCTTTGACTCCCACAGAAGCTTGACCGGGCTGCCGGCTTTCTGAATCGCTTCTTCTAGATTCTTCGCCACGCTACGTTCACTCCAGTTATCCAACATGCGGCGACGGCCGCCCCTGCTCGGTCGCGAAAACGCCGTGAGATTCTACTTCATGAGACCGCCGTGATGACGATAAGCGGGGACTCCTGCCACCCGCATCGCCGAAACCTCGCATGGGCGGCTCGCGCGACTGGCGAGGCATCGTCGTTCGACACCGCGTTCACCGAACGTGGGCGTTACACGAGCTGGCCGCTGCCGAAGTCAACACGGATCGAGACGGGAAACGGACACTCAGCGCTCCGCGCGATGAGCCTGCAGCTCGTCACCCGGACCCGCAGGCGCTGGGCCAGCCCAAGGTGCAGGCGCGCGCGTAGAGCTCCGCGGGCGGTAGATCCCCGATCGGACCCTTGCTGCCGCGTAGGATGAACCGGTAGTCCGCGGCGGTCGGGGCGTCGTGGCGCAACGCGCGGGCATTCGCGATGGCGGCGGCATTGTCGCAGGCAGCCGCGAATTGCAGCGTGCACGCGCGCTCGAACGCCGCCGCGGCGACGGCGCGATTGTCGTAACGCTCGGCCAGCATGATGCCGACCTCGTTGCACGACCACGCCGAGCCGTCCTCGCAATAGCCGTCGTGCAGGAAGTACAGGTTGAGGCAAGCGTCGCGCTTGTTTGCTGCGCACGCCTGCTCCCAGAACGGCGTGAATTGTCCCGGATGTCGGTCGCCCAGGTGCCCGGTCGCAGCTCATGACCGCGAAGGCGCCCGCATACACGCTCATGTACAAGAGATGACGGCGTCGCGGCACCCACGCGCGCGCCCACGCCGACGGATCGATGGCTTTGAGACTCGGCGAGGCCGCCAGCACGGTCGAGCAACTTGACGGACAGATTGAGCAGCGGCACCTGCAGCAGCTTGTCGTAAAACCCCGGCGTGTTCGCGCTCAGCAGCAAGTCGTACAACCAAACGGTCGTGAGCCCGTAGAGCACACCGTACAAGATGCGCCCCACCAGCGTGCGAGGCGAGGTGGCGGGGTCGGTGAACAGCAGCGTCATGCCGAGGAACACCGCAATGGGCACGTGCGCGTCGACGAAGAAGTAGCTGCCGGTCACCGAGTAGTAGATCGCGCTGAACGCGAACGTCGTCGTCACGGCCGCCAAGGTCATCGGCGCGACACCGAACAGATACTGGCCCGGCATTCCGATGAGGAAGATCGCGAGATAGATAAGGGGCGGATAGAACTCGGTTTCGGCAACGTCAGGAAGCCCCACGTCATGTCGGTCGCATCGAAGAACAGCAGCGCGACCGACACGACTGCCAGAGGGAACGACGACGGGTTGAAGATGTGCGTGTTCCTGCCATCCCGCTGCCAGCGCAGGAACTCCTTGGCGAGGAAGCCGATCGCCACCATCACGAACTGCCAGTAGAACCACGGGTCCTTGAACCAGAAGAACAACGTGAGGCTGAAGATGATGGGAAATGGGCCGAAGCCGAGAGCGAACGTGCGGCGGTGCGTCCACGACAACAGGCTGTCGAAGCCGTAGGCAAAAAGCAGCTGCGCGACGATCAGAGGCGCCGCGTGGTACACCTCGCGCCAATAGAAGCCCCAGTAGAGAATGAGTGAGCCCTGTAAGCACGCCTGCAAGTAGTGCTGCGGGCGCAGCGTGATTTCGAAACTCACCGTCTGCCCGCGCCGCAGAACCCCGAACAGCAATAGGCTCCAGGCGAGCAGCACCACCGCCGCGCCGACGATCGAGGCACGGACGACGGGGCGTGAGTCGAGCAGCGGGAGTTGGCTGAGCACGAGCAAGCCGACGACGAACGCGGCGTTGACGAGGAACGCGCCACGGGCGGACAGGCGGGTGCTGAAGGTGGTGGCCCCCGTCGGAGGAGCCGCGGCTACGGTGACCACGCGGAGAATTCGGCCCTTGATCGCGTCGAGGGCCGATTATGGCACGCGGTTACCGAGGTCCGAGATGAGGTAGCCGACGAATCTGTTGCGCGCGCGCCAGGCCGGTACCGACCCGTGCGGTACGGGTCGGCGCAGTCGCAACGGACGGGTCGATGCGTCGGCTTTCGCCCAAGCAGCGTGTTGACGAATCGCCCTCGATGCTAGTATCGAGCGGCGTCTGCACAAGCGACCCCGGCTTTGGGCCGATGTCGCAAACAAACAACTAGGGTCCGCGAACTGCCCGCAGTTTCCGTCCGTCATCTTCAAGGGGGATTTTCAATGAAGCGCTTGCGTCTGCCCGCATCGGCCAAGTTGTCACTTGCGCCGCTTTCTTCCGCTGTGTTTTGCCTCTGCCTTCCGGGAGCGCTCTACGCTCAGGAAGAGGGCCTCGAGGAGATCACGGTCACCGGATCGCGCATTGTCCGCCGCGATTTCGAAGCGAACAGCCCCATCCTCACGGTCGAGGAACAGGCGTTCGACAACACGATGTCGGTCGGTATCGAGACCGTCATGAACCAGTTGCCGCAGTTCGTGCCGGCCGTCACGCCGTTCACGACGACCGACGTGCAAGCGAGCGCGACGAATACGCCCGGTGCGTCGACGTTGAGCCTACGCGGCCTCGGCGCGAATCGTAACCTCGTGCTGATCGACGGCCGCCGCGGTATGCCCGTGAACGCGCTCGGCGCCATCAGCATCAACTCGATTCCTTCGGCCGCCGTCCAGCGCGTCGAGACGATAACGGGAGGAGCATCGTCCGTGTACGGAGCCGACGCCATGGCCGGCGTCGTGAACTTCATCCTCAAGAAGGACTACGAGGGAGTCGACTTCGACGTGCGCTACGGCGAGACCCTCGAAGGCGACGGCGAAGAGATGAGGATTGCGGGCGTGTATGGCGCGAACTTCGCCGACGACGCCGGCAACGTGATGATGGGCTTCGAGTACTCGTCGCGCGGCGAGGTCAGGTCGCGCGATCGCGATTGGCAGCGCGCGATCTGGGAGGATCGCACGGTCGGCGCCAACTTTTTCGCGCCGACCGAGACGGCGTACGTGACCGAACTCTTCAACCTGCCGAATCAGGCCGTCGCGAACACTCTGATGCCCTGTCGCACGGGCGCCAACGCCAGCGTCGCGAGCGGCCAGCAATTCTTCGCGAACCTCGATCCGACCGGCTCGCTGTGGAAGTTCCAGCCCGACGGCTCGAACTGCTTCACCGGCTCGATGGGCGACGATGTGATGCTCCGGAAGTATCGCATCGACAACGAGCAGCAACAGGTGCCGCCTCCGGCCAGCGTTCAGAACCAGCTCGTCCAAATCGACACGACGGGCATGATGGAGATCCCGCTCGATCGTTACGCGTTGTTCGGCAGCGGCCGGCTGGAAATCGCCGACAACGTTTCGGCGATCGTGCAAGTCAACTTCAGCGAGGACGAGACCCACACGCAGCTCGGCGACAATTACTTGGGCTCGTTCTGGGGCGCCTATGTGCCGCACGGCACCGGAATCTACGCTCCTTCGGTCGGCGCGGGCGGCGCCACGGTGCCGGCGTACCTGCCGGGCGGCGCCTACGGCTTGAGCTGCGCGCCGACCGGAGGGTGCACGAACTCGCAGGTGTGGCCGACGTCACCGTCGATGGCGCAATTGCTCGATTCGCGGCAGTTCGATCCCGACGGCGCCGGGCCGCTCTTGCCCGGGGCCGCCGGCACGGGTGCGAACGTGCCGTGGTCGATGGCGAGCTTCACGGATTACGCGGGCAAGCGCACGACGGACAACGACGTCCAGACGTTTCAGTTCCTTGCGGGATTCGAAGGCGAGCTCGAGGGTAGGGACCTCACCTGGGAAGCGTACATCTCGCACGGCTCGACGGACGTGTCGACGCTGTTCGGCGGCGTCATCTCGATCGAGCGCTTTCGCTACCTCGTGAACCTGCCGAACTACGGCCGCAACGCGTTCGACCAGGGCAACGACTTCAGCGCCGCGCACATCGCCGGCGGCACGCTGCGTTGCACGACCGGTCTGCCGATCGTCGAGGAGTTCACGCCGTCTCCGGACTGCATCGACGCGATCGTCGCGGATCTGCAGAGCACGTCGGAGATGGATCAGACGATCGCCGAGGTCAACGTGCAAGGCAAGCTCGTCGACATGTGGGCCGGCGAGGCGCGATTCGCGGCTGGTTTGTCGCAGCGCGAGAACACGTACTTCTATATTCAGGACGGCTTGGCGAGCCAGACGTCGTTCTTGGACGGCGCGGTCGGCATCTTCCCGGGCGGCAACTCGTCAGGTGAGGTGTCGACATCGGAGATCTATGGCGAGTTGTTGCTGCCCTTGGCGTCCGAATTTGGCGTCTTGGAGGAGTTCAGCCTCGAGCTCGGCTACCGCTACTCGGACAACGACCCGACCGAGGCCGTCGAGACGTACAAGGCGATGTTCGACTGGCGCGTCAACGACCACTTGCGGTTGCGCGGCGGCCGCAACATCGCAAACCGCGCGCCGAACATCGGCGAGCTGTTCGAGGCGAAGACGCAGATCGTCGGCGCGGGCGGCAGCACGTTGGGCGACCTCTGCTACGCCAGCAATACGACGGGTGGCGCGTTGAGCGCGAATCCGGCGTTGAACCCGAACGCGGCGTCGGTTCGTGCGATGTGCGAAGCGCAGATGGGCACGAGCGGTGCGATTGCGTACTACGCGCCGGGCAACATCCCCGGCGTCAGCACGTTGGGCAACCGCACGGGCAACCAGAGCTTGCACTCCGAGAACGGCGAGACGATGACGATCGGCGCGGTGTTTGATTTCGCCGAACGCACGTCGATTACGATCGACGCGTACGAGATCACGATCACGGACTACATCGCAGCCCAGCTGGGCGAGTCGGTGTTCAGGACCTGTTACGACCCGGCGTTCAACCCGACGTATTCGCCGTTCACGGCCGCGTGCAACCAGATCTTGCGCGATCCGACGAACGGCCAGATCGGAGCCGTCGACGTCACGTATTCGAACAGCTCGTCGGTCGAAACGAGCGGCATCGATGTGCAGTTCGACTGGGGCACCGACCTGGCGGGCGGCGATCTCCGCTTGAACTTCTTGACGAGCTATCTCGACAGCATGAAGACAAAGCTGAGCCCGACCGCGGCGTGGACCGAGTGGAAGGGCACGTTGGGACCAGCCGGCCTGTCGGGCTTGAACTCGGGCGCGTTCGATTACCGGACGTTCACGACGCTGAGCTTCTCGAGGAACGACTGGAACCTCGGCCTGCGCTGGCGGCACCTGCCGACGATCAAGCCGTCGGCGTTCGTGTCGAACCCGAACACGACGACGATCGACACGCCGTCGTACGACGCGTTCGATCTGTCGGGCGGCTTCACGTTCCAGGATACCTGGCAGCTGCGCTACGGCATCGACAACCTGCTCGACGAGGAGCCGGTGTTCACGAATGCGACGCGCTACACGCGCGGCACGACGACTCTCGGCGGCTTCTACGACGTGCTGGGCCGCCGCGCATACGTGGGAATGTCGGTGAGCTTCTAGTAGAACCTACGGACGGAGAAAGCGGGGCCCCTCAAGAAAAGAGGCCCGCTTTCTCCGCCGCGCTTGTCCGCTGTCGCCTAGTTGCCGCTCGTGAACGGGCTATCGGTCGTCCATACGGGACCGGCCGGATTGCCACCGTAGCGCAGCGTGCCATTCGATGGACCGCCGGCGGCACCCGACGTGTCGGAAGCGATCGTGCCTTGGCCTTCGTCGAAATGGTACAAGCCGACCGTGCTCGCGTCGGTGACGAACGCGGCGCCCGGGCGTGCGAAGTTGCCGTTGTACCGCAGAATCTTGCTGATTCTGAGCTCGTCGAGCACGCCTCTGTAAGACGGGTAGCTCGAGCCCGCATCGTGCTTCTCGGCTGCAAGCACGATGAAGGGATCGCTGAACGTGCACTGTTGGCCGCCGCCGGAGCCGCAGCGATAGAGCGGCACGCCGTTGTCCGGATAGGAGACATCGCCATCGGGACCGTCGGCTTGGGCTTCGAGCACGCCGTCCACGTAGATCCACTGCCAGCCGTCGGAGCGGCGCCGTTGGACGGCCACGTGGTGCCACTGACCGTCGAGGACGTCGCTGCTGCCGCAGATCGTCCGGTCGCCCGACGAGCGCACCCCGAACGCAACGCGCCCCGCGCCCAACGAGATACCGAAAGCGCGGCCTTGATCGTACCGATCGCGGTCCACGACGATGTTGCCGCGGATCCAGTTGATGTTGCTTCCGCAGCTGATCGCGCCGGCGCGATTGTCGGCGCGCGCGCCACGCACCCAGAACTCCAACGTGAAATCGGTGCTGCCGACATCGACCGGCGGCCCCGGCGAGCTCGTCGCGGGATCATCCACGGGGATCTTCACGCGGTCGATGTCGTTGCGGCCGTTGCCATAGAACCGCAGCGCGTAGCCGGAGCCGCCAGGAACCTGCTGGTTGCTCACGGTCACCGTCACGGGAGTGGACGTCGTGGCGTTGCCGGCGCTGTCGCGCGCCCGCGCCGCGATTGTATGCGGCCCGTTATTGGCACCCGCTGAATTCCACGCGCCGCTATAGGGACTGGCCGTGTCTTCCGGCCCGGATGCGATACCGTCGAGCAAGAACTGCACGCCCGCAACCGCGATGTTATCGGCGGCGTTGGCGCTGAGGTTCACGAGCCCCGCGACCGTGGCTCCGTCCGCCGGTGACGTCATCGAGACCGTCGGCGGAATCGTGTCGGGTGTTGGCGGGGGCGGCGGCGGCAGGCTCGACGACGCGTATACGATGTCGTCGACACCCAGTGACCAGCCGCCGCTGAACTGGATCGTGACGGTCGTCGCCGCTTGCGTCCAACCGGTTGCGACTTGCTGCATCGAGCCGATCGTCACCGTGCGCGTCACGTTCGGGTTGACGCCATCGGACACCGTGAGCGTGCCGTTCTTTGTGGTGTAGACCGAGAGCCTACTCAGCAGTCGCGGCCCGCCGGAGAACGAGAATCTGCGCAACGAGTCGCTCGACTGCGCGAAGTAGATGCTGCGCGTGGGATCGCTGGCGTAGGGTCCGCTCCAACGCCACTGTGAGTTGCCAAAGTCAATTCCAGCGTAACTGCCGTTGAGGTAGGAGTCGGGAGACCCGGGCGGCAGGGGGCTGTCGAACGTTACTGTCGTCGATTGTGCGAGCAGCGTTCCCGAGGAGAGCAGCGAGCCTAGAAGCAAGAGTGCGCGCAAGTGGCAATGCGTCGACATCACTGAAATACCTCTGGCGCGGGAAGCGCCCTCCTCGGCATCAGCAAGGTCCATGCCAGCTCTGAGCTCGGAGTGATCCCGCGTCGACAACATGCTGCACGCTCGAGTCGTGTAACGAATGCTGTCGAAGCTATCCGTTTTCCTCTTGCTCGTATGTTCGCTAGCTAACTTACAGCACCTCGAGCGCACACCAAGACGTGCGGATCCCGTGCGAATTACCAAATTCTGCAAACGGTTTGCAGATTCGAGAAGGAGGGACGGTGCACAGCGTGCGCGAAGCGCAGCGGCACGGCCGCCGAGCCGCGTTGCCGCAACAGAGTAATTAGGGGAGTACTACTGCGAACCGCGGCCTGCCGCGTAGCTCTTGCTGAAGCCGTTGCGCGCGTTCGTCACCGTGAACGAGCCATCGTCGCGCGCTTGCACCTTGATCCAGAACGCGGGGCCGTTGTGCGCCGGCGGCGCGGCGCCCTGCCCCGGCGCGGGTGCGGCAACCGGCTCGAGCGGCATCGACGACGGCTGCCCGTCCCAGGCGTTCGCGATGAAAGCACCCGGCACCGTGTACTCCTGCCCGCTCAGCAGCGAGAAATGCAGCTGCCACAGATCCTCGAGCCCGGGCGACGAGAACAAGACCTTCATGGTGTCGGGTTGCCCGCCCTTGCGCGTGCCGTTGTTCATGATGGCCACGCGCGGCGCAAGCGCGTGCACGAGCACGGGTGGATTCGACACGGGCTGACCGTGATGCGTGACCACGAACACGTCCACCGTGCCCAATAGGTTTCGCGGGCAGGCGAGCGCGAACTCCTTGTTCCAGGTGAGATCGCCGAGATGCAGCGCGCGAAAGCGGCCGAACGTGAAATGGCTGCCGACCGATTGAGCGTTCTCGCTCGGGTCTGCATCCTTCGGCTGGTGAGCGCTGCACAGCGGATTCGGTTGCCCGGCGCCGCGGACCGCGTCGCGAATCGGCTCGCCTGCCGAGGCGACGATGCGGATGTCGACGCCGCGCATCGCCACTCGATCGCCGGGCTTCACGACCGTGTGCTTCGATTTTGCGTACAGCGCGGGATAGACGTCGCTCAAGAACGCGTCCGTAGCGGGGTTCGCCTGCACGTTCGGGCCGTGGTCGATGAAGTCTGCGATCGGAATACGGCCGGCGAGCTCGCTCATCGCCCCGAAGTGGTCGCCGTGGTAGTGCGTCGTGATCAGATGATCGATGCGTGCCAATGCGGCATCCTTCGCCGCCGCCATGATCCGCTCCGCGTCGCGCACGGCCGCCGGCCCGCCGTTACCGGTGTCGATGAGCAGCGACTCCCCGGAAGGCGCGACGAACAACGTCGCGTTGCCGCCTTCGACGTCGATCACGTAGATGTCGAGCGTGGTTCTCGGCTGCGCCCAGAGCGCGACAGGCGCCGCCAGCGTCGCGAGACTCAGGATCGTTCGGAGTTTCATCAGGCGCCCTCCCCCATCGGTGGCAGCATTAGCCTACCTGTTTCCGCGCACGCCAGCTCAATTGGAGCTACGTCAGACTTGAACGCGGCGTTATCATGCGGGCGTGAGCCGTCTTCCTCTGGTCTTGGCATTCACGCTTGGCGTGCCGTCGGCGGGGCTCGCGCATCATTCGGGCCTTTACGACGAAACGAACATCGTCGCGATCGAAGGCACGATCACCGCAGTCGACTGGATCAATCCGCACATGCACGTCACGCTCGAAGTGGCGGGCACGGACGGCAGCACGGCGTCGTGGGAAATCGAGGGCACGTCGATCAATGCGCTCGAGCGCTGGGGCATTGCGCGCGATTGGTTCGCCGTAGGCGATCGCCTGGCGGTCAAGGGGCCCGTGTCGCGCTTCGGCCGCAACGCGATGGTCGGGGCGACCGCGCAACTCGCCGACGGCCGCAACGTCGTGCTGTGGCCGATCGTTGCCGAACGCGTCGGGCTCGCGGACACCGGCTCCGGCTTGTTTCCGCCGCCGCCGGTCACAGCCGCCGCGCCGCAACCTACCGCCGGGATCTTCAAGGTCTGGACGCCGCGGGACCGCCCGCGCAACGATCCGGCGTCGCTGCCCCTGCGAGACACCGCCCGCGCTGCCGCAGCCCTCTATGAGCCGCTCGCCGACGACCCCGCCCTGAAGTGCATTCCGCCCGGCATGCCGTCGATGCTCGACACGCCTTATCCGGTCGAGCTCGTCGAGCGCGGCGAGCAAATCGTCATGCGCCTCGAGGAATGGGACGGCGAGCGCATCATCTATATGAATCCCCGCAATGGCCCGCCGACGCAGGAGCCCTCGCCGTACGGCGCGTCCTTCGGCCGTTGGGAGGGCCGGACGCTCTCGATCTTCACGCTGTACATCGACTATCCGTATTTCGACGATCTCGGCACGCCGCAAAGTGCGGGCGTGACGGTGCTCGAGCGCTACACGCCGAGTGAGGACGGCACCCGGCTCGACTGGACGACCACCGTGACAGACGAGGCGACGTTCACCGCGCCCGTCGTGCGCCAAGGATTCATGGCCTTCGAACCCGGCGAGACGATCAAGCCCTACGGTTGCACGCTCATCGGCGGCGCGACGCCGTGATGGGCCGCGCAACCGTGCGATTCGCGCTCGCCGCCGCGCTCGCTGGGAGCTCCGCAGCGGGCGCCCAAGCTCAGGGAGACGACGACGCCGGCTCGTCGCGCTGGTCCTTCACGGTCACTCCTTATCTCTGGGCGGCCGGGCTCGACGGCGACACGGCTGCGAGCGGTGTCGGCTCCGAGATCGATACGGGCTACCGCTTCCTGTCGCTCGACAATCTAGATCTGACCCTCGCGGCCAATCTCGAGGCACGCAAAGAGCGCTGGACCGTCTTGCTGGATGGGCTTTACGTCGAGTTCAGCGACGCTTTCGACCGTCCGACCGTGGACGCCGACGCGGAGGTTTCCGGTCGGATCTTCGAATCCTCGGCGACATATCCCCTGGCGCGCACAGCGGGGCTCGAGCTCGTTTTCGGGCTGCGTTACGTGGCGCTCGACTCCGAGGTCCAGCTGACACCGGGCCCGGCGGGCAGCGCGGGTGAGAGTTGGCTCGATCCGCTCGTCGGAGCGCGCTTCAAGCACGACTTCAACGACCGGTGGTCGGTGAGCCTGCGCGGCGACGTCGGCGGATTCGGCGTTGCGTCGGAGCTCACCACGAACCTCTCCGCGACTTTCGGCTATCGCATCACCGACGCGATGACGTTGCGCTTCGGCTATCGCGCGTTACAGATGGACTTCGAAGACGGCGGCTTCGTGCTCGATGCGATCGCCCAGGGCTACGCGGTCGGATTGAGCTTCGCGCTCTGACCCAACGGCGATGAAAAAGAGCAAAGCGCAGAAACCCGAGACGATCGACGAATACATCGCGGTGTTTCCAGGCGAGATTCGCACAAGGCTGGAACAACTCAGGGCGGCGATCCGGCAGACCGCCCCGCGCGCACTCGAGCGGATCAGCTACCGGATTCCGACATTCTCACTGTGCGGCAACATCGTTCACTTCGCCGGCTACGAGCGGCACATAGGCTTCTACCCCGGATCCTCGGGAGTCAAGAAATTCGCGAAAGAGCTGTCGATCTATGAGAGGGCAAAAGGCTCCGTGCAATTTCCCCACGATTGGCCGTTGCCGCTCGCACTGATACGCAGGATCGTGCAGTTCAGGCTCGAGGAAAACCTGGCAAAATACGCGAACCAAGGCCCCGGCAGCAAGCCGAACGCAAAGCGAAGAACCAGGAAAAAAGCTCGCGCTACTTGATCAACCGGAGGGGACCGAATGAAGCTCCGTATGTCGACTCTGTGCACGCTGGCCGCGTGCTTCGCTGCCGGCCCACCGCTGGTCTCGGCTGCGCCGTCCGTCTACCCGACGGGCGTCACCATCTACGATCCCGCGCGTACCTGGAGCGGCTACACCGTGCTCTCGCCGCTCGCGACGCAGGCCGTGCTCGTGATCGACATGAACGGCAACGTCGTGAAACGCTGGGACGACTTCAACAACTCCGCCGGCGGGCCGGCTCGCGTGCTGCCGGGTGGCGGCGTCATCGCGGCGAGCGGCGCGCGACCGCCGTATCAGGAATCCCTCGAGCTCGTGCAGCGCGACTTCGACGGAAACGTAGTGTGGAGCTTCAATCGCAACGAGCAGCTCGAGCTGCGCGACCGCGGCATGGTCTGGTCGTCGCGGCAGCATCACGATTGGCAGCGCGAGGATTTTCCGGCCGGTTATTACTCGCCCGAGAGCACGCCCGCGGCGACGGGCAGCAACACGCTGATCCTCACGCACACGAATCACAAGGTCCCGGCGGTCTCCGACGCCATGCTCGAGGACGACCGGCTCATCGAGGTCGCGCCCGACGGGCGTATCGTCTGGGAGTGGACGGCAGCCGAGCACATCGACGAGCTTGGCTTCGCGCCCGACGCGCGCGCGGCGATCAAAGCGGCGGCGGACACGAACGCCGCGCGCGGCTCGTTCGATTGGCTGCACATCAACTCTGCGACCTACGTCGGCCCGAATCGCTGGTTCGATGCGGGTGATCAGCGCTTCGCGCCAAGCAACGTCATCATCAGCAGCCGCCAGGCGAGCTTGCTCGCGATCGTGGCGCGCGACGGCAGCATCGCCTGGCGCTTGGGGCCCGACTTCAGCGCCTCCGAAGAGCTTCGCAAGATCCGCCAGATCATCGGCCAACACCACGCGCACCTGATCCCCAAGGGCCTACCCGGTGCCGGCCACCTGCTCGTGTTCGACAACGGCGGCTCGAGTGGCTACGGGTTCGCCGGCCCCATCGCGCCGAACGGCGTCGGCGCGTTCGCGCGCGCCACGTCGCGCGTGCTCGAGATCGATCCCGTGACGCTCGAGCTCGTGTGGTCGTACGCAGGACCGCGCTTCTTCAGCACGAACATCAGCAGCGCGCAGCGCCTCCAGAACGGCAATACTCTGATCACGGAAGGCGCCGGCGGGCGCGTGTTCGAGGTCACGGCCGACGGCACGATCGTTTGGGAATACATGAACCCGCTGTTCGCGGGGCCGCGCTCGTCGAACGACGTCTATCGCGCGTATCGATTGCCGTACGGCTGGATCCCGCAGCTCGCGCAGCCGGCGGAGAAGCCCGTCACGCCACCGGCGCTCGGCGAGTTCGCGTTGCCGTAGCCGGCGCCGCCTTCAACTCGACTGCTTGCGCCAGGTGCCGGGCGACGTGCCGAACTGGCGTTTGAATGCACGGCTGAACGCGGCTTCGGATTCGTAGCCGACGGCAAAACCGATCTGCGCCACGCTGCCGCGGCCTTCGCGCAGTTGTTGAGCCGCCACGTGCATGCGCCAGAGCGTCAGATACTGCATCGGCGGCTGCCCGACCAGCGAAGCGAATCGCTCCGCGAATACCGAGCGCGACATGCCCACTTCGAGCGCCAGAGCCTCCGCGGTCCATGCCTCGGTCGGGCGTGCATGGAGCACCGCGAGTGCGCGCCCAATCTGCGGGTCGCGCAGGCCGGCCAGCCACCCTCGCCGTTCCGCGGGGAGGCTCGCGACAAACTGGCTCACCGCCTCGACGAACAGGAGCTCGGAGAGCTTGGCGATCACCGTAGTCGAGCCGAGGCGTCCCGCGGCGATCTCGCTCGCGGCGAAACGAAACGAGCTCTCGATCCAGGCTCCCGACGCGGTTGCGCGCACGTCCAGCTTCAACACCGGCGGCAATGCCGAGAGCAGCGGACTGAAGGGAGTGTCGGAGGCGAGGTATCCGCACAGCAGTTGCGTGGCCGCGCCGCCGCCGCCGTAGTTGATTCGAGCAATGCCACCGCCGCTGCGGCGGCTGAATGACTTCC
This sequence comes from uncultured Gammaproteobacteria bacterium, assembly GCA_963714705.1. Lineage (GTDB taxonomy): Bacteria > Pseudomonadota > Gammaproteobacteria > Steroidobacterales > Rariloculaceae > FEN-1219. The sequence goes on from CAVQPJ010000002.1 coordinate 176,074, forward strand.
CGCGCAGGCATGAGCGGAACGTTCAGGTCGCTGCCGAAGATATGAGGGTCGTTGTGTGGAAGCAGCACGAACTCGCCGGCCCGCACGTCGATCGCGTCACCGCCTTCGACTCGCAGCTGCATGTTCGCCGGCAGCGACGAAGTGCGACGCAATGACGTGACGCGGCGCCGCCAGGAAAGGCTTGCAGTCGTCCGTGGAGATTTTCCCGCCGATGCACCAGGGCGCCGTGAAGTCTGCCTCGAGAAACACTCCTCCAGACAGCCGAATCACTCGCAAGACATCCGAAAATGCATCCAATCGTCGCCAGCCTTTTGCTCCGGAGCCTGGAGCATGAGATTCAGGCGCATCGATCATTCACCGCCCGAAGCGCAAGCCGCAGATTAGCACTCGCTGAGATTCAAGTGACCGAAACCGCGTCTACACCCAAGACAAAAGGATCGCAAAATGAGTGCCGCTGCTCCCTTGCAAGCTCCCGAGTCGGGCCAAGCCGCCCGCTACGCCCGAGTCGTCGAACTGTCGAAGAAGTCCGAATGGCAGATCGATCGCGATTTGCTGCAAGGCCGTACCTTCGACTTCTCGCGCAAGTTCCTGCCCGACGGGCTGTCGCAGATCGATCGGCTCGCCTTTCTCTCCGCCGACGAGGCGCGCCTGCTCAGCCAGATCCAGGGCCGGACCTATGCCTATATCTTCGGGCTGGTCGAGCGCTTCATCAGCGCCAAGATGCTCGACCAGGGTCGCGCCCATGTATTCGACGACCAGCTCGCGCTCGAAGCACTGGTGCGCTTTTCCAGCGACGAGATCAAGCACCAGGAACTGTTCCGCCGCATGGAGGCGATGATCGGTTCGCAGTTGCCCGCCGGCTATCGTCAAGTGGCCAATCCAAACGATGTGGCGCGCGCCGTGCTCGCCGCCAGCACTTGGTCGGTGCTGGCGCTCACGTGTCATATCGAGCTGTTCGTCCAGGCGCACTACGCTCGAAAGCATCGCCCCGCGCGAAGAGCTGTGCCCGCTGTTCAAGGACGTGTTCAAGTTTCACTGGAGGGACGAAAGCCGGCACGTCGTGCTCGACGAGCTCGAGTGGACAGAACGAGCACGCGAAACTCTCGCCGAGCGAGCGTGATCGGGCGGTCAACGATCTGATTGCCCTCGTGGCTGCCGTGGACGGGATCCTGCAGGCACAGTCGGCGGCCGATGCGGACTACTTCATTCGCAATGTCTCGCGGCCCTTCAGCGCAGAAGAGAGCACGCAACTCAAGACCTCCGTGCTGTCGGCCTACCGCTGGCAATACATCGTCTCGGGAGTGCAGCACCCGCACTTCGGTCGGCTGCTCACCGGCATGACGACGCCGGCGCAGATGTCGCAGATTCAGACAGCGCTGGCGCCGATCATGAATGGCTGATCGAAACGGGGCGTCCGGCCGGTGCCGGACGCCCTACGATTCGCTCGACTTCGTTAGGCCGATGGCCCGCATGACCATACCGATGTGGATGCTGCTCGGATTCGCGACCTGGACGTTGATGCTGCTGATCGCAATCGTCGGGGTGTATCGCTGGGTCAACATCCTGTTCTGGAAAGCACCGATCGCGTCTTTCCGTTCCGATCAGCTCGAAGGAGAGGACTGGTACAGCGTGGCACGCGCGCGCACGCGAACTGCGTGGAAAATCTGCCGGTGTTCGGCGCCATCGTGTTCGCGATTTCGGCCCTCGGCGTCAGCGGCACCGCGGTCGATTCACTATGCACGCTCGTTCTGATCGCCCGCGTCTGTCAGTCGTTGGTTCACGTGTCCCATGCGCAGACCGATACCTTCGTGGCTGTCCGGTTTTCCTTCTTCAGCGTCCAGCTGGTCTGCTTCCTGGCGCTCATTGTCATGATTGCCCGTCATGCCATTTCGGCTGCGTGACGCCGGGGCGCGAGGCCGTTGACGCCGGCGGTCCTCAGGACGGGAGCGTGAACCGGCCCGTCGCGTACAGAGCGATGAACGCCACCGTCGCACCGGCCATGCCGGCAAAGAACACCATGTACGCAACCTGGAGACGGCGGTATTTGCCGTTCAGCGACTCACCCATGTGGTAGAGCTGCCGACCCAGGTGCCGGTAGAGAAGCTTGGGATCCTTCACGAGCACCTCGAGCGACTCCTGGAATTCGTCGAGCGGCATCGTCGTGAACTGACCGAAGAACAGGAGGTTGCCGGTGCCGTTCCGGACCTGCTCCAGGGTGACCCCACCGCCGCCGAGCCGCGGCCGCGCCGCAAAGACGGCGAACGCCAGCGACACGAGCGAGCCGCCGATCAGCACCATGACGGGCAGCAAGCTCCAAGACACCTCGCCGAGCCGCGTGACGATCGCGATCATGACCGAAATGATGACCCCGTTGATGCTGATCAGCATGCTGGCCTTGTTGTCGGCTAGCTCGCTCAGGGCGATGTGATTTTGGTAAGTCACGCGGTACATCGTCTCGACACCGCGGCCCAGGTCCTTTTTCTTCTTCTTCTTTTCTTTCTTGGTCAAGTCCTCGACACCGGCAGGTGACTCCGCACCCTGCAAGGACGATTGCTCGCTCATAGCCTGCCCTTTAAGATCCGGTAGCACCGTCGCCGCCCCACGCAGCGCAAGCATACTAGATAGTCGAATGCCGAGCGTCCGCAAGCCTTCGTCCTTTGGATCTGCCTTTGCCGCCGTTCTTTCGGTGCTGCTGGGACCGTGCGTCGCGGCGGCCCAAGAGAGCACGCTCTTCCAGAGCGACGAACCGCTCGTCATCAGGCTCGAAGCGCCGCTTCGGGCGATTCTCGCGAGCCGTGACGACCCCGAGTATCAGCCCTCCCGCATCGAGGTCGCCAACGGGCAAGGTGAGCCGCTCTCCATCGATCTGCGCGTGCGTGTTCGAGGCAAATCGCGCAAGGAAGCATGCGAGTTTCCGCCGCTGTTGCTCAACTTCTCAGGGGACCAACCCGACGGCTCCCTCTTCGCCGGCGAGAATCGCATGAAGCTGGTGACTCATTGTCGTTCCGGCACCGCGCCCGAGCAGTACGTGCAGGTCGAGCGGCAGATCTATCTCGCGCTCAATCTGCTGACCGACATGAGCCTGCGCACGCGCGCCGTCAAGATCACCTACCTCGACACGGACAGCGACCGCGAGATCGTGGACCGCACGGGTTTTCTGATCGAGGACGAAGAGCGGTTTGCCGAACGCTCAGGGCTCACGACGGTGAGCGTCGAGAGCATCGATCGTGCGCTCTACGACCCGAGCGCGCTCGCAATGCTCGACGTATTCCAATTCTTCATAGGCAACACCGATTGGTCGGCGTTCGAGGGGCCGGACGGCGAAGCGTGCTGCCACAACGTCGTGCCATTCGCCCGCACCGACGGCGTGCTGCTGCCGGTCCCTTACGATTTCGACGCATCAGGCCTCGTCTCGGCGCCGTACGCAATACCCGCCGAAGGCCTCCCAATCCAATCCGTGCGGCAGCGGCTATATCGCGGCCGCTGCCGCGACCTCGCAGCGCTCGAGCCCGTGTTCGCCACGTTCACCGCGCGGCGCGACGCGCTCACCGCGCTGTTCACGACGGATGCTGGGCTGCCCGAGCGCCACCGCCGAACGCGCGCGCGAGTACATCGGACGACTTCTACGACGTGCTCGCCGACGACGCGAAAAAGTAGAACGCGCGTTTCGCAGGAATTGCAGCCGCTAGCCGCGCAGCGACTCGAGAGTGCCCATCGAGACTCGCGAGAACCTTGCCGTGCTGTTCGCCGACATGGCGGCAGCACGAAACTGTACCTCACCGTCGGCGACGACCGCGCACGCGAGATCG
>CAVQPJ010000003.1:0-297007 GCA_963714705.1 uncultured Gammaproteobacteria bacterium
GCCGCCGCCCATTGGCGTGGGTTCATCGGGCACTAGCGACAGTGGGCCAGCGTGCGCTTTCATTCTTCTGCGCAAGCTCGTCGGATGCGCGTTTCACGCAGTTCAAATCATTCTCGCTCGGCAACCGATAAATTCGTCCCACCTTCGCCAGGCTGGTTGCCACGACGCAGAACAGCCGAGCGGTGCTTGCTCCGCCGCGCCGGGCCTTGAGTTGTTCGCGCACGCGCGCCACCGGCGTCGTGTAGCCGCAGCAGGGACACGTCGCCGAACCGCGTTTCACCGTGCCGTCGAATTTCGGGTTTTCGATTTTGGTTTTGGGATTGTCCTGGTCCACCCAGCCGTCGCGCTGCTTGACGATGATTTGGAAGTCCACGCGCTTGGCCTTCGGGTTCGGCACGAGTTGCAGGGCCACGGAGCGGTTGGCTTTCTTGGCGAGCCAGAGGGAGCGGATGAGCGGCACTTCCGCGCCGCAGCCGGGGCCTTCGCATTGAATCGTCCGCGCCCAGAGATAGGCGATGGGCGTCGCGCCGTCCGCGTCCTTGGGATAGAACTCGGCCAGTTCCTTCTCGGCTTCGCGCTTGATCCACTCGCCCCATTTGCGGACTTCATCGGCGAGGCGCTGGCCGTATTTGGGGATGTATTCGAGGACGACCTTGTTGAGCAGCACCGGCACGGGATTGAGGTCGCTGGCAAAGGCGTCCGCGCCCACGCGCAGGGCTTCGAGCGGAATGGAGCCGCCGCCGGCAAACGGGTCCACGACGAGCGGCCGGGTGCCGGGCGCGCCGCCCAGCGCCTCGTGCGCGGCCTGCGTGAGCGCGCGGCTGGTTTCGAGGTATTCGCGGACGGTGGAGTTGTCCCAATTGGCGAAGTCGGCGATGAAGTCGAGCAGCGCGCAGCGCGGAGTTCGTCCCGGCATCGTCGAACAGGACGTCGGCTTCTGCCGAGCCTTCTCGAACCGCTTTCGGCTCTCCTCGCTGAGCAATCGTCTGCCGCTTCGTGCGGCGTCCACAGCGAGCATTGTCGGCGCGGGCCTTCGTCGCGAAACGCCTGCGGGCACAGCGTCGGTCCGCCGGGTCGGGCCAGAGCGCCGCACAGATCACCGCCCGGCACGCCGCCAGCGGCCGCCGCGCCCACCAGATGTGCAGCGTCGAGATGTGCCCGTGCCGGATCGACTTCTCGCGCCGCGCGTGCGCGGAGATGCGCTTGATCGGAAGATCAACTTCGATGAGGCGTTTGGGATAGCTGTGTCATCGATCTTTCGAGCGCGCTCATCGTCGCAGCTTCAAGGATCGCCTGTCGGCGCGACGATGGTAGTGCTCGACCTTGACGATCGGCTCCCAGTCCGAGTCGCGCCGGGTCCTGGACTAGATTGCACCTCCGGCTTCGATGCCGCAGTTGAAGACGACGTAGAGCCAGTAGTCCTTCTTGAGCCGCTGCGCGGTCTTGTACTCGTTCGTCGTTAGCGCAACCTCACCGACGCCGGCGCGGCCTTTGACCTCGATGAAGCGGACCTCGATGGCGGTCTGTCGGGTCTTCCGGATGCGGGCGGCGGGAGATCAGGTCGAAGCCGCGGTTCTCGGTCTCGACGCTCTCGACCTCCCACCCGCGGGCTTCCTCGTAGGCGATGACCGCCTCGACGGCGATCCGCTCGATCTCGTCATCGCGCACCATCGGCGCAAACTCGGGCGTCGCTCGCTCGGGTGCGGCAGGACCCAGGCGCGGCCGATGGTGCTGGATGTCGCCGATCGTGCAGTGGCGCTCCTGCTCAAGCTCGGCGCGCCGCGCTCCAGCCGGCCGTTCAGTTCGTCGAGCGCGATCCTCGGCCTGCTTGATGTTGCCGGTCGAGGCCGGGATTGCTGTCGCCGCTCTCTCGCTGGCTCATCAGCTCGGCCAGCTTGAGGTTCTGGCGATGGATCAGCTCGTTGAGGCTGATCTCCACGTGGCGTGGAGATGGTTTCGATCTCCTTGTCACGCTGCGTCGGTCGACCTCTTCGAGGAACGGCTTGCAGCGCCTTCTCGATCGAGGACTTGCTCCACGCATGCGCGATCGTCCGGCAGATCCGTCAGTCCGGGCACCGGCGTGCCTGCCGGCGCTGGAGCCAGATCGAGGAAGATCGTCGGCTGCCGCAGCGTCATCGCACCGTCCGATGTCGTCTGCGACGACGAAGAGCCGGCGGTGAAGGACGTTGCCGCGACCGTCCCGGATCGCCGCGGAGAAGACGTCGAGCCGGGACGGCGTCTGTGCGGTGCAGGTCGAAGAAGACCGCGCCGCGCTGCAGATCGTCGCGGACGCGCTCGTGCAGCGTCCTCGCGCACGACCTCGAACAGCGGATGGCCGGGCGTCACCCATTCCAGCGTCGGGTCCGTCGGCAGCAGCTGCCTTGTCGAAGACGACCTGCTTGTACTCGCGGCCGAGCTTGCCGAAGCGCGGCTCCAGCCGCTCGCCGATCGGCCAGAGGTTGCGCGGCACGCGGCCGACGCGGTAGACGTGGCTGCCCTTGGCGATCGTCTCGCGGATGCACGCCGGCGATCGGCGCGGCCTGCGACGAAGAAGTCCTCGATCACTTCGGGCACGAGCCGCCGCTCCTTCGCCTCCGCGGACTTGCCGACGATGGCCGAGAGGTTCAGTTCCCGCTTGGCCAGGCCTTCCAGCGTGGAGTTCGGTGATCTCGCGGAAGCGCTCGGTGTCGACCTGCTCGACGATCCGGCTCTTGATCAGCTCCTCGGTCATGGTTGCGGGCGTACATGTCGCGGCAGCATCCGTTCGAGCTGATTGGCCGGGAAGACGTCGCCGAGGACATTGAAGACCTTGCCGGTCCGCTTCGGATCGAGGTCGTCTTCGATCTGCTGGAGCGCTCGAAGAGCTTTTGCGAGCACGCGGCCTTCGCGCGTGTTCGTCGCGACGAAGTTGAAGATCAGGCAGTCCTTCTCCTGGCCGTAGCGGTGGATGCGGCCCATGCGCTGTTCCAGCCGGACGGGGTTCCACGGGATGTCGTAGTTGATCATCAACCAGCAGAACTGGAGGTTGATGCCTTCGCCGGCCGCCTCGGTGGCAACCAGCACCTGGCAGTCCTCGCGGAACTCGCGCTCGGCGTAGATGCGGCGTGCCCGGCGTGTCGCGGTCGCCGATCTTCATGCCGCCGTGGATCTGGGTGACGGTGAGGCCCCACTCGCGCAGCTTGCCGAGCGGCCGGCCGTCCTTGCCGTCGCCGGCCAGGTAGTCGAGCGTGTCCTTGTGCTCGGTGAAGACCAGGAGCTTCATCTTCGGGTCGTCGAAGATGCCCTTGCTCGGTCAGGACCTCGCGCAGCTTGACGAGCTTGGATCTCGACCTCGCGCTCTTCGAGCAGCTGCGCCTGGTCGATCGAGCTTGTCGAGCTCGACGATCTCCTCCCGCAGCGCCGCCGGATCGACGGAGGCGACGACGTCTTCGAGCTCGGCGATGATCTCCTGCTGCTCTTCTTCGGGCAGATCGTCGAAGTCGTCGGGAAGCCGCTTGTCGATCTGCTCCTGCCGGTACGCCTCCGGGATCTTCCAGGATCTTCTCGCGCTTGTCCTGCATCCGCTCCAGGCTGCGCCGCACGGCGTAGATGCTGGAGGCGAAGCGGCGCTGGAGCATGGCCATCGTGAAGCCGAGCGGCCCGGCCGCGGGCGCGAGTCGTCCGGCTGCGGCCTTGATCGACTGGTCCTCGACGTAGCGGGTCAGCGCGTCGTAGAAGTCGAGCTCGTCGTCGTCGATCTGGAAGTCGGCCGTGTCTGGACGTTGCGCTTGGTGAAGAGCTTCTTGACCTCGCCGGTCTCCGGGTCGGGGAACGTGACGAGGGCTTCCTTGACCCGGCGCAGGTAGAACGGCGCCTCGTGCCGCCGCATCGCCTCTTCGAGGCTCTTGACGTCGCCGTAGACATCCCGGTCGAGCAGCGCGAGGAAGAGGCAGAAGTTCTCCGGGTCGCCCTTGTGCGGCGTCGCCGTCATCAGCAGGTAGTGGTCGGTCATCTCCGAGAGCGACTCGCCGAGCTGGTAGGCGAGCGTCTTCTTGTCCGCGCTGTAGGCGCTCATCTTGTGCGCCTCATCGACGATGATGAGATCCCAGTGGCTGCGCAGCAGGCTCTCCTTGGCGTCTTCGACGCGCGACACCCAGGAGACCGAGGTGATGACCTGGTTCTTGTCCTGCCAGGGGTTCTGGCCGTAGTTGGCCCGCAGCACGTCGCTGCGGATGACCTCGAAGTTCTCGCGGAACTTGTCCTTCAGCTCACGCTGCCACTGGAACGAGAGGTTGGCCGGCGTGACGATGAGCGTCCGCTTGACCAGCCCGCGAATCTTCAGCTCCTTGATCAGCAGCCCGGCCATGATCGTCTTGCCGGCGCCGGGATCGTCGGCCAGCAGGAAGCGGATGCGCGGCAGCTTCAGGAAGTAGTCGTAGACCGCCTCGAGCTGGTGCGGCAGCGGATCGACGCGGGCGATCGAGAGGGAGAAGTAGGGGTCGTACTCGTAGGCCAGGCCGAGCCGCATGGCCTCGATGCCGAGACGGAAGCGGATGGGATCGCCGTCGAATGGCTGGCTGCCTCCATCGCTTTCGAGAAGCGCGAGTTGCGCTGGACTAAGCACCGGATCCAGGAACTTGCCCGACTCCAGCCCCTTTCCCTCGACGAGGACGGAGTAGCCCAATGCCGTAACAGCTTTCACAGCGATGGGTTCGGACAGAGACGGTCCCCGAAGAACGATGCCCGGCTTGAGATCCTCTATCTGCAATTGCTTTTTCTTTTGGTTCTCTGCAGCCAGATCCAATTGGCGTGGCGACGGTGGCCTACGCAGAGACCGGCATTTCCGCAACTGGTGGCCTTGCCGTTCCGTTCCGCGGTGGTGTCGAGCATCTGCGCATCGTACGGTAATGCGCGGCTTCACTGTGCACCCGCGATGTAAGAAGCGACTGCAAGCTGCAGCTGCCCGGCGATCTCGCGGCGGAATTCACAGGCGCTGACACTTCCACGCCCGCCCCATGCCGCATCACATCCATCACCAACTCCCGCGACTCCCGATACGGAATCGACAGCTCATACGACCCATCCTCGAGCCACCGCCCCTGCTGCTGCGGATGCCACTGCTCATCCGCCACCCACCGCGCCCGCTCGGGCGTGAACCGCAGCACGGCCATCTTGTCCGCCTTGCCGCCGAAGATTCCGTACGCCGTCGCGTAGTGCTCGTCGAGCTCGGCCTCCGGCACGTCGAGCGCGGCGCTCGTCGAGCACCGTCGCGCGCCGGATGCGGTCGATCGAGAAGCTGCGCAGCGCGTCTTTGCCCTCGTCCCACGCGTCGAGGTACCACGCTTCGCGGTAGTGCACGATGCGCTGCGGCGACACCGTGCGCTCCGTGCGCTCGTCCGTGCTGCGCGCGTGGTACTCGAGCCAGAGCTTGCGGCGCTGCAGCGTCGCCGACGCGACGGTGTTGAACGCCGCGCCCGCGGGCCGCGCCGCGATCGCGGGAAAGCGCAGACGCTGCGGCGCTTCGCCCAGGTTCAGGCGCTGGTGCTTCGTGAGCTCGTCGAGCCGCTTCGCGAGCGCGCCGAAGTGCTCCTCGAGCAGGCCGCCGCCCGCGTCCTTGAGCAGCCGCTGCATGATCGCGAGCGCTTGCAGCTCGTTCGCCGTGAACCAGAGGCCCGGCAGCTCGTACGCGTCGCCGGACTCGGGCTTGCCGTACTTGTAGCCGCCGCGCGTGCGCGTCGAAGACGATGGGCGCGTTGAGGTGGTCCTTCAGCGTGGTCGATCGCGCGATGCAGCGTGCTCTTCGAGCATTCGAGCCGCGCCATCAGCTCCTCGAGCGGAATGGGCGTCCGGCGCGACGCTGAGGATCGCGTGGAGCTGGAAGATGCGGTCGAACTTGTCCACCCCGCGCGGTAGTGTCTACCAAGATACTTCCTGATGCGAGAGGAATTAGGTCCATGGGGGCATTCCAGCAGGCCGCGGTCGCAAAACCTGACGCCGGCCGGACGGGTTGCGACCCGCGGCCTCGAAAACGGGGCTTGCGGCGTTCGTTCGGAAGCTACTGCGGGCCGAGAGCCGGGAGTGACCTCGAGGAGCTATTCGGTCGCCTCGGGCGTCACGAACCCGATAGGCTTGCTGCGCTTGGGCGGAGAAGGCGCCATGAGTTCGCGAATCGCATCGAAAACGACTTTGAATTGCGCGTCGTACTTGCTCTCGAGGGCTGCGAGCTTGTGGGCGAGCTCTGCATTCGCCGCCAGCATTCCGCGGAGACGAACGAAAGTCCGCATGATCTCGACGTTGACGAGGACAGCACGCGAGCTGCGCAAGACACTCGACAGCATGGCAATGCCCTGCTCGGTGAAAGCGTAAGGCGCGTAACGACGACCACCCCGCGCGTTTGAGGTTCCAGTTTGGAACCTCAAACGCACAACCTCCTGATTACTAAGCTGAAACATAAAGTCCGGCGGGAACCTCCGCAGGTTCCGCTGCACCGCCTTCACCAGGTTTTTCGTCTGGACGCCGTAGAGCCGAGCCAGGTCGGCATCGAGAATCACGCGCTGCCCTCGCAGCAGAAGAATCGCTCGGCCGATTCCCGCTTCCGCCACAGAACGTTCGTGATCGACGTTCGTCATTCGCAGCACCGGTTGGCGACGCGGGATATTGTCGGCCAAGCGGGTGCACGTGCATCGCGCGAAATCTCACCACACCACGGACTTATCGTGACCTTTGTGCCGCGCGGCGCCTTGCGTGCAATAGCGTAGGGCTTTCGCGGCAAGCTCGCCGAGAATTCCGTCTATGGACTGGGGGTTGGCGTTCTCGGAGTGATTGCGTGACTCGTTACTCAAGTACCCGAGCGCTATGAGCGCTCGTTCAAACAGGCCCTGGGTGGCGACATGGACATGCGTGAGGTCGCTTCTCTGTATGCCTCCAGCTCATAGCGTCGACGCCTGCCGGGGTCATGACCGGAAGGAACAACGATCAACTCAAGCAAGTCATGGCGCAGGGCTATGCACGCTATCGGGCGATCGGAACGAAGGAAATGCGGATACGCGATGTCCGCCTCTCACCCATAGACGAACATCATTGCGTGGCGCACGTCGCCTGGACGGCGACCTATGCCCGCAAGGATCAACCGGACGTAGCGATCGATTTCGATGTCCACTACTTCGTTCGCACGTTGGACGGGAAGTCGAAGGTTTTCGGCTGGGTGTCAGGCGATGAGCAGGCGCTTCTAAGGAAGCATGGCATCGTCTGAAGCTCGGGTCCTGCCGGTTCCTGCTATTCACGGATGCGCAAAAAGCACCACCCGGACGACTCTCGCCTGAACTGCGCCACGGCTTCCCACTGGCGCTACAGGGGACTTTGATCGGCTACTCGGATTCGGTGATGCGAAGAACGCACCAGCGGCGGGCTCGCTTGAACTGGGCAGCCGTATCCCACCCGTGCCACTCCGTTCGTCCCGTGGCGCTCTCGATCGAAAGAAAATCCAACGTCGGTTCGAACCGCGCTACCGTGTCGGGAGTCTCCGCGTTGTCTGCGCAGAATGGGCTCGGCTGAAAAGCGCCGGAGAGGCCCGGGCCGACCTCCAGACGAACCGTGCAGCTCGCGGTATCGAGCTCGACCCCGGCGGAAGGCACCGTGTAGCCGCGAGCGAGGTAAAGGTCCAGCTCGCTCGTGGGCAGCACGACAGGGGCCACGGATGAAGCGACGCAGCGACGGGGGGCGTTCGGTGGACCGACGCCCTGTGCGGGGTGCTCGACATAGGTCACGCGAACTGCGCGGGCGCTATCGTTCTCTACGACGAGGAACGGAACAGCGGGGCGGCATCCGCCGGCAGCGACGAGAACGGCGAGCATTAGGGCCTTCGAGTACATCGCCGCACTGTTCCAGTGTCGAGTCCGTATTCCGCCCAACTATGTCAAAGCGGCGGAATGATCGTTTCCAGATCACCGATCAGGATCGTGTCGCCGTCGCTGAAGGTCAGGCTGCCCACAGGCAATCGTCGCATGAAGTACCGGTCTTCAACCATCGATGCTTGCTGTTCCATGTTGTGTTCCCAGAACGTTTTTGTCCAATCGATGGGCGTGTAATCGTAACCACCGGTGAAAAAAGAACCGATCTTCTTCGTCGTCATACAGGCTACCTGGCAGCCGTTGTTGCGGTACTGGTACACGTGAAAGAGCTCATGAACCAGGACCGACATGTTTACGACGCTCGGCGAATAGTCCTCATACCAGACCAGTATCTTCTGACCGGGCCCCACGTAAACATTGCCATTCGGCGACATGATCGACCAACGGCCGAAGCCCAGAAATCCCTTGTTGCAGACGCGAACTTTGTTTGCGCCGATCAACGTGAAGCCTGCGTTCACGCCCTCGGCTATTTCGCCCAGCGTGAGCGGCCTGCAATCGCCGCGCTCCGTCAGCGTTGCCAGCAGCGACAGCAGAATCTGGCCGATGACGTCGTTCTGGCACGGGATCGCCGTGTCGGTGTCGTACGCGAGCGCGTAGCTGCAAGGCGTGTCGAGCTGACCGCGCATAAACCGTACGCCGAAAACGCGCTGGAGTACCTGGTCGAACGTTCGGCCATTCCCGCCGGGCGCGATGTCGGGAACGGCCCAGCCGTCGGCTCCGGCGCCGATGGCGCCGGCGGCCTGCATGCCGTCCTGATCGAACGACGAGTAGTCGACGATCAGGTTGTAGCCCACCAGATACGACTCCCACCAGCAGTAGTAATAGTCGTAGTAATAGCCGTTCTCGTCGTAGTACGGGTAATAGATGCACTGCTGCACCCACGTGTAGACCGGCTGCCACCAGTAGGTGCCATTCGAGATCGCCGTGTCGAAGTACCAGTTCGGGTTCTCGACGAAGTTTCCGAATTCGTTGCCGAACTTGGTGTACTTCGCGTCCATCGGGACGACGCGTTGGGGCGCCAAGCTAGAGGTCCCGGACGCCACGACGACTTGGCCGAAGGCCCCGCCGATCGCGTTGCCGAGATCCTTCAGCACGATGTCCATGAAGCCGTCGAGATTGAAATCCTTCAGCACGAGATCCGTGGCCAAGGTGGGCCAACTCTGCGCTATCGATGCCTGGTAAGCCGAGGGCACCACGTGGCTGAACGAGCCATTCCCGAGGCTCTGGAGAATCACGGTGTCGATCGTTCCGTTCCCCGCCGCTCCGCCGGACGTTCTGCGAACGAACACGTCGTAGTACCCGTTGCCGTCGATATCGCCGCTGCGAGTTTCGTAGGTGTATGTGTTCTGCGTCGCGATCGGGTCCGGCGCCGCCGGGGGGGCGCCGAGCACGCTGACGTGCGTTTCGGGGCTGTTCCAGTAGTAGTAGTAGGGGAACCAGTATTCGTCGTAGTAAACGAATTGCTCGGACGTGATGTAGTAGTAGTCGCCGGCCGCTTTGCCCGTGAAGTTGACGGTTCCGCCGCCGCCCGCCACCCACGTCCAGCTTCCGCTCGCTCCGTATTTCTCGTACAGATCGATGGAAAGAGCCCCGTAGCCGTTGAGGTACGTGACCGAATAGTCGGGACCCGTAACGGCGGGAGCGATCGGCTGGTCCGCTCTCGATACGTTGGCGTTCGCACACAAGAAGCCCAACGCGGCGATCAACGCGATGCCACGGCCAGTGAAGAAGCTCTTCATGGTGGTTCTCCGGTTTTGCGGCCGAATCAGCGTGGAAAAGGCGGTGCAGGCGACGAGCCAGCGAAGCGCGTCCCGATGGCTTGTATGAGGCCGTTCGCGGCCGCCTCGCCGACGAGACTGCGAAGCATCGAGTCCCTTCGCTCGATGCGCTCGCGAATGTACTGGGCTTGCCGCGCATCGGGCGGGGCACCCGACATGCGGAGCAGATCGTCCTGCGCGGCGACGACGGCCTCATACGCGTCGAGGACCGCGCGCTCCTGCACGCCATGCTTCTGCGAGACCTGTTCGATCGATCGGAACAGCGGGTCGGTCGCGGCCCATAGCTGAAGGGCACGCTCGCGGCCGAGGACGTTTCGCACGGCCTCCCGCTGCGCGACGAAAGCCGCCGGGTTCGCGCTGGCCCTGTAGTCGTCCATCAGCTCGAAGACCGCGCGATACTCGGACTCCGTGAACGCGACGCCGGCGGACCGCAGTCGATACGCCAGAGGCGACTCGCGCATCGCGTATTCGCGGTACGTCGCTTCGTCTCGCAAGAGGGTGCGGAGCCGCGCGTCTTGTGGCGCCGAAGGAGGTCGCCCGGGAGGACCGCTCGAATTGGCTGGAACCGCTGAAATGGCTGGGCCCGCTTCCGCGATCATCGGGGTGCCCGCCGCCCGTCGCTCGGTCTGCAGGCGCCGCACGGCGAGCTGTTGCTGGGAGCTCAAGAATGGCAACCGGTCTTGCAGAGGCCTGAAGGCCGCCGCAAACGCCGGATCGTCTTGCGCCTCCCGACCGTAGAGCGCGATCAGAGTCTTCCTGATCTGCTCACTGCTGCGCTCGGCCGCTTCGACTCGGGGTGCGCCGCTGCTGCCCTCGTCGGCGCGCCAATACTCGTACGGAGCCGACACGTTGCGGCTGAACACAGCTGCGTTGAGATAGGCGAGCACGATCGGCTTCGTCTCGCGCTCGGCCAATCCCGCCTGCGTGAGAAGCCGCCTGAGCGCCGAGGCATCCATCTCGCCATGCGAGAAAAGCGCCGCTGCTGCCGGCGGATCTGAGATCGGCCGCTCTTGGTCGATCCGGATTTCCGGCTGCCGAGCGTCTTCCGAGACCAGGTAGGTCGCCAGCGCGATGTTAGCGACGATGGAGACGACGAGAATCGCCGTTTTCATAGTTGCCCTTGTCCGTCTGCGCCCGCGCGATGCGCGCGGTGTTGTTGTTGGTTAGACCGGAGCGGCAGCTACGCTAACTGGGAAGTCTTTTCAGAGTGTCGGCGTTCCTTGTGGTCTAGTAGTCGTTCCTTGTGGACTACTGAGCGAATCTTGTGATTCGACGTGTCTCGCAGCGCGCAACCGCTTCCTGTACTCGGCGGGGGATACACCGGTGCACCTACGAAACGCCCGCTCGAACGTCGTGATGTGCTTGTATCCGACGGCTTCGAACACGCTCTCGACCTTCGTCCATTGGTTCGTGAGCAGCGTCTTCGCTCGCTCTATGCGCAACCGTCGGTACCAATCGGTGAAGTTCACGCCGGTGCGCGACCGAAAATACCGCGAGAAGTACGTCGTCTCGAGCGCACACAGCTCCGCCGCCTTGGCGAGCGACAACGGCTGCTCTAGGTTCGTTGCGAGGTGCTGAGCGAGCCGATCCAGACGCCGATCCGCGAGCGCTAGCAGGCTGGAGATGCTTCGAGCATGCAGGTCAGCGGGCACGGCGTCCGGAACGAGCGTTTTCGTCCCGGACATCGACGTAGCGCGGCGGTGCTCGTGGACTAACGGCTCCCGATTCGTCGACATTGTCCCCCCCGACGGGGACAGATCATTCACGGGCGGGCTACCGTCTGCAATATGAGATGTGTCTGGAAGTTGACACAACCGCGAAAAAAGATTGCGACACGTTTTTTCGGTCAAAACGTCGAATAATCGAGATTGTCCTGAGCGATCAGGGCCTTGGCGGATGCGGATTGGCTAACCCGAACGTCTGAGGACTGCGCACCCTTCAACTGACGCGCATTGCAATACGCTCCAGCAGCGCGCCGGCGTCGCGCCCGGCGAGCTCCGGCGCGACGAGCGGCCGCGGCAGCGTCTCGATCGGGCTCGGCGCCTCGATCTCGGCGTCCGCCGGCGCGGCCTCGAGCTCGACGAACTTGCGCGCCGTCACGAGCACGCGGGTCTCGAGCGTCCCGACTGATCGGTTGTACGCGCCGACGGCCTTGTCGAGCTTGTCGCCGACCTCGCTCCAATGCGCGGCGAGCGACGCGACGCGGTCATAGAGCTGCCGGCCGAGCTGCGCGACTTCCTGCGCGTTGAGCGCGAGCGCTTGCTCGCGCCAGCCGAGCGCGATCGTGCGCAGCAGCGCGATCAGCGTCGTCGGCGTCGCGAGCACGACCTTCTCGTCGAGGCCCGCCTCGATCAGCGACGGATCTTGCTGCAGCGCCGCGCTGTAGAGCATCTCGCCGGGCAAGAACATGATCACGAAATCGGGGCTCGGGCTGAACGTCTCCCAGTAGGCTTTGCGGCCGAGCGCCGTCATGTGGTTGCGCACGAGCGCGGCGTGCTGCGCGAGCTGGTCGGCGCGTTCTTCGTCGTCCGCGGCCTCGGCGGCCGCGAGATACGCCGTGAAGGGCACCTTGGCGTCGATGACGATGCGCCGGCCGCCGGCGAGCTTGACGATGGCATCGGGCCGCACGCGGCCGTCTTCGCCCGCCGCCGTGGACTGCTCGACGAAATCGCAATGCTCGAGCATGCCCGCCATCTCGAGCACGCGGTGCAGCTGCACTTCGCCCCAGCGGCCGCGCGTGGTGGGCTGGCGCAGCGCTTTGACGAGGTTCGCGGTCTCGTTGTGCAGCTTCGGCAGGTGCGAGTCGATGAGCGCTTTGAGTTGCGTGTCGAGAGATGAGTACGCGCTCAGGCGTGTCTTCTCGATTTCGCCGAGCTTGCCGTCGACTTTGGTGAGGGACTCTTTGATCGGCTGCACGAGGGAGTCGACGGCTTTCTGGCGGGCGTCGAGGTCGCCTTTGGCTTGTTCCTGGAACTTCGCGAGCTTGGCGGTCGCGAGCTCGAGGAAGGTTTGGCTCGTGCTGTTCAGCGCGTCGGCGGATAGGGCCTTGAAGGTGTCTGACAGCCGGCTCTCGGTGTTGGCGACGAGGGCGAGCTTCTCGGTCGCGGAGCGCTCCTGCTCTTCCGCGCGGGCGTTCGTGGCGGCGAGGTCTTCGCGAGCCTTGCCGTTTAGAGCCCAGGCGGCGGCGAAGCCGGCGGCGGCGCCTATGCACAAGCCCGCCGCCATAAAAAGGAGTGGTTCGAACATGGTGGCGCCCTCTTATCGGTGGTCGGGGGCATTGCAGCAGGGGGCGGTCGCAAAACGTGACACCGGCGTTCTGTCAAAAGCGGCCCCGGCAGGGCTCCGGCCGGAACCTCAATGAGGAACTTCGCCGGCTGACGTCAGCGGCCTTTTCAGTGAGCGTCCCGGATCAGCGTCGCGCGGCCGGCGCTTCTGAAACACCCCGTTGCGAGGCTCGATGTTCTGATCGCCCGCGGTGTCCGCTTGAAGGTCCGCGAGCCTGCCCAGCCCTGCGGCGTCTAGTGTCGCGATGAAGCGGCCAAGACGCCTCTGGACGCGTTGCGTAGCCCATATCTCCGTGTACGACGGGACGGACCTCGAACGACGCAAGACTTCTGTGACGAGCCGTCCAAACGTTCTGCGTTGCTCTTTGGTCTTGCATAGGAACGCTTGCATCGCCTGCACATTGCGCGTCATGACCTCGCGCTTCGATTTGTCCCATCCTTCGACAAGGGCTCTGGATAGTCCGGCCTGAAAGCTCGCCAACGGACTCACGGACATACCCAGCGCCACGCGTTGGCCGAACAAGAACGGTATCGGCGTCACGTCGTCGGCAACGTCGCCGAACGCGGGTTCGATTAGCTCCGCAAGTCTCTCCCATTCGGCCGGCGTCAGTCCGTCTACAGCGGTGGTGTTGGATGCCAGCGCTCGAATCTCACCGAGCGATCGGTCACTCTTCGCGGCATTGACGGCTCGGCTGATGATCAGAATGTTCCCTCGAACGTAGCCACGGTCGTTGTTCGCTCGATCGACCGACCAGTCCGTCGGTTCGTCTCGGCTGTAAGTAAAAGGCTGGTCCGTAACGGGACACCGTCCGGAGGCCGGGGTGATCTGCTCTATGTACTCCGGAGTAACGTCACCGGCGAACGGCTTCCCACGGCGCAGAGCTCCGAAACGGATCTGGAGCCACTTGCGGACGTACTTGTCGGGAAAGTGAGATGTCTTGTTCTTTTCGCTGCCGAATGCGCGGTAGCCATCGCAAAAGGATTTGTTGGCATCTGGGGGCACGTCGACGCCGAAGGTGGCGAAATCCCAGCCAAGATCAAAAGCTTGTTGATCCAGGGCATCCATGTGCAGTCTCTAGCACTTGCCCGATCGAACGTCTGCGAAGCCGTCCGCGGAAATACGGTCACACAGATCGGCGTGCTGGCTGATGTGCATGGCGGTGCCCTCTTCTTGTTGGTCGACGGCGGGATTTCAACAAGCCGCAGTCGCAAAACGTGACATCGCGGCGGCCATCCAGCCGCCTGCACAATTACTGTCAAATCGGGCCGGATTCGGCGATCGATTGAGCGGACTCCGCCGCTCAGGCTCCGGCGATGAAAGTGCGCGAGCTCCTGCGCCTCCTCGAACAGGATGGTTGGCATCTCGTGCGGACTCGCGGCAGCCATCGGCAGCTCCGACACTCGACCAAGCCGGGCACCGTCACTGTGTCCGGAAACGCGGGCGCGGACGTGCCGCTCGGAACTTGGCGTGCGATACTGAAACACGCTCGCATCCAGCCACTGAGGAACGTCAATGCGATACGCCGTCGTGATTGAGAAAAGCCGCAGAGGCTTCGGCGCGTACGTCCCCGATCTTCCCGGCTGCGTGGCCGTCGCCAAGACCCGGCCCGCCGTCGTGAAGCTCGTTCACGGCGCGATCGAGTTTCACATCGAAGGCCTCAAGCAAGACGGCAAGCGAGTACCCAAACCGTCGTCCAGCGTGGAGTTCATCGACGTCGCAGCTTGAGGGCAACCGAGGCTCGCGCTCGTAGCGCCTCTCACTCGTACGGCACGAAGCCAATCTGCCTTTTCCGCCCGGGGTTGGGCTCGGTCATCAACTCGCGAATCGCCAAGGTGCTTGTCGCCCTCCAGTAGAACGACAAGCAACTTGACGATCACTGCGGAGGACCACACGCAAGCACATCCCCCGCGTCCGAATAATCATCGAGTACAGCGAGAAACACGCGTTGTCCGTGCCCCATCCCCCGCGTTTCAATCGGCACCGCAGGGCTGGACAGGCACTTGAGCGCGGGGCATAGAATTGGCCGTAGGATCGCCATCTCCGGAGAAGCCGATGGAGGCTCGAATCGCGCGGCTCGAATCCGACGTCGCGCACCTGCGTACGGACGTGGGGGACATCAAGATCGACCTACGCGGCCTGCGCGACAAGGTGGATCTCGTAGACGCGAAGCTCTCCGAAAAGATCGAGAAGCTCGCTGAGAAGCTCACCGAGACGAAGGCGAGCCTCGAGAGATCGATCGGCTCGGCGAAGATCTGGGTGCTGCTGATTCTGATCGGATACGGCACCGCGATACTAGGGGCGATGGCGCGCGGGTTCGGGTGGATCTAGCAGTCTCCCGCCGACCGGTGGCCGGCTTCATTGAGCAGGCCGGCGTCAGCGCCGCCGCTTCGCGAACGGCGGTTTTCCGCGCCGCCACTGGATCATCAAGAACGCGCCGAGCATCCCGCCGAGATGCGCGAAGTGCGCCACGCCGGCCTGCGTGCCCGTGACGCCGAGAACCAGCTCGAGCACGGCGTACGCCGTCACGGCAACCCACGCCGGCATGGGGATCGGCGGGAAGAGGAGCATGATCCTTTGGCGCGGAAAGAACATGCCGAAGGCGAGCAGCAAGCCGAACACGCCGCCCGACGCGCCGAGCGTGGGATAAGGCGAGCCTAAGAGCGCGTTGACGCCGAGCTGCGTCAATGCGGCGGTGATCACGGACACGAAATAGAGCATCACGTACGAGCGCGTACCGAGGAATCGCTCCAGCGTGCTGCCGAACATGTAGACGGCGAACATGTTGAAAAAAATGTGGGAGAAGCCGCCGTGCAGGAAACCGTAGGTGACGAGCTGCCACGGCTCGAAGCCGACCTCGGGCCCGAACGCGGCGTTGGGGCCGAGAGGCCACAGCGCGAACCAAATGATGGCCGCATCGCCCATCTGCGCTTGGAGCAGGAAGACGACGACGTTGACGCCGATGATGGCTTGGGTGGCGCGAGGCATTCCGTACGGTAGCGCAGATGCGCGCGGTCAGTCTTGCCGCAGCGCCGCGAGAGGATTGACGCGCCCCGCGCGCAGCGCGGGAATCAACGCCGCCCCCGCGCACGCCGCCACGATGCAAGTGATGCTGGCGCCGTAGGCGACGGGATCGAGGAGCTGCACGATCGAGCCGATCTGCTCCGCCGCCGGCGTCGCGAGCAGCGCGGCGCTGACGCCGGCCACCAGCGTGCAGCCTACACCCAGGCCGATGCCGACGGGCCACGCCGACTGCTTCAGCACGAGCGCGCCGACGCTGCGGCCGCTCGCGCCGAGCGCCATGCGCACGCCGATCTCGCGCGTGCGTTGCTCGACGAGATACGAGAGCACGCTGAACAGCCCCGACACCGTCAGCAGCAGCGCCAGCACCCCGAGCACGAGCGTGAGCCAGAACGAAGTTCCGAGGATGTAAGTGTTCGTACGCGCGAGCGTCTGCAGCGTCGAGATCTGCGCCATGTTCGGGTCGAGCGTCGCGAATCGATCGGCGATCACGCGGCGCGCCACCTCGACGTCGCCGCGCACGCGCAGCGTCAGCGCCGTCATGGGCACGTCGGTGTCGATCGGCATGTAGACGCCGGCGCCGCCGAGCCGCACTGCGCCGAGCAGAAAGCCGGCGACGTCGCGCGCGACGCCGACGACGACGGCCGTGCGCGCCTCGAGCAGAGGGTCGTCGGACGGCGGCGTCGCGGCCGCTGCCCGTCGGCGCTCCTGCCCGATCGTCGGGTCCGGCTCGACGCGCAGCACCTGCCCGATGGCATCGGCGCCCGGCCAGAGCTCGAGCGCCACGGCTTCCGAAACGATGGCCACGCCTTCGTTCGCGTTGCGCTCGGCGTCCGTGAAACCGCGGCCGCGCACGAGATCGATGCCGAGCACGTCGAAGAACTCCGGCGACACGAACTGGTAGCGCACGACCTGCCTGCCGGTCGCGCCCTCGCCGTACGCGGGCGCTCCGCCGAGGCCACCCATGAAGCCGGGCCACGCGGCCGCGACCCCCGTCACGGCCGACTCGCTGCGCAACCTTTCGAGGATGTCCGCGCGCTTCTGCTCGTTCAGCACCGTCACGCTGACCGTGTCGGCCGTGCGGACGCCGGGGTCGACGTTGGCCGCCGACCATGCGCCGCGCAGGAAGAGCCCCGCGCAGATCAACAGCAGCGCGGAGCCCGTGACCTGCAGCGCGATCAGCGCATTGCGCGCGCGGCCGGGGCGAGCGTCGCCGAGCACTTGGCCGTGAATCGTGCGCGCGATGTCGAGGCGCGTGGACTTCAGCGCCGGCCCGAGCGCGAACAGCACGGTCGCGACGAACGCGCCGGCCACGAGGAACAGCACGACACGCCAGTCCGCAGCCGGCACGTCGAGGCGCAGATTGCCGATGTCCGGCGGGAAGCTCGTGACGAGGAAATACTCGATGGCGTTCAGCGCTAGGCGTGAGATCACGAACGCGAATGCCGCGGAGATCAGCGCGAGCAGCAGGCTCTCGGTCAGTAGTTGCCAGACGACGCGCCGGCGCGACGCGCCGATCGAGAGCCGGATGCCGATCTCGCGCTGGCGCGTCAGCAAGCGCGCGAGCAACAAGTTCGCGACGTTTGCGCAGCCGATCATGAGGATCAGGCCGAACGCGAAGAACAGCGGCATGAACACCATCACGGCCTCGGCCGGCCGCGGCAGCGTGCCCATCCTCGGTGTCAGCACGAGGCTCGCAGGGCGCTCGCTGCCTGCGGCACGTGCGGCTTCGCGCTGGGAGTCCCAGGCGACGAGCTGCGCCTGCGCCTGGCCGCTCGTGACGCCGGGCTTGAGACGCCCGACGATCGCGAGATCGCCGATGCCGTCGAACGCCGCCTCGAGCACGACCGTCCGCTCGAACGTCCCCGCTTGCGCGAGCGGCACCCAGAAGTCGGGCGCGAAGATCTCGAGCCCGCGGAAGCCCTCAGGCATCACGCCGATGATCTCGAATGGCGTGTCGTTGACGCGGTACGTGCGCCCGACCACGGTGGGGTCGCTGTCGTAGTGCTGGGTCCAGGCCCGGTGGCTCAAAACGAGAACAGCAGCGCTGCCCGGCTCGTCGTCTGCGGGCGCGAACGCGCGTCCACGCTCGGCACCGGCGCCCACGACGCGGAAGAAATTACCGGTGACGAGGCGGCCTTCGCGGCGCACGCCCTCGATCAAGGCCGAGTTGTCGCCGCTGCTCGCGAACGCGTCGACGAACACGTCCGTCTCACGCAGCAGCGCGTCGTACTCCGAACGAGTGAAGATGGCGGGATCCTCGACCGCGGGTACGCCGCGCTCGACGCCGAAGATCTCGTGGGGGCTGCGCACCTCGTCCACGCGAAAAATGAACGCGTTCACGAGCGTGTAGATGGCGGCCACGAGCCCGAGGCCGAGCCCCACGGTCACCACGATCGTCGCGGCCGTCAGCGGCGCGCGCCGGAACGACCGAAAGGCGTAGCGAATGTCTCGCAGGGCAACCATCGTAACCGTATATACGGTCGGCCCCGGTCGCGGCTTACAGATCTAGCCGGCGCGCTGCCGGCCCGCGACGCGATTGAGCCACCGCACCGGCGCCCACAGCCCCAACGGCGCCAGCACCAGCCGGAAGTAGTTCGGCTCGTCGGCGAGGCCTTCGGGATGGCCGACGCGTTCGGGCTGTACCGTCTGCCCATCCTTGACGGGCAGGTAGAACGTTCCGAACAACCGGTCCCAGAAGCTGAGCTCGACGCCGTAGTTGCACGAGTACCGATGCCCTTCCGGCACCTGGGCGGAGTGGTGCCAACGGTGCACCTCGGGCGTCACGAACCACCGGTTCAGCGCTCCGCCTTTCACGTCGCCGCCGCAGTGCGAGAAGACCCCCGGCACGCTCAATGCGGGCAGTGCAATCAACAGCGCGAGCGGATAGAACCCGACGACACCGAGCACGATGAACACGAGGACGTTGCGCAACGCGTAGTCGATCGGGTGCGAGACGTACGTATTCGATGCCTTCAGATCCGTCACGCGGTGGTGATAGGAATGCAGCTTCCACAGAAACTCGTTCTTGTGCTGCCAGCGGTGCATCCAGTAGCGGAAGAAGCTGACGATGATCATGATCGCCGGGACCTGCAGCCAGAGCGGGCCGAGTTGCTCGGGCGAAGCCACCATCAGCGGCCGCCCGAACGCATACTCCGTGAGCAGAAGCAGACCCGGCAGCAGAATGAACGCGGTGATCGAGTACGTGAGATACACATTGAAGAGCGTCGACGTAACGTCCCGCGCGAGCACGTGCCTTTGCGACACGGCATAGCGATAGGTGTAGATGCGCTCCAGGACCATGATCGCGCCGAGCATCACGAAGGTATCCCACTCCGGCAGCCACTGCTCGATCACGGACTGTTCCGCCGGAAAGCGTAGCGCGTAAAAGGCGACGAACAGAACGGGGATGAAGAGGAGGCTGGCGAAGTGGCGCAGAGCCGAAGCTGATTCGTTGTTGTCGTTCGACATGGAAGCCCGCCCCTCTCCCGCCACCGACGCGGAGCCAACGGTAGCACCACGCCGCAGCACCGACAAACTTGGTGTACCGCTAGCCCTCCCTTCCGGCGACGAGTAGAGAGCGCTGACTTTCGCCGATCGTCCTTTTGGGGGACGATCTGTCCGAGACCGTCCGGCACCCTGACGATTGCCAGAGGGATACCCATGCACACAGGCCCCCACGCTTCCGCCCGCTCACGGCCGACGGCGCTTCATGCCCTCTGCGGCGCGGTGCTCGCAGCGTTCGCAACGGCTGCCGCCTTCGGGCAGGCGCCCATCGTGAACCCCGGCGCCCCCGGCGCCGAGCCGCGGCCTCTGCGTGCCGACGAGGCGATCGCGCTCGCACGCACGGCCTACACGAGCGCCGACGTGCAGTTCCTGCAAAACATGATCCCGCACCACCAGCAGGCCATCGACATGGCCGCGTTGGCGAAGGACCGCACGAACCGCAAGGAGCTCCTCGATGCGGCCGGGCGCATCGACGCCTCGCAGAAGGACGAGATCGAGTTCATGCAAAGCTGGCTCGAGGAGCGCAACGAGCAAGACGGGACAGAAAAGGGGACAGATTTATTTTCTGCGAACGCAGAAAATAAATCTGTCCCCTTTTCTGCCTTTTCTGTCCCCGCCCCTGCGGCGCACGCGAGCCATGGCGCGGGCGGCATGAAGGGCATGGCCACGCCGGAGCAGATGGCCGCGCTCGCCGCGACGAACGGCACGGACTTCGACCGCCTGTTCCTCGAGCTCATGATCAAGCACCACGAGGGCGCCGTGGACATGGTCGAGGCGCTGACGGAGCAGCCGGGCTCGGCGTACGAACCGGCGCTGTTCGAGTTCACGCGCGACGTCACGAACGACCAGAACGCCGAGATCAAGCGCATGAACGTGCTGCTGGCCGGCCTCTCGGGTGATCCGCGAGCGAACTTGAAGGCCGGCTTCGCCGACGCCGGCGAGGCCATCTCGAACCTCACGAAGGTCACTTCGTTGCCGAAGCCGCCGGGGTTCTTCGATCCCGCGAACCCCGCGAACTTGCCGCCGAAGCGGCTCGCGGCGCTGGCCGCCGAGAACGAAGGCCGGCGGCGGCGTCAGCGGGAAGACGAGGAGCCTTCCGGCGGCAACAACCGCGACCCGCGCTCGCCGCTGCTCTCGTTCGCGAACACGGATCTGGCGTTTCGCGGCGACGTCATGGTCGTCGGCAGCTATCACGGCTTCAACATCTACCGCCTGGCCGAAAGCGAGGCACCGCAGCTCTTGTCATCGGTCGTCTGCCCCGGCGGGCAGGGCGACGTCTCGATCGTCGGCGATCTCTTGATCATGTCGGTGGAGCAGACGCGCGGGCGCGTCGACTGCGGCCTCGAAGGCGTCGAGGTCGACGCGAGCCCCGACCGCTTCCGCGGCATCCGCATCTTCGACATCGCCGATCCGGCGCGGCCGAAGCAGGTCGGCCAGGTGCAGACGTGCCGCGGCTCGCACACGCACTCCGTCGTCGCAAGCGACGAGCGCAGGATCGTCGTCTACAACTCGGGCACGGCCGGCGTGCGCGAGGAGGAGGAGCTCGCGGGCTGCATCGGCAACGTCGCCGGCGACACGCGCACGGCGCTCTTTCGCATCGACGTCATCGAGATTCCGGTCGCGGACCCGTCACGCGCGCGCATCATCGACAGCCCCGCCGTGTTCGCGGACGCCGCGACCGGCGTCATCGCCGGCCTCTGGCGCGGCGGCGACCACGGCGACGAGACGCAGGAAACCAGCGAGACGAACCAGTGCCACGACATCACGGTGTTCCCGTCGGCCGGGATCGCCGCGGGCGCCTGCGCGGGCAACGGCATCGTGTTCGACATCCGCGATCCGCTTACCCCTAAGCGCATCGACGCCGTCGTCGACAAGGGCTTCGCGTATTGGCACTCGGCGACGTTCAACAACGACGGCACGAAGGTCATCTTCACCGACGAGTGGGGCGGCGGCGGGCGGCCGCGCTGCCGCGCGCACGACCCGCTCGACTGGGGCGCCGACGCCGTCTACGACTTGGTCGACGGCAAGCTTCAGTACCGCAGCCACTTCAAGATGCCGGCGCCGCAAGTCGACGAGGAAAACTGCGTCGCGCACAACGGCTCGATCGTCCCGGTGCCGGGGCGCGACATCATGGTCCAGAGCTGGTACCAGGGCGGCCTCTCGGTGTGGGATTTCACGGACTCCGCGGCGCCCGTCGAGCTCGCCTACTTCGACCGCGGCCCGATCGACACGGAGGAGCTCGCGCTCGGCGGCTACTGGTCGTCGTACTGGTACGACGGCCGCATCTACGCGACGGAGATCGCGCGCGGGCTCGACGTGTTCGCGCTAGCGCCCAGCGAGCTCTTGAGCGAGAACGAGATCGCCGCGGCGCTGCTCGCCGATCAGGGTGGGCGGTTCAATCCGCAGCAGCAGTTCCCCGTGACGTGGCCCGCGGAGCCCGTCGTCGCGCGCGCCTACGTCGATCAGCTGCGGCGCGGCAGCGACGTGCCGACGGCGACACTCGACGAGATCTCCGGAGCTCTCGATCTCACGGCCTCGCGGCTCGAGGCGAGAGCTAACGATCCACAGTTGGCCGGACGGCTCGGGTCGCTCGCGCGAAGTCTCGATGCGAGCCGCGGCGACGCCGTCACGCAGAAGAGGAAAAGGGGTCTGGCCGAAACTCTAGGCGGCCTCGCCGCCCGATTGCAGTGAAAAAAATGGCCGCCCTCAAGGGGCGGCCCAAAACGGCCCAGCGGTAAAACTAGATCGGCCCGCGGTGCCACGGCCCCGTGATCGCGAACGTGACGCCCGGCGTCTGGATGTTCGCGAACAGCCATTTGCCGGTGCGGTCGAAGCAGGCGCCCGCCCACTCGTTGGCGCGCTGGTTGCCCGTGAACGTCAGGCCGCTCGGGCGGGTGTAGGGCCCGAGCTTGCCCGCGCTGAAATCGATGAGGTTCGTCGCGAACGTGAAGATCTTTCCGTTCTTCGTCAGCGCGACCATGCGCTCGGTGCTGACGCCGTCCTGTAGATAGCTCGGATTGCCCGAGTTGTCCTCGCAGAACAGCAGGCTGCCGCGCGGCGTGACGGTCAGGTTGTCCGGGTTGTCGAGCTCGCTCGGGCTGCCGTCGATGACCGGCGCGTCGTAGATGAGCTTCAGCGTCCGGCGGTTCACGTCGAGGGCGAACACCTGGCCGTTGCCCGTCGAGCCGCCGTCCGTGGAGACGAAGAAGATTGTCCCGTCGCGGTACCACGCGCCCTCGGGCCGGCGGAAGTCGGCGCCGCCGAGCGCCGCGCCTTGCGCGTAGTTGCTCGCCGAGCTCAGGTTCTCGGGATCGTCGATCGCGACCCACTCGACGTCGAGCGGCTCGCCGAGCGCGACGGGATACGGCGCGCCGCCGGACTGGAACGTGCCGCGCAAGTTCGCGTTCGGCCGGCCCGCGACCTTCAGCATCTCGAGCTCGCCGCCGTTGCTGTACGGCGTTTCCCACGCGCGCGTGCGATTCGGCTTGAAGCGGTAAATCCCGCCCGGCGTCGTGTCCTCGGTCAGATAAACGTAGCCCGTCCTCGGATCGACGGCGGCCGCCTCGTGCGAGCGGCGCCCCATCGCCTTGATCGGCTTGCCGTTCGACGTGCCGACCGCCGGGACATCGAACACCCAGCCGTGCGTGTAGACGTTGCCGGCTGCATCCGTTGTCGTGCCCCCGGTCTCCTCGCAAGAGAGCCAACTGTTGTGCGGGGTGCCGCCGCCTGAACAGTTGCGCACCGTGCCGCTCAGCGTCGGCCACACGGCTATCCACTTCGCACGATGCGTGTCGAAGATGATGTTCGTGTTGCCGCCGCCGGCCGCCGGTGAGTAGCGAAGCTTGCCGTCGACGAACGCGGGCGCCGCGCCGACCTCGTGGTTGCGGCACATGATGGCCCACGGGCCGACTTGCTTGATGACGTCCATGCCGTCGTGCAGCGCCGGCGTCGCCGGCCCGCCGGAGAGATGCGGGAAGATCGGATCGCCGGTCCAGCCGAACGACCAATAGCGGAAGCCCGGCGGCAAGCCGATCAGCGGCAGGCCCGTCGTCTCGTCGACGGTCGGCACGGGATCGCCGTAGGGATTGCCTTCGTACCAGTCCTCGAAACCCCTCGCGTGCGCTTTACGCGCGTAGAACAGCTGCAGCGTGCTCGCGATCGCCGCGCTGCTGACGACGGCCACCGTGCCGCCCAGGAACGAGCGCCGATCCATGGCACCGTTCACGGCAAGCGGCGCGGCGACCGCGTCAACGGGTACGGCGGCTGCGTCGACCTCGCCGTCGATCATGTCGGCGGGCTCGCGCGCGACGTCGGCGTGCTCGGCCGAGTGCCGCTCGATCATCTGCTGAATCTCGTTCGTACGAAGCTGGACTTCGCTCGCGATCTCCGTGGCGTGGCCACGATCATGGGTGCTCATGCTGCGGGCTCCTGAAGTGAGTGTCGGGAACGCGAACATGACTCACGAGTGTTTAAGAAAAGTGTCGTTCGCATGTCGGAGCGATGACGCCTGCGCCGTCATCGTGCCGTCATCTGCGTGTGGAGAATCGTGCGAGCCCCGCGGTACGCGAAGGAGCTTTCGTGCGTCCGTTCGTCATCGGTGCCGTAACCATGATCGCGCTAGTCGCGGTCGCCGCCGCGCTCGCGCGACTCGGCGGCACCGTCGGGCAACTCCGAGCGCTCGAAGTGGCGCCGCGATCTCAGGTGCTCGACGCTGCGCAGCCGCAGCTCGCGGCGCCCATATCGGCACCGATATCGGCGCGGGACTCGGACGACGAGGACCAGCCACCGGCCGGGATCGCGGCCGACAAAGACGTGGCGCGCACCGCGGGCGGCGACGAGCACATCACGCGCTGGCTCGCGGAAGATCCCGAGTTCGCGCGCGCCGCCGAAGAGCTGCTACAGGACCCGAATCCGGCCGTGCAGCTCGAGGCTCGCGAGCTCCTACGGGAGCTCGGCGCGGGGCCCGAAGCGAACGCGGAGCGCTAGCGGCTCGGAAGCTTGTGGGCGCTGAAGAACTTCCACATCTCGGCGGTCGCGTCGACCTCGTTGCGCGCCCACGCGTGCACGAGCCCGTCGACGCGCACGAGCCGCACCTCGGCGCCGTCGCGGCAGCCTTGGTAGCGCAGCGTCGACAACGGCCCCGGCGGGTCTTCCTCGACGGGCTTGGCGTCGCAGCCGTTGTGCTTCGCCCAACCGGCGAGCGCCTCGGGCACGCTCTCGAGCCACTCGCCGCCGCGACCCTCGACGTGGCCGGCATACGTGTTCTGCGGATCGGCGAGGCCGTGGAACGTCAACACGGGAATCGCGCGCCCCGCGCACGGGCCCGGCCAGCGTAGCCCGGCCATCGGCGCGATCGCCGCGATGCGATCGTTGAGCTTGCACGCGAGCAGCGACGACATGCGAGCCCCGCCCGAGAAGCCCGTCGCGTAGACGCGCTTCAGATCCGTGCACGCGCGCGCCGCGACGTGGTCGATGACGTCGGAGACGTAGCGCACGTCGTCGGGGCGCTCCGCGGTGACGGGCACGTTCCAGCGGTTGCCCTCGGTGCCGGCTTGCAGCGTCGCGACGAGCACGCTCTCGCGCGCCGCGAGCGCCTCGAACCGCGACGTTGCGGCCTGCCCGCCCGAGTTGCCGCCGCTGCCGTGCATGTCGAGCACGAGCGGCAGCGGCGTGCGGCCGTCGTAGTCTTGCGGCACGAACAGCCGATACGTTCTCTCTCGGCCGCTCGAGGTCAGGCGCTGCTCACTGACGCCGGGTTCCGCAGCGACCGCGCAGGAGCCCTGCGGAGCGGTCGTGCCCTGCGCACGCACGTTCGACGAGAACGCTGCGGCCGCTACCATGGCCGCGATGAAGATGGAAAAACGCACGTGCCCCCCTTTGCGCGCTAGCCGGTGCGCGCTGGCCTCAGTCGCTCAGTTCTCGAAGTTGAAGATGTCCTCGGTCTCGGGCCTCTCCATGCCCTGCTCCCAGTACTTCTCCCAGATGTGGGCCCACGGGCGGCCGTACATGTCCGGCACCTCATATTCAATGACGGCGCCCGGCGAGACGGGCGTCGGCGATCCCTTGATTGGGTAGATCGTCTGCACACACTCGATGAAGACATACGGATCGCCTTCCTCGAAGCCGCTCGTCTTCTGGAAGTTGCGTACGATGCGCACGGGCTCGACGAGCGCCTCGGGGTCGTACAAGACCGTCTCGTGGTTCAAGCCCAGGAATTTGCCGGCCGCATCGCGGTTCGGCGTGTAGATCTCGATCGTCTGCAGCTTGCTCGAGTGCTCGGGCGCCGCGTGCACCTTCCAGCCTTGGATGTTCGACGTCCACGTGATCAGCGTGTCCTTGTCCCAGAAGCCGATCGTTTCGCCGTACCAGCGCGGCACGTCCGCACCCAGCCGCGGCACGGCGCCGTCCATCTTGAACTCGCGGCCGACGTGCACCGTCGTGATGAAGTTGCGCGCGACGCCGGCGACGATCTGCACGACCGATGGCGTCGCGATCATGTGGTGCTCCCACACGGCAGCTTCGTGGTAGCGGCGCATGAAGCCTTCGGGCCAGCAGTACTGCGACGGCCACATCGCCTTGTTCGTGTTGGCGTGGTGATACGCCTCTTGCACGAAGCGCGTCTGGTACTCCGGCGTCAGCAACGACAGGACCGTCGGCGCCTGAATGTGCCGCATGCGATACCAGTTGTTGTTGTTCGGCGTGCGGGCCGGGTGCATGTAGCGGCCCGTCCACTCCTCGAGCTGCTCAGGCATAGGCTTCTGGTTCGCGCCGCCGCGCTTCGTCGTCTCGGCGAGCAGCGCCTTGTAGTGGTCCTCGGCCGTCGCGAACCCGTACGGGCTCACGATGGCTTCGCGCGGATAATCGCGATCGCAATAACCCCACGCGGCCGAGGCCGGAGGCTTATCGCCGATCGTGCCGCTGCGGTTGCCGCCCCAGGCGTCCTCGAGCGCCGCGGAGCTGTTGCAGCGGAAATAGCGCTTGTCGCTCCAGAGCTCGCGGTCTTGGTAGAAATCCTTCGACGTGAAGATGTCGACGGGCAGCGGCTCGATACCGGGCGGATGATCGCCGTTGCGTGCCGTGCCGAGGAACGTCGGCTCCGCTCCCTGCTGCGCTTGCGGGCCGAACTGGCGCCGCAGAGCGGGGCCTACGATGTCGCGCTTGTTGATGTCATCCAGCATCGGTGCTGCACGCCCGACGCTCTTGAAATCGATTTGCGCCGTCTGCTGCGCGCTCACGCCCGTGCCGAGCAACGCCATGCAGACGACCGCAAGGCGCATCCTGTTGTTATTCATGCTTCCCCCAAGAACGCTCGCCTCGAGCCGGTTCGCGGGATAGTAAGTTCAAAAGCAAACCCGCGCCATGCGGCGCGAGCGCCGCGCGTGCAGCGGCTCGGGGCTCTTCAGAAAAGACCAGCGAAAACCGCGAATCTCATGAGATTCCTTGCGGGCTCCGCCGGCCAAGCGCTGATAGCTTCCTATGTTGTCGCAGTTCCCATTGGGGAGGTGACGATGTTGATCGATGTACGGCGTAGCCGTATAGTGAGTTTGCAGACCGTAATCGAAACTCCCGCCTACCTGTCCTCCGCAAAGGAGGAAGGGATGACTTCCGACGAGATGACGACGGCGGTGAGTCTCGTCGCTGCGAATCCCAGGGCGGGGGATCGCATCGTAGGGTCGGGTGGCTGCCGAAAGGTCCGCGTTCCGGGCAGAGGTAAGGGCAAGTCCGGCGGGTATCGCGTGGTTACTTTCTTCACGGACGAGGACGTGCCGGTATTCATGCTCGCAGTGCTGTCGAAAGGCTCACGGGCGAACTTCTCGAAGCTCGAGCGCATCGCAATGAAGCAGGCGGCAAAACGCCTGCGGGAGAGTCTTGGTGGGCGCACCGCCTCCAAAGGACGGGACGAATGAAGAAGAGAGCCGGCCGCAGGAAGTTGCCCGCCCGGAACAACACGAACTTCCGCCGGATCGTGCGCGGTCTCGAGGAGGCGACGGCCTATGCGCGCAGCACAGCTGATCTGACGAAGTATCGTGTTCACGTTCCGTCAGCCGTCGACGTGACCGCAATCCGCGCCAAGCTTGGCCTCACGCAAGAGGCGTTTGCAGCGCAGTTCGGATTCTCAATGGGTGCCGTGCGCGATTGGGAACAGAAGCGCAAGACTCCGGAAGCCAGCGCACGCATCCTCTTGAAGATCATCGAGAAACGGCCGGATGTCGTGCTCGAGGTGCTCGACGCAGCCTGAGAAGCCTTCGAATTGTGTATGCTCGCGCACGGCGTCTCGAGGAGCAGCCGATGAACCGCGGAAGGCTCGCTGTGTTCGGCGAAGCGGCGATGTTCAGCGCGCAACTCTCGGGCCCGGATCGGCGGCCCATGGGCATGAATGCGCCGGTCGCCCGCGATAACTACCGCTACGTCCTCAACATCCTGCACTGGCTGAGCGGCGCCTGAGCGCTCATCTCAGGGTTCTCGCGGCGTCGGACCGATGGCGATACCCCATGGCGTCTTGCCGACGCGCACGGTAGCGACGACGTTCAACGATGCCGTGTCGATGACCGACACGTCGTTCGACGGGCCGTTGGCCGTGTACAAGAACTTGCCGTCGGACGTGAGCCCGACGCCCCACGGGCGAGCGCCCACTCGAACGTTCGCGACGACGCGATCTTCGCCCAAGTCGATGACGGAGACCGTGCCCGCGCGGCCGTTGGCGACGTAGAGGCGCTGTTCGTCGGGCGAAAGCGCGAGGCCCATCGGCAGCGAGCCGGGGGGCAGCGTGATGGTGCGGAGGACCTCGCTCGTCGCGACGTCGACGAGGGCGATGCTGCCGCCGTGCTCGGCGGACACGTACGCACGCGCGCCGTCCGCCGTGAAGATCGCGTCCCGCGGGCGCCAGCCGACGTCGATGCTGCCGAGCACGGCCCCGCTCTGCGCATCGACGACGGTCACGGCGTGGTCGCTCTCGCTCGTGACGTAGACGGTCTTTCGATCGGGCCGCAGGCGCACGCCTTCGGGCTCGCCGCCGACGGCGACCGTCCGCACGACGTCGCCGCTCGTAAGGTCGACGATCGACAGCTCGCCCGCGTCCTCGTTCGAGACGAACAGGCGCCCCGCGCGCAAGTCGACGTCGAACTCTTCGGGATCCGAGCCGCCCGGCAGCACGCGCAGCACCGCGCGTGTTTGCACGTCCACGACGGCGATGCCGTCTTTCGTCTTATCGGCCGCAAGCTTCGCGCACTCGTCATCGGGCAACGTGGGCGGGCACTTCGGCGAGCCCGACAGGGCGACGAAGAGCTGCTCGCCGTCGTCGCTGACTTCGACGCCGCGCGGCCGAGTGCCGACTTCGACCTCGCCGATCACGCTGTGCGTGGCCGTCG
The DNA here is from genome assembly GCA_963714705.1 of uncultured Gammaproteobacteria bacterium. Lineage (GTDB taxonomy): Bacteria > Pseudomonadota > Gammaproteobacteria > Steroidobacterales > Rariloculaceae > FEN-1219. The sequence goes on from CAVQPJ010000003.1 coordinate 28,846, forward strand.
AGATGATACTGACGGTGCTCGAGTCCTCATTGGTCACATAGACGCGCTGCGCGGGCCCTTCGACGACGGGAATGTGGAACTGCGCGAACAGCGCCGCCGTCTCCGGAGCCGTACGCGCCATGACGGCTTCGAGCTCGGCGCGCCGCTCGCGCTCGCCAAAGCGCACGCCGGCCGCCATCGCGAACTCGAATTGAATGCCGGGCTCGGAGCGCAGCGGCACGACGGCGACCTCGACCGGTTCCGCGCGTGCCGCGAAGTAGCCCGCGATCGGGCCCCAGAGAATCGCCGCATCGAGCTCGCCGGCGAGGAGCTCGTTCTCGATGATCTTGCCGGGATAGACGTCGGGGTCACCGTCGAGCGCCGAGTACGGCACCATCTGGTCGTACAGGCCGCGGCGCGCGAGCCACTCCGCCGCCGGACCCGGCGTGAATACGCCGATGCGCAGCGCGTCGCGAATCGCAGGCGGCAGATCGGCGAGGTCCTCCGCGCTCGTGAGGTCGAGCTTCCCGCCCGCGACGTAGACCAGTGCGTAGGTCGAGCGGTAGTACGTGCGCGTCGTCAGCGCGAGGTCGTAGCCCGCGGGCACGCCGACGATCACGTCGCACTTGTAACCGCCGCGCTCTAAGTCTTCGGCGTTCAGCGTGTTGCGCTCGAAGCCGCGCCGCTGCGGAAACCACGTGTACTCGACTTCGACGCCGGCCTCGCGCGCCCAGATCCGCGCGAGCTTGTTCTCGAATCCTTCCTCGGCGCGATTGGAGAACGGCAGGTTGTTGGGATCGGCGCAGACCTTCAGCGTCTCTGCCGTAAGCTGCGCGCCGGCCGGCGCCGAGGCGGCGGCGAGCACGGCCGCGGCGAGCACGGCGGTCGCTCGCATCGTGCTCACGGCTCGGTCGGCAGCCGCTTGGGGCGTCCCGGCAGCAGCACACCGTCGCTGCGCGCCTTCAGGTACGACCACAGCTCTTCGAAATACTTGCTGACGTTCGGATCCTGGCTCCACGGCGGCATTACGCCGACTTGCCCTTTGAAGCCCTCGGCCAGCGCTTTCATGAACTCGGGCTTGTCGATCTGGCGCATGCGCACGAGCAGATCCGGAGCGAACGTGCTGCCGAGCGCGTCTTGCGCGTGGCACGTATGACAGATGCCGTGAAAGGTGCGCCAGCCGACGTAGGTGCCGCGGTCGACGCGGCACGTCGTCGCGCCGCCTTCGTCGGCGTCCGGGCCACACTGAACCGTGTACGGTGCGCTCTCGGCCGTGCTCGGCGCCGCGTCCTGCGCGCGGCCGGCGCCCGCGGCGGCGAGCGCCGCCGCGGCGACGCACAACGCGAGCGTGCGGCACGCGCTCATTCGCGTCACAAGCGCCTGGCTTACGGAAGCGCGAACACGGTCAGCACGCCGCCGAGCTGCGTGTGGCGCGCCAGCGAGCGGTAAGCACCCACGGCGCCGAGACCGTCCGTCGCACCCTCGAGCCCGGCCGCCATGCCGATGCCGGCCCAACCGCCGATACCGGACAGCACGCCGACGTACTGCTTGCCCTGGTACGTCCACGTGTTGACGTTGCCGATGATTCCCGACGGCGTCTTGAAGCGGTACAGCTCCTTCCCCGTCGTCGCGTCGACGGCTTTGAGGTAACCCTCGAGCGTGCCGTAGAACACCACGTCGCCCGCGGTCGCGAGCGCGCCGCTCCAGACCGAGAACGGCTCGGATAGCGACCAGACGATCTTGCCTTCGGACGCGTCCCACGCGATGAAGTTGCCGAGATTCGTGGTGCCGTCCTTCGTCGCCTGGCCAGCCGGGAACATCGTCAGCACCGCGCCGACGTACGGCTGCCCCGCCACGTACTCGACTTCATACGGCTCGTAATCCATGCAGACGTGGTTGGTCGGGACGTAGAACAGCTTCGTGCGCGGCGAGAACGCGGCCGGCTGCTGATCCTTCGAGCCGAGCGCCGCGGGGCAAATGTCCTCGGTGTTGAAGTCTTGGCCGTTCTTGCCCGTGCTGTAGCGGTCGACGACTTGCGGACGGCCCGTCCGCATGTCGACGTGCGTCGCCCAATTCACCGCGGGATCGAATTTCTCCGCGACGAGCAGCGCACCGTTCTCGCGATCGAGCGTGTAGCCGAAGCCGTTGCGATCGAAGTGGACGAGCGCCTTGTGCATGCGGCCGTCGACCGTAAGATCGACGAGCACGTTCTCGTTGACGCCGTCGTAGTCCCACTCGTCGTGCGGCGTCATCTGATACACCCACTTCGCCATACCCGTGTCCGCGTCGCGCGCGAACAGCGTCATGCTCCAGCGGTTGTCGCCGGGGCGCACGACGGGGTTCCAGGTGCCGGGATTGCCGCTGCCGTAATAGATGAGATTCAGCGCCGGGTCGTACGTGAACCAGCCCCACGTCGTGCCGCCGCCGAGCCGCCACTGCTCGCCTTCCCACGTGCTCAAGCTCGAGTTCGCGCCGATCGGCTTTCCGAGGTTCGTCGTGCGCCGTGCGTCGACGAGCAGGTCGCTGTCGGGGCCGACGCTGTAGGCCTTCCAGATTTGCCGACCCGTCTTGATGTCGTAAGCCACGACGAAGCCGCGCACGCCGAACTCGCCGCCGCTGATGCCCGTGATGACCTTGTCTTTGACGACGAGCGGCGCGTTCGTGTTGGTTTCGCCCTTCTTGGGATCGCCGTTCTTGACGCTCCATGCGACCTGCCCGGTCTTGGCGTCGAGCGCGACGAGCGTCGTATCGGCTTGCTGCAGAAAAATCTTGCCGTCGCCGTACGCGAGACCGCGATTCACGGTGTCGCAGCACATGACGGGAATCGTGTCGGCGTTCTGGACCGGCGCGTACGTCCAGTTGATGGTCTGATCGGCCAGATTGATCGAGAAGACCTTGTTCGGAAACGGCGTGTGGATGTACAGCGTGCCGCCGACGACGAGCGGGCCGCCTTCGTGGCCGCGCAACACTCCGGTCGAGAACGTCCACGCGACCTTCAGGTTGCCGACGTTGCTCTTGTCGATTTGGGCGAGCGTGCTGTACCGCGTGCCGGCGTAATCCCCGCCCCATATGGCCCAGTTGTTCGGGTCACCGGTGAGCCGCTCGATCTCTTCGTTGGCTCCGGCGAAGGCCGGCAATAGCAGTGCGAGGGATAGAACAAAGCGCTTCGTGGTCATTCCCGCTCTCCTTAGTATTGGACTCGGTCGGGTCTGAAGAACCAGCTGTCGCTTAGCCGATCGAGCGAGAGTATGTGCCTCCGTCCGGTATTGGGCTAGGGAGCGGCCTTCACGAAGCACTGCGCTCGGGCCCGATCGAGGACGGCGGCAAGCTTCGCGACGAGCGTTTGCGCCTGAGCGGGGTCGCGGAAGACGCCGCCGCGTTCGCCGGCCGTCGAGCGCAACTGGCTGAAAACCTGGGCTTGCGTGAACTCCTCGTGGCTCATCTCGGCGGCGATCGCGTCCACGACGCAGACGCATTTATAGAGGGTGTCGTAGCTCTGCGCGCCCTGCTCGTTCATGCAGCCGAGCACGAATTCCACGCGCGCTTGCGTCGGGAAGTCGTTCGCCGCGCCGACCTGCGGCAGCAGCAGCAACAGCAGCGAGGGCGACAGTGCGATACGGAGCGCCTTCGGCATGCCGGGCTTTCTGCGTCTCAATCCACTCTAGTTCGCGGCGAGATAGCGACGCGCACGCTCGATCTCCGGGCGCACGGTGTCCGCTTCGTTCGCGATCTCGAGTGCGCGCGCGTAGTGCTTGCGCGCGCTCGCCGCATCGCCGGCCGCTTCGGCCGCGCGCGCGGCCCCGAAGGCACCGCGGAAGCGCCCGGGCTCCTTCGCCATCGAGGCCTCGAACGCGCGCAACGCCGCCGGCGCGTCGCCGGCTTCGAGCTGCATTTCGCCAAGCAGCTCACGCGCGGGGGCCAGCGGCCCGGGCGTCACGGCCGCCTTGTCCGTTGCGTCCTCGATGTCGGCGGCCGCGCTCATCGCGGCGATGGCTTCCGCGCGCCGGCCTTCCGCGAACGCCACCCACGCGCCGGCCGTGCGCCATTGGATGTCGACCTGCTCGGCCCAGTAGTCGTCCTGCCCCTTGAGCCGGTCGCGCAACGCAGCGAGCGCGGCCACGTCGGCACTCGCCGATGCGGCACGGCCGCTGCGAGCGGCGCCGAGCGCGCGTGCGAAATGTGCGATCGCGATCGTGAACGGCGGACCGCCGGACGGGACCTCGAGCGCTGCGGCGTCTTGCCACGCGCCGCGCTCGAGCGCGTAGCGCGCCGGGATCGCGGCGAGCGCGTAGAAGCCGGCCATCGGCGGCGCTGCCCCGCCTGCCGTCGCCGTAGAATCGAACAGCGCCGCGACGGGCGGCAGACGGTCGAGCACTTGGCGGGCCGCGCGATCTTGCGCCATTTGCAGGTAGGCGTAGGTCTGATAGTCCATGGCGTGCAGCGCTTCTGTCGCGACATTGTTCCGCACAGCGGACTGCTCGGAGAGCCGATTTGTCGCGGCGGACTCGGCCCAAGAGCCGACGCGCGTGAACGTGTGCGACGGCATGTGCAGCGCGTGCGGTGCGGACGGCGCGATCGACGCGTAGCGGCGCGCGGCAGCGAGCGCCCGAGCGGCGAGCGGTGGATGGTCGTATGCATGAATGATGTAGTGGGCGAGCCCCGGGTGGTCCGGATGCTCGGCGTACAGCGGCTCGAGAATCCCGACCGCGCGAAGCTGCGCCGCATACGTATGATCGGCCGGCAACGCGGTTTGGTTCACGGCGAGCGCGTAGAAGATCTGCGCCTCGATGTCGCGCGGGTTCGCACGCGCGACCTCCGCCATGCCGCGCTCGTACGCGAGGATCCGCTCGCGCTGCGGCGCGGTCTCGTAGCCGTCGAACAGCGCGCCGGCGGCCGCGATGAACCCTCGTTCGCGGGCGGTCGGCGAGCCGGTGGCCCGCCCTTTGTCGACGGCGGCCAGCCCTTGCGCCAGCGCGGCCGGCGAGCGCGCGCCGGCAAATGGATTTCCCCAATACGACAGCGCGATGCCCCAGTACGCGATGGCGCAGCCCGCGTCTTTCGCGAGCACGGTATCGAAGCCCTCGATCGCGGGGCGGAATTCGAACGAGTGGAGCAACGCGACGGCGCGATTGAAGTCCGCGCGCGTGTCCGGCGCGCAGCTGTTCTCGAAATTGCACGGTGCCGAGCTTTTCCGTCGGCGTTCCGGCGGCGTGCTCTTCGTGCTGGGCGCACAACACCGAGGGAAATGCGAGGGCGGCAGCCAACAAGGCAGTCAAACGATGGGTCATGGCGCGATCCCCTTGGGAGGCGGGTCGAAGCGAATCAGTTGCTCCGCCGGCGCCGTCGGCACCTGAAGCTCGAGATACGGTTTCTCGCTGGCCGTATGGCAGCCATGGCAGCCGTCGAGCGTCGCGCGGTACGCGCTCTCGAGCTGCGCGACGCTTTTCGCGGTCAGCGCCTCGCCTACCGTTGCGAGCTGGTCTTTCTCGAGCACGTCGAGGAACGGCTGAAGCGTGAGATCGCCCGTCGTGATCTTGCGAACCGGCGTGATGCGCAGTGCCCAGCGCAGGCGCACGCGGGTCTCGCTCAGATAGAACTGCGCGAGCGGCCAGTTCTCGGCATGTGCGGCGAACCAGAGATTGTTGAAGTTGTAGGCGACCTGGGTCATGGCAAACGCTTGCCCCGGCACGATGCTCTTGAGCCGCTCGATCTCGGCACGCAGTGCCGCTGGATCGTCGCCACCGGTCGCCGGCGCCACCTGCTGCGCTGCGGCGCCGCCGATCATGCCGACACAGGCCAGCAGCGACGCGAGCATGACTCTCGGTTTCATGGTGAGCCTCCGGTAACCGTGTCACGCCATGGTATGCCCGCGCCTTCTCACGACGCCAGCGGGCGGCACGCCGCGCCCCCTTACCAGACTCGCGCCCACTTCGTCGAGAGCGCGACGAGATGCAGGCCCGCGTTGCCCCGCCCTCGCGGCGGGCGTAGGCTCGACACGACTGCACACAAGATACGGCGCTATAGAGGGCAAGCCCATGATCTCGACGCGACGGCAGTTCATTCGAGGCGCGACGCTCTCCGCGGCCACGCTCGCGGCACCCGGCGCGTTCGCGCAGGCCCTGGCGACGGCCGTCACGGGCGACGGCCCCTACTACCCCGACCGCCTGCCGCTCGACACCGACAACGATCTCCTGATCCTGAACGACGGGCTCACGAGCGCCGTCGGCGAGATTGCGCATTTCACCGGGCGCCTCTTCGCCGAGAACGGCTCGCCCGTGCGCAACGCGTTCATCGAGATCTGGCAGTCCGACGTCAACGGCTCGTACATCCACACGCAAGGCCGCAACGACGGCAAGATCGACGCGAACTTCCAAGGCTACGGCCGCTTCCTGACCGATTCCGAAGGGCGTTACTACTTCCGCACGATCAAGCCCGTGCCGTACACGCTGCAGGGGCAGTTCCGCGCGCCGCACATTCACGTCGCCGTCAGCAAGGCCGGCAAGCGCATCATGGCGACGCAAGCGCTCGTCAAAGGCCACGAGGCGAACGAGGGCGACTTGATCACGCGGCGCATCACCGACCCGAAGGTCCTCGAGACCTTGATGGTGGAGTACCGGCCGTTGCCGGGCTCCACACTCGGCGAGCTCACGGCCAACTTCGACATTCGCCTTGGGCGTAACGGCGCAGGAGCTCGGCGACGGCACGATCGGCGGCATCGGGCACCCGGCCGCGTAACGACGCTCGATGATTCGGCTCTCGCCGGCCTGTCTCGCCATTGCTGCGCTCGGCATCGGCCAGCACCTGCGCGCCGAAGTGCCGCTGTCGATCGCCGAATCGGGCCATGCCACGGTCCCCGTCGAAATCTCGGGGCTAGGAGTGTTCGAGTTCGTCCTCGACACCGGAGCGGAGGGCACCGCGCTCTACTCGCCGTTCGAGGTCGTCAACCACCTGCCCTTGCGGGCCGAGTCCACCGAGCTGCAGGGGCAGACGGGCTCGGCGCCGGTTCGCTTGGCCTCGTTGCCGCCGTTGACCGTCGACGGCCAGCGGGCGGAGAACGTTGCGGCCGTGGTGCTCGAGCCGCGTGCCGACGGCGTGCCGCTCTCGGGCATCATCGGCCTCGACGTGTTCGGCGGCGCAGCGCTCGATTTCGACCTGCCGCGCGGCCGTGCGCAGCTCCGGCCGAGCGGTACGTCCTTCGCCGGTCTAGGCGCGAACGACGCCGTGGCCGCAGCCACGACGACGGGCGGGTTACTGACGTTTCCCGTCGTCATCGCCGGCGTGGATGCCGTTGCGGTGCTCGACACCGGAGCGCGCAAGACGAGAATCAACTGGCGCCTCGGCCGGCTCCTCGGTCTCGACGCCGCGAGCCTCGCGCCCGGCGACGTCATTCAGGGCGCCACGAACACCGCCATCGTCACCTCGGAAGCGACCGTCCGCGAGGTCCGCTTCGGCAGCGTGCTGCTTCCGTCGGCGCCGGTGCTCGTGGCCGACCTGCCGGTCTTCGAGCTATTCGGCGTTGCCGATCGGCCGGCCGTGATCTTCGGGTTGGACTGGCTGACGACCACGCGGTTGGTCGTCGATTTTCCCGCGCGGCGCATCTGGTTCAGCCACGACCGCGACTGAGCGCGTGCCGCCGCATGCGGCGAGGGTCGCGCCCGCTATAATCTCCGCCATCGTCCGCTGGACCGCGTCGCATGCGAATGACCCGCGCTGAGTTTCTCGCCTGGCCGCACAAGGCCATCACGCTGCTCGGCATGTCCGGGGTCGGCAAGACGACGCTCGCCTACAAGCTGCCGTCGTCGAAGTGGTTTCACTACTCCGGCGACTACCGCATCGGCACGAAGTACCTCTCCGAGCCGATCTTCGACAACATCAAGCGGCAGGCGATGCAGGTCGACTTCCTGCGCGAGCTGCTGCGCAACGACTCGATCTACATCGCGAGCAACATCTCGGTCCACAACCTGCAGCCCGTCTCGACGTTCCTCGGCAAGATCGGCCGGACGGACCTGGGCGGACTGCCCGTCGCGGAGTTCAAGCGCCGGCAGCGGCTGCACCGCGACGCCGAGATCGGGGCGATGCGCGACGTCGCCGAGTTCATCGTGAAGGCGAAGGAGATCTACGGCTACGACCACTTCATCAACGACGCGGGCGGAAGCTTGGTCGAGCTCGACGACGAGAAGACCGAGAAGACGCTCGCCGAGAACACGCTGATCCTCTACTTGAAGGCCGACGAGGAGACGGAGCGCGCGCTCGTGCGCCGCGCCGTCAGCGATCCGAAGCCGCTCTACTACAACGAGAAATTCCTCGATCAGAAGCTCGCCGAGTACGTCAGCGAAGCCGAGCTCCAGAGCCCGGATGACGTCGTGCCCGACGAGTTCGTGCGCTGGATCTTCCCTGCGCTCGTCGCGCACCGCCGGCCGAAGTACGAAGCGCTGGCGAAGCGGCACGGGTACACGCTGAACGCGCGGCTCGCGGAATCCATCGCGAACGAGCGCGACTTTCTCGAGCTCGTCGCCAACGCGCTCGACTGAGCTAGTCCGCGGCGCGCAACGCCACGGCCCACGCCGCAACGAGCAGCAGCGCCGCGAGCGCGCCGCCGACGCGTTGCACGCGCGCGTCGCGGAGCCACTCGACGGACGCGAAGCGCGCGATTGCGAGCCCACCAAGCGAGCCCGCGATGAAGCCGAACAAGTGCGCGCCCAAGTCGGTGTTCGCGCCCGACGTGCCCGTGAACGCGAGCAGGCCGAGGCCGGCGACGATCGGCGCGATGCGCGCCGCGCCACGGCGTGTCGCGCAGATAGCCGCGCCGCCACGTGTACATCATGAGCATGCCGAGCGCGGCGAACACGGCCGTCGACGCGCCGATCGAGCGATGCGCCGGCGACTGCACCCACGCGTTCAGCACGTTGGCGCCCGTCGCGGCGAGCAGCACGGCGAGCCAGCCGACGCCGTGGCCGAAATACCGGCCGATGAAGTAGCCGAAGAAGCGCGCCGAACGCGAGATTGCCGCCGAGGTGATCGAGCTCGCGGTGCAGCGTCAGCGCCGTGATGGCGCGCCACCACTCGCCGGCGAGCAGCGCGCCCGCTTCGAGCCGGCCGGCGCCGAGCCAGTCGTGATTGAACAGGTTCGCGTGCAGCGCGAGGAACACGGCCAGCAGCGTCGCGACGTACCAGAGGACACCGGCACGGCCCGGTACCGACTTCCTCGACCGGCCGCGTTCCGATCTGCCGAGCGTTCTCGTGCCGATAGAGCGTCAGCTCGGTCGCCGCGGCCGGGCGCGTCGGCGAGCGGCACCCAGAGCTCCCAGCCGCGTAAGCCCGGCCTGGCGCTGAAACTGAATACCGCGCGCAATCAAGACGAGCGCGAGCTCGTTGGCTCGCGCCTCCGTGAGACCCGTCGCAACCGTTACCCACTGCTCCGCGGCATCCGCCATCTCTGCTAGCATCCAGCGCTGGAAACGAATATGCCGCCGGCCGTCGTGGCAAGGCGGCACGCTAAGGTAGCAGACTTGGGCACTACGGCACCCACAGCCCTCGAGTCCGCGCGGCGCTCCGCGACGGCGTACTGCTACTGGGATCTCGTGGCGTCTCCGTTCCGTTCTCTGTGCGTCGCCGTCGACGGCGACGGCCGCCTCGTCGAAATTCGCTTCGACGGCCGCCGCCCCGAAGGCAGGCGCGATGCGAAGCGCTGCAAGGACGCGTCCGCGCAGCTCGCGCGAGTACTTCGCGGGCAAGCGCCGCGAGTTCGATCTCGAGCTCGCGCCGTACGGCACGGACTTCCAGCTGCGCGTGTGGCACGCGCTGCAGCGCGATTCCTTACGGGGCCGTGCGCAACTACGGCGACATCGCGCGCGCGATCGGGCAACCCGGGGCCGCGCGCGCCGTCGGCCAAGCGAACGGCTGCAATCCGCTGCCGATCGTGATCCCGTGCCACCGCGTCATCGCGAGCGACGGCACGATCGGCGGGTATTCCGGCGGCCTCGCAATCAAGCATCGCTTGCTCGCGCTCGAAGGCGCCGAGCTCGACCTCTAGCGATGGCGCACGACCTGCGTTGCTATCGCTGCGGCGAATCGCTCGCGAAGCTGACGTTGCCGCTCGCGCGGCTCGACGAGTGTCCGAAGTGCCAGCGTGCACCTGCACGTCTGCCGCATGTGCGAGCGGTTCGCGCCGCGCAAGCCCAAGGGCTGTAGTGAGGACGACGCGATCGAGGTCCGCGACAAGAAGGCCGCCAACTTCTGCGACTACTTCAAGCCGAGCGCACGCGCGTTCGATTCCGCGGAGCAGCAAGCCGAGCAGGCCGCCCGCTCGCAGCTGGACTCGCTTTTCAAGAAGTAAGTCGCGTCTTCGGCGGCGTTTCCTTGAACTAGAACACTCCGCGCCGCGGCGAAAGTGCATAGGATGCGCCCCCGGGTCGATCCGGATCATCGCCCGGGAGGATTTTGTAATGTTCGCCAAGCTCAAGCTGTGCGCTACCGCCGCCTTGCTCGTTGCAGCGAGCAGCATCGCCGTCGCGGCGGACTACTACGTCGATATCACGAACAAGACCGGCTACACGATCATGTACATGTACGTGAGCCCGGACAACTCCGACTCCTGGGAAGAAGACGTGCTCGGTGAAGACGTTTTGCCGAGCGGCAAAACGCAGCGCGTGAATCTGACCGGGTACAAGAGCTCGATCTTCGACATCCGCCTCGTCGACGAAGACGGCGACAAGTACACGTTCTGGGACGTGGACGTTTCGACGCGCGACATCACCGTCACGCTTTCGGACTTGGACGACTGAGGACGTAGCTCAGGCGGCGCGCGACAGCGTCCGCGCCTGGCCGGACGCGTCGACCGTCTCGAGCCTGATCGGCCGCGCCACATCTTGTGCAGATAATCGAGCACGCGCTCGGCGCGCTCGAGGTCGAGCCCGCGGCCGTCGGTGTCGTGCTCGTGGAAGAGCGTCAGCGAGCCGTCGTTGGCGACGTGCTTCGCGAGCACCGCCGGCGCACCGAAGTTGTACTTCGGCGCGAGCACGGTCTCGCGCAGCGCATCGATGTCGTGGTCGAGCACGCGCACGCCGCCGTCCGCTGTGCGCTCGTAGCGGAACAGCTTGAGCTCCTCGGCGAGCTCCTGCGTCAGGTGGTTGCGCACGAAGCTGAAGTCGTCGTCCTCGGCGCGAATCTGAAACGCGCGCTCGATGCCCGTGCTCCTCGACGATCGACTCCCAGATCGAGAACCCGAGGTGGTACGGATTCGTGACGAGCGACGCTTGCTGCTCGGCCGCGTGCGGGCGCACGACGTCCGAGTGCGTCTTCAGCGCGTCGAGATACTCGTTTTGCGGCAGGAAGTCGGCCTCGCGCAGCAGGCGCGCGTGCCAGTACGACGCCCAGCCTTCGTTCATGATCTGGCACGCGAAGACGGGATAGAAGTAGAACGACTCCTCGCGCACGGCACGGAAGATGTCGCGCTCCCACTCCTCGAGCTCGGGCGCGTACTCGGCGATGAACCACAAGAGGTCGCGCTCGGGCGCCGGCGGAATCGGCGCGCGCGCTGCGCTCGAGCGGCGCGTCGGCGGCCGACGCGCTCGCCGGGCAGCTTGTCGAAGCGCTTCTGAAAGCCGCTTTCGTGCGCCGCGCGCGCGGGCCGTCGACGTACTGCGGATAGCGCTCGCGGCGCAAGCTCTGGAACGGATCGATGTGCGCCTCGAGCGCGAGCGCCGCATCGAGCACCTGCTCGACGCGCGTCTGGCCGTGCTGCTCGACGGCCGCGCCGATCTGGCGCGCGTGGGCGGCCGCCTGCTCGACGATGCGGTAACCGACCTGCTCCTGGCTGCGCTTGAACAGCGAGTTGTTCTTCGCGAAGTCGGCGTGGCCCAGCACGTGCGCCGTGACGAGCGTGTTTTCTTGCAGCGAGTTGTTGCCGGCGAGATAGGCGCGCCCCGGATTGCCGGGGAAGACGACCTCGAACAACCGCGAGTGACCCATGCGGTGCTGCACGAGCTGATAGATGTAGCGGACGCCGAACGACCAGTGCGGCATGCGCACCGGCAAACCATACACGGCGATCTCCATCATGAAGCTCGACGGCACTTCCTCGAACTGCACGGGGTAGTAGTCGAGCCCGTTCTCGTGCGCGAGCGTTTCGAGCCGGCCGGCGTAGCCTTGCAGCGCACCGTTCATGCTAGACCTCGACCTCGGCGCGGCGGCTGAAGAACGCGCGAATCGCGTCCCACACGGATTCCGGCGACGACAACGCGTGACGGCCCGCGGCGCCCGTCTCGGCCTGCAGCTGCTCGAACAGCAGCGCCGTCTCCGATTGCAGCGGCTGCTGCGCGACGGACGCCGTCTCGACGTAGCCGACGTAGTTCGCGAGGCCGCCGAGCTCCGTCAGCGCCGCCTGCGCGGCCTCGCGGTCGTTGTGGAAGTTTGCGCCGTCGGAGGCGTAGAACACGTAGGTGTTGAAGCGGCTCGGATCGTAGCGCTGCGTCGCGATCTCGAGCACCTTGCGAAACGCCGTCGAGGCGACGGTGCCGCCGCTGCCGCTGACCTGGAAGAACTCGCTCTCCGGCGAACTCCCACGCCTCGACCGTGTGCGCGACGAACACGGCTTCGAGATGCGTGTACTGGCGGCGCAGCCCCTGCACGACCCAGAAGAAGAAGGTCTTCGCGAGCTTGCGGTCGTTCTCCGTCATGCTCGACGACACGTCCATCGCGAAATAGACGACGGCTTCGGTCGCCGGCCGGCGGCGCATCGCGAGCTGCCGGTAGCGCAGGTCGTCGTTCGTGAACGGCGGCGCCTTCGTGCTGCACTGCGCGGCGCTTCATCGCCTCCTTCAGCGAGCGGCGCCGATCGAGCCGCGAGCGCACGCCGCGCCGGCTCCAGCCCTCGCGCGTGTAGTCGTCATACTGCACGGCGCCGGACTTGACCTTGAGGTTCGGCAGCTTCAGCTCTTCCCAGAGCCAGTCGACGATGTCGTCGATCTTGAGCTCGAGAATGAACTGGTAGCCGCCCTCCTCGTTGCCGCCCGCGCCTTTCGCGAGTGCCCCGTCGCCGGGCGGCACGAGCTGATCGCCCGGCTTGCCGGCGCCTTGGCCGACGCCTTCGGATTGCTCGGCATCGCGCAGCCGCAAGCGCGCGTGCTCGAGGAAACGGACGGGCACCTGGACCGTGCGGTCCGCGCTCGGCAGCAGATCGCTGCCGGCGATGAGCTCGGGAAGCTTGTCGCGGACGGCCGCGCGCACCTTGTCGTTGTGCCGCAGCCAATCGCGGGCGCCGCGCGAGAAGAGGTCGTACCACTGGCGCCCGGAACCCGAGGGATCAACGAAACCGGACGACCCTGCCATTGTTTGCCGTCCTCCCTGTGCCTTGGTTCCGCTCCTACTCCTGCGACAGCAAGGTGGTGACGTAGTTGAGCGCTTCCTTCGCGCTGTGCTCGTCGTAGCCGTACTCGCGGATCAAGCCGCTCCTGCACGGCCGAGATCTTCTGCTCGGCCTCGTCGTCGGGCCGCGCGCGCGAGGTCACGAGCCGCAGCACGTCGCGCCGCTCCTCGAACAAGTACTGCTCGATGGCCTCGTGCAGGCGCGAGTGATTGTCGAGCGTGAACTTCTCGCCGGCCTTGAACGCGACCATCGCCTTGCGCACGACCTCCTGGCGGAACGACAGCTTGCCGGACTCGGAGATCTTGATCTTCTCCTCGACCGAGCGCAGGAACCGCTCGTCGGGCGGGCGCGAGTCGCCGGTGATCGGATCCTCGACCTCGCGCTTGTCGAGCGACGCCTCGATCTCGTCGAGATACTTCTCGAGCAGCTGCTGCGCTTCCTCTTGGAACGACGCGAACAGCGCGCGGTGCACGTCTTCCTTGACCCAGCGGTTGTAGAAGTCCTTGCGCGCGAGCACGAGGAACTCGATCCACTGCTTCTTGCGGCCGGCGTCCATGCGCGCGTCGGTCTCGATGGCGTCCTTGAGCGCCGAGCAGCATGTCCATGCTCGTCAGGCTCGCGACGTTGTTGCGCGTGATCGCGTTGCTGATCGCGTTGATGACGAAGCGCGGGCTGACGCCCGTCAAACCTTCGTCGGTCGACTCCTGGCTGGATCCGCGGCACGTCGGCCGCGGTGAAGCCCTCGACGTCCTCGTCGGCGTACAGCTTCAGCTTCTTCGTGAGATCGAGGCCTTCGCGCTGCGGCTTCTGCAGCCGCGTCAGGATCGAGAACACGGCCGCGAGGTCGAGCACGTGCGGATCGAAGTGCACCTTGCGGAACGCCGGCGCGCTCGACACGAGCTTGCGATAGATGCGCGCCTCGTCGCGAAACGACAGCGTGTACGGCACCTTCACGATCACCATGCGATCGAGCAGCGCCTCGTTCTCCTTTTCCTGCAGGAACTTGTTGAACTCGGCCAGGTTCGTGTGCGCGAGGATCGTCTCGTCGAGGTGGATCAGCGGGAAGCGCGACACCTTGACGTTCTTCTCCTGCGTCAGCGTCAAGCAGCAGATACAGGAACTCGCGCTTGACCTTGAGGATCTCGATCATCTCGAGCACGCCGCGGCTCGCGGCATAGACGGCGCCCGACCAGGACCAGGCCCGCGGGTCGCCCTCGTCGCCGATGTCGGCGACCTTCGACAGATCGACGGAGCCCACGAGGTCGGCGATGTCGGCCGTCGTCGGATCGTGCGGCGCATACGTGCCGACGCCGACGCGCGCGGCCTCGGAGAGGAAGATGCGCTCGACGGGGAAGCGCATGAAGTCGCCCTTGAACTCGTCGTCGAGCCGCGCGCGCGCGTACGGCGAGAGCTCGCCCTGAATGTCGACGCCGTAGGTCGAGCGGAAGCGCGGCCGCAGGCTCGCGGGAATCAGGTTCAGCGGCGACTCGTGCAGCGGCGAGCCTTGCAGCGCGTACAGCGCGCCGTCGTCGGTGTGGCTGTATTCCTCGAGACCGCGCTTCAGCAGGATCACGAGCGACGACTTGCCGCCCGACGGCGGACCGAGCAGCAGCAGCAAGCGTCGGCCGACGTCGGAGCCCGCGGCCGCGGCCTTGAAGTAGTCGATGACGCGCTCGAGCGCGCTGTCGATGCCGAACAGCTCGCCGGCGAACAGCGCGGTCGTCGTCGGCTCGGCTCGCCCGGTTGCACCGTCCACGCGCGGCGCATCGCGATACGCGCAGAGCATGTCGTAGATGTACTGATGCGACGAGCGCGTCAGCTTGCCGGGATCTTTGGGAAGAATGTCGTGCGAGGAACTCGGCGAAGGTGCCACGCCAGTGCTGGGCTTGGTGCTGCGTGGCATACGCGGTCAGATCGTCGATGAACGAGCCTCGTGGGTTGCGTCACCGTTGAGGCCAATCATCTCCCGATGGACTGCGGATTCGGATAGCGTCGTCGTCATCAACACTCCCTACCTTGATGTTTGCGATGCCATGGCGCGTGGCTCGTTTTTCTTGTTGTTATTCGATCGTCAGGTCGTCCTCCAACTCGCCGATGCTCAGCAATTTAGACGAAGTAACGTAATCGGCGTTCCGTTAAATCGTCTGAAGGTCAGGCTCGAACTTTCCAAGCCAGCGTGTCTGTGAGTACAGTCACAATTATAAGATTCGTTGAACATAAGTACGAGGGCGCGGCGCAGCGAGCGCGGCCGAGCGTGAGCAAGCAATGGTCGGGCCGCGCCGGCGCGTCGCTGAGCGTTGCTTGAAGAAATACGAAGAGCGGCGCGCGCGGCGCCGGTTCGGGCGGGTCTGGGAGCGGGAGTTACTTCTCGCCGCTGCCTTGGCCGGCGGTGCGGCGGGCCTCGAGCAGCGAGCGGCGCATGTCGATCGCGATCGTCGCGTCGTTCTTGCCGCCCGAGGCCTTCTCGATCTGCTCGATGACGCGCACGTCGGTGTCGCTGAGCGACGGCAGATTCACCGACGTCGTCGCCGTCGGGCTGTCGCCTTTCAGCGCCTGGTACTTGCGCTTCCACGTATCGACGCTGCGGCGCAGCTCGGCGATCGTGTTCGAGTGCTCGATTGATGGACGCCTCGAGCTGCTCGATGATGTCGCGCTTCTCTTCGAGGCTCGCCTGCAGCGCCGTGACGCGCTCCTGATCGGCGCGCAGGCTCTTGATCAGCGTCTTGCGGGCCTCGAGCTCGGAGCGCAGCGCCTCGAGCTCCGATTGCTCCTCGCTCGCCTTGTGCGGCCGCGGCCTCGCGCAGCGTCGCGAGCTGCTCGGCAGCTTCGCTCGCCTGGCGCTCGGCGCGCTGCAGCTTCGACCTTGAGCTCGTCGAGCTCGCGATCCTTCTGCCGCGTCTCGGCCTTGACGCGCTCCGCGCCGTCGGCGTCGCGGCGCAGCGCCCGCACGAGCTCCTTCTTGCTCTCGAGCTCCGAGCTCACGCGCTCGAGCTCGAGATCGCGGCTGCGAACCTCGGCGCGCAGCTTCGACGACTTCTTCGGCGTCGCCGCGCAAGCGCTTCGATCAGGGTGTTCTGCCCGTCGACGCGTTGCTGCAACGGCTCGAGCTCGTCGCTCGCGCCCCGCGGCGCCGCCCTCGAGCTCGGCGACGCGCGCGCGCTTCTCCTCGAGCTCCTTCGAGCACCGACGCGAGCTCCGCGCCCCAATCGGCCAGCAAGCCGGTCAGGCGATCGCGCAAACCCTGGATCGTTGCAGTCGGTTCCGTCATTGGTGAGCACCACCTGGGGTAGCGCTCGCTACGCTGCCGGTTTCACCGCCAGATTACGGTGAATTACGTCACACACTGCGGCTACTTCCGGCGAGGACTCAGCGGAAGCGTTTCTGCAGCGCCAGCAGCGCGTCGCGGCCGGGGCAGAGCTCTTCGTACGGCAGGCGGGTTCAGCGGCACCGCCACGGTGCCGTTGACGCCGTGCAGGTCGGGCTCGCGACTCGTCGATATAGAGGAGCCCCGTGACGATCTCGCCGCCGCGGTGCCGCGCGCGTATGTACTCGATGCGCCGCGCCGCGATTGCTCGGCGTCGTAATCCTTCGCGACCTTGCGCAGCAGCACGCGGCTGCCGTCGTGCAGCTCGACCGGCAACACGTCGCCTTCGTCGTAGGCGGCTTTGATCTCGGTCGGCCGGCGGAACGAAGTCGGCGTGGATGGCGCGGTGGTTGAACTCGCGCGCGTACGCGTAGCTCTTCGTCGAATCCTCGTGATCGTTGAACGTCACGCACGGCGAGATGACGTCGATCAGCGCGAAGCCGCGGTGGCGCACGCCGGCCTTGATCAGCGGCACGAGCTGATCCTTGTCGCCGGAGAAGCTGCGCGCGACGAACGAGCCGCCGAGCGCCAGCGCCATCTGCACGGGATCGATCGGCGGCTGCTTGTTGACCTCGCCGCGCTTCGCCTTCGAGCCGACGTCGGCGGACGCCGAGAACTGCCCCTTCGTGAGGCCGTACACGCCGTTGTTCTCGATGATGTACACCATGTCGAGATTGCGGCGCAGCGCGTGCATGAACTGCCCGAGCCCGATCGACAGCGAATCGCCGTCGCCGGAGACGCCGAGCAGAGTGCAGCTCGCGGTTCGCGGCGCTCGCTCCGGTCGCGATCGACGGCATGCGGCCGTGCACGGAGTTGAAGCCGTGCGACGCGCTCAGGAAATACGCCGGCGTCTTCGACGAGCAGCCGATGCCGCTCATCTTCGCGACGCTGTGCGGCGCAATGTCGAGCTCGAAGAACGCCTGCACGATCGCGGCGGTGATCGAGTCGTGGCCGCAGCCGGCGCACAGCGTCGACATTCCGCCTTCGTAGTCGCGCACCGTGAGCCCGAGCGCGTTGCGCTTGAGGCCCTGGTGGACGATCTTCGGTTTCGCGATCGACGTCATGCCGCCACTCCTTGCGCCGCGTACTGCTCGAGCGCTTCCGTGACGCAGCGGTGATCCATCGGCAAGCCGCCGTAGTGCAGGATCGACTGCAGGCGCGCGGCGCGGATGCTGCGTCTCGGCCAGCAGCAGCGTCTTCAGCTGCGCGTCGCGGTTCTGCTCGACGACGAACACGTGCTCGTGCTGCTCGAGGAACTGCCGCACCTTCTTGCCGAACGGGAACGCGCGGATGCGGCAGTAGTCGGCATGGATGCCCTTGGCGGCCAGCCGGTCGAGCGCCTCCGTCGATCGCGGCGTCGCAGCTGCCGACGGCGACGACGCCCAGCGCCGCGCCTTTGCGCGAGCGGCGAATCACGGGCTCGGGCACGAGCTTGGCCGCCGTCTGCCACTTCTTCGCGAGCCGATCGACGACTTGCTGGTACTCCGCGGAGTCCTCGGTGTAGCCGCCGTACTGGTTGTGGCCCGAGCCGCGCACGAAGTACGCGCCGCGCGGGTGCACGCCCGGCAGCGTGCGCTGCGGGATACCGTCGCCGTCGACGTCGACGTAGCGATGAAACGCCTTCGCCGCCTCGAGCTCGCTCGGCCGACAGCACCTTGCCGCGATCGGGCCGGTACGCGGGGTCCCAGTCGAGGTCGCGGCACATCCAGTCGTTCATGCCGATGTCGAGGTCCGACATGCACGATGACCGGCGTCTGCAGCCGGTCCGCGAGATCGAACGCCGTGACGGCGAGCTCGAAGCACTCGCGCGGATCGCGCGGGAACAGCAGCACGTGCTTCGTGTCGCCGTGCGACGCATAGGCCGCCGCCAGCAGGTCGGCCTGCTGCGTGCGCGTCGGCATGCCGGTCGACGGGCCGACGCGCTGCACGTCGAACAGCACGGCCGGCAGCTCCGTGAAATACGCGAAGCCCAAGAACTCGCTCATCAGCGACAGGCCGGGGCCGCTCGTCGGCGTGAACGCACGCGCGCCGTTCCACGTCGCGCCGAGCACGATGCCGATCGCGGCGAGCTCGTCTTCGGCCTGCACGACGCAGTAGCGCCGCTCGCCGGTCTGCGGATCCTTGCGGTAGCGCTCGCAGAACGACTTGAACGCGTCCATCAGCGACGTCGACGGCGTGATCGGGTACCAGGCGCCGACCGTCGCGCCCGCATACACGCAGCCCAGGGCCGCGGCCGTATTGCCGTCGATCATGATGTGGCCGGCCGTCTTGTTCAGCGGCTTCGACGCGCTGCGGCAGCGGGCACGTCGAGATGCGCGCGCGCGTACTCGTAGCCCAAGTCGATGGCCTCGTGGTTCGACTCGATGAGCGCGGGCTTGCTGCGCGAACGTCTCCTTGACGAGCTCGACGATGACGGCGCGGTCGAGCTCGAGCAGCGCCGCGAGCACGCCGACGTACGCCATGTTCTTCATGAGAATGCGCGTGCGCGCGTTCGCGAACCGCTCGTTGCACATGCGCGCGAGCGGCACGCCGATGATCTCGATGTCGGGGCGCGACGAGCTGGCGGTCGCGCGGCCAGGTCGAGTCGTAGAGCAGAACGCCGCCGGGCGCGACCTCCTGCCAGGTCGCGCGAATACGTCTGCGCGTTCATCGCGACCATGATGTCGACCGCGCCCGAGCGCGCGAGATAGCCGTCCTTGCTGACGCGGATCTCGTACCAGGTCGGCAATCCCTGGATGTTCGACGGGAAGAAGTTCTTGCCGCTGACCGGGCATGCCCATGCGGAAGACGGTCTTCATGAGCAGCGAGTTGGCGCTCGCCGAGCCGGTGCCGTTGACGTTCGCGATTTTGAGGACGAAGTCGTTTACCCGGCTTTTCTGCTGCTTTGCCACTCTTCCTCTTCCAGCCGTGCTTCGTCGCGCGCGTACGGAATCGTCACGGTCGATTTCTGCATGTCCCACGCACCGGTCGGGCAGCGCTCCGCGCACAGCCCGCAGTGCACGCACAGGTTCTCGTCCTTCAGCATCACGCGCGCAGTTTGTTGCAGCGGCGCGGACACGAACAGCGGCTGCTCGGCTTCGAGCCGCGCGGCCTTCGAGCCGGCTCGACAGCTCGGCCTCGGTGCCGTTCGGCGCGATCGCGAGGCAGTCGACGGGACAGATGTCGATGCACGCGTCGCACTCGATGCAGAGATTGGGCGTGAACACCGTCTGCAAGTCGCAGTTCAAGCAGCGCTCGACCTCGGTCGCGATCTGCTCGGCGCTGAAGCCGAGCTCGACCTCGATGTTCAGCTTCTTGAACGCGCTTACGAGATCGACGTGCGGCATGATGCGGCGCTCGGCCGGCTCGTAGCGCGTTGCTGTAGCTCCACTCGTGAATACCCATCTTCGCCGTCGTCAGCGTCACGCCGCGCGGCAGCCGCTCCGCGAGGCTCGTGCCTTCGCAGTGCTTGTGAATCGAGATCGCGGCTTGGTGGCCGTGCTGCACGGCCCAGATGATGTTCTTCGGGCCGAACGCCGCGTCGCCGCCGAAGAACACGCCGGGGCGCGTCGACTGGAACGTGCTGCGCATCGATGACCGGCACGTCGTGGCGGTCGAACTCGACACCTAAGTCGCGCTCGATCCACGGGAACGCGTTCTCCTGGCCGATCGCGAGCACGACGTCGTCGCACGGCAGGAAGACTTCGCGCGACGACCCTGCGTCGCGACGATCTCGTCGGCGTCGTCGAGCTCGTACTCGAGCTCGTCGAACCGCATGCCGACGAGCTTGCCGTCCTCGATGACGAATTCCTTCGGCGAGTGATTGACGACGATCTCGACGCGCTCTTCCTCGGCGTCCTCGAGCTCCCAGTCCGACGCCTTGAAGAACTGCCGCGGCTTGCGCGCGATGACCTTGACGTCCTTGGCGCCGAGCCGCAGCGAGCTGCGGCAGCAATCCATCGCGGTGTTGCCGACGCCGATGATCAGCACGCGCTCGCCGACCGACTCGATGTGGCCGAACGCGATCGAGCCGAGCCAATCGATGCCGATGTGGATGCGATCGCTCGCGTCGCGCCCGGGCAGCACGCAAGTCCTTGCCCTTCGGCGCGCCGCTGCCGACGAACACGGCGTCGAACCCTTCGTCGAGCAGCGCCCGCAGGCTCTGCACCGGCGACGACAGCCGCACGTCGACGCCGAGCCGGGTGACGTAGCCGATCTCCTCGTCGAGCACCTCGGCCGGCAAGCGGAACGCCGGAATGTTCGTGCGCATGAGGCCGCCGGGACGATCGAGCGCTTCGAAGATCACGCACTCGTAGCCGAGCGGCGCGAGATCGTTCGCGACGGTCAGCGACGCGCAGCCGGCACCGATCAGCGCGATGCGCCGGCCGTTCTTGTGCAGCGCGGCGCTGCGGCAGCCGGCTCTCGATGTCACCGCGATGATCCGCCGCGACGCGCTTCAACCGGCAGATCGCGACGGGCTTCTCCTCGACGCGCCCGCGACGGCAAGCGGGCTCGCACGGCCGGTCGCAGACGCGGCCGAGAATGCCGGGGAAGACGTTCGACTCGCGATTCAGCAGGTAGGCGTCGCCGAACCTGCCTTGCGCGACGAGCCGGATGTACTCCGGAACGTCGGTGTGCGCCGGGCACGCCCATTGGCAATCGACAACGCGGTGAAAATACTCGGTCCCGTGGGTGTCGGTCGGATCCATCAGGCGGCTGCTAGACCGTGAGCAGCACCGTGACCTCGAGTGGGGCTATCGGCGGGCGCGCCATTATAGACACTTGCCGGGAGCGGCACACACTGAACGTTCCCGAGGTCGGTCGGGACTTATGCCTGCTGCGGGCTACACGGTCGCTGCGCGGGCTTACTGCGCGGCCTGCTGCTGGACTCGACGCCGCGGCTGCGGCATTTTTTGGGGATAGAATGCCGGCGATGAGGTCGCGCCACGACCACCACGCAAAGGTCTGCAGCAGCGGCCGCGAGTGGCTGCTCGCGTGGCTCGTTTGCGGCGGCTTGCGAGCGCGGCGCATCGCGCAAACCGATGCGGGCGCAATCGGTCCCGCAACCGCGACGCCCGGCGACGCGACGTCGTCGCCATCGCAGACGCGCCGGACGCGGCCGACGCGCCGCGAGCTCGATCGTCGCGGAACCTGTCGACGCCGTCGCCGCCAGCCGAGCAGCTCGTCGCGAGCACCATCGCAGGAGTTCGGCCAAAAGAGCTTGCAGACTGCCGAGGCGTACATCGAGCCTCGCCGACGCGCAACGCCAAGCGAAGCGATCACGAGCGAGCGGCCGAGAGCTATCTCGCGGCCGTCGAGGTGTATCGCTCCGATCGACGGGCCGTTCACGCCGCTCGCGATCGCGCCGCTGACGAGCCTCGGCGACAACTATCACGAGGCCAACGACGACGTGAACGCGGTCGCGTCCTACACCGAAGCGCGCACGGTGAGCCGCCGCGTCTACGGTTTGCACAACGAGGCAGCAGATCGAGCTGCTCGATCGCATGTCGCGCTCGCTGCTCGATCTGAACCAGCTGGCCGAGGCCGAGGCGCAGCAGGTCGAAGCGCTGCGCCTCGTGCAGCGCAGCAATCCGCCGGACGTCCGACGCCGTGCTCGAGGCCATCTATAAGTACGCCGAGTGGCTCGGCGACCGATTGTATGTTCCAGCTCGAGCGCGATCAGTACATGCGCGCGCTGCGCATCATTCGCGCAGGTCCATGGCGAGCGCGACGTCCGGCAGGTCAAAGCCGCTGCTCGGCATCGGCAACACGTATCGCGACGAGCGCAATCCCGCGGGCATGGGCATCTCGGCGCTCGCAGGAGGCGCTCGAGCTGCTGCTCGAGCAACCGGAGCGCGACCCCGCTCGCGATCGGCCCGCGCGCTGCGCGACATCGGCGATTGGGCCGTCGCGTTCGGCAAGACGGGCTATCGACGGCACCGAGTATCAACGCGCGTGGCAAATGCTGGGCTCGGCACCGAACGGCGAGCAGCTGCGGCGCGAGTGGTTCTCGGGCGCGAACTACGTGCTGTACGAGCCGATCAGCCCGCGCGGCTTGAGCACCGACCCCGAGGCCGTGAGCGGGCACGTCACGGTCACGTTCGACATCGACCGCGCGCGGCAACACCAACAACGTGACGCTCGTCGAATCCGACCCCGTAGGCCTCAAGGACGAAGCCGTGCTGCGGCACATTCGCCGCTCGCGGTTCCGGCCGTTGCTCGCCAACGGCGAGGTCGTCGCCGGTGAAGGGCTTGGCCATTCAAGTCAAGTTCCGGTATCTGCCGAAGCAGCCGTCGCGGACGAAGACGATGCGGAGTAACGCAACGCGCGTCGGCCGCGTCGCGCTCGCGCTCGCGGCATGTGCGCCGTCGCCGGCGCGCGCTCGACGCGCAGGCAGCCGGCCGAGCACAGCCGCCGTCGCGGTGCGCCGAGGCTCGCCGCTGGCCGGCCTGCGTCGCGCTCGCGACGCGTTCGTCGACGCGCGCGACTTCAGCGCGGCGCTGACGCCGGCGCAG
The DNA here is from genome assembly GCA_963714705.1 of uncultured Gammaproteobacteria bacterium. GTDB lineage: Bacteria > Pseudomonadota > Gammaproteobacteria > Steroidobacterales > Rariloculaceae > FEN-1219. Next base: position 52,050 of record CAVQPJ010000003.1, read on the forward strand.
AGCGTCGTCGACGCGCAGCGCGACGCAACGCGAGCCGCAGTATGCCGCGGACCTCGCGGCGCTCGGGCTCGATCCAAGCCGAGCTCCGCGAGACCGACGACGCGCATCGACAATCTCGTCGAGGCCATCGACCTCGTCGTCGACGCCGAGGGCGAGTACTCGCCGACGTTGATCGAGTACTACCGCGGGCTCGGGCGCACGTACATCAGGAGCGGCACAGTACCAGCGAGGCGATCGTGACCCTCGAGCAGGCTCAGCACATCAGCCAGCGCCATCTCGGGTTGTTCAACGTCGAGCAGTCGCCGCTGCTCGACGACATCACGACGGCGTACCTCGGGCTCGGCAACACCGTCGACGCGCAGAAGACACAGATCGAACGGCTCGACAACGCGATCCGCCGGTTCGGCACCGACGATCCGCGCGTGATCCCGTTCCGCTACACGCTGGCGAGGTACTACGAGCAGTCGCGGCTGCCCGAGAGCGCGCGCGAGCAGTACGAAGAGGTGTTGAAGTCGCAGGAGAGCCGGCTCGGCGAGCACCGACGCCGGGCTGCTGCCGCCGCTGCGCGAGCTCGTCGCACATCGACCTGCTCGTCACTCAAGGCGCGAATCCCGAGCAGCGCGATCGGCTCGCGGCGCGTGCTCGAGCAGAACCCGGACGCGACTGCCCGTCGAGCGCGGTCTGTCGCTCGCACTGCTCGGCGACTGGGCCATCGTGACCGGCGACGCGGCGGCCGCCCGCGACTACTACCGCGAAGCCTGGAGCACGCTCGCAGACGGATCCCGAAGTCGACGTCGCGGCTACTTCCGCAAACCGACGATGATCGACTTCGTGCCGCCGCTCAGCCGCCGTCGATCGCGATGAGCGCGTCGCGCCCGTACACGTGGACCGAGATCGTGCTCGAGTTCGACGTGTCGGCCGAAGGGCTCACCGTCCGGACGTGCGCGTCGTCGACGCGCGATCCGCAAACCACGCACGCTCCAGACGCGCTACAGCCGCCGCTTGCGCGAGACGCATTTCCGCCCGCGGCTCGTCGACGGCGAGCCCGTCGCAACGACGAACGTGCGCTCGACGCATTACGTTCGCCGTTACGTCGACAAGGACGAGGAAGACGAAGAGTAGATTCGGGCCGACTCCGCACGGCGCCGGCCTTCCTAGCCGGCGCCGCCCGAGGCCGATCAGCCGCGCCGATCGCCGCGTCGATCCATGCGTCGATCGATTTGGGACCGCGGCGGTCGAGCGTGCGGTCGATCGTCTCGCCGCGGCGGTCGAGGCGACGGTCGACCCGATCGCCGCGCGCGTCGAGGCGTCGCGCGGCGACGTCGCGGCCGCGCGCCTCCGCGCGATTCGACGGCGCGATCCAACCGGTCGTCGACACGGTCACCGCGCGCGTCGAGCCGATCCTCGGCGCGGTCGCCGCGCCGATCGAGCCGCTGCTCGATGCGGTCGCCGCGGCGGTCCGCGCGCTCCGCGGCGTCCGCCCACACCTGTGTCGTGGACGCGAGCAACGCCAAGCTGAGCCATACTGCACTGCGTTTCATGGTCGGCCTCCCTAGCCAAAAAACGGTGGTTCGTCGCTGCTAACAACGGGCCTCGCGCGAGAGCCGTTGACGGAGCAAAATCGACGGCACCGAGCTTATGTCAACGATGGACGGCAAGATCAAAGGTCGCGGCGCGCTATCGAATCGCGACGGGCGATTCGCGCGTTACGAACGGGAGCCCGATCTCGACGCACTGGCCGCGGCCGCCGCCGCGAGCGAGGACGCCGAGCCGTCGCAGACTCGCGACGACGCTGCACATCGATCGCGCGCGCACGCATCATCGCGCGCAACAGCGTCGCCCGACATTCCGTTCGATCAATCGATCAATCCGTATCGCGGCTGCGAGCACGGCTGCATCTACTGCTACGCGCGCGCGACGCATTCGTATCTCGATCTATCGCCGGGCCGCGACTTCGAGACGCGAGATCTTCTACAAGCCGAATGCCGTCGAGCTGCTGCGCGCGGAGCTCGCGGCGCCCGAGCTACGACGTGAGCCCGATCGCGCTCGGCACGAACACCGATCCGTATCAGCCCGTCGAGCGCGAGCTCAAGCTCACGCGCGGCATTCTCGAGCTGCTGCTCGAGCGCAAGCATCCGGTCACGATCGTGACGAAAGGCGCGCTGATCCTGCGCGATCTCGATCTGCTCGCGCGCTCGCGGAAGCACGAGCTCGTCGCCGTGCACGTGAGCCTGACGACGCTCGACGACGAGCTCAAGCGCCGCATGGAGCCGCGCACGGCGGGCCCGAAGCAACGGCTCGCGATGATCCGCGCAGCTCGTCGACCGCCGGAATTCCGACGGGCGTGATGACGGCGCCGATCATTCCGGCGCTCAACGACCACGAGCTCGAGAGCATGCTCGAAGCCGCGGCCGAGCACGGCGCCGGCAGCGCCGGCTACGTGCTGCTGCGCTTGCCGCACGAGGTCGAGCCGCTGTTCGTCGAGTGGCTGCACGAGCACTACCCCGACCGCGCCGAGCACGTGCTGAGCCTGTTGCGGCAGCTGCGCGGCGGCGCGCTTGTACGACGTCGCAGTTCGGCAGCCGGCAGCGCGGGTTCGGGCCCGTTCGCGGCGCTGCTGAAAGCCCGCTTCCAGAAGGCCCGCCGGCGCTACGGCCTCGAGCGCGAGGTCACGCTGCGACGCGACCAATTCCTGGCGCCGCGGCCGTCTCGACCGCAGCTCGAGCTTGGGTTTTAGTCTCAATATTTCTCGGCCCGCCGGGCCCGTTGCTAGGGTCTGCACCGGCAATTTGTGGCACTTTGCAACGCGGACAATCTAGAGAGCGGGCATTGCGAACTCCGTGGCTGACCATCGCCTGCTGATCATCGACGACGACGTGCGTCTCGCCGAGATGCTCGTCGAGTACCTCGCGCCCGAGGGCATCGAGCTCACGAGCGTCGCGTCGGGCATCCAGGGCCTGCGCAGCGCGCAGCGCGAGAACTTCGACCTCATCATCCTCGACGTCATGCTGCCGGGGCTGTCCGGGCTTCGACGTGCTGAAGCAGCTGCGCGAAGCGGGCGTCGAAGACGCCCGTGCTGATGCTGACGGCGCGCGGCGACGACGTCGATCGCATCGTCGGTCTCGACTTGGGCGCCGACGACTATCTGCCGAAACCGTTCAATCCGCGCGAGCTGCTCGCGCGCGTCAAGGCGATCCTGCGCCGCACGACCGAGCCCGAGGGCGACGAGCCCGCCGAGCTCACCGTCGGCGACCTGACGCGTCAACTTGCGCCGCCGCGAAGCGTGGCTCGGCGAGCAGCTCGCTGAAGCTCACGAACGCCGAGTTCGTGATTCTCGTGACGCTGATGCGCTCGCCGGGCGACGTCGTGTCGCGCGAAGCGCTGACGCGCACGGCGCTCGGCCGCCAGCTGCTTGCCCGACGATCGCAGCCTCGACACGCACATCAGCAACCTGCGCCGCAAGCTCGGCAGCGACGCCGACGCCGACGTGCTGATCCGCAGCATCCGCGGCAGCGGCTACGTGCTCGTGCCGCCGCGAGGCGTAGCGCCGTGAGCCTGTTCTGGAAGATCTTCGTCTCCTTCATGATCGCGATGACGGTCACGTCGGTCGGCGCGATCTACGTGACGCTACCAGATCGTGAGTCGGCCGTTGACGCAGACCGAGTTCGAGGGCGCGACGGGATCATCCGCGAGGTCTCCGAGGCGCTCGCGCGCGGCGGCGAGCGCGAGCTCAAGGCCTGGCTGTTCAACAATCCGCGGCCGGCCCGAGGCACCGTGCTGCTCGTGACGAACGAGCGCGGCGACGAGCTGCTCGGCCGCGCGATGCCGCGCGAGCTGCGCGCGCTGCTGAACTTCCGGGACCGCCGGGCCGGCGGCCCGACAGGCCGCCGAATTTCCAGGCCGTCCAGCTGACACCGATGATCACGGGCCCGGACGGCGAGGAGTATCGGCTGCTGTTCGCGCGCGCGCCCGTCACGATCTTCGGCATCTTGATGTGGCCCGGCACGCAGGTCGCCGTGCTCTCGATCGCGATCCTCGCGGCCGCCGTCGATGTCGCTGCTGCTCGCGCGGTACGTTGTCGTCGCCGATCGTGCGGCTGCAGAAGGCCAGCCGCTCGCTCGCGGCCGGCGCCCTCGACACGCGCGTCGGCGCGCCGTTCACGCGGCGCGGCGACGAGGTCGGCACGCTGGCGCGCGACTTCGACGCGATGGCCGAGCGCATCCAAGCGCTGGTCACGGCGAAGGAGACGTTGCTGCGCGACGTCTCGCACGAATTGCGCTCGCCGCTCGCGCGCATCCGCATGGCGCTCGCGCTCGCGGAGCGCCGCGCCGGCGAGGCGTCGCAGCCGGACCTCGCGCGCATCGAGCGCGAGGCCGAGCGGCTCGACGCGCTGGTCGGTCAAGTCATGACGCTGACGCGCCTGCGCACGACGGACGCGCCGCGGCGCGACATCGTGCGGCTCGACACGCTCGTCGGCGAGGTCGTCGACGACGCGCGATTCGAGTATCCCGACGCGCAGGTCGAGTACACGCCGAGCCGCGAAGTCTCGCTGCGCGGCGACGCCGACGGGTTGAAGAGCGCGATCGAGAACGTCGTGCGCAACGCGCTGATCTACGGCGATCGGTCGAAGCCGATCGAGGTGCGACTCGACGGCGATCGCAGGCGCGGCGACGGTCCGCGTCCTCGATCGCGGACCCGGCGTGCCGGAGACCGAGCTCGAGCGGATCTTCGAGCCGTTCTATCGCACCGACAAGAGCCGCGACCACCGGCAAGACGGCCAGGGCATCGGGCTCGCGATCACGGCGCGCGTGACGGAGCTGCACGGCGGCACGCGTCACGGCGCGCGAATCGGGCCGAGGGTGGGCTCGAGATCGCCATCGAGCTTCCCCTCGGCCGCGAATCCGCCAGTCGCCTAGAGGCTGTAGCCGCTCTCCTCGTGCAGCACGAGGTCGAGGCCCTCGTTCTCCTGCTCGGCCGACACGCGCAGCGGCGCCACGACGTTCACGAGCTTCAGGATCACGAACGTCGCGACGCCGCTCCACAGCGGCCGTCGCGACGGCGCCGATCAGCTGCGTGACGAGCTGGCTCGACCGATCGTGACGCCTTCCGGCAGGCCGAGCCCGTCGAACGCCGCCGCCGAGAACACGGCCGTCAGCAACAGGCCCGTGAAGCCGCCGACGCCGTGGACCGGGAACACGTCGAGCGAGTCGTCGATCTTCAGCTTGCGCTTGATGAACTGCGTCGCGAAGAAGCACACGACGCCGGCCACGAGGCCGATGACCAGCGCGCCCATCGGGCCCGACGAAGCCCGACGCCGGCGTGATCGTGCCGAGGCCCGCCACCATGCCCGTGACGATGCCGAGCACGCTCGGCTTGCCGAACTTGAGCCACTCGATGCTCATCCACGCCGTCGCGCCGGCGGCGGCGCGCGATGTGCGTCACGAGCATCGCCATGCCGGCGGCGCCGTTCGCCGCGAGCGCGCTGCCGGCGTTGAAGCCGAACCAGCCGACCCACAGCAACGACGCGCCGATGACCGTCATCGTCAGGTTGTGCGGCGGCATCGCCGTGCTCGGAAAGCCCGGTGCGGTTGCCGATCACGAGCGCCGCGACGAGCGCCGCGACGCCGGCGTTCACGTGCACGACGGCGCCGCCCGCGAAGTCGCGGAAGCCGCGCTCGAAGAGCCAGCCGTCCGGACCCCACACCCAGTGCGCCACCGGGAGGTACACGACGACGAGCCAGAGGATCGAGAACAACAGCATCCCGGCGAACCGCGTGCGTTCCGCGAAGCCGCCGATGATCAGCGCCGGCGTGATGATCGCGAACGTCAGCTGGAACATCGCGAACACGGTTTCGGGAATCGCGCCGCTGACCGAGTCGACCTCGACGCCGCGCATCCACGCCTTCGACAAGCCCGCCGATGAAGCCGTTGCCCTCGCCGAACGCCAGCGAATAGCCGAACACGACCCAGATCAGCGAGATCACGCAACAGAGCGCGAAGCACTGCATCAGCACCGACAGCACGTTGCGCGTGCGCACGAGGCCGCCGTAGAACAGCGCGAGGCCGGGCAACGTCATCAGCAACACCAATGCGGTCGACGTCAGCATCCACGCCGTCGCACCGCTATCGATTTCCTGCGCCATCGCGAAGGCCGGGACACAAGGCCGCCGCGAGCGCGACGAGAGCACTCAAGTTCTTTTTCATTGTGACTCCCCCCGGAGTTGCTTTGTTCTTAGATCGCTTGATCGCCGGTTTCGCCGGTGCGAATTCGATACACCTGCGTCGAGCTCGGTCACGAAAATCTTGCCGTCGCCGACCTTGCCGGTCTTCGCCGCAGCGATGATCGCCTCGATGACGCGGTCGACGAGCTCGTCGGTGACGGCGACCTCGACCTTCACCTTCGGCAGGAAGTCGACGACGTACTCCGCGCCGCGGTAGAGCTCGGTGTGGCCGCGTTGCCGGCCGAACCCTTTGACCTCGGTGACGGTCATACCCTGTACGCCGACTTCGGCCAACGCGTTGCGAACATCATCGAGTCGAAAGGGTTTGACGACTGCCGTTATCAGCTTCATTAGCGCCCCCTAAGACGTTGATTAAGGCCGTATGCCTAAAGAGAGTGTGCCCCGTGTTAGGGCTCTGTTTTGTGTATTATTGTTGCAGGGGTATTCTAGCCAAGTCGCCGCGCGCAGTGGCGACGCTCGTAGCGCAGCCGCGAACCCTTCCGCAGCCCTCCAGATAGGTGAGTAGCGATGCGTAAACGATTCGGACACCGGAATCAAGCCGTCCGAGATCACTCCCGAGAAGCCGCGTTCCTGAATCGGCGCGCAGCTGTTGACGGCGCCGTCGCCGCGGGCCTGTTGCCCTCGATCATGTCGTCGGCGAAGCCGCGACGATCCCCGCGAACGGCGATGTTCGACCGACGTCAAGAAGTGGCCGGGCTCGGCGACGGAGAAGGCCAACACGCTTCGAAGACATCTCGACCTACAACAACTACTACGAGTTCGGCACGGGCAAGGGCGACCCGGCCGAGAACGCGCATACGCTGAAGACCTCGCCGTGGTCGGTGCAGGTCACGGGCGCGGCAGCGAAGACCGGCACGTTACACGCTCGAGGACATCCTGAAGCCGCACGCGCTCGAGGAGCGCATCTATCGGCTGCGCTGCGTCGAGGCGTGGTCGATGGTCATTCCGTGGGTCGGCTTTCCGCTCGCGCGATCTCGTTGAAGCGCTTCGAGCCGACGTCGCAGGCGAAGTACGTGCAGTTCTTCACGCTTGAACGATCGCACGCAGATGCCGGGCGTCCGGTATGCCGTGCTCGAGTGGCCGTATCGCGAAGGCCTCACGATCGCCGAGGCGATGCACCCGCTCGACGTTCGTCGCCGTCGGCCTCTACGGCAAGGTGCTGCCGAACCAGAACGGCGCGCCGCTGCGCACGGTCATTGCCGTGGAAGTACGGGTTCAAGAGCGCGAAGTCGATCGTCCGCATCCACTTCACGGACACGCAGCCGCAGACGAGCTGGAACATGGCGGCGCCGAACGAGTACGGCTTCTACTCGAACGTGAATCCGAAGGTCGATCATCCGCGCTGGAGCCAGGCGACGGAACGGCGGCTCGGCGGCGGCCTTTTCGCGCGCGCGCATTCCGACGCAGATGTTCAACGGCTACGGCGACCAGGTCGCGAGCCTCTACACGGGCCTCGACCTCGCGCAAGAACTACTGACGCGCGCGGCGGCTTCGGATGACGCAGCGCTCGGTCGTCATCATCAAGGTGGCGCTGTGGGCCGCGTGCTTGGCGCCGTTCGCGCTGCTGGTCCTGCAAGCCTTCGGCTACGCGGCTGGCTCGGCGCGAACCCCGTCGAGACCGATCTTGAACGTGTGCGGCAAGACGGGGCTGAACCTGCTGATGCTGACGCTCTGCATCACGCCGATCCGGCGCTCGACCGGGATCAACAGGCTCGTCGTGTTTCGGCGGTTGCTCGGTCTATTCGCGTTCTTCTATCTGGCGACTGCACTTCCTGACCTACGCGCTGCTCGACCTCGGGCTCTCTTCGCGCCGAGGGACGGCCTGGGGGACGCTGCTCGTGCGACATCGCCGAACGCCCGTACATCACGGTCGGGCTTCACGGCGCTCGTGTTGCTGATTCCGCTCGCGGCCACGTCGACGCGCGGCATGCAGCGCCGGCTCGGGCAGGAACTGGGCGAAGCTGCACCGGCTCGTCTACGTCGTCGCCGTGCTCGGCGTCGTGCACTACTGGTGGCAGGTGAAATCCGACTCGGACTGTCGCCGAGCCGCTGCTCTACGCGTTCTGCTGGCCGTGCTACTCGGCGTACGGCTCAAGCACCGGCTAGTACACGCGAAAGCCGCCGTGGCGGCGTCGTATCCGCGCGTCGAGCCACCACAAGCCCGGCGAGAAACCCAGCCACTAGCGCGACGACGACCGCCGGAATCACCCACGACGAGCGGCAGCGTGTGGCGGTAGCTCTCGAAGCCGTTCCTCGTAGCTCCGGTTCTCGGCCTGCAGGCGCTCGACCGTGTCTTGGATCGCTTCGGCCGAGCCCGTCGTCGCCTGTAGCTCGCTGCGAGCCGAGCGAGCTCGCTGCTCCGCGGCGGCCTGCGCCGTCTTCGGCCGCGGCGGCGGCGTGCTTCGAAGCCGGCCGATCTCGCGCCTCGAGCTCGAGCACGCGCGCCGCAGCCGGCTTCGTCGGTGACGAGGAACATCGCCTTGACCCAGCCTTCGCGGCCGTCGTTCAAGCCGGACCTGCGCGTAGTTCGCGTTGCGCTCGAGCACCTCGACCGCGCGTGCCGCTGACGAGGTTGTCGAACGGCCGGTCGCTGGTATCGGACGCCGCGTGGATGCCGAGCCGCAAGGCTGTCGGTCACGTAGGCGGTTTCGGCCGCCGCCGCCGGCGCCATCCGGCGAGCGCCAAGGCTAGGAGCGCACGCTCGAGCATCGACGGATCCCCGACTTGACAGAATCTCGGGTGGATTATAGGTCGCCTGGGTCCGCGAGGTGACGTCAGGCGCGGGATCTAGCCGCGCGATCGGTCGCGGCCGGCCCTCCGGCAGGCCTGCGCGAACGACGTCTCGCGCAAACGGCGCGGGCCGACCGAGGTGGAAGCCCTGGCCGAGCGTGACTTCGAGCTCGCGCAGGCGGTCGGCGACCGCGGCGCTCTCGACGTGCTCGGCGACCGTGAGCACGCCCAAGCGTACGCGCAGCCCGCGCGATGTCCGGACACGATCGATTCGGCGATGCGATCGGTCGCCATGCGCCGCACGAACGCGGCCGTCGATCTTGAGATAGCTCACGGGCAGCTGTTTCAAGTACGCGAGCGAGCTCAAGCCCGCGCCGAAATCGTCGAGCGCGACCTTCGCGCCGGCTGCCGTCACCTCGCGGATCAACGCTTCCGCGGCCTCGAGTTAGCCGACGGCCGCGGCCTCCTTGAGCTCGAAGCAGAACAGGCGCGCCGGCAAGCCGGCGGCCGCGAGCGCCTCGAGCGCGAACGCCGCGTACTTGCGACTCTCGAGCGACTGCGCCGAGACGTTGACCGCGAAGAACAGCGGCGAACTCGCGAGCGCTCGCGCGTGCGGACGCAACGCCTCGACCGCCGCACACAGCACCCAACGGTCGAGCGCCGGCAGCAAGCCGTAGTGCGCCGCACGCGTCGAGAAACTTGTCCGGCGCGAGCGATCTCGCCGGCCGGGCCGCGCAGCCGCACGAGCAGCTCGTAGCCGACGATCTGCGCCGTGCGCGCGCGCAAGCCCACGATCGGCTGCGCGTCGAGCTGGAAATCGATTGGACGTGCAGCGCTTCGCGCAGATCGGCGGCAGCGATCGCTTGGCGCGTCGGCGGCCGGCGTCAGCTCGCGAGCTCGTCGATGGCAGCCATGCGCCCGCCGCCCTCGCGCTTGGCGCGCTTGCACGCGAGCTCGGCGGCGGCGAACACGTGCGGACAACCGCTCGCCGGGCCGGCCCGACCACGACGCCGATGCTCACGGAAACGGGCAGCGCCTCGGTGCCGTGCAAGTAGCCGAGCTGATTCACTGCAGCGACGATCCGCGCGGCGACGTCGTCCGCGTGCTCAACGTGCGCCTTCCGGCAGCACGCAGGCGAAGCGGTCGCCGCCGATGCCGGCTGACCAAGGCCTCCGCGCCCGGCGGCCGCTGGACCAGGCCGCCGACGCGTTGAATGACCTCGTCGCCGGCGCTCAAGCCGAACGCCTCGTTGATCGCCGCGATCTTGTCGATGTCGACGTAGAGCACCGCGCGTCGCGCGCCCGGTCGAGCGCGCGTTGCGCGCGCCGCTCGAAGATCGAGCCGGTTCGGCAGCCCGGTCAGCGCGTCGTGGTCGCTCTCGAGAATCGCGACGGCCTTGCGGCCGACGAACTCGAGAATCCGCACGTCGCGCTGCTCGAAGTCTTCGGCATCGCCGCCGAAACAACGCGACGAGCCCGAGCACGCGCCGTGCGGATCGCGCAGCGGGCACGACAGAATCTTGTAGGCGCGCGCCGCCTGCCGGGCCGCGATTCACGACCATCGGGCGATTGTTGAGCTGCACCCACGCGAGCAGGTGTTTCTGCGTGCGATCGAGCAGCTGCGACGTCTGCGGACGACTCGTCGACGGTCCACGAGATCTCGAGATTCTTGTCCGGCACGAGCAGCGCGCCGGTCACGCAGCCGAGCTCGCGCGCGCAGTGGTCGAAGAGCTCCTGCAACGCGCTCGCATCCTCGGCGATCGTGCTCGTCGACGCGCGAGCAGCAGCTCGAGCCCTGCGCTGCGATCGGCGGCGAGCGTGCTGCGCTCGAGATCGAGAGCTGGCTCTCGAGGCAGTCGAGCACCGGTCGCAGCATGCTCGACGACCATCGACGGCGTGCTGCGCGAGCTGCCGCCGCCGAGCTCGATGACGAGCGAGCCGAGCGGCCGCGCGTCGGCGCCGCGCAGCGCGGAGATGAAGACGGGAACGCCGGCGCTCGTGGTCTCGACGCTGCCGCGGCTCGCCGAGCGTGTCGCTCGCGCGTTGCTGCTCGAGCAGGACGCGTAGATCCGGGCGCTCGAAACCGTCCGAGCACCAGACGAGCTCCGCGACTCGCGTCGTAGATCGCGACGCTGCGGGCGCTCGGCAGCAGCATCTTGATGAGCTGCGCGAAGGGCGCGTAGCCACTCGGCGGCCGAGCTGTCCGAGTGGAGCGCTGGTCGACACGCAATATGTCCAATGAGCGGCGGAAATACCTTGCGATCATCATGCGAGAGACGGCTGCGAAATCCTTGATGGCAGTCGCAACTACTGCCGTTTCAGGAGATTTTTTGCTAGGGCCGGCCGGTTAGGTAGCGCGGGGGCTTGCGGGGTGGCGCGACCACCTTCAGCGGCTCGGCCCGCTCGAGGCCGTTCATGAGCTCGACGTAGAGCTTGACGATCGTCGCTGCATGGCCGAGCGCCTCGCTCTGGCGACATCTTCTGCACGCTGGCGCGAACCCGGCGTCTCGTTGCCGACCGGCGCGACCCGGCTCATCGCGGCCTGTAGCTCGCCGAAATCCCGCCGCAGACCGGGCGGCAACTCGGCCTCGGCGAGCTCGGCCGAGGTGCAGCGCGTAGGCCGTCGCCAGCCGTTGCTTGATCGGCCCATCACCGATCAGGGTCTGGACGGCCTCGGCAAAACGCTGTGCGAAAGGAGACACGATGGAGCCTTGATAGTTGGTCTTGGTTGGCCCGTCCGGCGGCTATGTGCCGCTGGTTTGACATACATATACCAGACTTCAGCAAGTCCGTCGCAAGTCTTTGATCACTTGGACAGCTCGGCCAGGCTCCGGGCATCGATCCTGGGCTACGAGCGGCTTCGCCGAGCTCGAACTTCTTCATGCGGTCCGTCGAGCGTCGTCGGCTTGATGCCGAGCAGCTTCGCGGCACCGTTCGGACCCGATACGCGCCACTCCGCCATCTCGAGCGCGAGCAACGTGTTCTTGCGCTCGAGCTCGCGCATCTCGAGCTCCGTCAGCAACGCCGTCTCGCCGCTCCTTCGCTTGCGGCGAGGCGCCGCGGCGCGATTCAAGATGTCGCTCATCGCAAGATCGAGCCGCAACACTTTGCCGCGCGACAGGATCACGGCGCGCTCGATGACGTTCTTCAGCTCGCGGATGTTGCCCGGCCAGTCGTAGCGCTTCAGCAGCGCGGCCTGCTGCTTCGACAACGTCAGCGGCCGATGACCGAACTCCTGACACGTGCGCTCGAGGAAATGGCTTGCGATCTGGATCACGTCGTCGCCGCGCGCGCGCAGCGGCGGCACCTCGATCGGGAACACGCTCAGGCGATAGAACAAGTCCTCGCGAAAGTTGCCGTCGGCGACGGCCTTCTCGAGATCGCGGTTCGTGGCCGCGATCACGCGCACGTCGACGCGTGTGCGTGCGATCGTCGCCGACGCGCTCGTACTCGCTCTCTTGCAGCACGCGCAGCAGCTTGCTCTGCAGATCGAGCGGGATCTCGCCGACCTCGTCGAGGAAGATCGTGCCGCCGTCGGCGAGCTGGAAGCGCCCGACGCGATCGCGATGCGCACCCGTGAACGCGCCTTTGACGTGGCCGAAGAACTCGCTCTCGAACAGCTCGTGCGGAATCGACGCGCAGTTGACCTTCACGAGCGGGCCCTTGGCTCCGCGGGCTGCGCGCATGGATCACGTGCGCCACGAGCTCCTTGCCGACACCGGACTCTCCCTCGATGAGCACGCTGGCCGACGTCTGCGCGACGGCCTCGACGCGCACGAGCATCTGCTTCAGCGCGGGGCTCTCGCCGATGATGCGGCCGAAGTTCATCGACGACCTGCACTTCCTCGCGCAGGTAGTCGCGCTCGCGCTCGAGCTCGTCGCGCAGCCGCGCGTTCTCCTCGAACGCGGCGCGCAGCTGGCGCTCCGCTCGATTGCGCGCCGTGACGTCCTTCGACGCGACGAGCAAGGCGACGACGGCGCCGCTCGGGTCGCGATCGCGGTGTCGCCGAGACCTCGACCTCGAGCACCTCGCCGGATTTCGTCACGTACGTGCGCGGCTCGTTCTCGAGCTCGCCCGCCGCGATGACGTCCTCGAGGCGGCCGCCGCCGAGCGTCGCCTGCAGTCTCCTTGCCCATGAACTCCGTGATCACGCGGCCGAGCACTTCGTCGCGGCGATAGCCCGAGCGTTTCGAGCCAGCGATCGCTGACGTTCGTGATGCGGCCGTGGCTGGTCGACCGTGTGCAGCATCGCCGGGCGTCGCACGATAGAGCTCGCGATAGTGCTGCTCGAGCCGCGCCTGCGCGCCGACTTCCGTGTAGACGACGATCGTGCGCAGATAGTCGCCGGTCTCGCTGCGCTCGACGATCGCGTTCGCGAGGCAATCGACGCGCTCGTTGTTGCGCGTCACGAGATCGACGGGCACGCCCGCCGAGGCGGCCGGTGCGCCGCAGCACGGGCAGGTACTCCTCGACGATGCGCTTCGCGCCCTCGGGGCTCGCGAGATCCTGCGGCCGCATGTTCGTGATTTCCTCGCGCGCATAGCCGAAACGCCGCAACCACGCGTCGCTGGCGTCGACGAAGAAGCCGTCCTCGTTCAAGAGACACGAGCAACGCGGGGCTGCGCCGAAAAAGCCATTGGTACTGCTCTTGCTGCGACATAACGACGAGCACTTACGGTTTTCCGTCGATCGTCGCAACGGAAAACCGTGATTTACGGATTTATCGTTAATCGCGAAAGTTAGGTCAAGTCGTTGATTTTGTATAGCAGTTGTCGGTTGGCACGCGCCGTGCAATAGAGACGCACAAGCAGATCTCAGTGTGAGATCACTCAGAGACCGACCAGAATCGGTAAAGGATTGGAGAGTATGGTTACACGCAAGCTACTGACGGCTACGGCCGTTGGACTGTCCGTGGGCCTGCTCGCACAGCATGCGACAGGCGCCGAGGCGCCGGTGGTGCAGAAGGCACCGGTGGCCGCGGAGTTCACCGTCGATGCACGAGCTGTTCCGCAACGAGATCGACGATTACGTCCGTGAGCTCAATCGGCAAATGCGCACGACGTTGAACGAGGACCTGCGTCGCGAGCTGGCGCCGAAGGTCGTGCTGGCCAGCAACGAGCTTCGCACGAGGAGCTAGACGGTATAGCGAACAAACGGCCCACCACTTCTCCCCCCGTGGTGGCCCGTTGGCCGAGTCGGACGGCCGTTTTGAGGGGGCCGGGTTTCCGGCAGCGAACAAGGATACTTCGCAATGAAGGATACGGATGTTCCGCAGCCCGGCTCCATTTTTTTCACGAGCGGACAGACTTACAGATCTGTCGCCGAGCCCTGCTCAGACTGACTCACCGCACTCGGTTCTACCGCCGCCCGACGTCGGCGTGCCGAGCTTCAAATGGCGCTCGAGAAACACGAGCGTCGCTCGCCCACGCCTCGTTCGCCGCCTGCTCGTTGTAGTTGCCGCCGCTCGGATTCGCGAACGCGTGATCGACGCGCGGCACGATCAGCACCTCGGCGTTCTTGCCGAGCTCCATGAGCGTCGAGCGAAACTACCTGCACGTCGCGCACGGGGATGCTCTTATCCTCGGCGCCGAAAAACCCGAGCACGGGCACGTTCAACGGCGCGAGGCGATCGACGATCCGTGACGACCTGACCGTAGTACATGACCATCGCGTCGAGCGTGTCCGGATACAGCAACGCCGTCTGTAGCGACCAGCCGCCGCCGAGGCACCAGCCGATGCTCGCGATGCGCGGCGCAAGCGCGTACTTCTCGAGGTAGTCGTAGGCCTGGCGCAGGTTGCTTGCGGGCCGCGTCGGGCTCGTCCAAGAGCGCGCTCATCAGCGCCTGAGCTGCGTCGGGCGTTTCGGCCGTCGCGCCACCGTAGAGATCGACGGCGAGCGCGACATAGCCCTCGCCGGCGAGACGCCGCGTCATCGCCTTGATGTTGTCGTTCAGGCCCCACCATTCGTGAATCACGATGATGCCGGGCAGCGGCTCGGCCGCGTCTTGCGGCATCGCGAGATAGCCGACGAGGTTGCTTCGCGCGCCTTCACCGTAGGCGAGCTCCTGCTCGAGCACCGGAACCGTAGGCGCCACCTCGGCGGCCGGCGTCGGTGTCGGCGCATCGTGCTCGTGCTCGGCCGCCGTCGCCGCGACTGCGGCGGCCGCCGATCAGCCGCCGCCGGCGCGGCCGGCTCGTCGGACGCCCCAGCAGCCGAGCAGCGCGGCGCAAGCCGCGATCGAGAGCAAGCGCACGCATCATATTCATGGAAAAACTGAAACACATCGGGCGTGTTCCTGGCAAGGCAACGCGTCGCTAACGCGCCTGAAACTCGAGCGCCCGAGCCGCGCGCGGCCCGGCGACGGGCTGCCCATCGCGGAAAACGGGTACACCGTTCAGCACGGTCAGAACGATCGCCGCCGCGAAAGTCCGTGCCCTCGAACGGCGACCAGCCGCACTTGTAGCGAACCTGCGCCGCATCGACGCGCGTCACCGCGGCCGAGATCGACGGCCACGAGATCGGCGTAGTAGCCCTCGCGAATGAAGCCGCGCTCGGCGATGCCGAACAGCACGCGCCGGATTGTGCGCGGCCTTCTCGACGATCTTCGGCAGCGTGAACAGCCCTTGCGCGTGCTGGTCGAGCAGCATCAGCAACGAGTGCTGCACGAGCGGCAGACCCGACGGCGCCTCGAAGTAGCCGCGCGCCTTCTCCTCGAGCGTGTGCGGCGCATGGTCCGTCGCGATGACGTCGATGCGATCGTCGACGACGGCCGCTCGCAGCGCGTCACGGTCGGCCGCCGTCTTGATCGCAGGGTTGCACTTGATCTTCGTGCCGAGCGTCGCGTAGCTCGATTCCTCGAACCACAAGATGATGCGTGCAGACCTCGGCCGTGATGCGCTTGCTTTCGATCGGGCCGCGCTCGAACAGCGTGAGCTCGCGCGCCGTCGTCAGATGCAGGACGTGCAGCCGCGCGCCGTGTCGCTTGGCGAGGCCCACGGCCATCGACGACGATCGGTAGCACGCCTCCTCCGACCGGATCTTGGGGTGCGCCTCGATCGGTACGTTCTCGCCGTAGCGCTCGCGATAGCGCTTTTCGTTCTCCAAGATCAGCGGCGAGTACTCGCAGTGCGTCGCTACGACCAAGCGCGCCTCGGCGAAGATGCCTTCGAGCGCCGCTTGGATCGTCGACGAGCATGTTGCCCGTCGAGGCGCCCATGAAGACCTTGACGCCGCACGCGTCCTGCGGCGCTGACGCGCTTGATCTCCTCGAGGTTCGTGTTCGTCGCGCCGAGATAGAAGCCGTAGTTCACGTGGCACGTGGCGGCCGCGATGCGGCGTTTCTCCGCGAGCGCGGCACGATCCGTCGATCGGCGGCTGCGTGTTCGGCATGTCGAGGAAGCTCGTGACGCCGCCGCAGAGCGCGGCCAGCGACTCCGTCGCAAGCGTCGCCTTGTGCGTGAGCCCGGGCTCGCGGCAATGCACCTGGTCGTCGATGAGCCCCGGCAAGAGATGCTTGCCCGCTTAGATCGATCGTCGTCGTGCCCGCGGGCACGGCGCCGGTTCCGATGCGCTCGATGCGCTCGCCGCGAATCAGCACGTCGGCGGCGACGATGCGCCCTTCGTTGACGAGCTGCGCGTTGACCAGTTGTAGCGAGCCCATGGTGCTCATGCTCTAGCTCCAAATCGATCCGTGGCCGCGACGAGCTCGGCCGTGATTCCGGGCTCGTAGGCCGAGTGACCCGCGTCGGGCACGATCCGCAACTCGGCCTCGGGCCAGCGCCGATGCAGCTCGAAGGCCGTGTCGATCGGGCACACGACGTCGTAGCGCCCATGCACGATGACGGCCGGTATCTGCCGGATGCGCTCGACGCCGTCGAGCAGCTGGTTCTCGTGCTCGAAGAAGCCGCGATTGACGAAATAGTGCGCCTCGATGCGCGCGAGCGCGAGCGCGAACTCCGGCGTGCCGAACTGGTCCTCGCGCTTCGGATTCGGAAGCAAGCGAGCTCGTGGCTCCCTCCCATATCGACCACGCGCGGGCGGCCGCAAGCCGCACCGCGGCATCGTCCGAGAGGAGACGCCGATGGAAAGCGCCGAGCAGATCGTGCGCGCTCGGCGGGCGGAATCGGCGCCAAGTACTTCTGCCACTGCTCCGGGAACACGCAGGCTCGCGCCGAACTGATAGAACCAGGTCGAGCTCGAGCTGCCGCAGCAAGAAAGATGCCGCGCAGCACGAGCTCGCTGACGGCCTGAGGATGCGTCTGCGCATAGGCGAGCGCGAGCGTGCTGCCCCACGAGCCGCCGAACACGAGCCAGCGATCGACCTCGAGATGGCGGCGCAAGCGCTCCATGTCGGCGACGAGGTGCCACGTCGTGTTGGCTTCGAGCGAGGCATGCGGGCGACTGCGCCCCGAGCCGCGCTGGTCGAAAACGACGATCCGGTAGCGAGCGGGATCGAAGAACCGCCGCGCGTTGACGTCGCCGCCGCCGCCGGGCCCGCCGTGCACGAACAAGGCGGGCTTGCCCGAGGGGTTGCCGGATTGCTCGTAGTACATCTCGTGGCCGTCACCGACGGCGAGATAGCCCGTGTCGAACGGCTCGATCGGCGGATATTGCGTGCGATTGCTCATGTTTCTCGTCGTGCGCTTCCCTTGCTCCGGCATCCGCCGTCCGCGCTTATACTCACTCAGGCCGGCCGTCCATGAACGTTCGGTAACTTGAAGCGCTTGTGCGTCGAATGCAGAATGTCCGCCGCTCGCCGGCCAGCTGTTCCTAACGATTCGTCGTCGAGTCTCCAATGATCGAAGTCAAAAACCTAACGAAAGAATACGGTAGGTTTCGCGCCGTAGACGATCTGAGCTTCCGCGTCGCGCCGGCGAGGTGCTCGGCTTCCTGGGGCCGAACGGCGCGGGCAAGACTACGACGATGCGCATCGTCGCGGGCTTCCTGCCGCCCACGGCCGGCCGCGTGCTCGTCTGCGGCGCCGACATCGAGACGCAGAGCCGTCGAGGCGAAGCGCCGCATCGGCTACTTGCCCGAAGGCGCGCCGAGCTACCCCGAGATGACGCCGCGTTCGTTCCTCGAGTTCATCGCCGAGGTCCGCGGCCTCGCGCCCGCGAGCGCGGCAAGCGGCGGCTCGACGAGGTATTCCAGCTGCTGCATCTCGAGCGCGTCCTCGACCAGACCATCGACACGCTGTCGAAGGGCTATCGGCGCCGCGTCGGGCTCGCGCAGGCGATCCTGCACGACCCCGAGGTCTTGATCCTCGACGAGCCGACCGACGGCCTCGATCCGAATCAGAAGCACGAGGTCCGCGAGCTGATCGGGCGCATGGCGAAGTCGAAGATCATCGTGATCTCGACGCATCTGCTCGAGGAAGTCGAAGCCGTCTGCAACCGCGCGATCATCATCGCGCACGGCAAGATCCTCGCCGACGACACGCCGCGCGGCCTCGAGAGCGCGCTCGCGGTTCTACAACGCCGTGTCTCTGAAGCTGGCGAATCCGGAGCTCATTCCCGGCGGCGCGCAACGCCATCAAGCTGCTGCCCGAGGTCGCGAGCACCGAGCTCGACGAGAAGAACGGCCGCATCACGGCGTTCCCGGCGCCCGGTAAGCTGCCGCTCGCGCCGATCAACGCGCTCGCGGAACGGCAGCGCTGGCCGCTGGCCGAGCTGCACCTCGAGTCCGGCCGTCTCGACGAGGTGTTCCGCACGATCACGGGAGGGGCCGCGGCATGAGCGGCGTGGCGGCCGTGTTCAAGCGCGAGCTCGCGAGCTACTTCGCGACGCCGATCGCGTACGTGTTCATCGTGATCTTCCTGATCGTCTCGCGGTTGGTTCACATTCTTCTACGGCGGCTTCTACGAGGCGGGTCAGGCAGACCTCGGGGCGTTCTTCTACTGGCACCCGTGGCTCTATCTGTTGCTCGTGCCGGCTTTGAGCATGCGGCTGTGGGCCGAGGAACGAAAGTCGGGCAGCATCGAACTGCTGATGACGCTGCCGCTCGAGATCTGGCAGGTCGTCGCCGGCAAGTACCTCGCCGCGTGGGCGTTCACTGCGATCGCGGTCGCTCTGACGTTCCCGATCTGGATCACCGTCAACTACCTCGGCGACCCCGACAACGGCGTCATCGTCGCAGCGTATTTCGGCAGCATCCTGATGGCCGGCGGCTTCCTCGCTGTCGGCGCCTGCATCTCCGCCGCGACGAAGAACCAGGTCATCGCGTTCATCTTGTCGGTCGTCACGTGCTTCGGCTTGCTCGCTCCGGGGCTCGGCGTCGTGCAGCAAGTGCTCTCGGGCGTAGCGCCGCAATGGCTCGTCGACGGGCTCACCAGCCTGGGGTTCGCAGGCGCACTTCGACTACATCAGCAAAGGCGTCATCGATCTGCGCGACCTCGTCTATTTCGCGCTGCTGATCGGCATGGCGCTCTACGCGAACACGATCGTGCTCGAGCTCAAGAAGGCGGATTGACGGCATGAGCGGGGCAACCAGAAACAAGCTTGGGGCGGTGACGCTGGTGCTCATCGTGCTGGCGTTCGTCGTGGCCGTCGTCGCCACGAACGGCTGGCTGCGCGGCGTGCGTGTCGATCTGACGGAGAACAATCTCTATACGCTCGGCGACGGCACGCACGCGGTGCTCGACAGCATCGAAGAGCCGATCAACCTGTATTTCTTCTTCTCGAACGATGCGACGGAGACGCTGCCGACGCTGCGCACGTATGCGACTCGCGTGCGCGAGATGCTCGAGGAGCTCGCGGCGAACGCGCCCGACGGCAAGCTCGTGCTGAATGTCATCGACCCGCTGCCGTTCTCCGAGGAAGAGGACCGCGCCGAGCAGCTCGGGCTGCAGGTCGGCGGACGTCGGCACGGGCGGCGACGCCGTCTACTTCGGCCTCGCCGGCACGAACAGCGTCGGCACCACGGACCGCATCCCGTTCTTCCAGCCCGATCCGCGCAAGGAGGCGTTCCTCGAGTACGACCTCGCGCGGCTGATCTACAACCTCGCGAATACCGACAAGACCGTCGTCGGCCTGCTGACGAGCGCGCCGATCGGCGGCGGCTTCAATCCGCAGACGCAGCAGCCGTCGCAGCCGTGGGTCGTCGTCGAGCAAGCCAAGCAGCTGCTCGAGGTGCGGACGTTGCCGGCGAGCGTGCTCACGATCGACGACGACATCGACGTGCTCTGGATCGTGCATCCCGCGATGCTCGACGACTGCGACGCTCTACGCGGTCGATCAGTTCGTCATGCGCGGCGGCCGCGCGCTGATCTTCGTCGACCCGCACGCCGAGATACTCGCCGGCGCCGATCCGACGGGCCTCGGGATCGGCGCCGCCGCAGCCGAGCTCGACGCTCGCAGCGGCTGTTCGACGCATGGGGCGTCACCTTCGATACGTCGGAGCGTCGTCACGGACAACCGCTACGGGCTCAGCATCGGCGGGCGGTTCCAGCCCGTTCGCCACATCGGCCTGCTCGGCCTCGACGCCGAGGCCATGAGCCAGGACGACCCGATCACCTCGGGGTTGAGCAGCGTCAACTTAGGGGTAGCGGGGCATTTCGAGCTCGCCGAGGGCGCGACGGCGAAGCTGACGCCGTTGCTCACCTCGAGCGTCGAGTCCGAGGTCATGCCGGCCGAGCGGTTCCAGTTCCTGGCGGATCCCGAGGAACTCTTGAACGGCTTCACGCCGAGCGGCAAGAAGTACGTGCTCGCGGCGCGCCTCGAAGGGCCGCTGAAGTCGGCGTTCCCCGACGGTGCGCCGACGGCCGAGGGCCGCGACGCACCCTTCGACGCGGCACTTGCGAGCCACGCATTTGGCGTCGACCGAGAGCGCCAATCTCGTGCTCGTCGGCGACGTCGACATCTTGAGCGACCGGCTCTGGGTGCAGGCGCAGAATTTCTTGGGGCAGCGGCTCGTCACCGCATTCGCGAACAACGGCGACTTCGTCATCAACGCGCTCGACAATCTCTCCGGCAGCGCGGCATTGATCGGGCTGCGCAGCCGCGCGACGTACACGCGGCCGTTCACGAGGGTCGACGAGCTGCGCCGCAACGCGGATCTCGAGTTCCGCGCCACCGAGGACCGGCTCGAGGCCGAGCTCACGCAGACCGAGCAGCGCTTGGGCGAGCTGCAAGCCGCGCGCAGCGACGGCAACTCGCTGCTCATGAGCCCCGAGCAGCAGGCCGAGGTCCAGCGCTTCCTCGACCAGCAGGTCCGAATTCGGCAGGAGCTGCGCGCGGTGCGCCGCAACCTCGACGCCGATATCGAAACGCTCGGCACGTGGCTCAAGGCGATCAACATCGCGCTCGTGCCCATCGTGCTGACGATCATCGCGCTCGGCGTCGGTCGTGGTTCGGCGGCGCAGGAAGGCGCGGCCATGAGCAGGCGCGACTGTAGCGTTCCTCGCGGCGGCGCTCGTCGTGCTGCTCGTGCTCGTCGTAGCCGGCCAGCGCAGCCGCACGGCACCGACCGGCAGCGGCGCCGCGCTCGTTCCGGGCCTCGAGGCGGCGCTCGGCGACATCGAGCGCGTGACCATCGTCAAGGCGAACGGCGAGACCGTCGCGACGCTCGAGAAAGCGCCCCGACAGCTGGGTCGTCGCCGACAAGCACGGCTACGCCGCGAACGCGAGCGAAGCTGCGCCAAGCGCTGACGGCGCTCGGCGAAGCGCGGATCCTCGAGCAGAAGACGGCGAACCCGGAGCTCTACGGCCGGCTCGGCGTCGAGGACGTCGCGGCGCGCCGACGCCGCCGGCATCAGCGTCGCGTTCGACGGCGCCCGGCCGCGAGCTGCCGACCGTCATCCTCGGCAACGCCGAGGGAGCCAGGTATCGGTACGCGCGCCGCGCCGGCGAGGCACAGAGCTATCTTGATCGACCGCAACCCCGACGTGCCGCGCGCGACTGCGCAGTGGGTCGACTCCGTGATCATCGACGTCCGCGGCGAGCGCGTGCGCGATGTCACGATCACGCACGCCGACGGCGAGGTCGTCCGCCTCTCGAAGACGGGCGCCGAGCTCGCGAACTTCGACGTCGCCGACGTACCGAGCGGCCGCGAGCTCTCCTATCCCGGCGTCGCGAACGTCGTCGGCAACGCGCTGCGCGAGCTCAACCTCGAGGACGTCGAGCCCGCCGACGCAAGCCCGGCAGAGCCGCCGACGATCGTCGAGTATCGGACGTTCGACGGGCTCGTCGTGCGCAGTGACGGGCATCGAGCGCAACGACGAGAGCTGGATCGCGCTCGAGGCGAGCGTCGACGCGAGCCAGGCGCCGGCCGCGGCGGCGCCCGCCGCTCCCGTCGCCGAAGGCGCTGCGGCACCGCCGAAGGCGCTGCCGCGCCGGCCGCCGACCCGAGCGCCGAGGCGGCGCGTATCAACGCCAAAGTCGGCGGTTGGCGCTACAAGATCGCCGGCTTCCAGTACGACCAGATGACGCGCCGCATGGCGGATCTCCTGAAGCGCACCGCCGGCCGCCCTGATCCGGCGCGCTCCGTCGCTTAACGGCGCCCGGCCCGGCCCGTTACACTGCGTCGCGCCGATGAGCACGCAGCCAAAGTCGTATCCCGATCGCCGCGAGCTACGCGCCGCTGATCGCGCGCGCTCGCGTGTACGACGTCGCGATCGAGTCGCCGCTCGACCGCGCGCCGCGCCTGTCTGCGCGCCTCGGTCACGACGTGCTACTTGAAGCGCGAGGACCTGCAGGCCGTGTTCTCGTTCAAGCTGCGCGGCTCGTACAACAAGATCGCGCAGACGCCCGCCGCGAAGCTCGCGAACGGCGTGATCTGCAGCTCGGCCGGCAATCACGCCCAGGGCGTCGCGCTCGCGGCGCGCAAGCGCGGGCTGCGCGCCGTGATCGTGATGCCGAAGACGACGCCGTCGATCAAGGTCGACGCCGTCGTCGCGCTCGGCGGCGAGGCCGTGCTCGCACGGCATGACCTACGACGACGCCAACGCGCACGCGCGCGAGCTCGAAGCTGCGCAGGGGCTCTGCTTCGTGCACCCGTTCAACGATCCCGACGTCATCGCGGGCCAAGGCACGATCGGCGTCGAGCTCGAGCGGCAGTGGCCGAAAGTGCCGCGACGCCGTCTTCGTGCCCGTCGGCGGCGGCGGCCTCATCAGCGGCATCGGCGCGTATCTTGAAGCACCGCTACCCCGGCATCAAGATCATCGGCGTCGAGCCCGTACGAGTCGGCGAGCATGTACGACTCGCTGCGCGCCGGACAGATCGTCACGCTCGACCGCGTCGGCACGTTCGCCGACGGCGTCGCCGTGCGGCGCGTCGGCGAGGAGACGTTTCGCGTCGCGAGCGAGGTCGTCGACGAGATCATCCTCGTCAACACGGACGAGATCTGCGCGGCCATCAAGGACATCTTCGAGGACGTGCGCGTCGTCGTGGAGCCCGCCGGCGCGCTCGCCGTCGCCGGCATGAAGCGCTACGCGGAGCGCCGCAGCTGCGCGAGGCGCGACGCTTCATCGCCGTGAATCAGCGGCGCGAACATGAACTTCGACCGCTTGCGCCACGTGACCGAGCGCGCGGAGATCGGCGAGCACCGCGAGGCGCTGCTCGCCGTCGAGATCCCCGAGCGGCCCGGCGCGTTCTTGAAGTTCTGCGAAGCGCTCGGCGAGCGCAACATCACGGAGTTCAACTATCGCTACGCGCCGGGCGCCACGGCGCACATCTTCGTCGGCGTGTCGCTGCAGCGCGGCGCACGCCGAGGCCGCCGAGATCGTCGGCGCTGCTCGAGGCCCAGGGCTATCCCGTGCTCGACTTGAGCGACAACGAGCTCGCGAAGCTGCACATCCGCCACCTCGTCGGCGGCCAGGTGCCGGGGCTCAAGGACGAGCTCCTGTACCGGTTCGAGTTCCCGGAGCGCCCCGGCGCGCTGCTCGCGTTCCTCGAGGCGATCGGCGATCTGCTGGAACATCAGCCTGTTCCATTACCGCAATCACGGCTCCGACTACGGCCGCGTGCTCGCGGGCGTGCAGGTGCCGGAAGCCGATCGCGCCGAGTTCGCGCAGCATCTCGCGAAGCTCGGCTACACGTACTGGGACGAGACCGACGAACCCGGCGTACCGGCTGTTCCTGAAGGCGCCCTGAGCCGCGATCGCCGGCTATCGGCTCACGGCTCTTCGGCTTGCCGCGCGCGGATCTCTGTGACGAGCTCGTCGACGACGGCGAGCACCTGCGGCCCGGCCACGGAGGAGGGCTGCACGCTCGCGAACCTCTGCTCGAGCGAATCGTCCATCGCCGGCCCTATCGTACTGCCCGCGCCTAAGACGCTCGAACGAGCGATCCCTTACGGGTAACGCGAAAGCCAACTGCCTGAGCCGAAGAGGTCAGTCGGCGTCGATGTGCGCGAGCTTCGAGCGCTTGCGACAGCCGGTAGAAGTGGCGCAGCTCGCGCTGCGCGGCCGCCTCGTCGTCGCGCGCGAGCGCCGGCAGCGAGCCGCCGGCAGTACTTCGCGGCGTAGCGATTGGCGCGGCGGTAGCGCTCGCGCTCCTCGTCGTCGAGCTCGGCGGCCAACGTCGGCGAGTCGAACAACCAGCCGTGCAGGCCGCTCGGCTCGCGGCCCGTCTGCTCGCGCAGCAGCATGCCCGTCGTGACGAACTTGTCGACCTCGGCTTGCAGCTCGAGCTCGAACAGCGAGACGTCCTTGTCGCGCGCGGCATTCCAGGCGTAGTAGGTGAAGTGGCTGACGCCTTCGAGCGCCGACCAGAAGTCGGCGAGGTTGTCGGCGTCGAGCCTCGTCAGCGGATCGTGGCGGTCGAGCCGATCGAGCAGCTCGCGCTCGAGATACAGCGCGACGTCGGCCTCGCCGTCGGCTTCGGCGATCAGGAGCTTCTCGTCGACTTGGCGGCCGCCGGAATCGAGGCTGCGCGCGAGCTCGGCGATCCGTGATCAGGAAATCGTTGACGGCGTAGCCGACCTCGAGCGCATAGAGCTCGTGCAACATCGTCTCGAGCTTGCGCAGCAGCATGGATCAGTGGCGCGTCGCCACGTTCAGCGTGGCGTTCGGCTCGAGGCCGTGCTCGCGCAGCAGGCGCGCCGCGCGCCGGCTGCCCGTGCGCAGCCAGACCTCGTAGAGCCGCAGCACGTCGATCGCGGCGGCCTTGCCCGAATCGCGAATCTCGGCGAGCACGTCGACGAAATCGCGGAACTTCTCGGCGAGCTCCGCGAACACCGTGCCGAAGGCGCGCCCTTCGCGCGTGCCGCGCACGTCGTCCGAAAGCCGGCCGTAGGCCGCGCCGCCCATGTCGATGTAGTAGTCGATGTCGATGAGCTTGCGCGCGAAGCCGTCGCCCAAGAATCCGGCGACGAACAACGACGTGTCGCCGACTCGGCGCAGGATCGCGTTGCGCGTCTCGCGATCGGGGCTGTCGGCCGCGGCCGCGAGCAGCAGCGCCAGCGGTTGCAGGCCGGGACCGGGCTTGCCGCGGTCGTAGAGCGTCTCGTGCCGCGCGAACAGCGTCAGCAGGTTGACGACGTAGTAAGCGGTGTGATCGTCGGCCGCGACGCCTTGCTTCGCCATGGCGGCGGCGACGGAGTCCTTGAAGAATTCTTGCAGGCTGGCGACAGCGTGTACTCGGTCCGTCGGTGCGCGCAAACAGGTCTCCCGCAACCTCGGCGTTGCACTGCCGCACAGGACGGCAGAGCGTGCCGCTTGCTTTCGAGTATAGAGTCGATGCGCGCGGAATCTGCAAACGGCTTCACGTTTCTTCGGCTTGCGACGACGCGCGCCTCCAGCGCACCGAGCATTCGCGCACAGTGGCCGTGGATGCGCTCGTACCAGTGCCGGCGGCGCAACGCGGCGGCGCCGTTCAGCGAGTAGCGCGCGTCGAGCAGCACGCACGCGCCGTCGTCCGTCGGCTCGATGCGCCAGTGCAGGCGCAAGCTCACGCAGCACGGCGGATCGAGCAGCGTTTCCTGGAGCGTGATCGACACGGGCCGCAGGCACGCCAGCACCTTGCCGCGCCGCAGGACCTTGCCGCGCTGCTGCTCGTACCGGCAACCCGCGCTGCGGGACCGTGGTGCCGAGCACGAGCGCGCTGCCGCCCCAGCGGCCTTTCGCCACGACGTCGACGAGCGCCGCGAACGCCTCCGTCAACGCACAGCCGAGCTGCGTCTCGTGGCGTTGCTTCCGCACGTCGTCCTCCTTGACTGCTGCAAGGACGAACGCTAGCGGCGCGTCGCAGCGGCTCGCGACGCGCGAATTCGGTCGAAACGTGACGGAATCGCGTGCTAAGGAATCAGGACAGTGCAGCCCGTCGTGCGCCGCGCCTCGAGATCGCGATGCGCTTGCGCCGCGTCGCGCAGCGCGTAGGTCTGGTTGACCTCGATCTCGACGCTGCCCTGCTCGACGAGCGCGAACAGCTCGGCGGCGCCGGCCTCGAGCGCGGCGCGGTCGCGAATGAAGTCGTGGAGCGTCGGCCGCGTGACGTACAACGAGCCGCGCCTCGTGAGCTCGTGCAGCCCGAACGGCTCGACCTTGCCCGACGAGTTGCCGAAGCTCACGAGCACGCCGTGCGGCCGCAAGCAATCGAGCGACTGATAGAACGTCGTGCGGCCGACCGAGTCGTAGACGACGGGCACGCCGCCGCCCGAGAGCTCGCGCACGCGCTGCGGGATGTCGTCGCCGTCGAGCAGCACGTGCTCGCAGCCCGCGCGCGAGCGCGAGCTCGCGCTTCGCCGCCGTGCCGACGACGCCGATGACGCGCGCGCCGAGCTCGCGCGCCCATTGCGCCGCGATGAGCCCGACGCCGCCGGCCGCGGCGTACAAGCAGGATCCAGTCGCCCGGCGCGACCGCGAAGCTGCGCTTCAGGAGGTACCAGGCCGTGAGCCCCTTCAGCATCATCGCGGCGCCGGTCTCGCTCGCCGATCGCAGCGCGGCAGCTTGACGAGCCAGCGCGCGTCGACGATGCGCTCGTCGGCGTACGAGCCGAGCGGCGCCGGCGCCGTGTAGGCGACGCGATCGCCGGGCGCGCACGTGCGCGACGCCGGGGCCGACCGCCGTGACGACGCCGGCGCCCTCGCCGCCGAGACCGCTCGGCAACGTCAGCGGATAGAGGCCCGTGCGGTGATAGACGTCGATGAAGTTCAGGCCGATCGCGCGGTGCGCGACGCGCGCTTCGCCCTCGCCGGGCGCGGCGAGCTCGACCTCGCGGTACTCGCAGCACCTCGGGCCCACCGAACGAGTCGAAGCGGATCGCTCGCGTCATGTGCGTCTCGAAACCTCGCGCCGCTGTTAGAATCGC
Organism: uncultured Gammaproteobacteria bacterium; assembly: GCA_963714705.1. Lineage (GTDB taxonomy): Bacteria > Pseudomonadota > Gammaproteobacteria > Steroidobacterales > Rariloculaceae > FEN-1219. The sequence continues at coordinate 79,267 of CAVQPJ010000003.1, forward strand.
GGCCCCGTTCCGGAATATAGCATTCGATGAGCGAGCATCTCGTGATCGTCGGCGGCGGCCAAGCCGCCGCGCAAGCCGTTCAATCGCTGCGCCAGCAGAACTTCGCGGGCGCGATCACGCTGCTCGGCGACGAGCCGTATCCGCCGTATCAACGGCCGCCGTTGTCGAAGAAATACCTCGCGGGCGAGCTCGCGCGCGAGCGCCTGTTGCTTGCGCCCCGCGGCCTTCTACGCGGAGAAGGGCGTGACGCTCGAGCAGAACGCGCGAGTCGAGGAGCTCGAGCCCGCGGCACGCCGCGTGCGGCTGCGCGACGGCCGCACGCTTCGCGTACGACCGCCTGCTGCTCGCGACGGGCAGCCGCGTGCGCAGCGCTCGACGTGCCTGGCGCGGACGCTGCCCGGCGTGCATTACCTGCGCACGATCGCCGACGTCGACGCCATCACGGCGTCGCTCGCGCCCGGCGCGCGCGTGCTGCTCGTCGGCGCCGGCTACATCGGGCTCGAGGTCGCGGCCGTCGTGCGCCAGCGCGGCTTCGACGTCACGGTCCTCGAAGCGACGGAGCGCGTCATGTCGCGCACGGTCAGCGTCGAGGTCTCGACGTTCTACGAGGCCTGTCATCGCGCCGCCGGCGTCGCGATTCACTGCGGCGCGGCCGTCAAGGCGCTGCACGGCGCGACGCGCGTCACCGCCGTCGAGACGACGGACGGCCGACAGGTTCGCGCTGCGACGTCGTGATCGTCGGCATCGGCATCGTGCCCAACGTCGAGCTCGCGGCGCGCGCAGGGCTCGCCGTGCGGCAACGGCATCGTCGTCGACGAGCTCGCGCGCACGGCCGATCCGCACGTCGTCGCGGCCGGCGACTGCACGAACCATCCGCTCCCACTGCTCGAGCGGCGCGTGCGCCTCGAATCGGTGCCGAACGCGATTCACCAGGCCAAGGTCGCGGCCGCGACGCTGCTCGGCACGCCGACGGCGTATTCCGAGGTGCCGTGGTTCTGGTCCGATCAGTACGACCTGAAGCTGCAGATCGTGGGGCTGTCGACGGGCTACGACGAGGTCGTGCTGCGCGGCGATCCCGCCGCGCGCAGCTTCGCCGCGTTCTATCTCGCGCGCAGGGCAGCTGCTCGCCGTCGACGCCGTCAACAGCCCAAGCGAGTTCATCGCGGGCAAGAAGCTCGTCGCGAATCGCGCGCGCATCGCACCCGACGTGCTGCGCGACGCGAAGCGTCGATCTCGACGCCGCTCGCGGCGCTGAGCGGTCGACGCTACTGCGCCGCGACTTGCGGGCCCGGCAGGTTCAAGTGCAGCTCGCCCTTCGCGAGCGCGACCTCGCGCGCGGGATCGAGCGCCGTGACCTCGTAGCGCTCGACGGCGCTGCCCTCGCTGCCGCGGAAGAGGCCCGTGACGCCGACGACGCGGCCGCTGTCGTCCGCGCCGGGGCCGACCGTCGGCCAATACTCGGCGGGGCCGTTCCACGGCTGGTCGAGATACCACACGGGCAGGAGCGTTTCCTTCAAGAACGGCCAGGCGTTCGAGTCGGCGCGCACGAACAGCGTGCCCTCGCCGGGCATCGTGACGAGCCAGTGGTCGCTGACGAGCACGCCGCGCAGCAACAGATCCGTCTCCGCCGACGTCGACATGAGCCGGCTCGCGATCGCCGCCGGTTGATTCGAGCCGTCGTTCAGCACGAGCGCGAGCACGGCCGTGCGGTCGATCGTCTCTTCCCAAAGGCTGTCGTCGCCCGTGTCTTGCCCGAACAGACGCGCGTCCTCGCCGACGGCGAACTCGAGCACGTGGTCCGGCAGGGAATAGCTGCAGCACGCGGTCCGTCGCGCTCGGCATCGGCGCCGACTTCGCGGCCAGCGGGTTGAAGTAGAGCACGACGCCCGCAGCGGCTGCCCCGAGCACGAGACCGACGATGGCGACGAATAGGTATTTCATTGCGGCCGACTCGTGATGGTGTCGAGCTCGATCGTGCCGCTGACTATGCCGTCCTCGTCGACGGCGGCGACAGTCCAGCTTTCGGTGTAGCTGCCCGAGAGCCCGTCGAACTCGCCGGTGCCCGCGGTCACGGCCCCTTCGCCTTCGCCGATCATCGGCACGGCGATTTGGCCGCCCCACGCCTCGCCGGCGCTATAGCCGCCCGTGCGCAGCGCGCGCCTCGAGCGCGCCGCGAGCTTCTCCGGGAGCGCTCAAGACGAGCGCGCCGCGGCTCGGAATCAGGACCGACCACGTCGTCGTCGGGTCTGCGCCGCCGCCATTCCAATGACGCGCCGCGACGCCGATGACGCTGCCCGTCGGAGTCGCGCACCTTGAAGTGCTCGACGAGCAGCGGCTCGGCCACGAACTGTGCCGGCAAGCAGCATCGCAGCACCCGCGCCCCTGGCGCGCAGGCCACCGGCCTCGCCGTCCGTGGCCGCGATTCGATCCGCCGGCAAGCGAATCAGGAACTGCTCGCCACGGCCGCCGTTGGCGACGACCGAAGTGTGCGACGGCAGCCGCGCGTGCTCGAGCCACGGCGCGAAATGCGCCGCGGCGAGGGTGCCGCCGAAGCCGCAAGGTCAACGCCAATAGGAAGACTGTCTTCATGCCCGTCTCGAGTGGCCAAAGGTGACAGTATCCGGGCGGGGGGCCCCTGCGCGCGGTTAACGGAATCACAGAATACAGGCCGCGTCGATTACCGGCGCCTAGGTTTGGGCGAAATAGTCCCGCAGGTAGTCCGCAAACGGCCGCGAGTCCTTGGCCGTAAGGGCTTCGGCCTCGTCGAGCGACCGGCGCGCCGTCTCGACGAGCGCCTGCTCGCGCGCGGCGCCGAGGGCGAAGTCGCGAAAATACGCCGCGTGAGTGCGCGCGAGCGCCAGCGTGTACTCGAAAAAGCTCGCTTGCTCGCTGCGCAATGCGGCCAACAAGGCCGCGGACGGCGTCCGCTCCGGATCGCGCAGCGCCTCGGCCGCGGCGTCGACGGCCGCGACGTAGCCCTCGGCGTCCGCGTCGAGGAGCTCGGCGACTTCGCGGATGCCGGCGGTGAGCTCGAGCCCTCGCTCGCGCAAGCGGCCGCTCGCGCCCTGCGTCGACGAGCGTGAGACCCGGCCGCCGGCCTTCGCGCGCGACGGTGAGGTCGCGCGCATCGATCTCGGCCTGCTCCGAGGCCGCGAGATCGGCGGGCTGTCGGTCAACAAGCAGTAGATCAGCAGCGCCTCGAGGAAGCGCAGCTCGCTTTGGTTCATTCCCACGGGGTCCGCGCTGCAGAGATCGAGCGTTCGCACTTCGACGTAGTCGATGCCGGTTTCGGCGAGCGCAACGAGCGGCCGCGACTTGCTCGCCTTGCTCGGCTTCGGGCGGATCGTGCTGTAGTACTCGTTCTCGATCTGGAGGATGTTGGCGTTGAGCTGCCGATACTCGCCGTCCACGACGACGCCGATCGCCGCGTAGCGCGGCTCCTCGGTCGTCACGGCGCTGCGGATGCCCTCGAGGTATTCGGCCAGCGAATTCGCGCGGATGCTCAAGCGTCCTTGCGTCTTGTTGCGGTAGCCCAAGTCGCTCATGCGCAGCGAGGTCGCATACGGCGCGTACCATGTCGCGGAATCGAGCTCGGTGAGCAGCTCGTGGCCGTCCGGCCGAAACGAGCGGTTGAGCGCCGGCGACGCGCCAGTCAGGTACGTGACGAGCCACGCGCAGCGGCGATAGTTGCGCACGAGCCCCATGAGCTCGGCCGACCGAAATTCCGCAAAGGGCTCGGAGCGCCGCTCGAAGGCTCGGTACTCCGGCCAAAACGCCGGCGGCAACGAATAGTTGAAATGCACCCCCGCGATGGCCTGCATCGCGCGGCCGTAGCGGTGGCCGAGACCGCGGCGGTATACCGTCTTCATGCGGCCGAGGTTCGAAGGGCCGTAGTCCGCGATCGGAATCTCATCGTCGGCGGGCAGCTCGCACGGCATGCTGGCCGGCCACAAGAGCTCGCCGTCCAGGCGCCGCTGGATGAATGCGTGCAAGTCGCAGAGGAACTGGAGCGTCTCCCATTGGGTCCGCTGCGGCGGCGTCACGAGCTCAGGCAACGCTTCGGAATAGTCGGTCGTGATGAACGGGTGAGTCAGCGCCGCGCCGAGCGCGATCGGATGCGGTGACCGCGACAACGTGCCGTCCTCGCCAACTCGCAGGCTCTCTTTCTCTACGCCGCGCAAGCCCTGGCGGACGAGCGCCGCGCGGCCGCCGTCGCGCAGCCACTTCAGGCGTGCCGCGAACGGCCCGCCAGCGCCAGAAAATGGAGGGGACGGGCTCAAGCTAGACACGCCGTGAAGATCTGCCGGTGCCGGCATTATAGGCTGGCGCGATTGCCCGTCGAACCGATTCAGCGTACGTTCAATGCGACGCGGCTACGCTTGAACGACCTTCGTGGAGTGTTTCCCACGATGCCTTCGAAGATGGTTCGCACAGTGATCGCGGCCCTGCTCCTGCTGGCGGCCGTCTCCCCCGCGCACGCGTTCCGCTGCGGGTCGCGCATCATCACGACCGGCGATCACGCCGATGAAATCCTGACGGTACTGCGGCGAGCCCGTATCGGTGCAGGTCCGGGTTCTACACCTGCCCTACGTCCGCGATTGGCGCCCGTATCCGGGGATCATCGAAGAGGTTGTCGTCGAGGACTGGATCTTCAATCGGGGTCCGCATCAGCTGATGCGCAGTCGTGCGACTCGAAAACGGCTTCGTCGCGGAAATCAAACAGCCTCGGTTACGGCTACTGACCGCCGTCTTCGGGCGCCGAGCGCAGCAGCGGGACCTGCTCCATCTCGTAACCGATCACCTCGTGCGTGTAGGGGTCGTGAATCGGCTTGCCGCGACGGAAGCACCCCGTCGTGCGGGCCGTTCGCTCGAATTCCTCCTCGGATGCCACGGGCTCGAGCGCGACGCGGCCGTCGGGCCGGCGCACGAGGCATTGGGCCCCCCGGCCGAGCTGGCCCGCGCGCCAGCGCCGCTCGTTCGCGTCGCCGAGTACCAGCGCGATGATCTCAACGGTGTCGTCCATGGTCAGGTCCCGCCCCTCCAACGGTCATGCCCAAACCAAGCAATCGCCGTGCCAACAGCATGCCCATTAAGTGAAACAAGCGCTTACGGAGGGCCGGTGTGAGTGCCGTCACAAGCCGCTTGCGACAAAAATTGGCACTTCGCGGCCGATCGTCGCCGCGTGACCTGGTTCCCGCGTGGGCGCTGCGCGTTCGGTTACCTTGGCTGCCTGCCCGCGGAGATACTCCATGCTGAAGCTCAAGCGACGAATCCAAGACGGCAACAACCCGACGACCTACGTCGCCGCGTCGACGACGATCGTCGGCACGATCACGGGCAAAGGCGCTTACGTCTTCTGCGGCACCGTCGAAGGTGACTGCGACATCGAACGGGCCGCTGACGCTGGCCGACGGCGGACGCTGGAAAGGCACCTTGAAGGCCACGGACATCGTCGTCGCCGGGGTCGTCGAAGGCGACGTCATCGCAGCGCAGCGCGTGGAGATCTTGGGCAGCGCACGGGTCACCGGCAGCCTGTCGGGTAACTCGATCGCCGTCGCCGAGGGGGCCATCATCGACGGCGAGATCAAAGTGATGAACGGCGCCACTCCGTCGACGTTCCAGGAGAAGCGGCAGGCTTAGGACGCGTCAGCACGCGGCCTCGATCTCCGCGAGCACCGCTCGATCGACCCAGCTTCGGAGGCGATAGTCTTCGAGGAACGCGCAGTGCCCGCCGCGCGCAAACACCTCGATCGATAGCGCGCTCGTCGCGGCGAGATCGGCGAGATCCGCAATCGGGATCACGGGATCGTCGGCGGCCGCGATGATCTTCGCGGGCACGGCAAGGCGCGCGAGCGCATCGCCCGTGATCGCATAGCCGTTCAAATAGGAGCCCAAGTCCGGGAAGCTGGCGTAGCGAGTCGCGAAGAACTCGGTCGTCGCCGTCAAAGTCGGAAAGCGACGCAGATCGCCGAAATCGTAGAGCTCCGGAAAGCACGCCGCTTTCGCCTCGCAGGCTGCGGCGCCAACGGCGCAGGAAATACCAGCGGTACAGCCACCAGCCATCCTCGAGCGCGCGCATCGTGCTCGCCGGTCGAATCACGGGGCAAACGGCCACGACTTTCGTGAGGTCTATCCCTAAAGCCGGCGTGCGCGCGGCCGCGCGCAGCGCGAAATTGCCGCCGAGCGAGTGGCCTACGACGAACGTGCGCAGGGCCCGATGCCGCGCTGCGATCGCGGCGACCGCGCCGACCACCTCGTCGATGCGGCACGAATGGAACAGGTCGCGATTCAAGGCGAACGTGTCGCCGTGGTCGCGGAAGTTGAGCCTGAACACGGCGAATCCGGCGTCGTATAGCAGGCCGCCGACGGATACGACGTAATTCGCCTCCGCGCTACCCTCCCAGCCATGTAACAGAATCACGAGGCCCTTGGGTTCAACGGGTTGTGCGCTGAAATGCCCGAGCAAGCGCACGCCGGCACCGCAGTCGACGATCTCGTCACGCGACGCGACCAACAAGCCGGCCGAACGCCGCCGCAACCAGCGCTGCCGCCACGGCCAGCCTGCCAGCAAGGACTGGACGTGCTTGTGCCGCAGGCCTCTCGGCGGATCGAATGGAGTCACGGGGTGCGGCAAACGCGTCCTCGTACTAGACTGGCCTGGGCTTGTAAGGGCGTTCGGCACACAATGGGCCGTGCGACCCTCTACCGATAAGAATAAATAGATAGTAGAACGAGTCGAGCCCCCCGTATGCTCGCGACGTTTCTGAACTCGCCGCTCAAGCGCCGTTTCATGACTGCGGTCCTGCTGCTTGCGGGATCCATCACGGCGGCGCTAGGAGCTTTGACCTACCTGCTCGCGTCGGGAGCGCTCTCCCTGGCCGCCTTCGCTTGGGTTGCGCTCGCATGCCTCGGCGCCGGCACGCTCGCCGGGCTATGGCTGATACGGCGGGTCGTCGACCGTTTTTCCGCTCCCCTGCGCGCAGTGACGGCTTCTCTTCAGAGCGGCACGAACGGCGAGCTCGACTCCGTCGGGTTCGGCGATACGCCGGAGCTGCACGATCTCGCGGCGGCCGTCAACGCGATGCGCACGAATCTGCGCTCGAGCACGATCTCGCGCGACTACCTCGATCGCCTGTTGTCGAGCATGGGCGAGGCATTGTTGATAACCGATGCCGACGACAAGGTTGAACGAGCTAATACCGCTGCTGTCGAGCTCTTCAAGCAGGACGAAGCGACGCTGGTCGGCAAGCTCGCCGACGACTTGATCCTGTCGAGCGACCGGCGGCGGACCGAAGGCGTGGCGTCCCGCCCTCGCGAAGGCACGGTGCTGCGGCCCGACGGCACGACCGTCAGCGTCTCGTACACGGTCGCCAACGTGCGCGACGGCGACACGGTGCAGAGCAAGGTTTATGCCGCGCACAACATCGACGAGCGCAAACGCGTCGAGCAGCGCATTCGCTACCTTGCTCGCACCGACTCGCTGACGAAGATCGCGAACCGCATGCAGTTTCAGCATCTGCTCCAGCAGTCGATCGCGCGCGCGCGCCGGAGCCAGCAGTACGTCGCGATGGTCTATCTCGACGTCGACCGTTTCAAGGACATCAACGACACGTTCGGCCACGCCGCCGGCGACACGAGCCTCGAGATCTTCGCGCGCCGCGTGCTCGCGGAGCTCGGCGAGAATTCGCACGCGGGGCGCTTGGCCGGCGACGAGTTCGCCGTGCTGATCACCGGCTTCGAGCGGCTCGACGCGATGCAGCGCCACTTGAACGAGCTCGCACCGCGGCTGCTCGCTGCAACGGGCAAGCCGTTCCAGGTTCACGGCGAGGAGATCTTCCTGACCGCGAGCATGGGCATAGCGATCTATCCCCGCGACGGCGACAACGTCATCGATCTGATCCGCAACGCAGATGCCGCTCTGTACGAAGCGAAGAAGGCGGGCGGCAACAACTTCGAGTACTACTCGAGCGACATGAACACGGAAGCCGTCGAGCGCTTGATGCTGAAGAGCAAGCTGCGCCGCGCATTCGAGCGCGACGAGCTGCGCTTGCACTATCAGCCGAAGTACCGCATATCGACGGGCCGCATCGAAGGCGTCGAGGCATTGCTGCGTTGGGACCTGCCTGAGCGCGGCCTCGTGTTTCCCTCGGATTTCGTGCCGCTCGCCGAGGAAACGAATCTCATACTCCAGCTCGGCGATTGGGTGTTGAACCGCGTCTGCGCCGACTATCGAACGTGGCAGCGCTCCGTCCCGTCGCCGTGCCGCGTCTCGCTGAACCTCTCGCTGCGCCAGCTGAAGCAGCGCCGGTTCCTCGATCAGGTCCGCGACACGTTCCGCGCACACGGCGTGTCGCCGACGTCGCTCGAGCTCGAGATCACCGAGACGACGCTCATGGAAGATCCCGAGCGCACGGTGCGCATTCTCGACGCGCTGTACGGCATGGGGCTACACCTCGCGATCGACGACTTCGGCACCGGCTACTCGTCGTTGTCGGCGCTACAGCAGTTCCCGATCAGCACGCTGAAAATCGACCAGTCGTTCGTGCGCGACGTGGCGATCGATCGAGACGATGCGGCGATCGTCGACGCCATCATCCAGATGGCCCACAGCCTACGGCTCGAGGTCGTGGCCGAGGGCGTCGAGTCCGAAGCGCAGCTCGAGTTCCTGCGCCGCCACGGCTGCGATCATGCGCAAGGCCACTTGTTCGGCGCCCCTGTCTCGGCCGACGAGTTCTGCCAGCTCATGCTCGCGGAGTCGGCCGGCACCGGCAAATACCGCGCGTTGTTCGCGAGCATGCTTTGAGCCGCGCGGCTGCGGTATTATTCGACGCAATACTCTTCAAGGAGGTTGACCATGAGAGTGCTGACGGGCTGCCTGTTGGCGGCCATCACGAGCGGGTACGGTCTCGCCGCCGCGGCTTGCGAGCCCCCTGCCCCCGTGCCGATGCCCGACGGCGCGACCGCGACGAGGGACCAGATGCTTGCATCGCAGGCGCAGGTCCGCGCGTATCAAGCCGCCATGACCGAGTTCCTTGCCTGCATCGACTCCGAGCAGGAAGCAGAGGGCGAGCAAGCGCCCGACGAGTTCAAGGCTCTCATGGTCGACCGGCACAACGCCGCAGTCGCCGAGATGGAAGGCGTGGCCGCCGCGTTCAACGATCAGCTGCGCGCATTCAGGGCCGCTAATCCCGCTCCGGCAGCGAACTGACGTTCCGCACCGTTTCTTGCCGCGCGGCGCCCTCGGGCGCCGCGCTCTTTTCAGGCGCCGAGATCCTTGAACTGCTGCTTCAGGTCGTAGCGCTCGTCGGTCACGATGCGTTCGAGCACGCGCACGCGCTCCTCGACTTGGCCGAGCCGCTCGAGAAGCTCCGTGTTGACGGGATCGTCGCGGCGCGGCGTGCGCTTGCCGTGGACTATTGCGAACCTGATCAGCTTGAAAACCAGGACCAGCGCGAACATCGCCAACACAAACTCAAACAGCTGCATCCGTGGTGACCTCCCGAGACACCGCAAATGACGCCGGAAAACTACTCTTCCAGCTTACGAAACTCTCGCTCGAGCGTGTAACGGTTCGACGTCACGTATTTCTCGAGCCGCTGTAGCCGCACGTCGAGATCGCGGAACCGATACCGCACGTTGGCCAGCGTATCGTGGGGATTCGCCCGCACCTGGCGCTCGACGGGATCGCTGCGGCGCGGTTCCGGCCCCGAATAGGCGCGCACGGGTAGCAGCAACCCCAAGCAGAGATAGATGATGCAAATGACCGGAAACGCGAAGAACGCCCCGACTGCGACAATGACGCGCGTGATCGTGACGTCGAAACCGAAATATTCGGCGAGGCCGGCGCAGACGCCGAAGATCATGCCGCGGCGCGGGCTGCGGTAGAGCTTGTTGATCAGGCCCGGCTCGCGAAGGGGATCGTTCACTGCTGTCTTCTCCAGTCGGGAACCTGGCTGTCGAGAATCGTCTCGAGCGCGTTCACGCGACTCTGCATGGCTTGGCTTTCTTTCCAGAGGTCCTCGAGCATTTTGTGCTCGTCATCCGACAAACCCTTCGTCGCTTTCCACTTCGTCGAGTAATGCATGATCACGATGAAGGGCAGAACGATCACCATGAAGATGATCGTCAGGATGAAGACACCGATCGTCGTGCTCACGCTCAGGCCGGGTCGTTGCCGCGCTTCTGCCCGGCACGCTTCGACTTCAGCTCACGCAGCTCCTGCGCGACAGCATCTTCGTTCTCGAGCTCGGAGAACTCGTCCTTCAAACCCTTTTTTCCGCCGAGATCGTACGACTCCACGTGCGCCTCGATGTCGTCGATACGGCGCTCGAACTGATCGAACCGAATCAGCGCGTCGTCGATGCGCGCGTTATGCAAGCGCTTGCGCGTCTCGAGCCTGCGGCTCGCCGTGCGCTGCCGGGAGAGGATCGCCTGTTGACGCGTCTTCGCGTCGACGAGCTTCTCCTCGAGCCGCACGACGTCGTCGTTCAACTTGTCGAGTCCTTCACCGAGGGCCTGATGCTGGGCGCGCAGCGCTTCGGCTGCCGCAGTCGCGCGCGATTTCTCCGCCAGGGCCGCTTTCGCGAGGTCCTCGCGATTCTTGTCGAGCGCGAGCTCGGCTTTGGCTTGCCAATCCTTCGCCTCGGCTTCGAGGTTCGCCAGCGAGCGCGTGATCTCCTTGCGGTCGGCGATCCCTCGGGCCGCCGTGGAGCGCACCTCGACGAGCGTGTCCTCCATCTCTTGGATCATCAGCCGCACGAGCTTTTCCGGGTCCTCGGCCTTGTCGAGGATCGAGTTGATGTTCGAGTTCACGATGTCGCTGAAGCGCGAGAAGATTCCCATGGCACGAGGCCCTCTCAAGTTGTGAGTGCGAACCTCAAAGCAGAAACTATGCCAAGGGCCGCGCACCGCTCTAAACGTCTGAATGGGCGAAAGAATTGGCTTTCGTGCCCTCGAAAACGCTTGGGTCCAAGTTTGGTCTTGGGCTAAGATTTCGCCTAAACGACCAACAGTTGGTGTCACTTGGCCAGCGCTGCCGCGGCGAGGATCCCTGAAAGCATCGGCTTGATCGGCGAGGCACCGGCCTTCTCGGCCATGCTCGAGCACGTGTCGCAGGCGGCCAAGCTCGTGAAGCCCGTGCTCGTGATCGGCGAGCGCGGCACGGGCAAAGAGCTCATCGCCTCGCGCCTGCATTACCTTTCGCCGCGTTGGGAGCAGCCGCTGATCAAGGTCAACTGCGCGGCCCTCACGGAGACTTTGCTCGAGTCGGAGCTGTTCGGCCATCAAGCCGGCGCATTCACGGGCGCGATTCGCACGCACATCGGCCGCTTCGAGCAGGCGAACGGCGGCACGCTCGTACTCGACGAGCTCGGCACTATCCCCACCCGCATGCAGGAGAAGATCCTGCGTGTCATCGAGTATGGCGAGTTCCAGCGCGTCGGCGGCTCCGACACGATTCGCACGGACGTGCGCATCGTCGGCGCCACGAACGAGCATCTGCCCAGGCTCGCAGAGCTCGGCCGGTTTCGCGCGGACCTGCTCGACCGGCTCGCGTTCGACGTCATTCACGTGCCGCCGCTTCGCGCACGCCCCGAAGACATCAACACGCTCGCGTACCACTTCGCCGTCAACGTGACGAAAGAGCTGCGGAGGTCCGTTCTTTCCCGGCTTCACGGCCGACGCGAAGGCCGCGCTTCTGGGTTACGCCTGGCCCGGCAACGTGCGCGAGCTCAAGAACGCGATCGAGCGCAGCGTATACCGCGCGGAATTGCCCGATCAGCCGATCAACGTAATCCTGTTCGATCCGTTCGCGTCGCCGTACAACCCGACGCCGGCGCCGGAACCCGACGAAGAGCGGCCGCAGACCGCCGTCGTGTCGATCGCAGCGGACCAGAGCGTGCCCGCCGACTTTCGTGCGGCGGTCGCCGCCTTCGAACGCCAGTTGCTGCGCCGCGCGCTCGAGCGCGCGCAGTTCAAGCAGACCGTTGCCGCCAAGATTCTGGGCTTGAGCTACCACCAGTTCCGCAGCCTGTTGCGCAAACACGGCCTGGCGAAACAAACGCCGGACGACGGCGACTGAAGCGCGTGTCCGCGCGCGGCGACAACGTCTGTCGCCGCGTACCCGCGTGTTAAGATTCCGGCCCGCATCGAGTTTGGGCCAGCATCGAAAGTCGAGGCAGACGTCATCCATGAGGCAGAAGAGCAAGACGCCGGTTCGCGTCGCGATCACCGGCGCCGCAGGCCAGATCGGGTACCAGCTGGCATTTCGTATCGCGTCCGGGCAATTGTTCGGAGCTGATCAACCGATCATCTTGCAGCTGCTCGAGATCACGCCGGCGCTCGGCGCGCTGAACGGCGTCGCCATGGAGCTCGACGATTGCGCGTTCGAGACGCTGCACGGCGTCGTGGTCACGGACAAGGCGGAAACCGCCTTCAAGGACATCAACTACGGTCTGCTCGTCGGCGCACGGCCGCGCGGCCCGGGGATGGAGCGCAAGGACCTGTTGCAGGCGAACGCGCAGATCTTCTCGGCGCAGGGCAAGGCGCTCGACGCCGTCGCCGACCGGCGCGTGAAGATCCTCGTCGTCGGCAATCCCGCGAACACGAACGCGCTGATCGCGCGCGAGAATGCGAAGGGCCTCGACGCGCGCAATTTCACCGCGATGATGCGGCTCGACCACAACCGCGCGAAAGCACAGCTCGCAACGAAGACCGCCTCGCACGTCAGCGACATCGGCGGCGTCATCGTCTGGGGCAACCACTCCGCGACCCAATTTCCGGACCTCGCGCACGCGACCGTCGGCGGCAAGCCCGCGCTGTCGCGCGTCTCGCAGAGCTGGTACCGCGAAGAGTTCATCCCGACCGTGCAGCAGCGTGGCGCCGCGATCATCAAGGCGCGCGGAGCGTCGTCGGCCGCGTCGGCCGCGTCGGCGGCAATCGATCACGTCCGCGATTGGGCGCTCGGCACTCCCGGCGACGATTGGGTCAGCATGGCCGTTTCGTCGGACGGCAGTTACGGCATCAAGGAAGGCATCGTCTACTCGTACCCGGTCCGCTGCGTGCGCGGCGACTATCAGATCGTCCAGGGGCTCTCCGTCGACGACTTCGGCCGCGCGAAGATGCTCGCGACCGAAACCGAGCTGCGCGAAGAACGCGCCGGGGTCGAAAACCTCCTCTAACGCGTACGGCGCGCAGCGGCGCAGCAAGGTCCTGGAAGGAGTCGCGATGGGAATCCTGGTCTGGCTCGTGCTGCTGATCGGCGTATCGCTGACCCTCGCGTACCGGCGCACGGATCTCCGCACCTCGACGATCGTGCTCGGCGCCCTGCTCGTCGCGTACCTGCTGTTCGGCGACGGCGGGTTCCTCTGGACCTTGCTGCTAATTGCGCTGTTCGCCGCTTTCGCGCTGCTCAACGTCGAGTCGATTCGCCGCGACAACGTCACGCGCCGGCTGCTCGGCATTTACCGGCGCATGTTGCCGAGCATGTCGAAGACGGAGCAGGAGGCGCTCGAGGCCGGCAACGTCTGGTGGGACGGCGAGCTCTTCACGGGCATGCCGGATTGGCGCCGCCTCAAGAACCTGCCGCCGCCGAAGCTGACACCCGAGGAGCAAGCGTTCCTCGACGGCCCGACCGAGGAGCTCTGCCGGCTGCTCGACGAGTGGCAGATCACGCACGAGCTCGCCGACATGCCGCCGAACGTCTGGCAGTTCCTCAAGGAACACAGGTTCTTCGCGATGATCATCCCGAAGGAGTACGGCGGTCTCGAGTTCTCGCCGCTCGCGAGCTCGATGGTGCTCGCGAAGCTCTCGTCGCGCAGCACCGTCGCGGCGTCGACGATCGGCGTGCCGAACTCGCTCGGCCCGGCCGAGCTCCTGCTGCACTACGGCACCGACGAGCAGAAGCAACACTGGCTGCCGCGGCTCGCGAGCGGCGAAGAGATCCCGTGCTTCGCGCTGACGTCGCCGCGCGTCGGCTCCGACGCCACGGCGCTCGTCGACAACGGCGTCGTCTGCAAGGGCACGTGGGAAGGCCGCGAGATCGTCGGCATTCGGCTGAACTGGGACAAGCGCTACATCACGCTGGCGCCGATCGCGACCGTGCTCGGGCTCGCGTTCAAGCTCTACGATCCCGAGCATCTGATCGGCGAAGTCGAGGAGCTACGGCATCACGGCCGCGCTGATTCCGATCGGCTCTGCCCGGCATCGAGATCGGCCGGCGCCACTTCCCGATCGACATTCCGTTCCAGAACGGCCCGACGCGCGGCCACGACGTGTTCGTGCCGCTCGACGCGATCATCGGCGGCACCAAGATGGCGGGCCAGGGCTGGCGCATGCTCGTGCAGCAGCTCGCGGTCGGCCGCAGCATCGTGCTGCCGAGCAACGCGCTCGGCGGCGCGCAGGCGGCGCTCTACGCGACCGGTGCGTACGCGAAGCTGCGCCGGCAGTTCAGCCTGCCGATCGGCAAGTTCCATGGCGTCGGCGAAGCGATCGCGCGCATGGCCGGCAACGTCTACACGATGACGGCCGCGTCGCGCGTCACGTGCACGGCGATCACGAACGGCGAGAAGCCCGCCGTGCCGTCGGCGATCTTGAAGTACCACAACACCGAGCTCGGCCGGCAAGTCGCGAACGACGCGATGGACGTGCACGGCGGCAAGGGCATCATGCTCGGCCCGAAGAACTACCTCGCCCGCGGCTACGAGGGCGTGCCGATCGCGATCACCGTCGAGGGCGCGAACATTCTGACGCGCAACCTCATCATCTTCGGCCAGGGCGCGATTCGCTGCCATCCGTTCGTGCGCGCCGAGATGGACGCCGCGCGCGATCCCGATCGCGAGGCCGGGCTCGCCGCGTTCGACCGTCTGTTGTTCAAGCACCTGGGCTACGGGCTGTCGAACGCCGCGCGCTCGCTCGTCATGGCCGTGACGCTCGCGCGCTTCACCGAAGTGCCCGTCAGGCGGGCCGACGCGCCGCTATTACCAGCACATCAACCGCTACAGCGCGTCGTTCGCGCTGATCACGGACGCCGCGATGTTCACGCTCGGCGGCGAGCTCAAGCGCCGCGAGCTGATCTCGGCGCGGCTCGGCGACATCTTGAGCTACCTGTATCTCGCGTCGATGGTGCTCAAGCACTACCAGGACCAAGGCGAGCCGCCCGAGGATCTGCCGCTCGTCGAGTGGTCGTGCCGCACGCTGCTGTACAAGACGCAGGAGCAGTTCCACGGCCTGCTGCGCAATTTCCCGAACCGCTGGGTCGCCGCGATCTTGCGGTTCTTCATCTTCCCGCGCGGCCGCACGTACTCGGCGCCGTCCGACGAGCTCGGCCAACAGATCGTCGAGCTCATCATCAATCCCGACGCCGACGCGCGAGCGCCTCGCGGACGGCATCTACAAGACCGTCGAGCCCGGCAATCAGCTCGGCCTGCTCCAGCAGGCGATGGAGATCGCGGAGCAGGTGAAGCCGCTCGAGCGGCGCGTCTTCGACGCGCGCCGCGCCGGCGAGATCAAGGCCGACGACATCCCGGGCCAGATCGACGAGGCCGAGCAGAAGGGCATACTGACGCCGGCGGAAGCCGAAGCCGTGCGCGCGTTCGACCGGCGCATGCTCGAGGTCACGGGTGTCGACGATTTCGATCCGAGCGAGTTGCGCCGCCACGGCGCGTTAGAAGACAACGACAAGAGGGGGAGTTCCATGGGCTATAGATTGGCGTCGAGCGCGCTCGGCACTCGTATTGGCGGCGGTCGGCTCGGTGGGTGCCGCGCGTGCACAGAGCAATGACGTCGCCGCGGTTCCGCGCGTCGTCACGACGACGCAGTCGCACGCCGCGAGCTGCGATCGTGCGTGCCTCGAGGGCTTCGTCGATCGCTACTTCGCCGCCGTCATCGCCGACGACCCGAGCGCAGTGCCGCTCGCGCGCAACGTGCGCTTCACGGAGAACGGCCAGGTGCTGCCGCTCGGCGAAGGCCTCTGGAAGAGCATGAAGGCCGCAGGGCACCTATCGGCTCCCCGTCACGGACCCGCGAAGCGGGCCAGATCGCGCTGATCACGACCGTCGTCGAAGACCATGCCGATCCCGCGCAGGGCACGCCGGCGCTCCTGGCGCTGCGGCTCAAGGTCGCCGACGGCCGCATCGCGGAGATCGAGCAAGTGATCGAGCGCAACCCGCAGACGGCGCAGCGCGTCGAGGCGCTCGGCGCGCCGCGCGCGCGCGTTCTCGACACCGATCCCGGCGAGCGCAACGCATGTCGCGCGCCGACCTGATCGCGACGGCCAACAAATACTTCACGGGCATGCAGCGCAACGACGGCAAGGGCGACTACCCGTTCCACGAGCGTTGCGACCGCATCGAGAACGGCGACCGCTCGACGAACGTGCCGACGCCGGCGGGCCAGACGCGGCCCGACCCGAAGACGGCGACGGGCTATTCCGGGCAGTGGTCGTGCCGCGAGCAGTTCGAGTCCGGGTTGCTCTATTTCGTCTCGCGCATCCGCGATCGCCGCTACGTCGCCGTCGACCAGGAACGCGGCGTCGTCGCGGCGTTCGCGTTCTTCGACCACATGGCCGGCAGCACGCGCAATTTCACGCGGCCCGACGGCCGCCCGACGACGGCCGGCCCCGCGCAGCCGTGGACGTGGGAGATCCTCGAGTTCTTCAAGATCGAGGACGGCCAGCTCGCGGAGATCGAGGCGTTCCTGACGCGTCCACCGTACGGAATGCTGTCCGGCTGGAGCACGTGGGAGGACGGGATGTCGGACAAGATTCAGGACGTGACGGGGTATCGCGAGCCGTAGACGCACCGGTGGGCCGTGCACGAGTACCCGCGCATGCGTGCTAGAGTTGAGCCAAAACGAACTCCGGGGAACTCCTCGCCATGCTGAAGACCTGCGCTTTGCTCATCGCTTGCGGTTTGCTCGTCGCCTGCGGCCAGCAAGAACCTGCCGCACCCGCCGCCGCCCCACCGGCCGCGGCTCCTGCAGCTTCAGCTCCGCCCGCGGCCGCCGACGCGCAAGCCCGCGCCCGCCGGCGCGATGGCTTACATCATCGAGCCCGCCGACGGCGCCCGAGTCGTCGAGCCCCGTGCGCGTCGTGTTCGGCTTGAAGGGTTTCGGCGTAGCGCCGGCCGGGCGTCGACCGCAACGACGCGGGCCATCACCACTTGCTCGTCGACGCCGGTATGCCGGCGAATCTCGGCGCTGCCGATTCCGAACGACGAGCAGCATCGCCATTTCGGCGGCGGCCAGACGGAGGTCGAGCTGACGCTGGCCCCGGGCCGCCATACGCTGCAGATTGCTGGTCGGCGACCACTTGCACATCCCGCACGACCCGCCGATCGCGTCGAGCGTCGTGACGATCGAGGTTCAATAGCGGCGAACGCCGGCGCCGGCAGGCGGTCGAACGCGGCAGCAGGCTAAGAGAGCCGCAACGTGTACACCGAGTTCTTCGGCCTCAACGAGAAGCCGTTCGCGATCACGCCCGATCCGCGCTACCTCTACATGAGCGCGCGGCATACGGACGCGCTCGCTCATCTTCTCTACGGCATCTCCGAGAGCGGCGGCTTCATTCAGCTCACGGGCGAGGTCGGCACCGGCAAGACGACGCTGATCCGCAGCGTGCTCGAGCAGTTGCCCGAGAAAGCCGACATCGCGCTGATCCTGAGCCCGCAGCTCACGACGATCGAGTTCCTCGCGACGATCGTGCAGGAGCTGCACTGCGCTGCGCCCACGGAGCGCACCGTCAAGGCGCAGATCGACGTCTTGAACGCGCATCTGATGCAAGCGCATGCCGATGGCCGGCGCGTCGTGCTGATCGTCGACGAAGCGCAGACGCTGTCGCCCGAGCTGCTCGAGCAAGTGCGCCTACTGACGAATCTCGAAACCGTCGAAGCAAAAGCTGCTGCAGATCATCCTGATCGGGCAACCGGAGCTGCGCGAGCTGCTCGATCGACCCGAGATGCGGCAGATCGCACAGCGCATCACGGGGCGTTATCACCTGGAGCCGCTGCGCAAGGACGACACGCGCGCGTACGTGAGTCACCGGTTGCGCGTCGCCGGCGCGCAGAGCGACATCTTCACGAAACGTGCGATCGATTCGCTGTACAAGCACTCGCGCGGCATTCCGCGGCTCATCAACGTCATCGCCGACCGCGCGTTGCTCGCGGCCTACACGCAGGATCGGCGCAGCGTCGACGCGAAGCTCGTCTCGGCCGCGGCGGCCGAGGTGTTCGGAATTCGCCGCAGGACGCCGTGGTGGCCGATCGCGACGGCGACGGCCGGCGTCGCGGCCGTCGTGTTCGGCATCACGAACTTGGGCGAGGCCCCGCGTGCGCCCGCGGCTGCGCCGCGAGTCGTTTCTCGCCGCGCCGGCGCCGCCCCCGAGCAGCCGACCTGGCCGTCGATTCCATCGACGGCGACTCCGCTGCCGCAGCGACCGCGGCGCCCGCCGAGCGCGACGGCGGCACGAGCCGCCGCCCGCGACCGACGACGCTCGAGGCGCTGCTCGCCGATCCGCACTTCGCGTTGACGACGGACGAGCGCAATCGGCGAGCTGCTCGCGCTCTGGGGCGCGCCTTACGATCGCCGCGCGCGGCGAGCCGTGCCTCCAGGCCCAGGAGCACGGGCTGCGCTGCCTGTTCCAGCGCCGCGGCACGCTCGGCGAGCTGCGGCGCGTCAACTGGCCGACGATTCTGTCGCTCGTGACGCGCGGACGGCATCGAGCATCCCGTCGTCGTGACGGCGCTCGGCTACGACCACGCACAGCTCGTCGCGAACGGCAAGACGTTCGAGCTGCCGCTCGCCGAGCTCAGCTACTACTGGTTCGGCGATCACCTCCTGCTGTGGCGGCCCGGCGATGCGCCGACGCGCGAGCTCGTGCCCGGCGTCGACGACGCCGGCGTGCGCTGGCTGCGCGACACGCTCGCGCAGCTCGCAGGCGAGCCCGCCGCCGATCGATGCCTCGACGCTCTACGACGACGCGCTCGAGCAGCGCGTGCGCGCGTACCAGCGCGCGCATCAGCTCACCGTCGACGGCATCGTCGGCGCACGCACGCAGATCGCGATGTTGGCCGAGCTCGGCGCTCCCGACACGCCGCTCGCTCGTCGAAGGACCACTGACGTGTCGTTCATCCTCGACGCACTGCGCAAATCCGAGCACGAGCGACAACGCTCGGCGGTGCCCGGGCTCTC
Source organism: uncultured Gammaproteobacteria bacterium (assembly GCA_963714705.1). Classification (GTDB taxonomy): domain Bacteria; phylum Pseudomonadota; class Gammaproteobacteria; order Steroidobacterales; family Rariloculaceae; genus FEN-1219. Next base: position 98,449 of record CAVQPJ010000003.1, read on the forward strand.
GCAGGTGCCGCTCGCGACGCCGCAGCCGCAGCTGCCGCGCTGGGCGTTGGTCGTCATCGGCGTGCTCGTCGCCGCCGTGCTCGTGCTCGGCGGCGCCTGGTGGCAGAGCACGCGCGGCGCCGGCCGATAGCGCGGCGCCGCACCGGTCGAGCGCAGCGTCGAGCTGCCGCCGCCGTCGCTTCGAAGCGCCGTGCCGCAACAAGCGGCGCCGTCGCGGCCGCCGTCGCAGGATGCCTGGCGGGTCGTCGCTCGCGAGCGCGGCCGCTCCGAGCTCCGACGCCGCGGTAACCGGCGCGCCCACGGTCGTGGCGCTGCCGCCGCTCGCCTCGCAGAGCGACACGCCCGCGCTGCCGAGCCCGGCGGCGCTCGCCGCGGAAGGCGTCGCTCTTGCCGACGCTGCGCCTCGAGCTGCACGCCTTCAGCGCACAACCGCGCGAGCGCTTCGTGTTCATCAACGGCCGCAAGTACGTCGAAGGCGAGCGGCTCGTCGAGGGCCCGCAGCTCGTCGCGATCGAGCCGACCGGCGCCGTGCTCACGCACGCCGGGCAGCGTTTCCTGCTCGTTCCGGAGTGAGCGCGGCTCGGCCTTAGCCCGCTTCGGCGACGGGCGCGATCAAGCGTCTCGTCGTCGTTGCGCGGGTCGTTGACGCCGAATCCGACGGGATGGACGTCGAGCGCCGGCGGCCGCGCGGCGAGCTTCAGCACCTCTTCCATGCTGCTGCGCGGATCGAGCCAAAGCGCCTGCGCGTCGCGCGGAATCAGCAACGGCATGCGGTCGTGGATCGGCACGAGCTGCGCGTTCGCATCGGTCGTGACGATGACGCAGGTCTCGAGCTTTTCGCCCGGCCGGCGTCCGCCACCGTTCCCACAGCCCCGCGAGCGCGAGCAGCGGCTCGCGCGGCGGAACGGATGAAGTACGGGCGCTTGCGGCCGCCTCGCGGCTCGCTCCATTCGTAGAAGCCGCTCGCGGGAATCAGGCAGCGGCGCGCGTTGCCACGCTTCGCGAAACGCGGGCTTGGCGGCGACGCCGTCGAGCCGCGCATTGATGAGCCGCCGCCCTATGCTCAGCGTCCTTCGCCCAGAACGGGACGAGACCCCACTGCAGCGCGTCGAGCCGGCGCCGGCCGTCGTGCTCGCGAACGACGGCGACGGCCTGGCCCGGCGTCAGGTTATAGCGCGGCTGCGGCGCGTCCGCGGCCAAGTCCGTCAGGCTGAAGTACTCCTCGAGCACCTCGGGCGTGACGAACAGCCCGAACCGGCCGCACACGTCACGCCCTGACGCCGCGTGCCGTGTTTGCAGCATGAACAGCACGGCCGCGAACAAGCCGACCGCGAAACCGATCATGATCGCGTAGGCCACGCCGATCGGAATGTCCGACGAGCCGAGCATGCCGTAGCGAAACGCGTTGACCATGTAGAGGATCGGATTCGCGAGCGCGACTTTCTGCCAGAACGGCGGCAGCAGCGAGATCGAGAAGAACACGCCGCCCAAGTACGTCAGCGGCGTCAGCACGAACGTCGGAATGATCGAGATGTCGTCGAAGGTCTTCGCGAAGATCGCGTTGAACAAGCCCGCGATGCGAGAACACGATGGCCGTCAGCAGAATCGTCGTGAACGTGATCAGCGGATGCACGACGTGCAGGTCCGTGAAGAACAACGCCACGACGACGACGAGCGCCGCCACGAGCAGGCCGCGCACGACGCCGCCGACGACGAAGCCGAGCACGATCGTCGTGTGCGCCAAGGGCGCTACGAGCATCTCCTCGAGATGCAGCATCAGCTTGCTCGAGAAGAACGACGACACGACGTTCGCGAACGAGTTCGTGATGACGGCCATCATGATGAGGCCCGGCGCGATGAACGTCATGTACGGCACGCCGTCCATCGTGCCGATGCGGCTGCCGACGAGGCTGCCGAAGATGATGAAGTACAGCGTCATCGTGATCGCCGGCGGCACGATCGTCTGAATCCAGATTCGCACGACGCGCCGCGACTCCTTGCGCACGATCGTCCAGAAGCCCACGAGGTTGATGCGCCAGAGATTCGGGTCGCGCGCCTCGGCGCGCTTGATCGCGAGCTCGTTCATGCCGACGGCGCTCCTGCTTGTCCGACGAGCCGAATGAACAGCTCCTCGAGCCGATTGGTCTTCGTGCGCATGCTCGAGACGTGCAAGCCTTGCGCCGATAGTTGCGCGAACACGTCGTTCAACCCCTGCCCCTTCGCCACCTCGACCTCGATCTCGCGCTCGTTGCGCAGGCGCACCGCGTAGCCCGCGAGCGCCGGCGCGGCGCTGACGGGCTCCTGCAAGCTCAGCACGAACACCTCGAGCTGCAGCTTGCCGATGACGTTCGCCATCGCTGTCGTTCTCGATGATGCGGCCCTCGTCGATGATCGCGATGTTGCGGCAGAGGCTCTCCGCTTCCTCGAGGTAGTGCGTCGTCAGGATGATCGTCGTGCCCTTCGCATTGATCTCGCGCATGAACTCCCACATCGAGCGGCGGATCTCGATGTCGACGCCGGCCGTCGGCTCGTCGAGGATCAGGAGCCGCGGCTCGTGGACGAGCGCGCGCGCGATCATGAGCCGGCGCTTCATGCCGCCCGACAGCGTTGCGCGCGATGCCGGTGCGCCTGTCCCAGAGGTGCAGGGCCTTCAGGTACTTCTCGGTGCGCGCCTGCGCGACGCTCCTCGGCACGCCGTAGTAGCCGGCCTGATTGATCAGCGTGTGGTCGTTGCGCTCGAACATGTTCAGGTTGATCTCTTGCGGCACGACGCCGATGCAGGCCTTCGCTGCATCGCGTTCGCGTTCGAGATCGTGACCGAACACCGACACCGAGCCGCCCGACTTGCGAATCAGCGACGTGACGATGCCGATCGCCGTGGTCTTGCCGGCGCCGTTCGGCCCGAGCAGCGCGAAGAAATCGCCCTCGCGCACCGTGAGGTCGATGCCTTTCAGGGCTTCGACACCGTTGCCGTAGACCTTGCGCAGGTCCTTGATGATTAGCGCGTCCATGACTGCCCAAGCCGGAGCCCGCGCTCCGAGGGCGGCTATTGTAAGGGCATCGCGACGCGCGCGCGCGGCAAATGCCCGCTCGGCCGTCAGTCGCGTCGGCTGCGGCGGCCGGCGCTGCGGCCAGCCCATGGCGAGGCAGGGCTGCAACGCCATCAGCGTGAGCTGGCGCCGCAGCTCGGGGCGCGTGGCGGTCAACGAGCTGACGCCAAAACCATTGCCTTTCGCCGAACGCGCACGTGAGGACGCCTGGCGCGCACGCGAGGCGTTGCATGTCCGCGAGCGGCGAGGCGGACAACCGCTCGACGCCGGCGGGCTCGAGGCCGAACAGCAGCCGGGCGTGATAGCGGCTGTGGCGGCTCGTGTGCCGCGCAGCGAGCAAGATCGAGAGACACAGCTCGTGCTCCTCCTCGTCGAAGTCCGCCGGCGTGTCGGCGCACGCGGGCCACTCGCGGGGTCCGAGCCGCACGTAGAAACAGCGCGCGCGGGAACGACGCGATGCCCTCGAGCACAGAGCCGCCCGCCGACGCCAGCGACGGGGTGAGCCGTGACCGGCAGGCCGAGGCAGGAGCGGCGCTGAAGGAGCCGCGATTGGAGCAACCCGAGGAACGCGCGGTTGAGCTCGTGGACCTGTTGGAGCTGGTCTAAGGCGCCCGTGCTTGGCATCGCGGTCGACCTCTTTTCGGGGTGTATGTGCCACATATGGTCGTAAATGTCCACTAATGGCTTTTGTAGGATAAAGTCCTCTATGTGGGCGAATCGCGGAGGAAAGGGGAGATGAGGGCGACAGACGACCGTTATCGTGGGGAACAGGCGAAGTTCGATCTCGCCATGCGGATGATCGGGCACGAGGCTCGAACGGGGACGATTCGATACTTGACGGGCCTGAACGACGATCGGATCCGCAAGCTCTACACGAGCTACTTCAAGTACGGCGACGAGCCGGTCCGCAGACAGCGCGGGCGGTCGCCGACGCGCATCGCGCCGCTCGTGCGGACACCGCAGCGTGCGCTCGAGTCGGGCGTGTTCGCGAACCTGCTGCTCGCGAACGGCCTGATCTCGGTCGAGCATCCGCCGGGCCCGCCGCTCAAGCACAACGTCGACGTCGGCCATCGTTTCTGCGAGTGCTTCGAGACGTTCGAAGTCGTCGTGCCGCGCAGCCCGCTGTCGTTCGAGTGGGGCTGGAATCTGCTCGTCAGCATGCGGCGCGGCGACGAGCTCGGTATCGCTCGCTGCGACGCGTGCTCGATCTGCTACGTGTTCGACGTCTTGTCGTTGCCGCGCTCGGCGTGCCCGACCTGCCTGCTGTTCGAGCCGCGCGACGCAGCCCCGATCGCTCGCGGCGGCCGGGTAGCATGGCGGCATGTGCCTCATCGTCGTCGCCGTCGGCACGTCGCACTACCGGCTCGTCATCGCGGCCAATCGCGACGAGCAGCACGCGCGGCCGGCCGCGAGCGCGGCCTGGTGGCCGGAGCGGCCGCACGTGCTCGGCGGGCGTGATCTCCTAGCCGGCGGCAGCTGGCTCGCCGTCGACCGCCGCGGCCGCTTCGCGGCCGTCACGAACATTCGCGATCCCGAGCGGCCGCTAGGGCTCCGGTCGCGCGGCTCGCTCGTCATGGAGTATCTGGCGGGCGCCGACACCGCCGACCGCTATGCGGCGCGCGTTGTGCGTGAAGGCGTGCATTTCGGCGCTTTCAACCTGCTCGTTTACGACGGCCGCGAGCTCTGGCTCGCGAGCAACCGCGCGGCCGCGGCGCCGCTCGGCTCAGGGTTGCACGCGTTCAGCAACGCGCCAGCCGGCGTCGAGTGGCCGAAGATCGTGAGCGCGCGAGCGGGAGCCGAGCGGTTGCTGTCGCTGCACTCGCCCGTCGGCCGCAAGATCATTCCTGCATTTGCGGCACTCCCGCCATCCATGGCGGTCGAGCCGTTGTTCGCTCTGCTCGCCGAGCGCGACGACTCGAGCTCGCCCGAGCAACGTTACGAGCGCACGCACTTCGTCGTCGGCCCGATTTACGGCACGCGCTGCTCGACGGTCGTGCTCGTCGACGACGCGGGACGCGCGACCTTCGCCGAGCGCTCGTTCGACGCGGCGGGCCGGCTGGTCGGCGAGGTCCGCGAGCGCTTCGAGCTCGCGCGCCTAGGCGCAGCGCGCCGGCAGCGCCGCGAGCCACGCGCCGATCGCGCCGACTCTCTTCGAGACAGACGGAGTGCGCCATCGGATAGGACGTGCCAATCGACGGCGTAGCCGAGCGCCTCGAGCGCGCGGCGCGAGGATTCGCCGAGCGAGAGCGGCAGCACCGAGTCCGACGTGCCGTGCGCCATGAAGATCGGGACGCCCGCGTTCGCGGCGCTGCGCTCGCTCGCGAGCGAGGTCGCCAGCGGCAGATAAGTCGATAGCGCAAGCACGCCGGCGAGCGGGCGCGGCTCGCGCAGCGCGGTGTGCAGCGCGATGGCGCCGCCCTGCGAGAACCCGGCGAGCACGATGCGCTCGGACGGGATGCCGCGCTCGATCTCGCGCTCGATGAGCTCGACCCACTGCGGTCGCGCTCGCGCGAATCCCGGCGGCATCCTCTTTGGCGTGGCGGTCGAATCCCAGGATGTCGTACCACGCGCGCATCGCCATGCCGCCGTTGATCGTGACGGGACGCACGGGCGCGTGCGGGAACACGAAGCGCACCGGAAAGCCGAAGCCGAGCTCCGGGACGATCGGCTCGAAGTCGTGGCCGTCGGCTCCCAAGCCATGCAGCCAGATCACCGCAAGTTGCGGCGCTTCGCCCGTTGTTAACTCGATCGCATTCAGCATGAAAAAGTCCTTGCCAATTTGCGCATATGGCCTACTATATGCGCAACTTTATTCACGCCCAGTTTCCATGCCGAGCGCATATCGTCGAACAAAACGAGCGGCGTCGCGCAATTGCGCGCCTGCTCGAAGAGCACGTGGTGAATCGACAAGCGGAGCTCGTCGAGCTGTTGCGCGCAGAAGGTTACCTTGCCACTCAGTCGAGTGTCAGCAGGGATTTGCGCGACCTCGGCGCGGCGAAGCTGAAGAACGGCTACAGCTTGCCGAAGCCGGCCGAGATCGGCGACGAGGAGTCGCTGCCGGTCGTCGCGGAATCCGTGCGCGACATCCGCTCGGCCGGGCCGAACCTGCTCGTCGTCATCACGGACATCGGCGCGGCACAGCGCGTCGCGGTCACGCTCGACAGGCATCGGCTGGCCCGAGATCGTCGGCACGCGTCTCCGGCGACGACACGATCTTCGTGGCGACGATCGGCGCGAACGAACAACGCCGGCTACGGGGCCGGTTGCGGCAACATCTTGAAGAAGGCATCGACATGACGTCTGCTCGTAACCCAATCGTTCTCGCGTTCTCCGGCGGTCTCGACACGTCGTTCTGCGTGCCGTGGCTGAAGGAGACCTACAACCGCCCCGTCGTGACGGTGACCGTCAACTGCGGCGGCATCGACGCGGCCGCTGCGCACGCGCTCGACGAGCGCGCGCGCGCGCTCGGCGCCGCCGACCACCGCCTCATCGAAGCGCGGCCGGAGTTCTTCGACAGGGTCATCAAGTACCTGATCATGGGCAACGTGCGCCGCGGCAACATGTATCCGCTGTCGGTCGGCGCCGAGCGCGGCCTGCAGGCGAAATATCTTGCGCAGCTCGCGAAGGAGCTCGGCTCCGACACCGTCGCGCACGGCTGCACTGCGGCCGGCAACGACCAGGTCCGGTTCGAGATCGTGCTGAAGGCCGTGGCGCCCGAGCTCACGATCCTGGCGCCCGTCCGCGATCACGCGTGGCAGCGGCCCGCGCAGGTCAAGTTCCTCGAGGAGCGCAAGATGCCCGTGCCGACGCGCGGCTCGGCGTACTCGACGAACCGCGGCCTCTGGGGCGTCACGATCGGCGGCACGGAGACGCTCGACTCGAAAGGCAGCATTCCGGAGTCGGCGTGGGTGCTCTCGGCCGGCGCGCTCGAGAAGCCGCAGCCGAGCTCGGAGGTCGAGATCGAGTTCGCGCAGGGCGTGCCCGTCGGGCTCGACGGCAAGCGGCTCGACGCCGTGGCTCTGATCGAGAAGGTCGAAGAGCTCGGCGCGCGCTACGGCATCGGCCGCGGCATTCATTTGGGCGACACGATCATCGGCACGAAGGGGCGCGTCGCGTTCGAGGCGCCCGCGGCCGAGATCTTGATCAGCGCGCACCGCGAGCTCGAGAAGCTGACGCTGCTCGGCACACAAGCGACGGTCAAGGAGCCGGTGAGCCAGGTCTACGGCCAGCTCATTCACGAGGGCAAGCAGCTCGACCCTGCGTGCCGCGACATCGAGGCGCTGCTCGGCTCGTCGCAGGCGCGAGTCACGGGCAAGGTCCGCGTGCAGCTGCGGCCCGGCAGCCTGTTCGTGCTCGGCGTGACGTCGCCGCATTCGCTGATGGCCGTGAGCCGCGGCAAGTACGGCGAAGCCGCCGGCGAATGGACGCCGGCCGATGCGTACGGTTTCTCGAAGATCATGGCTTTGCCCGGGATGTTCCATACCCGGGCCGGAGGGCAGTGACATGCGCTCGGTTCTCGTCGACAAGATCGCGTCGGTGGCCATTCGAGCGGATCTCGGCCAAGAGATTCGCGTGAGCCCCGACATTCCGTGCGAGGAAGGAGTACTGATCGCCGTCGAGGTGCTCAACAACAAGTCGCGCTACAACACGATCGAGCTCACGAGCGGCCGGATGGCCGAGGTCAAGAAGGGCGACGTCGTCGTCGGCGCGCTCGGGCATCGCAAGGCGTTGTTCGGCTATTCGGGCCACTTGCCTACCGAGCTCAAGCCCGGCGACATCGTGCAGCTCCTGAACTTGGGCGGCGTCATCGGCATCTGCGACTCGATCAATCCGTCGCACGGCGACCCGTTCAACTGCAAGGTCTTGGGCTGCGTGCTCGACTTCCCGTACTTGGGTCAGCGCGTCGGCGTGCCGGCGCGCGTCTCGACGGAGCCGCTGAAGCTCGACGTGCCGCTCGACACGCACGGCGTGCCGATCGTCGCGATCGCGGGCACCTGCATGAACTCGGGGAAGACGGCCGCCGCGTGCGCGATCGTGAGCCGTTTCAGGCACAACGGGCTCGTCGTCGACGCGTTCAAGTCGACGGGCGTCGCGCTGCGCCGCGACATCCTGGCCATGGAAGACTCGGGCGCGCGCCACATCGCGATGTTCTCGGACTTCGGCATTTGCGCGACGACGTCGAAGAACGCGCCGGCGCTCACGCGCTCGCTCCTGAACGAGCTCTCGGACGAGAAGCCCGACGCGATCGTCTTCGAGCTCGGCGACGGGCTGCTCGGCGCTTACGGCGTCGAGGCGATCCTGCGCGACAAGGACATCGTCGACAGGATCACGGCGATGGTGCTGTGCGCGAACGACCCCGTCGGCGCGTGGGGCGGCGCGAAGTTGTTGCGCGAGGAGTTCGGCATCGAGCCGACCGTCATCTCGGGGCCGGCCACGGACAATCAGGTCGGCATCGACATCATTCGGCAACGCTCGAACGTCGCCGCGTTGAACGCCATGACGAGCTCGGCCGAGCTCGGCGACCTGCTGCAGTCGAGCATCGGCTTCGGGTCCCGGACGGCGAAGGCGACGGCATGAGCAAGACGGCGAAGATTCCGACGATCGTGCTCGGCGGCTCGGGCTACGTCGCCGGCGAGTTCTTGCGGCTCATCGCGGGCCACCCGGAGCTCGCGCTCGGCGGCGTCGTCTCGACGAGCCAAGCCGGCGAGCCGGTCGCGAAGACGTTCCCGCATCTCGCGCCTGCGTACCCCGACACGCAGTTCGTCTCGCTCGACGCCGTCGTCGGGCGCTTCGGCACTGCCCCGCGCTGGCTGCTGCTTTCCGCGGCGCCGCATGGCGCCTCGGCGGGGCTCATCGATCAGCTCTTGAATGCGGCCGCGAGCGCCGGCGTCGAGCTCGTCGTCGTCGACGCGTCGGCCGACTTCCGCTTCGCGGACCCGGAGGCTTACGCGGCCGTCTACGGCCACGCGCACGAGGTGCCGGCGCGGCTCAAGGAGTTCACGTGCGCGGTGCCCGAGCAGCTCGCGAACATCGAGACGCCGCACGCCGCGCACCCCGGCTGCTTCGCGACGACGATGCTGCTCGGAATCGTGCCGCTCGCCGCGCTCGGGCTCGCTGACGAGTTCTACGTCAGCGCCGTGACCGGCAGCACCGGCGCCGGGCGAACACCGCGCGACACGACGCATCATCCGCTCCGGCAAAGCAATCTGTTCGCCTACCAGGCGCTGAAACACCGGCACGACCCCGAGGTGCGCGCGCTGATCAAGGCCGCGACGGGACGCGACGTGCGCTTGGCGTTCGTCCCGCACTCGGGCCCGTTCGCACGCGGCATCCACGCGACGATCTTCCTGCACGCGAAGGAGCGAATGACGGCCAGCCAAGTCAACGAGGCGTTGCGCGAGTACTATCGCGGCGCGACGTTCGTGCGCGTCGACAACGAGCCGCCGAAGATGAAAGACATCGCGGCGACGAATTACGCGGCGCTACACGCCGTCGTCGACGGCGATACGATCGTCGTCTGCTCGGTGACCGACAACCTGCTCAAAGGCGCTGCCGGCGGCAGCCTCCAATGGGCGAATCGACTCTTGGGATTTCCGGAAGCGACGGGCTTGACCGCGCCGGCCGCGGGGTGGCTGTGATGAGCGTAGCGACACACGAGATCGCCGCCGTCGAGCGCGCATCTCAACGAAGTCTATCCGATGCTGCCGTTCACGCCCGTGCGCGGCCACGGGCGTCTACCTCGAGAACGCGGCGGGGCGCCGCATCCTCGATCTTTACGGCGGCCATGCGGTCGCTGCGCTCGGCTACGGCCATCGCGACTTGAGCGAGACCATCGCACGCTCGAGCCGCGACCTCGTGTTTCAGACGAATGCGTTGCCGTTGAAAGTTCGCGACGAGGCCGCCGAGAAGCTCGCGGCGTTCGGTCCACCGGGCCTGGGACGCGTGTTCTTCGTCAACAGCGGCGCCGAGGCGAACGAGAACGCGCTGCGGCTCGCGTTCAAGGTGACAGGCCGCAGCAAGGTCGTCGCGATGGAGCACAGCTTCCACGGCCGGACCGCGGCCGCCGGGGCCGTGACGTACGGCTCCGCGACGACGTGGTATGGCTTCCCGCGCACACCGTTCGACGTCGCGTTCGTGCCGCGCAACGACGCCGCGGCGCTCGAACGCCGCCGTCGACTCGAGCACTGCGGCCGTCATCATCGAGCCGGTACAAGGGCTCGCGGGCGCGTTCGACTTCGAGCCGGAGTTTCTGCATGCCGTCCGCGCGGCCTGCGATCGCGCGGGTGCGCTGTTGATCATCGACGAGGTGCAAACCGGCATGGGCCGGCTCGGCGCGCCGTTCGGCGCGCAGCTGTACGGCGTGCGACCCGATCTCTTGACCGTGGCGAAGGGGCTGGGCGGCGGGTTCCCGTGCGGCGCCGTTCTGATGCCGCACTCCATCGCGAAGGGGCTCAAGGCCGGCTCGCTCGGCACGACCTTCGGCGGCGGGCCCGTGGCCTGCGCTGCGATCAAGACCGTCATCGACGTCATCAATCGCGACAACTTGCTCGCGAACGTTCGCGAGGTCAGCGCGGCGATCCGCGCGACGTGCTGCGTCGGTCCCGTCGAGGGCATTCAGGGGCTCGGTTTCCTGCTCGGCCTCAAGACGCGGCCGAAAGCCGCGGCGGTTCGGGACGCCTTGCTGGCGCGCGACATCCTCGTCGGCACGAGCGCCGATCCGCACATGCTGCGCCTCTTGCCGCCGCTGATACTCTCGACCGACCACGTGCAACGCTTGGCCACAGCTCTGGAGGAATTGACCGATGCGACGCTTTAACGACCTGGCCGACTTCTCGCGCGACGAGATCAAGGAGCTCATCGCGCTCGCGGCGCGCCTCGACGCAAAGCCCGAGCCGCGCGCGCTCGAAGGCAAGGTGCTGTCGCTGCTGTTCTTGAGCCCGTCGCTGCGCACGCTGTCGTCGTTCCAAGCCGCGATGCTGCGGCTCGGCGGCGGCTCGTTCGTGATCTCGCCGGATATGTCGATCCACGGCCTCGAATCGCGCGCCGGCATCGTGATGGACGGCGCCGCCGCAGAGCACGTGCGCGAAGCGATTCCCGTGATCGCGTCGTACGGCGACGCGATGGGCGTGCGCGCGTTCGCTGAGCGGCGCGACCTCGCGCACGACCTCGCCGACAACGATTTCAAGGCGCTGACGGGCCTCATCGACAAGCCGTGGATCAACATGGAGTCGGCGATCGACCATCCGTGCCAGAGCCTCGCGGACTGGAAGACCATGGATGACCTCGGCCTGCCCGAGAACGGCAAGTTCGTGATCTCCTGGGCGTACCACCCGCGCGCGCTGCCGCTCGCCGTGACGGCCGCGACGATTCACATGGCTGCAAAGCGCGGCATGAACGTCGTGCACCTGCGGCCGCCGGGCTTCGAGCTGCCGCCGGCGATCCTGGACAGAGCCCGCAAGGCTGCGGCGGAGTCGGGCGGCAGCGTCAGCGAGACGACCGAGCGGCGCGAGGCGATGGAGGGAGCCCACGTCATCTACGCGAAGTCCTATTCTTCGACGCGCCACTACGGCGACAAGCTCGGCGATCAGGCGCTGCGCGAGGAGCTCGTGCACTGGTGCGTCGACGAGCCGTGGTTCGCGAACGCGCAGCCTAGACTGCCGCTTCATGCACTGCCTGCCCGTGCGCCGCGGCGTCGAGGTTTCGGACCGGATCCTCGACGGGCCGCGCAGCACCGTCATCAAAGGCGCGCGCAATCGGTTGTACGGCCAGATGGCCGTGCTATACCGGATGATGAAAGGCTAGAGACATGACGAATCCTCGACTCAACACGAACGAACGCGCGATCGTCATCACGGCGTTGCGCCATGCGCTGCCGTACCTGCGCGTCTACAAGCATAAGGTCTTCGTGCTGAAGGCCGGCGGCGACGCGTTCGTCTCGAACGAGACGACGCGTGCGTTGATGGAGCAGATCGGCATCCTGCATCAGGTCGGCATCCGCGTCGTCGTCGTGCACGGCGGCGGCCCGCAGTCGACGGCGCTGTCGAAACGCCTGGGGCTGGCGACACAGATGGTCGAGGGTCGGCGCGTGACGGACGCGCAGACGCTCGAGGTCTCGACGATGGTGCTGAACGGCGAGATCAATACGCGCATCGTCGCGATGTGCCGCGCGCTCGGCATTCCGGCGATCGGTTTGAGCGGCGTCGACGGCGGCCTGATCAAGGCCACGAGGCGTCCGCCCGTGCAAGTGGGCGGGCAGACGGTCGACTACGGCTTCGTCGGCGACATCCTGGGGCTAGACACGAGCATTCTCTTGAAGCAGCTCGACAACGATCTCGTGCCGATCGTGAGCCCGCTTTCGGCCGACGACCACGGCACGGTGCTCAACATCAACGCCGACACCGTCGCCGCCATGATCGCCTGCGAGCTCAAGGCCGAGAAGTTCGTCATGGCGACGGGCGCCCCGGGCATCCTCGAATCGCTCGACGATCCGCGCTCGCTGATCTCGTACCTCGATCGCGCAGGACTGCGCCGCTTGCGCGACGAAGGCAAGCTCTCGGGCGGCATGCTGCCGAAGGTCGCCGCGATCGAGCGCGCGCTCTCGGGCGGAGTGCCGCGCGTCCACGTCATCTCATACGCGCAGGCCGACAGCCTGCTGCTCGAGGTATTCACGAACGAGGGCACGGGCACTCTCGTCGTCAATGACACGAAGGCGCTCCGCCCCGAAGAGCAAGCGAACTAGCGTCATGGCGCGCCTCTGGGACAAAGGCTTGCCGCTCGACGAGCGCATCCTGCGCTTCACGGCCGGTGAGGATCACAAGCTCGACGAGCGCCTCGTCGCCTACGACGTGCGCGCATCGATCGCGCACGCTCGCATGCTCGAGAAGCAGCAGCTTTTGAGCGCGACCGATTGCGACACGATCTGCTCGGGCCTCGAGGCGCTGGCCGCCGCGCACGCGGCCGGCGAGTGGTCGATCGAGCTCGCCGACGAGGACGTGCACAGCGCGCTCGAGCGCCGGCTCACGGAGCGCATCGGCGAGGCCGGCGGCCGCGTCCATCTCGGCCGGTCGCGCAACGATCAGGTGCTCGTCGCGCTGCGGCTCTATCTGCGCGACGCGATCGACATGCTCGCGAAGGGGACGGATGGCGTCGTGGCGGCGCTCGAGCGCGTCGCCGCGGAGCAAGGCGGCGTCGCCCTGCCCGGCTACACGCACATGCAGCCGGCGATGCCGAGCTCGGTCGCCCTCTGGGCGCGGGGGTTCGGCGCCGAGCTCGCCGACGACCGTGCAGCCCTGCTGCGCGTGCTGCACCGCACGGAATTGAATCCGCTCGGCTCGGCCGCCGGTTACGGCGTACCGGGCTTGGCCGTAGATCGGGAAGCGACGCGGGCCGCGCTGGGCTTTGCGCGCACGCAGGAGCCGGTCACGGCCGTTCAGCTGTCGCGCGGCAAGGCCGAGGCCGCGCTCGTATTCGAGATCGCCGTGTTGCTCGGCGACCTGGGACGGCTCGCGTCCGACCTGCTGCTTTTCTATACCAGCGAGTTCGCGTACGTGACGCTGCCGCCCGAGATGACGACGGGCTCGTCGATCATGCCGCAGAAACGCAACCCCGACGTCTTCGAGCTCGTGCGCGGCGCGCAGGCGACGGCGCTCGGCGCTTTGCAGGAGATCTTGAGCCTAACGGCGAAACTGACGTCCGGTTATCACCGCGACTTGCAGCGCGTGAAAGCGCCGCTGTTCCGCAGCATCGATCTCGCGGCCGACGTGCTCGCGATCATGGCGCACGCGCTGCCGAACGTGCGCTTCAGGCCGGAGAATATCAAGCTCCCGCCCGAGCTCTACGCGGCCGAGCAGGCGAACGATCTCGTCGTGAAGCAAGGGCTGCCGTTTCGCGAGGCCTACCGCCGCATCGCCGCGTTGCTCGAAGGGCAAAACCAACTCATGACGGCTCGCGCCCGAGTTGCAATCCTCGCGTCACTGATCGCTGCGGTCGCCGGTTGCGGCCAGCAAGGGCCGCTCGTCCTGCCGGATGACGCTCGCCCCATCGAGCGCCCCGACACGCAGGGGCCGGCGGCCGAGCCCGAGCCGATCGACGACGAGGACGAGGATGAGCGCTAGTCCGCTCGTTCTCGTCGACGGCTCGTCGTATCTGTACCGCGCCTTTCACGCGCTGCCGCCGCTGTCGACGGCCGGCGGGCAGCCAACCGGCGCCGTGCTCGGCGTCGTCAACATGCTCTACAAGCTGCTCGACGAGCTGAAGCCGACGCGCATGGCCGTCGTCTTCGACGCGCCGGGCAAGACCTTCCGCAACGAGCTGTACGCCGAGTACAAGGCCAACCGGCCACCGATGCCCGACGAGCTGCGCGCGCAGGTGTCGCCGTTGCTCGAAGCGATCGAAGCGATGGGCATTCCGCTGCTGCGCATCGAAGGCGTCGAGGCCGACGACGTCATCGGCACACTGGCCAGGGCCGCAGCGGCGGCCGGCTCGCCGACGGTCATCTCGACGGGCGACAAGGATTTCGCGCAGCTCGTCGACGGTCACGTCACGCTCGTCAACACGATGGACAACACGAGGCTCGACCGCGCCGGCGTCGAGCAGAAGTTCGGCGTTACACCGGAGCAGATCACGGACTATCTGGCGCTCGTCGGCGACCCCATCGACAACATCCCCGGCATCCCCGGCGTCGGCCCGAAGACGGCGGCCAAGTGGCTGCAACAGTTCCATGACGTCGAAACCCTGAAAGCGCGGGCCGGCGAAGTCGGCGGCAAGATCGGCGAGCGGCTGCGCGAGTCGCTGGGCGCGCTCGACTTGTCGAAGGAACTCGCGACGATCCGATGCGACGTCGAGCTGCCCCTGACGCTCGACGAGCTCGTGCTGCGCCCGCCGGACGCCGCGCGCCTCGGCCCCTTGTTCGAGCGGCTCGAGTTCACGCGCCTGCTGCGGCGCGTTCGAGAAGGCGCCGAGGCGACGACGACGCAAGCGGCGGCTCCGTCGACGACGCCAAGCGCCGCGACGACGGCCCCCGCGCCGCTCGCGCGGCCCTCAGGAAACTACGAGACCGTAGTGACGATGGAAGCGCTCGAGCGCTGGTGCGCACGCATCGCGGCTGCGCCGCTCGTCGCGCTCGACACGGAGACGACGAGCCTGGCCTACATGCGCGCCGAGCTCGTCGGCATTTCTCTGGCCGTCACGGCCGGCGAAGCCGCTTACATTCCGCTCGCGCATCGTTACCCCGGCGCGCCCGATCAGCTGAACCGCGAAGCCGTGCTCGAGCGCCTCAGGTCGTGGCTCGAGAGCCCTGCACCGAAGGTCGGGCATCATCTGAAGTACGACGCGCACATCTTCGTGAACCATGGCATCACGCTGCGCGGCATCGAGCACGACACGATGCTCGAGTCGTACGTGTTGAACTCGACGGCGACGCGTCACGACATGGACTCCGTCGCGGCGCTCTATCTCGGCTTCGCGACGATGAAGTACGAGGAAGTCGTCGGCAAGGGCGCGAAGCAGATCACGTTCGACCAGGTCGATCTCGATACCGCGACGCGTTACTCGGCCGAGGACGCCGACGTCGCGTTGCAGCTGCACGAAACGCTGTGGCCGAAGCTTGCAGCCGTGCCGGACCTCGCGCGCGTCTACACGGATATCGAGATGCCGCTCGTGCCGCGTGCTCGAGCAAATGGAGTACACGGGCGTCATGGTCGACGCGCGCCTCCTGCGCCAGCAGAGCCAGGAGCTCGCCGAGAAGATGGCGGCGACCGAGAAGGCCGCGCATACCGCCGCCGGCGGCCCGTTCAACCTGGGCTCGCCGAAGCAGCTGCAAGAGGTCCTCTACGAGCGGCTCAAGCTGCCGATGCACGGCAAGACGCAAAAGGGCCAACCGTCGACGGCCGAGGACGTGCTCGAGCAGCTCGCCGAGGAGCACGAGCTGCCGAGGTTGGTCCTCGAGTACCGCGCGCTGACGAAGCTGAAGTCGACGTACACGGACAAGTTGCCGATCGACATCGATCCGCGCACCAAGCGCATTCACACGTCGTACCACCAGGCCGTCGCGGCGACGGGCCGGCTGTCGTCGTCGGACCCGAATCTTCAGAACATCCCGATCCGCACTGCCGAAGGCCGCCGCATCCGCCAGGCGTTCATCGCGCCGCCCGGATTCAAGCTGCTCGCCGCCGACTACTCGCAGATCGAGCTGCGGATCATGGCGCACCTGTCCGGCGACGAGGGCTTGCTCGCGGCGTTCGCGAGCGACCAGGACGTCCACCGCGCGACGGCCGCCGAGGTGTTCGGCACGGCGCTCGACGCCGTCACGCCCGACCAGAGGCGGTCCGCGAAGGCGATCAACTTCGGTCTGATCTACGGCATGTCGGCCTTCGGCCTCGCCAAGCAGCTCGGGATCGAGCGCGGGCAGGCGCAGGCTTACGTCGAGCGCTATTTCGAGCGCTACCCCGGCGTGCGGCGCTACATGGACGAGACTCGCGCGAGCGCGCGGCGCCTAGGCTTCGTCAGCACCGTGTTCGGCAGGCGGCTGTATCTGCCGGAGATCAACGCGCGCAACAATGCAGCTGCGCCAGTACGCGGAGCGCAGCGCGATCAACGCTCCGATGCAGGGAACGGCCGCGGACATCATCAAGCGCGCGATGATCGGCGTGGCGGCGTGGCTCGCAGCCGAGCAGCCCCGCGCGCGGCTCATCATGCAGGTCCACGACGAGCTCGTCGTCGAGGTGCCGCGAGGAGCGCGCAATCGACGTCGGCGACGGCGTAGTTCGCATCATGGAAGCGGCGGCGGAGCTGCGCGTGCCGCTGCGCGTCGACCACGGTCTCGGCGCCAACTGGGACGAAGCCCACTAGGACGCGGTGGAACTTTTGTTAAGTCCGGCGGGACTAAACTTTCGGCACCCAGGACGGGTGCCCCCGCGATCCTCCCTAAAGCGGGGTCTTTGATCCCGGCCCACCCCGTCGGGATCGCAGCCCCGGGTGCGTCCCCTGAATCCCGCACCCGGGGCTTCTTTATTTCGGCCCGGCAAGCCAGGCGTCGATCCAGGCCTGCGCTTCGCCCGACGCCGTCTCCCGTCGAGCGCCGAGAACCGGGCGACCTTCACGCCGGGCCCGAGCTCGCGCCGCGAGCGCGCGTTCCTGCGCAATCGCCGCCCCGCGGCTCAGCTTGTCGGCCTTGGTCAGCAGCACGGCAACCGGCAGCTCGCGCGGCTCGAGCCAGCGCAGCAACACCTCGTCGAGGCGCGTCAATCCGCGGCGGATGTCCATCGTCACGACGAGCCCCGCAAGCGACGCCCGTTCCCCGAGATAGGTCTCGAGAGACTTTCGCCAGCGCGCTTGAATCTCGGGCGGCACGCGCGCGAATCCGTAGCCGGGCAAGTCGACGAGGCGCCGATCCTCACCGACCGAGAAAAAATTCAAGAGCTGCGTGCGTCCCGGCGTCTTGCTGACGCGCGCGAGCTTGCGCGCGCCCGTGACGAGGTTGACGGCCGTCGACTTGCCGGAGTTCGATCGGCCGACGAACGCGACCTCTCGCCCCGTGTCGGCGGGGAAATCGGCCGGGCTCGCGGCACTCTTCATGAAAACGGCTGTCGGCACGGGACGCGCCGGTCGCTGCTTAGGCAGAGGTCGTTAGTGTACAATCGCGGCCGTTTTTCGATGACTTTCGATGCTCCATGGCGACCAAGAACACCGCGCGCTACCTGTGGCTCAGCTTCGTGCTCGGCGGCTCGCTGGCCGCGCTTTCGGCCGGCGCTCAGGAAGGCGCGGCGGGGCGGCCGCGGGCTCCGTCGACGCGGGACGCACCAAGTCGGCGACCTGCGCCGCGTGCCACGGCGTCGACGGCAACAGCGTGACGCCCGACTGGCCGATGCTGGCGGGCCAGCACGCGAGCTACATCGTTCGGCAATTACGGGCCTTCAAGAACGGCGAGCGCACCGACGTCACGATGAAGCCCTTCGCCGACCTGCTGTCGGAGCAGGACATGCTCGACGTCGCCGCCTATTTCGAGGCGCAAACGCCGACGCCGAAAGGCGCCGACCCCGCGCTCGTCGGGCTCGGACAGCAGATCTATCGCGGCGGCGTGCCGGGGCGCGACATCGCAGCCTGCATCGCCTGCCACGGCCCCGAGGGCACCGGCAACCCGCTCGCGGCGTATCCGCGCATCAGCGGCCAACATGCGGCCTACATCGACCAAACAGCTGAACGCGTATCGCACCGGCGACCGCCGCTCCGACGTCGAGCTCAATCAGATGATGCGCAACGTCGCGGAGCAACTGTTCGAGGACGAGATCCGCGCGCTCGCAAGCTACGTGCAGGGTCTGAATTAGTGGTGCCGAAGAAGGCTTGGCTCCTCGCGCTGCTCGCACTCGGCGCGTGCGGCGGCCCCTCGGACCCAGCCGGCGAGACCGACCCCGCGCTCGATCCGCAATCTGCGGCTGCCGACGGCCAAGCCGGCATCGAGCCCGAGCTCGTGGCGACCGATCCGGCCGGCGTCACCGACGACGGGGCCGCTTCGAGATGGGCGTGCACTACCTGCGCCTGTCGCCGACGCAGCCGACGAGCTCGAACCCCGACCAGGTCGAGGTTTGCGAAGTCTTCTGGTACGGCTGCCCGCACTGCAACGCCTTCGATCCGTTGCTCGAGCGGTGGCTCGAGCAGAAGCCCGAGCTACGTGAATTTCGTGCGCGTGCCTGCCGTCTGGAATCCGATGCTGCAGATGCACGCCCGCGCGTTCTACACGGCGGAAGCGCTCGGCAAGGGCGCCGAGATGCATTCGGAGTTCTTCCGCGAGATCCACGAGCGCCGCAACGCGCTCGACACGGAAGCGAAGCTGCAAGAGTTCTTCGGCCGCTTCGGCGTCGACGCTGCAGCGTTCAAGAGCGCGTTCGACTCGTTCGAGGTGCAGGCAAAGCTGCAGCGCGCCGACGAGCTGAGCCGGCGTTACCGCATCGACGGCGTCCCGACGATGGTCGTCAACGGCAAGTACACGACCGACGCCGTCATGGTCGGCAGCTACGAGGAGCTGCTCGCGCTCGTCGACGAGCTCGTCGCAGCGGAGCGCGAAGCGCGCTAGCGACGCGCATTGCGGCCGCTTTGGGCTTGTGGCTTCGCGCCGAGTTGGGTCACACTCGGCGCATGACGGCGCACTCGCCGCCCAGGCGATTCGGGAGAAACCGGTGAGCTCGAGAGCGACCAGCTCCGTTGCCGCGTCGCCCGCTTCCCGTGAATTCCTCGGTCATCCGCGCGGTCTCGTGACGCTGTTCATGACCGAGTTCTTCGAGCGCTTCACCTACTACGGGATGCGCGCGTTGCTCGTGTTGTTCTTAGTCGCGGCCACGGGCGCGGCGAACCCCGGCTTCGGCCTCGACCCTGGGACCGCGGGCGCGATCTACGGGCTGTACACGGGCGCGGTCTTCCTCGGCTCCCTGCCCGGCGGTTGGATCGCCGACCGGCTCGTCGGTCAGCGCAACGCCGTGTTCTGGGGCGGCGTCGTGATCATGCTGGGTAACTTCATCCTGGCGATACCCGCGACGCCGGCTGTCTTCTACCTCGGACTCGCGGTGATCACCATCGGCGTCGGCTTGCTCAAGCCGAACATCTCCGCGATCGTCGGCTCCCTCTACGAAGGTCTGCCCGGCGCGCGGCGCGACGCGGGCTTCTCGATCTTCTACATGGGTATCAATCTCGGCGCCTTCGTCGCGCCGCTGGTCGCCGGCACGATCGGCGAGGTGTGGAATTGGCGCGGCGGGTTCTTCTGCGCGGGTCTCTTCATGGGATTCGGCGTCATTCAATTCAAGCTGACGCAGCGCCATCTTGGGCAAGCCGGGCTCGCGCCCAGCACGAACCCGCTCGAACGCCGGCGCGGCTGGCAGGCCGTCGCGATCGGCTGCGCTGTCGTCGTGGCGGCCGCGGTCGCGATGTTCCTTGGCTACGTTCCGGTCGACGTCACGACGCTCGCGCAAGCGTTCGGCGCGGCCATGATCGCGCTCGCTTTCGCGTTCTTCGGGTATGTCCTGCTGTTCGCGAAGCTCAGTGCCGATGAACGCAAGCGCGTCGGCGTGATCGCGATCTTTTTCCTCTGCGCGGCGATCTTCTGGGCCGGGTTCGAGCAGCAGGCGACCACGTTCAACCTGTTCGCACTCGATTTCACCGATCGCTCGCTGTTCGGCAGTTGGTTCCCGGAAGGTGTCCACCCAGCATCGTGGTATCAATCGGCGAATCCGATCTTCATCGTGATCTTCGCGCCGTTCTTCGCGTGGCTCTGGGTCGCGCTCGGCGCGCGCAACTTGAATCCGTCGGCGCCGTTGAAGTTCGGGCTCGGTCTCGTGCTGCTCGGGGTCGGGTTCCTCGTCATGGTGTTTGCCGCGGAGCTCATCGTCGCAACCGGCAGCGACGTCGCTCCAACCTGGCTCCTGCTCGCTTATCTGCTCCACACCTTCGGCGAGCTGTGTTTGTCTCCCGTCGGTCTTTCAAACGTCACGAAGCTCGCGCCGCAGCGCTTCGTCGGCCAGATGATGGGCACGTGGTTCCTCGGTTCCGCCGTCGGCAATCTGTTTGCCGGCTTGATCGGCGGCCACATCGGTGGCGCGGAGGCGAGCGAGATGCCGCGACAGCTCATGATAATGACGCTGATCGGCGTGGGTGCCGGCGCGCTGATGCTCGCGTTCGCGCGGCCGATCCGCAACTGGATGGGCGGCATTCGTTGATGCGCGGATGAGCACGCAGACCCCGCTGCCACCGCAGCTCACCGCGCGCGCGATCGTCCTCGCCATCGTGCTCGCGATGATCCTCGCGGCCGCGAACACCTATCTCGGCCTCTTCGCGGGCATGACGATCGCGTCCGCCATACCGGCCGCCGTGGTCTCGATGGCCGTGCTGCGGATGCTCGGCGGCGGCGGGATTCTCGAGAACAACATCGTGCAGACCGGCGGCTCGGCCGGCGCCTCGCTCGCGTCGGGCGTGATCTTCACGATTCCCGCGCTCGTGATCCTCGGCTTCTGGGACGACTTCGACTTCCTATGGGTCGTCGCCATCGCGGGGCTCGGCGGGCTCCTCGGCGTGCTGTTCTCGGTGCCGCTGCGGCGCTCGTTGATCGTCGATCAAGGGCTCGCATTTCCGGAAGGCAAGGCGGCGGCCGAGGTGCTCAAGACCGGCGAGAACCCGGCCCAGGGCGTCAAGATCCTCGGTGGCGCGGCGCTCGGCGGCGGAGCCTTGAAGCTCGCTGCGGCGAGCGGTCTTGGCCTGATTCCGGATACGGCGGCGGTCGCGGGCTACGTCGGTAAGGGCATCGCATACCTCGGCACGAATCTTTCGCCGGCGCTGCTCGCGGTCGGCTATATCGTCGGGCTGAACGTCGGCGCTGTCGTGCTTCTCGGCGGCGTGATCTCGTGGAACGTTGCGATCCCGCTCTATGCCGCGTTCGGGCTCGACGGCAATCCGGAGCTCGCGAGCGCCGTAGCGGGGCTCGACGCCGAGAACGCCGCAGGGGTTCTTTGGAGCAGGCAGATTCGCTACCTCGGCGTCGGCGCGATGTTGGTCGGCGGTCTCTGGGCGCTGTTCAGCCTGCGCAAATCGCTGCTGTCCGGTGTCAAGAGCGGGCTCGCCGCGGCCGCGCGCCGGCTCGCAGGCGATGATCGCGCACACCGAGCGCGACCTGCCGATGAAGTGGGTGCTGATCGGTATCGTGCTGTTCGCGCTGCCGTTGCTCGTGCTCTACCAGAACATCGTCGGCTCGTTCGCGGTGAGCGTGCCGATGACGATCATCATGATCGTCGCGGGCTTCCTGTTCTGCTCGGTCTCCGCGTACATGGCCGGCCTCGTCGGCACGTCCAACAATCCCGTGTCGGGCATGACGATCGGCACGATCCTGTTCTCGGCCGCCGTGTTGCTCGTGTTGATGGGGCCGAGCTCTGCGACCGGCCCGATCGCAGCGATCATGATAGGCGCCGTGGTCTGCTGCGCGGCCTGCATCGCAGGCGACAACCTCCAGGATTTGAAGTGCGGCTACATCGTCGGTGCGACGCCGTGGCGCCAGCAGGTCATGCTCGCGATCGGCGCGCTGGCGAGCGCCCTCGTGATGGCGCCGGTCCTGAACCTCCTCGCGAGCGCTTATGGCATCGGCATTCCGACCGAGGCGCATCCGGATCCATTGATCGCGCCGCAGGCGACGCTGATGGCGTCGGTGGCGCGCGGGCTGTTCGGCGGCTCGTTGCCTTGGCTGACCATCGGCGTCGGCGCGGCCATCGGCGCCGTGATCATCGCGGTCGACGAGATGCTGAAGGCGAAGGGTGCGAAGTTCCGAGTGCCAGTGCTTGCGGCGGCGGTCGGCATCTACCTGCCGCTCGAGCTCAGCGTGCCGATCTTCCTCGGCGGCCTGCTCGCTTGGTTCTGCGAGCGCGCACTCAAGGCGAACGGTCGAGTCACGACGCCCGAAGACGCCGAACGCATGGGTCGCAAAGGCATGTTGTTCGCTGCTGGCGTGATCACGGGCGAAGCGCTCATGGGCATCGTCATCGCGATACCGATCGTCGTCGCCGGTCGCGCCGACGTGCTCTCGCTGCCGGATGACTATCGCATCGGCGCTTCAGCCGCCGGTGAATGGATCGGGCTCGCCGTGCTCGCGCTGCTCGCGTACTGGCTGTATCGGACGGCGACGTCCGCCGACAGCGGCCAACTCGCGGACGCAACGCTGCGCGCTCGCTGACACCGCTCTGCGGAGTCCTTCTATCGTCACAGCCGCCGCAGGCGCTCTGCGGCGGCATCGAGTGTCGCGTTTTCTTTGGCGAAACAGAACCGCACGAGGCGCGCGTCGGGCGGCTGCTCGTAGAACACGGACACGGGGATCGTCGCGACGCCGTGCTCGATCGTGAGCCAGCGCGCGAACTCGACGTCGGGCAACTTCGAGATCGCGCTGTAGTCCGCGAGCTGGAAGTATGTCCCCGCCGCAGGCAGCGCTCGAAACTTGGTGCCGGCGAGCAGGCCCGCGAAGTAGTCGCGCCGTTCCTGATAGAACGCCGGCAGCTCGAGATGATGCTCGGGATGTGCCGTCATGAACTGCGCAAGCGCCTGCTGCAACGGCGACGTCGAGGCGAACGTCACGTACTGGTGCACGCGCCGCAGCTCCGCCGACAACGCCGGCGGCGCGGCGCAATAGCCGAGCTTCCACCCCGTCGCGTGGTAGGTCTTGCCGAACGAAAAAACGGCAAAGCACCGCTGCGCAAGCTCCGGCTGCGCAAGCGCCGTCGCGTGCCGCGCGCCGTCGAACACGACGTGCTCGTAGACTTCGTCGCTGAGCAGATAGCAGTCGTACGGGCGCAGCAGCTCCGCGAGCCGATCGAAGTCCGCGCGCTTTAGCAGCGCGCCGCTCGGATTGTGCGGCGAGTTCACGATGACGAGGCGCGTGCGGGAGCAAAGAGCTGCGCGCAGCCGCTCCCAGTCGATCGCAAAGCCGGGCTGCGTCAGCGGCAGGTGTACGGTGCGGCCACCGGCCAGCGTGATCGAGGGCTCATAGGAGTCGTAGCACGGATCAAACACGATGACTTCGTCGTCGCGGCGCACGACGGCCTGGATCGCGTCGAAGATCGCCTCCGTGGCCCCGCTCGTTACGGTGATCTCCGCGACGGGATCGACCTTCACGGAGTACAACGCCGCGAGCTTGCCCGCGATGGCAGTGCGCAGCGCGATCGAGCCCGCCATCAACGCGTACTGGTGATAGCTCCCGCGCAGCGCGCGCTCGACCTGCTCCAGCAACTCGGCAGGCGGCAGGAAGTTCGGGAATCCTTGCGAGAGATTCACGGCTTGATGCTGCTCGGCGAGCTGCGACATCAACGTGAAGATCGTCGTGCCGACGCGCGGAAGCTTGCTGTCGATCGGCGTCATCACTGGTACGGGGGTAGCCTCGTCGTTCGCCGTTCGGGTCAGGCAGCCGCGATTTTATCCGGGATGAGCACGCGCGCCATGATCAGGCCCCCTTCGTAGAGCAAGTACATCGGGATCGCCATCAACGTCATCGAGAAAACGTCGGGCGCCAGCAGCATCCCGACGATGAACGCGCCGAGAAATACGTAGGGCCGTGCGCTCTTCAGGGTCTTCACCGAGACAAGACCGCTCCAGATCAACATCACCGTGGCAATCGGAACCTCGAACGCCAAGCCGAACGCGAGGAAGATGCCGAGCACGAAGCTCAAGAACGCGCTGATGTCCGGAGTCATGTCGACGCCGTTCGGCGTGACGCTGGCGAAGAACCCGAACATCACCTGGAACACGATGAAATACGCGAACGCGATGCCCGCATAGAACAGCACGATGCTCGAGATCATCAGCGGGATCGCGAGGCGCTTTTCGCGCTTGTAGAGGCCCGGCGCGACGAACTGCCAGATCTGATACAAGACGACTGGCATCGCGATGAACACTGCGACGAAGAACGCCGTCTTCATCGGCGTCAGAAACGGCGCCGCGACGTCCGTGACGATCATCTCGGAGCCCTCCGGCAACGCGTCGCGCAGTGGCTTCGAGACGAACTCGAACACGTCGTTCATCCACGGCGTCAGCCCCAAGAACACGACGATGACTGCCAACACCGCCTTCATGAGGCGCGAGCGCAGCTCGAGCAAATGCGAGACGAGAGTCCCTTCCGCGAGCTGCTCCTCGGACTCGTTCTTGTCGTTCGGCGGGCTCATCAGCTCGGTGGAGTCTGCTCGGCGCGCTGCTGCGGCGTGGGAGCCGAAGAGGGTGCTACGGACGTGTCGAGGTCAGGCTGGTCGGCGTGAGTCCCCGGACCGTCCGGCACCTCGCCCGGCTGCGCCGCGGGTGCCGCGGGCGCCGCCGCCGACGGAGGTGACGAGTGGCGGAGGTGGCGGAGGTGGCGGTGTTGGTGCCGGTGGCGGCTTCTCGAGCTCGCTGAGCTCGATCTCGCGCTCGAGCTGGCGACGTAGTTGCGTCGCCGTGCGTCGCGCCCGGCCGACCCACTTGCCGATCTCGGCGGCTACCTTCGGTAGTCGCTGGGGACCGAGAACGAGGAGCCCGATGATGGCGACGAGAACGAGCTCTCCAGGACCGATGTCGAACATTGCGGTAACCGAGCGCTAAACACTGCGGCTCTTGTCTTTCTTCTTTCGCTCGGGAAACTCGGCATCCTCTTCGTCGCTCTCGATGCGCTTCTGCGAGTCCTCGCTCGGCTTGTCCACCTCGGCGTCCATCGACTTCTTGAAGCCTTTGATCGCGCCGCCGAGATCGCTGCCGATCGTCTTCAGGCGCTTCGTCCCGAAGATCAGCACGACGATCACGAGCACGATCGCCAGCTGCCAGATGCTGATACCGCCGAGACCCATTGATTGCTCCGCCGTCTATCCTTGCGTCAGCCGATGATACGCCAATCGATTCGCGGCGCCGGCTAAACCTGCAACCAGAACGTGACGGGGCCGTCGTTCGTCAACGCGACCTGCATGTCTGCGCCGAATCGGCCGCATGCATGCGGCACGCCCGTGACGGCGACGGCGGACACGAGCGCGTCGAACAACCGCGCGCCGATCTGCGGCGGCGCAGCGCGCGAGAAGCTCGGCCGAAGCCCGCCGCTCGTATCGGCGGCCAGCGTGAACTGCGGCACGAGCAGCAAAGCCCCGCCAACATCGCGCACGGAACGATTCATCTTCCCGGCCGAATCGGCGAATACTCGGTAGGCCACGAGCCGCGAGGCGAGCTTATTCGCCTGCTCAGGCCCATCGTTCCGCTCGACTCCAACCATTACGAGCATTCCGAGCCCAATTCGGCTATTTCTAGGCCGTCTACAACTACGGTCGCCCCACTTACGCGTTGAATCAGGCCGATCAATAGAGTCTCCCCGTAAATCGCCGAATAGTCCTCTGATTTCCCAGAAAATCGTCGTTCATCACGCGACTTTCGCCGCGGAGTGGGTTTTGGCGCCCAACACAGGTAAGGGACGTTCTGGCTCGCCCGCAACCCCCACTTTGATCCACGGAGCACACCGCTGAGCGTCCGGCGCAGCGACCCGCACGCCTACTCCCGTCGAAGGCCAACGACGCGCTGCCTCCAGCGAGCCGCGGAGCATCACTGCAGTTGTGCCCCACCGCGAATCCTCGCTACCATCGCGCCGTTCCCATTCTGCATACTGCGTTCAGGAGCCGAAACCACAATGAGAAGGACCTTTTGGGTACTCGCGCTGGGCGGGCTTATGCTCAGCGGCAACGCATGGAGCCAAGAATGTTCCCTTTCGATCGAGGGGAACGACCAGATTCAGTTCAGCAAGAAAGAGCTGCGCGTCAGCAAGAGCTGCAAAGAAGTTACGGTCACGCTAAAGCACGTCGGCCAACTCGCAGCAAACGTCATGGGGCACAACTGGGTGCTCACTGCCACGGCCGATTACCAAGCAGTCGCCACGGCCGGACAAGCCGCCGGTCCTCCGAACTATGTTCCAGCCGGCGACGCCCGCGTCCTCGCCTCGACCACGGTCGTCGGAGGGGGTCAAGAAACGTCAGTTAAGTTCGACCTTTCGAAGCTGACGGCCGGCGGCGACTACACGTATTTCTGCTCGTTTCCTGGCCATTTTGTGTTGATGAACGGAAAGTTGATCGTCGAGTAGAGCGCCCGCGACAGCGGGCCGAGCCGTTCTTCGCCACATCAGGACCACGACGGCAGATCGTGCGCCTAATGTTTTGGGGAGTGTGTTGGTATGGTGGCTCTCGCAGTCGTCATCGTCCTGCTCGTCGTAGGCTCGCTGATTTTTCATTTCGCGAGCTCGTCTCTCGGCTGGTACTTCACACCACTCGCCTCCAACTGGGAGCACGATCGACTTCACGGTCGACATCACGTTCTGGGTCTGCGGCGTCGTGTTCGTCGCCGTCAACCTGTTCACCGCCTACTGCGTCTGGCGGTTCCGCGCCCGGCCCGGCAACAAAGCGCATTACGAGCCCGAGAGCACGAAGCTCGAGATCGCGTTGACGGCGTTCACGACGGTCGGCGTCGCGGCCATGCTGACGCCCGGCCTGTTCGTCTGGGCGGATTTCGTCCAGGTGCCCGACGACGCCACGACCGTCGAAGCCGTCGGCAGGCAGTGGCACTGGAGCTTCAGGCTGCCCGGCGCCGACAACGAGCTCGGGAACAGCGACGTGCGGCACATGAGCGTCGACAATCCGCTCGGCGTCGACCCGACGGATCCCGCCGGCCAGGACGACATCATCATCGCGAGCCCGATCCTGCATCTGCCCGGTCGACCAATCGGTCCGGACGTTGCTGCGCTCGACCGACGTGCTGCACAACTTCACGGTTCCGCAGTTCCGCGTGAAGATGGACCTCGTCCCCGGTCTCGTGACCTACCAGTGGTTCACGCCGACGGCGACCAGGCAACTACGAGATTCTCTGCGAGGAGCTCTGCGGCACGGGGCATTTCGCGATGCGCGGCAAGGTCGTAGTCGATGAGCCGGCCGCCTATCAGGCGTGGCTCGCGACTCAGCCGACGTTTGCGCAGACGCAGGCAAGGCCAGTCGGCAACGCAACCGCCGGCCAAGCCAACTATGCGGTCTGCTCCGCGTGCCACGGCACGCAGGGCGAAGGCAACCAGCAGCTCAACGCACCGAAGCTCGCGGGCCTCGACCCTTGGTATGCCCGTCGCCAGCTATTGCACTATCAGACGGGCGTGCGCGGGACGACGGCGGGCGATCAGTTCGGCCCGCAGATGGCCCCGATGTCGCAGCTCGTCGTCGACGTGGCGACACGCGAGAACGTGTTGGCCTACATCGCAACGTTACCGAACAACCCATCGCCGGTGAGCGTGAGCGGCGGCGATGTCGATCGCGGCCGCGACCTGTATTTCACCTGCTCGACGTGCCACGGCGGCGAAGGGCAGGGTCGTTGGGGCACCAACGCCCCGCGATTGGCCGGAATGAGCGACTGGTACCTCGAAAGGCAGCTCCAGTACTTCAAGACCGGCGTGCGCGGCGGGCATCCGGACGATATCTACGGCGACCAGATGAACCTGGTCGCGAACGTGCTCGTCGGCGAGAACGCGATCAAGGACGTCGTGGCGTATATAAATACGCTGCGCTAAAGAGGCAGTACGCTTCGCTAGAAGAGGCAACACGTTGCGCTAGCAGGACGCGGTAGCAGACTGGAACAAACATCAGCCGACGCGCTCACGCTCGCCGGCGCGCAGTCGAAAGGAAGATCCGTCATGGCATACGTAGCAATCGCCGATCGTGACCATCCCATCCACGATCCCCAGACGTGGATCGAGAAGTACGTCTGGAGCCAGGACCACAAGGTCATCGCGATCCAGTACGGCAGCGTCGCAATCGGCGTCGGCCTCGTCGCGCTCGCGCTGTCGCTGCTGATGCGGCTGCAGATCGGGTTCCCCGACACTTTCCCCTTCATCACGCCGTACAACTATTATCAGTTCGTGACCATGCACGGCATGATCATGGTCATCTACCTGCTCACGGCGTTGTTCCTCGGCGGATTCGGCAACTACCTGATTCCCCTCATGTGCGGCGCCCGGGACATGGTGTTCCCGTACATGAACATGCTGAGCTTCTGGGTCTACCTGCTCTCGGTCATCATTTTGCTCGCGAGCTTCTTCGTCCCGGGCGGCCCGACTGGCGGCGGCTGGACGCTGTATCCGCCGCAAACCGTGCTCGAAGGCACACCGGGACACGACTGGGGCATCCTGCTGATGCTGCTGTCGCTCGCGACTTTCATCGTCGCGTTCACGATGGGCGGCTTGAACTACGTGACGACGGTGCTCCAGGCGCGCTGCCGCGGCATGACGCTGATGCGGATGCCGCTATCGGTGTGGGGCATCTTCGTCGCGACGATCCTGGGTCTCCTCGCGTTCCCGGCGCTGCTCGTCGCCGCGATCATGATGATCCTCGACCGCCTGATCGGCACGAGCTTCTTCATGCCCGCGATCATGTCGCTCGGCGAGATCGCGGAAACCGACGGCGGCAGCCCCGTGCTGTTCCAGCATCTCTTCTGGTTCTTCGGCCACCCCGAGGTGTACATCGTCGCGCTGCCGGCGTTCGGCATCGTGTCGGACCTCTTGAGCACGCACGCGCGCAAGAACATCTTCGGCTACCGCATGATGGTGTGGGCCATCGTCGCGATCGGCGCGCTGTCGTTCATCGTGTGGGCGCACCACATGTACGTCAGCGGCATGAATCCCTACTTCGGGTTCTTCTTCGCGACGACGACGCTGATCATCGCGATCCCGACGGCCATCAAGGTCTACAACTGGGTGCTCACGCTCTGGCGCGCCGACATCCAGGTCAACATCCCTAATCTGTTTGCGATCGGATTCATCTTCACGTTCGTGCACGGCGGCTTAACGGGGCTGTTCCTCGGCAACGTAACGGTGGATTTGCCGTTGTCCGACACCTACTTCGTGATCGGCCACTTCCACATGGTGATGGGCGTATCGCCCGTCATGGTGCTGTTCGGCGCCATCTACCATTGGTTCCCGAAGATCAGCGGCAAGATGCCGAACCCAACCTTGGGGTACATCCACTTCTGGATGACGTTCTTGGGCACGTACGCCATTTATCTGCCGATGCACTACATCGGAATTCTCGGCATGCCGCGCCGGTATTACGCGTACGGCACGACGGACTTCATCCCGGAGTCCGCGCACGCCGTCAACGAGGCCATCACGATCGCCGCGATCGTCGTCGCCGTGGCGCAGCTGATCTTCCTCGTCAACGTGTTCTACAGCCTGCGCAAGGGCAAACAGGCACCCGACAACCCATGGGGCGCCACGACGCTCGAGTGGCAGACGCCGCAGACGCCGCCCGTGCACGGCAACTGGGGACCGAAGCTACCCGTCGTCTATCGCTGGGCCTACGACTACAGCGTGCCCGGTGAGCCGAAGGACTTCATCCCGCAGAACGAGCCGCCGAAGGGGCACCACTCGCTCGCGAATAGCTAGCGAGCCACGCGGCCATGTTGAGCGCACTGTTCATCGCCATGCTGACGGCCGTCACCGTGTGGTGGCTGCTGATCCAGCGGCTCAAGGACAAGCCGTGGTTGAAGCAGGGCGTCCTGCCGACGAGCCAGGAAACCGTCACGTCGTCGGCGCCGAAGGTCGGCCTCTGGGTGTTCCTGGCCGTCGTCTCGAGCTTGTTCGGCCTGTTCGCGAGCGCCTACATGATGCGCGTGGGCGGCCACGGCGGGCTCGTGACGTGGCAAGCGCTCGACGAGCCGAGCGTGCTGTGGATCAACACGCTCGTGCTCGTGCTCGCGAGCGGGGCGATGCAGGTCGCGCGCAATCGCATCGACGCCGACGATTTCACGGGCGGGCGCTCGTACTTCCTCGCCGCGGGGCTGCTGACCGTCGTGTTCCTAGTGGGGCAAGTGTTCGCTTGGCAGCAAGCGCGCGCGGGCGGCAATGTGGGCCCGGGCAGCCCCGCGTACGCCTTCTTCGTCCTGCTGACGGCCGTTCACGGCCTGCACCTGATCGGCGGCCTCTGGGTGCTCGGCCGCACGACGGCGCGCATCTTTCGCGGCGTCGACGCGAGCCACGTCGTCGCGCGCAGCCGCATCCGGTTGAGCGTTCAGTTGTGCACGACGTACTGGCACTGGCTGCTCCTCGTCTGGCTCGGCGTATTCGCGTTGCTGTTGTCGACCTAAATCCAAGGAATCTCGTCCGTTATGGCGCATTCGGAAACTGTATGCCGCCGGCTCCAACGAGCCGGGCTGGCAAGACACTCGTCACCGACTGGTCCGCAGACAAGCAGACGTTCCAGGTTCCCTGGGGCAAAGCGATGATGTGGATCTTCCTGCTGAGCGACACGTTCATCTTCACGTGCTTCCTCACGGGCTACATGAACGTCCGCGTATCGACGCCCGTGCCGTGGCCGAACCCGAGCGAGGTGTTCGCGCTCGACGTGTTCGGCGTCAGCGTGCCGCTGCTTTTGATCGGCATCATGACGTTCGACCTGATCACGAGCAGCGGCACGATGGCGCTCGCCGTGAACTACGGTTATCGCCGCGACCGCGGCCGCGCGGCCGCCTTGATGTTCATCACGGCGGCATTCGGCGCGATCTTCGTCGGCATGCAGGCCTTCGAGTGGACGAAGCTCATCGTCGAGGAAGGCATTCGCCCGTGGGGCAACCCGATGGGCGCGTCGCAGTTCGGCGCCGCATTCTTCATGATCACGGGCTTCCACGGCTTGCACGTGTCGGCCGGCGTCGATCTATCTCACGATCGTCGCGATGAAGGTACTGCGCGGCGATTACGACAAGAGGGGTTACGAGATCGTCGAGATCGCGGGCCTGTACTGGCACTTCGTCGACTTGGTGTGGGTGTTCATCTTCGCGTTCTTCTATCTCTGGTAGGGAGTGGCCAATGGCCGACGCACACGCAACCGGGCAACAGCATCCGCTGAAGATCTACTTCGTCATCTGGGGATTGCTGTTCCTACTCAGCGCGTTCTCGTACGCGACGGACTTCCTCGAGCACGGGTACTTTCGATGGGGGCTGATCCTGCTATTCATGTTCCTCAAGGCGGGCTTCATCGTCGCGATCTTCATGCACATGGCGTGGGAGCGTTTGGCGCTGATGTGGGCGATCCTGGGGCCGCCCGTCGTTCTGCTCGTGCTGATCGGGCTGATGGCCGTCGAAGGCGATTACACGGAGCTCACGCGGCTCGACTTCTTCTCCGCACCCATTGCGCCGGCCGGGCACGCCGCAGAGCATTGAGCGCGCGGCGCGCCTGACGGGAGAGGACGCACGCGATGTTGATCTGGTTGATTGGCGTTGCAGTCTTCGTGCTGCTCTGGGGCGCGCTGTGGCGGTCGAGCCCCAAGGCGGCCTACGGCGTCGTCTGGGGTTTTCTGCTGGCGCTGATTCTCTACTGGTTCTTCTCAGGACAACTCACAACGTATGTCACAGGTATGAACGAAATTCCCATTTGGCTTCCGCCGTTACCGATTGCGATCATCGTCATCGCGCTGTTCTATTTCGGCATCAAGACGTGGCTCAACGCCGACAAGCTGCCGCCTCCGCGCGAACAGGACTCTGACGAGCACCACGGTCACGGCCACCACTGAGCGCGCCGGCTAGTCGGTGCTCTCGTCTTGCGGCTTGGCGGCAGCCCGCTGCAAGCGTTTGCTGAACACGCGCATTTCCTTCGCGGCCTGCTGGTCGCCGCGCCGCTCCGCAACTAAAGCCCCTCGCTCGTAAGCCGCCAGCGCGTCGGCATTGCGGCCGGCGGCCGTCAACGCGCGGCCAAGCGCCTTCCACGCGGCGGAGTACTCGGGGTCGAGACGAACGGCGGCCTCCGCGTGCTGCGCCGCCGCGGGCGCATCGCCGGCATCGAGGTAGCGTGACGCCAGGGCGAGCCGCAGCACGGCGCTGTCGCCGCCCTTCGCGATCAGGGCTTCGAGGTTCGCGATCAGATCGTGCGGCGCCATCGTTGGGCTCCATGGTACGCCGCTGCGTCGCCGAGCTGCGGCGTTTCGAGCAAGAACGGCGGTGTTGCAATCATTTCGGCGCGGCGCGGCCGCGCCCTATAGTGCCGCCCCTCGTTGGAGTGGAGACGGAGCACGACCATGAGCGAAACGGGATTGCGGTTGCCGCAGCAGGACGGGGGCTGGTTCTTGACCGATGCCGGCCTCGAGACGGTGTTGATCTTCCAGGAAGGCATCGCGCTGCCGGAGTTCGCGGCCTTCGTGCTGCTCGAGTCGAGCGAGGGCCGTGCGAGCTTGCGCCGCTACTTCCGGCGCTACCTCGAGCTCGCGGCCGCGACGCCCAAGGCCGGCTTCATTCTCGAGAGCCCCACGTGGCGCGCCGGCTCCGATTGGGGTGCGAAGCTCGGGTTCGACGCCGCGGCCATGCAGCGCATCAACCGCGACGCGATCGCCTTGATGCGGGAGCTTCAGGCCGAGCACGCGCCGCGCATCGCGGGGCCGATCGTCGTAAGCGGCTGCGTGGGCCCGCGAGGCGACGGCTATGTCGCCGGCGCGCCGATGGCGCCCGGCGATGCCGAGCGAGTACACCGACTTCAGGTCGAGGCTCTGGCCGCCGCCGGTGCAGACCTGATCACGGCCATTACGATGACGACGAGCGCCGAAGCGATCGGCGTCGCCCGCGCTGCCGCGCAAGCCGGCCGCTCGTCAGCGATCTCGTTCACCGTCGAAACCGACGGCAAGCTGCCGAGCGGTGAGTCGATCGCGGGCGCGATCGACGCCGTCGATGCGGATGCCGCCGAGGCGGGGCGCGCGCCGCCGGCTTACTTCATGTTGAACTGCGCACATCCGTCGCACTTCGCGCGCACGCTCGACGCGCTCGGCGATCGCCGCGCGCGATTGCGCGGGCTGCGGGCCAACGCCTCGCGCCTCAGCCACGCGGAGCTCGATGCCGCGACGGAGCTCGACGCCGGCAACCCGCAGGAGCTCGGCGCGGACTACGCGCGCCTCAAGGCGAGCTGGCCGTCTTTGAACGTCATCGGCGGCTGCTGCGGCACGGACCATCGGCACGTCGCGGCGATGGCCGCGGCACTGGTCCGCGAATCCGACGCCGGCGCCTGCCGGCACAGCGGTTCCGTTCGCGTTGAGCGGCTCGGAGGCGAACGTCGGTGCTAAGCTCCCAGCCATGCATGTCGAGCGAGACGACCTGCTTCGCCCGGAAGTCCTTGCACTGCTCCGCGAGCACCTGACGAACATGCATGCGCTCGGACCGCCGGAAAGCGTGCATGCCTTGGATGTAAGCGGACTCAAGAGCCCCGACGTCACGTTCTGGACGGTGTGGGACGGCGGCGTCCTGCTCGGATGCGGCGCGCTCAAGGAGCTCGACCCGGCGCATGGCGAGGTGAAGTCGATGCGCACGCCCGCGGAGTTGCGCCGCCGCGGCGCTGGGCGCGCCGTGCTGATGCACATCCTGGCCGAAGCGAGAGCGCGCGGGTACCGGCGGCTCAGCTTGGAGACCGGGTCGGTGGAAGCCTTCAGACCCGCGCAGAAGCTCTATGAAAGCTTCGGGTTCGTCTACTGCGGCCCGTTCGGGCCCTACAAGAAAGACCCCTACAGCACGTTCATGACGCTCGAGCTCAAGTAGCGCGCGACGCGCTAGACCAACGCTCCGCCGACCTCGAACAACCGCTCGACCTCGTCGATCTGGCGGCGGTCGGCGATGAAGAGGATCACGTGGTCGTCGGCCTCGATCATGGTGTCGTGATGGGCCATCAGCACCTCGTCGCCGCGGACGATGGCGCTGATCGTCGCGCCGCGCGGAAGCTGAACCTCCTCGATGCGCCGGCCGACGACGCGCGACTCGCGCGCCTCGCCGTGCGCGACGGCCTCGATGGCCTCCGCGGCACCGCGGCGCAGGGAGTGCACCTTGACGACGTCGCCGCGGCGCACGTGCGCGAGGATCGTGCCGAGCGTGATCTGCTGCGGTGAGATCGCGATGTCGATCGTGCCCGCCTCGACGAGCTCGGCGTAGGCGATCTTGTTGATCAGCGCCATCACCTTGCGCGCGCCGAGCCGCTTCGCGAGCATCGACGAGAGGATGTTCGCTTCCTCGGCGTTCGTGACGGCGACGAACACGTCGGTGCTGTCGATGTTCTCCTCGAGCAACAGCTCCTCGTCGGCCGAGTCGCCATGCAGCACGATCGCGCGCGAGAGCTGGTCCGAGATCCGCCGCGCGCGCTGCCAGTCTCGCTCGATGATCTTGACCTGACAGCTACCTTCGAGCGTGCGCGCGAGATCGAGGCCGATGTTGCCGCCGCCCGCGATCACGACCTTGCGCGCCGGCTCGTCGAGCTTGCGCATCTCGCGCAGCACGGTGCGCGCGTCGTTACGCGCGGCGAGGAAGAACACCTCGTCGCCTTCCTCGACGACGGTGTCGCCGTCGGGAATGATGCCTCTGCCGCCACGATAGATCGCCACGACTCGGCTCTCGACCGTCGGGATGTGCTTCGGCAAATCGCGAAGCGGATGGCCGACGAGGGCACCGCCGCGATCAGCCCGCGTCGCGACGAGCTTGACTTTGCCGTCCGCGAACTCGAGGACTTGCAGCGCGCCGGGAAAGCGAATGAGCTGGGCGATGTAGTCGGTGACGAGCGAGGAGGGGCTGATGGCGACGTCGACGGGGATGCCGCCGGGGCCGAACAAGGCCTCGTTGGCGATCAGCGCGCGGGCTCGAATGCGGGCGATTCGGGTCGGAGTCTTGAACAGCGTCAGGGCGATCTGGCAGGCGAGCATGTTGATCTCGTCGCTGCTCGTCAGCGCGATCAGCATGTCGGCTTCGCGCGCGCCGGCGCGCTCGAGGACGTCGGGATGCGAGGCGTTGCCGACGACGGTGCGCACGTCGAGGCGGTCTTGCAGCTCGCGCAGCACGTCGGCGTTGCGGTCGACGATCGTGACCTCGTTGGCCTCCTCTCTCGCGAGGCTCACGGCCGCCGTGCTGCCGACCTGCCCGGCGCCTAGGATCAAGATCTTCATCGTGCGACCCGCGATACACCGTCGCGCACGCAGCATCGCGTTTGAGCTCTGCGCGTGCGGCTTCGGGCTCGCGCGTCGAAGGGTCCTTCCGAGACACGCCGGAAGACCGTCCCTGGGGCTCGTGGGCGCACGTCCCTGTGCGCGGACGGTCTCGGAAGGACCCTTCGACGCGCGAGCCCGAAGCCGCAGGATGGGTCGTCGGCGAATGTTCGCGCGTTGGAGCAGCGGCAGTCATCGGCGGAGCAGTCTACATTAGCTCGAGGTTGGCGTAGGCGACGACGAGCCACTTCGTGCCGGAGGCTTCGAAGTTGACCTGCACGCGTGCGTGCGCGCCGCTGCCTTCGCTGTTGAGCACGATGCCTTCGCCGAACTTGCCGTGGCGCACGCGCTGGCCGAGGCGCACGCCGCTGCCGAGAGGTGCGCTCGGCACCGAGCGGCGGTAGAGCGGGCGCGAGACGACCATCGCGGGGCGCACCTCCTCGATGAGCTCGGGCGGGATCTCGCGCAGGAAGCGCGACGGCGTCGCGAAGGTCTCGACGCCGTGCATGCGGCGCTGCTCGGCGTGCGTGAGATACAGCTCGCGCTTGGCGCGCGTGATGCCGACGTAACAGAGGCGCCGTTCTTCCTCGAGGCCGGCGGCATCGTTGAGGGAGCGCTGGTGTGGGAACAATCCGTCTTCCATGCCGCAGAGGAAGAGCAGCGCGAACTCGAGACCCTTGGCCGAGTGCAGCGTCATGAGCTGGACGCTGTCCTGGTACGCCTCGGCCTGGCCGTCGCCGGATTCGAGCACGGCGAACGCCAGGAACTCGGCCAGCGGCGGCAGGTCGCTGTCGTCGTCGGGGCGCATGACCTCGCGCGCGGCGTTGACGAGCTCCTCGAGGTTCTCGACGCGCGCCTCGCCGCTGACGTCGGTGCTCTTGCCGTGGTGCGCGATCAAACCGCTGCGCTCGATGACGCGCGCGACCTGCTCGTGCAGGGCATCGCCGCGCATGTCGGTGTCGAGCTTCTCGACGAGATTCAGGAAGCCGAAGAGCGCTTCGGCGGCGCGCTTTGCGAGCGTTCCTTCCGCGATAAGCGCAGCCGCGGCGCGCCACAAGCTCGTGCCCGAGCCGCGCGCGTGCTCGCGGACGGCCTCGACGGTGCGCGCGCCGATGCCGCGCGGCGGAGTGTTGACGACGCGCTCGAACGACGGGTCGTCGTCGCGGTTCATGACGAGCCGCAGGTAGGCGAGCGCGTCCTTGATCTCGGCGCGCTCGAAGAATCGGAGGCCCCCGTAGACGCGGTACGGGATGCCGGCCGCGAGCAGCCCTTCCTCGAACACACGGGACTGCGCGTTCGAGCGATAGAGCACCGCGGCCTCGCTGCGCTTGCCGCCCTGGGCGATGTGGTCCTGGATGCGGTTGATGACGAACTCCGCCTCATCGCGCTCGTTGAACGCCGCGTAGAGCTTGATCGGCTCGCCCGTCGCGCCCTCCGTCCACAGCGTCTTACCGAGCCGCGAGGCGTTGTTTGCGATGACGGCGTTCGCGGCGTTCAGGATCGTCGCCGTCGAGCGGTAGTTCTGCTCGAGCCGCACGACCACCGTGCCCGCATAGTCCTGCTGAAATCGATAGAGGTTCTCGACACGCGCGCCGCGCCAGCGGTAGATCGATTGATCGTCGTCGCCGACGACGAACGGGGTGCCCGTCGGCCCGGCTAGCAAACGCAGCCAGCGATACTGGATCGCGTTCGTGTCCTGGAACTCGTCGACGAGCACGTGCTGGAAGCGGTGCTGATATTGGCGCTGTAGGTCGAGGTTGTCGCGCAAGAGCTCGAGGCTGCGCAGCAGCAGCTCGCCGAAGTCGACGACGGACGCCGCGGCGCACACCTGCTCGTAGCGCTCGTAGAGGTCGATCATCTGCCGGCGGCCCGCGTTACCGTCGTCGCGCAGATCTTTCGGCCGGAGGCCCTCGTCCTTCTGCGCGTTGATGAACCACTGGATTTCCTTCGGCACCCAGACGTTCTCGTCGAGCTCGAGCGAGCGCAGCATGCGGCGGATCATGCGCTGCTGGTCCTCGGAATCCATGATCTGAAAACCCTCGGCGAGGCCGGCTTCGCGCGCGTGGATGCGCAGCAACCGATGCGACAGGCCGTGGAACGTGCCGATCCACAAGTTTCGCGTCGGCACGCCGAGCAGCGCCTCGACGCGGTCGCGCATCTCGGCAGCGGCCTTGTTCGTGAACGTCACGGCGAGCACGTGCTGGGCCGCGACGCCGCCGACGCGAATGACCCACGCGATCCGGTGCACGAGCACGCGCGTCTTGCCGCTGCCGGCTCCGGCCAGCACCAACGTCGGGCGATCCGCCGCCGTGACGGCCTCGCGCTGGGGGTCGTTCAACGGGTCGATGATGTCGGTAACGTCCATCGTGTCGCGGGAATCGCGCCGGCGAGAGAAGGCTACGCGGCGGTCACGCCGGCCAGACGGCCGGTATGTAGTGATCGATCAGCAGGAAGCTGAAGAGCGCCATCAGATACGCGATCGAATAGCGGAACGTCGTCATCGGCGAGTCTTGGCGCGGCGCGAATTTCAGCTGCAGCGCGTAGTAGAGGAAACCGCCGCCGAGCAGCAGGGCGCCGAACGTGTAGAACGGGCCCGTCATGCCCGTGATGGACGGCAGCACGGTGACGAGAATCAGCAAGATCGTGTAATAGACGACGAACGACTTCGTGATCTCTTCGCCGTGCGTGACGGGCAGCATCGGGATGTCGGCGCGCTCGTAGTCCGAGCGGCGCGCGATCGCCAGCGCCCAGAAATGCGGCGGCGTCCACGTGAAGATGATCAGAAACAGCAGCAGCGCGTGCGGGTCCACGGAGCCGGTGACGGCCGTCCAGCCGAGCACGGGCGGCGCCGCGCCGGCGGCGCCGCCGATCACGATGTTTTGCGGAGTCGCGCGCTTCAAGTAGACGGTGTATACGACGGCATAGCCGATCAGCGACAGGAACGTCAGCGCCGCCGTCAACACGTTGACGAGCAGAACGAGCACCAGCAGGCCCGAGAGACCGAGGCCCATCGCGAACGCCAGCGCGTCGCGCTCGCCGATGCGGCCTTGCGGCAACGGGCGATTGCGCGTGCGCGCCATCTGCGCATCGATGCGCTGGTCGAGGATTTGATTGACGACGGCACCTGCCGCGGCTGCGAACCCTATTCCCAAGCTACCCGCGATCAGCACGTCCCACGGCACCATGCCCGGCGTGGCCAAGAACATCCCGACGACCGCCGTGAAGACGAGCAGCTGCACCACGCCCGGCTTCGTGAGCGCGTAGTAGTCGCGCCAGTGCGCGCCGGCGTTCGGCTCAACGTTGCCTAATTCTTTGGTTAGCATTGATGACGGCCAAGAGCAGCAGTGCGGCGACGCCGTTGTGCAGGACCGCTACGGCCAACGGCACGCCGAACCAGACGATACTAACACCGAGGCTGAGCTGGATGAGCAGCACGGCCAGGACCGCGCCGCCGTCCGCGCGCGTGGCGGGCCTCGCGCACGAGGCGGAAGCCGAGCAGCGCGATCAGCACCGCGGCCGCGATCGCGCCCAAGCGGTGGGTGAAATGGACGGCCACGCGCGCAGGATGATCGAGCACGCCGCCTTCGTAGTCGACGCCGAGGCCGCGCCACAGCACGAACCCTTCCTCGAAGTCCGCGATCGCGGGCCACCATTGCGTCTGGCACTTCGG
This sequence comes from uncultured Gammaproteobacteria bacterium, assembly GCA_963714705.1. Taxonomy (GTDB): domain Bacteria; phylum Pseudomonadota; class Gammaproteobacteria; order Steroidobacterales; family Rariloculaceae; genus FEN-1219. Next base: position 137,647 of record CAVQPJ010000003.1, read on the forward strand.
GAAAATCCGGGCACGCGAGCGCGGCATAGTTCGCGCTCGTCCAGCCGCCCAGGGAGATCTGGAGCACGAGCGCCGCGGCCGCGGCGAGGCCGAGCGCACGCAGGCCGCGCGTCGGCGAGCCGTATGCGCGACGAGCGCCAGCGGCCGAGCGAAGCGAGCAGCGCGAGCGTCGCGAAGCCGCCGAGCAAATGCGCGACGACGACGATCGGCTTCAGCAGCAACGTCACCGTCCACATGCCGAGCAGCCCTTGGAAGACCACGAGCGCGACGAGCGCCGCCGGCGCGCGCTTCGGCTGAGCGGGGTCGCGGCGGTTCCGCAAGGCGATGACGGCGAGCGCGAGACAGATCAGGCCGAGCGTGCTCGCGAGATAGCGATGGATCATCTCGCGCCACGCTTTGCCGGCCTCGAGCGGCCGCGTGTACTCGCTGCCGAGCTCTTCGGCCGAAGTCGCCGGATGCGGAACGACGAGGCGCCCGTAGCAGCCCGGCCAATCGGGACAGCCGAGCCCCGCGTCGGTCAGGCGCACCCACGCGCCGAGCATGACGACGACGAGGGCCAACACGGCGCCGGCGCGCGCCAGGCGAACGAACAATCGGTTCATGAATCGGATCCGGACAGCAACCGTTCGAGGTCGCGCAACAGCTCTTTTTGCTCTACGTCCGGCGGATAGCTCAAGATCACGTAACCCACGCGGATCGGTCACGTACACGCGGCCGCTTCGCAAGCCGTTCGGCGCCGAGCGCCTGCACCGATGCCGCGGCCGAGCTCGTCGTCGAGAGCGTGCGAGTCAAGCCCGGCATCGTCGAGCTGCGGCAAGCTGCCCACGTGCCACGCCGCTCGCTGCACGCGATCCGCGTCGCGGCCGAGCGCCCGTTGCACCTGTAGGAGCCGACCCAGCTGCCGCACGCATTGCTGCTCGCACGGGCTCATTCTTGCATAGATCGAGCTGCCACGGCCGCGCCTCGGCGGAGCGCCATTGCGGCGGCAACGGCACCGGCTCGCGCAGCAGCTCGCGGCTGCCGGGAAGCTGCGGCAGCCACGTCAGACCGAACGGCCCGTAATAGATGAGTAGCGCCGCCGCGAACGGGCCGAGGCAGACGAGCGCCACGAGCCACGGTGCGAACGACTTATGTTTCACGCCCTGCGCCTCGCTGTCCTGAACGCCATCACGATCGCCGCGCCGAACGCTCCGACCGCGAGTGAGCAGCCACTGGCCGGCGTACGACAGATGCCGCTCGGGCGCGACGCCGGGCGCGCTGCCACTCGCCGCACGTAGCCGTCGGCGGCAGCTGGCATCGAGCAGCAACTGGTAGTCGAGCACCGGCTCGCCGAGCCGCCGCGCGAGCTCTGCCGCCGTCGGGTATTGAAGCACGATCGCCGTGCGGCCGAGCCGCCGTCGGCGTCATCGTCGCCGAGCCGCAAGCCGGGTCGCGGCAGCCGCTCGAGCCGGCCCGTGACGCGCCTGCGGACCCGCGTCGACCCCGACGTCGGGCAAGCACGCGGCGATCGCCGCCGGCAGGCACCCAGCCGCGATTCACGAGCACGCGCTCGCGTATCGCCCGGCACGCGCAGCGCCGTCAGCACGTGATAGCCGGCGGCGCCGTCGTGCAGCATGTTGTCGAGCAAGAACTGCGGCGCGACGACGTATTCGCCCTCGCACCTCGACGCGCCGAAACCGCACGGCGTCGTCGAGCTCGCTCGGCAACGCCGCGAGCGCGTCGCCGGCGGCGCCGCTCGCGAACTGCGCGAGCGTCGCGCGGCTCGCCTCGGCGCGCCGAAGCTGCCACGTGCCGAGCGCTGCGAACAGCGCTGCGAGCGCGAGCAAGCCGACGACCGCCCAGTACGTGCTCGCCATGCCGGTCCTTCGCAGTCACGTTAGAATGCCGGCGACTCGAGGCAACTCCGGCATCGACTCGTGGTCGCAACCATTTTCTTCGTAGCCATTCTCGCGAGCTTAGGCGTCGCGTTGGTGGCGTTGTTCCGCCGCGGCGACCTAACGAGCAGACGCTGCTGCGAGCGCTGACGATCCGCGTCGGCCTATCGGTCCTGTTCTTCCTGCTGCTCTTGCTCGGCTGGTATCTCGGCGTCCTCGAGCCGCATGGGCTCGGGCGGCTAGACCCAGTAGACGAAAAAGAACAGGCCGAGCCACACGACGTCGACGAAGTGCCAGTACCACGCCACGGCCTCGAACGCGAAGTGCCGGTCGGGCTTGAAGTGGCCGCGCAGCACGCGCAGCCAAATGATCAAGAGCATGATCGCGCCGAGCGTCACGTGCAGGCCGTGGAAGCCCGTCAGCATGAAGAACGTGCTGCCGTAGATGCCCGTGTCGAGCCTCAGGTTCAGCTCGGTGTAGGCGTGAACGTATTCCTCGGCCTGTAGGCCGAGGAACAAGAAGCCGAGCAGGAACGTCGCGGCGAGCCAGACGATGAGCTGCGTGCGATGCCCGGCGCGCAGCGCATGGTGCGCGATCGTGATCGTGACGCCCGAGAGCAGCAGGATCGCCGTGTTGACGGCCGGCAGGCCCCACGCGCCCATGCGCTCGACGGGCTCACCGGCGGGCCCCGTCGACGGCCACGCGTTCTCGAAGCCGGGCCAGAGCAGGAAGTTCGTGAAGAAGTTGTCGCCTTCGCCGGCGAGCCACGGCACGACGAGCACGCGCGCATAGAACAGCGTGCCGAAGAACACGGCGAAGAACATGACCTCGGAGAAAATGAACCAGCTCATCGCCCAGCGGAACGACGCGTCGACCTTGAGGTTGAAGAGGCCGCCCTCGCTCTCGCCGATGACCGTGCCGAACCAGCCGAACAGCATCACGAGCAGGACGGCGAAGCCGGCCGTCACGAGCCACGGGCCGGCCGCGAAGGCATTCAGCCACAACGCGGCGCCGAGCATCATCGTGAACAACCCGATCGATCCGAAGATCGGCCAGCGCGTGCCGTGCGGCACGTAGTAGTGGCTAGGGGCGTGTTCCATGACGACTCGGATCCTTTAGTTCGAAGCTGAGAAATACGTGTACGAAAGCGACAGCGTGTCGACGTGCGCCGGAAGCTCCGTCGCGACCATGAACGCGAGTTTCAGCGTCAGCTCTTCGTGCGGCGCGAACTCCTGGCTCGTGAAGCAGAAGCATTCGACCTTGTTGAAATAGCGCGCCGCGGCGCCCGGCGCCACGCTCGGCACGGCCTGCGCCGTCAGCGTCGAGCCCGTCAGATTGCGCGCGCGAAAGTGCGTCTCGTACAGCTGGCCCGGATGCACTTCCAGGTGGCTGACCTCGGGCTCGAGCGTGAACGGCGCGCCGCGCGCAACCGACGCCAGGAACTCGACGCGCACCGTGCGAGTCGGATCCGGGCGTTCTCGACGACGGCGACGGCCGCCGTGGCCGTCTTGCCGCCGAAGCCCGTGACGGCGCAGAACACGTCGTAGAGCGGCACCAGCGCGAAGCCGAACGCGAACATCGCTACGCCGAGGCCGGCGACTTTCAAAGCGAGATGGCGATCGGGCGAATGCGCTCATGGGCTCAGGCCGCCGCTCGACGCGGACGAACATCCACACCATGTAGCCGACGTAGAAGAACAACGCGAGCCCAGCCGAGCAGCCACGCGTTGCGCCGCACCTTCGCGGCTCGCGCGGCGCGTCGGCCGCTCGCGCGACTGCTCGGCAACGTGGCATGCTTGCCCGCGTCATTTGACGACCGGCGGCTCGTCGAACGTGTGGTGCGGCGCCGGCGACGGCACCGTCCATTCGAGGCCGGCGCGGGTTGTCCCAGACCTGCGCCGTGGCTTTCGGGCCGCCGCGGATGCACTTGACGATCACGTACACGAACAGGAGCTGCGACAGCGCCGAGCCCGAACGCGCCGAGGCTCGACATCATGTTGAAGTCCGCGAACTGCGGCGCGTAGTCGGGGATACGCCGCGGCATGCCGGCCAGGCCCAAGAAATGCTGCGGGAAGAACGTCACGTTCGTGAAGATCGCGGTCAGCCAGAAGTGCAGCTTGCCGAGCGTCTCGTCGTACATGTGGCCCGTCCACTTCGGCAGCCAGTAGTACGCGCCGGCGAACGCGCCGAACAGCGCGCCCGGCACGAGCACGTAGTGGAAGTGCGCGACGACGAAATACGTGTCGTGATACTGGATGTCGGCCGGCACGATCGCGAGCATCAGGCCCGAGAACCCGCCGAGCGTGAACAGGAACAGGAACGCCAGCGCGTACAGCATCGGCGTCTCGAACGTCAGCGAGCCCTCTCCAGAGCGTGGCCGTCCAGTTGAAGATCTTAACGCCCGTCGGCACGGCGATGATCATCGTGCTCAGCATGAAGAACAGCTGCCCCGCGAGCGGCATGCCGACCGTGAACATGTGGTGCGCCCAGACGACGAGCGACAGGAACGCGATGCTCGCCGTCGCGTACACCATCGCCGCGTAGCCGAACAGCGGCTTGCGCGAGAACGTCGGAATGATCTCCGACATGATGCCGAACGCCGGCAGGATGATGATGTAGACCTCGGGGTGGCCGAAGAACCAGAAGATGTGCTGGAACAGCACGGGGTCGCCGCCGCCGGCCGCCGAGAAGAAGCTCGTGCCGAAGAAGCGGTCCGTCAGCAGCATCGTCACGGCGCCCGCGAGCACGGGCATCGCGAGCACGAGCAGGTACGCCGTGATCAGCCACGCCCAGACGAACATCGGCATCTTGAGCAGCGCCATGCCCGGCGCGCGCAGATTCATGATCGTGACGATGATGTTGATCGCCGCGAGGATCGAGGACACGCCGAGCAGGTGCACCGCGAAGATCGCGAACGGGAACGCATCGCCCGTCTGCAGCACGAGCGGCGGATACAGCGTCCAGCCGCCGGCCGGCGCGCCGCCCGGCAGGAACAACGTCAGGATCAGCAGGCCGACGGCGAACGGCAGCAGCCAGAACGACCAGTTGTTGAGCCGCGGCAGCGCCATGTCGGGCGCGCCGATCATGAGCGGGATCATCCAGTTCGCGAAGCCCGCGAACGCCGGCATGATCATGGCGAACACCATGACGAGCGCGTGCAGGGTCGTCATCGAGTTGAAGAACTCGGATCTCACGAATTGCAGCCCGGGCTGGAACAGCTCGGCGCGGATGATCATCGCCATGGCGCCGCCGACGAACAGCATCAGCAGGCTGAACGTCAGGTACAGCGTGCCGATGTCCTTGTGATTCGTCGTCGTGATCCAACGCAAGCACCACGCGACAAATCCGTGCGAGTGCTGCTCGCCGTGATGACCGTGGCCGTGCGTGTCGATTGCGGTGCTGCTCATGCCAAATCTTCCTTGCTTCCTGGCGTGCGTCCGAGCGCGTCATTGCGGCGTCAGCGCGCTGACTCGCGCGCGCTGCTGGCTCAAGCCACGCGTCGTACTCCTCTTGGCTCGCGACGCGGACGACGATCGGCATGAAGCCATGGTCCATGCCGCAGAGCTCGGCGCACTGGCCGCGATAGGTGCCTACCGTGTCGGCCGTGAACCAGGCTTCGTTGATGAAGCCCGGCACGGCGTCCTTCTTGACCGCGAACGCCGGCACCCACCACGAGTGCAGCACGTCGGCCGCCGGTCACGAGCAAGCGCACCTTCGTGTCGACGGGCACGACGACCTCGTTGTCGACGTCCAGCAGATAGTTCTCGACGGTGTTCGGGTCGATGCCCGAGCCGCGCCTGCGCGCCGCGTTGCTCTCGCGATCGAGCGTGCTGAAGAAGCCGCACGCCCTCGTCGATGTAGTCGTAGTGCCAGCGCCACTGATAGCCCGTGATCTTGATCGTGAGCTCGGAGCCGCGCGTGTCTTCCATGCGGATCAGCGTCTCGGCGGCCGGCACCGCCATCGCGACGAGGATGACGGCCGGGATGACGGTCCAGACGACCTCGAGCGTGTAGCTGTGCGTGAACTTCGCGGGCACCGCGCCCTTCGACTTCCGGAACTTCACGATCGCCACGATCATGGCGCCGTAGACGCCGGCGCCGATGACGACGCAGATCCACAGGATCAGCATGTGGAGCTCGTAGACCTCGCGGCTCGTCGTGGTAACGCCGACGGGCATGTTGAGCTCGAAATCTGACCAAGCGGGGCCGGCGATGCTCAAAGCGAGCAGGGCCAGGACGGGGGCGAAAACACGGGTCCTGATAGTCATGCGTCCTGCAATTATTCTGGGTAGGCGGCCGCCTGACGGGGGCCGCGCGGCGCGAATTCTAGCAGAACACCGCCGCCGAGCCAGGAAGCGGTGCGCGCGAAAGACGGCCTACGTACTTTCCGAACGTGCGGCCGATGCGGTCGATCGGCACGCGGATTTCCGGCCGCCCCGGCCGCGGCGCGTCGGCCGGCCCGCGGCCCCAGGCCTGGCCGAGGATCAGCTCGACGGTCACGGCCAAGCGGCCGTCGGGGCCGCGCGGTAGGCGCTCGACGAAGCCGCCCCAGCGGCGCCGGCCGGTCAGGGTCCGGCGCCGGGCGCCGGCCACGTTGATGGCGCCGACGGCACGCAGATCGCGCACGAGGCCCGCGACATCGGGGTACGTGACCTCGATGCGGTCGACGTCGAGCACGGGCTCCGCTAGACCCGCAGCCAGCGCGAGATCGCCGAGGTCGTGCATGTCGAACGCCGCGTGGACGTGGATGCTGCTCGTCGACGGCCGCGAACGCCGCGCGCAGCTCTTGCAGCGAGTCGGGCCCGAGCGTCGCGAACAGCAACGCGCCGCCGTCGGCGAGCACTCGCGCGGCCTCCGCGAACAGCCGGTCCGGGCGGCACCACGGCAACACGAGGTTCGCGAGCACGAGCTCGGCGCAGCCTGCGCGCAGCGGCAACGCTTCCGCGTCGCCGCCGAGCACGTCGACGGCCGCCGCGGCGGTCGCGGCCGCCGAGCGCAGCATACGCGAGCTCGAATCGACGGCGAGCACGCGTGCGCCCGAGTAGCGCGCCGCGAGCACGGCGGCACCGCGGCCCGTCGCGCAGCCGAGATCGACGACGACCTTCGGCGTGAGGCGCATGATGTCGAGCCGCGCGTCGCAGCCGCGCGCGCGCCTCGTCGTGAATGAAGCACGCCGAGTCGAACGTACGCGCGCGATCGAAAGCGCGCCGCGCAGCACGCCTCTCGGGCAGCGCGTCGTCGAGACTCAAGGACACGGCGGATCTCCCGGCACGGCGCCGCGGCTCAATTCGCGGCGAGCCCTTCGGCAACCGCTCCCGGCAACTGCTCGGCAACTGCTCCGGCGTTGCTCCCGCGTATGCGCTCCTCGGGTGCCAATCCGAGGCGCTCGAACAGCCGCCGATCGGCCGCGGTGTCGGGATTGCCCGTCGTGAGCAGCTTCTCGCCGTAGAAAATCGAGTTCGCACCGGCGAAGAAGCACAGCGCCTGGAGCTCGTCGCTGAAGTCGCTGCGGCCCGCGGACAGCCGGACGTGCGACCGCGGCATCAGGATCCGCGCAACGGCGATGCAGCGCACGAACTCGAACGGATCGAGCGCCGGCGCATGGGCGAGCGGCGTGCCAGGGATCGGCACGAGCTCGTTGATCGGCACGCTTTCCGGCTGCGGCGCCAGCGTCGCGAGCGTGTGCAGCATTCCGACACGGTCGCCGCGCGTCTCGCCCATGCCGACGATGCCGCCGCAGCAGACCTTGACGCCGGCCGCGCGCACGCGCTCGAGCGTCTCGAGGCGGTCCGCATAGGTGCGCGTGCTGATGATCTTCTCGTAGAACTCGGCCGACGAGTCCAGGTTGTGGTTGTAGTAATCGAGGCCGGCTTCGGCGAGGCGCTCGGCCTGGCCCGGCCGCAGCAGCCCCAGGGTCGCGCACGTCTCGAGCCCGACGGCCTTGACGGCCTTGACCATCTCGACGATCGGCTCGAGCTGCGAATCTTTGGGCCCGCGGTACGACGCGCCCATGCAGAACCGCGTCGCGCCGGCGTCCTTCGCGCGCTGTGCCGCCGCGCGGACCGCCTCGAGCGGCATGAGATCGTGCGTATCGATGGCCGTCTCGAAACGAATGCTCTGCGGGCAATACGCGCAATCCTCGGGGCAGGCGCCCGTCTTGATCGACAGCAACGTCGAGATCTGGACGGCGTTCGGATCGAAGTTCTGCCGATGCACCCATTGCGCCGAATACAGAAGATCGTTGAACGGCAGCTCGAACAGCGCCGCGACTTCGGCACGGGTCCAGTCGGTACGCGGCTCGGCCGTGATCGCCCGCGCCGAGCGCGTTTTCTTTCTCGAGTGCAGACATTCGCCGATAGCTCGGACAGCGCTCGCGCGCGACGCTGGAGCATCACAACGATCGGCGCGCACTGTCAACCGTGCGCGGGCGCCGTGGTTTACGGGATCCTGGAAAACCTTTTCGTCGAAAGCTGCCCGGCGTGCGGCGCCAGCTCGGCGGGCGGTTTCTGCGGCGTCTGCGCCGCGGAGCTCGCGCGTGTCCGAAACCCGTGCCCGCGCTGCGGCCTCGAGCGGCCCGTGGCGCTACTGCCCGCGCGCGCAGCTAGGCGTGGGACGTCGACGCCGTCGTCGCGCCGTTCTCTTATGCGCCGCCGCTCGACCACTACCTGCACGCGCTGAAGTACCGCGGCGCGCGCGCTCCTCGGCCGCGCTTTCGCGTTGCTGCTCGCGCCGCATCTTCTCGAGCGCGCGCGTCGACGTCGACGCGCTCGTCGCGGTGCCGCTGCATCCCGCGCGTCTCGGGAGCGCGGCTACAACCAGGCGCAGGAAATCGCGCGAACGCTGGCCGCGACGCTCGGCGTGGCCGTGCTCGAGCGCGGCATCGAGCGGCGCTCGCGCCGACCCCGGCTCAGACCGGGCAGGGCGCGCGCGCAGCGGCGGACTCAGCGTCGCGCGGGCGTTCCGCGTCGAACGCGATCTCAGCGGCCAATCGCATCGCGATCGTCGACGACGTCGTCACGACGGGCGCCACCGTCAACGCGCTCGCCGCCGAGCTCAAGGCGGCCGGTGCGGCGCGCTGCGTCGCGTTCGCCGTCGCGCGGACCCCGGAGCCCGCGTCAGGGCGCGGAACGTGTAGTCGAGCAGGATGCCGGCGAAAACGGCGCCGCCGAACCAGGCGTTGTTCAGGAACGCGCGAAACGACTGCACGACGTCGCGCTCCTTGATGAGGTAGCGCCTGGTACGACGCAGAACAACGCGGCCGCGACCAAGCCGCCGTAGTACCACACGCCCAAGTCGGCGCTGCGGCCGACGAGCACGAGGCTCGCGAGCAGCAGCACCTGGAGGCCCGCGATGAACGCCCGGTCGAGCTCGCCGAACAGGATCGCCGTCGAGCGCACGCCGATCTTCATGTCGTCGGGGCGATCCGTCATCGCGTATTGCGTGTCGTAGACGACGACCCAGATGACGGTCGCGAGGAACAGCAGCCAGCCGACGCGCGGCACGTCGCCGGCGGTCGCCGCGAACGCCATCGGCACGCCCCACGAGAACGCGACGCCGAGCACGAACTGCGGCGTCGACAGGAAGCGCTTCGTGAACGGATAGAGGACGGTGAGGAACGCGCCTGCGACCGCGAAAGTGACCGTCAGCGCGTTCAGCGTCAGCACCAGACCGAGCGCGATCAGCATCAGCGCGCCGAACAGCAGCAGCGCCTCCGACGGGCGCGCACCTCGCCCGTCGCGAGCGGCCGATCGGCCGTGCGCGCGACGTGCGGGTCGATCTTGCGGTCGGCGAAATCGTTGATGACGCAGCCGGCCGAGCGGACCACGATCGTGCCGAGGACGAGAATCAGGAACACCTTCGCGTCGGGCCGACCGGCCGAGGCGATCCACAGCGCCCACAAGGTCGGCCACAGCAGCAGCCAGATGCCGATCGGCCGGTGCAGGCGCATGAGGCGCCAATAGCGCGAGTAGTGCTGCAGCAGCGCCTGGACGTGGCGCGACCACGGCGCGGCGGCTGCGGCGCGCTCGTGTCGGACCGGCGCTCAACGCTCAGGTCTCCGGAAGTTGCGCATCGCGGCGATTCTAGGGGCCGCGGCGCCCGGCCGGCAAAGCGCGCTTCAGACCTTTGCATACTCGGCCTCACCGCGGATCCAGCGGCGAATCAGCGGATCGACGGACGCTCGGCGCGGTCGGCGAGCAGCTGCTCGGAGATCTCGATGACTGCCGGCAGCAGGTCGGCGTCGCGCAGACAGGTCGGCGACGCGCAGCTGCATGACGCCCGTCTGGCGCGTGCCGAGCACCTCGCCGGGGCCGCGCAGCTCGAGGTCCTTCTGTGCGACGGCGAAGCCGTCGTTCGTCGCGCGCAGCACGCCGAGGCGCTCGCGCGCGAGCTCCGACAGCGGCGGGCCGATACAGCAGCACGCAGGCCGACGCCTGCGTCCCGCGCCCGACGCGGCCGCGCAGCTGGTGCAGCTGCGCCAAGCCCATGCGCTCGGCGTTCTCGACGACCATCAACGTCGCGTTCGGCACGTCGACACCGACCTCGATGACCGTCGTCGCGACGAGCAGATCGAGCTCGGCGGCCTTGAACGCGCGCATGACGACATCCTTCTCCGACGCCTTTCATGCGGCCGTGAATCAAGCCGATGCGGACGTTCGGCAGCGCCTCGGCGAGCTCGCGCTCGAGCGCGCTCGCGGCGCGCGAATCGACGAGCTCGGACTCCTCGATCAGCGGGCAAACCCAGTAGGCCTGCTGCCCGGCTGCACACTGCGCCGCGACGCGCTCGACGAGCTCGACGCGCCGCTGCTCGGGCAAGACGACGGTCTTGCACGGGCTGGCGGCCCGGCGGCAGCTCGCCGATCACGGAGCAGTCGAGGTCGGCGTACGCCGTCATCGCGAGCGTGCGCGGGATCGGCGTCGCCGTCATGATCAGCTGGTGCGGCACGCGCGCGTCGCCCTCGCCCTTCTGCTTGAGCCGCCGCCGCTGCTCGACGCCGAAGCGGTGCTGCTCGTCGACGATGACGAGCGCGAGCTGCCGAAACTCCACGCTCTCCTGGAACAACGCGTGCGTGCCGACGACGACGGCGGCGCGGCCGTCGGCGACGGCGGCGAGCGTCGCGGCTGCGAGCGCGCGCCGGTTGCGCGCCGATCAGCGCCGCGACTTCGACGCCGAGCGGCGTGAGCCAGCGCTCGAAGCTCGCGAAATGCTGCTCGGCGAGCAGCTCCGTCGGCGCCATGACGGCCGTCTGGCAGCCCGCCGCGGCCGCGACGAGCGCCGCCATCGCGGCCACGACCGTCTTGCCGGAGCCGACGTCGCCTTGCAGCAGCCGGTTCATCGGCGCGCTGCTAGCCGAGATCGGCGACGATCTCGTCGAGCGCCGCCTGCTTGCGCGCCGCGTCAGCGCGAACGGCAGCGCGGCGCGAAACGCGTCGAGCCGCGCGGCGCGGTCGGGCAGCGGCCGCGCGCGCTCGGTGCGCGTCGCTCGCGGCCGATCGCCGCAAGCTCAAGCGCTGCGCGATGAGCTCCTCGAGCGCGATGCGGCGCGAGCACGGATGCCGCCCCGACAAGCAGCAGCTCCGTCGCGGCGTCGCGCGGCGGCGAGTGCAGATAGCGCAGCGCATCGGCGAGCGGCGGCCACGGCTCGCCGGCGAGCGAATGCGAGGCCAGGGCCGGCGCGAGATAGTCGTCGAGCGCCTCGCGCTCGAGCGCCGCGACGCGCGCGCCGACGAGCCGCCGCACCGATTGCTGATGCAGGCCTTCGGTCGTCGGATAGACCGGCGTCAGGCGATCGCTCGGCTCCGTTTCGTCGGCGCGCACGGTGCGGTGCTCGGGGTGAACCATCTCGAGACCCGGCCGGCCCGCATCGCACCTCGCCGTAGCAGCGCACGCGCTGGCCGCGCGCGAGCGCTTGCTGCTGCGAGCGGTTGAAGTAGAAGAACCGCAGCGTGATCGCGCCGGTGCCGTCGGCGAGCCGGCACAGCAACGATCGCCGCCGGCGCACGGCGACCTCGCTGAGCTCGACGACGCCCTCGACGAGCGCTTTGTCGCCGACGACGAGGCTGCCGATCGCGACGCAGCGCCGTGCGGTCCTCGTAGCGCTGCGGCAGCAGGCACAGCAGGTCGCCGACCGTCTGCACGCCGAGCTTCGCGAGGCGCTCGGCGACCTTCGGGCCTACGCCCGTCAAGCTTTCGACCGGCCGATCGAACAGCGATTGCGGGCTGCGCGGCGATTCGGCAGCCTACAGGACGAGGATGCCGTCGACCTCGACGGCGGCACCGCGCGGCAATTGCGCGACACCGATGGCGGCGCGCGCCGGATACGGCTCCTTGCAGTACTCCGCCATGATCTCGTTGACGAGCGGAAAGTGGGCGAGATCCGTCAGGTACACGGTCAGCCGCACGGCGTTCGCGAGCGAGCCGCCGGCCGCCTCGGCGACGGCCGCGAGATTGTCGAACACCTGGCGAATCTGCGCGCGAATGTCGCCTTTGACGAGCTCCATCGTCTTCGGATTCAGCGGAATCTGCCCCGACAGATAGACCGTGTCGCCGGCGCGAATGGCCTGGCTGTACGGGCCGATCGCGGCCGGCGCTTCAGACGTGTGAATCGGTTCTTTTGCCATGCGGTTCTCGAATGGATCAGCTGGCGCTGCGGGACACGCGCACGACGCCCGGAATCGTGCGAATGCTGCGGACGACCTGCGCCAGCTGGCGGCGGTCGCGCACTTTGAGACGGAACGCGAGCGCCGATGCGTCGCCGTCGCGGTCGACGCGCACGTGCTCGATGTTGGTGTGCGCGGCCGAGATGCGGCCGGCGACCTCGGCGAGCAGGCCGACGCGGTCGAGCGTGCGCACCTGGATCTCGGAGTCGAACTCGGCCTTGACGCCGCGCGTCCAGTTGACGGGAATCCACTTGGCCGGCTGCTTGCGGTACTCGGCGAGATTGCGGCAGCGATCGCGGTGGATGACGATGCCGCGGCCGCTCGACATGAACCCGACGATCTCGTCGCCGGGAATCGGATAGCAGCAGTGCGCGTAGCTGACGACGGAGCCTTCCGTGCCGGCGATCTCGAGCGGCTTGCGCCGCGCGGTAGCAGTCGCATCGCTCTCGTCGCCCGCTTGCGCGAGCAACCCGGCGACGACGGGCGCCAAGCGCTCGCCCAAGCCGACTTGCTCGAGCAACGCGTCCTCGTCGGCGACGCCGAGCTCCTTCAGCAGTTGCTCGAGCCGCGCTTTCGGCACCTTCTTCAGGCTCAGCGAGTACGACAAGAGCTCCTGGTTGATGAGCCGCCGGCCGAGCTCCTGCGCCTCGTCGCGCTTCAGATTCTTGAGATAGCCGCGGATCGCGTTGCGCGCCTTGGCCGTCGTCACGAAGTTGACCCAGCTCGGATTCGGGTGCGCGCCGCGCTGCGTGACGATCTCGACCGTCTCGCCGTTTTGCAGCTGCGTCTTGAGCGGCACCGCGCGCCGGTCGATCTTCGCGGCCACACAGCGGTTGCCGACGTCCGTATGAACCGCGTACGCGAAGTCGACGGCCGTCGCGCCGCGCGGCAGCCGCATGATGGCGCCCTTCGGTGTGAAGACGTAGACCTTGTCGGGGAAGAGATCCGCCTTGACGGTCTCGAGGAATTCCTCGGAGTTCGCCGCGCGCTCCATCTCCATGAGCCCCGCGAGCCATTCGCGCGCGCGCTCTTCGGTGCTGTGCGTGTCCTTGTCGAGCGCCTTGTACTGCCAATGCGCGGCGATGCCGCGCTCGGCGACCTTTTCCATGCTTTCGGTGCGGATCTGGACCTCGAGCGGCAGGCCGTTCGGCCCGAACAACGTCGTGTGCAGCGACTGATAGCCGTTGACGCGCGGGATCGAGATGTAGTCCTTGAAGCGGCCCGGCATCGGCTTGAAGAGCTGATGCGTGATCCCAAGCGCGCGGTAGCAGCTGTCGACGTCGTCGACGATGACGCGCACGCCGTAGACGTCGACGATGTCCGACAGGTGCGCCTGCTTGCGGTGCATCTTGAGATAGATGCTGTAGAGATGCTTCTCGCGCGCCACGACGCGCGCCGGAGATCTTCGCGTCCGCCAGCGCCTCGGTCAGCTTCGACTCGATCTTGCGCAGCAACTGACGCTGGTTGCCCTTGGCGCGCCGCAACGAGCGCTCGAGCACCTTGTAGCGATACGGATAGAACGGTCTTGAAGCCCAAGTCTTCGAGCTCGAGCTTGATCGAATAGACGCCGAGCCGATTCGCGATCGGCGCGTAGATGTCGAGCGTCTCGCGCGCGATGCGCCGCTGCTTCTCGACGGCCAACGACTGGATCGTGCGCATGTTGTGCGTGCGATCGGCGAGCTTGACGAGGATGACGCGCAGGTCCTTCGCCATCGCGAGCAGCATCTTGCGGAAGCTCTCGGCCTGAGCCTCGGCCGCGCTGTCGAAGCGCAGGTGATCGATCTTGCTGACGCCGTCGACGAGCAACGCGACGTCGTCGCCGAAGCGCTCTTGGATCTCCGGCAGCGTGCTTGCCGTGTCCTCGACGACGTCGTGCAGCAACGCCGCCTTGATCGACCCGGCGTCGAGATGGAGGCTGGCGAGGATTTCCGCGACGGCGACGGGGTGCGAGATGTACGGATCGCCGTTGCGCCGCTGCTGGCCTTGGTGAGCCTTGGCGCTGAACTCGTAGGCCGCGCTGATGCTCGGCAGATCGTCTGCTCGGCAGGTAGCGCTCGAGCTGCCCCATGAGGCGCCCGAAGTCGTCCGTCCGCCACACCGACGACGACGATTCGATCGAGCGTGGCGGCACCATAGTCCATGGCGGTTGACTTACCGGCGTCGTAGCCGGCCCTCTGTCAGGTTCCCTCCGACAGTCGCCGATCGAAACGGGCCTCGAGCCCAGCAGGTCGTCGGCCGACATCGGAGTCACGGCAGCCAGATCGGCGGCGAGGATGTCCTCGACCGGCTTGTCGCGCTGCGTAAGAATTTCCTCGGTGATGTAGCCCTCGGCGATCTCGCGCAGAGCGACGACGGTGGGCTTGTCGTTCTCCCAATCGACCATCGGGTGGGCGCCGTTGGCAAGCTGGCGCGCTCGCTTTGCAGCCACGAGCACGAGCTGGAACATGTTCGGGATCTTTTCCAAACAGTCTTCGACGGTAATTCTTGCCATTGCGGACGGCCCTCCTTGGGCACCGGACCCGTTAGTCTAATGCAGCACCCCCCGGCCCGAGAAGCCTTTACGCCCGGGGGTTCCCGCCCACGATGGCCTCGGCAGCGGCGCGCACGGCCGGTAGGCTCGTCCGCGCGCCGTGGCTGCGGCCGGCGATCACGGCCGCCAGCCGGTCGAGCGCAGCGTCGAAGTCGTCGTTGACGATGACGTGCTCGAACTCGTCCCAATGCGTCATGTCGCCGCGCGCGTCCTTGAGCCGGCGCTGCGATGACGGCCTCGGAGTCCGTCTTGCGGCCACGCAGCCGGCGCTCGAGCTCGGCGACGCTCGGCGGAAGAATGAAAACGCTGTGCGACCCCGGCGCACGCTCGCGAACCTGCCGCGCGCCCTGCCAGTCGATCTCGAGCACGACGGTAAAGCCCGCGGCCTGCAATCCTGCGACGTGCTGCCGCCCCGTGCCGTACCAGTGGTCGAAGACTTGCGCGTGCTCGAGGAATGCGTCGTCGCGCTTCATCTCGAGAAACTCCGCCTCGCTCACGAAGAAGTAGTCCCGGCCGTGAACCTCTGAGCTGCGGGGCTTTCGCGTCGTGTAGGAGATCGAGAACTTCAACGTCGAATCGCGCTCGAGCAACTCGTGCACGAGCGACGTCTTGCCGGCGCCGGACGGCGCCGCGATGACCCAGAGCTGACCCGTACCCGTAGCAGTCATGCTCACTCGCGGCTCTGAAGCACCGTGCGAAAGCCGAGATGATTGGTGCTCGTGCCCACGTCGCCCTTACCGCGCGTGCCGACCATGTAGCGCGAGCAATACTGATCGGTGCAAAGGAACGATCCGCCGCGATGGACGCGCTTGCGCACTCCGGGCTCCTCGGGGTCGTGCGACGACGACGGACCCTGCGGATTACGCGCCGCGGTGCCCGCCGCCGCGAGCTCTGCGTAATAGTCGGGGCGATACCAATCGCTGACCCATTCCCACACGTTCCCGCCGACGTCGTAGAGGCCGTAGTCGTTCGGCGGAAATTGTGCCACGGGCCCTACGCCGACGAAGCTGTCCGCGCCCGTGTCGTGATCCGGGAAGTGGCCTTGGTGCGTGTTGCCCATCCATTGGCTGCCGTGCGTGAACTCGTCGCCCCAGGGGAAAATCTTTCCCGTCAGGCCGCCGCGCGCCGCAAATTCCCACTCCGCTTCCGTCGGCAAGCGCTTCCCGGCCCACAGCGCGTAGGCGAGCGCATCCTCGTACGCGACGTGCACGACCGGCTCGCGGTCTTTGCTATCGATCGAGCTGTCGGGGCCGAGCGGGTGGCGCCAGCTGGCGCCCGGCACGTACGCCCACCATTGCAAAGCGTTACTCAGCGAAACGGGTCCGGCCGGCGCCGAGAAAACCGCCGAGCCGGCCACGAGCGCCTCCGGCGGCACGCCGGGAAAGTCCTCCGCGCGCGGGGCTCGTTCCGCTACGGTGACGTAGCCCGTGGCCGCGACGAACGCGGCGAACTGCTCGTTCGTCACCTCCGTCTCGTCCATCCAAAAGCCATCGACGAGCACGCGGTGCACGGGACGCGAATCGGTCGTGGCCTGCATGCCGACGAGATCCCGCATCTCACGCGGGTCCTGCGCGCCCATCGAGAATTCCCCGCCCGGAATCCAGACCATTCCAAGCGGCGCCGGCTCCGGCGCGCGGCTCTCGTTCTCGATCGTCGGAAGGAACGCGACCGGCGACGCGCTCTGCCCGCTCTGCGGCGGCTCGCTCTGCGGGAGCCGCAGCCGCAGCGAGCTCCAGGCGAGCGCCGCGATGCCGGCGACGGACAGCGCGGTGACCCACTTCGCCGCGCTCCTGAAGCGGTCCGCACGTGGTGCGGCGTCGACTGTTTTCGAGTGTCGCTTGCTCATCGGAATCTCATGTGACTCCCGTCGCTCGCGTTGCGCATCTATTCCAGGTTCTGCACCTGCTCGCGCATCTGCTCGATGAGCACCTTGAGCTCGACGGCCACGCGCGTCAGGGCCTCCTCCTGGACCTTCGAGGCGAACGTGTTCGCTTCCCGGTTCAGTTCCTGAATCAGGAAGTCGAGCCGCCGCCCGACGGGCTCGTTGCGCTGGAGAGTCGCTTGAACCTCGGTCACGTGACTCGCGATGCGGTCGATCTCTTCCGCTACGTCGGCGCGCTGCGCGATCAGCGCGATCTCCTGCTCCAAACGTTCGGGATCCGCCTGCACGTCGAGTCGCTGCAAGCGCTCGCGCAAGCGTTCGCGGTAACGAACCTGCACACCGTCGAGCTGCGGCTCGATGCCGGCGATGAGGGCCGTGATACCCGCATTGCGCTTCGCTAGCATCTCGGCGGTCCGCGCGCCCTCTCGCCCGCGCGCCTCCGTCAAAGCGCGCAGCGCGGCGCTCAAGCAGGCCTTCACGGCTTCGCCGAGCTCCTCGAGGTTTTGCGCCGGCTCCTCGAGCACCCCGGGCCAACGCAGCACCTGCTCCGCCGTCAGCGGCCTCGCGTCGGGGAATACGCTGTCGAGCGCGCTCCTCGAGCGACCTCAACCGCTCGAGGGCCCCGGCGACGATCGTGGCCGCGACTCGAGCGCGCTCGTCGGCGCCGATTTTCAACGTGCAATCGACCTTGCCGCGTTTGAGGGCCGCGGCGACGAGCTCGCGGCAATCGGGCTCGACGGCCCGCAGATCCTCCGGTAGACGGAAGCCAAGCTCCAGGAACCGATGATTGACGCTGCGAATCTCCCAAACGAGCCGGAACGACCCTACGCGCGCTTCCGCGGTCGAGAATCCGGTCATGCTGTGAGGCATTCGATTGAGTCCGGGAGTGGTTTCAGACAATCTGAGCGCCGTTTTGCGCCGCGGAGCCGAGTGTACATCAGCGAGTTTGCGGCCCGGCTTTGCGCCAAGGCTTGGATGGCGCGCCGGACGAGACAAGAGGCTAATAGAGGGACAGGGGGACGGTAACGAAGCGTGCGCGTCGATTATGCAAAGCTGACCCTGCCGGGCAATCGGACGGAAAACCAGGATCGAGTCGATCTCGTCGCAAACGGCGAGACGCTGCTGATGATCGTCGTCGACGGCATGGGCGGGCACGCGCACGGCGCGCGCGCCGCCGAAGTGACGGTCGCGACGCTCAAGGAAGCGTTCGCGGAGATGGCGCCCGCCGGTGTTCGATCCGCAGGGGTTCTTGACCTTGTCGCTCGCGCGCGCTCATGACCGGGTCGTCAAGCTCGGCGAGGGCGTCGCGCTCGATCACAAGCCGCGCGCGACCTGCGCGGTGTGCCTCGTCCAGGACGGCGGCTCCTATTGGGCGCACGTCGGCGACAGCCGCATCTATCAGCTGCGCGGCGGCGCGCATCAAGGCGCGCACGCGCGACCATAGCCATGTCGAGCTGCTGCTGCGCGAAGGTCTGATCGCCGAGAGCGAGATGCGCAGTCATCCGATGCGCAACTTCGTCGAGTGCTGCTTGGGCGGCGACGTACCGCTGCCGGACATGAGCGTGACGGCTCGCAACAAGCTCGAGCCCGGCGATGTGCTGCTCGTCTGCACCGACGGGCTGTGGTCGGGAGTCGAGGACGCCGACCTCGCCGACGCGTCGCGCGACGAGCGCACGCCGATCGAGCAGTTTCGTGCGCACGCTCGCCGAGCGCGCGGTCGCGGCGAACGCGCCGCACAGCGACAACACGAGCGTCACGGCCGTGCGTTGGCACGGCGCCTAGAGCAGCCTCGGCAACTGCTCCCGGCAACTGCTCGGCAACTGCTCCCTGCGTTGCTCTACCGCGGGCATCCCTGCCCGCGTCCACGCCCGCGTGCCGACCCCAGCCGCGCCTGCTGGTAAGCTGTTCTCCGATACCATCGCCTCGAACGGAGCTCCTCATGCGGCCGAGCGGACGCCGGCGCGACCAAATGCGCGAGGTGCGGCTGACGCCGCACTTCACGCGCCATGCCGAAGGATCGGTGCTCGCCGAGTTCGGCGACACACGCGTTCTCTGCACGGCCTCCGTCGAGTCGAAGGTGCCGCCGTTCCTGAAGGGCAAAGCCCAGGGCTGGGTCACGGCCGAGTACGGCATGCTGCCGCGCGCGACGCACAGCCGCACGCAGCGCGAGGCCGCGCGCGGCGTGCAAAGCGGGCGCACGCTCGAGATCCAGCGCCTCATCGGCCGCAGCTTGCGCGCTGTCGTCGACCGCGACGCGCTCGGCGAGAACACGATCACGATCGACTGCGACGTTCTCCAGGCCGACGGCGGCACGCGCACGGCCGCGATCACGGGCGGCTACGTCGCGTTGGCCCTCGCCGCCGCGCAGCTGGTCAAGGCCGGCAAGATCGCCCGCAATCCCGTGCACGGCCAGGTCGCCGCCGTTTCGGTCGGCATCTTCCGCGGGCAACCCGTGCTCGATCTCGACTACGCCGAGGACTCCGAGGCGGAGACGGACATGAACGTCGTCATGAACGACGCAAAAGGTTTCGTCGAGGTGCAGGGGACGGCCGAAGGCCACGCGCTGCAGCGCAGCGAGCTCGACGCGCTGCTCGATCTCGCGGCCGTCGGCATCGAGCAGTTGCTCGCCGCGCAGGCCGCCGTCCTCGCGAAGTGAGTCTGCCGCCGCATTGGGTGCTCGCGACCGCGAATCGCGGCAAGGTCGCGGAGCTTTCGGCGCTGCTCGCGGAAGCGGGCCTCGATCTACGCGTGACGGCCCAATCGGAGCTCGGCGTCGACGCGCCGCCCGAGACCGGCGCAACGTTCGTCGAGAACGCGTTGCAGAAAGCGCGCCACGCCGCGCGCATCACGGGGCTACCCGCGATCGCGGACGACTCGGGTCTCGTGGTGCCTGCGCTCGGCGGCGCTCCCGGCGTGCGCTCCGCGCGATTCGCGGGGGAGAAGGCTGACGATGGCGCAAACGTCGCGAAGCTGCTCGCGGCTGCTCGACGCAGCCGTCGCTCGACCGCAGCGCTCGGTTTCACTGCGTGCTCGTCGCGCTCGAGCATCCCGAGGACGCCGCGCCGGTGATCGCGACGGGCTCGTGGACCGGGGCAGATCGCGCGAGCGCCGAGGGGCAGCGGCGGCTTCGGCTACGACCCGGTGTTCTTCGATACCGAGCTTGGACCGCACGGCCGCCGAGCTCGATCCGGCGCAGAAGAACCGCGTGAGTCACCGTGGCACGGCGTTACGCGGGCTCATCGAACTCTTGAAGAATCGCTAGGTTGGCTCGTCGCCGCGCAGTTTCGGGCCGAAATTTATGCACACGCGGCGCCGCGCCATATCGAAACAAGCGTGTTGCGCGATTTTTCTAGCGGCTCGGAGCCAAAAGCGCTCGTAACTCTTGAATATTAACAGTCGGCAGTGCTGAACGATTCTTTAACGAAAGCGACCGAAATCGTTTCGAAACGACAACCGGCCGGTGAGACACGCCTCGATCTCCACAGAGTTATTCACAGCTTGTGTGGATAAGCGGCCGCGCACGGCCGGACGCCTTGTGTTCGCGTCGAGCGGGCATTATTCTTCCGCGCCCGCTCGGAGCCCGATCATGAAAGCCAGAAATCCATCCGAATTACGCCGCGATCAAGGTCATCTGCTCGTGCGGCAACGAGTTCACGACTCGGTCCACGTTGGGCCAGGACCTGCACGTCGAGGTCTGCTCGTCGTGCCATCCGTTCTACACGGGCAAGCAGAAGATCGTCGACAGCGGCGGCCGCGTCGACAAATTCCGTCGCCGTTACAACAAGGCCGGCCAGCTGAAGCTCGCAACGGCGTAGACGCTCGACGCGTTACGGAGCGCCGGGCTCGAGCAACGCCAGCACGGCGGAGCGCGACGCGCGCCGCATCGGCTTGCCGTCGATGGGGCTCAACGGCGAGTGACGCGGGTCCGCGCTCGGGGAACACCATGACCTGCAGCTCTTCGTCGTCGACCATGAGGTCGAAGCCCGGAATCTGCTCGATCACCTCGCGGCCGAAGCGATAACGCCGCTGGCTGTCGTGCAGGCGGAAGCCTCGCGTCCTCGAGCGCGACGGCCACCGCTTCCGGTGAATCGCTAAAGACGTGCAGCTCGATCGGCGAGCTCACGCGTGGCCGTCCCATCGAGCACGCGCGCCGACGAGCTTCGGTCGAAAGCCGTCGAGCACGCCCATGACGTCCGTCGCGATCGAGACGCAGCTTCGCGAGCCACCGATCGTGTGCCTCGGGCTCGAAGAGTCGTTGCCGCTCGACGAGCCGCTCTTGAATCTGCGCGTTGCTCGGCAACGCGCCGCGCCGGGTTCGCACACCGAGACGCTCGGCCGCTTTTCGCTTGGCCAGCGAGAAGTCTTGGATGCCGTGCTCGACCATGAGCCGAGCGGCCTCGTCGGCGAGCTGATGCCGCAGGTCGGACGAAGCCCACGGCGACGATCGACGGCGCCCGCTCATCGTACTGCTTCATTCAGAAAGGATCGGCTTGCCTGACGGGCACGGCTCCGGCGCCGGGATCGAGGGCAGTCGAGCGGCTCGACGAAGCCGTCCCTCCTCGCGCTCCGGCAAGTGGTCGATATCGAACTTCTCGAAGATAGCGTGTCGGCAGTGCCATCATCGGCGATGAGCCCGGTCTCGGATTGATGCGGTACTCGACGATGCCGGGCGGTCGTCGCGGGCAGTCGCTCCGGCGTTCCCGCGAGCGCCTCACGCATGAACTCGATCCACATCGGCAGCGCCGCCGAGCCGCCCTGCTCGTTGCCGCCGAGCGGCCGGAATTGGTCGAACCCGACCCACGACGCCCCGACGATGTTGCGCGTTGAAGCCGACGAACCAGGTGTCGCGACCTTCGTTCGTCGTGCCCGTCTTACCGGCAAGGTCGTTGCGTCCGAGCTCGCGCCGCGCGCGGTTACCCGTGCCGCGCCGCACGACGTCCCACAGCATGTCGCCGATCAAGTACGCGTTCTGCGGCGAGATGATGCGCGGCGCCGCCCGCTGCTTCGGATAGAGCTCCGTCGACATCGGCGACGAGCTCCGGCTTCGCGGGCTCGAGCTGCACCGGCGTCTCGGGCGGCGTATTGCAGTCGGGGCAATAGAGCGGCTTGGCTCTCGTACAACACCTCGCCGTCGGCCGTCACGACTCGATCGATGAAGTACGGCGTGACTCTGTAGCCGCCGTTTGCGAACACCGCATAGCCCGCGGCGATGCTCACGGGTGCGACGTTGCCCGCGCCGAGCGCGAGCGACAGGTCGTTCGGCACGGCCGCTTCGTTTCGAAGCCGAAGCGCTTCACGTGACTCGACGGCAGCCGGAATGCCCATGCTCTGAAGTATGCGAATCGATACGGAGTTCATCGATTCGATCAGCGCCTCGCGCAACCGCGACGGACCGAAATACTTGCCGCCGAAGTTCTCGGGTCGCCAGACGCGCTCGAGCGACGGCTGGTAGCCGACGTTCGACCGGCGCGTCGAGCACGACCGTCGCCGGCGTAAAGCCGTTCTCGAACGCGGCCGAGTACACGAACGGCTTGAACGAGGATCCGGGCTGCCGCCGCGCCTGCGTCGCTCGGTTGAAGTTGTTCAGGAAGAAGTCGAGGCCGCCGTTCAACGCGACGATCGCTCCGTCGAAGCGGATCGACCGAGACGAACGCGCCCTGCGCTTCGGGGATCTGCGCGAGCCGCCAGCCGCCTTCCGCGGTGCGCCGGAACCGCACGACGTCGCCGGGCTGGAGCACCTCGGCGACCTTCGTCGGCCTCGCGCCTCGTCAGGTCGTCGCTGATGAATGGCGCCGCCCACTCGACGGCGTCGAGGCCGATCGACTCTTCTCCCTGAGCCGCGAAGAACACTCGCGCGCCGACGTCGTCGGCGCCGAGCACGATCGCACTCTCGTAGTCGAGCAGCGGCGGATAGTCGTCGAGCAGCGCGCGCAGTGCCTCCGCATCGATCTCCGTGGGCTCGAGCGGCGCTGCCGCGTTGGCGGCGCCGGCGGGAAGCTCCACGCGCGCCAGCGGCCCGCGATAGCCATGGCGCTCGTCGTACGCGATGAGGTTCTCGCGCATCGCGCGATTCGCCGCAGCCTGGAGCCGGCTGTCGATCGTCGTCGTCACCTTGAGCCCGGCCGTCGTCGCGGCGATACCGAAGCGCCTGACCATCTCGGCTCGGACCATCTCGGCGAGGTAGGGCGCCTCGAGCTGCCTCTGGAGACCGAACTCTTTGCCAACGATGGGCTCGGCGAGCGCCGCCTGCTCCTGCTCGACGCTGATCGCGCTCCGTCTCGCGCATGCGCCGCAGCACGTAACTGCGTCGGGCCGCTGCGTTTTCCCTGCTCGCCACGGGGTTCCATCGGGCCGGCCGCTGCGGGATGCCGGCGAGGATCGCGATCTCCGAAACCGTCAGCTCGCCGAGCGTCTTGCCGAAATAGGTCTGCGCGGCGGTCGCGATGCCATACGAGCGCTGGCCGAAGAAGCTCGTATTCAGATAGAGCTCGAGAATCTCGTCCTTCGTGAACTCCTGCTCCATGCGGTACGCGAGGATCATTTCCTTGTACTTCGCGACGAACCGCTCGAAGCCCGAGTTCAATCCCGCTCTCTTCATGACGTCGAGCGTGCGCGGAACCTGTTGTGTGATCGTGCTACCGCCGACCTCCGGCCCGATCCGCTGAGCTCGGCGAGCGAAGCCTCGAATCACGCCGCGATAGTCGATGCCGGGGTGCTCGAAGAAGTGCTCGTCCTCGGTCGCCAGCACGGCCTTGATCAGCAACGGCGGCACGTCCGCGTAGACGACCGGCGTCCGCTTCAGCTCGCCGAATTCGTCGATGAGCCGGCCGTCGCGGCTATACACCTGGAGGGGTACCTGAACCTTGATGTCGCGCAGCTCGGCGGCATTCGGCAAGCCCGGCGCGACGTAGTAATAGGCGCCGATGAACAAGCGCCGCGAGGAGCAGCGAAGCACCGCTTCCCGACGGCCAGAATTGTCAACAAAATCTGTGAGTAAGCTTTCATCGGCGAAGTTGCATTGTACGCCCTTGCCAGACCTTGGACCTTTGTGCATAGTCCGCCGCGTCAGGGCAAACCCATCGAAAGGTGGGGACGCAAAGCCTCCGGTCTACGGGCGCGGCCAACATAGCCGCAACTAGGATAGCGGGGCTGCCGAGGCAGAAGAAAATCGGGCTGTCGCATGGAACAAACCCGAGGCTTCGCCAGCCATTTCTCCGCGACTTGCCCGCTGCACCGAACGCGCGTCGCGGCCGAGTAGGGAATACCGTCACAGCCGGCAGATTCCGCGACGGTGAGCCTCAGATCGGTGGGTTTAGGCTCGATTGAGGGATCGAGAGACCCGTCACAACGGTGTATATCTCGTGTGAGATATAGTTAAATTGGGCAGTTGAAGGCACGTGTAGGATTCTAACCCAACCTCTCGTGTTGGAAAGGAAAAGCAGTGTTCGCCACGCGTCGCAAAGGATCCTTGGTCGGCCTCGACATCACCACCTCGTCGGTAAAGCTCATCGAGCTGGTCGCGAGCGGACGCGGATATCGGGTCGAATCCTACGCAGCCGAAGCCTACACCGCCGAACGCCATCAACGAAAAAGCGATCGTCGACGCCGATGCCGTCGGCGAAGCGATTCGCCGCGCGCATAAGCGCGCCGGCACGAAGACGCGCGAAGCCGCCATCGCGATCAGCGGCGACGCCGCGATCACGAAAGTGATCCAGATGCCGAAGAACCTGAGCGCCGGCGATCTCGAAGGCCAGGTCGAGCTCCAGGCCGACCAATACATTCCGTTTCCGATGGAAGAAGTCAGCTTCGACTTCGAGGTCATCGGCGACAGCGAGCGCGATCCCGACATGGTCGACGTGCTGCTCGTCGCGACGCGCACGGAGAACGTCGAGCAACGCCAAGTCGCCGTCGAGGCGGCCGGCTTGCAGGCTCGCGTCGTCGACGTCGAGGCGTTCGCCGTCGAGAACGCGTGCCAGCTCTTGACGCACCAGATGCCGGACGCGGGCGCCGACAAGTTCATCGCCATCGTCGACTTCGGCGCGAGCACGACGACGTTCAGCGTGCTCAAGGATCTCAAAGTCATCTACACGCGCGATTTCGCGTTCGGCGGGCAGCAGCTCACCGAGGAAATCATGCGCACGTACGGCTTGAGCATGGAAGACGCGGGCCGCGCGAAGAAGGAAGGCGGCTTGCCGAGCAACTACCAGCCCGAGGTGCTCGACGCCTTCATCGACGACATGTCGCAGCAGGTCAGCCGCTCGCTGCAGTTCTTCCTGGCGTCGGGCAGCGGCCGCGAGCAACCGGATCAGATCTTGATCTGCGGCGGCTGCGCCAACATCCCCGGCGTCGCGGACGTCATCGGCAGCCGCGTGGGCGTGACAACCCAGATCGGCGATCCGCTTGGTCAAATGAAGATTTCGGGCCGCGCCAAGTCGCAGGGCGTGGATAGAGACGCTACCGCGTTGCTGACCGCGTGCGGCCTCGCATTGAGGAGCTTCGACTAATGCCGAGAATTAACCTACTGCCCTGGCGTGCTGAGCTTCGTCAGAGGCGCAAGAAAGAATTCCTCGTCGCTCTCGCCGGCAGCCTCGTAGTGGCCATGGGCGTTGTCTACCTCTCCAAGCTCACGGTGCAGGGGTGGACGAGCGCGCAGCAGGGCCGCAACGGGATTCTGCGCCAGGAGATCGCCGACCTCGACAAGCAGATCGCAGAGATCACCACCCTCGAGAGCCAGCGCGAACGGCTCGAGGCACGCATGCAAGTCATCACACAGCTCCAGCGCTCGCGTCCCGAGGTCGTGCACCTGTTCGACGAGCTCGTGAACGCCGTCCCCGAGGGAGTGAACTTCACCGAAGTCATACAGCAAGGTAGCCGCATCGAGGTGCAGGGCAACGCGCAATCGAGCACGCGCGTCTCCGCCTTGATGCGCAACATCGACGACTCCGAGTGGCTCCGTGCGCCGGGTCTCGAGGGCGTCGACTTCGTGACCACGGGTTCCGAGCGCGCCGCGAAGTTCAAAGTGTTCGCTCAGCAAGTATCGATGGCGACGCCTGAAGGCGAAACAGCTGAAGGAGCGGCGCAATGAGCATCGTCGACGAGCTCCGCTCTCTAGATACGAGCGACCCAGGCCGTTGGCCGTTGCCGATCCGCGTCGGCGCGGTCGCGATCGCGTTCGCGGCCGTCGTGGCCTTGGGCATCTACCTGTTAGTGATCAAGTCAGAAATACCCCTGCTCAGGGGGGCCGAGCGCGAAGAGCTCGATCTGCGAGCGCAGTTCGAGGATCGGCAGCGCAAAGCGGCGAACTTCGATGCCTACCGCGCTCAGCTCGCCGAGATCGAGCGCGACTTCGGCGCGATGCTGCGGCAGCTGCCGGGCAAGACGGAGGTCCCGAGCTTGCTCGTCGACATCTCGCAAACCGGGCTCGGCGCCGGCCTCGAGGAAGTGGAATTCACTCCCGCCGACGCGAGATCCAGAAGGACTTCTATGCGGAGCTGCCGATCAAGCTTCGCTACACCGGCAGCTACCACGAGCTGGGCAATTTTGTGAGCGGCATCGCTGCATTGCCGCGCATTGTGACCTTACATGACATCACGATTCGGCCGCGCAGCGAGACAGCCCCCGATGAGCTGACTCTCGACGTCACGGCGAAGACTTATCGCTACCTGGACGAGGAAGCGACGGAGGGTTAATGGAGACGCGTAGCGTACTCTCGATGCGCTGGCTTGCCGCGGCCATGGTCGCCGCGAGCTTGAGCGCGTGCGGCGGCGCCAACGACGACCTGCGCGCCTATATCGACGAGGTCAAGGCGCGGCCTGGCGGCCGCATCGAGCCGTTGCCGCCCGTGGAGCCGGCTCCGACCTTCACGTACGAGCCGGGCCCGCGCCGCTCGCCGTTCACGCCGGACGCGCCGCAGCGGCGCGTCAGCAACGATCCGAACGCCGTCGACGGTCCCGATCGCCAATCGGCCGCGCGAGTTTCTCGAGCAGTTCCCGCTCGACACGCTGCGCATGGTCGGCACGCTCGCCGATCGCCGCGCGAGCTTCGGCTTGATTCAGACGACGGACGGGCTCGTGCACCGCGTCGCCGTCGGCAATCACATGGGCCAGAACTACGGCCGCATCGTCGCCATCTCGGATTCAGAGATTCAATTGGTGGAGATCATCTCCGACGGTCTCGGCGGGTACCTGGAACGACCTGCCGCGATTGGGTTGGCCGATTGAAGCGCAGGGGAGCTTAGGGAGTGAACCGTATGAATATGTCAGCACCCATCCGTCGCGAGAACCTTTGGAAGCGGCTTGGTCTAGCGCTAAGCCTCGGCTGGGCTCTCGCGGTCGGCCTCTTGCCCTCCGTCGCGCCACGCGCAGGACACGCTGCGCCTGGAGGCGATCGACGTTCAGCCGCTGCCGGGGCAGCAGGTCGAGCTGCGACTGCGCCTGAGCGGCGCGGCTCCGGAGCCGATGACGTTCACGATCGACGATCCCGCGCGAATCTCGCTCGACTTACCGAATACGACGCTCGGGCTCGAGTCGCGTCGACAGGACGCCAACGTCGGCCCGCTGACGACGATCCTGGCCGCCGAAGCCAACGGCCGCACGCGCGTCGTCATGAACCTGAGCTCGATGGTTCCTTACCAGACGCGCGTCGAAGGCAACAGCGTCTTCGTGCTGCTCGGCCAAGGGCCCGGCGACGGCGCCACGCCGGCGTTCGCCGCGCAACAGAGCCAAGGCGGCGGCGCTGCGCCGCGTGCGCCTGCCGCTGCTGCGCGGCGATCGCTCGATTCGCAATATCGACTTCCGCCGCGGCGCCGACGGCGCCGGCCAAGTCGTCGTCGAGCTCAACGATCCGCGCACGACGGTCGACGTTCGCCAGGAAGGCGGCCGCATCGTCGTCGACTTCCAGGACACCACGCTGCCGCAAGAGCTGATGCGCCGGCTCGACGTCACGGATTTCGCGACGCCGGTGTTCACGGTCGACGCCCTGCGCGCCAATCGCGACGCGCGGCTCGTCGTCACGGCAGCGGCCGAGTACGACCAAGTCGCCTATCAAACCGACAATCAATTCACGCTCGAGCTCAAGCCGCCCGTCGAGCAGGCCGCGATCACGCCGGGACTCTTCGACGAGGAGCGCGAGTACACCGGCGAGCGCCTCACGCTGAACTTCCAGGACCTCGAGACGCGCGCCGTTCTGCAGCTCATCGCCGACTTCAGCGGCCTCAACATCGTCGTCAGCGACACGGTCCAGGGCAGCGTGACACTGCGATTGCAGAACGTCCCGTGGGATCAGGCCCTCGACATCGTCATGACGACGAAGGGCCTCGACATGCGGCGCAACGGCAACGTGATCATCGTCGCCCCCGCCGAGGAGATCGCGGCGCGCGAGCAGGCCGAGCTCGAAGCTCAGCAAGCGCTGGAAGTCTTGGAGCCGCTGCGTTCCGAGTTCATCCAAGTCAACTACGCGAAGGCGGCCGAGCTCGCGACGCTCATTTCAGGCGAGGGGAACTCGCTGTTGTCGGAGCGCGGCAACGTCGCGATCGACGAGCGCACGAATACGCTGCTCGTCAGCGACGTGGCCGACGAGCCTCGCCAACGTGCGCCGGCTCGTCACGATGCTCGACATTCCGGTTCGCCAAGTGTTGATCGAAAGCCGCGTCGTCATCGTCAACGACGACTACAGCCGCGAGCTCGGCGTCCGCTTCGGCGCCACGTCGGTCAACGACAATGACGGTAATGGCCTCATCGGGATGACGGGCAGCGGAGTCGGCGCCGACAACATGCTCGGCGTGCCGCTGCTCGGCGGTGCGGGCGGCTCGATACTGCCCGTCCCCGCCCCGCCGCTGGCCTCCCGCTACAACGTCAACCTGCCGGTCGCGAGCCCGGCGGGCTCGATCGCCCTCGCGATCCTCGGCAACGACTATCTCGTCGACCTCGAGCTCTCGGCGTTGCAGGCCGAAGGCGAAGGCCGCGTCGTCTCGACGCCGCGCATCGTGGCGACGAACCAGCGCGAGGCGCGCATCCTTCAAGGTACGGAGATCCCGTATCAGGAGTCCTCGTCGAGCGGCGCGACGACGGTCTCGTTCAAGGAGGCCGTGTTGAGCCTCAATGTCATCCCGCAGATCACGCCTGACGATCGCATCATCATGGACCTCACGATCACGAAAGACTCGGTCGGCGAGGTCGTGTCGAGCGGTCAGGCCGGCGGTTTCATCCCCAGCATCGACACGCGCGAGCTCGTGACTCAAGTCGTCGTCGACGACGGCGAGACCGTCGTGCTCGGCGGTGTCTACGAGACCGAGCTGCGCAGCGCGACGACCAAGGTGCCGGGCCTCGGCAACATCCCGGGCATCGGCTACTTGTTCCGCAGCAAGACGCAGACCAACAACAACGCCGAGCTGCTGATCTTCGTGACGCCGAAGATCCTTCGCGACGGAGCGCGCCTCGAATAGGCTCCGGGCAGTCAGCCGGATTCGCACGGGACGGCCGCCTTTGGGCGGCCGTCTCGCTTTCAGTATCCTACGCAGCCATGCCAGGCCAGCGTAACGTCTATCTGATCGGGCCGATGGGGTCGGGAAAGACCGCCGTCGGCCGGCGGCTTGCCGCGCTGCTCGGCAGGCCGTTCATCGACAGCGACGCCGAGATCGAGAAGCGAACCGGCGTCGACATCCGCTATATCTTCGAGAAGGAAGGCGAAGCCCGGTTTCGGCAGCGCGAGCGCGAGGTGATCGCCGAGCTCACGGCACTCGACGGCGTCGTCGTGGCGACGGGCGGCGGCGTGGTCCTCGACCCGGCCAATCGCGAGCGGCTCGCCAGGACCGGCATCGTCGTCTATCTCGAGACGACGATCGATACGCTGGTGCGCCGGACGAAAGCCGCGAAGACGCGGCCGCTCCTGATGAACGACGATCCACAAGCCGTGCTCGAGCGAATGATGATCGTCCGGCGGCCGCTCTACGAGGACGCCGCCGATCTGCGCATCGAGACGACCGGGCGCCAGGTGCGCGCCGTCGCGGCCGACATTCAGCAACGGCTCGAGCACCGCGTTGCAAAGCTGACCCCTACTTGAGAACCTTCGGCGCGTGGAAACCATCGTCGTCGATCTCGGTGAGCGCAGCTACCCGATCCATATCGGGCCCGACCTGCTCGACGAGCCTGCCCTCTACGGCTCGACGGCCAAACAGGCGCTGATCGTCACGAACGACGTCGTCGCGCCGCTGTACCTTGCGCGCGTGCAGGCGGCCTTGCGCGGGCGCGAGCTCGAAACCGTGGTCGTGCCCGACGGCGAGCGGCACAAGACCCTGGCGACGTTCACGGCCGTCATCGACCGCCTCATCGACGCCCGCTTTCACCGCGACTGTTGTCTCGTCGCCCTGGGAGGGGGCGTCGTCGGGGACCTCACGGGCTACGCGGCAGCGAGCTACCAGCGCGGCGTCGATTTCGTGCAAGTGCCGACGACGCTGCTCGCGCAGGTCGACTCTTCGGTCGGCGGCAAGACGGCCGTGAACCATCCGCGCGCGAAGAACATGATCGGCGCATTCCATCAGCCGATCGCCGTGCTGGCCGACACGAGCACGCTGCGCACCTTGCCGCCGCGCGAGCTCGGCGCCGGGCTCGCCGAGATCATCAAGTACGGCGTCATCGTCGATGCCGCGTTTTTCACGTGGCTCGAAACGCACGTCGACGACCTGAAACAGCTCGACGCGGCCGCGCTGGCGCACGCGATCCGGCGCAGCTGCGAGATCAAGGCCGCGATCGTCGCCGAAGACGAGCGCGAGCAGGGCCGGCGCGCATTGCTGAACTTGGGGCACACGTTCGGCCACGCGCTCGAGGCCATCGGGAAATACGAGCGCTGGCTGCACGGCGAAGCCGTCGCCGTCGGCATGGTCCTCGCGGCGCGGACATCGGCCGCGCTCGGCTGGCTCGCGATCCGCGATTGCGAGCGCATCGAGCGGCTTCTTACGCGCGCGGGCTTGCCGACCGCGGCGCCCGGCGTCGATCCGGCCGAGCTGCTCGAGCACATGCGCGGCGACAAGAAGGCCGACCGCGCGGGCTTGAAGCTCGTCTTGATCCGTGCGCTCGGCTCAGCGCAGCGTGACTCGCTCGCCGCCGGAGGAGACGCTGCGGGCGGTGCTCGCCGAGCAGCTGAAGTGACGGACGCTCGCCGCGAGCTCGCGCCCTACGCCGCCACCGCCGCGCACTCGCGCGGCCGCCGCCATACCGAGGCGCCGCCGTCTCTGCGGACGGAGTTTCAACGCGATCGGGACCGTATCCTTCATTCCACGGCCTTCCGCCGGCTGGTTTACAAGACCCAGGTATTCGTCAACTACGAAGGCGATCTCTACCGGACCCGCCTCACGCACTCGCTCGAGGTGGCGCAGATCGCACGTACGGTTGCGCGCGCGCTCGAGCTGAACGAGGACCTCGTCGAAGCGATCAGCCTCGCCCACGATCTCGGCCACACGCCGTTCGGCCATGCCGGGCAGGACGCGCTCAACGAATGCATGCGCGAGCTCGGCGGCTTCGAGCACAACCTGCAGTCGCTGCGAGTCGTCGACCACCTCGAGGACCGATACGCGGCGTTCCGCGGCCTCAACCTCACGTTCGAGACGCGCGAAGGGATCTTGAAGCACTGCTCGTCGAAGCACGCACTCAAACTCGGTGACGTCGGCAGGCGTTTCTTCGATCGAACGCAACCGGGGCTCGAAGCGCAGCTCGCCAACATCGCCGACGAGATCGCCTACAACAACCACGACGTCGACGACGGGCTGCGCTCCGGTCTCATCACGCTCGAGCAGCTCGCGACGCTGCCGTTCTTCGCGGAGCGCCTTCAGCGAATCGCGCGGCAGCACCCCAAGCTCAAGCCGCAACTGCAAGGCAGCGAGCTCGTGCGCGACGTGATCGGCCGGCTCGTCACGGACCTCGTGACGGCCAGCGCGGCGGCAATCGCGGCTGCGGCGCCGCGGCACATCGACGAGGTGCGCGCACTACCTCATGGGCTCATCAAGCTGAGCCCACCGTTACGCGAAGCCCAGCTTCAATTGAAGCAGTTCCTGCGCGACGCGCTCTATACGCACCCGCACGTCCGGGAGATGACCGAGCAGGCAAGCGACACGGTCCGCTTCCTGTTCGAGTCGCTGACGGCCGACTACGACCGCATGCCCGAGGAACACGCGGCCAACGCGAAGCAGCTCGCCGCCGCCGGGGACGAAGCCGGCGCCGCTCGCGTCGTGGCCGACTACATCGCCGGCATGACGGACCGGTTCGCCCTGCAAACGCGGGATACGCTGCGCGCGAGCGGCTAGCGGCTGCTAGAATCCTCTCGTGGCCGCCGCTGTCACTGAAACCCCGCGCCGCATCGCGAACCGCGAGCGGTTGATCTTCGCGCTCGACGTCCCCGACCTCGGCGGGGCGAAAGACCTCGTCTCGAAACTCGGCGACAGCGTGGTGTTCTACAAGATCGGACTCGAGCTCGCGACGTCACGGCACTACTTCGAGCTGCTCGACTGGCTCATCGGCCGCGACAAGAAGGTGTTCACCGACTTGAAGCTCTACGACATTCCGGCCACGGTCACGGCTGCGGTGCGGCAGCTCGCGCGCTCGGGCGCGGCGTTCCTGACGGTCCACGGCGACCGTGCCGTCGCCGAGGCCGCCGCGCAAGCCAAGGGCGGTGAGCTCAAGATCCTCGCCGTGACCGTACTGACCAGCGTCGCGCCGGCGGATCTCGCGGATATGGGCATCGCCTTGACCATCGAGGAGCTCGCGCTGCGGCGCGCTCGCCAGGCCGTCGCGGCGGGCTGCGACGGCGTGATCGCGTCGGGTCTCGAGGCCGCGCCGCTCCGCGCGGCTTTGGGCGCAGAGCCGCTGATCGTGACGCCCGGCATCCGGCCCTCCGGCGGCGTTGCCGGCGATCAGCGCCGCGTCGTCACTCCGACGCTCGCGCTGCGTTCCGGCGCCGATCACATCGTCGTCGGCAGGCCCATTCGCGATGCCGCCGATCCGTATCGGGCCGCCTCTGCAATCCAAGAGGAGATTGCCGGCGTGTTTGGATGAGCGGCCGGCCGGCCGTTATCAGCGCGCCGGATCCCGAGCTCGTACGCCGCTTGCGCCGCACGCGCCTGTTCGCGACGGCGCTGCTCTGCGTCATGGCCGTCGTGTACGTCGGCACGACGTGGCTCGCGAGCCCGTCGCCGTACGTTGCAGCGATCCGCGCCTTCGCCGAAGCGGCGCTCGTCGGCGGTCTTGCCGACTGGTTCGCCGTGACCGCTTTGTTTCGCCGGCCTTTAGGCCTGCCGATTCCGCACACCGCGATCGTGCCGGCACGCAAGAACCAGATCGGCCGCGCACTGGCGCGCTTCATTCGCGATCATTTCCTCGTCCGCGAGGCCGTCGAACGGCGGCTCGCCCGCGCCAATCTCGCGGCGCGGCTCGGCACCTGGCTCGAAGACGGCGGCAACGCGGCACGCGTGAGCCGTGATCTCGGCCAGGCGCTCGCGTGGGCGTTGCGCGAGGACGGCGGCGGCGAGCTGCGCGGCGCGCTCGGCGGAACGCTGCGCTCGGCGTTCGACGACGTTCCCGTCAACCGTGCCGTCGCCACGGTGCTCGAGGTGTTGACGACGGGCGAGCGCGCCGACCTCATCATCGACCAGCTCGTCGCGTTCAGCCGCAGCGAGCTCGAAAAGAATCGCGTGACGATTCGCGTGCGCATCCACGAGCAGAGCCCGTGGTGGCTGCCGAAGTTCGTCGATCAAGAGATCTTCGACAAGATCGTCGGCGGGCTCGAGGAGCTGCTCGAGGCGATGGCCGCCGATGCGGCGCACCCGGCCCGCGCCGAGATCAGAGCGCGCCTCACGTCGCTGCAAGACGCGCTGGCGGCCGATCCCAAGCTGGCCGCGAAGAGCCGCGCGCTGAAAGACGAGCTCGTCGCACACCCGGCCGTGAGGAGCTACGCGTTCGAGCTCTGGCAACGCTTGCGCGCCGAGCTCGCCGGTGCGTTGGCCGACGAGACGTCGCCGCTGACACAGGGGCTCACGCGAGAGATCGGCACGCTCGGCGCGCGTCTCAAGCGCGACGACAAGCTCGCGGCCGAGCTCGACGACTGGCTCAAGCAACTGCTGCTGCACGTCGTCGACAACTATCGCGACCCCTTGAGCGAGATCGTCTCCGAGACGATCGAGAGCTGGGACGCAGCGGCGACGTCGCGACGCATCGAGCTCAACATCGGCACGGACCTGCAATTCATCCGCGTCAACGGCACGCTCGTCGGCGGCCTCGTGGGGCTCGCCCTCTACTTCGGCGGGTTGCTCCTCTGAGGCTGCTCGCGCTCCTTGAGCGCGCGCCGCAGGATCTTGCCGACGTTCGACTTCGGCAGCTCGTCGAGGAACTCGACGTGCTTCGGCACCTTGTAGCCCGTGAGGCTGAGCCGCGCGTGCGCGAGGACGTCGGCCGCCGTCAGCTTCTCGCTGCTGCGCACGACGAACAGCTTCACGGCTTCGCCCGACTGGGCGTCCGGCACTCCGATCGCGGCGGCTTCGCGGACGCCGTCCTGCAGCGTCGCGACATCCTCGATCTCGTTCGGATAGACCTTGAAGCCCGACACGACGATGACGTCCTTCTTCCGGTCCTCGATGAAGAGGTACCCGTTTGCGTCCACCCGCCCGACGTCGCCCGTGCGCAGCCAGCCGTCGCCGAATAGGACTTTCGCCGTTTCGTCGGGTCGCTCCCAATAGCCGGCCATGACTTGCGGGCCGCGCGCGCAGATCTCGCCGACCTCGCCGGCCGGAAGCTGGCGGCCACCCTCGTCGAAGATCGCGACCTCGGTCGACGGGAACGGCACGCCGACGGAGCCAGTGAACTCCTTGAGGTGCAACGGATTGCCGCTGACGATCGGCGAGGCCTCGGTGAGCCCGTAGCCTTGCGCGATCATGACGCCCGTAACGGCCTGCCAGCGCACGGCGACGTCGCGCTGCACGGCCATGCCGCCGCCCATGACGACGCGCAGCGACGAGAAGTCGAGCGCCGCGAAACCCGGCGTGGCGAGCAGCGCGTTGAACAGCGTATTGACGCCGGTCATGAACGCGAACCGGTGCTTGCGTAGCAGCGCGACGAACCCCTTGAAGTCGCGCGGATCCGTGATCAGCAGGTTATGGGCGCCGAGCTCGGTGAAGCAGAACAGGTTCGCCGTCAGCGAGTACACGTGATAGAGCGGCAACGGTGTCACGAGGACGCCTGCGTCGAGCGAGTAGAGCGGGCGTGCCCAGGCAGCGGCCTGGAGCGTGTTCGCGACCATGTTGCGGTGCGTCAGCATCGCGCCCTTCGCGCGACCCGTCGTCCCGCCCGTGTATTGCAGGAACGCGAGGCTGTTTCCTTCGAGCTGCGGAGGCGCATACGTGAGCGCCGCGCCGCGCGCGAGCGCGTCGCGATAACCACGCGCGCCGGGAATCCGCCACGGCCGCACGAGCTTCTTGACGTGCTTGACGACGAAGTTGACGACGGCGCGCTTCAGCGCCGGACAATGATCGCCCAGCTTCGTCACGACCACGGTTTCGACGTTCGTGTGCGGCAACGCCGCCGCCACGATGTGCGCAAAGTTCTCGAGGACGACGATCGCGCGCGCGCCGCTGTCGGCGAGCTGGTGCTCGAGCTCCGGAATCGTGTACATCGGGTTCACGTTCACGGCCACCATGCCGGCCCGCAAGATGCCGAACAGCACGACGGGCGACTGCAACGAGTTCGGCACCATGATCGCGACGCGATCGCCGGTCCTAAGGCCGGGCAACGATTGGAGGTACGCCGCGAACGCGCGCGAGAGGCGCTCGACCTCGCCGTACGTCATCGTCGTGCCGAGATTGGTGAACGCAGGCTGCGCGGCGAACCGCTCGAAACTCGCCTCGAGCAGCGCGACGAGGGACGGATAGCGATCGGGATCGATCTCGGCCGGCACGCCCGGCGAGTACGCGGCGAGCCAGGGCTTAAGGGGCATCGCGCGGCTTCAGCAGCGGGCCTAGCACGCGCCACACGTTCGCGAACACGACTCTCTGGCCCGCGGCGTTCGGATGAATCCCGTCGGGCTGCATGAGCTCGCGGTTCAACGCCACGTCCTCGAGGATGAACTCGACGAGCGGCGCGTCGAAGCGCGCGGCGAGCTCGGGATAGACGGCGGCGAGCGCTTGCGCGTAGGTCTGGCCGTAGTTCGGCGGGATCTGAATGCCCGCCAGCACGACGTCGGCTCCGCTTCGATGAGCAGAGCTCGATCATCTTCGCGAGGTTGTCGCGCAGCGTCGCGACGGGTTGGCCGCGCAGCCCGTCGTTGCCGCCGAGCTCGATGACGACGAGCTGCGGATCGTGGGCAGCGAGCAGCCGCGGCAAACGCGCGAGGCCGCCTGCTGACGTGTCGCCCGCGATGCTGGCATTCACCACCTGATATCCGTAACCTTCCGATCGCAGGCGATCCTCGAGCATCGCGACCCAGGACTGCTCGGCGGCTATCCCATAGCCGCTGCTCAAGGAGTCGCCCACCACGACGATGGTTTGCCCGGCCCCGTGCGCTGCCGGAAGGCAGACCACGGTCAGCGCGAGCAAGGCGGCAAGGTAGCGGAAGATGAGCACCGTCAGTGTCCTGTTACGAGCCGTAAATCTCACCAAAAAGGTTAGCAGCCCCGAGGGCGAGCTGACCATCCTCGATTCCGTCACGATCGACGTGCCGCGCGGCCACACTGCCGCGATCGTCGGGCCGTCGGGCGCCGGCAAATCGACGCTGCTCGCGCTGCTCGCGGGCCTCGACGAGCCTACCTCTGGGCAAGTATGGCTGAACGGCGTGGAGCTCACAGCGCTCGACGAGGACGGCCGCGCCGGCCTGCGCAACCGCGAGGTCGGTTTCGTTTTTCAGTCGTTTCACCTATTACCGTCGTTGACGGCGATCGAGAACGTGCTGCTGCCGCTCGAGCTCTCCGCCACGCCCAATGCGTCCGCGCGAGCGCGCCAAGCGCTCGTCGACGTCGGCCTGGACCATCGCCTGCGCCATTATCCGAAGCAACTCTCGGGCGGCGAGAAGCAGCGCGTCGCGATCGCGCGAGCGTTCGTCGCCGGGCCGTCGCTGCTCTTCGCCGACGAGCCGACGGGCAACCTCGACAACAAGACCGGCGCGAAGATCCTCGACCTCTTGTTCGACTTGAACGCGGCCGCCGGCACGACGCTCGTGCTCGTGACTCATGATCTCGAGGCGGCCGCGCGCTGCCGCCAGGTCATCGAGCTCGCGGGCGGCAGGGTCGTCCGCGCCGGCGCGTAAGCTCGCCGCGGGGACGAGCTCGCCTAGCCGGTTCCCTGCATCGCGTGCGCGATGCCGTTGATGCTCGCCGTCAGCGCTTGCAGGATCGGGCCGTCCTGGCGGCCGCCGGCGCGCCAGCGCTCGAGCAGATCGACCTGGAGAAAGCTGATCGGATCGACGTACGGGTTGCGCAAGCGAATCGCGCGCCGCAGCGTGCGCGACGCTTCGAGCAGCTCGTTCTGGCGCGTGAGCCTTAGGACCAGGTCGACACAGCTGCGGTACTCGCGGCGAATCGCCGGGAAGAACTTCTCGTGCCGCTCGGCGGCGAGCAGCGAGTAGCGCGCCGCGACGTCGAGGTCGGCTTTCGCCAGGGCCGTTGCGACGTCGGACAAGAGCACGCGGAAGAAATGCCACTGCTCGAACATCTCGACGAGCACCTCTTCGCCGTGAGCGTCGATCGCCTTCTTGAGTCCCGTCGCGACGCCATACCAGCCCGGCAGCAGGCAGCGGCTCTGCATCCAGGCGAACAGCCACGGCGCCGCGCGCGGCTCAGTGACCGAGTCGCTGACGTGCTCCGCGCGCTCCGAACGGCTGCCGATCCGCTCGATGACGTCGATCGGCGTGGCGGCCCTGAAGTACTCCATGAAATCGTCGGGATCGGACAGCAGGCTCTGGTACGCGCCGCGGCTCGCAACGGCGATCTCTTCCATGATCGATTGCCAGCGCACTTCGCGCCGGGTTCTCGGGGGGCGGCCGCACCGTGACGAGCAGCACGGCCGAGAGCAGCTGCTCGAACGTTCGCAGCGCGATGCCGCGTAACCCGTATTTCGTGTTGATGTTCTCGCCTTGCTCCGTCATTCGGAGCCGGCCCGAGATCGCGCCGCGCGGCGCCGCGAGCACGGCTTCGTGCTGCGCGCCGCCGCTGCGGCTCACCGTGCCGCCGCGGCCGTGAAACACCGTCAGCGCCACGCCGTGCCGCGCCATCGTCTCGACGAGCGCCTGCTGCGCTTTCTGCAAGCTCCAGCGCGTGGCCGCGATGCCGCCGTCGCGGTGGCTGTCGGAGTACCCGAGCATGACGATCTGATGGTCGCCGCGCGCGCGCAGATGCTCGCGGTACAGCTTGTCGCGGAGCAGGCGCTCCATGATTTGCGGCGCGCGCTCGACGTCCTCGCCGGTCTCGAAGAGCGGCGCGATGTCGAGCGGCACGGCTTCGCCCTTCGAGCCCAAGTGGCCCCACTTGGCGAGCAGCAGCACGGACAAGCACGTCGTCGGGACCATGGGCCATGCTGACGATGTACGGGCCTATCGATTCGCGTCCGTACTTGCGCCGGCAGTGGGCGATCGTCTGAAAGACCGCGAGCGTGCGGCGAGCCTCCGACGACAACGCGCCGAGCGGCGACTCGCGCCGCTCGAGCGCCTCCTCGAGCCGGCGCGCGCGCTGCTCGTCGTCGGCGGCGAGCCAACCGCGCTCCTGCAGGGCCTCGCCGATGACGCGCCGGTGCACGAGCGCGTTCTGGCGAATGTCGACGGTCGCCAAGTAGAACCCGAACGTCCGCACGCGGCGCAGCAAGCGGCGCACAGCGAACAGGCCCGCGTTGCGGCCCTTGTTCGCGCGCAGGCTGTCGGCCATGAGCTCGAGGTCGGCGACGAGCTCGTTCGGCGATTCGTACGGGAACGCGTGGTCGTCGTACGTCGATTTGAGCCGCGCAGCCACGAGACGCAGGTAAGCGCGATACGGCATCTGCCGGTGCCGAGACGGCAGCGACGCCGCAGCTTCGGGGAAGTGTCCCGAGTAGACGCTCCGTGCGCCGCTTGAGCTCGTCGGACACGCCGACGCGGCTCGCGCCCTGGCTCAAGTGCGCCGCGAGCTCCCCGCATTCGCGGTAGTACAGATCGAGCACGAGCGCGCGTTGTCGCGCGAGCGTCTGGCGAATGCTCTTCGCCGTGACGTGCGGATTGCCGTCCATGTCGCCGCCGACCCAGGTGCCGAATTGCGCGACGATGGGCACGCGTACGCCGCCGCCGCGCTCCGGAAACGCCGCCGCGAGCGCGCTTTCGAGGCTTTCGTAAAGTGCGGGGCACGACGCGGTAAAGCACGTCCGTCAGAAAGAACAGCACGTGCTCGGCTTCGTCGCGCAGGCGTATGCCTTCGTCCAAGCCTTCCACTGTCTGCCAGCCGGTCGTCATTTCCTGCCGAATCTGGCCGAGCGTCGCTTCGAGCTCGTGCGGCGTGAGATAGGGGTCCATCATCTCGACGAGATGCCGCGCGATGTTGTGCTCCTTGCGCAGCAGCGTGCGCCGCGTGACCTCCGTCGGATGCGCCATGAACACGGGTTGGATCGAGGATCGCCGCCAGCGCGCGCTCGAGCTCGTCGCCGTCGACGCCCTCCGCCTTGAGCCGCTGAAGGATGTCGACGAAGCCGAACGGCTGCGGCGCGCTCGCGTCGCGCAGATACGCGCGGCGGCGGCGAATGCGGTGCACCTTCTCCGCCATGTTGACCATCTGGAAGTAGGTCGAGAACGCGCGGATGAAGTCGCGCGCGGTGCTCGGCGCCAGCGACGCGAGCAGCAGCTTCAGCTCGCCGTAGGCCGCCTGGTCGCCTTCCCGGTGCGCGATCGCGAGCTTGCGCGCCGTCTCGACGAGATCGAACAGGGCCTCGCCGCCTTGCTCGCGCACGAGCTCGCCGACGAGCTCGCCGAGCCGATGCACGTCCTCGCGCAGCGCACGGTCC
This sequence comes from uncultured Gammaproteobacteria bacterium, assembly GCA_963714705.1. GTDB lineage: Bacteria > Pseudomonadota > Gammaproteobacteria > Steroidobacterales > Rariloculaceae > FEN-1219. Next base: position 177,579 of record CAVQPJ010000003.1, read on the forward strand.
TTTTCCGCGAAGAAGATGTTCGCGCGGATCGTGCGGGAAGTGGACGAGGACATGGCGGCGAGTTTAGCGCAGCCTAGGGAATCCCTTTGCGCTGCACGCTCCAGAACGCGTCGCGGCAAGCGCGCCGCCGCTCCCGCGCTTGTCATGGCGGGCCGGACGGCGGCATAGTCCCGCAGCGCGCCCCTACTGCAGTCGGCGCACGGCGGGAGATTCCGGGTGAGAAACGTCCTTCGACAGCACGCGGGAAGGCGCGCGCTCGCAGTCTCGGCGCTGTGCCTTGCGAGCGCCGCGGCGGCCGGCGAATGGTGGGCCCCCGGCGACGGGCGGCCGCTGCCCGGCGAGGCGTCTTACGCGAACGCCACCGGCGCGCTCGGCATCCTGAACACCGCGGGCACGATCGACACGCGCGGCCACCCGTTCTTCGAGCCGGTCGGCACGAACGGCCGCGCGTGCGTGACGTGTCATCAGCCCGCCGACGCCATGGCGCTGTCGGTCGCGACGGTACGCGAGCGCTGGGAAGCGTCGGCCGGGCAGGATCCGCTATTCGCCGCTTTCGACGGCCGCAACTGCCCGCATCTGCCGGAGGGCGATCCTGCCGCTCACTCGCTGCTCTTGACGCGCGGCCTGATCCGCGTCGCCCTGCCGTGGCCGCCGCTCGCCGCGAACGGCGCATCGCTGCCCGTCGAATTCACGCTCGAGGTCGTTCGCGACCCCACGGGCTGCAACACGCACCCCGCGCACGGCCTCACGTCGCTCGCGGCCGACCGTGTCCGTGTACCGGCGCCCGCGGCCCGTCGCCAACACGAAGTACCTGACGCACTCGAACTTCGGCGTTGGCCCGTTCATCGCGAAGAGCGGCTTGCCGGCCGTCCGCGATCCCGACACGGGGTTGCCGACGAGCATGAACATGATGGCCGACGCACGCGTGACGACGCTGAAGGCGCAGGCCGCGGACGCCGCACGCACGCACCTCGGCATGCCGAACGGGCTTCCGGCCGCCGCGCTGCGAGCGCATCGTCGGCTTCGAGCAGCAGATCTATGCGGCGCAGGCGCGCGATCTCGCGGCCGGCGACTTGACGTCGGGGCCGCCCGGTTTCGGTCCGCGCAACCTCGCCGCGGCTCCTGCCGGCGTGCTCGGGAACAACACGACGCGCTGGGTCTTTCCGGTCGGCGACGCTTGGCGGCAACCGGAGTCAGGCACGGCCGCCGACGCGGAATCGAACGCGCGAGCCGCGATCGCGCGCGGCCACGACGTGTTCATGTTCCGCACGTTCTTCATTCGCGACTCGATGCACTTGAACAGCGTAGGCCTCGGCAATCCCGTGAAGCGCACGTGCTCGACGTGCCACGGCATGCACATGACGGGCATGGACGTGGCGAACGGCTGGATGGACATCGGCACGACGAACCTGCCGTGGGCGCGCGAAGCGCCGCTGAACCCGTGGACGACCGACACGGCGCAGCTGCCGCTGTTCAAGGTCACCTGCAACGCCGACGTGCCGCCGCACCCGTTCCTCGGCCGCGTGATCTACACGCAGGATCCGGGTCGCGCGCTGATCTCGGGCAAGTGCAACGACGTCGGCGCGATCGTCATGCAGCAGTTCCGCGGGCTCGCGGCGCGCGCGCCGTACTTCTCGAACGGCTCGGCCGCGACGCTGCGCGAGCTCGTGGACTTCTACGACCGGCGTTACTCGATCGGCTATTCCGAGCAGGAAAAGCGCGATCTCGTTGCGTTCTTGGGGGCGCTGTGAAGGCCGCCGGCGCCGCCTTCTTGCTGGCCGCGCTCTGCGCGGCGCCCACCGCGGCCGAGGACGCGCCGGGCGGCGCAACTTCGTCGCCTGCCCGATCGTCCGCGACACGGCGTCCGTGCCCTGCTGGCTTGCCGAGCACGAGGGCGAGCTCTATTTCCTGACGCTCCAAACCGACGTCAGCGCGCCCGTGACGCCGCCGTGGCTCGGCCATCGCGTGCTCGTCGAGGGCACGGCGGCGCCCGACCGGCCGCGTATCTGCGGCGGCATCGTGCTCGAGCCCGTCGTGTTGTCGGTGCTGCCCGAGCTCGATGCGGCGTGCAATACGCCGGTCTTGCCCGCGGAGGACCGCTACAACCTCACGTTCGAGCCGCCGCGGCCGCCGGGCCCGAGCGCGGGCCGGCTCGCGTTCGCGGGCGCCGCCGCACCACCGCCGCCGGCCGAGCCGCTGCGCGCGTTCGCGCTACGCTACGATTTCGACGGGCTCGTCGTGTTTCGCCATGCCGGCGAGCTCACGGCGATCTTGGACGCCGCTAAAGCGCGCGGCGCGCGCAGCGTCGCGATCACAGGCCACCGTGGCAGCGTGCTGCTGTCGAACGGCACGACGCTCGTCGAGCGGCCCACCATCGCGCGGCGGCGAGCCGAGCAAGTCGCGGAGCTGCTGCGCGGCGCCGGGCTCACGAGCGTCGAGTACCGCGTGCGCTGGAGCGACGAAGCGGAGGCCGCCGACGGCGACGACGCGGCGCTGCGCCGCGTCACGGTCGAGCTCGACCGCTGACATTCGAGGCGGCTGACCTCGCCACGGCGCCATGCCCGTGCGTCGATGGCCTCTCCCGAGACACGCCGGAAGTGTTCAAAAGGGGACAGATTTATTTAACGCGCGATGAGCTCGACCGCGCCGCCGCGCTTGCGTGTCGATGGCCTCTCCCGAGACCGTCTGCGCACAGGGATGTGCGCAGACGAGCCCCAGGGATGGTCTTCCGGCGTGTCTCGGGAGAGGCCATCGACGCGCGAGCGTGGCGGCGCGCGCGCTGCGGTCAGCACACTCACCGATAGGCGCGCGCCTGTAGGTTGAAGAGGTGCGCGTAGCGGCCCTGAAGCGCCATGAGCTCTTCGTGCGTGCCTTGCTCGACCACGCGGCCTTCGTCGAGCACGACGATCTGATCGGCGTAGCGCACCGTCGAGAAGCGGTGCGAGATCAGGATCGCGATGCGGTCGTGCGTCAGCGACCGGAAGTGCTCGAAGATCTGCGCTTCCGTCTCGGCATCCATGGAGGCCGTCGGCTCGTCGAGCACGAGGATCTCGGCGCGCGTCCGCATGAACGCGCGCGCCAGCGCGACGCGCTGCCACTGGCCGCCCGAAAGCTCTTGGCCGTTGAAGAACCAGCGGCCGAGCTGCGTCTCGAACGCCGCCGGCAACTGGCCGATGAACTCCGTGGCCTGGCCCTTGGCAGCCGCCTCGCGCCAGCGCTCTTGATCGTCGAACGCCGTGACGTCCCCTGCGCCGATGTTCTCGCCGACCGTGAGCTGATAACGGTTGAAGTCCTGGAAGATCACGCCGATGCGCTGCCGCAGCGCGACGGGGTCCCACTCGCGCAAGTCGCGGCCCTGATAGCGCACCGCGCCGCTCGTCGGCGCATACAGCCCCGCGAGCAGCTTCACGAGCGTCGTCTTGCCCGAGCCGTTCGAGCCGACGAGCGCGACGCTCTGGCCGGGCCGCACGTGCAGCGTGACGTCGCGCAGCGCGGGTGTTGTGGCACCGGGGTAGGCAAACGTCACGTCGTCGAGCTCCAGCCCCAACTTCGCGTCGATGCCCGTCGTCGCCGTCCCGTGTGCGCCCGTCGAAGGCTGCTCGAGATAATCGTAGAGGTTCGAGAGATACAGGTTGTCCTCGTACATGCCGCCGATGGCACTGAGCATCGCCGCGACGGCCGACTGCCCTTGCCGAAAGAGCAGCAAGTACATCGTCATCTCGCCGAGTGAGATCGCGCCGTCGATCGTCGCAAGCGCAATCCAGGCATACGCGCCGTAGAACGCGGCGCTCGCGACGAGGCCGAGCACGAAGCCCCAGCCGTCGCGGCGGATCGTGAGCCGCCTCTCCTCGTCGTAGATGCGCCGGAAGATCTCGCGAAAACGCGCGAGCAGCCGCGCGCCGAGGTCGAACAGCTTGACCTCTTTCGCGTGGTCCTCGCGCGCGAGCACGATCTCGAGATACCCGAGCATGCGGCGGTCGGGGCTGCGCCACTGGAACGCGCGAAAACGTTCGCCGGAGAAGCGCGTCTCCGCGATGAAGGCCGGCAGGCCCGCCACGACGAGGATCGCGACGGCCCACGGTGAGAACGCGAGCAGCAACCCCGCGTAGCTCGCGAGCGACACGCCGTTTTGCGCGAGCGCAAACGTGCGATTCACGAGCGAGAGCGGCCGGACGGACGCTTCTTGCCGCGCGCGATTCAGCTTGTCGTAGAGCTCCGAGTCCTCGAACTGCGCGAGCGTCAGCGTCAGCGCCTTGTCGAGGATCAAGAGGTTCACGCGCTGCGACAACAGGACTCGCAGCAGCGACTGGCAGAAGCTGATACCGCGCTGCACGCCCGCCAGCAAGGCGACGAGCAGCCCTTCGAGGGCGACGAGCAAGAGGACAGGCGCGTGGTCGGGCGCCGCACCCCCGCGATTGGCGTCGATCGCGGCGACGACGGCGTCGACGATGAGCTTGCCGAGATAGGCCACGCCCGCCGGCATGAGCCCTGCGGCGAGCGTCAGGAGGCCGAGCGAGATCGTGAGCCCGCGATGCGTCGACCAGACGAGCGCGATGGCGCGCCGGCTGTAACGCCAGAAGCCGAGATAGTCGTCGAGGGCTTGGCGGCCGGACCTTTTGTCGGCGCTCGACGAGAGCGGCGCGTGTCTACCAGTGTGAGAGCTCATTCATCCTTGTAAGCAAGCTCATTCATCTTTTCGGCGAAATTCGACCAGCTGAGCCGCTTGCTCTTGTGGCGATTCTTCCCCCACCAGAAGAGCGATCCCTGGCCTATCTCCAGCTGGCCGATTTTCTCGCCGCCGGCCCACACATTGAGGTGTAGCGAGGACTTGGCGCGCGCGAGCTCGATGTTGTCGATCGCGGCCCAGACCTCGTGCTTTCGGATCACGTGCTTGCGGCGCATTCGCTGCCCTCTCGCGACTCCACTTAACGACGCGTGCCGGCCCCGCCGGCTTGACCGGCGGGGAGCCCCCCGGACATACTGCCCGGCCATGAGCGGACGGCAACCTAATCCTGCCTGCAACGGCCACTGGTGGCGAGTCTCACCAGCGAAGCGGGTAGTGCGCGCGTAGAAGACTCTCGTCCTCTTTCGACCCATGCAGACCCATCTTCGCGAGTACCGGAGATGGGTTTTTCGTTTTTGGGGCTCTAGACGCTAAGGCAAGAGAATCATGGAGTCACCGTTCGACATCGCCGCCGATCTCGATACACCGGTATCGGCCTACATGAAATTGAAGCCGTTTCGGCCGCGCTTCCTGCTCGAGAGCGTCGAGAGCGGAGAGCGGCTCGCACGCTACTCGTTCATCGGCTTGGGCGAAGCCGTGACGATCGAGCTCCACCCGGACCGGCTCACGGTGAACGGCAAGGCCGAGCCCCGGCCGGCGAACGCGGCCGAGTGGCAGACGATGATGCGCGGCGCACTCGAGCGCGCGCCGCTCTTGAAGCCGCAAATCGACGGCATCCCGTTCGACGGCGGGCTCGTCGGCACGACGGGCTACGACGTCGTGCGCTTCTTCGAGCGTCTGCCGCCGAATCGCGCCGAGCGCAACGGTCTGCCGCAGGCCGCCTACGTCGCGCCCGAGTCGCTGCTCGTGTTCGATCACCTGACACGGCGCGTCGCGTTGCTGCACGCAGGCGACGAACGCGACCGCCAAGCGCTGCGCACGGCCGTCGTGAAGGCGCTGCGCGGGGGCCTCGACGCGCCGGACAAGCCGGGCAAGTTCTCGCCGGCCGAGGCGAGCATGACGCAGCGCGAGCACGCAGCGTCGGTGCTCAGGGCCAAGTCGCACATCAAGGCCGGCGACATCTATCAGATCGTGCTGTCCGTCCGCTTCGCGGGCCGCACCGAGCTCGATCCGTTTCAGACGTATCGCGGCCTGCGGCTTCTGAATCCGTCGCCGTACATGTATTTCTTCGAGCTTGGGCGTCTGCGCGTCGCCGGCTCCTCGCCCGAGGCGCTCGTGCGCCTCACGGGCCGAACGGCATCCCTTCGGCCGATCGCGGGCACGCGGCCGCGTGGGCTCACGCAGGAGCACGATCTCGCACTCGAGCAGGAGCTGCTCGCGGACCCGAAGGAGAACGCCGAGCACGTCATGCTCGTCGATCTCGCGCGCAACGATCTCGGCCGCGTCGCGAGCTCGGGCTCCGTGCACGTCGACCCGTACCGCAAAATCGAGCGCTACAGCCACGTCATGCACATCGTGAGCGGCGTGCAAGGGCTCGTCGCCCCGGGCCGCGACGCGTTCGACCTGTTCGCGGCCGCGTTTCCGGCCGGCACGCTCGTCGGCGCGCCGAAGGTGCGCGCGATGCAGCTGATCGCCGAGCTCGAGCCGACGGGCCGCGGCCTCTACGGCGGCACCGTCGGCTACTTCGCGAAGAACGGCAACATGGACCAGGCGATCACGATCCGCACGATGGTGTTCGACGGCGACGAGTACAGCTTCCAGGCCGGCGGCGGCATCGTCGCCGACAGCTCTCCGGACATGGAGTACCAGGAAGTCCTGGCGAAAAGCGCCATCCTGCGCCGAGCCCTCGAGCTGGCCGAGGAGGGACTATGAGCGTGCGCCTGTTGCTGATCGACAATTACGACTCCTTTACTTACAACCTCGTGCAGGCGTTCCTCGTGCTCGAAGCCGAGGTGCTCGTGTATCGCAACGACGCGCTGTCCGTCGCCGAAGCACAGAGGCTGAAACCGACGCATCTCGTGATCTCGCCGGGCCCGGGCCGGCCCGACGACGCCGGCAGCTCGCTCGCGATGATCGGCGCGTTCGCAGGCTCGATTCCCGTGCTCGGCGTCTGCTTGGGCCACCAGAGCATCGTGCAGCACTTCGGCGGCGAGATCATCGGAGCCGCCATGCTGATGCACGGCAAGACCTCGGTCGTGCAGCACGACGGGGCCACCCTCTATCGCGGCCTCTCGAATCCATTCGAGGTCGGCCGGTACCACTCGCTGGCCGCGAATCGCGAGCGGATGCCGCCGGACCTCGTCGTCACCGCGCGCACGACGGACGGCGAGATCATGGGCGTGCGGCACCGGCGGCTCGACGTCGAGGGCGTGCAATTCCATCCCGAGAGCGTGTTGACTCCCGAGGGACCGCATCTCTTGAAAAACTTCCTCTATCCATGAGCATCGAGGCGCCGAAATTACTCGAGCGCCTGTTGCGCGGCGAGAGCCTCGACGAAGCGACGGCGGGCGAGCTGCTTCGCGAGCTAGCCCGCGGTGAGCTCGCCCCCGCACTCGCGGGCGCGTTGCTCGCAGCGCTGCGCGCGAAAGGCGAGACGCCGGACGAGATTCGCGGCTTTGCACGCGCGATGCGCGAGCTCGCGCTGCGGCCGGCAATCCCGCCGGGCGCCTACGTCGACATCGTCGGTACGGGCGGCGACGGGTCGGGGAGCTTGAACTTGTCGACGGGAGCGTCGCTGCTCGCAGCCGCGAGCGGCCTGCCCGTCGTCAAGCATGGCAACCGCTCCGTCTCGAGCAAGAGCGGCAGCGCCGACGTGCTCGCGGCACTCGGGCTGCCGATTCCGCTCGACGAGGCCGCGGCCGGCGCCTGCCTCGCGCGTTGCGGCTTCACGTTCCTGTTCGCTCCGCACTATCACCCGGCGACGAAGAACATCGCCGCCGTGCGTCAGGCGCTCGGCGTGCGGACCGTGTTCAACATCCTGGGGCCGCTCGCGAATCCCGCCGCGCCGCCGTTCCACGTCATCGGCGCTTTCAGCGACGCGATGGCCGCGAGCATGGCCGACACACTGGCCGGCTTGCCGCTGACGCGCGCGTTCGTCGTGCACGGCGAAGCGGGCTGGGACGAGGCGACGCCGGCCGGTCCGTTCGTCTGCTACGACGTGCGCCCGCGCCGCGTCGAGCGTACGCTGCGCGACCCGCTCGATGCCGGCGTCGAGCGCTGCTCGCTCGACGACTTGCGCGGCAGCGATGCGGCACATAACGCGGCGCGGCTCCGAGAGGCCCTCGCTGGGCGCGACACGGCCGCGCATCGCGACGCGCTCGTGCTCGGGTGCGCGCTGGCGCTCGAGGTCACGGGCGTGGAGCCCAATGCACGCAGCGCGGTCACGCGCGCACGCAGGGTTCTCGCGAGCGGCGCCGGCTCGCGGCTGCTCGACCGCATCGCAGCGTTCGCGAAGGAGCACACGCAGTGACGTTTCTCGCGCGAATGGCCGAGTCGAGCCGCGCGCGAGCCCGGGCGGCGCGCGCGCTCGAGAGCGAGGCCGCGCTCGAGCGGCGTGCGCTCGCCACGGCCGCTGCGCCGCCGCTCATGCTCGACCGCTTCGACGTCTTCGCCGAGCTCAAGCTGCGCTCGCCGGCCGCGGGCGGCCTCGCCGGCGGCGACTTCGACAAGAACGCGCAGCTCACGAGCTACGCTCGCGGGGGCGCGGCGGCAGTCTCGGTACTGACGGAGCCCACGGAATTTCACGGTGAGCTCGCGCATCTCGCCGATGCAGCGCGCCTCCTCGCCGGCGAGCGGCGTCCCGCGATGCGCAAGGACTTCTTGACCGATCCCTACCAAGTGCTCGAAGCGCGCGCGGCCGGCGCGGGCGGCGTCCTCGTGATCCTCGCGATGCTCGACGACGCGACCGTGCGCGCGCTCGTCGACTGCGCGCGCCGCTGCGGGATGTTCGTCCTGCTCGAGGCGTTCGACCGCGCCGATCTCGAGCGGCTCGCGACGTACGATGTGCCGTCGTCGCCCGGGCCGCCGGTCCTCGCCGGCGTGAACTGCCGCGACCTGCGCGATCTTCAGGTGCGGTTCGAGCGCTTCGCCGAGCTCGCACCGCATCTGCCGCGGCATCTGCCGACGGTCGCCGAGAGCGGCATCGGCAACGCGGCGGATGTCGAAGCCGTGGCGCTCGCCGGCTATCGGCTCGCATTGATCGGCTCGGCGCTGATGCGCTCGGCGGAGCCGGCAAGATCACTCGCGGATTTGCTTGTCGCAGGGCGCACGGCAGTCACAGGGAGGCAGGCTCGATGTTCGTGAAGATCTGCGGCTTGAACAGTGCCGAGGCCGTCGAGGCGGCCGTCGCGGCCGGCGCCGACGCGCTCGGCTTCGTGTTCGCGGAGTCGCCGCGCCAGGTCACACCGGAGCAAGCGAAAGCGCTCTGCGCCGGCGTGCCCGCGCATGTGCCGCGCGTCGCCGTCATGCGTCACCCGCACAAGGCGGACTGGGAGCGCGTCATCGAAGTCTTCGAGCCGACCTGGCTGCAAACCGATGCGGAAGACTTCCGCTGGATCAAGCTGCCGAAGAGCTGCACGCCGCTACCCGTCTATCGCGACAGCAACGCGCCGGCCGACTCGGACCTGCCGGATCGGCTGCTGTTCGAGGGCACGCACAGCGGCAGCGGCCGCGTCGCCGACTGGGACGAGGCGAGCGGCCTCGCACGCGTTGCCGAAATCATCCTCGCGGGCGGCTTGACGGCAGACAATGTCGCCGACGCCGTGGGCTTCGTGCACCCTTGGGGCGTCGACGTGTCGAGCGGCGTCGAGCGCGCCCGCGGCGAGAAGGACCCTGCCAAAATACGTGAGTTCGTCGCCCGCGTGCGGGCGATCGAGGGATAAAACCATGGAGACGAAGGAACGAGAGGCGTTGCTCGCCGCCCTGCTCGAAGGGCGGCTGCCCGACCGCAACGGGCGCTTCGGCCCGTTCGGGGGCCGCTACGTGCCCGAGACGCTGATGCCGGCGCTCGAGCGGCTCATGCACGGCGTCGAGCACATTCTGCCGTCGAAGGAGTTTCAGGCCACGCTCGCACGCGAGCTCAAGAGCTGGGCCGGCCGGCCGACGGCGCTCACTCTCGCGCCGTCGCTCGGAGCGCGCTGGGGCGCCGAGGTCTGGCTCAAGCGCGAGGACTTGGCGCATACGGGCGCGCATAAGATCAACAACGGCATCGGCCAGGCGTTGCTCGCGAAGGCACTCGGTGCGAAACGCGTCGTCGCCGAGACGGGGGCCGGCCAGCACGGCGTCGCGTCGGCCGCGGCCTGCGCGCGCGTCGGCTTGCCGTGCACCGTCTACATGGGCGAGATCGACGTCGAGCGGCAGGCGCCGAACGTCGATCGCATGCGCCGTTTCGGCGCGACCGTCGTCGCCGGTGAAGTCCGGCGACCGCACTCTGCGCGCCGCGATCGACGAAGCGATCCGCGACTGGGTGTCGGACCCCGTCGGCACCTATTACTTGCTCGGCTCGGCGATCGGGCCGCATCCGTATCCGTTCCTCGTGCGGCAACTCCAGGCCGTCATCGGCCGCGAAGCGCGCGCGCAAATGCTCGCTGAGGCTGGCGGCTTGCCGGACGCGGTGTTCGCCTGCGTCGGCGGCGGGTCGAACGCGATCGGCATCTTCCACGGCTTCCTCGCCGATCGCAGCGTCAAGATCTTCGGCGTCGAGGCCGGCGGCCGCGGCCCCGCGCTCGGCGACCATTCGGCGACGCTGTCGTACGGCAAGCCCGGCGTGCTGCACGGCACGCACACGATGCTGCTCTACGACAAGCACGGCCAGATCCAGGAGACGCACTCGATCTCGGCGGGGCTCGACTACCCCGGCGTCGGGCCCGAGCACGCGCTGCTTCAGTCGATCGGCCGCGTCGAGTACGTCACGGCCAGCGACGACGAGACGCTCGCGGCGCTCGAGGAGCTCACGGCCTGCGAAGGAATCCTGCCGGCGCTCGAGAGCTCGCATGCGCTCGCGGGCGCGAAGCGCTGGGCCGCCAAGAACGTCGGCGCGCGTGTGCTCGTCGGCGCTCTCGGGCCGCGGCGACAAGGACATGCCGATTCTCGCGAAGTATCCGCTCGTGGACGCGCCAGCATGCAGCCGCGTGACCGCATTCGGTCGCGCTTGCGCGCGAACGCCGCAAGCGCGAGCGCCCGGCCTGGTCGCCTACATCACGGCCGGTTATCCCGAGCCGCGCGAATTCTTGGACGTGCTGCGCGCCGTGAGCGGCGCGTGCCGACGCCGTCGAGATCGGCGTCCCGTTCTCGGACCCGATGGCCGACGGCGTCACGATCCAGCGCGCGAGCCAGCACGCGATCGAGCACGGCGTGAGTCTCACCTGGATCTTGGACGAGCTCGAGCGGCGCGACTTCGAGCTCACGGCGCCCGTGCTGCTCATGAGCTATCTGAATCCGCTGCTCGCGTTCGGCTACGACGCGCTCGCCGCGCGCGCGGCCGACGTCGGCGTCTGCGGCTTCATCGTGCCGGACTTGCCGTACGAGGAGAGCGCGCCGCTCGAAGGCGGCGCTCGAGCCGCACGGCCTCGCGCTCGTGCAAATGGTCACGCCGGCGACGCCGCCGGAACGCGTGCAAGCGGCTCTGCGCCGCGAGCCAGGGCTTCGTCTACGCCGTGACGCGCACCGGCGTCACGGGCGACGTCGCGTTGCCGCCGGAGACGGCACAGTACCTCGCCGCCGTCAAAGCGGCCTCGAGCTTGCCCGTCTGCGCCGGCTTCGGCGTGCGACGCGCAGATCAAGTGGCTCTGCTCGGCGCGCACGCCGACGGCGTCGATCGTGGGCTCCGCGCTCGTCGAGGTCCTCGAGCGCGGTGCCGACCCGGCCGCGTTCTTGAAGTCGCTCGCACGGCTGAGTCATGGAGGACCCGCGGCCATGAAGCGCGTTTGGAGCGGCAGCTCGCTGCCCGACACGGCGCACTTCAAGAATCTGCTCGAGCACGCGGGCGTCGCGTGTCTCATCAAGAACCGCGAGCTCGGCGGCGGGATCGGCGATTTGCCGGTGTTCGACTGCGCGCCCGAGATCTGGGTGCTCGACGACGCGGAAGCCGAGCGCGCGGCGGCGGTGATTCGCGACAGCGTGCGGCCGACGCCAAGCGCGACGCCGTGGCGTTGCCCGCGCTGCGGCGAGGACAACGAGCCGCAGTTCGCCGCGTGCTGGAGCTGCGGACGCCGACAGCCAGCGCGAGGAGGCCGACCATAACATGCGGTGGCTCGATCGCTTGCTGATGCTGGCCGCGGCCGTCGCGGTCGTCGTCCAACGTGCTGCCGCTCGGCTGCGCGGCTGTAGTGGACGCTCGAGCTCACGACGCACTTTCGCGTTCAGTACCTCGCCGTCACGGCCGTGCTGCTCGTGCTCGTCGCGGTGCGGCGACGCTGGGCCGCGTGCGCCGTGCTCGTCGCGGCGGGCGCCGTCAGCGCAGCGCCCGTGCTGCCGTACGTGCCGCTGCCGTTCGGCGCCGAGCGCGCCGTCGCCGCCGCCGCACCGCTCAAGGTGCTGAGCGTCAACGTCTCGTATCGCCAGTTCTCGGCGCGCCGCTTGCTCGAGATCATTCGCGAGGCGGATCCCGACGTGCTCGTCGTGCAGGAGCTGACGCCGCACGCCGAGAACGTGCTCGCGGACGCTCGACACCGCGTTTCCGCACAACCGCAAGTTCCCGGCCGAGGGCCCGTACGGCATCGGCCTGTGGTCGCGCTTCGAGCTCGAGTCGGGCGCGACGTTCGCGCTCGGCCGCGTGCCGGCGATCGAGGCGCGCGTGCGCGGGCCCGCGGGCGCGTTCACCGTCATCGGCGTGCACCTGAGCGCGCCGACGTCGCCGCGCCGCGCCGCGGCGCGCAATCAGGAGCTCGTCGCGCTCGCGGCGCACACCGCCGCGATCGACGGGACCGCTCATCGTCGCCGGCGACTTCAACGCGACACCGTATTCGCCGTACTTCGTCGACTGGCTCGACGCGAGCGGGCTCACGGATTCGCGGCGCGGCCGCACGCTCAGCGTGAGCTGGCCGACGACGTTGCCCGTCGCGCGGCATCCCCATCGACCATGTCACCGTGAACGACGGGTTTCGACGATCCTCTCGCACCGCCGCCTCCCGAACTTCGAGTCCGATCACTACGGCGTGCTCGTCGAGCTCGCGCTGCGCGCCGAGCGGAACGCGGAGCAGCCATGAGCGGGCAACCGACGGCCTGCGTGCTCATCATCGGCAACGAGATCTTGTCCGGCAAGACGCAGGACACGAATCTGCAATTCCTCGGCTTCGAGCTCGCGAAGCTCGGCATTCGGCTCGCCGAAGGCCGCGTCGTGCGCGACGAGCCCGCGGCGATCATCCGGCACGTCAACGAAGCGCGCCGCGAGTTCACGTACGTGTTCACGACGGGCGGCATCGGCCCGACGCACGACGACATCACGGCCGAGTGCGTCGCGCAGGCGTTCGGCGTGCCGCTCGAGCTCAACGACGAGGCCGTCGAGCGCTTGAAGCGCAGCGGCCGGCCGCTCAACGAGGCGCGGCTCAAGATGGCGCGCGTTCCGCGCGGCGCCGTGCTCGTCGACAACCCCGTCAGCAATGCGCCGGGCTTTCGCATCGAGAACGTGTTCGTGTTCGCGGGCATTCCGAGCATCGCACGCGCCATGTTCGCGAGCGCGATTCCGATGCTCGCGCACGGCGCGCCGATTCTCTCGGCGAGCGTCGACGCATACCTCCGCGAAGGCGACTTCGCCGAGGCGCTCACGCACATCCAGCAGCAGTACCCCACCGTCGAGATCGGCAGCTACCCGTTCAACCGCGACGGCCGGCTCGGCGCCACGCTCGTGGCGCGCGGCACCGATCGCGCGCTGCTCGCGAAAGTCGTCGAGGAGATCGCGGCCGCGATCACGGCGCTCGGCGGCGAGACCAACGTCCCCTGACGTTCCGTTACACAGGCGTAACATACGGCTAGGCCTAAGTACCTAGGCTTGGTAGCACCCCCGCTTGGTAGCATGCTGGTGGTTAACACTCGTGGCTGTCGACGCCACCGCTCCCGTGGTAGTCCTCGATAACCCCTCTGTTCAACCTATGGCCGCGAGCGCGTCTGCGACACCGCGCGTGCTGTTCTGCTCGCGTTACGTCGATCACATTCAGTTCGCTCTCCTACGCCGGCTTCGCTCGAGCGCGACAGTCCAGGTTCTGTGCAGCACGGAGAGCGACTGGACGAAGCGCCTTGCCAGTCTCGGGCACCTCGTCCGGATACTGCGGCCGCGCTCACGCTTCGATTCGGAATACAAGGCAGTTGTGAGCCGCATGTACGCGGAGCGTGCATGGGATTTGGTCCATTGTTTTCATGGCAACGCGGAGCTCGCGAACATGATTCGCTGGGCCGAAGGACGCATTCCGATCGTCGCTTACCGCGCATACATCGGCCATTTGAGTCTGCGCGAGAACCCGCTGATGTACTGGAGCGTGCGGAATCCGGGCCTGGACGCGGTGGTGGCGGTCAGCGGCGCCGTAAAACGCTATCTGGACTCGTTCGCGTGGCTCAAGCCACACAACGTCCGCGTCATAAGCCACGGTATCGATTACGAGTGGATGCGTTCGCAAATTCGGCCCTCGTACGGTCTGCGCGAAAAGCTGGGAATCGCCCCCAACGCGCTGATCGTGGCGATGATGGCCAACCTGCGGCCTTACAAGCGTTTCGACCTCGTGAGCAAAGCCGCCGAGCAACTCGCTTCGGTCCATTTCGTCCATCTCGGCAACGATCAGGGGTGGAAGCAAAGGACCGCTCACCTCCGCAACCTCCACTTCCTCGGGCCTATCGCCGAGCCGTGGTCGATCATCGCTGACGCGGACGTGTTCGCGACGACAGCCCACAACGAGGCCTTCGGGCGGTCCAACCTCGAGGCCCTTGCGTGCGCGAAACCGTTGATCGGGGCGAATACGGGCGGCTTGCTCGATCTCGTCGAGGATGGAGTGAACGGGCGGTTGTTCGAGTCTACGGACGCGGCCGACTTCGCGGCGAAGATCCTCTTCTACGATCACAACCGCGACGCCGTGCGCCGGCACTCCGTGAATGCCGTCGATTTCGTCAAACGTCGCTTTTCCGCCGACACGATGGCCGCCAACTATTCCGACCTGTACACGGAGGTATTGGCCGCGCGCCGTGCGCGAGCATAGGCATCGCCACGATTGATCAGAATTGGCCTTCGAACGGCCACGATTCGCCGGCCGCGCCGCCGCAATCGAGGCGCTGAATGGCTCCCAAGGTCGGAGGGAGCCATCGATGCGCAAGCTCAAGATTCTCAAGCGGTACACGCTCTCGCCGGACGCCCGCGAGGAGCTCGAAACGTGGATCGGCGTGCTGCTGGCACTCGCCGCTGGGTTGCTGCTCTACGCGACGCTGACGGCGCAAGCGGCGCGCGCCGCGGAGTTTCCGAGCGACGTCGGCGCGCCGACGCTGTTGTTCCAGAGCGCGAGCGGCGTCGTTCTCGGCCGCCGCACCGCTCGAGACGGATCTGCGAATCTCCGTGGCCGGCGTCGTCGCGCGCGTGCGCGTCGCGCAGCGCTTCCGTGAATTCGGGCACGAGCTACGTGGAGGCCGTGTACGTGCTGCCGCTTCCGGACGACGCGGCCGTCGACCGCCTTTCCATGAAGATCGGCGAGCGCGTCATCGAGGGCGAGATCCACGAGCGCCAGCAGGCCGAACGAATCTACGGCGAGGCACGCGCGGCCGGGCAGCGCGCGAGCCTCGTGCGCCAGACGAGCGCAAATCTATTTACGACGGCCGTCGCCAACATCGCGCCCGGCGAGCACTATCGACATCACGATCGAGTACCTGCAGACGGCGCGTTACGACGCCGGCGAGTTCAGCCTGCGCGTGCCGATGACATTGACGCCGCGTTACGGCGCGCCGGATACGCCGGAGGGCCGGGCCGCGCTGTCGTCCGCGATCCTGCCCGAGGCGCCGCCGACGATCGAGGGAATGGCGGCCGGCGCCCCCCTTCAGGGACTACGAAGCGGCGCGGGCAGCGCCCCGTGGCACGAAGCGTACGTCCACGCGGTGCTCGCGCCCGGCATGCCACTCGAATGGCTCGGCAGCCGCAGCCACGAGGTGCGCTCCGTTCGCCAGCAAGGACCCGCGTGGACCGCGACGCGCGGCGGCGGCGATGGCGCCTCGGCCGCCAGCGCGAAGATCCGCGTGCACCGCCGCCGGCCGAGCTGCTACGTGCGTCGATACCGTGGCGCCGCGCGTGCCGATGGACCGCGACTTCGTGATCGCGTGGCGGCCGCAAGTCGGCGTCGCGCCGGCGATCGCCGCACTGACCGAGACCGTCGGCGACACGACGTATGCGCTGCTGATGATCCTGCCGCCCGCCGCCGCGCACACCGGCCGCGTCGCAGCCGCGCGAGCAGATCTTCGTGATCGACAGCTCGGGATCGATGGGCGGGCAGTCGATCGTCCAGGCCAAAGCTGCGCTGAAGGACGCGCTCGGCCGGCTCGGCAGCGGCGATCGCTTCAACGTGATCGACTTCGACTCGACGACGCTGCGAGCCTCTACGCGGCGCCGCAGGACGTTCACCACGCACGACCTACGCGCAAGCGCTGCGCTTACGTCGACGGCTTGGTCGCCGACGGCGGCACCAAGATCGGCGCCGCGATCGACGATGGCGCTCGCGCAGCCCGCGACCTCGGGCTATCTGCGGCAAGTCATCTTTCTGACGGACGGCGCCGTCGGCGCCGAAACGGCGTTGTTCGCCGCGATCGAGCAAGCGCCTCGGCGACGCACGCTTGTTCACGATCGGCATCGGCTCGGCGCCGAACTCGTATTTCATGCGCAAGGCGGCGCAGTTCGGCCGCGGCACGTACACGCACATCGGCGACACCGGCGACGTCAGCGAGAAGATGACGGCGCTGTTCGCGAAGCTCGAGCGCGTCGCCTCGAGCGACGTCGTCATCGACTGGCCCGAGGCCGTCGAGCTCTATCCGCACGCGATCCCGGACGTGTACGCCGGCGAGCCGCTCGTGCTCGCGGCGAGCTTCCCCGCAGTCGCCCGACCAGCCGCTGCTCGACGACGGCGTTCGGCCAAGCTGCGGGCCTGCCGTGGCGGCAGACCGTCGGCGGCGTGCCCAGCGAGCTGCCCGGCATCGCGGCACTCTGGGCGCGGCGCAAGATCGAGCACTTGATCGACAGCCGCGTCGCCGGCATCGACGAAGCGCTGATCCGCAAGCTCGTCATCGAGACGGCGCTCGAGCATCACCTCGTGAGCCCGTACACGAGCCTCGTCGCCGTCGACAAGACGCCGGCGCGCTCCGCCGCCGCGGCGCTCGAGCGCCGCAACATCGACAACACCATGCCGGCCGGCGCGCAGTGGCAGGCAGCGTTCCCCCAGACGGCCACGCCGGGGCCGCTGCTGCGCTGGCTCGGCGCCATCGTGCTTGCTCGCGCGCGGCGTCGCCGCTGCGGCGCTGCCGCGCAACGCGGCTGCCGAGGACAGCGTCATGAGAAGACCGTGGCACGGCGCGATGCCGATCATGTTGACGTTACCCGTGGGTCTGCATCGCCGGCCGCGCCGGCGGCAACGGCGACTCGCGGCGGCTCGCGGTTGCGGCGCTGATCGCGCTCGGCGTCGCCTTGCTCGCCGCGGGCTTCTGGCTGCCGGCCAAAGCCGAGCTCGCGCAGCATCTGTTGAATCGCGCCTGGCAGCGCACGACGGTCGGCGACGCCGCGGCCAAACCGTGGCCGTGGGCCGACACGCACCCCGTGGCGCGGCTCAAGCTACCGGGCAGCGACGAGCCGTTGACGGTGCTCGCCGGCGCCTCGGGGCGCAACCTCGCGTTCGCGCCCGCGCTGCATGGACGGCAGCGCGGCGCCCGGCTCGCACGGCGTCAGCGTGATCGCGGGTCATCGCGACACTCACTTCCGCGCGCTCGCCGACGCTCGCGCTCGGCGACGAGCTCACGCTCGAACGGCCCGACGGCTCCGTCCTGACCTACGAGGTCGCGGACCTCGACGTCGTCGACAGCGACGCGCGCGGAGCTTCGGCTCGACGCCGACGAGAGCATCGTCGTGCTCGTGACCTGCTGGCCGTTCGACGCCGTGACCGTGGGCGGAAGCTGGCGCTACGTCGTGACGGCGAGGCAGAGGTTCTGACACCGGAATGGCCGTCGCCAGGTCTTCTGCTGAACCGGGTAATATCTGGCCATCCCGATCGCTTGGCTCGTCAAAGTGGCTAAGAGAAGCGACACGGTCAGTGCGCGAACCTCGCTCAGGTGCGGAGTTTCGTTGCTAACGATTGGAGTATCCTCGCGCTCACTCTCGCACGAGCCGGTAAATAAGCGCCCATGACCCGCGTTCCAGTCCACCCCGCGATGCTGCGCTGGGCGCGCCAACGGGCGGGCCGAGACGTGGACGACTTGGCTCAACGCTTTCCGCAGCTTCCGGCGTGGGAGCGCGGAGAAAGGCAGCCAACCTTCAAACAGCTCGAAGCATTTGCCAAAGCCACGCACGCGCCGTTCGGCTTCTTGTTTCTTGCCGAGCCGCCCGAAGAGCGGTTGCCGATCCCTGACTTTCGGACCGTGTCACATCGCAGGGCACGACCCAGCCCGGATCTTCTCGACACGATCTACGCCATGCAGCGCCGGCAAGACTGGCTGCGCGAGGAGCGCGTCGAGAGCGAGGCGGACGCCCTCGACTTCGTGGGCAATGCTCGCCTGAACGACGAGCCAATGGCCGTCGGACAGGAGATGCGGCGCATTGTTGGTCTCGGCGGTGGATGGGCCAGTGAGGTGCCGAGCTGGCAGGAGGCGGTCAGCGAGCTACGGCGGCGTATTGACGACCTCGGCATCATGGCCGTCATCAACGGTGTCGTCGGCAACAACACGCATCGCAAGCTCGATGTGGAGGAGTTTCGCGGCTTCGCACTAACCGACCGCCACGCACCGCTGATCTTCGTCAATGGCGCCGACGCGAAGTCCGCGCAGATGTTCACGTTGGCACACGAGCTCGCACACGTCTGGCTCGGGCCTGAGGGAGAAGGCATCTCAGGGTTCGAGGGGATCTTCCCTGGAGATGGTCGCATCGAGAAGTTCTGCGACCAGGCGGCCGCCGAATTTCTAGTGCCCGCTCAAGAGCTAAGGGAGCGGTGGCGTGACGTGAAGAACACGTCGAACCCTTTCGAGCGCGTCGCCCGCGACTTCAAGGTCAGTCCGATCGTTGCTGGGCGCCGCGCGATGGATTTGCGTCTCGTGAGCCGCGAGACGTTTTTCGACTTCTACAACGCCTACACGAAACGCGAACGACAGCGAGCCAAGGCTGCTGGCGGGGGCGACTTCTACAACAACCAGAACACGCGCGTCGGTGCGACCTTCGCGACGAGCGTCATCCGCGCGGCGATGGGAGGGCGGCTGAGCTTTAAGGAGGCCTACGATCTCACGGGCCTTCGGGGCGGGGCATTCCAAGAGTACGCGAGGCGGCTGGGGATGGACCTGCCGTGACGCGCGATCGCCGTTCGCCCTGGATTCGGACGTGTTTATCGCCGCCAAGAACCTGTACTACGCCTTCGATATCTGCCCCGGATTCTGGAACGGAATCCTTCAAGCACATGAAAAAGGCAGCGTTCGAAGCATCGACCGCATCAGGAACGAGCTGCTTTCAGGCCGAAAGGAAGAGGATCTTGTGCTGTGGGTCAAACGGGGGCGTGACGAGCAGACGCGCGTGACGAAACGCTTCCGCGGAAGCGTGCACTAAAAAGGTGCCAAATCCCTCACGTGAGGGATCAGCTGCGCCGCGGGGCCAGCACGAGCACCGCGAGCCCGATGCCCGCTGCCGCCCAGCCGAGCCACTCGGGCTCCGCGAGGCCGCTCCACAGCACGCCGGCGATCAAGACCGCGGCGCCGACGACGAGCTGCTCGAGCCGCGCCATGCGGCGCGGCTCCGCGCCGGCGGGCGGCGCGCGGTGGTGGCGCCTCACGGCAGCGTCCTCGGCATCGACGCGCCGCAGCGCGCGATGCAGCACGCGCGGCAGCATGGCGAGATCGTCGCTGATCTCGGGCCAGGCCTCGACGAGCTCCTTCAAGCGCGCGCGCGGGTCGTGCCGCTCGCGCATCCACTGCTCCAGCACGGGCTTCGCCGTTTGCCAGAGATCGAGCTCAGGGTACAGCTGCCGGCCCAAGCCTTCGATCTGCAGCATCGTCTTCTGCAGCAGCACGAGCTGCGGCTGGATTTCCATGTTGAACTGGCGCGCCGTCTGGAAGAGGCGCAGCAGGACGACGCCGAACGAGATGTCCTTGATCGGCTTGTTGAAGATCGGCTCGCAGACGGCGCGCACGGCGGCCTCGAGCTCGTCCACGCGCGTGCCGGCCGGCACCCAGGCCGAGTCGACGTGCAAGCGCGCGACTCGGGCGTAGTCGCGGCGGAAGAACGCGAGAAAGTTCTCGGCGAGATAGTGCTTATCCCGCTCGTCGAGCGTGCCGACGATGCCGAAATCCACGGCGACGTATTTCGGTTTCGACGGGTTCGTGACGTCGACGAAGATGTTGCCGGGGTGCATGTCGGCGTGAAAGAAATTGTGACGAAACACCTGCGTGAAGAAGATCTCGACGCCGTTCTCGGCGAGAGCCTTGATGTCGGCGCTCGCGGCGCGCAGCCCCTCGATGTCGTCGACTCGGATGCCGACGATGCGCTCGATCGTCAGCACGTTCTGCCGACAGTAGTCCCAATGGATCTCGGGCACGTGCAGCAGATCCGACCCTGCGAAATTGCGCTTCAGCTGCGCGGCGTTGGCGGCCTCGCGCATGAGGTCGAGCTCGGCGGCGAGCGTCCGCTCGAACTCCGCGACGACCTCGACGGGATGCAGCCGGCGCGCCTCGGGCCAATACCGCTCGGCGAGCGCCGCGATCATGTAGAGCACCTCGACGTCGCGCTGGATCAGCGCGCCGACGTTCGGGCGCAGGACCTTCACGACGACGGCGCGGCCGTCCTGCAGGCGCGCCGCATGCACCTGCGCGATCGAGGCCGCCGCGAGCGGCGTGCGGTCGAACTCGGCGAACACCTGCTCGGCGGGCCGGCCGAACGCGAGCTCGAGCGCCGCGGCGGCCTGCTCGCCGGCGAACGGCGGCACTTGATCCTGGAGCTTCGCGAGCTCGGCCGCGATGGCGGGCGGCAGAAGGTCGGGGCGCACGGACATGCGCCTGGCCGAACTTGACGAAGATCGGCCCGAGCTCCTCGAGCGCCTCGCGCAGGCGGACGCCGAGCGGCTTGTCCCTGCGGCCGAACGCGAGCAAGCGGCCGAGCCAAGCGAGCGGCCGAAACAGATGCGTGCGCCAGACGATCTCGTCGAGCCCGTGCTTCACGAGCACGCGCTGGATCGTCAGCATCCGCGTGAGCTGCCGCAGCCGCATCCGCGTCACCGGGGCCGCTCGAGGCGCGCGAGCCGCGCCGCGGCGCGCTCGACGGCGTCGCGCAAGCGCTCGACGTCGCTATAGAAGGCGCGCGCCTCGAGCGGCGCCGGCATCGCGCGGCTTTCCTCTTGCAAGTACTCCGCCGCGTTCATGCGCAGTGCAGCGCCGGCGCGCCCGAGCCACGCCCGCGCGCCGCGCACGGCTTCGCCGAGCGCGTGGGCCGGCAGGTCGCCGAGCCATTTCGCGACTTCCTCCTCGAGGTCGGGCCGCGCGAGCTTCAGCATGCGCGCGTAGCGCTCGGCGACCTCGAGGTCGCCGGAAAGCTCGGCGCGCGTGCGCTTGACGAGGCTGACGCCGTCGGCGTTCACGAGGCGCAGCAGATCGAGCGGCGCGGCGCGCAGAGCCGCCGTGGCTCCGTCCGCGTCGGAATCGACGCGCAGCCGCTCACCGTCGGAGCGCAGCACGGCCGTGATCCCGACGCCCTCGACGTGCACGGCGAAGCTCGTCCCGGCCAAACGCGCGAGCAGGTCGCGCGCGGCCGTCGACTCGCCGATGCAGCGATTGAGCTCGGACTCGATGAAGTTCAAAGCCGGTGACCTATGTGGAGCGCCACGATACCCGCGGTCAGGTTGAAGTACTCGCAGCGCTCGAAGCCGGCGCTCTGCATCATGTCCTTCAGCGTTTCTTGATCCGGGTGACGGCGGATCGACTCGGCGAGGTAGCGGTAGCTCGCGGCGTCGCCGGCGAGCCATTCGCCGAGGCGCGGCAGAACCTGAAATGAGTAGAGCTCGTACAGCGGCGCGAGGGGGCCCAAGTGCGGCTGCGAGAACTCGAGCACGAGCAGCCGGCCGCCGGGCTTCAAGACGTTGAAGAGGCTCGCGAGCGCGCGCTGCTTGTCGGTGACGTTGCGCAGCCCGAAGCCGATCGTCACGCAGTGGAAGCTCTGCGCCGCGAACGGCAACGCCTCCGCGTCGGCGAGCACGTAGTCGACATTCCCCGCTATTCCTGAGTTCAGGAGGCGCGTGCGTCCTTCGTCCAGCATCGCCGCGTTGATGTCCGTGACGACGACGCGGCCGCTCGAGCCGACGCGCCGCGCAAGCCCGGCCGCGAGATCGCCGCTGCCGGCCGCGACGTCGAGCGCCTGCTGGCCGGGCCTTAAGGACGTCTTCGCAAGCGTGAAGCGCTTCCAGAGCCGGTGCAGCCCGCCCGACATCGCGTCGTTCATGACGTCGTAGCGCGACGCGACGGAATCGAACACGCCGCGCACGCGGGCCTTCTTCTCGCCCCACGGCACGCGCTCGTAGCCGAAGTCGGCGAGTCGGTCGGGGTCGCGGTCGGCGGCGCTCATGGCGCAAGAGTATAGGTCAGGCTCCAACGTCCGGCCCCTGGGCTCGTGCTTGTTGCGCTCGCGGCGGCGCTATGGTCCGCGGCGGGACCAGGCGCTTGCGACGGGAGCTGTCATGCCACAGACGTACGAAACCTCGAGCGCGCCCGTGCTCCGAACATGGCTCGGAAGGCTCGCGGCCGCCGCCGGGCTCGTCGCCGCGGCGAGCCTCGCGCTGGCACAGCCGGCCCCCGCCCCCGCGGCGGCACCCCCTCCGGGACCCGCGCCGACGGGGCTCGTCGTCGGCTCCGGCAACCCCTTCAGCCCGATCGTCGCGGACCTCGACGCCGCCGTGGCGTTTTATCGCGCCATCGGCTTCGAGGTGCGGGGCGAGCCCGGCAACGCCGATGCGAACCCGCAGCTGCGCGCGATGTTCGGCTTACCCGACGCGCGCCTGCGCTGGCAGATCGGGCGGGTACCGCCGGTCCAGGGCGGCGTCGAGATCATCGAGATCGCCGACGCCGGCGGGCAACGCGTCGAACGATCGATCCAGGAGCCGGGCAGCGTCATGCTGATCGTCGTCGTGCGCGACGTCGACGCGACGCTCGCGCGCCTGAAGGCGCTCGGCGCGCCCGTCATCACGCGCGGCGGCGAGCCCGTGCCCGTCAGCCCCTTCCGAGCGGTCGTCGTCCAAGATCCCGCCGGGCACTTCGTCGAGCTCTTGCAGCCGCAGATGTTTCCCGCGTGGGCGCCCGCGACCGCGAACGCCATCAATGTCCGGGTGCGGCACACCGTCGCGGATCTCCCGAGCGCTCTGCGACTCTATCGCGACGCGTTGGGTCTTCAGGGAGACCCCGGTGTTCCAGGGTATGTAGCCGCGCCTGACGTGCTCGACCTGCTCGGGCTCGGCCGGAATACGCAATACCGGTACACGACGCTCACGGTGCCCACGTCGGGGGTCGCGATCGAGCTCATCGAGTTCAAAGGCGCGCGCCGCCCAGAGCTCGCACGCCTGCAAGACCCGGGCTCGACGCGCATGCAGCTGCGCGTCGCGGACATCGACGCGGCGGCCGCGGCGCTCGTCCAAGCCGGCGGCACGTTCGTCTCGACGGGCGGCAGGCCGCTCGATCTTCCGGCGGGAAGCTCCACGCTGAAGGTCGGCATCGTGCGCGATCCCGACAATCTGTTCCTCGTGCTGATTCAGGCGCCGCCGCCGGCGCCGCAGTGACGCGCTCGCCGCGCGGGTAGCCTGGCCACCCGCGCGGCTCGACACGTTCGTCTACTCGTTCGCGAACGAGAAGCCCTTCGTCGCGGCGACCTCGCGGATCCCTTCCAGGATCGCGGCGTCGAGGCCGGGCTCGGCCACGTCACGGGTTTGCTCCGCGATGTACCGGCTGCGCTCCTCGGCGAGCTCGCCGACCTGACGTTGCAGCTCGTCACGGCGCTCGCTCTTCTCGCGGACGTAGGCCTCGCGCTCCGCGGGCGGCAGCGCCTGCATCTCGGCCGGCAGCTCAGCGGCCGGAATCTCCGCGAGCGCCTTGCCGGACTGGACCGCATCGACGAGATCCCACTCGGAACGATAGAGCTCGCCGGCTTTCGCGACGGCGCGGCTCGCGGCCGCGGCCGGGCTCATCGCTGCGGCGTTGCCGTCCTGCGCGAGCTGGTTCGCGCGGCCGCGCTCGCCGGCAGCACCGTACGCGACGTACGTGGCGTTGAGCTCGTCGTTCAATTCCGCGAGCCGCGCGTCGAACGGCGTCGCGACGTTCGCGACCGCGGCCGCGTGCTGATCGATGCTCGCGTACAGGCCGTTCGTGTTCGCGGCCACGCGGCGCCAGCCGGCCGCGTCGGCGTCGTTGTCGGAGCCGCAGTAGATCGCGTTGACGACGATGCCGCGGCGCGCCGCCCCGGCCGTCGCACGCTCGAGCGTCAGCTGCGGGTCTTGCTCGGCCCCCTCGTTGCCGGCGACGAACATGATCTGCAGCGCGTCGGGGTCTTGGCTCCATTGCAGCCTGTCGAGCGACGTTTGAATCGCGCGCGCGACGTACTCGTCGCCGCCGTCCGTCCGGAACGCGAACAGCGTGGCGTTGACGGCGTCGAGATCGGCCGTGAACGGCAGATCGACGCGGACGAAACCCGCTTGCTCCCCGTAGCTCGGGCTGCCATAGCTCAAGATCGCGACGCGCAGCGCCGGAACGGGACGCGCTTGCGCGAGCTCGTTCGTGATGTCCCAGAGGCGTTGTTTCGCCGAGTCGATCAAGCCTTCCATCGAACCGCTGACGTCGAGCGCGATGACGAGGTCGACATCGCGCCGCGCGCCATCGGCGGCTATGGTCTCGGCGCGCGCGCCGAGGCAGGCGGCGCAGAATGCGGCGAGCGCCGCGAGGCGTTTGAGGTGAATCGCTGGAAGCATCGTCGTCTCCTGTCTGGATGAGCGTTGGGCCATAGGCTGCGCGCGCCTACGAATACGCTCCAGACACGAAACGGCAAAACTTCGGGCGGGGACTTTACCTGCGCTTTACAAGCGCGGCTCGCGGCCGACGGTCAGAGGAAGCGGCCGCACCCCGTCAGCGTGCGATCGTCGAGCTCCACGGTGGCCGCGGCTTCGAACGTCTCGCCGGACATCGTGTCAGCGCATGCTCGCCGGTCAATGACGACCGTCGCCTCGTGGGCCTCGGTCGTCGAGCGGTACGTCGTCCGGCCTCCCTCGACGACGGCCCCGCGGTGCGGCAGCTCGGCTCGATTCGCACCGAGCTCCGTGACGATCGCGAGGCGCTCGGGGAAGATCTCCACGTACCACGAGGGCTCGTTGCCGAGGGCGCGGAACTTCGCGCCGCGGCGCGCCGCGTCGGCCCACGGAACCTTGCTCGGATTCGAGCGGCAATCGACGTAGCGCTGGCCGCCGAGCTCGATCGTCGCGAGATCACCCTTGTTCCAGAAGACGGTGTCGCCTTCCTCGTAGCGCGCACCCGACGCCGATCGAGTCAGCGAGAGCACTTGGTAGGCCCCACCGAGCGACGCCGGCGCCCAGAGCGCCATCTCGCCGGGACCGGTGCGCATCGTGAAGCTCAGGTCGCCGTCGCAGTCGAAGACGAACGTGCGCCCGACCTCGGGCGCCGCGGCGGCGGTTTGCTGCGGCTCGCGCACGAACCTGAGCTCGCCGCCCGTGTTGTACGTGAGAAGCAGCACTTCGTCGCTGACGCTGTAGTCCGTGACGGAGGCGAGCGCCCGCAGGTACTCGTCGGCGATCGACGGCGGCGCGCACGCGGCGAGCGTCGTCGCTCCGGCGCGAATTCGCAGCTGCCTCCGCTCCGCAAGCTCGTACGCGCCCGTGAAGCTGTTGCAGTGCGCTCGACCCGAGTAGCGCGCATCCGCTCCGAACTGGACCGTGTACGGCGGCTCCGCGCCCACGGGCTCCCCGGCGGCGCCGGGTCGGCGAAGCGCGACGAGGCGCCAGCGCTCGCCCGCGATCGTGCCGTCGGAAGCCGCCTCATCGGCAACGCGCTGCACGACGATCTCGACGGGGCCGGCCGGCACCGCGGCGTCATCGGCGGGTTGGCAACCCGCGAGCGCGACGAGAGCCGCCCACGCGATTGGACCGCAAGTCCAACGCATCGGCGGCTCCGTCCCGGGCCTCGCGAGGGTTACTGCGCGGCGCGCGCCTTGCCGGCGATCGCCTTCGTTTCCGTCTCGCGATAGCGCTCCAGCGCGTCGCCCGCCTCTTTGGTCGCCTTGTTGAGGTTGCCGCCTTCGAGCGTGGCAGCCGCGCCCGCCAGCGCCTCCTCGGCGCGCTCCCAATCTTTCGCGGCGTACTTCGCGGATTCAGCTTTCTCGGCTGCGGCACGCGCCGACAGCGCGACCGAGAACGTCGTCCTCGCGAGCTGCGAGGCGTCGACGGACTTCGTGAAGAAGCCTTTCGCTTCCGCGAGCTCCTCGCGCACGCGATCGAGATCTTTGCCCTTCTCCATCGTGTCGACGGCGGCCATATAGACCTTCATGCCTTCCGCATACGACTCGGGAGCGAGCACCTTCGCGTCGAGGTCATCGGCTTGCTTCTTGACGACGTCCGTCTCGCCGAAGATCTGGTCGCGGATAGCCTGTTGGCTCTGTGCGAACAGGGCGCCGGAGGCGAGGAGCGAGAACAATACGGTGATGGACCTGGTCATGGCGTGCGTTCCTTTTAGTTATGGTTTCGCCGAGACCGTGAGCGCCGGGGTGGCGTCCCGCTCGGACGTGAGACGAACCGATGCTACGCCCAGCCCTATCCGAACGCGAATAAGCCTAACGTCCCACGCGGGCAGCGGGCATGCGGTCGTTATCGCGATCTTTGGCGGAACGCGGGCTACGGCGACGCTATTCAGCCCACTTCGGCTCGGGGTGGCGCTGCTTGCCGGCCTGCGTGAGGCGCTCCAGATAGCGGGTCCACTTCCGGTCGCGCTCGGCGCAGAGCTCGTAGAGCAGGGCCCAGGTATAGAGCCCCGTGTTGTGCCCGTCGTCGAACACGATACGCACGGCGTAGCGCCCGACCGGCTCGATGGCGGCGATGTTCACGGCTTCCTTGCCCGTCACGAGGATGCCCTCGCCGGCCGCGTGCCCCTTGACCTCGGCCGACGGCGAATAGACGCGCAAGAGCTCGGCGGTAAGCCGGGCGTTCAGGCCATCGGCGAAGCGCACCTCGAGCTCGCGCGAGCGGCGGTGCAGCTTCAGGTCGGTCGGCGGCGGGATCTGCAGCTCGCTCATGGCGGCACGCTACAGGATGTACCGGCTCAGGTCTTCGTCCTGGACGAGGGCCTTCAGGTGCGCGTCGACGTAAGCGGCGTCGACGACGACGCTCTGGCCGCCGCGGTCGGCCGCCTCGAAGGAGACCGTCTCGAGCAACCGCTCTAGCACGGTGTGCAGGCGCCGCGCGCCGATGTTCTCGCTGCGGTCGTTGACTTGGAATGCGACCTCGGCGAGCCGCCGCACGCCGCTCGGCTCGAACGTGACGCCGAAGCGCTCGGTCGCGAGCAAGCTCTTGTATTGCTCCGTCAACGAGGCGCTCGGCTCGGTCAGAATCCGCACGAACTCGTCGACACCGAGCGGCGAGAGCTCGACCCGGATCGGGAAGCGGCCTTGCAGCTCGGGAATGAGATCGGAAGGCTTCGCGACGCTGAAGGCGCCCGACGCGATGAACAGGACGTGATCGGTGCGCACCATGCCGTAACGCGTGCTGACGGTGCAGCCCTCGACAAGCGGCAGGAGGTCGCGCTGCACGCCCTCGCGTGAGACGTCGGCGCCGTGAGCCTCGGCGCGCCGCGCGATCTTGTCGATCTCGTCGATGAAGACGATGCCGTTCTCCTCGACTGCCTTCACGGCCTGGAGCTTGACGTCCTCTTGATTGATCAGCTTGGCCGCTTCTTCCTCCTCGAGCAGCGCCAGGGCGTCTTTGACCTTGAGCTTGCGGCGCTTCGAGCGGCCCTGATGCAGGTTCTGGAACAGGCCCTGGAGCTGATTCGTCATCTCCTCCATGCCGGGCGGCGCCATGATCTCGACGCCGACCGTCGGCGCCGCGAGATCGAGCTCGACCTCGCGCTCGGCGAGCTCGCCTTCGCGCAGCATCTTGCGAAAACGCTGCCGCGTGTCGCGGCCAGCGTCGTCGCGCGAGCCCGGCAACAGCGTGTCGAGCAGCCGGTCCTCTGCGGCGTCCTTCGCGCGGTCCGCGACGCGCGTGACGGCTTCCTCGCGCACTAGCTTGACGGCCATGTCGACCAAGTCGCGCACGATCGAGTCGACGTCGCGGCCGACGTAGCCGACCTCCGTGAACTTCGTCGCCTCGACCTTGATGAACGGCGCGTGCGCGAGCTTCGCGAGCCGGCGCGCGATCTCCGTCTTGCCGACGCCCGTCGGCCCGATCATCAGGATGTTTTTCGGCGTGATCTCGCTGCGCAGCGGCTCCTTGATCTGCGCGCGCCGCCAACGGTTACGCAGCGCAATCGCGACAGCGCGCTTCGCGTCGTGCTGGCCGATGATGTGCTTGTCGAGCTCCTCGACGATCTCGCGCGGCGTCATCGACATGGCGCTAGAGCTCCTCGATGGTGATCGAGGTGTTCGTGTAGATGCAGATCTTCCCCGCGATCGTCAGCGCTTTCTCCACGATCGCGCGCGCGTCGAGCTCGGTGCTCTCGTAGAGCGCGAGCGCCGCCGCTTGCGCGTAGGCGCCGCCGGAGCCGATGGCGAGCAAGTCGTGCTCCGGCTCGATGACGTCGCCGGTGCCCGAGATCAGCAGCGAGTTCTCTTTGTCGGCAACGATCAGGAGCGCCTCGAGCCGCCGTAGCATGCGATCCGTGCGCCAGTCCTTCGCGAGCTCGATCGCAGCGCGCATGAGATTGCCGTGTTTCGTGAGCTTCGCCTCGAAGTACTCAAACAGCGTGAACGCGTCAGCCGCACCGCCGGCAAACCCGGCGAGCACCTTGCCGTCGGCGAGCCGCCGCACCTTGCGCGCGTTGCCCTTCATGACCTGATTACCGAGCGTGACTTGCCCGTCGCCGCCGAGCGCGACTCGGCCGTTGCGGCGCACGCAAACAATAGTCGTACCGTGAAATTGGGTCTTAAGGGCGCTCATGCGGAGATTTTCAGCCCGCGGCGCGCGAAGCGCCGCTGGGCTAGTCAGCCGATCGCTTGCGCGCGCGCGGATGCGCCTGGTCGTAAACCTTGGCGAGGTGCAGGAAATCGAGGTGCGTATAGATCTGCGTCGTCGACAGGCTCGCGTGGCCGAGCAGCTCCTGCACGGCGCGCAGATCGCGGCTCGACTCGAGCACGTGCGTCGCGAACGAATGGCGCAGCATGTGCGGGTGCACGCCCGTCGGCGTGCCCTGCCGCTTCGCCCATTCGTTGACGCGCTTCTGCACGGTACGCGGGTTGATGCGCGCTCCGCGGCTGCCGACGAAGAGCGCCGTCTCGCCGGCTCGCGCTACGCCCAAGCGCACGGCGAGCCAGTCGTGGAGCGCAGCCAGCGCCTGCTTGCCTACCGGCACGACTCGCGCTTTCGAGCCCTTCCCTACGACGCGGACGGTGCGGTCGGCCTGGTCGACGTCGCCCAAGTTCAGCCCTACGAGCTCGGCGAGCCGCAGACCCGACGAGTAGAACAGCTCGAGCATCGCGCGATCGCGCAGCGTCTCGGGGTCGTCGCCGCTGATCGCGAGCAGGCTCGCGACCTGATCGGGATCGAGCGTCGCCGGCAACCGGCGCGGCGCTTTCGGCGCTTGCACGTGAACGCCCGCGTTACTCTTGAGCTGGCCCACCTCGATGAGGTAATTCAAGAACGTGCGCACGGCCGACAGCCGCCGCGCGACGCTGCGCGCGCCGAGGCCCTTGCGATGGCTCTCGGCCGCGAATCGGCGTACGCCGAACGAGTCGAGGGCTTTGAACGAGGCGATTTGCTCGCGCTCGCAGAACTTGAGCAACGCGCTGAGATCGTGCTCGTAGGCGGCGACTGTGTGCGGCGATAGCCGGCGTTCCGTGGCGAGACGTCTCAGAAACGCGGCGAGCTCGTCGTGGCCCACGACTACTCGTTGCGGATCGCGACGGCCAAGACCTCGCCCAAGCGCGCGAGGAAATCCATTCGCTTGCCGGGATGGAAGTGATCGGGATCGCGGCTGCCGATGATCAGGAAGCCGAGCTTCGATTCGGTGCCGAGCGGCACGAGTGCCGCGGAAGTGATCACCTCGGCGTCGTGCTCGAAGATGTTCTTCTGCCGATCGCGCAGCGGGCCGCAGCGCGGCTTCGCCGCGCGCAAGAACGTCGCGAACGGCCGCACGTCGGGATCGTCGGCGTTCATTCGCCTGACGAAGCCGTCGCGCACAGCCTCGGCGGGCGCGGCGGGAAACAGCACGAGCACGGCGCGCTCGGCCGCGAAATCCTCGCGCAGCCCCGTCTCGAGACGCTCGAGCCGCTGTATCAGCGTGGGGGCGCGCATGAGCTTCAAGCAGAGTTGATGAATCTTCTCGACGAGCGCGTCATTTTCTTTCGCGACGGCGACGAGGTCCTTGAGCTGGCGCTCGAGCTGCGCGTTACGCGTCCGGAGCATCGAGACCTGGCGCTCGACGAGGGAGATCGTCGCTCCGCCGGCGCGGTGAGGCAGCTTGAGCCCGAGCACCAGCGGCGCGTGACGCTCGAAGAAGTCGGGGTGACCCTTCAGATAGTCGGCGATCGAGTCTTCGGAAACCGCCTCGGTCAAAGGAGCGTCGACCGCTGCCCCGCTGTGCTGCTGACTCATAGTTCGATGTAGCCCTCGTACACCGCTGCCGTGGGTCCAGTTTGCCACAGCGGCGAGCCGGGTCCAGGCCAATTCACTTCGAGAGTGCCGCCCGGCAGCTCGACGGCGACTTTCTCGCCGAGCAGTCCCCAGCGGCGACCGACCGCGACCGCCGCCGCGGCACCCGTGCCGCAGGCCAGCGTCTCGCCGACGCCGCGCTCGTAGACGCGCAATCGGATGCGGCGCTCGTCGACGCGCTCCATGAACCCCACGTTGACGCTGCGCGGGAAGCTCGCATGCCGCTGCAACGCGGGCCCGACGACGTCGACGGCGCGGTCGCGACGGAGTCGACGGCGATGACGGCGTGCGGGTTACCCATGGAGACGGCGCCGAGCTCGACAGTGCTCCCGGCCGACCTCGAGCCGATAGCGGTCGCGCTCCTCGTGCGCCAGGAACGGCAGCGCTTGCGGCCGGAAGTCGGGGACACCGAGATCGACGCTGACGCGGTCGGGGGACTCGACATGCGCGACGATCGTGCCGGCCGGGCTCACGAGCTTCTGGTCGTTGCCGAGACGCGGCGCGAGGTAACTCGCGAGGCAGCGGACACCGTTGCCGCACTGCTCGACCTCGCCGCCGTCGGCATTGAAGATTCGGTAGCTCGCGTGGCCGGCCGCGGGATGCTCGCTGTCGACGAGCAGCAGCTGGTCGAAGCCGACGCCGCGGCGCCGATCTCCCCACCGCCGCACGACCTCGGCCGCCGGCGGCACGTGCCTGCTCGGCCACGGCAGGATCATGACGTCGTTGCCGAGGCCGTTCATCTTCGTGAAAGCGAGCTTCATGGCGGTGCGATCGGCAAACGTCGCGGGGCGGCCCGCGGAAGGCCCGTATCTTAGGCCAAAAGACCGAGAGACAAGGCGCCGCGGGCTCGCGGACGTCCCTCGACGCGCGACCGTCGCTCTAATGGACATTTGTCATAAGCCTGGCTAACTTACGCCCTTTCGCGCGCGCCAGAACAACAATTCGAGCGGAGAGCCCATGCGACACATTCTCGTCACGAACGCGAAGGGCGGCTGCGGCAAGAGCACGATCGCCACGAGCCTCGCGGCCTACTTTGCTTCCGAGGGCTATGCGACGGCGCTGGCCGACTTCGATCCGCAAGGCGTCTGCGCTGTCGTGGCTCGAGCAGCGCCCGGCCGACTATGCGCCGATCACCGGCGTGCGCGGCTTCGAGACGGGCCTGAAGAACGGTGCCGCGCAACACCGAGTACGTCGTCATCGACTCGCCGGCCGGCTCGTACGGCAAGGATCTCACGGAGCTCGTCCGCCGGGCCGAGACGATCGTCGTGCCCGTGCTGCCGTCGCCGATCGACATCAAGGCCGCCGAGCGGTTCGTCGAGGAGCTGCTCAACATCAGCAAAGTCGCCGACAAGAAGGCCAAGGCGGCGCTCGTCGCGAATCGCGTCCGCGAGAACACGCTGATCTTCGAGGAGCTCGACGACGTGCTGTCGCGGCTCAAGGTGCCCTACGTCGCACAGTTCCGCGAGGCTCAGAACTACAACCGCGCGTACCAGCGCGGCCTCGGCGTGCACGAGCTGCCGCCGTACCTCGCCTGGCCCGATTGGGAGCAGTGGGACCCGTTGATCGAGTGGCTCGATTCGCGCCGCTCGCAGCCGAAAGCCGGCTGACGGCGCTCGCCGAAAATCAGGGGCTCGATCTCCGCTCCGCGTCGCTCGCGGGCGCCGCAAGGCTGCGCGACGGCGCCATCGGCTCGGCCGCGGCCGGGCTCACGAGCGCAAGCCCCGAGCGAAACGCCAGCGAGCGCGCGCTCGTCTTCGCCGAGCTCCGTCGAGCAACCGGCCGTAGAGCGCGTACGCCTCGGGCGGCGGGCGCCAACGCCAAGCTCGACTCGAGATAGCTGCGCGCTTTGCCCCAGAGCTCGTTCGCCATCGAGAGGCGCGCGGCCGCCGTGAGCAGCGCTGCGTCGTCGGGATGAGCCTTGAGCCAGCTCTCGGCCTGCTTCAGCTGCTTCGCAGGATCGGCTCCGCGCACCTCGCCGTAGCTTTGCACGAGCGCCGGATGCCATTCGCGCTTCAGCGCGGCGCGCAGTTCGCGCTCCGCGTCGCCGCCGTCGTCCGAGACGCGCGAGCGCCAGCGCGCGCTCCGCCGACGACCGGCGGCGAGCCGCGCAGCTCGCTCGGCAACATTCCCCAAACCTCGGCGAGACGCTCGGCCGTCAGATCGGCCCGCGAGAGCTCTCCCTCGACGGCGAGCTTCGCGAGCTGTTCGCGCTCGGCCGGCGGTAACGACGCGCGCGCGAGGTGCGGCAGCAGCTCGAGGAGCTGCGAGTGGTCGCCGAGCGCGCGATAGGCGCGCGCGAGCAGCGCGACCGCGGCGGGCTGGTCGGCGTTCCCTCGAGCGCCTTCAACGTCGCGACCGCAGCCGCAGGGTCGCCGGCTTGCAGCTGGAGCTGCGCGCGCGTCAGCTGCGCGCTCGTCGCCCCGTCCTTCGAGATGCTCTGCGCGAGCTCGAGCCACTGGTCGCGCCGCTCGGCCGCGCCCTGCAACTGCGCCGCATGCGCAGCGAGCAGGTAGTTCGCGAGCGGCGCGTCCGCATGCTTCAAGCCTTGCGTCAGGAGCCGCTCGCTGCGTGCCCAGTTGCCTTCGACGAGCTGCGCGAGCCCGGCTGCGAGATCGCCGTCGCGCCGCTCGAGCTGCCGCTGCGCGCGCGCCCGCGCGCCAACGCCGCGGCGCCTGCGCAACCGCCACGAGCGCGCGCACGAAGAGGTACGCCGCGACGAGCACGATGACGAGACCCGGCACGGACATTTCGACGACGTAGCCGCGGAAGTTGACGAGGACGTAGCCGCGATCCGCGAGCAGGAAGTGCGCGAGCGAATGCGCCGAGCAGCACCGCCAGCAGAGCCGCCACGCCGAAGCGCATCAGCGCGTCTCGTTGCGCTGCGCGCGCAACAGGTTCAAGCGACCGGCTGATGTCGGGGCGCGCGGGGTTGACGTCGAAGGTGCGCAGCTCGCCGAGCAAGGCCAGTGCGCCTTCGACGTCGGCCGCTGAAGAATCGAAGTCGCGCCGCAGCAGCGTGATCGCCGTCTCGAGCCCGCTCAGGAAAGCTTGCTCGTCGGCGCGCAGCGCCGCGATGCGGGCGAGCTCGAGCTCGATCTCGAAGCTGGCGGCGCGCGAGCGCACGCTCGGCCGCCGATAGCGCTTGCGGAACCGGGTCGTCGCGCCGCTCGACGCGCACGAGATCGAGCAGAGTGCTCTTGATCGCGAGCCACAGCCGCCCGATGCCGGGCTCGACGTCGAGCGCAGCATCGGCTTCCGCGCCGAGGTTCAGCGGCAAGCTCCGCGCGCAGCGGCAGCTCGTCGGCCCGCGCCGCGAGCCGGCCGAGGCCGAAGACGATGCCCTCGATGTCGGACAGACGCAGGCTGCGCAGCGCGAGCAGCTCGCCGGCGATGGCGTCGCGCACGGGCGCGAGCTCCGGGTTGCCGAGCTCGGCGAGCCGTCCGTCCGCGAGCTCGAGCGCCGTCACCGCGGTCGCGAAGTCCCTCGTCAACGTGAGCTCCGTGTTCGCGACGGCGAGGTAGTACTCGGCTTCGGAGCGCAGCAGGTCACCGCGCGCGTCGAACGAGCCGCCCTGCACGGTGTCGAGCCGCTCCTCGAGCTCCATGAAGCGGCCCGGCAACGCGTCGAGGCGCTCGCCAAGACTCGTGCTCGACTGCCGCAGCGTCGCGACGTCGTCGTCGACGTCCTCGAGGCTGTCCTGCAGCGCTCGTTGCTCGGCGCGAACGCGCGCCAGCGCTTCGGCGGCGGCGGCATCTGTCTCGTCGAGCGATACGTAGAACTGGCGGTATTGCCACCAGAGCATGCCGGCCACCATGACGGCGAGAAACGCGAACAGCAGCGCGACCGAGCTCGCGAACACCGCACGCTGGACGCCGCGCGGCGGTTCTGCCGCGGCGTCGGTCGGCGTCGTGCGAGCGCCTTTGGTCGCAGCGAGCTCGCTCGCGAGGCTCGCCCATTCCTCGTCCGGGGCTCCCGTGCGCGGAGATGCGTCGGGTGCGGGCGTATTCGTCATCGCGTCATCGCGGTCATCGGCGTGCGTCCTTCGCTCTCAGTAGCTGGCCAAGCGCTTGCGCAGCTCCGCGAGCTGGCGCCTGCTGACCGCGAGCGGCTCGGCCTCGCCGCGCAGCCGCAGCGCGTAGCCCATCCTCGCCGTCGGCACGCTCGAGAACTTCGACGTGGGCGATCGCGACGAGAAGGCTGCGATGCGCGCGGACGAAGTCGCGCGCGAACTCGTCCTCGAGCTGCTTCAGCGACTCGTCGATGAGATCCTCGCCGCGGCTGTGGCGCACGGTGACGTATTTTTGGTCGGCGCGAAAGTAGCGAATGTCTTTGACGGGGATGAGCTTGAGCTCGTCGCGAACGCGGACGGCGACGTGCTGCCGCGCCGCGAGCGGCGCTGCCGCCGTCCCAAGGCCGAGCAGCTGCGGCACGCGCAGGCGCGACGCTTGCTTCAGCGCTTGCGCGAGGCGCTCGCTGCGCACGGGCTTCAAGAGATAGCCGACGGCCTGCGACTCGAACGCTTCGAGCGCGTATTCGTCGTACGCCGTCGTAAAGACGATGGCCGGCGGGTTCTCGAGCGCGCCCAAGTGCCGCGCGACCTCGATTCCCGTCATGCCCGGCATGCGAATATCGAGCAGCACGACCGACGGCTTGAGCTTACCGACGAGCGGCAACGCATCGGCGCCGTTCGAGCACACGCCCGCGACGTCGCATCCCGGTAACTCCTCGACGAGCCGCTGAAGACGCTCGCGGGCCGGCAGCTCGTCGTCGACGATGAGCACGCTCAAGGGGGTGGCGCTCATTCGGTGTACGGGAAGCGCACGGTGACTTGGTAGCGGTCGGGGCTCTGCTCGACGGTCATTGAGCCTCGGCCGCCGTACGCGAGGTCGAGACGTTGCCTGATGTTGTCGAGCGCGAGGCGGTTGCCGGCGCGCGGCTCGCCGGGCGCGCCGGCTTCCGCGACGGGATTGCTGACGACGAGCTCGACCTCGCCGTCGACGACGCGGCCCGAGATCGTCACCGTGCCGCCGCTCTCGAGCGGCTCGATGCCGTGATAGATCGCGTTCTCGAGCAACGGCTGCACCGTGAGCCCCGGCACGAACGCGCGCATTGGCAGCGAGCCCACGTCCCAGCGCACGTCGAGCCTACTCCCAAGACGCAACGCTTCGATGCGCTGATAGATGCGTGTGAGCTCGAGCTCTTCTTTGAGCCGGATCGGGCTGTGCGAGTCGCGCAGCGTCGCGCGAAAGAGATCCGCGAGATCCTCGACGGCCTCCTCGGCACGCTTCGGATCGCTGCGCGTCAGGGCGGCGATCGTGTTCATGCTGTTGAAAAGGAAGTGCGGCCGGATGCGCGCTTGTAGCGCTTGGATTCGCGACAGCGCTTCCGCGCGAACGTGCTTGTGCCACTGATGAGTGACGAAGAAATACCGCAGCAGCAAAGCCGCGACGATCAGCGCGATGCCGGCGTTGCGCAGCAGGAACGGCCAGTGCTCGCGTGGGACTGTCCGTGATTCCGACCGTGCCGAATGCCGTGCCGAGCCAGAGCGCGAGCTCGGAGATCACGACGGTGTTCAGCAGTATCAGCGTGAACGCGGCCGCGGAGCTCTGCGGCACCGTGAGCCGAGCGAGCCAGCGCCGCGAGTAGCAGAGCAGTGCCGCATTCGTCAGCCCGAGCCATTGCAGGAACATCGAGATGCCGCGCGAGCTCCGTGAGAAACGGCGCGTCGGGCCGCGCGAGCGCGAGCGTCACGGCGACGATCTCCGCGATGAGCACGACGGCGAACACCATGCGCGTCGCGCAAAAGTCGGGGATGAAGAACGGGTCGAGCTGCGAATCGAGGGCAAGCGTCGCCGCAGGATCGGCCGCGGCGCTCGCGCGCGGCGGCGGTATCAACGTCGTGCGCGGCGGGCGGTCTTCGGAGGGTCGGTCAACCGCACCAGTCTTGGACATCCGCCGCCGCCTTGGCACGGGCTTCGGCGACCGCAGCGTCGTCGAGGTACTCGCGCTCGCCCGTCGGCGTTGGTGACGAACAGCCGCCGCGACAGCGTGTAGCGGTCCAGGATTTCGCGCGCGATCTCGCAATTCTTCTGCCGCTCCTCGCGCAGCTCGGCGGCCGAAGGACCGTCGGTCACCGTCGGAACCTGCGACGCATCGGGCCGGACGCGGATTAACCGCGCTCGCCGGTACCGTCGGCGCTGTGCCCGGTGCCGTGCGAGCAACGCGCGGCGTCGCGGAATAGACGAACTCCGAATTCTCGCCCTGCGGCCGGTCGCTGTAGCTGACGGTGCCGTCGGGCGCCGTCGTCCGATAGATATCGGCAGCAAAGGCTCGCCGTGCCGACCAACGCCAGCAGGAGGGTGCGCATGGGCAATTCGCAGTTCATGATCGTGGGCCTTCGGAGGATCCGCCCCCGCGAGTCTAACAAGCCGCGGCGCGGGCCCTTGTGACTCAATTCACGGCGTTTTCCGGCGCCTTCGAAGCCCTAACATTAAGTGAAATCGCGGACCGAGCCTAGAGTGCGGGCTATGATCGCGTTTCCGGCCCAAGCTGCCGACATTTGCGGCGCTGGCCCCGAAGCCGGCGGAGAGGGTGCAATGGACGACAAGAAATCGACGCGTTTCAGCTTGGACGAGCTCGCCCGCCAGCTGGCCGAGTCGGTGCCGCAGAACCTCAAAGTGCTCGGCCAGGACCTGGAGCGCAACTTCAAGACGCTGCTGCAGTCGGGCATCGAGCGCATGGAGCTCGTGAGCCGTGAGGAGTTCGACGTCCAACGCGCCGTCCTCGAGCGCACTCGCAGCAAGCTCGAGGCGATGGAAGGCCGGCTCGCGGACCTCGAGAAGGCGTTGTCGTCGCGAACGTAGTCGCCGGCCCGCCGCGCCGGCCAGAGGCCGGCCGTGGGGCTCGCGCGCACGCTGAGCCGCGGCCAGGCCGGGCTCGACGCCTACCTCGTCACCGTCGAGGTTCACCTCGCCGGCGGCCTGCCGGGCTTCGCCGTCACCGGCTTGCCGGCCGCTGCGGTTCGTGAGAGCAAGGACCGCGTCCGCGCGGCGCTCGCAACCTCGGGCATACCGTTCCCGCGAGCCGCATCACCGTGCACCTGGGGCCGGCCGACATCCCGAAGACCGGCGGCCGCTTCGATCTCGCGATCGCGCTCGGCGTGCTGCTCGCGCAGCAGGACGCGCGCGTGGCCCGTCGCCGGCACCGAGTTCCTCGGCGAGCTCGCGCTGAACGGCGAGCTGCGGCCGATCAACGGCGCGCTGCCGGCCGTGCTCGCCGCGCAGCAGGCCGGTCACGCGCTCGTGCTGCCCGCCGCCAACGCAGCCGAGGCCGCGCTCGTCGCCGACGCCGAGGTCTACGCGGCCGCGGCACTTGAACGAGGTCGTGGCACCACCTTCGCGGCGAGCAGCGGCTGCCGCGCGTCGCGCCGCGCACGGAGCCCCTGTCGGCCGGCTGCTCGGGCCCGATCTCGCCGACGTGCGCGGCCAGACGTTCGCGAAGCGCGCGCTCGTCGTCGCGGCGGCCGGCGCGCACAACCTCCTGATGATCGGCCCGCCCGGCAGCGGCAAGAGCATGCTCGCGGAGCGGCTGAGCGGCCTGCTGCCGCCGCTCGACGCACGACGAGATGCTGCGCGTCGCGAGCATCGCGTCGGT
Source organism: uncultured Gammaproteobacteria bacterium (assembly GCA_963714705.1). Lineage (GTDB taxonomy): Bacteria > Pseudomonadota > Gammaproteobacteria > Steroidobacterales > Rariloculaceae > FEN-1219. The sequence goes on from CAVQPJ010000003.1 coordinate 215,953, forward strand.
GGCCGGCGAGCCGCGCGCGTGCGCAGCCGACGTTGTCGCCGCCGTTTCGCGCGCCGCATCACACGACCTCGGCGCAGGCGCTCGTCGGCGGCGGCACACGCCCGCGGCCCGGCGAAATCTCGCTCGCGCACCGCGGCGTGCTGTTCTTGGACGAGCTGCCGGAGTTCGGCGCGCGGCGCGCTCGAGGCGCTGCGCGAGCCGCTCGAGAGCGGCGTCGCGCGGATCTCGCGCGTGCACGAGCAGCTCACGTTTCCCGCGGAGTTCATGCTCGTCGGCGCGATGAATCCGTGCCTTTGCGGCTTTCGCGGCGACGGCACCGATCGTTGCAAGTGCACGCCGTACAAGCTCGAGCAGTACCGCGGGCGAATCTCCGGGCCGCTGCTCGATCGCTTCGATCTGCACGTCGAGGTGCCGCGCGTGTCGTTCGCCGACATCGCCGAGCCCGACCGAGCGCGGCGAGTCCGCGCAGCTGCGCGAGACCGTCGTCGCCGCGCGCGGCGATCCAGCTCGAGCGCGGCGGGCGGCTCAACGCACGACTCGACGCGCGCGCGACTGTGGCGCGTCGTCGAGCTCGGCCAGCCGAGCAGCGAGCGCTGCTGAAGCGCGCTGCCGATCGCTGGCAGCTCTGAGCGCGCGCAGCTCGCTGCGCGTGCTGAAGGTCGCGCGGACGATCGCCGATCTCGGGCAAGCGCCGCGGTGACGACGGAGCACGTCGCCGAGGCGCTGCAGCTGCGCTGCCGCGATCGCCCGTAGACCGCGCCCGGCGACCGCACGTTCGCCCTCGATTCGGCGCGGCCGTCGGCTATAATCGCCGCCGGATTCAGGCTCGGGAGCCCGGCGTTGCGCCAGCACGATCAGCAGTTCTTCGACAGCTTCATGCTCGTCATCGGCATTCTCATGGGCGCGGCCGTGGGCTTGTTCTTCCTCGTGCGCGCGATCTCGATCGACACGCAGGGGCTCTACATCACCGAGGATCCGACCGTGCAGGCCGCGATCGACGAGCGCATCAAGCCCGTCGGCCGCGTGCTGCTCATGGGCGACGCCGAGCTCGCGGCCGCGGCAGCCGCTGCCGTCGCGACGCCGACGCCGGTCGCGACCGTCATGACGGGCCCGCAGGTCTACAACGCCGCCTGCATCGTCTGCCACCAGCCCCCGGGCACTGGCGGCGCGCCGCCGGTCGGCGACGTCGCGGCGTGGGCGCCGCGCATCGCGCAAGGCATGGACACGCTGTACATGCACGCGCTCGCGGGCTTCCAGGGCCAGAAGGGCTTCATGCCGCCGAAAGGCGGGCGCGTCGATCTTTCGGACGACGAGATCAAAGCCGCCGTCGACTATCTCGTGGAGCAGTCGCGCTGAGAGAAGTGGCGCGCCCGGAGGGATTCGAACCCCCGACCCCTGCCTCCGGAGGGCAGTGCTCTATCCACTGAGCTACGGGCGCGTGGCCGGCAGTATATCGCGGGCGCACGAGAACCGCTGCGGCAGGCCTCGTTAGTCGCGCTCCGGCAAGCGCGAACACGTACAGCGCGTTGCCGTTCGCGGGATGGTGGATCTCCGGCGCGATCAGCGACGGCACGACGCGCGGGCTGCCGCCGCCCACGCCCGTCGTGACGGCGACGTACTGGCGGCCGCCGGCCGCGAACGTGATCGGGAAGCCTTGCACCGAGGTCGTCAGCCGCGTCTCCCAGAGCACCTCGCCGGTCGCGACGTCGACGGCCTTGAAGCGGCGGTCGAGATCGCCGACGAACGCGACGCCGCCGCGCGTCGAGAGCGACGGCCGTCAGGAACGGCGCGCGCTGCTCGAGCGACCAGAGCTCTTCCATCGTCCGCGTGTCGTAGGCCGCGAGCTTGCCGATGTTGCCGTCGGTGCCCGGCATCTCGAAGAAGCGCCGGTCGGCGCCCGAGCTGCCGCCGCCCGCGACCTGCTCGATTTGCTGCCCGCGGATCTCGATGCAGCTTTGGCTCAAGGGAATGATCAGGCGCTGCGTCGGCGCGTGGTGCGTCATCGCTTGCCAATTGTGGCCGCCCTCGGTGGAAGGACATCCTTGCACCCAGTCGCCGACTTTGGCGTCGACGATGTCGGCGCGGTAGCGCGGCTCGCCGGTCTCGGGGTCGATGCGATCGAAGACGTTCTGGAACACCGTCTCCTTGTGGCCGATGAACCGGCCCGTCTCGCGGTCGAGCTTCCACAGAATGCCGGGCTTGCCGATCGTGAACACGGCCTTCTCGCCGCCGACGTCGACGAGCACGCGCTCGTAGACCTCGTCGAGGTCGAGCGCTTCGCCGGGCGAATGCTGGTAATACCACTTCAAACGGCCGTCGTTCGGGTTCAGTGCCAGCGTCGAGCTCGTGTACAGCGCGCGGTCGAGCGCCGAGTTGCCGCGGCTCGCGGGCACCCACGGCTTCGCTTGCGCGACGCCCCAGTACGTCGTGTCGAGATCGGGATCGTAGCTGCCCGTGATCCAGGTATCGCCGCCGGCGCGGAAGGTATCCTGCACGTCGCCCCAGGTGTCGCCGCCCGGCGTGCCGGTCGTCGCGACTGTCGCGAATTTCCACAGCTGCCGGCCGTCGTTCGCGTCGTAGGCGCTGATGAAGCACTTTTCTTTGCGGTACTGCGTGCAGTCGCCGAGGCCCTGCAACACTTTGCCGCCGATGACGATCGGTCCGCTCGACGTCCCGAACGCGCCTTCGGTGCGATCGCCGATCACGATTTCCCACGCGATCTGGCCGCTGCGCGCATCGAGCGCCACGAGCCGCGCGTCCGTCGTCGCGACGAACACCTTGTCGTCGAAGATCGCGAGGCCGCGCATCGCGTCGCCGGTCGGCACCACCGGTCCGACGCGGTTCTCCCACACGAGCTCGCCCGTCGCCGCATCGAGGGCCTGGATGATGTTGCCCATGTTGTTGAGATACAGCACGCCGTCGTGCACGACGGGCGCGGGCTCGTTCCAGCCGCCCTCGGTCATCGCCCAGATCCATTCGAGGCGAAGCTCGCCGACATTGTCGCGCGTGATCTCAGTGAGCTCGCTGTAGTTCCAGGCCTGATAGTTGCCGCGGATCATGAGCCAGTCGTCGGCCGGAAGCCGGCGCAGCATGGCGTCCGTCACGGGACGGAAGGTCGTAAGCTCGCCGGCGACGCTGATACCCGTGCGGCCCGCAGCGCCGGCCGCTGTCGCCGGAGCCGCGCTCGCGAGCGCCGCGCGGAAGGCCTCGGACATCGTGCCCGTCGCGATGCTGCCGATCGTCACGGTCGAGGCGGCCGTCAACGCGCTCGCGCCCGGCGTGGCGCCGTTCGCGTGCAGCAAGAACGCGGCGAGGTTCACGTAGCTCTGCGCACCGAGGCTGCCCGGTACCGCGGGCGGCGGCGGCATCGTCACGCCCAAGAACGCGACGAGCTCCTGCGCCGTGCGGCCGCTCCAGGTACGCATGAAGTCGGGGCCGACCAGCGGCCGCGCCTCGTTGGCGCCGCGCAGATCGGTGAGATGACAGCCGGCGCAATTCGCGAGATACGACGATCGGCCTGCGGCGGCCTGCGCTTCCGTGAACGGCCCCGTTTGAGCATGCGCGCCGGCCGCGAAGCCGAGCGCCGCGGCGGCGAGACTGGCGCGCGCGCGGCGAGCGCGGATCATGGAACGAGCCATCCCCAGAGATTGCCGTCGGGAGCGGTCTCGCTGTGGATCTGGAGGTAGATCTGTCCTTGGCTTAAGGCCGCGACCTGGGCCGCCGTCAACGTCACCTCGGCCGTGAAGGTGCCGCTCGTCGCCGCTGGCACGTTCACGTCGGCGATCGCGGGGCCGCGAACGCCCATGACGGCGCCCTGGTGCAAGTGTGCGACGGTCGCAGCGCCTTTCAGGCCCGCGAAGTTGCCGCGCAAAGTGAGTTTCGTGCCGGCGAGCGCGGCCGTGGCCTCGCCGGCGCCCGTCGTGTTCGCGGCTGTCGACGCTTCGATCGGCACCGGCCGCAGCCGGACCTTGAAGCTCTGCTGCGCGGCGGCAGTCAGGGCCAGCGCGGCGGCAACGAGCGCCGCCGAGGACAGAAGGATCCGACGCGCGGAGCGTCGTGGACGAGTGAGCGAAGCCATGGAACCCCCCGGTGACTCGCTATTGTTGTTCGGCCGAAGGCCGTTGCCGAGGGCGATTCTACCCGAGCGCGGCGGCGTAGCGCTTACCGGGCAGCGCTCAGGCCGATGGATCCGCGGAGCGCGTCGCTCCGGCATGCCACAACGACTCGAACTCCGCCTTGGTGACGTTGCTGTCGAGCATGACAAGGGACAACCGCGCCAGACCGAACCAGCCGGGCCGCGCGTCGGTCGGCACGAGCTGATGCGTGATCAGGCCGTCGTCGCCGATACCGAGCTCGCGCTGGACCCAGCCGTCCTCGTCGACCTCGGTGTACAACGCGCCCGCGCGCAGCGTGGCGAGCTCGCTCTGGGTCCATTTCAGATAGAACATCCCGTGTCCCCGTGAGAGCCGGGCACTCGAGTCGCGCGGCCGGTCGTTGTTGTTGTGAGCGTACCGGTTGGATTATACCGGCGCCGCGCGGCGCGCCGTTGGCACATCGACATAACGCCATTCGCGGATGCAGCGCGAGCGCGTGAAAGAATCGCTGGCGTCGCTGCCGGTTTAGCGGGGTTTCGCGTGCGACGGCTCGTCAGCGCGCGCCTTCGAGGCGGGTGACAGCGGTCAAGCGAAGGTCGAGCTCGTCGCCGATGAAGTCCGCGTCGTAGTCGATGTAGACCTCGCGCGGATAGCCGAGCGCGGCGTCGTACGTGGCGCGCACTTGCACGCCTCTCTCGAGCGCCGATGCGATCAAGCCGAACAAGCCGTCCACGGTCCAGTAGTACGCGAAGTTCTTGTCGGCCGCCGGCACCTCGACGGTGCTGCCGGCCGGCCGATGGCGCACGCCCGTGACGGCGCCGTCGCGCACCGTCACGACGGTCTCGGGCGGCGACTCGCGATGACAGTCGCAGTATTTGTGATAGCCGTACTCGTAACGAGCGAGCGCGGCCGACTGCCAGCGCGCGCGCGCGCCGTCGAGCTCGCTGTCGGCGAATGCGGGAATCGCGGCGGTCAGGGCGAGAGCCGCAGCTGCTAACTGAATCGTTGCGTTTGTTCGCATCGCCGTATTCTAGATCACGCGGCGCGCGGCCACTCTAGCAGCGTCCGCCGACGCCGGCGTTTCGCGGGCGCTAGGCGGGCGCGGCGGCACGCGGCCTGCTCAGCCAGATCAGGATTGCCGAGGCGAGCAATCCCAGGTCGAGCCATCCCACCCATTGGAGCCAGTGATCCCGCGCCAGCAGCGAGACACCGATCGGGAAGAACGAGGCCAAGAACACGAGCGCGATGACCAGCGCATGGCCGTGCACGGCGGCGATCCCGGCGAACACCGCCAAGACAACGAACATGAGCGCCGTCACGACATTGAAGTTGGCCAACGTTAGGCCCGGACCCTCCGGCGGCACCCACAGCACGTACGCCCACGCGCTCGCAAGCGCAGCCGCGCAGACGAGTCCCACGAGGCGGCCGAGCCAGTTGATGCCCTTCGTCATCCGCGCCTAGACCTTACCGGACGCGATGACGATCGCCGCCGCGAACACCGTGAACCCGACGCCGACTCCGACGCCCGCGCCGATCAGCGCGCCGATGAAAAGGTTGCCGAACAGCAATCCCGCGCCGGCACCGAGCGCGGTCCCCCAGAGCAACCCGCCGGGAATCGCGATCGTGCCCCACAGCGGGAACGCGCTTTGCGGCGGTCGTTTGGTTGGTTCGTTCACGGCCTACTCGTGCGCCGGCTGCTTCGCGGTCAACGCTTCTGAATGATCAGCTGACCCTTCGGCGGCTCGCGCAGCTCCTTGTCCTTGTACATGGCGCGATCGGCGACCGCCATGACTGTCTGCAAGTTGTTGCCGCTCTCGGGGAACGACGCCGCGCCGACGTTGGCCTTGATCCGCACCATCTTCACGTCGACCTCGAGCGTCGTCGAGAACACGACGTTGCGAACTCGCTGCGCGACCTCTTCGGCTATCTCCTTGTCCACGCCGCCGAGCAGGACGATGAACTCGTCGCCGCCGTAGCGCGCGACGACGTCCGTCGAGCGGGTCAGCCGAAGCAACGCATCCGCAACGAGGTTGACGGCGCGGCTGCCGGCTTCGTGGCCGTACGTGTCATTGACGGTCTTCAAATGCTCGATGTCGACCATCAAGATCGAGTAGGGGCGCTCGATGCGGCTCGCCGAATCGTGCTCCTGCTCGGCGAGCCGCGCGAAGGCGCGCATGTTGTAGAGCGACGGTCAGCTCGTCGCGATCCGACAGCGCGCGAATGCGGGTCTTCGCGGTGTTGATGTTGTCGACGAGCAGAGTCGTCGAAAACGCCACGAGGACGAACGGGGCCAGCACGCCCACCGCGGTGATGGCGAACTGCGCGTTCAGGCCTTGCAGGCCGTCCGTCAGCATTCCGACGAGCGGATAGCACAGAAAGACGAGCGCGACGACGAGCGCCGCGGCGCGTTTGCCGAGCGCCAACGCGGCCGTGATGATCGGTAGCAAGTACAGATTGACGAGCGGACTGTGCACGCCGCCCGATACGACGAGCACGGCGGACAGGAACGCCAGCATGACGAGGATCTCGAACCCGAGCTTGAAGTGCGTGTGCTTCGCAAACGGCCGGCCGTAGCGGAACAGCAGCACGAAGCCCGCGAAGCCGAGCAGCACGCCGAGCACGCCGATGTTGCGAGCGACCGCTGGATTCGCGATGAAGAGATAGAGGACGACGAGGATCAGCAGCAGCCATTCGACTTCGGCGATGCTGCGGGCGAAGCCGCGCAGCTGGGCTTGCTCGATCTCGAGGCTACGCTCGATGGGATCGCGGCTCATGACAACACGTTAACCGCGGCGGGGCGCGGCGTCGAGTCACTGGAGTCGAGTCATTGGACTTGAGTCAGCGTGATCGAGTCGTAGCTGATGAGGCGCACGGCCTCGAGCAGCTGGGCATCGTCGCGCAGCGCGACGCGGCCGTTCGCGCCGCGGTACTGGCGGTGCGGATCGTCGCTGTGGACGACGACGTCGGGCTCGATCCCGCTGCCGTTGATCGAGCGGCCCGACGGCGTCAGGTAGCGCGACGTCGTGAGCTTGATGGCGCTGCCTTCGCCGAGCGGCATGACCGTCTGGACGGAGCCTTTGCCGTAGGTCTTTTCGCCGACGATGCGCGCCCGCGCGTGATCCTGGAGCGCTCCGGCGACGATCTCGGAAGCCGAGGCCGACGCCGAATTGACGAGCACGACCGTCGGCACGCCCTCGAGCACGTCGCCGGCATCGGCCGACTGCTCGAACTGTGCTTTGCGCATGCGCCCCGTGCCGCTGACGATGATGCCGCCTGTCGAGGAACTCGTCGGCCACCTGCACGGCCGAGTCGAGCAAGCCGCCGGGGTTGCTGCGCAGATCGAGCACGAGGCCGAGCAGCTGCGTCTCGTCCCGAGGCGGCCGTGAGGTCGCGCGCCGCCTGCTCGAGATCCGCCGCCGTGCGTCTCTGCGAACGAAGACACGCGCACGTACGCGAGGCCGTTGCCGAGATACTCGCTCTGCACGGTCTTGACGCGAACCTCGCTGCGCGTCAACGCGAAGTGCAGCGGCGATCGCGCTGCCGGGGCGCAGGACGTCGAGCGTGACTTGCGTGCCGGTCTCGCCGCGCATGCGCGCGACCGAGGCCGCGACGTCTTCGGCGTCGACGGGAACGTCGTTGACGGCCGACGACGACGTCGCCGGGAAGAATCCCGGCACGCTCGGCCGGAGCGCCTTCGAGCGGCGTCACGACCGTGACCTTGCCGCCCTCGAGGTTCACGTCGAGCCCAACTCCCGTGTAGTTGCCCGTCGTGCTGATGCGGATGTCCTCGTACGCCTCGGCGTCGAGGAACGTCGAGTGCTGATCGAGGTCGGAGACGATGCCGCGGATCGCGGCTTCGACGATGCGCCTGTCGTCGACGCTGTCGACGTACTCGCGCCGCACGCGGTCGATGACCTCGGCGACGAGCGCCGCGGATTCGATCGTCGGGTCGAGCGGCGCCGCCACGGCTTTGTTTTGCGCCGTGAAAGCGGTCCAGACCGTGCTTCCCAGTGCCAACCCAAGGCCGAACACGACGCCGGTGAGCAGCACGATTACGCCGCGGAGAGTCAGGACCATTCGTTGTTGTCTTGCTCCCCCGGGAGCACCGTCGGCACCTTATCACAGGGCCAACAGGCCAACGCAAACGGTTTGGTTATGTCACACATTCGCTGCTAGCGGGCCGCGGGGCGCTTCGCGATCCACGGGTTCGGATTGACGGGCTCGCCGTTCAAGCGAATCTCGAAGTACAAGCCCGGCCCGCGCTTGCCCACCCGTGTCGCCGACTTGCGCGATGGCCTCGCCGGGCTCGACCCACTCGCCGGATTCCTTGAGCAGCGCCTCGTTGTGGCCGTAGAGGCTCATGTAGCCGCCGCCGTGGTCGACGATGACGAGCAGGCCGAGGCCCGCGAGCCAATCGGCGAACGCGACCCGGCCGTGATAGACCGCTCGCACCGGCGTGCCCGCCGCCGCTTCGAGCAGCACGCCGCTCCACTTCACGGGGCCCGCGCCGCGCGGATTGACCGAAGTCGCCGGCGAGCGCCCTTGCACGGGCCACGCGAGCTTGCCCTTCGCGCTCGCGAACGGCTCGTCGGTATCGACGGGGAAGCCGGCCATGACCTCGCCCAAGCGCAGCACGAGGTCCGCGAGCCGCTGCTCCTCGCCGCGCAGCTTCGCGACGGCGGCCGTGCCGTCGCGAATCTCCTCGTCGAGCTTGCGCGACGGCCGCGCGGCGCTCGTCGCGCGATTTCTCGAGGCTCGCGACCTCGCGCGCTTGCGCCGCTTCCAGCGCCGCGAGCTCCGCTTCGACGCGCGTCGTCTCTGGCGTCGAGCTCCGCGAGCTTCGCGAGCTCGCCGGCGACGGCGCCGATGCGCGCCGAGCGCGCCCGATTGTAGTAATCGAAGTAGACGAGCATCCGCCGAGCGTCGCGGGGCTCTCCTGCGACAGCAGCAGCTTGAACAGCTCCTCGCGGCCGGCCATGTAGCTCGAGCGCACCTGCCGCGCGAGCGCTTCCTTCTCCGTCGCGAGCCGGCGGTCCGCGCGCTCGGTTTCCTGCGTCAGCTCGCGCCGCGCAGTCTGTTGCGTTCCCAGGTCTGCGCGGACCTCGGTCAGCTTGCGCGTCGCCGCCGCGATCTCCACCTCGGCGGCGCGCAGCGCCCGCGTGCTCGCGTCGCGTCGCGTCGTTTCGCGCGCGACTTGCTCTTGCAGCTCTTTGATCTCCTTGCGAACGGCCGAAAGAGCCGCTTCGCTCTCGCGCCGCTCCTGCGCGAGCCCGAGCGACCAGCCGAGCAGGACGATCGCGAGAGCCGCACCGCCGAGCACGGCGAGCCGGCGCCGTCCCGATGGCTCGTCGATCCGCGTCTCGTCGATGGGCATACGGGACCGCAGTGTAGTCGCTTTTCCCGCCTGCTTTTCGACGGCCCAGCCGGGCGGCCCAGGGTGCGCTGTTATACTGGCCGTCCGAACAGAACCGCCAGAATCCATGGCTCAGCTCGTCGAATTCGTCAGCAACCACGTTTGGATCGTGGCGGGACTCCTCGCTGCGTCGGCCGCCGTGATGTTCTACGAGCTCCGGTTGCGCAGCCACGGGGCGACCCACGTGACGGCGGCCGACGCCGTGCGCCTGATCAACAAAGGGGCGCTCGTGATCGACGTGCGCAAGCCCGAAGAGTACGAGGCCGGGCACATCGTCAACGCCCGCAACGTCCCCTTCGAGCGCGTGCAGCAGGGCGATGACGCGATCAAAAAGCAGAAGAACAAGATCCTGCTGGCCGTGTGCGGCGACGGCACGAGCTCGGGACGCGCAGCGGGTCAGCTACGTAAAGCCGGCTACGAGAATGCCTTCAGCCTGAAAGGCGGGCTCACGGGCTGGCGCGCCGACAATCTGCCGTTGGTGAAGTAGCATGGCCGACCCGCGCGTCATCGTTTATTCGCAGCCGTTTTGCGGTTATTGCAGCGCAGCCAAGCGGCTCCTCGACAGAGAAGGGCGCGGAGTTCGCCGAGGTCGACGTGATGTTCGAGGCCGGCCGCCGCGACGAGATGATCGAGCGCAGCGGCGGGCGCCGCACCGTCCCGCAAATTTTCATCGACGGCCGCCACGTCGGCGGTTACGACGATCTCTGACCGCTCTCGACAGAGCCGGCGAGCTCGATCGCCTGCTCGCCCCGCCGGCACCTTAGTTTCTTTCACCAAACCAAACGACTGGACGAACGATGGCTCAAGAACAACCGACCCCTGCCCCACAAAAACAACTGGTCCTGCAAAAGATCTACGTGAAGGACTTGTCCTTCGAGTCGCCGAAGGCGCCGATGGTCTTCACGACCAACGTCTCGCCGCAGACGCAACTGAACGTGCGCTCGAGCGCGCAGCAAGTGGCTCCTGACATCCAGGAGGTCACGCTGACGATCACCGTCGAGGCCAAGGACAAGGACTCGACGTTGTTCCTCGCCGAGGTCGCGCAGGCGGGCATCTTCGTGATCCAAGGCTACACGCCGGAGGAGCATGCGATCCTCATCGGCAGCTTCTGCCCGAACACGCTGTACCCGTTCGCGCGCGAGGCGATCTCCGACCTCGTCACGCAAGGGCGGATTCCCGCCGCTGCTGCTCCAGCCGCTGAACTTCGACGCGATCTACGCGCAGGCCGTGCAGGAGCGTGCGACGCGCGCGAACGCGGCCGGGCAGGCGGCGCCCGCGGCGGCGAGCGGCGAGACGCATTAGCACGGCGAGTCGCATCGCGATCGTCGGGGCCGGGTCGTGGGGCACGGCGCTCGCGGTGCAGTTCGCGCGCGCCGGCCATCCGGCCGCGCTCTGGGCTCGCGACCGCGCTCATGCCGCCGCGATGCAGCGCGACCGCCGCAACGCGCGCTATCTTCCCGACACGCCGATTTCCGGATCTGCTCGAGGTGACGGCCGATCTCGGCGCGGCCGTCACGGCGGCCGACGACGTGCTCGTCGCCGTGCCGAGCCACGCGCTGCGCGAGACGCTGACCGCGCTCGCCGGGCTGCCGCTGCGCCGGCTCGCGTGGGCGACGAAGGGCTTCGAGCTCGATACCGGGCCTGCTGCCGTACCAGGTCGCCGGGCAGCTGCTGCCGGCCAGCCTGCCGACGGCCGTGCTCTCGGGGCCGACGTTCGCGCGCGAGGTCGGCGCCGGCCTGCCGACGGCGATGACGATCGCGTCCGCCGACGCCGATTACGCGCAGCGCCTCGCCGAGCGCATCAGCAGCGAGACGTTTCGCGCTTACACGTCGAACGACGTCGTCGGCGTCGAGGTCGGCGGCGCGACGAAGAACGTCTACGCGATCGGCGCCGGCATCTGCGACGGCCTCGGCTTCGGCGCGAACACGCGCATCGCGCTGATCGCGCGCGGTCTCGCCGAGATGACGCGGCTCGGCTTGGCGCTCGGCGGGCGCAAGGAGACGTTCATGGGCCTCGCCGGCATGGGCGATCTCGTGCTGACGTGCACCGACGACAAGTCGCGCAACCGCCGCTTCGGGCTCGCGCTCGCGGGCGGCGCTGCGCCGGCGGAAGCGCTGCGCATCGATCGGCCAGGTCGTCGAGGGCTACAATCGGCGCGCGCGCCGTGCATCGCGTCGCGGAGCAGCACAAGGTGCCGATGCCGATCGTCGAGCAGCTCAACAAGGTGCTGCACGAGGGCGCTGATCCGCGCGCCGCCGTCGCGGCGCTGATGCGCCGGCCGATCAGCTCCGAGCTGGGGTAGCGCTGCCCGCGAAACCGAGCTGGCGCCACGCTTCGTAGACCGTAACGGCCGCGGCGTTCGACAGGTTCAAGCTGCGATTGCCGGCGCGCATCGGAATCCGCAGCTGCATCTCCGGCGCGAACGTGTCGAGCAAGTCCTGCGGCAGCCCGCTCGTCTCGGGCCCGAACAGAAACGCATCGCCGGCGCGAAACGCCGCGTCGTACACCGACCGCGTCGCCTTCGTCGTCAGCGCGAACACGCGCGCCGGCGCAACCGCAGCGAGACAGGCGTCGAGACTCTACGTGCTCCCGCACGCTCGCCATCTCGTGATAGTCGAGCCCCGCGCGCCGCACCTGCGCGTCACTCAAGTCGAACCCGAGCGGATGCACGAGATGCAGCGTCGCACCGGCGTTCGCGCACAGCCGAATCAGATTGCCCGTGTTCGGCGGAATCTCCGGCTGAAAGAGGATCACGTGAAACATCGCGCGCATCATAGCCCCGCCGGGCCAGCGTGCCCGCACCACCGCCGGCAAGCCCGCTCGACCTACGCCGAGCCCGCTGTGGCACTCCGCTCGTGGCTCACGGATAATTGCGCCCGATGAGCCGCCTAAAGCTCGATTTCTGCGGTCTGAAGCTGAGCTCACCGATCGTGCTGCTGTCGGGCTGCGTCGGCTTCGGCGAGGAGTACACGCGGATCGAAGGCTTCAGCAACGCGGCCGTCGGCGCCATCGTGCTGAAGGGCACGACGCTCGCGCCGCGGCTCGGCAATCCGCCGCACCGCGTCTGGGAAACGCCGGCCGGCATGCTGAACGCGATCGGCCTGCAGAACCCCGGCGTCGACTACGTCGTCGAGCAAGATCCTGCCGACGCTCGACTTCAACGAGACGCGCTTCATCGCGAACGTCTGCGGCTCGACGATCGAGGAGTACGCCGAGGTCACGCGCCGCTTCGACGATTCGCCGATCGACGCGATGGAGATCAACATCTCCTGCCCGAACGTCAAGGAAGGCGGCGTCGCGTTCGGCAACTACCCCGACATGTCGGCACGCGTCGTCGCGGCCTGCCGCGCCGTGACGAAGAAGCCGCTGATCACGAAGCTCTCGCCGAACCAGACCGACATCCGCGCCAACGCTCGCGCCTGCATCGACGCCGGCACCGACGCGTTCGCCGTCATCAACACGCTGATGGGCATGGCCATCGACGTCGAAACGCGGCAGCCGATCATCGGCAACATCCAAGGCGGCCTGTCGGGACCGGCGATCCGGCCGATCGCGCTGCTGAAGGTGCATCAGGTCTATCAGGAGTGCCGCGCGCGCGGCATCCCGATCATCGGCCAAGGCGGCATCGAGACCGCGCACGACGCGCTCGAGTTCGTGCTCGCGGGCGCAGCGACGGTCGGCCTCGGCACGGCGCTGTTCTACGATCCGCTGGCGCCGATGAAGGTGAACGCCGGGCTCGAGGAGTATCTGCGCGTGCATCGCTTCACGAGCATCACGGATCTCATCGGCGGCATCGATCCTGCCAAGACGCTGAATCAGGCCGCCAGCGGCTGAACGCGCCACGAGCGTAGCCGCGTTGAGCATTCACCCGAGCGTCATCTTGAGCGACCGCGCCAAGATCTCCGCCGACGCGGAGATCGGCCCGTACTGCGTCATCGAGGGTGAGGTCGAGATCGGGCCTGGAACCATCGTCGAGTCGCATGCCCGCATCGGCAGCCGCTACGGCCGCGTTACGATCGGGGCCGAGCAACCGCATTCAGCACGGCGCCGTGCTCGGCGGCCCGCCGCAAGACCTGGGCTACGAGGGCGGCGCGTACACGGCGCTCACGATCGGCTCGCACAACCGAATCGGCGAGTTCGTCAGCATCAACGTCGGCACGGCGAAAGGCGGCGGCGTCACGCGCGTCGGCGACCACAACTTCATCATGGCCTACGCGCACATCGGCCACGACTGCCAGGTCGCCGATCACGTCGTCATCGTCAACGGCGCGCAGTTCGCGGGCCACGTGACGATCGAGCACCACGCGCTCGTCAGCGGCCTGACCGGCTGTCACGCAGTTCACGCGGCTCGGCGCGTATTCGTTCATGGCGGCCGGCGCGTTCGCGAACAAGGACATCGTGCCGTACACGATCGCCGAAGGGCATTGGGCGACGCCGCGCGCGATCAACCGCGTGGGACTGAAGCGCGCCGGCCTCGACGCGGCCGAGCGGCGCAACATCGACAATGCGCTGCAATCTCGTGCTCGACCGCTCGCTGACGATCGAGGAGGTCACGGCACGCATCGCGGCCGAGTGCCAGCAAAGCCCGCAGATCGAGCACTTGCTCGCGTTCATCCGTAGCTCCGAACGCGGGATCGCGCGCGGATGAGCAAGCTCCGCACAGCCGTCGTCGGCGTCGGCTACCTCGGGCGGTTTCACGCGCAGAAGCACCGCGCGCTCGACAACGTCGAGCTCGTCGCCGTGTGCGACCGCGACGCGGAGCGCGGCCGCAGCGGTCGCGGCCGAAGTCGGAACGAGCGCGGTCGAGGACTATCGCGAGCTCATCGGCAAGGTCGACGCCGTCACGATCGCCGCGACGACGGCCGAGCATTTCGCGTTGGCGCGTTTCTTCCTCGAGCACGGCGTGCACTGCCTCGTCGAGAAGCCGTTGACGCGCACGAGCGCGGAAGCGGCGGTGCTCACGAAGCTCGCCGCCGAGCGCAAGCTGAAGCTGCAAGTCGGGCACGTCGAGCGCTTCAATCCCGCGCTCCTGGCGGCGCGCGAGACGCTGACGACGGTGCGCTTCATCGAGTGTCATCGGTTGGCGCCGTTCAAGGGCCGCGGCGCCGACGTCAACGTGATTCTCGACGTGATGATTCACGACCTCGACGTGATCCTGTCGCTCGTCGACTCGAAGCCGATCGACGTGTCTGCCGTCGGCATTCCGGTGCTGATGGACGACATCGACATCGCGAACGCGCGCATCGAGTTCGCGAACGGCGCGATCGCCAACGTCACGGCGTCGCGCGTCTCGACGACGCCGCAGCGGCGGTTTCGCGTCTTTCAGCCGAATCAATACGTCTCGATCGACTTCGGCAACGGCGAGGTCCGCCGCGTCACGAAGGACGGCGACTGGCGCGAAGGCGGCGCACCGCTGCGCTGGAGCAAACCTGGAACCTCGAAAAAGGCGACGCACTGCTCGCCGAAACCAAGCGCCTTCGTCGACGCCATCGTCAACGACACTCCAGCAGTCGTTTCCGGCACCGACGCGCTAGCGTCGCCTCGAGCTCGCCGAAATGATCGGCGCCGACATCGCCCGCCGTCGCTAGACGACCTGCGCCGCTAGTCGTGGCGGACACGCGAGGGGTCATCTCGCGCCTCCGCCCGCCGGCCCGGCCTTTGTCACCAGCGCTCGCCCCAGCGGCGCGGGCCGCGCGTGCCTTCGAAGCTTTGCAACGTGCACCTACGCGAAGTGCCATCCCGCACCGCATCAGATAACTCTGGCCCGCTTGCGTGCGGGCCGCCGGCCGGAGTCACGAAATGCCCCCTCACATGTCCGCCGCGAATCGCGGTGGAACAGCGCGCGCACTCGGCTGAGCAGGAGATTCCGCGGGGCGAGATCGCGTCTCGCGCGCGCCGCGCTCGCGTTCGCGGCGGCGCTGAGGCTGGGAGCGGCCGCGTGAGTGATGTTTCGTGACTCTGCCCGAAGGCCCGCGCGAAAGTGGGCCGCAATGCCGCGACGCAGCTTCCGTACGGCACACGCTACGAGCCTCGATGAAAAACTTCGATGGCACACTCGGCCCACGCCGATTGGGCGAGCGCAGGTGACAAAGGCCGGGCCTTCGGGCTGAGGCGCGAGACATCGCTCGCGCGGCCAGCCGCGACAGACGACCCGCCCGCGAAGCTCGCGCGGTCAGCCGCGACAAGCGAGCACCCGCGAACCCAGCGCGCGCTAGACGCGGCCTTCGAGGCCGAGCTCCTTGATCTTGCGGGTCAGGGTGTTGCGGCCCCAGCCGAGGAGCTTGGCGGCTTCGAGGCGTTTGCCGCGCGCGCGGCGCAGCGCCGTCAGGATCAGCGTGCGCTCGAACGCGGGCAGCGCGTCGATCAAGAGCGGCGGCGGCTCCGCGACCGCGAGCTGGGCTTCTGCCCACTGCGATAGCCCGGCCGTCCAGTCGGCGCCCGATTGACTCGCGACGCCGCCGAGCTCGGCCGGCAAGTCCTGCCCGACGATCTCGCGACCGGCGGCCGTGACCGTGAGCCGGCGGCAGACGTTGACGAGCTCGCGGACGTTGCCGGGCCAGTCGTAACGCTGCAGTGCTTCGGCGGCATCCGCGCTCAGCGTCTTCGGCGCGACGCCGAGCTCGTTGGCTGCTTGCTCGAGATAGAACCGCGACAGCTCGCGGATGTCCTCGCGCCGTTGCCGCAGCGGCGGCACTTCGATCCGCATGACGTTCAGGCGGTGGTACAGATCCTCGCGGAACCGCCCCGCTGCGGCGCCCTGCCCGAGATCCTGGTGCGTCGCCGCGATCACGCGCACGTCGACGGTGATCGCGGTTTGGCCGCCGACGCGGAAGAACTCGCTCTCGGCGAGCACGCGCAACAGACGCGTCTGCAGCGCCAGCGACATGTCGCCGATCTCGTCGAGGAACAGCGTGCCGCCGTTGGCCTGCTCGAAACGCCCGATGCGCCGTTCCGTCGCGCCCGTGAACGCGCCCTTCTCGTGGCCGAACAGCTCCGACTCGAGCAGCTCTGCGGCGATCGCCGAGGTGTTCAGCGCGACGAACGGGCCGGTCGGCGCGCGGCGAGTTGTCGTGCAGCGCGCGCGCCACGAGCTCCTTGCCGGTGCCCGACTCGCCCGTGATCAGCACCGTCATGCTCGAGCGCGACAAGCGACCGATCGCCTTGAAGACCTCCTGCATCGCCGGCGCCTGGCCGATGATGCGCGGCGTCGGCTTCGACAGCAGTCTGCTCGGCCGCGCCGCGCGTGCGTTGCCGCGCCGCGCGCGAGACGAGCTCGATGGCCTCGTCGATGTCGAACGGCTTCGGCAGGTATTCGAACGCCCCGCCCTGATAGGCCGACACGGCGCTGTCGAGATCCGAGTGCGCCGTGATCACGATGACGGGAATGTCGGGATCCGTGCGCGCGAGCCGCTCCATGAGCTCGAGCCCGCTCATGTCGGGCATCCGGATGTCCGTGATCAGCACGTCGGGCCGGCCGAGCTTCAGCGCGCCGAAGAATTCCTCGCCGGTTTCGAAGGCGCGCGGGAACATGTGCGCCTGCTTCAGCGCTTGCTCGAGCACCCACCTCACCGACTCGTCGTCGTCGACGACCCAAACCGATAAACCGGGCGTTGCCATTAGCGGCGCCTCCGTTGGCGACCGGCAAACGGATCTGGAACACCGTGCGTCCCGGTTCGCTCGTGAATTCGATGAGCCCGCCGTTTCGACTCACGAGATCCTGCGCGATCGTCAACCCGAGCCCCGTGCCCGTCGACCGCCCCGTCACGAGCGGATAGAAGATCGTCTCCTTGAGCTCCTCGGGAATCCCGGGCCGTTGTCCTCGACTTCGGCGGACAAGCACCAAGCGGTGGCGCTCGCCGCCGACCGTGAAATTCGTCAGCGCGCGCGTGCGGAAGATCAGCCGGCCGCGTTCGCCGAGCGCCTGCATCGCATTGCGCCCGACGTTGAGGAACGCCTGAATCATCTGATTGCGGTCGACCGTGATCGACGGCAGGCTCGGGTCGTAGTCGCGCACGAGCTCGATGCCGGCCGGCTTCTCGGCCTCGATGAGCTGCGCAACGTGCTCCGTGATCCGGTGCAGGTTGATCTCTTCCGGCCGCGGCGCGCCGCCGGCGCGCAGGATGCCGTCGACGAGCGCCGCGAGGCGGTCCGCTTCCTCGATGATCACGCGCGTGTACGCCTTCTGCTCAGGATCCGGCAGCTGCCGCTCGAGCAGCTGCGCGGCGCCGCGCAATCCGCCGAGCGGATTTTTCACTTCGTGCGCGAGCTGCCGGACGATGCGGCGCGACAGCCGTTGCTGCGCGACGAGCTCGGCTTCGCGCCGCACGCGACGGTCGCGTTCCGTGTCGAGCGAACTCGAGCACGATGCGCATGCTCGTTGTCGAGCAGCGCGACGCGGCAGTCGAGCACGAGCTCGCGGTCGCCGACGCGCGCGGCGAACTCGTGCAGGCTGAACGTAGAGCCCCGTCGCAAGCGCGCGCTGACACAGCACGAGCAGCTCTTGCGCGGGATGCACGACGCTCGGCGAGCGCGCGCCCGACCGTGCGCCGCGAGCTGACGCCGAATAGGTTCTCAGCGGCGGGATTCAGAGTAGGAGACGAGCAGTCCGTCGTCGAGCACGACGAGCGCCGTCGAAAGACCCTGGAGGATGCGGTCCGCGGACGGCGCGCGGCGCGAGCGCCGGCCCGGGGCCGGTGAACGTCGACCAGCGCCGGCTAGTTGGCGCCGCCGCGGCCGCGATCGCCGAGTTCGGATTCTGCACGCTCGTTTGCTGAACGAAGAAGGTTCGCGTCGCGCGAGCGCATCACTTCCGTGCCCTGCCGCATCGATGACGACGACTTGCAGCGTGTGCGTGCCGCGGAAGACGTCCGCTAACGTGACACGCGGGCTCGCGGTGTTGACGTTGCGGCGCTGACCGTCGAGGAGCACGTCGTACCGATGGCCCGGCTGCAACGGCGGCTGGAAGCGCACCTGCACGGTCAGCGTCGGTGCCGATGTTCCAGAGCGTTTCCTGCTCCGCCGGGCTCACGATCTCGATGGTTCGATACGCCGGCGCGGTACCCGACGCGCGCTCGGCCGGTCGTGCTCGCGCGCGGTCGCGCGCCGGCGTCCCGATCAGCTTGCGCGCCGGCGAGCTCCACCTGGCGTCGCCCCCGGCACGGGCCGATCCGAGTAATGCACCGTGCCGTTCGGCGTCGACCCACGTCCAGGCCGGGGCGCCGCTCGCGACAGTCCCTGATAACGCGGACAATAGGATCAGCCACTTACGCATGCTCCAAGCTTAGCGCCGAGCGGCGTTTTCTGCCAATCGTGGGCGGGGTTCCTGAGAACCCCGCCACGCTCTTGATTTGACAGAACCGCGATACGAGCCCCGTCCTTAGAGGCTGTAGTACATCTCGAACTCGACGGGATGCGGCGTCATGGAGAAGCGGGTGATCTCCTGCTCCTTCAAGCCGATGTACGCATCGATCGTCGAGTCGTTGAGCACTCCGCCGGCCGTCAGGAAGCCGCGATCCTTGTCGAGCGCCTCGAGCGACTGCTCAGCGAGTACGACACGGTCGGGATCAGCTTCTCCTCCTCCGGCGGCAGGTCGTAGAGGTCCTTGTCGCTCGGCGGGCCCGGGTTGATCTTGTTCGCGATGCCGTCGAGGCCGGCCATCAGCATCGCCGTGAACGCCGAGGTACGGATTCGCCGTGCTGTCCGGGAAGCGCACCTCGATGCGGCGCGCTTTCGGATTCTGCACGTACGGAACGCGAATCGACGCCGAGCGGTTGCGCGCGGAGTACGCGAGCAGCGTCGGGCGCTTCGAAGCCCTTGACGAGCCGCTTGTAGCTGTTCGTCGACGCGTTCGTCAGCGCGTTGATCGCGTGCGCGTGCTTCATGATGCCGCCGATGTAGTAGAGCGCCGTCTGCGACAGGCCGCCGTAGAGATCGCCCGTGAACAGGTTCTTGCCGCCCTTCGCGAGCGACTGGTGGACGTGCATGCCGCTGCCGTTGTCGCCGACGAGCGGCTTCGGCATGAACGTGGCCGTCTTGCCGAAGCTGTGCGCGACGTTGTGGATGACGTACTTCAGCATCATGACGTCGTCGGCCTTCTTCACGAGCGAGCCGAACTTGACGCCGATCTCGCACTGGCCGGCCGTCGCGACCTCGTGATGGTGCACCTCGACGACGAGGCCCATCTCCTCGAGCGCCAAGCACATCGCCGAGCGGATGTCCTGCAGCGAATCGACCGGCGGAACGGGGAAGTAGCCGCCCTTGATGCCGGGACGGTGACCGAGGTTGCCTTCCTCGATCTCCTTGCCGCTCTGCCACGCGCCTTCGTAGGACTCGATCGCGTAGAACGCGCCGTGCATCTGCGACGCCCAGCGGACGTCGTCGAAGATGAAGAACTCGTTCTCGGGACCGAAGAACGCTTCGTCGGCGATGCCGGTCGAGCGCATGTACGCTTCGGCGCGCTTCGCCGCCGAGCGCGGATCGCGCTCGTAACCTTGCATCGTCGACGGCTCGATGATGTCGCAGCGGATGTTCAGCGTCGTCTCTTCCATGAACGGATCGAGCACCGCCGTCGACGCGATCGAGCCCGAGGATCATGTCCGACTCGTTGATGCCCTTCCAACCGGCGATCGACGAGCCGTCGAACATCTTGCCGTCTTCGAACATGCTCGCGTCGACCTGGTGCGACGGGACGGTCACGTGCTGCTCTTTGCCGCGCGTATCCGTGAAACGCAGGTCGACGAACTTGACGCCTTTTTCTTTGATGAGCTTGAGAACATCGGCGGGCGACATGAATCCTCCGTTAGTGCTGTCTTTAAAGTTGTTGTCGCTGCCGGTGCTCGTTGTTTCTGTGCGCACGGCAGTCTTGCCCTTCTAAAAGAGTCCCGGATGTGCATTCTTTGTGCCACGCCCGGGACGCGGGCTAACGTACTGTTTTATCTGACGTCTATGCAACCAACGGCCGGTTACGCGCACCGAATCGGTGCGACGCTGCGGAGGCGCGCCCCAATTCGGTGCGCATGCCTTCGGACGCCGCTCCGCCTCCCGATCGGCCCTTCGCCCGTCGGCGGTCTGCCGCACTTTCTCGGCCGCTCCGACGCGAGGTCGCGTCGCTATACTTGCCCGCCTTGTTCTGCGTAGCGCGCTCGGAGTGGTCATGGAAGCGATGGAAAAAATAGTGTCGCTGTGCAAGCGGCGAGGCTTCATCTTCCCTTCGAGCGAGATCTACGGCGGCTTGAACGGCGCATGGGACTACGGCCCGCTCGGCGTCGAGCTCAAGCGCAACCTGAAGCAGGCCTGGTGGGACGACATGGTCGCGCACCACGACGAGACGGCCGACGCCGCCGGGTGCGCCGCGACCGTTCGGCATGGTCGGCCTCGACAGCGCGCTGCTGATGAACCCGAAGGTCTGGGAGGCGAGCGGCCACGTCGGCGGCTTCAGCGATCCGATGGTCGACGACCGCGAGACTCGCGCGCGCTATCGCGCGGATCAGCTCGCCGTGTACGCGCTCGAGTTCGTCGGCGCCGACGGCACGCTCGAGCGCTACGACGAGGTCCTGTTCGCGGCGCCTGGCGAGATCGGCAAGTCGGACCCCGGCCGAGCTCTTCGAGCCGCATCGCAAGCGCATCGCGTGCGCTGCAGAAGAGCAAGCCCGGCAAGGAGGCACGGCCCGTCGCGGTGCCGGGCGCGCTGCAGGACGAGGCGCTTGCGCGCGCAAGGTGCTCGCGCCCGGCGCATCGGCGCCGGGCACGCTGACGGAGCCGCGCGAGTTCAACCTGATGTTCAAGACGCACGTCGGCGCGCTCGAGGACAACCGAGCGTCACGTATCTGCGGCCCGAGACGGCCCAGGGCATCTTCGTCAACTTCAAGAACGTCTGCGACAGGACGCGCGTGCGCGTGCCGTTCGGCATCGCCCAGATCGGCAAGAGCTTTCGCAACGAGATCACGCCGCGCAACTTCACGTTCCGCTGGCGCGAGTTCGAGCAGATGGAGATCGAGTTCTTCTGCCACCCGAGCGACGCCGCGCAGTGGTATCAGTACTGGCGCGACCGGCGCTATCGCTGGTATCTCGACCTCGGCCTGGCCGGCGAACCTGCACCTGCGCGAGCACGAGCCGGACGAGCTCGCGCACTACTCGGCGGGCACCGCCGACATCGAGTACGCCTTCCCGTTCGGCCGCAGCGAGCTCGAAGGCATCGCCCATCGCGGCGACTTCGATCTGCGCAGCACATGCAGATGAGCGGCAAGGACCTGCGCTACTTCGACGACCAGGAACCGAACGAGGAGGCGCGCCGCTATCTTGCCGCACGTCATCGAGCCGTCGGCCGGCGCCGACCGCGGCACGCTCGCGTTCCTCTGCGAGGCCTATCAGCGAGGACGAGGTCGGCGGCGAGCGCGCGCACCGTGCTGAAGCTCCATCCGCGGCTCGCGCCGATCAAGGCGGCCGTGTTCCCGCTGGTGAAGAAGGACGGCATGCCCGAGATGGCGCTCGAGATCTACCGCGCGCTGAAGAAGCGCTTCAACGTCTTCTACGACGAGAAGGGCGCGGTCGGCCGCCGCTATCGCCGCCAGGACGAAGCCGGGCACGCCGTTCTGCATCACCGTCGACGGCCAGACGCTGAGCGGCGGCACGGTGACGGTCCGCGAGCGCGACAGCTGCGAGCAGACGCGCGTCGGCGTCGGCGAGCTCGCGGACGTTCTTGAGCGAGCGGCTCGGAGTCTGACGCGTGGCAGCGCGGCGCGGGCTCGTCATGATCGACCGCGACGGCGTCATCAACGAGGACTCGGGCGAGTTCATCAAGTCGGTCGCAGAGTGGCGGCCGATCCGCGGCAGCCTCGAGGCGATCGCGGCGCTGCACCGCGCGCGGTTGGCGCGTCGCCGTCGTCACGAATCAATCGGGTGTCGGGCGCGGTCTCTACGACGAGGCGACGCTCGCGGCAATTCACGAGCACATGCGCGAGCGCGTGCGCGCGGCGGGCGGCGAGCTCGCCGGTGTGTACTACTGCCCGCATCTGCCCGACGACGGTTGCGACTGCCGCAAGCCGCGGCCCGGAATGTTTCGCGCGCTCGAGCGCGAGCTCGGCGTATCGGTGCGTCGGCGCACCGTACATCGGCGATCGCTTGAGCGACGTCGAAGCGGCGGAGGCCGTCGGCGCGCGCCCGATGCTCGTGCGCACGGGAACGGGCGCGGCGACCGAAGCGCGTTGCTCGGCGCGCGCGCGAGTGCCCGTGTTCGACGACTTGGCGGCCGCGGCGCGCAGCCTGCTCGCCGAGACGAGGTAACGCACACGTGCGGCAGTGGCTCGGCTCGATCCTGTTCACGCTGTATCTGTTCCTGTCGGTGCCGATTTACGGTGCGGTCGCGTTGCTGACGGCACCGCTGCCGCGCCGCTACACCTACGGCGGTCGCGATCGCGTGGGTCGACTCGGTGCTGTGGCTGCTGCGCGTGCTGTGCCGGCTCGACTACCGCGTCGAAGGACGCGAGCACTTGCCGGCGCGCAACTGCGTCGTGCTGCTCAAGCACTCGTCGGCGTGGGAGACGATCGCGCAGCTGCAGATCTTTCCGCCGCAGACGTGGGTGCTGAAACGCGAGCTCATGTGGGTGCCCGTGCTCGGCTGGGTGCTGTGGCTGCTGAAGCCGATCGCGATCGACCGGCGCGGCGGCGGCAGTCGCCGTGCAGCAGGTGCTCGAGCAGGGTCGCGCGCGGCTCGCCGAGGGCTTGTGGGTGATGATCTTTCCCGAGGGCACGCGCATGCCCGTCGGCGAGACGCGGCGCTACGGCATGAGCGGCGCATTGCTCGCGGCGGCCGAGGGCCTACCCGATCGTGCCCGTGACGCACAACGCCGGCTACTTCTGGCCGCGACGCGGGTGGTTGAAGAAGCCGGGGACGATTCGCGTCGTGATCGGGCCGCCGCATCGAGACGACGGGTGTCGAGCCGCGCGTCGTCAACGAGCGGGCGCAGCAATGGATCGAGGAGCACGCTCGCGCGATCGCGCCGTAGCAGCGGCACGCTGCGCTTAGACGTCGAGGTTCGCGACGGCGAGGGCGTTGCGCTCGATGAACTCGCGGCGCGGCTCGACCTGGTCGCCCATCAGCGTCGTGAAGATCTCGTCGGCTGCGACGGCGTCTTCGATGCGCACTTGCATCGAGCCGCCGCGTCTCGGGATTGACCGTCGTGTCCCAGAGCTGCTCGGGGTTCATCTCGCCGAGGCCTTTGTAGCGCTGGATCGTTTGGCCCTGCTTCGCTTGCAGCATGAGCCACTCGATCGCTTCGGCGAACGTCTGCACGTCGCGACGCTCTTTGCCGCGCTCGACGTAGGCGCCGTCGCGCAACACGTCCTTGAGCTCGGTGCCGATCGCGCTCAGGCGCTGGTACTCGGGCGAGCGGAAGAAGCCGGCGTGCAGCGTCTTCGTGCTTTGTGCGCCGTGATGCTCGCGCGTCACGATGAGGCTCGGGTCGGCGCCCTCGCCGCCCTGCGCTGCGCGCACGCGGTACCGCACGCCGCCGTTGCACGAGCTTCTGCAGCCGCTGCTCGAGCCGCTGCGCCCATACGCGGCGCGACTCCGCGTCGTCGAGCGTCGGCCGGTGCGATCGCGCTCCATCGACATCAGCGTGCGCAACACGTCGGCGTCGTAGCGACGGCCCCAACGTTGGATGATCGAGTTGGCTTCCATGTAGTGCAGCGCGAGCGACTCGAGCGTCGCGCCTTGAATCGGCGCGGCGCCGGGCGCGGCGTACAACGACGCATCGGCGATGGCGCTCGTGAGCAGCAGCGAGTTGAGCTCGACTGTCGTCCTTGACGTAGTGCTCTTGCTTGCCGCGCTTCAGCTTGTAGAGCGGCGGCTGCGCGATGTAGATGTGGCCGCGCTCGATGAGCTCGGGCATCTGCCGATAGAAGAACGTCAACAGCAGCGTGCGGATGTGCGAGCCGTCGACGTCGGCGTCCGTCATGATGATGATGCGGTGGTAGCGGAGGTTGCGATGTCGAACTCGTCGCGTCCGACGCCGCAGCCGAGCGCCGTGATCAGCGTGCCGACCTCGGCCGACTGTAACATCTTGTCAAATCTAGCTTTTTCGACGTTCAGGATCTTGCCTTTGAGCGGCAGCACGGCCTGGGTGCGCCGGTCGCGGCCTTGCTTCGCGGAGCCGCCGGCGGAGTCGCCCTCGACGAGGAACAGCTCCGACAGCGCCGGATCCTTCTCCTGGCAGTCCGCGAGCTTGCCGGGCAAGCCGGCGATGTCGAGCGCGCCTTTGCGGCGCGTCATCTCGCGCGCCTTGCGCGCGGCTTCGCGCGCCCTCGCCGCTTCGACGATCTTGCCGACGATGGCCTTCGCTTCGGCCGGATGCTCGAGCAGGAACTCCTCGAAGCGCTGCGCGACGACCTGCTCGGTGACGACTTTCACCTCGGACGAGACGAGCTTGTCCTTGGTCTGCGACGAGAACTTCGGGTCGGGCAGCTTGACGGACAGCACGGCCGTCAGCCCTTCGCGCGAGTCGTCGCCGGACATCGACGATTTTCTCGCGCTTGCTGACGCCTTCGTTCTCGATGTACGCGTTCAGCGTGCGCGTCATCGCGGCGCGGAAGCCGGCGAGGTGCGTGCCGCCGTCGCGCTGCGGGATGTTGTTCGTGTAGCAGAACATCCCTTCCTGGTAGCCGTCGTTCCACTGGAACGCGACCTCGACCTGGATCGAGGACCGCGTTTCGGAGAAATAGACGATCGTCGGATGAACCGGCGTCTTGTTGCGGTTCAGGTGCCGCACGAAGGCCTCGATGCCGCCGACGAACTCGAAGACGTCGTGCCGATCCTCGCGCTCGTCGGAGAGCTTGATGCGGACGCCGGAGTTCAAAAAAGACAGCTCTCTCAAGCGCTTAGCGAGCGTGTCGTAGTCGAACAGGATGTTCGTGAAGATCGTCGCAGCTCGGCTTGAAGCGGATCGTCGTGCCCGTGCGGTCGGTCTTGCCGACCACGGCGAGCGGTGCTTCGGGATCCCCGAGACGGTAGGTCTGCTCGTAGAGCAGGCCGTTGCGATGGATCGTGAGGACCAGGACCTCGGACAGCGCGTTGACGACGGACACGCCGACGCCGTGCAGGCCGCCGGATACCTTGTAGCTGTCGTCGTCGAACTTACCGCCCGCGTGCAGCACGGTCATGATGACTTCCGCTGCCGAGCGGCCTTCCTCGGGGTGAATATCGACGGGAACGCCGCGACCGTCGTCGACGACGGTGATCGATTCGTCGGCGTGGATCGTGACCGAAATTTCCTTGCAGTGACCGGCGAGCGCCTCGTCGACGGAGTTGTCGACGACCTCGAAAACCATGTGGTGCAGGCCAGTGCCGTCATCGGTGTCGCCGATGTACATGCCGGGCCGTTTTCGGACCGCTTCGAGACCCTTTAAGACCTTGATATTCTTAGAGGTATAGTCGTTCTGGCTCATCCTCACCGATCTCGAAAAGCGAATGCGCCATTATAGCCTGCGGACCTCTCCTCGTTCCACGTGAAACACCGGGAAACCGGAGTCCGGCGCGAGGTGCTTCGGGCGTCAGCGCCGTGAAGACCAGCTGGGCCGGAAAGGTCGGTCAGCGCGGCCAGCAGTCGCTCGAGCGAGCCGGCATCGAGCTCGGCGGCCGGGTCATCGACGACGAGGGCGCTGCGCAGCGGGCGGTCGGCGCTCTCGAGGGCGACTTGGGCCAGAATCAGCGCCGCGGCGGTCAGCTTCTGCTGGCCACGGGACGCCTCGTCCTGCACGCGGCGTTCGTCGAGGCGCAGGACGATCTCGGCGCGATGGGGCCCCGGCTCCGTGCGGCCGCTCTGCCGGTCACGCGGCCTCGGCCGCCGCCAGCGCATCCTCGAGCCGCTCGTCGCCGCCCCACCCGCGCCGGTAGTCGAGCGTCAAGGGTCGGTCGAGCAGCCGCTGGCCGAAGCGCGCTCACGAACGGCGCCAACCGGGCCAGATATCGCTGCCGGCTCTCGTCGACGATCGTGCCGGCTTCCGCCAGCGCGCCCGACCATGGTCGCAGCTCCTCGAGGCTTGCAGCCTGCTTCAGGACCGCGTTGCGCTGGCTCAGCACGCGCCGGTAGCGCTTCCAGGCGTCGAGATAGCCAGGTTCCACGTGGAACACGCCCCAGTCGAGGAAGCGACGCCGCTCGCTGGGGCCACCCTCGACGAGCCCGTGCATGCTCGGATCGATCGCATGCACGGGCAGCAGCGCGGCCAGCTGCGCCATGCCCGCGGCGGCCTCGCCGTCGATCTTCTTCTCGAGCCGTCCCGTCCGATAGCGCCACGCCAAGGCGCCGCGTCGCCCCTTCGACGTCGACCTCCCCGAACACGGCGAAGCCCTCGCTGCCGTGTTGGACGAGGCGGCGCATCTGCCGGGTGCGAAACGAACGCCCACGGCCTAGCACGAAGACGGCCTCGAGCAGGCTCGTCTTGCCGGCGCCATTCGGACCGAAGATGTAGTTCCTACGCGGATGCTCAGCCGGAGCTCGACCTCGCGGAGACAGCGAAAGGTCGTGATGCGGACTCGGCTCAGCGGCAAGGGCGGCGCCTCCGAGCGCCGATAGCGCCGGCGACTACAGGCGCATCGGCATGACGACGAACTTCGTTCCGTCGCCACCGGGCTCGCGAATCAAGCAGCTCGAATTGGCGTCCGTGACGCCGAACTCGACTTGCTCGCTATCGACGGCGGCCATCGCGTCGAGCAGATAGTTCACGTTGAACCCGATCTCCATCGCGTCGCCGGCGTATTCGACTTCGAGCGTCTCGACAGCCTCTTCCTGCTCCGGGTTGTTCGCCTGGAGCACGACGCTGTTCGGAGCTCAGCTCGAGCCGCACGCCGCGGTACTTCTCGTTAGAAAGGATCGCCGTACGCTGCAACGCCTGCCGGAACAGATTCCGGTCGGCCTTGATGATGTTCTTCGGTTGGGCGGGGACAACGCGCGAATATTCGGGGAAACGGCCGTCAATGAGCTTCGAAGTGAGTCGAACTCCGTCTAACTGGACGCGAACGTGATTCGCTCCGAGCGCCAGCTGCTACTTCGCCGTCGCCATCGAGCAAACGGCTGAGCTCGAGGACGCCCTTTGCGCGGCACGATCAGCTGCTCGTCGCGGCTCGCGGGCGCCAGAAGATCCACTTCCGACAGCGCCAGCCGGTGGCCGTCCGTGGCGACCGCTCGGAGCCGCTTTTTCTCGGTCTCCAGTAGCAGCCCATTGAGGTAATACCGAACATCCTGCTGGGCCATCGAAAAGTGCGTTTTCTCGACCAATCGACGCAGATCGGCCTTCTTTAGGCGCAAAGTCTGCTTAGAAGCGATCTCGTCGATCGTCGGGAAATCCGCCGCCCGCAAGGTGGACAACGTGAACCGGCTGCGGCCGCTCTTGATCGTTAGCCGGTCCCCATTCAGGTTGAATTCGACGGACAGCCCTTCAGGCAGCGCCCTGAAGATGTCGTGCAACTTGCGCCCGGGCACGGTGATGTCGCCGCTGCCATCCCCTTTCACCTCGACCTCCGCGACCATCTCGACCTCGAGGTCCGTCGCCGTGATGCTGAGCTTCGAGCCCTGCAGGCTCAGCAGGACATTGCTCAAGATCGGCATTGTTTGCCGTCGCTCCACGACCCCGACGACGGTCTGCAAAGGCTTCAGGAGGGTTTCCCGCGCTGCGCTGAACTTCATTGATTGCCTCTACGTATCTATCTATTTACTGTAGTTGTTAGTGTCGACCAAACGTGTTGTTAATCGACTTCTTCTCTTGTTGGCCAATTACTTACACGCGCCGCAAAGTGTGGGTAACCGCGCGCCGCGCTGTGCTCGGCCTGTGGAGCGATTCGCTCCCAGAATCTATCCCCCGACAACTCACGCTATGTCGTCAGGGTTCTCAACAGGTTGTTGTAGTCCTCCGCAACCCTCGTTTCCGTTTCCCGCAACCCCTTGATGCGCCGGCATGCATGCAGCACGGTCGTGTGATCGCGACCGCCGAACTCGTCGCCGATCTCGGGCAGGCTATGTGTCGTCAGCTCCTTCGCGAGCGCCATGGCAATCTGCCGCGGCCGCGCGATCGACCGGCTACGCCGTTTCGACAATAAGTCGGCGACTCTGATTTTGAAATACTCCGCGACGGTCTTTTGAATGTTCTCGACCGTCACGAGCTTGTCTTGCAGCGCGAGCACGTCGCGCAGCGCTTCTTTGGCGAACTCGAGCGTGATCGGCTGACCCGTGAACCGGGAGTTCGCAAGCACGCGCCGTAAGGCGCCTTCGAGCTCGCGAACGTTCGAACGGATGCGCTGCGCGAGGAAAAACGCAACCTCCTGCGGCAGCGTCTCGCCCTCCGCGGCCGCCTTGCTCATGAGGATCGCGACACTCGTCTCGAGCTCCGGCTGTTCGATCGCAACCGTCAGACCCCAGCCGAAGCGCGACTTCAGCCGTTCCTCGAGTCCCGCGACCTCTTTCGGGTAACGATCGCAGGTCAGAATGATCTGCCGCTGGCCCTCGAGCAGCGCGTTGAACGTGTGGAAGAACTCTTCCTGCGAGCGGTCCTTGCCGGCAAAAAACTGGATATCGTCGATCAGCAGGGCGTCGAGCGAGCGGTAGTTGCGTTTGAACTCGGCGATCGTGTTGTGCTGTAACCCGCGAACCATGTCGCTGACGAAGCGCTCCGAATGCACGTACGCGACCTTCGCGGCGGGGTTCCGCGCCACGATCTGGTTGCCGATCGCGTGCATGAGGTGCGTCTTGCCGAGGCCGACGCCGCCGTAGATGAAAAGCGGGTTGTACGCACTGCCCGGATTCTGCGAGACCTGGAATGCGGCGGCGCGCGCGAGCTGATTGCTCTTGCCTTCGACGAAGCTGTCGAACGTGAAGACCTTGTTCAGCCGTCCGCCGAGTGGGCTGCCGGACCGCACTTCCGGCTCGGGTACGGCCGGCGCCGTCTCACGGCGTACCGTCGGCCGGCTGCCGACCTCGACCTGAATGTCCGGAGCGCCGTCGCCGTGCCGAGTCCACCAGGCGCGAATCTGCTCGAGACAATGGCCCTTGACCCAATCGACGACAAAGCGATTCGGGGCCAGCAACTTCAGCAGCGGCCCGTCCTCGACGAGCTGCAACGGGCGAATCCACGTGTTGAACTGCTGCTCCGAGAGGTCGGCTTCGAGCGCGCGTGCACACTGCATCCAAAGCGACGAGTAAACGGCCGAGTTCGCTGTCACGGGCGCTCGCGAAAAGTGGTTGCGTAACGGGTCAGGGAGTGGAGTGCAGTCTAAGAAAGTTCGTCGCAGTTATCCACAACCTTCGGCGACCTCGAATGCCATCGCTTCACGCCGCGTGAGCGGTTGACAGCGCTACGAAGGGCCGCGTACAGTGCGCGGCTTCCCGTCCGTCCCACATCCTTGTTTTCGCAAGAACTTTTGCCCGCGCGGGGTACCAAGCATGAAGCGAACTTTTCAGCCCAGCAATTTGCACCGCAAGCGCACGCATGGTTTCCGCGCACGCATGGCCACCAGCGCCGGCACGCAAGGTTCTCGCCAGCCGGCGCGCGAAGGGCCGCGCTCGTCTCACGCCTTGACGGGTTGCGTTTTGGCGCGCCGTTGGTTTCCGACACGGCAGGGTTCTCGCCCGACCAACGACTGCACACGCCGGCGGAGTTCGGGCGAGTATTCGCCGAGCCCGCGCGTTCGAGCGATCGCTTCTTCACCGTTCTCGCGCGACCGAGCGGCCGTTCCGCCGCTCGCCTCGGCCTGACCGTCTCGCGTCGAGTTGCGAAACGCGCCGTGGACCGCAACAAGCTCAAGCGTCTCGCGCGCGAATCGTTTCGTCAGCAGTCCGCTTTGCCGCCGTGGGACTTCGTCGTGCTCGCGCGTGCAGGAGCCGATCGGGCCGAGCGCGCGGCGCTGCGCGCGAGTCTCGACCGGCACTTCGAGCAGCTGACGAAAGCGGCCGCTGCAGCGGGGCAGCATGGATAACATCCGCGTATTCCTGTGGCTCACGCTGCTCGGCATGGGGTGGCTCACCTATACCGCGTGGAACGCGGACTACGGTGCCGCGCCGCGAACCGGGGCCGTCAACACTTCGCCGGCGACGCCGCAAACCGGCGCGCCGACAGGCGACGTCCCAAGCCTGAACCCGGGCGCCGAGACCGTAGCGCAGCCACCGGCTGTGACCGCACTGCCCGCCGTCGCGACGGGCGAGCTGATCAGCGTTCGAACGGACGTGCTCGACGTCAGGATCGCTTCGCAGGGCGGCGACCTCGTGCGCGCCGACTTGCTCCAGTACTCCGTCCACAAGGACATGCCCGAGCCCGTCGTGCGCTTGCTCAACGATACCGGTCCGGAGCGCTGGGTTTTCCAATCGGGACTGCACTAGCGCCGTCGGCGGTGCCGAGCCGAACCATCTCGCAACGTTCCGCAGCGCCAGCAACGAGTACACGCTGGCGCCCGGGCAGGACGAGCTCGTCGTCACGCTCGACTGGGTGGGCGAGGGGCCGATCAGCGCGCGCAAGACCTACACCTTCCGGCGCGGCCGATACGACGTCGATCTCACGCTGACTCTTACGCAGAACGCCGGCGGCAGCTGGCGCGGGGCGCCGTACGTGCAGATGGAACGCGTGCACGTGCCCGTCGAGCGCTCGTACTTGTCGATCGATTCCTACTCGTTCAAGGGGCCCGTGCTCTACGACGGCGAGAGCTTCGAGAGGCTCAAGTTCGACGATCTCGCGCGCACACCGATCACGCAGACGCGTGCAAGGCGGCTGGTTCGCGGCGATCCAGCACCACTTCCTCGGCGCGGCCGTACCGCCGCCCGGCGACGTCTATCGCTACGACGCCGCGACGCGCGGCGCGGCGTTCGTGCTGACCGCGATCGGCCCTGTCGCGGACGTCGACCGCTGCGATGCCGTTGAATGCCACGTTCAAGTTGTTCGTCGGGCCGAAGCTTCAGGAGCAGCTCCAGAGCGTCGGCAGCGACCTCGAGCGCACCGTCGACTACGGCATTACGACGCCGCTCGCGCAGCCGCTGTTCTCCGTGCTGAATTGGGTGCACGGCTGGGTCGGGAACTGGGGCTTCGCGATCATCATCGTCACGATCATGATCAAGGCTCGTGTTCTACAAGCTCACGGCGATGAGCGGCCGGTCGATGGCGAAGATGCGCAAGATCACGCCGCGCATGAAGGCTTTGCAGGAGCGCTACAAGGACGATCGCGAGGGCCTTAGCAAGGCGATGATGGAGCTCTACAAGAAGGAAAAGGTCAATCCTGCTGCCGGCTGCTTGCCGATCCTGATTCAGATGCCGTTCTTCTTCGCGTTCTACTGGATGCTCGTCGAGAGCGTCGAGATGCGCCAAGCGCCGTTCGCGCTTTGGATCCACGATCTGTCGGCGCGAGATCCGTTTTTCGTGCTGCCCGCGCTGATGGCTGCGGCGATGTTCTTCCAGACGCGCTTGAGCCCCGCGCCGCCCGATCCCGTGCAGGCGCGCATGATGCAGATCATGCCGCTCGTGTTCGCCGGGCTGCTGATGTTCTTCCCCGCGGGTCTCGTGCTCTACCAGTTGACGAACACGGCGCTGTCGATCTTGCAGCAGTGGCGCATCAACTCGATCGTCGCGCGCGAATCGTGCCACGTAGCGCGCACCTAGGTTAGGAGACGCGCTTGGCACTGCGGCGGCACGACACGATCGCAGCGCTCGCCACGGCACCGGGCGTCGGGGCCATCGCCGTCGTCCGGCTGTCGGGCCCGAAGGCGCGCGACATCGCCCGCGCGTTGACGGGGCGCGATGCGCAGCCGCGCCTCGCCGAGCTGCTGCACGTTCCGCGATGCGAGCGGAGCAACTCTCGATCGCGGTCTCGTGCTGTTCTTTCCGGGGCCACAGCTCGTTCACGGGCGAGGACGTCGTCGAGCTTCACTGTCACGGCGGGCGCATCGTCGCGACGCGTTGCTCGCGGCCGTCCACGCTTCTCGGCGCGCGGCCCGCGGAAGCCGGCGAGTTCACGCTGCGCGCGTTCCTCAACGACAAGATCGATCTCTTGCAGGCCGAGGCGATCGCCGATCTCGTCGCGAGCGGCTCCGCGCAGGCGGCGCGCGCGGCCGTGCGGTCGCTCGAAGGCGAGTTCTCAGCCGCCGTCACGAGTCTTCAGCACGCCTTGACGAGCCTGCGCGTCCGAATCGAAGCCTGGCTCGACTTCCCGGAAGAGGAGCTGCCGTTCGATGCGGCGCCCCAATGCGCGGCGGAGCTCGACGAGCTCGTCGCGAGGCTCGTCGCGCTCTGCGACGCGCGCACGCTCGGGCCGCGCGTTGCGCGACGGGCTCAGCGTCGCGATTGCCGGCCCGCCGAACGCCGGCAAGTCGAGCTTGCTGAATCGGCTCGCCGGCTACGACGCCGCGATCGTCACGGAGATTCCCGGCACGACGCGCGACCCGCTGCGCGAGCACCTCGC
Organism: uncultured Gammaproteobacteria bacterium; assembly: GCA_963714705.1. GTDB lineage: Bacteria > Pseudomonadota > Gammaproteobacteria > Steroidobacterales > Rariloculaceae > FEN-1219. The sequence continues at coordinate 248,886 of CAVQPJ010000003.1, forward strand.
GCTCGACGGCCTGCCCGTCACCATCGTCGACACGGCGGGCCTGCGCGACACCAACGATCCCGTCGAGCGCGAAGGCGTGCGGCGCGCGAAGCTCGAGGTCGCGCGCGCCGATCGCCTGCTCTGGGTCGCCGACGCCCGCGAGCCGCTCGCGGTCTCGATCGCTGCGGCGCGGGCCGCGCACGCGGGCGGAGGCGCGCTGACGATCGTCGCGAACAAGATCGATCTCGCCGGCGTACCGCCGCGAGCGCGAAGCGAGCAGGGGACTGCGATCGTTTACGTCTCGGCGTTGACGGGCTCCGGGATAGACCTGCTCGTTGCGCACCTCAAGGAAGTCGGCAGGCGTCGCCGGCGAGACGGCGGGGCACGTTCAGCGCGCGCCGCCGCCACCTCGACGCGCTCGAGCGCACGCGCGCAGCAGCTCGGTGCCGCGCGAACGCATCTCGACGGCGCGCTCGAGCTCGCCGCCGAGCACCTGCGCAACGCGCAGACGGCGTTGAGCGAGCTCACGGGCGAGCTCACGAGCGACGACTTGCTCGGCGAGATCTTCGCGACGTTCTGTATCGGCAAATGAGGTCGCCGCGGGGCGGAGGCCGACAACCTGCCGGTTGCCGAGAGCGGCTAGTCGTAGAGCCCCACGACCTTGGCGCGCTCGACGCGGCTCGGTGGAGAGCTCGCGATCTCGACGCGGTCGCGGCCGAACTGCTTCGCGACGTGCAGGACCCGCTCGGTGCGCGCGAGCAGCTCGTCGATGGACTCGCCGATGCGCAACTGCGCGACGCCGATCGAGACGGTGGCGCTGATGCGGTCGCCGAGCGGCTTCTCGGCGACGGCGAACCGCAACGCCTCGGCCAGCATCTCGGCCTGGCTCGACGCGCATGGCCGCGCGAGGATCATCAAGGCGCCGCCGTCGTAGCGGCCGAGCGTGTACTCCGAACGGTGCCAAGCCGGCTCCGCGATCACGCGGCGGCAGCGGTCGGCGAGGCCGATCAGCACGTCGTCGCCGGCCGCGACGCCGTGACAATCGTTGATGTTCTGCAAGTGGTCGACGTCGAGCAGCATCAGGCAGAAGGCATTGCCGCTGCGTCCCGCGAGCTGCGCCTGCTCGGCGAGCTCCTCGAGGAACGCGGGGCGCGTCAACGTCAACGTCAACGCGTCGTACGACGGCGGCTGAGCGGTCCCGGCAAGCAGCGTTTCGGACATGTGACGGTCGGTCTCGAGACAAGTGGCCAACGGCCGCACTTTGCCGCGTCGTTACGTAAGCCGGCGTGAACGCGCTCGCAGAAGCGCGAGCGCCGCGTTTACATAACTCGCTCGGCCCGCTAACCGAGAATTGCTTCGCGCCGATAGAGCCGGACGGCGAGCCAACCGAGCAAGCCCGCCGAACGCAAGGGTGCTCACGACCGAGATCGCCACGAACGACGGCGTCGAGCGGCTGGTCCTTGATCAGCGTCGTGATCAGCAGATGCTGGCTCAGGCTCGGGATCCACATGAGCTTCGCCTCGGGCTCGATGTTCAGCATCGACGCGAACGATCAGCGGCAACGTCGGGACGAGCAGCACGAACGTCAGGTAGGTTTGGGCCTCGCGATAGGTCTTCGTGAACGATGCCACGGTCGTCATCAGCGCCGCGCCGAGCGGCGCGAACGGGCAGAGCAGCGCGAACGCGAGCGCCGCCGTCGCCGAAGCCGAAGTTCGAGCTCATGCCGATCTGCTCGAGCGGCATTTGCCGAAGCGCGATCGTGAAGGCGACGAGCGTCAGAGCGAGCGACGCGAGCATGTAGCAGACCGTCGCCGTCATCTTGCCGACGATCAGGCTCGAGCGCGCGACGGGCAACGTCAGCAGCGGCTCGAGCGATTTGCGCTCGCGCTCGCCCGGCCGTCGTGTCGATCGCGAGATGCAGGCCGCCCGTCAACGTCGCGAACAGCAGGAAATACGTCAGCACGCCGAGCATCAGCGCCGAGCGGCTCGCCGGCGTCGAGACGTCGAGCTCGTCGACGACGAGCGGCCGCAGCAGACTCGGGTCGACGCCGTTCGCGACGAGCCGCAGCGCGCCGATCTGTTGCCCATAACCGTCGACGGCGCCGCGCAGCCGGGCGACGCGGCTCGCGCGCGCGATTCTTCGAGCGGTCGAACACGAGCGCGACGCGCGCGGCGCGGTCGGTGCCGAAGTCCTTGCCGAACGCTTCGTCGATGACGAGCACGACGTCGTACTCGCCCGTGGCGACGAGCTCGGCGGCCTGCTCGACGTTCTCGATATCGTGGTCCTCGATCGGCGCGATGCTGCGCGCGCGCAAGAAGGCGACGAGGTTCGGCGCGTGCTCGGCGCCCAAGATCGGCACGTCGAGCACCTCGTCGAGCGACGTGAGATTCCGCGAGACCGTCATGTTGATCATCACCGCGAACAGGATCGGGCCGAACAGCGGCCCGAGCAGCAGCGACACCAGCGTGCGCCGCTCGCGCAGTGTCTCGAGTATTTCCTTGCGGCAGACGGTGAGAAGGGCGCTCATGCGGCGCTCCGCTCGGCGCCGCGCACGGCCTCGACGAAGATCTCCTCGAGGCTGCGCCCCGGGAAGCGCTGCGCGAGCTCGGCCGGGCTGCCCGCGCAGCGTGACGCGGCCGGCCGCGATGATGACGAGCTCGTCGACGAGCGCTTCGACTTCTTGCATGACGTGGCTCGACAGCAGCACGCAACGGCCTTGACCGCGCAGCTCGCGCAGCCAGTCGCGCAGAGTGCCGCGTCGCCATGACGTCGAGGCCGTTCGTCGGCTCGTCGAGCAGGAGATGCTGCGGGTCGTGGACGAGCGCGCGGGCGAGCGCGATCTTGGTCCGCTCGCCCTGCGAGAAGCCTTTCGCCTTGCGGTTCGCGATCGCGCCGAGCTCGAGCCGCTCGATCAACGCGTCGACGCGCGCGGCGAGCGGCTCCTCGGCGAGGCCGTGCAGGCGGCCGTAGTACTCGATGTTCTCGCGGCCCGTGAGCTGCTGATAGAGCCCCGAGCTGTGCGGCAGCACGCCGAGCACACGGCGCGCCGCGAGCGGCGACGGCCGCGAGATCGATGCCGCCGACGCGCGCCGCGCCGGTATCGGGCTCGAGCACCGTCGACAGGATCCGCAGGCACGTCGATTTGCCGGCGCCGTTCGGCCCGAGCAGCCCCGTGATCCGCCCGTCCGCGGCCGTGAAGCTCACGCCGTCGACGGCCCTGCACGGCGCCGAAGCTCTTGCTGATGCCTTCGACCTCGATCATGGCGCGGGCCCGAGCAAGCTCAGGAAGAACGGCGTCGGCGGCTCGAGCTCGAGGCAGCTCGCGTCGAGGTCGGCCGGTGTCGGCGTCTCGAGGAACGAGCGCAAGAGGCGCGGCACGCAGCCGACGCCGACGAGGCCATGACCCTGGCCGCGGCCGACGACGTGCACGCTGTTGCGCGAGCCCGCCGGCCTTGACGCGCTCCGCATAGGCGGGCGGCGTGATCGGATCGTACTCGCCCGACAAGCAGCAGCACGGGAGCGTCGCTGACGACGGGGTCTTGAAGTCCGCATCGATCGTGCCGACGGGCCAGCGCGCGCAGATCTGGCCGAGCCCGTCCATGATCGCCGTGCCCAAGTACGTGGAATCGAGCCCGCCCGTCGAAGCCGCCGCGACGTACGGCACGTCCTCGGTGCAGGTCACGGAGTTGCTCATCGGAAAGCTCAGCGACTCCGGCAGCTCGCGCAGCAGCGTGCGCGCTTGCCCCGCGAGCGGCGCGTAGTTGCCCGCGTGCGCTTCGCTGATCAGCACCGGCAGCAAGCGCGACGGTCGCCGCGCTGTAGCTCATGAAGCGCACCAGCGTGCGCAGCTCGAGCGCGCTGATCGGCGGCGGATCGGTCTCGTCGGCGGCGCCGGCGTCGAGGCGCGCGAGCACCTCGGCGAAGAGCTGCGGCAACGCGGCGAACCGCGCGCCGCACTGCGCATCGTCCGCGCAGCGCGCGAAGATCTGCTCGAGCGCGCGCTGCGCCTCGCGCGCGACGTCGGGCCCGAGCGCGAGCGGCGGCGGCACGACGCCGTCGAGCACGAGCGAGCGCACGCGCTCGGGGTAGCGGCGCAGGTAGTGCTGCGCGACGCGCGTGCCGTACGACACGCCGTAGACGTTCCACGTGCTCGATGCCGAGCGCGACGCGCACGCGCTCGAGATCGCTGAACGGCCACCGACGTCGTATAGAAGCGCGGGTCGTGGTCGAGCTCGGCGACGCAGGCGTCGACGACGCGCGCGAGCGCCTCGGCCGCGGCCGTATCGAGCGACAGGTCCTCGGGCACCTCGCAGGCGAAGCCCTCGGCCGACCGGCCCGTGCCGCGTTGGTCGACGAGGATGATGTCGCGGTCGCGGCGCGCCGGCTCGAACGCGCCGCGCAGCTGCAGGTAGAAGTCGACGGTGCTTTGGCCCGGGACCGCCGGCGATCAAGAGCAGGGGGTCGGGCCGCGGCTCGGCGCTGAAGCGCTGCCGATCCGCGCGACGAAGATCTCGATCGTCGGGCCGTCGGGCGCCGCGGGATCGAGCGGCACCGCGAGCGTGCCGCAGCGCGCGTAGGCCGCCGGCACGCCGTCGGCCGCGAGCCGGCAGCGCCCGTCGCTCGAGCCATGCGGTCGGCTTGCGCGACGGCCGGACCGCCGGCGGCGACGGCAGAGCGCCAAAGCGACGAGCACGCGGCAGGGCCTTTGCGCATAGCGGCGCATGTTCGCGCATCCGCCGGTGTTCTTGCCAGCGGCATGCACTTGGCGAATCTTGGTGGTCAGGGCGGCGCCGCGCCGCCTAGAATCACCGGCTCTTATGGACTATCCGACTCACTACGGTTGCATCGTCGTCGGCGGCGGCCACGCCGGCACCGAGGCCGCGCTGGCCGCGGCCCGCATGGGCGTGCGCACGCTGCTGCTGACGCAGAACATCGAAACGCTGGGCCAGATGAGCTGCAACCCGGCGATCGGCGGCATCGGCAAGGGGCATCTCACGAAGGAGATCGACGCGCTCGGCGGCGCGATGGCGCGCGCGATCGATCGCGCCGGCATCCACTTCCGCACCCTGAACGGCAGCAAGGGCCCGGCCGTGCGCGCGACGCGCGCGCAGGCCGACCGCGCGCTCTACAAGCGCGCGATCCGCGAGCTGCTCGACGCCGAGCCGAATCTGACGCTGCTGCAGCAGAACGTCGACGGCCTGATGCTCGACGGCGCGCGCGTGCGCGGCGTCGTCACGCAGGCCGGCATGAAGATCGCGGCCGACGACCGTCGTGCTGACGGTCGGCACGTTCCTCGACGGCAAGATCCACGTCGGCCAGGTCAACTACTCGGGCGGCCGCGCCGGCGACCCGGCGTCGATCGGCCTCGCGCGCGGGCTCCGCGACCTCGGGCTCGCCGTCGGCCGCTTGAAGACGGGCACGCCGCCGCGCATCGACGGCCGCACCGTCGACTACACGAATCTCGCCGAGCAGCCCGGCGATACGCCGACGCCGGTGTTCTCGTTCCTCGGCCGTCCGAGCCGAGCATCCGCGCCAGGTCAGCTGCCACATCACGCACACGACCGAGCGCACGCACGAGATCATCCGCAAGGGGCTCGACCGCTCGCCGCTCTTCACGGGCGCCATCGAAGGCGTCGGGCCGCGCTACTGCCCGTCGATCGAGGACAAGGTCGTGCGGTTCGCGGATCGCACGCGGCACCAGATCTTCATCGAGCCCGAGGGCCTCTCGACGTTCGAGATCTATCCGAACGGCATCTCGACGTCGCTGCCGTTCGACGTGCAGCTCGACCTCGTGCATTCGATCCCCGGCTTCGAGAACGCGCACGTGACGCGGCCCGGCTACGCGATCGAGTACGACTTCTTCGATCCGCGCGATCTCAAGTCCTCGCTCGAGACGAAGGCGATCGAGAATCTGTTCTTCGCGGGCCAGATCAACGGCACGACGGGCTACGAGGAGGCGGCCGCGCAGGGCATCGTCGCCGGCATCAACGCGGGGCTTCGCGTGCGCGGCCGCGAGCCGTGGTACGCCGCGGCGCGAGGAGGCCTACATCGGCGTGCTCATCGACGACCTGATCACGCGCGGCACGACCGAGCCCTATCGCATGTTCACGAGCCGCGCGGAGTTTCGGTTGAGCTGCGCGAGGACAACGCCGACTTGCGCCTGACGCCGATCGGCCGCGAGCTCGGCCTCGTGCCCGACGAGCGCTGGCGGCAATTCGAGGCGCGCCGCGAGTGGCTCGCGAAGGAAGCGGCGCGCCTGCGACGACGTCGTCGTGAAGCCCGCCGACGTGCCCGTCGGCGGCGCGTTCGCGGAGCCGCTCGACGCGCGAGGCCTCGGCCTACGCGCTGCTGCGCCGACCCGGCGTCGGCTACGACGACGTTGCGCGCGCTGCGCGCGCGTCGGCCGTCTCGCCGAGCCTCGAGCGAGCTCGACGCGCGAGCTCGTCGAGCAGTGGACGGGCAGCCTCGCGATCGAGGCGCATTACGCGGGTTATGTCGAGCGGCAGGGCGCCGAGATCGAGCGCCAGAAGCGTGAGGCCGGCACGCGCTTGCCGCAGGATTTCGACTACGCTCGAGGTGAACGGCCTGTCGAACGAGCTGCGCGAGAAGCTCGCGCGCATCCGGCCGAACGACATCGGCCAAGCGGCGCGGATCTCGGGCATGACGCCGGCCGCGATGTCGCTGCTATTGATTCACGTCAAGAAGCGCCGGCGCAGCGCCTGACGGCAGAGCGGCGGGCCGCCAGATCGAGGAGTGACGATGAGCAAACACCACGGCGTTTTGACGATTCTCGCGGCGGCCCTCGTCGCGAGCTGCGGCGGCGGCTCGGGATCGGGTACGGCCGGGGAGCCGCAGGCGCAAATCGGCGGCGCGAGCGGCACGGAGCTTGCGGAGCTGCAGGTCCTGCACGTCGGCAACGGCGCCGAGCTGCAAACCCTCGATCCGCATCGCGCCGAAGATACCGCGAGCTTCAACGTGCACCTCGACATCTACGAAGGGCTCGTCAACCAGGCGCCGAATGGCGATCTGGTCCCGGGGGTCGCAACCGAGTGGTCCATCAGCGAGGACGGCAAGACGTACGTGCTCAATCTGCGCCGCGAGGCGCGCTGGTCGAACGGCGACCCTGTCACGGCGCACGATTTCGTCTTCTCTTTGCGCCGCGCCGTCGATCCCAAGACCGTCAGCGTCTACAGCTACATCCTGTCGCCGATCCAAAACGCCGACGAGATCACGGCCGGCAAGCGCCCGCCCGAAGAGCTCGGCGCTCGCGCGATCGACGACCACACGCTCGAGATCACGCTCGCCAACCCGACACCGTATTTCCTGCAGCTTCTGGCGCACTCGATGGCATTTCCCGTCCATCGCGCGACGCTCGAGGCGCACGGCGATCAGTGGACGAGGCCCGGCAACCTCGTCGGCAACGGCGCGTTCATGCTCGACGAGTGGGTCGTCCAGTCGCACGTCAAGGTCGTACGCAATCCGTACTACTGGGACAACGCCAACACGAAGCTCGAGGAAGTCTGGTTCCATGCGACCGAGGACCAGACGGCCGAGCTGCAGCGCTTTCGCGCTCGCGAGCTCGACATGACTGAAATCATCCCCGCGGCGCAAATCGGGTTCCTCCGCGAGAACCTCGCCGATGAGCTCATCATTGCGCCGTATCTCGGCAGCTACTACTACGGCTTCAACGTCACACGCCCGCCGTTCAAGGACAACCCGAAGCTGCGCCGCGCGCTCGCCCTCGCGGTGAACCGCGACATCATCACGAAGCAGATCTTGATCGGTCAGGCTCCGTCGTTCGGCTTCGTGCCGCCTATCGCCGGCTACACGCAGCAACAGATGCCCGAGGCGAGCTGGACTCAAGTCGAGCGCGAGGCCGAGGCCAAGCGGCTCTATGCCGAAGCGGGCTACGGGCCCGACAACCCGCTACGCACGGAGATCATGTACAACACGCAAGAGGACCACCGCCGCGTCGCCGTCGCGATCGCCTCGATGTGGAGGCAGACGCTCGGCGTCGAGGCCGAGATCCTGAATCAGGAATGGAAAGTCTTCATCGATACGCGCAACCAGAAGAAGGACACGCAGGTCTACCGCCAAGGCTGGATCGGCGACTACGAGGATCCGTTCACGTACCTGGAAATCCTGCGCTCGACGGCGGGGCAGAACGACACGGGCTACAGCAATCCGGAGTACGACCGGATCGTCGCCGCCTCACAGAGTGTGTCCGAGCCGCACGCGCGCATGGAGCTCCTGCAGGAAGCCGAGCGCCTCATGCTCGCCGACCTGCCGATCCTGCCGCTCTACATCTACGTGCGCCCGCGGCTCGTTCAGCGGTGGGTCGGCGGCTACGCTTCGAACATCATGGACCGGCACCCGCACAGGCACATGTACGTTCTGAAGCACTAACGCCGGCACGCACGACTTGCTCGGGTACACGATACGGCGGCTGCTCGGTGCGATCCCGACGCTGCTGATCCTCATCGGATTGGCTTTCTTCTTGATACGCGCGGCGCCAGGCGGGCCGTTCGATCGCGAGCGGCAGCTGCTGCCCGAGATCGAAGCGAACCTGCGCGCGGTGTATCACCTGGACGAGCCGCTCTACCAGCAATTCGGGCGGTACGTTTGGGGCCTCTTACACTTCGACTTCGGGCCGTCGTTCCAGTACCGCGACTACACCGTCACGGAGCTGATCACGGCGGGATTTCCCGTGTCGTTGACGCTCGGCGCATACGCCATCGTCGTCGCAGTGCTGTTCGGCGTCACGGCCGGCTCCATCGCCGCGTTGCGCCAGAACTCGGCCATAGACCACGGCGTCATGGCCGTCTCGATGACCGGCATCTCGATCCCGAATTTCGTCATGGCGCCGCTGCTCGTGCTCGTGTTCGCCATCTATTTGCGGTGGCTGCCGGCCGGCGGTTTCGGAGCCGGCTCGCTGCGTAACCTCGTGCTGCCCGTCACGGCGCTCGCGCTGCCGCAGATCGCGTATCTCGCGCGCCTGACGCGCGGCAGCATGATCGAGGTGCTGCGCAGCAATTTCGTCCGGACGGCACGCGCGCAGGGACTGCCGACTTGGGCTGTCGTCGTCAAGCACGCGCTGAAACCCGCGCTGCTGCCCGTCGTGTCGTACCTCGGACCGGCGACCGCGGCCGTCATCACGGGCTCCGTCGTCGTGGAGCAGATCTTCAGCATCCCGGGGCTCGGGCGCTATTTCGTAGCGGGTGCGCTGAACCGCGACTACACGCTCGTGATGGGCGTGGTCGTCTTCTATGGCGTCTTGGTGATCGTGTTCAACTTCCTCGTCGACGTCGCGTACGGGTGGCTCGATCCGAAGGTCAGGTACCAATGAGCGCGGCGGCCACGCCGCTCGAGGCGCAAGTCGTCGGACGCAGCCTCTGGGTCGACGCGTGGGCCAAGCTCAAGCGCAACCGCGCGGCGACGGCAAGCGCTTGGATCATCGGCGCGATGGCCGTGCTCGTGATCGTCGGCCCGTATTTCGCCAGTCACGCGTTCGACGCCACGGATTTCGCCAACACCTCGATCGGCCCGAGCTGGTCCACCGGGCACTTTTTCGGCACCGACACGCTCGGCCGCGATCTGTTCGTGCGCACGCTCTACGGCGGCCGCATCTCGCTGATGATCGGTATCGTCGCGACGGCCGTGAGCTTGCTGATCGGCGTCACCTACGGCGCCGTCGCGGGCTACTTCGGCGGCCGCGTCGACGCGCTGATGATGCGAACCGTCGACATCCTCTACGCGCTACCGTTCATGTTCTTCGTGATCCTGCTCATGGTGTTCTTCGGCCGCAACATCGTTCTGATCTTCGTCGCAATCGGCGCGATCAACTGGCTCGGAATGGCGCGCATCGTCCGCGGTCAGACGCTCTCCCTGAAGCACCGCGAGTTCGTCGAGGCGGCGCAGGCGCAAGGCGTCGGCCCTGCCGCGATCATCCGCCGGCACATCGTACCGAACCTGCTCGGCGTCGTGGCCGTCTACGTCACGTTGACGATTCCGCAGGTCATTCTCGTCGAGTCGTTCCTGAGCTTCTTGGGGCTCGGCGTGCAAGAGCCGATGACATCGTGGGGCGCGCTCGTCAACGACGGCGCGAGGGAGCTCGAGAGCGCGCCGTGGATGCTGATCTTCCCGGGCGTGTTCCTCGCGACGACGCTGTTCTGCTTCAACTTCTTGGGCGACGGCATGCGCGACGCGCTCGACCCCAAGGACAGGTAGCCAAGAGATCGCCGATGGCGCTACTCGAAGTCGAGAACCTGAACGTCCGTTTCGCGACGCCCGACGGCGAGGTGCACGCCGTCAAGGACCTGAGCTTCTCGCTCGGGCAAGGCGAGACGCTCGGGATCGTCGGTGAGTCCGGCTCCGGCAAGAGCCAAACGGTCATGAGCCTCGTGGGCTTGCTCGCGGCGAACGGCCGCGCGACGGGAACGGCGCACTTCGCGGGCCGCGATTTGCTCGCGATGAGCGCGGCGGAGCTGCGCAAGGTCCGCGGCCGCAAGATCGCGATGATCTTCCAGGACCCGATGACGTCGTTGAATCCGTATCTGACGATCGAAAAGCAGATGGTCGCGGCGATTCGCGCCCACGAGCGCGTGTCCGTCAATGCGGCGCGGACGCGATGCGTCGAGATGCTGAACGCCGTCGCTATACCTGAGCCTGCGCGGCGCTTGAAGCGCTACCCACACGAGCTCTCGGGCGGCATGCGCCAGCGCGTCATGATCGCGACTAGCCTGCTGCTCGAGCCCGAGGTGCTCGTCGCCGACGAGCCGACGACGGCGCTCGACGTGACCGTGCAGGCGCAGATCCTCGAGCTCTTGAAGGAGCTCAAGCGGCGCTTCAATACGGCGATCGTCATCATCACGCACGATCTCGGCGTCGTCGCGGGCCTCGTCGACCGCGTTCTCGTGATGCACGGCGGCGAGCTCAAGGAGCAGGGCGACGTGCGCGAGGTGTTCTATCGGCCGAAGCACGAGTACACGCGCATGCTGCTCGCGGCCGTGCCGCGGCTCGACAGCGCGCCACCGGTTACGTCGCTGCCGTCGCAAACGGACGCGCCGCTGATCGACGCGGAAACCGTTCGCGTCCATTTTCCGGTGCCCGGCCCGGGGTGGTTCGGCAAGAGGGAGCTGCTGCGAGCCGTCGACGGCGTCGATCTCAAGCTCGCCCCCGGGGAGACGCTCGGCGTCGTCGGCGAATCCGGTAGCGGCAAGTCGACGCTCGCGCGCGCCATTTTGAAGCTGGTCCCGGCGACGGCCGGGTCGATCGCCGTGCTCGGCCGCGACCTCGCGGCGCTGTCGCCCGCCGGCCTGCGCGCGATCAAGCGCAATCTGCAGGTCGTGTTCCAGGACCCGCTCGCGGCGCTGAATCCGCGCATGACGGTCGGCGATATCGTCAGCGAGCCGTTGTGGACGCACCGGCCCGAGCTCGACGCGCGCGCCGTCAAAGCCGAGGTCGTCGAAGTGCTGCGCCGCGTAGGCCTCACGGGCCGCGAGCTGAACCGCTATCCGCACGAATTCTCGGGCGGGCAGTGTCAGCGCATCGGCATCGCCCGTGCCCTCGTGCTGAAGCCGAAGGTGATTGTTTGTGACGAGCCCGTCAGCGCGCTCGACGTGTCGATTCAGCGCGAGATCGTGCAGCTCCTGCTCGAGCTGCGCCGCGAATTCGGACTCGCGCTCGTGTTCATTGCCCACGACTTGGCCGTCGTGCGGCAGTTGAGCCATCGGGTCATGGTCATGTACTTGGGCCGCGTCATGGAGGTCGCGAGCCGCGACGATCTGTACGCGCAGCCGCGCCACCCCTACACGCAGGCGCTCATGAGCGCCGTGCCGCTGCCCGATCCGGACGCGGAGCGCGCGCGGCGCCGTACCGTGCTGCGCGGCGACCTGCCTTCGCCGATCCACCCGCCGAGCGGCTGCCGCTTCCGGACGCGCTGCCCCCATGCGATCGAGCGCTGCGCGGCGGAACTGCCGGTGTTGCGGCCGTTCGCGAACGCGCTGGTCGCGTGCCACCGCGCCGAAGAGCTCGCCGCGGGCACCCTGAAGCCGTAAGTCCGCCGAAGGTCGCCTGCCATCGAGGCGAGGATTTGGCTAAGATGCGCGCCGCCGAGAAGGGAATCTCCGAGGAGCTCCTGCCCGTGTTTCGCTCGAAAGCCGCCGCTGCCGCCATCTTGATCTGCGCTTTTGGCGCACCCGCCTTCGCGCAGCAGAACAGCCCGCCGCCGGCGCCGCTGATGCCGATCACGCTGCCCGGCGACGCCGACGCGCGGCGACGTCATCGGCGAGACCTGCACGGGTTGCCACGGCATTCCCGGCTCGTTCAACGCGAGCCCTGCGTACCACGTGCCGAAGCTCGGCGGCCAGAACGCCGACTACGTCGAGGTCGCGCTGCAGGGCTATCGGCGCGGCACGCGCGGCCACGAGACGATGCAGGCGCAGGCCTCGTCGCTGTCGGACCAGGACATCGCCGACGTCGCGGCGTATTTCGCGCGCCTTCGCGGGCGAGGCCGAGACGGGCCGCACGACGCGCGTCGGCGCCGACGATCGAGGCGGGCCGCACGAAGGCCGCGACCTGCGTCGCGTGCCACGGGCCCGAAGGCGTCGCGGCCGCGCCGCAGTGGCCGAATCTCGCGGGCCAGCACGAGACGTACCTGCACGGTCGCGCTCGAGCACTACAAGGACGGCGAGCCGCGTCGACCTCGTCATGAACCCGCTGATCGCGCCGCTCGACGAGCAAAGCATCGAAGAGCTCGCGGCGTTCTTCGCCGCGCAGCCGCATCTGCACAACACGGAGCCTTAGCGCGCACCGAGCGGCGCCGCGCGCCTTCGCGAGGCATACTGCGCTGCATGCCGCCCGCCGAGTCCGCTGTCTCGAGCGCCGAGCTTCGCCGCCGGCTCGAGGCGGTCGGCTTGCCCGTCACCGCAGAGCAGGGCGCGGCGCTGGCGGCCGGTTCGTCGAGCTGCTGCTGCGCTGGAACACGGTCCATAACCTGACCGGCGTGCGCGGCGCCGACGAGGTCGTCGATCGGCATCTCGTCGAGAGCTTTGCGCTGCGCCCACTGCTGAAGGGCACGCACGTCGCCGACGTCGGCAGCGGCGGCGGCCTGCCCGGCGTTGCCGCTCGCGATCGTGGAGCCGGAGCGCCGCTTCACGTTGATCGAGAGCCGCGCGAAACGCGTGCGCTTTCTGCGTCACGTCGTCGCGCGAGCTCGAGCTCGCGAACACTGACGTCGCGCACTGCCGCGCCGAGGACTTACACGTGGACGCGGCCGTTTGATACCGTGCTGGCCCGCGCCGTGGCGCCGCCGGCCGAGCTGTTGACGATTTGCCGGCATCTCACGGCCCCGGGCAGCATCCTGTTGCTGTTGACGGCCGCTCATTTGCAGGACGCGTTTCGCGGGCTCGCGGCCGATTTCCTCGTGCGGCCCGTGTCCAAGCGACGGGCCAAGATTGCGGAGCTCGATCGTGTTGTTGGAGCGGGTCAATGCTGTAGCGGCCGCGGACGCGGCGAGGTAGCGCATGGGCACGCGTGATCTGCGTGGCGAACCAGAAGGGCGGGGTCGGCAAGACGACGACCTGCGTCAATCTCGCGGCGTCGCTGGCCGCGACGCAGCGCCGCGTGCTGCTTGATCGACCTCGATCCGCAGTCCAACGCCACGATGGGCTGCGGCATCGACAAGAACGCGCTCGAGTACACGGTCTGCGACGTGCTGCTCGACGACGTACCCGTCGCCGACGTGCTGAAGGTCGCGCCCGAAGGCGGCTTCACGGTGCTGCCGAGCAATCAGGAGCTCACGTCGGCCGAGGTCGAGCTCGTGCAGAAGCCCGACCGCGAGTTCCGCTTGCGCAAGGCGCTCGAGCCGATCGCTCGCCAGCTACGACTACATCCTCATCGACTGCCCGCCGGCGCTGAACATGCTGACCGTCAACGCGCTGACGGCCGCCGATTACGTGCTGATCCCGATGCAGTGCGAGTACTTCGCGCTCGAAGGCTTGAGCGCGCTCGTCGGCACGATCGACCGGATTCGCGCGACGGCGAACCCGAAGCTCGAGATCCACGGCATCCTGCGCACGATGTTCGACCCGCGTAACAACCTCGCGAACGAGGTGTCGGCGCAGCTCTCCGCGCATTTCGGCGATCGCGTCTACAACACGGTGATCCCGCGCAACGTGCGGCTCGCCGAGGCGCCGAGCTTCGGCCGGCCGGCGCTCGTCCACGACAAATACTCGCGCGGCGCGCTCGCGTACCTCGCGCTCGCGGGCGAGGTCAATCGCCGCTCGGGCAGCGCGCCGCCGGGCGCAGCCGGCCGGCCGCGAGCGCAGCCGCTAGCCGTCCGGCGACGTTCGCTGCTACAATCCGGCGAGAACCGTCGACCGTTAGCGCCGCCCATGAACAAACGCAAAAGCCTCGGGCGCGGCCTCGACGCTCTCTTGAGCAGCGCGCGGCCGGCGCCGCGCGCCGCCGACCTCGGCCGACCCGCTGCCGCGGCCGCGCCGCCGGAACCGGCCTGCGCGAGGTGCCCGTCGACCTGCTGCGCCGCGGCAAGTACCAGCCGCGCGTCGACATGCGCGAGGACTCGCTCACCGAGCTCGCGGAGTCGATCAAGGCGCAAGGCGTCGTGCAGCCGATCGTCGTGCGGCCGCTGCCGAACGCCGCCGGGCGGCGAGACGCAATACGAGATCGTGGCCGGCGAGCGCCGCTGGCGCGCGGCGCAGATGGCGGGCCTCGCAGACGATCCCGGCCGTCGTCCGCGACATCCCCGACGAGTCCGCCGTCGCGGTCGCGCTGATCGAGAACATCCAGCGCGAGAACCTGAACCCGCTCGAGGAGGCGCGCTCGCTGCACCGGCTCATCGAGGAGTTCGGGCTCACGCATGCCGACGCCGCCGACGCCGTCGGCCGGTCGCGCGCGACGGTCACGAACCTGCTGCGGCTGCTCGAGCTGCCGCGCCTCGTGCGCGAGATGCTCGAGCGGCGCGAGCTCGACATGGGCCATGCCCGGGCGCTGCTCGGCCTCGAGTCGCCGGAGCTGACCAGTTCGAGCTCGCCGAGCGGGCGCGCAAGCAGCAGTGGAGCGTGCGCGACGACCGAGAGCGCCGTCCGCAAGCATCGCCGGGCCGCAGGGCAGCGCGAAGCCGGGCAAGGCGGCCGCGGGCGCCGGCGCCGCGGATCCGAACGTGCGCCGGCTCGAAGCCGATCTCGCCGAGACGCTCGGCGCCGCGGTCACGATCGAGCACGGCCCGAAGGGCGGGCGCGTCGTGATCCGCTACAACGGGCTCGACGAGCTCGAGGGCATTCTCGCCCACATCAAGTGACCATAAGTCGGCCGCGAACCCGCGCGGCCGTTGAATCGACCCGGGTCCCCCGCTTAGAATGCCCGCGGCCGAAAGGGGGCCACGCACTGTCGTGGCTAGCTTGCCGACCCTTCCAAGCCCTTCCGCAAGCCCGGCATCGCAAGAGGCGCCGTTGTGGTGATTGACGTCAAGCACGTCGTGCCCTTGACGTTGCTCGCACAGGTCGTGTGTGAGCGTCGCGGTGGCGGCGGTGGCTTGGGCTGGGTTCGGAGCGACGGCGCGGCGTGTCGGCGTTGCTCGGCGGCGCAACGGCGGTGGTCCCGAACGGATTTCTGGCCGCGCGGTTGCTGCAGCCGAGCCGCGACGAGCGCGCCAGCGCGATGATGCGCTCGGCGTGGATCGGCGAGATCGGCAAGCTGTTGCTGACGGCGTTGTTGTTCGGGGTGATTTTCGGGTTCGTGCGGCCGCTGGAGCCGCTGGCGGTGTTCGTGGGCTTCATCGCCGCGCAGTTGGTGGTGTTCGGCGCGCTGCTGATCGGCAGCGGCGCGCCGAGCAAAGAAGCGATGACGAAGAGCTGAGGAATGGAAGAAGAACACAGGCGGTCACGGGGAAACGGCCGGCGAATACATCCAGCACCACCTCACGAATTTGCAGGTGTGCCGCGTCAACGACGGCGAGTGTGGATCTGGAGCAGCGGAGTTGCGCAGGCAACTTCTGGGCCGTGAACGTCGACTCGATGGCCTTTTCGATCCTGCTCGGTCTCGTATTCGCCTATCTGTTCCGCAGAGTCGCGAAGACCTTCACGACGGGCCGGCCCGGCAAGCTCCAGGCCGGCATCGAGTGGTCGTCATGTTCGTCGACGAGCTCGGTTCGCGGCACGTTTCACGGCAAGACCAGCGCCTGATTGCGCCGCTGTCGCTCACGATCTTCGGCTGGGTCTTCCTGATGAACTTGATGGACCTGATCCCGGTCGACTGGTTGCCGCTCGTGGCCGGCGCCGCCGGCGTTCCGTATCCTCAAGGTCGTGCCGACCACCGACGTCAACGTCACGTTCGGGATGTCGATCTCGGTGTTCCTGCTGACGATCTTCTACTCGATCAAGATCAAGGGTGCCGGTCGGCTTCCTGCAAGGAATTCACGTTCCATCCGATCGCGCCGCCGACGAAGGGCATCGGCCTGATCGCCGCGCCCGCTCATCATCGCCTTCAACTCGTGCTCGAGCTGGTGTCGTTCGCTCGCGAGGCCGATGTCGCTGTCGCTGCGGCTCTTCGGCAACATGTACGCGGGCGAGCTGATCTTCATCCTGATTGGACTGCTCGGCCTCTATCAGACTGCCGCTGCATTTCCGTCTGGGCCGTTTTCCACATCCTCGTGATCGCGCTGCAGGCCTACATCTTCATGATGTTGACGATCGTGTACTTGGCCCAAGCTCACGACACGGGCGATGCGCACTGAAGTTCGTTTCCATTAACGACAAGACCCTTTCGACTGGAGACATGATGGATATTGTAATTGGTATGACATCCGATCGCCGTGGCGCTCCTGATCGGCCTCGGCGCGCTCGGCGTCGGCATCGGCATGGGACTGCTGGGCGGCCGATGGCTCGAAGGCTCGGCGCGCCAGCCGGAGCTCGCGCGGCATGCTGCGTACGCAGATGTTCCTCGTCGTCGCGTTGCTCGACGCCATCGCGATGATCGGCGTCGGTATCGCGCTGCTACTTCGCGTTCGCCAATCCGTTCATCGGCAGGCCGCGCGGCTAACGGTAGCGCGTGCGTGAGCGCCGCCGTTTCGGCGCGGCGCTGGCACGAGGAGAATCCGCGTGGACATCAATCTGACGTTGATCGGCCAGGCGATCGCGATGACGGCTGTTCGTCGGTTCTGCATGAAGTATCGTGTGGCCGTTCATCATGAGCACGATCGAAGCAGCGCCAAACGGAGATCGCGAACGGCCTCGCGGCGGCCGAGCAGGGCAAGAGCTCGCTGACGACCGCGAAAGCCGAGGCCGACAAGCTCTTGGCGGCCGCGCGCGACCAAGCGCGCGGCATCGTCGATCAGGCGAACACGTCGCGCGACGGGCATCGTCGAGCAGGGTAAGGCCGACGGCGAAGCCGCGCGCAAGGCCCAAGTCGAAGCGGCACGCGCCGAGATCGGCGTCGAGACCAATCGCGCCCGCGAGGAGCTGCGCGGCCAGGTGGCGACGCATCGCCGTGGCCGGCGCCGAGAAGGTGCTCGGCCGCGAGATCGACGCCAACGCGCACCGCGACTTGCTCGGCAAGCTGGCGAGCGAGCTCTAACGATGGCCGATACGAGCACGATCGCCCGGCCCTACGCGAAAGCGCTGTTCGATCTTGCGAGCGGCGAGCGCAAGCTGCCCGCATGGTCGGCTGCGCTGCGCGCCGCGGCCGCGGTCGTGGGCGACGCGAGCGCGAAGCGCGCGCTCGCGAATCCCGCGTTCGACGACGCGGCGCGCGCCGCGCTCGTGGGCTCCATCGCGAGCGCGATCAAAGGCGGCGAGCTGCTCGCGACGCAGCGAGGGCAAGAACCTGCTGCAGATGCTGGCCGAGAACGATCGGCTGACGGCGCTGCCCGAGATCGCGGCGCAGTTCGACGCGCTCAAGGCCGAGGCCGAGAACAAGGTCAAGCGTCACGGTGACGTCGGCGACACCCGTCGACCAGGCGCTCACCGACCAGATCAAGAAGTCGCTCGAGCAGAAGCTCAAGCGCACGGTGGAGCTCACGCTCGACGGTCGACGCGTCGCTGATCGGCGGCGCGATCATCCAAGCGGACGACATGGTAATCGACGGCTCGGTGCGCACGCGCTTGCAGCGGCTCACCGAGGCGCTCGTCGGATAATCCTTAAGGACGACAAATGGCTATCAAAGCATCCGAGATCAGCGAGCTCATTCGGCAACGCATTCAGAACTTCGAAGCGAAGGCCGAAGCGCGCGACGTCGGCACGATCATCGCGTTGACGGACGGCATCTGCCGCATCCACGGGCTCAACGACGTGCAGTACGGCGAGATGATCGAGTTCCCGGGCAACACCTACGGCTTGGCGCTCAACCTGGAGCAGGACTCCGTCGGCGCCGTCGTGCTCGGCGACTACAAGCACATCTCGGAAGGCGACAAGGTCAAGACGACGGGCCGCATTCTCGAGGTGCCCGTCGGCCCCGAGCTGCTCGGCCGCGTCGTGAACTCGCTGGGACTGCCGATCGACGGCAAAGGCCCGATCACGTCGAAGCTTTCGTCGCCGATCGAGAAGGTCGCGCCGGGCGTCATCGACCGCCAGTCGGTCAGCCAGCCCGTGCAGACCGGTTTGAAGTCGATCGACTCGATGGTGCCGATCGGCCGCGGCCAGCGCGAGCTCATCATCGGCGACCGCCAGACGGGAAAGACCGCCGTCGCGATCGACGCGATCATCAATCAGATCGGCGGCGACCTTAAGTGCATCTACGTCGCGATCGGCCAGAAGGCCTCGACCGTGTCGAACGTCGTGCGCAAGCTCGAAGAGACGGGCGCGATGGCGCACACGATCGTCGTCGCCGCCACGGCCGCCGAGTCCGCGGCCATGCAGTACATCGCGCCGTACTCCGGCTGCGCGATGGGCGAGTACTTCCGCGACATCGGCCAGGACGCGCTCATTATCTATGACGATCTGACGAAGCAGGCGTGGGCGTATCGCCAAGTGTCGCTGCTGCTGCGCCGCCCGCCGGGCCGCGAGGCGTATCCCGGCGACGTGTTCTATCTGCACTCGCGCTTGCTCGAGCGCGCCGCGCGCGTCAACGCCGCGTACGTCGAGAAGGTCACGAACGGCCGCGTCAAGGGCAAGACCGGCTCGCTGACGGCGTTGCCCGTCATCGAGACGCAAGCCGGCGACGTGTCGGCGTTCGTGCCGACGAACGTCATCTCGATCACCGACGGCCAGATCTACCTCGAGACCGACTTGTTCAACGCCGGCATCCGGCCCGCGATCAACGCCGGTCTCTCGGTGTCGCGCGTCGGCGGCTCGGCGCAGACGAAGATCATCCGCAAGCTCGGCGGCGGCGTGCGCTTGGCGCTCGCCCAGTACCGCGAGCTCGCCGCGTTCGCGCAGTTCGCTTCGGACTTGGACGCCGCCACGCGCAAGCAGCTCGAGCGCGGCCGCCGCGTCACGGAGCTCATGAAGCAGAAGCAGTATCAGCCGCTGTCGGTCGCCGAGATGGCGCTGTCGCTGTACGCCGTCAACGAAGGCTTCATCGACGAAGTGCCGGCGAACAAGGTCGTCGACTTCGAAGCGGCGCTGCACGCGTTCGCGCGCGGCAACTACAAGTCCGTGCTCGACGGCATCAACGCGAAGCCCGAGTACAGCGACGCGAACGTCGCCGACATGAAGAAGATCCTCGAAGCGTTCAAGAAAACCGGCACCTACTAGAGCTAGCGAATGGCCAGCGGCAAAGAAATTCGAACGAAGATCGCGAGCGTCAAGAGCACGCAGAAGATCACGAAGGCGATGGAGATGGTCGCCGCGTCGAAGCTGCGCCGCACGCAGCAGCGCATGGCCGCGTCGCGCCCGTACGCCGACAAGATCAAGACCGTGATCGGCCACTTGTCGCAGGCGAACCCCGACTATCGCCACCCGTACTTGCAGAAGCGCGAGATCAAGCGCGTCGGCTACATCGTCATCAGCACGGATCGCGGCCTCGCGGGTGGCGTGAACACCAACACGTTTCGCGAGATGCTGAAAGAGCTGCGCCAGTGGCAGGGCAAAGGCGTCGAGGCGGATCTGTGCCTCGTCGGCGCCAAGGGCATCGCGTACTTCCGCCGCTTGAAGGTCAACGTCGTCGCGGCCACGAGCCACTTGGGCGAAGTGCCGAAGGTGCAGGACCTGGTCGGCGCGATCACGGCGATGACCGACGCGTACCGTCAAGGCAAGATCGATCGCCTCTTCCTCGTGCACAGCGTGTACGTCAACACGATGAGCCAGCAGCCGACGGTGTCGCAGCTGTTGCCCGTCGAAGCCGTCGACAAGGATTCGTTGCAGCAGCATTGGGACTACATCTACGAGCCCGACGCCGCGTCGCTGCTCGACGGCGTGCTCGATCGCTACATCGAGTCGCAGGTCTATCGCGGCGCCGTCGAGAACGTGGCGTGCGAGATGGCGTCGAAGATGGTCGCGATGAAGGCCGCGACCGACAACGCAGGCAAGTTCATCGAAGGCCTGCAGCTCCAGTACAACAAAGCCCGCCAGGCGGCGATCACGCGCGAGATCGCGGAAATCGTCGGCGGCGCGGCGGCCGTTTAATTTAGAGAGAGAGAAGCATGAGCACCGGCACGATTGTTCAAGTCATTGGCGCCGTCGTCGACGTGGAGTTTCCGCGCGACGCGATCCCGAAGATCTACGACGCGCTCAAGCTGCAAGACCGCAACCTGACGCTCGAGGTGCAGCAGCAGCTCGGCGACGGTGTCGTGCGCACGATCGCGATGGGCGCGTCGGAAGGGTTGCGCCGCGGTTTGGCCGTCGCCAACACCGGCAAGGCGATCTCGGTGCCCGTCGGCCCGAAGGTGCTCGGCCGCATCATGAACGTGCTCGGCGACCCGATCGACGATGCGGGCGAGATCGGGGCCGAGCAGTTTTTGCCGATTCACCGCTTACCGCCGACCTACGAGGAGCAGTCGGGCACGATCGAGCTGCTCGAGACGGGCATCAAGGTCATCGACCTCATCATGCCGATCTCGAAGGGCGGTAAGGTCGGCCTGTTCGGCGGCGCCGGCGTCGGCAAGACCGTCACGCTGCTCGAGCTCATCAACAACATCGCGAAGGCGCACGGCGGCACCTCAGTGTTCGCCGGCGTCGGCGAGCGCACGCGCGAAGGCAACGACTTCTACCACGACATGAAAGACGCGGGCGTGCTCGACAAGGTGGCGCTCGTGTTCGGCCAGATGAACGAGCCGCCCGGCAACCGCCTGCGCGTCGCGCTGACAGGCCTCACGATGGCCGAGTACTTCCGCGACGAAGGCAAAGACGTGCTGATGTTCATCGACAACATCTACCGTTACACGCTCGCGGGCACCGAGGTATCGGCGCTGCTCGGCCGCATGCCGAGCGCGGTCGGCTACCAGCCGACGTTGGCCGAGGAGATGGGCGTGCTGCAAGAGCGCATCACGTCGACGAAGACGGGCTCGATCACGTCGTTCCAGGCCATTTACGTTCCGGCCGACGACTTGACCGATCCGTCGCCGGCGACGACGTTCGCGCACTTGGACGCGACGCTCGTGCTGTCGCGCAAGATCGCCGAGCTCGGCATCTATCCCGCGGTCGACCCGCTCGACTCGACGAGCCGGTTGCTCGACCCGAACGTCGTCGGCCAAGAGCACTACGACGCCGCGCGCGGCACGCAGGCCGTGCTGCAGCGCTTCAAGGAGCTGCAAGACATCATCGCGATTCTCGGCATGGACGAGCTTTCGGAGGACGACAAGCTCATCGTGCAGCGCGCGCGCAAGATCCGTAACTTCCTGTCGCAGCCGTTCTCGGTCGCGCAGGCGTTCACGGGCCAAGAGGGCAAGTACGTGCCGCTGAAGGAGACGATCCGCAGCTTCAAGGGCATCGTCAGCGGCGAGTACGATCACCTGCCCGAGCAGGCGTTCTACATGGTCGGCGGCGTCGAAGAGGCCGTCGAAAAAGCCAAGAAGCTGCAGTAAGGCGATAGGGCGAACCGCGAGTGGCCATTCACGTCAACATCGTCAGCGCCGAAGGCGAGATCTTCACGGGCGACGCCGACATGGTGTTCGCGCCCGCGAAGGCCGGCGAGATCGGCATCGCGCCGCGGCACGCGCCGCTGCTGACGACGCTGAAGCCGGGCTCCGTGCGCGTGCAGAGCGGCGAGACCGAGAAGCTGTTCTACGTGACGGGCGGCATCCTCGAGGTGCAGCCGCACTTGGTCACCGTGCTCGCCGACAGCGCGCTGCACGCGGACCAGCTCGACGAGGCCGAAGCGCTCGCGGCACGGGAGCGCGCGAAAGAAATGCTCGAAGGCAAGCACGGCGCGATCGATCTCGCGCGTGCGCAGGCCGAGCTCGTCGAGGCCGAAGCGCGCTACCGCGCGGCGCAGCAGCTCAAAGGCCACCGCAACTAAGAGGAAAAGGGGACAGATTTATTTTCTGCCAGTGCAGAGCAGAGGCATCTACGCACCGCCCGCTACTGGCGGAAAATAAATCTGTCCCCTTTTCCGCCCGCTGATGATTCCGCGCACTCGAATCGGCACCGCGCTGATCCCCGGCACCAGCGTCGAGATGCAGCTCTATCAATCGGGTGAGCTCTACTCGATCAAGATTCCCGGCCGCGGCGATCTCATGAACAGCCGCATGCACGGCTCCGAAAGGGCGTTGGCGGAGCTCGCGTGCGCAAAGATCGCGGGCGTCAACAAGCCGCGCCTGCTCGTCGGCGGCCTCGGCATGGGCTTCACTCTGGCCGCGGCTCTCGCGACGGTCGGCCCGGCGGCCGAGGTCGTCGTGGCGGAGCTCGTGCCGGAAGTCGTCGAGTGGAACCGCACGCTGATCGGCGCGCCGGCCGGCCATCCGCTCGCGGATCCGCGCAGCAGCGTCTACGTCGGCGACGTGGCCGATCTGATTCGGCAGACGGCCGCCAGCTTCGACGCCATTCTCATGGACGTCGACAACGGGCCCGAAGCGCTCGTCCGCCGGGAGAATAATTGGCTTTACTCCGCCGACGGATTACGCGCAACGCGTGCCGCGCTGCGGCCCGGCGGCGTGCTCGCAGTCTGGTCAGCGAGCCCGGACCGCATCTTCAGCATGCGCTTGCATCACGCGGGGTTCGCGGTTCGCGAGCACGTCGTGCGCCCGCACCGCGCCGGCAAGGGACCGCGGCACGTCATTTGGATCGCGACCCCGTCATCCGGAAAGCGCTCACAGTGACGCCGCAACGACCACTGGTCGCTTACGCTGCGGTCCTCGCACTGGCCGTAGCATTTGCATCACCGGCCGCGGGCCAAACGCGTGCGGAGTGCGAACGGCAGTACACGCCGCAGCGCGGCCAAGAGGGCAAGGACGTCGTCTGGGCGCCGACGGAAAACTCCATGCTCGTGCGCATGCTGGAAATGGCGAACGTCACGTCTGCCGACAAGCTCTACGATCTCGGCTCCGGCGACGGCAAGATCCCGATTGCGGCGGCCAAGCACTTCGGCGCGACGGCCGTCGGCATCGAGTACGACGCGGCCCTCGTGAAGCACGCGCGCTGCCTCGCCGCGGCCGACGGCGTTCAAGCGCGCGTCACGTTCGTTGAAGGCGACATCTTCACGACGGATTTCAGCGACGCGACGGTCGTGACGCTGTATCTGCTGCCCGCGCTGAATCTAAGGCTGCGGCCCACGTTGCTCGACATGAAGCCCGGCACGCGTATCGTGTCGTACTCCTTCACGATGGGCGAGTGGGAGGCGGACGATCACATCGACTCGTTCGGCGACGGCTCGGCGTACTTCTGGGTGGTGCCGGCCCACGTCGACGGCCGCTGGACGTTCCGCCCGGCGAGCGGCGGCGAAGGCTTCGACGTCGAGCTCGAGCAGACCTTCCAAAAACTCGGGGGCTCCGCGGGCGACGCGAGGGTCACAGGCAGCCTCGAGGGGGGCGAGATCCGTTTCGCCTTCACGCAGGGAGCAGAAGACACCCGTATCATGGGCACTGTCGAAGCCGATAGGATCACCGCCACGCTCACTCGCGGCGATACGTCCGCAGAGTACGTCGGAACCCGAAACTGAGCGCCCGCGCCGCCTAATGGAACGAGCTCACTTCGCCCCGCTGTGCCCTACGGCCTTGGCCGCGCTGCTCGCGTCGTGGCCGTCCGTCGGCGCGCTCGCGCAGGATCTCGAGCCGCGGCTCTACACGAACGTGCCGGTCGGCGTGAACTTCCTCGGCGCGGGTTACGCGTACTCCGAAGGCAACGTGCTGTTCGACCCCACCGTCGCACTCGAGAACGCGCAGATCGAGGTCGACGGCCCGGCGCTCGGCTACGGCCGGGCGATCGGGTTCGGCCCGTTCTCGGGCAAGGTCGACGGCGTGATCGCCCATGTCTGTCTCGACGGCTCCGCGGATTACCAAGGCGAGCGCGTCACGCGCAACGTGTGCGGTCTCACCGACGCGCGCGTACGCGCGACGGTGAACTTCCTCGGCGCGCCGGCGCTGCGGCGGCAAGACTTCGCGGGCTATCGGCAGGACTGGGTATTCGGCGGCAGCTTGCAGCTCGGCCTTCCCGTCGGCGACTACGATCCGGCGCGGCTCGTGAACATCGGCGCGAACCGCTCGTCGGCCAAGCTCGAGCTCGGCGTCTCGAAGAGTCTCGAGCGGTGGTTGCTCGAGCTCGCACTGGGCGAGACGTTCTACGACGACAACGACGACTTCTTCGGCGGCCGTGTCCGCGCGCAGGAGGCGATCACTTCGCTACAGGGGCACGCCGTGCGCAGGTTCGCTTCGGGCGTATGGCTCGCGGTAGACGCGACGCGCTATCACGGCGGCCAGTCGTCGGTCGACGACGTGCCGAATCAAGACCTGCAGTCGAACGTGCGCCTCGGCGTCACGGTATCCATGCCGATCAACGCGAAGCAATCCGTGAAGATCAACGCGAGCACGGGCGTGTCGACGCGCACGGGCACCGACTTCGACACGATCGGCGCGATTTGGCAGTACGCGTGGGGCGGGCGCTGACCCGGCTCAGCGTGAGCTCACCGGTCAGCGGCGCTCGAACTTGTGCACGCGGCCGAACGTGCTGAACTCGGCGACGAACACGTCGCCGCGGGCGTTCGTCGCGACGCCGTGCGCCGCGATCACATAGCCTGTCCGCCACCGCTCCGGCGGCACGCGATTCGTGCCGATGCCTTCGTCGGTATTGGTGCCGAGGTGCGCGACGACGTCGCCGGCCTTGTCGAGGATCGTCACGCGGCCGTTCAGCTCGCCGACGATGACGTTGCCGCCGTCGACTGCGAGCGCGGCCGGGAACTTCAGCTCGTCGTTGACGTCGCCGCGGGTGATCGCTCTAGGCTAGTTGCCCTGCGGCCGCGGCGCGCCGCCTGGAGCACCGCCACCCGGAGGACCGCCGCCGCCGCCACCGGGCCGACCGACACGTTCGCCGCGCGGGCCACCGCCGAAGGACGGATACGGTTTCGGGTTGATGAACAGCCGATCCATGAACAAGTCGATCGACTGCGCCATCAGCTCGACGGCATCGAGTGCGCCGTTGTCGAACGCGTGCGCGGCGCCTTGGATCACCGTCAGGGCCGTCGGCACGTTGGCCGCTTTGAGCTTGGTGAAGAAGTCGATGCTCGACGAGACCGGCACCGTCGTGTCGGCTTCGCCGTGAATGAAGATCGTCGGCGCGAAATTCGGGCCGATGTAGGTCGTCGGCGACGCGGCCGCGATGGCTTCCGGTGTCGCTCCGCCCTCGCCGAAGAGGCCGCGCGCGATCGTCGCGCTCGCGAGCGGATAGACTCCGATGGAGGCGTTCACCTTCGAGCTGACGCCCGGCGTGCCGCACGTTGCCCTCGAACTCCGGCTTGTCGTTCGTGCCGGCGGCCATCAACGAGAGCATGCCGCCCGCGGAGTAACCGGCGACGACGATCTTGTCCTCGTCCACGCCGATCTTCGCGGCGTTCGCACGCGTCCAGCGGATAGCGGCTTTGACGTCGTGAAGCTGCGCCGGCCACAAGCCTTGCGTCTGCAGGCGATAGTTCGCGGAGACGCTCGTGTAGCCGCGAGCGCCGAGCGCCTTCGCGTCGTTGATGATGTAGCCCGCGTTCTTGTTGCCGGCGAAGAAGCCGCCACCGAAGAGGTGGATGATCGCCATGCGCTTCTCAGTGACGCCCACGGGTGGGCGATAGACGTCGAGCGTCATGTTCATGTCGCCCGCCTTGCCGAAGACAATGTCCTTCTCGGCGCGCAGGTTGCCGATGTCCGGCGGCGCCGGTGGGCCGCCCGGCGGCTGCGCTTGTGCGGTGACGGCTGCGAGTGCGGGCGCCAAAGCGAGCGCACCGGACGCCTGGACAAAGTTACGCCTCGTGATTCGTGCCATGTGTTTTTCCCCCAGTTGGCTGCGAGTGGGAGAAATATACACGGAATGCCGGGTACGGCCGCCTCATGAAACCCAAAGACTTCACGGGCGGCCGGCTGCGCCGTGCGCCTATGGTCGTACGACGACGAGGCAAAAGGCCGTGCTACGCTCCGACCCGCGGTCTCAAGACGTGTCGCCCAGCATGCTGCGTTCCGAGTTGCCGTTTGCGATCGACACCCGGCCGGCCCGGGTAGCAGCAGTGGCGCTCGGCGAGCCGTTCCTAGGCTTTCTTGCCATCGTGGCGCTCGCGCTCACGCTGTTTCCGATGCTGTTCGCGGTTACGCCGGCCGTCGATGGCGTAATCGAGGCTGGCCAGTGGGCGATCATCGCCTGGTTCAGCGTCGAGCTCGTCGTCGGATTCGCCAGCGCCGGCGACAAACGGCAGTTCCTCTCCAATCCTTGGCGCTGGCTCGACCTCGCCACGGTTCTCTTGGCGCTCGCTTCGTTGCTACCGAGCGCGGCGGCGCTGCGCTCGGCGCCGATCTTGCGGCTCGCGCGGATCGGCCGGCTGGTCTCGTACGGTGTGCGCGCCAGCAGTCTTCCGGCACGCAGCCGGACCGTGGCGGCGGCCGCGGCCAAGCTGCACGGCCCGGCGCAGGTGAAGCGCCTCGTCGAGCTCCCGCACCTCGCGGTCGAGCCGGCCGGGCTCGACGATCTGTGGCGCTGGCTCGCGGCGCCCGACGAGCAGTGGTTTCACGTGGCCGTTTCAGGCCCTGAGGAGCTCCAGCGCGTCGGTGCGGCGGCGGGCTTGCCTGCGGGGTTTCTCGAGCAGCATCTGGTCGGGACGAACTATCCGCACTGGGCGCCGGCCGGGGCTCGGACGGGGCTGTTCGTCTGGCTGCCGGAGGTCGATGCCACCGGGCATCTCGATCGGTTCGCGATCCTTCTGGTGCCGACCGGGCGCGGGCTGCTGTCGTTGTCGCGGCGCGCGCTGCCCCACGTGATCGCCGTCGCGAACGCGCCCGTCGACGGCGACGAGCGGTCCTTCACGGAGCGCATGATCGGGCGCGTGCTCGAGCGCGTCGTGCGCGACTACCAGCACCTGGCCGGCCGCTGCGAGGACCGGCTGCGCGAGCTCGAGGACGTGCCGGTGCACGAGAGCCGACCCAACTTCTTCGAGCTGACCTTTCGCACGAAGAAACAACTGTCGGCCGCGCAGTCCGATCTCTGGCGCCTGAAAAGAATCGCCGACGATCTCGTCGCGCGCCGCGACGCCGCCGCAGCGGCAGTCGCCGTCTACGCGCGCTTCGAAAGCGACATCGACTATCTCTACGACACGATGATCAACATCCGCGAGGGCGTGCTGTCCGTGATCGACCTGCATCTCAACGTCGTGTCGTTCGAGATGAACCGGGTCATGCGCGTGCTCGCCGTCATCAGCGCGCTCGGCTTGATTCCGGCGATCATCGGCGGGTTGCTCGGGATGAACTTGATCGATGCGCCCTGGATGCTGACGCTGCCGCAAGTCGCGTTTGGCGTCTTCTTCGGGATGGTCATCGGGCTGTATTTCTTCCTCATCAAAGGCTGGTTGCGGTGAGCGTCACGGCCGCGGGGCCGGCTTTGGCGGCCGCATGGCGGGGCGCCGGCCCGATGTGACGCGTTCTAGAGCGGGCCGCCGCCGGGCCGCGTTATGATTCCTTGTTCTATGACTGCCAAAGGTCCGATCTCGTGCCGCTGTCCGTAGTCGTTCTGGCCGCGGGCCAGGGCAAGCGCATGCATTCGGCGTTGCCGAAGGTGCTTCAGCCGCTCGCGGGCCGGCCGCTGCTCGAGCACGTCGTCCGCGCCGCGCGCGCGTTGCGGCCTGCCGGCATCCACATCGTCTACGGCCACGGCGCCGAGCAAGTCCGCGCGGCGTTCGCCGAGCAGGCCGACCTCAAGTGGGCGCTCCAGGCCGAGCAGCTCGGCACCGGCCATGCCGTCTTGCAGGCGATGCCGGCGATTCCCGACGACCATCGCGTGCTCGTGCTCTGCGGCGACGTGCCGCTGATTCAGCCGCAGACGCTCGAGCGCCTCGCCGCCGCCGGCGTCAAGCTCGCGCTGCTGACCGCGCTGCTCGACGATGCGACGGGCTACGGCCGCGTGCTGCGCAACGCGAGCGGCGAAGTCACGCGCATCGTCGAGCACAAGGATGCGACCGACGACGAGCGCCGCGTCAACGAGATCAACACGGGCCTCATCGCGTTCGAGGCGCGCGCGCTGCGCCGGTACCTCGGCAGCTTGAGGAACAACAATGCGCAGCGCGAGTACTACCTGACGGACGTCATCGGCATGGCCGTCGCGGATCGAGTCGCGGTTGACGGCATCGTCGCCGACTCGGCGACCGAGGTGCTCGGCATCAACGATCGCGCGCAGCTCGCCACCGCCGAGCGCGCGCTACAGCGGCGGCAAGCCGCCGAGCTCATGGCGCGCGGCGTGACACTCGCCGATCCCGAGCGGCTCGACGTGCGCGGGGATGTCACTGTCGGCCGCGACGTCTTCATCGACGTCGGCGCGGTGCTCGAAGGCAAAGTCGTGCTCGGCGACCGCGTCCGCCTCGACCCGTATGCCGTCGTTCGCAACTGCACTCTCGGCGCCGACACCGTGGTGCACTCGCACTCCGTGCTCGACGGCGCGGCTGCCGGCGACGATTGCGAGATTGGCCCGTTCTCTCGGTTGCGGCCGGGCACAGTGCTTTCGGGCCACGTCAAAGTTGGCAACTTCGTCGAGACGAAGAACAGCCAGATCGGGCCGCACAGCAAGGTGAACCATTTGACTTATGTCGGCGACGCGACTGTCGGCACCGGCGTCAACGTCGGTGCCGGCACGATCACCTGCAACTACGACGGCGCGAACAAGCACAAGACCCTGATCGGCGACAATGCGTTCATCGGCTCGGGCACCATGCTCGTGGCACCCGTCGAGATCGGCGCCGGCGCGACGATCGGGGCCGGCTCGACGATCACGAAAGATGCACCGCCGGCAGAGCTGACGCTCGAACGGTCGAAGCAGGTCACGATTCCCGGCTGGCAACGGCCGAAAAAGAAACCGAAATGAGGCGTTCGCGCGCGAACGCAGAGTAAGGACACCAACGTATGTGCGGCATCGTCGGCGCCATTGCAGAGCGCAACATCGTCCCCGTCCTCGTCGAGGGGCTGAAGCGGCTCGAGTACCGCGGCTACGACTCCGCCGGCATCGCCGTCGTGCAAGACAACCATAAGCTCGGCCTGTGCCGCACCGTCGGCAAGGTCTCGCAGCTCGAGAACAAGCTCGCGGGGCAGCCGCTGGCCGGCCGGCTCGGTGTCGCGCACACGCGCTGGGCCACGCACGGCGGCGTCACCGAGGCCAACGCGCACCCGCACCTCTCGGGCGACCGCGTGGCCGTCATCCACAACGGCATCATCGAGAACTACGAGCCGCTCCGGGACGAGCTGATCGCCAAGGGCTACGAGTTCAAGTCGGAAACCGATACCGAAGTCGCGGCGCACTTGATCCACGACTACCTGAAGCAGGGCCACGATCTGCTCAACGCGCTGCGCCTCGCCGTGCAGCGTTTTCAAGGCGCGTACGCGCTGCTCGCGTTTGACGCCAAGGACCCCGAGCGCATCGTCGTCACGCGCATCGCGAGCCCGCTCGTCATCGGGCTCGGCGTCGGCGAGAACTTCGTCGCGAGCGGCGTGCCGGCGCTCTTGCCCGTGACGCAGCGGTTCATCTATCTCGAGCAGGGCGACATCGCCGAGATCACGCGCGACGGCGTGAAGCTTTTCGACCCGCAGGGCCAGCCCATCACGCGCCCCGTGCACGAGACGCAGTGGAACGAAGAGTCGGCCGAGAAGGGGCCATACCGACACTTCATGCTCAAGGAGATCTTCGAGCAGCCGAGCGCGCTCGCCGATACGTTGTACGGCCGCGTCGTCAACAAACGCGTCGTGCCCGAGTCGCTCGGCCCCCGCGCCGCGGAGCTGCTGTCGAAGGTGCAGAACGTGCACATCGTCGCGTGCGGCACGAGCTACCACGCGGGCTGCGTGGGGCGCTACTGGTTCGAGTCGATCGCCGGCGTCCCATGCCAGGTCGAGATCGCGAGCGAGTACCGCTACCGCAGCGTCGTCGTGCCGCCGAATACGCTGTTCATCACGCTGTCCCAGTCGGGTGAGACGGCCGACACGCTCGAAGCGCTGCGCATGGCAAAAGCCGCGCGCTACTTGGGCGCGCTGACGATCTGCAACAGCGCGCACAGCTCGATGACGCGCGAGTCCGATCTCGTCATGCTGACGCAGGCCGGCCCCGAGATCGGCGTCGCGAGCACGAAGGCGTTCACCACGCAGCTCATGTCGCTTTTGCTCGTCACGCTCATGCTCGGCCGCCATCGCGGCCTCACGGCCGCGCGCGAGACCGAGTTCCTCACGCATCTCTACCACGCCGCCGCGGCCGTCGAGCAGGCGCTCGGCATGAACGATTTCATTCGCTTGCTCGCCGAGGACTTTGCCGAGAAGCAGCACGCGCTGTTCTTGGGCCGCGGCCCCATGTGGCCGATCGCCATGGAAGGCGCGTTGAAGCTCAAAGAGATCTCTTACATCCACGCCGAGGCGTACGCCGCCGGTGAGCTCAAGCACGGGCCGCTCGCGCTCATCGACGAGGCCATGCCCGTCATCGTCGTCGCGCCGAACAACGACCTGCTCGACAAGCTGAAGTCGAACATGCAAGTCGTGCGCGCGCGCGGCGGCCAGCTCTACGTTTTCGCCGACAAGGACACCGGCCTCCAGTCCGAGCCCGGTGTGAAAGTGATCCCGATGCCGCACGCGGATCGCGTCATCGCGCCGATCGTCTACACCGTGCCGCTGCAGCTGCTCGCGTATCACGCGGCGGTGCTCAAGGGCACGGACATCGATCAGCCGCGCAATCTCGCGAAGTCGGTGACGGTGGAGTAGGCCGCGCGCCGCTTGGCGCCTTCAGTCGAGCGGACTCTTCACCGCGCCGGCGCCTTTCTTCATGACGTGCGTGTAGATCTGCGTCGTTCGCACGTCCGAATGACCCATGAGCTGTTGGACGGTGCGGATGTCATACCCGCGCTCGAGCAAGTGCGTGGCGAAGCAATGCCGCATCGTGTGCGGACCTACAGGCTTCAAGATCCCGATACGCCGCGCCGCTCCCCTGATCGCCCGTTGCACACTCGTCTCGTGTAGATGATGGCGGCGCTGGGCGCCGGTGCGTGGATCGCTGCTTGGCCGGGCGGCGGGAAACACATACTGCCATCCCCAATCGGTGTGGGCATTCGGATATTTCTCGGCCAGCGCGAAGGGCAACTCGACGCCGCCGTAGCCGCGGTCGAGTGCTTGGCGGTGCTGCTCCTGAACACGCTGTAGATGAGCGCGCAGCGGTGCGAGGATGCTGTCCGGCAGAATCGTCACGCGGTCCTTCTGACCCTTACCGTCGCGTACTACGAGTTGTGAGTACTCGAAGTCGACGTCCTTCACTCTGAGCCTGAGCGCTTCCATGAGTCGCAAGCCGCTGCCGTACAGCAACTGCGCCACCAAATGGAACTGCCCATCGAGCTCGGCAAGCAGCGCCTGCACTTCGCGACGCGGCAATACAACCGGCACGCGCTGCGGCGTTCGGGCGCGAACGATGTTCCCGAGCCACGGCAACTCGATCTCAAGCACGTCGCGGTACAGGAATAGGACGGCAGCAAGCGCTTGGTTTTGCGTCGAGGCCGAGACCTGGCGCTCCACCGCGAGATGCGTCAGAAAGCGCTCGACCTCAGGGGCCGACATATCGCGCGGGTGGCGCTTGTCGTTGTACAGAATGAAGCGCCGAATCCAGCCGAGATACTGCTGCTCTGTCCGATAGCTGTAGTGCTTGGCGCGAATCCTGTCCCGAACGACGTCAAGCAGCTTCGGTTTGGCATCCATGCCGTATAACTCCGGGCGACTAATTGACGCATAACACGCGCAGTGCTCTAGTACAAACAAGCAGTTATGGTCACGTCAATCACGATATACGGCGAAACGCCCCGCTTTGTTTGCAGCGCGCCGCTGTCAAATCATGCTGCCTAAATATAGTTAGGCGTCAGTGGAAACGCACGCTCTACTACACTTTCAGCACAATCGCGCAATCGCTGGCGGGGGCGATCGCGTTTCTAGGCGCCTTCGTGCTCTTTCGCTTGCAGTCGATTGCTCAGCAGCTTCGTAGCGCTGCTGATCTGCTCGCCCAGGTTTGGCTCGGGGACGATGAGCTTCAACGCGCCGCAGCGGTCGGGGATTTTTCCTCGTTCGTGGATCGCGCCGAGCATACTTGTACAAGCAGCCCATACCGGGTGGCTGGAAGCCAAAGCATCAGGCGGCTCTTGTTTCAATGCGCGCGTCCTGGACCAAACGAGGTCAGGTGCTTTCGCGCGTGAAGGCCGCTCTTCTTCTGACTGGCGTGATCATGGGACTGGCGGTTGCAGCGCTCGCTAGCGTCACGACTCTAGCCGAGCCGCGGTGGCTTGCGGTCGCGGTCTTGTCGTTGGCGTGAGTGCCTTTGCGGCTAGCTTGGTGGCAATCGTGGTGCTGGTTCGGAGCGTAACGCGTGACGCCACAAGCGCATGCAGCGAACGCGCGTTAGGGACAAATTTGTTCTGACCGTTTAGGGCATCGGCGCGTCGCGATGCGCGGCGTTATGCGTCACAGAGCCACGCAGTTGCGGATGCCGCGCTTAGTCGCTTGGTTGCGCATCAGGTTTGCTCGGCTGGTCACGCTGGAGCGAACCGTCACAGCCGGCCGCTCGCTGGGAACCCGAAGGCTGGCAAGCGTTTCGGGCCCGACGTAATCGGCTTCTTTCCGCCTATCACTGAGAAGGAACGCGACGAGGATGATGGTGGCCTTTCCGAAGGCTACGCGCATCTGTTGTTTGCGCTCGAGGATCTTGAGAAGTGCCTCGGTCCCCGAAAGCTAACTGTTCGGCTAAAGATCACGCGCTCACTTCAAGTGCAGGATGGTGCCACCAGCTATCAGCTGGAGTTTCCTGCTGATTGGCAGCATGCGGTAGGCATTGTGCTTGCTGAACCGGGGCGTAAGCCTGAAGTGGTCTACGCTACAGCTTGGTCTCTAGCTCTCTGTTGGAGTTGGCGCCCCAGGCCGCATGGAAGTATTTCTCGGAACCCAAATGCAAACGGTACGAGGAGTGACGCATAACCAGCAGTTGCAGCGGACCGTGACTACGGCGTCGCGTGCGCGCCGCAGGCGCGGCGTTGCCATTGTGCGCCAGCGGCGCGCATGACAGCTTGTGCGTGCGCGGCCGCTGAACTGCACGTTATGCGGCATAGGAAAGGGCAGCGCTGCCGGATAGGTTGAGGTCACCGCGAACTTGGCAATCGCCGCTCGTGGGAGGAGACCGATGAAGCTCGGGACATGCACCTTCGTTGTCGCCGCCTTCGTGCTTCTCGTTGGTTGTGAACCTTCATACCACGATGTTGCTTGCTGGCTTCCGGTTCTGCGCACAGACGAAACGATGCGCACGCTTATCCGCGTTGGCGACAGAGAAGACCGAGCGTCGGACACATGTTCTGCTCCGACAGCAAGAGCATTCGAGGTACAGAGGGACTACGGAAACGTCACGTTCTATTGGTGGGGTTCGCCGCACAGACTCTATCTTTCCGGCAGCACCGCTGATGGGCGTCCGCTCGAATTCCGCGGAGACCGCGTTGAGGTCTATGAAGATACCTCAGGATCGTTCCTCGCCGAATACTCCCACAGGATTACTTTCTTCCAAGGGGAGTCTCTGCTCGACAAGCCGGCTCCCGAGCACGTTGTTATCGAGATTCTAGGGCCCGATGGCCGATCGCTGGAGACTATTCAGGCAGAGTACGAGCCGGTCTTATGCTCTTGTTCTGTGCCCGAGTACATTAGCGGAGCGCGGCCCTAATCGACCAAACGATCGCAAGCACGCAGATGCCGCATAACAAGCAGTTGCAGCGGACGGTCAAACGATATCGCGGCGACACCGCGAGCGCGCCATTTCATTATGCGCTCGCGGTGCGCTTCACACGGCAGCGCGCCGCCGCTGAACTGCGGCGTTAGGCGACAACGAATGACGCATCGCGTGGATCTGCTCGGCGATAGCCCTTTGCTCGGCGATACTCGCGTACGTCGATGAGCCGCTGGGGGTTTCGCGGCTGTTGGCTTGCGGCGAGCCGCTGTTCGGTTTGTCAGCAGCGCTGTTCTAGGTTATGGCGCGCTTGCCGCGCTGGTTGGCCACATTCACGTTCGCATTGTCAGCGCTTCTTGCGCACAGCGGTCGCCAGTGCGTCTGGATCCGCTGATGTGAACGCTCGTTGGAGTCGCTGCGCCTAGCTAGCAATTGCGTGGACCGTGCACGATCATGTGGGAGGGCGCATGATCGCGTCGCTATGACTTTCAGGGACATTGATGGCGCGGTGCGCGGCCGTGACGCAGTCGGTCCGGGCCGCAATGCAGGTTGATTGCGTTGGCGACTTGTCGCTCGACACGGCAACCGGGGACATTGAGGCTCCTTTCACACCGCATAATCGTCGCGAGCGTTGGCCGCGGCGTTGGAGCGTGCGGCCAAGTCAAGCGGAGGGTACGTGAGCTGTCAGCTAGCGGCGAGAGCACACCGCAGCTGTCAGCGCCGAAAGGTTCGAAGCGGATCGGATTCGCGCGCGTGCGTAGAACACGGTTTCCAGAGGCGCCTAACCAGCAGTTGCAGCGGACCGTGATACGT
The DNA here is from genome assembly GCA_963714705.1 of uncultured Gammaproteobacteria bacterium. Lineage (GTDB taxonomy): Bacteria > Pseudomonadota > Gammaproteobacteria > Steroidobacterales > Rariloculaceae > FEN-1219. The sequence continues at coordinate 283,951 of CAVQPJ010000003.1, forward strand.
CGACGCGTGCGCGCCGCAGGCGCGGCGCTGCCATTGTGCGCTCGCGGCGCGCATGACACATTCGGCGCGCGGCCGCTCAACTGCACGTTAGGCGTCAGAGGCTCGTCGCACCGGCACACGATTCGGTGGTTACAGCTGCGGCATGGCGATGACGTCGCCGCGTTCGAATGGGATCCTGCGGCGCGCTGACCTAGGCGCAGCGGCCGCTGTCCTGCTACGTTATGCGGCTCAAAGTTGCGGCCACGTGCTGAGACGAGCGCGCTCGATTCCTATCGGCGGCCGATTCGCGCGTTAAACGCTGGCGAACCTTTGGGCTGGCTCGGCGAGAATCCTTCTGGCGTGGCAGGGCGACTATGTCGACTTCTTCGGGCCGCTGGACAGCGGATCGCATCCGAATAGCCGGATTGGTCGGCCAGTCCTGTGGAGCACGCGGTGCTAGCTGTGCTAACGACGAAGCTTTCTATTGCTCGCGCGAGCCTTGGCGCTGCGAGCTCATTGGTTAAGGGGCTGTCACGTCCCATCAACGACGATTGCTACGTCGAATCCAAGGCGCTGCCGGAGGGATACGAGGAGTATTGCGGCAGTGGTGGATCTGCACATCGTGCGGATCGTACCAGTGTCGGCGCGATTGCGGTCTTCCTTGCTCTTCCGCAAGAGGTGAAGTGTAGGTTGGGCGGCCGCATAACAAGCAGTTGCAGCGGACCGTGATACGTCGGTGCGAGCGCGCCGCACGCGCGCCATTTCATTATGCGCGTGCGTCGCGCTGGACACGGCAGCGCGCGGCCGCTGAACTGCGGCGTTAGGCGTCACAGTCCAATGTCGAAGTTCGTTTGGGAATTCGCTCAATCCGTCGACGCAAACCGTCGACATTCGTTAGGCGACGCGCCGCCGTTCGGGGAACATCGTTAGCGCGGTGCACCGCGAAATGCGTGTTTTGTGTGGGCACAAGGGTCCGTGCAATGACGATCCTGCCTTTTCCCGTGCTGCTTACAGCGTCGAGTTGCCTCGGCATCTTTTCGACTGGCTGTTCAACTCGGTGAATGGCTACCGAGCGTGGTATTTCCGCTCTGCACATGACGGTTTGCGAAACAACGCACGCCTAATACGTGCGCTGGCATCAACGTTTCTAGATACGGCCAAGATCGATACGTCCTTTGCTGGGAACTCACTTGATGCGCTCACCGCAAAGGTATGGCCCGCCGAACGCGGTAACGAAGTCTGTCGTGAATGCTCAGGCTGCGAAGGCGAATGGAGCCCACCACAGGATGACGCGCCCGAACTCCTCAACGGTCGCTGGGATCTGTCCACTGATCCGCGCGCGAAATTCGGTCGAAAGGCTCCGTATCTAACGAAGCTCCGCATCTTGGTGGGTTCTTGAACGCGAATGGCGATGAATGGGTAGCGGCGAGGAAGAGGCATCGTTGTCGCGAAATACAAAACTACGGATGGTCTTAGCATGTCGCGAGTGACGCCTGACATCAACTTTGAACTGCAACACTGACTAGGTTTCATCGAAGCACTCCTGAGGTGTTTTGAAGCCGAGGCGTTTGCGCGGCCGGTTGTTCAGCGCTCGAGCGATCGCGTTGCAGCGTTGCTGAGTGAGCCTCGCCATGCTGGTGCCCTTGGGCACGTACTGGCGGATCAAGCCGTTGGTGTTTTCATTCGTTCCTCGCTCCCACGAGTGATGTGGGGTGGCGAAGTAGAACGCCGTGCCGGTGGCTTGCTCGATGGCGGCGTAGTCGTGGAACTCAGTGCCGTTGTCCGCGGTGATGGTTTTGAATCGCTGCGGATGTCGGCGCATGAGGCGCAACGTTCGGTGATTGGTGTGTTCCTTCGTTCGGGCTCTGAGCTTGCCGATCACGACGTAGCCGGATTTGCGGTCGACGAGGGTGAGGAGGCAGTGGTGATTACCCTTGCCGATGACGGTGTCGATTTCCCAGTGGCCGATCTCGGTGCGCAGCTCGGCGGCGGGAGGGCGCTCGCTGATGTGACGTTTGCCGGCAAGACGACCCCGGCTGTCGTAGGCGCCGTAGCGTTTACGCCGGCGCTTGCGAGCACCGCGCAAGTACGTGTGCAGCGAGCCGCCGAGGATGCGATCGCGCCAGATGTGGCGGTAGATCGTCTCGTGGCTGATGGAGAGAGAGCCGCGCAGCCGGCCGCAGATCTGCTCGGGGCTCCACAGTTCACGAAGCTGGGCATCGACGCGTCGTAGATCGCTGCGGGTGAAGCGTTGATTACGTCGTGACCGGGAACGTCGGCCGGCGGTGCGCTCGATGGCTTTGCTCGGCCGGTAGTGGCCATCGAAGCGGGAGCTGTTGCGCTTGAGCTCGCGGCAGATCGTGCTGCGGTGGCGGCCGAGCTCGCGAGCGATCTCGGACTGGTTGCAACCTTGTTTTCGCAGGGTCGCGAGGATATACCTCTCCTCGGAGGTGATCTGGTGATAGGTCATCGACGGTCCCCTTGTCTTGGCGGATGAGAGGCTGTCGAACTATTCCAGATCGCCTCTTTTTGGGGGAGCCGTGTTGCACTTAGTTTATGAATCCACCCCGCCTAACAAGCAGTTGCAGCGGACGGTGATACGGCGGCGCGCGCGCCGCATGTGCGTCACTTCATTGTGCACACGCGGCGCGCTGGACAGTTGGTCGCGCGGCCGCTCAACTGCGGCGTTATGCGCCACTATTCACGGGTGTGCCAGGCGAGAGACGCCGCAGCCGTCGCCCGTTCTACGAGAGGTTTGGTGTGTCAGCACACGCTCGCAAGTGTCGGCAGCTTTCGGAGCGAGCGTTCGAGCTCGCAAGGTCCTTATTACGTGCCAAGGAAGCTGAAGACATTCGCGCGTTCATCTACGTCACAACGAATGGGGCCTCGGGATCGAGGCTCTGGTGGATCTGCTCCTGGAAGAGCGCATCGCTGTAAGTTCAGAGCAGAAACACGCGATCGTTGTGGCGATGGAGGCCATGGGATTGGAAGGGCACCAGTCGGACATTGCGGTGTCTTCCTGGCAAGCAGCCGGTGGTGGCAGTGCCGCATAACAAGCAGTTGCAGCGGACGGTCAAACGGCATCGCGGCGCGGCGCACGTGCGTCATTTCATTGTGCACATGCGCCGCGCTTCACACGGCAGCGCGCCGCCGCTGAACTGCGGCGTTAGGCGACTCACGATGCAGACGAGCGCTCCGAAGAAACCATCGCTCCTCAAGTGGGCCAGTCACTGTCTGGTCGGGCACATCGTCATGTTCCTAGTCGGCGGCTCGTTGCCATGCTTTGCGTTTTTCCTTTTCCTTGACTACGCAGACGGGATTCCTTTGACCGCTAGTCGAGCAATGTATCTTGCTCTTCTCTGGGCTCTGGCCGGTTTGGTTGTCGCGACGCTCGGGTGGTACACCGTATCGTTGCCGTTGATAAAGAGCCGCGAGAAACGACCTGATTGAGGCGTTGAGCGAATGTATAGTCGCCGGCATAGCAACTCGTGCCCGACGGCATATCGGTTGGTTCAGGGCGAGGAGTACACCGTGCTTTGGCCCAAAAGGTTCAAAGGGGGAATTCTCCTTGCGTAGTGCCAAGTCGCCTGACATCAACTTTGAACTGCAACACTGACTAGGTTTCATCGAAGCACTCCTGAGGTGTTTTGAAGCCGAGGCGTTTGCGCGGCCGGTTGTTCAGCGCTCGAGCGATCGCGTTGCAGCGTTGCTGAGTGAGCCTCGCCATGCTGGTGCCCTTGGGCACGTACTGGCGGATCAAGCCGTTGGTGTTTTCATTCGTTCCTCGCTCCCACGAGTGATGTGGGGTGGCGAAGTAGAACGCCGTGCCGGTGGCTTGCTCGATGGCGGCGTAGTCGTGGAACTCAGTGCCGTTGTCCGCGGTGATGGTTTTGAATCGCTGCGGATGTCGGCGCATGAGGCGCAACGTTCGGTGATTGGTGTGTTCCTTCGTTCGGGCTCTGAGCTTGCCGATCACGACGTAGCCGGATTTGCGGTCGACGAGGGTGAGGAGGCAGTGGTGATTACCCTTGCCGATGACGGTGTCGATTTCCCAGTGGCCGATCTCGGTGCGCAGCTCGGCGGCGGGAGGGCGCTCGCTGATGTGACGTTTGCCGGCAAGACGACCCCGGCTGTCGTAGGCGCCGTAGCGTTTACGCCGGCGCTTGCGAGCACCGCGCAAGTACGTGTGCAGCGAGCCGCCGAGGATGCGATCGCGCCAGATGTAGCGGTAGATCGTCTCATGGCTGATGGAGAGAGAGCTGCGCAGCCGGCTGCAGATCTGCTCGGGGCTCCATAATTCACGAAGCTGGGCATCGACGCGTCGTAGATCGCTGCGGGTGAAGCGTTGATTACGTCGTGACCGGGAACGTCGGCCGGCGGTGCGCTCGATGGCTTTGCTCGGCCGGTAGTGGCCATCGAAGCGGGAGCTGTTGCGTTTAAGCTCGCGGCAGATCGTGCTGCGGTGGCGGCCGAGCTCGCGCGCGATCTCCGACTGGTTGCAACCTTGTTTTCGCAGGGTCGCGAGGATATACCTCTCCTCGGAGGTGATCTGGTGATAGGTCATCGACGGTCCCCTTGTCTTGGCGGATGAGAGGCTGTCGAACTATTCCAGATCGCCTCTTTTGGGGGGAGCCGTGTTGCACTTAGTTTATGAATCCACCCCGCATAACAAGCAGTTGGAGCGGACGGTGATACGTCGTCGCGTGCGCGCCGCAAGTGCGCCATTTCATTATGCACATGCGGCGCGCTGGACAGCTCAGCGCGCCGCCGCTCAACTGCGGCGTTCGGCGACACGAAGGGAAACCATGCTTGCGTGAGAGCCCGCAGCCAATCGTTCGCGGTCTCATTGGGGCGGCGTGGGCTGGCGAGGAACCGCTTTGGTTGGTCTTCTGGGTATACGGCGGCGTTTTCGGCGCCATCTTGTCTAGCGGTTTGGATCAAGCGCTTAGGTTTCTTGAGCCGTGGCAGGGAATTGTGCTGTTGGCGCTAACCGTTCCCTACTACGTATGGGTCAACGTCGCGACGTGGCGGTGTGCGCGAAACTCCACGCCGCTTTGGTGCGCGCTCGCGCGGGCTGTCGTGGTGATCGGCGTTTCGCTAATAGTTTGGGAGATCGTGTCGCTACCTTTTGACCGAGCGGTGGGGTAAGAAATGAGAGACGCGTTGTGCCAGCCGCCGAACAAGCAGTTGGAGCGGACCGTCATACGGCGTCACGTGCGCGCCGCATGTGCGTCATTTCATTGTGCACACGCGGCGCGCTGGACACGTTCATCGCGCGGCCGCTCAACTGCGGCGTTAGACGACACGGGAAAGCTCGGGAGAATCTGGCGGTAGGCAGTTCTTTCGGTGGTGGTTGCGACGTCCAGAGCGTGCGAGGCTACGTCGGAGACACCTGGTAACCTCAAATGCCACCGAAGGTTCGAGAGCTGATCGCACAGTTGGAACAGGCCGGGTTCGCGAATCGCGGCGGCAAAGGGAGCCATCGTAATTATGTTCATCCGCGTCTATCGAAACCGGTGACCATCTCCGGCAAACTTGGCGATGACGCGAAGCAATATCAGATTCGCGCGGTCGACAGTGCCATCGCGGAGCTCGAGAAATGAAGACCAGCGCTAGATACGCGAAGATCGTGGAGTGGTCCGCCGAGGATAACTGCTACGTTGGAAGCGCACCTGGACTCATCCTCGGCGGTTGCCATGGCGACGACGAGCAGGCGGTCTTCGAGGAGCTCTGTCAGATCGTCGAAGAAGCGATCGCGCTCTATGAGAAGGACGGGAAGCCACTTCCCCCGCCGACGTCTGGGCGTGACTTTGCCAACCGAATGCAGCGTGTCGTCTAAATCTAGTTAGGCGACTGCCACGTTTTGCGAATCTATCCGCTAGCCGCGCTGATGACGCCGACTGCGTGATTTAGGGTGGCGAGGAAACGTAGCCGGAACTGTACAGAGGGCCTGCCTACAATTGGATTCACACATGAAAGCGCTTCCGACGAATGTTTTTCCCTACAAGCGAACCCCGGAATTCACGGAGAGCACAGTCCCGACGGGTCTTCTTCGCAGTCATGACACCAAGGACGGCGTCTGGGGAAAGATTGTCGTGCTTGAGGGCGCCCTTCTTTATCGAATACTGGAGCCAGAAGTCGAGGAGATTCTTCTTTCATCGAATCGCTACGGAGTGGTAGAGCCAACTGTGAGACATGAGGTTGTGCCATCCGCCGGAGTGCGATTCTATGTGGAATTTCATCGCACGAGAGTCGCCTAACAAGCGCATGCAGCGAACGCGGTATGGATAAATTGGTTCTCTGGATGCGTGGGCAGCGCGTCGCTGATGCGCGGCGTTATACGCAATGACACAGGGTCGAGGAGCATGGCTGCTGGGCGGCGCGACGGGCATCGCGTTTCTGTCCGCTGCGCTCGTGATGGGCAACGCCCCGAGTGTCCTGCTACCCAAGCCGGTGCACCAAGTAGTTCTAGCCATGGTGATGGGTGGAGCCTACGTGCCCGTTCTGCCTGGCATCTATCTGGTTACGCTGGCTGGTTTGTGGGGCACGCGTTGGCTTGGGCCGGTGTCGCTGGTTGCGTCTCTCGTGGTAGCGGGTTTGAGCGTTGCGTGGTTCGTGAGCTCTTGGGAGTTCGGCTACGCCTATCAAGGTGTTGGGCACACGGTTGCGGTTGCAGCGCTGAACGCAGTCGTTATTGGCGCTGCCATGGCGTTAGCTTTTGTTGGGTGGCGTCGCCAATCGAGGCAAATGCAAGCGTCTGCGTACTTCACTCTGTTCGCAATGTTGTCGTGGTGTGCGTTCCCGTACTTGGGCGAACCACCTTGATTGCGCCTGACATCAACTTTGAACTGCAACACTGACTAGGTTTCATCGAAGCACTCCTGAGGTGTTTTGAAGCCGAGGCGTTTGCGCGGCCGGTTGTTCAGCGCTCGAGCGATCGCGTTGCAGCGTTGCTGAGTGAGCCTCGCCATGCTGGTGCCCTTGGGCACGTACTGGCGGATCAAGCCGTTGGTGTTTTCATTCGTTCCTCGCTCCCACGAGTGATGTGGGGTGGCGAAGTAGAACGCCGTGCCGGTGGCTTGCTCGATGGCGGCGTAGTCGTGGAACTCAGTGCCGTTGTCCGCGGTGATGGTTTTGAATCGCTGCGGATGTCGGCGCATGAGGCGCAACGTTCGGTGATTGGTGTGTTCCTTCGTTCGGGCTCTGAGCTTGCCGATCACGACGTAGCCGGATTTGCGGTCGACGAGGGTGAGGAGGCAGTGGTGATTACCCTTGCCGATGACGGTGTCGATTTCCCAGTGGCCGATCTCGGTGCGCAGCTCGGCGGCGGGAGGGCGCTCGCTGATGTGACGTTTGCCGGCAAGACGACCCCGGCTGTCGTAGGCGCCGTAGCGTTTACGCCGGCGCTTGCGAGCACCGCGCAAGTACGTGTGCAGCGAGCCGCCGAGGATGCGATCGCGCCAGATGTAGCGGTAGATCGTCTCATGGCTGATGGAGAGAGAGCTGCGCAGCCGGCTGCAGATCTGCTCGGGGCTCCATAATTCACGAAGCTGGGCATCGACGCGTCGTAGATCGCTGCGGGCGAAGCGTTGATTACGTCGTGACCGGGAACGTCGGCCGGCGGTGCGCTCGATGGCTTTGCTCGGCCGGTAGTGGCCATCGAAGCGGGAGCTGTTGCGTTTAAGCTCGCGGCAGATCGTGCTGCGGTGGCGGCCGAGCTCGCGCGCGATCTCCGACTGGTTGCAACCTTGTTTTCGCAGGGTCGCGAGGATATACCTCTCCTCGGAGGTGATCTGGTGATAGGTCATCGACGGTCCCCTTGTCTTGGCGGATGAGAGGCTGTCGAACTATTCCAGATCGCCTCTTTTGGGGGGAGCCGTGTTGCACTTAGTTTATGAATCCACCCCGTATAACAAGCGCATGCAGCGAACGCGCGTTATGGATAAATTCGTTCTGTGTTTAGGGCATCGGCGCGTCGCTGATGCGCGGCGTTAGGCGTCACATCGACCGTCATGCCGAATGAAGTCACTCGCTCAGTCGCTGGCTTTCGAGCCTTAACGGTTCTCGCCGTGCTTGCGGTGTCAGCGCTAGCCGCATATGTGCTTCTGTATCACGAGTGCGCGGACGGGGGTGCCATGGCAAGTGTCTACCGAACGTGCACCTGCAACGGTATTGAACGAGTCCTTTCGGATCAAACAGCAGCAGATGGGCCGCGCCGCAGCGTGTGTCTTGGTTGGGTGACATCGCGGAGATGCTACCAATACCGCGAAGGCCCGGAAATCGAGTGTGGCACCCCGTGACGCCTGACAAGCGCATGCAGCGAACGCGCGTTATGGATAAATGTGTTCTGGGTCTGGGGCATCAGCGCGTCGCTGATGCGCGGCGTTAGGCGCGGCCGACGAATCTATTGGCCGTGGTTTCCGGGGAATCTTGGACCGATTCAGCTAGCGAGGAGGTGAAGTGAAAACAGTGCTGCGAAGTGGTGAGAGTACGATAAGAAATAGTGCCGCGAATCTGCAAAAAGGCCTTGAGACGGTGGGCGGCAAGCTTTGGCTCACCGATCAGAGGCTGATCTTTGAAGCCCACAAGTTTAACGTTCAGGGCGGAAACACTGAGATCGATTTCGCGGACATTCAGGGCGTGCGCCCCTGTTGGACCCGCTTCTTGGGAATCATTCCGCTAGTGCCCAACTCGCTTGCGGTATCCGCAACGGATGGGCGGGAGTATCGGTTCGTGTTGATGGGGCGTGGCGCGTGGGCCAACGCAATCGACGAGGCTCGTAAGTCACGAAGTGCCAGCGCATAACAAGCGCATGCAGTGTGCGCGCATTGTGGATAATTTTGTTCTACGTTTCGGGCATCGACGCGTCGCTGATGCGCGACGTTATGCGACATGAGTAGACCGCTAATCCCGCTACTCTTGCTGGCGCCCATCTCAGGCTGTTCTTCGCCGCAGGAGCGGTGCATTTTCGCTGAGTCGCCCCAGCATCTGGCCTCGTTGATGCGGGAGTTCGCAACTGAAGGTATCGCGGTCAGGCCGGGCACAGACAATGCGCTCTGCGTTCCCGACGTCCTTTGGCTAGAAGCCGATGGAGTTCGCGTCCGCGTCGAGTCGTACCGGTACGATGTCGCCGTGATGGTGACGTCCGCCGAACAGAAGGAGAACTTGGTCGCGTTGCTTCGTCGTGAGGGCAAGGAGTTCAAAGTCGGCTCTCCGTCGGATCGGGGCGAGCTGGTCGTGATTCTGTCTGGAAGCGCTGAAGAGGCCGCGGCGAATCGCACGCTGGTAGAGGCGTGGGATGAGAGTGCACGCTAGTAAGCGCCTCGCGAGTCGCATAACGACGCAGGGCGAAAGGAGAACAAGATGCCGGACGTTGTTCCGTTCTTGACCTATGAGGACGGCATTGCCGCCCTAGAATGGTTGGCCGAAGTGTTTGGCTTCACGGAGACAGCTCGCTTCACGTCTTCCGATGGGAGGCTTTCTCACGGAGAAATGTCGATTGGGGATGGACTAGTCATGTTGGCCAGTCCGTCGCCGGACTATGAAGGCCCCAAGCGACATCGCGGCCACTGCGAGATTGCCGCCTCATGGTCCGCTCTCCCATGGATCATCGATGGCGTTCTCGTCTACGTTGAGGACGTCGATGAGCACTATGCTCGGGCTAAGGCCGCAGGAGCCGTGATCTTGTCTGAACCGGAGGATGGGCCGCCAGCGCGACGATATCGAGTTGAGGATCTAGAGGGACATCGATGGATGTTCATGGCACGAAACTAGGTCCGCACGCTATTCACAATCGCAACGGGAGTGGAACGCGGTGCCGCTTAACCAAAGAGATGGAGCCTGCAGCTCATCTCAGGCGTTAGGTGACAACTGGTGCGCGCGATCTGGGAGCGACGCCGGAGTAGGCCACAGGAGGGTGCGGTGTTTTTTCGCAGCTCGATCGCAGCTCTCTCCATCCTTTGCGTGCCAGCGATAGCCATCGCCCACCACAGCGGCGCGGCCTACGACATGACGCCGCTGGCGATCCCGAGAGCGCGCGGCGTTTCCTGGAGGAGTAGCGTGCTGCCGCGCCACGACAACCTATGAAACCCGTGGCCAAGGTTGGTGTCGTGGTCGTTAGCTACTTAGCCGCTGTAGCAATCGCGTGGGTAGCCCTGAGCATCTACGTTGCGACAACCTCGGGCCCTGATAGGCAGACGTACGGGGCAATGTTTGCTTTCGGAGATAGCCTCTACTTCCTGGGCGTCTTGGGCGTGTCTGCGATACCCGCTACGGGTCTTGGTCTTTTCTTTCTGAGGCCCTACCCAGCATTTTGGCGCCTACTGTCGGCGTGCTTCATCTTCATTACAGCGCTTACTCTTGTTGCGCTTGTCGTGTACACCGCACGCATCGAGTCGCAATGGGCCGCGCTTACACCGCTGTGGCTCCTCGCGGCTCCGTTTTTTGCAGCTGCGGCCTTTGTTTCCGGTGTCTTCGCTCCAAAGAACTCCAGTCGGAGCGCACTCATTGGGGCATCCCTTGTTCACGGCGCGGTATTTGTCTATATCGTCGTTGCATGGACCCAGACCGGAGCGTAGGCGGGCGTGTGCCGCGAGTGATGCTCGAGCGGAGCTGGAACGTTCAGGCATCTCTTTCCCCATGACGGACAGACCTCGTCGCATTGCGCTGGATCTTCGCGGGTTGAGCGGCCGCGTGGAAATCTTTCGGTTGTCCGGAGCAGGGAAACGCGATCGCGCCGTCGGCATCTGGTTCACCGCTGGCCCGCTCGAGCTGCGATCGATTGCGCAGAAGTGGTTTCTGCGAATGCGGCAGTGCGGCGATGACGTCCGCGAGCTGGTCCACGACGGCTGCCCTGTCGCGTGCGTGGAAGATGCGGCGTTCGGGTACGTCAACGCGTTCAAGAATCACGTCAACGTCGGCTTCTTCTACGGCGCTCTGCTCGAGGACCCCGCTCGCCTGTTGGAGGGCAGCGGCAAACGCATGCGGCACGTGAAGTTGCAGCCCGGCCGCGAGCCGGATGCCGCGGCACTCGGCGACCTCATCGACGCCGCTTACGCGGACATCAAGGCCCGCCTCGGCACCGAGGGTGCTTCGACTTAAGACCATGGGCGCCGCCGAAATCAAGAGCGCGACGGCGGTCGACCCGTGACGCGGGCCGACGCCGTCGAGCAGCTTGCCGCCGCGATCGCCGCGCTGCGGCCCGGTCATGTTGCGCGCGTGGCGATCGACGGCGTCGATGGAGCGGGCAAGACGATGCTGGCGGACGAGCTTGTCGAGCCGCTGCGAAGGGCGGGCCGTCAGGTTGTCCGCGCGTCGGTCGACGGCTTCCACAATCCGCGTGAGGCACGATACGCGCGCGGGCCCGATTCGCCCGAAGGCTACTTTCTCGATTCGTTCGACTACGCTGCATTGAAACGAGAGTTGCTGGAGCCGCTCGGGCCGACGGGCGATGGCAGGTTTCGCACGGCCGTGTTCGACTATCGCACCGATCGAGCCGTTCGGTCGCCGCGGCAGGTGGCTCCGCGGGACGCGGTGCTGCTGTTCGACGGGGTGTTTCTCTCGCGAGCCGAGCTTCGAGGGTCATGGGACATGACGGTCTGGGTGGACGTGCCGTTCGAGGTCACTGTCGAGCGCGCCATCACTCGCGACGCGCGGCGCGGAGGGGACGCCGTAGTCACGCGCGACAAATACGAGCGCCGATACGTGCCGGGGCAACGCTTGTATCTCGCGCAGTGCCGTCCGCTGGAACAGGCCAAGATCGTTTTCGACAACACGGTTCTGGATCGTCCGAGGGTCGTGATTCGTGATGCGGGGTAAGTCGCCGCCCGCGGAGTCTCCCGACGCGTACGTCGACGCGCTTGCGGGATGGCGCCGGGCGCTCGTCGAGACGCTTCGCAAAGCTACTCTCGCCGCCGGCACGCTCGAGGAGCGGATCAAATGGGGGCATCTCGTGTACCTCTCCAACGGCCCGGTGCTGCTGATTCGCGCTGAAGAGGCGCGTGTGCTGTTCGGCTTCTGGCGCGGCAAGAGGCTCCAGAACGTGGACGACCGGCTGAAACCCGGCGGCAAGTACGAAATGGCTACGATCAGTTTCGTGCAAGGCGATAGCATGAGCGCTGCGCAGGCGAAGCGCCTGGCAAAGGCCGCCATCGACCTGAACCGTAAGCTCGGAGATCCGACCGACATATAGCCGGCAGGCTCCGGCGGTGCTTGATCCATCCCAATGTCAGCGACGAGCCGCGAGACTGCTACTGTTACGCGATCGTGAAAGACGACGTTCCGCGAAGCACGAATGGCTAGGACCGCACGAAGCCGCAAGACCGGCGCGCGCATAAAGCGACGCGTGAACGACACGCCGGGTGTCGACAGCGGAGTCCTGCGCGAGCTGGCGCTCGAGTTTCCGAACGTCGAAGACGGCACGACGGATCGCGGTATCGCGTTCACCGTCGGCGGTCGTCTACTCGTTTGCGCGGCGATTCACAACTCGGCCGAGCCGGGCTCGTTCGTCGTCCGCATCAGCCCGGAGCAACGCACGCGCTTGATGGCCGCCTATCCCGATGCGCTCTACCTGCCCGACCACTACGCCAAGCATCCCGCCGTTCTCGCGCGGCTGGCGCGACTCGATCGCGAGTCCTTGCGCGATATCCTGGGAGCGGCGTGGCTGTTCATGGCGGAAAAGGCGTTGCCGAAGAAGCGCCGCAGCTCGCGACGCGCGAAACCCTGATTCGATCCAGCGGAGAAAGTCATGACGCTGTCACTTCATCCCTACCGACGACGTATCTTCACGTTCTCCGCGATTTGCGCGGCGGCGCTGCTGCTGCAAAGTTGCGCCACACAACCGCCGCCGGAGGTCTTCAACCCGCCCGGGTTCTTGTGGGGGCTGCTGCACGGCTTTCTGATCCTGTTCAGCTTCATCGCGAGCCTGTTCACGGACTACCGCATCTACGCGTTCCCGAACTCGGGGGGTTGGTACGACTTCGGCTTTCTTCTCGGGGCGATGGCGTTTCTCGGCGGCGGCGGCGCCGGTGCCAAGCGGTGACCGACGCCGAGCTCGAGAATCTCGTGCAGCGCTTCGCCG
>CAVQPJ010000004.1:0-540807 GCA_963714705.1 uncultured Gammaproteobacteria bacterium
CCGTGTCCGAGACAGCCATGGCCGGGGTCAGACCCAGAGACAATTGAGTGGCACGTTCGTCGCGGAAGTGTGACGGAGACTGTCGCGACGCGGCATTTCTCCGTGCCATCGTCGAACCGAGCCATGTCAGGGGTCTGACCCCGATCAGACGCGCGCGTCGCGGCTCGACGCGACCTCGATCCTGAAGCCGTCGGCGAGTAAGCACGATCTAGGCCACCGACACGGTGAGTGCAACGGATGACGAGCGCCAACTCGAGGGGCCGTCATCCTCACCTCTACGACGGCAGGCTCCTGCGAAGGATCTTAGGCGGGAAGCTGGGCCCGCCCGTTTGACGTACTTCCCGCAAAGCGCGACAGTCTGCTCGAGTTCGGAAGACTTGAACAGACAGTCTGCGTCGGTTGACACAAGAATTGCCACGCCCTAGTTTAAGGTCTGGGTGACGATCCTCTCTGTGTCTATTTGCCGTGATCGCACTCGCAGCGCGTGGCGCACGTGACAAGCCGTAGGCAGAGGGAGCTTGCCGCGAGGAAGTGCCGGATCGTGCCCCAGAGAGCCCGCACCGGACTCTTGATGGGCGCCGTCGTGGGCAGCCTGCTGCTTGCCGCATGCGGAACTTCTCCGTCGAGAAGCAGCGAGGTGATGGCCGTCGCCGCCGGCTACCTCCACACGTGCGCTTTGACCAGTGCTGGCGGGGTGAAATGTGGGGTGCCAACGAGAGTGGCCAACTCGGGAACGGGACAACGACCGATAGCAGCTCGCCAGTCGGCGTGGCCGGCCTCACGAGCGGGGTCATTGCGATCGCCGCGGGCGGGCACCACACCTGCGCGGTCACACGCGCGGGCAGCGTCAAGTGCTGGGGCCTCAACAGTGGCGGCCAGCTCGGCGATGGGACGTACAACGCCAGCAGCACCCCGGTTAAGGTCAAGGGCCTTGCAAGTGGAGTCACCGCAATTGCCGCGGGGGCCGGATGGGTCTGCGCGCTGACGAGCGCGGGCGGTGTTAAGTGCTGGGGCTGGAACGCCTATGGCCAGCTCGGGGACGGTGGAGCCGGCGGCGAGACCAGCACCGCGCCGGTTGACGTCTCAGGCCTCGCCAGCGGCGTCACTGCAATCAGCGCGAACAACCTTCACGCCTGCGCGCTCACGACCGCCGGCCGGGTCATCCAGAACGGCGATCAGGCCGCGATTTCGTACTCGACCGTGAGTGAGCGACTCGCGCGCGACATGCAGCACCTGCTGTTGCGCTTCGGGATCATTGCGAAGCTCCGCTACAGGACCGTTCCGTATCGCGGCACGCGCCGCACGGCTTATGAGCTCCGCATCGTGCGCCAGGAAGACATCGCGCGCTTCGTCGACGAGATCGGGATCTTCGGCAAGGAACGAGCCGCGATGAAGGCGTTGAGCGTCAGCTCGCGCAAGCGTCGGAAGGTCAACCGCGACGTCATACCGGCGGAGGTTTGGAGCCTGATCGAGCGCAAGAAAGGTGCGCGGAGTTGGGCGGACATCAAGCGTGCGCTCGGGCTCGCAGAGCACGGGAATCTCCACGTCGGTTCCCGCGGGCTCAGCCGGCCTCGGCTCAAGCGGATCGCCGAGGTCCTCGGCGACGCAGAGCTCGAGAGTCTCGCGACGAGCGACATCTATTGGGATCGCGTCGAGTCGATCGAACACATCGGTGAACGGCAAGTCTACGATCTGACCGTGCCGGAGCATCACAACTTCGTCGCGGAAGACATCGTCGTCCACAACACGTCGCTCGCCATCAACATCGCCGAGAACGCGGCGCTCGGCGCCAAGGTGCCGGCCGCGATCTTCAGCATGGAGATGTCGGCGGAGCAGCTCTCCTTTCGCATGCTGAGCTCGATCGGACGTATCGGGCAGCAACGCCTGCGGACCGGCAAGCTCCACGACGAGGACTGGTCGCGCGTCGACTCGGCCGTTTCGATGATGTCGGATGCGCCGATCTTCATCGACGACAGCGGCGCGTTGACGCCGACAGAGGTTCGTGCGCGTGCGCGACGACTAAAGCGCGAGCACGGCTTGGGACTGATCGTCGTCGACTACCTGCAGCTGATGCAGGTCACCGGCACCGTCGAAAATCGCGCGACCGAGATCTCCGAGATCTCGCGCTCACTGAAGGCGCTGGCGAAGGAGCTCGACTTGCCCGTGATCGCGCTGTCGCAGCTCAATCGCAGCGTCGAGCAACGTCAGGACAAACGCCCCGTCATGTCGGACCTTCGCGAGAGTGGTGCGTTGGAACAGGACGCAGACTTGATCATGTTCATTTATCGCGAAGAGGTCTACGAGCGCGATACGCCTCGTAAAGGCATAGCGGACATCATCATCGCGAAGCAGCGCAACGGCCCGGTGGGTGACTTCCGCCTCACGTTCCTCGGCGAGTTCACGAGGTTCGAGAACCTCGTTGCCGAAGCGTACGGCGAGGGCGTCTTCTAGGCATTTCGTGAGCGCAGTCACGGCCCCGTACCTTCGTGGTGGCGCAGCCTGGCAGTGCATGGACGCTTTGTTCAAGATCCTCGGCGTGCTGCTCGCCTGTTACGTCGCCCAGGCGCTGCGCACCGGCGCCGTCTACGCGCGCTCGCGTGCGTGGGGACGCACCTTCACGCGCGCCCACGATGCGTTCGGCTATTGGGCGGCGATCGGCTCGTACAGCCTGCTGTCGCTTGCGCTCGTGTTCCTGTTCTGAGAAGCGCAGCGCCCGTGAGGAGGTCCTTGCGACTTCCTCTTCTAGGTCAGGAAGAATCCCATCTTCACGCCGGCGAGCTGGATGACGTCGTTGTCCTGTAGCTTCCGCGCCTGAGCGCCGATCGCCATGCCGTTCACGAGCGGGTAGCCCTCGGTCTTGCCGCTTTCCACGTGCACGATGTAGTAACCCTCGGCGCGGCGCGTGATCGCCGCAACTTGCACGCCGGGGCGGCCGAGCGTCGTCAGTGCCTTGACGAGCTCGAGCTCACGGCCTGCAAACGTGCCCGACAGGACCTGAAGCTTGGCGAGCGGCAGCGCCGGCACGGCGCTCTCGTCGACGTCTTGTGTCTTCGTCGGCGCAAACGGCCGCCGGGGCTTCGGAGCGTCGGCCGGAGCCGGTCGCGGAGTCGCCTGCACAGGCGCCGCGCTCGCAGCAGCCGCGGTCGCAGCGGCTTCGGCTGCGCGCGCCGCCTGAGCGACCTGCTTCTCCATCTGGCCGCTTGGCTGGATGACCATCGTCTTCTCGAACTCGTCCTCGGGCGCCTGCTGCGCCTGATCGTCGACATAGCGCAGCTGATGATGGCCGACGGTGATGACGTCCCCATGTTGCAGCGCGTGCTTCTTGATCAGCTTGCCGTTGACGTAGGTGCCGTTCGTGCTGTTCAAGTCCTCGAGGAACGAGTCATTGAGGATGTTGATCAGCAACGAGTGGTGTCCGCTGACGGCCGCGTTGTCGATGCGAATGTCGTTATCGGGCAGGCGGCCGACGGTATAGCGTTCCTTGGTCATGTTGTATTCCGCCAAGGTCTGGCCGTCCAAGCTGAGAATCAAGCGTGCCATGGTAGTCGTCCCAATTGCCGATAGTTATTCGTGACCAGAGCCTACGACCCGAATAGACCGCGGAACTTGCGTAGCAGCCCGGCCTCCGCAGGGAACGCGTCAGCGACGCGCACGAGGACGACCGAGACATTGTCGCGACCGCCGTTGTCGTTCGTCAGCTTGATGAGCTGCTCGCCGACCGTGCGGACGTCGTTGCTGAACGTGCTGATCGTGAGATGAATGTCCTCGTCCTCGACCATGTCGGGCAGGCCGTCCGAGCACATCAAGAAATAGTCGCCCTTCTGAACCTCGATCTCTTGGACCTCGACTTCGACGTTCGCTTCCACGCCGAGCGCGCGCGTCACGTAGTTTCGGTTGGTCGAGCGTTGCGCTTCCTCCTGGGAGTAGAAGCCGCGGTCGACGAGCTCCTGAAGCAGCGAGTGATCCATCGTGATCTGCTCGAAGCGGTTGCCGCGCAAACGGTACATGCGTGAATCGCCGACGTGCGCGATGGAGACTTTGTTGTCGTAGAACAGGCTGGCGACGAGCGTCGTGCCCATGCCTTCGCACTGGGGTTGCGACTGCGCCGTCTGGTTGATGACTTTGTTCGCGCGGTGGATGGCGTCGCGCAGCACGATGGTTTGCCGCATGTAACCGGTGCCGGACTCGATTTCGGCGCGCTTCTCGTGCTTGCAGGCTTGCGTCACGAGATCGAGGATCGTCTTGACTGCTATTCCGCTCGCGACTTCGCCGGCGTTGTACCCGCCCATGCCGTCGGCGAGCACCCACAAGCCGATCTCCGGTTGCGAGCCGATCGCGTCCTCGTTGTGATCGCGAACCTTGCCGACGTCCGTAACCTCGACGTGCGCTAGTTTCCCTTTGAGACTCATGCGTGGTGCGGGGCTTGTTCGACTCGAGGCTCAAGCCGCACGCCGCAGGGAGGCCGCCATATCGGCGGCCGATTCGAATCGGTCGGCCGGGTTCTTGGCCAACGCCCTGTCCATGATCTCGTCGAGCCGTCTCGGCAGGTTGGCACGCAACGAGGTAACGGGCTGGTGCGGTTCGTTCGCAATCACGAACATAAGGTTGGTCATCGAGGCTCCGCGGAAGGGCAACTGGCCGGTCAGTAACTGGTAAAGGCTAACACCGAGCGCGAATAAGTCAGTGTGCCCGTTCACGTTTTTCCCTTCGAGCTGCTCGGGAGACATGAACGCGGGGGTCCCTAGGACGATGCCGGTCCGGGTCCTGTTGGCGTCAATCAACTTGGCGATTCCGAAGTCCGTAATCTTCACGTTGTTCGAAAGAGAATCATACATAATATTGGCCGGCTTGATATCCCTGTGAACGACGCTGCGCCGGTGCGCGTAGTCGAGAGCGTCGGCAGCGCGAGCGATCAAATCGAGCACCGTATCGATCGGCAGCAGCCGATCGGGCGCGGCGAACTCGCTCAGGTGATGTCCGCGCACGTACTCCATCGCGATGTAGGCGAGACCGTCCGATTCGCCGACGTCGAAGATCGTCACGATGTTCGGGTGGCTCAGGCCGCCGGCGATCGCGGCTTCGCGCAGAAAGCTCTCGGTCGTGCTCGGGCAATCCGGATTGTCGTAGCCGACCGAGAGATCGATGGCCTTCAACGCAAGGATCCGATTGATCAGGGGATCGCGGCCGAGATACACGTTGCCCATCGCCCCGCGCCCGATGGGCTCGAGGAGCTGATAGCGCCCGATCGACGGCGGCATCTGCACGCCGTCGTCGTCCGGCCGCACGTGATTTGCGCGCACGAGCCGGTGCGCGACATCACGAAAATCGCCGTCGACCTCCGCGATGCGGTGAAAGAGATCGGCGGCTTCGTCGGCCGCGCCATTGGCCGCGAGCGCGGAGGCGAGATCGTAGATCTCCGGAAACAGAGCCGGCGTCGGCGGCAACTGCCGGTACAACGCCCACGCTTCCTTGAGACGGCCGCCGTCGGCGGCGCGCCGTGCGCTCGCGAGCGCTTCGCCGTTGGAAGATGCGGCGCGAGGTTGCGGCTTCGCCCGCCAGCTCTGGCGTGCGGCATCGACGAGCTTGCGAGCCAGACTACGGAGCCGGTCCATGATTTTGCGTGCCCTCGGCGGCGCGCAGTATGCCACGCGCAGTCGCGCGCCTCGTGTGATGCGCTACCCGTTTCCACGGCGCTTCGGGCCGCGCCCGCGAACGGCGCAGTTCGGCTATTCTCGCCGTCATGGCGAAGGCGAAGCCGATCTACACCTGCGGAAGTTGCGGCGGTCAGCAGCCGAAGTGGCAAGGCCAGTGTCCCGACTGCGGCGCATGGAACACGCTGAGCGAGTCGGCGGTGCTGCCGAAGCGCTCCGAGCGGGCGCAGCACGCGGGTAGAGTCGAGCTCACTCGGCTCGATCGTGTCGACGTCAGCACCGTCGATCGGCTCACGACCGGCCTCGGCGAGTTCGATCGCGTGCTCGGCGGCGGTCTCGTGCCGGGCGGCGTCGTCTTGATCGGCGGCGATCCCGGCATCGGCAAGTCCACGCTCCTGCTGAAGGCCCTCGCGAATCTCGCGCCGCGGGTTCCGACGTGCTACGTCACTGGCGAGGAGTCGCTCGAGCAGATCGGCTTGCGCGCGCAGCGCCTCGCCGTCGGTGCCGTGCCGCTCGACATGCTCGCCGAGACTTGCGTCGAAGCCGTGCTAGCGAGCGTCGCCGCGCGGGACAAGCTCGGCGTGCTCGCGATCGATTCGATCCAAACGCTATTCAGCGAGGAACTGCAGTCGGCGCCGGGTTCCGTGAGTCAGGTGCGCGAGTGCGCCGCGCAGCTGACGCGGTTCGCAAAGGCGCGCAACGTCGCGACGTTGCTGATCGGCCACGTCACGAAGGAGGGCACGCTCGCGGGGCCGCGCGTGCTCGAGCACATGGTCGACACAGTCCTGTACTTCGAGAGCGATGTCGGCAGCCGCTTTCGCATCGTGCGCGCCGTCAAGAATCGGTTTGGCGCCGCGAACGAAATGGGCTTCTTCGTCATGAGCGAGGAGGGCTTTCGCGAGGTCAAGAACCCGTCTGCGATCTTCCTCGCGCGCCACGGCACTGCAGTTGCGGGTAGCGTGACGCTCGTGACGAGAGAGGGTACGCGGCCCGTGCTCGTGGAAGTCCAGGCGCTCGTGGACCGCATGCGCAAGGCCAATCGCCGCGCCGGCTCGCGCAAGGCTTCGATACGCAGCGGCTGGGCCTGCTTACTCGCGGTTCTACATCGGCATTGCAGTCTGGCGTCCGGCGATAGCGATGTGTTCGCGAACATCGTCGGGGGGCTGCGCGTCGGCGAGACCGCTGCCGATCTTGGCCGTCGCGCTTGCTGTCGTGTCGAGCCTCACGGAGCGTCCCGTCTCGCACGATCTCGTGGTGTTCGGGGAGATCGGCCTGACGGGCGAGATTCGCCCCGTGCCGTTCGGCGAGGAGCGGCTCGCCGAAGCGGAGAAGCACGGCTTCAAGCGCGCGCTCGTGCCGCGAGCCAACGCGCCGCGGCGGCCGATGGGAATCGAGGTCGTGCCCGTCGATCGCTTGAGCGACGCGCTCGCGGTCGCGCACGCGAGCTAGCCCGAGGTCAGGCGGCGGCTTTCGGAGGCGGCGCAGCTCCGGGGGCGAAGACGCGCACGCGCTTGATGCCGTGCTCGCTCGCCTCGAGGATTTCGATCGGATAGTCGGCCACCGTGACGCCCGTGCCGGATTCCGGAATCGTCTCGAGCTGCTCGACGATGAGCCCGTTCAGCGTCTTCGGACCGTCCGTCGGCAGATTCCAGTTCATGACGCGGTTCAGCTGCCGGACGTTCGCGCTTCCGTCGACGACGTAGCTGCGATCGCTTTCCTTCGTGACGCCGAGGTCGACGGCGCTCGAGTCGTGGTCGAGCTCGCCGACGAGCTCGTTGACGATGTCCTGCGTCGTGATCAGGCCCTGGACGTCGCCGTATTCGTCGACGACGAACGCGGAGTGCCGGCGGTGCTGCTGGAAGTTCAAGAGCTGCTTCGTGAGCGGCGTGCCCTCGGGTACGAAGTACGCATCGCGGATCCGCTCGAGGAGCAGCGCTTGCGTCAGCTCCCCGCGTGCGAGCTCCGGCAACAGATCGCGCACTCGAGCGACGCCGATGATGTTGTCGATGTACTCACGATAGACGGGCAGACGGTTGTGCAAGCTCGTCTGGATGATCGCGAGGTTATCCTCCCAAGAGCGGTCGAGATCGAGCCCGACGATCTCCTGCCGCGGCACCATGATGTCCTCGACGGTGACGGCATCGAGATCGAGGATGCTGAGCAGCATGCGCTGATGGCGGCGCGGCACCATGACGCCGGCCTCGGCGACGACCGTGCGCAGCTCTTCGGCGCTCAGGGAGTGCGACGCAATTTGATCCGGGCGAACGCCGAGCAGCCGCAGCAGGCCGTTGACGAACAGGTTCAGCACCCAGACGAACGGGATGGACTGATCTTGAGCAGCGGGTAATAGATCAACGCCGCCGGCAGTCGCGATTCGCGCCGGGTTCAACGCGGCAATCGTTTTCGGTGCAACCTCGCAGAAGATCAGCACGACGATCGTGAGGACGAAGGTGGCGGCGAGCACGGCTCCTTGGCCGCCCAAACGTTGCGCGAGGACGGTCACGAGCGCGGCCGCCGTGAGGTTCACGGCGGTGTTGCCGAGCAGGATGAGGCCGATCAGGCGGTCGGGACGCTGCAGCAAGCCACTCGGCGAGGCGCGCGCCGCGGTGGCCGGAGCGCGCCTGATGCCGCAGCCGATAACGGTTGATGCTCATCAGCGCCGTCTCGGTGGCCGGAGAAGAACGCCGACAGCACGAGCAGCACGACGATCAGGATGACCAACAGGCCGTCGGGCTGGTCACTCAAGGGTTTCGGGGGCCTCCGACGGGCTCGAGCCGAATTTCAGATTGGCGGAACCGCGAAACCGGGTGTCAAGGAAGCCGACGGAACCCCGGCGGCCTTCGCACGGCGCGGCTGAGCGGCTGCGCGAGCGTGCGCGTGCTAGGCTTTCCGTCGATTCCAGGTTCTGGCCAACGTACCGAGAGCCTCGCTAATGTTCGACCAGCTGACGGCTCGCCTCACCGAGGCGCATCCAGCGCGTGACCGGCCGCGGCCGCATCACCGAAGACAACGTCCGCGACACGGTGCGCACGATCCGCATGGCGTTGCTCGAAGCCGACGTCGCGCTGCCCGTCGCGAAGGCGCTCGTCGACCGAGTGCGCGACCGCGCGCTCGGCGAGGAGGTCGCGCGCAGCCTCAATCCCGGCCAAGCGTTCGTCAAGATCGTCAACGACGAGCTGGTCAGCAGTGCTCGGCGGCGATGCGAGCCCGCTGCAGCCGCACGGCCATCCGGCCGTCATCATGCTCGTCGGCCTGCAAGGCGCCGGCAAGACGACGACGGCCGCGAAGCTCGCGCGCATCTCACGACGACGCGCGGCGGCGCCGTGCTGCTCGCCAGCACGGACGTGTATCGGCCGGCGGCGCGCGACCAGCTCGCGACGTTGGCGCGCGATCTCGGCGTCGGCTTCTTCAGCAGCGACGAGCGACTCACCCGCGGCCATCGCGCGCGAGGCGCTCGCAGCCGCGCAGCGCGGCGGGCAGCGCTGGCTGATTCTCGACACGGCAGGCCGCCTGCACGTCGACGCAGACATGATGAGCGAGGCGCGCGAGCTCCATGCGCTCGTGAGCCCGGGCGAGACGCTGTTCGTCGTCGACTCGATGGCCGGGCCAGGACGCCGTGAACTCGGCGCGTGCGTTCCACGAGGCGTTGCCGTTGACGGGCGTCATCTTGACCAAGACCGACGGCGATGCACGCGGCGGCGTCGCGTTGTCGGTTCGCGAGGTCACGGGCCTGCCGATCAAGCTCGTCGGCACCGGCGAGAAGGTCGATGCGCTGGAGCCGTTCGTGCCGGCGCGGTTCGCGTCGCGGATCCTCGGCATGGGCGACGTCGTCGGCCTCGTCGAGCAGGTGCAGAAGACCGTCGACCGCGAGGAGATGGAAAAGCTCGCCGGCAAGGTCAAGCAGGGCAAGCGGCATCAGCCTCGAGGACTACCGCGAGCAGCTGCGGCAGATGCGTCAACATGGGGGGGCTCGAGCAGATCCTGGACAAGCTGCCGGGCTTGAAGCCCGAGCAGCTGGCCGCCGCCAAGTTCGACCCCAAGGTCTTCAGGCGCCAGATCGGCATCATCGACTCGATGACGCCCGGCGGAGCGGCGGCAGCCCGGACCTCATCGACGGGTCGCGGAAGCGGCGGATCGCGGCCGGTGCGGGGCTTCCGATCCAGGACGTCAGCCGGCTCCTGAAGCAGCACAAGCAGCTTACGAAGACCATGAAGCAGCTGTCGAAGGGCGGCGGCATGCAGCGCCTGCTTGGGCGCCATGCGCAAAGGGGGGGGTGGGCCCCCCGTGTTCCGCGGCCGGCGCTGAGCTGCCGTCGGGGCTTACACTCGGCTCCCGAACTGAGTAGAATTGCGCGCCTCAAAAGGGCGGTCCTTCGGGCCGCCTTGGCGTTTCAGGAACACCTCAAGGTCTCTCGCTATGGTAGTCATTCGGCTGGCACGCGGCGGCACGGTCAAGCGTCCCTTCTATCACGTCGTGGTGACGGATCGTCGCCGTGCCCGCGGCGGGCGTTACATCGAGCGCATCGGGTTCTTCAATCCGATCGCGACGGGCGGTGAAGAACGACTGCGCGTCGATCTCGGCCGCGTCGATCACTGGGTCGCGCAAGGGGCTCAGCCGTCCGAGCGGGTCACGGACCTGCTCAAGCAGCACCGCGCGACCGCCGCCAAAGCGGCGTAGCGGTTCGGCGCGCCCTGCGACTCCGCAGTGAGCGCGAAGCCAACAAAGTGGGTCACCCTCGGCCGCGTCAGCGGCGTGTTCGGCGTGAAGGGATGGCTCAAGGTGCAGTCGTACACCGAGCCGCGCGACAACGTCGCGCAGCTTCGGCGCGTGGACTGCTGCGCATGAACGGCGTCGACAGCCCGTTCGACGTGGAGGACGGGCGTAGCCACGGCGGCAGCGTGGTCGCGAAGTTGCGAGGCATCGACGATCGAGATCGCGCTCGCGAATGGATAGGCGCCGAGATCGTCGTCGAGCGCGAGCGGCTGCCGGCCGTAGCGGCGAACGAGTTTTACTGGACGGACCTCGAAGGGCTCGAGGTTCGTACCACGGCGGGCGAGGTGCTCGGCAAGGTCGACCATCTGCTCGCGACCGGGGCGAACGACGTGCTGGTGGTCGGCGGTTCGCACGCAGCGGTTGATTCCGTTCGTCGTCGGGCCGGTCGTCAAGCAGGTCGATCTCGCGGCGGGGCTGATCGTCGTCGACTGGTCGCCGGACTATTGAGCGCGCGGATGTATCGGTTCGGCGTCGATCTCGTTGTTTCCGGAGCTCGTGGCGCCCGTGATGGAGTTCGGGGTCGTCGGCCGTGCGGCGGAACGCGGGCTGGTCGCGCTCGAGCAGCGTGAGCCCGCGGGATTTCACGACCGACCGTCATCGGACCGTCGACGACCGGCCGTACGGCGGCGGGCCGGGGATGGTGCTTGAAGTACGAGCCGCTGCGCGATGCGGTGCGTGCACTTGCGGGCGCGCCTGCCGCAAGGGTGCCGCGAGTTCGTGCTCACGGCGCAGGGCAGGCGGTTCGAGCAGGCGTTTGGCGCGCGAGCTCGCCGCAGCGCCGGGGTTGCTGCTCGTGTGCGGGCGTTACGAGGGAATCGACGAGCGGTTTACCGAGGGCGAGGTCCCTGCCGAGCTGTCGCTCGGCGATTACGTGCTCTCGCGGCGGCGAGCTTGCCGCGGCGGTCGTGATCGATGCGGTAACGCGGCTCCTGCCGGGCGTGCTCGGCGATGAAAGCTCGCACGTCGAGGATTCGTTTACGGCGGGGTTGCTCGACTGCCCGCAGTACACGCGGCCGGAGGTGGCCGACGAGCGGCAGGTGCCGGAGGTTTTGCTCGGCGGCGATCACGAGGCGATCCGGCGCTGGCGGTTGAAGCAGGCGCTCGGGCGCACCTGGCTCAGGCGCCCGGAGTTGCTGGCGAAGCGGGAGCTATCGGACGAGGAGCGGCAGTTGCTCGCGGAGTTCACGGCCGAGTGGAGCGAGCTGAACTCGCGCGCGTAGATGCGTAGAATAGTGTGATTTCGCGCAACGGCCACCGAACGGGAAAGGCAGAGGATGTCAGTTATGTCCAGGGTTATCGACCAAATCGAACAGCAACAGCTCAAGCAGGATGTTCCGGACTTTGCGCCGGGCGACACCGTGGTGGTGCAAGTGCGCGTGACGGAAGGCGATCGCGAGCGGCTACAGGCCTACGAAGGCATCGTGATCGCGAAGCGGAACCGGGGGCTCAACTCTTCGTTTACGGTCAGAAAGGTTTCTCACGGCGAGGGTGTAGAGCGCGTGTTCCAGACGCACAGCCCCGCTGTCGCTGAAATCAAGGTGAAACGACGTGGTGATGTCCGCCGGGCCAAGCTCTACTACTTGCGCGATCTCAGCGGCAAGGCCGCTCGCATCAAAGAGAAGGTCTGACGCACTCGGGTGCAGCCCGCGCGCGCGCAAGGTCGATCGTCCGCAGACTCGCGTGCGCTTGCGTCGCCGCGTTGGCGACGGCGGGCTGCTCGAGCCTGATCGGCGGAAAAGCCGCGGACACGCTTGCCGCCGCGATCCTGAATCAGGACGACCCCGCGCTCGTCGAGAGCGGCGTCCCGGCCTATCTGCTGCTGATCGACGGCCTCATCTCGCAGAGCCCCGACAACGTCGCGCTGCTCTCGGCTGGCGCGCAGTTGTTCGCGCTCTACGGATCGCGTTTCGCGACGCCCGACCGCGCCGTCACGTTGACCGCCAAGGCTCGCCGCTACGGCGAGCGGGCGATCTGCCTCGCGCACGAGCCGGCCTGCCGGTGGGCCGGCGCCGATTACGCGCGGTTCGTCGACCGAGCTCGAGGCGGTCGGCAAGAAGGACATCGATCCGCTCTATTCGTATGCCGTGAGCTGGCTCGCCCACCTCGACGCGACGAGCGAGGACTGGACGGCCGTCGCCGAGCTGCCGTGGGTCGAAGCGGTACTCGAGCGGGCGTTGGCGCTCGACGAAAGCTACGAGAACGGCGCGCTGCACGGCTACCTCGGCATTCTGAATTCCCTGCGGCCGCCGGCGCTCGGCGGCAGACCCGAAGTCGCACGCGAGCATTTCGAACGCGCCATCGAGCTCTCGGGCGGTCGCGACCTCTCGATCAAGGTAGAATACGCGCGCCGTTACGCGCGCCTCGTGTTCGATCAGGAGCTGCACGACCGGCTGCTGACGGAGGTGCTCGACGCCCCGGTCGACGCGCCGCGGTATGACGCTCTTCAACGTGTTGGCGAAACAGGAAGCGCAGACTTTGCTCGCGACCTCAAAGGAGTACTTCTGATGCGCGATCGCAGAGCAGCACCCAACGCCGCCTCGTTTCTTGGCGCGACTGCTGCTGGGCGCGTTGCTCGCCGCGGCGACGGCGACGGCGAATGCCGCCGACATCAAGATCGCGACCGTGGCACCCGACGGCTCGCGCTGGATGCAGCAGATGCGCGCCGGGGCGGAAGAGGTCAGCGCCCGCACCGGCGGCCGCGTCGTCATCAAGTTCTATCCGGGCGGCGTCATGGGCAACGACGCGCAGGTGCTGCGCAAGATCCGCATCGGTCAGCTGCAAGGCGGCGCGTTCACGGCCGGCGGGCTCGGCGAGCGCTACGGTGCCCTGAACCTGTACGGGATACCGCTGCTATTCCGGTCGCTCGACGAGATCGATGCCGTGCGCGCGCAGTTCGATCCCGAGATCGCGGCCGGTCTCGAGCGGGCGGGGTTCGTGACGTTCGGCTTCATCGAAGGCGGGTTCGCGAATCTGCTGTCGAACGAGCCGATCCACAGCGTCGAGGACATGCGGCGCAAGAAGGTGTGGGTGCCGGAGGGCGACGCCATCAGCTTCCTGGCCATGGAGGCGATGGGGCTTTCGCCGTCCGTGCTGCCGGTGACCGATGTCCTGACGGGGCTACAGACGGGGCTCATCGACATCACGTTCGCCTCGCCCGTCGCGGCGCTCGTGCTGCAGTGGCACACGAAGGTCAAGTACATCACCGATCTGCCGGTTTCGTATTCGATGGGCGTGTTCGCGATCGAGAAGGGCGCCTACGCGGCGCTCAGCGCCGCGGACCAGCAAGTCGTGCGCGAAGTCATGGGCCGCTACATCCAAGGTCTCGATCGCGAAGCGCGTGACGACAACCGCAAGGCGGCGGAGGTTCTCGCGAAGTCCGGGTTGCAGACCGTGACGGTCAACGACGCGGACATCGATGGCTGGCGCAAGACGATCGAGAGCATCCATCCGCAGCTGCGGGCGCGCCCCGACATCGATGCCGCCATGTTCGACCGTATGCTCGCCGCGTTGGCCGAGTACCGGCGAACGCATCCGTGAGCTGCGCTTAACCGCCATTGAACGACGCTGCACAGAACCGCTGGTGGGCTCGAGTCGACCGGGTTGCTCGCGGTCTCGAAACGTGGCTCATCGTCATCATCCTCGGCGGCCTCATCCTGCTCGGGACTGCGCAGATCGTGCTGCGCAACTTTTTCTCGATCGGGTTCCCGTGGGGTGACGGTCTCGCGCGGCTCGCCGTGCTGTGGCTCGGCTTGCTGGGCGCGCTCGCGGCAAGCCGCGACGGACGGCACATCACGATGGGCGCCCTCGCGCGCTGGCTTCCTCCTCGGTTGCGCGTCGCCGCCGGCGCATGTGCCGACGCGTTCGGCGCCGCGGTGAGCGGGGCGCTCGCCTGGTACGCGTGGTCATTCGTCAGCGACTCGCGCGAGTTCGGCGACACGCTGCTCGGCGACGTCCCGGCGTGGTGGTTGCAATCGATCATGCCGGTCGCGTTCGCGCTGATGGCGTGGCAGTTTGTCGTGCAGGCCGTCAAGCGCTTGCGCGGCGCGCCGATCGCCGAGGCGCCCCTGTGAGCGGCGTCGTTGCGATCGCGCTCGTCGTGGTCACGTTGCTCGGCGCGCCGTTGTTCGCCGTCATCGGCGCCGGCGCGTTGGTCGGGTTCGAGCGCGAGGGAGTGGATCTGTCCGTCGTCGCGATCGAGTTCTTCGGGTTGTCCGAAACGCCCGTGCTCGTCGCGATTCCTCTGTTCACGTTCGCCGGCTTCCTGTTGAGCGCCGGGCAGGCGCCGGCTCGGTTGGTGCGCCTGTCGCAGGCGCTCCTCGGTTGGCTGCCGGGCGGCCTGGCCATGATCTCGCTGGTTGCTTGCGCGATATTCACGGCTTTCACGGGGGCGTCGGGTGTCACGATCATCGCGCTCGGCGCGCTCTTGTATCCGGCCCTGTCTCAAGCCGGCTACGACCAACGCTTCAATCTCGGGCTGATCACGGCCTCGGGGAGCCTCGGCCTGTTGTTCGCGCCGTCGTTGCCGTTGATCTTGTACGGGATCGTCGCCGAAGCGCCGATCGACGATCTCTTCGTGGCAGGGCTCTTGCCGGGCATCCTGATGATCGTCGTGCTCTCGGCTTACTGCTATTGGCGCAATCGCCATCTGCGCTACGTCGTAACCGAGCGGTCGTGGCGCGCGGCGCGGGATGCCATTTGGGCGGCGCGCTGGGACTTGCCGCTGCCGATCGTCGTCTTGGGGGGCATCTACAGCGGCTTTTTCGCGGTGTCCGAAGCGGCGGCCGTGACGGCGCTCTACGTCGCGCTGATCGAGCTCGTGATCTTGCGCGAGGTGCCGTGGCGCGAAGTGCCGCGCATCATGCGGGAGTCGACGGTGCTCGTCGGCGCGATCCTCGCGATTCTCGGCGTGTCGCTCGCCTCGACGAACCTGATGATCGACACCGAGCGTGCCGCAGCGCCTGTTCGTGTTCGTCGGCGAGTACATCACGGGCCCGACGACGTTTCTGATCGCGCTGCTCCTGTTTCTGCTGATCCTCGGCACGATTCTCGACATTTTTTCCGCGACGGTGCTCATCGTGCCGCTGCTGTTGCCGATCGCAGCCCAGTACGGCATCGACCCGATTCACCTCGGGATCGTCTTCCTGGCGGCCATGGAGCTCGGCTATCTGACGCCGCCCGTCGGGCTGAACCTGTTCATCGCAAGCCACCGGTTCGACAAGGACATCACGGAAATCTACTGGGCAACGCAACCTTTTCTGATCGTCTCGTTGGTCGCCGTGGTTATTATTGCCTTCTGGCCAGATCTGTCGTTGATGCTGCTGGATCGGTAGGCTTTTTTCAGGAAGAGAGACATGGACAGGGACAATCGCCCGTGGCCGCTGCGAATCGTGTCAGGTATCTGGCGTGGCCTCGATCGGCTGCGGCGCCTGCTGCACTTGGTCCTGTTGCTGGGCTTGTTCCTGCTCCTCATCGTCGGCGCCGTCGGCGGGCGCGTCTTCATACCGCGAACTGCAGCGCTCGTCATCGAGCCTCGCGGCGTGCTCGTCGATCAGCTGTCGGGCGACTCGCTTCAGCGCGCGTTCGCTCGAGCCCAGGGAGTGCCGCTGCAGGAGACGCTCGTGCGCGACGTCATCGACGCGCTGCGTGCCGCGCGCGACGACGAACGCATCAAGGCCGTCGTTCTCGATCTCGACGGAATGACGGGCGCGGGGTTGAGCAAGCTCCAGGAGATCGCCGCCGAGATCGGCCGCTTCAAAGAGAGCGGCAAGCCCGTCATCGCCGTCGGCGACGGCTTCACGCGCGATCAGTACTACCTCGCGGCGCAGGCCGATGACGTCTACATGCACCCGATGGGGGCCGTGCTCGTCGACGGTTACAGCCGCTTCCTGCCGTACTACAAGTCCCTGCTCGACAAGCTCTACGTCGACTACAACGTCTGGACGGTCGGCGAGTACAAGTCGTTCGTCGAGCCGATCACGCGCGACGACATGTCGCCGCAAGACGAAGAAGCGTCGAGAGTTTTCCTCGATGCGCTCTGGAGCGCGTACATGGCGGACGTGACGGCCGCGCGCGGATTGGCAGGGCCCGCGCTACAACAGTACGCCGACGACATCGTGGCGTTGCTCGGCGAGGCCGGCGGCGACACCGCGCGCCTCGCCGTGGACTATGGGCTCGTCGACGAGCTATTGACGCGCGACGCGATGCGCGAGCGCATTCGCGAAGCCATCGGCGAAGAACCGCGCCCCGGCCGCCAGCCCGACGTCTACTCCGAGGTCTCGCTCGAGACGTACGTGACGTGGCTGCGGACCGAAGCCGTCCCTAAGGTCCAGCCCAACAAGGTCGCCGTCATCGTGGCATCGGGCACGATTCTCGACGGCACTCAGCTGCCGGGCTCGATCGGCGGCGATTCGACGGCGGAGCTAATTCGTCAGGCGCGAGCCGACAGCGCGGTGAAGGCTCTCGTGCTGAGAGTGGATTCCGGCGGAGGCAGCGCGTTCGCTTCCGACGTGATCTTGCGCGAGCTCGTGCGGTTCCAGGAAACGGATCGGCCCGTCGTCGTTTCCATGGGCAGCGTCGCCGCGTCGGGCGGGTATTGGATCGCGATGGCCGCCGACGAGATCTGGGCGAGCCCGACGACGCTCACGGGCTCGATCGGCGTCGGCGCGACGATTCCGACGATTCCGCGCACGCTCGACTGGCTCGGCGTGCACGTTGACGGCGTCGGCACGACGGAGCTTGCGAGCGGGATCGACGTCATGCGGCCGATCGGCGAGACCATGAAGGGCGTCATCGAGCTCTCGGTCCGTCACACCTACGCCGATTTCGTCGGCAAGGTAGCGGAGCACCGCGAGCGCACCGTCGACGAGATCGAGGCGGCCGCGCAAGGGCGCGTCTGGACGGGCGCCGATGCGCTCTCGCGCGGCCTCGTCGACAAGCTCGGCGGTATTCCGGACGCGATCGAGTCGGCCGCGGAGCTCGCAGGGCTCGAGAGCGGCACCTACATGCTCGATTACGTCGAGCAGGAGCTCGGTTTTACGGAGCGCTTGCTGTTGTCGATGACGGCCAAGGTCGCGACGGCGACCGAACGCCTCGCCGGCGTCCCGCGTTGGCCGGCCACCGTGACGCAAGCTCTGGAGTCGGCCTTGGAGCCGATGGCATTCCTCGACCGCCTCAACGATCCGCGAGGGGTCTACGCATACTGCTTCTGCGACACGCAGTGAGCGCGGCGGAGGATCGCGACGACGCCGCAGATCGCCTGCGCATCGACCGTTGGTTGTGGTGCGCGCGCCTTTTCAAGAGCCGCAGCGCCGCGGCGAAAGCGGTCCGCGGCGGCCACGTGCGTCTCAACGGCCAGCGTGTGAAGCCGGCGCACGCCGTAAAGGTCGGCGACGCCTTGCAGGTTGCCGTGCGGCACGGCTCGGAGCGTGATATCGCGATCGCCGCGATTCCGGCGCGGCGCGGCCCGGCGTCGGAAGCCGCCTCGAGCTATGTGGAAAGCCCGGAATCGATCGAACGGCGCCGCCGAGCCGCCGCGGAGCGCGCCGCGCATGCGTCGTACTTCCCTCCGACGGCCGGGAAGCCCGACAAGCGCACGCGCCGGCTGCTCTTGCGGGCGCGGCACCTCAGCGACCGGTAACGGGCGCGCGCGAGTTTTTCGGAAAGTCGTAGTAGGAGAGGGTCGCTGCGGCGCGGTCTATGCGCGCCCACGCGACGCCCTCGGCGTAGTCGACACCGACGACGGCGCCCGTCGGCATGTCGTCGACGTCGAAATCCGGCACCAGCCGGTGCACGAGCTCGGTGAGCCCCGGGTTGTGGCCGACGACGAGCAAAGTCCCAAGCGCCGCATCCTGTGCTGCGACGATGTCGACGATCGCGGCCGGCTCGGCGAGATAGAGTTGCCGCTCGAGCGCTATGCCCTCGCGGTGCATAGTTGATGGCGGATGCGACGATCCGAGCCGTATGCAAGGCGCGTGCGGCCGGGCTCGTGAGGATCAGCCCCGGGCGCAGCCGCTGCTCGCGCAACCGCTCGCCGATCCGGCGCGCATCGCGCTCGCCGCGCTCGGCGAGCGGCCGGGAGATGTCGGCCAAGGAGTCCGTGGCCGGCACGGCTTTCGCGTGACGAAGCAACAGCAGGCGCTTCATCGCCCGCGAGCGCCGTCCCGGCGCGGGATCACAAGAGCCCGGCCTCGAGGCGCGCTTCCTCCGACATCATGGATTGGGTCCAGGGCGGGTCGAACACGAGCTCGACGTCGGCGCGCTCGACGGTCGGGATCATCTCGATCTTCTCGCGCACGTCCTGCGTGAGGATCTCCCCCATGCCGCACCCCGGCGCCGTGAGCGTCATCCTGACCTTGACGACACGGTTGCCGGACGGAGCGCGCTCGAGCTTGCACTCGTAGACGAGCCCGAGCTCGACGATATTGATCGGTATCTCGGGGTCAAAGCAGGTGCGCAGCTGTTGCCACACGGCCGATTCGATATCGGCCTCCGTCGCGTCCTCCGGCACGTCGGGCGCCGTGAGCGGCTCCTTGCCGATCGCGTCGCCGTCGCTGCCTGCGATACGGAACAGGTTACCCTCGATGTAGATCGTGAAGCTGCCACCGAGCGCCTGAGTCATGAATCCCGTGCTGCCTTGCGGCAACGTCACGCGTTCGCCCGCCGGTATCAGGACGGCGGGGCAGTCGCGCACGAAGGTCACAGGTTCGTTCTGCGAGTGGTACATGCGTTACTCGGTCGTCACGTTGCTCGCGGTGTCGTCGGCGACGGCGGACTTCAGCGCGTGCCAGCCGAGGCTCGCGCACTTCACGCGGGAGGGATACTCGCGGACGCCGCCGAGCGCAGCGAGCTTGTCGAGCTCTTCGGCGGGCTCATGCCCGTGGGAGGTCGTCAGGAGCTCGTGGACCTTGTCGAAGAGCTGGAGGGCGGCGCTGACCGGCAAGCCCTTGACGCGCTCGGTCATCAACGACGAGGAGGCGACGGAAATCGCGCAGCCCGTACCCTTGAAACGAATGTCCTCGATCTTGCCGTCCCCGAGCTTCACGTACAGCGTCATCTTGTCGCCGCACAGCGGATTCACGCCGGCGACGACGCGCGTGGCGTCGGCGAGCTCGCCGAAATTGCGCGGATTGCGGTTGTGATCGAGGATCACTTCCCTATACAGATCTTGCAGCTCATCCACGGAAAATCTCCACGGCTTTCTCGAGCCCGACCATGAGCCGGTCGACGTCGTCTTCGTTGTTGTAGAAGGCGAACGACGCGCGAGCCGTAGCCGCGACGCCGAAACGCTCCATGACGGGCATCGCGCAGTGATGCCCCGTGCGAATCGCGACGCCCTCGCTGTCGACGATCGTGCCGAGATCGTGCGCATGGATGCCGTCGACGACGAACGACAGCACGCTCGCCTTGTCGGGAGCGGTCCCGATCAAGCGCACGCCGGGAATTTCCGCGAGCACGCGCTGCGTCGCGTGCTCGAGCAGGGCGTGCTCGTGGGCGGCGACGGCTGCGAAGTCTACGCTCAAGAGATAGTCGACGGCAGCGCCGAGGCCGACGACGCCCGTGATGTTCGGCGTGCCGGCCTCGAACTTGTAGGGCAGGGCGTTGTAAGTGCTGCGCTCGAAGGTGACCGTGAGAATCATGTCGCCGCCGCCCTGGTACGGCGGCATCGTCTCGAGCAATGCGCGCTTGCCGTAAAGGACGCCGGTGCCCGTCGGCCCGAACATTTTGTGGCCTGAAAACGCGTAGAAGTCGCAATCGAGCGCTTGCACGTCGATGCGCATGTGGGGCACGGCCTGCGCTCCGTCGACGAGCACGACGGCGCCGACGGCATGAGCTTTGGCGATGAGCGTGGCGACAGGGTTCACGGTACCGAGCGCGTTCGAGACGTGAGCCACGGCTACGATTTTAGTCCGGCGGTTGAGGCGCTCGTCGAAAGCCGCGACGTCGAGCGAGCCGTCGTCGCGGATCGGCGCCACGACGAGCCGTGCGCCCGTTCGCTCGCACAGCAGCTGCCAGGGGACGATGTTCGAATGGTGCTCGAGCGCCGTGATGAGCACTTCGTCGCCGGCTGCGAGCCGCTGGCCGAAGCTCGCGGCAACCAGGTTGATCGACTCCGTCGTGCCGCGCGTAAAGACGATCTCCGCGACGGACGACGCATTGATGAACCGGCGGACTTTCTCGCGCGCGCCCTCGTAGGCTGCCGTCGCACGTTCGCTGAGCTGATGCACGCCGCGGTGCACGTTCGAGTGATTCAGACGCTGCTGCTGCGCGATCGCATCGAGCACGGCCGTCGGCGTCTGGCTCGACGCTGCATTGTCGAGATAGGCGAGCGGCTTGCCGTGCACGAGCTGCTGTAGAGCGGGGAAGTCTCTGCGCAGCGCCGCGAAATCCCGCTCGAGCCGCGGAACGGACCGCCCTGCGGTTGCCACCTTCATTGCTCCGTCAATGGCCCGAGCCGGGTCGTGACGTGCGCGAGCGCCACGTTGCGGAAGTCCGCATCCGTGATCTGCTCGACGACGGTCGTCGCGAATGCGGTCGTCAGCAAGCGCCGGGCGTCGGCCGGCGGTAGCCCGCGTGCACGCAAGTAAAAGAGTTGCTCGGCGTCGAGCTCGCCGACGGTCGTGCCGTGGCTGCACTTGACGTCGTTCGCATAGATCTGTAGCTCCGGCTTCGTGTCGATCTCCGCGTGCTCGCCGAGCAGCAGATTGTCGTTTCTCTGGCGCGCGTCGATCCGTTGGCAGCCGGGCTCGACGACCACCTTGCCGTTGAAGACGCCACGGCCGCGCTCGCCGATGATGGCGCGAAAATTTTCGATGCTGACCGTCTCGCCGGCGGCGTGGCGTATCACGGTGTGATCGTCGACGTGCTGACCCTCGCCCGCGAGCAGCAAGCCGAAGAGATCGGTGCGAGCGAGCCGGCCGCGTAACGCGATTGCAATGTCGTTCCGGACGAGCCGCCCGCCGAGATCGAAGTAGCCGGCCGTGAGCTCGGCGCTCTCAGCAAGCTCGGCCGACAAGAGCGACGTATGCGCGACACCGCGGGCGTGACGTTGCAGCCGGTAGAAACCGAGCCGCGATGCCGCCGCCTGCTTCAGCTGCGTGACGCTGTTGGTCCAGCCGTGAGACTCCGAGCCGCAGTCGATGAAGTGCTGCACGAACGTCGCCTGCGCGCCCGGCTCGGCTTCGATCACGATGCGCGGTTGCGCGGCGATCCGCTCGCGGGCAGAGCCGATGAGGACGAGATGGATCGGCGCGCGCGCGACAGTGCCCGCCGGCACTCGGATCCAGAGGCCGTGACGGGCGAACGCAGTGTTCAGGGCCGCCAAGGGATATTCCGCGGCGCCGATGGGCTTCGCGAACGAAGCGACGAACTCGCCCCAACGTGCCTCGAGGCCCGTGACCTCGATGTCGGCGAGCGCCGGCGCGCCGAGACCGGGGACTCGCTCCCCGTCGACCAGCACGAGTTGCTGTGACCCGCCGCCGAGCGACGCATCGGCGAGCAGCGCCTTCGCCGCGGCGATCGTCTCGGCGTCGATCGCGCCCGGGACGAGGTCGAAATTCCCGGCCGCGAGCGGCTCGAGGTCCGTGTACCGCCATTGCTCGCGGCGGCGCGTCGGCCAACCCGCTGCGCCGAGCTCGGCAAGCGCGTGAAGGCGCGCGGCGCGCGTCGTGTCCGGCCCCGGCACCGCGACGCGGGCCGTCAGTGGTATCGGCACGCTCACGCTTGCCCTCCGGCCTGCACCCAATCGTAGCCGCGCTCGTCGAGCTCGCGAGCGAGGTCCTTGGTGCCGGATTTGACGATTCGCCCACCTGCGAGCACATGGACACGATCGGGCTCGATGAGCTCGAGCAAGCGTTCATAGTGAGTGATGAGCAGCATCGACCGCTCGGGTGAGCGGAGGCTGTTGACGCCGTGTGCGACGATTTTCAGCGCGTCGACGTCGAGCCCGGAGTCCGTCTCGTCGAGCACTGCGAGGCGCGGCTCGAGCAGTAGCATCTGGAGGATCTCATTGCGCTTCTTCTCGCCGCCGGAGAAGCCTTGGTTCACGTTTCTGGTTAGAAAATCCTTAGAGATATTAACGATCTCCATCTTGCTCTTGATGATTTTCATGAACTCGAATGCGTCGACGGGAGGCTCTCCGCGGGCCGCGCGTTGGGCGTTCAGAGCGGCTTTCAAGAGGTAGGCGTTATTCACGCCCGGAATCTCGATCGGGTACTGGAAGGCCAGAAACACCCCCGCGCGGGCCCGTTCTTCCGGCGCCATCGCGAGGAGATCCTGCCCGCGATAGACGACGCGGCCAGCCGTGACTTCGTAGTCCTCGCGGCCCGCCAGGACCTGCGCGAGCGTGCTCTTGCCCGAGCCGTTCGGGCCCATGATGGCGTGCACCTCGCCGGCCGGCACGTTCAGCGTCAGGCCCTTCAGGATTTCGCGGTCAGCGACGCGCGCGTGGAGGTTCTCGATGCTCAACATGTCGCTCATCCCACGGCGCCTTCGAGGCTGACGTTCAACAAGTTCTGCGCCTCGACGGCGAACTCCATCGGCAACTCCTTGAACACCTCGCGGCAAAAGCCGTTGACGATCAAGTTGACGGCATCTTCTTGCGACAGTCCTCGTTGCCGGCAGTAGAACAGCTGGTCTTCGCTGATCTTCGACGTCGTCGCTTCGTGCTCGACGCGCGCCGACCGGTTGCGCGACTCGATGTAGGGAAACGTGTGCGCTCCGCATTCGGCGCCGAGCAGCAGCGAGTCGCACTGCGTGTAGTTGCGGGCTCCGTGAGCCGTCGGCATGACCTTGACGAGGCCGCGGTAGGAGTTCTGGCCGTGGCCGGCGGAGATGCCTTTCGACACGATCGTGCTGCGTGTGTTGGGGCCGATATGAATCATCTTCGTGCCTGTATCGGCTTGCTGATAGTTGTTCGTGACGGCCACCGAGTAGAACTCGCCGACCGAGCTGTCGCCGCGCAGGATGCAGCTCGGATATTTCCACGTGATCGCCGAGCCGGTCTCGACCTGCGTCCAGGAGATCTTCGACTTCGCGCCGCGGCAGTCGCCGCGCTTGGTCACGAAGTTGTAGATGCCGCCGCGACCTTGCTCGTCGCCGGGGTACCAGTTCTGCACCGTCGAGTACTTGATCTGTGCGTTGTCGAGCGCGACGAGCTCGACGACCGCCGCGTGCAGCTGATTCTCGTCGCGCATTGGAGCTGTGCAGTTATGCACGGCGAAACCTTTCACGAGGTACGAGTGCGGCTCCGAGCGCGTTTCGAAGTTGTAGACGAAGCCGTCGTACTGCTGACGGTGGATCTTGCGGATCGGCAGCAGGTAGTAGCCGTCGCGCCGGATGGCGCGTCGGGTCCTCGTGTTCTTCGCGTAGAACAGCACGTAGCGCTTGCTGTGGTGAATCGTTCGGCCGTCCTTCATGCGCTCATCGAACGCTTCGCGCGTGTTCATGTAAGCGAAGATGCCTTGCCGCGACAGCAGCTCTTGCAATTGGAAGGCGAGTTGGCGCGACACGGTCACTGCTCGAACTCTCGTGAGGGCGCCGTCGCGGGAGACGCTGCCGTCGCCTAAGTAATAGGTGTCGATCGCGAGCTTTTGGCGCGCCGGCGGTAAGTCCATGACAGCCTTGCTGAACCGTTTGCCCGCGGCGGTCTTTCCGCCGTGCTCAAGGAGTCTGTCCCAGAGCTCGTTGGAGTAGACGACGAGGTAGACGCCATGGCGCTTACGGTCGTGAGATCGCGACGGACGTTTTCCGGTCAGTCGCTCGAGCAGGGCGGCCGCGTCGTCGATGACCTCGGGCTCGTGCTCGCCGAACGAGAGCTCGACGGCCTTGCAGCCGTTGAATTTCGTCGCGCAGCCCTCGGCGACGTAATAGCCGAGCAGCCGCAGGAAGTCGTCGCTCAAGCTCGGGTCTTCGCGTTCGACTTTGTTGATCGGGTAGACGATCAGGTCGCCAGCGACGAGCTCGCCTGCCGGCACGAACTCCGGCTCGGCGCCGGCGAGACGTTTCGCATCCAAGTCGGCCCAACGTCCTTCGGGCCGCGTGGACTTGCGGACGCGTGCACGACGGATCGCTAGCACGGGGTGCTCGGGGGTCAGTTGAAAGCGGTTGCCGGCGCTGCGCGGAGTGATGTCGACGAGCTCGCCGCGATATTCGCGCCTCATGATCTTGCCGACACGCGCCTCCTCGCCGCGGTCGTTCAGCACAATGTCGTCGAGCGCGATGTCGCGAATGTTGCGGAGCTCGTCCCCGCAGCTGACTTCTTCGGAGGCGGGAAGGCAGCCCTCGAGATAGCTCACGTAAGCGCCTTCGTCCGCGATGATCAGCGTCCGCTCGAACTGGCCCGTCTTCGCCGCGTTGATGCGGAAGTAGGTCGACAGCTCCATCGGGCAGCGCACGCCTTTCGGCACGTAGACGAACGAGCCGTCCGTGAATACCGCCGAGTTCAACGTCGCGAAGTAGTTGTCGCGGTAAGGCACGACGCTGCCGAGATAGCGCTGGACGAGCTCCGGATGGTTTTTCGCTGCATCCGAGAACGAGCAGAAGATCACGCCGGCGGCGGCGAGCTTGTCCTTGAACGTCGTTGCGACCGAGACGCTGTCGAAGACGGCGTCGACGGCGACGCCGGCGAGCCGCGCACGCTCGTGCAGCGGAATGCCGAGCTTGTCGTAGGTTTCCAGCAGCTTCGGGTCGACCTCGTCGAGGCTCTTCGGCGCGTCGGCCGAGCTCTTCGGGGCCGAGTAGTACGAAATGGCTTGATAGTCGATCGGTGCGTACCGCACGTGCGCCCACTCGGGCTCTTTCTGCGTGAGCCAATGCCGATAGGCCTTGAGCCGCCATTCCGTCAGGAACTCCGGCTCGCCCTTTTTCGCGGAGATCATGCGAATGACGTCCTCGCTCAAACCGGGCGGGACGGTCTCCTGCTCGATGTCGGTCACGAACCCGTGGCGGTACTTGCGCTTGACGAGATCGGACAGGTTTTCGGATTCGGTCGCCATGCTCTGAAGATTCCTTACCGTGCCACCGCGGTATCGCGGAGGTCTGCGCGCAGATTGGGCAGAGGCTCGCGCCGCGTTTGCAGATCGGCGAGGCTGATGCCGTCGAGTGCTTTGCGAATGCTCGAGTTGATGCGTTGCCAGGCCGTGCCGACGCGGCAATACGACTCGAGGTCGCAGAGGCCGTGCGACGAGCTGCACTCCGTGATCGCGACGGGCCCTTCGAGCGCGTCCAAGATCTCGGCGGCGCTGATCGCTGCCGCGGGGCGAGCGAGCGCGTAGCCGCCTTGGACGCCGCGGCTCGACACGACGAGACCCGCGTGCACGAGGGCCTTCAGCAGCTTGCTGACGGTCGGAGGACCCAAGTGCGTGGCGTCGGCGACCTGCCCGGCGGTCGTCCAGCCCACCTCGCTGGCCGCGAGCTGAGCCAGCACCATCGTTCCGTAGTCGGTCAACTTGCTCATGCGGAGCATGGCGGCGATTCCTCGCAGTCAGTTGATAGTGGACTATTTTAGTCCTATTTGAGGCCCACCGCAACCCGGGGGCGTGGAAACAGGCCTATTGCGAGGAGGTCGCGAGGTGCCGCTGCTCGTCGGGCAGATACTCGATGAGTTGGTCGAGGCGCGACCTGAAGCGCGCCCGATCGACGTCGTTGCTGTTCGGGGTCTCGAGCGCCATGCGCACTTGGCCGATCGCGAGCGGCAGGTTACCGATCGTGGCGTAGTAGTACGACATGTAGAAGTAGGCGTTCGCGACGTCACCCTCGGCATTCGCGGCTCTGGCGATCAGGCGCAGCTGTGCCGCCGTCGGCGGCACGTTGTTCAACAGATCGAGCAGCAGCTCGTGCGCTTCGGCAGGTTTGCCCGCTGCCATCAATGTCTCCGCATAGCTGATCGTCAGCGGGATGTTGCGCGGAAACAGCCGAATCGCGTCCGCGTAAAGCGCGAGCGCAGGCCGCGTCGCGCCGCTCGCCGCCATGGCTTCGGCCTGGCCGACGCGAAACGCCATCGCGTTCGGATAGTCCTCGACCAACTCGCGGAACAATAGCTCGGCGTTGTCGTACGCCGCCATGCGCATCGATGCGAGGGCCAGCCCGTAACGGTCTTCCGGCGCTTCGCTGCCGGCTTTGTCGCGAAACGCCTCGAACGCGTCCTCGGGAGAGTCGGCGCTCAAGACGATCATGCGAGCCTTCGCTAGCGCATACCGCGGGCTGCTCCGTTGGTGTCGTCGCGGGGAGTAGCCGTGCGCGGTCGCGCGCTTCCGCGACGCGGTCCGCGCTGACGGGATGCGCTGCGCAGCAACTCGGGCACCAACTCCGACGAGCCGCCGTAACGGCGGCCGAGCTTCTCGAAGAAGCGTCGACATGCCGTAGGGATCGAAACCCGCGTCCGAAAGAAGCGTCAATGCCGACGCGATCCGCTTCGGCTTCGTGCGTGCGCGTGAAGTTGATCTGGCGCTGAGCAGCCAAGCCTTGCGACGCCGAGACGATGCCTGTCATGGCGTCGCCCGACATGTCTGCCGCGGCGCCGAGCACGAGCGCCGCGAGCATGGCCGCCAGCGACACGATGCTGGTCCGCTGACTGTCGTACGCTCCACGCGCGATGTGCCGCTGCGTCACGTGCGAAATTTCGTGTGCCAAGACGCCGGCGAGCTCGCTTTCGGTTTCGCTCGCGAGGATGAGCCCGGAGTTGACGCCGATGTAGCCGCCCGGCAGCGCGAACGCGTTGATGGCGTCGTCCGCCACCACGAAGAAGGTGAAATTGAAGCTGTCGTCGTTGACCTGGGTCGTCAGCCGCGAGCCCAGAGAGCTCAAGTACTCTTCGAGGAACGGGTCGTCGACGACGACACCGGCGTTGCGCAGCTGCACCATGACGCCGCGGCCGATCTGCGCTTCGCGGCTCTTGCTGAGCGCAGCGTCGGCCGGGCTGCCGAAATCCGGCAGCTCGGCGGCAGGGGCGGGCAGCGCCAATGACGCGGCCGCCAATAGCGTCAGCCACCGCTTCATGGTGTCGTGCGCTCGTTACCGAACCGGTTGCTCATGGTGTCTATCGACCTCCGCAGGCGCGTGGTCCGTTCCGTCAAAGGGCCGCGGCCGCAGCAAGGACTTCGGCCACATGCCCGTCGACCTTGACCTTACGCCACTCTTTGCGCAAGACCCCTGCGGCGTCCACGAGGAAGGTGCTGCGCTCGATGCCGCGCACCTTCTTGCCGTACATGTTCTTGTCCTTGATCACGTCGAATTGCTTGCAGAGCGTCTCGTCCGCGTCGGATATGAGCTCGAAGGGCAAATCATACTTCCCCTGGAACTTGGCATGCGACGCCAGCGAGTCGCGCGATACGCCGAGAACGCGGACGCTCAGCTTGCCGAAGTCGGCGTGCAGGTCGCGAAAATCCTTGCCTTCGAGCGTGCAGCCCGGCGTGTCGTCTCTCGGATAGAAGTACAAGACATAAGGCCGGCCGAGCAGGTCGCGGCTCTTGAGCTCGGAATCGGCTGTCGTGACGACCTGAACGAGGCAATCCTTTTGCCGACGGTTGGTTTGCTCATAACCGCTGTCCCTTCCATGCGGTCAAGAATGCTTGACGGGCTCCATGATCGCGTCGACGTTGAGCTGGTCGCAGAAGTCCATGAACTCCTCGCGCAGCCCGGAGATATGGACGGTCGCCGGGATGTTGATGGCCATCTGCACGGAGAACATCGGAGCGCCGGTGTGCGTCGCGGCGTAGCTGCGCGTGGAGACTTCGGCGATCTCGACTTTGCGGGCCGCGAAGAACCCGCTCAAGCTGTGCACGACGCCGGGTTGGTCGAGCCCGACGACGTCGACGGCGTAGGGGAGAAGCTCTTTGCCGAAACGGCGCGGCTCGGTGCGTTTGAACTGCATCGTCACGCCGTTGCTGTTGGCGAAGCGTGCGAGCTCTCGCTCCATCCGGCTGACCGTGTGCCAGTTGCCCGACACGAGCAACAGCATCGCCACGTCCGAGCCGAACGACGCGATCCTGCTCTCCTTGATGTTGCCGCCGCAGTCCATGATGACCCGTGTCAGCTCCTGCACGACAGCGGTAGGTTCGCCGCCGACGGCGGAGATGACCATGAGTTGTTCCATCTAAGAGAATCTCGCGGCGTACCCGGTCTGGCAGTGTAACCCGAACCGTCGAGTCCGCAACGCTCCGGTTGCGGAGCCTATGAGGCGCCGGTACTATCGTTCGCCTTTTTGGCTCGGTGCGCGAAGGTTCGACGATGTTGTCCGGCAGCATGGTGGCAGTGGTTACGCCGATGGACGCAGACGGCACGGTGAACTACCGGCAGTTTGCGAAGGTCATCGATTTTCACGTCGAGTCTGGAACCCATGCGCTCGTCGTGGCCGGGACCACGGGCGAGTCGGCGACGCTCGATCACGAGGAGCACGTCCAGGTCATCGCGAAGGCGTGCGAGCTCGCGGCGGGGCGAATTCCGATCGTGGCGGGCACGGGCTCGAACTCGACGGCGCAGACGCTGAAGTTGTCGCGTGCCGTCGATCGGCTGCCGGTCGTCGCGTTTCTCGTCGTGACGCCGTACTACAACAAGCCGACGCAGGAAGGCATGCGGCGTCATTTCTCCGCGGTTGCCGACGCGGTGAGCCGGCCGCTCATTCTCTACAACGTTCCGGGGCGTACTGGTGTCGACCTGAAGCCCGAGACCGTCGATCAAGCTCGCCTCCCATCCCGAACATTCGAGCGATCAAGGAGGCGACGGGGGAACTGAATCGGGTCCGCGTGCTCAGAGAGGCATGCGGCCCGGACTTCAAGCTCCTGAGCGGCGACGATGCGACGGGCTGCGAGTTCATGTTGCAGGGTGGGG
This sequence comes from uncultured Gammaproteobacteria bacterium, assembly GCA_963714705.1. Classification (GTDB taxonomy): domain Bacteria; phylum Pseudomonadota; class Gammaproteobacteria; order Steroidobacterales; family Rariloculaceae; genus FEN-1219. Next base: position 29,247 of record CAVQPJ010000004.1, read on the forward strand.
ATGGCGTGATCTCGGTGACGGCGAACGTCGCGGCGGCGGGGATGCGGAAGTTGTGCGACGCCGCGATGGCGGGCAAACGCGTCGAGGCGGAAGCAATCGACGCCCGCTTGCAACCCTTGCATCGCACCTTGTTCTGCGAGAGCAATCCGATCCCGGTCAAGTGGGCCGTGCAGCGCATGGGCCTGATCGGTCCCGGCATTCGGTTGCCGCTGACTCCGCTGGCGCCGCAATATCACGCCGCCGTACTCGAAGCGATGACGGCAGCGAACGTTCGAGTCGCGGCTGCGTAGCATGCGATTACGCGGCACTTGGTGCGCGATCGTCGGGCTTGTGGCGATCGCAGGTTGCTCGCGCCAAGAGACAACACCGTGCGAGCCTGACGCTCGCTACTCGACGGCGCGATCCGCGCCGCCGGTGCAGATCCCCGACGATCTGTCGCCTCCCGATGAGAGCGACGCGATACGTCTGCCGGCCGACACCGGCGCCGTCGCGGTTGTCGCGATCACGGCCGGGGAGTGCCTCGAGACGCCGCCGTCGTTCTTCGGCGACTCTCGTCCTTTCGTGGATGACGCCGATTCCGAGGAGCCGCGGCAGTCGCGCCGTGAAGCCAGAAGGCAGGCTCGCGGTGAAACGCCCGCAGAACCGGCGGGCCAGCCCGATGCGGCGCCTGCAGAGCCGGCCGACCCGCCGCCGGCCGATAACGATCGCGTCATCGACAACTGACCGTTCTCGGCAACTGCTCCTGCGTTGCTCTACCGCGGGCATCCATGCCGTCGCCTGTCTGCTACGCTGCTAGCGCGCGTTCTGCGCCGCGCTGCAATTCGGCTGCGCCAAGGGTTCGATCCATGCTGCTCGAAATTCTCGTCATCCTCGTCCTGATCTTGTGCAATGCGCTGCTCGCGATGTCGGAGCTCGCCGTCGTGTCGTCGCGGCGCAGCCGGTTGCAGGAGCTCGTCAAGCGTCGGCACCCCGGGGCCCGCAGGGCGATGCGGCTGCTCGAGAGCCCGACCGACTTCCTTTCGACGGTCCAAGTCGGTATCACGCTGATCGGCGTGCTCGCCGGCGCATACAGCGGCGCCACGCTGGCCGAGCCCGTCGGCGCGTGGCTCGACGGCTGGCCCTGGATCGCGCCTTACGGGCAACCCGCTGCCATCGCGATCGTGGCGCTCGGCCTCACGTACGTCTCTGCTGGTCATCGGCGAGCTCGTTGCCGAAGCGAATCGCGCTCAACGATCCCGAGCGCATCGCGTCCGCGTTGGCGCCGTTGATGCGCGGCGTAGCGAAGGTGCGGCACCGGCCGTGTGGCTGGCCCGGTCGTCGGCGGATGGTCTGTTGCGCCTGTTCGGATTGGCGCGCGATCGCAAGCTGACGGTGACAGAAGACGAGGTGCGCAGTCTCGTGGCGGAAGGCACGCGCGCCGGCGTCTTCATGCCGAAGGAACGCGAGATGATCGAAGGCGTGTTGCGGCTCGCGGATCGCACGGCGCGCGCCATCATGACGCCACGCACCGACGTCGTGTGGCTCGAGGTCAACGAGACGCCCGCGGACATCGTCGCGCAGCTCGACGCGCGGCGGTTGTCGCGTTTTCCGGTGTGCCGCGAGACGATCGACCATCCCGTCGGAATCGTCCACATGAAGGACATCGCACGCGCGTCGCTGGCGGGTCAACCGATCGTCGCTCGAAGAGCTCATGATGCGGCCGCTCGTCGTGCTCGACGGCACGCCCGTGCTGAAGCTGCTCGAAGGCTTTCGCCGCGAGGGCCTGCACATGGCCATCGTCGTCGACGAGTACGGTGCGACGCAGGGCGTCGTGACGCTCGCGGACATTATCGAAGCCGTCGCGGGAACGTTGCCTGAGGCCGGCGGCGAGCTGCTGCAATCTGCCGTGATGCAGAAGCGCAGCGACGGCTCGTGGCTCGTGGACGGCAGTTTCGGCATCGACGAGTTCGAGGACCGGCTAGGCATTGCCGGGCTGAGGCGTTCGGATGCGTTCGACACCGTCGCCGGCTACGCGCTGTCCCGCCTCGGCCGCTTACCCGCCGTCGGCGACACCTTCGCCGATCGCACGGGCCACTACGAGATCGTCGACATGGACGGCCGGCGGATCGACAAGCTCATCTATCGGCCGCGCGCCGAGGAAGAGGGCTGAAACCTCGGTTCAAGGGCTCGGCGGCGCGAGCCCTGCGTCCGCGAATTTCCGCAGAACGCGGTCTTGAACCCACTGCGAGCTCCACCAATCGATCGGCGTGATCGCGTTGCCGCCGAGCAGCATCGTGAAGTGAAGGTGATCGCCGCCCGCGAGACCCGTTGCGCCGCTGCGCCCGAGCTCGGCCTCGCTCTCGACGAGCTGGCCCTCGCTGACGTGATCGACGACAGGTGAGCGTAAAGCGATTGCAGCCCCATGCCGTGGTCGAGGATCACGCAGTTGCCGTAGATCCCGAGCCAACCGGCGAGCACGACGCGGCCGCGGTTCGCCGCGCGGACGGACGCGCCGGACGTCGACGCCAAGTCGAAGCCGAGATGCACCTGCCGGTCGACGTCAGCGCCGTTGTAGACGTACGTGCGCTGATCGGCGAAGCCCGCTTCGACGGCCGTGTTGATGAGTTGCTTGAACGGCCCGCGCCACAGGATCTCGGGCGACGTGCTCGAGCGCGAGGTTCGAGATCGTCTCGTTGTTCATGCGGCGCAGCTCGCGATTGATCGCGAGATACGAAGCCAGGAAGTTGCTCGGATCGTCGACCTTGAGCTCGGTCGAGTTCTGCGAGGATCGGCGGCACGACGCGCGCGAGGAATCGGTCGTCGAGGTTAATCGTGCTCGAGCGAAATTGCTTCGGGAACACGCGGAAGTCGAAGCTACCGCTGCCTTCGTTGCCGACGGAGTCGCGCGCGAACACCGTGATCGGGGTGTTCAAGTTCTGGTCCCAGAGCAACGCGAAGAACGCGACACGCAGCGCAGCGTCGGCTGCCGCCCGCCGGAAAGCCGCGATACTCGCGATCGCCGACGCGCACGCCCGACTCGGCGTCGGGTGGATTCACGCGATAGACGACCATCTCGGAGCCGCCGTGATTGACGTAGTGAAACTGCGAGAGGACGGCCAGCTGCGGCGGCGTGAGCCGCACTTCGATGGTCCGCGTCTCTGTCGCGGCCGCTTGGCGCAGCCCGAACAGGACGGGCCGCACCGCAGTCACGCTGACCTGGGCCTCGCCGGCTTTGAGATCGGGAAACACGCGTTTGCCCGCGGGGATGGTGAGGTCGACGTCGTCCCCGACGATCGTAGCCCAGCGTCGTTTTCGCCGTAGAGGTCGAATAGCGCGGTGGTGCTCTCGCCCTGGACGAGCTTCACATCGAGCCCCGTGAGCTCGCCGCCGGGCGCGGTGACCTTCACGGCGATCTCGCCGGTCTGGCCGATGACCGCGGGGCCGCGATCTCGATGGCGGGACCTTCGGCCTTCCCCGCATTGACCCACAGCGCCGCAGCGCCGACCGCAAGAACCAGGAGAACGACGAGTACTTTCCACATGGGCGGCGATTGTACCGGCAGCTCACGTGATTCACACTCGTCGCCATAACGTGACATTTCGGGAGGGAGCGATGCTGCGCCACTATCGAGGCGGACTCTTAGCGGTGCTCGTTCTCGGTGCGGTGACATGCGGCGACGCAATCGCGCAGACGCCGCCGCCCGACGCGGACGCGACGACGGCCGGCGTCTTGTGGCAGCCGTCGATGAACGTGTTTCGCCGCTTCGAGGTTCCCGCGGAACGCATGTACGAGTTCTACGGCGGCGTGCTCGGCTTCAAGCAGCTGTCTACACTGAACGTCGGCAACGGCGGTGGCGTCGCGCGTTTCCAGGCGGGCGCGCAGGAGCTCAAGCTCACGCGGCGCGTCGGCAATCGGAGCTACGAGCGCGGCGGCGTGCGCGCCGCAACGGGCCTCCGCCTGCTGACGTTCTTCTTCGCCGACGAAGCGGAGCTCCAAGCCCGATTCGTGGAGCACGGGCTGCCGGCGCCCGAGTTCAAAGACTATCGCGGCGAGGGCCGCCGCTCGGCGCTCGTCCAGGACCCCGACGGCCAGGCAGTCGAGCTCGTGATCGTTCCGAGCGCGACGGCCGAGCAGCTCGCGAGCATCGAGGTCGGGCTGACCGTCGCCGATCTCGAGCGCAGCCGCAGCGTTCTATCGGCAGCTTCGTCGGACTCGAGGAGCTGCCGCCCGTGCGACGACGAGCGGTTCGGCACGCGTAAGTACTCGTACCGCCACGGCGCAACGACGATCAGCCTTCGCAGCTTCGGCAAAGACCTTCCGGCCGACACCGGCAGCGGCGGCATCCAGTACGTCGTGTCGAACGTCGATTTCGTCGCTGCGCTTGCGCAGGAGCGGCACGTGCCGATCGATCAACCGCTGAGCGGCCTACGCGGCTTCGACCTGCGAACGATTTGGCTCGACGACCCCGACGGGGTCACGAACTACTTCGCCGAAACCGGTGCGAGCCGCGCGGCTCGCCCGACGACCGACCGCTGAAACGAAAAGCGGCGAGCTCTCGCGAACTCGCCGCCGGAACGGAAGCACACGGCGCCCGCCGCTGCGAGCGCCCGGGCGTTCAGACACCCATGGCAGTTTTGATCGCCGCCTTCTGCTTCGTGACGAATTGCTCGAAGCTCTGCAGCGCGGGATTCAGCTTGCGGGTGGTATCGACGCTGCGGTTCGCCAGCATCTGCTTGTCGAAGTCGCGATACGCCTGGAACATGTTGCCCATCTCGTCGGCGCCCGGGAAACCGAAGCTGCGGTAGACGTCGGCTTCGACGGCGTTGTACTTGATCGGGCCGACGCCGAGCACCTTGCTCAGCGTTTGTCCCATCTGCTCGATCGTCAGGGCCTCGCCCATGATGCCGACCGTCTTGCCGACATACTGGTTGCCGCCCTTGAAGATGCCGTATGCGACCTTGCCGATGTCCTCGGCGGCGATGCCGGCCATCTTCGCGGTGCCCATCGGGAACGTCCACGCGAGCTTGCCGTCGTCGCCCTTCTTCGGGGCAAGGCCGAACATGTAGAGGTTGTCCCAGTAGAACGACGTCACGAGGAACGTCGTCGGCAGACCGCTGAACGACGCGTTCGCCTCGGCCTTCGCGTCGAAGTGCGGCACGCGATACTTTTCCTGCAGCATCGGCATGCGCTTGTCGTCGGGCTTCATGAACTGGCGAATGTCCTCGAGCGTCGACCAGACGACGTGCTTGACGCCGGCGGCCTTGGCCGCGTCGGCGACGTTCTTCGCTTGCGCCTTTTCCTTCTCGCCCGAGAAGTGCTCCCAGAAATTCGTGACGGCGTAGACGCCGTGCGCGCCGGCGAACGCCTTCTTCAAGCTCTCGACGTCGTCGAGGTCTGCTTTGACAACCTGCACACCGGCTGAGGCAAGGGCTTTGGCCTTGTCCTTGCTCGTGTCGCGCGTGACGGCTCGGCACGCGAAGCCGCCCGAAGGATCCGCCAGAATCGCGCGGACACAAGCCGCCGCCTTGCGAACCCGTCGAGCCCAATACTGCAATGATTTTCTTGTCGGCCATGTCAATTCCTCGATGAGACGTCTGGTAGAAAGACGCGAAGCATAAACGGCTTTGGCTGCTTTAAGTAAGATCGTGGCGGAGAGGGAGGGATTCGAACCCTCGATACACCTTTTGGGCGTATACACACTTTCCAGGCGTGCGCCTTCAACCACTCGGCCACCTCTCCGGAATTGCGAGCGCCGAGCCGAACGGCCGGGCCGGCAGCGTAGCCCAGAACTCGGCGCCGTTTCAAACGCGGCGCGCGAGAATCGCACCGCGGCGAATCGGGCTGGTAAAGTAGCAGTGGTCCGCGTCGGTTCCCCCGCGACAACCAGCTGTAAACCCCGTCAGGCCCGGAAGGGAGCAGCGGTAGCAGCCCGGTTGGGTGCCGGGGTCGGGCTGGCGCGGACCACTCATTTTTTTCGGAGACCGAGACGAGCGTGAGTTACACGGTTCTGGCGCGCAAATGGCGGCCGCGACGGTTCGAGGAGCTCGTCGGCCAGCCGCACGTCGTTCAGGCGCTGGCGAATTCCCTCGCCGACAATCGGCTGCATCACGCGTATCTGTTCACCGGCACGCGCGGCATCGGCAAGACGACGGTCGCGCGTCTGCTCGCGAAGGCGCTCAACTGCGAGACGGGCATCGTGGCCGAGCCCTGCGGCGTCTGCTCGGCGTGCACGGCCATCGACGAGGGACGTTTCGTCGATCTCATCGAGGTCGACGCCGCTTCGCGCACGAAAGTCGACGATACGCGCGAGCTGCTCGACAACGTTCAGTACGCGCCGACGCGCGGCCGCTTCAAGGTGTACCTCATCGACGAGGTGCACATGCTGTCGAACCATTCGTTCAACGCGCTGTTGAAGACGCTCGAAGAGCCGCCGCCGCACGTCAAGTTCCTGCTGGCGACGACGGATCCGCAGAAATTGCCCGTCACCGTGCTGTCGCGCTGCCTCCAGTTCAATCTCAAGCGCTTCACGATCGCGCAGATCCAGACGCAGCTCGAGAAGATCTGCTCGCGCCGAGGGCATCGTGTTCGACGCGGCCGGGCTCAAGGCGATCGCCCGCGGAGCCGCCGGCAGCATGCGCGACGGGTTGAGCCTGCTCGACCAGAGCATTGCGTTCGGCGGCGGCAAGGTCGAGGGCCCGCTGGTCGCCGCGATGCTCGGCAGCATCGATCGCGGCCACGTGTTGCGGCTGCTCGAGGCATTGGCAAAGCAAGACGGCACGGCATTGCTCGCCGAAGTCGAGAAGCTCGACGAGAGCGCGCCCGACTACGGCGCCGTGCTCGACGAGCTGCTCGAGGCGTTGCAGCGCATTGCCGTGTTGCAGCTCGTCGGCGGGCGCTCCGACGACGAGGAGTACGCGGCCGTGGCGCCGTTCGTTGACGCAGTTCTCGCCGGAGGATGCGCAGCTCTATTATCAGATCGCGTTGCACGGCCGTAGAGACCTAGCCGTTTGCCGCGAGCCGCGCATGGGTTTCGAGATGACGTTGCTGCGGATGCTGGCGTTTCGGCCTGCCGCCGACGCGGGCGTCGCGCCGGACCGGCCGATGCGCGGCGTTGCGGCCGTCGCCGTGGGAAGCGCGCCGCGTGCCGCACAGGCGGTGGCCGCGAGTCGCCCGCAGAGCTCGCCTGGCGCCGATCGGCCCGCCGATGCGAGACCGCATGGCGCCGTCGCTGCGGCGCCGGAGTGGGCCGGCGTGGTGCAGTCGCTCGATCTGCGCGGGCCCGCGCGTCAGCTGGCCGATAGCTGCGATCTCAAGTCGAACGTGGGCGGGTCGTGGCAGCTCGTCGTGCCAGCGGACAAGGAGCACCTGAACACTCAGCAGCTGCGCACGCGCCTCGAAGCGGCGCTGCGCGAGCAGCACGGGCGCGATGTCAGGCTCTCGATCGCTGTCGGTCAGCCGCCGCGCGCGACTCCGGGCGAGATGCGCCGCGCGAATGAGAGTGGGCGCATGCGTGAGGCGCGTGAAACGATCGAATCCGACCCGAACGTGAAAGCCATGCAAGCTGCGTTCGATGCAACGCTCGAGCACGACAGCATCCGTTCGAGCAAGTGAACCGAAATGGATTTCAAGACGAACAGGAAGAGGTGACCGATGAAGGGCTTGAGCCAATTGATGCGGCAAGCGCAGGAGATGCAGGCCAACATGCAAAAGGCCCAGGACGAGCTCGCGGCCATCGAGGTCGAAGGAGTTGCCGGAGGCGGCATGGTCAAGGTCGTCGTCACGTGCAAGCACGAGGTGCGGCGCGTCACGATCGAGGAGGCGCTGCTGCGCGACGACAAGGAGATGCTCGAGGACCTCGTGGCGGCCGCGTTCAACGACGCGAACCGCAAGGTCGAGCAGACCGTGCAGCAGAGGCTGTCGTCGGTCACTGGCGGTTTGGGATTGCCGGCAGGTTTGAAGCTGCCGTTCTACGCGACGTGCCCGACGTTTACTCGCCCGCTGCTGAACCAGCTCATCGAGGCGTTTCAATGCCTCCCGGGCGTGGGTTCGAAGACAGCGCAGCGCATGGTGTTCCATCTGCTCGACAAGGATCGCGAGGGCGGCGGGCGCCTCGCAGCCACGCTGGAGCGTGCCGTGCGGTCGATCCGCAATTGCGAGCGCTGCCGGATGCTGACCGAGGAAGCGCGTCTGCCGCTTCTGCGGCAGCGACAAGCGCGACCGCACGTCAGCTGTGCGTCGTCGAGACGCCGGCGGATCTGCTCGCGATCGAGCAATCGGGCGCGTACCGCGGCGCGCTACTTCGTGCTCATGGGGCACCTGTCGCCGATCGACGGCATTGGACCGGCGGAGCTCGGTCTTGAGCTGCTCGAGCGCCGGTTCGGCACGGAGCGCTTCGCGGAGATCGTGCTCGCCACGAGCGTGACCGTCGAAGGCGATGCGACGGCCCACCTCGTCGCGGCCCTGGCGCACAAGCACGGCTTGCGGGCGAGCCGCATCGCCTACGGCGTCCCCGTCGGCGGCGAGCTCGAGTACATCGACGGCGGAACATTGGCTCGAGCGCTCAGCGGCCGTCGCGCGATCGAGTCCGTCGAGCGATGAAGGGGGGCGATGATGGCCGCGGAGCAGAAATGCCTGTTTTGCAGGATCGTGGCCGGCGAGCTGCCCGCGGACCGCGTCTACGAGGACGACGAGGTGCTGGCGTTCAAGGACATTCATCCGCAGGCGCCGTTTCACTGCCTCGTCATCCCGAAGGCGCACGTCGCGACGCTCAACGACTTCGCGCCGCACCAAAGCGCGCTGCTCGGCAGTCTGCTGCTGACGGCCAAACGCATCGCGGCCGAACACGGACTGCCGGGCTACCGTGTGGCGATGAACGTCAATCGCGAGGGCGGGCAGGTCGTGTTCCATGCCCATCTGCACGTGCTCGGCGGACGGCCGCTGAAGGGCGCGCTCGGCTGAGCCGCTTCGTTAGCCAACGGCCTGGAGTTCGCAGTGAGTCGCAAGGACAACCTGATTTGGATCGATCTCGAGATGACGGGCTTGAATCCCGATCAGCAACCGAATCATCGAGATCGCCACGGTGGTCACGGACAAGGAGCTCACCGTCCTCGCCGAGGGCCCCGTTTTGGCGGTCCATCAGGCCGACGACGTGTTGGCGACGATGGACGAATGGAACACGCGCCAACACGCGAACTCGGGCCTCACGGAACGCGTGCGAGCGAGCGAGGTTTCCGAGAGCGAAGCGGAGCAGCTCACGCTCGAGTTCCTGCGCCAGCACGTCGATCAAGGCGCTTCGCCGATTTGCGGCAACAGCATCTGTCAGGATCGCCGGTTCCTGATTCGGCACATGCCCGAGCTCGCGGCGTTCTTTCACTACCGCAATCTCGACGTGTCGACGCTGAAGATTCTCGCGAAGCTGTGGCTGCCCGAGGTCGGCAATCGCTTCGAGAAGAAGTCGGTGCACCTCGCACTCGCCGACATCCACGATTCGATTCGCGAGCTGCGGTTCTACCGCGAGCACCTGTTCAAGCGCTGAATCGCCGAGTGTGGGCCTGTTCGCACAAATCGAGCGCGAGGCGGTTTCCAATGCGCCGGGCAATGGGCTAGTCTCGGTCAAGCTGATCGATTCGCGAGGCGTGTGATGCGGTTGCGATGGGTGGGTCTGCTTGTTTCTTGCGTTCGAGCTGCTGGCGCAGGCCCAGACTCGTTACGTGACCGATCGCACGATCGTCGAGCTACGGCGCGGCCCGAGCACGGAGTACCTGATTCTGCGCAATCTCGAGGCCGGGGAGCGCAGTGGAGGTGCTCGAGGAGAACGAGGGAGCAGGGCTATTCGCGCGTCCGCGTCGCGGACCAAGGCACCGAAGGCTGGATCCTGACGCGATTTCTGATGCCGGAGCCGATCGCGCGCGAGCGGCTTGCGGTCGACGGAGCGGAACCTCGCGGCGGCGCGCGAGCGCGTCGACGGCGCTCGAGGGGCAGAACCAGCGGGCTCACGCGCGATCTCGCCGCTGACGCGAGACGGAGCTCGCAGCAGACGCGGACGAATCACGGCACGGTGAGCCAGGAGCTCGCGGATATTGCGCACCGCTGCGGCGAACGTCGTCGAGATTCGCGACCAGAACACGCGCCTGCAGCAGCGTCTCATTCAGCGCGACCGCGAGGTCGAAGAGCTGACGGCCGACGAACGCGCGCCTGCGCGGGCCGCAACAATCAGAACTGGTTCATCGTCGGCGCGGGCGTGCTGCTCGGCGGGATCGTGATCGGGCTCGTTGCGCCGAGCTTGCGCCGCAAGCGGCGCTCGGATTGGTGAGCGGGTTGCCTGGTAACGTGGTTTAGGCCACTGTAATGAGCATGGTCGTCGATAGCCTACTCGTTCCGCAGTGCGTCTATCGGCCCGGCACGTTCACGGGGCTGATGACCTTGTACGAGAGCAACTACATCAAGCTGCACCAGCTCGTGCCGCGGCGCTCGACTGGCCGGCCGACTGCCATCGTCTCGTCGTCGCCGCGCGACAACGATCTGCACGCGGAGATCGTGCGCCGTGAGCCATACACGACGACGTTGCGGCTCACGTATTGGTTCCCGAGGACGGCAGGCGTGGCCGTGCGCCGATCCCGACATCGTCGTGCGCATCTACCACGATGCGCGGCTCGTCGAAGCGGTCAGCAGCGGCGAGGCGCATCGGCACACGAAGCTCCGCGAGCTGGCCGAGAGCAGCAGCGACGAGCTCGATCGCCGCTGGCGGCTCAATATGTTGCTGAACAAGTGGCTCGACTACCTGTTTGACGTCGGTCACAGCCTCGGTAGCCCGGAGCGAGCCCTGAGCTGAGCCGCTCCCTACGCGCGCGATCCTTGCTTTGAGTCACGGTTTGGCCGCGGCGGCACGGCTATATTTCGCGCCATGGAGTCGTATTACAGAATTCGGGGCGGCTGATGCTGTCGCGCTATCGGTCGAGCGGCAGGCCGGCGGCGCCGACGGACGAGCTGCTGAAGCTCTATTGGAACCGAGCGGACGTCAAGCGGGAGCTAAAGGCTCTACGGCGCGAGCGATTCGAGCTGCTCGACAAGCTCAAGGAGCAGGAAGGCGCGATCCTCCGCGCTCAGGAGCAGCTCGAAGGTCTCGAGCGCCTGCTGACGAACCCGCTGGCGGCCGCCAACGCCATGGTCTACTTCCAGCTGCGCCATCTGTGGCGCGTCGGCGCTCAACGTCTCGAGCAGTTCGGCCGCGAGCTGCAGACGCAGCGCGAGAAGCGCGAGCGAGCTGCAGCTACAGGACGCCGAGATCGCCAAGCGGCAAGCGGCGGCTCGACGCGGTCAAGGAAAAGACGGTCGGCGCTGCCGAGAAAAGGCGCGCGGCGGCCGAAGAGCTGACGCGGCTCGAAGCAGAAGCTCGAGAGCATGAACACGCCTCCTGCGTTTGTTTCGCGCGGGAGGCCTGAAGCGACCAGATCGCGGGGCTCGACGAGCGGCCGGCAGATGCTCGAGGAAAAGCTCGAGGAGCTGCGAGCGCTGACGGAGAAGATTCAGGGCGAGCCGTTGCCCGAGCCCGAGGAGCTGTCGCTCGACAGCCGGCGGCTCATCAACACGGCCATCATCGCGCTCGCTCAGCATCTCGTCGTGCACTTCTGCGGAGCACGATCTCGCGTCCCTGGCGAAGACCTCCACGGAGCGTGCCGTCGGCGGACATGAAGTTCGGCGACCGTCGCGATTGCGACCGAGATGGTCGAGCGTATTCGCGAGAAGATCGAAGAGCTCAAGCAGCAGAAAACGTTCGCCGATCAGGTCAAGCGACGGACGGATCTGCTGCTCGCCGAAGTCAAGTACCGCAACGACACTGATTCCGTGCCGAGCCGTCGAGTGCGCTGCAATTGATCAGCCGCACGCCGGGCGCGCAAGCCAACGAGCTCGAAATGGCGCGCCGCACCAGTGACGCGCCGCTGCGCATCAACGTCGTCGCGGACGACTACTGGGACCTGTTGGCCGTGATGCGCTGAGCGTTACGGCGCCAACTTTCCCTCGGCGATCTCCGCGACGATCCGAGCCGCCTGCCGCAGCAGGATGTCGTCCGACGTTGCGGACTCGTCGAGCTGCTCGATGCTCGCCAGGGCTGCGAGCCCAAGCGCCGCGCGGCGCGTGTTCTCGCGCGCCAGCCGGCCTTCGTCGAGGCGCTTGTTCTCGGCGATCCGCCCCTCGAGGTTCAGCGAAACGCTCTTCTGGGCCGCGATCTCCTTGACGGCCGCGATGTCGCTCAAGCAGGTAGCTGAAGTCCGGGTCGTTGGCAGCCCGCGATTGCTGATGAGCGCGCAGCTCGTCGATCTCGGCGGCGAGCGCGGATCGGCCCGGAACCGCGTCGGCTGAATGCGATCCCACGGCAGTGCCGTGTCGCGCGTGCTTTCGCCGACGGTGGCCGTGTCGACCGTCGACGGCAGCTCGATGTCGGGGATCACGCCGCGATGCTGCGTGCTCTCGCCCGTGACGCGGTAGTACTTGCCGATCGTGAGCGTGAGCTGGCCGTTGTCGGTGCCGCGCATGAGGCGGTCGAGCGGGAACAGGTTCTGCACGGAGCCTTTGCCGAACGTCTGCTGGCCGACGATGACGCCGCGGTCGTAGTCCTGAATCGCAGCCGCGAAGATCTCCGACGCGCTGGCGCTGTAGCGGTCGACGAGCACGGCTAGCGGACCGCCGTAGATAGCCGTCGGGCTCGGGTCGTCGAGCTGCTGGATCGTGCCGCGCGTCTCGCGCAGCTGCACGATCGGGCCGCGCTCGATGAACAGGCCGCTCAGAGCTCGGTGGCTTCGGACAGGTGGCCGCCGCCGTTCGCGCGCAAGTCCATGACGAGGCCGTCGATGCCACCTTCGGCCTTGAACTCCTCGATCAGGCGGGTGACGTCGCGCGACGTGCTCGTGTAGTCCTCGTCACCGCGGCTGCGTGCGGCGAAGTCCTGATAGAAGCTCGGCACCGTGATGACGCCGATCCGGTAAGTCTTGTCCGTCGAACGGAATCTCGAGCAGCTCCTTCTTCGCGGCCTGCTCTTCGAGCTTGATCTTGTCGCGCATGAGCTCGATGGTCTTCTCCGGCGAGCCCGGGCGGGGCGCCGGCCGGCAGGACTTGCAGGCGGACACGCGTGCCGCCGGGGCCGCGAATGATTTCGAACGACGTCGTCGAGACGCCAGCCGATCACGTCGACGGGCTCGCTGCCGCCTTCGCCGACGGCCGTAATGCGGTCTTCCGGCTTGCAGCTGCCCGTCGATCTGCGCCGGGCCGCCGGGAATGATGTTGATGACCTTGACGTAGTCGTCCTCGAGCTGCAGCGACGCACCGATGCCGTCGTACGACAAGCTCATCTGGATCCGATATTCCTCGCTCTGGCGCGGCGACAGATAGCTCGAGTGCGGGTCCATGTTGTGGGCGACGGCGTTCATGTACGTCTCGAACACGTCGTCGGTCGTCAGCTGCGTGATGCGCTTGTACGAACGCTCGTAGCGATCCTTGAGCGTCTCGGCGGCCTCGGCCCAGGTCTTGCCCGTCAGCATGAGCCGCAGCGCCGTCGCTCTTGACGTTCTTGCGCCAGACTTCGTTGATCTCGGCGTCCGTGGCGGGCCACGGCAACTCGCTGCGATCCCATTGGAACGTCTCGTCGAGCGTGTAGTCGGGCTCCGTCGCGAGCAGCGCGATGGCGCCGTCGACGCGCTCACCGGCGCGTTTGCGGAACAGATTGAAGATGTCGAACACGGGCTGCAGGTCGCCGGTGCGGGTCCGGTCGTCGAGCTCGTAGCGCAAGCCGATTGAAGCTCGCGATATCGCCCGCGTGAAGTACATGCGGTTGCCGTCGAGCTGATCGAGGTAACGATCGAGGATGGCCGACGACAGCGAGTTGTCGAGGCGCGGCAAGGAGTAGTGGAGCTCCTCGATCAGCTTGGCGACGTTGGTGCTGATCGCGGACGTGCTTCGGTTCGATCTGCAGCGGCGGCAACGGCTCCACTGCGGCGAAAGACGCGACAACTGGCAGATAGCACCAGGACACTGGTGCAGAAACGGCCAAACAACTCCCTCACGTTTCCTCCTTGGAGTCCGTGGCGACGCTGGCTCACATATCTGTTAAGTTTCCGGACCCTTGGCCGGGCGAATCAAGCCCGTCGCGCGAAAAACCGAACCCAATCACGTGCCTGAGCGACCGGAGCCGGCATGCGTCCAGCGGTCGTAATCTTGGGTTTCGTCCTCGGCAGCGCCGCGGCCATCACCTTCGCGCTAGTGGGTACCATGATCGTTTTCTTGTGTTGCGATCGGAGTATCCGCGCCTCGACAGCGAGCTCCGGCCGTTGCTCGTCAGTGTCGGGCTTGTTCTCGCTGCTCACGGTCGCGGCGGGCAGCAGCTTCTACGGCGAGCTCAAGGCAGCGCGGATGGCGCCGCGGCGCGTTGCGGCGCTGTGCGTGATGCTGACGGCCGTCGCCGCGTATCACGCTTGGCCGCGAGCGTGACCAGGGCTAGCGCTTGCGCTGGCGACCGATCTGCTCCCACGACGGTGCTGCGATTGAAGGCGCCGGTGTTGTAGGGGTCGAAGCCGTCGTCGGCCGGTTTGTCGAGCGTCAGTCGCGGGTTGTGGAGCACGTCCGCCGGCGAGCGCTCGGTCTTGGTGCGGCGTTGGCGCCGGCGCCGGCTGGGTTCTCGGGGCGCTGGCTCGCGGGACGGGTTTGACGGTCACGACGGCGGCTTGGGCGCAGGCGGAGCGCCGCGCAGGCGCGACGAGAAGTCGGAGAAGTCCAGCAGACCCCGAGTCGGAGTCCCAGCCGAGCCAACGTTTCAAGTGTTAGAGCATCGATCTAGTAGTCGTCCTGGTGCGACGCGACAGCCGTGCGCATCCGCGTGGAAAAACCATAGCAGATGCGGCCTGGTGCCGCGCTACGGCGGCGTGCACGAAATCTGTGACGGCAATCACAGCGACTGCGGCCGCCAGACGCGGCGCACGCCAGCGTGCGAGCTGCATGGTGAGGTAGGGACTCAATACCAGGATCCACGCCGGCAAGCGGAGCGACACCAGGTCCAACCAGATGCTTTCGGCGAGCGCGAGAGCTCCGGCGTCCGCTCGCCGTACTCGCCGAGCACTTGCTGGCCGACGACGTAGACGGCGAACGGCAGGACGAGCAAGCCGAACGCGAGCAGCGCTGGCGGCGATCGCGACTTCGCGTCGCCACGTTGTCGGTGCGGGCGAGCGGCGCGTCGGTTCGTCCGTCACGGGCGTAGTGTGCCATCGATTCGACGAAGCGAAACTGCGTCTCGCCGATCGTGATGAGATCGCCTTGCTGCAGATGCCGGCGGTCCACTGCGCACGGAGTTGACGAACACGCCGTTACGGCTGCCGAGGTCTTCGATGAGCGTAGCGTCGCCGCTCAGCGTGATGCGAGCGTGCTCTCGGCTCACGAAGTGCGTCAGGATCTGCAAGTCGCACTGCGGTCCGCGTGCCGACCGTGATTGTTTTCTTCGTCAGCGCAAAGCGTTTCGGAGCGTCGCCCGTCAGGCAAAGCAGCGCCGGCGCCGACGGACGTTGTCGGCTCGCCTCGCGCGGATCCTGCCCGCGCGTGGCGGAGGCATCGAGCTGGCGGAGCAGGAAGTCGACCGTGCACCGAGCTTCTCGATCGGTGCCGATCCGCTGCTTGAGCTCCTCGTGCAGTGTCGCGATTCTGGCGTCGCGAGCTTCGAGGGCTCGATCCTTGTCGATGACGGCGCGCTCGAGTCGAGCGACGGTCGCGCGGCTCTCGTCGAGCTCCGTGCGCCGCGCGGCGAGCTCGCGGCGCACGCGCTCGACGTCGCTCGTCGCCGGCACGCAGCCGCTGCTCGCGGTCGCGAAGCTCGACGAGCTGCGCGGCGACTTGCTGCCGCTTGTACTCGACCTCTGCCTCGAGCTGAGCGATGGCTTCGACGGCCGGGGCAGCGTCGACGGCATCGGTCACCGACCGGCGGGTACCTGCGCGCGCAGCGTGTCGCGGCCGCGCACGCGGCCGACGGAGCGGCGCCATCGGCGGGTCACGCGGCTCGCATTTCGATCGCCGCGGCTCGGCTCGGCGTCGCTTCGGCTAAGCCGGCGTCGGTGCACCGGCTCTCGGCCGCCGCGCGAGGCCGCAGCTCACGCTCGAGCGTATCCACGCGGCGCGCGAAGTCGACGAGCTCGGCGCGCAGCGCGACTGCGCGGCTCGACTCGCGCGCTGCAAAGGCTTCGGCAGTCGCCGAGCCGTTTGGACGCCGGCCGCGAGCTCATGCTCGCAACGCGGCGACTTTCGCGCTGCGAGGCCGGTTCGCTTGGCTTGCATCTCGTCCCACCAGGCGCGTCGCGCCGCGATGTAGGCCGTCAGCGCGGCCTTATCCTCGAGCAGCTGCCTGCACGTCGGGCGACGGCTCGATCGCGGCCGGCTTCGCTCGCGAGCTCGCGTTCGCAGGGCCTCTGCTTCGCGCTGTGCGGACTGCCGAGCGCGCGCAGCCGCTCGATCTCGCGTGGCGCCGGCGGCCGCATCGTGCTCGAGACGCTCGACTGTCGTCGTCAACTCCGCGATGCGCGCATCGCGAACGGCCAACTGGGTCGCGAGCCGGCGTTCTGCGGCGCTCGCGTCGTTCGGCCGAATCGCGCGGATGTCGCGAGCGTCGTGCGTCGAGCTCTTCGATCAGCTGATCTTTTTCTGCGCCAAGTCGTGCTCGAGCTCGCGAGCGCTCAGCCGGTGAGCACGCGGATCTGCGCCTCGAGGTCGGGTATGCGTGCTCGGCTCGCTCCGCGAACTCGGCTGGCAGCGGCGCCGTGCCGCTGCTCGGTGGCGTCGAGACAGCACGGTATGTACTGCCGTTGCTCTGCCGTAGCGTCGACTCGCGCGAACGAACGGCTCCACGGCGTCCTCGAATGTCGACCGTTTCGAGCAGCACAGGCAGCTCGTCCGTGTGATCGTTGTCGAGATCGTCCGATGATCTGTTTAGACATGTCGAGTAGTTACGATCGTTTTATTGGGCTACTACGTTAGGCGGTTTCCGAGCTGCCGCGACCAGCGGCTAGCCTCATTCGGCCGGGACCGTCCGGCCGGCCGCCCAGGCGCGCAGTGCGGCTACGCGTTCGGCCATGATGACGGACAACGGCCGGGTCTTGCGGAGCTCGGCGGCCAGGTGGCTTTGGTCGGGCTCCTGGCCGAGCGCATGGGCGGCGTACAGCGAGGATACGATACCTTGCTCGATCTCGGCGCCGGAGAACCCGTCCGTCAGAGGCCACGAGCTCTGCGAGATTCATGCGCTCCGGCGCCAGGCCCCGCTTGCGCAGGTGAATCGTGAGGATCTCGGCGCGGCTCGGAGGCGGCGGCAGGTCCACGAAGAAGATTTCGTCGAAATCGGCCTTTGCGGATCAGCTCCGGCGGTAGCTCGCTGACCTCGTTGGCGGTGGCGACGAGGAAACACTGGGCGCGGCGCTCCGCCATCCAGGTCAGAAAGCTGCCGAGCACGCGGCGCGCCGTGCCGCTGTCGTCGTCGCCCGTCGCCAGGCCTTTCTCGATCTCGTCCAGCCAGAGCACGCACGGGCTCAAGACCTCGGCGGTCTGCAGCGATTCGCGCAGGTTGCGCTCGGTCTCGCCGTGATACTTGTTGTAGAGCGAGCCGAAGTCCAAGCGCAGCAGCGGCAAGCCGAACGCACCGGCGGTCGCTTTCGCGGCGAGGCTCTTGCCGCAGCCCTGCACGCCGAGCAGCAGGATCCCTTTCGGCGGCTCGAGCCCAGACGGCCGGTCGGGCCGAAATGCCCACGCTCGTTGCTTGAGCCAGTGTTTGAGATTGCGAAAACCCGCCAGCTCGGCGAGCCGCGTCGTTTCGTACTCGAAGCTCAGTACGCCGCCGCGGTTCAGGAGCTCGATACTTCGCTTTCATGACCGCCGGCACGTCGCTTGCCGTGACGGCCCCGTCGTCGCGAATGGCGTTGCGCGCGAGCCGTTCGGTGTCCGCCGTCGTCAAGCCGGTCGAGATTCTGAATCAGCAGCTCGAGCGCCGCCGCGTCCACGTTGACCTGGCGGCCGTTGTCGCTGGCGGTACTCCGCCGCACAGCGCTCGACGATGGCGCGCCGATCGCTGCGGGTCCCGGCAATCGCATCGAGAAACGCGCCGTGAAGCCCGACGAGCTCGTGCGGCATCTCGAGCCGATGTCCGATCAGCAGCAGCGTCACCTTGGCGTCGTTCGCCGTGCCAGTGCGATGTCCTTGAGCAGCCGGACGTGGACCGGCTCCTTCAAGAACGGATGAAAATCGAGCAGCGCGTAGACGCCCGGCTTGCCAACGGCGCGAATGTGACGCAAGCGCCTCCTCGGGCTCGGCGTTGTGGCGTTGCGCCTCGAGATCGAGGTCGAGCCGCTGCATGCCGTCCGTGATCGACCAGCGGAAGAGCGGGCGGTAGGCGCTCGCGGAACGGGCGAGGGCGATCTCTCGCAACAGCTCGAGGACGCGCGTCTCGTCCGTGGTCTCGATGACGATCAGCGGCGTTCCCGATTCGAGAACGAGCTCCAGGTCGCGGCGGTCGTTCATCAATGCCGGCCTGCCGTGACGCAGGCGATTCCGATGCCAGTGCAGCGGGCAGTCTAGGGCGGCGCCGGCGCGCCGGCGGCGACGGAGTCGGCAGATTCGGCCGCTCGGGCGGCGCTCGCAGGGTCGTCTAGCCGATGTCGGCTGCAGCCGCGGCTGCGGGCGACGATAGCCTTCCGGGTGACGTCAGGAACTGACGCAGCTGATCCGTGAGCCCGCGGCACGCGTGCGCTTGCGGACGCGTGATCAACGGGATCGGGATGACGATAGCCGGCATGACCGAGCGGCCCTTGCACGTCGGCGTGGATCGTGCCTTCGGACTCGACGTCCTTGATGTCCCAGACCGTGAAATCGTAGCGGGAGTCGTCCTCCCACCATGCGAGGCCCATGCAGCCCGCGCCGCCGACACCCGCCGCGCACGTGATGCCGCCGCCGCTCGCGACGCGATCCGTGGAGCCGTCGACCCAGATGACGTAGCGCACGCCCGTCGTGCGGACCTGGTCGAGCACCCCGGGGCGCGCGAGCAGCACGGTCAGATCCTCGGTGCTCAACGGCGCCGTCGACGGCTCGAACCACGGGTACATCTTGTCTTCGAAGTCCTTCGACGAGTGCACGTCGAGCCCGTTCTTTCCGTCGGCCAGCCCGTCGCTCAAGCACTGCACGAAGTCTTCCTCGGCTTCGTGGGTCGAGTGCTGCTTGCGCGCGAGGACCACGACGTGCTCGCCCTCGGCGATCACGGCGTCGGTTTGCTTGTAGGGCTCGATGCGCGAGGTGATTCCGCACGCGCCGAGGAGGGGCAGGACCGCAGTGAAGCCGATGACGCGGAGTCGGCTCATGCTATTCCAGCGGCGCCGACGACGATTCTGCTGCGGCAGGTCGCGCCGACAGCTGCCTGTGGTCCGACTGTGATGGGTGCGTCATTACCGATTCCCCCTAACCACTGCCTTGATTTGCGGTTGCTCGCTGAACTTGGTTGCAATCGTCGCGCCGGCTTCGCGCATCGCCACGATGGCGGCGCGCTGCACGGCGTCCTTCGCATCGCGCAGCAACTCCGATTTCCCGTAGCCGGACACGGGCCATTGAATGACGGTCGCGCCGTCAGGCTCGTACACGGTGATCTGATACTGCAGCCAGACTTCGACGAACTCGTCACGCTCGCCCTGCGGCACGTCGAACTCGAACTTGTCGAGCTTCGGCTCGATGACGCCGTCCAAGCGTCGTGTCGCCGCCGCCAAAGCCAGCGACTCGAGGTCGGTGGTGTCGCGGAACATCCCTTCGAAGAGCGGCGCGAGCATCGCAACGTTCGCGTCGCCGAGCGCGATGGTCCACAACGATTGATCGGGGATGTCTTCGGTGTAGATGAAGTTGTACAGCTCGTCGGGAATGACGACGCCCATGCTGACGGGCAGCGGCTCGATGAGGGGCCGCGGGAAGGTCGATTCGACGATGACCTGGGATCCGCCGCAGCCCGCGAGGCACGCGGCCGCGGCAATCGCCAGCCAGCGGAGCCTCGAGCGGTCTAAGGGCAGCAGGGACATGAGCCGATCTTACGTCCTGTGCAGATTAATTGCGCCCCCGGATTGAACGTTAACACACGAAACCGCGGGAGGGCACGCAGGCTCTGACAGCAGGCTTTGGAGAAGATTCAGCGGGCCATTTGAACGTTCGAGCAAGATTGCGGGACAGCCACGGGACGCGATGCGGACCTCGCGTTTGCGCCGATCGGGCCACGGGTGGCGGCGGCACGGGACACGAACTCGACGGTACGCGTAGTGAGGCGTCTCCGCCTCGGACGCGCGGTCGTCGCTCCCGCCGCCTCGAGCGAGGTCGGTCAGGTGCCGTTCAGCGGTCGTGGAGTAGAATTTGCTGACGAAAATGACTGCTCAAGGTTTCGGGAGAGGCGCATGCGAAGGGCGGGACTGATTTTCGGGCTGACGGGCTTGCTCTTCTGCGGCGTCGTTTCGGCGCAGGACGCGGCCGAGCGTTATGTCGTTGACTCCGCGCAATCCGACGTCCATTGGCTCGTCTACAAGGCAGGCGCCTTGGCGCGGCTCGGCCACAACCACGCGGTCGCCGTCGGTGACCTGGCCGGCAGCGTCACGGTGAATCGCGACGATCTGGCGAAATCGCAGTTCGACCTCCAGTTCGCGGTCGCCAACCTGGTCGTCGACGATCCGACTCTTCGCGGTACGCTCGGCGAGGACTTCGCGAGCATCCCGAAGCCGGACGACATTGCCGGTACGCGCACCAACATGTTGAGCGAGCGCGTGCTCGACGGCCAGAAGCATCCGCTGATCCGCCTCGTTGGAATCGGCCCGGCGACCGTCGCCGGCAAGCAAGAGCTCGCCGTCAAGGTCGAGATGCTCGGCCGCACCATCGATCTCAAGGTGCCCACCGAAGTGACGATCGAGGGCGAGCAGCTGCGTGCCAAGGGTGAGTTCGAGCTGAACCATTCCGATCTCGGCATGAAGCCTTTCAGCGTCATGGCGGGGGCACTGCAAGTCGGCGAGAAGCTGTCCTTCAGCTACGACGTCACGGCGCGGCGCGCGGCTCGCTGACCGGCAACCGAAGCTGCGCGCTTAGCGCGCGCCGAAGACGTCAGCAGCAGCGCCGCACGCCTTCCCACTTGCGCCGCTGCTCCTCGCGGCAGAACGAGGCGCGGTCGAGCGGAGTAGCGCCGTCGGCAGCGTGACGGACGCGCCAGTGCTCGAGGTAGCGCTCATAGGCGTCGTCGCCCGTCACCTCACGGAGCAGCGTCCAGACACGCCGAAGGGTGGCGCGCACCGCTTCAACCCTCCGCGAGCCGCGTCTGCACGTGCGGCGTCTCGGACAGCGGCGGGCACCTGCGGCCCGACAAGCTTGCGTGGCAGATGCGTGCCGTCTCGACGACGAGCACCCAAACCGTGATCAAGAAGAATAAGGTCAGCGCGGCGTCGAGCCGATCGTTGAAAATCAGTTGCGGTGCTTGCTCGGCCGCGGCACCGGTCAGGGATCCCGCGTCGAGCTTCGCGGCGAGGTCGTCGGCATGCGAGAGGAAGCCGACTCGCAAGTCGGGACTGAAGAGCTTCTCCCAGGCCGCCGCCGTCGTGACGGCGACGAGCCACGCCAAGCGGCAGCACCGTAACCCACGCGAACCGCGCGCGCGCCGATTTGATGAGGACCGTCGTTGCCACGCACAACGCGATCGCAGCCAGCATCTGATTGGCGATGCCGAACAGCGGCCACAGGCTGTTGATGCCACCGAGCGGATCGAGCGTGCCGTAATAGAGGAAATAGCCCCACGCCGCGACGACGAGCGCGCTGCAGATCAGCACGCTCGGATACCAGCTCGTGCGGCCGAGCGGGCGCGCGACGTTGCCCAGCAGGTCCTGCAGCATGAAACGCGCGACACGCGTGCCGGCGTCGACGGTCGTGAGGATGAACAGCGCCTCGAACATGATCGCGAAGTGGTACCAAACCGCCAGCAGCGTGTTGCCGAACGCGTTCGAGAAAATGCTGGCCATGCCGACGGCCAGCGAAGGCGCGCCGCCCGTGCGCGCGAACAGAGTGCTTTCGCCCATGTCGCGTGCCAACGTGCTCATCTGGTCGACGGTGACCGGGAAGCCCCACGAGCTGATGGTCGCGACGGCGGTCGCAGCGTCCGCGCCCACGACGCCGGCCGGGCTGTTGATCGCGAAGTAGACGCCGGGGTCGAGCACGCACGCCGCCACCATCGCCATGATGGCGACGAACGACTCCATCGCCATGGCGCCGTAGCCGATGAAGCGCGCGTCGCGTTCGTTGGCGAGCAGCTTCGGCGTCGTGCCCGAGGCGATCAGCGAGTGAAAGCCCGAGATCGCGCCGCACGCGATGGTGATGAACACGAACGGGAACACGTTGCCGCCGAAGATCGGTCCCGTGCCGTCGACGAACTGCGTCAGCGCCGGCATTTTGACTGGAGGGTTCAGGATCAGGATTGCGATCGCGAGCGCGACGATCGTGCCGATCTTCATGAACGTCGACAGGTAGTCGCGCGGCGCGAGCAGCAGCCACACGGGCAGGACCGCTGCCGCGAAGCCGTACAGGATGACCATCAATGCGAGTGCCGGCGCGTCGTAGTCGAACCAGGTGCGCAGCGTGGGGTGATCGTCGATCCAGCCGCCGCCGAACACGGCGGCGAGCAGCAGCACGACGCCGATGGCCGTGCCCTCCAGCACGCGGCCGGGACGCAGGTGGCGCATGAAGAGGCCGATCAGCACGGCGATCGGAATCGTCGCCGCGACGGTCGACGTCGCCCACGGGCTGTGCCGCATCGCGTTCACGACGACGAGGCCGAGCACGGCGATCAGGATGATCATGATCGCCATGACGCCGATCAGCGCGACGGCGCCGCCGATCGGGCCGAGCTCGTCGCGCGCCATCTGGCCGAGCGAGCGGCCGTCGCGGCGGATCGAGCAAAACAACGCGACGAAGTCCTGGACGCAGCCGCCGAGCACGGCGCCGATCAGGATCCACAGCGTTCCCGGTAGGTAGCCGAATTGCGCCGCGAGCGTCGGGCCGATCAGCGGACCCGGTCCCGCGATGGCCGCGAAGTGATGGCCGAACACGATCCAGCGGTTCGTCGGCACGAAGTCGCGCCCGTCGCTGAAGCGCTCGGCCGGTGTGGCGCGCGTCGGGTCGAGCGCCAGCACCTTCGCCGCGAGGAAGGCGCTGTAGAAGCGGTAGCCGAGCGCGTAGACGCAAACAGCGGCGACGATGAACCACAGCGCGTCGACGCTCTCGCCGCGATTCAAGGCGATGGCTCCAAGGGCGAACGTGCCGAGGACGACCACTGCGATCCAGCCGACGAGCGAGACCGGCTTTGGCAATCGTTGCGTCACTGTGGTCGCCATCGCGACGGGTCCCCCTAGCGGTTTGTCATGCGAGCAGCGGCGTAAGCTACCGTAGACAAGGCCGTGTTGTATATTCCAAAGCGCGGGCCGCGCGACCGTCACGGCTGCGTGCCGAGGTCACCGTATGAGCGAGCCGCTTCTCATCGCGCAGGCCGGAACGACGCAGTTGTCGTTGCTGCCTGCGCTCGCGAATCGCCATGGCCTCATCACGGGTGCGACGGGCACGGGCAAGACGGTCTCGCTACAAACGCTCGCGGAGCAGTTCTCGAGAATCGGCGTGCCGGTCTTCATGGCCGACGTCAAAGGCGATCTCTCCGGGCTCGCCGCCGCCGGAGGAGCCAACGCGAAGGTCGCGGAGCGCGCCGCCGCTCTCGGCGTCGAGCTTCGTTACGAAGCCTGCCCGGTCGCTTTCTGGGACGTCTTCGGCAAGCGCGGCCACCCGATTCGCGCGACGGTGTCGGATCTCGGTCCGCTGCTGCTCTCGCGGCTGCTCCAGTTGAACGACACGCAAGAAGGCGTGCTCAATCTCACGTTCAAGATCGCCGACGACTCGGGGCTCCTGCTGCTGGATCTGAAAGACCTGCGCGCCATGCTGCAGCACGTCGGTGAGCACGCGGCGGAGCTCACGACGGAGTACGGCAACGTGTCGGCTGCGTCGATCGGCGCGATCCAGCGCGGCGTGCTCACGCTCGAGACTCAGGGCGTCGAGCAGCTGTTCGGCGAGCCGATGTTGAACATCGACGATCTCATGCAGACGGTGGATGGCCGCGGTGTAGTCAATATCTTGGCTGCCGATCGGCTCATGAGCTCGCCGAAGCTCTATGCAACCTTGCTGTTGTGGTTGCTGGCCGAGCTGTTCGAGCGTCTGCCCGAGGTCGGCGACCCCGAGAAACCGCGGCTCGTGTTCTTCTTCGACGAAGCGCATCTGTTGTTCGCCGATGCGCCGAGAGCGCTGCTCGAGAAGATCGAGCAAGTCGTGCGGCTCATTCGTTCGAAGGGCGTCGGCGTGTACTTCGTGACGCAGAATCCGCTCGACATTCCGGATGCCGTCCTCGGCCAGCTCGGCAACCGCGTGCAGCACGCGCTGCGCGCGTTCACGCCACGCGATCAGAAGGCCGTGAGGTCCGCGGCTGAAACGATGAGGCCCAACCCCACGTTCTCGGTGGAGCAGGTCATCACGGAGCTCGGGGTCGGTGAGGCGCTCGTGTCTCTGCTCGACGAGAAGGGCCGGCCCGCCGTCACCGAGCGCGCGCTGATCGTGCCGCCCGGCAGCTTGCTCGGCCCGCTCGCGGAGCCGGAGCGAGCGCGGCTCGTCACGGACTCGCCGCTCGCCGGTTTCTACGAGAAGGCTATCGATCGCGAGTCGGCATACGAGAAGCTCAAGGGCAGAGCGGAGGCTGCGACGCCGCCGCGATCGTGGGAGCGCGAGGCAACGCCGCCGCGTCGAGAGCCGCCACCGCAATCCGGGCAGCGCAACGACGGCGGCAGTCTGGCTTCCGACATTCTGTTCGGACGGCGTGGACCGCGCGGCGGCAGGCAATCGCGGGGGCTCATCGAAACCATGGCGAACAGCGCGGCTCGATCGGTCGGGTCGCAAGCGGGACGATCCCTGATCCGCGGCCTGCTCGGCTCGCTGCTCGGCGGCCGGCGCTAGGGGACCGACCGATTCGTGCGATGCCTGGCGTCCCTCTGGCCCGGTTTGGCCAGAGGGACAATTGGTGGAGGCGGCGGGACAGCTGTTCCATCTCTTTCGAGACGGGCTGGACTATGCCTTCATCCGGCTCGCCGTCGAGCCGGAGCGGGGCGTGTTATCCGGATCCACAAGCGATCCGAATCCTAGTGCAGGCTCCTGCGCGCAGCATCAGCCTGTCTATGAGTCTCTACAGGGCACGAGAAGTTGGCCTTCCCGTACCCCTCGGCGTTGCCACGTGACTCGCCGTCGAGTCACACAGGGTTCACCGATTGAGCCCCGTTATCACTTTGCCCTCGCGGGCAAAGGCGACCATTGCGTTAATCGAACCCGCGTCCGCAAGCCCTCTGCCATCAGCTCTACATGCGTAGTCACGTCTATTGTTTTAACCGGCAGCAACCCGACGAACAGGGCACGCTGACGGCGATTCCGTAAAGGATCTTAGCGATCTGGTCCCGGACTTACCTCGTCGCGATCTTGTGAAGATGACGCCTGAATGTCCTTGCGGACGCTGGACGCACAAGCACGGCTCCAGTCAGACGGCTTAAGCCGGTTTTTAGGCGGCTAGGGCGTAGTTGTCGTCGTTGGCAACTAACAGTTTGCAGACGGTTTTACGAGGATCTCTGCACCTCGGCATGCACCTCAGGTTTCGCGACCCACGTCGAAGCCAGTCGCCCCCAAAGTCAGCCCTAGTTTAGGGCCAGCGCCTTCCGTTGCAAGGGCGGAAGTCGCAGTCTCAGCGCGCTTTGAGCGCGTGGGCCTTGTCGCGTTGCCAGTCGCGGTCCTTCTCGGTAGCGCGCTTGTCGTGTTGCTTCTTGCCCTTGGCGAGGCCGACGGCCACTTTGACGTGGTTCTTACTCCAGTAGAGCTCGAGCGCGACCAGCGTGTAGCCCTTGCGCTCGACGAGACCCGTCAGGCGATCGATCTCGCGGCGGTTCAGCAGGACCTTGCGGACGCGCTTGGGCTCGGCGACATAGTGCGTCGACACGGTGTTGAGTGGTGTGACGTGCGAGTTGAGCAACCACGCTTCGCCCTCGCGGAGAATCACGTAGCTATCGGTGAGCTGCGCTTTGCCGGCGCGCATGCTCTTGACTTCCCAGCCTTGCAGCGCGAGGCCGGCTTCGAGGCGGTCCTCGATGAAGTAGTCGAAGCGCGCCTTTTTGTTTTGCGCGATCGAGCTCTCGCCCGACTCCTGTTTCTTGGCCATGGGTGCGCAATGATCCTAGAATCACCGCAAAAAGACACGCCGGTCGGCGACAGGGACGGATTTCTTGCCCACAGTGCAGCGCAGCGCGCGTGTTCCGTACACGACAGAGCAGATGTTCGATCTCGTCAACGACATCGAGCGCTACCCCGAGTTCTTGCACTGGTGCCGCGGCGCCCGCGTCGATGCTGTCGAGGGCAGCACGATCGAGGCGACGCTCGAGATCGGCGCGTTCGGCGTTCCATCAGAGCTTTCGGACGCGCAACACGCTGAAGCGTCCCGAGCGCATCGGCATCGACTTGGTGTCCGGCCCTTTCCAGCGCTTGCGCGGCGAATGGCGCTTCGTTCCCGCGCCCGGCGGCGGAGCCGACGTCTCCCTGACCTTGACGTTCGAGGTCACGCTGTCGCCGTTCGGCATCGTGTTTGCGAAAGTCTTCGAAGAGCTCGCGGCGTCGCAGATGACGGCCTTCGTCGGCCGCGCCAAGCGAGTCTACGGCGTCCGCACGTGACCCCGCTCCGTGTGTGTGCCCGCCGCGCGCGTCAATTGGGCGCCGGCTCCAGCTCGAGGTCGCGATCGATGCGTGCGACTCGGTCGTTTTCGAAGTGCACGATAACCCACCGCCGGTCGGCGTCCGGAGAGCGCCCGCGGCGATAGTAATACGCGTAGTCCCAGCGATCGCGGTGAAAGCTGTCAGCGACCATCGGCGTGCCGAGCAGGAATTGAACCTGACTGCGAGTCATGCCGAGGTCGACCTGAACGACGTCCTCGTCGTCGAGCAAATTGCCCTGCTGAATGTCGATGCGATAGACGCAAGCTGCGAGGGCGAGAGCGGCGAGAGCGATGGACAGGGCTCGATATCTCATGAGGGATCGCGGTCGGGTGGAGCGGCAGCTGGCCTTACGTCATAATCGGACCGGCATCATACCGGATAGTTCTCCAGCAGGTGGCAGGTGGAGGGACGAGATCTTCGTAAAGCCGGCCTCAAGGTCACCTCGCCGCGGCTGAAGGTGCTCGAGGTTCTGGAACACAGCCGTCAGCGGCATCTTACGGCGGAGGCGATCTATCGCGCGTTGCTCGACAGCGGCGAGGAACTCGGCCTTGCAACCGTCTATCGCGTGCTTACGCAGTTCGAGCGGGCCGGTCTCGTGGCCCGCAACAACTTCGAAGGCGGTCAGGCCGTGTTCGAGCTCGCGGACCGTACGCATCACGATCACATGGTGTGTCTCGAGACGGGCCGCGTGACTGAGTTCTACGACGAGCGAATCGAGCAGATCCAGCGCGAGATCGCGGACAAATACGATTACGAGATCGAAGAGCACAGTCTCGTGCTCTACGTGCGCCCGAAGAAAAAGCCGGCGGCGAGTTAGCGAGTAGCGCGTTCGATCATTTCTGCCGCGTGCGCCCTCGTGCGCGCCGTGACCTCGACGCCTCCCAGCATCCGCGACAATTCCTCGACGCGCTCCTTGCTCGTCAACGGCCGCACTTCGGTGCGGCTGACCTTGCCGTCCGTGTGCTTCACGACGCGATAGTGCGCTTCGCCGTGGCTCGCGACTTGCGGCAGGTGCGTGACGCACAACACCTGCCGCGTGCTCGAAAGTTGCCGAAGTTTGCGCCCCACGATGTCGGCGACGCGCCCGCCGATGCCTGCGTCGACCTCGTCGAACACGAATGCCGTGACCGGCGACGCGCCCGAGCGCGCGACTTCGACTGCGAGACTGATACGCGACAGCTCGCCTCCGGATGCGACTTTGGCGAGCGGCGCAAACGGCAGGCCTGGGTTCAGCTTGACGTGAAACTCGACGCGCTCGAGCCCGGTCGCGTCGGCGCGCTCGATGGGCTTTTCCTCGAGCGCAACGCGGAGCTCTCCGTGCGGCATTCCGAGCTCGACGAGAAGCCTCGTGACTTCGCGGCTGAGCGCGGCTGCATGCTCGGCGCGCAAGCCGCTCAGGCGGCGCGCCGCGGCGAGAAATTGCGCGCGCGCTTCGCTCGTCCGTTTCTCGAGCGCTTCGAGCGGCTCTCCGCTGCCGTCGAGCGCTGCGAGCCGCGCGCGCAACACCGGGAGGACGCGTGGCAGGTCGTCCTCTCCGGACCCGTGGCGGCGCGCAAGCGTACGCACGCGAGCGAGCCGGTCGTCGAGCCACGCCAGCCGTGCCGGATCGGCCTCGATGCGATCGCGGTAGTGCTGTAGCGTCGTCTCGAGTTCGCGCAGCTCGATCTCGACGCTGGCAAGCGCGGCGGCCGGCGCGCGCAGCGCGGCGTCGACCTCGGCGAGCTTCTCGAGTTCCCGCCGTGCGAGGACGACGGCGGCGTAGGCGGAAGCGGTTTCGCTCTCGGCCAGGGCGTCGAGCGCCGCGCTTGCGCCGGCGAGCAGCCGGTCCGTGTTGGCAAGCCGGTCGCGCTCCGCTCGAAGGCGCTCCGGCTCGCCTTCGACGAGCGCGAGCGCTTCGAGCTCGGCGACCTGAAAGCGCAGAAGCTCGACCTCGGATTGACGTTGCGCGCTCGAGGAGCGGCGGTTCTCTAGCTGCTCGACGAGCGCTTGCCAGGCCGCGAAATGCTCCGCGACCGTGGTTGCGACCGGTGCGATCTCGTCATGTGCATCGAGCAAGGCGCGCTGGCTACCGGTGTCGAGCAGCGACTGGTGCGCATGCTGACCATGGATGTCGACGAGCAGGCCGCCGAGCGCCTTCAGGTCCTGGAGATTCACGGGTTGGCCGTTGATGAACGCACGCGAGCGGCCGTCGGAGCCGACGAGGCGGCGCAGCGTGCAGGCCGTGTCGTCATCGAGCCCGCGTTCGGCGAGCCATGCGACCGCCGCGTGCCCCTTCGGAACGTCGAACGACACGCTGATCTCGGCGCGCTCCGCGTCGTGGCGAATGGCGGTCGCGTCGGCGCGGTCGCCCAGCGCGAGGCCGAGCGCATCGACGAGAATGGACTTGCCGGCGCCGGTCTCGCCGGTCATGACGTTCAGCCCGCCGCCGAACTCGACCTCGATCTCGTCTATGACGGCGTAGTTCTTGACGCGGATCAGGCTCAGCATGGCCCGCTAGCGGCGGCCGTTGGGCCGATCCCGGCTCGCGCGCCCCCAGTTCAGCTTCGAGCGCAGCAACTCGTAATAGTTGTACTCGCGCGGATGCAGCAGCGTGACGGCTTGTTTCGCCAGCGAAATGTTCAGAACGTCGCCGGCCGCCATGCGTGCGAGCGACTCACCGTCGCAGACGACGTGCGCTTCGCTGCCGCCGGCATTGTCGAGCGTCACCTGTATCTTGCTCGAGCTCTGCAGGACGAGCGGGCGGTCGCTGAGCGTGTGCGGGCAAATCGGCACCATCACGAGCGCGTCGACGTTCGGCTGGATGATCGGGCCGCCGCACGATAGCGCATACGCCGTCGAGCCCGTCGGCGTCGCGACGATCAGCCCGTCGCCGCGGTGAGTGTTGACGTAGACGCCATCGACTTCGGTCGTGAAGTCGAGGAGGCGGCCGGTGTCGCCTTTCTGCACGACGATGTCGTTGAGCGCGAACGACGGGCCCGTCGCGGCGCCACCCAGGGTGGCGGCGAGCGTCAACCGGCGCTCCGCGAGATAGTTGCCGGCGAGAATCGCGTCGAGTGCGTCGCGCAGGTGCTCGGGCGACACGTCCGTCAGGAAGCCCAGGCGGCCGCGATTGATGCCGACGAGCGGCACGTCACGCGGGGCGACGTTGCGAGCTGCGTGCAACAAGGTGCCGTCGCCGCCGATCGCAACGACCAGGTCGGCCTTGGCAGCGAGCTCGCCCTCGTCGACGTGAGTCGCGCCCGTGAGCTCGCGCGTCGGATCGGACGTAATGGACGCGAGAACCGTGATGCCGCGTTCGCGCAAATGGGAGAGAACTTGCCGCGCGGGCTCCGCCACGTTGGCCTCGCCGAGGCGTCCCCACAGCGCGACCGTCCGAAACTCACGCGGCATGGTGTGTTTTCTTGACAGTGGCGGGAACCCGTTGCTAGCGTGCTGGTCGCTTAAAGCGGGCTCTACGTTATCACAGCCTGGGCCGATGGCGAGCGACAAACCTCGAGACGTCCTGGACGAACGCGCGCAGACTCTTCTGCGGCTTCTCGTCGAACAATATATTCGTGACGGGCAGCCGGTAGGGTCGCGGACGCTCTCGCGCGAGCCCGGTTTGGATTTGAGTCCCGCGACGATTCGTAACATCGTTTCCGATCTCGAAGAGCTTGGGTTCGTCAAGTCGCCTCACACATCGGCGGGTCGCGTGCCGACGAGCAAGGGGTACCGCTTCTTCGTCGACACGCTGATCAAGCTGACGCCGCCGAAAGGGGACGAGCTCTTCCGTTTCAGCGAGAGCCTGACCGAAACCTCAGGCGACCCGCAGGCGCTGGCGCTGTCCGTATCGAACCTGCTCTCGGCCTTCACGAGCCTCGCGGGCATCGTGACGGTTCCGCGGCGCGCGCAGACAGCGTTGCGCCAGATCGAGTTCCTGCCGTTGTCGGGCCATCGAGTGCTGGCCATCCTCGTCGTCAACGACCGCGAGGTCCAGAACAAAATCCTCAATGTTTCGCGAGATTTCGGTGCCGACGAGCTCAAGCGCGCCAGCAATTTCCTGAATGCGCACGTCAGCGGCCGCAGCCTGCCCGAGGTTCGGGATCTGCTGCTGGCCGAGCTCAAGCGCACGCGTGCTTCGATGAACGCGTTGATGGTCGAGGCCATCGAGATGGCTCAGAGGGTGTTTCCGGAGACGGAGCCCGAGCCCGAGTTCGTCATCGCCGGGGAGACGAACCTGATGGGGTTCGGCCAAGTCGCGGACGTCGAAGCGCTCAAGAGCTTGTTCGAGGCGTTCGGGCGCCAGCGCGACATCCTGCACTTGCTCGATCAGAGCATGAAGGCCGACGGCGTCCAGATCTTCATCGGCCACGAGTCGGGATACGAGCTCCTCGATTCCTATAGTATCGTCGCGGCCCCCTATGTGACCGAGGACGACACGATGGGGGTGCTCGGCGTCATCGGCCCGACGCGGATGGCGTACGAGCGAGTCATTCCGATCGTCGACGTCACGGCCAAGTTGCTGGGCCGGGCCTTGAAGCCGAGCGGCTAGCCCCCATCTGCGAAGGCTTGAACAAAAGGTGCCTGCCCGTCGGTGGTGGGCACGCAGGATCCTCATGAACGGAAACGGCAACCCGAGCGAACACGCAGCAGCATCCGAGGCGCCCGAGGCCGCCGATCCCGAGCTCGACGCGCTGCGCCGCGAGGCGGACGAGCACCGGGATCGGTATCTGCGGGCCGTCGCCGAGCTCGACAATTTTCGCAAGCGCAGCGCGCGGGAAATCGACGCGGCGCGCAAGTTCGGCGCCGAGCGGCTCGCGCAGGCGATTCTGCCCGTCCGCGACAGTCTCGAGGCGGGACTGGCCGCCGCGGCGAAAGCCGGTGAGACGGTGCTGCTCGACGGGCAGCGCGCCACACTGCGGCTCCTCGACGAGGCGCTGGTCGCCTCCGGTATCCGCGAGATCAACCCCGCCGGGGAGCTTTTCGACCCGAACAAGCATGAGGCGCTGAGCGTCGTGCCCGCGCCGGGCGTCGCAGCCAACACGGTGCTCGAGGTCGTCCAAAAGGGCTACGAGCTCAACGAGAGGCTTCTGCGGGCCGCCAAAGTCCTCGTGGCGAAGGGCGAAGGTCCTTGAATTGTGGGGTGACGGCACCCCATCTCGCAGAGTGGAGTTTTTTCGCTTTACAGAGTCTGGAGCAGTCACATGGGTAGAGTGATCGGCATCGACCTCGGCACGACGAACTCGTGCGTCGCAATCATGGACGGCGGCAAGCCGAAGGTCATCGAGAACAGCGAGGGCGATCGCACGACGCCGTCGATCGTCGCGTTCACGAAGGACGGCGAGGTGCTCGTCGGGCAGACCGCGAAGCGGCAGGCGGTCACGAATCCCAGCAACACGCTGTATGCCATCAAGCGGCTGATCGGCCGCAAGTTCGACGACGACGTCGTCCAGAAGGACGTCGGCATGGTGCCGTACAAGGTCGCCAAGGCCGACAACGGCGACGCTTGGGTCGAGGTCAACGGCACCAAGATGGCGCCGCCCGAGATCTCGGCGCGCGTGCTGACGAAGATGAAGCAGACGGCCGAGGACTATCTCGGCGAGAAGGTCACCGAGGCCGTCATCACGGTCCCGGCCTACTTCAACGACTCGCAGCGGCAGGCGACCAAGGACGCCGGCAAGATCGCGGGCCTCGAGGTCAAGCGCATCATCAACGAGCCGACGGCCGCGGCGCTCGCGTATGGCATGGACAAGAAGCGCGGCGACCGCAAGATCGCCGTGTACGACTTGGGCGGCGGCACGTTCGACATCTCGATCATCGAGATCGCCGAGGTCGACGGCGAGCATCAGTTCGAGGTGCTGGCGACGAACGGCGATACGTTCCTCGGCGGCGAGGATTTCGACAAGCGAGTCATCGATTACCTCGCCAAGGAGTTTCAGAAGGAGAGCGGCGTCGACATCCGGCGCGATCCGCTGGCGATGCAGCGCCTCAAGGAAGCGTCCGAGAAGGCGAAGATCGAGCTGTCGACGCGCCAGCAGACCGAGGTCAATTTGCCGTACATCACGGCCGACGCCAGCGGGCCCGAAGCACCTGAACATCAACCTGACGCGCGCGAAGCTCGAGTCGCTCGTCGAGGATCTGATCGAGAAGACGATCGCGCCGTGCAAGACCGCGCTCAACGACGCCGGCCTCAAGGTCTCGGAGATCGACGACGTGATTCTCGTCGGCGGCCAGACGCGCATGCCGAAGGTGCAGGAGACCGTGCAGGCGCTGTTCGGCAAGGAGCCGCGTAGGGACGTCAATCCGGACGAGGCCGTCGCCGTCGGCGCCGCGATCCAGGCCGGCGTGCTCGCGGGCGAGGTCAAGGACGTGCTGTTGCTCGACGTGACGCCGCTGTCGCTCGGTATCGAGACGCTGGGCGGCGTCATGACGAAGCTCATCGAGAAGAACACGACGATTCCGACCAAGGCGAATCAGATCGTTCTCGACAGCCGAGGACAATCAGACGGCCGTGACGATCCACGTGCTGCAGGGCGAGCGCGGCCGCGCGGCCGACAACAAGTCGCTCGGGCGGTTCGACCTGACGGACCTCCCGCCGGCGCCGCGCGGCATGCCGCAGGTCGAGGTTACGTTCGACATCGACGCGAACGGCATCCTGAACGTGTCGGCCAAGGACAAGGCGACCGGCAAGGAACAGAAGATCGTCATCAAGGCCTCGTCGCGGCTTGAGCGAGGACGAGATCAAGCGCATGGTCGGCGACGCCGAGGCGCACGCGGCCGAGGACGCGAAGTTCCGCGAGCTCGCCGAGACGCGTAACCAGGCGGACGCGCTGATTCACGCGACCGAGAAGTCGCTGCGCGAGCTCGGCGACAAAGTGTCCGGCGAGGAGCGTGCGAAGATCGAATCGGCTCTCGCCGACCTCAAGGAAGCCGATCAAGGGCGACAACAAGGCCGTGATCGAGACGAAGCTGCAGCGCGCTCGGCGAGGCGTCGGCCGGGATGGCGCAGCGCCTGTATGCGAGACCAGCAGCCGGGGCGCGGCGGCGGCCCGGCGGGCGACCAGCCGGCAGGCGGCGGCAATGACAACGTCGTCGACGCCGAGTTCGAGGAAGTCAAGGACGACAAGCGTAAGGACAGCTGATTTCGCGCGCTCGAGGCGTGCGGCTGGCGACTAGGAGAGCACGCGCGAGCGTGCTCTCCTGCTATCGAGGGTGAGGATGGCGAAGCGGGATTACTACGAAATTCTCGGTGTCGCGCGCGACGCCGCGGAAGCCGACGTCAAGAAGGCGTATCGGCGCCTCGCCATGAAGCATCATCCCGATCGGAACCCGGGCAATCCGAGGCGGAGGCGCAGTTCAAGGAGGCCAAGGAAGCCTACGAGGTCCTGTCGGACAAGGACAAGCGCGCGGCCTACGATCGGTTCGGTCATGCCGGAGTCCAGGGCGGCCAGGGAACGGGCGGTGGGTTCGGCGGCGGCTCCGACGCCTTCAGCGACATTTTCGGCGACGTGTTCGGCGACATCTTCGGCGCGGGCCGGCGCGGCGGCCGCAGCCAGGTGTTTCGCGGCGCGGATCTGCGCTACGAGCTCGAGCTGACGCTCGAGCAAGCCGTCGCCGGCGATTCCGTCACGCTCGACATCCCGGCCCAGGTCGAGTGCACGCGCTGCACCGGCAAAGGCGCCGAGCCCGGGCTCGCAGCCGATCAGCTGCAAGACTTGCGGCGGCGTCGGTCAGGTGCGCGTGACGCAGGGCTTTTTCTCGATTCAGCAGACCTGCCCGACTTGCGGCGGGGCCGGGGCTACGATCGACAAGCCCTGCCGCGACTGTAACGGCCGAGGCCGTGTCCGCAAGAACAAGACGCTGTCCGTGAAGGTGCCGGCGGGCGTCGACAACGGCGACCGGATTCGCCTGGCCCGCGAAGGCGAGGCCGGGCGCAACGGCGGGCCGCCGGGGGACCTCTATGTCGATATCACCGTTCAAGCGCATCCGATCTTCACGCGCGAAGGCCAGAACCTGAGCTGCGAAGTGCCCGTCAGCTTCGCGACGGCGGCTCTCGGCGGCAGCGTCGACGTGCCGACGCTCGACGGCAACGTCGTCCTCAAGGTGCCGGCCGAGACCCAGTCGGGGAGTCTGTTCCGCTTGCGGGGGAAGGGAGTACGCTCGGTCCGCGAGAGCGGCGTCGGCGACCTGTTCTGCCGCGTGCAGGTCGAGACGCCCGTCAGCCTGACGGCCGAGCAGAAGGAACAGCTACGCGCGTTTTCGATTCGGCCATTCAGAACGAAGGCGAGCGGCACAGCCCGCGCGCGCGTTCCTGGTTCGACGGCGTGAAAGAGTTTTTCGAGCGGATGGGAGCATAGCGAGTTGTTGAAGGTAGCCGTGCTCGGCGCCGCGGGCCGCATGGGCCGCGCTGTGTTGAGCTGCATCTTCGAGGCCGACGATCTGACGCTCGTCGGTGCCGTGACGGAGACCGGCGACGCACTGCTCGGCCGCGATGCCGGCGAGCTCACGGGCGGCCGCTCGGCCGGCGTGCCGCTGACCGACGAGCGCAGTCACGGCTTGCACGCGGCGCAGGTCGCCGTCGACTTCACCTTGCCGGTCGTCACGGAGGCCAACCTGCGCGCCTGCGTCGAGCAGGGCACCGCGCTCGTCATCGGCACGACCGGCCTCGAGCAACGGCAGCACAAGGCCATGGAGAAGGCCGCGCACGAGATCCCGATCGTCTACGCCCGGAACATGAGCGTCGGGCGTCAACGTCTTCATGGAGCTCGTCGCCCGAGCTGCCAAGGCGCTCGGCGACGGCTACGACGTCGAGATCGCCGAGACGCACCATCGGAACAAGGTCGACGCGCCATCGGGCACGGCCCTTGCTCTCGGGGAGCGCGTCGCGGCCGCGCGCGGGCGCACGCTCGCCGACTTGGCCGTCTACGCGCGCCACGGGCAGACCGGTCCGCGCGTGCCGGGCACGATCGGTTTTTCGGTCGTGCGCGGCGGCAACGTCGTCGGCGAGCACGACGTGCGTTTCATCGGCGCCGAGGAAGAAGTCGAGTTTTGCCATCGCGCCGGGGACCGCAAGACGTTCGCGCGCGGTGCGCTGCGGGCCGCGCGCTGGGTCGCGGGCCGGGCGCCGGGCCTGTACTCGATGGCCGACGTGCTCGGATTCTCGCGCGACTGACGACGAGCCTCGTCTTCCGCGTGCGCGCAAACGAGTAGATCGTTTTCGAAAGGACGAGCTACAATTGCCGCCTGAGTTTCCCCGTTGATCAACACGGGATCGGCTGCCGGGCTTGCAGCCCATCCCGCGTATTTTCGCAAGCCGAATTCTTGTAGGAGCTCAGCGTGGCAGAGCCGGCGATACTAGCGCTCGAAGATGGCACGGTGTTCAAGGGTGTGTCGGTCGGTGCCGAAGGCCGGACACTCGGCGAAGTCGTGTTCAATACCGCGATGACGGGCTATCAGGAGATCCTGACCGACCCGTCGTACTACCGGCAGATCGTCACCCTGACGTATCCGCACATCGGTAACACCGGCACGAACTCCGACGACTTCGAGTCCACGAAGACCTACGCGGCCGGTCTCGTCATTCGCGACTTGTCGGCGATCGTCAGCAACTGGCGCGCCGAGGGCGGTCTCGAGCAATTCCTGCGCCGCGGCAAGACCGTCGCGATCGCGGATATCGACACGCGCCAGCTCACGCGGATCTTGCGCGACAAAGGCGCGCAGGCCGGCTGCATCGTCACGGGCGCGAAAGCCAACCCCGAGGAAGCCGTCAAAGCAGCGCGGAAGTTTCCCGGCCTCAAGGGCATGGATCTCGCCAAGCTCGTGACGACCAAGCAGTCGTATCAATGGAATCAGGGCAGGATCTGGCCCGAGCGACAGAGCATCTATACGAAGCGCGTCGCGAACTTTCACGTCGTCGCGTTCGACTACGGCATCAAGCGGAACATCCTGCGGTTGATCGCGGAGCAAGACTGCCGGCTCACGGTCGTCCCCGCGACGACGAAAGCGGACGAGGTCATGGCGCTGATGCCCGACGGCGTGTTCTTGTCCAACGGCCCCGGCGATCCCGAGCCTTGCGACTACGCGATCGAGGCCATCCGCACGCTCGTCGACAAAGGGGTGCCGACCTTCGGTATCTGTCTCGGTCACCAGCTGCTCGGCCTCGCGAGCGGCGCCAAGACGGAAAAGATGAAGTTCGGACACCATGGCGCGAATCACCCCGTCGTCGAGCTCGATTCGGGCCGCGTGATGATCACGAGCCAGAACCACGGCTTCGCGGTTCAGGAGAGCACGCTGCCGGCGAACGTGCGCCCGACGCATCGGTCGCTGTTCGACGGCAGTTTGCAGGGCATCGAGCGAACCGACCGGCCTGCGTTCTCGTTCCAGGGGCACCCCGAAGCGAGCCCCGGGCCGCACGACCTGAAGCCCCTGTTCCAGCGCTTCACGGCGTCCATGAAAGCTTATCGGCACCGGGCTAAAGCCGGATAAAAATCAGTTAATTAGGAACGACTTAGCAGAAGTCGGATTAGGTAATGCCGCGACGCGACGATCTCGAAAGCATTCTGATCATCGGTGCCGGCCCGATCATCATCGGGCAGGCATGCGAGTTCGATTACTCGGGCACCCAGGCGTGCAAGGCGCTCAAGGAGGAGGGCTATCGAGTCATCCTGGTCAACTCGAATCCGGCGACGATCATGACCGATCCCGCGAGCGCCGACGCGATCTACATCGAGCCGATCCACTGGCGGGCCATTGCCGAGATCATCGCCAAGGAGAAGCCGAGCGCGTTGCTGCCGACGATGGGCGGGCAGACGGCGCTCAACTGCGCCCTCGATCTCGTGCGTGAGGGCGTGCTCGAGAAGCACGGCGTCGAGCTCATCGCGGCGTCGCGGGAAGCCATCGACATGGCCGAGGACCGCGAGCTTTTTCGCCATGCCATGAAAGACATCGGGCTCGCCACGCCGCGTGCCGGCATTGCGCACAACCTCGAAGAGGCGTGGCAAGTGCAGGAGGAGGTCGGGTTCCCGACGATCGTGCGCCCGTCCTTCACGCTCGGCGGCAGCGGCGGCGGCATCGCTTACAACCGCGACGAGTTCGAGGACATCGTGACGCGCGGACTCGACATGTCGCCGACGGGCGAAGTGCTGCTCGAAGAGTCAGTGCTCGGCTGGAAAGAGTTCGAGATGGAGGTCGTTCGCGACAAGAACGACAACTGCATCATCGTCTGCTCCATCGAGAACCTCGACCCGATGGGCATTCACACGGGCGATTCGATCACCGTGGCGCCGGCGCAGACACTGACCGACAAGGAATACCAGCGCATGCGCGATGCCTCGATCGCCGTGCTGCGCAAGATCGGCGTCGACACGGGCGGCTCGAACGTGCAGTTCGCGGTCTCGCCGAAGGACGGCCGGCTCCTCGTGATCGAAATGAATCCGCGCGTGTCGCGTTCCTCGGCGCTGGCGTCCAAGGCCACGGGGTTCCCGATCGCGAAGGTCGCGGCCAAGCTCGCCGTCGGCTACACGCTCGACGAGCTCAAGAACGAGATCACGGGCGGCGCGACGCCGGCTTCGTTCGAGCCGACGATCGACTATGTCGTGACGAAAGTCCCGCGCTTCACGTTCGAGAAGTTTCCCCAAGCCGCCGACCGGCTGACGACGCAGATGAAATCCGTCGGCGAGGTCATGGCGATCGGGCGCACGTTCCAGGAGTCGCTGCAGAAGGCGCTGCGCGGCCTCGAGATCGGCGTCGACGGCTTCAATCCGATGATGAAGTCGGTCGAGACCGAGGAAGAATGGGCGAAGCTGAAGCACGAGCTGCGCATGGCCGGCAGCCGCCGGCTCTGGTACGTCGGTGACGCGTTCCGGCACGGGCTGACGCTCGAGGAAGTGGCTGAGCTCACGGCGATCGATCCGTGGTTCCTCGTGCAGATCAAAGAGATCATCGATACCGAGAAACAGGTCGTCACGATGGGTCCGGAGGCGTTGATGCCGGTCGAGCTGCGCAAGCTCAAGCGCTGCGGCTTCAGCGACCGGCGAATCGCAGACCTGATCGGCGTCAAAGAAAAAATCGTCAGAACGGCTCGTCACAAAGAGAACATCAGGCCCGTCTTCAAGAGGGTCGACAGCTGCGCCGCCGAGTTCACGAGCAATACCGCCTATCTCTATTCGACGTACGAGGAGTTCTGCGAGGCCAACCCGACCGATCGGCAGAAGATCATGATTCTCGGCGGCGGCCCGAATCGCATCGGCCAGGGCATCGAGTTCGACTATTGCTGCGTGCATGCGTCGTTCGCGCTCAAGGAAGCCGGTTACGAGACCATCATGGTCAACTGCAACCCGGAGACGGTGTCGACTGACTACGACAGCTCGGATCGCCTCTACTTCGAGTCCGTCACGCTCGAGGACGTGCTCGAGATCGTGCACAAGGAAAAGCCGAAGGGCGTCATCGTGCAGTACGGCGGCCAGACGCCGCTGAAGCTCGCGCGCGCGCTCGAGGAGGCCGGCGTGCCGATCATCGGCACGTCGCCGGATTCGATCGATCTCGCCGAGGATCGCGAGCGCTTTCAGCAGCTCGTCACTCGGCTGAAGCTCAAGCAGCCGCCGAATCGGACGGCGCGCAACGTCGAGGACGCCGTCGCGATGGCCAAGGAGGTCGGTTATCCGTTGGTCGTACGGCCGTCGTACGTGCTCGGCGGCCGCGCCATGGAGATCGTGCACGGCGAGGACGAGCTGCGCGACTACGTCGATCGCGCCGTCAGCGTCTCGAACGACAGCCCGATCCTGCTCGACCGTTTTCTCGATCTCGCCGTCGAGGTCGACGTCGATGCGATTTGCGACGGCACGGAAGTCATCATCGGCGGCATCATGGAGCACGTCGAGCAAGCCGGCATTCACTCCGGCGACTCGGGATGTTCGCTGCCGCCGTTCAGCTTGACTGCGGAGGTGCAGAAGACGCTCGAGCGACCAGGTCCGCCAGATGGCGCAGGCGCTTGCAGGTCAACGGCATCATGAACACGCAGTTCGCGATCCAGAACGGCATCATCTACGTGCTCGAGGTCAATCCGCGCGCGTCGCGAACGATTCCGTTCGTATCGAAGGCGATCGGCCAGCCGCTCGCGAAGATCGCGGCGAAGGCGATGGCCGGCATCACCTTCAAGGAGCAGGGCTTCACGGCACCGGGCAAGCGGCCGTACTTCTCGGTCAAGGAATCGGTGTTTCCGTTCATCAAGTTCCCGGACGCCGATCCGATCCTCGGGCCCGAGATGAAGTCGACGGGCGAGGTCATGGGCACGGGCCGAACGTTCGGCGAGGCCTATGCGAAGGCTCAGCTCGCCTCGGGCGTCGTCCTGCCGCGCCGCGGGCTCGCCTTCATCAGCGTGCGCGATCGCGACAAGCCCGGCGTCATCGAGCTCGGCAAGATGCTCATCGCGCGCGGCTTCGAGATCGTCGCGACGGGCGGCACCGCGAAGGCGCTGATGGATGGCGGCGTGCCGTGCCAACGCGTCAACAAGGTCCGGGAAGGGCGGCCGCACGTCGTCGACATGATCAAGAACCGCGAGCTTTCCTTGATCGTGAACACGACCGAGGGAAAGCAAGCGATCAAGGAATCGCGCTCGATCCGCGGCGAGGCCGTGACGCGCAAGGTCACGTACTACACGACGGTCGCCGCCGCGAAGGCGACGTGCGACGCGCTCGACCATCTCGACAACGTCGTCGTGAATCGGCTCCAGGATCTGCACGCGGAGGCCGCGGTTTGAGCAAGGTGCCCCTGACCGCGCGTGGCGCTGCGCAACTCAAGGAGGAGCTGCGGCGGCTCAAGATCGAAGAGCGGCCCGAAGGTCACCGCAGCGATCGCGACGGCGCGCGCGCATGGCGATCTCAAGGAGAACGCCGAGTACCACGCCGCCAAGGAGCAGCAGGGGCTCATGGAAGCGCGGATCCGCGACATCGAGGCGAAGCTCTCGAACGCGCAGATCATCGACGTGACGGCCGTGAACGCCGGCGGCAAGGTCGTCTTCGGCTCCACGGTGCATCTCGTCGATACGGCGGACGGCACCGAGGCGAAGTACCAGATCGTCGGCGAGGACGAGGCCGACATCAAGAGTGGCCTGCTGTCGATCGGCTCGCCGATTGCGCGGGCGCTGATCGGCAAGAGAGAAGGTGACGAGGTCGACGTCTCGACGCCGAGCGGCAAGCGCTCCTACGAGATCGCGGCCGTCGAGTACGTCTGAGACCAAGGCGGGTCGATGCCACGGCGCACGGGTTCGAGCCAGCGTTGGCGGCAACGCCAAGAACGCGACATCTACGTCGAGCAAGCTACCCGCGCGGGCTGGCGCTCGCGCGCCGTCTTCAAGCTCGAGCAGATCCAGGCCAAGGAGCGCCTGCTCGGGAGCGGCACCGTCTGCGTGGATCTCGGCGCCGCGCCCGGAGGCTGGAGTCAATTCGCCGCGCGGCTCGTCGGTTCGGCCGGCCGCGTGGTTGCCGTCGACCTCTTGCCGATGGAGCCGATCCCCGGCGTCGATTTCCTCGAGGGCGACTTCACGGCGCCCGAAACGCTGGAGGCGTTGCGGGACCTCATCGGCGACAGACCCGTCGATCTTGTTATGTCCGACATGGCGCCCAATATCAGCGGCAATCGGGCGATCGATCAGCCTCGCACCATGGCGTTGCTCGACGAAGCGTTGGTGTTCGCGCGTGAGGTGCTTCGCCCGGGTGGCGACTTTCTCGTGCAAGGCGTTTCAGGGCGAGGGGATCGACGGCTTCAAGCGCGAGCTCAAGGCGCACTTCAAGGTCGTGAAGACGCTGAAGCCGAAGGCTTCGCGGCCCGAGAGTCGCGAGATTTATTTGCTGGCTAGAAGCTTTGGGATGTAGTAGGGTCTAAACGATACCCGCGGCCAGGATGGCCGCCACGAGGTAACGCTTTGAACGATCTCGCAAAAAACGTCATTCTCTGGATCGTGGTTGCGGTCGTCCTCTGGTCGGTCGTCAGCAACTTCGGCGTGCGCAGTACCGCGCGTGTCGCGCCGACCGACTATTCCGATGTTCCTGAGCTGGGTTCGCGACGGCTCCGTCAAGACAGTCGAGTTCGACGGCGAGGCGATTCGCGGTGAGCGCACGAGCGGCGACGCGTTCGTTATCTACAACCCGGAGACCGACAACACGCTCCTGATCGGCGAGCTCGAGAAGAGCGGCGCCACGATCTCGGCCAGCCCGCCGAAGCAGCCGCAATTACTTGCTACAGCTCTTCATTTCCTCGTTCCCGATCCTGCTGTTGATCGGCGTATGGATCTACTTCATGCGTCAGATGCAGGGCGCCGGCGGCGGCCGCGGCGCCATGTCGTTCGGCAAGAGCCGAGCGCGCTTGCTCGGCGAAGATCAGGTCAGCGTGACGTTCGCCGACGTCGCGGGCGTCGAGGAAGCGAAGGAAGAAGTCGTCGAGATCGTCGACTTCCTGAAGGACCCGGCCAAGTTCCAGCGCCTCGGCGGCAAGATCCCGAAGGGCGTCCTCATGGTCGGCTCGCCGGGCACCGGCAAGACGCTGCTCGCGCGGGCGATCGCCGGCGAGGCGAAGGTGCCGTTCTTCACGATCTCGGGCTCCGACTTCGTCGAGATGTTCGTCGGCGTCGGCGCCTCGCGCGTTCGCGACATGTTCGAGCAGGCGAAGAAGCACGCGCCGTGCATCATCTTCATCGACGAGATCGATGCCGTCGGCCGCCATCGCGGCGCCGGCTTGGGCGGCGGTCACGACGAGCGCGAGCAGACGTTGAACCAGCTGCTCGTCGAGATGGACGGTTTCGAAGGCAACGAAGGCGTCATCGTCATCGCGGCCACGAACCGGCCCGACGTGCTCGATCCCGCGTTGCTGCGGCCGGGCCGTTTCGATCGCCAGGTCGTGGTGCCGTTGCCCGACGTGCGCGGCCGTGAGCAGATCCTCAAGGTCCACATGCGCAAGGTGCCCGTCGACGGCAACGTGAAGCCGGGAGTCATCGCGCGCGGTACGCCGGGGTTCTCGGGCGCCGATCTCGCGAACCTCGTTAACGAGGCGGCCTTGATCGCCGCGCGCGCGAACCGCCGCACCGTCAGCATGGAAGAGTTCGACAAGGCCAAGGACAAGATCATGATGGGCGCGGAGCGCCGCTCGCTCGTCATGAGCGAGGCCGAGCGCCGGCTCACGGCCTATCACGAGTCGGGCCATGCGATCGTCGGCCTCAGCGTGCCGGACCACGACCCTGTATATAAGGTGACGATCATCCCGCGCGGCCGCGCGCTCGGCGTCACGATGTTCCTGCCCGAGGAAGACCGCTACAGCTACTCGAAGCAGCGTCTGATGAGCCAGATGAAGAGTCTCTACGGCGGCCGGCTCGCCGAGGAAATCGTGTTCGGGCCCGCGTACGTGACGACGGGTGCGTCGAACGACATCGAGCGTGCGACCGACATCGCACGCAACATGGTCACGAAGTGGGGCCTGTCCGATCGCCTCGGCCCGCTGACGTATACCGAGGACGACGGCGAGATCTTCTTGGGCCGCAGCGTCACGCGCCACAAGCAAGTGTCCGACGTGACGGCGCACGCGATCGACGAGGAGGTGCGCCTGCTGATCGACAGCTGCTACGGCGAAGCCAAGCGCATCCTCTCGGCCAACCGCGAGAAGCTCGACCTGATGGCCGCTGCACTGCTCAAGTACGAGACGATCGACGAGCACCAGATCAAGGACATCATGGACGGGCGCGATCCGAAGCCGCCCGCTGATTGGGACGAGCCGTCCGAACCGGGCAAGGTCGTGCAGCGTGGCGGCGTCGCCGACGACAAAGGCGCCGCGCCGCTCGGCGGGCCCGCCGGCCAGCACTGATCGCCTTTTCGCTAGCCGCTGCCGGGCAGCCGCCTTCTTGACGCA
Source organism: uncultured Gammaproteobacteria bacterium (assembly GCA_963714705.1). Classification (GTDB taxonomy): domain Bacteria; phylum Pseudomonadota; class Gammaproteobacteria; order Steroidobacterales; family Rariloculaceae; genus FEN-1219. Next base: position 72,945 of record CAVQPJ010000004.1, read on the forward strand.
CCATAGGCCCGGCGTGGGGATCCGATGACACGACGTTATTTCGGCACCGATGGCATTCGCGGCCAGGTCGGGACGGTCCCCATGACGGTCGACTTCGCGCTGCGGCTTGCGAGCGCCGCGGCCCGCGTCCTCGCGCCGCAAGGCGGCACCGTTCTCATCGGCAAGGACACGCGAGTCTCGGGGTACATGTTCGAGTCGGCGCTCGAGGCCGGGTTCGTCGCCGCCGGCGTCGACGTGCTTGCTGACCGGGCCGTTGCCGACGCCGGCCATCGCCATGCTGACGAAGAAGCTCGGCGCCGATTTCGGCATCGTCATCAGCGCATCGCACAACCCGTATCACGACAACGGCATCAAGTTCTTCGACAAGGAAGGCGAGAAGCTCTCCGACGCGGTCGAGGCTGCCATCGAGGCCGAGCTCGACTCGCCGCCCGTGACGCGCGACTCGCGCGCGCTCGGCCAAGCGAAGAACGCATCGGCGGCGCGCGACGACTATATGGATTTCTGCAAGTCCACGATCCCCGAAGGCATGGGCTTCGAGGACTTCAGGATCGTCGTCGACGCGTCGCATGGCGCCGCGTACAAGGTCGCGCCGCGTGTGATGTCCGACCTCGGGGCCGACGTCGGTCGCGGTCGGCTGCTCGCCGAACGGCCGCAACATCAACGACGGCTGCGGCTCGACGCGGCCGGATCTGCTTGAAGCTCACTGTCACCGGCGTCAGAGCCCATGTCGGCTTCGCGCTCGACGGCGACGGCGACCGCGTCGTCATGGTCGACGAGCGCGGCGCCCTCGTCGACGGCGATCAGCTGGTCTACATCTTGGCGCGCGATCGCTGCGACTCGCGTACTCTGCGCGGCCCCGTCGTCGGCACGGTCATGAGCAACTTCGGGCTCGAGCTCGCGCTGCGAGACTTGGGCGTCGAGTTCCTGCGCGCCAAGGTCGGTGACCGCCACGTGCTCGCGATGCTCAAGGAGAAAGGCGGCGTCCTCGGCGGCGAAACCTCGGGGCACGTCCTTTGCCTCGATCGGACGACGACCGGCGACGGTCTGATCACCGCTCTGCAGGTGCTCGCGGTGATGCAACGTACGGGGCGCTCGTTGAGCGAGCTCGTGGCCGGCATGCAGCAGTTCCCTCAGGTATTGCTGAACGTCAAAGTCCGCGAGCCCGTCGATCCGACGCGCGATGCCGCCGTGTGCGAGGCGCGTCGGCCGCGCCGAATCCGAGCTCGGCAGCCGCGGCCGCGTCGTGCTGCGGGCATCGGGCACGGAGCCCGTCATTCGTGTCATGGTCGAGGGCGAGGATCGCCATCAGGTCGACACGCTCGCGGGCCGGCTCGCGGACTCGGTTCGCAGGAGCTTCGGCCTCGAGCGTAGACGCTCGAGCCGGTGTACGCGGCGTTGCGTTGCGGCGCAGCGGCCCGTAAGCTGCCGGCCCGCAGCTCGTAACGCCCCGTTTCACGGCGAGATTTCGCGTGACGCGTAAGCCATTGATTGCCGGTAACTGGAAGATGCACGGCTCGCTTGCCGAGAGCCGCGGGCTCGTCGACGCATTGCGAGCCGGGGTTACCGCGGGCGCGCCGGCGACGATGCTGTTGTGCCCCCCGTACGTCTATCTGCCGGCCGTCCACGACTGGCTGCACGGCAGCCCGATCGCTCTTGGCGCTCAGGACTTGGCCGACAAGCCGGGGTCGGGCGCGTACACGGGCGAGGTTTCGGGGCAAATGTTGCGCGACGTCGGCTGCAGCCACGTGATCGTGGGGCACTCCGAGCGCCGAGCGCTTTACGGCGAGACCGACTCCGTCGTCGCGACGAAATTCAAGGCCGCACAGGCTGCCGGGCTCCTGCCGATCGTCTGCGTCGGCGAAACGCTCGAGCAGCGCGAGGCAGGCCAGACGCGCTCGGTCATCTCCGGCCAAGTCGCCGCGGTCGTGGACTCGGCCGGGGTGCAGGCGTTCGCGAAGGCCGTCGTCGCTTACGAGCCCGTCTGGGCGATCGGCACGGGACGTACGGCCAGTCCCGAGCAGGCGCAGGAAGTCCACGCATTCATCCGCGGCATGATCGCGAAGCGGGATGCTACAATTGCCGCCGGTTTGAGCATTCTGTACGGCGGCAGCGTCAAAGGCGCCAATGCCCGGAGCTTGTTCGCAATGGCGGACATCGACGGCGGGCTCGTAGGCGGCGCGTCACTCGTCGCGGCGGAATTCCTCGAGATATTCCGCGCCGCGGCCTAACGAAAAAGCGATTCGAGAATGTTGCAGACGATCGTGTTGGTTGCCCATGTGGGCATCGCGTTCTTGATCATCGGCCTCGTGCTGTTGCAGCGGGGCAAGGGCGCCGACGCAGGCACCGGGTTCGGTGCGGGAGCGTCCGGCACCGTTTTCGGTGCGCGCGGCTCGGCGACGTTCTTTTCGCGGATGACGGGCGTGCTTGCGACGTTGTTTTTCGCGACGAGCTTGGGGCTCGCGTATCTCGCGACGCAGCAAACGGCGCCGACGAGCTTGCTCGAAGGCGCAGCTGCGCCGCAGAGCGTCGCGCCGTCGCCCGCAGCGGAGTCGCCCGAGCCCGCGAGTGGCGTGCCGCAGCTCCAGGAGCCGGCGGCGGAGCCGGCACCAGCACCAGCACCAGAGTAAGCGAAGCAATCAGCCCACGTGGTGGAATTGGTAGACACGCTATCTTGAGGGGGTAGTGGCGAAAGCTGTGTCGGTTCGAGTCCGACCGTGGGCACCACCTTAAACGCACCCGGAAAAATCGCTGCCACAGGCCAGACCGGCTGCTACAATCCGCGCCGAATTCGAGCCGTAGGGACTATGCTCGCAAATTACGCACCGATCCTGATCTTCCTCGTCATCGCCGGTGCGATCAGCGTTGCCCTGTTAGGCGTCGGTTTCCTGCTCGGCAAAGGCCGCAAGGATGCCGATAAGCTTGTCCTCTTACGAGTGCGGCTTCGACGCCTTCGAAGACACGCGCATGCGGTTCGACGTCCGCTACTACCTCGTCGCGATCCTGTTCATCATTTTCGACCTCGAGATCGCGTTCCTCTTTCCCTGGGCCGTATCGCTCGACGCGATCGGCGGCTTCGGGCTCGCGGCCATGGGGATTTTCCTCGCCGTGCTCGTGGTCGGGTTCGTCTACGAGTGGCGCAAGGGAGCCCTCGAGTGGGATTGAACGCCAACGACTTGCCGTTCGACGTGCCGGAGGTGATGGAGAAGGGCTTCTTCGTCACGCAGGTCGACACGCTCATGAACTGGGCGCGGACGGGCTCGCTGTGGCCGATGACGTTCGGGCTCGCCTGCTGCGCCGTCGAGATGATGCACGCGGGCGCGTCGCGCTACGACCTCGACCGGTTCGGCGTCGTGTTCCGCCCGAGCCCGCGCCAGTCCGACGTCATGATCGTGGCCGGCACGCTCGTCAACAAGATGGCGCCGGCGCTGCGCAGGGTCTACGACCAGATGCCCGAGCCGCGCTGGGTCATCTCGATGGGCTCGTGCGCGAACGGCGGCGGTTACTATCATTATTCTTATGCGGTCGTCCGCGGCTGCGATCGCATCGTGCCTGTGGACGTTTACGTTCCGGGCTGTCCCCCGACGGCCGAGGCCTTGCTGTTCGGAATCCTTCAGCTGCAGCAGAAGATCCGGCGCACCCAAACTATCGCGCGCTGATGCTGCGGAAAGACCTAACCCCCCGGTACGCCGCACTCGCGGGCGCGATCGAAGCGAAGCTCGGGGCTGTCGTCGAGCGTTTGCCGACGACGACGGGCGAGCTCGGGTACCGCGTGGCGCCGGACGACTTGCTCCAAGTCTGCCGCACGCTGCGGGACGAGCCGGAGCTGAAGCTCGAGATGCTGATCGACGTCTGCGGCGTCGACTATCAGTCGTACGGCAAGGACGAGTGGCAGACGAGCAGCGCGACGGGGACGGGTTTCAGCCGCGGCACGCTGCGCGACGGCGCCGCCCGTGGAGGACATCGAGCACGCGACCTATCGTTCCGGCGGCGCGGTTTGCCGTCGTCTATCACTTGCTGTCGATCACCCACAATCACCGGCTGCGGCTGAAGACGTTCTGCGCGAGCGACGAGCGGCCGATCGTCGATTCCGTCTACGACGTCTGGAGCTCCGCCGATTGGTTCGAGCGCGAGGCGTTCGACCTGTACGGCATCCTGTTCCGCGGCCACCCGGACCTGCGCCGCTTGCTGACGGACTACGGCTTCATCGGCCACCCGTTCCGCAAGGATTTTCCGCTGATCGGCAACGTCGAGATGCGCTACGACCCTGCGAAGGGCCGCGTTGTCTACGAGCCCGTCAGCATCGAGCCGCGCACGCTCGTGCCGAAAGTCATTCGCGACGACGCGCGCTACGAGCCCGACCTCAACCTCAAGGATCCCGGCAGTGCCTGAGATCCAGAACTTCACGCTGAACTTCGGCCCGCAGCATCCCGCCGCGCACGGCGTCCTGCGCCTCGTGCTCGAGCTCGATGGCGAGGTCATCCAGAAGGCGGACCCGCACGTCGGGTCTGCTGCATCGTGCGACGGAGAAGCTCGCCGAGAGCAAGCCGTTCAATCAGTCGATCGGCTACATGGACCGGCTCGACTACGTCTCGATGATGTGCAACGAGCACGGCTATGTGATGGCGATCGAGAAGCTGCTCGGGCTGACGCCGCCGCTGCGCGCGCAATACATCCGCGTCATGTTCGACGAGATCACGCGAATCTTGAACCACCTGATGTGGCTCGGCGCGCACGGTCTCGACATCGGCGCCATGGCGATGTTCCTGTACTGCTTCCGCGAGCGCGAGGACCTCATGGACTGCTACGAGGCGGTCTCGGGCACGCGTATGCACGCGACGTACTACCGCCCCGGCGGCGTGTACCGCGACTTGCCGACGACGATGCCGAAGTACCAGCCGTCGCAAGCTCCGCGACGCCAAGGAGCTCGAGCGGCTCAACGCGACGCGCGGCGGCTCGCTGCTCGATTTCATCGAGGACTTCACGAAGCGCTTCCCTGCGAACGTCGACGAGTACGAGACGCTGTTGACGGACAACCGGATCTGGAAGCAGCGCACGGTCAACATCGGCGTCGTCTCGCCCGAGCGCGCGATGGCAGCTTGGCTTCTCGGGGCCGATGCTGCGCGGCTCCGGCATCGCATGGGACTTGCGCAAGAAGCAGCCATACGACGTTTACGACAAGATGGACTTCGACATTCCCGTCGGCGTGAACGGCGACTGCTACGACCGCTATCTCGTGCGCGTCGAGGAGATGCGGCAGTCGAATCGCATCGTCAAGCAGTGCGTCGATTGGCTGCGCGTGAATCCGGGGCCTGTCATGACCGACGACCGCAAGGTCGCGCCGCCGCGGCGCATCGAGATGAAGGACGACATGGAGTCCTTGATCCACCACTTCAAACTGTTCACCGAAGGGTATTGCGTGCCCGAGGGCGAGTCGTACGCCGCCGTCGAGGCGCCGAAAGGCGAGTTCGGCTGCTACATCGTGTCCGACGGCTCGAACAAGCCGTACCGGCTCAAGGTGCGAGCGCCGGGCTTCCCGCACCTCGCGGCGCTGAACGAGATGGTCACGGGCCACATGTTGGCCGACGTCGTCGCCGTCATCGGCACGCAGGACATCGTGTTCGGCGAGATCGATCGATGAGCGAGCACACGAGCAGCCCTGGGATTCTCTCCGCGCACGTGCGCGAGGAAATCGACCATTGGGTCTCGAAGTTCCCCGAAGGCCGGCAGCGCTCGGCCGTCATCGCCGCGCTGCATGCCGCGCAGCACGAGAACGGCGGGTATCTGACCCCTGAGCTGATGACGGCCGTCGCCGAGTACTTGAAGCTGCCGCCGATCCAGGTGTTCGAGGTCGCTTCGTTCTACTCGATGTTCGAGACGAAGCCCGTCGGCCGGCACAGCATCTCGGTCTGCACGAACATCTCCTGCATGCTGCGCGGCGGCGAGGACATCCTGGCGCACGTCGAGAAGCGCCTCGGCGTGAAGGCCGGGCAGAGCACGCCCGACGGCAAGTTCTACTTGAAGGTCGAGGAGGAGTGCCTCGCGGCCTGCTGCGGCGCCCCGATGATGATGGTCGACCACGTTTATCACGAGAACCTCACGCCGAAATCCGTCGACGAGATTCTCGAGGTCGTGAAGGACTGACGCCGTGGCCGAGCGACAATTCAATCTCGTCTGCTTCGAGACGCTGAAGTTCGGCGATCAGTCGCACACGTACGAGACCTACCGCAAGATCGGGGGCTACGACGTCTGGGAGAAGGTGCTGCGCGGCGAGCTCACGCGCGACACGCTCATCGACGAGGTCAAGAAGTCGGGCTTGCGCGGCCGCGGCGGCGCCGGTTTCCCGACGGGCGTGAAGATGAGCTTCATGCCGCGCACGGCGCCGATGCAGAAGTACCTCGTCTGCAACTCCGACGAGAGCGAGCCCGGTACGGCGCACGATCGCGACATCCTGCGCTACAACCCGCATGCGCTCGTCGAAGGCCTCGCGCTCGAGAGCTATGCGATCGGCGCGACGGTCGCCTACAACTACATCCGCGGCGAGTTCATGGCCGAGCCGATCCCGCGCTTCGAAGCGGCGCTCAAAGAGGCGTACGAGGCTGGCCTGCTCGGCAAGAACATCCGCGGCTCTGGCATCGATCTGGACATCCACACCTTCGTCGGCGCCGGCGCCTACATCTGCGGCGAGGAGACGGCGCTGCTCGAGTCGCTCGAGGGCAAGCAGGGTAAGCCGCGCTTCAAGCCGCCGTTCCCGGCGAACTTCGGTCTGTACGGCGCGCCGACGACGATCAACAACACGCAGAGCATCGCCTCGATTCCGACGATCTTGCGCAAGGGCTCGCAGTGGTTCGCCGATCTCGGCGTCAAAGGCTCGGGCGGCACGGCGATCTATTCGGTGTCGGGCCACGTCGAGAAGCCCGGCAACTACGAGCTGCCGCTCGGGATTCCGTTCCCCGAGCTGCTGGCGATTGCCGGCGGCGTCCGCGGTGGCCGTCAGCTGAAGGCCGTGATCCCCGGCGGCTCGTCGTGTCCCGTGATTCCGGCCGACAAGATCATCACGCTGACGATGGACTTCGACACCGTCAAAGCCGCGGGGTCGGGCTTGGGCACCTGCGCGACGATCGTCATGGACGACACGACGTGCATGGTCAAAATGCTGCGCCGCATCGCCCGGTTCTATCACGCCGAGTCGTGCGGTCAGTGCACGCCGTGCCGCGAGGGCACGGGTTGGCTGCACCGCGTGCTGACGCGAATCGTCGACGGCCAGGGCACGAAGGCCGACATCGACATGCTCGTCGACGTCGCCAACAAGATCGAAGGCCACACGATCTGCGCATTCGGCGACGCCGCCGCGTGGCCCGTGCAGAGCTTCATCAAGCACTTCCGCCACGAGTTCGAGTACATGGTCGAGCACAAGGGCAGAAGCATCGTCGACGATGCTCCATCGGTGGCCGCATGAGCACGCCAGCGCCGACAGCGCCGCCGCCGACGGCACCTCCGGCCGACCCCAACGTCGTCAACGTCGAGGTCAACGGCGTACCGCTGAAGGCGCGCAAAGGCCAGATGATCATCGAGGTGACGGACCGCGCCGAGATCTACGTGCCGCGGTTTTGCTATCACCCGAAGCTTTCGATCGCGGCGAATTGCCGCATGTGCTTGGTCGAGGTCGAGAAGGCGCCGAAGCCGCTGCCGGCCTGTGCGACGCCCGTCGCCGAGGGCATGAAGATCTTCACGCGGTCGAAGCGCGCGATCTCGGCGCAGAAGGCGACGATGGAGTTCCTGCTCATCAACCATCCGCTCGATTGCCCGATCTGCGATCAGGGCGGCGAGTGCGAGCTCCAGGATCTCGCGATGGGCTTCGGTCGCGGCGTGTCGCGCTACACCGAGCGGAAGCGCATCGTCAAAGACAAGGATCTCGGTCCGCTCGTCTCGACGGACATGACGCGCTGCATTCATTGCACGCGTTGCGTGCGGTTCGGCGCAGAGATCGCCGGCATCCAGGAGCTCGGCGCGAACTTCCGCAGCGACCGCTCGGAGATCGGCACGTACATCGAGAAGAGCGTCGACCACGAGCTCAGCGGCAACATCATCGATCTTTGCCCCGTCGGCGCGTTGAACAACAAGCCGTACCGTTACAGCGCGCGCGCCTGGGAGATGGTCGCGAAGCCGCTCGTGAGCCCGCACGACTGCGCGGGCAGCAACCTCGACGCGCACGTGCTTGCGCGGGCGGCTGCGCCGCGTCGTGCCGCGCGAGAACGAAGCCATCAACGAGAGCTGGATTGCGGATCGCGACCGCTTCAGCTGCCACGGCATCTACAGCGCGGACCGGCTGTTGAAGCCGCGCGTCAAGCGCGACGGCAAGTGGGTCGAGGTCGCCTGGCAGGACGCGCTGGCGGCGGCCGTCGGCGCGCTGCGCAAAGCGACGGACGGCGGCGGCGCGAGCGGGCTCGGCACGCTCGTCAGCCCGAGCGCGACGCTCGAAGAGGCGTATCTGCTCCAGCGCATCACGCGCTATCTCGGCAGCGACAACATCGACTACCGCTTGCGGCAGCGCGACTTCCGCGATCAAGCCGGCGACCCGAAAGTGCCGTTGCTCGGTTGCGGCATCGCCGATCTCGACACGCGGCAGGGCATCCTCGTCGTCGGCTCGAACTTGCGCATGGAGGTGCCGATCGTCGCGCACCGCGTCCGCAAGGCGGCGGGCAAGGGCGCGAGCGTCGCGTTCCTGAATCCCGCCGTCTACGAGTACCACTTCAAGGCCGCGGCTTACGTGACGGCCGCGCCGGACGCGCTCGCGGCGAATCTCGCGGCCGTGCTCGCCGCGGCGGCGAGTGCGGCAGGCGTCCCGGTGCCGGCACACCTCGCTCGCGCCGTCGACGGCGTCGCCGTCACGGACGCGCACCGCGCGGCGGCACAGGCGCTCACGCGCAAGCCCGCGCTCGTGCTACTCGGCCAGGTCGCACAGCGCCATCCGCAGTGATGCCGACCTGCGCGCGCTCGCGGCCGGCTTGGCAGCCGTGACGGGCGCGACGCTCGGTTACTTGAGCGAAGGCGCCAACGCTGCGGGTGCGGCGCTCGCCGGCGCGACGCCGCATCGCGCACCCGGTGGGCAGAGCGTTCCGCGCAACGGCTTCGACGCGCGCGCCATGCTCGAGACGCCGCGCAACGCGTATCTCCTGTTCGGCATCGAGCCGACGAAGGACCTGGCGGAGGGCGCCGCGGCGCTGCGTGCGCTGCGCGGCGCCACCGTCGTCGCCTTCACTGCGTTCGTCGTCCGACGAGCTTGCTCGACGTCGCCGACGTGCTGTTGCCGATCGGGACGTTCGCCGAAACGGCCGGCACGTTCGTCAACGCCGAAGGCCGCTGGCAAAGCTTCGACGCCGCCGCGGACCTCGTCGGCGACGCGCGGCCCGGTTGGCGCGTGCTGCGCGTGCTCGGCAACGAGCTCGAGCTGCCGAGCTGCGAGTACCGCACGCCGAGCGACGTCACGGCCGCCCTCGAGCGGGAGATCGGTGCTGCGCGCACGCTGGCGCCCGCCGATACGCAATACAACGGCTCGTTTTCGCCGAGCGGCCGCGCGGAGCCGGCAGACAATCTGCGCCCTCGACGTGCCGATCTACGCGATCGACGCGCTCGTGCGCCGGTCCGAGCCGCTGCAAGAGACGGTGCTCGCCGGCCAGGGCAGGGGGCGGCGTGAACGCACTGCTGCTTCAGTTCAACGAGCTATGGGCAACCGTCCCGCCCGAGCTGCAGCTCGTCATCGTCAGCACGCTGAAGATCGTCGTGGTGCTCGTCCCGCTGATTCTCGGCGTCGCGTACTTCACGTACTGGGAGCGCAAGATCCTCGCCTGGATGCACGTCCGCATCGGCCCGAATCGCGTCGGTTGGAAGGGCCTGCTGCAGCCGTTCGCCGACGTCATCAAGATGCTCTTGAAAGAGATCGTGGTGCCGACGAACGCGAACCGGTTCCTGTTCCTGACGGCGCCCGTGCTCTCGCTCGTGCCGGCGTTCGCCGTCTGGGCCGTCGTGCCGCTGTCCGACACGTTCGTCATCGCGAACATCGACGCCGGACTCCTTTATGTATTGGCGCTGACGTCGCTCGGCATCTACGGCGTCATCCTCGCGGGCTGGGCGTCGAACTCGAAGTACGCGTTCCTGGGCGCGATGCGCTCGGCCGCGCAGATGGTCGCGTACGAGATCGCGATGGGCTTCGCGCTCGTCGGCGTGCTGATGGCCGGCGGCAGCCTGAACTTGGGCGACATCATCCTCGCGCAGCAGGGCACGAGCATCGGCTCAGCTGGTTCGTCTGGCCGTTGTTCCCGCTGTTCGTCGTGTACTTCATCTCCGGCGTCGCCGAGACGAACCGCGCGCCGTTCGACGTCGCCGAGGGCGAGTCGGAGATCGTCGCGGGCTTCCACGTCGAGTACTCGGGCATCGCGTTCGGCCTGTTCTTCCTCGCCGAGTACGCGAACATGATCCTGATCACGGCGCTCACGGTCGTGTTCTTCTTCGGCGGCTGGCTGTCGCCGTTTGCGGGCTGTCCCGGGCGCTCGAGAAGCACTCACGGTATCGGCTGGCTGCTCGCGGCGCTCGCCGAGCGTCGGCTGGCTGCTCGCTGAAGATGGTCGTCTTCTGTTTCTTGTTTCCTCTGGTTCCGCGCCACGTTCCCGCGCTATCGCTACGACCAGATCATGCGGCTCGGCTGGAAAGTGCTGATCCCCGTGACGATCGTCTGGATCGGCGTCGAGGGCGTGATGGCGGCCCTGCAAATCGGCCCGTGGGCGCAGGCCTAGGGAAGGGCGCATATGAGAAACCTCGTCAAAACGTTCTTCATGACCGAGCTGGCGCGAGGCATGTGGGTCACGTGGAAGCGAATGTTCAGGCAAGAAGATCACGGTGCAGTACCCGGAAGAGAAGACGCCGCAGTCGCCGCGCTTCCGCGGCCTGCACGCGCTGCGCCGCTATCCGAACGGCCAGGAGCGCTGCATCGCCTGCAAGCTCTGCGAGGCCGTGTGCCCGGCGCTCGCGATCACGATCGAGAGCGACGTCGGCGCCGACGGCACGCGCCGCACGACGCGCTACGACATCGATCTCTTCAAGTGCATTTACTGCGGCTTCTGCGAGGAAGCTTGCCCCGTCGACGCCATCGTCGAGACGCGCATCCACGAGTACCACATGGAGCGGCCCGGCGAGAACATCATGACGAAGGACAAGCTGCTCGCCGTCGGCGACAAGTACGAAGCGATGATCGCGGCGGACAAGGCGGCCGACGCGGCGTTCCGCTAGGCCAAGAAGAATTAAGGAATAGGACGTCTTGATCACCGGGGTGCTGTTCTACGCGTTTGCGGCCGTGCTGGTCGTGGCCGCGCTCGGCGTCATCACGTCGCGCAACCCCGTGCACGCGGCGCTGTTCCTCGTGCTCGCGTTCGTGCAGAGCGCGTTGCTGTGGCTGCTCATCGATGCCGAGTTCCTCGCGCTCGCGCTCGTGCTCGTCTACGTCGGCGCCGTCATGGTGCTGTTCCTGTTCGTCGTGATGATGCTCGACATCAACGTCGAGGAGCTGCGCAAGGGCTTCACGCGCTACGTGCCGTTCGGGCGTTGCCGTCGCGCTGATCGTCGTGTTCGAGATCGGTCACGTGATCTGGTTCAGGAGCCAGGGCCTGCAGTTCCTGGTCGCGCCGCAGGGCATGCCCGCCGACTACAGCAACACGAAGGAGCTCGGCGCCGTGCTGTACACGCAGCACGTCTACGCGTTCGAGATCGCGTCCGTGATCCTGCTGCTCGCGATCGTCGCCGCTATCACGCTGACGATGCGCAAGCGCCCCGGCCTCAAGGTCCAGGACATCGCGAAGCAGGTGGCCGTGCGCCGCGAGGACCGCGTGCGCATCGTCAAGGTCGAGTCGAGCAAAGAGCCATGATCATCACGACGGCACACTACCTGGTGCTCGCGGCCGTGCTGTTCAGCCTGAGCGTGGCCGGCATCTTCATCAATCGCAAGAACGTCATCCTGCTCTTGATGTGCATCGAGCTGATGCTGCTCGCCGTCAACTTCAACTTCATCGCGTTCTCGCGGATGCTCGGCGACCTCGACGGGCCAGGTGTTCGTGTTCTTCATCCTGACGGTCGCGGCCGCCGAGGCCGCCATCGGTCTCGCGATCCTCGTCGTGCTGTTCCGCAACACGCGCAGCATCAACGTCGACGACCTCGACAAGCTGAAGGGCTGAGCGTGGAAAACCTCTATCTCGCTATTGTGCTCGCCCCGCTCGCCGCGGCTATCGTTGCTGGCTTGTTCGGCCGAAGCGATCGGCCGGGCAGGGGCGCACTGGGTCACGATCCTCGGCGTCGGGGCTTCGTTCGTGCTGTCGCTCTTCGTGTTCAAGCACCTCGTGTTCGACGGCGGCGAGGCCTACAACGGCACCGTGTACGCTGGGCGTCGATGGGCGGCATCTACTTCGAGGTGGGCTTCCTCGTCGACCGGCTGACCGTCCTCATGATGACGGTCGTGACGTTCGTGTCGCTGTGCGTGCACGTCTACACGATCGGCTACATGCACGACGACGACGGCTACCAGCGCTTCTTCAGCTACATCTCGCTGTTCACGTTCGCGATGCTGATGCTCGTCATGAGCAACAACTTCCTGCAGCTCTTCTTCGGCTGGGAGGCCGTCGGCGTCGTCTCGTACCTGCTGATCGGCTTCTGGTACAAGCGGCCGACGGCGATCTTCGCGAACCTGAAGGCGTTCCTCGTCAACCGCGTCGGCGACTTCGGCTTCCTGCTCGGCATCGCGGCGCTCGCGATGGCGACGGGCACGCTCGACTACGGGCTGACGTTCGCGGACGCCGAGCGGCTGTCGGGCCAGACGATCGAGATCTTCGCGGCACGCAGTGGTCGCTGTTGACGTTCGTCGTGCATCTGCCTGTTCGTCGGTGCGATGGGCAAGTCGGCGCAAGTGCCGCTGCACGTGTGGCTGCCGGATTCGATGGAAGGCCCGACGCCGATCTCGGCGTTGATCCATGCCGCCACGATGGTGACGGCCGGCATCTTCATGGTCGCGCGCATGTCGCCGTTGTTCGAGCTCACGCAGACGGCGCTCTCGGTCGTGATCGTCATCGGCGCGATCACGGCGTTCTTCACGGGGCTGCTCGGCATCGTGGCAGCAGGACATCAAGCGCGTCATCGCGTACTCGACGCTGTCCCAGCTCGGCTACATGACCGTCGCACTCGGCGCTTCGGCGTACTCCGCCGGCATTTTCCACCTGATGACGCACGCCTTCTTCAAGGCGCTGCTGTTCCTGGCCGCGGGCTCCGTGATCATCGCGATGCACCACGAGCAGGACATCCGCAAGATGGGCGGCCTGCGCAAGTACCTGCCGATCACGTACTGGACGAGCGTCATCGGCACGCTGGCGCTGATCGGCTTCCCGGGCTTCTCGGGCTTCTTCTCGAAGGACGCGCTGATCGAGGCCGTGCACGCTTCGACGACGCCGGGCCATACGCTCGCGTATTGGGCCGTGGTGGCCGGCGTCTTCATCACCGTCGCTCTACAGCTTCCGGCTGCTGTTCGTGGTGTTCCACGGCAAGGAACGCATGGACCACCACACGAAGGAGCACCTGCACGAGACGCCGTGGGTCGTCACGGGGCCGTTGATCGCGCTCGCGATTCCGTCGGCCGTCATCGGCTGGCTCACGATCGGCCCGGTGCTGTTCGGCGACTACTTCGAGGGCGCGATCTTCAATCTCGAAGGGCAGAATCCCGCTCGAGATCGTCGGCGAGGAATTCCACGGCCCGTGGGCGTTCGTCCTGCACTCGCTCACGGCCGGTTTCGCCGTCTACCTGGCCGCGGCCGGCGCGCTCGTCGCGTGGTTCCTGTATCTGAAGCGCCCGGACATTCCGGCGCGGCTCTCGACGCAGTTCCACGGCGTCTACAACCTGCTCGTCAACAAGTACTACTTCGACTGGTTCAACGAGAACGTGCTGACGCCGGCTGTGCGTGGGCTTGGCCTAGGGCTCTGGAAGGTCGGCGACCAGACGCTGATCGACGGCGCCCTCGTGAACGGCAGCGCGAAAGCCGTCGGCCTGCTGGCCGGCGTCACGCGCGGCCTGCAGTCCGGATATCTCTACCACTATGCGTTCGCGATGATCGTCGGTCTCGCGGCGCTCGTCGCCTGGCTCGTGTTCCAGCCGTAGACGAGTCACACGATGAATTTGCCCATTCTCAGCGTCCTCGTCTGGTTGCCGATCCTCGGCGGCATCGCCGTCCTCGCTGCTCGGCTCCGAGCGCGCGCGGCTTGGCAAGCAGGTTGCGCTCGGCATGTCGATCGTCACGTTCGTGTTCAGCCTGGCGCTGTGGACGGGGTTCGATTTCGACACGGCCGCGATGCAGTTCGTCGAGAACGTGCCCTGGATCGCGCGCTTCAGCGCCGATTACGCGCTCGGCGTCGACGGCATCTCGATGCCGCTCGTGCTCCTGACGACGTTCCTGACGCCGTTCGTCGTCGTTGCGGGGTGGGAAGTCATCGAGACACGCCCCGCGCAGTACTTCGCGGCGTTCCTGATCCTCGAAGGGCTCATGATCGGCACGTTCGCCGCGACGGACGCGCTGCTGTTCTACGTGTTCTGGGAAGCGATGCTCGTGCCGATGTTCATCATCATCGGCGTGTGGGGCGGGGCGCGGCGCGTCTACGCGACCGTCAAGTTCTTCCTGTACACGTTCTTGGGCTCCGTGTTCATGCTCGTGGCCCTGATCTACATGTACCTTCAGGCCGGCGATTACGCGATCGCGTCGTTCCACGATCTGCGCCTGACGATGAACGAGCAGATCCTGATCTTCCTCGCGTTCCTGCTCGCGTTCGCCGTCAAGGTGCCGATGTTCCCGGTTCACACCTGGCTGCCGGACGCGCACGTCGAGGCGCCGACGGGCGGCTCCGTGATCCTCGCGGCGATCCTGCTCAAGATGGGCGGCTACGGCTTCATCCGCTTCAGCTTGCCGATCACGCCGGACGCGAGCCAGGAGCTCGCGTGGCTCATGATCGCGCTGTCGTTGATCGCCGTCGTCTACATCGGCTTGGTCGCGCTCGTGCAGTCCGACATGAAGAAGCTGATCGCCTATTCGTCGATCGCGCACATGGGTTTCGTGACGCTCGGCTTCTTCGTGATCTTCGCGGCGACCGGCGCGGCGCCGAACAGCGACGGACCACGGCTCGCGCTGCAGGGCGGCATGATGCAGATGCTGTCGCACGGCCTGATCTCGGGCGCGTTGTTCCTCTGCGTCGGCGTGCTCTACGACCGCATGCACAGCCGCGAGATCGGCGCCTACGGCGGCGTCATCAACACGATGCCGAAGTTCGCGGCGCTGATGGTGCTCTTCGGTCTCGCGAACGCGGGGTTGCCCGGCACGTCGGGGTTCGTCGGCGAGTTCTTCGTGATTCTCGGCACGTTCCATGCCGATCCGTGGCTCGCGTTCCTCGCGGCGACGACGTTGATCTTCGGCGCCGCGTACACGCTCTGGATGATCAAGCGCGTGGTGTTCGGCGAGGTCGCGAACAGCCACGTCGCTGCGCTCACCGACGTCGGCGCGCGCGAGTTCTGGATGCTCATGCTGCTCGCGATCGCCGTGCTGATCGTCGGCATCTGGCCTGCGCCGCTCGTCGACGCCATGGATGCGTCGATCGGCCAGCTCTTGAACCACGTCGGCCAGTCGAAGCTCTAGAGGGACGCCAGCGTCATGGACCTCAATTACGCCGCCGCCGCCCCGGAGATTTTTTTGGGTCTTGCGATCTGCGTCGTGCTGCTCGTGGACGTCTTCTTGCGCGACGAGCAACGCGAGACGACCTACGTGCTCGCGATGCTGGCGCTGATCGGCACGGCGGCCGTCACGCTGTATTTCGCCGTGACCGAGCGAAGTCGTCACGTTCAGCGGCAGCTACGTCACCGACCCGGCGAGCGGCGTGCTCAAGATGTTCGCCTACGTCGCGCTGGGTGTCACGTTCCTCTATTCGCGCGAGTACCTGCAGAACAACGGCCTGTTGAAAGGCGAGTTCTTCGTGCTCGGCCTGTTCGGCTTGCTCGGGATCATGATCATGATCTCCGCGCACAGCATGTTGACGCTTGTATCTCGGGCTCGAGGTGCTCGCGCTGTCGCAGTACACGCTGGTCGCGTTCAACCGCGATTCGGCCGTCTCCGCCGAGGCGGCCATGAAGTACTTCGTGCTCGGCGCGATCGCGTCGGGCACGCTGCTCTACGGCATCTCGCTGCTCTACGGCATCACGGGCACGCTGCAGCTCGACGAGCTCGCGGCGCGCGTCGGCTCGAGCGAGATCAGCATTCCGGCGCTGCTCGCGCTCGCGTTCATCATCGTCGGCATCGCGTTCAAGTTCGGCGCCGTGCCGTTCCACATGTGGCTGCCCGACGTCTATCAAGGCGCGCCGACGCCCGTGACGTTGTTCATCGGCTCCGTGCCGAAGCTCGCGTCGTTCGCGCTGGTCTGGCGCGTGCTCGCCGAGGGCCTGGGCCCGCTGCACGACGGCGGCTGGCGCGACATGCTGATCGTGCTCTGCGTGCTGTCGCTCGGGATCGGCAATCTGCGTCGCGATCGCGCAGACGAACATCAAGCGCATGCTCGCGTATTCGACGATCTCGCACGTCGGTTTCATCTTCATGGGCTTCATCGCCGGCAACGACGACGGGCTCTCGGCCGCGATGTTCTACACGTTCGCGTACGTGCTGATGGCGGCCGCGGCCTTCGGCATGGTCATCCTCTTGAGCCGCCGCGGCTTCGAGGCCGAGCGCCTCGAGGACTTCAAGGGCTTGAACGCGCGCAGCCCGTGGTTCGCGCTCGTCATGCTGATGATCATGTTCAGCATGGCCGGCGTGCCGCCGTTCGTCGGCTTCTACGCGAAGCTCGTCGTGCTGCAAGCCGTGCTGGATGCCGGCCTCGTGTGGCTCGCGGCCGTCGGCATGCTGTTCGCGGTGATCGGCGCGTACTACTACATCCGCGTCGTCTGGTACATGTACTTCGCGGAACCGTCCGACCACGACGCCGCTCACCGCTGCAGCGGACGTGCGCATCGTCATCAGCGCGAACGCGCTCGGCTTGCTGGTGCTCGGCCTGTTCCCCGGCGGATTGCTCGACCTCTGCGCGCGAGTGCTCGGCGCTGAGCCGTTTGCCTTGCGGGGCAGGGGGCCGGCTCTGTATGATGCCGGGCTCTCATCCGGTGCGGGGTGGAGCAGCCTGGTAGCTCGTCGGGCTCATAACCCGAAGGTCGTAGGTTCGAATCCTACCCCCGCTACCAATCTCTTTTGGGTCCATTCCGGACACATGGCTTACAGCCTATTCCGGAGACAGGTTTACACCTTCTCCGGGCCGAAGGGATTTTGGGCGGGTTCGACTCGCCCCTCGTCCGATCGAAGAATCCCCAGTCCTAGTGCATGGAGCTGACGGGGCAGATCCGCTCACGACTTCGCGAATGCCCACACATGAGCTCGACGGGCTATTTTTTACCCGCCAGATACTCGACGAGAGCCTCGAGCTGCGCGTCGGAGATTTGAGTCTTGCGAAAGTGCGGCATGATCGAGAAGCCGTTCCGCACATAGAATTTCACGAGCTCGGTGCTAAGGTCGGTGCGCTCCGTGAGCAACGCGGGCACGGCAGCTTTGTAGCGCGCAGCCAAAGCGGAGGTGCCGGGTTTGCCGGGCCCTTCCCCATGACAGTTCCAACACCAGTAGGTGTAGACGTCGCGACCGCTCGTCAGCGTCGTGTGATCATAGAGGTGTGCAAAGGTCGGCGCCTCGCCGATGTCTTGGCCGGCGACCGAGCCCGTGGCGGCGAGTACCGCCGCCGCTGCGAAAAGCGCTACTCGTTTGGTCATCGCTACGCGCCTCTAAGATACTTCGGCCAGATTCCGCTGCGGCCGGCCGAGATGATGCCGTTGGGGTCGATGGCGTCCTTGATGCGCTCGTGGAAGCGCAACAAGGCGCTGTCGTTGAAGCTGTACGTGCCCATGATCTTGTCGTAGAACAGCGGATGCGTGCGGTATTCACCCCAGCCCTTCGCCGCGGCGACGTCGATAAGGTGATTGAACAAGTCGCGGGAACGTTTGTTGAACTCCGGATTGTTACGAGCCACCGGCAGACCCGAAATCATGATGAACGTGCGGTACATCCAAGTGGCGGGAGCACTGAACGGCCCATATCCGCCGAACCCGCCGGGGAAGCCACCCGCATCGCGCACCGCCTTGGACATGGTCTCCTGAAAATCCAAGATCGCCTCGCCGCTCTTGGGGATCACCGGCGAGAACCAGACGTGGCCGTCGCTCGGCGTTGGATTGAACTCCGACCGGGCACCGATGAAGAAAATCTCTAGGTTAGGCACGCCAATGGCGACGCGATGCCGAGCGTTGTGTTTTTGCTCCTCGGTCAGCGGGAACCGCAGGCGTTCGACCTCTTCGAAGGTGGCGCCGTCAACGGCGGCCGCGATCTTGGCCTTGGCGTATTCCCAGTTGGCAGGCATTGGTTGCCTCCGGCCCGTAGAACTGGAGGTTCACCTGCCAATAGGGCATGCCGGCGTCGACGACGAAACGGTCGATCTCGGCGGCGTTCCAACCGTCGGGCCGCGCGACCAATGCCATCAGGGCGGGGTCTCGCGAGTTCGACCACGGCGAGCCGTAGTTCGGCATGCCGATCAGGCCCGCGTGCTCGAGGCGGTTCACCTCGGCCACGAGCGGGATGATGTCGGCGCGGCGCGGCACGCGCGCCATGCAGGACAAATAGGCTTCCGGCGCCGGCATCAAGTGGATGCCCATCTTCGTGACGATGCCTGCGTTGCCCTGCGAAAACAGACCGTCCACGTAGGGCCCGAATCCGTAGTGGTACTCGCCCCAGCTCTTTGCGCCGGGCAGTGCGCCCATGCCCGTGCGTATGATCTCGCCGGTCGGCAGCACGACCTCCATGCCGGAATGCGAATAGAAGTGGTCGCGGTACGAGCCGTAGGTGTAGCCCACGCCATGGTCCAGCGCGTTGCCGATGACACTGCCCCAGCCGGGGTCGGGCGTGTCGATCCACAGGTTCAGCCCGTGATCTTGGATGTAACGATAGAGATCGAAATACGACACGCCGGGCTCGACGATTGCGTAGCCACGAACGTCGTCGATTTCGATGATCTTGTTCATGCGTTTCAGATCGACGACGACGCTGCCCGACAGCACGGGTGCCGAACCTCCGTAGCCGAGATTCATACCCGTGGAGATGGGATACAGCGGGATGCGGTGCTCGTTGGCAATACGCACGATCGCTGCGACCTCGATCAGCCGAAATCGGTGCGACGGCGGCCGAGGCCAACTTCTCGTCGTCCTCGCCCCACGCGGGCGAGTACGAGTCCCGATAGAGCCCCACGTCCTCGTCTGCGGTGAAAACCCATTCCGCGCCGACGACGGCTTGGAACTTGCGGATCGCTTCGGCGAACGCCTCGGCGCTGACCTGTGGCGGTAGTATCGCCATTCTTCCCCTCCCTATGTCTCGAGTGTCCGCGTCGTCAGACGAAGCGCGCCGCGCGTGCGACGGGGGCAATCAACCACGCGTAGATCGCATCGGTGTCCACCGTCGCGACGGGCGCTGCGATGCCGTTGGTCACCTCCGCGCGCAGGGGCGCACCATCTGCTGCGGACAGCCCGAGCAAGATCTCAGCCATCCGTGCACCCCAAGCCTCGTCATCGAGGCCGACTGTTTGCTTGG
The DNA here is from genome assembly GCA_963714705.1 of uncultured Gammaproteobacteria bacterium. Classification (GTDB taxonomy): domain Bacteria; phylum Pseudomonadota; class Gammaproteobacteria; order Steroidobacterales; family Rariloculaceae; genus FEN-1219. The sequence goes on from CAVQPJ010000004.1 coordinate 92,672, forward strand.
TTCGCGTCACCGTCGCAGCCGGACCGCTCACACGCAGCGATGCGGAGCCGTTGCCGTAGCGGCGCAGCTCGGCAACGAAGATCGGCCGCATGCCTCGGGAGCGCGCGAGTTGCTCGAAGGTGAATAGGGGGCCGTGATAGGTGACGCCAGCGATCGCCGCGGGGCGAACGCGCCATTCGCGATCCAGGTCTGTAAACCACAGCTGTGACCAGTCGCCGCGCGATGCATGGACGAGAAGTCCGTGAGCGCGCGCTCCGCGGCCGAACGCGCGGCTGGCGACGTTGCGCTCGTCGACGAGCGCGGCGCGCAGCCAACCGTCTGCGGGCGCGTCGAGCCGCCGCTGCGAACCTGCCGCCAATCAGTGGGAGGGCGGAAATACTGATTGCTGTCTTCACCACGTCGCGTCGACTTCGGCACTGCGGCTCCTCCGGATGAATACCTTTGGACGCGTGGTCCGTTGTGATGTGCTTCCCGAAACGCAAACCCGCCGACCGCGGGTAGCTTCACACAAACATGCCCAACTTCAAAGAAACATGAATAGGCCGTGAGCGAGCGCAGGCGGCGTTCGCCTCTTCATCTGGTGCCACGCGACCGCGAAGCGAAGTCGACGGGCGGCGCCAGAACGAACAGCACGCGCGTGGGGCGCGTGCCAGAGTTGCCGAAACTGTGCGGCCGGTCGTACGAAAAGGCGAACGAGTCGCCTGGTTCCACGTTGTGCGGCTTGCCGTCGACGGTCAGCTTGAGCGTCCCCTCAAAGACCAAGCCGACCACCTCGCCCGGGCCGTGGCCCATGGGCGCACCTGAGTGAGCGCCCGGAGCAATGTCCACGACGTGGACTTCCATCCGGTGCTCCGGCGTCGCCTGCACGAGCGCTTGGAACTCCATGCCGGTGGCGTGAAATACGGTGTGGCGACCTGCCTTGGTGACGATCGCCCGAGGAGGCGTGGGGTTCTCGAGCAACGTCGTCACATCCATGCGAAGCGCTCGGCAGATGCCGTACACCATGCCAAACGACGGTGCCGCCTTCTGATTCTCGATCTTGGACAGAGCGCTGGGCGAGCATCCGATGCGGTCCGCCAATTCGTGGAGCGTTAGGTGGCGAATCCGACGCGCTTTTTTCAGCGCGGGGCCGAAAGAGTCCTTCACCCGCCGGGGCGCCGATCTCGGGCTGCCGTGGAAACTCTTCTTCGTGGCCTTGGGCATGGTCCAACCTCAGTTCGATGGTACGGCGTTCACGCGAGTCTATTTGCGGTGCCGCTGGAAACGGCATGTCGCGCCGACTGGGCGAAATTCTAGAACACTTGTGTGATCTAACGTCCGCCCGGGCCCGTCTCGGCGGCACTTGCAGGACGAATGCACACGACCGAAGCCGACGCCTGCCGACTGCGGCCCGATCGCGGCGCAATTCAAAAAAAGTTGAAAATTGCGCGAAGTCTTATGAAGATAGCTCGGCGTCATCGCGGACGGCCCGAAACAAGGTACTTCACGGAGCAAGCATGAGAGGCAGGAGCAGGAGGGTTAATACGTTGCGGTTCGGTCTGCTGGTCTGGCTGGTCGCGATGTCGCTGCCGACATCGGCACACCACTCGATGGCGATGTTCGACCTGGGGAGCACGATCGCCGTAACCGGTATCGTGACGCGCGTCGAGCTCAAGAATCCCCACAGCCTGTTCTACATTGCAGTCACCGGTGAGGACGGTAAGCAAGTGGAGTGGATGCTCGAGGCACAGCCACTCGTTACCCTGCTCGACAGCGGATGGTCAGAGACCACGATGCAGGTGGGCGACAAGGTCACGGCGGTGGGCAGTCCGGCCCGGAACGGCAGCCCCGCCTTGCTCGTTCGTGCGATTCAGTTGCCTGACGGGCGAACCATTCGTACCTAGCGGAGCGTGTCGATGGCGATGCAAAGATGCACTCGAACGATCGCGACCTTGACGTTGCTGCTCGCGGTGTGCGCCGCCGGAGCCGGCCGTTTGGGCGCAAGGCGGCCAGGTCGCCGAGTCAGAGCCCGAGTCGTGGCTGCAATTTGCCGGAGCCCTTTCCGTGCCCGGTCGCTCGAATCGTGGAGCTGACGGTCGAACCGTCAGCCATCAACCCTGACGAGTCGGCGCACATCACGTGGAGCACGGAGAACCCGACGAACATTACCCTGTCGCCGGGCATCGGCCGCGTCCAAGCGCGGGGAACCCTGCGCTTGTCGCCGTCCGCGACGACGACGTACACCTTGCGGACCGAGGGTGGACCGAACGGGGAAGTCGTCACGCGCTCGGTGACACTCGTAGTGCGGGGGACACAACCGGCCGCCGTTACGGAGACGAACGGACCGCGTCCCGCACCTCGCATGCCTGATGGAAAGCCGGACCTTCAGGGTGTCTGGTTTGGCGGCGGCTGGAGCATCAGCGGCAATACTTCGGGTCTCGCTAGGCCCACGCCGCGGCCGGGACTCGAACAGAGCCTGCGGATAGTGAACGATCCCTACGAAGTAGGAGCCGGGTGCGGCGTGAGATCCGTGCCGGTCTACTATGGTCCGGCGTACAACTTCCAGATCGTCCAGACGCCCACGACCGTCGTGCAACTGATCGAGCGGATGCACCTTTATCGCATCTTTCAGATAGGGGCCGAGCATTCCGAGGACGTGATGACGGGGGAGAAGCTCTCGTTCCTCGGGGATTCCGTCGCAACGTGGGACGGCGACACGTTGGTCGTCGACACACGTGGCTTCAGTCTGAAGACGGGGGTGGGTGTGGACGAAGGCGCGTTCACCGGCGGCTTCAAGCACTCGACGAAGCTACACATGGTCGAGCGCATACGGCGAATCGACTACGACACGCTGGAGATCGCGTCTACCTTGGAGGATCCCGAACTCTTCACCGGCCCTTGGAGCATGGTGGCGACGCATGCGCTGCGTCCGGAGTTCAGCCGCGTCGCCGAGTACATGTGCGAGCAGAATTCAGACTTCTACAAGTCCCTGCTCGAGGGTTTGCCGCCGATCCCGCCGGTGGGTGACCTTCCGTCTCCGCCTCGGCCTCGAGGGCCTGAGCCCGATCTAGATAGCCCGCCTCGGCCAAGCGGGGGCCGCACCACGCCGGTCTCGGCGCGGCGTATCCGATTCACGTATCGTTGCCCGCGCGCCCCTGAAGTGCGTCACGTTCGCTTGGGCGTGACAACACCACGCAGACGGAGACCGATGAATGAGTGACACGCCCGGCAAGACCCCGGACCGTACGATCTTGCCGCTTCCCGAGCCGCAGCATCCGCCGATCACTGAAATCGACGCACGCAAGGCCACGCCGCCACCGCGTTTCGAGCTGAAACCGCCCAAAGGGGCGGGGGCACCCAACGTCGTCTTCATCCTGATCGACAACATGGGGTTCGGCGATCCGGGTTGTTTCGGCGGGCCGGTCAACATGTCGGCCTTCGAGCGACTCGCCAAGGGCGGCTTGCGCTACAACAACATGCACACTGCGCCCGTCTGCTCGCCGACGCGCGTGGCGCTGCTCACCGGCCGCAACTCGCACAGCGCCAACATGGGTGGCGTCGCCGAGATGGGCACCGCGTTTCCGGGCATGAACTGCGCGCGTCCGCAGTCCATCGCACCGCTGGCCGAGATACTGCGGCTCAACGGTTACGGCACCGCCATGTTCGGCAAGTGCCACGAGCTGCCACCGTGGGAATTGAGCGTTTCCGGGCCAATGGATCGCTGGCCTGCGCACTCGGGGTTCGACAAGTTTTACGGATTTCTGCAAGGCGAGTCCGACCTGTACTCGCCGGCGCTGTACGACGGCGTGACGCGGATCCCGACTCCGCGTAATCCGGACTACCACGTCAGCACGGACATCACCGACCAGGCCATCGTCTGGGTCCGCACGCAGCAGTCGCTGACGCCGGACAAGCCGTTCTTCATCTACTACGGCGCAGCGGGCACGCACGACCCGCATCATGTGCCGAAAAAATGGATCGACAAATACAAGGGCAAGTTCGACAAGGGATGGGATGCGCTGCGCGAGGAGACGCTTGCTCGTCAGATCAAGCTCGGCACCGTTCCTCCGAACACCAAGCTCGCGCCGATGCCCGAGGTTGTGCAACCGTGGAGCTCTTTCAAGCCGGAGGAGCAGCGGGTTCTCGCGCGCGAGATGGAGGTCTATGCCGGCATGGCCGAGCACACCGACTACGAGATCGGTCGATTGATCCAGGCCATCGAGGACCTCGGCGAGCTGGACAACACGCTGATCGTCTGGGTGGCCGGCGACAACGGCGGCTCGCCGTTCGGCGGCCCGATCGGGTCGTTCAACCAGTTGGCCTCGTTCAACGGCGTACCCGAAACGATGGAGAACCTACTGAAACGCATCGACGACCTGGGCGGCCCTCACGCGAGCGGGCACTACGCCATGCCCTGGGGTCAGGCGAGCTGCACGCCGATGGTCGGCGGGCAGGGGCACGCGACGTTTTCCGCGACACGCAACGCGACCGTCATCCACTGGCCGAAGGGCATCAAAGCGAAGGGCGAGGTACGCACGCAGTTTCAGCACGTCATCGACCTGGCCCCGACGGTGCTCGAGGCGGCCGGGCTGCCGGAGCCGAAGGTCGTGAACGGCATGACTCAGAGGCCCATGGAGGGCGCGCAGTCTGCTGCACACTTTCAACGATGCGAAAGCGAAATCGCGTCATACCACGCAGTACTTCGAGTACGGCGGCAATCGCGCCATCTACCACGACGGCTGGTATGCGACCACGCTGCACAAGGCATTCTGGGAAGCCGCGCCGAGGGCAACCTTCGAGAACGACACCTGGGAGTTGTACAACGCCGACGAAGACTTCAGCCTCGTGAACGACCTTGCCGCCAAGCATCCCGAGAAGGTCGAAGCGCTCAAGGCACTCTTCCTGACAGAAGCGGTGAAGTACAACGTTCTGCCGCTCGATGATCGTGTCCTCGAGCGCTTCAATGCGTCCATCGCCGGGCGTCCCGACCTCATGGGGCCGCGAACGTCGTTGACGCTCTACGAAGGCATGATCGGGTTGTCGGAGAATGCGTTCATCAACATGAAGAACCGCTCCTACACCATCACGGCCGAGCTCGACACTCGCAAGAGGTGCCGAGGGCGTAATCATCGCGCACGGCGGCCACACTGGCGGCTGGACCTTGTACGTGAAGAACGGCCGACCGAAGTTCGCCTACAACTGGCTGGGTCGCGAGGCGTATGAGGTGACCTCGCCGAAGCCGCTCCCGGCCGGTGCCGTCACGCTACGGTGGGAGTTCATCTATGACGGCGGGAAGAAGCCCGGGGCCGGCGGGAGAGGCGACATTTTCATCAACGGCGAACAAGTCGCCTCGGGACGAATTGATCGGACGATCCCGTTTTTCATCGGCACCGAGCCGGCGGACGTGGGCATGGACGACCTGACGCCCGTGACGGACGACTACAAGGCGTACGACAACAAGTTCACCGGCACCATCCGCAAGATCGTCATCGGCGTGGGACCCGCGGCGAAGCATTCGATCCACCCCTCGAATGGAATGGTGTGGGTTAGGCCGGAAACGGGCCTGATCAGCGCGCGCCAAGTTCCTTTAAGCGCTGGATACGGATAGCGAGGGCTTCGTACTTCGTCGCAGTGGACGTGAAGGCCTCTATCGAGCTTGGCGTCGTGTCGCTCTTGGCTTCCTTGCGCGCGCGTTGCGCCTTCTCCCGGCACGACCATTCGATGAGCTGTAGATCCTCGACCGTGAAGTGGCACGGGACGAGCCTCGGTTTCGCGGATGATGTGGACATTGATCCAGTATGCCAAATCTTGGCGAATCCGACCCCTAGCAACTGAAAAGAAAGGGCCAGGTCCCGGCCAATCGTGCACCAAGCTAGAATCGGTAGGCGGTTACAGCCAGTAGCTGCTTCTGCGACGCACTGCGCTCTGAATTGTCGAGCCACACGATGGCGCCCGGCGACGTCGACGCGACGATTGGCAGAGCGTATTGAGAAACGGTGCTTGCAGGCGGCGCGCCACTGACGCCGATCCCGTTTGCCGTGGGGGACGTCACGACGCCGCCCGTCGACACGCGCGCCAGCCGGACGCCTGTCGAGCCGGTCGAGCGGTAACCCAAGTCGGACCAAACAACGAGATACTCCGTCCCATTGAACCCGACGCTTGGAAAAGACGCCCGTGGATACTGGGTTCCCGTCCCGATCCCGATGCCCCCGGTGGCGGACGGGCCATCGAGCAACGCGCCAGCCGGCGTTACGCGCGTACCGAAGATTTCGCAACCGGAGAGGCAGGGCTGCGTGCCGATCGGTCGGTTGCGTGCGTCTAGCCATACGACGAGATAGTTCGTGCCATCGAAGGCGATGCCTGGAGTGCCCTGCGCGTTGACAGCGCTCGACACGACGATCGGGGAGTCGTCGAGCACCACACCTGCCGGACTCACACGCACGCCGTGGATATCCAGCAACGCCGGGTCGGCGCCCGAGCCCGGTTGCTGCTGCCATACGACTAGATAGTTGGTCCCATCGAAAGCGGCTGCCGGATAGAGATGCGTGCTGTTGTCGACGGCAACTGCAAAGGCGCCAGGCGGGCTTACGGCGCCGTTGCGATCGAGCAGGATGCCAAAGAGTAGATGCTGGAAGAGCGCGCTATCGTAGGCCGAATAGACGACCAGCACATTGGAGGAGCCGAGCGCAACCGCCGGGCCGAGCCCCGAGGGCGTCGCCGGTCCCGTGGCCAACGCGATGCCTGTGGCGCCGTCGACGCTGAAGCCCGCGAGGGTCACGCGATGGGCGCGAAGCACGCCAGACGACGCGACGACGACCAAGTACTTGGTGCCGTCGAACACCGTGGTGGTCGAGCCGCCGGCGCCGAGGTTCAGCGACGCGATCGTTGCACCCTTTGAATCGAACAGCTTTCCGACGACGCCGGTCGTGCTGTTGCTCACGACGAGGCAGTTGACGCCGTCACAGGCGAGCGAGGCTCTGCCGGGCGTGTAGATGTCCGAGTTGCCGGCGGCGAGGTTCGTCAACGTCGTGTAGGGCGCGCTGAGGCCGCGACCAACGCCGTTGACGACATAGCCACGGGCCTCGACCGACTCCAGCTGCGTCTGGTTCTGCACCGTGACGGAGACGGCGCGTTTGACGATGCCCGCGTTCGGGGCAGCCCAAGCGTCCTGTCTCGAGGTGAACGGCACCTTCGAACGGTCCTTGGAGAGGGTGACGGTTCCCGTGACCGAATCGGTGACATGCGCCGTGCGCGCGAAGGTACCGAGTTGCATGTTGAGCGGTTCGAACCCTGCGATCGTGACAGTGAGGCTGAGATCCATCGTCTCGACGACACCGTCGCCGTCGAGATCGTCGCCGAAACTCACGGAGGTCTTGCTGAAATTCGTCACGGTTCCGGCCGCAACCGGGAAAAGCGCCTCGACGTAGGGGGCGACGGCCGCCGAGAGCGTGTCGCTCGGATCGCTCACGCCCATGAAGGCCACGCCGCCGTCGTTCTTGTAGTAATAAGACTCGACGCTCATGCCAGGGCTATCCGAGGACTGCTCGAGAAAGACGCTGGCGGGCTGACCGAGGACTGATTTCTGGCCGGTCACGGCCAACGTATCGAAGTAATGGTCCGCCGGTCCCATCGGGGGCGTCGACACCCCGTCGTAGTACCAGGTATCTCCGGTATGGTTGGGGAAGAACCCTTCCACATCCCCGGGGCCCGTCGTGGGGGGTACGGTACTGCCAAGCGGCCCGGAACCGCCGCCCCCACCGCCGCCGCTGCTGCCGCTGTTGCTGCCGCCGCCCCCACCGCTGCCGCTACCGCCGCCCCCACCGCCGCCGCACGCGCTCATGCCAAGAAACGCGACGGCAAGAACAAGCCGCACCGCAGTCTTTAATGGGTTCATGTTCCTGGGCTCCTGAATTCGTCGATACGAGCCTCGCGCACTGCGCCGTGCGCGTCCTGAGGAATACCCGAGGTTTTTGTGCGGGCTCTATGGGCCCTTGGTTGGTCTCGTTGATTGTTAGGCGCGCAACCGCGTAGGGTGTCGGCCTTCCGTCGCTGCATTCGAATGAGGAGAATCCATGTCTCAGCTCGATCTGCTATCGCCCGGCCGCATCGGCGGTCTCAAGACCGCGAACCGCGTCGTCATGGCGCCGATGACGCGCAGTCGCGCGCACGTAGGCGGCATACCGTCCGACCTCGCGATCGAGTACTACGCGCAGCGGGCCTCGGCTGGCCTGATCCTCACCGAGGGCACGGCGCCGTCGGCCGGAGGATTGGGCTACGCGCGCACGCCGGCGATCGAGTCGCCCGAGCAGATCGCTGCCTGGAAAAAGATCACGGCCGCGGTGCATGCGAAGGGCGGCGCGATGTTCTGCCAGTTCATGCACGTCGGCCGCATCGGGCATCCCGCAAACCGCTACACGGACAAGGCGCTCGTCGCACCCTCGGCCATCCGGGCCGACGGGCAGATGTGGACGGACGCACAAGGCTTGCAACCGATGCCGGCGCCGCGTGCGCTCGAGACCGGCGAGGTCGCAAGCGTGATCGAGGAGTATGCGCAGGCCACGCGCAACGCGCTCGAGGCCGGGTTCGACGGTGTCGAGCTGCACTCGGCGTCGGGTTATCTGCCGATGCAGTTTCTGTCGTCGAATTCGAACCAGCGCACGGACCGTTACGGCGGCAGCGTCACGAACCGTATCCGCTTCGTCATGGAAGCGCTCGATGCGATGATCGAAGCAGCGGGCGGTGCAGACAAGGTCGGCATGAAGATCAGCCCCGCCATGCCGTTCAACGACATCCACGACGCGGATCCAGTGGAAACGTACACGACGCTCGTTCGAGCTGTCGCGCCGCTCGGTCTCGCGTACCTGCACGTGCTGCGAACGGCGTTGCCGAATACCTTCGACCTGCTGCGGCCGCTGTTTCCCGGGACGTTCTTCGCCGGCGGCGGTTTCACACGGGCGTCGGGTGACGAGGCGATTCGGTCGGGCCTCGCCGATTTCATCGTGTATGGGAAGCTGTTCACGTCCAACCCGGATTTGCCCCGGCGCTTCGCCAAGGGCTCCGAGCTGGTGGCGCCGAACCCTGCGACGTTCTACACCCCGGGGCCTGAGGGCTATACGTCGTACGCACCGCTCTGACGCTAGAGCTCCTGACTAGGGCGTCGTCGACTCGACCGGCGCAAGCCGGTAATAGCGACGGATGGCCGGGCGTGCGGCGTCGAGGGTCTCGAGCACCAAGTCTTGCAGCCGCGCGATACCTTCCGCCCGATCCTGCACAGGCTCATCGAGCCATACCGCGCCGGACGAAATAACCACGGGGTCGCGCGTATAGAACAGATAGACGGCCATGTGCACCACGGCGATCAAATCATCACCGTCGGAATCGCTGACCTTCCTTGCGAAATCGCGCATGTCGGTGAGAGTTTTCGCGCTGACTTCCTTGCGCACGGAGTCCAGCGATGAGCCGGGCCCGATCGCGGCCGGCCGAAGCAACAACACGACGTCGACTTTGTTTGCCAACATCGTGTCGATGAACTCCTTATTGTCCACCTCGGTGACGTTCGGGGCGAGGTCGTAGCTCGTGATCGCGTCGTAGTTGTGCTCGCGCGCTTTCGCGGCGAGCGTGCGCTCGAAATCCGCCCTGAGCGCCGGATCCTCCGTGAGTGCGACCACGGCAGCCTTGTAGATGCGGTCTCCTCGTGCTTGTGCGGACGCGGTAGCCGCGAAGGCAAGAGCCGCGCAGACGCCGAGGACTTTGAGACTCAACATGAGCGAATACTCCACGTTTTGGAACGGACTGTATCCCAGTCACGGGTCCAGGAGGATGGCATCAAAGGCCGATGGCGGTACGGCCATCGGTGAACGGGGCGACGTTCATTTTGATCGTCCGCGGCTCGAACGACGGCGTCGCGCTGCCTCGATGGTGGCGATGTCGATCTTCTTCATCGGCATCATCGCCTCGAACGCACGCTTTGCCTCTTCGCCACCGGCCGCAAGCGCCTCGGTGAGCACGCGCGGCGTGATCTGCCAGGAGAGCCCCCAGCGGTCCTTGCACCAGCCGCACGCACTTTCTTTACCGCCATTGCCGACGATCGCGTTCCAATAGCGGTCGGTCTCTTCCTGAGTATCGGTCGCAACCTGGAAGGAGAACGCCTCGCTGTGTTTGAAGCGCGGGCCGCCGTTGAGACCGAGACAGGGAATGCCTAGAACGGTGAATTCCACCGTCAGCTCATCACCTTCCTTGCCGCCAGGGAAATCACTGGGCGCCTTGTGAACCGCAGTCACTTTGCTATTGGGGAAGGTGGCGGCGTAGAAACGGGCCGCCTCGTGCGCGTCCTTGTCGAACCACAGACAGATGGTGTTCTTTGGCGTCATGTTCGTGCTCCTTGCACTCATTCATCGCGACGAGCCGCCCTCGGCGATATCTTCGCACACGGCATACGCTCTTTGTCGCATAGCCATAGCGCGCGAGGCCGGGCTATCTTCGCTTTTCGCGTTGATCCCTATGTCGTGTCCGACACTCGGAGCCGCCATGAAGAGCTGCTGCCTCTTTCTCGTCTCGGCGCTGTGTCTTGGCCACATCGCCGCCGCGCAGCCGCCGCCGCTGGCGGCGTTTGCCGCGCTGCCGGCCATACAGTCGCCGGCCATCTCACCCGACGGCGCGCGCTTTGCGTTCATCGCCCAGACCGACGAGGGAGCCTTGGTGTATGCAGCGCAGCTCGCGAACAATCAGGCGGACGCGATCGTCCGCGTCAACGAGGCGGACGGGCGGGCGGTCACGTGGGCCAACAACGACACACTGATCGTGCTCATAAGCGCAACCGACACCTGGCACTTCGCCGCACGCAGGGTCGAGTCGTTCACGCCGCACGGCATCGATCTGGCCGGTGACCTGCGGGTTCGGCAATTGGCCGGGGCGCGCGCGGTCGGTGGCGGATTGTTCGTGCGCGGCCGCCGCCTCGTCGGTTACGAACGCGCGACGGGGCGCGTGCTATGGCCGATCGGAGGAACCCTCTACTCGTTGAACGCCAAGAACACCGACGTTGACGAGGTGGACGAAGGCTCTGGCTTCACGCGCGACTGGGTCGTCGACGAGAACGCCGTGCCGCGGTACCGCGTCGACTACAGGGATAAGACGGACTACTTTCAGATTCTCCGCCGCCGCGACAACGGGCTGTGGGAAACGTCTGTCGCACGGACTCTCGACTTGCCGGAGATCGACCTCCACGGGCTCGATGCCGACGGTGAGCTCATCGTCGGCGGGCGACCGAGCGACGTCGGTCGGTACGGCCTCTACACGGTGTCCGCGGACGGCACGCGCGGTCGAACGGTATACGCGCACGATACGCTGGACGTCTCGGACGTGCGCGTCGACGCGTACACCAACCGCGTGGTCGGAGCAGCGGTGGAGGGCGAGAGTCCAAAGTGGTTCGACGCGGACCTTGCGATGCAGCAAGCGTCGCTCGACGAAACGTTCCCCGGCGAATCGCCGTGGATCGAGAATTGGTCGCAGGACCGCTCGCGGTTCATCGTGAGCACCACGCACGCCGATCGTGCCCCGATGTTCTATCTCTATGACGCGAAAGCGCGGACGGCAAGCGCGATCGCAAGCACCTACCCGGAGCTCGATGGCACTAGTCTCCCGCCGCGCTTGCCGTACACCTATGAGGCGCGCGACGGCGTCGACATTCCCGGCTATCTCACGCGGCCGCTCGGCATCGAGGGTCCTGTTCCGCTCGTGGTGCTGCCGCACGGCGGTCCCATGGACCGCGACGTCGACGGGTTCGATTGGCTCGCGCATTTTCTCGCGTCGCGAGGCTATGCGGTGCTGCAGCCGAATTTTCGCGGCTCGGGCGGCTTTGGCCGTGCCTGGGAGGAAGCAGGTTACGGCGGTTGGGGCATCGGTGTGATGCAGCACGACCTCACCGACGGGGTTGCGGCCGTCGTCGCAGCCGGCATCGCCGATCCGCAGCGCGTTTGCATCGTGGGCGCAAGCTATGGCGGCTATGCGGCGCTCGCGGGCGCGACATTTACGCCGGAGCTGTATCGCTGCGCGGTCGCGATCAACGCCGTCTCGGACTTGCGCGACATGAACACGCTCACTACCGGTCGCAGAGACAGCCGGAGCGCCGCGGTGACGTACTGGGAGCAATCGATTGGCATCGAGGACATACGCTCCCCGAAAGAGAAGCTCGATGCGGCTTCGCCTGCGCAACACGTGGAGGGAGTGCGGGCCGCGGTGCTGCTGATCCACGGCCGAGACGATACCGTCGTGCTGATCGGCCAGAGCAAGAAGATGGAACGCGAGCTGCGCGCAGCCGGAAAAACAGTGCAGCTCGTCGAGCTCGAGGGCGAGGATCACTGGCTTTCCGACGCGACCACGCGCCTTCAGACGCTGCAGGCGCTCGACACGTTCCTCGCGCAGCACCTCGGCAGCAACTAGGGTCGGCGCCCGGCGCCTATTGGCCCACGGCCACCCAGCTAGCGAGCCGCAAGAGCCGATCGCGCCTCTCGGCCGGTCACCGAGCCAGTAAAGGCTCGACTACAGCTCCGGCATCCACCGTCTCCCCGTTGGGGTGCCGCGCTGGTAACCGTTCGGCAACCGTTTCCAACCTTGTCCAACGCTCGCCAGCGGACTGAGGATCAGTCGGTTGGCATCCATCGGGTCGCAAGGACTCTGGCGGAGGAGCGTGAGCGTGAGGTTGATGATCTCGGCTGTTTGCGTCTTTTTCGCGACGTCGTTCACCGCTACGGCGCACCACTCGTTCGCGATCTATGACGACAAGAACCCCATGACCCTCACGGGTGTGGTGAAGGAATTTCGCTGGACCAATCCGCATTCCTGGCTCTTCCTGACCCCCGATGACGGCGGAGAGCTAGTCTGGGAGATCGAGCTCGGCCCGATCAACATGCTGTCGCGGCAAGGTTGGACGCGTACCACGTTCAAGCCCGGCGATCGCGTCGCGGTCGAGATCCATCCGGCGCACAGCGGTGACCCCATCGGCCGCTTCATCGGCTTCAAGGAAGTGGGTGGGGGTAACCGAGAACTGGCCGATTACCCCACGTCGACGATTACGCGCGTGCCCCGTCCCGAGCCGGTTCCGATGGCAGAGGCTGTCGCCCGCAATTTCAACGGAATGTGGGTGAACGCCAATGGCGGCATTCACTTCGACACCTCGGTGCCGCGGGAGGGCCAAACGCCACCCTTGAAACCGGAATACATGGCGCGGTGGCGGCAGCGCGCGACCGACGCAGCGGCCGGTCGCTCGACGATGGATCCGACGGCGCAGTGTCTGCCCGCGGGGTTCCCCCGGTTTTTGAGCATGGTGTTCCCTGGCGAGATTCTTCAAGCACCGCACCAGCTGAACTGGTATGCCGAATGGAGTGAGGCGACGCTCCGAATCTACCTCGACGGCCGTGCGCCTCCCAAGGATTTGCAACCGAGCTATTACGGCTACACGACCGGACGCTGGGAGGGGGCGACGCTCGTCACGCGAACCATCGGCTTGCGCGACGACACGCTCGTGGACACCACCGGCGTTCCGCACAGCGATCAGCTGACCGTCACGATGCGGCTCAAGAAGCTCACTCCGGATTACTTCGAGGTGGATGTGACCCTCGAAGATCCCGTGGCGTTCGAGCGCTCGTGGTCGACCGTGAAGCGTTTTGCGCGGGCCCCTGCGGACTACTACGTTCAGGAGTACGCGTGTTTCGAGGGAAACCGCCATCGCATCGGCGCCGATGGCAGCGTGCAAGTTGGGGAGGAAAGCGCACCGCCGTGAAGCCTCTGGCGGAGGCGTGCTTTGGAGCTAAACAGATAGGTGGGGGGATGTATGGATCGTTTCAGCAGACGGTTGACGCTGAGCACGGCAGTCGCCGGAGCTATGGCGAGCATTGCCGCGACCGGTTACGCGCAGCAAGGCGGACTCGAGGAGATTCTCGTCACAGCTGAACGCCGCGAGACGGCGTTGCAGGAGACGCCGATCTCAATCGCCGCGTTCAACGCGGAAACGATGGAGCTCAAGGGCGTGGAAGATCTCCAGGACATCGCCGATTTGACGCCGAACCTGGACATCAAGGGTTCGCGCGGCAACGGTGACTCGTCTCCAAGCTACATGATCCGCGGCTTAACGGGTGGGGGTACGACCGGCGAACGTTCGGTCGGGATGTACATCGATGGCGTTTACGTCCCGCGCACAACGGGGTCCTACATGAGCGTGTTGGATATCGAGCGCATCGAAGTCTTGCGCGGGCCGCAGGGTACACTTTTCGGCCGCAACAGCACCGGCGGCGCGATTCGCGTATTTACGGAGCAGCCCGGACCGGACCTCGAGGGCTCTCTACGGCTCACGATGGGCGACTATGACCGTGCCGACGTGAGCGCAATGGTGAACGTGCCGTTCGGCGAGTCGGTGTCGTTTCGGGCGCAGGGCGGTTCGTTGAGTCAAGACGGCTTCGTTCGGCGCGGCTCGCAAATGCTCGGCGACTCGGACGACACGTTGGGCCGCATACAGCTACGAATCGAGCCGAGCGATGTTTTCGACGTCACGTTCGGCTTCAGCTCGATGGAGTCCGAGTCCAACGGCAATCCGCAGGATCTCGAAACGTTCGACATGCTTCCGAACCTCAATTTTCAAGGCAACCGTGCCGATTGGATTTCGGATTTCCTCGAGGCCGCCGGTCAAGCGCGCATCGACCCGAACAACGATCCTCGAATCGTGTTGGACGACTTCACGTTGCCGGACTGGTGCTTCATCGATGACGCGAATCCGGATTGGGACGCGGCGTGCGAGATATCCAACAACGCCAAGTACGAACAGTTCGACATCAACCTCACATGGCAGCTGAATGACCGTTGGACATTCAAGTCGGTGACAGGTCTGTCGGAGTTCGAGAGCCATGGCATCAACGATTGGGTGATGCTCGGCAGCGACTCGCGGCACTTGGACTCGGAGTCGGAGGTCTTTTACCAGGAGCTGCAGCTCAACGCAGAGTTCGATCGATTCGACGTCGTGGCGGGCGTTTCGTATTTCGAGGAAGACGTCGACGGTAGCCCCGGCACCGGCGGGCCCAACTATGAGCGGCAAGGAACGAGCGCGTTCGCGACCCAGGCTGCGAATGGGAACGGTGTGTTTGTGGGCAGGGGCCCCACCGGATTGGTTCAGACTGTCTTATTGGACGGCCTCCAGACCTCGCAGTCGACAGGGGTCTTTGCCAACGTCACCTGGCACATCACCGATCGTCTGAACCTCACGCCGGGCGTACGCGTGGCGTCCGACGAAAAGGAGGTCGAGCAGACGCGCTTCGTCGCGGACGATTTCTTACCAACCGACGGATTGCCGAGAACCGTCTCCGCGGCCAAGGACTGGGATAACACCGATTGGCGGTTGACACTCGACTATCGGCTCACCGACAACCACATGATGTACGTCACGTCGTCGGAGGCCTATCGGTCGGGGGCGTATAGCTACAGCATCCTCGCGACTCAAAGTGGTGATGCGCAGACTGCATTGATCGCGAGCGGTGCGTTTTCGGCATTTACGAACCCGGAGAAGGCTCAGAACGATGAAATCGGCTTCCGGACCGAGTGGCTCGACGGTCGCTTGCGCCTGAACCTCACCTATTTCGCAATGCTCTACACCGACCGCCAGGGGCCGATCCAAGTAGTAGATACGTCGGTGGCGACAGGCTTCCGAATCGAGCAAGCGAACACCGGCGACGTCGACTTCGAGGGCTACGAGATCGAGGGCCAGATTGCCGTGACCGACAATGTCATCATCGACATGTCCGCAGGCCTGCTCGATTTCACGGTCAAGGATCCGTGCGCGAACAACGGTGACTTTTTGACGCCGAGCGCCGTCGAGGACAGCTATTCGCTCGGCGGCCGATGGTCAGTGCCGATGCGCAGCGGCAGCGACCTCACGTTTTCGTTGAGTTATGCGTATACCGGTCCACAGGAGACACACCAAGGCGGCACGCAACTGACGTGCTTCAACGCCAACGGCACTGTCAATACGTTAGCCAATCCGGGGTTGCTCGATTCGCGTTACGAGCTGCCCGACTACAGTGTCCTGAACGGCCGAATTCGCTACACCAGCCCCGATGGCAACTGGCAGCTCAGCTTGTTCGGCAACAACCTGACGGACGAGGTGTACGGAAGCTTCGCGGGTCTTTTCGGCGGCGCGTTCTGGGATAACGGGTCGGGCGCCGGTGCGCCGGGCATCCAGGGTCCAATCGCCGCCCCGCAACGCGCGGCGCTCGGCGTGACGCGCGCACGGCCACGCGAATACGGTGTGACGTTCCAGTACAACTTTGGCGCAGCAGGTTCGCGCTAGTAGTTTTGACGGAGGTGCAAGGAATGGATATCACGACTTCCCCGCGGGCTCGGCGGGTTTGGCGCGCGCTCGCTGTCGCTGCGGTTGCCGTTGCGGCCGCTGCGCCGGCGTTTTCGCACCATTCGGCCGCGATGTTCGACGCCACCAAGACGGTGGAGCACAAAGGCACCGTCAAGAAGTTCCTGTGGGTCAACCCGCATAGCTTGCTCATTGTCAGCGTGAGCGACAGCCAGGGAGGGACCGAGGAGTACAGCTACGAGGCCAACGGCCCCGGCTATCTGGTTCGCAACGGCTGGAAACGCGAGAGCCTCAAGCCCGGTGACGAGGTCACCGTGGTGTCGAATCCGTTGATCGACGGCCGACCCGGCGGAAACCTCGTGGAGGTGACGCTACCGGACGGCCGCAAGCTGTCGGCGCGCCCCCAACCGGCGCCGGCCGCTGTTCCTGCAAACGCCGGGGAGGAGAGACCATGAAAAAGGGCGCCTGGATTCCTGCGCTCATTGCGATCGCGTGCCTCGGCAGCGCGCCCTCGTCGCAAGCGCAGACAGCGTTGGAAGGCCAGAATTTGAGTGCCCTGTCTCCGGAAAACCTCGCCAAGGCCCGGCCGGAGCCTCCCTTCGACCTGACCGGCACCTGGAACATGGCGATCGAGGCAAAGAACGGGAGGCACGAATTCATACCGGTGCCCAAGCTCACGGCGCAAGCCGAGGCGGAGCTCGCCAAGTTCACCGACTACGGCAAGAGGGGGTTGGTCTATCGCGATGATTCCGGAGCCTGCTGGCCGTTAGGTATGCCGCGAATGATGACGCGCTTCTGGCCGATCTCGGTCATTCAGCTGCCGACGATGGTCCAGATCACGACGATGTTCTTCAACAGCGTTCGCTGGATCTACACGGATGGTCGCATGCATCCGCCGGACGACGAGATGGTCTATACCTACAACGGCCACTCGATTGGCTGGTGGGAGGGCGACACCCTCGTCGTCGACACGGTCGGCATGGCCGAGGATCACCACTGGATCCAAAACGGCATTCCGGCGGGGCCGAAATTGCATGTCGTCGAGCGATACCGAGTCGTCGACGGCGGCAAGGCTTTCGAGGTGGAGTTCACCATGACCGACCCGGACAACTGGGAAGGCGAGTGGAAGAACACCAAGCGGTTCAACCGCCAGGAGCGAACCGACATCGAAGAGCATGTCTGCATCTACGAGCAGATGCGCGAGCTGCCTAGTTTCGAATCCAACATCCGCGAATAAGAGCCGAAAAAGGTAAGCCGGATGACAACGGCGTGGCGCCGCGGCTTTCTGGTGGTCCTGGCAATGGTCGCATCGCCTGCCTGGGCCCACCATTCGTTTGCCTCGTTCGATCAGACCAAGCAGGTCACCCTCAAAGGAACGGTTCGAGAGTTCCAGTGGACCAACCCCCACTCGTGGCTACAGGTGGAGGTCGTCAACGACAAGGGCGAAAGCGAAGAGTGGTCCGTGGAGATGTTGAGCACGAGTGTCCTGGCGCGGATGGGCTGGAAGAAGAACACCCTCAAGCCCGGCGACGAGGTGACGGTCGTTATCAACCCGGTTCGCAGCGGCGCGCCCGCGGGCAACATGATCAGCGTCACCGACGAGTCGGGTCGCGAGATCGGGGGGCCGGAGTGAAGCGCTGCAAACTGTTCGCCTTGGTCCTCACCGTCTCCTTGGGGATTCCTGCGGCGGCTCAGTTGCCAGCGCCCGCGCTGGAGTCGCTCGAAGGGGTTGCGCTGAGCCCCGAGCGGCTGCCGGACGGTCGTCCGAATCTCACAGGGTTCTGGGTGCCGCCCGGCGGCCTGCTCGAGGTCTACCGAGGCCCGAGCGGCGTCACGGGTCTTCCCGCCGGACCCAACAATGTTCCGAGAGTGCGCCGGGACATTCCGGAGATGAAGTCTCCGTACAAAGAACGCTACGAGCAGGTGGTGGCGAGGGCCGCCGCCGCGGAGCTTGGGAGTTCGACAGCGCTATGCCTGCCGCAAGGAATGCCGGCGATGATGGGCGCGATCTATGGACTAGAAATCCTCCAAACACCCAAGATCATCGCCATCACCAGCGAATGGCAAGCGTTCACTCGCCGCGTTTGGATGGATCTGAAGGAGCATCCGCCGGCCGACGAGCTCGACGCTACGTACGCCGGCCACTCGATCGGCCATTGGGAGGGGGACACGTTGGTGGTCGATACCGTGGGTATCCGCGAAGACGTGCCCCTCGATTCCACCCGGATACCCCACAGTCCGAACGCGCACCTCATCGAACGCTTCACCCAGTTCTCGCCGGGCGTGCTCGTGAACGACATTACCATCGAGGATCCCGAGGTGTTCGTAACGCCCTGGAAGTACAGATACCTCTATGTCTACAAGCCGGACCTGCGCCTTCGCGAGTACGTTTGCCTGGAGAACAATCGCAACGTAGGCCCTGACGGCAGCGCGGTATTCGAATAGCGAGCGGTTGTTTCCCTGCCACGCCGGAGGTCATGACGGCTGGATCTGCATGCTAGTATTTGGCCATGACGGACAGGGCCCGAACGGCCGATCCCGAGGTCATTCGTGAATGCACCTCGCGCATCATTCAGTCCGGTGTACTGGGGCGAGGCCAAATTCTCGCGCGCCTTCTGGAATATCTCGCCGACCGAGCAGTACGCGGCGAGGTGCCGAAAGAGTTCGACATTTCCGTAGACGTCCTCGGAAAGCACGAGCCAAGTGCCGACGGGAGCGACGCTCAAACGCGCGTCCAGGTCTACAAGCTCCGCAGCCGCTTGGATACCTATTACGCGGGTCTGGGATCGAATGATT
Organism: uncultured Gammaproteobacteria bacterium; assembly: GCA_963714705.1. Taxonomy (GTDB): domain Bacteria; phylum Pseudomonadota; class Gammaproteobacteria; order Steroidobacterales; family Rariloculaceae; genus FEN-1219. Next base: position 111,795 of record CAVQPJ010000004.1, read on the forward strand.
CTTTTCGCCTGGAAATCCCGAAAGGCGCCTATCACCTAGTCGCCGTCGCCAGCGAGCCGCGGGAGAAAGTCGCGGCAGTCGCGGCGGTCGTGCCGAAGCAGCGAGTAGCAGCCTACGCCGGCTGGGTGCTGCTGCTTGGTTCGATCGTTTTGAACGTAGGTCTACTGATCAACGATCGACCCACAGATCAGCGTGACGGTTTCGCGAACTCGATGCTGTCGGGATTCAGCGAGGCCGAGCGACCGGTTCTGGTTGTGCTCGGCGATCACTTCTTTTTCGGCGAGGGTGGACCCGGTGCCGTCCGCATTCGCGACGTCGCGATAAACTCGAAGGAAGACCTGCTGCAATCTCGGCATCACGAGTCCAACCCGGGCCTCGTGTTTGAAACGTTGTCGTATCTGCCGAAGAGCGTGGCGTACAGCTTGCAGACGATTCTGCCTCTCGCGAATTCGTCCTCACAGAAAGTCAGTCTCAAATTGGTCTCGGAGCTCACGTCCGAGGACTTGCGTGATTACGACGTGATCTACGTCGGCTTCGTGCGCGCCATGGGGTCGATCCTCCGGGACTACTACTTTGCGAGGTCAAATTTCGAGTCGACCCCACCGCTGTTCATGGGATTGGTGGAGACCTCCACCGGCACTACCTACCTGCGCTCAGGCCCGGTGCCGCAACACAACAAAGACTACGGCCTGGTGGCACGGTTCACGGGTCCCGCGGGAAACGAGATTCTCGTTTTCGCCGGCATCGGCGACGTGGGCGTATTGGCGGCTGTGCATTCGTTGAGCACGGAGCGTGGAGCTGCGCGCATCGAGGAAATGCTGCGATCTAGTGAGGTCGAGATTTCCAACGGCTTCGAAGTGTTGTTGGAGGCCGACGGCCACAGCAGAACCGACCTCGACTTACGAGTGGTTGGTGTTTATCCGTTCGGCGCGGGGTCCGGCGAATGCTGCCCGCTGACGTCCACCGGTGCCAGCAGCGTCTCGACCCCGCACGAGCCGTGATCGGCGGCTCGAAGGATCTCGCTGACCGAAGCGGCGCTCTAGTCTCGCAGCGCGTGATCGATCTCAGCACGCCTCGCTAAGCGATTGACTGCCGCGTACACTCGAACGCCTTCGCTGGGAGGAGTCCCCCTTGTCAACCAATGCCGTCGATCAGCCGCGAACCGCGCATCCGTCCCTACTGTCGGCTCTAGTGCTCTTCGGCGCCGGGTGCCTTTCCGCTTCCCCGAGCCATGCATCGGTCGAGGGTGAGTGGTCGGAAAACGTTTCGCGCGACCAGTCGTTCTCACGCGTGTTGGTCGTTGGTATCAGCGCAGACTTGAACCAGCGGTGCGCGTTCGAACGCGCCATGGCATCGAAGATCAGGAGTGCGACTACGGAGGCCTTCGTGAGCTGCGACGTGATGCCGCCAAAGGCGGAGCTTACACGTGAAAACATCGAGGCTGCGGTGGCGGCGAAAAACGCCGACGCGGTGCTCGCAACCAGCCTCATTTCCACCTCGTGGGCGACCCAAGAGGGCGGGACGAATGACACGAGGGGCGATGGGCAGTACAAGGCTACCGACTCGTATTACGGCGTCTACGGCACCGTCGTCGCCGGCGATTTCCGGACGACCGACTCGATCACGACCATCAAAGGCGAGGCCCACATCACGTCGAAGCTCTATGAGACGCAAGGCGCGACGGTGGTCTACACGCTGGACACGAAAGTCCGCAACATCGAGTCCCGCGCCGAGGCTCTCGCGGCGATCACCCCGCCGATCGCCAAAGAAATGCGCAGGGACGGCCTGATTCGCTAAGAGCGCCCGCTGCTGGTTCCGCACCGCGCGCATCAGCGCGGCGGCTGCAATCTCGGTCTTGAACTTGTGTACGAACTAGTTCATAACATTCGAGATGAAGACGTCGATCGCGACCGTATCGATCAGCGGCTCACTCGAAGGCAAGTTGCGCGCCGTCGCCGAGGCGGGGTTCGACGGCGTCGAGATCTTCGAGAACGATCTCCTGGGTTTTCCCGGCACGCCGCGCGAGGTTGGCCGGATCGTCCGCGACCTCGGCATGAGCTGCACGTTGTTTCAGCCGTTTCGCGATCTCGAGGGAATGCCGGCCGAGCAGCTCTCGCGAGCGTACGACCGCATCGAGCGAAAGTTCGACGTCATGCAAGAGCTCGGGACCGACCTGATCCTGCTCTGCTCGAATTGCTCGCCGCTCGCCGTCGGCGATCGGCCTCGTCTCATCGATGATTTATCCGCTCTCGGCGAGCGGGCCGCGAAGCGGCAGATGCGCGTCGGCTATGAAGCGCTCGCCTGGGGGCGGCATACCTTCGACCACCGCGACGCATGGAGCTTGATCCGCGACGTCGATCATCCTTCGATCGGCCTGATTCTCGATAGCTTCCATTCCTTGGCTCGCGGCATTCCGAGCGCGAGCATCGGCGACGTCCGCGTCGACAAGCTGTTCTTCGTGCAGATCGCCGACGCGCCGCGCCTGACGATGGACTATCTCAGCTGGAGCCGACATTTCCGTAACATGCCGGGGCAGGGCGATTTCCCGCTGGCGGAGTTTGCCGAAGCGATACATCGGCTTGGCTATCAAGGGTATTGGTCGCTCGAGATTTTCAACGACCGGTTTCGCGCCGGCTCTGCGAGCGGTGTCGCGGTGGACGGCTACCGTTCGCTGCAACTCCTGCACGACCAAGTGGCGGCGCGGCCGCGCGCGCCGATCAAGGCGGCGATGCCGCCGCGCGTCGACGTCACCGGCGTCGAATTCATCGAGTTTGCGGCCAGCGACGACGAAGCGCAGGCGCTCGGGAGCATGCTCACGGCGCTCGGCTTCGTGCCGACCGCCAGGCACCGCCGCAAAGCGGTCACGCGCTGGCAGCAGGGCGACATCAACATCGTCATGAACTGCGAGCCGGAAGGGCTCGCGCACAGCTTCGACGCCGTGCACGGCGCATCGGTGTGCGCGCTCGGGCTCAAGGTCAAGAACGTGCCGGCCGCCCTCGAGCGCGCCGAGCAGCTCGCGATCCCGCGCTTCATGCAGGCCGTCAGGCCCGACGAGCTCAAGATTCCATCGGTGAAGGGCGTCGGCGGCAGCCTCATCTATTTCATAGAGGACGGCACCGAGCAGGACGTCTGGCGGCACGAATTCACGCAGGCCGCGCGGCACGACGGCGCGCCGCGCACGTTGCAGCTCGAGCGGACGGACCACATTGCGGAGACCATGCAGTACGAGGAGTTCCTGTCGTGGCTCCTGTACTACGTCGCGCTGTTCAATGTGTCGAAGACGCCGCAGATCGAGATCGCCGACACGCTGGGCCTAGTGCAGAGCCAGGCCGTCGAGTCGCCGGATCGAGCGCTGCGCATCACGTTGAACGGCTCGATGGGTGCGCAGACGCTATCGGCGCGATTCCTCCAGCACTACATGGGCGCGGGCGTGCAGCACCTCGCGTTCGTGACCGCGGATATCTTCGCAGCCGCCGAGGCGGCAGCGGCGAATGGCTTACAGATGCTCGAGATTCCGCACAACTACTACGAGGACGTCGAAGCCAAGTTCGGCTTGGCGCCGGAGCTCGTCGAGCGGCTCGCGCGATTCAACATCCTCTATGACCGAGACGGCAGTACCGAGTACTTCCAGTTCTACAGCCGCGCGTTCGCGAAGCGCGTGTTCTTCGAGATCGTGGAGCGTCGTGGCTACGAGGCCTACGGCGCAGCCAACGCCTCGATTCGGCTTGCTGCCCAAGCGCGCTTCAAGCAGCAGTAAACGCTGGATTGCGCAGCGCAATCCCACGAGAATAGTGCCACCTTTCATCGTGGGTGGAGTGTGGCCCTTGGCGCGAGCAAGAAAACCGCGTGTGCGAGACCGGTCCAGCGAAGCCGAGCAGGCTCGGCTGAACATCCTCGAGATAGCGGCACAGGAATTCGCGGACAAAGGGCTCGCCGGCGCCCGCGTCGACGAGATCGCGGACAAGATCAACTCGTCGAAGCGCATGATCTATTACTACTTCGGCGGCAAGGAGGAGCTGTACCGCGCCGTTCTCGAGCAAGCCTACGCGAAGATTCGCGCCCGCGAAGCCGCGGCGAACTACGTTGCGATGCGCGCCGACGAAGCGTTGAAACAGTACGTCGGGCACACGTTCGACTATCACGCCGAGCATCCCGAGTTCGTGCGGCTCGTCATGAACGAGAACATCCACTACGGTGCGCACATCGGTGCCGTGCCGGGGTTGAAGGAGCGCAATCACAGCGTCATCGCGACGCTGCAAGCGATCCTCGACAAAGGTGCGAAAGAAGGGCGGTTCCGGACCGGGCTGGATCCCGTCGAGCTGCACATGATCGTGAGCTCGCTGTGCTTCTATAACGTCTCGAACCGCTATACCTTCGCCGCGAACTTCGGCGTCGACATGGGATCGCCGAAGGTCGCGCGGCGCCGGCGCGAGCTCGTCATCGAAGCCATCTCGCGTTACTGCCTCAAGTAAGTCTCTGCGCTGCGCTAGGCGGCCCAGCGCGAGTTGCGCTACAGTGTGTACGAAATAGTTCATACACACCCCGAGGCGCCCATGCAGAGAGTCGCAGCGGTTTTGTTCGCATCGGTCCTGTCCTGGCAGGCGGCCGCAGAGCCGGTCCGAATCGATGCCGGCCTCGTCGAAGGGGTCACGCTCGCGTCGGGCGTGCGGGCATGGCTCGGAATTCCGCAAGCGGCGCCGCCGCTTCGCGAGCTTCGCTGGCGCGCCCCGCAGCCCGTGCCGCGATGGAACGGCGTCCTCCACGCCGACGCCCAAGCACCGATGTGCTTGCAAGCGGTGCGCACGCGCACGATGAACCACTACTTCGGCAACGAGGCGACGAGCGAAGATTGTTTGTATCTGAACGTCTGGGCGCCGCCGGGCGCCGAGCAGTTGCCGGTCATCGTGTGGATCTACGGCGGCGGCTTCAACGTCGGCTCCGCGAGCATGGCGAACTACTCCGGCGAAAAGCTGGCCGCCGATGGCGTCGTACGCGTGAATCTTTCCTACCGCCTCGGGGCGCTCGGCTTCTTGGCGCATCCGGAGCTCACTCGCGAATCGGGGTACGGAGGCTCCGGCAACTATGGGCTCATGGACCTCGTCGCCGGGCTGCAATGGGTGCAGCGCAATATCGCTGCTTTCGGCGGCGACCCCGCCAACGTGACGATTGTCGGGCAGTCTGCCGGCTCGACGGCGGTCGCCCTGCTGCAAGCGAGCCCGGCCGCGCGCGGTCTGTTCACGAAAGTCGTCGGCATGAGCGGCAGCCCCTTTGGCGAGCCCATGAGGGCCGTCACGCTCGAGCAAGGCGAGCAAGCGGGCCTCGCGCTCCAGGAAGCGCTGGCCGCGAGCTCGATAGAGGATCTGCGTGACATCGGCGGCGACCGGATCGTCGCCGCGCCCGTGGCGCGGGCACCGACCGTCGTCGATGGGCGTTACGTCATAGGCCCACAACGGGCGTTCGAGTCGCAGCAGCACAGTGACGTGCCGATCATGGTTGGGTTCACGCGCGACGAGTCGTTCCGGTCGCTCGGCCCCGTCGCGTCGCCGGGCGAGCTCGAGAGTGCGGTGCGGAGAGTGTTTCCCGCGACGGCGTCTGCGGTGCTCGCCGCGTACCGAGCGCACGATGCGGCGACTGCTGCTCGCGCGGCGGCTGACATCGGCCGCGATTCCTCGGTCGGCGGGCAGATGGCGAATTGGGCGCGGGCGCAGGCGAAGCACAGCCGCTCACCGGCCTACGCATATTTTTTCACGCGGCGGCAACCGTACGCGCCGGGCATCACGTTCATCGATCACGATCCGGCGACGGCGGGGGCGTATCACTCGGGCGAGATTCCCGTATTTCTTGCGCACGCGCGACTCGTTGAACCTGTTCCGCCAAACGAGGATCTGGGAGGACGTCGACGCCGCGCTCGAGGACGACATGGCCACGCTGCTCGTCTCGTTCGCGCGCGACGGCAAGCCGAAATCGGCGCGCGTGCCGGCGTGGCCGGCATTCGACCCCGAGCGGCCGCGGGTGGTCTCGCTTGGCGTAGAGATCGAGATCGTGGACTGGCCGAACTACGCGGCGTTGCCGCTCTTGGCTGCGCCCGTTGACGCGCCAGCGCCCGCGCCGGCGCGCCAGCGCGCACGCGATTGAGCGAGGCCGTGTCGCGCGCCTCGGCCGCGTCGAAGCTGCTCGCAGCCGTGCTGGCCTCGGCCGGCACCGCGGCTGAAGCGCCCAGCGAGTTCCCGCCGGGCGTCGGGCAGAGCGAAGTGCAAGCGGCGTGCGGCCCGTGTCATGCGGTCACGGTCGTCACGAGCGCGCGCAAGTCCGAAGCCGAGTGGGCCAACACGGTCGACGCGATGATCACGCGCGGCGCTCCCGTAGCCGATGCGGACTACGCTGCGATCGTCGACTATCTCGCGCGCAACTTCAGTGCGCCGTGAGCGGGTGTGGCCGCGGGGCTTCGCCGCCGTCGATGGCCCACTTGATCGCTTCGAGGTACATCGTCTGCACACGCGGATCATCCCAGGCGGCATCCGTGTGCCCGAGATAGGAATAAAACACGCGGCCGTTGCCGTAGGGCTTGATCCACGCGACGGGGAAGTCAGCGTCGGTGCGATGCACGTCCGGGTCCGATAGGTCGACGCTCGTGGGATCCAACCGCGCGAGCACGTCGATCCGGCTGCGATCGTAAGGCTGCGGCAGCAGCTGATAGTGCTCGTCGACGAGCTCCATGCCGGTCGTGAAACCGCGCATGATCGTCGAGTCGGCGCGCTCGACAATGATGCGAGCGCTCGCCACGTTCCATGGGTGATTGTCGAAGAAGCCGCCCAGCATCTCTCTGTATTCGGGCCAGCTCGCGGCCGTGATGGCGGCGGTGTGAACGCCGATGAACCCCTTGCCGTCTCGGCCGATGAACTCGAGCAAGTCGCGCTTCTGCGCGTCCGTCATCCGCGTCTCACCGTTCGTGTAGAACAGAACGGCGTCGAAGTAATCGAGATTGTGCATCCGCGCGCGGCGCGGCCCGTCGGCCGCGTATTCGCCGGTGCCCCATACCTCGGCCTTCGTCACGAGCTCGGTGTCGGTTCGTAGGATCGCGACGTACGCTCCGCTTTCGCGCCCGAGCTTCTCGATCGTCGCGATTGCATGGCTTGCCCCGAGATGCGCCATTTGATTGCCCGTCGAAAGATCGGCGACGACGAGCAGCCGTTTGCGGCGGCGTAGGGATCGGGCGGCCCGCGCCGCGGCAGCGCGAATGCGACGAGCGTGTCGGCGGTCACGGGGCTATCGAGGAAGCTGCCGCCCGTCGCCGTCACCGCCACGTATTGGCGGCCGTCGGCGCCTCGGTAGCTGATCGGCGTCGCGTGGGCCGAGGCTTCGAGAGTGTGAGACCACAGAGCCGCCCGTTGCCGGCGTCGAACGCACGAAAGCGGTTGTCGTCCGTCGCGCCGATGAAGACCAGGCCGCCCGCAGTGACGATGGGCCCGCCGACGTTCGGCCGCCCCGTATCTTGCTTGTCGATCGGGAGGTTGTCGGACACGCCCAGTGTCGCCTGCCACTGGATGAGGCCCGTCGCCGTGTCGATCGCATGCAGTTGTCCCCACGGAGGCTTCTGACACGGCAAGCGCGTCGCTGGCTGCATGAAGCGGCCGCTCGTCGGTCCGCGTTCGTAAGCGAGCGGGCCCGTCGGATGCACGAGCTCGGTGACTTGGCCGAGATCGCTGGTGTTGAGATAGAGAAGCCCGGATTCAGGATCGAACGCGCCGCCGCCCCAGTTGTTGCCGCCTTGCAGACCCGGAAAGCTGATCGTGGGCTGACCGAGACGCACCGGTCGGTAGAGTCCGCCGGCAACCATGGCTTTCTCCGCGATCCATGCTCGACACCACTGCGTGTGCTCGGCGGTGACTTGCGCGACATCGTCGGGCTCGAACGCAATGCGCGCGAGCGGCGGCGTGACGAGCGGGAACGGCTGGGTCGGCGCTGCTGCCTCGCCGGGCACGTCGCTCGCGGGCACGGGGCGCTCTTCGATCGCGTGAATCGGCTCGCCGTCGACGCGGTTCAGGAAGAACAACAACCCGTTCTTGGAGCTCACGGCTACGGCGGGTACGGTTGCGCCATCGACACGCGCCTCGAACAAGAGCGGCGGCGCCTGCAGGTCGTTGTCCCAGATGTCATGGTGCACGACCTGAAAGTGCCAGAGATAACGCCCACTGCGCGCGTCGGCCGCGACGAGCGAGGTGCTGAAGAGATTGTCGCCGTGACGATCGCCGCCATAGCGATCGAAGGCCGGCGCGCCGAACGGCAGGTAGAGGATCCCGCGCTCGACGTCGACGGTCATGAATCCCCAGACATTGACGCCGGAGCGCCGCTCGGCCGCGTCTCCCTGCCATGTGTCCGCAAAGCGTTCGCCGGGCCGCGGCACGCTGTGAAAGGTCCAGACGAGCTCGCCGGTGTGCGCGTCCCACGCACGCACGTCGCCCGCGGCGCCGCGCGGCGGAAATTCCTGCACCGCGCTGCCCGTGATCACCAGGTTTTCGAAGACGAGCGGCGGCGACGTCATGCCGTAGAAGCGAGCGTCGGCCCCCTGCAGTATCGCGGCTGTCGCGAGTTGCACGACGCCGTCCTCGCCGAACGAGGCCGCGAACGCGCCCGTGCTCGCATCGAGCGCCATCAGCCGGCCGTCGCGCGTGCCGAGGAAGAGGCGCGGCGGCGTCGTTTGGTCGCCGGGCCAGTACTCCAGGCCGCGCAACGAAGGCTGGCCCGGCCCCGGAATCGCCGTCGACCAGAGCTCGCGGCCCGTCGTCGCATCGAGCGCAACGACGCGCGCGTAGGGCGTCGTCAGGTACAGCCTCCCGTCGACCATCACCGGCGTCGCCTGCGAAGCCGCGAACCGGTTGCGGCGCGTTCCGTCGGCCGGCAGCGCTTCCGCCACGCGTTGCACGGCGCCGTCGGCCGTCGACACCGGGGCGCCCGATTGCGGGCGCAGGTGATAGGTCCACGCGACGCCGAGCTGCGCCACGTTGTCGGGCGTAATCTCGGCGAGCGGCGAGTAACGCTGGCCACCGGGATCGTGGCCATACGTTGGCCAGTCTGCGCGCGGCTGTGCGGCGAGCTCCGTGCTCGAGAGGAGCGCAGCCAGCACGAGCACGCGGCGGAACGTCAGCATGATATGGACTAGTTAGTACAAATTCTGATCTGATGCAAGCCGCCGGCCTTGGTGAGAGGGGAGAGCGATGCGCAGAACTGTGTATGTGTTCAACGGCCCGAACTTGAATCTGCTCGGTCAGCGCGAGCCCGAGATCTACGGCCGCGACACGCTGGCTCAAGTCGAAGCAAGGTGCCGAGCCTTGACGGACGCACGCGGCCTCACGCTCGACTTTCGCCAGACCAACGCCGAGCACGTCATGGTCGAGTGGTTGCAGGAGGCTCGTCTGGGGGCCGTCGGAATCGCGTTGAATCCCGCGGCGTTCACCTATGCCGGCTATCCGATCCTCGACGCCATCAAGATGGTGGATTGCCCCGTGATCGAGGTGCACATCTCGAACATCCATCGCCGCGAGGCCGAGTGGCGCTCGAAATCGATCATGACGCAGGTCGTCACGGGCATCATCTCGGGGCTCGGCGTTCACGGCTACGAGCTCGCGGTGCAGCACCTGCTGCAACGGCACGCCGCGGACTCGCGCAAGTGAGGCCCACGCACGCGCGCTTCGGCATCCTCGCGCTCATCACGTTCGCGACGATGCTCAATTACGTCGATCGCTCCGTCATGGGAGTCGCTCAGCCGTCGCTCGTGCAGGAGCTTGGCGTAGGCCCCGAGCTGATGGGGTTGATATTCTCGGCGTTCTCGTGGACCTATGCTTTTGCGCAGATCCCCGGCGGCCTCGTTCTCGACCGGCTCGGCGCGCGTCTGACCTACGGGTTGTCGCTCGCTTTGTGGTCGCTGGCGACGATGTTGCACGGCATGATGTCGAGCGTTGCGGGGCTGTTCTCGGCGCGGCTGGCGCTCGGAATCGCGGAAGCGCCGTGCTTTCCCGCCAACAGCCGCATCCTGTCCACGTGGTTCCCGCAGGCGGAACGCGCCCGCGCGAATGGGGTGTATTCGGTCGGCCAGTACGTCGGGCTCGGCTTCATGATTCCGCTGCTGACCTACATCGTCGCGACGCTCGGCTGGCGAGCGCTGTTCTTCATTTTCGGCGGTATCGGCCTCGTGTATGCGGTCGTGTGGCACGCGTTGTACCGCGAGCCTCACGAAAGCGACCGCGCGAACCGAGCCGAGCTCGATTACATCGCCGCCGGCGGCGGACTCGGCGGCCAAAGCGGCGGGTTCGCATTGAGCTGGTCCGCCGTACGCACGCTGCTGCGTCAACGACAGATCCTCGGCGCATCGATCGGCCAGTTCTGCGGCAACTCGACGCTGGTGTTCTTCTTGACGTGGTTCCCGAGCTACTTGGCGACGGAACGCGGGATGGATTGGATTCGCTCCGGTTTCGCGGCATCGCTGCCTTACATCGCCGCGTCCGTCGGCGTGCTCGTCGGCGGCGCCGTGTCCGACGGCATCATTCGCCGCACCGGGTCGGCGACGCTTGGACGAAAGCTCCCGATCATCGCGGGGCTACTGCTGACGTCGACGATGGTGCTCGCGAACTTCACGCCGAGTAACGCGCTCGTCATCGCGATCATGTCGGTCGCGTTTTTCGGCCAGGGCATGGTGAATCTCGGCTGGACGCTGATCGCCGACGTCGCGCCGAAGGAGCTCATGGGATTGACGGGCGGCGTATTCAATTTCTGCGCGAATCTCGCGGGCATCGTCACGCCGCTGGTGGTGGGCTTCGTGCTCGGCGCTACGGGCAGCTTCTATGGCGCGCTGACCTACATTGCGACGCTCGGGCTCGTAGGGGCGGCCGCCTACATCTTCGTGGTAGGCGAGGTCCGCCGCGTCGAGATTTCGCAGGCCTGACGCCCGTCCGTGTTGACATGTACCAGGTGGTACATGTAAATAACCAGTTCGTACACACGGCGCTTTGCGTTTGCGTAACGCCAACTAAGGGGGAACTACGATGGGCTCTACCGTCGCTCGTACGCTTCGTTCATCGATCATCGCGGCTTTGGGCGTCAGCGGCACGGCAGGTGCACAAGACGCGGCGAATTCTGGACCATCAAACGTCGAGGAAATCGTCATCACGGGCTCGGCCTTGCGCGGTGTGTCACCCGTCGGCTCGAACCTCGTCACGGTTGGGCGGGACGAGATCGCGAACACCGGCGCGCAGACGGTTCAACAGATCTTGAAGACCGTGCCCTCCGTGGTGGGATTGCAGAGCGCGGGGCAAGCGGCTTACGGCAGCTTCGACGGCGCCGGCACCAATGCCCCGACGATTCACGGCCTCGGGGCGTCGGCGTCGAATAGCACGCTGATCCTCCTGAACGGTCACCGCATGCCGGTGTCCGGCATCAATCACGTCCTCGCCGATCCGAACATCGTCGCTCCGCTCGCCCTCGAGCGCGTCGAAGTGCTCGCCGACGGCGCTTCGTCGGTGTACGGCTCCGATGCCGTCGCGGGCGTCGTCAACTTCATTACGCGCCGCAATGTCGACGGCGTCGAAGCGTCGCTTCAGACCGGCGCGGCCGACGCCTATGGGACCGTGAACGCGGGGGTGTTGGCCGGAACGACTTGGGACAGCGGCTCGTTGCTCGTTTCATACAACTATTCCGATCGCGACAACCTCGAGGCCGTCGACCGCGACTACGTGCGGGCGAACCAAACGGCGCGCGGCGGCAGGGACTTCACGCCGAACCGGTGCGGCCCCGCGAGCATCACGGTCGGAGGGCAAACCTATTACACGCCGTACGCGGCTGCGGGCGCCGTCGCCGGCGATTGCGATCCATCGCTTTCACGCGGACCTCTTCGGCAGTGAAACTCGTCACAGCGTATTCGCGACGATCCAAGCAGGACGTCAGCGATCGACTGACGCTGACCGGCGATCTGATCTACTCGCAACGCGAGAACGATCAGGCCGTGCCGCGCGGTAACACAAGCGCCACGATGTTCGGTCCCGGTGCGGCCAACGCCGGCGCAAGTCAGTCCGTTCTTCGTGTTACCTACCGGGGTCGCGCCGGGCACGTCGTCGATTGCCGTCAATTTCAGCGGCGACGCCTTGCTCGGTCCCGGCGCTCACATCGAGAGCAAAGTCGAGACCGTCTACGGCCGTTTCGACGCCGACTACGAGTTCGGCGGCAGCTGGTCGTTCAACGCCGGTTTCCTGGTCGGTCTGGACGAGTCGCGGCAACAGAACTTCGGCCAGTTGTGCGTCTCGTGCTTCAACCTTGCGATCAATGGCACGACCAACGGCGGCGGCAGCACCACGGCGCCGTCGATACCGGGCACGACGACGGTCGTGCTGAACACGCCTCTGACCGCGAGCAACTCGCTGAATCCGTTCGGCGGCGGAACGGCACCGGCCGTGCTGACTGCCCTGACCGATTCGGGCCAGGTCCAGGTCGGCGACCAGACGATCAAGAACGCCTACTTCAAGTTCGACGGCGATCTGTTCTCGATGTGGGGCGGCGAAGCGCAGCTCGCCGTCGGCGGCGAGTTCATCGATTACGAGCTCGAGCAAGACATCGTCCGGTCGAACAACACCGGGCCCGCTTCGACGGGCTCTGCCCAGCTCTTCATTCCCTACAATCGCGACGTGAAGTCCGCCTATGCCGAGCTCTACCTGCCGTTCGTCGGTGAGGAAGGAGGCGTGCCGGGGGTGCGCAGCTTCGCGGTCAACCTGTCGACGCGCTACGACGACTACAGCGACGTCGGCGATACGACGAATCCGAAGATCGCGCTGAATTGGGGGATCGTGGATGCCCTGATGGTCCGAGCCAACTACGCGGAGGCGTTCGTCGCGCCCGCCCTGACGAGCCGCGGCGCCAACGATGTCGGATTGACGGGCGAATCGGGTTTCGCCGGCATCTCCGGTCAAGGCCTGCCCGGAGGTGCGCCGACGATCTCGACCGCCGCGTTTCCGTCGGCGATCGGCATTCCGGGGTGCCCACCGGGTTCGACGACTTGCTCGTTGAACAACGTCACGGGCTTGTTCCTCACGGGAGGCAACGGGACCCTCCAGCCGCAGACGGGCGAGAGCTGGAGCTTAGGGTTGGACATCACTCCGCCCGCGGTCCCCGGACTGCGAATCAGCTTCACCAAGTGGGTGAACGAGCTGCGGGGCGGCATCACGGCGCCCGTTCCGTCGCTCGTACTCGGCTCGGCCGACTTGAACGGTCTGCTCCAGTTCTTTCCGACAGGCGCAACACCGGCGGAAATTGCGGCACTCGCGACGGGCTTGCCGCAAACGGGCGCCCTCAGCGCAGTGACCTACTTCTCCTATAACTTCCAGCAGCGCAACGTGTTGAATCTCGACGTGGAGGGTATCGACGTCGACGTCGACTATGCGTTCGACGTTGGGAGCGGCACGATGAACGTCGGCGCGGCGCTGATCCACAAGACCAAGTTCGATCAATTCTTCGGCGCCAACGGCACGAAATTCAGCGTGCTTGGCACTGCGGGCTTCAACACGACGTTCCCGTCCGTCGAGGACGAGGCGCGACTCAGCTTCGGTTACGCTCGGGATGCGTTTCGCGTGAACGTGTTCTACAACTATCTCGGCGGCTACCGTAACTGGAGCGGCACCGCGGCCATCCAACCGACGCGCGTGGCAGGGTTGCCCGATGGCGGCGGCGGCGACCCGGTCGACTCGTTCGCAACGGTCGACCTCAACTTCGCCTTCATCCTCCGCGACACCGAGCTGTTTCTCGACGCCATCAACTTGCTCGACGAGGAGCCGCCGCAGTACAACACTTTCGCGATCGGCGGCAACAACGGCGTCGGCGTGGCAGCATATGATCCGATCAACGCGAGCCCGCTGGGACGCGTGCTGACAGTTGGGGTTCGAACGCGGTTCTAGGTCGAAAATTGTCGCAGGCGAATCCAACACCACGCGCTCCGAAGGATCGGATTCTTACGGGGCTCGTCGGCCGCCACATCGGCGCATCCCGCTCGCCCTGGCTGCACGAGCGTGAGGCGCAGGCACAGGGCTTGGCCCTTTCATACAACCTGCTCGACTTCGCAAGTCTGGGGCGCGAGGAGTCCGATCTGTGCGCCGCAGCTCGACGCTGCGGCGGCGTCCGGTTACGTCGGCCTCAACATCACTTACCCATACAAGCAGGCCGTGATCCCCTGTCTCGACGAGCTGGCGCCGACGGCGGCGCGTGTCGGCGCCGTCAACACCGTCAAGTTCGCGGCGGGCAAACGCATCGGGCACAACACCGACGTCATCGGATTCGCAGAGAGCATGCGCGAGGGCCTGCCGAACGCGGCGCTCGGGTCCGTTCTCCAGTTAGGCGCGGGCGGCGGAGGGGCGGCCACGGCACAAGCGCTGCTCGATCTCGGCGTCGGCACACTGACGATCTGCGATCGGGAACAAGCCCGCGCAGCGGCGCTCGTCGCCAAGGTTCAAGAGATGTTCGGCGCGAGCCGCGCGCGCAGCGTCGACGATCCGCTGCTCGTCATCGACGGCGTGGACGGCATCGTCAACGCGACGCCGATGGGCATGGTCGGCAGTCCACAGCCGCCGTTCGATGTCTCGCGGCTGACGTCGCGGCACTGGGTCGCCGACATTGTCTACTTTCCGCTCGAGACGCAGCTGCTGCGCGCGGCGCGCGGCCGCGGCTGCCGCACGCTCGACGGTAGCGGAATGGTGGTCCATCAGGCGGCCGCGGCGTTCGAGATCTTCACGGGGCGCAGGGCGAGCACGCCGCGCATGCTGCGCAGCTTCATCGAGTACTCGCGCCCTTAGCCGCCGCGCCGGCCGCTCGCCGAGGTGGCACCCATCACCGAACTCTGCGCACGGCGGTCTTGCGATGGTCTGCCGATACCGTATGCTCCCCGAGGGCCGCGTGATCTTGGGGTGAACCCGCGAAAGTGTTAACGGATCTGCGAGCTAGCGAGCAGCCTGGGTTCTCGCTCCGCACGCTGTTCTGGGTTCTGGCGACGGGTGCTTGCTACTACCTGGCGACACGAACCGCCTGGGTGCTGACTTTTCCCGACAGCAAGGTATCTCTTTTCTTTCCTCCGCACGCAGTCCTCGTTTCCATCCTGCTGCTCGTCCCCACACGGCATTGGTGGGCCTACACGTTGGCCGCCGCTGGCAGCCACTACTTCGCCACGCAGCAGGCGGATTGGCCGCCTCTCTACGCACTGCACGCCGAGGTTTTCGATGCCGTGCAGAATGTTGTGACGGCCGCCGGGATTCGCCTATTCATCAAGTCGCCGTTCAATCGCATCACTCTCCGCGAAGCCCTCATTTTCGTTCTGATTGCCGTAGTCATGGTTCCGGTCGGCACGGCCTTCTGGGGCGCCGCCTTTACGGTCTCCAATGGCTTTGGAACCAACTACTGGGTCGAATGGCGCAACCTCAGCGTCTCGAATGGCGTGACGGCGATCGTGTTGGTGCCGGCAATCCTGCTTGGCGTCCACTTTTTTTACGGCGCGAAGAGCATCAATTCTGCACCCGGGCGCATTCTGGAAGCAGGTCTCCTCGCCGTCGGTCTTCTCGCAGTCGGCTACGTGGTCTTCGATCGCTTGCCTGCAGGACCGGATACATCGCCCGCGCTTCTCTATGCGCCCATTCCGCTACTGATCTGGGCGGCACTGCGTTTTGGGCTTGGAGGCATGAGCGCCTCCATGCTGGTCGTCACGATTCTCGCGATCTGGGGAACGATGCAGGGTCGCGGGCCGTTCCTCGCACAAGCTCCCGCCGAAAACGCCCTGGCTCTGCAGCTGTTCCTGCTGGTGGCAGCCACTCCGCTGCTGTTGCTCGCGGTCGTGATTGGCGACGAAAAGCGCTCGAAGGAAGCGTTGCGCCGCAGCGAGGAGCGCATGAGCCTGGCGGCGGAGAACGCGCAACTAGTGCTTTGGGATTGGGACATCGCAAACGACAGGGTCTGGATACAGGATCAAGGACTCTTGGGCTTCCGGCCGCGCGAGCCCATCGACCACGGCACGCTGGCCGGCCGCGTCCATCCCGACGATCGCGCCGCGCGCACGGCTGCGATTCAGCACGTGCTCGCGACCGGCGGGACTTACGAGTCCGAGTTTCGTGTCATCCTGCCCGACGGCTCGGTGCGATGGGTCGTCGCGCGCGGCCGCAGCCCGAGCCCCGCCGTAAAGGGTGCGCCTCGGCGAATACTCGGCGTCGCGATGGACATCACGCGCCAGAAGCAGGCTGGCGCCGAGGCGCAGCTGCAGCGCGAGGAGCTGGCGCATCTTTCCCGCGCGGCCACGCTGAGCGCGTTGTCGGGTTCCCTCGCGCACGAGTTGAGCCAGCCGCTCACGAGCATCCTCATGAATGCGGAGGCCGGCCATCGCTTCATGTCGAAGGATGCGCCCAACCTCGACGAGATTCGCGCCATCTTCACGGACATTCTCAGCGCGGACCGCCGCGCCAGAGAGATCATCGAGCGCCTGCGCACCATGCTGCGCCGCGGCGGCGTGACGCTCCAGCCGGTCAGTGTGAGCGAGAGTATCGAGGAGTTGCTCCGCCTCACCCGCAGCGATCTCGCTGCGCGCGGTGTCTCCGTCTCCAATCTCACCGCCGGCGACCTTCCGCAGGCCATGACGGATCGCGTGCAACTCCAGCAGATCCTCCTCAACCTGGTCGTGAACGCCTGCGATGCGATGGAATCGAGTCCACCGCAAGAGCGCAATCTCACGCTCACGGCGTTCATCGTTCAAGACGAGATGCGCATCGGCGTCTTGGACTGCGGAATCGGTTTGCCGGACGACGTCGAGACGCTGTTTCAGCCGTTCCACACCACCAAGAAGGACGGCTTGGGAATGGGTCTTTCGATTTGCCGCACGCTGGTGACCTCGCTCGGCGGGAGGTTGTGGGCGGAGCGCAGGGCCGAGGGCGGCGCCGCGTTCTACGTCGCGGTGCCTCTCGCGAAGGAGTCTTCTATCGCGGCGGCAACAGAGCCGGGCGGCTCGGCGGCAGGTGCTGGTCGATCGCCGTGAGCACCATGCCGACCATCACGTAGTCGCCCATGACGGTCACCATCTCGACGAGGCCCTTTCGGCCGAAGAGCCGCACGGCTTCGGCGTAGAGCTCGGAGTCGAGCTTGTGCTCGCGCATGATCTGCCGTCCGACCTTGATGATGACAGTCTCTTCCGGGCTCAGGCCGACGGGCTCGCGGTCGAACTTGATCGTGTCGATGACGGCTTGCGGAGCGCCGTAGCGCAGCGCGGCCGGCTCGTGCGCCGAGTACTCGTACTGCTGCTCGATTTCCCACGCCGCGACGCAGATCGCCACCTCGGTGTGCCGCGGGCTCAAGTCGCCGTTGTAGCGCAGGAAGCCGTTCAGGTCATTGAATGCGAGCGCGACCTTGGGGCTGTACAGCGACATGGACACGGGGCCGGTCGTCGGAACGGCTCCGTCGCCGACGATCTTGTCGTAGATGGCTTTGCCCTCGTCGTCGAGATCCGCGCGCGTGAGCTGCGGCAGGCGCGTCAGCGTCACGGGGTTGACGTCGGGCGGCAGCGCAGTCGCGGCGTTCTGCTGCGCGGAGGCCGTGCCCGCGAGCAACAAGCCTGTTAGGACGGAGACGATCGCTTTTTTGTTCATGGCCTCTTCCTGTCGACGAGCCGTAGGTAGCGCCAGTTCAGCACAACGACTTGCGGATAGAAAGAACGGCACCCATGATCGGCGCAAGCGGGATTCTTTGCGGGGATCGACATGCAGCAAGCGCGGCGGCTACTCCTTCTTATCACCGTAACCGCGGGGCTCGCCGCGCTATCGCCTGCCCACGCGCAAACAGACGGCCGGGCGCGGGGCACCGCGAAGCCGGGCCAGACGTTCAAGGAGTGCCGCAACTGCCCCGAGATGACGGTGCTGCCGCCGGGCAAGATCACGATCGGCTCGCCGCCCGACGAGCCGCTGCGCCGCGAGAACGAGCCGCAGAAAGAGATCACGTTCGCGAGGGCTTTCGCGGTCGCGACGACGGCCGTGACGTGGGATCAATGGGAGGCGTGCGTCCGCGATCGTTGGTGCGACGGCATCGCGATCGACTCGGCTCTGAGGCTCGGCCAGAACGGCGAGCCGAATCCAGACTATAGGGATTACGGCCGCGGTACTCGGCCCGTTGTCGGCGTGAGCTGGTACGACGCGCAGGTGTTCGTCGGTTGGCTGAACTGGAAGACGGACGAGGACGACGCGTACCGTCTGCCATCGGAAGCCGAATGGGAGTACGCGGCGCGCGGCGGCACGACCACGGCGTTCCCATGGGGCGCGGAGCTCGATCACGACTACGGCAACTTCGGTCAGTCGGCCGGCGGGCTCGGTGGGAAAGCGGAAGGGCGTGACGTCTGGGTCGACGAGACGGCGCCCGTCGCGTCGTTCCCGCCGAATGCCTTTGGCCTCTACGACATGAACGGCAACGTCTTTGAGTGGACCGAAGACTGCTACGAAGCCGACCGCGCACACACGCCGGCGGATGGCGCGGCGAACAAAGAGGGCACCTGCGCGAACCGCGTGTTTCGCAACGGCACGTTCATGAGCAATCCGTACATGCAGCGCTCGGCGCGCCGCGGCGCGCCGTATCCTGCGACCCAGCGCGGGCGAAACTACCTCGGGTTCCGCGTCGCGAAGACGTTGCCGGAACCTTGAGACTTCGCGCTAGCCGGGCGGCGGCGTCTCGACCAGCACCACGAACAAGTTGTTCGGGTCGCGCACGATCGCGACCTGCAGCGTCACGTTGCCGACCGGCAAAGAGAGCGGCTTCCCGCCCGTAGAGACGACCTCGCCTCCGAAGCGCTCGAATGCCGCGATCGCGGCGTCGATGTCGCGGACGCGCAGCTGCACGCGCGTCGAGCCGAAGTCTTGAATGCGCCCCGCCACGGTTCGGCGCTCGACGCCTTGGAAGTCGACGAAGTCGTACATGAGCCCCGAGCCGGGCACGTTCTGTTGTGCGACGCGATACTGCCCGCCGGTCAAACCGAGCGCGCGCAGCACTGCGTCGTTATTGCCGTAGTCGCCGATCGGTGCGCGCTGCTCGAAGCCGAGCTCCCCCTGATAGAGACGCGCCGCGGCTTCGACATCGGTGACCGCGAGCCGGACGCGCACGCCGACGACGTTCGTGTTTGGCGGCGCAGCGCTCGGTAGCTCGGCCGGCTGCGAGAGCTCGACAAGGTGCCCGTCGGGATCGCGCACGATGACGATGCGCGTTCCCTGGCCGATCGTCACGGGCTCGCCGCCGATCGAAACCATCGCCACGCCGAGCCTCTTCAGGCGTGCGAGCGTCCCGTCGAGATCGCGGACCGTCACGACGAGGCAGTTCGCGCCGGGATCTTGAAGCTTGCGCTCGAGCGGCCGTCCGCCCGCGTTCGAGATCTCGACGATCTCTAGGCCGCCGGGCGCGGCGGGCGTGCGCGCGAAGCTGAAGCGGATGCGTGCATCGGGCAGGCCGAACATATCGCGCAGCGCTGGGTTCTCCGCGGCGTCGCTAGGCTGCCCCTGCACGTCGAACCCGAGGCCGTCGCGGTAGAACGCCAGCGCGGCGTCGAGGTCGCGGACGATCGGGCTGAAGTAGTTGCCCGAGCCGAGGACGAGCGCCGCCGGCCCGGGTTGGCCCAGCGCAAAACCGGCGGAGAGGGACGCGGCGGCGGCGATGCCGAGCATGCGTCTCATGGGGCGCACTCGAAGCTCGTTGCGTCGTTCGGGTCGCCGCGCCTTTGTAGCGCGGCAGCGCGGGGTAGGGGCAGAGCGGCCGGGACAGCTGCGAGCCTTGCTTCGTCGCGAGCAGCGACGCCGGTGCCACACCGCGTTCGACCCAGTTCTCGAGTGCCGTCAGCGCGTCGAAGCGGTCGGGCCCAGAGCCGCCGGCGCAATGCAGGACGCCGGGCGCGAGAAAGAGCCGCACGGCGTCACGCGCGGCCGGCACGGCGTCGAGCACGGCCTCGTAGTACGCGATCGTCGAGAGCGGGCTCGGACCGGGATCGTTGAAGCCGTGCCACAGCAGCAGCTTGCCGCCGCCCTGCACGAACGGCGCGATGTTGGGATTCTGCTGATGCACCTCGGCCGCGGCGATGCCGCCGTCGAGGATGCGGAAGTCGCGCTCGGGCTCGTACGTCATGAAGTCGTATTTCGGATCGCCGACGGCGATGTACGCCATGAACGGCGCGCCGAGCAGTGCATTCACGCCGCGCGGCTGGTTCGGCGTGCCGATCATGCGCGCGACCCAATCGGTTTCACCGCCGCGCATCAGCGGCATTGCGGCGAACCGGCCGTCGCGCATGCGCACGCCGGAATACGCGCGGCGCACGGTCTCGACCTGGGCCGCCGAGAGGCACTCAGCACCGGATGCAGCGGACGAAGCCGCGCATTGCAGCTCCGCGGGATCCCAACCGCACGTGCGTGGGTCCGTCAGAATGCCGTCGGCGACGCCGTCATCCTTGTCGCACGCGGCGAGCACGGCCTCGCGAATCAACGGCACGTGCTCAGGTCTTAGGTTGCTCTCCGGTCGCGCGTGGAACATCTGCACTCGCAGCATTGCATTCGAGTACGTGACCGGCGTGTAAACGGGTGCGCCGGCGATCACGCCGTCGTAGTCCTCCGGATAGCGCTGCACTTCCGCGAGTCCTTGGCGGCCACCCGTCGAGCAGCCTTGCCAATAGGCGCGTGCCGGCGCACGGCCGTAGAACCGTTCGGCGACCTGCTTGCCGATCACCGTGGCGAGGTGCGTCGCGCGGTGCCCGAAATCGACGACGCCTTCGACGTTGCGTTTGCCGGCTGCGTCGAACGCGAACGACGGGTCGAGCGCGCTCGCGCTCGAGTGCCCCATGTCGTTTTGGATGACGGCGTAGCCGCGCGTGAGGCCGTCGGCCGCGGCGTCGGCGCGCACGTTGCCGGCGAAGCCGCCGCCGCCGATGCCGAGCACCTTGCCGTTCCACTCCGGCGGCAGGCGGTAGACGGCGGCGATCTTCGAGCCCGCGACGGGCGAGATCGCCACGTGGACCTCGCAGTGTGCCGGTGTCGCGCCATCGCTCGCGGCGTTCGCCGCCGAGACGATCGTCGTGCCCTCGAGCGCGAGCTTCCCGAGCGGGCCGCACGTGTCCTGCGCGACGGCGGCTCCGCTCACGAGCCCGGCCAGAGCCGCGACTAGCTGACTGTATCGAGCCTGCATTGCTCTCCCCTTACGCCGAGCTCATAAGCGTGCCCGACAGCTTACGCCCCGAGGGCCTTATCCTCAGAAGAACATCGTGAGGTTTTTCGCCAAGAGCACGCTTTGATCGAGGATGATCTTGCGTCGTGAGAGCTTGAGGTCGCCGTGAACTCTCGTCAGCGTGTCTTCGCGCCGCCCCACGAGAAAATCCGTTTCGGACTCGAGGCGGTTTCGATAGACGATGAACCTGCAGGTCGTTGTCGCTTTCGCGCCCTCGGCGAGCGTCGCGGTCGGGTCCGTCAAACGAACGTTCGTGATCACGTGGGATACGCGTGAAATAGGCTCATCAGCCCAGTGCAGGCCAGTCTGAATTTGCTTGACGCGTTTGGCCAGCGTCTCCTTGTCGTCGTGAAACCAGGCCACATCATCTTCGGCGGTGACGTCCTTGCCCCTGTCCGCGAATGAGACGTTCTTTCGCATCGGCATCCAGTAGACGATGTCCTCCGTGAGCAGATCGAGCCATTGGTCGTACTCGCGCCCGTCGAGAAGGTCGGCTTCCTTGTGGAAGAAGTCCTCGATCTCACGCATCAAGCTGAGATAGGCAAGGCGTTCTTTTGCCACGTGCGACTCCATACAAACGCCCTTCAAGACTTGGCCGTGCCGGCATCCAGCAGCTCGCCCCAGCTGTCCATGTCCATATAGTCCGCCCAGCGCTTGTAGAACGCCCGCGGATTCTGCTCGCTCGTGATCGGCTGCTCCGTCACGACGCCGGGAATGACCGGGTGCGGCCCGCCGGCGCCGAGGCCGGCCTTATAGTGATACGGGCGACGCCGCGCGATCGTGCCCCCGCTCGCCGCGTGCGCGTAGCTCCAGTTCTCCATGTCATCCTGCTCGGTCATGCCGCCCGGGCCCGAGTAGCGCATGTAGTACTCCCGCAGGAACTGCCTGATTTCCGCCGGCGCGTCCTTGTCGACGAAATACATTCGCCACATCTCGGTTTCGTTGGGCCCCGTCGGATGGGAGATCAGTAACGTCCGCGGCTGTTGGGCGTGAAAAGACATATTCGGGAAGATCGTTCCGACGAGCGGGCATGTCCCGGCGAGATCGCCCTTGTTCTTGAGCCGCCGTTCCCAGCATTTCTGAAAATACTCGGATGTCGCAGGAGACATCGCGTATTCGGTTCGCGTCTTCTCGTTCGGATAGACGCTGTACAACATCCCGTGGCCCTGCGGATAGGCGGTCACCAAGAGTTGCCCAAAATCGTCGCGGCGCCCCGTGTTGCCACTCGGGCCCAGGCGCACCAGGTCGACGGATCGGTGGCTCACGCCATGCAGCCAATCGCCGGCGAAATTCTCGGCGATGAACTTCCAATTGCACGGTACCTTCCACTTCTGCACGCTGCCTAGGAGTTCCGTGCCGCCGTCGCCCCCGTCCCAAGCACACAGGCCTTGGTCGAATCCGAAACGTGCGTCGCCGAGATACTCCTCGAGCGACGGCGCGTCTTTGTCCCATGTGGCCCAGATCGTGCCCATGTAATTCGCTAGCTGTGCGACCTCGGTGAGTCCCCACTTGGACTTGTCGAATGGCGGCTGATAGGCCTTCTCGTAGTCCTGCACGCCGATCAGCGTGCCGTCCGTCTTGTAGGTCCACGAATGGTAGGGGCACCTGAACACCTTGGTGTTGCCTTCGTCGTAACGGCAGACACGCATGCCGCGATGGGCGCAGCTGTTAAGAAAGACGTGAGCCTTTCCGGCGAGATCCCGCGCCAAAATGACGGACTCCGCGCCCATTTTGGAGACGAAGTAGTCTCCCGGATTCTTGATCTGGCTCTCGTGCCCGACGTAGAGCCAAGCGCGGCTGAATATCCGCACTTTCTCTTCCTCGTAGACGTCTTCATTGACGAAGATCTCGCGGCTGATCTCGCCGGCGGCCGTATTGACTAGGTCATGGGCTGACGAACTGATGCGTCTCATGTCGGTCTTGCTCGAATTTCGTCTAGGGTACGATCTTGTCCAACAGCTGCTGCGCCAAGCCTGCGCCCGGCACCGAGATACCGAGCTCGCGCGCCAGCTTCAAGCCGAGGTGGAGGTCCTTGTAGAAAACCTCTCGGGAGTGAGGCCCGAACGAGAGCTCGGACCACCCGTCCGCTATCCAGCTCTGTGCCAGTCCGTCATGGATGACGTTCTCCAGGATCTTCGGGTCGAGACCGGATTCGACGCCGACCTTCATCCCTTCGTAGGCCGCCATCATGTTCACCGTGATGATGATTTGGTGGGCGAGCTTTGCGCGAACGCCGGCCCCGAGTTTACCGACGTGCTGGATCTTTCGCCCCGACGTTTCGAACAGCGGGCGACACTTCGCGAGCGCCTCCGCCGAGCCTCCAGCCATGTAGGACATGGTTTTGGCCTTCGCGCCTTTCTCGCTACCGCTCACCGGCACGTCGATGATTTCGACGTCCTTCTTCGCAACTAGCGGCGCGAGCTTTTCGATGGTCGCCGGTTCGATCGTGCTGTGGATGACGACGATCGTGCCGGGCGCGGCCGTCTCCAACAGGCCCCCGGGTCCAGCCACGACAGCTTCCACCTGAACGTCATTCAGAACACATACCTGAACGATCTCGGCATGCCGAGCCACTTCCGCATTGGACCGAGCGATCTTGGCGCCAACGGCCGCCAACTCGGCGAGTGGCTCCGGGCGTGTGTCGTACACCATCAAGTCGTAGCCCGCCTCGGCGAGATTGATGGCCATGTACTTGCCCTGCATGCCAAGGCCAATGAAGCCGACTTTCATCAAAGGGAGCCTCCTATTCGTCTATTGCTACTGTGCCAGCGTGCCCGGGCTTGATCCAAGCTGCCCTTTCGTTTCTCCGCCGCCCGGCTCGTGAGTATTTGACGATGGCGCATACACTGGACCTAGGTCCGATTTTGCGCTCCGGTATGCTTCTGAAATAGTCCGCCGAGCCGTGGCCCTCGGCATCGAGTAACCTTGCCCATCGGCTTTCTTTAGGAGAACAAGCGTGAATAGACCGACGTCGGTGCTTCTGATCGCAGTTGCCCTGTTATCGGGCACCTCGGCCATGGCGCAGGGAACCCTCGACCGCATCCGCGAACGCGGCGAGATCCGAATCGGCTATCGCGCCGACGCGCGGCCGCTGTCGTTCGAGGAAGGCGGTGCAGCGGCGGGGTACTCCGTCGATCTGTGCCGCAGCATCGCCGCCGGCATCGGCCAGCAATTGAGCCTGCCCGCCATGAAGGCGACCTACGTCCGGGTGACCGGCGAGAACCGGTTCGACGCGCTCGTCAAAGGCGACATCGACATCGAGTGCGGTGCCACGACGATCACGCTGGGGCGCCTCGAGCAAGTGGATTTCACGCTGATGACCTTCGTGACCGGCGGCTCGTTCTTGTCGAAGGCCGACAACCGCGTCAGCGGCGCGGCCGGCCTGGCCGGCAAACGCGTGGCCGTGATGCGCGGGACGTCGACGGCGACGGCGCTGCAAACCTACCTCACCGAAAATAAGATCAATGCCAACGTCGTCATGGTCGACGACCGCGACGCCGGCATGGCTCGGCTTCAGCGCGGCGACGTCGACGCGCTCGCCGGGGACCAGATCGTCCTGCTCGGCAACGCGCTGGCGGCGCTCGAAGCGAACGATGCCGCCAACTTCTCGTTTGCCGACGAGCTCTTCTCGTACGAGCCGTACGCTTTCATGGTGCGCCGCAACGACGCCGACTTTCGCCTGGCCGTCAACCGCGAGCTTGCGGCGATCTTTCGCGACGGCGACCAAGGGCCGATCTACCAAAAGTGGATCGGCAGCAACGGCGTGAAGCCTTCGCCGATGCTGATCGCGATGTACCTGGTTCAGGGCCTGTCGGAATAGCGCGCCGTCATCCCGGGCTCGACACCTTCATCAGCACCAGTCCGGCGACTATCAGAAGCGCGGCCGACGTTCGCAGCGCGCTCGTCGGCTCGCCGAGCACGACGATCCCGACGGCGAACGCTCCGACGGCGCCGATTCCTGTCCACACGGTGTAGGCGGTGCCGAGCGGCAGCGTCCGCATCGCGATCGAGAGCAGCAGGAAGCTCGCGACCATCGTCACGAGTGTGATCACACTGGGCAGGAGGCGCGTGAACCCGCCGGACTGTTTCATGTAGTACGCCCAGACGACTTCGAGCGCGCCCGCGGCGAACAAGACGATCCAGGCCATGCGGCCTCCTTTGGTTCAAGGGGCCGGGCCGCCCCGGACTTATGCCCAACTGTGCTTTTGGGGGAGGACGCAGCCTCGCGGCTGCCATCGTAGCGGCCCGCCTGGCCCTTTCCAACCGACAACCTAGGTAAGTCTCAAGCACTGTTTGAGCCAGTGGCATCTCACTGATACGCTTCCTGCTCAGTCGATCCGTTTCCGTGGGATTTGCTGCGGATTGCTGCCGATTCAACCGTTAGGGGGCTACGAAATGATCAAGCGGACTTTGGGGTCTCTCGTCCTGGGCGGGGCGTTGTTCGTGAGCGGCTCGCTGCAGGCCCATCACTCGCTGGCCGGCGTCTACGACATCCGCGGCGAAGGCAAGGTGTCGGGGCTGCTGACGAAGGTCGCCTTCACGAATCCGCACGGCGCGATGTATCTCGACGTCGCCAACGCCGACGGCACTACGACCAGCTGGGTCATGACGACGGGTTCGGCGAACACGCTTGCGAACCTGGGCTTCGGCACCGGCGGCCCGAACACCGTGAAGGCCGGCGATCCGGTCACGATCACGTACTTCCCGGCGCGAAACGGCAAGCCCCTGGGCTTCATCCGCTCGATCGTCTTGGCTGACCAGCGCGAAATCCAGATTTCCTCCGGCAGCAGCGCCGACTAGACACTCGACGCCGATCCGGCACTAGAACGGTTCGCCAGAGACGGCCCCGCGTTGCAACGCAGCGCGGGGCCGTTTCTTTTTTGCGCTACAGGAGTGCCCTCGTTCCGCTCGTGTGCAGTGCGACGAGACCTCGATTGCCGACTTCGCGCACCGCGGCGTCCACGGCATCGGCCGCGCAACGCTCGGTCCAGCCGAGCGGCGCCGGCATGCGCGTGTTGCCGAGGTGCCGCCGGGCTTCCGCTCGGCAGACGTCGTTTGCGGCTGCGCGCACACGCTCATAGAGAGTCTGCACGTCCTCGGACTTTGCGAGGTCGAGATCCCACATCTTCACAGTGCGCGAGATCCCGTCGGCGTGGACGGCATCTGCGGCGCTGCTCGAGAAGGCGACGAGCGACGCGGCCGTTGCAACGACGAGAGAAGAAAACAATTTGAGCGAAGTAGTCATCGAAGCATCCTCATGTGTTGGGGGGGCACCGTAATAGATACGCGTTACCCGGTATTGCGTTACTTCCGGCGGATTACGGTTCGTTCATCTCTGTCGCGCGAGCGGGACTTGAGGTCCCGCTCGCGGGAAATTGGGCCGCTGCGCGCTAAGCGTTGCGAGCGGCGGCGTGCTGCCGCGGGCTCGCGGGCGCGGGGCGAATTGACACGATCGAGCCGTGCGCGGTTCAATCGACGCGTTCCGGGGGAGCTTCCAAACAAAGGATCGTCGAGATGCGCAAGGCCACCGTTTGTGCGTCCGTCGTCATCGTGTCCGCGATGACGTCGGCGGCGTACGCCCAACCGTTCGCGAATGCCCGAACCTCGCAGGCAGGATACGCAGGGGGCGAGCTCCGCCCCGCGGCGGAGTGCGGTCGGATCGATTTCAGCGGCATCGCCGACGTCGTCGAGGCTGCGGCGAACGCAGTGGCCGCCGAGGGCAACACGCCGCAACACTGCCGCGTCAGCGGCGTGCTCGCACCTGAGATCGAATTCGAGGTGCGGCTGCCCGTCCCCTGGAACGGTCGGCTCTACATGATCGGCAACGGCGGCCACGCGGGCGAGGCGCTCGACAATCCCGGCCGCGTGGCGCAGCTGCGCCAAGGTCTCGAGCACGGATTCGCGGTCGCGCAGACGAACACGGGGCATTCCGGGAGCAAGGAGCCGGGGGCGAGCTTCGTTCTCTCGAATCCGCAGAAGGCGCTCGACTATGCGTATCGCGCCGTGCACTTGACGGCCGTGACGGCGAAGGAGATCGCGAACCGCTATTACGCGCGGCCCGTCGGCAAGGCGTACTGGAACTCGTGCTCGAACGGCGGCCGGCAGGGGCTCATCGAGGCGCAACGCTATCCCGAGGACTTCGACGGCATCGTCGCGAACGCGCCGTGGGTGGATCAGACGGGCTTCACGATCGGCGCGATCTGGAATCAGCGCTCGTTCGACGAAAAGCACGTGTCGGCCGACAAGCTCGCGCTCGTCGCCGACCGCGCGATGCAGCAGTGCGACGCCGTTGACGGCCTGCGCGACGGTCTTATCGACGATCCGCGCCAGTGCAAGTTCGACGTTGCGCGCGACGTCCCGATCTGCGCGAGCGGCATCGAGGCGTCCACGGCGTGCTTGACGCCGGCGGAAGCCGCGGCCGTGCAGAAGGTCTACGACGGTCCGCAAGCAGGTGGCAGAACGATCTTCCCGGGCTTCGAGGTCGGCAGCGAGGCCGTCCTGGCGCGGCCGAACGGCCCCGCGACGAGCGGCTGGCTCGGCTTGATCGCGCCGGCCGAGGCCGGCGGCCAGACGGCCGACTTCGGCTTGGCGCAGGGCACGATGCGCTACCTCGTGCTCGATCCGCCGGACGCCGATTGGGATTTTCGAACGTTCGACTTCCGCCGCGATCCGCCGCTGCTCGAGCGCTGGGGCAAGCTCGCGAACGCGACGGAGCCGAATCTCACCGACTTCCGCGCGCGCGGCGGCAAGCTGCTGATCACCTACGGCTGGGCCGACTCGATTCTCCAGCCGCGGATGGGCGTCGATTACTACGAGCGCGCCGCGGCCGCCAACGGGCGCGGCAGCATGGATTTCATGCGGCTGTTCATGATCCCCGGCATGGCTCACTGCGGCGGCGGGCTCGGCCCCGATCAGTACGACGCGGTCACGGCCGTCGTCGATTGGGTCGAGAAGGGTGTCGCGCCCGACTCGCTCGTCGCGAGCAAGATCGTGGGCGGGCAGGTGACGCGCTCGCGCCCGCTTTGCCCGTACCCGCAAGTCGCGCGCTACCGCGGCCAGGGCAGCACGGACGAGGCCGCGAGCTTCGAGTGCAAGATGCCGTAGCGGCCGTTCTGAAGAGGCGTGTCTCAATGCGAAACCGGATCGTCGTTTCATTGGTAGCGCTCTGTGCGCTCGGCTCCGTCCACGCCCAGGAGCCCGTCGTAGCGGCCGCGGACCCCGAGATGCTGTTCACGGACTCGGATCCCACGAAGCACGCGAACAAGCAGGTTGTGCTGCACGTTCTGCGCGAGCTTTTGCAGTGCAACTACTGGGAGCAGGCCGATCGCTGGCTCACGGAGCGCTACTTGCAGCACAACCCGAATGTGCAGTCGGGGCGCGACAACGTCGTGGCGTATTTCAGCGGTCTGCCGCGAGCCGCAACGTGCGACAAGTTGACGATGCCGATCGTCACGGTGCTGACGAGCGGCGACATCGTCGGCGTCGTGTTTCGCATGGAGTACGACGATCCACGCAACGAAGGGCAGAAGTACACGTCGATCTGGTACGACCAGTGGCGCATCGTCGGCGGCCGCGTCGACGAGCACTGGGACACGGCGACGTTGGGTCCGATGGTGACGGCGCAGTAGAGCGCGCGCTAGGTCAATCGCGCTCGGCGGCCTCGTTCGGTTCGGGCTGCTTCACGCGCTGCACGATCCTCGCGCTGACGACGCTGCCGTCCGGGTGTTTCAGCAACAATTGATTGCGCGTCGTCGCGGCCTGGACGTCGACGCCGAGCGGAAAGTCCTCGGCCGAGACGCTGATCGTGGTCTTCGGCACCCACTCGCCGGTGATGCGCATTCCGTTCAGCACGACGGTCACGCGGCTCGTCCACTGTGTTGCAGCCGGCAAGGACACGCCGCCGAACGATGGCGATAACGTTTCGCGCTCGTACTCGCGCGATTCCATGACGCGCCCGACCTTGAACTCCGGGTCGGCCGCGTAGCTCGTCGCGGCCGGGGAGGCGAGAACGAGGAACGCTGCGGTGGCGAGTGTGAGGCGCGTCATCCTTGGCCTTGCGACTGTTTCTGCCTGGCGCCGAGTATACGGCTCGTGTCCCGGGATCGACACGGGTCGCGCGATAGTGGGACGAACGAGCACCGCGGAATGGCGCCGCTTCGAGTCCAAACACACCGTTGAGTCAATCGGTTACGCGATGTCCGAGCTATTGGCACGGCGTTTGCTCCGGCCATCCTGAACGGTAGTGCGCTGCGCGCGTTGCCGGCGCCCGACGCCGGCGAGCTCGTCAGCATGTATCAAGCCGCAACGAAGGACGAAGAGGGCTTCTTGGGACTGAAGAGCATGGCCACAAACGCGAACGCTTTGCATTCAATGAATCCCTCACGTGAGGTGTTTTTTGTCCTTTTTCCGGTGCGCATTTCCGCGGGGTTTTCAAGGGCGCGGGGGCGAATGGGTGTCTCATAGAAGCGAGCAGTCGAGCAAACACGTGCGAGTATCCCGGAGTCCGGCGCTCCGACCGAAGGAATAGGGGCATCGCAATGGGCCACATCCAACAAGCCTTGCGCCAGATCGTCCTTCGGCCGGGTCTCGCGGCCGCCGTGATCCTGATGCTCGCCGTGGGGATCGGTGCGACGACGGCGATCTTCTCGTTGTTCTACCAAGTGCTGTTGATGCCGTTGCCCGTGCCCGAGCCGGACCGGTTGGTCGAGCTGCGCGTGCCCGGGTTTCGGGCGGGCGGAGGCGGAGGGCGGGCAAGCCTCGCCGTCCGCGATGCGCAAGGTAGGCTTAGCTATTCGACGTTCCGCGAGCTCGAGGCGGAGCAGACGCCGTTCACGGGTCTCGCGGGACACTACGACTTTCTCGCGAGCATCACGACCGCCGCGGATACGTCCCCGGGCAATGGCGTCGTCGTTTCGGGCCGCTACTTCGAAACGCTTGGCGTGGCTCCCGCGCTCGGCCGTTTGATCGGCCCGCAAGACGAGCCCGGCCTCGACGAGTCTCCCGTCGCCGTCCTGAGCTACGACTACTGGCAAAACCGCTTCGGCGGCGACCCCGGCGTGCTTGGCCAAACGCTGACCGTGAACGGCAGCGTGTTGACGGTGATCGGCGTGGCCCCCGAAAGTTTCGAAGGGGCGATGCCGGGCTGGCGGCCGGTCGTTTTCGTACCGTTGACGATGCGTTGGCGGATCCAGCCGGACGAGCCGCGCGGCTACGAGCAGCATCCGCTCAACTACTTCCTCTACGCGTTGGCGCGCCTGCGTCCCGGCGTGACCGTCGAGCAGGCCACCGCCGCGATCAACGGGCTCTATCGCGGCATCGTGGCGGAGCGCGAAGCGCCGGTTGTGAACGGACTGACCGATGCGCAGCGCCAGCAATTCCTCGAGCAACGCATGGTGCTCGCCCCGGGCGCACGCGGGCAGAACGCGCCGCGCGTCACGGCGGCCAATCCGCTGACGCTGCTGCTCGGCGCCACCGCGCTCGTGCTGCTCACGGTCTGCGTGAACATCACGAACTTGCTGCTCGCTCGCGGCGCGTCGCGAGCCGGCGAGATGGCGATTCGCGCCGCCATCGGCGCAGGGCGTGCCCGGTTGGCCGCGCAGCTACTCATCGAAGCGGCCGTCTTCGGAGTGCTCGGCGCGTTGCTCGCGTTGCCGGTCGCGGCGGCGACGATGCGCCTCATCGCAGCATGGGCGCCGGCTGCGGTCGGGAATCTCTTCACGCCCGAGCTCAGTGGCGAGGCGCTCGGCCTCGCCGCCACGCTGCTCGTGACGACGGTGCTGTTCTTCGGCCTCCTGCCGGCGCTGCGCGCGAGCGACACGCATGCAGGCCACGTCATGAAAGGCCGCAGCGGGCAGCCCGGCGGCGGGCGCGTGTTGGCGCGTTTTCGCGGCGCGCTGATCGGCACGCAGATCGCGCTGTCGGTGTTGCTGCTCGTGCTCGCAGGCTTGTTCACACGGAGCCTCGCCAATGCCGCGAGCGTCGATCTCGGCATGAACATCGAGTCGGTCGTGAGATTCAGCGTGTCGCCGGGCCTGAACGGCTACACCGGCGAGCGGCGCGACGTGCTGCACGAGCGCATCACCGAGGCCCTGAAGGCGCAGCCAGGCGTAGTCGCGGTGGGCCAGTCGGCACTCCCTTTGTTCGGCAGCTTCGAGTTCAACGGGTTCATCGACACGGTCGGCGCCGTAGATCTTCCAAACGACAACAGCAGCCTCGTCACGCGGCATCCGTGGATCAGCCCGGGCTTCCTCGAGGCCTTGGCCGTGCCTCTGGTCGCCGGCCGGGGGTTCACGGATGCCGACGTCGCGGCGGGCGGCGAAGTCGCGATCGTCAACGAGGCGTTCCTCCGCCGCTTCAATCTCGGCGCGGACGTGGTCGGCCAGCGAATGGAGATGAACATGGGCTACGGAGCCGACTCCGTCGAGATCGTCGGCATCGCCGGCGACGCGAAGTATGGCTACCTGAAGCGTGACTTCGGGGCGCAAGTCTATACGCCGCGGCCGCCTGGCGACGACGCGTTCGCTGCCGTGTTCTTCTACGTTCGCGCCCGAGGCGATGCGGGCACGCTGCTGCGTGCGATCCCCGGCGTCGTGGCGAGCGTCGACCCGGCGTTGACGGCGAATGGTCCGGGCACGTTGGAGCAGCTCGTAAGCGACAACCTCTCGCAGGACCGCTTGATCGCTTCGCTGTCGGCGCTGTTCGCCGCGCTCGCGACGGTGCTCTCGGCCGTCGGCGTGTACGCGGTGTTGAGCTACAACATCGGCGGGCGCACGCGCGAGCTCGGCCTCCGGCTCGCGCTCGGCTCGAGCCCCGGCGAAGTGCGCGCGATGGTGTTGAAGCAGGTCGGCCGGACGGCTCTCGTCGGCGTCGCGGTCGGGCTCATCGCGGCTTTCGGCGTCGGTCGGCTCGCCAGCACGCTGCTGTTCGGGCTAACGGGGTATGACCCTCTCGTATTCGGCGGCGCGGTGGTCGTGATTGCCGTGGTCGTGCTCGTCGCGAGCTACTTGCCCGCGCGCAAGGCGTCGCAAGTGGCTCCCATGGAGGCTTTGCGCTACGAGTGAGCCGGCCCCCGGCGCGCCGGCCGGCTTGCCACGGTGACATTCGGCGCCCACGATGAAGCGCGTCGATTCCGACGACGCGAGGGGGAGCCATCGCATGAACGCGTACGCGAAGATCGCGGCTGCAGCCACAATCCTGTTTCCGGCGGTCCCGACGGCCGCACACCACAGCAATTCGGCTTATCAGGTCGACCAGATCGTCACGCTGGAAGGCACCGTCAAAGAGTGGCGGTGGATGAATCCGCACACCTGGTTGCTCATGACCGTGCAAGGCCCGGACGGCAAGGCTCAGGAGTGGGCCGTCGAAGGACGGCCGCCGGGCATCCTCGGCCGAGCGGGCTGGAGCAGCACGAGTCTCGTGCCCGGCGAGCGAGTGACCGTGCATGCGAGCCCGGCGAAAAACGGCGACCCCGAAGGCATCATCGCGCGCGTCACGAAAGCCGACGGAACCGTGCTCGGCAACGCGCCCAATTACAATCGAGAGGCGACCTCGGCTACACGACCCACGGCGCCGACCACGGCCGCCGTCGGAAACAGACCCAATTTCGCGGGCGTCTATTACCCCGCACAACAGGGCGCGCCCGCCGCGGCGCAGCCGGCACGCAGGCCGAACGAGCCGCTGCCGCCGCCGACGCGCTCGTCGCCGACGTCCGACGGCTCGCAAGGGCGCGGCCCCGATGCGCCGAAGCTGACGCCGGAGTACCTCGCGAAGTGGAACGTGCTTGCGGCGTCGCGTATCAGCGGCTCGTACGAGTTCGACAACATTCACAACTGCCTGCCGCCCGGCATGCCGGCCATGATGAGCGCCGCGTACGGCATGGAGATCATGCAGGACGAGCAGAAGCTCACGTTCTTCAGCGAGCACCAGGACGCGTTGCGGCGCGTCTATCTCGACGGCCGCAAGCCCACGCCTGAGGTCCTCGCGGATCCGACCTACGCCGGCTACTCGACGGGGCGGTGGGAGGGCGACACGCTCGTCGTCGACACGGTTGCGCTCACGACGAAGTCGTACATCGACGGCTCCTCGCCGCATAGCAGCAAGATGACGGTGCAAGAGCGGATGCGGATCGTGGAGCCCGGCGTGATCGAGAACCAGATCACCGTCAACGATCCCGAGGCGCTGACCGAGCCCTGGCGCGCCGTGCGCCGCTATCGCAAAGCGGCGTACCCGAACGACGAGCTGCGCGAGTTCGCGTGCGCGGAAGGGCTACGCGACGCGCCGGCTCACCAGGCTCGCTAAGGGGTGAACGAGGAGGGAGCCTGCCGCTCCGCCGCGGTGGTTTGCTCGACGTAGACGGTATAGCAGTACGGCTTGCCGTTCAGCGCGAGCAGTCGGTTCCACAGCATGCCGCGCTCGTCGACCGTCAGCGCGCGCGCCCACGCCCACGCCGCCGCGTAGTCGTAGCTCGCGTGCCAGGACGCTTCGCCGCGGATGCGCGCGGCCGCGAACTCGTCTCCCCAGACGTCGGCCCAGACGCGTTCGAGGATCAGGTACAGCGTCCGGTGTCCGTCGACGTCGTCGAGCCGTTCCGCGAGCTGCCACAAGTGCCGGTGCGCGAGCTCGTGGACGAGCGTCGCGCGTTTGACGTCGAGGTCGTAGCTCGCACGCAAGCTCATCGGATGCTCGGGACCACCGGAATCGCTGACTTGGTCTCCGATCAGCGCGGCGACGCTTTGCTCGTGAAACGGCAAGCAGCTGCGTGCCTCGAGCGCGGCGACGATGCGCGCGCCATCCTGCTCCCAGATCGAGCGGTAGGTACGCGCCGCGACGTGCTCGTGAGCCGCCGTCGACGCGACGAAGTCTACGGCGGGTTGCGCGTGCGCCGTGCCCGCAGCGAGCCAGGCAAGCATCGGAACGAACGCGATGCGGCCATTCGACATGATCTTCAGGATCGTATCACTGAGCGACCGCAGGTCACTATCGCGCTGACGGGCTTTGTCGCGAAGCTCGTTCACGCGTCTTTCCATGGCACAATCCGCCCCGGGGACGCAGGGGGATGCTCATCACGTCACGCGGTCTACGTCGCCGCGCAGCGATGGCGCGGAAAACCGCGTCGCAGCAGCGACGCGCGACAACGGCTTTTTGGCTGCCGCCGGCCTTGGCTGTGCTCGGTTGTCCGGCGATCGTGCTCGCCCAAGCGGAAGCCCCGGCGTCGGCGACGAAGCAGCTCGTGGCCGTGCGCGCCAGCGCGCCGATCGTCGTCGACGGGCGGCTCGACGAGCCGGCGTGGGCCAGCGCCGCGGTAATCGAGCCCGAAGACCTGCATCAGATCCTGCCCGTCGAATACTCGATGCCGACTCAGCGCACGCGCTTTCTCGTGCTCTACGACGACGATGCGCTGTATCTCGCCGCCGACATGCTGGACGATCAGCCGCAGTTGATGACGGCCAAGGTGCTGCGTCAGGGAGGCAACAATTCCTGGCTCGACGATCAGTTCAATATCTGGCTCGATCCGTTCAACGACAAGCGCAGCGGTTATCGTTTCCAGGTCAACCCCCACGGCGTGCGCCAGGAAGGGCTGGCCCGCGGCGGCGATCAGGTGCAGTGGCAATGGAACGGCATTTGGCAAGCCGAGGCGCTGCAAGGCGACGACGGCTGGGCGGTCGAGACGCGGATTCCGTTCAAGACGATCTCGTTCAACCCCGAGACCGATACTTGGGGCCTCAATCTCAATCGACGAGTCGCGCGCAACAACGAGACGATGGGTTGGGTGTCGCGCAACCGGACGCAGAGCCCAGCCATCTCGGGCGAGCTGACGGGCATCAGCGGCATTCGGCAAGGCTTGGGCTTGGACATAGTTCCGTCGTTGACGGCCATTTCGCGGCGCGACTACTCGCCGCGCGCCGATGAGTCCGACGTCGAGCCCTCGCTCGACGTGTTCTACAAGGTCACACCCTCGCTGAATGCGGCGCTGACGCTGAACACCGATTTTTCGGCGACCGAGGTCGACGATCGCCAGGTCAATCTGACGCGGTTCGGCTTGTTCTTTCCGGAGCAACGGGACTTCTTTCTGCAGGATGCCGACATCTTCGAATTCGGCCGCATCGGGCAGCGGACCATGGATTCGCCGTTCGCGCGTCCGCTCGAGGAGAACGGGCTGCCGTTCTTCTCGCGCCGCATCGGCTTGAGCGCCAGCGGCGAACCCGTGAGTCTCGAAGGCGGCGCGAAGTTGAGCGGCCGCGCCGGGCGCTGGACGATCGGCACGCTCGCGATCCGACAGGACGAGTTTCAGCCGGTGGAAGCTTCGGACCTCTTCGTCGCCCGCGTCGCCGCCAACGTGTTGGCCGAGTCTGCCGTCGGCCTCATTCTCACCGAAGGCGATCCGCTCTCGAATCTCGACAACAGCGTGGCCGGCATCGATTTTCGCTACCAGAATACGCGCCTGCCGAACGGCCGGACCCTTGAGTCCGAGGCCTGGTATCAACGCAGCTCGACGGAGGGCCTGCCGGGCGACGACGGCGCCTGGGGCGTTCGCGTCTCGTCGCCGAACACGGCGCGGTTCAAGGGCGGCCTCGGGATCAAAGAGATCGAAGCGAGCTTCAATCCCGCGTTGGGCTTCGTCAACCGGCGCGGCATCCGCGATTACACGGGCGAGCTCGGGTATACCTACCGCCCCTTAGGAAGCAGCTTGCGGGCTCTCTACACCGGCGCCAACGTTCAGCACATCGAGAACCTCGTCGACGGGCGGTTGCAGAGCGAAGTGTCGCAGCTCCGGGCCGAGCTCGAGAACCAGACCACGGACAAGCTGACGCTGCGGTACCAGAACGAGAAGGAGGGGGTTCGCGTGCCCTTCGAGATTTTCGAGGGCGTCATCATCCCGGCGGGCGACTACTCGTTCGATCAAATGCGAGCGGGCGTGAGCACCGGCCCGCACCGGCGCGTCGTGACGAGCGCGAGCTACGCCGCCGGTGACTTTTACGACGGCGAGATCGCCACCGTGAGCACGTCGGTCGAATGGATTCCGTTCCCGCGCTTTCGGGCGTCCATCTCCTACGACTACAACGACGTGCAGTTGCCGCAGGGCGATTTCGCCTTGCGCCTCGCGCGGACGGGGATCGACTACATTATGTCGGCTAAGCTTTCGTGGGTGAACCTGATTCAGTACGACAACGCGACCGAGACGACGGGCATCAACAGCCGCTTGCACTGGATCCCCGAGGCGGGACGGGAGCTGTTCATCGTGCTCAATCACAACCTCGAGGACTTCGATCGCGACGGCCGGAACCACTCCGACACCGCGGACTTCACGATCAAGTACCGGCACACGTTTCGGTACTAGCAGCCCGACTACGGCAGGCCAAAAAACCTGAATTCGGCTCTCGGTCGCCGCACCCGCTCTCGCGACCTTGTTGCTGCCGGTCGCACTGGCTGCACAGACGACGGTCAACGAACGGCGGCGAACTCGCGCGCATCTTCCGACCACGGTGGTGCGTTTGCGAGCGCGTGAGGGACTTCCTCGGGCTCGCCGACAACCTGCCACATCTCGAGGTGCCGCTCGCCCATGAAGCGCTCCTCGACCGCGTGGTTCAGCAACGAGATCAGCGGCGCGAAGTAATCGCGCGTGTTGAGGAGAACAATCGGATGGACGTAGAGACCGAGGCGCTTCAACGTCAGCGCCTCGAACAGCTCTTCGAGCGTTCCGCAGCCGCCGGGTAGCGCGACGACGCCGTGGCTTTCCGACAGCATCAGGTGCTTGCGGACACGTAGGTCCTCGACGATGCGAAGCTCGGTGAGCTTCGGATGACCCCACTCGAGGTCCTTCATGAAACGCGGCAGGATCCCGCGAACTTTGCCGCCGCGCCCGAGCGCCCCGTCCGCGACAGCCCCCATCGAGCCCTTCGCCCCGCCGCCGTACACGATGCCGTAGCCGTGCTCGACGAGCACCTCGCCGACGCGCCGCGCCGCGGCGTGATAGGCAGCGTCGCAACGCTGGCTCGAGGCGCAGTAGACACAGATCGTCTTTTCCATGCCTCCTATGCTAGCCGACTGCACGCGCGCGTTCAGTCGGGGTCGCCGTAGCTCAGGCCCGTCGCTTTGCCGTGGAAGATCCGGTAGACGAAGATCGTGTACGCGATCGTGAACGGCAGCACGAGCGCGACGCCGACGAACACGAACTTCAGCGAGCTCGGGGCGGCCGCGGCCTCCCAGATCGTCAAGCGGTCGAGGACGATGTAGGGATAGAGGCTGTACGCGAGCCCGATCGCGGCCATCACGCACACGACGACCGTGCCGCCGAGGACGATCCAGGCATGGCCCGCGAGCGCCAGATTGCGGCGGTGTAGCACCCAGTACACGGCGCCGAACGCGATGCCCGTCGCGAGCGGGATCGGCAGCAGGCCGATGAAGTTCGGCAGGCTGAACCACGCATCCCTGATAGTGCTGCTGACGAGCGGCGTCGAGATCGAGATCGCGACGAGCGCAACGCCCATGACCGGCAGCGCGCGGCGGCCCCAAGCGAGCGCCTTGTCGAAGAGCGCGCCTTCGGTCTTCAAGAGCAGCCAGCCGGCGCCGAGCACGACGTAGAGCGCGGGCATCGTGGCTGCGATGAGCACCGAAAAGGCGAGGTTGACGGCGCCGGGTGCGAGGCCCGTGATGTAGCTGCCGAGCATCCACCCTTGCGCTACGGCCGCGATCAGCGAGCCACCGGCGAACGCACGGTTCCACATGCGCTTCTGGTGGCTTGCGGCTTTGACGCGGAAGTCGAACGAGACGCCGCGCAGGATCAGCCCGAAGAGCATGATCGTGACGGGAATGTAGAGCGACGTCAGCACGAGCGCGTGCGCCGCGGGAAACGCGATCAGGAGCACGCCGACGCCGAGCACGAGCCACGTCTCGTTGGCGTCCCAGAATGGGCCGATCGCGGCGATCATCGTGTCCTTCTCGCGGTCGCTCGCGAGCGGCAGCAGCAAGCCGATCCCGAGGTCGTAGCCGTCGAGTACGACGTAAAGCACGAGCGAGACGCCCATGATCGCCAGGAATACGAGCGGCAGCGCGGCGTCCATGTCAGTGCTCCGCGACGAGCGGCGCGCGCAGCGGGGCGAGCATGCGCAGCGACTTCGCGGGCTTCGTGCCGAGGTAGCGCAGCGTCAAGACATACGACGCGAGCAGGAACGCGTAGAGCACTGCGTACGCGACCAGCGTGCCGGCGACTTTGCCGGCCGGGTGCGGCGCGACGACCTCTGCAACCGTCAAGAGCTCGTAGACGATCCAAGGTTGGCGGCCGACCTCGGTCGTGATCCAGCCCGCGAGCGTCGCGACCCAACCGGCGAACGTCATCACGGACAGCGCGCGCAGGATGTGGGCACTCGGTATTCCACCGCGGCGCAGCGTCCATGCGGCCGACCACGACACGGCGATCATGAGAAGCCCCATGCCGATCATGATGCGAAACGCGAAGAAGACGACGGCGACGGGCGGATGTGCGCCTTCGAACTCGTCGAGCCCGCGGACCTCGCCGTCGGGATCGTGCGTCAGGATGAGGCTCGTGCCGCGCGGGATCTCGAGGGCGAAGCGCGTCTCGCGCCGCTTCTCGTCGGGCCAGCCGAGCACGGTGAACGGCACGCCGCGATCCGTTTCCCAGACGGCCTCGATCGCCGCGATCTTCGCGGGCTGGTGCTCGAGCGTGTTCAACCCGTGCAGGTCGCCGAGCACGGCCTGCAGCGGCGCGAGCACGGCGGCGAGATAAACGCCGGTCTTCAGCACGAGCGCCGTCGCCGGGCCGTCGACGCGCCGGATCATGCGCCCGGCGCTGACGCCCGCGATCAAGAACGCAGCCGTCAGCAGCGAAGCCGTCGTCATGTGCGCGAAGCGGTACGGGAACGACGGGTTGAAGATTACGGCGAGCCAGTCGACGGCGTAGAACGTGCCGTCGACGATCTCGTGGCCCTGCGGCGTCTGCATCCACGAGTTCAGGCTCAAGATCCAGAACGCCGACAGCGTCGTGCCGACTGCGACGAGCGCCGCCGCGACGAGATGCACGCGGTTCGACACACGGTCCTTACCGAACAGCATGATCGCGAGGAACGTCGCCTCGATGAAGAACGCCGTCAGCACCTCGTAGCCGAGCAGCGGCCCGCTGATGTTGCCGGCGCGCTGTATGAAGCCGGGCCAGTTCGTGCCGAACTGAAAGCTCATCGTGACCCCCGACACGACGCCGAGCGCGAACGTCAGCGCGAAGATCTTGACCCAGAAGTAATAGGCGTATTCCCACGCCTCGTTGCGCGTGGCCGTGAACCGGACGCGGAAGAAGAGCAGCAGCCACGCGAGCCCGATCGTGATCGCGGGGAATAGGATGTGGAAGCTGATGTTCAGCGCGAACTGGATCCGCGCCAGCGTCGTGGCATCGAGATCGAACATCCGTGCGCCCGAGCCTCCTATCGCGTCGCTACGCTATACTGCGGCCTCGACAGCACCCCTGTCAGCTCCAACGAATTTACGCGTCCCGGCGCGTCCGGCATGCAATAAGGAGACTCACGATGAGCGCGGCAATCCAACCCAAGGCGGAATTCTCGATCAAGGCACCGCACAGCTTCTTCATCGGCGGCGAGTGGCAGAAGCCCGCCACGAGCGGCCGGTTGAGTGTGATCTCGCCGGTAACGGAGCAGGTCGTCATGACGTTCGCGGAGGCCTCGCCGGCCGACGTCGACCGAGCCGTGGCGGCCGCGCGCGAAGCCTTCGACCGCGGCCCGTGGCCGCGCATGACGCCCGCCGAGCGCGGCGCCAAGCTGTTGAAGGTGGCCGAGCTCCTACGGGCGCGGCAGCCCGAGCTCGCGCAGCTGTGGACGACGCAAGTCGGTGCCGCCATCAGCTTCACGAAGTACGTTTCGGGTCAGCCCGCCGATCTCTTCGAGTACTACGGCAAGCTGATTCAGTCGTATCCGCTCGTCAACGAGCGCAGGCGCGACAACGGCGGGCTCGTGCGCGTCGTCAAGGAGCCCATCGGCGTCGTCGCGGCGATCACGCCGTGGAATGCGCCGCTCGTGCTGCTCTGCTACAAGGTTGCCGCGGGCCTCGCAGCCGGCTGCACGCTCGTTGCTAAGCCCGCGCCGGAAACACCGGCCGACGCCTACATCCTCGCCGAGTGCATCGAAGCCGCGGGCTTGCCGCCCGGCGTCTTCAACGTGATCCCGGCCGGCCGCGAGACCGGCGATTACCTCATTCGCCACCCCGGCATCGACAAGATCAGCTTCACGGGCTCGACGGTTGCGGGAAGGCACATCGCGGCCGTGGCGGCCGAGCGGTTCGTGCGCACGAGCTTCGAGCTCGGCGGCAAGTCGGCGGCCATCGTGCTCGACGACGCCGACGTCGGCCAGGTGCTCGCCAGCCTCGTGCCGTACTCGATGCCGATCACGGGCCAGGTCTGCTTCTCGCTGACGCGCGTGCTCGTGCCGGAGAAGCGCAAGAACGAGCTCCTCGACGCCTACGTCGGCGCAGTCAAGAACGTCAAGGTCGGCGATCCGCAAGATCCCGCGACGCAGATGGGGCCGCTCGCAATGAAGCGGCAGCTCGAGCGCGTGCAGGGCTACATCGGCAAGGGCAAGGCCGAGGGCGCGAAGCTCGTGCTCGGCGGCGGCCGGCCGAAGGGCCTCGACCGCGGCTACTTCGTCGAGCCGACGGTATTCAGCGACGTCGAGCAGTCGATGACGATCGCGCGCGAGGAAATCTTCGGGCCGGTCGTGTCGTTCATCACGTACAAGGACGTCGACGACGCTGTCGAGAAGGCCAACGGCACGATTTACGGCTTGCACGGCGCGGTCTACACGCCGAACCCCGAGCGCGGCTACGAGGTCGCGCGCCGCATGCGGTCGGGCAGCGTGACCGTCAACGGCATGATCGTCGATCCGAAGATGCCGTTCGGCGGCTTCAAGCAGTCGGGCTGGGGACGCGAGGGCGGCATCGAAGGGCTCGAGCCGTACTTCGAGCTGAAGACCGTATACTTCGCGTAACGCCGGAGCACTCCGGCGTCGGGGGAGGGGCCGCGGCTTTGCGTGTCGCCGGTTCATGATCGGGGAGTTTCGTTCGCGCGCGCAGCGCAGCGCTCGCTCCAACGTCTTGCTCTGGGTCGCCGGCGAGATCTTCATCGTCGTCGCCGGCGTGCTCATCGCGTTTGGCTTGAACGCGTGGTGGGCAGAACACAACGCCCGAGTCGAGGAGCAGACGCACCTACGTGCGCTGATCCGTGACTTCGAGCTGAACGTCGCTCTCTACGAGGAGCACACGCAGCGGTCGCAGGGAACCGCCGACGCAAGCCGCGAGTTGCTACAGCTTGCGCGCAAACAGCCCGATGCGGACCCCGCCGTCGTGCGCAGCCTGCTGAATCGCGTGTTTTCGTCGTACCGAAGAAAGCCGGCCCTCGATGCTTATGAAGCGCTCGTGAGCTCGGCCGGCCTCACGTTGATTCGCGACGAGAAGCTGCGCACGGCGCTCGCTGGATTCGCCGACCGAGCGATCGAGCCATACCAGGAGCGGTTTTCGGATCAGCTCTACCTGGATTTCACGACGCGCTACCTCGGTCGACTGCAGCTCGCGGGTCAGGTGGCGCAAGACGGAACGCAGCCGGAGTCGTTTGCCGAGCTGTTGAGCGATCCCGCCTTTCAAGAGCACCTCGCGTTACGCTACGTCCTCGAGGGCGAGGTTGCGCGCCTCTTCAAGCAGCGCCTGCGCGAAGCGGAAGACGTCCTCGCGCAATTGCACGCCCAGCTCGGCGTGTCCGACACGCTTGTGCCAAAGCTCGAAGAAGTCGTTGAATAGTTATATAACATATTGATAAATATATAGGTGGTAGTATGTTTCGTGCACCTTCATTCATGATGCGGGTCGCCGTGGCGCTGATCGCGGCCGGTACGCTGGGCCGAGCGCTGGCGGCCGACGATCTCGAGTCGTTGGCGGCGCGCGTCGACGTGCTCGAGGACCGCGAAGCGATTCGCGCGCTGATCCTGGCCTACGGCCAAGCGCACGATCACCGCGACTACCGCACGTTCGCCGATCTGTTCGCGCGCAACGGCGAGTGGGTCGGCGGGCTCGGCTCGGCCAAGGGGCCGGAAGCGATTTTCGCGCTCATGGACAGGACGATCGGCCACGACCCGAAGCCGAACGGCTCCGGCACCTATCACGTCATGACGAACGACCAGATCAAGATCGACGGCGATCGCGCGTCGGCCACGACGAAGTGGATCTACATCACGCCCGGCGAGAACAACACGCCGACGCTCGTGTTCCTCGGCCACTACGTCGACGAGTTCGTCCGCGAGAACGGCGAATGGAAGTTCCTGCGGCGCGAGGCGCCGGCCGACATTCCCGCGCGCTGAGTCAGTTGCCCGAGCGTTCCGCGACGCGCGCGGCGCGCAGGATGTTCGCGAGCCCGAGGTTGCCTTCGTGGCACGCGTACTCGTAGATCGGGCCCTTCGGTACGGCGCATGTCCATCTCGCCCGACCACGGCGTCGACCCACGTGTCCGGATCGTCGACCGTAAACGAGTAGTGGATCGAGTCCTCGCCGCTGCGCGTGAAGCGCTCGACGACGTGCATGCGCTCGCTCGCGAAGATGTCCTGGCGCGTGTTCTGCGGTGAGCCGCGGAAGTTCGTCAGCGGCGTGAAGTTCGTCGTGTCGACGACGAGCGTCTCGCCTTCGAAACGGCCGACCGAGTGACCCGCGAGCCATTGGATGCTCGGCGGCGGATGCGGCCGGCCGTCGAGGTAGATCATGCGCACGTCGTGCATCATCTCGTGGCGGATCACGACCAAGTCGCTCGGTCTGTAGGATCTGCAGATTCGCGTTGTACGTCGGCGGCATCATCGGCGGCCCGACGTTGCCCCACGAGATGCAGCGCTCGGCGAGCGAGCGGCTCGCGGCGCTGTCGGCCGACGACCGCGCGCTGCGTCGCACGTTGCTGCGGCAGCCTGGCCTCGCCGTCGCGCGCGTCAGCGCCGGTAGTCGGCCGTTGCGCGGCTCGATGATCAGCGACGTCCGCAGGCTGCGCGACCTTCGCGTAGTTCTCCGCCTGCCAGATCGCGTCGTCGTAGTGGATGTCGTCGTCCGCCTGCGCCATGCAGCTCGGTCGACGCGCGACTTGGAAGAACGCCGCGGCTTCCTCGGCGGTGAAGGACTGCTTGTCGCCGAGCTCGACGGGGCGCTCGAACGGGGTATACGTGTCGTTCGTCCAATGCCCCTGGAGGTCGGGGTGGCCGTCGGCAGTCCGTGGGGCGGCCCACGAGGCGGGCTCGGCAGATCCCGTCGATTGCCCACCGACGGTGAGCGGTAATGCGATCGGGGCGGCCAGCGCCGCGACTGCTGCGAGGGACCGAATGCGACGGTTCATGAGCGCCACCGGGTCGGAACGGAAGACGTGTCAACGCTACGAGCGTTGGGCTGCCATCGTCAACTTTCCTTGGCGCCATCGACATCGTGCTCCCGGCAGGGATAATGGCCGGACTCACACGCGAACGGAGGGGGATGCGTGAATCGTCAAGCTCTTCGACCCAATTGCCGTTACACGGCTGCCGGCGGCCTACTCGGCCTGGCCGTGGCGAGTCTCATGG
Source organism: uncultured Gammaproteobacteria bacterium (assembly GCA_963714705.1). Classification (GTDB taxonomy): domain Bacteria; phylum Pseudomonadota; class Gammaproteobacteria; order Steroidobacterales; family Rariloculaceae; genus FEN-1219. The sequence continues at coordinate 155,633 of CAVQPJ010000004.1, forward strand.
CCGCGCCGGCGCTGGCGCACCACGGTTTCGGCAACTTCGCGATGGACGAGGACATCGACGATCTCCGGGGTCGTCACGAAGATCGACTTCGTGAACCCGCATTCCTGGGTGCACTTCGACGTCACGGCCCGAACGGCACGAAGGCCGAGCACACGGTGCGAGCTGCGCTCCGCGACGACGTTGCGCCGCTCCGGCTGGACGCCCGAGATGTTCGCGGCCGGCACGCGCATCACGATCCAGGGCTCGCCGGATCGCGCCGAGAAGAACGCGTGCTACGTCAGCACGATCAAGTTCGGCGATGGCACGGTGCTCGACCGTTACGGCCAGCGCATCCCGGCGACGCGGCGGCCGAGCGCGTGACGCGCTTGCCGAGCGGTGAGCCGAACCTCTCCGGCGACTGGGCTACCGAGCAGCTCGTCATGACGGATCCGGCCGGGCGCGACGGCACGCTCGTGCCGCTGAGCCGTGTCGGCACGTTCGAGCGAGGCGCGCGTGCCCGAAGGGCAGCGCGAGATTCCCGGCGCACGCGGCACGCCCGAGGCGCAGACGCCGCGCACGGGCCCGCCGGGTGGCGGCGGCGGCTTCGGCGGCCGCCCGGCCGTCGCGTTGACGGACGCCGGCCAGGCTGCGGTGGCAGGCGTTGCCCGCAGCTGTCGCGGGCCGAGCGCTCGTGCGCGCCGGGCAGCATCGTCTCCGATTGGGGTGGCGAGCCCGTCAATCGCATCAGCACAGGCCGGCGGCACGGTCACGATGCAGTACGGCAGGACCGGCATGACGCGCACCGTGCACGTCGGCATGGCCGCGCATCCGGCGAACGTTGCGCCGAGCAGAGAAGGCCACTCGATCGGCCGTTGGGAGAACGACGTGCTCGTCGTCGACACGGTCGGCTTCTCTGCCGGGCACGCTGCTCGGCTCGACGCCGCACAGTGCGCAGCTTCACGTCGTCGAGCGCTTCTCGGTCGACACGGCGACGACCACGTTGAAGCGTGAGGTGACGGCGGAGGATTCGCTCTTTTTCACGGCGCCCTACACGCGGAACCGACACGATGATCGTTGTCGACGGTGCCGTACGCCGCGGAGGCGTGCCAGGATTTGACGCCGGTCGCGCCCCCGGCCCGGCCCCGGCAGCGCTACGCCTGCAGCCTCGTGCGCAGCCCCGCGTTAAGCGAGACCGCCTGTGCGACGCGTGCGGGCGAGGCGGTTGCTGGCGACGCTCGGCGTCGCCGCGGCCGGGCTCGCGGCGCGCAGCGTGCTCGCGCATCACAGCCCCGCCGGCTACGACCTGCAGGCGCTGCGGACGATCGAGGGCACGGTCACGGAGTACGAGTGGGGCAATCCGCACGTCTATCTCTCCGTGCGCGAGAACGGCAGCGACCGCGTCTGGGTCGTCGAAGCGTTCCTTCGACGGCGATGAAGCAGTACGGCTGGGCCGCAGACACGTTCGTGCGCGGCGATCGCGTCGTCGTCGGCGGCAATCCGGGCGCGATGCCTCGCGCGACCATTCTGTTCCTGCAGCACGATCCGTAAGGCCGATTCCGCGGTCGCGTTGTACGACTCGGGCGGCGCCGAGGCCGCACTCGCCCAGCCGACCGGCTGAGATCTTCCGAGCGACGAGCGTCGCAGGCACGTGGATGACGCTCCGTCGGCCCGTTGTTCGGCGACGTTCTTCGCGCCCGGCGTCGTGCAGCATCGCCACGCCGCAGGGCGCGGCGGCCGTCGCCGAGTTCCGCGACACTGCGAATCCCGGTGCTCGAGTGCGTGCCGTTCCCGCCGCCGGTGTACATGATCCTGCCCGGTTTCCGCAGCATCGAGGTGCGCTGGCGATGTCGTCACCATTCGTGGCGAGGACGCGGCGGTCGAGCGCGTCGTGCACCTCGACGTTAGCGACGCATGACGGCGTCACGCCGAGCGTGCACGGACATTCGATCGGCCGCTGGGACGACGGCGCGCTCGTCGTCGACACGACGCGGTTCGCGCCGCATCGGCTCGGCAACGGCGCGGGCTTGCCGTCCGGTGCCGGCAAGCATCTCGTCGAGCGCTTCGCAGTGAATGCCGACGGCGGCCTGACCTACAGCTTCGAGCTCGAGGATCCCGAATACCTGAAGGACCGAGTGACGGGGACGTCGCAGTGGCTCTATCGCCCGGACGTCGAGTACGTCGCGACGCCGTGCGAGCCGCGACAATGCGAGGCGCTTTCTGGCGGAGTAGGCTTAGGGCCGGCGAACGAGGGGGGAGGTCTGATGGGAGTCGTGCGGAGCGTAGTCGTCGTGACGGTCTTCGTCGTGGTTTGAGCACGACGCCGTTGGAAGAGGAGCCCTTAGCACCACCGGCCGTGCCCAAAGGGCTGTGGCGGCGTTACTGGGCGCCGCGTTATTGGCCGACCTGGTTGCTGGCGGCTTGGATGTGGCTGACATCCCGGTTGCCGTGGCGTGTGGCGATCGGGTTGCACGCGTTCCTGGGCGGCGCGCTGTCCTTTCTAATGCGCCGGCAAAAGCGCACGGTCCGGCGCAACCTCGAGATTTGCTTTCCGGCGCTGCCGGAAGCCGAGGTCGCTCGGCTGATGCGCCGACACTTCGAGAACATCACGGCCTGTATCGCCGAGATGGCGTACACCTGGTTCGGCAATCCGCGGCGGGTTGCGTCGCTGTTCGACGTCGCCGGAGAGGAGCACCTCAAAGCGGCGCTGGCGAAGGGAGGCGGAGTCATCCTGCTCTCCGGTCACTTCACGCCCATCGAAATCTGCGTGCCCGTCGTCAAGACTCTGGTGCCGCTGTTTGCCTTCATGTATCGACCGCGGCGCAACGCGTTGCTGAACGAGTTGCAGAGCTTGGGTCGTCAGCGAGCGGCTCATGTCACGTTCGCCAACGACGATGTGCGCGGCATGGTGCGGGCGCTCCGAGCGAACGCGACAGTGTGGTATGCACCCGATCAGGCAAGCCGCGCGCGCAGCGCGGAGCTGCTGCCGTTTTTCGGGGAGCTGGCGATGACGAGCACCGCTTTGAGCCGCGTCGCGAAGGCGAGCGGCGCGACCGTGGTGCCATTCTTTTTCTGTCGCCGGCGAGACGGATATTTGCTGCGCTTCGAGCCTGCGCTCGCGGACTTCCCGACTGCCGACGTCGTCGCGGACACGACGCGTGTCTTCGGGATCATCGAGCGCTTCGTGCGCGAGTGCCCCGAGCAATACATGTGGAATCACCGCAAGTTCAAGGGCCGGGCCGCGCATCTTCCCGACGCGTACGGTGACCGGCCCGCGTGAGCTCTGCGCTCTGAGCTGACGATCGCCTACTGCATCTCGCCGATGACGCCGTCGAGACCGAGAGTTCGTGACGAAGCCGCTCCAGCCGAACTCCGTCTCGAGCATCTTCTGAATGTCTTCGCGCGACTTCTTCGCGCGGTTCATCTCGCGAACCATGTCCTGCATGCGCACGAGCTGCGCGCGGTAAGTCTCGAGATGCGCGCGGTCCGTGGCTCCGCCATGGCCCGGTATCACGGTGTCGAACGGCAGCGCCAGCGCGCGATCGAGCGTTCGCGTCCACTCGCGCAGGCTGCCGCCGCCCGCGTAATGAATCAGTGTCACGTAGGGATCCCAGGTCGCGAACAGGTCGCCCATGAAGATCATGTTCTGCTCGGGCAGGTGAACGACGATGTCGCCGTCCGTGTGGCCGCGCCCGAGCCAGTAGAGGTCGAGCACGAACTCGCCGTGGTAGAGGCGCATGTGCTCTTCGAGCGTGAGGTTCGGCAGGCCCGTGGCCTGCGTCATGGCCATCTGGAATCGCGCGTTCTCGTGCGCGATGACCTTGGCGCCCAACGCTTGCTTGGGCGCGTTGCCGCCCGAGTGATCCCCGTGCATGTGCGTGTTGATGACGTAGAGCACCGGCTTGTCGGTGATCTCGCGCAGCTTCGTCATGATGGCGTCGTGGTCCATCTCGAACTTGTTGTCGATGAGCACCACGCCGTCGTCGGCGATGAGCACCGAGCAGTTGCCCGACTGACCGTTGCGGATCATGTAGAAGTTGTCGCGGACCTTGAAGGTCGTGAGCTGCTGCGGGCCGAAGCCGGCGCCGGGATCTGCCGGGGCGCCGCCCTGATTCGGCGGGCGCTGCGGTTGCGCGCCGCTCGAGAACGCGACCAGCGCCGCCAACGTACCGACTGCGATCAAGCTTTTCATTACCGTGCAGCTCCTTGTTGCTGCGCGCGCTCGGCGCGCGAGGTGACGATGTAATTGCGGATCATCGAGTTGTCCTCGTGGCAGGCGTACTCGAAGATCTGGTAGCTATCGTCGCGCTGCCACGGCAGCTCGACGGTCCATGGCGCGGTCCAGATCACCGGGTCGTTCAACGTGGCCTGATACGTCAGCGTGTCCGGGCCCGTGCGCGTCAGCCGCTCCGTCAGCACGTACTCCTCGCTGATCGGCGTGTTGTTGAACGGAGGAGAGCCGACCGTGTGAATGTTCGTCGAGCTGCCCCGGCCGTTGAAGTTCGTCGTCTCGACGACGAGCGTGTTGCCTTCCCAGCGGCCGCGCGAGTAGCCGAACCAGGCTCTGGCATCGCTGTCGACGGGCTCGCTCGTGATCGGAATGACGCGCGCCTCGTGAATCATCTCGAGGCGGATCACGACGTAGCCCGGCGACTGGAGAATTTCCACGCCGTTGTTGTAGTACGCCGGCAGCATCGAGGCCGGCAGGCCGCGCGTGACGCAGCGATCCCAGTTGTCGAAGTCGGTCCAGTGGTCGAACGGGATCGCCATCCAGCCGCTGCGCATCTCGGCACGACGGCGTTCGCCCTCGGCCGTCAGCGCTGGGAGCTGGCCATTCGGCGGGTCGATGATCAGCGACGTCAGCCGGTTCGACTTACCCCATTCGACCCAGTGGCCCATGCCCATCTTGTTGGTATCGATCTCTTGCTTGTAGGCGCCCTGAATGCCGGTGTATTGCTGCTCGCGCGCGGCGAGCTCCTCGTCCGTCAAGAACCGGCGCTCGCCGAACGTCGGCGGGCGCTGGAGCGGCACGCCGGTCAGGTGCCCGATCGGCCACATGCCGCGCAGATCCGGCTCGCCCCATTCCGTGACGGGTTGTTGCCAGCCGGAGGCGGCTGCCTGTTCCGCGACGCCGTCGTCTGCTTGCGGCGCGCACGCCGCCAACACGCAGGTTCCGAACGCATACAGCGCTGACCTTGGGGTTTTCATGCGGGCGGCCTCTCGAGCTCGTCGTGTTCGGGCTTGGCACGCGGATTGTCGGCCACCGCGGAGGCGAGAGCAACGAGCTGCGCTTACGTCGATTCGCCGGCGCAGGCCCAATCGTGGCTTGCGACGAGGAAGAATGTGCCGTTCAGGCCGCGCGACTTGAAGATGCTCTGCACTTTCTTGCTGATGTCGCTGCGCACGTCCTCGACGCTGGGGCCGTCGAACGTGCCCATGACCGCAGATGCCGGCAGCTTGAAGCTCGGCCCGGTCTCGGACTTGATGGTCTGGCGGAGCCCGAGATCCGCGAGGTCCATGTAGGCGTACAGGTAATCTTCGCGCGTGGCGTGCTTGAGGTCGAAAACACAGAAGACGAGCGTCGACATGGCTTACCCATACGAAATCTTGAGGCGTATTCCTAACGAGGTCCGGGCTCGGCTGCAAGCCCGCCGATGATATCCTGGCGCGAAGTAACTTGGCGGGAGATGCGCGATGTCACGAAATTCTGCTTGGACTCTCGCGGCCGCGCTGGCCGTTTGCACCGGCGCGACGGCGCCAGCCTTCGCGCAAAACCTGCCGTTCACCGTGACGCAAGTCGCCGACTTCGACATCCCGTGGGCCATGGCCTTCCTTCCGGACGGCCGCATGCTCGTGACCGAGCAGCGCGGAATGCTGAAGCTGTACACGCCGGGCGGCGCGAGCGTCGACGTTCGCGGCGTGCCGGAAGTGAGCTGGTTCGGCCAGGGCGGCTTCGGCGACGTCGTGCTGCACCCCGACTTTGCGAACAACGGGCTCGTGTACTTGAGCTACGCAGAGGCCGGCGAAGGCGAGACGCGCGGCGCGGCCGTCGCGCGCGCGAAGCTCGCGCTCACGGCCAACGGCGGCGAGCTGCAAAACCTGCAGGTCATCTGGCGGCAATCGCCGAAGGTCGAGGGCGGAGGCCATTACAGCCACCGCATTGCGTTCGGCGGCGGGTATCTGTGGCTCAGCTCCGGCGAGCGCCAGCAGTTCGATCCTGCGCAGGACATGAGCACGAACCTCGGCAAGATGCTGCGGCTCAACGAGGACGGCAGCGTGCCGCGCGACAATCCGTTCGCGGATCGCGGCGGGGTGACGGCGCAGATCTGGTCGCTCGGCCATCGCAACCTGCTCGGCCTCGCGTTCGACGAACAGGGCCGGCTCTGGGACGTCGAGATGGGGCCGATGGGCGGCGACGAGCTGAACCAGGTGCGGCGCGGCGCGAACTACGGCTATCCGATCGTCAGCAACGGCGATCACTACGACGGCAAGGTCATTCCTGATCACGACACGCGGCCCGAGTTCGCGGCGCCGGCCGTCTGGTGGAACCCCGTGATCTCGCCGTCGAATCTGCTCTTCTATAACGGCACGGAGTTCCCGCAGTGGCGTGGCGATGCGTTGATCAGCGGCCTTTCGTCGCAAGCGATCATCCGCATCGAGTTCGACGGCGACAAGGCGCGCGAGGCCGAGCGCTACGAGATGGGGATGCGGGTGCGCTCGATCGAGCTCAGCCCTGCCGGCGAGCTGTGGATCCTCGAGGACGGGCGCGAAGGACGCGGCGGCCAAGGACGCATGTACAAGCTCACGGCGCGCGGCGCGAGCGGCCAATAGCCGGCCGGGCTAGACCGAAGTTCTCCCCCATTCCGGACGCTGGAGGTCGCTGAGTTGCAGTGACGGCGCCGGGTTGCGGCTACGGACGGGCGCCGAGGCGTGTGCAGATGTAGCCATGTACGTCAGCTGATCGGGCTTGCTACGTTGGTTTTGGTGACGGGGTGAGGTCGTACCGTTGGTGACCGTCGAAGCCGTCAGTCGATCGAAGGCGTCGTAGCCGAACGTTTCCGAGACGCTATTCATGAGGTCCCCGCGGCCGCTGATGTTGCCGACGGTGTTGATGAACTACAGGTCGTACATCGTTTCCACGGGTGTCTTCTGCTTGGAAATGCGGACCCTGCCTCGGGAGAGGTGGTGTGGAAGTCGGCGACCTCGAGATTGTACGTCGGTTCGGTGCGGCCGGTCTCGACGACGGACATCACGCGCGCGGGGACGCCGTGCGCGCGCTGGATTTGCATCCCGGGTTTGAGCTCATCGGTGCGCAGCCACGTGCCGTCCGTGCTCGCCCACGGGTGATCGTCGGTCGTGTCGAACTCGGCGTAGGTCACACCGGCACGTTCACGCGCCCGAACGACGGCATCTGCAACTCCGACGCGATGTACGCGCCGTGGCAGGAGAAGGGTTGGTTCGCGTCGGCTGCGAAATCGAGAGCGCGCGCATGCGACCGACTCGTGGCGGTGCTGCCTGTTTCACGACAAACTAACTTCGCGAAATGAATAGCCAGTATGACCGCCAACGTCGAAAGCTTTCCTGAAACGTTCTGAAACGTAAACACTCGATGGGAACTCGTCGAGCCGCAGGATGTCGCAGCCTGCGAGGGCTTCGGTGTTGAGCGCCGCGGTTCGTATGCCACGCACGTTGCCCCTGCGATCTGACAGGAAGTAGTCATCGGGAAACACGTCGTAGTCCGAACGGCAGCGGTCTAGCGCTCGACGCCTCTCGATCACATTTGCGATGGAAAAACCTATGATCTCCTGCCCGTTTGGCCTGAAGAGTCGGATCGGTAAGTACTGAATGCCCCGCACTACAGCTTTTTCGAGCGCTGCGCGCAGTCGGCTCGAAAACACCGGCAGCCCTAGATGATTTTGCACCACATCATCCGGCAGACCGTCGTTCTCCAACTTCTTTGCTCGTAACCATGCCAGCTCGCTCCAACGTTCGAGCGGCTCACCGATATCGAGTCTCTCCGGATCGACACCGAGATCGGCACTGTCCACGACGAGTGGATTCTCGACGGTGTTGTCACAGCTCACAACCCAATACCAGTTCATAAGCCAACGCCGCGTACCAAGTCGGGGTTCCTCAGCAGCTCACCACGAAGGGCGCCGAGCTCGCCATCGAGCGCCCGAGAGTATGCATCACCTGATAGGCCTCGAGTCGCGGTCTGCAGGCGGCCCAGTACGTACTGATGGTATTTCGGTGAATGTCTGCCTGCGTGCCCTTCCAAGAACACTTTGTTGGCGGCATCCTGGAGAGACTTGTCCGCTCTTCCGAAGATCCTCCTGAACTGCTCGGTAAAGCCACTCTTGATCGCCTTATCGCTGGCAATGTGATGGATCTGTCCCGCTATTCCGCAATTCGCTGCGTTGTGAACCCAAACCCACGCCTCCCCGACGAAGTAGGTGTGGAAGTCGGCGACCTCCAGATTGTACGTCTGTTCGGTGCGGCCGGTCTCGACGACGGACATCACGCGCGCGGGCACGCCGTGCGCGCGCTGGATTTGCATCCCGGGTTTGAGCTCATCGGTGCGCAGCCACGTGCCGTCCGTGCTCGCCCACGGGTGATCGTCGGTCGTGTCGAACTCGGCGTAGGTGAGTCCGGTGCCTTCATCGATCTCGTAGACGACGGTCCAGATCACCCGCTCGTGCGGGCGTATCAAGGCGGTGACGGGTTTGAGCGCGAGCTCTTGGGTCTCTTCGCTGCGCGCCCAAACCTGGTCGCCGACTTCGAGGTCCTCGATCGGGCGCAAGCCCTCGGCCGTGGCGACTAACGTGCCGGCCGCGAAGCAGCAGAGCGCTTGCGCCACGCGCTTCGCGAGTCCGCCGGCGAGCTTGCGGCCCGCATTGACGAGGGAGCGACCGGCCGCCGCGGCGAAGAGCGCACTCTCCGTCACCGACGCCCCGCCGAGCTCGTCGTCGGCGATCTCCAACTGCTCGAGGTTACTTACGCCCCACGAATCCCTACGAGGCGGCTACTGCTTGGGGGATTCATTCACCGGTCGAAAATCCAACTCTGGGAACGACTTCTGCAAGCCAAGTTTTAGCTGACGGCCGATGATGACCACTGGACTCTTCTCTCGGCCGGACCCGAAGCAAATATCGGTGCGATATGCACCGCTCCTTTGGATCTTGTCTGCTTCCAAGACAAACGCTGGGATGGCACCTATGATTGACTCGTACTGGCCGCATCGCGTGCACATCTTTTCGAACCGCGTCTTGCGTCGATTCGTATCGAATACTACGACCGATTCGACGTCACAAACGTAGTATTCCGTAGACTTGTCGACCGGAAGGTAGGTAATTCGCGTGGTGCATTGTTCATCCAAGCACTTCTTCGCGCGACGCGACACGAGAAGACGACCGTCGTAGGTATAGCAGAAGTCGTAAGCGCATCCCCGTAAATCGAGGTTCGGCACGTAGTCACCATCCCCGAGGTAGCTATCACATACGGGGCAGAAAAGCGCGACAGGCGCCGTCGCGAAAAAACTGATGTCGCAATCGGGCGCTGAAACGCTGTACGCAGAATTCAGTTCATAGATTCGGATGCTGTCGGAAGAAGTCACGAGCTGCCTCGGTATGCTGCGCGCCTGGGCCGCGATAAAAATCACGCAGGGCTTCCAGACGTTCTTGTCTGGAGAAGTTCTGGCGGATGGTTTGACCGCTGTTTCCTCGCTGTGGCCGCATATGATTGCCAAAACTGTCCTGCACCGTTCGGAGGAACTTATTCAGGCTCCCGTGCAGACCTCTGTGCGCTCCTTCGCCGAGTTCGGTCAAGGCTTGATTCGGATTCCCACCCATGAATTTAGGGTCCGAGTGATGTCCGTGAGTTCGCTCAACCGCCTGAAGAACGCAGTTCTTGGCGTTGTGAACCCAAACCCACGCCTCCCCGACGAAGTAGGTGTGGAAGTCGGCGACCTCGAGATTGTACGTCTGCTCGGTGCGCTCCGGTCTCGACCACGGACATCACGCGCGCGGGAACGCCGTGCGCGCGCTGGATTTGCATCCCGGGTTTGAGCTCGTCGGTGCGCAGCCACGTGCCGTCCGTGCTCGCCCACGGGTGATCGTCGGTCGTGTCGAACTCGGCGTAGGTGACTTCGGTGCCTTCGTCGATTTCGTAGGCGACGGTCCAGATCACCCGCTCGTGCGGGCGTATCAAGGCGGTGACGGGTTTGAGCGCGAGCTCTTGGGTCTCCTCGCTGCGCGCCCAGACTTGGTCTCCGACCTCGAGGTCCTCGATTGGGCGCAAGCCCTCGGCCGTGGCGACTAACGTGCCGGCTGCGAAGCAGCAGAGCGCTTGCGCGACGCGCTTCGCGAGCCCGCCGGCGAGCTTGCGGCCCGCATTGACGAGGGAGCGACCGGCCGCCGCGGCGAAGAGCGCACTCTCCGTCACCGACGCCCCGCCGAGCTCGTCGTCGGCGATCTCGACTCGCTCGAGCTCGGGCGCGCCCAGCACCTTCCGTATCATCGCTCCGCCCGGGGTCAACACGTCGGCGATTTCGCTCAACTCGACCCCGGTGTTGTAGATCTCCTTGGCCACGCCGCGGCCGAACGACCCCCACGTGCCCAAGGTGCCGCGTTCACGGTACGCAGTCGTGCTCGGGAACAGCGCGCCCTTGAATCCCGCCCACGCGGCCGCGGCCCCGCCGACGATCGTCGGTTTGATGCCCTCCTGATCGGTTTTCGCCGCAGGGTGGCTCACGCTCATGAGGTAGTTGTACTGAATTGCCGCAACCCGGTACTCCTCGGCCAACCGCATCTGTTCCTGCAGCAACGCGTAGACGTAGTCCCCCGGCTGGACAAAATAGAACCCGGGGTCTGGGATGACAGGATCGGTCCAGGGACCTGGGACCCCGGGCTTCTTGCATATCATCCAGAACCGGCACTCCTCCGGCCGAAAGCCGCTGGGATCGATGTACTTCAGCGGATTGTTGTAGACGTAGGCGTAGCGGTTGTAGCTCTGCGAATAGAGTGCCGCGGGCACGAAGGGATCGGGCGACGTGAAGCGCGCGAGCTGCGGGTCGTACACGCGGCCGTTCATGTGAATGAGCGTGACGTTGTCGAGATGCTCGTGGCCGGTGTAGCCGCGCTCCTCGCTCGCGGCAGCAGCTGCGCTCCACCAATCGGTGCCGTGCCGGCGCTTGCCCCAGGCGTCGTAGGAGAGCTTCTCGCTGCCTGCGACGTTCTGGTTCGTGACGATCGTCGCGATCGAGCCCAAGTGGTCCTTGTGTAGATACCGCCTGTCGGGCGTGCCGTCGTCGCTGACGTACGCGACGGGCTCGCCGTTGGCGACGATGTAGAGCTTGTGCTCGGTCGCGCTGCCTTGGACCTCCTTGACGTAGTGCTCGCCGATGTAGGTATAGGTGCGTGTCGTGCCGCCGGAGACCGACACCTGCCGATAGCGCTGCCGATCGGCCCCATAAGAGAACGTTCGCGACGTCGTGCCGATCGTCGCCGAGGCGAGGAAGTCGTAGGAGGTGTAGGCCAGCGTGCGCGCGGTGCTTGCGACCTGGCCGGCCGTGATCGCGCCGTTCGCGTCGTAGGTAAACGTCCGCGTGCCGCTACCGGTGTTCAGCGTCTGAAGCGCGTGCGGCCGCCCGGTACCGGAATACGTCATCGACCCCGACGCGAGTCGTGCTGATGTCGCTCTTGTGGGTCATGTTGCCCAGGTTGCCGCCCGCGTCGTCGTAGGCGTACGTGACCGGGTGGGGGCCCGTGCCGTTCGTGACGGTCGAAGCCGTCAGGCGATCCAGCGCGTCGTGGGCGAAGGTCTCCGAGACGTTGTTGATGAGGTCGGCGCGGCCGCCGGTCGTCGGGCAACTGATTCAGTCGTACGCCGCTGCGCAGTTTGCGCGGACGCTGGCGACGCTACTCGAAAGCGGAGTCGGCCTCCTGCACGCGATGCGTCTCGCGGTCGATGTCGTCGGTAATGTCGTCGTCAGGGAGGAGCTCGAGGCGTGCATCGACGGCATCCGCAGCGGCGCTGCTCTCAGGATGTTGTTGGCCGAGGCCAAGCACCTGCCGCCGATTGCCGTCGAGCTCGTCGCCGTCGGGGAGCAGACGGGCCAGCTTCCCTCGATGCTCGGCAAAGTCGCCGAGCTCTGCGACGAGGAAGTGCGCGGGAAGCTGAAGCACCTTCTCTCGCTGCTCGAGCCGGCATTGATCCTCGGCCTCGGCGCAATCGTTGGCGCCATCATCACGGCGATTCTTACGGCGCTCCTAGGGTTGAACGACCTCGTCTCGATGTAACAGTGAACTTGAAGCGGGCATCTCGACACGCATCCGACGGCGGACTGACGAGATTCTCGACGTTTCGGCCGGTAAAACGGTCTTCACGTCCACGCGCCGGGAGTGCCGTGATCTTTTGCATCGAGCCTTTGTGCTCGTTCCATGCTGAGGTCACCTCGTGGTCATGGTGGCGGCGGAAAGCGAAATGGAAGCGCGCATCGCTCGGCTCGAGTCGGATGTCGCACACATGCGTTCCGATCCGGCGGACGTGACGAGCGACGTCCGCAGGCTCTAGCCGTCGCCGAGCGTCCGCAGCGCCTGCTCGAAATCGCTCCACGGCACGGGCGGCCCGTGCACGGGCGCCAGCGTCGCGACGTCGAGCTTCATGCGCTCGACTTGGACGCTGAGCGCGCGCATCGCGGGAAGCTGCACAAGCTTGGGCGGCTCGTGCGTGTCGAAGAGATCGGCCTGAAACGCGATACGCTCGGCCGGCAGATACGCCATCAGCATGCCCTCGACGTGGCGCAGCGGCTGAACGTAATAGACGCGCAATATCCGCTCGTTGTCCGTGATGACGTAGCTCTCCTGCACGGCTTCGTAGTTGTAGCCTTCCGACACTTCCGTCGGCGGCCAGCGCGAGACGATGTCGGGCGCGACGGTGCGCGGCTCGTAGCTCAACACGTCGCGGTTCAGGAACGGAATGTTCTTCGCGTGCGCGACGATCGTCGCGCCGATGTGCAGAGTATGTGCGCAAGCCGCCGATGTGGTCGAAGTGCGGGTGCGAGCTCGACGAGCCAGCGGATCGGCTTGCCGGGCGCGAGCTTCGCGATCGTGTCGATCACGGCCAAGCTGCGCTGCTCGTTGCCGGGCGCCTCGAACACGGCGACGAAGTCGGCGAACTCGATCATGTAGCTGTTGGCCGGGCCGCCGCCGAGCCAATACACGCCGTCGGCGAGCTCGTCCCAGGTCACCGACGTCGCGAACGTCGCCTCGGCCACGGACGGCGGCACGGGCGGCGCAGTCGCGCAATCGTTCGGCCGCACGTTGGGAAAGTCGCCGCCGTAGCCGTTGTGGCCCGTGCTCTGGCGGTAGAACTGCCAGTTGTCGTCCCAGCCGTGATGCGAGTGCCACGCCGTCGGCCACTTCACGTCGCCGACGGCGACGAAATTCGTCGACTCGTGCTCGATGTTGAAATCGCCGAGCGCAGGCTCGCTGACCGTCGTCTTGATGCGCGTGATGACGTTCTGCGAGTTGATCGTCGCGTCGACGCGGTACTTGCCGAGCACGGTGATCGCGACGACGTGCACCTTCTCGGGCGCGACGACGTTGCCGTCGCGGCCTTTCTCGAGCTGCTCCCAGCGCCAGAACGCGACGGGATTCGCGCCCGGCAGCCGTGCGGCCTTGATGAATCCCGCGGGGTTCAACCACAGATCGAGCTGATAGAGCTCGGCGAGCTCGGGCGGTACGGCGACGGGCTCGCCGTCGCCGTCGATGTGCCAGGCGTAGCGGCCGTTGACGATGTGCGTCTGGCGCATCTGCGTTTGCGTCGGCGTGCCGCCTTCCCAGCCGAGACCGTACTTCCACGACGCCGGGCTCAAACCCGGCTTGCGGTCGAACGTTTCGACGCTGGTGCCGGCTTCCCAGTCGATCGTGCGCGTGTAGTTCGCGAGCGCGTCGATGCGCGGCCAGTCGATGTTGACGGCGTTCTCGAACGTCTGGCCGACGGCGCCGGCATAGCCCGTTCCCGAGAACGTGACGCAGCGTAAAGTCGCTTCGCCGATCTCGCGCGCGGCGGCTGCGAGCAACGGGGCGGGATCGACGTAGCCGGGCGGAAACGGCTGTGCGAACGACGGGCTCGCGCAGAGCGCGAGCGCGATCGCCTCAACCCGTCTCATCGTGGGCCTTCGGCGGCAGCCAGCGCGGTGTCGATGGCCGCGCGATACTCGGCGAAATCGCGGCTGCCGCTGATCCACGCGAGGATTTCTTTGCTGCGGCCGTCGAGCACGAGGATCGTCCCAGTAGCAAAACCGGTTTCGTCGAGCACGGCGCCGAGCCCCAGCCGATCGGCCTCGGAGCGAGTCGCGGCCGTCGTGGCGTCGTCCGTGAAGTCGAACACCGCGAGCCGCACGCGGCCGGCGTAGTCCTGCTCGATCTCGGACCACATCCCCTTCGTCAGCATGCAGACGGGGCACCACTGTGCGTGCAGCTTCACGACCCAAGGAGCGCCAGGCGCCGAGGCCTCTGCGGTTGCGATCGCCGGCACGACGGGCGTCGCGTTGCGCAAATAGAGGAACGATCCCGCGCCGATCAACGCGACCACGGCGGCGAGCGTGAAGACGAGCAGCTTGCGCATGCGCCGGCTACTCTGTCGCGCCTTCGGCTCCGCCTTCCTCGCCGGGCGCGCCGGTGCCCGACGACGACATGAACAAGCGCGAGCCGTCGGGAAGAATCAAGTCGCGGCCATTGGCGCGGTTCGCGCCGTTCTTGGCGCGGTAGCCGATGATCGTGATCTCGGTGCCGCTCTTCACGGCCTCGCGAGTGAAGCCGCGGCGCAGCAGCGTGTTCGGCGTCGCGCCTTCGATCATCCACGGCGTCGTCGTGCCGTCGGCGTTCTTGACGTCGATGTGCAGCCACGAGTGCGGATTGATCCACTCCATCTTCGTGATCGTGCCGTGCAGCTCGACGGGTTGAGTCGCGTCGAACTCCGCCGCGAACGAGTGGTGTGCGGCGGCCGGCTGCGCGACGCAGCAGAGCAGGGCGCCCGCGACCGCGAAGAAAGCTTGCTGGCTCATCGCGCGGCCCCTGCGGCCTTGCGCTCCTCGTCGCGAGCGTTCTCGAGGATGTTGCGCAGCCCATAGTTGCCTTCGTGGCAGGCGTATTCGTAGAGCTCGCCTTCACCGCTGCGCATCGAGTAGGCCGCGGTCCACGGCTGCGTCCACTGCGTTTCGTCCTCGAACGTGACCTTGAAGTCGATCCGGTCGGGGCCGACGCGCGTGTAGCGCTCGGTGACGCGCAGGTTCGTGCCGGCGCCCCGGTACGGCGCCTTGCCGTCGAAGTTGCGAGTTTCGACGACGAGCGTGTCGCCCTCCCAGCGCCCGCGCGACTCGCCGAGATAACTGCGCACGTTACCGAAGCCGCTGTCGTCGAGCGGGACGAGGCGCGTCTCGTGCACCATCTCGTGCACGATCGCGACAAAGCCCGGCGCCTGAGCGATGCGGATGTTGTTGTTGTAGAGCGTCGGCAGCGGCAAGCCCGCGGAGCCTCGCGTGATGCAACGCTCGAGAAACGAGCGGTCCGTGTAGGAATCCGCGCGACCGCCCGGGCGTGCCGGAGCAGCAGCTGCAGCGGCAGCCGCGCGCGCGCGGTCTTGCCGTGCCTGCGCTTCGCGCGCCAAGGGCGGCATGCGCCCGTTCGCCGGCTCGACGATCAGGGACGTCCTGCGGGATTCGTCGACGTAGCGGCCGGGGTCGGTGAGGTACTCGGCGTGCACGAGACCGACCGGCGTGTTCTCGTCGGGCGGCTGCTCCATGCGCCGCGCAGCCCGGCCTTCTAGCTGTGCGACTTCCTCATCCGTGTAGTACGCGCGGTCGCCGAGCTCCGCCCGGCGCTCCATCGGCGTGATCGTTCGGTAGTCCCAAACGCCCTGTAAGTCGGCATCGCCCCACGACGTGCGCGGGACGGAATAGGCCTCGGCTGCCGGAGCCGCCGCGGCGGCTGTTTGCGCCAGGGTTGCGGACGAGGCGAGCCCAGTCGCCGTGACCACAACCACCGAGAGCGCCGTGACTCGCGTTCTCATTGCTCCCCCAGAAAAGAGTTGTCAGCCGCTGTGGATTCGATCGTAGCACCGGCCGCGCCTCGACTCGTAACGGCACGAGGGGGCCGCCGCGGTGGCGTTTTGTTGAGAATGAGTTGCATTCGTTTGAGGCTTGGTGATAATAAGAACGACTCGCATTCGCGTTCGGAGGGAGCAGTGAGCGTGAAGGTGTCTCGGAACGGAATTCGGAGCGTCGTGCGCGACGCATTACGCAACGGAGCATGGCTCGGTGCTGCGAGCCTCGCGGCCGGAGCCGCGCAGGCGCAGCAAACGCCCGCGCCTAGCTCGGCGCGCGCCGACCAAGAACCCCCGGGCGAGGTCATCGAGGTGTTCGGCGAGCGGCTCGAGCAAGGGCTCGGCACGCGTTACACGGCACCGCTGCTCGAGACCCCGCAGACGATCACGCTCGTGCCGCGCGAGATCATCGATCAGCAGAACCTGCTCACGATGCGGGACATCCTCTCGACGCTGCCCGGCATCACATTCACGGCCGGCGAGGGCGGCGGCGGCTACGGCGACGGCGTCAACCTTCGCGGCTACACCGCTACGAGCGACATCTCGACCGACGGCGTGCGCGACAGCGCGCAGTACAGCCGCACCGATCCGTTCAATCTCGAGCAGCTCGAGCTGGTGTCCGGCGCCAATTCCGTTTACACCGGTGCGGGCTCGGTCGGCGGCTCGATCAATCTCGTGACGAAGGGGCCGCGCGGCATGTCGGGCACGGTTCTCGACGTCGCCGGCGGCAGCGACTCGTACGCCCGCGCCACGCTCGATTCGGAGTGGGCTGACTCTGACGGTCCCGACGTGCGTCTGAACCTCATGACGCACAGCAACGACGTGGCGGGCCGCGACGTCGAGCGCTATGAGCGCTGGGGCGTGGCGCCTTCCGTGGCGTTCGGCGATGACGCAACGCGCGTGACGGTCGCGTTGCTACATCAGGAGGACGACAACGTTCCGCAGTACGGTGTGCCGTATGCACTCGGCCCGTTCAACGACGGCCCGCTGCCCGGTGTGCCGACGAGCGCGTACTACGGCTACTCGAACGTCGATGCCCAAGAGATCGGCCTCGACGCGTTCACCACGATCGTCGATCACGGTTTCAGCGACGGCTTCTCGCTGCGCAATCTGACGCGCTGGCAGGAGGTCGAGCAGTACTCGTTCGTCGATCAGCCGCAGGGGACATGGTGCGTCGAAACGGGCGTCAACCCGTGGACCGGCGCTGCTTGCGCCGCGCCGGGCACGTTCGTGCCGAACCGCGGCGGCACGATCCGGGACACGGCGAACGAGATCCTCGTCAACCAGACGGACTTCACTCTCGAGTTCGCGACGGGCCGAGTCCAGCACACGTTGGTCTCCGGCTTCTCGCTATCGAACGAGACCTATCACCGCGACAACGGCAACGGCCTGCGCAATCCGCTCGGGGCGACGCCGAATCCCGTTCTGCCGCCGATGAGCATCGACAACCCCGACCACGTCTATACGGGGCCCGTGAACTTCATCGTCACGCAGCAAGCCGATGGCGAAGTCGACAACAAGGCAGCCTACGTTTTCGACCGCGTGCAGCTCACAGAGCGGTTCGAGATCAACGCCGGGCTCCGCTACGAGAACAACGAAGCGTCGAGCACGCTCGTGAACGTCGCGGTGCCGTACCCCGAGCCGCCGGCCACGCCCGTCGTCACGCCGGGGCCGCTCGCTGAGAACATCGACTATCTCGGCTCGTACCGCCTCGGTCTCGTTTTCAAGCCGAGCACGAGCTCGAGCATCTACCTCGCGCACGGCAACTCCGAGACGCCGTCGCAGGCGTCGGTGAACGGCACGTGTGACGTCGTGACGAACTGCAACGTCGATCCCGAGGAAGCGGAGACCGTCGAGCTCGGCGGCAAGTGGGAGCTCCAGGAAGCCCTGACCTTGACGGCCGCGGTGTTCCGCAACGAGCGCAGCCAGTTCCGCGTGCCTTCCGGTGATCCGACCATCCCTGAGCAGCAGCTCGACGGCAACTCGCGCGTCGACGGCGTCGCGCTCGGCGCGGCCGGCGCGATCGGTATGCGGTGGTCGATATTCGGCAACTACACGTACCTCGACAGCGAGGTCTTGCAGTCCGTATCGGATCAGAGCCTGGGTGGCGGAGCGATCGACATCCTGGCCGGCGACCCGTTGCCGAGCACGCCCGAGCACTCGGCAAGCATCTGGACGACGTTCCGCATATCCGATGCCTTTTCGATCGGCTACGGCGTGACGTATCAGGGCGAGTACACGTTTGCGCGCGTGAACGCGACGGCGGATCTGTACTACACGCCGGATTATTTGACGCACCGTGCGATGGCGACCTACGCGTTCAACGAGAACGTGGCGTTGCAAATCAATGTCGACAACCTGACGGACGAGGTTTACTACGAGCGCATCCGCAACAACGCGGCGAACGGTTGGGCGACGCCCGGCCCGGAACGCTCGGGCGTGGTCAGCTTGACCTGGAGGCTGTAGCCTTCGGCGCGCCATGTTGATTCAGGTCCCCGAGGTGCTGACCGCCGGCCAAGTGGCGGAGATCCGGCAGCTCATCGATCGCGCGGACTGGGTCGACGGCAACGTCACGAGCGGGCCGCAGGCCGCGCTCGCGAAACGTAATCGCCAGCTCCCCGAGGACAGCGCCGCCGCGAAACGCGCCGGTGAGATCGTGCTCGACGCGCTCGGGCGCAATCCGCTCTTCATGGCCGCGGCGCTGCCGGCCAAGGTCTGGCCGCCGCTCTTCAACCGCTATGGCGGCGGTGAGGAGTTCGGCATGCACGTCGACAATGCCGTGCGGCTGAAGCGCGGCGGCGTCGAGCGGCTGCGTAGCGATCTGTCGGCGACTCTGTTTCTCTGCGACGCCGGCAGCTACGAGGGCGGCGAGCTCACGGTGGAGGACACGTACGGCGCGCATGCGGTCAAGCTCGGCGCTGGCGATCTCATTATCTATCCCGCGTCCAGTTTGCATCACGTGACGCCCGTGACCTCGGGCGAGCGCGTCGCGTCGTTCTTCTGGATCCAAAGCATGATCCGCGACGAGTCGCAGCGCCGCGTGCTGTTCGACATGGACGTCGCCGTGCAGCGGCTCGTGCGCGAGCTCGGCCAGGCGCACGCATCGGTCGTGGCGCTGACGGGCACGTATCACAATCTCTTGCGAATGTGGGCCGAGGTTTAGCGGCTCGCGAGCGTCCGGCGCCCGTGCAATACTCGTTGGGCGGCAATGGCTGCCGCAACGAATAGCTCGGGGGAGACCGATGTCCAGGACGTTAAAGGCTATTTCGCTCGCCGCCATAGTCTTCGCCGCACCGGCCGCGGCGCATCACGGCTTCGGGCGGTTCGATCCCACGAAAGAGGTCACGCTCGCAAGGCACGCTGACGGGAATCGACTTCGTCAATCCGCACGCGTATCTGTACTTCGATGCGATGGCGGCGGACGGCAAGGTGCAGCCGATGCGCTGCGAGATGCGCGCGGCGACCGTGCTGCGCCGTTCGGGCTGGTCCGCAGAGATGTTCGTCGCGGGCAAACACGTCGAGGTCTCGGGCAACCCGCATCGCGACGATCCGGCGTCCTGTTACATCGAAACGCTGAAGCTCGACGACGCGACGTTCGAGCGCTATCAGCAGCTCACGACGGCAACGCAAGCGCGCGGCGATCGGCCGGCGCGCGCCGCGACGCGGCGAGCCGAACGTTTACGGCGACTGGGCGCAGGAGCAGTACCTGATCGCGCGGCCGCCGGATGGCGGTCGCGGCGGACTCGTGCCGAAGAGCATGGTGGCCGGAGTCGAATCGGGGCAGATCCTCATGGCCGACGTGCCAAACGCCGGCTGGGGCGCGCGCCCCGTGACGTACACGCCGGCAGGTCAGGCCGCGTCCGACGTGCTGCGCGCTAAGCCGCCCGAGGACAGCCCGCGAGCGCGCTGCGAGATCACGAGCGTGTTGTTCGACTGGGTGTTCGACGGCCCGATCAACCGCATCACGAAGGGCGCCGACGCGATCACGCTCGAGTATGGCCGCGGGCTCGCGCGCACGATTCACATGAACATGGCGAGCCATCCCGGCGAGTGTCACGCCGAGCCGCGCGGGGCACTCGATCGGCCGCTGGGACGGCGACACGCTCGTCGTCGACACGGTCGGCTTCACGCCAGGCATCGTCGCCGGCACGGTCCCGCACAGCGACCGGCTGCACGTCGTCGAGCGGTTCACGCTGGATCCCGCAACGGTGGCGCTGAAGCGCGACTACACGGCCGAGGATCCCGTGAACTTCACGGATCAGTACGCGGGCTCCGACATCGTGTTCCCCGCGGACGCGCCGTACGCCGAGGACCGCTGCGAGGAGCTCACGTACCGCAACTACTCGCTCGAGGCGCTCGAGGGCAGGGAATAGGCGACGCGGAAGCGAGCAACGGATGAGCGCACCGAAGCTCGCGTTGTTCGCCGGTTTCGTCGCCGCGGCGCTGCTCGCGGCGCTCTGGTGGCAGCATGAGCACGGGGTGCCGCTCGTCGAGCCGGCAGCCGTATCGTCCGATGTGGCGCGGCCTGTTCGGACGACGGTCGAATCGCCTCGGCCCTCCGCGGCCTCGCCGCCGACGGCCGCCGTGCCGGCTTCGCCGCAGGCAGCACCGACCGGCATGCGCGCCACTGAGGCTGAGCTTCGCGGGCGAGTGGCAGAGGGGACGTACGCGCGGTTCGGCGATGTGCTCGTCGATCACCTCGTGGCTCGCGGGCTCGCGCAGGTAGATGGCGAGCTCGTCGTTCGCCGCTTCTTCGAGGACAACGCGCGCTGTCTATTCGACGCTCTGCATGCCGAGGCCGACGCACAATCGGTTGCCTACGAGTCGGTGCTCGATGCGTTCGAAGCCGAGCTCTACGACGCCGACGGTCCGCTGCTCGGAGGATTGATCGACCTCCGTGCCGTTCAGGATCGCGTCGTGCCGTGCGCGCTTGCCGCAATGCAACAGGCCGGTTTCGAGGAGTCCGCTCTGCCCGAGACGGCGCGCGCGGAGCTCATCCTCCGCGCGCGTTGATCGAACGTTAGCGCTGCGGCTTGCGGACGATGAACATGAACTGATCGATGTCGCGGCCCAAGCGCGGGTCGTCGACGGAGAGCGTGTGATCGTCGGCCGTCGTGCGCAGGATGTCGGACTCCGTCACGATCTCGAAGCCCGCGGCCTGGATCCACGTCTTGACGTCGGACGGCAGCATGCGGTGCAGCTGGCTGTTGTTCGCCGTCGGCACACCGACGTGATCGATGATCGCTGCGCGGCCGCCCGGTTTCAGAACGTTGAAGATCTCCGTCAGATACGGGCCGGCGCGCTCGGCGTTCATGTGATGCATGTTCAGCGCCGTCACGGCGGCATCGACGCTGTTCGCGGGCAGCTCGGCGACGTTGCCGAAGAACGCTTCGGTGTTGCCGAGCGAAGCCGCGAGATCCTTCTGCGCCTGGCCGTTCTCGCGCTGCAAGGCGCGGGCGCCGAACTGCGCGATGACCTTGCCGCTCGGGCCCGTCGCCGCGGACAGGACGCGTGTGAACCAGCCGCCGCCTGCGCCGACGTCGAGCAACGTCTGGCCGGCGTCGACGCCGAGCAGCTGCATGACTTGATACGGACGGCGCGCGCCGTCGCGGACGCGGTCCTCGAGCGGCCGCGACTCGGCCGTCAGCTTATCCATGAAGTCCGGAGCCACGGCGGCGAAGGCGCTCGAGCAGAGGCCCAACGAGCAGGCAATGAGCACGGCGCGAACGGTCAGCGAAACGGTCATGACAAATCCCCCAAGACGGTGTGAGCTGACGAGGCGGTCGAGTATAGCGGCTCGCCCTGCGGCGCTACGTTTAGAATGCTCGGCGTCATGCGCCTGTCACGCGAGCAATCGGCCCCCGCCGCAACGGCGACTTTCGAGCACACGGCTGCCGTGCTGCGAAAGGGCGCGCGACGGTGACGCCTGCGCGGCGCTCTGCCGGCGGCTGAACGGCGTCATCGACGCCAAGATCGCAGCGTTGAAGGAAGCCGGGGCGGGCGTCGCGTGCGCGCCGGGTTGCGACTATTGCTGCCACTTGCGCGTCGATGTGTTCGCGCACGAGGCGGCCGCGCTGCTCCATCACCTTCGTACACGCGCGTCGGCGGACGAGGTCGCGCTGATCGAGCAGCGCATTCGCGCCAACGCCGCAGCGCGTCGACGCGCTTGACCGTCGAGCAGCACCGCTCGGCCGGCATCGCGTGCGCGTTCTTGCGAGACGGCCTTTGCAGCGCCCACGACGTGCGGCCGTCGGCCTGCGCGACGTATCACTCGTTGAGTCGTGCGCGCTGCGAGCACGCGTTTCATCACCGAGCCGACATCGGCACGCCGCGCAATGCGCGGCCCGGCGCTGCTCGAGCTGCAGGTCTTCGGCGCCGCGCAGATCGAGGCGACGAATGCTGCCCGCAAAGCTGCGGGTCTCGCGGGCGAGCAGGCCGAGCTGCATCAGGCGTTGCGCGCGTTGCTCGACGCCGACGCGCCGCGCTGACCGCGTAGAGTTGGATCGGGGTATAGTTCGAGCGCCTGGCCGTATGAGCCGGTCAACAATAAAAGGCTTGAACCCATGAGCTCCTGCGCACGTCTCGTCGTGTTGGCCGCAGTTGCGGCTTTGCCTTTCGACCTGGTCCACGCGTTCACCGCCGAGCAAGCCGAAGCGGGGCTCGCGAGCTACACGCAGTCTTGCGTCGCGTGTCATGGCGCCGATCTGCGCATGTTGCCGACCGCGCCGCTTCAGGGCACTGAGTTCATTGCGAAATGGCGGACGCGCAGCACGAACGACTTGCTCGCGCAGTTGCGCACGACGATGCCGCCCGAAAGTCCGGGCGGACTCGGAGAGGACGCGTATCTCGGTCTCATGGCGTACATCCTCCAGCGCAACGGCAACGCGCCGAGCGACCAGAGGCTGCTCGCGGCGAGCGGCGAGCCGATTGCGGCGGGCGCGGCCGTTGCGGGCCCCGGCGGGGCTGCGGCTCCGCGCCCGACGGGCTTGCTCGTCCGCGGCACCGTCGAGGGCTTCGTGCCGCTCACGGACCAAATACTGCGCAACCCGGCGCCCGGCGATTGGCCGATGATCCGCCGCGACTACAGCGCGTCGAGCTTCAGCCCGCTCGACGACATCACGGCCGGCAACGTGGGGCAGCTGCAGCTCGCGTGGATCTGGCCGATGCGCGACGGCGGCTCGAATCAGCCGGCGCCGCTCGTCTATCGCGGCACGATCTACGTGAACAACACCGACGGCGTCGTTCAGGCCATCGACGCGCGCGACGGCAGCTTGATCTGGGAGCACCGCATCGAGACGGCGATCGCGATGCGCGGCATCGCGCTCTACGAGGACAAGGTGATCTTGCAGAGCGCCGGTCGACTGATTGCGCTGAATGCACGCACGGGCGAGCTCGAGTGGGACGTGCCGATGCAGGGTAGCCGCGCGAGCAGCAGCGGCCCGCTCGCCGCGAATGGACTCGTCCTCGAAGGCATGGGTGGCTGCCAGCGCTACGAAGAGAACAAGTGCTTCATCAGCGCGTACGACCCCGACACGGGCGAGCAGCGCTGGCGCTTCGTGACGATCGCGCTCGAAGGCGAGCCCGGCGGCGACAGCTGGGGCGGCCTGCCGAACTTGTATCGTGCCGGCGGCGAAACGTGGATCACGGGCTCCTACGACCCCGATCTGAACCTCACGTACTGGGGCGTCGCGCAGGCGAAGCCGTGGATGCCGGCGAGCCGCGGCATGGGCTCGCGCGACGTTGGCCTCTACACGAACTCGACGGTCGCGCTCGACGCGAGCACGGGCAAGCTCGCGTGGCATTACGCGCACGCACCGGGCGAAGCGCTCGATCTCGACGTGGTGTTCGAGCGCGTGCTCGTCGACGCCGGCGACGAGAAGTGGGTGCTGTCGGCCGGCAAGGACGGCGTGCTGTGGAAGCACGATCGGCGTGACGGTACGTATCTCGGTCACGTCGAGACGCTGTTCCAGAACGTCTGGGCGAGCTTCGATCGCGAGACCGGCACGCCGCGTTATCGCGACGACATCCTCGAGCACAAAGTCGGCGAATGGATCGACGGCTGCCCGAGCACGGAAGGCGGCAAGAACTGGCAAGCCATGAGCTTCCATCGGCCGTCGCGGCGACTGATCCTGCCGCTCTCGCAAAGCTGCATCTCGATTCGCGCGCAGGCGATTGCACAGACGCCGGGTGGTGGCAGCGCCGGCGGAGCCGATCGACGTTATTACGAGATGCCCGGCAGCGACGGCAACATCGGCCGGCTCGCGGCGTTCAACGTCGACACGCTCGAGGAAGAGTGGGCGATCGAGCAACGCGCGCCGTTCTTGACGGGTGTGTTGTCGACGGCCGGCGGCGTCGCGTTCGTCGGCGATCTCGACCGCGTGTTCAAGGCCGTCGACGTCCGCAACGGCCGCATCCTCTGGCAGACGCGGCTCGCGACGTCGGTACAGGGTTTCCCCGTCAGCTTCGAGGTCGACGGCAAGCAATACGTCGCCGTGACCACAGGCTTGGGCGGCGGCAGCCCGCGGCTCGTTCCCGATTTGATCGCGCCGGAGATCGATCCGCCGGCGCGCGGTCACGCGTTGTACGTGTTTGCGTTGCCCTGAAGCCGCGGCAGTACTGGCAGCGGCTAGCGCTCGTCGTCCTTTTCTTTGTCTTTGGCCTCGAACACGAGGTCGGGCGCGATCATCTCCACCTGCGGCGCGTCGGGCTCGGGACCGACTTGAGCAGTCGCCTGGCCGGTGCCGACGCCGGCCTTCTTCTCGGCCCAGCCCGCGTTCGCGATCATCGCATTGATCGTGCCGCCGCTGGTGTCGTCGTCCGAGTCGGTGCTCGTGCCGCCGCGGGTGTCGTCGCCCGGCGCGGGGGGCAAGCTGGGGGCGTCGTCGCCAAGCAACGCGCGTGCCTTGGTGATTTCGCTGCGTGGGCGAAAACTGCCGCCCTGGGCGACCTGCTTGCGCAACTGCTCGCGCTCCTTCTTCAGCACCTTGATCACGGTGAGCGCATCGTTCAACTCGCGTAACGTGTGCTCGTGCCCGCCGCCGAGGTTCGCGAGAATCTGGCCCTTCTCTTGGAGCTCGGCTTCGAGAGCCGCGAGCTTCTCGCGCACCTCGGCGAGCTGTTTCGCATAACTTTTCTCAAGGATTTCTTTCTGGAACGTCGCAGCATCGAGCGACGCGCGCAGCGTCTTCGCTGCGTCGCGTTGCTCCGTGAGCTCGCGCTCGAGCCCCTCGATCGTCGTTTCGCGATCGTCGGATCCGGAGTGCGCGGTTTGGCCGCCGTCGTCCACCGGAGGCTGTTGTCGAGACGACTGCTTGGAGCGTTTTGCGAACATTGCGGCGCCAATTGATGACGTCGTCGCAAGCGTAGTCGCGTGGGCGGGACAGGGGCGGGATGCGCATCACAGCGCGGCCGTGCTTACGTCGCGTCGGCGCCACGCCTTGCCAGAGCCTTGACCCACGTCACAGGACCGGCTGTACTGAATTGAGCCGCCGTTCACGGCGGCGGGCGCGCGGGCATGGATGCCCGCGGTAGAACAACGCAGGAGCAGTTGTCGAAGGGGAAGGGGATGAGTCGAGCTCGCACGGCGGTCGGTGCCGCGCTGGCGCTGGCTGTGCTGGTGGTCGGAGTTTCGGACGCGTGCGCGCAGCTGAAGCCGCCGCACGTCGCGGGCTTGCGCGGCGCGCCGTTCGCCTCGGTCAATCCTCCTCCCGATCTTGCGAGCTTCGGTCAGGGCCCTGCTTGGGACGCGAAGTCGCCGCCCGGAGTCGAGCCGTTGCCGCGCGATCTCTTCACGAGCAAGGATTTTTATCAGGATCGCGACGAATGGCTGAACCCGCGCTACTGGCGCTGCAACAGCCCGCGTCAGATCGCCGACATGCGCAGCGGCGGCGCGGGAGCGGGAACGTCGGACCCGCGCATCGGCACGAACCCGCCCGTCTCGGCGCGCTGGGGAGACTGCACGAAGGATTGGCCGCGCGAGAACATCGTGAGCCCGTACGCGTTTGCGACAGCTGCCGAGCACTACGCGGCTCTGAAAGCCGACGCGCGTAAACGCGGCGGACCGACGAAACACACGCACGAGTCGATGCCGAAGTGGGACGGAGTCTACGGCGAGTATCTGCCCGAAGGCCGCCGCGTCTGGAACTACGGCCGCGCGACGCAGGTGCCTACGTTCCTCTCGATCCTGACGCCCGAGTACCGGCAGCGCATGGTGCGCCAGCTCTATCACGAGGGCATCAATGCGGCTCACCAATGGTCGGCGTCGTACTGCTGGCCCGAAGGGTTCATGCGGCAGTGGGCGACGGGACCGAAGCCGCAGCGCATCGTCGTGACCCCCGAGGTCGTCATGTTCGTCGGCAGCGGCAGCGGCAACATCGTCCGCGTCGCGCATCTCGACCGCGAGTTGCCGCTCGGCCAAGACATTCCGCAGTGGTACGGCGACACGGTCGCGTTCTGGGATGGCGATGCGCTGATCATGCACACCGCGAACGTGCAGAGCTGGACTCAGCACACGACGTGGGAGTTCAGCTACGAGTTCGAGACTGTCGAGATACTCACTCCCGCACACGACGCGGCGGGTAAGCTGCTCGGCATCGATTGGGAGACCGTCATCTACGATAGTGAGGCGCTGGTCGAGCCCGTCCGCATTCTCTGGCATCGCAACTATCAGCAGAGCTGGAGCGAGGCCGGGAGGCTCGGCTGGGCGGAGTGCACGCGGGCGCTCTACCCGATCGACGGCTTCGCGACGCAGGTGGCGCCGGGGCAAACTATCGAGTTCAAGGTACCCGACATGTTCGACCGGCCCTGGGCGAAGATCTGGGAAGAGCACTTCGAGCAGGACATGGAGCGCACCGAAGGAAGAGATCGACCTGGGGTTCAAGTGAAGGCGAAGCTCTGCAGAAGAATCGCAGCGATGCAGGAAGCTCGAAAGTTGACGCCGCGGATCGCGGCGACGTTGGCGGGCGTACTGGCGCTCGCCGCAGGGGCTCCGGCGAGCGCGCACCATTCCTACGCGATGTACGACGGCAGCATCTATAAGGTGTTCACGGGCGTCATCGTGCGCATCGTGCCGAATGCCGCGCATTTCGAGATGCACTTCGTGCCGCTCAACGAGACGCGCGACGCGCTCGTGCGCGACGAGAAAGGGCGAGCAGCTCGTTTGGGTCGTGCAGATGGAGAGCGCGGCCGAGGCGTTCCAGCACGGCATCACGCGCGACAGCTTTCCGCAGGGAACCGTCTTCAGCATGGGCGTGCATCCGCGCCGCGACGGCAAGCCGGCCGGCGATCGCGGCGACTCCGGGCTGTTCCAATGCCCGAAGGGCAAGGCGCCGGAGCCCGGTAAGCACTGCGACTCGGTCGAGGGCGCGAAGACGTTCGGCGAGGGCGAGTTGCCGCGCCGACGGGCCCGTCAAGCGCTGATGGGCCTCGACATTTCTCTCAAGATTACGTTTTAAGTCATTGAAAATAGGAGAACAATAATGGGCAAATTCCGGTTCGTCGGCGCGGCGCTGAGCGTGTTCGCCACGGGCTTCCTGACGGGTCAGGTGTTCGACGACGGCGACGCCGAGGCGCAAGGCCGAAAGGTGTTCGAGCTGCGCACGTATACGGCGCCCGAGGGCAAGCTCAACGACCTGCTCGCACGCTTTCGCAACGACACCCTGCGCATCTTCGAGAAGCACGGCATGAAGAACGTCGGCTACTGGGTGCCGACGGATTCCCCGGCTTCGGCCAACACGCTGATCTACATCTTGGCGCACGACAGCCGCGACGCGGCGACGAAGAGCTGGGCTGCCTTTCGCGAGGATCCCGAGTGGCTCGCCGTCAGAGATCGGTCGCAGGTGAACGGGCCGATCGTCACGAACGTCCAGTCCGTCTTCCTCGAGTCGACGGACTTCTCGCCGATGAAGTAGCCACCGGCTCGGCGCCGGGGAGGTTGGAGACCATGTACCGCTCGTCGCGTTTTGTCCTCGTGCGCCGCCTCGCGTGCGTAGCCGCGCTCGTCGGCGTCTCGGTGTTCTGGGCTCGCGCACGCGCAGAACGCTGCGACGGACGCCGAGCGTTTCACGGGCGTCAGCCGTTCGCTCGAGGCCGAAGGCTGGCGCGTGTCGCGCCGCTGGTTCGAGGCCGGCGCGCGCACGGCGTGGCACCGGCACCCCGGCGGACAAATCTTGTTCGTCGAGAAGGGCCGAGCGCGCGTCCAGGTGCGCGGCGGAGCGATGCGCGAGCTCGCGACGGGGGAGACTCACTACACCGCGCCGAACGCGGAGCATTGGCACGGGGCGACGCCGGATAGCGAGTTCACGCAGGGCGCGCTGACTCACGGCGACGCGGCCGCGACTGCCTGGCTCGAGCAAGTCAGCGACGAGCAGTACGCAGGGCGTTAGATGCCGCTTTACGATTTCAAATGCCGCGCGTGCGGCCATCGCTTCGACGAGCTCGTCCGCTTGGGCGAGACGCCGCAGTGCCCGAAGTGCGGAGACGCCACGCCCGAGCGCCTGTTCTCCGCGTCAGCCGGCGTCAGCACGGACCGCAGCCGCAAGCGCACCGCCGGCGTCGCTCGGCGTAAGGCCGGCAAGGTCAAGCGCGAGAAGGACCACGCACAGGCCCAGTACGAGCGCAACTACATCAAGGAACACTCCGAGGGCGGCTGACGAGCTCGTCGCGTCTGCCGCACCGCCGCGGCGCTCGATTCGCGCGGCACTCACACCTTCGTCATGAAATCCTCACGTCTCCTGCCCCTGATCGTCGCGTGCGGCCTGTTCGTCGAGAACATGGACTCGACGGTGCTCTCGACCTCGTTGCCGGCGATCGCGGCCGATCTCGCGACGGACCCGATCGCGCTGAAGCTCGCGCTGACGACGTATCTGCTCGCGCTGGCTGTGTTCATCCCCGTCAGCGGCTGGGTTGCCGATCGTTTCGGCGCGCGTTCGACGTTCGTGTCGGCGATCGCGCGTGTTCCTGCTCGGCTCGGTGGGCTGCGCGCTCAGCGATTCGCTCGGCGCGCTCGTCGCAGGCCGGTTCGTGCAAGGCATGGGCGGCGCGATGATGGTGCCGGTCGGCCGGCTCGTGCTGTTGCGGACGATACCGAAATCCGAGATCGTGCAGGCGCTCTCGTGGGTCACGATCCCCGCGCTCGTCGGGCCGATGGTCGGTCCGCCGCTCGGCGGCTTCATCACGACGTATTTCGACTGGCGTTGGATCTTCTTGATCAATCTGCCGATCGGGGCGCTCGGCATGATTCTCGCGCTGCGCTTCATCCCGAACGCGCGCGAGCAGCCGCCGCCGCTCGACTGGTTCGGCTTCGCGCTCGCAGGCGGCGGCCTCGGCGCCGCGATGTTCGGTTTCTCGACGCTCGGCCAACATCTCGTGCCCATCGAGCTCGCGGTAGCGTCGCTCGTGCTCGGCCTCGCCGCGCTCGTCGGCTACGTCGTGCACGAGCGCCGGCACGAGCATGCGCTGCTCGACCTCGATTTGTTCCGGCTCGCGACCTATCGTGCCGGTGTCGTCGGCGGCTCGCTGTTCCGCATCGGAGTCGGCGCGACGCCGTTCCTGTTGCCGTTGATGCTGCAGCTCGGCTTCGGCTTGAGCCCGGTGCAGTCAGGCCTGCTGACGTTCGTCTCGGCGATGGGCGCGATCTTCATGAAGACGCTCGCCGCGCGTGTTCTGAAAGCGCTGAGCTTCCGGCGCGTGTTGCTGTGGAACGCGCTGCTCGCGTCGGCGATTCTCTGCGCGTTCGGCTTGTTTCGGCCGACGACGCCCCATCTCGTCATCATCGCGATGTTGCTAGTCAGCGGCTGCTGCCGCTCGCTGCAGTTCACGAGCTTGAACGCGATCAGCTACGCGGACGTCGATTCGAAGCGGATGGCGCAGGCGAGCAGCTTGTCGGGGATGCTGCAGCAGCTCGCGCTCAGCCTCGGTGTCGCGATCGGCGGCTACGCGCTCGAGATTTTCGGCGCGGTCGCGGACCGGCCGGCGACTGCGCTGCCGAACTTCTATTGGGCGTTCGTCGTCGTCGGGCTGATCTCCGCGAGCTCGGCGTGGTGGGCCTGGCGGTTGCCGCGCAACGCCGGTGCCGAGATGGCGGGGCGCACGCGCGGGGCGCGAGAAGCGGCCGATCCCAGCACGGCGGAGCTGCCGGCGGGCTGAGCTTTGTAACGGTCCTGTGACAGAGTGGTAACAAACCCACTACACTCCGCGCTCGAACCGGAAGCGGCCGGAAAAGAAGAATGAACTTCATCTCCCGTCTCATGCCTCGAGAGGGGCGTTTTTTCAGCCTGTTCGACAACCACGCGAAGCTCATCGTCGACGGCGCCCGCGCGCTCGTCGACGTCCTGCGCGATTACGAAGTCGAGCAGGATCGCACGGCGGGCATCAAGCTCATCGAGGACGCCGAGCACTCCGCCGACCGAATCACGCACGAGACCGTGCAGCTGTTCCACACCACGTTCATCACGCCCTTCGATCGCGACGACATCCATCGGCTGATCTCGCGCATGGACGACGTGCTGGATCTGATCCAGGACACCGCGGAATCGCTGGTTCTCTACGACATTCAGAAGCTCACGCACGAAGCGACGCAGCTCGCGGAACTGGTGCTGCGTTGCGCCGAGCGCGTGCAGTCCGTCGTGAAGCTCATGGCGTCGATGGCTGACGCTCCCGCGATGCTCGAGATCTGCCAGGAGATCGACAGGCTCGAATCCGAAGCCGACAAGGTGATACGAGACGCCGTCTCACGGCTGTTCCGCGACGAGACGCGACGTGCGCCAGCTGATCAAGCTCAAGGCCGTGTACGAGGCGCTCGAGTCGGCGACCGACAAGTGCCAGGACGTCGCCAACGTCATCGAGAGCGTCGTGCTCGAGAACTCCTGACGCAAGGCACGGATTCTCGACGCATGGATCTCGGCGCATGTCTCGATGACGCTGGTGCTGCTGGTGCTGCTCGCGCTGGCGTTCGACTTCATGAACGGCTTCCACGACGCGGCGAACTCCATCGCCACCGTCGTTTCCACGGGTGTGCTCAAGCCCTGGCAGGCGGTGCTCTGGGCCGCGTTCTTCAACGTGCTCGCGTGGGCCGTCTTTCAACTGTCCGTCGCCGCGACGGTGGGCAAGGGGATCATCGATCCCGCCTTCGTCGACAGCCAGGTCATTTTCGGCGCGCTGATCGGCGCCATCTCCTGGAACCTGATCACCTGGTACTACGGCATTCCGTCGAGCTCGTCGCACGCGCTGATCGGCGGCCTGATCGGCGCCGCGCTGATCAAGTCAGGTCCCGCGCCGCTCCTGTGGCCGGGGATCCTCAAGACCGCGTCCTTCATTTTCATCGCGCCGCTGCTCGGCATGGTGCTCGGCGCGCTGATCATGCTGCTCGTGTCCTGGATCTTTTTCAGGCAAACGCCGCGGAGCGTCGACCGCTGGTTTCGCCGGCTACAGCTCGTTTCCTCCGCGGCCTACAGCATCGGGCACGGCGGCAATGACGCGCAGAAGACGATGGGCATCATCTGGCTGTTGCTGATCGCGAACGGCATCACGACCGAGGACCACCTGCCTACGTGGGTCGTGATGAGCTGCTTCGTCGCGATCGGCGTCGGCACGATGTTCGGCGGTTGGCGCATCGTCAAAACGATGGGTCAGCGCATCACGAAGCTGAAGCCGGCCGGCGGATTCGCCGCCGAGTGCGCCGGCTCGATCACGTTGTTCTTGGCCACGCACTACGGGATCCCCGTGTCCACGACGCACACCATTACGGGCGCGATCATCGGCGTCGGCACGACGAAGGGTACGGCGGCTGTGCGTTGGGGCGTCGCGGGCAACATCGTGATCGCCTGGATCGTCACGATTCCGGCGTCCGCAGCCATCGCCGCGCTGGCGTGGTGGATCGGCGGCCTGTTCGTCTAGGTCAGCAGCCAGCCGCCGTCGATGACGAGGTTGATGCCGTTGACGCCACGGTTCGTGAACAGGAAGTCGACGGCGTCGACGACGTCCTCGGTCGTCGCGAGCCGGCCGCCCGGCGTGCGCTTCTCGATGTTCGCGATCGCTTCCTTCTTGTCGCCCACGCCGGCGTATCGGAGATGATGCCGGGATGGATCGCGTTGAACCGGACCGGCGCGAGCTCGACGGCCAGCGTGCGGATCAAGCTGCTGACGGCGCCGTTGACCGTCGTGATCGAGGTCGAGCCGGGATACGGCCGCTCGCTCGCGAGGCCGCCGAACAGCACGGCCGACGCGCCCGCGCCCATGCGCGGAAACAGCGTGTGCGCGACCTCGGTGTAGCCGATCAGCTTCAGCGTGACGATCTTGCGCGCGCGCTCGACGTTGTAGTCGCGCGCGCTGTTGTAGTCGCGGTCGACGGCGACGAGCGCGAGATGGTCGACGTGCCCGAAGCTCGCGAGCTTCGCCTCGATCGTCTCCGGCTCCGCGATGTCGAGGGCGATGCCGCGCGTCTTGCCGCCGATTTCCTTCGCGACGCCGGCCGTGCGCTCCTCGTCGCGGCCCGTGATCACGACTTCGCAGCCCGGTCCGCGTAGAACTGCGCGATCGCGTGGCCGATGCCGCCGGTGCCGCCGATGACGACGACGCTCTTGCTCGAGGCTGTCGCTCATCGCGCGGCTCCCTTGCTGTTTCAGTTGCTCGGCAACGTACTCCCAATCGCGCGCCCAGCGATAGGAGTTGCGCGCCGGCGGCTGCGGCGACTGCGTCTCGAGCCAGCGCACGGTCGTGTTGCTGCGGTTGTAGAACGCGTGCGTGCAGCCGACGCCGGCCCAGAGAAAATCGCCGGGCTTCATGAGGTATTTCTCGTCGTCGGCCCAGGCTTCGACTTCGCCGTGCATGATGTAGTACGCCTCCTCGAGCGGGTGGTCGTGCGGATGCGCGTTCGCGTTCGGCTCGTACTCGACCATGAACATCGTGTGCAGCGCGGCGTCGAGACGCTGGTCGACGAGCATCTTCAGCGAGATGCCGCTGTAGACGAGCAGTGCGGTCGCCATGCTCGCCGACACCTTCGCCGCGTCCTTCTTCAGCCCCGTGCGCACGGAGTCGACCTTGATGTCGTCCTCGGCCATCGGAACAGGTGCCGCGACGAGAGGTCGCGGATGTCGAAGTCCTCGATCGCGACGGCCGGCGGCGGCCCGAGGAAGTAGGTGTCGTCGGCGAAGTTCTCGCCCTTCGGGCACGGCGCGTTCATGTCGATCCAGCGCGCGGTGCCGCTCGTCGGCCCGAGCCACGCGTGCTTCATGCCGACGGGGATCAGGCCGCACGCGCCCGGCGACAGACGATAACCGCGGCCGTCGAGGATCAGCGCCGGGTTGCCGGCGAGCACGAAGAAGCTCTTCTCGAACGACTGCACGTGCAGGTCGACGCGGCCGCCGGCGTCGAGCTCGGCAAGGCCCCAGCCCGTGTGGACGGCGCCGACGGAGCGGTCCGACAACGCGAAGCGCCGGTAGCCCGCCGAATGCCGCGGAAACGCCGGGTCTGGGCTTGATGTCGGCGGCGCGAACGAAGTGATGCAGCATGTAGATCTCCCCGGTGATTCACCGAGCCTTGCGTCGAGCCGGCATTGTAATACGGTACGATCGCCGTCAACGAAAACGTGCTATGGGGGATCGCGATGAGACGCTGCGAGTCGCTGCTTGCCGTGCTGAGCTGTCGGCTTTGGTCGCTTCGTTCGCGAGTGCAGGCGCAGCCGGGCCCGCTCTGGCAATCGACGTCGTACAAAGGGCAGGAGATCGGCAAGCTGACCGGCGACGTCTACTATGCGCGCACCGACGACTATGTGTCCGCGTTCATGGTCACACCGGACGGCATCGTGCTCGTCGAGCCCGTCGGCAAGGAGCATGCGACGTGGCTGAAAGCCGAGCTCGCTCGGCGTTTCGGCGTGCCCGTGAAATACGTCATCTACAGTCATTCGCACGGGGATCACGCGTCGGGCGCGGCAGTGTTCGCGGACACGGCGCGCATCATCGGCCACGAGGCGTTGCTCGGGTTGTTGGCGATGCCGCCCCCCTCGACGCAGTTGCCGCAGAACCTGCGCGCGCAAGACGGCAACGGCAACGGCCGCATCGAGCGCGGCGAAGCGCAAGCGCAGATCGCAGCGGGCTTCGACTTCTACGATGCGGACGGCGACGGTGCGCTGTCCGGCGCCGAAGCAACGCGCGGCCCGCTGAAGCAAGTGGTGCCGCCCGATCTCACGTACGCGGCCCAGGTGAACATCACGCTCGGCGGCAAGCGCGTCGAGGTGATCCCGATCCCGACGGATCACGCGCCCGACAATACCGTCGTCCGCTTCGTCGACGGCGGCAACGTCGTGTTCGCGTCGGACTGGATCACGAGCGGCCGCGTGCCGTTCGGCCCGAACGTCACGATGCCCAGCGAGCTCGCTAAGATCCGCCAAGTCGAGGCGCTCGACTTCGAGCACTTCGTCTGCAGCCACGGCCGTCTTGGCACGAAGGCCGACGTCGCAGCGAACTTGCGCTATCGCGAAGCCGTTGCCGCGGCCGTGCGCGATGCGATCGCCGCCGGCAAGACCCTCGAGCAGACCCGCGACACCGTGCTCATGAGCGATTACGCCGAGTGGGAGTTCTACGAGCAGCAGCGGCCGCAGAACGTCGCGGGCGCGTATCGCTTGCAGACCGCGAACCGCTGAGATCCGGACCTTCCGGGGCGGCGATTGACACTGCCGGCTGACGGCCTATAACGTCATTGGATCGATCCATAGAACGGAGTCTCGATATGCGAATGTCGAGAATCGTAGCGCCGCTGCTCGCGGCGATCGGGGCGCAGGCCCTGCCGGTCCCCGAAGCCGCCGCTCAGGTTCCGGGGCTGTACTCTCTGCCGCAGTCCGACTTCGTTTGGAATTGGGGCACGACCGACCTCGAACGGCGGCGCGGCGCAGCGGACATCTCGATGCACGGCGGGGAAGCGCAGTTTCAATGCGAGCTCAACGCCCAGATGCGCGCGTCGAGCACGATGACGACGACGGAGTATCGACAGCTCGAGCAGGACCTCGCCGGTCGCCTCGACTTCATCTACGCCATCAGCGAGGCGATGAATTATCTCGAGAACCAGCGCGTTCTCGAATGGGCGGTGCTCGACTGCAAGGAGTTCGAGCCCGCGCCCAAGTCGGAAGACGAGCAGGCCGAACGAGAGGCCGAGGCGCGCGAGAAAATGATGCGCGAGCTCGAGAAGCGGCGTGAGCGCGAGCAGAAAAACAAAGATTAGCCTCGCTCGATGAGCACGCCCGCGTTACAGCTCGGCGACGAGGGCATGGATGCCCGAGGTAGAACAACGCAGGCGAGGGCAGGGATGCCCGAGGTAGAGCAATGCAAGGAGCAATTGCCGGGAGCAGTTGTCGACGACGCCGGGCTCCGTTTCGACAGCTTGCCGCCGCTGTCGCTCTACGTGCACTTGCCGTGGTGCGTGCGTAAGTGCCCGTACTGCGACTTCAACTCTTACGAAGCGCGCGGCGCGCTGCCGGATCTCGAGTACGTCGACGCGTTGCTGCGCGACTTGCGCGGCGAGCTGCCGCTCGCGCAAGGCCGGCCGCGTCGAGACGATCTTCCTCGGCGGCGGCACGCCGAGCCTGTTCTCGGGCGCGGCGATCGCGCGCTTGCTCGACGGCGTGCGCACGTCGGTGGCGCTGGCGCCGGATGCCGAGATCACGCTCGAGGCGAATCCCGGGCGCCGTCGACGCCGCGCGCTTCGCCGCGTTTCGCGAGGCCGGCGTCAATCGGCTGTCGATCGGCATTCAGAGCTTTCGCGACGAGCAGCTGCGCGCGCTCGGCCGCGTGCACGACGTCGTCCGAAGCGCAGGCGGCCGTCGCGACCGCGCGCGCCGCCGGGTTCGACAACCTCAATCTCGATTTCATGTACGGGCTGCCGGACGACGACGTCGCGGGTGCCGTCGCGGATCTCGAGCGAGCGATCGCGCTCGCGCCGACGCACCTCTCGTGGTACCAGCTGACGCTCGAGCCGAACACGGCGTTCGAGCGCCGCCCGCCGCCGCTGCCCGACGACGACGTCGTGGCGAGAATCGAGGAGCAAGGCCGCGCGTTGCTCGCGGCGCACGGCTACGAGCGGTACGAGATCTCCGCTTACGCGCAGCGGGGCCGGCGTTGCCTGCACAACTTGAATTACTGGCAGTTCGGCGACTACTTGGGAATAGGCGCCGGTGCGCACGGCAAGGTCACGCTGCCCGCGGACGGCCGCGATCGCGCGCCGCGCCAAGACACGCAACCCGCGCACCTACCTGCAGCGCGCCGGCGCCGCCGCGGCGACGAGCGAGGAGCGCGTCGCGACGCGCGCGCAGGCGGCGCTCGAGTTCCTGATGAACGCGCTGCGATTGCTCGACGGAACGCCCGTCGAGACGTTCGAGGCGCGCGCCGGGCAACCCGTCGCGGCGATCGGCCGCGGCGCGCGCGGCGGCCGTCGCGCGCGGCTGGCTCGGCGCCGAGCCCGAGCGGCTTGCGCGCCACGCCGGCCGGCCTCGAGCGGTTGAACCGGCTGCTCGAGCTGTTCGCCTGAGCGGCAGACGCCGCCGTCGGGCTCTTGCTAGACTCGAACGCGATCGAATAGAAGGGGAAGCGACGATGGACCTCGAAACACTGGCTCGCCGGCGCGCTGGTCGCGGCGGCACTGCTGATGCGACGCGCAGCGTCGCAGCCGCGCAGCCGCACAGCCGGCCAGCCCGCACAGGCGTCGCCGCGCATCTACGTTTTCGAGAACGGCACGATCAGCGGGCTCGACCCGGCGCTGTTCAACTTCAAGCGCGAGGAGCTCGGGCAGGTCGACTTCGTCAACGCGTCGTATCTGATCGTGCATCCGCGCGGCACGTTGATGTTCGACGCGGGCGCCGTTGCCGATAGCCACTTCAAGGGCGACGGCAGCCCGGTCGTCGAAGGCATCATGACGGCGACGAAGCCGCTGCTTGCCGCAGCTCGCGGCCGCGGGCTACGCGCCGCGCGACATCACGTACTTCGCGCTGTCGCACTTCCACTCCGACCACACGGCCAACGCCAACGAGTTCGCGAACGCGACCTGGATCGTGCAGAAGGCCGAGCGCGACTTCATGTTCGCGGACAGCCCGCAGGGCATCATCCAGCCCGCGACGTACGCGGCGCTGCGCAACGCCAAGACGAAGATCCTCGACAACGAGGACTTCGACGTGTTCGGCGACGGCTCCGTCGTCGTGATGGCGACGCCGGGCCACACACCGGGGCACCAAGTCGTTGCCGTGAAGCTCGCGAACCGCGGCACGGTCGTGCTCGGCGGCGATCTCTATCACTATCCCGAGGAACGCACGACGGGCCGCATCCCGACGTTCGAGTTCAGATCGCCGAGCAGTCGAAGGTCTCGCGCGCACGCATCGAGAAGTACATCAAGGACAACGA
The DNA here is from genome assembly GCA_963714705.1 of uncultured Gammaproteobacteria bacterium. Taxonomy (GTDB): domain Bacteria; phylum Pseudomonadota; class Gammaproteobacteria; order Steroidobacterales; family Rariloculaceae; genus FEN-1219. Next base: position 193,092 of record CAVQPJ010000004.1, read on the forward strand.
CGCGGCGCTCTGGATCGAGCACGACGTCGCGACGCACGCGGCGCTGCCGAAGTCGCCCGCAGTACGTCGACTAGCGTACATGCCGACCGTCGAGGAGCATTACAGCCGGTTGCTCGCGGACGTCTACTCGTGGATGTACGGCGGGTGGGATGCGGCACTCGCGCGTTACACGGAGTTCTTCACCGTGCGCCGCATCGCGCCGCGCGGCTCGAAGCGCGCCGTCGATCTCGGCGCCGGCTGCGGCTTCCAGGCGATTCCGCTCGCGCGCCTCGGCTTTTCGGTCACCGCGATCGACCTCGACCGCAAGCTGCTGGCAGAGCTCGAGCAGCACAAGGGCGGCGAAGACATCGAGATCGTCTGCGCAGACATCTCGGACTTCCGCCGCCACGCGCCGCAGACAGTCGAGCTGATCGTCTGCATGGTCGACACGTTGCTACATCTCGACTCGCAAGACGCCGTGATGCGTCTCGCGCGGGACGTGTTCGACGCGCTCGCGCCCGGCGGCACGTTCATCGCGACGTTCCGCGACTTCACGGTCGAGACCAAGGAGCTCGAGCGCTTCATCCCCGTGCGCAGCGACGACAAGACGGTGTTCACGTGCTTCCTCGAGTTCGAGCCCGACAAGGTCAAGGTGCACGATCTCGTGCATCGGCGCGTCGATGGGCGCTGGGACTTCGCGAAGAGCTTCTACCGGAAGCTGCGGCTGTCGACGGACTGGGTCGTCACGACGCTGCTCGACACCGGGTTCGCGGACGTCGACACGGGCCTCGACCGCGGTCTCGTCGTGGTGACCGCGAAGAAGTAGGATGACCCGGCGACACCAGCCGAAAGGGGGCGAGCATGCGTAATCCAACGATCCTATTCGCAGGCCTGACGTTGTTGGCCGCTGCGGCGGGGGCGCAGGAGCCGAGCCGCGTCACGGCGACGCAGGCTATGGTCGAATCGGCAAGTGCGTTGCTCGCGACCGTCGCGGGCGGTCCCGGCGGCACGGAGACGCTGCTCGGTTTCGACAAAGGCAAGAACCTCGCGCTCGAGCTCGGTGACGAAGCGCGCGCCGACTGGGCGTACTGGCCGACCGAGCGTGTAGGCGTGCCGCTCGACTTGATGACGGGCGAGCAACGGCGGCTGACGCACCGTCTCTTGACGTCGCTCTTGAGCGCGCGCGGCTATCTCAAGGTCGTGCAGATCATGCAGCTCGAGCAAATTCTCGGGATGCTCGACACGGCGGGGCTGCCGCGCGGCGTCGGCCACTACGAGGTCGTGCTGTTCGGCAAGCCGTCGTTGACGGAGGCCTGGTCGTGGCGCTTCGAGGGCCACCACGTGTCGTTGAACGTCGCCGTCGCGCCGGCGGGCGTCAGCGTCACGCCGTCGTTTTTCGGCTCGAACCCGGCCGAGGTTCGCAGCGGCCCGTTGACGGGGTTTCGCGTGCTCGGCGCCGAGGAGGATCTCGCGCGCGAGCTCGTGACGTCGCTGTCGGCCGCGCAGCGAGCCAAAGCCGTCGTCTCGTCCGAGGCGCCGCGGGACATCTTCACGGGCAACATCAATAAGCCGGCCGACCAGTGGGAAGCCTGGCGCGACACGTTGCAGATCGCGGGCATCCCGGTCGCCGAGCTCAACGAGGTTCAGCAGCACTGGATTCGCCGCATTCTCGACGAGGTCGTCGGCGTTTACCGGCCGGAGCTCTCCGCGGAATTCCTGAGTGCAATCGACGCGAAGGCGCTGAGCTTCGCCTGGATGGGCGCGACGGAGCGTGGCGCGCCTCATTACTTCCGGTTGCAAGGCGCCGACTTCGTGTTCGAGTACGACAACGTTCAAGACAACGGCAACCACGTGCACTCGGTGTGGCGCAGCAGATCCGAGGACTTCGGCATGAAGCTGCTCGGCGAGCACTACCGCGTGTCGCACGTGCGCGCGGAGTAGCGGCCGACCATGTTGTCGTTGGCGCTCGCAGCTTGGGTGGCCGGCCAAGGGCAGGCGCTTGAGATGAGCTACGCCGCCGAGCCCGGCTTGACGGGCGTGACGGTGCACCTGGAGCGGCCATGCCGTGCCGTTCATGCTGCGCGGCGACCGCTGGCTCGCGACCGTCGGCGTCGATCTCGATTCGCGCCCCGGCGATCACGCCGTCGACGTCACGTTCGCGTACGCGGACGGCCGCACGCGCGTCGTGCGCGAGCCCGTCACGGTCAACGCGGAGCAGTACCCGACGACGGAGCTGCAGGTCGAGGAGCGCTACGTCGAGCTCAGTCCCCCGAGGACCAGGCGCGCGCCGACCGCGAGGCCGCCGAGACCAGCGCGATCTACGACACGTTCACGCCGGAGCGCTATTGGAGCGACGCATTCCACGTGCCGGTGCGCGGCGCGAAGGACGGGCGCAACTTCGGCCATCGGCGCGTGTTCAACGGCCAGCCGCGAGCGCCGCACTCGGGCGCCGACCTGCGCGCCACGACGGGCACGCCGATCTACGCGGCGAACCGCGGCCGCGTCGTTCTCGCGAAGGACCTATTCTTCAGCGGCAACGCGGTCTTCATCGACCACGGCTACGGCCTCTTCACGACGTACCTGCATCTGTCGCAGATCGACGTCGCCGTCGGCGAGATGGTGGAGCAGGGCCAGCAGCTCGGCCTGGCGGGGGCAACGGGCCGCGTCACGGGCGCGCACCTGCATTGGGGTGTGCGGCTCGTCGACGCCCGCGTCGACCCGTTCTCGTTGATCGCCTCGGGGCCAGTAGCGGAGGCCGTGAGCAACGACCGCTGTACCTGCGGAAGCGGCAAGAGTCCAAGCACTACTGCGCCCCGCAGGACCTTTTCTGCTAGCGATGCTCTCGGTTGTTTGGAGCTAACGGCTCGTGAAGAGCGAAGAGGCCCCGCCGACGGGGCTTTGTTGTTTTCGCGGCTCACCGCCCGCAGGGCTTTTTGTTGAGCGCTCGCGGCGGTCGAGGGCGACGCAGCGTAATGGGCCGTTATGGCCCATTTTTGTTGGTGCGTGTAGACGGGTCGCGAACGAGATGGGCTGAGGCGGTCGACAAAGAGCGTTTGTTGGAGCTGCTCGAGCCGGCCCTTGGCGGCGATGGGGTTCGAGCTCGCCGATCTCGATGCGCATCTTCGGCCGGCGCGGGCTCCTGCGGTTGTTCATCGACCGCGAGGGCGGAGTGACGGTCGACGATTGCCAGCGCGTCAGCGAGCAGATTGGCGCGTGGCTCGACGTCGAGGACCCGCTGCCGGGCAGCTACGTGCTCGAGGTGTCGTCGCCGGGTTTCGATCGACGGTTGCGCACGCTAGCGCACTTCGAGCGGTTCAGCGGCGAGAACGCGAAGATCGAGTTGAAGGATGCACGCGACGGCCGACGGCGAGTTCACAGGTCGGCTCGCAGGTGTGGAAGGCAGCGAGGTGCTGCTCGAGGTTGACGGCGAACTAACGCGTTTACCTTTCGGCGATATCGCAGTGGCGCGATTGGCGCCATCGTGATGCAAGGTCGGTGACGAGATGAGTAAAGAGATTCTGTTGGTAGTGGACGCCGTCTCGAACGAGAAGGGCGTCGAGAAGTCGGTCATTTTCGAAGCCATCGAGGCGGCGCTCGCGTCAGCCACGAGGAAGCGTTACGGCGACGACATCGAGGTGCGCGTCGCGATCAATCGCGCGACGCGGCAGCTACGAGACGTTCCGCCGCTGGAAGGTGTTCGCCGACGACTCCAAGGAGCTCGAGGAGCCGGCCCGCGAGCTGCGGTTCGAGGATGCGGTCGACGTCGATCCGAAAGCCGAGATCGGCGGCTTCGTCGAGCAGCCCATGGAGTCCGTGGAGTTCGGGCGCATCGCGGCGCAGACCGCGAAGCAGGTCATCGTGCAGAAGGTGCGCGAGGCCGAGCGCGAGCAGGTCGTCGAGGCCTACAAGAACCGTGCGGGCGAGCTCGTGAGCGGCATCGTCAAGCGTGTCGATCGCAACGGCGCCTACGTCGACCTGGGCGGCAATGCCGAGGGCTTCATCCCGCGCGAGGACCTGATCCCGCGCGAGCCGATCAAGCCGCAGGACCGCATCAAGAGTCTGCTGCGCGAGAGTCCGCCCCGAGCCGCGCGGCCCGCAGCTGTTCCTGACGCGCACACAGCCGAAGTTCCTGATCGAGCTCTTCAAGATCGAGGTGCCGGAGGTCGGCCAAGGGCTCATCGAGATCTTGGGCGCGGCCCGCGACGCCGGGTTGCGCGCGAAGATCGCCGTTCGCAGCAACGACAAGCGCATCGATCCCGTGGGTGCCTGCGTCGGTATGCGCGGCTCGCGCGTGCAAGCCGTATCGAACGAGCTGGCCGGCGAGCGCGTCGACATCATCCTGTACGACGAGAACCCGGCGCAGTTCGTCATCAACGCGATGTCGCCGGCCGAGGTGCAGTCGATCGTCGTCGACGAGGACACCCACACGATGGATCTCGCGGTCGATGAGGAGAAGCTGTCGCAGGCCATCGGGCGCGGCGGGCAGAACATTCGCCTCGCGAGCGAGCTGACGGGCTGGCAGTTGAACGTGATGACCGAGTCGGCGGCCGAGGAGAAGAGCGACAAGGAAGCGCGCTCGCTCGTCGAGAACTTCATGAACGAGCTCGACGTCGACGAGGACGTCGCGAACATCCTCGTCCAGGAAGGCTTCTCGTCGCTCGAGGAGATCGCGTACGTCCCGGCGGGCGAGTTCAACGGCATCGAGGAGTTCACGCCGGAGATCGTCAACGAGCTGCGCTCCCGTGCGCGCGACGTGCTGATCACGCAAGCGCTGGTCAGCGAGGAAGTCATCGATCAGGCGGAGCCGGCCGAGGATCTCTTGAGCCTCGAAGGCATGGACAAGACGCTCGCTCTCGAGCTCGCGAGCCGCGGCGTCGTGACGCGCGAGGATCTCGCCGAGCAGGCCGTCGACGATCTGTCCGAGATCGCCGGGCTCGACGCCGAGCGGGCGGCGAAGCTCATCATGGCCGCTCGCGCACATTGGTTCGCGCAAGAGCCGCAAGCAACGAACGGCTGAGGTAGGTAGGCATGGCGGAAGTCACGGTCGCGGATTTCGCGAAGGTACTGAAGGTCCCGGTCGACCGGCTCATCGAGCAGCTCGACGAGGCCGGCATCAAGGTCGGCGGCCCGAACGACGTCATCAGCGAGGACGCCAAGCTCGAGCTGCTGACGCACCTCAAGAAGAACCACGGCCGCCAGGATGCCGGGGATTCCGCGCCGCGCCGCATCACGCTGAACCGCAAATCGTCAAGCGAGCTCAAGCTCGCGAGCGGCCAAGGCCGCGCCCGCACGATCAACGTCGAGGTGCGCCAGAAACGCACCTACATCAAACGCGACGTGCTCGAAGAGCAGGCGCGCAAGCAGCAGGAGGAGCTCGACGCTGCGCGCCGCGCCGAAGAAGACGCTCGCACCGCCGTCGAGCGCTCCGCCCAGGAAGAGATCGAGAAACGCGAAGCCGCTGAACGCGAGCGGCTCGCGGCCGAGCAGCGCGCGGTGGAAGAGCGCAAGCGGCTCGAGGACGAGCAACGCCGCGCAGCCGCCGCCGACGAAGCCGCGAAACAGCGCGCCGACGAGGAGCGCCGTAAGGCCACGGAGGGCGAGAAGGAAGCACAGCAGCGTGCAGACACGGAGCGCGCGCGCGCGAAAGCCAAGAAAGAGCGGATGACCGACGAGCCCAGCGAGGGCGACCACACGCTGCACGTCGCGGACGGCATGGGTGGGCGGCGCAAGAAGAAGAAGCAACGCCGCCGCGGCGTGCCCGTGAACGTCGATCCGCAGCACGGCTTCGAGAAGCCGACGGAGCCCGTCGTGCGGGAGGTCGAGATCGGAGACACGATCACCGTCAGCGACCTCGCGCAGACGATGGCCATCAAGGCCAACGAGGTCATCAAGACCCTCATGAAGATGGGCATGATGGTCACGATCAACCAGGTCCTCGATCAAGACACGGCGACCCTCGTCGTCGAGGAGATGGGCCACAGCGCGAAGGCGCTCAAAGAAACGGAGATCGAGGACCAGCTCATCCAGTCGGTCGAAGAGGCGGAGGGCTCGTCGGAAGCCATCGCGCGCGCTCCGGTCGTCACGATCATGGGCCACGTCGATCACGGCAAGACGTCGCTGCTCGACTACATTCGTCGTACGAAAGTGGCCGCGGGCGAGGCCGGCGGCATCACGCAGCACATCGGCGCGTACAACGTCGAGACGCCGAAAGGCCGCATCACGTTCCTCGACACGCCCGGCCACGCGGCCTTCACGGCTATGCGCGCGCGGGGCGCCAAGGTCACGGATATCGTCGTGCTCGTCGTCGCGGCTGACGACGGCGTCATGCCGCAGACGATCGAAGCCGTTCAGCACGCCAAAGCGGCGGACGTGCCGATCGTCGTTGCGATCAACAAGATCGACAAGCCCGGCGGCGACTTGGATCGCATTCGCCGGGAGCTCTCGCAATACGAGCTGATTTCCGAGGAGTGGGGCGGCGAAACCCTGTTCGTCAGCGTTTCGGCGGTGACCGGGCAAGGCGTCGACAAGCTGCTCGATTCGCTGCTGCTGCAAGCCGAGCTGCTCGACCTGAAAGCCGCCGACAGCGGTCCGGCCGCCGGCGTGGTGCTCGAGTCGAGCCTCGAGCGCGGCCGCGGCGCTGTCGCTACGGTGCTCATCAACAAGGGCAAGCTGCAAATCGGCGATATCCTGCTCGCCGGGCCAAGAATACGGCCGTATCCGCGCGATGTTCGACGAGGCCGGTCAGGCGATCCCGTCCGCGGGCCCGTCGACGCCGGTCGTCGTGCTCGGCCTCTCGGGAACGCCGATGGCCGGCGACGACGTGCAGGTCGTAGAGGACGAGCGCCAGGCGCGCGACGTCGCCCAGTTCCGCCACAGCCGCGAGCGCGAGACGAAGCTCGCGCATCAACAGGCATCGAAGCTCGAGAACATCTTCAGCCAGATGGCGACCGGCGGAGTGCCGAGCGTTCAGCTGCTGATCAAGGCTGACGTGCACGGCAGCTCCGAGGCGCTGCGCGACGCGCTCGAGAAGATTTCGTCGAGTGACGTGAAGGTCACCGTCGTCGCCTCGGGCGTCGGCGGTATCACGGAATCGGACGTGCAGCTCGCGGCGACGTCGAAGGCGATCATCATCGGCTTCAACGTCCGAGCAGACGCGGCGGCACGCGGCGCCATCAAGGAAAGCGGCGTCGACATCCGCTACTACAGCATCATTTACGAGGCGATCGACGACATCAAAGCCGCGGCTAGCGGAATGTTGGCGCCCGAAGTGCGCGAGCAGATCGTCGGCCTCGCCGAGGTCCGCGAGGTGTTCCGTTCGCCGAAGTTCGGCAACGTCGCCGGTTGCATGGTCGTCGACGGCTACGTTCGGCGCAGCAACCCCATTCGCGTGCTGCGCGAACAACGTCGTCATCTACGAAGGGCAGCTCGAGTCATTGCGCCGGTTCAAGGACGACGTCAGCGAGGTGCGCGCCGGCACCGAGTGCGGCATCGGCGTGCGCAACTACAACGACGTCAAGGCCGGCGATCAGATCGAGTGCTACGAGCGGACGGAGATCGTGCGTAAAGTGGGCTGATGCCGCGCGAGTCCGCCAAGAAAGCACCGTATCGCCGCCGAGATCCAGACGGCTGCTCAACGAGCTGCTGCTCGCGGAGGTCAAGGATCCGCGGCTTAGCGCAGCGCGCGTCAGCGACGTCGAGGTCACCGGCGACCTGAGTCTCGCGACGGTGCACTTCAATACGCTCGGCCTCGACGACGATCCGCTGCCGATCAAGGAAGCGTTCGAGCAAGCGCGCGGGTTCTTCCGTTCGCGCGTAGCCAACTCGTTGCAGCTGCGGCGCGTGCCCGACCTGCGCTTTCGCCACGACACGAGCGCCAAACGGGCGGTCGAGCTCGGCAAGCTCATCGACGACGCGCGCGGCACCGGTCGTACCCCAGACTGACCTCGAAGGTGGCGGACGCCCGACCACCGAGCCGAGATGTGTTCGGGCTGCTGCTGCTCGACAAGCCCGCCGGCCTGTCCTCCAATCGCGCGCTGCAAAGCGCCAAACGGCTGTTCGCGGCGGAGAAAGCCGGTCATGCCGGCAGCTTGGATCCGCTCGCGACCGGGATGCTGCCGGTCTTCTTCGGCGCCGCCACGCGGCTCGCCGCCTTCATGCTCGAAGCTCGCAAGACCTATCGCGTCACGGCAAGGCTCGGGCTGGCGACGACGACGGGCGACGCCGAAGGTGAAACGACCGAGGATCGGTCGAGCGCGCCCGCGCCCTCGACCGCCGCCATCGCCGCTGCGGTCGATCGGTTCGTCGGCGAGATCGACCAGGTCCCGCCGATGTACTCGGCGCTCAAGCGCGACGGCGTGCCGCTATACCGGCTGGCGCGCTCCGGTATCGAGGTCGAGCGCAGCCCGCGCCGCGTGCGGATCGAGGAGCTGACCGTCGAGCGTTACGCCTGGCCGGACCTCGAGATGCACGTTCGCTGCTCGAAAGGCACCTACGTCCGGACGCTCGTCGAGGACGTCGCGCGCGCTGCCGGGACGGTAGGCCACGTCGCCGCTTTGCGCCGCCTGAGCGTGAGCCCGTTTGCGGAGCAGGGTATGCGCACGTTCGCCGAGCTCGAGGCCGCCGCGGCCGCGGGCACGGCCACCCTGGACCGCCTGCTGCTGCCCGCGGAGGCCGCGCTCGAGGGCTGGCCGTCGGCCTATCTCGACCCGGCCGAGGCCGCGAAGCTCGCCCACGGCCAGGCCGTGCCGGCCGATCCAGCCCTACCGTGCGGCCAGGTCAAGGTCTACGCGGCTGCCGGGCAGCTCATCGCAATAGGCCTCGTGACGGCGGAGCACCGGCTGACGCCTACGCGGGTTTTTATTCGTTAACTGCTTGGAGCGGAACTGAATATTTCGGTATGATGCGCGGCTTCCAAGAAAGTGAACATGGATTGGCCGCTGGATAGGGCGGCCACAGAGGATTGTTGAATGACTCTCAAATCGGTACAGAAGTCCGAGATCGTCACCCAGTACGGTCGTACTCCGACCGACACCGGCTCGCCGGAAGTGCAAGTCGCACTTGCTCTCGGCCCGGATCAACCAGCTCTCCGAGCACTTCACGGGTCACGAGAAGGATCACCACTCGCGGCGCGGTTTGCTCAAGATGGTGAACCAGCGGCGCAAGCTGCTCGACTACTTGAAGCAGACAAACCCGGCAGGCTATCAAGAGCTGATCGGCCGCCTAGGTTTGAGGCGCTAACCCGTTTTGTCCCTGTTCAGAGCCGGTACACCCGGCTCTGATCGTTTTTAGACCGACCATCGCGCGCAGCCGATCAGCTTCCGCTTTCCCGAAGCGTCCTGCCGCAATTCTAGTTAAGGAATCCAACGTGAGAGCTAGCAGAAACTTCAAGTACGGCGCCCATGACGTCACGATCGAGACCGGTGTCATCGCGCGCCAAGCCGACGGCGCCGTGCTCGTCAACATGGCGGATACCGTCGTGCTCGTGACGGCCGTCGGCGACAAGAAAGACGTCGCAGGACGCGACTTCTTCCCGCTGACCGTCAACTATCAAGAGAAGACCTACGCGGCCGGCAAGATCCCCGGCGGCTTCTTCAAGCGCGAGGGCCGTCCGAGCGAGAAGGAGACGCTGACCTCGCGCCTCATCGATCGCCCGATTCGCCCGCTGTTCCCGGCAGGCTACCGGCGCGACGTGCAGGTCATCGCGACCGTGCTGTCGATGAACACGGAAATCGATCCCGACATCCCGGCCCTGCTCGGCGCCTCGGCGGCGCTGATGCTTTCGGGCTTGCCGTTCATGGGCCCGATCGCCGCCGCGCGCGTCGGCTACAAGGACGGTCAGTATCTGTTGAATCCGACGCGCCGCGGAGCTGCAGCAGTCGAAGCTCGACCTCGTCGTCGCCGGCACGCAAGAGGCCGTCCTCATGGTCGAGTCGCAGGCCGATCGGCTAGCCGAAGACGTGATGCTCGGCGCCGTGATGTTCGGCCACCAGCAGATGCAGGTCGCGATCGAAGCGATTCGCTCGCTCGCCAAAGAGGCCGGCCGTCCGCCGATCGTTTGGACGGCGCCCGCCGAGGACAAGGCGTTGGCTTCCGGCATCGCCAAGTTCGTCCCGGTCATCACGGACGCGTACGGCATCGCCGAGAAGCAGGTCCGCTACGCCAAGATCGGCGAGCTCAAGAAGCAGTGCGTCGCGGAGCTGACGGCACGCGAAGGCAACACCTGGACGCCGGCGCAGATCGAGGCCGAGTTCCATGATGCCGAGAAGAACGTCGTGCGCAGCCGCATCATCGCCGGCAATCCGCGCATCGACGGCCGCGATACGAAGACCGTCCGCAAGATCGACGTCCAGGTCGGCATTCTGCCGCGCACGCACGGCTCGGCCATCTTCACGCGCGGTGAGACCCAAGCCTTGGTCGTCACGACTCTCGGCACGGGCCGCGACGCGCAGATCATCGATGCGCTCGAAGGCGAGCGGAAAGATCCCTTCATGCTCCACTACAACTTCCCGCCGTACAGCGTTGGTGAGACTGGTTTTATCGGCTCTCCGAAACGCCGCGAAATCGGCCACGGCCGCCTCGCGCGGCGCGGCGTCGAGGCCGTCATGCCCGACCCGGAAACCTTCCCCTACGTCATCCGCGTCGTGTCCGAAATCACGGAGTCGAACGGCTCGAGCTCGATGGCGAGCGTCTGCGGCACCAGCTTGTCGCTGATGGACGCCGGCGTGCCGATCAAGGCTCCCGTCGCCGGTGTGGCGATGGGCCTCATCAAGGAGGACAAAGGCCTTCGTCGTGCTCACCGACATCCTCGGCGACGAGGATCACCTCGGCGACATGGACTTCAAGGTTGCCGGCACGGCCGACGGCGTCACTGCGCTGCAGATGGACATCAAGATCTTCGGCATCACGCGCGAGATCATGGCCACGGCGCTCGCGCAGGCGCGCGATGGGCGCCTCCACATCCTCGGCGAGATGAACAAGGTGCTGAAGGCGCCGCGCGAGAAGATGTCCGATTGGGCGCCGACGATCATCACGATCAAGATCGACCCCGAGAAGATTCGCGACGTCATCGGCAAGGGCGGCTCGGTCATCCGCGCCATCACCGAAGAGACCGGCGCGACGATCGACATCGAGAACGACGGCACCGTCAAGATCGCGTCCGTCGACGGCAAAGCCGGGCGCGCGGCGGTCGAGCGCATCGAGCTGATCACGGCAGACGTCGAGGTCGGCCGGATCTACGAGGGCAAGGTCGTCCGTCTGATGGACTTCGGCGCATTCGTCGCGATCCTGCCGGGCCGCGACGGCCTCGTGCACATCTCGCAGATCTCGAACGAGCGCGTCGAACGCGTCAGCGACAAGCTCAAGGAAGGCGACGTCGTGCGCGTCAAGGTGCTCGAGGTCGACCGTCAGGGCCGCGTTCGCTTGAGCATGCGGGACGTCGACGCGGCGTAATCAATACGGGAAGTCGGGCAGGGTTTCGAGGAAGGGCTCGCCGCAGCCCTTGAGTCGAACGTAGGCGTCGTCGATGCGAACTGGGTAGACGATGCGGCCCATTGCGATGCCGACAACGATCGAGCTCAGGATGACGAGCACGCCGATGGCACTCTCGAGGCCAGACGACGTGCTCACGCCCGCGTAGATCAGCAGGAGTCCGGCACAAACGCCGATCCACGCGCCTGTGATGACGTTACGTCGGCGCTCTTTGTGAACGGAACAGAGCCCCGCGGACACGACGGCTTTCTTGCGCACGATGAGCGCCACGATCGCAAAGATCAGGATGTTCAGTAACAGGAGCAGATACAGCCACGAGCTGTACCAGTAGACCGTCCGCGTCTTCGTCGGCTCGTCTGCCGCCTCGTTGCACTTGACGCATCGTTGCGGGATCTCCGCACCCGGAATCATCACCATCACGCCCTTATCGCGCCATGCCGTGACCTGTCCGGCGGTGGGGCCCGACGGCGTGCCTGTCCTGAGAGAAGCCGGCGAGGGCGCGTAAGGATTGCGTTCGCCCATACTCTAACCTCGAGAGGTTTCCGGGAAGCTTACACTTTGGCGGCACGCGAGCGCGCGTCGCGCTCGCAGCGAGTCGATGCTCCAGCGCTCGAGCCGCCCACCGCCACAGCACGCCGGGACGTTCGCCCGCAAGCTCGGGCGGTACCGCGAGGCCGAGCAGCTCGAGCACCGTTGCCGCCGCCGCACGGTCGCGCGGCATCGACTGCGGTCGCACCCGTCTGCTTCGAGAGCTTCTGCTCCCGCTCGTTGACGACGACGGGGACGTGGTAGTAACTGCGGCGTCGTGAGCACCGAGCACGCCCTGCAGGTGGACGTGCGCCGCGGTCGAGTCGAGCAGATCGACGCCGCGTACGACGTCGTGACGCCTTGCTCGGCGTCGTCGAGCACGACGGCGAGGTGGTAGGCCGGCAAGCCGTCGCGGCGCACGACGACGTAGTCGCCGAGCGTGGCGGCGAGATCGGTCTCGATGGCGCCCTGTAGACCGTCGTCGAACGATCACGAGGCCGGGATCGACGCGCACCCGCACCGCGGCGTCGCCGGGCGTGCAGGTGCCGGTTGCGGCACGTGCCGGGGTAGCGCCCCGACTCGTCCTTCGTTGGCGGCGCGAATCTCGCTGCGCGAGCAGCGACAGCGAAACGCGAGGCCAGCGGCGAGCAAGCGGTCCGCCACCGCCTCGATAAGCCGCGAGGCGCGAGCTCTGATAGAGGACGGGCCGATCCCACTCGAGCTCGAACGCTTCGAGCGTCCGCAGGATCTGATCGGCGGCTCCCGGCAACCTCGCGCGGCGGGTCGATGTCTTCGATGCGGACGAGCCACTCGCCGCGCGCTTGGCGCGCGTGCAGGAAGCTCGCTACGGCGGTGACGAGCGACCCCAGGTGCAGGGGGCCGGTCGGAGAAGGGGCGAAGCGGCCGACGTAGCTCAACGCTCGGCCGTCGCTGCTCAGCGGTACTGATCCTCGCGGTCGCGGAACTGCCTCTCGGCGAGCTCGCGCCGCTCCTGCGCTTCGACGCACAGCGTCGCGACGGGGCGTGCCTCGAGCCGGCGCAGGCCGATCTCGTCGCCGGTCTCCTCGCAGTAGCCGTAGCTGCCGTCGTCGATGCGTCCCAGAGAGCCGAGTCGATCTTTTTCAAGAGCTTGCGCTCTCTATCTCGAGTGCGAAGCTCGAGGCCGAACTCCGACTCCTGCGTCGCGCGATCGTTCGGATCCGGGAAGTTCGCCGCATCGTCCTTCATGTGAAGCATCGTGCGGTCGACTTCCTCCATGAGCTCGCGCTTCCACGCCAGCAGCAGCTGGCGGAAGTGCTCGAGCTGATCCTTGTTCATGTACTCCTCGCCGCGCTTCGGCTGATAGGGCGTGAAGCCCTTGACCGGGCCGCTGAGGACGTTGCCGCCGCTACGCCGCCGTTTCGGGGCGACGGGCGGGAGACGGTTTCGACGCCGCGACGAATCGGCGCCAGCGGGCCTGGAGCCCGGCTTCTTCGGTACGGTAGCGATCGTCTTCTTCCCTGATGGTTTTGGTTGAGCCTTGGGAGCGGCCAGCTTGGTCGGGACCTTCTTGACGCTCGTGCGCTTGGCTGACTTCCCTGTTTTCGCGGACGGCTTGTGAACGGGCTTGAGCTTGGCCTTGCTGGAGCGGCTGGCCGTCGAAGCAGCTTTCTTGGCCAGCTTCTTCTTGCTGGCGGGCGCCTTTTTCTTGGCAGCTGCTTTTTTCGCAGACATGGCCTTGGCCTCCAAGACCGTTCAAAGGAGGCGGCGATTATACAGACGCTCCGAGGTAGCGGAAGGGGCGAAGCTCACGCCGGCGGTCGTCTGGCAAGGCGACGGCGGGCGCCGGCTTCCAACCGGCCTGCCGGTGCTCGGCGACGACCGTGGTGTAGATGCCGCCGCGGACGTTGAATTCGGCCGTCAAGCGAATGAAACGCGGCTTCATCGAGCTGCACGAGATCGTCGAGGATGCGATTGGTGACCGCTTCGTGGAAAGCGCCTTCGTTGCGGTACGACCAGATGTAGAGCTTCAGCGACTTCAGCTCGACGCACGCGGCATCGGGAACGTACTCGAGGTAGCAGCGTCGCGAAATCCGGCTGACCTGTCTTCGGACAGAGACAGGTGAACTCCGGGAATTCGCATCCGGATCGTGTAGTCGCGATCCGAGTTCGGGTTCGGAAAGGTCTCGAGACTCTTTTTCGACGGTCGAGCCGCGGGCTTACGTCGCCACGTTTTGCGTGTTCCGATTCAGTGTGTGAAGCAACGGGCGCGGCCGTCGCTTTTGGATTGGTTTTTACTCTACACTACCGCCGTCGAGGCGGCCATGCGGGCCTGCTAACGCTCGACCACCACGGGGTTATCCATTGCGCCTGAGTAAGATCAAGCTTTCGGGCTTCAAGTCATTCGTCGATTCGACCACGATCAAATTCCCGAGCAACCTGATGGGAATCGTCGGGCCCAACGGCTGCGGCAAATCCAACATCATCGATGCGATTCGCTGGGTGCTCGGCGAAGCGTCCGCGAAGACGCTGCGCGGCGACTCGATGGTCGACGTCATCTTCAACGGCTCCTCGAATCGCAAGCCCGTCGGCGTCGCGAGCATCGAGCTCACGTTCGACAACTCCGACGGCACGATCACGGGCGCGTTCGCGGGCTACAACGAGGTCGCCGTTCGCCGCGTCGTCTCGCGCGACGGCACGTCGCAGTACTACCTGAACAACACGCGCTGCCGCCGCAAGGACATCACGCACATCCTGCTCGGCACGGGCGTCGGCTCGCACGGTTACTCGATCATCGAGCAGGGCATGATCTCGCGGCTCGTCGAGGCCAAGCCCGAGGAGCTGCGGGCGTTTCTCGAGGAAGCGGCCGGCATCTCCAAGTACAAGGAGCGGCGCCGCGAGACCGAGCAGCGCATTTCGCACACGCGCGAGAACCTCGAGCGCTTGAAGGATCTGCGCGAGGAGATCGAGAAGCAGCTCACGCATCTGCAGAAGCAAGCGAAGGACGCGGAGCGCTACAAGAACCTCAAAGCCGAGCAGCGCAAGGTCAATGCCGAGCTGCTCGCGCTGCGCTTGAAGGCGCTCGCGAACCGAGGTCGCGGCGCATGAGCACGCGCTCCGCGAGAAGCAGATCGCGCTCGAGGCCGCCGTCGCGGCGCAGCGCTCCGCCGAAACGTCGATCGAGAAGCTGCGCGTCGAGCTCGCCGATCGCAACGAGCGCTTCAGCGCCGTGCAAGGCAGCTACTACAGAGTCGGCTCCGAGATCGCGCGGCTCGAGCAATCGCTGCAGCACCGCAAGGATCTGATCCAGCGGCAGAGCGAGGATCTTGCAGAGCACCGACAGCCAGGTCGCCGAGATCAACGCTCACATCGCGAGCGACCAGGTCGAGCTCGAGGAGCTCGAGCGCGTGCTTGGCGAGCTCGGCCCCGGCCTCGAAGAGGCGCATACGCCGTTCAGCGCAGCTCGCAGCAAGATCTCGAGCACGCCGAGCACGCCATGGAGCAGGCGCGCGCGCAGTGGGAGCGCATCAGCGAGGAGCTCGCGGCCGCCGAGCGCTCGATCCACGTCGAGGACACGCGGCTCGAGCAGCTCGCTGCGCAGGGCCAGCGGCTCGAGAAAGAGCAACAGAAGCACCGCGACGAGCGCGCAGGCGCTGAGCTTCGCCGACGTCGAGCAACGGCTCGAGACGCTGGTCGCGCACGAGGAGCGGCTCGCCGCCGCGTGCGAGAACGCGACGCGCGCGCTCGAGACCGTCTGGACGCAGATCCAGCAGCTGCGCGAGCAGGAGAAGCGCATCTCGACGCACCTCGACCAGCTGCGCGAGAGCCTGCAGACGGATCGCGGCCGGCTCACGTCGCTCGAAGCGCTGCAGGAAGCCGCGCTCGGCAAGTCCACGGAGCAAGTCAATCGCTGGCTCGCAGGCGCAGACGCTCGACGAGCGGCGCCGCTTGGCGCAGGACCTCGTCGTCGAGAACGGCTGGGAACGAGCCGTCGAGACCGTGCTCGGGCCCGTATCTGCAAGCCGTGGGCATCGAGAGCATCGACAGCGTCGCCGGCTCGCTGGCCGACCTCACGGAAGGCGGCCTGACGCTGATCGAGACCGACGGCGCGGCGCGGCGGCATCGGCGCCGGCCGATGCGCTGCTCGCGCACATGCAGGCGCCCGCCGCGGTCGCCTCGCTGCTCGTCGGCGTGCGCGTCGCCGACTTCGATGCAAGAGGCGATCGCGCGCCGCCACGAGCTCGCCGACGGCGAGTCGTTCGTCACGCGCGAAGGCGTGTGGGTCGGGCGCCATTGGCTGCGCATGAACCGCAGCGACGATCCGCAGGTCGGCGTCATTGCCCGCGGCGACGAGATCAAGCGCCTGCGCGAGAGCACGCAAACGGCCGCGCGCCGCGTCGACGAGGTCGCCAAAGCGCTGGCCGATACGCGTTTCCAGCTCGAGCGGCTCGAGGAAGCCCGCGCGCAGGCGCAAGCCGAAGCCACGCGCCGCCAGGATCTGTTCGCCGACACGAAGGCGCAAGCTCGGCGCCAGCCGCGCGGAGCTCGAGCAAGCGCGGCAGCGTGCCGCGGCGCTCGATCGCGCGATCGCCGATCTCGCCGCGGAGCAGCAGGCGCTCGTGACGGCCGTCGAGGAGAGCAGGGCGCGCGCGGTGCGGCGCCGTGAGCCGCCACGAGCGAGCTCGCGGCTGACGCGCGAAGGAGTTCGAGCAGCAGCGCCGCGAGCATGCACGAGCGCCTGGCCGCGGCGCGTGCCACGGCCGAGCAGCACCGCGAAGAGGCGCAGGCGATCGCGATCAAGGTCGAGTCGCGCCGCAGCTCCAAGGAGTCGGCGAGCGCGGCGTTGCTGCGAGTGCAGAGCCAGCTCGCGCATCTGACGAAGCGGCAACAGGAGCTGAACGCCGAGATGCAGACCGCGGCGGAGCCGATGCGCGCCGACGAGCAAACGTTGGTCGCGAAGCTCGACGAGCGCCTGCTCGTCGAGGCCGATCTCGGCAAGGCGCGCCAGGCGATGGACGAGATCGACACGCAGCTGCGCGAGACCGAGCAGCAACGCAATGAGCGCCAGCAGGCCGTCAACGAGATTCGCGAGCTCGCCGACAACGTCCGCCTCGCGGTTCGCGAGTCGCAGGTCCGAGCCGAAACCGTCGCCGAGCAGTTCGCGGCGACGGGCTTCGTGCTCGACGAGATCACGCTCGGGCTGCCGGCCGACGCGACGGCCGCCGTCTGGAACGAGACGTTCGAGCAGCTCGAGCGCAGGATCTCAGCGGCTCGGCGCGATCAACCTGGCGGCGATCGACGAGTTCCAGGAGCAGTCGGAGCGCAAGAAGTACCTCGACGCGCAGTTCACGGATCTCACCGAGGCGCTCGAGACGCTCGAGAACGCGATCCGCAAGATCGACCGCGAGACGCGTACGCGCTTCAAGGAGACGTTCGACAAGGCGAACCAGGGCCTCGGCCGCCTGTTCCCGCGGCTGTTCGGCGGCGGCCACGCGTATCTCGAGATGGACGGCGAAGACGTGCTCGCGGCGGGCGTCACGATCATGGCGCGCCCGCCGGGCAAGAAGAACAGCACGATTCACTTGTTGTCGGGCGGCGAGAAGGCGCTCACGGCCGTCGCGCTCGTGTTCTCGATCTTCGAGCTGAACCCGGCGCCGTTCTGTCTGCTCGACGAGGTCGACGCACCGCTCGACGACGCGAACGTCGGACGCTTCTCGGAGATCGTGAAAGAGATGTCCGAGCGCGTGCAGTTCGTCATCATCACGCACAACAAGACCACGATGGAGACCATGCATCAGCTCACGGGAGTGACGATGCAGGAGCCCGGCGTGTCGCGCATGGTGGCCGTCGATATCGACGAAGCGGTCAGACTCGCGGCGATGTAGGCGTAGCTCGCCATGTGGGACTTGCGCTGGGTACTGTTGGGGCTGGGTGCCCTCGTGCTAGTCGGGGTGTATCTGTGGAGCCGCGGCATCGTGTCGCGCGACATGCTGCCGACGCTGCCGCGCCGCAAACAGCAGCGCACGGAGCCGAGCATCGGCGAGCCGCCGCCGGCCGCCGCCTGCACCGCAGCAGCCCTCGCTCGTCGAAACGGTTTCCGAGGAAGAGAAGGCGCGCCCGGCGCCCGACCGAATCGTGGCGCTGCGGCTCATTCCGCGCGGCGACGAGCTGCCGGCCGAGCGCGCCGTCGCCGCGCTGCGCAACGCGGGGCTCGAGCACGGCCGCTACGCGATCTTTCACCGGCAGCTCGGCACCAACCGCGAAGGGTTCAGCGTCGCGAGCCTCACCGAGCCCGGCTCGTTCGATCTCGAGCACCTCGGCGACACGCACGATCGCGGGCCTGAGCTTCTTCGTCGTGCTGCCCGGCAATCGGCGATCCCGTTGCGCGCTTCGACGCGATGGTCGAGACGGCGCGTGCGTTGTCCGTCGAGCTCGCGGCCGATCTGTTCGACGAGCGCGGCAGCTCGTGGAGCAGCCAACGCGAGCGCTATTTGCGAGAAGAGCTCATCGAGTACCGCCATCAGTTCGAGCGACGCTGAGGCGCGGAGCATGGAACGCTCGACGTCCAGCGCGTCGAAATTACGATCCGAGCTCGACGACGCTGCGCCGCGCGCTCGAGGCGCACAACTGCGCCTATCACGTTCTCGACAGCCCGACCGTTCCGGATGCCGAGTACGACCGCCTCATGCGGCGGCTGCAGGAGATCGAAGCGCGAGCACCCGGAGCTCGTGACCGCCGACTCGCCGACGCAGCGCGTCGGCGCCGCCAAGCTCGAAGCGTTTCGCGAGGTCCGCCATGCGAGGCCGATGCTGTCGCTCGACAACGTCTTCAACGACGCCGAGCTCGAAGCGTTCGACAAACGCGTGCGCGACCGGCTCGGCGACGCCGACATCGCGGTCGAGCGCGTGGCGTACTGGGCCGAGCCGAAGCTCGACGGCGCGGCCATCAGCTTGCGCTACGAGAAAGGCGAGCTCGTGTTCGGCGCTACGCGCGGCGACGGCACGACCGGCGAGGACGTCACGCATAACGTCCGCACGATCCGCTCGATTCCGTTGCGCTTGCACGGCTCGAAGTTGCCCGCGGTGCTCGAGGTGCGCGGCGAGGTCTTCATGCCTCGCGCGGGATTCATGGAGTTCAACAAGCGCGCGCTCGAGCGCGGCGAGAAGACCTTCGTCAATCCGCGCAACGCGGCAGCCGGCAGCTTGCGGCAGCTCGACCCGCGGCTGACCGCTTCGCGGCCGCTCGATGCGTTCTTCTATGCGCTCGGCGAAGTCAGCGACGAGGCTTTGCGCACGGTCAAGGAGCAAAGCGCGATCGTCGAGCTGCTGCGCGAGCTTCGGCCTGCGCACCTGCCCGGAAGCGGACCTCGTCGAGGGCGTCGCCGGTTGCCTCGAGTACTACGCGCCGGATCGGCGGCCAACGCTCGACGCTGCCGTACGACATCGACGGCGTCGTCTACAAGGTCAACAAGCTCGAGTGGCAACGCGAGCTCGGGTTCGTCTCACGAGCGCCGCGGTGGGCCGTCGCCCACAAGTTTCCCGGCTCAAGAAGAGCTGACCGTGGTCCGCGACGTCGAGTTTCAAGTCGGACGCACGGGCGCGCTGACGCCGGTCGCGCGGTTGGAGCCCGTGTTCGTCGGCGGAGTGACCGTCAGCAACGCGACGCTGCACAACATGGACGAGCTGCAGCGAAAGGACGTGCGTGTCGGCGACACCGTGATCGTGCGCCGCGCTGGCGACGTGATCCCGGAGGTCGTCGCCGTCGTGGCGGAACGACGCCCGGCCGGACGCGCGCGTCGTCACGCTGCCGTCGAAGTGCCCCGTCTGCGGCTCGGACGTCGAGAGGGGCGAGGGCGAGGCGATCGCGCGCTGCATCGGCGGGCTTTTTTGCCCCGCGCAACGCAAGGAGGCGATCCGTCACTTCGCCTCGCGGCTCGCACTGAACATCGAAGGGTTTGGCGACGAAGCTGATCGATCAGCTCGTCGAGAAGGACCTCGTCAAGACGCCAGCGGATCTCTATCGGCCTGACGGCCGAGCAGCTCGCCGAGCTCGAGCGCCTCGGTGAGAAGTCGGCGCAGAAGCTCGTCGCCGCCATCGAGAAGAGCAAGGAGACGACCTACGCGCGGTTTCTTTATGGGCTCGGTATCGGCAACGTCGGCGAGGCCACGGCGTTGGCGCTGGCGAACGAGTTCGGCTCGCTCGAGGAGCTGCTCGCGGCCGACGAGGAGCGGCTGCAGCAGGTGCCGGACGTCGGGCCCGTCGTCGCAGCGCCATCCACGCGTTCTTTCACGAGCCGCACAACCTCGAAGTCATCGAGGCGCTGGTCGCGGCCGGGATTCGCTGGCCGGCAGCGCGCGCCAAGGTCGCGCGACCAACCGCTGCTCGGCAAGACGTTCGTGATCACCGGGACGCTGCAATACGATGACGCGTGACGAGGCCAAGGCGCGTCTGCAAGCGCTCGGCGCGAAGGTTGCGGGCAGCGTGTCGAAGAAAACGACGGCAGTCATCGTGGGGACGGACCCGGGCTCGAAGTTGCAGACCGCGCAGTCGCTGAACGTCGAGGTATGGTCTGAGGAGCAGCTCCGGTCCTTGCTGGGAGAAACCTAAGTGCGCTCAAAGATTCAGGACGCTCTGCTGTCCGCGCTCGAATCGATCTTGCGGCCGATCGTCAAGCTGATGCTCCAGTCCGGGATCAGCTATTCGGAATTTGCTGCTGTCGCGAAGTCGGTGTTCGTCCGTGCAGCTACCGACGATTACAAGCGACGCGGCCGTCCGGCGAACTTCTCGCAGGTTTCCGCAATGACCGGAATCTCCGAAAGGAAGTCAGCAGGATGCGAAAGTCAGAGTCGAAGGCCAGATGGACGCCGAACATGGAGGCAAGCCCAGTCAATACCATTCTTCATGAATGGCACTTCGATCCAGACTTTTCGGATGGCGGGGGCACCGCGAGAACACTCCCATTCGAAGGGGTGTTAAGTTTCAGCACACTCGTGTCCCGATACGCTGGCGACATCCCGCCGGGAGCGATGCGTACAACCCTTCAGAAGGCAGGCGTACTTAGCCAGGATGCTGCTGGCTTCTTGTCTGTCAGCCAGAAGTTCCTTCTCTCAAGACACGTCGATGAAGACTTCATCCGAGGTCTAGGTTTCTCGTTAAGTTGTCTCGGTTCGACTCTGGCCCACAACGCGACAGTGCACCAACGAACGGACATTTCGAATGAAAACAAACGAGAACTTGGCCGCTTCGAGCGCACGGCCTTTAGCGAACATCTGACCGACAAAGGAATAGCGGGACTGAAGGCTTGGGCCGATAGCGCAGGTTTACGGTTCATAAGCGAGGCCCAGCAGGCCATAGGGCAGAACGAGGCTCACCAAAGTGAGTTGGCGCAAACACGCCGTCGGACTGTTGGTGTCAGCATCTATTACTTCGAGGAAGATTGAAGGGCGACACCGATCCTCTCAGTCCCGTAGAGCACCCGGCGGCTGACGTCTACAAGAGCCGACGCTGACGCGGCTAGAGTGCTGTTTTATCCGGCCATGCGCACCGTCGTCCGGTCTCCGATTCCCCAATAATTCCGCCGATCGGAACTCGCCATTCTTGCCCCGGCACCAGGCCTGGTTGTAGTCCAGCGCCGATCCTTAGCTACTGCATCTAATTCGTTACAACCCCTTGACCGGATTTCAGTTTGGGAACAAAATCCCCCGTAAGACGAATTATGTACTGCAGAAGCACGTTCTGTTGAATTGGGTCCGCGTTCCACGTGCTTATAGGGTACTGCGCATCGCGCTAACTTGTTGATTGCTCTGGATGACGGTTACGCCTGGCTTGCATCCGACAACGTAGAAAAATGCAAGTCGGGATTGGATTCAGGGGTTCATCGATGCATCGTTCCGCACCCAAGGGTTTGCCTCTCGTGGCCGGCGTGCTATTGGGCACATGCCTCGGAGCTTCCACCGCGGGGGCCGGGGAACTCGCCGACAACCTTCAGGGCTTCACCGGCAGCAACGAGCAGGGCTTCACCGGCAGCAACGTCCAGGGCTTCACCGGCAGCAACGAGCAGGGCTTCACCGGCAGCAACGTCCAGGGCTTCACCGGCAGCAACGTCCAGGGCTTCACCGGCAGCAACGTCCAGGGCTTCACCGGCAGCAACGAGCAGGGCTTCACCGGTAGTAGTAGCAGCGCCCGCGGGTTCACCGGCAGCAACACACAAGGGTTCACCGGGAGCAACCTTCAAGGGTTCACGGGCAGCAATAGCAGCGCTCGCGGGTTTACTGGTAGCAACAGCAGCGCCCGCGGGTTCACCGGCAGCAACGCACAAGGGTTCACGGGGAGCAACGCGCAAGGGTTCACCGGCAGCAACGAGCAGGGCTTCACCGGTAGCAACGCGCAAGGGTTCACTGGCAGCAATGCTCAGGGCTTCACCGGTAGCAACGCGCAAGGGTTCACCGGCAGCAATGCTCAGGGCTTCACCGGTAGCAACGCGCAAGGGTTCACCGGCAGCAACGCGCAAGGGTTCACCGGCAGCAACGCGCAAGGGTTCACCGGTAGCAACGCTCAGGGGTTCACCGGCAGCAACGAGCAAGGGTTCACCGGCAGCAACGAGCAAGGGTTCACTGGCAGCAATGCTCAGGGCTTCACCGGTAGTAATAGCAGCGCCCGCGGGTTCACCGGCAGCAACGAGCAGGGGTTCACGGGGAGCAACGAGCAAGGATTCACCGGCAGCAACAGCAATGCACGCGGGTTCGCTGGCAATGCGCGAGCCACTAGAAGTGGCTTCGGCGGAACATTCCTAGTCGCCGCGATGGGCGTCGTGGATGCTATCTCGGTTGAAAGTGACTCCACCTCGCTGAGCGTAGTCGGCCAAGTCTTTAGCGTATCCCAAGGCGACGCGGCGTTTTTCCGATTAGGGGACTACGTGGTCGCCGCAAGCGCCGCGCCGGGTGCCCCGGCGATTGTTTACCACGTCGGAATGCCATATGTGCCTGGTGTTTCGACCGTTCGGGTCAAGGCGCCCGTAGCTTCAGTTGATGCGGCAAGGGGCACAATCACCGCTGGGATGCTGGTGATCGATTACACGCCACATTTGTCGATCGATCCGACTCTTGCACCATCTTCCGGTGAGACGGTGCAGGCTGCGGGAACCCAGCCAGTCCCGGGTGGTGCGCTAGTCGTCAGCCCCTCCGGGGATGGCATATCATTACTCCAAGGTTCAGCGGTCGCCGAATCAGCCGATCGGCAATAGTAAGTACCGCCGCGCTAAAGCGAGAGCAGGAATGCTCATCCGTTAGGCATTGGAGTACCCTTGCTCCGTGCAATATCTCCTTGTGTGCTCCTAGCCGAGTTGAGTGTGAATGACAGATTCGGTACGACTCGGCCTTCTAGCTGCATATCGCAAGCTCCTGCAGCCACTTGTCCGGATTCTCATCCGCAGCGGCATCTCGTTTGGGGAGACCGCTGAGGTACTAAAGACAGTGTTCGTCGAGGTGGCAGCTCGCGACTTCGACCTACCTGACAGAAAGACGTCGCTGTCGCGCGTTGCAATCATCACTGGGCTCACACGCAAGGAAGTTGCGAAGCAACAAGAGATTCTGCGAGAGCGGGGCGTTAGACGTCGACAGCAATCTGAACCGTGTGACCCGCGTGCTCGAAGGTTGGCACTACCGATCCGACCTTCACCGGACCCTATGGCATGCCCATGGAGCTGCCGTTTGAATCGTCGGACTCTCCGAGCTTCACAAGCCTCGTACGTAAGCACAGTGGCGACATGGCACCGCGAGCGATGCTGGACGAACTGATGCGGGTCGGTGCAGTCGAACAGACCGCTAGCGGGAGCTTTCAAGGTCTTGGTTCGGGTCTACATTCCAAGGGATTTCCATCCCGACGCGTTACAGAGGTTTGGCGAAGTGGTTCGCGACTTCGTGAACACGTACGAATTCAACATGGACAAACGGCCCGGCATGGGCAGGTTTGAGCGAATCATGTTTGCCGATGATGGCCTTCGTGAAGAACTCATGCCGGCGTTCGACGCGCTTCTCAGAGCGAAGGGCTACAAGTTCCTTGTCGAGCTACACAACTGGATTGGCGCTCAGGAAAACACCGGCAGACGTGAAGAAAGGAAAGCGACGGATCAAGACCGGCGTCGGCGTCTACCACTTCATTTCGGAAGAGTAGCCGCTACGGTCGAGCGTAACGGTCGCGCCATCCCTCAACGTCTTGATGTAGTCGTCCAACCGCTTCCGCTCTGCCGCCGCCGCCAGATCGGTACGAACATCCTCCAACGTAGGGGGCTCCTGCCGCTGAGTCTCCTCGAGCAGGATCACGTGGTACCCCGAGTCCGTTTGCACGGGCTCCCTTGAATACGAGCCCGCCGTCATCGTTTCCACCGCCGCGGCGAAGGTCGGGGGCATCGTTATCGGCCGTTAGCCAGCCCAGCTGCGCCGCCGTTAGGGCCGGTCGGGCCGTCGGCTCGGGCCTCGGCCAGCGCCACGAAGTCCGCTCCCTGATTCAGCTCGACGATGACGCCGTCGGCCTCGGCCTTCGTCGTGACCATGATATGGCGCAGTCTGTATTGCTGGCCCGACAAGCGCGGCAGGTTCTCCTCGTAGATCGCCCGGAGGTCCGCGTCCGTCGGCGGGTTGTTCTCGAGGTAGTTCGAAGCCATCGCCCGCGCCAGGCTCTGCAAGCGCTGCAACTCGATCTGCGCCGCCAGCGTGCGTGAGCTCGTGAGGCCTTCCTTCTCGGCCTGCTGTGCCAGTAGCTCGAGGCCGATCACGTCGTTCAGCGATCGCGCTCGCGATCCGCGGGGCTCATCTCGTCGAGGTTCTGGCGTTCGGTCGCAAGCGCGTAGATCCGCACGACCGATTCTGGAAGAGGCTTTCCGTTCACGACCGCAATGCTCGCAGTGCCCAGGGCTTCCTGATTCTGGCTCGTGCCTTCGGAGGGCGAGCACGCGCACGCGGCAATCGACAACAGCACGGCAAATAGGCGAGTGGTTCTCATGGCGTTTGGTTCGAAGTGTCATCGGGACTAAGGGCCACGAGTCCCAAGGCGTGGATGTCGGTTTGCATCAAGGAGCCCAAGCGCAGCATAGACCATGCGATGGCGCTCGACGGTTCTCTTGCCCGCAAACCGACGCGAGAGAATTCGGACCTGAAAATGACCGCGGCCATCGCGCGCTCCGGCATGGCCGGCGTGCCGATGGCTGTCGTCGACGACCTCGAGCTCTTCGGGCGCGAGCTCCGCTTCGAGCCTGCTGCGAATCTGTGCGACGCGGTCGGCGGTCACGGCGCCACCTGAAGCACGGGCTTGATCTCGACTTCGCCGAAGACGCCCTCGAGCACGTAAGGATCGCGAGCCGACCAGGCTCGGGCTGCTTCGAGCGACTCGAACTCCGCGATGATCAGGCTGCCCGTGAACCCTGCGGGCCCGGATCGGGACTGTCGATGGCCGGGTGTGGACCGCCGAACACGACGCGCCCTTGCTCGATCAGCGGCTGAAGGTATTGCAGATGCCGCGGCCGGACGCTGGGGCGCAACACGATGCTGTTCGGCACGTCGCGCGCGATGATCGCGTACAGCATCAGTTGCTGGAGCCGGGGCCAGGGCCGGGTCCGGCGGCGCCGGGCTCCGTCGCCCGCGACGAGATCCAGATCGCTTGACCGACGGCCATCAGCAGCGACAGGGCGATCATTCCCCAGGTCTTGAAGTACGCCCAGACCTCCAGGTCGAAGTTGTACATGACATAGAGGTTCAGCGCGCCGATCACGGCGAAATTCACGACCCACAGCGTGTTGAGCTGGCGCCAAAGGGCCTTATCGAGCCCGACGGCGTGCCCCATGATCCGCTCGGTGAAGGTCTTGTCGCCGAAGAGCTGGCTGCCGAGGAAGCCGGCGGCGAACAGCCAGTTCACGACCGTCACCTTCCACTGAATGAACAACGGGTTGCGCAGCACGAGCGTAATGCCGCCGAACACGGCCACGAGCGCTCCGGAGATCAGCAACATCTTGTTGACCTTCCGATGGCGGAACCACTGATACGCGATCTGTAAGCCGATCGCGACGATGATGGTGGCCGTCGCGACGTACAGGTCGAAGACCATGAACGCGACGAAGAACGCGATCAGCGGAAAAAACTCGAACAGAAGCTGCATGGGCGGCCGTTCCTCCTAACCAACGGCATCTTAGCGCCCTTAGCCCAAGGCCCAAAGCAGGCCTAGAATGACGGTGTGGGCCAGTACTTCAAGGTGCACCCGATCAACCCGCAGCTGCGGCTGCTGAGCCGCGCGGCCGAGATCGTGCGTGCGGGCGGGCTCATCGTGTATCCGACGGACTCGACCTACGCCTTCGGCTGGCACGTCGGCGACAAGGCCGCGCTCGAGCGCGTGCGCGCGTTGCGCGGCATCGAGCGCGATCACGATTTCACGCTGGCGTGCCGCGATCTGTCGGACATCGCGACGTACGCGCGCGTCGAGAACTGGGCGTACCGCCTGCTCAAGGCGCTGACGCCGGGCCCGTACACGTTCGTGCTGCGCGCGACTCCCCAGCTGCCGAAGCGCTTGCAGGATCCGAAAAAGCGCTCGATCGGCATTCGCGTGCCCGATCACACGATCGCGCAGGCGCTACTCGGCGCGCTCGGCGAGCCGCTCATGAGCTCGACGCTGCTGCTGCCGCGCGAGACGTTGCCGCTGACGGAGCCCGAAGACATCCGCGATCGGCTCGAGCGCCAGGTCGACGCCATCATCGACGGCGGCGCCTGCGGCATCGAGCCCACGTCGGTGCTCGACCTGAGCGGCGGCGACGTCGCGGTCGTGCGCAAAGGCAAGGGCGACGTCTCGGCATTCGGAGGCTGACCGCGAGCGCCGACTACGTATAATGCCGCGATGTTCGGCATGGACCCCATTGAGCTGCTGTTCATCGTCTCGCATACGGCGCGATTCCGGTCGTCTTCGCGATCACGCTGCACGAGGTCGCGCACGGCTGGGCCGCGAAGCAGCTCGGCGACCCGACGGCGTACAGGCTCGGCCGGCTCTCCGTCGAATCCGATTCAGGCACGTCGATCCCGCTCGGCACGGTGATCGTGCCGATCGGCCTCGCGCTGCTGACGAACGGAGCGTTCACGTTCGGCTGGGCGAAACCGGTCCCGGTCGTGTTCCGGAACCTGCGCAACCCGAGGCGCGACATGATCCTGGTGGCCGCGGCCGGCCCCGGCGCGAATCTCGTGATGGCGACGTTCTGGGCGCTCGTGCGCGATGCTGGTGTTCGGTGTCGGCATGTCGCGACAGCGTGTCGTCGGCGGGATGGCTGATCATCGGCGTGCGCGGCGGGCATATGGTTCAATGTCTTGCTGATGGTTTTTAACCTTGCTTCCGATTCCGCCGCTCGATGGCGGCCGTGTCCTGGCCGGTCTGTTGCCGCCGCGCGGCGTCCGAGTTCTCTGGCCCGGATCGAGCCCTTTGGCTTTATCATCGTGCTGTTGCTGATGCTGGGCCCCGTTCCCGTGCTTGTGGAACGTCATGGAGCCATTCCTGCGCTTCTTTCATCGATTTCTTTTACTCAGCCGCAGGACTCCTTTAATTGACCGAAGAAGCCGCTAAACCGGCCAAGCCGAATTTGCGTTTGGTCCCGGCCGTGCCGCCGCCGCTCGTCGCGGACGCGGACGAGGGTGGGCCCACGCAGGGCGAGATGCCGTTTGCCCTCGTCGCGGGCGAGCCGGTCACGGAGCTGCCGCGCGACCTCTACATTCCGCCGTACGCGCTCGAGGTGTTCCTCGAGGCGTTCGAAGGCCCGCTCGACCTGCTGCTGTATCTGATCCGCCGCCAGAATCTCGACATCCTCGACATCCCGATCGCCGAGATCTCGCGCCAGTACGTCCAGTACATCGAGCTCATGAAAGAGATGCAGTTCGAGCTCGCCGGCGAGTACCTCGTCATGGCCGCGACGCTGGCCGAGATCAAGTCGCGGATGCTCCTGCCGCGCTCCGGCGAGGAGGAGGAAGAGGACGATCCGCGCGCGGAGCTCGTGCGCCGCCTCCAGGAATACGAGCGGTTCAAGAAGGCCGCCGGCGACATCGATGCTCTCGAGCGGCTCGAGCGCGACGTGCTTCAGGCGAGCGCCGAGGTCGCCGAGCGCCCGGTCGTGACGAAGCTGCCCGACATCACGCTGAAAGAGCTCCTGATCGTCTTCAAGGACGCGCTCGAGCGGTCGAACGATGTTCGCGCACCACCACGTGCGCCGCGAGCCGTTGTCGGTGCGCGAGCGCATGTCGAACATTCTGCTGACGCTGCAGACAGGAGCGCTACGTCGATTTCCAGCGACTGTTCGATCCGCTCGAAGGGCGCATCGGCGTCACGGTGACGTTCCTCGCGATCCTCGAGCTCGTCAAAGAATCGCTGATCGACATCGTGCAAGCGGAAGCCGTTCGGGCCGATTCATGTTCGCGCGGCGCAAGCCGGCCCCGGGCCCAACGAGGTCAATGACAACCGCATTCAATTGCAGCAGCACGGACGAGCAATACAATGGATGAAACCGAAATCAAGCACGTTGTGGAAGCGGCGCTGCTCGCGGCCGGCCGGCCGCTGACGCTCGAGCGGCTGCAAGAGATCTTCGCGGCGAAGGGCGGCGGTCCCGATCGTGCGACGCTCAAACGGATCCTCGAAGTGCTCGCGGCCGACTATCAGGGCCGCGGCATCGAACTCAAGGAAGTCGCGACCGGTTACCGCGTGCAGATCAAGGGCACGATGACGGATTGGCTCCAGCCGCTGTGGGAAGAACGCGCCCCGCGCTACACGCGCGCGCTGCTCGAGACGCTCGCGCTCGTGGCCTATCGCCAGCCGATTACGCGCGCCGAGATCGAGGAGGTGCGCGGCGTCGTCGTCAGCACGAACATCGTGCGCACCTTGCTCGAGCGCAACTGGGTTCGCGTCGTCGGGTACCGCGACGTCCCCGGCAAGCCTGCGATGTTCGGCACGACGAAGGAGTTCCTCGAATACTTCGGGTTGAAGAAGCTCGAGGAGCTGCCGACGCTCGCTGAGCTCAAGGAAGGGCTGCCGGAGCTGAGCCCGCAAACGGATCTCCTCGAGTCGCTCGTCGAGGCGGACGCGCAGGGCGTCGAGGCCGTGCTGTTGGACGAAGGCGCCGAAGGCAGCGGCGCGTCCGTGGCGGTCATCGGGTGCGAGCATCGACGAGCCCGACGAGACCGTGGACGACGACTCTGAGCTCGCCGGCGCCGATCTGCTCGGTGACGACTCCGACGACGATGCCGGCGGCTCCAAGCGCACGTCGGCCAACGACGCCGATGGCGGCGATGACGCCGAAGTTCAGTCGGCCGACGTGATCCCGCTCCGAGCCACCGAGGACGATCAGTAGTATCGCTCGCGTGTCGCCACCCGTGCCGGAGCGAATCCACAAGGTTCTCGCCAATGCGGGCATCGGCTCGCGGCGTTCGATCGAGCGCTGGGTCGCCGAGGGGCGCATCACCGTCGACGGTCGCGTGGCGAAGCTCGGCGAGCAATTGCAGGGCCGCGAGCGCGTCTGCTTCGACGGCAAGCCGATCCGGCTGACGGCGGCGAAGCTCGCACGAACGCCGAGCGAGGAGTTTCTCGCTTACTACAAGCCCGGCGCGACGCGCGGCGACGGCGAGGACAAGGCGGCGCGCGATCTGCCCCGGCTGCGGCACGGCCGCTGGATCGACGTGAGCCCGCTCGATCGCAACACGTCGGGCCTGTGCGTGCTGACGACGGACGGCGAGCTCGCGAGCCGGCTGATGCATCCCAGCACGGTCGTCGAGCGCGAGTACGCCGTGCGGTTGCTCGGCGAGCCCGCGGACCCGCAGATTCGGCAGCTTCAGAGCGGCATCGAGCTCGACACCGGCATCGCCAAGATCGAGAAGATCGAATCCGGCAAAGGCGGCGGCAGCAACATCTGGCACCACGTGACGCTGCGCGAGACACGCCATCGCGACCTGCGGCCGATGCTCGCGGCCGTCGGGCTCGCCGTGAGCCGCGTGATTCGCGTGCGCTACGGTGACGTGAAGCTCGGCGAGCTCTACCGCGGCGCGAGCCGGCCGTTGGCGCCGGCGGAGACGAAAGCGCTCTATGCGTTGATCGGCGTCGCGCCAAGGAACAGGCAGCAAAGGAGGGCAGAGCGATGAGTCGCAAGAACTTCTCTTCGGGATCGAAGTGGGAACCGATCGTCGGTTATTCGCGCGCCGTGCGCGTCGGTGCGTACGTGCACGTGTCCGGCACGACGGCGACCGGGGCGGACGGCGCGATTGTCGGCGTCGGCGACTTGGCGGCGCAAACGACGCAGTGCCTGCGCAACATCGAGAGCGCGCTCGAGAAAGCCGGGGCGAAGATGACGGACGTCGTGCGCACACGGCTGTTCGTCGTCAACATCGGCGAGTGGGAGCTCGCCGGCAAAGCGCACGGCGAGTTCTTCGGCTCGATCCGTCCTGCCACGACGATGGTCGAGGTCTCGAAGCTCATCGCGCCCGAGATGCTGATCGAAGTCGAAGCCGACGCCTACGTCGGCAAGGACTGAACGCTGCGCGCGTCCGGGTTACTGCTCATGTTGTGCCTGGCCGCTGTCGCGAGGGGCCAGAATCCGCCTGAAAGCCCACCAACCCTGACCCCACTCATGGTCGAGTACCTGGTCCCCCTGCTCGCAGGCTGGATCGTCTCCGAACGCGATGCCGCACAGGTGCGCGGCGTCGAGCCGATTCCGGTGTCGATTCGCGCGGCGCTCGTCGGCTACGTTCCCGAGCCGATCCTCGATCGTGTCCGCTGGCGTGAAGGCGCGAGCGAGCTCTCGCTGCCGCAGAACGTCATCCGCTTCGGCCACGTGCCCGCGGTGACGCTCGACGACGTGATCGTGTTTCAGGAACGGCGCGCGGCGCTCGAGGACCCGAAGCTCTGGGCGCACGAGCTCAAGCACGTCATGCAGTTCGCGGAGTGGGGCGTCGACGGCTTCGCGCGGCGGTACCTGAGCGATTACGAAGCCGTCGAGTCCGAAGCCGCGGAGTTTCGGTGGGAGTTCATGAAGCGGAGGGGCTTGATCCCGGACGTCGGGTCGCCCGAGTAGCGCTGCCTGCGAGCTTTTCGGTTCGCGACGCTGCGGGGGTCAGCTCTTGTGCGCCAACCCCGTCAGCTCGAAGCTCAGCGCACGCAACTGCGCCCGCGCGTCCGCGTCGTACGCCTGCGCATTCGCTTGCGCCTCGATCAAGCCGTTGAAGTACAACCCGCTGCGCCCAACCAGCGCCGGTGACACGGCGAGCTGCATCGTGGCTTCGGCGCCTTCCTCGACGCTGCTCAGCGGCTGAAACCCGCCGTTGATCACGCGCGCCGTGTTCATCGAGCGCGCGGGGTGCAGGCTGTTGACGGTCACGTGCGCCGCGTTGAGCTCGGCCGCGAGGTCGATCGTGAACATGATCTGCGCGAGCTTGCTGCGGCGATACGCGTCGCCGGGGTTGTAGCTGCGCTCGAGCATGACGTCGGTGAAGTCGATCGGCGTCTGGCCCATCGAGGACACGTTGACGATGCGCGCCGGCGCGCTCGCTTCGAGCAGCGGCAACAGGCGGTACGTCAGCAGGAAATGCGCGAGATAGTTCACGGCGAACGCGAGCTCGTGCCCGTCGGCGCTCGTTTGCCGCTCGGCGCCGCTGACGGCGGCTGCGTTGTTGATGAGGACGTCGAGCCGATCGTAGGTCTCGAGGACCTTCTCCGCGAACGCATTGACACCGTCGAGAGACCCGAGGTCCGCGCGATGGAACGCGGCATCGCCGGGGCCCGCGGCTTTGATCGCGCGGACGACTTCCTCACCGCGTTCTTGGTTGCGGCCGTGCACGACGACGAAGGCGCCGAGCGCGCCGAGCTGGCGCGCGACTTCCTTGCCGAGGCCGTCCGTCGAGCCGGTGACGAGCACGGTCTTGCCCGTCAAGGCCACCCCCATGCGCGCCCAGTAGGCCTCGTTCTCGGGTGTCCGCCGGGCCGCTGCGACCGGCTCCTGACCAAGGGCGCGCCCGCCGACGGCGCCCAGTGCGAGCCCGACGCCGGCGAGCAAAGTCGTCCGCCGCGATAGCGTCGCAGTCTTCGTCGTCATTCCGCTTCTCCCTGTGCGAGGCGGCACGATAAGTGCCGGGCCGCGGGCTGGCAACTTGCAACATCGAATATGGTTAGTCCAAGCAGGTAGAGTAGGCGCGCGATGAATACCTCCTTTGCTTCAGCGTCGGCGCGGCCGACGAGCGCCGGCCCTTTGCTTGCCCTCGGCGCGCTGGCTCTGATCTGGGGCTACAACTGGGTCGTCATGAAAGTGGCGATGCAGTACGTCGGCCCGCTGGATTTCGCAGCGCTGCGCGGCGTCCTCGGCGCGTTGCTGCTCTTCGGCATGCTGTGGGCCTTCGGCGCGCCGTTGAAGCCACAGCACGTCGTGAAGACGATCTTTCTCGGTCTACTTCAGACGGCGGCGTTCGTCGGCTTGATCTCGTGGGCGCTCAACATCGGCGCGGCAGGGAAGAGCGCCGTGCTCGGCTACACGATGCCGTTCTGGGTCATCGTATTCGGCTGGCCGTTCCTGCCCGATCGCCTCCGCGGGTGGCAGTGGCCGGCGGCTGGATTGATTCTCTTCGGCCTCGTGCTCGTGCTCGAGCTGTGGGCGGGATCCACGGACACGACGAGCAGCTTGCTCGCGCTCGGCGCCGGCATTTCGTGGGGGATCAGCGTCATCGTATTCAAAACGATGCCAGTCGAGAGCCGCAACGACCTCTTGTCGGTGACGGCGTGGCAGATGATCTTTGGCGTGCTGCCGCTCGTCGTGATCGCGTGGCTGACCGACGAACGGCCGATCGAGTGGAGCGGCTACTTCATCGGCGCGCTCGCGTACAACGCCATCGGCGGCATGGCGATCGCGCCGCTGCTGTGGCTCTACATCTTGCAGCGGTTGCCGGCCACGATCAGCGGCTTGAATGCGCTGGCCGTGCCGATCGTCGGCGTCATCGCGGCGTGGATTCAGCTCGGCGAGCGGCCGAGCCTCGCCGAAGGCGCGGGCATGTTACTGATCTTGTCGGGCCTCGCGCTGCTGACGAGCACGCAGCGCAACGTTCAGCCCTAGCCAAGAAAAACGCGGGCAGCTCTTACGAGGTGCCCGCGTCCGTTCGATCCGTGTGGTCGTCGTCCGGCTAGTAGCGATTGCCGCCGCCGCCCCCGTAGCCGCCACCGCCGCCGCCGCGTCCGCCGCCGCCGCCGTAGCCGCCACCGCCGCCGCCGCCGTAACCGCCGCCGCCGCGACCACCGCCGCCGCCAGGGCCTTTCTTCTGCTGCGGCCGAGCTTCGTTGACAGTCATCGGCCGGCCGCCGTAATCCTGACCGTTGAGTTTGTCGATCGCCGCCTGCGCTTCCGCGTCGCTGCTCATCTCGACGAACCCGAAGCCTTTGCTTCTTCCCGTATCGCGATCGTTGATGAGCTTCGCCGATTCCACGGTGCCGCACGCCGCGAATTTGGCGGTGATGTCTTCTTCGGTCGCTGAGAACGGCAAGTTGCCGACGTAAAGTTTCCTACCCACGATGCCTCCACACAGAGTTGTTTGCCCCGAACCGTTTAAGGAGGAATCTGGGCACTGCGCCCTCAGGCTCGATGAACGGTTGCCAGTCGATTCCTAGTATATGGCAACGTTTTTTGATTGACACGGCCGGGTTTTTCAGTATTTCTCCAGCCCATGGCGACGGGGACGCATGCGCCGCTTCTGGCGTACACATTTATATATTGTCGCGATTGCCGTGCTCGTTCAGGCGGCGGCACAGGGCCAGCCGCCGCCGGACCGGGAGCTGCTCAACAGCGAGCGGATAGCGGCGGCATTTGGCAGCTATGGGATCGAGGTGCTCGAGCAAACCGACGGTAGTCGAGTCTCGAACCTGTACAGCGGCGCGGGCGACGAGAAGATCTGCCGGACGTTCGCGGCCGTGCGCTATCAGCCCATGATGGATCCTCGGGTCAGCGCCGAGCATGCCGCGATTGTCGGCGGCGGCTCGATCGGTGCGGTGTTCATTGCGGCGGGCTGGGAGGTTCGCAAGACGCACCTGCGCTACAGCGAGACCTGGGCGCCGGCGCGAGTGGCCTCGCTGATGCGTATCGCAGAGGGCACGCCGCTGGCCACGCACATCTACGCGCTCGACGTCGCGAAGGGCGGGCAAGTGATCGAGTACGCCACGCTCGTCGAGATCCACCATCCCGACTACCTCACGAGTAAAGATTTGCCGGCGATCTACGGGCCGGCGTATGAATCTCCGCGATCCGCGCGTTCGGTGGCGGCGTTCATTGTTGCCGAGGGCTGGGCCGAGCGTGAGCCCTAGGCCGCGGGCGATTCCGTCAGGTCGAAGCGCCGGCCGCGGACGCCGCGGCTCGCGCCGCCGAGCAGGTACAGAAACGGCGGCACGACGCTCTCCGGCGGCGGCACGGACTCGCGGCTCTCGGCGGGGTAGGCCCGCGTCCGCATTTTTGTTCGCGTACCCCCGGGGTTGACGACGTTGACGCGCACCGGGGTGTTCTCGAGCTCGTCGGCGAGGACCTCGGCCAGGTTCTCGAGGCCGCCTTTCGCGACCGAGTACGCGCCCCAGTAGGCGCGACCCTGGCGGCCGACGCTGCTCGTCGTGAAGACGATCGAGGCGTCGGCGGAATTGCGCAGCAGCGGCAGCAAGCAGCGCGTCAGGATGAACGGCGCCGTCAGGTCGACGAGCAAGACCCGCTGCCAGAGGCCGATGTCGTAGTGCTCGATGGGGCTCTTGTCGCCGAGGATCGCCGCGTTGTGCAGCAGACCGTCGAGGCGCCCGTAGCGCTGCTCGATCTGCTCGATCAGCTGCTGATACTGCGGCCCCTGCGCGCGCTCGAGGTCGATCTGCGCGACCGACGGCTCGGGGCCGAGCGGCTTCAGCTCCTGATAGAGCGCTTCGAGCGCCTTCTCGTTGCGGCCGTGCAGGATGACCGTCGCGCCGCTGCGTACGAGCTCGGTTGCGACGGCGCGGCCAATACCGCTGGTGGAGCCCGTGACCATGATGACGCGGCCTTCGAAATCGGCCGGTGCCGCACGGTACTCGCGCCAAACGTCGTTCGCGGCAGCGGCGGCCATGAAGCTCAGTGCGGCCCGTCGGTCGGAGTGGTCGGGGCGGGAGCGTCCACGCCGGCGACGTCGCGCGTCAGCTCCTCGATCGATTTCGGCGGCGCGATGCGCTGCCGCGGTTCCAAGCCGAGATCGGTGAAGCGCCGCGCGCTCGGCAGCACCATGCGCTCGAGCGAGCCGACGCTGGCGTTGAAGGCGTGCACGCTGTCGCCGAGCGACTTGCCGACGTTGCCGAGGTGGCTCGCGAACGTCGTGAGGCGCTCGTAAAGCTGCAAGGCCGAGGTGCGAATCTCGGCGGCGTTCTGCGCGAGCGCGGTCTGTTGCCAGCCGTACGCGACGGCCTTCAGCAAGGCCACGAGGCTCGTCGGCGTCGCGAGAATGATGTTTTGCCGCAGCGCGTCGTCGAGCAGGGCGGGGCGCTCGGCCAGCGCCGCGCTCAAGAACTGGTCGCCGGGGATGAACAGGATCACGAACTCGGGGCTGCGCTCGAACTGGCTCCAATAGGCTTTGCTCGCGAGCTCGCGGATGCGGCCGGCGACGATCGTCGCGTGCCGCTCGAGTGCGGTCCGCCGCTCTCCCTCAGTGGTCGCTTCGGTCGCCTCGAGGTAGGCGTCGAGCGGCGTCTTGACGTCGATGACGAGATCGCGTGCGTCGGGCAGGCGGATCACCATGTCGGGGCGAACCGCGCCGTCCTCCGTCCGCTGATGACTCTGAGTCACGAAGTCGCAGTGCTCGACCATGCCGGCGAGCTCGACGAGCCGGCGCAGCGTGATCTCGCCCCATTGGCCGCGGACCTCGGGCCGACGCAGCGCGCTGACGAGGTTGCGCGTCTCGGCGCTCAAAGCGTGCTGGCTCGCCGCGAGCGACTCGAGCTGCTTGCTGAGGCTGCCCTGCGTCTCGCTGCGCGACTTGTCGAGCTCTTGCATCTGGCGCTCGGATCGCGCGAGCGCCTCGCGGATCGGCGCGACGAGCCCGTCGATCGCTTGCTCACGCGCCGTCAAGTCGCCCTTCGCGCGCTCGGTTTGCACGCTCAAGGTCTCGCGCGCGAGCTTCAGAAACGTGTCGGAGTGACTTTGGAGCTGCCGGTCCGCGAGCTGGTTGAAGGCCGTGCCGAGCCGCTCGGCCGGCGAGCGCAAGCATGCGCTCGCGCTCGACCTCCGCGGCGGCGCGGCTGCGCAGCTCGGCGTCCTTCAAGGCGAGCTCGCGCGTCAGCGCCATCGCGCGCCAGAGGCCGATCAAGAGCCCGATCGCGAGCCCGCCGATGGCGGCCAGCGCGACGTACAGCGCCACGCCCCCCGTCATCGGGAAGCGGACGCGCGCACGGCGCAAGCGAAGTAGTTGACGTCGACGTTGCCGTCGAGCCAGTAGGCGCCCGTCGCCGGGTTGTGGTGCAGCCCCGTGAGCCCCGTGACGTCGAGGCCCGATTTGCGGCACCACGCGGCGAGCTCGGCCGGGCGGATCAGCTTCGCGTACTCGTGCGTGCCGCGCGGCAACAAGCCGAGCACGTACTCGGCGCCGACGATCGCGAGCGCGAAGCTCTTCGAGATTGCGGTTGATCGTCGAGAAGACCGCCGTTCCGCCGGGCCGCAAGGCCGCGGCGCAGGCCGCGACGATCGAGGCGGGCTCCGGCACGTGCTCCAGCATCTCGAGGCACGTGACGACGTCGAACGAGCCGGGCGCAGCCACGGCGAGACTCCTCGACGTCGACGCAGCGGTAGTCGATTTGCAGGCCGCTCGAAGCCGCGTGCTGCCGGGCGGCTTCGACGTTCTCGGGCGCCATATCGATGGCGACGACGCGCGCGCCGCGCGCCGCCAGGCCCTCGGCCAGCAAGCCGCCGCCGCAGCCGACGTCGAGGACGCGCGCGCCGGCCAGCGGCACGCGCTCCGCGATGTAGTCGAGACGCAGCGTCGTTGATGTCGTGCAGCGTGCGAAACGCACCGCGCGGGTCCCACCATTCGGCGGCGCGGGATGCGAATTTCGCGAGCTCGCTCGAGTCTACGTTCGCCATGTGTCCTTACGTGCGCAGCTGCCGGCCCCAGCGTTCGGCCGCGGCGCCGATCTCGGCAACGTCGAGCCGCAACAGGCGCCCGGTCGGCGACGAGCTGCTCGCCGGCGACCCAGACGTCGGTGACGTCGTGCCGTGAGGCAGCGTAAACCAGCTGCGACACCGGATCGAGCAACGGCTGATGCTCGACGCCGGACAAGCTCACGCAGATGACGTCGGCGGCCTTGCCCGCGGCGAGCGAGCCGATCTCGCCGGCGAGGCCCAAGCGCGCGCGCCCCGTTGATCGTGGCCATGCGCAGCGCCGCCGTCGCCGGTACCGCCGCGGCGTTGCCCGCGACCTGCTTGCCGAGCAGCGCGGCCGTCTGGAGCTCGGCCCAGAGGTCGAGCCGGTTGTTGCTCGCCGCGCCGTCGGTGCCGAGCGCGACGTTGACGCCGGCGTCGCAGCAGCTTCGCGACGGGGCACAGCCCGCTCGCGAGCTTCAGGTTCGAGCGCGGGCAGTGCACGACGCTGGCGCCGGCGCTCGCCAAGCAGCTCGATCTCGGCGGCGTTCAGCTGCCGTCGCGTGCACGCCGATCAAGCTAGGCGTCACGAGCCCGAGCTCCGCGAGCCGCGCGAGCGGCCGCCGGCCCGTCTTCGCTGCGCCTCGTCGACCTCGGCGGCCGTCTCGTGCACGTGCATGTGGACCGGCACGTCGAGCTCGTCGGCGAGGCGGCGGACGTGCGTGAGCGTCGCGTCGCCGACGGCTGTACGGCGCGTGCGGCGCGAACGCCGTCGTGATCAGCGGCTCGGCCTTGAAGCGGTCGTGAACCTCGAGGCCTTTGCGCAGGTACTCGTCGGCGTTCTTGGCCCACGCGGTCGGGAAGTCGAGCACGATCATGCCGAGCACGGCGCGCATGCCGGCTTCGGCCGCCACGGTGCCCACGACGTCGGGGAAGAAGTACATGTCGGAGAAGCACGTGATGCCGCCGGCCAGCATCTCGGCGATCGCGAGCCGCGTGCCGTCGGCCACGAGCTCCGGCCCGACCCAGCGCGCTTCGGCGGGCCAGATCCGCTCGCGCAGCCAGGTCTCGAACGGCAGGTCGTCGGCGAAGCCGCGAAACAGCGTCATCGCGGCATGCGTGTGCGCGTTGACGAGGCCAGGCATCAGAACGTGATTCGGGCGCTCGTGGCGCGCGCGCGGCGCGTAGCGGCGGTCCGCTTCGCCGAACCGGCAGCACGCCGACGATGCGTCCCGCGTCGATCGCGAGCGCGAGGCCTTCCTCGGCGATGACTTCGGGCTCGACGCGCAGCGGTCCATCGCGGACAGATCAGGGCGTCGATCGGTTGCATCGGGGGATCGCGGCGCTCGCAAAAAGGCGAGCAAGTATAGCTTCCCGGACCAGGCCCGGCGCTACGGCCGCCGGGGGTCCCTGTGCTAGACTTCCGCCTTGTTTTTTGGGCACTTGGATGCGTCGTTGGGGTGATGCGAGAGCCGCTTGAACGGTCGTCGGCATTGCCCGGAAACCTAACACCTCGTCGACTCTTTTGGTCCCCTCCGCGCCGTCGCGGGCGGGTGGAGGGCGGGACCGTATTTTGTTGAGCAGAACCGATGGCCGTAGGTAAGGAAGTCATCCCAGTCAATCTCGAAGACGAGATGCGCCAGTCGTATCTCGACTACGCGATGAGCGTGATCGTGGGCCGCGCGCTGCCCGACGTCCGCGACGGATTGAAGCCCGTGCACCGGCGCGTGCTGCACGCCATGCGCGAGCTCGGCAACGACTACAACCGCGCCTACAAGAAGTCCGCGCGCGTCGTCGGCGACGTCATCGGTAAGTACCATCCGCACGGCGACGTGGCGGTCTACGACACGATCGTGCGAATGGCGCAGCCGTTCTCGATGCGCTACCTGCTCGTCGACGGCCAGGGCAACTTCGGCTCGGTCGACGGCGACGCTCCGGCGGCCATGCGTTACACCGAAGTGCGCATGGCCAAGATCACGCAGGAGCTCCTGGCCGACATCGACAAGGAGACCGTCGATTTCGTTCCGAACTACGACGAGAGCGAGCGCGAGCCGTCGGTGCTGCCGACGCGCATTCCGAACCTGCTCGTCAACGGCTCGTCGGGCATCGCCGTCGGCATGGCGACGAACATCCCGCCGCACAACTTGGGCGAGGTCGTCGACGCCTGCCTCGCGCTGCTCGCCGATCCGAGCTCACGCTCGCCGATCTCATCAAGTTCATCCCGGGCCCGGATTTCCCGACGGCGGGCCTGATCTACGGTATCCAAGGCGTCGTCAGCGCGTATGCGTCCGGGCGCGGGCGCATCTACGTGCGCGGCCGCACGCACATCGAGCCGTTCGGCGAGCGCGATCGCGAAGCGATCATCATCACGGAGCTGCCGTACCAGGTTAACAAGGCGCGGCTCATCGAGCGCATCGCGGAGCTCGTGCGCGAGAAGAAGCTCGAAGGCATCAGCGAGCTGCGCGACGAGTCCGACAAGGACGGCATGCG
Organism: uncultured Gammaproteobacteria bacterium; assembly: GCA_963714705.1. Lineage (GTDB taxonomy): Bacteria > Pseudomonadota > Gammaproteobacteria > Steroidobacterales > Rariloculaceae > FEN-1219. The sequence continues at coordinate 232,663 of CAVQPJ010000004.1, forward strand.
CGTCGTCATCGAGCTCAAGCGCGGCGAGCTCTCGGACGTCGTGCTGAACAACCTCTACAAGCAGACGCCGCTGCAGAGCGTCTTCGGCATCAACATGGTCGGTCTCGTCGACGGCCAGCCGAAGCTGCTGTCGCTGAAGGAGCTGCTCGAAGCGTTCCTGCGCCACCGCCGCGAGGTCGTCACGCGCCGGACGCTGTTCGACCTGCGCAAGGCCCGCGAGCGCGCGCACATCTTCGAAGGCTTGATGGTCGCGCTCGCGAACATCGACGAGGTCATCGAGCTCATCAAGGCGCTCGCCGTCGCCGGCCGATGCGCGCGCCGCGCTCTGTGCAGGCGCGCTGGCGCCCGGGTGCCGTGACGGCGATGCTCGAGCGCGCCGGTGCTACTGCGACGCGCCCCGAGGATCTCGCCGAGGAGTCGGGGCTCGAGAACGGCCAGTACCGGCTGTCGACGGCCCAGGCCCAGGCGATCCTCGATCTGCGGCTGCACCGCTTGACGGGCCTCGAGCAGGATAAAATCTCTAGTGAATACAGTGAGTTAATAGACAATATTCAGGGGTTTCTAGAGATCCTCGCCAACCCCGACAAGCTGCAAGAGGTCATTCGCACCGAGCTCACGGAAGTGCGCGCGGCCTACGCCGACAAGCGGCGGACCGAGATCGTCGAGAACTACGAGCGACCTCACGAGTCGAGGACCTGATCCCCGAGGAAACCGTCGTCGTGACGCTGTCGCACGCGGGTTACGCGAAGTCGCAGCCGGCGGAGGTCTATCAGGCGCAGCGGCGCGGCGGCCGCGGCCGCACGGCGGCACGCGTCAAGGACGAAGACTTCATCGACCAGCTGTTCGTCGCGAGCTCGCACGACACCGTGCTGTGCTTCTCGAGCCGCGGCAAGGCGTACTGGCTCAAGGTGTACCAGGTGCCGCAAGCGGCGCCCGGCGCGCGCGGCCGGCCGATCGTCAACCTGCTGCCGCTCGAGGAAGGCGAGCGCATCAACGCGATGCTGCCCGTCAAGGCGTTCGAGGAAGACAAGTTCGTGTTCCTCGCGACGAAGCACGGCACCGTCAAGAAGACGCCGCTGGCGGCGTTCGCGCGGCAGCGCACGAGCGGCATCATCGCCGTCGAGCTGCGCGACGACGATCGGCTGATCGGCGCCGGCATCACGACCGGCAACCAAGACATCATGCTGTTCGCGAGCTCGGGCAAGGCGATCCGCTTCGCCGAGCAAGACGTGCGCCCGATGGGCCGAACGGCCGCCGGCGTGCGCGGCCTCAAGCTCGGCGGCCCGACCGACGAGGTCATCGCGCTCAGCATCATCGGCGCCGGTCCGATCGTGACGGCCACCGAGAACGGCTACGGCAAGCTGACGCCGATCGACGAGCATCCCGTGCAGGGCCGCGGCGGCCAAGGCGTCATCTGCATCCAGACGTCGGAGCGCAACGGCCGGCTCGTCGGCGCGCTGCAGGTCTCGCCCGAGGACGAGGTCATGCTGATCACGTCGACGGGCACGATGATTCGCACGCCGGTCTCCGACATCTCGACGATGAGCCGCAACACGCAAGGCGTGCGCTTGATTCGCCTCGACGAGAGCGACCGGCTCGTCGGCATCTCGCGCGTCGAGGCGATGCCGGGCGACGACGCAGGGACGCCCGAGTAGGGTACGGAGACTCTTCCGATGAAGCGCGTATTCAACTTCAGCCCCGGGCCGGCGATGTTGCCGGAGCCCGTCTTGCGCACGGCGCAAGCCGAGCTGCTCGACTGGCAGGGCAGCGGCATGTCCGTGATGGAGGTCAGCCATCGCGGCACGGATTTCATCGAGTTCGCCGCGCAGCTCGGAGCGCGACGCTGCGCGAGCTGCTCGGCGTGCCCGACAACTACAAGGTGCTGTTCCTGCAAGGCGGCGCCACGCTGCAGTTCGCGGCCGTGCCGTTGAATCTGGCGCCCGTCGGCTCGGTCGCCGACTACGTCGTGACCGGCAACTGGGGCGAGAAGGCCGTGCAGGAGGCCGAGCGCTACGTGCGCGTCAACGTCGCGGCCAACAGCAAGGCATCGAAGTTCACGACCGTTCCCGACCCGCGCACCTGGCAGGTCTCGAGTCACGCTGCGTACCTGCACTACACGCCGAACGAGACCGTGTTCGGCGTCGAGTTCCACAGACGTGCCCGAGGTCTCGGACGCGCCGCTCGTCGCCGACATGTCGTCGACGCTGCTGTCGCGGCCGATCGACGTCAGCCGGTTCGGCATCATCTACGCCGGCGCGCAGAAGAACATCGGCCCGGCGGGGCTCGCGATCGTCATCGTGCGCGACGACTTGCTCGGCCGCGCGCGCCGCGAGACGCCCGGCGTCATCGACTACAAGACGATGGCCGAGAACGACTCGATGTGGAATACGCCGTCGACGCTGTCGTGGTACTTCGCGGGCCTCGTGTTCGAGTGGCTCAAGGAGCAGGGCGGCCTCGCCGCGATGGGCAGGATCAACGAGCGCAAGGCCAGCGAAGCTCTACGCTGCGATCGACGGCTCGGGCTTCTACAAGAACCCCGTCGACAAGGCGTATCGCTCGTGGATGAACATGCCGTTCACGCTCGCCGATGCGGCGCTCGACAAGCCGTTCCTCCAGGAGGCGAAGGCCGCGCGGCCTCACGAACCTGAAGGGTCACCGCGTCGTCGGCGGCATGCGCGCGAGCCTCTACAACGCGATGCCGGAAGCCGGCGTCGACGCGCTGATCGCGTTCATGGCCGACTTCGCGAAGCGGCACGGGTGAGCGCCATGATGACGACGTTCAAGGTCCGCACGCTGAACAGCATCGCCGTCGCGGGCCTCGACCGGCTGCCGCGCGATCGCTACGAGGTCGCGTCCGAGATCGGCGCGTCCCGACGCGATCCTGCTGCGCTCGTTCAAGATGCACGACATGACGCTGCCCGACTCGCTGCTCGCCGTCGGCCGGGCGGGCGCCGGCACGAACAACATTCCCGTGGCGAAGCTGAGCAAGCTCGGCGTGCCGGTCTTCAACACGCCGGGCGCGAACGCGAACGCCGTCAAGGAGCTCGTCATCGCGGGCCTGCTCATGGCCGCGCGCAATCTGCCGCAAGCGCTCGACTACGTGCGCACGCTCAAAGGCTCCGGCGACGAGCTCGACAAGGCCGTCGAGTCCGGCAAGAAACAGTTCGTCGGCTTCGAGCTGCCGAAACGCACGCTCGGCGTCGTCGGCCTCGGCGCGATCGGCGTCGAGGTCGCGAACGCGGCGCTGAAGCTCGGCATGAACGTGCTCGGCTACGACCCCGCGATCACGGTGCAGCACGCCTGGGCAGCTGTCGTCCGGCGTGCAGAAAGCCGTGAACCTCGACGATCTGTTCGCGCGCGCCGACGTCGTCACGGTGCACGTGCCGCTGAACAAGTCCACGGACAAGCTCGTCAACGCCGCGCGCCTCGAGGCGATGCGGCGCGGCGCCGTGATCCTGAACTTCTCGCGCGACGCGATCGTCGACTCCGACGCGGTCATCGACGCCTTGAGCTCGGGCAAGCTGCGCGCGTACGTCACCGACTTCCCGACACGCGCGCTGCTCGATCAGCCCAAGGTCATCTGTTTGCCGCACCTCGGCGCGTCGACCGTCGAGGCCGAAGAGAACTGCGCCGTCATGGTCGTCGACAACGTGCGCGAGTTCCTCGAGAACGGCAACGTCACTCGCTCCGTGAATTTTCCCGAGACGGTGCTGCAGCGCACGCGGCCGCACCGCGTCGCGATTCCGCACAAGAACGTGCCGAACATGGTCGCGCAGATCCTGACGTGCCTCGCGGCGCAGGACATCAACATCGCCGACATGCTGAATCACTCGCGCGACGAGCTTTCCTACACGCTCGTCGACCTCGACGCGGCGCCGAGCGAGGCGACGCTCGGCCGTATTCGCGGCATCGACGGCATCCTGTCGGTGCGCGTCCTGCCGATCATCGACGCCTGAGCGGCAGCGGGAGCAGCCATGAAGCGGAAGCGCAAGTCCAAGCCGAAGGGCAAGCCGCGCGGCGCGGCGCCGCGCGCAGACGACGACTCGCTGGCGGACACTGCGCGGCAAGATCGACTCCGTCGACGAGCAGATCCAGCGGCTCATCGCGCAACGCGCGGAGCTCGCGAAGGAGGTCGGCGTCCTGAAGGGTCTGACGCAAACCGTCGAGTTCTACCGTCCCGAGCGCGAGGCACAGGTGTTGCGCAAAGTCGTCGAGCGCAACGACGGGCCGCTGCGCGACGAGGAGATGGTGCGGTTGTTCCGCGAGCTCATGTCGGCCTGCCTCGCGCAGGAGGAGCCGCTGAAGGTCGCCTATCTGGGGCCCGAGGGCACGTTCACGCAGTCCGCCGTGTTCAAGCACTTCGGTCATTCGGTGCACGCGCTCGCCGTGGCCACGATCGACGAGGTGTTCCAGGAGGTCGAGAGCGGCACGGCGGATTTCGGCGTCGCGCCAATCGAGAACTCGAGCGAGGGCACCGTCAACATCCATACGCTCGACATGTTCCTGTCGTCGCCGCTGAAGATGTGCGGCGAGATCGAGCTGCGCATCCATCAGCACCTGATGGGCCGCATGCAGGACCTGAAGGACGTCAAGCGCGTCTGCTCGCATCCGCAATCGCTGGCGCAATGCCGCGGCTGGCTTGCGCAGCATTTGCCGGACGTCGAGAAGGTGCCCGTCGCCAGCAACGCGGAAGCGGCGCGCCGCGCGCGCGACGAGGACGGCACCGCCGCTCTGGCCGGCGAGGCTGCTGCGAAGGTCTACGGCCTGCGGATCCTGTTCAACACCGTCGAGGACCGCGACGACAACACGACGCGGTTCGTCGTCGTCGGACGCAAGCTCTTTCCCGCGAGCGGCAAGGACAAGACGTCGGTGCTCGTGTCGGCGGCCGAGACCGGAAGACCCGGGCGTGCTGCTGCACTTGCTCGCGCCGCTGTCGAAGCACGGCGTCAACATGACGCGCATCGAGTCGCGGCCCTCGCGCAAGCGCAAGTGGGACTACGTGTTCTTCCTCGATCTCGACGGCCATGCCGAGGAGGCGCACGTCCGCAAGGCGCTCGACGAGATGAAGGCACAGGCGTCGTTGTTCAAAGTGCTGGGCTCGTTCCCGAAAGCCATCCTTTGATCTAGGCCGTGTCGCAGCATCCCAATCGATTTCGCGCGTCGCCGGTGAATCGCGTCGGCGGGCGGATCACGGTCCCCGGCGACAAGTCGATCTCGCACCGCGCGCTGATGCTCGGCGCGATCGCCGAGGGCACGACGACCGTCCGCGGCTTTCTCGCGAGCGAGGACTGCCTCGCGACGCAGGCCGCGCTCGAGGCCATGGGCGTCGCGATCGAGCGGCAGCGTGAACGGGCTCGTTCGCATCGACGGCGTCGGACCACACGGTCTGCGCGCGCCAAAGGCGACGCTCGACCTCGGCAACTCGGGCACTGCGATTCGGCTGCTTGATGGGGCTGCTCGCGGGTCAACCGTTCGATAGCACGCTGACGGGCGACGCCTCGCTGCGGCAGCGGCCGATGGAGCGTGTCGCAGCGCCGCTGCGGCAGATGGGCGCCCAGATCGCGACCTCGGACGGCGGGCGGCCGCCCGTCGCTATCGGAGGCGGAGCGCAGCTGCGCGGCATCGACTACGAGTTGCCGATGGCGAGCGCACAGGTGAAGTCGGCGTTGCTGCTGGCGGCACTCGTCCGCGAGCGGTACGACGACGGTCCGCTCGCCGGGGCCGAGCCGCGATCACACGGAGCGCATGCTCGAGAGCATGGGCGTGCGGCTCGGCCGCGCGTCCGACGGCGCCGGGCACACGGTCACGTTGGCCGGTCCCGCCACGCTGCGCGGGGGCGACGTGCGCGTGCCCGCGGACTTCAGCTCGGCGGCGTTCTTCATCGGTGGCCGGCTGCCTCGCGGCGCGCGACGGCTTGACTGATCGAGAACGTCGGCATCAACCCGACGCGCACCGGCCTGCTGACGATCCTGCGCGAGATGGGCGCCCGGATCGAGCTGCGCAACGAGCGCATCGTCGGCGCCGAGCCCGTCGCCGATATCTGGGTCCTGCAGAGCGAGCTGCGCGGCATCGTCGTGCCGCCGGAGCTCGTGCCGCTCGCGATCGACGAGTTTCCGATCCTGTTCATCGCGGCAGCTGCCGCGAAGGGCGAGACGATCGTCAGCGGCGCGGACGAGTTGCGCAAGAAGGAGACCGATCGCATCGCCGTCATGGCGCGCGCGCTCGAAGCCGTCGGCGTCGGAGATCGAGGAGCGGCCCGACGGCGCGCGCATCGTCGGCGGCCGCTTGCGCGGCGGCACCGTCGACAGCCGCGGCGATCACCGCATCGCGATGTCGTTCGCGGTCGCGAGCGTGCGCGCCGACGCGCCGATCGAGATCTTGAACACGGCCGAGGTCGCGACCTCGTTCCCGAACTTCCTCGACGTCGCGCGAGCCGCGGGCCTCGACGTCGCCGGCGAGGATCGCGCGTGACGCGGCGGGCCGCGCCCGTGGTCACGATCGACGGCCCGAGCGGCTCGGGCAAAGGCACGATCGGCCGGTTGCTCGCGCAGAGGCTCGGCTGGCACTACCTCGATAGCGGCGCCCTGTATCGGCTCGTGGCGCTCGCGTGCCTGAGCCGCCGGCTCGACTTTGCCGATACCGGGGCATTGGCTGAGGTGGCCGCCACCTTGAACGCACGGTTCACGCCGGCCGGGGCCGGCGAGCGCGTCTTGCTCGATGGCGTCGACGTCAGCGACGAGCTACGCACCGAACGGGCCGGGGACGCGGCCTCGAAGGTCGCCGCCGTTCCCGAGGTTCGCACGGCGTTGCTCAAGCGTCAGCGCGACTTCGCCGTGGCGCCGGGGCTCGTCGCGGATGGCCGCGACATGGGCACCGTGGTTTTCCCGGACGCGCTCTTGAAGGTGGTGCTGACGGCCAGCGCCGAGGCGCGCGCGATGAGGCGTCATAAGCAGTTGAAAGAAAAGGGGATTGATGTTAGCCTGCCCGACCTTTCCTGGGACATAGCGCAGCGGGACGCGCGCGACGCGAACCGCACGGTGGCGCCTTTCAGGCCGGCACCGGATGCGCAGATCATCGACTCCACGAGTCTGACTCCCGAGGAAGTCGTCGCCCACATTTTGAGTTGGCTCGAACGTGTGGGCGTCGTAGCAGAGCGAGCCAAAGGGTAAGCGGGGGCAGGATGCCGCCGTTCGTTAAATCAACCCGCCAGTGCAGGATGCAAGGCGGTCGGTGGAAGGAATCATGAGCGAATCGTTTGCCCAGCTGTTAGAAGAGAGTTTTGGCGGTCAGAAGATCAAGACCGGTGCCATTCTCACCGGCATAGTCGTCGGCGTTAACGCCGACATGGTGATCGTCAACGCCGGACTGAAGTCCGAGGCGGTCATCCCAGCCGATCAATTTTTCAACGAGCGCGGCGAGCTCGAAGTCAAAGTCGGCGACGAGGTCGAAGTGGCGCTCGACACCGTCGAGGACGGCTTCGGCGAGACGCGTTTGTCGCGCGAGAAAGCGAAGCGCACGCGCACTTGGACGCGGCTCGAGGAGTCGTTCCAGAAGGGCGAGATCGTCAAGGGCACGATCAGCGGCCGTGTACGCGGCGGCTTCACGGTCGACATCGACCTCGTTCGCGCATTCTTGCCGGGCTCGCTCGTCGACGTGCGGCCGATCCGCGATCCCGGGGCCCTCGAAGGCTCGACGCTCGAGTTCAAGGTCATCAAGCTCGATCAGAAGCGCAACAACGTCGTCGTGTCGCGGCGCGCGGTCGTCGAGGCCGAGTACAGCGCCGAGCGCGAGTCGCTGCTGAAGAACCTGCAGGAAGGCACGACGCTCAAGGGCGTGGTCAAGAACCTCACCGACTACGGTGCGTTCGTCGATCTCGGCGGCATCGACGGCCTGTTGCACATCACGGACATGGCGTGGAAACGCGTCAAGCATCCGTCCGAGGTCGTCAGCGTCGGCCAGGAGCTCGAGGTCAAGGTGCTGAAGTTCGACCGCGAGCGCAATCGCGTCTCGCTCGGCTTGAAGCAGCTCGGCGCCGATCCTTGGGCCGATCTCGCGCGCCGTTACCCGCCGAACACGCGGTTGTTCGGCAAGGTCACGAACATCGCCGACTACGGCTGTTTCGCGGAGATCGAAGAGGGCGTCGAAGGCTTGGTCCACGTGTCCGAGATGGACTGGACCAACAAGAACGTCAACCCGCACAAGGTCGTGCAGATCGGCGACGAGGTCGAGGTCATGGTCCTCGACATCGACGAGGAGCGCCGCCGCATCTCGCTCGGCCTCAAGCAGTGCAAGGCGAACCCGTGGGTCGAGTTCGGCGAGAACTACAAGAAGGGCGACAAGGTCTCCGGCCAGATCAAGTCGATCACGGATTTCGGCGTGTTCATCGGCCTGCCGGGCGGCATCGACGGTCTCGTGCATCTCTCGGACCTGTCGTGGGACGTGCCCGGCGAGGAAGCCGTGCGCAACTACAAGAAGGGCGAGGAGCTCGAGACGACGGTGCTCGCGATCGACCCCGAGCGCGAGCGCATCTCGCTCGGCGTCAAGCAGCTCGACAAGGATCCGCTGTCGCTGTTCCTGGGCGACCATCCGAAGGGCAGCATCGTCTCCGGCGTCGTGCAGGAGCTCGACGCGAAGCTCGCGACGCTCGCCCTCGACGGCGGCATGATCGGCCACCTGCGTGCCTCGGAGATCGCGCGCGATCGCGTCGAGGACGCGCGCACGGTGCTCAAGGTCGGGGAGACCGTCGAAGCGAGGATCACGGGCGTCGACCGCAAGACGCGCATCATCTCGCTGTCGATCAAGGCCAAGGAAGTCCACGAAGAGCAGCAGGCGCTTCAGAACTACAAGAGTGATTCCGGCCGCACGTCGACCGGCACCACGCTTGGCGATTTGCTCAAGGAGCAGATGAATCCCGAATGAGGTCTTCGCGCTGCAAGCGCGAGGAGTGCCGTGGTCGAGTAAAAGGTCCTTACTGATGACAAAGTCCGAGCTGATCGAGTCAATCGCACGCAGTCAAAAGCACTTGCCTGCGAAGGACGTGGAGCTGGCCGTCAAGCACATCCTCGAGCTCATGAGCGAAGCGCTGGCCAACGGCGAGCGAATCGAGATTCGCGGCTTCGGTTCGTTCTCGTTGCACTACCGCCCGCCGCGGATGGGGCGCAACCCCAAAACCGGCGAGGCGGTAGCGCTCGCGGGCAAGAACGTCCCGCACTTCAAACCCGGCAAGGACCTCCGCGAGCGAGTCAACGAGTCCCGGCACCTACCGGTGCGCGACTAGCGCTCCGGCTCTACAATCGAGCATCGTCTCGCGCGGAAGGACGCGAACTTGCTAACGGTGCGCCGGCTCGTATTCGTTGCCGTCTTGATCGTATTGATGGTGCTGACGGGCGTCTTCGCCTACAGCAACCCGCAGCCGATCGACATCGACATCGGCATCACGCGCTTCGAAGGGGTCTCGATGGCGCTGGCGTTCGCGATCACTTTGGCGCTTGGCTGGCTGCTCGGCGTTCTTTCGGCGGGCTTGGCGCTGTGGCGCTCGACCGGCGAGAAGCGGCGTCTGAAGCAGGACCTGAAGTACGCCGAGGCCGAGCTGCGCACGCGGCCGCCGACCCCCTAGACCGATGCCGACAGACGCTACGTTCCTCCTAGCGGCCTTGTTCATCGGCTTCGGTGCGATCGGCTTCGTCTACAAGATCTACATCGATCGCGATCGCGACTTACCGCCGCGCATCAGCGCCGACTACATCCGCGGCCTGAACCTCGTGCTGAGCCGCCAGCACGGACGAGGCGCTCGAGCTCTTCGTGCAGATGGCGAAAGTCGACGACGACACGCTCGAGACACACTTCGCCCTTGGCCACCTGTTCCGCCGCCGCGGCGAGATCGAGCGCGCGATCCGCGTCCACGAGAACCTGCTCGCGCGCCCGAACTTGAACGAAGCGCAGCGGCATCAGGCGCTGTTCTCGCTCGCCGAGGACTACCTGGGCGCGGGCCTGTTCGACCGCGCCGAGAAGCTGTTCAGCGAGCTGCGCGACAGCACGACGCTCGCCGAGGCCGCGCTCGAGAAGCTCGTCAGCATCTACGAGCGCGAGCAGGAGTGGCAGAAGGCCATCGACGCGCATCGCAAGCTCGAGATGCTGCGCGGCGCCAAATCGAGCCAGGTCGCGCATTACTACTGCGAGCTCGCCGAGCTCGCGCGCGCGGCCGGCGACCGTGCGCTCGCTCGCGAGCATCTGCGCAATACCGTGCGCAGCGAGTCGGGCGCGCTGCGCGGCACGTTGATCCGCGCGACGTTGGCGCGCGAGGAGGGCGACTACGCGCAAGCGATTCCGCTCTACGAGCAAGTCATCGCGGCCGATCGGCATTTCATCAGCGAGGTGCTGCCGCCGCTGCTCGAGTGCCATCGCGCGGCGAACCGCCTGCCGGAGCTCGACGCGTATCTCGGTGGGCTCATGGCGAAGGACGCCTCGCTGTATCGCGACCTCGCGTACGCGGCGATCATCGGCGACTTGAGCGGCTCGAATGCGCTCGCCGGCGCCGTCGAGCGCTTCGTGCTCGAGCATCCCGTGCTCGCGAACCTCGTCAACGCCGCCGAGCTACGCACGCTGCCGGCGGCGCAGCGCGCGGCGGCGATTCAGCGCATCGCCGGCAGCCTGCGCACGATCGCGCTCGCCAACGCGCGTTATCGCTGCGCGAACTGCGGCTACAGCACGCAGCGATTCATCTGGCACTGCCCGAGCTGCAAGCTGTGGGAGACGGTGCGCCCGATCCAGAGCGTCCCGCTCGAGAACGTGCTCGCGCGGCAGTAACGAAACTGCTCGATCCGCCGAGTTTGGGTTGCTGCTCGGGCGTTGCACGCCGCCTAGCATGGCCGCTCCTTTTCACCATAGGAGACATGGCCATGAAATCGTCGGTCTTTCGAATCGGGTGCGCGCTCGCGCTCGCGTGCGGCGCTTTCGCCGCAGCTGCGGGGCCCGTCAACATCAACACGGCGGATGCGGCGAAGCTCGCAAGCGAGCTCACGGGGGTCGGTCCGGCTCTGGCCGAGGCGATCGTCGCGGACCGCCAGGCGAACGGCAACTTCGCGACGCCCGAGGCGCTGATGCGCGTCAAGGGCATCGGCGCGCGCATCGTCGAGATGAACAAAGCGAACATTCTCGTCGCGGATCCGGCGCCGACCGGCTCGCTAACCGCTCGCGTTTTCGGCGCGGGTGCGGGGCGGCGAGCCTCGCACTCGCGCTGGCGACGGCTGTGAACGCCGCCGCAACACCGTCACGCGGCGTTAGGTATCATCTCGGGAGCAGTCACCGAGAAAGTATCGATGCCACGCATTCGAACAGCCGTGTTTCCGGTCGCGGGTCGAGGAACGCGCTTCCTGCCGGCGACCAAGGCGTCTCCGAAGGAGATGCTGCCGATCGTCGACAAGCCGCTGATCCAGTACGCCGTCGAGGAGGCGCTCGACGCCGGCGCCGAGCGCCTCGTCTTCGTCACGGGCTCGTCGAAGCGCGCGATCGAAGATCACTTCGACACCGATGCCGAGCTCGAGCGCCAGCTGACCGAGTCCGGTAAGCACGACCTGCTGGCGCTCGTCCGCGACATCGTCCCGCCCGAAGCGACCTGCATCTTCGTGCGTCAGGGCGTGCCGCTCGGGCTCGGCCACGCCGTGCTCTGCGCGAAGCAGGCCGTCGGCGACGAGCCGTTCTTCGTGCACCTCGCCGACGATCTCATCTACGGCGACGTCGGCTGCCTCAAGCAGATGCGGCATGCACTTCGAGAAGCACGGCGCGAGCGTGCTCGGCGTCGAAACGGTGCCGCGCGATCAGACCGGCAGCTACGGCATCGTGGCCGTGCAGAAGGAGCCGAGCGGCGCGCAGCGCGTCACGCGCATCGTCGAGAAGCCGAAGCCGGCCGACGCGCCGTCGAATCTCGCCGTCGTCGGCCGCTACATCCTGACGCCGGCCATCTTCGCGAAGCTCGAGCGCACGCAGCGCGGTGCCGGCGGCGAGATCCAGCTGACGGACGGTATCGCGGCCTTGATGGCGGACGAGCCGGTGCACGTGCTGCCGTTCACCGGCATCCGCTACGACTGCGGCAGCAAGATCGGCTATCTGCGCGCGACGGTCGAGTACGGTTTGCGCCATCCGGAGCTCGGCGCGAGCTTCCGCGCCTATCTGCAGAACGTCTGGGAGCGTTAGGCGCGGGCGCGCCGTCACCACGTCGCCGCCGCGGCGCGGATCTCGTCGTTGTGCTCGCCGAGGCGCGGCGGGTAGCGGCGATACGTCGGGCCCGTTCGACTCGAACCGCATCGGCGCCGCGATCGACCTCACGACGCCGATCAGCGGATGCTCGAGCTCGACGATCATGCGCCGCGCGAGCACGTGCTCGTCGGTCAACGTCTCGTCGGGGAAGTTGATCGGGCCGGCCGGAATACCGGCCGCGACGAGCTCCTCGACCCATTCGGCGGCCGTGCGCCGGGCGAGGATCTGCTCGAGCTGCGCGATGAGCTCGGCGCGATGCACGTTGCGCTCGGCGTTGGTCGCGAAGCGCGGGTCGACCATGAGCGTCGCCTCGACGCCGAGGATCTTGCAGAACTTCGCCCACAGGCGCTCGTTGCCGACGGCGATGATCATCGTCTTGTCGCGCGCGCGCACGGGTTGATACGGCGTGACGTTCGGATGCGCGTTGCCGAGCCGCGCGGGGCGCTTGCCGGTCGCGAAGTAGCTCGCGCCGATGTTCGCGAGCCAGGAGAGCTGCGCGTCGACGAGCGCCACGTCGACGAGTTGGCCGACGTTGCTGCCGCCTGGCGCGGTTGTCGCGCGCGTACAGCGCGGCGAGCACGCCCATGCAGGTGTAGATGCCGCCCGAGATGTCCGCCATCGGCGACGGGAACCGGCTCGGGCCGCCGTCGACGGGGCCCGTCAGCGCCATCAAGCCCGCTTCGCCTTGCGCGATGATGTCGTAGCCGCCGCGGTTCGCTTTCGGTCCCGTGTGGCCGTAGCCGCTGATCGCGCCGTAGACGAGCCGTGGGTGCCGCGCGCGCAGCGTCGTCGGGTCGAGCTGCGAACGCGCCAAGCGACTCGAGCCGCGGGTTGTTCGTCAGGAACACGTCGGCGCGGCCGATCAGCGTCTGTAAGACGCGCAAGTCATCGGCGTGCTTCGTGTCGAGCTCGACGCTGCGCTTGTTGCGATTGATCGCGAGAAAGTACGCGCTCTCGCCCTCGAGGAACGGCGGCCCCCAACCGCGCGCCTGATCGCCGTCGCCGGGTCGCTCGACCTTGATGACGTCCGCGCCGAGATCGCCGAGCAACATCGCGCAGTACGGGCCCGCGAGCGCCTCCGTCATGTCGACGACTTTGATTCCGTCAGCGGGGCGACGTCGGTCACGGTCTCTCCGGCTTGTGCTCTAATGATCGGCGGCTAGTATAAGCGCCGGCTTTTTCGCGAGTGACAGGAGACCGCGGGTGATCAACAACGTCGCAGTCCGCAACATCGATCGCGCCGATCCGGCCATCGTGAGCGCCCTTGGACGAGCTCGGCGTCGCGACGGTCCACGAGGCGCAGGGCCGCACGGGGTTGCTGCACCCGTACATGCGGCCGATCTACGCGGGCGCGCGCATCGGCGGCAGCGCGATCACCGTGTTGCTGCACCCCGGCGACAACTGGATGCTGCACGTCGCCGTCGAGCTCGCGAAGCCCGGCGACATCATGGTCGTCGCCGTCAGCGCGCCGAATTCCGACGGCATGTTCGGCGACCTGCTCGCGACGTCGTTCCGCGCGCGCGGCGTGCTCGGGCCTCGTCATCGACGCCGGCGTTCGCGACGTCAAGGACCTCACGGAGATGCGGTTTCCCGTCTGGAGCCGCGCGATTTCCGCGAAGGGCACCGTCAAGGCGACGGTCGGGTCCGTCAACGTGCCGGTCGTCTGCGCCGGCATGCTCGTGAATCCCGGCGACACCATCGTCGCCGACGACGACGGCGTCGTCGTCGTGCCGCGCCGCGCCGCGCCGGCCGTGCTCGAGTCGAGCAAGAAGCGGGTCGCGAACGAGGAGCACAAGCGCGCGAAGCTCGCGGCCGGCGAGCTCGGGCTCGACCTCTACAAGATGCGCGAGCCGCTGGCGAAGGCCGGGCTCGTCTACTACGACAAGCCGAGCGACGTCGACAAGAAGGGCTGACGCGCTCAGTCGGCGATCGTCGAGAGGAACCGCGGCTGCGGGGAACGGGCCGCGCTCGCGCTCGAGCGCAGCGCCGAGCGCGAGCAGCACCGGTTCCTCGCCCGGTTTGCCGATGAGGCTCACGCCAAGGGGCAGCTCGTTCGCGAGCTGCGCCGGGACGGTGACGCTCGGATAGCCCGTCGCGGCCGCGATGCGCGAGCTGCTCGCGCCAAACGAGTCGCCGGCGGCGTAGTCGATGCGCCAAGCCCGGCCGTTCGTCGGAGCGACGAGCGCGTCGAGATCGTGCTCCGCGAGCAGCGCGGCGAGCGTCGCGCGGGCCGCGGCCACCGTCTGCACTGCTGCGCCATAGGCGGCATCCGCCGTTCCGCCGCCGTCGCGCGCGGCGAGCAATAGCTCCTGCCCGAAATGCGGCATGACTTCGGCCGCACGCGCGGTGTTGAAGGCGATGAGCTCGTCGAGCGTACGCGGGCCGCTGCTCTGACGCCGGCGAGGTAGACGCCGAGGTCGTCGCGAAACTCGGCGAGCAGAATCGCGAATTCGGCTTGCTCCGGCCGCGGAGCCGAGCGCGGCCTGCACGGGATCGACGAGCACGACGCCGGCGTGTTCGAGCCAGCCGAGCGCTTGCGTGAAGCTCGCTTCGACCGCTGCGTCGCGCCCCGCACCGGTGAAATTCCGCACGACGCCGACGCGTAAGCCCGCGACGTCCGGCCGGAGCCATGCGCACGGCGCCAGGCTCGGCGAGCACCGACAGCAGCAGCGCCGCATCGGCCACGGTGCGCGCAAGCGGGCCGGCCGTGTCCTGGCTGTGCGCGATCGGCACGATGCCGCGTTGGCTGACGGTGCCGATCGTCGGCTTGATGCCGACGACGCCGTTGATGCCGGCGGGGCACACGATCGAGCCGTCGGTCTCCGTGCCGACAGCGAGCGGCGCGAGGCGCGCCGCGACGGCGACGGCGGAGCCGCTCGACGAGCCGCACGGGTTGCGGTCGAGCACGTACGGGTTGCGCGTCTGGCCGCCGAGGCTGCTCCAACCGCTCGTCGACCTCGTCGAGCGGAAGTTGGCCCACTCGCTCAAGTTGGTCTTGCCGAGCACGACGGCGCCGGCGGCACGCAGCTGCGCTACGACGTCGGCGTCGGCTCGCGCGCGATGCTCGGCGAGCGCGAGCGAGCCGGCGCGTCGTCGTCATGCGGTCGGCCGTGTCGATGTTGGCTTTGAGCAAGACCGGCACGCCGTGCAGCGGCCCAAGAGTGGCGCGTTCGCGCTGCTCGTCGAGGCGCCTGGCGATCGCCTCGGCATCGGGGTTGATCTCGATGACGGCTGCCAGCATCGGGCCCGCGTCGTCGAGTGCCGCGATCCTGCGCAGGTACGCCTGCGTCACTTGCAGCGCGGAGAGGCGGCCTGCCGCAAGCTCGGCCCGTAGCGCGAGCGCGTCGAGCGCCACGATATCGTCGTCGCCGAGCTCCGTTCGCGCGCAACCAACGAGTGCGAGGACCGTCACGATCGCGAAAATGAGCCGGCGGTTCGTCATTTCGGGTCGGGCGGCGGTGGGGGAGGGAAATGACGGTAGCGGAACGCTACCATCTGCGCCATGTCCTTCGCGCGAAAGCTCGCTCACCGCAGAGGCCGCCCACCGCACGACGACGTCTTGACGCCCGCCGAGTGGGCGATCGTGCACGCGGTGAGGCACGGGCTCAGCAACGCACGAATCGCGGTGCGCCGCGGGGTCAGCCGCGACGCCGTGAAGTATCATGTCCGCAACGCGATCGCGAAGCTCGGGCTGCGCAGCCGCAGGGATCTGCAGCGCTGGCCCGGAGTGCCGAACGACAGCGCCGCCTATCGCCGCACGAGCAACGAGGAGATCTCCATGACGACGACCCGCGACCTAGGCCTCGGTGCCATCGGGCAGATCTCGCGCACGGTCCGCGACATCGACGAAGCCTGCGCGTGGTACGGCCAGGTGCTCGGCCTCAAGCACCTTTACACGTTCGGCAAGCTCGCGTTCTTCGACATGGGAGGCACGCGCCTCTACTTGAGCGCGGAGTGCGAGGCCGCAGGACCGGAGTCGACGCTGTATCTGCGCGTCGACGACATCGGTGCGGCGTATGCCGAGCTCGGCGCGCGCGGCGTGGAGTTCAAGGGCGCGCCGCATCTGATCCACCGGCACGCCGACGGGACCGAGGAGTGGATGGCGTTCTTCAAAGACCCCGAGGGCCGGTTCCTGGCGTTGATGTCGCAGGTGCCGCCGAAGGCACGCTGACGGCGTCCGGCGGCGCGGGAGCCATCGCGCGCGTACGCGGCGGCCACCGCGTTCGCCGTCGCGATCACGTAGTCCCGCAGCTCGAGCGGCTCGAGGACCTCGAGCTCGGCGCCGAAACCGAGCGCGAATTGCCGCGCCTCGTCGGACACATCGAAGCGCAGCGATGACGCGGAATCGGTCGCCGTCGCTGGAATCTGCTCGATGACGCGCCAGCTCCGATAGCAGACCCACGGCAAGATGTGCGTGCGTCGACGAGGAACGTCGCGTCGTAGCGCGGCAGGTGCTCGCGAAAACGATTCGTCGAGGCTTCCCAATACGCCGCGAGATCGAAGTCCTTCGGCCGGTGGGCACGGCTCGGCCAAGATCTCCGGCGACGCGGATCCGCGAGACGCGGTACGTGCGTCGGTCGTCGCCCTTGGCCGCGATGAGATACCAGTGGTTCCC
The DNA here is from genome assembly GCA_963714705.1 of uncultured Gammaproteobacteria bacterium. GTDB lineage: Bacteria > Pseudomonadota > Gammaproteobacteria > Steroidobacterales > Rariloculaceae > FEN-1219. The sequence goes on from CAVQPJ010000004.1 coordinate 249,533, forward strand.
GCGTGCGACGAGCCCGAGCGGGTCGACCTCGCGCTCGCTCGACTCGCCGTCGGCCTTCTCGTAGAGGAACTTCAGCCGTTGCCCGCTCCAGAGCGACTCGAGGAGCATCGGGCAAGCTCGTCAGCGACTCGGCGGAGTCGCGCCAATTGCGCGAATCGATGAGCAGGCGTTCCCGCACGAATTCGGCCTGCTCGCGCACGCCGACGGGGAGGGCGGCGCGCAGCTTGAGCCACGCGGCGTCCGCGGCATCCTTGATGCCGAGCTCCGCGAGCAGGGCGGGCGGGCGCGCGAGGAACAACGAGCGGATCTCCGCGGGCGTCAGTCCCGTGAGCTTCGTCTCGTAGCCGTCGATGAGGCGCCAGCCGCCGCCCGTGCCGCGCTCGGCAACGACCGGGACGCCGGCGCCGCTGAGCGCGTCCATGTCGCGCAGGATCGTGCGCTGCGAGACCTCGAGCCGTGACGCCAGCGTCTCGGCCGTCATGCGGCCGTTGGCCTGGAGCAGGAGGACGATCGAGATGAGCCGGTCGGCACGCATGGTGCTGTACCCTACACACCAATCATGACATCACATGTCATGAACCCGCGACTACGCTGGCGTTACTCTCGCGCTTCAACCTCCGAACCCAGGAGAACGAGCCCATGGCCATCACTCCCTATCTGCTCTATCAGGACGCCGGCGCGGCCGTGGATTGGCTCGCAAAAGCGTTCGGGCTCCGCCAAACGGGCGATGTCTTCAAGGACAAGGACGGCCGCGTCAACCACGCTTCGCTGACGTTCGGCAAGGCGGTGCTGATGCTCGGTAGCCCGGGCCCCGACTTCAAAGGGCCGAGGGCGATCGGCCACGCGACGCAGAATCTCTATGTCGACGTCGACAACGTCGAAAAGCACTACGCGCGCGCGGTCGAGGCCGGCGCCAGGATCATCGAGGAGCCGAACGACACGTTCTACGGCGCGCGCCGTTACGGCGCCGAGGACATCGAAGGGCATCGTTGGTACTTCGCGCAGGACCTCACGGCTACGCGCAAGCGGGCCAAGAAGAAGACGCGCAGGAAGGGTGCGATGCGCAAGAAGGCGAAAACGCGCGGGCGGAAACGATCGTCGCGAAGTGACGAAGGAGCGCCCATGCGACGCATCCGTTACTCCGTCGCGATGAGCCTCGACGGCTACATCGCGGGGCCGAACGGCGAGTACGACTGGATCGAGCTCGATCCGGGCGGCGGCCGGGTACTTCAAAGCGTTCTACGCGCAGTTCGACACGGCGCTCATGGGGCGCAAGAGCTACGAGCAAGCCGGTGGCGGCGTGTCGCCGTTCAAGACCTACGTCTTGTCGCGCACGTTACGCCCGGGCAAGCACGGCAAGGTCACGGTGCTCGGAGCCGACGCTCTCGAGCGCGTCGCGGCGCTGCGTGAGGAGCCGGGCAAAGACATCTGGCTCTGGGGCGGCGGCGAGGCTCTTCGGCAGCCTCGCGGCGGCCGGCCTCGTCGACACGCGTCGAGATCGGCGTCGTCCCCGTGCTGCTCGGCGCGGGCCGCAAGGTCATGGCCGGGTGCAGCCGGCGCATCAAGCTCGTGCCGCGCCCGGCGGAGCTCGAGCTGCCGGGGCTACACGCTGTTCGTCTACGACGTGCAGAAAACGGCCTGACGCGCCGCCGCCTTCGTGATGCCCCTCACAGCCAAGAGAAGGGCCGTCGGCTACATTTGTCATATTGCTTGCCGATCGGTTATGTCGAATGCACGCGTGCTCGGTCAGTCGTTGCGCTGCCGGCTGGCTCGTCATGGCCGGCCTCCTCGCTATTTCGGCGCCGGCCAGGTCGCAGGTGCCGACCGCGTTTCAGCAAAACGCCGGCACCATTCTCAACACCTATTCGCCTCCGGCCGACGAGCTGGCGCTGCCACTTTTGTTGCTGCCGAAACCCCCCGATGAGATCCCGGTAGCCGGAGCCCCCGACACTAGGATCGAGGTTTTCGGCTTCGAGCTCGAGGGCGTCACGTTGCTGCCCGTCGCCGAGGTCGAGGCGCAGCTCGCCGAGCTGATCGGCCAGAGGGTCACCCTCGAGGATCTGCGCCAGGCTGCGGCGCGCGTCACCGCTCTCTATCGCCGCCACGGGTACTTTCTGGCGCGCGCTTATGTGCCAGCCCAGCGAGTCAACGGCGGCGGAATCCGCATCGCGGTGCTCGAAGGGCGTTACGACGCCGTCGAAGCGAGCGGCTCGGCGCGCCTCGACCAGACGCGAGTCGACAAGACGCTTCTCGCGCAGGGCGTCGCCCCCGGTGCGCCCATCGAGCAGAGGTCGCTCGAGCGAAGCTTGATCCTTCTCGAGCAGCGGCTCGGCGCACCCACGAGCGCGGTGCTGCAACCGGGTGGCAGCCTCGGAACGTCGACATTACTCGTCGACGCGCCGTCCGGGGACTTGTTGAGCGGCTCGCTCGCTGCCGACAGCTTCGGCAACCGGTACACCGGCGAGGGACGAATGGTCGCTTCGATGCAGCTCAACAGCCCGGCGGGCATCGGTGACGCCGGGGACTTGTGGGCCGCCTATTCGAGCGGCGCACGCGCGCTGTTCACTTCCTACGAGGCGCCGGTGGGCAATCGGGGCCTGACGCTCGGGGCGAGCTACGCGGATTTTCATTACGAGCTGTGCTGCGAGTTCAGCGCGCTCGACCGCGCGGGCGACGCCACCGTGACCGGCGTTCAGGCGCGCTACCCGCTGCTGCTCGATCAGATCTCCGTGCTCAACGTCGGCATCGGCGTCCAGCGTAAGAGCCTCACCGATACCTGGGCCGGCGGGGATCTGGCGGATAGGGGCGTCACGGCCACGACTCTCATGCTCGACGGCATTGCGGCCATTCGTCCCGGCCAAGTGCGCTACCAGCTCGTGTTGACCGCGGGGGATCTCGAGCTCGAGGGTCCCGCGGAGTTCATCGCGATCAACGCCGCAACGATCGACACGGCCGGCGGGTACCGAAAGCTCTGGGCGCAGGGCGAGCTCCTGCATCCGCTGCGCGGCGGCAGCGCCCTCAGTCTCAGGCTGTCCGGGCAGATCGCCAGCCGCAACCTGGATTCCTCCGAGAAATTCCTGCTCGGCGGCTACAACGGCGTGCGCGCCTATCCGGAGGGCGAGGCGGCCGGCGACGAGGCGTTGCTGGCGCGCCTCGAATGGGTGAGGCCGCTCAGCTTCACCGCGATGCGCGGTAACGCTGCGCTCCGCCTCTTCGTCGACGGCGGCAGCGTCTGGATCGTCGACGATACGCGCGGCGGCGCGGCCGACCCCGGCATCGACAACCATTACTCGCTCGGCGGCGCCGGCGTGGGTTTCAACTGGAGTTTGCCGAGCGGTCTTTCGCTGAGCGCCTACGTGGCGACCAAGATCGGCAGCAACCCCGGACGCTCGGCCAACGGCAACGACACCGACGGCGAGAACAGCGACACGCGCGGCTGGTTGAGCATGGAATGGGCGTTCTGACCGTGCGCTGGATCTACCGCCTTTGGCCGCTCACGCTGCTCGTCGCAGCAAGTCGAGGCGCAAACGCGGGCGAGCTCGCGCCGGACACGCTGCCGGGCGGCGGCACGGTGGTCGGCGGCCAGGCCGACATCAGCACCGACGGCGCGCGCATGGACATCGCGCAGCGCACCGAGCGCGCGATCATCGACTGGCAGACCTTCGACATCGGCAGCGAAGCGCGCGTCAGTTTTCTCCAGCCCACCGACACCTCCGTCGCGCTGAATCGCGTTAGCGGCGCGACCGCCTCGCGCCTCGAAGGTCAGCTGACGGCCAACGGGCAGGTGTTCCTCGTCAACCCGAACGGCCTGCTGTTCGGCGGCGGCGCGCGCGTCGACGCGTCGGCGTTCGTCGCCTCGACTCTGAACATCAGTGACAACGATTTCCTGACCGGCCGTTACTCGTTCAGCGGCGCCGGCGGCGCCATCGAGAACTTCGGCACGATTTCCGCCGCACCGGGCGGCTATCTCGCCTTCATTGCCCCGACGATCACGAACGCCGGCACGCTCAATGCGCCGCAGGGCACGGCCGCCCTCGGCGCCGGCGAGCGCGTCACACTGAATTTCTCGGGCAACCGGCTCCTCGGCCTCAGCGTCGAGGCCGAGACGCTCGATACGCTGATCGACAACCGCCAGGCGATCCGGGCCGAGGGCGGCGCCATCCTGTTGACCGCGGCCGGTGCGGAGTCCGTCACGCGCAGCGTCATCAATCAGGCCGGCGTGCTGGAAGCGTCGAGCTTGACCGAAGACGGCGGCGAGATCGTGCTCAGCGCGGGCGACGACATCGTCCTCGGCTCGAGCTCACTGACTGCGGCCGACGGAGAGCGAGGCGGCGATATCCGTCTCCAGGCGCATTCGGGCGCGTTGCTGGCCGATGGCCTGGTGTCCGCGCGCGGTGCCGATGGCGCCGGCGGAACCGTCGAGCTGCTGGGGCACGATGTCGGACTGATCAACGCAGCGCGCGTCGACGCCTCGGGCGGAGCCGGCGGCGGCACCGTGCTCGTCGGCGGCGATTACCAGGGCAGCAACCCTGCGATACAGAACGCGAGCCGCACCTTCGTCGGAGACGCGGCTGCCATCGTCGCCGACGCCCGCGACGACGGCGACGGCGGCAAGGTCATCGTCTGGGCAGACGACGCCACGCAGATGTACGGAGCGATCGGTGCGCGCGGCGGAGCGAACGGCGGCGACGGCGGGCTCGTCGAAGTCTCCGGCAAGCGCTGGCTCGACTTCCAGGGGCAGGCGGATCTTCGCGCGCCGAACGGTACCGCCGGCACGCTGCTGCTCGACCCGACCGACATCACGATCAGCGGCGCGGCGAGCACGCCGACCTCGGCGTTCGGCGGCGGCGTGTTCTCGAACTCGACGACGACACCGTCGAACCTCAATGTCGCAACACTGACGAGCCAGCTCGCGCTCGGCAATGTGACGGTATCGACGGCCTCGGCTCTCGCCGGGCAAGGCGACATCACCGTCAACAACGCGATCAATTACGCCTCGGCGAACAGCTTGACGCTGAGCGCGACCCGCACGGTTACGCTCGTCGCCGGCAGCGGCGGCATCAACAACAGCGGGATCGGGGCCGTGACGCTGGCAGGCGGCGCGGCCGGCTCGATCGCCATCAACGAGAGCATCACGACCGGCGGCGGTGCGATTGCGCTGACGAGCGGCACGGCCGGCGTCACGCTCGCTGCGGCGAAGTCGATCGACGCCGGTTCGGGAACCATCGCAATCAATGCCGGCGGCGGCGCGGCTAATTTCACGACGGGCACTCTTCAGACCAGCAATGCAACGGCGTCCGCTGTCGGCGTCACGAACGCAGCGGCGCTGACGCTCGGCAATGTCGCGCTGACCGGTGGCGGCACGTTGTCGGTCAACCATAGCGGCGCTGGAACTCAGTCCGCAGGAACATCGATCAGCGGCACGGGCGGGCTGACGAAGGCGGGGGCGGGCACCCTCCTGTTGTCGCAAGCGAACTCGTATAGCGGTCCGACGACGGTGAGCGGCGGCACGCTCGCGGTCACCGGCGGCAATGCCATCGGCGACACCGGCGCCGTGTCGCTCGCGGATGCCGCGGGCGTTGCGCTCGAGCTCCGGGCCAGCGAGACGATCGGCAGCCTCGCGGGCGGCGGTGCAGCGGGCGGTAACGTCACGAGCACGGTCGCCGCCACGCTGACCGCAGGCCGCGACGGGACTTCCACGAACTTCGCCGGTGTCATCCAGAACGGCGCGGGCGCGCTGGGCCTGGTCAAGGAAGGCGCAGGCACCTTCACGCTGACGGGTGCGAATACCTACACGGGCACGACTGCCGCCAGCGGCGGTACGCTGGCGCTGGCCGGCGCAGCAGGTAGCCTCACCGGTCAGCAATCTCACGGTCAACTCCGGCGCCCGGCTGTTGCTCGACAACACCGCCGCGAACAACGGCAATCGAATCGCCGGCACACTGACGTTGAACGGCGGTGAATTTGCCGTAACGGGCAATGCGGCCGCGAACACGACCGAGACCCTGGGTGCGCTGAGTCTCACCAGCGGCTATTCGACGATCACACTGACGCCCGATGCGGCGCGCAACACGCAAGTGACGTTCGCGTCGCTGGCGCGCACCGCCGGGGCTTCCGCGCTCTTTCGCGGTAACAACCTCGGCGCCAATACCGTCGCTTCGCAGACGGCCGGCGGCTCCAACATCGTCTTCACGGCGGCGCCGGCGCTCACGGGCGGCGGCGGCAACAGCGGCACGGCGACCGTCAGTATCGTCGCAGGCGCGATCGGCTCCGGCGGCGCCTCGGGCAGCACCGGTGCGGGCACTGACTTCCTGACCTACAACCCGCCAACGGGCGGCGTCAACGGGCTGCGGCCCCTGCTCGCGACCGAATACGCCGCGGCGCCGGCGGCCAACGTCAACCTCCGGTTGACCGCCAACCGCACGGCCGACGACACGTTCACGATCAACTCGCTGCTGCTCTCGGGCGGCGTCACCTACAACTACAACGCCACGGGCGGTGCGAACACGCTGACCATCGGAAGCGGCAACGTGCTCTCCGTCGGCGGAACGAACACGATTCAGCCGACGCTGGCGACGGGCGCCGTCGCGTTCGGCGCAACGGATGCCAAGCTGTTCACGGTCAGCGACTTGATACTCGGCGCGAATGCGGCGGTCACGGGCACGGGGATTCTCGGCAAGTCCGGCGCCGGCGTGCTGCTGGAGAGCAGAAGCGTCGCCCGAACCGGCGGAATCATCGTCAACTCGGGCACGCTACGCGCGGGAATCAACAACTCCTTCGTGTCGCAGGCGATGACGGTACGAGCGGCCGGCGCGCTCGATCTGAACGGGTTCAATCAGACCGTCTCGGCTCTGACTCTGGAGAGCGGCGCCACTACCGGTGCGAACGTGGCGACGGGCGCCGGAACGCTGACGCTCGGCGGCAACGTGACGCTGAACGCGAACGGCACCGGGGCGACGGGAGCAACCGTGAGCGGCAACCTCGCCGCTGCCGCCACGCGCACGTTCACCGTCAACAACGGCGTGGCGGCAGGCGACCTCTCCGTGTCTGGCGTGATCAGCGGCGCCGGCGGTCTGATCAAGGCCGGCACAGGCACGCTCGCGTTGAGCGGCGCCAACACGTACACCGGCGCGACGACCGTCAACGCAGGAACGCTGAGCGCAAGCACGCTGGCGAATGGCGGAGCGGCCAGCAGTGTCGGCGCCTCGACGAATGCTGCCGCAAACCTCGTGCTCGGCGGCGGCATCCTCCAGTACAACGGCGCGAGCGTCGCCACCGATCGCAACTACACGCTGACGGCCGCGACGACCAGCTCGATCAACGTCGCCAATGCGGCGACCAACCTGACGCTCAGCGGAGCGAGCACTGCAACGACCGGGGCGCTGACCAAGCTCGGGGCCGGAACGCTGACGCTGTCGGGCGCCAACCTCTACACCGGGCTGACGACGGTTGCCGCCGGTACGTTGACGTATGGCGCGAGCAATGCGCTCGCGGCAGGCGCTGTGACCGTCACCGGCGGCGCGACCTTCGACATGGGCACGTTCTCCGACACGGTCGGCGCGGTGACGTTGACCAACGGCACGATCGCCGGCACGACCGGCACGCTGACGGGCGCGTCGTACGCGGTGGTGAATGGGCTCGTCAGCGCGACACTCGGCGGCGCCGGCGGCCTGACCAAGTCGGGCGCGGGGACCGTCACCCTGACCGGGGTGAACACTTACACGGGGGCCACGACCGTCGGCGGCGGCATCCTCGCGGTCACGTCGCTCGGCAACGGCGGCGTTGCGAGCAGCATCGGCGCGTCGAACAACGGCGCGGCCAACCTCGTGTTCAGCAACGGCATCCTGCGCTATGGCGGCGCCAGTGCTGCCATCGATCGCAGCTACACACTGACGGCCGGAACGACCGGCTCGATCGACGTCACGAACGCTGCAACGATTCTGACAGTCGGCGGCGCGAGCACCGCGACCAACGGTGCGTTGACGAAGCTCGGCGCCGGCACGCTGACGCTCACCGGCGCCAACCTCAACACCGGCGCGACGACGATCCGCGCCGGAACGCTTCAGGTCGGTAATGGCGGCATCGCCGGAAACCTCGGCACGGGCGGCGTGGCCAACCAGGGCACGCTCGTCCTCGACCGCAGCAACGCAATGACGCTCGCCAACGTCGTTTCGGGATTTGGCGAGCTCATCAAGCAGGGCGGCGGCACGACGACGCTGTCGGGTGCGAACACCTACACCGGCGCGACCACGATCAACGCCGGCACGCTGCAACTCAGCGCTGCGAACCGCATCGCCGACGCGAGCGCGGTGACGGTTGCCTCGGGCGCGACCTTGAACCTCGCGAACTTCTCCGACACCGTGGGCTCGATCGCCGGCGCCGGCAACATCACGCTCGGCACCGGCACGCTGACCTCGGGCGGCAACAACGCGTCGACGACGTTCTCGGGCGTCATCAGCGGTACGGGCGGCATCGTCAAGGCCGGCACGGGCACGCTGACGCTGATGGGCGCGAACACCTACAGCGGCGCGACGACCGTCAACGCCGGAGGAACGCTGGTCGCCGCCAACGCGACCGCGCTCGGCGCCACGGCGAGCGGGACCACGGTTGCGGCCGGTGCCACGCTCGACATCGCCAACGTCGCGCTCGCGGGCGAAGCGCTGACGCTCGCCGGCACCGGCGTCGGCGGGGCCGGTGCGCTGACGGGGACAGGAACGGCCTCCGCCTCCGGCAACGTTGGGATGGCCGCCGCGGGCACGATCGGCACGACGTCGGCGGCCTCGTCGTTGACGCTGAGCGGTATCGTGACGGCGCCGACCACGCTGACGATCGCAGGCGCCGGCAACGTGACTGCCGTCAACGCAGCAAACAACTTCGGAACTATTGCGATTCCTGCTGCGGGTAACGTCTCCGTGCGCGACGCAAACGCCATCACGATCAACGCATCGACGTTGAGCGGGGCCTTGTCGGTGCGGGCAGCCGGTGCTCTGACCGTGGCCGGAGCCATCAGCGCGGCGGGTGCGGGCGATGCGCTCGTGTTGTCGGGAGGCCGGTTCGTCAACACCGTCGGCGCAGCGGCTCTGTCCGCGACCAACGGGCGTTGGCTCGTCTGGTCGAGCAATGCGAGTCCGTTCGGCGGCGCGACGCCCGATGTCCGGAACGGGTTGGTTTATGACTTCAAGCAATACGCCGCAACGTATGGCGTGACTGCGGTCGCGCAGGCGACCGGGAACGGCTTCCTCTACTCGCTGGCGCCTAGCCTCACGCCGGGGCTGACCGGTACCACCAGCAAGGGCTATGACGGAACCACGGCCGCGACGCTGCTCGCCGGAAATTTCACGGCGGCAGGCGCAGTCGACGGCGATACGGTGACTCTCAGCTCAACGGGTAGCACGTATGCCGACCGGAACGTCGGCACGGGCAAGGTCGTCACGGCGACCGGCATCGGTGCCACAGCTTCGAACGGCAGCGCGACCGTCTACGGGTACTCGCTCGCTTCCACGACTGCGAATGCGAACATCGGGACCATCACGCCGGCGTCGTTGACCGTAACCGCGCAAGCAGACAGCCGCGTCTACAACGGGACTACGTCCTCGAGCATCGCGCCGTTGGTGAGCGGTACGACGTACGACTCGGTCGGCTCGGCCGCGACGCAGGTGTTCGATGACCGCAACGCCGGCACGGGCAAGACGCTGACCGCGAGCGGTTTGGTGATGGCCGACGGTAACAGCGGCGCGAATTACGCGATCAGCTACGTGAACAACACCGCGGGTGTGATTACGCCCGCCGGCGTGACGGTGACGGCGCAAGCCGACAGCCGGACTTACGACGGCACGACAGCGTCCAGCGCGGCACCGGTCTTGAGCGGCACGACGTACGACGCAGTCGGCACGGCCGCGACTCAGGTGTTCGACAACCGCAACGCCGGCACGGGCAAGACGCTGACTGCGAGCGGCCTCGTCATGGCCGACGGTAATGCTGGGGCCAACTACGCGGTCAGCTACGTCAACAACACAGCGGGCGTCATCACGCCGGCCGCGCTGACCGTGACGGCGCAGGCCGATAGTCGCATCTACGACGGCACGACTGCATCCGCTGCAGCCCCGGTGTTGAGCGGCACGACGTACGACGCTGTCGGGTCGGCCGCGACTCAAGTGTTCGACGACCGCAACGCCGGCACGGGCAAGACGCTGACCGCGAGCGGTCTAGTGATGTCCGACGGTAACGCTGGCGCGAACTACGCCATCAACTACGTCACCAACACCGCGGGCGTCATCACTCCGGCGTCTCTGACCGTGACGGCGCAGGCCGACAGCCGCATCTACGACGGCACCGCTGTGTCGAGCGTAGCGCCAGTGTTGAGCGGCACGACCTACGACGCGGTCGGCACAGCGGCACTGCAGAGCTTCGACAACCGTAACGTGGGCGCTGGCAAGACGCTGACCGCGGGCGGTCTGGTGATGGCTGACGGCAACGGCGGCGCGAACTACGCCGTCAACTACGTCAACGACACGGCGGGCGTCATCACGCCGGCCGCGCTGACCGTGACGGCGCAAGCCGACACCCGTGTCTACGACGGCACGACTGCATCCGCTGCAACCCCGGTGTTGAGCGGCACGACGTACGACGCAGTCGGCACGGCCGCGACGCAGGTGTTCGATGACCGCAACGCCGGCACCGGCAAGACGCTCACCGCGAGCGGTCTAGTGATGGCCGACGGTAACGCCGGCGCGAACTACGCCATCAACTACGTCACCAACACCGCGGGCGTCATCACCCGGCGTCTCTGACCGTGACGGCGCAAGCCGACAGCCGGGGGTACGACGGCACGACCTCTTCAAGCGTTGCGCCTGTGCTGAGCGGCACGACGTACGACGCGGTCGGCACGGCCGCGACTCAGGCGTTCGACAACCGTAACGCCGGCACGGGCAAGACGCTGACCGCGAGCGGCTTGGTGATGGCCGACGGTAACGCCGGCGCGAACTACACCATCGGCTATGTCAACAACACGGCGGGCGTCATCACGCCGGCCGCGCTTACCGTGACGTCGCAGGCCGACAGTCGCGTGTACGACGGCACCACCGCATCGAGCGTGGCGCCAGTCTTGAGTGGTACGACGTACGACGCGGTCGGCACAGCGGCGACTGCAGACCTTCGACGACCGTAACGTGGGCGCCGGCAAGACGCTCACCGCGAGCGGTCTCGCGATGGCCGACGGCAACGGCGGCGCGAATTACGCGATCAGCTACGTCAACAACACCGCCGGCGTGATAACACCCGCCGGCCTGACGGTGACGGCGCAAGCCGACACCCGTGTCTACGAGGGCACGACTGCATCCGCTGCAACCCCATTCTTGAGCGGCACGACGTACGACGCTGTCGGCACGGCCGCGACTCAGGTGTTCGACGACCGCAACGCCGGCACCGGCAAGACGCTGACCGCGAGCGGTTTGGTGATGGCCGACGGTAACGGCGGGGCGAACTACGCCGTTAACTACGTCACCAACACCGCGGGCGTCATCACTCCGGCGTCTCTGACCGTGACGGCGCAAGTCGACAGCCGCATCTACGACGGCACGACTGCATCCGCTGCAGCTCCGGTGTTGAGCGGCACGACGTACGACTCAGTCGGCACGGCCGCGACGCAGGTGTTCGACGACCGCAACGCCGGCACGGGCAAGACGCTCACCGCGAGCGGTTTGGTGATGGCCGACGGTAACGCTGGGGCCAACTACGCGGTCAGCTACGTCACCAACACCGCGGGCGTCATCACTCCGGCGTCTCTGACCGTGACGGCGCAGGCCGACGGCCGCGTCTACGACGGCACCGCTGTGTCGAGCGTAGCGCCAGTGTTGAGCGGCACGACGTACGACGCTGTCGGCTCGGCCGCGACTCAGGTGTTCGACAACCGCAACGCCGGCACCGGCAAGGCGCTGACCGCGAGCGGCCTCGTCATGGCTGACGGTAACGGTGGGGCCAACTACGCGGTCAGCTACGTCAACAACACGGCGGGCGTCATCACTCCGGCCGCGCTGACCGTGACGGCGCAAGCCGACACCCGCGTTTACAACGGGGCTACGTCGTCAAGCGTGGCTCCGGTGTTGAGCGGCGCGACGTACGATGCAATCGGCACGGCCGCGACGCAGAGCTTCGACGACCGTAACGTGGGCGCCGGCAAGACGCTGACCGCGAGCGGTCTCGCGATGGCCGACGGCAACGGTGGGGCCAACTATGCGATCAGCTACGTGAACAACACCGCGGGCGTGATTACGCCTGCCGGCGTGACGGTGACTGCGCAAGCCGACAGCCGCATCTACGACGGCACCGCTGCGTCCAGTGTGGCGCCAGTTTTGAGCGGGGCGACCTACGACGCCGTCGGCACAGCGGCAACTCAGGTGTATGACAACCGTAACGCCGGCACGGGCAAGACGCTGACCGCGAGCGGTCTGGTGATGGCCGATGGCAACGGCGGCGCGAATTACGCGATCAGCTACGTCAACGACACCGCCGGCGTGATAACACCCGCTGGCCTGACGGTGACGGCGCAAGCCGACAGCCGCGTCTACGACGGCACCGCTGTGTCGAGCGTAGCGCCAGTGTTGAGCGGCACGACGTACGACGCTGTCGGCACGGCCGCGACTCAGGTGTTCGACGACCGCAACGCCGGCACCGGCAAGACACTCACGGCGACCGGTCTCGTACTGGCCGACGGCAATGGCGGTGCCAACTACGCGATCACCTACGTCAACAACACGGCGGGCGTCATCACTCCGGCCGCGCTGACCGTGACGGCGCAAGCCGACAGCCGGACTTACGACGGCACGACAGCCTCCAGCGTGGCACCACTCTTGAGCGGCACGGCGTACGACGCCGTCGGCGCGACCGCGACGCAGACGTTCGACAACCGCAACGCGGGCACCGGCAAGACGCTCGCCGCGAGCGGTCTCGTCATGGCCGATGGCAACGGCGGTGCGAACTACGCGGTCAACTACGTCAACAACACCGCCGGCGTCATCACGCCGGCGTCGCTGACGGTAACAGCGCAAGCCGACAGCCGCGGTTACGACGGCACCACGGCGTCGAGCGCGGGGCCCGTGTTGAGCGGCGCGACTTACGACGCCGTCGGCACGGCCGCGACGCAGAGCTTCGACAACCGTAACGTGGGCACGGGCAAGATACTCGCGGCGAGCGGTCTGGTGATGGCGGACGCCAACGGCGGCGCGAATTACGCCGTCTCCTACGTAAACAACAACTCAGGTGTCATCACGCCGGCGGCCCTCACAGTTACCGCCCAGGCTGACAGCCGGATCTACGACGGCACGACGTCGTCGAGCGCAGCGCCCGTGTTGAGCGGGACGACTTATGACGCCGTCGGTACGGCCGCAACGCAGAGCTTCGACAATCGCAACGCTGGCACGGGCAAGACGCTTACGGCGAGTGGTCTGCTGATGGCAGACGGTAACGGTGGTGCGAACTACACGCTTAGCTACGTCACCAACACCGCCGGTGTTATCACGCCGGCCGCGCTGATCGTAACTGCGCAAGCCGATAGCCGGGTCTACGACGGCACTACGGCGTCCAGCGCAGCGCCCGTGTTGAGCGGCACGACCTACGACGCCGTCGGCACCGCCGCGACGCAGGTGTTCGACAACCGCAACGCTGGCACTGGCAAAACGCTGACCGCGAGCGGTCTTGTGATGGTTGACGGTAACAGCGGCGCGAACTATGCGACCAGTTACGTCAACAGCACGGCGGGCGTCATCACGCCGGCGGCACTGACCGTGACGGCGCAAGCCGACAGCCGAGCCTACGACGGGACCACGGCATCGGGCGCGACGCCGGTGTTGAGCGGTGCGACCTACGATGCGGTCGGCACAGCGGCGACGCAGAACTTTGCCAACCGCAACGCCGGCACGGGCAAGACGCTGATTGCGAGCGGCCTCGTCATGGCCGACGGCAACGCCGGCGCCAACTACGCCGTCAACTACGTGAATAACGCCACCGGCGTCATCACTCGAGCATCGCTGACGGTCACCGCCCAAGCCGACAGCCGTACTTACAATGGGACCACTGCCTCGAGCGTGGCGCCAGTGTTGAGCGGTACGACCTACGATGCGCTAGGCACGGCGGCGACGCAGTTGTTCGACAACCGTAACGTCGGCACCGGCAAGATGCTCACGGCGACCGGTTTGCTAATGGCCGACGGTAATGGCGGCGCGAACTACACCGTCAACTACGTCAACAACACCGCAGGCGTGATCACGCCGGCATCGCTGACAGTCACCGCGCAGGCCGACAACCGCGTTTACAACGGAACCGTCTCTTCAAGCATTGCTCCGGTGCTGAGCGGCACGACCTATGATGTGGTCGGCATAGCAGCAACGCAGACGTTCGACAACCGCAACGCCGGCACTGGCAAGACACTCACCGCGGGCGGCCTCGTGATGGGCGATAGCAACGGCGGCGCCAACTACGCGATCAGCTACGTCGACAGCGCGGCAGGCGTCATCACGCCGGCTTCGTTGTCGATCACCGCCGACGACGCGCAGCGCCAGGCTGGCGCACCGAACCCGGCGTTCACGGGGACCTATTCCGGATTCGTGCCCGGCGACTCACCGGCTAGCCTGAACGGGACTCTCGATTTCCAGACCGCGGCGACGACCAGCTCGCTGCCGGGGAGCTACGCGATCACGCCCTTTGGACAGAGCTCGTCCAACTACATCATTTCGTACGTGGACGGCGTGCTCGTGGTGACAAGGTTCCCGAGCCCGCCGGAGTTCCCCGACTGGGCCCGCTTCGACGCGCAATCCATCGCCGCCCCGTACACCACGCCGACGTGGTCCAGTCACCAGCTTCCGGTGTTGAGCCTCACCGTCGGGACCGGGGGATTGAACGTCGACGAGTAGGGGGGCGACCAACGTCGGATCGAACCCCGGCGGTCACTCGCCCGTCATGTGCTGGTCGCCGTTCCAGGAATTCGAACAGCGCCATAGGTGACAGAGGTTGTCGCTGCGCGATGGTGAAATGGCTCCCCGGGACGGACTCGAACCGCCGACCAACGGATTAACAGTCCGTCGCTCTACCAACTGAGCTACCGGGGAACGGCGCCTTTGAAGGCGGCGGCATTCTGGAAGATGGTCCCGGTCAAGTCAAGGCAATGGATACTGAATTGCTTTTACTGTCAGACAGTTAGCGGGCGAAGCTCGAGGCGATCAACGCGTGAAGAAACTTTCGAGTCGGGAGAGAGCGTCCTCGAGCGTGCTCGTCGATGCAGCGAACGAGAAGCGCAGGTGACGCGGCGCACCGAACGCCGTGCCTGGCACGAGCGCGACGCCGGCTTCGTCTATGAGGCGCTCGCACAACTCGATGTCGGTCGCGGCCTTCTTCGCCCGCATGGCCGCCTCGACGTTCGGGAACAGGTAGAACGTGCCATCCGCCGGCACGCAATCGAAGCCGGGCAGGCGGCGCACTCGCGCGTAGAAGAAATCATGCCGCCGCTTGAACTCGGCGCACATGTCGCGGACGCACCGTTGGTCCGCGACGAGTGCTTCGCACGCAGCCGCCTGCGAGATCGTGCACGCGTTCGTGGTGCTCTGGCCTTGGAGGCTCGTCATGGCCTTGATGACGGGCACTGGCCCGGCCGCGTAGCCGATCCGCCAACCGCTCATGGCGTAGCCTTTCGACATTCCGTTCACGGTCAGGGTCCGGTCGTACAGGTCCGGGCACACGGCCGCAAAGCACGCGAGCTCGCGGCCCGTCCACTGGATGTGCTCGTAGATTTCGTCGCTGAGCACGACGACGCGCGGATGAGCGCGCAACACGTCGCCGAGCGCGCGCAGCTCCGCGGCCGAGTAAACGGCTCCCGTCGGATTGCACGGGCTGTTCAAGATCAAGAGCCGCGTCTTTTCCGTCAGCGCACCCGCGAGCTGCTCGGCCGTGACCTTGAAGCCGCGCTCGGCGCTCGTGGCGACGATCACGGGCTCCGCGTCCGCGAGCCGCACCATGTCGGGATACGACACCCAGTACGGCGCGACGACGATCGCCTCGTCGCCGGGGTCGAGCAGGGCGAGGCACGCGTTGTAACAGGACTGCTTCGCGCCCGTCGAGACGAGCACCTGCTCCGGCGAATAGCGAAGGCCGTTGTCGCGCTCGAGCTTCGCGACGATGGCCTCCTTGAGGAGCCGAGAGCCGTCGACGGGAGTGTACTTCGTGTCGTTGCGCGCGAGTGCCGCGGCGGCCGCGGCCTTGACGTGCTCCGGCGTCGGAAAGTCCGGCTCGCCGACGGAGAGGACGATAATGTCGCGGCCTTGCTCGCGCAGACGCTGCGCGCGCGCCGTGATGCTGACGGTGGCGGACGGCCGAATGCGCCGCAACCGCTGCGCAAGCTCGATGGTCAAACGGGGGTCCTTTTCCTGGGCCGGCGCGACTATCTTAAGATGCATGACCTGGACCGCCAACCGGCGCTGCCTATCCCATGACCGATCGACCGCTACAACTCGTCGCGAATTTCGCTCCCGCCGGCGATCAACCGCAGGCGATCGCGAAGCTCATTGACGGACTCACGACCGGGCTCGCGAAGCAGACGCTGCTCGGAGTCACGGGGTCGGGAAAGACTTTTTCCATGGCCCATGTCATCAACACCCTCCAACGGCCGACGCTGATCCTCGCGCACAACAAGACGCTGGCGGCGCAGCTCTACGGCGAGATGCGCGAGTTCTTTCCGCACAACGCCGTCGAATACTTCGTCTCGTACTACGACTACTACCAACCCGAGGCCTACGTGCCCTCGAGCGACACGTACATCGAAAAGGATGCGTCGATCAACAGCCACATCGAGCAGATGCGGTTGTCGGCGACGAAAGCGGTGCTCGAGCGGCGCGACGTCGTCATCGTGGCGACGGTGTCGGCTATCTACGGCCTCGGCGATCCAGAGGCATACCACGGCATGGTCCTGCATCTCGCCCGCGGCTCGCCGCTGAACCAACGCGATCTCCTGCGCCGCTTGACGGAGCTCCAGTACGCGCGCAACCCGCTCGACCTCGCGCGCGGCACGTATCGCGTGCGCGGCGACGTCATCGACATCTTTCCCGCGGAGTCGGAGAAGGAGGCCGTGCGCGTCGAGCTGTTCGACGACGAGATCGAGCAGATCAGCCACTTCGACCCGCTGACGGGCGAGGTCACGCAACGCATGCCGCGCGCGACGATCTACCCGAAGACGCACTACGTCACGCCGCGCGAGACGTTGCTCGCCTGCGTGGACCAGATCCGCGCCGATCTCGCGCTGCAGCTCGAGCGGTTGCGCGGTGCGAACAAGCTCGTCGAGGCGCAGCGGCTCGAGCAGCGCACGCGCTTCGACTTGGAGATGATCCTCGAGGTCGGCTACTGCAACGGGATCGAGAACTACTCGCGCTATCTCTCGGGGCGCCGCCCCGGCGAGCCGCCGCCGTGCCTGTTCGACTACTTGCCCGACAACGCGCTGCTGTTCGTCGACGAGAGCCACGCGACGATTCCGCAAATCGGCGGCATGTACAAAGGCGACCGCTCGCGCAAGGAAACGCTCGTCGAGTACGGTTTCCGCTTGCCGTCGGCGCTCGACAACCGGCCTCTGTCGTTCGAGGAGTACGAGCAGATCGCGCCGCAAACGATCTTCGTGTCGGCGACGCCGGGCCCGTACGAGCACGCGCATGCGGATCAAACGGTAGAGCAGGTCGTGCGGCCGACGGGTCTCGTCGATCCCGACGTCGAGATACGGCCGGCCGGCACGCAAGTCGACGACGTGCTGTCCGAGATCAACGCACGCGCCGACGCTCGGCGAGCGCGTGCTGATCACCACGTTGACGAAGCGCATGGCCGAGGACCTCACGGATTATCTCCAGGAGCACGGCGTGCGCGTGCGCTATCTGCACGCCGACGTCGAAACCGTCGAGCGCATGGAGATCATCCGCGATCTTCGGCTCGGCGAGTTCGACGTGCTCGTCGGCATCAATCTGCTGCGCGAAGGACTCGACTTGCCCGAGGTGTCGCTCGTCGCCATTTTCGACGCCGACAAGGAAGGCTTCTTGCGCTCCGAGGGCTCGCTGATCCAAACGATCGGGCGTGCCGCGCGCAACGTTCGCGGCAAAGCCATCCTCTACGCCGACCGGATCACGGGCTCGATGCAGCGCGCGATCGACGAGACGAACCGCCGCCGCGCGAAGCAGATCGAGTTCAATCGCGTGCACGGCATCGAGCCGCGCTCGATCCTCAAGGCCGTCCAGGACATCATGGAAGGCGCGCGCGCGACGCCGCGCGGCAAGAAAGGGCGAGCGCAAACGCGCGCGGCCGCGACGACGCGAGCGTTACGAGCGGCTGTCGCCGGAGCAGATGCTCGCGCGCGTCGCGCAACTCGAGAAACGCATGTACGAGCACGCGCGCAATCTCGAGTTCGAGCAGGCTGCGAGGTTGCGCGACGAGATCAACGACCTCAGGCACCAGAGCGTCGGGCTGCCGCCGCCGCGCGCCGTCGAGGCGGGTTGAGCGCGACCGCGCGCGCACTTGAGAAGCCAAGTAGGTATCGTGGCGCCCCTTAGGCGCGTAGCTCAGTGGTAGAGCACCACCTTGACATGGTGGGGGTCGTTGGTTCGATACCAATCGCGCCTACCATTTTTTCTGCCTCCCATCGGCTGGCATAGTGAATCCCCATGCGAGCCCTCCAAAGCTTCTGGGTAACGATTGCGGCCGCGCTGGTCGCGGCCGGCAGCGTCGCCGAGGCGCAGACGCTTGCGCCGTTGGGCCCGCTCGAGGATGGCGGCGCCGTGACTTACTTCATCGCCGACGCCGATCGAGGACGCGCAGGCGCGGCCCGCCGACACCGACCTCGCAGTCTGGGCGCTCGAGGCCTGGCAGCGCGCGGCCGGCGGTGCATTGAGGTTCGTGCCAGCCGCAGACGAGGACGACGCGCTCGTGAGGCTCTATTGGGCGCCGGCGGCCGGCGGCCAATACGGCGAGATGCGGCCGCTCGACGTGGACGGTCGGCGCGGCGCGGCGGTCTACATCCGCCCCGACACGGCCGCGCTCGGGCGATCGAGATCGCGACGCGGGCCGGCCTCGACGCTCTGTTCCGCGACACGATCGTCTACCTGACTTGCCTGCACGAGCTCGGCCATGCGTTGGGGCTTGCGCCACACGGCCGATTTCGACGACGTCATGTATTTCTTCGGCTTCGGCGGCGACATCGCGCGAGTTCTTCGGACGCTACCGCCGCACGCTGCGCGGGCGCGGCGACATCCGTGGCTCGTCGGGCCTTTCCGCCGGCGATCTCGCGCAGCTCGATGCGCTCTATGGCGCGCCACCGGCGCCGGGTCAGCTCGCGGTCGCGAACTAGCTGAAAACTAAGGCGTTTAGAGCCGCGCGCGCCTTGTGCCCGTTTCGATGGGCCCGTACAATGCCGCGCTGGCCTGCGACCGGAAGGTCGCGGCCGCATTATTTTGGCCAGCTGAAGGAGTCACGAATCGTTCAAGGAAAGCGCGTCCGACGCAATGCGGAGATCCTATCGCCGCGTGTTCGCGTCATCGGCCCCACTGGGGACCAGCTCGGAATCATGACCATTCAGGAGGCGCTGCGTAGCGCCGAGAGTTCGGGTTTGGATCTCGTCGAAGTTGCACCCGGCGCCGAGCCTCCGGTCTGTCGAATCATGGACTACGGGAAGTTCGTGTTCGAGCAGAACAAGAAGGCTCAGTCGGCTCGGCGCAAGCAGAAGCAGATCCAGGTCAAGGAAGTGAAATTTCGACCCGGTACCGAAGAGGGCGACTACCAAGTCAAGCTGCGTAATCTCATCAAGTTCCTGACGCACGGCGACAAGGCCAAGGTCACGTTGAGATTCCGGGGACGCGAGATGGTGCACCAGGAGCTCGGAGCCGAGCTGCTGAAGCGCGTGCAAAACGACTTGGACGACTATGGCTCCGTGGAACAGCAGCCGCTCATGGAAGGACGGCAAATGGTCATGGTGATCGGCCCGCGCAAGCGCTAGCCGCGACCGCCGCAACGAACAAGTGCTCGCGACGCGGCAGCAACGCGCGTCGCCGCGAGCCGCCCGCCCAGTCGAGGCAACACTGGAACGGGCTAAACACTGAGGAGAAAGTCATGCCGAAGCTGAAGACGAAGCGCGGCGCTGCAAAGCGTTTCCGCGCGAAGGGTAATGGCGGGTTCAAATCCGGCCATTCGCACATGCGCCACATCCTGACGAAGAAGTCGCCGAAGCGGAAACGCCAATTGGGCCGCACGATGCAGATCTCCGACTCCGACGTCGACGGATTGCGTCGCCTGCTGCCGTACGTTTGAGGAGACTTAGATGGCCAGAGTAAAACGAGGCGTCACCGCCAAGGCGCGCCACAAAAAGATCCTCGATCAGGCGAAGGGCTACTACAACGCGCGGCGCAAGGTTTTCCGCGCCGCGAAGCAGGCCGTCATCAAGGCCGGCCAGTACGCGTTCCGCGATCGCCGCGTGCGCAAGCGCGAGTTCCGCGCGCTGTGGATCACGCGCATCAACGCGGCGGCTCGCGCGAACGGGTTGTCGTACAGCCGCCTGATGAACGGGCTCTCGCTCGCCGAGATCGAGGTCGATCGCAAGGTCCTCGCCGACATCGCGGTGCACGATCAGGAGGGCTTCGCCGCCCTCGTCGCCGCCGCGAAAGAGGCTCTCGCCGCGCCGCCTAGACCGACGCACCTCGAGGGAGCTCGCGGTGAGCAGCATCGCGGAACTGCTGGGCCAGGCCGAAACGGCCGTGCAGCGCGGCCGACGACTTGGCCGCGCTCGACGCCGTGCGCGTGCAGTTCCTCGGCAAGAAGGGCGTGTTCACGGCGCAGCTGCGCGAGGTCGGCAAGCTGCCGCCGGCCGAGATTCCGGCGGCCGGCAAGGCGATCAACGACGCGAAGGCGGCGCTCGCGGCCGCCATCGATGCGCGTCGCGACGCGCTCGAGGCGCGCCAGCTCGCCGAGCAGCTCGCGGCCGAGGCGCTCGACGTCACGCTGCCGGGCCGCGGCGAGCCGCCGGGCCAGCTGCACCCCGTCACGCGGACGCTGCGGCGCATGGTGACGATCCTCGGCCACGCCGGCTTCGACGTGCACACCGGGCCCCGAGGTCGAGGACGACTTCCACAACTTCACGGCGCTGAACATCCCGGAGAACCATCCGGCGCGCGCGATGCACGACACGTTCTATCTGCGCTCCGGGCTGTTGCTGCGGACGCACACGTCGCCCGTGCAGATTCGCGCGCTCAAGGCGCACGGCGCGCCGATTCGGCTCATCGCGCCGGGCCGCGTCTACCGCCGCGACTCCGACCTCACGCACACGCCGATGTTCACGCAGGTCGAAGGGCTCGTCATCGATCGCCACGTGAGCTTCGCCAATCTGAAGGCGCTGCTCTACGACTTCGTCTCGAAGTTCTTCGAGCGCGACGTGGAGCTGCGCTTCCGGCCGTCGTACTTTCCGTTCACGGAGCCGTCGGCCGAGGTCGACGTGCGCTCGGAGTCCGGCCGCTGGCTCGAGATCCTGGGCTGCGGAATGGTGCATCCGAACGTGCTGCGCAACGTCGGCATCGATCCGCATCGAGTTCAACGGCTACGCGTTCGGCATGGGCGTCGAGCGCCTCGCGATGCTGCGCTATGGCGTCGACGACCTGCGCGCGTTCTTCGAGAACGACCTGCGTTTCCTCGAGCAGTTCGCCTGAGGCTGTAGCCATGCGCGTGAATCTCGACTGGCTGCGTGATTGGGTCGAGCTCGGTGACATCGAGCGCGTCGCCGCCGATCTGACGACCTCGGGGCTCGAGGTCGATTCCCTCGAGCGGCTTACACGCCATCGACCGCAACATCGTCGTGGCGGAGGTCCTCGGCGTCGAGCGCCATCCGAACGCCGACCGCTTGTCCGTCTGCGTCGTCGACGACGGCGCGGGGCAGCATCGCGTCGTCTGCGGCGCGCCCAATGTTGCCGCCGGCATCAAAGCGCCGTTCGCCCGCGTCGGCGCGAAGCTGCCGAACGGTAAGGCCATCGGTGCGGCCGAGCTGCGCGGCGTGCAATCGAACGGCATGCTGTGTTCGGCGAAGGAGCTCGAGCTCGTCGACGACGTCGACGGTCTCTTGATCCTCGACGCGGACGCGCCAAAAGGCGCGAGCGTGGCCGAGTACCTGCGGCTCGACGACGCGGTTCTCGAGATCAACGTGACGCCGAATCGCGGCGACTGCTTCAGCGTCATCGGCATCGCGCGCGAGCTCGCGGCCCGCCGCAGCGCGCGCCTCGCGCCCGCCCAAGGCGCCACCGGTTGCCGCGACGATCGACGCCACGTTCCCGATCTCCCTCGGCGCCGGCGGCGGCTGCCCGCGGTTCGCCGGCCGCGTTCTGCGCGGCCTTTCGACGCAGCGCGCGCACGCCGATATGGATGCGCGAGCGGTTACGGCGCGCCGGGCTCCGGCCGATGCAACCGATCGTCGACGTCACGAACTACGTGATGCTGGAGCTCGGCCAGCCGATGCACGCTTACGACCTCGCCAAGCTCGACGGGCGCATCGAGGCTCGGCTTGCGCGCGGCGGCGAGAAGCTCACATTGCTCGACGGCCGCGGCGTCGAGCTGACGGGCGACATGCTCGTGATCGCGGACGCGCGCGGGCCGGTCGGATTGGCCGGCGTCATGGGCGGCCAAGCGACGGCCGTGAGCGCCTCGACGGACTCCGTGTTCCTCGAGAGCGCGTTCTTCGCGCCCGCGGCCATCGTCGGGCGGCCGCGCCGGCTCGGCCTGCACACGGATGCCTCGTTGCGCTTCGAGCGCGGCGTCGACCCCACGGGTCAGGTTCGCGCCGTCGAGCGTGCGACACAGCTGTTGCTCACGATCTGCGGCGGACAACGCCGGGCCGGTCATAAACGTCGAGCGCGCCGCCGATTTGCCCGAGCGTCCGGCCGTGGCCCTGCGGCGCGGAGCGGCTACGGGCGGTGCTCGGTATCGGGGTGCCGGCGAAGCAGGTGGCGGAAATCTTCGAGCGGCTCGAGATGAGAGCAGAACGGACGAAGCGACGGCTGGCGCGTCACTCCGCCGGCGTTCCGCTTCGACGTCGCGATCGAGGAAGACCTGATCGAGGAGGTCGGCCGCATGTTCGGCTACGACGCCATTCCGGCGACGCCGGGCGAAGCAGTCGAGCGGCTCGGCGCCGCGAGCGAGCACGTCATCGAGCCCGACGACGTCGCGGACCTGCTCGCGGCGCGCGGCTACGCCGAGGCCATCACCTACAGTTTCATCGACGCCGGGCCTGGACGCTCTCGTGAGCCCCGGCGAACCCGCCTGTCGAGCTCGCGAACCCCATCGCGAGCGATCTGGCCGTGCTGCGGCGGTCGTTGTGGCCGGGGCTCATCGACGCGGCACGCCTCAACGTGAGCCGGCAGCGGCAGCGCGTGCGCCTGTTCGAGCTCGGCCCGCAGTTTGCGGCCGCGGAGCCGGGCGTCGCGCAGACGCAGGTCGTGGCGGGATTGGCCCTCGGCACGCGCTCGGCCGAGCACTGGGACGGCGCGGGCCCCGACGTCGACTATTTCGACGTCAAGGGCGACGTCGAAGCGCTGCTGCGGCTGACCGGTTCGCCTGACGAGTTCCGCTTCGAAGCCGGCGCGCATCCGGCTCTGAGCCCAGGCCGCACCGCACGCATCCTGCGTCGGCGACCGCCTCGTAGGCTGGCTCGGCGCGCTGCATCCCGAGCTCGCGAAACGGATCGACAAGAAACGCGCGGCCGTCGTGTTTGCGCTGCAGCTCGACGCGTTGATGCCGGCCGCGGTGCCTGCATTCGAGCAGCTATTCGAAGTTTCCGTCGATCCGCCGCGACCTCGCGATCGTCGTCGCCGAAGACGTCAGCGCCGATGCTTTGACGAAAGCCGCGCGCGCTGCTGCGGGCGAAATCCTGCGAGAGGTGCGTAGTGTTCGACGTATACCGCGGCAAAGGGGTAGATTCAAGGCGAAAAAGCATCGGTTTAGGCTTGATTTTGCAGGACGCCTCACGCACCCTTACTGACGACGACGCGGATCAAACGAATGCGCTCCGTAATGCAGCAAGCTCGAGCGTGAGTTCGGAGCGACGATAAGAACCTAACAAGAATCGGACGCCGAATCGGGTATGGCACTAACGAAAGCGAACATGGCCGAGTCGTTGTTCAACGAGCTCGGCTTGAACAAGCGTGAAGCGCGCGAGCTCGTCGATTCCTTCTTCGAAGATTTGCGGGCCGCCTTGGCGGTCGGGGAACAAGTCAAGCTTTCCGGCTTCGGAAACTTCGATTTGCGTGACAAAAACAAGAGGCCCGGACGAAATCCGAAGACCGGCGAGGAGATTCCGATCACTGCTCGCCGCGTCGTGACGTTCCGCCCCGGCCAAAAACTCAAAGCGCGAGTCGAAGCCTATGCTGGAACCAGGGAATAACGACGACCTCCCACCGATTCCGGGCAAGCGCTACTTCACGATCGGGGAGGTCAGCGAGCTCTGCGCCGTCAAGCCGCACGTGCTGCGCTACTGGGAGCAGGAATTCCCGCAGCTGAAGCCCGTCAAGCGGCGCGGCAACCGCCGCTACTATCAGCGCCAGGACGTCCTGATCATCCGGCAGATCCGCAGCCTGCTGTACGAAGAGGGCTTCACGATCGGCGGCGCGCGTCAACGCCTCATGGGCGACGAAGCCCGCACCGACACGAGCCAGAGCCAGCAGATCATTCGCCAGGTCCGCGCCGAGCTCGAGGACGTCCTCAAGCTGCTGCGCCGCTGAGCGCCGCGGCCCGGGTATCCGGCCCCGGCTGCTTTATCGCTAAACTTGCCAACCTCGGTCGGGGCGTGGCGCAGCCTGGTAGCGCACTTGCATGGGGTGCAAGGGGTCGCAGGTTCAAATCCTGTCGCCCCGACCAATTCTTTGCCCCTAGTGCTGCCCGAGGACTCCGCGTATCGTGAAGCGTCCCTCCCGATAAGAACTACTAGGGATCTCGCCCCCGTTGTTCCTCGAACAGTACAAGCTCGAAGCCAACCCGTTCGCCGCCGACGCCGCGCGGCCCGTCTTCGCGTCGCATTCGATGCGCTACGCGCTGCTGAAGCTCGACGAGCTGTTCGGCAAGCAAATCCAGTCGTTGTTCCTGAGCGGTGCCGCAGGCGTCGGTAAGACGACGCTGACGCGGCAGCGGCTGCGGCAGCTCAAGGACCTGGCGATCTCCTGGATCAAGCCGACGTGCGAGACTCGCGAGCAATTGCTCGCGCAGCTGCTCGAGGAGATCGGCCCCGGCCCCGTCGAAGGCTCGGCCGCCGAGCTGCGGCACATCCTCGAGGTCTTCCTGCGTCACCAGGCCGGCAACGGCCGGTCTGCGTTCGTCGTGGCCGACGGCCTCGAGCGCTTCGCGGCACCCGTCCTGCGCGAGCTCGAGGCTCTGGCGCAGATGCGGCTGCGCAACCGGCCCGATCGTCTACCTCCTCGCGCTGACACGCAGCGAGGAGCTCGTCGCCAATCTGCTGCCGCAGTACGACGGCGGACCGTTGGCACGCGCCGCCCATCAGCGCCTCGCGGGCTTCACGCTCGACGAGACCCGCTCCTACATCTGGGCGTGCTTGCGCGGCGCCGGTTGCGATTGGGCCGAGGAGCTCGTGCCCGACGAGGTCGTCCTCGACATCCAGGCTTTCACGCAGGGCATCGTCGGCGACATCAACGCGCTCTGCTGCGCCGCGCTCGATGCGATCGCGGCGCGCTCGACGGGCAGCAATCGGCAGCCGAAGGTCACGCGCGCCGTGCTCAAGGAAGCCGGCGCCAACCTGAACCTGCGCTACGACGCCTCGGCCTGGGCGCAGCCCGTCGAGGAGCTGTCGCCGCGAGGCCGTGCACCTCAGCGATCCGAGCCGGCTGCGGCTCGAGGCCGCGCGGCTGATCGTGTCGAGCGGCAGAACCGTCGTCGCCGAGGTGACGCTGAATCGGCCGCGCATGGTGCTCGGCCGCGACGACAGTTGCGACATCAGCCTCGACAGCCGCTACGTCAGCCGCTTCCAGAATCTGTTCCTCGAGACGCCGGACGGCTGGATGCTGATCGACCTGAGCAGCACGAACGGCTGTTTCGTCAACGGCCGGCGCGTCCGCGAGCATCGGCTGCGCGACGGCGACCTGATCGCCGTCGGCCACCACCAAATGCGCTTCACGGGCCCGAACGCGAAGGTGCGCCTAGCGCGCCGCGCCGCCGCACGCACGAGGCCGAGCCGGATACGACGCTCGTCGTCGCACGCCCGGAGCGCTCGAGCGCACGACCTCGCACTGAGCGCAACGGATCAGGCGAGCGCCGGCCGCAGCACGTGCTCGCTGCCGTAACCGCGGCACGCTGTCGGGTCCGAGCGAGCGATCTTCGATTCCGAGCAGGATCGGCTCGGCATTGTGCCGATAGATGTTGACCTTGGCGTTGTACACGCGCCGCGCGATGCCGTGCTTGTCGTTGACGGTGATCCTGCGCACGGTGAATTCGCCGTTGGCGAGCTTCGTGCCCGTGAGATAGCAGCGAATCGCGTCGACGCGTTCGCCCGACAGCTCGATGCCGGCGAGCTGCTCGACGTTGCGCATCGCGAGCTCGACGAAATCCGCGGACTCGACGATCCGCGACTCGCCGCCGGGCGCATCGACGGTCGGCATCTCGCTGCGGAAATCGCCGACGAGGATCTGCCCGGGCATCGCGCGCTCGATGACGCGCGCGAGATCGACGGTCACGTCGCCGACGATGTAGTTGTAGAGCGTGGGGTTCAGCCCTTCGGATTGGTGGAACTCGTAGCTGCTGCCGACGTGGAAGCACGCCCGCAGCCGCGGCACGGTGTTGTGCTGCGCCTTCTTCTGCGCGATCGCGTTGTCTGCCAGCGCGAGCTGCATGAAGTGATAGAGGTTGACGTTGCCTTCGAGCGTGAGGTCGCGGTTCCAAATGTAGAACCCGTCGCCCGTCGTCGTGCGCGAGAAGTCGACGCCGATGCGCTTCGTGAGCAGCTTGCTCTGCGCGGAGTTCAGCGAGTACGAGAGGCTGTTCAGCTGCATCATCTGCTCGAACGGCGACAGCAGGCTGAAGCCCACGATGTCGAACAGGCACACGCCGCGATTCGGGCACGTAGGTGATGCTGTAGCGCTTGACCATCTTCTCGATGATCTCGTTCTGCCCGGCGGTGTTCTTGAGCGGCTCGCGCAGCGGCAAATGCGTCGACTCGATGCCGAGCAGCCGGCCGACCTTGGTCGAGCTGAGCGGGCGTCAGGCAGCGCCGCCCCGACAGCAGCACCTGGAAGAACTCCTGCTTCGGCCGCGACAGCGCGCCGCGACCGGCGAGCCGGTTGCGGCGCTCGCATAGCCGGCGATCGCGTAGTGGGGCACGATCAGCAGGGCGATGCCGTCGCCTTCGGGGCACCAGTTCAGGATGACGTTCTCGCCGAGTCCCCAGCGCTCGTGCAGGCAGCGGTCGAGGAAGATGAGGTTGCTGCGCTCCTTCAGGCTCATCTCGTCGGTGATCGTCGAGAGCGCGTCGAGGTAGCTACCGACGCTCGCCAGCCTGAAGATTCCGGAATCCCGCGGATCCATCGGCTTCCAACTCATTAGCGTAGCGTCGCTGGATCATACTCTTGAGCCGCTACGTGGCAAAGCAGCGCTAGCGGTACTGATTCCACGGACTTTCCACGGGCGCTCCGGCGCCTCCGAGACCCGCCGGCGGTTGCCCGGGCTGAACGCTCACCGCCATAATCGCGTCCCCGTCAAACGCCGCACCGTCTTCGCACATGGCTGAGCAGGACCAGGATCCTCCCGGCGTCGATCCGCGCCGGCACTCTCGCGTCGTCGTCGACGGCCTCACGCAGGCGCCGAGCCGCGCCATGCTGCGCGCCGTCGGGTTCAAGGACGAGGATTTCGCGAAGCCGCAGGTCGGCATCGCCTCGACCTGGAACATGGTCACGCCGTGCAACATGCACATCGACGTGCTCGCGCGGCACGCCGGCGCGGGCGCCGACGCCGCCGGCGCCAAGAGCGTGCTGTTCAACACGATCACGGTCTCGGACGGCATCGCCAACGGCACGCCGGGCATGCGCTACTCGCTCGTGTCGCGCGAGGTCATCGCGGACTCGATCGAGACCGTGGCCGCGGCCGAGGGCTTCGACGGCCTCGTCACGATCGGCGGCTGCGACAAGAACATGCCGGGCTGCGTCATGGCGATGGCGCGCCTCGATCGGCCGTCGATCTTCGTCTACGGCGGCACGATCCAGCCGGGGCCGAAGAACCGCGACATCATCTCGGTGTTCGAAGCCGTCGGCAGCTATGCGGCGGGCAAGATCGACGACGCCGAGCTCAAGGAAGTCGAGTCGACGGCGATCCCGGGGCCCGGCTCCTGCGCCGGCATGTACACGGCCAACACGATGGCGTCGGCGATCGAGGCCCTGGGCCTGAGCCTTGCGAACAGCTCGGCGCAGGAAGCCGTGTCGAGCGCCAAGCCGACGACTGCCGCCGCGCCGGCGAGGCCGTCGTGGCGCTGCATCAAGCGCGGCATCAAGCCGTCGGACATCCTGAGCAAGGAAGCCTTCGAGAACGCGATCACGACGGTCATCGCGCTCGGCGGCTCGACGAACGCCGTGCTGCACCTGCTCGCGATCGCGCACGAGGCGCGGGTCGAGCTCACGCTCGCCGACTTCACGCGCATCGGCAACCGCACGCCGGTGCTCGCCGACCTGCGGCCGAGCGGCCGCTACTTGATGTCGGAGCTGATCCGCATCGGCGGCATTCAGCCGCTGCAGAAGACGCTGCTCGACGCCGGCATGCTGCACGGCGGCTGCCTCACGGTCACGCGGCCGCACGGTCGCCGAGAACTTGGCGGCGGTCGGCCGTATCCGGCCGGGCAGACGATCGTTCGGCCGCTCTCGCGACCCGATCAAGGCGGACAGCCATCTGGCCGTGCTGTACGGCAACCTGGCGCCGGAGGGCGCGGTCGCCAAGATCACCGGCAAGGAAGGCACGCGGTTCGAAGGCCGGGCGCGCGTGTTCGACGGCGAGCACCTCGCGCTGCGCGCGATCATCGACGGCGTCGTCGCGGCCGGCGACGTCATCGTGATCCGTTACGAAGGCCCGAAGGGCGCGCCGGGCATGCCCGAGATGCTGAGCCCGACGGGCGCCGTCATCGGCCGCGGTCTCGGCGGCAAGGTCGCGCTGATCACGGACGGCCGGTTCTCGGGCGGCAGCCACGGCTTCGTCGTCGGCCACGTCACACCGGAAGCCGCCGTCGGCGGTCCGATCGCGATCGTCGAGGACGGCGACCCGATCGTCATCGACGCCGTGCGCAAGACGATCGAGCTCGGCGTCTCGCAAGAGACGATCGACCAGCGCCTGCGCGCGTGGACGCCGCCGCCGCGCAAAGCCGAGCGCGGCCTGCTCGCGAAATACGCGCGCCTCGTCAGCTCCGCGTCGCTCGGCGCAGTGACCGACGCGAGCTCTCGGTTGACGCCGAGCGAACAAAGATCGAACAGCGTAAGTCAGAGGCATTCATGTCGTCACAGCCAGTGCTCGGCGCGAGCCAAGCCGTCGATACGCCGTATCCCGACTCGCCGTGGGTCGTGCTGAAGTTCGGCGGGCGCAGCGTCTCCACGGCGGAGAACTGGGCGATCATCGCGCGGCTCATTCGCGAGCGGCTCGCCGAGGGCGTTCGCCCCGTCGTCGTGCATTCGGCGCTCGTCGGCGTCTCGAATGCGCTGATCGCGCTGCTCGACGCGGCCGTTGCCGGCGGCGACACCGACGAGCAGCTCGCCAAGATCCGCGCGCAGCACGACGCGCTCGCGCGCGAGCTCGGCGTCGATCCCAGCGATGTTCGACGAGCGCTTCGACGCGCTCGCGCAGGTCATCGCCGGCGTCAAGCTGATCGGCGAGGTCAGCCCGCGCGTGCACGCGCGCGTGCTTAGCGTCGGCGAGCTCGCGGCGACCGAGCTCGGCGCGGCGTACCTGCGCTCGACGGGCCTCGACGTCGCCTGGCTCGACATCCGCGATTACCTCGAGAGCACGACGCTGCGCGACCAGACCGAGCGCGCGCGCTTCATCTCGGCGCGTTGCGATTTCTCGCCGGACAAGGCGCTCCAGCAGCGCTTCGCCGCGATCGAAGGCGTCGTGCTGTCGCAAGGCTTCATCGCGCGCAATGCGCAAGGCGAGACCGTGCTGCTCGGGCGCGGCGGCTCCGACACCTCGGGCGCCTATCTCGCCGGCAAGCTCGAGGCGCGCCGGCTCGAGATCTGGACCGACGCGCCGGGCTTCTTCAGCGCCGATCCCGAAGGCCGTGCCGTCGGCGCGGCTCATCAAGAGCCTGCATTACCGCGAGGCGCAGGAGATCGCGTCGGCGGGCGGCGGCATCCTGCACCCGCGCAGCATCTCGCCGGTGCGCGCGACGGGCATTCCGCTCTATTTGAAGTGCACGGCGCATCCCGAATGGGAAGGCAGCGTCATCTCGAACGCACCCGGCGACGATCAGCCGCAGCTCAAGGCCATCTCGCATCGCAGCGGTATCACGCTCGTCTCGATGGAATCGATGGAGATGTGGCACCAGGTCGGCTTCCTCGCCGACGCCTTCAACATCTTCCGCGAGCACGGCATCTCGGTCGACTTGATCTCGACGTCGGAAAGCAACGTCACGGTCTCGATCGACACCGCGCAGAACGTCACGACGCGCGCGGCGATCGAGGCGCTCGCCGACGATCTGCGCAAGCTCTGCAAGGTCACGATCATCAGCGACTGCGCGGCGATCACGCTCGTCGGGCCAGCGGATTCGCACGATCCTCCACGAGCTCGCCCCCGTGCTCGAGGTGTTCCAGGAGCAGCAGGTCCATCTCGTGACGCAGGCCGCGAACGACCTGAACCTGACGTTCGTCGTGAGCTCCGAGCACGCCTATCGGCTCGTGCAGCACCTGCACGGCTTGCTCGTCGACAAGTTCGCGGGCGGCGTGTTCGGCGAGACGTGGGAGCAGCTGACGGGCGGCGGCACGCCGGCGAAGGCCGTGCCGAAGCCGTGGTGGGTCAAGAAGAAGGCGCAGCTGCTCGAGATCGGCGCGCAGCGCGACGCGACCTACGTCTACGACCGCGAGAGCATCGAGAAGGCGATCGCAGCGCTGCGCGGCCTCGAAGTCCGTCGACGCCGTGTTCTATGCGATGAAGGCCAACTCGAATCGCGAGATCCTGCAAGCTCGTCGCACGACGGGCGGGGTCAACTTCGAGTGCGTGTCGCCCGGCGAGATCGCGCGCGTGCTCGAGGTGCTGCCGAACATCGATCGCAAGCGCATTCTGTTCACGCCGAATTTCGCGCCGCGCACCGAATACGAGCAGGCGCTCGAGCAGGGCGTCTGGGTCACGCTCGACAACCTGTTCCCGCTGAAGCACTGGGCCAAGAGCTTCAAGGGCAAGGACATCTTCGTCCGCATCGACACGGGCCAGGGCCGCGGCCATCACGAGCACGTGCGCACGGCCGGCGTGCACTCGAAGTTCGGCATTCCGCTGTTCGAGATCGACGAGCTCGTCGACTGCGTCGAAGAAGGCCGGCGCGCGCATCGTCGGACTGCACGCGCACACCGGCAGCGGCGTGCTGAGCGCCAACGCTTGGCTCGAGACGGGCCGCCAGCTGTTGAAGCTGCTCGAGACGCTGCCCGACGTGCGCTACATCGACGTCGGCGGCGGGCTCGGCGTGCCCGAGAAGGCCGGCCAGCCGGGGCTCGACCTCGCGGCGCTCGACGCGGCGCTCGGCGAGATCAAGCAGGGCTGCGGCGGCCGCTCGTTGTTCCTCGAGCCGGGGCGCTTCATCGTCGCGCAGGCCGGCGTCCTGGTCGCGCGCGTGACGCAGACGAAGGGCAAGGGCGACGTGCAGTACGTCGGCGTCGGCACCGGCATGAACAGCCTGATCCGGCCGGCGCTCTACGGCGCCTATCACGACATCGTGAACCTCACGCGGCTCGGCAAGCCGGCGACGGAGCTCGTGACGGTCGTCGGCCCGATCTGCGAGACCGGCGACCGGTTGGGCTCGGATCGGCTGCTGCCGCCGGCGAAGGAGAACGACGTGCTGCTGATCGCGAACGCCGGCGCTTACGGCTACGCGATGAGCTCGCGCTACAACTTGCGCGAGCCGGCGACCGAAGTGCTGATCTGAGCGCAGCGTCCGATTCTCCCGCTTCGCGCAGCAACGTACGGCGCGACCTCTTCGGCGTAGCGTGAAGCCTCGCCCGGCGAGCCGGGTCGAACGAGGCGGTCTGCACGGCGTCGATGAGCTTCGCGCGCTTGG
The DNA here is from genome assembly GCA_963714705.1 of uncultured Gammaproteobacteria bacterium. Taxonomy (GTDB): domain Bacteria; phylum Pseudomonadota; class Gammaproteobacteria; order Steroidobacterales; family Rariloculaceae; genus FEN-1219. Next base: position 281,811 of record CAVQPJ010000004.1, read on the forward strand.
CCGCGAGCAAGCACGCCAGGCAAGTCGATCACCTCGAGCCCGGCCGCCGCCGGCTTGTGCTCGGCCCAGCGCGTCGTCCATCAAGACGAGCGCGCCCGTGTCGTGCTGCGGCTGCGAGCGCGGATCGAGCAACTGCGCGATGCCGTCGAACCGGCGTCGAGCCATCTCGATTTGCCGCACGCGCTGCTCGGTCTGCTCGCGGCGATCGGGGCGCGCACGTCGTGTCGAGCCGCGCGAGCTTCGCGACCGTCGGGCGCTTGGCGCAGGATCTCGAACGCGAGCCGCCCATCGACAAGCCGATCAACGCGAACTTCGGCGGCGCGAGCGACAGGATCCGCCGCGCGATACCGCTCATGCTGTCGTCGTGCGTGTGGTTCGCGACGGTCACGGGGCCGAAACGCCACAGCGCCGGCATCTGCTCGGCATAGAGCCGGGGCGTGCAGAGCAAGCCCGGAATCAGCACGCTGGGTAAGCGGCTCTCGCATTTCAGGCCGCCCGATGCCGGCGCTCGAGCTCGGCGACGACGTCGCCGAGCGTCAGCTCGCGCATCGCGAGCAGCAGCAAGCAGGTGATAGACGAGATCGGCCGCCTCGGCCGTCACGCGCGCCTGGTCCTGCGCCGCGGCCGCGAGCGCGAGCTCGACGCCTTCCTCGCCGAGCTTTTGCGCGACCTTCAGCATGCCTTGCGAGGCCAGCCGTCGCCGTGTAGCTGCCCTCGGGCGCGTCCGCGAGCCGCTGCCGAATGATCGTCCTGAAGCTCGACCAAGAATGCCGTGTCGCTCACGACGTCCTCCTCAAGTGACGGGCCGAATCGCGATGCCCGCGGCCGCGAGATAACGTTTGAGGTCGCCGATGTCGATCGCGGCCGTGTGAAACACGCTTGCGGCCAGTGCGCCGTCGACGCGCGCGCGCTCGAACACGTCCAAGAAGTGCTCCGGCGCGCCGGCGCCGCCCGAGGCGATCAGCGGCACGCTGCAAATCGCGCGCACGGCCGCGAGCTGCGCGACGTCGTAGCCTTTGCGCACGCCGTCCTGATTCATGCAGTTCAGCACGATCTCGCCGGCGCCGCGGTCCTGCACTTCGCGCACCCAATCGAGCGTGCGCCGCTCGGCCGCGCGCGAGCGCGTCGGATCGCCCGTGTATTGATAGACGTGATAGTCGCCGTCGCGCGTCAGCGTGTCGATGCCGATCACGACGCACTGCGAGCCGAACCGGCGCACGAGCTCGTCGACGAGGTCGGGCCGCTCGAGGGCAGGGGAGTTGACGGAGATCTTGTCGGCGCCGAGGTTCAGCACCGTTTCGGCGTCGGCGACGCTGCGAATGCCGCCGGCGACGCAGAACGGAATGTCGAGCACGGCCGCGATGCGGTTGACCCACGTGCGGTCGACCGTGCGCCGATCGGGGCTCGCCGTGATGTCGTAGAACACGAGCTCGTCGGCGCCTTCGTCGCGATAACGGGCCGCGAGCGTCATGATGTCGCCGACGACGCGGTGGTCGCGGAACTGCACGCCTTTGACGACGACGCCGTCACGGACGTCGAGGCAGGGGATTATGCGCCGCGTAAGAATGGTCGAATCTCCTCGGGGTGAGCCGGCCTTCGAGCAACGCTTTGCCCGAGACGGTTGCGGCGACGCCGGCAGCGGTCGAGCGCGACGAGATCGGCGACGTCTGCGCACGCCACCCGATGCCTGGAACTCGATAGCAGGCCAGCGCGCCGCGCAGTCGCGGTACAGCTCGACGTTCGGACCGGACAGCGCACCGTCGCGATCGATGTCCGTGCAAAGCACGTGGCGCAGACCAGCGGCCGCGAAGCGCTCGATCGCGGCGGCCAGCGTCAGCGTCGAGGCGCGCGTCCAGCCGTGCGTCGCGATCAGCGGCGTGCCGTCGGGCGCGAGCCGCACGTCGAGCGCGAGCGTGAGCCGGTCGGGGCCGAGCTCCGTGAGCCAGGCCGCGACGAGCTCGGGGTCGCTGACGGCCAGGCTGCCGATGACGGCGCGCGTCGGCCACCTCGAGCGCCTGCTCGAGGCTCGCTCGCGTGCGAATCCCGCCGCCGAGCTGCACGTCGATTCCGGCCGCCTCGCGCATGCGGCGGATCAAAGCCAGATTCACGGGCTCGCCGCGCTTCGCGCCGTCGAGATCGACGACGTGCAGCCAGCGGGCGCCGAGCTCGCGGTACTGCCGGGCGAGCTCGACGGGATCGACGGCGTAGCGCGTCTCCTGCGCGAAGTCGCCTTTGAGGAGCCGGACGCAGCGCCCGTCTCGCAGATCAATGGCGGGTATCAACTCCATAGACATCAGCGCGTTAGAGCGCTAATCTTGAGAAAGTTGCCGAGAATCTGCGCGCCGGCGCGCGACGACCGCTCGGGGTGGAACTGTGTGCCGAAGAAGTTGCCCTGCTCGACGACGGCCGAGAACGGCACGCCGTAGGTCGTCACGGCGCGCGTATAGGGCCCGGGCGGCGCTGCATAGCTGTGCACGAAGTAGGCATACGCGCCCGGCGGCACGCCGGCCAGCAGCGCCGACTCGCCGACGGGCTCGAGCTCGTTCCAGCCCATCTGCGGCACGGGCAGATCGGGGGTCGCGGGGAACCGCCGCACCTCGGCGTCGATGACCCCGAGGCAGCGCGTCTCTTCTTCCTCGGAGCTCGCGAACAGGAGCTGCATGCCGAGGCAAATGCCGAGCACGGGCTGCGTCAGCGTCGGGATCAGGTCGACGAGCCCGGCGGCCGCGAGACGCTCCATGCCCGGTGCCGCGGCGCCGACGCCGGGCAGGATGACGTGGCTCGCGGCGCGAATGCGCGCTGGGTCCTGCGTCAGCGGCACGTCGGCACCGAGCCGCTCGAGCGCGAACTGCAGCGACGCGAGATTCGAGCCGCACGACGGGATGATGACCGCGTTCGGCTTCACAGCTGGCCCTTCGTCGTCGGCAGCTCGTCGCCTTGCGCGCCTGAACGCCTGGCGCAGCGCGCGTGCGACGGCCTTGAAGCACACCTCGACCATGTGATGCGTGTTCTCGCCGCGCACGCGGACGTGAATCGCGGCGCCGAGCGTCTCCGCGAGCGAGCGGAAGAAGTGCGGCACGAGCTCGGTCGGCAAATCGCCGACGCGATCGCGCTCGAACTTCGCTTCGAAGACGAGGAACGGCCGTCCACCGAGATCGACCGACACCTCGGCGTCCGCTTCGTCCATCGGCAGCAGGAAGCCGTAGCGCTGGATGCCGCGCTTGTCGCCGAGCGCCTCGCGCAGCGCCTGGCCGAGCGTCAGCGCAACGTCCTCGACGGTGTGGTGCTCGTCGATGTGCGAGATCGCCGCGCACATTGCACGTCGAGCTTGAAGCCGCCGTGCTTGCCGAGCTGCTCGAGCATGTGGTCGAAGAAGCCGAGTCCCGTCTTCGCGCGCGGCTCGGCCTCGCTGTCGAGATCGACGGTGACGCGAATGTCGGTTTCCTTCGTACGCCGCTGCACGGTCGCGGCTCGCGGCCGATCGACGAGCGCGTGCGCGATCGCCTCCCAGGTCTCGGCGGCCGGCGAGCCGAGCTTGAAGCCCTGGATGCCGAGGTTGCGCGCGAACTCGACGTCGGTGTCGCGATCGCCGACGACGGCCGAGCGCTCGCGGTCGAGCGGCTCGGCGTTCACGAAGTCGCGAACGAGGCCGATGGCCGGCTTGCGGCACGCGCAGTGCGCCTCCGGAGTATGCGGGCAAATGAAGTTGCCGATGAAACGAATTCCCTGCGATGCGAACAACGCGAGCAGCTTCTCGTCGGCGCTGCTCGAACGGGGCGCGCGGATTGGTCGGCACCGCCCAGCCCCGGCTGGTTCGTGACGATGACAAACTGATAGCCCGCCGTCTTCAGGCGCAGCAGCGCCGGGATCACGCCGGCGACGAGCGGCTGCTCGACGGAGTCCGTCGAGGCCCTTGCGCTCCGCGACGAGCGTCCCGTCGCGATCGACGAATAGCACTTTACGCATGCTTTGCGCTCCGCGCCGGATACGGCTTGCAGCAGCTGGTCGTTGTCGGTCGGCCGCCCGACGGTAATGCGCACGCAGTCCGCGAGCAGCGGATCGTCGAACGTGCGCACGAGGATGTCGGCGCGGCGCGCCGTCTCGCGGAACGCTTGGCCGTCGCGCGTTCGCACGAGAATGAAGTTGGCGTCGCTGGGATAGACGTGCACGACTTGCGGCACGTCGCGCAGCGCTGCCGCGAGGCGCGTGCGCTCGCGCTTCAGCACGCCGACGCGCTCCTCGGACACCTGCAGCGAGTCCTGCGACAGCGCCTGCTGCACGAGCTCGATCGACGGCGTCGGAAACGTGTACGGCGGCAGCACGACCTGCGCGAACTCGATGAGCTCCGGGCGCGGCCACGATCAAGCCGCAGCGCACGCCGGCCAGCGACACGAACTTCGACAGCGTGCGCAGCAGCACGACGTGCTCGTAGCGCTTTCGCAGGTCGAGGAAGTCGCCGCCCGCCGCGAACTCGTGATACGCCTCGTCGATGACGACGAGCGCGCGGCCGGCCGTTTCGCGGCAGATGCGCTCGATGTCGGCGCGCGCCATCGATTGGCCCGTCGGGTTGTTCGGCGAGCAGATGAAGACGATCTTCACGCTGGCGTCGAGCGCGGCGAGTATCGCGTCGGTGTCGAGCGCGAAGTCGCGCTCCGCGAGCAGCGGCACGCGCACGACGCCGGCGTTCTGAATGCTCGCGTAGAGCCGGTACATGTCGAACGTCGGCGGGCACACGAGGATCTTGTCGCTGCCCGGCGGCGCAGAAGCCGCGGATCAGGACGTCGATCGCCTCGCTGCTGCCGCGCGTCACGAGAATCTGGCGCTGCTCGATGCCGTAGTAGCCGGCGAGCTTCTCCTGGAGCACGGTCGGGCGCGGCGGCGGATAGACGTTCAGGCCGCGTTCCGACGTCGTCGCCGGGCGCGCGCCACGGCGATTCGTTCGCGTTCAGCCGAATGCAGCCCGGCTCGTACGCCCCGGGCACATAAGGCCTGATGCCGCGCAGCTCCGCGCCGCGCGAGGTCGAGCACGCTGCTCATCGCAGATTCTCCGAGCGTGCGGCCGCCAAGCCGCTCGTCGACGGCCCAGGCGTGGGCGTCGAGGCCCTCGAGGCGCGGCGAGCGTGGTCGCGACGGGGCCGATCGCGCGAAGTCCCTCGAGCGTGAGCTCTTGCACGGTCATGGAGCGCACGAAGTCGCGCGACGCCGAGGCTCGAGTAGCGCCGCGCGAAACCGTACGTCGGCAGCACGTGGTTCGTGCCGCTGCAATAGTCGCCGACGGATTCCGGGGTCCACGGGCCGAGAAACACCGAGCCCGGCCGCCGTCACCTTGTCGAGCCAGGCGCGCGGCTCGGTCGATCTGCAGGATCAAGTGCTCCGGTGCGTAGCGGTTCGAGATCGCAAACGCCGTCTTGAGGTCGTCGACGACGATGACGCTCGAGTGCTCGAGCGCGCCTTCGACGAGCTTGCCGCGCGTCAAGCGCGTCTTTTGCGTGGCCACGGCCGCCATGACGGCCCGCCCGAGTTTTTTGCTCGTCGTCACGAGCAGCACTTGCGAATCGGCGCCGTGCTCGGCCTGCGACAGCAGGTCCGCCGCGACGAACTCGGCGTTGGCGCTCTCGTCGGCGATGACGAGCACCTCGGACGGCCCCGCGGGGTAGTCGCGCGCGGCGCCGGCGGGGTCGCGGTCGACCTGCGCCTTGGCTTCGGTGACCCAGGTGTTGCCGGGGCCGAAGATCTTGTCGACCTTCGGCACGCTCTTCGTGCCGTATGCCATCGCAGCGATCGCTTGCGCGCCGCCGAGCTTGAACACGCGATGCACACCGGCAACGCGCGCCGCGTAGAGCACGGCCGCATCGACGCGGCCCGAGGCTTGCGCGGGGCTGCAGAGGACTCGCGTCTTGCAGCCGGCGATGCGTGCAGGCACGCCGAGCATGAGCGCCGTCGAGGGGAGCGGCGCACTGCCGGCGGGAACGTAGAGCCCGACGCTTTCGATGGAGCGAACGACGCGCTCGCAGCGGACGCCGGGAACGGTGTCGACGGCGAACGCCTGCGGGAGCTGCGGACGATGGAAGGTGTCGATGTTGGCGGCCGCCGCGTGAATGGCCGAGCGTTGCGCCGCCGTGAGGGCCGCTTCCGCGGCCGCGAACTCCTCAGGTCCGACCTCGAGCTCATCGAGCGTCGACGCGATCGAGCTTGGCGGTGAGCTCGCGCAGCGCTGCGTCGCCCTCGGCGCGGACCTTCGCGACGATCGCCGCGACGCGCGGCGCGAGCGTCGCGTCGTCGCCAAGCGCGGGGCGCGTCAGAGCGGCGGCTCGTTCCGCAGGCGACAACGTTTTCCAGTCTCGAAGCTGCATCGTCGGCGCCCTAGGACAGCATCTTCTCGACGGGCAAGACCAGCATCGAGCTCGCGCCGGCTTTCTTGAGCTCCTCGAGCGTCTCCCAGAAGACGTTCTCGCGGCACACGGCGTGCACGGCGACCTTGTCGTCGCGGCCTTCGAGCGGAATGATCGTCGGCGCCTCGCTGCCGGGCAGCAGGGCGGTGATCGCTTTGAGCGCGGAGCGCGGCGCGTGCAGCATGATGTACTTGCTCTCCTTGACCTGAAGCACGCCCTGAATCCGCAGCAGCAAGCGCGGCAACCATTCGGCCTTCTCGCCCGTCAGCTGCTTCGGCGTTTGGATCAGCGCCGCACGGCTCTCGAGGATCGTCGCGGCCTCGTAGAGCTGGTGTGCGCGCAGCGTCGAGCCGCTCGAGACGAGGTCGCAGACGAGATCGGCCTTGCCGAGGCTCGGCGCGATCTCGACGGCGCCCGAGAACGCCACGATCTGCGCCTCGACGCCGTTGCTTCTTCAGGTAGTCGCGGAGGATGCGCGGGTATGTCGTCGCGATGCGCTTGCCTTGCAGCTCCTTGGGGCCGCCGTACGGAACGCCGGCCGGCAAGCCGAACGACAACCGGCACTGGCCGAAGTCGAGGCGGCCGATCTCCGTGAACAGCTCCGTCTCGCCTTGCTCGAGCAGCTCGAGGCGTCGCTCCTCGATGATGTTGAGCCCCACGATGCCGAGATCGCAGATGTCTTCTTGCACGAGCCGCGGAATGTCGTCGTCGCGCACGAGCAGCACGTCGACGGGCATGTTCTCGCCGTAGCAGATGAGCTGGTCCTTGCCGCGCGAGTAGCTCAAGCCGCACCGCACCAAGCAGCTCGAGCGAGTGCTCGGTCAGGCGGCCGGATTTCTGCACCGCGATCTTGATTCTCGAGTCCGTCGTGATGACGCATGGCGAAATCTCCGGCGCTACAGCGGCGACAGGCGCTTCAGCGCCGTCTGGTAACCGCCGTTGCCGGCGGTCAGGAAGCGAGCGACACGGCCGATCGTCGTCACGGAGACGCCGGTAAGGTCGTGAATCTTGCGATAGGGCAGGCCGTCCTGCGAGGAATTTGACGACGGCCCAGCGGTCGATGAGGGCTTCCAGCTCGGCCGGCGTGCAGAGATCGGCGAAGAACTGCTCGCATTCGGCCTCGTTGCGCAAGCTCAGGATAGCGCGGTAGAGCCCTTGCTCCGCACGCGCCGTCGTTCGGGCCGATCGGCTTCGATTCGCCTTCATGGGAAGTCCGCCTGTATCAATGGGATAACGCACTAATGTAATAGCGCGTTAGCACACTAGCCCAACGCCTTGGGGCCCGTCAAGGCCGCGGGTCAATGAGCCGCTAGATGCTCGAGGACTACGTCGGTGAAGGCCGCCGTGCCGAGCCAATCGCGCGCGCCGGGGGCTGCGATGTCGCGGGTCCGGGCGCCGGCGCGGATCGCGCCGGCGACGGCCGCTTCGATGGCCTGGGCGGCCGCTTCGGCGCCGCAGCTGTGGCGCAGCAGCATCGCGGCGCTCAGGATCGTGCCGCAGGGGTTGGCGACGCCTTGGCCGGCGATGTCGGGCGCCGAGCCGTGGATCGGCTCGTAGAGCCCGGGGCCGCCCGTCGCCGAGCGACGCGGAGGGCAGCAAGCCCATCGAGCCCGCGAGCATCGACGCTTCGTCGGTCAGGATGTCGCCGAACATGTTCTCGGTGACCATGACGTCGAAGTCGGCGGGGCGGCTCAAGAGGTGCATCGCAGCGGCGTCGACGAGCAGGTGCTCGACGACGAGCTCGGGGAACTCGGTGCGGAACACGCGCGTCGCGACGTCGCGCCAGAGGCGCGAGGTGTCGAGCACGTTGGCCTTGTCGACGGACGTGACCTTGCGGCGCCGCGCCATCGCGAGCTTGCCGGCGACGCGGCACACGCGCTCGATCTCCGGCGTCGTGTACTCGCAGGTATCGAACGCGGCGTCCGCGGAGCGCGCGCGCTTGCCGAAGTAGATGCCGCCCGTCAGCTCGCGGATCACGAGGATGTCGACGCCCTTGAGCTTCTCGGGTTTCAGCGGCGAAGCCGCGGCGAGCTCAGGTGTAGTCACCACGGGCCGCAGGTTCGCGAACAGGCCGAGCGCCTTGCGAATGGCGAGCAGCCCTTGCTCGGGACGGTGCTGAACGGGGATGTCGGCCCACTTCGGACCGCCGACGGCGCCGAGCAGGATGCCCGTCGAGGCTTTGCAGGCCTGCGACCGTCGCATCCGGCAACGGCGAGCCGGCGGCGTCGTAGGCCGCGCCGCCGATCAACGCGTCCTCGAACTCGAGCTTCAGCTTGTGCGCCGCGGACACCTGCTCGAGCACGCGCACGGCCGCGGCAGTGACTTCGGGGCCGACGCCGTCGCCGGCCAGGACCACGATGCTGCGCGCTCATGCGTGCGCCTGCTCGTAACGCGCGATGGCGGCGCTCTGCTCGAGCAGGAAGCCGAGCTGGTCGATGCCGTTCATGAGGCAGTAGCGCGAGAATCGATCGATCGGGAACGACACGCGCTTGCCGTCGGCCTCGAGCGTCGTCGTGTGCGAGGTCGACGCGCACGTCGGCGCCCGGATGGTCGAGCAGCCAGCGATGCGTCTTGGCGTCGACGATGACGGGCAACAGGCCGTTCTTCAGCGAGTTGCTGCGGAAGATGTCGGCGATCTCCGTGCTGACGACGGCGCGAATGCCGAAGTCGAGCAGGGCCCACGGCGCGTGCTCGCGCGACGAGCCGCAGCCGAAATTGTGTGCCGCCGACGAGGACCGCGGCCCCGCGATTCTCGGGTTTGTTCAGCACGAAGTCGGGCCGCTCGCTGCCGTCCTTGCCGTAGCGCCAGTCGTTGAACAGGTTCTTGCCGAGCCCTTGCTTCGTCGTGGTCGTGAGGAACCGCGCCGGGATGATCTGATCGGTGTCGATGTCGTCGTTCGGCAGCACGACGGTCCGCGAGCGAATCTCTTTGATCGGTTCCATGGTCAGCTCACGAGCTCGCGCGGATCGGCGATCGCGCCGGTTGACGGCGGCCGCCGCGGCCGTCAGCGGGCTCGCGAGCACGGTGCGCGCGCCCGTGCCTTGCCGGCCCTCGAAGTTGCGGTTGCTCGTGCTCACGGACAGCTTGCCGCTCGGCACGGTGTCGCCGTTCATGCCGATGCACATCGAGCAGCCGGGCTCGCGCCACTCGCCGCCGGCCGCGCGCACGACCTCGTCGAGGCCTTCGGCTTCGGCTTGGCGCTTGACGTCCTGCGGAGCCGGGCACGACGAGCAAGCGCACGCGCTCCGCAACGTGCCGCCCGCGCAGGATGCGCGCGGCCTGCGCGGATGTCGCTCAAGCGGCCGTTCGTGCACGAGCCGATGAACACGACGTCGACCGGCATGCCCGAGCATCGGCTTGCCGGCCTCGATCTGCATGTACGCGAGCGCCTTGCGAAACGCCGGATCGCCGTCGGTCGGCACGGCGCCGTCGATCGGCATGACCATGCCGGGATTCGTGCCGAACGTGACCATCGGGCGCGAGCTTCGAGACGTCGATGCTGATCTCTTTGTCGAACTTGGCGCCGGCGTCGCTCGGCAGCGTGCGCCAGCGCTTCACGGCCGCGTCCCAGGCGGCGCCCTGCGGCGCGAGCGGTCGGCCCGCCATGTACTCGATACGTCGTGTCGTCGGGCGCGATCATGCCGGCGCGCGCGCCGGCCTCGATCGACATGTTGCAGACGGTCATGCGCTCTTCCATCGACAGGGCGCCGATCGCGCTGCCGCGGTACTCGATGACGTGACCCGTGCCGCCGCCGACGCCGATCGTGCCGATGATCTTCAGGATCAGGTCCTTCGCCGTGACCTCGGTCGGCAGCTCGCCGTCGAGGTTGATCGCGAGCGTCTTCGGCTTGCGCTGCAGCAAGCACTGCGTCGCGAGCACGTGACCGACTTCGGTCGTGCCGATGCCGAAGGCGAGGGCGCCGAATGCGCCGTGCGTGCTCGTGTGCGAGTCGCCGCAGACGATCGTCGCGCCGGGCTGCGTCGCGCCGAGCTCGGGGCCCATGACGTGCACGATGCCGCGGTCGCGGCTCGCGAAGCCGCGCAGCTCGATGCCGAAGTCCTTGCAGTTGCGCTCCATCTGCCGCACCTGCTTCGCGGCCGACGGCTCGCTGACGATCTCGAGGTCCTTCAGCGTCTTGACGGGCACCGTCGGCGTCGAGTGATCGAGCGTCGCGAGGCAGCGATCGGTGCGCCGTACCGGCAGCCCTGCGGCGCGCAGCAAGTCGAACGCCTGCGGCGTCGTGACCTCGTGCAACAGATGCAGGTCGACGTACAGGACGGCCGGCGTGTCGTCCGTCTCCGGCGCGACGACGTGCGATGCCCAGATCTTCTCGAACAACGACTGCACGGCGATCCCTTAGACGGCCACGGGACGCGTGCGGCCCGCCTTCTGGTCCACGATCGGCTCGAGCCAATTCCATCGATCGTCCGTGCTGCCGTCGAACAGGCCGAAGAACAGCTTCTGGAGCCGCTCCGTGATCGGGCCGCGCTTGCCTTCGCCGACGGGAATCTTGTCGACGGAGCGCACGGGCGTGATCTCGGCCGCCGTGCCGGTCAGGAACACCTCGTCGGCGATGTACAGGAGCTCGCGCGGAATGTTCTGCTCGTGCACGTCGATACCGGCCGCCTCGGCGAGCTGCATGACCGTGTCGCGCGTGATGCCGGACAGGATCGACGAGGCGACGGGCGGCGTGTACAGCTTGCCGTCCTGCACCAAGAACAGATTCTCGCCGGCGCCTTCGCTGACGAAGCCCGCCGTGTTCAGGGCAAGTCCCTCGGCGAAGCCGAGCCGGCGCGCCTCGAGCGTCACGAGCGCGCTCGACAAGTAGTTGCCGCCGGCCTTCGCGAGGGCAGGGACCGTGTTCGGTGCGACGCGCTGCCACGACGAGACGCAGACGTCGACGCCTTGCTCGAGGCCGCCTTCGCCGAGATACGAGCCCCATTCCCAGGCCGCGACCGACACGCTCGCGGGCTGCTCGATATTGCCCGCGACGCCCATCTCGCCGTAGCCGCGAAACGCGATCGGCCGAATGTAAGCGCCGCCGAGCAGGCCGTTCTCGCGGACGACGTCGCGGCATGCGGTCACGAGCGTGTCGAGCGAGAACGGAATCTTGATGCGATAGATCTTCGCGGAGTGGTAGAGGCGCCGAATGTGGTCCGTCAGGCGAAAGCCCGCGGCCCCGGTCGGCGTCTTGTAGACGCGAATGCCTTCGAATACCGACGAGCCGTAGTGCAGCGCGTGACTCAGCACGTGCACCGTGGCCTGCTCCCACGGCACCAGCTTCCCTTCATGCCATATGTACTTGCTCGTCTTGAGGGGCATTTACCTGCTCCTAGCGCTGGACACCCGAACCGAGGACGCTACTCCTGCAGCCAGCTCATGCGGCCGCGCAGCTCCTTGCCTACCTTCTCGATGCCCTGGTCGAGGTCTTCCTGCATCAAGCGCTTGTAGTTCTTCTGGCCGGTGCGGTTTTCCTCGATCCATTGCTTCGCGAACGTACCGTCCTGAACCTCTTTCAGCACTTGCTTCATGCTCTCGCGAACGTGCGCGTCGATGATGCGCGGGCCGCGCGTGAGATCGCCGTACTTGGCCGTGTCGCTGACGTACTGGTGCATCTTCTTGAGGCCGCCTTCGTGCAGCAGGTCGACGATGAGCTTCATCTCGTGCATGCACTCGAAGTACGCGACCTCGGGCTGGTAACCGGCTTCGACGAGCGTCTCGAAGCCGCGCACGATGAGCTCCGTCGCGCCGCCGCACAGCACGGCCTGCTCGCCGAACAGGTCCGTCTCGGTTTCCTCGCGGAACGTCGTCGCCAGCACGCCGCCGCGCGTGCCGCCGATGCCGTGCGCGTACGCGAGCGCGCGCGCTTGCGCTTTGCCGCTCGCATCCTGCGCAACGGCCATCAGGCAGGGGACGCCGCGGCCCTGCTCGTACTGCCGGCGCACGAGGTCGCCGGGACCCTTCGGCGCGATCAGGATGACGTCGAGATCGGCGCGCGGCTGCAATCAGCTTGTAGTGAATGTTGAAGCCGTGCGCGAACAGCAGCGTCGCGCCCTTCTTCACGTTCGACTCGATGTCCTTGTAGAGTTGTCCCTGCGCGAGATCCGGCGCGAGGAATGCCACGAGACCGGCGCCTTTGACGGCTTCGACGGGCGCCTTCACGGTGAACCCGTCGCGCTGCGCCTTCGGCGTCGTGTTGCCGTCGGGGCGAACGCCGATCATGACGTCGTAGCCCGAGTCGCGCAGGTTCATCGCATGCGCGCGCCCTTGGCTACCATAGCCGAGCACCGCGATCTTCTCGCCGCGCAGCGCGTCCCGCATCGACATCCGCTTCCGTATAGAGCTTCATCGCACTTCTCCAAAAACCAACCTCTTTCGAATCAACTCTCGCGCCCGAAAAAAAAACCCCGCAGGCCTTTCGGGTGCGGGGTTTATCTAGTGAGTATTCGTCGTCAAGCCCAAACGCCCGCACCTGTCGCGTTTGCGTACTACCGAGAAGGGCGGGGCGGTGGGTTTTCATCTCAGTCTGATGAAGAAATAGAGCGCGAATGATCCAGGAAAAGCCCAAAGTCTGTCAATGCTTTAGGCCGCCGCGGCCTCCGGCCGCGGCCCTATAATACCGGCCCGCCTCGGCAGGCCACCGGGCTGCGAGGCGCATCCATACGTATTCCTAAGGAGCGGACAACAATGACGATCAAAGTCGGCGACAAGATGCCGAAAGGGCAGTTCACGCGAATGGGAGCCAACGGCCCCGAGCCGGTCTCGACCGACGATCTTTTCGGCGGCAAGAAGGTCGTGTTGTTCTCCGTCCCCGGCGCATTCACGCCGACGTGCTCGGCGAAGCACTTGCCGGGCTTCGTCAACAACGTCGCGCAGCTCAAGGCCAAAGGCGTCGACACGGTCGCCTGCATGGCCGTCAACGACGTGTTCGTCATGAAGGCGTGGGGCGAGCACAGCAAGGCGGCCGGCAAGGTCGAGATGCTCGCGGACGGCAACGGCGAGTACGCACGCGCGCTCGGCCTCGAGCTCGATGCGAGCAAGTTCGGCATGGGCACGCGCAGCAAGCGGTTCTCGATGATCGTCGACAACGGCGTCGTCAAGACGCTGAACATCGAGCCGCCGGGCGAGTTCGGCGTCAGCTCGGCCGAGTCGGCGCTCAAGCAGCTCTAACGACCGGTCACGCGTATCGCGGGGCGGCGGCCGCCACCTCGAAGGCCCCTCGCGAGACACGCCGGAAGACCATCCCTGGGCTCGTGTGCGCGAAAAGGGGACAGATTTATTTTCTGCGCGTCGGCGTCGTCAGTACAGATAGCGTGGCGAGGCGCAGAAAATAAATCTGTCCCCTTTTCGCGCGGTCTCGCGAGGGGCCTTCGAGGTACAGCCGCCGCCGTGAGCGGGGTTAACGCGCGCGCGCGCGGAGCGCGGCGATGAGCTCGGGGACGGCTTTGAAGAGGTCGGCGACGAGACCGACGTCGGCGACCTCGAAGATCGGCGCGTCGGGGTCTTTGTTGATCGCGACGATCGTGCGCGCGTCCTTGATGCCGGTCAGGTGCTGGATGGCGCCGGAGATCCCGACGGCGACGTAGAGCTCGGGCGCGATGATCTTGCCGGTCTGACCCACCTGGAGCTCGTTGGCGACGTATCCCTGAGTCGACGGCCGCGCGCGATGCACCGAGCGCCGCGCCGAGCACGTCGGCGAGCTCGGCGACGAGCCGGAAGCCCTCCGCGCTGCCGAGCGCGCGCCCGCCGGAGACGACGCGCCGCGCCGTCATGAGGTCCGGCCGTGCGCCGCCACCGGCACGCCGCGCCACGAAGCGCGTGTGACTCGGCAACGCGACGTCGAGCGGGGCGCTTGTGAATGGGCGCCGGCGGGCCTTCGGCCACGCCTGCGTACGACGCGAGCCGGACGGTCGCAACGACGAGACGCTCGGGGTCCGCGTCGACGGTCACGACGGCGTTGCCGGCGTGAACGGGACGGCGGAACCGGTGAGGGCCCAGGACGGCGAGCACGTCGCTGATCTGCCCGACGCCGAGCAGCGCCGCAACACGCGGGAGCAAATCCTTGCCGAACGTCGACGACGGGCCGAGCACGTGGCTGAAGCCCGCGGCCAAGCTCGCGAGCTGCGGCGCGAGAACGGCGGCGAGCGGCGCCGCGTTGTGCTCTGCGTCGACGAGCATGACTTCCGTGACGCCGGCGAGGCGCGCGGCTTGCGAGGCGACGGCGCCGCCGTCATGCGCGAGCACGGCGACGACGAGCGCCTCGGGCCTCAGATCGAGCGCGCAACGCACGCACTTCGCCGTCGCGGGATCGAGCCGCGAGCCGTCGTGCTCCGCGATTACGAGCACGCGGCTCACGAGAGCGCTCCGCGGGCATCGAGCACGGCGACGAGCTCGGCGACGTCCTTGACACGCACGCCGGCAGCGCGCGCCGGCGGCGCCGTGAAGCCGTGCACGGCGAACTGCCGCTGCGGCTCGACGCCGAGCTCGGCGAGCCGATACACGGCGAGCGGCTTGCTTTTGGCTTTAAGGATCTCGGGCAGCTTCACGTAGCGCGGTTGATTCAACCGCAGGTCCGTCGTGACGACGGCCGGCAAGTCGACCTCGAGTGTCTCGAGGCCGGCGTCGATCTCGCGCGTCACGGTCGCGACGTTGCCGGCAACCGCAATCGCCGAGGCGAACGTCGCCTGCGGCCGGTCCCACAGCGCCGCCAGCATCTGGCCCGTCTGGCCGTGATCGTCGTCGACGGCTTGCTTGCCGAGAAGGACGAGGCCTGCCTGCTCGCGCGCGGCGACGGCATGCAGAGCGCGCGCCACCGTCAACGGCTCGAGCGCGGCCGGCGCGTCGACGCGGATCGCGCGATCGGCGCCCATCGCCAACCCCGTCCGCAGCTGCTGCTCGGCTTCGACGGGGCCGACCGCGACGAGCACGACGTGCAGGAACGATCCCGATTCTTTGAGGCGCAACGCCGCCTCGAGCGCGATCTCGTCGAAGGGGTTGATGCTCATCTTGAGCCCTTCCGTCGCCATGCCGGAGCCGTCTGGCTTCACGCGCACGCGGACGTTGTAATCCACGACGCGCTTGATGCCGACGATGATCGTGTGCAAGCGAGCGGCTCCCGGGCGAAAAATCAGCGCCGCAAATGTTAGCACCGGGGCGCGAGTCGCTCGTGACTCGCTACAATGCCGCCATGACACCGAATCCACTCGTCGACGTTCGATCGTTGGCGCGCGAGATCAGCCGCGCCGACTGGATCGTCGTCGATTGCCGCTTCACCTTGGCCGCCCCCGCGGCCGGAAGAGCGGCGTATGACCGCGGCCATATTCCCGGCGCGCGCTACGCGCATCTCGACGACGATCTCTCGCGCCGGCCGCGCGCAGACGAAGGCCGTCATCCGTTGCCGGATCGCGATCGCTTCGCCGCGACGCTCGGCGCTTGGGGCATTCAGGCCGGCGACAGGGTCGTCGCCTACGACGAGGGCAGCGGGGCCATCGCCGCGCGTCTTTGGTGGTTGCTCGGCTGGCTCGGCCACGAGCGGCGCGCGGTCCTCGACGGCGGTTTCGCGGCTTGGCAAGAAGCTGGTTTGCCTGTCGAGCAAGAGCAGCCGACGGTCCGCGCGCGGCGTTACGAAGCACGACGGCTTCGCAGCGGCAGCGTCGTCGCCACGGGCGAAGTCGCGCGACGGCAGGCCGCGGGCGACTTGCTCGTCGACGCGCGTGCCGCCCCGCGCTACCGAGGCGAGCAGGAATCGATCGACCCGAAGGCGGGACACGTGCCGGGGGCGCGCAATCGGCCGTTCTCGTTGAACGTGACGCCGGCGGGCCGGTTTCGGCCCCCTGGCGAGCTGCGCGCCGAGCTCACGGAGCTGCTCGGCGGCCGCGGCCCCGATCGGCTCATCGCGATGTGCGGCTCCGGCGTCACGGCCTGTCACTTGCTGCTCGCGATGGACGTCGCCCGGCTCCCCGGCGGCCGGCTCTATGCCGGGTCGTGGAGCGAGTGGATCCGTGATCCCGCCCGCCCGATCGCGACGGGTCGCCGAGCCCTAGCGGCCCTTTCGCTGCGCCGACTGTTACGCAGGCGCTTGGCCGCAGCGGCGGGTCGTGGTAAAGACAGTGCCGTAATCCATTGCCGTTGAAAGGAATCGACCGTGTCGCGCCACTCTCACGAAATCGAAGCGAGCTCCCAGCTCAAGAATGTCCGCTACGAGATTCGCGGCAAGCTCGCCCGGCGCGCCCACGAGCTCGAGCGGCAAGGCTACGAGATCGTGCAGCTGAACATCGGCAATCCCGGACTGTTCGGCTTGCGCACGCCGGAGACGATGCGCCTCGCGATGATCGAGAACCTGGCTTCGGCCGAGGCCTACTGCAATCAGAAAGGCATCTTCCCGGCGCGCGAAGCCGTCGTGATGCAGCAGCAGGCGCGCGGCATCGACGGCGTCAACGCCGACCACGTGTTCATGGGTAACGGCGTCAGCGAGCTCATCGACCTCACGTTGCGCGGTCTCTTGAACGCCGGCGACGAGGTGCTGATTCCGAGCCCCGACTATCCGCTCTGGACGGCCGCGACGGTGCTGAACGGCGGCCGTGCCGTCTACTACCCGTGCCCGGAGTCGCAAGAGTTCAATCCCGACCCCGACGCCGTCGAGAAGCTCATCACTCCGCGCACGCGCGCGATCGTCATCATCAACCCGAACAATCCGACGGGCGCCGTCTACAGCCGCGAGCGGCTCACGGCGCTCGCGCGGCTCGCCGAGCGACACAACCTCGTCGTCATGAGCGACGAGATCTACGACCAGATGCTCTACGACGACGCCGAGTTCGTGCCGATGGCGACGTTGTGCCGCGACACGTTGTGCGCGACGTTCAGCGGTCTCTCGAAGATCTATCGTGCGTGCGGCTACCGCGTCGGCTGGGTGTCGTTCAGCGGCGCCGTCGACCGCTCGGAGCGCTACATGAGCGCACTCGATCTACTGGCAGCGCTCAGGCTCTGCAGCAACGTGCCCGGCCAGTGGGCCGTGCAGACGGCGCTCGGCGGATTCCAGAGCATCGCGAAGCTCTGCGCGCCGGGCGGCAGGCTCTACCAGTCGCGTGCCGCGATCCTCAAGGCCGTCGCACAGAGCAGGTTCCTCGGTCTCGTCGCGCCGCGCGGCGCGATGTACGCGTTCATCGGCGTCGACACGCAGAAGCTGCCGGGCTTCGACGACGAGGCATTCGCGATGGAGTTGCTCGAGCAGCAGCACGTGCTGATCGCGCCGGGCTCGAGCTTCAACACCCCGTATCGCGATCATTTCCGCATCACGACGCTGCCCGAAGAGGCTCGGCTCGCGGAGGTGTTCCAACGCATCGAGCACGTCCTCGAGCAGATCGCCGACCGACCGCCACGCCTCGAAACGGCCTGATGGCCGAGCACGCGAGCGCGCGGAGCCCGCGCTCGACCACGATCGTCGTCGCCAACGCGCTCGCTGCGCAGCAGTGGGAAATGCACCTCGCGGCCGACGCAGTCGGCGGCGATGCACCCGCCTGGGAGACGCCGCCGCTGAAGTCGTACGCGGCGTGGCTCGACGACCTCTGGCTCGAGCACGCCGGTGACCGCGGCCCGGCGCTGTCGGCCAATCAGTCGTTGGCACTTTGGCGCCGCGTCGTCGCGGAGTCCGCCGAAGGCGGCGACCTCATCGGCCACGCGGGTGCGGCCGAATGGGCCGCCGGCGCATGGCAACTGCTGCACCGGTGGCAGATCGATCCGGCTGGCGAGCGCGCCGCGGCGCACGAGGTCGACTATCGCGCGTTCCTGCGCTGGTGCCGCAGCTATCGCGCTTGGCTCGACGGCCGCGGCTTCATCGATCGCGTCGAGCTCGAAGCGGCGTTGCCGGCTCGCATCGCGGCCGCCGATCGAATCGTCGTCGCAGACCTCGAGGAGCCTTATCCGGCGAGGACCGCGCTGCTCGCGCAGCTCGCCGCGCGCGGCATGACGATCGAGACACTCGCGGCGCCGGCAGCGGCCGGCACGCGCCGCGCCGCGCGGCTCGCCGACGCGGCCGACGAGCTGCGGGCCGCATTCGCATGGGCGAAGCAAAGGCTCGCCGCGAACCCGCAAGGCCGCATCGCGGTCGTCGTGCCGGCGGCCGGCGCGCCGCCTGCACGAGGTCGACCGGCTGGCGGCCGCGCTGCCGCCCGAGCTCTGCTGGACGGCGGGGCGCACGCTCGCCGCAGACCCGGCGATCGGGGCGGCCGTCGATGCGCTCGCTCTCGCGACTGCGCACGCGCCGTACGCAACCTTCGCGCGCTGGCTGCGCAGCCCGTTCTTCGCCGCGCCGCGCGAGGAGAGTTTCGCGCGCGCGCGGCTCGACACGGACCTTCGCCTGGAAATGCGCTCGCAGCTTTCGTTCCGCGCCGCGTACCGCTGCGGCGTCGACGAGCTGCTCGCGGCGCGAGCGCCGAGCTCCGCACACGCGCTCGCGGCCGCGCTTGCCGCGGTCGGTGGCATTCGGCGCGCGACGCCGAGCCGGTGGGCGCATCTCATGGCGCGGTTTCTGGCCGAGCTCGGCTGGCAGCCGCCCGCCGCGCGCGCCGCGTTGCTCGCGTGGCAGAGCACGCTCGACGAGCTGTCGCGGCTCACTCCGATCGTCGGCGAGATCTCGCTCGACGCGGCATTGGCGGAGATCGTGCGCTTGCTCGAGCGCACGGCGCCCGCCGTCCTGCCGCTGCGCGGCGTGCACGTGCTGCCGCGAGTCGACGACGTCGGCCCGGGCTACGACGCCGTCTGGGTCACGGGGTTCACGGATGCCGCGTGGCCCGAGCCGCCGCGTGGCAACCCGCTGTTGCCGATCGCGCTCCAGCGCGCCCACGGCATGCCGTATGCGTCGCCGCGCGACGCGCAAGAACGCTCCGCGCGAGCGCTGGAACGTCTCGCCCGGCGCAGTCGCGAGCTCGTCATCAGCTGGCCGGCTCGCGTCTACGACTACGAGACGGAGCCCAGCCCGACGATTCGCGATTGGCCGACGTTCTCGCCGGCCGAGCTCGACGCGTTGACGGCGCGCTCGACCGCTGCGCGCCGCAGCGCGCGAGACGGTTGCGGACGATGCGCCGCCGTTCGCAGGCACACGCGTCCCGGGCGGGACCGGCGTGCTCGGCCGCCAAGCGCGCTGCCCATTGCGGGCGTTCTGCCAGGATCGCCTCGGCGCGCGGGCGCACGAGCCGCTCGGCTTCGGCGTGCCGGCGCGGCTGCGCGGCATCGCGGCGCATCGCGCGGCCGAGAGCTTACTCGGCGACTTGCCGGCACAAGCGGAGCTCGCCAACAAGACGGACGCCGTCGCGCACAGCGTCGAGCGAGCCGTCGCGAAGCTGTTCGGCCGCGCGCGCGCGCCGCTGGCGGCGTTGTACGAGCTCGAAGCGGAGCAGCTCATGCGCGTGCTCGCGGCGCTGCTGCGCGCGGAAGCGTTGCGCGCACCGTTTCGCGTGCGCGCCGTCGAGCAGCGCGCGACCGTCACGGTCGGCGCGTTGACGTTCGACGTCCGCATCGATCGCATCGACGAGCTCGCGGACGGAACGCTGGCCATCGTCGACTACAAGACGAGCGAGCGAGCGACGAGCGGTGATTGGTTCGGGCCGCGGCTGCGCGACGCCCAGGTTCCGCTCTATGCGAGCCAGTCGGCCGAGACCGTGCGCGCGGCGGTCGTCGCACGGCTCACTCCGGCGGAGGCTCGCTACTTCGGCTTCTGGCATGACGGCGCATTTCCGGGGCGCCCGGCCAAAACGGCGCATCCCGACGCGGTGGCGCAGCTCGCGCTGTGGCGCACGCAGCTCGCGGAGCTCTCGGCCGAGCTCGCGGCCGGCGACGTGCGCTTCTTCGTCGCCGACTACGAGGACGCGGAGGGCGCCGTACGCGCCATTGACGCGCGTGCACGAGCAGCTTGCGCTCGCGCGCGGCGAGGTACTGCGTTGGTGAGCCACGGCGGCGACGCAGCGGCGCGCGAGGCGGCGCTCGATCCGGCGCAATCGTTCATCGTTCAAGCGCCGGCGGGCTCGGGCAAGACCGAGCTCCTGATCCAGCGCTTCCTGGCTCTGCTCGCGACCGTGCAGCAGCCCGAGCAAGTCGTCGCCATCACGTTCACTCGCAAAGCCGCGGCCGAGATGCGCCGCCGCGTGCTGAACGCGCTGCGGTCCGCCGCCGACGACAAGCCGAGCGCGGAGCCGCACGAACGAACGGCGTTCGACCTCGCACGCGCAGTCATCGCGCGCGACCGCGCGCACGATTGGCAGCTGCTCGCCCAGCCCCAACGGCTGCGCATCGATACGCTCGACGCGTTCAATGCCTGGCTCGCGCGGCAGCTGCCCGTCCTCGCCGACGGCGTGGCTGCGGCCGACGTCGTCGATAAGCCCGAGGATCTGTATCGCGAGGCTGCGCGCCGCTGCGTTGCGGGCGTGGCCGGCGACGATCAGACGCTCGCGCGCGCCTTGCGCACTCTGCTGCGCGACGTCGGCAACGATTGCGCCCAGCTCGAGCAGCTGCTCGCTGCGCTGTTGCCGCGCCGGGATCAGTGGCTGCGGCTGCTTCTCGGTGACACGGCCGAGCTTCGGCCGCTGCTCGAGGGCGCGCTACAGCGCCTCGTCGACGCGGAGATCGCGGCGGCCGCCCGCCTGGCCGGCGTCGTCGATCCCCCTTTGCTCGCCGCGCTGGCGCCGCTGCTTCGGCACGCCGCCGGCGCCGCGAACGGGCCGTTGCGCACGACGCTGGCTCCGTGGCTCGCCCTCGATCGGCCGCCGCCGTCGGGCGCCGTCGCGCTCTCCGCCTGGCGCGGCGTCGCGGCATTGCTGCTGACGAAGCAAGGCGATTGGCGCAAGCGTGTCGCGAAGCCGGAAGGCTTCGGGCCGGAGCATGCGGCGCTGCGCGACCGGCTGCGCGCGCTGCTCGATACGCTGCAAGCGCGCGAGGCCCTGCGTGGGGCGCTCACGACGGTGGCCTCGCTGCCCGACGCGCGCTACACGGAGCAGCAATGGCAGAGCCTCGCGGCGCTGCAAGTCGTGCTCGCGCGACTCGCCGCCGAGCTCAAGGTCGCGTTCGCGGAGCGCCGCGCCGTCGACTTCGTCGAGCTCGCGCTTGCGGCGCAGCGCGCGCTCGGCCAGGTCGACGCGCCGTCGGAGCTGCTGCTTGCGCTCGATCGTCGGATTCAGCATCTGCTCGTCGACGAGTTCCAGGACACGTCGCAATCGCAACGCCGCTTGCTCGAGCTCCTGACGGCGGGGTGGCAGCCCGACGACGGGCGCACGCTATTTCTCGTCGGCGACCCGATGCAATCGATCTACCGGTTTCGCGATGCCGACATGTCGTTGTTCCTACTCGCGAAGCAGCGCGGCATCGGCGCGGTGCGGCTGCGCAGCCTCACATTGCAGCGCAACTTCCGCAGCGCGCCTGCGATAGTGAGCTGGGTCAACACGGCGTTCGCAAGCGTCTTTCCGGTTGCGGACGAGATCGAGACGGGGCGCGCTGCGTTTCGCGAGAGCGTCGCGACACGAGAGCCCGAGGGCGCCCAGGTCGTCTGCACGCACGCGGCGGCCGTCCCCGGCGGCGAGGTCGCGAGCGTCGTCGCGGTTCTCGCGGAAGAGCGCCGGCGCGACCCCGCGCAGTCGATCGCGGTGCTCGTCCAGAACCGTAGGCATCTCGAAGGCCTGCGCGAGCGGTTGCGCGAGCGCGGGCTCGCCGTGCACGCCGTCGAGATCGACAGCTTGGGACTCGCGATGGTCGCGCAGGATCTCGCCGGCCTCACGCGCGCCTTGTTGCACCTCGACGACCGCATTGCGTGGCTCGCCGTGCTGCGTGCGCCGTGGTGCGGCCTGCGTTTCGCCGATTTGGAAGCGCTGTGCGGCGACGATCACAAATCCGCAGTGTGGGATCTGCTCCAGCAGCCGCAGCGCGTTGCGCGGCTGAGCGACGACGGTCGGGCGCGTGCGCGCAGCGTGGGCGCGACGCTGACGGCCGCGTTCGCTGCGCGCGAGCACACGACGCTGAGCCGCTGGATCGAGCGCACGTGGATCGAGCTCGGCGGACCCGCCTGCCTCGACGACAACGCGGCGCTTCTATCCGCGGACCAGTTCTTCGCGCTGCTCGCCGCAGCGGAGCGGGGCGGCGACCTCGACGATCCGGCCGTGCTGCAACGCGCGCTCGAGACGGTGCAGCCGCAAGCCGATGCGCCGCGCGAGCAGGGTATCGAGATCATGACCATGCACCGCGCGAAAGGGCTCGAGTTCGACACCGTCGTGCTGCTCGGCCTCGCGCGCGAACCCCGCCCCGACGAGCCAAAAGCCTTGCAGTGGCTCGCGCGGGCGACGGCCGACGGCCGTGACGACCTCGTGATGGTGCCGGCCGCGTTCGCGGCCGATGACGGCGCACGGCTCGCGGACTTCGTGCGCCGCGCCGAGCGCGAGCGCGATGCCGCCGAGCGTGCGCGGCTCCTCTACGTTGCGACGACGCGCGCGCGAGAGCGCCTGCATCTCGTCTGGCAGCTGTCGGCCGACGAGGAAGCGCCACCGGCGAGCTCCCTGCTCGCGCATCTATGGCCCGTCGTTTCCGGGACGCCGCACGAAGCCGAGCCGGCGGCTGCGGCTGCGGCTGCGGATACCGTCGCCATCACGCCTGTACTGCGCCGGCTCGTCGAGCCCGCGGGGCGCGCGGCAAGCGTCTCGACCACGGGCGCCCCCGCGCCCGTGCGGCCGGAGTTCGTCTGGGCCGGCCAAGCCGCCGCGCACGTCGGCACCGTCGTCCATCGTTACTTGCAGCGTATCGCGGAGCAGGGGCTCGAGCGCTGGACCGTGCAACGCGTCACCGAATCTACAGCTTCGTTCGCGCGCGAGCTCGAACTGCTCGGCGTCGACGCCGCGGAGCGTGCGAGCGCGGCCGATCGCGTCGTGCTGGCGTTGTCGCGCTCGCTCGCCGACCGGCACGGCCGCTGGGTGCTCGCGCCGCACGACGAAGCCCGGTCCGAGCTGCGGCTGACGTTGCGCGCGGGCCCGACGCTCGAGCACGTCCGTCTCGACCGCACGTTCGTCGCGGACGGCACGCGCTGGATCGTCGACTTCAAGACCAGCGAGCACGAGGGCGGAAGCTTGAGCGCGTTTCTCGACTCCGAGGTGGAGCGCTATGCGCCGCAGCTCGAGCGGTATGCGCTCGCCGTCGCCGCGACGGACTCGCGCCCCGTGCAGCTCGGCTTGTATTTCCCGTTGCTCGGGGAGCTTCGCGCGTGGCCCGCGGCGGTTACAAAGAGCCGTTCAAGCTGAGACGCCGTCGCCCCTCGGCGTCGGGGTCGGACGTCGTGTAGCTCAGGCCTTCGACGAGCATCTCGGGCGCTCCGGCGCGCGGCTCGACGAGCACGTCGATCGTGTAATTGCGCTCCGCATCGAGACTCACCGTCCCGGTAACCTCGAGCGGCCCGCCGTTGTCGACGACCTTCGCCGCGATCTCGCCCGCCGGTGCCGGCACGAAAGTCACGGTGTAATCGCCGAGCGGCACCAGCGAAGCGCTACCGTCGGAGATCAGCGGCGGTGCCTCGAGTCCCGCGAGCTTCAGCTCGCCCGTGATCGAGGCGGGCCAGCCGTTCTCGAGAACGAGCGACTCCAGCGCAACGCTCGCTTGGCCGCGGATGCCGCGAATGGGCAGTACGGTAGCCAGGGCCGGGAGCGACGTCGCTCCGCGCAGGCCCGCGAAACGCACGCTGCTCGGCGACGCAGTGACGTCGCCGGCCACGAAGCCGTCCGGTATGCGAGCTTCGACGTGCGCCGAGATTCGGCCGAGCAATAGCGAAGCGGGCCGGACGCGCCAGCGCATAGCCTCGGCCCTGAAGGCGCCGGCAGCGCAGCTGGCCGCGCTGCCCGACCACAACGTGCCCGCGACGCCCGCGAACGTGACTTCGGGCGGGGCGAACCAACGCAGGGCCGTGCCGGCCGGGAAGGTCGCCAGCGTGAACGCGATGTACGCGCCTAACCCCAAGGCCCACCACGACCAGCGACTCACGGCTTCAAAGCCTTCGCAGCAACAGCTGACCGTTCACGAGGCCCGGCTCCCTCGCGGTGGTGAACGACGCCGTCTCGACGTCGACGCCATAGGTGCCGTGCAGAACGGCGAGCCACGCCATGAGCGCGTCGAAAGACGCGCTCTGAATGGTCACATCGACGCCGCTCGGGCCATTGGCACGCGTCCGCGGCGGATTGAGCCCATGGCTGAGAGCCGTGTTTTCGACGAGAAGCGCGAGCGTTTGCTGGTTTCCTTGCCGATTGCTCGTAACAGAGGAAGGCTGTTCACCTTCGATGCGCGCGACATCGATGAGCAGCCGCTGCTTCGCATCCACGGCGGTCTCTAGTCTCGCCATCTCGGCGTTCAGCGGCCTCAAGATGAAGCCCCAGAGAACGATCACCACAAAAGCCAATGCGCCGCCGGCAAGAATCCACCGTTCGCGCGGCTGCAAGCCGAAGAACCACGCCTTGATCCACCCCTTCATGGATTCGCTCCGGCGATACGCAGGCGCCCCTCGGTTCCCCCATCGACGGGATTGTTGGCTTCGAGTATGACTTCGAAGCGGCGCGTCTCTTCGAGCTCGCGCGAGAAGGCGTCGATGGTGGTCAGGTCCGGAGCGACGAGCTGCAGATTCATGGCGCGATTGCGATAGCTCAGCGCATCGATGCGCATCGCCGCATCGCGCGCGGCGGCGATCGCAGCGAGTGTGCTCAAGAAATCCTCCGTTGCCGGTCCGGTGTTGTCACCGAGCCGCTGGCGAACCTCACGCTGACAACCCGACGTGCTCGAGTCGCCGACGACGCGCTGGCACGCCGGCCCGACGACCTCGTCAAGCGCGGCGTCCGCGCGGCGTAACTGCCAGTATTCGGCGCCTTGCAGCAGCAGGCCGAGCGCGATGGCGGCAGCCGCGAGCGAGGCGGCGAGACGCCAGGGCCTCGTCAGCGCGATCCAGTTTGACCTCGGCGCGTAGGGGCCTTGCAGCAAGTTCGTCCCGGGGCGCTGCGCGAGCGTGGCCGCGAGATGCGGGAAGACGCCTTCGTTCAGAAGCTTGACGTCGGCGCTCGCGAATTGACCACCGAGCTCGCCGAGCTCCTCGGCGAAACGCGCGTGGCCGGCCGCGTCCGTGAAGACCCGGATGTGCCGCAGCTCGGGCTCGTCCGCCTTGTGGGCGAGAGCGAGGGACAACACTTGCGCGAACGGCAAGCCCTCGAACACGAACGGCGCGCGGCCGGGTTTGCGCCCGGCGATCCGTTCGCCTTCGATGAGGACCACGAGCGTCGCAGGAATGTCGGGAATTCCATCGGCTTCGGAGCACAACGCGTGCGGCGCGATGCCTGCGGCGCGCAACTCTCCGAGCCACGCGTCCATGCGCTCTTTCGCTACGGCGACGACCTGCGTCGCTCCGGACGGGAGCCTCGAGCCGATCGCGAACGCCATCTCGTCGACGTCGTTCGCTAACGACTCCTCGAGCGAGAACGGCGCGATTTGTCTCAAGCGTGCTTGGCTCGCGGCGGGCAGCGCGGCCTCCGCGGCGAGCACGTCGACGGCGTTCACGAGCGCCGTGCAGCGCCGGCCGGCGAGCGCCGCGTGGGCGGCCTGTAGACTGCCGCGGCCGAGCACGCCCGCGAGACGGCCCGTCGCGTCGAATGCGCCCCAGGTTGCGGTCCCGGCGTCGGACAGACGAACGAACAACGTTTCAGACAAGCTACTCGACTCCGAGGCTGCGGAACACCGCCCGCGTGATTCCGCTCCGATCGCGCTGCAGCACCGAGCGCATCGTGAGCTGATTTGACCCGAGCGTGACCGTCGCGGTCAACAAGAAGTGCTCGCTGACGCCGTCGATGTCCTCGAGCACCTCGGGCTCGACGAGCCCCGAGAACACTTCGTCGATGTCGGGGAACTCGGCGTCGCCTCGCTGCTCGACGAGGCCTTCCGCCGTCCCGATGTCGATGTCGTCCGACAGCGATGCCAGCACCACGTCGGACGCCGTGTTGACGTTGAGCTTCGTTCCCGACGGCAGCACCGTGATATAGGGCGCAACGGCTCGGTAAATGTCCCGATCGAAGCCGGCGACGGCCATGAGCTCGGACGCGGACGTGATCATCGAGTTCGCCGTTCGGTACGGCGGGTCGGAGTCGCTGTAGACGACGTCCTCGCCGCCGGTCGGGAAACGCAGATCGGTGTCCGGGTCGAGCCAATCGACGACCGCGCCGGCGAGCGCGGGGTCGACGTCGACGCTGAGCAGCAACCGCTCGAACTGGCGGCGCGCTCGCTCGTTCTCCATGCCGTCGGCGCCAATGAGGTTGTTCAGATTGAAACGCCCCTGGAGATCCTCGAGCTTTCCGACGATCGCGCCGCCGTCGACGGGCAGCGGCGGCAGCTCGATGGCCCATTGCTCGCCGAGATTATCGGTGTCCGGCGAGTCGACGAGGTCCTGCCGCAGGATGTCCGCCGCCCACGCCTCGGCGCCTTGCACGTACATCAATCCTTGATCCGCCGCCAACGCGGCATCCGTGCGCCGCAAGTCGAGCGTGCCTCGCCACATGAGGTTGACGGCGACCATCGTGCCGATCGCGACGACGAGCAGTGCCATGACGAGCGCGACGCCGCGTTGCGAAGCTGCGCAGCTCATCCGCTCGTCTCCACGAGACGAAACACGCGCCCGAAGTCCTCGAGCTCGATCGCGAACTCGACCGCACGCGGCTGCAAAATGAGGCCCTGCGGCCCACGCCGGTCGAGCGGCGGCCAGTCGAGATGCCACTCGCCGGCGCGATCGAGAAACCTGACTTCGATATTGGTGACGCCGTCCAGGAGCTCGGTGCGCACGGGCGGCGTGGATAGCGTCCGGTCCATGACGGCCCAATGCCAACGCACGAGCTTGTCGTCTTCCCAATCGTATGCCACGCGCAACACGGTGCCGCGTGGGAGCCCCGCCGGGTTGGCCCAGCCGCCGCGGCTGAATTCGAGCGCGAACTGCGCGCTCGGGTCCGCGAGCAGGCTCGGCTGGTAGCTCTCGCCGAGCTCTTCGCGCGTCGCGCGCGGGTGTAACTGGGCGAGGTCCTGCACGACGAGTCGCATCGCAAGCTGGATTTCCTGCCAACGCTCGGTGTGTGCGCGCGCGAGCGCCTGTTGCTCGATGACTCGATTGAGCCCGACGAAAGCGATGACGCCGATGATCGCGACGATCGCGATCGCGACCAGCAGCTCGATCAGCGTGAAACCGCGGCTCGCGCGCGTCATCCGCGTTCTCCGCTACCGCCGCTACCGCCGCTACCGCCGTCACCGCCGCCACCGCCGTCACCACTACCTCGACCGCCACGGCCGCCGCCGTCGCCGCCGGGCGGCGCCGACCATTGCGGCGGCAAGAAACCGGCCGGGGCAGGGGGCTCGATGAGCGCCGAGACCTTGTGCACGACGCGCTCGGGGTCGTCCACGAGCGAAACCGACACGTCGACGCGCCGAAGGTTCGGCACCGGCGTCTCCGACACTTCGATCTCGTAGCGCCACTGCCGGCTCGCGAACTCGATATCTTCCGTGGAGTCGCCAAGCGAAGGCCACGTCGGGCCGATGCTGAGCTCGGTGAGCTTGTTCGTCGCGATCCAGCTCGCGAGGGTCTTCTGCTCGACATACGCGGATGCGGCCACATAGGTGTTCAGCATCGTGTGCACGGCCATCATGCCGAACGCGACGATCACGAGCGCGACCATCACCTCGATCAACGTGAAACCTGTCGTGTGCGCGCGCCGCCGCATGACGTTCAGTCGTAGTCTTTCTGAAGCACGGTGGCCTCGCCGTCGAGCTCTACCGTCAGCTCGAAACGGCCGGCGATTCCGGCTCGGGTCATCTCGATCGTGAACGGCGTGACCTCGCCGCTCGACAGCAGCATGACCTGCGGCTCCGCGTTCTCGATGTCTTGCGATTCGAAATCGGGGTAAAGCGGCACCTCGCGGCCGTCGAGCATGAGCGTCATCGACAACAGCCGCGGCAACGCGTGCGCCTCGAGCAACCGATCGCCTTGCGGCAACGCCCATTCGAGCTGCTGGTAATCGAAGACGTAGAAACGATAGCCCGTCTCCGTGAACATGATTCCGTAGTCGCGGGTTTGCATGAGCGCTTCCTCGCGCAGGAGATTGAGCATGCTGCTCAGGCGGCCCGTTTCCTGCTCGACCTCCCGGTCGTTGCCGAGGGCGCGCCACGACAACGCGACGGCCTGTGCCAGCAATCCGATGATCGCGACGACGATGAGGAGCTCGAGAAGAGAAAAGCCGGCGCTCGCGACTCGAGCCGCGCGTCTCCTATAGCTCCCAGTTCCCGATGTCGGCATTGGTACCTTCGCCGCCTTCCTGGCGATCCGCGCCGTAGGTGAACACGTCGAAATCGCCGTGCTGGCCCGGCGACGCGTACAGATAAGGCTGCTTCCACGGGTCGACAGGGATTTTCGACAGCTGCTGCTTCCAGTTCGGCGCGCTGGCTTCGCCGGGGTTCGTCACGAGCGCTTCCAGACCCTCGGCCGTGCTCGGGTAACGGAAGTTGTCGAGCCGGTACAGATTCAAGGCCGTCTCGATGGAGCGGATGTCCGTCCTGGCGCGACCGATCTCGGCCGTGCCGATCTGACCGATGAAGTTCGGCGCGACGGCGGCCACGAGCAACCCGATGATGACGACGACGACCATGATCTCGAGCAACGTGAAGCCTTGCTCGGAAACGCGAAGAGGTGGTCTGATCATGCGCATTACGTCAACCTCGGCTCGAGCCGGCTGAGCTGCCGAAGACTCCGACCGACGATAGCACAAGAGGTTCACCGCGATTGTGACGCCAGACCGCAGCTTCGAGCCTCTTTTTGGGGTCTCCATCCGGCGACTCCGAGAATCGTGGGTCATCGCCGCCCTGCTGGGGGTGTGCCTCCTCTTGGGCGTGGGCGGCGACGAGCTGCGTGAGCTTCTGCGTTACGAGCGTGACGCAATCCACAGCGGCGAGTATTGGCGGCTCGTGTCCGGGCATCTCGTGCATTTGGGGTTCGGGCATTTGTGGCCGAACCTCGTGGCGCTCGCGGTCATCGGGCTGCTCTTCGAAGGCGTGTTCCGCAACGCCGACTGGTTACGCGTCGGCGTCGCTTCCGCGGCCGCGATCGACCTCGGCCTGTACACGCTCGAGCCGACGGTTCTCTGGTACGTCGGGCTGTCCGGCGTGCTGCACGGTTTCGTCGCGGCCGGCGCACTGGCGCTGCTGGTGCGTCGAGAAACGCTCGGAGCCGTCTTGGGCGTAGGCTTGGCGGGGAAGCTGATTTTCGAGCAGCTCGTCGGCCCGGTGCCGTTCACTGCGGCGTCCGTCGGCGGCCCGGTCGTTGTGGCGGCTCATTTGTACGGGGCTATCGGCGCATTGCTCGCCGAAATAGCGGTACAGCTCGCGCGTCGTCGTTCGCGCGTATAATCCCGCGCCTTGTCGACTCCGGCGAGGTTCTATGGATTCGTCGTCATTACCGAAGTTGCCCGGCATCGCCGGCCGCACGGCGCTCGTGACCGGCGCGTCGCGCGGGATCGGCCGAGCGATCGCCGAGGGCTTGGCGCGCCAAGGCGCCGTCGTCGTGGGTACAGCCACGAGCGAGCAGGGCGCCGGCGCAATATCCGGTTGGCTCGCCGCTCTGTCGCCGGGTAGCCGCGGCGCCGTTGTCGACGTCGGCAGCGATGCCTCGGTCGAGTCGCTGTTTGCGGGCTTGGGCGCCGCTCCCGAGATCGTCGTCAACAATGCCGGGATCACGCGCGACAATTTGCTGATGCGCATGAAGCCCGACGAATGGAACGACGTCGTGTCGACGAACTTGTCGTCGCTCTATCGCGTCTGCAAGGCAAGCTTGCGCGGGATGATGAAAGCGCGCTACGGCCGCATCGTCAACATCAGCTCCGTCGTCGGGTTGATGGGAAACGCTGGGCAAACGAACTACGCCGCCGCGAAAGCCGGCATGATCGGCTTCACGAAATCGCTTGCGCGCGAGATCGCGTCGCGCAATATCACCGTCAACGCCGTCGCGCCGGGATTCATCGATACCGACATGACGCGCGCGCTCGACGAGAAGCAGGTGCAAGCGCTGCGCGACCAAATCCCGCTCGCACGGCTCGGCACGAGCGAGGACATAGCAGCCGCCGTTGCGTTTCTGGCGTCCGATCTCGGCGGCTATATCACGGGCGAAACGTTGAACGTGAATGGCGGCCTTTCGATGCATTGATCGGGCCGCAAGAGCCTAAGGCTCCGTTACGCGAATCCCGTGGTTCTCGTGGATTTCCGGCTTGCCCGCGGCCTGGAAAAGCTCGGTAGAATGGCCCCATCGATTCCAATACAATACGCGCCACGTCGGCCGGGCCCTTGGTCCGGCCGGTCACTTAATAAGGGGTACGAACATGAGTAGCGTCGAAGATCAGGTCAGAGGGATCATTGCCGAACAGCTCGGCCTCAAAGCCGAGGAAATCAAGAACGACGCCTCATTCGTCGACGATCTTGGCGCCGACTCTTTGGACACCGTGGAGCTCGTGATGGCGTTGGAGGAGGAATTCGAGACGGAAATCCCCGACGAGGAAGCCGAGAAAATCACCACGGTGCAACACGCCATCGACTATATCCGCGCCCGCCAAAACGAGGCCTAGCAACCGGCCTAGCCCTCTTTAGTTTGGAACAGCATCTCATTCGAACCATCGCGCTCGGGGAAGTGCCGTGACTAGGCGGCGCGTCGTCGTCACGGGCTTGGGGCTGATTTCCCCCGTCGGTAACACGGTTACCGAGGGCTGGAACAACGTTCGCAACGGCGTCAGCGGCATCAGCCCCATCGACCAATTCGACGCCAGCGCATTCTCGACTCGTTTCGCCGGCACGATCCGCAACTTCGAGATCGGCAAGTACCTCGAGCCGAAGGAAGCGCGGAAGTCCGACACGTTCATGCACTACGGCATTGCCGCTTCGATGCAGGCGATGCAAGACTCGGGGCTCACCGTCACCGACGCGAACGCGCACCGCTACGGTGTCGCGATGGGCTCGGGTATCGGCGGCGTCAGCACGATCGAAGCGAACCACTCGAAGTGGCTCGAGGGCGGCCCGCGCAAGATCTCGCCGTTCTTCGTGCCGGGCACCATCATCAACATGATCTCCGGTCACGTGTCGATCAAGTACGGCTTGACGGGGCCGAATCTCGCGATCGTCACGGCGTGCACGACGAGCACGCACTGCATCGGGCTTGCGGCGCGGCTGATTCAGTCCGGCGACGCGGACTTCATGCTGGCTGGGGGCGCAGAGTTTTCCACTACGCCGCTCGGGCTCGGCGGTTTCTGTGCTGCACGGGCGCTGTCGCAGCGCAATGACGACCCCAAACGCGCGAGCCGGCCGTGGGACCGCGATCGCGACGGCTTCGTGCTCAGCGACGGCGCAGGCTGCATCGCGCTCGAGGACTACGAGCACGCGAAGGCGCGCGGAGCGCGAATCTACGCCGAGTTCGCGGGATTCGGCATGAGCGCGGACGCCTACCACATCACGGCCCCGTCCGAGAGCGGGCAGGGCGCCTACCAATGCATGCTCAACGCGCTGCGCGACGCCGGGATGAACCCGGGCGACATCGGCTACGTCAACGCGCATGGGACCTCGACGCCTCTCGGCGACGTCGCCGAGACCGTAGCCATCAAGCGCGCGTTCGGCGACCACGCGAAGAAGCTTGCCGTAAGCTCGACGAAATCGACGACGGGGCACATGATCGGGGCGGCCGGCGCCGCGGAGGCCGTGTTCACGATTCTCGCGCTGCAGGATCAGGTCATCCCGCCGACGATCAATCTCGATAATCAGGATCCGGCCTGCGATCTGAACTACACGCCCAACACGGCGCGTGCGACGAAGCACGAGGTCGGGTTGTCCAACTCGTTCGGCTTCGGCGGCACCAACGGCTCGGTCGCCTTCAAGCGTTTGCGCTGAAGCCTTTGCGTGCTGTCGACATGACGGCCGCAGCTCCTTCTGCTACAAGACGCGCTGATCAGTCGCGCACGCGTGGCATCGTGAACACGCTCTGGCTCGTGAACGGACAGTCGACCGGCGTCGATCCCGCGGATCGCGGGCTCGCGTACGGCGACGGTCTGTTCGAGACGATGGCCGCGAGCGACGGGCGCATCCGCTGGCTCGACCTGCATCTCGATCGGCTCGAAGAGGGCTGCCGGCGGCTGGAAATACCGGCGCCGTCTCGTAGCTCGATCGCGCATGAGATCGACGCGCACTGCCCGCGCATGGGCCGCGCGGTCGTCAAGCTCATCATCACTCGCGGCCCCGGTGCCCGCGGCTACTTGCCGCCGGAGACGACCGTGCCGACCCGCGTGCTCGCGATCTCGCAGTGGCCGGCGTATCCCGAGTCGTACCGTCGGCATGGGATCAGCATGAGGACGTGCCGGCTGCGGCTCGCCGAGAACCCGGCGCTCGCCGGCATCAAGCACCTCAACCGCCTCGAGCAGGTGCTCGCGCAGCTCGAGCTTCGCGGACACGCCGTGCAGCAAGGCCTCATGCTCGACGCGAGCGGGTACGTCGTCGGCGGCACGAGCAGCAACGTCTTCGTCGTCGGCGGAGGCGGCGTCAGCACACCGAGCCTCACGCGCTGCGGCATCAAAGGGGTCATGCGGCGCGCCGTTCTCGAAGCCGCACGAACACTCGAGATTCGTGCCGAAGAACGCGACGTCCTGCCGGCCGAGCTTCTCGGCGCGGACGAGGTGTTCGTCACGAGCGCGTTGTTCGGGATCTGGCCCGTGACCGAGCTCGACGGCCGGCGCTTCGCCGTCGGCCCGACGACCGAACACCTGATGGCGCAGTTGAACCACGACCATGCGTAGGCGAGTCTTGATCGCGCTCGGCGCGTTGCTGATCTTTGCAGCATCGGCCGCCGGCCTTGGCGCTCTCGCGTGGCGCGAGCTCAATGCGCCGCTGACCATTGCAGCGGAAGGGGAGTGGCTTCGCGTGCCGAGCGGGACGCCGTTTCATCGCGTCGCGGCCGAGCTCGCGGAACGCGGCCTGTTCGACAAGCCGTGGCTGTTGCGGTGGTACGCGGGCGCGACGGGCGAAGCGAAGCGCGTTCGCGCCGGCGAGTACCAGCTGTCGCCGGGAACGACGTCGCTGACGTTGCTCGTGAAGCTGGTGAGCGGCGACGTTTATCTGCATCAGATCACGATCGTCGAAGGTTCGCGCTTCACCGAGGTGCTCGCGGCGCTGCGCTCGCACCCCGCGATCGCAGCGACCGAGCTCGACGCTGCCGCGATCATGAGCGCGCTCGGTGCGCCCGGTGTCCACCCCGAGGGGCAGTTCTTTCCGGATACCTACCGGTTTCCGTACGGTAC
The DNA here is from genome assembly GCA_963714705.1 of uncultured Gammaproteobacteria bacterium. Taxonomy (GTDB): domain Bacteria; phylum Pseudomonadota; class Gammaproteobacteria; order Steroidobacterales; family Rariloculaceae; genus FEN-1219. The sequence goes on from CAVQPJ010000004.1 coordinate 315,552, forward strand.
CTCCGACGTCGAAGTCCTCAAGCTCGCGCACGAAGGGCTCGTTGCGGTCCTCGCGGAGGCGTGGCGCAACCGCAGCCCCGACCTGCTGCTGAAGACAGACTACGAAGCGCTGATCCTCGCGTCGATCATCGAGAAGGAGACGAGCCTCGCGCCGGAGCGCAAGCTCATAGCCGGCGTGTTCCACGAGCGGCTGCGGCGGAACATGCGCTTGCAGACCGACCCGACCGTCATCTATGGCCTGGGCGATTCCTACGACGGCAACCTGCGCCGCGTGGATCTCGATCGCGACACGCCGTACAACACCTACACGCGCAGAGGCCTCCCGCCGACGCCGATCGCGCTTCCCGGAGCCGCGTCGATCGAAGCGGCCGTAGCGCCGGAGATCAGCGGCGCGATCTACTTCGTTGCGACGGGACGCGGCGACGGCAGTCACTACTTCTCCGCGACCCTCGAGGAGCACGAGGGGGCCGTGCGCGACTATCTGCGCCAGCTTCGCTCGCAACAGCAGTGATGCGCGGCGGCTTCATCTCGCTCGAAGGGGTCGAAGGCGTCGGCAAGTCGACGAACGTCGCTTTCACGGCCGACATCGTGCGGCAGGCGGGTTACGACGTCGTCACGACGCGCGAGCCGGGCGGCACGCAGCTCGGCGAGCGCGTGCGCGAGTGGATTCTCCACGGAGATCACGGCGGCCTGTCGCCCGAGATCGAAGCACTGCTGATGTTCGCCGCGCGTGCGCGCCACCTCGACGAGGTCATCCGGCCCGCGTTGGCCGCGGGGCGCTGGGTCGTCTGCGACCGTTTCACCGACGCCACGTTCGCCTATCAAGGCGGCGGCCGAGGAGCCAGCCGCGCATTGCTCGAGGGGCTCCAGACGGAAATACAGAAGGGGCTCGAGCCCGACCTGACGCTGCTGCTCGACGCGCCGCTCGACATCGCGATCAACCGAATAGGCGCGCGAACGCCGGATCACTTCGAGCGCGAGCAGCGCCCGTTCTTCGAGCGGGTCAGAGCAACGTATCTGTCGCTGGCGGCGCAGCATCCCGAGCGCATCAAGATCGTCGACGCGGCGCAGCCGCTTCCGGAGGTTCAGCGGCAGGTCGGAATCGAGGTGCGAGCGCTCGTGAGCCGATTGGGATCTGCAGAGCGATGACGTCGGCGCTCGACACACTGAGTCGACGTCTGCTGCCGTGGCTCGAGCCCCCGCTCGCGCAGCTCGACGCCGCGCGCCGGGCCGGCAGCCTCGGCCATGCTTGGTTGATCTCCGGCCCGGCAGGCGTCGGCAAAGTCAATTTCGCGCTCGTGCTGGCGCAGCGACTTCTCAGAGGTGAGGCCGATGAGGCGGCGCTCGACGCCGGCGCGGCCCTCACCGCGATGGCGGCTCGCCACGAGCCCGTGGACCGGCACCCCGACTTGCACTGGCTATTTCCGGAAGAGGACAAAGCGACGATTTCAATCGATCAAGTTCGCGCCGTCGTCGAGACGTTTACCCTGACGGCGCATCGCGGCGGAGCCAAAGTCGCCATCGTCGAGCCTGCGGAAGCGATGACCACCGCCGCGGCGAATGCGCTCTTGAAGACGCTCGAAGAGCCGAGACCGCGCGGCTATCTGTTCCTCCTGAGTCATCAGCCCGGCCGGTTGCCGGCGACGGTCCGCAGCCGCTGCCAGCACATCGCATTGCGGGTTCCCGACGCCGCGGCGGTGGCGCAGTGGCTCGGCGCGGCGCCGGCGATCGTGCTCGAGGCGCAGCGCACCATCGGCGCTGCACCGCTGCGCGTGGCCAGCGCGATTCAGGCTGATAATATAAGTATATTCAGAAGGTTAGAATCAGAACTTAGCGATCTATCTCAAGATAAAATCGACCCGCAAACCGTGGCCCAGTCCTGGGCAAAGGGTGATACGGAGCTCGTATTGGGCTGGCTGCGGCGCCGAATTCACGAAGAGCTACGGCTGCGGCTCGCTACACCCGAGGGCTCGACCGAGGTCACAGTACCGGGTGCCACGACGTTGCATAATGCGTGGCAGGCATTGCCTACGCGCACGCTGTTCGACGCGCACGACCGAGCCGAGAAACTGCTACTACAGCTCGGATCGGGCTTGAATATCGAGCTCGCGCTCGTGGCAATGTTGACCGCCTTAGCCGTGAATAGAGGCCGATCGTGAGCAAGCCCGGACTGCTGACCCTGACGATCAAGGACAAGAGCGCCTTGTATCTGGCGTACATGCCGTTCATCAAGAACGGCGGCCTGTTCATTCCGACCAACTCGAGCTACAAGCTCGGCGACGAAGTCTTCATGCTCCTCAACGTCATGGGCGAAGAGGAGAAGATACCGGTCGCCGGGCGCGTCATCTGGCTCACGCCGAAAGGCGCGCAGGGGAAACGCACGGCCGGAATCGGCGTGCAATTCAGCGAGCAAGACCAGGGCAACACGCAGAAACGCATCGAGAACTATCTCGCCGGCGCGCTCGGCGGGGACAAGCCCACGCACACGCTGTAGCGGCTAGCCGGGCAGGTTGGTCCGGTTGAGCCCGCCCTTCAAAACGTACGTTTGGAATCCGCGCTCGTTGAGTATGAACGCGCCCGCGGAGCTACGCCGCCCCGTGTCGCAGCAGACGACATACTTGATTGCCGAGTCCAGCGTTTTCAGCTTCAAGCGGATGAAGTAGAGCGGAACGTTGATCGCTCCCTCGTTGTGATAGGCCTCGAACTCGGACGGCAGGCGAACGTCGAGCCACTGGCCGCCTTCCTGGATGACCTTCTCGGCACCGGCGGCATCGACCCAGTCGAGCATCGGCTCGTTGAGGAGCTTACGGAAGTCGTCCTTTCCCAACCGCATCAACGAGCCGTCGGTTTCCATCGCGACGGTCGCGTTGCGCTTGGCTTCCGAGATCAGCGCTTCTTCGCCGAACGTGTCGCCGACTTGCAGCTCCGCCAGACGAATTCCTTCCTTGTTTAGCGGCGTCTCGCGCGTGACGACGCACTTGCCGCGTGTGATGACGTAGAAGTAGTCGCCTTCGTCGCCCTGCTTGATCACGACATCGCCGGCCTTGTAGTTGACCTGCTGCAGGCGCATGAAGATCGCCTGGATGTTGGCCGGCGGAATCTTGTGAAACGCTTTCGTTTGCAGCAGCGTCGTCATCCAGTCGTCGCTGCCGCCGGCCTCGCCGCGCAGCTCCGAGACCTCGTAGGAACCCGTCTGGTCCCATGTCAGCATGACGTCGAGCAGGTCGCTGTCGATCGTGATGTACTCGACGGGCGTAATCGCGATGGCCGTGTGGCGGCGCGGCAGTTTCGGCGACAACGGATTGCGCGCGTCCTCGGTCCCGCCCGTGATCTTGCCGGCGCCCTGAGTGCCTTCGCGCATTTCCACCGTGCCCGAGAGAACGTAATACGTTCGCTTCTCGGCATCGCCTTCACGGAACAGCGTTTCACCGGCTTGCGCGTCGCGCACCTTGGTCTTCTTGACCAGCGCCGCGAGATTGTCCTTCTTAAGACTGTCGATCGGCGAGAACGCCTTGAGCCGGGAACTGTCGACTTGCTTCGTCATCAGGGGCTTAGTTGCGCGGGCTAATTATTTGCACAAAGGCGAATAGCGGCCGAAAGTCTAGCACAGCGTCCGCGGCGCCCAGTGCCGACGGTTTCACGCTGCGTCAGCGCAGGTTCTGCCAGCCTTCGTGAGGTGTGAAGCGCGTCCCAAAACGCCGCGCGAGCTGCACGAGTCTCTCGACGACGTTCTCGACACCACGCGCTCGGGCATAGCGTATCGGGCCGCCCGTGAACGGAGCGAACCCGGCGCCGAAAATGACCCCGGCGTCCAGCAGGTCGGCATCGGCGACGACGCCCTCGTGCAAGCAGGCGACCGCCTCGTTGATGAGGGGCAGCAGGAGGCGATCGGCGAGGTCGTCATCGAAGGCGGCGCGCGTGCGATCCTTGATCGGCTTGCCGCGTGCGTCGTACGCATAAAAGCCGCGCGTGGTTTTCACGCCGAGCTCGCCTTTCGCGACCTTGGCTCGCAGCAGCTCCGGCGGAGGGGACTTGAGCACACCGCTCAGAATCTCGGCAACGTGCAAAGCGACGTCGAGCCCGACGCGGTCGGCGAGCTCGACAGGACCCATCGGCATGCCGAACGCTTTCGCCGCGGCATCGATGCTCTCGAGGCTGTGCCCGTCCGCGTGCGCGTGCAAGGCCTCCAGCATGTAAGGCGTCAACAGTCGGTTGACGACGAAGCCAGGAGAGCTTCGGCACGGCAGCGGCAGCTTGCCGATGCGCGTCACGAACGACATCGCGGCCAGCATCGTCTGCTCGGACGTCTGCTCCCCGCGGATGACCTCGACGAGCGGCAGGCTCGCGACAGGATTGAAGAAATGCAGCCCGACGAACCTGCCGGGCTGCTGCAATGCATCGGCGAGAGTTTCGAGCCGAATGCTCGAGGTGTTCGTCGCGATCAGGGCGGCGGACGGCAGACGCGGTTCCAGGTCCGAGAACAGCGCCCGTTTCGCCTCGGCCTTCTCGATGATCGCTTCGATGACGAGATCCGCGGAGCCGGCTTCGGCCGCCGCGAGGTCGACGCGCAGGCGTTGCGTCGCGGCTTCGGCCTCGCCGGGCGCGCGCAAGCGTTTTCGAAACAGCTCGCGCGCGCGCGCCAGCGCCGGCTCGACGTACTGCTGGGCGCGATCCTGTAGCGTCACGTCGAGCCCCTTGAGGGCACACCAAGCCGCGATGTCGCCGCCCATCGTGCCAGCGCCGACGACATGGACGCGCCTAACGCTGCCGTCTTTCGGCGCCAAGTTGCGCAGCCGCTCGCGCAGGCCGAACACGTGCACCAGATTCCGGCATGTCTGGGTGACGAGCAGCTTGCCGATCGACGCCGCTTCCGCGCGCAGCGCGGCGTCGCCGCGGGCGCCGTAACGCTCCCAAAGGTCGACGATGGCGTAGGGCGCGGGATAGTGCTCGCGCCGCGCGCGCTTGCGGATGCCGGCACGTGCTCGCGCGGCCAGCAATCGGCGCAACGGCATGCGATTCAGTGCTGCCAGGTACCAGGGCGCGCGGCGTCGAGGAGGGCGGCGTGCAATCAGCTCCTTCGCCGTCGAACGCAGCGCCTCGCGGGCGACGACTCGATCGACGAGGCCGGCCTTCAACGCCTCGTGCGGCGACAACGACCGCCCCGTCAGCATGAGATCGAGCGCGAGCGGCGGACCGAGCAGCTCGACAGCGCGCACGGACCCGCCGAAGCCGGGGTGAATGCCGAGCTGCACCTCCGGTAGCCCGAGCGTCCTCTCGTAGGAGTCGACCGCGATGCGATAGTCGCATGCAAGCGCGAGCTCGAGGCCGCCGCCGAGCGCAAAGCCGTCGATGGCGGCAACCGTCGGTACTCCGAGCGCCGCGATGCGCCCGAGCAGCGATTGACCGCGAGCGGCCATCTCGGCGGCCTGCGTCGCATCCTGCAGATGCGAAAACTCGTTGACGTCGGCCCCGAGGATGAAGCCGCTGCGTTTTCCGGAATCGAAGACGAGGCCGCGTAGTGTCGCCGCTCGAATGGACTCGAGCTCGCGCGCAAGCTCTTCGAGCACGTCCGAAGACAGCGTGTTAGCCGTCGTGCCGGCCTTGTCGAGCGTCAGCCAGCACACCCCATCGTCATCGACGGTCTTGCGCCAGTGCTTCGAGGCCGAAGCCGGAGCGCTCACGCCGCTGCCTGCCGTTTTCCGTCGATCTCGAAGTCGCAGATCAGGGGGAGGTGGTCCGACAGCCGCACGGACGGAATCGCGAAGCTCGTCACGCGCACGCCTTCGCCGTACAACACGAAATCGAGTTCCTTACGCGGCGACCGGCTCGGGTACGACGGCAGGCTGCTCGCGTTTGCGCTCTGAAGCCTGCAGGCCTTCATGAACAGGTAGATCTCGTGCTCGCCCCAGAACGTGTTGAAGTCGCCGGCGACGATAACCGGCTTGCGCGCTGCCATGACGAGATCGTGCAAGTGCTGGAGCTGCGTGTGTCGATGACGGAACTTCAGCGAAAGGTGCACGAGGAAGATGGCGCACTCCTCGAGCTCGAGCTCGATGATGAGGCGCTTGATGCCCTTGTCGAAATAGTGAAATCGTTCGCCGTGCACCCGCGGCGCGGCAAGAAACGCGTTGCCCTGCTTCCGCAGGATCGGGAGCCGTTGGTTCAGTGAGCCCGTGCCGTACTTACACTGATAGACGGAGTAATGGCCGAGGGCGCGCGCGATGACATCGGCTTGGTTCACGCTCCGCGCCCTGATCGAGCCGCTGTCCACCTCGATGAGCCCCACGACGTCGGGATCTTGTGACTTAATGAAGTCCGTAATCCGTTGCAGATTGGTCCGATTGCCGATGAGGTACCCCACACCGGGCAGCGGCCAATGCAACGCCGAGCCCAGGCCCAGACCATAGCGAATGTTGTAGAGCAGCAGCCGCATCCTAATCGTAGTCTACCGGACGCGGCGATCCGGGAAGTGTCGAGAAAAGCCGGGCACCCGAATGAGCCGCGTCTCGTTCTCGATCGGGGCGTGCTTCATTGCAAACGCTGTGCAGCAGTAGTAGCGTCGAAGAATCGCCTTCGGAACACGATCGATGTCCGCGAAGAACCCGATTCGGCTCTACGTCACGCACGCATTCGCCAGCAACACCGACTACCACCGCGTGTTCGAGTACCTCGAGGCGCTACCAAATTTCTTCTATCGAAACTGCAGCGTGCCCGATCACCTTCCGAGCGTGCCCGGCAGGGAAAGCTTGAAGGAGGAGTACCGCACGCAGCTCAAGACGGCCGAGGTCGTCATCGTGCTGTGCTCGTTGTACATCGAGAACGAGTTCTGGACGACGTACCAGATGGACGTGGCGCAGGCGGCCAACCTGCCGCTCGTCGCGATCGAGCCGTTCGGCGTCAACGTCAAGGTGCCGGCCGAGATCGCAAAAAGGGCCACGGAGGTCGTTGGCTGGAACGAACGCCTCATCATCGACGCCGTACGCCGGCAAGCGCGCCACGAGGATACGGTGCGGTGGGACACGATCGAATTCAAGCTTTGATCGGCACGCTGCTTCATGACGCCGCAGCCGATTGTCATTGCCCATCGCGGCGCTAGCGGCTACCTACCCGAGCACACGCTCGCAGCCAAGGCCCTCGCTCACGGGCTTGGCGCCGACTTTATCGAGCAAGACGTGGTCGCCACGCGCGACTCGCAGCTCGTCGTTCTGCACGATCTCCACCTGGACGACGTCAGCGACGTGGCTCGGCGTTTTCCCGGGCGTCACCGCGATGACGGCCGTCACTACGTCGTCGACTTCGATCTCGCCGAGCTGCGAACGCTGACAGTCTTCGAGCGGCACGCGCCCGGCACTTCTGTCGCCAAATACCCGTCGCGATTTCCCGCCGGCACGGGGCTATTCGGCATCGCAACGCTCGAGGAGGAGCTTCGGTTGATCCAGGGCCTGAACCGCTCGACCGGCCGCATCGCGGGCATCTACCCGGAGATCAAGGATCCGGACTGGCATCGCCGACACGGCATCGACCTCGCACAGCGCTTGCTAGCCGAGTTGCGCGCTTTCGGCTATTCGAGCGCCGAGGATCCGGTGTTCGTGCAATGCTTCGACGCTGCCGAGCTCACGCGGCTCAAGCACGAGCTCGGCTGTGAGCTGCGCCTCATCCAGCTCGTTGGCCCCGAGCCCGACTACGGCGCTTTGCTGACGACGACCGGCTTGCGTTCCGTGTCCGCCTACGCCTGCGGTCTCGGGCCGCATTACTCCCAGCTCGTCGAGGAGGAAGGGACGCGCCGTCCGCGTCGCGCCGATCTCGCACTCGGTGCCCGCGATGCCGGTCTGGCCATACACGCTTACACGTTCAGGCGTGACGCCCTGCCGGCCTACGCGCGGACGCTCGAGGAGCTCCTCGAATTCTTTTGGACCGAGATCAGAGTCGACGGTGTGTTTTGTGACCATCCCGATGTCGCCGTGCGCGTCCGCGATTCGGCGCTCAAGGTTCAATGAGTGGGATCGATCCCGTCGCGCAGCGCGTGGACAGCTGCCGCAAGACTGGCCTACAGTAAACCGTAGCAATGGAGGATGCCCCATGAGGCTTGGCGTCCTGGGTTTTAGCCTGCTGGCGGCGGTGGCCGCGTACGGGCAGAGAAACAGCAAGGACGATGCTGCGGCGACGAAGCGCGCCTGCGGCGTCGAGGATTGTTTCTTCGAGCGCGACGTCCGCGACTTCGAGGTCATCGATCCGACTCACGTGATCGTCTACACCGGCTCGCAGCGCTGCCCGTTTCATATCGAGCTGCGCGGCACGCTGTGCGACCTTACCTTCGCGCCCGAGCTCTACTTCAGCCGAACCAACGAGATTTCGGACCGAGGAGTAGCGGTCGGAGGCGGTACATTCGGCGGGCCGGCCGACCCCTTCGGCGCTCTCGAGACCGCCAACCGCGGCAGCCGCAGCCTTCGCATCTGCGCGAACGATCTCAGCGTTCAAGTGCACGGCGGTCGATTCACGGAGTCGGCCACGACGGACGTCCAGACGGACCGCTTCGGTAATCCAATCGCCGATTGCCAAGTGACGACCGTCACCTCGATAACGGACGATCAGCTCGTCGAGATCCTCGTTGGGCGCGGCGTCATCGCGCCGCTGCCGCCAATGGGAACCGGGGAAATCGAAGTCGGCGAACAAGAGGACGAGCAAGAAGAGTAGGGGCCGCCGCGTCCGGCAGCCTCGGCGCCTCGGGCGAGCGACGAGCTTCTAGCGTGAGATCGTGCAGGCCGGACTTTTGCCTGCTTGCTGAGCCGCGTTGTAGTTGACGAGCGCCGGCGACAAATTCTTGATGAGAGCATCGATACGGATCTGGTCCGGCGGGTGCGTCGACAAGAACTCGGGCGGATTCTCTCGGCCGCTCGACTCGTTGTAGGCGATCATGCCTTTCCAAAAGTAGATGGCGGCCCGCGGGTCGAAACCCGCCCTGGACATGTGCCCGAGCCCGACGACGTCCGACTCGATCTCTTGCTCGCGATAGAACGGCAGTGCGAGTGCGATGTGCAGATAGTCTCTGACCTGGACGCCGGTAGCCGCGGCGCCGATCATGGCCCAAACATCCTGGCGCGCAGCGCGCCTCATTCTGTCCATCGTGTGGCCCAACGTGGCATGCGTGAGCTCGTGGCCGATGACCGCGGCCAAGGCATCCTGCGTGTCGGCGATCTTCAGAAGGCCGTTGAACACCGTAATCTTGCCGTTTGGGTCCACCATGGCGTTGACCGTGTCTTCGTCGAACACGATGACTTCCCAGTCGAACGCGTTCCTCTGCTCTGGCGGCAACTCCGCGATGACGCGGTTGGCCACGCACTGAACGTAACTCGTAATGCGCGCATCAGGCTCGATCGGCAAATGGCGCTTCATCTGCAGCCATTCCATTCGAGCCTGTCGCTTGACTTCTTTTTCGGAAGCCAGGAATGCGGCTTGCGCCACCGTGCTGGTCAGCAGGGCTGCTACTGTCGCAATCGCTGTCCACTGAAGGCGCTTCATCGATCGTCCCTCGGCGATGAATCGTAGGCCGTTAGAGTCGGCAGCGGCTCTAACGTTCGCCCAACGATAACATACGAGGCGTGGCGGGCGGCGTGAACGGCGGCGTGCTCGGCCGGGCTAGTCGGCGCCGCGCTGAGCGAGCCATTGCCGGTGGCCGCGCCCGAGGCCGAACAGGCTGGCATCGAGCTTCAATTGCAAGAAGAAGACGCCTTCCATCGAGGGGTCGTATTTCTTCGAGTTCGTCACGCGATCGACGACGCTTTCCGGCATATAGGTGAGGTTCAACGCGACGCGCTTGAAACCGAAGGTCGCCGCGGGAAGGACGCCCGGGAATGGCTTGTTGTGGTTGACGTCTTCGCGGGTCATCAGAAACGCAACGCCGCCGACGTCGACGTAGAAGTTATTCGAAGAGCCGATGTGGAAGCGACGCTTGAGACCGCCGCCCGCCATATAGGACGGGTTGTCCATGCTGTCCGTGAAGGCGTTGACCAAGGCGACCTTGATCCAAGGGCCCGTCGACGCGAATTCGCGCTCCAGGCCGAGGCCCCAGTTATCCTCGTTCCAGTCGTGTGCCGCGTTCATGTGCACGGCCCGGCCATTCAACACGACGTCCCAGTCCGATTGCGCGTCGGCGGCCGGAGAAAACGAGGTAAGCGATACGGCGAGGCAGACAATCCATGTCGCGTGCTGCATGGACGCCGAGGAGCAAGACACATGCCAGGTAATCGAAACAAAGGGTTACCGGAAAGACCTGACCGATCTGTAAATAGCTTCGACGCTGCCCCAGGGCGTAGAGCGCATAATGTATATTATGTTACACTCAAGGGTCTTGAACGGTCCCCTAACTGGGCGCCGCTTGCGCAACTGTCGGCCGCCGCTACAGTACCCCCTCCCAAACCACCCCGCGTCCTCCCATGGCCCCTTTGGTGCGCTTCGACGCCGTCTCCGTCGACCTTCGGCGAGCAGCGCGTCCTGGTCGACGCAGGGTTCTCCATCGAGCCCGGTGAGCGCGTCTGCTTGATCGGGCGCAACGGCGCGGGAAAGTCGACGACGCTGAGGCTGATCACCGGTGAGCAAGGGCCCGACGACGGCACCGTCGAGATGTCCGCTCGCCTACGGTCGAGCCTGCTCGAGCAGAAGCTCGCCGACGAGTCGGCCGAGCTCGTCCGCGATTACGTCGCCCACGGCATGGCGTCTCAGCTCGCGCGCATCGCACGGTTCGAGGCGCTGACCGCGGCGAATCCCCACGACCGGACCACGCTGCACGAAATCGAGACGTTGCAGCGGGAAATCGACGCCGGCGGCGGCTGGAACATCGGTGTGCGTGTCGGTACCGTGATCAGCGAGCTCGGTTTGCCCTCCGAGCAACGCATGAGCGACCTGTCGGGCGGCTGGCGGCGACGTGCGGCGCTTGCGCGTGCGCTCGTCTCGAATCCCGAGCTGCTGATGCTCGACGAGCCGACCAATCATCTCGACATCAGCACGATCGAGTGGCTCGAGGACGCGGTCAGAAATCATCCCGGCGCGGTCTTGTTCGTCACGCATGACCGCAGCTTCGTCGAGCGAGTGGCCACGCGCATCGTCGATATCGATCGCGGCAGCTGCGCAGCTGGCCCGGCGGATACAGCGACTACCTCGTCAAGAAAGCACAAAGCGACGAGGCCGAGGATCGGCAGAACGCGCTGTTCGACAAGAAGCTCGCCGAGGAAGAGATCTGGGTTCGCAAAGGCGTCAAAGCCCGCCAGACGCGCAACGAGGGACGCGTGCGCGCGCTCGAGGAGCTGCGTGACGTTCGCGCAGCGCGCGTGAAGCGCCCGCGCTCGGCCCGCGTTCAGCTCAACGAGTCGGCCGAAGTTTCCGGGCGCAAGGTCATCGAAGTTCGCAACGTCTCCCACGGCTACGACGGCCGGCCGCTGCTGACGGACTTCTCGTTGCGCGTCATGCGCGGCGACCGGATCGGAATCATCGGCAACAACGGCGTCGGCAAGAGCACGCTGCTGCAAGCTCCTGCTCGGCGAGCTCGCGCCGGACTCGGGGTCGGTGAAGCTCGGCACGAATCTCGACGTCGCGTACTTCGACCAGCTGCGCCGCGAGCTCGACGGCGAGCAAGACCGTCGCCGAGATCGTCGGCGAAGGCCGTGAGTACGTGACGATTCAAGGCCACAAGAAGCACGTCGTCTCCTATCTCACGGATTTTCTGTTTCCCGCCAAGCGCGCCATGACGCCGATCGCGGCGTTATCGGGCGGCGAGCGGAACCGCGTGATTCTCGCGAAGCTGTTCACGCGTCCCGCGAACCTGCTCGTGCTCGACGAGCCGACGAACGATCTGGACGTCGAGACTCTGGAAGCGCTCGAGGAGCGGTTGGCCGACTACGACGGGACGCTGCTCGTCGTGAGCCACGATCGCTATTTCCTCGATGCGATCGTCACGAGCACTCTCGTCTTCGAGGATGATGGGAACGTCCGCCGTCATGCAGGCGGATACAGCGATTGGCTTGACCCGCCACCGCGCGCTGGCCGTGGTCGACGAGCCGGCCGAGCCCGCCGCAACCGATGATCGAGGCTCGCGCCCACGAGCGGCACCGCGCAAGCTGTCGTACATGCTGCAACGCGAGCTCGACGCCCTACCCGATCTCATCGCAGCGGCTCGAGCGGAAGGTCGCCGAGCTGCGCGCGGTGGTGAACGAGCCTGCGTTCTATCAGCGGCCGCACGGCGAGGTGCAGCAGTCGCTCGACGAGCTGCACGCCGCGGAACGCGAAGTCGAAGCCACCATCGATCGGTGGGGGGAGCTCGAGGAGCAGGCTGAGGCGGCGGCCGGCAGCGACGCGAGCTAATCGTCGCGCTCTCGCTCGTGGAGAAAGTCGAGATTCGCGGCTACGCCCACGCCGCGATCGCGACCGAGATCGCCTGCTCGCTGCACGACACCGCGGCCGAAGCGATCGACGAGCGCGTCGATGGCGGCCTCGAGGCGCCGCTCTCGGTTGCCGGCCGCGGGTAAAAGCTCGAGCTGCGGCTCCGGTGTCGAGGCCGCGCCGAGATCGTAGGCGGCGAGCCCGACGAGACGGAAAGGGCCGCTCTCCCCTATCTCGTCGAGCAACGACGTCGCTTGCCCGAACAGCACTGCGCTGACGTCCGTGGGCTCGGCGAGCACGGTCTGCCGAGTGAGGAAACGAAAGTCCGCCGTCTTGAGCTTGATGCGCACGCCGCGGGCGAGCCGCTTCGATCTACGCAGTCGCTCCGCGACCGTGTCGGCGGCGAGACGCAAGTGTCCCGCGATATCCGAGCGCGCCGTAACGTCGACGTTCAACGTTCGCTCGGAGCCGATGCTGTGCGCGCGCCGAGACCCGACGACCTCGCGCGGGTCGACACCGTTGGCGAGCGAGAAGAAGCGCAGCCCAAGCGCGCCCAACGGTCGTTCGAGCGCCGCGGGATCGGACTTTGCGACCTGCCCGATCGTCTCGAAGCCCAAGGCGCGCAGCCGTTCGGTCGTCTTCGGGCCCGCGCCCCACAGGCTCGACACGGGAAGCGGCGCGAGCCAGTCGCGCATCGTAGGCGGCGGCACGATCGTCAGGCCGTCGGGCTTGCGAAAACCGCTCGCGACTTTGGCCACGTAGCGCGTTGCGGAGATCCCGACCGATGCCGTCAGCCCGCCCGTGCACTCGCGCACAGCCGACTTGATGCGCTTACCGATCGAAGCGGGGTCACCGAAGAGCCGCGTGGCGCCCGTCATGTCGAGGAACGCTTCGTCGAGACTCAGGGGCTCCACGAGCGGCGAGAAGCTGCGCGAACGCGTCCATGACGAGCTCCGAGATCTGCTGGTAGCGCTCGAATCGCGGCGGCACGACGAGCGCCTCTGGGCACAAACGCCGCGCCCGCTGCATCGGCATCGCGCTGCCGGCACCGGAAGAACGAGCTTCGTAGCTCGCGGTGAGCACGACGCCGCGCGCGCTGTCCGAGCCGACGAGCAGCGGCCGCCCGCGCAAGCGCGGATCGTCGAGCTGCTCGACCGCAGCGTAGAACGCATCCATGTCGGCGTGCACGATGATGCGCGGCCACTCCGTGCTCACGGCTGCATTTGCTCCAGCTCGTCGATCGATCGCGGCCAGTCTCTCTTCAGCAGCCGCGACAACGAGCGGTCGGCGAGCAAGCGGCCGTTCGTCTGGCAACGCGGACAATAGTTGGTCTCGTTGTCGGCGTAGCGGATGCGCTGCACCTTGCGTCTCGCACACGGGACACGGCTTCCCGAACTTGCCGTGCACGGCCATCTCGTCGTGAAACGCGGTGACCTTGCTCGGGAACTCGCCGCCGGCCTTCTCGCGCGAGCCGCGTGAGCCATTCGCCGAGCACCTCGCGTGTCGCCGCAAGCAGACGCGCGCGATTCCTCGGACGTCAGACGGCTCGTCAGCGTGATCGGCGACAGGCGCGCGCGGTGCAGGATCTCGTCCGAGTAGGCGTTGCCGATGCCGCTGATCAAGCGCGGATCGGTCAGCGCGCGCTTCAACGTGTGATTGCGGCGCTTGCAGCGCCGCTTCGAATTCGGCGGCGCTGACGCCGTCGAGCTCGATGCCGCCGCGCTCGTGTGCGCCGAGCCCTGCGCGGCCGCGAACGACGTGCAGCGACGCGCGCTTCTTCGTGCCGGCCTCCGTCAGCAACAGCGTGCCGCTCTCGAAGCCGAGCGCGAGCGCCGCAGCCTTCGTGAGCTTGGCTGGCCACTCCGCGCGCCACTGCAGCCGCCCCGCGATCATGAGGTGCAGCACGAGCCAGACCTCGTTGTCGAACCCGATCGCGATGCGCTTGCCGAGCCGCTCGAACGCCGCGACGGTCGCGCCGTGCGCGGCGTCGAGCGGCGGGTCGACGCTGCGCAGCAGGAACGGTGAAAGGACGCGAGCTCGCTCTAGGCGCTGGCCGAGAATGCGCGCCCGCAACGCTTCGATGTAGAGCGTGATATCGGGCAGCTCGGGCATGCCCTCATTGGACCACCTGATCGATGACGAGCGCCACTGTGCCGGGGTCGCCCGGGCGAACGATCGCCTCGGCCTGACCAATCGCCGGGTTGCGCCGTCGGTTGGCCGGACCGCGAGAGCCGCGCAACGACCGTGATCTCCGCGTACGCGGAGAGCGAGCGACCTTGAATCATGCTGTTCGCGTCGCTCAACGAGAACTCTCCCGGCAGCGCACTGGGCGGCCGCCGAATTACCGCGATCGGCGGCGTTCCTTCGGCCTCACGCGCAATGATGAAGAGCTGTGCAGTGGGTCCAAGCTCCGACAAAGAAAGTTCGGCGGAGAGCGTGACGCTGAGCTTGATCTCGGGTCCGGTCACCGGCGCGCCGCCTGCAAGCGCTTCGCCGCCGAGCGCCGCGAGCTGTGCTCTCACGGCTCCTGCGAGGTCCTCGGGCAAGTTCATGGCCAGCAGGATCGTCCAACGTTCGCGGGCGTCGTCGGCGCGGCCGAGCTCGAGGGCGACGTGTCCGCCGTACCAGAGCGCTTTCGAGTCGTCGGGCCGCGAAGCGAGGACTTCCTCCACGAGGCGCCCCGCTTCGCCGCTCAGGCTCGCGCGCTCGGCTAGGATCTGCGACTCGGCGTACGCGAGCTTCAGCTCGTCGTCGGGATCACGCGTCAGCGCCCACAGGCGTTGATAAGCAGCGCGCCCCTCATCGTAGCGGCCGAGCTGGATGTAGCTCGCGGCCAGGAGCCGCCAGCCTTCGACATCATTCGGGGTGCTCTCGAGATGCTGCGCGAGCTGGTCGAGCAGCGCGGTCTCTTGGCTCACGCGCGTCGCGAGCTCCGCGTCCCAGTTGCTGACGTAGAAGTACAGCGCGATCGCGAGCGGCGCGATCAACACGCAAGCGACGACGCCCGGTAGCGACCATCGGCCGCCGCGTTTTCGATGGCGCCACACCGGCACGAGCAAGATCAGGATCGCGACCCCACAGAACAGAGCCGCGACGGTCCAGAAGGCGGCGGTCACGGCGGCAGCTCCTCGTCGAGCGGCTGACTGACCCTGGCGGCAACGATTCGCCAAAACACCAGGCCGCCGAGGCCCAAGAGCACGAACGGCGCGCCCCAAATCGCCAGCCCCGTCGGCGTCATTGGCGGCCTATACAGCACGAACTCACCGTAGCGCGAAGAGAGGAACGTCTTGACCTCGTCGTCGGACGCGCCCTCGGCGATGAGCCGCCGGACTTCGCGCCGCAGGTCCGCGGCCACGGGCGCATCGGACTCCGCGATGCTTTCGTTGAGGCACTTCGGGCAGCGAATCTCGCGAGTCAGCGCGCGATAGCGCTCGTTCAGCACGGGGTCGTCGAATCCTTCTTGCGCGTCGACGGCCAAAGCACAGCCCGCGAGCGCGAGCCACGACGACAAGAGCCATGTCAGGGTTCTCACGGGCTGCCGACCGCCGCCAAGAACGGGCAATCCGCGGGACCGCAGTGCTCCTTGAGCAGCGGCAGGAAATCGCGCTGCCACACGCCCGGCGTCAGCGGCGAAATGTGCTTGTACAGGATCGTGCCGTCGCTGCCGACCAGAAACGTCTCCGGCGCTCCCGTCACGCCCCACTCGATCGCCGCGATGCCGTCGGGATCGAACCCAGAGGTGACGTACGGATCTCCGAGCCGGGACAGCCACTCGATCGCGGCGGCTCGATCGTCCCTCACGTTCAGTCCGTAAATTGGCAAGCCGGCCCTCGCGAGCTCGACGAGGAATGCGTGCTCGTGACGGCACTCGACGCACCACGTTCCCCAGACATTGACGAGCGACACGCGGCCGGCCAGCGTCTCGGTGCTCAGTAGGTCGTCCGGATCGGTGACGCTCGGCAAGGAGAACGTCGGCACCGGTTTGCCGAGCAGCGCCGACGGAACATGGTTCGGATTGAGATCCAAACCGACGCGGAAGAAGAATGCGATGACGCCGAAAATCGCGAGCGGAATCCCGTAAACCCCATAGCGCCACATGACTACGCGGCCCCCGGCGCCGGCTGCGCGGTTGCATGCTCCGTCTTACGCACGGCGGCGCGGTAACGCCGGTCCGTGAGGGCCACGAGCCCGCCCAGCGCCATGAGACCCGAGCCGAGCCAGAGGAAGCCGATCAACGGTTTGACGCGGAGGCGGACCTCCCACGCGTTGTCGCCGAGCGGCTTGCCGAGCGCCACGAAGACGTCGCGCTGGACGTTCGTGTCGATAGCGGCTTCCGTCATCCTGTCCTGCTGCACTCGATAGGTGCGAGTCTGCGGCTTCAACACCGCGACGAGCTCGCCATCGTCACGCACCTCGAACTCGCCTTCGTCGGCGACGAAGTTCGGGCCTTGCACGCTTGTCACGCCCTTGAACACGAACTCGTAGCCGCCGGCTTCGATCCTGTCGCCGGGCCGCGCGGCGAAGTCGCGCTCGAAGCTGTAGGCGGACGCGACGGTCGCCCCGAGCATGAAAACGCCGACACCGAAGTGCGCGAGGCACATGCCGACCTGTCCACGCGTCAGCGGCGCTCCCGTGCGCTGCACGAGCCGGCGCACCGGATCGAGCAATGAGCTCGCACACACCCAGAGCGCGATCGAGACCGCCAGCACCGTGAGCACCGATGCCGCGTCGAAGAAGACGAACGGCGCCACGACGCCGATTGCGACGGCGACGATCGCGGGCACCCGCAGGCGGCGCAGCAAAGCGTCGCCGGGCATCGTGCGCCAGGCGGTGTGCATGCCGATCCCGATCAATGCGACGAGAGGCAGCGCCGGCAACAGGAACGCCACATTGAAATACGGCGGCCCGACGGAAATCTTGCCGAGCCCGAGCGCCTCGACTATCAACGGTGCCAACGTGCCGACGAGCACGACGAAGGCTGCGACCACGAGTAAAACGTTGTTGGCGAGCAGGAACGTCTCGCGCGACATCGGCTTGAAGCCGCCTTCCGCCTCGAGGTTGCGCGCCCGCGCGGCATAGAGCGCCAACGCGCCGCCGCAAAAGAGGCCCAACAGGCCGAGAATGAAACGCCCGCGCGTCGGATCCGATGCGAACGCGTGCACGGAGATCAGGACGCCCGAACGCGTCAAAAACGTCCCGAGCAAGCTCAGCGAAAACGCTGCGATCGCGAGCAGCACCGTCCAGCTCTTGAAGATTCCGCGCCGCGCCGTGACAGCCAGCGAATGCAGCAGCGCCGTCGCCATGAGCCACGGCATGAACGAAGAGTTCTCGACGGCATCCCAGAACCACCAGCCGCCCCAGCCAAGCTCGTAGTAGGCCCACCAGCTGCCGAGCGTGATGCCGACCGTCAGGAAGATCCAAGCGACGACGGTCCACGGCCGCGTCCACCGCGCCCAGTCCTTGTCGAGACGGCCCGTCAGAAGCGCTGCGACGGCGAAGGCGAACGGCACGGCCATTCCGACGTAGCCGACGTAGAGCGTCGGCGGATGAATGATCATGCCCGGATCTTGGAGCAACGGATTCAGGTCGTTGCCGTCGATAGGCGCCGGAATGAGCCGCGTGAACGGGTTCGACGTGATGAATGCAAACGCCATCACGCCGGCGCTGACGATGCCGAGCACGCCGAGCACGCGGCTCGCGAACTCCTCCGGCTGCGAGCGGCTGCCCGCGGCGACGGCCATCGTCCACACGGCCAGCACCGCGATCCACAACAGCATCGAGCCTTCGTGGCCGCCCCATAACGCGGTCGCCTTGTAGAAAACGGGCAGCGCGGAGTTCGAATGCTGCGCTACGAACAAGACGCTGAAATCGTCGTTCAAAAAGGCGTACTCGAGCGCGCCGAAGGCGATGGCCACGAACACGAACTGCCCCGCCGCCGCGGGGCGCGCGAGAGCCATCCAGTCCGCACGGCCGAGCGCAGCGCCGACGATCGGCACCGTGCCTTGCACGAGCGCCAGGCACAGCGCGAGCGCGAGCGCGAGCTGACCGAATTCCGGGATCATCGACCCTGTGCCTCACGCGCTGCTTCGAGGGCTTCGGCGACCTCGGGCGGCATGTAGTTCTCGTCGTGCTTGGCCAAGACTTCGTCGCCGATGAACTCGCCGTTGTCGTTCAAGCGCCCGATGACGACGGCGCCGGCCCCTTCCCGAAAGAGATCGGGAAGCACGCGGCTATATTTGACGGGAACCGAGTGCACGTTGTCCGTCACGACGAAGCTGACGTTCAACGTGCCGGGCTCGCGCTTCAGGCTGCCCGCGACGACCATGCCGCCGAGCCTGAACGTGCGCTTCGGCGCTTCGCCCGCCGCAATTTGCGTGGGACTGAAGAAGTACAGGAGGTTCTCCTGCAGCGCGCGGTACGTCAGGAAACCCGCGAGCGTGATGCCGGCGAGCACCACGACAATGAACAGTTTTCGTTGCGTTCTCGACGTCATTGCAGTCGTCGCACCGTAGGTTGTTTCCGCGGGACTTCAGCCTGAGCCGCGAGCTCTCGAGCTTGCTGTAATGCAGCCCTGAGCTTTGCTCGCGCGAGCCACACGTTGAGGATCAACACGGCCAGTGTAATGCCGTAGGCGGACCAAACGTAAGCGCCGTGCCCGTTCATCGAGAAGAATTCACTCATCGCGCGCCCCCTGCCACGAGCTCGCGGATCCACCGTGCGTCGCCTTCGCGCTCGACGATCTCCGCCTGCAGCCGCCGCAGGAGCAGCCAATAGAACGTAAGCGTGAACGCAGCAAACATAATCAAGAAGGGAATCAGCATGTCGGTCGTCATCGCCGGCCCACCCTCGCTCAGGAGCGTCGATGTCTGATGGAGCGAATTCCACCACTCGACGGAGTAGTGAACGATGGGGACATTCACCACGCCGACGACGGCAAGGATGGCCGTGACGCGATCCGCCTTGTCGCGATCGTCGAAAGCTCCGCGCAGCGCGAGATAGCCCAGGAACAGGAACAGCAACAGCGCTTCGAACATGATGCGTGGATCACCCCATTGCCAGTAGGTTCCCCATGTGGGTCGGCCCCAGACCGCCCCCGTGAACAACGCGCAGAACGTGAACCACGCGCCGACCGGGGCCGCACTGACCGCTACCGCATGCGCAATCTTCAAGCGCCAGACGTAGCCAATTCCCGCGGCTACCGCCATCACGACATACGCCATCATTCCGATGTAGGCCGTTTGCGGATGTATGTAGAGGATGCGTGCCGACTCGCCCTGCTGATAATCCGGCGGAGCGATCACGAGCCCCCAGAACCCGCCGACGGCCAGCAGCAACATGCCGAGTCCGCCCAGCCACGGGCAAAGACGCGCGGCCAGACGGTAGACGTATGGCGGCGAGCCGAGCTGATGGAACCAACGCGGTAGCTTCATCTCAAGTTTCCTATTCGAGCCCCACCTTGACGGCGGCCGCTATCGCGAACGGTCCGAGCGAAACCGCGAGTGCCGCGAGCGCAGCCAACAGCAGCAGCGGCGCCGCCGTGGGCTCACCGTTGACGCTGAGATCGGTCGCGCGCGTCCCGAAGATCAACAGCGGTCCCGTCAGCGGCAACACGAGCAACCCGACGATCGATCCCCCGCGGCGCAAGCTCACAGTGAGCGCTGCACCGAGAGCCACGAGCACGCTCAGCGTCGGCGTTGCCAGCAGCAAGGCCAGCGCCAGCGTCGGCAACGCTGCGAACGGAATATTGAACGACAACGCCGACAGGGGCACGAGACAGATCAGCGGCACGAGCGTCACGAGCGTGTGCGCCGTCACCTTCGCGAGCACCGTGATCGTCACGGGCGCCGGGCTCAGCAGGAGTTGCTCGAGGCTGCCATCGTCGGCGTCGCCGCGAAACAAACCGTCCAGCGCGAGCAGCGATGACAGTAGTGCCGCAACCCACAGCACGCCGACACCGACGTCGCGCAGCTGTGATGCGGTCGGCGACAACGCCAACGGGAACAGCGTCACGACGATGATGAAGAAGATCAACGGGTGAGCGAGCTCGCTCCATCGCCGGAAAGCGACGCGCAGGTCGCGTGCGAGCACGGCTTTGAAGGCGCTCATCACAGCTCGATCACCAACGCGCCGCGCATCGCGAGCTCGTCGGGCTGGTGGGTTGCGATCACGGCGAGCCCTCCACTCGCGAGGTGGCGACGCGTCCATTCGACGAGTAGCACGCGGCCCTCGCCGTCGAGATTCGTCGTAGGCTCGTCCAGTAACCAAAGCTTGGCCCCCTGAATCTTCAACATCGCGAGCGCCACGCGACGGCTTTGACCCGCGGACAAGTGGCGCGCACGCATATGAGCGACCTTGTCGAGCTTGAGTTCCTCGAGGACGTCGTCGAATTTCGATTCGCGGCCCCAAACGGCCGCATGAAAACGAAGGTTCTCGGTGACCGTCAGATCGCGCTTCAAGGCTTCCGCGTGACCACGATAGGCGACCTCGGCGCGGTCTTCGCTCGCGAGCTCGTTGACGGCAACGTCCTTCCAAGTAGCGTTGCCCGTCGTCGGGAGGCCGAGGCCCGAGAGAATTCGCAGCAACGTCGTCTTCCCCGACCCATTCGCACCGACCAATAGCGCGAGCTGTTCTGCGCAGAGGTCGAAGTGCAGCTGCTCGAAGAGGCAACGTTCGCCGCGCCATACGGCGAGCTCCCGTCCCTTCAGCAGCACGCGGTCCGTCATGAACAGGAGGCTCAAACCCGTAGAGCGGCGGATTGTGCCCGAGACGCTCGTTTTTGCAACCGACGACGTCCATTTTTGTCTTTGTAGAACAAAGAGCTAAAGGTGTTTCTGCCGGCACACTCTCAGCTACGGGCAGCAGCGCGGACGTACCTTTTAGAGCAGAAACCTCCATCAATCCAGCCGTTTACATAACATTCCTGATGGCATAGACTCCGCAGCAGCCGTCATAAGAACAGTTACGAATCCTCGATAACTATTTGTAAAAAGAAGGAAAACGGCTGATGGGAGAAACGCAGAGGCTGGTCTCTCCCGCGAGAGTGTTCGCGCGACCAACGGCGGACGAAATTTGGCTCGGGCCGTCCCAGCGGGAGGCCCTGAGCCAGCTTTCGTCTCACGCGCAGGTTCGAGTGCTCGTCGGGCCTCCGTCGAGCGGCAAGACGACGCTCCTCCAGCATCTAGGCACGCAGCTCTGCGCGACCGCCGTCGTGCTTCAATGCCGCGGACCCAAGGACGACGCGTCCGCGGTGCTTGCGAGCTTGCTCTTGAGCGCGGATCTCGCGCCGTGGGACCTGTCAGAGGTCGAGCAACGCAATCTCCTCACGGTCTTTTTGCAGCAGCGACACTCGCAGAACCGGCGGGTGCTGTTGCTGATCGACGACGCCCACAACTTCAAGGCGGAAGCGCTCGAAGAGCTCGAGCGGCTCCTGGCCTTCAAGATCGACAAGAAGCCCGCGCTGGAGCTATTGGTCGCCGGTCCTCCGGCGGTCGCCGAGCATTGGCAAGACGCGCGCAGCCGGCGCGCAGCGAGCAGACGTGCTCGTTCATTGTTTACGCGCCGCGCCGCCGGAAGAGCTGACGGGCTACCTCGACTGGCGGCTCGGCCGCTTCGATATGCACGAAGCTCATGACACCGGTCGCGCTCCAGATGATCGCGCGCTTGAGCGGCGGGCGTTACGCGGCCGCGGATGTGCTGTGCCAGATGTCGCTGCTGCTGCTGCGACAGTTGGCGTTGGAGCGCGCGGACGCGCGCGTCGTTCGCCAAGCCGTGGCGACACTCGTGGCGCGGCAGAGCGCCAAGCTCGAAGCGGACCGGCTGCCCAACGCCGAGCAGCGACTCGATGCGCCACCGCAGGGCCACGTCGTGGTCAGCCGCAGCGGCAAGGTCGTCTCGCGCATCGCGTTGGGACAGCGCACGCTGATCGGCCGCAGCGAGCACAACGACATCTGCCTTCCGAGCCCGTACCTGAGCCGTCACCACGCGGCCATCGTGGGCACACCGGAGGGCTACTACCTCGTGGATCTCAACAGCGTGAATGGCGTTTTGTTAAATGGCCAGAAGATCGAGCGCGCCGTTCTATGTGACGAGGACGTCCTCGGCATGGGCCCGTTTCGGCTCAAGGTTCAGGCGCCAGAGTCGTTGACCCAGGGCAACCCTTTCCCCGATCAGGGATCGCTGACCGAGACCGCCGTGATGCCGCAACAAGCCGATGAAAACACGGCGATATGGCGAATTAAGTAAAGTGACGTGGCGCGGAGGCCCCGCGATCTCGGCAAGAACTCGTGAACTGTGTCACTGTAGCGCAATAACCCGCGGTCATACTGCGCGGCGTTCCCAAGCGGTACGACGAAGACTGCATGAAATCGCCTGTAACCAATAAGAATTTAGTTCTTCACAGCACGAAGCCGACGGCCTCTCCGAACCAGGCTGCCGAAGCCGGTTGGGATCCGTTCGAAGTTTGGCGTACGCGCGTGCTGCTGCCGCGGCTCGCCGAGACCCGTGACGAGAAGACGCCCGCGCCGCCGACGCTCGTTCCGCTCCCCCGCCGGTAGTCCAATCGTCGCATACGTGGTGCCCGGGCCTATGGCACGAGGCAGCATCGTCGCGTCCTGTTTTCATGGTGCCCGGGCCCGGATTTGAACCGGGATGGCCTTTCGGCCGGCGGATTTTAAGTCCGCTGCGTCTACCCTTCCGCCACCCGGGCGGTACGGCTCATGGCGTCGCAGTGGAGGCTAGGAGCGACTTCGACTAGGAAGCGTTCTTGCTGCGGTGCGTCTGTAGCAGCTCCCGCTCGCTGCGAGCGTTTGGCGGACCGCCAGCATATTTGAAGCGCTTCAACCAGGAGCTCGTCAACGCGGCGAGTTCGTGCGGACCGAAGGCTACCCCACAATGAAGATCGTGCGCGCGCCAAGACGCCGCCCGCGACACTGCGGGCCGTCGGAGTTGAAGGAAGTTCGCGGGCATGAGTGACGTCACCGCGGCGCGTACTAGAGTCCTCCCGCCGCTCACACTCAACCACTTCTGAAAAGTGCACAAGGTTTGGTGTAACAACTCGAGAGCGTCTTGATCCGAGCGCCCCCCAGCTCGGCGGGCGCCGATCGCCCGAGGCGTGGCGTAGTACGCATCGGTACGCGACCAGAGCGAGGTGCCGCTTTCCCGATGGAAGCGATCGCTTCGTCAGTGATCACAGAAATCGCTCAACCGTTGATCAACCGGTCGGCAGTTAGCGTGGCTCCGTCGAGCGTCATCTGTAGCTTCATCTCGCTGCACAGGCAGCAGCCGGAGCGTTGTCAAGGTCGCGGGCCTTCGCATGCGTTCCTCGTCCGACGCCGGATCGACCGCGCAGCGCGACAGCTGTGGGGGGAGTCCAGATGCGCAGGCATCTTGAGGGAGCATCAGGAGTGGCTTGCTAGAATCATCCCCTGGCATGGGGCTTTCGGCCCTTTTCTGGAGATCTCACGTCCATGTCCGCGATCCGACCCATCCGCCTGTTCGCACTGGCCGCCCTGCTGGCCACGCCCGCCGCTTACGCCAGCGATGCCGAGGGCGATGCCGCCAACGGCAAGGAACTGTTCATGGCCAGTGGCTGCCCGGCCTGCCATGGCGTGACCAAGGAAGACAATTCGAAGGTGGGCCCCAATCTCGTCGGCGTCGTGGGACGCAAGGCTGGCACCACGCAGAGCCTCTTGGGCCCCAGCGAGAACCTGAAGAAGTACGGTGTGACCTGGAGCGCCGAGACACTGGATGAATTCCTGGTGAACCCGAACGCCAAGGTGCCGGGCACAGCGATGGCAGGCATCCTGGCCGATCCGCAGCAGCGCGCTGATGTGATCGCCTACCTCTCCACGCTGAAGAATTGACGCCGTCGCCGGCGGGCCGCAACCCGCTCGCGGCTCAACCGCATCTCGTCAGCCCCCGGCCTCGAGCCGGGGGCTGTTGCTCATGCAGCAGGGTGCGGCTTACCGGCTGACCTGGACGACGGTTCCACCGCCAGGGGCGCCGTTGCCGGCGTCGCCGGCGGAGACCACCTTCACCCAGAGCGCATCCGTGTCCTTGAAGTACGAGGTGTCGCTGGCCTTGCGCAGCGCATCCAGGCTGTCCTTTGCTCCGTACCCGAAGCTGCGGTGCTGAATCCCGGCAGCTCGAAAATGACCCATGAGCCGCGATCCAGTTCCGTCACGTTGAGGGGCAAGGACGGCCTTTCGGTGGTCACCTTGATCTCGGTACCGGCTCGTACGTTGCTGGCGGTTACGGTGTACTCCTTGCCATTGCGGCTGAGAACGACTGGCGGCTGAGCAGGAGGTCCACCGGCACCGCCGCCGAATGCGCCAGGACCGGCCGCTCCTCCAGGAGCGGGTCCGCCGGGACCGGCCGCTGCACCAGGACCGCCAAGCCCGCCGGGACCAGGACCGCCAGCCGGAGCAGCAGGTCCGCCAGGACGGGCTGCCGCACCAGGACCAGCCGCGCCCGGACCGGCACCGCCGGCTCCTCCGGGACCTGCGCCTCGAGCGCCGCCGAGTCCGCCGCCGCCGAAGGGGCCGCCGGGGCCGGCAAAACTCAGGCGCCCGACATCGCCCTTGCACACGGCAGCGTTCCAGGTCGGCTTGATCTCACAGGCTTGTGCGTCGACGGCGATGCTGTCGTTGACGCCGTCGTGGATGAGAACGTAGGAATTCGGGACCACCGCCGAGCGAGCCGTCCTTGTCGCGGATACGCCGCGGTCTTATAGGACGTACTGCCTCCAGTTATCGCTGGCCCACTTGCTGTTGTTCGCCATCGGCGGGAAATACACCGGCTTGGCGTTGACGAATTTCACGCGCTCGAAGGCGTTATTGGTGCTGACCCCGAAGCTGCTGAACAGCAGGTTAGAGATCGCTCCCGTCTTGCGAGTGGCGTTGTCCTCGTAATTCCGGAAGGTGGTATTCACCACGTCATGACGGTAATCGTAGTACTCGTAGCCGCGGATCGGGAAATCCGGCATTTGCGGCTTCGGCAAGCTGCGGCCGTAAGCCTTTTCCGCGTCAGTCCTGGGGTTGCCGATGTTCTCGGTTTCACCCACGAACAGCGAGTCGACGACCTGTGACGTGAAGGCATAACGACCGAATGCGCCAGACGCGTGCGTAAAGCCCATGGCGTTGTCGGCCAGCTTCACGTTCCTGAACACGTGCATCTCGCCGCGGCCCCAGATGCCGCCATTGCGGTTCTTGTAGGCGGTGAGATCCTCGAACACCGATTCCAGCGCCGTGCTGTTCGGGTCAGCGGGATTCTCGAGGCCGGTATGCGAGCTGCCCGTAACGCCGAAAGTGTTATTGGGCGCAATGTTCCGGTCGAACATGAACGAGTCGTAGTTGGAGTGGGCGACGTTGCCCTTGAACTCGCGGAATGGCGTTCGACGCGGCCAGATCGTCTGGCTGATCTCCGTGCCGTCGAACTGACCGTTCGGGTGCTCCGGCAAGGACATCCAGAAGCCGGTCGCATCCGAACCCGCGGCCACGTTGTCGCGATAGACGTTGTCCGGATTGGTAATCCAGAAACTCGACGCCGTGTTGTCCGAGGGCAGCAGGACATCCTGGGACGCCTGGCCATTGCGTTCCCGTTCTGGGCTCGCCGGACGCGGCGAGGTTGGTCGGGACGCACGGCTTGCTCGTATGACACTTGGTCTGGATTGCCAGGTTGCGGACATACTCGTTGCCGTGCTCGATGCCGTCTTCGAGGAAGAAGCAATGACCCACGGTGTTGTAGGTGACGTTGTTTTCGATGTGCAGGAAATTCGTGCCGTGCACGGTGACGCAGCGATTGTAGGTGTCGTGAATCGCCGCGTTCTTGATGTACTGGCCCGGCGCGTCGCCGACCAGATGCCAGTGGATCGGATAGCGGGCCTTGACCAGATGCTGGCCCATGCGATTGAGCTCGACACCGGAGACATACATCTTGCTCGAGGGCATCGCCATGATGTGCCCGCCGACGGATGACTGCTCCGCATCGGCCGAGGCCTGGATCTTGATGTTGCGCGTCAGCAAGCCGACTTCGCCGCGCTCATCCACGTCGAAGGTGATCTTGCCGAAGTGCATGTAGTCGAGCTTCTGGTCGAGCGTGAGCTTGTTGCCGCTGATCGCGGCAATCGTGCGCCGCTCGGCCTGCCGCGGATCGAAGTCCGTCGACGCGAGGACGATCTCGTCGCCGACGCGCCAGCCCGCGGCGTCCAGCACCTCGATCGAAGTGCTGCCGGCTTTCGCCGTGTTGGCCAGCTTGGTCCAGGTGTGCGTTCGATCGCCGTGCAGGTTCAGCGTCCCGCCGGAAATCATGATGCCGCGGTCGCCCATGCCGGCCATGACGTCTTCGTTGGGGACGTTGTCGGTGAAGGTGATCGTCGCGTTGCGCGTGTGCGGGGCGGCTTCGCTGCCGATGGCGAGCTCGCCGTGCAGCATGATCCACTCGGTGGTCAGCTCGAGGTCGGCAGCGTTCGAGAAGCTGAGCTTGCCGTCGATCGAGAGACCGCCGAGCGCGGGCGGGCTGACGTCGAGGATCACCTCCTTGTCTCGGCCGATCGTGACCTTGTCGCCTGCGACCGGCACCTTGCGATTGGGCCAAGTGTTCGGATCGGACCAGTTGGTCTGTGTGGCCGCCGGCGTCTGGGCCTGCGCGACCGCGCATGCGCCGCCGAGCAGGACCGCCGGAACCAGCGATGCAAGAAGGACCGAGCGAAACCTTCCACTCATGGCGATAACCCCCCGTGATTTTCTGAATTGAGCCCAATATCCGTGAGGCAGGAGATTAGCGCGGCTATCCGGCGTCCCGCCAGCTTGGACAGGCCTGCGCCGCCCTGACTCCCGGATCCAGGCGGCTACCGAAAGAAGAAACCCCCTGATCTCCGGAGGTTCCGGATCATTGCCGTTCGTGGCGATGGTCCGGTTTTGCTTACCGGCTCACCACAATGCTGGCTTGAGTGTCCAACGGGCCAAACTGATCTCTGCCAACGCCCTTGGGGGCGGTCGGGATTACCAGTTTCACCCAGAGGGCATCCGGACCCTCGAAATACGAAGTCTCGGTCGCCTTGCGCAGGGCGTCGATGCTGTCTTGCTGCTTCCCGGAGGCTGCGTTGGCGAAACCCGGCAGCTCGAACACGACCCATGAGTCTTTGGCCATTTCACTCAAACTGATGGCAACTTCCGGTCTTTCGGTCTTCACACGGATCTCGGTACCGGCGCGCACAGTGCTCTGGTTGGCCGTGATCTTGAAGTCCTTGCCATTGCGGCTCAGGGCAATTGGCTGTGCAGGAGCAGCCGCCCGTGTAGGAGCAGCCGCCGGCGCAGGAGCAGCCGCCACCGCAGGCGCAGCTGACCGCACAGCAACATCTTTCAGCGCAAGACCAGCACCCCTCGTGGGTCCGGGCCTCCTGATGCTGAACTGAATGCGTCCGATATCACCCGCGCACACAGAGGCGTTCCAGGTGGGATGAATCTCGCAGGTGTCGTCCGTGGCGACGCTGTCGTTCTCGCCGTCGTGGATCAGAACATAGGAGTCAGGGATGCCGGTCGTCGAGCCGTCCAGATCGTGGATCGCCAAGGTCCGGTAGGCCGAACCACCCCGGTTGTCACTATCGAACCTGGGGTCGATTTTCGGAAAGTACACGGGCTTGGCATTGACGAACTTCGCACCCTTGACGGTGTTTTCGGTGGTAACCCCGGCGCCCGTAAACAACAGCCATGTAAGCGCTCCTGATCCGCGCTGTTTGTTGTCCTGGAAATTCACGAATGTTGTGTTCACCACGTCATGACGGTAGTCGTAGTACTCATAGGCGTGGATCGGGTAATCCGGAATCAAGCGTTTCGGCAGGCTGCGGCCGTAGGCCTTTTCCTCCGGCGTTACGGGGTTGCCGACGTTGTCGGTTTCGCCCACGAACAGCGAATCAACCACCAGTGAGGTATACAAATCATCGCCGAAGGAACCGGTTGAAGACGTGAAACCAATGGCATTGTCTGCCGCCTTCAGATTCTTGAAGACGTGCCGCTCGCCGCGGCCCCAGACGCCGCCATTGCGGTTCTTGTAGGAGGTGAGATTCTCGAACAGCGCATCCACGCTCTCGCTGTTCGGGTCAGCAGGATTCTCCTTGGGCATGTACGAGGGGCCGGCCAACCCGAAGACGTTTTCCACATTGATGTTCCGGTCGAACATGAACCCGTCGAAGTTGGAGTGGGCCGTGTTGTTCCTGAATTCGCGGAACTTGGTGCGGCGGGGCCAGGTGTTCTTGGCGATGTCCGTGCCCAGGAACTGGCCTTGCGGGTGCTCCGGCAACGACAGCCAGAAACCATTCTCATCGGAACCGGCGGCCACATTGTCGATAAAGGTGTTGTCCGGATTGGTGATCCAGTAAGCCGCCACCGTGTTGTCCGAAGGCAGCAGGGTGTCCTTGCCGGACATGCTGGCTTGCCTGATGGTCTGGCGATTCTCGCTGATCTCTCCGTTTGGGGCGAGATTGGACGGGACGCAGGCCTTCGAGGGATGGCACTTGATCTGGATGGCGAGGTTCCTGACGAACTCGTTGCCGTGCTCGATGCCGTCTTCCAGGAAGAAGCAGTGACCGACGATGTTGTAGGTCACGTTGTTCTCGACGCGCAGGTCATTCGTGCCGTGCACGGTCACGCAGCGGTTGTACGTATCGTGGATGGAGGCGTTCTTGATGTACTGGCCCTTGGCGTCGCCTACCAGATGCCAGTGGATCGGATAGCGAGCCAGCGTCATGTGCTGGCCCATGCGGTTCAGCTCGACACCCGAGACGTACATCTTGCTCGAGGGCATCGCCATGATGTGCCCGCCCAAGTAGGTCTGTTCTGCATCAGCCGAGGCCTGGATCTTGATGTTGCGCGTGAGCAAGCCGACTTCGCCGCGCTCATCCACGTCGAAGGTGATCTTGCCGAAGTGCATGTAGTCGAGCTTCTGATTCAGCGTGATCTTGTTGCCGCTGATGGCGGTGATCGTGCGCCGCTCGGCTTGCCGCGGATCGAAGTCCGTCGACGCGAGGACGATCTCGTCGCCGACGCGCCATTCAGCAGCATTCAGGACTTCGATCGACGTGCTGTCTGCCTTAGCGGTGCTCGCTAGCTTGGTCCAGGTGTGAGTGCGATCGCCGTGCAGGTTCAGCGTTCCGCCCGAGATCATGATCCCGCGGTCACCCATGCCCGCCATGACGTCTTCGTTGGGGACGCTGTTGGTGAAGGTGATGGTCGCGTTGCGCGTGTGCGGCGCGGCTTCGCTGCCGATGGCCAACTCGCCGTGCAGCATGATCCACTCGGTGGTCAGCTCCAGGTCGGCGTTGTTCGAGAAGGTGAGCTTGCCGTCGATGGACAGACCGCCGAGCGCCGGCGGGCTGACGTCGAGGATCACTTCCTTGTCTCTGCCGATCGTGACCTTGTCGCCCGCGATCGGCACCTTGCGGTTGGGCCAGGTGTTCGGATCGGACCAGTTCGTCGGCGTGGCCGCCGGCGATCCAGTCTGAGCCTGAGCGACAGCGGACACGCCGCCGAGCAGGACTGCAGGAACGAGCGACAAGAGAAGGACCGAGCGACTCTTCTTGTTCATGATCATCGACCCCCAAAACTTGAAGATGCCCCCGAGACTTGGCGGCAGAGGATAGCGCGATCGGAAATGCGCGACCCGGCGGGCTGAAGAAAAAAAAGCCCCCGGCCTTTAGGCCGGGGGCTCTTGCTCAACCAACAGGCTGCAGCTTAACGGCTGACTTGCAGGCTGTCTCCGGGACCGGGGCCGCGACCGGGGCCGCTGCCACGGATGTCACCGGTCGAGACGACCTTGACCCAAAGCGAACCGTTGCCGGTGTAGTACGAGGTGGCGCTGGCGCTGCGCAGTGCATCCAGGCTGCTCTGCGCCGTACCCGCGGATGCCGTGGTGAATCCCGGCAGCTCGAACATCACCCACGAGCCGGTATCCAATTCCTTCACGTTGATGTTCAAGTTTGGCCTTTCGGTCGTCACCTTGTACTCGGTGCCCGCTCGTACGTTGGTTTCCCCGTCGGCGGTGAACTCCTTGCCATTGCGGCTGAGAACGACTGGCGGCCCTGAAGGCGCACGGGTACCTCTGATTCGACCACCACCCGGGGCAATGGCAAAGACAACCGGTGTAGCAGCGGGCCTGGGGGCGCCTGCGCCAGGACCAGCACCCGCAGCGCTGGGGGCAGCTGCACCGGGACCTGCGGCGCCAGCGCCGGGAGCTGCGGCTCGTGCGGCACCGGCACCGGGACCACCGGCACCAGGAGGACCACCGGCACCCGGAGGACCGCCGGCACCAGGAGGACCGCCACCGCCGCCGAATCCGCCGAATCCAACAGCACCGCCGCCGCCGCCAATGTTCATGCGCCCGATATCGCCCTTGCACACTGCGGCGTTCCAGGTGGGCTTGACCTCGCAGGCGTCGTCGACGTCGATTCCGGTGATGTTGACGATGTAGGAATTGGGGACACCGGTGATGGTGCCGTCCTTGTCGTTGAACACCGAGGTCTTGTAGACCGTATTGCCGTAATCGTCGTTGCTCCACCTGTTGTCAATCGGCGGGAAATACACCGGCTTGGCGTTGATGAATTTCGAGCGTGACACGGTGTTGTTGGAGCTCATTCCGAAGCTGGTGAACAGCAGGTAGGAGATCGCTCCCGTCTTGCGGGTGGCGTTGTCCTCGTAGTTCACGAACGTGTTGTTGTCCAGCTCATGATGGTAGTCATAGAACTCGTAGCCGCGGATCGGGAAATCCGCGACTTCGGGGTGCGGCAAGCTGCGGCCGTAAGCCATTTCCGCCGGCGTCCTGGGGTTGCCGATGTTCTCGGTTTCGCCCACGAACCGCGAGTCAACCACCCGTGACGTATAGGCGGACTGACCGAAGTTGCCGGACGCTTGCGTGAAGCCAATTCCGTTATCGGCCATCTTCAGGTTCTTGTAGAGGCGCAACTCACCGCGGGCCCAGATGGCGCTATTGCGGTTCTTGTAGGCGGTGAAATCCTCGATGACGGACTCCACTTGAGCGCTGCTCGCGTCAGCGGGATCGACAAGGGAAATATACCCGCCGACGGCGAACTTGCCATCGGGCCTGGGGGCGCGGTCGCCCATGAAACTGTCGAAGTTCGAATGGGCGACGTTGCCCTTGAACTCGCGGAGCTTCGTGCGACGTGGCCACGTGGCCTTGCTGATATCCGTGCCTTCGAACTGGCCCATCGGATGCTCCGGGAAGGCGAGCCAGAAACCCGTCGCGTCGGAACCCGCGGCCACGTTGTCCCGGTAGACGTTGTCCGGGTTGGTGATCCAGAACGTCGACACCGTGTTGTCGGAAGGGATCAGGACATCCTTGGAGTCCTGGCCGGTGGTCTTGAAGTTCAAGCCATCCGAGCTCGCTCCGAACGGGGCGAGGTTGGTCGGGTCGCACGGCTTGGACGTATGACACTTGGTCTGGATCGCGAGGTTGCGGACGAACTGGTTGCCCGTCTCGATGCCGTCCTCGAGGAAGAAGCAGTGACCCACGTTGTTGTAGGTCACGTTGTTCTCGATCTGCAGGTTGTTCGTGCCGTGCACCGTCACGCAGCGGTTATAGGTGTCGTGGATCGCAGCGTTCTTGATGTACTGGCCCTGGCCTTCGCCGACCAGATGCCAGTGGATCGGATAGCGGGCGAGCGTCAGGTTCTGACCCATGCGATACAGCTCGACGCCGGACGACGTACATCTTGCTCGAGGGCATCGCCATGATGTGCCCGCCGAAGAAAGACTGTTCCGCATCGGCCGACGCCTGGATCTTGATGTTGCGCGTCAGCAAACCGACTTCGCCACGTTCATCCACGTCGAAGGTGATCTTGCCGAAGTGCATGTAGTCGAGCTTCTGGTCGAGCGTGAGCTTGTTGCCGCTGATGGCGGAAATGGTGCGCCGCTCGGCCTGCCGGGGATCGAAATCCGTCGACGCGAGGACAATCTCGTCGCCGACGCGCCAGCCCGCGGCGTTCAGCGACCTCGATCGAAGTGCTGCCGGCTTTAGCCGTGCTCGCCAGCTTGGTCCAGGTGTTGGTCCGATCGCCGTGCAGGTTCAGGGTTCCGCCCGAGATCATGATCCCGCGGTCACCCATGCCCGCCATGACGTCTTCACCCTTGACGTTGTCGGTCAGGGTGATCGTCGCGTTGCGCGTGTGGGGGCTCGCTTCGCTGCCAATGGCCAGCTCCCCGTGCAGCATGATCCACTCGGTGGTCAGCTCGAGATCGGCATTGTTGGCGAAGGTGAGTTTGCCGTCGATCGACAGACCGCCCAGCGCCGGAGGACTGACGTCGAGGATCACGTCCTTGTCTCTGCCAATGGTGACCTTGTCGCCTGCGATCGGGACCTTGCGGTTTGGCCAGGTGTTCGGATCAGACCACTTGGTCTGCAGCCTGAGCGACAGCGCACACGCCGCCGAGCAGGAATGCTGGAACGAGCGATAAGAGAAGGACCGAGCGCTTGCTCATGACATCAACCCCCAAACTTAAGATGACCCGAGACTTGGTCGCTTAGGATAACCCGATTAGAAATACCACCCCGCACCCTCAAGAACAAAAAAGCCCCCGGCCTCGGGCCGGGGGCTCTCTTGGTTCTACCGGCAGGCTTCGGCTTACCGGCTGACCTGTAGGCTTGTTCCCTGACCAGGCCCGCCGCCACGGGGGCCGCCAGCACCGTTGCCGTTGGAGACCACCTTGACCCAGAGCGAATCCTTGTCCTTGAAGTACGAGGTGTCGCTGGCCTTGCGCAGCGCATCGAGGCTGCTTTGCTCCGTGCCCGAGGCTGCGGTGGTGAACCCCGGCAGCTCGAAGATCACCCACGAGCCGGCATCCAGTTCCGACAGGGTGAGGTTCACGGACGGCCTTTCGGTGGTCACCTTGATCTCGGTGCCGGCTCGTACGTTGCCTGAGTTGAAGGTGTACTCCCTGCCATTGCGGCTGAGAACGACTGGCGGCTGAGCAGGGGGGCGACCAGCGCCGCCAGCACCCGGTGCGCCAGGACCGGCCGCTCCACCAGGAGCGGGTCCGCCGGGACCGGCCGCTGCAGCAGGACCGCCAAATGCGGCGGGACCGGTACCGCCAGCCGCAGCAGCAGGTGCGCCCGGACCGGCTGCCGCACCAGGACCAGCCGCGCCCGGACCGGGACCGCCGGCTCCGGCGGGACCTGCGCCCCGACCGCCGCCGACTGGAGCGCCACCTGGGCCGCCAAAACTCACGCGTCCGATGTCGCCCTTGCACACGGCAGCGTTCCAGGCGGGCTTGATCTCGCAGGCTTGTGCGTCGGTTGCGATGCTGTCGTAGACGCCGTCGTTGAGGAGGATGTAGGAATTGGGGATACCGCCGACCGAGCCGTCCTTGTCGTGGAACGCCGCGGCCTTCCACGCCACACCGTTCAAATTATCGTTGCCCCACCTGCGCTCCATCGGCGGGAAATACACCGGCTTGGCGTTGATGAATTTCGCGCGCTCGATGGCGTTTTCGGTACTGACCCCGACGCTCGTGTACATCAGGTAAGAGATTGCGCCGGTCTTGCGGGTGGCGTTGTCCTCGTAGTTCCGGAAGGTGACGTTCACCACGTCTTGACGGTAGTCGTAGTACTCGTAGCCGCGGATCGGGAAGTCCGGCATTTGCGGCTTCGGCAAGCTGCGGCCGTAAGCCTATTTCGGCCGGCGTCCTGGGGTTGCCGACGTTCTCGGTTTCGCCCACGAACAGCGAGTCGACGACCTTTGACGTAAAAGGGTCACGACCGAGCGAGCCAGACGCATGCGTGTAGCCCATGGCGTTGTCGGCCAGCTTCACGTTCTTGAAGACGTGCATCTCACCGCGGCCCCAGATACCGCCATTGCGGTTCTTGTAGGCGGTCAGATCCTCGAAGACCGTTTCCAGCGTTTTGCTGTTCGGGTCAGCGGGATCTTCCTTGGGCATATGCGCGTTGCCGGTAACACCGAAAGTGTTATTGACGTTGATGTTCCGGTCGAACATGAACGAGTCGTAGTTGGAGTGGGCGACGTTGCCCTTGAACTCGCGGAATGGGGTTCGACGCGGCCAGATGGTCTTGCTGATCTCCGTGCCCTCGAACTGACCCTGCGGGTGCTCCGGCAATGACATCCAGAAGCCTGTCACGTCGGAACCCGCGGCCACGTTGTCGCGGTAGACGTTGTCCGGATTGGTGATCCAGTAACTCGACACCGTGTTGTCCGAGGGCAGCAGGACATCCTTCGAGGCCTGGCCACTCGCTCTGACGGCCTGGCGATTCTCGTAGTCTGCTCTCTCTCCCGCCGCGGCGAGGACGGTCGGGACGCACGGCTTGGACGTATGACACTTGGTCTGGATCGCCAGGTTGCGGACGAACTCGTTGCCGTGCTCGATGCCGTCTTCCATGAAGAAGCAGTGACCGACGGTGTTGTAGGTCACGTTGTTTTCGATGCGCAGGAAATTCGTGCCGTGCACGGTCACGCAGCGGTTGTAGGTGTCGTGGATCGCCGCGTTCTTGATGTACTGGCCCTTCGCGTCGCCGACCAGATGCCAGTGGATCGGATACCGGGCCAGCGTCAGGTTCTGTCCCATGCGCTGGAGCTCGACGCCCTCGACATACATCTTGCTCGAGGGCATCGCCATGATGTGGCCGCCCAGGAATGACTGCTCCGCATCGGCCGAGGCCTGGATCTTGATGTTGCGCGTCAGCAAGCCGACTTCGCCGCGCTCATCCACGTCGAAGGTGATCTTGCCGAAGTGCATGTAGTCGAGCTTCTTGTCGAGCGTGAGCTTGTTGCCGCTGATAGCGGAAATGGTGCGCCGCTCGGCCTGCCTGGGATCGAAATCCGTCGACGCGAGGACAATCTCGTCGCCGACGCGCCAGCCCGCGGCATTCAGGACCTCGATCGAGGTGCTGCCTGCTTTAGCCGTGCTCGCCAGCTTGGTCCAGGTGTTGGTCCGATCGCCGTGCAGGTTCAGGGTTCCGCCCGAGATCATGATCCCGCGGTCACCCATGCCCGCCATGACGTCTTCACCCTTGACGTTGTTGGTCAGGGTGATCGTCGCGTTGCGCGTGTGGGGGCTCGGCTTCGCTGCCAATGGCCAGCTCCCCGTGCAGCATGATCCACTCGGTGGTCAGCTCGAGATCGGCATTGTTGGCGAAGGTGAGTTTGCCGTCGATCGACAGACCGCCCAGCGCCGGCGGACTGACGTCGAGGATCACGTCCTTGTCTCTTCCAATGGTGACCTTGTCGCCTGCGATCGGGCACCTTCCGGTTTGGCCAGGTGTCAGGATCAGACCAGTTCGTCGGCGTGGCCGCCGGCGCAGCATTTTGCGCCTGAGCGACAGCGAACGCGCCGCCGAGCAGGAATGCAGGAACGAACGATAAGAGAAGGACCGAGCGGCTCTTCTTGTTCATGATCATCAACCCCCCAAACTTGAAGATGGCTCCGAGACTTGGCAGCAGAGGATAGCGCGATTGGCGAACGCCCAGAATATCGGGCAAACGCGCGATCCGAAACGGGCCCAGCTTCACTCTACCCGCACACGCTCCGGCAGTGTATGGACGGCGCCTCAGGGTTGTGCCGCAAGTTGTACGCTCGGCGCAAGACTTGGGTAACGCCACGGTTAGGCAACCGCTCCCTTAATACGATGATCTACTCTCCGCGCGGCATGCGCGCAGGTCTAGGGACGCGTGTTTTGAAATCGGTCGGAGTGGTTATTGGAGGCTAGGAGCGGAATCGAACCGCTGTACACGGCTTTGCAGGCCGCTGCATCACCACTCTGCCACCTAGCCGGAAACGCGCGCAATTTAGCATAGGCCAGGCCAACTGGCCCCTTCAAAACGCGCTGTGCCCCGTCAACGCACGGCCGACGACGAGCTCGTGGATGCTCTCCGTCCCCTCATACGTGATCACCGTTTCGAGGTTCAGCATATGCCGCATCGGGGCGTGGTCGAGCGTTATGCCGGCGGCGCCCAACATGTCGCGACAATCGCGTGCGATATCGAGCGCGGCGCGGACGTTGTTCCACTTCGCCAGCGAGATCTGCGCGCTCTTCGCGACCCCGAGCTCCTTGAGCTTCGCGAGACGCCACGCGATCAGCTGTGCGCCGGCGAGCTTGCGAACGGCGTCTGCGAGCCGCGTCTGGATGAGCTGAGTGTGGCTCAACGGGCGGCCGAAGAGCTCGCGCGATTGCGTGTACTTCAGCACGGTATCGATGCAGGCGCGCGCGGCGCCGCAAGCTCCCCACGCGATTCCGAACCGCGCATCATCGAGACACTGGAGCGCCGCTTTCAGCCCGTTCGCTTCGGGCAAGCGGGCGCTCTCGGAAACTCTGACGTCGGCCAGCACGAGCTCTGCGGTGCTCGACGCACGCAAGGACAGCTTGTTCTTGATGACGCGAGCCTCGAACCCGCCGGCGCCCTTCTCGACGAGGAACGCGTTGACTCCATCGTCCGTCGCGGCCCAGACGACGGCGACGTCGGCTAGCGCGCCGTTCGTGATCCAGTGCTTCGCTCCGTCGAGCGCCCAATCGGCGCCGCGCCGGCGAGCACGCGTGCGCATGCGCCCGGGATCGGAGCCGCCATGCGACTCGGTCAACGCAAAGCAACCGAGCCCCTCGCCGCGAGCGAGCACGGGCAGCCATCGCGAGCGCTGCTCTTCGGAGCCGAACGCATGAATCGCACCCATGACGAGACTGCTCTGCACCGAAACGCAGCTGCGCACGCTGCTGTCTCCGCGCTCGAGCTCCTCGCAAACGATGCCGTACGCGACAGACCCGAGCCCGGGACATCCGTACCCATGCAGAGTCGCGCCGAACAATCCGAGCTCGGCCAGGCGCGGCACGAGCTCGATCGGGAAACGCTCCGAAGCGAAGCAGTCCGCGATGATCGGCGCGACCTCTCGGTCGACGAACCGGCCGACGGTCTCGCGGATCAGCCGCTCGTCATCGTCGAGCAGCGCTCCGACGTCGTAGAAATCGAGCGGATCCGGCGATTCCATGGAAAGCACCGATCGGCCAATCGGCCGCCCGACGTTCGTGTTGCAGAGAAACTAGCGCAGCTCGTCGTTGACCCAGAACTTCGTGCCGGTGACATCCGCATGGGCCATGAGGCCCTTCTCCGAGATCTGGTAGAACGCGATCCCATCGATGAAGCTCGAGCGAAACGCGACGCCTTCTTGGCCGGCAACGGCTTCGGCCGTTGCGCTGGAGTCCCAGCCCCCGGCCAAGAACTTGGTGAGCCGGTCCTCGGTCTCGAACAGAACCACGAGGCTGTAGCGCTCGCCGCCGATACCGAGGCCGACGCCGCCCAACCCCATCCGCATGTACGTGTGCTGCCCGGACGTTTTGTTGACGGCGACACCGTTGCCGCCGCCGCCCGAAACGATGAATCCGCCCTTCGTGACGGTGAACACCGCGTAGCCCGTCGCACGCTCGTACAGATCGCGAACGCCGGCTTGCGTCTTCAACAGCTCGTCGAGCGTGGCCTGCGCATTACCGTCGATCTCCTGGCGGCGCTCCTGAACTTTCGCGTCGTCCTGCGCGAGCACCGGTCCGACGCCGAGACTCAAAACCGCAGCAAGCAACAACGATCGCTGAATGTGCATGGTGGTTACCCTTCCTTTGGAAACGACAGCGCCCTCTGACGGGCAGTCGCATGGTGCGCGAAGCGGACTGGGTTTTCCAGCCGCGCACGCGTCGCCTTTCACCGACACGGACGAGGGTTAGGCGGTCAAGAACCCCGTCAACTGAAATCCCGCCAACACGAACCCCGCGGCCATCAACGCGACGTTGCCGGTGAACGCATGCCGAACGAACGCGCCGCTACGCCGCCACAGATTGAACGCGATCAGCATCAAGCCGAGCGCGAGCAGCTGGCCGATCTCGACGCCGACGTTGAACGAGACCATGTTCGTGACGAGCCCATCTCTCGACAACGCCAGGTCTTGCAGCTTCGTCGCGAGGCCCAAGCCGTGGAAGAACCCGAAGAACAGCACGGCCGCCTTCGTGTTGGGTTGGAAGCCGAGACGACGGAATCCACCAATGTTCTCGAACGCCTTGTAGACGACGGACAAGCCGATGACCGCGTCGACGAGATACGCGTCGACGTGCCAACCGGCCAGCACGCCGAGCAGCAGCGTCGTGCTGTGCCCTACGGCGAACAACGTGACGTAGAGCGCGACGTCCTTCAGGCGGTACAGGAAAAAGATGACGCCGGCGAGAAACAGCAGGTGATCGTAGCCCGTCACCATGTGCTTGGCGCCGAGGTAGACGTAGGGTCCGATGTGGGCGCCCGTCGCGCGCAGGAGGAACGCTTGATCGTCCCCGGCGATGCCGTGCGCGTGTGCAACGCCGCAGGCGAGCACGAAGGCGAGCGCTGCCACGCCCTGCCCCAGCGCTCTTCGATACACTGCGAGTCGTGCGATCGCGGCGGCCATCCCCTAACCCCGTAGTCGGCAGCCGCGACGCTGCGGCTGCGCCGGATGCTAGCACCGGCTTCGATCGGCTGTCATTGATCGGCGCTGCTCGCGCAACCTCGAGAAATGGCCGGTGCGGTGGCCTCTATATCATTACTAAACAAATACCTACAGGATCTTATTGATGAATGTTCGACAGCGGCCGTTCACGGGCGGGGCCGCCATCGTAGAGGCTGCCCGCGCCAACGGCATGACGACGCTGTTCGGCGTGCCGGGCGTGCAAACGTATCCGCTGTTCGACGCGCTCCACGGCACGGACGTCGAGCTCATCGTGCCTCGTCACGAGCAAGCGGCCGCCTACATGGCGATGGGCTATGCGAAATCGACGGGCCGCACCGGAGTCTTCACGGTCGTTCCCGGGCCCGGCGTCTTGAATGCCGCGGCGGCCTTGTGCACGGCCATGGGCAACTGCGCGCCCGTGGTGTGCCTCACGGGGCAGGTCCCATCGTCATTTCTTGGCCGCAGACGCGGCCATCTGCACGAGCTGGCCGACCAGCTCGCCACCTTGCGCACGCTGATCAAGGACGCTTGGCGAATCGATTCGGCCGGCGACGCATCGCGGCTCGTGAATCGCGCATTTCGCGAAGCGGCCGGGGGCCGACCCGGCCCGATCGCCGTCGAGATGTGCTGGGACACGATGGCGGCGCAAGCGGAGGCCGTCATCGATCCGGCGGAAGGTCCGCGTCCCGAGCCGACCGTCGATTCGCAGGCCATCGACGCCGCTGTGCGGCTGCTCGCGGCCGCCAAGAAGCCCATGATCATGTGCGGTGCCGGCGCGCAGCACGCGGCGAGCGAGGTCGAGCTCCTCGCACAGATGCTCCAGGCACCCGTCACGGCTTTTCGCAGCGGCCGCGGGATCGTGCCCGAGGATCACGCGCTCGGAGTCGCAAGTGTCGCGGCGCGCGAGCTGTGGGATGACGTCGACGTGCTCATCGGCATCGGCAGCCGCCTCGAGATGCCGTACATGCGCTGGGGCGATTCGATGCGCTACGAGCGCAAGCCTTCGCACGGACCGAAGCTGATTCGCATCGACATCGATCCCGCCGAGATGCAGCGCCTCGAGCCCGACGTCGCCATCGTCGCCGATTCGGCGACGGCCTGCCGGCTGCTCGCGGAGCGTCTCCGCACGCGTGTTGCGCCGAGTCGTTCGCGCGTTGCCGAGATCGCCGCGGCGAAACGGGTTGCGGACGCAGCGATCGACGGCATCCAGCCGCAAGCGGCGTTCCTGCGTGCGATCCGTGCGGTCCTGCCGCGCGACGGCATCCTGGTGCCGGAGCTCTCGCAGGTCGGCTTTGCGACGTACACCGGCGCGTTTCCTGTCCTCGCTCCGCGGACCTATATCTCGGAGGGGTTCCAGGGCACACTCGGCTTCGGCTTTCCGACGGCGCTCGGCGCCAAAGTTGCGAATCGCGGCAAGGCCGTCGTCTCCGTGACCGGAGATGGCGGTTTCATGTTCGGGGTTCAGGAGCTCGCGACGGCTGCGCAGTACGAAATCGCACTCGTGACGATCGTCTTCAACAACCACTCGTTCGGCAATGTGCTGCGCGATCAGCAAACCCACTTCGCGGGCCGCACGATCGGCTCGCACCTGCACAATCCCGATTTCGTCCGGCTCGCCGAGAGCTTCGGCGTCGCGGCCCGGCGAGTGAAGCAGCCGCACGAGCTTCAGGCCGCGCTCGAAGCCGAGCTTGCGGCAGAGCGACCCGCGCTCAT
This sequence comes from uncultured Gammaproteobacteria bacterium, assembly GCA_963714705.1. GTDB lineage: Bacteria > Pseudomonadota > Gammaproteobacteria > Steroidobacterales > Rariloculaceae > FEN-1219. The sequence goes on from CAVQPJ010000004.1 coordinate 356,108, forward strand.
CGAGGTGCAGCTCGAAGCCGGCATCGAGCAATCGGCATGGCCGCTGATCCACATGCGCAAGCGTCCAAGCCAAATCGTCAGGTCGTCGCAATGATGGCGTTCTTCGCGGGCATCGAGCAGAACGCCCTCAGCGTCTGGGTACGCGAATCGCCGTCGCTGCTGGCGTTTCCGTTCATCCTCTGGTTACACACGCTGGGGCTCGCGATGCTCGCAGGCATCAACGTCGGCCTCGCTGTCTGGCTGCTCGCCCGGCGAACCGTGCCGTCCTTCGATCTGGCCGGTGTCTATCGCGTCATGTGGTTGGGCTTCGGCATCAACGCCATCTCCGGCCTCACGCTGCTCGCCGCATATCCCGCGAAAGCGCTGACCAACTGGGTGTTCTTCGTGAAGCTGGCGCTCGTCGCGGCGGCGCTCTGGGCGCTCCAGCGCACGAAGGACGAGATCGCAGTCGCGGACGGCTCTGGCGCGCGCGAAGTCACGCTGCGAGCCCGCCGGCTCGCGCTCCTATCCCTGGTCCTTTGGGCCGGCACGATCTTCGCCGGACGGCTGCTCGCCTACACGCACCACATCTTGCTCGCGAGTGAAGGGTTCTGATGGACGCCTTCATCGACTGGATCGTCAGCACGCGGCTCTCGTGGTTCGTCACGGAGTACCGCTGGGTGTGGCCGATGGCAGAGTCGGTGCACTTCTGCGGCCTGACGCTGCTCGCCGGCACCGTCGGCCTATTCGATCTACGCGTGCTGGGTCTCGCGAAAGGCATCGCCCCCGCCACGTTGCACGCGACGCTGCGATGGGGCGTCGTCGGCTTCGCTGCGTCCGTCGTCACCGGCGTGATGTTCATTTCGGGCCAGCCGGACCAGTACTTCTACAACGACGCGTTCAAGCTCAAGGTCGTGCTGCTCGTGCTGATGGGCGCGAACGCCGCGCTCTTCTACTGGCGCGAGTTCGCCGGCGTTCGCGCTCTCGGCCCGCACGACGATGCGCCGCGCAGCGCGAAGATCGTGGCCGCCGCCTCGCTCGTTTTCCTCGTCGGCGTCACGCTGTGCGGCCGCATGCTCACGTTTTTCCGCCCGCCGTATTGACGCAGCGCCGCTGCCCCGTTTGCTCTCGGGCGGCAAGCGGCGCCGCACGACGCGAAGTTGCCCTGCGGTGAGACGTGCTCGATGATGACGCGCCATGACGGCGCGCCTTGAACTGATGCGATCGTGGACGGCGGCATGTGCTTGCGCCGCCGCTGCTGCGTGCACCTCGTCGCCGGCTCCGCCTATCCACACCGTGTCAGGCGTAGCCCAAGGCACGACCTATTCCCTGCAATGGACGGGCAGCGCGGCGGAGCCCGAGATCGCGTCGGCCGCAGAGCGGGAGCTCGCACGCATCGACGCGCTGCTGTCGAACTATCGGGCCGATTCGACGCTCGAGCAGTTCAACGCCGTCCATAGCACGGAGCCGCTCGAGCTGCCGAGCGAGCTCGTTTCGCTGCTCGACCTTGCGCGGCGCGTCCACGGCGCGAGCGACGGCTGCTTCGATCCCACGGTTCGGCCGCTCGTGCGCACCTGGGGTTTCGACGGCGACGCGCCCGCGGTCCCGGCGCCGGCGGCCGTCGACGCGGCGCTCGCGAGCGTCGGTCTCGACAAGCTCGCGCTGCTCGACGCCACGCACGTACGAAAGGTCGTCGCTACGCTCGAGGTCGACATGGCCAGCATCGGCCAAGGCTACACGGCCGACCGGCTCGCGGACGTGCTCGAGGCGCACGGGAGCACGGCGTATCTCGCCGAGATCGGCGGCGAGGTCGTGGCGCGAGGAGCGAAGCCGGGCGGCTCCGCATGGCGCATCGGCATCGAGAACCCCGGCGGCGCGCAAGCCGGGCCGGCGCTGCGAATGCCGCCGAGCACACGCACGGCCGTCATCACGAGCGGCTCGTACCGCCATTACTTCGAGGCGGACGGTCGTCGGTTCGGCCACATCATCGATCCGCGCAGCGGTTGGCCCGTCGAGCACGCGCTGCTGTCCGTCACCGTCGTCGGCCCCGATGCCGCGACCGCGGCCGCCTGGGGCACAGCGCTCCTGTGCTTGGGCCCGGAGGCTGCGGCCGCCGCGGCCGAGCGCGAGAACCTCGCCGCCTTGTTCTGGGTCGGCCGCGAAGGCGAGCCGGCCCTGAAGGCCAGCCCAGCGTTTTCGTCGGACTGGCAGGAACTGCTCGACGAGCCTCGGGGCCGCTAGAGCCACCCTCTGCGCTTGAAGTACCAGAACGGCAGCACCCCCGAAGCCAGCATCAGCAGGCCGGCCAACGGATACCCGTATTGCCACTTCAGCTCCGGCATGAACACGAAGTTCATCCCGTAGATCGACGCGATCAGCGTCGGCGGCAGGAACACGCCCGCTGCGATCGAGAAGATTTTGATGATGTTGCTCTGCTCGATGTTGATCATCCCGAGCGTCGCGTCGAGCAGGAACGTCACCTTCTGTGACACGAACGACGAGTGCTCGCTGAGGGACGCGAGATAACGCTCGAGCGTCCGCACACGACCGCGCAGCTCCTTGCCATTGGCCGCCGTCGGCGAGCACTTGGCCAAAGAAGCCGCTCAGGCGTTGCAGCGAAAGCAGGCCAAGCTGGATGTTCGAGCACAAGTCGCCCTTGCGGCCGATCAGCTGCAGCGTGCTCATGAGGTCGCGGCTAGCGGACTTCGGCTGGTCGCTGCGGAAGATGGCGCGCGAGATCGCGTCGACCTCCTCCTCCGCACGCTCGAGGATGTCCAGCATGCGGTCGACCGTGGCCTCGAGCAACGCGACGAGAACCGTCTCTCCGCGTGATGCAGCCGAGATTCGTCTGGGTCGCCCGCTGCGGAAACGTCTTGAACACGCGCGGCTCGTGATACCGCACGGTCACGAGCTTGCCGCCGGCAATCACGAACGCGACGGGCGCCATCAGAAGATCGTCGCTGTCCGTGCGGGCGGGCAAGGTCGCCGTCAGGACGACGGCCTCGTCCTCTTTGTAGAGCCGCCCCGACACCTCGAGGCGCTGCATCTCCTCGCGCGTCGGGATGTCGACGCCGAGCTGCGCCTCGAGCGTCGTCTCCTCGTCGGCCGTGGGGTTCAACAGGTCGATCCAAACGAGCCCTTCGAGATCGCCCAGCGGGTTCGCCAACGGAGCGGAGCCGGCCGCCTTCGGGAGCAAAGCCAACGATCATCGGAGCACCTGCCGCGCTTGCGTGCGCGGGACTCTAGCACGCGCCGCGCGACGGGACGAAAGGAGGAATTCGAAGCCGGCGGGACCGCAGATGCGGTCCCGCCGGGCGAAGACTACACGCGCTGGCGCGCGTTGCTCGCGAGCAGCGCCTGGCTCTGCTCGTCGAGGATCTGCGTGACCGACCGCGATAGGCTGGCGAGGCCCGCGTTGATGAACAACAGCGGAATCGCGATACCGAGGCCGAGCACCGTCGCGATCATCGCTTGGCCGATGCCCTGAGCCATCAGGCGCGGATCGCTCGTCCCCGAGGCGACGATCGCGCGGAACGTGATGATCATGCCGATGACGGTGCCGATGAGGCCCAGCAACGGGCCGGCTGCGACCGCCAGCCGCAAGAACGACTGGAACCGCTCGAGACGCGGCACCTCGCGAAGCACGGCTTCCGAGATGCGCAACTCCGCGAGCTCCGCGCTCGTGATTCGCTTCCCGTCGCCACGGAATGCCAGCAGCACGCGGCCGAGTGCGTTACTCGCGGACGGACTGTCGAGGTTGCGCAGTTGTGCATTGACAGCCATGCGCGCGAGCAGCAGATAGACGCCCTGGAACACCGCCAGCAGTACGCCGAGCCCGCCGACCGCGATGATCAGGTAGCCGACAACCTCGCCTTCCTCGACGCGCTGCCACCAGTCGGGGCGGTCGACGTAGAGGCTCAGCAAGTCGCCACCCGCCGGATCGACCAATGCGCGCTGATAACCGGCTGTGGGAGGCGCGGACTGGAGATCGCGGCCAATATCGCGCAAGTTGGCCAAGACCTGCCCGTGCAGCTCCGTCAGCGACTTCCGGCTCGGCAGATAGCCGAGGTAATCGCCGTCGGCGCTAGCCGTGAACGGACCGACGCGCACGACTTCTTTCTCTTCGCCGGTCTGGCTCTCGTCCTGGTCGGGTGTCGTTTCGTCGTCGATTCGCGCCACTGTCGCGCGGAACTTGACGACCTTGGCGCCATCGCTCATCTCGCGAAGGATCTCGTACCACAACCGCTCGAGCTCGACGATTGACGGAAGCGCCGTCGCACCGGCTATCCGGCGCAAGAACTCGGCACGCTCCTCACCTTCCGTCGGCACCCCGTACTGAGTCGTCAGCAACGACTGCGACAGCACTGTGGCCGCGTCGCCGGCAACCTGGCGCGTGACGCCGAACAGCTCGCCGAGGTTGCCCTGCCGCTCGGTCAAGAGCGATTGCGTCTCGGCGATTCGCCGCTCGTTTTCGTTCCATTGCCGATCGAGCGCGTTGCTGCGCGCTTCGGCCGCGTTGCGGCGTTGCGTCGCTTCCTGCGCTTGGCGCTCCATGCGTTGCATCTCGGCGCGGAAACGCTGCTCGCGTTCCTGCCCGAGCTGGCGCTCCTGATCGCGGAGCCTCGTCACCGACTGCCGAAGAGCGCCGAGCTGAACCTGTGCCTGCGTTGGTTGCGGGGGTTGCGGCGGTGGCGTCGGTGTCGCAGGCTGTTGGGCGACAACGGGCACGGCCGCCAGAAACGACGCGATCGCCAATGCGCCGACGAGCCCCTGTCGATACTTCGAAAACGCGACGCTCACGACCGGCCTCCTTGCGGAGCTGGCACCGGTACGATCAGGAGGTCGGCGGCTTTCTCCTCTTTGGCGATGCTCAGTGCTTCCTCGATCTGCGACGCCGAAGCGGGGTCCGCGACGAACTGCTTGCTGTCTTTGTCCCAGTAGCCCGTCTCGCCGCCGTCGATCACGCGATACATCAGGGCCACGCGGCCGAGCCTGACCATCTCCGCGTCGCGGCCGTCGGCCATCGTTTGGCGGTACGAGCTCATCGTGCGGCCGTACTCCATCTCGATCTGATATGCCTCGACGAGGCGACGGAACTTCTCCGACGGCGACGCATCGACGCTCCCCATGAGCTCGGTGAGCCGTTGAATTCGCTGGTCGCGCTCGTCCTTGAAGAACGGCACGTCGTTCTGCAACGAACTGCACGAGCTCATCGAACATGCGTTGCAGCATGACCTGCACGTCGACCGCCGTCGCGTCGAGCCCGGCGATTTGCTGCTCGAGCGTCGCGATCTCCTGCGTCTGAGACCGAAGCTGCTGCTCGATCTGCACGTTGTAACGCGCCGTGACCTGCGTCTCGGCCAACGTTCGTGCGTAGCGGTCGCCGCCGGTCTCCTGAGCGACACCGGTGCCGGCCGCTGCGATCGACAGCAAAGCGCCGGCGACAGCGGCGAATCTATTGTTCGAAATGCGCGTCATGCAAGGTTCCTAGAAAAATCGATCAACCCTGAGCCCGGATGGCCTGGAGGTAACTGTCCGCGATCTGGCGATGCTTGTCCGACTGCCGCGCGCGCTGGAAAAACGGAACGGCTCCGTCGTAGTTCTTCTGGCTGTAGTGCGCGATGCCCAACATCAGCTGAGCGCTGCCGGGATCTTTGAGCTGCCCCTTGTCGACGCCGCGCTGAATGGCCGCGATCGCCGCCGGCCAGTCCTCGCGCTGCACTTGCACCTCGCCCAAGCGGACGAACGTGTCGCCCGTCGGCGCGAGCTCGGCCGCTCGCTGCAGAGGGGGGACGGACTTGTCGTACTCCTGCGCAGCGATCCAGCAGTTCGCGAGCTTCTCGTAGAGCTTGTCGTCGACGTTCACGATCTTCTTCTCGATCGCGGCTTCGAGCACTTGCGCTCCGCGGTACGGCACGTCGTTGAACAGCAGAAGGTCGGCGAGCCGACGCACCTCGGAGTCCTCGGTCACGAGCCCGACGTTGTTCGCGAGCTGCATGATCGCAAGAGCGTTGGCGTAGTCCTCCATCTGACCGTAGACCGATGAGAGCTGCATCCAATACGTCTTTTTGTCCGGGGCGGCGCTGACGAGCTGCTGCAACACGGGGACCGCCTCGCGGTATTCCTCGCGTTGCAGATGCAGCGCCGAGAGCATGCTGAGCCAGCTCTCGTTCGGCTTGGCTTTGTCCATGAGCTCGACGGCCTTCTTCGCCGGCGCCAGGGCGCGGTTGAAGTCTTCTTGCTGGTAGTACGCGACCGCGAGCAGGTAGTACGCGGCCGAGTTCGGCATCGTTACCGTCGCTTTGAACCACTCCTCGAGTGCCGCCGCGCCTTCGCGCCACTTCTCTTCCTGCATGAAGAGCTGAGCGCTCTGATAGCGCGCCTGATCGATCTCCACCGCGTTCAAGCCGCCGGAATCGATGGCACTTTTCAGATGCCCGCGCGCTTTCTCGTACTGCTCTTGCGAGTAGGCGATGTTGAACAGGATCTGCTCGACCTTGCCGCGCTCGTAGGGGCTCAACTTCTCGAGAGTCAGCGTGCCGATCTTTTGGCCGGCCTCCGCATACTTCTCCATGCCCAGAAGCTCGATGGCCTCGTTGAGAATCTTGCCGGTCTGCACGTCGATGTTCGTCGCCGCTGCCGCAGCAGCGGCCGCGTCGGCGTCATCGCGGTTACCCGCTCGGCTCGTGCCCTGCTGTGACACGTTCTGCCCCTGGCCCGGCGCCTGGCCGAAGGCCGCCGCACCGAGCGAGACGCTCACCGAGAGCGCGATTCCGGTCAGAACCAAACGCACTGACCCGTTAGCTTGCTGTTCCATGGCCTTCTCTCCAGCTTCTATCGGATGAATCCGTCGAACCTACTGCTCGAGTTGGAAGCGAATGATCGTCTGAACGCCGACGCGCTCGACGGCAACACCGGCGTCGACCTTGGGGTTATAGCGCCACCTCGCGATGGCCTTCAGGGCCGCGTCGTCGAAGATGTTCTTCGGTTGCGCGTTGACCACCATCGCGTCTTTGACGGTGCCGGTCGCCGTGATCGTGAACTGCACCTGCACCCAACCTTCGAGACCGCGGCTCAGCGCTCGCGGCGGATAGTCGGGGTTGATGCGGACGAGCGGGATGACGTCGCGGTCGGAACCAGCCGACATCGACATGCGCGACATGGCGCCACGCGCGTCGACAATGGGCGTGAGCGCAGCGACGTTGTTGTCGATGCCGCTGGAAGAGAACGCGATGCGCGGCTGCTGCGGCGTCGGCGGCGGCCGGTCGCGCTCGACCTTCTGGTCGCGCTTCGTCGCAACCTCGGTGTCGCGGCGCATGCGCGAGAACTCGATGCGGGCGGCCGTGGCTCTGTCACCGACGTCGAACGACGTTTCGACGAGGCTCCAGAGCAGCCAGAACATCGACGACGTGAAAACCGCGCCGGCAAGCGCTGCGATGGGGATCCTCAATGCATGCATGTGACAGCCTCCTGCGCTCTCGATCAGCCGGCCGGATCGGCCGCGATCGACATGATCTGGATACCGGCCAAGCGGACTTCGTCCATGACCTTGGCCACGGTGCCTGCGTCGGACTCTTTGTCGGCGATGATCACCACGGTGTCGTCGGGCCGCTCGATATGGAGCCGCTCCATCTGGGGCCGAACGTCTCGGATGTCGACGCGCCGGCGGTCCATCCAGATGTCGCCGTTCTCACGAATCGCGATCAGCAGGTTGCCGGAATCCCGGCCGAACGCCGTTTGGGCGGTCGGCTTGAAGACGGTAATGCCCGCTTCCTTGATGAACGACGTCGTGATGATGAAGAAAATCAGCAGGTTCGTCGTGAAGTCGAGCATCGGCGCGAGGTCGATGCCGGTCTCTTCCGATTCGGGAGCATGTCTTCGCGACTGCATTCTCTATCCTCTCGGCCGTTACTGCGTCGTGCTGAACGTGATGTTGTTGATGCCGCCGAGGTGCACTTGGTCGACGACTTCGACCAGCGTCCCCGTCGGCGCGCGCTCCTGCGCGAGGATCAACACACCGCTATCGGGGTTGACGGCGCTCATGCGCTCGACGTTCGCGCGCACGGCCCGCACGTCGACCGCGCGGTTGTCGACCCAGATCTCGCCGTTCTCGAGAATCTGGATCTGGATGCTCTTCGCATCTTCGTCTTGCGGCGTCTCGAACGAGGTTGGGCGATTGACCTCGAGGCCGGCCTCTTTGACGAAGACCGCGGTGATGATGAAGAAGATCAGCAGATTCGTGACGAAGTCGAGCATCGGCGCCAGGTCGATGCCGGTGTGTTCTTGATCTGCTCCTGAGGCTCGTCGTTTGCGCATGGTTAGAGGCTCAACTTGTCGGCGAGCAGCTCCGTCTCACGAAGCGCTCGCGTGCGGAAATAGCTGACGGGCCAGAGCCCCGTGATGCTGACGGCGAGACCGGTCATCGTGCAGATCATGGCGGCGGAGACGCCGCTCGCCATGCTGCGCGCGTCGGCGTTGCCGCGCAGGGCCATCGAGTCGAATACCTCGAGCATGCCGGCGACCGTGCCGATGAGACCGAGCAACGGCGCCATCGGCACGAGAACCTGCATGACCGGGAAGCCGGTCGTCATCGAGCCGTTCAAGCGCGAGATCATGGCGGTGCGGATCTGCCGAGCGCACCAGGACGTACGGTCCTTGCGGGCCAGCCACTGGGCCTGCAACTCGGCCGCCTGCTTCGGCAGGAGCATCGTGAAGTACCAGAACCGCTCGATGATCAGCGCCCACATCAGCACGCCCGAGCCGAAGATCCACGGAACCCATGGCCCGCCGTCATTGGCCAGCGTGGCCACCCCCTGAATGATGGGTATTTGCTCAAGCACGGCGTTGTTTCTCGATGCTTTCCGCCAACATGCCGGCGCTCTGCTCGTCGAGGATTTGGACGACGCCGCGCGACAACGAGTTCAACAGGGCGTTGGCGAACAGCAGCGCGATAGCCACAAACAGGCCGAGCACCGTCGCGATCATGGCCACGCCGATGCCGTTGGCCATGAGCTTCGGATCGCTCGAGCCCGACTCGGTGATGCTCTGGAACGTCAGGATCATGCCGACGACCGTGCCGATCAGGCCGAGCAACGGGCCCGCAGCGACGCACAGGCGCAGGAAGGCCTGGAACCGCTCGAGCTTCGGAACCTCGCGTAACACGGCCTCCGTGATGCGCAACTCGGCGACATCGGCCTCTTCCTCGATCTTGCCCTTGTCGCCCTTGAACGCCAGCAGTACGCGCCCCAGCGGGTTGTTCGCGGTCGGGCGGTCGAGGCGCTTCAACTGGCCGCTGACGGCGATGCGCACGAATATCAGGTTGATGAGCTGGAAGACGAACGCGAGGAAGCCCAGGGCGCCGACCACGATGATGATGAGACCAATCGTCTCGCCCGCCTCGACGCGTTCGAGGTTCGTCGGCCGCTCGACGTAGAGCCCGAGCGTCACGCCCCTATACGCGTCGACGACGGCATCGGCGTAGCCGGATGTCGCTTCGGTGAAGTCCCCGGCGACAGCCATGAACTCGCTAGGCAGCTGACGTGGCAGGACGTTGAAGGTGCGAAGGGTCGGCAGGTACGCCAGGAACTGGCCGTCGGCGAGCGCCGTGAACGGCCCGATGCGAATGACCTCCGAGTCGACCGGCTCGCCGCTGGGCTGCACGACCGTGGCGCGGTACTTCGCCACTTGGCCGCTCGCCGTCATCTCGCGTTGAATCTCGAGCCACAAGCGCTCGAGATCCGCGGCCGTCGGCGTCGCGCGCGCGATCGAGAACTGCCGCAACCATTCGTCGCGGGGAAGCTCTCCAGCCGGAGTCGGGAACTGCGTCGTGATCAGCGACTGCTGCAGGATGGAGGAGTTGTCGTTCGCGGATTGCCGCGCCAGGCCAAACAACTCCGCCAAGCCAAGCGCAGTGGCCTTGTCGCGCAGCTCCGTGTTCAGGTTGTTGATCCGCAGCTCGTTCGCCTGGTAGGTGTCCGAGAGGCGGTCAGACGCCGCGTCGAGCTGGGTGCGTTGTTGCTCCGCAGCGCGCAGCAATGCGTCCTTCTCGGCCTGCGTCGCCTTACTGTTGTATACGGCGACGTTATCCTGGAGCGCCTTGATCTGCTCCGCCCGTACGTCCTCGACTTGCCGCAGCAATTCGTCGTGCGAGCCGGCTGGATTCTGCTGCTGCGCCAAAACCGGCGCAGCGAAAACGACTGCCGCCAGTGGGAACAGGGTTCTGATTGTTCTTTTAATCACGACCGCACCTCCTGCGGTGCTGGAACAGGTACGATCAACAATTCCTTGGGCCCGTCCTCATTGGCGACGCGAATCGCTTCCTCGACATAGTCGTGGTAGCGCGCGTCGATGACCCATGTCTTCTGATTGGCATCCCAATACCCGGTCTCGACGCCGTCGAGCGTCCGGTACATCAAGGTGACTCGACCGATCCGCGCGAACTCGACGGTGCGCGCCTCGGCGCCAGTGTCGAGGCGGCCTTCGTACGCCTGGATCGTTTGGCCATACTCGAGCTCGGCCTGATAAGCCTCGAGGATCAGGCGGTACTTCTCGGAGGTCGAGACATCCGCGCGGCCCATGACGTCTTTGAGGTTCTGCACGACCGCCGTACGCTCCGCGAGCAGGAACGGCACGTCGAGCTCGACGAAACGAGCGAGCGTATCGACCATCTGCTGCATGAGCGGCTGAACCTGGCGGTTCGTCGTGTCGATCTCGACCAGCTGGCCTTCGATCGACGCGATCTCTTGCTCCTGCGAGCGCACCTGCTCTTCGAGCTGGCGGTTGTACCGCTCGAGGCTTGCCGCGTCGGACACCGCCTGCGCATAACGCGCGCCAGGGTCCTGGGCTTGATCCGGCTGCTGCGCGAAACCCGCGGCAGCGAAAACGACTGCCGCCAGCGGCAACAGCAAGCTAATTCTTCTTCTCATCACGACCGCACCTCCTGCGGTGCTGGAACGGGTACGGTCAACAAATCTGCGTTGTCGTCGCCGTTCGCGACGCGAATGGCTTTTTCGACGGCTTCCGCGTAGCTATTGTCGACGACCCAGGTCTTCTGATTGGCATCCCAATAGCCCGTCTCGGAGCCGTCGAGCGTCCGGTACATCAGCGAAACTCGGCCGAGCTGCGCGAACTCGACGGTGCGCGCGTCGGGGCCCGTGCCGAGCCGCCCCTCATACGCCTCGAGCGTTTGGCCATAGTCGAGCTCGATCTGATAGGCCTCGAGGATCAGGCGGTACTTCTCGGAGATCGCGACGTCGGCACGAGGCATGAGGGCCTTCAGGTTTTCCACGCGCCTCGTGCGCTCCTCGAGCTGGAACGGCACGTCGAGCTCGATGAAGCGAGCGAGCGTGTCGACCATCTGGAGCATCAGCGGCTGCACTTCGCGCTGCGTGGTCTCGATGTCGACCAATTGCGATTCGATCGACGCGACCTCTCGCTCCTGCGCGCGGACCTGCTCTTCGAGCTGGCGATTGAACCGCTCGAGGCTCTCCGCTTCCGCGTTGGACTGCGCAGCACGAGCCGACGCGTCCTGGGTTCGCTCGCGGAGCTCGTTTACGGTGTTCTGGGATTGGGCGGCGGCCTGGTCCACCTGAACTTGCGCCGTCAACGCCTCTTGAAGCTGTGCGCCGGCAGGTGCGGCGAAAACGGCCGGCACGAGCACCACGCAGAGGTGGATCCATCGTGGGCCAGTAGCTGACGCTACTTTGGTTCTGGCGGGGATCATGACAACGAGCGCCTCCTGAAGATTACCGGCACAACTCGCGCCAACGGTCTGGCGGGCGAGCCTTCGATTCATCTGAACGCAAAACGATTAGGCAGCCTCCGCGCGCGAAGTGCCACCTGAAATCCAATGATCCACCAAGGAGTGCGCGCCTACAACACGCACGGGCTGCCGCCCGGCGGCGATGCCCGCCGCACGCGTAACCGTCCGATGACCACAATCACCGTACACAGACTCCCCCTGCCAGACCGGAAGGAACGATTCCTTCGCCCGAATCGCGCGGGTCTCGGCCAAAGCACCCAATCTAGTTCGAGTTATTCGCCGCCTGCATCCTACGGAGGTGGGCCTCAAATGGGCCAACCCCGCCGCCGGCGTTGACGCACCGAGCTCCATGCCGCGACGAAGTCGTAGTGTAGTCAAATGTCTGCGCGCATGCCTAGAGGTCAAAGGGGACGTGTTACCTCGAAGGCGGCAACTGTGCGTTGTGACAGAGTTTGGCGGGCGCGTGCCTGGCGCGCGGCTGCTTCCTTGCAGACGAACTCGCCAGGACGGCTCGGCGAAGCCGAGCACCGCGTGCGACCGTACCGGGAATTCCGCCGGCGCCGCTCGAAAAGGGCGAATTGCGCGGGCTTTCGTTATGTCGAGCGGACGGCGACTCAGGGTGCACATATATATAGACGCCGGATCGGCCCGCATCCCTACTCGCCTCGCCCGCAACTCACGCCTTCACGGCCGGGCGCGGCATACCGGCCGTCCGCGGCAAGAACGCCGCGAGCAAGCCGATCGCGGGCAGGAACGAGCAGAGCTGGAACACGAACTGCACTCCCGTCACGTCGGCGATCTGGCCGAGCAGCGCGGCGCCGATGCCACCGAGCCCGAACGCGAAGCCGAAGAAGAGCCCAGCGACGGTTCCGACTCGAAACGGCACGAGCTCCTGGCCGTAGACAACGATCGCGGGAAACGCCGACGCAAGAATCAGTCCGATCGGCACGGTCAAGACGCCCGTCCAGAATAGGTTCGCGTACGGCAACGCCAGCGTGAACGGCATGACGCCGAGGATCGAGAACCAGATGACGAACTTGCGGCCGAACCGATCGCCGAGCGCGCCACCGGCCACGGTGCCGATCGCGACGGCAGCCAGGTAGACGAACAGATAGAGCTGCGCCGCGCGCACGGAGACCTCGAAGCGCTCGATCAAATAGAAGGTGTAGTAGCTCGTCACGCTCGCGGTGTAGACGAACTTCGAGAGCATCAGCGCGACGAGGATCGCCAGCGCCCCGGCCACTCTACCCCGCGACAACGTCCGCTCGCGATGCCGCGGCATCTGCGCGCGCATGCGCGCCATGCCGTGCGCGGCGTACCAGCGGCCGACGCCGAACAGCAAACCCATCCCGACGACAGCCGCGAGCGCGAACCACGCCACGCTGCCCTGCCCGTAGCGCAGCACGACGACGGCCGCGAACAGGGGCCCGATCGACGCGCCGAGATTGCCGCCCATCTGGAACAACGACTGCGCGAGACCGGGCCGGTTGCCGGCCGCCATGCGAGCGACGCGCGAAGACTCGGGGTGCAGCACTGCCGACCCTGTGCCCACGAGGGCCGCGGCTGCCAGCAACAGCGGGTAGCTGCCGGCCTGCGATAGCAGCAACAGGCCGAAGAACGAAAAGCCCATACCGACCGACAAGGAGTACGGCTGCGGATGCTTGTCGGTAAAGAACCCGATCAGCGGCTGCAGCAACGATGCCGTCACCTGGAACGTGAAGGTCAGGAAGCCGATCTGCCCGAACGTCAGCCCGTAGTTGTCCTTGAGGATCGGATAGATCGCCGGCAGCAGCGACTGCATCATGTCGTTCAACATGTGGCAGAAACTGATGGCCGCGACCACGGAGAACGCCGTGGTGGCGGCATGTTGCGAGGCGGCTGCTGCGGAGGACGCGCTCACGGGATACCGACTCGTTGAGGATGCGGCGAAGCCTAGCAGAGCCGAATCGACGACGCCGAGCAGGCCGCTGCCGCGGCCACGCCCTATAATTCCGCCGTGGCACACATCATCGAACCTGCCTCGAGCGGCCGCGCCAAATGCCGCAGCTGCGATCAACCGATCGCCAAAGGCGAGCTGCGCTTCGGAGAACGCCAGCCGAACGCGTTCGGCGACGGCGAGATGACGTTGTGGTTCCACCTGCCGTGCGCCGCCTACTCCCGGCCCGAGCCGTTCCTCGAAGCGCAAAGCGCCGCGCCCGCGGACGCCGGCACGGATGCCGGCGGTAGAGCAACGCAAGGAGCAGTTGCCGAGGCGGTCGAGCTTGCAGCCGCGGCCCGCTTCGGCATCGAGCATCGCCGAGTCCCGCGCTTGCACGGCGCCGAGCGCGCCGCGTCGGGGCGCGCGCACTGCCGCAGCTGCCGCGAGCTGATCGCGAAGGGCGAATGGCGGTTGCCGCTCGTGTTCTTCGAGGACTATCGATTCAGCCCCGGCGGCTACGTCCACGCGGGCTGCGCGCGCAATTACTTCGAGACGACCGAGCTGCTCGACCGCATTCGGCACTTCTCGCCGGAGCTTCGCGAGGCCGACATTGCGGAGATCGCAGCGGCGATCGCCGCCGGGCAAGCGGCGCCATGACACCGGTGCTTCGCTGATGCTCGCGCCCCCTGCACAGCGAAACGGCGCGCGCCGCGGCGCGGACGTCCTGGCGCGCTTGCGCGAGCGCCCGCCCGCGCTGTGGTATCGAGGCGAACGCGTCACGGACGTCACCGTGCACCCGGCGTTTCGCGGCGGCGTCACGACGTTGGCCGAGCTTTACGACTTGCAGTGGCGCCGCGCCGAGGATTGCCTGTTCGACTCACCGACGAGCGGCCGCAAGGTCGCGCGCTCGTTCCAGCTGCCGCGGACGGCCGCGGAGCTCGCGCGCGATCGGCCGCGCGATGGCCGTCGTCGCGCGCCACACGCACGGGATGATGGGCCGCGTCCCGGACTACCTGAATCGCGCGCTCTCGGCGCTACGCGGCCGGCGCCGAGTTCCTCGCGGCCGCCGACCCGCGTTTCGGCGCCAACGCCGTGCGCTTGCACGAGGAGCTACGCGAGGCGGACCTCTGCCTGACCCACTCGCTGATACCGCCACAAGCGAACCGCAGCGTCGGCCCTTCCGCTCAAGCCGATCCGTTTCTCGCCGCGCGCGTCAAGGAGGAGACCGATTCCGGCTTCGTCGTGCGCGGTTGCCGCATGCTGGCCACGCTGCCGATCTCCGACGCCATCATGGTGCTGCCGTCGACGCTGCTGAAAGCGACGGCGGAGGATGCGCCCTACGCGTTCGGTTTCGTGATTCCGAACGACACCGCCAGGACTGAAGTTCATCTGCCGCGAGAGCGTCGACTATGGCCGGTCGCATTTCGACCATCCGCTCGGCTCGCGTTTCGAGGAGATGGATGCCGTCGTCGTGTTCGACGACGTCCACGTTCCGTGGGAGAACGTGCTGCTCTACCGCGACGTCGACCGCTGCAACCAGGCGCACGCGCGAACCGGCGCCGTGGCCGGCATGGCCCACCAGGTCGTCGTCAAGAACATCGCGAAGTCCGAGTTCGTGCTCGGGCTCGCCGCGCTGCTCGTGGATACGATCGGCGCCGAGGGCTTTCAGCACGTTCAAGAGAAGCTCGCGGAGCTCTGGGTCGCACTCGAGACGATGCGCGCCCTGCTGCGCGCCGCCGAGGCCGACGCCGCGCCCGATGAGTGGGGCGTCGTGCGTCCGGCATGGAACCCGCTCGACGCCGCACGCAACCTCTACCCGCGGCTCTATCCGCGGATGATCGAGATCATCCAGCAGATCGGCGCGAGCGGTCTCGTCGCGATGCCGACGGAGCAGGACTTGAAGGGGCCGCTCGCGGACGATATCCGCCGCTACTACCAAGCGGCCCGCGCCGACGCGTTCGAGCGAGTGCCGCTGTTCCGCCTCGCCTGGGACGTCGCGATCTCGGCATTCGCCGGCCGACAGGTGCTCTACGAGCGCTTCTTCTTCGGCGATCCCGTACGAATGGCGGGCTCGCTCGTCGCCGCTCATGACGCCGAGATCCGCGGCTACGCGGAGCGCGTCCGCGAGATTGTTCGCGACTTGCGTGACGAGGCGTTCACCTCGGAAAAATAGCGCTCCGGCGGATGATGAGTCGGAGCGTGAAGAGCACCGTGTAAGTTACTGGTCCGTCGAAAAGAAAAGGCGCCGCGGCACGCAGCCGCAGCGCCCTATTTCTTGGGCCGGTCTCGAGCTACTCGGCGCTCGGCGCCGCCGCCCCGCCCTGACCCATGAACAACGACGAGCCGTCGGGCAACGTGATGTCACGGCCGCTCGCGCGGAAGGTGCGGTCTTTCGCTTGGAACCCCTCGACGTGAACCTGGGTGCCGGGCGGCACCGAGTTGCGGTTCCAGCCGTGACGGATCAGCGCGTTCGGGGCGCCGCCTTCGACGGCCCACTGTTGCTTCTCACCCGTCGCCGTCGTGACCTCGATGTGCAGCCACGAATGCGGATTGCTGAACTGCATCTTCGTGACGACGCCGTCGAGCTTGATCGGCCGATTGATGTCGAACTCCGCCGCGAACGAATGATGCGCGACGACGGGCGCGGCCACCGCGGCCACCATGGCCGCCGCCGAACACCCCTAACCAACCACTGACTCGCATAGGTCCTCCTAGCTCCAAAACCGACAATTCGTAGCCTGTCCGGCCCCATCTCAAGGCAGCGGCTCTTTGAGAAACTCGTTGTACAGCAGGTGCTCGGAGAACTCGACGCACTTGAACTCGAGCAACTCGGCGTTCGGCTCCGTGTTCCGGTACAGATGCATCGAGATCGTCCACGGCGCCGAGAACGTCTCCGGGTCCTCGATCGTCGCTTCGTACTGGATGCGGTTCGATCGAGCGGCGTGTAGCGCTCGGTGACCTTCAGCTGACTGCTGTGGTAGTTACCGGCGCGATCGAACCAGGTGCGATCGTCGTTGGCGATGACCTCGACGACGAGCGTGTCGCCGTCCCAGCGGCCATTCGACCACCCCATCCACAAATCGACGGGCACCTCGTCGATCGTGCGGGTGTCCTTCATGTGCACTGCGCGGTTCGCGTTCGCGAACGCGTAGACGAACAGGATGTCGTCGTCGCCTTGGACGATCTGGAACGGATAGCGGCATGTAGGTCGCGCGCGGGATGCCGGGCAGATAGCAGGCGGCCTCGGGGTCCGTCTTCGGCCAGCCGGCGCGGTTCTCTTCGCGGCGCGCGAGCGCTTCGGGTAGGTACGGGATCTTGCCTTCCTTGACGACGCTTTGGCCCGCCGGGATGGTGCCGATGGACCCCAAACGCCAGAAGTCGATGAGCTGCGAGGCGGCGTGGCCCTCGAGGTTCCAGTTCGCCGTGTTCATGGCCTGCCAGATGCCGTTCAGGTTCGGCTTGCCGCCGATCTTCGGGCGGTTCTGGGCATCGGCGGCCAGCGGCAGGGCCGATAGCACGAGCGTCGCAACCAAAGAGACGATGAACCCCTGCCGCATCTTTTCCCCCAAACCCAATGATTCTTCGAAGCCGGCGAGAATCATAAGCGAACTCGCTGCCGCGGTTGCAGCGGCGGAATCCAAATTTCTCTCGGCACCCGCAGCGCCCGCGGCTTGGGAGGCCGCGGTAGTCGCCCTATACTGCCGCCATTCCAACCTCGGGGGTCGCCGCTCATGTCCATCGCTCGCACGCTGCTCGCTGCTTTCCCTCGCCGCCGCCTGCTCGTCGCCGGCTCTCGCACAACGCGAAGTGCCGTTTCGCATGGGCATCCCCGTGGCACCGTCCGGCCTCGCCGACAAGCCGCTCGCCGACGGGCCGTTCGACTACGCGACGGGCGAAGGCCAGAACATCCGCGTCACGGTGCTCACGAAAGCGTTGTCGTTCCCGTTCACGCTGACGTTCCTGCCCGACGGGACGCTGCTGATCGCGCAGCGCGACGGCAAGCTGCGCGTCATGCGCGACGGCAAGCTCGACCCGAATCCCGTCGCCGGCGGCCCGGCCTCGTTCTTCGACGGGGACCTCCGGCCTGCCAGGCGCCGTTCACGGCTACATGGATATCGCGCTGCATCCGCAGTTCGCGCAGAACAAGACGCTGTATCTGAGCTACACGAAGCCGCTCGCGGAGAACCGCACGACGTTCGCCGTCACGCGCGCGCGTTGGACCGGCAGCGCACTCGCGGACGCCAAGGACGTCTTCGTTGCCGAGGCCGGAGACGGCGGCCCGACGCCGATCGCGTTCGGCCGCGACGGCATGCTCTACATCGCGACGAGCGGCGGCAACGCTCAAGACGGCGACAGCCTCGGCGGCAAGGTGCTGCGCGTGCGCGACGACGGCAGCGTCCCGAATGACAACCCGTTCGTCGGCAAGCAGGGCTATCGGCCGGAGATCTACACGCTCGGGCCATCGCAATTCGCTCGGGCTGGCGCTGCACCCCACGACCGGCGAGATCTGGCAGAGCGAAAACGGCCCGAACGGCGGCGACGAGCTCAACGTCATCCGCGCCGGCAAGAACTACGGCTGGCCGCTCGTCAGCTACGGGCGCACCTACCCCGGCCCGTGGCAGGCGAAGCTGCCGACGAGCGAGGGCTTCGAGCCGCCGGCCGTCTACTGGACGCCGGCCATCGCGGTCTCGGGCTTCACGTTCTACACGGGCGACAAGCTGCCGCTCTGGAAGGGCGACGTGTTCGTCGGCGGCTTGCGCACCGGCGAAATCCCGGGCACGGGCAAGCTCGACCGCATCCTCTTCAACCCGCAGATGGAGGAGCTGCGCCGCGAGTCGCTGCTCGTCGATTTGCGGCAACGCGTCCGCGACGTGGCGCAAGGTCCCGATGGCCTGCTCTACGTCATCACCGACGAGGACGAAGGCGCGGTGCTGCGCATCGAGCCGCGCTAGGAGCACACTCCCATGGAGCGCCGAGCCTTAGGAGTCGCGATAGCACTCGGCTTCGGGGCCGGCACTGCGACGACGGCCCAAGACGCCGCGCCGCGAACGCCGTGGGGCCATCCCGACTTGCAGGGGACGTGGACGAACGCGACGTTGACGCCGCTGCAACGCCCGGTCGAGCTCGGCGCTAAAGAGTTCTACACGGCGGAGGAGCTCGCGCAGTTCGCGGAGCAGCGGCGCGCGGCGACGAACGCGGACCGCCCCCTCAGGGCCGGCGACGTCGGCTCCTACAACGACGTCTTCTTCGAGCGCGGCTCTGGAGGCGTCCGAACCGGGCGCACCTCGCTCGTCATCGAGCCGCGCGACGGCCGGATCCCGGCGCTGACGCCGGAGGCGCAGGCCGCGGTCGAACAGCGCACCGCGTACATGGCCGCGCACCCAGCCGACCGCCCCTCGGACCGTTGGCTCACGGAGCGCTGCATCATGTTCGGCGCGACGGTGCCGATGCTGCCGGAGCCCTACAACAACAACTACCGCATCTTCCAAACGCCCGATCACGTCGTGATCCTCGTCGAGATGAACCACGAGCCGCGCGTCGTTCCGCTCGACGGCGCGCCGCACACGTCGCCGGCCATCGCGCAGTGGATCGGCGACTCGCGCGGCCGCTTCGAGGGAGAGACGCTCGTCGTCGAGACGCGCAACTTCAAGTTCAACGAGCAGAGCCGCTTCGGCGTCGGTTGGTTGAACGGTCTGACCGACGAGAACTTACGCGTCGTCGAGCGCTTCACGCGCACAGCAGCTGACACGATCAGCTATCAAGCCACGATCGAGGACCCGACGATCTTCACGAGCCCGTGGACCGTCGAGGTTCCGCTGCACCCGAGCGACGGCCAAATCTTCGAAGTGGCGTGCCACGAAGGCAACTTGGGGCTCGGGTTCATCTTGTCGGGGCATCGCGCCGAAGAGCGCGCCGCCGCCGGCCGCTGAGCGAACGCCGCTGAACGAACACTGGAGGGGAAATCCGTGCAACTGAAGCGATTGTCGCTTGCCATCGGCCGCGCGCTCGTCGGCGCCGGCGCCGTCCTGTGCGCTACCTTGCCGCTCGTCGGCAGCGGACAGCAGGTCGCCAGCGGTTACACCGTGCCGCGCACGGCGTGGGGCGATCCCGATCTCGCGGGTAAGTGGCCCGGCACCGACATGGTCGGCGTGCCGATGCAGCGCGACGAGAAGCTTGGGCTCCGCAACGAGCTGACCGACGAGGAATTCGCGGAGCGCGAGCGCCGCGCGGCTCAGCAAGAAGAGCAGGACAACGCCGACTTCGAGCTCGAGAACGCCGCAAGCACGCCGGGCGGCGACGTCGGCGGGGCCGTCTCCCCTCCTCCGCACTGGCTCGAGCGCGGCCAGCCGCAGCGGCAAGCCTCGCTGATCGTCGACCCGCCGAACGGCCGTATGCCGGCGTTCACGCCGCAAGCGCAGGAGCGTCAAGCGGAGTTGCGCACCTTCCGGCAGACGCGCGGCCCGGCCGACTCGTACACAGATCGCAGCAACTACGACCGCTGCATCACACGCGGCCTCGCAGGCTCGATCCTTCCCGTCATCTACAACAACGGCACGCAGATCTTCCAGTCGCCGGGCTACGTGACCATCGTCAACGAGATGATCCACGAGACGCGCGTCGTGCCTCTCGACGGCCGGCCACACGTCGACTCGTCGATCAAGATGTGGCTCGGCGATTCGCGCGGCCGCTTCGAGGGCGACACGCTCGTCGTCGAGACGACGAACTTCACGGACCGCACCGGCGTCGGCGTCAACGGTGGCGGGCAGCGGCACAGCGAGGCGCTCACGATCACCGAGCGTTTCACGCGCATCGCCGACGACCTCATCGATTATCGGATGACCGTCGAGGATCCGGAGACCTGGACGGCGCCGTGGACGATGCAAATGCCGCTGAAGCGCGACGACAGCTACGGCATGTTCGAGTACGCCTGCCACGAGGGCAACCTCGCGATGTTCAATATCTTGAGCGGCCACCGCGCCGACGAGCGTCGCGCCGCCGGCACACGATGAGGCGAGTGCCGCGCGTCGTCGTCCTGCTCGCGGCGGTGCTCGGCGCGGTGCCTGCTGGCGCGCATCATTCGTGGTCTCGGTACGACGGCGACCACGTCATCACGATCGAAGGCAGCATCACGGCGATCGAATGGGCGAGCCCGCACGTCGTCGTGCAGTTCACCGTGCTCGGCGAAGGCACGGACGCGACGGCGTGGACGATGGAGATGGACCCGCCGACGCTGCTGAACCGCTACGGCCTGCGGCACGACACCTTGAAAGCCGGCATGCAGGTCAAGCTCACGGGCGTGCGCGCGAAATCGGGCGCGCCGATGATGCGCGCCGTCACGATCGAGGTCGCGGACGGCACCGTCTACCGCGTCTCGAGCCGCGTGTAGCAGCGATCTCCCGAGGAGGGTTGTGATGATGACTCCTCTTTCAACCGTTCGCGGTCTGTTGCGCCATCCTGGTTTCACGGCTGCGGCCGTGCTGACACTCGCACTCGGGCTCGGCGCTACGACGGCGATCTTCAGCGTCGTCTACGGCGTTCTGCTGAAGCCGCTGCCGTATCCCGACGCGCACGAGCTCGTGAGTCTCCGGCACACGGCTCCCGGTTTCGCGGCGATCCTCGGGCGCACCCCAGACGACTCGTTCGGCCTGGGCGAGAGCATGTACGTCACGTATCGCGAAGAGAACCGCGTCTTCGAGCACGTCGCCCTGTGGGACAACTCCGAACGAACGCTGACGGGCCTGGGCGAGCCGGAGCAGCTGAAGGTCCTTGCCGTGACGGTCGACACGCTTCAGACGCTCGGCGTCCAGGCGGCGCTCGGCCGTGGCTTCGCCGACGCCGAGTACACCCTGGGCGCAGCGGAAGGTCCCGATCCCGTGATCGTGTCGTACGCGTTCTGGCAGCGCCGGTTAGGCGGCGACGAAGCCGCGCTCGGCCGCGCGTTCTCGCTCGACACTCGGCTCGTGCAAGTCGTGGGCATCATGCCGCAGGGCTTCCGCTTCCTGGACTGGCGGCCGCAGCCGGACGTCATCAGCGCCATCCGGACCGATGGCAGCCAAATTGCGATGACCACGCCGTCCTTCTCCTACCCGCTCAGGTTGTCCCCGCCGAATTTCGCCGGCTTCGCACGACTCAAGGACGGCGTGACGCTCGAGGAGGCGAACGCCGACGTGGCACGTTTACTGTCGCTTTGGCTCGACGCGTGGCCGTCGGGCCAAAGGTCGCGCGAAGAGGTGGCCGCTTGGCGGTTTACGCCCGCGCTCAGGCCGTTGCAGAGCGACGTCGTCGGCGGCATCGCCGGAATGCTGTGGGTGCTCATGGGCACGGTGGGCGCCGTGTTGCTGATCGCGTGCGCCAACATTGCGAACCTGCTGCTCGCGAGAGCCGACGCGCGGCGACAGGAACTCGCGATCCGCGCCGTGCTCGGCGCTAGCCCACGCCAAATCGCCGGCGAGCTCCTGCGCGAGAGCCTGGTGCTCGGCGCCGTCGGCGGCGCGTTGGGTCTCGCGTTGGCGTACGCGGGGCTCGAGGTGCTCGCAGCGATCGCGCCTGCGAATCTGCCGCGCGTCGCGGAGATCGCCGTCGGCCCACCGGTGCTCGCGTTCGCCGTCGCAGTCGCTGTTGTCTCGAGTCTGGCGTTCGGCTCGATTCCCGCGGTCAAGCACGCGCTCTCGAGCGGCGGACGCCTTGGCATGCAGGCGCGCGGCGCGAGCGCGAGCACGGAGCGCAATCGCACGCGCAGCGCACTGATCGTCGTGCAGGTGGCGCTCGCGTTGGTTTTGCTCGTCGGCGCGGGCCTCATGATCCGCACGTTCCAGGCGCTCGCCGCCGTCGATTCCGGTTTCACGGATCCCGAAAAGGTCCAAGTCACGCGCATCTTCATTCCGTCCGCGGCGATCGTGGAGCGGGAGCGATACACGCTCGTGTACCGCGAGGCTCTCGAGCGAATCGCGGCACTGCCCGGCGTAGCCGCAGCCGGTTTCAGTAGTCGTGTCCCGCTGGACGGAAACGCGGCCGGGCGCGGTGCGATCGCCATCGAGGATCGGCCCGACGCCGCCGGCGAGCCCCTCTCGACGCGCCGCTTCATGTCCGTCACGCCTGGCTATTTCGAGGCACTCGGCACGCGCCTCGTCGCAGGCCGCGGCCTCACGTGGGCGGACATGGATGACGCCCGCCCGGTCGTGCTCGTTTCCGCAAATCTCGCTCGCGAGCTTTGGACCGAGCCGCAAGCGGCGATCGGCAAGCGCATCCGCTTGGGAACGGGAAACGCCGCGTGGCAAGAGATTATCGGCGTCATGCAAGACGTGCACTGGGAAGGCTTGCACGAGCCGCCACCCGCTGCCGTCTACTCCCGGCTGACCACGCGGGGGACCGACCTGCGCGGCGTCACCTACGCGATCCGCAGCGAGCGCGCCGGCGCCGAAACCTTCGCCGACGAGGTGCGGGAAGCCGTCCGGGCGAGCCACCCCGACATCGTCATCACCGTGCGCACGATGCAGAACATCTACTCCGATTCGCTCGCGCGGACGTCGTTCATGCTCGTGCTGCTCGCGATCGCCGGCACGATGGCGCTGTTCCTCAGCGTCGTCGGGATCTACGGCGTCATCTCCTACATCGTCTCGCAGCGCACACGCGAGATCGGCATTCGCCTCGCGCTCGGTGCCCGACCGCCGGCGGTGAAGCGAATGTTCGTGCTGTACGGCGTTGTAGTCGCAATGATCGGCATGGCCGTCGGGCTCGGCGCGGCGGCCGGGCTGACGCGTTTTCTGGCGTCGCAGCTATTCCAAGTGCGGCCGCTCGATCTTCCCACTTACGTCGCGGTGGTCGGCGTCTTGCTCACAGCGGTGTCGCTCGCCGCGTACTTGCCGGCACGCCGCGCTGCCAATCTCGATCCGGCAGAAACACTTCGCGCCGAATGAAGGTCCGGGAAAGCGAGACAAGCGTGCACCGATTCGCAATTCCTTCCGCGCTGTTGCTCTTCATGGGGCCGACGGCCGCGCTCGCGCAAGCGCCGCCGCCCGCGGGTTTTCCCGGCACGCCGCCGCCGAGTCCACCCGTCGTGATTCTTGAGTTCTCGGCCGAGCCCGCCACGATCCTGGCGGAGCCGGACTGGTATGCGACGCTGCGCTGGGAGGTCTCGAACGCCTACTCGCTGACGATCGAGCCCGGAATCGGCGTCGTCGCCACGCGCGGCACGCACCGCGTCGTGCCGGCCGTCACGACGACATACACCTTGACGGCGACGGGCCCCGGCGGCGCCACGACGCGCACGGTCACGGTGACCGTGACCGGCACTACGGCCGCCCCAGCTGCACCGCAAGCCGCGGCGCCGCAGCCGACGGCGATTCCACGGCTTGCCGACGGCAGGCCCGATCTATCGGGCGTCTACAGCGCCGACCGCAACGTGCGCCTCGTCATCGCGCCCAAGCTCAGGCCCGGCGCCGAGTCTTTCCGCGTCGCCGAGGCGACCGAGCGCGACGCCGGTACCGGCGACGACTGCCTGCCGCCCGGCGTGCCGGCCGTCACGATGCTGCCGTTCCCGTTTCAGATCGTGCACACGCGCGACACCGTCGCGTTTCTGTACGAGGCGTATCACCAATTTCGGATCGCGCGCGTCAGCGAGTACTCAAGCGACGGCATTCCGCAGCCCGACTATCTGGCGCCGACGTGGATGGGCCATTCCGTCGCCTGGTGGGAGGGCGACAGCTTGGCCGTCGACGTGCGCGGCTTCAACGGGCGCTTGGTCATCGCCGGCTACCGGACGACCGAGGCATTGCGCATCCGGGAGGACTACCGTCGAACGTCGTACGACACGATCGAGTACAACGCTTCCGTCTCGGACGCGATGTTCGACGGCGTGCTGCGCTACTCGGGCACGCTGACGCTACATCCCGAGTGGGAAATCGGCGAGTACGTCTGCACCGAGAACAACCAGGACTACGACGAGCTGTTCGAGACGGACTAGCTAAGCCGGCTGGATCCCCATCGTCGCGCAGCCGGCTCGTCATTCATGCCGGAGCGCCGTCGTAGGATCGATGCGCGTCGCGACCACCGAGGAGAGCAATAGACCGATCACGAGGCACTCTTCCTCGGAACGAGGATTGCCCCTTTGCGGGGGCTATGTTCGATGCCGCACAAACATGGCGAGCCTGTCCGCGTAACGTTTGGTGGTATGAGAGATCATCTACCCGAGTGGCGCCAATTCCTTGGCGAGGATGCCGTTGCTGGCGTTGAGTACCGGGCAACGATAAGAGCGGCCGCCAGGCGCTCGTTCACCGTGAACCCACTAACGGCCGCGTCCCTCGCCGAAGAGAGCTCGGGACGACCTCGCTTGGTTGCGCCGTCGGAGGAGGTACTGCAACCCACCTGCGTCGCCAGTGCCGAGCCGTGCGGCGACGACGCCGCACTCGCGACATACGACCGGGATAGAGCGATTGGCGCGTGGCTGCTGATCGGCTGTGGCCTCGTGGAAGCCGCAACTGTCGTTGTAGTCCTCGCGACGTGAGGCCATCTTTACCGTGCACGCATGAGTTCTCGACAGAGCCCCACCGCACCACGAAAAGGAGACACCTGTGAACTGGGATCGCATCGAAGGCAATTGGAAGCAGATCACCGGCAAGGCGAAGGCGCAGTGGGGCAAGCTGACTGATGACGACCTCGACATCATCGGCGGTCGCCGCGACGTACTGGCCGGCAAGATCCAGGCGCGTTACGGCATCGCCAAGGATGAGGCCGAGAAGCAGCTCTCCGCCTGGGAACGCAAGGCCGATGATTCTTGGTTCTCATGAGACGCAAACGAACTGATGCGCCATTGCCTCAAGCGCGCGGGAATGCGCAACCCCGAGCGTGTGTGCTTGAGGCCCGTTGTCAAGAGAGATAGAGAGGCGAATGGGCAATAAGAAAGTGTTGGGTCTGGTGCTGCTCGTCGTCGGCGCTGTGTTGCTGTACTTCGGGTTCCAAGCCTCCGACGCGCCGCTCGAGCAGGCACGTGAATCGCTGACGGGCGACTTCAGCGACCAAACGATGCTCTATCTAATCGGGGGCGCCGCCGCCGCGGTCGCAGGCTTGGCGCTGCTGGTGATCGGCCGGCGCTGACCGAAGCACGAAGCTCGCAAGCGCTCTCGGATCGGTGCGCTCGCGCACAGACCATTACGCGCGCCGTACTCCACCGTGCAGATGAGTTCCGATCGAGACGACCCATGGCTCGACACCGATTGCTCGGCGCGTGCGCACTAGCCGCTCTTGCTCTGCACGCCTGCAACGCGAGCGCGCAGGATTCGAACTGCCTGCTCGACATCGGTGACGTGGTTGTCAACGGTGACATCCAGATCGCCACCTCGTGCGAGCTCACGGGCACCGAAGTGAGAGGTAGCGTTACGCTGTTTTCCGGCGGGTCTCTGATTGCGCGCAACGTGCGCATCAAAGGCGATCTCGTGGGCCACCGTGCCGACTTTGTGGACATGGAGCGCAGCAGAGTTGACGGCAGTCTCCGGCTCGAGGAACTGGTCGGGGACGTCAGCAGGTTCGAACTCACCGACATACGTGGCGACCTTCTGCTCGCAAGCAATCGCTCGAGTCTCGAGATCCTCAACAACGAGATCGAAGGAGATTTGCAGGCGACCGGCAATACGGGTGGAGTGCTGGTCGCAGGGAACTCGATCAACGACGACTTGAAGTGCAGCGGTAACACGCCGGTGCCTGTCGGTATCGGCAATCGCGTGGACGGCAAATCGGAAGGCCAGTGCAAGAACTTGCGGCCCGCGGCTCCGACCAGTGCTCCACCGCCATCACCGCCGGCAGCGCCGCCGCCTCCGCCACCGCTGGTTGCGGCGCCGTCGACACCCGCGCCTCCGGCGACGCCTGCACCGAGCGGATCGACGCCGCCGCCCACTGATACGCTCGAGCCCGCTGATGACGGCGCCGGCGCCGGAGCGATGGGATGGTCGGCGCTCTTGCTACTGCCGCTGCTCGTTTGGCGGCGATTCGCTCGCAACGCCCCCGGTCGCCGCGAAAGGCGGGCTCACTAGCGCTTCGGCTGCGCGGGCGCCTCGCCCGTTGGCTCGGGCAGCTCGCCTTCGCCGTGCGACGTCGAGCCCTGCACCGAATCGCAATGCTTGCCGGGAGCCGGCGGCGTGTCGGCCGGGCACTTGTACAGCCCCGACTTGCCGCGGCCGCCGCCCGCAAAGCCGTTGCGCAGCGGGTGCAGGCCGATGCTGATGATGGTTCCGCGCGGAAAGCCGTTGACGCTGATGCCGTCGCGCGCGGCGCCCGCGGCGCCGTCCATCTCGACGGCCCAGACGATCGGCTCGCCGGCGTCGTCTTTCAGCACTTGATCGCGCGCTTCGTTGAGCGGCGCGAAGAAGATCTGCAAGTGATTCGGGTTCGGATCGATGCGCGTGACGATGCCCGTCATGACGTACGTCTGCTTGACGTCGTACATCGCGAACGAGTGATGCGCGAGCGCGACCTGAACGACGCCCAACGACGCCACGGCGCTTAGCGCCACGCTCGCCCTTCTCCGACTCATTGCGCGTATCCCCTCGTCGTCCATTCGATCACAGCCCGAATCTTCCGGTTTGCTCGCGCGGCCGCTCCATGCCTTCCTCGTGGTAACGCTCCCAGATCTGCGCCCACGGCCGGCCGTAGATGTCGGGCACGCGGTACTCGACGGTCTGCCCTGGTGACATCGGCGTCGTGTGGCCGTCGACGGGAAAGCTCTGCGGCACGCACTCCATGATCACGAGGGGATCACCCTCGTTGAGCTCCCGGCGCTTGTCGAGCAAGTGCACGATCCGCACGGGCTCCGCGAGGCTCTCCTCGTCGTAGAGCACGATCTCCTGCTTGATGCCGACGAGCGCGCCGCTCGCATCCTTGCGCGGCGTGTAGATCTCGATCGACTGCAGCTTGTTGCTGAACTCGAACCCGCCGTGCGAGATCCAGCCCTGGATGTTCGACGTCCAGGTGATCAGCGCCTCCCCGTCCCAGAAGCCGATCGTCTCGCCGAACCACTGCGGCACGTCGGGGCCGAGCCGCGGCACGACGCCGCTCTCGTCGAACTCGCGACCGACGTGGATCTGCGTGATCAGTGTCTTCGCGGCGTTGCGCATGTCGAGGATCAGATCCGGCGTCATCACCAGGCTCATCTCGCCGCCGCCGTATTGCGCGAAGCGCCGCATGAACCCCTCGGGCCAGCAATACGAGCCCGGCCATTGAGCCGCGTTGCTGCCCGAGTAGTGGTACATCTGCTGCACGAAGCGCTTCTGATACTCCGGCGTCAGCAGCGAAAGGTACGTCGGGATCTGCAGGACCGCGCCGTTGTACCACGTCGACGTCTTCTCGCGTTGGCGCCGATAGCGGCCGTTCCAATCCGGCAGCGTCGCCTGCGTGTAGGCGGTCGGCCCACCCTTGGCCTTCGTCTCCGCGAGCAACGCCGCGTAGTGCTCCTTGGCCGTCGCAAACCCGTACGGGCTCACGATCTCCTCGCGCGGGTAATCGCGGTCGCAGAAGCCCCAGGCCGCCGAGCGCGGCGGATCGTCGCCGATCAGCGGGACCTCGTACGCGCCCCAGATCTGCTCGAGGCCGACGGACGAGTTGCAGCGGTAATAGCGTGGGTCGAACCAGAGGTCGCGGTCCTTGTAGAAGTCCGTCGTCGTGAAGATGTCGTGCGGCAGCGGCTCGACACCGGCCGGAACGGCCCCGTTCTGCGCCGCGAAGATCGGCGTATTGCCCTCCGGAATGCCGGCGCCGACGAACAGCCCCTTGCCCTCGGACCCGACGATCAAGGCGGCATGGACAGGATCGCGCGCGCCGCGGCCGACACTCGTCTGTGCACCGGCGCCGCCACCCACGATAACGCCGGCGGCGGCGAGACCGAGCCAGACCTTCCGAGCTTTGCCGAACGTCATGCGCGCTCCGAACCCCGCGGAGCCCGCAGTTTCACCGGGGGTCCCAGCGCCTGTCTAGAGCGGCGAAGGGGGGCTTGAAACCGGAAATAGTCTGGCCTTACGGTTTGGCTGTTCACAGATGAACCGCTCGACCCGTGAGGAGGCGTCATGAAGACCGCTCAGAGTACGTCAGCGAGGAGACACCATCGGTTCGTCATCGGGGGGCTGCTCGCAATGGCGGCAGCGCTACCGGCCATCGTGGCGACGGAAGCCCACGCCGCGACGCGGCTCGTCGCCGACCTGTTCACGGCGACGACGGCGAACATGACGCCGGCCGGCGTCAACCTGCGCATGCAGATCCTCGAATGGCAGGAGGCCGACGCGCGCGTAGAGGTCGTCGCGACGCTCGCGGCCGGCGCCGACGCGGCGACACCGCTCGGCAAGCTGCCGACGGTCGGCTACATCTGGCCGAACGGCAGCCCTGTCGGCTACTCCGTGAAGTACACGCACCGCGCGCCGCAACCCGACGGCGGGGAGCACATCACTCTCGTCACGGACAAGCCCCTCGGCAGCTACGACTTCAAGGGCTGGTCCGTGGCCAATTCCGCGGCGAAGAGCCAGGTGTCCTACTCCGTCATCGAGCTCGACGTGAACGGCTCGGGAACCGGTAGTGGCAGCTTTTCGCTCGTCGGCGAAGTCTCGCTCGACGAGCAGGCCGGCACCGTAACGCTGAACGCCGCGACGCCGAGCTTGCTGACGAACGTCAGGCGCGAGGCCGCAACGCCCTAGCTCGAAGTCGGCGCCAAACAAAAAAGGCCTACTTCCGTAGGCCTTATTTGAATGTGGAGCGGGAAACGAGACTCGAACTCGCGACCTCAACCTTGGCAAGGTTGCGCTCTACCAACTGAGCTATTCCCGCATCGAGGGCGCCATTCTACGGTCCGCTGCCGCGCCCGGCAACGGCACGCATCACAGCACCGCCCATCAGTCGTGGTCCCGCATCGCAGGCCACGCGGCGCGCAAGTAGTCGATCATCGACCACAACGTCAGCGCGCCCGCGGCGTAGACGAGCCACTCGCCGATTCGGTAAGCGGGCAACGTGAACAACGGCTCGCGGTAGAGCATGAAGCTGATGCCGATGATCTGGAGCGTCGTCTTCCACTTGCCGAAGATGCTGACGGCGACGTGCGCGCGCGCGCCGATTTGGCTCATCCATTCGCGGAGCGCCGAGACCGTGATCTCGCGGCCGATGATGATCGCCGCGACGAGCGCAAGCACGATCTGCGGGTCGGCTTGTACGAGCAACACCAGCGCCGTGGACACGATGAGCTTGTCGGCGACGGGATCGAGAAACGCCCCGAAGCTCGACGTCAACCCAAGCCGCCGCGCGAGATAGCCGTCGAAGTAGTCGGTGATTCCGGCCAACGCGAACAGCAGCCCGCTCGCCGGCCGGGCCCACGACTCCTCCCAGCCGAACAGCTCGGGGCCATAGAAAACGAGGACCACGAGCGGGATCGCGACGACGCGAAACCAGGTCAATGCGTTCGGCAGGTTGAACTTCATCATCGTGAACCGTCAGCCGGCGTGGAACCGCTCGTAAATCGCCTCGGCCAGCTGCCGGGATATCCCCCTCACTCGCTGCAAGTCGTCGATGCCGGCACGCGTCAGCGCCTGCAAGCCGCCGAACTGCTTCAGCAGCTCGCGGCGTTTCTTCGGTCCGAGCCCCGGAATGTCCTCGAGCGGCGAGCGCGTGCGGGCTTTTTGCCGCCGCGCGCGATGGCCCGTGATGGCGAACCGGTGCGCCTCGTCGCGCAATTGCTGGATCAAGTGTAATGCCGGCGAGCTCGGCGGCAAACGCAGCGGATCGGTCCGGTCGGGCAAATACAGGCTCTCGCGGCCGGGCTTGCGGTCCTGGCCCTTCGCGACGCCGACGAGACGCGCGCCCGAGATGTTGAGCTCCTGCAT
Source organism: uncultured Gammaproteobacteria bacterium (assembly GCA_963714705.1). Taxonomy (GTDB): domain Bacteria; phylum Pseudomonadota; class Gammaproteobacteria; order Steroidobacterales; family Rariloculaceae; genus FEN-1219. The sequence goes on from CAVQPJ010000004.1 coordinate 386,613, forward strand.
GACCGCGATTGCACGCGCGAGCTGGCCGGGGCCGCCGTCGATGAACAGCACGTCGGGCATCGGCACCTCGCCCTTCTGCACGCGCGCGTAGCGGCGCGCCAGGACTTGCGCCATCGCGCCATAGTCGTCGCCGGGAGCGACGTCGGCGACGTTGAAGCGCCGATAGTCGGACTTCAGCGGCCCTTCCGGCCCGAACACGACGCACGAAGCCACGGTCGCCTCGCCGCCCGTGTGGCTCACGTCGAAGCACTCGAGCCGCGTCGGCGGCTCGTCGAGCTCGAGGACCTCGCATAGCTCCTCGAGCTGCCGCTCGTAAGACGCGCTGGCTTGATGACGCAGCTCGGCGCTGTGCCGAGCGTTCGTGACGGCCATCTCGACGAACCGCGCGCGATCGCCACGGACGCGCGACTTGATCGCGACTTTGTGGTTCGACTGCGCGGACAGGAGCTCCGCGAGCGCCGCCGACTCGGGCACCGGATGGCTCGCGAGGATTTCCTTCGGCGCCTCGCGGCCGCCGTAATACTGGAGCAGGAACGCGCGGATGATCTCGTCGTCGTCGGCGCCCTTGACGAGCTTCGGGAAGAAGCTGCGCGTGCCGAGCGAGCGGCCGCCGCGGAAGAACATCACCGCAATGCAGTAGATGCCGTGGTCCTCGGCCATGCCGACGGCGTCGAAATCGCCGCTCGTGCGCGCCATGAGCTGCTGCGACTGCACGTTCTTCAGCTTCGCGAGCTGGTCGCGATATTGCGCCGCCCGCTCGAACTGCAGCGCGCCGGACGCCTGCTCCATGCGCTCCGCGAGCCGGGCCGTCACGACGTCGCTGTGGCCCTCGAGGAACAGCACGGCGTGCTCGAGGTCGCTCGCGTAGTCCTCCTCGCTGATGAGCCCGACGCAGGGCGCCGTGCAGCGCTCGATCTGATGCTGCATGCACGGCCGCGCTGCGGTTCTCGAAGTAGCTGTCCTCGCATTGGCGGAGCTGAAAGAGCTTGTGCAGCTGATTCAGCGACTCGCGCACGGAGCCGGCGTTCGGATAGGGGCCGAACAGACGCCCTTTCGACGTGCGCGGACCGCGATAGAACGACAAGCGCGGGAAGCGATTCCCCGTCTCGAGCAAGATGTAGGGGTAGCTCTTGTCGTCGCGCAGCATGACGTTGAAGCGCGGCCGGTGCTCCTTGATGAGGTTGTACTCGAGCATCAGCGCTTCGACTTCGGTGCGCGTGACGGTGACTTCGATGCCGGCGACGGAGCGCACCATCGCGATGGTCTTCGCGTCGTGCGCGCGACTGCCCTGGAAGTAGCTCGTGACGCGGCGCTTCAAGTCGCGCGCTTTACCCACGTAGATGACGGTGCCCGCGCTATCGAGCATGCGGTAGACGCCGGGCCGGTGCGTCAGATGCGCGAGCACCGTCGCGGGATCGAATGCGACGTCGGGCGCCTCCGCCGGCGGCGCAACGGATTGCTTGGGAGTCTCGCGGCTCACGACCGCAAGTCCTAGTCGTGCGTGCGCAGGCGCCCGCCGATGAGCATCGCGATCTCCATCGCCTGCTCGTAGTTCAAGCGGGGGTCGACTTGCGACTTGTAGGCGCGCGCAAGGTCCGATTCCTTGAGCCCGCGCGCGCCGCCCATGCACTCGGTGACGTTGTCGCCCGTGAGCTCGAGGTGCACACCGCCGAGATAGCTGCCCTGCTCCTGGTGAATGCGGAACGCGGAGCGCAGCTCGGCGCGAATGTTGTCGAAGCGCCGCGTCTTGTAGCCCTCGGCCGTCGTCTCGGTGTTGCCGTGCATCGGGTCGCACACCCACAGCACGCCGCCGCCCGTCGCACGGACGGCGCGAATGACGCGCGGCAATTGCGCGTCGACGTTCTTGGCGCCGAAGCGTGTGATCAGCGTCAGCCGGCCCGGCTCGTTGTCGGGGTTCAAAACGTGGATGAGCTGCTGCAGGTGCTCGTCCGTGATGCTTGCGCCGATCTTCACGGCCATGGGATTCGCAATGCCGCGGAAGTATTCGACGTGCGCACCGCTCAAGTCGGCCGTGCGCATGCCGATCCACGGATAGTGCGTCGTGAGGTTGTACCAGCGTTGGCGATGCGCGAGGAACCGCGTCTGCGCCTGCTCGTACGGCAGATGCAGCCCCTCGTGCGACGTGAAGAACTCGACGCGGTGCGTCTCGTGCATCGGTTCGCCGCTGATGGCCTCGAAGAACTCGAGCGAATCGGACACCGACTGCACGAGCTTGTGATACTCGGCGGCCAGCGCGGACTCGCCGACGAACGCGAGATCCCAGTTCTCGGGGTGGTGCAGGTCCGCGAATCCGCCGTCGATCAACGAGCGCACGAAGTTCAGTGTCAGCGCCGCGCGCTCGTAGCCGCGCAGCATCAGCGTCGGATCCGGCTCGCGATCGGCAGCCGTGAACGCGGGACGGTTGATCGTGTCGCCGCGGTAGCTCGGCAACGACACGCCGTCCTTGGTCTCGAAGTCGGCGCTGCGCGGCTTCGCGTATTGGCCCGCCATTCGTCCGACGCGAATGATCGGCTTCTTGAGCCCCACGAGCATCACGAGCGACATCTGCAGCAGGATCTTGAGCTTTTGCACGACGTTGTCCGACGTGCACTCGTCGAAGCTCTCGGCGCAATCGCCGCCTTGCAGCAGGAACGCCTCGCCGCGCTGCGCCTTGGCGAGCTGCGACTTCAGTTTCTCGACTTCCCACGTCGTCACTATGGGCGGCAGCCTGCTCAAGCTGCGCGAGCACGGTTTCCAGGTGCGCGCGATCGCGATACGCGGGCTGTTGAGCCGCATGCCGGCTCTGCCAGGTCGTCGGGTGCCAGTCGGTCGGAACGTGGGCTTGGGTCATGGCTCTCGGGCGCCGTGCAACGCGCGAACTATACCGCCCGCCCCCGCGGCCGGCCAAAGAAACGCCTTACACCGGCCCGAAACGGCGCTCGGCCCGCAAGGCCCGGGCGGCCTATGGTCCGCGCATCGAGGAGTCAGCCCGATGCCGTTCGCTGTCGCCCTGCTCTGCCATCCGCTCGGCACGTTCGCAGCGCTCGTCGCGGCGATCGTCGCAACGTTGTATGCCGCGCAGTCGCGCCGCTTCGTGCCGACATTCACGGCCGTCTCGGCAGCGTTGCTGATGCTGCTCGCGTTCCTGCAAGTGCCGCCGAGCGCGGCCGGGCTCGTGTGGCTCTGCGCCGGCGTCTCGTTGCTGCACGCCGAGTTCTTGTGGCCCGCCTTCGGCGCCGCCGGTCTCTTCGGTATCGCCGCGGCCGCCTGGGGCTCGTGCTTGCTGCTCGCGCCGCTCGACCCCGTCACGCGCGGCGTCGTCGCGCTCTGCGGCGCTCTCGTCCTCCTCGCCGCCGTCGCGCGAACGATGCGGCTGCGAACTTTGCCGCCGTAACGCGCGCCCGCGTACCATGGAACGCAGCCACACCCCGAGGGGGATCGCGATGGAGAGACGTTCTGCGCTCGCGCTGCTCGCGGCGCTCTGGATCGGCGGCGCGCTGGCCGTCTCGTCGGCGGCCGCCGCCGATACTGTGCTGATCACGGGCGCAAACTCGGGGTTCGGCCTCGAGCTCGTCAAGCAGTACGCCGCGAAGGGCTGGACCGTCATCGCGACGCACCGCCGCGACGGCGTGCCCGAGTCGCTCGCGCCCGTCGTCGCCGAACATCCCAACGTCCGCGTCGAGCGCATGGACGTCGCCAGCATCGAGGAGGTCCATGCGCTCGCCGCGAAGCTGGCCGGAACGTCGATCGACGTACTGATCAACAACGCTGGCATCTACAGCGACCGCGCAGCCTGCGCCGACGAAGCGTGCCGCGGCGAAGATTCCACGCAGAGCTTCGGTATGCTCGACTACGAGCTGTTCGACACGATCATGGCCGTCAACGTACGTGGGCCGCTGCTCGTCGCGGAGTCGTTTGCCGAGCACGTGCGCGCGAGCCGCCAGAAAAAGATCGTCTCGATCAGCTCGACGAACGGCTCGATCACATTCACGCTCGGCGGCTCGGGCGCGATCGCGTACCGCGCGAGCAAGGCGGCGTTGAACCGCGCGATGCAGCTCGTCGCCGTCAACCAGAAGAGCGCCGGCGTCACGGTGCTCCTCCTGCACCCAGGCGCGGTGCTGACGGAACGGCAAGCGCACCTGACGTTCCCCGGCATGATTCAGATGGAGCCGAGCGTCGCAGGCATGATCGAGCAGATCGAGAAGGCGACGCTGGCCGACACGGGGCGGTTCATTCAATACGACGGCACGACGGCGCCGTGGTGAGCGCGGCGGCCCCGTAGCGCTCAACCACCCGCGATCGCCTTGCGCCACGCTTGCTCGAGCCGCTTCGTGGACACGGGGCGCGAGGTGCCGAGCTGCTGCGCGAACAACGACACACGAAGCTCCTCGAGGAGCCAGCGGTACTCGACGATTGCCGGCAGGCCACGGCGTGCCGGGCGGCTGCGATGCCCGCCAGTGGTCGAGCCGCGCGGCGGCCGTGCGCACCTCTGCCGCGAGCTCCGGCTCGTTGCGCTGCCCGCGCTTCTGCCAGCGTTGCTCGGCCGCGCGCAGATAGCGCGGCAGGTGCCGCCGCCACTCGGGCGGCGTGCTCCGTCAGCATGCGCGGGCCGACGAGCCCCGCGAGCTGCGCTGTGAGCTCCGTGCGGACGTTTGCGTGCGCGTCGCTCTTCGCGGCCGTTTCGAGCTCCCGCCGCAACGCGCGCTGCAACGGCAGGATCTCGCTGAGCAGCTCGCGCAGCGCATCGGCCTCGGCGACGAGCTGCGCCGCGGCCGCGCGTCGAGGCGCGCCGCGAATTCCGCGTCCGTGCGCACGGGCGGATCGAGCTCGAACGCCTGCGTCGCCGCGGCGCAACAGCAAGTCGTCGACGAGCGCCTCGCCATCGCCGACGCCGTGATACGCGAGCACGAGCGCGCGGTCGGCGAGCGTGCGGTCGCGGATCAACGCCGCCTGCTGCGGCAGCGCCTTGAGCAGCAACCGCCGCACGCCGCCGCGATGCAGCGCGACGGCGGCCGCTCCCGGCGGCTCGAGCCCGAGGTCCACGCGGCCGTCGACGTCGACGAGCGCGGGATACAGCGTCAGTGCGCGCGGCCGCTGCGCGACGACGACGGTCGGCGGCAAGTCGCCGAAGTCCCACCGCGTGAGCCCCGTGCGCTGCCAACGCGCCGGCGCCGCTTCGACTGCGGCTGTTCCCGGTCCGGCGCCGAGCTCGCGCTGCAACACGGCGAGCTCGCGGCTCGCGCCGAGCACTCGGCCGTCGGCGTCGACGACGGCGACGCGCAACCGCAGGTGCGCGGGCAGCAGCGCGCTCGTCGAACGCGCTCGGATGCGATCGCGACGCTGCGCACCTCGCGCAGCGCTTCGGCGAGCGCAATCGACACCGATTGCCGGCCGGCCGTCGCGCGTCATCGCCGCGAGCGCGTCGCGCGCCGTGTCGGGCAACGGCACGAGCGGGCGCCGTTGCTCCTTCGGCAGCGCACGCAGGTAGCGCGATGATCTTGTCGCGCAGCCACGCCGGCACGAGCCATTCGAGCTCCACCGGCCGGATCGCGCCGAGCAGCGAGCGCGGCACCGTCACCGTGATGCCGTCGGCGTCGTGGCCGGGCTCGAAGACGTAGTCGAGCGGCAGCCGCTGGCCCGCGAGCGTCAGCTCGTCCGGGTAGCCGCGCGCCGCGAGATCGCCGGGGTCGCGCGCCGCGACGTCGCGCGAGCGTCATGTGAAAGCTCGCCGCCGTGACCCGCGGCCGCCAAGCTCGCGAGGCTCGCACGGTCGTGCACCGCCGGCGGCAAGCCGCTCGTCGTAGAACGCCGCGACGCCGGCTTCGCCGACGAAGAGGTCGCGCTTGCGCAGCCGCGCTTCGGCCTCGAGCACCGCGCGGCGCACGGCGCGGTTGTGCGCGAGGAACGCCGGCTCGCCGGCGTTGAACCCGACCTCGTCGGCCGCGAGCGCCTCGGCGATGAAGATGCGCCGCGCCTCTTTCGGCTCGACGCGCCCGTAGTCGACGCGCCGCTCGCTCGCGAGCGCGCATGCCGAACAGCGTCACGACCTCGCGCGCCGTGACCTGGCCGCGCTCGGCGTCCCACTGCGGGTCGTCGTACTCGAAGCGCACGAGATGCGGCGCCACGCGCAGCGCCCAGCGCGGGTTCACCTGCGCGACGGTGCGCAGGTACTGCCGCTCGGTCGCGACGCGCTCGGCCGCGACGAGCCAGCGCGGCCGCTTCTTCGCGAGCGGCGTGCCGGCGAAGAGCTGCGCGCGCGAGTCGCGCATGCCGCGATACACGAGCCCGTCCTCGTGCTCGGCGATGAAGTCGATGAACGCCGCGAGCACGGCCTGGTGAATCGCGCGGTAGTCGGCGGCCTGCTGGCGCGTGCGCCAGCGCAAGCCCTGCACGAGCTCGTGGAGCTGATCGTGCACGTCGTGCCACTCGCGCAGGCGCGCGGCGGAGAGGTAGTGCTCCTTGGCCCAGCTGCGCAGCGCGCGCTCGCCGCCGCGCCGCTCGCGCCGGTACGCCGTCCAGAGATTCAGGTAGCTCGTGAACTCCGAGCGCGCGTCGGCGAACACTTCGTGCTTGCGGCGCGCCGCGTCGGGGTCGACGCCGTACTCGCGCGGATCGACGACGCTGAGGGCGGCCGCGATCACGAGCCCTTCGCGCAGCGCATCGTTCTTGTTCGCGACGACGAGCAGCCGCGCGACGCGCGGATCGACGGGCAGCCGCGCCATGAGCTCGCCGTCCTTCGTGAGCCGCCGATCGTCGTCGACGGCGCCGAGCAGGTGCAGCAGCTGATACGCGTCGGCGACGGCCTTCTTCGGCGGCGCGTCGATGAACGGGAAGTCGTCGATCGGCCCGAGCCGCAGCGCTTCGAGCCGCAGCAGGACCCCGGCGAGGCCGGTGCGCAGGATCTCGGGCTCCGTGAACGCGGGCCGCGCGGCGAAGTCATCCTCGGAGTACAGCCGCACGCAGATGCCGGGCGCGAGGCGGCCGCAGCGGCCGGCGCGCTGGACCGCGTTCGCCTGCGCAATCGGCTCTACGCCCAAGCTCTGCACGCGGTGCCGCGTGCCGTAGCGGCTCACGCGCGCCAATCCAGAATCGACGACGTAGCGAATGCGCGGCACCGTCAGCGACGTCTCGGCGATGTTCGTCGCGAGCACGATGCGCGGCGCTTTGCCGGGCTCGAGGATCTTGCGTTGCCGCGCCGTCGTCAGCCGCGCGTAGAGCGGCAGCAGCTCGTAGCCCTTCGGGCCGAACCGTTTCAGCGCGTGCTCGGCGTCGCGGATCCAGCGCTCGCCCGGCAGGAACACGAGCATGTCGCGTATCGCATTTGCGTCGAGCGGCTCGGCCGCGAGCTCGCGCGTCGCATTGACGACGGCCGTCGCGAGATCCTGATCGTCGGCGCGCGGGCTGTAGCGAACGGTCACGGGATAGCTTCGGCCCGGAATGCGCACGATCGGCGCGCCGCCGAAGTGCTCGGCGAAGCGCTCGGGGTCGATCGTCGCCGACGTGATGATGACCTTGAGGTCCGGCCGCTCGCGCTCGATGTGCTTGAGATACCCGAGCACGAAGTCGATGTTGAGGCTGCGCTCGTGCGCCTCGTCGATGATCAACGTGTCGTAGGTGCGCAAGCCGCGGTCGCCGCGGATGTCGTTCAGCAGGATGCCGTCCGTCATGACCTTCACGAGCGCCGTGGGGCTCGTCTGGTCCGTGAACCGAATCTCGAGGCCCACCGCCTCGCCGACGCGCACGTCGAGCTCGGCCGCGAGCCGGCTCGCGACGGCCTGCGCCGCGATGCGCCGCGGCTGCGTGTGGCCGATCATGCCTTCGATGCCGCGCCCGGCCTCGAGGCAAAGCTTCGGCAGTTGCGTCGTCTTGCCGCTGCCCGTGTCGCCGCAGACGATGATGACGCGGTGCGCCTGGATCGCCGCGAGCAACTCCTCGCGCGCCGCCGCGATCGGCAGGGAATCCGGATATTCGAGCCGATAGCGCGTCGCTCGCCGCGCGGCGACGACAGCATCGCGCGAGAGGCTCACAGCAGGCCGGCGCGCGCGAGCTCGACGCGCAGCTCGGCGCCGCCGAGCTCGGACCGGCCGACGTCGAGCGTGCCGCGATAGAGCTCGACGGTTTCGCGCACGACGGCGAGGCCGATCCCCTGCCCCGGCACCGACTCGTCGGCGCGCTTGACCGCGGTGGAACAGCGTCGCGGCTTCCTCGGCCGTGATGCCGCGGCCGTCGTCGCCGACGGTGATGACGAGCCGCTCGGGTGTCGAGCGTCGCCGTCACTCGAACCCGCGACTTGCAGTACTTGTAGCCGTTGTCCATGAGGTTGCCGAGAATCTCCGTGAGGTCGCCGGGATCGCCGCGGAAGACCGCGGCCGGCGCGACGTCGACGGTGCACGCGACGCGCTTGTCGCGGTACACCTTGTCGAGCGTTTGCTTGAGGTCCTCGATGATCGGCGCGACGACGACCGGCTCCGTGCCGAGCCCCGTCGCTCCGGTGGCGCGTGCGCGCCGCAGCTGGTACGAGACGCGCTGATCCATGCGCTCGAGCTCGCGGTTCAGCGCCTCTTGCGCCGGCTCGTTCGCTTTCGTGCGCTGCTCGGCGAGCAGCGTGCGCATCGCCGCTAGCGGGGTCTTGAGACTATGCGCGAGATCGTCGAGCGTGTTGCGGTAACGCGCGAGGCGCCGCCGCTCCGTGTCGATCAGCGTGTTCAGGTTGTCGGCAAGGCCGACGATCTCCGACGGATAGCGGCCCGTCAGCTTCACGCGCTCGCCGGCTTCGACCTCGCGCACCTGCCGCTCGAGCCGCCGCAGCGGCAGCAGCACGAACGTCAGCAGGCCGCTCAAGACGACGAGCATCGTCAGCGTGATCCCCAGGAACCAGCCGATCAGGATGCGGCGAAACGCCGCTTGGCGCTCGTTGTACGGCTCGAGCGACAGCGCGATCGCGAACGTGTAATCGGCCGCGCGCGCCGTCCGGGAACTCCCAGGTGATGCCCATCAGCAGCGATTCGAGCGGCGGAAAGCCGGGCACGTCGAGCAGCTCGAACCGCTGCTCGCCGGCGACGGTGAGATAGTCGATCGGGAAATTCCGGCCGAGCAACGACAGGGATTGCCAGATCGCGCTGCCGTCGTCGGAGTAGAGCGCGCCGTAGAGACCGGAGTTCGGCGACCTGGAACTGCGGATCGATGGCGTCGGTCGGCAGTGACAGTTCGCCGCCCTCGTCGTCGACGCAAGCGCGATCAGACCGAGCACCTGCACCTCGAGCAGCTCGCGCCGCGCCTGATCCATGCTGTTGCGAAACGCGACGTCGAGCACGACGCCGGTTGCCGCGAACAGCACGACGAGCGCCACGCTGACCCAGAGCACGACGCGCGCACGAAGGGAGCGGACGAGCGCCATGGATGGCCGGTGCGGTTAGTCGGCGTCCGGTGCGCCGCGCTCGGCCGCCAAACGGTAGCCACGGCCGCGCAGCGTCTCGATGGGCTTGTAGGAGTTCTCGGGGTCGAGCTTGCGGCGCAAGCGGCCGATGAACACCTCGATCACGTTGCTGTCACGCTCGAAGTCCTCGCTGTAGAGCGCTTCGGTGATCTGCGTCTTCGAGAGCACCTCGCCGGCGTGCAGCATCAGGTGCTCGAGCAACTTGTACTCGAAGCTCGTCAGCTCGAGCTTTGCCCCGTTGACGAGGACTTGTTGTGTCCGCGTATCGAGCGTGATCGGACCGCAGACGAGCTCCGACTGCGCCCAGCCGCCGGCGCGCCGCAGCAGCGCGTCGACGCGCGCCAGGAGCTCCTCGACGTTGAACGGCTTGACGACGTAGTCGTCGGCGCCGAGCTTCAGCGCTTCGACCTTGTCTTGCCAGCGGTCGCGCGCCGTCAGCACGAGGATCGGGTACTCCTTGCCGTCGGCTCGCAGCTGCTTGATGAGCTCGACGCCCGACATGCTCGGCAAGCCGAGGTCGACGATCGCGAGATCGACGGGATACTCGCGCGCGTAGTACAGCCCTTCGCGGCCGTCGGTCGACTTCTCGACGGAGTAGCCGGCCTGCTCGAGCTGCGCGGCGAGCGAGCGGCTCAAGTTGGGATCGTCTTCGACGAGCAGCAGCCGCATGACGAGGTCGCGCCTAGAGAAAGGCCCCGGTCTGGGCATCGATGCGGAACGTGCGGACAGTGCGTCCGTCCTCGCCGAGAATGCGAATCTCGTGGACGATGCGGTCACCCATCTGCACGGTTCTGGCGCTCACGACCCGCCCCGGGAACGCGCTCTGCGCCATCGAGGTCGCCTCTGCGAGCGAGACGCCGCCGCCGCGCTGCGAGGGAATCAGTTGGTCCTGCGCGGGGCCGAGCGGCTCGGCCTCCTGCTCGAGCTGTAACAGGGACAACGAGCGCGGCCGCGCGACCGCGGGCTCGCCGACGACGAGCAGCGCCGCGGCGGCCACGGCGGCCGCCACGATTCCTTTGCAGGAGGCTCGCTCGATCATCCTTGTTAGGCGTTGGGTCATCATGGGCGTCAAAGCTTGTGGTCCGGCGCCGGTCACGTCAAGGAAACACTCGAACGAAGACCGGGCGGGCCGATGGCCCGCCCGGCAAGCGCTCTCAATACCGCACCTGCCTAAACCCAACGGGTTGCGCAGCGAGCTGCACGAAGTCGCCGGGATGCCGATCGGTCTGCATCGTGTAGTTGCGGCCGTCGAGCCGATACGTCACGAGATAACCGTCGACGATCTCTTCCGTGACGCGGTCGTTGACGACCTCGCAGCGCTGCACGGAGACGTCGCGCGTCGCGTAGCCCTCGTTGACGACGGCGCGTCGATGCGCGACGGCGCCGCCGGCGATCGCACCGAGCACCGTCAGCGCGTCGCGGTCGTTGCCGCTGCCGAACTGCCGGCCGATCGCGGCGCCCACGATGCTGCCGGCAGCCGTCTGGCCAGCCACACCGAAGGGACGAACGGGCTCGCGGACGATCTCGTTCCAGCACTGCTCGCGCGGGCGATCGACCGTGACGTAGCGCACCAGCGGCTCGACGTCGACGACGCGGGCGGAGACGACGGCCGGCGCGTAGGACACGGCGGGCGTGTACCGGTAGTGCCCGTACGCATTGACCGCGGCCGCGGCCGCGATCACCGTGGTCGGCCAGCGCTGCGCTCGAGCCGAGAAAGCCCAATACGGCAACAGCCAGAAATTTTTTCGCCAACATGGCAGCTCTCCTTGTCCCTGCGGTCCCATTGAGGGACCTTGGAGCGCAGGTTAGGAGGGTGGCGCTGAATCGAACCTGAATGCCGAAAAAGCCGCTGTAACCCGCTTGAGATCAAGGCTCCACGGCCTTCGCGCCCCGCCAAAAAGCGTCGAGCGCGGCGGCGTCATGATCCGCCCAAGTGCGGCCGTCGCGCGCGACGGCGTGCTCGACGGCGCGGAACCGAGTAGCGAATTTCTCGTTCGCGGCGCGCAGGCAGGTCTCGGCGTCGAGCTCGAGATGCCGGCACCAATTCGCGATCGTGAACAGCAGATCGCCCATCTCGGCGGCGATCGCAGCCCCGTCGCGTTGCGCCACTGCGGCATCGAGCTCCGCAGTTTCCTCGTCGACCTTGGCGCGCACCCCCGCAACGTCCGGCCAATCGAATCCGACCGACGCCGCACGCTTGCCGAGCTTCGCCGCACGCGTGAGCGCGGGCAGGCCCACCGGCACGTCGTCGAGCACGCCCGCGACCGCCGCGGCCGCATACGCGGCGCGCTCCTCACGCTTGATCTCTTCCCAGCGCTTCGTCTGCTCCGCGCTGCCCGCGACCTTCTGATCGCCGAACACGTGCGGATGTCGGCGCAGCATCTTGTCGCAGATCGCGCGCGCGACGTCGGCGAACGCGAACGCGCCGGCTTCCTCGGCCATGCGCGCGTGAAACACGACCTGGAACAGCAGATCGCCGAGCTCGTCCTTCAAATCGCCGAGATCGTTGCGCTCGATGGCGTCCGCCACTTCGTACGCTTCCTCGATCGTGTACGGCGCAATCGTCGCGAAGGTTTGCTCGACGTCCCAGGGGCAGCCGTGCTCGCGGTCGCGCAGGCGCGCCATGATGTCGAGGAGCTCGTGCGAGCGCAGCCGGATCAGCTTTCATCTTCATCGAGAGCCACGTCCTGAAAGTTGCGGAGCACGGCAGCCGTCGCGCCCCAGATGCGGCGGCCGCCGTAAAGAAGCTCGTACGTCAGAAGCCGCGAGCCGTGCCGCTCGAAGTAGCCGACGCTCAGCGCGCTGCGGTCGAGGATGACGCCGAGCGGCACCTCGAACACGCCCGCGACCTCGCGCGGGTCCGGCTTCGCCACGAACTCGGGGTCGCCGACGACGCCGATGACGGGCAGCACGGCGAAGCCCGTGCCGGTCAGGAATTCGTCGAGCGAGCCGATGACCTCGACGGCTTTGGGCTCGAGGCCGACCTCCTCGTGCGCCTCGCGCAGCGCCGCTTCTGCCGGAGACTCGCCGGCCGCGATGCGGCCGCCCGGTAAGCTGACTTGCCCGGCGTGGTCCTTCAGGTGCGCCGCACGCTCCGTGAACAGCACCGTCGTAGCCGCCCGGGCGCTCGAGCAACGCGAGCAGCACGGACGCGGGCCGCCCCGGCCGATCGAGGATCTCGCGCAACGCCGGCGAAATCGGTCCGTCGATGTTGCCGAGCAGCCGCGTGCGCGGGTCGCGCGGCGCGCGCGGCGCCGCGAGCCGGCGCCGGATGACGTCGAGCGTCTTAACCTTTGATCCCACCCTTCGTGAGCTCGAGCGGATCGAGCAGCTCGCGGAGCTGCTCCGGCGTGAGCTTCGTCTGCTCGGCCGCGACATCACGGATCGCGCGGCCTTCCTTGTAGGCCTGCTTCGCGATCGCGGCGCCTTTGTCGTAGCCGATGACGGAGTTCAACGCTGTCACGAGAATCGGGTTGCGATCGAGCGCATCGTCGAGCTTCTGCTTGTTGACCTTGAAGCCCTTGATCGCGGCGTCTGCGAGCGCCGAGGAAGCGTTCGCCAGGAGCTCGATGCTCTGCAGCAGGTTCAGCGCGACGATGGGCAGCATGACGTTCAACTGGAAGTTGCCGGACTGGCCCGCGATCGTGATCGTCGCGTCGTTGCCGATGACTTGCGCCGCGACCATCGCGGCAGCTTCCGGGATCACGGGGTTCACCTTGCCCGGCATGATGCTGCTGCCGGGCTGAAGATCCGGCAGCGCGATCTCGGCGAGGCCCGCGAGCGGGCCGCTGTTCATCCAGCGCAAGTCGTTCGCGATTTTCATGATGCTGACGGCCGTCGTCTTGAGTTGGCCCGACAGCTCGACAGCGGTGTCCTGGCTGCTCAGCGCCTCGAAGAAATCCGCGGCCGGATGGAAGTCGATGCCGGTCTGCTTCGCCAGCACGGCCGCGAACTCGGCGCCGAACTTCGGATGCGCGTTGATGCCGGTGCCGACGGCCGTGCCGCCCTGCGCGAGCCCCGTGAGCCGCGGCATCACAGCCTGTAGCCGCTGCGTGTTGGCGCGCAGCTGCGCCGCCCAGCCGCCGAGCTCCTGGTCGAGCCGCACGGGCATCGCATCCATCAAATGAGTGCGCCCCGTCTTGACGATGCCGGCGACCTCACGCGCCTTGGCTTCGATCGTCGCGGCGAGATGCTCGAGCGCCGGCAGCAGCTTGCGCTTCACCTCGAGCGCGGCCGCGACGTGAATCGCAGACGGGATCGAGTCGTTGCTGCTCTGGCTCATGTTGACGTGATCGTTCGGGTGCACCGGCGAGCCCAGCGCCCGCGTCGCGAGCCGCGCGATGACCTCGTTCGCGTTCATGTTCGAGCTCGTGCCGGAGCCCGTCTGGAACACGTCGATCGGGAACTGATCCTCGTGCATGCCGTTCACGACCTCGAGCGCGCTTGACTCGACGGCGTCGGCAATCGCAGCGGGCAACAGGCCCAAGTTGCGGTTCGTGCGCGCGGCGGCCCACTTGATGAGCGCCAAGGCGCGGATGAACGCCGCAGGCATTCGCAGGCCGCTGATCGGAAAATTGTTGACCGCGCGCTGCGTCTGCGCTCCCCACAACGCCGACGCGGGCACCTGCAATTCGCCCATGCTGTCGCGTTCGACACGAAAATCGGCCGCCATGAATGCTCCTCACTGCTGAATCCGCACGGCGCGGACTCGCGGTGTATGATGCGCACTCCGAAAAGGCTTGTATAGGCGTCGGCCGGACGTTGGACGCAACCTCGCTTCTTGCACTTTCGCCGCTCGACGGCCGCTACGCGCGCAAAGCCGCGCCGCTGCGAGAGTACCTTTCCGAGTACGCTCTGATCCGTTACCGCACCTTGATCGAGGTGCGCTGGCTACAGCATCTCGCCGACGAGCCGAGCATCGGCGAGCTCGAAGCGCTCGAGCCGCCGATCAAAGACGTGCTGAACCAGATCGTCGACGAGTTCGGCGTCGACGATGCGGTACGCATCAAGGCGCTCGAGGCGAAAACGAACCACGACGTCAAAGCCGTCGAGTATTACTTGCGGCAGAAGCTCGAGGGCGTCGCCGTTCAGGCCGGCAACCTCGAGTCGTTCATTCACTTCGCGTGTACGTCCGAGGACATCAACAACCTCTCCTATGCGTTGATGCTGCGGGACGCCCGGCAGCGCGTGCTGCTGCCCGCGATGCGCGAGCTGACCGTAGAGCTGCGCGAGCTCGCCCATCGTTTCGCGGCCGTGCCGATGCTCGCGCGCACGCACGGCCAGCCCGCAACGCCGACGACGCTCGGCAAGGAGATCGCGAACTTCGTCTATCGCTTGCAGCGGCAGACGGAGCTCTTCACCGCCGTCGCGATCTACGGCAAGTTCAACGGCGCCGTCGGCAACCACAACGCGCACGTCGCCGCGTACCCCACCGCGGACTGGATTGCGATCACGGACCGGTTCATCGACTCGCTGGGATTGAAGACGACGCGCTATACGACGCAGATCGAGCCGCACGACTGGATCGCCGAGTACTGCCAGGCGCTGTCGCGGTTCAACACGGTGCTCGTCGATCTGTGCCGCGACTTCTGGAGCTACATCAGCCTTGGGTACTTCCGCTCGCGCCCGGTCGCGGGCGAAGTCGGCTCGTCGACGATGCCGCACAAGGTCAACCCGATCGACTTCGAGAACGCCGAAGGCAATCTCGGCGTCGCAAACGAGCTCTTGGGCTTCCTCGCGGCGAAGCTGCCGGTCTCGCGCTGGCAACGCGACCTCACCGACTCGACCGTGCTGCGTAACGCGGGCGTCGCGCTCGGCCACACGCTGATCGCGCTCGAGGCTGCAAGCAAGGGACTCGGCAAGGTCGAAGCCGACCCGGCCGCGATCGCGGCCGACCTCGCCGGCCGCTGGGAGGTGTTGGCCGAGGCGATTCAGACCGTCATGCGCCGCTACGGCCTGCCCGATGCCTACGAGCAGCTCAAAGAGCTCACGCGCGGTCGTTCCATGGACGAGAAGACCATGCGCGATTTCATCGGCGGGCTGCCGATTCCGCCCGAGGAGCGCCGGCGCCTGCTCGAGCTCGACCCCTCCTCTTATACCGGCCTGGCCGCGGAGCTGGCGCGCCGCATCTAGCCCTTCGGCCTCCAGCGTTCGCACTCCGGCGCCCGGTTTCGGCCTATGCCTGCCGGCAAAACCGTGACCGCGGGCACAGCCTAATTGCGCCGCCTAAGTAAACTCCTCCGGCAAAAGACGCGCTGGGCCATGTCACAAGCAATCGAGCCAATCAAGAACCGCGGCATTCGGCAGATGCTGACGAGCGTCGCCGAGGTGCGCGCGGCCGTGATGCAAGTGACGGGCGTCGCGAACCGCACGTTGTCGATCTTGACGCACGATCTCGAGCCCGACGTCTACGATCACGACGACTTCCTGGAGACGCTGAAGAAATTCATTCTCGCGCGCACCTTCGCGCGCGTGCGCGTGCTGATCCTCGATCCGGCGAGAGTCCTGCTTTCCGCGAGCCGGTTCGTCGCGATGGGCCGGCGCTTGAACAGCTACATCGAGTTCCGCCGCGTGATACCGGAGCTCAGCGGTCATCCAGAAGCGTTCTTCATCGCCGACGAGCACGCGCTCGTCTATCGAGCGCGCGCCGAGACCTGGGAAGGAATGTCCGACACCTACGAGCCCGCCGTGGCTCGCATGTACCTCAACAAATTCGAATCGATATGGAATGCCTGTGAGATCGAGCCCGAGGTCCGGCAGCTCCAAATATAGCTATAGTAGGCCGATGACCCGAGGCATCGACGTCACGGTCGCCGCCATCATCGAGCGTGCTGGCAAGTTCCTCATGGTCGAGGAGCGCGCGGGCCCCACTCTCGTGTTGAACCAACCCGCGGGGCATCTCGAGCAGGGCGAGTCGCTGCTCGCCGCCGTCACGCGCGAAGCGCTCGAGGAAACCGGCCATCGGTTCGAGCCCGAGCACCTCGTCGGTTTCTATCTCTGGCACAGCAAAGACGCGAGCACGACGTATCTGCGCGTCGCGTTCTGCGGCGCCGTCGAGCCGTCGGCCGACGTTGTAGCGTTGGACGAGGACATCGTCGCCCTACACTGGTTCTCGCGGGCGCAACTGGCCCGCCGTGTGCACGAGCTGCGAAGCCCGATGGTGCTGCGCTGCATCGACGACTATCTCGCCGGCCGGCGCTATCCGCTCGACTGCCTCGCCTACCTCGAGTCGAAGCCCGTCGACATCGACGAAACCTCGACACTTCATGTCGGCTGCTAAAATGCCGGCATGCCTTCCAGCCCTCTAACCGTCGTCGCCCTCTCGGGCGGCGTCGACTCCGCCGTCGCGGCGCTGCTGCTGCGCGATGCGGGTCATACCGTCCAGTGCTTGCACATGAGCAACTGGGAGGACGACGGTTATTGTGACAATGCACGCGAGTTTCAGGACGCGCGCCGCGTCTGCCTAGAGCTTGGATTGCCGCTGCACCGCGTGAGCTTCGCGCCCGAGTACCGCGAGCAGGTGTTCGCCGACTTCCTGGCCGACTACGGCAAGGGCCGCACGCCGAACCCCGACGTGCTCTGCAACCGGCAGATCAAGTTCGGCGTCATGCGCCGCTACGCGCAGCGGCTCGGCGCGGCGCAAATCGCGACGGGGCACTACGCGCGCGTCGACGTGGATCCGGCCAACGGCGTGCCACGGCTGCGCAAAGCCCTCGATACTGCCAAGGACCAGAGCTACTTTCTGCACGCTGTGGCAGCCGCCGACCTCGTCGACGTGCTGATGCCGCTCGGCGAGCTGACGAAGGGCGAGGTGCGCGAGATCGCGCGCAAGGCCGGGCTCGCCGTTGCCGAGAAGAAGGACAGCACCGGCATCTGCTTCATCGGCGAGCGGCCGTTCGCGGAATTCCTAGGGCAGTACCTGCCCGAGAACCCTGGCGTCATTCGCGATGATTCGGGGCAAGAGCGCGGCCGGCATCGCGGCCTCGCCTACTACACTCTCGGCCAGCGGCACGGCCTCCATATCGGCGGCGCCGCAGACCGACCCGAGAACGCGTGGTACGTGGCTACGAAGGACACCGCCCGTAACGAGCTCATCGTCGTTCAAGGCCACGAGCACCCCCTGCTCAAGGCCGGCGCGCTCGTCGCAGCGGGAGCGCATTGGATCGGTCCGCCGCCGCGCGAGTGGGACCGCCGGCTACCGTTTCGCTGCCGGGCCAAGATTCGCTACCGGCAGCCCGATCAGGATTGCACGATCACCCGCACGGGGGATGACGCGCTCGAGGCGCAGTTCGACGAGCCGCAGCGCACGCCGACACCAGGCCAGTTCATCGTGCTCTACGACGGCGAGCGCTGCTTGGGCGGCGCGACGATCGAAGCCGCAGCCGCGGCTTCGCCGGAGCTGCGCGCGGCGGTCTAGCTCGCTGCCGGCGAGATCCATGCAGCACCGCTCGTCCAGACACTCCTTGCAGCGTCGCGCTCGCTTAGTCCGCGGTACTTGCGCCCGCCAACCCCAGGAACACGACGACCGCGCGATTCAGGCGCACGAGATCCGCATCATCGAGACGGCCGATCCGCGAGCCTACCTTCGTCTTCGGAACGGTCATGATCTTGTCGACCATGAGACTGCAGGCAACGGCGAGGCCGTTTCGTTCGCTAGGGTCTACGGCCAATCTGAATAACGGAGCGGGCGTGGGATTGGTCGTGAACGGACATATCGTAATCGACAGCGTTCCGCCGAATCGGTCGTCTTGCAGGATTACCACTGGCCGAGGTTTCCCTGCGTAGTCGGCGCCTCCAGCGACGCTCCATACTTCACCGCGTTTCACGTTGCGCCCCAATCGGCCACAGACTCGATAAAGGCGAGATCGTCTTGCTCGTGCGCGCTTCTTGCGACCGCCAACGACTGGCGCCGCGCCTGAGCGGCAAAACTCTTCGAGCGTACATCAGGCACCCAAATTTGGATGGGGCGCAGGCCGGCCGCACGCAGGGACTCACGGTGCTTCTGCACGCGGCGGGCCACGCTCGTGGGGGAACGACTCCGACTCATGATCGATTGTCCACGACATGTAACATGTAACGCCAGTCTGCCGCATAGTCTCGTTACATGCAACAGTGCCGTTATCGTCGGGCGGATAGGAATTTGAACGCCATTCTGCGGTGACGGCAACGGCGTGTAACGGTCATTGTGTCAAAGCCGCGGGCGGGTCGTGGCGGTGAGCTGGCCTCACGCCCCACGTCGCCGCGGAGTTTCACCGCGTCCGCCCCGCGCGATGCAGATGCTCGCAGGCGGCGTAGCGCTGATCACGCTCGCGCCGCGGCGGCCGGAGACCGCAAGCTAGGCGCGGAAGCGTTTCTCAGTGCTTCGGCACTCGCTGCTCGAGCTCCTCGAACCAGTTGAGCACGACGCGGACTTGGAGCCGGGACGGCGCAGGCACGGCCGCGGGCATCGTGATCATGAGGAAGCGGTCGTTCTTAGGATCCACGTCCCACGCTCTGCCGCCGGTGCCATTGGCGGCGAGTCTGCCGTACCAGTATTCGCCGCGAAACAGCTCGCGCGGGCTACCTACGCGAAAGGGGGCATACTGCACTGCCGCCACGGATAGGCCGGCACCGTCGAAAAAGACGGTCTCCGAGCCGTCGGGCGAGAACGTGGGGTCTCCTCCGCGGCCCATGGACCGGCGCTGCGTGAGGTCCGGAAACCGGCGGATGTTGATGTCCGCGACCCCCGCGCTGGACTCGGTATACACCAGCCATTGACCGTTCGGCGACAGCGAAGGCGCGTTGACCGTCTCGGCAAGATCGAGCAGAGTCCGGAGTTCTTTCTTCTCGATGTCGAGGACCGCCAGATTGAAGTCTTGTAGCGACGGCGCTATATCGGCGAGCAACAGCGTCGCGCCGTCAGGCGACATCGACCACGGAATCAGGATACGGCCCGTTGCGGGCGCCACGACCTCGGGCGTACCCCCGTCGGACGATATCTCCGCGAGTCCCGGTTGCGATGCATATCCCGGTTGCGATGAATAGAAGATTCGGCTGCCGTCGCGGCTCCAGACCGGTGTGTCGTCCAATCCTAGATCGAACGTCAGCTGCGTGAGATTCTCGGTCGTGAGGTCGAGAACATAGATATCCGGCGACACAACGTTTGTCCCCCCCGCTGCGCCCACCACGAGCGCGATCCGAGAGCCGTCGGGCGAGACCCGAGCCATCGTATAGTCGTCGGGCCGCACGGGTAGAGGCTCGGCATTCCCCTCGCGGTCCACCCAAACCAGGCTTCTCTGTGGGCGGGGAGGCCCCCCTCCGGATGCTCCGGGAACGAAAATGAGCGTGCCGTTGCTCGACACGGCATAGGACGCTGCACCGACGGTGGGCTCCGTGCTGACACCCTGAACGAGCGGGACATGCTCGTCGCCGAGCTCGAGAGTGTCGATGTCGAACGTCGACGCGAACAGGTCGTTCCGGAAGACATACGCGATGTGGCCCGTCGGCAGGTAGCGTGCCGCGAATCCTCCGGACCGTAGGATTCGGCGCTCGCGGGTCGCGAGCGATTGGACGACGATGTCGTGCCCCGGGCCTGCTCGGGGCTCATGTACGCCGCGGTGCCGAGAATCATGCCGGCCTCGGTCATCGCCGGCGTCGTGAGCGCGGCCGGGCCCGGTCCCGTGAGAAAGCGCGTGTCGAGCGCTTTCGCGATGCCGAAGTCGAGGACCTTTACGGTGCCGTCGGGCTTGACCTTGACGTTCGCGGGTTTGAGATCGCGGTGCACGACGCCGCGCTCGTGCGCGGCTTCGAGCGCGTCGGCGAGCTGGGACGCGATACGCAGAGCCTCGTCCACGTCGATGGGTCCCTGCGCGATCCGGTCGGCGAGCGTCGGCCCGTCGACGAGCTCCATGACGATGCCCGTGCCGTGGTCGCCGCGCGCGAGGCCGTAGATATGCGCGATGTTCGAGTGGTTGAGCGAGGCGAGTGTTTTCGCTTCCTGCTCGAAGCGCGCGACGCGCATCGCATCGGTCGAGAACGACGCGGGCAGCACTTTGATCGCGACGTCACGGCCGAGCTCGGTATCGCGCGCGCGATAGACCTCGCCCATGCCGCCCGAGCCGATCGCCTCGGCGACGCGATACGACCCGAACAATGCGCCTGTAGAGATGGCCATTGCGACTCCAGCCGACGGTTGCTGGCGATTTTGCGCCGGATTGTACAGAAATCTGCGGTTCGCGGAGGGCTTAGCAGGTCATCGCGGGCGCCGATCTCGGCGAGACGTCCCCCGTACGCGGCTGCATGATCATCCGACCGTGGGGCTACGCGCGCGGATAGTGTTTTCAAACGGCATGTTCTGCAAGGGCGGCTTCGCGGGAGCTGCGCGCTGCGGTCTAGCTCGCCGCTGCACGCGATTTCCCGCTTATAATCCCGTCGTTTCCACCGATTCGTCCCTAGAGGTTCCAATGACCGACAGCTTCGGCGCCCGCAAGTCGCTCGGCGTCCGTTCGATCAACTATCAGATCTACCGTCTCGATGCAGTCAAAGGCGCCGTCGAGACGTTGCCGTACACGCTGAAAATCCTGCTCGAGAACCTCTTGCGCTTCGAGGACGGGGCGAACATCACGGCCGCCGACATCACGGCGCTTGCGAACTGGAACCCGGCGGCCCAGCCCGACCGTGAGATCTCGTTCACGCCGGCCCGCGTCGTGCTTCAGGACTTCACGGGCGTGCCGGCCGTCGTCGACCTCGCGGCGATGCGCGACGCCGTCGTGAAGCTCGGCGGCAAGGCGCAGATGATCAATCCCCTCTCCCCTGCCGAGCTCGTCATCGATCACTCGGTGCAGGTCGACCACTTCGGCACGCGCGACGCGCTCGCGAAGAACACGGCGATCGAGTTCGAGCGCAACCAGGAGCGCTACGCGTTCCTGCGCTGGGGCCAGACCGCGTTCCAGAACTTCCGCGTCGTGCCGCCGAACACCGGCATCGTGCACCAGGTCAATCTCGAGTACCTGAGCCGCGTCGTGTTCGACAAACCGGTCGGCAAGGATCGCTACGCGTATCCCGACACGCTCGTCGGCACGGATTCGCACACGACGATGATCAACGGCTTAGGCATCCTCGGCTGGGGCGTCGGCGGCATCGAGGCCGAAGCCGCGATGCTCGGCCAGCCGATCACGATGCTGATCCCGCAGGTCGTCGGCTTCGAGCTGAAGGGCAAGCTCGCCGAAGGCGCGACGGCGACTGACCTCGTGCTCACGGTCACGGAGATGCTGCGCAAGCGCGGCGTCGTCGGCAAGTTCGTCGAGTTCTTCGGCGACGGCCTCGACCATCTTCCGCTCGCGGACCGCGCGACGATCGGCAACATGTCGCCCGAGTTCGGCAGCACCTGCGCCGTGTTCCCGATCGACGCCGAGACGCTGCGCTACCTCGAGCTGTCCGGCCGCTCGCGCGAGCAGATCGACCTCGTCGAGGCGTACGCGAAGACGCAAGGGCTGTGGCGCAGCTCGACCGTCGCGCGCTACAGCGACGTGCTGACGCTCGACATGGGCGCCGTCGAGCCGAGCATCGCGGGCCCGAAGCGCCCGCAGGACCGAATTGCGCTGAAAGGCGCCGGCGGCAAGATCGGCGAGCTCTTGAAGACCGCCGGCAAGGGCACGAAGGTGCCCGTCGCGGCTGGCGGCAAGAAGTTCGACCTCGAGGACGGCGCCGTCGTCATTGCCGCGATCACGAGCTGCACGAACACATCGAATCCGGCCGTCATGGTCGGCGCGGGGCTCTTGGCGCGCAACGCGGCGGCGAAAGGGCTGACGCGCAAGCCGTGGGTCAAGACGAGCCTGGCGCCCGGATCGAAGGTCGTCACCGACTACTTGAAAGCCTGCGACTTGCTCGACGATCTCGATCGCGTCGGCTTCAATTTGGTCGGCTATGGCTGCACCACGTGCATCGGCAATTCTGGCCCGCTCCCCGACGAGATCGCGTCCGCCCTGCAGAAGAGCGACGTCGTCGCATGCTCCGTGCTGTCGGGCAACCGCAACTTCGAGGGCCGCATCCACCCGCAGGTGAAGATGAACTTCTTGGCGTCGCCGCCGCTCGTCGTCGCGTACGCGATCGCCGGCAACATGAAGCTCGATCTGTACAAGGATCCGCTCGGGACTCGGCAAAGACGGCAAGCCGGTCTACTTGCGCGACGTCTGGCCGTCGACGAAGGAAATTCACGACCTGATCTCGAAGCACGTCACCTCGGCGCAGTTCAAAAAGAGCTATGCGAGCGTGTTCGAGGGCGACGCGAACTGGACCGCCGTCGCGACGCCTGAAGGGCGAGACGTTCACGTGGGACGACAAGTCGACCTACGTCAAGAATCCACCGTACTTCGAAGGCATGAGCGCGAAACCCGGCACGCCGCAGAACATCAAAGGCGCGCGCGTGCTCGCGATGCTCGGCGACTCCGTGACGACCGATCACATCTCGCCGGCCGGCAACATCGCCGCGACGAGCCCCGCCGCGAAATACCTCGAGAGCCTCGGCGTCCAGCGCAAGGACTTCAACTCCTACGGCGCGCGGCGCGGCAATCACGAGGTCATGATGCGCGGCACGTTCGCGAACATTCGCCTGAAGAACTTGCTGCTGCCCGGCACCGAGGGCGGCGTGACCGTGCACATCCCGAGCGGCCAGCAGCTGTCGATCTACGACGCCGCCATGAAGTACCAAGCGGAAAAGACATCGCTGATGATCCTCTCCGGCAAGGAGTACGGCGCGGGCTCGTCGCGCGACTGGGCCGCGAAGGGCACCGCTCTGCTCGGCGTGAAAGCCGTGATTGCGGAGAGCTACGAGCGTATTCACCGCTCGAACTTGATCGGCATGGGCGTCGTGCCGCTGCAATACCGAGACGGCGAGACGGCCGCGAGCCTCGGGCTCACCGGCAAGGAGACCTTCGACATCGAAGGGCTCGGCTTGCAGCGTGCGAAGGAAGTAAAAGTGACCGCGACCGGTGCCGACGGCAAGAAGAAGGCTTTCCAAGCCGTCGTGCGCATCGATACGCCGAAGGAGCAGGAGTACTTCATCCACGGCGGCATCCTGCAGTACGTGCTTCGCCAGCTCGCGTCCGGCAAACAAGCCGCGTAGCGCCATGAAAGTCCGGCTGCCCTCTTGGCTCCGCCGCGGCACGAGCGCTTCGGCGGAGCCGGCGGCCGCTCCGCCTCCGCCCGAGCGCCGGCGCTGGCCCTGGATCACGGCGGTTGCCGCGCTCGTGGTCGCGCTCGCATGGGGCTGGAGCTTCTACTGGTCGCGAGAGCCCGCGGTGCTCTGGGTCGTCGCCGAGACGCCGACGGGCGAGCGCACCGTCGTCGGCTATTCGACGGTGCACACGCTGATCGACGTCATGGGCTGGCTGCTCGAGAAGCCCGGCGGTTATCTAACCAACGACGTCATGCCGCCCGGCGTCTGGCTCGACAACATGCCGAGCTTCGAGCGCGGCGTGCTGACGCAATCCCGCGACCTCGCGCGCGTGCTGCGCAACTACCACAGCCGCTCGCAGTCGCAGTCGATCGAGGACGCCGATCTCGCGCTCGCGGAGCAGGCGCTCAACATCGACAACGAGTCGTGGCTGTTTCCGCCCGCGGAATCGCGTTATCGCGAAGCGTTGGAAGCGCTGCAGAGCTTCGAGACGCGGCTCACCGCGGATCCCGCAGGCGCACAGTTCTACGCGCGCGCCGACAATCTGCGCGAATGGCTCTCCGTCGTCGAGCTGCGCTTGGGCAGCCTGTCGCAGCGGCTCTCGGCCAGCGTCGGCCAGGTCCGCGTCAACACCGACCTCGGCGGCGCACCGAGAGGTGCGGCGACGAGCGAGGCGACTGGCGACGTCATCGTCAAGACGCCGTGGCTCGAGATCGACGAGGTGTTCTACGAGGCGCGCGGCACGGCCTGGGCGGTGCTCTTGTTCCTGCGCGCCGCGCAGTTCGACTTCGAGCGCACGCTCGAGGACAAGAACGCCGTCGTGAGCTTGCGGCAGATCATCCGCGAGCTCGAGGAAGGCCTGCGGCCGATCAGGAGCCCCATGATCTTGAACGGGCAAGGCTTCGGAGTGTTTCCGAATCATTCGCTCGTGCTCGCGTCGTACCTGTCGCGCGCGCATTCGGCCGTCGCCGACCTGCGCCGCTTGTTGGAGCAAGGTTAGCCGCATGGACTGGAAGATATCGCTCACAGTGTTCGGCACGGTGTTCTTGGCCGAGCTCGGCGACAAGACCCAGCTTGCGACGGTCTTGTTCGCCTCCAAGGGTGCGGCGAGCCTGTGGACGATCTTCGTTGCCGCGTCGGCGGCGCTCGTGCTGACGACGGCGATCGGCGTCGCGGCCGGCGCGCTCGTCGCGCAGCATTTGAATCCGCGCTACGTGTCCTACGCCGCCGGTATCGGCTTCATCGTGATCGGCGCCTGGACGATCCATCAAGCGACTTGACATGGCAAGACTAAAGCTCACGGTGCTCAGCCTCCGTTACTCGTCGTGGTCGATGCGGCCGTGGCTCGCTCTGTACCACACGGGCGCGCCGTTCGAGACCGAAACGGTAGCCCTGCCGCACATGTCGAGGCAGAGCGAAAGCACCTCGCTCACGCAGCGCCGTTCGCTGGGCAGCGTGCGCGGGCTGTTTCCCGTTCTGCGTGTGGACGGCACACCGATTCACGAATCGCTCGCCATCTGCGAATACGTCGCCGACGCGTTCCCCGGCGCGCATTTGTGGCCGGCAGAGCCGCTGCACCGCGCGGCCGCGCGCGCGATCTGCACTGAGATGGTCAGCGGCTTTACGGGGATGCGCAACGAGATGTCGTGCCACCTGTTCGGTCGAGTGCCGTCGTTCAAGCCGACCGAGGCGGCCGTCGCCGACATCGAGCGCGTCTTCGAGATCTGGCACGAGAAGCTCGACGCGTCGGGCGGCCCGTTCTTGTTCGGCCGATTCTCGATCGCCGACGCGATGTACTTCCCGGTGTTGACGCGTTTCCGCACCTACGGGGTCGAGCTGCCGAGCACGCTGGTGCCATATGCCGATGCGCTCGAGTCGCAACCTGCCGTCCTCGCCTTGATCGCGGTGGCGAGCGCGGCGCCCCACGTACCCGTCTACGACGACTATCTGCGCCGGTTCGGCGGCGATCCGGACGCAGCGCTGCGCTCGCGCTGAGGGCCACGAGCTCATAGTCATGGAATGACGCGCCCCCGCATCGTCATCGTCGGCGCCGGATTCGGCGGCTTGTTCGCCGCGCAGGCGCTCGCGCGCGTAGCCGCCGACGTCACGGTCGTCGACCGACACAACTACCACCTTTTCCAGCCGCTGCTCTATCAGGTCGCCACGGCGGGCCTGCCGCCGTCCGACGTCGCATGGCCGATCCGCTCCATCCTGCGCCGGCAGCGCAACGCGACGGTGCTGCTCGGCGAGGTTACGGCCGTCGATACGGCGCGGCGTGTCGTCGACGTCGGCGACCGCTCGCTGCCGTTCGATTACCTCGTCGTCGCGACGGGCTCCACGCATTCGTACTTCGGCCACGACGACTGGCAGCCGTACGCGCCGGGGCTGAAGTCGATCGACGACGCGACGACGATCCGGCGGCGAATCCTGCGTGCATTCGAAGCGGCCGAGATGGAGGTCGACGCTGCGCGCCGCGATCGGTTGCTGCGCTTCGTCATCGTCGGCGCCGGGCCGACAGGCGTCGAGCTCGCGGGCACGATCGCCGAGCTCGCTCGTTTCACGCTCGCGGCAGACTTCCGCCGCATCGATCCGCGCAGCGCCAAGATCGTGCTCGTCGAAGCGGGCCCGCGCGTGCTCGCAGCGTTCAAGGAGCCGCAGTCTAATTACGCGCTGCGCTCGCTCGCGAGGCTCGGCGTCGAGGTTCGCGTGAACGCGGCCGTCACGGCCTGCGACGAGACCGGCGTCTCGATCGGCGCCGAGCGTCTCGACAGCGCGACCGTCATCTGGGCGGCCGGCGTCGCGGCCTCGCCCGCCGGGCGGTGGCTCGGCGCGCCGACGGATCGCGCAGGGCGCGTCCTCGTGGAACCGGATTTGTCGACGGGCGGGAACGTGTTCGTCGTCGGCGACGCGGCGAGCTTGACGCTGCCCGGCGGCCGACGCGTGCCGGGCGTCGCGCCGGCGGCGAAACAACAAGGACGCTACGTCGCGAAGGTCA
Source organism: uncultured Gammaproteobacteria bacterium (assembly GCA_963714705.1). Classification (GTDB taxonomy): domain Bacteria; phylum Pseudomonadota; class Gammaproteobacteria; order Steroidobacterales; family Rariloculaceae; genus FEN-1219. Next base: position 413,196 of record CAVQPJ010000004.1, read on the forward strand.
TCGCGGCACGCATTGCCGGGCGCGCCGCGCCTCCGCCGTTCGCCTATCGCGACCCCGGCAACCTGGCGACGATCGGCCGCAAGTGCGCCGTCATCGAGTTGCCGTTCGTGACATTGCGCGGCTTCGTCGCGTGGTGGATCTGGGGCATCGCACACATCTATTTTCTCGTCGGCGTGCCGAGCCCCGTGCTCGTGTCGTTTCGTTGGCTCTGGGAGTACTTGACCTACGGCCGCGGCGCCCGGCTCATCACGGGGAACGAGGACGCCGACTAGGACGATGCAGGCCGGTTCGCTGCTGCAAGCTCGGTGAGCTCGTCTGCGAGACGGTGCCGGCCGAGCTCGCGTGCGTAGGCGGCGAGCTCCGCTGTGAACGTGGCCGGGGGCACGAAGCTCGGCGAAAGCTTGCGGCATCGTTGCGCGAGCTCGAGAGCATCGACCTTGCGGCCGGCCTGCCAGAGCCGCGCGGCAAAACGCTCCCCGAGCATTGCCGCGTGTCGCGGGTCGTCCCACGCCAGCATGCCGTTGAACGTCCACTGATAGATCTCGAGGCTATCGCCTTCGCTCTCGAGGAGCTCCTTCACGGTGCGATACGCTTGCGGAGTGAGGCGGCTGCGCACGGACGTGTACGCGCGATCGAGGGTCTTCTGCCATTGCTCCTGCCGATCTTGCTGGGCGCGCTGCTCGGCATCGTCGACGCCCTGCATGAGGTCGAGCTCGAAGCGGTGCGCGCGCAACGTCGCCCCCGTCGCGAGGAACAGCGCGAGGCTCGCCCAGACGGCCGCCATCTCCGCGAAGAACCCGAGATACCACGGCACGCCGCTCGTGAGCGCCGTGAAAGCGCTGAGCAGCAAGCTGACGACGAGCAGCTTCACGTAGTCGACGCCCAGGTCACCCACGAGGCTCGCAATCCCGGCGGGATTCAGCGCGGCACCCGCATTTCTCGTCATCGCCATGATCGCCGCCGATGCGGGGAACACGGCGGCCACGAGCGCCAACGACGGCCACCGCACGGCGCCGTCGACGAACGGCGTCGAGGCGAGCAGAAAGAGCAGCCCTCCGAACAGCGCCGAGTGCATGACGACGGTGAACTCGCCGAACGGATTCGTCGACTCGACGTCGGGTGGCGGGAAGCGGTTCCAGCCGTTCGCCACGTGCCGCAAGACCGCATAGCCATAGCGAAACAGCGACAGCGTGATCAGCAACCGTAGCAGCAGCCCGGGAAACCCGGCCGCCTGGGCGAGACTCAGCAGGAACCCGTAGACGATCGCCGTCATGATGACGGTCGAATTCGCGAGCGTGCTGAACTTGACTGCCGCCATCGCTCAGCGCGGCTCGGGATGAACCCAGAGCGGAATCTCGTGCCACGCTTCGGTCAGGCGCCGGTCGAGCGCTTCGTAGCCGGGCTCGAAGCGCGCCACCGCCGCCCAGAACCGCCGCGAGTGATTCAGCGCGATCAGGTGGCAGAGCTCGTGAACGAAGAGGTAGCGGACGACGGCGGGCTCGAGAAACAACAACGCGGCGTTCAAGCTCACCGTGCCGCTGTTCGAGCAGCTTCCCCAGCGCGTGCGCTGCAAGCGCACCTGCACATTGGCCGGCCGCTTGCCGACGACCTGCGCCTCGCGGAGCAGCCAGGGCCGGAGGTGATAGTCCGCCTCGTCGAGCAACCAGCCGCGCAGCGCCGCGTCCGCGCCGCGCCGGTCCGCATCGGCCGTCGTCACTTCGAGCGACGTTTCGTGAGGCCGGCAGCGCGGGCCCGCTCCGGGAGTCTGGCGATACTCGACGTCCCAGCTCCTGCCGATGGCTTTGAGCTCGATGCGTGCCGGTAGGCCTTCCGCGCGGAGGGGCTGGCACTGCGCGAGCTCGCGCCGCGCGTCTTCGATCCACTGCCGGTGGTCGCGGACGAACGCGTTGACGTCGGAGGCGCGGGTTCCGCGCGGCACGACGAGCTCGAGCGTGTGCGGCGGCAGCACGCGCAGCGTCAGATAGCGCGCTCGGCCGCTCTCGCGGACGCTGAGTGGCGTTTGCACGAGGTCCGCGGGAGCCGATCCGCCGCGCGATTCGAAGAGGCCGAGCTGCTCCTCCATGGCGCGTATCGAATACCAGCGCGGCGCAGAACGCAACGGTGCGAGGCGCGCGCTACAAGCCGCTGCGCGCGCTCTGTAGTGCGGCCCGCACGTCGAGCGCGGCGCGATAGTCCGGGGCGAGCAGCAGCGCGCGCTCGATGAGGTCGCGCGCCGTGCGCGCTTGGCCACGCTCGAGGGCCAGCGGCAGCCGTCGCCGTCAACGCCTCGGCGTGACCCCAATCGGGATCGTCGAATCGACGGCGCCCAGACGTCGAACGCCTCGATAACGGTCGCGAGCTTCGCTGCAACCGCATCGCGTTGCGCCGCGTCGTCGCCGGCCTCATCCGCGAGCGCCCAGGCTTCGACGAGCGCGATCCGCGGATTGTCGTCGTCGCGCTCGCGCGCGTGCGAGAGCGCCCGCTCGCGCCGGCCGTCGTCGCCCGCGACCTGCGCGCAGGCCGCGACCAGCACCCAGGCTTCGGCCGCGAACCGCTTGTCGAGCTCCGCCGGCACGTCACGCTCGGCGCACGCACCGAGGCGCGCCAGACGCGACCGATCGGCGCCGCCGAGCTGCGCGCGGCGCAGTGCCGCGAAGTCGCGGTAGTAGAAGCACCTCGGGCGAATCGGCGAGCCGGTCGAGCGCCGTCATGGCGGCCTCGATCGTGCGCGGCTCGGCGTGGTAATAGCCGTAGTGCACTCGGGCCGCGAGATCGAGCAGCTCCGCCGACGGAACGGCATGAGCTGCAAATGCCGCAACGGTCAATGCGGCGAGCAACACTGAGGTCAAACGCATGGCCGAAGTTTAGCCCGCCACGTTGCTGCACTAGCCGCGCGTCGTCACAATCCCGCGCCGAATGTTTGACTTAATCGACATCGGCGCCAACCTGACGCACGACAGCTTCGACGCCGACCGCGACGCAGTTCTCGCGCGCGCCGCCGCCGCAGGCGTCGCCCGTATCATCGTGACGGGAACCTCCGTCACGAGCAGCGTGCAAGCCGCGGCCCTGTGCGAGGCGAACCCAGGCGCCTGTTCGCGACCGCCGGCGTGCATCCGCACCACGCCGCCGAGTTCGACGCGCATACGGCGGCAGCGCTGCGCTCGCTGCTCGCGAATCCTGCCTTCGTGGCCGTCGGCGAATGCGGCCTCGATTTCTTTCGCGACTACTCGCCGCGCGCCGCGCAGCGGCGGGCATTCGCGGCGCAGCTCGAGCTCGCGGCCGAGGTCGGTAAACCCGTGTTCCTGCACCAACGCGACGCGCACGACGAGTTCGTCGCGATGCTCGCGCCCGCGCGTGCAAGCCTCGCGGGCGGCGTCGCGCACTGCTTCACGGGCGGCCCCGCGGAGCTCGACGCCTATCTCGAGCTCGATCTGCACATCGGCGTGACGGGTTGGGTGTGCGACGAGCGCCGCGGCGCCGAGCTGCGCGCGGCCGTGCCGCGGATTCCGCTCGACCGGCTGCTCGTCGAGACCGACGCGCCGTATCTCCTGCCGCGCGATCTCGAGCCGAAGCCGCGGAGCCGGCGCAACGAGCCGCAGTTCCTCGCGCACGTGCTCGAGCGCATCGCGGCGCTCGCGGAGCAACCTGTCGAGGTCGTCGCGCAGGCGACGACGGCCAACGCCGAGCGGCTGTTCGGGCTCCGCGCTCGGTAAGCGTCAGGGAACGGGCTCGATGGCAGCCTTGACGCGGTCCCAATGCGGCGCGAACGCCACGAGCAGGCGCTCGAGGTCGTCCCGCTCCGGTCGGCGATAACGCTCGACGAGCTCGGCCGCCGACAAGCACGTCGCGCGGCCGGCCCTTCGTGAAGTCCGCGCCGCCGCGCGAACAGCACGTAGCCCGCGACGGGCACGTCGCGCACGAGCTGGCGCAGCGCCGCGACGCGGTCGTAGAGCGTGCCGAGCGGGTTCGGAAACGTGAAGCGGCCTTGCTTGCCGATCACGGTCCACTCGGCCATGCGCTCGCTGGCGAAGATCGTGCCCGCGAACGACTTCGCATCGATGACGACGAGGCCTTGGCCCGTCAGCAGCAGGTGCTCGACCTGGATGTGCCCGCCCATGCCGTCCGGCACGAGCACGTTCTGCAGCCGCTCGATGGCCACGGCCTCGAGCGCCTGCTCGAGCTCTGGGCCGCGGCGGCGACGCCAATAGCAGCCAGCCCGCAAGTGCGCCGACGGCAACGAGCGAGCCAATTCCGGCGATGATCGCGTACTGAGGTATCACGTCAGATAAATACTCGTAAGCTGATTGTTACTACTTCCATGAATCGAGCTCCGCCGCGAACTGTTCGAGCCGCGGCGCCAGCGGCGTGCTCGCCGTCGGGCGGTCGAGCAGCGCGGCGAGCGCCGGCGGCACCGGCACTGCGCGCCCGATCACGGGCTCGACGATGGTCTCGAACTTCGCCGGGTGCGCCGTCGCGCTGACGATCCACGGCCGCCCCGCCTTGCGCGCCGGCGGCAAATGATCGTAGACCCAGAACGCCGTCGCCGTATGCGGGCACCAGACCTCGCCGTAGCGCGCGTAGTCCTTCGCGATCTGCGCGCGAATGGCGGCGTCGTCGACGGGATAGGCCTCGATGCTCGTGCGCAGCTCCGCAAAGTCGGGCAGCAGATTGCGCAGCCGCTCCATGTTGCTCGGGTTGCCGACGTCCATCGCCGACGCGAGCGTCGCGACGCTCGGCCGCGGCTGCCACTGCCCCGTCGCAAGAAAGTCGGGGATCGTGCGGTTCGCGTTCACGGCGAGCACGATCTCGCGCATCGGCAACCCCATCGCGCGCGCCCAGACGCACGCCATGCCGTTGCCGAGATTGCCGCTCGGCACGATCGAGCCCGCCGCCGTGCCGTGCCGGCGCCAATGCCACAGGCTCGCCGCCGCGTGATAGGCGACTTGCGGCAGCAAGCGGCCGATGTTGATGCTGTTGGCCGCCGTGAGGCGGTGGCGCCGCTGCAGCCCCGCATCCGTGAACGCAGCCTTCACGAGCGCCTGGCAGTCGTCGAACGCGCCGTCGATCTCGAACGCGCGGATGTTGTCGCCCCAGCACGTGAGCTGGTGCTGCTGGCGCGGCGAGACCTGCCCCTTCGGGAACAGCACGCCGACGCGAATGCCGCGCCGGCGGTGAAACGCCGCGGCGACGGCGCCGCCGGTGTCGCCCGACGTCGCGACGAGAATCGTCAGCGGCCGGGCATCCGTCGAGCGGCGCAGCGCGCGCTCCATGAGCGCGGCGAGGAAGCGCGCGCCGACGTCCTTGAACGCGGCCGTCGGGCCGTGGAAGAGCTCGAGCACGGCGAGCTCGCCGTTCGCCGAGAGCGGCTTCAGCGGCAGCGGAAAATCGAACGCATCGCGGCAAATGGCGCCGAGCTCGCTCTCGAGGCCCGAGCCTTCGAAGAACGGCGCGAGCACCTCGGCCGAGATCTCGGCCAGCGACTCGCCGCGCACGGCCGTGGGGTCGAAGCGCGGCAGCTCGTCGGGCACGAACAAGCCGCCGTCCGCGGCGAGGCCGCGCATCACCGCGTCGACGAGACCCGCTCCCTGCCGCCCGCGCGTGCTGAGGTAGCGCATCGCAAGGCTAATTGTGATTGCCGGACAGCATGCTGCAAAGCCGCAGGAGGTCGGCGAAGATGCCGCCGGCCGTGACGGCCGGGCCGGCGCCGGGGCCGCGGACGATCAGCGGGTTGTCGCAATAGCGGCCGGTCACGAACTGCACGATGTTGTCGGTGAGGCTGATGTTCGCGAACGGATGCTTCGGCGCGAACGACTCGAGCCCGACCTTGGCCTTGCCGGCGCGCACGTCGATCGCGGCGACGTAGCGCAGCACTTGGCCGCGCCCGCTTGGCGCCGGCCACTCGCTCCGCCATCGGCGCATCGAAATCCGGCAGGCGCTTCAAGAACTCGTCGACGGAGGCGTCCTTGAGCGCCGCCGGGACGAGGCTCTCGACGGCGATGTCGGCGAGCTCGAGCGTGAGCCCGGCCTCGCGCGCGAGGATGACGGCCTTGCGCGCGACGTCCGTGCCCGACAGGTCGTCGCGCGGATCGGGCTCCGTGTAGCCCTTACGCCTTGGCCTCGCGCACGATCTCCGAGAACGGCCGCGTGCCGTCGAACAAGTTGAACAGGTACGCGAGCGTGCCGGAGAAGATGCCGCTGATGCTGCGGATCTCGTCGCCGGTCTCAACGAGGTCCTTCAGCGTCTGGATCACGGGCAATCCGGCGCCGACGGTAGCTTCGTAGAGGAAGTGTGCGCGCGAGCCGCCGCTGAGACGCTTCAGCTCCTGGTAGTACGCAATCGGCCCGCTGTGGGCGCGCTTGTTCGGCGTGATGACGTGAATGCCGCGCTGGAGCCACTCGGCGTAGCGGTCCGCGACGTCCTGGCTCGCCGTGCAGTCGATCAGCACCGCGTGCGGCAGGTAGTCGGCCTGGATGTGCGCGACGAGCTTGTCGGCGTCCATCGCAACGCCCTTCTCGAGCGACGCGCGCCACTTGGGAAGATCGAGGCGCTGTTCGTCGAGCACCATCTTCTTACTGCCGGCAATCGCACGCACGCGCAGATCGAGATTGAACTTCGTGCGCAACGCGGGCGCAGCGCGCGCGAGCTGATCGAGCAGCGTGCCGCCGACGAGCCCCGGCCCGATGCACGCCGATCGAGACGGTCTTCGCCGACAAGTAGAAGCTGCAGTGGACGGCGCGGATCGCGCGCGTCATGTCCTTGGCGTCGATGACCGCGGAGATGTTGCGCTCGGAAGCGCCCTGCGCGATCGCGCGCACGTTGATGCCCGCGTTGCCGAGCGTACCGAAGAACCGGCCCGCGCTGCCGGGCATGCCTGCCATGTCGTCGCCGACGACGGCGACGATGGCACAGCCCTTCGTGACGCCGACGCGCTGCACCTGCCCTTCGCTGAGCTCGACGGCGAAAGCACGCTCGACGACCGCGCGCACTTGCTCCGCGGCTTCTTCGCGCACGGCGAAGCAGATCGAGTGCTCGGAGCTGCCTTGCGAGATCAGCATCACCGACACGCCGGCTTCGCGCAGCGCGCCGAACAGCCGGTCGGCGGTCCCCGGAACGCCGATCATGCCGGCGCCCTCGAGGTTCACGAGCGCCACCTTGTCGATGCCGCTGATGCCTTTGACGGCCGCCGCGCGCGAGCCCGACGACGCCGAGATCTTCGTCCCGGGGTGTGTCGCGTTGAACGTGTTGCGAATCCACAGCGGAATGCCGCGGCCGACGGCCGGCGCCATCGTTTGCGGATGAATGACCTTGGCGCCGAAGTACGCGAGCTCCATCGCTTCGCTGTACGACATCTCGTCGATGATCTTGGCCTCCGGCACCTGGCGCGGGTCGCCGCTCATGACGCCGTCGACGTCGGTCCAGATGTGCACCTCGTCGGCATCGAGCAGCGCGCCGAAGATCGACGCCGAGTAGTCGCTGCCGTTGCGGCCGAGCGTCGTCGGCAACCCATCCTTGTCCGTCGCCACGAAGCCCGTGATGACGGCGACGCCGTCGAAGTCGTTCGGGATCGCCGCGGCGAGCTTCGGCCGCGACAGCTCCCAGTTCGTGACGGGGCCCATCTCGGTGTGCTCGATGACGAGCACGTCGCGCGCATTCAAGAACATGACGTCGCGGCCGTCGCCGATCTCTTGCTTGAAGAACGCCGCGATCTGCCGCGCCGACCAGATTTCGCCGTACCCCGAGACGAGGTCGCGGCTGCGGTTCGACGCGGCACGCACGAGCGCGAGCGCCTTCAGGATGCTGTCGATGTCGGCCAGGTCCTGGTCGAACTCTTCCATGATCGGCTTCGCGCCGGCCGCGCCGAGCAGCTCGACGTTGGCCTTCTCGTGGCGAGCGCGCAGCGCCTTCAGCGTCGCGTCGACGGGTTGCCGCTTCGCCGCTTTTTCGACGAGCCCGAGCAAGTCGTCCGTCACGCCTTTCATCGCCGAGACGACGACGGCCAGGTTGTTGCCGCGGCGCTGGCCGCCGATGATGCCGGCCACGAGGCGAATACAGCTCGCGTCGGCAACGCTGGTGCCGCCGAACTTGTGCACAGTCCAAGTCATGACTCGATTCTCTGGGGAAGCGGTTTTCGGCGGCCGCGAGCATAGCAGAACGGCCGGTCGTTTCGAGGGGCGACCGCCCTCGCGCGGCGACTTATCGGGCGTTCGCGACCTCGCGCCGCATGGCCGCGATCGTGGCGGCGTAGTCGGCCGCGCCGAAGATCGCGGAGCCCGCGACGAACGTGTCGGCGCCGGCCGCCGCGATGCTTGCCGATGTTCGCGACCTTGACGCCGCCGTCGACCTCGAGCCGAATCGTTCGCCCGCGCGGTCGATGAGACTCCGGACTGCCGCGATCTTCGGCAACATCGACTCGATGAACTGCTGCCCGCCGAAGCCCGGGTTCACGGACATCAACAGCACGAGGTCGACTTTGTCGAGCACGTGCTCGAGCCAGTCGAGCGGGGTCGCCGGGTTGAACACGAGGCCGCTCTTGCAGCCGCGCTCGCGGATCAACTGCAAGGTGCGATCGACGTGCTCGGTCGCCTCGGGATGGAAGCTGATGTAGGTCGCGCCGGCGGCCGCGAAGTCGGGAATGATGCGATCGACGGGCTTGACCATGAGGTGCACGTCGATCGGAGCCTTCACGCCGTGCTTGCGCAGACGCTTCGCAGACGAGCGGGCCGATCGTGAGATTCGGCACGTAGTGGTTGTCCATGACGTCGAAGTGGATGAGGTCGGCGCCGGCCGCGACGACGGCATCGACTTCCTCGCCGAGCCGCGCGAAGTCGGCCGACAGAATCGACGGGGCTATCCAGCAGTCACGCATAGACTCTCGGCTCCTGAGCGCGCGGCATCGTCACGCTTCGCCGAGCGGCTCGCGGCGGCCCATCACTCTACCCCGCAACGCGACGCTGAGCATCAGCGCCAGCGCGCAGGCGACGGCAAACGTCAGCAGCGAGTGGCGGTAGCCCGGCAACGCGTCGCTCGCGGACCCGACGACGCCGCCGATCATGGCGGCGCCGACGAGCTGACCGATGCTGACGCACAGCGTGAGCAGGCCCTGACCGGCGCCGCGGCGCTCTCGCGCCGACCTCCTGCAACGCGATGTAGCGCAGCGGCGCGCCGAGCAGCGCCGACATGCCGAAGCCGACGAGCGCGCCGGACAGATAGAAGTTGCGCCAATCGAGCGGCCACAACGCGAACAGCAGCAGACCCGCGACCGTGAGCACCAGGCCGAGCTGCACGACGGTGCGCGGACCGATGTGATCGAGCAGCCAACCCGCGAGTGGCGCGCCGACGCAGAGCGTCAGCACGAGCGGCAGCATCGTCAGGCTCGCGGCTGCGGCATCGATACCGAAGCTCAGCACGGCCATGTCGGGCAGGAACACCATGCCGGCTTCGACGGCGCCGACAGCGAGCGCAATTGCCCCGACGACGCGCAGCTGCGGCGAGCGCAGCAGCGCGGGCGGCAACACGGGATCCGCGGCGCGCTTCTCGACCGACCACAGGAGCGGAAGGCCGAGGGCAATCAGCGCGAAGCACGGCCAGACGCGCAACGATTGCAAGCCCGCGGCGGGCGCGCCCGTGTCGAGCTGGCCGATCCCGACAACGGCCGCCGCGAGCACGAGCGCGAGCAGCGCGCTGCCGAGCGCGTCGAACCGCCGCGGCTCCGCGCTCGCGCTCGCCGGCAAGAGGCGCGCGGCCGCTGCCATCAGCGCAAGCGCGACGGGAACGTTGACGACGAACAGCCAGCGCCAGCTCGAGTCGAGCAGCAAGGCACCGAGTAACGGGCCCAGCAGGAACGCGACGCCAAAGACAGCGCCGATGAGCCCGAGCGTGCGGCCGCGCCGCTCGAGCGCCACGGTCTCGGCGATGACGGCCGCGGCGACGGGCAGCAACCCGCCGGCGCCGAACGCCTGGACCGCGCGGCCGAGCAGCAACATCGGGAACGACCACGCCGCGGCGGCGAGCAGCGAGCCGACGGCGAACACCGCGAGGCTCTCGAGGAACACGCGCCGGCGCCCGTGACGGTCCGAGCGTTTCGCAAGCAGCGGCGTGCCGATCAGGTAGAACAGGACGTAGACGCTGAACGTTGCGGGCAGCCAGCGCGGCGGGACGGCGAAGGTGCCGCGGATCGCCGGCAAGGGCCGGACCCACGATCGCGATGTCGAGCGCCGCCAGCAGCACGCCGACGAACAGCACGGCCAACGTGGCCCTCTCGCGCGCGGCCGTCATCTCAGTGGGCCCGCAAGAGCAGGCCGCGCAGGGCGTCGCGGAACAGCGCGGCGGCTGCGGCGTGACCGTCATAGACGCGCAGCAATTGCACGGCCGTGCTCGCGATGACTTTCAGCGAGTACTGCGCGCTGCCGTTGCGGAGCAGATCGGCGCGCTCGACGCCGAGCAGGAGATCCAGCAGCGCATCCTGAAGCGCGCGGTGCTGTTTCTCGAAATGCGCGAAGGTTTCCTGGTCGACCAGCGGGATCAGCATCAGACCGTCGCGGTGCGTCGTCCAGAGCGACCAGTAGATGTCGACGAGGCCGTCGATCGCTTCCGCGGCCGGACGACCGCAGAGCTCGCGAATTCGCCGTGTCGCGATCTCGAAGATCGGATTAAGTATGCCTTCTAATAGGCTGTATTTACTAGCAAATAGCCGTAGAAGGTCGCACGCGAGACGTCGGCCTCGGCGATGAGCTCTTCGACGCTGACGACGTCGATCCCGCGCGCCGCGAACTGACGCGCCCCGACGGCCAGTAGCGCCGCCCTCGTGCGCTCGCGGCGGCGCTGCACTCGCTGGCGCGGCGCGAGCGGTCGGCAGAGGGGCTGACGGCCGCGGTTTCACGGCAAAATCATACACGAGTATCTGTTCTTGAACGGCGCTATCTGTTCATCGGCAGCTGCATGAACTTCGACGGTCGCGTGAACGATATTGAGGCCGCTCGGCAACAGCGTTTTGTAGTGCTCGGGTGAGCGCGGCGACGGCGTCACGACGGTCAGCGCGGCCGAATAGAGATTCAGGCCGATGCACCAGACGTGCAGGTCGACGACGCGGTTGCCGTCGACGCGCTCGATCGCCTCGGTGACGGCCGCGCAGACGCCGGGTCCCGCACTGCGATCGAGCAGCACGGCGCCCGTCGTCTTGAGCAGCCCGAACGACCAGCGCGCGACGAGCACGGCCCCGACGAGGCCCATGAACGGGTCCATCCAGGTGAGCCCGAAATACTTCGCGGCCAGCAACGCCACGATCGCGAGCACCGACGTCAGCGCGTCGGCGAGCACGTGCAGATAGGCCGAGACGAGGTTGTGGTCGTGCCCCGCCCCTGCATGCTCGGGCTCGCCGTGATCATGGTCGTGGTCGTGGTCGCCGTCATCGGGGTGATGCTCGTGCCCATGCCGGTGGTGCCCGAGAATCAGCATCGACACACCGTTGACGACGAGCCCGACGACCGCGACCCCAATCGCTTGATTGAATGCGATCGGCACCGGCACGACGAGCCGCTGCACGCTTTCCGACACCATCAACAGCGCGAACGCGGCGAGCAGCACGGCGCCCGTGAACCCGCCGAGCGTGTTTACCTTGCCGGTGCCGAAGCTGTACGACGCGTCGCGCGCGTGCCGCCGCGCATACGCGTAGGCATAGGCGTTGATGCCGAGAGCCACGGCGTGCGAGGCCATGTGCAGGCCGTCGGCCAGGAGCGCCATCGAGCCGAACAGCACGCCCGCGGCAATCTCGACGACCATCATGGTCGCCGTGATCGCGATCACGAGCTGCGTGCCGCGCTCGCCGGGACGGCGCCGATCCTGGCCAAACGAGTGGTCATGGCGCCAACGCGCCAGGGCCTCTTCATCCATGACGATCGCTCGATCTCAAAGGGGAGGCGCGCATGCAGCGTCAGTGGACCCGCAAGATCAAGCCCTTGAGGTAGTCCGCCTCGGGAAATTCAGTCGCAACGGGGTGGTCGGCCGGCTGCGAGAGCCGCTCGAGAATGTGCGCCGTGCGGCCCGCGTCGACGGCGGCGCCGGCGACGATCTTCTGGAACAGCGCGGCGTCGACGTGCCCGGAGCACGAAAAGGTCGCGAGCACCCCGCCCGGCCGAACGAGCGCCAGGCCCAGCATGTTGATGTCCTTGTAGCCGCGGCTGCCGGCATTGATCTGCTCGGCCGAGTGCACGAACTTGGGCGGGTCGAGCACGACGAGGTCGAAGCGCGTGCCGGCCTCGCGCACGGCGCGCAGCTCGTCGAACACATTGGCGACGACGAAGCGGCACCGGTTCGCCAACGGCGTTGGCCGCCGTTTCGCGCTCTGCCAGCGCGAGCGCATCCGCCGAGGAGTCGATCAACGTCGCGCCCTTCGCACCGGCGTGCAAGCAGGAGATTGCGAAACCGCCCGTGTACGAGAAGGCGTCGAGCACCTCCGCGTCGCGCGCGTGCGCGGCGACGAGCTCGCGGTTGCGCTGCTGGTCGAGATACGCACCGGTCTTTTGGCCGTTCGCGATATCCACGACGAGCCGAATGCCGCCCGATACGATTTCGAGCTCGCGCGGGGGCTCGTCTCCGGCGAGTGCGCCGCGGCGCGACGGCAAACCCTCCTTGTGCCGCGCCCCGCCCTCCGAGCGCTCGTAGATGCCGCGCGGCGCGCAAAGCTCCGTGAGCAGCTCGACGATCGTTGCGCGCCAGGCCTCGGCGCCGGCCGACATGATCTGGCACACGAGATACTCGCCGTAGCGGTCGACGATGAGCCCCGGCAAGCCGTCGGATTCCGCGAACACGAGCCGGCATGCGGCTCGAGGGCCGAGCAGGCCGAGACGGCGGCGCGACTCGACGGCTCGCTCGAGCCGGCGCCGGAAAAATCCGGCATCGATGCTCTCGCCGGATTCGAAGGTCCAAACGCGCGCACGAATTTGCGAGGCCGGCGAATAGGCGCCGCGGCCCAAGGAGTCACCGGACGAGGCGAGGATCTCCACGGTGGCGCCGGCAGCCGCCTCGCCGTCGAGCCGGTCGATCGCGCCCGAAAAGACCCAGGGATGCCGACGACGCAGCGATTTCTCGCGGCCCGGTTTGAGCCAAACCGTAGGTTTCGACGCGGTCACACGCTATCGCTGACTCGGCCAGCTCCAGCCGGAACGCCGCCGCACGTCGGCAGACGCGCGCGCGGCCGCGTCGACGACTTCGCCGACGTCGAGACCCGTCAGGCGCCCGCCTCGTTTGACGATGCGGCCGTCGATCATGACCGTGTCGACGTTGGCCGGCTGCGCCGCCTCGACGAGCAAGTGCGCAGGCTCGGTCAGCACGGCGAGGTTCACGGCGCGCGTGTCGACCATGATGAGGTCGGCGCGCTTGCCGGGCGTCAGCGAGCCGACGACTGCCGTCGATGCCCATCGAGCGTGCGCCGTCGATCGTCGCAAGCTCGAGCACTCGACGCGCGGTGAGCGCGAATTCGTTGCGCGCGCGGCCGTTCTCGATGTTCTGAATCGCCTTCATGATCGCGAACATGTCGGCGTTGCCGGAGAGCGTCGTCGTATCGACGGAAAGGCCCACGGTGACGCCGGCGGCAACGAGCTCGGCGGCGATCGGAAAGCCGAAGCCGATGCGCAGCTCCGAGTACGGCGACACGCTGACGTTGACGCGGTTGTCGGCGAGCGCGCGAATCTCCTCGGGCGTGCACCAGACCGCGTGAATGACTTGCATGCCGGGCGCAAGTAGCCCGCCGTCCGCAAGCTGCTGGATAACGCCGCCGCCGCTGATTGTTGGCGTGCACGGAGATCGGCACGCCGAGCTCCTTCGCGACCTCGTAGTCGCGCAACGTGGCGGCCGACGCCGCGCCGCGCCACGCGAGGCCGAGCGTCAACAAGCCGCCGTTCGCGTAGTCGCGCCAGCGCTCTTTCAGGGCGGCTAGATGGCGGAGATCGATGCTCACGTCGTTGCTCGCGCCCGTCGGCGAGCCGTACGAGAACCGCGCGCGAATGCCGGTTTCCTCGAGCGCGCGCAACGCGGCTTCCGCATAGTCGGGGCCGCGGACGTTGTGGCACCAGTCGTGCACGAACGTGATGCCCGAATGAATGGCCTCCGCGGCCGCCAGCCTTCCCGCCGCGTACATGTCCTCGGCGGAATAGAACGTGCCGACGGTACGCGACGTCGGAAAATAGCCGTGCTCCTGGCGGTCGCCGGCGAGGCTGCGCAGCAGTGAGGTCCAGATATGCCAGTGCGTCTCGACGAACCCGGGCAGCACGAGCATGCCGGCGCCGTCGATGATTTGCGCGCCCGGCGCCGACAGGCCGCGGCCCGACGGCGGCGATCGCGCCGTCCCGCACGTGCACGTCGCCGCCCGCGAGGTCGCCCGCCGCGTCCATCGTCAGGACGTAGGCATTGCGGATCAGGAGCTCGCTGCGGTCGGGCATCGTGTTAACCGGCTGTTGGCCGAAGCTCGGCCGGAAGGTGCACGCGCTCACGGCGCCCGCCGCGAGCACGCCACCGAGCACTTCGCGCCGGTTCCACCGCGTCGCGTTCACTTCGGCTTGAGGAATGCCTTCATGAAGTCGTCGACGACCGTCGTAGCGAGCTGTGCGATTTCCTCCGCCGTCGGCTCAGAGCGCACCGCGCATTGCCGCTCAAGCGTGATGCGCCAGCGACAAGAGACCGGCGAAGTGGCGCGAGAGCGTGGGAATGTCGAAATCGCTCTGATGAGCGTGCGTCTCGAGGACGTTCTCGAGCACCGTGTAGGCTTGCGCGGCGCCGATCTTGTAGTAGTGCTGGCCGACTTCGGGCGAACGCGTCGCCTCGTCGAAGATGAGCCGGCGCAACGCCTGTGTGCGATCCGTCGTGATGATGCCGAGAATCGTCTCCGCGACCGTGATCAGCGCGGCCCGCAAATCCATGCTGCGCAGCGTGGCGTCGAGCCTGTGCAGGCTGCGCCGGTACTCGATGAGCTCGCGGCCGATGACGGCCTCGAACAGTTGCTGCTTGCTGCTGAAGTAGCGGTAGATCGACTCCTTCGAGATGCCCGAGCTGCGCGCCATCGCGTTGATGCTCGCGCCACGGTAACCGTGCTGGAGAAAGTACTCGGTCGCGACGTCGAGCACCTCCTGCTCCTTGGCCTTCGGCTTGAGGCGGCTTTCGTCGAGCACTCGAACGAGGCTCGCGACACCGCTCAAGGTCCCGACGCGCTCTCCGGTTTCGCGGCGGCGGAGCGTCTTCCTTGGGATCCACTACTGAACTCATCGTCACTCCTGCTCCATCTAGACGAGCATGCACACGGATTTGAGCTCCGTGTACATCTCTACTCCCACACGGCCGTGCTCGCGGCCCAACCCTGAATGCTTGAAACCGCCGAACGGCATGTTCGCGTCGACGGGCCCATGCGTGTTGACCCATACCGTGCCGGCCCTGACCTTCGGCACGAGCCGATGCACGGCTTTGAGATCGTTCGACCAAATGCTGGCGCTCAGGCCGTACGGCGTGTCGTTGGCGAGCGCGGCGACCTCGTCCAGGTCGTCGAAGCGCTGCGCGACGAGCACCGGACCGAAGATCTCTTCCTGCACGACGCGCATCGAGCGATTGACGTCCGCCATGACGGTCGGCTTCACGTAGAAGCCCGGATGCGCCGGCGAGTCGCCGCCGGCGACGACGGATGCGCCTTCCTCGCGCCCGGACTTGATGTAACCCATGACGCGTTCCTGCTGCTCGCGCGACACGAGCGGGCCCATCTGCGTGGCCGGATCGAGGCCGGGCCCGAGGCGAATCGATTGCGCCGCGCCGCCGACACCTTCGACGACGCGATCGAAAATCTTACGATGCACGTACAGGCGTGAGCCCGCCGCACAGACTTGCCCGGCGTTGAAGAAGATCGCGCCGGCGGCGCCGCCGATCACGGTGTCGACGTCGGCATCGGGTAGCACGATGACGGGCGACTTGCCGCCGAGCTCGAGCGACACGCGCTTCAGAGTATCGGTCGCGGCCTTGTTGATTGTCTTGCCGACGAGCGTCGAGCCCGTGAACGCGATCTTGTCGACACCGGGGTGCGTCACGAGGGCGGCGCCGACGTTCTCGCCGTAACCGGTGAGGATGTTGACGACGCCCGGCGGAAAGCCGGCCTCGATGATGAGGTCACCGAGCCGCAGCGCCGTCAGCGGCGTTTGCTCCGCCGGTTTCAAGATGCACGTGCATCCGGCCGCCAGACGCGGGACCGAGCTTCCACGCCGCCATCACGAGCGGAAAATTCCACGGAATGATCTGCGCCACGACGCCGACGGGCTCGCGCCGCGTGTAGGCATTGATGCGCGCGCCCTTGAGCCCGCCGACCGAAACGTCGATCGTCGAGCCTTCGATCTTCGTGGCCCAGCCGGCCATGTAACGGAAGTAGTTGCGCGCGCCGGGCACGTCGACGATGCCGGCCATCTGCTTCGTCTTGCCGTTGTCGATGCTCTCGAGCTCCGCGAGCTCGTCGGCGTGCTCGTCGATGAGATCGGCCAACCGCCAGATCAGCGCTTCGCGACTGCGCCGGCAGCATCGTCGACCAAGGGCCGCGCTCGAACGCCTCGCGTGCAGCCGCGACGGCTTTGTCGACGTCGGCGCGGCTCGCATCGGCGATCGAAGCTACTCTCTTGACGCCGTCGCGGGATCGATGACGGGAATTCGATCGTGCGCCGCGGGCTGCACCCACTCGCCGCCGATCAGCAACCTCGCCGGACGTCGCAGAAAAGCTGCGACGCCGGCCGACGGCGCTGGCTGGGCAGCGATCGCGACACTCATGCAGATTCCCCGATTCGGTTGTTATGCCAGTACTCGATCGGAGTGTAGAACCCGACTCGCGGTGGCCGCAAGGCGCGCGCCCAGCGCGGCACCGTCGGCACGCCCTGAAGTTTTCATCAAGCGCCGAGCTTGAGCAGGTCGATGGCGTTGCGCTTGAGAATCAGTGGCCGGACGTCGTCGCGAATGTCGATCTTCGCGAAGTCGGCCAGCCAGCGCTCCGGCGTGATCAACGGGTAGTCGGTGCCGAACAGCATTTTGCGTTTCAGCTGAGTGTTCGCGTACTGCACGAGCTGCGGCGGGAAGTACTTCGGCGACCAGCCCGACAGATCGATATAGACCTGCGGCTTGTGCAGCGCGATCGACAGCGCTTCGTCCTGCCACGGCCACGACGGATGCGCGAGGATGATCGGCATCGTCGGGAAATCGACCGCGACGTCGTCGACGTGCATCGGATTGCCGTACTTCAACCTGATACCGCCACCACCCGGCATTCCAGTACCCATTCCGGAATGCCCCGTGTGGAACAACGCCGGCAGCTCGTGCTCCGCGATGACCTCGTACAGGGGATACGCAGCCCGATCGTCGGGGAAGAACTCTTGGAATTGCGGGTGGAACTTGAAGCCCTTGACGCCGTAGTGCTCGATCAGGCGCCGCGCTTCGCGCACGCCCGCGGCGCCGCTCGCGGGATCGATGCTCGCGAACGGAATCATGACGTCGGAGTTTTCGGCCGCGAGCTCCGCGACCTCCTCGTTCGATACCGGCTTGATGCCGCGCGCGCGCAAGCCGTCGACGGAGAAGATGACGCACGCCATCTTGCGCTCCCGATAGTAGGCAGCGATCTGCGGGATCGTCGGCTGCGAGTCGTGCGCGTGCTTGAAATATTTCTGTGCCGCTTCTTGAAAGATCGTCGGCGGCTGCGGATCGCGCACCGAGATCTCGGCGTGAGTGTGCACGTCGATCGCAACGAGCTCGTCGACGTTCATCTTCTTCGGCGGGCGTGTTCGCGCTCAAACGAGCATCCCCGAAACCTTGGCGCGCGCCTCGTCGGCTTTGCGGATCATCTCCTCGAGATCCACGGGCTCGGGCACGTCGACGCCGCGCTTGACGGCAGGACGCTCTCCGATCGCCTCGAGCCAGCGCGTCAGATGCGGCAGCCCGTCGAGCGTGACGCCCGACCATTTGTAGCCGCGCACCCACGACCAGTTCGCGATGTCGGCGATCGAATAGTCGCCGGCGAGGAACTCGTGATCCGTCAGGCGCGTGTCGAGCACCTCGAACAAGCGGCGCACCTCGCGCTGATAACGCTCGATCGCATACGGGATGCGCTCCGGCGCGTAGCGGTAGAAGACGTTTGCCTGCCCCATCATCGGCCCGATGCCGCCCATCTGGAACATCAGCCATTGGATCACGAGCGAGCGACCCTTCACGTCGGTCGGCAGCAGCTTCCCCGCCTTCTCGGCGAGATAGATCATCAGCGCGCCCGACTCGAACACCGCGAAGCCGCCGTTGTCGTGATCGACGATCGTCGGAATGCGGCCGTTCGGATTGATCTTGAGGTACCACGGCTCCTTCTGCTCGCGCTTCTCGAAATCGATGCGGCGAACCTTGTAGGGAAGCCCGAGCTCCTCGAGCGTGATGGAAGCCTTCCACCCGTTCGGCGTCGCTGCCGTGAACAATTCGATCATCGTCAGTCCTTCTCCCTCGGCGCGGAATGATACCGTGCGCAACGCTCACGCGCCGCGCAACGTAGCGACCGGCGAGTGATTGATGACGGAGCGCACCGCGAGCGTGCCGCTGACGCCGACGACGAGCGCTCCGGCAACGAGCCCGCCGAGCCACAAAGCGAGCCCGGCACGAAGTCGAGCTGGAACAGCCGCGTCGCGATGACGTAGCCGATCGACGGCGGCGCCCGACCGCGGCAAGCGTGCCGGCCAACAAACCGAGCGCCGTGAACTCCGCTGCCACGCCCTGCAAGCACGACGCTGCGTCTCGCGCCGAGCGTGCGCAAGCACGGCGCTTTCGAACATGCGCTCGTCGCGCGTCGCCTGAATCGCGGCGAGCAGCACCATGACACCGGCAGCCAGCGTGAACAGGAAGACGTACTGCACGGCCAACGCCGCTCGATCCATCGAGCGGCGCACCTGCTCGAGCACGGCGCCGATGTCGAGGACGGAAACGCTCGGAAACTGCCGCACGAGATCGACGGTCACGCGCCGCTGCTCGGGCGCGACGAACAGGCTCGTGATGTAGGTGTGCGCAAAGTCCTCGATCGCGCCGGGCGCAGAGCACCATGAAGAAATTCGGCCGGAACGATTCCCATTGCACGAGCCGCGTGCTCGTGAGCCGCACGGTGAGGCTTTCGCCGCCGATCGCATAGGTGATCTCGTCGCCGAGCTCGAGCCCGATCGCGACGCGCAGCTCCTCCTCGAGCGAGAGCTGCGGCACGTCGGCGCCCTCGCTCCACCACGCGCCCGAGGCGATCTCGTTGGCGGGCGGCAGCTCGGCCGACCAGGTCAGATTCGTCTCGTCCTCGAGCTCGTCGCCGGCCGCGCTCGTTGGCGGCGCGGGTAGTCCGTCGACCGGCACACCGTTGATGTGGCTGATCCGCGCACGCACGAGCGGCGTGAACCGCGGCTCCGCAATGCCCGCAGCGACGAGCGTCGCGCCGAGTGCCTCGCGCTCCTCGGGCTGAATATTAATGAGAAAGTGATTCGGCGCGCTCCGCCGGCAGCGTGGCCTGCCATTCGCGTCATGAGCTCCGTGCGCACGGACGTCAGCAGCAGCAGCACCATGAGGCCGATGCCGAACGCGACGACTTGCACGCTGCTCTCGCGGCCGCGGCGGGCGACGTTGGCGATGCCGTAGCGCCAGGCGACGCCGACGCCGCCGCGCAACCGCTGCAGCGCGAGCACGAGCAGGCGGCCGGCGAAATACAGCACGAAGAACGTCGCGACGGCGCCCGCGAGCAGATAGGCGATGAGCTCGAAGTCGCCGAACAGCACGTAGAGCAGCGCCGTTACGGCCGCGGCCGCGACACCATAGATCGTCGTGTAACGCAGCGGCGGCGGTCCGACGTCGTTGCGCAGCACGCGCGCCGGCGGCACGCCGCCGAGCTGCAGCAACGGCGGCAGCGCGCAGCCGATAGCCACGGCCAGCGCCGTCAGCGGGCCGAGCACGGCGCCCTGCAGGCTCGGCGGCGGCAACTCCGCCTCGATGAAATCGGCGAGCAGCGCCGTCAAGCCCGAACTGCGCGACGAAGCCGATCGCGCAGCCGAGCACGCCGGCGGCGAGCGACGAGGATCAGGAGCTGCAGCACGTTCAGCTGCAGCACCTCGCGATGCCGGGCGCCGAGACATTTCATGAGCGCGACGGCGTCGAGGCGCCGCGCGACGAAGCGGCGCGCGGCCATCGCGACGGCCACGCCGCCGAGCAGCACGCTGACGAGCGCGGCCAGCACGAGGAATCGCTCGGCGTTGGCTACGGCGGCGCCGACCTCCGGGCCGCCCGTCGCGGAAGTCCTCGATCTCGTCCTGCGGCCGCATCAGCGGCGCGAGCTCCTCGCGAAACGCCGCGAGCGCAGCCGCATCGCCCGGCGTAGAGCGCGACGTACTCGGACGATGCTGCCCGGCGCGAGCAAGCCCGACGCGAAGCACGTCGTCGTAGTTGAGCAGCACGGTCGGCGCGATCTCCATGAAGCGCCAACCTTCGTCGGGACG
Source organism: uncultured Gammaproteobacteria bacterium (assembly GCA_963714705.1). Classification (GTDB taxonomy): domain Bacteria; phylum Pseudomonadota; class Gammaproteobacteria; order Steroidobacterales; family Rariloculaceae; genus FEN-1219. The sequence goes on from CAVQPJ010000004.1 coordinate 433,698, forward strand.
AAACTCGAGCGTTCGTGCGACGCGAAGACGCAGGCGGCCGACCTCGAGCTCGTCGCCGACGGCGGCGCCGAAGCGCGCCAGGAGACTCGGCTCGGCCCAGACTTCGCCTCGCGCAGGAATGCCGGTCGCGTTTTGCGGCGCGCCGGCGAGCCGGTCGGCCACTTGCACGACGCCGCGCAACGGATAGCCTTCGCGTGACGCCACGGACGTCGGCCAGCGAGGTCATGTCGCCGGCTACGACGACACTGCGGAAGCTCACGACGTCGGCCGTCGCTGAGCCCGTGCCGCGCGGCGACGTCGTCGACGGACGCCGGCAACGGGTTGATCGATTCGACGCGCAGGTCTGCGGCGAGCGCCTCGCCGGCTTGCTGCGAGACGGCCGCACGGACACGGTCGGTGAAGAAACGTGACGGCGCTCATCGCCGCGACCGCATACGACGAGCGCGGCCAGCAATACGAGCACTTCGCCGGACCTCCAGTCGCGAGCCAGCAGGCGGCCCGCGAGCCGCCATGGGGTCTTGATCACCGATTCGCTCCGTTTTCAGCCGCTTGGCATTGCTTAGCGAGTACACGATACTGGGCCGAAACAAGAGCGGCAAACGATGGCGGCATCCCGTTCCGCCGATGCTCCCCGAGGACCGGCATGCGCCAGATGATCGACAGCGACGACGGCTCGCCGCCGCCTACGCCCCTGAGCCCGAAAGCGGTTCTTCGGCACAACTATCTGTTTCGCGGGCTGTCGGACGCGACGCTCGGACGGGCTCGCAACGCTCGCGGCCAAACGCACCTATTACAAAGGTAGCGTGATCTTCTCGCAGGGCGACGAAGGCGACGCGCTCTTCGGCGTCGCATCGGGCCGCGTGCGAATCAGCGCGAGCGCTTCCGGCGGCCGCGAAGTGTTCCTCAACATCATGGAGCCCGGCGACACGTTCGGCGAGATCGCCGTCATGGACGGCCTACCGCGAACGGCGAACGCCATGGCGCTCGACACGTCGACGTTGATCGTCATTCAACGCGCCGACTTCCTGCCGTTTCTCGAGCGCGAGCCGCAGCTCGCGATTCACTTGCTGAAGCTGATGTGCGAGCGGCTGCGCTGGACGAGCGAGCTCGTCGAGGAATCCGCGTTCATGGACGGGCCCGCGCGGCTCGCGAAACGACTGCTGATTCTCGCGTCGCTGCACGGCCGCGCGGCCCGCGTCGGTCATCTCGAGCTGCGGATCTCGCAGGCCGAGCTCGCGCGCTTCCTCGGCATCTCGCGCCAGATCGTCAATCAACATCTGAGCGACTGGCGCCGGCTCGGCTGGATCGAGCTCGGCCGTACGCAAATCGTCATCCGCAACACGGACGCGTTGCGGACGATGATCGCCGGCGGCGCGAGGGTCTAGTCCCGCCTCAGCACGGGTACGCGATCCAACGGCCTTGGAAGTAGTACCAGCACCATCCGGCCACGGGGCGCGTGGGCTCGAGACCCGCACCGTCGGCGTCGGTCCGAAGCGGGCTGGCGTTCAACGCGAGAACCGGGACCAACAACAACCCGGCAAGAAAGCTGCGAAGTTTCGTCATGTCTGCGTGCTCCTGAGCGTGATGGGAACCTGCGGGTGCACCCGCGCCGTGAAGCAAGCGTCGCAGCTGCGCGCCCCGCGTTCTGTCAAGCAGACGACATAAGTCGAAATTTTTTTTTATTTCGCGAGAAGTGTCCGGTACTTGACAGACGCGCCGCGCCACCTCTGCTACAGATGACCGTTGCCATGGGCTCAACCGACGGAGGCAACCGTCATGCCCGTATCAGAGGATGTACTGCGGCTCGTGCGCACCGTCGAGCGGCTACCGAGCGAGGATCAGGACAAGATCCTGCGGATGGTCGATCTGCTCACGCTGGTGCCCGTGCCGGTGCAGAACACGAACCAGCGCATGCTGCGCGAGTTGCTCGAGCGCCAGCCGGACACGAAGCGCGAATGCGTCGCCGGCGTCGACGACGTGCTCGCATACCTCGAGCGCAATGCCGCGGCCGCATCGCAAGTCGCAAGACCACGTGACTCGTCTCGAGTTCGGCGCTGTCGCGCAAGATGCGGCCGTCTTGAGCCCGGCCTACTTCGTCGTGATCTGCACCACGCCGGTCCAGGTGCGCCGGAGGGCTTCGCCCCAGCGTCAGGCTCAGGGCCTCGTAGTAGCGGCTCGGGCCGTCGCCGGGAAAACGCGCGCGAGAGCGCGGCGAAACCGTCGTGTGCCTCTTGCCACTCGCCGCGCCGAAACGCCGCGAGCGCCGCCGCGAATGCAGCGAGGCCCTGCTCGTCGCAGGCGACACGCGCGCCGCCAGTCGGCTCGAGCTACACGCACGGGAAGCCGCTTGCCGCGTAGCAGAAACGTGCCGACGTCGCGCGCGGGCAGCTCGACGTCCATCGAGCGTCGCCGCCGAAACGAGCACGCGAGTCCCGAGGAGTTGGTTCAATCCTTGAATCCGCGACGCCGTGTTCACGATGTCGCCGACGGCACGGTACTCGTAGCGCTGCTCGGCGCCGATGTTGCCGAGCAGCATCTCGCCCGACTCGAGCCCAACCCTCGTCGGCAAGGGCGAGTCGGCGTGAGCGCGATTGAACTCGTCGACGGCATCGAGAATCGCGAGCGCCGCTTGCGCGGCGCGCAAGCGCGCGCCGGCGTCGGGGCGGCTGCTGGCCCACACGGCGACCATCGAATCCCCGGCCGTATCGGAGATCTCGCCGCCATGCCCTTGGACGACGCGAAAGATCGCTTGGTAGTAGTCGTTGACGAGCGAAGCCAGCTCGGCCGGGCGGCAAACGTTCGGCCACCGATGTGTACTGCTCCGCATCGGTTACGAGACAGGTGCCGTGCAGCAGCTGCCGGTTGGCACCCGGCGCCAACGTCTGCTCCGAGAGCTTGCGCGCGAGAGACTGCGGAACGTAGTAGCCGAGCGCGGTGCGCACGCGCTCGCGCTGCTCGCCGAGCTCGCGATAGTTCCACCACACCGCCACACCGACGCTCGCCGGCAACTGCACGAGCAGCGGCACGACGAGCGGGAGCCAGACGTATGCGCTCGCGAACTGCAAGTACGCGACCGTGAAATAGAGCGCGCCCGCGAGCGCCGCAACGCCTGCCGCGCGGAGCACCGTCGATCGCCCGACGAAAATGCCGAACCCGATGCCAAGCACGAGGATGAGCCCGCCCTGTAGCGGCAACGGCAGCGATGCCAATGCCCGTTGCTCGAGCAGATTCGCGACGGCGGTCGCCGCGAGCTCGACGCCGCTCAAGTTCACGCCGCTGCTCTGCGAGAAGACCGAAAAGAAATCGTCCTGCTGCTCCGGCTGGCGCGGCTCCGAAAGGCCGACGAGAAGCAGCTTGCCGTCGAAGCCGACCGCGGACCCGTCCAGCGCGCGATCGTACGGCAGCGTCGGAACGCTGCGCGCCGGTCCATAGAAATTCAGGAAGCGGCTGTTCGGGCCGGCGTACAGGTCGATCAGAACTTCCAACGCTGAAGTGGCTGACGTCGAATGGCTCCCTCGCTCGAGCTCGCGACGCGCCGCGGCGCCGAGACCCTCGTCGCTCTGAAACGCGCGGCGGATCGTCATCATCGTGATCTCGAGGTTGCGCTGCTCTTGCACGGCAGCCGCGCGTTTGCGGCCACGCCACCGTTACGCCCGGCCGCGCGAGCTCGAGGAGCTGCAAAAAGTCCCCGTAGAACGGCAGCAAATGAGCTTGCAAAGCCACGACGGGTAGAGACGGCGTGTCGTCGCTGGCTCTGCCGAACGTCCAAAACTGTCCGACACTGACTGGCACCGTCGGCAAGACGAAGGGCGCCGAGCCGAGCGCAGCCGCCTTCAGCTCGGGCAGAGGCGGCCTGCGCTTCTCGAGCCACGCCTCCGCGCTGCCGCCGAGCGGCACCACGTCGCTCTCGGTCCACTCGAGCAGCACGACGTTGCCGGCTCGCTCGATCGAACCGGCAAGGAGCTGCGTCGCCGGCGCCGGGGCGCCGCTCGTGAAAGGTCAAGTCGAACGCGACCGCGCTCGCTCCCCCGCGCTGAGCCGCTCGAGCAGCTGCGCGTGCAGATCGCGCGGCCAGGTGTCGAGCTCCGTCGTCTGGCCAACGGCGCGCGCCGCGTCGCGCGAGACGCCGACGACGACGACTTGCGTCGACGGAGGCAAAGGCCCGCGGACGGTGAACAGCAATTTGAGACCGAGGGTCTCCTCGAGCCTCGACGTGACGGGCAGCAAGCTCAGGAGCAGACCTACGGTACCGAGCGCGGTGCCGAGCACGAGCGGACGCCGCCGTGCACCGGTACGAGCGACCGTCTCAGGGTGGATTTCGTTGCGCTCTTGACACATCGGAGGACTAGCTTGATTGTTAGCTCTGCATAAGAGCTGCCGGCCCACGAGCCAGCAGCGGTTTTTGCGAGTCGTCGCGTCGCGCTCGCGCCAACAATAAGGTTGTCGATGGCTCGTACGCCACCGCAAACGCTGCTGTGCCGCCGGCCGCGACGCCGGGGGATCCCGTCTGTCCCAGTCTGCCGAACCGCGATGGTCGGGCTCATGGGCCTATGGCCTTTCTGCGACGCCCAAGCCGCGCGCAGCTGCGACGAATGGTCGGCCGAAGTCAGCTCCGTCGAAGGGCGCGTCGAGATTCGGCGCAGCGCAACCGCGACTTGGGTGGCGCTCGCCGCCGGCGAGCGCGTGTGTACCGACGATTCCATTCAAGTCGGAAGCTCGAGCCGCGCGACGTTGGTCCTGCCGGACGGCGGCGGGCCAATACGCCTCGACGAGCACAGCATCCTCAACCTTCCCGAGCCGCCTTCGGGTGTGGGCTCTCTGCTCGAGCTGCTGCGCGGCATCATCCATGTCATCAGCCGCGACCCTCGGTCGTTGAGTTTCAGGACCCCGTACGCCAACGCCGGGATCGAAGGAACCGAGTTCGACATCCGCGTCGACGAGGATGAGCGGCTCACTGAAATCGTCGTGCTCGAGGGCGAGGTCGCCGTGACTACGCCGAACGGCGAGCTCAAAGTCTCCAGCGATCATGTTGCCGTGGCCCGGGATGGCCAAGCGCCGACGGCATCGCCGATCGACCGGCCGATCGAGCGCATGCGCTGGGCGAGCCACTACCCGCCGATCATCGAGCGGCCGCTGCCGGGCGCCGACCAAGTGCCGCTGCCGTCGCAGCAGGCGGACGCCGACTTCTATGCGTATCGAGCCGCTGCGCGCCTGACGACGGCGCGGCTCGAAGGCGCCGAAGCCGACATCGCAACGGCTCTGCGCCTCGCGCCGCGCAACGCCGCTGCGCTTTCCCTCGATGCTGTCTTGTCGCTGGCGCGCGCGGACCGCGACGCGGCGCGCGCCCGCGTCGCGGAAGCGCTGGCCGCCGATCCGATGTCCGTCGTCGCGCGGATCGCGTTGTCCCACGTCGAGCAGAGCGTAGGCTCGCTCGCGGCCGCCGAGCGCAGTCATTCGCGAAGCGCTTGCGATCGAGCCCGACAACGCAATCGCCGCGACGCGGCTGGCCGAGATCGCGCTCGCCCAAGACGATGTGCGGGACAGCCATCGCCAGCGCGACACGAGCACGCACGCTGGCCCCGGACCAGAGCACGCCGCTCGTCGTGCTCGGCTTTGCGAGCTTGCGCGCCTTCGACACGGCCTCTGCCGAGAGCGCATTTCGTACGGCCGTCGAGCTCGAGCCCGAGGCGCCGCTGCCATGGCTCGGCCTGGCTTTGACGTCGATTCGGCGTGGCGACCTCGCAACCGGGCGGCGCGCAGCTCGAGCTGGCGGTTGCTCTCGATCCGGCCAATCCGCTGACGCGCAGCCTACATGGCCAACATCTATGGCGCCGAGAATCGCGGCGACCTGACGGCGAGCCAGCTCGACTTGGCAAAAGCGTTCGACCCCCTCGATCCAACGCCGTGGTTGTACTCGTCGCTGCAAAAACTGCAGGGCAATCGCCCAATCGAAGCCCTCCAGGAGCTCCGGCTCGCGACGCGCAAGAACGGCGATCAACCGATTCACCGTTCGCGTCTGTCACTCGACGAGGACATCGCGACGCGCAGCGCAGGGCTCGCCCGCATGCACGCCGAGGTCGGCTCAGGGCAACTCGCCCTGCTCGATGCGTGGAACACCCTCGGCGGCGATCCGGCCGACTTCACGGGGCACCGACTGCTCGCCGACGCCTATTCGGCCGAGCCTCGCCATGAGATCGCTCGCGTCAGCGAGCTTCTCGTCTCGCAGTTGCTCCAGCCGGCTAACGTCACGCCGCTCAAGCCTCAGCTCGGTCAGCAGAACCTTTTCCTGGCGCAACACGCGGGTCCTAGCCCGCCTTCATTCGACGAGCTCGACTCCCTCGTCGTCGCGAACGGCCTCAAGCTACGGGCCTCCGGAGCAGCTGGTAGCAACGGTATCGAGGGCCACGATGTTTCATTGGCCGGGCTCCGCGACCGCGTGTCCTACAGCGCGGGCCACTATCGCTTCGCCACGGACGGGTTTCGCGAGAACAACGACTTCGAGCAAGAGACCGCGAACGCGTTCGTCCAATATCGCCCGACACCCGACATGAATCTGCAGGCCGAGCTGCGGTCCACGCGGTCGGAGCACGGCGACCTGACGGCATTCTTCAATCGGGACCTCTACTCCCCTCTCCTGCGGATCAATGAGGACGTGGACTCACTACGAATCGGCGCCCAGCATCGGCTTACGCCGAGTCAGACGCTACTCAGCTCTATGATCTACCAGGAAGGGGGCGCCACTTTCACAACGGGCGACGCGTTCGCGATTCGAACCGACAGGCGCGACTACCACATCGACTTCCAACACATTTTTCGCGGCGATATCGTCAGCATACAAAGCGGCCTCCTAGCGGCTCGCCAAAACGAGGACGAGGAGACGACCGCGGTGTTCCCGGGTCTCGATCCAAGCGTAATCATCGAAGGGCGAACCAATCGCCAACTCGGCCTCTACACGTATGCCAACTTCCATCCGCTGCCTTCTCTAAGCATCACGGCCGGCGTCAGCTTGGACAGCATCGACAACCCCTCTAACGACGAGGAGGCAGTCAACCCCAAATTGGGCGTCGTATGGCGTCCCACGCCGTACACGACCGTGCGCGCGGCAGCGTTCGAGACTTTGTTCAGCAGCCTGACGACATCGACTCAGAACGCGCAGCCACGACTCGAGCCCGTGCAAGTCGCCGGCTTCACGCAGCTGTTGTTCGGCGGAAGAGCCGATCGCGCGACCGCACAGGGGTTGGCCGTCGAGCAAGAGCTGTCGCCGACTCTCTTCATCGGATGGCAGGCGGACGTCGAGAGACACGGATCGGCCAGCTGTCGATACGCTAAATCCCGGAAACACCGTTCTTGTCACACTGCGCGAGCGTACGCAGGAAGCGTACTTCTATTGGATGCCGCTCGACGCGCTCAGCGTCACGGCACGTTACGAGCACGGCCGCTACGGCAGCGAGCCCGTCCCGTTGCTCGGCTACTCTCACATGAAGACCGAACGGTTGCCCGTAGAGATCCGCTACTTTTGGCGAGGAGGCTTCACGCTCGGCGCGCGCGCGTCGCACGTTCGCCAAGAGGGCGAGTTTCAGAGCGGCATTCAAGAGACGCCGTTCGATCCCCCGCCGTTCGACTACGGAGAGGATCGTTTCTTCGTGCTGGACGCATTCGTCGGCTATCGCCTGCCGAATCGCCGCGGCCTCTTGTCTCTGAATGCAGACAACTTGCTCGACGAGAGCTTCCAGTTCCAGGACGTCGACCCGACGAATCCGAGTCTATTTCCCGAACGTCTCATATCCTTCCGCTTCACGCTTGCGTTCGAATAGCGGGAAAGCGATCCCAAAACCCCACCAGATGCCTTGCCAGGCTCTACAATTTCTTGGAGCTTCGCTATTCCACAGTAAGAATCACAACGAGGTAGTCGGTCTCATGCCTGACGCAATTACGCCGGAGGCGGACACTCGTTCCGAGATCGCCGCCCTGCTCCACGAGCAATTCGCGAGGTTGACGCGGCGGCTCCGAACGCTGGAGCTACCTCAAGGTATGACGCCGGAACGCTTGAGCGCTCTATCCGTCATCGAGAAGCGCGGGCCGATCTCGGTCACCGCTTTGGCCGACAACGAGATGGTGCGTCCGGCGACGATGTCGCGGATGATCACGGCTCTCGTCGACGAAGGTCTCGTCAAGCGCACCGACGACAAGAACGACGGCCGCGGCGTGCTGATCAGCGTTACGCCGAAAGGCCGACGGGCTTATCAGCGTGCACAGGAGCAGCGGCTCAGTCGCTTCGCGGAGATTCTGGATTCCTTGAGCGACGAGCAGGTGGGCGCGATGCGCAACCTGTCACGAGGCCCTGGAGCGGCTGACGGTGCTGCTCCACAAATAGCGCTACGGCTCATCGGCGCCATCCAGCGTGCGCCGCACGGTCCCTGCTAGATCCGCGAGCGTGAACGGCTTCGTCAGCAACGCCGTCTCGAGGCCTTCGATGCGCTCGGGCGCCCAGCCGGGATCGACCGTCGCGATGATGCGCAACTGCGGCCGAGCGGCGCGGACGCGGCGCAGAACGTCGGCGTCGACGCGGCCGAGCCCATCGATCATCAACAGGTCCGCTGGCTCGCGCAGCAACGGCCGCCAGCAAGTCCTCCGCATCTGCTGCAACTTCGACGCGGTAGCCGAGCACCGCGAGCGTCTCGTGGATCGTCGCGCGGAGGGCCTCGTCCAGCGCGAGCACGACGACGCGTTCCGTGCCGGTCGACAGCGTCGACAGCGGCATCGTTCTGTCGTCGGCTTGGACCGCGTGCCCGGCTTGCTGACGAGGCAGCAGCAGAGTCACGACCGTTCCCTGCCCGACCACGCTCTCGATCGCGGCGCAACCTCCCGAGCTCTCCGCGAACCATCGAACCATGCTGAGCCCGAGACCCGTTCCGCCCCGCTCGCGCTTCGTTGAGAAGAACGGCTCGAAAACGCGGTGGAGCGCGTCGGGCGCAATGCCGGCACCCGTATCGCGAACGATCACGGCGACGTAACCCCCGCCGCGCGCGAGCCCGCGTAGCGGTGCTTCGCCATCGGTGACATCGACCGCCTTCACTTCGATCGAGATGCGGCCGTTACCTTCGATTGCGTCGCGCGCATTGACGGCGAGGTTGACGACGGAGCTTTCGAGCTGTGCCACGCTCGCGCGCACGGTGCCGGCGCGCTCCTGCAGCGTCGTCTCGAGGGCGATCCGCGGACCGAGTGCGCGACGCAGGAGCGGCAGCACGTCGCCGACGACCTTCGCCGGGTCGATGCTGCCGACATCGATCTCCTCGCGCCGAGCGAACGTCATGAGCTGCTTGATGAGCTCGGTGCCGCGTTTGCCGGCGTCGCGCGCCGCTTTGAGCTTCTCGAACACACGCGGGCGCTCGCGCACCTCTTCGCCGACGAGGTAGAGGTTGCCGACGAGCACGGTGAGGAGATTGTTGAAGTCGTGAGCGACTCCGGCAGTGAGACTGCCAAGCGCCTCCATGCGCGCGCTGTGCTGCGCCGCGACACGTAACGCCCTGTCGTCGTCGCCGTCGACCAGGATGCCGACGAAACGTCGGTCCGTACCTTCGCCCTCCGCGCTCACGTCGCCCCGAAAGACCTTCGTCACGCCGTCGAAACCGCGCAGCTCTATCTCGACGGATCGGCCCGCGAGCGCGGCGTCGCACCAAGCATCCCATGCGGTGCGATCGACACAGTAGTCGGCAAGCCGTTTGCCGCTTCGCGCAAGCGCATCGCTGGAGCCCAGGAAACGCCGCATGCGCGCATTGGCGGCGCGAATCGTTCCGTCGGCTGCAACGACGATCGCAGCGACGACGCTGCTCGCCTCGACAAGCGCAAGGTCGATCTCATCGTGCTCCGTTTTCTTGCGACTGGTTGGCTGCGGCATCAGCTCGTTTCCGGCGAGAGTGAAGATTCGCGTGCGGCGAATGTATCGAAAGGCTAACTACTCGCCGGCCTCGCGCTATGGACTGGTGTCACACTTTGCGGGGTCTCGCACCGTCTGCAACCGTGTATCACGGCCATTGCAAGCGAGACGTAACTCACACGCGCGCCCTGGGACGCGAGTTACAGTTGAGCCATCGCCTAGGTGCCAGAGATCCTGGCCCGGAGACTCGTGAGCGATACGCTTCTCAGCAGAACCATCGCCAGCACTGCGACGCTCAAGATCGCCAACATCCATTCGCTCGACCTGTTCTACACGCCGATCGAGGAACGTTTCGAGCGGATCACGCGCATCGCACGCCGCGCCCTGCATTCGCCCGTCGCGGCGATCTCGTTGCTGAACGAGGACAAGCAGTGGTTCAAGTCTGCCGCCGGCTGGGGCATCTCCGAGCTGCCGCGCGACCAGGCGATCTGCAAGCTCACGGTCGAAGCCAACCAAATCGTCATGATCGGCGACACGCTGGCCGATCCGCGCGTCGCGAAACTGCCGATCGTGGCATCGGCGCCGCGGTTTCGCGCCTACGCCGGTCATCCGCTCGTCGACGAGCATGGCGCCTGCATTGGAACGTTCTGCGTCTTCGATCTGAAGCCGCGCGAGTTCGCGCCTGTCGATCGGCAAACGCTGACGGACCTCGCTGCACTGGTGCAGCGCGAGCTGTTCTCGGATCAAGCTGAGGAACGCGCACGCAGCCCTGACGTCGAAGCTCGGCGTGGCGCGCCGCGAAGCGCTCATGGATCCGTTGACGCACTTGTGGAATCGGCGCGGTGCTTCCGTGCTGCTCAAAGCCGCGTTCGCGAGCGCGGATCAACGCGGGACGCCGATCGCGCTGGCGTTGCTCGATCTCGACAACTTCAAGCGCATCAACGACACGCGCGGCCATCAAACCGGCGACGAGGTGCTGCGCCGCGTCGCGAGTCGACTCCTGAGCACGGTTCGCGGCGACGACGCGATCTGCCGGCTCGGCGGCGACGAGTTCCTGGTGCTCATGGCGGACACCGACGCTGCGATCGCGAGCCGCGTCGCGGAGCGCATTCGCCATGCGATCACGAGCACACCCATACCGACGCGCGACGGCGCAGTCTCCGTCAGCGTCAGCGTGGGCTGCACGGTTCGCGACGCCCGCGACACGGCGGCCGTCGACGCCCTGCTCGAGCGCGCCGACCAGGCCTTGATGCAGTCGAAGGCCGCGGGCCGCAATCGCGTTCGAATGACGAGCTGAGCGCGGCCTCGCGGCGGCAGCGACGGCCGAACCGGGCCGACCTTTGTCGCCAATTCCGTTGCGGTATCATCCCTTGACGGCGCGGCTCACCGCCGGCCGTCACGAATCAATGGGGGATACCGTGGCCAAACCAGTCGATAACGCCTCGACGGACTCCGTCGATCGTCGCAAGTTCCTCAAAGGCGCCGCGGCCGGCGCTGCGGGCGCTGCCGGCGCGATCGTCGGCGGCACCGGCTCAGCCCAGCAGACCGCACCGGCGACCACACGCCCGGCCGTCGCACGGCCCACGGAAGCCGACGCACGCGCGGACTTCGTGCCGCCCGAGCCGCGCGTCGGCGCGCAGTTCATTCAGCATCCCGGCTCGGACTACATGGTCGACGTGCTGAAAGCGCTCGACTTCGACTACGTTGCCGTCAATCCCGGCTCGGCGTTCGAAGGCCTGCACGAGTCGATCATCAACCACGGCGGCAACCGCAAGCCCGAGATCCTGACGGTGCTGCACGAGGAGGCCGGCGCGGCCATCGCGCACGGCTACGCCAAAGCAGCCGGCAAACCGATGATGACGCTGATGCACGGCACGGTCGGCCTGCTGCACGCCTCGATGGGCCTGTTCCAAGCGTGGTGCGACCGCGTTCCCGTGTTCGCGATCGTCGGCCAGCCCCGCAACCCGACGAGCGTCGTCAATCGGCCGCACAGCGCGCAGGACATGGGCGCAATCGTCCGCGACTTCATGAAGATGGACGACGAGCCGACGAACCTCGACGTGTTCGCGGGCATCGCGATGCGCGCCTACACGATCGGCCGAACGCCGCCGATGGGGCCGACGTTGCTCGTCGTCGACTCGGAGCTCCAGGAAGCGTCGATCCCGGACCCGAGCAAGCTCACGATCCCGCGGCTCTCGATGCCGAGCATGCCGCAGGGCGATTCGGGCGCGGTCCGCGAGGCCGCGCGGCTTCTTGCGAACGCCGAGCGGCCGTTGATTCGCACCGGCAAGCTCGCGCGCACGTCGGCCGGCTGGGACCGGCTCATCGAGCTCGCCGAGCTGCTGCAAGCGCCCGTCGACGTCGGCGGCTACGCTTCTTGGCAAGACTTCCCGTCGTGGCACGCGTTGTACGGCTCGGGCGGCGCGGATTACCGCCCCGACGTGATCCTCGGCCTCGAGCTCAACGACATGACGGCGTCCGTGCGCGCAGTTGCGCGCCACGGGCGGCAAGACGATCAGCATCTGCTCCGAGTACCTCTCGCAGGGGCACAACATCCACGACTTCGGCAACTACTCCGAGGTCGACGTCGCGATCGCCGCCGACGGCGAAGCGACGCTGCCCTCGTTGATCGACGAGATCCGCAAGCAGAGCGCCGGTAACGCCGCGCGGCTCCGCGCGGCTCGCGGCGAGCAGATCGCGACGGCGCACAAAGCCATCCGCGAGCGCGAGATCGACGACGCGCGCTACGGTTGGAACGCCAGCCCGATCAGCGTGCCGCGCATGGTCGCCGAGCTCGGGCGGCAGATTCAGAACGACGACTGGGCGATCGTCTCCGGCCATCAGTTCACGGGCCAATGGCAACGGCGCCTGCTGAATCACGACAAGTTCTATCGCTACAACGGCGACTGCGGCGGCTTCGGCATCGGCTACGACACGCCGGCCTCCGTCGGCGGCGCGCTCGCCCACCGCGAGCACGGCCGGTTCTCGATCGGCATCGTCGGCGACGGCGACTTCAACTTCGTCGGCCCCGGCGCTCTCTGGACGGCGGCGCACCACAAGATTCCGCTGCTCTTGATCGTTCACAACAACCGCGCCTACCACGCGGAAGTCATGCTCGTGCAGCGCACGGCGGCGCGCCGCGGCCGCGGCAACGACAACGTCGACATCGGCAACGTCATCCGCGACCCGGCGCCGGACTACGCGAAGATCGCGCAGGGTTACGGCGTCTACGCCGAAGGCCCGATCGAGGATCCCGCCGCGCTCGCGCCCGCGCTCGAGCGCGCGCTTGCGCGCGTGCGCGCCGGCGAGCCGGCGTTGCTCGACGTCGTCTCGCAACCGCGCTGAAGGACTCGCCATGAAGAATCGAACGCTCCGCGCCTCCCTCGCGTGCACCGCCCTGGCGAGCGGCGCCGTCGTCGCGATATCGCTGTCGGCTCAGCAGAGCCAAGCCATCGTCGGCGACGCCGCGCGCGGCCAGCCGCTGTTCGCCGACACGTTCAATTGTTACGCGTGCCATGGGTTCGATGCGCAAAGCGGCGAGCGCCGTCTCGTGCCGATGAACTACACGCAAGAAGGCTTCATCACGTTCGTGCAGAACTCGCCGCTGCCGAACATGCCGGCTTTCCCCGACGCGTCCGCCCAGCAGCTCGCCGACATCTACGCGTACATCCGCACGATTCCCGCCGACGCGCCCGCCGTCGGCGACGTGCCGTTGCTGCGCGACATACTCGAGCGAAAGACACGCGCCGCGGGAGAGGAACGTCGATGATTGCGAGGATGTTGATTGCCGTGACGCTGACCGCGGCGGCGCTGACGGCCGCGGCACAAGTGCCGTCGGCCGAGAAGCAACGAATGATCGACCTCGGCATCGAGCACGGAGACCGCGCGCGCGCTCTACGAGCATTTCAAGACGGAAGCGAGCGGCGGTGACGCACTCAATTGGCGCGCCGTGCCCGACTGGACCGGCATCTGGACGCGCGAAGCGAGCCCGTTCTTCTGGGATCCCGACCAAGCATCGCCGACGGCGCTGCCGACCGCCAAGCTGACGCCCGAGCACGAGCGGCTGCTACGCGAGAAGCTCGACAAGGTCGCCAAAGGCATCGAATTCGACCCGCTCAGCAACTGCGAGCCGGCCGGCATGCCGCGCTGGATCGTCGAGCCCTTCCTGCAAGGAGTTCGTCGTCACGCCGCACCAGGTGTGGCTCGTCAACGAGATGCAGAACGAGATCCGCCGCGTCTACACCGACGGCCGCGATCACCCGAGCGACGCCGACGCCTACCCGCTCTGGGAAGGTGACTCGATCGGTTTCTGGGACGGCGACAAGGCTCGTGATCCATACGAGCCAGATGCGCGCCGGCCAGTACCAACGTATTCAGCCCTTCTATACGGAGCAAGTCGAAACGGTCGAGATCTGGCAGAAAACCGACGCGACGACGATGGTCGTGGACGTCTGGGCCTTCGACCCGCCGGCGCTCGCAGAGCCCTGGTACACTAAGCAAGTCTACAAAAGATTATCGAACGACGACTCGAGTCTGCGAATCCGGTACTGGCACTGCGGCGAGAATCAGAACAACGTCGTGGAGCAGACGAACACGGGGACCTCGGATTTCTCGAACTTCACGTTCACTGAGCAAGACGACCAGGAAGGAGATGGCGATGAGTAGAGTTCTGGCAGGCGTACTCGGGCTGGCAGTGTTGCTGGCGGCCCCGACGTTCGCTCATCACTCGGCGGTCATGTTCAATGACCAGAAGGAAGTCACCGTCACCGGCACCGTCAAGGAGTTTCAGTACACGAATCCGCACTCGTGGCTGCTCGTCGACGTCAAGAACGACGACGGCACGGTAACGACGTGGGGGTTCGAGGCGGAAGGCCCGAGCACGCTGACGCGCGCCGGCATCCGCAAGAGCGATTTCGCTCCGGGCACACAAATCACGATCACCGGCAACCCGATGCGTGACGGCCGGCCGGCGGCCGCGTGGATCAGAGCGAAACGCGGCGACGGCAAGGACTTCGATCCGCGCGCCGGTTTTGCGATCAAGTAACGTTCGAACGTTCTGAACGACGAGGCCCGAGACGCACAGCGCCTCGGGCCTTTCTTTTTAGCTCAGCGCGCCGAGCAGGGTTGCGGATCCCAGCCGCTGCGGTCGTTCTGCTTCCTGAAATTGCTGCTCGTGATCGGCGCGACCGCGAGATACGCCGAATCGTCGACGATCGCCTTGACGACGAGCCATTGCGAGCCGTCGGGCTCGCCGAGCACGTCGAAGTATTCGGTCAGGACCGCGGCGGTGCTGTAGGGAATGCCGTTTTTGCGAAAATAGCCTTCCGTCAGATTCGTCGTCGTCACCTTCAGCGTGCCGTTTACGGCCGGCCGGCCGAAACCGCCGCCGTGCGGCAACCACTCGGCGCGCGAGAATCCCTGTAGCGACGGCTGCCCCGGCTCGCCCGAGCGGCCGAAGTGCAGCAACCGCGTCTGCCGCCCGGCATCGGTCTCGATCTTCAACGTCGAGTCGTCCTGCCACGAGATGCGGATGCGGCCGGGCGTTCGCATGATCGCCGGGGCCCCGTACGCCTTGCACTGATTGCCGGCGGCCTCGTCCTTCGCCGGATCCCACGCCCCGGCAATCGCCGTCGCGGCCGGCGTCAGGTTGTAGCCCTCGAAGTCGCCTGCCGGCGGCGTGATCATGCGAAAGCGCCAATCCTCGGTGACGATCGACACCCACTGCCCCGTGAGGTCGATCGGCGCGGACTCCCGCGCGCTGCGCGACGGAGGCGGCGGACCCGGCGGCTGCGCCGCCGCAGGCAACGCTGGCAAGCCACGCCAAGCCGAGCAATGCGACCGATCGAGCGTCGAGCTTTCTCATTGCGATTCTCCGGGCGGCACGCTCAAGGTCTGATACGCCGCCTCGATGAACCGATCCGCTGCACCCGCTCTCGCACCGTAAACGGGGTCGTAGTCGAACGTCGGCTTCGCGGCCTTGACCTGCTCGAGCGTCATGCCGGCTTCGATCATGCTCTTGATGCGGTCGCCGACGACGATGACCATCTCGCGATAGTTCAAGACGTCGCCGAGATTCGAGACGCGGCCGTGACCCGGAATCACGAGCGTGCCGCCGTCCTGGCCGTAGACGGGAATGATGATGTCGACGAGCTTCTCGAGCGCCGCCACGAATCCCTGATAGCTGCCGCCGCTCGCGGTGTCGATGAACGGGATAGCTCGTCGTGACAAAGACGTCACCCGACGCAATCACGTCGGATCGGCGGAAGAAGACGATGCTGTCGCCGTCCGTATGCGCGGCCGGCACGTGGATGATCTCGATGCCCTCACCGTTGTAATAGAGCTCCTTCTTCGCGCCGAAGAACGTGCTCGTCGGCCACCCGCCCGACGGCGTGGCTTGCGGCCCCGTTGTCGGAGCTCAAGCGAAGCAGCACGTTCTCGTGCGCGACGATCGCGGCGCCTACGCCGGAGTCGCGGATCGCGCCGGCCATGTTGCCGCCGCTGACGGTCGTGCCGGCCGCGCGCAGATTCGCGTTGCCGCCGGTGTGGTCGCCGTGATGATGCGTGTTGATGATGTAGTGGATCGGCTTCGCGGAGATCTTACGGATCGCCGCGACGATCTTCTCCGACAACGGCGCGTACTGCGTGTCGACGATCAGGACACCGTCGTCGCCGACCTGCATCGTGATGTTGCCGCCCGCGCCGACTAGCATGTACAGGTCGTCGCGCACCTGGAGCGCTTGAATCTCGACTGCGTCGAAGTTCTGCGGTTGTTGCGCCAGGCTCACGGCGCAAAAGCCGGCGCTGGCGACCGCTGCGATCGACGCAGCTCGAATGCAATGCCTCATCGCAGGGCTCCTCTACGGTTGCGGCAGCTCGGCCAGCTTCTTGCGGTACTCGGGATACATCGTGGCCGCACCGCCCATCGCCGCTTCGTACGGGATCTTGTGCTTGCGCGCGAACTCGACGAGGAACGGGTTCTCCCCGGGCAGGTAATGCGGGAAGTAGCCTTGCTCGGGCAACAGCACCTCGACGACGCTCTCGCACGGGTACGCGCCGATCGAGCTCGCTTCGGCCAGCGTGTAGTCGCGGTTGCGGAAGAACGGCTCCTCGAGATACTTCGGATCTTGCACGAACACGCTCCACGTCAGATGGTTGCCGTGGCGCATGAAGTGCTCCGTGACCGTCGCCGCGTCGCTGCGCGCGACGCCGTTGCGCCGCAGCCAGCCTTCCTTCAGGTGCGTTGTCGTGACCTTCAGCGTGTTGCCGACCCACTCGCCCGTCGAGAAGCCCATCGACGTGTGCTCGGCGAGCTCGTGCGGATGCGGCCGGCCGTCCATCCAGATCGTGCGCTGCGTGTTCCAGGCGAAATGCTGCAGTGTGAATCGCGATCAGCTGCTGTGTCGTCGTGTCGATCTCGTGCCAGATGCGAATGTCGGCGAAGCTGTTCGCATAGTCCGACGGATGCACGCGGCATTGATAGTCCGGCAGCGAGAGGATCGTGGCGCTCCAGCTCTGCGCACGCATTCGATCCGCGGCGTTCAGCGGTAGCCCGGCGTAGTCGCCGAGCTCGGGACCCGGAAGCCGGTCCGGAAAGTCCTCCGTGAGCGTCATGCTCCAGACGCCGGCGAGATTGACTTGCCCGAGAGCCGCGCCCGCGACGCACGCGCCGGCGAGCACGACGGCCCGAGCGGCCGCTCGCAGTGCATCCGATCTCGTCATCCACCCGATTCTCCGCGCCGAAACGCCGGCAGCATAGCGGACGCGCCCGAATGCGTGCCAGCGCCATCAACGCGGCGGAAACACCGCCGCGATGCATTCGGCTGCAGTGACGACGCGCGGCAGGACGCCGAGCGAGCCGAGTACCGTGCATGCCTCGCCGACGTCACTCGCGGCAACGCCAACGCGCGCGCTCCAGCGTACGGTCCCGAGCCACTCGGCGACGTCGCCGGCGCGAAGCGCCGTACCGACGCGCGATCAACTGCGCCGCGTCGGGCCGCGCGCGCAAGGCGCTGCGCCTCATCGAGCACGAGCGCGACCACGCGGCCGAGCGCGACCCGCCCGTCGCGATCGAGCGCACGCGCAGCACACACGACGAACGCCGGCCACGGCGCCGTGAACTCACCGATGCGCCGAAACTTGCCCTCATCGACGAGCGGCTTCGTCATGAGCTTCTCCCAGAAGAAGACGTCGGCATTACCGGCTGCGAACGCCTCGACTGCCCCGTCGAGGTTGCCGACCGTGACGAGCTCGAGCTGCTCGACCGGCCAGCCCTGCGCGCGCGCGTGCACGAACGCCATCAAGTGTGACCCCGAGCCCATGCGGCTGATGGCATAGCGCGCGCCGCGAGGTCCGCCGACGGTACGAAAACGCGAGGCGGCCGGGACGTGAATGCCCCAGACAGCGGCGAGTCGGTGTACAGGCTCACGATCTCGAGCGGGACCGCCGCCGGCGACGCCCGCGACGGCGCCTTCCGTCAGCAGCAACGCCGCGTCGAGCTCGCCGTCGCGCAGCGCCTGCGCCATCGCGCCCGGAGCCGTCGGGATAGTCGCGCCACGCGACCTCGATGCCGAGCGGCCTCGAACGCGCCGCGCCTCGAGCGCCAAGTGCCACGGCAGATTGAAGTGCTCGGGGACGCCTCCAATCCGTAGCTTAATCATGGTTTATACGATGTTCTTCAGTTACTTATAGACATTGCCCGAGCGGCAGACGCGCCGGGCGCGCAGGCGCAGCTCACGAGCGAGCTAGGGCGTTTTCGGCGCGAGATACGCGGCGAGCGCGTCGAGATCCGCGTCGCTGATCTCGGTCTTGCGAAACGGCGGCATGACCGACACGCCCGTGCGGACGAACGCGCGCGTCAGCTCCGGCACGAGGTCCGTGCGCTGCTCGAGCGCCGCCGGCTTGGCGCCTTTGTAGAGCACGTCGAGCGCTTGCGTGCCCGGGTGCCGCGGCCCGGGCGCGTGACAGGCGGCGCACCAGTATTGGAATACCTCGTCGCCGCGCGCCGCGAGCGAGTCTTGCGCCTGTGCAGCGCCGCCGGCCGCCGCGACCACGCCCGCGAACCACACCGATCTGCCCATCATCCGAATGCCCCTATGCACGCTGAACGGGTGCGATGACCCACGAGAACAACGGCTTGGGAGGACGGCGACGGGGCGGCGGCGCTCGCCGTCGACGACTCGCGCCACGCCTCGCTGCGCGCGACCGCGCGGACATTCGACCACGACGTCAGCCAACGCCGCCGCCCACGCCGCGTCCGCAGTCGCGGCAGCGGCCGCGGACAACAACTGCGCCGGGCCTTCGAAGCGATGCGCGACGCACCCGGCTGCTGGGGTGTGCTCGCCCCGGTAGACGACGCGCATGCGCTGCTCCCACGCGAGGCGCTCGAGGCAGAACAATGCGCCCTCGGCCGTGAGCCCGGCGATCGCAGCCGGCCCTTGCCGCCAGCGGTGGTAGAGATCGTCGTACCAGAACGCGCGTCATGTCCCCCGCCATCGCGTGTACGGCGAGGCCGCGGACCGCCGCGCGCCGCGCAAATGCGACGCTCGCCGGGAAGCGCGTGTCGTAGAGGACCTTGTAGAGCGGTACGCGTCGCCGCGCGGCGACTCCGCCGCACCGACGTCCGCTCGCGCGGCGAGCTGCAATGCCGAAGCGGCCAACCCGGCTTTCAGGAACTGTCTGCGGCTCGTCATCGACGCCTCGAAAAGGGCTTGCACTGCGCCCGTATCATACCGCGCAGCTGCGCGGAATCGACGGTCGCGCGCGCCGACGGAGCGGCCCGGGGCGCTGCTACACTGCCGCGTCATGACGCGCGCGCAGGATCCCGCCCGTGAGAGCGACGAAGCGCCTTTTCGGCAGCGCCTCGCGGCCGCCCGCGTCGTCCCGCTCTGGGCCTTTTTCAAGGAGTGGTTCTCCGCGGAACCGCGTCCGGCTGCCGTACCGCATCTGTGGCGCTACGCGGACCTGCGCTCCGTCGTCATGGAATCGGCCGCCGTCGTCTCGACGGCGACGCCGAGCGGCGCGTGCTCGTGCTCGAGAATCCCGGTCTCGAAGGACGGCATCTCGCGACCGACGCGCTCTACGCGGGCTTACAGCTCATCATGCCCGGGGAGTTTGCGCGTGCGCACCGACATACGGCCGCGGCGCTGCGTTTCATCGTCGAAGGCGAAAACACTTATACCGCCGTCGCCGGCGAGCGCTGCTACATGCGCCCCGGCGACTTCATCGTGACGCCGTCGTGGACCTGGCACGACCATCGCAACGAGGGCAAGGAGCCGACGATCTGGCTCGACGTGCTCGACGTGCCGTTGATTCGTTTCTTGGGTGCCGGCTTCTCTGAGCACTACCCCGAGCCCGAGTATCCGACCGCCGTGCCGCCCGACGACAGCCGCCTGCGCGACGGGCGGAATCTCTTTCCGGTCGGTTTCGAGCGCGGCGCCGGCGCGGCGCCCGTGTTCTCGTATCCGTTCGATTACGCTTACGACGCGCTCGATCACCTGCGCGCGCACAG
Organism: uncultured Gammaproteobacteria bacterium; assembly: GCA_963714705.1. GTDB lineage: Bacteria > Pseudomonadota > Gammaproteobacteria > Steroidobacterales > Rariloculaceae > FEN-1219. Next base: position 454,082 of record CAVQPJ010000004.1, read on the forward strand.
CGAATGGGACTCCTGCCACGGCGTCAAAATGGAGTACATCGATCCGACGACGGGCGGCCCGGCGATTCCGACGATCTCGACTTTCCTACAGCTCTTGCCTCGAGGCTTCGCGACGACGCCGTATCGCTCGACTTCGTCCGCGATCGTGACGGTCGTCCGCGGCCGGGGCCGCGTGACCGTCGGCAGCGGCGCCTCCGCGGCGACGTTCGAGTACGGCCCGAAAGATCTGTGGGCCGTGCCGAGCTGGCAGGACGTCAGCTTGAGCGCGGCCGAAGAGTCGGTCCTGTTCTGCGCGTCCGACGAAGCCGTGCACCGCAAGCTCGGCGTGTGGCGCGAGCAGCGCGGCTAGAACGACGTACTCCGAAGAATCGCAGGCGAGCGAGAGCACACGAGAGCAATCTCATATGACACGACACTGGGCACGGCTCGCGACGCTGCTCGCGGTTCTCGTAACGGTTCCGGCCACGGCACAACGCGAGGTCATTCCGGTCACCGACGCCATGCTCGAGAATCCGGATCCCGCCGACTGGCTGATGTGGCGCCGCACGCTCGACAGCTGGGGCTACAGCCCGCTCGACGACGATCGATCGCCGCAACGTCGCGCAGCTCACGCTCGCGTGGTCCGTCGATCTCGACGCCGCACCGTCGCAGGAGGGCATCCCGCTCGTGCACGACGGCGTGCTGTACTTCCCGAGCCCGTCGGACGTCACGACGGCGTTCGACGCGGCGACGGGCAAGAAGCTCTGGGAGCATCGCCGCGCGCTGCCCGCGGATCTCGGACAGTTCGTGCCGTTCCCGCAGACGAATCGCAACCTCGCGATCTACGACCGGCTCATCATCGACAACGGCGCCGACGACTTCGTCTACGCGCTCGATGCCGCGACAGGCAAGCTCGTCTGGGAAACCAAGATCCTCGATTACAAGATCCATCACGTGAAGCAAGGCTCCGCGCCGCTCGTGGCGAACGGAGTGCTGATCGCGGGCCGCAACTGCCAGCCGAACGGCGGCCCCGACGCGTGCATCATCACGGGCCACGACGCGCGCACGGGCAAGGAGCTCTGGCGCAAGCGCACGATCCCGAAGCCCGGCGAGCCCGGCGGCGACAGCTGGGGCGACGTGCCCGACGACGAACGTTGGCACGTCGGCGCCTGGATGATCCCGAGCTACGACCCCGAGCTCGATCTCGTCTACGTCGGCACGTCGGTCACGGCGCCAGCGCCGAAGTTCATGCTGGCCGGCAACGACAAGCAGTACCTGTATCACAACTCGACGCTCGCACTGCGGCCCGCGACCGGCGAGACGGTCTGGTACTACCAGCACGCCGTCGATCATTGGGACCTCGATCATCCGTTCGAGCGCATCTTGGTCGACACGGTCGTCGCGCCCGACGCGAGCGAGGTGCCGTGGATCAATCCGCGCTTGCGACCCGGCGAAGAGCGCCGCGTCGTCACCGGCATCCCGGGCAAGACCGGGCTCGTCTACACGCTCGATCGCGCGACGGGCGAGTTCCTCTGGGCGCGGCCGACGATCACGCAGAACGTCATCGAGCGCATCGACGGCGCGACGGGCGCCGTCACCATCCGCGCCGATGCGCTGTTCACGGGGCCCGACGCAGAGCCGTCTCATCTGCCCGACAACGAACGGCGGCAAGAACTGGCCCGCGGGCGCCTACAGCCCGCGCACGAAGACGATGTACTTCGCAATGGCGAACACCTGCGCGTGGACGACTTCGGCCGCGACGGCGACGGCGACGCCCGAGATGCTCTACGCGATCGACACCGCGAACGTGATCGCGCCCGACGCCGACGGCAAGGTCGGCACGCTGCGCTCGATCTCCGTGGAGACGGGCAAGGACTGCGTGGCGCTACGACCAGCGCGCGGCGCTCATGGCGCTGCTCGCGACGGGCGGCGACCTCGTGTTCGGCGGCGACGTGGCCGGCGTATTGCGCGCGTTCGACGCCGAGACAGGCGAGGTGCTCTGGGAGACGAGCCTCGGCGCGCAGGTCACGGGCCACCCCGTGACGTTCGCCGTCGACGGCAAACAGTACGTGGCCGTCAGCACGGGCCGCTCGAACATGACGGGCGGCCTCACGCGGCTTGCACCCGATGTCGCACCGGCGGAAAGCCCGAACAAGCTGTTCGTGTTCGCGCTGCCGGAATAGGTTTTTGCTCGGTTGGTGTACCCTAAAGTCCCATTACCGCCTCGGTGAGGCACGACGATAGTGTCGAACGGAGGTTTCCCATGCCCGTGATCTGCTCTCCCTGGATATTTCGCGCGACTGTGCCCGTCGGCGTCGCCGCCGTCATGCTCGCGACGCACGGCGCGTGGGCGCAGCAACGCGCCCGCCCCGCCGCCCACTCAAACCGCCGCGCAGGCGCTCAGTCAGCCCCCGACGCCCGCGAAGTCCGGGACGTTTCTGCCCGAGGAGCTCGAGCAGATGGTCGCACCGATCGCGCTCTATCCGGATCCTCTCATCGCGCAGGTGCTGATGTCGTCGACCTATCCGCTCGAGATCGTCGAGGCAGCACGCTGGAGGAAAGCGAACCCCGACGTCACCGGCGACGCGGTCGAAGAGGCACTGAAAGATCACGATTGGGATCCCAGCGTGAAATCGATCGCGACGTTCCCCGACGTCCTCGCCATGATGGACGAGAAGCTCGACTGGACGCAGAAGCTCGGCGACGCCTTCCTGGCGCAACAGGCCGAGGTGATGGCAGCCGTGCAGCGACTACGCGCCAAGGCAAAGGCCGAAGGCACGCTGATGTCGAGCAAGGAGCAGACGGTCACCGAGGAGCCCGCGCCGCCGCCACCTGCTCCCGCCGCTGACGCTGCGGCGGCAGCGGCTCCGGCTGCGGCCCCCGCCGCGGCGGCGCCCGCTACGCAGACGACGACGATCATCAAGATCGAGCCGGCCGATCCGGAGATCGTCTACGTGCCGACCTACAACCCAACCGTCGTCTACGGTGCTTGGCCGTATCCCGCGTACCCGCCCTACTACTACTACCCGCCGATGTATCCGCCCGGCGCAGCGTTCTTCAGCTTCACGGCCGGGGTCATCATCGGCGGCGCGTTCTGGGGCAACTGCAACTGGGGCAGCAGCGACATCGACATCAACGTCAACCGCAACACCAACATCAACACCGGTGGTAACCGGAACAACGTCGGCAACAACACCGGTAACCGCAACACCGCCGGCAACACCGCCGCGGGCGCCGGCAACCGGGCCGGCGCCGGCAACACCGCCGCGGGCGTCAGCAACAACGCCGCCGGCGGCGGCAAGTGGAACCACGACCCGAGCCATCGCAAGGGCGCGCAGTACCGCGATTCTGCGACCCAGAACAAGTTCGGCAAGGGCCAGAGTGCCAACAACGTGCAGTCGCGCGAAGCGTTCCGCGGCCGCGCTGAGCAGGGCCGGCAGGATATCGCCGCAGGCGGCGCGAGTCGGGATCTCGCCGGCAACCAGCTTGGCGGCGGCAATCGGGCGGGCACCCAACCCGCCGGCGGCAATCGGGCCGGCACGCAACCGGCCGGCGGCAATCGGGCTGGCCAGGGAGGCGCCGCGGCCGGCACGCGGCCGACGACGCAGCCCTCGTCTGCGAATCGCGCCTCGACGGCGAATCGCACGCCTCGCGGCTCGGAAGCGTTCCGCAGCTCGAGCAGCGGAAGCTCTACGCGTTCGGCGAGCCAGCGCGGCTACTCGAGCCGAAGCTCTGGCGGCTTCTCCGGCGGAGGCATGTCCCGAGGCGGCGGCGGCATGCGTGGCGGCGGAGGTCGACGCTGATGATCGGCCGCAAATACACCGGCGGCGCACTCGCCGTCGCGGCTCTCACGCTGCTCGCCGGCTGCGACCTGTTCGGCGGCGGGCAAGCGCGCTACGAATCGCCGGATCAGGCCGGCGAAGCTCTGCTCGCTGCCGCGAGCTCGGGCGACACGAGCGCGATGCTGCGCGTGCTCGGCGAGGACGCGCAACCGGTCGTGGACTCCGGGGATGCGATCGAGGATGCCAACACGCGCAACGCGTTCGTCGCCTTGTACGCGGACGGCGCACCGTTGGGAGAGCGAGGCTCCGGACGTCTCCACGCTAGATCGTGGGCCCCAACGACTGGCCGTTTCCGTTCCCTCTCGTCAACGAAGACGGCGGTTGGCGATTCGATACGCCGAACGGCATCGAGGAGATATTGGATCGGCGCATCGGCGAGAACGAGCTCGCTGCGATTCAAGCGTCGCTCGCGTACGTGGATGCGCAGCGCGAGTATTACTGGTGGAACCCCGAAGGCGCTCCGTTGCTGCACTACGCGCACAGCCTCGTCAGCGCGGAGGGCCGCAAGGACGGATTGTTCTGGGAACCCGTAGAGGGCGAACCGCCAAGCCCGCTCGGTTCCCTGTTCGCTTCCGCGCGTACCGAGGGCTACCTCGTCGATGGCCCCGTTCGGCCGGTGCCGTACTACGGGTACCACTTTCGCGTGCTCACGGCGCAAGGCGAGCATGCCGCCGGCGGCGCTTACGACTACGTCGTCGGCGACCGCATGATCGGCGGCTTTGCGCTGCTTGCCTACCCCGCCGAGCGTGGCTCGAGCGGAGTCATGAGCTTCATCGTGAATCACGACGGCGTCGTGTTCTCGAAGGACCTCGGGGAGGACACCCCGAAGCTCGCCGCCGCGATGACGCTCTTCGATCCGGACGATACGTGGACGCGCGAGGAGGTCGAAGCCGTCCCGTTCTAGACCCCGCCGTCAGACGCGCGGCGCGGGCACGGCGAGCACGGGGCAGCGCACGCGGCGCAGCACGCGTTCCGTCGTGCTGCCGCGCACGGCGTCGAACACACCGTGGCGGCCTTCCGTGGGCATCACGATGAGGTCCGCCCGGACGAGCTCCGCGGCCGCCACGATCTCGTCGACGGGATCGCCGTCGCGGTGCATGCGCGCGAAGGTCCACTGCGGTCCGTCCTTCGCTTGCACGCTCGGCATTTCCTGCTCGTTGCCGACGTGCAACAGCGTGATCGTGACCTTGTCGTCGCTCATGATTTCGGCCGCGCGGCGCGCGAACTCGATCGCTGTGGCCGGGTCGGGCGTGCGATCCACGGGGATCAGCACATTGGCAAGCGTGAGATTTCCGTCGGCCACCGCCACAAGATTGCGCTCCGCGTCGGCGGGCACGAACAGCGTCATCGTCCGCGACCACCGCGCCATGGCTTCTGCGACCGACCCGTGCAACCAACGCGCGACGCCTTCCCGCCCGGCCGTCGCGACGACGAGCAGGTCGGCGGGTTGGGCGTCGAGATGCTGCGCTATCGCCAACGCTGGGAAGCGGCTGTGGACCATCGCCTTCTTGACCTGCACGCCAAGCTTCGCGAACACATCCTCCTGAGCGCTTCCCCGCTCGAGCAGATTCCAACGCTCGAGTGTCTTGCGCACGGCCGGGAACCCGCGCCAGTCGCTCGACGCGTCCGGCGTCACATGCAGGATCGTGAACTCCGCTTGGCGCAGCAGCGCGACGCCCAGCGCGTGCACGAATGCGCGCTCGTCCGCGGCCGAGAAATCGGTCGCATGCACGACCGCCTGGATGAATGGGGGCGTCGACGACTTCTTCGGCTTGGACACGCGTGCCTCCGGCTCGGGATCGAGTTCTAACGAGTATGGCGGACTGGCCGGACGATCGCGATCGCCTCGAGCGAGTCCTGATCTACGGCTAAGTCGGTTGCACCGCTCGGCAATCCGTACACGCTGAAGATGTACGCGAGAACGTCCGCATAGTCCTCGAGGCGCAGAGACCCCGGATCGTCCTCGGGCATCTCGTTCGAGACGTACTCGAACGTCTCCCAGAGGGATTGCCCTTCGACAGCCTCGAGGTAGGCGCTGGCCGCCGTGAAATCCGTCATCTCGTGGCAATTCGTGCAGATCGAAGCGAACAGCCGCTCGCCGCGCGTGGCCTGGGCCGGCGAGTACACGCCGTCGCGCACGGTGCGCCCGCGGTCCTGAGCTACCGACGCTGCGACGAGGCCGAGGGCGGCGGCGCCGAGAACGGCGACCATGGCGACCTTCCGTGGCATCAATCCGCGCCGGCCGCGGCGAGCGGCAACACGCCGCTCGCGACGAGCTCGTCCTGAAAACCGAACGCCGTCATGTCCTCGATTCGCTGCGGATAAAGGATGCCGTCCAAGTGGTCGCATTCGTGCTGCACGACGCGCGCGTGAAAACCCTCGACGGTGCGGTCGATCGGCGTGCCGAGCTCGTCGAAACCGCGATAGCGCAGCCGCCGGTATCGCGGCACGAGACCGCGCATCCCCGGCACGCTCAAGCATCCCTCCCACCCGAGCTCGCGCTCGTCGCCGAGAATTTCGATCACGGGATTCACGAGCACGGTCAGCGGCACGGGCTCCGCGTCGGGATAACGCGGGTTCGCGGCAAGCTCGAATACGACGATGCGCTGCAACACGCCAATCTGGATCGCCGCGAGCCCCGCGCCGTCGTTGGCGCGCATGGTATCGAGCATGTCGTGAACCAGCTCACGCAGCGCCGGCGTGCCGAGCTCTGTGACGGGCGCCGCAATTTGCCGCAGCACAGCGTGACCTAGTCGCAAAATGGGCCGAATCGCCATCTCGAAAAACCGTTTCCCAACCTCGATTTCGGCCGATTATAAAGAGGGTCGCCGCCCAAACGCCGCAGCCAAGCCCCCCGTTTTGCATAAGTTGTGACGCGGTATCACGACCGGGATAGTTCGGCGCGGGACACTTTGCCCTCTCAAAGCGCCAAGCGAAGGCACCGGCGGCCATGTACCACGCGCATTTCGGTCTCGATCGGGGTCTGTTCGACGAAGGTATCGCGGCCGACGCGGCCGTTTTCCGAAACTCGAAGCACGACCGACTCATCGCCCACTTCAAGCTTGCGCTCGCCTCCATGAGCTCGGGCGTGGTGCTGCACGGCCCGGCGGGTGCCGGCAAGACGACGCTGACGTCGACGGCGCTGCGGGCGACCAGCACCCGGCTCGCGCTCGCGTGGCTCAACGGCATGCCGACGAATGCGGCCGAGTTGCTCGAGCTCATCCTCATCGAGCTCGGAGTCAGCACGCTTCGCACGACTCGCATCGAGCGGCTGCAGCTCTGGCGTCAATTCCAAGCCGAGATGCGCGCAACCGATTCGCGGCTCATCGTCGTTGCGGAGCGCACGGAGGATCTCTCGCCCGACGTGCTTCACGCCCTCGACCAGCTGACGGCGCCGGATGCCGTCGGCAATCCGGGCGCCAACCTCGTCCTGCTCGGCCACGCGGGCATCCACGAGCACCTCGCCGCGCCCACGCTCGACTCGCTACGGCAACGGATCCGGCTGCGAGCCGAGCTCGAGCCGTTCTCCGAAGCCGAGCTCCAGGATTACCTGCGGCATCAGACGGCGCGCGCGAAGGGGCATTACGACCAGATCTTTGCGCCGGGCACCGTTGCCGCGCTGTACCGCTACTCGAACGGCGTCGCGCGGCTCGTGAACACTCTGTGCGAGAGCGCGCTCGACATCGCCGCAGTCCAGCACCAGAAGCAGCTGACGGCGGACCTCGTCGCGAGAACGGCCGTTTCGCTGCTCGGCCTCGCGGACTCCACGCCGGCCGCGCGCCCCGCTGCCGCGGCAACGCCCGTCGCCGCCCCGGCGGCGCCTGTCGCCGCCTCGCCCGTCGAGATGCGCTCGCCGCAGCGAGCGGTCACCGCCGCGCCGCCGGCCGTCATCGTCGAGCGGCGCTCCGAGCCGCGCGCGATCCCGGTCCCGGCGTCGCCGCCGCCAGCACGGGCTGCCGAACTGCCGCCCGCGCCGCCGCCACCGTCGCCTTCACCTTCACCGTCGCCCATCGTGCCGGCGGCCACCGCCCCAGCGGCGCCAGGGAAGCCCGTCGACCTCGAATTCGACGGCGGCGCGACCGATGTCGCCGACGTGGCGGTCGCAGACTTCCCGGTCCTGACCGACGCGATCGAGCCGCCGGCGCCCGCGAAGCCGGCCACTCCCGCACCGCAACCCGCGGCGACGGCGCCGCCGCCGGCTAAACCAATCACGCCCGCACCGGCTGCCGCTGCGCCCGCCCCGAGCAAGCTCACCGCGAAGCCCGCGAGCCGCGTCGAGACCGCCTATGCCGCAGCTCGGCCGGCAACGAAGCAGCCCCCGGCACCGCCCGTACCCGCGGCGGCGCCGACCACGACTCCGCTGCCCCACGTCGCCGCGAAGGCGAAGGCTCCGGCTGCCGCGCCGCCAGCTTCGGATCCAGGCGCCGACGACGAGCTGCGCCAAACGCAAACGATGCGCGCTATCGCCGGCGCGAAATCGATCGACGACCTCTCGGAGTTCGACGCAGAGACGTTGTTCAGCGACGCCGAGCTCGATCTCGTGTCGGCCGCGCTCGCCTCGGCCGCGGACTGGCCCGACGACGACGAGCCGACCGCCGCTCCGGCACCGGCACCGCCGCGCTCCGCCACCGCGAAGGCGGCTCCGGCTCCGGCTCCGGCGCCTGCGCCGTCGCGCCCCGCAGCCCCGAAGGCAGCGCCGCAGGCCGAGGAGGATCCGTTCGATCTGTTCGGCCTCGGCGACGACGCGCCGCTCGAGCTCATCGACGATTCGACGCTTCCGCCGAGCGCACGCAAGACCGCGGCGCGCTGAAAAGCGCCCGCTCCTCCGACGCTCAACCCTTCTTGCCGCGCCGCACCGGCTTGCGCGCTGCGCGCGCTCGCGGACCAGCACTCTTCGCGAACAGCTCGTCGAGCTTGCGCTCGTAGGCGTGATAGTCGAGCACGGCGTACAGCTCGTCGCGCGTCTGCATTGCGTCGAGCACGGCACGCTGCGTTCCGTCGCGACGAATCGTCTCGTAGACACGCAGCGCGGCTCGGCTCATCGCGCGAAACGCCGACAGCGGATAGAGCACGAGCTTGACGCCGGCGCTTCTCGAGCTCCGCGACCGTGAAATGCGGCGTCAGACCGAACTCCGTGAGGTTCGCGAGCACGGGCACGTCGATCGCGCGCGTGAACGCCGCGTAGTCGTCGAGCGTGTAGAGCGCTTCCGCGAAGATCATGTCGGCGCCCGCCTCGACGTACGCCGCGGCGCGCTCGAGCGCGCTGCGCGGCCCTCGCGCGCGAACGCATCGGTGCGCGCCATGATCACGAAGTCGCCGTCGCGCCGCGCGTCGACGGCGGCCTTGAGCCGATCGCACATCTCCTCGACGGCGACCGTGGCCTTGTTCGGGCGATGGCCGCAGCGCTTCGCTTGCTCCTGATCCTCGAGGTGGATCGCCGCCACGCCGGCGCGCTCCATCTCGCGCACGGTGCGCGCGATGTTGAACGCGCTGCCGAATCCCGTGTCGACGTCGACGAGCAGCGGCAGCTCGCGTCGCGGCCGTGATGCGCCGCGCGTCCTCGAGCACGTCGCCGAGCGTCGTGACGCCCAAGATCGGGCAGGCCGAACGAGGCGTTCGCGACTCCGGCACCGGAGAGATAGAGCGCCTTGAAACCGGCGCTTCTCGGCCAGCAGCGCGCTATACGCGTTGATGGCGCCCGGGATCTGCAGCGGCGCCTGCGTCGCGACGAGCTGGCGGAATTTCTTGCCCGCGCTCACTGCTGCGGCACCCACAACGCCATGAAGTCCTCCACGGGCAGCGCTTCGAACCGCGCTTGATCGGCGCACGCCGCCGCGATCGCCGCGCGCTGCTTCGCGCCGAACAGCGTCGCGAGACTGCGCTCGAACTTGGCCACCAGCTGCGGAATGCCTTCCTCGCGCCGGCGCCGATGCCCTACGGGAAAGTCGACGGCCACGCGCTCGGTATGCGTGCCGTCGGCGAACCACACCTGCAGGCGTTGCCGATCGCGCGCTTGTCGGGATCGAGATAGTCGCGGCTGAACTCCGCGTTCTCGGTGACGACCATCTTTGCCCGCAACGCGTCGATGCGCGGATCGCGCGCGACGTCGTCCTCGTAGTCCTCGGCCGTCAGGCGGCCGAGCAGCAGCGGCACGGCGACCATGTATTGCAGGCAGTGATCGCGATCGGCGGGATTCGCGAGCGGGCCCGTCTTGTCGATGATGCGCACGCCAGGCTCCTGCGTCTCGATCGCTATGCGCGCGATCGTCCGCGATGCGCGGCGCGACGATGGGGTGCAGCTTCAGCGCCGCTTCGACGGCCGTCTGCGCGTGGAACTCGGCGGGGAACGAAATCTTGAATAGCACGTTCTCCATGACGTACGAGCTCAAGGCGGCGCTCGAGCGCGATCGTGCTGACCCTTGAACAGCACGTCCTGAAAACCCCAGCCCTTCGCGGACAGCGCGGACGGATAGCCCATCTCGCCGGCGCGCGCGAAGAGCGCATGCCGCACGCCGCGGCTCGTCGCGTCGCCCGCCGCCCAGCTCTTGCGCGAGCCCGTGTTCGGCGCGTGCCGGTACGCTCGCAGCGCACCGCCGTCGAGCCATGCGTTCGAGACCGCGTTCACGATCTCGTCGCGGCTGCCGCCGAGGAGCCGCGTCGCCACCGCCGTGCTCGCGATGCGCACGAGCAGGACGTGGTCGAGACCCACGCGGTTGAAGCTGTGATTCAAGCGCGAGCACGCCCTGGATCTCGTGCGCCTGGATCATCGCCGTCAGCACGTCGGCCATCGTGACGCGCACGCCGCGGCGGCTCGAGATAGTCGGCGACGGCGAGAATTGCGCCGAGATTGTCCGACGGATGGCCCCACTCGGCCGCGAGCCACGTGTCGTTGAAGTCGAGCCAGCGGACCATCGCGCCGATGTTGAACGCCGCGGCGACGGGGTCGAGCTCGTAGCGAGTGCCCGGCACGCGCGCGCCGCCGTTCGAGGTCCGCGCCGGGCACGACCGGGCCCGAGCAGCTTCGTGCAGGCGGGGAAGCCGAGCGCGAGAATGCCGCAGCCGAGCGTGTCCATGAGGCAATAGCGCGCGATGCGCCGAGCCTCGGCGCTCTCGGCCTGGCTCGCCAGGACGTAGTCGGCGATCTCGGTGAGTAGCCGGTCCGGCGCGGGGCGTTCCGCGCTGCGGATGTCGTGGGCGCTCATGGGTCGATGGTTGTCGTTGCTTCGAGCCGGCAATATAGCACCGTCATGCTGAGCTACCTGCACGGTTATCACGCCGGCAACCACGCCGACGTCCTGAAGCACACGGTGCTCACGGCGTTGCTCGCGCGGCTCGTCGCGAAGGACAAGCCGCTCCGCTACATCGACACGCATGCCGGCGCGGGTGGCTACGACCTCCGCGCGGGAGCCGCGCAGCGCAACCGGGAGCACGAAAGCGGCATCGGCAAGGTCTGGACGGCCGGCGACGCACCGCCGGCCGTCGCGCGCTGGCTCGCGCTCGCGCAACGCTTCAACGGCGCCGGAGCGCTGAAGCGCTATCCCGGCTCGCCGTGGCTCGCGCAGCGAGTCGCTGCGGCCGATCGACGACCTGTTCCTGTTCGAGCTCCACCCAGCCGAGCATCGCGCGCTAAAGAGAGTCTACGAGGCGGATCGGCGCGCGACCGTGCTGCGCGACGACGGCCTGGCGGCTTCCATCGGCCTCGTGCCGCCACCGTCGAAACGCGGGCTCACGTTCGTCGATCCGTCGTACGAGCTGCGCGACGAGCACCGCGACGTCGTCGACGCGGTCGTGAAAATGCACAAGCGGTTCGGGACGGGCGTCGTCGCAATCTGGTATCCCGTCATCGAGCGACGCTGGGTCGAACGCTACGAGCGCGCGTTGCGCGCAGCGGGCATCCCGAATGTCGCGACCTACGAGCTCTGTGTCGCGCGCGAGCGCCGCGGCGGCGGCCTGATCGGCAGCGGCGTATTCGTCGTCAATCCGCCGTGGCAGCTCGACGACGAGCTGGCGGTCGCCCTGCCCTGGCTTGCGGAACGGCTCGCCGTCGATGACGGCGCCAGCTACCGCGCCGAGCCGTCCGATGCGACAGGCCCGACGCCGAAGCGGCGCTAGCCCCGAGACACCCCTCGGGGCGTAGCGAAGAACATCGATAGGACAAAATTCGAGAGGACGCCAATCGCCACAGGCAACCCGATCGCGCGCAAGACGGGCAGCGACGACGTGGCGAGCAACGCGAATACCATGAAGGTCGACACCGAGCACGTTAGAACCGCGTGGAGCGTGCGAAGCTGCTCCCCGCGATCGCGGGCCGCGTGCTCGAAGAACAGCGCGTAGTCTAGCCCTAGGCCGGCTACCAATATGAGCGATATCAAATGAAACAACGTCAGCGAGAACCCGAACGCTGACAGCGCCGCTGTGACCACCAGAGTCGTGATCGCCATCGGCGCGAGCACCCGCAACACGCGAGCGCGACTGCGCAGCGCAAGCGCAACGACCCCAACGAGGAGCACAACCGCGAAACCGAGACTCTTGAGGATGCCCGAACGCTGTCGAGCAACCAGCGACTCGGACGCCTCGCGGACGTCGAGTAGCGTGACGTTGGCCGATGCTGCCAGCTCGCGTAACGCGTCGACGTTCGATACGCCGCCGAGCGTCACGAGCGCCGCGCGCCGGGAGCCACTCGGTCGAAGCAATGAGTCCAAGCGCGCCCCCAGCCCGGCCGTGCGGAGTTGCGGGGTCGTGAGCGGCGCAAGCGAACGAGCCATGGCCACGTCGGCGATGAACGGCTCGAACACGTCGTCGCGAAACGGCATGGTGGAATTCGCCTCGCCGAGCGCGCTGCGCAACGTCTCGGCATCCGGCAAGCGAGACTGACGCCGCCGTTGCGCTGCCTCGGACGGCAAATAGCGCGCGGCGTGATCGAATTGCGCGATGGCGCTGCGCTCTACGAGGCGTTGCAAGTCCTGGTCCAACACCTCGAGCCGCTCCAGGGCGGAGTTGTCATCCGGGGCATCGACAACGAGCATGTAGCGGAGATCCGCGGCGCCAAGCTGCTCGCGGAGCTCACGATCGGCGATGAGCAGGTCGGCCGGCACCGGTGTTAGACCCGTGACGCTATTCTCCCAGAACGGCTGCGGCGCGGCAGCGAGGACGATCGCGCACGCAGCGGCCACAGCGGCCGAAACCCATAACGGCCGCGGCAGCGCCGTGATCTTGTCCCATAGGCGGCCGAGGGTCGCCGAGTCTCCGTGATCACGGGGGGGCGCCACCATCGCCGGCAACACGAACCGGCTCGCAAGCGCAGCGACGATGAGGCCCGTTACTGCGAAGCACGCGAGCTGCTGCAAACCCGTGACGCCGGAGAACGCGAACGTGAGATACGCGATGCACGTGCTTGCGACACCCGTGGCAAGCGTAGGCCACAGCGCACGAGCGACCTCTCGCGACTTCCGAGTGGGACGGCTATGGCTCAAGAGATGCAATGGATAGTCTTGCGCGACTCCAATCAGCGTGAAACCAAACGCGAGCGTGATGCCGTGCACGGAGCCAAACACAGCGGCAACCGCGGCGAGCCCAGCGAGGCCCGCGCTCGCCAGCGGCAACGCGCTCAGAAGAACGGCGCCAGCACTGCGATAGGCGACCAATAGTAGGGCGATCATCCCGACTGTGGCCGCAAGACCGAGATGCTGCGCGTCCGCTCGGGTGCGCTCTTCCATGAGCACGGAGAACCTCCCGGCACCAGTCGCAGTCATCCGGACGTCCGCGTCACCAACCGACTCGAGGGCCCCTTGCAGCTTTGCCAGCGCTGCACGCTGACCGGCTGGGTCGAAGGCGGGTGCACGTGTCTCTGCTATCAGCAGTGCGCGGCCCCCCTCAGCATCGAACCAAACGTCGAGCTCCCGACGTGGCTCTCGCGCCGACTCCCAGCGCTCGAGCACGTTCACGATCTCGAGCGTCGGATCCCGCGGCAACAACGGCTCGAGAAATACGCCTGCCGGAGACGCGAGATCTTGTGCGCGTGCGGCGAGGGCAGCTGTCAGAAAATCGACATCGAAACGTCGCGTGTCGAGCGTCGAAGACAACAGGTAGCGGTATGGGAGCAAGGTCTCGGGGAACGCATCGGCGGCGAGCTCGCCATTGGCGACAAGCACGAAGGCGTTGTCGTTGCGAAGCGCGTTGACCATCGCGCGGGACGCGTCAGCGAGCCGTCCGGGCGGCGCACCCTCGAGCGCGATCACGAGCACACGGGCCGCGGGACCTTCGCCGATGCCCTCCATCACCAATCGCTGCTCGGCCGTCTCCGGTGCAGGGAGGAACAAGCGAAGGTCCGAGCCGACTTCGAGATGGCGCTGCGCAAACACGCCCGCGGCGACAATGCCCGCCATCCAAACGGCGAGCAGCAGCAGAGCCGACGCCGAGCGCTTCATCGCCCGCGACAGTGGGCGATCAGATCGTCGAACGAGCTTGCAGGCGAGACCGTCGCGGACGGTTGGTCGCCAAACAGCATGACACTCCCGGTTTCCTTCGTGTCGATCGTTGCAAGGCAACGTAGCTCATCGCCGTTGCCGTAGATCCTAATCATGCTCACGCGGCGCCGCGCACGCTCGCTCCGCGGCGTGAGCTCGAGCGTCCAATCACCGGCGTCGTCGCCGTTCGCCGCGATCGCGAAGGTTTTCTCGAGCGCGGTCGAATCGCCGGCCAGTAGTGCACCGAATGCCTTCAAGAAACCTTCGAGCTCGGGCGCTCGCTCGAGAGCGAAGCTGCGCACCTCTTCCCCCTCCCGCTCCATGCGCACGGTGCTGCCACGAATCGTGATCGTTTCGCGGTACGGGCTCGTCACGCGCCGATCGAGGCTGCCCACGCCGAGATAGCCGAGCTCGCCTGACACCACGAGCGGCTGGCGCAGCAAACTCGAGAACCGCGCCTCAGTGAAAGCCACGCTCGAGGGCGACACGCGCGCGAGCTTTTCCACGAGCGTTCGCGCGTCCGGCGCGGCCGACGCGGTCGCCACCGCGAGACATCCCATCGCCATCAACGCCGCATTACCAGCGCTCATCGTCGCTTCGTGCAATGCAACAACGTGTGTCCAAGCCCGAGATCGTCGTGCTGTGCGGCGACCTCGAACCCCGCTGCAGGGAGCAAGCGGAGGAGACTGTCCGACCGGTACATCCGACTCACTCCGTTCGCGACGCACGTGAAGTACAGTGACGTCGCATTCAAGCTGTAAGCGGCTGCCGCGTGCCGCTGACGATCGCTGAACAGCTCGAGGACGAATAGCGCACCGTCCTCGGGTAAAACGCGCGAGATGCGCGCGAGAATTCTCGCGATTTGGTCCTCCGCGAAGCAGTCGAGAAACTGACTCATCCAAACGGTATCCGCTCCGCTCGGAAGGGGCTGCGATTCGTCGAGGACATCGGCCGCCCAAAGCTCGATACGATCGCAATGCGGCGAATCGCGGAGATGCTCCCGTGCCGCTGCGATTTGCTCGGGCAAATCTACGATCGTTATGCGAACCGAGGGATCGTAGGATGCGCACGAAAGCGCCCACGCGCCTGTGTTGCCGCCGACATCGACGATGCGCCGCGGCGAGCGCGCGAAAACCACCGGCAGCGCTTCAGCGAAAGCGGCACCCGAGTAGAACTGATCGAACGTGAACCAGCTCGAGCGAGCCGGTTCCGGCAACAGGGTAAGCCCGGGGTAGAGCGTGCGCCAATCGCCAAACTCCCGGAGCCCGAGTGGTGTTTCTTGCTCCACGGATTCTCGAAGCCGGCTCATCGCGGTGTAGCAAACGTCCGCGACGAAGTTCATGTTGACGCGGGTCATCTTGTCATTCAGGAGAAAGTGGCCGACCTTGTCGAGCACGTAGCGATCGCCACGCAGCCAGACCAAACCGATGCTCGCTCCCATCTCGAGCAGCACGCTGACTCCGTAAGGTGCAAGGCCGACGTGCGCCGCGATCTCCTCCACGCTCGCACCGTTGCTGCCTGCGTGCTCGACCAAGTCGAGGATCTCGAGCCGAACCAACGCGACGCTCGCCTGGAATGCGATCGGCGAAAATGCCAGCTTTTGCGCTTCGGAGATGGCTTCGAGCGCCGTGATACTCGCTGGATGGTCGTAGGAGATCATCGACGGCTAGCTTAGCTCATGCGTCTCTGGGCGCCACGAAGCGCGCTAGTATATGCAGTCGTAATTGGGGGGTTCATTGGCCGAAGGCGACGTGGTCCACGAGCTGGATGTCGAGCGTTGGGCCTTTTGGTCGCCCGAGTCCGCACATCCCGCGGTCTGGCGCACGCACTGGACTGGCGGAATGCCCGAGCCATCGCCAGCGGAAGTTCCCGACGATGCGATCCCGGCAGCCCACCGGCGCCGCATGAGCTCGCTTACGCGGCTCGCGGTGCAGATCGCGATCGAGGCTGCGGGCGATTGCAAGCCGGAATTCTTGATTTTCTGCTCGCAGCACGGCGACCTCACGCGTCTGCGCGAGATGCTCAACGACATCTCGTCCGGAGTCGAGCTATCGCCGACGACATTCAGCCAATCGGTGCACAACGCGAGCGCCGGGCTGTTCACGATCATCTCCCGCAGCAACGCGCCCGTGAGCGCCCTTGCGGCAGGTTCTGGCACGTTTGCCGCGGGCTGGCTCGAAGCCGAGGGATTCTTGGTCGCCCATCCGGAGGCCCGCGTTTTACTCTTGACCTACGACGAGCCGCTGCCAACAGAGTACGCAAGTTATTCTTCGCAAGCACCGTGCGCGTACGCGGTTGGGCTTCTGCTCCGTCGCGCAGCGCAAAGCGGCATCGCGCTGCGGCCTGCGCCCGTGAAGCAAGAGGACTCCCTTCCGTTGGCTCCGTTGTTCCTGGCCTGGGTGCTTTCGAGAGATGACTCGCTGCATGCGAGCGCAGACGGTCAAGCTTGGGTGTGGACACGCACGGCGAAATAGCCCCGAGCCCTTGAAGCGCGGACCACCGCCTTGTTCCGCGCGGGACCCGGTGATAGGTTACGGCCGCCATTCCGGTCATAGGCTCGCGGAATGGCGCACCCCGTAAGGAGATTCTTCTCGAATGAATGCCCTGGAACAGGAACTCAAGCAACTGCTCATCGAGGTCCTGAATCTGGAAGACATCACTGTCGAGCAGATCGATAGCGCAGCACCGCTCTTCGGCGACGGGCTCGGTCTGGATTCCATCGACGCCCTCGAGCTCGGGGTCGCGATCCGACGCAAGTACGGAGTGCGCATGGACGGGGATGCCAACGCCATGCGACAGCACTTCGCGTCGATCGCGAATCTTGCTCGTTTCGTGCACGACACGGCCACCGTCCGCTAGATGCGATCGCCGGGCGAGCCCCGCGAAGGCAACGGGCGTAGGCTGCGCGCCGGACTCTCACTCCTCGTCGCCGGCGCGCTCGTGCTCTATCCGCTGCTGATGTACATCAGCGAGAGCCGTCTTGGCGTGCAATGGATGGCAGTCGGGGTCATCGCCGTCTGCGTGCTGCGCCTGGCCGTCTCGCGCTTCGGAGCGCCCTCCCTTGATGCGCGAGCCATTTTCGGCACTCGCGAGCTGCTCCTGATTTGCTGCGGCGCCATCGCGCTCGCGCTCGCGAGCATATGGCGCGGTTCATCGAGCGCGATGCTCTACTATCCAGTGCTCGTTAACGGTGTGATGCTCATCGTCTTTGGAGGCAGCCTTTTCTCCCCGCAGACAGTCGTCGAACGAATCGCGCGGCTGCGCCACAAGGATCTTCCAGACCAGGCGATTCCGTATTTGCGCCGCGTGACCGCCGCATGGTGCGTGTTCTTCATTTCTAACGGTGCGATCGCGTTGTACACCGCCACAACCAGTTCGTTCGAGACGTGGGCGCTCTACAACGGCTTGATCGCCTACATATTGATCGGCGCGATGTTCGCCGGTGAGTTCCTCATACGAATACGCGTCATGCGAGGCATTCGCAAATGACCTCGTCGACCGCGCTAGCGGCCGCACTCGTCGCGGATACAGATCACGTCGTGTGCTTCAATCGCGACGGGACCGAGCATCGCTGGTCCGAGCTCGTGACCACCGCTTCTCGCGTCCACGAACGGCTGGCCCGCAGCGACGGGCGTCGCTGGGTCTTGAATCTCGATCGCGCCTTCGAGTTCGCGGCCGCGATGTTGGGCTGCTGGGCGGCGCGCAAGACCGCAGTGCTGGCACCCCAGACGCTGCTTGCAGGGATGCCGCCGATCGATTTCGACGGGGTGATCGAGCCCACAGGGTCGCTGACGACGGCACGAGAGCGGCTCGTCTGGGAGCGGCTACCCGCGACGACGCGGCGTATCCAGGAAATTGCGCCGTCCGCGCAGGTCGTGCTCTATACGTCCGGCTCCACGGGCGTACCGAAGGAGGTGCGACGAGAGGTCCACAATGTCGAGGCAGAGCTCGCGGTGCTCGAGACGCTTTGGGGCGACGGCCTGGGCCAGGCTCGTTTCTTCACCACCGTCTCGCACCGGCACGTCTATGGGATGCTGTTCGGCGTGTTGTGGCCACTGCTGAACCGACGCCCGTTTGCGAATTTCCTTCTCGCGTATCCCGAGCAACTGGTCGATGGCTGCGGCAACGCGCAGGCGCTCGTAGCGAGCCCAGCGCTGCTGAAACGCATCGGACACTTGCCGAGGGGGTCGACATCATGGCGGGCGGTGTTCTCCTCCGGAGGACTATTACCGGCCAGCGCGGCAGCCGAAACCGAAGGTGTGCTCGGCGCGTGCCCCATCGAGGTGCTCGGCAGCACAGAGACGAGTGGCGTGGCGTGGCGCAGCCGCCGAAGTGTCCTCAAGGCATGCTTCACGGCAATGCCTCGCGTTGAGACTCGCTTAGGCCCCAACGACCTCCTCGAAGCGCGCTCGCCATTCGCCGGCCAACTGGATTGGCTCACGATGGGCGACCGCGTGCGGTTCGCCGGAGACGGCTCCTTCGAATTGCTCGGACGCGGCGACCACCTCGCGAAGATCGAAGACAAGCGCGTATCGCTCGCCGAAATCGAACGCTATCTGCTCGAAACGCCGTGGATCAAGGATGCCGCGTGCCTCGCGCTCGAGGACGGGCGTCGCCAGTACGTCGGCGCGATCCTGCAACTCAGTGCCGAAGGTGCCGCCGAGGTTGCACGCGTTGGCCGGCGTCCCTTCAATGAAGGTCTAAAAGCGGTTTTACGCGGGCGTATCGACGACGTCGCGATGCCGCGAAAGTTCCGTTACGTCGACGCAATTCCCGTCGACACCCAAGGTAAGAGGCAGCCCGCAATGATCGAACGGCTGTTCGGCAAGCGATGACACCTGCTTCACCGCGCGTCGTCGACCCAATCGTGGTGGAGCACCGCGTTCGTGCCGGTTCCGCCGAGATCGCGCTCGTCGTACCGCGCGACCTACACTTCGTCAGAGGCCACTTTCCCGGCGCTCCCGTGGTTCCGGGTGTTGTGCAGATAAAATGGGCGATCTTGCTGGCGCAACGCTATCTCGGGATCGGCCATGGCTTCGCGGCCATGGAAAAGGTGAAGTTTCAGCGTGCAATGGCGCCAGAATCTCGCGTGACGCTCACGCTGGAATACGTCGCGGCCGCCCACACCCTTCGCTTCTCTTTCGCGTCCGCTGACGGTCGCTACAGCAGTGGCCGGCTAAGACCGAGCACCGCACGATGAGCACCGAGCAGCATTGGGCGGACGTCCCGGAGCGCGGCAAGGCGTCGGGTCTCTGGATCATGTACGCGACGTACGCCACGCTGGGCCGCTGGGCGTTCGCCCTGCTCCTGTATCCCGTTACCGCGTACTTCTATTTGACGGCGCGACGAGCGCGGCGAGCGTCGCAGAATTACCTCGCACGAGTCCGACAACGCATTCTTGAGCTCGGCGAACCGCCGCGGGCTATTCGGGGCACGTTCGGCCACTTCCTGGATTTCGGCCATTGCATCATCGACAAGGGAGTGACCTGGGGCGGCCGGCTTCCGCCCTCCAGCATCGACATCGATGATCCGAGCCTTTTCAGGCGGCTCCGGGAATCCCGCCAGGGCGCCCTGTTCATCGTCTCTCATCTCGGCAACCTGGAGGTGTTACGCGCCTATGCACAGGTCGACCGCGACATTGCGATCAACGCGCTCGTCTCTACTCGCAACTCCCCGAAGCTCAACAACCTGATCCTTTCAATCAATCCGAGCGCCTTCGAGCGGGCAATCGAGATCGATACGCTCGGGCCCGAATCGATCGTGCAGCTTCAAGACAAGATGCACGCGGGCGAGCATATCGCCGTCGCCGCCGACCGCGTCTCGGCGAGCCATCGCGAGCGCTCGATGCACGCTCCCTTTCTCGGCGTGCCGGCTCCATTCCCGGAAGGCCCGTTCATTCTCGCGAGCCTGCTCGCCTGCCCGGTGTATCTGCTTTTCTGCCTGCGTATCGACGGACGCTATCGAATCTACGTAGAGCCCTTCGCCGACCCGCTCGTGTTGCCGCGCCGCGCGCGGCGCCAAGCACTCGAGCTCGCGATCGCAAGATACGCGCAGCGGCTCGAAGCTCATTGCTTGCTGGCCCCAACCCAATGGTTTAACTTCTTCGACTTCTGGGGCCAAGCCGACTCAACCGAGCAGCGAACCAAAACCCGGTGAGCTATTTTTTCTCGGATCTCGGAATCGTGAACGCGCTTGGCGCAGGCAAAACCGAGGTGCTTCGTGGCCTGATGACCGGAGACCGGTCCGGCATGGTGGCGTATTCCGGCCTGCTTACGGGCCGGTCGACCGTCGTCGGCCGAGTGCGGCAGCCGCTGCGACCATTACCTCCGCACTTCGCTGAGTTCGACTGCCGAAACAACCGGTTGCTCGCGACGGCCCTCGACGAGATCGCGCCTTCGATCGCGCACGTGGCGAGCACCGTCGGAGCACATCGCGTGGCGGTCGTGATCGGGACGAGCACGTCGGGAATTGCTGCAGGCGAGGATGCGATCGACGCGTTGCATCGCGAAGGGAGGTTTCCGGCGGGGTTCCACTATCACCAGCAAGAAATCGGCATGACAGCCGAGTTTGCGGCTCGGTATCTCGGCTTGAGCGGCGTGCGCTACACGATCTCGACCGCTTGCTCGTCGTCCGCGAACGCGTTTGCGTCGGCCAAGCGGCTGCTCGCAGCCGGGCGCTGCGACGCGGCCGTCGTGGGCGGCGCGGACAGCCTATGCCGGCTCACGCTGAACGGCTTCGACGCGCTCGAGGCGCTTTCGTCCGAGCTCTGCAACCCGTTCAGCGCAAATCGCAAGGGCCTGAATATCGGCGAGGGCGCGGCTGTGTTCCTCATGACGCGCTCACCGGCCGCGGTGCGCCTCTACGGCATCGGGGAATCGTCCGACGGATACCACATGTCCGCGCCCGATCCCCAAGGTCGCGGCGCAGAAGTCGCGATCCGCGCTGCGCTCGCGCAAGCCGCGCTGGAACCCTCCGGCGTCGGCTACGTCAACCTTCACGGGACTGCCACGCAGAAGAATGACGAGATGGAGAGCCGCGTCGTCGCGCGCCTCTTCGGTGCAGCGACTCCGTGCGGGTCCACGAAGTCCTTGATCGGCCATACCCTCGGAGCCGCGGGGGCGCAGGAGCTCGGATTGTGCTGGCTAGTGCTGAACGCTGCGAACGAGCGCCAACGCCTGCCCACGCACCTCTGGGACGGCATTCCGGATCCGCAACTCCCGGAGATCAATCTCGTCGGGCGCGATAAGAGCTGGGAGCAAGGTGTGTTCATCTCGAACTCGTTCGCGTTCGGCGGCAGCAATACGGCAGTCGCGATCGGCTACGCCTAGATGGACGCAAGCTCGACGCCCGTTGCAGAGCTCGTGCCGCACGGGCCGGAAATGACGCTCATCGAACGCCTGGTCAGCTACGACTCGGCGCGGTCGGTCGCGATGGCACGAATCAACGAAGGCAGCGTGTTCTTCGAAAACGGCGGCGTTCCGGCATGGGCGGGTCTCGAGTACATGGCACAGGCGATCGCCGCACACGCGGGCTTCGCTGCACGCCTTCGAGGCGAACGACCGGCGGTTGGATTCTTGGTCGGCACGCGCTCCTACTCGAGCTTCGTCTCGCACTTTCCCGCCGGCGTTGAGCTCACGATCAGCGTAGAGCCTGAAATCAGCGACGGAGGATTTGCGTCCTTCAACTGCTCCATCGAAACCGATCACCTTGTCGCGAGGGCAGTAGTGAGCGTGTATCAGCCTTCCGCCGAAGAGCTCGCTCGCCTGCGATCTGCAGTGAGCGCGCCGTGACGCGGCGCGTGCTCGTGACGGGTGCGAGCAAGGGTATCGGCGCCGCGATCGCCTTGCGCCTCTCCCGAGACGGGTTTGACGTCGCTGTCCACTATCGGTCCGACCGCGCCGGGGCACTGCGCACAGCGGCCGACATCGAAAACGCAGGAGCCAGCTGCCAAGTGTTGCAGTTCGACGTTGCAGATCGAGACGCGACTCGCGCGGCGATCGAAACGGACATTGCCGCGCACGGCACCTACTACGGCGTCGTCATCAACGCCGGCATTCATCGCGACAACGTTTTCCCCGCACTATCGGGCGAGGACTGGGACGCAGTGCTACGCACGGACCTCGATGGGTTCTACAACGTGCTGAAGCCGTGCGTAATGCCGATGATTGAAGCCCACCGCGGCGGCCGCATTGTTGCCATGTCGTCCGTCTCGGCAATCCTGGGCAATCGTGGACAGGTGAACTACAGCGCAGCGAAGGCCGGCCTGATCGGAGCGACGAAGGCGCTCGCGCTCGAGCTCGCCAAGCGCAAGATTACCGTGAATTGTGTAGCGCCCGGCCTCATCGACACCGGCGTGGCGACAGGCTCGGCGGCAGCGGAGATCCTGAAGCTCGTGCCGGCACGCCGCATCGGCAAGCCGGAGGAAGTTGCCGGGCTCGTCGCGTATCTGTTCTCGGATCTCGCGGCCTATCTGACGCGGCAAGTGATCTGTATCGACGGAGGGCTCACGTGACGGCGCGCGCCCAACTGCGCGTATTCGTCGCGGACAGCCGCGATTTCAGAAGCGGGTATGTCGATGCCGTCGTGTCCGACGACGATCGCTGCAAGGCCGCGCAGATGAGTACACGCAGGCGCGTGCAGCATCTAGCGGGCCGCGCACTGCTGCGTCTCGCGGTCGAGCGGTCGACGGAGCAGCCGGCGAAGGAGCGCAGATTCACGACGCGAGCCGGCGGCAAGCCCGATTGCCTCGATGGCCCCGCGATCAGCGTTTCTCATTGCGGCGCGCTGCTCGCATGCGCCGTCGCGCCAGTCGGCGAGGTGGGAATCGACATTCAATTCCCGGCACGGCATCACCACACAGAAGAAATCGCGCGCGCGTGGTTCACGGCGGCCGAGTGCGCGTGGCTACAAAGAGCGCCGCGCGACGCGTTCTATCAGCTCTGGGTGCTCAAAGAAGCGTACCTGAAATGCCTCGGCTCCGGGCTCGCGGGCGGTCTCGCGTCGATAGAGTGCTGCGTCGACCCACCGATCGTCGAGATGCGTGCGGCGCAGGCGGTTCAGTTGGCGCTCTACTCGGCCGGGGAGGCGTTCGTCGGCATCGCGGCGAGCACTGCCGACGTTCTCGAAATCCGCGTCGAGTCCTGGTCACCGCCATCGACTCGAGCACACGCAATTCCAGTCCATTTCATCGCGGCTACGACGTCGGCGTGAGCTTGCCACGTCTCGGGCCGACACTTTCGCGCAGCGAGAGTCCGAAGCCGTCACCTGCATTGGCGTGCGGGAAAGACCGGTCTGGAACCGCCAAGCCGAGGAACTCGCAGAGCGGACCCCATCCCGACGCGACGTCGTAAACGAGAAGCTTGTCGGCCGGGACCCCCGCGGTGACGGCCGCGTTGTGAGCGTTGTATATCGATATCGCATGGTTCGCGTCGTTCGCCCGACCGCCGAATGTTTGGCGAAGGATCACTTCGCGGCTCAAGTCGTACAAAGCGCGAATGTTCGGGCTAGCGATTGGCGGCAGATTCTCGCTGCGCGCGAGTATCGTTCTGCTGAAGCTCTCGTACCAATCCACGGGGTTTCGTACGGTCAAGATCACGCGGGCGTCCGGATAAACGGCAAGCAGCTGGCGCCACAGCGTGCACGCCGGCCAGTCTACGGCCGCGGCGTATCCGGCGAACATTTTCTCCAGGTCGACGCGCTCACCGCGCGTGAGCGCAAGCCACAACGGAGCGTGCTCTGGGTGCGCCGCAAGCTCGGTCATGTGGTAGCACGCGCGGAAGCCGAGCTCTTCGAGCGCAACTTTCAGCGACATCGTGCCCGTGCGCCCGAAACCGGTCCCGATGATACGCAACGTCATCGCACCCCCCCGATCCTCGCTAGGTGCCGGCCGCCGCGAGCCAGGCCGTCGTGACCGCGTCGATCGCGACGAGCGCTGCGGCGCCAAGCAGCGAGATCGCGTGCGGGCGGCCGTGCGCGAGCCAGTCGTAAGCCGCGTTTGCGAATGCGAGCGCCGCGTACACCACGACGCCGAGCTCCGCGAGGCGGAACTGCGTCAGCTCGAGCTGGCCGAACAACCGCCCGATCGCCGGAGGCGCCAGCACGACGGCCGCGAGCAGCATGAGCCGCTTGTGCCGCACTGCACTCGCGCGCTGCCAAACGCCCCCCGAGACGAGCAGCGCAAACAGCGTCAGCGGCGCGGCGTTCGTGAAAACGTGCGGAGCGCGCCACGAAAACGGCTCCATGCCGTGACTCCGCTCGAGATCCGCTACGACAACCGCACCGCTCGCGACGAAAGCGATCGTCACCGCGGCCACGACCAGTCCGACGCGCCGATGCAACGATACTCGGTGCGTCGCAACGAGCCCCGTTTGCGTTGCGAACAGGAGCACCCACGCGGTGCCGGCAATCCCGTGCACGAGCACGGGCGGCGGCAACGGACCGGCGGCCGAGACGTCCCGCGCGAAGAACGTCGGAGCGAATCCCGCCGCGACGAGTACAACCAGCACGAGCGCCATCGCGCAGTAGAACAGGTGCTCGAGCGGCGCTCGTGTGGCGAAAGCCGGCCGCGGCGCACCGAGCGACACCGTCACGGCAGGACGGGCGCCACGTACGTCAACGTGTAGTTCAGGATCCAGACGAGGAACAGCACCAGCGGCACGTGGACGACGAATTGCAGCATCGAATAGCCGACGATGTCGCGCGCCTTGAGCCCGAGGATACCGACGAGCGGCAACATCCAGAACGGATGGATCAGATTCGCGAGCGCTTCGGTGGCGTTGTACGTCTGCACGACCCAACCGAGGTGAACCTCGAGATCGACGGCCGCGCCGAGAAGGTACGGCGCCTCGATGAGCCACTTGCCGCCCGCCGACGGAATGAACAAGCCGAGGAACGCCGAGTAGATGCCGACGAGCACGGGATAGGTGTGCTCGTTCGCGATCGCCACGAAGAAGCGCGACAAGCCTTCCGCGAGCCCCGATCTCGTGAGCATCTCGACGATGCCGGCGTACATCGGATACTGGATCAGCACGCCCCCGACAGGCGTGACCGACGCGGCGATCGCCTGCACGAACGAGCGCGGCCGCCAGTGCAGCAGCAAGCCGACCATCAAGAACAGAAAAATGTAGTGGTTGAGCTGGAGCAGCACGCTCGGCCCGCTGACCATGACCTCGCGCGCGAGGTAACCGAAGCCGAGCGCGCAGATCACGATCGTCAGCAGCGGGCTGTACTCGAGCCACTCGCCGGGCGTCGCTCGGCGGCCGACGTCGCTCGTCGCCGGCTCATACGCCACGCCCATGTCGGTCATCGACTTCGCATGGCTCTGACTCGGCGCCGAGTAATACGAGACGGCCATCGAGACGACGATGAGCACCCCCGCTATAGCCAAGCTCTGCCAAAGACCCAGGGTCTGACTCAGCGGAATGACGCCGGTGATGTTCTCGATCGAATCCGGCAGCGATGCCGGCGTCGCCATGATCAAGGCCGCCGACGACGACATTCCGAGCGCCCATACGCTGCCGACGCCGAGATACGCCGCCGCGCCGATGGCGCGATAATCGGCGCCGCGCACGCGATGCGCGATCTCGCGCGCGAGCAGCGCGCTGAAGATCAGGCTGAAGCTCCACGACACGAGCGACGCGAGCATCGAGAACAAGCCGACGTACGCGGCCGCGCCGCGGCCCGTTTGCGGCACGGCCGCCAGCAGCCGAACGACTCGATAGACGGGCGGCGCCGTCGCGACGGCGTAACCCGTCACGACGATCATCGACATCTGCATCGTGAACGCGACGAGGCCCCAGAAGCCGGCACCGAACCATTGAGCCGCGTCGAGCGCGGCGCCGAACCACTGCAAGGGATCGAGGCCGCGACTACCGGCCAAGACGCTCGCGACGAACACGACGGCGACGGCCGCGAGAGCCAGAACGAATGCGTCCGGGAACCACTTCTCGAACCAGGCGGAAAGCTTGAGCCCGATACGCGCCAGGGCGTTGCTGTCGGGCGACTGCGTAGTGGCGGACATTCGGCGGCCGACTATAGGCACGGTGCACGTCGTTGGCAACAGCGCGAAACCTCTGCATTTTTCTTCGCTTTTCCGCAGTGGACAGCCGCACGGCCTTGCAGCTACGCTGCCGGCAGAACAATTTCGATCGCGTTTCGTAGGGGAGCTTCAGTGGGATTCCTAGTCTGGCTCGAAGCCACCGGGCTGGCCGAGTGGGTGCGCAGCTCGATAAGCGGCTATCCGTCGATGATCGCCCTGCACGCCATCGGCATGGCCATCATGGTCGGCCTCTCGCTGCTGATCGACTTGCGTGTGCTCGGCTGGTTCGCCGGCATCCCGCTGCAAGCGATACAACGCTTTTTCGGGCTCGCGTGGATCGGCTTCGGCATCAACTTCATCTCGGGCTCTGCGCTGTTCTCGGCGCAAGCGACGAGCTACATCGTCGACTGGGTGTTCATGACGAAGATGACGCTCGTGCTTTTCGGCGCGATCACGGCTGCGATCCTGCAACCGGCCGTCGTGAAAGCCGGGCCCGCCGGAGTCGTCTCCGGCGGCACGAAAGCCGTCGCTGCGCTGGCGATCGTCTTCTGGGTCGTCGCCATCATCATGGGCCGCCTGACGGCGTATCTATAGGAGCCGCACATGGAAGCCTTCACGGACTGGCTGGTCTCGACGCCGATCAACGGCCTCGTGCTGAATTACGCCTGGAGCTGGCCGACGCTCGAGTCGCTGCACTTCCTCGCGCTGTGCACGCTGATGGGCTCACTGCTGATCATGGATTTGCGCCTGATCGGCTTCAATCGAATCATCCCGCTGCAAGCCGTGCACAGCCTGATGCCGGTCGCAATCGTCTCGTTCGCAGTCAACATGATCACGGGCTTCGGGTTCCTGTTCGGCGACCCTTACACGTACTTCGCGAACTACGCGTTCTGGGTCAAGATGAGCTTGATCGTGCTCGCCGGGATCAACTTCCTCGTGTACTTCACGAAAGTCGAGCCCAAAATCATCCACCTGGGGCCGAACGAGCCGACGCCGACTATCGCCAAGGCCGTCGGTGTGATGTCGCTGGTCTTCTGGTTCGGCGTGCTCTCGTACGGCCGACTGCTGCCGTATTTGGGAACAGGCGGCGGCTGAAAAAGCGCCGCCCCCCACGCGGAGTGTGAAGCCGAGCACGCCGGCCCGGGTTACCTCGCCCGTACCCTGGCAGTTCCATGCGGAACGCCTGCCGAACCGGGCTGCCGCTCGCGGCGGTCATGCTCCTTTTGCTCTCCGGTTGCGCCTCCGGGCCTCCCGCCGTGGTACCCGAGCCCGAGCCGGTCGCTGCCTTGCCCGAGCCGCCCCCCCCGCCCCTCGTCGAGCCCGAGCCTGAGCCGCCCCCCCCGCCCGTCGTCGAGGTCCCACGCGCGGAGATCGCGCTCGTCGTCGATACGAGCACGCCGGCACACGCCGCGGTTGCCGACGAGATCGCCCTAGCACTCCCGCCGCGACGGTACCGCGTAGCGCGTTTCACGACCGATGCGGCGCCCGAGCTCGAGGCGCTGCGAGACCGCCGGGTCACGATCGTCGCGGTCGGGCCCGGCGCCGTGCGAGCTGCACGGGCGGCGCTGCCGAACAAGCCGCTCGTGTTTTGCCAAGTCCAGGCGCACGACGAAGCCTTACAATCGGGCACGCCGATCTTCGGCGTGCAAACGCTTCCGCCGCTCGCGCTCCAGCTCAAGAGCTGGCAATCCGTCGATCCGACTCTGCGCACGATCGCACTGATCGTCAGCGCCTCCGGTGCGGCGCTCGCCGAGGAAGCGCGCCGGGCCGCGAGCGCGCTCGCCAAGGACCTGCTCGTCGAGATCTCGGCATCCGATCGCGAGACTCTCTATCTCTTTCGCCGGCTCGCGACGACCGTCGACGGGCTCTGGCTGCTGCCCGACAACGACGCGCTGAGCCCGCCGGTGCTGCGCGAGCTCCTGAGCCTATGCGCCGTCGCGCGGTATTGGCGTGATGACGTTCAACGAGGCGCTGCTCGCGCGCGGCGCCCTGCTGACGGCGACGGCCGTTCCCGCGGATGTCGCGGCGACGGTTGCGCACGTCGTCGAGCGCGTCGTCGCGGGCCGCACGGCCGAGCTCGCATCGATGACGCCGCTATCGGCCGCGGAGTTCGCCGTCAACGTCGAGATCGCCGCGACGCTCGGCCTGCCGCCGGTCGCGGTCCAGCGCTGGGTGGCCCGTGAGCCAGACTGAGGCGGCCCCGCGCCGCGAGCGCAGCCGCAACCTCGTCCGAGAGGTGCTCGGCGTGCAGCTCGCGATCACCGCGCTCGGCGGCCTGATCGCCGTCGCGGGCCTCGCGTGGACCTCGGGCGCCGTCGTGCGCGACAACCTCGAGCACTGGGCCGCGCAATGGGCTTCCGAGCTCAACGAGCTCGGCGCGCCGTTCTACTTGGACGACGCCGGTGTCGCGATGCTCGACGTCGAGCGCTTCATCGCGAAGTATCCCGAGATCGAGCGCGTCACCTGGTACGACACGACCGGCGGCGCGTTGCTCTCCCTGGGCGGCGACGGCGCGACGCTCGTCGATGCCGCCGCTCTCGACGCACCGACCGCGGCCGCGCTCGCGGCACGCGCAGGCGTGCAACCGCCGTACCTGCTGACGCAGAACGTGTCGCCGGGGCAGCGCTATCGGCTGTCCGGCCCAATCTGGACCGAGTCGTTCGCCGACGACGCGCTCTTCAGCGAAGACCCGGCGGCCGCCGCGACGTCCGTGCACCAGCTCGGTTTTGTCAGCGTCGATCTCGATTTCTCGGGCTACGAGGACGCGCTTTGGCCCCGGCTCGGCGTCGCGAGCGGGATACTGCTGCTGCTCCTCGGCGCTTCGTGGGCGTGCGGCCGGTGGTTCCTGAAGAGTGCGCTCGCACCGTTATCGGAGCTCGAGCACTCGCTTGCGCAGCTCGCCGCGGACGCGCCGGCGGTGCGCTTCCCGAGCTCGCCGTACACGGAGCTGCGAGCGATCGTCACGGCCCTCGAGGACACGACTCGAGCGCTGCAGAAGCGCGAGCGCAGGCTGCTGCATCTCGCCAATCACGATCAGCTCACGGGGCTTCCGAACCGCCATCGATTCGTCGCCGACCTCGATCTCGAGCTCGCGCGCTGCGCCGACGAAGGCGCGCGCAGCGCGCTGTTCTTCATCGACCTCGACCAGTTCAAGTACGTCAACGATACCTGCGGCCACGCGGCCGGCGATCACTTGCTCCAGCTCGCCGCCCAGCAGCTGCGCTACGCGGTCCGCACCGACGACTTCGTCGCCCGGTTCGGCGGCGACGAGTTCGTCGTGCTCGTGCGCAACGTGTCGCGCAACGAAGCGCGCGCCGCCGCGACGAAGGTGCTCGAGCTGATGCGCGGCCTGAAGCACGTCGAGCGCGAGCAGGTCTTTCATCTCCAGTGCAGCATCGGCGTCGCGCTGCTGCACGGCAGCCGCGTCAGCTCGCACGAGGCCATCGCCCAGGCCGACATCGCGTGCCGCTCGGCGAAGTCACACGGGCGTAACCGCGTCGAGATCTACAGCCCTGCCGGCAAGGAGAGCGAGCAGATCGCCAAGGACGTCCTGACGATGAACCGCCTCCGCGAGGCGCTCGAAGCGGACCGGTTCGAGCTGCTCTACCAGCCGCTGATGCACATCAAGACGCGCACGGTCTCGCACTACGAGACGCTGCTGCGCCTGCCCGTGGAAGACGGCGTCCTCGGGCCGGAGTCGTTCCTGCCGGCCGCGTTTCGCTTCGGCCTCATGGCCGACATCGACCGCTGGGTGCTGCGGCGCGCCGTCCGCTCGCTGGCCGAGCTCACTCCGTCGATGCCACAGCTCAAGCTGTCGACGAACCTATCCGGTTTCGCATTCGAGGACGAGGGGCTCGCGGTGTACTGCGCGGGCTCTTGGCGGAGTATGGCGTCGCCGGCGACCGGCTCATCCTCGAGATCACGGAGCAGCTCGCGGTGCGCTTCGCCGCGAGCACTGACAAGCAGATCACGATGCTGCGCGATCTCGGTTGCCAGCTCGCGATCGACGACTTCGGCAGCGGCTACAGCTCCTTCAGCTACCTGAAGCGCCTGCCCGTCGACTTCCTGAAGATCGACGGCTCGTTCATCAAGGGTCTCGCTCGCGACCGCGTCGACCAAGCGATGGTGCGCATGGTCGGCGAGGTCGCACGCGCCGCCGGCATCGAGACCGTTGCCGAGTACGTGCACAGCGCCGCGACGCTCGAGCTGCTCGCGAAATACGGCATCGACTACGCGCAAGGCTACTTCATCGGCAAGCCGATGGCGCAACCGATGCCGTCGAACGTCACGCCCATCGCCAAGCACGCCAGCCGCGCGGGTTAGCCGCGGCTATTTCGGTTCTCGCGAACGAGGCTGTCCAAGAACAGCTAGAAGCGCCACGTGTAGCTGAATTTGACCGCCACGTCGGCCGCCACCGGCACGAACGAGTCGTCGCGATCGACGTCGCTCAAGTTGCGATTCAACACGATGAACCCCTCGCGGCCCGCCTGCGGGATCCAGTGCAGCCGGCTGTTCACGCCGAGGTTCTCCGAGACGTTGTCGTACTGAAAGAGGTTCACCCACGACAGCGTCGAGGAAAAAACGAGCTCGGCGCGCAGCGTCGACTGCCGCACGGTGAACTTGCCGTCGGGCAGGTCGATCTCGTGGGCGTCGTAGTTGAGCCCGAACCGGAATTTCGGCGACGGCCGCCACGTGACCTCGGTGCCCACATTCCGATGCTGGCCGTCGTAGTACTCGCCGGTCGTCAGCGAGACGCGCATGCGCGATCTTGCGTTGGTCGCCGGAGTCGATGCCGACGCGGTAGTCCGTGAACGTGTAGCCGCCCATCGGGATCTCGACGCGAAAGGTCGGATCGTCGGGCGCCACGTAGATCAGGAACGGCTCGTCCAGGAACTCGTGATTCACGACGGCACGCATGAACAGGTTGTCTTGCGTGTTGTTCTGCATCGTGACGCGCAGCGCGAGGATCTTCGACTCCTCGATGCCGTTCTCGAGCTTCTCCACGCGGTAACTATCGAAGCCCGTATAGAACGACCGCAGGCGCCTTGTCGACGAATCGCCATTGGCGGCCGAAGTCGAGCGCCTGGTCGCGAATGCCGATCCGGTCGACGAAACCGACGGCGGGATAGAAGTTCTCCTCGACCTGCCGCGAGCTCAAGCCGCCGCGCCAGCCGACGCTGTTCGGCATGCTCATGCCGACGCCGAAGGCACGATTGTCGTCGTCCGTGAACGGCCGCTCGGTGCGCGCATTGAAGCCGGTGTTGTCGCTCTCCTGGTACCACGCCTGACCTTCGAGCAATCGGTTACCCGGCAACCTCGAGTTGCGATAACGAAAGTCCGTGCCTGCGAGGCTGCTGTCGTTGTTCGACTGCGGATCGCCGTCGGTCACGATCATGCCGACGGCCGACTCGTCGAGCACGTTGGCCGCCACGCGCGCGACGAACGTGTCGTCGCCCTCGATGGTCTCGAAGTCGTCCTGGCGTGATCGCGAGCGCGCCCAAGCTCCAGCGACCGACGCGGCCGGAGAGCTTGGCGCCGTGCTCGACGTCGACGACCTGCCCCGTCGCGCTCAAACCGAGCTTGCGCGAGAAGAACGGCCGCGCGTTCTGCGCGGCCGCGCCCGGAATCGCCGGGTTGCCGCCCCCGCCGCCGCCACCCCCGCCTCCTCCACCGCCGCCGCCGCGGCCACCGCCCTGAAAGCCGCCGCCGCCGATGCGCCCGAACTCGAAGATGTCGGCGTCCTGGAGGAAGAAGTCGCGCTTCTCGGGAAAGAACAAGTTGAAGCGCGTCAGATTGACTTGCCGATCGTCGATCTCAGTCGCCGAGAAATCCGTGTTGATCGTCAGCGCCGCGTTCAGCGACGGCGTCACCTTGTAGAAGACGTCGAGCGAGGGCTCCGTGTCGGTCGTCTTCTCGCCCGTCGCATAGATCTTTCCCTGGCGCACCGTCATCGACGGCACTACGTCGAGACCCGCGCCCTGCTTCAACCCCTCGAAGCCGCTCGCCGTGCCGGCGACGCCGGGGTTCATCTGCCGGTTGCGCGAGACCCACCCCAACGTCTCGCCGTTGCGCTGGATCGTGCGCTCGAAGTTGATGCCCCAGTCGCTGTTGTTCGGATTGAACGACAGCGTCTTGAACGGAATCGCCATCTCGGCGGTCCAGCCTTCCTCGTCGCGCGTCGCGGCACCGAGCCAGATGCCGTCCCAGTTGCTCTCGAGGTTCGACGTGTCTTGATAGAGCGCCTCCCAGCGCACGCCGTTCGGATTGACCTGAAAGCGATAGCCGTTGCGGCGATCGAGGTACGGGTCGAGGATCACGGAGAACCGGTCCTCGCTGCCGAGCCCCTCGCCCTGGCGCAGCACCTGCGCCGTGATGCGGTCCGCTTCGGTGTCCCAGAGACGCGCCGCCACGTACAGCGCGTCGTCGTCGAAGTAGAGGCGAATCTCGGAGCGCTGCGACGGCGGCGCGTACTCGACGGGATCGAGCTGATGCAGGTCCGTGACGACGGTCGCGCTGGCCCACGCCGGCTCGTCGAGCACGCCGTCGACCGTCAGGCGGACCGGCGAGCCGCACGATGCGCAGCGTCTTGACCGTCGCCGGGATCCGCGACGATCGTCTGTGCAGCCACGCCCGCCGTGCCGACGAGCGTCCAAATGCAAGCGAGCAGCCGGGCGGCCGGAAGCGCGCCGCCGACGGCCACTAGACGAGTGCCCGCGCGAGACCGACCAGTGCGCCGACGACCAACACGATGTCGACGATGCCCGTGATGCCGGCGCCGACGCCGCGCTTGTCCGCGGCCTGAGGTAGCCGACGGCGTACAACGCGCGCGCGACGACGAAGACGAACCCTAGCCCCGCCGCCCAGCGCACGCTGACGTAGCGTGGCGAAGATCCAGACGGCCGGAATGAAGATGATGAGGTTCTCGAGCGTGTTCACGTGCACGCGATTCGCGCGCTCGAAGTCGGGATGCCCCGTCATCGCCGGGCGCGTGGATGCCGTGCTTGGCGCGTGCGCGGCCGACGAGCGCCGCCCATGACGATGTATTCGAGCAACGCCAACACGATCGTGAGTAGACGAGCTCCATGGCACCCGTTACCGTCACGCGGCCGCGCAGACCGAGAATGCGCCGCGCCTCGGCCGGCGTCGCAACGGATCGATCGAACCTCGCCGCGAGGCCGGCGACGCGTTGCACGAGCTCCGCGTTGCTCGACGCGAGCCGCTCCTTGTCGAATCGCACGTTGTCCTCGAGCCCCGTGCGGCAATGACCGCCGAGCTCGAGCGTCCACTCGTTGACCGTCAGCTGATGCCGGCCGATGCCGGCCGCCGTCCAAGTCGCGCCCGGCAGCACGCGCTCGAGCTGCTCGAGCTCGAACTCGAGCACCTCGCGATCGGCCGGCAGCGCGCCCGGTATGCCGAGCACGAACTGCACGTGCACGGGCGGCTTCAGCAAGCCCATCGGCGACGAGCTTGGCGGCGTTGTAGAGCATCGCGAGGTCGAAGATCTCGATCTCCGGCTTGATGTCGTGCGCGAGCATGCTCGCCGCGAGATCGTTGATCAGCGTCGGATGGTTCTCGTAGATGATCTTCGCGAAATTCACGGAGCCCGTCGTCAGCGACGCCATCTCGGGCTTGAGGTAGCAGCATGCCGCCGCGCTCTTTGCCCATGCCGCTGCGGCCGCCGGTCGAGAACTGCACGATCATGTCGGGGCAATGCTTGCGGATACCCACCAGGAAACGGCCGAACTTCTCCGGGTCCGACGTCGTCGTGCCGTCGTCGTTGCGGACGTGCACGTGGACGAGCGCGGCGCCCGCCTCGTACGCGGCGTGCGTCGACTCGACCTGCTCGGCGACGGAGATCGGTACCGCCGGGCTGTCCTTCTTCGTCGGCACCGAGCCCGTGATGGCGACGGTGATGATGCACGGGGTGCTCATGGAGTGCTCGTCCTTCGGCTCTGGGCTCGGCGTTCGCCGGGTGCCATTCTAGACGCGGACCTGCCCGGCCACTACGGCCAACGGCGCCTTGCCAATGCCAAGCGGGCCGTTATGCTGCACGCCTCGATGTTTCTTGACGGAGTAGACCGATGCCGACGCTGACGCTCGCTCAAGCCAATCAAATCGTCGCCAAGGCGCTCGAGAAGGCGCGCGCGATGAAGATCAAGCCCGTGACCGTCGTCGTGCTCGACGAAGCCGGGCACCTGAAAGCGATGCAGCGCGAGGACGGCGCCAGCATGTTCCGCTTCGACGTCGCAACCGGCAAAGCGTGGGCGGCCGTCGGCATGGGCGCCTCGAGCCGCGCCCTCGCGGGCCGCGCGAAGGACAACCCGAACTTCTTCATCACGCTGGCCGCGACGGCCGGCGGCAAGTTCCTGCCGCAGATCGGCGGCGTGCTGATCCGCGATGCCGGCGGCGCGATCTTGGGCGCCGCGGGCGCGAGCGGCGGCACCGGCGAGGAAGACGAGGCCGTCTGTGCCCACGGCATCGAGCAAGCCGGGCTCGTCGCCGACGCGAAGCCTTAGCGGCGACTCTCGAGCACGCCGAGCTGCGCGAGTATGGCGTCCGTGTCGCTGAGGTCGGCATACGCCACCGGATTCGGCACGGCCTTGCCGACGGCGATGAAGTCGTAGCCGAGCGCCTCGCTCGCACGGCGGTCCCAGGCGCCGTCGCCGAAATAGGTCGCGCGTTCGTACGCCCTGCCCCGCATCGCGCGCTGCGCCGCGAGCTGCATGATCTCGGTTCGTGCTCGCGCATCCGAGCTGCTCGCGAAACCAAGCCGCCCGACACCGATGCCGACGTGCGCCAGCTTCATCAGGGCTGTCGGCTCCCAGCCGCCCGTCGCTATGCCCACGCGAACATTGGGCAGCTCGAGCAACCGCTCGACGAGGCGTTTCGCGCCCGCGATCTCGCGGACCGTGCCCGGAGCGCGCCGCACGAAGTCGTGCACGAGCCCGACGAAGTGTTGCTGCACGCGCGCCGCAAGCGCAATCGCTTCGCCGTCGATTCGTGCATTACGCAGCACTTCCTCGAGGATGCCGCTGTCGCTGACGTGCTCGTACTTGTTCCAATCGCTGTCGATTTCGACGTTGAGGACGCACTGGACGGCCTCGACGTAGAGCCTGGTGTCGAAGCCCGCCGAATCGACGAGCGTGCCGTCGATGTCGAACATCACGAGATGCATCTATGCGGTCCGCAGCCACCTGATCAGCGTCCGCAGGTCGGGCGGCTTGCCGAACATCAGGATCCCGACGCGGAACACCTTCGCGGCGACCCAGAGCGCGCCGAACACGCCGGCCACGCCGAAGCCGATCGACAGCCACACCTGCCACGCCGGCGGCGGCGTCGACGACGCGACGCGCAACAACATGCCGAACGAATTGACGGGCGGGACGAAGCTCACGACGACGGCGAGCGTCGAGCTCGGGTTCTGCACGATCGGCCACCACAGTATCCATGGCACCATCATCGTGAACATCAGCGGCATCATCAGCTGCTGCGCCTCGCGCATGTCGTTGACGGCCGAGCCGACAGCCATCATCAACGAGCCGATCGTGAAGAATGCGATGAGGTAGAAGATCATGAGATACAGGATCAGCTTCAGGTCGAGCAAGCCGAACAGCGAAAACGACGCGAGCGCGACGAGGCCGAGGCCGAGATACAGGCTCATCGCGATCAAGCTGATGCCCATGTGACCCAGGAGCTTGCCGCCCATGAGCTGCATCGGCGAGACGGCCGAGAGCAGCACTTCCATGACGCGATTGGACTTCTCCTCGACCGTCGTCGTCAGCATGCCTTGACCGGCGAACATCACGCCCATGATGAGCAGGCCCATGAACGCGACGGGGATGATGATGTTGACGCCGAACACCGTGTCACGTTCGCCGTCGGCGCCGACCGTCACGGAACGGACTCGCGGCACCGTCGTCACGCGCGAGAGCTCCTCGCGGTTCAGACCCCGCACTTCGACGCGCGCGTCGATGATCGCGTCGCGCATGAGGGCCTGGACGGCAACCTCGACGCGGTTGTCCTGCCGCGACGGGACGTAGAGATCGTAGCTCCCGAGGTTCGACGTGCCCGGCGCAGGTTCGACCGCATTCGCGTGCACGACGACGAGCGCGAGATGCGGAGCGGCCGGCATCGGCTCGGTGAGCCAGATCTTCTCCTGCTCGACGGCGGCGCTCCCGGGTCGCTCGACCAGAGTGAGCCGCGTCGCCCCGTTGAGCACGTCCAGCACCACCTCGTCGGCTCCGCCCGCGCGCGCACGCTCGACGATCTCCGTGACCGCCACGGGCGACCGCCGCGCCGAAATGGCCTCCCGCACCCGCGGCAGCACAATGCCCGTCGAGTCGACGACGGCGATCTCGCCCTCCACCGTCGGGGAGCGATCGCCGAACAGTCGCGGAACGGCAAGCGCGAGCAGCGCGCCGACCACGGGCACGACGAGCAAACCGATCATGAAGCCTTTCGTGAACACCGTCGCGACGAACTCGCGCCCTGCGATTTGCCAGACCTTGTTCATGCCGCCGCCTTGTCGCCGGCTGCCGGTGCGCGCACCCCGCCCTCGGCACCCGAGACGATTGCGACGAAGACGTCCTCGAGGCTGCGCCGCTTGAGCTCGATGCGCGCGACCGGCACCGCGGCGAGCACCGCCTGCATGGCGCGCGCGGCGTCCACGCCGTCGCGCAGCGCCGCCTCGTAACGGCTCTCGACGGCCACACAGCGCGCGATCTCGGGCAGCGCGGCCACAGCGCGCACGTCGGCTTTGGGATCGAGCAGCTCGAACGTCAGCGCCCGCGAATCGTGCGGGCGCAGGATCGAGCTCACGGGGTCGTCGAGCATCTTGCGGCCGCGGTGGATCATGACGACGTGGTCGCAGAGCTCCTCGGCCTGCGGCATCACGTGCGTCGAGAACAGCACCGTCGCGCCGCGCCGATGCTCCGCGAGAATCAGGTCTTTCAGGAGCCGCGTGCTGACGGGATCGAGGCCGCTGAACGGCTCGTCGAGGATCAGGAGATCGGGCTCGTGGATGGTCGCAGCGAGGATCTGGATCTTCTGCGACATGCCCTTCGAGAGCTCCTCGCAGCGCTTCCCCTCGACGCCCTTGAGACCGATGCGCTCGATCGCGGCGTACACGCGGTCGCGCAACCCGCGCTCCGGCGC
Source organism: uncultured Gammaproteobacteria bacterium (assembly GCA_963714705.1). Lineage (GTDB taxonomy): Bacteria > Pseudomonadota > Gammaproteobacteria > Steroidobacterales > Rariloculaceae > FEN-1219. Next base: position 491,559 of record CAVQPJ010000004.1, read on the forward strand.
GCCCTTCAGGCGTGCGATGAACGTGAGATAGGGAGCGACCTTCATCTTGCGATAGAGCCCGCGCTCCTCGGGCAGGTAGCCGATACGGTCCTTCGCCTCGAGCGCCGACACGTGCCCGAGCACGCGCAGCTCTCCCGAGTCCGGCAGCAGGATCGACATGATCATGCGGATCGCCGTCGTCTTGCCGGCGCCGTTCGGCCCGATGAATCCGTACAGCGCGCCGCGCGGGATCGAGAGGTCCAGCCGGTCGACGGCCGTCAGGCTGCCGAACGTCTTCGTGACGCCGGAGAGATCGATGGCAGCGCTCGTCGTCGACACTGCCCCTACTCCAACGCGAACGCCACGAGCTCGGCCGGCGTGTCGCGGCCGACGGCGAGCACGACGTACTGCTTGCCGTTCAGCATGTACGTCATCGGCTTGCTGCTCGCGGCACCGGGCAACGGCAGCTCGGCGACGACGGCGCCCGTCGCCTTGTCGTACGCGCGCAAGATCGGCGCGCCGCCATAGCCCTCGCCGGCGAACAGCAGCGTCTTCGTCACGAGCAACACCGCGCGGCTCGCTTTACCCGTCGGCGGAATCGTCAGCCCCGCGAGCGCGGGATTGCTCTTGATGTCGTCGGGCGTGTCGCCGTTGACGGCCATCCAACGATGCTCGCCGCTGTTCATGTCGATGGCCGTGATGCGCCCGTACGGCGGCTTCACGAGAGGCAAGCCCATCGGCCGCGGCGCTTCGCCGTTCACGAATAGATAACGAATGTCGGAACGATCGCCGGCCGGGTTCACGGCGAACACCGTGAGGCTCGTCTGCGAGGCGACGTAGAGCATGCCGGTCTCGGGATCGGCCGCACCGCCCTTCCCAGTTGGCGCCGCCGCCGTAGTGCGGCAGCACGAGCGTGCCGCGCGTCCCGTCGGGCGCGGCGACGAGCGAGGGCGGTGTAAACATCGGGCCCATGCGCAAGTCTTTGACGGCCTCGAGCGCCGCGGCCTTGATCGCCGGCGTGAAGTCGACGAGATCGTTCTCGGCGACGCCCTGCCGGTCGTACGCGGCCGGCTTCGTCGGGAACGGCTGCGTCGGCGCCGTCCACTCGAACGGCACGTCGGACTTCGGCACGGCGCGCTCCTCGATCGGCCAGAGTGGCTCGCCGGTCCTGCGGTCGAACGCGTACGCGAACGCCTGCTTCGTGAGCTGCACGACGGCCTTCACGGGGCGGCCGTTCACGCCCACGTCGAGCAAGATCGGCGCCGTCGGGTTGTCCCAATCCCAAATGTCGTGCCGGACGAGCTGTTGATGCCAGACGCGCTCGCCGGTCTTCACGTCGACGGCGACGAGGCTGTTGCCGAACAAGTTGTTGCCGTGCCGCTCGCCGCCGTACATGTCGCTCGTCGCGCCCTCGACGGGCAGGTAGACGAGACCGAGCTCCGGGTCGGCGGACATCGGGCCCCAAACGCCCGCGTTGCCCGTGTACTCGGCCGAACCCGGCGTCAACCACGTGTCGTAGCCGAATTCGCCTTTCTCGGGAATCGTGTGAAAGGTCCAGAGCAGCCGGCCCGTGCGCACGTCGAAGCCGCGGACGTCGAGCTTGACCTGCGTCTTCGCGTTCGGCCGCGCGCCGACGCCGCCCGCGGGCCCGACGACGACGACGTCGCCGACGACGAGCGGCGGCGACGACGAGCCGGCTTCGACGTTGTCCATCGGCCCGCGCAGGCCGCGCCGCAGGTCGACGACGCCGGCCTCGCCGAACTCGCGAATCGGCAGCCCCGTGTCGGCGTCGAGCGCCCAGAGATAGAAGCCCGGCGTCACCGTCAGCACGCGGCGCTCGTCGTCCCTCTGCCAATACGCGACGCCGCGCCCCGACGTGCGCCGCGGCGCCGTGCGAAACCGCTCGCCGTCGCTCGGCCGCCAGATCCACAGCGTCTCGCCGCTGCCGGCGTCGATGGCCACGACGTTGCGAGTCGCACCCGCCGTCGCGTACAGCACGCCGCCGATCATCAGCGGCGTCGTCTCGCTCTTCATCTCGGGCGTCGGGCCGAAGTTGCCGCCGTGCCAACGCCAAGCTACTTCCAAGTCTTTGACGTTGCGTGCGTCGATCTGATCGAGCGGCGAATAGTGCTGAGCAGCGAGGCTGCCGCCGTAGACGGGCCACTCGACGGTACGGCCCTTCTTGGGCCGCTGCGCTGCCGAGCAGCGCGCAGCCGATGACGCCGCACAGCACTGCGGCCGCTCGTCTCGTTGCCTGTTGCACAAACTCCCCCGTTTGCGAATCCGGCGCGCGCCGTGCGCTCACTGCAGATCGACGGCGAACTTCTTCAGCAGCGCGAGCGGCACGATCTCGAGCGCGCGCGAATGCGTGCCCTTCAACAGCACGCGCGGTGCCATGCCCTGCTCGTGCGCCTCGAGCCAGCGCGCGGCGCACAGGCACCAGCGATCGCCGGGCTTCAAGCCCGGAAAGTTGAATTCCGGATGCGCCGTGGACAGATCGTTGCCGCGGAAGCGCGAGAACTCGAGGAACTCCTTCGTGACCTCGACGCACACCGTGTGCGAGCCGGTGTCTTGGTCGCTCGTATTGCAGCAGCCGTCACGGAAGAAGCCCGTCTTGGGCTTGTCGTTGCAGCCCTGCAAGACTTCGCCGAACACGTTGACGGAGGGATCCACGGATGAGCCTTGGTGATGCGAGGTGCGCTGAGCGTAACGCGCCGCCGAGCGCGCGGCTAGCGAACCGTCGAATCCGCGCGCTACGACCTCCGCATGACACCCTTCCGAGCGATCGTCAGGGTGGCGGACGTGCTCAGAACTTCGTGCCGTCGGCCGCGATGACGCCGAGCGCGTAACCGCCGTCGCTGCCGTCGCGCGTCGGTGCGGCTTGGAGCGTGATCTTGTCGCCGACCTTGACCATCCCGTCGCGCCAGCCGGCGCGATAGTAGTTGTTGCGGCTGTGGCCTTCGAACTCGACGTCGCGCGTGCCCTTGTCGTCGGTGATCTCGAGCACGATCTTCGTGTGCGGATTCGCCGGCACGAATTCCTTGACGATGCCGGTGACCATGTTGTCGCGGATCGTCAGATCGAAACGAATCGCGGAATGGTGCGCCAACGCGACGCACGGCGCTGCGATGAGCGCGAACCCTGTCGCCAACAACTTGATCATTGAAGCGTCTCCTCTACGACAGTGCGATGGGGCAACGGTGCGACGGCTCAGCCGGGTTCGTCCTGCCCCTGACGCAGGCGTTCGAGGTGCTCTTCCCAGAGGGGCTCGTTGCACTCGTACGGCAGCAGACGAACGCCGGGCTGGAACTGCCACTTCTTCTCGGCCGTGATCGTCTGCGTGTAGAACGCGGGATCGGTCATCGTCATCTTCGACGTCAGCACCTTCGTGCCGTCGTCGTTCACGACCAGCGTGTATTCCTCGACGATCTTCGCCTGATCGCTGTGCGGGTAGCGCCCTTGATCGACGGCTTCCTTCAGATGCGTCGTCTCGACGATGAGCTTGTCGCCTTCCCAGCGGCCGAACGAGTAGCCGTTGCGATCCGGGAAGAGGTCCTCCGGCTTCGCGGGCTCGCCCAAGTAGATGCGGCGAATCTCGGCGTGCGCCTCGTAGACGACGAGAATGAGGTCCTCGTGCTGCACGATCTCCATCGGGTAGCCGCCGGAGCCGAGCATCGAGCCCGGCATACCCGTGCCGAGGCAGAACCCGCCCGGCGTATCGCCGCTTGGAGCGACGAGAGCGCGATAGGCGTCGACCTTGGCCTGGGCTTCGGCGCGCAGCGGCAACGGCGCTTGCGCGGCGCCGCGTTGCGGGGCACCGGCACCCGGCGCGCGGTAATTGCCCCAGACGCCGGTGAAATCGGGGCGCTCGGCGCCGGTGGCCGCTCCGGCGATGACGAGGCCGAGCAACGTGGCGCCGAGCTTGAGCGTAGGGCTGGATGGAGACATGAAGAATTCCTCGCGGCTTTGCGGCCGAGCATAGGGGCGCGTCGCGCGGAGCGTCAACGGCTCCGAGAAATCTTGACGCCTCAGGCCGGCGCCGGATGCGCGCGCACGACGGCGAGGAACCGCTCGCCGTAGCGCGCGAGCTTCGCCTGGCCGACGCCGCCGATCGCGAGCAGGGCCGTCGCGATCCGCCGGCCGCAGCGCCGCCATCTGCTTCAGCGTGGCATCGTGGAAGATCACGTACGGCGGCACGTCGTGCTCGGCGGCGAGCTCGCGGCGGCATTCGCGCAACGCCTGCCACAACGGCTCGTCGTTGCGGCCCGATCTCGCTCGGAACGGCGCGCGCCTTGCGGGCTGACGGTGCTTTGGTGTCCTCGCGCACGCGCACCGTCGTCTCGCCGCGCAGCACTGCGCGGCTCGCCTCGGTCAAGCGCCAATGCGCCGTAGCCATCGTGGTCGACGCGCACGTAGCCCTTGACGAGCAGCTGGCGCAGCAACGACCGCCACGCAGACACCGGGACGTCGCTGCCGATCCCGAAGACGGACAGCCGCTCGTGCCGATGCCGCGCGACTTTCTCGGTCGCTTCGCCGCGCAACACGTCGATGACGTGCGCGGCGCCGAAGCTCTGCCCCGTGCGATACACGGCCGACAGCAGCTTGCGCGCGGCTTCGGTGCCCTCCCACGTCGCGGGCGGGCTCGCGCAGTTGTCGCAATTGCCGCAGGCCTCGGCGCGCGGCTCGCCGAAGTACTCGAGCAGCGGCCGGCGGCGGCATTCGGTAACCTCGCACCAGCCGAGCAGCGCGTCGAGCTTCGCGCGCTCGCGGCGCTTGTGCTGCTCGTCGGCTTCGGATGCCGCGACGAACTGCGCGAGCTGCACGACGTCCTGGAGGCCGTAGACCATCCACGCGTCGGCCGGCTCGCCGTCGCGGCCTGCGCGGCCCGTCTCCTGGTAGTACGCCTCGATGCTCTTCGGCAGATCGAGGTGCGCGACGAAGCGAACGTCGGGCTTGTCGATGCCCATGCCGAACGCGATCGTCGCGACGATGATCACCGAGTCTTCGACGAGGAACCGGCGCTGGTGCTCCGCGCGCGTCTCGGCCGGCAAGCCCGCGTGATACGGCAACGCCGCGAATCCCTGCTCGACGAGCCACTCCGCGGTGCTCTCGGTCTTGTCGCGCGACAGGCAGTAGACGATGCCGGACTCGCCGCGGTGGTTGCGCAAGAACTCGAGCAGCTGCCGCCTCGCGTCGGTCTTCGTCTGCACGGTGTAGCGGATGTTCGGCCGATCGAAGCTCTCGACGAACACGCGCGGCGCGTCGAGCTCGAGCCGCGCGACGATCTCCTCGCGCGTCGGCAACGTCGCCGTGGCGGTGAGCGCCATGCGCGGCACGCCGGGCAACCACTGCTTCAGCACGTTGAGACCGAGATACTCGGCGCGAAAGTCGTGGCCCCATTGCGACACGCAGTGCGCTTCGTCGATCGCGATGAGCGAGATCGTCACTTCGCGCAGCAGCGCCTGCGTCTCCTCTTGCAGCAGCCGTTCGGGCGCGAGATAGAGCAGCTTCAGGCGGCCGTGCCGCAGGTCGGCGATGACTTCGTTCTGCTCGGCACGGCGCAATGTCGAGTTCAAGAAGGCGGCCGCGACACCCGCTTCGCGCAGCGCGCTCACCTGGTCCTCCATGAGCGCGATCAGCGGCGAGACGACGATGCCGACGCCGTCGCGCACGAGCGCCGGGATCTGATAGCACAGCGACTTGCCGCCGCCCGTCGGCATCAGCACGAGCGAATCGTCGGCCGGCAAGCGCGGCCGCGATGATCGCTTCCTGCTGCCCGCGGAAGCTCGCGTAGCCGAACACGTCGCGTAAGACGCTGCGCGCGCGGTCGTCGCTCGGCGGCGCGGAGGCGGGGTTTAGCTGCATGCCGCGATGATGCCATAGCGGCGGCCGCGGGCCGCGCACCGAAACTCGCGACAACCGCAAGCTTGTGCAGCGGCGACGATCCCTGCTTAGATTCGTGCGTCGCCCCGGAGCGTTCCTTTGAACCCGTTTCCTCGAATCCTCGCGGTCGTCTCGCGCCTCGCTCTTGCCGCCTGTCTGGGGGGCGCAAGCGCCGCCGCCGCACAAACCGACGCCGAAGGCTTCGAGTTCGGCGGCGCGCAACGCACACGCTTCGAGACGCTCGATCCGCAGTTCCGCGCCGGCTTCAGCAACAGCGACCAGGCCGCCGCGCTGCAAACGACGCTCGTCTTCAACTGGCGCCGCGAGTCGTGGCAGGTCGGCGGGGAGATCATGGATTCCCGGAGCTACGGCAACGACTCGGGCTCATTCGCGAACGGCACCACGACGAACACGCTCGAGCCGATTCAGGCATACGTCGCCTGGCGGCACGACGCAAGCACGTTTCGCATCGGCCGCGTCACGCAGGACCTCGGCAAACGCCGCTTGGTCGGCCGCAACCGCTACCGCAACAGCGTCAACAACTTCACGGGCGTCGACTGGTCATGGACGGGCAGCGAAGGCCGTGCGGCCCGCGCCTTCTACTGGCTGCCGATGCTGCCCGTCCCGGCCCTCGGCTCGAGTGTGCTCGACAACGAATACGAGCTCGACCACGCGGTCCGCAACTCGTCGCTGAAGGGTTTCTTTTACCAGTTCCCCACGTTCGCGAATCAGAACCGCCTCGAGAGCTACGTCTTCGATTTCGAGCTCGACCCTTCGAGCGAGCCCGCGCTCGCTGCCGACCACGTCACGCTCGGCGCCCGCGCCTACCGTGCGCCGCAAGCGAGCCAGTGGAACTACGAGGTCGAGGCGGTGCTCCAGCACGGCGACTCCGGCGGTGTCGTCGGCGGCGTCGCACGCGGCGATCTCGACCATCGCGCTTCGTTTCTGCACTTCGAGATCGGGTACCAGTTCGATTCGCCCGGCGCACCGAACCTCATGTTCCAGTACGACCGCGCGACCGGCGACGAGGACCCCACGGACGCCCGCATCGAACGGTTCAACACACTGTTCGGGCCGCGCCGGTTCGACTTCGGACCGACGGGCATCTACGGCATCGCGAACCGCAGCAACATCGATTCGCCGGGCGTGCGGCTGACGTTCCGCCCCGGCCCGCGCTGGCAAGCGATGCTGTCGTATCGTTCGCTACGGCTCGAGTCCGACCGCGACGGCTGGATCGGCTCGGGCTGGCGCGACACGACAGGTGCCGCCGGGGACTCGATCGGCCGTCACCTCGAGGGCAGCTTCACGTGGACGGCCATTCCCGATCGCCTGAGCATCGAGACCGGCTTCGCCCACCTCTGGGCCGGCCGCTTTGCCGAGCAAACGGCCGGCGCCGCGTTCCGCGGCGACCCGCAGTACTTCTATGCCGCGGTGACGACGACCTTCTAGAATTCGCAGATCGCGAGGTATTGCCATGCCGAGCCGCCGCTGCCGACTGTTGTCATTCGCTTCGAGCCTGCTGCTCGCGGGCGGCGCCGCCTCGGCCGATGAAGGCATGTGGACGTTCGACAATTTCCCGAGCGCGCTCGTCCGCGAGCGCTACGGCGTCGAGATCGACGCGGCCTGGCTCGAGCGCGTCCGGCGCGGCACCGTGCGCCTCTCGGGCTGCACCGCGTCGTTCGTCTCGCCCAACGGCCTGCTCCTGACGAACCACCACTGCGTCGCGAGCTGCCTCGCACAGAACTCGACGCGCGAGTCGAGCCTGCTCGAGGCGGGCTTCGTCGCGCGCAGCCGCGAGAGCGAGATCGACTGCCCCACGCAGATCGCCGACGTGCTCGAGCGGCTCGAGAACGTGACGGCCAAGGTGCAGGAGGCGACACGCGGCCTCGACGAGCGCGACGCGAACGAGCGCCGGCGCCAGACGCTGACGGAGCTCGAGGCGGCCTGCGAGAATACTTCAAGAGACTAGCTGGTAACCCGTTGAAATGCGAGGCAGTGACGCTGTACGGCGGCGGCCAATACTGGCTCTATCAATACCGGCGCTTCGACGACGTGCGGCTTGCCTTCGCGCCCGAGGCCGACATCGCGGCGTTCGGCGGCGACCCCGACAACTTCCAGTTTCCGCGCTGGTGCCTCGACTTCGCGTTGCTGCGCGCCTATGAGAACGGCCGGCCGGCCACGACGCCGCAGCACCTCGCGATCGACTTCGACGGCCCCGAGGCCGGGCAGCCCGTCTTCGTTGCCGGGCACCCGGGGTCGACGGACCGGCTGCTGACGGTCGCGGAGCTCAAGACGCTGCGCGATAGCGCCTTGCCGCCGGCGCTGCTGCGCTCCTCCGAGCTGCGCGGCCGTTACATCCAGTTCGCGAAGACGAACGAGGAAACGAGCCGCATCGTGCAGGACTCGCTGTTCGGGCTCGAGAACGGCATCAAGGTGCAGCGCAAGCAGCTCGACGCGCTGCTCGACGACGCGCTGATAGTCGCCAAGCAAAACGCCGAGGCCGACCTGCGCTTGCGCGTCGGCCGCAACAGCGCGTTGGCCGCAGACGTCGGCGATCCCTGGCAGAAGATCGAGCAGGCGCTCGCCGTCGAGGCGACGCGCCGGTTGTTGTACGAGTACATCGAAGGCGGGACGGGGCTCAACAGCCGGTTGGCGCGCTACGCGCGCACGCTGGTTCGCGCGGCAGCCGAGCGCCCGAAGCCGAACAGCGCGCGGCTACGCGAGTACACGGACGGCTTCTTACCGCGCTTGGAGCAGCAGCTCGGCGCCCCGGTACCGATCTATCCCGAGCTCGAGCGCCTGACGCTGTCGTTCTCTCTAGAGCGCATGCGCGAGTGGCTCGGCCCCGATGCGCCCATCGTGCGGCGCTTGCTGACGGCGGAGACTCCCGACGAGCTCGCGGCGCGCCTCGTCGACGGCTCGCGCCTCGCCGATCCCGCGGTCCGCATGGCGCTCTGGAACGGCGGCCAAGCCGCCGTCGACGCGTCGACCGACCCGTTCATCGCGCTCGCGCGCTCGCTCGACGCCGAAGGGCGCGAGCTGCGCAAATGGCACGAGGACAACGTCGAAGCGGTCGTCGAGGCGGCGCACGAGCAGATCGCGCGCGCTCGGTTCGAAACGCTCGGCACGAGCGTCTACCCCGATGCGACGTTCACGCTGCGGCTGAACTTCGGCAGCGTGCAGGGTTGGATCGAGAACGGCACGCCCGTCGAGCCGTTCACGCGGCTCGACCGCATGTTCGAGCGCGAGACGGGGCAGCGCCCGTTCCGTGTGCCCGCGAGCTGGCAGAAGGCCAAGACCTCACTGGATCTCTCGACGCCGTTCAATCTCTCGACGAACAGCGACATCGTCGGCGGCAACTCCGGCAGCCCGCTGATCGCGGCCGACGGGCGGATCGTCGGCCTCTTGTTCGACGGCAACATCCACTCGATCTCGGGCGCGTACTGGTTCGACACCGAGAAGAACCGCGCCGTCGCCGTGCACCCCGCGATCGTTCGCGAGGCGCTGACGAAGGTCTACGAGGCCGAGCACCTTGCCGAGGAGCTCGGGCTCGCGGACTGAGCGCGCGAACACGCGCTCGTCTTAGTCGACGAGCGCCTGCATCACGGCATTTTCGAAGTCCGACAAGAACGTTCGACTCGACGTCTGCGCGAGCACGACGCCGACGAGGTTCTCCTTCGGGTCGACCCAGAAGTGTGTGCCGTACGCGCCACTCCAGCCGAACGAGCCCTCGGAGAGCCACGTTCCGCGCGCGGCGGAATCCGTGACTACGCGAACGCCCAAGCCGTAGCCTTCGCCGGCCGGCCGCCCCGGCAGCGTCGAAGGAATGAACGCTGACCCCATGAGCTCGACCGTGCGCGGGCTCAAGATGCGCGCGCCGTTCAGGTCGCCGCCGTTCGCGAGCATCATCGCGAACTGCGCGTAGGTCTCGGCCGTCGCCATGAGGCCGCCTCCGCCTCCGTGGTACTTCTCACCCGACATCGAATCGGGGTTGTCGCTGGCCACGAGCGCGCCGTCGCGGCGTTGATAGACCGTCGCAAGCCGCGAGCGCTGCGCAGTGCTCGGCCAGAACGTCACGTCCCGCATGCCGAGCGGCCCGAAGAGCCGCTGCACGAGGAACTCGGAGTACTCCTGCCCCGAGGCGATCTCGACGATGTGGGCGAGCGCGTCGAAGCCGGCCACGGCGCTATAGGCCCAACGCGTGCCGGGCTGGAACTCGAGCGGCGACCCGCCGAGCTCCTCGACCCACTTCAAGCCCAGGTCGTGGCGCTTGTTGAACGCGGCGTTCCCGGCGGAGTTACCCATCGGCCCGCTCATGAGGCCCGACGTGTGCGTCAGGAGATCGAGCACCGTGATCTGGCGCGTGGCGGGCACCTCGTAGAACTCGGGCGGGGCGCCGCCGGGACCGCCGGCCGCAGCAGCCGGGGGACCGCCGGGGCCGGGCGCGGCCGGCTTCGCGATGCCGACCTCGATATTCGCGTAGGCGGGGATGAAGCGCGACACCGGGTCGCTCAACCGCACCTTGCCCTCCTCGGCCAGCATGAGGATCGCGACGGCAGCGACGGGCTTCGACATCGACGCGAGGCGGAACATCGAGTCCGGCTGCATCGGCCGCTTCGACGCGAGATCCATGACGCCTTGCGCCTCGAGATAGGCGACTTGGCCGTTGCGCGCGACGAGCGTGACGGCGCCGGCGATTTCGCCGGCCGCGATCGTGCGCTCGACGAGCTCGTGGACGCGCTGCAAGCGCTCGCTCGAGAGGCCGACGCTTTGCGGCGTGGCGGTTTCGGCCTGGAGAACGAGACCCGGCGCAGTGCGAGCAATGCACCGAGGAACAACGAAGCGAGCTTGGATGTGGACATGCGGCACCCCCCTGCCAACATAGACGCTACAGACAGCATGCGCGGCACCGTCTCGCCGCGCAATCGCGCCGCGTCGCCCGGCCGTCTATGATTGGGCATGGCTGCCGTGCTCAGAGTCAGGCGCGCGACCGTCGCCGACGAATTCGGCCTGTTCGCGCTCGTGCGCCTCTTTCCGACGCCGACGCCGCCGACGCGCGAGACGTTCGCCAATGCGCTGCGGGTCAAGCTCAAGGACCCGGACGGCTTCGTCGCCGTCGCCGAGCTCGGCGGGCAGCTCGTCGGCTACGTGGCGGGCGACACGCACGAGACGTTCTATGCGGGCGGCAAGGTGGCGTGGGTCGACGAGATCCTCGTCGCCGAGGACGCGCGCCGCCAGGGCATCGGCCGCGCGCTGATGGCCGAGTTCGAGTCGTGGGCCGAGAACGGCCGCTGCCGCTTGATCGGCCTCGCGACGCGCGCCGCGACGACGTTCTACGAGGAGCTCGGCTTCGAGGACTCGGCAGGCTACTTCAAGCGCTACCTGAAACCCGAGGACCGCACCAAGAGCTCGTTCTAAGGCTCCTCGGCTCCGGCCCGGGCGGCGTCAGCGCCGATTCGCTTCGAGGTACGCGCGCGAGTCGGCTTCACCCATCAGCGGCACGACCTTGTCGGGATCGACACGAATCATGAGGTACGTGATGTGGTCGTCGATCTTCGTGAATTGGTGGCCCGTCCCCGCCGGGATCACGAGCACGTCGCCGGCCGCGAGCTCGTGCTCGGCCGCGTCGCGCAGGTCCGTGGCGTTCGCGCCGGGGCCGTTCAGCAGCCGCACGGCTCGGTCGTCGGGCGGGCGCCGCTGCGGATCGACGACGTCCGGGCCCGTGCGGTTCGTGCCCGAGCCGCTCAGGATGTAGTAGACCTCGCTGACGAGGTCGTGCGTGGCGACGGAGCGCGGCGCCGGCGCATCGAGCTTGCCGCGGTGCACGAGCGCGATCTCGACCTGCGCCTTGCCGATGTCGAGCGAGCGCATCTGCTGATCGATGACGTTCGTCGCGCGACCGATGGCTTCGTACTGCGCGATCTCGCTGCGCGGAATGTACGTCGAGGGGCACATGCGGCACGAGGCCAGGCCCTCCTGCGCCGACAGCCGGCCGATCGCGAATGCCAACACCAGCGGCCGCCACGACGGCCGCACCTGCCACGATCGTTCGCATACTCCCCCCTTATCGAACCGCAGCGATCAAACCGTCGCGATGAATTCGCGCATGCGCTGGCGCTGCGCCTCGTTCGGCAGCGCGCCGGCGGCCGTCAAGACGTTCTCTTCCATGTGCTTCGGGTCGCCCGTCTCCGTCAGCACGGAGGTCAGCGACGGATTCGCGAGGATGTACTTCAGCGAGAACTGCGCCCACGTCTCGCAGCCGAACTCGCGCACCCATTCCGGCAGCGCTTTGCCCTCGAGCCGATCGAAGTACGCGCCGTTCATGAACGGCCGGTTGATGATGACGGCGATGCCGCGATCGGCCGCGAACGGCAACAGCCGCTCCTCGACGGCGCGCTCCGTGATCGAGTAGTTCATCTGCACGAAATCGGGCTGCTCGCGGCGCATGAACTGCTCGAGGTCGGCGTGCCGCGAATCCTGCGACACGGTCACGCCGATGTAGCGCGCAGAGCCTTCGGCCTTGAAGTCCTTCAAGCTCGGCCAGTGCGTGTCGAGGTCGGTCAAGCTGAAGATCTGCACGAGATCGAGGATCTCGCGCTGGTAGTTGCGCTGGGCGTCGCGGAACTGCCGGATACCGACGTCCTTGCCGATCTGGTCGATCTTCGTCGTCACGAACAGCGTGTCGCGGAATTCGGGCAGCGCGAGCACACGACCCAGACCCGCGTCGTTCGCGGCGTTGCGCGGCCACGTGTCGACGAGCTTGCCGCCGTGCGCGACGAGCGCGCGCAGCACGTTCGCGAGCGGCTCGGTGCCGTTTTGCGCGACCTGCTCGACGACCTTGCTCGAGCCGAGCCCGATGACGGGCAGCATCTCCCCCGTGCTCGGGATCGGCCGCTGCGGAATGCCGTGCTGCGCCAGCGCCTCGAGCGCCGGGCTGCCGGCCAACGTGGCGGCGCCCGCGGCTGCAAGCGAGCGCGCTACGAATTCGCGCCGTGTCGTCGTTGCGTGCTGTGTCATCGTTCCCCCGTTGGCGAAAGTCAGTGTGTCATTGCGTGGACGACGAAATTCGTGCCCATGCGAAACGCGTCGGTCGAAGGCTGCAGCGGATAGTTCGGGCTGCCGTACCATTCCCAGAAGTTCGCGAAATCGTTGTTGTGCAGCGCCATGATTGCGATGTGCCCGGCGGAGTTCACGAGGCCGTAGTACACCGGCGCGGGGCCGGCCGTGTACGGTGCCATGCTCTCTAGGTCTTCGACCACATACACGAGATCGAAAATCGGGTTGTCGACCGTGAGCCGCTCGAAGACGCGATCCGGAAACACCCGCATCATCTCCTCGCGCAGGTTGTCCATGTGCCAGGTGTCGAAGTCGTCGATGAGGATGAAGCCGCCGCGGTCGACGTACTCGCGCAGGTTCAGAGACCTCGGCCTCCGTCAGCTCCATCTCGCCGGGCTCCGAGATGTAGGCGAACGGATATTCGAAGATCTCGGGGCTCGAGAGCTCGATCCCGCGGTACGAGTTCTCTTCGACGTCGACCTTCGTCGTGCGGCCGATGAACTCGTTCAGGTTGATCTCGGAGTACGGGTAGTTGTGCGACCAGCCCATGTGACCGATCGCGCCGTTCGGTGCCGAAGTGCCAGCGCATGCTGACGAACTCCGTCGGCGGCGGATCGTTGTCGTCGAAGGTCCCGTAGCCAGCCGAGCGCCGCCCGCGAAACTGCCCGTGAGCGAGGCTCGCGACGACGAGCGCCAGCACGGCTGCTACGAGCAACGATGGACGTCTCACGGGGCGTTCGATCCTCACCGACGGCAAAAGCGGCCGGCGCCTGCGACCTCGGGCAACAATACCGCGAAACCACGCTCGCTCAGAAGCCGCCCCGCGCCCCGGCGAGGCATTTCTTGAGAATTCGCCGGCCTCCTTGCGCGGCCTCTCTCAATACGCCGTATTGACAGAGAGTTGGCTCACCGTCAGGTTAAGGCCCGTGCCAGCCAAAAACCGCTTTCGCGAGCTCACGGAAGCACTGCGAAGCGACACCCAACGCCGCTACGCGCTCGCCGAGCTCAACGACTTCCTCGAGCGCCTGGCGGCCAACGAGTTTGCCGACGCGGTCTGCGACCCGTTACCGGAGGGGCTGGACCCCTATTTCGCGTGCTACGTCGCCGCGATGGTCGAGACCGCCGCGCATCGCAAATCGGTCAATCCGCCGTCCTGGGCACAAAAAGTGCCGCCCCTCGACGAGCCCGTGTTCGGCACGCCCATCGAGAGCCTGCGCTTGCACTTGCTCACGGCGTCACCGCCGGCGTTTCGCCGCCGCAAAATCTTCATCGACGCGACGGTCGGCGACCGCGTATGAAACGCGGGCCCCTCACGAAGCGGGACATCGAAGCGCTGCTGCGCGAGCTCGACGCGGAGCTCGCGCTCGCCAAGATCCGCGGCGAGCTCTATCTCGTGGGCGGCGCCGTCATGTGCCTGGTCCACGAGGCGCGGCCCGCCACCCGCGACGTCGACGGCTTTTTTCGGCCCACCAAGCAGCTGCGCGCCGCGGCGGCCAGAGTGGCCGAGAGACACGGGCTACCCGAAAGCTGGCTCAACGACGCCGTCAAAGGCTTTCTCAGCGAGCACGGCAAGTTCAACGTCTACCTCGAGCTCGAGCACCTCACGGTCTACGCCGCCGATCCCGAATACTTGCTCGCCATGAAATGCTTGTCGGCACGCATCGGCGAGGAGTTTCACGACTTGGACGACATTCGGTATCTGCTGCGCTACTTGAACGTCACGAGCGCGGCGGCGGCGCAGGCGATTCTCGCGCGCTACTATCCGCCCGAGCGTTTTCCGCAGAAGACTCTCTACTTGCTCGACGAGCTCATCGCGCCATCGCCCAACCGCGCGTAGCGAGACGCCTTCAGCGCATCTCGTTGATGAGCCCCTGCAGCGACTGCTGGATGTGGAAGTCCTGGAAGCCGAACTCGGTGCGCAGGACGGCCTCGATGTCGGCGGTGGAGCGGTTCTGGCGAACCATTTGCGTGAGAACCTCCGTCATGCGCTGCGACGTGCCGCGGGCCTCGCGCAACGCCTGCTTGTTCGTGACAGTGCCGTGGCCCGGCACGACGGTCTCGAAGTCGAGCGCGAGCACCTTGTCGAGCGTCGCCGTCCACTCTTTCGCGCTGCCGCCGCCCGCGTGGTCGACGAGCTGCGGGAGCCCCTCGCCTTTCGTGAACAAATCGCCTGCGGCGAGCGTGCGATGCTGCGGGAACAGCACGACGACGTCGCCGTCCGTGTGGCCGCGGCCGAACCAGTAGATCTCCGCGACTTTGCCGCCCAGATGCACCGCGCCGCGCGGCTCGATCGTGATGTTGACGAGCCCCGGCTGATTGGCAGCGACCATGCGGCTGCGTGCCGCGACCGAGGCGACGGCCAGCGTGCCGGCGGCCTGGAGCTTTGCGTTACCGCCGCTGTGATCGCCGTGGTAATGCGTGTTGATGACGTACTTGACGGGCTGGTTCGTGACCTCGCGCAGCTTGGCCATGAGGTTGTCGTGATCGACCTCGAAGTCGTCGTCGACGAGGATGACGCCCTCGTTCGTGATCAACGCCGTGACGTTGCCGGGCACGTAGGCGCCGTGGATGACGTACAGGTCGTCTTGCAGCTTGATGAGCTCGAGCTCGGACGCGGCTCGGTGCCGAACTGCGCGTTTGCGGAGAACCCACAACCGAGCACGATGGCGGCGAGACCGAGCGATACGTTCTTCTTCATGCGAACGAGCCTCCGACAATAGCGCAGAGCAACGGCGAAATAGCCAACGGGCATGTTACTACACGCGCCCATGGCGCCGCCCGGCCAGGCCGCGCGCCCGCGGCCGGCGCGTCGTTTAGAATGGCTCGCGTGTCCAGCCTTTCCCTCGACCCCGAGACCGCCGGCGCCGCCAAGACGCTGCTTGCCGGCGCGCTCGAGCTGCGCTCGCGCGCTGTTCAAGATGTTGCTCTGCCTGCTCGGGCTCTTCATCTGCTTGCTGCCGTTCGCCGACGAGGTGTTCCAGATCGTCGCGCAGCCGATCATGGACGCGATGCCCGAGGGCTCGAGCCTCATCAGCAAGGAGGTCGCGTCGCCGTTCCTGACGCCGCTCAAGGCCACGTTCTGGGTCTCGCTGTTCGCGTCGATGCCGCTGCTGCTCTATCACCTCTGGAAGCTCATCGACGCGTGGTTGCCCGCTTCGAAACGGCGCGTCGCACTGCCGTTCATCGCCGCGAGCGCGGGCCTGTTCTACGTCGGTGTCGCGTTCGCGTTCTTCTTCGTGCTGCCGATGGTCTTCCAGTTCTTCGCGACGACGGCGCCGGACGGCGTCAAGGTCATGACGGACATCAACGCGTTCTTGACCTTCACGCTCGGCATGGTGTTCGCGTTCGGCCTCGCGTTCCAGGTCCCGATCGTGATCATCGTCATCGTCTGGACGGGGCTCGTGTCGCGCAAGACGCTGAAGCGAGGCGCGGCCGTACGTGTTCCTCGGCCGCGTTCGTGATCGGCATGCTGCTGACGCCGCCCGACGTGTTCTCGCAGACGCTGCTCGCGTTGCCGATGTACGCGCTGTACGAGATCGCGCTGCTGATCTGCGCGCGGTTCCTGCCGGACCGCGACTAGCCGAGGGTCGAGCGACGCGCCGCGGCGCCTTCGGCGCGCCGGCCGGCACGCGAATCTCGAAGCAGCGGTGGATGCGCGGGTTACGCGCGAAGTCCTTCGGGATCGTCGCCGGCGTCACGTCGGCGACCGTCGAGATCGGCGAGCCCGGCCTCGTCGAGCCGGAACTTGCGAAAGTTCGTCGAGAAGATCAGCAGGCCGCCGGGCGCAAGCTCGCAGCAGCGTCGAGCGAATCAGCTCGACGTGATCGCGCTGCACGTCGAGCTCCTTCGCCATCCGCTTCGAGCGCGATACCGTCGGCGGGTCGAGGAAGATCAAGTCGTAGCGCTCGCGCGCGCGGCTGCTCGAGCCACGCGAGCACGTCGGCTTGCAGCAGGCGATGGCGCCGGTCGTCGCCGAAGCCGTTGCGCTCGAGGTTGCGGCGCGCCCAGTCGAGATAGGTGTGCGAGAGATCGACGCTCGTCGTCGCGCGCGCGCCGCCCGCGGCGGCGAACACCGACGCCGTCGCCGTGTACGCGAACAGGTTCAGGAACGTCTTGCCCGCGGCGAGCTCGCGAATGCGCGCCCGCGTCGGCCGATGGTCGAGGAACAAGCCCGTGTCGAGGTAGTCCGTGAAGTTGACGAGCAGCTCGAGACCGCCCTCGCCGACGACCGTCGAACTCGCCGCGCTCGGCGAGCTTCTCGTACTGCGCGCCGCGCTTCTGCTTGCGCCGCGTGCGCACGTGCACGCGCTCGCGGGGCACGTCGAGCACCTCGGGAATCACGCTGAACGCCTCCTCGCGGCGCGCGCGCGCCTTGTCCGCGTCGATCGTCGCCGGCGGCGCGTACTCCTGCACGTAGGCGAAGCGCGGCGCCGACGGCTCGACGGACGCGGCGTAGAGGTCGATCGAGAACGCGTACTCCGGCATGTCGGCGTCGTAGACGCGATAGCACGCGATGCCTTCCTTGCGCGCCCACCCGCCGAGCGACGCGACGTTCTTGCGCAGGCGATTGCGCGAACATCGCCGCGCCAGGCCGCGCGCGCGCGGCCGCGTCGCAGGCGGCAGCGCCCCGCGCACGCGCTTCTCCTCGAAGTGCTTCGGCTCGATGTCGAAGCGCAGCAGGCGACATTCGATCGGGCCGTTGAACATCGTGTGCGTGCGCTTCGCCTTGATGCGGAGCTCGCGGCCGAGCGGCGGGTTGCCCGTCAGCACGGCGGCCTGCCAGCCGACGTACCCGGCCTTGAGCTTCTCGCCGAGCAGCGCGTAGACGCCCTTCAGCGCCTCGGCCTCGCCGAGCCGCTCGCCGTACGGCGGGTTCACCGCCAAGAGGCCGCGCGGCGCCGGCGCCGCCGGCAGGTCCGCAAGCTCGCGCCGCTCGGCGTGCGACGTGCTTCGCGAAGCCCGCGCGCGTGCCGCGTTGTCGAGCGTCGCGCGCACGGCCGCCGGATCGCGGTCGTAGGCGCGGAAGCACGACGCGGTCGATGCGCGCCGCGGCGCGCCGCTCCGCGGCCTCGGCCAGCAAGCGCTGCCAGAGCCGCCTCGTCGTGGCCGCGCCAGCGCAGGAAGCCGAAGTCGTTGCGCAGCAGGCCCGGGCGCGACGTCGCCTGCGATCAGCGCCGCCTCGATCGCGAGGCTGCCCGAGCCGCACATCGGATCGACGAAGCCGATCTCGCCGTCGTCACTGCTCGCGAGCTTCGCCCAGCCCGCGCGCAGCAGCATCGCCGCCGCGAGATTCTCCTTGAGCGGCGCCGCGCCCTGCGCACCGCGGTAGCCGCGCCGGTGCAGGCTGTCGCCGGCGAGGTCGATGGCGAGCGTCGCGACGTCGCGGTCGAGGTGCAGGTTCACGCGCACGTCGGGGCGACGCGACGTCGACCGACGGCCGCGCATCCCGTCCGCTCGCGAAACTGGTCGACGATCGGCGTCCTTGATCTTGAGCGACGCGAACTGCGTGTGCGTGATCGCAGACCGCGTGCTCGTGCAGTCGACGGCCAGCGTGCCGTCGACGCCGAGGTGCTCGCTCCAGTCGACGGTGCGCACGCCGTCGTAGAGCGCTTCGGGCGTCGGCGCGGGAAACTCGCGCGAGCGCCAGCAGCACGCGATTCGCGACGCGCGACCAGAGGCACGCGCGGTAGGCTTGCTCGAGCGTGCCGGCGCACGCGACGCCGCCGCGCTCGACCTTGACGTCGGCGACGCCGCAGGCCGCGAGCTCCTCGGCCGCCAGGTCCGCGGTGCCGGCCGGCGCAGTGACGTAGAGAGGAATGCAAGGGCGCGACCCGACGTGGTGCTGTCGACGGAGAGTGGCGGCCATGCTAAGCGCATGCACCCCGGCGAACGCACGCCGCGGGACTCAGGCGAAGTAGCGCTGCGCGAGATAGTCCGACGTAGCCGCGCTCGAGCCCCGGCGTGTCGCGCAGCGCGCCGAACAGCGCTTGATACGTCGCGACGCGCAGCTCGACGCTCGGGCGCGAGCCGCGCCGCGACGCGGTCGAGCTCGGCGCGATGCGTCGCCGCTTCCCTGCCCGGCCAGTCGTAGTAGAGGTACACGAGCGTGCTCGTTCGCCGCCCGTTCTTCGCCAAGCCGAGCGCGTGCTTCAAGAGCTGCGCCGCGTTGAGGAACTTGACCCGCTCGCGGCCGTCCTGCAGCTCCTCGGCGAGCGCTTGGCAACGCGGCAAGCCGGCGGCCGCCCAGACTGCGCGCGCCTTGCGCGAAGTACTTGTCCTTGAACACCCGCTTGCCGCGCGGCTGCGGCGTCAAGCCATTCGGCGAACTTGCTCTCGACGGCGACGCAGCGGCCGTCGGGCCGGTACAGCGCCACGTCGACGGTCGGCGGATCGCCGGCCAAGCCTGTCGGCAACGGCTCCTCGAACGCGAGCCGTGTCCCGCCGGGCCCGGCGATGCCGAGCGCCTGCAACGAGCGGCGTCTGGTCGCGGCCGCGCCAATACTCGAACACGTTCACGACGAGCGCCGCCGACGAGCAGAGCGAGTACATGCGTGCGGGCCGCGCTCGCGCCCGGCGTGAGCTCCGAGCCGCGCTGAAATTCCGCGAGCGCGGCGTCGTCGAGCGGTGCGCGTAGATTGTCGTCGAGCATCACGCACGCATCCGTGCGCGTCGTAGCGCACGTCGTGCGCGTCGGCCCAGCGCCGCTGAGCGCGCAGGAGAGCGGTCTTGGCCGTTACCACGTGCCGAGCCTCGCGACGCCGTTGCGTCCGCGCCGCGGCCGCGGTCTCACGGGGCCGGCCGCAGCCCTTCCGTGAGCTCGACGACGGTGCCCCACGGGTCGACGATCGTCGCCACGGCGAGCCCGAGCGCCTCGTCGCGCCGGATACGGCGTCGCGAGCTCGATGCCCTTGCGCTTCGAGCTCGGCGCAGAACGCGCGCAGGTCCCGCACCTCGAAGCCGACGTGATCGACGGCGCGGCCCGCGCGTGCCGACGAGCGTCTCGTCCGGCAGCCAGCTGAAGAAATTCAGCATGTAGCCGACGCCCGGCAAGTCGGCGCCGATGAAGAAGTCGGTTTGGCCTTCGCGCAGCGTCGCGTTGAACGCCTTCATGTACCACTGCTGCATCTCGACGAACTGCCGGTTCACGAAGTGCACGTGGTGATGCGTGATCGGCGGCGCGTCGGCTCGGCAGCGTTCGTCACGAGCTCGACTTTGACGCCGTCGGGGCCGACGAGGTACGAGAAGCGCCCGTAGTTGCCGGCCGTCGGCGGGCTCGCCGTCTCGCCGGGCGCCGGCTCGCGGCCGACCGTGAGCGCGTAGCCGTTCGCGACGACCTTCGTCGTCAGCGCCGGCACGTCGGGCACGGCGAAGCCGATGTGGTCGAACGTCGTGCCGCGCGTCGGGCCCGTCGGCTTGCGCCTCGTGCAGGAACAGATACACGTCGGGAAACTCGATGGCGTCGACGCTGCCGATCTTGACGGCCTTGCCGCCGAGCGTGTCGACCCAGAACCGCCGATGCTCCGCGACGCTCGTGACGTTCAAGTGATAGTGGCCGACGATGACGGGCGCCGCTTGATTCGTCAGCTCGGCCGTTGCGGCGCTCGACAACGCCGCGAGGACCGCGCCTGCGGCCCACGAACGCCATGTTGCTATCGACCATTGCGACCTCCCCGCTTCGAGACCGCGATCTTATACTGAGCGCTCGTATTCTTGGGGGACAAGATGAAGAAGAACGACTTATCGCGCGGGCTCGCCCTCGTCGCGGGCTGCTGCCTCGCCCTGCCCGCCGCGGCGCAGGATCTCGTGATCAGCAACGCGCGCATCCTCGACGGCACCGGCAATGCCCTCGAGCGCGGCACCGTCGTCGTGCGCGACGGCCGCATCGCGGCCGTCGGTGCGAACGCCTCCGGCGCCCCGGCCAACGCCGTGCGTATCGACGCCGGCGGGCGCACCGTCATGCCGGGCTTCATCGACGCGCATCGCCACATCATTCAGGGCGATCCCGCGCGCTGGCTCGCCGAGCAGTCGGCGGCCAACATGCGCGAGTTCCTCGCAGCCGGGTTCACGACGGTCCTCTCGGCGATCGACGCTCCGGAGCAGATCCTCGAGCTGCGCCGCCGCACGGAGAGCGGCGAGACCGCTGGGCCCGCGCATCGTCTCGGCAGCGTTCGTGCCGCTGTCGCGCGCCGCGCTCGGCGGCGGCGGCGTCGACCCCGCACGCACGGATCCGGCGCGCGCGCCGAATCGTCCCGGGCGCGACGGCACCCGGCATTCCGGCCGCAGACACGCTGGCCGCCGTGCGCGCGGCCGCGGCACGCGGCCACGACGCGATCAAGACGTTGATCATCGTGACGCGCGACGGCCCCGAGCAAGCGACGCTGAAACTCATCGCCGACGAAGCGGCAGCGGTTGGGCTTGTTGAGCATCACGCACGCCGTGTCCGTCATCGACACGGTCGCGGCCGTCGAGGCCGGCACGGACATCCTCGTGCACACGCCGCACATCGGTCAGCTCGACGAGGCGACCACGAAGAAGATCGCCGACGCCAACCTGCCGATGGTCTCGACGCTCGGCGTGTTCGTGCCCTACTTCAACGACGCCAACATGCCGCTGTTCCGCGACCGCCAGCAGTTCCCGTTCGACACGATGTCGAGCGCGGGTCAGGGGCCCGTCAACGCGCGGCTGCTGTTCCAGGCCGGCATCACGTACGCCTACGGCACGGACACGACCTGGGCGCCGCGCGACTCGCTCGAGCACGAGCTACGGCCGCTGCACCTCGTGTTCTCGCACGAGGACCTGATCCCGATCATGACGCGGAACGCCGCGATCGCCGTCGGCCGCGGCAAGGACTTGGGCACGCTCGAGGTCGGCAAGCTCGCCGACATCGTGATCTTGGGCGGCGACCCGCTCGCCGACGAAGGCGCGTTGCTCGACGTCGACGTCGTCATCAAGGGCGGCCGAGTCGTCGTCGGCGGCAACTGACGAAAAGGGGACGGATTTATTTTCTGCGCGAGAGCGCGAAAAAGGGGACAGATCTATTTTCTGCGCGAGTCACGTGGATACCTCACGCGGTCGCTCGAGCAGAAAATAAATCCGTCCCCTTTTCGCCTGCCGTAGCTCGACCTAGCGGGCGGCGGCCGTGGCCGAACCCTGCTCCGCCGGCGGCTGGGCGGCCATGAGCTCCTTGAGCACCGCGGCGGTCTCCGCGTGCGGCTCGGCGGCCTGGCGCAGGAACGGCTCGTTGTAGTTGCCATCGCGAGATCGAGCGCCGTGCGGCCGTTCGCGTCCTTCGCGTAGAGGTCCGCGCCGTTCTCGGCGAGGAACTTCACGATCGGCGTGAAGCCCTTCATCGCGGCGCCGTGCAGCGCCGTGCGATGCGGCATCGCGCGCGCGCTCGGCACCTGCCGGCCGCGATAGTCGTAGCTGATAGTCGCTCAAGCGCTGCTCGATGACGAGCAGGTGCGCCGCCGATTCGCCCTGCGGCTCCGTGAGCATGCGCGCGTTGATGTCGGCGCCCGCGTCGAGCAGCGCGCGCATCGTCGACAGCACGCCTTCGTCGGTGCGGTTGCGGCCGCGCGTGACGCGCAGGCCGTACTCGACGCCCGCGGCCGCCATCAGCGGCGTGACGCCCTGGTTGCTCGGCAGATCGACGAGCGCGCCGTGCTCGAGCAGCAGCTGCGACCATCGGCGTGTCGCCGGCGCGCGCGGCGCGCAGCAGCGGCGTGGCGCCCATGCGACAGGATCGAATCGCCGCCGCGATCCTGCGGCACGTTGCGATACGGCGGGCGGCGCTTCAGCTGCGCGTTGACGTTGGCGCCTTTGTCGAGCAGCAGGCGCGCGACGTCGAGCGCCTTCAGCTTGTCCATGCTCGGCAGCACGACCATCGAGCCGTTGCCCATGCACGGGCAGCGTGCTCGTGTCGGCCGCCATGTACAGCGGCGAGCGGCCGTAGAGGTCCCACTTGTCGACGTCGGCGCCGGCTTCGATCAGGTACGCCGCGAAATCGAAGTGCAGATTCAGCAGCGCCATGACGAGCGGCGTCACGCGGTGCGGATCCGGCAAGATCGAGATCGGCGCCGCCGGCGACGAGCTCCTTCGCGCATTCGATGCAGCCTTCGCGCGCCGCGTACGAGCAGCGGCGTGAAGCCGCCCTGGTTCATGTCCTTCGGGCGCGGCTCCGGATGACCTTGCGCTCCCAGTTGCGCACCGCGCCGCGCGCGTCGACGTCGGCGCCGCGCGCGATCAGGAGCTTGATCATCGCCGGCTGCTTCTGCGCCGCGGCCCACATCAGCGCGGACTGCTGGCCCCAGAGCTCGATCGCGTTGACGTCGGCGCCGGCGTCGAGCAGCAGCGTGGCCGCTTCGACGTTGCCCGTGCGCGCGACGGCCATCAGCGGCGTCTCGCCCTCGGGGTTCGGCAGGTTCGGCGTCGGCGCCGCCTTCGAGCAGCGCCGCGATGACGTCCGTGTAGCCGCCGATCGCGGCCTCCGGCAAGCGCCGAGGCGCCGAACTCGTTCTTGCGCGTTCGACGTCGGCGCCGGCCGCGAGCAAGCCGCTCGACGAGCTCTGCGTCGCCGTTGTAGGCCGCCCAGATCAGCGCCGTCGTGCCGTCGGGCGCGCGCGCAGTCGACGTCGCCGCCGGCCTGCAAGCGCCGCGAGCGCCGCGTCGTGGTCGCCGGCCTCGGCGGCATCGAGCAACGACTGCTCGGCCGCCGCCGCGGCCGTGCCGAGCAGGGCCAACGCGAGAGCGGCAAGCCGAGCTGCCATCGTGCTCAGACCTCCGACAACGTGCCGTCGCTGTCGCCGATCGACTCGACCGGGATCTCGCGTGCGCTCGAGCAGCGTCAGCAGCAGGTTCGAGTGCTTCGAGTCCTGCGGGTAGTGCAGGTGCTGGCCGCCTTTGATGCGGCCGTGCGCGTGACCCAGGATCGCCGACGGCAACGGATCGTTGTTGTGGCGATTGCTGTCGCTCATGTTGCTGCCGAACAGGACCATCGAGTGGTCGAGCAGCGAGCCGTCGCCTTCCGGCGTCTTGGCCATGCGGTCGATGAAGCGCGCGAACACCTTCGTGTGATAGTTCTGGATCACGGCGAGGCGATCCTGCTTCGCCGGGATCGTTCGCGTGGTGCGAGAGCGGATGGAACGCTTCCGAGATGCTCAGGTTGTTGTACGTGCGCATGCTCGCTTCGCGGTCCATCGAGAACGTGATGACGCGCGTGAGGTCGGCCTGGAACGCGAGCGCCATCAAGTCGAACATCAGCGCGAAGTGCGTGTCGAGATCGTTCGGCACGCCGATCGGCGCTTCGGGGATGTCGAGCGCGCTCGTGTCCGCCTCCGCCGCCATCTGCACGCGGCGCTCGATCTCGCGCACCGAGTCGAGGTACACGTCGACGGCCGCGCGGTCCTGGCCGCCGAGCTTCGTTCTGCAAGCCCGCGCGCCTGCGCCATGACGCGGTCGAGGATGCTGCCGGTCTCCTTGACGATCGCCGCACGCTCGGCCTCGTCGTCGCCCTGGCCGAACAGCCGATAGAACACGTTGCGCGGGTTGACTTCCTGCGGCAACGACTGCGTCGGCGTGCGCCACGCGAGCTGCGCGCCGCGCTGCGACGTCGTGAGCTCGAGCGACGGCATGCGCGTCTCCTGGCCGATGTGCCGCGCCGCGAGCTGATCCGCCGTGACGCCGGCATCGGGGCCGATGACGCCGGCCTGCTTCGGCGCCACGCACGACAACCACGTGCGCTCGATGAACTCGTGCGGCTCGGGGCTCTCGGCCGGCTTGTTGCGCAGGCCCGTGACGATCGTCATGTGCTCGCGATACGGCGCGAGCGGCTCGAGGATCCGCGTCATCGTGTAGTCGCGGCCGGTCTCGCGCGGGCTTGAAGTGCCGCATCACGGCGCCGTGCGGGAAGCCGACGAAGGCCAGCCGATGCGGGGTCTTGCCCGCGGCCGTCTGGCCCCAGGCGACGCCGGCCGGGCTCATGGCGTCGAGCAGCGGCAGCGCGATGGCCGCCCCCGCTCCCTTGAGCACCGTCCGACGCGAAAGATGCTTCTTCGTGATGAACATGCCTTGCTCTCCTACTCTGCCGCGGCTTGCGCGACCACGGGTGTCGGGCGCGCCGACGGTTCCGCTGCTACGCGCATGCGGAACGGCTCGCTCGCCACGACCTGCCAAACCAACTCCGAGAAACGATAATCCTCTTTCGCCGCCTCGCGCACGATCTTGCGCACGGCGGGCATGTCCCGGTAGTCGACGGTCCGGCCGAGCGCGTACATCAGGAACCGCTCGGTGAACGTCTGCACGAACTGCTCGGGATTGCGCAGTCAGCGCCTCGCGCAGGTCGTCGGGGCCGTTGACGGGCGTGCCGTCCGGCAGCTCGGCCGCCGAGTCGATCGGCGTGCCGGCGTAGCGGTCGACGTCGCGCCACACGCCGACGGCGTCGAAGTTCTCGAGCGCGAAGCCGAGCGGATCCATGACGCCGTGACACGCGAAGCAGGTCGGGTTCTCGCGGTGCTTCGCGATGATCTCGCGCACCGTGCGCGCCTTCGCCGTGCCGATCTCGGCCTCCGGGAACGCGTCGACGCCCGGCGGCGGCGTCGCGGGCGGCGCACCGACGATGTACTCGAGAATGAACGCGCCGCGCAGCACGGGCGACGTGCGGTTCGGATAAGCGGCCGCCATCAGGATCGCGCCCTTGCCGAGCAAGCCCCAGCGCGTCGAGTCTTCGAGCTCGACGCGCTGGAAGCGGTCGCCCTTGACGCTGTTGATGCCGTAGAGCAGCGCGACGCGCTCGTTCAGGTACGTGTGCTTCGCCGTCATGAAGTCGACGACGCTGCGGTCCTCGTCGAAGAGGCTCTTCGCGAACAGCTCGAGCTCG
Organism: uncultured Gammaproteobacteria bacterium; assembly: GCA_963714705.1. GTDB lineage: Bacteria > Pseudomonadota > Gammaproteobacteria > Steroidobacterales > Rariloculaceae > FEN-1219. Next base: position 517,351 of record CAVQPJ010000004.1, read on the forward strand.
GTCAGGTAGTCCGCGCGCGGATCGCCGCGGCCCGAGGCATACGGGAAGATCGACGTATCGGGCTCGACCTCCTCGAGGCGCTTCAGGTCGAGCCAGTGAAACACGAAGTTGCTCGCGAGCGTTTCCGCGCGCGGGTCTTTCAGCATGCGCTCGACCTGTTGCGCGCAGCACCTTCTCGTCGCCGAGTTGCGCCGCGCACGGCAAGCTCGCGCAGCTCGTCGTCGGGGATCGTGTTCCAGAGGAAGAACGACAGCTTCGACGCGAGCGTGACGTCGTCGACGGCGTAGGTCTCGCCCGGCGCGACGCCCTCGGGCGGCATCTCGATGCGATAGAGGAAATACGGGCTCGCGAGAATGCCCGTGAGGCCGCTGCGGATGCCTTCCTCGAAGCCGTTCACTGCCACGCCGTCGCGGTAGTACGCGAGGAGGTCCGCGAGCTCCTCCTCGGCGAGCGGCCGGCGGTACGCGCGCGTCGCGAGCTCGCTCAGGATGCGCTCGGCGCACAGCTGCTCGGCAACTGCTCCCTGCGTTGCTCTACCGCGGACATCCCTGCCCGCTGGTCGTCGCCGCGCGACGGGTGGCAAACGAAGATCTTGTCGCGGCTCGGCGTCGCGCTGAGCCCCGTCGGGTTGTACGGGCCGCTGACCTCGAACGACTGCACGCGGAACACGCGGTCTTGGCCGCCGCCCGGCACGAACGCCTGGAGCTGATCGTCGGACTCCGCGAACGTGCGGCGGCGGAACGTGACGCCGACCTCGTGCGGACCGGCCGTCGCGGCGAAACGAATGTCCTTCAGGCGCGCGTTGACCTTCTCCATCGACGCCGTTCTGCACCTGGTCGTAGGCGCGCGTGTCCTCCTCGCCGCCGACCACCGTCTCGTAGACGAGCCTGCCGTCGAAGCGTCACGACGACCGTGTTCTCGAACTCCGAGTCGTTGCCCCAGATGTGGCTGAACATGTCGGCGATGTTGACCTCGTACTCGCCGTCGGACGGGAACAGGTGCGTCGACGACGAACCCGCCGCGCGTGCCGAGCGGCAGGCCGCGGACGTGCGATTGCTGCCGTCCGGGCGGCGCGAAATACGATCTGGCCGCCGGTGCGCGCATCGGGCCGACCGACGGCGCGCACGGCGATCTGCCGCGCCGCACCGACGTACTGCTCGATGAACGACGGCGACACCTGCAAGCCGCTCGCGATGTTGTCGAAGTGCTTGACCTCTTCGTCCTGCGGCAGGAACTCCGCGCCATCGACCTCGAGCGCGAGCAGGTCGCGAACGGCGTTCGCGTATTCCTTGCGGTTCAAGCGATGCGGGACGATGGCTTGGTAGCCCTGCGTCGACGGCAGCCGCCTCGTCGAGCGCGTCCTCGAGCCACGAGACGAACGACGCGAGCCGCTCTTCGTCGGGCCGCGGCTCTTTCGGCGGCGGCATCGCGTGGCTGCGCAGCTTGCGCACGGCCATCTCGAGCTTCTCGGCGTGCTGCGCGACGTTGTCCGGCCCGATCTTCTCGAAGTCGAGGTCGCCCGCGAGCTCGGCGCCGTTGTGGCAGTCGGTGCAGTAGCGCTCGACGAGCGGCCACTGCTCGGGCGCACGGTCCGCGACGGTAGGCCTCGCCGAACGGGTTGCAGCCCGCGAGCACGCTCGCGGCGGCAAGCGCGCCCGCGCAGCGCAGCGCGTTGGAAAGAGCTTTCGTCGATCGAATCCGTTTCATCGTTCAGTCCACACTAGGCATGGGGCATTAGGCATCGGGCGAAAGATACGCCCACAAGACTCTGGAACGCGCGCTCGACGAAGGCGTCGGATGGGCCCATGATGCGCATCGAACTCTTGCGTCGGCTTCGCGGCCAGGGCCTCCTTCGGCCCGCCGCCGCCGTAGAGCGTCTTCACGAGCCGCTCCCAGATGACGCCGTACATGTCGTACTGCTTGCGCAGATCGGCGTGCGTCAGCACGGGACCGCGCGCCGGCACGATGCGCGTGTCCTCGTTCGCGACGTAGAACAGCATGTCGATACCGCCGACGAGGCCGCCGATCCAGCCGCCCGTCCACCAATCGATCGACGGCCAGCCCGCGCCCGTGACGGCGTCGCCGACGGCGAGCACGTTGTCCTCGGGAAAGAACACGTACATGTCGCCGTCGGTGTGCGGGCAATCGCGCAGATGCCCGCAGCGCACGGTTCGACCGCCGACCGTGAGCTCGGTTTCCTCATAGAACGTTTTGTTCGGTAGCGCCGACCTTCGGCAGCGGCTCGACGGTTTCGTCGCTCCACGGCCACGTCACGTCGGTCGTCAGCCAGAGCTTCGTGTTCTCCTGCGCGACGATCGTCGCACCGGCGCGCCCCAAGCGATTCGTTCGAGCCGGTCTGCTCGGGGTGCCAGTGCGTGTTGAACAGCGTGTGGACCTTGCCGGCCTGCGGCAGCGTCGCGAGCATTCGGCTCAAGTGCGGCCGCGCGGCCGGCCGGCGCCCCGTCGACGAGCGCGACGCCCGTCGGATCGGTGACGGCGAGCACGTTCGTGGCGCCGAGCGATAGCACGTGGAAGCCGTTGCCGAGGGGCCGCCGCTCGGCGCCTGCGCGCGCAGCCAACCGGTGCCAGCGGCCGCCGACGAGGCCCGCACCCGGCCAGCGACGGTCTGCGCGACGAGGCACTCCCTGCATCGCTTCTAACGAGCAGCGTTCATTGGCGGCGATAGCCACTCCGAAGCAATTCGAATCCGCCACGATGCGTCGCGACCGCTCACCAGTCGGCCGTAGACTCATTATATTGAGCCAACGCTCGTCAGTCCGCGCGCCAGCATCCGACGAATGCCGCCAGTCGCGAATCTCCACGGGCGTCACGCGTCGCGAACGCGGGCATGTTGTTGCGGCGGTCACGACTTCGCGCGCTGCGAAATCGAGACGCTGTCCGAGCAACGCCCGCCACCGTGACCGCCGAGCCATCTTCGCCGTGACAAATGACGCAGGTCTCTCGTAGACGCGCCTGCCGCGCGTCGGCAGCCGCGGAACCGAGGCGGCCGCGGGCGGGCACGGCCGGGTGGCCGCGGCCGTCGAGCCGGGACCCGGCTCGACGGCGGCAACGTGCCGTCGAGACCGAACAGCCAGACGCTGTCGCCGCGCGCGCGAGCCGATCAGCGCGTTGCCGGCCGAGTACGCGAGCACGTACTGCTTGCCGCGGTGCACGAAGGTGCTCACCGGCGCGTGCATGCCCGCTCCCGTCTGGAATTCCCAGCAGCTGCTTGCCGGTGCGCGAATCGAGCGCCGTGAGCCGGCCGTCGTTGCGGCCGACGAACAAGAGATCGCCGCCCGTCGCGAGCGTGCCGCTGTAGCACTGCTCGGGCCAGCGATAGCGCCAGACGATTTTGTTCGTCGTCATGTCCATCGCCGCGATGATTCCCGTGCGCGGCATTCGCGGCGTCATGCGTCTGGCCCCTGCGTAAGCGGCCGCCTTGCACGGGCGCCGCGAAATTCGGGTCGCCGCCGCCCGTGTATCCGCTCACGGACCGACGACGCGCAGACGAAGAGATGCTGCGCGACGGGGTCGTACGCGCTCGGCGGCCAGTTGGCGCCGCCCCAGATGCCGGGCTTCACGATCGTCGGATCCTCGCCGACGAACGGCGTGAAGATGCGGCCGTCGTTGACGAGCGCGAATCCCCTCGGGCGCGATGTCGATGAGCTGCGGCACGACGGCGTCGCCGCGCGGGAACGGCTGCGTCGCGGCCGTCGCTTGCCGCGGCTCCTGCGCGACGGGCCGCTCGTCGATGCCGACGATCGGCTCACCCGTCTCGCGGTCGAGGATGTACGCCCAGCCCGTCTTGCCGACCTCGACGATCGCTTTGCGCGCGCGCCCGCGACGTTCAAGTCCATGAGCACGACGGGATTGCTCGAGTCGTAGTCCCAGATGTCGTGATGCACCTGCTGGAAGTGCCAGCGGTATTTGCCGGTCTCGAGCTCGATCGCGACGATCGACACCGAGTACAGGTTGTCGCCGGCGCGCACGGTGCCGTTGTAGTCCGGACCCGCGTTGCCCGTCGAGAAGTAGACGAGCCCGAGCTCCGGGATCGATGGCCGGCGTCTGCCACACGGACGCGCCGCCGTACTTCCACGCGTCGTTGTCCTGCGGCCACGTCTCGTGGCCGGGCTCGCCGGGCCCCGGAATCGTGAAGAACGTCCAGACGAGCCGGCCGTCGCCGGCGTCGTAGGCTTTGACGCGGCCGCGCGTGCCGCGATCCGCGCCCGCGAAGCCCGTGATGACGAGGCCGTCGTAGTAGACGGGCGCCGGCGTGATCGAGAAGTTCTCCTCGGGATCGCTCGGCCTGGATCGTCCATACGGGCGCGCCGGTCTTGCGATCGAGCGCCACGAGCTTGCCGTCGAGGCGCCCCATGAAGACCTTGTCCTCGCTCGAGCGCCACGCCGCGATTGTTCCAGCCGCAGCAGACCGACGGCAGATCCGCCGGAAGATTCGCCGTGTACTGCCAGAGGATCTCGCCGGTGTCGATCGACAACGCGAAGACGTCGTTCGCGCCAGTGCTGACGTAGGCGACGCCGTCGTGCACGACGGGCTGCGCCTCGCCCGAGTACTGCGGCGCGACGCCGGAGCCGCGCAAGCGCGTGCGCCAGACGCCTTTGAGCTGCGCGACGTTGCTCGCGTCGATCTGGCTCAGCGGCGAATAGCGCTGGTTGTAGAGATTGCCGCCGTTCGTCGGCCAGCCGTCCGTCGGCGGCGCGACCAATCGCTGGGCCGAGAAGTCGTGCCGCACGGCGCTCGTCCCCGACTGAGCGAGCAGCGCCGAGACCAGCGTCGTCACGGCGAGCGCCGCCACCGTCACGCGCGAGATTGAGCTCATGCGTCCCCCTTCGATTCTCGCACCCCTATCTATCACAGATCGGGCACCGCGACTCCGTTGTGGCATAGTGACTCGACCACTTCCAACTGGAGCGGTCCCGTGCAACTCGGCCTCATCGGGCTCGGCAGGATGGGCGCGAACATGGCGCGCCGGTGGCTCGCGGCCGGACACACGTGCGTCGGTTACGCGCGCGATCCCGCCGACGCCGGAGCGCTTGCGCGGCGAGGGATTGGTCGCCGCGGCAGTCGCTCGCGGAGCTCGTCGCGCCTACTGCAGCCGCCGCGCGCGATCTGGATCATGATTCCCGCCGCAGCCGTCGACGGCGTCATCGACGCGCTCGACGCCGCTACTCGCGCCGGCGACACCGTGATCGACGGCGGCAACTCGCACTTCGTCGACGACGTGCGCCGCGCCGCCGCGCTCGGCGACGCGCGGCGTGCACTATCTCGACGTCGGCGTCAGCGGCGGCATCTTCGGCCTCGAGCAGGGCTACTGCCTCATGATCGGCGGCGACGCGGCCGCCGCGGCGCGGCTCACTCCGTTGTTCGCGTCGCTCGCGCCGGGCGACCGCCGACGCACCGCCGAGCGCCGGCACCGCCGCGCACGGCTACTTGCATTGCGGCCCGAGCGGCGCCGGCCACTTCGTCAAGATGGTGCACAACGGCATCGAGTACGGCCTCATGGCGGCCTACGCCGAAGGGTTCAACCTGCTGCGTGAAGCGAACGCCGGGCACGCGCGCCGCGCGCGTCGATGCGGAGACCGCGCCGCGCACCGTGCAAGGCGCGCACCTCGCGTACGACTTCGACCTCGCGGCGATCGCCGAGCTGTGGCGCCACGGCAGCGTCGTGCGCTCGTGGCTGCTCGATCTCACGAGCGCAGCGCGCTCGCCCGCAACCCGGCGCTCGACGGTCTTTCTCGGCGAGGTCTCGGACTCCGGCGAAGGCCGCTGGACCGTCAACACGGCCGTCGAAGCCGGCGTGCCGGTGCCCGTGCTCGCGACGGCGCTGTTCGCGCGCTTCTCCTCGCGCAACCACGACGATTTCGCGAACCGGTTGCTGTCGGCGATGCGGCGCGAGTTCGGCGGCCACCTCGAGCGCACAGCCGCTCCGACGCAAGTAGCGGGCGCCGTGGCCACGGAGCAGGCGGACGCGCTCGTCGTCTTCGGCGTCACCGGCGACCTCGCGCACAAGAAGATCTTTCCCGCGCTGCAAGGCCTCGTGAAGCACGGCATGCTCGACGTGCCCGTCATCGGCGTCGCGCGCGGCGGCTCGGGCCTCGAGGGCTTGCGCGAGCGGATCCGCGACAGCCTCGAGGCGAGCGACGACGGCATCGACGAGGCCGCCTTCGCGCGCCTCGTCGGAGCTCGTGCGCTACGTCGACGGCGACTACCACGAGCCGCAAGACGTTCGCCGCTTTGCGCACGGCGCTCGGCGACGCCGCGCATCCGCTGCACTACCTGGCGCTGCCGCCGAGCTTGTTCGCGACCGTCGCCGACGAGCTGCGCGAGTCGGGCTCCGCCGACGGCGCCAGCGTCGTCGTGGAGAAGCCGTTCGGCCGCGACCTCGCTTCGGCGATCGAGCTCAACGACGCGCTGCATCGCAGCTTCGCCGAGCAGTCCGTCTATCGCATCGACCACTACCTCGGCAAGGAGTCGGTGCAGAACCTGCTGTTCTTCCGCTTCGCGAACTCGTTCCTCGAGCCGATCTGGAACCGCAATTACGTCGACAACGTGCAGGTCACGATGGCCGAGAGCTTCGGCGTCGGCAGCCGCGGCAAGTTCTACGAGGAAGTCGGCGCGATTCGCGACGTCGTGCAGAACCACCTGCTGCAGGTCGTCGCGCACCTCGCGATGGAGCCGCCCGTCGCGGCGACGCCGACTCGCTGCTCGACGAGAAGGCGAAGGTGTTCAAGGCGATCCGCACGGCGACGCCCGCCGACCTCGTCCGCGGCCAGTATCGCGGCTACCGCGACGAGGACGGCGTCGCGCCGGACTCGAACGTCGAGACGTACGCCGCCCTGCGCCTCGACATCGATTCGTGGCGCTGGGCCGGCGTGCCCTTCTATCTTCGCGCCGGCAAGCGCCTCGACACGACGGTGACCGAGGTCGTCGCGACGTTGAAGCGGCCGCCGCAGCGACGTGTTTCCGAGCAACGACGCGCCGAACTACCTGCGCTTCCGCCTCGGGCCCGACGCGCGTGGCGATCGCGCTCGGCGCGGTCGCGAAACGCCCCGGCCCCGAGATGCGCGGGCCGCGAGATCGAGCTCGCTCGTCTGCGACACGGGCGCACGACGAGGTCGGCGCGTACGAGCGGCTGATCGGCGCGGCGCTCGCACGGCGACCACGTCGCTGTTCGCGCGCGAGGACGGCGTGCTCGAGGCGTGGCGCATCGTCGATCCGTTGCTGCGCGCGCGCGCCGCGCCGGAGCTGTACGAGCCCGGCTCGCCGGGCCCCGCGGCGGCCGATGCGCTCGTCGGCCGCATCGGGCGGCTGGCGACCGATCCACGACGACGTCGTCGACGATTGTCCGTAGGGCGCGCCACAGACATCGACGGCGTAGACTCGAAGCTCCAGGGACGAACGACTCGCGAGGTGACGTGTCATGACGACGATTCTCGGCCTTTCCGGAAGCCTGCGCGCGCGGATCGTTCAACAGCGCGCTGCTGCGCGCCGCGGTCGACGCGATGCCGCAGGGCGCGACGCTCGAGATCGCGCAGCATCAAAGGCATTCCGCTCTACGACGGCGACGTCGAAGCTGCGCAAGGGCTGCCCGACGCCGTCGTGAAGCTCAAGGAGCGCATCGTCGCGACCGACGGGTTGCTGCTCGTCACGCCCGAGTACAACAACTCGATGCCCGGCGTGTTCAAGAACGCGATCGACTGGTTGTCGCGACCGGACGCCGATATTCCGCGCGTGTTCGGCGGCCGGCCCGTCGGCGTCATCGGCGCATCGCCGGGCGGATTCGGCACGCTGCTCTCGCAAACCGCGTGGCTACCCGTGCTGAAGACGCTCGGCACGGCCGCGTACTTCGGCGGCCGCGTCCAGGTATCGCGCGCCGGCGACGTGTTCGACGAGGAGCGGCACGCTCGTCGACGAGCGTATTCGCGAGCAGCTTCAGAAGTACCTCGCGGGCTTCTGCGAGTTCGTCGCGACGACGCGCCGGGCCAACGGGGCCCAATGATCGCCGCTCGGAAATTGACACGGCGACAGGCCGGCGTTTCAAATCGCTGGCAGCTGCTGGCCGCGTTCGCGGCCATCGCGCTGCCCGCGGCGGCGCATCACTCGTTGGCTGCCTACGACGTAGAGCAGAACATCCACTTCGACGGCGTCGTAGAGACTCTGCGGCTGGAAAACCCGCACGTCGCGCTGACGCTGACGGTGACGAAGGGCGACGGCACGCGCGGGACGATCAACTTCGTCGAGGGCGCCCCGGCGGGCCGGATCGCGCGCATGGGCCTGACGTCCTCGGACCTCGCTGTCGGGAAGCCGATCAAAGCGATCGGCGCGCCGCGCCGCGACGATCCGAACCTCTATTACCTCAAGGCGATCATCCTGCCTGACGGCCGGCGCTTCACGTTCGCGGACTGACCGTAAAAGCAGAGTCGGGGACGGATTTGTAAATCCGTCCCCTCCCGGACGCCGGAGACGTGACGCGAAAAGCTAGTGCCGAAACTGGAACGAGACTTCGCCTTGCTCGGTATCCGTGCAGCTGCCTCGCTCGGCGGCGACGATCGCCGGGTTGTTCGCGAGCCGCAGTGTCCGCGGATTCATGACCCAAGGCTCGGCGAGCACGACCGGATCCTCGACCGTCACCTCGTAGAGCATCGTGTTGCCCTTCCGGGTGAACTTCTCGACGACGCGCATCTGGTCGGAGTGGAATTTGCCGCCGCGCCCCATCCAGGTCTCATCGGTAAAACCGATGGCATCGAGGATCAGCGTGTCGCCTTCCCAGCGCCCGACCGTGTAGCCCATGAACGTGTACTGGAGCGCGCGCTGCGGGTCGTGCGGCTGGCCGTTCAGCGGAATCATGCGGAAATCCGGATAGCCGCCGCCGCCGTCGAGCCCACCCCTGTACATCATCGTGATGTCCTGCTCGGTGTGGAAGATTCGCGCCGGCGCTCCGGTGCGCGGCTGTCCGAGGGGGATACAGAGCATCACCGGGTCGTCGCGGTTCGTCCACTGGTCGAGCGCGATGACCTTGTCCCAGTACTCGGGCTTGTAGATCGGCTGATTGGGATCGAGGCGCATCGGGTGCTGGAACACGAAGTCCGAGCTCTGGTTCGTCCACTCCATGCAGCTCTTGGTCTGGAACGGAGTGCAGCGGCGGAACATGCCGCCCGGCGCGCCGCGCTGACCGCCGGCCGCCTGCTGCCAGGAGCCCGTCAGATCCGGCTTGCCGCTCGGCAGCCTCGGCGTCGGCATCTTCTCCAATTCGGCGAGCGGGACCTGGGGTCCGCCGCCGCCAAAGCCGCCGCCACCCGGCGGCTGCGCCTGCAACGATGTCACCGCGAAACCAAGCAGCACACCCAAGGCGGCGACGAGCCGCGTCCCGATGACTTGCTGTTTACTCATGAGCCGAACCCTCTTCTGAAACGATGGGCGTCCCACTGGCCGCCGATCAGATTGTTGCGACTTTGCTTACTTCCGAACGCTGGCCGGCACGGGCATCTGCACGTACACCTGCCCGATCTCGGTCAGAGTCGTCTTGAAGTCGCGGACGACCCTGCCGTTGTGGCGCTCGACGATGGTGGCGGGCCACAGGGCTTCGATCCTATGCAACTCGTTGTTGAAGTCCTGGTAGTCCCCATAGGTCCACTCGTAGGTGTTCGACCCGTGCTTGACCTCGATATGCGTCATCAAGAAGGTCGCGTCGAGCGTCGCCGTTGCCGTCGCGCCGGCGACGTACGGGAGCGGGAACGTGAGGATCGCGGAGTTCCCTTCCCAGACCAGCGTGGTCGAGCCTTTGACTCCCGCAGCAGCCTGGCGGTCGAGCAGCGTAGCCGGGTTGATCACGAAGGCCTCGGGTGGTGCCACTCCCGCCGCGGCCGCAATCGCCGCCTTCGCCGCACCATGAGGGTTGGCCCACAAGCGGATCATCCGCTCGTCGCGCGTGTTGGCCCGCGGCGTAGCCTTGCCCTCGCCGGCGACGATCTCGGCTCCCGGCCGGTCCTCGTCCCAGGCGAACGTGCCGTTCAACGTCTCGACATTGGAATACGTCTGGCCGTTCGCACGCCGGCATTCGATCTGGGTCCGGTAGCCGGGGATCTGGTAGTTGGCTTGGACGCGCAACTTCGTCGTCGTGCAGGGTTGGCCGTCGACCTGAATCGTGCCTTCGCCGTGCCAATCGAGCGTGCCGATGAGCTCGTTCTCGGCTTGGCCCCGCAGCATGCCCACGTGCCAAACCCAGTTATAGAGGACCGACTTCAGGTCTTTGGCGCCGGGCTCCGGCGTGAAGGGAGGCGCCCCACCGCCGAAGCCACCACCACCACCGCCACCGCCACCACCGCCACCCTGTGCGTTAGCGGGCAGCACGCTGCACATCGCGAAGGCAGCGGCAAACGCGCCCGTCGCGACAGATCGTCGAAAAGACATCAAACCCCCTTCAGCACGCCAGTGAGTACTGGCCGTTGTTAGTCGATAACGAGATTGAACGTTTTGTCGCCGAGATCCATGCGCCGGACGAACCCGGACGGGCTTCCGTTTCTTGCGGGAAGGATCGTGACCTTGAGGCTCTCGCCCGGTTTGATCGAAGTCTTGTTGAGGCCCTGGCGCGTCAGGTTCTGGATCGAAGCGGTCGTGAGCGTCCACTCGGTAACCGTGCCATCCGGGTTCGGCACTGCCATGAGCAAGTTCGGGTGCGGATTCACGAAGTTCAGTTTCGTGAGCTGGCCCTCGAGGACGACCTCCTTGTTCAAGTCGTACACGCTTGCCACGGCATGATGCGCCTGAAGCTCGGTGCCGACCGTCAGGAGACCACCCAGTGCGACCAACCGAATAACCAGCTTGTTCATCGCGACGCATCCCGTAGTGAGGTTAGCGCGTCCATGCTAACCAGGCCCTGCCGCAGTCACAAGCGCCCAGGGCCGTGTTGCGGGCCAAGGGGCGACTTAAGTTTTGTCGAATCGGTGGCTCGTGGTCATTGCAGGTTGAGGCTCTGGATATAGGCCGTATCCATGTACTCACGAATCGCGAAGATCTGGCCATCCTTGATGTCGACGACCCAACAGTAGCGGTTGTCATAAGTCTTGCCGCTCACGAAACGACCGGTGCCGTGAGTTTCGGCGACGACTTGATCCCCCTTTCCGAACAGCGTCTGGATCGAGTTCTGCGGGTCCTTGCCTTCGAAGAGACCGCGCACCGGCTTCAGAAACTCGTCGATGATCCCCTTGTGCCCCACGTGGACGCCGGCGCCCGGAATGTTCGAGTTGCTCATCGGCTTCCAGGTCGCCTGCGGGTGCAGGATCGGCCTCAAGCCCTCGAGGTCCTCCGCGTTCAGCTTCTCGAAAAACCGCCTCACCAGCGCTTCGTTGCTCGACTCCGCCATTCGTGATCCTCCCCTACTTCTTCCCGGCCGGCCGCTGCGCGAGCCGGCAACCGTTCGCATCGCGAACGATCCAACCGCCCGTCGGATCGCTGAAATGCGAGCCGATGACGAACACATCGGAATTCGCGAGATCGTCGACGAAGCCGACTCGCGTCCGGCGGGCCATGGCCTGATCCATGTCGAAGCGCGCGGTATCGTCCGGGCGTTCGAGCTGGATCGGGTTGTGCATCATGTCGCCGGTGACGATCGCTCGCTTACCGCGCGACTCGATCGCGATGCTGACGTGCCCCGGCGTGTGGCCCGGCGTCGGACGCAGCGTGAGCTCCGGGCAGATCGAATGGCTCCGGCTCGATGAGATCGACGAGGCCGGCATCGACGACCGGCTGCACGGCGTCGTACATATGATTGAGATCGTGGTAGCCGTGCGTTTCCTTGAGCATCGTCCAGTGCTCGTACTCCCGGCGCCCGAATAGATAGCGCGCATTCGGGAACGTCGGCACCCACTTGCCGTCGACGAGCCGCGTGTTCCAACCGACGTGATCGAAATGCAGGTGCGTGCAGAGCACGAAATCGATCTCCTCCGGGCGGCAACCGGCGGACTCGAGGTCGCTCAGGAAGTCGCTGCGCATGTTCGTGAAGATGTCGAACTCACGCTTGCGATCCGAGCCGATGCAGGTGTCGAGCATGATCCGATGCTCGCGCGTGCGCATCACGAAGCACTGGAAAGAGATGATCATCTTGCCTTGCGCCGTCGCGTAATGCGGCTGCAGCCAGGGATACGCGAGCACGGTTTGCGGCGTCGCGTCCGGCAGCAGCATCGAGATGTCGTCCTCCCAGTTGTTGACCTCGACGATGCGCGTGATCTCGACGTCGCCGATCTTCCAGGTGCGCATGGTTTCGATGGACATCGCCCCTCCGTCGCCTATCTCGAAGCGAGATCGGTCAGCACGCTGAGATAGTAGATCACTCCGGGCCGCACGTTGAGCAACGGGATGCGCTCGTTGAGCCCGTGCGCGAAGTCGTCGGATTCCTTGATGAAGCTCGGGCTGGCGCCGTAGCTGGGGACGCCGAGCGCGCGGTACCACATCGAATCCGACGCGCCCGACGCCTGCGTCGGATAGACCGGAACCTCGCCCCAGGCCGCGGCGATGCCCTTCTCGAACACGCCGATGAATTCCGGGCGCAGCGGCGAAGCCGGAGAGGCGGTGGCGGTGTCGCCGGTGACGTCGGTGATCGTGACTTCCGGCGTCGCAGCCACGCGCTCGAGCTCGGCCTGGATCTCGGCCCGCGTGTGGCCCGGGAAGACGCGGCAATTGACGATCGCGGTCGCGCGCTGGGGCAGTGCGTTGAGCGCGTGGCCGCCCGAGACCATCGTCGGCACGCAAGTGGTGCCGATGCGGCCGATCATCGCCGGGTCGGCGCGCAGCACGTCGATCGCCTTGGCGTCGGTCGGGTCGGCGGCAAAGGCGCGCATCGCCGCGGCGATCAGCGGATCGGTATGGATCATCGAGGCTTTCTCGAAATAGCTGCGCGTGATGTCGTTGATCTCGGGAGCGAAGCGGTAGGCGCTGATCCGTTCGAGCGCGCGCGATATCTGGGCGATGGCGTTGTCGGGCCGCGGCATCGCGCTGTGCCCGCCCGGATTGGTGACCTCGAGCTCGAAGTCCACGTAGGTCTTCTCGGCGCCCTGCCACGACCAGTAGAGCGGCTCGTCCGGTCTCTTCCGACAGCGTGCCGGAGGCGCCGTCGATGTTGAGCACGAGCTGCGCGTGCTTGAGGCGCTCGGCGATGACCTTCGAGGTCTTCATCGTCGTTTCCTCGTCGCCCGAATAGGCGACGACGATCGAGCGCTTCGGCCGGAAGCTCTGGCGCCGGAGCTCGATCAGCGTGGCAACCGCCAGCGAGGCTTCGAACTTGGTGTCGCTCGCCCCACGGCCGTAGAGGAAGCCGTTCTCGACCACCGGTGTGAACGGATCGCGCTCCCAGTCCTCGGGCTTGCGCCTCGACCACGTCCATGTGCGCCGAAAGCACGACGGCCCGAGCGACGGATCGCTGCCCGGCCAGGTGGCGATCAGGTAGGCGGTGTCGTCGACCGCGACGATCTCGATGTCGCCTTCGGCCCAGCCCGCCTCGCGCAAGGCCCTGGCGTAAACCCGGGCGACGTCGATCGTGCGGTTGTCCGGGCCCCTCGACCGAGCGCAGCGCGATCGTCTCCTGCGCCAGCGCGAGCGCTTGCGCCTCGGCTTGGCTGTGGGGTTGCGCGTGCGCCGCGGCCGGGGCCGCGAGGCTGAGCCAGAGCCACCGCGACCAACGGCCGCCGCGTCGAGCCGGCGCGCTCATTTCGTTGTACTCGCCGTTGGTGTGATCGGCGCCGGCGCGAGTTTGCCCATGATCAGGTCGGACGCCTTTTCCGCGATCGCCACGACGCTCGCATTCGTGTTCGCGCCCACGAGGCGAGGATAAATCGAGGCATCGGCGACGCGCAGCTGCTCGAGCCCGTGCACTTTGAGCTCGTGGTCGACGACGTTGTCGCCGGAGGGTCCCATGCGGCACGTCGAGGCCGGATGGTGAACGGTCGTGAGCGTGCGCCGGATGTGCTCGAGCCACTGCTCGTCGGACGCGACCTCGGCACCGGGGAACACCTCGCGCGCACGATACGGCCTGAAACTCTCGTGCGCGAAAATCGTTCGCGCCATCTTCAATCCGCGGAGCAGCGTCTTCAAATCGATCTCGTCGCTACCGAGCTTCGGATCGATCAGCGGCTCGGCCAGCGGGTCAGGGCCGGACAGGCTCACGGACCCCTCGCTCTTGGGATAGAGGCACACGCTGACGATCGCAAAGCCGTGGCCGAGCGGAATCGGAAACGGTCGCGGGTTCCGCCGCGCGGGCTGGAACACGAGCTGCAGATCCGGCCGGTCGGACTCCGGCAGCGTCCGAATGTAGGCGTTGGTTTCGAAGAGGTTGCTCGCGAGCTGACCCTTGCGCGTCGCGAGGTACCGAAAGCTCTGCGCGATGTTGCGCGGCAGCGCCTTCCACGAGTGCCCGTACGAGGTGGGATCGTCCGTCTCCATCGCGATCGGCGCGGCCGGATGATCCTTGAGGTGCCGCCCGACGGCCGGCAGATGATGCGTGGGCGTGATGCCCCAGGATTTCAGCTCCCGTTCGTCGCCGATACCCGAGTGCAGCAGCAGGTGCGGTGAATGGAACGTGCCGGCGCAGACGATGACCTCCTTCTGCGCGCGGAGCCGCTGGATCCCGTCCTTGGCCTGCGTCTCGACGCCGACGGCACGCTTGCCGTCGAGCAGCACGCGTCGCGTCCGCGTCTCGGTGAGCACCTCGAGATTGCGCCGCGCCATCGCGGGCTTCAGATACGCGCTCGCGGTCGACACGCGGCGCCCTTTCCAGATCGTACCCTGCCGATAGCCGTAGCCGTTCGGATCCGGCACGTTGAAATCGGCAAGCTCCTCGTAACCCAACGAAGCCATGCTCGCGTTGAAGGCATCGCAGAGCGGGTTGCGACTCGTCGGGAAGCTCACACCCATCGGCCCGCCGGTCGCATGGTACGGCGACCCTGCGTACTCGGGGTTGTGCTCGGAGCGCAAGAAGTACGGCAGCAGATCGGCATACGACCAGCCGGGATTACCCGCGGCGGCCCAGTCATCGAAATCCTTCGCCGGCCCGCGGAAGTACGCCATGCCGTTGATCGATCCCGTGCCGCCGATCACGCGGCCGCGCGGCAAGGGCACGCGTCGGCCGTGGAGGTTCTCCTGGGGCACCGTCGACAGACCCCAGCCGAACTTGGGGCTCATGATCGCCGCGCCGACGGCGGCCGGGATCTCGATGAACGGGTGACGGTTCGAGCCGCCGGCCTCGATCAGGCACACGCGATTGGCCGCGTTCTCCGACAGGCGGCTCGCAATGACACAGCCGGCGGTTCCGGCGCCGACGACGATATAGTCGAACTCGCGATCGAAGTCCGTCGTTGTGCTAGCTGTCATGTTCGCAGCGCTTACGCCATTCAGTATAACGAGGAAACTCGATGAATCTGTGCGAATCGTGCGACAGTTTGCCGGGCACGTCGCTTAGGGTGAGACTCCATTGATCGCCCGGAGAGATCAGCTCGAATGTCGACCACCGTTCGACCCGACAACCTGAGGGCGGCGCTCGCTGCGAAGCTCGCTGCGGCGATGAGTCAATTCGTCGAGCTGCGCGAAGCCGAGCAGCCGCACGTCACTCCGCATCTCAACCCGCGAGAGATCGTCGGTGCGTTCCTGCTGTACGCGAGCAGCATCTATCCGATCGCCGACACGTTCGGCAGGACGCAGGCTGGCGACTTGCAGTTCGATGCGTGGTACAGGCAATGGATGGAAAAGCTCGACGACGTCGATCGAGCTCTATGGAAGCAACTGCGCGACGAACGTGCGCGACAAGAGCGCGGGCAAGGAGCTGCGTTGATCGAGCGCGAGATTTCCGTCTCGGCCGACCCTTCGATCACCGTGGACGAGTCGGCGCCCGGCGCGCGAGTGGACGTTCGCAAGAAACTCATTCGCTTCGCGGTCTCCCCGGATAGAGCTGCGAGCGACCTCTGCGACGAGTACTTGCGACTGGCGAGGCGCTTCGCCGACGACTTCGTCCGGGACTACGCCCGGTTTCTCCCGTGAGCACGGTGGATCTCAGTACGCAGGTCGAGGCGCGTGACGCCACGTATCATTTCGCCGGAACGTACGCGCCCGAGTACCGGGCCGTCGTCGACGCGTTCATCGAGAACTTCAGAGTCGAGGACGAGGTTGGGGCCGCCTGCTCGATCGTGCTCGATGGGCGCACGGTCGTCGACGTCTGGGGCGGCTGGCGCGATCGCGCCAGAGCCAAGCCGTGGGACGCGCCGACGACGGTCTGCATGATGTCGGTCGCCAAAGGCATCACCGCCATCTGCTTCAACATGCTCATCGATCGCGGGCTCGTCGATCCGAACGCCCGCGTGACCCTGTACTGGCCCGAGTACGGGCGCAACGGCAAGGAGAAGACGCTAGTCCGGCATTTTCTCGACCACACCGCGGCCGTGCCCGTGCTGACCACGAATCCGCTCTGGCCGGGCGCGATGTTCGATCGCGAGGCGATCGTGAAGGCGCTCGAGCAGCAGGAGCCGCTGTGGGAGATCGGCACGAAGGCGGCCTATCACGTTCATCATCAGGGGTTCCTGCTCGGCGAGATCATGCGCCGCGTGACCGGCAAGACCGTCGGGCCGTTTCTGCGCGAGGAAGTGAGCACGCCGCTGCACGCCGAGTACTACATCGGCGGCATGAGCAACGAGGAGCAGTCGTTCGTCGCCGAGGTCATGCCGAACATGGAGGCGAAGCTTTTCGCAGCGAAGGACGGCGCCGATCAAACCTCGCTGAGGGCGCTCGCGTTCAAGCAAAACCCCAACGAGCCCTGGGCTGCGACGATGAACCGGCGCGAGTGGCGCACAGTCGAGGTCGCGAGCGGCAGCGGCCATGGCAACGCGCGCGGCGTCGCGCGCATCTATGGCGCGCTTGGGGTGGGAGGCAGCCTCGACGGCGTCACGATCATGAGTAAGCGTCAGATCGAAGCGATGACCACCGAGCAGCACCACCAGACCGAAGCGCTGCAGGACCGGCCGTACCACCAGGCGCTCGGCCTGCTGCTGAATACGCCGGAGGCGGTCTACATGGGCCCCAACATGCGCAGCTTCGGCCATCACGGCATCGGCGGCTCGATCGGCTTCTGCGATCCCGATGCCCGCATGGGCTTCTCGTACGCCTGCAACAAGATGCATGCGGTCGGCACGAACGGCCCGCGCGCGGCGCGCCTGATCGACGCGCTCTACAGCTGCGAGCTCTGATCAGGTTGTTGTTCGTGCCGAGCAAAAGCCTCATCATCCGCCGGACTCGTCTTCCTCGCGAGCCAAGAGCAGATGGCATTGCAGCGCGTCGCACACATGCTCATGGGGTTCGCGGCGCTCACCGCTCTCGGCAGTGCCGCGGGTGGCGAGCTGCACGAGCAGATCGAGCGCGCCGCGCAGCAGAATTTCGCCGAGTATCTCGACGCGCTGCGCATTCCGAACGTTCCCGCTAAACCAGCCGACATCCAGCGCAACGCGGATTTCCTGACGCGCGCATTCGAGCGCCGCGGCTTCGACGTGCGGCTCGTGACGAATCCGGCGGGCAGGCCCGTCGCGCTCGCCGAGCTCGCGCCGCGACAGGGACTACCGACGCTGCTCTTCTATTTCCATTACGACGGTCAGCCGGTGATAGCCGCGGAGTGGTCGCAGGCCGATCCATTCGCGCCCGTCGTCCGGCGCCGCGACGCCGCGGGCGAGTGGCAAGACGTCGGGGCGGACACGTTGCAAGCGCGGCCGCTCGATCCCGAGCTGCGCGTGTTCGCACGCTCCGCGTCGGACGACAAAGCGCCGATCATGATGTTGTTGACGGCGTTCGACGTGCTGGCGGCGCAGGCTAGAGGCGCCCGCCTTCAACCTCAAAGTGATGCTCGACGGCGAGGAGGAGATCGGGTCGCCGAGCCTCGCGGCCACGGTGGCGTCCGCTCGTGCGGCATTCACGGCCGACGCGCTCGTGATTCTCGACGGGCCGCGTCCACGCATCCGGCCGCTCGACGGTCGTGTTCGGCAATCGCGGCATTGCACACAGCCACGCTCACGGTGTTCGGCCCGCGCGCGCCGCTGCACAGCGGCCACTACGGCAACTACGCGCCGAATCCTGCGCTGCGGCTCGCCGCGCTGCTCGCGTCGATGAAGGATGACGACGGTCGCGTGCTGATCCCGGGGTTCTACGATGGCGTTCGTCTCACGGACGCGGATCGCATCACGCTGCGAAGACGTCGGCGACGACGAGGCCGCGCTGCGCGCACGCATCGGCATCGCGCGCGCAGAGAGTGTCGGCGCGAACTATCAGGAGTCGCTGCAGTATCCGTCGTTGAACGTGCGCGGCATGGCGGCCGGCGGCGTCGGCGCCGGTGGCGACGAACGTGGTGCCGAGCGAGGCCGTCGCGGAGATCGACATGCGCACG
The DNA here is from genome assembly GCA_963714705.1 of uncultured Gammaproteobacteria bacterium. GTDB lineage: Bacteria > Pseudomonadota > Gammaproteobacteria > Steroidobacterales > Rariloculaceae > FEN-1219. Next base: position 535,776 of record CAVQPJ010000004.1, read on the forward strand.
ACGCCCGAGACGGACGGGCAGCACCTCTACGAGCTCGTGCGCGCGCACATCGAGCGCGCCGGTTATCACCTCGTCGACGGCGAGCCCACCGACGCCGAGCGCGCGCAATTCGACAAGCTCGCGCGCTTCACGCTCGGTCAGACGTCAAGCCGCGATGCGCATGCCGATGGACTCGGCAGTCGGCCGCTGGGCGAACGCGGCGCTGCGCGCCCCGACGGCGCCGCAGCCCGGCGAGACGCCCGTGCAGATCCGGATGATGGGCGGCACGGTGCCGACGGACGTGCTGATCGACGCACTGCAGACTGCCGTTCGTGCTCGTGCCGACGGTCAACGACGACAACAACCAGCACGCCGCGAACGAGAACCTGCGGATCGGCCACTTCGTCAGCGGCACCGAGACGCTCTACAGTCTCCTGACGACGCCGTACCCGCGTTGATCGTTCGAACCAGCCGCGCCCGCCTAAGCGGGTGCCGGATTCAAACTGCTTGGGCTTTTTCCTGGCGCGGTTTCCCGCAAGAACATACTGAGCAGCCCGCCGCATAGCGCACACACCCGGCTTCTGCGATCCCGATGCCCGCGTGGGCTTCTCGTACGTCTGCAACAAGATGCACGCGGTCGGCATGAACGGGCCGCGCTCGGCGCGCTTGATCGACGCGTTCTATGACTGCGAGCTCTGACGTAGCGCTGCACGCCTCATTTGGCGAAACGCTCGGGGTCGGCGCGCCAGGTCTGCCGCGCTTCGACCAGCGCGAGCGTTACGCCGGACAGGACGGTGGCGAACCACAGGCCGATTGAGACCATGGGCGGGATGACCAGGCTGACCACGAGTCCGATCAAGCCGAACCAGAACAGGATGCGGCCAAGCGTGCGGTGTGCCTTTTCCCAGGCCAGACGGCTGTTCAGCGTCCAGGGAACCCGCAGTCCGATCGCTCCGCCCGGCTTCAATTTGCCCATCGCGGCGCCCTTCAGGGTGATGACGGCCCACAACAGTGCGTAAATGCCTCTGCCCGCCGTTTCGGGCGTCACGACCGGAAGATACCGGTAGAAGACGACAAACACGGTGATGACTGCGAGCACCGCGAGCGCGGCGCCGCGCCACGCGACGATCCATCCCGCAGAGCCACGAACCTGTTCGTCGCGAGCCAACCTGCGATTTGCAACGATCATCAGGCTCGTGATCATGGCAACAAACAGAAAGCCGTTCGGCAGGCCGTCGAGACCATTCTGCACGAACATGCTCGCGACGATGGCAATCTGGATGGCCAGGAGTACCAGTCCCGCCTTTTCAAGGAGGCCGAAGCCGGAGTGCACGGAGTCCGTCATATCGTTTTCACCCGTCTTGTAAGCGAAGGCGGCGATCTGCGCTTGTGCGCGATCGCCTTCGCCGGCTGCGCGATGCTGAGAAGAAAACCGAGTGCCTCTTCCGCGGCGGAAATATTGAGGCGATAGCGGACCGAGTTTCCATCACGCTCCGTGTCCACGAGGTTCGCCTCCTTCAGGGCAGAGAGATGTCCCGTCACCGAGGGCCATGCCATGTCGAATGCCGCCGCAATCTCGCCCGAGGATTTCGGACCCTTCTGCAGCATGGCGACGATCTCTCGGCGCGCCGGGTGGCTCAGAGCTTTGAAGACGCGGTTCATAGGGATCATCCTAATTAGGACATCTCCTAATTGCAACCCGTAGCCTCGCCGCGTGGATTGTCATGCCGCCGTTCGATGTCCAGGGCTGTGATCGCGCCCGGGGGTCTCGCTCAGGCGGGTTCGGCTTTTCCCGGCGCGGTTTCCCGCAGGAACAGGCTCAACAAACCGCCGCAAAGCGCACACACCATCATCACTTCCATGTGCGCGACCAGCGAGGTGCGGTCGGCGATCCAACCGGAGATCGTGGGCGACAACACGCCGCCGACGATCTCGCCGGCACCGACCACCAGTCCCATCGACGACGCGGCCAGTGCCCGAGGCACCGTTTCCGACGGAATCACGCCCATGAACACGGCGAAGGAACCCGAAGCGCTCCAGCCGATCAGCAGCAGCAGACTCAGCATCCACTGCGCGCCGCTGAAGTGCAGCGCCGCGATCGGCGTCACGAGACCGATGAACGTGAAGATGATCATCGCCGGCTTGCGGCCGATGCGGTCGGAAATGAACGGCACGACGAAGCCGCAGATCATCGTGGCAATGCCCATGGGCGCCACCACTTGGCCGGCGACGTCCGGCGGCATGCCTTTGATGACCGTGAAGAACACCGGCAAGAAGATGATGCCGACCAGATACCACGAAACCATGAACACCGAGATGCCGCAGCAGACGAGGATGTTGCGCTGCTTGAGCATGTCGAGCATTCCGGGCTTGGCGGCACTCGCCGCTGCGGGCTCTTGTGCGACCGGCTTGGGCTCCTTGACGAACAGCCAGATCAGCACGGCGCAGACCAGCCCCGGGATCGCGCTCAAATAGAAAGCCGAGCGCCAGCCGTACTCATCGGCCAGCCACGGCAATACCAGAGGCGCGATCGACGTGCCGAGCAGCGACGCGAAGAAGTTCTGCATGAGGCCGGCGTTGACACCGCGCCGTTTGGGCGACGACACGACGTTCATGATCGAGAAGCAGATCGGCAAGAACGGGCCTTCGGCAAAGCCCATGATGACGCGCGCCAGGAGCAGCATCATGAACGTGGCTGCGACACCGGACAGCGCCGAGCACAGCGAGAACACCACGACCGACACCAGCAGGAACGGTTTGCGCAGCCCGCTGCGATCCGACCACGCGCCGATCACATACGCTGCGATCGCCCACGCCAGCGACAACCCCGATCCCAGCATGCCGATCTGGGCCTGGCTGAGAGCGAGATCGTTGATGATGTACGAGGCCAGCGGCCCGATGGCATTACGCTCGAAGAACACGATGCCGAACGTGAAGCCGAGCAGCAGCAGCAGCCCGTTCTCGTAGCTGAATACCTTGCTCTTGCCGTTGGATTCCATCGTCCCCCCCGGGATCAGGATCGTCGTTATTGTTCAGCGTCGCGCGTGCGCTGTCGCGCGCTGCCGGCGACTAGGCTACTACCGCGCCTTGTAGGCTACCGATCCGTTGGCGGTGGGATTGTAGATTGGCATTCCACAAGAGCACGACGGCCAAGAAGAATCCGGCACCGACCACGAACAGCATCTGGTCGTAGCCCAAGTACGGCTGCAACGCGCCGATCGCCGTGGCACCGAGCGAGCGCGCGAAGTTCACGACGCCCATGTAGATCGCGAACTGCGTCGCGGCCACGCGGGTCCCGCACAGCTTCATGTGGATCGCAATGAAGCTGACGAAGACTCCCTGATAGACGAACGCCTGTAGCGCCGAAACGGTCATCAGGAACGCCGACGACTCCCAGGCGAATGCGCTGAACCCCACCGCTGTGGCGAGAAGGCCGTATGCGAGCAGCGCTCCCAAGTAGAAGCGCTTCACCCCGAGCCGATCGATGAACACCCCGAGCCCAAGGCCGGCCAGCGCGGCGATCAAACCGGTTAGCGAGATCCAGGACGAATAGTCGGTGCTCGCGTAACCCAGCTCCCGCACGACGACGGTCTGTCCTACCTGAATCCACAGCGCATCGGAGAACCGGAACAGGCTCGACACCGCGATCAGCAGCAGGCTCGCCGGCAAAAGCAAAACCTTCGTGAGATCGACGGCGATCGTCGCCCACGACCCGGCACGCAGCTGCAGCGAGCGCTCGGTGGCTTGCCCTGCAGTCCACGGCAACACCTTCTCACCCGCTCGTTCGCGCACGAGAACGGCCCAGAGCAGAATCGCGCCGAAACCCGCGACCAGCATCACGGAGATCCCGGGCAGGCCGAACGATTGCAGCACGAAGGCGGCAATCGCGGCCGAGCCCGAAATCCCGGCGACTTGCCCAAATCCCATGAAGGCATTGGCTCTGCCGTGCTCCTCCTCCGGCAACACGTCCATCGCCATGCCGTCCACGGCCACGTCCTGTGCGGCGCCGAAGCAGTTCAGCACGAAGCACAGCGCGGTCAGCGTCACCAGATTGTCGAGGCCGTCGGGGAAGAACGCGAACGCAAGCCCGGTCAACGCCAGGCCCAGTTGCGCCACGAGCACCCACGGCCGCCTTCGCCCCATGGCGAGATACGTGAAGCGGTCCATCATCGGACCGGCCAGCCGTTTGAAGGTCCACGGCAGCATCGCTACGCCGACGAAGCCGCCGACCGCCGCGGGGCTCGTGCCGCGCTCGAGCAGGAACGCAGGCAAAGCCACCGTCACGAGACCGAACGGAAACCCTTGCGCGACGTAGAGGATCGTGAAGGAGAAATCGCGGAGATAGCGGCTCTGCGTCAGGATCAGGTTCATTGTTGTTTTCCTAAACCGCGGCCGACGTGACGATGTCGCAGATTGCGCTGAAAGCGCTCGATGTTCGGCGCTTGGCCCATCACTCCGGCGCTCAAGAAAGCGAAGGTTATCTCGCGAACCGGGTCCACCCAGAAGAGCGTGCTGCCCGCGCCGTAGTTTCCGAAAGTCTCCGGGGAACACAGCGTGCCGTAGATCGCATGATGCATTCCGTGGCCGCGAAGCGCGAACCCGAGCCCCATGTACGCCGGATTCGGCCGCCAGCCGCGCGCGATTGGCGACTGCCTTGTCGAGCTCGTTCGGCTTCTCGCCGGTACAGTTGCGAGTCGCGAGCTCGAGGATCGCGGCGAGAGCGCACGTACCCCGTCCAGCTCGCCGCCAAGCCGCAACATCTCGGCGAAACGGAACAGGTCGGCACGAGCACGCGCACCCACCCCAAGGCATCTCGGCATCGGGATCCTCGAACGCAGCGTTGATGCCCGGAACGCGGGAGCTCGGGTGCTGCGTCGGCGCGTTGGCGCCGAACACCGGCACGACGTGGCGCGACTTCGAGCGCTCCGGCCGGCCGATCGCCGACGAGGTCATCTTCAGCGGATCGAGCAGATCCTGGTGCACGATGTCGCGATAACGGCGCCCCTTCGCGTCGGTCCGAACGGACCATCTCACCCAGCAGCGCGTGGTTAGC
>CAVQPJ010000005.1:0-695000 GCA_963714705.1 uncultured Gammaproteobacteria bacterium
TACAGCCTCGCGGCGCTCGCGAAGTATGCCGAGCCCGCCATGCGCGGGCGCGCAGGCGCGTTGCTGACGCTGAGCTACCTGGGCTCGGTCCGGACGCTGCCGAACTACAACGTCATGGGCCTCGCCAAAGCGAGCCTCGAGGCGAACGTGCGGTTCTTGGCGGTGGATCTCGGCGCGAGCGGCATCCGCATCAACGCGATCTCGGCCGGTCCGATTCGCACGCTCGCCGCCTCCGGCGTCAAAGGCATCCGCGACATGATCGCGCACGTCGGCAACGCGGCGCCGCTGAAGCGCAACATCACGATCGAGGACGTCGGCAACGCCGCCGCCTTCCTCTGCTCCGACCTCGCGGCCGGCATCACGGGCCAAGTCCTCTACGTCGACGCCGGCTTCAACATCGTCGGCATGTCCTTCCCCACCGCCGCGGACTCTTCCCCCAAACCAGCCTGACGCGCGCTCCCGGAGTTGCCCCGCCTACAGGGGCTTTCCGGGGCGTAGCGCGCCAGGGATGGCGCGCAACTGTTCTAAAAGGGGACGGATTTATTTATCCGTCCCACACGCGGCGGCGAGCCTCGCAAGTGCCCGCGGGGACGGATAAATAAATCCGTCCCCTTTTAGAACACGTCCCCTTTTAGAACAGCGGCGGGTTGAGGATGTCGTCGGGAATACGGACCTCGGCCGCCGCGCTGACGTTGCCGGCGTACCCCGTGAGCTCCGCGCGCGCCGCTTGGTCCGCGAGCTGCCGCTGCCGCTGGTCGCGCTCGTCTTGCGTCATCGTCGCCGGCTCGCCGGCCTCGACGCCCGTGAGCACGATGACGGCTTGACCCCCGTTCGCGAGCGCGATGACCTCCCGTTGAGGCACGCCGCCCTTCGCCATGCCGAACGCGGCCGACAGCACCTCCGTCGGCACGCCTGCATCCGTGCGCGTGACCCACGCCGGCGGAAGCCAGGCGCCGCCCCTGGCAGCGGCACGCTCGGCCGCGTCCCCACCCTGCTCGACGTCCGTGAGGAACGCCTGGGCGGCCTGCTCGGCGAGCTCGAGCGCGCGCTCCCGAACGAGCTCCTCGCGAACCTGCTCGCGCACCTCGTCGAGCGGCTTTGTCGTCGGAACGTTATGCGCGACGACGCGCAGCACAATTACGTAGTTCTCGCCCTCGATGGCCTCGCTGTTGCGGCCGCTCTCGACGATCTCCTCCGCGAACGCGGCCTGCACGACGGCCGCGCTGTCCGGGAAGAGGTTCGGATCGCCGGTGCGGGGGAATGCCATGGCCGTCTTCAGCGGCAGGTTCGCAGCGGCCGCCACCGACGCGAGCTCGTCGTGTGCGTCGAACGCCGCATCGGCGAGCTGACTCGCACGCTCGTAGAATTCGTCCTCGGCCTCGCGCGTTCGCGTTTCCGCGGCGAGCTCCTCGCGAACGGCCTCGAACGGCTCCACCTCGCCGGCGCGCACTTCATCGAGCCGGATGACGTGAAAGCCGAAGTCCGAGCGTACGGGTTCGCTGAGGCCGCCGGCTTCCAGGGCGAACAACGCGTCCTCGAACGGACCCACGAGCATGCCGCGGCTGATCCAGCCGAGATCGCCGCCCTGCGCCTTGGTGCCGGCATCGGCAGAGACCTCGGCCGCCACGGCGGCAAAGTCCTCGCCGCCGCGTAGGCGCGCGAGAACAGCCTCAGCCGCTGCCCGCGCGGCGTCGTCCTGCCCGTCCGCGACCTCTATCAGAATGTGGCGAGCGTGCCGTTGCTCCATCGTCTCGAACCGCGCGAGCTCTTCCTGGTAGGCCTTACGAAGCTCTTCCTCGCTGACCTCCACGGTCGCGGCGACGTCGGCCAACGCGAGCTCGACGTACTCGAGGTCGACGGTTTCCGCGGTTTGATAGCTCGCTTGATTGTTCTCGTAGCGTGCCGCGATGGCGGCGTCGTCGATCGTGATGCCCGCTATGAACGGCTCGAGGGCGAACAGCGCGTACGCGACTTCGCGCCGTTGGTTGTAGAGCTCGATATAGCGGCGGAACTCGGCCGGCGTCAGGAACGTCGAGTCGACGATGCCGTTTTGCAGATCGCCGACCTCGAGGCTCTCGCGAGTCAACGCTCGGAACATTGCCGGTGTGAAGCCTTGATTGGCGAGAACACCGACAGCGAGCTGGTCCGAATATTGGCCGTCGACCTGGAACGCCTCGACGTCGCGGATGGCTTCGTCGATACGTGCGACGGACGCGTGGTACCCCTGCTGCTCGACGCGCTGCCGCAGCGCTGCGTCGCGCACGAGCTCGTCAACGACTGCGCGTCGCAGCTCGCGGCGCACGTCCTCCGGCAGCTCGGAGCGGTAGATCGTCCGATACTGGTTCTCGCGAGTTTGAAGCGCGCGATTGAAATCCGTCAGCGGCACGTCTTCGCCGTTGACCTTCGCCGCGAACTGGGCACCAACGTTCGTGAAATCGTTGCCGATACCCCAGAAAACGAAGGTGACTGCGATGAGGCCGAGAATGACCACGACGACCCACTTGCCCATGGTGTCGTGAATTCGCTGCAGCATGGTGCGGAGCCCCGAAAACCCTAAGAGGGGACAGATTTATTTTCCGGGCCAACGCCCGGAAAATAAATCTGTCCCCGAAAAATGGCGGAGTGGACGGGACTCGAACCCGCGACCCCCGGCGTGACAGGCCGGTATTCTAACCAGCTGAACTACCACTCCGGCTGTCTGGTGGGTGCTGAGGGGATCGAACCCCCGACCTTCGCCTTGTAAGGGCGACGCTCTCCCAGCTGAGCTAAGCACCCTGGGACAGAGCTGGCTAGTTTACGGAGTCCTTGAGGGCCTTGCCAGCTTTGAACCCAGGAACGTTGCTCGCGGCGATCTGGATCGTCTCACCCGTGCGCGGATTGCGACCGGCGCGCGCGGCGCGGTGCTTCACACCGAACGTGCCAAAGCCGACAACGGAGACCTGTTGTCCCTTTTTCAACGCCGCCGTAATGCTGTTCACCACAGCGTCCACTGCACGACCTGCATCCGCTTTGGAGAGGTTGGCCGCAGCCGCTACCGCATCGACGAGTTCAGCTTTGTTCATTCGAATCCCTTACACGAGTGTGCGTATAGAAAAGTTGCTCACCAGACGTGCGGAACCGCACGTCTACCCCACGAAGATTTGTCTCGAAGAAATGGCCGCCGTTCGAAACAGCGGCCACCTTATACCGCGCGATTTTCGCGTGTCAACTGAAGCGCTGCTCGTTAGTGAGGCAGCGCCGCTTCGCTCGTTTCGTCGTCGTCGACCGCAGTGTCTCTTTCTGGCGACGTCACGACGACTTCGCTGCGAAGCGGGCGCGGCGTTTGCTGCAACGCGAGCTCGATGACCTCGTCGATCCACTTGACGGGAACAATGTTCAACTTGTCTTTGATGTTCTTTGGTATTTCGGCGAGATCCTTCTCGTTGTCCGCCGGTATCAACACGGTCTCGATCCCGCCTCGATGCGCGGCCAGCAACTTCTCCTTGAGTCCGCCAATCGGCAGGACTTCACCGCGCAACGTGATTTCGCCCGTCATCGCGACGCTCGAGCGAGCGGGAATCTTCGTGAGCGCAGACACGAGCGCAGCGCACATGCCGATGCCGGCCGACGGGCCGTCCTTCGGCGTCGCACCCTCGGGCACGTGGATGTGGACGTCGGATTTCACGTGGAACCCTTCGTCGAGCCCGAGCATTCGCCGCGCGGCTTCGAACGACGGTCATTGCCGCTTGAATGGATTCCTGCATGACGTCGCCGAGCTGCCCCGTGTGAATCAGCTTGCCCTTGCCGGGCACGATCGCGGCCTCGATCGTCAGCAGCTCGCCGCCGACCTCGGTCCATGCGAGGCCCGTGACTTGACCGACCTGGTCGTTCTCCTCGGCGCGGCCGTAGCGGAACTTGCGCACGCCGATGAGCTTCGGCGAGATTCTCCGCGTCGACCTTGACGGTGTTCTTGCGCGGCTTCAGGAGTAGCTGCTTCACGACCTTGCGGCAGATGTTCGCGATCTCGCGCTCGAGATTGCGCACGCCGGCCTCGCGCGTGTAGTAGCGCACGATGTCGGTGATCGCCGAGTCCGACACCTTGAGCTCGTCGTCTTTGAGGCCGTTCTGGCGCATCTGCTTCGGCACGAGATACCGGCGGGCGATGTTGAGCTTCTCGTCCTCGGTGTAGCCCGGCAGCCGGATGACTTCCATGCGATCGAGCAGCGGCGCCGGAATGTTCAAGCTGTTCGCCGTGCAGACGAACATGACTTCCGACAGATCGAAGTCGACCTCGAGATAGTGATCGTTGAACGTCGAGTTCTGCTCGGGGTCGAGCACCTCGAGCAACGCCGACGACGGATCGCCGCGGAAATCCATCGACATCTTGTCGACCTCGTCGAGCAAGAACAACGGATTGCGGACTTTGACCTTGCCCAGGTTCTGCACGATCTTGCCCGGCATCGAGCCGATGTAGGTGCGGCGATGGCCGCGAATCTCGGCCTCGTCGCGCACGCCGCCGAGCGACATACGCACGAACTTGCGATTCGTCGCGCGCGCGATGCTCTGGCCGAGCGACGTCTTGCCGACGCCGGGCGGCCCCACGAGGCACAAGATCGGGCCCTTCAGCGCCTTCACGCGCTGCTGCACCGCGAGGTACTCGAGGATGCGCTCTTTGACCTTCTCGAGCCCGTAGTGGTCTTCCTCGAGCACGGTCTCGGCAGCGGCAAGGTCCTGGTGAACCTTCGTGCGCTTGCGCCAGGGAACCTTGACGAGCCAGTCGATGTAGTTGCGAACGACGGTCGCTTCGGCCGACATCGGCGACATCAGCTTGAGCTTGCCGAGCTCCGAGGTCGCCTTCTCTTTGGCGTCCTTCGGCATGCCGGCCGCCTTGATGCGCTGCTCGAGCTCCGCGAGCTCGTTCGGCGCATCCTCCATTTCGCCGAGCTCCTTCTGAATGGCCTTCATCTGCTCATTCAGGTAGTACTCGCGCTGGCTCTTCTCCATCTGCTGCTTGACGCGGCCGCGGATGCGCTTCTCGATGCGCAGCATGTCGATCTCGCCGTCGATGAGGCCGAGCACGTGCTCGAGCCGCTGCCGGACGCTCGCGATCTCGAGCACCTTCTGCTTCTCGGAGAGCTTCAGCGTCATCTGCGCCGCGACGGTGTCGGCCAGCCGCCCGGGCGAGTCGATGCCCGACAGCGAGGTGAGAATCTCGGGCGGAATCTTCTTGTTGAGCTTGACGTACTGCTCGAAGCGCGACATCACGGAGCGCGTCAGCACGTCCATCTCGCGGCGATCCTGCTCGCTGCCCTCGGGTAGCTCCTCGGCCTCGGCGGTGAAGCTATCGGTCAGCGTCGAGATTGCGCAGCCGCGCGCGCCGGATGCCTTCGACGAGCACCTTGACCGTGCCGTCCGGCAGCTTCAGGAGCTGGAGGATCGTCGCCAGCGTGCCGATCTCGTAGATGTCCTTCGGGCCGGGCTCGTCGATGTCGGGCTGCGTCTGGGCGACGAGCAGAATCTCGCGATTGCCCGCCATGGCTTGATCCAACGCTGCGACGGACCGCTCGCGGCCGACGAACAGCGGAATCACCGTGTGCGGATAGACGACGACGTCTCGCAGCGGCAGGATCGGAAGTCGGCGGACGGTCGGAGTTTCGGTGCTATCTGTCATTGATTCCGTTCTCGTGAGTTACCGCTCGGTTTTGCGCTGCCGGGCGATGGGTAAGCGGGCGGCGCGCTCCGCGCCGCACGGAGAGCCGAGGTGCTGCGAACGACGAAGCGGCGCGGCTAGCGACGTTCGTCTCCTACGGCAGCGGGCTCGTCTGCTTCGTAGATGACGTAAGGCTTGGTCTCGCCCGTGACGACGGCGTCGTCGACCACGACCTTGGTCGCATTCGTCATCGACGGCAGGTCGTACATGGTGTCGAGCAGCACGTTCTCGAGGATCGTGCGGAGGCCGCGCGCGCCGGTCTTGCGCTGCATGGCCTTGCGAGCGACGGCACGCAACGCGTCCTCGCGGAACTCGAGCTCGACGCCTTCCATGTCGAAGAGTTTCTGATACTGCTTCGTCAAGGCGTTGCGCGGCTCGGTCAGGATCTCGATCAACGCTTCCTCGTCGAGCTCCTCGAGCGTCGCGACGACGGGCAACCGGCCGACGAACTCCGGAATCAGCCCGTACTTGATCAGGTCCTCCGGCTCCACGTCGCCGAGCAGATCGTTGATGTGCTGCCCGCCGTCGGGCGGCCGCACTTCGGCGACGAAACCGATGCCGCTCTTCTTCGAGCGGTTCAGGATGATCTTGTCGAGGCCCGAGAACGCGCCGCCGCAGATGAACAGGATGTTCGAGGTGTCGACCTGCAAGAACTCCTGCTGCGGATGCTTGCGGCCGCCTTGCGGCGGCACCGACGCGATCGTGCCTTCGATGAGCTTCAGCAGCGCCTGCTGCACGCCCTCACCCGAGACGTCGCGCGTGATCGACGGGTTGTCGGACTTGCGCGAGATCTTGTCGATCTCGTCGATGTAGACGATGCCGGTCTGCGCCTTCTCGACGTCGTACTCGCACTTCTGCAGGAGCTTCTGAATGATGTTCTCGACGTCCTCGCCGACGTAGCCCGCTTCCGTCAACGTCGTGGCGTCGGCGATCGTGAACGGCACGTTCAGCAGGCGCGCGAGCGTCTCGGCGAGCAGCGTCTTGCCGCAACCCGGTCGGGCCGATCAGCAGGATGTTGCTCTTCGCGAGCTCGATGTCGTTCTTGCTCTTGTCGCGCGAGCGCGTCTCGAGCCGCTTGTAGTGGTTGTAGACGGCCACCGCGAGAACCTTCTTCGCGGTCTGCTGGCCGATGACGTACTCGTCGAGCACGGCCTTGATCTCGGCCGGCTTCGGCAGCTTGTCGCGGCCACGCTCGGCTCGCTCGTCGAGCTCCTCACGGATGATGTCGTTGCAGAGCTCGACGCACTCGTCGCAAATGAAAACGGAGGGGCCGGCAATGAGCTTGCGCACCTCGTGCTGACTCTTGCCGCAGAACGAGCAGTACAACAGCTTGCCGTCGTCGCCCTTGCCGCGAGAATCATCGCTCATAGTGACCGTCCCTCGTCCCAGAGGCCAGGTTTCTCGGCCTTATAGCACTTCAACCCGCGGTCTGCAAAGCAAGCATTTCGCAGTTCTCGGCGAGCCGAAATCGCTTCGCAAATCGAGGCCAACTCACGCCTTCGAGACGGGGTCGGCCCGCTTCGCGAGCACCGTATCGACGAGCCCGTACTCCACGGCCGTTTCAGCCTCCATGAAGTTGTCGCGCTCCATGTCGCGCTCGACGCGCTCGACGGTCTGGCCCGTGTGCTTCGCCATGATTGCGTTCAAGCGCGCACGCACCTTCAGGATCTCGCGTGCGTGGATGTCGATGTCGGAGGCCTGCCCTTGGAAGCCGCCGCTCGGCTGGTGAATCATGATGCGCGAATGCGGCAAGCACATAGCGCTTGCCCTTCGTGCCGCCGGTGAGCAGCAACGAGCCCATGCTGGCGGCTTGGCCGAGACAGATCGTGCTGACGTCGGGCTTGATGAATTGCATCGTGTCGTAGATCGACAAGCCGGCCGTCACGATTCCGCCGGGCGAGTTGATATAGAGATGCACGTCCTTGTCCGGGTTCTCGGACTCGAGAAACAACAGCTGCGCGACGACGACGTTCGCCATGTAGTCGTCGATGGGCCCGACGATGAATACCACGCGGTCTTTGAGCAACCGCGAGTAGATGTCATACGACCGCTCGCCGCGCGCCGTCTGCTCGACGACGATCGGGACCAAGTTCAACGCTCTCGTGTCCAACCTACGTGCTCCCTAGACCGACGACGCGCTACGCGCCCATGAAGTCCTTGAACGAGATGCTCTTCGTCGCGCACCGTGCGCGCGAGAGCAGAAAGTCCACCACTTGGTCTTCGAGAACCGAGGCCTCGACCTGAGCCATCATGCCACGATCGCTGCGGTAGAACTGCGCGGCTTCTTCGGGTTTTTCGTAGGGAGCTGCCAGCTCTTTGATGCGTTGCTCGAGCCGCGCTCCGTCGAGCTTGAGCTTGTGCTCCCGCAGAAGCTCTTGGATCAAGAGCCCGACGGTCACGCGGCGCGAAGCGATTGCCTCGAAGCGCTCGCGAGGCGGCGCCTGCTGCGGGTCGCTGCTGCCCATCTGGCGCAAAGCATCGGCCTGCAGCGCGTTGATCTCCTGCTCGACGAGCGCACGCGGCAGCACGAACCGGTTCGCTTTGATCAGCGCATCGAACGCTCGCGTCTTCGTCTCTGCGCGCAACCGCTCCTTGAGCTCGCGCTCCATGTTGTTGCGCACCTCGCCGCGCAACGAGCCGGCGCCGCCGGCGAGGCCGAAGCTCTCCGCAAACGTGTCGTCGAGCTCCGGTAGCCGCCGCTCTTCGACCTTCTTCGCGTCGATCGCGAATAGCGCAGTCTTGCCGGCCAGGCTCTTCGTCGGATAGTCCTGCGGGAACAAGACCGTCGCGGTCGTGCTTTCGGCGGCTTTGAGCCCACGCAAGAACGGCGTCGAAGTCCTGCAAGACTTGCCCGGAGCCGACGACGATCCCGATACCCTTACCTTGCCCGCCCTCGAACGATTCGCCGTCGATGGTGCCGGCGAAGTCGACCGTCACGCGATCGCCTTCGGCGGCTCCGCGCTCGACGGTAGCCCAAGTCGCACGCTGGCTCTGCAGCTTCTCGATCATCGCGTCGAGATCGGGCTCCTCGACCTCGACGCTCGGCACGTCGAGCGCGAGGTCGCCGAGCGGCTGAAGCGTGAACTCGGGGTAGACCTCGAACGTCGCGCGGTAGGTGAAGTGCTCGCCGCCGGCGTCGGCGCCGGTGAGCGGCTCGATGCGCGGCCCACCGGCCGGATTCAGCTTTTGCTCCGCGATCGCACGCGAATAGGTCGTGCGGATCACGTCCGTCACGATCTCGTCGCGCACCTGGCCGCCGTAGTACTGGCGCACCACCTTCTGCGGCACCTTGCCGGGCCGAAACCCCTTCAGTTTCGCGGTCTTACCCACTTGGGCGAGCCGCGCCGCGATGGCGCGCTCGATCTCAGCGCTGGGCACCCGCACCGTCAACCGCCGTTCCAGCCCGGCCGAAGTCTCGAGCGAGACCTCGTAACTCTTTGAATTTACTGCGTTCATTCCGTTTTAGCCCAATACGAGGACTGGTGCGAAAGGGGAGACTCGAACTCCCACGGGTTGCCCCACTGGATTCTAAGTCCAGCGCGTCTACCAATTCCGCCACTCTCGCCCCGACGGCGATCCTCAGGCCGGCATTATAGACACGCCGGCTGCGTGAATCTCCAAACGGGGCCGAGTGCGGAGCAGGCGGGCGGGGTCAAGCGGCCGGCCGAACGGCCGGCGTGCGCCACGGCTCAGCGAGCGTGCAGCGCTATTTCAGGGCGCGGGAAGGGCTCCCGCGCGCTTCGACTCACTGAATCGTCTTGCTCGCGGTCGCCGAGAAGCTGCTCTCGACGCCGACCGAGTTCAACGCCGTGGCCACGAAGAAATAGGTGCCCGGCGCAAGGTTACCGACGACGTAGCTCGTCAGTCCCGGGTTGTTCAGCGTCGCCGAGTTCGGATAGTTGCCTTGCGACGTGCCCCAATAGACTTTGTAGCCGGCGAGATTCGTCAGCGGCGAGCCGTCGGTGTTCGTCGTCGGCGGGGTCCACGAGAGCATCGCCGAGCCCGACGGCGATGGCTTGCACGGTCACGTTGAACGCCGCGAGGGACGTAGTCGCCTCGCCGTCGTCGACCGTGATGACGATGCCGGTCGTCGTGCCGACGTGCTGCGCGCCTGGCGTGCCCGACAACCGTCCCGTCGCCGCGTCGAACGATGCCCAGGGCGGGGTTACGTCGATGCTGAACGTCAACGTATCGCCGCTGTCGGGATCGCTCGCCGTCGGCGTGAACGCGTAGGCGGTACCCACGACGACCGCCGTCGTCGGCGCGCCGCTGATCGTCGGCGGGCGATTCGGCGCCGCGCTGACGACGACCGAGAACGGCGCGAGCTGAGCGCTGTCCTGACCGTCGCTGACGCTGATCCGGATGTCGGCGAACGTGCCGACTCGCCGTCGGTGTGCCCTGCATTCGACCCGTCGTCGTGCTGAACGTGGTGGCCCAGCTCGGGCGATTGACGATGCTGAACGTCAGCGTGCTGCCTTCGGCGTCGGCGGCCGTCGGCGTGAACGAGTACTGCGTTCCCACCGTTGCCGTCGTCGCGGGCGTGCCCGAGATCGTCGGCGGGTTGTTCGACGAGGCCACCGTGATCGCAAAGGCCGGCAGGGGCGTGGACGCGGTGCCGTCTCTGACGCTGATCACGATGTTGCTATAGGTCCGGATGTGCGCCGCGCCGGGCGTCCCTTGCAGCGTCCCGTTCGTGGCATTGAACGTCGCCCAGGTCGGCCGATTCGCAATCTCGAAGGTCAAAGCGTCGCCGTCGGGGTCGGCGGCCGTCGGCGTGAACGTATACAGCGTGCCCTGCGTCGCCGTCGTCGCCGGCGTGCCCGAGATCGTCGGCGGGCGATTCGTCGTCGGCGTCCGTAACCGTGATCGCAAACGCCGGCAGCGACGCCGAGTTCGGGCCGTCGCTGACCGAGATCCTGATGTTGCTGAACGTCGCCGTCATCCCGCTCGGAGGCGTGCCGGATAACCGGCCCGTGCCGGTATCGAACGCCGCCCAGCTCGGCTGGCCCGCGATCGAGAATATCAATGTGTCGCCGTCCGGATCGCTGGCGGTCGGCACGAACGTGTAGGCGGTCCCCGCTTCGACGCTCGTCAGCGGCACGCCGGAGATGACGGGCGAGCGATTCACGGGCGGTGGAGTCACGAGGATCGTGAACGCCGGCAGCGGCACAGCCACTTGCCCGTCGCTGACGGAAATCGCGACGCCGGTAAACGTCCCCGTGTTCGGCGGCGTGCCTTGCAGTCGCCCCGTCGCCGCGTCGAATGCCGCCCACGACGGGCGACGCAGAATCGAGAACGTAATCGGCTGGCCGTCCGGGTCGCTCGCCGTGGGCGTGAACGTGTACGGCGTGCCGACGACGATCGAGGTGGCCGGACTGCCCGAGATCGTCGGTGGGCGGTTGGTGCTGGTCGGCGCCATGACCCTCAGGTCGAACGCCGGCAGGACCGTCTGCGCCTTGCCGTCCGAGACCCATACGACGATTCCGCGGTGCATGCCCACGTCGGCCGCGGCCGGCGTTCCGGACAGCTGGCCGGTCGCCGTGCTGAAGGACGCCCAGGCCGGTTTCGCGTCGACGCCGAAGATCAGCGCGTCACCGTCGGCGTCGGCCGCAACCGGCGTGAACGCGTACGAGGATCCCTGATTGACGGAGGTAGCCGGCGAACCCGAGATCGTCGGGGCGTTATTGGTGGCGGCGACAGCAGCCGCCTCCTCGTCCTCCTCGCCGCCGCAAGCAGCAAGCGAGAGGCTCAGGGCAACGATGAGCCACGCGCGATTGAATGGCGGCGTGTCGCGCATTGGACCTCCCTTAGTCAAACGACCACATCGCGGTTCGTGGAACCGTTGGATGTGGCCGGCATGTCAGCACGAGCGTCGTCTCTCGCGCCATAGAACCTTGTGCTACCGGACGTTGCGCTTACGCGCTCGGCCCGCCCGCCTCGCAAAGTACACATCCCTGAATCCAACCCTTGCGGTGCGACCTGCAACGTAGGTCCAACTTCCGTGCCAACCTAGGAAAAACGTTGCGCTTCGCGGGCTAAGGCAAAAAGTCTCGAGACGGCGACACCACGAAGCGTCGCTGTTCGGCGACGAATCTCGAGAAGTCGCGACGAATTGTTGAAGAACATGGCGTTGCGGCGTCGGCAAATCGCGACGCCCGGTACGCAGTTCACGACGCGCGACCCGCGCTCACCGGCGGGAGCCGGCGCGGCTCATGGGCTTGGGAGTCGTCGCGATGCGAACGCGCGCTCGTCGCGAATCGCAGACCCATCGACATAACCGCGGGGGACGCTCGCGACTCAGCGAGCGCGATCTCTGCAATGCAGCCGATAATCGCCGCTCGCGATGCGCGCCGCCGAGACGACGCTGTACCGATATCGATAGGCCCACGCTGTCTTGCAACCGCCGCGGTCGAGCTCGACCTCGCACCGCTCCCGCCTGAACCGCGCCTTGCCGCGGGCGCCGGCTTCGTAGCGATCGAGCACGCGGAGGACGCGCGGGTTCGTAACGCGATAGACGTCGCCGCTGACCCGTTCGCCGCGCCCGCGCGCAGCGCTCATGCCGGGATAGGCGCCGAGATCGTAGAGCCGACCGCGCGTCGTGGCGGGGCCGAGATAGCGTGCGGCGTTGCGCAACCACTGGGCCATCTCGATGTCGACGAACGGACGCAGCGTGCCGTAGACGAACAGCAGCGAATCGCGTCCCGCGAGCCTTGCGGATATCATGCGCCCTCGCGATCAATGGTAGCCGGCGCGGAGACTGTCGTGCGAGTGTCCTTGTTTCTGTTGGCGATGCTCGCAACGACGGTTCATGCACGCGGAGTCAGCCCCTATCTGCCCGTCGACATTTCGCCGGAGATCGAGCGCAAGATCGAGCGCGTCCTCATTCTCGGGGATCAGCCGTCTCTGAAGAGACCCATCGCCGCGGCCACGGTGCTCGACGCGTTACCGCGCGCATGTGAGCGCGATCCGGTCCTCTGCGAGGACGTGCGGCGATACTTGGGAAGTCTCACCCGAACGGCCGGCATCAGCTATGCGAGCCTGACGGGGTCCGCCGCCTCGGGCGCCGATACGGCGCTGCCGAATCGGCATGGCATGAGCTCGCTCAGCAACTACGAGGGCGCCATCGCGGCGTACTGGCAACCCGCCGACTCCTTTCTCGTGACGGGCGGCGTGCTGGCGTACGAGGGCGAGGCCACGCCGACGGGCACTGTCGTAAGC
Organism: uncultured Gammaproteobacteria bacterium; assembly: GCA_963714705.1. GTDB lineage: Bacteria > Pseudomonadota > Gammaproteobacteria > Steroidobacterales > Rariloculaceae > FEN-1219. The sequence continues at coordinate 12,908 of CAVQPJ010000005.1, forward strand.
TTCGGCGCCGATTTTGCCCAATTCGACATCGGGTATCGCGATCGTCGCTGGTCGCCGGCACTGGACAACGCGATGCTGCTGAGCACGCAGGCCGCCACGATGCCGTCGGCGACGGTCTCGAACTACCGGCCTTTGACGAAGGTGAAGCTGCGTTACGAAGCCTTCATCGCGCGTATGAGCGAGTCTTCGAACATCGCTTTCGGCACCGGCACGACCGCGGGCCACCCGCAGCTGGCGGGGTTGCACCTGTCGATCGAGCCCTTCCCCGGATGGTCGCTCGGCGTCGGCCGGATCATGCAGTACGGCGGCGGCGAGCGTGAGGACTCGTTCGGCGACCTCCTCGATGCGTTCTTCAATCCGGCCGACAACGACAACACGCGGTACGCCCTCGAGGACTTCGGCAATCAAGTCGCATCTTTCACGTCGCAGTTCGTGCGTCGGCGAACCGCTGCCGCGTCGCCGTCTACTTCGAGTACGCCGGCGAGGACACCTCGACGCTCAGCAACTTGAGGCTTGGCAACACGGCGCTATCCGCAGGCATTTCGTTCCCGCAGCTTGGGACACGGTTCGCTGCGACGTTCGAGCTCACCGAGTGGCAAAACGGCTGGTACGTTCACCACATCTATACGCGACGGCCTGCGCCACGAGGACCACGTGCTCGGGCACTGGGGCGGCGATTGGCGCCTCACCGGCGACGGCGTCGGCGCGCGCAGCGCGTTCGCGCGCATGAACGTCGATCGCGTTTTCGGCGGCGCTATCGAAGCGTCGTACCGGCAGCTCGACAACGAAGACTACAGCGGCGGCAACTACGAGACGGCAAGGCAGCTCGACGCGCGCTACAGCCGGCCGTGGGGACAGGTGTTCGTCGGCGGCGAAATCACGGCAGGCCAGGACGTGTTCGGCGAATCGTACTCACGCGTCGGCGCCTTCGTCCGCTTCTAGCGCGAGCCACTCAATGAAAGAGTCATTCTCTCTGTGCATGCGCGTCGCGGGTCTCGCGGCTCTAGTCGTCGCGGCCGGGCTCGCGCGAGAGACCGCCGCCGAGGCATTCGTCGACATCGGCGTCAACGGCACGCACGTCGAAGCCGACATCGCGACGCTGCCGGAGACGGTCACGAGCGACCCGAGCGGCCTGCACGTAGGCGGCGGCTTTCGCCGCGAGCTCACGCAAGGAAGCATCGGCGCGCGAATCGAGCTCGACGATCTCGACGGCGACTTGCTGCTCGCGGTGCGCGCGTTCGACTATCGACGCCACGTCTCGCGAGCGGCTGGCATTGACGGCGTTCGCGGGCGCGGCGCGGCTCGATCTCGACACGCCGGCGTACGGTTACTACCTCGGCGGCGGCGTGCAGATCAAAGAGCTGTGGCCGCGCTGGAGCTTGGGGCTAGACCTTCGATTCGGCGACAAGCTCGCGCGCGACAACTTGCTACCGAGCGATCCGCAAGGCGGCCGACCCGACAACTTCTACGATCTTTCGGGGCTGACGATCTACTTGAGCCGCGGGTTCTGAGCGGCGACTAGGCGGCGCGTTCCCTCGACGTAAGCGCGGTCGTCGAATGCCATGACCGATGCCGCGGCAACCTCGGCAAGCCGCTGCGCGCAGGCCCGCATCGGCGAGCAACTCGACCGCTCGCTCCGCCATGACGCTCGGCTCCGGTCCGTCGAGCAGCCACGGCGCGTAGACGTCGGGCAGGCACTCGCTGGCGCCGACGCGCCGCGACGTCAACACGGGAACGCCCATCGCCTGGGCCTCGGCAACCACCATCCCGAACTCTTCGAAACGCGCCGCGTAGAGAAACAAGTCGAGCGCCGCGAACCAAGGCTCGGGATCACGGCACTTCGCGCGGTAGCTGCACGACACCCGCGCGCACGAGCGCATGCGCACGCGCCGAGTCCGGCAGGCGCCTGGCGCCGACGACGAGAAACCGCGCGTCGGGCCGCGCAGCGGCAATACGCGCCGCAGCAGTCGAGGAAAAGATCGAGGCCGCGCTTCGCGAAATCTCCCGAGGTCACGAAACCGACGAGCGGTGCGCGCGGCGGCGACGCCGAGCGCGCGTCGCGCTGCGGCGCGCAACTGCGCGGAACGTTGCGGCGAGTAGCGCCGCGACTCGAACCCCGGATAGAGAACGGTCACGCGCTCGCGCCCTAGCCCGAAGTGCTCGCGCAGCGCTTCGGCGACGAGCTTCGAATTGGCGACGACGGTCGCGGATCGGGTGCAGCGCGCGAAAGAACTCGCGCTCCCGCTGCGTAACCTCGGCCGTCGCATGCCCCTGAACATGACGCTCGGCTTCGGTCGCGACATTGTGCACGAACACGATCTCGGCACTCGGGAACGTCAGTGCCGTGATCTATGACGATCGCGCCCTGCGCGTGCAGCCGGTCGATGTCCGCCACGGAGGAGCGGCGTGCACGCACGCCGGTTCGCAACCAGAACTTCAGGGCGCCGCGTTCGCACGCGAGCACCGTCGGGACGCCGGCCGCGGTTAGCCCGCGCCATTGCATTTCGAGCAGCTGCCCCGCCCCGCTCCGCGTGTCGAGCCTCGGCCGATACAGCACGACGGTCACGCGGCATCTCCCGCGCCGCTGCGGCCACGAGCGGACCCGATGAATCCATCGATGACTTTCATGACGTCGCGAACATGGTCGGCAAAACCCGGCCGCGCGAGCACGTGAGCACTGGCAGCCGCGCTGGCTGCCTCGTAAGCGCGAGGGTCCGCGAACACGGCGGCGACCTCCGCTGCCAAGTGCTCGGGATCGACGGCGCGAGGCTCGCGCAGCGCATCGGCGGCCGGATCGTAGACGCACGGCGGCAGCCCTTCGAGCCTGCCGCCGAGCTCGACGTAGCGCGTGAGCGGCAACGTCGGTGCAATGAGCCGCCCCGTCACGCCGCCGGCAACGGCCTCGGCGAGGCCATCGACGCCCGCCGCTATGACGGGGCAGCCGTGTGCCGCCGCTTCGATCGCGACGAGCCCGAACGCCTCCGTGATCGGCGTGTGCAACAGACAATCGACACTTGCATAGAACGCCGGCATGTCGTTGACGGCACCATGAAACGTCACCTTGTTCTTGAGGCCCAAGCGCTCGGCCAAATCGACGAGGCGCGCCGAGATCCGGGCCCGCGCCGGCGACCTCGAGCTCTACGTCGAGCGACGGGCGAAGCCCGCGCAACGCCGCGACGGCGTGCAGCACGATTGCGAGACCTTTCACGGGATACAAGCGCGCGGCCGCGCCGAGCTTGATTGGCCGCCCGTGCGGGTAGCGCTTGCGCTTGGGCGCGGCGGGCGTGACGCTCGGCCGCAACGCATTGCGGCAGACGCGCACGTCCCCGCGGTAGTCCCAGCGGAGCTTCAGCACCCGCGCGGCCGCAGTCGAGTTCGCGATCGCGAGCGGCACGCGCTTCAGATAGTCGCGCCGCTCGGCTTCGCGCCCGGCGTCCCACGCGGCACCGTGCTCCCAATGGATGCAGCGTCGCTCGCCCACGGCGTCGAGCGCGAATTTCACCTTGGCCGTCCGATTCCAAATCACGAGCACGTCGGTGCCGGCCGCGGCGAGCGCGCGACGGCAGTGCCACACGCGCAGCGCAGCAGGCTTCGCCGGCAACGGCAAACCGAACGCGCGCTTCGCATGGATCACGTGCGCGAGCTCGCCTTGCACACGGTTGGCGATGAACGGATGCATGTCGCGGGCGGCGTTCAGCCAACCATGCGCGAACTCGGGGTGGCTGATACGGGCGTGCCTCACGAACTCGCTGAAATGCGCTTCGACACCGGCAGCCTGCGTGAGGCTCACCAGGTGCGTGACTACGGGCACGCTTGGTCGCTCATCGTTGCGGCACGTCGTGCAGCAACGACGGCTTGCTTCGCGGAATCGCCAGGTAGTCTGTCGTCGACGCGGCGACAGGGAACACGTATGAAGGCATTGGCTGCAAACCGGCCCAGCGGTTGTCGCTCTGCTTTTCTATGGAGAAAAGGTCGTACTCGAGTGACTGGAGTAGTGTCACCGTTTGCTCATGACGTCCGACCAGCGTTCTATCGGGCATCAACTCGATGGCGACGATTGGCTCATCTCGACGAATTGTCTCGGCCATCCCCCGCACGACTTCGAGCTCTGAACCTTCAACGTCGATTTTCAGGAACGCGATCCGCTCCTCGATCAAGTACGCGAGCTCGGCGAAGCAGAACGCGACTGCGTGTTTTGCGTAATTGAGAACGATTTCCGGCCTCTCCTCCAAGGATGGAAGGAACGACCCCAGTCCATCGGTCGCGTCGTGCTCGGATACGTGCAGGCGAAGAATCGACGTTCGATCCGAGAGACCACACGGGAAGATTGTCACATTCGACCAATTGTTGGCGCGCACGAGCTTTTCGAGATACGCGTGGCAGGCCGCGTTCGGCTCGAACCCGTAGTAACTCCGGGTCGGATCGACGAGCTTGACCTTGGAGAGCGTCTGCCCGAGGTTCACGCCAACGTCGACGAAAGCGCCGTCGAGCTTCGGCAGGAAAAGCTCGAGGACATCGAGCAGAAATCTCTCGCCGGAAATGCCGACCTTGAGCCCGCCGACAACCGGGATCTTGATCGGCCGCCCCTCGACCCGGCGCGTCAGAGTGAAGTTGAAAGGCCGGATCACACTTCGTCCGAATTTCATGAGCGGCCTGGATCACTCGCCGACAGTCGGGACTAAGCTCATCGAGAAGATATGGTGGGCCGTGTAGGACTCGAACCTACAACCAATGGATTAAGAGTCCACTGCTCTACCAATTGAGCTAACGACCCAGCGAATGCGGAAAGTGGGGTGGACGATGGGACTCGAACCCACGACGGCCGGAATCACAATCCGGGGCTCTACCAACTGAGCTACGTCCACCACCGTGTTGTCATTCTATCGCATGAGTCATGGCGCGCCCGGCAGGATTCGAACCTGCAACCCCCGGCTTAGAAGGCCGGTGCTCTATCCCTTGAGCTACGGGCGCGTTCGTCAGCAGGTTTTTTTGGTCGGGGCAGCAGGATTTGAACCTGCGACCCTCTGCTCCCAAAGCAGATGCGCTACCAGGCTGCGCCATGCCCCGTTTGCTTTCCGCTCGGCATCTTATGCTCGCCCTACCTCCGCAAGCAAACCAGCGCATGGCGGTGGGCCGCAAAGTGCTCCCTGCATTTGCGGCACTTCCGCCATCCATGGCGGTCGCCGCAAATTGCTCCCTGCATTTGCGGCACTTCCGCCATCCATGGCGGTGCCTTGAGCCGCCAAAGAAGCTCGTGCGAGAATCCGCGTCCCCTCGCAACCTTGAGACACCTGTGACCGCGACGCTCCTCGACGGCAAAGCCGTTGCCAAAGAGATCCGCGACGAGCTCGAAGCTCGCGTCGCCAACGTCGTGCAACGCCTCGGCCGCCCGCCCGCGCTCGCGATCGTGCTCGTCGGCGACGACCCGGCATCCGAGGTCTACGTCCGCAACAAGCTGAAGACGGCGGAGGACGCCGGCATGGGCGTGCACCTCGAGCGGCTGCCGGGGTCCTCCTCGCTCGCGGCCGTGCTCGCCGTCGTCGACCGCATCAACAAGGATCCGAACTACGACGGAATTCTCGTCCAATCGCCGCTGCCGAAGACGCTCGGGGCCGATGCCGAGCAGCGCGTCTTCGACGCGATCGATCCCGGCAAGGACGTCGACGGTTTCAGCCCCATCTCCGCCGGGCGCGTGAGCCAGAACCGCGAAGGGTTTGCGCCGTGCACGCCGGCCGGAGTCATCGAGCTGCTCGTGCGCACGAAGACGCCGGTCGAAGGTAAGCATGCCGTCGTGATCGGCCGTTCGGACATCGTCGGCAAGCCGATGGCGGCGCTGCTTGCTGCACAAGAACGCCACGGTGACGATTTGTCATTCGCGGACACGCGACCTGCCGGCAATGGCACGAACTGCCGATATCCTCGTCGCAGCGATCGGGCGGCCCGCATTCGTTACGCCGGATTTCGTGAAGCCCGGCGCCGTCGTCATCGACGTGGGCATCAATTCCGTCACCTCGGCCGAGGAAGCGAAGCGAATCTTCGCGCGCTACCCCGAACGCTTGCAGGTTTTTCAAAAACGCGGCTCCGTGCTCGTCGGCGACGTACACCCCGACGTAGCGGAGACGGCCGGCGCCCTGACGCCCGTGCCGGGCGGAGTCGGGACCGCTGACGATCGCATTGCTGATGGCCAACACGGTCAGAGCGGCCGAGCTGCGCCTCCGCTGAAAGCTCCACCGGGAAACGCCGAGCCGCTATCATCGGCCGTACGAGGGCAAGGGATTCGAGGTCGAAGTCCATGCGCGTAGCCAACCTGTTTCTCTGCTTGCTGCTCCTGCCGCAGTTGCTCGCCGCTCAAAGCGCGCCCACCTCGGCGATCCCGGCGGCGACGGCCGCTCCGCGCGTTCGCGTCGTCACGAGCGCGGGCAGCTTCGTCATCGAGCTCGACCGGAACCGCGCTCCGCGCACCGTCGAGGCGTTCTTGAAGTACGTGAAAGCAGGGCTTCTACTCCGGCACCATCTTCCACCGCGTCGTCGCCGGTTTCATCGCCCAAGCCGGCGGCTATACGGCCGACATGGAGCCGAAGCCCGTCACGGAGAACGTCATCAACGAATCGGGCAACGGCCTCAGCAATCTGCGCGGCACGGTCGCGCTTCGCGCGCAGCAACGAGCCGCACTCCGCCACGAGCCAGTTCTACGTCAACCTCGCCGACAACATCGACCTGAATCCGCGGCCGACGCGCTGGGGTTACGCCGTCTTCGGCAAGGTCGTCGAGGGAATGGAGGTCGTCGACGACATCGGCCACCGCCCGACGGCCGGCGGCGGCCCGTTCGATCGCAACGTCCCCGTCGAGCCGATCGTCATCGAGCGCATCGAGCTCATCGAGTAGCTCCTCCGTGACGGCGCTGTTCATCTCCGACCTGCACTTGACTGCGGGCGACGCGGAGACGACGCGCCGCTTCGTCGAGTTCATGGATGGCCCCGCGCGCACGGCGCGCGAGCTGTACATCCTCGGCGACTTGTTCGAGGCCTGGATCGGCGACGACGACGACGATCCGCGTCTTACGCCGATCGTCGCCGCGCTGCGACGCTTGACCGACGCGGGCGTCGCCTGCGCGTTGATGCACGGCAATCGCGACTTCCTGCTGGGCCAGCGGTTCTGCGCGCTGACGGGCACGCCGCCTGCTCGGCGACTACGAGCGCATCGACTCTCTTCGGCGAGCCCGTCTTGCTCACGCACGGCGACCTGCTCTGCACCGACGACACGCGTTACATGACGCTGCGCACGGAGCTTCGCTCGGCCGGCTGGCAGCGCGACTTCCTTTCCCGATCGCTCGACGAGCGCCGCCAGATCGCGAGCGATTTGCGGCAACTCTCCGCGACCGAGGTCGCGGCGAAGGACGACTACATCATGGACGTCAATCAGGCGGCCGTGGAGCGGACGATGCGCGATCACGAGCGTCACGCTGCTGCTGCACGGCCACACGCACCGCCCCGCCGTGCACCGCTTCGCTCTCGACGGCCGGCCTGCGGTGCGGATCGTCCTCGGCGCCTGGTACCACGACCCCAGCATCGTCCGCTGGACGGCCGCGGGTTTCGAGCTCGAGACGCTGCGCTAGCGCCGGGCGGCGGCAGCCGGTGCCTGCTCGTCGAGCGCGGCGAGCAGCTCGGCCGCCGACTGGAAACGCTCGAACCGGTCCACGGCGAGGAGGCGATCGAGCACCGGTTGAAAATGCGTGAGAGCTCAGCCCTAAGCGCGGCCGCGGCGCGTGCGCGTGCCGATAGATCACGCCCATCGGCGAGCTCGCCGTGAACGGCCGATCGCCCGTCAGCATCTCGTAGAAGATGCACCCCAAGCTGTAGAGATCGCTGCGCTCGTCGGTCGGCTCCGCGTGGCCTTGCTCGGGGCTCATGTAGTACGGAGTGCCGAAAATCTGCCCCGTCCCCGTGATCGCCGCATGCAGCCGCATCTGCTTCGCCAAGCCGAAATCGATGAGCGCGAGACTGCCGTCGTCGCGGAACATGATGTTGGCGGGCTTCAGATCGCGATGCAGAATCCCGCCGCCGTGGATCGCCGCCAGCGCGCCCGCTATCTGGCGCAGATAGTCGGCGGCCGTCGCGGGCGCGAACCGCCTGATCAAGCCGCTCGGCGAGGCTACCGGCGCCCAGGTACTCCATCGCGATGTAAGCGTGATCGTCCGCGACACCCAGATCGAAAATGCGCACGACGTTGGCGTGCCGCACGCGGGCGATGACCTCGTACTCCTGCAAGAACCGGTCGAATAGCCGCCCGCCTCCGACGTCGGGAACGTGGCGCAGCACCTTCAGCGCGATCCGCTCGCCACCGTCTTCGGACTCGGCGAGATACACCGACGACAGGTCGCCGGCATAGAGCTTCGCGACGAGGCGGCGCTTGCGAGGGCCGTTCAGCGCTCTGTGATCCACGAGCAGCTCGCCCGTTGTTTCGATGCGCCGCACGCGCAGCTCGCCGCGCACGACGTCGATGAGGCGTTGATGCTTGACGCGATCCTTCGGGAAGAAGTTGGCCGCGCCCGACTTCAGCGCATCGACGGCGAGAAACTCGTCGCTGTTCTGTGCGAACAGCAACACCGGCGGGCAGTCGTGACGCTGGCGCAGCGACAGCAGAAACGCGAGCCCTTCGTGCGCCGCCAGCGGATGACCGAGGAGAACGAGGTCGACGTCCGTCAAATCCAGAGCGTCTGCGATCGGTCCGGCCGAGCTCGGCTGGTGCTCGTCGATGACGGCATCCGGCCATTCGACCTCGAGGTGATAGCGCAGGAGCTGCCGATAGTTTGCGTCGTCGTCAATGATCAGGAATCGCAAGGTGTTCGCTAGAGGCCGCTCGCCACTTGGATGGTGTCGTCCTCCGACTCCTCTGCGCGCACTTTCGCGTCGCGCCGCGCCTTCGCCGAGTTCGAGCGAAGTAACTCGAGCGCATCGAGATAGGCGCGGCTCACGTCGCCCGTGACGTACTCGCCCGAGAAGCACGACGTGTCGAAGCCGTCGATGCCGGCTTTCTCGTGCCGCACGGCCGAAACGAGGTCGTCGAGATCTTGGTAGACGAGCCAGTCGGCGCCGATCTTGCGCTGCACCTGCTCGACGGTGCGGCCCGCGGCGACGAGCTCGGCGGCGGCCGGCATGTCGATGCCGTACACGTTCGGATAGCGGACCGGCGGCGCGGCCGACGCGAAATAGACTTTCTTGGCGCCCGCCTCGCGCGCCATGTCGATGATCTGCTGCGAGGTCGTGCCGCGCACGACGGAGTCGTCGACGAGCAGGACGTTTTTGCCGACGAACTCGAGCCCGATCGCGTTCAGCTTGCGCCGCACCGAAGCCTTGCGCGCCGATTGCTCCGGCATGATGAACGTGCGGCCGATGTAGCGGTTCTTGATGAACCCTTCGCGATACTTGACGCCGAGCCCCTGCGCAACCTGCATGGCGGCCGTCCTCGACGTGTCCGGAATCGGGATCACGACGTCGATGTCGTGGTCCGGGCGCGTGCGCAAGATCTTGACCGCGAGCTTCTCGCCCATGCGCAAGCGGGCTTTGTAGACCGACAGGTTGTCGATGATGGAGTCCGGCCGCGCGAAGTAGACGAACTCGAAGATGCACGGTGTGTAGCCGCGCCGCGCGGAAGTCTGCCGGCTGTGCAGATAGCCGCGCTTGTCGATGAACACGGCCTCGCCCGGCAAGCACGTCGCGCTCGAGCTCGAACCCCACGGCGTCGAGCGCGACGCTCTCGGAGGCGACCATGTGCTCGACGCCGTTCGGCGTCTCGCGAATGCCGAGCACGAGCGGCCGGATCCCATGCGGATCGCGGAATGCGACGACACCGTAGCCGATGATCATCGCGACGACGGCGTAGCCGCCCGAGCAGCGCTTGTACAGCGCCTCGACGGCATCGAGGATTTGCTGCGGGTTCAAGCCGTGCGCCGCGTGCTTGCCGAGCTCGTGCGCGAATACGTTCAGGAGCACTTCCGAGTCGGAGTTGGTATTGAGGTGGCGGTGGTCCTGCTGCTCGACGAGACGTTTGAGCTCATCCGCGTTGACGAGATTGCCGTTGTGGGCAAGACAAATGCCGAAGGGCGAGTTCACGTAGAACGGCTGAGCTTCCGAGAGGCTGGCGCTGCCCGCCGTCGGATAGCGCACGTGACCGAGGCCTACGTTGCCGGCGAGCTTCAACATGTGCCGCTCGAGGAACACGTCGCGGACCAAGCCGTTGCCCTTGCGGACGCGCAAGCGGCCGCCGTCGTCCGTCATGATGCCGGCGGCGTCCTGCCCGCGGTGCTGGAGCACCGTCAGCGCGTCGTAGAGCGCTTGATTGACGGGCTCATGACCGACGATTCCGACCAATCCACACATACTTCCGCACCTACCCGTTGGACGCCACGACGCCACCCGACCTTAAGCTCGCAGATTGGGCCACGGGCGCCTCCTGCAAGTACCGCGTGCCGAGCTCGGCGTAGTACCTGACCGCTTCCGCGACGCGCTCGGCATACGGCCGAAGGCGCGCTTCCTGCCACCACGACTCCTGATCGACCTCGGCAAACTGCAGCACGATGACCGCGAGGCCGATGAGCAGTGCCGCACGCGCCAACCCGAATGCCGCGCCGAGCGTCCGATCGAGGCCGCTCAACACCGTATTTCGGACCAATTTTCTCGCAACCCACGACACGAGGCCACCGACTACGAGCACGATCAAGAAAATAATCAGGCGCGCGATCCACAATCTGGCCTCGGCGGCCCCGGCCCAGTCGCCGAGGCTCGGCGCGAGCGCTTCCGCGAAGGTCCAAGCCAGGCCGATCGCGGCCAACAACGCAATCAACGACAGCGCCTCGGTCGTAAACCCACGCCAGACGCCGACTGCCGCCGAGACGAGAATCATGATCAGGATGGCGTAGTCGACTGGCGTCATTCCGCGGCTCAGCGCGCAGGCACGACGCGCGCGTCGTTGATGCCGTGAGCGCGGAGCGCCGACGCCGCGGCGTCGGCCGCCGCGCGTGTGGCCTGCGGCCCGACGCGCACTCGATACAGCGTCCGCCCGCCGCTCTTGGAGGGCGAAACCTCCGCCTTGTAACCGTACGTTCCGGCCTGCTGCGCGATGCGCCGAGCGTTGGCTTCCTCGCCGAAGCTGCCGAGCTGCACCATCCAATCCCCCGTGGCCGCTGCTGCCGGCTTCGGCTGTGTCGTTGGCGCGGGCGGCGGCGCAGCCGGCGCGCCACGCTCGGCCCCGCCGGCTGACGCGACGACGGTCGATTCCTCGTCGGGCGCTCGATCCTCGGCCGCGTTGCGCCCCGGCTCGGCCGTAGCGCCCGCCGCCGGTGCCGTCGCGGGCGGCATCGCCGCAGCTTCGACGCTCGGCTCGGGGCTGTCGCCGAGGCGCAGCGTCTGCGTGCGCATCGGCATCGGCTCCTCGGCCACCGGCAACTGCAAGGAGCTCGCGGCCGTTTCGACCCCGGCCTCGGGACCATCGAGCACCCAAGGGATCAGCCAGACCGCAATTGCGACCAGAACGGCCGCCCCGACAAGTCGTTCCTTCAATCCCTGGTCCATGTCCCGGGTCGGTCAACGAATGGGGAGGGTGCGCAGTATAGCCGAAGCGTCTCCATCGCGGCGCCAACGGTATGGAAGGATCCGTAGACGACGACGCGATCGCCGGCGCGAGCGGCCGCTCGCGCGGCAGCGCAGGCCGCCGCGATGTCCTTCGCGACATGCACGCGAGCAGCGCCGAGACTCTCGAGCAGATACCCAAGCTCCGCGCCCGTGGCGCCGCGGTCCGTGTTCGCTTGCGCGACGAACCAGCCATCGGCGGCAGCGAACGGTTGCACGACGCCCGCAAGATCCTTGTCGCGCATCGCGGCGAACACGATCCACGTGCGCGCGGCGGTAGGCAGCCGGCGCAACGATTCTTCGAGGCCTGCGGCCGCCGCGGGGTTGTGGCCCACGTCGAAGATCCAGTCGACGCCGTCGATGTCGTGCCGCTCCAAGCGCCCTCGCAGAAAGGCGTTCGCGATGCCGGCGGCGAGCGCCGCATCGCTGACCGGCAGCGCTTCGTGGAGACACTCGACGACGGCCGCGCACGACGCCGCGTTCGCGAGCTGCTCGGCACCGCCGAAAGGCGGCAGCGGCAAAGGCAGCGCGGTGTCGGGATCGCGCGCCCTGCGCCACGACGAGCCGTCGCGGCGAAAGTCGAAATCGCGGCCGATCAGGTGCGCCATCGCGCCCTCTGCCGCGGCACGCTCGAGCACGCTCTTCGGCACGGCTCGATCGCCGATCACGACGGGCTTTCCCGGACGCACGATGCCGGCCTTCTCCAGCCCGATCGCGTCGCGCGTCTCGCCTAGCCACTCGCGATGATCGAGATCGATGCTGACGATGAGCGCGCAGTCGGTATCGAGAGCATTGGTCGCGTCGAGCCGGCCGCCCATACCAACCTCGAGAATGACGACGTCGGGATCGCGGCGGCCAAAAAGCGCAAGGGCCGCGACGAGCGACGCTTCGAAATAGGACAGCGTGGCCGAGCCGAGTCGTACCGCAACGTCCTCGAACACCGTCACGAGCTCGGCATCGCCCGCGTCCACGCCGTTGAAGCGAATGCGCTCGTTGAACCGCCACAGGTGCGGTGACGTGAACGTGCCCACGTCATGGCCGGCATGCCAATAGATACTCTCGAGCATTGCGACGCACGAACCCTTGCCGTTCGTTCCCGCGACCGTCACGACCTTGTACGCGGGTGTGCGCAGACGGAGTCTTTCGAGAATGGCAATGAACCGGTCGAGCCGCAGGTCGATGCGCTTCGGATGGACGGTCTCGAACCAGGCAAGCCAACGATCGAGCGTCGCTCCGCGCGGTAAGGGCGTCACGCGAGGCAGGCCCGCCGGCTCAGGACAAGACGGGCCGCGAGCAGAGCTTCGCGAGCAGAGCCGCGATTTGGTCGCGCGTGTGCCGGCGATCGAGGATCATGTCGATCGCGCCCTTCTCGAGCAGGAACTCGGCGCGTTGGAACCCTTCGGGCAGCGTCTCGCCGGTCGTCTGCTCGATGACGCGCGGACCGGCAAAGCAGATCAGCGCGCCGGGCTCGGCGATATTGACGTCGCCGAGCAGCGCAAGGCTCGCCGAAACGCCGCCCGTCGTCGGATCGGTCATCACCGAAATGTACGGCAGCTTCGCGGCAGCGAGCTGCGAGAGCGCCGAGCTCGTCTTCGCCATCTGGAGCAACGAGTACAGCGCCTCCTGCATGCGGGCGCCGCCGCTCGCGGAAAAGCAGATGAGCGGACGCCGATGATGGATGCAATAGGCCACGGCACGCACGAACCGCTCGCCGACGACCGAGCCCATCGAGCCCGAGATGAAACGGAACTCGAATGCGACGGCCACGACGGGCATGCCTTTCAGAGTCCCGGCCATGACCACGAGCGCGTCGCGCTCGTCGGTTTCGCGTTGCGCTTGGTTCAGCCGCTCGCGATAACGCTTCGTGTCCTTGAAGCGCAGCGGGTCGAGCGGCTCGAGATTCGCCGCGAGCTCGTAGCCGGACTCGGCATCGAGGAACATTTCGAGACGGTCGCGCGCGCCGATCCGCAGATGGTGGCCGCACTTCGGGCAGACGTGAAGGTTGCGATTGAGCTCGGCGCGATAGAGCTGGGCGGAGCATCCGGAGCACTTGACCCAGAGCCCCTCGGGCACCGAATGCTTGCGCTTCTCGGTGCGGATCCGGGACGGCATCAGTTTATCGAACCAACTCATACGACCGCCATGGATGGCGGGAGTGCCGCAGATGCAGGATGCAATTTGCGGCCCCGCTTCTTGCCGCAAACTGAACGCATCATAGCCGAAAGCTCGAATCCGGCATCGGCAACTGCTCCCGGCAACTGCTCCCTGCGTTGCTCTACCTCGGGCATCCCTGCCCTCGCCTGCGTTGCTCTACCGCGGGCATCCATGCCCGCGTCACGGCTCGTCCTCGTAGCGCGGCAACGCAAGCGCAGACGCGTACAGCACCTCGACCAGCGTCAGGCCCTCGGGCGGCGCCGTCACGCCGGCCTCGCGGCGATCGCGGCGCTCCAGGATGCGAGCCGCATCCTGCACCTCGAGCTCTCCGCTTCCGATCGCGACCAACGTCCCGACGAGATTGCGAACCATGTGCAGGAGGAAGGCGTTCGCCGTGAACTCGAACGTCACGACGGTTCCCTCGCCCCGAGGTCGCCGCGCAATCGCGACGGCCGTCAAGCGGCGCATCGGCGATTTCGCCTGGCAGCCCGCGCCGCGAAACGACGAGAAGTCGTGCTCGCCAACCCAGGCCACGGCGGCAGCCGTCATCGCGCCGCAATCGAGCGCTTGCCGCAGCCACCAGGCACGCCGGCGCAAAAGCGCCGAGCGAGCGGGTTGCTGAAGGATCGTGTAGCGGTAGCGGCGGCTCACGGCCGAGCGGCGCGCGTCGAAATCGGCCGGGACTTCGCGTACCCAACGAACCGCAACGTCGCGCGGCAAGTTCGAGTTGATGCCGAGCAGCCATTGACGCGGCGTCCGCACGACGCTCGTGTCGAAATGCACGACTTGCTGCAGCGCATGAACGCCGGCATCCGTCCGTCCCGAGCCGCGGACGACGACAGCAGTGCCGGCGACGAAGCTCACGGCCGCGGCGAGTGTGCCTTCGACGCTGCGCCCCCTCGGCTGTATTTGCCAGCCGATGAAGTCGGTACCGTCGTACTCGAGTCCCAGTGCGATTCTCGGCATAGTGCTCGAACAGGGCTGCCGCTAGCTTGAAATGCAACGGCCGCCACGGGATTTAAGGGGACGGATCTATTGGATTTAAGGGGACGGATTTATTAATCCGCCCCTGGCATCGATGGTCCCCGCTCGCGGATAAGGGGGGCGGATTAATAAATCCGTCCCCTTAAATCCGCGTCCCCTTAAATCCGTCCCTGCGCTACGCGGGTGTTACGCGCTCAAGGCGTCGATCAAGCCCTGCGCCTCGCGCCGTTGGTTCGAATCGCCTTCGTCGAGGACCTCCTCGAGAATGCTTCGCGCACCTTCGGGATCGCCCATGTCGATGTACGCACGCGCCAAGTCGAGCTTGGTCCCGACTTCGGTCATCGTCTGCGGATCGAGCGCGGCTTCTTCGGTGCCGGTCGGATCGTCGTCGGCCGGAACAGGGTCCTTGCCGATGTCGAGATCGAGCGGCGTCGCTCCGCCGCCGAACACGTCGCGCGAGAACGCCGACGAGCGCGGCTGCTCGACGGTATCGGAGCCGTGCAACGCGGCGGTCAGGTCGGCGAGATCGAGGTCGACTCCGTCGTCCTTTTTGCCGCGCAGCGATTTGACGAGCGACGTGTTGCCCGACTCGAAGTCCTGGTGCCGACCTTCGAGCACCTCGGTGCCCGTCAGCGTGCTCGTGGCGTCGGGGTGGAACCCCGTCGCCAGCATCGTCGCGTCCTGATCTTCGAGCACCGACCGTGCCCGACGTCGGATCGTCGTCGTCGCTATGCAAGACCTTAGTGACGCCCGTGGCCGACAGTAACCCGTCGTCGTCGCGCAACGCGGGTTGCGAGCGCGTGTCCGTCTCACCGGACGCGGCCATCGGCAGGTCGCCGAGGTCGCCCGGCAAACCTTCGAGGTCCTTGACGTCGAGCCCGAGGTCGTCGAGATCGATCTCCGCCGTGTACTCGCTCGTCGCGGAGCCGAGCGCGGGCTGCTCGACCGTGGGCGATTCGTTGCGCCGCGGCATCGCGACCGTCTTCGACTTGATCGTCGAGGACGACCTGGCAGCCGGGCTCTCGATCGTCGGCGTCTCGACGGTCGGCGCATCGGCCGAGGAGAACTGCGCCGTAGCGCCGTCGGCCGTGGCCCAGTCCGTTCTTCCGGGGCGCTCGATCGTCGGCGATTCCTGCGTGACCGCAAGGCTGTCCGCCGTGAGGTCGGGGCTCGTGCGGCCGGCGTCGTCCTCCGTATGCTGCGAACAATGCAGCCTCGAGACCTGCCGCCGTGCGCGAGCCGATGTCGAGCAAGTCGTCGTCGGCAACGCGTCGCGCTGCCGGTTTCGCGGCCGGCTTTTTCGCCGCGGGCCGCTGGTCGGAGGATTCGAGATCGAGGTCGAGACCGGCCGTGGCTGTGGCCACGTCAGCCGACGCATCGTCGAACGCAAGATCGAGCGGCGAGTCGCCGGCTTCGAGGTCGACGTCGACTCGCCCACCCCCTGCCGTCGCTTCCGTGAACAAACGCTCGTCGGGGCAAATCTGTTTGCCCATGATGACGACCTTGTTCCAGTCCGGGTCGTCGGCATTGCCCGAGGTCGGCGCGCAGGCTCTGGGCGGCTTTCAGGAACGAGTCCTTGTTGCCCCACATGAAATAGACCTCGAGCAGCTTGAGCTTCAGGTCGCGCCGATCGGGCGCGGCCTCGAGCGCTTTCTGCACGAGCTCGGCCGCTTGGTCGTAGAGGCCGTACGCGATGTGGAAGTCCGCCTCGGCGACGGCGTCGGCTTGGTCGAGATTGATGACGGTTTGGCTCGAAAGCGTTTCGTCCGCCGAGACCACTTTCTGCGGCCGCGGCGCCGCTCGGCGCGCGGGCGGGTGCTCGGGCTCGACGGCTGCCGGGCGCAGCTGCTCCGCGTGCTGCTCCTCGACGACGATCGTCTGCTCGGGCATTCGACTGCGCAGGCGCTCCGTCGCATCGCGCGTCGCTTGATCGTCGTCGGTCTCCGATTCGCAGCGCCTCCCAGCGGCCCGTCACGTCCTCGGTCTCGTGACGCCGGCGGCGCACGAACCAGAGCGCCGTCAGCAACAGCGCGGCGACGCCCAGGCCGATCCACAACAGCGGTGACGAGAGCCAGCCGATCGCTTGCGATACCAACGACGGCTCGGTCGACACGCGTTACAGGAGCCGGCGCTGGAGCGGGGGGCTCGGCGGCTTGCTCGGGCTCGGTTTCGTCGGTGAACACTTGCTCCGATTCGAGCTCGACGCCGGGATCCGCAACCTCCGCTTCGGGCTGCCGGCGCGGCCTCGGCGGCGGCTGCCGCGTCTTGGAGCGCCTGCAACTCGGCGTTGCGGATCTCGAGCAAGCGGGCCTCTTCGGCGGCTGCCGCCGCCGCTGCGGCCGCAGCGGCCGCCGCGTTGCTGCCTCGGCGGCCGCGCTGCGCGGGCGTCACGGACGGCGCCGGCGCGGGCGCCCTCGCCGCTTCCGAAGGCGGCAAGAGCCGCAACTGACCACCCGACGCTGCGCGGTTCTGCCACTCGTCCGACTGGCGCCGCACCTCGGCGTTCGCGACGGTCGTCGCCAACGTATCGAAATCGGCCGACTCGGGTAGCCGCAACGTCGCGCCGGCGCGCAAGCACATTGATGTTGCCGCCGAACGCCTCGGGATTCTGCTGGTAGATCGCGATCATCATTTGATTGATCGAGATCCCTTCGGGGCGCAGCCGGTCGGCTATCGCCCACAACGTCTCGGCTCGCTGCACGGGACCATAGACGCCGCCGGCGTCGGAAACGGGCGAGCGCGGCGCGGACGGCCTCGTGCTCGAAACGTTGGGCTCGGGCTCTCGAACGGCCGGCTCTCGAACGGCCGGGGCTGGGGCCTCGGCCTGGGCCGGAGGCGCCGCGGCCGGGGGTGCGGCGGGGCGATTGATCGCGCCGCCGGACGCGCCGCCGCTCGTGACGCGTTTCCGCGGGTTGAATCGCGGGCGGGGTGGCCGGGCCCGGCAGCAATACCGGGCGGATCGAGCAGCACGGTGTACTCGCGGACGTTACGCCCGCGCGGCCAGGTGGCCTCGACGAGCAGCGTCACGAACGGCTCGGCGATCGACTCGCGCGAGGTGATCTGGACGACGTTGCGGCCGTCACGGCCCGCGACGACGCGGAACTCGAGGCCGTTGAGAAAGACCGGACGATCGAGGCCGTGGCGCTCGAACGTGTCGGCGTCGGCCAGAGAGACTCGCAGCCCCTGCGAGCTCGTCGGCGGTTGCGGAGAGCTCGATCTCGGCCCGGAACGGCTGATTGAGGGCGGACTGCATCTCGATTGGTCCAAGCCCAAGCGCCCATGCCCCGGCGGGAGCGGCCAGCAGCGGCGCAATGCCCCAACGTGCCCGTGGTCTCATGCAATCTCCCTAGCTACCCGGTCCGTCCATAGTCGACGCCGCCCCGCGGGCGCTTGCCGTTCGACAACGGACCGAAAGATACCTTACGTAAAATGGATTTACCAAAGCCAGATCGCCTCGCCGGACGCCGCGATTGCGCCCCGCGAAAACCGCGCGGCATAGAGACATCCGGCGCGGAATTTAACAATTTGCGAGCTACGCGGACTGTGATTCTCGTTCGACTTTCGCGATGGCGCCTCGCGGCAACGCGACTCCGCTTACCATAATACTCGCGCCCGACGACGCCGTGGCGAGCCCGCGGCGCCGCGGTCGGCTCTAAGGCGCTCTTGCCGCGCCGCCAAGCACCGGCACGCTGGAACGGACGTCGGCGTTCTGCCCGCGATGCCGTAAATAATGATCCATCAGCGTCAGCGCGAGCATCGCCTCCGCGATCGGCGTCGCCCGCAGTCCCACGCACGGGTCGTGCCGGCCCGTCGTCACGATCTCGGTCGCGCGCCCTTCCTTGTCGACGGTCGCGCCCGGCACCTGGATGCTCGACGTCGGCTTCAGCGCGATGCTGACGAGAATGTCCTGACCGCTCGAGATTCCGCCGAGCGTGCCGCCCGACGAGTTCTTCTTGAAGCCATCGGGCGTCAGCTCGTCGCGATGCTCGCTGCCGCGTTGCCGAACGCACTCGAAGCCGTCGCCGAACTCGACGCCTTTGACGGCGTTGATGCTCATGAGCCCCTTCGCGATCTCGCCCTCGAGCTTGTCGAACACGGGCTCGCCGAAGCCGACGGGCACGCCCGAGGCGATCAGATTGATGCGCGCGCCGATCGAGTCGCCGGACTCGCGCAGCTCGTCGAGAAACACCTCGAGCTGCGGCACCTTGTCCGGGTCGGCGCAGAAGAACGGGTTGTCGTCGACGTGCTCGAGGTCGACGGCGCGCAGCTTGAACGGGCCGATCTCGGCGAGATAGCCGCGGACCGTGAGGCCGAGCTGCTCCGCGAGATACTTGCGCGCGATCGCCCCCGCGGCGACGCGCATGACGGTCTCGCGCGCCGACGATCGGCCGCCGCCGCGATAGTCGCGGATCCCGTATTTCTGCTGATACGTGTAATCGGCGTGGCCGGGCCGGAAGCTGTCCTTGATCTTCGAGTAGTCGCCGCTCTTCTGGTCGACGTTCTCGACGAGCAAGCCGATCGCGGTGCCCGTCGTGCGCCCTTCGAACACGCCCGAAAGGATCTTCACTTGATCCGGCTCTTGGCGCTGCGTGACGTGCCGCGAGCGGCCGGGACGGCGCCGATCGAGATCCTTTTGAATGTCGGCTTCCGTCAGCGCGAGACCGGGCGGGCAGCCGTCGACGACGCAGCCCATCGCGGGCCCATGGCTCTCGCCGAAGGTCGTGACCGTGAACAATCGTCCGTACGTGTCGCCTGCCATGTGCCCCTGCCGGATCGAGCCGCCTGCCCGCTACGAGTGTGCCAATGATGCGCGCTTAGCTCGTGCGAAGGAATTCCCGGATCTCGCGCGGCCGTCGTCACGAGCACGCCGTCGCCGCCGCGCTCGAACTCGAGCGCAATCAGCGGCAGCTTCGGGTGCGCGGCCGCGAACGCGTCGCTGCCTGCGCCGAGCTCGAGGAACAGCACGCCGTCCGGCGTCGAGCCGGTCGCCGGCGCCGCGCAAGATGCGCTCGGCCGCGGCGAATCCGTCCGCCCCGCTCGCGAGGCCGATCACGGGCTCGTGCCGGTACTCGCTCGGCAACGCGGCGACCTCGCCCTCCGGGACGTAAGGCGGATTCGACACGATGACGCGATAGCGCTCGCCCGGCGGCGGGAAGAGATCCGCCTCGAGCAAGCGGACACGCGCGCGCGAGGCCGTGGCGCTCGACGTTGCGAGCCGCGACGGCGAGCGCGGCGGCCGAGATGTCCGTCGCGTCCACGGCGACGTCGGGGCAGTAGTGCGCCGCCGCGATCGCGATGCAGCCGCTGCCGGTGCCGATGTCGAGCACGCGGTCGCCGGGCGTAAGCGCGCACCACGGCGCGAAACCTCGCTCGACGACCTCGGCGAGCGGCGAGCGCGGGACGAGCACGCGCTCGTCGACGATAGAACGAGAGGCCCGCGAACCAGGCTTCGTTGATGAGATACGCAAGCGGCTTGCGCTCCGCGGCGCGGCGCCCGGCGATCGCGAGCGCCGGCTGTACCAGGTCCGTCGCCGGCGGCACTTTGAGATCGACGTCGCGCCAACCCTGAAGGTGACGCAGCAGCCAGAACGCCTCGTCGCTCGCGTTGTCGGTGCCGTGACCGAACGTGAGCTCGTGCGCCGTGAAGAATTCGGCGACCGCGGCGATCCACTCGTCGCAATCGCGCGCCGCGCGCAATCGTCGCTCGAGGGCCAGCTCATGAGGCTGCATGCGGCGCGCATTGCATACACCGTCCGTGCCGGCGTATGCGATAATCGCCGCGTGCTGGGTGGAATGCTGCGAATTCTCGTCGTCGCACTGGTCGTGCTCGTCGCGGCCATGTTCCTATTGCCGCGCGGCCAACGCGGCCAGCCGCCGCAAACGGCGACGGAGCTTCCCGAGGCGCGACCGCTCGCCGACGTGCGCTTCGTCGACAAAGCCGGCCGCGAAGCACACCTCGAGCGACTTCAAGGGCGATTTCACGCTGCTCTTCTTCGGCTTCACGAATTGCCCCGACGTCTGCCCGCTGACGCTGAGCCTGCTCGCGCAGGTGCGCGCGGACATCGCGAGCCGTGCGCCGCGACTGACGCCGCGCGTGCTGTTCGTCAGCGTCGACCCCAATCGCGACACGCCGGAACGCATCGCGGCGTATTTGAACGGCTTCGATCCCGAGTTCGCCGGCGTGACCGCTTCCGACGCGGAGCTCGAGCCGCTGCTCGACGCAGCTCGGTGTCGCCGTCGAGAAGCACGATCACGGCGGCGCGAACTACAACGTCGTGCACAACTCGGCGATCTACGTGCTCGACCCGAACGCCGAGTGGATCGCCGTTTCGACGGGCCCGCACGATCCCGAAGGTCGTCGCCACCGATTACCTGCGCATTCGGCAGCGGCATCCGGCAGCGCGCCGCCCGGCGCATGACGTCGCCTGCCTGGGTCTGGCTGACGCAACACCTGATCCCGAAAAACCTGTCGTCGGCCGTCGTCTATCGAGCCACGCGGTCGCGGCGCGCTTGGCTCAAGCGCCGCTGACGCGCTGGTTCGCCAACGCCTACGGCGTCGACCTGACGCGAGGCCGCCAACGCCGATCTCGATAGCTACGCGACGTTCAACGAGTTCTTCACGCGCGAGCTCAAGGCCGGCGCGCGACCGATCGCGAACGGGCTCGGCACGCTCGTCGCCCCGGCCGACGGCGTCCTGACGGAGCACGGCGCCGATCGACGGCGACCGCTTGTATCAAGCGAAAGGCCGCGCCTACACGCTCACGGAGCTGCTCGGCGAGACCGGCGCCGCCGTCGACGCGCTCGAGGGCGGCCGTTACTTCACGATCTATCTCGCGCCGCACAACTATCACCGCGTGCACGCGCCGCTCGACGGCACGTCTCGACGCGCACGCGCTACATTCCCGGGCGCGCGCTTCAGCGTGAGCCGCGCGACGGCCGCCGCGATTCCGCGCCTCTTCTGCCGCAACGAGCGCGTCGTCTGCTGGTTCGAGACGGACCACGGCACCGATGGTCGTCGTGTTCGTCGGCGCGCTGAACGTCTCGAGCATCAGCACGTTCGCGCACGGCGAGATCGCGAGCGGCGCCCGCGCGATTGGCGCGAGCCGCAGCCGCGGTCCGTCGCTCCGCGGCGACGAGATCGGCCGCTTCAACATGGGCTCGACGGTCGTCGTGCTGCTCGGCGCGCGAGCGGTTCGCGTTCGCTGCCCGGCGCCGCGGACGGCGCTCGCGGTGCGCATGGGCCAAGCGCTCGGCGCCTTCGCGCGGGACTGAACGGGCGTGGCCTACGAACGCGGCGCATCGCTCGACACGCTGCGGCAACGCGCCGCGATGCTCGGCGCGATCCGCGCGTTCTTCGCCGCGCGCGGCGTGCTCGAGGTCGAGACGCCCGCGCTGTCGACGCGCGGGCGTGACCGATCCCGCGATCGAGAGCGTCGTCGCGCGCGCGCGCAGCCTTGGGGCCGGCACCGCAGTATCTGCAGACGTCGCCCGAGTTCGCGATGAAGCGCTTGCTCGCCGCGGGCAGCGGCGACATCTATCAGCTCTGCCGCGTGTTTCGCGACGACGAGCTCGGCCGCTGGCACCAGCCCGAGTTCACGATGCTCGAGTGGTATCGCGTCGGCTGGGACGAGCAGCGGCTGATGAGCGAGGTCGCGGAGCTCATCGCGACGGCGCTCGCGCGCAGCGCGCCCGAGCGGCGGCGACCGCGGCACGCCGCATCGTGCGCCTCACCTATGCGCAGGCGCTCGACGCCGCGCTCGGGTCGCCGCCCGACGCGCCGACCGCGGAGCTCGCTCGGCGGCTCGTCGACGAACGGCGTCGACGTGCCGCGCGGGCTCGCGCCACGACGCCGTGCTCGATCTCGCGTTCGGCACCGTCGTGCTCGCGAGCTTCGACTCGAGCGCCGTGACGTTCGTCTACGACTATCCGGCGAGCCAGGCGGCGTTGGCGCGCGTGAAAGCCGACGACGCCGCCGGTCGCGGCGCGGTTCGAGGCGTTCAGCGGCGGCATCGAGCTCGCGAATGGTTTTCACGAGCTCACGGATGCCGTCGAGCAACGCCGCCGGTTCGTGAGCGAGCGTCGAGCACGCGCCGCGCCGCCGGCCGGCACGCGCCGCCGCTCGACGAGCAGTTGCTGCGCGCGCTCGCCGTCGCTACCGGATTGCGCGGGCGTCGCGCTCGGCTTCGATCGACTCGTCGCGCTCGCGACGGGTGCAGGACGACGTGGCGGCGGCGATGAGCTTCGCTCACGGCCGCGGCGCGGACTGAGCGACGAGGCGTTATTGCTTGACGCGCGAGATGTACGTGCCCGTGCGCGTGTCGACTTTGATGACTTCGCCTTCGTTGATGAACAACGGCACGCGCACCGTCGCGCCGGTCTCGAGCTTGGCGGGCTTCTGACCGCCCGTCGCGGTGTCGCCGCGCACGCCGGGATCGGTCTCGACGATCTTGAGGTCGACGTGGTTCGGCGTCGGCGACGTACAGCGGCACGCCGTCCCACAACGTGACGATGCAGGTCTCCTGCTCCTTCATCCAAGGCTTCGCGTCGGCGACGGCGGCTTCGCCGGCCGTGATCTGCTCGAACGTGTCCGGCACCATGAAGTACCAGAACTGGCCGTCGGTGTAGAGATACTGCATGTCCTGGTCGACGACGTCGGCGCCTTCGGCCGTGTCGCCGGACTTGAACGTGCGCTCGACGACGCGCCCCGTCTTCAAGTTGCGAATCTTGACGCGATTGAACGCCTGGCCCTTGCCGGGCTTGACGTACTCGTTCTCGAGGATCGCGTACGGATCGCCGTCGAGCAGGATCTTGAGCCCGCTCTTGAATTCGTTGGTGCTGTAAACTGCCATGCGACTGCCGTCTCGAAAAACCGAGCGCGGGATCATACTCTGAAGCTCCGCGGAACACGAACAGCCGAGGAACCGCCGCTCCGAAACCGCATGGGCACCAACGACGCCGCATTGCCGACCGGCACGGCCACGAGCCCTGCGGCCGCCGACTCGGCCGCGAGCCGCTCGCGCTGCCGTCGTGGCAGGCCGAGCTCGCGAGCGCCGTGCGCGACCCGGCGGAGCTGCTGCGCCTGCTCGATCTGCCGCCGGCAGCACTCGGCGCCGCCGGCGAGCACGGCGTTCCCGCTGCTCGTGCCGCGCAGCTTCGTCGCGCGCATGCGCAAGGGCGACCCGCACGACCCGCTGCTGCGCCAAGTGTGGCCGTACGCGGCGGAGCTTACGCCCGTCGGAGGGCTTCACGGCCGATCCCGTGCGCGAGCAAGGGCTGGCCGCGCACGGCGCTCATCCAAAAGTACCCGGGCCGCGTGCTGCTGATCGCGAGCGGCGCCTGCCCGTTGCACTGCCGCTACTGCTTCCGCCGCGAGTTTCCGTATCCAGTCGCAGCTCGCGGCGCGCGGCGGACTGGTCGGCCGCGATCGCCGAGCTGCGCACGGTGACCGACGCGACGCGAAGCGATCTTGAGCGGCGGCGATCCGCTGTCGCTCTCGAACCGGCGCCTCGGCGAGCTCTTCGCGCGGCTCGCCGACACGGCCGTCACGACGCGTGCGGATCCACACGCGTTTCCCGATCGCGATTCCCGAGCGCGTCGACGCCGGTCTCCTGCGCCTGCTGCGCGGCACGCGCCTCCAGACCGTTCTCGTCGTCCACACGAATCATGCGAACGAGCTCGATGCGAGCGTCGAGCGCGCGCTCACGGCGCTGCAGGCCGACGCTGACGGCGCTGTTGAATCAGTCCGTGCTGCTGCGCGGCGTCAACGACGACGCCGACACGCTCGCCGCGCTTGAGCGAACGGCTGTTCGCCTGCGGCGCACTGCCCTATTACCTGCACCTGCTCGACCGCGTGGCTGGCGCCGCGCACTTCGACGTCGACGAAAGCGCGGGGAAGTGCCTGATCGCGGCAGCTGCGCAGCCGCTTGCCGGGATACCTCGTGCCGCGGCTCGTCCGCGAGACACCCGGAGAGTTAAGTAAAACCGTCGTCGCTTAGCGACACTAATCTAGCGCGTGCTGCGATTGTGACCCGCGTCCCTTTGAGGCCGCGCGGCGCTGCTTACACTGCGGGTCTTCGCCTTCGAACAATCGACGGCATGGCTCAAGGGCCCCGGTACCGCTCATCGTGCTCAGCGGTCGCGAAGACGACGTCGAGCTCGTCAACCGCTCGCTGCGCGATGGCGGCCACCCGGTCCGTTGCCACTGGGTCGCGAAGGTCGACGCGCTCGCAGACGCGATCGACGAATCACTCGCCCGAGCTCCTGTGCTTCTTCCCGGACAGCCTGCCGGCGCCGATCCGCGAGATCGCCAAGATCAAGCAACACGCCGCCGGCACGGTGCCGCTCGTCGTCGTCAGCAAAGCCGCGCAGGAAACCGACATCGCCGAGGCGTTGCTGGCGGGCGCGCAGGATCTCGTCTCGCTCGGCCAGACCGAGCGCTTGCGCAGCGTCGCCGAGCGCGAGCTGCGCTCGTTCAGGCTCGAGCGCGCGCTCAACGAAACGCTGTTCTCGGCGAATCAGTACAAGAAGCAGCTGAAGGCGTTCATGGCGGGGTCCGTCGACGCCATCGCGTACGTTCAAGAAGGCATCCTCGTCGACGCGAACCAAGCGTGGGCGGACCTGCTCGGGCACCCGAGCGCGGATGCCCTGTTCGGCACGCCGCTGATGGATTTGTTCGACGCCGCGAGCAAGGCTGCGCTGAAAGGGCGCGCTCGTCGCCTGCAGCCGAGGCCAGTGGAGCGGCGAGTCGATCAAGGTCGTCGGGACGACCGCCACGCCGCGAGAAGCTGCCGCTCGAGCTGCAGTCTCGAGGCTACGCTTCGGTCGACGGCGACCCGGCCGTCAAGCTCAGCGTTCCGCGCCCACGCGTCGACGCGCGCGAGCCGGAGGAGCTCGTCGAGCAAGTCGTGCACAAGGATCCCGACGACGGGGTTCTATCACCGGCGGCGCTTCCTCGAGGTATTGACCGATCGCCTCGACTCCGGCGGCGCCCGCGGCGTGCGCGTGCTCGCCTACATCCGGCCCGACAAGTTCCGCGAGATCGAGGAGCAGATCGGGCCGCTCGCGAGCGAGGACGTGCTGATGCAGATCGCCGAGCAGCTGCGCGAGCTCACACAGCCGCACGATCTCTACGGCCGTTTCGGCGGCCAGGTTTTCACGCTGTTCCTCGAGCGCGGCGACGCTGCGCGACGTCGAAGCCTGGGCGCAGAACGCGCTCGCGCGCATCGCCGGCCGCATCTTCGAGAGCGCGCACAACACGTTGTCGGTGACCTGCACGATCGGGCTCGCCGAGGTCGGGCCGAGCGACGGAGCGGCTCGACGCGCTGCTCGCCGAGGCGCGGCGCTCGAACCAGCGTCGGCCGCGACAAGGCGGCAATCGCGTCGTGCTGCAGCAGACGTCCGACGAGAGCACGCGCGTGCAGCGCTTCGACGAGATCTGGGTGCAGCAGATCAAAACCGCGCTCATGGAGAACCGCTTCAGGCTCGCGCACCTGCCGATCGCGAGCTTGAGCGGCGAGCAGCAGGTCATGTACGACACGGTGCTGCGCATGATCGACGCGCAGGGCGACGAGGTCGCGGCCGCCGAGTTCATGCCGGCGGCGATTCCGCAATCGCCTGATGCGCGCGATCGACCGCTGGGTCATCGGCGCGACGCTCGGCGTTCTGCGCCAAGACGCCGCTCGATTGCGTGTTCATCAAGCTCTCGGCGGAGTCGATCATCGACAAGACGCTGATCGACTGGCTCGCGAAGGCCGTCGACAGCTCCGGCGTCGCACCGCGGCAACTGTGCTTCCAGGTCAGCGAGGAGAACGCGACCCAGTACCTGACGCAGACGCAGGCGCTCGCGGACGCAGCTACGCTCGATGGGCCATCGCTTCGCGCATCGAGAACTTCGGCAGTCGGCCGCGACTCGGGTCGAATCCTGGCGCAGACGCCGATGGACTTCCTCAAGATCGACGGCTCGTTGATGCAGAGCATCTCGAGCGACACCGCGCTGCAGGAGAGGGTCCGCGTCTACGTCCACGCCGCCTCGAATCGCACGATTCCCGTCATCGCGGAGCGCGTCGAGGACGCCAACACGATGGCCGTGCTGTTTCAGCTCGGCGTCGCGTACATGCAAGGCCATTACGTGCACGAGCCCGACGTCGTGCTCTCGGACGTCGGCCGCTAGCGGCGCGGGCTATGCCGCGCCGCGCCAAGTCATTCAATCGGCGCTGAGCCGATCCACGGTGCGCCAGCCGCGCGGCAACGCCATGCCGCGCCGCCCGCGCTCGCCCGCATAGTGCTCGAGGTCCGCGGCCTTGATCGATCATGTGCCGCGTGCCCGAGTCGATGCGCAGCGCCTTGCTCCGGCGCGAGCACGCAGATCGCCCGCGAGCACGACGCCGTCCTTGCTCGGCACTGCGAGGATCTTGTTGCCTTTGCCTTGCGGCAGCTCGGGCAGCTCCTCGAGCGGGAACACGAGCAGCCGGCCGTCGCTCGACGCGGCCGCGAGCCGCGAGCCCGCCGCGCCGAGCGGCGACGCGGGCACGACGGTCGCGCCTTCGGGCACGCGCAGCGCCGTCTTGCCGGCCTTCTTGTTCGAGTGCAGCTCCGCGAGCTTCACGACGAAGCCGTAGCCGGCTGACGACGCGACGACCCACCGTCCTCGGGCGCGCCGATCAGCACGGCACGGAAGCTGGCGCCGTCGGGCGGATTGAAATGGCCCGACGAGCGGCTCGCCCTGTCCGCGCGCCGACGGCAGCGTGTGCGCACCGACGCTGTAGGCGCGCCCCGTGCTGTCGATGAACACTGCAAGCTGGTTGCTCTTGCCGCGCGCGGCCGACAGGAATTGATCGCCCGACTTGTACGACGAGACCCGATGACGTCGATGTCGTGCCCCTTCGCGGCGCGCGCCCAGCCGCGCTCCGAGAGCACGACCGTGACGGGCTCGCTCGTGACGAGCTCCGACTCGTCGATCGCCTGCGCGGCCTCGCGCTCGACGATGAGCGTGCGGCGCTTGTCGCCGTGCTTCTCCGCGAGCTCCGTGAGCTCGGTCTTGATGAGCTTCGTGAGCTTGGCCTTGGAATTCAGCGTCTGCTCGAGATCCGCCCGCTCCTCGGACAACGCCTTCTGCTCGCCGCGGATCTGCATCTCCTCGAGCTTGGCGAGATGGCGCAGCTTGATCTCGAGGATCGCCTCGGCTTGCACGTCGGAGATCTTGAAGCGCTTCATGAGAACGGGCTTCGGCTCGTCCTCGCGCCGAATGATCTTGATGACCTCGTCGATGTTCAGATACGCGACGAGCAGGCCGTCCAGGATATGCAAGCGCTGCGCGACGCGCTCCAGGCGATGCTCGAGCCGGCGCTTGACGGTCGCCGTGCGGAACTTCAGCCACTCCTCGAGCAGCCCTTTCAGGCCATAGACGGCGGGCCGGCCGTCGAGGCCGATGACGTTGATGTTGACGCGGACCGTGCGCTCGAGCTCCGACGTCGCGAACAGATGGTTCATCAACGCTCGGAGATCGACTTTCGACTTCGCGGCGATCACGAGCCGCGTCGGATTCTCGTGGTCCGACTCGTCGCGCAGATCCTCGACCATCGGCAGCTTCTTCGCCGTCATCTGCGCCGCGATCTGCTCGAGCACCTTGGCGCCCGACGTCTGGAACGGCAGCTCCGTGATGACGATGTCGTCGTCTTCGATCTCGTAGCGCGCGCGCAGCCGCAGCGTGCCGTTGCCCGTCTTGTAGATCTGCACGAGGTCCGAGCGGCTCGAGACGAGCTCGCCGCCGGTCGGGAAGTCGGGGCCCTTGATGTGCTTCATGAGCTCGCCGAGCGTCGCGTCGGGATCGTCGAGCAGGCTTGAAGCAGGGCCGTCGCGACTTCCTTGCAGATTGTGCGGCGGCACGTCCGTCGACATGCCGACGGCGATGCCGCTCGTGCCGTTCAGGAGCAGGTTCGGCAGCTGCGCCGGCAGCAGCACCGGCTCCGAGAGCGTGCCGTCGAAGTTCTGCTGCCAATCGACGGTGCCGTGCTCGAGCTCGTTCAGCAGCACCTGCGCGTAGCGCGTGAGCCGGGCTTCGGTGTAGCGCATGGCCGCGAACGACTTCGGATCGTCCTGCGAGCCCCAGTTGCCTTGCCCGTCGACGATCGGATAGCGGTAGCTGAAGCTCTGCGCCATGTGGACCATGGCTTCGTAGCACGCGCTGTCGCCGTGCGGATGGAACTTGCCGATGACGTCGCCGACGGTGCGCGCAGACTTCTTCGGCTTCGAGGTCGCCGAGAGACCGAGGTCGCTCATGGCGTAGATGATGCGGCGCTGCACGGGTTTCAGGCCGTCGCCGATGTGCGGCAGCGCGCGATCGAGAATCACGTACATCGAGTAGTCGAGGTACGCCTTCTCCGTGAACACGGCGAGCGGGACGCGTTCGATGCCGTCGAAGTTCAACTCTTGCTCTTTCATATGTCAGCTCGCGGTATCGACGCCGAGATCCGCAAGGTTGCCCTTGTCCTGAAGCCAATCGCGCCGATCCCCTGCACGCTTCTTGGCCAGCAACTTGTCGAGCATCTCGCGCGTCTCGACCATGGTCTTGTCGTCGACGGTGAGCTGAACGAGCCGGCGAGTCTCTGTCGCCATCGTCGTCTCGCGCAGCTGCGACGGGTTCATCTCGCCGAGACCCTTGAAGCGCGTGACCGTGATCTTGCCCGTCTTCTTCTCCGCCTCGATGCGATCGAGGAGGAGCGTTCGCTCGGCCTCGTCGAGGCAGTAGTGCACCTCTTTGCCGACGTCGACTCGGAACAGAGGCGGCATCGCGACGCAGACATGTCCCGCCGCGACGAGCGGCTCGAAGTGCTTCAGGAACAGCGCGCACAGGAGCGTCGCGATGTGCTGACCGTCGGAGTCCGCATCCGCGAGGATGCAGATCTTGTGGTACCGCAACCCGTCGAGATTTTGCGAGCCTGGATCGACGCCGAGCGCGATGCTGATGTTGTGGACCTCCTGCGACGCGAGCAACTCGCCGGGCTCGACCTCCCAGGTGTTCAGGATCTTGCCGCGCAGCGGCATGACCGCTTGGTACTCGCGGTCGCGCGCCTGCTTCGCCGAGCCGCCGGCGGAATCGCCCTCGACGAGGAACAGCTCCGCATGCGCCGGCTCTTGGATCGTGCAGTCGGCCAGCTTACCGGGCAGCGCAGGGCCCGCGACGATGCGCTTGCGGACAATTGTCTTGGCGGCCTTGAGCCGGTGCTGCGCGTTCTCGATCGCGAACTGCGCGATCGCGTCGCCCGTTTCCGGATGCTGGTTCAGCCACAGCGCAAAGTGGTCCTTGATGAGCCCACCGACGAGCGTCGCGCATTCGCGCGACGAGAGCCGCTCTTTGGTCTGCCCCGAGAACTGCGGCTCCTCGATCTTCACGGAGAGCACGAAGTTGACGCCTTCCCAGACGTCCTCGGGCGCGAGCTTGATGCCGCGCGGCAAGAGGTTGCGGAACTCGCAGAACTCGCGCAGCGCGTCCGTGAGCCCCGTGCGCATGCCGTTCACGTGCGTGCCGCCCTGCGGCGTCGGGATCAGGTTCACGTAGCTCTCGAGCACGGCCTCGCCGCCGCCGTCGCGGCGCCAGACGACGGCCCACTCGACGGCTTCGCGTTTGCCCTCGAGCTTGCCCGCGAACGGCTGCTCGGGCACGAGGTCGCCGCCGCCGAGCGACTCCTTGAGATACTGCTCGAGGCCGCCCGTGTAGACCCAGCGTTCCGATTCCTTCGGCTTCTCGACCTCGAGCGTGACTTCGAGACCCGGGCACAGCACGGCCTTCGCGCGCAGCACGTGCTTCAAGCGCGGCAGCGAGAACTGCGGCGAGTCGAAGTACTTCGGGTTCGGCCAGAAGCGCACCGTCGTGCCGGTCGTCGTCTTCGCGACCTTGCCGACGACCTCGAGCTTGCTGCGGCGCTCGCCGTCGGCAAAGCTCATGTTGTATTCCTTGCCGTCGCGGCGGATCCAGACCTCGAGGTTCTTCGACAGCGCGTTGACGACCGAGACGCCGACGCCGTGCAAGCCGCCCGAGAACTGGTAGTTCTTGTTCGAGAACTTGCCGCCCGCGTGCAGCCGCGTGAGGATCAGCTCGACGCCGGAGAGCTTCTCCTGCGGATGGATGTCGACGGGCATGCCGCGGCCGTCGTCGGCGACTTGCGAGCGAGCCGTCGGCGTAGAGCACGACGTCGATTTTCTTCGCGTGACCCGCGACGGCCTCGTCGACGCTGTTGTCGACGACCTCGTGCGCGAGGTGGTTCGGCCGCGTCGTGTCCGTGTACATGCCGGGACGGCGGCGCACGGGCTCGAGCCCGCTCAAGACCTCGATGTCGGCAGCGCGATAATTGCTACTCATCGATCCGGCCCCGCCCTCGAGCGCAATGCTCGAGTTCCCACGGAGGCCGGCGCGATTGTAGCGCGTTCGAGCACGCGCAAGACAAGCTCGCCGCGGCGACGCGTTCGACGGTTCCTGTGATCCGCGGCACAGCGGTTCGCTGCGCCGCCTTCCTCAACGGCTCACGCGGCGCTTCTGCTCCGCCCAAACCCCGGTCTCGCCGTTGAAGTTCAGCATGCGCTCGTCCGTCACGACGAGCCCCGCGAAGTCTTCCGCCGAGATGCTCTGGATCTTCTCGTTCGGCTCGCGCCCTATCGCGCGCCAACCGCTCAGCACACCGTACGCGATGATGCGTTTGTTCGTGATCACGACGGCGACGGCCTCGCCGACTCGCTGCTCGCGGATCTGCTCCTGGGCGCCGAGATCCAACTCGTCGAAACGGTTGAGCCGCACGTTCGATGCGACGAGCGTCTTGCCGTCGACCACGAGGTGCACTTGCTTCGGCACGTTCCCGCCCGTGCCGACCGTGGTCTGCGCGTGTGCCGGCAGAGCCGCCGCCGCGATCGCGGCGGCGAGGCCGAGCAGCACCTGTGCCCAAATCGATCTCATCAGCGTTCTCGCATCCGACCGGAAATCATGTTCCTCCTCGGAAGCAACGACCGCCAGCCCTTCACGTCAGACGGCGCACGGTAGCGCTGCGGCCGACTCAGTCGAGATCGGCGGCGAGCGACTTGCGCAGCTCTGCTGACCCTCGAGCTCGTGGCGGTAGCTGCTCGTGGTCGACACCGAGCTTCAGCGCCGCACCGCCCTTCAGCGCCGCACACATCGGCGCGTCGAGCTCGAACCGCAGGAAGTGCACGGCCGACGTTTTTGTCTCGTCGCTGCGCTCGAGATCCTCGTCGGCGTAGGCGAACACGCGCCCGAGCGCGCCGACCTCGAGATACACGGAATTCTCGACGCCCTTCAAGCGCTCGAGCGCCGTGCGCCGCTCGGCGACGTCGGGGTATTCGAGCATCATCGTCGCTTTCAGATTCGTGCCGTCGGGAATCAACGGGTTGTACGCCCCGAGCTCCTCGGCGATCGCCTCGGACTCGAAGATGCGCTCGGCGCGCAGCATCTCCTGCACCTGATAGCGCATCGTGAGCCGGTCCTCGAAATACAGCGTCAGGTTCGGGCCGATCGGCGCCTGGCGATGGCGCTTGTGCGCGAGCACCTCGGCGCGCAAGCGCGTCCGCTCCTTGTGATAGCGCTCGAGCGGGAGCAGGTCGTCCGTCGTCAGCTTCTGCATGGTCCCGCCCTTGCTTAGGCTCAAATGCCGTACGCCTTGCGCAGCAGCTGGATCGGGTGCGTCGGCTCGCGCCGACTCGGCGACGATCGCGATCTGCTCGGCCGCCATCGGGCAATCGCTCGTGAAGTGCTGCGCCTCCGCGTCGTCGACCTGGCGCGCGACGGGCCGCGCGATCTTGCGCGACACGAGCCGCGTACTCCTTCTTGACGCCGTAGGTGCCGTCGTGGCCCGAGCAACGCTCGATGGCTTGCACGGCCGTGCCGGGCACGAGCTGCAGCACATCGCGCGTCTTCAGCCCGACGTTCTGCACGCGCAGGTGGCACGGCACCTGGTAGCTGACCTTGCCGAGGCTCGTCGCGAAATTCGTGCGTAGCTTTCCTTCGCGATGGCGCAGCATCAGGTACTCGAACGGGTCGAAGAACGCCTCGGCGACGCGCCGCACGCGCTCGTCCTCGGGAAACAACAGCGGCAGCTCCTGCTTGAACATCAGCACGCACGACGGCACGACGGCCGTGAGATCCCAGCCGTCGCGCGCGTAGCCGTCGAGCTCGTCGATGTTGGCTTCCTTGAGCCGCTCGATCGACTTCAGGTCGCCGAGCTCGAGCTTCGGCATGCCGCAGCAACGCTCGCTGCCGACGAGCGCGACGCCGATGTCGTTGTGCTCGAGCACGGCGACGAGGTCCTCGACGAGGCCGGGGTGATTGCGATTGCCGTAGCAGGTCGCGAACACGGCGACGCGGCCCTGCGTGTCCGCCGGCGGGCTTCGGCTCGGCGTTGCGGCCGACGCGATCCTTGAGCCGCGAGCGCGCGCTGCGCGAGTGATACTTCGGCACGGGTGCCTCGGGGTCGACGCCGAGCGTCTTCTCGAGCAGCTTGCGGCCCGAGCTTCGAGGCGTTGACGGCGTTGACGGCTTCCGCGACGACGGGAATGCCGGCCAGCGAGCCGACGGCGTCCGTCGAGCTCAGGATCTTGTCGCGCAGCGACGCCTTGCCGTCCTCGAACGCCTTGACCTTCGCGCGCAACATCAGGTGCGGGAAATCGACGTTCCATTCGTGCGGCGGCACGTACGGACACTTCGTCATGTAGCACATGTCGCAGAGGTAACAGTGCTCGACGACTTGCCAGTACGCCTGCTTCGGCACCTCGTGCACTTCGCCGCTCGACGTCGCGTCGACGGCATCGAACAACGTCGGGAACGAGTTGCAGAGGTTGAAGCAACGGCGGCAGCCGTGGCAGATGTCGAAGACGCGCGCGAGCTCCTTGTCGAGCGCGGCGGGCTCGGTGAACTGCGGCGAGCGCCAGTCGATCGGGATGGCGCGTCGGCGCCTCGAGGCTGCCTTCGCGGCGCGGTGCTGGGCGTGTCGCTCACTGGCGGTGCTCTCGAGCGCACGCCCTGCCCGGGCTCACGGGCCCGGGCAGAGCGAACGAACGTTGACGAAGCGCTTGGCTCGTTACTTGCCGAGCGTGTCGAGCGCCTTCTGGAACCGGTTCGCGTGCGAGCGCTCGGCCTTCGCGAGCGTCTCGAACCAGTCCGCGATCTCCTCGAAGCCCTCGCCGCGGGCGGCCTTCGCCATGCCGGGGTACATGTCGGTGTACTCGTGGGTCTCGCCGGCGATCGCGGCCTTCAGGTTGTTGCCCGTCTCGCCGATCGGCAAGCCCGTGGCCGGATCGCCGACGGCCTCGAGATACTCGAGGTGGCCGTGCGCATGGCCCGTTTCGCCTTCGGCCGTCGAG
Organism: uncultured Gammaproteobacteria bacterium; assembly: GCA_963714705.1. Taxonomy (GTDB): domain Bacteria; phylum Pseudomonadota; class Gammaproteobacteria; order Steroidobacterales; family Rariloculaceae; genus FEN-1219. Next base: position 47,032 of record CAVQPJ010000005.1, read on the forward strand.
CGGAACACCGTCGCGACGTCGTTGTAGCCCTCGACGTCGGCCTTCTGGGCGAAGTAGAGGTAACGGCGATTCGCCTGCGACTCGCCGGCGAAGGCGTCCTTCAAATTCTGTTCGGTCTTGCTGCCCTTGAGTTTCATTCTTGCTCTCCGAGAACACTGACCTTTACGTGCCGGCGCCGACGTCCGGTGGACACCCTTAGACTTTGTCTAGGGGGTGGGGCCAATCTATTCCGGACGCTGAAATCTTGTCAACCCGCGCGTTTGACCTCGGGGTTGGCAACCGGTACCGTGGCCGCCTCGCAAATGAAATACGGACGACATGGCTGCGACCGAAAAGACCAACGACTTAGGCGGCCTCGAGAAATCGCTCGAGGAGCTCGAAGCGCTCGTCGTGCGCCTCGAGAGCGGCGACCTGCCGCTCGAGCAGGCGCTGAAGGAGTTCGAGCACGGCGTGAAGCTGACGCGCCAGTGTCAGGCCGCGCTGCAGGAAGCCGAGCAGAAGGTCGAGATCTTGCTGAAGAAGACGGCCACGGCCGAGCCGAGCCCGTTCACGAACGGCGACGAGGAGTAACGGGACAGGAGTAAGGGGACAGATCTATTTATTTTCCCGCAGGGAAAATAAATCTGTCCCCTCTTAGGTCGTCCCCTCTTAGGTCGCGGCCGGCGCAATGCCCTGCAGGCGCTCGATCAGCGAGCGCAGGAACACCTTGTTGAACCGCAGCTGGCACGCCGACGACGATTGCTCGAGCAGCGTCGAGCTGACGCGCACGAGCGTCAGCGGGCCGATCGCCTTGATCGTGGCCGTGCGGCGCGCGCCGCGCACGTAGCTCGCCTCGCCGAAGCAGTCGCCCTCGCTGAGCACGCCGGTCTGGCGGCGGCCCGACTCCACGCTGACCGAGCCGTTGACGATGATGTAGAACCGATCGTCGAGCTCGCCCTCGCGGATGATCTCGTCCTCGGCTTGGTACGTGCACCACTCGCTCGCGCGCAGCACTTCCCAGATCTCGGCGTGCGAGAAGTCGTGGAAGAAGCGCAGCTTGCGCAGGAGGTCGAACTGCTCCTGCCGATCGATACGGTCGTACTGGCTGCGCAGCTTCTGGTGCAGCTTCGTCAGCGCGCCGGCGAACTCGATCGCGCTCGCGAACCGCTTGCTCGGGCTCCTTGAGCAGCGCCGTCGTCACGACGTTCTCGATCTCCTCGGGAATGCCCTCGCGCAGCGTGTGAATCGGCGGGGGCGTTGCGTACACGATCTGGTGCAGCAGCTTGCTCAAGCTGTTCGCGCGGAACGGCCGGTAGCCCGTCAGCAGCTCGTACATGACGGCGCCGAGCGAGTAGATGTCCGATTTGTGCGTGATCTCCGCCGACTGCACCTGCTCCGGCGACATGTAGCTCGGGCTGCCCGCGATGCCTTCGATGCGCGAGACGTCGGAGTCCTTGATCAGCGCGATGCCGAAATCGATGATGCGGACGTCGTTGTCGAGCGTCAGCATGATGTTGCTCGGCTTGATGTCGCGATGGACGACGCCGCGGCCGTGCGCGTAGTGCAGTCCCTTCGCGCACTTGAAGAGAATCTCGACGACGTCGTCGATCCGCAGCAAGTTGTCGGGGCGGCAGTACGCGTTCAGCGTGCGCGCGCCGTGCACGTGCTCGGTGACGACGTAGTAGGCGCCGTTTTCCTCGCCGGCGTCGTAGATCGGCAAGATGTTGGGGTGCTGCAGGCGCCCCATCATCTGCGCTTCGTTGAAGAACATCTTGCGAGTGACGCGCGCCTTCTGCTCGTCGTCCTCGCTCTCGATGTTATACAGCTTGATCGCGACGTCGCGGCCGTAGTACGGATCGTGCGAAAGGAACACTCGCCCGGTGCTGCCCTGCCCGACCTCGTTGATGATGACGTATTTGCCGATCCGCTCCGGCACGTCGCGAGAGCCGCGATTTTCCGCGGCCGCTGGGGCTTTGGCCTGGGGCATAGAAGCTAGATCGTTGGCAGCACTACTCGGATCGTTGCGACACACACCGCCGCGTAGAGGGCGGCGATTAGGTCGTCAAGCATAATTCCGAGGCCGCCTTTTAGACTGTGATCCACATCGCGGATCGGCCAGGGCTTCAGGATGTCGAAAAACCTAAAAAATACAAAGACTAGCGCGAACGCGAAAACGCTCTTTTCGACGACGGCTAGGCTCGTCAAAAGCACGCCCGCGATCTCGTCGAGCACGATGCGCTGATCGTCGTGGCGGCCGAGCCGCCGCGCGCTTTCGCCGCAGATCCAGATCCCAAGGCCGATGACCGCGACCACGACGGCGACGCGCCACACGAGCGGCAGCTCGAGCAGCCACCATGCCGCGACGAGCCCGACGACGCTGCCGAACGTGCCCGGCGCCGCGGCGCGAGGCCCGCGCCGAAACCGAATGCGACGAAGTGAATCGGATCGCGCAGTGTGCCCACGCTCGCCGGCCTTTTCGGCAATTGCTCCTGCATTGCTCTACCGCGGGCGTCCCTGCGCGCGTCAGAAGTGGCGATAGCCGCGCACGGCCGGGGCGAACGGCTCGCCGTCACGGCGGCACACGACCGTTTGGCCTGCGACGAGCTGGCCGATGCGGCGAACCGGGCGTGCCGGCGGCTTCGAGCACCGCCTCGATCTCCTCGGCACGCGACGGCGGCGCAGTGAAGCAGAGCTCGTAGTCGTCGCCGCCGCCGAGCGCGTGCGCGAGCGCTTCCTGCGGCGGAAACAACGACAAGAGCTCGGCCGACAACGGCACGCGCTCGACGTCGATCGTGGCGCCGCAGCCGCTCGCCGTGCAGATGTGCCCGAGGTCCGCGAGCAGCCCGTCCGACACGTCGATTGCAGCCGTCGCGAGCGGCCCAAGCGCGAGGCCGGCCCCGACGCGCGGCACGGGGCGGTAGAACCGTTCCTTCAGCGCCGCGGCCGCGGAGCCTTGCGGCGCCGCGCTGCGCTCGAGGATCAGCGCGATGCCGGCCGCGCTGTCGCCGAGCGTGCCCGTCACGTAGATGTCGTCGCCGACGTGGCCGCCGCCGCGCGTCAACAAGTTCGCGCGCTCGACGCGGCCGATGAGCTGCAGCGTCAGCGTCAACGGCCCGCGGCTCAAGTTGCCGCCGACGAGACTGACGCCGTAACGGTCGGCGAGCTCGAACAAGCCGCGACTGAACCCGTCGAGCCAGAGCTCTTCGGCCGTCGGCAGCGTCAAGGCCAGCGTGCACCAGCGCGGGCGTGGCGCCCATCGCGGCGAGATCGCTCAGGTTCACGGCCATCAAGCGGTAGCCGAGCAAGTGCGGCGCCATGCCGTCCGGAAAATGCACGCCGGCGACGAGCGTGTCGACGGTGACGGCCACATGGCCGTCGATCGCGAGCACGGCCGCATCGTCGCCGATGCCGAGCACGACGTCGGCGTCGCCGGTCGCACGCGTGAAGTAGCGCGCGATGATGTCGAACTCGCCGATCAAGATTCGCTCCCGACCTTGGCCGCGCCGCCACGCAGCTCGCGCGAGCTTTTGTCGAGCACGGCGTTCACGAACTTGTAGCTGTCGGAGGGGCCGTAGCGCTTCGCGAGCTCGACGGCCTCGTTGATGACGACCTTGCTCGGCACGTCGTCGCGGAATTTCAGCTCCGCCAATCCGAGCAACAGGATCGCCCGCGCGACGGCGTCGAGCTGATCGACGCCGCGCGTGGCCTGGCGCGCGATGATGGCGTCGAGAGCCGGCACGTCGTCGATCGTCACCGCGAGCAGCTCGCCGAAGAAGTCGCGGTCGCAGCGCGCGAAGTCCTCTTGCGCGGCGAACTGCGCCGCGATCTCGGCGACGCTGTGCCCGGCGATCTGCCACTGATAGAGCGCTTTGACGAGCAGCTCTCGGGCCAGGTGCCGCGCTCGAGCGCCGCGCTCGCGCGTCAAGCCTACTGCTCCAGCTGGCGCAGCAACGGTCGCCATCTGAATCGCGGCGAGTGCTGCATCGGCGCCCTTGTTGCCGGCTTTCGTCCCGGCGCGCTCGATGGCCTGCTCGATCGTGTCGACGGTCAGGATGCCGAAGCCGATCGGAATCTCCTCGCTCGAGCTCACGTTGCCGATGCCGCGGCTCGCCTCGCCCGCGACGTACTCGAAGTGCGGCGTTGCGCCGCGGATCACGCAGCCGAGCGCGATCAGGGCGTTGATAACGGCGGCTCGTGGCCATCTTCTTGATGGCGAGCGGCGTCTCGAACGCGCCGGGCACGCGAACGACCTCGATGTCGCCGGCCGCGACGCCGTGCTTCAGCAGAGTGCCGACGGCCGCATCGAGCAGGCGGTCGACGATGAAGTCGTTGAACCGCGAGGCGACGATACCGAAGCGCAAGGCCGCGCGCGTTGAAATCGCCTTCGATCGTCTTGATCGCGGTCATCCATGCGAGTCTTCCCGTTCGGCGGCGTCGGAGACGTACTCGACGACCTCGAGGCCGAAACCCGACAGCGCGTGCATCTGCTTCGGCGCGCCGATGACGCGCATACGGCGCACGCCGAGCGCGCGCACGATCTGCGCGCCGATGCCGAACGTGCGGAAATCCATGCTGCGGTTGCGTCGCGCGCCGAGCTCCGGCTCCGGCGCTGCAGTCAGCGATTGCACGGAGCGCATGAGGTCGCGCGCCGATTCCTCGGGCCGCAGAATGACGGCGACGCCGTGATCCGCCTCGGCAATCAGCTTCAACGCGTCGCGCAGCGGCCGATGCAGAGTCGGCGCGTGCAAGCCGAGCACGTCGCTCAGCGTGTCCTGCCGGTGCACGCGCACGAGCGTCGGCGTCTTCGCGTCGAGCTTGCCGCGCACGAGCGCGAGATGCACGGCGCGATTGACGTGGTCCTCGAAGCAGACGAGCCGGAACGCGCCGAACTCCGTCTCGACCTTCGGTCTCGCCGACGATCTCGACCGATTCCTCGGTGCGCAAGCGGTACTCGATGAGGTCGGCGATCGTGCCGATCTTGAGCTCGTGGCGGCGCGCGAACTTGATCGAGATCGTCGCGCCGCGCCATCGCGCCGTCGTCGTTCAAGATCTCGACGATGACGGCCGCCGGCTCGAGGCCGGCGAGCCGCGCGAGGTCGCAGCCGGCTTCCGTGTGCCCCGCGCGCGTCAGCACGCCGCCGGGCTGCGCCATCAGCGGGAAGATGTGGCCGGGCTGGCGCAGGTCGCTCGGTTGCGCCGCCGGCGCGACGGCCGCCTGGATCGTGCGCGCACGGTCGTGCGCCGAGATGCCCGTCGTCACGCCTTCGGCCGCTTCGATCGAGATCGTGAAGTTCGTGGTCTGGCGAACGTCGGTGTTGCTGACCATCAGCGGCAGCCGCAGCTGCTCGCAGCGCGCGCGCGTCAGCGTCAGGCAGATCAGCCCGCGCCCGTATTTCGCCATGAAGTTGACGTCTTCGGCGCGCACCTTCGTGGCCGCCATGACGAGGTCGCCTTCGTTCTCGCGCTCCTCGTCGTCGAGGATCACGACCATCTCGCCGGCGCGGATCGGCCGCGACGATGTCCGTCGGTCGTGTTCAGCTGGAGACCAGGCGCTATCGGTGGTCGCGTGCGTAGCCATGTTTCCTCAGGAAGGCGAGATCGACTCCGCCGCCGGCGTCGGTTTGAACGAGGCGTTCGAGATAACGCGCCAGCATGTCGACCTCAATATTAACAGCGGTCCCGCGCGCATACTCGCCGATCACCGTCACGGACTGCGTGTGCGGGATGATGTTGACCTCGAATTCCGCGGCGCCCACGGCGTTGACGGTGAGGCTGACACCGTCGACGGCGACCGAGCCTTTCGGCGCAATGTAGCGCGCGAGCGCCGCCGGCACCGCGACGACGAGCCGCTTCGAGCGTCCGACCGCCTCCACGGAGACGACCTCGCCGACGCCGTCGACGTGGCCCGTCACGATGTGCCCGTCGAGCGGATCGCCGGCCCTCAGCGGCGGCTCGAGATTCACGCGCGCACCGGCGGCGAGCCGGCCGAGCGTCGTGACGGCCAGCGTCGCGGCGGATACGTCGGCCGTGAAGCTGCTCGGCGTGACGGCGACCGCCGTGAGGCAAACGCCGTTGACGGCGATGCTGCCGCCGACGGCGAGCGGCGCGAGCGCGGCGCTGCCGAGCTCGACGACGAACCGCGCGTCGGCGCCCGTGATTCGTGCGCGACGCGACTCGCCCGATGCCTTTCACCAATCCCGAGAACACGCGCTCTCCTTCGCTTGCTCAGGCGCCCGCCACCCTACTGACGCGCGCCGTGATCCGCAAGTCGGCGCCGACCTTGCGGAAGTCGTCGAACGTCACGCGGTCATCCGTCAGCCAGCGACTCGAGCGCCGGCACTTCGAACATGCCGCGCGCCGAGTCGCCGAGCAGACGCGGCGCCATATAGATAATGAGCTCGTCGATGAGCCCGGCTCTGCAGCAGCGCGCCGTTCAAGCCGGCGCCGGCCTCGACCCACACGTCGTTGATCTCGAGCGCGCCCAAGTGCTCGATCACGGCGCGCAGATCGCAGTGCTCGGCGTCGCCGGCTATTCGCTCGACGCGCGCTCCGGCCGCGCGCAGCGCCTCGGCTTTCGGATCGTCGAGCGCGCGCGTCGTCAGCACGAGCACCTCGCCGGGCAGCGACAGCGTCTTGGCGCCCGGCGGCATCTTGAGCCGAGCGTCGATGACGACGCGCAGCGGCTGCTTGATGCCGAGCGACTCCGCGATTCGCGCTTCCTCGCGCCGCGCGTCGAGCGACGGATCGTCGTCGACGATCGGTGCCGCTGCCCGTCACCACGGCGCTCGAGCGCGCGCGCCAGCGATGCACGTCGGCGCGAGCGGCGGCGCTCGTGATCCATTGGCTCTCGCCGTTGGCGAGCGCCGTGCGGCCGTCGAGGCTCACGGCGAGCTTGCTGCGCACGTACGGCACGCCGCGCCGCATGCGCGTGAAGAAGCCGCGGTTCAGCGGCTCGGCCGCGCGCTCCATGACGCCGCCCTCGACGGCGACGCCGGCAGCCGCGAGCTCCCTGGCGCCGCCGCCGTTGACGCGCGGGTTCGGATCGCGGCCGGCAAAGACGACGCGCGCGACTCCCGCTTCGATCAACGCTTTCGTGCACGGGCCCGTGCGGCCCGTGTGGCAGCACGGCTCGAGGGTCACGTAGGCCGTCGCACCGCGCGCGGCGGCACGCGCCGCCTTCAGCGCGACGATCTCGGCGTGCGGCCCACCGGCCGGCGCCGTCCAACCCGTCGCCGACGACGCGCCCGTCCTTCACGAGCACGCAGCCGACGGCGGGGTTCGGCGCCGTGTCGTAGAGCCCGTTCGCCGCCAGCTGCAGCGCGTGCGCCATGTGCTCGTGATCGATCGCGTCGGCCATGTGTGTCCGCCTCGTGCTACTTCTTCTTTCGTCGTCGGCGGGCAGCAACGACATTTGCTCGCGGCTCTCGAGCAGGCTCGGCAGCGACTGGAGGCGCTCGATCTCCTGCTGGAACTCGGTGACGTCCTGGAAGCTGCGGTAGACGGACGCGAACCGCACGTACGCGACCTCGTCGAGCCGGCGCAGCTCCTCCATGACGAGATCGCCGATGAGCCGGCTCGGCACCTCGCGCTCGCCGAGCGTCTGCAGGTGATGCTCGATGTGCTCGATGCTGCGCTCGATGTCCTCGCGCTGCACGGGACGTTTCTGGAGCGCGTTCAAGAAGCCGCTGCGCAGCTTGTTGACGTCGAACGGCTCGCGGCGATCGTCGCGCTTGACGACGTACGGCATGACGAGCTCGGGCATCTCGAACGTCGTGAATCGCTCGCCGCACGACAGGCACTCGCGGCGGCGGCGCACTTGGCGGCCCTCGCCGGCAAGTCGCGAGTCCGTCACCTTCGTATCCTCGAAATTGCAGAACGGGCAATGCATGACGGCAGGATCGTTATTGTGCGCCGTAGACGGGAAAACGAGCGCACATTTTGAGCACGTCGGCGCGCACGCGAGCGACCACGGGCTCTGCGCCGCCCGGCGTCGAGGATGTCGGCGATCCAGCCGGTCAGCGCGCGAATCTCGGGCTCGGCGAGGCCGCGCGTCGTGACGGCCGGCGTGCCGAGCCGCAGGCCGCCGTCGCCCTGCGTGGGCTCGCTGCCTGCGTCGCCGGGCAGGGAGGCGCGGTTCACGGCGATGTGCGCCGCGTGCAGCGCGCGCTCGGCATGCGCGGCGTCGATGCGAGCGCCGCGCAGGTCGACGAGCAGCATGTGGTTGTCGGTGCCGCCGCGTCATGAGCTCGTAGCCGCGCGCGATCAAGCCGGCCGCCATCAGCGCGCGCGTTCGCGAGCATCTGCCGTTGATAGGCCGCGAACGACGGCTCGAGCGCTTCTTGGAACGCGACGGCCTTGGCGGCGATGACGTGCATCAGCGGGCCGCCTTGCGTGCCGGGGAATACGGCGGCGTCGATGCGCTCCGTCAGCGCCGAGCGCCGCGGCGCGAGGATCATGCCGCCGCGCGGGCCGCGCAGCGTCTTGTGCGTCGTCGTCGTCGTGACGTCGGCGAGCGCGACGGGATTCGGATAGAGGCCGGCCGCGACGAGGCCCGCGACGTGCGCGATGTCGGCGAGGAACAACGCGCCGACGTCGTCGGCGATCGCGCGAAATCGCGCCCAGTCGACGACGCGCGAGTACGCCGAGAAACCCGCGACGATGAGCTTCGGACGGTGCTTGCGCGCGAGCGCCGCGATCTGTTCGTAGTCGAGCTCGCCCGTCGCCGCGACACGTCGTACGGGACGACGTTGTAGAGCGAGCCCGACTGATTCTCGGCGGCGCCGTGCGTGCGATGGCCGCCGTGCGCGGGCCGCATGCCGAGCAGCGTGTCGCCAGGCGACAGCAGCGCGAGATACGCGGCGAGGTTCGCTTGCGAGCCCGAGTACGGCTGCACGTTCGCGTAGCCGGCACCGAACAGCCGCTGCGCGCGCTCGATCGCGAGCCGCTCCGCGACGTCGGCCTGCTCGCACCCCGCATAGTGGCGATGGCCCGGGATAGCCGTCGGCGTACTTGTTCGTCAGCAGCGAAGCCCTGCGCCGCGAGCACGCGCGGGCTCACGTAGTTCTCCGACGCGATGAGCTCGAGATAGGACTCTTGGCGCGCCGCACTCGGCCGCGAGCGCGCGCGCCGAGCTCGACATCGAGGTCTGCGATGCGCTGCGTGCGTCGAACATCGCTCAGGCCGCCAGCTCTTCGACGACGCGCGTCCACGCGGTCGCGAGGTTCGTGCGGTTGTAGCCGCCGCCGCCCATGCCGAGCACGCGCCCCTCGGCGAAACGATCGGCGAGCACGCCGAGCCGGCGCGCTGCGTGCGCATGCGCTTCGGCCGTGAGCTGCAAGTGCGTGATCGGATCGCCGGCGAGCGAGTCGGCCCCGCACTGGAGCAGGATCAGCTCAGGTTTCGCGTCCTCGAGATAGCGCTCGACTTCTTCCCAGGCGTCGAGGAACACCGTGTCGTCGGCGCCCGGCGGCAGCGGGATGTTCAGCTTCGTGCCGACGCCTGAGCCGCGGCCCGTCTCGCTGCGGCTGCCGGTGCCGGGATAGAGATACCGGCCGTCCTCGTGCAGGTCCGCGAACAGCAAGTCGGGATCCTGCTCGAACGCGTAGAACACGCCGTCGCCGTGGTGCGCGTCGATGTCGACGTAGGCCACGCGGCGAATGCCGTAGAGCTTGCGCGCGGCTTCGATCGCGACGCCGCAGTCGTTGAAGACGCAAAAGCCTGCCGCGACGTCACGCGCGGCGTGATGCAGCCCGCCGATCGGAATGAACGCGCGGCGCGCGGGTCCCGCGACGATCGCCGCGAGCGCCTCGAGCGTGCCGCCGACGACGTTGGCCGCGGCTTCGTAGACGCCGGGGAACGCCGGCGTGTCGCCAGCGTCGAGCAAGCCGCTGCCGCGCTTGCCGACAGCTCGATGACGCGATCGACGTACGCCGGCGTGTGGAAGTACTCGAGCTCCTGCGCGCGTCGCTTGCCGTGCCGACTTACGGACGAGACTCGCGGCGACCGGCGATTGCTCGAGCCGCGCCATGAATGCGCCATGGCGATCCGTGCCGAACGGATGACCGTGCGGAAATCCGTAGCGGGCAATCTCGGGCCCGGAGATCAAGAGCATAGGGCGCGGCATGGCGTAGTTTTTACCATGAACGCCTATCGGCGCGAGCTACGGGCGCAGCCAGGCGTTGCCGAAAACGACGTAGAGCAGTGCGGCGGCGTGGCTACCGGCGCCTCTTGGAGCCGGCGGACGTCGCGGCAGCCAGACTGGCTTCCGATCGCACCACGGTCTGCCCCGGCGCGTCTCGGTCTCGTGCCTTGAGCGGCGCCAGAAATCGCCGCTCGAGCTCCGCCGGGGTCAGGGGCTCCGACAGCAAGTATCCTTGAACCTCGTTGCACCCGCGCGCGCGCAGCCATTCGAGCTGGCCGGGGCGTTCGATACCCTCGGCGGTGACCGTGAGGCTCAGGCCCTTCGCGAGCGACAGAATCGCGTTCGCGATCGCCGCGTCGCTCGCGGAACGGTCGACGTCTCGCACGAAGGCTTTGTCGATCTTGATGCGATCCGGCGGAAAACGCGTGATGTACGCGAGCGAGGAATAGCCAGTGCCGAAGTCGTCCAGAGCAATACGGCAGCCGAGCTGGCGGAACCGCTGCAGCACGCTCTTGACGGTGACGGAGTCCTTCACGAGCAGCGACTCCGTGATCTCGACCTCGATCAGCGATGTCGGCACGCCCGCGGCCGCGGCCTCCGTCTCGATCACGCGCGCGGGATCGCCGTGCAACAGTTCCTTGCCGGAACAGTTGATCGCCACTGGGATCTTGAAGCCGAGGTCGAGCCACTTGCGCAACTGGCGACACGCGGCGCGGACGACCCATGCGCTCATATCGATGATCAGGCCGCTGTCCTCGGCGATTTCGATGAAGCGTGTCGGCGGGATGTCGCCGTACTCGTCGTCGCACCAGCGCAGCAACGCCTCCACGCCGACGAGACGGTCGTCTTGCAGGCTGAATTTCGGCTGGAACACCAGCGTGAGCAGGTCGCCGTCGACGGCGTGGCGCAGCTTGGCTTCGAGCTCCAGCCAGTGCTGTAGGCGGTTGCTCATGGCCGGCGCATAGGTTGCGATGGGGCCCGTGGCGCCGGACTTTGCCTGATACATCGCGGTGTCGGCGTGCTTCAGCACCGTGCCGACGTCGGCGCCGTCGTCCGGGTACACGGCGATTCCGATGCTCGGCGCCGAGTAGAACTCGAGGGAGTCGTAGACGATGGGTGAGGCAAACGCGTCCCTGCAAGCCGCCGCGATTTGCGCTCCGACGTCGCGAGCCTGCAAGTGGCGAACCGCGATGACGAACTCGTCGCCGCCGAAGCGCGCCAGCATCGCGTCGGGATGGTGCGCCGAGAAGGTCGCCAGTGTTTTCGTTAAGCGGCTCGCGACGGTGAGCAGCACCTCGTCACCAACCGAGTGGCCGAAGGTGTCGTTGATGCGCTTGAAGTTGTTCAAGTCGAGGTAGACGATCGCGACCGAGTCGCGCGCACGCTCGGCCGCGGCGAGCATCGAGCCGAGCAGATCGATGCACCGCCGCCGGTTCGGCAGCCCCGTCAGAGTGTCGTAGTACGCGAGTCGCTCGATGTGCTCCGCTGCGGCCGCGTTGCGCAAGATGTATTCGAGCCGGTGCGGCAGCAACGCCCAGTTCACGGGCTTCGAGATGAAGTCCGTCGCGCCCGCTTCGAACGCGCGCCGGACGGCGGCGGAATCCTGATGCCCCGTGACGATCACGATCGGCACGGTGCTGAATCGCGGGTCGGCGCGCAAACGCCGGCATACTTCGTTACCGTCGAGCACGGGCATGTCGACGTCGAGCAGCACGATCGCGACGTCGTTGTCGCGCGCCGCGGCGAGCGCCGCCGCGAGCGCCGCACCGCCGTCGGCGAAGGACAGGCACTCGAGCCCAGCCGCGGCGACCGACTCTGCGAGCAGCACGCGCCCGAGATCCTCGTCGTCGGCGATGATCGCGATGCGCTTCTTGGGCGATACGTCGCTCATGCAGTCGCTCGCACGCGCTGGGTCTGCAGCGCTTCGAGCAGCGGCACGTGCGCCGCGCACAGCTCTTCGCACACGTCGCGCGCCGGCGTCCGCTCACTCGCGAGCGCGTGTCGCTCGAGCTCCTTGACTCGTTGCGCGTAGGCGAGCGCGCCGACATTGGCAGCGGCCGACGCGAGCTTGTGGCACACGGCTGCGGCGGTCGGAAGATCGTCGGCTTCGAGTGCCGCCTTGAGCTCGTCGAGCGCCTGCGTCGAGCTCGAGCCGAATAGCCCGACGAGCTTCGAGTAGAGATCGGCTTGCTTGCCGGAACCGAGCTGCCGCAGCGCCGCAACGGCGTTCGTATCGACGTTGGCCAGTGACTCCCGCGAGGCCGAACGCCGCCGAGTCGGCGCCGAGCGACGCAGTTGCCGAGGTCTTGTCTGCGCGCGCGACCCACCGCCGCAACACAAGCCGACAATCCTCGAGCGTGTACGGCTTGCTCAGGATGTCGTCGATATCGGCCGCAAGGCACTTCTCGCGATAACGCACGGCGTCGTGCGCCGTCAGCGCGACGATCGGGATGCGAGCGCGGTCGCCGTGGACGCTTTGCGCCCGGCTCTCCTGCCGCCGAATCAGAGTGGTCGTCGCAAAGCCGTCCATGCCCGGCATGCTGAGATCCATGAGGATCAGATCGAAGTGCTCGGCCGCGGCGCAGGCGACGGCCTCCGCGCCGCTCGTCACCCAGGTCGAGGTGCAACCGAGCGCCTCGAGATAGCCTTCGGCGACCGCGGCGTTCACGGCCTCGTCCTCGACGAGCAGCACGTGGGCCTTGCATCGGCCTCGTTCGCCGCGTCTACGCGACGGTTCGTGAACCACCGGAGCGTCGCACGCCGAGCGCCGAAGCAAGCGCCTCGTGCAGCGCGGTCGCGATGGACCGGCTTCAAGACGATCTGCTTCGTCGGGCAGCAGCACTTGCAACGCGCGCGATTCGACGTCGGCCGACGTTGCGATCACGACGAGCGCGGGCTGCGCCCGATTCTGTCGACGCCAGCAGCGAGCCCAGCGTAGTCGGGCGCGTGCTCGCATCGACGACGACGATGTCGGCGTCGACGGCTTCCGTGTCGGCCGGCAGCACCTCGAGACCGAGCGCGGCGCATGGCGTGCGACGGATTCCGCCAGCGACGGCCGCCGCGTGACGATCCGCACGCTGCGGCGCGGCAGCGGCGGCGCGCCGGCGCGATTGCGGCGCCGAGCGAGACCGGCAGCGACAGCCGGAACGTGGAACCGACGCCGGCCTGACTCTCGACGGTGATACTGCCATCCATGAGGTCGGCGAGCTCGCGGCAGATCGCTAGGCCTAAGCCGGTGCCGCCGAAGCGACGCGTCGTCGTCTCGTCGGCTTGCGCGAAAGGCTCGAAGATCTTGTCCAAGGCTACGGCGTCCATGCCGATGCCCGTGTCCGTCACGGCGAGCCGCACGATCGCGCGATCGTTGTCCACGAGCTCGACATCGGCGCGCACGACGACCTCGCCGCGCTCGGTGAACTTCACGGCGTTGCCGACGAGATTCATGAGCACTTGGCGCAGTCGCAGCGGATCGCCGAGCAGCGTGCGCTGCATTGGCGGCGGCGGACAGACGATCAGCTCGATGCCCTTGTTCTCGGCTGCACCGGCGAACAGGCTCGTGCATTCCTCGAGCACCTGCGCGAGATCGACGGGCAGCTTCTCGAGCGCGACCTTGCCGGCGCGAATCTTCGAAAGATCGAGCAGGTCGTTGACGATCTGCAGCAGGATCTGCGCCGACGAGCGGATCGTTTTCGTGAGGTGCGACTGCGTCGCCGACAGCGACGTGCGCGACAAGAGCTCCGTCATGCCGACCACGCCGTTCATCGGCGTGCGCAGCTCGTGGCTCATGCGGTCGAGGAAGTCGCTCTTCGCACGCGCGGCTTCGTCGAGCTGGCGGTTGCTCTCCGTGAGCTCGTGCGTGCGCAGTTGCACTTCGGCCTCGAGGCGCTCGCGCGCCGCGACCATCTCGCGGAGCTTGCGCCGGTGGAGCTGGACTCGGTGCGCGACGAACGCGAGCAGAGCGAGCGCGTACAGCGCGTAGGCCGAAGGGCGATGCCCACGGCGCGGGGTCGCGATGGATCGTGAGCTCGAGCGGCGCGCGCTCCACACCGAATCGGCGTTCGCCGCGCGCACCTCGAGCACGTGATCGCCGGGATCGAGATTCGTCAGCGTGATGCGGCGCTGCGCGCCGACGTCGATCCAATCGTCGGTGAGGCCGGCCATGCGGTAGGCGAGCCGGTTGTGCTCGGGCGACGTGAAATCGAGCACGCCGAAGTCGAGGGAGACGATCGGTGCCGCGATAGTCGAGCGTCTATGCGGTCGCGCAGCCAGAACGGCGTGGCGCCCTCGGCCCGCACGCCGAGCACGTCGACGTTCGTCAGCGCCACGCGCGGCGGCTGCGCGTTCTCGGTCAGCGCGGCCGGATCGAAGATGTTGAAGCCGCCCGGTCCGCCGAAGGCCACGCGCCCGTCGCGCAGGCGAAAGTAGGCGCCGAACGAGAACTCCTCGCCCTGCAGGCCGTGCTCGCGATGATAGGTCTTGATCGCCCCGCGTCTCGGGGTCGAGGCGCATGAGCCCGGCGTTGCCGCTGAGCCAGAGACGGCCCTTCGCATCCGGCACCACGCCGTACAGCGTGTCGCTCGAGAGCCCGTCGGCGCTCGACAGGACTTGAAATTCGATCGCCTCCGGCGCCGCCGCGGGATCGACGACGCGCGCGAGCCCGCCGCGTCGTCGCGACCCACACGCGCCCATCCGCGTCGACTGCGAGCCCGTACACCGTGTTGGCCGGCAGCGTCGCCGGATTGCCGGGATCGTTGCGGAACACATGAAGCACGGTGCCGTCGGCGCGCGCGAGGTTGAGCCCGCCGCCGTCGGTGCCGAGCCAGACGTTGCCGTGCGCGTCCTCGACGATCGCCGTCACGTCGGACGCGCTGACCGCGCCCGCAGCGCCGGAACCGAATGGCAGCTGACGAACGCTGCGCGTCGCGGGATCGAGCACGTTCACGCCGCCGCCGAGCGTGCCGATCCAGATCGCGCCGGTGCGCGACTCGAGAATCGACAAGATGCGCGCGGCGCTCAGCGAACCTGCGTCGCCGGGCTGCACTGGAATCGACTCGATGCGGCCGTCCGGCGCCAGCACCTTCAGCCCGTTGCCCATCGTGCCGATCCAGAGCGCGCCGCCGCGGTCGAGCCGCAGCGACGTCACGGGCGCGTCGCCCACGGCGTTCTGCCGGCCGACGAGCGTGTCCGAAAGGCGTGGCGATCCCGGTAGCGGCGTCGAAGCGCACGAGCCCGGCCGCGAGCGAGGCGATCCACAGTTGGTTGTCCGGAGCGTCCGCGAACGCCGTGACGGGGCTATTCTCGAGCCACGCCGGCCGGTGCCCGCCGAGCTCCCAGCTGCGCGGATCCCAGCGGCTGACGCCGCCCGTGCGCGTGCCGACCCAGACGAGCCCGTCCCGGTCCTGATACAGCGACATCACGAACGAATCGCGCAGCGACGCGCTGTCGTTCGCGTCGTGACGATAACGACTGAACGTGCCCGTCGCGCGATCGAGCAGCGCGAGCCCGTCCGCCGTGCCGACCCAGAAGCGCCCCGACCGATCCTCGAGCAGCGCTCGCACGTCGTCGCTGCCGAGCGATGCGGCGTTGCCTGCGTCGTTGCGAAACGTCTCGAGGACGCGGCCGTCGCGATCCAGGCGGATGAGGCCATTGCTCGAACGTGCCGATCCACAACGTGCCCGTCTGGTCCTCGAGCACGCGCGAAATCCTCTGCTCGCCGAGGGCGCCGATGCGCGTCATGGTGCGCGTACCTGCGCGCCAACGACTGAGCCCCTTGTCCGTGCCGATCCAGACGTCGCCGGCGCGATCGAGCGTGAGCGCGAAGACGCGCGGGCCGGCGAGCGAGGCGGCATCGTCCGGGTCGTGATCGCAGGTGCTCGATTCGGCCAGAGGCCGGATCGAGCACGTCGACGCCCGCATCGAACGTGCCGATCCACACGAGGCCGCGTGCGTCGATCAGCACCGTGCGAACCCTGTCGCTCGCGAGCGAGCTCGCGTCGTTCGGGTCGTGCCGATAGCTCGTGAACGTGTCGGTGCGCCGGTCCCACTTCGCGACGCCGGCGTCGTTGATCGCGATCCAGAGGTTCGTGTCGGCGTCTTCGACGACGTGCCAAACGTAGTTGCCGGGCAACGACCCGCTCTCCGTGCGCGAGCGCGCGTAGCGATGCAGCGCGTGACCGTCGAAGCGGACGAGGCCGTCTTCGGTGCCGAGCCAGACGAAGCCCTGCGAGTCCTGCAAGGTCGTCATGACGGTCGCCTGCGGCAGCCCGTCGTCGGTGGTCAGGTGATCGAGGACGAGCGGAGGCGCGTCGGCCGCTGTGGCGGCCGACGAAAAGATCATGAGCAGTGCTAAAGACGAGCCCCAACGGGCGCTCGATGCGATCGATCTCACGTGTTGAGTCTCCGCGAAGGGCCGCTGGCGGCGCGTTGATCCGCGTCCGAAATACTCCGGGACGCGCGCCTGAACCGGCGGGACCTGCGTCACACTCCGCTATTCGTTCGGCACCCAGGTCGCTATCGACGCGGGTCTCGGCGGGAGCGTCCGCGGCGGCGGCCGGTTCCACCACGTCAGACTCTGGCTCCACGTGTAGCCCTGGCTCCAGGTGTAGCCCTCGACTCCAGGTGTAACCCTGGCTCCACGTGTAGCCTTGGCTCCACGTATAGCCCTGGCTCCAGGTGTAGCCCTCGCTCCACGTGTAGCCCTGGCTCCAGGTATAGCCCTCGCTCCACGTGTAGCCGTCGGCATCGAGCGGCTCGCCCCACGTCCCGCCGTCCATGTCCATGACGTAGTAGTTGCCGTTCTCGTCCCGGTTCGCCGGGCCGCCGAAGTGCCTCGTGCCCGCGAGGTCGGCGTTGATGTCGAGGCCTCGATTCGCGCAACGCGTCGCCGAGCTGCACCGTGGCATCGCGAGCATTCAGCAAACCCGCGCCTTGCTGGAACACGCTGTACGCGAGCCTACCGTTCGTCATTCACGGCGGGTCGCGCGGTGTCGAGCAGCCGGCACTTGACCGTATCGGGAGTCAGGGAGGGGTCGTCCTGCAGCATCAGCGCCACGACGCCGGAGGTCACGGCCGCAGCCTGCGACGTGCCCGACATGGTGAAGAGCTGCCGAAGAGCGTCGACCGAGCCGGGATCGATGTACGAGAGGTAGCTGCTGCTCGACATCGAAGCCGCAATGTGGCCGCCCGGCGAAACGAGCTCCGGTTTGACGAAGCCTTCGAACGTGGGGCCCGTCGACGAGAACGACGCGAGACGATCGTCTGCGTAGTTGTACGGCGTGTTGTTGTCCGTCAGCGCGCCGACGGTGATCACGTACGGCACGTTGCCGGGCACGTTGACCGTCATCGCATCCGGGCCCTCGTTGCCGGCCGCGACGACCACGACGATGCCCGCTTTCCACGCAGCCATCACAGCCTGGTTCAGCGGGTCGTCCCAGTAGAACGACTGCGGCGACGCGCCGAACGACAGATTCAGCACGCGGATGTTGTACTTGGCCTTGTTCGCGACGATCCAGTTGAGACCCGCGATGACGTCGACGTAGCGTCCGGCGCCCATGCCGTCGAACGCGCGCACGGCGACGATATTCGCTTGCGGCGCAATGCCCTGATAGGCGCCGCTCAGCGCTTGTGCGCCGCTCGCGGCGATCGACGTCACGTGCGTGCCGTGACCGTACGGGTCGCCCGTCACCGGCCCGCGGCCGCCGTACGTCACGTCGACCGTCGCGAGGACGCGATTCCCGTAGAACTGAAAGGTGTCACTGCCAGAGCCCCGTGTCGAGCACGGCGATCGTGACGCCTCGGCCCGTGATTCCGCGGCAATGCAGCTTGTCCGCGTCGATCATGGCGGGGTAGTTCGTCTCGTACACCAGCGGCAACGACGCGAGACGCGTGCTGTCTTGAACGCCCTGAAGAGCTCCGACGACCGGCGAGGTCGCGGTGCTCACGAGCGGATTACAGGCGACCGTCGAGACGACCGGGCTCGCGACGGTCTGCACGGTCTGGACCAGCGGGTTTCGCGCGAGCGTCGAGTTGACGCCGTTCAGGAGGTCCCCCACCCCACCCAGCAACGTGCCGCGCGTGCGAATTTCGCGATCGTCGAAGACGCGGACGTCGGAGTTTTGGCGCAAGCGGGCGACTTGTGTCGCAGTCAAGCGAACGGCGACGGCACGGATGATGTCGAGATCCCGGTCGGGCTCGGCGCCTACGCGGCGAACGTGCGTGCGTGCCGAGTCGAGCGACGCGCCCTGCACGATGTATGTGGCGGCCGCTTCCGTTTGCGCCGTCGCGATGGCGGTCCAAGCCAACGCGACCAAGAGCCCGGGCAGGAACCGAGGCGTCCATAGCAAGTTCATCGTTTTTCTCGTGGCTATCCTGACGCACGCATTGAAACGCGACAGGCGTCACGGCAGCGCTGGTCGGGCCAACACCGGCGCGGCGTATCTTTGTGACGTGCGTCACATAACGGCGAGTGTCAAAACGCGAGGCGGCGCGGCGACCGCGCCCGTCGGCAGAGCACGCCGCCTAGCAGGCCGGGACGGCGTTGGCCGCGAGCTCGCCTTCGGGGGGCGGGCTCGGCAGGAAATCGCCGGGCGCGACAGCCGCGCTGCGGCGCGCTTCCACCGTCAACGTGCTGCGTTGCTCCGAGGCTCGCGGCAGGCAATCTTGGGCGATCACTCCGCCCACGACAGCGGGCACCTCGAGCGGCAGCACCGAGCCCAGGATCTCGTTCGGTGAATCGATGAGCACGTTGCCGTCGATGCCGCTCGTCGACGATGCATCGAGCGTGCTGTCGCCCGAAGCGATGAAGAATCCGGCTTGGATCGCGATGTTGCCGCCGTTGCCCGCGTTCGCTCGCGCGACGATGTCGCTCGAGCTCAAGATCACGTACTCGGGATCGATGTCGATGTTGCCGCCGGCGTCCGTGGGCGTGACGCCGCCGGCCTCCGCGGTGATCGACGAGTCGGTCAGCAGCACGCGTTGTCCGACCGCGACCACGATGTCGCCGCCGGCGGAGCTCGGCGCGCTGGTGCGCAGTGCGCCGTCCGTGAGCACGAGCTCGTCGTCGGCCGCTACGTGTAGATCGCCGGCGTCGCCCGTGCCCGTCGACGCCGCGGATATTTCTCCGCCGCTCGCGATGCTGATGCGGTTGGCGTGCACGGCGATCGTGCCGCCCAGCCCGTCGACGGTCGTAGCGGAGATGCGGCCGCCGTCGGCGATCTCGATCGAGCCCGCCGTGACTTCGACGGCGCCCGCCGTGCCGGCATCCGCGCCGGTGGCCGTCGATTCGCTCGCAATCCGCGCGTTGCTGATGACGAGCTCGCCCACGTTGATCTGGACGCGGCCGCCGGCGCCCGCGAGCGCGGTGTTGCCGACGATTTCCGCGCCGTCGGCGAGCAGCAGCGACGCCGCCTGAATCGTCACGGCACCCGCGGTGCCGAGGCGCGGGCCCGTGAGTTGCCCGACCTCGTCCGCTTCCACCTCCGTCGAAACCTTGATCGCGGAGCCGCTGCCGTCGCCGCGCGCGCCGCGCAGCGTGATCGGCCCGGTCGCGACGATGCGCACCGAGCCGCCGGCGCCGATTCCCGACGTGCTCGACGACAGGCGCGCCCCGTCGGCCATCTCGACGCGGCCGGCTTGCACGTCGATCGAGCCTGCGTTCGCGGTCGAGGTGAAGAAGCTCGCGGCCGTGATGCGCGTGCCGCGATTCAATGCGGGGTCCGCGGTGCCGTTCGTGCCGGTGGCGATGAACGCGTCGGGTGCGACGATGCTGATACTGCCGCCGGCGCCGCCGGCTTGGGCGACGCTGCCGACGCGCGCGCCGTTCAGCGCTTCGACGGTCGGTGCTTCGAGCAGGATGTTGCCGCCGCGGCCGGCCCCGGCCGTGCTCGCGTTGACGGACGCCTCCTGGATGACGGTCAGACGCTGGCTGGCGCGGACGGCGATAGCGCCTGCGTTGCCGGCGCCGCTCGTGCTGGCCGTGAGCTCGGCCCGATCCGCGATGCGCACGACGGGCGCCGCGATCTCAATGGCGCCGCCGCTGCCCGTTGCAGCCGCAGCGACCTCGGAAAAGATGCCGGAGGCCGTGCTGGGCGCGGCACCACCGCCACCGCCGCCGCCACCGCCTCCCCCGCCACCGCCACCGCCACCACCGGTGGAGGGGTTGCCTTGGATCGTCACGTTCGTCGAGGCATTCAGGACTACGCGCCCGCCGCGGTTGGCGCCGCTCGTGCCGGTGCGGATCTGGCTCCCGCCCACGAGCTGCGCATTCGCTACGTCGATGCGCACATCGCCATTCGCGCCGTTGGCGCCGCTCGTGCTCGTGGAGATGCGGGCCGCCGAGCGCATCGCGAACTGCCCGCCGGTCACGAGAACATCCGGTGTGGTCGCAGCGCCGCCCCCGCCGCCGCCACCTCCGCCCCCGCCGCCTCCGCCTCCACCCCCGCCGCCACCGCCCGTCGACAGTTGGCTGGCCGTCAGGGTGATTGCGCCGAGAGGTGCGGCGCGCGGTCCCGGCGGAGCTGCGCCGCGCATCGCGACGGCACCCGTGCCGGTCACGGCATGCAATTCGATTCGGCCGTTCGGTGCGTTGACGCGCGTACCGTTCAACGTCAAGTCGCCGCCGACGAGCGCCACCGTCTTGCCAGCCGGAACCGCGAGTGTGGCCGCGCCCGCCGAAATGTTGCCCGGCGTGCCGTCGACAAAGCCGAATGCGACGGGCGGCGCTACGGTCAAGGTCGAGCCGCTAGGATCTGTCGCGACGAATCGGCCGCCGTCTTGCAGCAACAACGCGTCGGCGCCGCCGACGTAGAAGGAACCGGGCACGCTCAGCGTTGCGGTCGGGCCGATCACGACGCCGTTCGGATTGATGAACCAGAAGTCCGCGCCGGGGATTTGGCTTTGCAAGGCGCCGTCCAGGACGGATGCGGCGGCGCCGGTCACGCGGCTCACGACGTTCGTCGTCGTGCCGGCGAACGCGCTCGTGAACGTGGCCGTCTCTCCGGCGCGCACGTTGAAGTCGCTGAAGCTGTGAAACAAGTTGCCGCCCACTTGCGTGCCGAGCGTGTCCGGGATGGCGTAGCTCGGCCCGGCGAGCGGCCCCGCAGGGCCCAGCGTGCCGTCAACGACGATCTGCGCCGCGATCGGCAGCGGCGAGAGGACTACTGCCAGCAGCGCCGGCGCAAGTGGTCGGCGGACGCTCAAAACGCCCTCCCGAAGCTCAGGTTGTAATGAATGCCGCGATCCTGGAGCGAGTCGTCGGGGTTGTCCTGGTCGATGAGGTCGGCGCCGAGATAGAGCTCGAGATGCAACGCCCGAAGCGGATCCCAGAGCAGGCCGGCGCCAACGCTCGCGAGCTCCTCGCGACGCGAGCCCGTGAGCGGCTCGTTCTGGTCCAGGGATACGCCGTAGTCCGCGAACACGGCGAGATCGAGCTTGCCGCGGCGTTGACCGCTGGCGTCGACGAGCACCGGAAACTGATACTCGATCGAGGTGGCCAGGCCTTGGTCGCGAACGAGCTGGCTCTCCCGGTAACCGCGGACGCTGTAGCGGCCGCCGACGGGCAGCTTGTACATCGCGAGCAACGCGTCGTCCGTCAGCTGCGCGAGCCCGCGGACGAGCAACCGGCTGTCGCGCCAGGGGATACCGCGGACGTATTGCAGCTGGCCGATCAGCGCCGTGAAATCCGCGTCCGGGCCTTCCTCGTGCAGCGTGGGGTCCAACGCGTCGACGCCGACCTTAGCGGTGGCGCGTGCGACCAAGGCGTGCGGGCCGTTGCGCTTCGTCCACTCGACGCCGAAACCGAGCGTGCTCCCGCGCGCCTTGCCGTCGATATCGCCAGCGGAAAACGAGAACGGCGCGTCGAGCAAGGTGCTCTCGCTGCGCATGTGCTCGAAGCCCACGAACCCCCGCAACACGCGCTCGCCCGTGTCGACGAACGGCCGGCTGGCCGTGACGCTGAAGGTCTCGATACGGCTCGCAATGTCGATGGCAACGAACGGCTCCTCGATGATGTCGGCGTCTTGCTCGCTCACCGAGATATCCAGCGTCATGCCGCCCGGCGCCAGCGGCACGTGATACTGCAGCGCGTTGTCGGTGGCGCCGTCGGTGCCGCCGAAGCGGCCGCTCAGCACGTCGCCGTTGCCGACCAGGCCTCGGTAACTCAAGCCGACCGACGCGTGGTCCTCGCCGATCGAGGCTGCGCGATCGTTGCCCGCGAACACCGTGAGCTCGAGCGGCCGGCGCTCGGTGACTCCGACACGAAGGGTGCTTTCGCCGAGGCTGGCGCCGGGCTCGAGCTCCGCGTTGACGCGCTCGATCAACGGGTCGTTTTGCAGGTTGCGCAGGCCGCGCTGCAGATCGGCGATGTTGAGCGGCGCGTCGAGATAGTGCGCGGCGCGCCGCTCGACCGCGCCGTCGCGGAAGCGGCGGTTGCCTTCCACGACGACTGACGTGAGCTCTCCCTCGACGGCCTGCAGCACCACGCGGTCGCTTGCGGTTTGGTCGGGGATCACGACGCCCGAGGTCACGTAGCCGCGCTCCACGTAGAGGCTCGACAGCTGTTGCCGCAAGGCTTGCAGAGCCTCGAACGAGATCGGCCGATTCTCGTACTGGCCCGTGAGCGCATCGAGCTCGTCGCGCTCGAGCACGGAGCTGCCTTCGACCGCGATCTCCGCGAAGGTGGCCGTGTCGATGCGCACGAGCGCAGCGTCCGTCGCGGGCTGGCCCGCGCCCGGCGAGGCAAAGATGCCGGCCGAGGCTGCTGCGAGCCACGAAACGAGACGATGAATGCGAGCGAACGCCATCGTCACTCTCACCGCCAATCGCCGATCATGAGAAACGGTGCCCAATAGGTCGGGTGCGCGTAACGCTCGTCGTTCAGCAGCAACAGCTGCGCGCCGCGCAACGCCGCGGCCTTGCCCGCCCCGGCGGCGAGTTGCCGATAGAACTCTTCGATGAGCCGCGCCGTCGATTCGTCGTTGACGGACCAAAGAGAAGCGAGCGCGCTGCGTGCGCCGGCCTTGACCGCGACTCCGGCGAGCCCGAGCGCAGCGCGTTCGTCACCCGCCGCGGTTTGACAGGCGCTCAAGACGAGCAGATCGACGGGGCGGTCCGTGAACCGTTGGCTGCCCATCACGTCTTCGAGTTGGTCCATCGTGATCACGTCGTCGTGGGTGAGCAGGAACGAGCGTCGGTAGTCGGACTCGAACTGCGCGTGCGTCGCCATGTGGACGACGGAGTAGCCACCCGCGACGATCTCGCGCTCGAGTGTCGCAGTCACGAACTCGTCGTCGACGTAGACGCGCGACGGGAACGTGCGCGCGATGCTGCGCAACTCCTCGGCGACGAACGGCAACCCGGCGAAGCCGCGCGTCGGTGCGACGATGCCGTTGACGAGGACGCGGCTCACGGGCTCGACGTTGACCGTGCCGATCAATGACAACCCCGGCGTCGTGGCGACGACGTAGTCTTCGACGAGGAAGTGATCGCCGTCGTGGAGCACAGCGAGGGGGATCGTTCGCAACGGCCCGTCCGGCACGAACACCAACGTGCTCGGCTCGACTCGCTCGAGCAGGCCGTGCAAGGGCTCGATGAGCCAGGCGTAGAGCCGCTGCGCGTGCGGAAGGTAGGCGCCGCCGCTATCGCCCTGCTCGATCGCATCGCGCAACAGGCGCACGGTTCTCGTGAGCTCGGCGTCCGAGACGGGCACCGTGATCTGCGTGAGATCATCGCCGGTGCTGACGAGCAGCTCCAACCGATCCGCGAACAGCATCGGATAGATGACCACGGCGCGATCGACGTCCGGCGGCCGATCGAACACGATCGGCACCGAGCACTGGTTCTCGAAGTAGTTGCGGACCTCGGCGATGCGCAGGCGCTCGACATTCCGTTGCAGCGTGCGTAACGAAGCGGTTGCATCTGAGCCGGTGCGGCCGCGCGTGGCGGCGAGCATCAAGTCCGCGTATTCCTCGTACAACGGAAGCACCTCGCGGCGGAACCCGCGGCGCGAAGTGGCCGCCGCCAACGTGGTGCGGTCGAGCGTGGCGACAGCGCTCTCGTAAGCGAGCAGAGCATCGTCCGGCCTCTTGGCCTGGCGGAGCACGCGGCCGAGTTGCCACTCGAAGCGGTACTGGTGCTCGCCCAGGCCCGCCTGTTGGGCGATGAGCACGGCGCGGCGCGTGTGCTCCAATGCCGTGTCGAGATTCCCCGCAGCCGCGTGCTCCGCGCCGAGCTCGGCGTGCGCCGCGGCGAGGAGCGCGGGGTCGTCCGCGGCCTCGGCAAGCTCGAGCGCGGCGGCTGCGAGCTCGAGCGAAGGCGGTTGCTGCGAGGCAGAATCCAACGCCGGCCCGAGCTCGCGCCGCAACTGTAGAAGCGCCAACAGCAGCGGCGGCTGGCCCGTTGCCGGAAGCGCTCGCACTGCATCGCCCACGCGTTGGAGCCGCGCCGCGTCCACAGGAGCGCCCGTCTCGTGCAGGGCGCGCAGTGCATTGAGCGTCGCCGTCGCTTCGAGTGCGCTCGCTCTCGGCGCGAGCCGCGCGCTATCGGCAAACGCGGCTAGGCCGAGCAACGCTTGATCGTTCACCAGGTACGCGCCGCCCAGGTCGTTGAGCAGAGGCGCTGCATCGGCGCCCGCGGTAGTCGGCGCGGCGCCGAGGGCGAGCAGGAGGTACTCGATCGCGCGCGGATAGTCGCCGCGTGCCATGTGCAATTGGCCGAGCCGGCTGTTGATAGCTATAGTCTCGGCGACGCCGCTGCGCTCGCGCGCCGCGGCGGAATCGAGCAACACCAGTGCTCGGTCGAGCCGCCCGGTAGCACGATGACAATCTGCAACTTCCAAGAGCCGGTCGATGGATTCGACCGATGGGTTGGAAATGGAGTCGGCACAGACCTGTGCCTCGCTGGGTGCCCCGAAGAGCGCCCCGAGGCCCGCCAAGATCCCCCCGGATATGACGAAGCGCCGCCGACTAGACCGAGACGCGCCATCAGGAAGGACAATGCACATCCGGTTGAACGTTTTGTTGTTTGATTCGACCGTAGCACAGTTCCCAGAGGCACGGAAGATCACCCGCCCGCCCCCGCCGCGGTCCGCCTGCTGTGGCTCTCGGTGGTGCAATGGGAAGGCCGGGTAGTCCGTATGCGGATGCCAAAACAGTGGCTGCTCGCGTGCGGCGCCTTGTGTGCGGTTGCAGCCGCGCTGTCATGGTTCGGCACGCGGCACATCGCCCTGTTGCGGCAAAGCGAGCTGCTGCTCGAGGACTTTCGCCTCGCCTATTTCGCTCCGCCGCGCGAGCAACGCACCGACATCGTCGTGTTGACGATCGACGAGGAGACGCTCGCGCAGTTTCCGTTCCGCTCACCGATCAATCGCGGCCTGATCGCCAACATCGTGCAGACACTGTCCAAGCGCAACGTGCGCGCGCTCGGCATCGATCTCATCTTCGATCAGCCGACCAATGCCGATGACGACCGCGCGCTGCTCACGGCGCTCGATGAGTTCGGCGCGCCGACGGTCGTCGCGATCGGCGATGCGACGAACGGTCTCACGCCGCGCCAACTTCAGTTCCAGGAGGAGTACTTGAGCGGGCGCGCAGTCGGTCTTGCCGGAATGTTGATGACGGCCGGCACGGTGCGGCACATCTATCCCGGCGAGCCCCGCGGGGGGGGCTTTCAGCCCAGCTTCGCGGCCGCGCTGGCCAGCGCCCTGGGTAGCGCGCCCCCCACCGCCCCGCAACTGCTCTACTATCGGCTGCCCAAGAATGGTGCGCCTGCGATTCGCACCTTTCCCGCACAGAGCTTGCAGGCCCTACCGGCCGAGTGGTTCGCCGGTCGGGTCGTGCTCCTGGGTGCGGATCTGCCCAATCAGGACACGTTTCGAACGCCGCTGTCGGTCGCCCAGAGCGGCGCGGCGATGGCCGGAATTTTCATCCACGCGCAAGCGCTCGCGCAGATTTTCGACGGCGCGCAGTTCCCCGCCGTCTTGGGATGGATCGAGGCGGCGATCGTCGTATTGGCCGCTGCGCTCGGCGTCGCGCTGCCGTTCTTGCCGCTGCGCGCCTATTGGAAGGGTGCGATCGGGCTCGGGGTCATCGGGGTGTACTGGTCGCTCGGGTTCGCCTATTTCGCCGCCGGCGGCGCGTTGCTGCCGCTGTTGTCGCCGACCTTGAGCCTCGTCCTCGCCGTCGCATTCGGCATCACGTACGCGCGGCGCCGCGATCAACTCGAGAAGGGCCTCATCCGCAGCGCCTTCGGCCGCTACGTCTCGCCGCAGATCATCGAGCAAGTGCTCAGGGACCCGAGCAAGCTCGCGCTCGGCGGCGAAAAGCGCGAGATGAGCTTCGTGTTCTCGGACCTCGAAGGCTTCACGACGTTGGCCGAAAGCCTACCTCCCGAGACTGCGCTCGCGCTGCTCCAGGGTTACCTCGACGGAATGTTGCGGATCGCGTTCGAGCACGGCGGCACCGTCGATCGCATCGTGGGCGACGGCATCGCCGTGTTCTTCGGTGCGCCGCTCGATCAACCCGATCACGCGCGGCGGGCGGTCGCCTGCGCTCTAGGCTGGGATCGTTACTGCGAGGCCTTTCGGGAGACGCATCGGGCAAATGGCGTCTCGCTCGGCATCACTCGCATCGGCGTGCACACGGGCTCGGCGATCGTAGGCAACGTGGGCACCGCGGAGCGGTTGCATTACACGGCTCATGGCGATTGCGTCAACACGGCGGCGCGGCTCGAAGGCGCCAACCGCTATCTCGGAACCCGCGTCTGCATCAGCGCCGAGGTCGCGCGGCACTCGCCGGAGCAAGCGTTCGTGCCGATCGGGCGATTGGTCCTGAAGGGGCGATCGCAGGAGATCGAATGCGTGACGGTCGGGCATCACCTTCCGGAGCAGGTTCACGAAGAGTATCTCGTCGCCTATCGGTTGCTCGACGTCGACCGCGCGGCCTGCGAGGAGCGGTTCGAGGCGCTCGCGCGCAACCTGCCGAACCACGGCCTGCCGGCCTTTCACTGGCAGCGGCTGCAGCGCGGCGAATTCGGTGCCAGAATCGTCTTGGAGGGTAAATGAGAGCGACTATTGTTCTCGGAGCAGTGCTCGTCGCGTGCGCGTCGCTCCGTGCGGCCGGCGCCGCTGAGATCGCCGTGATCGAGTCGACCTCCGCGCGTTACGTCGTCGGCCAAAGGCTCGAGGCGACGGCGCCGATCGTGCTCGCAGCCGGCGAGTCTCTGACCGTCGTGCACGAGGACGCTCGGTTGATCAAGATTGAAGGACCGCACAACGGCCCGGCCGCTGGACCGGCGCCGGACCCGAGCGCTCTGCGGCGCGCGTTGACGCAGTTGATAATCGAGGAGCAGCCCTCGGTCGGCGGCGTCGGTGGCGTGCGGGCCGGCGACGGCGAGGCGCAAGCCGTCGACACGCGGCCCGATCCGTGGCTCGTGCACGCGCAGCGCAGCGGCGATCAATGCGTGCTCGGCGGGGAAGGCGTCGGCGTGTGGCGCGAGAGCGCGAGCGATGCCCTCGTTGCCGAGCTCGGCGTCTCGCTCGCCGAGAGCTCCGCACAGATTCGCTGGAACGCCGGCGAGCAGCGCGCGACGTGGCCGGCGCAGGCGGCGGTGGTCGACGACACCGTCTACCTGCTGCGGCCGACTATCTCCTTGTTATCCGTCCCGATCCGCCTGCACGTGCTGGCGCCTACGCTCGCCGGCCACGATCTCGCGGCTGCCGCGTGGCTGGCCGCCAAGGGCTGCATCGATCAAGCGCGCTTGCTGCTGCGCGAGTCGCCGGAGCCGAGGTAGAACGCCGCCGCTCGCGCGCACGGCTCGTCGTTGTTGCCGGCGCGGGCACGCGGGCATGGATGCCCGCGGTAGAGCAATGCAGGGAGCGATTGCCGAGGGACGCCCGCGGTAGAGCAACGCAGGAGCGGTTGCCGAGGCCCAGCGCGGCGCCGATAATCGCTGCCCCGCTCGCAACCGCAAGACGCATGGCCCAGTACATTTTCACGATGAACCGCGTCGGCAAGATCGTGCCGCCGAAGCGTTACATCCTGCGCGACATCTCGTTGAGCTTTTTCCCCGGCGCCAAGATCGGCGTGCTCGGCGTGAACGGCTCGGGCAAATCGACGTTGCTGAAGATCATGGCGGGCGTCGACACGGAATTCGAAGGCGAGGCTCGGCCGCAGCCCGGTATCAAGATCGGTTTCCTGACGCAGGAACCCGCGCTCGATCCTGCCAAGAACGTCCGCGCGATCGTCGAGGAAGGCGTCGCGGATCACATGAAGCTGATCAAGCGCTTCAACGAGATCAGCGACAAGTTCGCCGAGCCGATGGAAGACGACGAGATGAACAAGCTGCTCGAGGAGCAAGGCAAGCTCCAGGACGCCATCGACGCGGCCGGCGGCTGGGAGCTCGAGCGCAAGCTCGAGATCGCGGCCGATGCGCTGCGCCTGCCGCCGTGGGACGCGAGCGTGACGTCGCTCTCGGGCGGCGAGCGGCGCCGCGTCGCGCTATGCCGCTTGCTCTTGTCGAACCCCGACATGCTGCTGCTCGACGAGCCGACGAACCATTTGGACGCCGAGTCCGTCGCATGGCTCGAGCGTTTCCTCAAGGATTTTCCGGGCACGGTCATCGCGGTCACGCACGACCGCTATTTCCTCGACAACGTCGCAGGCTGGATCCTCGAGCTCGACCGCGGCCACGGCATTCCGTGGCAAGGCAACTACAGCTCCTGGCTCGAGCAGAAGGACCAGCGCCTCAAGCTCGAGGAGAAACAGGAGGTCGCACGACAGCGCACGATCAAGACCGAGCTCGAGTGGGTCCGCACGAACCCCGGCGCGCGGCGCGCGAAAGCGAAAGCTCGTCTCGCGCGCTTCGAGGAGCTCACGTCGAAGGAATTTCAGGCGCGCAACGAGACGAACGAGATCTACATTCCGCCGGGGCCGCGGCTCGGCGATCTCGTCATCGAGGCCGACAAGATCGCCAAGTCGTTCGGTGACCGGGTGCTGTTCGAGAACCTCTCGTTCAGCCTGCCGCCGGGCGGCATCGTCGGCGTCATCGGCCCGAACGGGGCCGGCAAGACGACGCTGTTCCGCATGATGGCGGGTCAGGACAAGCCCGACGCCGGCACGATTCGCACCGGCAACACAGTGCAGCTCGCCTACGTCGATCAGAGCCGGGACTCGCTGAACAACGACAAGACCGTTTGGGACGAGATCAGCCACGGCCTAGACATCATGCGAATCGGCACCTACGAGACGCCGTCGCGCGCGTACGTCGGCCGCTTCAATTTCCGCGGCACGGACCAGCAGAAGAAAGTGGGCTTGCTCTCGGGCGGCGAGCGTAACCGGGTCCATCTCGCGAAACTGCTCGCCTCCGGCGGCAACCTCCTCCTGCTCGACGAGCCGACGAACGACCTCGACGTCGAAACACTGCGGGCGCTCGAGGAGGCATTACTCAACTTCCCCGGCAGCGCCGTCGTGATCTCGCACGATCGCTGGTTCCTCGACCGCATCGCGACCCACATCCTCGCGTTCGAGGGCGACAGCGAGGTCGTGTTCTTCCAAGGAAACTACGCCGATTACGCCGAGGACCTGAAGCGGCGCAAAGGCCAAGACGCCGACCAGCCGCACCGGATTCGCTACAAGAAACTTAACTAGCGCTAGGTGCACGCGCCCGCCATGGATGGCGGGTGTGTCAAAAATGCAGGAGCAATTTTTGGCCGGCTGCTACACTGAAAAGAAAGGCCCGCCCGTGGCGATTTATGTAAACAAGAACAATGGCTTCGAGCAGACGGAGCCGATAGCGCGCGTGTGCCCGCACTGCGGAACCCACGCTCAGCTGCTGCCCGTCGCGAACCCCGCGTTCGAGGTGCTCGCGCAAACGCGGCCCAAGCATGCCGGCCTGTTGTTTCGCTGCGCGGCATGCAACGAGCCGCGATTCTTGCGGGCCGCCGTGCGAACGATCGGCGACGAGCGCATCGAGCTCGCGCCGAACCTCGTCGAGGTCGAGCGCGTTCGCGAACGCTTTCAGTACGCCTACCTGCCCGACACCATCGAGCAACTCTTGCGCGAGACGCTCGATTGCTATTCGCTCGGCGCGCACAACGCGTTCGCCACGATGTGCCGGCGCACGACGCGCACGGCGCTGCGCGCGCAAGGTGCCACGATGAAGCCGCGCTGGCGCGACACGCTGCACGAGGTGCTGCGCGTTTGCGAGGTCGATGCCGTCACCACGAGCACCGTCGACGCCGTGCTGTTCGCCGACGACGGCGATCCGCCGACGATCACTCCGGACGAGGCGGCCGTGCTCGTCGAAGCGCTGAAGGATCTGTTCTATCAGAGCTATGTCCGCACCGCGAAGCTGCGCGCGGCTCTTAGGATGCGCCGCTTCTTCGCCGGCGAGAACGCGAGCAAGGTCACGCCGATCGACCGCGAAGGCTGGCGAGAGCTGGCTTAAGCGGTCGTCAGTTCGGCGCCATGAGCCCCTTCGAGTACGAGACCTTGCCCGTCGCGTCGACGATGATGGTTTCGTATTCGGGGTAAGCCTCGATCAGCTTTAGGCCCTTCTCGACGCCGAGCACGAAGATCGCCGTGTCGAGGCCGTCGGTCATGGTGCCGTCGGGGCCGATGACGGTGACCGTCAAAATGCCCTCCGTCGGGCGCCCGGTCGCCGGATTGATGATGTGATGGTAGCGGCGGCCGTTCTCCTCGAAGAACCGCTCGTAGTCGCCCGCGGTCGAGATCGCTTCGTCGACGAGCGGCAGCCGCGTCACGACCTCGTCGGCGACGCGCGGATGACGAATTCCGACGATCCACGGCTGGCCCCGGCGGTCGCCGATGACGCGCGTGTCGCCGCCGGCGTTCAGCAGCGCGTGCTCGACGCCGCGCGCGCGCAGCATCGCAGCGGCCCGCTCGACGACGTAACCCTTCGCGATGCCGCCGAGGTTGATCCGCACGCCGTGCGTCTTGAAGAAGATCGTGTGCCGCTCGCGATCGAGCACGACGTGGCGGTAATCAACGGCGCTCAGATGCTCGGCGATCTCGCTATCGGTCGGGCGCTGATGCGCGCGGAAGTCGTAGAGGTAGCCGACACTGTCGTACGTGATGTCGAAGGCGCCGCCGCTCGCGACAGAGAGCTCGAGCGAGCGCTCGACGAGCCTGAACAGCTCGTCGCCGATCGGCATCGGCGCGTCGGCCGCGCGAGCGTTCACGAGCGAGATCTCGCTGGTCGGCTTGTAGGTGCTCATCGCGTCGTCGACGCGGTGGTACTCGCGCATGATCTCGGCAACCAGCTCGCGCCCTCGGGCCTCGTCGTCGGCCCAGAGCTCGACCGAAACGCGCGTGCCCATGAGGTCGATGGCGTCGCCGACCCACCCTGCGCGGGCGGGAAGCGCGACGAGCATCACAAACAGCGCTTTGACAAGTGCCCCGCGATAGCGCGCGGCCCGTGGGCGGCGTATTCTCGCGGCGTCCAAATCGGGAAGGAGCTTGTTCGTGGGAACGATCATCACTCTCGTGATCCTCGCGGGTCTCGTCTTGTACGCGATCTCGATTTACAACAATCTGGTGAGCTCGCGCAACCGCGTGGGTAACGCTTTCTCGCAGATCGACGTCCAGCTCACGCGCCGCTACGACCTGATTCCCAATCTCGTCGAAGCCGTCAAAGGCTACATGGGCCACGAGCGCGGCACGCTCGAGGCCGTCATCAACGCCCGCAACGCGGCTTCGGCCGGCCTCAAGAAGGCCGCCGCGAACCCTTCCGATCCCGATGCCATCAAGGCGCTCGCGGCGGCCGAGACGACGCTCGGCGGCACTCTGGGGCGCCTGTTCGCGCTCGCCGAAGCGTATCCCGACTTGAAGGCCAATCAGAACATGCAGCAGCTTCAAGAGGAGCTCACGTCGACCGAGAACAAGGTCGCGTTCGCTCGCCAGGCGTTCAACGACGCCGTGCTTGGGCTACAACAACGCCTGCCAGAACTTCCCCGGCAATCTGATCGCGAACAACTTCGGCTTCAAGACGGCCGAGTATCTCGAGATCGAGCAACCCGAGAAGCGCGCGGTGCCGAAGGTGTCGTTCAACTAGTCGACCGCGGCGCTCGACGCCGTGGACTTCTTCGCGCGTCAGGAGCAGTCGCGCCGCACGAGCCGCGCGCTCGTCGTGCGTGTTCCTGCTCGCGTTCATCCTCGTCGCGCTCGCGACGACGGCCGTCGTCGCTGCGGGCCTGCGCTTGTACACCGAGAACAACTCGCTGTTCCTCGGCACCGAGAACTGGCGGCAGTGGCTCGAGGGCCACGGCGGCCTCGTGGTCGCCGTCGCCGCCGGCACGTTCGGCGCCATGGTCCTGGCGAGCCTCTCCCGCGCCGCGACGCTCGCGCGCGGCGGCGGCCATGTCGCGCGCTGCTCGGCGGGACGCGCGTCAGCGGCGACGGCAACGACCCGCTCGTAGCGGCGTCTCGTCAACGTCGTCGAGGAGATGGCGCTCGCCTCCGGGCTGCCGGTTCCGGAGATCTACGTTCTCGAGCAGGAAGCGGGCATCAACGCGTTCGCGGCCGGCCGCACGGGCGGCGATGCCGCGATCGCCGTCACACGCGGCGCGCTCGAGCACCTCGACCGCACCGAGCTGCAAGGCGTGATCGCGCACGAGTTCAGCCACATCCTGAACGGCGACATGCGGCTCGAACCAGCAGCTGATCGGCTTCTCGTTCGGCATCCTCGTGCTGTCGCTCGCCGGCCGGTGGCTGCTGCGCAGCGCCCGCTTCACGCGCGGCGGCCGTGCGCCGCAAGAACGGCGGCGGCATCGCCGCGGCACTCGCGATCGGCTTGGCGCTCGTCGATCATCGGCGGCATCGGCGTGCGTGCTGTCGCGGCTCATCAAGGCCGGCGTGTCGCGGCAGCGCGAGCGGCTCGCCGACGCGTCGGCCGTGCAGTTCACGCGCGAGCCGGAGGGCCTCGCCGGCGCGCTGAAGAAGATCGGCGGCTACTCGGCGCGCATCGTGTCGGTCGACACCGAGGAGGTCGCGCACATGCTGTTCGAGCGCGGCTCGCGCGCGTTCAGCGGCTGGTTCGCGACGCATCCGCCGCTGCTCGAGCGCATCCGCGCGCTCGAGCCCGAGCTTCGATCCGCGCGACCTGCCCAGCGCCGAGCGCCGTCGCCGGCCACGGCAGTCGCCGCGATGCGGAGCACGCGATGACGGCCGGCCTCGTCTCGGCGGCTCGTCGCCGCCGCGCCCGCCGGCGCATCGCCCCTCGATCGCGCCGGCGAGATCGCCGCGCCGGCCGGCCGCGCGTTGCGCGATGCGGTGCCCGACGAGGTGTACCACGCGACGCGCTCGCACGACTCGAGCCTGCTGCTCGTCGTCGCGCTCGCGCTGTCGAGCGACGAGCCGACGCGCCGCCAGCAGCTCGCGCTCGTCGAGCAGCAGCTCGGCACCACACGCGCCGAGCTTTGCCGCCGATTGTTCGGCGAGCTCGAGCGCGCGTCGGCCGACCTGCGCCTGCCGGTGCTCGAGCTCGCTTTGCCGACGCTGCGCCAGCGGCCACGCGAGCAGCTCGCGTATCTCTCGGAGCTGCTGACGCGCGTCCAGGAGCTCGAGACCGCGCCGCGCCTGTTCGACTTCGTGCTGCTGCGCGTGCTCAAGGCGTATCTGCGCGACGTCCCGGGCGTCGAGTGCCGTGCGCGCGAGCGCGCGCGAGCACGCGATCGTCCTCGACGCGCGCTCGGCCGTGCGCGTCCTGCTCGCGCAACGTCGCAGCCTTCGGCAACGAGCAGCCGAGCGCTGCGCGCGCGGCGTACGAGGCGGGCCTCGCCTCCGTCGGTTGGCGTCTGCGGAGCCGGCGAGCCGACATTCGAGCCGCCGGCCGCGGCGCGCGATCTCGCGCGCCTCGACTCCGCGCTCGCCGCGGTGCTGACTCGGCTCGGCCGCGCGACAAGGAGCGCGTCCTGCGCGGCGTGCTCGCCACGATTCGCGCCGACGCCAGTCACCGCGACCGCGGAACGGGAGCTGTTTCGCGTCATCGCCAGCGTCGCTCGACTGCCCGCTGCCGCCCGACGTCGTCGTCTGTAGCGCCGCTGGCGCGTGCGCACGTATTTCGTTAAGATGCTCGCGGTCGCGGTCCACGAGAGCACCATGCGTCACACTCAATCCGCTCGCTCTGCGCTGCTGGCTTTGCTCGCCGTTCTCGGCGTGCTGCCGCTCGCACCCGGCGGCGGCACAGCGCGACGACACCGACAAGTTCGTCGACGCCGCCAAGGTGCTCGAGCTGTTCACGACCGACGAGGAGCACGGCATCCCGACGGATATCCTCCAGCGCGCGCGCGGAATCGCCGTGATCCCGAACCTGATCCGCGGCGGCTTCATTCTTCGGCGGACGCCGCGGCCGCGGCGTGCATCGCGATCCGCTCGCCGAACGGCGAGTGGAGCAATCCGGCGTTCGTGACACTGACGGGCGGCAGCTTCGGCGCGCAGTTCGGCGCGGAGAGCGCCGACGTCGTGCTCGTGTTCGCGAACGATCGCGCGGTGCGCAACATCGCGCAGCGGCAAGTTCACGCTCGGCGGCGACGCGACGGCCGTCGCCGGTCCGATGGGCCGTCGCACGCAGACCGCGGTCACGGGCCGCGCCGAGGTGTACGTCTACATGCACTCGCGCGGCCTGTTCGCCGGCGCGGCGTTCGAAGGCACTCGACTCGACGTCGACCAGGAGGCGAGCGCCGCGTTCTACCGCAACACGAGCGGCGTGCCGCTCGGCGCACAGACGGTTCGAGACGCCGGCCGCGGCGCTGCCGTTTCTCGATGCGTTGCGCACCGCTGCCGTGCTGCCCGGTGCGCCGTCGGCGGTTGCACCGAACGGCAGCCCCGCCTTCGCCGAGCAGCGAAGAAGCAGTGACGTTTCCTCTGGAGTGAGTCGCGGCGCGAGGCGCGGCGTTAGTGCTGGCCGATCGACGTCGTCGCGGAACGGCCGCGGCACGATCGCGAGATCGGCGAGCTCGAGCTCCGGCGACTGGATGCACGACGTCGTTCGACGGCGGCTCGGCTGCCGCGATCTCGAGGCTACGCCGACCGAGCGGGTCGGCGCCGTCGGCGTAGACGTCGAACGACGACGACTCGTCATCGACGGCATGACGGTCCCGACGGGCGCACCGAAGGCCGGCGCAGCGGCCGGAGCACCGTCACCGTCTGCCGCGCGCGGACTGCCCGGAGCTCCGCCAGCGAGCCTCGTAAGCCGCTTCGGCGGCGGCGCGAGCTGCCGCGGCCGCATCCTGCTCGCTGCCGCTCGACGCGCCTCGCGGTCGCGCATCGCGAGCAGCTTGGCTTCCGACTCCCGCTCGAGCTCCGGCGCGCGTGCGCGCTCGGCCTCGAGCGCGAGCGCGGCCGCAGCGCGGCGCGCGTTGGCGCACTCCTCGTCCGTCAGCGTCTCGTCGCGGTTCTGATTACAACGGGTAAGAACGCCATCCCTGGCGAGGCCGTCTTCCATGAAGTCGAGAACAGTGCGCGGCTCGGGTTGCGGCGCGCAGGCAACGATCACCGCCGCGAGCAGCGGCGTTATGCCAGCGCGGAGCCGAAACCCTGACTCCCGTTGTCTTCGAATTGCGACCAGTGCGGACACGTTTTTGCTCGATGCGTTGGAGCTTACGTAAAGTGGAACGCACGATAGCGCGCCTCGGGCGGCAAAGCCCGCGGTCAGTTCACAAATTCGACGAAAAATATCGCTCGCTTTTGCGTAGCGAGGCGTCGATCAGCGGTCGAACGGCACCGGATCGCCATTATCGTTAAGCCGCAAGCGCGAGAGCCGCGGACCAATCGCGCGCAACGAGCGCGGACGCGTCCGCCGTTACGACGCTCGGTGCAGCCGTCACGTCGAGACGCCCGACGCGAGCACACCGGCGGCCTCGATTCCGGCGAAGCCGACCGTGGTGGCCGAGATCGCGACGAGCACCGTGCTCGATGCCGGCCACACGACGAGCTTGCTGTGCGACGGGCGCGAGAGTCGACGTCGCCGCGAGCGCGTGCACCCACGCGTCCGTCGCAACGAGCAATGCACTGCCGTCGGGACTGAACTCGAGCCAGCGGATCGGCTGCGACCAGTGCCGCGCGGTGCCCTCGACGTCGCCGTCGGCCGTTGCAACGAGCACGATGGTGCCCTCGGCGGTTCCGACGGCGAGCCGGCGCCGTCGGGCGCGAATGCCAATGATGTCGCGGCCGCACCGAGCCGCACGGTCGTACGCTCGCGCGCTCCGCCGCGAGCGGCGCGATGACGACGGCGCCCGTCGCGTCGCCGACGGCAATTCGCGCAGCATCCGGCGCGAACACCAATGCCGTCACGGCGCTCTCCGCTTGCACCTCGGCCACCACGCGCCCGTCCGCGACCGTCGCGACACGGACGGTGCGCGCCGCGGCGCTCGCGACGTACCGACCGTCGGAGCTGAGCGCCACGATCGTCACGGGTGCGTCCGCAGGCTGCACGACGGCAGCGGTCGGCGCGCCAGACGTAAGATCCCACACGCGCACGATGCCGTCGTTGCCGCCCGTCGCCGCGAGACCGCGGTCGCCGCTCAAGGCCGCAGCCGTAATGGCGCCGCGATGACCGAAGAACGACAGCGACGGGCGCGCTGTCGGCGCGGAAGCCGCACCGATCTGCAAGTTGGCCGCTGGCCAAGCCGACGGCGAGCACGTCGCTCGCCCAGTCGAGCGCGAGCGCCGTCGGCACCGCGTCGACCGTCACCGACGGCGGACGTGACGGACTTGGCGCGGCAACCGCCACGTCTTGAGCGTCGCCGCACTCAGCGTGACGAGCTCCGTGCCGTCGGCCGACAGCTGCGTGCGCGTCACGGGCACGGAGCGCGCGATCCGCAGCCGGTAAAGCTCGACGCCGGTCGCGACGTCGAGCACGGCG
Organism: uncultured Gammaproteobacteria bacterium; assembly: GCA_963714705.1. Classification (GTDB taxonomy): domain Bacteria; phylum Pseudomonadota; class Gammaproteobacteria; order Steroidobacterales; family Rariloculaceae; genus FEN-1219. The sequence continues at coordinate 84,020 of CAVQPJ010000005.1, forward strand.
ACGGCGCCGTCGTCGCGCGTGAATGCGAGCCGCCGCCCGTCGGCCGAAGCGCTGACGCTCGCGGCCGACAGCCGTGCGCCCGAGCGGCCGCCCGAGCGCCGCGCTTGCCAACGCGAGCGGCCATGACGCGATCGCGCCCGCCCGATCGACGGTCAGCAGCGCGGCGCCGTCGCTCGAGTGCAAGAGCCGCTCGACGGCGTGCGCATGCGGCAAGCGTCTGAGCTCGGCGCCGCGCCGCGTCTCGAGCACGCGCACGACGGTGTCGGGGCCTTGCAGCGCGACGTAGCGTCCACCGGGGCCGAGCTCCCAGCCTTGCACGTCCGGTGCGCCTTCGATGCGTGCCTACGAGCGAGCCGTCTGCGCTGCGCAGCACGCTGTACAGCGGATTCGCGCCGTCGACTCGCTCGGCAATCGCGACGTAGCCGCCGTCGGCGAGAGAACACGGGCGGCAGGACGAACTCAGTCTCGCGTGCCGACGCGCGCGACGAGCGCGCCGTCGGCGGCGTTCCATACCATCAACAGCCGATCCGTCGCGGCGAGCACGCGCGCGCCCGTCGCGTCGAGCGCGACGTTGGCGCGGCGCGGCCGGCAACGTGAAGTCGTGCTCGAGCTGGCCCGTCGCGAGATTCCACACCGCGACGCGTGCCGACGACGCCCGGCGAAATGGGCCAGGCGACGGCGCGATCGCGACGGCCTGCACGGCGACCTCGCTCGACTGCGCGCAGGATCGGGAATCGCGACGAGCTCCGGCGGATCGTCGCGCACGACGGCGTCGCCGAACCGGAGCGCCCAGCCGCCGAACACGCCGGTGTTGCCGGCCTCGCGGTCGACGACCGTCAGGCGCCACACGCCGCGCACGCCCTCGTCGGCGAGCTGCGCGAGCGGCGAGCCTTGCGCGGCTTGGAACATGAAGGTCTCGACGGCGTTCGCCGTCGCTGCGCGGCACGGCGATCGCGGCCACGGCTCCGCTCGGCGCCGCCAGCGTCACGAGCAGCTCGCCGGCCGCGGCGTGCTGCACGGCCAGCGACAGCTCGAACTCGCCCGCCGTTCCCTCGCCCTCGACGGCAAGCTCGCGCGTCAGCGCGGCGTGCTCGAGCGCCGTGAGCGCGAGCGGCGCGGCGCTCGAGAGCGCCGGCGCCCGCCGCGGCAGCCGAACGACGTGCGCAGCACTCGCCGCTCCGCGTCGATCGACGACGACCGCCGCTCGCGCGAACGTCATGTGCCAATACTCGGGCGCGGCCGGCGAGGCGCAGCGACCGCTCGAGCGTCGAGTAGTCGTCGCCGACGAGCTCGGCGAGGTACGCAGCCGCGGCAGGATCCGCCGCCGGCAGCGCCGCGGCGCGCTGCGCGAGCAAGAATCGCGGCGTCGCGCTGCTCGGCGTGGGCCCGCTCGCGGGCGCGGCGCAACCAGAACTCGCTGAGCAAGCGGTCCGCGGCTGCGTCCTGTCCCGGCAGCTCGCGCAGCCGCGTATCGGCGGCCGCGGCGTCGGCGAGCGTCGTCGCCGCACGGCTCTGGCGGCCGAGCGCCGCGAGCCACAAGCTCGTCGGCGCGCTGCGCGAAGCCCGGCAAGCCGCGCAACCGGCGATAGGCCTCCTCGACGGCCTCCGGCGCAGCGGCCGAGCTCGTCAGCGTCTCGATGTCCGCGACGGGCAAGCGCTGCGTGTACCAATAGCCGCCCGCGGCGACGGCCGCGAGCAGCACGGCGGCTGCGGCCAGCCAGCGTCGGCGCGCCGCTCTCGGCTTGAGCCAACCGCGCCGCGACGAGCTCTTTGACGATGCGGTTGCGAATGCCGAGCTGCGCGCTCGCGCGTCGACGCGCACGGCGCCCGAGAGCCACAGCCGCTCCCGCGACCGCCGCGTCCGCCGGCTGCGCGACCTTGCCGCCGCGCAGCGAGCCTGCGCAGCAGCTTCGTCGCGCGCCGCGCCGGCCGCGACGGCTCGCCGAGCCAGGCGCGCACGTGAGCCGAGCAGCGGGTCCTGTCGGCCGCGTCGGGCGCCAGCAGCTGCTCGCGCACGACGCGCTCGACGTCCTCGAGCCGGCCGCCCTTGCGCGCGACGCCGCGCGCGACGCGCTGCGTCAGATAGGGATGGCCGCCGGTCCAAGCGCAGATGCGGTCCATCAAGCGCCTGCGCGAGCTCTTGGTCGCCGCCGAAGGCAACGGCGAGCCGATACGACTGCTCGGCGCGTGAAATCTTCGGGCTCGATGACCTCGGCCTCGGCCGAACGCCCGAGTCGGCGCTCGCTTGCGCGAGCTCGCGCTGCGACGTGCAGCCCGCGAGCACGAAGCCCAAGCGCGCGAAGTCGCGGCTCGCGGCTGCGGCGCTCGTAGCACGCCGCCGACGGCGTCGAGCAAGTCCGCTGCGAACGGCAGCGTCGAGCGCGGCGTCGACGTCGTCGACGAGCACGACGATGGGCGCCGTCGTGTTCGTCAGCACGACCTCCCAGAAGAACTCGACGAGACGATTCTCGCGCGCCCGCGTCGCGCGCGCCCCACCACGCGCCGACGTCGACGCCGAGCTCGAGCTCGGCCGCGATGCGCTCGGCAACGAGACGCAGCGCAGCCATCCGGCGTTTCGCTGCGCTGCTCCGCGATGCGCCGCAGATCGACGATCGCGACCAACGTGCCCGAAGCGCGCAACGTCGCGCAGCGCGCTGCAGGAGGCTCGACTTGCCGATCGCGCGCGGGCCGAGCACGCAGCACAAGCGCTTCGCTCGCAGCGCGTCGACGAGCCGACGATCCGCCGCGCGCTCGACGTAGCACGGCCGTTCGGGCTGAACCGGGCCGCCGACCACGAAAAACTCCGCGGGCCTGGATCACACTAGGCATGCGGCGCGATTGTAGCAGCGCGGCTCGCTGCCGCCTGATGATGACGACAGAGACTCTCAAGCACGACGCCCTCGGCACGACGCGGCTCGTGAATGCCGGCGACGGCGCTGTTCGTCGAGCGCGACACGCGCACGGCGCACGCGCGCGTTACGCTGGCTCGCGCGCCGGCTCGCGGCGCGCGAGGCCGCGGCGCTTGCCGCGCCTCGCCGGCGAGGCCGCACGTGCCGCGCCTGCTCGGGTTCGACGGCGCGGTCGTGCGCCGCAGCTATCTGCCGGGCGTGCCGCTCTACGAAGCTGCCGCCGCGCTCGCGCGCGTACTTCGTCGACGCGCTGCGCGTGCTGCGCCGCCTGCACCGCGCCGGCGTCGCGCACAACGATCTCGCGAAGGAAGCGAACTGGCTCGTGACGGCCGGCGACGCCTGCGCGATCGTCGACTTCCAGCTCGCCACCCGCTCGCCGGCGCGCACGGCCCGCTTCCGCGGCGCGCGTACGAGGACTTGCGCCATCTGCTGAAGCACAAGCGCACGTATCAGCCGCAACGAGCTGACGGCGCGGCAGCGCCGCGTGCTCGCGCGGCCGACGGTCGCGACGCGGCTGTGGCGCGCGCTCGTCGAAACCGCGCGTACCGCTTCGTCACGCGCGTCGTGCTCGGTTGGCCCGAGCGCTCCGGCCCCGCCGAGCGCAACGGCTGAGTGTCGCCGCGCGCCGTCGGCGTCGGCTAGAATGCGCGCGATTCCTAGCGTCGAGCGCTGCATGGACATCTGTCACGCCCACAATCTGAACAAGCCGCTCGACGCGCCGAAACCCTACGGCATCCGCGTCAGCATCGAGTCGACGGACACGTTCGCGCGCCTGCTCGGCAGCGGGTGGCAGCGGCATCATTGGTATCGCGACGCGCGAGGAACGCGACGCCGCGTTGGCCGACATGGCGAGCGAGCACCTGTACTCGCGCCGCGGCGACAAGCCGACGCTCATGTTCGAGCCGTCGAGCAGAACAGCCTAGCGCTTCGACGCTCGGCGCGCCTTCAGCCATCTTCGCGGTTCTCGATGCTTCTTCATGGGCCGGCTGTAATCGCGGCGGTAGGTCGCTCGTTATTACTCCGTGTAAGCACACCCCACACGGAGTCGGTCATGAAGATTCGTTCCTTCGCTCTCGCAGCCGTCGCGCTTGGTCGCGCATCTCGCCGGCATTCGCCGACGCGCTCGAAGCGCAACCCGCCGCCGAGCCGCGACCCGCCGTTCGCGAGCAGACGTTGCTCGAGGAGCTCGCGGCCGACATGCGTGAGATCGTCGTTGCGGCGCGCCCGAGATCTCGCTGCCGAAGCTCGAGCTGAAGCTGCCGACGCTCGCCCGCGTCAGCGCTAGCCGCGCGCCGTGCCGCGCGGCGAGCTCGCGGTACGCCGGCGAGCTCGTGCGCGGCGCGCGCGGCATCCCAGATGCCGAGGCGCTCGAGCGCGGCAGCCGCCGCCGGCGCCGCGCGCAATCCGAAGTCGGCGTCGAGCCCGGCCATGCAGCGCCGCTGCAGCAAGTCCTCGAGCGTCACGGCCCACTCGTGCGTGAGCGCGTGGACGAGCTCGGCCGTCAAGACGTCGCTGTCGCCGAGCGGCTCGCCGAGCTCGGGCCGCGCCGCGAGCGCCGCGACGTCGAGCCGCGGACTTGCCGTAGACGTGCCAGAAGCCGCTGCGCTTGGCGCTCGCCGAACCGGCCGCGCAGCTCGGCGAGCAACGCGTCGTCGCGCTCGGCGCGTCGGCAACGCACCGCGGCAGCGGCCGCGTCGCTGCGTCAGCGGATCTGCGACGTCGACCGGCCGCGGCAGCTCGTCGCGCAGCTTGCGCAGCACGTCCTCGGCCAGCGCGCGGTGCGTCGTGAGCTTGCCGCCGACGATCGAATACAGCCCGCGCGCGGCGCGATGGCGGCGAACGATGTGGCGCCGCGTGATCGCGCCCTCGGCGCCGCGCGGCTGGTACGGCAGCGGCCGAACGCCGGTGTGCGTGTAGAGCACGCGGCCCGCGAGCCCGGCCGCCGCCGGGAAACACGCGCTCCGTCTCGCCCGCGAGATACGCGCGCTCGCGCGCGTCGATCGTCGGCAGCGCCAGGGTCGCCTTCGTAACGCTCGTCGGTCGTGCCGATCAGCAGCAGCTCGTTCCACGGCAGGATGAAGAACGGCCGGTGATCGGCGCCGGCCTCGACGTAGACGCCGACGCGCGGCGCGCCGGGAAACGGCGGCACGACGATGTGGCTGCCTTTCGTGCCGCCGATCAGGCGCGTGTGCTGGATCGGCCCGAGCACCTCGTCGACCCACGGCCCCGCCGCATTGACGATCAGCGGCGCACGCGCGCCGCCGCGCCGCGCGCCGATTGCCAGTCGACGCCGGTCGCACGGCCGCGCTCGACGCGAACGCGCGTGACGCGCGTATACGTCTCGAGCACGGCGCCATGGGCGACGGCATCGCGCACGTTCTCGACGACGAGCCGCTCCGGATAGCGCACCTGCGCGTCGTAGTAGCTCGCCCCGCCGACGAGCCCGTCGCGGATTCAGCCCCGGCATGCTGCGTCGAGCAGCTCGTCGCGCCCGAACAGCCGCCGCTCGGCAACGACTTGCCCGCCGACAGCAGATCGTAGAGCGCGAGACCGACGCCGATCTGCCAGCGTCCGCGCCGCGCACCGCGATACACCGGGAATGCACAGCTCGAGCGGCTCCACGAGATGCGGCGCGAGTCGCGAGCAGCCGCTCGCGCTCGCGCAGCGACTCGCGCACGAGCCCGAGCTCGCAGTGCTCGAGATACCGCAGCCCGCCATGAATCAACCGCGACGACGCGCTGCTCGTGCCGCCGCCGATGTCGCCGCGCTCGACGATCAGCACTCTTGATCCCGGCGAGCGCCGCCTCCCGCGCAATCGCCGCGCCATTGATCCCCGCCCCAATCACGATGAGCTCGTACGCAGCCTCAGTGTTGGCTCGGCTGCATCGCTCGACCTAGCGAGCCCGCGCCGCGAGCCGATCAGCGAAGTGGCGTCGATGTGAGAGAGCCCTTTCGGCAGCGTCCGCGCCAGGGATGGCGCCGACGCAGCCTACAGGGACGTACTTGCGGCGGTGCCGAAAGGGCCCTCTCACGGCGGCGCCGCGCGCGCGATGTGCCGGATCGCGGGGCCGCGGTGCCGAAAGGGCCATCTCGCAGCGGCGCCGCGCCTGCGATACGCCCAACGCGTCTTCCGCATTACGGGCGGATCTGGCCGGTGCCGCGGACGACGTATTTGTAGCTCGTGAGCTCGGCGGCGCCGACGGGGCCGCGCGCGTGGATCTTGCCCGTCGCGATGCCGATCTCCGCGCCCATGCCGAACTCGCCGCCGTCGGCGAACTGCGTCGACGCGTTGTGCATGACGATCGCGCTGTCGAGCTCGTTCAAGAAGCGCTCGGCGGCCGCGGCGTCGTCCGTGACGATCGCGTCCGTGTGCGCCGAGCCGTAGCGCCGGATGTGCGCGAGCGCCTCGTCGAGCCCGTCGACGACGCGAATCGCGACGATCGCGTCGAGGAACTCCTTGCCCCAGTCGGAGTCGACGGCCGCACGCACGCGCTGGTCGCTCGACTGCGTGCGCACGTCGCCGCGCACCTCGCAGCCCGCGTCGATGAGATCCTTGACGATCGGCTGCAAGTGCGTCGCCGCGCAAGCGCGATCGATGAGGATCGTTTCCGTCGCGCCGCAGATGCCCGTGCGCCGCAGCTTCGCGTTCTTCGCGATGCGCCGCGCCATCGTCGAGATCGGCGCCGGCGTGCACGTACGTGTGGCAGATGCCTTCGAGATGGCTCATCACCGGCACGCGCGCATCCTGCTGCACGCGCGCGACGAGACCTTTGCCGCCGCGCGGCACGATGACGTCGATGTAGCCGCGCCATGTCGCGCAGCATGATGCCGACGGCCTCGCGGTCCTGCGTCGGCACCATCTGCACGGCCGTCTCGGGCAGGCCGTGCTTGCCGAGCGCCCGCGCGAGACAGGCGTGAATCGCCGCGCTCGAGCGCGCGCTCTCGGAGCCGCCGCGCAGGATCGCCGCGTTGCCGCTCTTCAAGCACAGCGCCGCGGCGTCGGCCGTCACGTTCGGGCCGGCTCTCGTAGATGATGCCGATCACGCCGAGCGGCACGCGCACGCGCGCGATCTTGAGACCGTTCGGCCGCTGCCATTCGGCGATGACTTGCCCGACGGGATCGTCGAGCGCGGCGACCGTCTCGAGCCCGGCGGCCGTCGCTTCGATCCGTTTGTCGTCGAGCGCGAGCCGGTCGACCATCGCGGCCGACGCGCCGCGCGCTTTCGGCTTCGGCGACGTCCTCGGCGTTGGCGGCGCAGCACGGCCGCGCGCGCGCTGCGCAGCTCGCGCCGCGGCCGTCTCGAGCACTTTGCGCTTGACCGCGGACGGCGCCTGCGCGAGCACCGCCGCGGCCGCGCGCGCGGCGCGGCCGAGCTCGAACATGCTGCTCGCGCAAGCTGTCGGCAAGACTGTGCTGCGACGGTGCTCATGACGGCTGCTTCGTGCCCAAGAGTACCAAGTCGTCGCGGTGGATGATCTCATCGCGGCCGCTGTAGCCCAAGATCTCCTGGATGTCGCCCGAGCGGCGCCCCGCGATCAGCGCGGCCTCGTCGGCGGGATACGCCGTCAAGCCGCGCGCGATCTCGCGGCCGTCGGCCGCCAGCGACGCTGACGGCGTCGCCGCGCCCGAACGGGCCGTCGACGGCCGTGACGCCGGCCGGCAGCAGGCTGCGCCCGCCGACGAGCGCGCGCTCGGCGCCGGCGTCGACGCGCAGCGAGCCCTTCGGCTTCAGCGTGCCCGCGATCCATTGCTTGCGCGCGGCGCCCGGGGTCGCGCTCGGCAAGAACCACGTCGCCTTGCCGCCTTGCAGCAGCACGCTGATCGGCCGCGCGACACGCCCGGTCGCGATGCACATGCGGCAGCCGGCGCCGACGGCGATGCGCGCGGCCTCGAGCTTCGTGCGCATGCCGCCCGAGCCGTGGCTCGAGCCCGGGCCGCCGGCCATGTCGAGCACCTCGCGCGTGAGCTCGGTGACTTCGTCGACGTAGCGCGCGTTCGCGTCGCGGCGCGGATCGGCCGTGTACAAGCCGTCGACGTCGGACAGCAGCACGAGGCAGTCGGCGCTGACCATCTGCGCGACGCGCGCCGCGAGGCGATCGTTGTCGCCGTAGCGCAGCTCCTGCGTCGCGACGGTGTCGTTCTCGTTGATGACCGGCACGGCGCCGTAGCCGAGCAAGCGTCGCAGCGTCTTGCTCGCGTTCAGATAGCGCTCGCGCCGCTCGCTGTCGTCGAGCGTCAGCAGCACTTGCGCGGTCGTGAGCCGAAGCCGCGCAAGATTTCCTGATAGGCGTGCGCCAGCACGATCTGCCCGGCTGCCGCGGCGGCCTGACTCTCCTCGAGGCGCGAGGAGCGGCGCTGCAGATTGAGCTCGCGCCGCCCGAGCGCGACGGCGCCGGACGACACGATGACGACGTCCTTGCCGGCGCGGCGCATATCGGCGACGTCGGCGCACACGCCTTCGAGCCACGCGCGATCCAGGGCACCCGTCTGCTGATCGACGAACAACGCCGAGCCGATCTTGATGACGACGCGGCGCGCGTTGGCGAGGCGTTCGGCGTGCGTCACGTGCGCTGCGGTGCTCATGATGCGCTACGCTCGCTCGCGACGAAGCGAGCGCCGCCGGCTAGCCCCGCTTGAACGCGGCGGCGCCGCGCATCACGGCCATCGCTCCGCTGCGAACCAGCGTGACGACGTCCGCGACTTGCGCCGAGCGCTTCAAGAACCGGTCGATGTCCTGGCTGCCGCCGACGAGCTCGACCGTGTAGTGCTCGTCGACGTCGCTCAGCACGCGCGCGCCGAACTGCTCGATGACGGGCGCGAGCTTGTCCGCGCGCGCCGTTCGCGCACGTGCAGCTTGAACAGCGCGAGCTCGCGCTCGATGTGATCGGACTTCGTCATGTCGGCGATGTCGACGACGTCGACGAGCTTGCCGAGCTGCTTCTCGATTTGATCGATGCACCGGTTTCGGAACCCGACGTGACGAGCGTCAGACGCGATACGGTTTCGTCCGCCGTCGGCGCGACGTTCAAGCTCTCGATGTTGTAGCCGCGCGAAGAGAACAGGTTCGCGACGCGTGCGAGCGCGCCGGCCTCGTTCTGCAAGAGTATTGAAATGATATGTCGCATGACGTGTTGGCGCCCCGGCGCGCGCAGGGCCTGACATGTTGGCGCAGAACAACAGCTATTGCAATGCACTTCCTTTTCGTCAAAACTCCAGCAGCTTAGCGGCTTCCAGCCCGTTAACGAGCTCCCGGCAACTCACCATGGATACCCTGATTCAGCCCAAGCTCGCGCGCTCGCACCCGCTCGCGGGTGCCACGATGAGCGGCGCGGACATCATCGTCCAAGTGCTGGCTGACGAAGGCGTAGACACGATCTTCGGCTACAGCGGCGGCGCGATCCTGCCGACGTACGACGCCGTGTTCCGCTACAACCAAACGAACACTCGCAACGGCGTCGAGCCGATGCCGCTGATCGTCCCGGCCAACGAGCAAGGCGCGGGCTTCATGGCGGCCGGCTACGCACGCGCCAGCGGGCGCGTCGGCGTCGTGATGGTCACGTCGGGACCCGGCGCCACGAACTGCGTGACACCCGTGCGCGACTGCATGGCCGATTCGATTCCGATCGTCGTGATCTGCGGCCAGGTGCCGACCGCCGCGATCGGCAGCGACGCGTTCCAGGAAGCACCGGTCACGGCCGTCATGGGCTCCGTCGCCAAGCACGTGTTCCTCGTGACGGACCCGCTGCGGCTCGAAGCCACGATGCGCACGGCGTTCGAGATCGCGCGCACGGGCCGGCCGGGCCCCGTCGTCGTCGACGTGCCGAAGGACGTGCAGAACTGGAAAGGCACGTTCGTCGGCGAGAACCAGTTGCCGATTCCGGGTTACCGGCAGCGGGTCGCGGCCGTCGAGGGCAACACGCTGACGGACGCGAGCTGCCAGCAATTCTTCTCGATGCTCGGCGAAAGCAAGCGGCCGCTGATCTACGCCGGCGGCGGCGTCGTCAACGCCAACGCGAGCGGCGCGCTGCGCGCGTTTCGCGCGGCGTTCAAGATTCCCGTCGCGAGCACGCTGATGGGGCTCGGCGGTTTCGACACGAAGCATCCGCTGTCGCTGCACATGCTCGGCATGCACGGCACGGCGAGCGCCAACTACGCCGTCGACGACTGCGATCTGCTGATCGCGATCGGCGCGCGCTTCGACGATCGCGTCGCGGGCGTGCCGGCCAAGTTCGCGCCGAAGGCGAAACGCGTCCTGCACTTCGACATCGATCCGTCCGAGATCCACAAGGTCAAGAAAGCGGATTGGCATCACGTCGGCTTGCTGCCGGCCGCGCTCGATGCGCTCGTCGCGTACGCACGTCGCGCGGGCTTCGCGACGAATTTCGACACGTGGCACGCGCGAGATCGCGGCGCTGAAGGCGACCTACGGCTTGAACTACGACCGCTCGAGCCCGCTGGTGCAGCCGCAGTACGTCATCGAGACGATGAACGCATCACGCAAGGCGAAGCCATCATCTCGAGCGGCGTCGGCCAGCATCAGATGTGGGCCGCGCAGTACAGCGACTTCCGCGAGCCGCGCTTGTGGCTCACGTCGGGCAGCATGGGCACGATGGGCTTCGGCCTGCCCGCGGCGATCGGCGCGCAGATCGCGAATCCCGGCAAGCTCGTCATCGACGTCGACGGCGACGCGAGCATCCGCATGAATCTGGGCGAGCTCGAGACGGTCACGACCTACGATCTGCCGATCAAGATCATGGTGCTCAACAACTTCGGCGACGGCATGGTCATGCAGTGGCAGCGGCTGTTCTTCAAGGGCCGTCTGTCGGCGAGCGACAAGTCGCTGCGCAAGAAGGACTTCATCAAGACGGCGCAAGCCGACGGCTTCGGCTTCGCGAAACGGCTCGACGCGAAGCAAGACGTGCCGCGCCTAGTCGAGGAGTTCCTGAACCACCGCGGGCCCGCGTTCCTCGAGGTCATCATCGATCCGACGGCCGGCGTCTATCCGATGGTCGGCCCGGGGTTGTCGTACCACGAGATGATCACGGGCGACTTCATTCCGAACCGCTACGCGAACCTCGGCAAGCCGCCGGCGCCCGACAAGTCCGAAATGTTCTGAGCGAGCGATCGCAATGAACCGCCTACCCCTTGCCCTGCTCGGAACCTTCGTCGCGGCTCTCGCCGGTTCCGCCGCCGCGCACCACTCGTTCGCGATTTACGACATGCAGCAGGACGTCGAATTCCACGGCGTCATCGCGAGCATCAAGCTGCGCAACCCGCACATGGCGATGACATTGACGACGACGGCGCTCAAACGGCGAGCAACAGACCATCGACTTCGTCGAGGGAGCGCCGGCCAACATGCTCGCGCGCCTCGGCCTTCGGCCCGAGCACGTCAAGGTGGGCCAGGAGATCACGGCGATCGGCGCGCCGCGCCACGACAATCCGAACGCCTGGTTTCTGAAAGCGATCATCCTGCCCGACGGCACGCGCTTCAACGCGCTGCAGAGCTCCGAACCAGCAACGCTGACGCTACAAGCTCGCCAGCCGAGCGCCGCCTCGCGCAGCACGTCGTAGATCGCGCGAGTGAGACGCGTCAGATCCTCGGACTCGATGACGAGCGGCGGCATCAGATACACGACGTCGCCGAACGGCCGTACCCAAACGCCGTGCTGCACGAACCGCGCGCGCAGCGCTTCGAGCTTGCGGCGCACGTCTCAGCTGCACGACGCCGATCGCGCCTTTGACGCGCACGTCGCGTACGCCACCGAGCCCGCGGCACGCGTCGAGCTCACGCTCGAGCTGCACAGCGATTGCAGCGACCTGCGCTAGTCGAGGCTCCGCGGCGAAGAGATCGAGCGACGCGTTCGCGGCCGCGCACGCGAGCGGATTGCCGGCGTACGTCGGCCCGTGCATCAGCGCGCGGCTCGCGTCGTCGGAGAGGAAGGCCTCGTAGACGCGCTTGCTTGCCACCGTCGCCGCGAGCGGCAGCGTTCCGCCCGTCAACGCCTTCGACAGCGTGATGATGTCGGGCACGACGCCCGCTTGCTCGCAAGCGAATAGCGTTCCGGTGCGGCCGAAGCCGACGGCGATTTCGTCGAAGATCAGCAGCAAGTCGAAGCGGCGCGCCGTCGCGGCGACGCGCGCCAGCGTCTCGGGCGAGTGGAACCTCATGCCGCCGGCCGCCTGGACGAGCGGCTCGACGATCACAGCCGTGAGCTCTCGCGCGTGCGCCGCGACGGCTGCGCTCGAATTCGCGGCTCGTCTCGTCGTCCTGCGGCAGCGGCACGACGAGCTGCTGCGGCAACGTTGGCCCGAACAACCGGTGCATGCCTTCCTCGGGATCGCAAACCGACATCGCGCCGAAGGTGTCGCCGTGATAGCCGCCGCGAAAGCTCACGAATCGGACGCGCTCCTTCTCGCCGCGATTCGCGCGGTACTGCAGCGCTATCTTCATCGCGACCTCGACGGAAACCGAGCCCGACTCGCTGAAGAACACGTGCTCAAGATCGCCGGGCAGCAACGCCGCGAGCCGCGCCGCCAACGAGACGGCGGGCGCGTGCACGAGCCCGCCGAGCATCACGTGCGGCATGCGCTCGAGCTGCGCAGCGACCGCGGCTCGGATGTGCGGATGGTTGTAGCCGTGGCACGCCGTCCACCACGACGCGATGCCGTCGATGAGCTCGCGGCCGTCGGCGAGATAGAGGCGCACACCGTCGGTGCGCTCGACGACGAGCGGCGGCGGCGCGGTTTTCATCTGCCGATACGGCAACCAGAGATGACTCAAACTCGTAACACCCGCGACGAACTAAGCTGGCATCATTACACAGTGTCCAATTTCCAGGTTCACCGAAACCTGTCGGGTCCACGATGAAGAAAATCAACTGTTTCAAGGCCTACGACGTGCGCGGTCGAGTCCCCGAGGAGCTCGACGAGGACATCGCTTATCGCATCGGCCGCGGTTACGCCGCGTTCGTCAAACCGCGCATCGTCGCCGTCGGCCGCGACATCCGCGGCTCGAGCCCGATGCTGACGGCGGCGCTCGTCAAAGGGCTCACCGACTCCGGCGTCGACGTGCTCGACATCGGCGTCGGCGGCACGGAGCTCTCCTATTTCGCAACGTTCAACCGCAAGCTCGACGGCGGCATCATGGTCACGGCGAGCCACAACCCGCCGAACTACAACGGCATGAAGTTCGTGCGCGAGGAGTCGCGGCCGATCAGCGCCGATACGGGGCTGCAAGAGATCCGCGCACTGGCCGAGCGCGACGCGTTCGGCCCGCCGGTCGCCGCGCGCGGCAAGGTCAAGCAAGTCGACGTGAAGCCCGAGTACATCGAGCACCTGCTGTCGTACGTCGACTTGAAAGCGCTCGCACCGCTCAAGATCGTCGTCAACGCCGGCAACGGCGGCGCCGGCCCCGATCGTCGACCTTCTCGAGCCGCACTTGCCGTTCCGCTTCGTCAAGGTCTTCCACGAGCCCGACGGCAGCTTTCCGAACGGCGTGCCGAACCCGATGATCGAGGAGAACCGCGCCGTCACGATCGAGCGCCTGCGCGCCGAGCGGGCGGATCTTAGGCATCGCGTGGGACGGCGACTACGACCGCTGCTTCCTGTTCGACGAGCTCGGTCAGTTCATCGAGGGCTACTACATCGTCGGCCTGCTCGCGGAGACCTTCCTCGCGAAGTCGCCCGGCGAGCGGATCGTGCACGACCCGCGGCTGACCTGGAGCACGCTCGAGATCGTGAGCCGCTTCCGCGGCAAGGCCGTGCAGAGCAAGTCGGGGCACGCCTTCATCAAGCAGCGCATGCGCGAGGTCGACGCCGTGTACGGCGGCGAGATGAGCGCTCACCACTACTTCCGCCAGTTCTCGTACGCCGACAGCGGCATGATCCCCTGGCTGCTGATCACGGAGGTCATGAGCCAAGCGCAAGGCCTCGTTGTCGCAGCTCGTCGGCGAGCGGATGCGCGCGTTCCCTGCGAGTGGCGAGATCAACCGCAAGGTCAAAGACGCTCCGGCCGTCATCGCCCGCGTCGAAGCCGAGTACACGCCGGGCGCGCGTTGCCGTCGACCGAACCGACGGCTTGAGCGTCGAGTTTTCGCAGTGGCGGTTCAACCTGCGCTCGTCGAACACCGAGCCGCTGTTGCGCCTCAACGTCGAGAGCCGCGGCGATACGGCGTTGATGCGCGCGAAGACGGCGGAGCTGCTCGCAGTGCTCGGCGGAGAGCCGGGCTAGGCGCACACGTGCCTGCCAAGCGCGCACGCCGCGCTGAGGGGCCGAAACCGAAGTCGTTTCCGGCCTCGCTGCGCGACCCCCGCTGTTTCGGCGCCGGCGTGAGCGAGGTCGGCCTCGTCGAGACCCACGTCTCGTGGGTGTTCCTGACCGGGCGCCACGCCTATAAGGTCAAGAAGCCCGTCAAGCTGCCGTTCGTCGACTTCAGCACGCTGAAGCTTCGCAAACGCTTCTGCGACGAGGAGCTGCGAGTGAATCGGCGGCTCGCGCCGGAGCTCTATCTCGGCGTCGTGCCGATCGGCGGAACGCCCTCGGCGCCGCGAGTCGGGCGCAAGCCGGCATTCGAGTACGCCGTGAAGATGCGCGAGTTCGCGACGGCCGATCGGCTCGACCGGCGGCTCGCAGCGAAGCGCCTGCCGAAAACGGCGTTGGCTGAATTCGGGGCCGAGCTTGCGCGCTTTCACTGCAGGCCTCCCGCCCGTGCGCGGCATCGCGGCCGGCGACGCGGATGCGGGCGCGACGGCACTGCGCAACATCGACGAGCTCGCGCCGCTATCTCGGGCCGGGCAGGCAGCGCGAGCTCGAGCGCGTGCGCGCTTGGACCGAGCGGCAGTGCGCGAGCTTGGCGCCGCTCTTCGCGCGGCGCGCCGCCGCAGGCGCGCATCGCGAGTGTCACGGCGACCTGCATCTACAGAACCTGCTCTGGCGCGACGGCAAGATCGTCGCGTTCGACGCGCTCGAGTTCGACCGCAAGCTGCGCGACATCGACGTCGTCAGCGAGGTCGCCTTCCTCGCGATGGACTTGCGCGCACACGGCCGCACGGACCTCGCGTACGAGTTCTTGAATGCGCTATCTCGAGGTCAGCGGCGACTATGGCGGCGTCGACGTGCTGCCCTTCTATCTCGTCTACCGCGCGCTCGTTCGCGCCAAGGTCGCCGCAATCAAGCGAGCGCAGTCCGCAGCGGACGGGCATGACGCCGAGCGCTACTTGGCCACGGCGCTCGAGCTCTGCGCGCCGAAGAAGCCGGTGCTCGTCATCACGCACGGCCTGTCCGGCAGCGGCAAGACGTCCGTGACCGACGAGCTCGTGGGCCGCCTGCCCGCGATCCGCGCCCGCTCGGATCTCGAGCGCAAGCGCCTGCATGGGCTCACCGCTGCGGCGCGAACCGGCTCCGCGCTCGGGGCCGGCCTGTACGCCGCCGCCGCGAGCCGGCGCACCTACGCCGCGCTGGCCGAGATCGCGGACCTGCTGTTGCGCAACGGGCAGAGCGCCGTCATCGATGCGACGTTCCTGCGGCGCCGCGAGCGGCTCGAGTTCCGGCAAGTGGCGGCAGCCAACGCGGCGCGCTTCGTGATCCTCGACTGCACGGCGTCCCCGGCCGAGCTGCGCAGGCGGGTCCTAAAGCGCGCCCGACAGGGCCGCGACGCGTCGGAGGCCGATCTCGCGGTCCTGGAGCATCAACTCGCCTCCGAGGAGCCCCTCGATCGCGCGGAACGGCGGCACGCCGTGACGGTCGATACGGAGAGAAGCTTCGGTTACGCGGCTCTGGCAGCACGGCTGCGCGCGACCTGAACCCAAAGGGCGGGGCCGGGCTTGAACAGCGCGGGGGCCGGCCCCAGATAGCCGACTCGGTCCACTCAGCGAGGCCAGACCATGTACGACGAGAACGAACAGCTGCCGCAGGTCACCCGCGACAACGGGTCCATCACGCTGCCCGCGGACGTGCTGCTCGTCGTTCCCGTCCGCAACCTCGTGATGTTCCCCGGCGCGGTGACGCAGGTCGCCCTGACGCGCGACTTCTCGATGCGCGCGGCGCAGGAGGCCGTCCAGCACGGCCACAAGCTCGGCATCGTGCTGCAGAAGGACCCGAGCGTCGACGCGCCGGGGCCCGACGATCTGCACAAGATCGGCACGACGGTGACCGTCGTGCGCTACCTGAAGGCACCGAACGGCGTTCATCACCTCATCTGCCAGGGCGAGCAGCGGTTTCGCACGCTCGACTACTTGACCGGCCTGCCGTTCCTCGCCGCGCGTTTCGACTTGATCCCCGACCAGGTGACGACGGACGCCAACGTCGAGGCGCGTGCCGCCTTGCTGAAGCAGAAGGCCATCGAGGCCATCGAGCTCTTGCCGCAGGTACCGCCGGAGCTCGCTCCGGCGCTGCAGAACATCGAGTCGCCGGGCGCGCTCGCCGACATGGTCGCGGGCCTCATCGACATCAAGCCGTCCGAGAAGCAGACGATTCTCGAAGCGCTCAAGGTTCGCGACCGGCTCGATCGCGTCATCGAGTTCCTGACGCATCGCGTCGAGGTGCTGAAGCTGTCGCGCGAGATCGACGAGCAGACGCAGGGCAAGCTCGACGAGCGCCAGCGCGAGTACGTGCTGCGCGAGCAATTGAAGACGATCAAGAAGGAGCTCGGCGAGGACGACACGCAGAGCGAGCTCGACGAGCTGCGCCAGGCGATCGCGGACGCCAAAATGCCCGAGGAGGCCGAGAAGCAGGCGCGAAAGGAGCTGCGGCGCCTCGAGGGCATGCCCGATTCGTCGATGGAGCACTCGATGGTGCGCACGTACCTCGATTGGCTCGTCGCGCTGCCGTGGTCGAAGAGCGACGCGGAAGCCATCGACATCGCGAAGGCGCGCGCGATTCTCGATGCGGACCACTACGGCCTCGAGAAGGTCAAGCGCCGCATTCTCGAGTACCTCGCGGTGCGCAAGCTCAATGCGTCGGGCCGCAGCCCGATCCTCTGCTTCGTCGGCCCGCCCGGCGTCGGCAAGACGTCGCTCGGCCAGAGCATCGCGCGCGCCGTGGGGCTCAAGTTCGTGCGCGCGAGCTTGGGCGGCGTGCACGACGAGGCCGAGATCCGCGGCCACCGCCGCACCTACATCGGCTCGATGCCGGGCAAGATCGTTCAGAGCCTGCGCAAGACCGGGACGAACAATCCCGTGTTCATGCTCGACGAGATGGACAAGCTCGGCGTGGGCTTCCACGGCGACCCGTCGGCGGCACTGCTCGAGGTGCTCGATCCCGAGCAGAACTCGACGTTCTCGGATCACTATCTCGACGTGCCGTTCGACTTGAGCAAAGTGTTCTTCGTCGCGACGGCGAACGTGCTCGATACGATCCCGGGGCCGCTGCGCGACCGCATGGAGATCATCGAGCTGCCGGGCTACACGCAGGACGAGAAACTGGCGATCGCGACGCGCTATCTCGTGGCGCGCCAACTGAAGGCGAACGGCCTCACGGAGGCGCAAGCCTCGATCAGCGAGGACGCCTTGCGCGTCGTCATCGACGGCTACACGCGCGAAGCCGGCGTGCGCAACCTCGAGCGCGAGATCGGCGCGCTTGCTGCGCCACGCCGCGATGAAGATCGCCGAAGGCGTGGCCGAGCGCGTGGCGATCGACGCCGCCGACGTGCCGTCGATTCTCGGCGCGCGCCACTTCGATAACGAGGTCAAGCTACGCACGAGCGTGCCGGGCGTCGCGACGGGCCTCGCTTGGACGCCCGTCGGCGGCGACATCCTGTTCATCGAAGCCTCGCTCGTCCCGGGCAAGGGTCAGCTGATCCTCACGGGTCAGCTCGGCGACGTCATGAAGGAAAGCGCGCAGGCCGCCGTGAGCCTCGCGAAGATGCGTCTCGACAAGCTCGGCGCGGCGCGCTCCGTGCTCGAGACGAACGACCTGCACATCCACTTGCCGGCGGGCGCGATCCCGAAGGACGGCCCGAGCGCCGGCGTCGCAATGTTCCTCGCGGTGGCGTCGCTGCTGTCGGGGCGCACGGTGCGCAACGACATCGCGATGACGGGCGAGATCAGCTTACGCGGCTTGGTGCTGCCGATCGGCGGCATCAAGGAAAAGTCGCTCGCGGCGCTGCGCGCCGGCATCGACACCGTGCTGCTGCCGAAGCGCAACGAAAAGGATCTCGAGGACATTCCGGAGCCCGCGCGCAAGCAGCTCAAGTTCGTGTTCCTCGAGAACATCGACGACGCTCTTGCGGCGGCCTTCGACCCGCCGTCCGGCGCAGACGAGAGCGCCCGCCGCGTCGCGGCCTGATGAAGCGCGTGCCGGTGGATAGCGCGAAACGCGGAGAGGCGCTCTCTCGCCGGACGAATCTGCCCGTTGCACTGCTCAATTTCGATCCCGCACACGCGCTTCAGGCGCCGTGCGGGAAGCAATGCCGAGAATGAACGCCCAATGGAACGCGATGCCGGTCAGCACCGCCAGGTGGAATACTTCGTGCGGACCGATGACGCCCGCAACCAGCACCGGCCAGCCCAGAAGATCTGCCAGGGCCCCGAGCGTATACGCGAGCGCCCCCCACACTAGCGGCAGGATGAAGCGCACGCCGAAGCGGCGCACGAGCGCGACGGCGGAAACCACCCCCAGCCAGCCCAGACCCAGGTACATCGCCAGCCCGAGCCCTTGCGGCGTGGCATCGAAATACACCGTCTTGAGCGCCAGCCCGGCGATCGCGGCGGCCCAGATCCCCGCAAGCAGGAGCCAGTGCCGCAAGTCGCGCAGCAGGATCACGTGGACCGGAGTGAAGCTGCCGGCGATCAGCACGAAGATCGCGGCGTGGTCCAGGCGCCGCAGCACGCTGCGCCCCGCCGTCTCCGGCATCAGCAGGTGGTAGACCCCGCTCAGCGACAGCAGCAGCACGCAGGAAAAGGCGAACACTCCGAGCGCAATCACGCGTCGCGCTTCGCCGCGGCCGCGGGCGATCAAAAAGATGCTCAGGATGGCGAAGACCAGCGCCCCTGCAAGGTGGGTCAGCGAGCTGACCGGATCGCTGAACCCAGGAATGGACAACATCCGAGCATGGTACCGGGTCGCCGAGGTGCGAATGGCCAACAAAGTTGTCCGCATGGGCGTTCCACCCGTTCGCATTGAGGCACTGACGACGATCTCGGGTGTTTCGGTCGAGGAGTGTTTTCGGCAGCACCCCGTAGCCCGGAACACCGGTGGTTCGATACCGACGTCATCGCGTCTAGGACTTCGTGTTTTTCTTCGCGCGAGTGCCGCGCGGCGCTTCGACACCGCTTCCCGCGACCCGGCCCGGTCGGTGAGAATGCACGCTCATCGGCCGGAGCTTCGCATTTGCCACCACGTTCCCGCAGCGCGGGGCCTTCGCTCGACGAGCTCGCGCGCGACAAGCTCGAAGCGCTAGAGCGCAGGCAACTGCGCCGCCGGCTCGTAGTCACGGCCCGGCCGGGCGCGGCCGCGGCGATTCAAGCCGACGCGAAGCTCGTCTCGTTCTCGTGCAACGACTACCTCGGCCTTTCCGCAGCATCCCGAGGTCGTGGCGGCGAGCGTCGACGCCACCCGCCGGTACGGTGCCGGCGCCGGCTCCTCGCGGCTCGTCACCGGCAACCATCCGCTCTACGTCGAGCTCGAGCGCAAGCTCGCGGAGCTCAAAGGCACCGAGGACGCCGTCGTCTTTGGCAGCGGCTATTTGACGAACGTCGGCGTGATCTCGGCGCTTGCCGGCCGCAGCGACCTGATCCTCATGGACGAGCTCTGCCACAGCTCCCTGCTGACGGGCGCGAGCTCGAGCGGAGCGCGCGTGCTCGAGTTCCGCCACAACGACGTCGAGCACGCAGCCGAGCTGCTCGCCGCGGAGCGAGCCGCGCATCGGCATTGCCTCGTGCTGACCGACGGCGTGTTCAGCATGGAAGGAGATCTTGCGCCGCTCCCGCCGCTCGCCGCGCTCGCGGCCGAGCACGATGCGTGGCTCATGACCGACGACGCGCACGGCCTCGGCGTCGTCGGCGACGGCCGCGGCTCGAGCTTTGCGTTCGGGGAGCCCGTCGCCATTCCGCTGCAAATGGGAACGCTGTCGAAAGCCGCCGGCGTCTACGGCGGGTATCTCTGCGCGAGCCGCAACGTCGCCGAGCTCGTCCGCAACCGAGCCCGCAGCTTCGTCTACTCGACGGGCCTGCCGCCCGGCGTGGTCGCCGCGGCGAGCCGCGCGCTCGAGCTCATCGCGAGCGACAAGGAGCTCGTGCGCCGGCCGCTCGCGCGCGCGCGCGAATTCACGTCGGCGCTCGAGCTGCCGGCGGCGCAGAGCGCGATCGTGTCGTTGCTCATGGGCGGCCCCGCTCGCGCTCTCACGGCGAGCGCGTCCTTGCGCGCGGCCGGCTTTCTCGTCGCGGCGATCCGGCCACCCACGGTGCCGCCCGGCACGTCGCGGCTGCGCGTGACCTTTTCCGCCGCGCATACCTCGGAGCAGGTCGCGGCGCTCGCGGCCGCGGTGCGCCCGCTGCTTCGCGCATGACGGCCGTCTTCGTCACGTCTTCGGGAACGAGTATCGGCAAAACACTCGTGACGCTGCGGCTCATCGAGGAGCTCAAGGCCGCGGGCCGCAGCGCTCAGGCGTTGAAACCCGTCGCCTCCGGCTTCGACGCCGCGCACCCCGAAGGCAGCGACACGGCGTTGCTGTTGCGCGCGCAGGGGCTCGACCTCGGCGCGAAGAACCTCGACGCCGTGAGCCCGTGGCGTTTCGCGGCGCCGTTGTCGCCCGACATGGCTGCGAGCCGCGAGCGGCGCTCGATTCCGTTCGACGTGCTCGTTGCGTACTGCCGCGCCGCGAGCGAGCGGCGCGGCGTGACGCTGATCGAAGGTATCGGCGGCGTCATGACGCCGCTCGACGCCGAGCACACCGTCCTCGACTGGATCGAGGCGCTCGGAGGCCCGACTCTACTCGTCGTCGGCAGCTACCTCGGAACGTTGAGCCACAGCCTGACGGCGGCCTCGGCGTTGCGAGCGCGCGGCGTGACGATCGCGGGCGTGGTCGTCAGCGAGTCCGAAGAGCAGCCGGTGCCTGCGGCAGAGACGGCCGCGACGCTCGCGCGTTTCCTGGCGCCCGTGCGGGTTTGCGTGCTGCCGCGGACCGCGCCGGTGCCGCTCCTGCCTCTCGTCGAGACTCATCTGAAGTAGCGGCCGGGAGCGCCGCCTCGCTCCGTGTGCGGCGGCTCCCGGCCACTCGGGGGGACCTTGCGGCGTCAGTTCGTGCCGAGCTCCGCGACGCGGTCGACGTCGACGACGTTCATCTCGACACGGCGCTCGAGCGCCATGCCGTCCGTGTCCTGCTCCGGAGCCGTCGAGGCCGTCTCGCCGACACCCGTCACGATGACGCGCTCCGCCGGCATGCCGGCGCGGATCAGCGCATCGCGCACGCTTTGCGCGCGCGCCGTCGACAGCGTCGAGTTGTACGTTTCGGTGCCGCGGGCGTCCGTATTGCCTTCGAGGCGGATCACGGCGCCGTCCATCGGCTCGATCAGCGCGGCGAGCTTCGCGAGGCGCTCCTCGGTCGTGCCGCCGAGGCCGCTCTCCTCCGTCCGGAAGAACACTTCGACCGACAACGCCTCCTGCAGATTGCGGCGGTGCGCGACGCGCTCGCCGAACAGCTCGGCGTCCTTCGCGGCGACGGCGCGCTCGCTCGCGGCGAGCAACGTCTGGAGCTCGCCCGCGTGCACGCTCGCCTGCGCGGCGCGCTCGTCGGCCTCGAGTCGAGCGCCACGCTCGCGGTGAAAGCGGTCGCCGAGCCAACCGCCGAACGCCGCGCCGAGCACGAGGCCGACGGGGCCGCCCGCGAGCGCGCCGATCGCAGCGCCGCTGCCGAGGCCGATCGACTCTTCCTTGGCAATGACGCGCGTCTCGTCTTTCGCGGCGCGGTTCTTCGGCCCCGCAAAGCTCGACGTCGCGAGGACGCTGCCGATCACGGCAACGAGGACCTTCTGGGCAATGAGTTTCGTCTGCATGGTTCGCTCCTGAAGCGCAAAGTGGGTGGACACGGCGCTATCTGCAGCGAACCGAGCTGACGAGCGGGTGATCAATTGCGGCAGGACGCTGCCGCAATCGTGACGAATTATGGCCGGGGACGCGTCAGTTGCCGTGGAGGCGGCTGATCAGCTCTTCTTCCGCGTAGTTCTCGATGTCGAGCGTCAGGCGCTCCTGTGAGAGCTGGATCTCGTGCAGGATGTACATCAAGAAGATGCTCAGCGTCAGGGCCACCAACGTCGAGTTGAACGAGATACCGAGGCCGTTCGTGACGGCCGTCGTATCGCCCTTGACGGCGAGCTCGGCACCCTGGAGCGCGAGACCGATACCGCGGACCGTGCCGACGAACCCGAGGGCCGGCGCGACCCAGACGCTGAAGCGGAGGATCGCGAGCTCCGCGTCGAGCCGGTTGTGCTCGCTCTCGCAGGTGTTGTGCACGGTCTGCGACGCGTCCTGAACGTTACCCGTGGCGCCGAAGCGCTTCAGCGCCGCGGCCAGCACGCGCGGCAACACGGCGTTGCGCTCCTTCGGCGGCAGCTGCTCGAACGTGCGCAGATACTCGCGCGCATCGCTCGGCAGGATGACGACGCCGGCTTCCTTCGTGAGGTATCCGGCCTCGAGCAGGTCGCGCTGCAGCTTGAGCTCGCGGAACCGCAGGCCCGAGAGAATCAGCGCCCAGATCGTGATGATGATCGTCGCTTGCTGCTCGGGGTCCTGGATGATGACCCAGAGCGAGCGCTCCGGCGTGTAGCCCGGATTCGTCGCGGCGATCTGGCGCTGCTCGTCGAGCCACTGCTCGGCCGTCGGCCGCACGTAGCTCGCGTAGATGAGCTGAGTGATGACCGTGATGACAACGAGCATGCCGAGCTTCTCTACTCGATCGCGTACGTAATTCTGAGCCGCCATTCGAACCTCCAAGCTTTGGACGCCGGCGCAGCACGCGCCGGCGCGACTAAATTCGCTATCTGCCGTCTCGCGTCTCGTATGACCGGCAGCGCGACGAACGTGCCGCCGTTGCGCTGGCAGACGATACGCATCAGCGTCGCGTAATTGGCCGCCGTGAACAGGTCGCCGCCCAACATCAGGTACACGGCCGGGAACGCGACGGCGTGGATGCGGACGAGCCGCTCGCCGGACTCGTTCGAGTGGTTGCGCCGATCGATCTCGCGGACGACCGGGTTGATCGAGCCCTGCTGGAAGTCGTCACTGTAGACGTACAGCGAGATCTTCTTGGCCGGGTCGTAGAATTGGTCGATCGCCGCGAGGATGCCCTCGCGCGGATTCGAGTTCGAGAATGGTTGCCAGTTCTTCAGCGTGTCGAGGATCGCTTGCCGGCGCGTCGGCGTATCGGGAATCCACTCGCCCCGATAGCTCTTGAACATGTACTCGCCCTCGTCGTTCATGACCTGGATGCCCTTGACGGTCGGGTAGACCTCGAGCGTCTCGCGGAGCTGTGCTTGGACGCGGTCCCACTGGAACTGCTGCATGCTGCCCGACGTGTCGATCAAGAAAATGATGTACTCGCTGTCGACGGGAATGCCGCCGACCTTGTACTCGTCGATCGGCGGCCGATAGTCGGCGAGCAAGCGCCGCATCTCCTCGGACAAGCTCTGCCTCGCCGAGGCGAGGCGGTTCTGCTCGGTCTCGAGCGTGGGATCCTGCGACGGCGAGCACTTGCGCGCGGATGCGCTCGAGCTGCGCCTGGAGGTCCGAGGTGGTCATGTTTTCGATGCGCAGCTTGTCGGTCGTCGATATCTCCTCGCGGCGCACGCGGTCGGTCTCGCCGAGGATCTCGTTGAGCTCTTGCTCGTACTGAGCGATCAGACCGTCGAGATCGCGCTCAGCTTCCTCGAGCCTCCTGGGCTCGCCGACGCGAATCAGCAGAAAGAGCAGGATCATGGCGCCGAACCCGCAGCAGATCGCGTCGAGGAACGACATGCTGAAGATCTCGAACTCGCGGCGGCGTCTCATGGCCAGTCCTCCGAGGGCGCCATCATCGAGCCGCCCGTGCGGATCGCGAGGAGCCAATAAGCCGGCGCGGCCTGCGGGTCGCCTTCCATCGCGAACAGAAGCGTATTGACCGGCACACCCACCGGCAGCTGCCGTATCGCGCGATCGAAGTGGTCCAACCGGTCCTTCGCGCTGACACCGGGACGCGTCGGCAGGATTTCACCCATCGTCGGCAACCCGTCGGTCAGCAGGAAGATGTTGTCGGGCTTCGGCTCGAGCGTCTTGATCGCGTTGAACGCCGCGTGCAGGCTCGTCGGCCCCTGCGGGTAGGTCTTGCGCAGCGCCTCGACGGGCGCGTCGAGCTCGGTGCCGTCGTTGACGGTGACCCATTTGCTCTCCGTGCCGGGGATGAGCCACGTCGCCTTGTCGTTGAAGCCGATGACCTGGACGTTCGTGCCCGCCGGGATCTGCGTCGTGAGCCAGTCGACGGTGTTGACGGCTTGTTGCCACTTCGGCGCGCGGCGTTGCTGGTCCGCCGACATGTTGCGGCGGCGGAGGATGTTGACGATCGTGCGATCGAGCATGCTCGTCGACGTATCGACGAGGATCACGACGTACTTGCCACCCATGCGCAGCCCGGTGAGGTATTGGCGGTTGCCTTCGCCCTCGAACGCGCGCAGGGATCTCGCGTCCTCGGCCTCGTCTCGTTCCTTCGTCACGAGCTCTTGCGACTGGCGGTTGAGCTCGGCCAGCTCGCGGCGCAGGCGCTCGATGGCGGCCTGCCGCAGCTCGGAGTCCTCCGTCAGCGTCGCAAGCTCGAGCTCGGTATCCTGAATCTGCGTCAGAACTCCCTGGCGCATCGCGAGCAGCGCAGTCCACTGGCGGACCTGCTCCTCGAGCGCATCGCGAAGCACGCACGAGGTTGCGCTGGCCCGTCAGCACTCGGAGCTCCCACCGGCGAGCTTCGGCCTCGCGATCTTGGACGACCGTGCGTTGCTCGAGCACGGCATTCGCGCTGACGAGCATGAACAGCAGCACGACGCAGCCGAACCCCGCCGTGATCGCGTCGAGGAACGACATCGAGAATACGTTGAGCTCGCTCTTGCGCCGCTTGCTCATTCGGCGCCCTCGACGTCGACGACGTGCAGCTCGGCGCCCGGCGAGCCGATACGGATCACGTCGGCTCGCTTCAGCGTCGCCTCGCCGGCGATCTTCTTCTCGTTGACGAACGTGCCGTAGCTGCTCAAATCGCGCAGCTTGAGCTCACCGTCGCGCAGCACGACCTCGCAGTGCAAGCGCGACACGCCGCTGTTTCCGACGAGCACCACGGTGCGGCGCTGCGGATCCGCTTCGCGACCGATCGCGAGGCCGGCGGCACCGACGCGATACGCGAGACCGCCATACACGACGTGCGTCGGCGGCTTCGCGCGCGCGAGCACCGGCGCCGGCACCGGCGCCCGTGGCCCGGTCTCCGGGACATCTTCCCGTGGCGCTTCACGCCATGGCATGCGCTTCAGCAGCTTCACGTCGCCTTGGCTCCCCGTGATCGATGGCGCAAGCAGCACGGCACGTGCGGCATGGCCGGCGGGGAAGCGCTCGACCTGCGAGTCGTCGAGCCGCGCGAGCTCGCCGACGAACCCCGGCAGCACCGCAACTCGATCGGACAGCTGCACGACGAGCCGCTTGCCGGGCTCGCGGTGCTGAGCGATGAGCTGGATGACGGCTCGATAGACCCCCGTCTGCGCGACGCCGAGGATGGCGTCGCGGTCGGGCGTGATCCGAAACTCCTCGTTGCGATGCTTCAGCGTGAGCTCGACGCGCTCCTCGCGCTGCAGCGCCTCGAGCCACGCGGGCAAGAGGTCGTATAGCGCCTGCTCGGCCTCTGCGTGAGTGAACGGATCGAAGCGCGTCGCACGCACGAAATGCTCCGCGACGCGGCGCGCGAACGCATCGGCGGCGCCGGCGAGCCCTTGCGCGAGGGCGTGCTCCGCGCGCACCTGCGCTTCGCCATCCTGCGCGAGCAGCGACACCGACGCGCGGTAGAGGCTCGCATCGACGTAGACGAGCTGCCGCTTGGGGTACGGCCGAACGCTGGCCGCGGCCGCCGCATCGACGAGCGCGCGGACCGGCATGCCGCATTCCTGGGCGAGTCCGAGCAAGAGACCGAGCTGCTCGGTCCGATACCCGCCCGGCACGACGAGCACGACGTCGGTTACGCCGGCGCCGAAACGTTGCCACAACGATTCGAGCTGCGCATAGGCGAGCTCCGCGGTGCTCTTGCGGATGTCGGAACCGGCGGAGCCAGGGTCCATGCTGAGCGCGCTCCAGAAGCGGCTGCTCGTCTGGCGAGGATTCAGCCGCGCGCGCGCGCGCGCCGGCTCGCCCGTCACGATTTTGCCGCCATCGATGCGCGCGAAACCGGGCTCGATCGCGAGCACGCCGGCCTCGTTCGCGACGGCCAGACCGGAATCGTTGATCTCGATGGCGATGGCGCCCATGGCTCCCCTAGATGTCGACGGGGAACGTGATGGCGGCGTCGGGCTGGAGCTCTTCCGTCGGGATGAACACCTCTTCAGCCGCTTCGTCCGACGGGGCTGTGGGTTCTTTTCCCTTCTCGGCCGCGGGCGGTGCCGCGGGCGGCGGTGTGCTCGGGCGCGTTGTGCTCGCCGGCGGCGTGCTTGCCGGCGGCGTTCCTGCGGCCGGCGGAGCCTGCTGCGCAAACGAGGCCGCGAGCCACGCGGCCAGCGCGACCGCGGGCGCCGCCAACCTCAACCAGCGCATAGCGGAATCGAACCAAGGGTTGCCCATGCGATTGCCCTCATTGCAGGTTGCGCGCGATCCGAAACCCCAAATCTTCGCGCCCGTCGGAGCCGGAGCCCCGCGCGGCCAAGCGCAGGTCTGTCACCGTCGCGCTGCGCCAGCTGGCGCCGCGCACGACGTGCAACGCCCCGCTCGCAGGCCCCAGCGGATCGTCGACCGTCTGCGCCGACTCGATCACGTCGAGCGTGTAGAAGTCGTGTATCCACTCGGCGACGTTGCCGCCGAGGTCGAAGATGCCGTAGCCGTTGGCAGCGATAGGTGCCGACCGGCGCGCTGACGGCGTAGCCGTCGTCGTAGGTGACCAGCGTCGTCGGCAGCATCTGCGCGGCCGAGACGTCCGCGTAGTTGCCCGACCGATCGGGCGGCCGCATTTCAGCGCCCCACGGATAGAGCAGACCCTGCGTCTGACCCGCGAACCGCGCGGCCCATTCCCATTCGGCATCCGTCGGCAAGCGATAGCCGTTGCGCAGCGGCTGGACGGCCGCCCAGCCTCCGGGCCCCGGCTCGTAGACGGGCTGAAGCCCGTCCTTGATGCTGAGCTCGTTCAGGTACTGCACCGACGTCGTCCCAGCTCACGTTCACCACGGGCTGATCGTCGGCGTTCAACGACTGGCCCTCGAAGTCGCCGGAGTCGTGCTCGGGCTTGAACGCGCGGAACTCCGCATTCGTGACCTCGCGCGCGCCCAGATAGAACGCGTGCGTCACGCGCACGGGGCGCAGCGGCTCGTTCGAGCGCCGGCCGACCTCGCGGCGCGACGAGCCCATCGTGAATTGCCCGGCCGGCACGAGCTTCAGCTCCTGGCCCGCGCTCGTACGCAAGAAGCTCGCGAAGCCGCCGCCCGAAGACTCGTCGAGCTGCGTCAGCGTGACCGCGAGCTTCTGCGGGAACCCCGGCCGCGGCGTCAGCTCCGCGCGCTCGACGGCGAAACCCGTCGCGGCGCATCTCGATCGCGTGGCTGATGGCCGTGAGCTGGAGCGTCACCGGGGTCGAGCCGCGCCGCTGCCCGTCGACCCATACGTCGGCCGGCGGCGTGCTCGCGACCTCGATGTCGCCGTACTGCGGCGTCAGGTCGATTTGCAATCGCCGGCCGCTGTCGGCTGCCGACGGAGAGCTCGCTCGTCGCGGTCTCGTAGCCCGGCTTCGTCAGCGCCAAGCGGTGCGTGCGGCCCGGCGACAGGCGCAACGACAACGGCGTGCGGCCGCGGAACTCGCCGTCGACGCTGACGCTGGCCTCGCTCGGGTTGCTCGCGACCTCGACGCGGCCATCGGCTTGCGCCAGCGTGACGTCGGGCAGCTGCTGCGGCTGATTCGACTCGACGAGGACCTTGGTGCGCCACGCGTTGTGACCGGCGAGGCGCACCTCGACGTCATGCTCGCCGCTCATGATCTCGATCGCGGCCGGCGTGACGCCGGCTTCCGCGCCGTCGACGAGCACCGTGGCTCCGGGCGGAGACGTGTTCAACGACACGATGCCCCAGTCTGGCGTCAGCGTCACGGCAAGCGCCTGGCGCTCGCTGGCGCCCGCGACGTCGAGCTCGCGCACGTCCGCGAGATATCGCTCCGCCGTGAACTCGAGCTGATGCGACGCCGGGCGTGATCTCGGTGTCGAGGAGCGGCGTGGTTCCGAGCGCTACGCCGTCGAGGAGCACTTGCGCGCCGATCTCGGGCTCCGTCGTCAGCGTCACGAGCGCCGGGCAGCTTCGTCAACGTCAGCGCGATCGACTTGATCCGCGAGCGGTCCGACGTCGATTTCCGTATCGAGCGGGTAGTAGCCCGGCAGCTCCGCGGCGACGCGATGCGAGCCGGGCCGCAGCAGGAACCGGTCGCCGAGCTTCAGCTTGAAGAGCGTGCTCGGAAGGCTGACGCTGGCCGGCGTGGGCTCGATGTCGAGCGCCACGGATTTCGCCGTGAACGCGAACCACGCGACGACGGCAAGCACGGCGCCCGCCGACCCGATCGCAATCGTCATGCGGCTCGGGCCGCGCTTTTCCACGACTTTGCTCGCCGCGCCCGGCTTGAACGCGATCGGCGTGATCGCGACGTCGGACGTGCGGCGCCGATCGCGTGCGAGCTCGTCGAGATCCGGCGGCGCCGTGTCGCCGGCCGTGACGACCCACTCGATGCGCAGCGCGAGCGTCCCGTCGCCGGCCACTCGGCACTCGAGCCGCGCACGATCGAACGCGATGACGTCGCCGTCTTGCAGCTCGCGCGTGCCCGTCAACGGCTCGCCGCCGACGCGCAGGTTGCGGGCTCCGCGCCCGGCCTGAACGAAGAACACGTCCTTGAAGCGGCCGATCTGGATGCTGCCCGTGACGCCCTCGAGCACGACGTCGGCATCGTGACCGGCGCCGAGCGCAACGGGCAGCTCGGCGGCGCCGAAGGCATCGCGCCGCCGACTCGCTCTTCGACCGTCACGATCGAATTTCTCCCGCTGTCTGACGTTCCCTGTGTCACTCGGACCCTTGACGGCTAGATCGGTTCGACGCAGACCACGCTGATCGGCGGCTAGGTTCCCGCCCGGGCCGCACGGTGAACGTCTGGCGCACGTCGCGATAGCCGTCGCGGCTGCCGATGGCCGTGTACGTGCCCGGGCCGCAGCTCGACATCCTTGCGCGGTGAACGCACCGAGCGCACCGACACGATACAACGTGACGCTCGTCAGCTGATCCGATGTCGAGGCGCACGGCGATCGGCTTCGACGCTAGCTCGATGAGCCGTCCGAGCTTCTCGATCTGCGACGTCGAGACGCGGCCCCTTCTCGGTTTCGGCTGCGGCGGTGTCGAGCAGCGCGCGCGCGTCGGCGAGCACTACGTCGCCGAACAGAAGCGTCGGATTGTCGATGCAGATTGACGAGCTTGGCGTCGAGGCCCGCGCGCGAGCTCGAGCTCGCTCGAGCCCCGTCTGCGCGAACAGCAGCGTGCCGTCGCTCGCGAGCACGGAGCGATACAGCTCGATCGCTTCGTCCCACAGCTCGCGCCGCTCGAACGCGAGCGCCACGCACCTCGGACAGCGCGATCTGCTCGAGCTTCGCGCCTTCCTCTGCTTGCGCGAGACCGTCGGCGGCTTCGCGCGAGCCGGGCCGCATCGCGAGCGCCGCCTCGAACTCGCGGCTGCGCGGCCGCGAAGTCCTCGGCGCCGAGCAAGCCGAAGCCCGCCGACAGCAACCGCTCGTACTCCGCATCGCGCAGCATGCGATTGACGTCGGCGATGCCCGCGTGCGCAGCCGGCCAATCGGCATCGATCACGAGCGCCTCGCGGTAGCTCGCGAGCGCCGTCATGAGCTCGCCGCGTGCGACCTCGACGTTCGCGCGTTGCACGAGCTCCAGCACGTCGGGCAAGCGCTCGGCCCGCGCGCGGCCCGCCAACGCCGCCGAATGCGTCGGCTCGATCGCGAGCACGACGTCGTATTGCTCGCAGCGCCAGCTCCGAGTCGCCGGCGGCGAGCGCGGCGTCGGCCGCGCCGAGCGACGTGCGGAGCGTCGTCGCCGCACGCGCCACGAGCGCGTCGCCGAGCGCCTTCGCCTCGGAGTAGCTCGTGACGGAGGTCGAGAAATCCTCGGCGAGGAACGCGTTGTCGCCGGCTTCGGACAATTGCTGGTAACTTTGCCCAGTCCTCGGCGGCCCAGCTCGCGACGTTCAACTTCGTCAGATCGTCCTGCAGCGTCAGTAGGCCCGCGAGAAGGTCGCCCGATTGCGCGCGCAGCGCCTCGCGCTCTTCGGCAGAGAGGACGCGGCGGGCCGGCTCGGCAGCGGGCGCAGGCTCGGCCGCCGGCCGCGCCACGACGCGCTCCTCCTCACCGCGCAGGCAGCCAATAGAACGCCGCGGCGGCGGCGGCGATCAAGGCCACGGCGCCGAGCGCCATCAACGACTGCCGCAACAGCCGCGGTGCCGCAGCGGGTTCTGCGGTCCGCTCTGCCGCGCCGCCCGCGCAGGTTCGGGCCGGACCGGAACGATCGTCTCGTCGTGTTGTGGAAGATTCGGTTCCAAGTGTCGGAAGTCAGCCGTACAGGGGACGGACAGATTCTATGACATCGGTGAAATACGAAAGACCTCCGCACGCGGCCGCCGCGCGCGCAGCGCCGCGGCCGCTGCGGCCAGCAGGGTCTCGGTCCCGGGAACGGCCGATGCCTCGCGGGGGAGCTCGACGCCGCCGTCGGAAAGGCCGCCCACACCGTACGGCAACTCGCCCGTCAGGAGCTCGAACAGCAGCACGGCCACGGCGAAGCAGTCGGCATCGCGAGCGCGGGCGCCGCTCTGCGCGGGCAGACAGTACGCCGCCGTCGTCACGACGGCCGGCGCATCGAGCGGACGGGCGGACGTGAGATCGACCAGCCGCGCACTGCCATCGGCGGCGAATAGCACGTTCCTCGCCTTGACGTCGCCGTGCGCGAGACCGTGCGCTCGCAGATCGGCGAGCGCGCCGACGACGGCGCGAAACGCCGGCAACCATTGCTGCGGCGGTGCGCCGAGCAGCGGTACGAGGTCGCCGTGCGGCAGGTATTCGAGCGCGAGCACGGCGGCACCGTCGTGGTCGACGAGCTCGATACGGCTCGACGAGGTGTGGGCTCGCGACGGTGCTGAGCACGGCGTGCTCGCGGCGGATCAGCGCGTTCGGCCGCCGCATGCCGGCGGAGCTCGCGCTTCGCGAGCTTCAGCGCGGCCTCACGGCCGTCGGACCCGACGGCATGCCAGACCTCGGCCGTGCCGCCGCGGCCGAGCAGCGCGACGACGTGCCAAGTGCCTAAGGATTCGCCCTGCGGCCAATCGACGACGGTGCCGATCGCGCGCGCCCTCAGACTCCGTCACCGCTTGCGTTCGCATCGGCAGCTTCCGTCGTGGCCCCAGCGTCGGCGGCCGGCGTCGCTTCGGTCGTCGGCTCGTCGGCGGCGGGCAGCTCCGCGCCCTGCGTCGCTCCGATCGCCGACAGGTCGACGGCGGACAGCTCCGCCGCCTGTTGTGTTGCGTCGAACGCCGACACGTCGGCGGCGGCTAACCCGGGCAGGGGCGGCAGCTCCACGGGCGGCTCGGGCGCCGGCTCCGTGTGGATCGCCACGTCCTCCGGCACGAATCCCGACTCGTTGATGAACATCTGCCGCAACAGTTGCCGCCACTCGTCGTACTGCGCGTCGGCGGTGCCCGTCAGGCGATGCTGCGTGCCTTGGATCTCGACGACCATCGGCTCGATGCTGTCGTCGAAGTCTTGCGCGACAGCTCCTCGAGCGTCTCCGTGTGGAGCCGCTTCTCCTGCTTGCGCACTTGGCTCGCGCGAATCATGTCGACGCCGACGTACATCAACGCGTCGCGCAGCATGCGGTCGGAGAAGCTGCCGCTGTCCGAGTTCTGGCCGTAGACGATCGACGCGACGATCGTCGCGATACCCATGCCCGTGCGCCAGCGCGCCGACTTCGTGAGCTCGCGGACCGCGATGGCCTCTTCGCGCGCGTACTCGCGCCAGCTGTCGTACGGCGCCATCGCTTCGGTCGAGAACTGCGCGTAGTGCTGATCGAGCGTGTCGAGGAACAAGCGCTCGCGCTGCCGGACGCGCTGCGTTCGGTCGAACATCGGATCGTCGACGGCGGGCAACCGGTTCAGCGCGTAGCGTCCCGTCTTTCTCGTCGGCGACGACATAGCCCGCGAACGCGTCGGGGCTCACGTCGGCGGCGTAGCGAACGCCCGTCACCGTGCGGACGTCGCGCCGGTCCTTGCCGCTCAGAGCTTCTGCGGCGCCAGCGCGAGATCGTTCGCGATCGAGTTGAACACGTCCTGATACGGGATCGAGGTCGGGATAGCGCTGCCGATTGAACGAGCCGGCCGCGGTTTCCATCTCGTACGGCTCGCTCGTCGAGCCAGACGCGGCCCGTCGAGTCCTTCGCGGTGACGACCAGACGCAGCTGATCGCCGTCGGAGAGCAAGATCTTGCCGGCGACCGTGACGTCGGCGGCCGTCGTCTGCTTCGGCGCAATCCAGACCGAGCCCCAGCTGCCGGTCTTCTGCAACGTCTTGCGCAGCAGCACCGACATGTAGACGGACTCGGAACGCCGGATCTGGACGAACGTGCCCTCGCGGATCAGCTCCTCGAGGACTTCCTTCGAGACCTCACCTTCGGGCACACCGGAGTCGAAGAGCACGATGCCGACGTCGAGCAAGTCTTCCTCGGCGATCGTTTCCTTCGCGGTCGCTGAGCGGCACCGAGTGCGCGACGACGACTTCCGAGCTGGAGCACGCCGGCGAGCCACCAGCTTCCGATCAGCAACAGATCCGACACGGCGCATGTATTCCCCTTCCCCCTCGAAGACCTCGGTCATCGCGAGCGATGAGCTTCTTGTACTCGTTATATTCGTCCCAAAGCGCGGCGCGTAGGAACGGGTCGTCCTCTTGCGTGGCGGCTTCGCAGAGCTGCCGCGCCACTCGGTCTTGATCGTTGCAGCCCTGAATCGTCGCAACGGCCGCCCGTCGGCCCCGAGGTCGCTGATGACAGCGCCGTCTCCACCGCTGCCGCCAACCGCGCCGCCGCCGCCGGCCTGGCCGGACTGACTACCGTCGCCGCCGGCCTGGCCGCCCTCGCCGCCGCCCTCGCCACCCTCGGCACCTCCCTGGCCGCCCTCACCGGCCGCGCCGCCGCCACCCGCTCCGCCTTCGGACGCTGTGCCCGAATCGGCTGCCGGGCCGCCGCCTTCCTTCGCGATCTCGTCTTGCTCCTTGCCCATCTGGCGGTCGAAGTCGCCGAGCGACTTGTCGAACTCCTCGTCACCGCCTTGGCCGCCCCCACCGCCGCCCTCTTCGCCGAACGGATCGCCGGCGCTGGAGCCGCCGCCGCCGTCGCCACCGCCACCGGCGCCGTTACCGCCGCTGCCGTTGCCACCGCTGCCGCCGCCGCCCGAATTACCGGCCGGGAAATCCCGCTACCGCCGCCGCCCGAGCCGCCCGACGAGGATCCACCGCTCGAGCCGCCGCCCTGGCTACCGCTCGAGCCGCCACCCTGACTACCGCCCTGACTGCCGCCGCCGCCTGCGGACCCGCCGCCGGGAATGCCTGAGCCGCCGCCAGGAAGCCCGGAACCGCCGGAGCTGCCCGAGGAACCGCCGCCGGAGGAGCCGCCGCCTGAGGAACCGCCACCCGACGAGCTGCCGCCGGAGGAGCCACCGCCTGAGGAACCGCTACCCGACGAGCCGCTGCCCGGCACTGCCGGAGCCACCGCCCGAGGAGCCACCGCCCGAGGAGCCACCGCCCTGCGATCCGCCGCCCTGCGAGCCGCCACCCTGCGAGCCGCCGCCCTGCGAGCCGCCACCCTGCGAGCCACCACCCTGCGAGCCGCCACCCTGCGAGCCACCGCCCTGCGAGCCACCGCCCTGCGAGCCACCGCCCTGCGAGCCGCCGCCCTGCGAGCCACCGCCCTGCGAGCCGCCGCCCTGCGGCCACCGCCCTGCGATCCGCCGCCCTGCGAGCCACCGCCCTGGAGCCACCGCTCTGCGAGCCACCGCCGCTCGGCATGGGGATGCTGATGCCGCCGCCACTCTGCGGCCCGACCTGCTGCTGACTCGAGCACGCCGCGACAAACGCCGTTACTCCCGCGAACGACGCGACGAGCACGAGCTTGCGAAGCAGTGGACGATCCATAGGTCACCTCAGACGAATTCGATTCGAGCCTGCACGAGCGGGATGCATTCTTAGTAACTCGCGCCACCAGGCGAAGTTCACTATAGACGCGGCCAAGAAATAGTGACTCGAGACATTGCATAACGCGCGGTCCATAACGCGCGACCGTCGATCGCGTTGACAGCTGTCCGCTCCTGCTAAGATGCGCGCTCTCATTCATCCTGAACGACGCCAAGCGGGGGAATCCTCATGCTCAAGATAACACCGTTCAGCGGCCTGCTTCTATTGGCCTTAGGGCTGTCTGCCCACGCTCAGGAAGCGGCTCCCGCAGCGCTGCCGCGCACGGCCGCGCCCGAGAGCGCGCTGACCTATTTGGTGTCGCCGGCGAACGGCGCCACGGTGACGCTCGCCGTTCACGATTCGCTTCGGTTTGCGCGGTATGGGCGTCGCGCCCGCCGGGCGTCACGACACCGAACACGGGTCATCATCATCTGCTGATCGACGTCGCAACGTTGCCGCCGGACAACTTGCCGATTCCGAACGATGCGAATCATCGCCACTTCGGGCTCGGCCAAACCGAAACGGAGCTTACGCTTCCGCCGGGACAACACACGTCTGCAACTCGTGCTCGGCGACGCGTTGCACATTCCCCACCAAC
This sequence comes from uncultured Gammaproteobacteria bacterium, assembly GCA_963714705.1. Taxonomy (GTDB): domain Bacteria; phylum Pseudomonadota; class Gammaproteobacteria; order Steroidobacterales; family Rariloculaceae; genus FEN-1219. The sequence goes on from CAVQPJ010000005.1 coordinate 118,968, forward strand.
CGCCCGTCCGCTCCGAGAAGATCACGATCACCGTCGCGCAGTAGACCTTCCTCTCGATGGACATTCGGCAGGACTTTGTCGACGCCGTCGGCAATACGCCGCTGATCAAGCTGCGTCAGGCATCTGAGCTCACGGGTTGCACGATCCTCGGGAAAGGCGGAGTTCGCGAATCCCGGCGGCTCCGTCAAGGACCGCGCCGCCAAATACATGGTGCTCGACGGCGAGCGCCGCGGCGTCATCGAGCCCGGCGGGCTGATCGTCGAAGGCACGGCCGGAAATACCGGTATCGGCCTCGCCCTCGTCGGCAAGTCGCGCGGCTATCGCACGTTGATCTTGATGCCGAACACGCAGTCGCAGGAGAAGAAGGACGCTCTGCGGCTGTGCGGCGCGGAGCTTCGCGAAGTGCCGGCGGTCCCGTACAAGGACCCGAACAACTACGTGCACATCGCGGCCCGCACGGCGAAGGAGCTCGAAGCCACCGAGCCGCACGGCGTGCTGTACGCGAACCAGTGGGACAATCATGCGAACCGCGACGGCCATACGGCCAGCACGGCGCCCGAGATCTGGCAGCAGACCGGACGGCTCGATCGACGGCTTCATCTGCGCCGTCGGCACGGGCGGCACGCTCGCCGGCGTCAGCGCGTTCCTGAAGCACAAGAACCCGAACGTGGTGACGGCGGCCGCCGACCCGATGGGCGCGTCGATCTACAGCTGGATCAAGACCGGCGAGCTCAAAGGTCAAGGAAGCTCGATCAGCGAAGGCATCGGTCAAGGGCGCGTGACGGGCAACCTCGACGGCGCACGCATCGACGACGCATTCCAAGATCCCCGACACGGAGATGCTGCCGATCCTCTACGATCTGTTGCAGAACGAGGGGCTGCTGCTCGGCGGCTCTAGCGGTATCAACGTTGCCGGCGCGATTCGGCTCGCGCGCCAGCTCGGGCCCGGCAAGACGATCGTGACCGTGCTCTGCGATTCCGGTCAGCGTTACCAGTCGAAGCTGTTCAATCCCGAGTTTCTGCGCGCCAAGGACCTGCCGTTGCCGCCCTGGCTCGTCCTTAGCTGCTCGTCGGATTTTTTTCGCGGTCGCCGTCCGCCGACGGCCTTTTTTGTGAGCTGGCGCAGCGACGCGTCCCGGCGTGACGGTAAAGATCTCCCTCGAGCCTTCAGGGATGATTCAGCTACAGCGCGCTAGCCTGTCACCCATGCTCCGACCTTCCCGCAAACACTTCTGGCTGCCCCTCGTGGCGCGATCGCGGCGCTGGCCACCGGCTGCGCCAGCGCCCCGCCGCAGCCCGCGGTTCGCACGTCCGCCGAGATCAAGGTGCGAACCGCGCGTAGCCGATGCTGCCGTCGGCGGGGCGATCGCCGAGTCGCGATGGGCATGGTCGGAACTCGCTACCGCTACGGCGGCACAGACCCGGTCGAGGGGTTCGACTGCAGCGGGCTCGTGTTCTACACCTACGGCCAGGCCGGCTATCGCGTGCCGCGGACGTCGCAGGAGCTCTTCCGCGCCACGCGCAAGATCGCCGTCGGCGACGCCGATCCCGGCGACCTTATGTTCTTCCAGGATCAGACCAAGCTGTCGCACGTCGGCATTTACGTCGGCGACGGCCTGTTCGTGCACGCACCCGCCAGCGGCCAAAACGTCGCGGTCGCGAGCCTCGACTCACCTTACTACCTAGAGCACCTCGTCGCCGTCGGCCGGCTGCTGCCGCACTGACCGTCGGAGGGGCGATCGCGGCGACGCTGAAGCTCGAGAAGCGGGACCCATCGGCGGCCGTGTCCTATCCCGTCGAGCCGATCGTGTACTGGATCGAGAACACCACGCCGCTGGAGCTGCGGCCGAATGCTCGAGCACATCCGCTACCGGATCGAGCACGAGCTCGACGGCCCGCGAGGCTCATGAGCCCGCGAGTAGCCGCGCAGCCTCTCGTGCCGCGCGCTCGCAGGCCGGCACGCTGCGGGCGGTCGCGGAGCTGCGCCTGAGACCGAGGGTCTCGTCGTCGCGGCGCGCGGTCGCGAGCTCGTTGACGCCGGCACAAGCCGCGAGCAATGCCTGCTCGACCGCCACGACGTCGGGGCGCTCAGCGGACGCGTCCTCGAGCGCGAACGCGAGCGCGTCGGAGACGCGATTCTGCTCGCGGAATACTCGTTCGACATAAGCCGCGAACTCGGGTGAGGTCAGCGCGAGGCGCTCCCCGTCGCCGGTCGCGACCGTCGCGCAGCCGTTGCAAACGAGCGTCGCGCCCAGTAACAGAGCGCGCCTGACGGGCATGTTGAGAATCCCTGGCGTGCGGCGATGCGGCATGCTCGGCCATCCGCTTTGACTGCGCAAGGCGCAATCGCGCCGGCGCGCGGGGCAACTGCAACGCCCCTCGAAGTCGCTTGACCAGAAAAACAGAACGAGTATTCTGATTTGCGTTTTTGGGGGGAGCAATCTAATGAGAGCGAAACTCGCAACAGCTGCATTCGGTCGGTATCGCAAATCACGATTGGCAGTTGCAGTCGTGGTCGCGCTGGGCGCATCCCAAACCACGCTCTATGCGCAGGACGAAGGCGCCGATCTCGAAGAAATCGTGATCACCGGCAGCCGTCTCCGTACGACCGGCATCGACCTGCCGAACCCAGTGATGGTGGTGACGCGCGAAGAAATGAAGGTCATTGCGCCGACGAATTTGATCGAGGGGTTGGCTGAGCTACCGCAGTTCTACCAATCGAACACGACGCAGAACCCAGGCATCTTCTTCACCACATCAGGAGCAGGATCGCTGAATCTGCGCGGCCTGCAGAGCAAGCGCTCGCTGCAGCTCTTGGATGGACGCCGGGTCGTGCCATCGACGATTTTCGGCGGACCCGACATCAACCTCTTTCCGGAAAACATGATCCGGACCGTCGAGACCGTCACGGGCGGCGCGACGGCTGCCTATGGCACCGACGCGGTGGCCGGTGTCGTGAACTTCATCATCGATACCAGCTTCGAAGGGTTCAGGGCGAATATCTCGGGCGGCGAGAACGACGGCGGCGACGGCGGGCACTACGAGACGTCGTTCGGCGCCGGATTCGCTCTCGGCGCCGAGGATCGCACGCACCTGCTGATATCGCTCGAGACGAGTGCCCAGGATCCGATTTGGGGCGAGGACGTTCTCGAGTACGACTGGTACAAGGCTCGCGGATTGATCGAAAACACTGCGGCAGGTGCCGGCCAGAGCCAGGACAACCCGTTCTACCTCGCCGTGGATCGGATCAGCAGCTCGGCTTTGTCGACGGACGGCATCCTGTACATGCCGGCCGCGGCGGGCGGCACGCAGATTTTCGATGCCAACGGCAATTACTCGCCGTGGGTGCCGGGCAGCCCCTGCAACACCCATGGCTGTTCCACGGTCAATGGCGGCTCCGGTGTGGACAGCAATATCCCGTCCCTGTCGATCAGCCCCGACTCGAGCCGGGAAAACGCGTTTGTCTATGTCGAGCACGAGTTCGGCGAAGGCCTGACGGTGTTCGGACAGTTCATGTCCGGCGAAGCGGAGTTCATTCAAAAGGGCAACCTCGGCCTGTTCGGCAATCCGCCGACGGCGGCCAACGACAGGGCGTTCACGATCTTCCCCGGTAACCCGTTCGTGCCAGCGGCACTACAGAGTGGGATCCCCGCTACCGGCGTGCTATTCGGCCGTGCCGGCGCGCTAGAGGACCTCGCTCGCGATGCCTACACCGTGCAGACGACGGAGATCGATTCTGCGACGGTCGGGTTCGAGTATGACTTCGCGGGAGGCCGGTTCTTCGACGGATGGCGGCTCAAAGGCTACTACCAATCGGGCGAAACCAACCTTGCCGCCGTCCAGGCCGGCGGCATCCGGCTCGACCGCATCTACCTCGCGGCGGACGTGGTCACCGATCCTCTGAACGGTCAGCCGATTTGCAACGTCACGTTGACCACGCGCAATACCGCCAACCCGCTCTATCCCGACTGCGTGCCGTTGAACCTGTTCGGGCGCGGCGCTCCCTCACCGCAAGCGCTCGCTTGGGTCACCGGTTTCGAGCCGGGGGTGCAGATGAACGCGCAAGGGTTCCTGTCGGCCACCGAGTCGATGCCGCACAGCTATCTCTCCAGCGAAAACAAGCAGAGGATCGTCGATATCCAACAGGACGTCTGGGAAGTCTCGATGGACGGCCAGCTCGCGGAGGGCTGGGCCGGCCCGGTGACCATGGCGTTCGGCTATGGATATCGAGAGGAGTGGTTCGACCAGGTCTTGGAAGTCGGGCCCGGAGGCAATGTCAACGGCAACCCAACGTATCGCCCGGTCATGGCGAACAACGCAGCCTTGGGCATTCGTGGCGTACCGGGCGGTGCTTTGGCCTCCGGAAACTCCGTCGAGATCCAGTTCTCGAACGTCCCGTTCGCGCGCGGTGCGCAAGACGTGACGGAGGCCTTCACGGAGCTGCTGGTCCCGCTCGTGTCCGACGTCAAAGGCGTGCAGCAGTTGAATCTGTCCGCTGCCGTCCGGTGGGCCGAATACTCGGGTGCTGGCCAGCACAACTCCTGGAAGGGCGGATTGGACTGGGCGATCATCGACTCCTTTCGCCTGCGAACCACGATCTCGCAAGACGTTCGTGCCGCCAACATGGCTGAGAAGTTCGACCGCACGGGCGGCTTCGCCACCGTGATCGACTATGCATTGAATCCGCCTACCGGCGTCTCGACCTCTGTCACGCAGTTCACGAACGGGTCGCCCGACATATTGCCGGAGGACGGCAGGACCAAGACCGTCGGCATCGTGTTCCAGCCGGCCAAGATCGGCGGCCTCAGTCTCGCGGTGGATTGGTACTCTGTCGACATCACGAACAACATCAACCAGATCACGGCCGCCCAGGTGGTCGAGGACTGCCAGATCAGGAACGACCAGTACCTGTGTAGTTTGATCACGCGCGGCGGCCCGCCGGCAGCGCAAGACCCCACGATAAACACCATCTCACTGGTCGGCGTTCCGTATTACAACCAGGGCGCGGTCGAGGCCGAAGGCATCGACTACGAGGTCAACTACCGCAAGAACGTGGACTGGCTCGGCGGCGGCGAGCTGATCGGTGTCCGTTTCCTCGGCAGCTATCTCAACGAGCGCAACAATATCGATCGCCAAGGTCAGGTGACCAGGATCGTCGGCACCTTCGGGCTTCCGGAGTGGTCGTACCTGCTCTCGGGAACCTACAACCGCGGCAACCTCGGATTCACGCTGTCGGGGCGCTACACGGATTCGCAGCTGGTCAGCTCGGTGTGGAACTTCAACGGCCCGAGCACCCGGTGGGATGTCGCCGACAACGAGGTCGCGTCCGAAACGATCGTGGACGCACGATTCAACTATCGCTTCGATATGGGGAGCGGCAGCCTCAACGTGTTCGCGAACATCAACAACCTGACGGATACGGGGCCGGAGGAGTTTCTGAACGCTGCGTTCAACTCGAACCAGGCGGCGGGAACCGGCCTCGGCGTGACGGGTGAGACTCGAGGTCGCCGTTATTCGCTCGGAGTCAGCATGGACTTCGGCGGACGCTGAGAAGCTCGCGTTCCCCGATCTCAGGTCTTGCGCAGCATCGAAGAGCCCGGTCAGCCATGACCGGGCTCTTTCGTTTGGGCGGGCGGGACCGTGCAACGAATGTGCGATAATACCGCACAACCTAAGCGATTCAGGCAGTTATGGCCGTTTCCGCGCCGCGCGCGCTCGACGCCCCAGCGAAGCAGATCGACCATTCGATCGCTCAAGCGATCGGCTGGCTCGACCGCGACCAGACGCCGGACGGCTTCTGGGTCGGCATGCTCGAGTCGAACTCCTGCATGGAAGCCGAGTGGCTGCTCGCCATGCACTTCTTGGGGTACCGGCACCCCCGCGAACAGGACCTCGTCGCGACGTTGCTGAAGGCACAGCGGCCGGACGGCTCCTGGGAGGCGTACTACCAGGCGCCTCAAGGCGACATCAACGGCACCGTCGAATGCTACGCCGCGCTACGCTGCGTCGGCTTCAGCGCCGACGACGAGCCGCTCGTTCGCGCGCGGCGCTGGATCTTCGAGCACGGGGGACTTCGCGGCATCCGCGTCTTCACGCGCTATTGGCTCGCGCTGCTCGGCGAGTGGCCGTGGAGCGCGACGCCGAATCTGCCGCCCGAGGTCATCGCGAACCCGCGCTGGTGGTTCAACATGTACAACTTCGCGAGCTGGGCGCGGGCGACCCTGCTGCCGCTCGCGGTGTTGTCGGCGCGGCGTGCCGTGCGGCCGCTGCCGCCCGAGCGCCGGCTCGACGAGCTCTTTCCGGACGGCCGCGACAAGATGGACTATCGCCTGCCGCGGCGCAGCTCGTGGCTGTCTTGGCGCCGGTTGTTCCTGGTGTCGGACCGGCTACTGCATGTCTACCAACAACTCGGGTTCACACCGGGCCGCGAGATGGCGATCAACGCGTGCTTGGGCTGGATCGTGCGCCACCAGGATGCCGACGGCGCGTGGGGCGGCATTCAACCGCCGTGGATCTACAGCCTGATGGCGCTCAACGTCGAGGGCTACACGCTCAGAGCATCCCGTCATGTCGAAGGGACTCGCGGCGCTCGACACGCCACTGGTCGTACGAGCGCGACGGCACGCTGCACATCCAGGCGAGCGAGTCGCCGGTGTGGGACACGCTGTTGGCGTTGCTCGCCATGCAGGACTGCGAGCGCGAGTTCACGCCGCACATGGAGCGTGCACTCGACTGGGTGCTCGCGAACGAGGTGCGCTACCACGGCGATTGGTCGAAGAAGGTGCGGGGCGTGGAGCCGAGCGGCTGGGCGTTCGAGCGCGCGAACCTCCACTACCCCGACATCGACGACACGGCCGTCGCGCTGATCGTGCTCGCGCGCTTGCCGCGCGCGCTGCTCGACCAGCCGCGGATCCGCGCGACGATCGACCGCGCGCTCGGCTGGACGCTCGCGATGCAGTCGTCGAACGGCGGCTGGGCCGCGTTCGACAAGGACAACGACCACCTGATCATCACGAAGATTCCGTTCTGCGATTTCGGCGAAGCGCTCGATCCGCCCTCGGCCGACGTCACGGCGCACGTGCTCGAAGCGCTCGGCCTGCTCGGCTTCGATCGCGACCATCCGGCCGTCGCGCGCGGCTATCAGTTCATCCGCAAGGAGCAGGAAGCCGACGGCAGCTGGTTCGGCCGCTGGGGCGTCAATCACATCTACGGCACGGCTGCGGTGCTGCCGGCGCTCGCGGCCATCGGCGAGGACATGACGCAGCCGTACATACGCGCGGCCGCCGATTGGCTCGTCGCGCACCAGAACGCCGACGGCGGCTGGGGCGAGACGTGCGCGTCCTACATGGACGACAGCCTGCGCGGCCGAGGGACCGAGCACGGCGTCGCAAACCGGTTGGGCGCTGCTCGCGCTCGTGGCGGCGAATGACCGAGAGCACGAGCGCACGATCCGCCGCGGCATCGGCTTCCTCATCGACACGCAGCGCGCCGACGGCACGTGGGACGAGCCCTACTACACGGGCACCGGCTTTCCCGGCTACGGCTTCGGCGCGCGCATGGACTTCCGCGACAAGAAGACGCGCGAGCGCATCGCGCAAGGCACCGAGCTGCAGCGCGGCTTCATGATCAACTACAACCTCTACCGCCATTACTTCCCGTTGATGGCGCATCGGGCGCGCGCGCAAGTTTCTCGCCTAGCCGCCGGCGATGCCGTCATCGCCCGCGCCGGCATGGCGGCTCGGCCGCTAACCGAAAGTCTTTGCGAGCGCCTGCTCGATGTCGGCGATGCAGGTCGTCGACGTGCTCGATGCCGACGGCGAAGCCGGACGGTGCTGTCCTTGATCAGCGCGCGCGCCTGCTCCTCGGCCGAGAGGTCGCTGCCCAAGATAGAGCTTCACGGGGCACACGAGCGACTCCGTCGAGCCCAAGCTCGCCGTCGTCGTGAACAGCTCGAGCGCGTCGATGAACGCCCACGTGCGCTCCTTGTCGGCGTCGAGGTCGAACGCAAGCACGCCGCCGAAGTCGTCCATCTGCTTGCGCGCGAGCGCGTGCCCCGGATCGCCGGGCAAACCGGGGTAGTACACCTTCGTGACTTCCTTGCGCTTCGTGAGGAACTCCGCGATCGCGAGCGCGTTCGCCGACTGCCGCTCGTAGCGCAAGTAGTACGTCTTGAGCCCGCGCGAGATCAGCGAACGCGACGCCGGGATCGAGCACGGCGCCCATGTTGACGGCGAGCGGCTTGATCGCGCGGATGCGCTTGCGCTCGCCGATCACGATGCCGCCCATGACGTCGCCGTGGCCGTTCGCGTACTTCGTCAGGCTGTGCACGAAGTAGTCGATGTCGTAGCGGCCGTGGTTGTGCAGGCCCGCGAACGTGTTGTCGAGCACGGTGACGACGTCGTGCCGCTTCGCGAGCGCCGTGATCGCCGCGAGGTCCGGCACCTGGAGCATCGGATTCGTCGGCGCCTCGAACAGCACGAGCTTCGTGTCGTCCTGCGCGAACGCCTGCTCGATGCCGGCCAGGTCGTGCACGCTCAGCATCGTGAACTTGAGGCCAAGCTTCGGCAGGAAACGCCGCACTGCGACGCGGTTCGGCCGATACGACTCGACGAAGATCACGACGCGGTCGCCGGCCTCGAGGTTGCCGAGCAGGCTCGAGCCAGATCGCGGCCATGCCGGAGCCCGACGGCGATCGCGTCGTCGCGGTCCTGGAGCTCGGCCGCGAGCAGCTCGAGCTCGCGCGTCGTCGGGATTCGAGTCGCGCGTGTAGTCGAAGCCGTGCTCCTTCGCCTCGGCCGTCAGCGAGTCCGCGATCGTCGGATACGTGAACTTGACGGTGTGGTGCACGGGCGACACGACGGCGTCGTTGCCGTCGAGGAGCTTGACCTCCTTCGGATGCGTGACTCGGGTTTGCTTTTTCATGGCCGCACCGCGTGCGACTAGAGCTTGCCGAGCGCCTCGCGCAAGTCGGCAATCAAGTCCTCGACGTCCTCGATACCCACGGACAGGCGCACGAGGCCGTCCGTGATGCCCACGCGCGACCGCTCGGCCGGCTCGACGACGGCGTGCGTCATCGTGACCGGATGCGTGATCAGCGTCTCGACGGAGCCCAGATTCTCGGCGAGCGTGCAGAGCTTCACGGAGTCCATGAGCTTCTTGCCGGCTTTGACGCCGCCTTCGACCTCGAACCACAGCATCGCGCCGAAGCCGCTCGCCTGCTCTTTCGCGAGCGCGTGCTGCGGGAAGCTCTTGAGGCCCGGGTAGCGCACCTGCGCGACCTTCGGGTGCTTCTCGAGGAACTCGGCGATCGCCTGCGCGTTCGCGGATTGCCGCTCGAGACGCAGCGACAGCGTCTTCGTGCCCTGCAGCGTCAGCCATGCGACGAACGGCGACATGATCACGCCCGTCGCGTTCTGGTGAAAGCGCATCTTCTGATCGAGCTCTTCGCTGTCGACGATGACGGCGCCGCCCGTCGTCGCATTGTGCCCGTCGAAGTACTTCGTCGTGCTGTGCACCGAGATGTTCGCGCCGAGCTCGAGCGGCCGCTGGAAGTACGGCGTCAGGAACGTGTTGTCGACGGCGTGCGGGATGCCGCGCTCCTTCGCGATCTTCGAGATCGCGGCGATGTCCGTCAGCTTCAGCGTCGGGTTTGCCGGCGTCTCGGTGAAGATCAGCTTCGTGTTGGCGCGAATCGCTTTGCGCACGGCGTCGGGATTCGCCGTGTCGACGAACGTGAACTGCACGCCGAAGCGCGAGTAGATCTTCGTCGCGAGCCGATACGTGCCGCCGTACGCGACGTCCGAGATGATCGCGTGATCGCCGGCCGACAGCGTCGCCTGGAACACGACCTGCTCCGCGGCCATGCCCGTCGAGTAGCACGTGCAGCCCGTGCCGTTCTCGAGCGCCGCGATCTTCTGCTCGAGCGCGCGCACGGTCGGATTGCCGCTGCGCGAGTACGAGTAGCCCTTCGACAGATACTGATCGACGGACTCCTGCACGAACGTCGTCGATTGATAGATGGGCGTGAGAATGGCGCCGGTGACGGGGTCGGGCGTGACGCCGGCGTGAACCTGCTTGGTCGTGAAGCCCATCGGCTTGCTCCGCGGTAAGGCCGTTAATTAATGAGGCCGGGATGATACCGGAAAGCCTGCCGACGGGCATGGCCGGCGGCGCCGCGAGTACAATCGCCGCAGCACCGAAAATTCTGGGGGAATCATGCGACGCATCATCGAGCTCGCTGCCGCGGCCGCGCTCGCCATCACGACGGGCACAGCCCGCGCCGAGCTGTCGGCACCGAACGCGGCGGGCGTCGCAATGGGCCATCTGCATTACGTCGTGCGCGACGTCGCGGCCAACAAGGCCTTCTGGGTCGCGCTCGGCGGCCGGTCCGTGCTCTTCAACGGCACGACGGAAGGCATCGTCTTCCCCGACGTCGTCGTGCTGCTGCGCCAAGGCGAGCCGAGCGGGCGGCACGCAAGGCTCTGTCGTCAATCACGTCGCGTTTCGCGTGAAGTCGGTCGCCGCGATCGAGAGAGCCGGCTTCGAAGTCGAGTACAACGCGCAGTATCCCGGCGTCGCGTCCGTGCACACGCCCGAGGGCGAGCGCATCGAGCTATTCGACGACGAGCTCGCGACGAATCTCGGCTTCACGATCGACGGCGGCGGCAGCGATGCGACGGCCGAGCGGCACAACCGCAAGATCGAGGTGCCGATCATCGCGCACCACATCCATCTGAACGTGCCGCAAGATCAGGTCGCGGCTGCGAAGGAGTGGTACGCGACGCACTTCGGCGGCGTGCGCGGCATGCGCTGGCGCTACGATGCCGTCGACCTGCCCGGCATCAACATCAACATCTCGGGCGTCGACAGCGAGCCAGGCTCCGACGCGCGGCCGCATGCTCGATCACATCGGCTTCGAGGTCGACGAACCTCGAGGCGTTCTGCAAGGAGCTCGAAGCGGCCGGCATCAAGTTCGACCGCCCGTACGGCACGTTGCCGTCGGGCTTCGGCCTCGCGTTCCTGACCGATCCCTGGGGCACGTACATCGAGCTCACCGAAGGCCTGCGCGCCCTGTACTCGCGCGTCGGTCTGGGCGGGCTGTGAGAGCATGGGACCCCGCGAATCGCCTGACGCCTGCGCGCGACTCGGCGCGAGCTCCGTGAGCTCTACGAGCGCAAGAGCGAGCCCAAGCACGATCGCAAAAACCTTTGTCGAATTCATTGCGTTACCTCCCGATTGGTTGCGATGAAACGCTCGACGTAAGCCGCCAGCTTACTCTTCGCCTTTCGGCTGCTCGGCCCGGCGCTTCGCGACGGCCTGCCGCAGCAAGATACTCGATCTGCGCCGTTGACGCTGCGCAGCTCGTCTGCCGCCCATTTCTCGAGCTCCTTCCAGAGCTCGGGCGGCAGACGCAGCAGGAAGGACTTGCGCTCTTCCGCCACGAGCTCAGCTGTACAGCGTGCCGGTGTTGATGACGGGCGAGGCTTCCTCGGTGCCGCACAGCACGACGAGCAGGTTGCTGACCATCGCGGCCTTGCGCTCCTCGTCGAGCTTCACGACGTTCTTTCTGCGCGAGCTCGTGCAGCGCCATCTCGACCATGCTCACGGCGCCGAGCACGATCTTCTCGCGCGCCGCGATCACGGCCTCGGCCTGCTGGCGGCGCAGCATCGCCGGCGCGATCTCGGGCGCGTAGGCGAGGTGCGTGAGCCGCGCTTCGTCGACGACGACGCCGGCCTTGGCCAGCCGCACCTCGAGCTCCTTGCTCAGCGCGTGCGCGACCTCGTCGCCGCCGCCGCGCAGCGTCAGCCTCGTGCTCCTCGCCGTGGTCGTAGGCGTAGAGGCTCGCGATGCTGCGAATCGCGGACTCGCTCTGCACCTGCACGTAGCTCTCGTAGTCCTCGACGTCGAACACGGCCTGCGCCGTGTCCTCGACGCGCCACACGACGACGGCCGCGATCTCGACGGGGTTGCCGCGCTTGTCGTTGACCTTCAGCGTCTCGCTGTTGAAGTTGTGCGCGCGCAGCGACAGCTTGGTCTTCAACTTCGGCTGCGTCGCGCCGTCTCGCACGACAGCGGTCCGACCTTCACGCGCTTCGGCACGGGCGCCGAGCCCGGCACGGCGCCGCGGTTGCGCGCGTAGAGCGGATTCGCCCAATGGAAGCCGCTGTGGCGCACCGTGCCCTTGTAGGCGCCGAACAGGATCAGCACGCGCGCCTCGTTCGGCTCGCAGCGTGAAGAAGCCGAAGCACAGGAAGATGCCGAGCGCCGACCATCAGGAGCGCGCCCAGATGCGCAACGCCGATCGCCGCCGGCGACAGCGTGCCGGCGTCGATCGCGGCCCCGCCGTGGCGATGAAGAGCGCGATGCGCGGCAATGAACCACAGGACGACGAGCACCAACGCCAGCCAGCCGTTCAGCGGCCTGGCGTTCACGTTCGACCGTGTGTTTCAACTGTGGAGCAGCCATGGATCGCACCTCCTCGGTGTTGATATGAAAGTGATATCACCACGAAATCACGCAGGCGTCAACGGCAGGCCCGCGCCGGCGAGACGTAGCCGTGCCGTCCGAGAGTCGGATTTGACCTAACGGCGCGCGAAGCGGCGAGAAACGCCGCGAACGCGAGCAGCGCGAACGAGCAGACCCAGATGAAGTAGCCGGTCTCGAGATAGCGGCGGTCGGACTCCATCGTGATCACCCAGTGCAGGTTGAGCAGCGTCGCCGCCGGCCGCGGCCCAGAGCACCAGCCTTGGGCGCGGCCGCCGCGCACGAGCAGCACCGCGAGCACGACGAACAGCAAATTCGTGAGCGCGCTCCCGACGCTGAGGATCAGCAACCACGCGGGCTCGTCCTGAAACTCCTCGAACGGACCAGAGCGGGCTCAACGCCACGCCGAACGCCTGACCAGCCGCGGATAGTCGTCGGATGGCGGGCAGCACCCAGCCGAGCACGTTGGCGACGACGGCCGCGAGCGAGCACCGCGCGCGACGCGTTCATCGCAGCGCCCCGCTCATGACAGCAGCCGCTCGCGCTTGCGCCCACGCGAGCGTGTCGTCGAGCCCGCGGCGCAGCTTCGTGAAGATCTCGTCGACGTCGGCCGGCGTCACGATGAACGGCGGGCACAGCGCGATCGACGTCGCCGATCGCGCGCACGATCAAGCCCGTGCTCCTGGCAGAGCTGCATGCACTTCGCGCCGACGGCGAGCTTGCGCGTCGAACGCGGCCTTCGTCGCTCTTGTCCTGCACGAGCTCGCACGCGCCGACGAGGCCGATGCCGCGCGTGTCGCCGACGAGCGGATGCGCGGCCAGCGCCGCGAGGCCGGCCTGGAACTGCGGCGCGATCTTGCGCACGTGCTCGTAGAGCTTGCGCTCCTCGTAGATGCCGAGCGCGCGCAGCGCCACGGCAGCCGCGACGGGATGGCCCGAGTACGTGAAGCCGTGGCCGAACAGACCGATCTCGCCGCTCGCTTCGACCATCGGCGCGTAGAGGAACTCGGGCACGATGACGGCGCTGATCGGCAGGTACGCCGACGACAGCGCCTTCGCCGCGGTCAGCGTGTGCGGCTGCATGCCGAACGCCTGCGCGCCCCAGAGCTCGCCCGTGCGGCCGAAGCCCGTGATGACCTCGTCGTCGATGAGCAGGACGTCGTGCTTCGCGAGCACGGCTTGGATCTTCGGGAAGTAGCCGCGCGGCGGCAGCAGCACGCCGCCGACGCCCATCAGCGGCTCGGCGATGAACGCCGCGACCGTGTCGGGGCCTTCGCGCTCGATCAGCTGCTCGAGGCTCGCGCGCGAGCCGCGTCGCGTAGTCGTCCTCGCTCTCGCCGGGCGCCGCGCCGCGATAGTAGTAAGGCGCGTCGGTGTGCAGGAACGGCGGCAGCGGCACGTCGAACAGCTTGTGAAACGACGGCAAGCCCGTGAGCCCCGCGGACGCCGAGCGTCGTGCCGTGATAGCCCTTCGTGGCGCGCGATGATCTTCTTCTTCTTCGGCCGTCCCAACGGCGTTGTTGTAGTACCAGACGAGCTTGATCTGCGTGTCGTTGGCGTCGGAGCCCGAGTTGCCGAAGAACACGCGCGACGCCGCAAACGGCGCCATTCGCACGAGCTTGTCGGCCAGCAGAATCGCCGGGCTCGTGGCTCTTGCCCGTGAAGAGATGCGAGAACGACAGCTTCTTGATCTGCTCGTAGGCCGTGCGCGCGAGCTCGTCGTCGCCGTAGCCGAGCGTCGTGCACCAGAGCCCGGCCATCGCTTCGATGTACTGCTTGCCGTGGTTGTCCCAGACGTGCACGCCCTTGCCGCGCACGAGCACGAGCGGCCCGCCGCGATGCAGCGCCGCGAGGTTCGTGTTCGGATGCAGACACGCGCGCGAGGTCGAGCGCGTCGAGATCGTTCGTCGTAGGGCCCGCTCGGCCATGGTGCTTCGCTCGTCTCGAAGGCGGCAGATCATACGCTCGACGCCGCGGCCGCTCGCTCGCCGACGCTAGAAAACTCGGCCGAGCGTGATGTAGAACGCGTCCTCGCCGCCTTCGGCACGGCCGTAGCGCGACGTAGACGGGCCCGACGGGCGTGTCGACGCCGGCCCAGAACGAGCCGCCGAAGATGCTGTCGCTCGCCGAGATGTCGCCGCGCGACTCCCAGACGTTGCCGAGCTCGAGGCTCACGCCGGCGAACGCCGGGAACAACGCGAGGTCGCCGATGCGCCGGTAGTAGCTCGCGCCCACGCGCGCCGCGTGCTGGCCCGAGAGCTGGTTGCGGTTGAGGCCCGAGATGTCGAAGAAGCCGCCCATGCGGAACAGCCGGCTGTCGGCCGCCTCGCCGCTGATCGTGGCGTCGTAGCGCAGCGTCGTGAGCACCGTGTGCCGGCCCCAGGTCTTCGCGTACGAGCCCGCGAGACAAGCAGCTGATCGAAGTCGGCATCGGCCTGCGAGCAGCCGCTGGCGCGACGCCCGCCATTCGAGCGTCGCGAGCGACCCGTGCGCGCGGAAACGAGACGCTGTCCATCGTGTCGACCGAGAAGCGGCCGAAGAACTCGCCGCGCCGGAACTCCTCCTCGGAGATGTAGCGTCGGATCGCCGACGCGCAGGTCGAACGCGCCCTTGGCCGCGCGCAGGCCGAAGCGATACTCGCCCCAGGTCGGCAGCTCGCGGCCGACGGCGAACTCGAGCGTTGCCTCGCGCAGCTGCGCCTCCGTGACGCGCTCGTCGCCTTCATAGACGTTGAACTGAGTCGACTCGAAGATCAGCGACGGCGCGTAGAAGTACAGACCCTTCGGCCCGAACGGCTGGTACAGATCCGCGATCAGCGCGGGCTCGTCGCCGATGACGACCGTCGCGCGCCACTCGCCGCCGAGCGGATTGATCGCCGTGCTCAAGTAGCTCGCCGCGAGGCCGAACAGCGAGTCGGAGTTGGCGGCGGAGCTGAACTCCATTCCGAGCTGCAGGTAGTTCGGGCCCCACGAGCGCTCGTCGAGCTCGACCTCGATACCGGTCCCGCCGTCGTCGTTGACGAGGCCGTAGCGAACGTTCTGGTAGTAGTCGAGCCCGTAGACGGTGTTCATCGCGCGCTCGACGGCGTCGACGTCGAGCGGCTCGCCGAGCTTGATCGCGCCGAGCCGCGCCTCGACGACGCTGTCGGCGACGGGCGCTGCTGTTGTCGAGGCGCACGAACTCGACGACCGGCAACTCGCTCATGCGCGGATCCGTGCGCGCCGCGATGTACGCCGCGTATTGCGCCTCGTCAGAGCGCAAGCGCTCGAAGTCCGCGCGCTGCTGCATGACCGTGTCGTAGCCGTTCTGAATCGGTCTCGCGCATGCGCGCGAAGTCCGTGGAGCCCAGGTCCTCGCTGAACGTCGGCACGAGCAGCACGTCGTTCGGGCGTCAGCTGGCGCCGCTGCTCGCAGCGTGCCGCCGCGCGTCAGCAGGTTCGTGAGCTGCGACGTGACGTCGAGCACCGAGCGTCAGCGTCTCGCGCGCCAGCAGAGTCCGACGAGATGTCGACGGCGATCACGACGTCGGCGCCCATCTCGCGCGCCACGTCGACGGGCAGGTTCATCGCGATGCCGCCGTCGACGAGCAGCCGCCCGTCGATCTCGATCGGCGACAGCGCCGCCGGAATCGACATGCTCGCGCGAATCGCGCGCGCGAGGCTGCCGGAGCCGAGCACGACGGCCTCGCCGGTCA
The DNA here is from genome assembly GCA_963714705.1 of uncultured Gammaproteobacteria bacterium. Lineage (GTDB taxonomy): Bacteria > Pseudomonadota > Gammaproteobacteria > Steroidobacterales > Rariloculaceae > FEN-1219. The sequence goes on from CAVQPJ010000005.1 coordinate 135,146, forward strand.
CGAGATCGCCGGCCACGGCGCGGAACGGAATCGCGAGCTGGTCGAAGTTGTCGCACTTGCGACGCGCGCAGCGTCTCGCGCGAGATGATCATGTCGATGACCTGGCCCTGCACGAGCCCGACCGGCAGCTCGAACTCGCCGTCGTTCGAGCCCGGCTTTTGATTGACGAGGAACGAGTCGTCGTCGCGCTTGCGCCGGAACGACTTCAGCTGCCGCGGCGTGACGTTCAGGAACGCGTCTCCCACTCGAGGCTCTCGACGAGCTGCTCGAGCTCGGCGACGCTCATGCCGGAGACGTAGAAGCCGCCGATGACGGCGCCGATGCTCGTGCCGGCGATGTGGTCGACGGGCACGCGCAGCTCCTCGAGCGCCTTCAGCACGCCGATGTGCGCGCCGCCGCGCGCGCCGCCGCCGGAGAGCACGAGACCGATCCGAGGGCTTCGCCGGCGTCACGGCGGCCGCCTCGCCCTGCGCGCAAACGCGGCTCGACGTCGTCGTCCGACGCCACGCGAGAGCGCCAAGGGCAGCAGCAAGCGATGTCGTGGGCGTCGATGCATGACGCGAATTCCTCGGCCGGATCTCGAATGGCTCGGGCTGCATGATGCCAGAGCGCGCACGGTGGCGACCCAGTGGCTCGTCCACTACCATACGCGCCCGCTATCCCCAGGAGTGGGCATGGCCTGCGCAGCATCATCGCCTCATCATCGTCGGCTCGGGCCCGGCCGGCTACACGGCGGCCGTCTACGCGGCCCGCGCCGCACTGACGCCCGTCATCATCACGGGCGTCGAGGTCGGCGGGCAGATGACGACGACGACCGACGTCGACAACTGGCCCGGCGACGACCAAGGCGTCATGGGACCCGAGCTCATGGAGCGCATGAAGCGCCACGCCGAGCGCTTCGGCACGAAGCTGATTCACAATCACGTCGACCGCGTCGAGCTCGGGACAAGGCCGTTCCGTTTGTTCTGCGGCAAGGACGAGTACACCTGCGACGCCTTGATCGTCGCGACCGGCGCGTCGGCGAAGTATCTCGGCCTGCCGACGGAGGAAGCCTACAAGGGCCGCGGCGTGTCCGCGTGCGCGACGTGCGACGGCTTCTTCTTCCGCAACCAACCCGTCGCCGTCGATCGGCGGCGGCAACACGGCCGTCGAGGAGGCGCTGTACCTCTCGAACATCGCCTCGCGCGTCACGCGTCGTGCATCGGCGCAACGAGTTCCGCGCCGAGCAGATCATGATCGACAAGCTCGTCGAGCGCAGCCGCACCGGCAACGTCGACATCCTCTACGATCACGTGCTCGACGAGGTCGTCGGCGACGACCGCGGCGTCACGGGCGTGCGCGTCAAGCACGCGAAGAACGGCGCACGGCGCAAAGTCGACGTGCAAGGCGTGTTCATCGCGATCGGCCATACGCCGAACACCGGCGATCTTCCAGGGGCAGCTCGAGATGGAAGGCGGCTACATCGTCACGCGCACAGGACAACGCGGCTTCGCCACGGCGACGAGCGTCGAAGGCGTGTTCGCCGCCGGCGACGTCGCCGATCCGATCTACCGCCAGGCCGTGACGTCGGCGGGCTCGGGCTGCATGGCGGCGCTCGACGCCGAGCGCTTTCTTGACGGAAGGCTGAGTCGTCCATAATGAGAACCGGGTACCGAGTTTGCTGGCGACTCGGTAGTTGCGATCATGTTGCCGACGCTTCGAGGAGGCTCGATGCTCGTAGGACGACGCCACTTCTTGGTGGGATCGCTTGGCGCTGCAGCGGCCGCTGTCGGCGCGCCGGCCGCAGTCGCTGCGGCCGCGTACCGCGGCGCACCGGCTGTCGTTCTATCACATCCACACGGCCGAGAAGCTCACGATCACCTATCGCGAGCACGGCGTGCTCGATTCCCGAAGCGCTCGACCGAGATCAATCGCTACCTGCGCGACTTCCGCACCGAGCAGATTCACGACATCGACGTCGCCTGCTCGACACGCTGCACGACGCTCTACACGACGTTCGACGGGCGCGGCAACTTCGAGGTCATCTCCGGCTATCGCTCGCCGCACACGAACGCCGCGCTGCGGCACGTGACGACCGGCGTCGCCGAGAACAGCCTGCACATTCAAGGCCGCGCGATCGACGTGCGCCTGACGAGCGCCAAGACCACCGCGCTGCGCGACGCCGCCATCGCGCTGAAATCCGGCGGCGTCGGCTATTACGCCGAGTCGAATTTCGTCCACCTCGACACCGGCGACGTCCGCTCCTGGTAGTCGCTGCTCGCCGCAATCCGCTAGACTGCCTGCCGCCGATTCCTCCACTCGAAGTGGCTTATGAAGCGCATCGCCGATCATTGCGGCGCTCGTCGTCGTCGTGCTCGCCGCCGCGTGGTTCCTCACGCGGCCGGAGCCCGTCGCGGTGACGCTCGTCACGGCCGAGCGCGGTCCCGTCGCCGCGACCGTCGCGAACACGCGCGCCGGCACCGTCGACGCCTGCCGCCGCGCCGGGCTGTCGCCGGCGCTCGGCGGGCAAATCGCGAGCCTGCCGGTCAACGACGGCGAGCGCGTCGACGCCGGCGCACCTGCTGCTCGAGCTCTGGAACACCGACCTCAAAGCGGAGCTGACGCTCGTCGGAGCGCGACGCGCGCGCGTCGCGGTCGCGCGCGCGCGAAGCGTGCGTCGTCGCCGACGTCGCCAAGCGCGATGCCGCGCGCTCGACGAAGCTGCGCGCCGATCGGCTCGCGTCCGAGGAAGCGGCCGATCAGGCGCGAAGGCCGCGCGCGAGTCGACGGCGGCCGCGTGCACCGCGGCCGAGGACGCGACGCGAGTCGCCGACGCGCGCGTCGACGTCACGAAAGCGCATCTCGAGCGCACGCAGCTGCACGCGCCGTTCGCCGGCGTCATCGCCGAGATCAACGGCGAGCTCGGCGAGTTCGTGACGCCGTCGCCGGTCGGCATCCCGACGCCGCCGACGGTCGATCTGATCGACGCGTCGTGCCTGTACATCAGCGCGCCGATCGACGAGGTCGACGCGCCGCGCGTCCGCGCCGGCCTGCCGGCACGGATCAGCCTCGACGCGTTTCCCGACCGCGCGTTTCCGGGCCACGTGCGCCGCGTGGCACCGTACGTGCTCGACCAGGAGAAGCAGGCGCGCACGGTCGAGATCGAAGCCGAGTTCGACGATCCCGAGAAGGCCGGGCTCCTCGCCGGCTACAGCGCCGACGTCGAGGTCGTCCTCGAGGAGCGCGCCGACGCGCTGCGCCTGCCGACGTCCGTGATCCTGCCCGACAAGACCGTGCTCGTGTTCGATGCGGCGACCGGCGAGGATCGCGTCGCGCGCCGTCGAGACCGGCATCGCGAACTGGGAGTTCACCGAGATCCTGAGCGGCGTCGACGGCCGGCGATCGCGTCGTGAGCTCGATCGATCGCGAGGGCGTCGTCGACGGCGCCGCGGTGACGCCGGAATAGCCGCAGCGCGTAGCACCGCCACCATGATGGAGCTCTCCGGAATCTGCCGAGAGTACGTGGTCGGCGCGGAGACCGTGCACGCGCTCGATCAACGTCGATCTCACGATCGGCGGCGGCGAGTACGTTTCGATCATGGGCCCGTCGGGCTCCGGCAAGTCGACGTTGCTGAACGTGCTCGGGCTGCTCGACCGGCCGACGTCGGGCACCTACCGCCTGCAAGGCGAGGACGTCTCGCGCCTCGACGACGACGCGCTCGCCGCGCACCGCCAACAGCACATCGGCTTCATCTTCCAGTTCTTCCACTTGATTCCGCGCCTGACGGCGCTCGAGAACGTCGAGCTGCCGCTCGTGCTCACGGGCGCAGCGCCGCGGGCGCGGCGCGAGCGGGCCGCACGCGATCCTCGAGTCCGTCGGGCTTGAAAGCGCGTCTCGATCATCGGCCCGATCAGCTCTCGGGCGGCGAGCGCCAGCGCGTCGCGATCGGCCGCGCGATCGTCATGCAGCCGAGCTTCCTGCTGGCCGACGAGCCGACGGGCAATCTCGACACGCGCTCCGGCGACGAGATCATGCAGATCCTCGAGCAGCTGAATCGCAACGGCATCGCGGTGCTGATCGTGACGCACGACCCCGCGATCGGCGGCCGCGCCCAACGCCACCTGACGCTGCGCGACGGCAAGATCGTCGGCGACGTTCGCGGGGCCGCAGCCGTGAAAGCGCGTCGACGTGACGCGCATGTCGTTGCAGGCGCTGCGGCGCTATCCGCTGCGCACGGCGATGATGCTGCTCGCGATCGCGATCGGCGTCGCCGCCGTCGTGCTGCTGACGGCCGTCGGCGAAGGCGCGCGCCGCTACGTGACGGGCCAGTTCTCGTCGCTCGGCACGGAGCTCCTGATCGTGCTGCCGGGCCGCGCCGAGACCGCCGGCGGCGGCATTCAAGGGCTTCTCGTCGGCGAGACGGCGCGCGAGCTGACGCTCGACGACACGCATCGCGATCGCGCGCAGCCCGCGCATTCGCGCGCGTGACGCCGCTCGTGCTCGGCGCCGGCACGGCGTCCTCCGGCGCGCGCGAGCGCGACATCACGGTGCTCGGCACCGGAGCGCGCGATGCTCGACGATCCAGCACTGGGTCATGGGCACCGGCCGCTTCCTGCCCGAAGGCGATCTCGACACGGCGCAACCCGTCTGCGTGCTCGGCTCGACCGTCGCACGCGAGCTGTTCGCGGGCGCGCTCGCCGCTCGGCGAGTGGCTGCAGACTCGGCGACGCGCGCTGCCGCGTGCTCGGCGTGCTGGCCGAGCAAGGCCTGGCGGGCGGCTTCAACGTCGACGAGACGGTCATCATGCCGGTCGCGAGCGCGCAGCAGATCTTCAACACGTCGGCCGTGTTCCGCATTCTCGTCGAAGCCAACGACCGCGATGCGGTGACCGCCGCGCGGCGCGACATCATCGAGATCGTCAAGCTGCGCCACGCCGGCGAGGAGGACATCACGGTCGTGACGCAGGACGCGCTGGTGTCCACGTTCGACACGCATCTTCAACATGATCACGGCGGGCCTCGCGGCGATCGCCGCGATCAGCCTCGTCGTGGCGGGCGTGCTGATCATGAACGTCATGCTCGTCGCCGTGAGCCAGCGAACGGGCGAGATCGGCCTGCTGAAGGCCGTCGGCGCGCGCAACCGACAGATCCTCGCGCTGTTCCTGACGGAAGCCGCGTGCCTCTCGCTGCTCGGCGCCTGCGTCGGGATCGCTTTCGGCGCCGGCGGCGATTTGGCTCATGAAGATCCTGTTCCCGGTGCTCGACTTCGCCGCGCCGCCGTGGGCTTCGGCCTCCGCCGTCGGCGTCGCGGTCGCGAGCGGCCTCGTGTTCGGCATCCTGCCCGCGCGCCGCGCGGCGGCGCTCGATCCCGTCAACGCGCTGATGAGGCGGTGAGCAAATGCGACAACGCGATTTCGTTCGCCTAGTCGGCCAATCCATTGCAGCGCACCGGTTGCGCAGCGTGCTGACGGCACTCGGCATCGGCATCGGCGTCACGGCCGTCGTGCTGCTGACGTCGATCGGCGAAGGCTTGAACACCTACATGGTCGAGCAGTTCACGCAGTTCGGCACGACGACGATTGCAGGTACAGCCCGGCAAGACGAGCACGCTCGGCATTCTCGCCGGGCGTCCTGAACTCGGTGCGGCCGCTCTCGCTCGAGGATGCCGAAGCGCTTCGTGCGCGCACCGTACGCGCTCGCCGCCGTGCCGATGGTCGCCGGCAGCGCCTCTGTCGAGGGCCGCGGCCGCGAGCGCAGCGTCACCGTCTATGCCGTCGGCCCCGACTTCGACAAGGCGTTCAAGTTCGATGTCGTCGCGGGCACGTTCCTGCCGCCCGACGAGCTCGAGCGCGCGCGCAACGTCGCCGTGCTCGGCGCGAAGCTGTACGCCGAGCTCTACGGTTCCGCGAACGCGCTTGGGAGCAGGATCCGCGTCGGCGGCCAGCGCTATCGCGTCATCGGCGTCATGGAGCCGAAGGGCGACATGGTCGGCATCGACCTCGACGACACGGTCTACATCCCGGCGGCGCGCGGCCTCGAGCTCTTCAACCGGCAGGGGTTGCTCGAGATCGACGTGCTCTATGCGGAGGACGCGCCCGTTGAGGAGGTCGTCGACGGCGTCAAAAGAATTCTTGCGGCGCGCCACGGCGCCGAGGACTTCACTGTCGTCACGCAACAGCAGATGCTCGACGTGCTCGGATCGATCGTCGACGTGCTGACGCTCGGCGTCGCGGCGCTCGGCGGCATCTCGTTGCTCGTAGGCGGCGTCGGCATCTTCACGATCATGACGATCGCCGTGCGCGAGCGGACGCAGGAGATCGGCTTGCTGCGCGCGATCGGCGCGCGGCGGTCGCGCATCGCCCAGCTGTTTCGTCGGCGAAGCGATGCTGCTCTCCGGCATCGGCGGCGCAGGCGGCCTCGTGCTGGGCTTCGCCATCGTGCTCGCCGTGCAGTGGACGCTGCCGGCGATGCCGGCCACGATCTCGCCGCTCTACGTGATGCTGTCGCTAGGCTTGGCCGTCGTCATCGGTGCCGTGGCGGGCGTGCTGCCGGCGCGCAGCGCAGCGCAGCTCGAGCCGCTCGACGCGCTGCGCGCCGAGTGACGGCGAGCTTCGAAACAACGGACGGGAGAGTGTCGCGATGTGGAACGTGCTCCGAGCGTCGTTAGTCGCAGCGGCAGTGGGCGTGGCTGGGCTCGGCCCGCACAGCGCGGCCGCGGAAACCGTGGCAATGATCGGCACAGGCAACGTCGGCGCGGCGCTCGGGCGCCGTTTTGCCGAGAACGGCCACAAGATCGTATACGGCTCGCGCGATCCGTCCGCGGCCGATGTGCGCGAGCTCGTCGCGGTCACAGGCAACGGCGCCGTCGCGACGACCCAAGCCGACGCTGCGGCACAAGCCGACATCGTCATCCTCGCGATCCCCTGGAGCGCCGCCGAGGATGTCGTGCGCGCGCTGCCGAGCTTGCGCGGCAAGATCGTCGTCGACCCCACGAATCCGCGCGTCATGGCGAGCGACGGCTTCGCCGACTATCCGATCGAGGACTCGAACGCCGAGCGCATCGCGCGGCTCGCGCCCGGCGCGCATGTCGTCAAGGCATTCAGCACGCTCGGCGCCGAGACGATGCTCGACCCCAAGCTCGCCGGCGGCCCCGTCACCGTGCCGATCGTCGGCGACGACCGAGCGGCGAAGGAGCGCATCGCAGTGCTCACCCGCGAGATCGGGCTCGAGGCCGTCGACGTCGGCCCGCTGCGCCACGCGCGCATCATCGAGGGGCTGCATTACTTGCGCGCCAATGCCTACGGCGGGCGCATCAATTACCATTTGCCGCGCGACCCCGCACGCGATTGAGCGCGTTCGGCGCGAGCCCATGGCAGCCAAGCTCAATCACACGATCGTCTGGTGCCACGATCAGGAAAAGTCCGCGACCTTCCTGACGGAGATCCTGGGCCTGCCGCCGCCGCGCCGCTTCATGGGCTTCCTCGTCGTCGACCTCGCGAACGACGTCTCGGTCGACTATCTACCGGCCGAATCGGAGCCGATCGCGCTTCAGCACCTGGCGTTCCTCGTCAGCGAGGACGAGTTCGACGGCGCGCTCGCGCGCATCCGCGAGCGCACGAAAGAGATTTGGGCCGATCCCGCGAAACGCCAACCCGGCCGCATCAACCGTCACTTCGGCGGCCGCGGCGTCTACTTCGACGACCCCAACGGGCATCTGTTCGAGATCATCACTACACCGTACGGCGATCCGGCCGATCTCTGACCGAGCGAATCAGCCGTCCACGGGCATGGCGGGCGTGCGCAGGCGCAGCTCGTAGAACGCGAGATCGAGCCAACGCCCGAACTTGAAGCCGGCGTGGTGAATCACGCCGGCGTGCTTGAAGCCGAGCTGCTCGTGCAGCGCAATGCTCGCGGCATTCGTGGCTTCGATTCCGCCGACCATCACGTGGTAGCTCTGCTGCTCGGCCGCCGCTATGAGCCGCGTCATGAGCTCCCGCGCAACGCCCGCGCGGCGGTGATCCTGCTGCACATACACGGAATGCTCGATCGTGTATTTGTACGCGGGCCAGGCGCGGAACGTGCCGTAGGTCGCGAAGCCCATGAGCTCGCCGTGGTCGGACACGGCGCCGAGCACGGGGAACTGGCGGGCCTTCTTGGCACGGAACCACTCGACCATCGTCTCCGGCGAGCGCGGCTCGTAGTCGAACAACGCCGTCGTGTGGACGATCGCGTCGTTCAGGATCGCGAGAATGGGCGCGGCGTGGTGCTCGTAATCGCAAAGGACGATGTTCATCGTTTAGCGGCTTGAGCTCGTGCCGAACGTCGCATCCTGACGCGCCCATTGCTCCATCGCGCGGAGGATCGGCTCGAGCGTGCGTGCGCGCGGAGTAAGCGCATAGTCGACGCGCGGCGGGGTCTCTTGGTAATCGCTGCGAATCACCAGCTCGTCCGCCTCCATCTGCTTGAGCGTCTTCGACAGCGTGCGATGGGTGATAGCGCCCAGCCGGCGGTGCAGCTCGTTGAACCGCATAGGACCCGGTAGCAACCAGTAGATCACCATGGGCCGCCATTTGCCGCCGAGGAAATCGAGCGTCACCTCAGCCGGACAGCCGGGCGCAGCCTCCCTAGGCGATGAGCTCACGCACGGTATCCTTGGAGACAGTACTTGTATGGAGGGGGCACACGAATCATATAAGCACAACGGCCCGAGACGAACACGGCGCCGACGCTGGAGGAGAACCATGAAAACCTTACTCGACATTTTTCAGAACGACGCCGGCCATTGGGTCGGGGACGGATTCCCCGTGCGTTCGCTGTTCACGTATCACGGCGATACGAAGGCGATCAGCCCTTTCCTGCTGTTCGACTATGCGGGGCCGCACAACTTCGAACCCACCGCAGGGGCGCCGCGCGGCGTCGGTCAGCACCCGCATCGCGGGTTCGAAACGGTGACGATCGTCTATGACGGTGAGGTCAGCCATCGCGATTCCACGGGCGGCGGCGGGACGATCTCCACGGGCGACGTCCAGTGGATGACCGCCGGGAGCGGAATCATCCACGAGGAGTTCCACTCGCGCGGCTACTCGAAGACGGGAGGTCCGTTTCGCATGGTCCAGCTGTGGGTCAACTTGCCCGCGAAAGACAAGCAGGCGCCGCCTGCCTATCAGGCGATCACTGCGGGGCAGATTCCGACCGTCGCGTTCGACGGCGGCAAGGCGAGGATCATCGCGGGCGCTTTCGGCGACACACGAGGGCCGGCTCGGACGTTCACGCCCGTCAATCTTTGGGACGTGCGCCTCGACGCCGGCGCGGAGTTGACGCTCCCATTACCCGAAGGGCACAACACCATGATTGCGGTGCTTGCGGGGCACGTCACGATCGACGGCACGGGGGTCGGCGAGGCCGAGATCGCCCGGCTCTCGACCGAGGGCGAAGGCGCGGCACTGCACGCCGACGGCGAGTCCCTGATCCTGGTGCTCACTGGTGAGCCGCTCGGCGAGCCGGTCGTGGGCTATGGGCCTTTCGTGATGAGCAGCCAGGCGGAGATCCGCCAGGCGATCGCCGATTTCAATGCCGGCCGCTTCGGCCGCATGGCACCGACCGCGTAGCGGCGGTTCGGCCGGCGACGCACTGGTGGGCTAGTCCTGCCGCGGAGCCGCGACCGCCGCGCCCGAGCGCGCGCCCGCGTCGTGCGTCGACACGGTGGCCGTCGCACCGCCGAGGCGCAACGCGTCCTCGACGAGCGCGAGCGTGCGGCCGAGCGCGCCGCGGTTGTCCGTAACGAGCGTATGCGCCGCCCTGCCGGCGGCGCGGCGCAAGGTCGGGCTGATCGAAGTACAGCGCGACGGCGTCGACGAGGCCTTGCACGTCGTGGACTTGACGCGCGGCGCCGCGCTCGAGCGCCATCGCGCTGATCTCTTCGAAGTGGAACATGTGGGGGCCGAACACGACGGGCACGTCCACCGCGCAGGCCTCGAGCAGATTCTGCCCGCCGTGCGGCACGAGGCTGCCGCCGATGAACGCGACGTCTGCGGCTGCGTAGAGCCGTTGCAGCTCGCCCATCGTGTCGCCGACGAGCACCTCCGTGTCCGGCGGGCAACGGGCCCGGCGTGCGGCTGCGCAACGCCACGGCGTAAGCCGAGCTGACGGCAGAGACGCGCGACGGCTTGAAAGCGCTCGGGATGCCGCGGCACGAGGACGAGCAGCAGCGCGGGGTAACGTCGCTTCAGCTCACGCGAACGCTTCGAGCACCTTGCGCTCCTCGCCGGCATGCGTGCTGGCAGCGATCCACACGGGCCGCTCGCGGCCCCAGTGTCCGCGCAGCGCGCGCGCTTCGTCGAGCAGCGTCGCGCCGGCAGCTCGACGTCGAACTTCAAGTTGCCGGTCACGTGAATCAGGTGCGGTCGGCGCGCCGAGATTGCGCAAACGCTGCGCGTCGACGGCGCGTCTGCGCACACAACAGATCGGCGTTCGCGAGCATCGCGCGCGTGATGCGCGGCACGCGTAGGTAACCCCGCAGCGACGCTTGCGACACGCGGCCGTTCACGAGCAGCAGCGGAATCCGGCGGCGCCCGCACTCGGCGAAGATGTTCGGCCAGAACTCCGTCTCGGCGATCACGGCGGCCTCGGGCCGCACACGATCGAGGAAACGCCGCACGGCGATCGGGAAGTCGTACGGCACGTAGCAGTGGCTGACGCGCTCGCCGAACAGCTCGCGCACTTGCTGCGATCCCGTCGGCGTCATCGTCGTGACGACGACGCGGTGCTCGGGGTATCGCTCGACGAGCGCGCGCCACGAGCGGCGCCGCCGATCGCACCTCGCCGACGGACACGGCGTGCACCCAGAGCGTGCGCCGCGCCGCGAAGCGGCGCCACGAAACCGAATCGCTCGGGCCAGCGGTGCCAGTACGCGGGGTAGCGCAGGCCGCGCCAGACGAGATTGCCGATCGCGTACGGCAGCAGCAGGTAGACGACGAAGCGCCAGACTCGCCACGTCAGTCGTTCGCGCGCTCGATCGACGAACTCGGTCGTGACGCGCCTGGCGCGCGGCGAAATACGCGGCGTAGTCGCGGTCCCACGCGACGCGCGACGCGACGACGGCCTCGAACGAGCCGAGCAAGCCGAGCAGCAACTCGCAAACCTCGCGCACGGCGTGGCGCTCGGGCGGATGCGCCGTCACGTAGTCGCAGAGCCCCTGCCGCACGACGTACTCGCGCAGCAGCGGGCTCGCGCTGCGCTGCACGCAGTACCCGAATGCCGCAGCGCGAACGCCATGCCGAGGTCGTTGACGTCGTCGAAGATGCAGACGAGGTGCTCCGACGAGACGCTGTGCGTGCGGCACAAGCGTCTCGATGGCGGCCGTCTTGTTGCGCGCGCCGTAGTGGATCGGCGTGGAAGTGCTCACGCAGCGCGAACGTAGCGCGCGGACGGATTGTCGGCATGCCGGTGATCAGCGCCGCGATCGGCAGCGCGCCGTGCTGGCGCCACAGCGCGTAGCGCAGCAGGTTCGTGCCCATCGAATCGGGCTCGCTGTACGTGCTCTCGGCGCCCTCGCCTTTCGCGCCCTGATTGAACACGCCGTCCCAGTCCGAGACGAGGCCTCGAATCGAGCGCATGCGCTCGACGAGCGTGGCGATCGGCGTTACGAACGTGCCGCCGAGCTTCGAGAAGACCTCGAGCTCGGCTCGAGGCTTCATCGTCAGAGATGCTCTTGGCCGAGCAATCCCGAGCTTGATCAGGTCCTGCACGTCGAGCACGCCGACGGGGTCGAGCGCCGTCGACGACGACGATGCTGTCGACCTCGGCCTTCTTGAAGAGCTTGACGGCGTCGTTCAGCAAGCGTCTCGCGGTCGATCGTGTGCGGCGTCTTCGAGAAGCCGATCGTCGCGAGCGACTTGTCGAGGATGGCGCGGCCGTCCGGTCTGCAGCTTGCGGCGCAGGTCGCCGTCCGTGAACACGCCGGCGACGCGCGCCCTTCGCGTCGACGAGCGTGACGAGGCCGAGCCGCGACTCGGTCATCTTCACCATCGCCGACCGACAGCGTCTCGCTGGTCTCGCAGACGGGATTCGCCTTGCGGACGACGTCCTTCACGCGCTGCGTCATCAGCGCCGTGTGCTCGCGGAACTGCGCCGTGCCGAGCGCCGTCAGCGTGTTCTCGCAGAGGTTCTTCATGACGGAGAACGGCATCGTGCAGACGTGCACGCCGGTCAGCATCGCCTGGCGCACGTGCTCGGCGTGGCGCACGGACGAGAACATGACCTTGCTGTCGTAGCCGTAGCGGTCGATGACGTCGACGCATTGCTCGAACAGCTGGATCGCGTCGTGACCTTGATCCTGCATGCGACCGGCGAGCGGGCAGATGAACGACGCGCCCGCCTCCATCGCCATGTAGGCCTGGTTCAGCGTGTAGATCAGGTGCACGTTGACCTTGTAGCCGCGCGCGCGCAGCCGCTGGCAGCCCTTCACGCCCTCGTTCGAGATCGGCACCTTGAACACGGGCGGCCGCTCGAGGCCGAGGCTCATGATGCGCTCGGCCTCGGCGACGATCTGGTCCGGCGTGTCGCCGAGCGCCTCGACCTGCAGCTCGGGCACCATCTTCGACAGCTTGACGATCGCGCCGTCGATGTCGGTGATGCCGTGCCGATGCATGAACGTCGGCGTCGTCGTGAGTCCCTTGATGAAACCGTAGTCGAGCGCCGCTTCGATCTCTTTGAAGTCCACCGAGTCGAGATAGAGTTCCATGCCGAGTCCTTTAGTGCACCGTCTGCGAGCGTACCAAGTTGTGAATGTCGATCAGCGGTCGCATGAAGCTCTCGAGGTCGTCGAGAGCGTACTGGCTCGCCGCATCGCAGAGCGCATCGGGCGGATTCGGGTGCGCCTCGATGAAGAAGCCGTCGACGCCGGCCGCCACAGCCGAGCGCGCTAGCGTCGTCAAGAACTGCCGCGCGCTGCCGCGCGGGTCCTTGCTCGGGTATGCCGTACTTGCGGATCGAGTGCCCCGCGTCGAACACGACGGGGTAACCGATCTGGTTCAGCAGGTAGAAGCTGCGCGGATCGACGACGAGATCGTTGTAGCCGAACGTGTAGCCGCGCTCCGTCACGATGATGCGGTCGTTGCCGGAGTCCTCGATCTTCTTGACCGGCTTCGCCATGTTCTCGGGCGCCAAGAACTGGCCGTGCTTGATGTTGACGACGGCGCCGGTCTTGGCGGCCGCGACGACGAGCTCCGACTGCATGCACAGGTACGCGGGAATCTGGATGACGTCGCAGACCTCGCCGGCCGGCGCCGCCTGATACGGATAGTGGATGTCCGTGAGGATCGGCAGATCGAACTGTCGCTTGATCTTCTCGAGCATGCGAAGGCCGGGTTCGAGCCCGGGACCTTGGTAGTACTCGAGCGAGCTGCGGTTGTCCTTCGAGAACGACGACTTGAAGATCAGAGCGGATCTCGAGGCGCTCGCGGAGATGCTTCTTGAGCCGCTCGGCGGTACGCATCATCAGCGACTCTTCCTCGATGACGCACGGCCCGGCGATCAGAAACAACTGATCGGAGCCGCAATCGATGTCGCCGATGAAGACGTGTTTTTTGCTCATTGAGCGTCCAAGTGCTTCAAGTACCGCGGCATTTTGGGCCTACGGTCGCCACGTAGCAAGGCTCACGGCCGCGCGTGCAACAATTCCACGAGCAGCGCGTAGTTGCGCGCCGTTGCGCCGCGGCCGGCCTCGGTGACGCGCTGCGCTCGTAGACCCGAGCGCTCGCGCGCGTCGTGGTCGCCGACGAGTTCGACGAGGGCAACTTTGAGCTCGGCCGCATCGTGCACGAGCCTGCCCGCATCGGCGGCGAGCAAGTCGTCGACGGTTTCCTTGAAGCTGAAGTTGTACGGGCCGAACAGCACGGGGACGCCGAGGACCGCAGGCTCCATGAGATTGTGGCCGCCCTTGTTGGCGCCGCGGAAGAACAGGCTGCCGCCGACGAACGCGAGATCGGCGACTGCATACAGGCGCGCAGAGCTCGCCGACCGTGTCGACGAGCAGCACACCGTCGCGTCCCGGCGCCGGAGCCGTGCCGGCATCGACGGCCGTCTTGCGCGTGACGGCGAACCCGCGCGCCCGCGCGCGTTGCTCGACGATATCGGCGTCCGCCGGGTAACGCGGCACGATGATCAGCGCAGCCTCGGCGCACGCGGCACGCGCGGCGACGTACGCGTCGAGCAGCGCCTCGTCTTCGCGATCGTGCAAGCTGCCGCCGATGATCGACGACGTCGCCGGCCCTGTAGCCGGAGCGCCGCACGCAGCTCCAGTGCCTGCTCGTCGCAGCGGCGGGCTGCGCGAGGTCGTACTTCATGTTGCCCGTGACGTGCAGCTCGCAGCTCGCGGCACGCCGAGCGCGCGAAACCGCTGCGCGTGCTCCTCGGTCTGCACGGCGAGCACGGCGAACTTCGCGAGACGCGCGCGAGACGAGCCCCGTTCGCGCGTGCACACGAAACGACTTCGCCGACATCTTGCCGTTGACGAGCGCCACGGGCACGCCGCGGCCGTGCGCGACACCGATGAGGTTCGGCCAGAACTCCGACTCCGCCACGACGAGCAGCCGCGGATTGAAGCAGCGCGAGATAGCGCGCGACCACGAACGAAAGGTCGACGGGCAACGGCACGACGCGGTGCCGCGCGTACAGCTTGCGCGCCGTCGCGAGCCCGGTCGCCGTGAATGCCGAGATCACGAGCGGCGTGCCCGGGATGGTCGCGCTCGAGCGTCGCGACGAGCGGCCGCAGCACGGCGACTTCGCCGGCCGACGAGCCGTGCAGCCAGATGCAGGACGGCAAGCCGTCGCGGAGGCCCACGCCGAAGCGCAGCGCAAAGTCGCGCCGCCCCGCCGCGCACAGGCGGTACAGGAGCCACGGCGAGAGGACGATGCAGGCGAGGAGGTAGACGAAGTCGAGCAGACAATCGCATCGGCAACTCTGGCGGAGCCTGTCGCGCGCCGGAGTTTACTCCAGTCGCGGCTGACGGCGGGAAGCTACGATTGCTGGAGACGGCTTGGGTTTGGGTTGCTCGGGCCACTCGCGCTCGACGCCAGCGCGCCGCATCTTGGCCGTCGCGGAGTAGTGCGTCGATCCATTCCGGTACGAGATCGCCGCGCATCGGCCGGCCGATGAAGAAGCCCTGCGCCATCTCGCATTCGAGCTCGGTGATCGCCGCGATGCGCTTCGGCGCTGTCGACGCCTTCGGCCACGACGCGCATACCGAGCGCGTGCGCGAGCGCGATCACCGTCTTGACGATCTGCTTGTCGGTCTCGTCGACGGCGACCGTGCCGATGAAGCGTTTGTCGATCTTGATCTCGGTCGCCGGAATCTGCTTCAAGTAGGTCAGCGACGAATAGCCCTTGCCGAAGTCGTCGATCGCGAGATCGACACCGAGCTTGCGCACCCGCTCGATGCTCGCGAGCGACGAGGCGTCGCCTTGCACCAAGCTGTCCTCGGTGAGCTCGATCGTGAGCTCATCGGTTGCGCTGGTCGAGCGCCGCCTTCAGCAGCTTTGACGCGCGTCGATGAACTCCGGGTGCGCGAGAATCTGCGGCGATACGTTGACGGCGACGGAGAACGGACTCGGGCATCGCGCCCCAACTCCTCGAGCCGCTCGACGATCCGGTCGAAGACGAGCCACGTGAGCGGCACGATGACGCCGTTGCGTCTCGGCGAGCGGGATGAAATCGCTCGGCCGGTACGAAGCTGCCGGACTCGCGTGCGCCAGCGCACCAGCGCTTCGACACCGCAGACCCGACGCGAGGCGATCTCGACCTTCGGCTGGTAATAGACCTCGAGCTCGCCGCGCTGCGACGGCGTTCTGCAGCTCGGACTCGAATTTCCACAGCGCGGCCTGCTGCTGCGTCGCGTCGGGCCGATAGATGTCGAACGCGAGCTCCTTCTCGCGCGCTTCCTTGAGCGCGAGCTCGGCACGGCGGAACAGCGTCGCGGCATCGTCGGCATGCGACGGATACACCGCGATGCCGAGCGTGACGTCGACGAGAAACTGGTCGCCACCGACTTCGAGCTGCGGCGGATTGTCCTCGGTCAAGCGCGACGGCGATATCCATGACCGCTCGACATCGAATCGCAGTCGAGCAGCACGGCGAAGCGGCGCTCGGACAGCCGGATGATCGGCGTGCGCGGCGGCAGGATCTCGCGCAAGCCGCTCCGAGTAGCTGCGCGCAGAACGTCTCGCATTCCTCGTGGCCGAAGGTCGTCGCGATGCGATTGAACGCGTCGAGCTGACCGAGCAGCAGGCCCGCGAGCCGACCTGCTGCCCCTGGCGCAGGAACTGCTCGATGAAGCGGATTCTCGCGTTCTGCTTCTTGCCGGAGCCGCTTTCTTCTTGAGCTTCGGTCACGGCGGATCACTCGCCTAGCATCCTGGCTACGAATATGGAAGACGGCAATTTCAGCAGAATCCGACACTTCTGGCTGTGCGGAGGATTCACGACTGCCGAAAGCTGGGGCTCCAGGACGGCGCTAGCGCGCTGCGAGCGTCCACTTCTGACCGCCGCGTCAGCCGGCGTTGACATAACGCGACTGCCGGCTCGGCCGCCGGGCGGCGGCGGCGCGGCTGGCATGACCCTTGCTGCCGCCCTTCCGGAGCCCGCGCATTGCGCGCGGCGGGGAGCAGCTATGGCCAGAGTGAAGCCGAGCATCCGGCCGACCGAGACCTACACGGAGCCGAACTTCCTGCGCGTCTACACGGCCGAGCAATCCGAGCCGCACAGGCCAACGCGCTCGCGACGATCGAGCACCTTTCCTATTCGGCGGCCGGCGGCAGCGGCCGGTCGGGCTGGACCTGCACGACGATCGTCGACGGGGAAGCGATGTCGAAGAGAAGACGCGATGTTCATCGCGCGCAGCTACGCCGTCGAGCACAACATCCCCGTCATCTACGAGAGCCACGCGAACTGAGCGCGCGGCGCCCAGCGTTCTATCGGTTCATTCGCGAGCGCAGCTCCGCCGCGCTGAGGTTGCCCTGCGCGAGCGGCTGACCGAGATCGAACTGGCGCGACTCCGCCAAGTGTGCCGACCATCACCGGATCGAAGCCCGCATCGCGAATCAGCCGCTCCGCGATCGCGATCGCGGCCGCGTCGTCGCCGCCGATCGGAATCGCAATACGGCCGGCTGACGGTTCGCTTGGCCTGCCAGCGACGCGGCGGGAATGCAGTTGAACGCGCGCACGACGCGGTTGTTCTTCAAGCAGCTCGGCCGTCGCCAGGCCCGCGCCCTGGCGTTGCCACTCGAGCGCTTCGGCTCCGTCGCGCCGCTCGTTGGGATTGCTCGTGTCGATGATGACCTTGCCCGCGAGCTCGGCCGCGAAATCGGCGCCGATCTGCGGCATCGCGCCGTACGGCACGGATACGAGCACGACCGAGCCGAACGCTGCCGCTTCGCGCGGCGTGCCGACATGCGCGCGGGGCCCGAGCTCCTTCGACCAACGGCTCGAGCTCCTCGGGATGGCGCGACGACACGAAGACTTCATGGCCGGCGTTGACCCAATGCCGCGCGAGCGCGCCGCCGATCCTGCCCGTGCCGATGATGCCGATCTTGAGCGGCTCCTGCGCCGCCGCCAGCCGCGCGTCGACGAGCGCCGCCGTGCCGACGGCGAGACCCGCAACCAGCAGCAACGCACGCCGACTGAATAGAGTCGTGAGCGATCTGAAGCGCATGCCATTCCCCCGACTTGACGGACGCCGTCAGCAGCGATGATAGCCCGCAGCCCGCGGGCCGCGGACCACGGTGACAAATCTTGGACCGTCCCGAATTCAGGGGTCGATCTCGATCTCGGCCTCGATCTCGACGGGCAGAGTCGAACGGCAGCTCCGCCATGCCGACGGCGCTGCGCGAATGCGCGCCGCGATCGGGACCGAACAGCTCGAGGATCAGATCGGAGAAGCCGTTCATGACGCGCGGCTGCTGATTGAAGCCCGTGGCCGAGTTGACCATGCCGAAGACGCGCGTCCAGGCGCGCACGCGGTCGAGATCGCCGAGCTCGCGCTCGATGCTGCCGAGCATCGCGAGCGCCGTGAGACGCGCCGCGCGATAGCCCTGCTCGACGGACAGGTCGCGCCCCACCTTGCCGAGCGGCGGCGCCAGCGTGCCGTCGGGGTTCAGCGGACCGTGGCCCGACACGTACGCATGGCTCCCCAGCACGCGCACGAGACGAAACGGCAGCACGATGCCCGGCGGCAGCCGAACGGCTTTCGGCAACACCAGGCCCAGCGCTTCGAGCTTTGCGGCGATCAGCGGCACGCCGGTGCCCCTAGCGCGAAACGCTGCGCGAGCGCATGAAGAACCAGATCGCTCCGCCGAGACCGACGACGGCCTGCGCGACGAAGAGACCGATCTGTACGTCGGACGCGAATTCCGCGCGTCCCGTCGCGAACCAATAGACCGCGTACCCGCCGACCAGAAGGCACAGCGCCGCGTTCAACAGGAACCGCATGCTTCTCGACATCGAACCCCCCGCCGTATGCAGCGTAGCCGCCGGCGCGCGTCAGCGGCAAGCCGCTAACGCATTCGGCACGGAGATTTTCTTGCCCGGCTGCGTCAAGTGCCGACGATCTGCACCGGGATGCCTTCGGGATCGCGCACGAAGAAACCGTAGTCGAGATTCTGCTCGGCCGTCAGGCCGTGCTTGGCGAGCTCGGCCGTCACGGCCTCGCGGTTGAAGTCGTCGATCGCGATCGCGAAATGGTCGACGATGCCGACGGGCGGCTTGCGGTGCAGCGACACGATGATGCGCGTGACGCCCATGCGCACGATCTCGTTCTCCTTGTCCTCGTTCAGGACCTTGAGGCCGAAGATCTTCTCGTAGAACTCGATCGACCGCGCCATGTCCGTCACTTGAATGCTGATGTGATCGATGCGCGTCGAGGTGAACGGCGCGGCTTGCGCGGACGCGGGCGAGCGCCCCGCCGGCCGCGGCCAACGCCGTCAGCCCTTGAAGCAAGTGCCGGCGCGACAGCGTGCCTCGATCGAAGCGAGACGACGAGATCGTCGACGACGGAATTCATGCGGCACCCCCGAGCAGACTGGCTCGCGCTCAGTCTACTCCGGAGGCCGGGGGCCGTGACAAAAGCAGCGGTCCGCGTCGACGCGCGGACCGCTGCACGGATGGTTGCCTAGAAGCTGAAGTCGAACGAGACGCTCGCCGTGCGCGGCTTGCCGACCAGCCACGTTTCTTCGTAGTAGTTCGACGTCACGTACAGCTCGTCGAAGATGTTGTCGGCCTTCAACGTGAGCCCGAAGCTGTCGCCGAGGTTGAAGCGCACGGATGCGTCCACGACCGTGTACGACGGGATCGGAATGCCGCCGAACCGCTCGCCGACGTAGCGGGCGTCGGTGATGATGCGAACGGCGTCGCCGATGCCCCAGACGAAGCCGAGGTTGGCCGTCTGCTCCGGGATGTAGAACGGCGGCCGTCCCTCGCCTGGGACCTCCGAATCCAGCGTCGCCGCATTGCCGTAGAGCTGGAAGCTCTCCGAAGCCGTGTACGTGAAGCCGACCTCGATGCCTTGCGACGTCTGCTCGTCGACCTCGATGACGTCGGCGGGATCGCCGGAGGTCGGGTCGTCGTAGATCAGGTTGTTCTTCGTAATGTCGAACAACGCGACGTTCCACGCGAACCCCGTGCCGTCGACCTGGTGCTTGAGGCCGATCTCGAGCTGCTCGCTCTGGATCATTTCCGCCTCTTGATTGAGGACGGAGCCCGGTCACGACCGAGCCGCTCGGATGCTGCGAGCCGGTGCCGTATTGACCATACAGCGCCGTGTCGTCGGATAGATCGAAGACGAGGCCGATGCGGCCCGTAACGTCGTCCACTTGCTGATCGACGCCGGCCCGGCCGAGCCGCACGATCTGCGTGTCGTAGTCGTCCATGCGCAGCGCGCCCACGATGGACAAGCGGTCGCTCAAATTGAACTGCGCTTCGCCGAATACCGCCCACTGACCCAAGTCCGACGAATTGTCCGGCAAGAACGGCGCCGTCGTGATGTCCGCGAGAACGCCGGGCACGAAGTTGGTCGGGTCGACGACGTCGAACTCGTCGAAGGTGATGCCGGTCGGATTCGCCGGAGTGAAGAAGTTCGTGGGACGGTCGAACGATGACGTCGTTCATCTCGAAGCCCACCGACGCGCGCACGCCGTCGCCGGACGACGAGAACGAGAGGTTCGTGCGCAGTCCGGTGTGCTCCATGTCGTGACCGATCATCAGAGGGTCCCAGCGCTCGAGCTCATCCGGAGCGGTCAAGAAGTACGCCTCCGCGTTCTTCCACATCCGGTCGGACGTCAGCTGATACAGCTCGGCCTGCAAGCCGAAGTTCTCGGACGCCTGCCATTCCGCTTTCAAGCGAATCGAATCGTCCTCGTAGCTGACTACCGAGTCCGAGACGTTGAAGTTCATGCCGACGAAATCGCGGACGAAGTCGCCGTTTTCGTTCGGGATGCCGAAATACCGCATCGCGTCCTGGTCGCCACTATCGACCCGCGCGGACAGCACCAAGTCGTCGGTGACGTCCCATTGCACGCGCGAACGCCAGCATCTCGGCTTCGCTGTCGCCGTTCGGCTCGACCCAGTTGTCGGACTTGCTGTTGCTGTAGTCGATGCGAAACGCGGCCGAGTCGCCGAGCGCGTTCGTGTAGTCGACGCCGATGAACTGCGTGCTGTCCTCACCGGCGACTACGCGCACTTCGCCGCTCTGCTCGCGCTGCGGCCTGCGCGGGATCACGTTGATCGCGCCGCCGATGCCGCCTTCGCCGTAGAGCACCGACGACGGCCCTTTCGAGAATCTCGACACGCTCGACACTCCAGGTGTCGAACGGAAACGTGACCGTGCTCGCGGCGTTGTAGTAGTGGGTGCCGTCGTAGAGCTTCGTCACCGCGCCCTGCCCGCTGAAGCCGCGCGCCCAGATGCTCGAGCTGCCGTTGCCGGGGTTCGACTCGTTCGTGAAGCCCGCGCTGCGCGTCGCGGCCTCGAGCACGCTGGTGTCCATGCGCGCGCGGATCGCGTCGCCGTCGATGATGTCGACGGTCGCCGGCGTCTCGAGCACCGTGAGGTCCGAGCCGGCTGCCCGTCGTGCTGTCGCGCGCGCCCTGCGTGCCGAACACGATCAGCTCGTCGACGTCGCTCGCGTTCGGCCCCGTCACCTGCGCGACGCCGGTCGAGGTGTAGCCGCCGCACGCCGCCAAAACGGCGATCGCCAAAGTCGTCTTTCTCTGCTGCACGTGTGGTCTCCAAAATGAAAACGAAGTTGCCGCGGCGCGAGGCGTTGCTGCGACGCAACGCGAGGCTTTCCGCGAGCGCGCGTGAAGATCTACCGGACGGCGGCCGCGTTCAACGTTATTAACGGTTAAGGCGCGGGTCGTTAATGCGGCGGCGCCACAAAAAGTGTCGCGCGCGCGCTACGCGCCGCCAACCGACGACGACGGCCGTCGCCGCGAACACGAAACCGACGACGCAGAGCAGGATGACGTGGCGTCCCACAGCCAAGCCGCGGCGCGTCAGGAGCGAGAAGTCGAGGCTGTGCAGCCCGTTGTAGAGCCAGCGCTGCACGCGCGCAGCCGTCGTGTAACGCAAGACCACGGCGCCCGTCGCTCCAGTCGACGTAGAACCAGGTCGCTTCGGCGTCGTCGAACGTCGACGCGGTATGCGGGCAACGGACGATAGCGGTTGTGGCGCGAGTAGTAGTAGTCGTCGTACTCCGTGACGAGCGCAGCGCCGACGATCGCCGCTCCGGGCACGAGCGCGGGAGCGGCCGCTTCGATGCGAGCGCGAACCTTGCGAAGCGCCTCCGGGCCGGGCACGTCCGCGACGAGAACCTCGCGATCTGCCGGCTGCCGGCTGACGACGGCGTGCGCGAGACCGCCGACGCGCCGCCACTCCACTTCCTTGACCCCGCCGCGCGCCAAGGCGTTCAGATCGATGCGCCGTCCACGCGGAGGCGTCACCGTTCGCCGCCCTGCGTGTAGCGGCGCACCTGCTCGGCCTCCGAGCTCGCCGAAGTCGAACAGCCCCCACGGCGTCATCGACATCAAGCCGCTGAAGGTGAACGTGCGACAGGAAGACGAGAGCGACGAGACCGAGCACGTGATGCCATTTCGCCGCGCCGGCATACGGCGAGACGTCGCGGCCGCGGTACGGCCGGCGCAGCCGCAGCCGCAGCACGCCGATGACGGCGCCGGTCACGACCGAGACGATGCTGGCGACCGACAGGGAGATCAGCAGATTCGTCCAGAGGCTCGACGTGCCGGCGCAGCTGATACGGGTAGATCCAATGAAACGTGGAGCCGAGCCAGTTCCAGGCACGCTCGGTTCGATGCGTGTCGCGCACGATCTGGCCCGTCGTGTCGGACACGTAGACGACGGTGCCTCGCTCGTCGCCGATGGCCACGCGATGCAGCGGCCGGTGCTCGTCGAGCACGGCACGACACCGTCCATTGATCGACGTCGACCGTGCCGCTCGAAGGTCGCGAGCGCGCCGTCCGCCGCGAAGCCCGAGTGCTGCGCCGCAGCAACCGCCGAGGCCGGCACGTGGCCCGCGAAGCGGCTGCCGTCGTCGGCGTAACACGACGGCCACGGCGCCGGCATCGTCGCGAAGCCGATACGCGGGCCGCGCGCCGATCGCCGACAGCGCGATCGTCGCGATGCGGCCGTCGAGCTTGCTCGCGGCGATGGCCTCGTCGACGGAGAACGTGACGCGGGCGAGATCGAGCGGCGCCAGCGTCGCGAGCCGCTCCTCTTCGGTGAGCTCCGGATACTCGACGTACATCATGATGATGCCGGTCGCGAACCACATCGCGAACAGCATGCACATCGCGACACCGAACCAGCGGTGGACGAGAAACAGCGAACGTTTGATTCGGAGCTTCATGGCGCGCGCGATCTTCTCACCCGCGCATCGAGACTCGCCCCGTTAAATTCACCGTTAAGTCGGACCGGCGCACGCGAAACGCATCGACGCGCGCGAGAAATGCGCGCATTAGGCCGCTGGGCGGACCGTGGTGACGCGAGCGCCCCGGCACTAGAATCAGAGGCTTAGGCCCCAGCGCTAACGGTTAATGCGGCGCGGACCCCTGCGGGAAAATGCACGCGGAACTCGGCGCCGGGCTCGCAGTTGCGCACGTCGACGCGCGCACCCATCGCCGCGGCGAGCTGCCGGACGAGCGCGAGGCCGATCCCCGTGCCCACCGTTTCGCGCGTGAGCTCGTTCTCGGCGCGATAGAACAGCTCGAAGATCTTCTTCATCTGAGCTCTTCGGCACGCCGGGACCGTAGTCGCGCACCGTGAACAGCACGCCGCCGTCGCTGCCGCGCCGCGCCGCGATGCTCGACCGTCTTCACGGCAGCGCCCGCCGAGAACTTCAGCGCGTTGTCGACGAGGTTGATGAAGATCTGCGCGAACGCAATCGGCGTCGACGACGACGGTCGTGTCCGTCGGGCGTCTCGTTGCGCACGTCGAGCGCGAAGCCGGCGCGCTCGACCTGCGTGGCGACCTTCGAGCGCACGATGATCGAGCGAGCTCGGCGACCGTCGACGCTCTTCAGGTCGAAGCGCTGCGTGTTGCGCGTCAGGCGCGCGAGCTGCAGCACGTTGTCGATCAAGCGCGACAGGCGCTCGCTCTCGCTGTGGATGTAGTCGTAGTACGTCTGCCGCTTCGCGTCGTCGGCCCAACCCGCCTTCAGCATCTCGCCGTACATGCGGATCGACGTCAGCGGCGTCTTGAGCTCGTGGCTCACGGCCGAGACGAAGTCCTGCTGCTGGCGCGCGAGCCGCATCTGCCCGACCGCGAAGCGATACATCAATAAGAAGCCGCCGAGCAGCACGACCGCGAGCGTCACGGCGACCCAGGCGAGCAGCGCCGCGCCGGGCGCGCGCGGCAGCGCGTCGACGACGAACGTGAGCTCGACGTCGCCGAACGGCGGCGACAACCGCGCGCGATGCAGCACCGTGCCCGCGAGCTCGCGCGGCCGACGAGCCGTACGATAGACGCTCGCGTCGGCGGCGAGCCGATCGAGAACTCGGCCCTGGAACGCCACGCGTGAGGTGCGCTGACGCCGCCGACGCTGCTCGCGCGATAGGGCACCGCGACGGCCGTCGCGACGAACGCCGTCGCGGTCGACGAGCGCTCCCTGCACGTAGCGCTGGCCGTCGCGCCACACGTTGCGGAACAGCACGAGGTGCCCGGTGTCGAGCACGCCGAGCTCGAACGGATCGATCTCGCTCGCGAACGTGCGCACGGTGACCTCGACCTTGGCCGCGGCGCGTCGTCGGCTTCGTGCCGCAGCGTTCTGCGCGACGGCCGGCTTCGGCGACGAACGTCTCCTCGACGCGCTTCTGTCGCTCATCGGCGAAGGCGTTTGCGCGCTGCTCGAGGAGCTGCGGCACGCGGCTGTTGCCGCATTCGCCGCGGCCGCGCGGCTCGCGCCGCGCCTCGGCGGCCCCGGCGCCTGCTCATCGGCCGCGCGCGGCGCAGCGCGCCCGTCTGCGCGGGTGCCTCGGCTGCCGCAAGGCGGTCGAATCCGGCTTGCGCGGACGGTGGCGCTGCGCTGCGGGCTTGGCCGACGTCGAGCGAGAGCTGCCGGCGCTCGCGCTCGAGCGGCGCGCTCTCTCGCTCGGGTGCAGGAGCGGCGGGCGCAAGTGCAGCGGGCGCCTCGTCGCGCGGAGCCCGCACGAGCTGATTGCGCGCGAGCAGCTCGCGCAGCTCCTCGACGCGCTGCGCACGCGCGGCCTCCTCGGCCGGCGCTGATGCCGTAGCTCGCCGCCGTCACACCGGCCTCCGGCAGCAGCGGCGTCGTGAGCCTGCCCGGCGGCATCGACCTGAAAATAGCCGAGCACGCCGGGCACGGCGCTCGTCGACGGGAAACGCCGAGAGCGGCGAGCGCTGCACGAAGTTGGCGGCCGCGTCGCCCTCGACGACGAGGAACGAGTAGTCGCCGAACGAGCGCGCGTCCTCGGCCGCGATCGCCACCCGCAGCGTCGCGTCGATTCGCGCCGCGAGCTCCTCGGCCGCGACCTGCGTGCTGCGGAACGCCTGCCACTTGAGCTGGCTGTAGGCCTGCGCGATCAGAACGCCGCCGGCACCGCGAGCGCGAGAAAGAACACCGCGAGCACGAGCTTCAGTCCGCGCTCGTCGATGCGCCGCAAGCATGCTGCGCTTCACGAGCTCACCACGAGCCGATAGCCGGCGCCGCGCACGGTGAGCAAGTTGCGCGGCTCCTTCGCGTCGAGCTCGATCTTGCGCCGCAGCTTCGCGATGTGGATGTCGACAGTGCGCGTCTCGATCTCGGCCGACCGGTCGTAGCCCCACACGCTTGCGTCAGCAGCTCGTCGCGCGACACGGGCCGCTCGCGTGTTGCGCTGCAGGTACTCGAGGATCTCCATCTCGCGGCGCGTGAACGTCAGCGGCTCGGCGCCGCGGCGGCCGGACAGATTGCGCGTGTCGATCTCGACGTCGCCGGCGAGCTTGATCTGCGCGGACGCCGCGCCGCGCCGTGCGCGAGCGGCGCAGCACGGCCTTGACGCGCAGCACGAGCTGCGCGATCGAGAATGGCTTCGCGATGTAGTCGTCGGCGCCGAGGGACAAGCCGTTGACGATGTCCTCGTCGCTCGTCTTGGCCGTCAGCATGATGATCGGCTGAGTCGCGATCGACCTTGCGCACCTCGTCGCAGATCGAGAAGCCGTCGCGCCCCGGCAGCATGACGTCGAGCAGCAGCAGGTCGTACTGGCCGCTCAGCGCCTTCTGCAAGCCGTCGCGGCCGTCGCCGACCGCATCGACGCTGTAGCCGTGATAGACGAGCACGTCGGCGAGGCCGTCGCGAATGGCGGCCTCGTCCTCGACGACGAGAATGCGTGGCTTCGCGGTGTCCATGCGTGCTGCCAAGGCTAGCAGCTCGCGGCCGCGCACCGTGTAAATCGTTTGTAAAAGCGCGGATCAGTCCGCAGAAAAAGGCGGCCGAGCGGCCGCCCCTGGCCTTGTAACCCGCGTGTAAACAGCAGCCTCTTCTTTTTGCATTCTTGCGATAGAGCGCTGCGCCCGGCGTTCTTAGAGTGGCCTCCGCATCGTTCACTCAGTTGCGAGGAGGCAGATCCCATGGCGCTCATCAATCGAATGTCGCGGCTGTTCACGGCGGACGTGCATGCCGTGCTCGACCGCATCGAAGAGCCCGACGTGCTGCTGAAGCACGCGGTCCGCGAGATGGAAGAAGAGCTCGCGCGCGGCGAGCAGCGGGTACGCGCGCTCGAGCACGAGCACGGCGCGCTCGGCGAGCGGCAGCGCAAAGCCGAAGCAGTGCTCGACGGAGCTCGGCGAGCAGCTCGACGTCTGCTTCGCGAGCGGCAACGAGGAGCTCGCGCGCAAGGTCATCAAGCGCCGGCTCGAGACCGAGCGCCTCGAGCGGCACGTCGCGCGAGCGCCGTGCGGCGCTCGACGAAGGAGCTCGCCGCTGCGCCGCCGCCGTCGACGAGCAGCGCGAGCAGCTCGACGTGATGCGACAAAAAGCCGAGCTGCTGACCGCGACGGCGGCCGGCGACGACTTGGCCGCAACGGCGATTTCGCCGTCGGCGAGGCCGAGGTCGAGGTCGCGCTGTTGCGCGAGCGGCAGAAGAGGCAGCCGTCATGAGCGCCGCGAACCGAATGCCGTCGCTCGGCGCGGGGCTCGGCGCAGCGTTCGTGCTGAGCGCGTGCGGCGCCGCGCTGCTCGCGGCGTTGACGCCGTGGCTCGGCGTCGCGACGGCGCTGCGCGCCGTGATCGCACTGCTCGGGCTTCGCTTACGTGCTGTACGTCGATCGGCCGCAGCGGCGAGCGCGTCGGCCGCATCACGACGATCGTCTGCTGGATCGCGATCGCAAGCGCAGCGTGGCTCGTCGGGCTTGCCGCTCGTCGGGCTACGTGCTGCGTGCACGTCGGTCTCGTGTGGCTCGTGCGCTCTCTCTATCACTACTCGGGCCTGCTGCCGGCGCTCGCGGATCTCGGCGTCAGCGCTGCTCGGCGCCGCGTTCGCGGTCTGGGCCGCGCAGCGCTCGGGCAGCGCGTGGCTCGCGCTCTGGTGCTTTTTCCTCGTGCAGGCGTTCCACGTGCTGATTCCCGCGACGCTGACGCAGACGCGGCAAGCCGCGCCCGACGCGGCCGACGACGCGTTCGCGCGCGCGCACCGCGCCGCCGAGGCCGCCGTGCGGCGTTTGTCCTCATCGACTCGCTGATTCTCACCCCAACTTGAACGGAGCTCGAACATGAAGACCAACATTCTCGTCACCGGCATCGTGCTCGCGACCGTCGGCGCCGTGCTGCTCTATCCCGACGATCCGCGGCAACGCGGCGAGCACGCCGACGCCGCACGACGTCATCGCACCGCGATCGCCGCGAAACGCGTCGAGGTCGTGTTCGTGCTCGACACGACGGGCAGCATGAGCGGGCTGATCCACGCCGCGAAGGAAAAGATCTGGTCGATCGCGAGCACGCTCGCGCAAGCGCAGCAAGCGCCCGAGATCTCGATGGGTCTCGTCGCGTATCGCGATCGCGGCGACGCGTACGTCACGCAGGTCATCGACCTGAACCGCGACCTCGACTCGATGTACGCGAAGCTCATGGATTTCGCAGCCGACGGCGGCGGCGACGGGCCCGAGGCCGTCAACGAGGCGCTCGAGGCCGCGATTGCATCGCATGTCGTGGAGCCAGGACCAGAGCACGTACAAGGTCGTGTTCTTGGTCGGCGACGCGCCGCCGCACATGGACTACCAGGACGACGTGAAGTATCCGCAAGTCGTCGCGGCCGCGGCCGCCAAGGGCATCGTCGTCAACACGATTCAGTGCGGCAGCATCGAGCGACACCGTCGCGCCGTGGCAGCACATCGCCGCGCTCGGCCGCG
This sequence comes from uncultured Gammaproteobacteria bacterium, assembly GCA_963714705.1. Lineage (GTDB taxonomy): Bacteria > Pseudomonadota > Gammaproteobacteria > Steroidobacterales > Rariloculaceae > FEN-1219. Next base: position 163,030 of record CAVQPJ010000005.1, read on the forward strand.
GCCGCTACTTCACGGTCGAGCAGGCCGGCAGCGCCGTCGCGATCGAGACGCCGTTCGACGCGCAGATCGCGACGCTCGCGGCCGAGCTCGACGGCACGCGCCTCTACTACGGCTCGCCGGAGCAGCAAGCTGCGATGGCGGCGAAGGTCGACGGCGACGGAGCGGCTCAACGAGGAAGCGTCGGTCGCGGCGCGCGCGCGGCGCGGCGCATTCAACGTCAGCGCGGCCGGCGCGGCAACTTGCTGGGCGAGAGCGAGCTCGTCGACGACGTCGCGAGCGGCCGCGTCGACATCGCCGCCGTTCCGCCCGCAGAGCTGCCGGCGACGGTCGCGGCGTTGCCCGTCGAGGAGCAGCGCGCAGCTGCTCGCGCAGACGGCGCAGAAGCGCGAGGAGCTACAACGGCAGATCGCGGCGCTCGCCGCGCGAGCGCGATGCGTATATAAAGACGCAGGTCGACGCCGCCGGCGGCGCCGACGACGTCGCTCGACCAGCAGATCTACGACGCCGTGCGCGAGCAGGCCGCACCGCTCGGCCTCGATTACGAGGACGGGCCGCGCTTTTGAACTAAACGGGGCGCGGGCGGGCACTTAAGCTCCGAGCAGCCCGCTCGCGCCTCGCGCACTCGGTGGACGCGCGCAAGGGCCGGGAGTAAGTTGAAAGCTCGCCCGGAGAGGAACTCGCCATGCGCCCGACCAAGGCCTATGTTGCTCTAGCGATGTTGCTCGCCGCCGGATGCGCGAGCAGCCCCGAGGTCACCGACGAAGCAGTGATCGCCGCACCGGCGCTCGCCGCTGCGCGCAAGCTCCGCAAGTTCAAGCGCCGCAACCGTCGTTCCTAACACGGTCATCGATGCGAACGAGCTCATCGCGAACACACCCGCGCCGCCGATTTGCCGCGAAATTCTGAAGTTCAATTCCAACGTTCATGAGAGGCGCTGCATGAGCGCCGAGCATTGGAAACAATGGGAGCGAGCCGAGGCGCAACGCGCAGCGGAAATCGTACGAATGATGCAGGGCAGCGCCTTCCGATGAGCCTCCGGATTTCCGGCGATAGGCGCCGCAAGAGGCCGCCGCCGGCACACGGTGAACGTTGTTGGATTTGTGCGACATCTTGGTGCAGGCCTCTCGGCGGGAGCACGAGCTGCCGCCACCCAATGGAAGGTGCATTCGGCCGAGAGTCAGGGCTGTTGCCGACAGGGTGCGCAGGGTGCTAGCCTTGGGGGTGACATTCTTTCGAGCACAAAAACAACATCTCGAAAGCTCGGTTTCGTAGGTTTTTCGCGTTTCATTTTTTTTGGGGGGAATCCATGAAAGTCATCACTGATGCGGGCTTGCGTCCGCGTGTCCGCGACCTTTCTCTAGCCATCTCCGAGCTCGTCAGAGGCTCGCGTACCGGCCAAGCGATCTTGGCGTCGGCTCTGGCCGTCGTGCCGGTCACCACTGTCCTCGCCCAAGACCAAGGCGACGGACAAGCACTCGAAGAGGTCGTCGTCACGGGATCCCGCATTCAGCGGCAGGACTTCACGGCGAACAGCCCGATCCAGACCGTCGACGAACAGTTGTTCGATCAGACGAGCGCTGTCGGCGTCGAGAGCATCCTGAACCGGCTACCGCAATTCGTGCCCGCCGTCACACAGTTCACGACGGGCGACGTGCAACAGACAGCCACCAACACGGTCGGCGCATCGACCGTCAGCCTGCGCGGCCTCGGCGCGAACCGGAACCTCGTGCTCATCAACGGCCGGCGCGCGATGCCGGTCAACCCGACGATGGTCGTCGATACCAATTCGATTCCCTCGGCTGCCGTCCAGCGCGTCGAGGTGATCTCGGGCGGCGCCTCGGCCGTGTACGGCGCGGACGCCGTCGGCGGCGTCGTCAATTTCATCCTGAAGGACAACTTCGAAGGCGCTTCGGTCGACGTTCGCTTCGGCGATACCGAGCACGGCGGCGATCAGACGACGACCATCTCGGCGCTCTTCGGCGCCAACGTTGCCGACGACCGCGGCAACGTCATGATGGGCATCTCGCGCGACACCCGGACGAAGCAATATTCCTGGGAACGCGACTGGCGCATCGAGGATTGGAAGAATCCGAACGTCGCGGGCGGCGGCTTCGCCTTCGGCAGCGCGACGTGGTTCCATGACACGTGGGATCCGTCGGGCAGCAAGATCAATCCGAACTTCAACCCCGCCGTCGCGGTCGGGCCGTTCAATCCGCGGGTCATTGGCAACCAGCAGGTCGCGAACCCCCTCTTCAATCCGGCCAACCCCATAGGGGCAGCCAACCCGACGGTGGTCAGCAACAGCCCGAGTCAGGCTGCCGTCGACGCGATTTTCCCGCCCGCAACCTCGGCGTGCCCGTTCCCCAATCCGGCTGTGACTGATTTGGCCAATCAATGCCGGATCCCGAGAGACTTTACGGCCGGCGGACGATTCCGGCTCAACCGGGACGGCACCGTCTTCACGGGTCTGGCCGACGCCACGGCCCTCGCTCCCGGCGCCTACCAGTTCACCGGTCCCGTCTACAACCATCCGACGAACCCGCAGAGCGGCGACCTCGACGGCTCGTTCCAGGGCCTACCGGTGTTCGTGATGCAGCCGGACGGCCGCATCAAGGAGAACGTCCCGTATCAATGGGTGTCGTCGCCGCGCGAGCAGCTCTCGGGGTTTGCGAACGGCCATTTCGACGTCTCCGACAACGTCCGGGTGACGGGCCAGGCCATGGTCACGCGCAGCCAGACGGAATCGAGCCTCGGCCTCTCGTCGGCCAACATCAACCAGTGGGGCGCGGGCGTCCCATTCGGTGGCCCCGGGACTCTGTACCGGGGCAACACCTCGGATCCGAACTTCGAAATCGCGGACTCGCTGGTCGACAACAACGGTAACGGCATCGCGGACGCCGGCGACACGACGCACCCCGACTACACGCTCGCCGGCCGCTACGGCGTGAACTGCGATGCGGCGGCGGGCGCACTGCCCGGGTCCGACGGTCTGCCCGGCTGCACGAACTCGGAGGCCTGGCCCGTGACCCCCGAGATGTACGCGCTGATGATCAGCCGGCCGGTTCCCAACGCAGAGATGTGGCTGAGCCGCGAGCCGGACTGGCTGAGGGACACGCTCGGCGCCGCGCGCTCGGCGGTTCAAACGACGACGACGATGAGCTTCACGCTCGGCCTCGAGGGCGAGCTGCCGAGCGGCGACCACTCCTGGGACGTCTCGCTCTATACGGGGCGCTCCGACAACGTGACGCAGCAGCTCGGCTCGACGCGGCTCACGACGTACCGCGACATCCTGGCAAACCCGAACTATGGGCGTGGCTCCCAGTACGACCAGAATCCGAACGAGACCGCCGGCTTCGCGGAGGTCGTCCCGACCTGCACCTCGGGCCTTCCGGTCGTCCAGAATTTCCGCGTGTCGGAGGACTGTACGCAGATGCTCGCGCCGTCCCTGAAGAACCTTCAGGAAATGGTGCAGACGGTGTTCGAGGCCAACCTCGTCGGCGACCTCGCCGAGATGCGGTCGGGCCCGCTCCAGTACGCGCTCGGCACGACCTACCGCGAGAACAGCTTCAGTTACATACCGGACAACTTGAGCGACACGCAGAACATCGCCGATCCGGTCGCGGGCTTGTTCCCGAACGAGTTCAGCCGCGGCGAGTTCGACGTCGCCGAGGTCTACGGCGAGCTCCTGATCCCGATCATCTCGGACGGCCCGGCTGGCGTCGAGCATTTCAACGTCGAGCTCGGTGCCCGCGTTTCGGACTGGAGCATGGAGCAAATGCCCAATCTCGAGACCTACAAGGCGTTGATGGACTGGGCGGTCTCGCCGCGCTACCGAATCCGGGGCGGCTTCAACCGCGCATTCCGCGCGCCGAACTTGGGCGAGCTCTACCTGCGGCGCACACAGGTGTTTGCCGCCGGCGGTGCAACGCGCGACTGGTGCTCGGAGAACCTCGGCAATCCAGGGACTTTCAGCGCAACGCCCGTGACCGGCAAGCTCACCACGCCGACCACGCAGAGTCAGCATACCGAGGACATGTGCCGGTCCTTGATGGGCACTGACGGCGCATTCCTGTACTACGACAACCGCCCGATCACGGAGCAGCCCGACATAGCCTCCGGTGTCGGCGTCCCGATCAGCTTCGGCAACCCGAACCTGCGCGAGGAGCAGGCCGACACGTGGACGATCGGTGTCGCCATGGACATCCTCGAGGACTTCCAGCTGACGGTCGACTGGTACCGGATCGAGATCGAGAACATGATCGCGCTGGAAAGCGGGGATACCACCTACCAGCAGTGCATGGACCTCGCCTTCAACCCGAGCGGCGACCTCAACAACGCCTCCTGCGTGCGGATCAAGAGGAATCCGGGCACGGGCGGCGGTGCTACCGTGGAGCGATCGTTCACGAACACGGGCCTGGCGGACTTCTCGGGCATCGACCTCGCGCTCACCTGGAACAGGCAGCTCGACAACGGCGGCGGGATCAACCTCAACGTGTCGGCGAACGCGCCCATCGAGGAGATCACGCAGGATAATCCGTCGGTATTGGCGGTCGACCGGGCCGGCTACAACAGCTGCGCGCTCCAGCTCCAGTGCCAGAACTACGACTACCGGCTGTTCACCACGATCGGCTATCAAAGCCAAGGGAACTGGCAGGTGTCGATGCGGCACCAGTACTGGCCGGAGCTGAAGAACGAAGCTTGCCGTACGAACCCTCTCGCTAATGCTTGCATCAACAGCACCCTGCCGGGCTACGGGCTCTTCGCCCTGACCGGGTTCTATCGGTTCGACAAGTACACGGTGAGCGCGGGCATCGAGAACCTGCTCGACGAGGAGCCGCCGTGCCAGGGCGCCAATCCGACGGCTACGCCGTTCCCGACAGCTTGCTCACGGACCGGCGACGGCTCGACGTACGATCCGCTCGGCCGCCGGTTCTTCCTCAGCATGAACATGGAGTTCTGATCGACGAATCCCCGGCCTACGGGAATTCTGAAACTTGGCGGCGGGCTTCGGCCCGCCGCTTTTTTTTGCGCGCTCGACTGGCGACCGCTACGGCGGCTACGGCGCGGCGGTGTTCCGCGCGCTGGGGAATTCGACGTGCAGCAGCAGCAACAAGGCCAGAGTCGTCGAGTGCCACGATGACTCGTCGGGGTTGTCCGGGTTCGGAGTGTCCAGCTTCCCCCAGCCGCCGTCGGCTCGCTGGATCGACACGACGTGCCGGATGAAGTTGGGGTCCACCCTCTTGCCCTGGCGCGCCATGCACAGAAAGGCGGCGGCTTCGAGCTTGAGGTCGTTCACGATGGTCGGGCGGTCCTCGAGGATCGCCGCGTTGGCGCGGTACAGGTCCTCGACGAACCCGTCTCGCACGGCCAACGTGCAGCGGTTGCCCTGCAACCAGACCCATGCCAGCAGCACGTGCGTCGCGTGATACCCGCCCTCTTTGACTCCTCGCTCGAGCACCTCGGCGTAGGAGGGCGGGAAACCCAGCCGATCGCAGTAGAGCGCGGTGGCGAGGACGCGGTCCGTGTGGATGATCACATGGTCCCAGTCATCCGGCTGAAGTTCAGTGTTGGCGTCGTTGAGGCGGCGAAGCACGCGCAGCACGGGCGCCTCCTTCGGCCGTTCGGCCGTCACCTCGTCGTAGCGTTTGAGGGCATCGGCAAACTCCGGGATTGCGAACAGGCGGTGCATCATGCCCATGAACCACAACCCGTACGGTTCCCGCGTGCGGTTGAGGAATTTGATCCCGTTCGCAACCGCAGTGCGAACCTGTGCCTCTGTCAACATCAGCTCATCCTCGAATTGTGGTTCGAAGTATAGGAGTCCGACACGCGGACACAAACGGGTGCTTGGGCTGAATTCCGCGCCCGGAAACGCTAGGATGTCCGCGCCATCCACTTCAGCCTAGGCGGCGAATAGCGGCTCCACCGTGTCCATAGAGCCCTTTTTCTCCGTGCCGCTGCTCGTGGAGGACATCGCCCCCGCGGTGCGCGACATCATCCACGCCAAGGTGTCCGCATACCTCGAATCCGAGCGCGCGAAACGCGACGTCCAGCCCTCGCCCGAGGAGTCCGTGGCGACCTCTTACTACAAGCCCCACGCGCAGGTTCTGGTCGACGCGGACCTTCGCGAGCTCGAGCAATTCGTCATTGCCGCCGCCACGACGTTTCTCGAAACGCTGCGCCTCCCGCCGCGGCGGCTCGAGGTCGAACGGTCCTGGATCAACATCTTCAAGCCGGGCGCGCAAGAGGCTCAGCACTCGCACGACGGGAGCCTGTTCTCTTGCAGCTACTACGTCGAAGCGCCCAAGGACTGCGGCTGCATCGTGATGCCCGACCCTATCGGCGCGCGGCGAAGCTACCGGGAGTTCACGAAGACCGTCGGAAACCATCCGCTGACGCGCCGCGAAATCGCGGTGGAGCCGCAGCCGGGCCGCTTGGTCATGTTCGAGTCGTGGCTCCCGCATTACGTCCAGTGCAACAAGAGCGACCAAGTCAGGATCTCGATTGCGATGAACCTGCGCGAGGTCGCGCCGCAGGTCGTGGCACCGAAGGCCTCGGCGCCGACGGCCGGCCGCGACGCGGCGCCGGCACCCGCGATCGAACCGCAGCGCGTGGCTTCGCAGGCGAGCGCGGGCGCTCCTCGAGCGAGCTACGTCGACGCGAAGCCATTCCTGCTCAATGAGCTTTTCGAGGTTCGCCCGGATTTCAAGCTCAGCTTGAACCCGATACAGAACGCGATCCCGACCGTCGTGATCGACGATTTCCTCAAGCATCCGGAGGAAGCACGGGACGTGATCGGCAGCGCGCCCGCGGCCAACTGGAAGCACGAAAAAGGCGGCAGGAACTTTGTCGACTACTACGATTGCCGCCTGCGTTTCCCGATCCGGTATCCGAACAGCATGATCGCGGCCGCGCAGCACGCCATTCGCGAGGTCTACAAGATCGCCACGCGGCCCGCGGACGCGAGCGTGGACGTCAACTGGTTCATGCAGATCAACGAGAAGCGCGCCGACTCCGCCGTTCCCCACAACGACATGACCGAGAAGGTGCAACGGTCCTTCACTTGCATCCTTTACTTGAACCGGCGCGAGGAGTGCTCGGGCGGCACCGCCTTCTTCCGCTTCAAGAAATCGGGCTCGCTCGTGCTCGATGAGCCGTACGCTCGCGCGATCAAGGAAGACTCGCGGCTCGCGGAAACGGGGCTCGATTATTGGCCGGCCGCGGCCGATCAATCGTGGGAACGCGTCGGAACGGTCGACATGGTGCCGGGGCGTTTGCTGATCTTTCCATCCGAGTACTATCACGCCGCCTATCACCCGCAGAACTCGTTCTACGAGTTTCCGCGCTTGACGCTCGCGTTCTGGATGGTCTCCTGACGAGAGAAGGGCCGGCCATGGCCAATCACAACTACGACTACAGCGCGCTGTTCTCCGTCCGCCGTCTCTGGGTGATCTTCGCGGCGAGCATGCTGGTAATGTTCGGCACGCTGCTCTACTTCGGCAGCCAGATCTACCAGAAGGCCCCGCCGATCCCGGGAGCCGTGCGCAGCGCCTCCGGCGACACGCTATTCACGCGCGAGCAGATCGAGCGCGGCCAGAACGTCTGGCAATCGATGGGCGGCATGCAGCAGGGCTCGATCTGGGGCCACGGCAGCTACGTCGCGCCGGACTGGTCGGCCGACTGGCTGCACCGCGAAGCGCTCGCGCTCGTCGACGCCATGGCGCGCGCCGATATCGGCACCGGCTATGCGGAGCTCGACGCGCCCGAGCAGGCCCGCCTGCGGGCGATGCTCGAGCGGGAGATGCGCGCCAATACCTACGATCCGCAGTCGGGGCTCGTCACGGTGACCGACGAGCGCGCGCGCGCGATCGCCGGAGTCGCCTCGCATTACTCGGCCTTGTTCCAGGGTAGCTCCGCCGCGGCGCAGGCGTTGCGCAGGGACTACGCGTTTCCCGTCGAAGCGAAGCTGACGCCGGACGAATCGGCGGCTCTGAATGCCTTCTTCTTCTGGACGGCGTGGGCCGCGACCACGAACCGGCCCGGCGACTCGATCACGTACACGAGCAATTGGCCGCATGAGCCTCTCGTCGGCAACAACCCGACCGGAGCGGTGTTCATGTGGACGTTCATCTCGATCTTCGTGCTGCTCGCCGGCATCGGCGCGCTCGTGTGGTACTACGCGAAGGAATTCGACATCTGGCGCCGCGACGGCGAGCCCGAGACGGGGTTCGCGCGCCAAGACTTCATGAGCGCGGCGGCCGTGACGCCTTCGATGCGGGCGACGTCGTGGTATTTCATGGTCGTGATCGCCCTGTTCGCGGCGCAAGTGCTGCTCGGCATCGTCACGGCGCACTACGCGGTCGAGGGACAGGGTCTCTACGGCCTGCCGCTCTCGGAGCTCTTCCCCTATTCCGTGACGCGGACGTGGCACACGCAGCTCGCCGTGCTGTGGATCGCCACGGCCTGGCTCGGCACCGGCCTCTACGTGGCGCCGCTACTCGGCGCGCGCGAGCCGAAATTCCAGGCGGCGGGCGTTTGGTTCCTGCTCGCGAGCCTCGTCATCATCGTCGTCGGCTCGTTCGCCGGAGAATGGCTGGCCATCAACCGCAAGATCGCCGATCTCGCGCAGAACTTCTGGTTCGGGCATCAAGGCTACGAGTTCGTGGATCTCGGGCGGTTCTGGCAAATCTATCTGTTCATCGGGCTGCTGCTCTGGGTCGCGCTCGTCCTGCGCGGACTGTGGCCTGCGCTCAACCAGCGGCAGAACCGTTCCCTGCTGTTCCTCGTCGTGATCGCGACGTTGTCGATCGGCTTGCTGTTCGGCGCGGGCTTGCTCTACGGGCAGAACACGCACATCTCGATCGTCGAATACTGGCGCTGGTGGGTCGTGCATCTTTGGGTCGAGGGCGTGTTCGAGGTGTTCGCGACGGCGATCGTGTCGGCGCTGCTCGTGCGCATGGGGCTCGTCCGGGTGACGGTCGCGACCACGTCGGTGCTCGTGGCGACCATTATCTTTCTCGGCGGCGGCGTGCTCGGCACCTTCCATCACCTGTACTGGAGCGGCACACCGATCGGCGTGATTGCGCTCGGGAGCGTGTTCTCGGCGCTCGAGGTGGTCCCCCTCGTGGTCGTCGGTTTCGAGGCCTATAGCCGCGCGAAGCACGAGGGCATCTTCGACTGGCAACAGGTCTACTACTGGCCCTTCATGTTCTTCGCAGCCGTGCTCGTCTGGAATCTCATCGGCGCCGGCCTGTTCGGCTTCCTGATCAATCCGCCGCTCGCGCTCTACTACATGCAGGGGCTCGGCACGACGCCGACACACGGGCACGCGGCATTGTTCGGCGTTTACGGAATGCTCGGCATCGGCCTCATGCTGTTTTGCATGCGCGGCCTCACCGATCCTTCGCGTTGGAGCAACCGCCTGCTCGCGACGAGCTTCTGGTGCCTCAACATCGGCTTGGGAATGATGGTGTTCCTGTCGCTGCTGCCACAGGGCTTGTTCCAGACCTACGCGAGCTTCACACGCGACTACGCGTACGCGCGCAGCGCCGAGATCATTCACGGCCCCGTCATGGAGGCGCTCGTCTGGGCGAGAGTGCCGGGCGACGTCGTGTTCAGCGTCGGCGTCGCCGCGTTGGCGGCCTTCGCACTGCGCGCATTCTTCTCGCGCCGCGTCTGACGGGCCTCGCGCACATGGACCCACGGCTCCAACAGGCAAGCCCGATCGTCGTCATCGGCATGCACCGCTCGGGGACGCGGCTGCTCGTCGACGTCCTCGACAAGCTCGGCGTTTTCATGGGGGCGGATCGGCAGGGAGATTCAGAGTCGGTCGCCTTCATGCTGATCAACGAAGGAATTCTGCATCAATGCGGAGCCTTCTGGTCCGAGCCCATGTCGGCGCACTTCGTGCTCTCGCAGCCCGACACGGTGGCGCAGTTGGCGGCGAACGCCCGCGACGCGCTTGCCGCGCAACTCGACCGATACGTGGGGCCGTCCGGTTGGCATCTCGGAGCACGCGCACAGGGGCTGCCGGCGTTCGGCTGGAAGGACCCTCGCAACACGTTCACGCTGCCGGTGTGGAAGCAGGTCTTCCCGAATCTGCGCGCCATCCATATCGTCCGGCACGGCGTGGATGTCGCCGCGAGCCTCGCGCGCCGGCATGCGGCGGCGCTGCGGGCGGCGACCGGCGAGTCGGTTCCTTCGGCGCTGACGGTGATCCGCGATCACGCGCTCGGCATCTTGTCGTCACGCCGCGGCTGGACTCTCCCCGAGGCGCTCACGATGTGGGAGCAATACGTCGAGAAGGCGCGCGAGGAATCCGCGGCGCTCGGCGAGCGCGCGCTCGAGGTCCGCTACGAGGAGCTGCTGATGCAGCCGGAGCGAGTCATCCCGGCAATCGCAACATTCTGCCGCGTCGCGGCACCCGCGCACCACGCGGCGCTCCTCGATGGCCTCGAGCCGGGCCGGGCCTTCGCCTATCGCAGGGATCTCGAGCTCGTCGCCTTCGCGGGCTCCGTGCGCGAGATCCTCACGCGTTATGGTTACGCGCCGTGACCCCCGAAATGCGGGCCGTGGTACGCTTCGGCGTGCCCATTAGCTCGATTACCCAGCCGAGATTCGTCATCCGAGGCTGAAAGATGAGCCCGATTCACCTTACCGCACTGCTGGCGCTGTCAGCCCTCGTGCTCCCCGCCTCGCTTGGCGTCGCGCAGGTCTTCGTCGGAGGTGCCTCGCAGAACACGGCGAGCCGAGCCAATCAGGGGCGCGCGACGGAAGGCAGCGACATATACCACTGTCAGGGAGCGCCCGGCGGCTCGCGCGTTCGGCCGAACTGCGAGGTCGAAACGGAGACCGCCCGAGCCGAACAAGAGATCAGGCTCTCGTTCAGGCTGGCCCCGCCGCCGACCGAGTTGCAGTGCAGCGCCACGACCACGACCGCGTCCGAGCAGCGGAACACGATCGCGCGCATCCACACCACGCTGGAGATCCGAGACTGCACGGCAGCCTCGGGAACATTCACGGTCGAGCTGCGTATCAAGGACGACGGCGGCACGGAGAAGCCGCTGGAGTTCACCGAGACCTGGCAGCGCAGCGACACTACGGACGTGCAATTCACGGCCGACTACCCGATCGGCGAAAACGTCGAGCTCGTCGACGCGCGCCTGCGCCGCCTGAGCTGCACCTGCGCCGATCCGGCACCCGCGAGCAACGAGGTCGGCGACGTTGCCCCCGCTCCGGAGCAGCCGTTGACCGAGAACTGACGCCGGATGCTCCAGCTCGCAAAGCTTCGCGCCAATCTCGGTTTGGCGCTCGCGCTCGCAGCGCTATCGAGCGCGCCCGCGCCGGCACAAGAGCCGGTCTCGCGCCCGCCCTCCGAGAGCCAAGCGCCGGCGGTTGGGGACGAGGTCATCGTGCGCGGCCGTCGGCTCGAGGACATCGAATCGGACCTTCGCCTCCACATTAGGGACTTCATCGGCGAAGTCGTCGCAACGCCGCCGGGGCGCGGTTTCGCTCGCTGGCATCGCGCCGTGTGCGTCGGCGTCCACAATCTCGAGACCAGCGCCGCCCAATACATCGCCGACCGCATTTCGAGCCTGGCGCTCGACGTGGGGCTCGAGCCGGGCGAGCCCGGGTGCAGCCCTGACGTCAACATCATCTTCGCGACCGATGCGAGGCAGACGGCCTCCTACATGGTCGAAAGCGAACCGCGAGTTTTCATGCCGGTCGGAGGACACGCCGGCATGGACCTCGGCCGCGTGGCGCTCGAGGAATTTGCAGAGTCCGAGAAGCCCATACGCTGGTGGCACGTGAGCCTGCCGGTCGGCGCAGTCACGGGAATGGCGGCCATCGAGACCTCGAAGCTCTGCGGCCAGCTACACTGTCCGCCGGTGACCCCCGTGGCGGGCCCCTCCCGCATCCACAACGGCACTCGCGACGACCTGCTGTACGTGATCATCATCGTGGACACGACGAAGTTGAAGGGGACGACGTGGCAACAGCTCGGCGACTATCTCGCCGTCGTCTCCCTCGCCCAGATCGATCCAAACACGAGTCCGGCGGATTTCGACAGCATCTTGAATCTGTTCAGCAACCCCGCAGCCTATTCCGGCCTCACCGACTGGGACCGGTCTTACGTTCGGGCGCTCTACGAGTTCAACCAGGAGCGGCTGCCGCATCTGCAGACGAACCAGATTGTCAGTCGCATCGCAAAGCAAGAGCTGGAAAAGGCCGAGTGACGCGCCGTGCGCTCAGCATCGACTCTCGCACCAAGTACGCCAGACGGTCCTGAGTGCCGCTTCGAAGTCGCGGGCAAACTGCCGGGCATCCATGACCGGCGAAGACTCGAGGCGATCCCGAAGCCCGCGGCGCAGCTCCGCCAGTCCACCCGCATCGCCGATCAACCCGGCCGCGATCTCGATGTACTGCGCCGCGCTTCGCGCAACGAGGTGCTCGAGACCGACGTTGGAGAGCAGCGTCGAGCCCGCTCGTGAGACGGCCGTGCGGCCCGCGAGGCTGACCACGGGCACGCCCATCCACAGCGCATCGCACGTCGTCGTTCCCCCGCCATACGGATGCGGGTCGAGCGCCACGTCGATGTCGCGGTAGGTCTCCAGGTAACTCGCGAGGGATTGGCGACCCACGAAAGCTGCGCGTGACTCTTCGACACCAGCCTCGCGCATGACCCGTCGCACGCGGTCACGATGGGCTTCCGTGCGCGCATAGAGGAGGAGCCGGGCTTCGGGCACACGCCGCAGCAAGCGCATCCAGAGGTCGAGCGTGACGTCGCTGACCTTGGCGAAATTGTTGAGGCAACCGAATGTCGGCGGACCCGGGCGGCGCTCCGTCGCCGGGCGCCCGCCCAGCGGCGGCGCGGAGTAGCACCAATAACAGTGCGGCAGGTAAATCGAGGCCTCGGTGTAGTGGCTCGGCTCCCCCGGCGGGTCGAGAAACCGGTCCGTGACTCGATAGTCGATCGCGTCGACGCCCGTCGTGCTGCAATAGGCGAGATACGTGATTTGGACCGGCGCCGGCTTCCGCGCGAACATGAGCAGTCGGTTGTGGCCGGAATGCGCGGCGAGGTCGACGAGGATATCGATCTCGTCCGCGCGCACGAGGTCGGTGAGCTGCTCGTCGCGTAGCGTTGCAACGTCGCGCCATTGATCCACGTGGTCGCGGAGCATGCGGGTGACGGGGTCTTGCCTCGTCACGCCGGAGTAGGTAAAGACTTCGACCTGCCCTCGGTCGTGCTCCCGGAACAGCGGCAGAACGAAGCGCGCCACCGGATGCTCGCGAAAATCGGGCGACACGTAGCCGATCCGCAGCCGGCGATCGGGTTCGTGACTGTTCTCGTGCGGACGGCGGACTACCGCGAGCGGCGCCACGTGCCGCTCGGCCCACGCGCGATGCTCGCGCTCGAGATCGGCCGAGCGAGCAAGCGGGATGGTAGTGGAGCGTCAGAAGCAAGTTGCTGTGGAGCGCCGACAAATCCGGACGTAGCTCGACGGCGCGCCGGTAAAAGGCGATCGCCGCGTCGAGCTCGCCCAGGTCCTTGTGCAGGTTGCCGCGGTTCGTATGCGGCTCGGCGTACTCGGGGTAGAGATCGATGGCCTTGCGGTACAGAACCTCGGCGTCCGCCAGGCGATCCTGGCGCGCGCGGAGGTAGCCCAAGTTGTTGTAGGCCTCGGGGTCACCGGGATCGAGCTCGATCGCCGCCTCGTAACAACGGACGGCTTCATCTTCGCGGCCGAGGCGCTCGAGAATCTGGCCTAGAGTGTTCCGGCAAGCCGCGGCGTCGGGCCGCAAGGCCGCGGCGCGTTGAACGAGCTCGAGAGCGGACGCGAGGTTACGTGTTTGCAGCGCGATGACGCCGAGCATATGCAGCGAGTCCGCATGCTGCGGGTCGCGCTGCAGGGTTGCTCGATAGCCCCGCTCCGCCTCGCCCAGACGACTGGCTCGATGGTGGTCGAGCGCGAGAGCGAAGAGCTGATCTGTGCTCTGCTCCGGCATCGCTACGGCGCCCGCGGAGAGCGTGTCAGCGTACGCGCTCGACCTGAATGTAGCCGGCCAGCTGCCGGGTCGAGAGGCGGAAGGAGCTAATTTTCGTCGCGTAGATCCGCACGTCGTATCCCGGCCGTAACAGGTAGCCATACTTCGGCTGTTTTTGACGCCATACCTGGCCGTTATCGAGCGTGATCAGATACGCGTTCGGGACGGTTTCGCGTAGCTCGGCGACCTTGGCGACGAGGTCCGGAGGCAATTCGCCTTCGTCGTCGTCCGTTTCTTCGGGAAGACCGAAGTCGTCGGCCGCGGCGCTACTCGCTGCTGCCGGAGCCGCCGCGGGGGGCGCGGTGCGCGCGGCCTCGACCTGAGCCTCGAAGCAGGCGAGCCGCTCCTCGGGCTTGGTGAGCTCGACGCAGTTGCTGACGTCGACGCTCACTTGCGCCACCGCCAGCTGGACGGCAGCAGCGCTTGCAAGGACGGCCGCCATGCCAGTCGTTTGTAACCCTCGTTTCGTTCTTTTCGTCGTTGTCACTACAGCCCCCAGCCCGGTTCGCAAGACGAAAGCATAGCGCAGCGCAGGCGCGAAATTATGCGTCCGGTTTTCCGGTGTTCCGGTTTTCTGTTATATCGAGCCCAGGTCGGCGGCTAGCCGCCGGGGGGTGGGCATGAAACGTGCCGTCGCGCTGCTTGGAGCCGGGGCCTTGCTGGGCGCCCTCGCGATGTATTTCGCGCACGACGGCAGCGACGGCTCCGGCACCCGGGCGCCGCCGGACGAGGCTCGCGCAGCGGCGGGAACACCGCAAACCGGCGAGCCCGCGCCACAGTACGTCGATTTCCTGACGCTGGCGACGGGTTCCGTGAGCCTGACCGAGCGTGCTGCCCTGTTCCGATTCGCCGCCGAAGCCGACCGCCGCACGCTCGAAAGCTTGGCCTCACAGGTCGCGGCCCTGCCGGATCTCGAGGGGCGGCGTCTCGCGCTCGAAGCCCTGCTCACACGTTACGCAGAGATCGACGCACGCGCTGCGGTGGCATTTGCGAACACCTTGGGCTTGCCGGCCGCGGCGCTGGTGCCGATCTTCACGACGTGGGCGCGCAGCGACGCGCGCGGCGCACTGCAAGCGCTTGGCGATCTCGATGCACATGCGGCCCGGACGCTCGGCGTAGCGATGCTCGAGGTCATCGGCAACGACGGTCTCGGCATCGCCCGAGTCCTCGGTGCCGCGCCGCAGATCGACGCGGACCGCTTCCGCATCGAAGCGGCCATTGCGAAGGCGCCGCAGGATCCGGCGGCCGCGCTCGCGGACATTCTCGATCTACCGCCCTCGAAAGCCGGCGCTGCATTCGAGCGTCTCGCCGTCATCTGGATCGAGCGCGACGTGCACGGCGCGATCGCCGCCGCCGAAGAGATCGCGGACGAAAGCCTGCGTAACGAGCTCAAGGCGGCGGTCATCCGCGCCTGGGCGCGCATCGATCCCGATGCGCTCGTCGATTACGTGGTCGACCTCGACCCGGAGCGACGCAACGAGGCGCTCCGCTCCCCTGGTGCACTCCAAGCGTTTGCCCTCGTCGATCCACAGCTCGCGCTGCAGGCGGCCGAGGGGATGCCGGGTGAGCTCGGCGCCATGCTGAAGCGCGCGGCACTCATGACCCTTGCCCGCGACGATCCGCTGGCCGCGCTCAGCATGGCCGAAGCGCTGCCCACGGGGAACGAACGCGACCAGATGTTGAGCGCCATCGCAGCAAGCTACGGCCGCACGGATCCCGAAGCCGCGCTCGCCTGGGCGCAAAGCTTGAGCCCGCCGTCGCCGAACGTCGTTGCGAACGTGCTCGCGGGTTTGGCGCGCGTCGACCCCGACCGCGCCATCGACTTGCTCTTCGAGACCATGAACGCCACCAACCAGCGAGGCGGCGGCCCATTCATGGCGCTCGTGGCGAACGGCGCGTTGGACGCGGAGCACACGGCCAAGCTCGCCGATCGCTTGCTTGCGACACCGAACCGCGGCCAAGCCCTGCAGATGATGACGCAGATGTGGGCACAGCGAGAGCCGCACGATGCCGTTCGTTGGCTGCTCGCAAACGGCGGCGCGGCGCCGCGAACGGCCGTCGGACAAGCCGCAATCCAACTCGCGCGTAGAGATCCCGCCGCGGCCGTCGCGTACGTCAACAGCGTTCCGCCGGAGCTGCGCGCCACTTGGATCAGCTCGGTCGCCGAGGGTTATGCACAGAACGACGCGCGCGCGGCAGCAGCTTGGATCGCGCAGCATCGCGGCGAGCCCGGCTACGACGCCGCCGTCGCCACAATCGCCAGTCGAACCGCAGCGAGCGATCCCTCGGCAGCGGCGCGGCTGTTCGACTCCGTCAACGTCGCCGAGGCGCCCGACGCACCGCAAGCGTCGCAACGGATTGCCAACGCATGGGCCCGGCAAGACCCCCGCGCGGCCGCAAGCTGGGCCGCTGCGATCGCCGACGACGGAGCCCGTGCGACGGCCGTCGGCGAGGTCGCGGCACAATGGGTTGCGCACGATGCACCCGGCGCGCGCGGTTGGACGCTCGGACTGCCTGCCGGGACCGCACGCGACAGGGCGCTGACGCAACTCCTCGGCACGACGACGACCACCGTCGATCACGCCCTGGTCGATGCGTTCAGCAATCCCGAGGCGCAGCAGCGCGGCGTCGGCGATGCCGTGCGCATGATCTCCGTGCGCGATCCGGCCGCGGCGCGACGGGTCGCAGACGCGTACCTCACGGATCCCGGCGCGCGGCAAGCCGCCGAGCGCTTCATCGAGCAAGGCAAGAACGGTCCATTGATGGGGCCGAACCCGCCGCGGTTGCCGCCGGGGCGTTGAGCCGGCATAGGGTCCCGCGCGACATTGGGCGCGGCGCGGCGAACCCGATACCATCGGCGTAAGCATCGCGGGGGAACGTTCATGGCGCGCGGTTCGATTGCGTTCGGGCTCTTTGCTTTGGCTCGCTCTCACAGGCTCGGCGCTCGCCCAGCCCTCGGGCGAGGCCTCGAAGCTTCGCGCCGTCGCCGCGGCGCCCGTCACCGACGCGATGCTGCGCGATCCCGATCCCGCGGACTGGCTCATGTACAGCCGCACTTACGACGCGCAGCGCTTCAGCCCGCTCGACCGAGATCAACCGCGACAACGTCGGCTCGCTCGCGCGCGCGTGGTCGAAGCCGCTCGCCTCCGGGCAGCTCGAGATCATTCCGCTCGTGTATCGCGGCGTCATGTATTTGACGACGCCGGGCAGCCGCGACGGCGGCAGCCGCGTCATCGCGCTCGACGCTACGACCGGCGAAACGTTGTGGGAGTACGTGCCGCCGAACACGGCGTCGTCGCGCATCAAGGCGCTCGCGATCTACGGCGACTCGATCTATTACACGGCGCCGGCGCCGAACGGCGAGCCGAACCCCGTCATCGCGCTCGACGCCGCGACGGGACAGGTGCGCTGGCAAACGCCGGTGACCGTCGAGACGCACACGGCCGGCGCGCTCGTCGTCGAGGGCAAGGTGATCTCGGGCCGCGCCTGCAACACGGCGCGCTCGAACTGCTATCATCGCCGCGCACGACGCGCGCACCGGCAAAGAGGTCTGGCGCTTCCACACGAGCCCCGGCGCCGGAGAGCCCGGCGACGAGTCGTGGGGCGGCACGCCCGTCGACGAGCGCCGCGCGGCGACCTGGGGCCTGCCCGGCACCTACGATCCCGTGCGGCGGATTCGTCTACTGGGGCATCGCAAATCCGATGCCGAACACGCGCGCCGACCGCCATGGCGGCAACGTCGACGCGATCCCGCGCCATGCGCCGGCCGATCTCTACAGCAACTCGACGGTCGCGCTGAAGCCGGACACCGGCGAGCTCGTCTGGCACTACCAGCATCTGCCCGGCGACGACTGGGACATGGACATCAACGACGAGAAGACGCTGATCCGCACCGTCGTCGATCCCGACCCGCGTCACGTCAAGTGGATCAACCCGAACGTGCGCAAAGGCGTCGAGCGCGACGTCGCAGTCACGGTCGGCGAAGGCGGCGGTATCTGGCTCAACGACCGCGAAACGGGCGAGTTCCTCTGGGCCATGCCGTTCCCGTACGACACACCGCATTCCTCGATTCTCGAGGATATCGACGTCGAGACCGGCGTCGCGCACATCAACTCCGACGTGCTGCTCGATGGAGCCCGGCCAGACGAAGCTCATGTGCTACTGGAACACGCGCAGCTTCTGGCCGACGGCGTATTCGCCGAAGACGAACTCGCTGTACGTGCCGTACATCGACCACTGCTTGAGCATGACGCGCGCCGTGCCCGGCGGCGACGCCGAGCGGCGCACGAGCGGCCTGCGCCCGGGCGCCAACCCGGAGAAGCTCGCCGGCATCGCGAAGATCGACATGCGGACGGGCGAGATCCGCCGTATCTACGAAGCGCGCACGGCCGGCAACGGCGCGATGCTCGCGACGGCCGGCGACCTCTTGTTCTGGGGCGACATCGGCCAAGTGCTGCGCGCGTTCGACGCGGAGACCGGCAAAGTCCTGTGGCAGTCCGAGCCGCTCGGCGCGACGATCCAGACGAGCACGATCACCTATGCCGTCGACGGCAAGCAGTACGTGGCCGTCGTCAATGCGGAATCGCTGCTCGGCGCGCCGCGGCTCGCCGCGATCGCGGGGGCCACGATACCGCCGCACCGCGCCAACTCGATCAACGTGTTCGCGCTACCGGAGTGAGGCAAACATAACGGGGCTGCGTCAACCGACCCCTAGGCTCGGCCGTTGGCTTAAGGGTCGGCTCTCGCCGGAGACACGCGATGCTCAGTCCTGAGTGACCTGGCCCGGTAAACCGAAACGCGGTGTCGGCCGTTGCCAGCGAGTAGAGCTCCCTCGACGCGAGGATCGTCGATGTTGACAAAAGACGCCGCCATCGCCGCGAATCGCTTCGGGCTCGGCGCCCGGCCCGGCGACGCCGGCGCGATCGGTGCCGACCCGCAGGGCTGGCTGCTCGCGCAGCTCGAGCGACGCCGCGCTGCACCGCCGGCGCACCGGCCCACCCGAGTCCGCGCGCGTGCTCGCCGAGGTGCGCGAGCTGCGCGTCGCGCGGCAAGTCGCGGCGCAAGCGCGGGCAAGCTCGTGCGCGCCGCCCGCAGCGAGCAGCAACGCCGCCGCCGCCGTCCGCCCGGCATCGACGAGCAGGCGATCCGCGAGTTCGGCGACGTTCGTCCGCGAGCACTACGTCGCGCAGACGGCGCGAGCGGCATCGGCTCGCGATCGAAACGGATCGGCCGTTCGTCGAGCGGCTCGTGCACTTCTGGAGCAACCACTTCGCGGTGTCGGCCGACAAGCAGCCGCTCGCCGCGCTCGCGGGCCTGTACGAGCAGGAAGCGATCCGGCCGCACGTGACGGGCAATTTCTACGATCTGCTGCTCGCGGCCGAGCGGCATCCCGCGATGATCCTGTATCTCGACAACCAGACCTCGATGGGCCCGGGCTCGACGGCCGCGACGTTCGTGCGCCGCAACCGCGGCCGCGAGCTCGGCTTGAACGAGAATCTCGCGCGCGAGATCCTGGAGCTGCACACGCTCGGCGTCGACGGCGGCTACACGCAAGCCGACGTCACGGAATTCGCGAAAGTGCTGACGGGCTGGTCGATCGGCGGCACGCTCGGCCGAAGGCGGCCGTGCTCGCGCGCTTCGGCGGCGACGCGGGCAGCCCGGCGAGTTCCATTTCCGCGCGCGCGATGCACGAGCCCGGCGACAAGACGATTCTTGGGCTGCGCTATCGCGAGCGCGGCGCGACGAAGGCGAGGACGTGCTGCGCACGCTCGCGCTGCATCCGAAGACCGCGCGGCATCTCGCGACGAAGCTCGCGCGGCACTTCGTCGCCGACGATCCGCCGCGCGAAGCTCGTCGAGCGCCTGGCCGACGCGTACTTGGACAACGACGGCGAGCTCACGAGCGTCTATCGCGCGCTCGATCGAGGCGCGACGAGAGCTGGCGCGAGCCGCTCGCGAAGTTCAAGACGCCGCACGACTTCGTCGATCTCCGCGTACCGCTTGCTCGATGACGTTCCCGACGAACCTGCAGCCCGTCACCGCGTTTCTGACGCAAGCCGGCCAACGGCCGTACGCGCCGGGCTCACCGGCCGGCTGGCCCGACACGGCGGCGAATTGGAACGGCGGCGACGCGCTGCTGAAGCGCATCGAGTTCGCGGCGGCGGCCGGCCGCCGCATCGGCGATCGCATCGACCCGCTGACACGCGCCGGCGAGGTGCTCGGCGCGCTCGGCGAGCACACGACGATCGAGCATTCGCGGCGCCGAGAGCGGCGCGCAAGGGTTCGCGCTGCTGCTCGCCTCGCCCGAGTTCCAAAGGAGATGAGCGATGACGACTCGCCGTTCGTTGCTCACAAGCCGGCGCGACGCTGACGCTGCTCGCGCCGTTCGCGCGGCTCGCCGCGGCGAACGCCGACATCCCGACAGCCGCTTCGTGCTCGTGATCTTGCGCGGCGGCCTCGACGGGCTCGCGGCCGTGCCGCCGTACGCCGAGCCCGCGTACGCGCAGCTGCGCGGCTCGCTCGCGCTGGCGGCGCCGGGCACGCGAGGACGGCGCGCTCGATCTCGACGGCACGTTCGGCCTGCATCCCGCGCTTGACGAAGCTGCACGCGATGTATCGCGCGCGCGAGGCGCTCGTGCTGCACGCCGCGGCCACTCCGTATCGCGAGCGCTCGCACTTCGACGCGCAGAACGTGCTCGAAGCCGGCGGCACGACACCGAGCGGCAGCGGCGGCGGCTGGCTGAATCGCACGCTCGCGCGCTCGACGCCGCCGGCGACGCGCGCGGTGCGGTCGCGCTCGCCGACAGCGTGCCGCTCGTGCTGCGCGGCGAGCTTGCGGTGACCTCGTGGGCGCCGTCGCAGCTGCCCGAGACCGACGACGACACGCTGGCGCGCGTGCGGCGGCTGTACGAAGCCGCCGATCCCGGTGCTCGCCGCGAGCTTGAACGCGCGCGCTCGACGCGCGCGAGATCGCCGGCGACGCCGGACGACGCGCGCATGGGCGGCCGCGGCGGTCAAGCGATCGCTCCGCTCGCGAGCGCCGCCGCACGATTTCTCGGCAGCGCCGACGGCCCGCGCATCGCCGTGCTCGACGCCGGCGGCTGGGACACGCACGCGAATCAAGGCGCCGCGCAAGGCCCGCTCGCGCAGCGGCTGCGCGGGCTCGATGACGGGCCTACAGCTGCTGAAGACGGAGCTCGGCGCGCACTGGCGGAGCACGACGGTGCTCGTCGTCACGGAGTTCGGGCGCACGGTCGCCGTCAACGGCACGCGCGGCACGGATCACGGCACGGCCGGCTGCGCGTTCCTCGCTCGGCGGCGCCGTCGCGGGCGGCCGCGTGCGTCGCCGACTGGCCAGGGCTCGCGGCGCGCGACCTGCACGAAGGCCGCGACCTGCGCGCGACGACGGACCTGCGCGCGCTTTTCAAAGCCGTGCTGCACGAGCGCTTCGGCGTCTCCGAGGGCGCGCTCGCGCGCACCGTCTTTCCCGCCAGCGACGCGGTCGAGCCGCTCGAAGGGGTGACCGCCGCCTGATCCGAAAAGGGGACGGATTTATTTTCCGCGGGCTTCGCCCCTAGAAGGGGCAGTTCTAGTTGGGCGGAAAATAAATCTGTCCTCTTTTCGGACGCGAAGCGCGCGGAAAATAAATCTGTCCCCTTTTCTCCGGTATGCTCGCGCGCATGAAGCGCATCGCGTTCCTCGGACTCGGCAGGATGGGCGCGGCGATGGCGTCGCGGCTGCTCGCCGCGGGCCATGAGCTGACCGTCTACAACCGCACGCGCGAGCGCGCCGAGCCGCTCGTCGACGCGGGTGCGACGCTTGCGTCGACGCCGCGCGAGGCGTGCGCGGGTGCCGACGCCGTCGTCGCGATGACGGCCGACGACGTCGTCGTCGAAGGCGATGTGGCTCGGCGACCGACGGCGCGCTCGCGGCCGAGCTCGCGCCGCGGCGCGCTCGCCATCGAATGCATCGACGCTGTCGCACGCCTGGGCGCTCGAGCTCGCGCGCTCGCGTCGCAGAGCGCGGCTGGCGCTACTCGACGCACCCGTCACGGGGCTGCCGGCGGCAGCAGCCGCCGGCGAGCTCACGTTGCTCGTCGGCGCCGACGCCGCGACCTCGAGGCCGCGCGGCCCGTTGCTCGACGCGCTCGCGACGCGCGTGCTTCACTTCGGCCCCGTCGGCACCGGCACGGTCTACAAGCTCGTGGTCAACTTGATCGGCGCCGTGCAGATCGCGTCGGCCGCCGAAGGGCTCGCGCTCGCGGAGCGCGCGGGGCTCGACTCTCGCCCGCGTCGTCGAGGCCATCGCGACGGGCCAAGCCGCGAGCCCGCAGGTCGTGCGCAACACGCGCCGCATGATCGAAGGCGAGTTCGACCGCGACATACGTTCACGCCGGTGCTGCGCCTCAAGGACATCGACTACGCGCTGCGCCTGGCCGACACGCTCGGCGTCGGCGACGCCGTTCGGCGCCGCAGCGCGCGAGGCTTTCGCGCGGCTGATCGAGCTCGGCGGCGGCGCGGATCACGAAGGCCGCGTCATCGACGTCGCCCGCACCCAACGGAAAGCCTAGCTCCATGACGAAGACGCTCGCCGCTGTAGTAACGTAGCGGCGAAAGCCGACAAGGGAATCGCCATGAACAAGATCGCCGGAATCATCGCGGGGTTGTCGTTCGCCATCGCGCTCGATGCGCAGGCGGCCGACAGCGCACTGCGCACCGACATCGCGGCCGACTACCGCGAGCGGCTCGGCGCGCTGTTCTTGCACTTCCATCGCAATCCCGAGCTTTCCGGCAAAGAGATCGAAACCAGCAAGCGCCTCGCCGCGGAGATCCGCGCGCTCGGCTACGAGGTCACGGAAGGCGTCGGCGGCACTGGCATCGTGGCAGTCTTGCGCAACGGTGCCGGCCCGACCGTCCTGCTGCGCGCCGACATGGACGGCTTGCCCGTCGAGGAGAAGAGCGGCCTGCCGTACGCCTCGACGGTGCACCAGATCGACGTCACGGGAATCGAGCAGCCCGTCATGCACGCCTGCGGCCACGACGTGCACATGACGGCGCTCGTCGGCACGGCCCGGCAGCTCGCGGCGCGCAAGAGCGCATGGTCGGGCACGCTCGTGCTGATCGGCCAGCCGGCAGAGGAGCGCGTCGCCGGTGCGCGCGACATGCTGGCCGACGGGCTCTACACGCGCTTTCCGAAGCCCGACTACGCGCTCGGCTTCCACGTCTGGGCAACGGCCGCGGCCGGCACGGTCATGGTCCCGCAGACGATCGCCATGTCGAGCGCCGACAGCGTCGACATCATCGTGCACGGCGTCGGCACGCATGGTGCGTATCCGCACCGCGGCATCGATCCCGTGCTCGTCGCCTCGCAGATCGTCGTGTCGTTGCAATCGCTCGTGAGCCGCTCGATCGATCCGCTCGAGGCCGGCGTCGTGACGGTCGGAGCGATCCACGGCGGCACGAAGCACAACATCATCGGCGACCGTGTCGACTTGCAGCTCACCGTTCGCTCCGACAACTACGAGACGCGCGCGACGCTGCTCGCAGGCATCGAGCGCATCGCGCACGGCGTGGCACGCGCGCACGGCGTGCCCGAGGACAAGCTGCCCGAGGTGATTCCGTCGAAAACTGAAACGACGCCGCCGACGTTGAACGACGAGCCGACGGCCGCGCGAATCCAGTCGGCATTCAGAGAGCACTTCGGCGCGGAGCGCGTGCCGCCAAACCGCCGGGAAGGCATGGGTGGCGAAGACTTCGCGTACTACGGGGCACCCCAGCACGGCGTCAAAGCCGTGTTCTTCTTCGTCGGCGGAACGCCCGAAGCGGAGCTCGCGACCGTCGCCGCGCATCACTCGCCGCTGTTCAAGATCGCGCCCGAGCCGTCGGTCACGATGGGCGTCGAGGCCATGGTCGTCGGCGCGTTGACGTTGCTCGGGAGCCGTTAGATGTTGCGCGCTCTTTTGGCACTCACGGCATTCGTCACGGCCGCTGCCGCGAACGCACAATCGTTACCGCGCACGCCCGAGGGGAAACCCGATCTCCAAGGCATCTGGCAGGTGCACAACCGCGCGGCCTACGGTCTCGAGCACCACGACGCAAAATACCTCATGCCCGCGGGCCCGAGTGTCGTCGACGGCGGCGAGATCCCGTATCTGCCAGCGGCGCGCGAACAGCAGCGGCAGAACTTCGAGAATCGAGCTACGGCGGATCCGCTGAACAGCTGCTACCTGCCCGGCGTGCCGCGCATCATGTACATGGAGCACCCTTTCCAGATCTTTCAAACGCGCGACCACGTCGCGATCACGTTCGAGTGGTCGCAGGTCTACCGGCTCATCTACGCGAACGGTCAGCCGACGCTGCACGAAGGCATCGAATCGTGGATGGGCAACTCGCGCGGGCGCTGGGACGGCGACGTGCTCGTGGTCGAGGTCACGGACCACAACGATCGCACCTGGCTCGATGCCGCCGGCAACTTTCACAGCAGCGCACTGAAGGTCACGGAGCGTTACGCGATGCGTGACGCGAACACCATCGACTACGAGGCCACGATCGAAGACCCCAACGTGTTCTCGCGCGCGTGGACGATTCGCGTCCCGCTGCACCGCCAGACGGACCTGCCACGACTCTACGAGTACCAATGTCAAGCGGAGAAGTCCGAGGCGAACGGCGAGTTCGAGCGTGATGCTCTCACGTGGTATCCGGCACCGATCCCGGCCGAGAACGCGCCGTTCGACGCACGCGCCGGCGGCAGCCTGACGCCGCCCGCGGTCACCGGCGAGATCCGCCGCGGCGCCGACGGCAAGCCGGATCTCTCGGGCTGGTACGAGCTCGACGCCGGCGGCGGCAACTACGGCCTCGAGTCGAGCCCGCAGATCTTCTTGACGCCGGCGAGCCGCGGCCTCGTCGTCGATCCGCCCGACGGCCGGCTGCCGTATCAGCCGTGGGCGCGCGCGGAGCGCATCGCACGCGCCGCGCCGTACCGCGGCTACGACGACCCGACGGCGCATTGCTTCGTCGCCGGCATCCCGCGCTCGCACTACGTGCCGCAGCCCGTGCACATCCTGCAGCCGCCCGGTTACGTCGTCGTGCTGTTCGAGCGTATGTCGTGGCGGCACATCGCGATGAATCCGCGCCCCGCTCTGCCGGATCACGTACGTTTGTGGCAAGGCGATTCGCACGGCCGCTGGGACGGCGACACGCTCGTGGTCGAGAGCAAGAGCTTCAACGGCAAAGCGTGGCTCAACGAGGTCGGCGACATCGTGAGCCATAGGCAGACCGTCGTCGAGCGCTTCACCCCCGTCGACGCAGACACGATCGTCTACCGCGCGACGGTCAGCGACCCGATCCCGTACACTCGCCCCTGGACGATCGAGGTGCCGATGCACCGCAAGGCCGACGAGCTGCTCGAGGTTGCATGTCGCGAGGACAACCAGGATCTCGAGCACTTGAAGCACGTGCGCGACGAATATCGCGCGACGCAGCAGGAGAACTAGCGTCATGACTTTTCGACCCGCCGCCGCAATCACGTTCGCCGCGCTCGCCGCTGGAGCAGCCAGTGCGCATCACTCGTTCTCGGCCGAGTTCGATCCCGACCGCCCCGTGAAATTCACCGGCAAAGTCACCGAGGTCAAGTTCTCGAACCCGCACGCGTGGATCTACGTGGACGTCACGGACGAGGACGGCAAGACCGTCAACTGGGCGCTCGAGATGGGCGGCGCGAACGCGTTGATTCGCCGCGGCTGGCGCCGCGAGGACTTGCCGGCCGGCACGATGCTGCTCGTCGAAGGCTGGCAGGCGCGCAACGCGACGCCGACAGCCAACATCTCGACGGTCACTTTCGAGGACGGGCGGCGGCTATTCGCAGGGTCGTCGAATCCGGCCGCCCCGCAGCCGTAGATCCCGCGCTATCATGAGTGCGCCCGGCGAAGCCGCGGCACACCGACAGAGATCAATGGGGGGAATCCATGTTTCGCACTGCACTGCGGCGCGCGCTCGCCGCCCTCTTCGTCGTAGCGACGGCGTCCAGCCTCGAGGCTCAGAGCACCGTCACCTCCCCTCGCCTGTACGTGCTCGACGGCGGGGTCTTGGCGTCGGAAACGGCGCGCTATCGCTTGACGGACGCCGACGTCGAGGAAGTGCCGCTGTCGGTCGCCTCATTTCTCATCGTGCACCCGCGCGGCGTGCTGCTCTGGGACGCCGGCGCAGTGGCCGACCGCGAGCGCGGCGGCCCGGTCGGTTTCGAGCAGCGGCTGGTGCGCCGCGACGGCCAGGAGCGATTCGTGAAGTTAGCGCCGTCGCTGGCGTCGCAGCTGAAGGCCGCGGGCTACGAGCCGTCGGACGTCACGCATCTCGCGCTGTCGCACTACCACTGGGACCACACGGCCGACGCGAACACGTTCGCGCACGCGCAATGGCTCGTGCCGCAGCTCGAGCACGACAAGATGTTCGCCGCGGACCCGCCGGGTGGGACGCGTCCCGAGACGTATTCGGCGCTGAAGAACGCCCGCACGACGCTGCTGACGGCCGGCGAGCACGACGTGTTCGGCGACGGCAGCGTCGTCATCCGCGCAGCGCACGGCCACACCGAAGGGCACGCGGTGCTCTACGTGAAGCTCGCGAAGACGGGCGGCGTCGTGCTCGCGGGCGACCTCTATCACTACCCCGCCGAGCGCACGCTGAATCGCTTGCCGACGTTCGAGGTCAGCGAGGCCGACACGCAGGCTGCCCGCGCGGAGCTCGAGCAGTTCTTGCGGCGCACGAACGCGGCGCTCTGGATCCAGCACGACTTGGTCGCGCATCGCAAGCTCAAGAAGGCGCCCGAGTACTACGACTGACGCGCGAGCCCGGCGCCCTCGCGCGCGACGCGCTCGCCGCTAGCGCACGGCTTCGAGCGCCGCGCGGCGCGCCGCTTCGAACTCGTTGCCGGCGTTCCACTGCGGCAGCGCGTCATCGTTCGCCACGATGACCCCCGCGTAAAAGCCGAATCGGGCGTCTTGCACCATGCCGTCGAAGTTCCACTCGGGCGTCAGCTCGTCGCTCGGCTGATGGTAGTGATTCGTTTCGTAGATCTGGGCCTGCTCGACACCCCAGCCCGCCGGGCGACCCACGAAGTCGGTGCCGCCGTCGAAGTAGAACGCCGGCACGCCGATCTTCGCGAAGTTGAACTGGTCGGAGCGATAGTAGAAGCCGCGGTCGGGGAGCTGATCGCCCTTGACCGTGCGTCCCTGAAGACCGGCCACCACTTGCGCTACCGCGTCGAGGCTCGACTTGCCCAAGCCGACGAACGTGATGTCGCGCGTCTCACCCCAGATGTTGCCGCTATCGAAGTTGATGTTCGCGGCTATTCGCCCCGGCGCGATCGGCGGATGCTGCGCGAAATACTGCGAGCCGATGAGGCCCTGCTCTTCGGCGGCGGCGAACAGCAGCATGACGGAGCGGCGCGGCGGCTGGGGTAGCGCGCGGAACGCCTCGCCGATCGCGAGCAGCATGCCGACGCCGGAAGCGTTGTCCATCGCGCCGTTGTAGATCCTGTCGGTTGGATCTGCCGGATTCGGCTCGCCGATGCCGAGATGGTCGAAGTGCGCGGAGTAGATGACGTACTGCTCGGCGAGCTCGGGATCGCTGCCGCGCAGCACGCCGTAGACATTCGCCGTCGGCGTTCGCGTCACCGTGTTCGTCAACGTCAACGACGTCGTGATGCCGAGCGGCACGGGGCGGAAGTCGCGGCTCTTGGCCTGCTCGATCAGCGCGTCGAGATCGTGCGCGTCACCGAGCAGCCGGCGCGCCGCGTCCTCGGTGGCCCAACCCTCGAGCGCGGCGCGCGGCTCCGCGCCGGCCGGCAGCTCGTACTGCGGCCCGCTCCACGACGATTGCACCACCTGCCACGGATAACCGGCCGACGGCGTCGTGTGGATGATGATGACGCCGGCCGCGCCCTGGCGCGCCGCGCTCTCGTACTTGTAGGTCCAGCGGCCGTAGTAGAGCCGCGTCGTGCCCTCGAACAGGGCCGGATCCCAGTCGGGGTCGCTGTTGAGCACGACGAGGACCTTGCCGCGCACGTCCACGCCTTTGAAGTCGTCCCACCCGTACTCGGGCGCCTGGATCGCGTAACCCGCGAACACGAGCTCCGCGTCGCGCACCACGGCCACCGGCGCTTGCAGGCCGCTGCTCGCGACGAAATCCGTGCCGCGCTCGAGCTCGACGACGGTGCCGGCGCGCGTGAAGCGCCACTTCAGGGGCGCGTCCGTCGTGACGCCGACGAGCTCGATCGGTTGCTCGTAGCTGCCGTCCGCAGAGCCCGCGGCGAAACCGAGCCGCGCGAGCTCGGCCGCGAGATAAGCGCGCGTGCGTATATCGCCTTCGGTCCCTGGCAAACGGCCGCCGTACGAATCGTCCGCGAGCTCGGCCACGACGCGGCGGATCTTCTCGCCGTCGATGGTCTGCGCAGCTGCCCCGGCCGATGCCGCGATCAGCGGTGCCGGCCGCGGTGGAGCCGCCGACGAAGCGCCTTCCGGCGCTGTGTCGCCGTCACGGCTGCACGCAGCGATGCAACCCACGAGCACGAGCGCAAGCGCCGCTCGCCCCCACGAACTCCGTTCAATCGACCACATGTAAGCTCAACCATTCGGCGACGAGCGCCGGTTTGTTTTCGCCTTCGATCTCGACCGTCACGTCGACGCGCATGATCACATTACCCGGCTTGCGCTCCGACACTTCACCGAGCTTGCCGACACCGCGAATACGCTTGCCGACTTTGACGGGCGCCGAGAAGCGCACCTTGTCGAAGCCATAGTTCACGACGAGCTTTCGATCGCTAAGCGTCGGAATGAACGGCAAGCACAGATGCACGAGCAGCGACAACGTCAGGAAACCGTGCGCGATCGTGCCGCCGAACGGCGTCGCTTTCGCGCGCTCGACGTCGACATGGACGAACTGGTGGTCGAGCGTGACGTCGGCGAACGCGTCGACGCGCGCTTGGTCGATGAGGAACCAGTCCGAGACGCCGAGCTCCCGGCCGACCATGGCCGTAAGCTCCTGTCGCGTCACCGTCTTCGCCATGCGTTGCCCTCGGGGACAGACTATTTCGGACGAAAATCGATCTGTCCCCTCTTGGGATTGTGGTCTGCCGGCCTTGCAAAGGTAAAGCCGGGTTGCCTTTTGCCGCCGTGCGTGGCGCAATAGCGCCCCCTGCGCCCCGCCGCAATCCCCTCTTCGAGCCTGCAAGTGCCTAAAGCCGCTACGAAAACCCATTCGCCCAAGGTCGGCTTCGTGAGCCTCGGCTGCCCGAAGGCGCTCGTCGATTCGGAGCGAATCCTGAGCCAGCTGCGGGCCGAGGGTTACGAGACGGCCGCCGACTACGCCGGCGCCGACGTCGTCGTCGTCAATACGTGCGGGTTCCTCGACAGCGCGCGCGCCGAGTCGCTCGACGCGATCGGCGAGGCGCTCGCCGAGAACGGCCGCGTCATCGTCACGGGCTGCCTCGGCGCCGAGGCGAACGTGATTCGCGACGCACACCCGAACGTGCTCGCGATCACGGGGCCGCATCAATATGAAGCCGTCGTCACAGCCGTGCACGCAGTGGTCCCGCCGCCGCACGATCCGTTCGTCGATCTCGTGCCGGCGCAAGGCGTCAAGCTGACACCACGCCACTACGCGTACTTGAAGATCTCCGAGGGCTGCAATCACCGCTGCAGCTTCTGCATCATCCCGCGCCTTGCGCGGCGACCTCGTCAGCCGCCCCGCGGCCGACGTGCTCGGCGAAGCGGAGCGCCTCGTACGTGCCGGCGTGCGCGAGCTGCTCGTGATCTCGCAGGACACGAGCGCGTACGGCGTCGACGTCAAGTACCAGGAGTCGGCGTGGCGCGGACGCAATGTCGCCGCCCGCATCACGGATCTCGCCGCCGGCCTCGGCGAGCTCGGCGCGTGGGTGCGCTTGCACTACGTCTACCCGTACCCGCACGTCGACGACCTGATTCCGCTGATGGCCGACGGCAAGGTGCTGCCGTATCTCGACGTGCCGTTCCAGCACGCGAGCCCGAAGATCCTGAAAGCGATGAAACGGCCCGCGGCCGAAGCGAAGACGCTGCAGCGCATTCGCGAGTGGCGCAAGGCCGTGCCCGAGCTCACGATCCGCTCGACGTTCATCGTCGGCTTCCCCGGCGAGACCGAGCAGGACTTCCAAATGCTGCTCGATTGGCTCGAAGAGGCCGAGCTCGACCGCGTCGGCTGCTTCCGCTACGAGCCCGTGCACAACGCGGCCGCGAACGCGCTGCCGAACGCCGTGCCCGAAGAATTGAAAGAAGAACGCTGGCACCGTTTCATGGCGGCGCAGCAAGTGATCAGCGCGCGGCGGCTACAGCAGCGCGTCGGCGCGAGACATCGACGTCATCGTCGACGAGCTCGACGGCGAGCAAGCGCTCGGCCGGTCGATGGCCGATGCGCCCGAGATCGACGGCCGCGTCTATCTGCCAGCCGGCAAAGGCGCTCGAAGAAAATCAAAGCAGGCAGCATCGTGACGGCGCGCGTCACGAGCGCCGACGAGTACGATCTTTGGGCTGAGCCCGTCGGCTGAGCCCTCGCTCCGACGACGGTAGGGGCGCGGTGAGCCGACGGCGCCGCCGTTTTGTCGTGTCCGGTTTGCCTTTCCGGGATCTCTGGAATATACGACACTCGATCCAGGCAGGAGGGTATACATCTAGTTCAGCGGTCAAGGGTGGCGGGCGTCGCCAGGAGAGACAACTTTGGTGAGAGGAGCGCATGGAGAGGTCCGTTGAAATCTTCGCCATCATTCTGATCGGCGTCATTGGTCTCTCTCACCTCCTGCAACCCAGGGCCTGGGCGCAGTACTTCATTCTCCTGCGAAGCAAGGGCGAAGCTGGCGCCTTCGTGGACGGCTTTGTGCATCTGCCGTTGGCAGCCTTCATTATCGCGTTTCATAACGTATGGTCTGGCATACCGGCCGTCCTCACGCTCCTGGGCTGGTGCTTCCTCATCAAGAGCCTCGTTCGCTTCTGCCTACCGAAACTGGCGCTGCGGATGATGGAGCGGGTCTCCGTCGAGCGGACGCGCGAGGTCCAAGTGGCTGGCGCCGCACTTATGGTCCTTGTCGGGGTCCTTGGCTATGGGGTCTGGGCTGGCTAACAGCACACTCGCAAAATGCGCGCGTGCGGTGTGCGACGACTGGTAGCTTAGTGGTGACGCCGAACAACCGGTTGCAGCGGACGGTGATGGATAAAGTGCCAAGGCACATACGTCATCGCGCCGCCGCTGAACCGGAACGTTAGGCGCTGACGCGATGACCTGTGTCATTCGTCGCGCTCTCGTCTCTGACGTCACCGCGGCGTGCGAGGTTGTCCGCCGTTCTATCGTTGAGTTGTGTCACGCCGATCACCACGGTGATCCGGACACCTTGGCGGGGTGGCTCGCGAACAAGACTCCAGCCAACTTTGAGCGATGGATTACCTCGGAGCAGCACGTTGCGATCGTCGCGGAGATTGATGGTGCTCTGGTTGGCTTTGGGCTGCTGAACCTTCAGGGGACGATCGCGCTTCTCTATGTCTCTCCAGATGTCCGATTTCGTGGCGTTAGCAAAGGTCTGCTGACCGCCTTGGAGAGGGAGGCAATTGTCGCGGGTATTCGGGAGGTCAAGCTCGAGAGTAGTCTAACTGCGCTGCCTTTTTACTCACGGTTTGGGTATACCTCGAGCGGCACACCGTGTAAGGGAGTTGGTGTTACAGCTTGCTATCCGATGTCCCGGCGAGTCTCTCCAGCGACGGAGAGCTCTATCAATGGCGTGCCAAGCGCATGACAAGCAGTTGCAGTGGACCGTGAACCGGCGCCTAGCTACCGGACCGGAATCCCGGCGCCTTCAGCGATTGGTTGACCGCCGACGCCCAGTCCACCCTGCACGGGCCGCCGCGGTCGAATGATTCCCTTCAACCTGTCTGCCTCCACCGCACGGTCCTCGGCGCGCTCGGCCCCGAGCGACTGAAGCAGCGCGTAGTTGCCCTCGTGGCAGTCGTAGGGCAGCAGTTTGCCTCCCTCGAGCGGCGTTAGCGGATATGACATCGTGAACGGCCGCACATAGGTCACGGGATCGTCCACGGTTGTCTGGTACTGGAGGGCGTCGTCGGCCAGGCGCTTGAAGCGCTCGGTGATCTTCATCTGCGTGCTGTGACGATTGCCGTTGCCGTTGAGGCCGATCGCCGTCCGGTCCGTGAGATTCGTGGTTTCGACCACGAGCTCGTCGCCTTCCCAATGCGCGCGCGAATCCCCGAGGTATTGATGTATCGCTTGGTTGATGTGGGGCCGGCCGTCGGTATAGATGAGGCGCGTGTCGTGAATCATCTCGTACGAGATCGCCACGACGCCGGGCGCCTGCACGATGCGCTGGCCGTTGCCGTAGACCACGCGCAGCGACGAGCCGGCGATACCGCGCGTAATGCAGCGTTCATAGGTCGAAAAGTCGGTATAGCTGTCGAGCGGCCCATTGCCGTACGTGCCGCGCGGCATGGGCCGCGTCATGCCTTCGGGTGTGTAGGCGGGCATCCGCCCGTCGGCGGGATCGACGATCAACGACGTCTGCCAAAACGCGCGCCGCGCGAAGTCCTGGCGGAAGCTGCTGGTCGCTTCGTTCTCGGCCCGCTCGACGCCGCTCTCGACCTGCTTGGCGCGCTCCGCGTACTCCTCTTCGTTGAGATACAGCCGGTCGCCAAACTCCTCCCGGCGCGACAGTGGAATACCCGCGGTGTCGTCGCTCGACCAGACACCCTGCAAGTCGGGCTCGCCCCACGATGTGCGGCGCGCGGCATACGGAGGTGCGGTCGTTTCGCCAAACGCGGTGATCACGAGCGGCGGAGCGGCGCCCTGTTCCTGACCCGCGACCGGATGCGGAACGAGAACGGCCGCGCCGACGAGCGCTGCGACAGTGCCAAGAGAACCGAGCAGTCGTATTGCCATCGGCGGACTCCTCGCGGTGGGTGTCGTTCGTTCGGCATGATCGCTCCTGGAATGCTGGCTCGCAATGGAAGCCGAGGACTAGGCGGATGCCGAGTCGCGGCAATACACTGCGCAGCGAGCCAGCCCGTGTCTCTTAGCCAAGCACTAGAAGAACCAAGGGGGAGTCCGTCACCATGAAATCCATCGCACAACCGTTAAGCAGGGCCCTGCTGGGCGCTTTGAGCGTCGCCTGCCTCGCACTGACCTTGAGCTCAGGTGCGCGCGCGGAGGAAGTCACCGCCGCAACACTCGTCGACCGCCTCCAGATCCACGATCTAATAACGCGCTACTACAACAATTTCGGCCGCGAGAACGCGGAAAACTTCGCGGACTTCTATGCCGAGGACGCCGAGCTGATTCTCGGCGAGCGCCACTTCAAAGGCAGAAACGGGATCATGGAGGCCTACGGCCGCGCGCCAGGGCAGGCGCCGCGTCCACCGCCGCCGCCGCGATACTCCTTCATCGTGGCGGTCGACAATCCACTCATCGTCGTGCACGGCGAGACGGCGACCGCGCAGCTCGTCTACACCGAGTACGTGATCGAAAAGCAGGGCGATCAGGTCAAGGTCATCACACAGGGCAAGGAATACAGCACCTTCGCCAAAGTCGACGGCCATTGGCGTTACAAGACGCGTCTGATCAAAGGCGGTACGGAGCTGCCGGAAGGCTGGAAGGAGTAAGCCCGACCGCAAGTACCATTGGCCTCTCGGCAGGCGGCCGGACGACCACAGATGGCAGGTGTTACTCACACCGGCGGCTGCCACTGCGGGCGCGTGCGGTTCGAGGTCGTCGCACCGGCGCGCATCGAGGTCACTGAGTGCGACTGCTCGATCTGCAGCAAGTCGGGTTACCTTCATCTGATCGTGCCGAAATCGCGGTTCAAGCTCCTGTCGGGCACGGACGCGCTCACGACGTACGAGTTCAACACGAACACGGCGAAGCATTTGTTCTGCACCGTCTGCGGCATCAAGGCGTTCTACGTGCCGCGCTCGCACCCGGACGGTTACAGCGTCAACGCGCGCTGTCTCGACGAAGGAACCGTCGAGCACATGACGATCAAGCCTTCCGACGGCAAGAACTGGGAGAAGACGCACGGCTCGGGGCGCGGCACCCCGCTCGAGTGACCGCTCAGCAATGGTCGTCCTGACGCGTCCTTCTAGCGCTTCCCCGCCGCGGCGCGCTCGTCGGCGCGGTGCCCGCTCAGGATGTTGAACATCGCGAGGTTGCCCTCGTGGCACGCGTACTCGAACATGCCGTAGCCGTCGTCGCGCTGCAGCGGCAGCTCGAGCGTCCACGGCCCCGTCCACGTCTCGGGATCCTCGACGGTGAGCTTGAGCACGAGCGTGTCGGCGTCGACGCGCGTGTAGCGCTCCGTGATCTTCAGCTTGTCGCTGTGGCGCGCTTGGCCGACGTTCGTGCGGTCCGTGAAGTTCATCGTCTCGACGACGAGCGTATCGCCGTCGAAATGGCCGCGCGAGTCGCCGACCCATTGCTTGATCGCTGTGCTGAGCGGCGGGCGGCCGTCGAGCGGGATGACGCGCGCCTCGTGGATCATCTCGTTCGTGATCACGACGTAGCCCGGCGACTGCACGATCTGGTTGCCGGCGTTGTAGATCGCCGGCGTCAGCGAGCCGACCATGCCGCGCGTGATGCAGCGGTCGTAGAGGCTGCGGTCCGTGTACGAATCCGCGGGGCCGCGGCCCCGGCTCGCCTCGCGCAGCGCGGCTTGCCGCGCCTGGGCGGTCTCGGTCATCGGCGGCATGCGGCCGTTCGGCGGATCGATGATCAACGAAGCCTGTTTCTGCGGATCGCCGCGCTCGAGCCAATGCGGCGGCGGCGAGACGGGCCCGCCGACGGCGCCGCCGGGCGTCGTCGCGGCGTTCTCGAGGTCGAAGTCGGCGTTGTCGAGCTCGTCCTGTCGCGCGAACTCTGCCTCGCGCGTCGTGTACTCCTCCTCGGTAAGCCAGTTGCGGAGCCCAAGCTTCTCATCACGCTGCATCGGCACGCCGACCATCGCCGTGCCGGGCCAGACGCCCGAGAGATCGGGGTCGCCCCACGACGTGCGCGGGACCTTATAGGGCGTGTCATTCGCGGAATCGGCGCTCTGCTGGGCGTGCGCCGCCGTGAATGCCAAGACGGCGGCTAGCGCCGTCAACCACGACCGGTCGAGTGTCCGCATGCTGCTCCCCCGTTGCATGGGCTATAGGCCCATCTTCCGCCGCGCCCCCGAGCGGCGCAACGGCGGGGGCTACTCGTACCGCAAAGCCTCGAGCGGCGATGCGCTACCGCGGCTGTTGATTACACGCGCGGGGCTGCCAGACTTGACGAGCCCTTGTTATAACGTGATATAACTACGCCATGCGACTCACGATCCGCCGCATTGGCAACTCTCTAGGGGTCATCGTCCCGAAACCCGCGCTCGAGGCGTGGGGCCTCGGCGAGGGCGACACGCTGGAGCTTACGGCTCGAGGCATCGGCCCTCGCCGGCAGCGTGACTCCCACGATGTGCTCGACGAGCACAAGCGGAGGCTCGCTGCCGCGGTCGCCACGCAGTTCCCGGCGAACGCGATCCGCGCGCACGGCCTCGCGAACCTGCACCGCTGGCGGGCAGCTGGCGCGTGGGTGTCCGCGTACGACGAATGGGCGGACATCCTGCGCGGCGGCGACGACGGCGCCTTGTTCGCCGCCATGCTGGGCAGAGACGAGCGCGCGAACCGGCTGCGCCAGTCGCCACCTTACGTAGGCCTGTTGCCGCGCGACGAGGTCGCGAAGCTCAATGAAGAAGCAGCAGCTTGATCACGTGCTGCGCGCGGCCGGCCGGATCACGGGAGAGACGCAATTCGTGATCGTCGGTAGCCAATCGCTGCACGGACGCTATCCTGATGCCGCCGACGAGATCGTACGTTCGGCCGAAGTCGACTTGATCGCCAAGAACGCTCCGCAGCGCACGGAGTGGCTCAACGTCATCGGCCAAGACTCGCCGTTTCACGAGGAATTCGGTTACTACGCGGACCCCGTGGACGAAACGACGGCCACGTTGCCGCGCGGCTGGAAGGGGCGACTGGTAAATCTGCCGCCTGGCGACACCGAAGGGGTGCGCGGCCTGTGCCTCGATCCGCACGACCTGGCAATCTCGAAGTACGTCGCACGGCGCGAGAAGGACCGCGCCTTCACGCGCGAGCTCGCGCGGCGCGCGATCGTCGGCCGCAAGCAGCTCCTCGCGCTCGTCGATAAGACGCCTGTCAGCGAAGACGTTCGCAAGCGCATCCGCGCCGACATCGCGGCCGACTTCGCGGGCTGACGGCGGTCGCACCCGTCTATTGCGTCAGAGCTTGGGGCGCATCCAGCACCAGACGATCTCCGCGATGCCGACGACCGCAAGGATCGCGCCGTAGAACGTCCAGCGGATGTCGTTGACCATGAAGCCTTGCATGATCGCGGCGGGCCCGACGCCCAACCCCTGCATCATCCAAACGGAACCGCTCAAGATCATCAGCAAGCCGACAAGGCTCGTGACGATTCGCATGACGATGTCGAACGCGCGGCGCATGGCGCTCGGCTACTCGCCGGCGTTGATGTCGAAGTAGCGCTGGCCTTCGGCCGGCACTCCGTTGCGGATTTGCTCGTGATTGACCGCGCGCGCGGGTATCGGCAAACCCTTGGCCTTCGCTTCGGCGACTTGCTGCTCGTATACGCGCTCGCCGGAGAGCGAATGAGCGACGGCGCCGTTGCCCTCGTGGCACGAGTACTCGAGCACCTCGTAGCCGGGGCGCGACGTGATCATTACGCGCAACGACCACGGCGCCGTGAACGCGCCGGGATCCTCGACCCTCGCGACGTACTCGATCATCGCGGGATCGACGCGCGTGAGTCGCTCCGTGAGCTTGAGCTCTTGCGTGTTCGGCACCCCGCCGCCGTTGCTGCCGACGCTCGTTCTATCGGTGAAGTTCGTCGTCTCGATGACGAGCGTGTCGCCCTCGAAGCGGCCGCGCGCGCTCCCCATCCACTGGCGAATGCCGTTGTCGAGCGCGGGCCGGCCGTCGAGCGGGATGATGCGCGTGTCGTGGATCATCTCGTAGCTGATCGCCACGGACTCCGGGTTCTGCGTGATGCGTACGCCGTTGCCGTAGATGACAGGCAGCAGCGACCCCAGCACGCCGCGCGTGATGCAGCGATCGTATAGCGAGAAGTCGCCGAAATCGTCGAACGGACCCGGGCCGAACGTGCCGCGCGTTTGCGCACGCGCCGCGGCTTCGGCAGCCGGCGTCAGCGCGGGCAGCTGGCCGTCCGGCGGGTCGACGATCATCGACGTGTAGCCGAACGTGCGAAGGCCGAACTCGTGGCGCAGGAACGTGCCCACGTTGACCGAGAAGTCGCGGCCGCTCTCGATCTCCTGGGCGCGCTTGGCGAATTCCTCTTGTGTCAGCGACGTGCGGTTCCCTTGGGTTGGCGGCCGAGTCACCGGCACGCCGCGGAAGTCGTCCGTGCTCCAGGCACCCTCGAAGCTCGGGTGGCCCCACGAGGTGCGCGGCGCTTTCCAGCTCTTGTCGACGTAAGCCGCGGCCGTCGTCTCGGCCGGGACGCGACGCAGCGCCGACACCGG
This sequence comes from uncultured Gammaproteobacteria bacterium, assembly GCA_963714705.1. GTDB lineage: Bacteria > Pseudomonadota > Gammaproteobacteria > Steroidobacterales > Rariloculaceae > FEN-1219. Next base: position 200,673 of record CAVQPJ010000005.1, read on the forward strand.
CGCCGAGGCGTTCTCCTGAGCGACGGCGGCCGCCGTCAGGCCGCCAGCGGCTAACGCGAGGAGCGTCCTATTTCCGAGGCTGATTCGCATGGCGCACCTCTTTCGGGACGTGTTGCCTGACTATAATCGACCTGAGACGCGTGCGGCGAGGTCGTCGCGCGCTTGCCGCCGGGCCGGTGAAGGCGTGCTCTGCAGGTGCGGCCGCGGCTCAGCTCAACTGGTTGCGGCTCCAACACGCCGCGAGCTGCGGCACTTGCTCCGTGCGCGTCGCGATCGCGGCAAGCTTCGGCGTATTCGCCACGAACCACTCGCGCTTCGGCCGCCACCGAGTCATCACGCACACATAGATATCGAGAGCCGAGAAGCGCTCGCCGAGGAACCACGGCGCGCCCGCGACACCCTCGAGCACCGCGTAGAGCTTCTTCGCGTAGGCGTCGACGTGGCTGCGAAACGACTTCTGTGCTTCCTCACCGTCGACGAAGCGCGACGGCTCGTCGCCGTAGGTGTACGTCGGGTAGACGTTGGCGACCAAGAAGACGAGCCAGCGCAGGAACGGCGCGCGTGCGGCGTCGGCGGCGCGGGGGACGAGCGAGTCCTTGCCCGTCACCTCCGCGAGATAGAGCGTGATCGCCGCACTCTCCGTCAGCACTGCGCCGTCGGCGAGCACGAGCGTGGGTATCTGCGCGAGCGGGTTCGCGGCGCCGAGCCGCTCTCGGCTCTCCGCCGACTTGAACAGATTCCCGACGCGCTCGAGCTCGTACTCGATGCCGTACCAATCGAGCTGTGCCTCGACGATGGCCGAGCCCCAGCCGGGCTCGCCGAATAGCCGCATCTTGCCCATGAGCCGACGACTCCACGTGAGTCTGCTCAATATATAGCGTGGAGTGCAGTCGAGGCCCGGCAGATGCGGCCGATCTCCTCGCGCTCGGGGAAACGCGACGCGTGGCTACCCGAGCAGACCATATAGCCGGTGCCGGGCGGTTGGACTGCGAGCGAGTGCGGCCCGCCGCCCGTCGTGACGGCGCAGCCGGCCAGCACGGCCGCCGCCAAAGCCAAGAACATGCCGCCTACCTGGCTGAAACGTTGCGATGTCGAGCTCATTGAGGTGCCTCCTGAGGTTCGCGGTTGTATGACGCAGCGACATGCTAGGAGGCTGAAAATGGCTCCACATGGGTATATTCTTGGCCTACGATGATTTTTAGGAATACTAAGGCGTGCCGCGCGATCTGCCGTCGCTGAACGCGATCCGCGCGTTCGAAGCCGCCGGGCGCCTCTCGAGCTTCAGCCGCGCCGCCGACGAGCTCAGCGTCACGCAGAGCGCCGTGAGCCGGCAGATTCAGAAGCTCGAAGCGGACCTCGGGCAGCCGCTGTTCGCACGCAACGGCCCACACCTGAAACTCACCGATCGCGGGCGCGAGTACTACGGCGTGGTGCAGCAGGGGCTGGGCGTCATCAAGCGCGGCACCGAACGCTTGTTTCGCCACGCGGCGCCCGTGCTGACGATCACGGCTACGCCGTCGATCATCACGAACTGGCTCGTGCCGCGCATCGCCGACTTCGAGCGGCGCCATGCGGGTACTTCGCTGCACTTGAACAGCTCGACGGCGATGGTGGATTTCGCCGTCTCGACGAACATCGACGTCGGCATCCGCTTCGGCAAGGGCCGCTGGCCCAACGCCGCTGCCGACCTGCTCGTCGACGACGTCATCTTTCCCGTCTGCCGCGCCGAAGTCGCACGGCGCCTCAAGCGGCCAAGCGACCTGCTCGGCGAGAATTTGCTGACGGAGAGCCCGAGCTGGGATCTTTGGACCGACTGGTTCGCCGCCGCGGGCGTCGTGCATGCTCCGCCGAAGCCGGTCCGATTGAGCGACGACTTCTATGTGCAGCTGCAAGCCACGCTGCTCGGCCGCGGCGTCACGCTCGCGCGCGGCCTGCTCGTGGCCGACGAGCTGCGCGAGGGCCGTGTCGTGTGTCCGTTTCCGATCGCCGCGGCGTCGCGGCTCCAGTACTACGTCGTCTGCCATCCGGACCGGCACGGCGAGCCCGCGATCGCCGCGCTGCGCGGCTGGCTGCTCGAAACGGCCCAGGCGACCGTCGCGGATCTACCGGCGCTCATCGAGCGCAGCGCGCACGCCCGTTGAGCGCGGCGGGGGCGCCGGGTTAGGTTGGGCGCCAAACCCCTGACTTCAGGAGCTCGTTTGCCGAACCTCGCCCGCCGCTCGTTGACTGCGCTCGTCGCCGCCCGGTCGATCGAGATGTCGAGCCCCGGCGTCCTGACGCGCTCGGGGACGGAGTGACGGCGGTGAGCCACGACACGCTGTCCGACGTGTTGCGCACCGTGCGGCTGCGGTCCGCGGTGTTCTACTACGTCTCGTGCGACGGCGAGTGGGTCGCCGAAGCGCCGACCTCGCGCGCAGATCGCGACGGCCGTCATGCCGGAAGCCGAGCACGTCATGGAATACCACGTGCTGACCTCCGGCGAGTGCTGGGCCGGCCTCGTCGGCGAGCAACCCGTCAAGATGGAGCGCGGCGACATCGTGCTGCTGCGCGCAGGGTGATGCGCACGTCCTCTCGAGCGCTCCCGGCATGCGCGCGGATCCCAACGTCAACGGTTACTTCGAGCTCGGGCGCGCCGACCGGCCTTTTCGTATCCACTACGACGGCAGCAGGGAATCGCTCGTCGACTTCAATGCCGAGCCACCGCCGCCGCGAACCGCGGCCCGCGCGGCGAGCTTCGTGTGCGGCTTCATCGGCTGCGACTTGAAGCCGTTCAACCCGCTGATCGCGACGCTGCCGCGGTTGCTGCATCTGCCGGCGGAGGGACGCAGCGCGCTCAGCGAGCAGTTCGCGACGTTCGCCGCCGCCGAGTCCGCAGCGCGGCGCCCCGGCAGCGAAGCGTTGCTCGAGCGCTTGAGCGAGATGATGTTCGTCGACGCGATTCGCCGCCACGTCGAGCACATGCCTCCGCAATCGACGGGCTGGCTCGCGGGCCTGCGTGACCGGTACGTCGGCCGCGCGCTCGCGCTGCTGCACGAACGCCCGGCCGCCGCGTGGACGATCGACGATCTCAGCAGCCAAGTCGGCCTGTCGCGCTCGGCACTGCACGAGCGGTTCGTGTCGTTGATCGGGCAGCCGCCCGTGCAATACCTGACGAATTGGCGCATGCAGCTCGCGTCGCGGCTCCTGCTCGAGGGGCGCTCGACGGTCGCGGCCGTCGCCGTCGACGTCGGCTACGACTCCGAGGCCGCGTTCGCGCGCGCATTCAAGCGCCTCGTCGGCATGCCGCCGGCCGCTTGGCGCCGCTCGCACGAAGCCGCCGGGGCGCGAGCGCACTGATGCGGCGGCGGCACGCAGCGCGGCTTTCGGCAGCGTGCGACGCTGGCCCTCGCGGGCGCAGCGGCAACCGCAGACGAGCGTCACGATCTCGATCGTCGGCACCAACGATCTGCACGGCCGGTTGTTCACCGACGATCAAGGGCGCGGCGGGCTCACGGTGCTCGGCGGCTACATCGACAACCTGCGCGCCGCGCGCGCGGCCGACGGCGGCGCCGTGCTCGTGCTCGACGCCGGCGACACGTTCCAGGGCGGCATCGAGTCGAATCTCTCGGAAGGCCTCGATGGTCGTCGACGCCTACAACGCGATCGGCTATACGGCGCTCGCGCATCGGCAATCACGATTTCGACTACGGCTCCGTCGATCCGCGCGGGCCGGTCGCGGCAGTGGCTGCCCGTTGCACGCACGGCGGCGAGGCGCCCGGCGACATGCAAGGCGCGTTGAAGGCGGCCGCGGCGCGCGCGCGTTTTCCGTTTCTCGCCGCGAACATCGTCGACGCGGCGACGGGCAAGCCGGTGCGCTGGCCGAACGTCGCACCGTCGGCGATCGTCGAAGCCGCCGGCGTGCGCGTCGGCATCATCGGCACGATGACCGAGACCGGCTTGCGACAGACGCTGGCGGCGCACGTCGAAGGGCTCGCGACGAGCCGCTCGCGCCGACCGTCGCGAGCGAGGCGCGCGCGCTGCGCGAGCGCGGCGCGGACATCGTCGTGCTCGCGACGCACGCAGGCGGCTGGTGCGGCGAGACTGCGGATCCGCACGACCTCAAGTCGTGCGACGACGGCAGCGAGATCTTCCGGCTCGCGCGCGAGCTGCCGCGCGGCACTTTGCAGGCGATCGTCGCGGGGCACACGCACGGCATCGTCGCGCACTTCGTGAACGACGTGCCGATCATCTCCGTGCCGCAACTTCGGCATGCAGTTCGGCCGCATGGATCTTCACGATCGACACCGCGCGGCGCGCCGTGCACTCGACGTGCGCATCCACGAGCCGCAGCGCGTCTGCGCGCACGTCGAGCCGCGCAGCGGCGACTGCACCGTGGCGCCCGGCCGGCGTCGCGGCCGACTACGAGGGGAAGCCCGTCGACGCCGAGCGCCACGGTCGCGGCCGCGATCGAGCCGGAGCTCGCGCGCGTGCGCGCGCTGCGTGCCGAGTCGCTCGGCGTCGTCGCCGACGCCGTAGTCGCGCGCGGGTCGGGGCTCGACGGCGAGCTCGGCAATCTGTTCGCCGAGGCACTGCTCGCGGTCGTGCCGGACGCGGACGCCGCGCTCGGCTACGGCTCTGGCCGAGGCGGTCTGCGCGCGGACTTGCCGAAAGGGCCGCTGACGTTCGGCCACGCTTACGACGCGTTCCCGTTCGACAATCGCATCACGCGCGTCGCGCTGACCGGGGCGCAGCTGAAACGCGCTGATTGGCGCACAGCTCCCGCAATGGGTCGACGGACGGCGCGGATTGCCGGGGCTCGCCGGCCTGCGCGTGCACGATCGAGTGCATAGGGGTGGAAGCGAACGCGCACCTGGTCAGGGAGTCCGGCCGCGACGTCGAGCCCGACGAGCCTCTAATCGTGGCCATGGCGTCGAATACCGTCGGCCGTTTCGCGGCAACGGCGCTTGCCGGAGAGCCCGAGATCGCGGCCGCCGAGCTGCCTGTTCTAGTCCGCGACGCCGTTGCCGGCTGGCTGCTCGAGCGCGGCGGTCACCTCGCGCCGGCGGACTTCGCCGGGCGGTGGCAGCTACCGCGGCACGGCGCGAGCTGCGGAACGTCTGCCCGGTAGCGTCCACCGACCCGAACTGAACTCGTCAGCTGCTACCGGGCCCGGGTGCTGGGCTCAGCGAGCCGGAGCGGCCAAGCGGTAGGAAAACTGCACCCGAACTTGATCTTCGGTGTTGGTTTGCGGCATCGAGTAGAACATCGGCCACAGGTCGCGACTCGACTCGATGCGCAGCCACTCGACGCCGCCGCTGAACCGTTCGTCGGCTCGACGCGATAGCTCAGCGTCCAGGCATCGCCCTCGTCGCTGTAGAGCACCGGCACGGCCGCCGGCCGCTCGGTCGAGAACGTGTCGTAGCGCAGCGCGACTCGCTGCTTGGCACCGAGCCTGCGCGTCAGCATCACGAACTTGCGACTCGAATTCGTCTTGCACGTACTCCGACATCGGCAGCCGTGTGCCCGTTGGGCAGCGCCGCCGTGAGCCACTCCGTCGTGCCGTCCATCCACTGCGCGACGAGGCCGATCTCGGCGGGCAAGCTGACTTGCACGGCGAGGTGATTGAAGTCGGTGCCCCAGCCCCACTGGCCGTCCGAGAACGAGTACGGATCGGCGCGATTGTCGTAGCGCGCGAGCTGCACGAGCGCGCGGCGCGCGTAGCGCCACTCGACGCCCGCGTAGCCGCCGGGGCGGTGATCGGTCTCCGCGAACGGCTGACAACTGCTGCGGGTTCGTCGTGAATCGGCATCGGCGGAATGTCGAAGCTCGTCGTCCAGTCGCGTCTGCCGATCGTGCAGCGACCAGCCGCGCCAGAACAGCAGCGTGCCGGCCGGATCGTTGCCGTAGAACCCCGCCGCGAACGCACGCAATTCGTGGTTGCTGCGGAAACCTTCGAGGCGGCGGCGCAGCGACCATTCGGCGCCGATCGGCCGAATCTCTTCGCCGAGCCACGTGTTGATGGCCGAGTACGAGTACGTGAACGGGCTCTCCCAGCCGCGGTCGCCGTTCTCGAGCGAGAACGACGGGTAGAACGCACCGAAGCGCACCTGGTGCTGATTCCGCGAGCTGCGGGATCGGCCGCCAGTCGATGACCGCCTCGGTCAGGTCGAGCCCGGCCGAGGCGTCGTCGACGTAGTCGGCGACGACGCGCGCGCGCAGCGTCGGTGTGATGCGGCCGTGGTACTCGGCGAACAGGCGGAACGCCTCGAAGCCGTCCTCGGCGTAACGCAGCTTGCTGAATCCGCCTTCGGTCCACGCGTCCAGGTCCGTCGAAGCGGAGACGTAGCCGGCCGAAGCGTCGAAGTAGATCTGGTGACGGTCGCTCTTGCGCAATCGCGGGCGCCGCAGCCAATGTCGCTACGAGCAGCAGCACCAGACCGCCGCCCGCGTCAGTAGCGGTCCCATGACAGGCTCGAAGCGGCAGTGCTGGTGCGCCGGCGCCAGCCGGCCGCCGATGCGGATTTCTGCCGCGACCGTACCCTGCTGCGTCACGGTCATGGGCTGCGCGGGCGGCAAGCTCGTGGACCGTACGCGCGGCGTCCAGACCGTCGACGGCGTAGTCGCCGTTCGGCACGCCGTCGATCAACGCGACGCCTTGCTCGTTCGTCCGCGCGAAGTGCGGAGTGTCGACGACGACGATGTAGCCGAGCATGCCGTCGTGAATGTTGCAGCCGAGCACGACGATGCCGGGCCGGTCGAACACGACTGGCGGATAGACGTTGCCTTTGTAGAGCGGCGAGCTCGAAGGTCTTCGTCTCCGAGAACGAGTAGACGTGATGGCTCACGTCGTCGCCGTTCGGGAACGTGACCAACGGTGCCGGACTGCACGACGAGCAGTGCGGCGCGAACTGCAGTTGTGCTGGTCCATGACGGCCGGCGCCGCTGCGTGCGCAACGGCCGTGTCCGCGCGCCGTGCTCGCCGGCGCCGTGCGAGGGCATCGCGTAGACGGCGACGTTGCTCGATCGGCCTTGCCTTGCTCGTCGACGACCGACACCTCGAGCGTCGCCGCTGCACGAAGTCGCGGCGGCTGCGAGCGCGACGAGCAGCGCGCTCGTTCGCAACCGGCGGAGCTGACGAGGACCGTCGTGCGCATGCGATGCGTCGCAATGAAGAAGAGGAGTCCGGATGTTAGTGTCGACGGTCGAGCCGCAACCGTGACCGACCGCACACAACCCTTTGCTTCGCTCCGTAGTATCGCAACTGCATGAAACAGTACGGCTTTCGTCACAGAATTCTGCTGCTCGCCGTCGCGCTCGTCGTCGCGACGCAGCTCGATCATGCTGTTCCCGGTCTTCGACCTCATCAAACGCGACTCGGCCGCGCAGGCCGAGCGCACGGTCGGCCTCGCCGGCGTGCTGTTCGACGAGTACATGCACAATCGCGCCGAGCAGCTGCTGACGACCGTCAACGTCCTCGTCTCGGACTATCCGTTCAAGCAGGCCGTCGCGAGCAGCGACGACGAAGCGACGATTCGCTCCGTGCTGCGCAACCACGCGAGCCGTGTCGGCGCGCCGCGTCGCGGCGCTGCTCGACCTCGACGGCGCGGTCACGGTCAGCTCGACCGCCGACGAGCGTCCGGTGCCGGGCTTCCCGAGCGTGCCGTTCAGCTCACTCGACGGACAGGCGCGCGCCATCGCGTCGTCGTCATCGGCGGCGTGCCGTACCAGACCGTGACCGTGCCGTTGCGCGCACCCGATACGGTCGCTTGGGTCATGCTCGGCTTTCCGATCGACGACGTGGTCGCTCGGCGACACTCGAGAGTCTCACGGGCCTCGACGTGTCGTTCATCTCACGTGCAAGGCGTGACGCCGCGCGTGCTTGAGCTCGACGCTGCCGAGAGCACGCGAGAGCGAATGCGCTTGCCGGCCTCGACGCGTAGCCGCACCGAGCCGCAACGCACCGGCGTCGGCACCGACACGCACGTCTCGTTGCTGCGGCCGTTCGCGCGCCGACAACAACGACGTCTACGTCGCGATGCAGCTCTCGCAAGACGATGGCGATGGCCTCGTACCGCCGCGTCCGCAACTTCCTGTACGCGATCACGGGCTTCTCGCTGCTGCTCGCGATCAGCGGCTCGTTCTGGCTCGCGAAGACCGTGACGCGGCCCGTGCAGGATCTCGCGGACGCGGCGCGCCGCATGCGCGAAGGCGTCTACAACGAGCCGATCAACATCCGCACCGCCGACGATTTCGGCGAGCTCGCCGGCAGCTTCAACGCGATGCAAGAAGCGATCGCGGACCGCGAGCGGCGCATCTTCCACCAGGCGCATCACGACAGCTTGTCCGGACTGCCGAACCGCGAGCTCGTCGTCGGCCTGCTCCGCGATGCCATCGAGCGGCAACGCAAAGCTCGCGGTCGTGAGCCTGGGGCTCGACCGATTCAACGGCATCGTATCGTCGCTCGGCCACCGCGCCGGCGACGAGGTCGTCAAGCTCGCGGCCGCGACGCTGCGCGCACGCCTCGGCGAGAACCGACGTGCTCGGCCACCTGAGCGGCCACGAGTTCGTCGTCGGATTGCCGGGACGCGACGCACGCGAAGCCGATCGAGTGGATCGAGCTCCAGGCCGACGCGCTGCGCGCCGGCGTGCGCGTCTCGAACGCCAACATCTCGCTGCAAGTGACGGGCGGCGTCGCCTGCTACCCCGAGCACAGCCAGGACGCGGCCGAGCTCTGCCGACGCGCGTCGAGCGCGCGCAGCGAGGCGCTCGCGCGCCACGAGACGGCGGCCGTGTATCGCCTCGGGCAGGACGACCGCTCGTTGCAGCAGATTCGGATCGTCGGCGACTTTCCGCGGCGCGTTGCACGACGGCGATCTACGGCTGTACTTCCAACCGAAGCTCGACCTCTCGACGGGCGAGATCTACGGCGCCGAGGCGCTCGTGCGCTGGCAGCATCCCGAGCTCGGGCTGCTGATGCCCGGACGCCTTCATCGCCGCCGATCGAGCAAGCCGGCAGCATCGCGCACCTGACGCGCTGGGTGCTGCGCGAGGCCGTCGCCCGCTGCGCGACGTGGCGCAATCAAGGCGTCATGCTCGGCATCGCCGTCAACATCTCGGTCGACGACCTGACCGACGAGTACCTGCCCTACTTCCTGCTCGAGCTCGATGCAGAAGCACAAGCTCGCGCCGCACACGCTGACGCTCGAGGTCACCGAGAGCGCGATCATGCACAACGTGCAGAAGTCGCTCGCCGTCGTGAACTGCATCCACGAGCTCGGCTTCCGTCTCTCGATCGACGACTTCGGCACGGGCCATTCGGCGCTCTGCGCAGTTGAAGCGCCTACCGGTCGACGAGCTCAAGATCGACAAGTCGTTCGTCACGCGCAACGACGACGCGAAGGACGACGCGATCTTGCGCGCGACGATCGATCTCGCCCACCAGCTCGGGCTCACCGTCGTCGCCGAAGGCGTCGAGGACGACGCCGCGATCGCGCGACTCGCGGCACTCGGCTGCGAGCACGCGCAGGGCTACGGCATCGGCAAGCCGATTCCGCAGGAGCAGTTCCTGGCCTGGCTCTCGCAGCGTCGCAGCGCGGGCCGCGCGAGCGTCGTGCCGCTGACCGGCGGGCGCGCGGACGGCCGCGGCAGCTAGGCACGGCCTGAGCGACGTCGGGCGTCGGGCGGCCACGCTCCGCGAACTCGCGGTGCACCGCGAGCTCCGCGCTCGACCTCGTCGCGTCGCGCGAGCTCGGCGGGCTTGACGCCCGACTCGACCGCCGCGACGCGCACGCGTGCGCGCCGTCGACCGTGAAGCACAGCGCGCCAATCCTTGATGCACAGCGTGAAGCCCGTCGCTCGCGCGCGGATACGCCGGTACGGGTGCGGCTCCGGCCCGAGCGCGAGCGTCGGCCGTCGCACGCTCGCGCAGCGGCAAGCCCCGTGCGCGCTCGATCCACTCGGCCTGCTCGGCTGCAAGCGGCGTCCCAGACGCACCTCGAACGCCGGGATCGGATCGCGCGGCGCGTCGCCGCACTCCGCGAGCCAGCCGCTCCCTGCGTCGGCGATCGCGTCCGTGTAGGCGACGTACGGCTTGATGTCGAGCACCGGCGTGCCGTCGAGCATGTCGACGTCGCTGACGTGCAGCGTCAGGCCGTCGACGCGCTCGAGCCGCACGGCCGACAGCCCGAGCGGGTTCGGCCGATGCGGCGAGCGCGTCGCGAACACGCCCTTGCGGCCGGAGCGGCTGCGCGGCGGCAGCACCTTCGGCCGCCAGCCGTCGTTGCGGTCGAACCAGAACAGCACCCAGATGTATTGCCATCCGTCGAGGTCGGCAGAGCGCGTGCTCGAAGTTGCGGCCGGGCAGGAGCTCGATGCGGCGCCGGCGACGCCCACGCGCGCGCGCGGCTGGCGCGCGGCTTCGACTTTCGTCGCGAGCGCCGCAGCGCACGTAGCCGATCGGCTCGAGCGTGAGCTGTTTCGCCGGCTCGGGGCGTCGCTGCGGATCCGTCATTCGGCTACCTCGGAAAGTCGCCCCGGGGACTTTACACGACGGTCGGGCAGCGAGCGCCGCCCTCTCGGCCGAGGTAGGTGGGTTGCCCGGTGTTGCCGGTGATGGTGTGGCTGGAAAGGGGCCCCGCCGTGACACATTCCCGGACCTCAAACTGAGCGACGCATCACTCGGCCCGCCGGCTCGATCCCCTATGCTCCTAAGCTTACTTGCGACAGCTCGTGTGAGTAATGACGGACCGTTACGCACGCATCCAGGGTATCCCGGCGATCGAAACGGATCGCGACGGCGAGCTCGGTAGCGTTGGCAGGAGCCTGTTGCCACCGCGCGACGCTTCGGCGGCCCAGCCGCCGAGTCAGATGGCCGGTTATCGGACCGTGCTCATGCTCGTTGCGTCTCCCGACGGCACCGTCTCCGGTGTGCTGCCCGGGGAAGGACCATCGGCCGGCGGGCTCGATGCCAATGCCGCACCGAAGTCGCTGGCGGAGCTGTGGCCCGCGGACGTCTGCGCGCAAATCGGCGAATGCATGCGACGGTGCCTACGCGGCCGCTGCCTCGAGAGCATGGCTCTCGAGATCGTCGAGCCGGCCGACCGGCTCAAGCTCATCTGCGTGCCTCATGGCCGCGACAGCGCGCTCATCGTCGTGCTCGACGTCGGCGCGCCCGCGAACGCCTACTCGCGCATGCTCGATCTCGCGTACGTCGATCGGGCCACGACGCTGCCGACGCGCGAGTACTTCTTGGAGGAGCTCGAGCGCTTCACCGATATCTCACGACTGAAAGAGCAGCGCGCTGCGGTCATCTGCTTCAGCATCGAGCAAAGCGAAGGGCACGCCAACGCGTTCAGCGGACAACGCCAGGACCTCGTGCTCAAGGAGCTCGCCGCGCGGCTCGTGCTTTCGCTGCGGGGCGTGAACAAGCGCAGCGAGCCCGATCACGAGCGCTACTCGGTCGCGGCTCGCATCGACTACCGCCAGTACGGCGTGCTGCTGCCGAGCATCGGCAGCGGCGCCGACGCCGAGAGCGTGACCGTGCGCCTGATTGAGGCTCTGCAGCAGCCCGTACCGCTCGGCAACCGCCAAGTGGCAGTGACCGTGCGCGCGGGCATCGCGTTATTCCCACAAGACGGCGCCGACGCCGAGACGCTGTTCGAAAACGCACTCGCCGCCATGGAAGACGCGCGCAGCAGCCAAACCGACAGCTACAAGTTCCACTCGGGCACGCTGAAGCTGCGCGCGTTGCAGCGCAACGAGCTCGAGCTGGAGCTCAAGACCGCACTCGACCGCGAGCAGTTCAGTCTCGACTACCTCCCGATCGTGGACGCTAAGACGGGTGGCGTGGCGAGTGTCGAAGCCCTGCTGCGTTGGCCGCAGGCCGCATTCGGCACGCAGCGCACGCAGAAGGTCCTCGCGCTCGCAGAGCACACGGGCCTCATCGTGCCGATCGGCGAATGGGTCATGACGCAAGGCATCGGCGATCTCAAGCGGTGGCATCAGGCGGGGCACACGAGGCTCAGACTGGCGATCAACCTCTCGATGCAGCAGTTCTCGCGGCCCGACCTACCGCAGCGCCTCGCCGCGATGCTGGCGGCGCAAGGCGTCGATGCCGGCTGCATCGACGTCGAGATAACCGAATACATGCTGTTCCGGGACGCGCTCGCGGGCCACGCCGCGGCCCGTGCGCTGCGTGACGTCGGCGTCGGCGTCGTCGTCGACGATTTCGGCACGGGCGCGTGCTCGATCGCCCATCTCTCGCGGAGCCCCATCACGGCCGTCAAAATCGACAACAGCTTCGTTGCCAACGTGGCTAGCCAGGGCGCCGACCGGGCGACGTGCGCCGCAATGATCGCGCTCACCCACGAGCTCGGCCGCACGGTCAGCGCCGAGGGCGTCGAGACGCCTGCACAGGCGCAGGTGCTGCGCGAGCAGGGTTGCGATTTTCTCCAGGGATTCCTGATCTCAAAGCCGGCGCCCGCGCCGGAGATCGGCGCGTTCCTGGCGTCGCGGAGCAAGGGTTGAAGCCGTGAAGGATGCTTCTCAACGCCCCGACGCCCGAGCGCCGCACGAGTCGACGGCGATGACGGGCAGGCTCAAAGCCTTGTCGACAGACGCGTCGATGACCGAGCCACGCGAGCAAGCTCCGGACACCCGCACGGCGCTGCTCATTTGCACGGACGGCGCGGCCGCAAAATGGGGGCCCCGATGGCTCCTTCAGAGCGGCCTCGACGCGCATGTCTGTAGCGATCCCGAGGCCGCGCTCGCGACCGCCCGGACGATGTGCCCCGATGTGCTCATCGTCGACGCCTCGTTGCACGACCGCGGGCACCGTTCGCTGCTGATCGCACTTCGGCTCGATCCCGAGCTCGACGCGCCGATCATCGCCCTGTGCGGGAACGCTCGGGATCTCGCCGCGGCGCTCGACGCGAATGTGTTCGACGTAGTGCGCAAGCCCTACGAGTGGCGTGTAGTCGCGCTACGCGCGCTTCACGCGGTCACGATCCGCCGGCTCGAAACCGAGCTGTCCCGGGCTCGCGAGTCTTTGGCCGGCGCGCTCGGTGTCGCAGACGAAGCACGGCGGCAGCTCAGGAGCCGCGAGTCGTTCGAGCCGCTGACAGGTTTGCCGAACCGCAAGAAGTTCGGCGAGCTGCTCAAGCGCACCCTCGCCCCCGCGAGTAGCGACGGGAAGAAGCTCGCGGTATTCGTAATCGGGTTCAACCGCTTCGGACTCGTCGTCGAAGCAATGGGGCAGGAGCGCGCCGACCTCGTGCTGACCGAGATCGGCCGGACGCTCGACCAGTGTCTCGTCGACCTGAGCTCGGCTCAAGCCGAAACGGCCGGCCTCCGCACGGCTGCAGCCGCGTGCATCGACCATGCGCGTTTCGCGCTGATGCTGACGTACTCGGGCGCCGACGACGAGCTGTCGGCACTCCAGCACCGGATCGTAGAGCGGCTCTCGCAGCCCGTGCGGATCGCGGGCCAGACGGTCTTTCTGTCTGCTTGCGTCGGCGTTGCGATCCACCCGCAAGACGCACCCGACGCCGACACCCTGATGCAGCGGGCCGACAATGCCATGCGCGACGCGCAAAGCCGCGGCGGCGGGTTCCGTTTCTACAGCGCCGCGACCGATGCCGCCGCCGCGCGCAAGCTCAAGCTCGAGCACATGCTGCACGAGGCACTCGAGACGGGCGCGCTCACGCTCGCCTATCAACCGATTGTCGACACCGCGCGGCGGCGGACGACGAGCGCCGAGGTGCTCCTGCGCTGGCCCCAGGCCGATGGCGCGTCGATCGCGCCGGCGGAGTTCGTGCCGATCGCGGAGGAATCCGGGCTCATGGACCGCATCGGCGAACACGTGCTCGAGCATGCGTGCCGGCAACTCGCATCGTCGCGTGCCGCCGGGCACAGTCTCTCGCGCATCTGCGTCAATGTGTCGCGAGCGCAGCTCATGGGCCCGAACCTCGCGGCCGCCGTTGCGCGGTGCCTGCACGAGCATGGGCTCGACCCGGCCTCGCTCGAGCTCGAGCTCAGCGAACGCGGCGTGCTGTGCGGCGACCAGGACGTCATCCGCCAGCTCGAAGGGCTCAAGCGTCTCGGCGTCAGGCTGTCGCTCGACGATTTCGGCACCGGCGAGTCCGCGATCATCTATCTGCGCGAGCTCCCGATCGACGTCATCAAGATCGACCAGTCCTATGTCCAAGCCGTCAACGACAACGGCCGGGATGCCGCGATCGTCTCGGCGATCGTCGCGCTCGGCCGGCAAATGGGCCTCAAAGTCGTGGCCGAGGGCGTCGAAACAGCGGACCAGCTCGCGACGATCGAGCGGCTCGGCTGCGACGAATATCAAGGCTTCCTCGTCTCGCAGCCGCTCGGGTCGCAGGACTTCGCGGCATTCCTCGATCGCGAGCAGGGGCGCTGAACCCCTTCTTGACCGGCCCTCCTGATACCTAGACAGCCCGATTTGACCGGGCCCGTTATTTGAACTCCGTCACAGTTCTCCGCTGAGCCGCCCGGCGGTCGGGCAGCGCGCAGAGTGCTCGTTCCCCGTAGTTTGTGCCCCGTGGATCTTCAGGCCTCGACGGCCGCTAAGAGACCAGGGACGGGCGTATGACTACCACTGAACGCAAACGAGCTCCCACCGCTTCACGCGGTCTCGGCCGCGTGCTCATGGCCTGGGCCGCGCTGGCCGGCTCCCCAATGCTCATGCTCGCGCACGGCGCCGCCGCGCAAGACCATCATCCGATGCGCTTCGGTCGTCTCGAGATCGAGGACGGGTTGTCGCAGAGCCACGTGCTCGCGATCTGGCAGGACTCGACCGGGCACATGTGGTTCGGCACGGAGAACGGTCTCGACAGCTACGACGGTTATGAGTTTCGCCACTACCGCCACGAGCGCGGCAACGCCGAGACGCTTGGCAGCGACTACATCTACGACATCGCCGAGGACGCCGACGGCAATCTTTGGATAGCGACGAACGGCGGCGGTCTCGCGCGCGTGGAACGCGGAACGCAGCGCATCCGTTCTTACCGCCACGATCCCGCGGACGGCGACAGCATCGGCAGCGACATCGTCCGGAGCTTGGTTCTGGATGCGGACGGCACGATCTGGGCCGGAACGCGCGGCGCGGGGCTCGACCACTTCGATCCGAAGACCGGCCGCGCCTCGCACTTCCGTTTCGACGGCACCGGCGAAACCGCCAACGAAATTCACGTGTTGTACGAGGACTCGGCCGGGCTGCTCTGGATCGGCAGCGACCACGGCCTGACTCGCTTCTCGAGAGAGACGGGCGAAGCCACCAACTTCTCGCACGACGCCAACGATCCCGCATCGCTCAGCGACGCGCGCGTCAGGTCCATCTTCGAAGACAGTCGCGGGCGTATTTGGGTCGGCACGTACGGCGGCGGCCTCAACCGGTTCGATCGGGAGCGCGGCACGTTCGAGCGTTTCCGGAACGATCCTTCAGTCGCCTCGTCGCTCGCGAGCGATCGAGTCACGGCGATTTTCGAGGACCAGGACGGCCGGCTCTGGGTCGGCACGACCGCCGGCCTGAACCTGTTCGACGAGTCGAACCGCAATTTCGCGCGCTATAGCCACGACGCCGCCGACGCCACGAGCCTCGGCGACGACTCCGTGACGGCGCTTTTCCAGGACCGCGGCGGCCTGCTCTGGGTTGGCACGCAGAACCGCGGCGTCAGCAAGTGGAACCCGCGCACGTGGGCCTATGGGCTCGATGACGCGCGCGAGCTCGCCGCCGACCGGGCTACCGCGCCGAACGTGACCTCGTTCCTCGAGGACGGCGCCGGGACACTCTGGGTTGGCACGTTCGGCGACGGCTTGAGCGCGCTCGACCGCGCGGCGGGCACGACGCGCGTCTTCCGCCACGATCCGCAGGACGCGGCAACTTTGAGCGACGACCGCGTCATGAGCTTGCTCGAGGACGACCTGGGTCGCGTCTGGGTCGGCACGATGACGGGCGGCATCAACGTCATCGATCCGTCGACCGGCGCGATCGAACACCTGCGCCACGACCCGAACAATGCGTCCAGCGTCGGTGGCGACGGCATCATGGCGATGCTCGAGGACAGCAATGGCTTCGTCTGGGTCGGCACGTTCGGCGCCGGCGTCAGCCGCTTCGATCCGCGCACCGGCGCGTTTCGCCGCTTCGCCGCAAACGACTCCGGCCGCGGCCCGAGCAGCGACCGCGTGACGAGCTTCGCCGAGGACGTGACGGGCCGCATCTGGATCGGCACCGACGGCGGCGGCCTCAATCTGCTCGACCCGCGGACCGAGCAGTTCCACTATCTGCGGCACGACCCGGCCGACGCGGATACGCTCGCGGCCGACACCGTCTACGCGATCAACATCGATCCGACCGGCACGGTTTGGGTGGGCACGCGCGGCGGCGGACTCGACCGCGTCGTCGGCGGCGCTCTGGATCCCGAGCGCATCCGCTTCGAGAATCTCTCGGAGGCCGACGGTCTCCCCAACGACGTCGTCTACGGCGTGGAATTCGACAACACGGGCCGCCTGTGGCTCAGCACGAACTTTGGGCTAGGCCGCTTCAACCCGCTCGACGGCTCGATCCGCAAGCTGCATCGCACGGACGGGCTGCAATCCGAAGAGTTCAACTTCGGCGCGCACTACCGCAGCCCGAGCGGCGAGCTCTTCTTCGGCGGGCACAACGGCTTCAACGCGTTTCGACCGGAGGCCCTCAAGCCGAGCGACGCGATTCCCGCGATCGCGCTTGCGGGTTACCTCGGCTCGCGCGAGCGCCTGCGGGGCGACGACGGGTCGTTCGACCTTTCGTCCGGCCTCGGCCTGTCGTACCGCGACGATGTCGTGAGCTTCGAGGTCGCCGCGCTCGATTACGCGGCACCGCAGCACAACCGCTACATGTACAAGCTCGAGGGCCTCGACCGCGACTGGAACGACCTCGGCACCAACCGGCACATCGCGTTCACGGACCTCGATCACGGTAGCTACGTGCTGCGCGTGAAGGCTGCGAGCAGCGACGGCGTTTGGAACGACGCCGGAATCGCGCTACCGGTGCGCGTTGCGCCGGCGCCGTGGGAGACGTGGTGGGCGTACCTCGGCTATGTCGCCACGGCGGTCTTCATCGCAACTGCGCTGTACTTCGGTCATCGCCGCAAGATCCAACGCGAAGAGGAATACAGCCAGCGGCTCGAGATCGAGGTCCGTCAGCGCACGGAGAAGCTCATCGAGACCAATGACAGGCTCCATGAAGCCAATCGCGCGCTGCAAGAAAGCAGCTTGAGCGACCCGCTGACGGGACTCCGAAACCGCCGTTTCGTCCTCGAGGAAGTCTCGCGCGACCTCGACGTCATTCGGCGGCGGCTCGAGGACGAGGCCGGCGGCGTCGATCCGCGCAACGTCGCCGCGCTCACGTTCATGATGATCGACCTCGACCACTTCAAGCCGATCAACGACACCTACGGTCACGCGGCCGGCGACCGCATGCTGCTCGAGGTCCGCGACGTGTTGCTGAAGACGTGCCGTCGATCGGACTTCGTGATTCGCTGGGGTGGCGACGAGTTCGTCGTCATCGCGAAGCAGGCCAAGCCCGGCGAATCCGAGGCGCTCGCCGAGCGTATTCGCCGTGACATCGCCAATCACCAGTTCAAGGTCGGCGACGGCCAGATCGTGCGCACCACGTGCTCGATCGGCTTCGCGGCTTACCCGCTGTTCAAATCGCGGTCCGACGAAACGAACCTCGACCAAATCATCAATCTCGCTGACAACCTCATGTACGAGTCGAAGAAAAAGCGCAACGCGTGGGCGGGCATGCTGAGCCCCTCGTCCGTCGCGACGAGCGCAAACATCGACATCGATTCGCTCGACCCGACCTCGGTGCTGTTCCGCGCCCACCGCGCGGGTGCGGCCAAGCGCAGGACCGATGAGGCCGAAGAGAGCACGAAGGCCGCGGTGCGGGAAATGAAGCCTGTGCGCGCGGTCACGGTCGAAGATGTGGCGAGTGTTCTGCAAGCGAGAGTTGGGTAATTTCATGAAAAGAACTACACCTTTGTTCCTGGCGGCCGTCGCGCTGACGGGCGTGGCCGGGTTCATCGCACTCAACTCCGCAACGCGCTCGGGCGGCGCGGCAGCGCGCGGCGGGGCAACGGTTGCCGTCGGCGCCGAGGCGCCGCTCGCCACAGGCACAACCACCGTCGGCGGCGCGCGCGCGCGCGCGACCGAAACCGCGGGCGACGTACCGAATCGCGGCGCCGAGGTCGCGGCGTCCGTTCCCGAGTCGAATGCAGCTACAGCTACAGCTCCGGAATCCACGTCGCGCGCGCCGAGCGTCGCCGCAAGACGCAGCGCGGCGCCCGCCGCGCGTGCAGTCCCCGCGGCGGCCGAAGCGAAGATGAGCGCAGCCGTCGTCGCGTTCGCCGCGGCCGGCGGGTCGGAGCCCGTCGAGCTCATCGTGCGCTACGACGAGCACCCGGAGCTCTTCGACGACCAACGCATCGCGGCGCTCGGCGGCACGGTTGCACGTGTCTACAACGTGCTCGACATGCGTGCGATCCGCCTTCCCGCCGAGACGCTCATCGAGCTCGCGCTCGAGGACAACGTCGACCGCCTCTCGCTCGACGAGGGAGTCAGCGCCTCGTTCGTCGCGGCGCGCGCGACCGCGAATCTGCCGGTGGCCACGTCGGCGAACGCCGCGTTCCACGGTGCGGGCGTCGGCATCGCCGTGCTCGACTCGGGCATCGCGCCCCACGCCGACTTGCCGGGCCAGGTGCGGCAATACAACTTCCTCCACGGCAACGTGCCGTATCCCACCGTCGTCGACGGCGAGATCACGGCTTACAACGACGAGCCGCGATCGGACTTGTACGGGCACGGCACGCACGTCGCCGCGATCATCGCCGGCCAAGGAGCCGCTTCGAACGGTGAGTATCGTGGCGCGGCGAACGGCGTCTCGCTGCTGTCGCTGCGCGTGCTCGACGAGCATGGCAACGGCCAGATGTCCGACGTCATGGCGGCACTCGACTGGCTGCTCGTCTACGGCGATTACTTCGACGTGCGCGTCGCGAACCTCTCGCTCGGAAAGCCGATCTCCGAGTCGAACACCACGGATCCGCTCGTGGCTGCCGTCGAGGCGCTGTGGGACAGCGGCGTCGTCACCGTCATCGCTGCCGGCAACCTCGGCGCCCGCGGCAACGGGACGGTCAAGAGCCCCGGCAACTCGCGCAAGGTCATCACGGTCGGCTCGCTGACCGACTGGAATACGGCCGACTTCGCGGATGACATCGTCTCGTCGTTCTCGTCGCGCGGGCCGACGGCCGGCGACTTGGTGCTGAAGCCCGACCTCGTGGCGCCCGGCAACCGCATCGTGTCAGCCATCCCGACGGGCTCGCAGCTCGTCGCGGAGCTCCCGACTCGGCTCGTCGCGTGCACGAGCCTGCCCTGCAACACTCACTATCTCTCGATGTCGGGCACGAGCATGGCCACGCCGCTGGTCGCGGCAACGGCCGCGCTCATGCTCGACAAGGACCCATCGCTGAGCCCGGCGACCGTCAAGGCGCGGCTCATGCAATCCGCGCGCAAGATCGCGGTGAACGCCGCGACCGCCGGCGCCGGCGTGCTCGACGTCGACGCGGCGCTCGGCGCGACGGGCACCGTCGCGGGCGAGGCCCTCTCGCCGCTGCTGACGATAAGCGACACGGGCCGAATCGCGATCGAGAACACGGCCACGTTGTGGGGCAGCGACCTGTGGGCCGCAGGCTACGTGTGGGCCGACGGCTACCTCTGGGCCGACGGCTCGGGCTCGGTTGCGGCGGATGGGTATCTTTGGGCCGACGGTTACCTCTGGGCGCGACGGTTACCTCTGGGCCGACGGTTACCTCTGGGCCGACGGTTACCTCTGGGCCGACGGTTACCTCTGGGCCGACGGTTACTTGTGGGCCGACTCGGTCGGGGCTCTCCGCGACGACGAGTGAACGGCTACCTCCGGTGATCCGCGCACGACGCGCGGATCACCCTCACGCTGCGCGGTCGCGACTATCCCTCCTCCCCCGCACGCGGATACCCCGGTCGCGCGATTGACAAGCTGCCTGTCAAACCAGGCAACTCGACAACCGACTTGTCAATCGCCGGAAGGCATCCCTCGTACAACCAGCCTCGCCGGGGCTTGCGAGCATTCACGCCACGCGCGGGACGAAGTTGCCGCTAAACTGTGGCGCAGAAGCACGCGTTTCGGGGGAATCTCATGGGCATCCGCACGGTCATTCGTCGCTCCGGGCTCGGCGCCCTGTCGGCCGCCGCGCTCGCTACTTGCTGCGTACCGATCTCCGCGAACGCACAACCATCCGCGGCGTTAGCCGGCCGCGTGACGTCGGCCGCCGAAGGTGCAATGGAAGGCGTGCTCGTCAGCGCGCAAGCGCGAAGGCTCCAGCAAGACGGTCACCGTCGTGAGCCACGCCGACGGCCGCTACTCGTTCCCGAGCGGCCGGCTCGAGCCCGGCCGCTACGCCGTCTCCGTCCGCGCCGTGAAGTACGTGCTCGCGAACCGCGACCAGCAGCGTCGAGATCGCGGCTGGCAAGGCGGTGCAACTCGATCTCGCGCTAAACGAGTCGAACCCGCTCGAGCTCGCGTTGCAGATGACGGATCCCGAATGGTTCGCGAGCTATCCGCTCGACGACCGCACCAAGTGGGAACTCTTCCGCGACTGCAGCCGCTGCCACACGCTGCGCCGGCCGTCGATGTCGACCTACGACTCCGAGGAGCTCGCCTACGTCATGCAGCGCATGGTCTATTCGGCGGGTAGCTCGCCGATGCGTTACCAGCTTCCCGCCGGCGCGACGCCGCATTGGGGCCGCGCCGAAGGCGGCGAGCCGTCGGCGCTGCAACGCCGTCAGGCCGAGGCCGTCGCGTCGATCAACCTGCACAACGGCATGTGGAGCTACGAGCTGAAGACCGTGCCGCGGCCCAAGGGCAAAGAGACCGAGGTCGTCTACACGACCTGGGATCTGCCGGCGACGGCCCGGCCGCACGACACGCGCATCGCGGCCGACGGCACGATCTTCTTCAACCACTTCAACGACAACGCGATCGGCCGGCTCGACCCGAAAACCGGCGACGTCAAGGAGTGGCGCTGGCCGTACCGCGCCGAGGTAGGCTCGTTCCAGCCGACGGGCGCGCGCACGTTGATGGGCCCCGACGAGCAAGGCCGCTGGTACATCGGCAATCAGGCGCAGAGCGGCGTCGTCGTGTTCGATCCGAAGACCGAGCAATTCGAGTTCCACGATCCGCCCGGCGGCGGCGAGATGATCGACGTCTCGGGCGCACACGTCGACGGCAACGCGTGGCGCGCCGTCGCGGGCCCCGTCGCGGGCGGCGGCGTCTATCAGATCGACCTCGACGACGTGGGAGCACGACGAGATCAAGGGCACGAACGAGAAGCCGCTCTACGCGTACGACATCGCGGCCGACTCGCGCAACAACGTCTACGGCAGCGCGCGCAACGCGCCGTACGTCTGGCGCATCGACGCGAAGACGCACGAGATTCAGTACTTCGACATTCCGGCCGAGCCGCGCGGTGCCGGCTCGTTCGGCACGGGCATGCGGCGCGGCATCACGGACTCGCAGGATCGGCTCTGGTGGGGCGGCTACGACGGCGGCTTCATCGGCCTGCTCGACCTGCGCAAGCCCGCGGGCCAGCAAATGAAGCTCTACGCCGTGCCGTTCCCGTATTTCTTCCCGTACGACGCGCACTACGACGAGCAGGGCTACACGTGGACCGGCGGCATCTACGCCGATCGCGTCGCGCGCATGAACGTCGAGACCGGCGAGTGGAATTTCTATCTGTTGCCGTTCGAAGCGAACATCCGCGACATCAACCTGCAGCCCGCCGCGCGCAACGGCTTGTCGGGGCTCTGGATCGGACACACGCATCAAGCGATGATCACGCTCGTCGAGCCGCTCGCGCGCTGACCATGCCCCGCATAGCCGTCGCGCGGTTGCGCATCAGCGACACGCGCACGCTCTGCGCGCGTGCGTTTTGAACCTCTCGCTACCGATGCCGGGACTCACCGGCCGAAAACCTAGTGCGAGAAAGCAACATGCGCGCGGCCAAACTTTGGCGCGCGGTGACGCGATCTCTTCTGTCGATGTGTCCGTCGCTCCGCTTGAAGACCGTGCGCGCCGGCGATCGCAAGCGCGATCCCCTAACGTTGTCTGACCGCAACACCACGCGGCGGGCGTTATGACACACGCTCTGTTGGCGCTATTTGCGCGCGCGATTCCCTCAGCCGCGCCAAACAAGAATACAGATTCTGAATCCCTGATCAAGAGCCAAATGGGACTGGCCACGCCATTGTTTTTTTGCCAAGGTGTCGGGACCGATGAAGAAAGACTCTCGACGGATTGCGCTGAGCACGGTTCCGGCCACGAGCCCGGAGCTTCGGATTCGCCAAAAGCGCGGCCAAGTGACCTTCGACGCGTTGATCGATACGGCGTTCACGCTGCTCGGCGAAAAGGACTTCGACGAAATCTCGGTCGCCGAGCTCGCGCAGAAAGCCGGCTACTCGGTCGGCGCGTTCTACGCGCGATTTCGGAGCAAGGACGAGCTGTTCGACGCGATGGTCGCTGCAACACGTGCAGAACCGCCGCAAGATGCGCCAGCGCCAGTTCGCGACGACGAACGACGCGACGCTGTTGCACGACCTCCTCGACGAGACCGTCCGCTACTACTGGGGCCGACGCCGTTTTTGGCGCGCGGCGTTGATTCGCAGCATTCGCGAGCCCGAGTTCTGGGCGCCGATGCGCAAGCTGAGCCACGAGTTCGCGGACGCCCTGCTGGCGCGTATTCGTGCGCGTGCCGGCCGCACTTTGACGAAGACCGAGGAAGCAAACGCTCGCTTCGCCGTTCAGCTCGCCTTCGGCCTCATCAACAACACGATCTTGAACCGCCCCGGCCCGTTCTTCCTCGAGCAGGACCTGTTCATCGACAACCTCGTGCGAGCGTTCAAGCTCGTGTCGGGCTACGATGAGCTTGGTGCTGGGCCCGCCGCTCGCGGCGCCAAGCGCCCGAAAGCCGGCACGCGCAGCCGGCCGAAACGAAGCCGCGGCTGAGCGCTGCGGACCGGAACCGGGGGGAGGGTCCGTTGAGGGGTACATTCGCGATCTTGCTTGGCGCGCTCGGCTGCGCGACGAACGTTGCCGCGGCGCAGTCGCTCGTCGACCAGCTCGCGTGGGCGTATGCGATCACGCCGGGCCCCGCGCCGGCGGCGCCCGTCGACGACGGCACGCGCCATTCGCTGCCCGGCAGCGACCGGGCAGTTCACGCTCGACCAGATCCGCAACCGCATGGGGCCCGCCGATTGGTACCCCGGCGATCATCCGAGCATGCCGCCGATCGTCGCCGTCGGCCGCGAGGCCGCCGGCGTCTGGGCCTGCTCGCTGTGCCATTACCCGAACGGCAAGGGCCGCCCCGAGAACGCGAGCGTCGTCGGCTTGCCGAAGGAGTACTTCATCCAGCAGATGTACGACTTCAAGAACGGCGCGCGCGCGAGCGCCGACGCGCGCAAGCCGAACACGCCGATCATGACCGGCTTCGCCGTGCAGATGACCGACGAGGAGATCCGCGCAGCCGCCGACTATTTCAGCTCGATGCGCTGGACGCCGTGGATCGAGGTCGTCGAGACGGACACGGTGCCGAAGACGCGCATCGCCGGCGGCATGCATTTGAAGCTCGAGGGCGCCGAGGCCGGCACCGAGCCGCTCGGCAATCGGATCGTCGAGTCGCCCGTCGACGCCGAGCACACGGAGCTGCTGCGCGATCCGCGCTCGGGCTTCATCGCCTACGTGCCGAAAGGCTCGGTCGCGCGCGGCGAAGCGCTGGCGCGCTACGGCAACGAAGGCGTGACCGCGTGCACGGTCTGCCACGGCAACGATCTCGACGGGCTCGCGATGGTGCCGAGCTTGCGCGGCCGTAGCCCGAGCTACATCGCGCGGCAGCTCGCCGACATGAAGGAAGGCAAGCGCCGCGGCGCGTGGACGCCGCTGATGGCGCCCGTCGTCGCGAGCTTGGGCGCCGACGACATTTTGAACCTCGCGGCGTATCTGACGTCGCTCGAGCCGACGCCGTAAGCGGGCCGTCAGCGCGCCGGCGCGATCGTCAGGCTCCGAAACTCGATCGGGCCGTGATCGCCCTGGAGCATGATCGGCCCCGGCGCGCCCTCGTCGCTGTCGAGCGCGCCGCCCGTGATGCCGGGTATTTCCTGCGCGTCGATCAGCGTCGTGCCGTTCAAGACGACGGTGACGCGCCGGCCGACGAGCTCGACGTCGAGCGTCTGCCATTCGCCGGCGGGGCGCGCCGCGTCGACGCTCGGCGCGATGAAGCCGTAGACACCGCCCATGCGCAGGGGATCGAGGGCCTTGCCCGCGTCGTCTTGAATCTGCACCTCGTAGCGCCCGCGCAGATAAATGCCGCTGTTGCTGCCCGTCGGAAACTTGAGCTCGGCATGCAAGCGGAGGTCGCGAAACGTCGTCGTTCCGTCACGAGGTCGACGCACGGCGGTGTCGCGGTCAGCACGCCGCCCTGCATGCGCCAGCAGCCTGCGCGATCCGCGCTGCGCGGCGTCCAGCCCGTGAGATCGCGGCCGTTCGATGAGCGGCTGCGCTGCGCGCCACCTCGGCCTCGACGCCGGCGACGAGCGCCGGCGCGCGCGCCGCCGTGAACCGCACCGCCGCGCCGTCGGCCGCGAGCGTCGTGCCCTCGATGCGATCGCCGCGCACCGTGCCCTCGAAGCGCAGCGCGTCGATGTCGCGCTCGTACTGCACGGGCACGCGCAACGTGACGCGGCCGGCGGCGTAGTCGATGTCGCTGACGTAGCGCACGCTGCCGACGCGGCCGACGAACCGGCCCATGAGCTGCGTCTCGGTGCGCAGCTGCACCTCGAGCCACGACGGATAAGGGCCGTCGGGCGCCTCGATCGTGAGGTCCCAGCGGCCGAGCAGCGCATCGGCGAAACCGGGCTGCGGCGCCTGGGCCCAACCCTGCGCCGCAGCGCAGAGCATGGCAGCCGCCGCGGCCCGCGCGTGGCGAATTCTCGGCGTCATTCTCGAATGATACGCCGGCCGCCGCGGCGGTAGCCTCGCGGCGGCGGAACTGGTAGAACGACGCATCCCAACGGAAACACGAGGGGTATCCCCTATGCGCTCGCTACGACTGACCCTGGCCTCGGCCGCACTCGCGCTCGTCGTGCTCGACCCGGCTGCCGCGCAAGCACCCGCCGCCTATCGCGTGCCCGCGGCCGCGCCGGCCAACATCAAGCGCGCCGTCGAGTCGCCGGCCCGCCCCGCCGACCAACGCGCGCGCGACGCCGACCGCAAGCCGGCCGAGACGCTGATGCTGGCCGAGATCGCCGAAGGCGAGCGCGTCGTCGAGCTCGCGGCGTTCGGCCACTACTGGACGAACATGCTCGTCGAGGCCGTCGGCTCGTCGGGCCAGGTCACCATGGTCGACATGCCGTGGACGGACCGCTTCGGCGGCGAAGCCGGCGCGCGCGTTCGACGCCGCGCACGCGAACGCGACCTACACGCAGGCGCACTACAACCAGATGCAGCTGCCGACGAACGTCGATGCCGTGATCATGGTGCAGTTCTATCACGACCTGCACGCCGCGACGAAGCGTCGACACGGCGGACATGAACCGGAAGATCCTCGCGGCGCTGAAACCCGGCGGCATCTATCTCGTCGTCGATCACAACGCGGAGGCCGGCTCGGGCTGGCGCGACGCGTCGACGCTGCACCGCATCGATCCCGCGACGATCAAGAGCGAGGTCACGGCGGCCGGCTTCGAGCTCGTGCAGGACAGCCCGCTGCTCGCGAACCCGGCCGACGACCGCAAGCAGAGCATGCGCGCCGAAGGGCTGCGCGGCAAAACGGATCAGGCCGTGCTCGTGTTCCGCAAGCCGGCGCGCTAGCTCATGGCAAAGCTCGTTCGCCCGTTCGCCGCGCTGCGCCCGACGGCCGCCAGCGCCGCCGACGTCGTCGCGCCGCCCTACGACGTCGTCAGCACCGACGAAGCGCGCGCGCTCGCCGCAGGCCGGCCGCGAAGCTTCCTGCACATCTCGCGGCCCGAGATCGACTTGCCGGAAGGCAGCTCGCCCTACTCCGACGCAGCCTACGCGCAAGGCGCGCGCAGCCTCGAGCGGCTCGTCGCCGACGCGCGTGCTCGTCCGCGACGACGAGCCGACCTATCTACATCTACCGCATGGTCATGGACGGCCGCACGCAGACCGGCATCGCGTTCGTCGGCTCCGTGCGCGCCTACGAGCAGAACCGCATTCGCCGCCACGAGCTCACGCGCCCCGACAAGGAGGACGATCGCGTGCGCAACATCGCGACGCTGAATGCGCAGACCGGGCCCGTGCTGCTCGCCTATCGCGCGAACGCCGGCGCTGCGCGAGCTGCTCGCGCGTCGCGACGAACGCGGCGCCGCTGTTCTCGGTGACGGGCCCGAACGACGTGCGTGCACACGGTCTGGGCGCACCGGCGCCCGCGACCGACGCGACGCTCGAAGCCGAGCTCGACGCGCTCGACGCGCTGTACATCGCCGACGGCCACCATCGCTCGGCGGCCGCCGCACGCGTCGCCGCGCAGCGGCGCGGCTCGCCCGACGCGAGCCACGAGTTCTTCCTCGCCGTCGCGTTCCCGCACGACGAGATGCGGATCCTCGACTACAACCGCGTCGTGCGCGACCTGAACGGGCTTATCGCCGGACGCGCTGCTCGCGCGCATCCGCGAGTCGTTCGACGTCGACGGCGCTGCAGGCCGGCCAGTCGCCGCGCGCAACCCGAGACGTTCGGCATGTATCTCGGCGGGCGGTGGTACGAGCTCGACGATCACGCCGGCGCTCGTGCCGCGCGCACGATCCCGTCGCGAGCCTCGACGTCAGCCTGCTGCAAGACCATCTGCTCGCGCCGATCTTGAACATCGGCGATCCGCGCACCGACGCGCGCATCGACTTCGTCGGCGGCGTGCGCGGCTTGGCGGAGCTCGAGCGCCGCGTGCAGTCGGGCCGCGCGGCCGTCGCGTTCGCGCTGCATCCGACGCGCATGGAGCAGCTGATGGCCGTCGCCGATGCCGGCAAGCTCATGCCGCCGAAGTCGACGTGGTTCGAGCCGAAGCTCGCCGACGGCCTGCTATCGCACGTGCTCGACTGAGCTCGCCGCGGCCGCGGCGCTCAAGCGCGGGCAGACGGCGCCGTCAATCTCCGTCCGGCCCCGTCACCGGGGTAGACGCGCCGGTTCGCGCCGGGGTAGGCGTAGCCGTTGATCAAGATGCGCCGATAGCGCTCCGACGTGTTCTCGAAGCTCGCATGCGCCGTGTACGGACCGAAGAACAGGGTGTCACCGGGGCGTGCCGCAATCGTCACGGCCTCCTTCTCGCGGAATTTCGCCGGCATCTCGGCGGCGCCGGGCGCGCTGCGCCCGGCGTCGTCACCGAGCTCGACGCGACCCCACTTCGCGCTGCCGGGCATGAACTTCAGCGGTCCGCTGTCGGGGGTCATTTCGTCGAGCGTAATTATCGTCTGCACGAAGCTGCCGCAGCCGTTGACGTCGGCCCAGGTTCCGTTGCCCTTGTCGCGATGCTGAATGTCTTGATGCCAGCCGAAGGTGACGCCGTCGCGCGGCCGCTTGAAGTGAGCCTGATTCAGCAGGTGATCCATCGCGCCGCTGTGGAGCAGCTGCGCGGAAGGCACGGTCAGCCGCGGGTCGCTGCCCACGTCGAGCAAATAGCGCTGGCATCCGCCGGCCCAGACGACGCGATTGATGACGCGCGTGCCGTTCTTCTGCGCGAGCACGAAGTACGAGCCTCGGTGTAGCCCGGTCTCGGGCAGCTCGTCCGCGATCTGCTCGAGCTCGTCGAAGCAGGCGCGCATTCGCGCGATCTCGTCCGCTGCGAACAAGGCTCGCCGCACGATCCAGCCCACCTCGAAGAAGGCCCGGATCTCGTCGGCGCTCAAACCGCTGTCGCGACTCGCCTGGGACATCACCGTCATTGTCACGGATTCTTGTTCTTCTTGCCGTGAGCGACCTGCTACTTATAGCGAATCGTCATGGCGGCCGTGGCGGCTTGGTGACTTAATACGCGACGATTTCGGCTATTCGAGCTCCGCGACGCGCCGTTCGAGGCGCCGGAAGAACGGCTCGACGTCGAGCGTGCGGCCCGTGATGCGCTCAATCAGCGCCTCCGCCGCGAACTCGGCGCCGTGCGCGTAGAGTGTGCTCGGCCGAGCCACGCACGCAGCGAGCCGAGATCGCCGACCGCGAGCTCGGCGTCGAGGTCGTGCTCGCGCTCGTACGCGTCGACGAGCTGCGCCGCGTAGAGGTTGCCGATCGTGTAGGTCGGGAAAGTAGCCGAACTCGCCGAGCGCCCAGTGCACGTCCTGCAGGCAGCCGTCGCGCGGCGCTGACGCGCTGACACCGAGGTAGTGTCGATAGCGCTCGTCCCACGCGCCGGGAAGGTCGGCGACGGCGAGGTCGCCGTCGAGCAGCGCGATCTCGAGCTCGTAGCGCACGAGCACGTGCAGGTTGTACGTGGCTTCGTCGGCGGCGACGCGATTCAGGCCCGGCGCGATCGACGTTGATCGCGCGATGAAAGCCGCGCGCGTCGATGCCGCGCGACGTAGCGGGGAAACGCCGTCTGCAGCGGGCGAAGTAGTGCCGCCAGAACGCGGCGCTGCGCCCGACGTGATTCTCCCAGAGCCGCGCCTGCGACTCGTGCATGCCCATGCTCGGCGCGTCGGCGAGCAGCGTGCCGTGCAGCTCGGCGCGGACGCCTTGGTCGTAGAGCGCGTGGCCGCCTTCGTGCAGCGTCGCGAAGATCGCGCGCATCGGGTCCTCGGCGCTCGAGCGGATCGTGAGCCGCACGTCGTTCTCGCCCGCCATGCATCGTGAACGGATGCGTCGAGCGGTCGAGCCGCCCGCGCGCGAAGTCGAAGCCCATGTCGCGGAGCAGCCGCGCGCAGAACTGCCACTGCTGCGCCTCGCCGTACGCGCCGCGCGGCAGCAGATCCGCGTAGCGGCGCGTGCGCTCCTCGAGCTCGGGCACGAGCGCGCGCAGCCGCGCGCCCGTGCAGCGCGCAGCAGCGGCTCGAGACGCGCGCGCCGCATGCCCGGCTCGTGCTCGTCGAGCAGCCCGTCGTACAGCTCGTCGGACAACTTGAGCGCCTGCGGCCCGCTCGCGCATGAGCTTGAGCAGCTGCGCGAACGCGGCGAGAAAGACCGTGTAGTCTCGTCGGCGCGCGCCTGCCTCCCAAGCCGCGAGGCAGTGCGAGCGCGACTCGGCGAATGCCGCGACGAGGCTCTGCGGCAACGCGACGGCCGCGCGCCGCAGCCGCCCGAGCCGCTCGAGCTCGACGCGCTCGCGCGGCGTCAGATCCGTGCGCGCGCTCGCAGCGCGGCGAGCAGATCGCCGAGCCGATCGCCGGCCAAGAGCTCGTGCCGCATCGCGCCGAGCACGGCGAGCTGCGAGGCGCGGTCCTCGGCCGCGCTCGCGCGGCCGATACGTCTCCTCGTCCCACTCGAGCAGGTGAATGACGCGCGTCGAGGTCGCGGAGCCGCTGCACCGCGGCACGCAGCTCCTGCGCGGCGAGATCCGCCTGCACCGGCGAGCGCGTCGAGCTCTTCAGGTCCTCGGGCCGGTAGCCGACGAGCACGGCCGCGAGACCGCCGCGCTGCGCGACGTTGACGACCTGCTTCTGCGAGACGCGCGCGATGATGCCCAGACCGTGGTCCGTCGGCGCGAAACCCATGACGGCGTAGAACGGCTCCTCGTGCGTGCGGCCTTGCTCGTCGAGCACGGGGAACAGATGCACGGGCAGCGTCGTCGCGGCCTGCACGACCCACTGCTGGTGCGGATCGTGCTGCGCGGCGAGCGCCCGCGCGAGCAGCGCCTCCCATTCGCCCTGCGACAGCGCCGGCGCCCAAGTGTCACGCCGGCGCCGCCGTAGCCGCGATTCGGCTTCAGCACGAGCTCCTCGCGGTAGTCGCGGATGTACTCCGAGCAGATCCATCGGCCCGTCGGGCGTGTCCGTGTGCCGCTCGCTGACGACGCGCGTCCAAAGCACGTGACGGCGGAACAGCTGGCGCTCGGCGATGCTGAAGTAGCGCGCCGCGAGCTCCTCGCTCGTCAGCACCTCCCAGCAGCTCTTGTGGTCGAGGTCGCCGCCGATCGCAGACACCATGCGGTTCTGCAAGAACAGCGCGCGAATCGCGTCGAGCCGCTGCCCGTCCTCGTGCTCGAGCGCGAGCAGATCGCGAATCTCGTAGTCGCGATAGGCGACGTCGATGCGCACGTCCTCGTAGTACACGTCGTCGTCGACGAGCCGGAGCTCGCGCGGATCGGCGTGCGTGAGCTCGATGCCGCGGCGCGCGCGGTAGTAGTCGACGAGCTGCGACTGCTCCTCCGGGCCTTCGGCGACGTACTTCGGCTCGACGAGGCACGAGGTTCGCGTCGCGGCGGCCGATCGCGCGCGCGTGATCGAGCAGCACCTGCAGGAACAGGTCGCGCTGATCGCGCGGCGACGTCGATCGCGAGCAGCGGATCGTAGTTCTGCAGCGTCGGCACGACGTCGCGCATCACGAGCGTTTCCGCGAGCGGACCCAGGTGGATGCCGCCGACGCCCGACAGGTTCGGCTCCATGAAGCGCAGCGAGTCCTGCCAGCGCGCGCTCGTGAAATCGCAGACGGCGTCGAGCCGGCCGTAGAGCGGCGTCTCCGCGTGCGCGACGGCGGGCCACACCTCGTCGAACCACGCGCGCTCGTCGTCGGCGAGCGGCAACGGCGCGGCGCACGTCGGCGTCGCGCGCGTAGAGCTCGGGAAAGCGCGCGAGCGCGCTCATGATCGCGCGTGCAGACGTGATGCAGGTAGCCGAGCTGCTCCGGCATCACGAGCAGCGGCCGCAGCATCACGCGCACGGTCTCGACGGCGCCGTCGTGCACGTAGACGACGTCGTTGGCGCGCGCGTCCTCGGCGAGCCGCCGCGCGACGTGCACGAGCGTGGAGTCGGGGATGAAGTTGACGGCCTGGCGCACGCGCGCGTCGAGCGCGGCGCCCGCAAGCCCGAGTTGCTCCGCGGGCGTCAGCACGGCGGCGCAGCGTCATAGCAGCGGCAACGCGCTCAAGGCTCCGGGCACCGTCACGGGCGTCGCCGGTTGCAGAAAGGTGCCGTCGAGCTCGTCGCAGGTCGTTCGCGTGCCGAGCAGCTTCATGCTGACCGTGAGCTCGGTCTCCAAGATCTCGAGCATGCGCACGACGCCGCGCTCGCCGGCCGCGCCGAGCGCGAGCGCCTGCAGCTTGCCGATGCCGACCATCGCGGCGCCGCGGCCGACAGCCTTCAGGACGTCGGTGCCGCGCATGAAGCCGCCGTCGATGCACGAACTGCGCCTTGCCGCGCGCGACGCTGATGACCTCCGGCAAGAGCTCGATCGCGCCGCGGCCGTGATCGAGCTGCCGGCCGCCGTGGTTCGACACGTAGATGATGTCGACGCCGTGCTTCACCGCAGAGCTCCGCGTCCTCGGCGGTCTGAATGCCTTTGAGCATCAGCGGCACCTTCGACGGCGCGCTTGAGCTTCTCGATGAGCTTCCACTCGGCGCGCGCAGCGGTGCATTTCGCCGACGCGCAACGCGCCGAACGGCCGCCCCGCCATCGCCGCGCGGCGATGAATGTGGCGCTCGCGCCGGCCGAACGTCGGCACGTCGACGGTCACGCAGAGCGCCTTGGCGCCGGCCTGCTCCGCGCGCTTCGCGACGTCGACGACACCACTTCTCGTCGCCGTCGGTGTAGAGCTGCATGGCGAACTGCTCGCCCGCGACGCGGCGCGACGTCCTCGAAGCTCGGCTTCGTGACGCTGCTGACGAGCATGAGACAGCCGAACGCTTTCGGCCGCGCGCGCGACGGGCAGCGCGCCCTCGGGATGGACGTCGCTCAGGCTCGCGATCGGCGCCAGGAGCACCGGCATCCGGTGCGTCATGCCGAGGAACGTCGTCGCAGGCGATCGCGTGCTCGACGTTGCGCAGGACGCGCGGCCGGAACGCGATCGAATCGAGCGCGTAACGGTTGCGGATGATCGTCGTCTCGGATCTCGGCGCCGCCGACGATGAGCTCCCATGCGGCGTCGGGCAGACGCTTCTTCGCGAGCGCCACGATCTCGGTCGTCGTGAGAATCTCTTCGGGAGCCTCTTTCGCCACCGCTTTCTTGGCAGCGGTTCTGCTCTTCGCCATCGCAACCCATCTCCGCGCGATTCTCGAACTGCGGCAGAGTTTACGGTGACTCCACTGGCCGCGATACGGTCTAGCTGCTGCGCAGCACGGCGATGAACTGCCTGACGAGGACGTGCCGCGCGGCGGCGACAGCGTCACGGCGCAGGGGCGGCTCGCCTCACTCCCACGTCGACCGCGGCGGCGGGCGCGTAGCTGTGCGGATATTCGCGAAACGCGAACGTCGTGCCCGGCTCGCCCTTGAGGTAGACACCGCAAGTTCCCCAGGTCTCCGGAACGCGCCAAACGGTGTCGATCGGCACCGAGTCGTAACGTCGCGTTCCGCGCTCGCAGCGGATGTCGAGCGCCTCGAGCCGCCCTTTGATCTCCGCGACGGAGAACGACGGGCGCAGCAGGTCGTGCACCCAGTAGTCGAATTCACCGACCGATCCGTTCATGACCAAGAGCGCCTCGCTCTTGACGAGCTCCAGCATAGCCTCGTAGCTCGGCTGAAGACTCGCGACTGACTGCGCGTAGCTCCGCGACGCTCGCGCTGCTTCGGTATCGCGGAGCCGTTCGAACATCGCGATCGCCGAGGCAATATCGAGCGCCTGCGCGTGTAGCACTACAAGCCGCTCCGCGGCCGCGACGAACTGATCCATTGACAGATACATGTCGTCCTCGGAGCCGACGGCGCGCTCGAGCGCGCGCCGCATCTCCGCGACGTCCGACGAGCCCGTCCTGCTGAGATAGACGTACTTGGCCCACCAGAGCCACGCCGTTTCGTAACGATTCAGACGCTGGTCGGCCTCCATCGCTGCAAGTAGCACGCCGGCGCCTTGGAAGTCCTGCCCGTCGACGAGCCGAACGAGCTGCTGATAGTTCCTCACGAACGCCGGCGATGCCCGTTCAACGCGACCGGAACCCCGTTTCGAGCTGGAACCGAATGATCGTTTTCGTCATCGCCTGCTCGACGGGCACGCCGTCTTGCGTTGCCGGCGCGTACTTCCAACGCGCGATGGCGGCCAGCGCGGCGCGCTCGAACGGTTCGCCGCCGCTCGACTGCTCGATCATGGGCTCGACGACGTCTCCCGTCGGCGAGATCACGAAGCTCAACATGACCCAGCCTTCCCTGCCCGAGCTGAGCGCGCTCGCCGGATACTCGGGGTTGACCCGTACCAAGGATTTGGGCTCGACATAGGTCGACGGCTGCGGTTCGCCGAAGTCCTGGGCGGTGGCCGCAAAGGCACCCGCCAAAAAAGAAAGCAGAGAGGCGGAGGACAGGGTTGGGCGCACGCGATACCCCCCTCTGTGTTTTTCGTCGTTCTCTAACGTACCACGTTGCCGCGCGAAGCAAGAAACGCCGCCAGCGCTCGCGCCGTGTGCGAGCGGCCGCGCGCGACTTTCTCCGGTGGACCTTGCGCGACGACGCGGCCGCCGCCGTCGCCGCCTTCGGGCCCCAGGTCGACGATCCAGTCGGCCTCGGCGAGCACGTCCAGGTTGTGCTCGATGACGATGACGCTGTTGCCGGCGTCGACGAGCCGGTGCAGCACGCGCACGAGCTTCTCGACGTCGGCGATGTGCAGGCCGATCGTCGGCTCGTCGAGCACGTACAACGTGGGCGCCGACGGGCGGGCGCGTAAGCTCTCGGGCCGCACCTTCGCGAGCTCCGTCACGAGCTTCACGCGCTGCGCCTCGCCGCCCGACAGCGTCGGGCTCGGCTGGCCGAGCGCGAGGTAGCCCAAGCCGACGTCGCGCAGCAGCGTCAACGGATGGTGGATCTTCGGCTGCGCCGCGAAGAAGGCGACGGCCTCGTCGACGGTCATCATGAGCACGTCGCCGATGCTCTTGCCGCGAAACTGGACGGCGAGCGTCTCGGCATTGAATCGCTTGCCCGCGCAGCGCTCGCAGTCGACGCGCACGTCGGGCAGGAAGCTCATCTCGATCTTCTTCAGGCCCTGCCCTTCGCAGCCTTCGCAACGCCCGCCCGAAGCGTTGAACGAGAAGCGGCTCGCGTCGTAGCCGCGCAGGCGCGCTTCGGGAGTCTGGGCGAACAGCTTGCGGATCTCGTCGAAGATGCCGACGTAGGTCGCGGGGCACGAGCGCGGCGTCTTGCCGATCGGCGTCTGATCGACCTCGAGCACGCGGCCGATGCCTTGCCAACCTTTCAAGCTCTTGAGATGCGACAGCTTCGGGACTTGACCGCGGCGCGCAGCGACGCACCGCGCGAGATTGTCCTCGAGCACGTCGCGCAGCAGCGTGCTCTTGCCGCTGCCGCTGACGCCGGTCACGCAGACGAGTCGCGCGAGCGGCAGCGCGACGTCGAGCCCGCGCAGATTGTTGCGCTCGACGCCCTCGAGCTCGAGCCACGCTGCGTCGAGCCCGCCGTTCCTTTGCGTCTTGCGGCGCTCGCGCAGCGGATGCTTCGGCGGCGCGGCGAGAGCTCGGCCCGTGATCGAGCGCTCGCTCGCGACGAGATCCGCGAACGAGCCGTTGACGACAACCTCGCCGCCGTTGCGCCCCGCGCCGGGGCCGAGATCGACGATGTGCTGCGCGCGGCGGATCGTCTCCTCGTCGTGCTCGACGACGACGACGGTGTTGCCCTTCGCCACGAGCTTCTCGATCGTCTCGAGCAACAGCGCGTTGTCGCGCGGGTGCAGGCCGATCGTCGGTTCGTCGAGCACGTAGCAGACGCCGCGCAGATTCGAGCCGAGCTGCGCCGCGAGCCTGATGCGCTGCGCTTCGCCGCCCGAGAGCGTCGGCGCCGCCCGATCGAGCGTGAGGTAGCCCAACCCGACGAGCTCGAGGAAACCGAGCCGGCCGACGAGCTCCGGCGTCACATCGCGCGCGATCTCGCGCTCGCGCGCCTCGAGCTTCAGCTTCTCGAAGTAGCGCTGCGCGGCCGCGACCGAACGCGCCGTGACCTCGGCTATTGTTTCTCCGTGGAACCGCACGGCGAGCGCCTCGGGCTTGAGGCGCCGGCCGGCACACGCAGGGCAAGGAGACGCATCGCCCTCGGCCCATTCGGCCTCTTCGCCGCGTTTGCTCGTCGTCGAAATCGGCAAGCTCGACGCCCGTGCCGAGGCACTCGGGGCACCAACCGTAGCGCGAGTTGTACGAGAACAAGCGCGGATCGAGCGGTTCGAAGCTGCGGCTGCACGACGGGCACGCGCGCTCGGTCGAGAAGAGCTCGCCGTCGGCCGCCCCTGCCCCCCTTCGGGGACTACCAAGGGGCGCCGGCAGCACACGCACCATGTTGCGGCCGAGCTCGACGGCGCGCGCGAGCGCGTCGGCAAGCTCGCGCCCCGCGGCGGGCTTAACGTCGAGCTCAGCGACGGGCAGCTCGATGTCGTGCACCTTGAACCGGTCGAGCCGCGGCCAGGCGTCCGTCGGCGTCAGCTTGCCGTCGACGCGCAGCGCCGCGTAGCCGCGGTTCGCCGCCCACTCGGCGAGCTCGGTGTAGTAGCCCTTGCGGGCGATCACGAGCGGCGCGAGCAGGGAGACGCGCTTGCCGCGATAGCGCTTCATGACCTTGGCGTGAATGGAGTCGAGGCTCTGCGCGTCGATCGGCACGCCGCAGTCGGGGCAGTGCTGAACGCCGAGCTTGACGAACAGCAGGCGCAGAAAATGATAGACCTCGGTCAGCGTCGCGACGGTGCTCTTGCGGCCGCCGCGGCTCGTGCGCTGCTCGATCGCCACGGTCGGCGGAATGCCGTACACGGCGTCGACGTCAGCGCGCCCCGCCGGCTCGACGAACTGGCGCGCATAGGCATTCAGCGACTCGAGGTACCGCCGCTGCCCCTCC
Source organism: uncultured Gammaproteobacteria bacterium (assembly GCA_963714705.1). Classification (GTDB taxonomy): domain Bacteria; phylum Pseudomonadota; class Gammaproteobacteria; order Steroidobacterales; family Rariloculaceae; genus FEN-1219. The sequence continues at coordinate 236,696 of CAVQPJ010000005.1, forward strand.
GCAAACAGAATGTCGAACGCCACCGTGCTCTTCCCGCTGCCGCTCACGCCCGTGATCACCGTCAGCTTGTCCCGCGGGATCGTGAGATTGACGTTCCGCAAGTTGTGCTCACGCGCACCGCGGATCTCGATGACGCCCTTGGAAGCGATCGGCGTCGTCGCAGGCGCTGCCGGGCGTGCTGCAACAGCCTCTCCCGAGACACGCCGGAAGACCATCCCTGGGGCTCGTCTGCGCACATCCCTGTGCGCAGACGGTCTCGGGAGAGGCTGTTGCAACACACCCGGCAGCGCTTCAGCGTCATCGCGTCCACCGCGCGGTTCGGAGACCGAATCTCGCGCAGCGGCGCGCTCGTGCGTGCCACCGCGTTCTATGGGCGGAGGCAGGTATGCGTGAGGGGGTTCTCGCGAGACCGTCGGCGCACAGGGACGTGCGCCGACGAGCCCCAGGGACGGTCTTCCGGCGTGTCTCGCGAGAGCCCCCTCACGCATGCCTGCCTCCGCCCCCGCCACGCTCAACGCGCGCGCCTCTTCGTATTCAGCGAGCGCCAACGCTGTGTGACCGACGCCGGACGCGCGAACTTGGCGAGGGAGGGCCTTCGGCGACGAGGGTGCCGCCCGCGTCGCCGCCTTCGGGGCCGAGGTCGATGAGCCAGTCGGAGGCGGCGATGACGTCGAGGTTGTGCTCGATGACGACGACGGAGTGGCCGGCGGCGACGAGGCGGTCGAGAGCTGCGACGAGCTTCGCGACGTCGGCGAAGTGCAGGCCCGTCGTCGGCTCGTCGAAGAGGAAGAGCGTGCGGCCTTTCGCGCCGGCGTCGGCGAGCTCGGCCGCGAGCTTCAGCCGCTGCGCCTCGCCGCCCGACAGCGTCGGCACCGCTTGCCCCAGCGTCAGGTACTCGAGCCCGACGTCGACGAGCGGCTGCAAGCGCTCGCGCACCACGGCGTGATCCGCGAAGTAGTCGAGCGCTTCGGCGACCGTCATCTCGAGCACGTCGGCGATCGACTTCGGCTCGCGCCCGCCCAAGGCGAGCTTCACCTCGAGCACCTCGCCGCGATAGCGGCGGCCGTTGCACTCGGCGCAGCGCAGATAGACGTCGCTCAAGAACTGCATCTCGACGTGCTCGAAGCCGTTGCCCGAGCACGCCGGGCAGCGCCCGTTACCCGTGTTGAAGCTGAACGTGCCGGCCGTGTAGCGGCGCTCGCGCGCGAGCGGCTCGGCCGCGAACAGCTGCCGGATCGGCTCGAGCACGCCGACGAAGCTCGCCGGATTCGAGCGCGTCGTGCGGCCGATCGGCGCCTGGTCGACGAGCACGACGTCGGCGAGCGTCTCGAAGCCTTCGATCGCCCGAGTGCGCGCCGGGCGCGTCCTTCGGCTTGCCGAGCAGCGCGAGCAGCCCGTTGTAGAGCACGTCCTCGACGAGCGTCGACTTGCCGGAGCCGCTGACGCCGGTGACGCAGACGAAGCGGTTCAGCGGAATCGCGACATCGATGCTCTGGCAGGTTGTGCTCGCGCGCGCCGCGGATCACGAGCCGCGGATCGGCCGCGGAAACGGCGCGCGGCGCGCGGCCGCGCGCGACGCGTGAGCTCGCCGCGCAGGTACTTCGCCGTCAGCGATCTCGCCGCGTGCGATGAGCGTCCGCCGGCGTGCCGTTGAACACGACCTGGCCGCCGGCGCGGCCGGGGCCCGGGCCCATGTCGATGATGCGGTCCGCCGCGAGCATGACCTGCGCGTCGTGCTCGACGACGAGCAGCGTGTTGCCGGCATCGCGCAGCTTCGTGAGCACGCCGACGATGCGCCCGAGATCGCGCGGGTGCAGGCCGACGCTCGGCTCGTCGAGCACGAACAGCGTGTTGACGAGCGACGTGCCGAGCGCCGTCGTCAGGTTGATGCGCTGCACTTCGCCGCCCGACAGCGTGCGCGACTGCCGATCGAGCGTGAGGTAGCGCAGCCCCACGTCGCGCGAGATAGCGCAGGCGGCGTGCGGATCTCGCCGAGCACGAGCTCGGCCGCATCGTCGAGCGGCTGCGGCAGCGTCGACGCGCTCGAAGAACTCGAGCGTCCGCTCGATCGGCAGCATCATGAGGTCGTGGATCGATGAGGCCCGGCAGCGCCGCGAACGCCGCGTCGTCGAGCGCCGGCAGATGCCCGCGGAAACGCCGCTCGGGCGCGATGACCGCCGCGGCATCGGCCAAGCGAGCCGAGCCGCCAGTAGCAGCGACGTCGGGCTTCAGCCGCGCGCCGGAGCACGCCGGGCACACGTCGTAGCTGCGGTACTTCGACAGCAGCACGCGCACGTGCATCTTGTAGGCCTTCGACTCGAGCCAGGCGAAGAACCGCGCGACGCCGTACCACTTGCGCTGCCGCCACGAGCCTTCGCCGTCGATGACCCACGCGCGCTGCGTCGGCCGTGAGCTCGCGCCACGGCACGTCGACGGGGATGCCGCGCTGCTTCGCGTAGCGCAGCAGGTCGCTCTGGCACTCTTTGTTGGATCTTCGTCTGCCACGGCTTGATCGCGCCGTCCGCGAGCGTCTTGTCCTCGTCCGGAATCACGAGCCGATAGTCGATGCCGATCGTGCGGCCGAAGCCGCGGCATTGCTCGCACGCGCCGACGGGCGAGTTGAACGAGAACGTGTTCGGGATGCAGTCGTCGTAGGCGATGTCGCAGTGCGCGCAGTGCCGGTGCGCCGAGAACTTGAACGCTGCGCCGGCGTCGTCGGCGACGCGCACGGTCACGTGACCGGCGCCGACCTTGAGCGCCGCTTCGAGCGCCTCGACGATCCGCGCGCGGTTGTCGGGCGTGAAGGCGAGCCGGTCCTGCACGACCTCGACCGTCGTCTCGTCCGCGCATGGATGCGCGTGTAGCCCTGCCCCGCAAGGAACGTCTCGATCTCCTCGCGTCTGAAATTCGCGGGCACCGGGACCGTGAACGTCACGAGCACCCGCGCGCCGGCGCCGCCGACGGCCGGCTCGCGCGCGAGCTCGGCGTAGATCGACTCCGCGTCGTCGCGGCGCACCGCGCGGCCGCAGTTGCGGCAATAGAGCAGCGCGGCGCGCGCGTAGAGGAGCTTCACGTGGTCGTTGAGCTCCGTCATCGTGCCGACGGTCGAGCGCGACGTGCGCACGGGGTTCGTCTGATCGATCGCGATCGCCGGCGGAATGCCTTCGATGCGGTCGACCTGCGGCTTGTCCATGCGGTCGAGGAACTGGCGCGCGTACGGCGAGAACGTCTCGACGTAGCGGCGCTGGCCTTCGGAGTACACGGTGTCGAACGCCAGCGACGACTTGCCCGAGCCGGACACGCCCGTCACCACGATCAGCTCGTGGAGCGGAAGGTCGAGATCGAGGCTGCGCAGATTGTTCTGCCGCGCCCCGCGAATGCGGATCACGTCGTCGGTCATGGGTGTTCGGCGGCCGGCGCGTAAGGTGGGCCGCCGAGGACGAATTGTGCCCAAACGAAGCTCGGCGCGCGAGCCGCAGGCTGACTTTGGCCACCGCGGCAGGCTAGAGTTGCCACCCGACGCCGGTCGAGACGTAACGATGAACACGAGTCCGCCCGATCGAACGCTGCCGACGCGCCGCACCGTGCTGCGAGGCGCCGCCGGGCTCGCTGCGCTCGGCTTCGCGGGGCCGTTGCTCGCGCAACCCCCGCCGGCGAACCGGCCCCCGCCTCCGCCCGGCACGCGGCTCGTGCTGCTCGGAACGCGCGGCGGGCCCGGCGTGGCGGTCGATCGCAGCGAGACGGCGAGCGCCGTGGTCGTGGACGGCGTGCCCTACCTCGTCGATTGCGGCTACGGCACGATGCGCGCGCTCGTCGCGTCGGGTCTCGGGTTTCAGCCCGTGAGCACGGTCTTCCTGACGCACCTGCACGACGACCACACGGCCGACCTCGCGGCGATGCTGGCGCACCAGTGGACGGGCAACAAGGCGACGGAAACGCACGTCTACGGGCCGTACGCGCACCGCGCAAACCGTCGAAGGGGCGCTGCTGTTCTCGCGCGCCAACGTCGAGATCCGCACGGTCGACGAAGGCCGCACGACGAAGCCCGAAGCGCTGTTCTTCGGCCACGACGTCGACGTCGGCGACGATCCCGTCCGCGTGTTCGCCGACGAGCAGCGTCGTCGTCACGGCCGCGACGAACACTCACTATCCCGAGCGCTTCGTCGCGCAAATGCGCGCACCGCTCGCTCGGCTACCGCTTCGAGACGAGCACGCGCTCGATCTGCTTCTCGGGCGACACGGCGTACTCGGCGAACATCGTGAAGCTCGCACGCGGCGCCGACGTGTTCGTCTGCGAGGTCATGGACCACCGCACGTACGAGAACAACATGGCGCGCGCCCGGGAAGCAGGCCGCGGCCGGCAATCCCGAGAGCGTCGCCCGCCACGTCGCCGAGACGCACTCGACGCCGAGCGACGTCGGCCGCATGGCGAAGGAGGCCGGCGTCAAGACCGTCGTGCTGAACCACCAGCTGCGCGGCCAAGCGGCGAACGGCTTCACGATCTCGTCGTTCATCGACGGCGTGCGCGCCGTGTTCGACGGCAACGTCATCGTCGGCGAAGACCAGCTCGTGATTTAGTCGATTCGTTGGGCGAGGCTGACCGAACGATAACCATACACGAGCCCCTGGCCGGAACGCCGGCCATCGACTAGCATTCCGCGGAAACAGGGGGGCGCCCGTATGTTGCCGTTGGCCAACGGCACTCGCCTCGGACCATACGAGATCGTCGCACCGCTCGCCAGTGGGGGGATGGGCGACGTTTACAAGGCGCGCGACACGCGCCTCGATCGCATCGTCGCGGTCAAAATTCTGCAGGAGCGATTCTCGGCGCGATTCGATCGCGAGGCGCGCGCCGTCGCAGCTCTCAATCATCCGCACATTTGTCAGCTCTATGACGTCGGCGAGAACTTCCTCGTCATGGAGTACGTGGAAGGCGGCCCAGTCCAGCCGACGAATGACGGGCAACGACTGCTCGATCTCGCCCTTCAGATCGCCGATGCGCTCGCCACTGCGCACGAAGCCGGTGTCGTTCATCGCGACTTGAAGCCCGGCAACATTTTGCTCACACGCATGGGCGACGCGAAAATTCTCGATTTCGGACTCGCACAGATTCGCGCGAACACTGCCGCCCACCGGTCGGGCGATGTGTTGCTCACGGAGATCGGCACGATCCTCGGCACGGCCGCGTACATGCCGCCCGAGCAGATCCGAGGCGAGCGCGCCGATGCGCGCTCCGACTTGTGGTCGCTGGGTGTCGTTCTTTACGAGCTTGCGTCGGGTGCATTGCCATTCGACGGCACGAATGCGGAGATTTTTGAGGCCATCTTGAGCCGCGCGCCGCTGCCGATCCGCGAGCGCAACCCGCAACTGTCGACCGAGCTCGCGCACATTATCGACCGGTTGCTCGAGAAGGATCCGGCGGTTCGCTACCAGACCGCTGCCGACGTGCGCACCGATCTGCAGCGAGTCGACCGCGGCGCAGCGACGGCCGGGCGCGCCGCGAGCTTTCCCCATGGCGGTCCGCGGCGAAGGTTCGCCTATCGCGCCGCGGCAACGGTGCTCGCGCTCGGAGCCGTCGGCGGCGCAGGCGTCTATCTGTGGGAGCCGGCGCCTAAGGTGGCGCCCGTCGCCGCATGGCAGCAACTCACCGACTTTGCCGATGTCGTCTCCGAGCCGGCGCTGTCGGCGGATGGCCGGATGCTGGCGTTCATTCGCGGCGGGCGGGGTTTCCCGAGGCGCGGCGACGCGCAGATCTATCTAAAGCTGTTACCGAGCGGCGACCCGATACAGCTCACGCACACACCCAACCCCAAGTGCTGCCCAACGTTCTCGCCCGACGGCTCGCGCATCGCATTCACGAGCGTTTCGGGCGGCTCGAGCTCGTGGGACACATTGAGCGTCTCGGTCCTCGGCGGCGCACCGACGCGCCTGCTCGCCAATGCGGCCGGGCTCATCTGGATCGATGAGCACAACGTCTTGTTCTCCGAGATCAAGGGCAGCGGACTGCACATGGGGGCAGTCACCGCAGCGGAAAGCCGGGCCGGACAGCGCGAGATCTATTTTCCGGATCACGAGCGCGAAATGGTGCACTACTCGCACCTGTCGCCCGACGGCCGCTCCGTACTCATGGTCGAGATGGGGCAGACCGGCGGATTCTCGCAAACGTGCCGAATCATCGCGTTCGACGGCAGCTCCGCGATGCGCGAGGTCGGGCCGCAAGGCGGTTGCGCGTCCGCGGCGTGGGCGCGAGACGGGAAGTTCATGTACTTCGGCGCGCTCGTAGGCGGGGAGCGCCACCTGTGGCGGCAGCGCTTTCCGAACGGTGAGCCGGAGCAGCTCACGTTCGGGCCGAGCGAGGAGGAAGGCGTCGCCCTCGCGCCCGACGGCCGATCGCTCGTGACCTCGGTCAGTCAACGCCGCGCCCTGCTCTGGCTGCGCGACTTCGACGGCGAACGCCAATTATCACAGGAAGGTACCGCGGCGGCGCCGCAGCTGTCGGTCGATGGGCGCCGCGTCTACTATCTGTCGCGTCAAACGGCTGCCTCGAAGGATACCGCGCTGCGCATGCTCGACCTCGATTCGGGCACCAACGAACGCTTGCTGCCGGGCATCTCGGTGATCGATTTCGACGTAGCATTCGACGAACGCGAGGTCGCCTATACGACAGAGACCTCTGAAGGACAGCGCACGATCTGGCTAGCGTCAGTCGACTTGCGCGCGGCGCCGCGCGAAATCGCGCGCGCTGCGGACCAGGTCATGTTCGGTGCCGACGGCCAGCTCGTGTTCCGCAATCTCGGCGAAACCAGCAACCTAATCTATCGCATCGACAAGGATAGCGGCGCTCGCGAACAGGTTTCCGATCTCGCGGTCCTAAGTCTCTTCGATGTGTCGCCGGACGGCGCCTGGGCCACCGTGGTGACATCCGGCTCGACCGAGGCTTTCGCGATCCCGATCGGCGGAGGAACGCCGCGCCGGCTATGCGCAGCGCTCAACTGCCAATCCGACTGGTCGGCCGGAGGCGAGTTCTTCTACGTCCGTTTTCCTTCGGGCGAGATGGGCGCACAGCGTTCCGGAAGGAACACCATCGTCTTTCCCGTGGCAGCCGGCGAGGGTCTACCCGCGCTGCCGCCCGAAGGCTTGTCGTCGATCAACGTCAACGCCACGATCGCCGCCCTCGGCGCGCGCGTCGTGGAAGAAGATCAGGCCGTCGCGGGGCCAGATCAGGCGACCTACGTGTTCTTGCGGGCCGCCACACAATCCAATTTGTTTCGCATCCCGTTCGAGTGAGCGCTGCGCCGTAGGCAGCGCGATCGTCAGTACGCTGAGCGATCGATGTGCTCGCCGCGCAAGTACACGTCGCGAATGCGGCGCGTGTTCGTGATGTCGTCGAGCGGGTTCGCCTCGAGCACGATGAAGCTCGCAGCCTTGCCGGGCGCGACGGTGCCGGCGTCGGCGAGCCGCATGAACTCCGCGGCGTCGCCCGTCGAGGCGACGATGACCTGGGCGGGCGTCATGCCCGTCGCGACCATGTCGGCCATCTCGAGGTGCGCCCCCCACGGCACGTTGCCGTCGGTGCCGAGCGCGATCGTGACGCCTTCGCGCGCGAGCCGCTCGAGGTTGCGCGCCTGAATCCCGAAGAACGCTTGCGCCTCGGGGCGGTCCGTGGCGGCGGCCTGCAACGTGAGCGACTTGCTCGGCCGGCAACGCCGTCGCAAGCCAGCTCATGTCCTGCGCGACGCCGCGGTCCGGCAGGTTCGGCACGACGACGAAATTCGGCCGTTCCTTCAGCATTGCGACGAACTCGTCGTCGATGGGCTCGCGCACGCAGTGCGCGAACGCGTCGATGCCGCGGCGCACGAGCTCTTTCGCATCGGCGAGGTAATACTCGTGCGCCGTCACGCGCAGGCCGTTCGCGTGCGCCTCTTCGATGACGGCGCCATAGAGCTCGGGCGCGAGCTTCGGATACTGGCCCATGCGGTCGTCGACCCAGACCTTGATGATGTCGACGCCGAGCGCGGCCTGCTCGCGCACGCCGGCGCGCCCCTCCTCGGCCGTCGTGATCCAGTACGGGATGTCGGTGCGGCCGGGCTCGGGCGCCGTGAAACCGCGGCCGGCCGTGCGGTACAACGCGTGTCCCGGGATGGCCTCGCGGCGCATCGCGTAGATGTCGTCGGTGTTGTCCTGCCCCAAGCTCATCGCCGCGCTGACGCCGAAGTAGGCGCGGTGCTTGAGATCGGCCGTGAGCCCCGCGCGGTCGCGCGACAGGTGCGTGTGCGTGTCGACGATCGCGGGCATCACGGTGAGCCCCGCGAGGTCGACGGTCGCGGCGCCGGCCGGCACGGTGACGGCCGCCGTCGCGCCGACGATCCCGAAGCGGTTGTCGGGGCCGACCGTGAACGTCGCGTTGTCGATGACGGTGCCGTCGCCGACGAGGAGCCGCGCGCCCGTGAACACGGTGACGCCGGCGGCCGCTGCGGCCGCCGCGCCGGCCGATTCGGGTGCGGGGCTCGGCTGCTCCGAGCACGCAGCCAGCGCGCCGAGCGCCAGAGTCCAGACGAAACGAAAACGCGTTAGCGCGATTCGCGACATGGCCGACTCCCCTCATCGTCAGGAGCCGCCGATCTTAGGCCGAACGGCTACCGGCCGCCATCGCGCGCAGCGAGGCGGCGCGACGACCTGCCCGCTTACGCCGCGCTCAGTCGAAGGTCTCGCCGCGCTGGCCCCAGCCGAAGCCGTCCGAAGGCCGCAGCAGCGTGCGCATGCGAATGCGGTGATCGACCGCGTTACGGCCCGGATTGCCCGTGATGACGACCACGTCGCCGGGCTTCAACGACTCGCGCGTGACGCCTTGGCCCGTCAGCGCGCCGGCGCCGCCCCACTCGATGCCCCAACGCTGCATCTCGCCGTTCTCGTCGGGCGCCATGACGTGCACCCACGCGTGCGGGTTGCGGAACATGAACTGCACGAGCGTCCCTTCGATCTCGACGGTCTTGCTCTCGTCGTAGGTCGCCGTGAACGAGTGATGGGCGTACGCGGGTGCTACGACGGCGGCAGCGCCCAATAGCAAACCGAGGTACTTCGATCTCATACTCGCACCCTCCGTGAGGCCTTGGCCTTAAAGTACTAGAAAACCGACTCCGCGGTCATTTTGGGCCTCAATTTTTCTTCGCCCTCGGGCTTTCTTGTGAGTCCGGTCGGCCCCGCCGCCTCGCAAGTACGTATATTGCCGAGCTTTTCGTGAGCCGCCCGCTAAGCCACCGTAAGCCAAGAAACGACAACGAGAGCAACCCTTAACCGTGCCCGTCCATCGTCCTGGAGCCTTTCCCTGGCTGCGCGGCCCCTTACCGGCCGCACTCGCGGCGCTGGCGCTCGCGGTCGTCGCCGGCCGCGCCGCGGCGCAGCCCCCGCCCGACGACGCGGACCAAAAAACCGTTCGCATCCAGCGCGCGGCCGAGCCGCCCGTCATCGACGGCGAGCTCAACGAGGAGATCTGGGTCCGAGCGCCGCTCGTCGACGACTTCCACCAGGTCACGCCCGTCGAGTTCGACAGCCCCAGCGAGCGCACCGAGGTCTACGTGCTTTACGATCGCGACGCGCTCTACATCGGCGCGCGGCTCTATCGACACGGAGCCGGAGCTCATCAACGCGCGAATCCTCCGGCAAGGGCAGAACATCAACAGCGACGATCGGTTCTTCGTCCACATCGATCCGTTCAACAACCGCCGCAGCGGCTACCTGTTCGGCGTGAACCCGAACGGCGTTCGCTACGACGGCGTCTTCGAAGGCGTCACGCAACGGCAGTTCGATTGGGACGGAATCTGGCAAGCCGCCGCGCGCATCACGCCGGAGGGCTGGACGCTCGAGATCGAGATCCCGTTCAAGACGCTGTCGTTCGATCCTTCGCAGACGACGTGGCGCATGAACTTCGCGCGCAACATCCAGCGCAAGAACGAAGGCATGGCGTGGAACTCGCGCAATCGCAACACCGATCTCTCGACGATGGCCGAGGTGACCGGCATCTCGCAGATCGAGCAAGGCCGCGGCCTCGACGTCGTGCCGTCCGTGAGCTTCCGCGAGCGGCGCGCGATCGGCCCGGTTGCCGCCGAGTCCGACGCGGAGCCTTCCGTCGACGTGTTCTACAAGATCACGCCGCAGCTCAACGCATCGCTGACGTCAACACGGACTTCTCGGCGACCGAGGTCGACGATCGGCAAGTCAATCTCACGCGGTTCAGCTTGTTCTTCCCCGAGCGCCGCGACTTCTTCTTGCAGGACGTCGACATCTTTCTGTTCGGCCGGCTCCAGCAGGACGGCCGGCCGTTCTTCTCGCGGCGGCTCGGCATCAATTCGGCGGGCCAACCCGTCCCGCTCGACGTCGGCGGCAAGGTCAGCGGCCGCGTCGGCCGGTTCGACATCGGCACGTTGGCCGTCCAGCAAGAAGCTTACCGAGACCCGTCCAATCCGACCGAAATGGTCGACGCGACAACGGCGCTCGTCGGGCGCGTCGCCGCCAACGTGCTCGAGGAGTCGAGCGTCGGCATGATCGTCACGAGCGGCGACCCGACGTCGAACCGCGACAACAGCGTGGCCGGCGTCGACTTCCGGTATCTGGACAGCCAGTTCATCGGCGACCGATCGATCGAGGGCGACGCGTGGTTCCAGAAGTCCGACACGCCGGGCCTCCTCGGCGACGACACCGCGTTCGGCGTCGGGCTCAGCATGCCGAGCAACATCGGGTTGGCGCGGCGAGCGTCGGCTACATGCGCATCGAGGAGCAACTTCTATCCCGCGCTCGGCTTCGTGCGGCGCACGGGCGTCGACGACCTCTCGCTGCGAGGCGGGCACACGTGGCGGCCGCGCGATACGCGCGATCAGGACGATATTCTCCGGCTTGAACGTCAACCGCATCGAGTATCTCGACGACGTGTTCGCGGCGGCGAGAAGCTCGACGTGCAGAGCCAGAGCATCAACCTGCAAGCCCTGAACATCGAGCTCAACTCGCAAGACGGGTTCAGCGTCGGCTTCTCGAACAGCAAGGAAGGGCTCGAAGGTCCGTTCATGATCTCGCGGGGCGTCGTCATTCCGGAGGGCATGTACTCGTTCGATACGCTGAACCTGTCGGTGCGCTCGGGCGACCAGCGCGCCATCGGCGGCGGGTTCTTCGTCAACGACGGTGAGTTCTACGACGGCGAGCGCTTCGGCGTCACGACGTTCATCGGCTGGCGGCCGAGCCCGCATTTCCGCACCAACCTGAACTACCAGTACAACGAGATCTCGTTCCCGGGCAAAGGCGACGACCTGCTGCCGAGCGGTCTGCCGCGCTGCACGACGCTCGACTGCGCGTTCGTCACGCGCGTCGTCGCTTGTCGCTCGAGACGATCTTTTCGTCGCGCTGGTCGTGGGTCAATTTGCTGCAATACGACAACGTCAGCCGCACGATCGGCCTGAACAGCCGGCTGCACTGGATTCCGCAGGCGGGCCGCGAGGCGTTCCTCGTGCTCAACCACAATCTTCGCGACGACCCGCTCGATCCCAGACACCGACTTCCACACGTCGTTCGGCGAAGTCACGCTGAAATACAGCTACACGTTCCGATTTTGACGGGGAGAACGAACATGAAGACTCTCGAAGCGATGCTGCGCTCCTTCCTGCGGACCGCGGCGCTGGTGCTGCTGCCCGTCGCCGCGGCGCAGGCGCAGGACAATGCCGTCGCGTACGCGCTCGCGAACCAGGTCGCCGACGAGCTCGAGCTCGTGCGCGAGCGCATGGGGCGGCCCGTTCGACGACAGCCCGCGGCTGCCGGTGTCCGCCGTCACGGAGCTCGAGCTGTACTTCCAGACGCAATCGCTGCTGCGCAAGGCAAACCAGCTCGCGCAGGAGCTCGCGGGCGCCGCACCGCGCTCGCAGGGCCCGGTGCCGTCCGGCGAGATCGGAGCCGAGCGACGTCCATGCGCTGCTCGAGGACGCGCTCGCGCAGATTCGCGTGGCCGCCGAGGCGATCGGCATCACCGAGCGCGCGACGTTCGAGCAGCGCGTCACGAGCATCGCAGCCACGGGCGTGTTCTTGGTCGTCATCGACATCAACCGCCAGCTGAACCAGATGCTGCGCGTGCCGATCAGCGACGCGGAGGTGTTCGACGGAGATCTCGGCGGCGATCACCTCCGCGGCCGCGATGCTCGCGACCTTACCCGGCACGACTCCGGTTCCGGAGCCGCCGCCGTTCGACGGCTACAAGCGGCCCGCCGACGTCTACCAGCGCCTCACGGAGTGCATGGACGTCATGATCCGCGTGGCGCCGAAGATCGGCGTGCCGGTGCTGGGATTGAGCGCGCGCCGCAACGTGCCCGACGACACGGAGCCCGGCCACGCCTACGACATCGCGCGATTCCTCGTCGCCGATCTCTCGGCGTTCGCCGACGCGCGCAACGTGCCGCGCATGCGCGTCGCGCTGCCTGCGCCGAAGCACGTCTTCTCGACGGAGGTCTACACGCACGCGGGCATTCTGCTGCGCCAGCTCGAGCAGCTCGAGCAACGGTTGTAAGGAACTGCGCCGCTCAGCGCGGGGTGTTCACGCGCGGGCGCGAGCCGACTTGCTCGTAGCGGAAACCGTCGGCGGGACGGTCGAGCTGCCGAATGTAGAGCGTGCGCGGCTCGGTGCGCCCCAAGCTGCCCGTCACGACGACGCGATCGCCGGGTTTCAGCGTCTCGCTCGTCATGCCGACGCCTTGCGAGCTCGAAGCGATTGTCCATCTCGAGTCGCCAAGTCTCCTCGGCGCCGTCGGCCTCGACGGCGACGATGACGAACGGGTGCGGATTCACGAACTGGAACTCGGCGACGACGCCTTCGAGGCGCTGCTGGCGCGTGCCGTCGTAGACGGCGGCGATCGAGTGGTGCGCCTCGGCAGTGAGACCTGCGAGCGCGAGCGCGCCGCCGACGAACTCGTGTCGCTTGGTGATTGGCATGATTCGATTATCGTACTCCGCCGCCGTGCTCGGCGCGCGCACGCCCCCGGCGTCCTCAATGGACGCGGGCCTGCACCGGGCGTAGGGTAGCTCGAAGGCGCATGCGTGAACGGGGGCACCGTGTTCGCTCTGAATAGAATCCTCGTCCCGACGAATCTCGGCGAGCCATCTCGCGCCGCCGTTCAATACGGCGTGGCGTTCGCGCGCCAGTTCGGCGCCAAGCTGTTCCTGCTGCACGTGCTCGACGCCAAAGGGCTCGACGCCGCGCTCGAGACCGAGCGCGTGCTCGAGGTGTTGTCACCCGACGCTGCCGAGCGCCCGAGCGGCGAGCCGAGCCCGCTCGAAGTTGCACGCAACGCGGCCCGTCACGACTTGAGCCGCCTGTTGACGCAGCAGGACGAGCAGGACACGCACGCCGAATACTTGCTACGCGCTTCCGGCGTGGCAGGGGCCGCAGACGCCATCGTCGCTTGCGCGCGCGAGCTCGGCGTCGAGCTCATCGTGATGGGCAAACACCACCTCGGCTTCGTCGAGCACATGCTCGCCGGCAGCGTGGCCGAGAAGGTCGTGCGGCATGCGCCCTGCCCTGTTTTGGTCGTGCAGCATCCCGAGGCCTCGGGCGCGCAGACGCGCCTGAAGCATTTCGTGGTGGCCGAGTCGCGGCAGGCGACGGTGGCTCACTGATCCGTCGCCTTCGAAGCCGTTCTGGCTGGACTGCGCCACAATGTCTAGGCGACTCAAGCGAAGTAGGAACCACCATGAGAGACGAAACCGAACAAGCGACTCCCCCGGCACTCGATCGACGCGTGCTATTGAAAGCGACCGCTGCGGGACTCGTCACCGCTGCCACGGCGGCGCCGGCGGCGCGTGGGCAGGAAGGTCAGGTGAGCGTCCGTGCGGAAGCGTTCGCGCAGACGCATCAGCCAAAGCCTCTGCCATTCAACTCCGCTTCACTGAACGGGCTGTCACAAAAACTGATCGACTCGCACTGGTCGAACAATTATGGCGGCTCCGTACGTGCGTTGAACGAAACGAAACGTCGCCTAGCCGACGCACTCGCCGATCGCGACTTGCCCGCGTACATCTACAACGACCTCAAGCGCGAGCATTTGATGCGGACCGGTTCCGTTGTCTTGCACGAGCTGTACTTCGAAAACCTCGGTGGAAACGGCCGCGCCGATGAAGCGGCGCGAGCGTGGTTGGCAGGTGGCTTCGGGCAATTCGATCGATGGGAGGCCGAGTTTCGGCGGATTGCCAACGGCCTGGGTGGAGGGTCCGGCTGGGTAGTCCTCGGCTTCAACAAGCAATTCGGCACGGCCGAGAACTATTGGATGGCGGATCACATGCACTCGCCGGCGATGACCGTGCCTTTGCTCGTCATGGACATGTACGAGCATTCGTATCACATGGATTTCGGCGCAGCGGCGGGTCAGTACGTCGACGCGTTCTTCAACAACATCAATTGGGAGTCCGTGCTCGCGCGAATCGAGGCGCTGTAGCCGCGTAGTTGACGCTAGGGCCGCTCGTTTCCGGTGCTTCCCTTCGTAGCCCGACGCAGTAGCACCATTCCTGAGACGCCGATGACGACGTGAACGGTCATCAGCGTGACGGCTCGCGCGCCTTCAAACCCGTTGAAGGACGCCAGCAGATCGACCGGAAGCCACACGAGTAGCTCCCAAGCTGCGACAATCATCACTACAACGCCGGCTCGCGTCGGCAAGCGCGAGAAGATCAACATCGTCGCTCCGAGCAGCACCCACGTTAGAACCCCGGGGAGTCCCGCGATCCTCATCCCCCGGACTGCGATTTCATCGAGTGTACCGGCAGGCGCCGAGCTCCAGACTTCGGCAAACATTTGGGGCTCGAAGAGGGCCATGGCCGATAACCCCACGCCTTCCAGAACATAGAGAACGCCGACGATGCGTAGCCACCATTTAACCGCTTTCACGCTCTGGCACTTCGCTTCTTTGTGGTCACGACAGCCGAACCAGTATGGCCGATTGGCTGGCGACTGGAACCTTGCGTCAACGATCGACCTTGGCAGGGTCGACCATCAGATAACCAAACTCATAGGGTTCGCGGAAAGGCCCCATGAGCGCCGATTCCGAGGCCCTCCGTAGCCATCGGTCGGCGGCGGTCCGGTCCATGCGCCACTGTACCGAATAGATACGCAGCCTGACGGCGTCGGACGGTAGCGGCGCTTGCAGGTCCAGTCGCATGCCGTACGTCAGCTCGGCGGCTTCCGCTTCGGCCTTCCCCACGGTGCGGTCGCCGCTGTCGAGGAAGTCCACCGTCACGCCCACGTCGCGCAAGGTTCTGCCGTTGGTATTGACGAAGCTACCGGCCCAGCTGCGCTGGCCCGCGGCGTCCGTCACCACCTCGTTGCGGGCGAGGGCCAGGATCTCGTCGTTCTGGTGCACGACCCTGAACCACATCACCAGGATCGGCAGGATGATCAGCGCAGCGAGGATCTTCCATACCTTGATTTCAATGGTCCAGGTGCTAAATCGTTTGGGGTTGTCTTGTCCGGTTGTCATGCGTTGTCCTCCAGCGATAATGCGACGGCTCACGCTAGCGCCGCTCGCGCCGAATGACATGAGCAAACCCTGAGGAAGGGCTGAATGGCCGTTCGCCGCTACCAATTCGACAGTTTCAGCCTCGACCCTATCGAGCGACGCCTGTTTGCCGGAGAGGTGCTGGTGGAGCTCAACAGCCGTTACTTCGACGCGCTGCTGTTGCTATTGCAGCACCCCGGCACGCTGCTCAGCAAAGAGCGCTTCCTGCAGGAAGTCTGGCAGGGTATTCCGGTCACCGACGAAGTCCTGACGCAGTGCATCAAGACCTTGCGCCGGCAACTCGGCGACAGTGCCGCGCAACCGCATCTGATCGAAACCATTCCCAAGCACGGCTATCGCTTCATCGCGGCGGTGAGCTGCGTGGCGGAGAGTGACGCTGCACCCGAAGACCAGACCCGTGCCCTGGCATCACAGACCGTAGCGACTCCCGGCGCTTACGACTGGCGCCAGTGCCGGCTGACGCTCGGGGCCGGCACCACCGGCGGCGGGATAGCCGGTCTGCTC
Source organism: uncultured Gammaproteobacteria bacterium (assembly GCA_963714705.1). Taxonomy (GTDB): domain Bacteria; phylum Pseudomonadota; class Gammaproteobacteria; order Steroidobacterales; family Rariloculaceae; genus FEN-1219. The sequence continues at coordinate 252,739 of CAVQPJ010000005.1, forward strand.
GGCGGTCTGGTGTTCGGCTTCGCCGCTGCGGCGCAGGCGCAGCAGAGTGGCGTCGGGGCCTTGTCGGCGCTGCTGGTGCTGGTGGCATTGGCAACCCTGCTGGCCCTGATCGGCGCCGCCGGCGTCGCGGGCGGTATCGCGGCCGCGCGACTCGTGGCGCGCAACTTCACTTTCGCTGGGCTCATGGGCGGCGCAGTGGGCGGTCTGCTCGTCGGCGCTTTCGGCAAACTGCTCGGCAACGACGCCTTCCTGCTGCTGTTCGGCCAGGCGCCCGGCGACATCACCGGCGCTCTCGAAGGGCTGTTGTTGGGCGCGGCGGTCGGACTTGCGGATGATCTCAGCCGACGCTTCGCCGCAGACGGCAGTATTCAGCGCAGTGTGCTGCTGGCCGCAGCCATCGGCGCATTGGCCGGGCTGCTCATTGCCATGATGGGAGGACAGCTGCTGGGCGGCAGTCTCGCGCTGCTGGCCGAAAGCTTCCCCGATGCTCGCCTGCATCTCGATCCGCTCGGGGCCCTGCTCGGGCCGTTCGCCGCTGGCGTGACGATCGCGCTGGAAGGGGCGTGGTTCAGTCTGTGTCTGGTCGGCGCGCTGATGCTGGCGCGGCGTTGAGCGAGACGTCAGAGCAGTTCCTCGAGCACAAGGCAGCCGACGTTGCGGAGGCGCGCGCGACGAGTACCATCGCGTCATGACCGACACGAGATTCCGCCGCGCATTCGGCGAGCAGTTCTTCGATCGCTTTTGGCAGCTCTCGCCCGATTGGGCGATCGCGATCGGCTACTACAAGTACGCCGACCGGCTCGTCGTGCCCGACGCGGCCTCGCGTGCCGAAATGCTCGCGCAGCTCGACCGCTGGCTTAAGGAGCTGCGCGGCATCGATCCCGGCACGCTGAGCCCCGCCGTCCGTGCCGACCGGGCGATGCTCGAAAACGAGTTTCTCGCCACACGCTGGTCGCTGACGGAGCTGCGCTCGTGGCAGTGGAATCCGTCCGTCTACAACGTCGCGGAGCCGTTCGCGCTGCTGCGCGACCTGACCTTCGCGCCGCTCGACGAGCGGCTGCGCATGTTCAGCCGGCGATTGGAGCGCGTTCCCGCCTACTACGCCGCCGCGAAAGCCAACATCGAGGGCCCGGCCCGCGAGCACACGCAGCTCGCGATCGACCAGAACCGCGGCGCCTTGGCGGTGTTCGGCCCGGACCTCGAGCACACGCTCGAGATGTCGGACCTCTCGGCCGCCGAGCGCGCCGCGTTCAACGAGCGCCTTGCCGCGGCGAGAGCGGCGATCGAGGACTTCGTTCGCTGGCTCGAAGCGCTCGACGAGCGGCTCGCGTCGGGCGCGCGTCGCCGCGCGCTCGTTCCGGCTGGGCGCAGAGCTCTACGCGCCGAAATTCGCGTTCGAGATCCAGTCCGGCGACACGGCCGAGGCGCTGCACGCGCGCGCGCTCGCCGAGAAGGACACGCTGCACGCGCGCATGCGCACGCTCGCCGAGCTGCTGTGGCCGAAGTACTTCCCGAACGAGGCCACGCCGAGCGACGCGCTCGAGACGATCGGCCGCGTCATCGCGCGCCTCTCCGACGACCACGTCGCGCCGGCCGACCTCGTGCGCGAGGTCGAGCGGCAAATCCCCGAGCTCGAGCAGTGGGTGCGCGACCACGACCTGCTCGAGCTCGACGCGTCGAAGCCGCTCGTCGTCCGCGAGACGCCGCCGCACAAACGCGGCATCGCGGGCGCAGGCATCGACGCGCCGGGGCCGTACGACGCGAACGCGCCGACGTACTACAACGTCACGCCGCTCGACGGCGAGCGCGCAGAACGCGCCGAGAGCTGGCTGCGGGAGTACAACCGCTGGATGCTGCCCGTGCTGAACATCCACGAGGCGGTTCCGGGCCATTACGTGCAGCTCGTCTACGCGAACCGTAGCCCAAGCTTGATCAAGTCGATCTTCGGTAACGGCGCCATGATCGAAGGCTGGGCCGTCTACGCGGAGCGCGTCATGCTCGAGTCGGGCTACGGCGAGCACCGCGCCGAGGCGTGGCTCGTCTACTCGAAGTGGAACCTACGCAGCGTCTGCAACACGATCTTGGACTACGGCGTCCACGTGCTCGGCATGACGGAAGCCGACGCAATGGAATTGCTCACGCGCCAAGCGTTCCAGACCGAGGCCGAGGCCGTCGAGAAATGGCGGCGCGTGCAGCTCACGAACGTCCAGCTCACGAGCTATTTCTCGGGCTACGCAGCGATCCTCGATCTACGCGAGACGCTGAAACGCGAGCGCGCCGACACCTTCGACCTGAAGCGCTTCCACGAGCAGTTCTTGAGCTACGGCAGCGCGCCCGTGCGCGTGATCCGCGAGCTGATGCTCGTGGGCTGAGCCTACTCGTTGCCGAACCGCTGCGTGATGTTCGCGTAGGCGTCGATGCGCCGGTCGCGGAAGAACGGCCAGCCGGCGCGGACGGCGTCGATCTCGGCGAGATCGATCTCCTCGACGAGCACGACCTCGCGGTCCACGGGCGCACGCACGAGGATGCGGCCGTCGGTGCCGGCGACGAAGCTCTGGCCCCAGAACTCGATGCCGCCCGTGCCGCGCGGGTCGGGCTCGAAGCCCGTGCGGTTCACGGCGATCACGAAGCAGCCGTTCGCGACGGCGTGGCTGCGCTGGATCGTCTCCCACGCGCCATGCTGCCGCTCGCCGTACTGCGCCTTCTCCTCGGGATGCCAGCCGATCGCGGTCGGGTAGATGAGGATCTCGGCGCCCTGCATCGCCGTCAGCCGCGCAGCTTCGGGATACCACTGGTCCCAGCAGACGAGCACGCCGAGCTGCGCCGGCTTCGTAGCGAAGACCTTGAAGCCCGAGATCGCCCGGCGTGAAGTAGTACTTCTCGTAGAACCGCGGATCGTCGGGGATGTGCATCTTGCGATACTTGCCGAGATAACCGCGCTCGGCATCGATGACGGCCGCCGTGTTGTGATAAAGGCCGGCCGCTCGCTTCTCGAACAAGCTCGCGACGAGCGTGATCTTCAAGCTCCGCCGCGAGCTTGCCGAGCACCTCCGTGCTCGGGCCCGGGATCGCCTCGGCGAGCCCGAACTGCGCCGGGTCCTCGCTCTGGCAGAAGTAGCGCGAGCGGAACAGCTCCGGCAGCACCACGAGCTGCGCGCCGCGCTTCGCGGCGTCGCGGACGCCGTCGATCGCCTTCGCGAGGTTCTGCGCGGGGTCATCCCCCATCGCCATCTGCACGAGCCCGACTTTGAGCGGACGCCCCTTGGTAGTCCCCGAAGGGGGACGTGCCGCGGTCATCGCTGGTGTTCTCTTTCGATGTCGCGCGTGTCGCAGTAGGTCGTCTGCGGGAAGCACGCCATGTACTGGTCGAGAATCTCCATGCCCTGCGTCGGACGCACGACGTTCTGCTGAATCTTCGCGCGCACGAGCTCGCTCATGCGGCGGTGCAGATCGTTCGGGAAGTACTGGACCTGCGCGAGCATGTCCTGCACTGCCGTGCCGTGAATGATCTTCTCGATCCAGAAGTCGCCGGGCTCCTCGGCGTCGGCGTAGATGTGCGCCTCCGTGACGCGGCCGAACAGGTTGTGCGCGTCGCCGATGATGTCCTCGTACGCGCCCATCAAGAAGAAGCCCAAGTAGTACGGCGTGCCGTTGGCGGTCGGATGCACGGGCAGGAACCGATTGTCGCGCGTCGACACGTAGTGCGTGACCTTGCCGTCCGAGTCGCACGTGAGATCGACGAGCACGGCGCGCTTCTCCGGGTGCTCGTCGAGCCGGTCGATCGGCACGATCGGGAACGGCTGGCCGATGGCCCAGTGGTCGAGCATCGACTGGAACACGGAGAAGTCGCAGAGGTAGAGCTCCGTGAGCTTGTCCTCGAGCTCGACGATCTCGGGCCGCGAGGAGTCCGGATTGTTGCGCTTCAGCGCCTTCAGCAGGCCCGTGCAGATGCGCCAATACAAGCTCTCGGCGAGCGCCCGCTCCTCGAGCGGCAGATAGCCGAGCGTGAACAGCTGGCGCACTTCGTCGAGCCGCTCGTTGATGTCGTGGTACGCCTCGAGCAGCTCCGATTGCTTGCGCGTCTTCGGCAGCGCCGTGAGGATCTTGTTCAGCGCGTGCAGCGGCTCGGCGACGTTCTCCGGCACCGTGAGGTCCTGGCTCGGATCGTCCTTCGCGTTCGCGCCCAAGACCGGCACGATCAGCACCGAGTGGTGCGCCGTCAGGGCGCGGCCGCTCTCCGTGACGAGCGTCGGCGTCGGCACCTCGTTCGCGTCGCAGACCTCCTTGACCGTGAACACGACGGCGTTCGCGTATTCCTCGAGCGCGTAGTTGATGCCCGCGTCCTCCTCGAGGTGGCCTTTGTCGTAGTTCACGCCGAGACCGCCGCCGACATCGAGATACTTGAGCGCGATGCCGCGCTTCACGAGCTGCGCGTAGATCTGCGCGACTTCCTTGGTCGCCTCTTTGAGCACTTGAATGTCGGCGATCTGGCTGCCGATGTGGCAATGCAGCAGCACGAGCTTCGACTGCTGCCCGCCTGCCTCGAGCTCGTTGACCATGCGCATGAGCTCGGCGATGTTCAGGCCGAACTTCGAGTTCGTGCCCGACGACTCCGCCCAGCGGCCCGCGCCGCGCGTCGCGAGCCGCACGCGCACTCCGAGCTGCGACATGTAGCCCGTCGAGAATGCGAGGCCCTTGATGTCGGTGAACTCCGAGTACTTCTCCATGACGGGCACGATGTTCTGCCCGAGCTTCTGGCCCGCGATCATCAGCGACAGCATCGTGCGGTCTTTGACGCCGTTGCAGACGAGCAGCGTCTCGCCGTCGATGTGCGGCAGGCACGCGATGAGCTCGGCCTTCGAGCCGCACTCGAGACCCATGCCGTACGGCCGGCCGGCGTCGAGCAGCTCGTCGACGACCTCGTGCAGCTGGTTGACTTTGATCGGGTAGATGCCGCGATAGACGTTGCCGTAGTTCGACTCGGCGATCGCGCTGCGGAACGCCTCGTTGACGCGCCGCACCTGGGCGCGCAGCACGTCCTGGAAGCGAAGCAGCACGGGGAACTGCACGCCGCGGCGGCGCAGCTCGTTGACGATGTCGACGACGTCCATCGTCGTGCCCTGCTCGTCGAGCGCGCGCACGGCCATGTGGCCTTTCTCGTTCACGAAGAAGAACGGGTCGCCCCAGCTCGGGATCCGATAGAGCTCGGCCGCATCGGACGGCTGCCATTCGGCGGGTACGGGTTTGGTCTTGGGCTGCGTGGACATGCTAGTTACTCTCCGAGCACGTGAGCGAACATCAGCGGCGCGACGATCGTGGCGTCGGACTCGATGATGAACTTCGGCGTCGACGCGGAGAGCTTGCCCCAGGTGATCTTCTCGTTCGGCACGGCGCCCGAGTACGAGCCGTAGCTCGTCGTCGAGTCGCTGATCTGGCAGAAATAGCCCCAGCGCGGCGTGTCCGGGAGCTGCAGGTCCTGCTGCAGCATCGGCACGACGCAGATCGGGAAGTCGCCGGCGATGCCGCCGCCGATCTGGAAGAACCCGATCGAGCCCTTGCGGCACGTCGCCTGATACCAGTCGGCGAGGCTCATCATGTACTCGATGCCCGATGCGCACCGTGTGCACGTTGTCGATGTCGCCCGCGATGCAGTGGCCCGCGAAGATGTTGCCGAGCGTCGAGTCCTCCCAGCCCGGCACGAACATCGGCAGGTCGCGCTCGGCGGCCGCCACCATCCAGCTGTCCTTCGGGTCGATCTGGATAGTGCTCCTCGAGCACGCCCGAGCGCAGGATCTTGTACATGAACTCGTGCGGGAAGAACTGCTGGCCGGCCTTGTCGGCGCGCTGCCACTCGTCGAGCACGGCGCCCTCGATGCGGCGGATGGCCTCGTACTCCGGGATGCAGGTGTCGGTGACGCGGTTCAGGTGCTGGTCGAGCAGCTCCTCTTCCTGCTCCGGCGAGAGGTGCCGGTAGTTCGGAATGCGCACGTAGTGGTCGTGCGCGACGAGGTTGAAGATGTCCTCCTCGAGGTTCGCGCCCGTGCAGCAGATCGCGTGCACCTTGCCGCGGCGGATCATCTCGGCGAGCGACAGGCCGAGCTCGGCCGTGCTCATCGCGCCCGCGAGCGTGACGAGCATCTGGCCGCCGCCGTCGAGGTGCTTCACGTAGGCATCGGCGGCGTCGACCAGCGCCGCGCCGTTGAAATGCCGATAGTGATGACGGATGAAATCCGAGATCGCGCCCATCGCATGATACCTCAGGCGGCTAGGCGCCCGTCGAAAGCGTGAAGATTAGGAAATCGAGCCGCGGGCCACAACCCCGGCGAGCGGCGCGGCTGCTCATGACGCCGACGTGCCGGCACGGCCGGCACCTGCTGGGTGAGGCAGTGCAGCGCGCCCAAGCCCTGCGATCAGGACGCGGCAGTCGACCGGCACGACGCGCCGGCCCGGAAAGCAGTCACGCAAGATTTCGCACGCGACATCGTCGGCCGGGCAGCCGAAGGTCGGCACGAGCACGGCGCCGTTGGCGACGTAGAAATTCGCGTAGCTCGCCGGCAGGCGCTGGTCCTCGAGGTACTGCGGCGCCGGCATCGGCAGCTCGACGACCGTCGAGCGCGCCGGCCGCCGACGGTCAGCGTGTCGAGCAAACGGCGGTTCGCCGCGAGCGGGGCATGGTTCGGATCCGCGCGGTTCGGCTCGACGACCGTCACGACGGTCCCCGGCGCCGACGAAGCGCGTGAGGTCGTCGATGTGCCCGTCGGTGTCGTCACCTTCGATGCCCTCGCCGAGCCATAGGATCTCGTCGGACGCCGAACGTGTCGCGCAACAGGCGCTCGATGTCGGCGCGCGTCAGCGTCGGGTTGCGGTTCGGGTTCAGCAGGCACTGCTCCGTCGTCAGCAGCGCGCCTTCGCCGTTGACCTCGATCGAGCCGCCCTTCGAGCACGACGCCGGGCTGCGCGTAGCGCGGCACGCCGAGCGCCTCGGCCATCTGCCGGCCGATCTCCCGATCGAGATCGAACGGCGGATACTTGCCGCCCCAGGCGTTGTAGTCGAAGTCGACGGCGAGCCGCGGCTCCTCGGGCCGTGGCGCGCGTGACGAAGATCGCGCCGTGATCGCGCGCCCACGCGTCGTTGGTCGGGAAACGGAACAGCCGCAGGCGCTCCGAGCGGAACGGCCGCGCGCGAGCAGCCTGCGGACGTGCCGCTCGTGCTCGGCGTCGAGAACATTGATGTACACGGGCTCGCACTCCGCGAGCGCGCGCACGAACTCGACCATGGCGGGCTCGACGCCTGCGAAGACGCCGGGCCAGCTATCGCGGTTGTGCGGCCACGAGAGCCACGTCGCTTCGTGCGGCGCCCATTCGGCGGGCTGGCGGTAACCGCGAGCGCTCGGCGTATCGGCAGGTTCGGCGGACAAAACGTCTCCCGTCGTGACGTCGAGCGTGCGGCGCATTCCGCGGCCGGGCCGACTCAAGAGGGCGCGCATCATACCCCCTCGATCCGCGATTCGATACACCTCAGCGCCGCCGAACGCGGGTATCATGTTGCGATGACGATGGCGACTCCGAAACAGCCGCGAAACTTGCGATCGAAGGCCCGCGCTTGGGCGGCAGTGGCGGCCGTCGCGTGCGGCCTGGCGGGAGCGCCGCTCGCGGCCCAGACGATCGGCGCCGGCACGCTGCTCGTCGCGTCGCCGCGAGCTCACGGACGTCAACTTCGCGCGTGCCGTCGTGCTCGTGCTCCAGCATGACGACGACGGCACGCATCGGCGTCATGCTGAACCGGCCGACGAATCTCGTGCCGGCGACGGTGTTTCCCAGAGCTCGGGGAGAGCATCGGCGGCTACGCCGGGCACCTCTTTCGCGGCGGGCCGATCGCTCCGACGCGGCTGCTGTATCTCGTGCGCGGCTTGGCCGCGGCGACCGTGAGCGGTCCCGAGGTGCTCGAGAAGGTCTTCTTGAGCATCGACGACACCGCGCTGCCGGACATGGTGCGCCTCGCCGACGGCACCGACGAGCTGCGGCTCTACGCGGGTCATGTAGCCTGGGTCGCCGGCCAGTTACAGGCCGAGATCGGCGCCGGCGGCTGGCAGATCCTGCAGGGCTCTGCCGAGATCGTGTTCGATGCCGACCCCGGCAAACTCTGGGTGGAGCTCGAGGGCAGAGGCAGCGACGGCGTCAACGTCGTCGCCGCCCTGGGTGCCGACTAGACGGCGGCGATGCGCGCCTTCGGGATCTTGGCGAGATCGGCGTTCAGATAGACGACGGACGCGTCACCGCGCTTCGCGATGGCAACGGCTTTGTCGAGCGCGGCCTGGGCATCGAGCTCCATGTCGGGGATCAGCTCTTTGATGACGTAGTCGGTCGACGCCGGGGCGAACCATGAACAGCGTCGCGCGCGTGCGCGTTTCCTTGCCCTCGGTGACGCGCCAGAGACGCAGGAACAGCGTGGGGCTCGTGATGGGAGTCGTGGGCGTCCCCTGAATGACTTGCACGCCGTCCTTGACCGCTTTCGAGCCCTGTCTGCGGACATCGGGAGATCCGGCTGACCGTCCTTGGTGAAGCGTAGTCTCCGCGCGACCGGACGCGGCCGCTGTGATGGACGTATCAAAGCACCATGGCCGGGCCGCGACACGCCTCGTCAGTGTGCGGTCGGACGCGGTAGTTGCCGCGCTGCGGGTCGTGCTCGAGCGTCGATCACGCCTTCCTTGGCGGCGTCCTCGCAGCAGCTCGGCGAACGTCCGGTACCCGTAGTAGCTCTCGTTGAAGCCGGGATAGACGCGCTTCAGCGTCGGTTTCACGAGCGAGCCCCAGACCGGGTCGTAGTCCGACTCGAGCGACGTGACGGTCGCGACGAGCCGGTCGAACGCTTCCTGCTTGCGCTTGTCGGCGCTGTCGGCGTGCTTGTCGGCGCTCGCTTGCTTCGGTTTCTGGCGTGTTTGTGCGCGCGTTTGCGCACGCTTCTGCACGCGGATCAGGTCGTCGTAGAAGATGAACTCGTCGCAGTTGTTCGCGAGCAGATCGGACGTCGAGCTGCGCACGCCGCAGCCGACGACGCGCTTGTCGTTCTCCTTGAGCTTCGAGACGAGCGGCGAGAAATCGCTGTCGCCGGTGACGAGCACGAACGTGTCGATGTGCGATTTCGAGTAGCACAGATCGATCGCATCGACGACCATGCGGATGTCGGCGCTGTTCTTGCCGGAGACCTTCGAGCTCGGAATGTCGACCATCTCGAACCCGTGCCGGTGAAATTCCTGCATGAAGTCCTTGAAGCGCGGCCAATCGCAATAGGCACGCTTGAACACGATGCGGCCGCGCTCGAGCAAGCGTTTCAGCACGAGATCGATCTCGAACCGGCCTTTCTTGTCCTGCTCGACGCCGAGCGCCAGGTTCTCGAAATCGACGAACACGGCCGTGGTTTGCAGCTCGGTGCGCGGAGAGAGATCGACAGACATGCAAAGGTTCCTATGGAGTCGCTCCGCATAGTGAGCGCACGAGGCGGCGCGAGGCAAGCTAGGCGTGCTCGACGGCTGCCTCGAGCGTTGCGGCGAGCACGGCGACGAGCGCGCGCCAACCGCGGCCGCCGACGTGCTTCTGGTTGACCTCGAGCTCCATGCCGATGTAGCCGCGGCTGCCGTAGCGACGGCGCAGCTGCGTCACGAGCGCGTCCGACACGCCGCGGTACGGATAGTTGCGCCGCAAGACGAGCTCCGGCGCCGCAGCGTCGAGCGCCGCATACCACGCTTCGACGAACCGCACTTCGCCGCGCCGCCGCGGATCGTAGAGGAAGCCGACGTCGCAGTTGCGCACCTCGCCGCGCAGCACCGGCGTGAAGCTGTGCGCGGACACGTGCAGCACGGCCTCGCGCGCGGCGACGGCCGCGGCAACTGCGTCCTCGACGGCCTTGCGATACGGCCAGTAGTGCTTCGCGAGCGCAGCGGCGCGTTGCTCGTCCTCGAGCCCTCGCATGTACGCCGAGAACACGGTGGGGTTGCCCGGAGAACGATTCAGGTCGACGACGAGCCGCGTCGTCGTCGCCGTGAACGGACTTACTCCGAGACGGCGGCCGAACGCTCGCGCCACCGCGAGCGCGCCCAAGTCGAAGCCGCGGTGCGTCGCGAGCACGTCCGCGGCGCCCGCGAAGCGCGGCGCGTATTTCTTCGGCACGCGATTGCCGCCGTGCTCGCAGCTGACGAGCAGCCGGCGTCGGGTGCGGCGCGTCACTATTGCCGCGAGATCGCCGGATTCACGTAGCCGGCCGGCAGCACGCGATCGGGATCGGGCCGGATGCTCAAGTACCGCACTTGCTCCGGTATCTCGACCCAGCCGTGCAGCACGCCTGCCGGTATCACGACGACGTCGCCGGCCGAAACCGTGCGCCGCTCGCCGCCCATGAACGTCGCGCGGTGGCTCGGGCCGACCGCGACCTTCACGACCTCCGAGTCGGCCGCGAGCGGCACGGGACCCTCGATCTCGGTGCCCGTGATCAAGATGCCGGACCCGGACAGGACGTAGTAGACCTCGGTGACCTGCGCGTGCGAGATGCCGGCGACGGGATCTCCGGGGGCCGTCTTCCTCGCGCCCTGCGTCAAGACGCCGACGCCGACGTTGAGCTTGCCGACGTCCACGACTTTGATTTGCCGATCCGCGCCGCCTTCGGGCGCGGCCACGACGGCGTCGATGTCGGCTTTCAGGACGTCGACGGCGGGAGGCGGAGCTTGGCTGAGAGAGATCGACGGCAGCGCGGCCCATGCGGCCACGCTTACGGCAGCCGCGACGGCGCGGCACTTCGTAACGAGCTTCATCGTTGCACCCTCACCCATTTTTGCAGACACCCGCCGGACGGGCTGAGGTCACAGCGCCCCGTGAGCCCCGCGAAGATGTTGCCGAGCTCGTCGCCGGCCAACCCTTCGGGCCGCGTGCCCGGCACGAATTGAAGCAGCGATCCATCCACGGCGCTGCCGATGCGAATGCCGGTTTGCCAGCCCGGATTGCGCAGCACGCGCCCCGCGCCCTCGGGCGCCTGAGGCGGGCCGTCGATCAAATTCGTCGACTCGGAATCGGCGACGATCAACGTATCGTCCTTCAGGATCGCGACGCCGCTCGGCCGGCCGAAGTGGCGCCACTCGTCGACGAACTCGAGACTCTCGTCGAGGATCTGCACGCGGTTGTTCGAGCGGTCGGCGACGAAGAGGCGCCCGCGCGAGTCGAACGCCAGCGCGTGCGGGCCCATGAACTGCTTAGGCCCCGAGCCCAAGCTACCGACGGCGCGGACGTACGTGCCGTCGGGTTTCAGCCGCACGATGCGATCGCCGTCTTGCTGCGCGCTCGCGGGGCGCGGCCAATGGCCGTCGGCGACGAGAATGTCGCCGTTCGCGGCAACCGCGCAGGCGGTGGGGCCGACGAACGTGTCCGTGCCCGCACGCGAGACGCCCGCGCGGCCCAGGCTGAACAGCAACTCGCCGTCCTGCGTCAGCTTGTGCAACTGAAAGCCGCGGCCGGCCGTCGCCGGGTCTTCCGCGAACGGGCCGCTATCGCCGACCCACAAGTTGCCGTCGTGATCCATGCAGAAGCCGTGACCCTGAACGAGCAAGCCGCGGCCGAAGCTCTTCGTGATCGTGCCCGACGCGTCGATGTAATTGATCGGCGGCTCGGAGCGAAACATCATCCACGCGCCGCCCTTGTTATCGGGAATGATCCCGATCGCGGCGCCCCACGTCATACCGTCCCGCAGCGTCGGCCAGCGCTCGACGAGCCGATACGGATTGCTCATCGTGGTCGTGGGTCGGCGCGCCAGTTGCTCGAGCGCCGTCGGCGGCGGCGCGGCCGCGTTCCCGCCGACTTGCGCCACGCCCGCCGCGGCGACGACGAGCCCCGCCGTCGCAGCGCCGCCGAGCAACGCGAGCACGCAGCGAGTGCGCCGTCGTTGCCTGCTCATGATCAAAGCACCGGCAAGCCGAGGAGACGCGCCGGATTGGATTTGAACATCAAGTCGAGCTCGACTTCGGTGAAGCCGTTCTTGCGCAGAATCACCGCTGCCTCGGCGAGACCCGCCGTGTGCGACACGTTCGGGCCGTCATGCCCTTCCGGCCCGCGGCCTTGGCCTTTGTCGCTCGAGACGATGCAGTGCTCGGGCCCGATCTCGCGGATCGCTTCGACGTACTCGCGAATGGTCGCCTCAGCCCGAGTGAACGCCGTGACGAACTCGAGATAAGCGCCCATCTCGACGGCTTCTTTCATCTGCTCCATGTTCATGCCGACCGACTCGAGCAGCGGATGCGTCACGACGACCTGCAGGCCGAGCCGGCGCCCTTCGCGCACCATCAGCAGCACTTCCTCGGGCGCGTTGTGGCCCGTCGCGAGCACCAAGGAGCCGCCGCTGCCGCGCGTCTTGCCGTTGACCTCGGCGATAGCCGCGATCAACGCTTTGGCCTCGGGCACGAGCTGGCCGTCCTTCGCGACCGTGATGAACGGCCGGTCGTTGCCGTTGTGCTCGACGTAGTGCTTGGCGTCCCACGTCGGCATCCAGACGATGCGTCCCCAGCCGCCCTTGACGTCGGCCATCTGTCGAATCGCGGCCGGGTTCAGTCCACCCGTCGCGAAGTTCGTGCCGATGCCGCCGAACACTTCGAGGTCGGGATAGATCTGGCGAACGAGATACGCGTCGTCGGCAGACTGGTCGTAGTGCATCTTGATGACGAACCCGCGCATGCCCGCTTCCTTCGCGAGCCGCGCGAGCTCGAGCGAGTCGAATCCTCGCCCGTTGCGGCCAGGTCCGTAGCCGTCGGGATCCACGTGCGAGTGGATGTCGATGGCGCCGCGCAATGCCGGCTCGTTGACGGGCTGCGCGTGCAGCGACGGCACGAGCGCCCAAGCGACGGCCGATACGGCGAGCAGCGCGAGGCGAGATTTGCAATCGATCATGGTCGTTACTCCGCGGTGCGAGCCCGAGCGTTAGTTACGATGCTCGGGGAAACGAATGTTGAGCCAAGTGGTGGAACGAGTCTCTTTCATGCCGTGGTAAATGCCGGCCGGGATGAAGATGACGTCGCCGACCTTGACCGGCCGCTCGACGCCGCCGCGGTGCTTGCCGTCGACTTCCTCGCCGCCCGTGACGAGCGTCCCACCGCCCTCTTGAATGACCCACACGTCGATCGTGTCCTCGTGGAACTCGGTGCCATAGGCGTCCGGCGTGGCGTTCTCGACGTGCCGAATGTTGACGTTGTAGAGGCCGCCCTCGAGCAGCCGGACGACTCCGATCTGCTCCTTCGTCATCTGCTGAAAGTACGCCGCCAGCTTCTCCTTCGGGAAGTCGACGGCCTTGTCGAGCGGTGCCTCGTCGAGAAACAGCCGCCCGCTTTGCGCCGACGACACGCCCGCCAACACCCCGAGAGTGCCGACCGCCAGCAGTGAAATGATCGTTCTCATGATTGCCCCCGAGTGAGTCATTGCCGACTGAGTAGTTGTCATTGGACGGGCAACCCCAGCAAGCGCGCAGGGTTGTCCTTGAACATGACGTCGAGCGCCGCCTCGTCGTATCCGTTCTCGCGCAGGACGCGCGCCGCCAGGACGAGCGCGTCGGTGTGGTTCGGCGTTCCCACGAGCCCGCTATCGCTGCCGACGAAGAAGCGGTCGGGTCCGAGCGCACGAACGGCCTCGAGGACGCGCTCGCGTCCCGGCCCTTCGCGGTACAGAGACCCGGCGGTGATCTCGATGATGGCGCCCAATGCAGCGGCGTCGCGCAGTTGCTGCACCGACATGAACGTGAACTGGGGGTCGAGCAAGGGGTGCGTCACGATCATGCGGGCGATGCCGCGCTTGCGGGCCTCCGCAAGGATCTTCAGCGTCTCGTCCGGCGTGACGTGACCCGTCGCGAGCGTGAGCCCGTGCTCGGCAATCAGGTCGAGCACCTCGAGGACCTCGGGCAGCAGCACGCCGTCGCGCGAGACGCGCACCATCGGCCGCCGGTCCTTGTTGTAGGTGACCTCGTGCTCGGAGTCGTGCGTCGGCAGCCACACGATGCGTCCCCAGCCTCCCGTGACGTCGACCATGTAGCGAACCGCCTGCGGGTTCACGCCGCCCGTCGGCGTGTCGAGCGTGACGGCACCGTATACCTCGATGCCCTGCGCGCCGTACTTGCGAACGAGGTAGGCGAGGCCCGCCGTCTCCGCGAAGTGGTTCTTCAGCACGATGCCGCGCAGGCCGCGCGCTTGCGCCAGCGCGACGACCTCGAATGCGTCCCACTGCCGCGGGTACGAGTCCGGGCCGAAGTGAGCGTGCAGGTCGATGGCGCCGTCGAGGACGGGATCCCTGAGCTCCTGGTCGACCGACGGCGCCCGCGCGGCGTTCTTGTAGGGTTCCCAGTGAGTTTGCGCCGTCTGCCCGAGAGCGTTGCCCGAGGCGAGCAAGGCGATCGCCGTTACGACTGTTGTTGTTTTCATTGCACGTCGCACTCGTCGTCCGACCGGCATGAGACCGCCGGCCGAGTATACATGCGGGATGTCACCGGTCTCGGTCGGCTGCCTCAGTCGCCGCGCGGCTCCGGCCACACGACGCCGAGGTAGGCGGACTCGACGGGCGCCAACCCGAGGTTGACGAACCTCTGGATGCGTTTGCCTTCGAACGTTTCGGTCGTGTAGACGTTGCCCTGCGAATCCGTGGCAATGCTGTGCACGCCGAAGAACTGCCCCGGTTGCCGTCCGCCGTCGCCGAAGCTCGTCAGAATCTGCAGCGTGGCGCGGTCGATGATCCAGACGCGCTCGTTGCCGCCGTCGGCGAGGAAAAGATACGTCTGGGCGGCGTCGCGCGAGAACGCGATGTCCCAAACGGAGCCGCCGCCGCGCGTTTGCGGCGCGACGCGCAGCTCGCTGACGAAGCTGCCGTCCTTGCGGAACACCTGAATGCGGTCGTTGACGCGATCGCAAACGTACACGAGGCCGTCGAGTGTGGGCTCGGCGCAATGAACGGGATTGCGGAACTGCGGCGCCGGCGCCGCGTCCGGATCATAGGCGCCGAGATCGGTGTCGTCCGGCGCATTGCCGTAAGCGCCCCAGTAACGCTTTATGGCACCGGAGCTCATGTCGAGGACCGCAACGCGCCGGTTCAAGTAGCCGTCGGCGACGAAAGCTTCGTTGGCGACGACGTCGAACGACACTTTCGCCGCGCGGCCGAAATTCGTCGTGTCGCGGCTCCCATTGTTGCCGCCCGGCTTGCCCATCTGGAGCAAGAACTGCCCGTTGCGCGTGAACTTCAGAAGGTGCGCGTCGTCGGGGCCGTTGCCGCCGATCCACACGTTGTCCATGGGGTCGACGGCGATGCCGTGATTCGTCGTCGGCCAGTCGTAGCCTTCGCCGGGCCCGCCCCACGAGCCGACGAGGTTGCCTTGCGCGTCGAACTCGAGCACGGGCGGTGCGGGCGTGCAGCATTCGCCGGGCGGCGTCAGCACGCCGGCTTTCGCCTCGCGCTCGTTCAAGGACGAGCGCGTGTGGATGATCCAGACGTGGTCGCGCGAATCGACGGTGACGCCGACCGTCGAGCCGATGACCCAGTGATTAGGTAACGGCTTCGGCCATAGCGGGTCCACGGCGAAGCGCGGCGCGACCGGCCCTGCCGGCGCGGCGTTGTCCGCGGGACCGCAGCCGCCGAGCACACCGGCCAGGCACAAACCAAGAACCTCGATCCGTCGTGTCATCCGATCCCCTTTTCAGGCGTGGGAGCAGGCGGCGCGAAAGGCCTGCCCTCGGCGAGCGCTTCGCAGAGATCCTCGTAGACTCTCGTGAGCTTGGCGCGTGTCGGCAAGAGGCCCACGGCTTTGCCGATACGCGTCGCAAGCGTGCCGTGGCGCAGATAGTGCTCCAGCAACCGGCCCGTCTCGGGCGCGATCGAGCCGCGCGCGGAAATCGTCTCGATCAGATGCTCCC
Organism: uncultured Gammaproteobacteria bacterium; assembly: GCA_963714705.1. Classification (GTDB taxonomy): domain Bacteria; phylum Pseudomonadota; class Gammaproteobacteria; order Steroidobacterales; family Rariloculaceae; genus FEN-1219. The sequence goes on from CAVQPJ010000005.1 coordinate 268,659, forward strand.
ACAGGTCCTTGAGCTCGGTGCCGCTGCTGCGCATGCCGAAGCGCGGCGAGATATTGCTTGTCGCCGATACCGGCACCCTCGCCTTGCCGCGCCGCGAGCGTGAGCAGCTTGCCGAGCTCCTCGGTGCGCCAGCGATTCATGCCGCTCACGATCGAGCCATTGCTCCGCGCACAGCGCTTCGAGCACCTCGACGATCAGCGCGGCATAGGCGACGTCCATGAGCGGGCGTCTCTTGCACGTCGAGCACGCGGATCTCGATCGCCATGCGGTCGAAGCGCGCGATCGCGCCGCGCGCGTTGACCCATTCGTGGCGCAGGACGCCTTCGGGATCGTGCGGCGCGAGGTCGCGGTAGATCGGCTCGAGCACGCGCTCGTGGTATTCGCCGATCGAGCCGACGGGCTCCGGCACGACCTCGCCCGTGACCGACGGGATGCGTCGCGCAGTTGCTGCGATAGACGACCAGGCGGTTGTCGAGAATGCCGTTGCGCTCGCCGTCGACGATCGGCGAGCTCGCCGCGAGACCCGGCAGGATCGGCAGCAGGAAACGAATCGCGGCATGCAGCCGCGCGAACTCCTCGTCGCCGGCGAACGGCAGGTTGATCTGCATGCTCTGCAGGTTGGCCCAGCCGTGGCCCTTGCACGAGAAGATCCGGTCGAACGTGTCGTAGATGACGCGCGTGCCGTGCGGCCACAGCTCGACCTCGTTCGGGTCCATCCACGGGTGCATCGCCGTCGGCATGAGCCGCAAACCCTCGCGGCCGAGCTTGTCGTTCGCGAGCTTCACGTTGGCGGCGAATGCCTTGCCCAAGCCCGCGAGCGACGGCCGCGGCCCGTTGCACTTGAGCTCGATGACGTGCAGCGCGAGCTCGTTGTTCCAGGCGATCGTCGCCGTTCTCGAACTCGTCGGTCAGCTCGCCGGCCGCGGCTTCGAGGAGCTGATCGGCGGCCGGCGCGACGTCGAGCGTCTCGCCGTCGACGAGCATGTACTCGACCTCGAGCCCATAGGCCGTCGAACAGTCGGAGCGGCCGCCTTGGCGGCGGTTCAGGCGGCGGGTTTGAACTGTTTGCCGGCATCGACGCGCGCTCGAATCCCTTTCATGATGCGATCGTAGAGCTCGTCGCCGAGGATCGCGTCCTCGACGCCGCGGTCGACGTTCGGGTTGTCGTTGACCTCCATGAGCACGTGGCGGCCGTCGACGGTCTTGATGTCGACGCCGTAGAACCCGTCGCCGATGCGCGTTCGCGGTCTTCAGCGCGAGCTCGAGCACGTCGCGCGGCGCGTGCTCGCACGGCGATCGTCTCGGACTCGCCCTCGGTCGTGCGCTTCTCGCCGTGGTGATAGATCTGCCAGTGCCCCTCGGCCATGAAGTAGCGGCAGACGAACAGCGGCTGGCGGTCGAACACGCCGACACGCCAATCGAACTCCGTCGGCATGAACGACTGCACGACGACGAGGTCGCTGCGCGACAGCAGGCGCTGCGAGCCCTGTCCGCGAGCTGCTCGCGCGTATCGGCGCGGAACACGCCTTCGCGAGAACGCGCTGTCGGGCTGCTTCAGCACGCACGGCAAGCCGAGCTCGCGAACGATCGCGTCGGTGCTCAGTGCTGCTGCCGACGACCATCGTCGGCGGGATCGCGAGATCGAGCCGCTTCGCGAGCTCGACGAGGTAGACCTTGTTGCCGCAGCGGATGATCGATTCGGGTCGTCGACGACGACGAGCCCTTCGGACTGCGCCCGGCTCGCGAACCGGTACGTGTGATGGTTCACGGCCGTCGTCTCGCGGATGAACAGCGCGTCGAACTCCGCGATGCGGCCGTAGTCGTCGCGGTTCAGGAACTCGACGTCGAAACCGTTCAGGCGGGCGGCACGCTCGAAGCGCTTCAGCGCCTCACGGTTCGACGGCGGCGAGCGCTCGTCGTCGTTCGGTCAGGATCGCGAGGTCGTGCTCGTATCTGACGCTGCGGCCGGCTCGCCCCGCCGGTCCGCGCCGCGCGAAGTGGTTCTCGATGACCTTGCGGCAGGAACGCCCCGTGGTCTCTTCGGAATGTCGCCGACGGGGATCGGCGTGATGCTGCGCAGCCGCCACAGGCTCGTCGTCGAGGATTTCGCGAACGTCGCCCGCATGAGCGGCATCGGGAACAGGTTGAACAAGGCGCGGCTCAAGGCAGTGTGCCGCTCGGCCAGGTTGCAGCCGAAATAGATGCTGAGCTCGAAGCGCTTCGACTTGATCGTGTGCAGCGAGCGCTCGACGATCTCCTCGAGCTCGTCGTCGGCGCGCAGCAGCGAGCGCGACTTGACGTCCTGGATCGTCGCGACGCCGGGCATCGTGCGATGGCCGCGCGCCGCAGCGAGCAGCGAGACGTAGTAGCCGGCCGTCTGATACTCGTAGGAGTCGCAGAGGTTGTAGACGCGCGCCTGGCGCATGCCGGCGAGCGCGCTCGTCGCGCAGATAGCTGTCGGCGCTGATGACCTCGGCCGCCGCTAAGGTGCAGCGGCCACTCCTCGGGATGGTCGACGACGATCAGCGCCGTCATCGCCGAGCACGTTTCGGCTCGATGACGAGCAGGTTCGCGTCGTACGTCATGACGCCGAGCAGAATGGCCCCGATCAGTCGCTGCACCTGCACGGCATAGTAACGCGAGCGCACGAGCGGGTTCTCGAGCGGATCGGCGATCAGGATCTCGCGCGCGTCGCGCCGATAGCCCGTCAGCACGACGAAGTGCCCGACGGGCTCGCCGCGGATGTCGTCGTCGGCGTTCGTCTCGGGAACGTCGCGAACGGCGCGGTAGAGATAGGTCGCGCTCAAGCCCGTGATGACGAGGTCCGCGATTCGAGGTAGCGGCGCAGCAATGACGGATCGAGGTCGCGCAGCACGAGCTTGCCGCCTAGTGCGCAGGAACTCGTCGTAGCCGCGCGTTGCGGACTGTAAGCGGCGTCCACGGCTTGACCTTCGCTTGGGCTCGAGACGCTCGCGGATCTCATCGTTCGGCAGCGAGAACCAGGTCGGATCGAACAAATCGAGGTTGTAGGTGAGGATCGTCGCACCGTAACCGCGGTGCAGCGCGTGGTTCGCGAGGAACACGTCGAGCGTGCCGCCGCGATCGAGCGTCTGAATGTCGGCGATGACGCGCTCGAGCGGCACGTCGTCGCCGTAGTGACGATAGACGCCGTGCAGGCAGGCGGGGCCACAGGTGACATCGTCGGGTTGTGCTCGACGACGAAGCCGAGGCCGGCGAAGCCGGCCGCGCGGCAGAACGTTTGCGCTTGCGCTTGGCGCTCACGGCACCGCCTGAAAGTCGTGGTTTGCGCCGGCCCGCGGCCGGCAGTGGGACAGACTACAGCTTCGTGTCGAAGTCGTCCTGCGCCGTAGTCGTCCCAGTCCGACAGCTGGCGCCGCAGGCTCTGCTGCTCGTTGCGCAGCTCGACGCGCTGGCGGGCGGGCTTCTTGGGTTTACGCGGATCGCGCGGAGTCGTCGTCCGAATCGTCTGACGTCGTCGCTCGATTCGAGATCGTCGAAGAAGTGGGCTTCAGCGCCCTCTTCGTCGGCTTGTTCCTTGGGCTTACGCATCGGGTAAACCCTCCTTGCCATGACCACTATCCGGATCTTCAGTCCGGTTGCGCCCACGGGCGGCAACACCCGTTAGACCCGCCCGGGCGCTCAGCCGCCGGGCTGCGCAACTATAGGCGGTTGCAAAAGGCTGTCAAGCCGCGAAATGACTATGAGAAATCCGGTAGTTATAAGATTTCTTTAGGATTCCGGTACCACTGACAGAGGCGGCCGCCGGCCGCCGCCCGCAGCGCCTAGGTCCGCGCCCGGATCGCCTTACAGAACATGACCTTATGATCACCGGGCGCGTAAAAGTCGCGCAGCCGCGCGACCTGCGCGTAGCCGGCCTCGCGGTAGAACCGCCGTGTCCGTGACGTAGACGCTCCGCGACGAGGTTTCGATGTACAGGCTGCCGCCGCCGCGGCGCGCGACGGCCGTCTCGACCTGCCGCATGCAACGCCCGGCCGACACCCTGCCCCTGCGCGGCAGGCGCCACGACGATCCAGTAGAGATCGTAGCTGCGCTCGCGTCAGCGGCACATCGCCCCACGCGCAATAGCCGAGCGACGGCTGCTCTGCCGCTCCGCGAAGACGAACGAGTAGCCGCTCTTCGGGCCGCGCGCGAGCCGCGCTTCGAGCAGCTCGAGCGCGATCGGCACGCTCCTGCGCCGTAGAAGACGCCCGTCGATGCGACGAGGCGACGCAGCGCCGGCACGTCGGCGGCCGTGGGCCGACTGCGGTAACGGACGCGATTCGCCGTCACGCGCTCTGCCCGTGCGGCGCGCGACGCGCGCGCGTCGGCAATCAGCCAGTCGATCGCCTCGTCGAAGCCGATGCCGGCCTCCGCGAGCGCCGCCGCAAACCCGGCATCGGGCGACAGGCAGGGATTGGCGTTGATCTCGAGCACGAAGAGCATGCCGGAGGCGTCGACACGAAAGTCGACGCGGGCATAACCGTCGAGCGCGAACAGCTCCCAGCACGCGAGCGCGAGCCGCTCGGCGCGCGCCGCGAGCTCTGGCTCGACGTCGAACGAGCGCGACCGTGTGGCGATACTCGAAGCTGTCGACGTGCCACTTCGCCGCGTAGCCGACGATCGCGGGCTTGTCCGCGGGAAAGCCCTCGAAGCGAATCTCCGCGACGGGCAACACGCGCGGACCCGTCGGGGCGCGGCGATCGATGCCGACGTTGAGCTCGCGCCCCGGCACGAAGCGCTCGGCGAACCAGTCGCCGCCGAACTCCGCGCGGCGCGCTTCGAGCACGCGGCTAGCGGCCTCCGCGCCGGCGACGACCGAAGAGTCGTCGATGCCCAGCGACGCGTGCTCGAACACGGACTTCACGATCCACGTGACCGTCGCCGGCCTTGGTGCCGTCGCCGGCCACGGCCGCCGAGCACGGCCGGCGTCGCGATTTCCGCTTGCCGCAGCAGCCGCTTCGCCGCGACCTTGTGCGACGTCGCGCCGAGCGCCTCCGCGGAGCAACCCGTGAACGGCACGCCGAGCGACTCGAGCAGCGCCGGCACCACGGCAAGCAGCCGGCCGCGGCCCTCGAGCGACTCGACGAGATTGAAGACGGCGTGCGGCGCGAGCGCGTCGAGCATCCGCTCGAGCGCGCCGAGGTCGAGCCCGACCGGCAGCGGTCGTCGTGTCGTAACCGAGCCTCGCCGAGCGCCGCCGCGATCGCCGCCGCCTCGAGCAGCGTATCGCTCGAGTCGGGGCGTCCCGCCGCGGCGTGCGGCGTCGTGCAGCAGCACGATCCTAGGCGACATCGAGGCGCGCCGACGCGCAGCGCACGATCTCGCCGATCAGCGCGCGATAGCTCATGCCGGCCATCTCGGCCATGATCGGCAGATCGGAGTAGCCCGGGCGTCGAGCCCCGCGAGCGGATTGACCTCGATCATCTGCGGCCGACCCGCACCGTCGAGCCGAACGTCGACGCGGCCCGCATCGCGACAGCCGAGGCACGCCCAAGTCGCGAGCGCGACGCCCTCGACCTCGCTGCGCAGCGGGCCCGGCCTCGAGCAGCCCGTACTCGACGATGTTCTCCCACTGCGTCTTGTTGCGATACGAGTAGACGCCCGCGTCGGCGCCCTCGAGCAGCACGACCTCCAGCGTCGCGAGGGCCCGCGCGGCAGTCACCGGTGCCGAGGATGCCGACCGTGAACTCGCGGCCGCTCAGGTACTCCTCGACGAGCACGGGCTGGCGATACTGCTCGAGCAGCTCGGTGCAGACCTCGACGAGCGCAGCCCTGCGAGGTCGACGAGCGACTTCGCCGTGACGCCCTTGCTGCTGCCCTCGGCGACGGGCTTCGCGAACAGCGGCAACGGCAACGTGACGGCTTTGCGGCTTCCGGCCAGTGCTCGTCACGAGCGCGAAGCTCGGCGTCGGCACGCCGCAGCCGCGCGCCACGTGCTTCGCCATGCCCTTGTGCAGCGTCAGCGCGCAGACGAGCGGGTCGGAGAACGTGTACGGAATCCCGTACGCCTCGAGCAGCGCCGGCACCTGCGACTCGCGGCCGAAGCCGGCGACGCCTTCGGCGATGTTGAACACGAGGTCGCAGCGCCAACCGGCGACGAGCCGCGCGGCGAGCGCGCGCACGTGGCCGATGCGCTCGACCTCGTGGCCCGAGCTCCGTCGAGCGCGCCTGCGATCGCGTCGATCGTTGCAGCGGAATCGAACTCGGCGACCTCGTGCTCGGCAAGCCCGAGCGCCAAATAGTCGTCCTTCAGATCGTAGGTGAACCCGATCCGCACGTGGCGTCCTTCGGCGCGCGTGCTGCGCCGTAGCTTACGGCTTGCCGAGCGTACCGTCTGGATCGGGGTAGCGGCACTGCTCGCCGGCGAAGTTGCGCAGCAGCAGGTCGTCGCCGTCGCGGCCGATGACGGCGTCCGGCAGCATGGCGATCTTGCCGCCGCCGCCCGGGGCGTCGACGACGTAGTTCGGCACCGCGTAGCCGGTCGTGTAGCCGCGCATCTGACCGATCAGCTCGAGGCCTTTGTCGACGGTCGTGCGGAAATGGCTCGAGCCGCTGATGGGGTCGCACTGATACAGATAGTACGGGCCGCACGCGAATCTTCAGCAGCGCGTGGAACAGCTTCTTCAGCGTCTCGACGTCGTCGTTGACGCCCTTGAGCAGCACCGTCTGGCTGCCGAGCGGAATGCCCGCGTCGGCCAGCCGGCCGCACGCCTCGGCGACTTCGGGCGTCACCTCGTCGGGATGCGTGAAATGCAGGCTCATCCAGAGCGGATGATAGCGGCGCAGCATCTTCGTCAGCGCCGGCGTCACGCGCATCGGCTGGACGACCGGCTGCTTGCTGCCGATGCGGATGAACTCGAGATGCGGAATCGCCCGCAAGCCGCGACAGCACGTACTCGAGGCGGTCCTCGTCGAGCGACAGCGGGTCGCCGCCCGAGATCAGGCAGTCCCGGACGGCCGGCGTGGCCGCGATGTACTCGATGGCCCGGTCGATGTCGGCCTTGCGCAGCGCGCGCTCGCCGCTCGCGCCGACGAGCCGCGCCCGCGTGCAGTAGCGGCAATAGACCGAGCAGAAGTTCGTGACGAGCAGCAGTACCCGGTCGGGGTAGCGATGGACGAGCCCCGGCACGGGGCTGTGGCCGTCCTCGCCGAGCGGGTCGTCCTGCTCGCCGGGCGTACGGTCGAACTCCGCGAGCGTCGGGATCGTCGTCCGGCGCAAGCCCTGCGACGGGTTGGCCGGCGTCGATCAGGCTCATGTAATACGGCGTCACGCCGATCGGCAGCGGACCCTTGGTGGCGCAGGATCGCCGCGCGCTCGTCGTCGGTGACGGCGATGATGCGCTCGAGCTGCTCGAGACTGCGGATGCGGTTGCGGTTCTGCCACCGCCAGTCGTTCCACTCGGCGGTCTTGACGCCGGGGAAGTGCCGTTTGCGGAACTCGTTGCTCGCGGGGCTGACGACGAAACGCGCGCGCGCCGCACGCGCCAGCTGCACCGGGTGCGCTGTAGCCGTTGAGTTCGCGGAGATTGAGAGAGGACTTTCGGACAAGGAGTCGTTCGGCTTGCGCCAAACTCGGAGGTTCTTCCTCCAGGGACTGCAGCTTGCTCACCGGTGGTCCAAGGGCTCGGAGCCCATTGTTGATTCGTTACCCGGCAATTCCGTCGTTACCTGGGTGGGCAGACCATCTACCCGCAACGAAAGCGGCGTAAATATAAAACGCGGCTCATAGATTGCAAGCACTTTCTTGCACCGCCGCGAGGCGCAAACCACGACGGTCACTGCGCACGCGGCAACTGTGTCGTCGCACTCACACTTCTGCATCGAGCCGAGCGTAGAATACGTCCGACGAGTCGGAGGCTCCTCATGACGAAGAACGCAACTCTAACGTACGACAGCAAGAGCTACGAACTACCCACGGTTGTCGGCACGGAAGCCGAAACGGCCGTCGATATTTCGCAGCTGCGCGCCAAATCGGGCTTGATCACGCTCGACAGCGGGTACGCCAACACCGGCGCCTGCACGAGCAACATCACGTTCATCGACGGCGAGCAGGGCATCCTCCGTTATCGCGGCTACCCCATCGAGGAGCTGGCCGAGACGCTCGAGCTTCGTCGAGACGGCCTACCTGCTGATCTTCGGCGAGCTGCCGACGGCGACCCAGCTCGCCGAGTTCCGGCGGCTGCTCGGCCAGCACGAGTTCATCCACGAGGACATGCTGCACCACTTCGACGGCTTCCCGAACAACGCGCCGCCGATGGCGATCCTGTCGGCCATGATCAACGCGCTCGGCTGCTTCCAGCCGGAACTCATGCAGCCCGAGGACAACGAGCACTTCATGGCAGCCCGCGGCGCGGCTCATGAGCAAGGTGCGGACGATCGCGGCGGCCAGCTACCGCAAGTCGATCGGCCGGCCCGTGAACTATCCGCGCACCGAGCTGCGGTATACGGCCAACTTCCTGCACATGATGTTCTCGCTCCCGCACAAGCTCTATCAGCCCGACGAGGTCGTCGTCCGGGCGCTCGACCAGCTCTTGCTGCTGCACGCCGACCACGAGCAGAACTGCTCGACGTCGACGGTGCGCATGGTCGGCTCGTCGCAGGCGAACCTGTACGCGTCGGTGGCCGCCGGCGTCTGCGCGCTGTGGGGCCCGCTGCACGGCGGCGCCAACGTCGCCGTCATCGAGATGCTGACGCAGCTCCAGGACAGCGGCGAGAAGCTCGACACGCTTCATCGCCCGCGTCAAGGACAAGGACGCGCACTGCGCGGCTCATGGGCTTCGGCCACCGCGTCTACAAGAACTTCGACCCGCGCGCCAAGATCATCAAGGACGCCGTGCCACGCGCTGCTGAAGAAGCTCGGCGTCAACGACCCGCTGCTCGAGATCGCGATGCAGCTCGAGGAAGTCGCGCTGCACGACGAGTACTTCGTCAAGCGCAAGCTGTACCCGAACGTCGACTTCTACAGCGGCATCATCATGCGCGCGCTCGGCATCCCGACGAACATGTTCACGGTGATGTTCGCGATCGGCCGCTTGCCGGGCTGGATCGCGCACTGGCGCGAGGTTCGCATCGGCGGCACGCAGCGCATCGACCGGCCGCGCCAGATCTACACCGGCGCGACGAAGCGCGCGTACGTGCCGATGGAGCAGCGCAAGTAGCGCGATGAAGATCCTGATGGTCTGCGCGGAGTTCGCCCCGTGGGCGAAAACCGGCGGACTGGCCGACGCCGTAGCGGGCTTGAGCGACGCGCTCTGCGCGCGCGGCCACGACGTGCGCGTGCTTGCTGCCGCGCTACTCGCATCTCGCCGGCGCCGCGCGGCCGGCGGCACACGCGTGCGCCGGCCTCGGCGGGCCGTTCCTCGCTGAGCCGAGCTCGAGCCCGCAGCAGCAAGCCGAACGCTGCAGGCGAGCACGCGTCGCAACGCGCCCGCGCGTCTTCCTGCTCGAGCTCGGCGAGCTGACCGCGGACGCCATCTATACCGGCGACGCGCGCGATGCAGGCCGGTTCCTGCACCTGTCGCGCCGCCGCGGTTGCCTTGAGCGCGGCCGACGGCTGGCGCCCCGACGTCCTCCATTGCCACGACTGGCACACGGCGCTCGTCCCGGTGCTCCAGCGCCTCGAGCCGCGCAGCACCGCGCCGAGCGTGCTCACGCTGCACAACGTCGGCTACCAAGGCGTGTTCGCCGACGAGGTCCTCGACGAGCACGGCTTCGCGGCGCTCGAGCAGGTGCTGCCCGCCGACGCACGCGCGGGCGGCGGCACGAATTTCCTGCGCGCCGGGCTACGCGCGGCCAGATCGCGTCACGACCGTGAGCCCGACGTACGCCGAGGAGATTCAGCACGGCCCGAGTTCGGTATGGGCCTCGAGGACGTGCTGCGCGCGCGCGGCCGCGACCTCGTCGGCATCTTGAACGGCGTCGACTATGGCGTCTGGTCGCCGGACCAGCGACCCGTTTCTGGCGCGAGCACTACGACGCGACGGACCTCGCGCCGAAACGCCGCATCAAGGAGCAGCTCACTCGAGCGGCTCGAGCTCGCGCCCGACAATCGACGCTCCGCTGGTCGGCGTCGTGAGCCGCCTCGTCGAGCAGAAAGGCATCGACCTCTTGACGCGCGGTGCTGCCGGCGCTGCTGCCGGACACGCGCGCGACCTTCGCCGTGCTCGGCAACGGCGACGCGCCGCTCGCCGGCGAGCTGCGCCGCCTCGCCGACGCTCATCCGCGACCGTGTGTCGTTCACCGAAGGCTACGACGAAGCGCTCGCGCACGAGATCTTCGCCGGCTCCGACTTGACGGTCGTGCCGTCGCGTTACGAGCCGTGCGGCCTCACGCAGATGTACGCGCTGCGCTACGGCACGATTCCCGTCGTGCGCGCGACGGGCGGCCTCGCCGACACGATCCAGCACTTCGACGCGGCGACGGGCACGGCAACGGCAGCGTGTTTCGCGACGCCGACCCGCAAGGCGTGCTGTGGGGCGTCGACACGGCGCTCGGCTGGTTCGACGACCGCGCCGCCTGGTCGCACCTCGTCCGCAACGCGATGGCGGCCGACTTCTCCTGGCCGAAGCAGGTGCCCTCACTACGAGGAGCTCTACCGGTCGTTGCTCTAACCCGCTTGGCGGCGTGTTGCCGAATCGGCAGGGCGGCCAGGTGCGGCGTATCTCTCGTGAACCCCTTTGAAGCTCTGATCGGTCCTCCGCGAGCGTGCGTGGCCTAGCGTCGCGACAGGGGTGCGGCTGAACTCTTGCGTCAGTTGCGCACGCACCCAGCCAGCTCTTGACCAAATCGGTGTCAACGAGAAACGGGAAATCCCACGATCAGCTCGTGCGCGAGTACGGCGAACACATCCCCACGCGCCACCTGCACTTCATCATGGGCACGATGGCCGCCCATCCGCGCACGTTCATCGTCATCGGGCTGCTGCGCTCCGGCCTCGATCCCGCCGAGCTCGCCAAGCAGAGCGATCTGTTCAAGTAACGATTGCTAGAGTCGAGAAGGTAATCCGAGCGTACTCAAGACTGCCTTTTCATTCGTGTGATAGCACCGAACCATATGATCGCAGTACTCCGCGACCGTACGGATCTCCAACGCTCCGGAGTCGATTTGCTTGAGCGATTGGCGATCAGCCACGTCGCGAATGTCATGAAGCATCTGGTCGTACTCGTTGTACTTGAAGTCCGACCTCCCGCTGCTTCTCAGATCCTCTCCGAAGATGTGCTCCGGGCGAACTCTGTCAGCCAGCATCCCAAACACTTGCGCGATTCGTTGACGCGCAGCGAGTGCGATTTCGCTATCTGAATACTTCATTTGCCTTGCTCAGTTGCCGCATCCACAGTCTTCCTGCGGGTTCGATGTAGTGTCGTAGGCCGCCTTGCCGATGACTCCAATGTCATAGAAGCCCTCTCCAACGACAGCGAGCGTGGCGACGGCGCCGGCGACAATACCGGCAGTCGTCCTGCCCGCGGCGCGTAGCGCTCTCATCCCCAGGCGGTTCGACCAACGACTGAGTTGGCCGGTCGTTGGATTCAACTCGCCTTTCGGAACTCCAAAGCCCCTGAGCTCACCTGGCGTTTTTGGCATCGTGCCTACCCCCTCCATGGCAATCAGGCTGCCAAGGGTCAGGGCGTTGCTGGCTCTATTTTCTCGGATCTGGTTCGCGAACGCGTCAAAGTCGACACACCATGCACCGCGCGCAGCGTTGCGCTCAAAAGCGTCTCGCTGTGGGCCAGGAGGGAAAGTCCAATACCCGATGCCCTCCAGGCCCAAGGGATCGACGTACCGCAGCGGGTTTCCGTTGCCGTACAAGTACGGATTCAGGCCGCCTGCCAAGCCGATGGGATCTGATTGCGCGTAGCGGCCAACGACTGGATCGTAATCGCGGAAGTAGTTGTAGTTCAGCCCCGAGTGCGCATCGTAGAGCTGGCCCGGGAACCGCAGGTTGTACTTGAAATTGCCGAGCGATTGCGGGTTCTCGTTCGGCAGCGCCGTGCCGAAGGGATCGCTCTCCCACGTCCAGCGCGCCTTGTTGTCGCTCGGGCGTGTCACCTTCCGTGGCGTGTTCAAGTGATCCGTGTGCACGTAGAAAATCCCCACCGGCGTCCCGGGCCGCAACGTCGCCACCGGCGTGTCGCCCAGCCAGAGCGTCTCTTGGACGAGCGCGCCGCTTGAATTGTATTCCCCCAATACGTGGCCGGCTTCGTCGTACACATAATGCACCGTGCCCGGCGTGCCACCGACGCGCTTCACGAGCTCGCCGAGGGCGTTATAGGTAAACGTCGCCGTCGTCGAGCCCACCTTCAGCGTCTTCATCCGGCCGCGGTTGTTGTACGTCGCCGTGACATTGGAGTAGGTCAGCGCGCTGCCGACGGCGTTGTAGGTGTACGTGCGGCTCACCGCGCCCGCGATCGAGCTCACGCGGTTGTTGGAAGACGAGATCGTGTACGTCGAGGGCGAAGCGCCGGTCTCTGAGAGCCGGTTGCCGTTCGCATCGTACGTCCAGCCGCGCGTCGTCCCGGTCTTCACCGCGCTCGTCAGCCGATCGAGGCCGTTGTAACCGTAGGTGTAGCTGTTCGCCGGCGTCACCGTGTCGGTAGTGGCGGTGGCCCTGAACGCATCGTCGTAGGCGTAGGTCTTGTTGCCCGCGCTCGCGATCGCCGTCACCTTGCCGTCGGTGTCGAACGTGCGGCTCATCGGCGTGCCGTTGCCCCAGGTCCAGCCCTTCACGGGCCCGAACGGCTCGTAGCTCACGCTCGACAGCAGCGTCGTGCCGTTGACCGTGATGCTCGTGACCTGGTTGTTCGCGTTGTAGCCGTAGACCACCGCCTGGCCCGACGGCGTCGTCAGCGAGGTGAGATTGCCGTTCGTGTAGCCATAGCCGACGCTCTTCGCCACCGTGCCGACGGTCTGGCTCTTGCTCGTCACGCGCCCGAGCGCGTCGTAGACCCAGCCCATCGAGTGGTTGGCGTCGCTCGCCCCGGTGCGCCGGCCCTTGCCGTACGTGCCCGCATCGTAAGTGAATGCGATCGTCTGATCGGTCGTCGTGCCGATCTTGTAGGCGGCCGACGTCACGCGGTTCAGCGCGTCGTACACGTAGGTCGTGATCGCGTTGCGCGCGTCCGTCGAGGTTTTCAGGTTGCCGCCGGAATCGTATGTGTTCGTCGTGAGCCCTGTGTCGGGGCTTGTTTGCGTCTTCAGATCGTCGAAGCCGTTATACGTGTAGCTCGTGACCTTGCTGCGCGGATCGGTCACCGACGTCATGTTGTCGTTCGCGTCATAGCCGAGTAGCGTGATGCCGCTCGCGGGATCTGTCATCTGGATCAGTCGCCCGAGCTCGTCGTACGCGTTGACGGTGTTGCGCCCCAGCGGCGCGTTGATGGCCGTCCGATTGCCGCGCGTGTCATAGCCGAATTCCGTCGTCTGCGCGGCCGTGCCGGCGGCGGTCAAGTCCTTCCAGAGCTGATTGAGGTTGTTGAAGACGCTCGAGCGCGTGCGGCGCAGGAAGTTCGTCGGATCGTAGACGTTCTCCGCGGTGCGGTTGCCCATGCCGTCGAGCGTGTAGGCGACGTAGTTGCCGGCCGCGTCGTCGATGCGCGTCAGGCGATGCGCGTTGTCGTAGGTGTACAGCACGAAGCTCGAGTCCGGCAGCGTCACCCTCTTCACGAGTCCGGTGGGCCAGTACTCGAGCGTCGTTTGCTCGCCCGCGACCGTGCGGCTCGTCAGGCGTTGGCGCGCGTCGTACGCGAGCGTGGTCACCACGCCGTTCGGATCCGTGATCTGCAGCGGCTGGCCATGCGCGTTGTAGCTGTTGAAAGTCGTCACTTGGCTCAGCGCGTTCGTCATCGTTTGCACCTGCCCGCACTGGGAGCCCGTGCCGCAGGTGTAATAGACGAGCGTCGTCAAGTCGGTGGCGTCGGTGCGCGGGCCGTTCGCCGTCAGCACGCGGCCGTAGGTGTCGTAGGTCCACGTCGTGCGACGCACTTCGCTCGTGACGGTGTCCGTGACCTTGTGCTCGAGCAGGCGGCCGCTCGCGTCGTAGTCCAAGTCCGTGGTGCGGCCCGGTTCGGTGATCAGGTCTGGGAGCCGGAAACTCGGGTGCCACGTGGTGGAAATCGTTCGCGCCCGCGGCGTGCCGTAGGCTTCGGTGCGCGAGGTCTCGAGAGTCCGGGCGGTGTCGTGGGTGTACCGGGTCTCAACGCCGTTGAAGTCGAACTTGCTCTGAAAGTTGCCGAATGAATCGAACGTGGCGCTCGCATACTCGTTGCAACCCTGGCACAGCAGATTCGAACCCGTGTACCGGCGCTGCCCCGCGATGACCGACGTCGTGTAGGTGCGGCTCGTGCCGAGCGGATCGACGACGATGCGCGTGCCGTCGGTGTTGTAGGTGATGCCGTAACTGTCGACGCCGCCCGTGTACACGGAGCTCGTGACGACGTTGCCTGCACCATAACCCCACGTCACGTAGCGGACGCCGGATTCGTCCTCGATGCCCGTGAGCAGATTCGCTTGCCCGGTCCCCGTGAGCTCGTAGAGGTACTCCCGCGTGCGCGTGTCGGGATACGTGACCTGCGTCAGGTTGTTGTTGGCGCCGTACGTGAACACGATTTGGCCGGAACCGGCGCCGGGCAGCGTGACGCTCGCGAGGCGCGGCGGCGAAGCCGTATCCCACTGAAACGTGAGCTCATGGCCGAAGTCGTCGACCAGCGAGGCGACGCGGCCGTTCGCACCGTAAGTGAGCGCCTGCGTGATGCCGCCACGGCCCGTGATTGTGAGCAGCCGGCCGGTCGTGTCGTAAAGCTCCGCACTGTCATTCGCCGTGATGTAGCGCCAACCGACGAACGCCCCGGAGGGGTTCGTGGCCACGACGAGCCGCTCCTTGAGCTCGCCTTCGGCCACGTATTGCGTGGACGTCGACCCCGGGATCGTGGCCGTGAAGGCGACCACGTCACCATCGGGGCGCACGGCGTGCAACACGGGCGAATTCAAACCCGATGCGGCCGAGAGGTATTGAAGATACGAGCCGAACCACGCTTCCCCGAGGGGCTTGCCATAGGGGCCTTGTTTCGCGGAGTGATAACCGAGGCTGTTGTAGGTGCGCCCTAGGGCAGGCGACCCGAGCGAACGGCGCGTTCGCGGCACGCGGCGGCGAGCGACGGCCGGCACGTCGGGCCACGCGAAGCGCCAGCGCCAGTTGCCGACGACGGTGCCCGGCGTGTTCATGCGGGCGCCGGAGTCGCGCGCCGAGCAGGTCCTGCATCGGGCACGATCGCGAGCGCGGCGTTCGAGGCGTAGGCCGCGTCGATCAGGAAGTCGGGCACCGGCGGCGTCGGGCCCGACGCCGAGCATGCCGTGCACGACGTCGCGCGCATGCGGCTCGAGCGAGGCGTACCAGCCGACGGTCGTGTCGTTGTCGTGCGTGCCCGTGTAGACGACGGCGTTGCGCCGGTGATGCTGCGGCAGATGCGGATTGTCGGGCGAGCCGTCGAATGCGAACTGCAGCACGACCATGCCCGGCAGCTCGAAGCGGTCGCGCAGCGCGCGCACGTCGTCCGTGATGATGCCGAGATCCTCGGCGACGAGCGGCATCTCGCCGAGCTCGCGCGCGCAACGCCGTCGAGCAACGCGTCGCCGCGCCCGCGCACGCCATTGCCCGAGCGCGCGCCGTCGGCGCGCCCGCCGGCACCTCCCAGTACGACTCGAGCGCGCGGAAGTGATCGATGCGCACGAGATCGAAGCGCGCGAGCTGCGCGCGCATGCGCGTCGAGCCACCAGCGGAAGCCGCTGCTGCTCCATCGCGTCCCAGTCGTACAGCGGGTTGCCCCAGAGCTGGCCTTCGGCGTTGAAGTAGTCCGGCGGTACGCCCGCGACGCGCGATCGGCTCGCCGCTCGCGTCGAGCGCGAACAGCTCGCGCTCCCACCAGACGTCGACGCTGTTGCGGTCGACGTAGAACGGCAGGTCGCCGAAGAGATGGACGCCGCGCTCGTTCGCGTAGCGCTTCAGCGCCGTCCACTGCAGCTCGAACAGGTACTGCTCGAACACGAGTGCGCGAAACTGCTCGCGACTCGCGGCGCGAGCACGCGCGCAGCGCCGCGGCGTCGCGGTCGCGGTACGGCGCCGGCCATTGCCACCACGGCGACTGGCCGAAGCGCTCGCTCAGAGCAGCTCGAACAGGCCGTAGGGCAGCGAGCCAGCGGCGGCGCGCGCGCACGAACTCCGCGAACGCGCGCGTTGCTCGCGCCGTCGCGAGCGCCGCGAACGACGCGTAGCGGGCGTCGCGGCCGCCGCGACGCCTCGAGCCGCGCGGCAGCTCGGCGACGGCGTCGAGCTCCTCGGCGTCGATGAACCGCGGATCGCCGGCATAGGCCGAGCGCAAGGCAGTACGGCGAACCGTACGCGTCCGTGACGCCGAGCGGCAACGTCTGCCAGACGCTGAATCCGCCCGCGCCGAGCCAATCGACGAAGCGCCGCGCGTCGGCGCCGAGCGTGCCGCGCGGCGCCATGGCCCGGCAGCGAGGTGGGATGGAGCAAGACGCCGGCGCGGCGCGCGGCGAGCACGCGTTCATGCGCGCGCCGCGCTCAGGAGCTGCGCCGCAATGCGGCCAACATACCGCGCGTCACGAGCACGATGCCGTGGTCCGTGACGTGGAAGTGCTGCGCTGTCGGCGTCGCGGTCGCGGCCGATGACGGTGCCGTGCGGAATGCTGCAGCCTTCGTCGATGATCGCGTTCGCGATGTAGCAGCTGCGGCCGATCTCGACCTCGGGCAGCACGACCGAGCGGCGCACCTCGCGTGCCCTCGTCGACGAACACGCTCGAAGAACAGCAGCGACTCGCGAACCACGGCGCCCGAGACGATGCAGCCGCCGGCGACCATCGAGTTGATCGCGAGCCCGCGACGGTCGATCCTCGTCGAGGATGAACTTCGCGCCCGGCACCTGCTGCTGATAGGTCCAGATCGGCCAGGCTTCGTCGTAGAGGTTGAGCTCGGGGCTCACGTGAATGAGCTCCATGTTCGCGTTGTAGTAGGCGTCGACGGTTCCGACGTCGCGCCAATAGCGCTGCGCTTTCGTCTCGACGTCCTCGAACGGATACGCGAACACGCGCCGATTCGCGACGGCCTCCGGCACGATGTTGCGGCCGAAGTCGTGCTGCGAGTCCGGAACCGCGGCGTCGCGCTCGAGCGTCTCGCGCAGGAACTCGGGGTTGACGACGTAGATGCCCATCGACGCGAGCGCGACGCCTTCGCGCCCCGGCATCGGCTGCGGCTCCTTCGGCTTCTCGTCGAAGCTCACGACGCGGTGATCCGCGCCGAGCGACATGACGCCGAACTCGTGCGCCTGCGCGATCGGCACCTGCACGCCGCCGATCGTGATGTCGGCGCCGCTCTCCTTGTGGAACGCGAGCAGCGGGCCGTAGTCCATCTTGTAGACGTGGTCGCCGGCGAGAATCAGGACCGTCTCGGGGCGGTGTTGATGAATGATGTCGAGATTTTGATAGACGGCGTCGGCCGTGCCGCGGTACCAGATTTCGCCGAGCTGCTGCTGCGCCGGCACGATGTCGATGAACTCGCCGAGCTCGCCGTGCAGGTAGCCCCAGCCGCGCTGCACATGCTGAATCAGGGAGTGGGCCTTATACTGCGTCAGGATGAAGATCTGGCGGATGCCGGAGTTGACGCAGTTCGACAGGGAGAAGTCGATGATGCGGTACTTGCCGCCGAACGGCGTGGCCGGCTTGGCTCGATGGTCGGTCAGCTGCATGAGCCGCTGGCCGCGGCCGCCCGCCATGACGACGGCGACCGTGCTGCGTGTGAGCTGACTGACGAGACGTCGGCGCGGAATTTGCCTCATTTCACTACACGCTACTACCGAAGGACTCCGCCTGTCTAACCGAGAACCGTACGTATGACGCCGCCCAGCGAGCGCGTGGCCAAAGCGAGTTCGACGCCAGCGCGATCCTGACATCGAACGTCTGCTGCACGGCCGGCTGCACGAGCCGCGCCGCGTGCTCGGCATCCACTCGGTCGGCGCGCACGATGTCGTCGTGCGCGTGCTGCTGCCGAACGCGTTGCGCGTGCGGCTTCTCGAGCCCGCCGTCGAGCTCGCGCGCGTTCCCGGCACGGCGCTGTTCGAGTGGCAGGGGCCGCGCGGCGACATCGCGGCGCCGTATCGCATTCGCTGGGAGTCGCACGACGGCCGTTGGCACGAGGGCTACGACCCGTACTCGTTCCCGCTCGAGATCGACGACGAGCGATCTCGCACGCTTCGCGAGCCGGCAGTCACATCCACGCGCATCGCTTCCTCGGCGCGCACGAGCGCGACGATCGCCGGCGTGCGCGGCATCCGCTTCGCCGTCTGGGCGCCGAACGCCGAGCGCGTCAGCGTCGTCGGCACGTTCAATCACTGGGACGGGCGCTATCACCCGATGAGCGTGCGCGGCAACTCGGGCGTCTGGGAGCTGTTCCTGCCCGAGCTCGGCGCCGGCGAGCTCTACAAGTACGAGCTCTACACGCGCGACAGCCGCGAGCTCAAGCTCAAGACCGACCCGTACGGCGCGGCGTTCGAGAAGCGGCCCGCGACTGCAGCGATCACGACGCCGCCTTCGACGTTCCGCTGGGACGACGCGGCGTGGCTCGAAGCAGCGCGCGCAGCGCGACTGGCTCGCGGAGCCGATCTCGATTTACGAGGTGCATCTCGGCTCGTGGCGCCGCAACGCGGCCGGCAGTTCCTGAGCTACCGCGAGCTCGCCGGGCAGCTCGCCGCCTACGTCAAGGACCTCGGGCTTCACGCACGTCGAGCTGCTGCCGATCACGGAGCACCCGTTCGACGACTCGTGGGGCTACCAGTGCACGGGCTACTTCGCGCCGACGAGCCGGCACGGCTCGCCCGACGAGCTGCGCGAGCTCGTCGCCGAGCTGCACCGGCACGGGATCGGCGTGCTGCTCGACTGGGTTCCGGGGCATTTTCCGAAGGACGATCACGCGCTCGCGCGCTTCGACGGCACGGCGCTCTACGAATACGGCGATCCGCAGAAGGGCGAGCATCCCGACTGGAGCACGCTCGTGTTCAACTACACGCGCAACGAGGTCCAGAGCTTCCTGCTGTCGAGCGCGATCTGCTGGCTCGAGGACTTCCACTTCGACGGCCTGCGCGTCGACGCCGTCGCGTCGATGCTCTATCTCGATTACTCGCGCGAGCCGCACCAGTGGACGCCGAATCGAGCACGGCGGCAACGAGAACCTCGAGGCGATCGCGTTCTTGAAGCGCCTGAACGAGACGACGCATGCGACGTGCCCGGGCACGATGACGATCGCCGAGGAGTCGACGGCGTGGCCGCAAGGTCTCGCGCCCGACCTACGACGGCGGCCTCGGCTTCACGTTCAAGTGGAACATGGGCTGGATGCACGACACGCTGAGCTACTTCGCGAAGGACCCCGTGCACCGCCGCTTCCACCACAATCTGCTGACGTTCGGGCCGATGTACGCGTTCACGGAGAACTTCGTGCTGCCGCTGTCGCACGACGAGGTCGTGCACGGCAAGCGCTCGCTGCTCGACAAGATGCCCGGCGACGACTGGCAGCGGTTCGCGAACCTGCGGCTGCTGCTGACGTTCCAGTGGACCTATCCCGGCAAGAAGCTGCTGTTCATGGGCGGGGAATTCGGCCAGCCGCGCGAGTGGAACCATCACGGCTCGCTGCCGTGGCACTTGGCCGACGAGCCGCGCCACGCCGGAGTTCGCGCGCTGCGTCGGGACTTGAATCGCGTCTACCGCAGCACGCCGGCGCTGCACCGTCGCGATCACGACGGCAGCGGCTTCTCGTGGCTATCGTGGCAAGACGATGCGCACTCGGTGCTGAGCTATCTGCGCAAGGACGGCGACGAGCATGCCGTCGTCGTGCTGAACTTCACGCCGGTGCCGCGCCACGGCTATCGCGTCGGCGTGCCGCGAGCCGGGCGCTACCGCGAAATCTTGAACTCGGACTCGCAGCTACTACGGCGGCTCGAACGTCGGCAACGACGTCGTCGAAACGGAGCCGACGCCGTGCATGGATCAGCCGCACTCGATCGTCGTGACGCTGCCGCCGCTCGGCGGCATCGTGCTCGTGCCGGGCTAGAGCTTGTAGAAGAAAGTCAGCGTCGTCTCGGCCGCGTCGATGTCGCTCTGGAAGGTGTCGCCAGAGAAATCGTATTTCTCGTAGGCGAGGCGCAGGGCGACGCGATCCCAATCGTACTGAACGCCGACGTAGTACGCCGGATTGTTTTCGCTGACTTCGATGCTCTGGGCTGGGACACCGTCCTGGCTGAGGTCGATGTCCTGGCTGACGTCGGCGTAACCCAAGCCGGCCGATCAGCGAAAGGCCGTTGTCGAACGGCAGCACACCGACCAGCCGGATCGTAAGCATCGAGATCTCGCTCTCGAAGCCGACCTCCACCGACTCCGGCTGGCCACCCGTCAAGAACGTGAAGCTGTCACGGATCGTGCTCGTCTTCCCGTAGCTGCCTTCGACGCCAAGATGCTCCATGAACTGTAGTCGACCATGAGATGCCACGAGCTCACCGAATCGGAGAACAGGTCGCCGAGGAATTGGTCTCCCTCGGCGTACTCGAAGTCGCCGAGCGCGAAACCGTAGTACGCAGCGCCGTCCGGCTGAGCGTGGACCGCGGGCGTCAGCGCGAGGGCGAGCAACGCGAGCGTCGTGAGCAGCAGACTCCTCATGCGCCAGACTGTAACACGACCGCGCTGTCCTCGAAGACGGCGATGCCATGCGGCGCCGAGGAAATAGTGTGTGCCGCGCACGGCGAGCCCTGCAGGCACGACGTCGTCGGGCGCGATCGAGCGTCGTGTCGACGATGCGGCGCCAGTTGCGCGCCGCCGCGTCGGGCAGCGGCAGATTGCGCACGCGTCGACGCCATGTTGATCATGACGTGCAACGCCGGCTCCTGCGGCGTCACGCCCGCCAGCGTGAAACACAGCACGCGCGCGTCGGGGTCTTGCCACGCCGGGCGGCCGAGCGTCTCGCCGTACCAGTGGATCTCGGCCGGCCGCTCGTCGGCATGGCCGTTCAAGAATCGCGTGCGGCGCAAGCTCGGTGCCGCTTGCGCAGCGCGATCAGCTCGCGCGTGAAGCGCAGCATCGCGCGTGCCGCCGGGCGCGAACGACCAATCGAGCCAGCTCACGTCGTTGTCCTGGCAATACGCGTTGTTGTTGCCGCGCTGCGTCCGCAGCACCTCGTCGCCGGCCGTCAGCATCGGCACGCCCTGGCTCAGAGGAGCAGCAGCGGCCATGAAGTTGCGCGCTCGTTGCGCGCGCAACCGCAGGATCTCCTCGTCGTCCGTCGGCGCCTTCGACGCCGGAGTTCCAGCTCAAGTTGTCGTCACGGCCGTCGCGGTTGTGCTCGCCGTTGGCGCTGTTGTGCTTGCTGGTCGTAGCTGACGAGATCGTACAGCGTGAAGCCGTCGTGACACGTGACGAAGTTGATGCCGTTCTGCGGCGTCTTGCCTGCCCACGCATACAGGTCGCTGCTGCCCGCGATGCGCGTCGCGAGCTCGCCCAAGTGACCGGGCTCGCCGCGCAAGAAACGCCGCACGGCATCGCGATAGCGGCCGTTCCACTCGGCCCAGCGAAAGCCCGGGAACGAGCCGACCTGATAGAGCCCGCCGGCGTCCCACGCCTCGGCGATCAAGTGACGTTCGCCGAGCTCCGGAGCGAACTCGATCGCCGCGATGACGGGCGCGTGCGCGAGCGGCTTGCCCTGCTCGTCGCGCGACAGCACGCCCGCGAGATCGAAGCGGAAGCCGTCGACGTGCATCTCGACGGCCCAGAATCGCAGGCACTCGAGCAGCCACTGCGCGACGAGCGGCTGGTTCGAGCTCACGGTGTTGCCGCAGCCCGTGAAGTCGAGATACTTCGCGCGATCCTCAGGATCGAGCAGATAGAACAGCTCGTTGACGAGGCCCTTGCAGCCGATCGTCGGTCCGTCGGCGCCGCCTTCGGCGGTGTGGTTCAACACGACGTCGAGAATCACGCCGATGCCCGCCGCGTGCAGCGCCTTGACCATGTCGCGGAACTCGCGCCGCGGATCGCCGCCCTGCGCGTACGCGCCGTGCGGCGCGAAGAAGCTCACGGGGCTGTAGCCCCAGAAGTTGCGGAGGCCGATCGCCGCCGTCGCCGCCGGCACGTCCTGCGCATCGAACGCGAACACCGGCAAGCAGCTCGACGTCGGTGATGCCGAGCGACTTGAGATACGGAATCTTCTCGACGAGACCGCGAAACGTGCCGGGGCTCTGCGACGCCGGCCGACGGGTGGCGCGTGAAGCCGCCGACGTGCAGCTCGTAGATGACGGCGTCGTCCAGCGACCGCTCGCAGCGGCCGGTCGCCGTCCCAGTCGTAGTCGTCGGCCGCGCGCGATCTCGGCGCGCAACGCGGATGCCGGGCTCGCCGTCGATCGCCGCCTCGCGGTCCCACACCGCGTCGCTGACGAGCCGCGCCCACGGGTCGAGCAGCTCGCGGCGCGCGTCGAACCGCAGGCCCGGCCGCAGGCTCGTTCGGGTCCGTCGGCGCGCCAGGTGTAGAACCAACCGGCACGCGCGCCGGCGACGAACACGTGCCAGAAACCGTAACGTGCGGTGCGCAGCGGCGTCGAGCTCGATCTCGGCTATCGGCTCGGCGTCGGTGGCGCTGCGGTAGAGGCGCAGCCAGACGCGCGTCGCGCGCGGGCTGAAGACGGCGAAGTTCACGCCGTCGCCGCGCGCCGTGGCGCCGAGCGGCAGGCGCGAGCCGGCGCTGACGGCGAGCTTCGCGTGACGGATTCGCGCGCGCGCTCGCTCAAAGCCGTGCGCATCAATCCGAGCTCGTACGGGTGCGACAGATGCGGATGATCGGGCACGCACCGGACTTCGTATTGGAGCGTGCCGGCCCACGGCGGTTGGAGCTCGAGCCGGTAGCGGCAGTTGCCGGCCCCGTCGACGTCACCGGGCGTGAACGGCGCCGAGCAGAGCCGCGCGCCCTTCGAGATAGCCGACGCCGTGCTTCGGCCGGCGGTTCTCGGCGTAGCCCTGCACGGGCACGACGAGCTCCGAGCCGAGCACGCGCCGCACCTGGCATTCGACGCGCACGTCGCGCGGCGCTAGGCCGTTCAGCGCGACTTCGACCTCGAGCGTCGACGCGCTCGGCGAACGAGATCTCCGCGGCCGCGCTGCCGAGCAGCTTCAGCGCCACGCCGGGCCACGCCGCTCGGACCTTCTCCTTCCATGCCCGAGCTCGCGAGCGACCTCGAAGTCGTCGGCCGCCAGGGCGCGACCGTGGCGCGCCGCCGGAGCGTAGAAGTCCCGCAGGTAGTCGCGCAGCACGCGCTCGCTGTTGAACGCCGGCAGCACGCTCGCCATCGAGCGCTTGCACAGCTGCACCCACTCCGGCGAGTAGCCGAGCCGCGCGTCGCGCGCGTAGTAGAGCGGCACGACCTCGTCCTGCAGGATCTCGTAGAGCGTCGTCGAGTCTTGTCGGTCGCGGTCGGCATCGCCCTGGTCGTCGCGACCCGGCGGTATGCCCCAGCCGTTCTTCGAGCCGCGGCGGCCGTCGTACGCTTCGGCCCACCAGCCGTCGAGCACGCTCAGGTTCACGGTGCCGTTGATCGCGGCCTTCATGCCGGACGTGCCGCTTGCCTCTTGACGGATGCGACGGGAGTGTTGAGCCAGACGTCGACACCCGACGTCAGCAACCGGCCGATGGCCGAGATCGTAGCCCTCGACGCAGCAGCATCTTGCCGATGAACGGCGGCAGGCTCGAGACGCGCTGTATCTCGCGCATCATCCACTGCGCCGGCTCGTCGGCCGGATGCGCCTTGCCGGCGAACAGGAACAGGACCGGCTGGTGCTCGTTGCGGACGAGCTGCTCGAGCCAGCCGAGGTCCGCCATCAGCAGCGTCGCGCGCTTGTAGGTCGCGAACCGCCGCGCGAAGCCGATCGTGAGCACATCGGGCTTGTCGGGATCGAGCGAGCTTCAATAACGCGGTGGACGTGCGCCTCGCTCAAACCGTTGCGTTGATACTGCTGCGTGAGCCGCTCGCGCAGCACGCTGCAACATCTGGCTCTTGACCTTCTGGCTCGTCTCCCAGAACAACGCGTCGGGGATCGCCTCGATGCGAGCGAGCAGCGCGCGGTCCGTCATGCGCTCGCGCCAGTCCGCGCCGAGATGCTGATCGAAGAGCTTCGCCCAGGTGTGCCGCAGGAACGTCGCCACGTGCACGCCGTTCGTGACGAAGCCCATCGGGTTCTCGGCCGGAGGCACGTCGGGCCAGGCGCTCGCGCACAAGCCGCGACGACACCTGACCGTGAATCTTGCTGACGCCGTTGACCGCCGCGGAGCCGCGCAGCGCGAGCCGCGTCATGTTGAATACGTCGGGTCGCTCGGGCGCGCGGCCGAGGTCGAGCAGCTGCTCCGGCCGAGATGCCGAGCTCTGCCGGCGAAGCTCGCGAACTGCCGCGCAACGCGGTCGGGCGGAAACACGTCGTGACCGGCGCTGACGGGCGTGTGCGTCGTGAACACCGTGTTGGCGGCCGTCGCTTCGAGCGCGGCCGCGAACGGCAAGCCGGCCGTCGTGTGCTCGCGCAGCCGCTCGAGCACGGAGGAACGCCGCGTGCCCCTCGTTGATGTGCCACACCGTCGGCTCGAGCCCGAGCGCACGCAGCGCGCGCACGCCGCCGATGCCGAGCACGGCCTCCTGTTGCTGCCGCAGCTCATTGCTGCCGCCGTAGAGCGTGCCCGTGATCAGCCGATCCTCGGCGACGTTCTCCGGCACGTCCGTGTCCAGCAGCAGCACCGTGACACGGCCGACCGGCGCCTTCCACACGCGCACCGCGACGTGCGCTCGAGCCCGGGGCACGTCGACGCGCACCTCGCTGCCGTCGGGGTTCAGCGCCATCGACAGCGGCGCGCTGCGTGGATCGATCGGCGGGTAGTCCGGTACCTGCTGGCCGCTGCGGTCGATGCGCTGGTGGAAATAGCCGTGCCGATACAGCAGACCGACGGCGACGAACGGCAGATCCAGATCGCTGGCCGTCTTGCAGTGGTCGCCGGCGAGCACGCCCAGGCCGCCCGAGTAGATCGGAAAGCTCTCGTGCCAGCCGTACTCGGCGCAGAAGTACGCGATGAGGTCGCCCTGCTCGAGCCCGTCGCGAGATGCGGGCGCGCTGCCGAGGTAGTCGTCGAACGCCGCCAGGATGCGTCGATACTCGTCGATGAAGCTCTGCGTCCGTCGCCGCATGATCGAGGATGCTCTGATCGACGGAGCGCAAGAACAGCCGCGGGCTGCCCTTCGACCTTGCGCCACAGGACGGGATCGAGCTTGCGGAACAGCTGCCCGAGCGACGGGTTCCAGCTGAACCAGAAATTCTTCGCGAGATCGTCGAGCCGCTGCAGCGAGGGAGGAATGCTAGGCGAAACCTGTAGCGCGAACACGCTGCTCGACATGGCAAATCCTTTTGGGTGCGAGTCAGCGTATTTTATGGGAGTCGGCGCGTCCACACCCTACTTGATCGCCATCTCAGCGACCGTGCAGCCGACGGCGAATATCGGGATCGGCGCGTAGAAGAGGAGCTCTCCGGTAGAGCCTTCCGTCGCTCCGGCGACGCTGAGAAACGTGCGAATCTCGAACCCACCCTGCCCCGCCTCCCGCAGCGTCTGCTCGTCGCTGTACGAAGTCAGCGCGTCACGGTCGTTCGCGAGGAAGCGCGCGAGGAACTCGCGATCCCAGGCTTCGTTGATCGTCCCCGAGTCAGGAGTCGCGGGCCAATGCGAGATCCCGCCCGTGCCGACGAGCGCGATGCGCTCCGGTTGCGCGTCGCAAGCGCGGCGCAGCGTGCGGCCGAACTCGTACGCGCGCTTCAGCGGCGTCAGCGGAGGCCCCTGACAATTCACGTTGACCGGAATCACGTCCACATCGTAGCGCGGCGTCAAGAAGTGCAGCGGCACCATGATCCCGTGATCGAACTTCCACTCCTCCGCGTACGCGACGTCGATGCTCTCGAGCAAACCCTCGACGAGCCGGCGCGAGAGCGCCGCGTTGCCGGGCACGCGCCGCCGCTTGATCCCGAGCCAGTCTTCGTCCTCGATCGGTCCCTCGTACCCATCGGCCATCCCGACGCAATACGCGGGCATGTTGCTCATGAAGAAGTTTGCGAAATGCTCGGCCGCGACGACGATCAGCGCGTCCGGCTTCGCGGCTTCCAGACGCGCGCGCATCTCGCCGAGCTTCGCGTAGAACGCGTCGCGGACGCGCGGCTCGGCGCGCGCTGCGCGGCCGGTAATGCCGGGCGCGTGGCTACAGACGCCGGCGAACACGAGGCTCATCGCTGCCGGTCCTTCAGCATGCTGTAGAGGCCCGCGCGGACGGGGCCGTGCTTGCGCACGCCTTCGCGCATCGCGTCGATGTACACGTCCCACGGCTGGCCGAGCAGCGCGGCGTAGTGCATGAGGAGCTGGCCGTTGACGCCCATGACATAGAGCAATCCGACATCGCCGCTCTCGAGGGCCGCGCGCTCCTCCACGTCGAGCTCGTACTCGTCGAGCAGCCCGGCCTTGTCGGTCTCGAAGCGCTTGCGCACGGCGGGCTCGCGGTTGAGCTGATACAGCAGTTTTTGCACGTAGTAGAGGCTCACGGCGCGCTCACTTGCCGAGCGTCGGCACGCGGTGCGTGCCATGAGCGACGCAGATGTTCTTCGTCTCCATGTAGAAGTCGAAGCTGTAGTCGCCGCCGTCGCGGCCGATGCCGCTCGCTTTCGTGCCGCCGAACGGCGTCGGCAAGTGCCGGTTGTTCTCGGAGTTGACCCAGACCATGCCGGCTTCGAGCGCGCGCGCGAACCGGTGCGCGCGGCCGACGTCGTTGGTCCAGAGATACCCGGCCAACCCGTAGCGCACGTCGTTCGCGAGCGCGAGCGCTTCCTTCTCGTCGGCGAACGGAATCACGGTCAGCACGGGCCCGAAAATCTCCTCCTGCGCGATCCGCATGGAATTCTGCGCGCCCGCGAGCACCGTCGGCTGCACGTAGTTGCCGCCTTGCGCCGCGGCTGCGCCGCCGACCGGAATCGGACTCGCTCGCGCGCGCGATGTCGAAGTAGCCGAGCACCTTCTGCGACGTGCCTCGGGTGGATCAGCGGCCCGACCTCCGTCGCGGGATCGAGCGGATGACCGACCTTGATCTTGCGCACGCGTTCGACGAGCCGCTCGGTGAATTCGCGCTCGATCGACTTCTGCACGAGCAGCCGGCTCGACGACGTGCAGCGCTCGCCGTTCAAGCTGTAGATCATGAACACGACGGCGTCGAGCGCGCGCTCGAGGTCGGCGTCGTCGAACACGACGACGGGATTCTTGCCGCCCAGCTCGAAGTGCGAGACGTTTCAGCGTCGGCGCGGCCTGCGTCATGATCGCGCTGCCCGTGGCCGATTCACCGACGAACGCGACGGCACGAATCAGCGGATGCTCCGTCGCGGCCTTGCCCGCGGTCTCGCCGAGCCCGTGCACCGTGTTCAGCACACCGGCCGGCAGGCCGGCCGCGGTCGCGATCTCGGCGAGCAGCGTGGCCGTGATCGGGCTCCACTCGGCCGGCTTGTGCACGACCGTGCAGCCGGCCGCGAGCGCCGGCGCGATCTTCCACGTCGACAGCATGAACGGCGTGTTCCACGGCGTGATCGCGGCGACGGGACCGAGCGGCTGCCGCAGCGTGTAATTGACGTGCTCGCGCGCCGGCAGCGACAAGCCGCGCTCGGCTTCTGGCGCCTTGTCGGCGAAGAAGCGAAAGTTCTCGGCGCCGCGCTTCGCGGCTGCGACATGAAGCGGATCGGCTGGCCCGTGTCGAGCGACTCGAGCAACGCGATCTCTTCGGCGCGCGCCTCGATCGCGTCGGCGATGCGCGTGCAACAGACTCGCGCCGGTCGTTGCCCGGCAGATCGCGCCACGCGGGGAATGCGCGCTGCGCGGCTTCGGCCGCCGCGGCGACGTCGGCCGCGTCGCCGGCGGCCACTGCCGCGAGCACGCCGTCGTCGATCGGCGAGCGAGTCTCGAAGGTTCGCCCCGATCGCGCGGCACGTGGCGCACCGTCGATGAAATGCGGACACACCGCTCGCGCGAAAACGCGCGAGATACTGCTCGGCCTTCGCGACGTTGCCGTCGAACGGACGACGCTCATGGCTTGCCGCCGCGGCGCTTGACGTGCTCGTGCAGATTGTTCTTCTTGAAGTTCAGCACGGGATGGAACTCCTGCACGTTCAGCGAGATCGCGAGTGGACTCTTCGCGTAGAGCGGCTCGAGATGCGCCGTCAGCACCGCGAACAGCTCCTCGGCCGCGCGCTGCTGCACATCGAGCGGCCGGCCATGGCCGATCAGCGCCGTGACGTGCACGAAGCCGTTCTCGGGCGCCTTGTCGGCGATGCGGTAGGCGTCGGCGCGATGCGCCCGAACGCGCAGCCCGCCGAGCGGAAACACGCCGGTGCCGAGCGCGCACGCGTGCAGCTTGTCGAGCAGCGCATCGAGCGCAATCTGATCCTCGATGTTGGCGGAATACTCGACGATCAGATGCGGCAAGGTGAATCCCGCTGCGGCTTAACGTACACTCGAAGCGATCCGACACGGTAATTGACGGCCGCAACGACTGTCAATTTCGCGCGCTCGCGAGTCCAAGTTTCGTCGAGACACGAAATGCCGCAAAGACGACATACTCTCGCCGCGCTGCGCGGCTCGATTCCTCCGCTCATCACTCCGTTCAAACGCGGCGACGTCGATTACGACCGCTATGCGGAGCTCGTCGAATTCCAGATCAAGCAAGGCTCGCACGGCATTCTCGTCAACGGCACGACGGCCGAGCCGTCGACGCTGACGACCGACGAGCGCAACCGGCTCGTGACGCTCGCCGTCGAGACCGCGGCCGGCCGCGTGCCCGTCGTCGCGGCGACGGGCTCGCAGTCGCTGGCCGAGAGCCGCGTGCTGACCGAGCACGCGCTTAGCGGCAGGCGCCGATTCGCTGCTTGATCGTGACGCCGTACTACATCCGGCCGCCGCAGCGCGGCCTCGTCGCGTATTACCTCGAGCTCGCCGCAGGGCACGACGTGCCGTGGATGGTCTACCACATCCCGGGCCGCACGGCCGTCGGCGTCACGCTCGACACGTTGAAGGCCGTCAAGGACAAGTCGCCGCATTTCGTCGGCATCAAGCAGGCCGTCAACGATCTCGGCTTCGTCTCCGAGTGCCTGCACGAGTTCGGCCGCGACTTCAAAGTGTTCGTGGGCCTCGAGGAGCTGAGCTTCCCGATGATGACGATCGGCGCCTGCGGCCTCATGAACGCCGTCGGCAATCTGAAGCCGAAGGTGCTCGCGCAGATGTGCGAGGCCGTGTTCGCAAGGCGATCTCGCGACGGGCCGGCGCCTGCACGAGCAGCTGCTCGAGATCAACAAGGCCGTGTTCTTCGACACGAACCCGATTCCGATGAAGTACATGATGAAGAAGCTCGGGTTGCTCGCGGACAACGAGCACCGCCTGCCGATGGTGCAGCGCGACG
Source organism: uncultured Gammaproteobacteria bacterium (assembly GCA_963714705.1). Lineage (GTDB taxonomy): Bacteria > Pseudomonadota > Gammaproteobacteria > Steroidobacterales > Rariloculaceae > FEN-1219. Next base: position 298,220 of record CAVQPJ010000005.1, read on the forward strand.
CCGGAGCTCGCGGCCAAGCTCGACGGCGTGCTCGAGCGCGCGGGTCTATAGCGGCCGCCATGCGCTTCCTGAGCTTCGCGGTCGGCGACTACGCGAGCTTCGGCGCCGTCAGCGGCGACGGCATCGTCGACCTCGGCCGGCTGCTCGGCGAGCAGCACCCGACGCTCGGCGCCGTGTTGCGCGCCGGCGAGCTGCACCGCGCGATGTCGCTCGGCGCGACGAGCAAGCCGACGATCGCGCTCGACGAGATCCGCTATCTGCCGACGGTATCCGATCCCGAGAAGATCATCTGCATCGGCATCAACTACGGCAACCGCAACGACGAGTACAAGGACGGCGCCGAAGCGCCGCAGTATCCGAGCGTGTTCATGCGCACGCCGGGCAGCCTCGTCGGCCACCTCGAGCCGATCTGTGAATCCGCCGGAATCGCAGCAGCTCGACTACGAAGGCGAGATCGTGCTCGTGATCGGCAAGGCGGGCCGGCGCATCGCGGCCGCGGACGCCTGGCAGCACGTCGCGGGGCTCACGCTGATGAACGAGGGCTCGGTGCGCGACTGGCTGCGCCACTCGAAGTTCAACGTGACGCCGGGCAAGAACTTCGAGCGCTCCGGCAGCCTGGGGCCGTGGCTCGTCACGGCCGACGAGATCGCGCGCCGGCGCGGAGCTGCACCTCACGACGCGCGTGAACGGCGAGCTGCGGCAGGACGACACGACGGCCAATCTGATCTTTCCGTTCGCGCGGCTCATCGAGTACCTGTCGAGCTTCATGCGGCTCGATGCCGGGCGACCTCATCGCAACCGGCACGCCGACGGGCGCCGGCGCGCGCTTCGATCCGCCGAAGTACCTGCGCGGCGGCGACACCGTCGAGGTCCACGTGCCGGAGATCGGCACGCTGCGCAACGTCGTCGTCGACGAGCCGCCGGGGACTTGAGCGGACGAGCCAGGGGGATGCCCTTCTTGATCCTCATCCTCGCGCTGCTCGCGCTCACCATCGGCCCGGGCCTGTGGGTGCAGGCCGTCATTCGCCGCTACCGCGAGCCCGCGAACCGCTATCCGCACACGGGCGGCCAGACCGCGCGCCATTTGCTCGACACGCTCGGCCTGCGCAACGTCATCACGGAGGTCACGCGAGCACGGCGACCACTACGATCCGCTCGCGAAAGCCGTGCGCCTCATCGGCCGACAACTTCAACGGCCGCTCGCTGACCGCCGTCACGATCGCCGCGCACGAGGTCGGCCACGCGCTGCAAGACGCGCGCGGGTTCGCGCCGCTGCGCATGCCGAACGCAGCTCGTGCACTGGGTGGCGCCGATCGAGAAGGTCGGCGCCGGCATGCTGATGCTCGCGCCGTTCGCCGGAGCGCTGACGCGCTCGCCGTATCTCGGTCTCATCGGGCTCGCGGGCGGCTTGCTGACGCTCGGCACGGGCGTCCTCGTCCACTTTCTCACGCTGCCGACCGAGCTCGACGCGAGCTTCGTGCGCGCCCTGCCGCTCATGAAGCAGCACGGCGTGCATCCGGCCCGACGATCTGCCGCGTGCGCGCCGCCTGCTGACGGCGGCGGCCTTCACCTACGTCGCCGTCGCACTCCAGAGCTTGCTGAACATCGCGCGCTGGTGGGCGATCCTGCGCCGTTGAGCGCGCTTCACGGCGCCGTGAGCAGCTTCGTCATCTGCCACGCGGAGACGGGCTTCGAGAAGAAAAAGCCCTGCAGCTCGTCGCAGCCGTTCGCGCGCAGGAACTCGAGCTGCTCCTCGGTCTCGACGCCTTCGGCGAGCACCTTGAGCCCGAGGTTGTGGCCGAGCGCGATGATCGCGCGCACGATGACGGCGTCGTCGACATCGTGCCATGTGCTGCACGAACGAGCGATCGACCTTCAGGCGGTCGACGGGGAAGCGCTTCAAGTAGCTCAAGCTCGAGTAGCCGGTGCCGAAGTCGTCGACGGCGATGTGCACGCCGAGCTTCTTGATCGCGTGCAGCATCTCGACCATGCGCTCGCCGGCGTGCATGACGGTGCTCTCGGTGATCTCGATCTCGAGGCAGCCGGCGGTCCAGCCCGGTGTCGCGCGAGCACGCTTCGCGATCAGCGGCACGAGGCCGTCGCCGCGGAACTGCTGCGGCGAGATGTTCACCGACACGACGCACGGTAGGCCGGCGTCGAGCCAGCGCTTGTTCTGCGCGCACGCCGTGTCGCAGCACCCACTCGCTGATCTGCCCGATGAGGCCGATCTCCTCGGCGACGGGGATGAACGTCGCCGGCGACACCAGGCCGCGGCCCGGCACGTGCCAGCGGATCAGCGCCTCGGCGCCGATGATCTTGCGCGTCGTCAAGTCGACGCGCGGCTGGTAGTACAGCTCGAACTGGCCGCGTTCGAGCGCGCGACGCAGCTGGCTCTCGAGATCGAACCGCTCCTTGATCGCGCGATTCAGGTCTTCGGTGAAGAACTGGAAGTTGTTGCGGCCCTGCTCCTTCGCGCGATACATCGCCGAGTCGGCGTGCTTCAACAGCGTCGCGGGATCGCTGCCGTCGTCCGGATACAGCGCAACACCGATGCTGCACGTGACCTCGAGATCGTTCTGCGCCGTAACGCAGCGGCGCTGAGATCGTCGGCAACAGCCGCTCCAGGACCGCCGCGACGGTGTCCGGACCCGCTTGGCCGTGCAGCAGCAGCACGAACTCGTCGCCGCCGAGCCGGGCCACGGTGTCGCTCTCGGCGACGGCCGACCGTGAGCCGCTCCGCCATGACCTGGAGCAGCCGGTCGCCGACGTCGTGACCCAGGGTGTCGTTGATGTACTTGAAGCGGTCGAGATCGACGAACACGACTGCGAGCCGCGCGCCGTAGCTCGCGGCCGTGTAGATCGCCTGCTGCAGCCGATCGTTCAACAGCGAGCGGTTCGCGAGCCCCGTCAGCGAGTCGTAGTTCGCCTGTTGCTCGATGCGCGCCTGATTCTGGCGGCGCTCCGTGATGTCCTCGACCGTGCCCTCGTAATGCAGCACGCGGCCTTCGTCGTCGAACACGGCGCGCGCGTTCTCGGAGATCCAGATCGTGTCGCCGTTCTTGCGATAGACGCGCGACTCGAAGCCGCTGATCTCGCCGCGCGCCTTGACGATGCGCATGAACTCTTCGCGGCGGCCAGGGTCGACGTAGAGCTGGCTCTCGATGTCGTGCAACGACTCGACGAGCTCCTGCGGCGTCGCAAAACCGTAGATGCGCGCGAGCGCGGGATTCGCGTCCAGGTACCGGCCGTCCGGCGTCGTGCGAAAGATGCCCTCGATGGCGTTGTCGAACAGGCTGCGGTAGCGACGCTCGGCTTCCCGTAACGCCTGCTCGGATTCGACGCGCGCCGTGATGTCCTCGACGATGCCTTCGATCGCGACGACACGACCGTTCTCGTCGCGGACGCCGACGCCGTGCTCCCACACCCAGCGAAGCGCGCCCGTCGGCGTGCTGAATGCGGTACTCGACCTGGAAACGCCGGCCTCTGCTCGACGGCGGCATGAATCATCTCGCGAACGGGGTCGCGGTCGTCGGGGTGCGTCAGCTCCTCGTACGAGACGCGGCCGTTCAGCAGCAGATCCTCGGGCGCGTAGCCCGTGAGCCGCGTGCAGCCCTCGCTGACGAACTCCATCGTCCAATCGGCGTCGTCACGGCAGCGATAGACCATGCCGTCGAGATTCGCCAGCAGCGTCTGGAACATCCAGTCGGTGCTCGGTGCGCCGAGGCGAGCGGATTCGTTGGCGACGAGCGCGACGGCGCTGCCTGCAGACAAAGGGACGAAGCGCCGAACCGGCGGGCTCGAAGTCATGGACGAGGAAGCTCCTGGAATCGGGCGGAATCGTGCTCGAAATCTCGACGGATTTCTCGGCGCGAATTCACAGAAGCTCAGGCTCGCACCGCAGAGGCGCAGGCGGCTCGGCAGGAGGCGCGGTTACGTCACTTCCAGCGGCTTCACGAGGAACCGCGTGGGCACGGAGCTGCCGGGCATGGAATCTTCGAATCCGACGCGTCGATACAGGGTCCGACCAGTCGTGTTGTCGTCGCGAACCTCGAGCGTCAGCCGACAGCAGCCCCTTCGTCGCGCGTGCTCCTCTACGGCGCGCAGCAAAGCGCGCCCGACACCTTTTCCTCGGTGCTGCGGGAGGACCGCCAAGTCGTGGATATTCAGTAACGGGCGCGCACGAAATGTGGACAGGCCGAAAAAGCACACGGCGACACCCACGGGCTCGTCGTCGACGAACGCGAGCAGCACCAATGACGTCGGGTGGTCACGCAGTGCGGGAACGACGCGCTCTCGGACCTCCGGCGCTAGCGCCTCGCCGCCGCCGATCGGATCCACGGCATAGGAATCGAGCACGGCGACGATGGCGCCGGCGTCGCGGCGATTGCCGAAGTCTGCTTCACGAATGCGGAGGTTCATGTCGGTGGCGTCGGGGCCGGATTACCTGGACTGCGGCGTAGCTCGGCCAGCACGAAGATCACCGCCCCGAGCATGATCGCAACATCCGCCACGTTGAACACCCCGGTGCGAAGCCAACCCACACCTATGTTCAAGAAGTCCACCACGCTGCCGTTAGTCGCGCGGTCGATCCAGTTCGAAATACCGCCGGCCACGAACAGCGCGAGACCCACGCCTCGCCACGGCGAGAGACGGAAGCGGAACACCCCAATGGCGAGCGCGAGCAAGACGAGGCCCGTGCCAATCGTGAACAACGCAGTCCGAGCGGCCGGCGGCAAGTTGGCCCCGACGCTCAGGAAGGCTCCCGCGTTCTCGGTGTATCCGAGCCTCACCGTATCCGCCAGGTACGACTGAGTCGGCCTGCCGGAGAGCGTCTCCGTTGCCACGTGCTTGGTCACGCGGTCGCAGCCGATCGTCGCGACGATCACGAGCAACAGGGCGAGCCGGCTTCCAAATCTCGTAAGCATGGCTACTCCGGCCAAACGAGCTCCATTTGGCTTCCGTATGGCGTCGCCTTCCAATGGCCTCGCAACTGGCGAACCCGTTCGTGCACCCGCGCGGCAAGATCCTGACTGCCGCCGGCTCGCGAAAACCGTCCCAGCAGCTCCGTGTAAGCCTCTGGCCCGGCATGCGTTCGGAATAGTGTCTGGAGTGGGCCAGCCAGTGATTCGGCGAGCTGCGCGTCGCCTCCGCCAACCCCTTCCCCGCTGAGCGACGCTCCGGAGGCAACACAACCCCAATAACCTTTGCGGATGGGCAGCTCCGATTCGATCGCGAAATGCGCGAGGTCGTGGCGTAGAAACTCGCGGGTCTCGACTTCGATGCTCTCAGAGGTTCCGTCGGCACGGGTAATCGTCACCGCGTGCCGTTCATCGGAGATCTTGCTGAAGGCGATACGCACGTCACGCAGCCTACAGATTGGCGGCGTATTTTCCAGCTGTCGGGGAAGGAGCGGCTAGAGACTCGGCTCCGGCTCCGTGCGCATCGTCGTCGAGCCGATGCGCGATCGCGTTCGGCGAGCTCGTGCCGCGCGCCATGAGGTTGTAGACGGCGGGCACGATGAACAGCGTGAAGAACGTCGCGAAGGTCACGCCGGAGAAGATCACGACGCCGAGCGCCGCGCGGCTCGCCGAGCCCGGGCCCTCGGCCAGGATCAGCGGCACGGAGCCCATGACGGCCGCGAACGCCGTCATGATCACGGGCCGCAGGCGAATGCGCGACGCCTCGACGATCGCTTCCTTGAACTCCATGCCCTTGTCGCGCAATTGATTGATGAACTCGACGATCAGCACGCCGTTCTTGGCCGCGATGCCGACGAGCATGATGATGCCGATCTGGCTGTAGATGTTCAGCGTCTTGCCCGACACCCACAAGCCGAGCAACCCGCCGGCGACGGCGAGCGGCACCGTCACCATGATCACGAGCGGATGCACGAAGCTTTCGAACTGCGCCGCGAGCACGAGGAACACGACGAACAGCGCGATGCCGAACGTGAAGTACAGCGCGCCCGAGGCTTCCTTGTACTCGAGCGACTCGCCGCGATAGTCGATCTGCGCCGTGCTCGGGCAGCTCGGTGCGGATGATGTTCTCCAAGTAGTCCAGCGCCTCGCCGAGCGTGTAGCCCGGCGCGAGCTGGGCCGACAGCGTCACGGCGCGCATGCGGTTGTGGCGCTGCAGCTGGCTCGGCCCCGCCAGGTCCTCGAGAGACATGAGATTCGACAGCGGGATGAGCTCGCCGCTGCGATCCGCACGCACGAAGATATTGCTCAAATCGGAGTAGCTGGCGCGCTGCTCGGGCTTGGCCTGCAGCACGACGTCGTACTCTTCGCCGTCGACGACGTACGTCGTTACTTGGCGCTCGCTCATCAAGGTCTGGAGCGTCGAGCCGATGCTGCGCGCCGTCACGCCGAGGCTCGCGGCGCGGTCTTGGTCGACTCGCACGAGCACTTGCGGCTGCGTCTCGCGCAAATCCGAATCGAGCCGCACGAGGCCCGGATTCTCGGACGCGCGCGCGATGATGATGTCGCGCCAGCGCGCGAGCTCCTCGTAGTTCGGGCCGCCGAGCACGAGCTGCACCGGGCTCCCGCCGCCGCCACCACCGCCACCGCCACCGCCACGGTTGCCGCTGCTCATGAAGGCGTTGACGCGCACGTCGGGGATCTCTTCCCACTGCTTGTTGAGATCGTTCAGCATCTCCTGCGTGCTGATCTTGCGCTCGCCGAACGGCTTCAGCGTGACGTTCACTATCCCTGAGCCGTTGTTGCCCCAGCCCGGCACGCTGACGATGCCGCGCTGCATGCTGCCGTCGTCGAAGTACGGCTGCAGCGCGGCCTCGACCTTCATGGCCGACTCGCGCAGGCGCTCGTAGCTCGTGCCCTTCGGGCGCTTGGATCTGGCCGTTGAACTGGCCGCGATCCTCGACGGGCGCATACTCCTGCGGAATGTCTTGCAGCAGCACGTACGCGCCGAACGCGATCGCCGACGCAGGCCGCAACCGACACCCACGGCGCGCGCAGCGTCGCGCGCAGCACTGACTGATAGCGGTTCGACAACGCCACGAACGCCTTGTCGAGCGTGTGCGTGAGCGGCTCTCCTTGACGCTCGAGCGCAGCAGCTTCGAGCACATCATCGGCGACAGCGACAGCGCGAGCACGGCCGAGAAGATCACGGCGGCCGCGATCGTCACGGCGAGCTCCGCGAACACGCGGCCGATGCTGTCGCGCAAGAACGCCACGGGCGCGAACACGGATACGAGCACGACGGTCGTCGCGATGACGGCGAACGCCACCTGGCGCGTGCCGTTGAAGGCCGCGAGCAGCGGCGCCTCGCCCTCCTCGATGCGCCGATGTGCGTTCTCGAGCACGACGATCGCGTCGTCGACGACGAGGCCGATCGAGAGCGCGAGCGCGAGCAGCGTCACGAGATTGATCGAGTACCCGAACAGCGGCGAGCACGGAGAACGTCGCGATCAAGCAAATCGGAATCGTGACGAGCGGAATCAGCGTCGCGCGCAACGAGCCCAAGAACACGAAGATCACGAAGCCGACGAGCACGGTCGTGATGCCGATCGTCCAGTAGATCTCGTCGATCGCGGCGCGAATGTACAGCGACTCGTCGCCGCTCGTGATGAGCTCCATGCCCTCGGGCAAGCTCGGCGTTGACTTCGTCGACCTCGGCTTTGACCGCGTCGAGCACCTCGACGGTATTGGCCGTCGAGGCCTTGATGATGCCGAAGCCCGTCGTCAACGCGCCGTTGGTGCGGAAGATCCGATTCGTCTCGCGCGACGCGATCTCGACGTTCGCGACCTCGGCCAAGCGGATCAAGTGACCGTCGGCGCCTTGCGCGATGACGAGGTTGCGAAAGTTGTCGGCCGTTTGAAAGTTGCGCGCGATGCGCACCTGGAAGTCGAGGTCCCGCGACTCGAGCCGGCCCGCGGGCAGCTCGACGTTCTCGCGCGTGCAGCGCCGTTTCGATGTCGGTGACGGTGAGGTTGCGCGCCGTGAGCGCCTGGCGGTCGATCCACACGCGCATCGACGGCCCGCCCGAGCCGAAGATGTTGATCTGCGACACGCCGGGAATCGTCGCGAAGCGGTCGAGCAGGTACCGCTCCATGTAGTCCGTGAGATCCATGAGGCTCATCCCGTCGCTGGAAGCGAGCGTGAGCCACATGATCGGCTGCGAGTCGGCGTCGGCCTTCTGCACGCTGACCTGATCGGCGTCGTCGGGGAGGCGGCGGCTCACGCGCGACACGCGGTCGCGAACGTCGTTGGCAGCCTCGTCGAGATTGCGGTCGAGATAGAACTCGACGGTCAACGATGCCTGGCCGTCACGACTCTGCGAACGGATGTTCTTGACGCCCTCGATGCCCGACAGCTCGGCCTCGAGGACTTGCGTGATGCGCGTCTCGATGACCTCGGCGTTGGCGCCGGGATAGCCGACTTGCACCTGCACGGTCGGCGACAACGGTGTCTGGATTCTCGCGGACCGTGAGATCGCGGAACGACAGCGCGCCGATCGCGACGAGCAACATGCTGAGCACGGTCGCGAAGACCGGGCGCTTGACCGAAGTGTCGGACAGCCACATCGCCTAGCCCTCGGAGCTGCGCGCGTCGGCGACGCTCGACGGAGCGGAGCCTTGCGAGCTCTCGCTGACGGCGGCTTCGGCGGCGTCGTAGCGCACGCGGGCGCCTTCGCGCAGCTTGATGATGCCCTCGATGACGATGAGGTCGCCGTCCTGCGAGGCCGCCGAGCACCTCGACGACGCCGAAGCGGCGGCCGCCGACGTCGATCTGCTGCTGGTGCACCGTGTCGCCGTCGACGCGGTAGACGTAGGCGCGGTTCTGCACTTGGAACACCGAGCCCTCGGGCACGACGAGCGCCGTCGCGCTCCGCCGTCACGACTTCGACCGTCAGCAGCATGCCCGGGCCGCAGCGCACGGTCCTCGTTGTCGATGTGCGCGCGCACCGTGATCGCTCGCGTCACGGGATCGACGCGCGAGCCGACGGTGCGCACGATGCCTTCGAACTCGCGGTCCGGGAAGCTCACGCTCTTCGCGACGATCCTGGCGCCCGGCGTCATCGCGCCGACGAACGTCTCGGGCACCGTGAAGTCGAGCTTGATGATCGGAGATGTCGTCGATCGACGTGATCGTGCGTGTTCGGGCTCAACATCGTGCCGGGGCTGACCTGCCGGAAACCGAGCACGCCGCTGAACGGCGCCAGGATCAGCCGATCGCGCAGCCGCGCGACGATGCTATTCGAGACGCGCCTGCATCGCCGCCGGCGCGCGAGCGCGCGACGTCGAGCTCGGAAGCCGAGGTCAGGCCGCGGCGCTCAAGTCCTGCGAGCCGGCGCAGCTGACTCTCGGCATCGTCGAGATTCGCGCGCGCCTCGGCGAGCAGAGCTTCCTCTTCTTGATTCGTGAGCTCGATCAGCACGGCGCCCGCCTCGACGTAGTCGCCGTCCTCGAAGTTCACGCGCCGCACGGTGTCCGTGACCTTCGCCGTCAGCGTGACCGATTCGTTGGCCTGCGCCGTGCCGAGCGCTTCGACGACGTCGTAGATCGAATCGCGGCGCGCATGGCCGACGGTCACGAGCGGCGGTTGCGCTTGCGGCCGTCCGCCGCCGGCACCGAAGCCACCCGCCGGCGGGCGACCACCCGGCAGCCGCTGCCGCGGACGGTGCCGCCGGGACCGGCGCCGATCCTTCGTGAAGTACCACATGGCGCCGCCACCCAAAGCAAAGGCGAGCACGATCAGCAAAGCGTTTTTCATGAACGTCTGTCCGAGTTCGCGTAGGGTCGTGAGCTCTGCTTCCGTGCCGAGCATCAGGTGAGAGCAGCGCGCGAGCGCGGCCGGAAAAGTATGCCACACGGGTTTTGGCAGCCCGATCGCCCGCACGCCCGTTTAGTCGTCATTTTTTCTAAAGGTTTAAGGGGGTTAGCCGCGGCTCGCGCCGCGCGCAGGCGCGACGCTACCATTGACGGCATGAGCACCCAGCGTCGCCGGAACGTGAGTCGATGCGGTCGTGTCGATCACGGCGCACGTGCCCGAGGACGCGATGAGCGCCGGCCTGCTCGGCACCGAGCGCGTCGGTCACGGCGTGCGGATTCGCGACGACGGCTTGATCGCGACGATCGGCTACGTCGTGCACGAGGCCGAGAACCTCTGGATCGGCACGCGCGACACCGTGGTGCCGGGCTTCGTCATCGGCTACGACTTCGACAGCGGGCTCGCGCTCGTCAAACCGTCGCTGCCGTTGCACGGCCCGTCGATGCAGATCGGCCGCGCCGATTCGCTCGCGGTCGGCGACGCCGTCACCGTCGTGAGCAGCGGCGGCAAGGAGCAGAGCATCGAGGCGCGCGTCGTGGCGAAGCAGGAATTCGCGGGCCGGTGGGAGTACGTGCTCGATCAAGCGGTGTTCACGACGCCGCCGCACGACAGCTGGTCGGGCGCGGCGCTCGTCGACCGCGACGGCAGGCTCTGCGGCTTGGGCTCGCTCGTCATTCAGGGCTTCGAGACGCGCTCGCGGCACGAGCACGGTCAACATGTTCGTGCCGATCGAGCTGCTCGCGCCGATCGTCGACGAGATCTGCCTGCACGGCCGCCGCCTGACACCGCCGCGCCCGTGGCTCGGCATGCTCGTGCATGACGACCAGCACGACCTCACGGTCGTCGGCGTCTATCGCAACTGCCCGGCCGACAAGGCGGGCCTCCGCCCCGGCGACGTCATCGTCGGCATCGACGACGAGCCCGTCGTCGGTCTCGCCAACATGTTCCGGCGCGTCTGGAGCCTTGGGAGCGCCGGCGTCGACGTGCCGCTCAACGTGCTCCGCAACACCGAGAAGATGCAGCTCAAGGTGCGCTCTGGCGACCGCGCCGGATTTCAGCGCAAGGGCACGTTGCAGTAATCGACCTCGTAGAAACGCGAACGGCGGCCGTCGGCCGCCGTTCAACGCAACGCGTTCCGACGTTATTCTTCCGCGCGACGCCGATACGGGCGATGGCAACCGCCGCAGCTCGAGCCGACAGCCTGCACCATGCCTTTCGCGGTCTCGAAGCCTTGCGACGCCGCGGCAGCCGCCAGCGCGTCCGCGGCGTTCTGCAGATCGGCGGCCTTCTGCTGGAAATCGGCCATGTTGGTCCAAACCTCCGGCATTGCAGTGCTGGCCGCGGCGGAACTGTTCGGGTATGAATCCTTCGGGAAGCATCCCGGCCAGCGCGGCGACGTCGCCGTGTCTTTGCGGAACTTGGCCTCGTCGACGGGGATCTCCCCCCGTGCCATGCGCGCGCACCGCAGCGACCTTGTACGCGAGGGTGTGCATCACGGACTGCCGATACTCGACCGCCGTCCTGCCGGCGAGTCGTCGACGGGCGCCGCGCCGCCGCCCCATGCCGCACGCAGCGAGCATCGAAACGAGAGAAGCACCCAGCAACGTGGCGAACAGCTTTTTCATTGGAACGACCTTTGAATGATTTGCGCCGCAAACCCTTGAGCCAGCATAGCCAAATCGCGCGCGCAGCCGCAAGACTGCCCCGTTCGCCGGGGCGTCAGGCGTGCGCTTTGTTGGGCTTCAGCACCTCGTCGACGACGAACAGATCCGTGAGCAGCGCGCGCAAGTGGATCGATGCGTTCAAGTTGTCGATGAGCTGCGAGCTGATGTCCTCGCGCGCGAGCACGAGCCGAAGGGCCGCGAGCGCGACGCGCGCGTCGGCGTCGACGGCCGCGAAGAATGCGGCGCCCATCTTCGGCAGCTCGCGATCGAGCGCCGTTCGCGCAGGCGCCGATGACGGCGCTCAAGCCCGTCGAGCGCGGCGACCATCTTGTCGAGGTACTCGCGAACGTTGCGCCCCGCGGCCGCGCCCTTGTCGCGTCTCGCCGGCCCTGCGCCGCGTACGCGAGCATGAACTCGTAGCCCGTCTCGATGGCCTCGATGCGTTGCTTGAGATCGTCGCTCGTCGTCATCGGTCCACCTGCCAGCGTTTCGGATCGTGGTGCTCGTCGAACTCTGCGGCGCGTGATCCAACCGCGGATCATCGCGCGCGTGAATTTCAGTTTCTCGGGCCGCAACGCGAAGTAGACGTGCATCATCACCATCGTGATCGAGCATGCAGCGCCGCGAGCCCGTGCAGCACGTACACGATACCCCACGTCGCATCGGGCAAGCAGATAAGGATTGCGTTGCCACCACGGCGTGTCGATGCGCAGCAGCATGAGTGCCAGCCCGTCACGAGCGTCGTCAGCACCACGAGCGTCGAACGCGTGATGGATGAGCTTCTGGGCGCACGGAATACTTGCCGGGTGCGGCGCGTAGGTGTCGCGCGGCGCAGCGTCGCGCCGACGACGTCGAGCGCGTCGGCGAGATCGGCGCGCGCCGAGCCACATCGCGCCCCACGTGCCGCGCACGAGCACGCGGACGATGTGGAACACCACGGCGGCCCTGAGCACGAGCCCCGTGATCCAATGAATGGTGACCCAGCCGAACTCCACGCCGACGATCGGCAGAAAAGCGGTGCCGAGCAGGATCAGCACGCACGCGGCCGAGATCCAGTGGAACAGGCGGTCCGGCAGCGCGTGCCGGAGCGACGCGGTCGGCAGTCGCCGAGCCGCCGAGTATTGGCGCGTGAAGGCGTCGTCACGGCGTGACTATCTTTGCTTCGGTGCGAGGATCAACCGGTACAGCGGCGTGGCCCACGATCAGCACGCAGCCGAGACCGACGAACACCCACAGAGAGATCCCACGACATGCCCTGCAGCACTTCGCGGCCGTAGATGTCGCGGCTGACTCGAAACAGCTCCACTCGGCTCGCTACTCGAAGGTCGGGCGCGCTGTGCGGCGTTACGCGTCGCCCTTATGCATCTCGAATGGCGCGCGTGACGAGGTTCTGCAGCAGCGGGATCTTGAAGTGGTTGAAGTTCAGCGGCGTCGCGCCGCGCACGGCGCTCTGCCCCGCGAGCGACGCCGTCTCGGCCGTCTTCGCCTGGCCGCGCACGATTTCCTCGACGACCGTGAGCCGCCGCGGCACGCACTGCACCGCACCGGCCACGATCCGAATCTGGTCGACGGTCTCGGCACCCGCCGCGCCGCTGACCTTCATCGCCGCCGCAATGTTCACGAGCGGGAAGTCCCACGTGTTGCGGTCTGCGACCTTCTCGAAGTAGAACCGCGCCCCGCTCCACTCGGCCGGCAGGCGAATCGCCGTCAGCACGTCGCCGTCCTCGAGCACCGTCATGCGCTCGATGTCGATGTTCGGCCCGATGAAGAACTCCTCGGCCTTGACCTCGCGTTGCCCGCCGGGCCCGACGACGACCATCGTCGCGTCGAGCGCGACGAGCGCCGGCGCCGTGTCCGACGGGCTCACGGCGACGCAGCGGTCCGCGCCCCACAGGCAGTGCTCGCGATTCTGGCCTTCGGGCGTATCGGCGTAGCACGTGTTGCCGCCGGCGCGATAGCAGTCGACGCCGTAGCGGTAGTACCAGCAGCGCGCGTCCTGGGAGACGTTGCCGCCGATCGTGCCGGAGTTTCGGATCTGCGGGCTCGCGACGCGGCGCGCCGCGTCGGCGAGCAGCTTGTACCGGCTCTTGAATGACCGAGCTGCGCTCGATCTCCGTCAGCGTCGTCAGCGCGCCGATCTCGACGCCGCCGTCCGGCGTCTCGCGGATGCCTTTCAGCGCCGCGATGCCGCCCAGGTCCACGACGTACTTCGGCCGCTTCACGCGGTCCTTGAACCAGTCGAAGCTGTCGTTGCCGCCGGCCAGCGCCCAACCCTCTGCGCCGAACCGGCCCAAGAAGCTCCACCGCCCCTTCGACCGTGTCCGGCTGGTAGAGCTCGAACGCGCTCATCATGTCTCTGGACATTGCCAAAGCTCCTTCAGTTAGTCGTTACGCGCTTCGTCAGGCCTGGCTCACGCGCTCGCCGGTCGGCCGCGCGCATCACCGCGTTCAAGTAGTGGTCGTAGGCACCGCAGCGACAGAGGTTGCCCGACAAGCGCGTGCCGCACCTCGTCGCGCGTCGGCGTCGGATTCTCGTTGAGCAACGCGACGGCCGACATGATCTGCCCCGGCGTGCAGAAGCCGCACTGCGGGCCGAGCTCGTCGATCATCGCTTGCTGAACCTTGTGCAGCTCGCCGTTCGGCCCTTCGAGGCCTTCGATCGTCGTGATCGCGCGGCCGCGCACGGCGTGCGTCAGCGTCGAGCACGAGTAGTTCGTCACGCCGTCGACGAGCACGGTGCAGGCGCCGCATTCGCCGCGATCGCAGCCGAGCTTCGTGCCGGTCAGCGCCGAGCTTGTAGCGCAGCGTCATCGCGAGCGTCTCGTTCGGCAGCACGTCGACGGGGCGCATCTGGCCGTTGACGTTCAGCGTCAGCAAGCGCTCGACGCCGCCGGCGGAGCCCTTGCTCTCCCGAGCAGCCGCCGATCGAGAGTAGATAGCCGGCGCCCGACACGGCGGCGCCCGAGAAGATGACACCTTTAATGAACTGGCGTCTCGACGTGGCTTTGGAGACGAACGAATCGAAACGCGGTTCCGGATAGCCCCGGCCGTTGGTGTTGTCAGCCATGAGGAAGTCTCCCCTCCGAAGCGCCTAGACGTAAGGAAATCGAGTGGATGCTAGGTGAAAAGCCGGCCTCGCTCAACAGGCCGGCAGGCGCCGTTGCTCGCCGCTCATGCCGTGTTGACCTGCAAGGGTTTGTGCGACTGCTCGCGCTTGGCCGCCGCGTTGACGATCATGTCCGGCATCACCGGCGTCCGGTTGAAGTAGTGGCCGCCGAGCGCGTCGGAGATCGCGCAAAGCAGCGCCGCCGCGGCGCAGCCCTGCACCGGCTCGCCGATGCCCTTCGCGCCGACCGGGATTCTGCGGTCGGCGATGTCGACCCAGGCCGTCTGCATCGTCGCGGGCACGTCGAGGTACGACACCGGCTTCGCCTGCAGCAGCCCGATGTTGCCGGGCAAGCCGTTCTGCGGGTCGTAGATGTGGCGTTCGCGGGCCGCGAGGCCGAAGCCCATGACGGCGCCGCTCTTGATCTGATGCGACAGGCCCTGCGGGTGCAGCACCGTGCCGCAATCGGCCACGCCGACGTAGTCCAGGATCTCGAACTTGCCCGTCTCGACGTCGAGCTCGATCTCGATGAAGCCGGCCGCGAGCGCCGGCACCGTGCCCGTCCGCGGCAGGTTGTCCTTCGCGACGCCGACGAGACCCGTGCCGGCGACGCCGGCCGCGGATGCCTTCGTCATGACGTTCAGGTCGTTCGCCACCTCGTGGCCGTCGAACTTGCCGCCGAGCTCGATCGCGCGCTGCGCGGCTTGCGCGTACGTGAGGCCCTTCGTCGTTGTCGCTCTTCGAGAACACGCGCTCGCCGCCGATGTCGTAGTCGGCCGGCGCACCGCCCAAGTCCAGCGCCGCGATCTCCTTGAGCTTCGCGACGGCGTCCATCGCGGCGACGTAGTTCGTGCGCGTCATCGTGAACGACGTGTTGCTGCCGAACTGGCCAAGATTCCACGGCAGGTGGTTGCGGCTGTCGCCGCGCACGACGATGCAGTTGTCCCAGTTGGCCTTGAGCACCTCGGCCGCGACGCGCGACGTCACCGTGTGCGAGTACGTGCCGAGATTGCCGACGCCCGTGTGAATGTGGATCTTGCCGTCCGGCGTGATGCGCACGAGGCCGTCGAAGCCGTTGCCGCCGGCCGAGTGATACGCCGTGCCGACGCCGACACCGCGGACCTTCGAGCCGTTGCGCTGGCCGCTGCGCGCTTGCCGCTCGGCCCAGTTGAACTGCTGGCGCGCCGCGATCGAGCGCATCCTTCAAATAGGCGCTCGTCACGCCGCCTTGCATCGAGCCGACCTTCGCGGCGTTGTCGGGCGCGTTGATGCGCCGAATCGCGACGCGATCGAGCCCGAGCTGCTTGGCCGCCTTGTCGATCAGCGGCTCGACGGCCACGCGATCTGGTTCTGGCCCGGCCCGCGCTGCGGGCCGCGCGGCGGCGTGTTCGTGAGCACGGGCACGCCGCGGAACCGCATGGCCGGCGGCTGGTAGACGATCGTGACGGCCTCGGCGGCCGAGATCCAAGTCGTTGAACCCGCGTGTTCGGGCCGTTCTCCTGCACTATATAAAGGTCTACGGCCGTGACACGGCCGTCGGCGGCGAAGCCCATCTTCGACGCGGCCTTGGAAGCCGGCGCGCGCCGAGCCCATGAAGTACTCCTCGTGCCGCGAGACGCGCATCATCACGGGCCGGCCGATCTTCTTCGCCATGAGCGCGGGTATGCGCCATCAGCGGATAGGCGCCGCCCTTCGAGCCGAAGCCGCCGCCGCAGAACTCGGAGACGTAAACGAGATCCGCGGGCTCGACGCCGACAGAGGCGCGCGATGTCCGGGTACCGGGAAGCTCTGGCTCTGCGTCGAGCCGTACAGAAAGCACTTGCCGTTCTGCCAATACGCGAGCGCGCTGCGCGGCTCCATCGAGTGATGCCCGAGGCCTGCCGTCACGAACGTCTCGTCGAGCACGAGCTTGGCCGCCGCGAAGCCGGCGTCGACGTCGCCGAACGACCATTCGCGTGATCGGCGCGCCCATCGGCAGTTGCCCTTCGGCGACGGCCGCGAAATCCTGCGCCGTCCATTTGACGTTCTTGCAGATCGATGCCGGCGTTCGCGACGTTGCCGTTCGTGCGCGCGTTCGGTCCGCCGGGGAACAAGCTCTGCAGCGGATCGACGGTGAACGGCAGCTCCTCGTACGTCACCTTGATCTGCTCGAGCGCGTCGCTCGCGAGCTCTTCGGTGTCGGCCGCGACGGCGAGAATCGGATGACCGACGAACAGCGGCTCGTTCGTCAGGATCGTCTCTTGCGGCTCGGGAACGTTCGGCGACGTCGTCGGCCGTCAGCACGCCGTGCACGCCGGGCATCGCGAGCGCCGCGCTCGCGTCGATGCTCGTGACGCGCGCGTGCGGCATCGGGCTCGTCAGCAGCTTGCAGGAACACCATGCCGTCGACGCGGAAGTCTTCCGAGTACTTGGCCTTGCCGGTCACCTTCGCGTGGATGTCGGGCGGCGTGAAATTCTTGCCGAGCAAGTCGTAGGCCATGAAGCTCCCCAGAGGTGGAATGCGCGACGCGGCGTCGGCCGCGCGACATCATACTCCGCGAAACCGGCGAAGCAGGCTCGCCCGTGGCGCGCGCGTCGCGCGTAAGCCGCTATGCGGGCTGACATTTCCGCGGCGCGGCAATTTGCTGGTAGTCTCGCCACCTGCATTCAATCACTACTCCGGGGGATCAGGGGGACATGACAACTCACGAACGACAGCGCGCTGCGCGCCGCACGCGCACGGCACGACACATCGCTGCTGCTCGCGATCGCGATCGCTGCTCGGCACTCTGCGCTGCCGGCGAGCGCGCATGGCGCAAGAAGCTCTCGAGGAAATCGTCGTCACGGCACGATTCCGCGAGGAGAACCTGCAGCAGACGCCGCTCGCGATCACGGCATTCACGGGCGACGTTGCTCGAAGCGCGCGGCGCGACGAGCACGCTCGATCTCGACGCGTTCGTGCCGAACGCGGTCATCGCGCCGCTCGGCGCCGGCTGGGGCTCGACGGCCGCGGCGTTCATCCGCGGCATCGGCTTGGGCGACAACTCGCTGTCGTTCGAGCCCGGCGTGCCGATCTACATCGACGACGTCTACCACGGCCGCCCGCAGGGCGCCGTCCTGGACTTGCTCGACGTCGAGCGCGTCGAGGTGCTGCGCGGCCCGCAAGGCACGCTGTTCGGCAAGAACACGCTCGGCGGCGCCGTGCGCATCATCTCGCGCAAGCCGGAAGGCGACGGCACGGGCTTCCTCGACGTCGGCGCCGGCTCGCGCGACCGCTTGAACCTCCGCGGCTCGTACGACTTCGCGCTCGCCGAGGACACGGTGTTCGCGCGCGTGTCGGCGTCGTCGAAATCGCAGGACGGTTACTTCGACATCCTCGACTACGAGTGCGTGAACGGCGCCGGGCACGCTCGGCTCTCGGCGGCCCCGGCAGTCGCCGCCGGCACTTCGTTCGCGTGGCGCCTCCGCCGGGAACGCCGCTCAACGACCCGCGCTGGATCTCGTACCGCAGTCGCGACGCACCCCGCGATCGGCGGCGTCGCGCTCGGCAGCGTCATCGGCACCGACCGACGACCGCGGCTGCGTCGTCGACCACCTCGGCAGCGAGAACGTGCAGTCGGGCCGCGTCGCGCTGCGGTTCCTGCCCTCCGATACCGTCGAGATCAACGTCGTCGCCGACATCACGCACATCGACCAGCAGGGCCCGGCCGACAAGTACACGGTCCAACTGCGCACGACCGAACGGCGTGCCGGCGCGCGTCGCGAACAGGCATCAACAACTGGAACAACAACGTGGCGCGTCCCGGTGTTCGGTCCCGGCGGCCAGTTCGACGGCCGTTTCCAAACGAACGACGGGTACACGAGCTATCACCGCTTCGGCCACGACCCGCTGACGCGGCGCACGACGCCGAACGTCAACGAGCTCACGCACACGGGGCTGCAAGCGACCGTCGATTGGGACATGACCGACGACGCTGCACTTCAAGTCGACGACGTCGTACCGCGACTTCGACAACTCGTTCGGCCGCGACTCGGACGGCACGCCGCTACCGCAGCTCTTCACGTGGGATACGTCGAAGCACGAGCAGTTCACGCAGGAGTTCCAGTTGAGCGGCCTCGTCGGGAGCCGAACGACGGCGTCGACGTGGACGACGGGCTTGTTCTACTACGACGCGTTCGACTCGAACCAGGGCTACGTCAACACGTTCACGCTACACGTCGACGCTTCTCCGACCACAAGGACGAGCAGGATCTGACGAACTATGCCGTGTTCGCGCACTTCAACTGGGACGATCACGGAGAAGCTCGAGCATGTCCGGCGGCGTGCGCTACACGGACGACGAAAAGGTCGCGACATCTAGCGCGTGACGGGCAATACGGCGCCCCCGGGCGTCGGACTGCCTCAGTACGTGCTGATCCCGACACGGCATCGTCGTCGCGGAGTCGGAGGAGTGGTCGCCGAAGATCAGCTTCGACTATCAGTTCACCGACGACGATCATGGGCATACGGCAGCTGTCGACGGGGTTCCGCGGCGGCGGCTTCAGCCCGCGGCCGGCCAACGCGCTGCAGGTCGCAGCGTTCAATCCCGAGTACATCGACAGCTTCGAGATCGGCGTGAAGAGCGACTGGCTCGACGGGCGGCTGCGCTTCAACGGCGACGTCTACTACATGAAGAACACGGACAAGCAGCAGGCGACGCCAGACCTGCGCGCCGTGCTCGCCGCCCGATCCCGTCGATCGCGTGGTTCCAGACCGTCAACACCGGCGAGTCGCGCAACTGGGGCGTCGAGGGCGAGATCCTGGCCGAGCCCGTCGAGAGCTTCCGTATCGACTTCTCGCTCGGCTACCAGAACTACAAGGTCACGGACCTCGGCACGTCGGTCGGCTTGTTCATCACCGTGCCGGACACGTCGGGCGACCCGTCGATCCGCGGCGACGTGCATGTACTCGCCGCGCACGCCGGAGTGGAACTTAGGATTGGGCATGCAATACGAGTTCCACGTCGGCAGCCACGGCGCGACGCCTCGTGCCGCGCTTCGACTACACGTGGCAGGACGACATCTGGTTCGCGACGAATCCCGTGGCGGGCATCGTCAACGAGCAGGACGGCCGTCAGCCCGCCTATGGCGTGCTGAACGCGCGCGTCACTTGGACGGCGCCCGGACGACGCGCTGGTCCGTCTCGGCTTATGCGGTTGAACCTGACCGACGAGTACTACTTCTACGGCAAGCTGTCGCTGCTCGCGAACTCGGGCCGCGAGCAGGGCAACCCCGCTCCGCCGCGTGAGGTGGGCGTATCGCTGCGCTACAACTTCTGACGCGTAGTGGGAAACTTGGGGGGCGCGCTCGGCGACGAGCGCGCCCTTTCTTTCTTGGGAAGCGGCCATGGACATCGACACGTGGGAATTGTTGAGCTACATCGTGACGACGATCGGCTTGCCGCTCGCGATCGTCGTCTTCCTCTACGAGCAGAAGAAGGAGCGCGACAACGAGGACGAGGAGGTCTACCAGCTGCTCTCGGACAACTACCAGGATTTCCTGAAGATCGCGCTTGAGCACCCGGACCTGCGCTTGTTCACGCCGAACGCAGACGCCGGCGCTCTCCGACGAACAGCGCGAGCGGATGCTGATCATCTTCAACATGCTGATCTCGTTGTTCGAGCGCGCGTACCTGCTCTTGTATGACGACAAGATGAGCTCGCGGCAGCAGCGCCGCTGGCTGTCGTGGGAGGACTACATGCGCGAGTGGTGCAGGCGCGAAGACTTCCGCGCGCTGCTGCCAGTGCTGCTCGAGGGCGAGGACGCCGAGTTCAGCGCCTACATCCGCGCGTTGGCCGCGAAGCAATCCCCGACGGGCTCACTGCTCCTGTCGTCGTGACGTCGCGCTAGTTAGCGAGATTCTCGGCGAGGAAGGCTTCGAGCGCTTTCAGCGTCTCGAGGCGCGTTTTCGCACCCGATAGCCAGTGATCCTCGCCTTCGAGCTCGACGAGCTGCACGCTCTTGCCGGCGCCCGTGAGCGCACGCTCCATCGTGCGACTTTGCACGATTGGTACGACGGTATCGTCGCGGCCATGAATCAGCAACACCGGCGCTTGCACGCGCTCGGCGTGCTGCGCCGGCGATGCCGCGTTCAGGTGGTCGGTGGGCGACTCCGCGTCCTCGACGCCCATCGCCAGCCGCCAGTACGCCACCGTCGCGCTAAGGTCGCCGGCCCTACCGCGCTGGAAGCCGAGCATGTCGCGCAGGTCGGCGACGCCCGCGATCGCTGCGGCACAACGATAGAGCTCCGGCGTGAACGCAGCGCCGGCTAGCGCGGCATACCCGCCGTAGCTCGCGCCGACGATGCAGATGCGCTCGGGGTCCGCGATGCCGGCGGCGACGACCGCGGCGACGCCGTCGGTCAGATCGTGCTGCATGACGCCGACGCCCCACTCCCCGTGACCCGCCTCCTCCCACTCTTTGCCGAAACCGCCAGATCCGCGGAAGTTCGGCTGCAGCACGGCGTACCCGCGCGAGGCCAACGCGTGCGCGAGCCAGTCGTAGCCGCTCAAGTCGCGCGCAGCCGGGCCACCGTGCGGCAGCAGAACCAACGGCGTCGGTCCTGTCGCATCGAGCGGCCGCGTCAAGTACGCGGGTATCTCTACGCCGTCGCGCGCGCGATAGCTGTAGGCGACTCGTTGCGCGAGCTTGACGCGATCGAGAACCGTGTTCGTGCTCGCGATCTGCTTCGCGGTCGCCGCCTTCGAGTCGAACAAATAGTACGCCGGCGCGCGATCGGGCCGCTCGGTGCTCACGATCCAACGCGAACGGTCCTGCGACCAAGAGACGATCCGCGGCGACTCGCCGCGAAATGCGTCGTCTAGCTCGGACTGGCGTGCGCGCAGCTCCGCGTCGAACCAGACCAGCTCGTCCGGCCCTATCACCGCACCGACGACGAGATTCGTATAGGGATCGGTGCGCGCCGACGTGACGTCGAGGGTGGCGTGCGTGTACAGCGGGCTTTCGATCGCGCCGTTCTCGGCCGAGATCACGTACAAGCCAAAGCGGCCGCCCTCGCTTGCTCGCTGCATGACGATCAGGCGGCCGTCGCCGTCCAGGCCCACGAGCGATAGCTCCGGAATTGCCACGGTTTGGGTCGCAACCACCTCCCAGGCGACTTCCGCGCGGCGCAGAATCGTGAGCAAGTCGCGTTCCTGCACGTACTCGAGGCGGAACTTCGGCGCACCGGTCTCGTCGACGACCCAGTCGCGTGTGTACCGCGTGCCGTCGTCGATCTCTCGGCGGTCATCGTTCTTCGCGTTGACGGCGAACAGGACGCGATTCGCCTCGGGATCGTAGCGCGGCATCAGCACGAGACCCGTGGAGCGCTGGTAGCCGACGACCTGCGCGCCGTGCACGAACACGTAGCCGCCGATCGTCGCGGCGCCGCCGCCCTGGGTCTGTGTGCGCGCCTTGTCGAGCAGCAGCTGGCGCATGTTGATCTCGCCGGAAAGGTCTATGCCGTACGGCGCGAAGGACTCGGCCCGCCGAGGTCCGAAGTCGATCGTTTCGCTCGCGAGGAACAATAGCGTGTCGTCGTTTGCCCAAACGACGTCGCGGGGCTTCATGACCGAGACATCGACGGCCGCGCCCACGGCCATCGTCTCGAGGTCGGATACCAACACGAAGCTGCCGGCGTCCGCTTGCGCGATGAACGCGAGCCGCTTGCCATCCGGTGAAATGCTCGGCGACTGGAGCGCCGGCAGCGCGGCGAAAGCTCCGAGGGGCGGGCGTTGCGCTTGGGCGAGCGGGCACACGGCGAGCAACATCACGCTGACGACATGGACAGGCTTCATCGTCGACCCCCCCGCGGCTGGCTTTCCTAGTGCTACTGCGCGCTCTTCGCGGCGCGCTCACGCGCGCGGCCGGCGCTGAGCGCGTTCGGCAACGCGAGATTGCCCTCGTGGCAGGCGTACTCGAACATCAGATAGCTCGGGTCGCGATTCAGCGGCAGCGCCACCGTCCACGGCGCCGTGTACACCTTCGGATCCGTGACCGTCGCCGAGTAGTTGATGACGTCCTCGCTGATGCGCGTGAAACGCTCGACGACGAGCATCTCCTCGCTGTGCGGGATACCGCGAATGCGCCCCGTCGCGGCGCTCGTCCCGAGCACACCTCTGTCGTTGAAGTTGGTCGTCTCGACGACGAGCGTGTTGCCTTCCCAGCGGCCGCGCGCGTCGCCGTTCCACAGGCGAATGTTCGCGCCGACGTGCGGCCGGCCGTCGAGCGGAATGATGCGCGTGTCGTGGATCATTTCGTAGGCGATGATCACGTAGCCCGGGAATCTGGACGATCTCGTAGCCGTTGTTGTAGCCGGCCGGGAACATGCCGCCGGGCACTCCGCGCGTGATGCAGCGCACCCACGGCGTCTCGTGCACGTAGTGATCCTCGAGATGCGCGAGATCGTAGTCGCGCCTCTCCTCGGCCCATCTCATGACGGGCACGCGGCCATCCGGCGGATCGACGACCATCGAGCGGCGCGTCGGGCTCATCGGGCTGTCGTGGTCGGCCCAATGCGCGGGCGGGTTCACGGGATTGCCGAAGAGCGATGCGGCGTCGCTGGTCCGCCTCGAACGGCGTGCTATCGAAGTTGACCCACGTGCCCTGCAGATCGGGCTGACCGTCGGCCGTCAGCCGCGGCGTCCATTTTGTTGCTGCGGAGTCGGCTGGCGCGGGCGCCTGGCCGTGCGCAAGCGCGACGACGAGCACCGCGGCGGCTGCGACCACGGCAACGGAACGACGCTCGTTCATTGGCGACTCCTCCCTTTGCGCTTCAATCGTACTGCTTTTCCGCCGGCCCGCGACATAGACCAGGCTCGCAGGTATCGTGTTCGCGGCCGACACGGCATTCGTCAGAGGGGAACAGCGATGAGCAACGAGCCCGACCGGGCGCAGGGCTTCAAGTTGAAGCGCCGCGAGTTCCTGTCGTCCGCAGCGATGCCCGTCGCCGCCGCCTTGGCGCCGGCGGCACTGCTCGCGCAAGAGCGGGGAGCCTCGGCCGTGCAAGAGCCGATCCGCGTCGGCATCGTCGGCGCGGGCGGCATCGTGAGCTCGGTGCACGTTCCGGGCTTGAAGCGGCAGCCGGGCGTCGAGCTCGTCGCCGTCGCGAACCGGTCGCTCGAGTCGAGCCGGCGCGCCGCCGACGAGCTCGGCATTGCGCGCGCCTATGCGAATTGGGAAGAGCTGCTCGCAGCCGGCGGCCTCGACGCCGTGCTGATCGGCACGTGGCCGTACATGCATCGCGACGATAACGTTGGCCGCGCTCGACGCGGGCTTGCACGTGCTCTGTCAGGCGCGCATGGCCAACGACACCGCGCAAGCGCGCGACATGCTGGCCGCGTCGGCACGCAAGCCGGAGCTCGTCTGCCAGCTCGTGCCGAGCTCGGGCACGTATCGCATCGATCGCGCGCTCCAGCGCCTGCTCCGCGAAGGCTTCGTCGGCGACATGCTTGTCCGTCGAAGTGCAGATGCTGCAGCGCGGCTTCGCGAGCTTCGACGGCGAGCTCGATTGGCGCCACGATCCCGAATTCAGCGGCATCAACGTGCTCAACGTCGGCGGCACCTACGAATCCGCGATGCGTTGGCTCGGCCTTGGGCGAAGCGTCATGGCGAAGACGCGAGTCCACATTCCGACGCGCCGCGACGCGCAAGGCAGGCAGCGCGCGGCCACGATTCCCGACCACGTCGAGGTGCTGTACGAGCTCGACAACGGAGCGCCCGTGCACATGAAGTTCAGCGAGACGACGGGCCTCTCGGCCGGCAACCAGATCTGGATCTTCGGCAGCGAGGGCACGATCCACGTCGACAACGAGCAGCGCATCTTCTTAGGAAGGCGCGGCGATCAAGCGCTCGCCGAGCTGCCAAACCCGCGCGAGCAGCAGGCGGCTCATCGCGTCGAGGAGGAATTCATCAACGCGATCCGCGGCCGCGAGCAGATCGCGATGAACACGTTCGAGATCGGCGTCCGCTACATGGAATGGACGGAGGCCGTGCATCGCAGCGCCGCCTCCGGCGCGGCCGTCGGGCTGCCGTTGGCGTAGCCGCCGTCGCGGGTTGTGAGGAAACGGCGTCGCGCGACGCGCCGACGAGCTCAGCGCACGCGAATGCGAAACTCGACGCTGAAGCTCGGGTCGTTGCCGCTCGCGGCGCCGGCCATCGCGCCGCTCGGCGCGATGCGCAGCGCCGTGACGTTCGGATCGACACCGTTACCGTTCGGCACGGGCACGTAGTTGTACGGCGGCGCACCGCCTGGCTGGTTCGAGAACGTCACGTTCGTCGCGTAGTTGAACGTCAAGCCGCTCGGCACGGCGCCGTCGACGAATTGCACCGGATCCCGGGGCCGCCCGCGACGACGAGCTCGGCGTTCGCCGGCACGACGTCGGCGATCACGAGCGTGCTCGCGTCGACCGTGCCGACGCCGGTGTTCGTCACCGTCACGCGGTAGCGCTGCACGCTGCCGGGAATCTGCCGCGGATTGACGGCGCCGTTGATGGGATCGGACACCACGTCGACGGTCTTCGTCACGCGCAGCGCGGGCAGCGTCGGCAGCACGACGAAGCCGTCGACGCGCATATCCGTCACGATGCCCTCGGTGCCTTCGACGCCCGTGACTTGCGCCGTCCAGCCGCCCGGCGGCGCGCCCGCCGGAAGCGACGTACGCGTATTCGTAGGTGCGCGTCGCGGCGCCCGAATCGGCGACCATCGCCATCGCCGCGTTCGCGACCCGCACGACGGACTGCCGGATCGATGATCGAGATGCGCGCCGACGCGATGTCGAAGCTGCCGAACGGATCGCTGATGACGGCGCGCACGTAGACGGTGCTGCCGAGCGCGAAGCTCGCTTGCGCAGCACCGCCGCTGTACGCCGCGCTGAACGTCTGCACGCTGTCGACGTTGATGACGGTCGCGCTGTTCAGCAACGACGCGGCTGAAGTTGCCGGCCGTCGCGCCGACGGGATAGACGAGCGTCGTGCGCGCCGGCGATGTTCGGCGCCGTCTGCGTGATCGTGACGCCGGAACGCCGAGCCCACGGGGAACGTCCGTCGCCGTGGGATTCGGGATCACGAACGTCGCGAGCGCGGGCGAGCCCGAGCGAGGGCAGCGTCGTCAGCGTCTGCGTCGCGCTGCCGATCGTGCCGGTGACCGTGTTCGCGAGCGTCACCTGCACCGTGCGCGCTGTTCGTGCCGGTGTTGTCGACTTGCGCCGCAGCCAGAGCGGCACGGTGATGTTGCCGCCCGGCAGCGTCAGGGGCAGCGCGAGCGTCGGCGTCAACGTCCAGACGACCGGCGTGCCGAACGCGACGGTGACGGCCGCGTCCGTACCCGGCGGATTACGCGACAACGCCACCGCCGGGCGTGCTGCGCAGGTACAACGGCTTCGAGCCCGACGACGGAATCGCCGACGGCGATACGATGAGCGTGCGGCGCCGCCGGCGTCGCGCCGGGGCCGCCGGGATTCGTGTCACCGTCGCGGTGTTGTCGATCGGCGTCGCGGGCGGCGTGCCGGCCGCGATGCGCGCGTCGAACACGATCGTGACGCTGCCGTTCGCGGGCACGGCGATGTTGCGAACGTTGACGCGGCCCGTGCCGTTCGCGCCCGTGCCGGCGCCCGTCGACGCGTCGACGGCGCCGGCCGGAATGCTCACGACCGCTGAGGTAGCCCGAGCTCGGCGGCGAGATCGTCGACGACGCTGACGCCCGTCGCGGCGACACCGGCCGACTCGACGAGCGTGATCGTGTAGCGCAAGCGTGTCGCCAGGTTCCGGCTCGCCGCCGTTCAAGTCGACGACCGTCTTCGTCGACGTCGAGAGATTCGGGCCCGACGACGACGGTGCGTCGGTCGCCGTGTTGTTCGCGGCGTTCACGTCGAAGCTCGCGCTCGTCACCGACGCCGTGTTCGTGACGCTCGGCACGGCGGCGCCGCGTCGCCGCGACCGTCAGCGCGATCGGCGGCAACGAGCTGCCGGAATTCGAGCGTCGGCGGATGCGTGCACGTGACGATCTGACCGGCAGCGCCGCACGCCCAGCCCGTGCCGACGCCGCTGACGAACGTGAGCCCCGCCGGCAACGTGTCCGTCACGACGACGGTGTTGTCCTCGCGCTGGTTGCCGGCCAGCGTTCGCAACCGTCAGCGTGTAGACGTTGGTGCCGCCGACCGTGAAGTTGCCGATGTGCGTCTTCGTCAGCGACAAGATCGACGACAGGCTCGCTCGTCGCGCTGACGATCTGCGCCGTCAGCAGCACGAGGTCGCCGCCGGCCGAGAACTGCGTCGTCGCCGACGTCTGACCCGGCGTCGAGCAGCGCCGTGACGTCGAACGTGTCGACGTCGACGCCGTAGCTCGTCGCAACACCAGCCGTGTTGACGGTGCCGTCGTACGGTTGGATCGACGGGTCGCTGCCGGGGACGACGATGCCGTCGTCGACGGCGGTGCCGTTGAAGCGCAGCACCTCGCTGAAGCCGTTCAGCGGCGTCGAGTTGCCGGGGTCGCCCTCCCACGCGACGATCGTCATGCGGCCGTCGAAGTTCGTCGGCGGAATCCGGAACCCGTCGGGATTCAATGTCAACGCGCTGCCGCGGAAGAACTGCAAGCCGTCGAACACGTTGACGGCGCGCAGGCGCTCGTTCACCGAGCCGTAGATCGCGACGACGCTCCAGCCCGCGGCGACGGCGCTGCTGCCGCAATGCGGCGCGCCGGTCGTGACGGTGAGGCCCGAGAAGGTCAGCGTGCCGTTGCCCGTAATGCGCGCTCGTGATGTCGGCGAAGCCGCCGAAGTACGGAAAGTTCGTGCCGCCGTTGTTGAACGTCGCCGCGAACGTGCGCTGCGCCGTGACGGCCTGCGCCGTTCAGCGTGACGTTCGTGTCGACGGTGGCGCCGGAGCCGCCCCAGTACAGATACGCGGCGACGATCGACGCGCCGGCCGGAATGCCGGTCGAGCGCTTGCGTGCTCGACGTGCCGACGGCGCACGCGTCACCGGTGCTCGGCTGCGTGCGCAGCGAGCCGCCCGTCGCGACGAAGTTGATGGTTGCCCGTGAAACGCGCGTAACGCGTGATCGGCCTGCGCCGACGCCGCGCAGCGGCACGAGCATCAGGACGCATGACTCGCGCACGCTACGAGCAGCCGTTTCATGTCGAGGACGTCTAGTCAATGTGACCGGCCGAACTGAGCCGGACGCCAAGTGTCGAGCAATCGGACATAACAATCCGCGACGCCCTCGACAGTTTCTCCGCGAACTTTAGCTTAGCGTGCGCAAACCTTGAACGGATTCACAGGGTGACGCCGCGCATGACGCGCGCGCCGGTCGCATGGACGCGAGCACATGTGTTCACATAACTCGACGCCTGCGACGCAATTCGTGCGGCGACGTTCGCGAGCGACGTCTGCCCTGTTCGTCACGTTCGCTTGCGTCGCCGCGTTGCCCGCAGCCGTCGCACGCCGTCGGCACGGCGGCCGGCACGAACATTCAGAGCACCGCGACCGTCGACTACTCGATCGGCGGCACGCCGGCTTCGACGACGCTCGAACACGAGCACCGTTGCACGTCGCCGAGATCGTCAACGTCACGATCGCGCTGCAGAGCCCGACGATCTCCGTCGCGGCCGGCGCGACGCAACGAAGCGTTGCTGTTTCTCGTCACGAACACGCGGCAACAGCGCCGAGACGTTCGCGCTCGACGGGCGACAGCGTGCTCGTCGGCGACGACTTCGATCCGACGCCCGCCGCGCCGTTCATCTACTTCGACAGCGACGCGAGCGGCGACCTGTCGCCGGCCGACGTGCCGTACGTCGCCGGCAGCAACGATCCGCTGCTCGCGGCCGACGCGAGCGTCGCGGTCATCGTCGTCAACGACATTCCGGCGGGCCAGCCCGACGGCGATTGCGGCCGCAGCGAGCTGCGTGCGACGGCCGACGACGGGCACCGGCGCGCCGGGCACGGTGTTCCCGGGGCAAGGCATCGGCGGCGTCGACGCCGTCGATCGGCACGAGCGGCGGCGAAGCGGCCGTGTTCGGCGAGTACCTCGTCGGCGACATCCAGATCTCCGCCGTGAAGTCGCAAACCGTCTGCGACCCGTTCGGCGGCACCCAGCCGATCCCGGGCGCCACGATCGCGTACCAAATCGTCGTCACCGCCACGGGCACGGGCGCGGCGCTCGGCGCCGCATTCAACGACCCGATCCCGGCCGACACGACTTACGTCGCCGGCAGCTTGCGCTTGAACGGCGCGCCGCTGACCGACGCCGCCGACGCCGACGCCGGCTCGTTCGTCACGACGCCGGCGCCCGCGTCACCGTCGAATCTCGGCGATCTCACGTCCGCGGCCGGACCACAGACCATCGATTTTCGCGTCACGATCAATTGACGATCGCGTCACTCCAGGAGGAAGCACCATGTTCGAACCGAACCATCGTTCTCCACTCCGCGCTGCTCGCTGCGAGCTTCAGCGTCGGCGCCACGACGGCGCTCGCGCAAACGCGCCGAGCGCGGCTGCATCGAGCTCAAGACCGTCGCCGAGGTTCGAGGAAACCTACGTCGACGAGCGCGGCAACACCGCAACGCGGCTCGTGCCCGCGGCCAAGGTCGTGCCCGGCGACGAGGTCGATCTGGACGATCGTCGCGAACAACGTCTGCACGACGCCGGCCGGCGACGTCGCGATCACGAATCCCGTGCCGCGAGCACATGCGCTACGTCGGCAACTCGGCGTTCGGCCCCGGCGCCGAACATCGAGTTCTCGCTCGACGGCAGCACGTTCGCCGCGCCCGAAGCGCTCGTCGTCGCGGAAGCCGACGGCTCGCGCCGCCCGGCGCGCGCCGACGAGTACTCGGCGATCCGCTGGGTGCTGCCGCGCCCGATGGGCCCGAGCGAGTCGCTGATCGTGCGTTATCGCGCCACCGTTCTCTGATTTCGTTTCGTAGCACGCAGCGGCCCCGATGGACCGGGGCCTCGTGTCGATCAGTAGCAAGGAGCAGTGAAATGATTACCCTGCACTCGAATCGGCTTGCGCGCAGCGCTCGTCGCTGCTCGCGGCCCTCGGCTGGTGGAACACCGCGAGCGCGCAATCGCCCGTTGACGCCCGCCGGCACGTCGATTCAAAACCGCGCGACGGTCAACTACAGCGTCGGCGGCCTACCGCAGAGCGCTGATCGAGAGCTCGCCGACCGGCAACACGACGCCCGGCGCCAGCGCCGGCGCGGACACGACGTTCGTCGTCGACAACCGCGTCGACCTCACGGTCACCGAGCTCGTCGGGCAACGCGACGATCACGGCGCCCGGCGCGACGAATGCCCTGCTCGCGTTCACGGTCACGAACACCGGTAACGCGCCGCAAGGCTATCAGCTCACGTTGACCGAGGAAGTCGGCACGCGCTGTTCGGCAACACCGACAACGACAACGCGCGGCAACCTGTCGTGCTCGTCGACGAGGACCCGAGCGTCCGGTCAACGGCACGGGCAACGACACGTTCGACGGCACGGAGACGGCGACCGGCGATCGACACGCCTGAACCCGGGCTACGCGGTCACGGTGTTCGTCGTCGTCGCCGACGGTGCCGCTGACGCTCGTCAACGCCAACTTCGCCGAACGTGCGCCTGCAGGCGCAGCACCGCGGTCGCCGGCACGAACGGCGCCACGCTCGTGGTCGCGTCGGCCGGCGTCAACGACCCGACGACGGTCGAAATCGTGTTCGCCGACGCCGGCAACGACGCGACGCAGAGCGCGCGCGGATCAGTTCGCGATCCAGTCGGCCGCGCTCACGGTCACGAAGACGCAGACCGTCATCAGCGACGGCTTCGGCAGCGCGAGCCCGCGAGCCGATTCCGAACGCCGTGGTCGAGTACACGATCACGGTCGCGAACAGCAGCACCGACGACGGCCGCCGACTGGCATCGCGATCAGCGATCCGATTCCGACGCCACGACGTTCCAGACCGGGCTCTACGCCGGCCCCAGCGACGTCGCGATCACGGGCGGCGCGGCGCGACCTGCGTCGCGGAGACGCCGACCGACACGAACACCGACGGCTGCTTCCGCAACGGCCGGCGACGCTCGTCGATCGGCGGCAGCGGCGCTCGGCAGCGATCGCGGCCGGCGGGACCGTGACGGTGCAGTTCCGCGTCCGGATCAATTGATCGCCGACGTAATCTGAATGGGTGCGGCCGCAGCGGCGCGGCCACGCGATACGACGCGGCACCGCGCCGCCCCGGACAGTGATCGCTCCTCCTCGGCAGGGCGGAGCAGCGCAAAGCTGCTCCGCCCGCGCCGTTTGTTCACGCCCGTCTTTCGTGCGCGCGTCCGGCGTTGCTCGGCGGCAGTGCTCGGGCTGCCGCGCTCGCGGCGACCGCTCGCGGCGCCGCCCGGAACGCCGATCGCGAATCGCGCCGAGGTTCAGCTTCATCGGCAGCGCCGGGCCGACGACCGATCTACAGCAACTCGGTCGACGTCGTCGTCGCGCCGGCGCCGTCGCGCGCCGCGCTGACGCTGCTGCGCGCCGATCGCCAGCGGCAGCATCACGCATCGCGCAACCGACGCAGTGCTTCGTCGACGGCGGCCGACTGCCGCTTGCCGCCGCCGCTACGGCAGCAACGGCCAAGCGTTCGCGCTCGGCGCGCCGCTGCGCGCTCGGCGCGGCCGCGTCGTGCACGGCGGCGAAGCCGTGTTCCTCGAGCTCGTCGACGCGGATCGCAATCGCGACGCCGCCGCCGTCGACAGCGTCGAGCTCGACGGTCACGGCCGCCGGCGGCGACCGCGAGACGCATCGTGCTCGCGGAGACGGCGGTCGACTCGGGCCGCTTCGCGGGCTACGTGCAGACGCGCGCGACGCGCCGCGGCCGCCGGCGACTGCGTGCTGCAGGTGCAGCGCGACACCGAGCTCGCGGCGCAGCTACGCGGATCCTCTCGACGCGACCGACACGGCGACGCGCCGCGGCGCTCGTCGATCCGTTCGGCCTCGTGTTCGACTCGCAGACCGGTGCGCCCGTCGAACGGCGCTCGCGTGCGGCTCGTCGTCGCGAGCACCGGCGCGCCGGCCGGCGTGCTCGGCGACGACGGCGTCAGCGCCTACCCCGCCGAGCTCATCACGGGCCAGTCCGTCACCGATGCGCGGCGGCACCGTGTACTCGTTTCCGCCCGGCGTGTTCCGCTTTCCGCTCGTCGCCACCGGCGACTATCGGCTCGTCGTCGAGCCGCCGAGCGCTACCGGCGCCGTCGACCGTGACCGAAGCGCACTTGCAGACGTTGCCCGGCGCGCCGTATGCGCTCTCGCCCGGCATCGTTCGGCGGCGCGTTCACGGTCGCGGGGCAGATCGCGCCGGCCGTCGACATTCCGCTCGACCCGACCGCGAGCGCGCTCTGTTCTCGCAAGACCACGATGCTCGACGTCGCCGCGGTCGGCGACTTCGTCCCGTACACCGTGACGGTGCGCAACGCGGGCGATTCGGGCGTGCTGACGAACGTCGTGATCGACGGACCGACTGCCGGCCGGGCTGCGCTATCAGGCGGACTCGGCGCGCCTCGATGCCGGCGACACCGCTCGAGCCCGAGATCGGCGCCGACGGCCTCGACCTGACGTTCCGCGTGCCGCAGCTCGCGGCCGGCGCAGAGCGTCACGCTGCGCTACGTCGCCGTCGTCGCGAGCGGCGCCGCGGGCGCAGCACGCTCGTCAACCGCGCGACGGCGCACGCCGACAACGGCTCTCGAGTCGAACATCGCGAGCGCGACGGTGCTGTTGCGCGAAGAGCTGTTCCGGACCTCGGCTTGCTGCTCGGCCGCGTGATCGCCGGCACTTGCGACACGACCGTCGACGCCGGCGAAGGCATCGCGGGCGTCCGCGTCTATCTCGAGGACGGCCGCTACGCCGTGACCGACGACGAGGGCAAGTACCACTTCGAAGGCCTGACGCCGGGCTCGCACGTCGTGCAGCTCGACACGATCACGCTGCCGGCCGAGCTCGAGCCGCTGCGCTGCGACACGCGCGTGCGCAGCGCCGGCAGCGCGCATCGTCGCAGTTCGTCGACATGCGCGGCGGCGCGCTCGGCACGGCCGATTTCGTGCGTCGCGCAGCGCGCCGCACCCGACGGGCGACGCGCGCCTCTCGCTGTCGACGACGCAGACCGGCCGACGGCTTCGAGCACATGGCCACGGTCACGGCGCACGGCGTGCCGCTGTCGCGAAGCGGAGCTGCTCGTGCTGCTGCCCGATGTGCTCGAGTACGTGCCGGGTAGCGCCGCGCGCGACGGTGCGGCCGTACGCCGACCCCGCCGCGCAGAACGGCTCGCTGCGCTTCGCGCTCGGCGACGTCGCCGCCGACAGCGCGCCGCAGCGTGACGTTCGCGACGCGCGGCGCCGGCGATGCCGTCCGGCGAGCACACGATGCAAGCGCTGCTGCGCTTCACGACGCCGCTCGGCCGCGCGGAGCGCACGCAGCCGGTCGCGAACGTCGTGCACCGCGACGCGTCGCGTCGTCGAGCGCGATCAGCTACACGTTCTCGCCGCGCTACAACGCGTACTCGTTCGCGCCGCAGTTCGGCCCGATGCAGACGCAGGTCGACCCGCGCGACGGCGCCGAGCTCGAGCGCATCGCGGCCGACTGGCGCGGCATGCGCGACCTCACGATCCAGGTCGATCGGCCACGCCGATCAGCACACCTATCTCGGCGCGCAATCGCGACACGATTCCCCGACAACTACGCGCTGTCCGCGGCGCGCGCGCAGGCCGTCGCGGACTACCTGCGCGCAGCGCTGCCCGACGGCGCGCATCGAGATCGAGGGCCGCGGCGCCGACGAGCCGGTCGCCGCAGGGCACGGCGCCCGACAGCCTCGCGCGGAATCGCCGCGTCGAGATCGAGGTCGACGGCGTCCGCACGCTCGCCGCCGCCGAGTGGCGCGTCGTGACGCCGAGCGCGGAGACGGCGGTCGTCGCCGACGACGGGCGCGCTCGGCCGGCGAGGCCGCTGTGCCGCAGCGCGACGCTCGCGTCGGCACGGCCGGCCGGCGTCGACGGCGGCGCTCGAGTCCGAGATCGACGTCGAGACGCTCGAGCCGCAGCTCGCGATCCTGCAGCCGAGCGACGGCTTCGCGCCGCCCGTGCCGACCGTGCACGTCGCGATCGCGCACTTGCCCGGGCCAGCAGCGTGCGGCTCGACCGTGAACGGCCGACCCGTCAGCGAGCTGTACTTCGACGGCACGGAGCCGAACGCCGCGAAGACGGTGGCCCTGAGCCGCTGGCGCGGCGTCGACCTCGTCGCCGGCGACAACCGGCTCGTCGCGACCGTCGTCGACGCGGCCGGCGACGAGATCGCCGTGCTCGAGCGCATCGTGCGCTACGGCGGCGGCGGCGTGCGCGCGGAGCTCGTCGCCGAGGAGTCGCAGCTCACGGCCGACGGCCGCACGCAGCCCGTCGATCGCGCTGCGCGTCTTCGACGCGTCGGGCGAGCCCGCGCGACCCGGCACGCTCGGCGCCTATCGCGTCGATCCGCCGTATCGCACGTGGTGGGAAGTCGAGACGCTGCACGACAATCCGCTGCTCGTCGAAAGCCGCCGCGAGCCGACGTTCGCCGTCGAGGAGGACGGCCTCGTGCGCATCCTGCTCGAGCCGACCGCGCAAACCGGCACGGCCGTCGTGCGGCTGCGCTTCAACGAGCGCCAGGAGCAGGAGATCCGCGCGTGGCTCGAGCCCGAGCAGCGCGACTGGATCCTGGTCGGCATCGCCGAAAGCACGGCCGCCTACAACGACGCTCGAGGCGCGCGCTCGAGCCGCCGGACGTCGAGGACGGCTACTCGAGCGACGGTCGGCTCGCGTTCTTCGCGAAGGGCCGCATCAAGGGCTCGACGCTGCTGACGATCGCGTTCGACTCGGAGCGCGACCGGCCGCTCGTCGAGGACCGCCTGTTCGGCACGATCGAGCCCGACCGCTACTACACGCTGTACGGCGACGCCGTCGAGCAACGCTTCGAGGCCGTCGACGACGCGCAAGCTGTATCTGAAGATCGAGCGGCGCCAGTTCGCGGCGCTGTTCGGCGACTTCGAGACCGGGCTTCACGTCACGGAGCTCAGCCGCTACAGCCGCACCCTCACGGGCTTCAAGGCCGACTTCGGCGGCGACGTCTTCGCGCGTCAACGCGTTCGCGGCCGAGAACCGCGAGCGTTACGGCCGCGACGAGTTCCTGGGCGACGGCACGTCGGGACCGTATCAGCTGTCGCGCACGGCGCTCGTCGCGAACAGCGATCGGCTGCGCATCGAGGTCCGCGACCGCGTGCGCAGCGAGGTCGTCGTCGAGTCGCGCGAGCTGACGCGCTTCATCGACTACAGCCTCGACTACTTCACCGGGCACGCTGACGTTCAAGCAGCCGGTCCCGAGCCGCGACTCCGCGTTCAACCCCGTCTTCATCATCGCCGAGTACGAGACGCTTGGACGGCGCGGCCGGCGGCACGACGGCCGGCGCGCGCGCGACGGCGCGGCTCGCCGACGACAAGCTCGAGCTCGGCGCGACGCTCGTCAACGAAGGCTCCGACGGTCGGCGACACGCGGCTCGCGGGCACCGACCTGCGCTTCCGGCCCGACCGGCGCGCTCGAGTGCGCGCCGAGATCGCGCAGACGGATTCCGCGATCCGACTGCGCGCGCCGACGCGCGTCGGCCTACCTCGCCGAGGTCGAGCACGTGACGGAGCGGCTCGACCTCGCAAGCCTACGTGCGCGAGCAGGAAGCCGGGCTTCGGCGTCGGCCAGCAGCTCGCGCACCGAGACGGGCACGCGCAAGGTCGGCGTCGACGCGCGCAGCGACGCTGACGGAGCTCTGGACGGCGCGCGGCGAAGCGTTCCGGCAGACGAACCTGCAGACGGGCGCCGACCGCGAGCTCGTCTCGGCCGAAGCGCGCCGCGAGACCGACGACGCGACGGCGAGCGTCGGCGTCAGGCGCGTCGTCGACGACTTGCCGCAGAGCGGCACGCAGCAGCTCCGAGCTCCTGAGCCTTGGGCGGCAGCCTCGACGTGCTGCGACGACCGCGTGACGCTGCGCGCGCTGACGGAGCAGTCGCTTGGGCGTCCGGCCGCGAGCCTCGACTTCCCCGAGCGCACGGCGCTCGGCCTCGACTATCACCTGTCGGGCGCGACGACGCTGTTCGCCGAGATCGAGGACGCGCAAGGCGCGCAGATCGACTCGACGATGACGCGCGTCGGCGTGCGCAGCACGCCGTGGTCGGGCTCGCAGGTCTCCGTCGAGCGTGAACCGCGAGTTCGGCGAGTACGGGCCGCGCGTGTTCGCGAACGTCGGGCTCACGCAGACGTTCAAGGTCGGCGAGGCGTGGGCGATGGACGTCGGCGTCGACCGCAGCGACACGGTGACGGGCGCCGACGCCGAGCGGTTCAACCCGAACGTGCCGCTCGTGATCGGCGCCATCGGCGACGACTTCCTCGCGACCTTCGTCGGCGCGCAGTACCGCGCCGACCTCTGGACGATCACGTCGCGCGTCGAGCGGCGCGACTCCGACCTCGCGGAGCGCCGGTCGTTCACGAGCGGCTTCTACCGCGAGCCCATCGAAGGCCGCGCGCTGTCCGTGACGACGCGCTGGCTCGACAACGACGCGACGCGACGGCGACGGCCGCATCGTCGACGCGCGAGTCTCGTACGCCTATCGGCCGCGCGACAGCCGCTTCATCGTGCTCGAGCGGCTCGATCTCTTGCAGGACGAGCGCGACGAGCTCGCTCTGCGAGCTTCGAGACGACGCGGTTCGTCAACAACGTCAATCTGCACTGGCAGGTCGACAGACGCTTCGAGTTCGGCACGCAGATCGGCGCGCGCTACGCGAAGAGCACGATCGACGGCGCGCGCTACTCGGGCTGGTCGACGCTGCTCGGCTTCGACGTGCGCCGCGACCTCACGCCGGTGCTCGACCTCGGCGGGCACGCACGTGGCTCGACTCCGAGGCCGGCGGCACGACGCGAGCGCTCGGCCGGCTTCGACGTCGGCATCAGCGCGGCGCGCAACGTCTGGATCTCGATCGGCTACAACTTCGAGGGCTTCCGCGACGATCACTTCGACGCGAGCCGCTACACGGCGCAAGGCCCGTACGTGCGCTTCCGCATCAAGGTCGATCAGGATTCGTTCAAGGATCTCGACCTGTCGCGCTTGCGCGTGAACAACGGGGCGGACGAGCGCTCCGC
Source organism: uncultured Gammaproteobacteria bacterium (assembly GCA_963714705.1). Classification (GTDB taxonomy): domain Bacteria; phylum Pseudomonadota; class Gammaproteobacteria; order Steroidobacterales; family Rariloculaceae; genus FEN-1219. The sequence goes on from CAVQPJ010000005.1 coordinate 334,956, forward strand.
GGCCGCGACGCCGGAGCCTCAACAGCCGACGGGTGGAGCTACTCTGCCCTGAGCGTCTCGATGGGGTCGTTGCCGCGCGACTCCTCTATCTTTTCGGTGGCAAGCGGCTACCGGAGGCTACGTCCAAAACACCTCTAAATAGCTGATTATTATTGGCGATTCGGCGTACTACTGGACATACATATCAGCTATCCAAACACCACGCCGGGAGCCCGCCATGAGCGCCGTCATGTCCCGTCCTGCCGCCGATTTCTACGCCTCGACCGACACCCGCAGCGTCGACGAGCTCGACACCGCGATCGGCCGCCTCGTGCGGCAGATGAACGCCGATTCGTATCGCATGCTCGTGCTGGTGCGCGAGTTCGACGATCGGTTCGGGTGGAAGAAGTGGTCGTTCAAGAGCTGCGCAGAGTGGCTCGCGTGGCGCTGCGAGCATTTCGCTGTCGGCAGCACGCGAGAAGGTGCGCACGGCGCACGCGCTGCGAGCGCTGACCGGCGATCTCGGCGGCGTTTGCCGATGGGCGGTTGTCGTACTCGAAGGTCCGCGCGCTGACGCGCGTCGCGCACACGTACGACGAGGACCTGCTGCTCGCGTATGCGCTCGACGCAACGGTGCCGCAAGTCGAGGAGCGGTGCCGGCAGATTCGCAACGTCGCGCCGGACTCCGTCGCATCACGCACGGCGCGCGTGGGAGAACCGGTCGCTGACGATGTGGCGCGACGAAGGCGCGCGGCCTGATGCGGTTCACCGTCGAGGTGCCGATCGACGAGGGCGAGCTGATCGTGCGCGCGCTCGACTGCGCCGTGGCCGCAGGCGAGGTCACGACGGACATCGATCCCGACGCGGTCGCCGAGTCGAAGGGCACGGCGTGGCGTGCGCAGCAAGCCGATGCGCTCGTCGCCGTCGTGAAGTCGTATCTCGACGGCGGTCACGGCGGCGAGGGCGGCGCGACGGCGGATCACTACCAAGTCGTCGTGCACGCCGACGCGAAATCCCTCACGCGGAGGGGCGGGACGCGCGGATCTGCCGATCGACACCGTCAAACGACTGCTTTGCGATTGCAGCTTGGTGACCGTCGTCGAGGATGAGAACGGCCATCCGCTCGACGTCGGCCGCAAGCAGCGCACGTATCGACGCCGCTCAAGCGCGCGCTGCACGCGCGCGATCGCGGCTGCACGTTTCCGGGCTGTCATCGCAAGCGCTATCTCGACGGACATCATCTGAAACACTGGATCAACGGCGGAGAGACGACCCCCGACAACCTGACGCTGCTGTGCACGTATCACCACCGGATGTTGCACGAAGGCGGCTTCAGCATCGTGAAAGACGCCGACGACACGCTGCGATTCGTGACCGCTGACGGCCGCACGATCCCGCGGCGCGGCTATCGGCTCGAGGACTTCGTCGATGACGATGTCGGCGGCAACCCGGAGGACGCGGACGAAATCCCTCACGTGAGGGATTCTGCACCACGGCAGTGCAGCGAGACGCTGGGAGCGAGCCGAAGTACGCGAACCCGCCGCGGTCTATCGACTGAGGCGCACCGCGAGCGCTCTCAGCGTCGACTAAACGACGACCGCGAGCGGCTCCTCGTCGAGCGCCGCGCGCTGCTCGAGCAGCGCCTGCACGTGCTCCTCCCAGTAGCGCGCCTCGCCGAGCCACGGGAACGCGCGCGGGAACGCGGGGTCGTGCCAGCGGCGCGTGATCCACGCCGTGTAGTGAATCAGGCGCAGCGCGCGCAGCGCTTCGATCAAGCCGCAGCTCGCGGTAGTCGAAGTCCGCGAACTTGCCGTAGCCCTCGAGCAGATCGCCGAGCTGCGCGGCCATCTCGTCGCGCGAGCCCGCGAGGAACAGCCACAGGTCCTGCACGGCCGGGCCGTTCATGCAGTCGTCGAGATCGACGAAGTGCGGCCCGTCGTCGGTCCACAGCACGTTGTTGCGATGGCAGTCGCCGTGAATGCGCAGCTCGCGATAGGCGCCGACCTCCTCGAAGCACTGCTCGACGGCGTCGACGAGCTGCTCGGTGACGCGCTCGTAGCTCGTGACGAGGTGCGGCGGCAGCCAGTCGCCGTCGAGCACGTGCTCCGCCGCGCGCGCGCCCATCTCCTCGCGATCGAGCGTCGGCCGCTCCGTGAACCGCCGCGTGCGCGCCGACGGCGTGGATGCGGCCCAGGAACCGGCCGAGCCACTCGCGATCCTCGCTCGTGCCGAGCTCGGGCCAGCGGCCGCCGCGCCGCTCGTAGACGGCGAAGCGGTAGCCGTCGCGCTCGCGCAGCGATCTCGCCGTCGTGGACGAGCGGCGCGCACGACGGGAATGTCCTGCTCCGCGAGCTCGAGCGCGAACTCGTGCTCCTCGAGGATCGCGTCCGTCGACCAGCGGCCGGGCCGGTAGAACTTCACGACGACGAACCCGTCGGCCACGCCGATCTGATAGACGCGGTTCTCGTAGCTCGCGAGCCCCAGGATGCTGCCCGTGCACTCGAAGCCGTAGCTCTCGACCGGCGTCGATGATGACGTCGGGCGTCAGATGCTCGTAGGGAACGGCGTCGCTCACGCGCGCGCCTCGCGCTCGAGCGCAGCCGTCAGCACGGCGAGCGTCTCGTCGAGCGAGCGCTGCTGCGGCTGCGTCGCGCGCGTCTCGTTCGCGAACGGCGTCGTCGCGACGAGCGCGTAGAGCCACTCGGCGCCGCGATGAAACTGCGGCGTGACGCCGACGCTCTCGTAGGTCGCGCGCGATCTCGGCCATCTCGGGCGCGAACCGCTTCGCCGTCGCGCCCAGGAACGGCACGCGCGCGCGCATGCGCTTCGAGCGCCTCGGCCTGGCTGAACTCGAGCTCGCGCATCAGCGGCTCGCGCACGCCGAGCCGCTCCGCCGCGAGCAGCACGGCCGTCAGCAGCGCGTCGGTGCCCTTGTTCAGCGACGAGTACGCCATCTTCATCGCCGACGCGGTGCCGATCTCGTCGCCCAAGTCGACGAGCTCGAGCTCCGCGGACGTCGAGATCGAGCACGGCGCGCGCGCGGCGCGCCCGAGACATAGAAGCGCGTGCGCTCGCCGCCAGGACCAGGCCCGCGGCCGACGATGCCGACGTCGACGAACGGCGCGCCCGACGGCGCGATCGCGCGCGCGATGGCCGCGCACCGTCGCCGGCGCGACGGCGTTGCAGTCGGCGAACACGGGCCGTGCGCCGGCGGCGCGCATCGCGCCGCGCGGCGCTCGCGCGCGAACGTCAGCGCCACAGCCGGCGGCACGATCGACAGCACGAGGTGCGCGGCAGCGCACGACGGCCTCGAGCGTGCCCGACGTCCTCGATGCCGGCCTCGGCCGCGAGCCGAAGCGACTGCGCGCTGCGCCCCTCGCCCGCCGTCACGACGCGATACCCGCCACGCACGAGCGCACCGCCGACGGCGCTGCCCATGTCGCCCGTGCCGATCACTGCCACCGTTGCTTCCTGCGCCGTCATCGCCGCTTACCCGTCACGTTGCGAGCGTACAATCCGCTGCGATCATAGCCGGAGGTTGCCCATGGGGCATTCGCGCCGCACGGTTCTTCGGCCGGGCTCGGGCTCGCGGGAGCGGGATTCTGCGCGCGTGGCCGGCGCGCGCGGCCGAGATCACGTTCGCCGACGATCCGTTCACGCTCGGCGTCGCCTCGGGCTATCCCGAGCCGAACGCCGTCGTGCTCTGGACGCGGCTCGCGCCCGAGCCGCTCGTGCCGGGCGGCGGCATGCCGGCGGCGCCCGTCGCGGTCGACTGGGAGATCGGCACCGACGAGCGCTTGCGCAACGTCGTGCGCCGCGGCACCGCCTACGCGACGCCCGACTGGGCGCACTCCGTGCACGTCGAGGTCGCCGGCCTCGAGCCCGCGCGCGACTACTGGTATCGCTTCACGAGCGGCGGCGCGCAGAGCCCGGTCGGCCGCACGCGCACGGCCGCGGCACGCGGCACGCTGCCGAGCCGCATGACGCTCGCCGTCGCGTCGTGCCAGCACTACGAGCAAGGCCACTACGCGGCGTATCGCGCCATCGCGGCCGACGCGCCCGACGTCGTCGTTCACGTCGGCGACTACATCTACGAAGGCCGCGGCACGAGCCGCGTGCGCACGCACGACGCACCCGAGTGCCACACGCTCGAGGACTATCGGCACCGCTACGCGATCTACAAGTCCGATCCGCATCTGCAAAGCCGCGCACGCGGCCGGGCCGTGGATGCTCGTCTCCGACGATCACGAGGTCGCGAACGACTACGCCGGCGGAGCACTCGGGCCAGGACGACCCGCCCGAGCTGTTCCTCGCGCGCCGCGCGGCGGCCTATCAGGCGTACTACGAGCACTTGCCGTTGCCGCGCCGCGCTCGTGCCGTTCGACGGCCGGCAGCGCGCTCTACACGAGCCGCACGTTCGGCGATCTCGCGACCATCTTCATGCTCGACGGGCGCCAGTACCGCTCGCCGCAGGCGTGCGCGCCGGGGCCGCTCGTCGAGCCGTGCGCCGAGCTCTATGCGAGCGAGCGCACGATGCTCGGCGCCGGCACAGGAGCAGTGGCTGCGGCGCGCGCTCGGCGCGAGCACGGCGCGCTGGAACCTGCTCGGCCAGCAGACGTTGCTCGCGCACTTCGATCAGAGCGGCGACGGCCCGCGCGCTTACTGGGCCGACGGCTGGAACGGCTATCCGGCCGCGCGCGAGCGGCTCATCGAGACGCTGCTGCGCCGCGGCCCGCCGCGAATCCCGTCGTCTTCAGCGGCGACATCCACGCGTTCATGGTCAACGACGTGCACGCGCGTGGCAACGGACTACGACTCACCGATCGTCGCGACCGAGCTCGTGACGAGCTCGATCAGCTCGCAAGGGCAGCCGCAGGCGACGTTCGACCGCTGGAAAGCCGAGAACCCGAACGTGCAGCTCGCGCGCAGCGATCACCGCGGCTACGTGCGCGTGGCCGTCGCGCCCGAGCAGCTGCACGCCGACCTCGTCGCCGTCGACGACGTCACGCGCGCGGACTCCGCGACGCACGTGCTGGCCGCGTTCGACGTCGAGAGCGGCAAGCTTCGGGCGTCGTGCGCTAGCAATGCGGCGCGTATGACGAATCCGTCGTGGCTACGGCACGGCCGCCGCGCTTGCGGCCGCTGCACTGGCTGGCGACTTCCTTCATCCGAGCCAAGAGACGCACCGACGTGAAACCGATCATTCCGTACCCCACGGACACACGCACGCTGCCGAACGGCCTCAAGGTCATCGTCGTGCCGATGCCGAGCGACGGGCTCGTCGCGTACTGGACGATCGTGCGCACGGGCTCGCGCGACGAGTACGAGCCGGGCCGCACCGGGCTTCGCGCACTTCTTCGAGCACATGATGTTCCGCGGCACCGAGCGCTTCCCGGCCGACGTCTACAACCGCATCGTCACGACGATCGGCGCCGACGCGAACGCGTACACGACCGACGACCACACGGCCTATCACCTCGCGATGGCGGCCGAGGACCTCGAGCAAGTCATGGAGATCGAGAGCGACCGCTTCCAGAACCTGTCGTACGCCGAGAGCCGCGTTCCAGACCGAGGCCGGCGCCGTCTACGGCGAGTACCGCAAGGTCCGCACGACCCCGAGTTCGCGCTCTACGAGCGCTCGATGGCAGCGGCGTTCGAGCGCCACCGTACGGCCACACGACGATCGGCTACGAGCGCGACATCGCGATCGATGCCGACGCTGTACGACTACTCGCGCGACGTTCTTCAGCCGCTACTACCGGCCCGAGAACACGGTGCTGTTGATCGCCGGCGACGTGACGCCGGACGACCGTGCTGTGCGCTCGTCGAGAAGTACTACGGCGGCTGGCAGCGCGGCTACGTGGCGCCGCAGATTCCGGCCGAGCCCGAGCAGACGGCGCGAGCGGCGCATCGACGTGCGCGTACGACGGCCAGACGCTGCCGCTCGCTGCATGGTCGCCTACAAGCTGCCGCGTCTACGACCCGGCCGACCGCACGCGCGTCGCCGCCGATCTCTTCGCCGACCTCGCGTTCGGCGAGACCAGCGACGCGTACCAGAAGCTCGTGCTCGACGAGCAAGTCGTCGAGGATCTCGACGCGGGCGCCTCGTACAACCGCGACCCGGGCCTGCTCGACGATCTACGCGCGCGATCAAGGACCCGGCAAGGTCGACTACGTGCTCGGCGTCATCGACGCGACGATCGCGCACTTCCGCGCCGCGCCGCCCGACGCCGCAGCGGCTCGCGGACCTGCAGCAGCGCCTGCGCTACGGCTTCCTGATGGGCCTGCAGACGCCGGACGCCGTCGCGTCGCGCGTCGCGCAGTTCGTCGCGCTGACCGGCGATCTCACGGGCTCGACCGCCTGTACGCGACGTACGCAGCGATCACGCCGGCCGACGTGCAAGCCGCCGCCGAGCGCTACCTGCGCACCGAGCGGCGCACCGTCGGCGTGCTGCGGTCGCGGCCATGAACGCCGAGCAGCCGTCATCGGCCGCCGCGGCGCTCGACGCTGCTCGAGCGCGGCTGCTCGCCGCCGAGCGCCGCCGCCCGCCGCCACCGAACCCGAGGATTCCGCCGTGGTGCTGCTGAACGTTCCCGCCGATCCCACGATCTCGTTCTCCGCTGCAGTTCGCGGTCGGCTCGCAGAACGATCCGCCCGGCAAGGAAGGGCTCGCGTACCTGACGGGCGAGATGCTCGCCGACGCGGCGACCGAGGCGCGCTCGCTCGACGAGATCCTCGCGGCGCTGTACCCGCTGGCCGCGAGCTACGACATGCGCGTCGACAACGAGCGCAGCACGCTCACGGGCCGCGTGCACCGCGACAACCTCGACGCCTACCTCGAGCTCTTCACCGACGCGTTCCTGCAGCCCGGCGTTCGACGAGGACGACTTCGAGCGCGTGCGCAGCGACGCGATCAACGCCATCGAGAACACGCTGCGCTACTCCTCCGACGAGGAGCTCGGCAAGGCGGCGCTGCACGAGGCTCGTGTTCCGCGGCACGCCCTACGCGCACTCGAGCGACGGCACGGTCGCGGGCCTGCGCGCGATCACGCTCGACGACGTGCGCGCGTTCTACCGGCAGCACTACACGCGCGCGACAACGTCGTGCTCGGCCTGGGCGGCGGCGTTCGACGCAGGCGCTCGTCGACGCGCGCTGCAAGCCGCGCTGCGCGCAGCTGCCGGCCGGGCGAGCGCACGGCGCCGCCGGCGATCGACGCCGCCGCCGATCGCAGGGCCGCTCCGTCGCTGTTCATCGACAAGCCGGGCGCGGACGCCTCGATCAGCTTCGGCTTCCCGATCGACGTGCACCGCGGCGAGCGCGACTTCTACGCGCTGTGGATCGCGAACTCGTGGCTCGGCGAGCACCGCAACCAGTCGAGCCACCTGTTCCAGGTGATCCGCGAGCGCGCGGGCTTGAACTACGGCGACTACTCGTACATCGAGGCGTTTCCCGAAGGCGGCGAGCGCACGCATGCCGCCCGTCAACGTGCCGCGCCGCACGCCAGCTGTTCGAGGTCTGGATCCGCACGCTGCCGAACGCGCAGGCGCCGTTCGCGCTGCGCGCCGCGCTGCGCGAGCTCGAGCTGCTCGTCGACGAACGGCCTGACGCGAGGAGCAGTTCGAGCTCACGCGCACGTTCCTGAAGAAGTACTCGCTGCACTTCGCCGAGACGACGTCGGCGCGGCTCGGCTACGCGATCGACGACCGGTTCTACGGCCTCGACGGCGAGGGCCACCTCGCGCGGTTCCGCCGCATGATGGACGAGCTGACGCTCGACGACGTCAACGCGGCGATCAAGCGGCACCTGCAGTACGACAACCTGAAGATCGCGATCGTGACCGGCGACGCCGCGAACGATGCGCGCGCTGCTCGCGAGCGGCACGCCGACGCCGATCACGTATCCGACGCCGAAGCCCGCCGCGATCCTCGAAGAGGACCGCATCATCGAAGCGTGGCCGCTCGACTTGGCCGAGCAGCGCATGACGACGATTCCCGTGGCCGAGGCGTTCGAACGCTAGGTTATCGGCTTTGCCGGCACGCGCCTTAACGCGTGAGCCACCAGACGAGCACGCCGACGACGAGCAGCGCGATCACGAAGAGCGCGCGCGGCGACCTGCGCGGCAAGCGCTCGCGGATGAACTCCGCTTCCTTGCCGCGAGTCGTCTCTGCCGAAAAGACCGGCAGCCGCCGCAGCCAACCATTGCGATCGACGTGGCGCTCGAGCTCGTTGCCGAGGTGCTCGAGCTGGTCGCGGAACAGCCGCCAGAACGACGGCGGCTTGCGGCTACCGAAGACAATCCACGCCAAGACCGCGACGAGAACGAGGGACGGAAATAACGACGGGCCCAGCGGGTTGCCAAAAAACGTCTGTTCCATGGGCGTGCTCTTGGCCCTAACGGGCCAGCGGCTCGTTTGTTGAGTGTACGCTCAGTTCGCAGCGCTGCGCGCGCGGAACGCCGCGAGCGCCGCCGCGAGCAACTGCTTCAGCTCGGGGCGCTCGAGATCCGCAGCGGTCCGAAGCTGCACGTGCCGATGCACCTTACCGGCGCCCTGCATGAGACCGGCAGGATCGGGCAGCTCCGAGCCGCGGAAGATACCGACCTTCACCCCGGTCTTGCTCATGAGCACCGTGCAGACGAGGCCTTTGTAGCCTGGGCCGTAGGAATAGCTGAGCATCTTCGCGGGCTTGTCCACACCTTCCGCCGCGCCGGGCAGCGCTTTGGCCAGCGCCTTGCGCGCCGCGTCGGCGAGTTCGCGCACGCCGTCGGGGTAGGCTGCGAGGAAGGCATCGGCTTCAGATGCTCGAGCGATCATGGTTTCACCTCGAAGCTAAGGGTCATGGCTCCCGCCAGACGACCGCGCGTACGTCGGGGTCCGCCGAGAGTATCGCGTTCACTGCTTCGGTGAGCCGCGTCAACGGCTCGGTCAGATCGATGCGCTTGAAGAGCTTCTTGACGATCGGCTTGTCGGGATCCGTGAAGCACAGGAATTCGTCGGGCTCGCCATCCTGATGGCCACAACACAAAGCGAGTTTTGCGTCGCCGACCCGGATCGGCACATAGCAACCCCAGTCTTCGACAACGTAGCCGTCGGTTTCCAAGCCGTGCGGAGGTAGCTTCGCGACGAAATACTCGGCGAGACGCTTACCCCAGAGTCCTGGATTGATTTCCTCTTCCTCGCCGTCGTACGGCGGAAACTTGGTCGAGCGAAATTCGAAGACGGTCTTCACGTGAGCAATGTTCGGCGGTTGGGCTGTCGGATCGCAGCTCCTATATTCCGCTCAGCGCGGGACGCGCGCCAGAGCCGTGTATGTCCGCCCCGCCCCGGTGCTGTACACGAAGCTGCCGCCATCCGGCGCAACCGCGAGCGCGCTGACGCCGACGACGTCGTACATCGCGATGACGCTGCCGTCCGCCATGCGCCGCAGCACGATCGCGCCGGGCTCTTCGCCGTTCACCGGCGACTCGTAGCTCACCAGCAGCTCCCCGCTCGGCGCGAACGCGACGAGATCGAGCTTCATCGCGATATCGCCGGCCGAATCGAGCCCCGGCGGCACGAACGGCCGCGCCCACCGGAGCGCGCCCGTTTCGACGTCGCGAAGCTCGACGTTTCCGGCAAGCGCGTACGCCGCGGCGTGCTCGTCGAACGCGAACGGGCCGATCGAGCCGCGCGGTACCTGCGCGCCGGCGACGTCGCGCGTGCGGCGCCAAGCGGCCGTGCCGCTGAAGCGGCGCATGCCGAACGTGCCCGTGCCGTCGACGCGCGTGACGTTGGCGGCGATCAGCGTGCGGCCGTCGCCGGCGAACATCACGCCGGCGCGAGTGGATGACGCCTCGAGCTCCGCGCTGCGAACCCTGGCGCGCAGGTCGACGACGTTGACGAGCCCCGGCGTCGTTTCGAGCGTGCTGCGCGCGGCTTGCGAGGCGAGCCAGGCGCCGTTCGGCGAGAACGCGAGCGCCGACACGGGCCCGCACACGCCGCCGCAATAGAATTTCAGCGGCTCGCCCGTCGCATCGAGCGCGTGCACGTCGACTCCGCCGACTCGGCCGAGCGCAACGAGGCCCGTCGAGGAGATCGCAAGCGAGAACGCGAACTGCCCCGTCGAGTACGGCGCGGGAAACATGCGCACGAGGCCGCCGTCGCTCGCGCGGTAGACGCGCGTGCCCCTGTCGTCGCTGATGCCGACGAGCTCGCCGTCGGTCGAGAACGCAGCAAGCGACCACGCGCCGCCATACGCATCGATCTTGCGGCCGTCGACGCGCCAGACGCCCGCGAGACCCGGCGGCAACGGCACTTGACCTGCGCCGGGCTCTGCGCCAGCAGGCACGGCGACGCACACGAGCGCCAAGGCGGCGAGCGCGCCGCTGCGCCACCGTCGCGCGCCGGGCGCGCTGCTCACGCCGGCCTGCGCGCTCACACCGCGATCGGAGCTTTGATCGAGCCGTGCGCGTAGTAGTCGAGCAGCTCGAAGTCGTCGAAGCGGTAGTCGAACAGGGTCTCGGGCTTGCGCTTGATGACGAGCCGCGGCAGCGGCAGCGGCTCGCGCGCGAGCTGAAGCTCGGTCTGGATCAGGTGGTTCGTGTACAGATGGCAGTCGCCGCCCGTCCACACGAGCTCGCCGGGCTGCAAGCTCGTCTGCTGCGCCATCATGTGGATCAACAGCGCGTACGACGCGATGTTGAACGGCACGCCGAGGAACACGTCGGCGCTGCGCTGATAGAGCTGGCACGAGAGCCGGCCCTGCGCGACGTGGAACTGGAACAGCGCGTGGCACGGCGCCAGCGCCATCTGCTCGAGCTCGCCGACGTTCCATGCGCTGACGATGATGCGCCGCGAATTGGGCTCGTTGCGGATCATGTCGAGCGCGCGCTGGATCTGGTCGATCTGCCGGCCGTCGGCCGCACGCCACGTGCGCCACTGCGCGCCGTAGACGGGGCCCAAGTCGCCGTTCTCGTCGGCCCATTCGTCCCAGATCGTGACCTCGTTGTCGCGCAGGTACTGGATGTTCGTGTCGCCTTGGAGGAACCAGAGCAGCTCGTGAATGATCGAGCGCAGGTGCAGCTTCTTCGTCGTGAGGACCGGGAAGCCGGCCTCGAGATCGAAGCGCATCTGGTAGCCGAACAGCGAGAGCGTGCCCGTCCCCGTGCGGTCGCCTTTGCGCACGCCGCGCTCTTTGATGGCCCGCAACAGATCGAGGTACTGCCGCATCTCAGGCCTCGGTGCCGCGCCGGTGCGCGAGCACCAACAGGACGACGCCGGCGATGATCATCGGCGCCGACAGCACTTGCCCCATCGTGACCCAGCCGAGCGCGAGATAGCCGATCTGCTGATCCGGCACGCGCACGAACTCGACGATGAACCGCGCGACGCCGTAGACGATGAGGAACAAGGCTGACGTCGCCATCGTCGGGCGGCGGCTTTCGGCTATAGAGCCATAGCACGAGGAACAGCGACCACCCCTTCCAGGAAGGCCTCGTAGAGCTGGCTCGCGTGGCGCGCCTGGCCGTCGACGATGACGGCCCACGGCGCATCGGGGCTCGTCGCCTTGCCCCACAGCTCGCCGTTGATGAAGTTGCCGACGCGAACGGCGCACAAGCCCGAACGTCGTCCACGGCGCGACGAAGTCCGTGACGACGAAGAACGGCTGCTTGATTTGGCGGCCGAAGAGCCACATCGCGACGAGCACGCCGACGAAGCCGCCGTGGAACGACATGCCGCCCTGCCACACCTTCAGGATGCTGAGCGGATCGGCGATCAGCTCGCTCAACCCGTAGATGAACATGTAGCCGACGCGGCCGCCGACGATCGCGCCGAGCGCGCAATAGAACACGATGTCGTCGACCTGCTCGGGTTTGATACGGCTCCACGGCTGCTTGGCGTGCGCACGCCCGCCGAGCCAGCCGAGCGCGAAGCCGACGAGGTACATGATCCCGTACCAGCGCACCTCGACCGGCCCGATCGCGAACGCAATAGGATTGAAGTCAGGATAGGTAAACAGGCATCACCAAGCGGGCGAGTTGAACGCCGGCTAGTTTAGCCGCCGCGCCGCAACCCCCACCAGCGGTCAGCGCCGCCTGCGATGCGGTGAGATAATCAACCCATGCGCAATCGACTGAGCGAAGAGACGAGCCCCTACCTGCAAACAGCACGCGGACAACCCCGTCCACTGGCAACGCCTGGAGCGACGACGCGCTCGAGGAAGCGCGCAAGTCCGGCAAGCCGATCCTGCTCTCCGTCGGCTACTCCGCGTGCCACTGGTGCCACGTCATGGCCCACGAGTCGTTCGAGGACGAGCCTACGGCGCGCCTCATGAACGACCTCTACGTCAACATCAAGGTCGACCGCGAGGAGCGCCCCGATCTCGACAAGATCTACCAGACGAGCCATCAGCTCATGACGGGCCAAGCCGGCGGCTGGCCCCTGACCGTGTTCCTGACGCCCGACCAGATCCCGATTTTCACGGGCACCTATTTCCCGAAGGAACGCCGCTACGGAATGCCGGCGTTTCGCGAGGTGCTTACCGCGATCGACGGGTACTACCGCGGCAAAGGTGACGAGATCCGCCAGCGCGGCGCGAGCCTCGTCGAGGCGCTCGGCAGCATGCAGACCGCGAGCGCCGACGATTTCGCGGCGCTATCGCGCGCGCCGCTCGTGGCGGCGCGCGAGCGCGTGAGCAATCGACTTACGACGCCGAGCACGGCGGTTTCGGCGGCGGGCCGAAGTTCCCGCATACGACGACGCTCGAGTTCCTGCTCGCACACGGGCACGCGCACCGAGCCGATGGCGCGGACAGCCAAGCGCTGGCGATGGTCACGCAGTACGCTCGACTGCATGGCGCAGCGCGGCCTCTACGATCATCTGGGCGGCGGGTTCTTCCGCTACAGCGTCGACCGGTTCTGGTCGATTCCGCACTTCGAGAAGATGCTCTACGACAACGCCCAGCTGCTCTCGTCTGTACGCCGACGCCTACGCGGCGACGGGCACGCCGCAGTATGCGAGCGTCGCGGGCGCCACGGCCGACTGGGTCATGCGCGACATGCAGGACGCACGCGGCGGCTACTATTCGACGCTCGACGCCGACTCCGAGCACGAGGAAGGCAAGTTCTACGTCTGGACGCCCGAGGAGTTCGACGCCGTGCTCGAGCCCGACGAGAGTCCGCGCTCGCGAAGCGCGTCTTCGGCCTTGCACAGCCCGCGAACTTCGAAGGCAAGCACTGGCATCTCTACCTCGCCGAGGCGCCCGAGGCGGCGGCCGCCGCGCTCGGTATCGAGCCTGGGCGAGCGCCGCGAGCTGCTCGAGAACGCACGCCGCAACTTGCTCGCCGTTCGCGAGCGGCGTGTCTGGCCGGGACGCGACGAGAAGCTGCTCGTCTCGTGGAACGGCCTCATGATCGGCGGCATGGCGCGCGCCGCGCGCGTGCTCGACCGTCCCAAGCTCGCAGAGTCGGCGACGCGCGCCGTCGATTTCATCCGGGCCGAGCTCTGGCGGGACGGCCGCCTCAAAGCCACCTACAAGGACGGCCGCGCGCGCTTCACGGCTTATCTCGACGACTACGCGTTCCTCGCGCACGGGTTGCTCGAGCTCTTGCAATGCCGCTGGCGCGATAGCGACCTCGACTTCGCGCGCGAGCTCGCCGACGTGCTCCTCGAGCACTTCGAGGACCCGCGCGGCGGCTTCTTCTTCACGGCCGACGACCACGAGCGCTTGATCCACAAGCCGAAGCCGTTCATCGACGAGGCGGTGCCGGCCGGCAACGGCGTCGACGGCGCTCGCGCTGCTCGCGCTCGGCCACTTGCTCGGCGAGCAGCGCTATCTCGACGCGGCCGAGCGCACGGTGCGCGCGGCGCTGCACACGCTCGAGCGCTATCCCGACGCGCACGCGACGCTGCTGCGCGCGCTCGAGGAGCTGCTCGCGCCGCCGAAGCTCGTCGTGCTGCGCGGGACACCCGAGCGAGCTCGCGCCGTGGCGGCGCAAGCTCGCGCAAGCCTACGAGCCGCACCGGCTCGCATTCGCGATTCCGAACGACGCGAGGCTCCGGGCTTGCTGGCGCAGCGCGCGCCGCGCGAGACGGCCGTCGCGTACGTCTGCGAAGGGATGACCTGCCGTGCACCCGTCGAGCTCACGGGCAACGTCACGCTCTAGCAGGCGCCGCTAGGCGCCCCACAGTAAGCCGCCTCTCAGTAGGCGGCCCCTCAATAGGCCGTGTACGTCTCGCCCGCCACGACGTTGACGGCGCCGGTCGCGCCCGCGAACTCGATCGGGACGGCTACGAGCCGGCCGCCTTCGTTGCGCTGCACGACGAAGTGCAGGTGCGGCCCGGTGCTGAAGCCCGTGTTGCCGGAGTCGGCGAGGTACTCGCCGCGGCGCACGCGCTGGCCCGGAACGACGCGGATCGTGTTCCAGTTCAGGTGGACGTACAGCGCCATCGTGCCGTCGTCGTGCAGGACCCGCACGATGTTCGCGCGCGGCCCATCGACGGCCCAAGTTCGTGCCGCTTTCGAAGAAATCGCTCGCGACTTCGATGACGACGCCGTCGCGCGCCGCGAACACGTCGGTGCCGACCGGCATCACGAAGTCGATGGCGTACTGGCTCGCCGGATCGGTGTGCGTCCTCGTGTCGGGATACGCCTGCGAGACACGCACGGCGCTCGACAGCGCATACGGCAGGCGGTACGGCTGCGTCGGGCCGGTGCTCGGCACCGGGCTCGCCGGGTATGTACTGAAACTCGGAGTCGAAACGCAGCTGCGATGTCAGCGACGGCCTTGCCGACGACGACGAGCTCCGTCTCGCTGCGCGGCGGCAGCACCTTCAGGCCAGCGCGCTGCGTGTCGGCCGAGACATTTTCGATCGCATGCAGGCGAAACGCGATCTGCACGGGCGCGAAGTACGTGTTCTGGGCGACCAGCGCGACGCCGCTGCCCGTGTCGCGCTCGAGCAGCCGTACCTCGGGCTGCTCGAACCGCCGCTCGACCTGCTCCTCCTGGTAGCTCCTGCTCTTGCGCCGGGCTGCCGGTCCGTGTACACCCAGACGCCGTTCGCGTCCTGGTACCGATAGAGCTTCTGCGCGTCCGCGACATGCGCAACCGTCGCGAGCGCCAGCAGCGCGCGCGCATAGCGGCGAGTCTCGAGGGATTTGAAGCCCGAGCGGACATCCGAGCCACTGTGCAGGAACCGAGCGACACCGGCCAAGGCTCCCGTTCACATAACAAACGTCCCGGTTACCGATTATCGACGTCGTCGACGGTCGCTTGCCCCGACCACCGCGTTCGAAGATGCGCCCACGACATCCCGGCCGCAAGAATCGCGCTGAAGCAGTATCAGGACGATCCACGAGATCAGCGTCGTGCTTCCTGAGCTCACGAGGTTGTACTTGAACAGCGCCCAAAGCACCGTCACCGCAAGCCCAACGCACAGCACGATTCCGCCCACGCCGAGCGAGCGCGCCGTCGTGCGCAGGAAGAAGAACCAGCCCGCGAGCAGAATGATTCCGCTGAACGCGACCAGCGGCCACAAGTTGCTGCGCTCGACGGGGTCGAACTGCGCGAGCATCCACTCGACGTAGTTGAACCGCGTCGGGTTCCACGTCAGGCACACGATCGCGAACGCGAACAGGAAGCGCGCTGCCCACGCTGCTGAAGCCAAACATCGGTACCGCCACGACTCCCCCTAAGCTCAGTTCAACGCCTGCCGCCGCCACTCGTAGCCGTCGCGGACGAGCTCGTAGCTCGGCCAATACTGCGGTCGAGCTTCATCGTGATGACTTCCGGCACGTCGTTGAACGTCATCGTGTTGAGCCGCACCGACTCCTTGCTCGCCGAGGCCCGCCGTCACGCGCACGAAGGCCTCGAGGTCGGGCGTCGGCTCACCGTCGACGGCGACGATGCGCCGGCCCGCGAACAGGCCGGAGCGGCTCGCCGGCGAGCCGAAATTGAAGAAGCTGACGTAGACGCCGCCCGAGCC
The DNA here is from genome assembly GCA_963714705.1 of uncultured Gammaproteobacteria bacterium. Classification (GTDB taxonomy): domain Bacteria; phylum Pseudomonadota; class Gammaproteobacteria; order Steroidobacterales; family Rariloculaceae; genus FEN-1219. The sequence continues at coordinate 350,899 of CAVQPJ010000005.1, forward strand.
GACGCCGCGCTGCACGGCGAGCTCGCGATGCGGGGCCTGAACCAGCGCGCCGGCCCACGAGACGACGCGCTCGATGCCGAGCCCGTCGAGCGTGACGGTGTCGACGCGGCCCGTCACCTCACGACCGTCGCGGAACACCGTGACCTCGACGGTCGGCCGCTGCGACGCGCGCTCGGCCTGGCGGAACGTGCTGGCAAGCTCGCCGTCGATGCTGAGCAGGATGTCGCCGGAGCGGAAGAAGCCCGCGGCCGGCGAGTCGGCGACCGTCGTCGCGACGGTGAGCACCTCGCGCTTCGCCGGATTGTGCGCTTCGTAGCGCTGCACCCAGTCCTCGGACAGGTCGACCTTGCGCGCGGTCGCGAGCGGCATCTGCGCCCACTCGACTTCGAGCGAGCGCAGCGGCTCGCGCGCTCGCAGCTTCTCGATCATGTCGACGATGACGTCGGCCTGGAGGCCGAGATTGACTTGCGTCAGGTCGCGGCCCGCCTGATAGGCGAAGCTCGCCCACATGCCGAGCACGCGGCCTTGCAGGTCGACGAGCGTGCCGTCGAAATCGGACGGGCCGTTGACGAGCGTGACGACGTCCAAGTTCGTATCGCGGAAGCGCAGCGTGCGCGACAGCGGGAATGCGGCAGCCGATACGTTGGCGACCTCGCTCGACTGCGACATCGTGCGAAAGTCCGGGCTCAAGCCCGACGACGGCGACGTCGTCGCCGGGTAACGAGCGTCTTGTTCAGGAACGACGGCGCTCTTGACCGGCGTGTCGCCGATCAGCTTCGGGTCGTAGGAAACGACGGCGAGGTTGTGCAGCGGGTGGATGTACTCGACGCTGCCCGGGATCTCGAGCGTGCCTGCGAACGTCAAGCGCACGTCGCCCATCGCGACGGGCACCGTGTTGCGGTCGACGACGACCCAGCCGCGCTCCGCGTCGGCGACGAGGCCGGTGCCGTAGTAGTAGCGGTCCGCGACGCCTGACACCGTGTACGGCATGTCGAAGTTCACGAGCACGAGCGAAGGCGTGACGGCCTGCACGTGGCGCTCGCCTTGGCGCGGAAACGTCGTGCCTTCGCTAGGCTCGATGGGCTCGCTCGGCGGGCTCGCGGCGAGCGTCTTGGCACGGCCAGACGCCGAGCGCGTCGTCGCGGCGGCAGCGCTGCGCCGGGAACCAGCTGCGATCGTTCGTGACGAGCCGCTGGCGCTCGGTCTGCGGGCTCGTCGAACGTCACGAATCGCACCGGCACTTGCGCGTCGTCGGGCAGCGACTCGAGCACGCGCTCGAGATCGTCGAGATTTTTCAGCGACTCGCGGCCGATGCCCGTCACGATGCTGCCGCGCGGTATCGCGGCCTTGCCGAAGACATAGCCGGGATTCGCGACGTACACGCCGGCCACGGGCCGGTAGAAATGCCGCGCCTGCTGATACGAGAGATTGTGGAACACGCCGTCGCCGTACTCGATGTACTCATCGGGCGTGATGGCGTGCAGATCGTCGACCATGACGCGGTGCTCGAGCCGTTGCCCGCCGCGCTCGACGACCACGGCGAGCTCTCGGCCGACGGCGCTGTCGAGAACAGCCGCGAGCGGCACGAACTCGGCTATCAGCTTGCCGTCGACCTCGACGAGCACGTCGCCGGGCTCGAGCTTGCTCGACGCCGGCGACTCCGGAATCACCTGCTCGACGACGAGCAGCCCGGTCTGCTGCGGATACGCTTGGCGAACGCGCGCTTCGCTGTCGCGCGTGAGACCTAAGCGACGCAGCTCCGCGAACGGCTTGTGGACGAACTCCGTCTGCAGCGTGCCGCGCGGCACCGGTTTGCCGCTCTGGATCGCCGCGAGCGCGACCTGGACGCGGTCGAGCGGCAGGAAGAAGCTCGACGCGGCCTGCGAGTTCGCGCCGGCGTTCAGCGCGACGACGCGGCCTTCGATGTCGACGACCGGCGAGCCCGACGAGCCGCCCGACGTGCCCGAGGCGGCTTGCAGGTAGAACGTGTTGAAGTCGTTGTAGTTGCCGCGGCCGTAGTTCGGCGCTTGCCGGTCGAGCCGCGCGATCGTGCCCGCGAGGATCGAGAGCTGCTCGCCCGCGTCGTTGCCGACGACACGGATGTCGCGGCCGATCTGCGCCGCCTTCGGGAACGAGCGCGAGCTCGGTCGGCTTCATGAACTGGAGCTCGCGCGGGTCGTAACGGAAGAAACCGAAGTCGTGCACGGGATCGCGGTACACGGGCGCGAGCTCGACTTCCTCTTGATTGAGGAATACGGCTTGCGCGCGTACCGGCCCCGGCGTCACGACGTGCCGGTTCGTCAAAATGAGGCCGCGCTCGGCGTCGACGACGAAACCCGTCGCTTGGCTCGATTGGTTGCGCTCGGTGTCGAACGCGCGCGTGCTGTCGATTTGGATGGACACGACGCCGGAGGCGATACGCTCCAGCGTGCGATTCCAGCTTTGCTCTTGTGCCGTGATGGGGCCGGCCGATACACACAGGGCGCCGAGCAGCGCCCCGAGGGACAGAACTCTAATCTCGGTCATAGCGGCGGATTCTATGCTTGCGAGCTCCGCGCGTGACCAGCGAAGCTCGGTGCCTACGCCCAGCTTCGAGGCCCAGCGCCTTTCGCATGAACAGGCGTTTGACAGGATGCGCCGCCTCGACGGCGCGCAGGCCGAGCTGACGCAAAGGCGCAGCCCAGCTCGGCATGCCGAACAGGCGGTTCAGGCCGTCGAAAGCCGCCAACATCGCGAGGTTGTCGCCTTTGCGTTGCCGCTCGTACCGCCGCAGCACCTTCAGATCGCCGACGTCCTCGCCGGCGAGCAGCGCGTCCTCGATCACGGCCGCGATCGAGGCTGCATCAAGAAGTCCCAAGTTCATGCCTTGACCGGCGAGCGGGTGCACCGTGTGCGCAGCATCGCCGAGCAGCGCGACGCGCGGCGCCGTGTAGCGCAGCGCATGAAAAGCCTGCAGAGGAAAGCTGACGCGCTTCGAGCATGCCGTGAGATTTCCGATCACGCCGGCGCTCGCCGCCGTAAGCTCGGCGAGGAACTCGTGCGTCGCTCACGGCGAGCAAGCGCTCGGCTTCGAGCGTCGGCAACGACCAGACGATCGAGCTGCGGCCGTCGGCGAGCGGCAGCAATGCGAGCGGTCCGCCGGGTAGGAACCGCTGCCATGCGGTGTCTTTGTGCGTCACCCGCGCTCGTCACGTGCGTGACGACGGCGTTCTGCTCGTAGCCGGTGGCCCGCGACGGGCAGCCCGAGCAGGCGCCGCACCGCAGAGTCACTGCCGTCGGCCGCGAGCAGCACTGTGCCGCGCATGCTGCCGCCTTCCCCGAGCGCTACGACGACCTCGCGGGGTTCCGTTTCGACTGACTCGATCTCTGCCCCGCTGACGAGCTGCGCGTGCGGCGCGGCAGCCAAGCGCATCGGCAAGAACGGTGCGCAGCAGCGCGTCCTCGACGATGTGGCCGAGATCGGGCTCGCCGATGTCGGCGCTGTCGAAGTCGAGCGCGCTCGGCGCGTAAGCGTCCGGGCCTTCCCAGACGCGCATGCGCCGATAGGCTGCGGCGCGCGCCTGCGTCACTCGCTGCCACACGCCGACGTGCTCGAGCAGTTGCTGCGACGCGCGCGACAGCGCGTAGACGCGCGCGTCCATGTCCTCGGCGCGCCAACGCGGGCATCGGCGCGCGTCGAGAACGATCACGCGCAGACGGTCGGCGCAGCGGCCCGTCGCGAGCAATGCCGCGGTCGCGAGCCCGACGACGCCTGCGCCGGCAACGAGTACGGTGGGGGTGCTCGTCATCGCGGTATCTTCAGACGAGGCGCAGGCCGCGCGCCAGGCGCGGCAGCCGGCCGGCCTTGCCCATCGTCTGGCGCGCGAGCAGCGCCTTCGCGCCGGGCAGCAGATCGAACGCCATGAGCCCCAAGCCGCGGCCGAGCCCGATACCGGGCGCCGACTCGCCGAAGAGCTGGATCAGCCCGTGCGTGAACGACGAGACGCGCTGCCGATCGGCGGCGCGCCACGCCGCGTACCGCTCGAGCAGCTCCGCGGCGCCGACATCGGCGTGGCGCCCGGCGGTGCCGCACGCAGTCGCGTCGGCGATGACCTCGGCCAGCGTCGCGACGTCGCGCAGCGCGAGATTGAAGCCCTGCCCCGCGACGGGATGCAGGCGCAGCGCCGCATCGCCGATCAGCACGGCGCGCTCGCCGTGAATCGCGCCGCTCGCGACGCGCGCGAGCGTGTAGAGGTGGCGCTCGCCGATGCGCGTGAAGCGCCCGAGACGCTGGCCGAATGCGGCTTGCAGCTCTGCGCGAAAGCATCGACGGGCAGCGCCGCGATCCGCTCGGCATCGCCTCCGGGCAGCGTCCAGATCACGGCGCGCTCGGCCGCCCGTGAGCGGCAGCAGCGCGATCGGCGCCACGCTGCGTGAAGCGCTCGAAGGCGCGGCCGTCGAGCCGCGCTTCGGTGCTGCAATTGAAGACAACGGCTCGCTGCCCGTAGTCGTGCTCGTCGGTCGCGACGCCGAGCGCCGTCGCGCACGGCTGAGCGCGCGCCGTCGGCCGCGACGACGAGCTTCGCGCGCACGGTCTCGACGGCGTCGCCGCGTTCGACGGTGACCATGGCGAAGTCGCGCTCGCGCCGCGAGCCCCGCGACCTTCGCCGGCGCCAGCACCGTCAAGCGCGGCGCGCGCTGCAAGCGCTCCCAGAGGACGCGGCCGAGCGCTTGGTTCTCGACCGTGTAGCCGAGCGCCGGCACGTTCTGCTCGCCGGCCTCTATTCGCGCGGCGCCGAAGCGGCCGCGCTCGGAGATGTGGATCGTGCGGATCGCCTCCGTGTAGCCCTTGAGCTCGCGCCACAGATCGAGCCCGCAGAGGATCTGCTGCGAGCCGTTCGCGAGCGCCGTCACGCGCGCGTCGAAGCTCGGCTGCGCGAGCAGCTGCGTCTCGCGCGCCTCGACGAGCACGACGTCGAGCGGCAGCTCGGCGAGCGCGCACGCGAGCGCGGAGCCGACGGCGCCGCCGCCTGCGATCAGCACGTCGCAGGAACGGCTGCGGCTCGCCGCTCACTCGCGCGTCGTCCATGTGCCGCTCGATCTCGTCGACCGTGGTCGGCACGCCTTCCGTCAGCACGTCGGGCCCGTTGCGCGTGACCTGCACGTCGTCCTCGATGCGGATGCCGATGCCGCGCCAGCGCTTGTCGACGCTCTTGTCGTGCGCAGCCACGTAGACGCCGGGCTCGATCGTCATGACCATGCCGGGCTCGAGCAGCCGCCATTGGTCGGCGACCTTGTAGTCGCCGACGTCGTGAACGTCGAGCCCGAGCCAATGCCCGGTCTTGTGCATGAAGAACTGCCGGTAGGCGAGCGACTTCACGAGCTGCGGCACGCGCCCTTCGAGCAGGCCGAGATCCTTGAGACCGCGCGTGACGACGTCGACGGCGGCGTCGTGCGGGTCGTTCCAGTGATTGCCGGCCACGGCTTTGGCGGTCGCCGCGCGATTGGCCTCGAGAACGACCTCGTAGAGCTCGCGCTGCGGCGGGCTGAAGCGGCCGTTGACGGGAAACGTGCGCGTGACGTCGGAGGCGTACATGTCGAGCTCGCAGCCCGCGTCGATCAAGCACGAGCTCGCCGTCGGCGAGCGGCGCATCGTTGGCGCGGTAGTGCAGGACGCAGGCATTGGCGCCCGCGGCAACGATCGGCGGGTACGAGCATTCGGCGCCGTGGCGCGAAACTCGTGCAGGAACTCGGCCTCGAGCTCGTACTCCTTCATGCCGGGGCGGCACGCGCGCATCGCGCGGCCGTGCGCGCGCGACGGCGATGCGAGCCGCTTGGCGCATCACGCTCGGTCTCGGCGCGGCTCTTGAAGAGCCGCATCTCGTGCAGGAGGTGGTCGAGCGCGACGAGCTCGCTCGGCGCGTGGCCGCTCTGGCGCTTGCGAGTTCAACGTCTGGATGAACGAGAGCAGCTTCTGGTCGAACTCGTTGCCGCCCATCGAGTAGTAGACGCGGTCGCTGCGCTCGAGCAAGCCCGGCAGGATGTCGTCCAAGATCCGAGATCGGGAACGCGTCGTCGGCGCCGAATGTCCGCCACGGCGCCCTCGGGACCGGCGCGCGGACCGTCCCACTGCTCGCGCTCGGGATTGCGCTCGCGGCAGAACAGCAGGAACTCGCCCTGCGGGCGGCCCGGCACGAGCACGGCCACGGCCTCGGGCTCGCGGAAGCCCGTCAGGTAGAAGAAGTCGCTGTCCTGGCGGTAGATGAACAGCGTATCGCGGCTGCGCACGCGCTCGGGCGCGGCGGCGAGAACGGCGATGCCGCTCGAGCCGATGAGCTCCATCAGATGCTTGCGGCGGCGCGCGAATTCCTTGGCGTTCACGGGCTCAGTGACCTCCGGCGCTCAGTGTACGTCGCGCGCGGCGACCGTCGCCCGCTCCGCGCCGAGCTCCTCGAACACGATCTGCACGCTGACGCGCACGTATTCGTGGATCTCGGCCAGCGCGAAATCGGGTTGGTCCTGGCCCGCGGCTTCGTCCTCGCTCAACCCGGCGCGGCTGATCTCGACGAAATCGCGCAGGATCTCGCCGAGCGCATCCCCTTCAGCCGAGCTGCTAGCCGCGGCCGGCGCCGTGCTACCGACGCCGCTCAAGAACCCTTGACACCAGACCGCGAGCGCCTGCGACTTGCTCCTCGAGCGGGGCGTCATCGCTCGGCAGCAAAGGCTCGAACTTCAGCTCGCCGATCGTCGAGCATCTTCGCGCTCGTGCCGATCAGATCTTCGAGGTCGTCGGCGACCGCGCCCGGCGCCGCGTCGAGCTGCTCGTCATCGAGCGACTCCGCGAGCCAGCGTCTTGCCGCGGCCACACCGCCCGCGCACAGCGCGCCGCAGACGCCGCCATGTAGCTCGGCGATCGGGACGACGGCGCCGGCAGCGGCGAGCGAGTCGCGCAAGCGTTCGTAGTCGAGCGGTGGAATTGCAGAGCTCGGTGTCACGTGAGCGTTCCGCGCAACGTGCGCGCGGTTGGGAATGCTATCACCGCCGCGCGCGTTGTTGACCCTCGATCACCGCGGTTCTATATTCGTCGCATGACACCCGACCAAGCCAATCACCGCGTCGACCTCGAGTTGAAGCGCCTCGAGAAGCGCCTCGAAGAGCTCGTCGTCGTTTGCCGACACTTACAGGAAGAGAACAAATCGTTGCGGCAGCGTCAGGATTCGCTGACGTCGGAGCGTGCCTCGTTGCTGCACAAGAACGAGCAGGTCCGCGGCCGCGTCGAAGCCATGATCGGCCGGCTCAAAGGAATGGAGCAGGTCTCGTGAGCGGCGCGGGCACCTTCGCTCACGTCACGATCAAGATCTTGGAGAAAGAGTACAACGTCGCCTGCCCGATCGAGGAAAAGGCCTCGTTGCTCGCGTCGGCTGAGCTCCTCAACGTCAAAATGCGCGAGATCCGCGATAGCGGCAAAGTCGTCGGGCTCGACCGTGTGGCCGTGATGGCCGCGCTGAACATCGCGAACGAGCTCATCAAGGCGCAAGGGCAAGACGAAGAGCTGAAGAACATCGTCGGGCCTGCGCATTCGGGCGATGCGCGAACACCTTGACTCGGCTCTCGGTCCGGCGAAGCAGCTCACACTATAATTGGCGTTGGTGCTCCCTGCGGTGTTCGACACGGACGAAGGTCTCTCGGACCCTAAATCATGCCATTGGGGTTGAGTTCTGTCGGCGATGGTGTGCAGATCCGGTCTAACCGGGAAGCCTTAAGTCCTGACGGCATACCCCACCTGTTGCTCCGGTTCGAGAGCAACGGTTCGTGACGGCACAGGCGGGGAGCATCACTTCCGCCACGGATCCGGTGCGCCGGCAGTTGCGGCGAGAGCTGCGCGCGGCGCGCCGCGCGTTGCCCGACGCCATCCGCGCGCAGGCGGATCGAGCCATTCACGCGCACATCAGGAGCCTTCCCGAATACCGGCGCGCCCGGCGCATCGCCTTGTATCTCGCGTTCGACGGCGAGCCGTCGCTTGGCGCCGCTCGTCGAAGCCGCGCGGCGGCAGCGCAAGCGGCTGTACGTTCCCGTGCTGCGCGGCATGACAATGACGTTCGCGGAGCTCGAGCGCGGTGCCAAGCTGGCTGCCAACTTCTTCGGGATCATGGAGCCCAGGGTCGGGGGGAAGATCGACGCCCGCGAGCTCGACCTCGTGCTGACACCGCTCGTGGCCTTCGACGACCGCGGAGTGCGCATCGGCGTCGGCCGGGGATACTACGACCGCGCGTTCAAATTCCTGCGCCACCGCTCGCATTGGCGGCGGCCCAAGCTCCTCGGTGTGGCGTACGAGCTACAACGTGTCGGGTCGCTGACGCCGAGCAGCTGGGACGTGCCGCTGTGGGGGGCCGTGACCGAGGCCGGAGCGCGGCGTTTCTAGCGGAGGGTATGCACCGATGGCCTACTGGCTGATGAAGTCGGAGCCCGACGTGTTCGGCATCGACGACCTCGCGAAGAAACCCGCCAAGACGACGCATTGGGAAGGCGTGCGCAATTTTCAGGCGCGCAATTTCATGCGCGACGACATGCGTCGCGGCGATCTCGCGTTCTTCTATCACTCCAACTGCGACGAGCCCGGCGTCGCGGGCATCGTGAAGATCGTCAAGGAAGGCTATCCCGACCACACTGCACTCGACGCCGACGACCCGCACTTCGATCCCGACAGCGATCCAGCCAAGCCGCGCTGGTACATGGTCGACGTGCAATTGCAGCGCAAGTTTCGGCGCACGATCACACTCGCAACGCTGCGCCAACACGAAAAGCGCGCACTGAAAGGGCTTGCGCTGTTGAAGCGCGGCAATCGCTTGTCGATCACACCGGTCGGCGCTGCACACTGGAAATTCATTCTCGATCTCGCGAAGTGAGCGCGATGCACTGCGAGAACTCGTTCGTGATTCGACTTACGAGAGTGTGCAACCAATCACACTCCGTGTTCGTTGCGCACGATGACGATGCGCTCGATTGATGACGTGCTGGAAATCCGGATCGTTTTATATATACTCAACGCCGTCTATCCCGACAACGGAGACTACCCATGGCTTCTACGAAGAAAGTGTCATCGAAGAAAAAGACGCGCCGAGGGAAAAAGCGCCGCGTCGCACGTCGCACTGCGAGAAAGGTCCGACGGAAGGGCCGCCGCGTCGCGAGGAAAGTCCGACGGACGGGGCGCCGCGTCGGGAGGAAAGTCCGACGGAAGGCACGCAGCAAGCGCTAACTGATTAGCAGAGTTGGTCGGGCCAGAATTTGGCTCAGACAAGTGTAGTGCCCGCCAACGTTGCGGGCACTCTCTTTTTGGGGTGGCCCATTCAATGAGCAAGAGGCAATGAACCAAGACGCGAGCAAACGCGCGGCGGCAGCGGCCGCGCTGCCCTACATCAAGGACGGCATCGCGCTCGGCGTCGGCACCGGCAGCACGGTCGATATTTTCATCGAGCTTCTGCAACCGCTCGCGGCAAGGCTCGGCGCCGTCGTCTCGAGCTCGGAGCGGTCGACGCGGCGCTTGGCCGAATTCGGCATCCGCGTAAGTCGATCTCGCCTCGACGGGCGACCTCGATCTGTACATCGATGGGGCCGACGAGGCCACGAAGCACCGCCATCTCATCAAAGGCGGCGGCGGCGCGCTGACCCGCGAGAAGATCGTTGCCGCAGCTTCGCGCCGCTTCGTTTGCATCATCGACGAGACGAAGCTCGTGCCGACGCTCGGCCGGTTTCCGGTGCCCGTCGAAGTGATTCCGATGGCCCAGTCCTATGTCGCGCGGCAGATGATCAAGGCCGGCGGACAGCCGATCTGGCGCGAGGGGTTCGTCACCGACAACGGCAATCACATCCTCGACGTCCACAACCTCAAGATCGCGAACCCGCTCGAGCTCGAGACGCGCTTCAATCAAATCGCCGGCATCGTGACCGTGGGGATCTTTGCGAACCGGCCCGCGGACGTGTTGCTGATCGGCAGCGCGAGCGGCGTGAAGGTGATGCAGTAAGCAGCGAGCGTGGGCACCGTCCACGTTGCTCGCTCGCAACGAAAGCGAAGAGGTGGCTGGGGGACTAGGATTCGAACCTAGGTTCTCGGAGTCAGAGTCCGATGTCCTACCGCTGGACGATCCCCCACTTACGCGGGCTTCAAGAGGGCCGCGATTCTACTAGCGTTTCGCAGGCGCGGAAAGCTACGGTCGATCGCAGCAAAGGAGATTGAGGTGAGCGAGAGACCTGCGCATCCGGTGTTGTTCGTTGGCAGCGCCCCGCCACGCTCTGCGGGCGCCGTATTCGACGCCATCAGCGCGCACGTCGGGAATCTTGCCGGCGCCGTACCTGACGGCGACCAGTCCGGTTGGATCGTCCGGGTCTACAAGCATCTTGCGAATCACCCGCAGATCGACGTGATGGGCGCGGTCGAATTCTATCGGGGCGGCACCCTCAAGCTACCGTTCTTGAAGGTGAAGCCTGGCATCGGCCCTGCGGATTTGCGGCTCGGCCCCTACGGTTTCGGCCGTGTCGCAGAGGAGTCCTACCGCGCATTCAAGCGCAGGCAAGCTCAAGGCAGGTTCGCTCCGGGCACGCGCTTCCAGGTCTGCTTGCCGACACCCTTGTTGTGCCTGCAGATCTTCGAGCATCCGATGACTGAATTCCTGAATGCGGCGGAAGCGGCGCTCAAGGAGGAAGTCGACGATATCGTACGTGCGATCCCTTCCGAGGATCTCGCGATCCAGTGGGACGTCTGCGAGCCGGTCTTCGAAGAAGTCCTGCGTCGTCCTCGAGAGGCGCCGTTGCTATACGCCCACCGCAAGGAGGGCGAGCTCCCGTCGCTTGGCGTCTCCCTCGACAGTATCGCGCGAATGGCAAGGACGGTGCCGGACGGCGTGAGCCTAGGGGTTCACTTCTGTTACGGCAGCGCAGAGGACAGGCACGCGCTGGAACCGGTGGACACCGCGCTTCTCGTGGAATTCATGAACGGCGTCTCCGAGCGCGTCGCGCGGCGAATCGACTGGATGCACTTCCCGGTCCCGCTCGAACGCGACGATGAGCCCTACTTCGCTCCGCTCGGCAACCTGCGCTTGCACCCCGAGACCCGCATCTACCTCGGCTTGCTGCACAAAGAGGATGGAGTGGTAGGCGCTCTGCGCCGAATCACGGCGGCAAAACGCTTCATCGCCGATTTCGGCATCGCGACGGAATGCGGGCTCGTGCAGGGCTGCACACTCGAGAACTATCCAGCGATGCTCGACCTGCATCGCGAAGCCGCGGCGCTTCTGTAGGACAGCGCCGTGGGCGCCGGCGTTCTTAGCGCTTCGAGTACTGCGGCCGCTTGCGCGCTTTGCGAAGACCGACCTTCTTGCGCTCGACTTCGCGTGCGTCGCGAGTGACGAAGCCGGCCTTGCGCAAGGTCTTGCGCAAGCCCTCGTCGTAGTCCATCAGCGCGCGCGTGATGCCGTGACGAATCGCGCCCGCTTGGCCCGTCGTGCCGCCGCCGCGAACGGAGACCTGCACGTCGAACCGCCCCTCGGCCTCGGCGACGACGAGCGGCTGGCGCACGATCATGCGCGCCGTCTCGCGGCCGAAGAACACGTCGAGCGGCCGGCCGTTGACGACGATGTCACCGTTGCCGGGCTTGAGGTAAACGCGGGCCGCCGAGGTCTTGCGCCGACCGGTGCCGTAATTGATTTCGATGGCCATATTCTTAGAGTTCCAACGGTTTCGGCTGTTGCGCGGCATGCGGATGCTTGTCGCCGGCGACCACCTTGAGTTTCTTGAACATTTGCCGCCCGAGCGAGTTCTTCGGCAGCATGCCTTTGACGGCGATCTCGATCGCGCGCTCGGGGTGCGACGCGAGCAGCTTCTCGAGCGGCTCGGCCTTCAGGTTGCCGATCGTGCCCGTGTGGCGGTAGTAGATCTTGTCCTTGAGCTTACGGCCCGTGACGCGGATCTTCTCGGCGTTGATGACGACGATGAAATCGCCGGTATCGACGTGCGGCGTATAGATGGGCTTGTGCTTGCCGCGCAGCCGATGCGCGAGGGCCGTCGCCAAACGCCCGAGCGTCTTGCCCTCGGCGTTGACGAGGTACCAGTCGCGCCGAACGGACTCCGGCTTGGCAGAGAAGGTTTTCATGTCCGGTAAGCTCTTGTTGGAGCCGGCGCCAGGCCGGCCAAAGAGGCGGAATCTTACTGGCCGACCCTGGCCCGCGCAAGCCGAGGCGCCCCCGACACGCTTATATAATGCCGTCATGGCGACCCCCCTCAGCTGGCCGGATCGCCTGATCGCAGCCGTCGATCAGGGGCTGCGCGCCATCGCCGCGCCGCCGGCCGCCGGCCGCCCCTCGCCTGCCGCCGCGCTCTCCGAGCCCGATTTGTCGGCCGACGAGCGCCGCGCGAGCGCCGCCTTGATGCGCGTCAATCACGCCGGCGAGATCGCGGCGCAGGCGCTCTACAACGGTCAGTCCCTCGTCGCGCGTTCTGAAGCGACGCACGAGCTATTGGCCAATGCGGCCCGCGAGGAGCGCGATCACCTCGCCTGGTGTGCGGCGAGAATCGACGAGCTCGGCGGTCGGCCGAGCCTGCTCACGCCATTTTGGTATGCCGGCAGCTTCGGCATCGGCGTGCTCGCCGGGCTGCGCAAGGATGCCGTGAGCTTGGGCTTCGTCCATGAGACCGAACGCCAAGTCGAAGCTCACTTGCGCGATCACTTGCAACGCTTGCCCGCGCACGACGCGAAAAGCGTGGCGATACTCTCGCGAATGGCAGAAGATGAAGTGCACCATGGAAGGACGGCGACGCTCGCCGGCGGGGACGGAGTTACCCGCCGCGATTCGCAGTTGCATGAAGCTCGGCGGCGAGATTTTGCGGCGAATCGCACTGATCGTGTGAACGATGTCACAGCTTTGGCTATGTGTTGCTTGCGCGTTGCTCGGGAATTGATTAAATACAGCGTTAAGTCAAACCGGAGTTCCGACGTATGGTGGAAGAGACTCTCAGGCCCCTGAGCGATGTTCCGGCGATCAACCGCTTCCTGAGCTACTGCAGGGTGCGCACGATCCCCGGCAAGACCGTCATGATTCACGCCGGGGACCTGCCCGACGTTCTCTACTACATCGTCGACGGCTCCGTCGAAGTGATGATCGAAGACGAGGACGGCAACGAGATGGTCCTCGCGTATCTCAACAAGGGTCAGTTCTTCGGCGAGATGGGGTTGTTCTACGAGCAACCGCAACGCAGCGCTTGGGTGCGCACGCGCTCGGAGAGCGAAATCGCCGAGATGACGTATCCGCGCTTCCGCCAGATCGCGTCGGAGAGCCCCGGCCTCGTGTTCGAGCTCGCGACGCAGCTCGCGACGCGCCTCGACCGCACGAACCGCAAGCTCGGCGATCTCGCGTTCGTCGACGTCACGGGCCGCGTAGCGCACGCGATCATGGATCTGTGCCGCGAGCCGGACGCGATGACGCATCCCGACGGCATGCAGATCAAGGTTTCGCGCCAGGAGCTGTCGCGTCTCGTCGGCTGCTCGCGCGAGATGGCCGGCCGCGTGCTGAAGGTGCTCGAGGACCAGGGCCTCGTGCGCGCGAGCGGCAAAACGATCGTCGTGTTCAACGCGCGGCGCGAGTTGCCGCGTGCACGCGCCGCCGAAGCGCTTGCGGCGCGCCTGAGCATTCCCACCCGTAACACGAGCAGCGCGGCTATTTGAAGCCGCGCTGCGTTTTTACTCGCTCGTAAGCCGTCCGCACTTCGTGCGTTTTCTGCTCGGCGACACCGATCATCGACTCCGGTAAGCCCGCGTGCCACGAGCTTGTCCGGATGATGCTGGTTCATGAGCCGGCGGTACGCCGTCTTCACCTCGTCGTTGCTCGCCTTCGGGCTCACGCCGAGCACGCGATAGGCAGCCTCTAGGCGTCTCCGCCGCCGTGGGCTGCGCCGCGCCCTCGCGCCCGAACGCCGCGCACGATCGCTTCGATCTGCGCGAGCTCCGCGCGGCTGACGCCGAGCGTGCTCGCGACACGCCACAGCACCTGACGCTTGTCCTCGCCGACCTCGCCGGCGCCGACCGCGGACTGGAGCTGAATTTGGACGAACGCGCGCGCCAAGTCGCCGCGGCGGCTCGACCTGCTCGGCGAGCGCCGCGAGCCTGCTCTCGAGCGGGTAGTCGGCGCTCTTGCCGCGCGTGAAGTGCTCGATCGCGCTATTGCACTTGCTCGTCGGTCAACCGCATGCCGTGCATGATGCGACGCGCGACTCGGACTTCGTCCTCGGAGACGCGGCCGTCGATCTTCGCGACTTGGCCCATGACCTCGAACGTCGTCTCGAAGAACAAGCGGCTGATCTCGCGCACGGAGCCACGGCTCGCTCCGCTCTTGCTTTGATCCCACTGATGTCCGACGAGCATGCCGAGCAGCGAGCCGACGGGCCCGAAGAAGGCCCCGATGAGCCCGCCGATTCCTTTACCAAGCCACTGCATCCCGACTCTCCAATACGCGCTTCGCGCGACGGCCGTGAAGTTGCCGAGACGCGTTGCGAAGGCTCATTATCGTGCCTTTGAAACGCCAGCGCAACGAGACACCACTTTGGCCGAATCGTTATTCGAATCCAATCTCGCGAGCCTGCGAGCTCATCGCGCGCGGCAAGGTGCGCGACATCTATGACGTCGACGCCGAACGGCTGCTCATCGTCGCGACCGACCGATTGTCGGTCGTTCGACGTCGTGCTGCCGGATCTGATTCCCGGCAAGGGCGTGGTCCTGACGTCGATCTCGAACTTCTGGTTCAAGAAGCTCGAGAGCGTCGTGCCGAATCATCTCACCGGGATCGAGCCCGAAGCCGTGCTGTCGGACTCGCGCGATCACGCCGCCGTCGAAGAATCGCGCCGTGGTCGTCCGCAAGCTGAAACCGGTACCGATCGAAGCCGTCGTGCGCGGCTATCTGATCGGCTCGGGCTGGAAGGACTACTGCAAGACGGGCCGCATCTCGGGCGTCGAGCTGCCGCCGGGGCTCGAGCTCGCGCAGCGTCTGCGCGAGCCGATTTTCACGCCGAGCACCAAGGCTCCGGCGGGCCATCACGACGAGAACATCTCGATGCGAGCAGGTCAAGAAGCTGATCGGCGCCGACCTCACGCAGCAAGTGCGCGAAGCCTCGTTGCAGCTCTATACGCGCGCGACGGAGTACGCGCGGGCGCGCGGCATCATCATCGCCGATACGAAGTTCGAGTTCGGGCTCGACGGCGACGGGCACGCTGCGCGTCATGGACGAGGTGCTGACTCCGGATTCGTCGCGCTTTTGGCCGGCGGATACCTACAAGACCGGGATCGTCGCCGCCGAGCTTCGACAAGCAGTACATCCGCGACTACCTCGAAACGCTCGGTTGGAACAAGCAGCCGCCGGGACCGAAGCTGCCGAGCGTCGTCATCGAGCGGACGCGCGCGAAGTACGCGGAAGCGCTGCAGCGGCTCACGAGCGAACGCGCCGCATGACGGCGGCTCGCTCGGATCGAGTCCGGGCGCTAGCATGGAGTTCATCACTCGGCCGATCGAGCGCCGCCTCTGGCCGAGAGGCCCCCGCAGCTCCGCGCCGACGCCGCGCTGGCTCGTCGTCGCGCGCTTCGCCTACGCGCTGACACGCGACTTCATCCACGGCGATCTGACGCTTGCGGGCCATGAGCCTCGTCTACACGACGATGCTCGCGATCGTGCCGCTGCTCGCGTTCGTGTTCGCGGTCATTGAAGGGGCTTGGGCTTCCACCGCGATCTCGAGCCGATTGCTGCAAGGCTTCCTGGCGCCGCTCGGCCCGCGCGCCGCCGAGCTCTCCGGCCAAGTAGTCGGCTTCGTCGACAACGTCAGCGGCTCGGCGCTCGCGAGCATCAGCGTCGCGCTCCTGCTGTACACCGCGTTGTCGATGGCACAGAAGGTCGAGAGCAGCTTCAACTTCGTTTGGCGCGTCGATCGTCCACGCAGCCTCGCGCGCCGGTTCAGCGAGTATCTGAGCGTCATGCTCGTCGGACCGCTTGATCATGAGCGTCGCGATGGGCTTCACGGCCACGCTCTCGAGCACGACGGCCATGACACGGCTTGCGAGAGATCGGCATCATCGGCCGCGATACTCGACGCTCTGAGCTGGTCCACGCCGTACGCCCTGATCATCGCGAGCTTCACGCTTCTTGTACGTGTTCGTGCCGAACACGCGCGTCCGCTTCAAACCGGCGCTGATCGGCGGCGTGTTCGCGGGCATTCTCTGGGCGGGCGGCGGCAGCCTGTTCACGAGCTTCGTCGTGTCCGTGAGCCGCTACGAGGCGATTTACGCGGGTTTCGCGATCGTGATCGTCGCGATGATCTGGCTCTATCTGTCGTGGCTGATCCTGCTGCTCGGCGCGCAGCTCGCGTTCTACGTGCAGAACCCCGAGTATCTGCCGCTCGGCCAGCGCGCGCCGAGCGCGTCGAACGCGACTACGCGAGCGGCTGGCGCTCTCGGTGATGCTGCTCGTCGGCCGCGACTTCGACAAACCGGGCCACGGCTGGCGCATCGAGAGTCTCGCCGCGCGCATCCGCGTGCCGCGCCATCTGCTCGACCCCATCGTGACAGCCCTGATGGCCGCGGGCCTGCTGACGCGAACGAACGAGAATCGGCTGATCCCGGGGCGCGATCTGCGCCGTATCGCCGTCACCGACATCCTCGCCGCCGTGCGCAGCAGCGAGCAGCGACTCGCATCACGAGTCCGACGACGAGTGGAACCCGACCGTCGCGGGAGTCGCCGACGACGTCGAACGCGCGATTCGCGACGTGCTCGGCGACCGCACGCTCGCGGACCTCGTCGACGCGCGACGCGACCGCCATGGATGGCGGAAGTGCCGCGAATGCGGAGCAATTCGCGGCCGCGCTCGGCGGCCCCACCGCCCTGACCCGTCAGCCGCCGCCGGCGAGCGTCAGGCCGTCGACGCGCACGGCGCCGCAACGCACCGTGCCGCGCGCGTCGACGTCGGAGCCGACGGCCTGGATCTCGACGGAACAGATCCTTGAGGTTGCCCGCGATCGTCACCTCGTGAACGGGATGCACGATCTCGCCGCGCTCGACCCAGAAACCCGCGGCGCCGCGCGAGTAATCGCCGGTCACCGTGTTGACGCCTTGGCCGAGCAGCTCGCCGACGACGAACGCCTCGTCGCAGTCCTTGATGAGATCTGCGAGCGTACCGGCCGTCGGCTTCACGAGCAGGTTGTGAATGCCGCCGGCGTTGCCCGTCGTCGCAAGCCCCAGGCGCCGCGCCGAGTAGCTCGACAGCACGTAGCCCTTGCAGCACGCCGCGCTCGACGAGACGGCGCTTGCCGCGTCGCGACGCCTTCGGCGTCGAACGGCGCGCTCGCGAGCGCGCGCGGAATCCACGGATCCTCGTCGATGTCGATGAACGGCGGCAGGACCTCCTTGCCGACGGCGTCGAGCAGGAACGACGCGCGCCGGTACTGCGCCGTGCCGCGCACGGCGGCGATCAAATGGCCGAACAGCCCCTTCGCGAGCTCGGCGGGATACAGCACCGGCACCTTGCGCGTCGACAGCGTCCGGGCGTTCAGCCGCTGCACCGCGCGCCGCGCGGCCTCCTCGCCGACGCTTCTCCGGCGTCTCGAGGTCGTCGGGATGCCGGCTCACGGTGTACCAGTAGTCGCGCTCGAGAGAATCCTCGGCCTTCGCAAGCACGCTGCAGCTCATCGAGTGCGTGCTCGTCGGGTACGCGCCGACGAAGCCGTGCGAGTTCGCGTACACGCGCTGCCCGACGCCGCTCGAGACGGAAGCACCCTCGGAGTTCGCGATGCGCGCGTCGAGCGCGCGCGCCGCGTTCTCGCCGCGCAGCGCGAGCTCCGTCGCTCGATCGACGTCGACGTCCCACGGAAAATACAGATCGAGACTCTTCTGCTCGCTCGCCATGAGCTCCGCGTCGGCGAGACCGGCATACTCGTCGGCCGTCGTGAAGCTGCCGATGCTCATCGCTTTGCGGACGGTATCCTCGACGCTCGCCGGCGAGAAATCCGTCGTGCTCGCGCTGCCTTTGCGCTTGTCGCGATACACGGTGATCGCGAGCCCGCGATCGCGCTGCCGCTCGACCGATTCGAGCTCGCCCATGCGCACGGTCACGGACAGCCCTTCCTCGTAGCTCACGCCGACTTCAGCCTGATCGGCGCCTTGCCGGCGCGCGAGCGCGACTGCCTGCGCGGCAACGGTCCTCAGAGATTCACCAACCGCGTGCTGGTCCATGCCGTGCAAACCCTCGTGTGAGAAGCGAATTCTAACTGCTGTACAATGCCCCGATGAAACCATTGGTCGGCGTCATCATGGGGTCCCGCTCGGACTGGTCCACGATGACGAACGCTACCGAAACGCTGACGGCGCTCGGGGTGCCCTTCGAAACCCGGGTCGTCTCCGCGCATCGCACGCCGGACCTGCTGTTCGAGTACGCGGGCAGCGCCGTCGCGCGCGGCCTCGAGGTGCTCATCGCCGGAGCAGGCGGCGCGGCTCATCTGCCCGGCATGACGGCGGCGAAGACGCGTTTGCCCGTAATCGGCGTTCCGGTCCGCTCGCGTGCGCTGCAAGGCATCGATTCGCTGCTGTCGATCGTGCAGATGCCGCGCGGCATTCCCGTCGCGACGGTTGCGATCGGCAAGTCGGGGGCCGTCAACGCGGCACTGCTCGCGGCCGCGATCCTCGCCAACAAGCATCCCGCGATCGCCGCGGCGCTCGACCGTTATCGCGCCAAGCAAACGGCCGAAGTGCTCGAGCAACCCGACCCGCGCGACGCTCGTTGACGCTCGCCCGCTAGCGCCGAACCGTCCATGACGCGACCCCGAGTTGGCATCGTCGGCGCCGGCCAGCTCGGCCGCATGCTCGCGCTCGCCGGTTATCCGCTCGGCATCGATTGCACGCTGCTCGATACGAGCCAAGAGGCGCCGGGCGCGCAAGTCGCGTCGTCGGTCTTGGGGGCGCTCGACGATCCGCGGCGCGCTCGCGAAGCTCGCCGACCTAGTCGACGTCGTGACGCTCGAGATCGAGAACGTGGCGGTCACCGCGCTCGAGTCGCTGGCCGGCCGCATCGATGTGTTCCCGCCGCCGGCCGCCGTCGCGGCCGCGCAAGATCGGCTCGCGGAAAAGACGCTGTTCCGGTCGCTCGGAATCCCGACGGCGGAGTTCGTGACGATCGACTCGGAGGCCGATGCAGCATCGGCCGATTGAGCTCGGCTGGCCCGCCATCCTGAAAACGCGGCGGATGGGCTATGACGGGCGCGGCCAACGCGTCGTCGATCGGCACCGCGGCACTCGCGGCCGCTTGGCGCGAGCTCGGCGGCGTGCCCTCGATCGCCGAGGCGTTCGTCGAGTTCGACCGCGAGGTGTCGCTGATCGGCGTGCAAGGCGCGCGCGGCGAGCGTGCGTTCTATCCGCTCGCGGAGAACGTGCATCGCAACGGCATCCTCGCGAGCACGATTGCGCCGTACGACGACGCGGATCTGCAGCGGCAGGCCGAAAGCTGGCTCACGGCGATCATGAGCACGCTTCAGTACCGCGGCGTGCTGACCGTCGAGTTCTTCCACACGAAGAGCGGGCTCGTCGCCAACGAGATGGCGCCGCGCGTGCACAACTCGGGCCACTGGACGATCGAAGGCGCCGAGACGAGCCAGTTCGAAAATCACCTGCGCGCCGTCCTCGGTTGGCCGCTCGGCAACGCCACGCGCTCGCGGCCACGCCGCGATGCTGAACTTGCTCGGGCGCCTTCCGCCGCGCGACGCCGTGCTCGCAATTCCGGGCGCTCATCTGCACGACTACGGCAAGGATCCTCGCCCCGGGCGTAAGGTCGGCCACTGCACGCTCGTGGACGCCGACCGCGCCCGGCTGCTCGAGCGCCTTACACCCCTCGGAGCCCTGGTTTCACGCTCGAATCAGTGATCCCGGTCGCAAATTGCTCCCTGCATTTGTGGCACTTCCTCGAAACATCTCGGCCTTTGGGGTAGGCTCCGTGATCTTCGAAGGGGCCGAGAGCACGCGGCAAGCGCATGTACTGCGAGCTGTTTCAACTGACCGAACCGCCGTTCCGGCTGACGCCGGACCCGCAGTTTCTGTTTGCGAGCAAACAGCACGCGCGCGCGAAAGCGTACATGGAGTCGACGATCTGGCTCGCGGACGGCTTCGTCGTCATCACGGGCGACATCGGCTCCGGCAAGACGACGCTGATCGAGAGCTTTCTCTCCGAGCTGCCGAAGGACATCGTGCTCGCGCACATCAGCCAGACGCAGCTCTCGCCCGTCGAGTTCCTGCAAGCGCTGCTCGTCGAGTTCGGCTTCAAGCCGTTCCGCAAGCGCAAGGTCGAGCTGCTCTCGATGCTCAAGGACTTCATGGTCGAGCAGTACGCGGCCGGCAAGAAGATTCTGCTGGTCATCGACGAAGCGCAGAACCTGTCTCGCAAAGTGCTCGAAGAGGTGCGTCTGCTCTCCGGCCTCGAGATGCGCAAAGAAAAGCTGCTGCGGATCATCATCGCGGGCCAACCGGAGCTGTCTCACAAGCTCGATTCGCCGCGATTGCAGCAGCTCACTCAACGCGTTCGTTTGCGGTTCCACTTGGGCGCGCTTTCGAAGCGCGAGACGCACGAATACATCACGCACCGCCTCGACGTCGCCGGCGCAAAAGGGCGAACGATCTTCGAACCTGCCGCTTGCGACCTCGTCTTCCGCTACACGGGCGGTGTCCCGCGGCTCGATCAACGTCCTGTGCGACACGGCGCTCCTGTGCGCATTCGCCGAAGAGCGCGCCGTCGTCGACGACGCGCTCGTCAAAGCCGCAGTCGAAGAGCTCCAGTGGGTCGAGTACTCGGAGCGAATACGCGCGCACGCGCGCAGCGGCGACCCCACGGGCCAGTTCTCGAACAGCGGCGGGCCGGTCGCTCGCCTCGAGGTGCTGTACCGTGACCAGCTCGTCGGGGAGTTCCGCATAGGCCCGGGCAAGACCATCATCGGCCGCACCGCCGACAACGACGTGCAGATTCAGAGCCGATTCGTTTCACGGCATCATGCGCAGGTCGTTTCCGATCAGACGCGTTCCGTTCTCGAGGATTTGAACAGCACCAACGGTGTGTTCATCCGCTC
Organism: uncultured Gammaproteobacteria bacterium; assembly: GCA_963714705.1. Lineage (GTDB taxonomy): Bacteria > Pseudomonadota > Gammaproteobacteria > Steroidobacterales > Rariloculaceae > FEN-1219. The sequence continues at coordinate 372,008 of CAVQPJ010000005.1, forward strand.
GCAGCGTGTGAAGCACCAGGAGCTCGTGGACGGCGACATCATCCAGATCGGCGAGCACAAGCTGCTCTATCGTGACATGCGGAGCGCGCGGAACGCAGGGCGCAGACGACGACGATGACGATGACGATTTGGACGAGCTCGACGACCTGGACGAGGACGAAGAGAACGACGCGGACGGACTCGAAGAAGACGAGGAGGAAGAGCAGAACGAGCTGGACGAGCGCGGGCGCGGGCGCTGACGCAGCGTCTACTCGGGACGCCGATGACCGCGGCGCTTGAACCAAACGAAGACGCCGGCACCGATGCCAAGCACTCCGACGACCGTGCAGATCGTCGGCCAATACCACCAGTCGACGTAGAGCCGCGCGACGAACGCGAGCGGCGCCGAGCGCGACGTAGTAGTACGGCAGCGCTTCGTAGACGGGCTTCGACAACCACATGGCTGCCAGTTTAGCTCTTCGCGGTGCCGCCGCCGCCGCCGGCAAAAAGCCGTATCAGCCGGCTCAACAGCGAGTCGGCCAAGCCTTCGACGGAAAGGTCGACGTCGCCGCGAGCCTCGCGCGCGAGCCGGTCCTCAGCCGCATCGAGCAGCGGACGCTTGAAGTCGGCTTCGGTCATCGTCGCCTGGAAATCGACACCCATGAATCGGCTCGCGCTAGGGTAACGCCGCCAGAGTAGTCCTACCCGGCGGCGCTTGCAGTGAAGCCATTCACGACGGCGGTTTGACTTAAGAGGGGACGGATCAGGCTTGCGTGCCGCCGACGGTCATCGAGTCGATGCGGATCGTCGGCTGACCGACACCGACCGGCACCGATTGACCGTCCTTGCCGCACGTGCCCAAGTCCCGCGTCGAGCTTCAGGTCGTTGCCGACCATCGACACGCGCGTCAGCACTTCGGGGCCGTTGCCGATCAGCATCGCGCCTTTGATCGGCCACCGTTTTCTTGCCGTTCTCGATGAGATACGCCTCGCTCGCCGAGAACACGAACTTGCCGCTCGTGATGTCGACCTGCCCGCCGCCGAAATTCGGCGCGTAGATGCCCTTGTCGACTGACGCGATGATCTCCTCGGGATCGTACTGGCCCGGCAGCATGTAGGTGTTCGTCATGCGCGGCATCGGCGTGTGCGCGAACGACTCGCGCCGCCCGTTGCCGGTCGACTTCACGCCCATGAGCCGCGCGTTCATCTTGTCGAACATGTAGCCCTTCAAGACGCCGCGCTCGATCAGCGTGTTGCAACTGCGTCGGCGTGCCTTCGTCGTCGACGGTCAGCGAGCCGCGCCGGCCGACGAGCGTGCCGTCGTCGACGACGGTGCACTGCTCGGTCGCCACGCGCTCGCCGATTCGACCCGTGAATGCCGACGTGCCCTTGCGATTGAAGTCGCCCTCGAGACCGTGGCCGATCGCCTCGTGCAGCAAGATGCCGGGCCACCCCGAGCCGAGCACGACGGGCATGTTGCCGGCCGGCGACGGCACGGCCGACATGTTGACGGCCGCCGTGCGCACCGCTTCGGCGGCGATCTCGAGCGGCCGGCCGCTCGCCGGTCACGAGCGTGTAGTCGCCGCGGCCGCCGCCGCCCGGCGTAACCCTGCTCGCGGCGGCCGTCCTTCTCCATGATGACCGAAACGTTGAGCCGCACGAGCGGCCGCACGTCGGCCGCGAGCGTGCCGTCGGTCGCCTGCACGAGCACGACCTCGTAGACGCCGGCGAGGCTGCGCGATGACCTGTGCGACACGGTTGTCCATGGCGCGGACGCGGCGATCCAGATCCGCGAGCAGCGCGACCTTGTCGGCGTCGCTCATGCTGCGCAGCGGATCGCCGCTCGGATACAGCGGCCGATGGCTCGCGGGCGCGCGGCGACCTTGACTGCGAGCCGGCGCCCTGCGTGCGCGCGATGCCGCGCGCGGCGACGACGGCGTCGTGCAGTGCGGCCTCGTCGAGCTGGTCCGAGTAGGCGAAGCCCGTGCGCTCGCCGGAGACGGCGCGCACGCCGATGCCTTGATCGACGCTGTAGGCGCCTTCCTTGACGATGCCGTCCTCGACGGTCCAGGTCTCGTAGCGCGTGAGCTGCAGGTACAGATCGACATAGTCGAGCTTGCGCGACCATCGCGGTCGCCGAGCGCGCGATCGAGCGCGGCAAGCTCGAGGCCCGCGCCTTCGAGCAGCAGCTCGCGCGCGATCGCGAACGCATCGACGGCAGTCACTGCGGACTGCGACGGTGTAGCCATTGAATCGGTCTCCTAGAGCTCGCGTCGGTGTGCGACGGTCGGGAAACGTTGACGCAGCTCCGCCAGCCGGATCATATCGAGATCGACGCAAACGACGCCAGGACCGGCGGGCAGCTCCGCCGAGCAGCTCGCCCCACGGCCCGAGAATCAACGAGTGACCGTAGGTCTTGCGCCCGCCCGCGTGCTCGCCCCACTGGCCCGCGGCCACGACGTAGACGAGCGACTCGATCGCGCGGGCTTGCAGCAGCGGCCGCCAGTGCACCTCGCCCGTCGGCACCGTGAACGCGGCCGGCACCACGACGAGATCGGTGCCGAGCACGCTCAAGCGATGAAACAGCGCCGGGAAGCGGATGTCGTAGCAGACCGTCATGCCGATGCGCGCGAGCGGCGTGTTCGCCGCGACGACGCGCGTGCCGGCGAGCGTCGTCGCCGATTCGCTGTAGCGCTCGGCTGCTCGGCCGGGGATGTCGACGTCGAACAGATGGATCTTGTCGTAGTGCGCCGCGACCGGCCGTCGGGCCCGACGAGCAGCGAGCGCGACGATGCGCGCGTCGCCCGCCATCACGAATCGGAATCGTGCCGCCGACGATCCAGAGCCCGTAGACGCTCGGCCGTCTCGGCCAGGAATTGCTGCGCGGGACCGTCGCCGAACGCGCTCGATCGCGGCGACGCGATCCGCGTCCGTCGCGCCGAGGAACGAAAAGTTCTCGGGCAATACGACGAGCTTCGCGCCCTGCGCCGCGGCTTCGGCGACGAGCCGGCCGGCCTCGCGCAGATTCGCCGCTACGTCGCGCGTGCTCGTCATCTGCACTGCCGCTACTTTCATCTCGCCGCGACCTCCTGCGGTTGCACGGCCAGTTCGGCGGCAGCTCCGCGCACAGCGCGCCTTCCTCGAGCTGCTCGTCGGTCAGCCGCTCGACCGTCGGCTCCGACCAGCTGCCCGTCACGCAGTACGACGCGCGGCCGATGCCGCCGAGCGGCTTCTTGAAGATGCGCGTGAAGATCAGGAGCGCGGCCGCCACCTGCGGCCCGGCGAGCAGCGCGCCGACGGTCGGCAGCACCTTGCCCGGCTCCGCCGTGACGACGGCCTGCTGGCGGTAGTCGCGGTCGCGCAGCCCCGTGCGGCCGATGAGGCCGACCTCGGCCACGGGCCCCGTGAGCTTCAGGTTGTCGGTGTAGGCGTTGCCGTCGACGATGACGAAGTCGGCCGTGATGTCGTCGAACACGAGCCCGCGGTTGAACACGTCGCGGAAATCGAGCGCGAGCCGCCGCGGCAGCGCGCTGATGCTCAAGAGCCCCGCGGCGCGGCCGGCGCCGCCGGGCTCGACGTCGACGAGGCTGCCTTTCTCGGCGCGCAGCGCGAGATCGCCGCCGATGTGATCGAGCCAGGAGCTCGAGGGCGGGCCCGGCCAGATAGAGGCTCGCCGTGACCTCGGCCGTTTCGGCCTCGACGAACGGCGCGAAACCGAGCTGCTCCAGCATCTGGCCGACGTTCGTCGAGTTGATGCCGACGGCGAACCGCGTCGTGTCGCCATCGTCGCCGACGAACCAGCCGCCGCTGCCTTGCGCCGTGAAGCTGTCCGTCGCGCTCTCGAACGAGACGAGCCGAAGGCCCAGCGGATCGGACAGGATCTCGGCGTCGAGGCGGCCGAGCTGCCGCTGGCCGATGCCGAACTCGTCGGCATGCAGCTGGAGCCCCGGCAGCTCGCGCGGATCGAGATCGCTCATGACCGTCGGCGCCCGCGACGCCGTCGCCGGCGATTCAAGTAGAGGCGCCGCATGACGGCGACGACCTGCGGCTCGCCCGCGAGATCGATCGGCACGAGCAACGTGCCGGCGATCGCGTCGCTGTCGAGCTCGAATTGCCAATCGTCGGTGCGCCGCCGCGCGTTGATGCGCGTGCTGCCGAGCTGTTGCCCGAACACCGAGAACTCCGCGACGTCGAGATCGGCGCCCGCGAACACGCCGCTCCAGTTGCCGCTCGTGTCGCGCAGCGTCGGCGCCAGCGCGCGACACCGCGAGCCAATCGTCGACGCGCAACTAGCGGCAAGCTGCCGTTCAGCGTGACGCCGCGCTCCGCGCGAAACTCCGCGAGCTCGCCGCCGAACTCGAGCGCCGCGCGGCGGAACGCGAAAGGCCTGCGACCGCCCGGCGTCGGCGTCGAAGTCGAGCGCGAAGCGGCGCGTCGCGCCGAGGTAGCCGTCGCATCGGCCAGCGCGCCCGTGGGGAACGTCAGGTTGAGCTCGAGGTTCGTCGGCTCGCCGGGCGCCTTCGCGAACGGCTCGGGGAACCGCAGCGCGACGCCGGACAGGTTCGACGTCACCGTGATCTTCGGCGGCAGGCTCTGCGCCCCGGCGGCAGCCGGCAACAGCAGCGCTGCCTTGCCAGCTCGTCTGGCCCGCGAGCAGGTCGCCGTACGGCAGGTCGAACGCGTCGACGACGGCGTCGATCGTGACCTCGCCTTCGAGAGTCGATGCGCGCGCGATAACCGGGCACGCCGGCCGCGGCAACGTTGGCCGTCACGGGGCCGTCCAGGAAGATTCCTTGCAGGCCGTCGCCGCGCAGCACGCCGTCGGCGAGCGCGAGCGAGCCCTGGATCTCGGTGACGTGCGGGGCGAAGCCGCGGTACGCGAGCTCGCCGCTCGATGATGTCGAGGCCCGCCGTCAAGCCGATACGCGGCGCGATTGCGCAGCGGCAACGCAAGATCGAGGCTCACGGCGCCGGTGCCGGCGAGCGCCTCGAGCCGCGCGAAATCCTCGCCGAGGTAGCTCGCGATCAACGGCGCGCCGTTCAAGAACGCGAGCACTTGGTCGAGCCCGCCGATCGTGTTCGGCCTGCAGCGTGAAGTCGCCGGCGCGCAGGTCGCCGATGCCGACGCGCACGTCGGTCGGTGCGATTGCCGAGCACGCGGCCGCTGCCGTGCGCCGCGAACCGCGCGTTGACGAACTCGACGGTGCCGTCGAGATCCTCGGCGCGCGGGCCAGTCGCGGACGAATGCGAGCTCGGCCGTCCTCGACGTCGATGGTCGCGCGGAACTCGCCTTCGCCGCCGTCGAACGGGAACGCCCGCACGGGCCCGACGAACGCGACCTCGGCGCTCGTCGCACGCCCGCCGCGCAGCGCCGAGTCGAGCCACGCGACGACGGTCGGCGGCATCTTGTTCGCCGGCAAGTAGCGCGGCACGGCTGCGATGTCGAACGCCGACACGTCCGTGCGCAGATCGAGCTCCGGCGAGCTCCCGTCCATCGGCAGCGTGAGCTCGAGATTCGAGCGCAGCGACGCCGCCGGCGTCACGACGAGCAGATCGTCGCTGACGACCCGCACGGCGTCCTGGCCGGCGCGCCACACGACGATGCCGCGCAGCTCCGAGCACGTCGAGCACGCCGCGGAACAGCGCCGGCCAGTCGAGCGCGGCGCCCTCGCTCGCGAGCTCGAGCCGGCCCGTGCGCGAGTCGGCGCGCACTTGGCCCGTGAGGCCCGTGACGCCGGGCAGCGCCCTCGAACGTCTCGATGCCGAGCCCGGCGAACTCGGCCGGTCACGGTGTAGTCGATGCCGCTCGTCGGCGTTGCGCGTCGAGCGCGATGTCGACGGCGCGCAGGTCGCCGCGCGGCGCCAGCGCGAACCACGATTCGAGCAGGCGCGACTCCGGCAGCGGAGCGAAGAACGGCGTCAGGTCCTCGAGCCGCAGGAAGCTGCTGCGCAGCGCGAAGCGCTCGATGCCGTCGGCAGTCGCGGCCGACGTCGATGTCGACGGTCGCCGCCTCGGGCCAAGCGCGGCCGCCGCGCGTGACGGCGACGTCGCGCAGCGCGAACCGCCAGGCATCGCTCGTGCGCTCCCAATCGCCGGACAGCGCGATGCGCTCGAAGCGCGAATCGACGGCGCCGAGCGAGCTCTGGAGGGCCACGTCGGCGAGCTCGAGCTCGACCGTGCCGCTCGCGAGCGCGCCGCCCTGCCACTCGAGCCACACGGCTACGTCGCCGCGGCCGGCCTGCGGCGCCACGGCCGACGGCGGGAACAAGCGCTGCTGCGACCGCGATGTCCACGTCGTCGAGGTCGACCGAAAGCCGCCAGTCGCCGGTGAACTGCGCGCCGGCGGTCTTCGTCGGCGGCGACGAACGCCTGCGCGGTGACCTCGATGCGATTCGCGAACTCCGGCGGCGGCAGCGCGCTGGCCTCGACCGTCAACAGCTCGGTCGTCGCGGCGCAGGCTGCCGGCTGACGTCCTGGAACGCCCACGCGACGCTGCGCGCGGCGTCGAGATACAGCACGCGGCTGTTGCGCACGAGCACGTCGATGTCGGGCGGCACCTGCGACCAGCGGCTGCTCGACCGCTGCACGGCCGGCGCACCCTGCAAGCGGTAGGCGCCCGTCCTCGGTCCTGACGAGCGTGAGCTCGGTGCCGTCGAACGTCAGCCGGTCGACGCCGAGCTCTCGCCTGGTCGCCAGGCGATCAGCACGCAGATCGATCGTGTTGAAGCCGACGCTCGCGCCGCGCGCCGTCAGGAACGGCGTCGCGTCGCCCACCGTGCGGACGCGGACGTCGCGAAACGCGAGCTCCGGGCCCGCGCCAGCCCAAAGCGCGCGTCGAGCCGCGTGTAGTCGAGCTCGAGCCCGAGCTCGGCCGTGACCCACGCCTGAATCTCGTCTTGGTAGCTCGGCAACCGCCGCACGAGCAGCTGGAATCCGCCGATCGCAACCACGGCGAGCGGCGCACGACCGCGAGGAGCGCGATCACCGTGTCCGCGTACGATTTTGCGCACGATCCTCATAGTCGGCTACATCAACACCACGTCGAATTGATCCGGCGCGTAGAGCGCCTTCGCTCTGCAGCCGGATCGGCTTACCCGTGACTTCCTCGAGCTCGGCGATCCCGGCCGAGTCCTCGTCGAGGAGACGCTCGATGACTTGTGGCCGCGCGAGCACCAAGCAGCTCCTGAAAATCGAACTGCCGATGCTGACGCAGGATTTCGCGGAAGATCTCGTGGCACACGGTTTCGGCCGTCTTCACGAAGCCGCGGCCCTCACAGCTAGGACACGGCTGACACAGCAGGTGTTCCAGGCTCTCGCGATTGCGCTTGCGCGTCATCTCGACCAAGCCGAGCGGCGAGACGTTCATGACGTGGCTCTTGGCGTGATCGCCGGCCAGCCGGTCCGTGAGCGTCTGGAGCACCTGGCGGCGATGCTCTTCCTCGGCCATGTCGATGAAGTCGATGATGATGATACCGCCCAGATTGCGCAGCGCAGTTGCCGCGCGATCGCCGCGGCGGCCTCGAGATTCGTGCGGAAGATCGTCTCCTCGAGGTTGCGGTGGCCGACGTACGCGCCCGTGTTGACGTCGATCGTCGTCATCGCCTCGGTCTGGTCGAACACGACGTGGCCGCCGGACTTCAGCGGCACCTTGCGGTGCAGAGCGCGATCGATCTCGTCGTCGATGCCGTAGACGTCGAAGATCGGCCGGCTCTCGGTGTAGAGCTCGATCAGCGGCGCGAGCCGCGGCACGAAGTGCTCGGCGAACTCCTTGAGCTTCGCGAACGTGGCCTCGGAGTCGACGCGCACGCGCGCGATGTCGGGGCTCGACGAGTCGCGCAGCACGCGCAGCGGCAGCGGCAGGTCCTCGTAGACGAGCCCGCCGGCCGGCGTGGGCACGGCCTTCTCCTCGATCGACTGCCAGAGCTTGTGCAGGAACGTGCAGGTCCGCCTGCAGCGCCTCGCGCGTTGCGCCCTCGGCCGCCGTGCGGATGATGTAGCCCGCCTGCGGACGCCGCGGCTTTGATCTCTTCGACGACGCAACGCAGCCGCTCGCGCTCCAGCTCGTCGTCGATGCGCGACGATACTCCGATGCCTACGCTGTTCGGCGTCAGCACGAGGTAGCGCGACGGAATCGCGATGTACGTCGTCAGCCGCGCGCCTTTCGTGCCGAGCGGCTCCTTCAGAACCTGCACGAGCAGCTCTTGGCCCTCGCGCACGAACTCGCGGATATCGGGCTCGACATCGTCGGCCGCGGCCTCCGTATGCGGATTGCGCGCGATGTCCGACGCGTGCAGGAACGCCGTGCGATCGAGCCCGAGCTCGACGAACGCCGCTTGCATGCCGGGCAGCACGCGCGAGACCTTGCCCTTGTAGATGTTGCTGATGAGTCCGACGCGGCTCGCTCGCTCGATCTGCACTTCTTGCAGCACGCCGCTGTCGACGAGCGCGGCCCGCACCTCGGTCGACGTCGCGTTGATGAGGATCTCCTCGCGCTTCATCAGGCCGCCTGTGCCGAGAGCCACACGGGAATGCCGCAGCGAGTCAGCAGCGCCGCCGTCTCGAACAGCGGCAGCCCGACGACACCCGAGTAACTACCTTCGAGCTCCTCGACGAACACGGCCGCATACCCCTGGATACCATAGCCGCCCGCCTTGTCGAACGGCTCGCCCGTTGCACAGTAGGCGAGGCGCTCGTCGGCCGTCGTGGCGCGGAATCTCACTTCGCTCGCGCTGAGCCGCGTCTCGAGCCCGGCCGCGTGGCGCAGCGGCGACGGCCGTCAGCACGCGGTGCATGCGGCCCGACAGCCGCTCGAGCATCGCGGCGGCCTCGGCCGCATCCACAGGCTTGCCGAGCACGGCGCCATCGAGCACGACGGCCGTGTCGGCCCCGAGCACGGGCTGCGCGTCCGCGACGGCGGCCCAGACGGCCTCGGCCTTCGCCGCGGCCAGGCGGACGACGTAGGCCTCGGGCGTTTCGCTGGCGAATTGCTCTTCGGCAATGGCTGCCGCCCTGACGGTAAAGCGCACGCCGATTTGGCGCAGCAGCTCGCTGCGCCTCGGCGAGGCCGAGGCCAGGTAGACGAAATCCTTTCCCATTCAACGCACTATACGAGGTAGCTGCGTGTGCGCCTAGCCTATCGGGCGACGGAACGCCGGTTGCGACCTTCCGCGAGGCGCGCCGGCAGCGCGTGCGAGCCAATCTCGCGCGGTCGCCGTGCGATCAGTCTTCGCCGCGCAGTTCGATCGCGCGCAACGCTCGGGCCGCTTGCACTCGAACCCCCAGGTGGGCGTCGTCGGCCGCCGCGCGTAGGCCGTCGTAAATACGCGGGTCGTCGAACGCCACGAGCGACCCTGCGGCACATGCCCGCGCGACCGAGTCGAGGCCGGTGTCGGCCAGCGCATCGAGCAGCGCGGAAACGGCGCGCGGGTCGCCGATATGCGCGAGCGATTCTGTCGCGTTGCAGACGGTGTCGACGTCGTCGTCGTGCAGCACGAGCTCTAGCAGCGCGTCGACTGCGCGCGGATCGTCGAAGGCGGCAAGCCTATCCGCGCCGAGCTTGCGGATGAAGACACTGCGGTCGGCCGCCGCCGCGAGATAGTGCTCGAGCATTCGCGGATTGTCTGCCGGCAACCCGATGAGCGCCGAGTACCGTACGTCGTCGTTGCGGTCCTCGGCTGCCGCGAGCAGCGCCTCGAAGATCCGCGGGTCGTCGAGGTAGCGAAGCGACTGCGCCGCCAGCTCGCGCACCTTTGGCTTGCGGCTCCGGAGCGCCTCGATCAAGCCCGAAACGCCGGCGTGCCCGATCGCGACGAGCGCGCCGGAGGCGCAATACGCCGGTGTCGTCGTCCAACCATGGCCGTTCTCATCGAAGCCCACGGGGGTTTCCTCGTCGTCATCGAGCATCTCTACCAGCAAGGGAATTGCCGGCTCGGCGCGCGAACCGAGCCGCCCGAGCTGCGCGGCCGCGCCGATGCGCTCCGCGGCGCTGCGCGAGGACAAGCCCCGGATCAGGTCCGCAAGCGCGTCGTCATCGGCAGCCGCGCCGGATCCGAGTGCCGCTCCGGTGGCGTGCACTTCGAGTTGCGCGGCCGCCGGCAACGCGAGAAGCGTCACGACGAGCAGCGCTGTGACGATGGACCTATGGCTCGTGTCTATGCGGTGCACGATTCGCCTCACTCCGAGCGTCAAGCCTACAACAACTGCGAAGCTGCGCACGCCGGTTAGTGCCACGCGCGGCTGCTCACGGATCGCTTGGCGGCCTGCCGATTTGTCCCCAGCTGTTGGTCCCGAAGCAATACGCGAAGCCGTCGGCGCCAATTGCGCAGATGTGCGTGCCGCCGGCCGAGAACGCGACGAAGGCTTGGTTGCTCCCGATGCGAACCGGAGTTTCGGCCGTCACGTTCGGTAACGCGACGCGGTGTCCCCAGCAGTAGAGATCGCCGCCGGCCGTGAGCGCGCAAGTCTGTCCGAAGCCTCGGCTCAACGCGGCCCAGCCGGAACCCGCGGGAGCGACCGGCAGCGGCAGCGCCTCGTACGCGCCGGTCGGCGGGATACCGAGCAGATTACCGACGCCCCAGCAATGCGCCGCGCCGTCGCTCGCCAGCGCGCAGGTGTGCATCCCGGCGGCGACGATCTGATCGAGCTTCAGGCCGCCTTGCACCGCGACCGGCGCGACGCTGCCCATGTAACCGCCCCTGCCGCCGGCAGAGCCAACGCCGAGCTGGCCGAACCAATTGTCGCCCCAGCAAACCGCATTGCGCGCAGTGTCCACCGCGCACGCGTGGTATTGACCGAAGCTGATCGAGGTGAACTTCAACGCAGTCACGAGGGGAGCCGGCGTCGCGTTGAGAGCGGTCTGCGTGCCGTTGCCGAGCTCGCCCTTGACGTTGATGCCCCAGCACCACGCGTCCCCCGCGGCGGTGAGCCCGCAGGTCGAGCCGCTCGCGATGCTCGCGGCCAGCGCCGTGAACTTGAGCCCGCCCGCGACCGCGACGGGCGCGACGCTGTTGCTTCGCGCACCGTCGCCGAGCTGCCCGCCGAGGCCGAAGCCCCAGCAGTACGCATCGCCCGCCGCCGTCAGGCCGCAGGTATGCCGTATCGATGCCGCGAGCGAGGTGAACTTCTCGCTGCCGTCCACGCGCACCGGCGTCGGGCTGCACGCGAACATGCCGCTGACGCAAGTCTGCATCGGCATCGAGCTGCCGAGCTGGCCGAACTCGTTGTAACCCCAGCAGTAGGTGTCGCCGCCGACTGCGATCGCGCAGGTGTGGTGATAGCCCGCGGCTATTTGCGTGAATAGCAGAGTGTCGGTGACCTTCTCCGGGGCCGCGTAGAACTCTTCCCCGGGTGGCGGCGCGGCGTTTGCGCCACCGCCCCGGGCCGCCGTGTTGGGGTTGGGGTTGGCGTTGCCGTCGCCACCGCCGCCACCTCCGCCGCAGGCCGTCAGGAGCAGGAAAGCCGTTACGAGCAGCCCGTTTGCCGCCGAGCTCGCCGACGTCCGAATGATCGCGTTCATGTCGTTCCTCCAGGAGTTGCCTGAGCGTCAGGCTCGCGCGCGGGGGCGCGCCGGGTCCCGAGGAAGAACCGAGGGTTTTGGGTGTTATTTCTGTGGCCGAAGGTATAGAAGGAACCGGCGCGAGCTCAAGCCCGATGATAGGGGTGGTTCTCGAGCACCGACCAGGCGCGGTAGAGGGCTTCGGCGACGACGACGCGCACGAGGCCGTGCGGCAGCGTCAGGCTCGACAGCGACCAGCGCTCGTTCGCGCGGGCGACGCACGCCGGGCTCAGGCCGTCGGGGCCGCCGACGAGCAGCGCGACGGGCGCGCCGCGCTGCATCCAGCCTTCGAGCTTCGCCGCGAGCTCCTTCGTCGACCACGGCTTGCCGGTCTCGAGCAAGCGCGACGACGTGGGCGCCATCGCGGCACGAGCGCGAGCATGCGCTCGCCTTCATCGTGCGATCGCGCGTTCGGTCGGGCGTCGAGGCCGTGCGGCGCGCGAGCGGCACGGTCTCGATCTCGAGCGTGCAGCGGCCGCGCAGCCGCTTCGCGTAGTCGTCGGCGCCTTCGTCGACCCAGTCGGGCTGGCGGTTGCTGGCCGTGATCAGCGACAGGCGCAACATCGAGACGCGGCGCTAAGTCGCGCGCTCGGCGTCTTCGGCGCGGGCCGGCATGTCCCAGAGCTTCTCGAGGTTATAGAACTCGCGCACGCGCGGCAGCATCACGTGCACGACGAGATCGGCGAGATCGACGAGCACCCACTCGCCCGAGCGCTCGCCTTCGACGCCGAGCGGCCGGAAGCCCGCTTTCTTGCACTGCTCGACGACGGCGCCCGCGATCGCACGCACGTGCCGATCCGAGCGGCCGCTCGCGACGACCATCGTGTCGGTGACCGTGGTCAGATGACGCACGTCGAGCACGTGCACGTTGTCGGCTTTCAAATCGTCGAGCGCTCGAGCCACGACCTCGTCCAAGCTCTTCGGCCGCTTTCTTCGGCTTGCTGCGCTTCGCCGCGCGGGCGCGCGCCTTCCTTGCTGGAGTCTGCTTCGGCAGCCCGTCGGGCTGCGTCTTCGGACGAGTCGGCTTCTTCCTAAAGGGATTCGGCATAACACTCCGTTTCGAGGATGATCTGCCTGACGCTATCGGGCACCAAGAACTTCGGGTCGCGGCCCGCGCGCAGCGAGTCGCGCAAGTCCGTCGACGAGATCTCGAGCTGCGTGACGGGCTGAACGTGGACGAGACCCGCGGGCTTCGCCGCGAGCTCGGCCGCGCTCGGCGCGCGGCGCTCGCGCAGCAGCTCGCCGAGCGTGCCGCGTCGTCGGCGCTTCCCAACCGGGCCGGTGCGCGACGACGATGTGCGCGAGCGTCGTGCAGCTCGCGCCAGCGGTGCCACTGCGGCAACCCCAGGAACGCATCCATGCCGAGCAGCAGACACAACGAGCGGCCCGGCGAATTCCGCGCGAAAGCTCGCGAGCGTGTCGATCGTGTACGACACGCCGGCGCGCTTGAGCTCGCGGTCGTCGGCGACGAACCCCGGCTCGTCGCGAATCGCGGCCTCGACCATGCGCAGGCGCAGCGCCCCGTCCGTCATCGGCGCCGTGCGGTGCGGCGGGTTCGCGCACGGCACGAAGTGCACGGCCGCGAGCTCGAGCAGCGCCTTGAGCTCGAGCGCCGTACGCAGGTGGCCGTAGTGGATGGGATCGAAGGTGCCGCCGAAGATGCCGATCGGTCGCATGCGGTCAGCGGGCCCTCGCGCCTTCGGGCGGGCGCAGCAGCGCGATCAAGAGGTCCGTGAGCGTCGTCCACGGCTCGGCCGGGAACACGCCTTTCAAGCGCCGCGTCGACGCGCGCGGCCTCGGCCAGCAGCGCCTTCAACCGCGGCGCCTTGAACTTCGCCGAGCGCCTGTCTTCACGAGCGGCTGGCGGCGCCGCCAGACGCCGCTGCGCATGCAGCGCGCCGTCGAGGTTGTCGCCGTGGCGCACGGCGTACTCGAGCCGCGCGAGCAGGCTGATGTCGCGGTTCAGCACCCAGCTGATCTGCACGGGATGCACGCCCTCGGCGCGCAGCCCCGACAGGATCTTGAACGTCCGGCCCGTCTCGCCGGCGAGCACGGCGTCGGCCAGCGCGAACACGTCGAAGCGGCTGTTGTTCGCGACGAACTCGAGCACCTCGGCCTCGTCGACCTCGCGGCCCCCGGCCGTCAGCGCGAGCCGCTTGATCTCCTGATCGGCTGCGAGCAGGTTGCCCTCGACGCGCTCCGCGAGCGACTGCGCCGCGGCTGCCGTGAGCTTCAAGCGCAGCGCCGTCGCGCGCTGCTGGATCCAGCGCGGCAGCTCGCCGCGCTCGATCGGCCAGATCTCGACGACGACGCCGTGCTTCTCGATCGCCTTGACCCAAGTCGAGCGTGCGCGCGCGGAGTCGAGCTTCTCGCCGACCGCGACGATCACGAGCGTGTCGGGATCGTCGCGCTCGCAAAGCTCCGCGATCGTCGCGGAGCCTTCGTCGCCGGGCTTCGGCGTCGCGAGGCGGATCTCGACGATCTTGCGCGTCGCGAACAGCGACAGGTTGTCGGCGCCGGCGAGCAGATCGGCCCACTGAAGCTGCGATCGGCCGTGTGCAGCTCGCGGCTCGTGAAGTCCGGCGCGCATCGCCGCCGCGCGCATCTGCTCGAGCGCCTCGTCGACGAGCAGCGGCTCGTCGCCGGCGACGAGATAGACCTTGGCCAAACGTATCGGTCGAGGTGACGCTCGAGTTGACGAAACGGGACTTTCAAAACGACATTCGGCCTACGACCCTTCGAGTTGCTGGAGCGGCATGGCTTGATCCTCGAGCAGCACGGGGATGCCGTCGCGCACGGGATAGATGAGCTTGCCGCTGCGCGTCACGAGCGCTTCGTCGAGCGGCGCGTCGACGACGGTGTCCTCGCGGTTCTTGATGCGTTTCGCGCCGATCAGCTCGTTCAAGCGCGCGAGCTCGCGCTCCGGCAGGAGCTCGAGCGACGAGCGCGTGACGGGGCAGCAGACGATGTCGAGCAGCTTGCGATCCAAAGCTAACGGCCTCCCTGCCGGCGGCCCTTCGGCGGCCGGTACCGGATCGTACCCCGAGCGGCCCCACGGGTGGCAGCGGCCGAGCCGCTTCGCCGCGAGCCACACACCGCGGCGCACGCCGAAGCGCTCGATGGCCTCGGCCGCGTACTTCGAGCAGGTGGGCTCGTAGCGGCACTGGCGGCCGAGCCACGGCGACAACGTGAGCTGATAGAGGCGAATCGAGGCCGAGCAGCAGCGCCCGGACGGCAGCGGCCGGGCTCACCGCGACCGCCGCCAACGGGCGCCTCCGAGCTGCGTCCTCGATGACGATGCCGCGTTCGGTGAGCTCTCGGCGAATGCGATCGGCCTCCGCGAAATTGCGTTCGCGACGTAAAGCGTCGCGCTGCTTGACCAAGGAGTCAATCTCGGCGTCGTCGGCGCCCGCCGCGCGCTCGCCGCCCGCGAACCAGTCTGCGGGTCCTGCGTCAGCAGCCCGAGCAGCCACGCGCCGGCGCGCAGCGACTCGGCCAGCGCGCGCTTCTCGGCCGCGTCCGTGGCGCGATTCGCGGCGCGCACGAGCGCCGAACAGCTCGGCGACGGCCTCCGGCGTGTTCAGGTCGTCCTCGAGCGCCGCGAGCACGCCCGCCGGCGGCGGCGCAGCGGGTGCGCGCGTCAGCGTGCCGCTCAAGCCGGCATCGCGCAGCGCGCCGTACATGCGGTCGAGCTTCTGGCGCGATCTCGGCGACGAGCTGATCCGTCCAATCGAGCGGCTGGCGATAGTGCGCGGTCAGCAGCGCGAGCCGCACCGTCTCGCCGCCGTGCTCGGCCAGCAGGTCGCGCACGAGCTCGCACGTTGCCGAGCGACTTCGACATCTTCTCGCCGTCCGCCTGCACGAGGCCGTTGTGCAGCCAGTAGCGCGCGAAGCGCTCGCCGCCGTGCGCGCAGGTGCTCTGCGCGACCTCGTTCTCGTGATGCGGGAACAACAGATCGACGCCGCCGCCGTGGATGTCGATCGTCTCGCCCAAGATGCGCCTCGGCCATCGCCGAGCATTCGATGTGCCAGCCCGGGCGGCCGCGGCCCCACGGGCTCGGCCAACCGACGGTATCCGGCGTCCGACGGCTTCCAGAGCACGAAGTCGCCGGGGTCGCGCTTGTACGGCGCAACCTCGACGCGCGCGCCCGCGATCATGTCGTCGCGGTCGCGGCCCGACAGGCGACCGTAGTCGGCGAAGCTCGGCACCGCGAACAGCACGTGCCCTTCGGCCTCGTAGGCGTGACCCGTCGCGATCAGTCGCTCGATCAGCGCGACGATCTGCGGCAGGTGATCCGTCACGCGCGGCTCGACGTCGGGCGGCTCGACGCCGAGCACGCGCAGGTCGTCGTGGTACGCCGCGAGATAGCGCGCGGTCAGAACGCCGATCGCCACGCCTTCTGCTTTCGCGGCGTCGTTGATCTTGTCGTCGACGTCCGTGACGTTGCGCGCGTAGGTCAGCGTGTACGAACGGCGCAGCAGCCGTTGCAGCACGTCGAAGACGACGGGCGGCCGCGCGTTGCCGATGTGCGCGTAGTTGTAGACCGTGGGTCCGCAGACGTACATCGTCACGCGTTTCGGATCGGCCTGTATGGCCGGCTCGAACGGCTCGCGCGTCGCGCGTCAGCGTGTTATGGAGAAAAAGAGCCATCGGCGGGGCTTGGGAAGCGTCATTCGAGCCGCCATGATAGCAAGCCGGCCGCGGCGGCCGCGGCGGCGGCCGCGCCGAAAACGCCTATAATTTCGCCATTCAAAGGATCGGACTGCCTGCCATGGCCAACGAATTCGCGGCGCGCACGAGCGTCGAGCAGGTCGAGGAAGGCGCCGAGCTCGCGCCGAAATTCGACGCCGACGGGCTCATCCCGGCCGTCACGACGCGATGCCGCCACGCGGCGAGCTGCTTGATGGTCGGCTACATGAACGCCGAAGCGCTGCGCAAGACGATCGAGACCGGCGAGGCGCATTACTGGAGCCGCAGCCGCCAGGTGCTGTGGCACAAGGGCGCGACGAGCGGCCTCGTGCAGAAGGTCACCGAGCTCATGATCGACGACGATCAGGACTGCGTCTGGCTCAAGGTCGACGTCGCGGGCAGCGGCGCGAGCTGCCACGTCGGCTATCGCACCTGCTTCTACCGCCGCATCCCGCTCGGCAAGGGCTCGAAGCGCGCTCGAGTTCACCGAGCAGGGAAAAGGTGTTCGATCCGCAAGGTCGTCTACGGCGACGCGCCGAACCCGACGAAGCTCTAAGGTCACCTCGCCGAAACCGGGATGAGACTCCGCCGTCACCGGCGGGCGTCTACCCTGATCGCATCCGTGGCCCCGCCGGGATGTGTCTCGAAAAGCAAACACGTTGCGTCTCGACGAAATGGGTCCGAAACTTTCATCGAAACGCCATCGATCCGTCACGCACCGTGCGGACGATGCGGGCGTCACAAGGAGGGTGAGACCATGAAGGGTAAGGATACGGATGCATTCGCACGAAGTACGCGTTGGTGGTCGGCGCCCGCGCGTGCGCGAGCCGCAACGTTGGCCTTCCTGCGCAAGGCCGCTCCCCCGCGCTCCTTGTCGCTGTCGAATGATCCCTGGGTGCGCCAGACGCCGAACGGAATTCGCGCGTAACCCACCGGCTCAGTCGGCATCACCGAGCCGCGCTCGGCCGATCGCTTCGAGGCGTTCTTGCAGCTTCATGCGATCGAGCGAGCCGATCGGCAGGCTCGTGAAGATCTTGATGCGGTTCTCGAGCTCGCGAAACGCTTGGCGAAACGCGAGCCAGCGCCGCGTTTCGACGCCCTCGACGCCCGCGGGGTCGGAGACTCCCCAATGCGCCGTCATCGGTTGGCCGGGCCACACGGGACAGACCTCCGCCGCTGCGCTGTCGCAAACCGTGAACACGAAATCGAGCTGCGGCCCGCCGCGCTTAGCGAACTCGTCCCAGCTCTTGCTACGCAAACCGGCCGTCGGCAGCTTCATCTGCTCGAGCAGCGCGAGCGCGATCGGATGCACGGCACCCTTGGGGTGACTGCCGGCGCTGTAGGCGCGAAACCGACCATGGCCCCAATGGTTGAGCAGCTGCTCGGCGAGGATGCTGCGCGCGGAGTTTCCGGTGCAGAGGAACAGAACGGCGTACGGCGTCGATTCGAGACTCACTGTCCCTCCGGCCAAAACCTACGCGGCGCATCGTCCGAACCACCCATGACAGAGAGATGACAGCTCTTTCAAGCGCACATTACAAAACGCGGCCTAACTGCAAGAAAACGTTCATACAACCGCCACGATCGGTCACGCCTGGGCGCCCATGCTTGCGCCGTCACAAGGAGCATGAGGTGACACATGGATCGGCGGGTGACGATGGCGTTCGCGCGGTTCGACGCGGCGGAGCTCAAGTTCTGCCGCTACCTCAATCGCTCCAGCCGCTCTTCTACCGTTCGGCAGCTGTTTCGAGCCGTGAGCTGGCTCGGCGACGGCTGGATCTGGTACGCCGCTGATGCTCGCCCTACCGCTCGGCTATGGCATGGAGGGCTTGCAGGCGGCCCTGCATCTCGCGGCGACGGGCGCGCTCGGCGTCCTGTCCTACAAGCTGATCAAGAACCACGCCGTGCGCGAGCGCCCGTACATCACGCACTCTGCGATCGAGTGCGCGTCCGCGCCGCTCGACCGCTACAGCTTCCCGTCGGGACACACTCTGCATGCGGTGTGTTTCACGCTGATGCTGACGACGCTACTTGCCCGAGTGGACGGCTGCGCTCGTCGCGCTCGCGACGCTGATCGCCTTGTCACGCGTCATCCTCGGGCTTCACTATCCGACCGACGTGGCCGCTGGCGCCGTGCTCGGCGGGTTGCTCGGCGTTCGGCAGCGTGATGCTCGGCCCGCAGCGCCGCGCTGCGTGTAGTCGTTTCGTCCGCGCGCCGTCTAATCGCGCAATAGCGGTAACGAACGAAAGCGAGCAACGCCGGTCGGCTCGCGGTTACGCGGCGTCGCGCAGCGGCTGCGCTAGCGGAACGACGGCGGCGTTGCGGGCGCCACGTCAGCAGCTCGAGCGCGCCGTCCGCCCGCTCGACGAGTGCGGTGCAGCTCTCGACCCAATCGCCGTCGTTGCAGTAGACCAACCCGTTGTCGTGCTCGACGAGCTCGGCCTTGTGGATGTGCCCGCAGACGATGCCGTCGACGCCTGCCGCTTCGGCCGCTTGCAACGAGGCGTGGCGAAACGTTGCGATGTAGCGCTGTGCCTGGCCGATCCTCGTCTTGACGTGTTGCGCGAGCGACCAGTACGGGCGCCCGGATACCTCGTGCAACCAGTGCACGAAACGGTTCAGGCACAGCAGGCCGCGATACGCGAACGCGCCGACGAGCGCCGACAGAACCCCGTGCTTGATCACCGCATCGAACTCGTCGCCGTGCAGGACGAGCAGCCGGCGCCCGGCGCGGTCGTGTGAATGCAGCGGCCGACGACTTCGATGTTGCCGAACCGGGTGCCGATCAACGCGCGCAGGTCGTCGTCGTGGTTGCCGGGGATATAGACGATGCGCGTGCCTTCCTGGCTCTTCTTCAGCAGGACGCGCAGCACCTCCGTGTGGCTCGTCGGCCAGAAGAAACTTCGGCGCAGGCTCTCGAGGTCGATGATGTCGCCGACCAGGTACAGCGTCTCGCAGCGGGCTTGCCGCAGGAAGTCGAGCAGGAGCTGCACGCGGCAGGCGCGCGATCCCAAGTGGACGTCGGAAAGCCAGATCGTCCTGAACGTAGAGTCCATCGACATGCTCTCGCAATGATCTTGGGCGAGAGCTTAGCGATGAGTTTTGAAGTTATTGTTGCAGCGCGAGCGTCAACGTTTTGTACATAAACAGGTTTCCCAAAACTCTAACCGCGTAGTCACTGTCTCGTAACACTTGCGGGGCAAGCTTCGAAACTTTCCTGGGCGGGCCGGTCGCATGCGCGTGCTCATGGTCTCGGACGTCTACTTCCCGCGGGTAAACGGCGTGTCGACGTCGATCCAAACGTTCCGCCGTGATCTCGCGGCGCACGGCTGCGAGACCTGGCTCGTCGCGCCCGCGTATCCGGCCGGGTGGCAGGACGACGAGCGTGTCCTGCGCCAGCCGTCGCGCTACCTCGCGTTCGATCCCGAAGACCGCATGATGAAGCCGCGCGCGACGCTCGCGGCTTGCCTCGCCCTCGTCGGCCGCGTCGACGTGCTGCACATCCAGACGCCGTTCGTCGCGCATTGGATCGGGATCAAGGCTGCGCGCCGCCTGAACGTCCCGACGCTCGAGACCTATCACACGTTCTTCGAGGAGTACCTGCATCACTACATGCCGCTGCTGCCGGCCGCTGCCGCACGCGCGTTCGCTCGCACGATCTCGCGGCGCCAATGCAACGCCGTCGACGCCGTCGTCGCGCCGTCGCGCCAGCTCGCCGACGTGCTCACCGGCTACGGCGTCACGCGCCCCATCCACACGATTCCCACGGGCTTGAATCTCGACGAGTTCGAGGGCGGCGACGGCGCGCGCGTTTCGCACGCAGCACGGCATAGCGGCCGACCGCCCCGTGATGCTGCTCGTCGGCCGCGTCGCGCACGAGAAGAACATCGGCTTTCTGCTGCGACGTGCTCGCCGAGGTGCGGCGCAGCGTGCCGAACGTGCTGTTCGTCATCGCCGGCGAAGGGCCGGCGCTCGCGGCGCTGCGCGCGCACGGCCGCCGAGGCGGGACTCGCAGGACAGCGTGCTGTTCGTCGGCTATCTCGATCGACGCGGCGCGCTGCTCGATTGCTACCGCGCCGCCGACGTGTTCGTCTTCGCGTCCCGCACCGAGACTCAAGGGCTCGTGCTGCTCGAGAGCCTCGCGCTCGGCGTGCCCGTCGTATCGACAGCCGTGCTCGGCACGAAAGAGGTGCTGCGCGACGCCGGCGGGCGCATCGTCGTCGCGGAAGACGTCGACGGAGTTCGCTGCCGCCGTCGTCGAGCGTGCTGACACAGCCCGCAGCTACGCGCGTCGCTCGCGAGCGCCGGGCGCGCACTTCGTGGCGCAGCGTTGGTCGAGCAGCGAGATGGCGAAGCGCTTGGCCCAGCTCTACGGCAGTTTGCCGGGAACGAGATGCGCCGCTTCGACGACGGAGCGATAGGAAGGCGTAACGTGACGCCGCTCGAGCGCACGACGAAACGCCGTTGCGACGCGAATTCGATCGATCACGTCCGTGAGCCACTCTTCCGGCAGCGGCTCGTGGGGTGGTGTACGCAACGAAAGATCGTTGGCGTCGTGCTCGGCTGCTGTCATACGCCCGCTCTCGTTCTAGTCGAGGCCGCAGTATAGGCGACGCGGCAAGCGCTCGAACAGACGCGCAGCGCGACACACTTGTCACAATCTCGTAATCAATCGCACGCGAAGATCAACGCAACTTCGTGATCGGCTGTTGCTTCGCGTCGATGAGCGCATGCGGAGCAGCCAGTCGCGCGCGTGAATTCCATCGCCGCGAACCACGCGCGCGCCGAACCTTCCCGAAAGCTGTAGCCCCACGCATCCATGTCTTGCAAGCAACGCTCGATGCCGAAGCCGCGCAAACGTTGCGCGAGCAGCACTTGCAGATAACAGACGGCGCTCTCTTCGTCGTCGTTGCCGCCCGCGTCCGTCGCGAGCGCCGCGCGGCGCGCGTCGTCCATGCAGACGTAGTGGCAGAGCTCGTGCAGCAACGAGTGCGCCGGCGTGTCCGCACGCACGTAGACGGCATCGCCGACCAAACCGGCTTCGCAGTCGCCCCAGTACGAGCCGGGAATCGCCTCGTGCGGCGCGAGCACGACGAGCCGCGCGCCGTACGCGGCCAGCAACTGCGTCGATCTCGCGCCGATCGAGATCGGCGAGCACGACGACGGCGGCGGCAGAGTGAGGCGCGAGCGATGCGGACACGACGTGAGCTCTATCGCGGCGGCACGGCCGCCGTCGCGCCGAGCGCCTGGATGCGCTGCATGACGCGCCGTGCGAGGTCCTCGGCGAGCGCCTCGCGCAAGATTTCTTCCTCGGCGGCCTTCGCGAGCACTTGCGTCTCGTCGTAGGTGTAGGCGCGCGTCACGACGAGCGACTCATTGCTGATCAAGGCTCTCGGCGCCGACGCGCAGCGAGAACGTGACGGCGTAATAGACCTCGTACTCGCGCGGGATGTTGCGCGCCGACACCGACAGCACGCGTTGCCCCGTCTCGTCGGAGCTGATGTCGAGCACGGCGGCACCGTCGGCCGGCGCCGCGAGCACCTCGGCGCCGCGCTGCCGCAAGACGTCGGTCAACGACAGCAGGAACTCCGAGTGCGGGCCGGTCGGTGTCGACGTACGTCCGCATCATCGCGGGCGGCAACGTGCCGGCCCCTTGCAGGTGAAACCCGCATCCGGCGAGGCACAGCGCGAGCGCGAGGGCGAGCGATGCGCGCGCGCCACGGTTGGCGCCGCTGAAGACGGACTAACTGTTGCATCCGAGGCACGCGACAAGGGCTCATGGCAGAATAGACCGCGACTAAGTTTACATCGGAGCTTACACCGCGACATGGCCGCGTACCCGTTCAAGCAAATCGAAGCGAAATGGCAGGCCCACTGGGAGAGCCAGGCCACGTTTCGCGTGCCCGAAAAGATCGACACGTCGAAACCGAAGTACTACGTGCTCGACATGTTCCCGTACCCCTCCGGCGACGGCCTGCACGTCGGCCATCCCGAGGGCTATACGGCCTCCGACATCGTCGCGCGCTACAAGCGCATGCGCGGCTTCAACGTGCTGCATCCGATGGGCTGGGACGCGTTCGGCCTGCCGGCCGAGCAGTACGCGATCAAGACCGGCACGCATCCGCGCATCACGACGGAGCGCAACATCAAGCGCTTCCGCGAGCAGCTGAAGTCGCTCGGCTTCTCGTACGACTGGCAGCGCGAGGTCAACACGACCGACCCCGGCTACTACAAGTGGACGCAGTGGATCTTCAAGCAGCTCTTCGAGCGCGGCCTCGCGTATCAAGAGGAGCTGCCCGTCTGGTGGTGCCCCGAGCTCGGCACGACGCTCGCGAACGAAGAGGTCATCGACGGCAAGTCCGAGGTCGGCGGCTTCGACTGCGTGCGCCGGCCGCTGCGCCAATGGGTGCTCAAGATCACCGCAGTACGCCGACGCGTTGCTCGAGGGCCTCGACGACCTCGACTGGCCGAACAGCACGAAGGAGATGCAGCGCAACTGGATCGGCCGCAGCGAAGGCGCCGAGATCGACTTCGCTGTCGACGGGCACGCCGGCGTCAAACTGCGCGTGTTCACGACGCGGCCCGACACGCTGTTCGGCGCGACCTACATGGTGCTCGCGCCCGAGCACGAGCTCGTGACGAAGCTCGACCGCCCAAGAACATCGCGCCGCCGTCGACGCGTATCGCGACGCGGCGTCGCGCAAGAGCGAGCTCGAGCGCACCGAGCTGCAGAAGGACAAGACGGGCGTGTTCACGGGCGTCTACGCCGTGAACCCGGCCACGGGCGGCAAGATCCCGATCTGGATCGCCGACTACGTGCTCGCGGGCTACGGCACGGGCGCGATCATGGCCGTGCCGGGCGGCGACCAGCGCGACTTCGAGTTCGCGCAGAAATTCGGCTTGCCCGTGATTCGCACGGTGCAGCCGCCGGCCGACTTCGACGGCCAGAGCGCGTGGACTCGGCGACGGCACCGTCGATCAACAGCGGCTTCTTGAACGGCAAGAACGTCGAGCAAGCGAAAGGCCGCGATGATCGAGTGGCTCGAGCGCGAGGGTAAAGGCGAGCGCCGCGTCAACTACAAGCTGCGCGACTGGCTGTTCTCGCGGCAGCGCTATTGGGGCGAGCCGTTTCCCGATCGTGTTCGTCGACGGCAAGCCGCAGACCGTGCGCGACGCCGATCTGCCCGTGCTGCTCCCCGAGCTCGAGGACTTCAAGCCGAGCGGCTCGCCGGAAGGCCCGCTCGCGAAGGCCGGCGCGTGGCTCGAGACCGTGGACGCTGCAACCGGCAAGAAGGCGCGCCGCGAGACGAACACGATGCCGCAGTGGGCCGGCTCGTGCTGGTACTACCTGCGGTTCGTCGATCCCGACGAATCCCTCGACAGCTCATCGACCCGAAGCTCGAGAAGTACTGGCTGCCCGTCGATCTGTACGTCGGCGGCTCCGAGCACGCCGTGCTGCACCTGCTCGTACGCGCGCTTCTGGCACAAGGCGCTGTACGACGCGGGTGTCGTCTCGACGCCGGAGCCGTTCTTGAAGCTCGTGCACCAAGGCATGATCTTGGGCGAGCTCGAGTTCACGGTGAACGGCGAGCGCGTCGGCCGAGGAGCACGTCGAGAAACAAGGCGACCGGTTCGTGCTGCGCGACGAGCCCGACGTCACGGTCGAGGCGCGCGCCTACAAGATGAGCAAGAGCCGCGGCAACGTCGTGAATCCCGACGAGATCGTCGCGCGCTACGGCGCCGACGCGTTCCGGCTCTACGAGATGTTCTTGGGGCCGCTCGAGCAAGTGAAGCCGTGGAACACGCGCGGCGTCGAGGGCACGCACCGGTTCCTGAACCGCGTGTGGCGGCTCGTCGCCGGCACCGACGCCGACGACGGCGGCAACGCGCCGGCGCTCGGCGGCGCCGCACCGACGCGCGAGCAGCAGCGCGCTCGTGCACCAGACGATCGCGAAGGTCACCGAAGACATCGAGGCGATGCGCTTCAACACGGCGATCTCGGCGCTGATGGAGCTCACGAACGCGACGTACAAATGGCCGCACGTGCCGCGCGCGGCGGCCGAGACGCTCGTGCTGCTGCTGGCGCCGCTCGCGCCGCATCTCGCCGAGGAGCTCTGGCAGCGGCTCGGCGCACAAGGAATCGCTGGCCTATCACGCGTGGCCCGTGGCCGACGCCGCGCTGCTCAAGGCCGACGTGCTCGAGATTCCCGTGCAGGTCAACGGCAAGGTGCGCGGCAAGATCTCGGTGCCCGCGGAAGCGCAGGAGAGCGAAGTCATCGAGATCGCGAAGGCCGACCAGAACGTCGGCAAGCATCTCGCGGGCCAGAGCGTGAAGCGCGCGATCTACGTGCGCGGCCGCATCGTGAACTTCGTCGTCGGCGGCGGCTGACGCCGCGTTCGATGGCCAAGCGCGTCGTCGTCATCACGTGCTGGGGATCGCACGGCGATCTCTTTCCGTACATCGGCTTGGCGCTCGCGCTGAAGAAGCGCGGGCCACCGGCCCGTCATCGCGACGAGCCGCCGGCTATCGCGCCGAGGTCGAGCGCGAAGGCATCGAGTTCGCGGAAGCCGGCCCGCCGATCGATCTGAACGCGCCGAACGCGCGCGATCTCTTCGAGCGCGTCATGGATCCCGTGAAGGGCAGCGAGGTCATCGTCAACGAGCTGCTGATGCCGAAGCTCGAAGAGTCGTTCGAGCAGCTCGCGCACGCGGCCGCGGGCGCCGACCTGCTGATCTCGCATCCGATCACGTATGCGGCGCCCGTCGTCGCCGAGCACGCGCGCCTGCCGTGGCTCTCGACGGTGCTCGCGCCGATGCTGTTCTTCTCGACAGCACGACCCAGCGGTGCTGCCGACAATGCCGCGAATCAACGATCTGCCGCTCGTCGGCTCCTGGCTCGCCCGCGACGATGCTTCCGCTCGCGCGCCGCGCGACGCGCGACTGGGGCGAGCCCGTCGCAGCAGCTGCGCGCCAAGCTCGGCCTGCCGCGCGGCCGCGACCCGATCTTCGAAGGCCAGTTCTCGCCGCACGGCACGCTCGCGCTGCTACTCGCGCGTGCTCGCGCGAGCCGCAGCCAGATTGGCCGCCGAACGTCACGACGACGGGCACGGCGTTCTACAACGGGCCCGAGCCGCTCGAGCCGAAGCTCGAGGAGTTCCTCGCGGCCGGCGAGCCGCCCGTCGTGTTCACGCTCGGCACCTCGGCCGTCGGCGCCGCGGGGCGGTTCTATCACGAGAGCGCGGCCGCAGTGGGCAAGCTCGGCGTGCGCGCCGTGCTGCTGACGGGCGGCTTCGCGCAGAACCGACCCGACGATCTGCCGCCGAACGTGCTGCTCGTCGACCGCGCGCCGCATCAATTGCTGTTCCCGCGCGCGAGCGCCGTCGTGCATCAGTGCGGCGCCGGCACGACGGCGCAAGCGCTGCGCGCGGGCCACCCGATGCTGCTCGTGCCGCACGGCCACGATCAGTTCGACAATGCGCGCCGCGTTCGCAAGCTCGGCGTCGCGCGCACGGTGTTTCCGACCGAGTACCGCGCCGAGCGCGTCGCGCGCGAGCTGCGCGCGTTGCTCGACGACCCGAGTTACCGTGAGCGTGCGGCCGCAACGGCCGCGATCGTGCGCGAGGAAGGCGGCGCCGAAGCGGCCGCCGACGTCATCGAGCACGTGCTCGCTTAAGAGGCCGTTCGCCGACGCCCTGCGGCGAAGACCGCGGCCAGCGCGAGCAGCGCCAACACGACGACGAGGTAGTTGCCGACACGCGCATAGGGCGTTGAGCCCGTGTAGCCGCGCACCGTCGCCTCGAGCACTCCCGCACGAAACTGCGGCAGCGAGTCGACGACGACGCCCCGTCGGTCGATGACGGCCGTGACGCCCGTGTTCGTCGCTCGCAGCAAGTAGCGCCCCGCCTCGGCCGCACGCACACGCGCGATCTGCAAGTGCTGATGCGGCGCGATCGAGTCGCCGAACCACGCGTCGTTGCTGACGTTGACGAGCAGCGTCGCTTCGCGCAGATAGCGCAGCTGCTCGGCACCGAACACGTCCTCGTAGCAGATCGTGATCGCGAGCTTCTCGCCGACGACGTCGAACGGCGGCTGGTCGGCGTCGCCGGGAATCGCGTCGCCTGTCGGCAGGTTCATCAGGCGCATCCAGTCGCGGATGAACTCCGGCACGGGATAGATACTCGCCGAACGGCACGAGGTGCCGCTTGACGTAGACCTGCGGCTCGTCGGTCAGCGCGACAGGATGTTCTGGAACTCCTCGATCGATTCCGCGCCCGGCGCGGGCTGCAAGATTCCGAGCAGCACCGTGCTGCCCTGCCCGGCTGCGCGACGCGCGCACGGCCTCGAGGTAACTCTCGACGTAGTCGATGTACGTCGGGATCGCGGCCTCGGGCCAGATGATGAGATCCGCGCCGGCGCTCTGCCGCGTGAGCTCGGCGTAGAGCGCCATCATTCCGGCGCAACTGCTCGGGATCGATACTTCACGTCTTGCGCGATGTCGCCCTGCGCAAGCGCGACGTCGAGCGCCGCGTCCTTCGGCTGCGTGAACTCGAGGTCGCGCGCCGCGAGCCCACCGAGCCATACGGCCGCGACGGCAATCGCGGCCGCCAGCCGCTCGCGATTCGTGCCGAGCGCAAGCGTCAGCAGCGCGCCGGCGGTCACGAGCACCGCGAGGCTCATCGCGAGGATGCCGCCGAGCGGCGCGTAGCCCATGAGCCACGAGTCGGTCTGACTGTAGCCGGCCGCGAGCCAACCGAAGCCCGTGAACAGCCAGCCGCGCAGCCACTCGGCGAGCACGAACGCGGCCGGCAGCGTCACGAGCCAGGCGACGCCGCCCGTCGTCCGAAACCAGCGCGCCGCAACGAATCCCGCGAGCGCGACGAAGCCGGCGAGCACGATCGTGAGCCCGATCATCAGGAACAGCGCGAGCGCGATCGGCGCGCCGCCGATGATGCGCACGGCGATGAAGGTCCAGTACGTGCCGAAGCCGAAGCTCGCGCAGCCGTAGACGAAACCGAACGCCGCCGCGCGCCGCGGCGCCGCGTCGCGCCACACGTAGAACAGCGCCGCATACGACAGCGGCGCGAGCCAGAACTGGTGGAACGGCGCGAACGCGAGCGGCAACGCCGCGCCCGCGGCGATGGCGAGCAGGTAGTGCGCGCGAACGCGATTCAAGCGGCTACTCGGCCTGCGACTGCGGCAAACGCGTCACTTCGAGCGCGTGCAGGCGCCGCCGATCGCCGCGCAGCACCTTGAAGCGCAGGCCCGCGAAGTCGAGCGTCTCGCCGCGGCGCGGCAAGCGCCCGAGCTCGTGCATGACGAGGCCACCGATCGTGTCGTAGTCGGCGTCGGAAAGCTCGGTGTTGAAGAACTCGTTGAACTCGTCGATGCGCGTCAGCGCCAGCGACGGCGTACTTGCCGCCGTCTTGCGGCTGGATCGACGACACCGCCTCCGGATCGAGCTCGTCGTCGATGTCGCCGACGATCTGCTCGAGCACGTCCTCGATCGTCGCGAGGCCCGAGACGCCGCCGTACTCGTCGACGACGATGGCCATGTGATTGCGGCCTTCACGAAACTCCGTCAGCAGCGTGTTCAGGCGCTTGCTCTCCGGAATGAACGCGGCGGGGCGCAGGAAGCTATGCAAGTCGAACGGCGTTTCGTTCGCGATGAAGTGCTTCAGCAGGTCCTTCGCGAGCACGATGCCGACGACCTCGTCGCGATCGTCGCCGATCACGGGGAAGCGCGAATGGTTCGACTCCGTGATGACCTTCCGCACTTCGTCGGGCGTTTGATCCTTCGCGACGACGACCATTTGGCTGCGCGGGACCATGATGTCGCGGACTTGCGTGTCCGCGACCTCGAGCACGCCTTGCAAGCATCGCGAACTCGTCGGCGCCGATGATGCCGCGCTCGAGGAACTGTTCGAGGAACTCGGCTAGCTCCTCACGGGTCTTGGCGTCGCCGCGGCCCTGAACGAGCCTTTGAAACCATCCGGATACGCCGGTGTCGCCGCTAGGGTGAGTATCGTCCGACATTGGAATCTATTTTATCGAAATAGGGGTCTGGAAAGCCCAGTTCGCCGAGCAGCGCCCGTTCGCGCGCCTCCATGATGCTTGCCTCGCGCACGTTTTCGTGATCGTAGCCCTGCAAGTGCAGCGCCCCGTGGACGACCATGTGCGCCCAATGCGCCGCGGCGCCTTGCCCTGCTCGCGCGCCTCGCGCTCGACGACGTCGGCGCAGATCACGACGTCGCCGAACGGTAACAATTCGTCCGTCGCCGCGGGCGGCGCCTCGCGCTGGGAAACGACAGCACGTTCGTGGGCCCCTTCTTGCCGCGGTAGCGCGAATTCAACTCCGCGCTCTCCGCAGCGTCGACGATCCGCACCGTGAGCTCGCCGCGCACGTCGCGCGGCGAGCGCGCTGCGCGCCCACCGCTTGATCTCTGCCGCTTTCGGCACGCCGCCGCCGCGGCTCGCATTCTGCACGGTCACGACAACGGCACGCGCTCGCCGCGTCATTCCGTTTCTCGGCCCTCGTCCCGGCGATGCCCGTGCTCGCGCTCGTGTTCTTGCCCGCTTCCTCGCGCTCGTACGCCGACACGATCCGCTGCACGAGCGGGTGACGCACGACGTCCTCGGCGCCGAAATGAATGAACGCGATGCCCGGCACGCCGTCCAGGATTCGCCCGACCTGCTTCAGCCCCGATTCCTTGCCGCGCGGCAAGTCGGTCTGCGTGATGTCGCCCGTCACGACGGCGCGCGAGCCGAAGCCGATGCGCGTCAGGAACATCTTCATCTGCTCCGGCGTCGTGTTCTGCGCCTCGTCGAGAATCACGAACGACTCGTTCAGCGTGCGCCCGCGCATGAACGCGAGCGGCGCGATCTCGATGACGTGGCGCTCGATGAGCCGGCCGACCTTGTCGAAGCCCATCATCTCGTAGAGCGCGTCGTACATCGGGCGCAGGTACGGATCGATCTTCTGCGTGAGGTCGCCCGGCAAGAACCCGAGCCGCTCGCCGGCCTCGACGGCCGGGCGCACGAGCACGATGCGGCGCACGGCGTCGCTCGCGAGCGCTTCGACGGCCGCGGCGACGGCGAGATACGTCTTGCCCGTGCCCGCGGGCCCGATGCCGAACGTGAGGTCGCTTTCGCGCATCGCCTTCGTGTACTCGACCTGATGCGTGCCGCGCGCGCGCACGGCGCGGCGGCGCGTGTGGATGACGAGACCGCCTTCGGCGCCGTCGTCACCCGCGGCGTCGGCGCGCATGTGCTCGGCGAGCGCCATGTGCACGCGCTCGGGGTCGAGCTCCTCCGTCTCCGCGAGATCGAACAGATCCTCGAGCACGCGCCGGCCGCGCTCGGCGGCCGAGTCGGCGCCCATGAGCTCGAAGCGGTTGCCGCGGCTGTTGATGCGGATGCCGAGCTGCCGCTCGATCTGCCGCAAGTGCTCGTCGAACTGGCCGCCGACGCGCGCGAGGCGGCGCGGATCGTCCGGCGTCAAGACGACCGTCAGCGACGGCTCGGTCTTCGGTGCTTCAGGCAACGGATTTATGCGTCTCGCCGGCAACGAGGCGACCTCTCAGGCTATTGCGCATGGGCTCTGTGATGACGACGTCGGCGAACTGCCCGACGAGCGACGGCGGGCCGATGAAGTTGACCCAGCGTTGGTTCTCGGTGCGGCCCGCGAGCTCGCGCGCGTTCTTCACCGACTCGCGCTCGACGAGGATGCGCTGCACGCTGCCGACCATCGCGCGGCTGATCGCCGCGGCCTGCTCGTTGACGAGCGCTTGCAGCCGTTCGAGCCGCTTCTGCTTGACGTCGTACGGCAGGTCCTCGAGATCCGCGGCCGGCGTTCCGGGCCGCGGGCTGTAGATGAAGCTGAACGACTGATCGAAGCCGACGGTGCGGATCAGACGCGAGCGTCTGCTCGAAGTCTTCCTCCGTCTCGCCCGGGTAGCCCACGATGAAGTCCGTCGACAGCGAGATGCCGGGGCGCACGGCTTTGAGCTTCTCGACCTTCGCGATGTATTTCTCGGCCGTGTAGCCGCGCTTCATGAGCTTCAAGACGCGGTCCGAGCCGCTCTGCACGGGCAGGTGCAGGAAGCTCGCGAGCTTCTCCACGGTCGCGTACGCGTCGACGAGCGAGTCCGTGAACTGCGCCGGATGCGACGTCGTGAAGCGGATGCGCTCGATGCCGTCGATCTCGGCGACACGGCGGATCAGCGCCGCCAGGTCCGCCTTCGCGTTCTTGCCGCCGCTGCTGACGACGCCGTTGTAGGCGTTGACGTTCTGGCCGAGCAGCGTGATCTCGCGCGCGCCGAGCGAGGCGAGCCGCCGCGCTTCCGCGAGCACGTCGTCGAGCGGCCGGCTGATCTCCTTGCCGCGCGTGATCGGCACGATGCAGTACGAGCACGCCTTGCTACAGCCTTCCATGACCGACAGGAACGCCGTGCATGCGGACGACGTCGGCTGCGGGATCTTGTCGAACTTTTCGATCTCGGGGAACGACACGTCGACGACGCGCGCCTTTCCCGAGCGCACGTGCGCGACGAGCTCCGGCAAGCGGTGCAACGTCTGCGGGCCGAACACGATGTCGACGAACGGCGCGCGCTTCAGAATCTCGGCGCCTTCTTGGCTCGCGACGCAACCGCCGACGCCGATGATGAGGTTCGGATTCTCCTCCTTGAGCGCTCGCCAACGGCCGAGCAACGAGAACACCTTCTCCTCCGCCTTCTCGCGCACGGAGCACGTGTTCACGAGCACGATGTCGGCTTGCGCAGCGTCGTTGGTGGCTCGCGCGTTGAACGCAGCCGCGAGCACGTCCGCCATCTTGGCGGAGTCGTACTCGTTCATCTGGCAGCCGTACGTCTGGATGAAGAAGCGTTCGGCCATTTAGAACGGAATGTCGTCGTCGAAATCGCCGGGCGGGCCGCCCGAATCGTTGACGGCCGCGCGGCCGCCGCCACTGCTGCTGCCGCCGCTGCCGCCGCTCGCTGCCGCCGGCGCTGCCGCCCGCCGCCGCACCGGCGCCCATCGCGCCCGCGCCGGCCGACGCGCCGCCGCCCTTGCTGCCGAGCATCTGCATCTCGTCGGCGACGATCTCGGTCGTCCAGCGGTCCTTGCCTTCCTTGTCCTGCCACTTGCGCGTGCGCAGCTTGCCTTCGATGTAGACCTGCGAGCCCTTGCGCAGGTACTCGGCCGCGATCTCGGCGAGGCGGCCGAACATCGCGACGGCGTGCCACTCCGTGCGCTCCTGCTGCTCGCCGGACTGCTTGTCCTTCCACGACTTCCGAGGTCGCGAGCGTCAGGTTCGTGACGGCACTGCCGCTCGGCATGTAACGCGTCTCGGGATCCTTGCCGAGATTACCGACGAGAATGACCTTGTTGACGCCTCGTGCCATGCAAGCTCCTGTTTTTACTGGCCTCTTGGGGCCGTTTGCGAATCCCGTGGCTCGATAGCCAGGGCGGGTCATTGTACGCCCCGCCCTCCGCTTTGGCAGCAGCCAATCTCGACATTAGTGCGAGAAACGATAGAGGCGCGCGGCCTCTCGTATGCGCAGAATCAGGTTGACCGGCGAGAAACACACGTTTGATGCTTTGATGCCTGCTTGTTCAGCATCTTGGTGCTATTCTCGGCGCCATGAGGACGACCATGACCATCGATGACCGCATCGCCAAGGCGTTGAAAACCCTCGCGCACCGCACCGGGAAACCCTTCAAGCAGGTCGTCAACGAAACCCTCCAGAAGGGGCTGGCGGCAACCGACGCGCGCAAGCCGCGCTCCTATCGACTCCGGCCCGTGCCTCTGGGTGGTCCTCTGCCAGGCGTCGACCTCGACAAAGCGCTGCGGCTCTCGGCCGCCATCGAGGACGAGGAGATCGCGCGCGAGCTCGACCTGCGCAAGTGATCCTGCTCGACGCAAACATCCTGATCTACGCCGTCGACGCGGACGCTCCGCAGCACACCAAGGCGCGTCGCTGGCTCGAGAAAACACTGTCCGGCGACATTGCCGTCGGCTTGCCGTGGATCGTCGCGCTCGCCTTTCTGCGCGTAACGACGCGCACCGGCGTGCTCCGCCGCCAACTCTCCGCAGACCAAGCCGTAGGCTTCATCGACGAATGGCTCGCCCAACCCTACGTGGAGCTCGTAGGGCCGGGAGCCGCCCACTGGCCCCTGTTGAAAAGGTTGCTGCGGGAGGTCGGCGCCGCTGGGAATCTCACGTCCGACGCGCATCTCGCGGCGTTGGCCATCGAGGGAGGCTGGGAGCTTGCGACGACAGACCACGACTTCCGGAGATTCGCCGGTGTCAGGCTCTTGAATCCAATGACCGAGATCGACGCCTAGGAGAAGATTGCCGGCCGCGCCGCATTTCGCGGCGCGCCGGCGGGAACACCGTCGCGGCGGCCGAAGCCGCCGCGACGGAGGCCCCTCCCCCCTCAAAACGATCAGACGAGCGCCGACGGTCATCGTCCGGCCGAGCACGTCGTAGAGCGCGCCTGATTGAACTCGTTGACGCCCGCGCGCCCCATGATCTGCGCCGTCGCGCGCGGCTCCTGGTCGAACAGGTTGTTGATGTTACCGAAGATCTCCCACGCGTCGTCCGTGCCGAACGCGAACCGCATGCCGAGATCGGTGTAGTACGTCGAGTCGATCGAGTTGTCGTCGATCGTCGAGTACGTCGACGGCAATCCCAGCTGCGCGATCAGCGTACGGTCGCCTTCGATCAGGAAGCGGTCGAGCTTGCCGCCGGCGACATATCGTTCCTGAACGAACAGCGAGAACGGCCCGCGCGACCAGCTCACGTTCGCCGTGACTTTGAGGTCGGGCAACCCGGCATTGGCGCCGCCGATGTCGCCGGCGCGATCGTCGGGCTGACCGCCCGGGGTCTGGACCGAGTTCTCCGCGAGCTTCGTCACGAAGCCGCGCAGCGCGAAGTTGCCGAACGCGTAGGTCACCTCGAGATCCGCGCCCTCGATGACCTGCTGGTCCAAGTTGATGAACAAGTTGTCGACCCGCACGATGTCGTTGTTGTTGGCCGGATCGCGGTGAACGAACTCGCACAGCGATTGGTCGGTCGGAACGCAGCGGTTCACGACCGCCTGCGAAGCGAGCTGCGCGATCGCGTCGTTGATGTCGATGTTGTACCAGTCGAACGACACGGATAGCCCGTCGAGCCCCGTCGGCTGGAACACGATGCCGGCCGTCGTCGTGTCGGCCTCCTCCGGGTTCACGTTCGGGTTGCCGCCCGAGAAGCTCGCCGTCGAGATCGACGCGCCGCCCTTGAGCGGATCGTTGACCGTGACACCGCCGCGCGTCTGGTCGAAGCGCTCGCGCAGCGTCGCGGCGCGCACGTCGCGCGACTGCGTGGCGCGCAATCGCACCGCGTCGGTGACCTGCCAGTTGAAGCCGGCTTTCCAGGCCCAGATCTCGCCGCTGCCCGAATAGTCGGCCCAGCGCAGCGCCGTGCTGACGTCGAACTGATTCGCCCAACCGGCGTCGGTGACGATCGGAATGTTCAGCTCGCCGAACACGTCGCGCACGTCGTAGCCGCCCTCGATCGCGCGCAAGCTGCTGAACGTGACGGAGCTCGAGTTCGCGTCGCCCCTGAATCCCGTCGGCACGTTGCGGATGCCGTTGGGGTTGGCCGCCGCTCCGCCCACTTGGAGGTGATCTTCGATCAAGCCACGCACCCCGACGGGGACGACTCCCAAGGTCTCCAGCAGCACGCCGCTCGGCGTCGCGGGGAACTCGTCGGTCGGATCCGGCGTGCTCTGGACGAGCTCCTCGGAGCGATACGACGCGCCGAAGGCGCCCGAGATCGCGCCGGCGCCCCAGCCGTCCCAGAGATCGCCCGTCATGACGAACTCGACGAAGTCCTGGCTCGTGTCCTGAAGCGCGATCTTGTAGTCGTCGACGATGTAGTTCACCGCCGCCGGCGTGAGGTTCTGTAGGCCGCCGAAGATGTTCATCGGCACGCAGTCGCCGAAGACGGCCGGATTCACGAGCGCCGCGTAGCAAACGGGCTGCCCACCGGGTCCCGATGACGGCGTCGAGCGCGAGCGGAATGCGGTCGACGCGGATGCCGTTGTCCGTGTCGAAGTTCTGCTCGTTGTTGCCGTGCTGGTAGTACGCGTTCATGCGCCAACCGTCGAGGAAACCCTCGCGATCGAGCTCCGCGTCGAAGCCGATGGTGTTCGACATCAGATCGTTCTTCGTGATCTGGCGCGTGTCCTCGAGGGTGCTGGTACCGTCGTTGATGCCGAACAGCGCATAGCCGACCGAGCGCGGATACGCCGTGCCCGTGGTCAGCGAGCCGCCGCCGGTGGGCGCTGCGATCTGCGCCGCGAGAGCCGGGGGCAGATACGCGTTGTCCGCGAACACGCGCGGCGCCCACGTCAGGATGAACGAGATGTTCTCGCGCCGGTCCGTGACTTCGTTCTGGCCGAGCAACGTCTGCGCGTAGAATCGACATGTTGTCGCTGAGCTCGTGCTCGTAGTGCAGGAACAGCGTCTCGCGCTCGTTACCGGCCGCGATCTCGTTGTCGACGTCGGAGCCGAAATTGCGGGTCGGCTCCGACTGGCAGTTGCAGCCGCCGTTGACCGCGCCGATGCCGCTGTAAACGAGCGGCGCATACGTGCCGTCGGGATTGAACACGAGCTTGTCGAGCAGCGGCGAGCCGGCCTGGTTGATCATGCCGGTCTGGTTCCAGTTCGTCGGGCTCACGTTCGGGCGCACGAGGATCGCCGGCCCGGTCGTGGCCGGATTCGTGACGCGCCCTACGTTGTTGTAGAACGACCGCTCCTGCAGCGATTCGAAGTCGCTGATCGGATCGACGTTGAACTTCTCGATCGAGCCCATCAGATGCCCGCGCTCGCCGATGCCGAAGCCGAACGCGAATCCGGCTTCGTACGACTCGCCGTCGCCGTAGCTCGTCTCGCCCATCTGGGCGTGGCCTTTGAAGCCCTCGAAGTCCGTGTCGAGCCTGAAATTCACGACACCCGCGACGGCGTCGGTGCCGTAGCTCGCCGAGGCGCCGCCCGTGACGACCTCGACGCTCTGCACGAGCTCCTCGGGGAACATCGCGACGTCGACGGCACCGAAGCGGTTCGTCGGCACGATGCGCCGGCCGTCGAGCAGCACGAGCGTGCGGTTCAGGCCCGCGCCGCGCAGATTCAGATTCGAGCCGCCCGAGTTCTGGCCGCCGTTGACTTGCTCCGGAGCCTGGTTCGCGAAGAACGGCGGCAGCTGCACGAGCGAGTCGAACAACGGGCCCGCCGACATGCTCTGCAGCTCCGCCGCTTGCACGGCCGTGGTCGGCACCGGCGTGACCATGCCGGAGCGCACGATGCGCGTGCCGGTCACGGTGATCTCCTCGAGTGCGCCTTGCGGCTGGCGGTTGCGGCTGCTGCGCGAGCGCGGCGGCGGGCAACGAGCAGCGCTGCGATCGCGTTGCGAAGAATCGAGCTCCGAGAAAGCTTCAGCACCATGGTCGTCCCCTCCGGATCACGTCACGTTGTTGTTTACGGGCTCGCGTGTGAAAGCGATGGTCCGCGCGGACCCGCGTGTTGCTTGCGCAACACCGCTCCCCCACTGTTGTTATTCGCTGCTCACTGCTGAGGGGACGTTAGGCTCCTAGCGTCACGACTGTCAACCCGCGATCGTCGCGGGAGGGCAACAACCTCGAGCGCGCGGAAAACCTAACTGCTCGAACAGTAATCGCACCCGCGGATTCATGACACTGCTTGGCGGGTTCGACCGGGATACTGGCGGCGAGCAAAAGATGCGGCGCCATCCCCCTCCGGAGGCCCGCGCGGCTGCGGCGGAGCGTTGTCGGGCCGCACGGCCGCCGCGGGCGTCCGGCGTTTTGCGCCGCGGCTTTGTGGGAGCCTATAGTCGCTGTTTGCCTGGCCCGGTCTGCCGAAGCCGGGCGGGCCCGTCACTCATATATATGAAAAGCATCCAGATCCGCGGCGCGCGGACCCACAACCTCAAGAACATCGACCTCGACCTGCCGCGCGACAAGCTCGTCGTGCTGACGGGCCTGTCGGGCTCGGGCAAGTCGTCGCTGGCGTTCGACACGCTGTACGCCGAGGGCCAGCGCCGCTACGTCGAGAGCTTGTCCGCCTACGCGCGCCAGTTCCTGTCGATGATGGAGAAGCCCGACGTCGACCACATCGAGGGCCTGTCGCCCGCGATCTCGATCGAGCAGAAGAGCACGTCGCACAACCCGCGCTCGACGGTCGGCACCGTCACCGAGATCTACGACTACCTGCGCCTGCTCTACGCACGCGCCGGCATTCCGCGCTGCCCCGATCACGGCACGCCGCTCGAGGCGCAGAACGTGAGCCAGATGGTCGATACCGTGATGGCGCTGCCGCAGGGCACGAAGATCATGCTGCTCGCGCCCGTCGTGCAGGCGCGCAAGGGCGAGTACAAGGAGAAGCTCGACGAGCTGAAGACGCAGGGCTTCCTGCGCGCGCGCATCGACGGCGAGGTCATCGAGCTCGACGATCCGCCGAAGCTCGACAAGCGCAAGAAGCACGACATCGAGGTCGTCATCGACCGGCTCGTCCGTGAAGCCCGACATTCAGCTGCGGCTCGCCGAGAGCTTCGAGACGGCGCTGAACATGGCCGACGGCGTCGCGCTCGTCGCGTTCATGGACGAGCCGAAGAAGGCGCCGCTCGCGTTCTCGAACAAGTTCGCGTGCCCGATCTGCGGCTACAGCATCGCCGAGCTCGAGCCGCGCCTGTTCTCGTTCAACAACCCGCAGGGCGCGTGCCCCGACTGCGACGGCTTCGGCGTGCGCATGTTCTTCGACGCCGCGCGCGTCGTCACGCATCCGAACCTGTCGCTCGGCCGGCGGCGCGATCCGCGGCTGGGACAGCAACAGCACGTTCTACTGGATGATGATCTCGGCGCTCGCGAAGCACTACAAGTTCGACACGCAGCGTGCCGTGGGAGAAGCTGCCCGAGAAGGTCCGCACGATCGTGCTGTACGGCAACGACGGCGAGAAGATCCAGTTCAAGTACGAGAACAAGAAGAAAGGCAACAAGTGGGCGTGGAAGCACGCGTTCGAGGGCATCATCCCGAACATGCAGCGCCGCTACACCGAGACCGCAGAGCACGGCCGTGCGCGAAGAGCTCGGAAGTACCAGAGCACGCAGGCGTGCGCGACGTGCAAGGGCACGCGCTTGAACACCGCAGCGCGCAATGTGTTCGTGCAGGAGCGCCCGCTGAACGAGATCGCGAACTTGAGCGTCACGAGCGCGCTCGAGTTCTTCCGCGCCTTGAACTTGGCCGGCTGGCGCGGCGAGATCGCCGACAAGATCGTCAAGGAGATCGGCAATCGCCTGAAGTTCCTGGCGGACGTCGGGCCTCGGCTATTTGTCGCTGGATCGCTCCGCGGACACGCTGAGCGGCGGCGAGGCGCAGCGCATTCGGCTCGCGATCGCAGATCGGCTCGGGGCTCGTCGGCGTCATGTACATCTTGGACGAGCCCTCGATCGGCTTGCACCAGCGCGACAACCAGCGCCTGCTCGACACGCTGATGAACCTGCGCGACCTCGGCAACACCGTGCTCGTCGTCGAGCACGACAGCGAAGCCATCATGGCGGCCGACTACGTCGTCGACTTCGGGCCCGGCGCCGGCGTGCACGGCGGCCAGGTCGTGGCGCAAGGCACGCCGAAGGAGATCTGCGCGAACTCGGCGTCGCTGACGGGCCAATACCTCTCCGGCAAGCGCGAGATTCCGCTGCCGCCGACGCGCCGCGACGTTCGACCCGCAGCTGGTGCTTCGCAGATCAAAGGCGCGCGCGGCAACAACTTGAAGGGCGTCGACGTGCGAGATCCCCGTCGGCCTCATGACGTGCGTGACGGGCGTGTCGGGCTCCGGCAAGAGCACGCTCGTCAACGACACGATCTATCGAATCGCGGCGCACGCACATCAACGGCAGCACCGAGGAACCCGCGCCGTACGACAAGGCGAACG
The DNA here is from genome assembly GCA_963714705.1 of uncultured Gammaproteobacteria bacterium. Lineage (GTDB taxonomy): Bacteria > Pseudomonadota > Gammaproteobacteria > Steroidobacterales > Rariloculaceae > FEN-1219. Next base: position 410,220 of record CAVQPJ010000005.1, read on the forward strand.
GCCTCGAGCACTTCGACTACGTCATCGACATCTCGCAGGCCCCGATCGGCCGCACGCCGCGCTCGAACCCGGCCACCTACAGCGGCGTGCTCGACGCCGATCCGCGACCTGTTCGCGCAAGTGCCCGAAGTCGCGCGCGCGCGGCTACGAGCCCGGCCGCTTCAGCTTCAACGTGAAGGGCGGCCGCTGCGAGACCTGCCAAGGCGACGGCGTCATCAAGGTCGAGATGCACTTCCTGCCCGACGTCTACGTGCCGTGCGACACCTGCGCCGGCAAGCGCTACAACCGCGAGACGCTCGACATTCGGTACAAGGGCAAGAACATCTCCGAGGTGCTGAAGCTCACGGTCGAAGACGCGCTCGCGTTGTTCCGCAACGTGCCGATGGTTGCGCACAAGCTCGAGACGTTGATGGCCGTGGGCTTGGGTACATCGAGCTTGGGCAGAATGCGACGACGTTGTCGCGGCGGCGAAGCGCAGCGCGTGAAGCTCGCGAAGGAGCTGTCGAAGCGGTCGACCGGGCTCGACGCTATACGTGTTGGACGAGCCGACGACGGGCCTGCACTTTCACGACATCGCGCAGTTGCTCGAGGTGTTGTACAAGCTGCGCGATCAGGGCAACACGATCGTGATCATCGAGCACAATCTCGACGTCATCAAAACGGCGGATTGGATCATCGACCTCGGGCCCGAAGGCGGCGCCGGCGGCGGCGAGATCATCGCGGTCGGCACGCCGGAGGCGATCGCCGCGGAATCGCGTCGTATACGGGCCATGCGCTTCGAGCGGCACTGCCACGGAGCACGCCGGGGAAGCGCGCCGCCATGAAGTCGTAGCTCAGCCGAAAAATCACCCAATCGAAAAGCGCTCCCCGCATGCTGATGATCAAGGCTTCGGCCAGCGTGGACTTGCCGGCGTTGTTGCGTCCGACCGTGATGTTCAACCGACCAAACTCGAACTCGTGGTCGGCATAGGCAGAGCCAACTTGGCTTCGCGTCGAGCAAAGGCTCTAAGCTAAGGGCCGGGGACGAGGCGCTCGCGGCCTGGGGGAGGCTCGAAGTGATCGAAGTCACGGGACTATCCAAAGCCTTCGGCACGTTCACGGCCGTTCGCGACCTGTCGTTCGCCGTTCGACCCGGCGAGGTTCTCGGGCTCGTCGGCCCGAACGGTGCGGGCAAGACGACGACGCTGCGCGCGATCGCCGGCATCATCCCGCCGACCACGGGCCAGGTGCGTCTCGCGAACCACGACCTGCTCACCGAGCCGCTTCAGGCGAAACGCGTGCTCGCGTTCTTCACCGACGAGCCGCGCTTGTTCGATTACCTCACGGTGCGGCAGCACCTGAACTTCGTCGCGCGGCTCTACGCGGTGACGGATCACGAAGCGATCGCGCTGCCGCTGCTCGAGGAGCTCGAGATCGCGGACCGCCTCGACAGCCTGCCCGCCGAGCTGTCGCGCGGAATGAAGCAGAAGCTCGCGATCGCGTGCGGCTTGCTGCACGCACCGCAAGTGCTGATGTTCGACGAGCCGCTGACCGGACTCGACCCGCTCGGCATCCGCCGCATGAAGGACTCGATCCTGAGGCGCGCGCAGGCCGGCGCCGCCATCATCCTGAGCTCGCACCTGCTGCACTTGCTCGAGGAGGTGTGCTCGCACGTTCTGATCTTGAAACGGGGCGAGAAGATCGCGGACGGCACGCTCGCCGAGATTCGCGCACGCTTCGGCAACGGCGACGCCAACGCGAACCTCGAGGACGTCTTCATCCGCGCGACGGGCGGGTCCGAAAGCTGATGCGTCACACGATCGCGGGCGCGCTGCTCTACGTTCGGTTGACGACCGCCAAGGGCTGGGCGACGGCGAGGCTCAGGCGGCTCAAACAGCCGAAGTACCTCGTCGGAGCCGTCATCGGCGTCGCGTACATGTACTCCTTTTTCTTCAGGCAAGTCTTTCAGAACCGGGCATCACGGCCGGGGGCCGAAACGACCGGGGCGATCGAGGCGCTATCGATCGTGCCGGAAATCGCGGCCGCGGGGCTGCTGCTGCTGATCGCGTTCAACTGGATCGTGCCGCGCGGCCGTGCCGGCCTCACGTTCAGCGAGGCCGAGATCTCGTTCCTGTTCCCGGCGCCTATGCGCAAGCGCACGCTGATCCACTACCGGCTGCTGTGCACGCTGGGGACGCTCGCCTTGACGGCGTTTTTCATGACTCTCATCTCGGGCGCGTGGGCGTTGTCGGGCACGTCGGCGTGGCTGCGCGGAGTGGGTTGGTGGGTGATGCTCGGCATCATCAGCCTGCACTTCACGGCAACGTCCTTCGTCGTCACGCGGCTGCTCGACCGCGGCGTCTCGTCTCTCGCGCGCGGCGTCGCCGGCTTGACTGTGCTTGCGCTCGCGATCGGCGCCCCGCTCGTCTGGACGTTGACCGCGTTGCCTGCGCCGACGCAGCAGGATCTCGCGGGCGTTGCGGCGGTTGCGCGCTATTTGGAGACGGCGCTGCAGAGCGGCCCGTTGCCGTGGCTGCTGGCGTTACCGAGGCTCGTCATCGCGCCGCTATTCGCCGCCGACGCGCGGGCGTTCGTGCTCGCACTCGGCCCCGCGCTCCTGGTGCTCGCGGCACACTACGTGTGGGTGCTGCTCTCGGCCGTCTCGTTCGAGGAAGCGTCGATCGCGAAGGCGGAGAAACGCGCGACGAGGCTCGCGGCTTTCCGGAGCGGCACCTTCCGGGTGACTGCCGCAAAAAAGCGCCGCGACCCGTTCCGGCTGCGCGACACCGGTCGGCCCGAGACCGCGTTCCTGTGGAAGAACTTGCTCGCGATGGGCCGCCTGTTCAGCCCTCGCTCGGCGCTCGTGGCGGCCGCGATCATCGCGGCCGCGTGCCTGTGGCTGGCGAGCGCCGAGCTTCGCGGGGGCCAGGCGTTCGTCGGAATCGGCGCGACCATTTTGTTGGTGATCGTCTTGCTGCTCGGACCTCAGTTCGCGCGACACGACCTGCGTTCCGATCTCAAGAATGCGGACATCCTCAAGACCTACCCGCTCGACGGCTCCCAGATCGTCTTCGGCGAAATGCTCGCGCCGATCGCAGTGCTCTCCGCGATCGCGTGGCTCGCATTGCTCGCGATTACGCTGTCCGCGGCGGCATTGGAGATTCCGGTCTTCGTGAAAGCCGTAGGACCCCTCGCCATTGCCGTCGCCGCGCCGTTTTTTTGCGGGCTCCAGCTCGTGATCCAAAACGCGATCGCGCTGATTTTTCCCGCGTGGGTACAGGCCGTGTCGAATCCCGGCGAGCACGGCCTCGACGTGCTCGGTCAGCGGCTGCTGTTTTTCGCGGGCCAGATCTTCCTGCTCGTGCTCGGCATGCTGCCGGCATTCGTCGGCGCGCTGGTGACGTTCTTCGTCGCGAACTGGCTCGCGGGACCGATCATCGCGGCGCTGCTCGCGTGGCTCGTCGTGCTGACGGTGCTCGGCGTCGAGATTTGGGGCGGCGTGCGCTGGCTCGGCATGCGCTTCGCGCGTTTCGACCTGTCGTCCGAGCTGCGCCCGTAGGCCTAACGCTGCATCGTTATCGTCCAGGCGCGCCCGGGAGCGATCAATCGCACATGATTGCGGAATAGGGCTCCGCGCGCGACTGCTTGGTACGAGCGTTAGCTACGACGAAGATCGTGGGGGTTGCTGAAGCGGCGGAGCATGTAAGGGGTCCGCCTCGCTGGATGACAACGCACTTGTCAAAATCGCCCAAATGACAAGCGGCTTGTCAATCGCGCCGAAGGGGTGTCCACACGCGCGAACGGCGCTGCGGTAGGTCGTGCCCTGAGGTGCGGATCGGCCAGGGCGTGTCGCGCGGCAACCCACTAGGCATCGAGTCGCCGCGTTGCACCTCAATTCTGTGCACTCCCCTCTGTTTTCCAGCTCGTAACCGTATGTTCACGACGCCAACGTCCGGCAATGAAAGTGCGGGACGCCGTTCGCATGCTGCTGGCCGACGGTTGGTTCGAATCCCGAACGCGCGGCAGTCACCGGCAGTTCAAGCACACTGAGAAAAGCGGCCTCGTGACGGTGCCAGGAAGGCCCAACGATGACTTGGCGCCGGGAACCCTGAACAGTATCCTCAAACAAGCCGGTTTGAAGCGACGGTAATTCATATGCGTTACGCCATCGTCATCGAGCGAGCCAGGCATAACTTCTCGGCTTACGTTCCAGACCTACCGGGCTGCGTGGCCAGCGGGGCCACGCTCGAGGAGACGGAACAAGCCATCCGCGAGGCCGTCGAGTTTCACATCGAAGGGCTTCGCGAAGACGGCGCTCCCATTCCTCCGCCGACGAGTCGAGTCGATTACGTCGAGGTCGCGGCGTAGCTATAAAGGTGCTCGCGCGGAATGCCGTCGGTCGCTACGGCGCCCGCCTCTATTGCGTCAGTCGCTCCATGCGGGAAAGGGCGTCGTTCCAGCGAACCTCTTCGAGCGCGAGCGTGCGAGAGAGATCGTTTTCGCGAGCACGTGCTTGTTGCAACTCGAGCTCGAGGCGGCTTCGCTCTGCTTCGGTCGCCCGGATCGCGCTCTCGAGCCCGTCGCGCTTCGCCAGACCGGTCGAGCGCGAGAGCTCGTCAGAGTAGGCCGCCAACTGTTCTTCGAAGCCTCGACTGTTCGCGGTAGCAGCGTCGATCTCCTTACGCACGGCGTCGAGTTGCTGGTTGGTCTGCATCAGCCGGCCTTGCCGGGCTGAGAGGTACGCGCCCAACGCCTGGGTTTCCGTTTGGGTTCGAGCGAACTCCTCGACGGCTATGCGCAGTTGCCTGACTTCTGCGGTCAGCGCCGCCATCGACTCGTCTCCTTCGATGCGGGGCGCGGCCGCCGCCGCAATCGCGGGACTCGTCGCGCGATCGCCCGGGATTGCAGAACCGGCGGAATCGTCGGGGCCCGCGCACGCCGCAACAACGGCGACGACGGCGAGGCATGAAAGGCGCACGCAGGACTTTGGATCGCGCATGAGGTCCTCCGTTTTCCGGGTCGCGCTAGTCTACTCAAGTCTCGTCGTCAATCACGTGTTCGCGTCCCGATACTTGTCCGCCCGCTCGCCCGTCGGGTTGCTCATGCGAACGGTCGGCGGCAGAAATGCGCAACGAATCGTCGGTGATCAAGGGCGTGACCCAAGGCGGGACGTTACTTATACGTTCGCGGCCCGCCCGGTATCACACTTGCTGGACGTGCCTGAAGAGCGCTCTAGGAAGAAGCCGCGACGCAACACCCGCCCTCAGGGGCAAGGCGTCGCCGCGAGGATTGCGGCAGTCACGGCGGCTGTTGCGACGAACTTATCGAGGGACAAGGAAGGCATTATTCCTCCAGTTCTTGGGTTAGCTCGTCGATCTCCTTCCTGAGTTGCAGCAGGTCACGTTGCCGAGTTAGGTCGTCGATTTCGGCATTGAGAGCTGCTTCTTCATCTGCTGCCTTTTGTACCTCCCTTTTTTCGATCGCGTCGACAACCGTTCCCGTGAAGTCGCTGACGACGGTTGTCGCCTGAGGTGTCGCGCCCACTGTGACTACGCGAGCAGCACCGGTGCTGGCGTACAGCTCTAGGTTGGCATTCGCCTTAGCGCCACGCACCTTGGCTGGCAACGCCACCACCGCCCCGTATTGAGCGACCAGTGTCCGAGTCTGCCCAAGCAGCTGAGGGCTATTGCCCGTAGTGTCCCTAGAGACCTTAAGGCTGGCTGGCACGGCGACTCGGTAACGCAAGCCTGCGGCACTGCGGTCGGTCATGCACGCGTCGCGCGTTGCGGTAGACGCCGTATCCGTCGGATCGCAATCGGCAGTCGTGTGTTTGTCCGCCGTAACGGTGACAGCCAGCGCCAACTTCTTCTGAACCTCGTCGACCAGCGTCTGCGTCGTCGGGCCATGGTTGTGCGCGGCGACGGTCTCTATCCCTTGCAGGTCTAGCACGTTCAAGGGTTGCCAGGTCACAGGTCCGGAGAAATCCGAATGCGCGACCGGCTCTATCTCGGCTGCCATGTGAACAACCGATTCGTCGACGATCACCCGACGCCGAGCGCTGAGAACATCCGAGTACGATCTCTCCAGGGAGGCGAGTCGCGTCCGATGGAATGCCAGTAACTCTGCTATCGCGGGACCGGTAAGTTGAACGTCATCGGCATACAGCACTCTGTCTGCCTGTGCCTCCAGCGCGTCGCGAGCTGCTTGATATGCCTGATATCGACCGTAGCTTGTCTGGAACACGGTGCATTGCTCCATGTCGGAGGAGGGGCGGGTCGTCGCGGTTGCAACGCTAGCCAGTGCGCGTAGGGCGTCGCCAGCGACCTCAACCGCCGGATTGCTGACGTCGCCAGAGTAGGACGTCAGCACCCCATCGTCCGTGAGGTTGAACGTATGATTGAACGATGCGAACGTTCCGAAATCGACGTTTAGCCTGAAGACGTGCTCCGGATCCAGTATCGCGCGCGTGAAAACTCGCGGCGCACTAGTTTCGTACAAAGTTTCGTTCGTCTCTTGGCCAATTTGGCAGGTCATCGCCTTATTTTGGATGCACTGCTTTACGCAGTCTTCCCAAATGCTGCTACCAAAGTAGCGTCCGGTTGCTTGCTGCTTTCTCGTCACAGGCACATCGACGACGAACTGTGTTTTCGGCAGCGCATAGACAATACCTGGACGAGCGATGCTTAGGTCGGTTGGGTAGGTCACGCGAGTGACTTCGTATCGCGCGGAGCACGCCGACACTGCAAGGCCAACGGCTGGCACGAGGTACGCGGCTTTCATTGTTCTTGGTCCTTCAATGGTTTGCGAATAGGATGCGAGCCAAACGACTCGTGCGCCTGTTGATTGCGCCGGGTGAGACGTCGATGGCGGCGGGCTCAGTGCCCGCCCGGATCGTCGAGCACCCAACCCTGCGCAGCGTCGTGGTGCAGCGCATACACCTGCCAGAGCTGCTTGCCACGCGGCACCTCCAGCCGGAACGAGAGCTCCATGTGGTCGCCGTCGCTGCGTAACGTTATCGCGCCGTAGACGCCGACGTTGCGCCTCTTGATGTGGTCCTGGAGCTCGCGGCGCGTCTTCTGCAACGCAACCCGCGCGGGCCCGTTCGCCAGCGCGTCGATCTGGTCGTCGAGGAGGCGCAGGGCCTTGAAATCCTCTTCGCGACCTTTCTCGCGTGTCGAGCGCAAGATCTCGGTGCAAAGGATCAGCGGCGCATCGCCGCGGCCGAGCTTGCCGAGCCGCCCGAGCAGATCGGGACGCGGGTGCGCGTGACTCTCCTCGTCGCCCGACGAGACCACGTACGCGAGCGGATTGACGGCACGAATGAACTCGTCCGTCACGTCGGCCGCACCATGATGGCAACACTTCATGACGTCGGCGCCGAGCCGCACCGACGCAGCTGGAATGGCGGTCGCGAGTGGCGCAGCGGCGGCGATGCCGCTGTAGTGGCGTAACAAGTGATCCTCGGCCGGCCGATTCAGATCGCCGCCGAACAGCACGCGCAGGTTGCCGACGGTCAGGCGCAGGATGACGGAGTGCCCGTTCTTCGTTTTGCCTTCGTTCTTGTCGTTGCCGCCGATCTTCTCGCCGAACCAGCGCAGACGCGGATTCGCCGGCGTTCCGTCGGGAATCGGGCCGAGCACCTCGATCGTGCTCGAGCGGCCGTCGTTCGGCGCGAACTGCGGCACCCACGTCTTGCCCGCCTCTTTCTTGCCGTGCTTCGTCGACAACATCTCGATCGCGTCGACGCGGCCGTTCGTGAACGCGGTATGCATGAGCTTCGGGTAGCGTTTGCCGCCGCGTACGGCCGGATCGCCGTAGAGAGCGCGCATCCCGGCGTCCGTGGAAACGATCCCGCTGAGAAATTTCCCGGTCGCGTCGTTCGGCCCGAGCACGGCGCCGGTCGCGCGCTCGCAGATGCCGTTGTGGTAGACGCGGTCGAAACGAGCTTTGTCGTGGTCGAAGATCCCTTGGAAGCCCTGGTAGTGATCCTGGTCGGGATGAGTGACGACGGCTGCATGAAAGCGGAACTCGTTCTTGAGCTTGCCGAAACGCCATTTCAGAAAGCCGAGCATGTTGTCCGCGATACCGGCGTCGACGATCAGGATCCGCTCGTTGGCGCCAGTCTCGGCGGAAACGTAGATGCAGCCGTCGCCCTGCCCTACGTCGAGGAAGATGACCTCGACGGGCCGCTCGGCGACGACGTGCTCGGTGCGGATGAACAGGTGCTCCGCACCCCATTTGACCTTCGACCAGCCGTCCGCGGTCTGCTCGAGGATGTTCAGCGCGTCGCCCCAGCGCACGTCGCGGACCTTGGTGGTCTGATTCGCTGCGAACAGAAAGGTCTTCTCACCGTCTGCGCGGCGTCCGGCGAAGGCAATGGCCATGCGTCGCCCCTCTCTTTGTTGTGCTGGTACGCTAGGCCATCCGGCGATATCTCGCAAGTGGGAAGTTTGTTCGGCGACCGCCCAGCACCCGCAACGGCCGCGCCCGCGGGGCTGAAACCATCACCGAATCGATGGTCGGGACGCTCGCTTCCGTCGTGCCCCGATGCCGCCGGCGGCGACGCGCACGATGCGCCGAAACTTCGGGCACTCCATGTGACTCGGCGCCTTGCAGTTGACCGCGTGCCGCAACCCGTCTCGCATCGCAGTGAGCTCCCGAATCGTCTGGTCGAGCTCCTTCGCCTTCGCCGCTAGCTTCCGCCGATCGATGCGCACTTTCCCATCGGGCGCAAACATCGCCGCGATCTCCTCGAGCGAAAACCCGGCCGAACGCCCGAGCGCAATCAGCGCCAGGCGCTCGACCACGCCCGCCGGGAACACGCGGCGCAAGCCGCGCCGGCCGATCGACTTGATCAGCCCCTTCTCCTCGTAGAACCGCAGGGCCGAGGCCGGCAAGCCGCACTGCTCCGCGACCTCGCCGATGTCCAGGTTTCGCATGGCCCTTGACCTCAAGTCGACTTGAATTGGCAGAGTGCCTCTACGGGTTCGAACCCGCAACTAGAGGAGAACCGCCATGGACACCACTCAACAAGCCAATGCAGAACAGATCGCCCTTTGGAACGGCTGCGCCGGACGCGGCTGGGTCGAAGCGCAACAGTCGCTCGACCGGCTGTTCGAGCCATTCGAAGACTTGCTCGTCGACGCCGTCGCCAAGCACAAGGCGCAGCGCGTGCTCGACATCGGCTGCGGCACGGGCAGCACGACGCTCGCCGTCGCGCGGCGGTTCGGACCGAAGGGCACCGCCGCCGTCGGCGTCGACGTCTCGGAGCCGATGATCGCACTCGCGAAACAGCGCGCCGAGCTCGAGAGCGCGCCGCCGCAGTTCCTCTGCGCCGACGCGCAGACCCATGCGTTCGACGACCAGAGCTTCGACATGATCGTCTCGCGCTTCGGCGTGATGTTCTTCGACGACTCCGTCCGCGCGTTCGCGAACTTGCGGCGCGCCGCCGCGACCAAGGCGCGAACTGCAAGCCATCGCGTGGCGCAGCCCCGCCGAGAACCCGTTCATGACGGCGGCCGAGCGCGCCGCGGCGCCGTTCTTTCCGCAGATGCCCGCTCGCCGGCCCGACGAGCCGGGGCAGTTCGCGTTCGCGGATCGGAGCCGCGTCTACTCGATCCTCGAGAAGAGCGGTTGGGCCGAGATCGACATCCGGCCGCTCGACGTCGCTTGCGCGCTGCCGGAGCACGAGCTGAACGCTTACATCTCGAGGCTCGGACCGCTCGGCCGCGTGCTGCAACAGGTCGACGAGCAGAAGCGCTCGCGGATCATCGCAGCGGTTCGCGCGGCCTTCGCCCCTTACGTGCACGGTGCGGAGGTCCGCTTCACGGCGGCGTGCTGGATGATCGGCGCACACGTACCCGAGTGAGCCAGGCATGACCTTTTCACATAAGGCGACTGACGGCCTGCCTTCCTCTGTGCGCTTTGGGCTTCAGCCATCGTTAAGCCGCAGCCGCGCAAGCTGCGCCCGGGCTCACCAGGATTTGGAGGGCACATGGACGTCATCTACGCGGCTGAAAAGCGAACCATCGCGGAGCTTCTCGAGCATCACGTGAAAGAGAACGTGAGGCTCGAGGAGATTAACGTGACCGAAAACCCGAGCGAAACGGGCAGCTTCTATATCGGGTGGCGCCTACGTCGTTACGTGCTCTCGCCGGCCGGCGAGATCGCCACTGCGGCGCGCGTCTCGACCCCAAGCGGCCGCGCCATTAGTCAGTAACTTGCCGTCGCGCATCGATGATGTGCGGATCGAGATACTCGGCAAACACGCCGCCGAGACCCGTCGACATGACGTCGCAGCCGTGCTGCATGATTCGCGCGCGCGGCGTCCGCAGCCAGCGCTTCGTGACGACGAGCGGCATCGCGAGCGTTGCGGGATCGTGGAACGCGAGCTCGAGATCGAGTGAACGGCCGTCGGCGCTCACCGAGTAACGCTCGATCGCGCGCAGCGCGCCGCTGTGCGCGAAACCGCCGAGCCAATCCGAGAGCCGACCGGCGTGAATACCGCTCGTCTCGACGACGAGCTCCCCGTGCTCGAAGCGGCCCTTCGACGTGCCGAACGATGCGTGACCACCGTGCGGCCGCGCCCCGTCTCCGGCTAGCGAGATTGTCCGCTCGGCCCCGAATTCCTCGTAAAGCAGCGTCACGCGATCGGGCCCGGTCTCGATTTTGAGTGGCAACGGCGACACGACTTGCGCCGCGAATCCGAGGCGCTCGCACGAGAACCCCGGCAGCCGGCCGGCCGGCGGCGGCGATCGACCGGCAGCGACGACCGCTAGCCGATCCACGGCGCGAACGTTCGCCGCCACGGCCCGCGGATAGAGCTCGAGTGCCGACCGATGCGCGGTCTCCGAGCCGGCGAGCAGCCGCTCCACCTCTTTACGCCCCTCGATCGTGCATGCCGCGAAACAGAAGAAATCCTCGAGCGCCCAGCCGGGTTCTGCCGCCGCCGTGAGCGCCGAGCTCCAGGTCCCGTCGAACCGCGCGGCGCAGCCGGGGCACTCCTCCTCCGAGAGCACATCGGGAAACTGCGCGAGCGCGGGCAGCGCGAACGCCGCGAGCGCGAGCGCGGCGCTCGGCAGCGCAGCGCCGCGCCAGCCGCGAGTCCACTGTCGGGTTCGTGCACACATCTGGGCTCTCCGGTAGCTTCCGGTCACGCCGACCGTTCGCTACTCTTGTCCGGCCCTCGTCCCGCCGTCTTTGCCCTTGCCGGGAAACTTTTCGGAAAAAAATCGGCTGACCCTCCGCGTGGCGCACAACGACACAGTCTTGGAATTCGGCGACTTCCGCTTGAACCGCGGCGAGCGGTCGCTCCTCACGGCCGCCGGCGCGCCGATTCAGCTCACGCGGCGGCTCTACGACGTTCTGCTTTACATGACGGAACGCCCGGGGCGCCTGCTCGAAAAGCAGGCGCTCATGGATGCGGTGTGGAAGGGCTCCGTCGTCGAAGAGAACACACTGAGCCGCACGATCTCGAACCTGCGCCAATTGCTCGGCGAGCGCGGCGGCGAGCAGCGGTACATCGAAACGGTTTCCGGCCTCGGCTACAGATTCGTGGCATCGGTCGCGGTGCGACCCGGCAGCGCCGTTGAGGCGGCCGCACAACGCCGAGTGCCGTCGATCGCCGTGTTGCCGTTCGCGGACTTGAGCCATGAGCAGGATCACGGCTACTTCGCCGACGGCATCGCCGAAGAGGTGCTGACCCGGCTCGCGACGGTGCCGGGATTGCGCGTTACTGCGAAGAGCTCGGCGTTTCGCTTCCGCGGCGGCGACGAGAGCGCGCGAGCAATCGGCGGCGCTCTCGGCGTCGACTACCTGCTGAGCGGCGCCGTGCGCAAAGACGGCCGCGAGCTGCGCATCACGGCGCAACTCATCGACGCGGCGAGCGAGACGCAGCGCTGGTCCGAGCGCTTCGACCGCGCCGCCGAGCTCGAGCACGTGTTCGCAATACAGGACGACATCGCACGCGCGGTCACGCATGCGCTTCGGGCCGTGCTCGGCACCGGCGAGCCCGCGCCGGTGCAAGGGGGCACGCGCGATCCGGAAGCTTACGATCTGTACCTCCGCGGCCGTGCGCTGGTCGAGCAGAGCGGCATGCACGCGTCCCTGCGCTCGGCCGAGTTGTTCCGTTCGGCGGTCACGCGTGATCCCGAGTTCGCAGCCGCATGGTTATGGCTCGCGCTCGCGAGCCGCGGGCAGCTCGTGTGGGCCCCACAGCGTGCGGAGCAAGCCCTCGCCGATCTACGAGAAGCCTCCGCGAGGGTCATCGCGATCGCGCCGCTCTGGTGGGCCGCACATATGGTGCAGGCCTGGCAGCATCACGTGCGGCGCGACTGGCTCGCGATGGAGCTGTCGCTCGAGAAAGCCCGCGAGCTCGCGCCGGAGATGTCACGCGACGTCGAGTTCAACCTCGGGGTGCTCAGGGCGCAGCTCAACGAGGGGCCCGCAGCAATCGAGCATTTCCGCGCGGCCGCGCGCATGGACCCGCTCTCGCTGCTCGTGTCCGGGCTCCTGCAGAAGCAACTGATCATTGCCGGGAGCTACGACGAGGCGGAGGTCGAGTATCGCCGCAGTCTTGCTCTCGTCGGCGATCGCGAGATGGTCGAGCATCTGGTCCTGCACGCGCGCTGGGCGCGCGGCGAGCGGTTTCGCGACCAGGTCCGGCGCTACCTCGATCTCTCCGAATCGAAGCCGGCGCCCGTGCTCCACGAGGTCTACGCCGTCTGCGAGGAACCGGCTCGCGCGCTCGAGAAGCTTCGCGCCGCCACGACTGCGCCCGAGTATCAGGTTGGCCCGCACCAGGTCCTACTCGCGTGGTGGCTCGCGGCGTACGGCGACGTCGAAACTGCGTTCGCCACGCTGTGGCGCGGCTACGTCGACATGAGCTACGCCAACGTGTCGTGGCTCTGGTTTCCGGTGTTCGCGCGCACGCGCGAGCACCCGAGGTTCTCCGAGCTGCTCGAGCGCGTGGGGCTCACCTCGTACCGGCGCGCGAAGAACCGCTAAGGCGGCGGGCCGTTACGGGTGCGGGAGGTGGTCGACGCCCTTCGGCAGCTCCATGAGCTCGAGCACGTTGCCTTGGGGATCGACCAACGTCGCGATCTTGATCGGTGCGCCACCGATCGGGACCGTAACCACCTCGCCCTCCATCTTGGCGCCCGCGGCTTTCGCGGCGGCCACCGTGGCGGCGATATCCGATACGTGGAAGATCGCGTGCGCCATCACGTGCTTGCCGTCGCCGGGCTCGCGACGCTGGACGAGAAACTCGGGCGACGAGCCGGCTTTTGCCGCGGCGGCAGTCGCGCCGTAGCGCATGATGATCTCCGTGACCGGCTCCCCAACCTGGTCGATCTGCTTCAAGCCGAAGGCCGCGTCGTAGAACTTCGCGAGCGCGACGACATCGTCCGCGCCCAGTCGAATCGCCATGACCGTGACGTCCGCCTGAGCCAACGTCATCCAGCTCGCCGCCGTGAGCCCCAGTGCCGCCGTTATCGCTCGTCGCATGTCTTGTTCTCCTGCAAGTGGTTCGATGACCCGGACGTCTTCGCCGGGTGCCGCCGGATAATACGCCGAATCTGGCGAAACCGCCGGGAAACGCGTATTGCCTCCTTCACCGCGCTGCTAGCAGAGTGCTAGCATGACCGACACCATGGCAACGCTGACGATCAGGAACGTGCCGGCCCGCGTCGTACGCGGTCTCAAGGCGCTCGCGAAGCGGCGCAATACGTCAATGGAACAAGAGGTGCGCGCGCTACTCGAGGAGTACGTCACCGAGAGAACGTCGGTCCTGAAGGAAATCGAGGCAAGCTGGGAACAGCAGTCACGGCGGCCTTCCGCGCGCGAGATCGATAGCTGGATCAACGCCGGTCGTGAATGAGAGCTGTCGTCGACACGAACGTCACCGCGTACTACTTGCTTGGGTACGAAGAGGTCGAGACGGAAGTCCGGCAGTTCTGGGAGCGCGTACGCGACCCCCTTGCGCCCTCCATTTGGGAGGCAGAGATCGCGAACGTCGTCTGGATGTCGATACGCGCCGGCGTTCTACCGGAAGCCGCAGGTTCAGCGAAGCTGCAGTCCGCACGAAGGCTCGGCATCCATACGGTCGAGACGCGAGCGCTTTGGCACGGCGCGCTGCTGCGCTCCATCCGGAGCGGCGTCGCGGTCTATGACTCGCTGTTCGTCGAGCTCGCGGAGCGTGAGCGTGCGCCGCTCGTCACATTCGACCAGCGTTTGCTGAAGAAGTGGCCCGCCATTGCATGTCGGCCCGGCGAGGTCGGCGCGCGATAGCCGCCCGCGGCTAGTTCTTTGTCGCGAGCACGCCGTCGCCGTCGATCTGGGTGGTGAAGCCGGCTCTCGCCAAACGTTGGCTCACTTCGTTTGCAACGTCGCGACCACTCGTGAGCGCGTTCGGCGCGCCGGTGTAGTGAAACAACGGCGCGCGGCGCTTCAGCACTCGCGCGAGCTCGCCGTAAAAAGCCTGCGAATAGAGCTCGCCCGCAATTCCGAAGCGCGGTGGGTCGTGCAAGGCGGCGTCGAACGAATCGCTCGGCAGCGCGGCAATCTCGACCACCACGTCGGCGTTCGTCAGCGTCAATGGCGGCACAGTGCTCGGCGACCACGGATTCAGGCTCCGCAACCACAGCACGTCGGCGTTCTTCTCGTAGGACGCGATTTCCTTCGCCTGCCCTTGCAAGCAGAACGCGGCGAAGTAACCGAGACCGCCGCACGTGTCGAGGATCCTCTTGCCGCGCGGCTCGATGAGCGCGACCTTGCGCTCGGCATCCGCGTACGGCGACACGTGCGCCGTCGGCAGCATCTTGATGCCGTCGATCTCGAACGTCGGCGGGCCCCAGTCGGTCGGCACCAGCTTGGTCAGCGACGTCGTGAAGCGCGACACCGGCTCGAACTCGCTGCCCGTCCAGTGATAGATCGTGCGGTCTTTGCAGCGCTGGCAGATGCGTGAACCGTTGGCCGGCGAAGGTCCAACCGTCGGCGTCGACCTGCACGGTGACCCTCGTGCGTTCCAAGTCGAGCGAGCACTCGACGGTTGCGACGCCCGCCCGCGCCGCAGCCAGCAGCGCATCGTGCACTTTCCGTGTGAGCAGCGGGCCCGTCATCGAGGCGCGATCATGCTGTCGGTACGATGTGTGAAGCAAGCAAGCCAACTGCCGGGCGAGAAACTATAATTCGGCGCCACGCCAACCGCGCTCCACAACCGTCTAATTCGGAGTCTTGCATCGTGCTCATCCGCATTCCGCTCGCTGCCCTCGTCCTCTGCCTCGCCCCCCAATTTCTCGCGGCCCAAGTGCCCGGCGTGCCCGAACGGCCATTGCCCGATGGTCCGTTCGTCATCGACACGGCCGAGGCCGGGCAAGTGCGCGTCACAGTGACGAAGGGACTCGAGCTGCCCTGGGATCTCGCGTTCCTGCCGAACGGCGACATGCTCGTCACGGAGCGGACGGCGATGCGCTTGCGCCTCGTGCGCGGCGGCGTGCTTCAGGCGCAGCCGATCGCGGGCCTACCCGAGGGCATGAGCTCCGGCGGCGGCGGCGGGCTCATGTCGGTCGCCGTCCATCCGCAGTTTGCGGAGACGGGCTGGGTCTACCTGACCTACACCAAAGCGGCCGAGCGCGGTCGGCGCGGGCTGGGATTGGCGCGCGGCCGCCTGCGCGGCACGGCGCTCGAGGACGTGCGCGAGCTCTTCACGGTCGACGAGCCGGGCGGCGGCCCGCCGCCGGGATTGCCGCTCGTGTTCGCGCCGGACGGCTATCTCTACTTCTTCATCGGCGGCGCGAACGACATGATCGCCCAGCGCGGCGAGTCCTATTACGGCAAGGTGCTGCGGTTCAACGACGACGGCAGTGTCCCGCCGAATCCATTCCCGGGCCGCGCGGACGTCGCGCCCGAGATCTTCACGTTCGGCCACCGCAACGGCATTGGGCTGACGATTCACCCGACGACCGGCGCGGTGTGGCAGAACGAGAACGGCCCGTACGGCGGCGACGAGGTCAACATTCTGAAACCCGGCGCGAACTACGGCTGGCCGCTCGTGAGCTACGGCCGCGACTACAGCGGCGCGCCTGTGTCCGACAAGCGCACGCTGGAAGGCGTCGAGGATCCCGTGCTCTTCTGGGTGCCCTCGATCGCGATCTCGGGCATGACGTTCTATACGGGCGATCGCTTCCCAGCCTGGCGCAACAATTTGTTCGTCGGCGGCCTGCAGTACGGGCGCATTCCGCGCACGGGACAAATGCAGCGCGTCGTGTTCAACGAAGAGGGGCAAGAAGTTCGGCGCGAAGCGCTGTTCGAAGACCTGCGGCAACGCATTCGCGACGTCGCGCAAGGCCCTGACGGCCTGCTGTACGTGCTGACGGACGAGCGCGATGGCGCGCTGCTGAAGCTGGAGCCGGTCGAGTAGACCGGGCCGCCTAGGAATTCGGTTACGCGGCGAAGTACATACCGCCGTTGACGGCGATCGTCTGCCCCGTCATGTAGGCATTGCGGGCGAGAAGCACCGCCACGTCGGCGCACTCTTCGACGCGGCCGAAGCGGCCGACGGGAATCATGTCCGGCTTCACGTGCGGATTCGAAGCCACCATTTCGGTGCCGATCAGCGCCGGCGAGATCGCGTTGACGGTGACCCCTTCCTTCGCCAGCAGCCGCGCGTAGCTCTTGGTCATCGCGATGACGCCGGCCTTCGCGGCGGCGTAGTGAACCGCCATCACGCTCCCGGCCTGCGCGGCCACCGACGTCAGATTGATGACGCGCCCCCACTTGCGTGCGCGCATTCCTGGCAGCACGGCCTGAGTCACCAGGAACACCGACGAGAGATTGAGCTGGATGCAATCGTTCCAGCTCGCCTCCGTCATTTGCTCGATGCTCTCGATCGTCGCGCGGCCGGCGTTGTTCACGAGAATGTCCACGGGCCCGAGACCCGCTTCGGCCGCGCCGACGAGCGCGGCGACATCGGCGCTCTTCGCCACATCGCCTTGCACCACGAGCGCGCGCCGCCCCAACGCTCGAATGGCGTCGGCGGTCTGGCGCGCGTCGGCCTCGCGGCTGACGTAGTTCACCGCGACGTCGCAGCCGGCTTCGGCCAGCGCCAGCGAGATTGCTTTGCCGATCCCGCGCCCGCCGCCGGTGACGAGCGCGACCTTGTTGTGCAGCGATGTATCCGTCATGCGCGAAGCTACCGCAGGCGCCGGCGGGCGCGGCTACTCGAAGCTGAAGATGTCCTCTTCTTCGGGCCGCTCCATGTTCTGCTCGTAGTACTTTTGCCAGAGATAGCCCCACGGCCGGCCGTACATATCCAGCTGCTCGAACTCGAAGCGTCGTGCCGGGCGTCACCGGCGTGGCCTTACCGTTGATCGGGTAGATCGTCTGCACGCAGTCGATGTAGATGTACGGCGGGCCTTCGCGTGAGGTCGCCGAGCTTGTCGAAGTTGCGCACGATGCGGATCGGCTCCACGAGCGCGTCCTCGTCGTAGAAGATCGCTTCGTGGTTCAACCCCAAGAACTTGCCGCTCGCGTCGCGGTACGGCGAGTAGATCTCGATCGTCTGCATCTTGTTCGAGTACTCGAACGCGGCGTGCACCTTCCAGCCGATGACGTTCGACGTCCAGGTGATCAGCGTGTCCTTGTCCCAGAAACCGATCGTCTCGCCGTACCACCGCGGCACGTCGGCGCCGAGCCGCGGCGTCGCGCCCGACATGTCGAACTCGCGGCCGATCGAGGATGTTGGTCACGAAGTTGCGCGCGATGCCGGTCATGATCTGGACCTGCTGCGGCGTCACCGTGATGTAGTGGTCGCGGATCGCGGCCTGGTGCCAGCGGCGCATGAAGCCCTCGGGCCAGCAGTACTGCGACTGCCAATGCGCGACGTTCGTGTTGCCCCAGTGATAGGCCTCCTGCACGAGGTACTGTCTGATACTTCGGCGTCAGCAGCGACAGCATCGTCGGGACCTGCATCTTGCGCGCCTGGTACCAGCTCTCGGTCGAAGCGCGGCCGTAGCGGCCCGTCCACTCGTCGCCGGGCACGGTCGCGTACGTGTGCTTCGTCGGGCCGCCGCGCTTCGTCGTTTCGGCCTTCAGCGCTTCGTAGTGCTCTTGCGCCGTCTTGAACGGATACGGGCTCACGATCGCTTCGCGCGGATAGTCGCTGTCGCAACGTCCCCAGCCCGCCGTCGCCGGCCCCTTCTCGCCGATCGCGCCGCGCTGCGTCCACATGTCCTCGATCGCGACTGCGTCGAGTTGCAGCGGAAGTAGCGCGGATCGGACCACAGGGCCCTGTCCTTGTAGAAGTCATCGGACGTGAACATGTCGCGCGGCAATGGCTCGATGCCCTTCGGCGTTTCGCCGGGCGGCGCCGAGCCGACGAACGTCCTCGGCGCTGCGTTCGCTGGGTTTCCCGGGCCTCCTTGGCCGCCTTGGCCTCCTTGGTACGTGGCACCGATCACCGGCAACGCGCGAGCGTCCACCATCACCGGCGCGCCGCGGCCTACGCTCTTGAAGTCGATCTGCGGGTTCTCCTGCGCCGCCAACGGCGCGGCCATCGCGAGTGCGATCGCAACCGCCGCAAGTCTCCAATCCTTGTTTCTGCTCTTCGTCGCCATCTTCGTCGTCATGCATCCCCCAGTCGCGCCATCGGCGCCGCGTGACTGTCTAGTTCTCGAAGTTGAACAGGTCTTCCGACTCTTCGGGCTTGGTCATGCCTTGCTCGAAGTACTCGTTCCCAGATCTTCGCCCACGGGCGGCCGTACATGTCGGGCATCTCGTACTCGATCTTCGCTGCCCGGCGTGAGCGGCGTGTTCTTGCCGTCGACCGAGAAGATCGTCTGCACGCACTCGATGAACGGGTACGGCACCTCGTTGGCGTCGCGTGAAGGCGTTGATCTTGTGCAGATTGCGCACGATGCGCACCGGCTCCGCCAGCGCCTCCTCGTCGTAGAGGATCGTTTCGTGGTTCAGGCCGATGAACTTGCCCGCCTCGCGGATCGGCGTGTAGATCTCGATCGACTGCATCTTGCTCGAGAACTCGAACTCCGAGTGCGACTTCCAGCCCTGGATGTTGCTGGTCCAGGTGATCAGCACGTCCTTGTCCCAGAAACCGATCGTCTCGCCGTACCAGCGCGGCACCGCGGCACCGAGGCGAGGCACGCCGCCTTTCGCCACGTCCTCCATGTTGAAGTCGCGGCCGACGTAGATGTCTTGGATGAAGTTGCGCGCGACACCCGCGCGCACGTGCACGAGGTCCGGCGTGGCGATGACGTAGTGCTCCCACACGGCCGCCGGGTACCAGCGCCGCATGAAGCCTTCCGGCCAGCAGAACGTCGACGGCCAGAGCGCGTGGCCGCGCACTTGGTGATAAGCCTCCTGGACCATCCACTCCTGGTACTTCGGAGTCAGCACCGAGAGGACCGTCGGAATCTGCGTGTGCCTACCCCAGTACCAGTTGCTTTGATTGGCGCCACCGGGTCCGTCCCGGGCGCTGGTACACGCCGTTCCACTCGGCGTTCGGGAAATTTTCGTAGGTATAGACGCTCGGGCCGCCGCGCTTCGTCGTCTCTGCCTTGCAGCGCTTCGTAGTGTTCTTGCGCCGTCTTGAAGCCGTACGGGCTCACGATGGCCTCGCGCGGCAGGTCGATCTCGCAGTGCCCCCAGGGCGCATCCGCATCCTTGTCCGAGGTGTTCACACCGGGACGCTGCAGCACTCCGCGCTGGTACTCCGTGGCTTGCGGGCTGTTGCAGCGGAAATAGCGCGGGTCGCTCCAGAGCTCCTTGTCGGCGTAGAAGTCCGGGCTATTGAAGATGTCGCGCGGCAGCGGCTTGTAGTCCTTCGGCACGGCGTCCGGGCGGTAACCATTCAGAGGGAAACGGCTCCTTCGCGTCCGGGCCGGCCTGCAGTGCCGGGCCGGCGAATCCAGTTCGGCCCTACCTCTGCTTGCATGTCGAGCACACTGGCGGCGAGCGGCCGGCCGCGGCCGACGCTCTCGAAGCCGATGTCCGGCATCTTCTGCGCCAACGCGGGTGCGGCGATCAGGCTGGCCGCGAGCGCCCACGATTTGATCGGACCGTTCTTCATAGTGTCCCTTCCGTCGATTGCATCGTCTGTTTTGGAGCCGCGCGACCAGCGCGGCAATCCGTCCGACCGCTACTGTAACCCCCTTCTCCATGAGCTTGAGCCGAGGAGGCGGTGGGCGCCCGTCAAAAGATTTCTCTCGGTGCCCGAACGCACCTATTCGGGACCGCTCCGCTTCGGGTACATGCGCTTCGCGGCGCCGGCGAGCAGCCGGCTCGTCGTCACGATTGCGCGCGTGTGCTCGCCGTCGCCAATCGGGCCCGCGTCGTCGAACGCTTCGACCTTGAATCGAAACAGCTTGCCGTCAGGCCCGAGATATGTCGCGACGGTGCGCACGTTGCCGCCGATCGGAGTCGGCGCGGTGTGCTTGATGGACACGGAAACACCGACCGAATGCTGACCGGGCTCGAGCAGCGGCCGCATGAGCCGTGTCGCGGCGATCTCCATGAACCCCACCATGCACGCAGTCGCGAAAACATTCGGGAACGAATCTTCGCGCTCCATCTCGAGCGCTTGCGCGCTATCGATCGGCCGCACCGTGAAGCGCGCTTCCTTCGAGTCGCCGATGTTCATCTAAGCCCGCGAGCAAAGACTACTTCGCGGCTGGTTGAACCGGCCAGTTGCCGTCGAACGGCGGCCAGTTCGGCACCATCGCTTCCGCGTCGGGGTAGTACATCGCCGCGTAGATCGAGCGGAGCTTGTCTTGCTCGATGTAGAACCACTCGGCGAGCAGATTGCGGCGCATGACCACGCCGGGGAACCGCTGGAAGAGTGCCAGGCCGAGCACGGCGCCGGCCTCCTCGTCGACGATCGGATAGCGGCGCGCGGTGACGGCGAAGATGTTGCGCATCGCGCCTTCGCCCGTGCAGTCCGTGAGGCCACCGCCTTCGATCGGCCGCTGCGTCGTCAGTGCGCCGTTTTCGATGCGCACGCAGCCCGCGTGCGCGACGATCAGCTTGCCGTCGTGCGCCGAGAGGCCGTCGAAGTAACTGTTCGTGATCGCGACGAGCTCTGCGCGTGACAAGCGCTCCCCGCGCGGCACGACGCGCTCCGGCGGAGCGTGCGCGATGAGGTACGCAGGGTCGTAATAGGCCGCGTCCGCCTGACCGCCGCCGAGCGGGCCCAAGCCCGGATCGCCCTTGCGATTGATGACCCATTCGGCCTCGGCGATGCGCTCGTTCTCGATCTTCAGCCGCAGAGTGACGATGGCCGGCCCCGCGGCTTCTTCTATCGTGCCGAAATAGCCCGCCTGCTCCGTGACGGCGTCGAAGTAGCGGCGCTGGAGGCCGCCGAGCGCCGTCGCGGACTCCCATAGCCCCGTGCCGAGCGCACGCACCTTTGCGTTTTCGGTCTGGCGAAAGCCGCGCGCGAGCGGCGCGGCAGCCGGATCGTGTTGCACGAGCGCCGTTAGGTAGGTGTCGAGCGCAGTGCGGAGACAGGCCCGGTTGCAAGCTTGGCCGTACGCGCTGGTGCCATAGAGCGCGAGTGCGGTGGCGATCAGATAGCGAATCATGCACGGAGCCTACAACGGCGAGCGCGCGCCGTCACTGCGCCGGCAGCCACCTCGCAGCGACCGACAAAAACGACTAGGCTGCGCGCACTATGAGCAGCAACTCCGGCGCGTCGGGCCGGCGCGTGGCGGTGACCGGTGCGGCCAGCGGCATCGGCGCCGCCACGGCGCGCCTTCTTCAGGCGCAAGGCTGGCGCGTCGTCTGCCTGGACCGCAATCTCGCCGGCGCGCGCGCGACGGCCGGACCGAACGGTCTCGCGATCGAAGTCGACGTCGCCGACGAAGCATCCGTGACGCGCGCATTCAAGGAAGTCGACGCGGCCTTCGGCGGCCTCGACGCGCTCGTCGCGGCCGCCGGCATCATCAACACGACGCCGTTCCTCGAGACGACTGTCGCGGAGTTCCGCAAGCTTTTCGACGTCAACGTCATCGGCTCCTTCTTGACCGTGCGCGAAGGCGCCAAGTACATGCAGAAAGGCGCGCGCATCTGCATGGTCGCGAGCATCTCGAGCTATACGGGCGGAGGCTACGTGGCCAGAGGGGCTTATGCGACGAGCAAAGGCGCCGTGCTCACGATGATGAAGAGCTGCGCGCGCGAGCTCGGACCAAAAGGCATCGCCGTGAACGCCGTGGCGCCGGGCTTCATCGACACGCCGTTCGTCGCCTCCGCGATGAGCGACCCCAAGCGCCGCAAGGAAGTCGAGGCGGCTGTCGGCAAGGTCGGCACGGCCGAGCAGATCGCGGAGTGCTGTGCGTGGCTCGTCTCGCCGGCCGCGAGCTTCGTGCACGGAGAGACTCTCATCGCCGACGGCGGAATCTTGATGCGCTAGCTCGGCGCCCTAACGGGCCGCCGGCTACTTCGCTACGTTCATCATCTGCACGAGCTGCGTCCGGCTGTTGATGCCGATCTTCGAGTAGATGCGGTGCGTGTGATCCTTGACGGTTTGCAGGCTGATGAATAGCTCGTCGGCGATCTGCTTGTTCGTCTTGCCGAGACAGATCTTCTCGACGATCTGCCGCTCGCGCTTCGTGACCCCGTAACGGTCGAGCGTGTGCTCCACGCCGAGCTTCGTCGCCTGCTCGGCCTTGACCGGCGTAAACACGCGGTCGGCCTTCGCTCGCAGGTAGAGCAGCGGCGGCAGATTGGACGCGTGCACGGCCAGGAGCGCGACCGCGCCCAAGCGAATATCCACGAAAACCAGCCCCGCCAGCAGCGAGCGCGCCGCGTAGGCACCGACGAGCAGCACCGCGAAGGTCAGCAGAACGCGGCGCTTGTCGGGTTCGGCCGCGGTGCGAAAGCGCCAGGCGAAGGCGAGAAACACGGAAAAGTAGAACAGCTCGATGCCGACCATCGCGACGGCTTCGATGAGCCCGAGACTGGTGGCCGGCGACTCCGCCTGCAACCAGGTGACGGCGAGCCACAAGCCGGCGAGCAAGGCCAGCAACGCCACGGCGTGCACCGAATACCAGGCCGGCTTGAAGGTCTTGCCGAACATCGAGCAAGCCATGCTGAGCAGCATGATCCAGGACACGAACAGGAACGGCACGCCGAGCACGGGCAAGATTCCCACTACACGGTCGACGACGGCCGTATCCGCGTCGATCGCGGCCAGCAGCGAGCGCGTCAGGATCTGGCCCCAGAGGCCGTAGAACGCGAAGGCGTGGAACGCAGCCAGGTAATAGAAGTGGTGGCGCAGGAACTCCGAAGCGTAGGTCGAAAGCAGTTGGCGGCTGACCAGCACGCTCGCCACGGTCAGGCCGAGGCACAGAACGAACGTGACGATGAGGACTTGGACGAACATCGCGGGATGGGACAATAAGCTGAAGGGAATCAGAACACTACTTTGGTAGTGGTCGAGTAGTGTTTTAGTAGGATTCTAGAAAAACACTACGGAAGTTGGACGCTTCCGCGCATCTGCGAGCCTAGATTTGGCCTCCGTTCGAATTCACAACGTGGTCGGAGGACCGTCATGAGAACCCCAAAAGCAACGGCATTCGGTAGCTTCGGCTACGGCTGGCAACAGCTCTGGAAGTACTTCCTGCACCTGTTCCTGATCGGCATCGTCGTCGGCGTCGCCAGCACCCCCGCGTGGGGTCCGTGGGGCGGCGAGCACGGCGCCTGGAACAGCGCAGGTTTCGCCGTCCTGAACATGATCGCCGCCGTCTACTGGCTCCTCGTGCTGCCGGTCATCTCGTTCGGCGGTGATTGGATGTACCTGCGGTTCATGCGCGACGAACGCGCGAACATCGGCGACATCTTCCAGGGGTTCAAGAAGGGCTACCTGAACATCGTGCTGGCGAACCTGCTCGTGGCCGCGATCGTCGGCATCGGGTTCATCCTCTTGATCGTTCCGGGGATCATCTTCGCGTGCCGCTTGGCGTTCGTGCGTTACCTCGTCATGGACAAGGGTCTCGACCCCGTCGCGGCGATCGAGAAGAGCTGGTTCATGACGCGCGGCCACGGCTGGCGCATCTTCGGCATGTACGTGCTGACGTTCCTGATGTTCTTCTGCGGTCTCGTCCTCTTCATCATCCCCGGTCTCTTGGTGTTGATGTGGGCGGGCGCCGCCTTTGCGTCTCTTTATCACGCGGTCGATCTCGAGGAACAAGCGAGCCTCAATCAGAACGGCGTCGCGGCCTGATCTCGCACGGTTTGGGGAACGCGCGGCGGCCACTCTCCCCCCTTTTCGGCCGCCTGCGCGCACCCGGGGCGCTCGCCGTTGCGAGCGCCCTTTTTTTCGTCAGTTTCCTTCCGGCATCTCGTAGAGCTGATAGATCTCGCAGGTCCCTTGCCCGGCGACCTCGAGGAACCGCTTCGTGTGCTTGACGATCTCCTCCTTGGAGCTCGCCTTGAGCAACGCATAGCCGCCGATGACCTCTTTGGCCTCGCTGAACGGCCCGTCGGTGACGGTGGCCTTGCCGCCGGCGCTCTTGTGCACGCGCACGCCCTTCGCTCCGAAGCTCACGCCCTCCGTCGAGAGCAGCCAGCCCTCCTTCATGGCGTCCTCGACGAGCTTGCCCATCGCAGCCATCTCGGCCTGCGTCGGGGCGCGGTTGACGGGTTCGTGCGTAAAAATGCTGATGAAGCGCATGGTGTAACCCTCCTGGGGTTCGTGGTTGTTCATCCATACGTCGAACGACGGGGCAGCGAATCGACACGGCGTGGCCTCGACCAGTATTCTCGGCCCAATGAACAAGCGCCAGCCAAGGAAAAGCGAGCCGACCGACGGGGGCGGCGAGCATTGGGGCCTCGATCCGCAGGACGTGCGGCGGTATGCGCGGCGCATGCGCGAGGCGAGAACCGTCGGCCCGCTCGGCAAGGCCTTCCGCGTGGCCGCGGTGGCTTTGCTGGTTGGCGTCGCGTTCGCCGTCTACTGGAACTTCGAGACGCTGCGCGAGATGCGCTTCGACTTGTCGAGACTGACGAGCGTGTTCTCCGACCGCTCTGCGCAACCCGGCGGCGACACCGAGGGCGAGCCCGGCACCGAAGTCGTCGGCGACACGAGCATCGCCGGCGTCAAGATGCCGACGAGCCTCGAAGGCGAAGCGCCCGAGGCCGAGGCGCCGGCCGCCGCGGCGCCGGTCGAGAGCCCCGCCCCGGAGCAACCCAGGGTAGCGAACGCGGCCCCTCCGCCCGTGGCCGAAGCAACGCGCGAGCCGGAGCCGGCCCCGCGGCCGCCGCCGCAGCCGGAGGTGCCGGCGGGCCCGGAGACGTTCGGCTTCGGCTTGGAAGTCATGAATGTTTCCGAGGCCGATGCCAGCGCGCGCGTGCTCGTCCTGCGCGACGGCGGCCGAAGAGGCGTCTCGTTCATCAGGTGGTGGACGACGAACGGAATCGCCACCGCCGGCACCGATTTCGCGAGGCTCGAGCCGGGCACGGTGCGGTTCGGCGTCGGCGAGCAGAATCGCACGCTGCTCATTCCGATCATCGGTGACCGCAACGTCGAGGGGCCGGAGAATTTCTACGTGCACATCGCGGTCGGCGAGGGCGCCGAGCCCGAGCCCGTCGCCCAGATCGAGATCCTGATCGCCGACGACGACTGACGCCGCGCCGCCGTCAGCTTTATGAAGCGTCGTCCTCGAGAACGGTATCCGTCTCGACGCCGGCGTAGAACACCCAGACGTTCTCGTCGCCGGTCAGGAGCTCGATGTACTTCGGGTGCACGAACAGCGATTCGCGCCCGGCGTTCAGCTCTTTGAGGACGCCGATCTCGACGAGCGACTTCAGGTGCACGGACGCGGTCTGGCGTTTCGCGAGCCCCGCGTCGACGACGTTCGCGATGCGACAATACGGCTGCTTGAACAGGAGCTCGACGAGCTCCCACGTGTAGATCTTCGGTAAGCGGCGTTGGATGAAGTTGCCCGTGTGGCGCATCAGGTCACGGATGGCCTTGATCTTGTCCGTCGTCCAGCCGCACGTGTGCTCGATGCTGTCGAGCATGTACACGATCCACGGCCCCCACGCTTGCTTCGTCGTGACCTCGAGCAGCAACCGGTAGTAGTCGGCCTTGTTGCGAATGATGTAACGGCTCAAATAGAGAATCGGCGTGTCGAGCAATCCTTGCTGCACGAGATAGAGAATATTGAGGACGCGGCCCGTGCGGCCGTTGCCGTCCGCGAACGGATGGATCGCCTCGAACTGGTAGTGCTGCACGGCGCAGCGGATCAACGGATCGAGATCATTGTGCGCCGTGAGGAACTGCTCCCAGTTCGCGAGCTTGTCGCGAATGAGGTCCTTACCGACGGGCGGCGTGTAGATGACGGCGGCTGTCGCCGAATTGCGTAGCGTCGTGCCGCCCTTCGAGCGCAGATCGAACTTCTCGTCCTTGATCGTGCGGCACACGTCAATCGCAACATCGACCGTGAGCTTGCCCTTCTGCACCTTGCGCACGCCGTCGAACAACGCGCGCCGGTAGCGCAACGCCTCTTTGGTCGCGGGATCCGCGGCGCGGGTCTCCGACGCGTCGACGTACTCGAGCAACTTGTCGGTCGTCGTGACGATGTTCTCGATCTCCGAGCTCGCTTGCGCCTCGAGCAACGGCAGCGCGTTGACGAGCACGGCGGCGTTCGGAATCAGCTCCGCGGCCTGCTTCAGCTCGGCCAGCGCGACTCGCGCGCTGATGCACTTCTTGAGGATCGCAGCCGTCTCGATGCTGTCGATGGGCGGCGGCAGCGGCGGGAGGTCGTTATAAGGAATCGACGGATCGAACGGCATGTGTACGAAACCTCCGTGTTTTTCGACATCTCGGCAGGACACGTCCGGTCCATCGACAGGTCGGCATCATATGTCGAAATTTTCGTGTTTTTTAGACATATCAGCCGGCGTTGTCGATGCGATCGACATGTGCGCCAGATATGTCGAAATTCAGTATTATTTTCGACATATTAACCTAATGTCGTCGATCGGATCGACACGACACCCGCAATATGTCGAAAAACCACTTGATTTTCGACAAATCAGTATAGGCCGCAGGCCAGCCGCCGTTCCGTGAGCCGGGTCTCAGAAAGGTCGACGTCGCCCTTACGCGGCGTCGATGAACGCCCGCATGCGCCGGCGCGCCCGCTTACCAGGCACGGGGGCAAAGGCCACGAGCGCGTTCTCGGCCATGTGCTCCGCGCTCGTGGTTTCGGTCAGCACGCAGGTCACGGCCGGGTGCGCGAGGATGTATTGCAGCGAGAACTGCGCCCAGCTCGCGCACTCGAACTCGGCGGCCCAGCCCGGCAGCGGCACGTTCGCGAGGCGCTCGAAGTACGCGCCGTTCATGAACGGCCGGCTGACGAGCACGGCGATGCCGCGGTCGGCGCAGAGCGGCAGCAACCGCCGCTCCGCGTCGCGCTCCGTCACCGAGTAATTGATCTCGACGAAGTCGGGCCGCTCGCGCGCGATGAACGCCTCGAGCTCGTCGTAGAGCGCCGCTTGCGCGGCCGTGACGCCGATGTAGCGCGCGCGGCCGTCGTCTTTGAACGCGCGCAAGTTCGGCCACTGCGCCTCGAGATCGATGAGGCTGCCGACGTTGACGAGGTCGATGCGCTCGCGCCGATACAGCCGCAGCGTACGCTCGAAATGCGCGCGGCCGGCTTCGGCACCTTGCTGCTCGAGATTGATCGTGACGAACAGTCGCTCGCGCAGATCTGCGGCGGCGATGATCTCCCCGAACGCGCCGTCGTTCGCGTCGCTGCGCGGCCATGTGTCGACGACGCGGCCGCCGTGCTCGACCAATGTCCGGATGACGGCTTCGACGGGACCTGGGCCGCGCTCGGCGATCGCCGTGACGGGGCGCGTCGAGCCGAGCCCGACGATCGGCAGCGTTTCGCCGGTCGCCGGAATCGGGCGCACGGGCATCGATCGGCCCTGCGCCACAGCGGAGCGCGTCGTGAACGCCGCGGCCGAAGCGAACGCTAGGAACTCGCGGCGTGTAACGGGCAAAGGCACGGACGAAGCATCGCAGATTGTCAGCCGCGAATGAACGCCGCGACGGCGTCCCGCACCGCTTGATCGTCGTCGACGCCGCCATGCGTCGTCGCGCTCGTCACGAGCGAGCCGCCGGCCCACATGCCGCCGGGGCAGCGAAGCTGCTGCACGTTCAAGCTCCAGCGATGAGACACCAGCGCCGGCACGAGGTGCCGCTCCATTCCGAGCAGCGGCGTCTCCTCGTTTTGCTCGAACGAGCGCGAGACGAGGTAGAGCAGCGAGTGGCCGTACGGCTTGCACGTGTCGTCGTTGCGCTCGGCGGCGTCGGTCAGGTTCGCGATGAAAACGCGAATCTTGCGCTGCGCGATGTGCCCGCCGAGCAGCTTGTCGAACTCGTCGATGCGCACGGCCGGCGCGAGGAACGAGATCGACGCGACCTCCAAGCCTTGCCTGATGGCGCGCGCGCCGAGGTGACTGTGCGCGATCGCGCCGGCCGAGTGGCCGATCAGGTGCAGGCGAATGCGCGGCAGCTTCGCGCGCATAGTCTTGAACAGCTCGAATAGCTGCACGGCACCCGCGTCTTGGTGCCCCGTCAGCGCCGCCGCGTTCTGCTTCATCTCTCCCCATACTTTGCCGCCCGGCAGGCGCCCGACGCCTTCGAGACGCGCGTCCTTCCACTCCGAAAACCGCTGCTTGAATCGTTCCCATCGGCCACCCACCGCCGTGAGCTCGGCCTCGCCGCGGATCACGTCCTGGAAGATGTTGCGCAGCGTGTCGACGGCGCCGGTCTCCCACATCAGGAAGATCGGAAACACCTTGTTCGTGTAAAGGTGTGGCACCCACGCGCGCGCCGTGTCGGCGGCCGCGTTCTCGTCGGTGAGGCCGCCGTGCGCGTAGATCGCGACGTCCATCGTGTCGTTCTTGCCGATGCCCCAGCGCTCCTGCGCGACGGGGATGTGGTTCGCGAGCAGCGCCTCGAGATCGCCGACATTCGTGCGGAAGCGCCCGCGCTGGCTCAGCAACCCCTCGTTCTCCATGTTGACGACGAACGGCGAGATCTCGTGGTCGGCCAAGGTCTCGTTGCTCGAGACGACGGCGCGGCCGCTGCGCTCGACGCGCAGCGATATGGCCTTGGCAACCTCGTCGTGCTCGACGGTCGCGACGCCGAGCTGCACGACCCAGCAGTCCATCGCGTTGCGGAGCCAATCCTCGTACGGCAGCACGGCGAAGCCGCCGGATCCCCACTCTTCGCCCCACGAGTTGTGGACGATGAACCCGTCGCGCGTGTAGCCGACGATCGCGAACGCATGGCCTTGGTCGGCATCACCGCGCGCCGCCTTGATGATGGGCAACTGCTTGGCATCTTTCGGCCGTGCCTTCTTTCTATCGCGCAGGACGTCGTCCCAGCCCTCGTGCGTCAGCGCGCTCGCGTAGACGGCGCCGACTTCCTTCAGCGCGACGTGCATGTCGCGCACGTTCTCGGGCCCGATGCGGTAGTACGCGCCGAGCGGCCGCCTGACGCCGTCGAGCCACCAGTCGTCAGCGGGGTTCTTCGGCGCCGCCGGCATCGGCAGCTCGTCCCAAAGCGCTTCCCGGCTGGCGCCGTGCTTCGCCCATCCCTTCAATGCGCCGCGCAGCGACGAGCCGCTGTCCTCGTTCTCGTCCTCCTCGGCCCACTCGTCGTAGCGGCGCGCCATGCTGTAGAGCATGAATCCCGAGATGTCCTCGGCTCGCTTCCCCGGCGCGCGCCGCTCGAGCAGGTACTCGAGCACCGTCGCCAGCGAGAAGCCCGTGCACGCGTTCGTCTCGCCTTGGTGCTTGACCTTGCGCGCCTTCGACCAGAGCTCGTCGGGCGGCGCGAACGCGATCGCCGGCCGATACTCCCAGTCGCGCAGGTCGACGGAATCGGGCCGCACGTTGCGCTTGCGCACGGTGCGCGTGCGCGTCGCGGCCACGGGCACGAACGTCGCGCGACCCGGCGGCAGCTCGCTGCCGTCCGCCGCCGTGCTCGCGCGCTTGCGCTTGCGCGCGGCCCGCGGCTCCGCGGCTAACGTCGCATAGGCGGCCGCCATCTTCGGCGCGTAGTTGTTTTTCGCATGCTGCGGCCCGTTGTACGCCTTGGCGAACGCGACCCAGTCCTTCGCTTGCAGCGCCGCCAAGTACGGCGGCCGGGCGACGAAGCGCGCGAAGCATTCCATCTGCGGGTCGGCGCCCGCGTGCTGCAACGCCACGAACGCCTCGACGTCGGGACAACCGCAGTACGCGTAGTTGAAACCCATGATCTGGAACATGCCCCAGCTCGCCGACTGGAGCGCGGCGGCCCGGTCGAGGTTGCAGGCCGCGTCGAGGCGAGCCCACTCGCCTTTCAAACTGCCCGAATACTTCGTCTTGTCCCACTTCGGATAGCTGAGATCCGGCCGCTGCGCCGCGAACCGGCCGCCCGTCAGACGATGGAACGCATGCCCTTCGAACAGGATCTTCGGCCGCGTCGGGTCGTCCCGCAGGAAACCGGAGCCTGCGGCTTCGACGGCGGCAACGGCTCTGAGAACCGCGGCCTCGACGTCCAGCGACTTGGCCAGGGTTTTCCAGGGATCAGCCGTCGATGCTTCGTTGCTCATACCTCACCCTGCTGCTTCCTCGTTGACCGAGACGACCATTGCTCGGAAATCGGCGAGCTTCGCGCGATCGGTTTGCTCGTTGAAGTCCGCGAAGAACTCGAGCAGTCCGTCGAAGTCCGGGGGACCCAGAGCGAGCTTCCCACCCTTGCACTGCGCCACGAGCGCCACGAGCCCTCGACGCCCGAGCCCCATGCCGCGCAGGTGATCCTGCACGCGGTACATCACGAGCTCGTCGCCGCGCATGACGGCATAGCCGAACCCGAACGTCATCAGCGGCGGCTTCTCCTTGGCGACGATTGGGTGGCGCACGAGCACCTCCAACCGATAAACGGTGACATCCTTGCCGCCGCCGACGCGGGGGTCGGCGACTTGATGTTGCTCGTGGCCGTTCAGGCCGGCCGTCGTGAGGGCGCTTTCGGTGGGTATCTCGGAAAGCAACTGGGTCGCGGCGACGTCGCCGAGCGTGAGGTTCAAGCGCTGCTCGCAGAACGCGCGGAACCGCCCCCCGTACGTGGCCGCCGACACGGCCCAGGTCACGCGGAACATGCCGGACCAGGCCCAGTGATTGAACACGTTGAGCCAGCCGCTGTTGTCGGGGTGCTGCCAGTCCGTTTCGAGGTTCAGCGCGACGTAAGCGTTCTCCATGAGCTGGATCAGCGAATTGCAGAAGTAAAACCCCTGCCGCAGCTCGTCCTCGTGCTGCGGCACGAACAGCAGATCCTCCGTCTGCTTCGTGGCGTCGACGACACTCGCGCCGAGCAAGTTGCGCCACTCCGGATAGAACTGCCTGCTGAGAAACCCCAGCTCTTTCGCACGCAGCCGCTCGAAGAGCGCGTCGACGGCTTCGGCCAACCGGCCGAAGTTCGTTGCTACGCCCAAACTCGGCCGGCACCACCGTTCGGACAGGTCGCGGAACAGCCTGTCCATGTCGACGTCGTCTGCCGCCGTCGCGCGGCTGGCATTCAGTATCTCGCCGGCGAGGAAATGCCCGAGGCGCCGGTAACTCTCGAACTGCGACTCGGAGAAGAACTGATCGGACGTCGATTCGTGCGGAAACGCTGCATTCTCGGTCGCGTAGTGCATGACGTCCGACGGCACACCGGCGCGCCGCGACGCCTTGATGTACAGAATCGTGCCGACCTGCTCCTCGGAATAGCGCACCGACCCCACGGCGCACGGCGCGCCGTTGTAATGCAACGCGTCCATCGCGGCGATCTGCCGAACGTCGAGATCGATTTCGACGCCGAGATCCGTGCGGCACTTGCGAATCGCATTGCCGAGATCCTCGAAGCCGTAGCGCGGGTCGGCACCCGCATCGCACGCGATGATGTAGCGGCAACGCCGGCGCACGAGCTCGTAGATGCCGAGGTTCTCGAAGTGCCCGCCGTCGGACAGGTAGACGAAGCCGCTCTTCTTGTCGGTCAGACCGAAGACCTCGCGCAGCAGGTGGAACAGCGCGATCTTCGGACCCGTTTTGAGCCAGGTCTTCTCGTTGCCGTCGCTCGAATGCGGATTGCCGACCCAGCGGCCGAGGCGAATGTTGAAGACGCCCATCAGCAACGCGAATGCCGGCGTGCTGTGATAACCCATGTTCGGGCTCGCTGCGGCGCCGGACGTCGCGACGGCTTCGCCGAGCGTGAGCTGCCGCGGCTCCGACGAGAACTTCGACGTCCGCCGATAGGCGTCGATTTCCTGGCCTTGTGCCCCTTCGCTGCTCGAGGACGTGAGCTGAAAGCCGCAATAGAGCGGCGACAGCAGGAACGAGCCGGCCTTGCGCTCCTGATACGCGAGATTGCCGCCGGCGACGAGATTGATCGCCGTGTTGATGAGGTGATAAGGGCCGGGATAGACGGCGGTTTCTTGCGTGACTGACCGCGCCGCCGGCCTGCGCGCCGTCGGCCAGCGGATGCACGAGCATGTTGACGCCGCCGATCGAGCGCACTTCGACTTTGAGCTGGAGATCATCCCGCGACGACAGTCCCGAGAACCGGTTCGGCGTGCGCTCCTGTACCGTCGCGCCGAGATAGCAGCGCACGAGCCGGTTTGCGTACATGCCGTTCAGCGAGAACACGTTGACGTCGATGCGCAGCGACACGAGCCACGTGAGGAGCATCGCAACGGCGATTGCCGCGGGCACGATCCATCCCTGCTCGGTCGCCGCGAGCCACGCGCCATAGTCCGCCATCAGGTCACCAACGGTCCCCGCGGCTGCATCGCCGGGGGTGTCGAACCGCTGATAGACGGCGTCCCTGGCGCGCTCGAGCGACGCCGCGTCGCCGAATCGTGCCGCACCCGCGTGCAGGCCCGCCTGCAGCAAGGCCGCCGAGCCGACGCCGAGCCCGACGATGAAGATATACGGCGCGACCGCCATGAAGAGCTGCGCCATTCTTCCCGACGATGCGGCTACGCTTCTGCCGAAGACGACGGAGGTCAGCGTCGTAAGGAGCCAACCCGAGGAGACGGCCGCCGCCGAGAGCCCTTGGAGCCCAGCGACGAGCAGCGGACCCAGAAACACGAGGCCGTTGAAAGCAACCCAACCAATCGTGCCGATCAGCACGAGACCGCCGAAGCGGCTCAGCCACTCCGCGTACTGAGCGCTGAAGCTCTTGCCCGCCAGACCGATGTGCAGCACTCCTGCGAGCAGAACCGCGAGCGCGAGCGCGGGCGGAGCCGCGACGAGCTTGAAACCCGAGTAAGTCCCGTCGCTGAAGAGCGCAGCGCTGACCGCGTGCAGCAGCAGGCCGAACACCACGCCGGACGGCAGCGAGTACCACACCATTCGTGTCCAGAATCCCTTCTCGGTCTCGCCCCAGGCAGCGCCCGCGTGCCGGCGCGCGGATGCGCGCGCCAGTGTCCACGTGAACAGACCGACGAGCGCGCCGACAGCGGCTGACACCGGCAACGGCCACGTGCCGACAAAACCAAGCCAGCTCGCGCCCGAGATGCCGATCAGCAGCAAAGGCGCTCCGATTCGTTGGATGACGCGCGGCGCAGGCTCGGCCTCGCCGCCGCGCAGCGTCGTGATGCCCGCGAGATTCTTGCCGAGGTTCCAGCAGATGAAGACGTGCACGGCGAGCGCGGCCAGCATCCACAGCAGGAACTCGCCGACTTCGCCCGCTTCCGCACGCTCGAGCAGCGGTGACAGCAGGCGCGGGATCAGCAACACGCCGACGAGGGCCAACAGCAACACGAGCTGGTTCAACAACGCATTGCGCACGTAAATTGCGATCAGCGCCCACGTGTCGCCCGAGAACATGCCGAGCTTCGGCGTCAGAAAGTTGCTGAACTCGCGCAGGAACCGGATCGCGCGATCCTCGGCCTTCGGCCCCTTGTCGAGTCGGTCCCCTGCGGACCAGGCGAGCCCTTCCTCGAACGACTTGAAGCCCGCGTCATCGAGCTCGAGCAGCGAGCCGGACTCGACACCGGCGGCCTGCGCGTCCTCGCGCCTGCGCGCGAAGCGCCGCTGGCAGAGCGCAGTGAGCCACGAGCCGACGTAGCCCCCGCCCGATACCGTGGATAGATAGTCGACGTAGCGCAGCACGCCGCAACGCGCCAGCGCCTGCAGCACGCCGAGGTTGAACGTCGCCGAGCGAATGCCGCCGCCCGAGAACGAGACTCCGAGCAGCCGCGCCTGCCATGCCGTCAGCGCGGGATCCTCGCCAGGCGGAGGTCCGGTGCTGCTGAGATCGCCGCGCTCGGTGCTGAGCCGCGCGCGGCGCGCCGCGACGATCGTGAGCTCGTGCTGTAGCACGTCCTGAAACTTGAAACAGGACCGCTCGTAGGGGTCGACGACACCGGGGCGGCCTGCGCCTCGCGAGGCTGTGTCGCTCTGATCGGCCATCGAAAGCACCTCGGCGCGATTAGTTGTTATCGGTGCAATTGCTTTATACCGCAAAACGTCCCGGCCGGTCTGTCAGCTACTTGACACATCGGCCGATTTGGCCGGACGGGTCGTCGGCGCAGAAACACGGGTAGACTTGCCTGCAACGATCAGGGGGGCTCGTCATGAACCTACACGCCACTGCGCGCACGACAGCGACCGCCATGGATGGCGGGAGTGCCGCAAATGCAGGCGAGGGCATGGATGCCCGAGGTAGAGCAACGCAGGGAGCAGTTGCCGGGAGCAATTTGCGGCCGCGGCCGATTCGTTGGCTCTTCGTCGGCACCGCCGCAGCCATTGCGATCAGTAGCGCCTGGTCTCAAGAGCCCTACACCACGTGGCGCACCTACGGCGGCGGCGGCCACTCGTCCCAGTACTCCGCGCTCGACCAGATCGACAAGTCGAACGTCGCGCAGCTCGAAGTCGCGTGGAGCTTCCCGGTCGGCGAGCGCAGCTTCGTGTTCAATCCCGTCGTCGTCGACGACGTCATGTACGTGCTCGCGCGCGACAACGAGATCGTCGCGCTCGACGCTGCTACGGGCCGCGAGCTGTGGGCGCGGCCGCACGAAGGGCCCGTCACGGCGCGCGGCGTCAACTTCTGGGAGAGCGCCGACGGGCGCGATCGCCGCTTGCTCTATCTGAACGCGGGGTTCCTGACCGCGATCGACGCGCGCACCGGCAGCGTCATCGAGACCTTCGGCGACAAAGGGCGCGTCGACCTGCGCGACGGCCCTCGCGGCCGACGGCCGCGACATCACGAGCATTCGGCCGCTGCACACGAGCAATCCGGGCCGCGTGCTGCGCAACCTCATGATCGTCTCGCTGCCGGCGCAAGGCGCAGGCTACGCGTCGACGCCGGGCGACGTGCAGGCCTACGACGTCGTGACCGGCAAGCTCGCGTGGGTATTCCACAGCATCCCGCATCCCGGCGAGTTCGGCGCCGACACGTGGCCGAAGGATTCGACGCTGGCAGCCGGCGGCGTGCACAACTGGAGCGAGATGACCGTCGACGAGGAGAACAACATCGCGTTCGTGCCGTTCGGCACGGCGCGCTACGACTTCTTCGGCGGCAATCGCGCAGGTAACAACCTCTATGCGAACTCGCTCGTCGCGATCGACGGGCGCACGGGCAAGCGCCTGTGGCATCAGCAGCTCGTGCACCACGACCTTTGGGACTACGACCTGCCGCAGGCGCCGAAACTCTTGACGATCCGCGACGGCCGCCGCACGCGCGACGTCGTCGCACAAGCGACGAAGCACGGCTTCCTGTTCGTGTTCGATCGCAAGAGCGGCGAGCCGGTCTGGCCGATCGAGGAGCGCCGCGTGCCGCAGTCCGACGTGCCCGGCGAGCACACGTCGCCGACGCAGCCGTTCCCGACGAAGCCGGCCCCGTTCGCGCGCCAGACGTTCTCGGAAGCCGACATCAACCCGTACTTGCCCGAGGCCGAGAAAGAAGAGTTGCGGCAGAAGCTGCGCTACGGCCGCAACGAAGGCTTGTTCACGCCGCCGAGCTTCCAGGGCTCGTTCGGCGTGCCCGGCCACAACGGCGGAGCCAACTGGGCCAGTGCGGCCGTCGATCCCGTGAATGGCGAGCTCTATATCGTCTCGAAGAACCTGCCCGTCATGTTGCGCGTCGAGTTGACGAACGAGGAGCCGTCGGCGCGCACGATCAACGGCCCCGTCGTGACACCCGAGCAAGCCGCGACGGCGCTCGCCGCCGCGAAAGTCGCCGCGGAGCAAGGCCCCGTCCGCTACGCGGTGCCGTACGACTTCCTGCGCAGCCCGACGAACGGCATGGGCGCGATGGGCCCGCCGTGGTCGGAGATCACGGCTTACGACTTGAACACCGGCGAGATCAAGTGGCGCAAGCCGCACGGCGGCGTGCTCGGTGTCGGCGCCGACGTCGGCGCGCACTTCCCGCGCGGCGCGCCGCTCGTGACGGCCGGCGGCCTCGTGTTCGCGGCCACGGCGCAGGACCGGCAGCTACGCGCCTACGACCGCGACACCGGCGACGTGCTCTGGTCGTTTACGCTGCCCGGCGGATCGGAAGGCATTCCGGCGACCTACGAGCTCGGCGGCCGGCAGTATCTCGCCGTCCCCGTCGCGGCCGGTGCCGGTTTGTTCGCGCCGCTGCTCGAGCCGGCGCCGGCAGCGCCTGATCTCACGCGCTCGTACATCGTGTTCGCGCTACCGCGCGGCTAGAGCAAAAGGAGCAAAAGGGGACAGATTTATTTTCGGAATACGAAAATAAATCTGTCCCCTTTTGCTCCCTTTGCTCGTCCCGGGTCAGGAGACCGAGTCGAAGAACTCCTCTTGCCGCCGCCTCAAGGACGCATCCGGCAAGCGGCCGAACGACGCGCCGAAGTTGTCGGGGACGTAGTGGGGCCGACGCGTGCCCGGAATCGCCACCGTCACGGCCGGGTGCGAGATGATGTACTTCAAGCAGAACTGCGGCCAGGTCGTCGCGTCGAACTCGGCGGCGAAATCCGGCAGCTCCTTGCCTTCGAGGACGTCCAGGATCGAATTGCGCCCGCCGCCGAAAGGCACGTTGATCATGACCGCGATGCCGCGGTCTGCCGCCGTCGGCAATAGCCGCTCCGCCGCCAGACGATCGCCGAGCGAGTAGTTGAACTGCACGACCTCGACGTCGTTGCTGCGCATGAACTGCTCCATCTGCTCGAACTGGTTCGGCGTCGAGATCGAGGCGCCGATGTAGCGGAACTTGCCCTCCTGCTGCCACTCGCGCATGAGGGGCAGCGCAGCTTCCACGGCGACGAGGTTGTGCACGAGCATCGCGTCGATCATGTCGGTTTTCAGACGCGTCAACGCTTGCTGCAAGCCGGCCGCGCCGACGTTTTGCCCGCGGATGTCCGTCTTCGTCACGAGAAACAGCTTGTCGCGAACGTTCAGCCCCTGCGCGAGATCGCCGATGACGGCCTCGGACGTGCCGTAGATCATCGCCGTGTCAATGACCTTACCGCCCATCTCGACGAAGCGCGCCATCGTGTCGCGCAGCGGCGCGCGCTCCTCCTCGCTCGTCCCGACGCCGTATTGGTTCGTGCCTACGCCGATCGCGGGCAGCATCTCACCAGACTTCGGAATGCGCTTCTGGATCAGCTGGCCCGACTGCGCCGTGGCGCTCCCGGCGCCGAACGCGGCCACAGCCCCGAACGCCGCGCTGGCCTGAATCGCCTGCCGTCTCGTGATCGTCCCTATCATCGTCGAGCTCCGCCATTGGTTGGTTTGTCGTGAGCGTAAGAGCCCACGGCCGGACGTGGCAAGGTTCCGGCCTTGGCTTTTTCGCTAAGATTTGTCGACCTGCGCCATCGCTTGACGCGGCGCCGCAATGAGCCGCGGGCGTCGGTCGGTCGTCAAGCCAACGTCTGCGCCCTTCTGCGGCGCTTTCCCACACTGGCACGCTAGCTGCATTGCGGTGACGTCTTGCGGGTACGGGGAGGGTTATGAATTCCATGAGCATCGAACGATCGAGCGTCGAAGGCGACCGCACGGTGGCGGTCGTCGCCTACGCGCTGCACCTCTTCGGCGTCATCGCGGGCATCCCGAGCATCGTCGGGTTGATCATCAACTACGTGAAGCGCAACGACTACGACGAGCTCTTCGATAGCCACCACAGCTGGATGATTCGCTCGTTCTGGTGGGCGATCCTCTGGTGCGTCCTCGGCTTCGTGACGCTCGTGATCGGCGTCGGCTTCGTGATCTTTTTCCTCGCGTGGGTTTGGTACATCTACCGCCACGTGCGCGGGTTGCTCGCGCTGCTCAACGGCGAGCCGATGCCGCGCTGAGGATCTCGCTGATGGCGACCAGTCGGCGTCAGCATGACTTGCAGCGCGCGGCGGTCGTCGTGCGCGGGAAACAGTTCGACGACGCCTGCCTCGGCCGCCTCGAGCGCCTGCTCACGAGCGCCTTGCCGCGAATTATCGAGCAGTCGGCCCAGATCCGAAAACGTCGGTGCGCCGCCGCACCGCTCGATGGCGCGGAGCAATCGCCAGCGCGGTCCGAGTTGCATCGCAGACGCACCGCCAAACGTTCTTGCGTCGCGCAGGCAGTCGGCGGCGCGGATGACCTCGTGCAGGAACGCCGTCGCCTCGACGTGGAAATCGCCGATGAGGGGCTTGCGGCGGCGACCGGAGTCCATGCGTGGATGGTCCTCCGCCGCAACTGACAAGCAGCTTGTCAAAGTGGCCAGTTCGACAAGTAACTTGACGATCGCGGAGGAAGGGTACCGGCATGCACCCTCTCCGCCGCGCTCGCCACCGCGGCGGGAACGCCGACGACGCGCCGTATCAGCGCGCCGGTGGCAGCGGGTGTCCAGGTTGCCGGGCCGCTGCTGTCAGCGGCCCGGCAACGATCTGTGAGCGTGGCGACTATCGAGCCGTCGCGCAGGGCGTCGGCGAGGGCGGCGGCGCGATCGTAGCCGGATCCCAATGCTCGTCGGCCTTGCCGTTGACGAACCGCCAGGTGTCGAACCACGTCGTCGAGTAGCACTTGCCGTGCCGTCGCGCGGGTCCTGATAGCGGCGCGGCCAGATCACGGTCACGAGATCGTCCTCGGCCGTCACGGCGACGATCTCCGTCGTGAGCTTGTCGCAGCTGGCCACGCGCGGCTGCTTCATGACTTGCGTGAAGAAGTACACGACACCCTCGCGGCCCGAAGCCGCGTTCGGGTTGTGCTGGTGGTATGGCTCGGTCAGCCATTCGCCGGAGCGGTCCCACTGACCGCACTGCAAGAGCTCGCGCATGATGTGCAGCGTCGCTTGCTTGTTGCGGTGCAGCACGGGATCCGTGTCGGTGAACATCGACTCGTCGGCCTTGCCGACGACGGGCTCTTGCGCGAACAACGCCGAGCTCGATACGACCGCCGCGAATGCAAACAGACTCGTTCGTAATTTCATGAGGGGTTCCCC
The DNA here is from genome assembly GCA_963714705.1 of uncultured Gammaproteobacteria bacterium. GTDB lineage: Bacteria > Pseudomonadota > Gammaproteobacteria > Steroidobacterales > Rariloculaceae > FEN-1219. The sequence continues at coordinate 449,620 of CAVQPJ010000005.1, forward strand.
CGGTTGTTATTCAGTGAAAGAAATCATCGGCGGTTAGCTGACTCGGGAGTCAACAATCGCGCCAACAGGCGAGCAACGAAGCGGCTATTCGGCCGAGAAGTCGAACTGCACGTCCTCGGGGATCGTGAAATCGTAGCCCTTCGTGAAGCCGATCCAGCGGCCAAAAACAATGACCGAGACCCAAAGAACGATCGACAGAGCGCCCGCCAGGCGCGCCGCCGGTACCGGCATGACGCCTTTATCCCAGCTCGCCGCAGACCTGGCCGTCACGAGCTCGAACACCAGCATGTTGATGCCGGCGAGGACCATCGCGCCCATCTTGAGCCAGAACGCCGTGTTGCGGTGGTAGGTGACGGCGTTGACCATGAACAGCAGCACGCCCGTGACGGCCGCGATGCCGAACGCGCCCCACGTCCAGCGCAGGAGCTCGTGGTGCATGCGCATGAACGAACGCTTGACGCTCGGGTAACCGAGCAACCGCAGGTCGACGAGGAAGATCGTGCCGAACACGGTCACGATCGAGATCACGTGGAAGGCATTGACGATCGCGACGGCCTTCAGCGACGTGCGCAGCCATTCGCTGAGCGCGGAGTTCTGGGCGGCGTCGACGATGGGAGTCAGATCCACGTTGGTCTTGTGCTCAGGAGCCCGCGCTCAGGCGAGGTGCCACGATTGCCAGATCTCGACGTCGTAGGCGATCCAGCGTCCCAGGAAAACTATCGCGACCCAGAGCACGATCGTCGCGACGGCGACGAACCGCGCACCGCCCGACGCGCCGGGATCGGGGCCGGAGGCGGTCGCGGCGACCGTTCGGCCGAAGTACAACGCGCTCGACGATGCCGATCGCGAGCAGCGACATCTTGAGCCAGAACGACAACGCGGTGACTTCGCGCACGGGCTCGCTGATGATGAGCACTAGCCCGGTGCCGGCCATCACACCGAGCGCGCACCAGAACCACGGCGCGAATCGGTGCCACACCTCGACCAGCGGCTGGTCGGCGCGAATCTTCCCGAGCACGCGCAGCGCCACGTTCAGCATCGAGACGAACACGATGCCGACCATGATGATGTGGATCGTCTGCAAAAGCGGCGTGAGCCACAGCCGCGACTGAATCCCGACACTGAGAGGCGTGGCGCCCAACCACTCCGCGAACTCGAACACGCGGGCGCGCTCTGCTTAGTTGGCCGTCGTGCGCGGAGTGCCGTCCGCGTTGCGTGGAACGCCGTCGTCGCCGCCGATCTGAACATGGCCCTCGACGGAGTCGCAGTGCTTGCCGGCGGGAGGCGGCTGCCACTGTACGCGCCCACCAGCTGCAGCGGGTGCCTTCTGGGGACACTTGTACAGCGCGCCCTCGCGAGCGCCCGCGGGCTCACCACTACGCAACGGGTGCAGCGACACGGTGAAGATCGCGCCAGCGGGGAACTCGCTCACCGAAATGCCGTGTTGCGCCGACGCTGCGGAGCCCGCCATCTCGACGGCCCAAACGATCGGCTTGCCGTCGGCGCCGCGCTCGACGTTCTTGCGCTCCTCGTTCATCGACCGCGAAGAAGATCTGCAAATGGTTCGCGTCGGGATTCACGCGCGTGACGACACCTGTGAAGGTCTTCGTCTGGCTCCGCGTCGAAGATCGAAAACGAGTGGTGCGCATACACGGGCACCGCAACGACCGCGGCGGCCGCGAGAGTGGCGGCAACGAGGCCGCCGGTTGTGCGCTTGATGTCCATAATCGCGAGACTCCTCTGTCTCTAGTAGCGAGAACTCTATACCGGCCTAGCTTAATCGAAGCTGAAGATATCCTCGCCCTCGGGCTTCTCCATCCCCTGCTCGAAGTACTTCTCCCAATAATGGGCCCAAGGGCGGCCGTACATATCGGGAACTTCGTATTCGAATCACGGTACCGGGCGAAACCGGCGTGGAATGGCCTTCCACGGGGAAGATCGTCTGCACGCAGTCGATGAAGACGTAAGGGTCGCCTTCCTCGAAGCCGCTCGTCTTCACGTGGTTGCGAACGATCCGGACGGGCTCCACGAGCGCCTCGGGGTCGTAGAAGATCGCTTCGTGATTGAAGCCGAGGAACTTGCCCGTACGGGTCGCGGTTCGGCGTGTAGATCTCGATCGTCTGCATCTTGTTCGAGTACTCGAACGCGCTGTGCACCTTCCAGCCCTGGATGTTCGACGTCCAGGTGATCAGCGTGTCGCCGTCCCAGAAGCCGATCGTCTCGCCATACCAGCGCGGCACGTCCGCGCCCAAGCGCGGCGCCGAACCGTCCATCTTGAACTCGCGGCCGATGTGCACCGTCGTGATGAAGTTGCGCGCGACACCCGTGACGATCTGGAACGACGGACGGCGCCGCGACGATGTGCCACTCCCACACCGCGAACTCGTGCCAGCGGCGCATGAAGCCTTCGGGCCAGCAGTACTGCGACGGCCACTGCGGCGCGTTCGTGTTGCCGGCGTGGTAGGCCTCCTGGACCATGCGCGTCTGATACTCGGGCGTCAGCAGCGACAGGATCGTCGTCATCTGGTTGTTACGCGATGCGGTACCAGTACGACTGCGGGTTCGTGCCTTTGTCGCGCCCCGTCCAGTCCGCTTGCGCGTCGGTCGTGTTGCCGGGATGCAGGTAGCGGCCCGTCCAGTCCTCGAGCTGGTTCGGCATCGGCCTCTGGTTCGCGCCGCCGCGCTTCGTCGTTTCGGCTAGCAACGCCTCGTAGTGCTCTTGCGCCGTCTTGAACGGATAGGGGCTCACGATCGCTTCGCGCGGATAGTCGCGATCGCAGTGACCCCAGGCGGCCGAAGTCGGCCCGTTGTCGCCGATCGTGGCCGTCGTGTTCGCGCCCCACTGCTCCTCGATGCCGGCCGGGCTGTTGCAGCGGAAGTAGCGCGGATCCGTCCAGAGCTCGCGGTCCTTGTAGAAGTCCTTCGACGTGAACATGTCGACGGGCAAAGGCTCGACGCCCTTCGGGGTCGCACCGTGATGCGCGGAGCCGATGAAGTCGTCCCATGAGCCGCGCGAGACGGCGCCGTTCGCGAACGAGATCGGGATCGCGGGGCCGGTGATTTCGAAATCGCGCAGGTCCGCGGCGAGCGGCCAGCCGCGGCCGACGCTCTTGAATCCTGTGTCGGCGATCTGCTGGCCGGCCGCGACCCCCGTTACGAGAGTCGCCACCGCAAAAAACGCCGCCTTTTGCAGGCCCCTACGCATCTGATTCCCCAGTCACTTATGCAAATCTTAATTTGAAAGGCCCATCTCGCGCGAGTTACCGCTACTTAAGAATCCCTTCGGGTTCCACGTATCGCCGCCAGTTCTGTAAAGTACTTCAGCCTTCAAAAACACACGCTTGGGTACCCATGAGCACGCGCACCGCTACGTCGTTTCCGGCGTTCTTCCGCACGCTGTTGGCAGTGGCCGGCACGCTAGTGGCGGCACTGCCCGTCAGCTTCGCTCACGCTCAAAACGCCGACGAAAAAATCGTCGTGTCCGGCGCCTCGGGCAACTTGGGCGGTCGCACGGTCGAGGAGTTGCTCGCGCGCGGCGTCCCCGCGAGCCGATTGATCCTCGTCAGCCGCACGCCCGAGGAGCTGAAGCAATACGCCGACCGAGGCGCCAGCGTGCGCTTCGGCGACTTCACGAAACCGGAATCGCTGGCCGCGGCCTACGCGGGCGGCACCCGCATGCTGCTCATCAGCGTCGGCGGCAACCAAGAGGTCACGGCCACCGAGCTACTGAAACGCGCGATCGACGCCGCAAAAGCCGCGGGCGTGAGGCACATCGCGTACACGTCGTATGTCGGCATCACGCGTGGCGACACTGCCGGCCGCGCCGCCGATCACGCGGCCACCGAGGCAGCGCTCAAAGCGAGCGGCGTGGCGTGGACGATGCTGCGCAACTCGATCTACATGCACGGCCAGATCGGCCAGGCGGCGCGCTGGGTCGCCGACGGCCGCGCCGTGATTCCGCCGAACGAGAGCCCGATCGGCTACGTCACGCGCGAGGACTGCGCGCGCGCCGCTGCGGCCGTGCTCAGCACGCCGGGCCACGAGGGCAAGGCCTACGACATCACGGGCCCTGAGCTGATCGGCGTGCGCGAGGCGGCCGCGATCGCGTCGGCCGTCACCGGCAAGCCGATCGAGGTCGTGCAAGGCGGCGCCGATGTCCGGCCCGGCTTTGGCCGCCCCGCCATGGCGTTCACGACGACGCACTTCGAGGAGCTCACGGGCCGCAAGCCGACGAGCCTCCGTGAGCTATTCGAGGCTAACAAGGCCGCGTTGCTGGCGCCGCCCGCGGCGCGCTGATCAGTTCTCGCGGAGCGCGGCGGTAACGTCGATGCGCGACGCTCTGCGCGCGGGCACGTACGACGCGACCATGGTCACGGCGAGCATGGTCAGCGGCACGAGCGCGAGCACCCACGGATCGAGTGCGCTGGTTTCGTAGAGCTGGCTCGCGAGGACTTGCCGCAGGCCGATCGCGCCGGCGATCCCGAAAACCACGCCAATGCCTGCCAGCTGCAGCGCGCGCACGACGAACATTTTCAGCAGGTTCCCGCGCTCGGCGCCGAACGCGGAGCGCACCGCGATCTCGTTGAAGCGCTGATTGACGGAGAACGAGATCAAGCCGTACGTGCCGACTGCGGCGAGCGTCAGCGACACGAGGCCAAACACCACGAGAACCAGCATTCCGAGCCGCTGCCGCGCCAGCGACGCGGACACGACATCCGTGTACACGGCAAACACGGCGGGAAGCGTGGGGTCGAGCGCCTCGAGCTCGCGGCGAATCGCCGGAATCAACGAGGCGGGATCGTCGTTCTGCGTGCGGACCAGGACCGCGCCCCGGCGCATGGTCCATTGCTCCTGCGGCACGTAGAAGGCCGGCTGCACGCGCTCCTGGAGATGGGCCTGCTTGATGTCTGGAACCACGCCGACGATCTCGACCTCGTTCACGACGGCCTCGCCGAGCTGGCCCCACGCAAGACCACCCGGCTGCACGGCGCCTCCGATACCGCGAAGACGCCGGCCGATCGGGTCCTCGCCATTGAGATACGTGCGCGCGAAAGTCTGATTGATGACGGCTACACCGGCCGCGCCGCGCCGATCGGTCGGCTCCAGCAGCCTACCGGAGAGCGGACGAATGCCGAGCGTCGTGAAGAATTCCGGCGCAACTTGGTTGGGGTACGAGAGCTGATCAGTGACGGGGAGGTTGCTGCCGACCAAGGGGTGGGCGCCCAGCGTGACCGGGAACAGTCCTTGGTTCAGCGGCGCAGCGGACGTTGTACCCGCGGAGACGACACCGGGCAGCGCCTCGATGCGGCGCGTGAGCTCCTGATAGAACTGCGCGACGCCCAACATGCCCGTTCCCTCGTAGACGACGCGTCGCTGCTCCTGGTCGACCCTAGGATTGCGGACATCGAAGCGCCCCGTAACGTTGAGCACCACCATCACCATGCGGCGCGGATCGAACCCGGGATCCGCCGATGCGAGCTGCGAGTAGCTACGGACGAGCAACCCCGCGCCGACCACGAGCACGACGGCCAACGCGATCTCGGCGATCACGAGCGCGCCGAAGATTCGATTACGCCCCGGCGCCACGGCCGCCGATCGTCCACCGGTGTTGATCAGCGCGCTCAAATCGCCGCGCGACACGCGCACCGCGGGCGCGAAACCCACGACGAGTGCCACGAGCACGACACAGGCGGCCGCGAACCAGAACACATTAGTATCGATCGACAGCGTGCCGAACCGCGGCAGGTCCTCGGGTCCGATGACCTTCAACAGTTGGATCGCGCCGAGCGCGAGCCCGAGGCCAAGGACTCCGCCGAACGTGCACAGGACGAAGCACTCGGTCATGAGCTGGCGAAACACACGCCACCTTCGGGCACCGAGCGCTTCGCGCAGCGCGAACTCGCTCGAGCGGACCACGCCGCGCGCCAGCAGCAGATTCGCCACGTTGATGCAGGCGATCAGGAGAAGGACCGCCGTCGCGCCGGACACGATCCACAGCGTGGATTGCAAGTCGCCGACGACTTCCTCGAGCAACGGTTGGGCGACGAACTCGAGCGGTCGGCGGTCCGGCCATTGGAACGACTCGCTCAGCCGGCCCGCGAAGACGTCGAGCTCCGCCTGAACCTGAGCGGCGGAGACGCCGGGGTTCGCGCGGACGTAGCCCGGCATGTTGAAGAGGGGTAGCGGACGGTCCGACCCGCCGTCCGCACCGGTGAAGATCTTCGTCCACATGCCCGTGCCGACGGGAAACTCGAACCCCTCGGCCGCCACGCCAAGAACGGTCAGCGGGCCGCTACCAACGTTGATCGGCTTCCCGACGACGTCGGGATCGGAGCCGAACACGTCTCGCCACGTTTGATAGCTCAAGACGGTGTTGCGAAAATTGTCGCCGGGCTGGAATGCACGGCCCAGATGCAGGTCCTCCGTGAAGACCTGGAAGAACTCTTCGGAGGTTCGGAATTCGTTGAGGGCAAACGCCGTTCCCTCCCCGTTCGTGACGGACTGCTCGAACGAGTAGCCGTAGAACGCGGACTGAATCGACTGGCCTTCCTCGGCGATCGGATCGATGTGCGGAGGGCCCGTCGTGCCGCGCGGCAACCCCGCGGGGTCGACCGTGTAGATGCGATAGATGTCGCCGGAGTTTTCGTAATCGAGGGGCTTCAGCAGCACCGCGTCGACGACGCTGTAGATGACCGTGCTCGCCGCGATGCCGAGCGCCAGCGTCACGATCGCGGTCGCGGTAAAGGCGAAGTTCTTGGTCAACACGCGGCGCGTGAACTTGAGGTCGCGGCCGAGCACGTCGAGCCATGCAGACATTGCCATCGTTTGCACCCTCCCCGAAGACCGATTCAATCCGCTCGGAGCGCGACGATCGGGTCGACGCGCGTGGCGCGCCGCGCCGGCAGCCAGGCCGCGCCGAGCGCGACGACCACGAGCAGCACCACCACGCCGACAAACGTCAGCGGGTCGCGCGGCGTGACACCGTGCAGCATGCTCCCCGCGAGCTGCGTCGCGACGAGAGCACCGATCACGCCAAGCACGACGCCCACCAATGCCGGCGTCAGCCCGTGCTTCATCGCTAGGCGGCGGACGTTCTCCGTCCGCGCGCCCAGTGCCATGCGGATGCCGAACTCGTGCGTGCGCTCCGTGACTTCGTAGCCGATCACGGCCGCGAGGCCGACGGCCGCGAGCACCACACCGATCAGCGCGAATGCCGTCAGCAGCGCCATGTTGAACCGCGGCCCCTCGAACGTGGCTGCGAGAGCCGTGTCGGTCAGCAACAGGCTCGGTATCGCAATCTCCGGATCGAGCTCGCGCGTGGCGGCGCGCAGCGCCCCCATGGCGAGCGCCGGGTCGCCGGCCGCGCGCACGATCAGCGTCAGCGTCGGAGGACCACCACCAGGGAACAATCGCTCCTGCTTGGATGGGTTATAGAACTGCCAGCCGTCGCGCCGCTGCGTTGGCGATGAAGCGATGTTGTCTACGACCCCGATGACGGTTACCCAAGCGCGCCCCATTTTGACCTCGCCGCCCACCGCATCGCCGTCGGGCCAGAAGTGCCGCGCCGTAGCTTCGTTGACGATGATCACGGTGCCGTCGCGCGCTTCGTCGGCCGTGAACGTGCGCCCCTCGAGCAGGCGAATGCCGAGCGTCGCGAAGTAGTCGGGATGCACCTGGTTGACAGGCTTTGGCGCTCGCGCGTCGGCCTCGCTGACGGTCACTCCGCGGATCTCGAAGGGGATGCCGATCATGGACATGAAATTCGGTGGGCCGTAGAGCGCCTGCGTGACGGCGGCGACACCGGGCGAAGACCGAAGCCGGGTGAACAGCTGCTCCAGGAGCAGGTCGCGGCTCGCCGCCTCCTGGTACCGCCCGCGCGGCATCGTCAGCTGAGCCGTGAACAAGTTGTCGGTATCGAAGCCGAGGTCAACGTTCTGCAAATAGACGACGCTGCGCACGAGCAGCCCGGCGCTGATTAGCAGCACGACGGACATCGCCATCTGCGCGACTACGAGCAACTTGCGCAGCCGCGGCCCGCTGCCGCCGCGCACCGTGCCGGAAGCGCCGTGGCGGAGAGCATCGGCCAGCTTGCGCGACCTGAGCTGCAAAGCAGGCGCGAGGCCGAACAACAACGCTGTCGCGGCCGACAGACCGAAAGTGAAGGCAACGACGGTCGCATCGATTTGCACCTCGGCGAGCCCGGACAAGGTGTTCGGCCGCAGCCGCACGAGGACGCGCAAAGTGACCCAGCCGAGCGCGACGCCGACAGCGCCCGCCGCAAGCGCGAGCACGAGGCACTCTGCAAACAGCGCGCGTACGAGGCGCCACGCGCTCGCTCCGAGCGCCGAGCGCAGCGACAGCTCGCGCGCACGGGAGGCGCTGCGGGCAAGCAGCAGGTTTGCCACGTTCGAGCAGGCGACGAGCAACACGAGGCCGACAGCGCCGAGCAGCACGAGCAGCGCGTCGCGCGTGCTCGCGTTGATGCGCTCCGCCGGCCCTTCGACGCGTGCGGTCGCCGCGTCGTCGCCGAAGAACGGCCGCGGTTGTTCCGCCTGCACGCGCGCGAAGATCGGGTCGAGCTCGCGGCGCACCGCATCGCGGTCGACGCCCGGCCGCAGCCGGGCGATTGCCTCGACGATTTGGAAGCCGCCCGGGCCAGCGGCCGGGTCGAGCGACAGCGGAAACCAGACGTCGGGGCGCACGCCGCGCGTGAATGTGTCCCACCGCGGCGGCATGACGCCAACGATGACGTGCGGAACCTCGTCGAGCGTGAACACGCGCCCGAGCACGTCGTTCGCGGCACCATAGTCGCGCTGCCAAACTTCGTGGCTGAGCACGACGACGGCCTGCGCCCCGACTTCCGCGTCGGCCGGCGTGAAGCCGCGGCCGAGCTGCGGCGAAACTCCCAGGAGGCCCGGCAAGCCGGGAGTGATTCGCATCCCTCGCAGGACGCGCCCGCCGTTGTCGTCGTACGCGAGCACGCTGCTCGACATGAAGCTCTCGATGCCGTCGAGCGAACGTGCTTCGTCGTGCCAAGCCTTGACGACTGCGATCGGCGCTGGAAAGCCGAAGTTGTTGCGCTGCATGTTCAGCGTTAGATAGACGAGCTCGTCGGCGTCCGCATACGGCAACGGGTTCAGCAGCAGACGATTCACGACGCCGAAGATCGCCGTGTTCGCGCCGATACCGAGCGCGAGCGTCAGCACCGTGACGCAGGTGAACCAGCGGTTCTTCAGGAGCTCGCGGCAAGCGCTTTTGAGATCCTGCAGCATCTCGCCGGACTCAGGGTGCTGCAATCGTCGCCGGCGCCCAGTGCTCGTCGAGCTTGCCGCACCTCTGCTTCATAACCCCCCTACTCCGCCAGCAACCGTTCGATGAGCGCCGCGGTCTCCGAGTTCCCTTCGGCGATCGCGAAATCCCGTGGCTGTCGCCCGACGAAATCCAGCACGGCGCGGGAAAACTCAGCAGGATTATCGCCATGGACATTGTGGGAGGCGCCCTCCACTTCGACCGTCTCGATGCCTGGCACGCAACTCTGAACGCCTCGCATCATGGCTCGATTTTGCGGCGGTGTATCCGTACCGATCAACAAGAGCGCCGGCGCACGTATTGCGGCAACTTCTGCGCAGGAGAGGCCTGCCTCGGGACGCCGGCCGAACGCACGCGCATTCTGCAACGCGATTTTCTTGGACGACTCCGGCCACCGCCGATATGCATCGGGGCCAAGCGCGTATTCGAGGAACATCTGGGTGCCCGTTTCGGTGTCGCCCGCTTTGAAGTGCTCGAGCGCCGCTCCAATCACCGGACCGAAGGAAGCGAGAGCGCTGAGCGCTTCCTTGCTCACTCCCGCGTCGAGAAAACCACCCTCTATGGTCGTGACAGTTCTTACGAGGTCGGGACGCGCGGCCGCAAGCGCCAAAGACACGTGGCCGCCGCGTGAGTGCCCTACCAGGTGTACGGGAGCGATGCCCAGCTTCTCGATTAGCGCGGCCAAATCGTCTCGGTCAGCGTATCGATTGGCGCTGGGCGTATCGTCCAGGGGGTTTGGATAGAAGTCTCTGCGACTGTAGGCGACAACTCTATGAGACTCAGCAAGAGCGCCCATCACGGGCTGCCAGTAACGAAAGTCAGCAAACGCCCCGTGGACCAGCAGCAAAGGTGAGCCCGCGCCTTTTTCGATGTAGCTGATCGTCGTGCCGTTGACTTCGACGGCGCGAGCGTCGGCCATTCCGTATTCGAGGGACGCGTCCTGAGCATGCGCCACTGGGCAGGCTAGTCCGACGATAGCGACGGCCAAAACACGTCTCATGGGCCCGCGTCAGACCAGCAACAGGACCGTGCGCAGCAGGAGCAGCAGCAGCACGAGCGACGCGCCGGCGAACACGCAGAACCTCACCATGATCACGTTGCGCGTCGCCTGCACGAACGAGTGGATCACGCGCAAGGCGACGTAGCTCCACGCGAGCGCGACGCTGACACCGTCGACGGCGTTTGCGAGCTGTGCCGCGAGCGCCAGCGCGTAGAACAACGTCGGCTGCTCGTGCAAATGATTGTAGTTGTCGGCGACGCGCGAGACCTCGGGCGGCAACTCGAGCTTCGCGCCCGTGCGCGACACGGCGTCGAGATCGATGCGCGCCGCCCGCAGCGCCGGGATCCGCGTCGCATAGAGCCACGCCCACATGACGAACGTCCAGCCGATCAGAGCCAGAACGGGTGGGATGAGGCTCATTCGCCGCCGCTCATGGTGCCGCTGTCAGCGGCGCCGTTGGCTCGCCGCAGCCCGCGACAACGCCGCGTAGCCGCGATTCACCATGCGCGTCGGGTCGCCGTAGCGCGCGTCCCACTCCGCCGTCGGTTTCGCGGCGATCGCCTGCTCGAGCGTCGCGCCGCTGCGAATCAAATCCGAGAGTTTCGCGCGCACGCCCTTGAGCATCGCGATGTACGCGACGAGATCGTCGTATTTAGCGACAGCGCCATGCCCCGGAATCACGGTCGCACCGGGTTGCAGCTCCTTTAGCACGGCTTCGCAGAAGGCGATCGTCCCGTCGAGATCGCCGCCGTTGTCGGTGTCGATGAAGGGATAGCCCGAGTTGTTGAACACGTCGCCGAGATGCACGGCGTTGTGATTACGGAAGATCACGGCGGCATCGCCCGTCGTGTGCGCGGGCCCGACGTGAATGAGGTCGATGAGCTCGCCGTTGAAGTGGAGCTGCATGCGGTCCGTGAACGTCGCGACGGGCAGCGCCGCGACTGGGTACGCCTTCTGCGGAAACGGCGGCCGCACGACGGTGTTGATGACGTTGTCTTTCAGGAGCATCGCGCGCGAGTTCGCCTGCGCGATGATCCACGTGCCCGTCGGCCCGAGCACGAGGTTGCCGTCGGCGTGGTCGTAGTGCCAATGGGTGTTGATCGCGAAGTCGACGTCCTGGCCGCCGAGCTCGCGGATCGCCGCGAGATAGCGCGGCACGAGGTCGGGGAACTGCGTGTCGACGGCCAGCACCCCGTCCGTCCCGACCGAGACGGCAATGTTGCCGCCGAGGCCGAAGAGCACATAGAGATTGTCGCCGACCGTCTCGGTGCGAATCTCCGCCGCCGCCAGCTGCTCGGCCGTGACTTGGGCAACGCAAGGTGCCCCACCGAAAACCGAAGCCAGCAGGCCGATCGCCAGCACATGCGCCTTCATACCCACCCCCGTCTCTAACTGTCCGCGAGTATTGCGCGCCGGCCGGGACGGCGACAAGACGACCTGCGTGAGGCCCTAGCGCGCCGCGCGGTTACTCGATGACGACGTAGCGCTCGAGGCGCGCCACTTCTTTCTCGTCGACGTACTTGCCGATCTCGCGGCGGAACTGCTCGAAACTCGTGTACGGGCGGTACTCCTCGAACTCGTGCACCATGCGCGCTGTCATGCCCGGAATCGTGAGGAAGGCCGCACCGGGCGCGCTGTTCAAGCTCATGGGCACGAACACATACTGCTCGAGCCGAGCGACCTCGGCGGGCGGCACGTACTTACCGATCTCGCGCCGAAACTGCTCGAGGCTCGTGTAGGGCCGGTACTCCTCGAACTCGTGCGCCAGCCGATCGGTGACGCCGGGGATCAGCAGGATCTCGGCGCGCGAGGCGTCGTTCAAGTTGATGGTGACGAATAGCCGACCGTATAGTTGCTCGCGCTGCGGCTCGCCGATCGTGCCCGCGAGCAACTCGTCGAGAGCGCTCGCGCCGGCGAAGGGCCGGCTCGACAAGATCTTCGCGGCGAGGGCCGCGTCGACGTTTGGCACCGCGCGCAGGTCCGCTTCGGTGACCGAATTGGCGTCCAGCAAACCCATGCTCGTGCCGACTTGCGCGGCCGCTGCACCGGCGAATGAAGACAGAATGATGGCGACGATTCCGGCTTTCATGACAAATCCCCTTCTCATGTGGTCAATGGGCGGAACGTGCGAATGCCGTCGATAGTAGCGCGAGCGCTCGATTCGTACCGCCTGCTCGCGGCGTTGCTAGCGGTTCCCTGGGCCTGGCTCGCATACGGGTATCTTACCCAGCGTTTGTTCTATGGCGAGATGGTTCACGCGTCCGGCGACTGGGCAATCTGGTGCTTGATGGGGGCGCTGGCCGTGTCGCCGCTGCGCGGCCTGTTCCCGCAGCAAGCTTGGACGGCGTGGCTCCTCACGCGGCGGCGCTACCTCGGCGTCGCCGCCTTCGCGTACGCGCTTCTGCACGCCGCAGTATACGTGCTGCGGCAGCGCGAGCTGCCGATCATCGTCGCCGAAGCGCTCGAAGCCGGACTGCTCACGGGGTGGCTCGCGTTCGCGATCTTCGTGCCGCTCGCGCTGACGAGCAACGACAGCTCCGTGCGGCGGCTGAGGCGGGCCTGGAAGCGGCTTCATCGCGCCGTCTACGTCGCTGCCATATTGAGCTTCGCGCACTGGATCCTCGTGGCGTATGACGCGACGACCGCTTACGCTCATCTCGCCGTGCTGGCCGTGCTCGAGACGGCCCGGCTCCTGGCGTGGGCACGACACCGATGAGCTTCGCCAGCGCGCGCGAGAGAAACGCCTGACCATGAGCCCCTGGGGGTATATTGGGAGGGACAGGAACCCGCCGGACCAGCCGCCGTCGAAGTAGTCCCGGCCGCCGGCAGCTCTTGCCTACGCCAATGGAGCATGCGCACGAATAGGCTCCTCGTCACCGCCGCGGGCTTCGCCGCGCTATCCGGCGGCTCATTTGCGCAGCCCGAGCTCGCCTCGATCGATTCCGAGGCCCAACTGCGCGAGCAGATCGCTGAATTGCAGGCCGAAGGGGGACAAAGGCCGGCCAGTCTGGTCACCCCGTTGCGCGCTCTGGCGGCGCTCTATCAAGAGGACGGCGACGACGCTCTGGCATTGGCCGCTCTCGAAGAAGCGAGATACGTCATCCGCATCCACCACGGCTTGGCCTCCGCCGAGGAGGCGCTGCTACTGCGCCAACAGATTCGCAGCGAGAAGGCACTCGGCAATCACGAGCGAGTGTGGGACCTCGAGCAGGACATGGTCACGACGGCGAGACAACATCACGACGATATCCGGATGTTGCCGATCTTTCGCGAGCTCGCCGACGATCGGCTGGGTGTCATCGAGAAGGTCCGCGCCGGAGAGCGCCCGCCGATGATCTATGTCGGCTGCTATAACGCTGCGCCGCTTCCTCCCTATGACTTCACGCGCCCGGCGAGCAGCCTTGCGAACCCGAGTTGTATTGGGGGGATCAACGAATACCTCATCGGCCAACTTCGCGTCGAGGTCTTGATGTACTACGCGGACGCCATCGAGATCATCCTCGAGACCGGCGATTACGCGAGCGAGGAGCTGCGACAACTCGAGAAAGCAGCTCTTCGCGTCGCCGGGGTACGCGGCGTACGCGGGGGAGGCGCGCAATCCAGCCGGTCGGGCGGGTCGTTCGCCTCCTGCCCCGATGGAACGCTCGATGACTATTTCGTGTTGGAGATCTTGAGCTCTTGTCTGGCGCCCGTCGGCCGCGGAGAGGGTTGGGTCGTTGCGAATGTCGGCAATGCGGCCGGCCTCCTACGCCTGCTCTCCTATGAGGTCCGCAGCGGAGCGCCGGCGGCAGCCCAGGCGAACGCGCTCGCCGAGCTCGCGGACTGGCGCATCCTGGGCGTGCCCCCGGACCGCCGCCGGTTCGAGCGCTACGACGAGCTGGCGCTCGCGTTCTACGAACGGGCATACCGGGAGCTCCAACAGAGCGGCGATCTTCAGGCGTCGACGCAGATGTTTGCGCCGGAATTGCCCGTGACGCTGCCGACATTCGGGTCGAACCCGTTCGCCTCCGCTGTAAGCGCGGAGGCGCCGCGCTACATCGATGTCGCCTTCGCCGTCACGAAGTACGGCACGGGCGAGCAGATCGAGATCCTCGACACGAGCAGCGGTGCGACGCGCACCGAGGAGCGCGACTTGATTCGCTTGATCGAGACCATGAGCTTCCGGCCGCGAGTCGTCGACGGCACGCTGGCCGACTCGGCGCCGGTGGTCGTGCGCTACCACTTGGGCCCGTGACGTTGCCGAGAGTATCCTGGCGCCCCTTCAAAGTCTGACCGCCCGGAACTCAAAGCATGCCCAAGAACCCCATCTCGACCGTCGATCCCGACGGCTTGCTCGAATTTTCGGTCGTCTTCACCGACCGCTCGCTGAACCACATGTCCGCGGCCTTCCAGGCCGTGATGCGCGACATCTCCGCCACGCTGAAGCGGGTCTATCGCGCGCACTCGGTCGCCGTCGTCCCCGGGGGCGGCACGTACGCCATGGAGTCCGTCGCGCGGCAATTCGCCACGGACAAACGCGTGACGAGCTTACGCCACGGCTGGTTCAGCTACCGCTGGACGCAAATCTTCGAGACGGGCGGCATCCCGGCCGCCGCCTCCGTGCTCCAGGCGCGGCGCACGAGCGACGCTGCGAACGCACCGTTCGTGCCGGCACCGATCGCAGAAGTCGAGGCGCACATCAAGAGCGAGAAGCCGGACGTGGTGTTCGCACCGCACGTCGAGACGGCCTCGGGGATCGTGCTGCCGGACGACTACCTCCGCCGCGTCGCGGCGGCCACGCACGCCGTCGGCGGCCTGTTCGTACTCGATTGCATCGCGTCGGGCACGCTCTGGGTCGACATGAGGGCGACGGGCGTCGACGTGCTGATCAGCGCACCGCAGAAAGGCTGGTCCGGCACGCCGGGCGCAGGGCTCGTGATGCTGAGCGAACTCGCGAAGCAGCGCACGGGCGCGACGAAGACGACGAGCTTCGCGCTCGATCTCGCGAGGTGGCTGCAGATCATGGAGACCTACGAAGGAGGCGGCCACGCGTACCATGCCACGATGCCGACGGACAGCCTGCGGCGCCTGCGCGATCTCATGCTCGAGACGGAGAAGTTCGGCTTCGAGAAGCTGCGTGAGCGGCAGCTCGAGCTTGGGCTGAAGGTCCGCAAGCTGTTCGCCGAGCGCGGCATGCCGAGCGTCGCGGGCTCAGGCTTCGAAGCGCCGTGCGTCGTCGTGTCGTACACGCCGCACGCCGACATCGTCGCGCGCTTCGGCAAGGCCGGCGCGCAGGTCGCGGCCGGCGTGCCGCTCATGGTGGGCGAGCCCGCGGACTACCGAGCGTTTCGCATCGGGCTCTTCGGGCTCGACAAGCTCGCCGACGTCGACGGCACGGTGGCGCGCCTCGAGAAGGCGCTCACTGAAGCGCTAGCTTGAGCCGGGTTCTCGGGTTGTGCCGCCGCCCCCGGCTCACCGCCGCGGCAACTTGAACGCGAGCAGCTCGCCCGCGTATTGCGCGCCGCTGATCGCGACGACGAGGTACTGCTCGCCGTTCAACATGTACGTCATCGGCGAGCCGCTTTGCGGCGCCGGCATGTAGACGGCGCCGACCTCGCGGCCCGTCGCTTTGTCGTACGCGCGCAGCATCGCGCCGAGGCCTTCGGGCGTCGTCGTGTTCAAGCGCTCGCCGGAGATCAGCAGCGTCTTCGTCACGAGCGTGCCCGGCGAGCCGGCTTGGCCCGTGCGCGGCAGATTCAGATCTTTCAGCAGCGGATGGTTCTTGATGTCGTCGGGCGTTTCGCCGTGCGCGATTTGCCAGAGGATCTCGCCGCGCTTCATGTCGATCGCGCTGATGCGGCCGTACGGCGGCTTCAGGAGCGGCAGGCCCTGCACGGCGAGCGCGAGCTTCGGCGGACCGCGCGACGGATCGTCGGGCGTCAGTTGCCGGCGCTCGGCCGGCCGGAACTCGCTGCGGCCGCCGCCGGCGGCCGAGCCCGAGCCGCCCGTCGTGCGCGGCCCCGTGACGGCGTTGCCTTCGATGTACGCCATCTCGGACTGACCGGGATACGGCGGCACGACGGCCTTGCTGACGACGGTCGAGCCCGACGCGACGTAGAGAATGCCGGTCTCGGGATCGAACGAGCCGCCCTGCCAGTTCGTGCCGCCGTCCTGGCTCGGCACCATCAACGTGCCGAGCGGACCGTTGATGTTGCTGACGACGGGCGGCGTGAACAGCGGACCCATCTTGTGCCACGCGACGATCTCGAGCGCCTCGCGGCGCAGCTCCGGCGTGAAGTCGATGAGATCGTTCTCGGTGACGCCTTGTCGGTCGTATCGCCGGCGGCTTCGATCGGGATCGGCTGCGTCGGCGAGTACCACTCGCCGGGCACGTCGCCCTGCGGCACGGGCCGCTCGTCCATCGGCCAGAGCGGCCTGCCCGTCACGCGATCGAACACGTATAAGAACGCTTGCTTCGTCGGCTGCGCGACGGCCTTCACGGTCCGGCCGTCGACGACGGCGTCGAACAGGATCGGCGCGCACGGGATGTCGAAGTCCCAGATGCCGTGGTGCACGAGCTGGAAGTGCCACTTGCGCTCGCCGGTGTTGAGGTCGACGGCGAGCAGCGTCTCGCTGAACAGGTTGTCGCCGGGCCGGTCGATGCCCGTGTAGTCGCCGGTCGACTCCTCGACCGGCAGGTAGACGGTCTCGAGCTCCGGATCGACGGAGATCTGCGCCCAGACGCCCGTGTTGCCCGTGTACTCGTTCGAGCCGCGCAGCCAGCTCTCGGTGCCGAACTCGCCGCGCATCGGCACGGTGTGGAAGATCCAGAGCCGCTCGCCGGTGCGCGCGTCGAAGCCGCGCACGTAGCCCTTCGTCACGCGCGGCGCTCGTCGGATTCGCGCCGGTCGGATGCGCGGCACCGACGATGATGACGTTCTTCGCGACGATCGGCGTCGCGTGCAGGCCGATCTCGTTGTCGAGCGGGTCGAGGTTCTGATCGATGTTCTGCTTCAGATCGACGATGCCGTCGATCACCGAAGCTCTCGACGCGATCGCCGGTGCGCGCGTCGAGCGCGATCATTTGATAGCCCGGCGTCACGTAGATGATGCGTTTGTCGTCGCCGCTCTCCCAATACGCGAGCCCGCGCCCCGAGAGCTGCCGCGGCGCGACTTGCCCGCGCTCGCCTTCGTCGAGCCGATGGATCCAGAGGAGCTCGCCGTTGCCGGCATCGAGCGCGACGACGGCGCGGCGCGAGCCCGCCGTCGAGTAGACGACGCCGTCGACCATCAGCGGCGTCGATTGAAAATTGAACTCGCGATTCGGACCCAAGCTGTCGGTCTTGAAGCGCCACGCGATCTCGAGGCGATTGAAGTTGCTCGCGTCGATCTGATCGAGCGGCGCGTAGCGCGTGTGGCCGAGGTCGCCGCCGTACGTTCGCCACTCGCCGTTCGGCGCCCCGTGCTGCGCGAACGCGGTCGGCGCCAAGTACGCCAGCAGAACACAGGCGAACGTGCGGAATCCCCCTCGCATCATGGCTGGCCTCTTCGGCTCGCTGTTCTTGCCAGAGTATAGGCCGAGCCGTGGCTCCGGCAGCAACTCGCCGGCCGGCGGCGATCAGGCGGGAATGTCGAGCAGCGCGGCGACCGCGGCCCAGGATCGCTCGCCATTCGCGCGCATTTCGTGCGCGAGCTCGGCGGGAACCCACTCGACGAAGGCCGGCCAGAACGTGGGCCGCGCGGAGACGCGCTCGAACCAACGCTCGACGCGCGGCAGGCGGCCGTTCTGCCAGAGGCGCGTCATAGATAGCGCCGCGAGGCGGTTCAAGTACGGGGCCATCGCGACATCGGCCATCGAGAAGCGCTCGCCGACGAGCCATTCGCACGACGCGAGCGCCCGCTCCATCTTGTGCAGGTAGGCGTCGTAGATGCGGATCTTCTCCGCGGCGCCCGGCGCCTCGAGGCCGTGCTGAATCCACTGCCACTTCTGCGCGCGCGCGGCCATGCCCTCGCTGGCGCCGCGCGCGACGAACTCCTCGAGTTTGCCGAGGCCGCCGTTGCGCAAGATCGTGTGGCGATGCGAGACGACGTAGGTGATCGCGGAGCACGCGGGGTGCAGCTCCTCGTCGACGGCTTTGGTCCACACGCGGACGCGCGCGCGCTCGAGCGGTGACCTTGGATAGATCGGATGGTCGGGGAAGGCTTCCTCGACGTATTCGCAGATGACCGTCGATTCCACGACGACCGCGCCGTCGTGCACGAGCGTCGGGACCACGGCCTTCGGGTTCAGGGCCACGTACGCCGGCGCGAACTGCTCGCCGCGCAGGATGTCGACGTAGCGCGATTCCCACTGCAGCGCCTTCTCGGCCAGGGCGAACCGCACCTTGGCCGCGCAGGCGGAGCTGCCATGATGATAGAGAACGAGCGCCATTCCGCACGTAGTATAGGCGTCGCTCGCGGACTACCGGAATCCGACCTTGGCGAGCGCTCGATCGACGCGTGCGCGCATCGGCTCCGACTTCATCGGAAACGCCGTGAAGAAGTCCCGGCGCGTGAGGGAATCGCTGCGCTCGCGAACATTCGCCGCCCAGAAAGCCGCCCGCGCGCCGTCGCCCGCAAGCGTGTGCGCGACTGCGGCAACCATCGAGATCAGCACGTGCGCGCCGGGCGAGCGCGCGCCCCGCTCGGCCCAGTGCGCGGCTTGTTCGTCCTCGGCCAAAGCGATGTGCGTGAATGCCCGCGTAGCGAGCATCGCGTAATGCAGCGGGTCGAGCGGGCTCAAGCGCATCGCGAGATCGACGTGCTGCCGCGCCTCCTCTGCTCGGCCCGACAGCACTTCCGTCCAGGCACGCGCGTAGATGCCCTGCGCATAGTGCGGGCTGATGTCCGTCGCGCGTTCGAGCCAGCCCAAGCCGGTTTCGAGATCGCCTTGCAGCCAATAGGTGCGGCCCATCGTGAAGTTGACGAACGGATCGAGCGGGTCGAGCTCGAGGCCGCGCTCCGCGAAGCGCTGGGCCTCGCCGATAGCGCCGGCGATGTCGTCCGTGTAGTGCAGGAATGCATTCTGGAAATGCACGAACGACAGCCCCGCGTATGCGCGGGCAAAGGTTGGATCCATTTCCGTCGCCCGCCGGAACAATGCCGTGGCAGCGACGCCGTCGACACGGTTGAAGCGATACAGGTGCTGCAAGCCGAGATGAAAGGCGGACCACGCATCGAGGTTTTCCACAGGAGCGAGCCGCGCGAGCGAGGCTTCGTGAAGCGGAATGCGGAGCTCGAGCGCCACGAGCACCTGAGCGCGGATTTGCTCGCGCATCGTGTGAACGTCGTCGACGCGCCCCGCAAAGCGTTCTGCCCAGATGACGGCGCCGTCGGCCGTGTTCACGAGCTCGACGATGACGACGAGACGATCAGCGGAGGCCTCGATCGTACCCGACAGGTAGTAACGCACGCCGAGCAGCCGGCCGATGTCGCCGAAATCGGCATCGGGCGCGCGCACGCGGAACGACGAGCCGCGCGCCGTGACGAGCAACCAGTGCAGACGCGCGAGATCCGCGATCAGCTCGTCGGGCAGAGCGTTCGCGAGCGTGGCGTAGCGCTCGTCGCCGGCGACGAACCGAAACGGCAAGACGGCCAGCGATGGCCGCGACAACCGGTCGAGGCGCTGCACGAGCTCCGCCACCGAGGATTCCTTGCCGGCGGCAGCCTCGGAAGCGGCCGCGGCTGCTGGGCTGCGGACAGCTCTGGCCGGCGCAACGAACCGATAACCTTGGCCGTGAATCGTCTTGATGAGCTGCTGCGACTTGCCGTCGTCGCCGAGCGCAGCCCTCGCCGATTTCACGCGGCTCGCCACAGCCGCGTCCGTGACGATGCGGCCGTCCCAAACCTTCTCGATGATCTCGTCCTTCGAGACCATGCGTTCGCCGTTCGCGACGAGAAGCGCGAGCAGCGCAAAAACCTGGCGCTCGAGATCGACGACCTTGCCGTCCGAGCGCAGCTCGACGGCGGCGAGATCGAGCTCGAACTGACCGAACCTGTAGATCATGCTGTTCGCTAGGATACGGCGACAGGCAACAATCGCCCAAAAACTCTCCAGAATTTCTCCATGCCGTCTGCAAGCTTCGGCGGCACGGGCGTGTAACTCTGTGCGTGAAGGCCGGGGATTTCCCTCGGACCAAGCAACCAGAAGGAGTTATCCAATGCCTCTCGTTACTATCGATGTGATCAAGGACGTCTTCACGCCGACGCAGAAGAAGCAGCTCATCGCCAAGGTCACGGAAGCGATGATCGAGGTGGAAGGCGAGAACATGCGGCCCGTCACCTGGGTTCGCATCAGCGAGTTCGAAGGCGGCGACTGGGCGATCGGCGGAAAAGCGCTGAAAGCCGCCGACGTTCACGCGCTCGCTGCCGGCAAGGCCGCATAGGCCCAAGGAGGTCGCCATGTTCAGACGAATGTGTGTGATCTCTTCGGCCCTGCTGGCGCTGGCGAGCCCGCTAGCGCCGGCAGCGGAGGCCCCGCTGGCGTTCGCGTTCACGGACGCGCAGCTCCAGTGGGGCCCCTGCCCCGACTTCATCCCGAAGGGGTGCGAGATCGCCGTGCTCCACGGCGACCCGGCGCAGGCGAACGCCGACGTCTTCTTCAAAGTGCCGGCAAGCTTCACGATCCCCGCTCACTGGCACACCTCGGCGGAGCGCATGGTGCTGGTCTCGGGGGAGCTTAGCGTGACCTACGAGGGCCGGCCGACGACGGTGCTCAAGCCGGGCATGTACGCCTACGGCCCAGCACGGTTGGCACATCGCGCGGTGTGCGGAAGCGGCGCGCCGTGCGTGCTGTTCATCGCATTCGAAGCGCCCGTCGACGCAGTCGCGGGAGAGGCCGGCAACCGGTAGCGCGGTTACTGCCTCGCCGTGCTCGGCTCGGCGTACTCGACGAGGATGTTGTCGGCGTCGATCGCGAACACGAACCGGCCGAACGGCCGCTCAATCGGGCGGGCGCCGACACTCAAGAACCGGTAACCGGCGCCGCGAGTGCGCTCTACGAGCGCGTCGAGACCGCGGACCTCGAGCTGGAATTGCGGCGAGCCGACGTCCTGAATGCGCCACAGAAACGGCTGGGACGATACGCTCGCAGGCAGCGTGAAGTCGGAGAAGACGACGGCGATCGCGGTCCCCGGGATCACGGTCACGGTCTGCTCGAGCCGCCCGGCCGCGAGGCCGTTCAGCGCGAGCTCCGCGGCGTCGGCCCGCCGCGTCTCGCGCACCGCGAACCCGAGCAAGTCGCGATAGAGCTCGAGCGAGCGCTGCGTGTCCTCGACCGTCAAGCCGATCGACGTGCCGACGATCGGGCCCGGCGCCGCGGCGCGCGCTGTTTCCGCCGCCGTCGCCTGGCTGACCTCGACGAGATAACCGTCGGGGTCGCGGACGAGCACGGTGCGGCCGGCGCGCGTGGCGACGGGCGCCGCGCCCAGCGTGACGATCGACGCGCCGCGCGCCGCAAGAGTCGCGGCGACCGCGTCGAGGTCGCGCACGCGAAATATCAATCGCGATGCGCCGGGATCCCAAGGATTCGCGGCGCGCGCTTCGCGCGGGATGTCGACGAACTCGGAGAGCTCGATCCCGAACGGCGTGTTCGAGGCGCGCATGAACACGGTCCGCGCACGCGAGCCTTTCGTGTCGGTCAGGTCCCAGATCAGCGGATCGCCCGTCACGTCGGCGAGCGGGCGGATCTTTTCCGGCACCGTGGCATTCGGGATGAACGGCGACGGCGCGAGCTCTACGCCCAAGACGTCGCGATAGAACGCGAACGCGCGCTCGGCGTCGGCCGTCGAGTGCACCCAGTTGTAGAGCCCGTGGACGACGGTCGGCTCGGCCTCGACCTGCGCCAGCACCCGCGGCGGCAGCAGCACCGCTGCGAGCAGACCACCGAATACGAATGAGCGGCAGCGCATGCCGCCAATCTACCGCGGGTCGTCGGCGCGCTGCCACGTTTCCTGGCGTCGTCTGGCCGAGCCGAGACAGCGGCTGGGGCATCGGCTATTCTCGGTGGAGGCACGCAGCGGGCCGACGCCCTTTTCCGCGTGACGGGTTGCGTCGATGGCAGTCACATCGTGAACGGGTCGCCGCAGGGCAGACGCTCGCGCGCCGCAGCGCTCGCCGCCGCGCCCGCGGCCTTCGCCGCGTCTGCGCTGGTGCTCTGCGGATGTACTCCGACCGAGAGCAGCGAGGAATCCGCTGCGTCGAGTCACGCTCATCCGGATCACACTCACGTAGCCGCGCGCGAGCACGCGGCGCACGCCGCCTTCGGCGGCGCATCCGACGCGGCACTCGAGCTCGTCGACATCGACGGCGTCAGCCACGGCACGCTCGCGGCGCCGGCACGCGGCCGCTGGACCAGCCTCTTTTTCGTCCGAACGGATTGTCCGATCGCGAATCATTACGCGCCGGAAATCCGCCGTATCTGCGCCGAGCACGCGTCGGCCGGCGTCGAGTGCCTGCTCGTCTACGTCGACGGGCACCTCACGGCCGGTGACGTGCGGCAACACGTCGACGCCTTCGGCTACTCGCTGCCCGCGATCCTCGACGCAGAGCACGCGCTCGTCGCGCGAGCCGGAGCGACGATCACACCGGAGGCGGCGGTTTTTGCGCGCGGCGCGGAGCTTGCGTACCGCGGCCGCATCGACGACTTGTACGCGGAGCTCGGGCGTCCACGCCGCCAGGCAACCGAGCGCGATCTCACGAATGCGCTCGACGATCTCGCCGCGGGACGGCCGGTTCGGAAACCGCAAACCCAAGCGACCGGTTGCTACATCGAGTAGCGCAGCAGCCATGAAGCTCATCCCTCGCGCCGCGGTCGGATTGCTCGTCACCGTCACCGCGCCCTCCATGGCGCAGACGGCGCCCGCCGTCACGTTTGCCGAGCACGTCGCGCCGATCGTGTTCTCCAACTGCGCGCGCTGCCATCGTCCCGGTGAAGCCGCACCGTTCAGCCTCCTCGGCTACGACGATGTTCGCCGCCGCGGCCGGCTGATCGCGGACGTGACGGGCAGCCGCTACATGCCCCCTTGGCACGCGGACTCGCAGCTCGCCGAGTTTCGCGACGACCGGCGCTTGACGGACGACGAGATCCGGACCATCGCGAGCTGGGTCTCGAGCGGCATGCCGCGCGGCGACGAAGCTCGCATGCCGCCGGCGCCGCGTTTCACACCGGGCTGGCAGCTCGGCGAGCCCGACCTCGTCGTGCAAATGGCCGAGGCGTTCGAGGTTCCCGAAGACGGTCCCGATCTGTTCCGGAATTTCGCGATCGCGCTCAACCTCAACGCCGACCGCTGGGTGCAGGCCATCGAGTTCCGGCCGAAGGGCCGGGCATCGCACCACGCGCTGTTCTTTTTCGACGCCACGGGACGCGCCGTGAGCCTCGACGAAAGCGATCCGGCACCGGGGTTCTCCGGCATGAGCTTCTTGGGCTCCGGCGCGGAGGCGGGCGCCGCGCGCGGCGGTGCGTTGCTGCGCGGCGCCGGCGGCGGCGCGTCGAGCGGCGGTGCGGCCGAATCATTCGGAGCGCTCGGCGGCTGGGCCGTCGGCGGAGCGCCGGCGGAGCTGCCGCAAGGGACGGCGCGACGGCTGCCTGCCGGCTCCGCCCTCGTGGTGCAGATGCACTTCCACCCGAGCGGCAAGCCCGAGACGGAGCAGGCCTCGGTCGGGATCCATTTCGCCGAAGCGGAGCCGGCACGCCCACTGCTCGCGCTGCAGCTCCCGCCGGTTTTCGGCGCGCTGTCGGGGATCGACATTCCACCCGGCGAACGGCGCTACGTGGTCAGCGACTGGTTCATCCTGCCGGTGGACGTCGACGTGCTGAGCGCCGGCGGGCACGCGCACTACCTCGCCACGGAAATGCGGATGACGGCGAGACTGCCGGGCACCGAAGAAAAGCAGCCGCTCTTCAGCATCCCGCGCTGGGACTTCAACTGGCAGGAGCGCTATTACTTCGCGGAGCCGCTGAGATTGCCGGCGGGAACACGCATCGACGTCGAGATCGCCTACGACAACTCCGCCGACAACACGGCGAATCCCTTCACGCCGCCGCAGCGTGTCACGTTCGGCCGCGAGTCCACCGACGAGATGGGGAGCGTGATCCTCGAGCTGCTGCCCGTTCGCGAGGGCGACCTGCCGAAATACGCGGCCGCAGTTCGCGAGCACGTTCGCAACGTGGCGCTGATGCGCTTCCCGGAACGCCGCGTCACCGACGGGCTGTTCCCGCGGTAGCGTGTCGACGGGCCCTCCCCTGCCGCGGCCGATCAGTGAGTCATCGCGTACATCGCGACGTTGACGCCGAGGCGCAGCGCTAGATTCACGAGCTCGCCGGGATAGCGCGGATCGTCGGCCCACTGCCAGGCATCCTGCACGTCGTTGTTGTAGGCGATCAGCACCATGAGCCGGCCGTCCTCGTCCTCGACGCCCTGCCAGCGCGGCGGGCCGCGGCGCATGCGGCCGCCCCCGAACGCCTCGCTAACGTGCGGGATGGCGACCTTCGTCATCTCGGGCAAGTCGAACACCGAATGAAAGATCGGGTGATCGTCGGTGAGATCGATGATCGGCCGATCCGGAAACACGCGGCTCAGGCTCTCCTGGAACGTGGCGTAGTTGCCCTCGCCGAAGAAGCTGTCGCAAAAGATAAAGCCACCGCGCAACAAATGCTCGCGGAGTTTCGCCGCCTGCTCGTCGGTGAGCTCCATGGAGCCGGCGAGCCCGGCGATGAGAAACGGCCAATAGTGAGCGTCGTCGCCGTCCTCGAGATTCACGGGCTGCTCGACGGCCCGCACGTCCGTGCGCGTGAAACGCCGCAACATCTGGACGAGCGCGCGGTCGCCCTTCGGATAGTCGTCGGTCCATCCCGTGCCGCCGTACCGCCACTGGCCTCCGGACCCGAAGCGCCCATCGGGGAACATCAAGTGGCCGACGACAAGCTCGCCCGGGACCTGATAGTCCGGCGGCAACGGCGCTTCGGCTACGTCGCCTTCGAAGCTCGGATAGACGCGAAACTCGCGCTGCGCTGCGGCCGCGCCCGCAAAGCCGATGACGCCGACCAACACCATGGCGCCAACGATCGTCGACGAGCTGCGCTGAGTCGTGGTCACGTGCACACCATACACGCAGCCTGCGCAGCCGAGAACGGCATGGGGTAACCTAGCCGGCGGCCGAACCGGCAGCGGGTCCAGCGCAACGCATGCTCGAAGCGATTCAAGACTCTGCGCTGTCTCACTGGCTCATCAGCGACCGATGGGTCATCACGGCCAACAGCAAGCAGATTCTCGAGACGCTGCACTTCATCGCGTTCGCACTGCAGATCGGCGCCGTCATGGCCGTCTCGTTGCGGCTGCTCGGCTTCGGCCGGAACGTCTCCGTAGCGGCTCTGGGCCGCCCCGCGCTCCGGACGGCCTGGCTCGGATTCGCCGCCGTCGTCGTCACCGGAGCGCTGCAGTTCGCGCCGATCGCGACAGAGGTTTTTTATCGGCCGTCGTTCCGCGCCAAGCTCGCGGTGCTAGCCATCGCACTCACCACGCTCGTCTGGCTGCACGCACACGTTCGGCGCAGAGCGGGCGCCTGGGACGCCGGTGAGCCGATTCACGGCGCGACGAAAGTCTTGGCCGCGGCGTCGCTCGCGCTCTGGCCGACCGTCATCGTGGTCGCTCGCCTCATGTATGCCTTCGTGCAGATGGCAAGCCCGTAAAGGTCGGTCATGTCGTTTTGGGAGAATCCGACGTACGCTGAATTCTGGTTCGAGATCGCGCGCGGCGATCTCGCCACGTGGATCCAGCTGACGCCGTATGTCTACGCGGTGTTCGAGGGCATTCACCTCGTCGGCGCCGCGTTCTTTTTCGGCTCGATCTTCTTACTCGATCTGCGACTGCTTGGATTCGCGCCGCAGTTGCTCGCGGGACCGGCCGGCCGTTTTCTGCTGCGCATCGCCAGCCCGGCGTTCGTATTGCTGGCCCTAAGCGGCACCTTACTCTTCGTGCCGTCGGCCGATCGCTACGCCGCGAGCCCCGTCTTCTTCCTGAAGCTCGGCGCGATCGCAGCGGGTGGCCTGAACGCGCTCGCGTTCCACGTCTCGGCGTGGCAGCGCGTCGCTGCTTGGAGCAGCCGACCGCGGCCGCCGTGGACGGTGCGCGCCGCTGCCATCGTTTCCGTCGTCGTGTGGGTGAGCGTGATCGCGCTCGGTCGCGGAATGGGTTACGAAAGCCGTCAGCCGCCAGCGGCCGACCTCGACGCACTTCCTGCGTTCGACTAGCGGGCTTTCGCCTTCACGACTTTGGTGTTCTTCCAACGCTCCACGGCTTCCGCAAGCGTGAGCGGCTTCGGCGTCGCGCTCGGGGCTGCTCGAGCGCCGGCCGGCGCCGCCGGAGTCGCGACGGCCGGAACCGGACTGTCCGCTTCCGGCTGCTGGACTCTCTGTGCCGCGCGTTTCTGGTCTTTCGCTGTGCGCTTGTCGAGCTTCGCGAGCTCGCGCTTACGCTTGGCGTGGGACTTGAAGTTCTGTTTGGGCATGACGCTCCAAAGCTTCGCATCACAGACGTGGAAAGCACGCACCTCGCGGCCGCAAAGCAGCCGCGAGGTGGGCGATTAACTGAGCCGCGAAAAGAAGCGTCTAGTAGCGCCGGCCGTAGCCGCCACCACCACCGCCGCCGCCGCCGTAGCCGCCGCGACCACCACCGCCGCCACCACCACCGCCGCCACTACGCGTTTCACGCGGCTTGGCTTCGTTGACCTTGATCTGGCGGCCGTCGAGCGTCTTGCCGTTCATGGCCGTCGTGGCGGCTTGCGCCTCCTGATCCGTGGCCATCTCGACGAACGCGAAGCCTTTGCTCTGCCCGGTATCGCGATCGGTGATCACGCTGACGGAATCGACTGTGCCGCAAGCCGCGAAGGCCTCGCGCAACGATTGCTCGGTAGCGGAATACGGCAAATTGCCGACGTAAAGTTTCCTGCCCATGGTTACCTCCTCAGGTACGTTCTCGCATCAAGAGGATGTAGGCACCATGCCTGCAGGCTCGTAGAAAGCGATTGGGAGCCCCGGCACTATAGGCGTTTTCGGCCGCCGGCGTCGGATTATTTGCCGAACAGCCAGCTCCCGCCGCCTAGCGCAGCGCGTACCGGGCGCCGATCAGCAGCTCCCGCCCGATGTAGTGGAACACGAAAACGCGGTTCGTCGTATCGACGATCTGATTGGAGGGATCGATGTAATCGATCTCCAAGTCGACGTGCGTGTAGTTCGCAAGCAAGCCGAAGCCGTTGCCGAGCTCCATCTCCGACACATTCTGCGGGAACGTCTCGATGTCCTGGTGGAACCGTTCTCGCGGTCAGCGATGCTGGTCGCGCGGCACGCACACCCCTTGTCCGCCGCCCCGCGGCGGGAGTAGTATCCGTGATGACACCGGTAGACATTCGAGAAAATGATACCGGTAGCATTTCTGGCGTACACACCACCAGAGCCGACCCGGACGCATCTTGGCTCGGACAGGGGGATTAACGTATGGGCAGTGGCAAGCACCGCTGGGCAGCACAGTCGTTGCACGGCCGTTGGGTAAGCAGCTCGGCGAGCGCCTTGGGTCTAGTGGCTTGGCCGCTCGTCGGCGCCGCCCAGAGCGCGCCCGACGAGGTCATCGTCACGGGCTATCGCAACAGCCTCAACGCTTCTTTGAGCGCGAAGCGTGAGGCGAACGGCGCGGTCGACGTGATCATCGCGGAGGACATCGCCGATTTCCCGGATCTGAACCTCGCGGAGGCGTTGCAGCGCATCCCGGGTGTCGCCATCACGCGCGCGGGCGGCGAAGGCCGGCAGGTCACAGTGCGAGGCCTCGGGCCGACGTTCACCACGACGCGCATCAACGGCATGGAAGCCCTGTCGACGGGCGGGTTCACGGACGCCCTCGGCGGCCAGAACCGTACGCGCGGCTTCGACTTCAACGCCTTCGACTCGGATCTGTTCTCGCGGCTCGCCGTCCACAAGACGTCCTCTGCCGAGATCGAGGAAGGCGGCCTCGGTGCAACTCTGGATCTTCGAACCGCGCGACCCTTCGACTACGGCGGCTTCACGGTCGCAACCTCGGCGCAGCTCGGTTACAACGACCGCTCCGAGGAAAGCGATCCGCGCGCGGCGTTCCAGATCAGCAACACGTTCGCCGACGATCGTTTCGGCGCGCTCTTGTCTCTATCGTGGAGCGAGCGGAACACGCTCGACGAAGGCAGCAGCACGGTCCGCTGGTCGGATGCCGAGAATTTCGGCTCGGTGAACGGCGCGGTGCTCGCGCCGGCCAACAATCCTGCCCACGAGGTCAATGTCGCATTTCACCCGCGCCTTCCGCGCTACGACTCCTACGTGCAGAACACGGAGCGGCTCGGCGTGGCCGGCGCGCTTCAGTTCCGGCCGGGTGACGCGACGTCGCTGAATCTCGACGTGCTGTCTTCGCAGGCCGATACCACGCGCGACGAAGCGTTCATGCAGGCGGCGCTGAACAACAATGGGTTCGTGGCTGCCACGAACATCTCCAACTATTCCATTCGCGACGCCGCGATCGTGTCCGCGACACTCACGAATGCAACCCTATTGTCGGAGCGCCGTCACGACGAGCTCGCGGTCGACTTCACCCAGACGGTGCTGTCCCTCGAGCACGACTTCACCGACCGCTTCCGCTTGAGCGCGCTCGTTGGCAAGGCCGAGTCCGAGTTCGACAACCCCGTGCAGCGCTACGTGATCCTGCAGAAGAACGGCGATTTCAGCTATGACATGAACGGCACCGACGGCGCCGTGTTCGCGTGGGGACCGCAATCGCAGGACCCGAACGGTTGGATCATCTCGAACTTCCGCAAGCGCGAGCCGTACACGCTGAACGAGCTCGAGGTCGGCGAGGTGACGTTCGCGTTCGACTTGAGCGACGCGCTGACGCTCAAGGCCGGCGTGACCAGCAAGACGTACAACCTGGACACGAGCCAAGCGGTCATGGCGGCCGAGACCAACCAGGGCATCACCGGCGTGCAGCCGTCGAGTCTGCTCTACACCTACGGCGCAGGCGCGCTAGGCTCATGGGCGGCGCCGAACCTCGACGCGTTCGACCAGCAGTACGGCTTCTACGCCGACAGCGGCGTGTTCACGACGAGCATCGACTTTCAAGCCGCGGTCGCGAATACGTTCACGGTCGAGGAAAAAACCGACAGCGCGTTCGTGCAGCTCGAGTTCGCGTTCGGCGACCGCCTACCCATCCGCGGCAACGTAGGAGTGCGCTCGTTCGAGACGGATCAGAACTCGACGGGTATCCAAACCGTCGCTCAGGGCACGATGAGCGCCGATTTCCAATATTCCGATACGCTGCCCTCGTTGAACATGGTGTTCGAGCTCACGGACGATCTCCTGCTTCGCTTCGGGTATGCCGAGGTCATCAATCGGCCCGGCATGGGGGCGCTGCGGCCGGCCGCGGCAGTCACCGTTGCAGGCAGCAATCGGACCGTGAGCGGCCAAAACCCGCTGCTCGGGCCCACGCTGGCCGACACGTACGACCTGTCCGCCGAGTGGTACTTCGCGGAAGAGTCCGTGCTCGCGCTGGCGCTGTTCCAAAAGGACATCGGCAGCTTCGTGCAGACGATCGTGCAGAACGTGCCGTATACGGACACGGGCCTGCCGTTGCAGCTGGCGATCGACGCCTGCACCAATAGCCCGTCCGGCTACGGGCCGAGCTGCAACGAAACTCTGCCTTGGAATGTCACCGCGCCCGGCAACAGCCCCGGCGGAGATCTCAAGGGTTACGAGCTCTCGTATCAGCAGCCGTTCTCGTTCTTCGATGGATTCGCGCGTAACTTCGGGCTCATGGCGAACTACACCTACGTCGACTCGAAGATCGACTACCTCGGCACCGTCGGCACACCTCCCGTGACGACCGTCGTGCGCCCGGACGAGTCGCTCACGAACTTGTCGGAGAACATGGTGAACCTGACGTTCTATTTCGAGAACGAGAAGCTCGGCGCGCGCATCTCGCTCGCAGAGCGCGACGACTACCTCACGAGCGTGCCGGGCCGCAACGGCACGTACGTCGAGCGGACGGACGGGACCACGAACGTCGACTTCTCCGCGAACTACAACTTCAACGATAGCCTCAAGCTCACGTTCGAAGCGCTGAATCTGACCGATGAGTCCGAGAACCAGCGGCTAGACGCGACGGTGTTGCCCGCGAACGTGGTCTCGTATTTCCACGAGACCGGCAGGCAATTTTATCTGGGGCTTCGCTACACGCTGTAATCCCAAGCGGCTGCCCGCCCGTCAGACAGCCCGCGCGAGCTCGACCGCCCGAGCCGCCAGCTCCTGAATTTTCGCCCATTCCTGGGCAGCGATTAGCGCCGGTGGCGCGAGCCAGGTGCCGCCGACGCAGACCACGTTCGGCAGCTCGAGATAGCCACGCACGTTCTCGGCCGTGACGCCGCCCGTCGGACAGAATGCGACCTCAGGGAACACGGCGGCGAACGCGCGCAGTGCCTTGGGCCCGCCCGCGCTCTCGGCCGGGAAGAACTTCAGGTGCGCGAAGCCGGTATCGCGCGCGACGAGAATTTCCGAGGCCGTGGCCACGCCGGGCAGCCACGGCACCGCGGCGGCTTCCGCGGCCTCGCGAAGCGCGGCCGTGTAGCCCGGGCTCACGAGAAATTGCGCGCCGGCTGCACGCGCGTTCTCGACGTCGGCGCGTGCGCGCACGGTCCCGGCTCCGACGATGGTTTGAAGGCCGCTCGCGGCGATCGCTTCGATGGCCGCGAGCGCGGCGTTCGTGCGCAACGTGACCTCGACGACGCGAACTCCGGCCGCGGACAGAGCGCGCGCGAGCGGCACCGCGTCCACCGCCCGCTCGATCGTCGCGACGGCGATCACGGGCCCGGCCGCGAAAACGTCGGCGATGCGGACCGGCGCGCTCATCGCAGCAGCCTCGGCAGACCGACCGAGAGCGCCGGAAAGTAGGTGACGAGCAGCAGCACGGCGAGCCCCGCGAGATAGAACGGCCAGATGGTACGCATGACCTGCGCGATGCTGATCTTGCCGATCGCCGTGCCGACGAACAACACCGTGCCGACGGGCGGCGTGATGAGGCCGATGCCGGCGTTGACGATCAGGATCACGCCGAAGTGCAGCGGATCGACGCCGAACGACGTGGCCACGGGCAGGAAGATCGGCGTGCAGATGATGATGAGCGGTGCCATGTCCATGAACGTGCCGAGCACGAGCAGCACGACGTTCATGAGCATCAACACCACGAGCCGATCGTCGGCGATCTCGCGAATCGCGCCCACGACGAGCGCCGGCACCTCGAGGTATGCGAGCAACCATGCAAAAGAAGCCGCGGCGCTGATCACGAACAGAATCACGCCCGCGGTTTGCGCAGCGCTCAAGCAGGCGGCGCGAAACTCGCGCCACGCGAGCCGCCTGTACACGAGGGCCGTGACGGCGACCGCATAGAGCACTGCGACGGCCGCGCTCTCCACTGCCGTGAAGATGCCCGCGCGAATGCCGCCGAAGATCACGACGACGAGCAGCAGGCCCGGCAGTGCCGCGACCATCGTGGTCGCGACGATGCGCAGCCCCGGAAACTCGGCCGTCGGATAGCCGCGCCGCCGCGCAATCAAGTAAGCCGTCACCATCACGCTCAGCGTCAGCAGCAAAGCGGGAATAACGCCCGCTGCGAACAGGTCCGCGATCGAGATCCCGCCGCCGGCCGCGGCGGAGTAGAGGATCAGGTTGTGCGACGGCGGCACGAGCAACGCGACCAATGCCGCGGAGATCGTGACGTTCACGGCATAGTCGCGGTCGTAGCCGCGCTCGCACCATCTGCGGAATCATCGAGCCGCCGATCGCGGACACGTCCGCGATGGCCGAGCCCGAAACCCCGCCGAAGAACAAGCACGACAACACGTTCACTTGGCCGAGCCCGCCGCGCACGTGCCCGACGAGCGCCGACGCGAATGCAATGAGCCGCGACGAGATTCCGCCGTGCAACATCAGCTGGCCGGCAAAGATGAACAACGGAATCGCGATCAGCGTAGTCGAGTCCGTTCCGGCCGCCGTCTCGATGACCAGCACGTCGGGCGGCAGGCCAAGATACAAGAGAGTCGCCAGAGCCGCCGCGCACAGGGACACGGCAACCGAGACGCCGAGCGCGAGCAGCACCGCAAACACGCCGAACAGAATTGCGAGCGCCATCAACCGGGGCTCGCGGGACGCAGCGCGAACGCTCGCTCGATCGCGAACGACACGAACAGCACGCCGCCCACGGCGAACGGCAGATAGCTCAAACCCACGGGGAACGGGGCGCCCGGTGTCTTGACGGCCCATGTCGCCAGCACGAGCGCGGCGCCCCAGCCGGCGAACACGGCGCCGAGCGCGGCCGTCGCGGCCAGCGCGACGCGCGCCAGCACGACGCGCCAGAACGCTCCCGCCGCCTCGGCGAGCAAGGCGAAGCGGAAGTGCGCGTCGTGACGCACTCCGACCGCGGCCGCAAAGAACAACGCCGTCTTCAAGAGCAGCAGCGCCACGGGCTCGGTCCAGCCCGCGGGCGCGTCGAGCACGTAGCGGGTAAACACCTGCCAGACCTCGACGACGGCAAGCAGCACGAGCGCGCCCGCCGCGATCGCGAGCGACGCCACGGCGAGCGCGCGCAACGGCCCCGGGGCAATCGCAACACTCTCGCTGGGCTCGTCGGTCACGCTCTGTTCCCGCTTCATGCGGCCGCAAAACCGCGCAGCTCGTCGTAGAGCCGGCGAGTCTCGGCGTCCCGCAGATGGCGTTCCAGCATCGGCTGCACGGCGCGGCGAAACGCGTCCGTGTCGACGGCGCGGGGCTCGATGCCGGCATCGAGCGCGGCGCGCCGCGACGTCTCGACGGTCACGTCCCAGTGCTCGCGCATGATCTCGACGGAACGGCGCGCGGTTGCGACGAGAAACGCGCGCTGCTCTTCCGGCAAGGCATCGGCCGCGCGCTGCGACATCAGCAGGAGATCGGGTGCATACGCATGCTGCGATTCCGACCAATGGCGCGCGACCTCGAAGTGGCGGCTGCTGAAGTAGCTCGGCCAATTGTTCTCGGCGCCGTCGATAAGGTGCGTCTGCAACGATGAGAACACGGTGCCGTAGGCGAGCGGCGTCGGGCTCGCGCCGAGGGCGGCGACGCTCTCCATGAAGATGTCCGACTGCGGCACGCGGAGCTTGAGCCCGTGCAAATCGCTCGGCGCCTCGACGGCGTGCCGCGTGTTGTAGAAGTTGCGCGACCCCGAGTCGTAGATCGCAAGCCCGAGCAAGCCGCGCCGCGCGCACGCGGCGAGAATTTCGTCGCCGAACGAGCCGTCGAACGCGCGGCGCATGTGCTGCGTCGAGTCGAACACGTACGGCAGCGACAGGATGCGCGTCGCCGGGACCGCGTTGTTCACGACCGAGCTGTGCACGCGCGTCACGGCCAGCGCGCCGATCCGCGCGAGCTCGAGCGTGTCTTTCTCGCTGCCGAGCTGCCCCGAGTGATAGACGCGCAGCCGCAGCCCGCCCGCGAAGCGCGCCTCGAGCTGCTCGTCGATCCACTTGAGGGCCGCGACGGTCGGGTAAGTGCCCGGGTGGACCTCGGCGACAGTCAACGACTGCGCGGCCGCGGCGTGCGTCGTGCCGGCGGCGGCGCCCGCGGCGAGCCCGGCGACGAAGCCGCGGCGCGTCAGCACGCGGCGGCCCCGCCGGCGCCGTCGCGCTCGGCCGCGAACGGCACGGCCGTGCACAGGATCTCTCCGGCGCCTGCGAACGAGATGCGCGCGCTCTGCCCCGCGACGACGTCGTGCACGCCCGTCAGCGCACCCGTCGACACCCAGTCGCCCTTCTTGAGCGGCCGCGCGCGCCGCGCGTTCAGCGTGAGCAGAAAGCGCAGCGACTCGAACGGCCCGCCCGGCGCGACGGCGGCTTGGCCGCGCCCCACGCTCGCGCCGCCGACGAACGACTCGGCGACCCAGTCCTCGATCGGCCGTGTGCGCCACCCCGGCAGCACGGGGCCGACGATGAGCCCGGCGTTGTTGCCGAAGTCCGCGACGATCGCGGGCGGCCCGATGGCGTTGATCGTCGCGAGCGGGCTGCCGGCGGTCTCCACGCCGACGTGCACGTCGGCGACGAGCTCCGCGGCTTCGGCGCGTGTCCATTCGAGCTTGTCGGGCGGCGCATCGCGCCCGAGGCGCAACAGGAACTCGGCCTCGACGGCCGCGAATCCGCCCGAGAAGACCGGGAACGGCGTCGACTGGGCGGGCTTCGCCAGGCGCACGCTCCGGCTGAAGATCGGCCCCGCGAGACGGTCCTGCTTGAAGACGGCGACTTGGTCGCGGCCGACGAGCCCGACTTTCCACCCCGCGATCGTGTCCGGCCAGAGCCCGATGCCCGCTTCCTGCACGGCATACGCGGCCGCAAGATCGGCGGGCAGCGGGCCGGGAAACGCCGCGAGCGGCCGGCCCGTCGAGCGTGCCGCGACAAGCTGCCGCGCGCTCGCGACGGACTCTGCGCCGACCGCGCGGCCGCCGGTGTAATCGAGCACTCAGTCCCCTTGGTCGACGCTGTTGGGAGGTGATTCAAGGGTATGGGAAACCGGTGTCATTGGCAATATACTGGCCCTTGTCCACGCCGGCCGCGCACCGTCGCGGGCCCAAGAAACCGCCTCTGGGGGACGAACATGGCGACCAACTCGGCATCGGCACGTGCAAAGTGGCTATCCACCCTCGCCGCCCTTGCGGCCGCGCTCGGGTTCGTCGATTCGGCGCTCGCTCAACCCGCGAGCGAGGCTCGGGTGGCCTTCCCTGGAGCGCTCGGCTGGGCCGCGACAACACCGGGCGGCCGCGGCGGACGCGTTATCCGCGTGACGACGCTGGCCGGGGAAGGGCCCGGCTCGCTACGAGCCGCCATCGAGGCGACCGAGCCGCGCATCGTCGTGTTCGAGGTGGGCGGCGTCATCGATCTCGACATGAAGACGCTGCGGATCGCCTCGCCGAACGTGACGATCGCCGGCCAGACGGCGCCTTCCCCCGGCATCACGCTGATTCGCGGCGGCATCGACGTCGCGACGCACGACGTCATCCTCCAGCACGTGCGCGTCCGGCCCGGCGAAGCAGGGCAAGCGAAGGGCAGCGGCTGGGGCGAGGACGCGTTCTCGTCGCAAGCCGGCGCCCACGACATCATCGTGGACCACTGCACGTTCACGTGGGCGACCGACGAGAACCTGTCCGCGTCGGGGCCGCGGTTCACGGGCGCCACCCCCGACGAATGGCGCGCGGGCACCTCACACCGGATCACGTTCAGTTACAACATCATCGCCGAAGGCCTTGCCGACTCGAGCCACGCGAAATTCGAGCACTCGAAGGGCTCGCTGATCCACGACAACATCACGGACATCCTGATCTACGGCAACCTCTACGCGCACAATTTCGAGCGCAGCCCGCTCTTCAAGGGCGGCGTGCGCGGCGCGATCGTCAACAACTTCATCTACGACCCCGGCGCGCGCGCCCTGCACTACAACCTCCAGCCGCTCGAATGGGGAAACGCAGCGTTTCAGAACGGCCGCATGACGGTCGTCGGCAACACGCTGCGCTCCGGTCCGTCCACGCACGACGACATCGCTTTCATGATGCTCGGCGGCGGCGGCGATCTCGACTACTACGGGCGCGACAACATCGCCGTCGACCGGCTTGGGCTGCCGCTGCCGATGTTCGGCCGGTACACGACGACGGCCGCGCGCATCGTCGAGCACGCGGCGCCGCTCGACTGGCCCGCGGGGCTCGAGGCGCTGCCGGCCGTCGAGGTGGAGACCTGGGTGCTGAAGAACGCCGGCGCACGCCCCTGGGACCGCGACCCGCACGACGTCCGAATCTTGGCGGACGTCGCCGAAGGCCGCGGTAAGATCATCGACAGCGAGGCGGAGGTGGGGGGCTACCCGGCCGTGAAGCCCACGAAGCGCCCGTTCGATCCCGCGCAGTGGGA
Organism: uncultured Gammaproteobacteria bacterium; assembly: GCA_963714705.1. GTDB lineage: Bacteria > Pseudomonadota > Gammaproteobacteria > Steroidobacterales > Rariloculaceae > FEN-1219. Next base: position 485,924 of record CAVQPJ010000005.1, read on the forward strand.
TCTTGCGACGATGGCGCCGCGCACGCCCGACGCTCTCGACGGAAGCCAACGCGCATCGGGCACCTAAAATTGCCAGCTTGAATTCTGGCCGGCGCCGCAATGAGCGCCGGCAGCGAGGACCTGAGTGACGACCGACAAAGGAGACCGGCCGACGGGACGCGCGCGGCGCCAGCGCGCCAAGACCAAGGTCACGATCAACGACATCGCGCGCCTGGCCAACGTTTCGAAGAAGACCGTATCGCGCGTCATCAACAAGTCCCCGCTCGTCCGCGAGCGCACACGCGAGAAAGTCGAGCTCGTCATCACCGAGCACGGCTTCTCGCCCGATCCGCAGGCGCGCGCGCTTGCGTTCCGCCGCTCGTTCCTCGTCGCGCTCATCTACGACAACCCGAGCCCGCAGTACGTCGTCAACATGCAGCGCGGAATTCTCGATACGCTCGACGGCACGAGCTTCCAGCTCATCGTGCGGCCCTGCGACCGCAGCGATCCGCGGTTTCACGCGAGCATGCGGTCGTTCGTCGAGCAGCAGAAGCTGGCCGGCGCGATCCTGCCGCCGTCGGTGTCCGAGGACCAGGAGCTCGTGGACATTCTTACGGCCGCCGGCTGCCCGTACGTGCGCATCGCGTCCGTCGTGCTCGACGCGCCGCACAGCATGATCAAGACGCACGACAGCGAAGGCGCCGCGGCTGCGGCACGCCACATCGCCACGCTCGGCCACGAGCGCATCGCGCACATCCGCGGGCCGTCGACGTTTCGCTCGTCGCACGAGCGCCAGCGCGGCTTCGAGGAGGGCCTCGCCGAGTTCGGCTTGAAGCTCGATCCGAAGCTCGTGCTCACGGGCGGGTACACGTTCGAATCCGGCGTGAGCTGCGCGCAGCAGCTGCTCGAGCGGCCGCCGGCCTCGCGGCCCACCGCCGTGTTCGCCGGTAACGACGAGATGGCGGTCGGCGTCTATCAAGCCGCACGCCGCGCGGGCTTCGGCGTGCCCGAGGACCTCTCGATCGTCGGCTTCGACGACACACCGATGGCGTCGCGCATCTGGCCGCCGCTGACGACGGTGCGGCTGCCGATCCGCGAGATGGGCAAGGCCGCGGCGGCCCTGCTGATCCACGAGAGCCGCCGCGACCAGAGCCTCGTCGCTTTCCAGCCGGAGATCGTCGTCCGGCAGTCCACCGCGCCGTTATCGAAGAGCAAATGAAAGGACTCGCCGTGTTCGCAAAGACATTCCAAGCCACGCACCCCGACATGATGGACATCGTGCGCAACCAGGACTTGCGCGACCGCTATCTCGTCACGGGTCTGTTCGAGCCGGAGCGCGTCACGCTCAACTACTCGCACAACGAGCGGTTCGTCATCGGCGGCGCCGCGCCCGTGCGCACGGCCGTGGCGCTGCCCGTGCAGACCGAGCCCCAGGCCGGATTACCGTTCCTCGCGCGGCGCGAGCTCGGCATCGTCAACGTCGGGGCCGGCGAAGGCCGCGTGCGCTCAGGCGGCGCGAGCTACTCGCTGCGGCCGAGGGACGGACTGTACGTGCCGATGGGCACCGATGAGGTCGTGTTCGAGTCGCTCGACGCAAACGCGCCCGCGAAGTTCTACCTCGTTTCGACGCCGGCGCACGCGCGGTTCGAGCCCGTGAAGATCTCGATCGACAAAGCCGTGCCGCTGCAGCGCGGCTCCGCGGCCGCGTCAAACGAGCGCACGATCTATCAATACATCGTGCCGCAGACCTGCAAGTCCGCGCAGCTCCTGCTCGGTCTCACGGTCCTCAATACCGGCAGCGTCTGGAATACGATGCCGCCGCATCTGCACGATCGGCGCTCCGAGGTCTATTTCTATTTCGGCCTCGGCGAAAAGGATCGCGTCTTTCATTTCATGGGAGAGCCCGACAAGACGCGGCACGTCGTCGTCTGCAACGACGAGGCCGTGATCTCGCCGCCCTGGTCGATCCACATGGGCTCCGGCACGAGCAGCTACGCCTTCATCTGGGCCATGGGCGGCGAGAACTTGGACTACACGGACATGAAAGTGCTCGACATCTGCCAACTGCAATGACCGGCGCGTTCAGCCTCGCGGGGAAGACCGCTCTCGTCACCGGCGCAAACGCGGGCTTGGGCCGCGGCATGGCCGTCGCGCTCGCCGCCGCAGGCGCAGACATCGTCGCCGTCGGCCGCCGCGCGCCGGACGAGACCGAGGCCGCCGTCGCCGCGCTCGGCCGCCGATTCGTGTTCGTTGCCGCCGACCTCGCCGCGCCGCGCGCGGCGGCGGGCATCGTGGCTGATGCGCTGCGCGCGTTCGAGAGCGTCGACGTCCTGGTCAACAACGCCGGCATCATCCGCCGCCAGGACGCGGTAGCCTTCGACGAGCAGGACTGGGACGAAGTGCTCGACGTGAACTTGAAGAGCGTCTTCTTCCTGTCGCAAGCCGTCGCGCGCCGCCTCATCGAGCAGCGCCGCCCCGGCAAGATCATCAACGTCGCGTCGATGCTGTCGTTCCAGGGCGGTGTCCGCGTCGCCTCGTACACGGCGAGCAAGAGCGGCGTCGCGGGCCTGACGAAGCTGCTCGCGAACGAATGGGGGCCGCATCGCATCAACGTCAACGCGATCGCGCCCGGCTATTTCGTCACGGACAACACCACCGCGCTGCGCGCCGATGCCAAGCGCAACGCCGAGATCCTGAGCCGGATTCCAGCCGGGCGCTGGGGCGAGCCGGCCGATCTCGCGGGCGCCGCCGTGTTCCTCGCCTCGCCGGCCTCGGACTACGTACACGGCGTAATCCTGCCCGTGGACGGCGGCTGGCTCGCGCGGTAGGCCGATGACCACCCCGTCCATCACGGTTTTCGGCGAGCTCTTGATCCGCCTTGCGGGCCGCGACGGCGAGCTGCTGCTGCAATCGCCCGAGCTCCGCACCTATGTCGGCGGCGCCGAAGGGAACGTCGCGGTCGCGCTCGCGCGCTTCGGCGTGCCCGTGGTCATGGCGAGCATCGTGCCGCCGAACGCGCTCGGCGCCGCGGCCGTCGGCGAGCTGCGGCGCCACGGCGTAGACACCAGTCCGATCGTCTCGCTGCCGGGGCGCATGGGCCTGTACTTCACGACCGCGGGCGCCGTGATGCGCCCCGTCGAGGTGCTCTACGACCGCGCGGGCTCCGCCTTTGCGCTCGCGGAGCCCGGTGCAATCGACTGGCGCCGCGTGCTGCGAGGCTCGGCTTGGCTACACGTATCGGGCATTGCGTCCGCGCTTGGCGAGCGTGCCGCGGCCGCGAACCAACGGGCGGCCGATGCGGCGGCGGCACTCGGCGTCGACGTGTCTTTCGACGGCAACTACCGCGAGCAGCTGTGGGCCGCCTCGGGCGGCGATGCGCCGCGACTCCTGCGCGCCATGCTGGCCACCGCGCGTATCGCGTTCGTCGACGACCGCGACGTGGCGCCTGATATTGAACACGCGATTCGCGGCCGAAGACGCCGTCGAGCGGCGCCGCGCGGCGGCAGCCGCCGCGTTCGCGGCGTTTCCGACGCTCGAGCGTATCTGCTCGACGGTGCGCACGCCGCGCAGCGCCACGGATCACGATCTCGCGCGGTGTGATGTTCACGCGCGGCCGCGAGCTCGTCTCGCGCACCCACTCGCTCGCCGGCATCGTCGATCGAATCGGGGCGGGCGACGCGTTCACGGCCGGGATTCTTTACGGCCTCGCGAGCGGTCACGACGAGCAGCCAATGCTCGAGTTCGCGACGGCCGCCGCGGCCCTCAAGCATTCGCTGCGCGGCGATGCGCTGACGACAGGCCCCGACGACGTGGCGCGGCTGCTGTCCGCCGCGCAGCTCGACGTCCGCCGCTGACGCCCGCCAGGGTGCGGCAGGACCCGTCAGTACACGACCCCGTTCTCCTCGTCGTACCGTTCCCAGAGACGCTCCATGGCCGCGAGCTGCTCGGGGTTCCTCGAGCTCAGATCGTGTTGCTCGAACGGATCGGCCGCGAGGTCGAACAGTTGCCAACGCCGCTGCGCCGGCGGCAAGCGCTGATCCCAGACGATCTTCCAATCCCCCTGGCGCACGGCGCGTTGACCGAGCAGCTCCCAGCCGAGCACCGTATCGGCGGGATGCACCTCGCCGGTCTCGCCGGCGAGCATCGGCAGCAGCGACGTGCCCTGGATCGGCACTACGGCCGAGCCGCGGTAGGTCGTGCCCGGGTGCTCGGCACCGGCGAGAGCGAGGAACGTCGGCAAGAGGTCCTTGACGGTGCCGACGCCGTCGCCGCGCGTGCCCGGCGCGATCAGGCGCGGAAAGTGCGCGAACGCCGGCACCTTGATTCCGCCTTCGAACGCCGTGGCCTTGTGGCGGAAGTACGGCGAGGAGCTGGCGCTCGCCCAGTTCGAGCCGTACATGACGTACGTGTTCGCACGGCCGAGGTTCTCGAGGCTATGGTCGTACTCCTTGCCGACGTGCTCGCTGATCGGCGGCACGAGGTCGCGGCGCGAAGCTTCGGCGCCGTTGTCGGACATGAACATGATGAAGGTGTTGTCGCGCTCGCCGCTGCGCTCGAGGTAAGCAACGACCTCCCCGACGTACGTGTCGAGATCGCTGACCATCGCCGCGTAGATCTCCATGCGGCGAGCTTCGAGACTCCGCTCGTCCTCGGAGAGCTCGCTCCAGCGCGGGCGGAAGCGCGCAACATCGATGGGCTCGGCGTCCGCGGCGACGAGCCCGAGCTCCTTCTGCCGTGCGAAGCGGCTCTCGTAGAGCGCCTCGTAGCCTCCGTCGTAGCGGCCCTTGAAGCGCGCGATCGACTCGTCGGGCGCTTGTAGCGGCCAATGCGGCGCCGTGTAGGCGAGGTACGCGAAGAACGGCTTGCCCTCGGCGCGATCCTGCTCGATGTACTCGATCATGCGCTGCGTGTAGAAACGCGTCGTGTAGAAGTCGTCGCCGACCTCGACGATCTCCTCGCCGTCGCGGTAGCGAGCCGGCTGCGGGCCGCGCCAGTCCCAGCCACCGAGGTGCGCCGCGCCGTCGAGCGAGACGAAGGACCGCCTGAACCCGCGCGCGCGCGGCCCGTGCTCGAGCTCCTCGCCGAGGTGCCACTTGCCGGTCATGTACGTGTTGTAGCCCGCGTCCGTCATGAGCTCGGCCAGCGACGCGACGCGGAAGTTGAGGTACCCCTCGTAGCCCGGCTGGCCGCGCTGGTCCTCGCGGCTCGGCCGGCCCTGCACACCCATGCCGGCGACGTGATGGTCCGTGCCCGACATCAGCATCGCGCGCGTCGGCGAGCACGTCATGCCGGCATAAAAATCCGTCAGCAGCATGCCGCCGCGCGCCAGCGCGTCGAGGTTCGGCGTCGGGATCTCGCTGCCGAACGCGCCGAGATCGGAATAGCCCAAATCGTCGGCGACGATGAGCAGGATGTTCGGCCGCCGCTGCGCGTCGGCCACTGTAGCCGTTTCGGTTCCGGGCCCCTGTTCGCTCGTGCACGCGCCGAGGAAGGCGACGGCTGCCACGACACCAAGCGCCCCACAAAGCCAACGGCACTGCCGCATCGGTCGCTCCCCCAAATGCCAAGCCTACCGCAACCGCGTGCGGAGCAGTTTCCGGCCGATCGCGCGTAATCGCGCCACGGCGCGACTCACGAAGCCGAAGCGTGCTGCCTTCGGCGCAGCAACGACGGATTCGCTCCCGTCGGACCGACTGTCGCCCCAGCCCCCTTCGCCCACACCGAGCACGTTGGCTCGACCGCCGCCCTGCGGGTGACGTCGAGCGGCGTACTCGCGCGCGGCGCTGCGCAAGGATGCCAACGATGACTCAAGCTTGCGCATCTGCGCATCGGCGCCGGCGTCGGAGGGAGGCGGCCTGTCAGAACGGCGCGGCGGCATTGGGCGGAAACGACTTGTAGAAGTGGCCCTCGACCGTTCGCAGTAGATCGATGAAGACGCCCTTCTCGTGCGGGGCCGTCGCGTCGTACACGACCACGAAGAAAACGCAGCCTTCCTTTCTCGCCTCCTCGTAGAGCGGCGCGGTTCGCTGACGAAACTCGGCCGGGGTCAGCGTTTCGGCAGCATCAACATGCGGCATCGGCAGCCGAGCCCGTTCGGCAGCTCGATGCGGGTACTCGCGCTCGCGCATGCTGATCCCGTCGCTGCGCAGCACGACGTCATACAGAAAGTCGATGTCGCCGTTCGGCTGCACCCAGCAGGGACGGCCGCCGATTCCTTGCCCGAGCCTCGCGAGCTGGTTCTCGTAGCGAGTCAGCAGCCCGTCCTGGTTCTCGACGCGATAGCTCAACGCCTCGAGCTGCTCCGCAACCTCGCCGCCGTCACCGGCCTCCGCCTGCTGTGCGGCGCGCTCGAGGCGTTCGACTGCGCGCTCCATCTCCGTGAGCAGCTCCTGCGCTTCAGCCAACGCTGTTTGCCCGGCCGGGCTGCGAGCCGCCGCCTGCACGACGCGCACGAGGCGCACGAAATCGTCGGGCGGATCGTTCGGCGCGACGCCGAGCGCGTCGCCGAGTGCCGCCTGCACCTCCTGCAGCGACGTCTCCGCTTGCTCGAGCTCCTGCAGCCGCTCGGGCTCGACGGCCGTCTTGTTCGCATACAGCGAGACGATCTCGTCGCGTCGCAAGTAGTCGAACGCGATGAGCAGCAGCAGCACGAAGATGATCAGAATACCGACCTCCGCCATCGTGAGGCCGAGCACGAGGCCCTTGCGGTACGCCGCGTGCTGCTCACCGATCCGGCCATCGGGGTTGGCGCTCATGGGCCTGCGCGGTTCCCGGTGTCGCCCTGCGACGGCTTGGCCGGTGCGCGCACGAGCGCGGCGAGCTCTTGAGTCACTTCCGTGAAAGTTTGCAGGACTTTGTTCGCCGCCTCGTGGATGCGCTTCACCTCGACGGACGACGAGCGCGCCTGGTTCTCGAGCTCGGCCAACATCACCTTTTCCCGGCGCAAAGTCTCGCCGGTGCCTCCGAGAGCCAGGCGGAATTGCTCCGCGGCTTCCGCGACCTGGCGAAGAACGAGCTCATGCTGCTCGCGGCTCAGGCGGTTGCCGGTCTCGAGCTGCCCGGCGGCGTCGCCGATCTGGCGAATCGCCTTTGCGACCTCGTCGGCCGTCTGCTTCAGCGAGCTCGCGATCGCCTGGATCGGCACCGCCAGCGCCTCGAGGCTGTCGCACGCGTTGTCGAGCCGCGTGACGAGCCGCTGCGGCGGCGGCGCGATCTCTTTCAGGCGGTCGATCGAGGAGCGCGCGCTCTCCGCCATCGCATCGAGCTTCTCGGTGGCGGTCGCGGTGCGCGTGACGACCTCATGATGAGCTGCCTCGGTCTTCTGCAGCAGCTCCACCATGGCGCCTCCGACCTCCTGCGCGAACGTCGTCAGGGTCTTGTTGACGGCCTCGCCCGAGGTCACGATCACGTCATTCATGCGCTGCGCCGCTTGCCCCTGGAACAGCGCGAGATTGCCGCTGACCTCGTCGAGTTGCGCTTTGACGCGCTTCGACGCGTCGGCGAGCTCGATGCGCGTCATGCCTTCGACGTCCGCCGGATCGACTCGCATCTGGTGCAGAAGCACGCGCAGAAAGATGCCGGCAATCGTGCTGGCGAGCGCGATGCCGAAATTCCCGATGATCTGCTCGACACCGGAGCGCGCCGCGGCGGTTTCGCCGAGCGCCGTGCCCCGGAACTCGTACAGCGAGACGGCCATGCTGATCAGAGTAAACAGGAGCCCGAGGTAGTAGGCGTTGTCGCCGGCGTGATCCAAGCGCACGCGGAGCCTCGGCACCTTCGCGACCGCGCCGGCGTACAAGAACATCGTCGACACGATCGCCGCCGTCTGGCTCAACTGACCGAAACCGAGAGCCTTCAGCGTTGCATACAGCAGCAACCCGCCGACGAACGCGAGGAAAAAGAGGTAGATGTCCAGCCGACTCTCTCGACCGGGCGCCAACCGCTCGCTGAAGATCGGATCGGCCATCAGTCCCCGAAAATGCGCTCGACGGTCATGACGTTCGCACCTTGCGCGCCGAAGTAGCTTTCCCAGAAGCGGATGTGCTCTGCGCCTTGCGTCCTTTGATCGGATCGGTTCATGTAGTAGAGATACACGTGCACGCCGCTGAGATCGGCACGCACCTCGGAAAAGTACGCCGATGTGCGGAACTCGTCGAAATCCGGCACGCCGCGGTAGTGGCTGCCGCTGCTGCCCTTCCCCGGCACGTTCTGTAGGAGATCCGACACGACGATCAGCCGTTTGGCTACACCGTCATAGCTCGGCTTGCCGAAGGACCGCACGGCCACGGCTTGAACGGCCTCGTAGATCGGCGACGAGGCGCTGTCGGGCGCGGCGAGGAGCGCATCGAGCTTCGCAGACAGGACGTCGGCAAACTCCTGTTCCCAGCGTTTGCGCGCGAGCTCGGGGTTCTGATAGATCCTGTTGAGGTCGTCCCCTTTTCCCGGATTGCATAGCCCGATGAGGGGTTCCGCAACGACGCCGGCGCGGTCCTGCACCACGTATGTCTCGACGTATGCGAATCGCGGCAATTCGGCGTACAGAAGCCGCTGCAGATGGTTGCGCACGGCGAGCAGCTGGACTTCGTTGAGCCGATCCGACATGTCGAGGATCAACGCCACGACTTCCGCCGGCGGCTCGCCGACCGGGCACAACGTCGAGGGGTCCGTCTCGACGTAGGCCCTGCGGGAGAGAACGTACGCACCGATCGCGACGCCCACGAGCGCGAGCAACGCGATGCCGGCGGCGCCGATCGCGAGGAGGGAGCGGCCACGCCGGCCCGGAGCATTTCGCAGAGCGCTTCGCCCGTTCGACGGGCTCCGCTGGTCGTTACGCAGCGACACTCGCTACTCCGTCGCCGCGCGGCGGCATATCGTCGAATCGGTACGCGGCGCCATATTTCGTCATCTCGGTGTTGACCTCCTTGATGAAATGCCGCATGCGCTCGACTGCGGCTTCGCGCGCGTCGTTGTCGAGCTCAGGAACCGTCGAGAGCGGCGGCGCTTCCAAGGTCCCGAGGCGTTTCGGCGCTTCGCGAAAGTACTTGGGCGCGGCGACTTTGCGCGCCTCCTCGTTGGCTTCTCGATACTTCGTGACCAACCGCTGATGGGCGGTGGCGAGGTGCTCCACATACGCGCAGAAGTCCCGATGCAGCCGGTTGCGGCCTTCGGTCGCGAGGCGTTTGTCGTACTCCTGCCGCCGCAGCGCACCGATGACCTGCGTCATTTGGTCGACAGCCTCGTCTCGTCGCCGCATGAAACCCTCGAGAGCGATGGTCTTCTCGTTATTGAAGTGCTTGAACGCCTCTTCGCGCGCCCGGCCCACGTCGCCATAGAAGAGATACCGATCGTCGAGATTCGAGGCGCTGATCAGCGCGGACAGGCTGAATCCCACGCCGAGCAACGCCAATAACCACGACTGGGCATCGGATAAGACCAACGGCGCATGGATCAAGTTTTCCAAGAGCAGCGCCGCCGAGACGTCGCCGGCCGAGGCGATGTAGTTGTCGCGGAAATGCGCGATGGCCAGATTCAGGCCGAGAACCCAAGCGACATAGAGAAGCAGCGCGGCCACACCGACTGCTTTCACGGCGAGATTGCGATAGATGAGAAGACGCAGCCCGTAGATCGCGAACAGGATGGCGGCACCGATGTTCAGGAGCGACAGCACGGCCGCCTGCACGAACCCGCCGATGAGACCTGCCTCGCTGCCTTCGGCAAAGAAGAGGCCGTTCAACACCGACTCGAGCACGACGAAGATGCCGATGACGATCGCGAGAAATACGCGTTCGGGTCTGCTCACGACTTTCGGCATCCGTTCGAGGCGATGCTTGCGGCGAAACGCCAAGTACTCGGCGTCCCTGCCCTTCGCCTCGTCCTCCAACGCCTTCAGATGATTCGCGTCGTTGACGGCGCGAATGCTGAAGTCGCTGACGGCGCTCTCCCCGGCGCTCTCGACCTCGACGCGCAGCTCGGAAGAGATGATCGCGTCGCGTATGCGGCTATCGTAGAGCTCGAGCGCCGCGCGATACTCCTCGCCGGCTTTGCGCGCGCGCCGCTCGATCTCCTCGCCGATTGCGAGCTCGTCCGAGTCGGGCGCTTCGGCGTCTTCCTTGGGCTTGCCCTCCGCGCCTTGCGCCCTCGCACGCGCGTCGATCGAGAGCTCCGCGGCGATTTGCTCGACGTTCAGCGGCGGGAAGCTCTGGATGCTCGGCCTCATGGCATCGCGGGTGCCATTGATGACCGTCAACAGAGTTTGGAGGGACCTGGGCATCGCCGTATGTTGTGCTTGTTCGCGGAGGCCCGGCGGCCGAACAGAAACCACTGTAAACGAACGGTAGGGCCCAGAAAACGGCGATTCCCTGGGCGCCCGGGCTATTTGCCGTTATGTCGCAGCGCTCCGACTCCAGCGCGTCGGGCCAGCCGCGAACGGCTGGCGGCATCAGGCCGTGCTGACCTGGAGCGGCTTGTGCGATTGCTCGCGGCCCGCGGCAGCGTTGACGATCATGTCGGGCAGCACGGGCACGCGGTTGAAGTAGTGCCCGCCGAGCGCGTCGGCAATCGCCGCGCAGCACGGCCGCCGTCGCGCAGCCTTGCGACCGGCTCGCCGATGCCCTTCGAACCGACGGGGTTCTGCGGATCTTGAATGTCGACGGCGAGCGTCTGCATGTGCGACGGCACGTCGAGGTACGACGGCGGCTTCGCCTGATTCAGACCGACGTTGCCCGGCAAGCCGTTCTGCGGATCGTAGATGTGCCGCTCGGAAAGGCCCATGCCGAAGCCCATGACGGCGCCGCTCCTGATCTGCGCGCTCAAGCCCATCGGATGCAGCACGGTGCCGCAATCGGCGACGCCGAGATAGTCGACGATGTCGACCTTGCCGGTTTCCTTGTCGAGCTCGATCTCGACGAAACCTATTGCGATCGCGGGCACCATGCCCGTGACCGCGATGTTGTCCTTCGCGACGCCGATCAGGCCGGAGCCCGCGATCGCAGCGACGCCGGACTTCGTGACGGCGTTGACGTCCTCGGGCACCTCTTGACCGCTGTAGCGGCCGCCGAGCTCGACGGCGCGCTGCGCTGCCGCGGCATACGTCAGGCTCTTCGCCCGGTCGGCCTTCGCGAACACGGTCTCGTTCTCGATGTCGTAATCGTCGGCCGCGCCGCCGAGCGTCGCTGCCGCAATCTCCTTGAGCTTCGCGAGCGCATCCATCGCGCCGGCATAAGTGGCGCGCGTCATCGTGAACGACGTATTGCTGCCCGACTGCGGCGACGAGAACGGCAGCCCCAGGCGCGAGTCGCCGCGCTCGATGATGCAGTTGTCCCAGCTCACCTTCAGCACCTCGGCGGCGACGCGCGAGGTCGCGGCGTACGAGAACGTGCCGAGATTGCCGACGCCGCAGTGGATGTGCAGCTTGCCGTCGGGCGTCAGGCGCACGATGCCGTCGAGGCCACCGCGGCCCGCGGCGTGAAACGCCTGGCCGACGCCGACGCCGGTCACCTTCGAGCCGCGTGTCTGGCCGCTGCGCGCGCTGCGCGCTTCCCAGCCGAACGCGGCCGCGCCGCGCTCGAGCGCTTCGCGCTGATACGCGCTCGTGACGGGCCCCTGCTGCGAGTCGAATTTCGCGGCGTTGTCGGCCGCATTGACGCGGCGAATCGCAACGCGATCGAGGCCGAGCTGCCTTGCGCGGCCTTGTCGATCAGCGGCTCGAGCGCCGCCGCGATCTGGTTTTGGCCCGGGCCGCGTTGCGCGCCCGTCGGCGTCGTGTTCGTGCTGACTTGCACGCCGCGATAGCGCATCGCGAGCGGCTGATACACGAGCGAGACGGCGCCGGCCGCGCCGCCGAGATCGCCGCCGCCGTTGTACGGGCCGTTCTGCTGCACGATGGAAAGATCGGCAGCCGTGACGCGGCCGTCGGCGCGGAAGCCCATCCTGATGCGGCCCTGGAACGCAGGCCGCGACGAGCCGAACAGCGCCTCCTCCGCTCGGCTCACGCGCATGAGCACCGGCGTGCCGGTCTTCTTCGCCATGTAGATCGGCACGCCCATCGCGGGATACGGATTGATCTTCGAGCCGAACCCGCCGCCGCAAAACTCGGCGATATAGACGAGGTTGTCGGGCTCGACGCCGGCGAGCCGCGCGAGATTCGGCATTACAGCCGACTGACTCTGCGTCGAGCCGTAGATGAAAACCTTGTCGCCCTGCCAGTACGCCATGCAGCTGCGCGGCTCGAGGCAGTGGTGCGACAACGCGGCCGTGACGAACGACTCGTCGAGCACGTACTTCGCCTGCGCGAATCCGGCCTCGAGATCGCCGAACGACCACTCGACGCCCGGCGCGCCCATCGGCAGCGCGTCGCCGGCCGACGCGAAGTCGCCGGCCGTCCATTTGATTTGCTTGATGCCCTTGTGGCGTGACGACGTTGCCGTCCGTGCGCGCATCCGGCCCGGCCGGGAACAGGCTCGCGAGCGGATCGATGACGTACGGCAGCTCCTCGTACTCGACCTTGATGCGGTCGATGGCTTCCTGCGCGAGCTCCTCGCTGCGCGCCGCGACGGCGCAGATGCGGTCGCCGACGAACAGCGGCTCGTTCGTCAGGATCGGCTCGGCGGGCGCCACGGCAGGCGGCACGTCGTCGGCCGTCAACACGGCGACGACGCCTTCCATCGCGAGTGCCTCGGTCGCGTCGATCTTGACGCGCGCGTGCGGCATCGTGCTCGTCAGCAGTCGGCAGAACAACATGCCGTCGGCGCGAAAGTCCTCGGCGTACTTGGCACGGCCCGTGACCTTGGCCTGCAAGTCCGGCGGCGTGAAATCGTGACCCAGAAGCGTGTACGCCATGCGCTGTCTCCCCGGCTGAGCTCGCGGCCTACGACCGGCCGGCCGCTTCGTTGTCGGCCGATTCTGCGGCGGATACTGCGCCGCTTCAAGCCAGTGAGCGCCTACTCGATAGCGAGCACCTGTCTCGCGGCAGGCGAGAGGCGCCTGCGCGTCTCCGAGTCCATGCGAGAGCCCCAAGTCACGGCCGCCGTCCCGGTGTACGGAACATAGGCGCCCTGAATCGAACGGCGTGAGCCCGTCGAACGGTTGGCCGAGTAGCCGTGCCACGTCGAGCCGAAGTAGACGATGACCGAGCCCGCCTCCCCGCACGCGAGTACCGAGTTCCCGTCGTCGGGCCGATGGTTGCCTTCGCGAGCGCCGGTCGGCGTCTCCGCGCGGTGGGAGCCGGGCACGAACCGCGTGGCGCCGTTGTCGGCGTGAAACTCGTCCAGCATCACGATGAAGCCGAGCAACGGCCACGCATCTTGGTCGGGCCGCACGTCGACGTGTAGGCGTTGCGCCGCAGCGCCCGGTAGAACGGTCCGCCCGTGGAACGAGCTCAGCTTGAATCGCGGGCCGATGCTAGCGAGGCAGGCGGCGAGAACAGGCTCGAGCACGTACAGATCGTCGAACGCGGGGCCCCGATTGACCAAGCCGCTCAGGCGCGTGTCGCCGCCCGAGCTCGAGGTCCTGAGGTCCGGGGCCGTTCCCGTCGCAAAGCCTCGATCGTACTCCGCCAAGACGCGCGCCAACCTCGCCGCCGGCACGACATCAGGGATGACGCAGAAACCAACCGCGTGCAGCTCCGCGGGGGCAACGACCAGCGTTCCGGCGGCTGCGGCCACGACGCCGTCGACGCTAACGCACGTCGACGACTACCTTGCCTTGCTTGATCGTGACCTTCGTCTTCAGCCAGTTCCAATAGCCCTCGAGCGGGTCGCCGTCGAGCAGGAGAATGTCGGCGAGCTTGCCGGCCTCGAGCGTGCCGAGCTGGTCTTCCATGCCGAGATACGCGGCAGTGTTCGGCCCCATGATCTTGACCATGTCCTGCATCGAGAACACGACGTTCATGGATTTCAACTCGTGCTCGAGACCCGCGAGCGCGTCGTAGGTCGTGTCCGTGCAATAGCCGATGATGCCGCCCGCGTCGAAGATCGTGCGCGCGTTGACCATGGCGTAGCCCGCCTCGACGCCGCCGCCGACACCGTCGACGATGCCGTCGGGCCACGGCTTGCCGTCGCGGAAGCGCGGATTGTTGTCGTCGGCGAACACGCCGAACACGGGCGCACCGAACCCGATCGTCATCAGGATCTTCGTGCCCGCCGCCGCGAGCTTCGCCGCGTCGGCTTTGCTGACCCAGTCCTTGTTCGGCAAGTGCACGAGCAGCGGGATGCCCATCTCGACGGCCGCGTTCATCGCGGGCGAGCTCACGGCGTGCACCTGCACGTTGACGCCGACCTTCTTGCCTTCGTCGAGCACGGCGCGCAGCACCTCGAGCTCCTGCGGCGTCGGGCCCGGGACGGGCGTCAGCGAGATTTCGCCCGTGTAGTCGATGCCGGCCGCTTTCATCGCACGAACTGCTTCGCGCGCAGACTCCGGCGTGAGCTGCGCCAAGCGCAAGCGCTCCGACGGGATGACCCGCGGACCGTTGATTTGCCCGGACTCGATGTGCTGGCGCAGCGTGAGGTTGCCGTCGCCGGGGCCGCCGCCCGAGAGAATCGTCGTGTAGCCGGCCTCGAGCTGGCGCTGCATCTGCGCCTTCTCCTCGGGGCCCGTGTTGATGTGCCGGTGCGCGTCGATGAAGCCCGGCATCGCGCTCATGCCGTTCGCGTCGATGACCTGGCCCGCCGTGCGCGGCGGAGCACCCGCGGTCACGGACTCGATCTTGCCGCCGCGGACGACGATCGAGCCGCGCTCGATGACGGTGCCGTTGCCGACGACGATGTGGGCATTCGTGATCGTGAGGTCTTGGGCTGCGAGCGGAGCGCCGGCGCCGAGCGCCAGGCCGGCGGCCAGCAGCGCCGAGGTCAGTCTGTTCATGTCGTATCCCCCTTCGGTGTGCGCTCATCTTATACGGGCCGCGAAGGTCCTCACAGAACGCCGCGGAAGCGGGCCATCGGCCACGGTTTTTGCGATGTGCGTCGACGCCAATAGGCAGGCGATCGTAGACTCTGCGCCCTCTCACGGAGGAGAGGGCCGTTGCATTCGACCCCGCGCCATCAGGCGCTTCGCACTGTCTGGCTGTCCGACGTCCACCTGGGCTCACGCGAGTGCAGAGTCAATCTGTTGCTCGACTTCCTGCGCAATACGCGCTGTGACGTCCTCTATCTCGTCGGCGACATCATCGATCTCGAGAATCTGCGCAAGAGCTTCTACTGGCCTGCCAGTCACACCGAAGCCCTGTGCCTGCTGCTGAAGAAGAGCCAGGAAGGCACGCGGATCGTCTACATCCCCGGCAACCACGATTACGACCTGCACGCGCTCGCGGGGGTCAAGTTCGGCAACATCGAGATCGCGAGCCGCACGATTCACACGACGCACAAAGGCCGCCGCCTACTCGTCGCGCACGGTGACCAGTTCGACGACGTCGTGCGCCGCCGGTCACTCGCGGTTCGGCTCGGCGGCTTCGCATGCCGGCGGCTGTTGACGCTGAACCGCTTCGCGCATTGGCTGCACGACGTGTTCGATCGGCCGTATTGGTCGCTCGCCCAGCACATGAAGGCGCGTTTCCCCGGCGCACAGGCGTACATCGATCGCTACCGCAACGCGACGCTCGCCGCTGCGCGCGAAGCGGGCGTCGACGGCGTCGTCTGCGGCCACATCCACCGCGCCGCGTTCACCGAAGTCGACGGCCTGCTCTACTGCAACGACGGCGACTGGGTCGAGAGCTGCACGGCGCTCGTCGAGGACGAGCGCGGGCGAGCTGTCGCTGCTCGAGTGGCGGCCGACGGCCGCGACCATCAAAGCGCGGGTGCGCATCCACGCCGCCATCCCCGAAACGGCGCTCGATCTCACGGGCTCCTAGCGGCGCAGGAACGCGGCGGTTACGGGGCCGCTCAGGCCTCTTTCGCGCCCTTCGGCACGACGTTCGCGATCTTGGCTCCGAGCTTCATGAGCGTGAGGACGGTCGCCCTCGGCAGCGCAAGCATCTGGTCGAACCACGTCGTGATGTTCGTCAGGAAGCCGAGCATGTTCTCGATGCGCGCCTTCGCCTCCTTCGGCGTATCGCGATCGTCCTCGAGCTCGCGCGCGCACTCGCGCAGGAAGTTCAGCGTCGGCTCGATCTCGCGCCGCTTCCGCTGCTCCATGATGGCCATGAGCATGTCCCAAGGGTCGGAGCGCGTCGTGAAGTGGTCGCGCCGGTCGCTCATGACGTGCGCGAGGCTGACGAGGCCCCAGCCCTGGAGCTCCTTCAGGCTCGTGCTGACGTTCGACCGGGCGACGTTCAGCGTCTCCGCGATCTCATCGGCGGGCAGAGGGCCCGGCGCCAGATAGAGCAACGCGTGGATCTGCGCCACGGTCCGATTGACGCCCCAGCGGGTACCCATTTCGCCCCAGTGAAGGATGAAGCGCGTCATGACGGGGGTCAGATGCATGTCGTTTATTTCTGTATAGACTGAAATAACGATAATTCTAGACCGCAGGAGAGTCAAGCCCGGCCCGGCGGGCCCACCCACCGGGGCCGGCCCAGAGCGTCAGGCTTCGTCGCGCTTGGTAGCGTCCGGGGCGCCGGCGCGACCGGCCTCGAGCTTCGCTGCGCCGACATCCTGCGCGAGCACGTTCGCGATCTCGGCGCGCGCGCTGCGCGAGATGTCGATGAGCTTGCGCTTGATCGAGTTGGTGCGCGGCCGAGTCGCGCACGAGTCGCTCGTCGTGCGCCTTGAACAGCGTGGCCGCGCGTTGCGCTTCGAACGGCTGCATGCCGAGCGTCGTCAGCACGTCGCGCCCGACGTCGACCGACGTGCCGAACACCTCGCGGTACACCGAGTGCACGCCGAGATTCAGCAGCTGATACGCGTGCACGCGATCGAACGCGCGCGCGAATACGCGCAGGTGCGGGAAGTGGCGCAACACGTCCGCGGCGATCACGAGCGCGCGCTCGCGGTCGTCGATGGCCAGCACGAACACCTTCGCATCCTTGGCACCCGCGGCCTCGAGCAGATCGAGCCGTGCCGCATCGCCGTAGTAGACGCGATAGCCGAACTTGCGCAGCGCCTCGATCTGCTCGGCGTCGTGATCGAGCACGACGGTGCGGCGGCGGTTCGCCTGCAGCAAGCGCACGATCGTCATGCCGAACCGGCCGTGGCCCGCGATGATGACCTCGGCACCACGCTCGTCGATCGCGTCGGGCGCGCGCTTGTCGGCGCGTGGCGCGAGCCTCGGTTGCAGCAGCTTGTCGTCGGCCAGCATCAGTAGCGGCGCGAACGCCATCGAGATCGCGACGGCCGCGACGAGCAAGCCGGCCTCCTCGGCACCGATGCAGCTGCAGCCCGAGCGCGAACGCGATGAGCACGAACGCGAACTCGCCGCCCTGCGCGAGCGAGAACGAGAACCGCGACGCGTCGGCGCGCGACATGCGAAACGCGACGGCGAGCAGCCACAGCACGGCGAGCTTCAGCGCCATGAAGCCGAGCACGATCGCCGAGCAACACGACGGGCATGCGCTCGAGCAGCGCGAAGTCGATGCCCGGCGCCGACCGCGATGAAGAACACGGCGAGCAGCAGCCCCTTGAACGGCTCGAGGTCCATCTCGAGCTCGTGGCGATACTCGCTGTCGGCGAGCACGACGCCGGCGAGGAACGTGCCGAGCGCGGCCGAGAGACCGACCTCGTCCATGAGCAACGTGATGCCGACGACGATCAGCAGCGCAAACGCGACGAAGATCTCGCGGATTCCCGTGCCGGCGACCCAGCGGAACAGCGGCTGCATCAGATAGCGGCCGGCGAGCACGATCGCAGCCACGACGGCGAGCACGACGACCGCGTGCGCCCCCACGCCGGCAGCGCCGCGAATGCCGCGCTCTCCTCCGTCGGCGCCGGCAGCACCGCCAAGCAGCGGCAGCAGCGCCAGCATCGGGATGATCGCGACGTCCTGGAACAGCAGCACCGCGAAGCTCGAGCGGCCGGCCGAGGTCTTGAGCAGCCCGCGCTCGTTCAAGCTCTGCAGCACGATCGCCGTCGACGACATCGCGAGCGCCAGGCCGGCGACGAGCGCCGCTTGCCAGGCGAGCCCGAACAGCATCGCGGCGACGCCGATCACGAGCGGCCGTCAGCACGACCTGCAGGCCGCCGAGCCCGAAGATCGGCTTGCGCAGATCCCACAGCTTGTCCGGCTGCAGCTCGAGGCCGACGAGGAAGAGCATCACGATGACGCCGAACTCGGCGAAGCTCATGACGTCCGTGGCCTCGCCCGTCAGCCCGAGGACGCTCGGTCCGATGACGATGCCGGCCGCGAGATAGCCGAGCACGGAGCCCAAGCCGAGCCGCGCGAACAGCGGCGCGGCGACGACCGCGGCGGCCAGGTAGACGAACGTGCCGGTCAGCAGCTCTTCAATGGGCATCGGCGCGATGATGGCCGGCGCGCGCGCGGAAAAGCAAAGGGTCGAGTCAGCGCTGCGGCGCGCTCGGCAGCATGTTGCGGATCGCGGCGATCTTCCACGCTCCGCCTTCGCGGCGCAGCACCATCGACGTCAGCATGCGCTGATCCGTGCCGTCGGCGCGGCCGACGCTGTCGTAGCGGCCGTCTGCGATCGCGACGTCGGCGCTGACGAAGCGCAATGAATCGACCGTGATCGTGCGCCGGCCGCCCGTGCTCTGCTGCGTCGCGAGCGACCCCGTGACGACTGCCTCGCGGCCGCGGCGGACGTTGCCCGAGGTCTGCTGCTGGTCCACGTCTTCGGTCAGCAGCGCGCCGAGCGCGGCCGCGTCGTTGGCCTCGCGCGTGTCGAGGAACGCTTGGATCGCAGCGCGAATCGCGGCTTCGTCGGCCGCGCGGTCGCCGCTCTGCGCCACCGCGGGCGCGGCGACGGCGGCAGCCAGAACAGCCAGTAACGCGAGCAGCTTCGCCATGCCGAATCTCCTTCGGTCAGTGACCGGCGCCGCCGAGCGACGTCGCGACAACGGAGATCTCGGCGATCGGCGCGACGTGCATCTCGAACACGTGCCCTGCTTTCGTGCTCCCATCCTTGAGCGCCACGACGGCGTGCAGGTGCACGGTCGGGACGCCGTCGCGCGACTGGATATGGCCGGTCAACGAGACGAGCTCGCTTTTCTCGTCAATGGGGATGCGTCTGAACGCGCCGAGCGGGGGATCGCCGAAGCCGAGCAGCGCCGTCGAAAGGCCGCCGAGGCCCGTGATGTAGCCCGACGTGATCTTGTGCTCGATGGCGAGGTCGGTCAGGCCGGAGAGGATCTCGTCGCCGGTCGTGAATGCCACGTCGAAGACGTGCGCGGCAGCCGTGGTCTCCGTGACGCGCATCTGCGGCGCGAGGCCTTTCTGGACGGCCGGTGCCCGCATGTAGCCGTCCGGCAGCGGCGCCGTGGCCGGCGCTTGCGCCGGCGCGGAGCCTGCGGCGGCCATCGCGAACACGGCAGCGAGCAAAGAAGTAGGGCTGAAATGGCGGCTCATGGCGTTCCCCCGAAGCGCGTTGGGCTT
This sequence comes from uncultured Gammaproteobacteria bacterium, assembly GCA_963714705.1. Classification (GTDB taxonomy): domain Bacteria; phylum Pseudomonadota; class Gammaproteobacteria; order Steroidobacterales; family Rariloculaceae; genus FEN-1219. The sequence goes on from CAVQPJ010000005.1 coordinate 505,373, forward strand.
GACGCCATTCTGCCCCCCTGTAGCGTGGATGTCTCGCCCAGGGGGAACGCCATGCCGAATGAGGGTTTCGATCGCCGCGAGCTCATCGCAGCCGCCGGGGCCATAGCCGCCGTGGCCGCCACGACCGGCCTGCGCGCCGCCGCGCAGGGCTCGCAGGATCTGTGCTTCCTCGACGCGACCGAGCTCGCGCGGCTCATCCAGAGGAAGCAGGTCTCCGCGCGCGAGGTCATGGCCGCCCATCTCGAGCGCATCCGGCGCATGAATCCGAAGCTGAACGCGATCGTCGCCAAGCTCGACGACGACGAGTGCCTCGCGCTCGCCGACGCCGCGGACCGCCGTGCCGCGAGCGGCGAGCGGCTGCCGCCGCTGCACGGCCTGCCGACGGCGTTCAAGGACCTGCAGTCGGCCGTCGGCTTCCCGTACACGCGCGGCTCGCCGATCTACAAGGACACGATGCCGACCGAGGACTCCGTGTTCGTCGAGCGCCTGCGCCGCGCCGGCGTGATCCCGATCGGCAAGACGAACGTGCCCGAGTTCGGCATGGGTTCGCACACCTATAACAAGGTCTACGGCACGACCGTGAACCCCTACGACCTGACGAAGAGCGCCGGCGGCTCGAGCGGCGGCGCCGGCGCGGCGCTCGCGGCCGGCATGCTGCCGATCGCCGACGGCAGCGACCTCGGCGGCTCGCTGCGCAATCCCGGCAACTTCAACAACATCGTCGGCTTTCGCCCTAGCGTCGGGCTCACGCCGACGTGGCCGACGCCGTTCCCGCTGCTCGGCTTCTCGGTCAACGGGCCGCTCGCGCGCACGGTCGCCGACGTCGCGTTGCTGATGAGCGTCATGACGGGACCCGATCCGCGCGATCCCTCGTTGCTGCCTGCCGATCCGGCCGTGTTCCGCGGCGCGCTCGCACGCGACTTCCGCGGCGCTCGCGTCGCGTGGTGCCCCGATCTCGGCGGCCTGCCGCTCGATCGCTCGCGTGCGCGCCGTGCTCGATGCGCAACGCAAGACGTTCGAAGACTTGGGCTGCGTCGTCGAGGAAGCCGTGCCCGACCTCGCCGACGCCGAGTCGATCTTTCTCACGATCCGCGCCTTCCGCTCGGCCGCCACGTACGGCCCGCTGCTCGCGCAGTACCGGGACCTGCTGAAACCCGAGGCGATCGCCGAGGTCGAGCTCGGCCAGTCGCTGACGACGGCCGCCGTCGCGCAGGCCATGGTGCGTCACGGTCAGCTCCTCGACCGCATGCGCCGCTTCGAGGAGCGTTACGCGTTCACCCTGTGCGCCGTGAATCAGCTGCCGCCGTTCGACGCGAAGCTCGACTGGCCGAAGGAAATCGCCGGCGTGCAGATGGAGCACTACATCGCGTGGCAGAAGTCCTGCTACTGGATCACGGCGACGTTCCGCCCCGCGCTCTCGGTGCCCGCGGGCTTCACGCCCGAGGGCCTGCCCGTCGGCATCCAAATCGTCGGCCGCTATCGCGACGATTTCGGCGTGTTGCAGCTCGGGGCGGCATTCGAGCAGGTCACCAAGGTCGGCCTCCGCCGGCCGCCGCTCGCTTGAGACGCCTCAGCGCGCGAGCGGTCGGATGCCGACCTTGTCGCGAATCTCGGCCAGGAACGGCCGGCTCACGGCGCGCGCCTTCTCGGCGCCCTGCCGCAGCACGTCCTCGATTTCGCGCGGATTCGCGATCGAGCCGCTCGTACTCGGCACGCGCCGGCGCGATCTCCGCGTTGATGCGCTCGAACAAGAGCTGCTTCATGTCGCCCCAGCCGATGCCTTCCGCGTAGCGCGCGCGCACGGCCGACGACTTCCGCGTCGGTCGCGAACGCGCGATAGATCGTCGTACAGCGCGCTGTCGCCCGGATCCTTCGGCTGCCCCGGCTCGAGCGAGTTCGTCTTGATCTTCATGATCAGCTTGCGCAGCTGTTTCTCGCCGGCGAACAGCGGGATCGACGTTGCCGTAGCTCTTCGACATCTTGCGGCCGTCGAGGCCCGGCAGCGTCGCGATGTTGTCGCCGATGACGGCGTCGGGCAGCACGAACGTCTCGCCGAAGTGGTGGTTGAAGCGCTGCGCGATGTCGCGCGCCATCTCGACGTGCTGCTTCTGGTCCCTGCCGACGGGCACCTTGGCCGCTTTGAACATCAAGATGTCGGCGGCCATGAGGATCGGGTACGAGTACAGCGTCATCATGATCGCCTGATCGGGATCGCGGCCCGGCGTCGCTTCGTTCTCGGCGACGGCGGCTTTGTACGCGTGCGCGCGATTCATGAGGCCCTTGGCCGTCACGCTGTGCAGGATCCACGTGAGCTCGGGGATTTCCGGAATGTCGCGACTGCCGATAGAGCATGACTCTGCTCGGATCGAGCCCGACGGCGAGCCAGCTCGCTGCAATCTCGAGCGTCGAGCGCGCCATCGCGTCCGCGTCGCCGCCGATCGCGTGGTAGTCGGCAAGAAAGAAATACGAGTGCGCGCGGCGTTCTTGCTCGCGGCCACGGCCGGCTTCATCGCACCGACGTAGTTGCCGATGTGCAGCATGCCCGGCTGGCCCGTGGGCTTGATGCCCGTCAGGACGACTTCCATGACTCTCGTTCCGTGTTGGCGCCGCTAAGCGCGGCACTCGTTGCCGAGCGCGCCCAGCGCCGCCGCAGAAGCTGACGTCCTGGAGCTGAATGCGCAGGTTGTCGGGGTCGGCCGTGTAGACCTGCGTCACGCCGTCGCGCGTCCGCGACTCGGCGGGCAATCCCTGCGCCTCGAGCGCGGCGACCGTCGCCGCGGGATCGAAATCGCGGAGCCCGAAGCAGACGTGATTGATGTGCGGCATCGCGTCCGCGCCGCCCTGGTAGACGCCCAGGAACGCGTCGCCGACGGCGAGGTTGACGCCGCCCTGCTGCGTGCTCTTGACGGGCAAGCCGAACACGCGCTGATAGAACGCCACGGAGCGGTCGAGGTCGGAGACGATGAGGCTCGCGTGATTCAGCGTTGCGGCCCTGAGGGCGGCGGCCCGCTTCCGCGCTACCGACGCGCGGCGCGGCGGCGAGCGCCGCCAGCAGCCGCCACGAGCTCGCGGCGGCCCAGACGGCCCGACTCGTAGTGGGTCAACAAGGACTCGACGGCTTGGCTCATGACGCGCTCCTCCGGGGCACGAGGCGAAGCGGCAGTCTCCGTGGCGTGCCCGCAAGGGTCAAGCGCCGGCCTACGCGTTGGGCTTGGGCTTCCGCGCGCCGGCCGTCTATGATTCCCGCCTACGTACCCGCCGGCCGCGCGACGCACTTGAGCAGCACCCTCACGATCAGCCCTTCGAGCCCCGACATTCCGTTCGCCTCGCGCGCGGAGCTCGAGGCGCGGCTCGCGAGCGAGTACGGCGCCCACCTCGCGATCCTCGACCAGCGGCTCGACGAGGCGCTGCGGGCCACGGGATTCGACGGCGCCGTCATCTTCGCCGGCGACGAGCGGCTCGTGTTCCGCGACGATCAGACCTACCCGTTCCGCGTCGAGCCGTATTTCAAGGCATGGGTGCCCCTGACGCAGGCGCCGGGCTCCTTCCTGCGGCTGGTGCCGGGGCAGCGGCCGATGCTCGTCTACAAGCAGATCGAGGACTATTGGCACGAGCCGCCGAGCGACCCCGAAGGCTACTGGACTCAGCACTTCGACATCCGCGTGGCCAAGACCGACGCCGACGCGCGTAAGCTCTCGGGCAGCGGCGCGCGCTGGGTCGCGATCGGCTCCGGCGCCGAGCGCGTCACGCGCGGCGGCAGCGCGGCGACTCAGCCCGCGATCAACGATCCGCGGTTCCTGAATCACCTCGACTTCACGCGCGCCGTAAAAACGACTTACGAGGTGCTGTGCATGCGCGGGGCGCAAGCGATGGCCGTCCGCGGCCACGTCGCCGTCGCCGCCGCGTTCAAGTCGGGAACGACGGAGCTCGAGCTGCATCAGGCCTATCTCGCCGCGAGCGGCCAACGCGAGACGGAGCTGCCGTACGGCAACATCATCGGCTTGAACGAGCATGCCGCGACGTTGCACTACCAGCACATGCGCGCCGAGCCGCCGTCAGTCACTCGCTCGTTGCTGATCGACGCCGGCGCCGAGCTCAAGGGTTACGCCGCCGACATCACCCGCACCTACTCCGCTTCGGCGACCGACGACTTCGCGGCCCTGATCGCGTCGATGGATGCGCTTCAGCAGCGCATCTGCGAGGAAGTGAAACCCGGCGTCGACTTCGTCGTGCTGCACGCCTTCACGCACCGGCAGCTCGCCAACGTGCTGCGCGAGCACAAGCTCGTGACGTGCAGCGTCGACGAAGCCGTCGCGACGGGCATCACGCGCGGCTTCCTGCCGCACGGGCTCGGCCATCTGCTCGGTCTCCAGGTCCACGATGCCGGCGGCCGCCTCGCCGACACGACGGGCAAGAAGCGCGAGCCGCCCGCTTTGGATCCGTATCTGCGCTTGACGCGGACGCTCGCAACCCGGCGTCGTCGTCACGATCGAGCCCGGGCTCTATTTCATCCCGTCGTTGCTGCGGGCGCTGCTCGCCAAGCACGAGTCGAGGCTCAGTCGCGCCGGGATCGAGCGGCTCCTGCCGTTCGGCGGCATTCGCATCGAGGATAATGTCGAGGTGACGGCGGACGGACATCGCAACCTGACACGCGATGCGTTCATCGCGGCCGGCGCTCGTCACTGAGGAGCTTTTGCACGGATGTCTCACCGCACCGCCGACTTGCCGCCGTTGACCGGAATTGCCCACGTCATTCGCGAGCTGCGATATTTCGAGGGCGCTCGGCAAGGGCTCGCCGTCGTGCTGGTCTTGCTTTACACCGTGACGGCCGCGCCGATCCCGGTGCTTGCCGCCGTCGGGCTGCTCATAGGGCTCGCCGGCGCGTTCGTGCGGCTCTACGCGAGCGGCTTCATCGTCAAGAACGAGGTGCTCGCGACGGACGGGGCGTACCGCTTCGTCCGCCACCCGCTCTACACGGGCAACATCCTGCTCGTCGTCGGCTTCGCGCTCGCAGGCTCGCGCTGGTGGGGCCTGCCGCTCGCGCTGTTCTTCTTCTGGTTCTATTACCCGACGGCGATCGAGTACGAGGACCGCAAGCTGCGCCGCATCTTCGGCGCGGCGTGGGAGACCTGGTCCTCGCGCACGCCGGCGTTGATGCCGCGCTTTGACGCCGCGGCGGCGGCCGGCGATCGGCGCTGGGCGCTTGCGGTCAGCAACAGGCACGGCGAGATCTTGTTCGTCGCATTGGCGCTGATCTCTGCCTCCTGGGTCGCGTGGAAAGCCTTCTTCTGAGCCACGCGAGCGGCCTGCCTCCCGGCCCTCGCGCGTCCCCGCAATTGACGGCCGAGATTGCCGGCGCCATCGATGCCGGCGCGGGCCGCGAGCTCGGCAGCGGGTATCAAGCGTCGGTGCAGGCGTATCGAACGTCGGCCGGCGACGTCGTCGTCAAGAAGCCGCATCGCGGCGGACCGCTCGGCTGGTTGTGGCGGTCGCTGCTCAAGCGCGAGCAGGCCGTCTACGAACGGCTCGACGGCATCGACGGCATCCCCCGCTCGTTCGGGCTCGTTGGCGGCGAATACCTGGCGCTCGAGCTCGTCGCGGGACCGTCGCTGCGCGAGCACGAGCAGGGGCTCGCCGATCGCGAGGCATTCTTCGCCAAGCTGCTGGCGACCGTACGAGCCATGCACGCGGCCGGTGTCGCGCACGGCGACTTGAAGCGCAAAGACAACATCATCGTCGGCGCCGGCGAGCGGCCGTACTTGATCGACTTCGGCATCGCCGTGCGGCGCAGCGCGAGAAACGGCTTGTTCAATCGCCTCGTGTTCGCGCGCCTGAAGCAGATGGACCTGAACGCCTGGGTCAAGCTCAAGTACGGACGCCGCATCCATGCCGAGACGGAGCGCGACGTGCTGTCGGCCGAGGACGCGGCGATCTATCGGCCGCTATTGATCGAACGGCTCGCACGCGCCGTGCGCGTGCCGTGGCAAACACTCACGCTGCGCCGGCCGCGGCAACGCTGGCGCGCCCGACGCGACGGCGACGGGTCCTAAAACCGGCTCCCAGCGCAGCTCGGAATCGCAGGGGCGCGGACGGCTATGCCCAGAGCGCGGCGAGCTCGAGCTCCACCACAGCGAACGGCTCCGGGCGAACCCGATTGCCGCCTTCGTGTGTCGCGATCAACGACCAGCGGTTTCCTTCTAGCTGCAACACCTCGAGCGACTTGCGCATCGGATCGAGCAGCCACACGTGTCGCACACCCTCGCGCGCGTAGATCTTCAGTGTCTTCGTGCGGTCGATACGTTCGGTGGACGGAGACAACACCTCGCAGAGCCAGTCCGGGGCAACCGTGATGTACGCTGCATCGGACCAATCGCCGACGCGCTCGGTGCGCCAACCAGCGAGATCGGGCACCAGCACGTCGGCGCCGAAGTGCAGCTCGGGGTCATCGAGGATCAGCCATCCGCCGGGACCGTTGACACCGAACTGAAAAGGCCCCGCGATCAGGGCGCCCAGCGCCGAAGCCGCCCGAACGTGACGGACCGCCGGCTGCGGCGATGCGTAGAGCTCTCCGCCGAGAATCTCGGCGACGAAATTCTCGGGGACCGCGCAGAGATCCGCGTAGGTCGCGTCCTTCTTCAGCGGCTTCGTCATGCGGCCACGCTAGCACGGCCATCAGCCGCGGAATCAAGCGCGAATCGCGCCAATTCCAACGAAAAAGCCCGCCGGCCTCTCGGCACGGCGGGCTTCGAATCGTCGAACGACCGAGGCTGGCTAGGCCGTCGTGCGCGGCTCGCTCGGCTCTACGACCTTCTCGGGCTGATCGAGCAGCTGCACGATCGCCATCGGCGCCGAGTCGCCGGCGCGGAAGCCGATCTTCAGGATCCGCAGGTAGCCGCCCGGGCGGCTCTTGAAGCGCGGACCGAGGTCCTTGAACAGGACACCGACGGCCTTGTCGTCGCGCAGGCGGTCGAACGCGAGCCGGCGGTGGCTCACGCTGTCTTCCTTTGCGAGCGTGATCAACGGCTCGACGACGCGGCGCAGCTCCTTGGCCTTCGGCAGCGTGGTGCGGACCGTCTCGTGCACCAGCAGCGACGCCGCGAGGTTGCGGTACATCGCCCGGCGGTGCGGGGAATTGCGGCCGAGCCTACGGCCCGAATTTCTGTGACGCATCGAAGAACACTCCGGTCAGATCAGAACGCCATCGACGAGGTTGGCGGCGTGGGCGGCTCCTCGGCGCGCAGCCCCGGCGGCGGCCAGTTGTCGAGCCGCATGCCGAGCGCCAAGCCGTGCTGCTCGAGCACTTCCTTGATCTCGGTCAGCGACTTCTTGCCGAGATTCGGCGTGCGCAAGCAGCTCGACTTCCGTGCGCTGCACGAGGTCGCCGATGTAGTTGATGTTCTCGGCCTTCAAGCAGTTCGCCGAGCGCACCGTGAGCTCGAGCTCGTCGACCGGGCGCAGCAGGATCGGATCGACTTGCGTCTCGGTGCGGCCGAAGCCGACTTCGTCCTCGCCCTGGAGATCGACGAACACGTCGAGCTGGTTCTTCAAGATCAGGCCGGCGCGGCGGATCGCCTCTTCGGCGTCGATCGTGCCGTTGGTCTCGATGTCGACGATGAGCTTGTCCAAGTCCGTGCGCTGCTCGACGCGCGCGCGCTCGACGGTGTACGTCACGCGGCGGACCGGGCTGAACGACGCGTCGAGCTGCAGGCGGCCGATCGGGCGCGTCTGCTCCTCGAACTGCGCGATCTGCGTCGCCGGGCGATAACCGCGGCCGCGCACGACCTTCAAGAACGCGCGCAGCTCGCCCGCGCTCGTCAGGTTCGCGATGACGAGGTCGGGGTTCACGATCTCGATGTCGTGATCGACGACGATGTCGCCGGCACGCACCGGGCCCGGGCCCTTTTTCGAGAGCTGGAGCTCGGCTTCTTCGCGCGAGTGCATCTTGATCGCGATCGACTTCAGATTGAGCAGGATGTCGACGACGTCCTCTTGGACGCCCTCGATGCTCGTGTACTCGTGCAGCACACCTTCGATCTCGACCTCGACGACGGCGGCGCCGGGCATCGAGGACAAGCAGCACGCGCCGCAGCGCATTGCCGAGCGTGTGACCGAACCCGCGCTCGAACGGCTCGACCGTTACGCGCGCGCGATTGGTACCGAGGGGCTGAACCTTGACGGCCCGCGGCCGCAAGAATTCCGTTGCTGATGTCATCTAAAGGTTTCCTCTCGTTACTTCGAGTAGAGCTCGACGACCAAATTCTCGTTGATGTCCGGCAGAATCTCGTCGCGCTCGGGCAGGTTCTTCAGTGTCCCCTGCATGTTCTTGTCGTCGACCTCGACCCACTCGGGGAAACCGACTTGGCCCGCGATCGACAGCGCCGACTTGATGCGCAGCTGTTCCTTGGCGCGATCGCGAACGGCAATCTTGTCGCCGGCCTTCAGCTGATACGACGGGATGTTGACGATCTGCTCGTTGACCTTGATGCCGCGATGGCCGACGAGCTGGCGCGCCTCGGCGCGCGTCGACGCAAAGCCCATGCGATACACGACGTTGTCGAGCCGCGCCTCGAGCATCCGCAGCAGGTTCTCGCCGGTCGAGCCTTTGACCTTCGAAGCCTTCTTGTAGTAGTTGCGGAATTGCCGCTCGAGCACGCCGTACATGCGGCGCAGCTTCTGCTTCTCGCGCAGCTGCACGCCGTAGTCGGACAGGCGCTGACGCCGTTGCGCGGCGCCGCCGGGGGGCACTTCGAGCTTGCACTTCGATTCGAGTGGCTTGAGCCCGCTCTTCAAGAACAGGTCCGTGCCTTCACGACGCGCAAGCTTGCAGGTTGGGCCTCTGTATCTCGCCATGTTTTCTTCCGCTTAGACTCGCCGCTTCTTCGGCGGACGACAGCCGTTGTGAGGAATCGGAGTGACGTCTTCGATCTCGGTGATTCGGAACCCGACGGCATTCAGCGCACGCACCGCCGACTCGCGCCCCGGGCCCGGGCCTTTGACGCGGACCTCGAGGCTCTTCACGCCGTATTCCTTGGCTTGGTTGCCGGCCTTCTCGGCCGCGACCTGAGCCGCGAACGGCGTGCTCTTGCGCGAGCCTTTGAAGCCGCAATTGCCGGCCGTGGCCCACGCGAGCGTGTTCCCTTGCCGATCCGTGATGCTGATGATCGTGTTGTTGAAGGACGCATGAACGTGCGCAACGGCGTCGAGGATCTGCCGTTTGGCCTTCTTGCGAACCTTAGCTGCTGCAGCAGCTGCTGCTGCGGCGGGCGGTGTAGCTGCCATTTAGCCTCCTGAGTTTCTTGACGCCGCGCCGCGGACCCTTGCGCGTGCGCGCATTGGTCCTCGTGCGCTGGCCGCGCAGCGGCAAACCGCGGCGATGCCGAATGCCTCGGTAGCAACCGAGATCCATGAGACGCTTGATGTTCATCGCGACTTCGCGGCGCAGGTCGCCCTCGACGGGGAACTTCGCGATGACGTCGCGCAAGCGCGCGATCTCGGGCTCGGTCAGGTCCTTGACCTGCGTGGTCGCCGCGACGCCTGCCGCCTTGCAGGTCATGATCGCGCGGTTACGGCCGATGCCGAAGATGTGCGTCAGCGCGATCCCAACGTGCTTGTTGGTGGGGATGTTGACGCCCGCTATACGTGCCATAGTGTTCTAACCTCTAGCCCTGGCGCTGCTTGTGCCGCGGGTCTTCGCAAATCACGCGCACCACGCCGCGGCGGCGCACGATCTTGCACTTCCGACAAATCTTGCGAACTGATGTTCTGACTTTCATCGCTTAGCTCCGGCCGCCCTATTTCTCGTTGCTTCCCGTAGCCGCGGAGATTCGCCTTCTTGAGCAGGCCTTCGTATTGGTGAGTCATCATGTGAGCCTGGAGCTGCGCCATGAAGTCCATCGTCACGACGACGATGATCAGCAGCGACGTGCCGCCGAAGTAGAACGGCACGTTGAACTCCAGGATCAGGAACTCGGGGATCAAGCACACGGCCGTGATGTACAGCGCGCCCCAGAACGTGAGGCGCGTCAGCACCTTGTCGATGTACTCGGCCGTCTGCTGGCCGGGGCGGATGCCGGGGATGAACGCGCCCGAGCGCCGCAGGTTCTCGGCCGTCTCGCGCGAGTTGAACACGAGCGCCGTGTAGAAGAAGCAGAAGAACATGATCAGCGACGCGTACATCAGGATGTAGATCGGGCTGGCCGGGCGACAGGCTCGCCGCGATGCGCTGAAGCCACGCCACGGCCTGGCTCGTGCCGAACCAGCTCGCGATCGTCGCCGGGAACAGAATCAAGCTCGACGCGAAGATCGGCGGGATGACGCCCGACATGTTGATCTTGAACGGCAGATGGCTCGTCTGGCCCGCGTACATGCGCCGGCCTTGCTGGCGCTTCGCGTAGTTGACGGCGATGCGCCGTTGCGCGCGCTCCATGTAGACGACGATGCCCGTCACGCCGAGCACGAGGAAGCCGAGCAGGAACGGCATCGCCTGATTCATGCCGCCCGTGTTCACGAGCTCGAGCGTGCCGCCGATCGCGGACGGCAAGCCCGACAGAATGCTCGACAGAATGATCATCGAGATGCCGTTGCCGATGCCGCGCTCGGTGATCTGCTCGCCGAGCCACATCAGGAACATCGTGCCCGTCACGAGCGTGATCGCGGCCGTCATGACGAAGCCCGTGCCCGGAACCAGGACCACGCCCTGCGTCTGGAAGCGCGCCGGCCATGGCGATCGACTGAAAACGCCGCGAGCACGACCGTGCCGTAGCGCGTGTACTGCGTGATCTTGCGGCGGCCCGACTCGCCTTCCTTGCGCAGCTGCTGGAGCGCCGGAATGACGTGCGTGCCCATCTGCAAAATGATCGAAGCCGAGATGTACGGCATGATGCCGAGCGCGAAGATCGACAGCCGCGACAGGGCGCCGCCCGAGAACATGTTGAACATGCTCAGGATCGTGCCGGTCTGCTGCTCGAACAACAGGCGCAGCTGCTCGGGGTCGATGCCGGGCACGGGGATGAAGCTGCCGACTCGATAGACGACGAGCGCGCCGAGCAAGAACAGCAGGCGATGGCGGAGATCGGCGGAACGCGTCGCGTCGCCGAGCAAAGCAGCCGGATTGACCGTGCCAGCCTTCGCCATCTCTAACCTACTCCGCTACCTTGCCGCCGGCGGCTTCGATGATCTTGCGGGCGCCGGCCGTGACCTTGAGCCCACTCACGGTGACGGCCTTGTCGAGCGTGCCCGACGAAATGACTTTGACCTTCAGGACGCGCTTCGGGACCAACTGCGCGGCCTTGAGCGCCGCCAGGTCGACCGTCTGGCCCGCGAACCTCGCGAGCTCGTGCACGCGCAGCTCGGCCTTCTCGTCGCGCGTCTGCGAGACGAAGCCGATCTTCGGCAGCCGGCGTTGGAGCGGCATCTGGCCGCCCTCGAAGCCCACCTTGTGGTAGCCGCCGGCACGAGCGCGCTGGCCCTTGACGCCGCGGCCGCCCGTCTTGCCCAAGCCGGAGCCTGCGCCGCGGCCGCGCCGCTTGTGGTTGAACTTGCTGCCCTTCGCGGGGTGTAGATCGTTCAAGCGCATCTCAAGCCTCCTCGACCTGCAGCATGTAGCGAATCTTCTCGATCATGCCGCGGTTCTCGGGCGTGTCCTTGACCTCGACGCTCTGGTGCCGACGCCTTAACCCAAGCCCGCTCGCGCATTGCGCGTGCCCAGGCGTGCGGCCGAAACGGCTCTTCAAGAGCGTGAGCCGGATGTTCTTGCTGCTTTTGACTTTCGCCACGTCGTAAATCCTCAGCCGAAGATCTCTTCGACGGTCTTGCCGCGCTTCGCGGCGATTTGCGCCGGCGAGCGCATCGCCGAGAGCGCGTTCATCGTCGCGCGGACGACGTTGATCGGGTTGCGCGAGCCATAGCTCTTCGCGAGCACGTTGCGCACGCCGGCACACTCGAGCACCGCGCGCATCGCGCCGCCCGCGATGACGCCCGTGCCGTCCGACGCCGGCTGCATGAAGACACGCGTCGCGCCGTGGCTGCCGTGCAGCTCGTACTGGAGCGTGTCCTTCTTCAAGCTGACGGTGGTCAGGTGCTTGCGCGCTGCTTGCATCGCCTTCTGGATGGCGAGTGGCAGCTCGCGCGCCTTGCCGTAGCCGTAACCGACGCGGCCGTTGCCGTCGCCGACGACGGTCAACGCAGTAAACCCGAATTGCCGGCCGCCCTTGACGACCTTGGCAACGCGGTTCACCGCGACCAACTTCTCTTGAAACTCATCAGCGTTTGCCATGATGTCCGCTGCGCCGTTAAACGTTGAGTCCCGCTTCGCGCGCCGCCTCGGCGAGCGCCTTCACGCGACCGTGATACTTGAAGCCCGAGCGGTCGAAGGCGACCTTCTCGACGCCGGCCTTCTTCGCGCGCTCGGCGATCTCTTTGCCTACGGCGGCCGCTGCCGCGATGTTGCCCGTGCTCTTCAGAGCAGCCGCGCAGTTCCTTGTTCAGCGTCGAAGCGCTCGCGACGACGCGGTTGCCTTCCGGCGCGATGATCTGCGCGTAGATGTGCTGCGGCGTGCGGTGCACGCACAGCCGATGAACGCCGAGCAGCGAGATCCGCACGCGGGTGCGGCGGGCGCGGCGCTGACGCTTTTGCTTCTTGTCGATCGCCATGGCTACTTCTTCTTCGCTTCCTTGATCTCGATTTGCTCGTTCGAATACTTGACGCCCTTGCCCTTGTAGGGCTCCGGCGGACGGTAGTGGCGCAACACCGCCGCCACCTGGCCGACCTGCTGCCGATCCATGCCTTTCACGATGATCTCGTTCTGGCTCGGCGTTTCGATCGTGATGCCCGCCGGAATCGGAAACTCGACCGGATGCGAGAACCCGAGCGTCAGATTCAGCTTCTTGCCCTGCACGGCGGCGCGGTAGCCGACGCCGACGAGCTCGAGCTTCTTCTCGAAGCCCTTCGTGACGCCCGCGACCATGTTCGCAAGATGCGCGCGCGTCGTACCCGACATCGCGTTCGCGAAGTTGCTGCCCGAGCGCGGCGCAACCTTCACGAGATTGCCGTCGACCGTGACCTCGACCTCAGAGTTGGTCTCGAGCGTCAGGCTGCCCTTCTTGCCCTTGATCGTGACGGCCCGGCCCTTCACCTCGGCGCTCAGGTCTTTGCCGAGCTCGATCGGCTTTTTTCCTACTCGCGACATCGTTATGACTCGATTCGTGGTTAGAGGACGATGCAGAGCACTTCGCCGCCGTGACCCTGCGCCTTGGCTTGAACGTTCGTCATGACGCCTTGCGACGTCGACACGATGGCCACGCCGAGACCGCCCTGCACGACCGGCAGCTGGTCGACGCGCTTGAAGATGCGAAGACCCGGGCCGGCTCACGCGCTGGATGCGCTCGATCACGGGCGCGTCCTGGTAGTACTTGAGCTCGAGCGTCAGCGTGCTCCTTGCCGTCGACGGTCTCGGTCGGTCGACGGACGCGAGATAGCCTTCTTGCTCGAGCACCTTCGCGACGGCGAGCTTCTGCTTCGACGCCGGCAAGCGTCACGGACGGCTTGCGGGCCGTCTGCGCATTGCGAATACGCGTCAGCATGTCGGAGATCGGGTCGGTCATACTCATGACGGCATCCTTACCAGCTGGCCTTCCGTACGCCCGGGATCTCGCCGCGCATCGTCGTCTCGCGCAGCTTCGTGCGCGACAGGCCGAACTTGCGATAGAACCCGTGCGGGCGGCCCGTCAGCGCGCAGCGATTGCGCAGGCGAATCGGGTTCGCGTCGCGCGGCAGCGTCTGCAGCTTCTTCTGCGCCTCGGCCTTGTCCTCGTCGGACGTCTTCGGGTTGCGAATGAGCTCCTTGAGCTCAGCGCGCTTCTCGGCAAAGCGCTTGACGGCCTTCTCGCGGTGACGCTGACGCATCAGCATGGATTTCTTGGCCATGGTTAACGATCTCCCCGCAGCGGAAACTTGAAGGCCTCGAGCAACGCGCGGCCCGCGTCGTCGTTGCGCGCCGTCGTCGTGATCGAGATGTCCATGCCGCGAATGGCGTCGACCTGGTCGTAGTTGATTTCCGGGAAAATGATCTGCTCTTTGACGCCGAGGTTGTAATTGCCGCGACCGTCGAACGCGCGACGCGACACGCCGCGGAAGTCGCGGATACGCGGCATCGCGACGCTGATGAGCCGATCGAGGAACTCGTACATGCGCGCCTTGCGCAGCGTGACCTTGCAGCCGATCGCGACGCCGTCGCGGACCTTGAAGCTCGCGACGGACTTCTTGGCCTTGCAGGGCACGGGCTTCTGACCCGCTGATCTTCGCGAGGTCGGCCATCGCGCTCTCGAGCACCTTCTTGTCCGCGAGCGCCTCGCCGACGCCCATGTTCAGCGTGATCTTCGTGATCCGCGGCACCGCCATCGGGTTCGCGACCCCGAGCTGCTTCATGAGCTGCGGGCACGACTTCCTTGCGGTAGAACTCTTGTAGCCTTGGTGCTGCCATATCAGGTATCCAACACTTCGCCGTTGCCCTTGAAGAACCGCACCTTGCGGCCGTCCGACAACCGGCGGAATCCGATGCGATCGCTCTTTTGGGTCGTGGGGTTGAACAGCATCACGTTCGACGCGTCGAGCGACTTCTCTTGCTCGACGATGCCGCCGGCCACGCCCTTCTGCGGGTTCGGCCGCTGGTGCTTGTGCGCGACGTTGAGGTTCTCGACGACCACGCGGCCGTCTTCCTCGACGCGCAGCACGGTGCCGCGCCGGCCTTTGTCCTTGCCGGCGATCACGATGACTTGATCGCCTTTCTTGATGCGCTGCATGTTCGTTATCTCTTAGAGCACTTCCGGCGCGAGCGAGATGATCTTCATGAACTGGGTCGTCCGCAGCTCGCGCGTGACCGGTCCGAAGATACGCGTGCCGATCGGCTCGAGCTTGTTCGTCAAGCAGCACCGCGGCGTTGCCGTCGAAACGGATCACCGAGCCGTCCGGGCGGCGCAAGCCGTGGCGAGTACGCACGACGACGGCGTGATACACCTCGCCCTTCTTGACGCGGCCGCGCGGGATCGCGTCCTTGATCGTGACCTTGATGATGTCACCGATGTGCGCATAGCGGCGCTTCGAGCCGCCGAACACCCTGATGCACATCATGCTGCGCGCGCCGCTGTTGTCGGCGGCATTCAACATGGTTTGGGTTTGGATCATGGCAGCCCCTTAGGCCTCCGTCTCGACCGGTGCCCGCTGCGACGATCTCGACGACGCGCCAGGCCTTGCGCTTGCTGATCGGGCGGCACTCGACGATCGCGACCGTGTCGCCTTCGCGGCACGTACCTTCCTCGTCGTGCGCCATGACCTTCGTGGTGCGGCGGATGAACTTGCCGTAGGCCGGGTGCTTGACCAGGCGCTCGATCGACACGGTGACGCTCTTCTGCATCTTGTTGCTGACGACGCGTCCGACCGTGCGGCGCTGCGTGAGTCTTGGCCTGTGTTTCTGCTGCGCTCATGTCTCTAACTCGCTTATTTCTTCACGCGCTCGTGCTGCACGGTCTTCAAGCGCGCGATCGACCTGCGCACCTTGCCGTGCTGGTCGGGCTTCGCGCCCTGGCCGGTGGCGGCTTGCATACGCAAATTGAATTGCTCGCGGCGCAGCTTCAGCAGCTCCTCGCCGAGCTCTGCGTCCGACTTGTCGCGGAACGCCTTTCTTTGCTCTTTGACTTTCATCAGCCCCTCTTCATCAGCCAATGTGCCGTTCGACAAAGGTGGTGCTCAGGGGCAGCTTGGCGGCGGCGAGCGTAAAGGCCTCGCGCGCCACTTCCTCGGTAACGCCGGCGATCTCGTAGAGCAACTTGCCGGGCTTGATCTGCGCGACCCAGTACTCGACGTTGCCCTTGCCCTTGCCCTGGCGTACCTCGAGCGGCTTCTTGGTGATCGGCTTGTCCGGAAACACCCGAATCCAGATGTGACCGCCGCGTTTGACGAAGCGCGTCATCGCGCGGCGCGCGGCTTCGATCTGCCGAGCCGTCAGCTGACCGCGCTCGACGGACTTCAAACCGTAGTCGCCGAACGCGACGGAGTTGCCGCGCTGGGCCAAGCCGCGATTGCGGCCTTTGAACTGTTTCCGGAATTTGGTGCGTTTCGGTTGCAGCATGATGGTTTACGCCTGCTGCGGACGCCCAGCTTCGGCCGGCTCCGCATTCGTCGTCTGCTCGGCGGCGCCTTCACGTACTTCGCCGCGGAAAACCCAAACCTTGACGCCGATCACGCCGTACGTCGTGCGTGCCTCGGCCAACCCGTAGTCGATGTCGGCGCGGAACGTGTGCAGCGGCACGCGGCCTTCGCGGTACTGCTCCGAGCGCGCGATCTCGGCGCCGTTCAAGCGGCCCGACACCCGCACCTTGATGCCCTCGGCACCGATGCGCATCGTGTTCGTCACGGCGCGGCGCATGGCCCGGCGGAACTGCACGCGGCGCTCGAGCTGCTGGGCGATGCCCTCGGCCACGAGCAGCGCGTCGAGCTCCGGCTTGCGGATCTCGGAGATGTTGAGCCGCACGTCGTGCAGCGGCATCCCGAGCAGCTTCGCGACCTCGCCGCGCAGCTTCTCGATGTCCTCGCCCTTCTTGCCGATCACGACGCCGGGTCGAGCCGTGTGGATCGTGATGTTGGCCTTCTTCGCTGGCCGCTCGATGTGGATGCGGCTGATCGACGCTTCCTTGAGCTTCTTGCGCAGGAACTCGCGTACGCGGTGATCCTGCTCGACGTAAATCGGGAACGTCTGCGAATTCGCATACCACCTCGACGACCACTCTTTCGTGATGCCGAGGCGAATGCCGACCGGATGAACCTTTTGACCCATACGCTACTCGTCGCCCACTCGGACGGTGATGTGACTGTTGCGCTTCAAGATGCGATCGCCGCGGCCCTTGGCTCGGGCGGCGTACCGCGCGAAAAACGGCGCGGCGTCGACGAGCACGTTCGACACCTTGAGCTCGTCGATGTCGGCGCCGTGATTGTGCTCGGCGTTCGCAATGGCCGACTCGAGCACCTTGTGCATCATGCGGGCAGCCTTCTTGCGGCTGAACGCGAGAATCTCGGAGCGCGCTCGACACCGACTGGCCGCGGATCTGGTCCGCGACGAGGCGGCACTTCTGCGGCGAGATGCGGGCGTAGCGAAGCTTGGCGACGACTTGCATGGCTACTCGCTTACTCCTTACCGCCGCCGCCAGCCTTACCGCCGCCGCCACCACCGCCACCGGCGGGAGCACCGGGCGCAGCGCCGGGAGCACCCGGAGCCCCAGGCGCACCGGGCGTGGCCGCGACCTTGCGATCGCCGGAGTGGCCCTTGAACGCGCGCGTCGGCGCGAACTCGCCGAGCTTGTGACCGACCATGTTCTCCGAGACGAGAACCGGTATGTGCTGGCGACCGTTGTGGATGGCCATCGTGAGTCCGACCATGTCGGGCACGATCATCGAGCGCCGCGACCAGGTCTTGATCGGCCGACGGTCGTTCGTGGCTGCAGCCTTCGCCACCTTGTCGAGCAGGTGGACGTCGACGAACGGGCCTTTCTTGATCGAACGTGACATATAGGTTCTCTAGCTCAAGTCTCTCTAACTATTTCTGCCGTCGATCGCGCACGATCATCGAGCGCGTCCGCTTGTTGCGGCGGGTCTTGTAGCCCTTGGTCTTCTGGCCCCACGGCGACACCGGATGCGGGTTGCCCTGGCCCGACTTGCCCTCGCCGCCGCCGTGCGGGTGGTCGACGGGGTTCATGAGCGACGCCGCGGACCGTCGGGCGAATGCCGCGCCAACGTTGCGCGCCGGCCTTGCCGATCTTGCGCAGGTTGTGCTCGTCGTTGCCGACCTCGCCGATCGTGGCGCGGCAATTGACGTGCACCTTGCGCATCTCGCCGGAGCGCAGACGCACCGTGACGTACTCGCCTTCGCGCGCGACGACCTGCACCGATGCGCCGGCGCTGCGCGCCATTTGCGCGCCCTTGCCCGGCTTCAGCTCGATGCAGTGCACGAGCGAGCCGATCGGAATGTTCTTGAGCGGCAGCGCGCTGCCCGGCTTTGATCGGCGCGTCGATGCCCGACATGATCGGGTCGCCGACCTGCGCGCGCTTCGGCGCCAGGATGTAGCGGCGCTCGCCGTCGGTGTAGAGCACGAGCGCGAGATAGGCCGTGCGGTTCGGATCGTATTCGAGCCGTTCGATCTTGCCCGCGATGCCGTCCTTGTCGCGCTTGAAGTCGATGACGCGGTAGTAACGCTTGTGACCGCCGCCCTGGTGCCGCGTCGTGATGCGGCCCTGGTTGTTGCGACCGCCGCGCTTGTGGAATGGCCGGAGCAACGGCTCGTACGGATCGCCGTTGTGCAACCCTTCCTTGACGACGCGGACGACGAACCGCTGACCCGGCGATGTTGGCTTGAGCTTACGTAACGCCACGATTCTGCCCCGCGCGCCTTAGGACTCGGCGCCCATGAAATTGATGTCTTGGCCCGGCGCGAGCCGCACGTAGGCCTTCTTCCACGCCTGGCGCGTGCCGGCACGCTGGCCGAAGCGCTTCTGCTTGGCCGGAATCCGCACGACGGTCACGCGCTCGACCTTGACCTCGAACAGCAGCTCGACGGCCCTGCGAACGTCGGCCTTGGTCGCGTCGCTGCGCACTTTGAAGACGACCTGGCCGGCCTCGGCGAGGCTCGTGGCCTTCTCGGACACGTGCGGCCCGAGCAGTACCTGCATCAGTCGTTCACGATGGGCGCTCGATGCTCATTTCAGCCGCTCCTCGACGATTTTCAGATGCCGCGGCCGTGATGACGAGCTTTTCGGCGCCGACCAAGCTCACGGGATCGATGAGCTGCGCTTCGAGCACGTCGACGTTCGGGCATGTTGCGCGCCGCGAGCCAGAGCTTCATGTCGAACGCTTCGACGACGATGAGCCCCGTCGTGAAACCGAGCTTGTCGAGCTTGCCGCGCAGCTCCTTGGTCTTCGCCGCCGATACGCCGAGCTCCGGCGTCACGATCAAGCCGCTCCTGGCGCAGCAGCTCGGACAACACCGAGCGCATCGCGCCGCGGTACATCTTGCGGTTGACCTTCTGCTCGAAGCTGCGCGGGCGCGCCGCGAACGTGCGACCGCCGCCGACCCAGATCGGGCTGCGGATCGAGCCGACACGGGCACGGCCCGTGCCCTTCTGCTTCCACG
The DNA here is from genome assembly GCA_963714705.1 of uncultured Gammaproteobacteria bacterium. Taxonomy (GTDB): domain Bacteria; phylum Pseudomonadota; class Gammaproteobacteria; order Steroidobacterales; family Rariloculaceae; genus FEN-1219. The sequence continues at coordinate 524,549 of CAVQPJ010000005.1, forward strand.
GCTTCTTGCCGCTGCCGCTGACGTCCGCAGCGGGTCTTTTGCGCCTTCGTGCCGGCGCGCGCGCCGGCCAGGTAGGCCGTGACGACTTGGTGCACGAGCGGCTCGTTGAACGCAGCGCCGAACGTCGCATCCGCGAGCTCGAGCGTGCCACTACCACCTTTTACTTTTGACTTTCATCGCCCGATCTCGCGCGGAAGTTTACTTGGCCGCTTTGGCAGCTTTCGCTGCGGCCGCTTTGACGGCCGCTACGTACTACGACCTGACCGTTCTCGCTGCCCGGCACCGCGCCCTTGACGAGCAGCAGGTTGCGCTCGGCGTCGACCCTGATGACCTCGAGATTGATCTTCGTGACCTTGTCAGCTCCGAGCCGACCCGCCATGCGCTTGCCCGGGAACACGCGGCCCGGCGTTTGGCGCTGACCGATGGCGCCCGGCGCGCGGTGCGACAGCGAGTTGCCGTGCGACATGTACTGGTGCGAAAAGTGGTGGCGCTTGATGACGCCCGCGTAACCCTTGCCCTTCGTCGTGCCGCTGACGTCGACGAACTGGCCGACCTTGAAGAGATCGACCTTCAGCTCGGCGCCCGGCGCGAGGTCGGCGCCCTCGCCTTCGCCGAGGCGGAATTCGTAGAGGCCGCGGCCCGGATCGACCTTCGCCTGCGCGAAGTGACCGGCTTCGGCCTTCGTCGTGCGGTGCGCCTTCGGCGCGGCGCCGACCGTGACCTGCACGGCGCGATAGCCGTCGCGCTCGGCCGTCTTCACGGTCGTGACACGATTGGGAAGGGCTTCGATGACGGTGACCGGAACGGAGTCGCCGTTTTCCCGGAAAATGCGGGTCATGCCGCATTTTCGGCCCACTAAACCGACTGACATTTGTCTTCCTCTATATCCGCGCCGACTACTTCGGCCGACGCTTCAGCCAGGACTGCGACCTGCGCGCCCTGGCACCCATGACTCCACCGCTAAGGTGGCGTCTTTGTTGGAATGTGGCCGCTCTAGGACTCAGCGCGGCTACTCCCAGCTGATCAACCCGGCGGCAGTGCCAGTCCGGGCTGCTGAAAAGCCCGGCATTATAACCACCGTCAAATGGCTAGTACAACGAGCTCAATTGAGCTTGATCTGGACGTCGACCCCGGCCGGCAGCTCGAGCTTCATGAGCGCGTCGACGGTTTTGTCCGTCGGATCAACGATATCCATGAGCCGCTTGTGGGTCAGGAGCTCGTACTGGTCGCGCGCGTCCTTGTCGGCATGCGGCGAGATCAGGATCGTGTAGCGCTCGATCTTGGTCGGCAGCGGCACGGGGCCCCGGACGGTCGCCCCGGTGCGCTTGGCCGTCTCGACGATCTCGCGCGCCGATTTGTCGATCAAACGGTGATCGAACGCCTTGAGCCGGATTCTAATGTTCTGATTCGCCATGATTTTCTCTTAGATCCTTATTGAATGATCTTGGCGACGACGCCGGCGCCGACGGTGCGGCCGCCTTCGCGGATCGCGAACCGCAAGCCCTCTTCCATCGCGATCGGCGCAATCAGCTCCACCTTCATCTTGATGTTGTCCCCCGGCATCACCATCTCGGTCGCCTCCGGCAACTCCACCGCCCCGTCACGTCCGTCGTGCGGAAGTAAAACTGCGGCCGATACCCCTTGAAGAACGGCGTGTGCCGCCCGCCCTCTTCCTTCGTCAGGATGTACACCTCGCACTCGAACTTCGTGTGCGGATTGATCGAGCCGGGCTTCGCCAACACCTGCCCTCGCTCCACCTCTTCACGCTTCGTGCCGCGCAGCAGCACGCCCACGTTGTCCCCCGCGCGACCTTCGTCCAGCAGCTTCCGGAACATCTCCACCCCGGTGCAGATCGTCTTCGTCGTCGGCTTGATGCCCACGATCTCCACCTCGTCCCCGACCTTCACGATCCCGCGGTCGATTCGGCCCGTCACCACCGTGCCGCGACCCGAAATCGAAAACACGTCCTCGATCGGCATCAGGAACGGCCCGTCGATCAGCCGCTCCGGCACCGGGATGTACCGGTCCATCTCCGCCACCAGCTTCTCGACGCTCGGCGTGCCCAACGGCGAGGTGTCACCCTCCAACGCCTTCAGCGCGCTGCCGATGATGATCGGGGTCTTGTCGCCCGGAAATTCATACGTCGTCAGCAGATCCCGGACCTCGAGCTCCACCAGCTCCAGAAGCTCCGCGTCATCCACCATGTCCGCCTTGTTCATGTACACCACGATGTACGGCACCCCGACCTGGCGGGCCAGCAAAATGTGCTCCCGCGTCTGGGGCATCGGGCCGTCCGCCGCCGACACCACCAAAATCGCCCCGTCCATCTGCGCCGCGCCCGTGATCATGTTCTTCACGTAGTCCGCGTGTCCCGGACAGTCCACGTGCGCGTAGTGGCGCGCATCGCTCTCGTACTCCACGTGCGCCGTCGCAATCGTGATGCCGCGCGCCTTCTCCTCCGGCGCCTTGTCAATCTGGTCGTACGCCATGAACGTACCCCCATGCTTCGCCGCCATCACCTTCGTCAACGCCGCCGTCAACGTCGTCTTCCCATGGTCCACGTGCCCAATCGTCCCCACGTTCACGTGCGGCTTCGTTCGATCGAATTTTTCTTTGGACACGGCTGCTTACCTCTTCCTATGTGTCTAGACCGATTTCGCCAGACATTCGCCGATCAGGCGGCGCGATCCTTGATGACATGCTGACTGACGTTCGCAGGCGCTTCGGCGTACTGCGAGAATTCCATCGTGTACGTGGCGCGGCCCTGGCTCAGGGAGCGCAGCGCCGTCGCATAACCGAACATCTCCGCAGAGCGGCACGCGCGCCCGAACGATCTTGCCCGCAGGCGAGTCCTCGATCGCTCTGCAGCACGCCGCGCCGGCGGCTCAAATCGCCGCTGATGTCGCCCATGTAGGACTGCGGCGTCGACGACCTCGACGTTCATGATCGGCTCGAGCAGCGCCGGCCGTGCCTTGCGCATGCCTTCCTTGAATGCCGCGGCCCCGGCCAGCTTGAACGCTGCGACGCTCGAGTCGGAGTCGCCGTGCGCACCGCCGAGCAGCGTAACTCTGACGTCGACGACGGGATAACCCGCGATGACGCCGGCGGCCATCTGCTCGCGCACGCCTTCGTCGACGGCGGGCACGGCCTCGGGAGGGACGCCGGCGCCGCCGATCGCGTCGACGAAGTCGTAGCCGTGACCCGACGGCAGCGGCTCGAGCCGCAGCGAAACCTGGGCATATTGGTCGCGGCCGCCCACCTGCCGAACGAACTTGCCTTCTTGCTCGACGGTCTTGCGGATCGTCTCGCGATACGCGACCTGCGGCCGACCGACGTTCGCCGCGACGCCGAACTCGCGCAGCATGCGGTCGACGACGATCTCGAGGTGCAGCTCGCCCATGCCACTCAGGATCGTCTGACCCGACTCCGCGTCGACGTGAGCGCGCAGCGTCGGATCCTCGCGCACGAGCTTCGCGAGCGCGTGCGCTCAGGCGGGCGTGATCCGACGGCCGTCTCGCGGCTCGATGGCCGCGGCGATGACGGGCTCCGGGAAATCCATCATCTCGAGCGTGATCGGACGTCTCGGGGTCGGTGAGGCTGTCGCCCGTCGTGACGTCCTTGAGATCGATCGCGGCCGCGATGTCGCCGGCCCGGACTTCGTCGATCTCCGACCGCTCGTTGGCATGCATCTGCACGAGCCGCCCGACGGTCTCGGTCTTGTCACGCCGCGGCACGTAGACGGCGTCGCCCGAGCGCAGGACGCCCGAATAGACGCGGAAGAACGTCAGGCTGCCGGCCGCATCGGTCGCGATCTTGAACGCGAACGCCGCGAACGGCGCTTTGTCGCTCGGGGCTACGCGCGCCTTCTCCGCCGCCCGGCAGCACACCTTGACGGCGAGCGCGATCCGCCGGCGCCGGCAAGTAGAACACGACGGCATCGAGCAACGCCTGGACGCCCTTGTTCCGGAACGCCGAGCCGCACAGCACGGGCACGATCTCGCCGCGCAGGCACCGCGCGCGCAGCCCCGCGCGGATCTCGTCGACGCTGAGCTCGCCGCGCTCGACGAACTTCTCGAGCAGCCGCTCGTCGCCCTCGGCCGCCGCCTCGACGAGCTTGGCGCGGTACTCGCGCGCCTGCGCCACGAGCGCGGCCGGAATCTCGCTCTCGATGACGCGCATGCCGAGCGTCTTGTCGTCCCAGCGAATCGCCTTCATCGTGACGAGGTCGACGACGCCTTCGAACTCGTCGGCCACACCGATCGGCAACTGCAAGCGCGACGGGGCTCGCCTTCAAGCCGATCGCGAATCTGGTCGAGCACGCGCAAGAAATCGGCGCCGGCGCGGTCCATCTTGTTGACGAAGGCGATGCGCGGCACGCCGTACTTGTCGGCCTGCCGCCAGACCGTCTCGGTCTGCGGCTCGACGCCGCCGACCGCAGCAGAACACCGCGACGGCGCCGTCGAGCACGCGCAGCGAGCGCTGCACTTCGATCGTGAAATCGATGTGCCCCGGAGTGTCGATGATGTTGATGCGATGCTCGGGGAGCCGCTGGCTCATCCCTTTCCAGAAGCAGGTCGTGGCGGCCGACGTGATCGTGATGCCGCGCTCTTGCTCCTGCTCCATCCAGTCCATGATGGCGGCGCCGTCATGGACCTCACCGATCCGGTGCGAGACCCCCGTGTAGAACAGGATCCGCTCGGTCGTCGTCGTCTTGCCGGCATCGATGTGCGCCATGATGCCGATATTCCGATACCGCGCGAGTGGGGTCTTCCGTGCCATGTGGAGGCCCTAAGACCATCGCTACCAGCGATAGTGCGCGAACGCTTTGTTGGCGTCCGCCATGCGGTGCGTGTCTTCGCGCTTCTTGACGGCAGCGCCGCGATTCTCGGCAGCGTCGATGAGCTCGTGCGCCAAGCGCATGGCCATGCTCTTCTCGGAGCGCACGCGCGCGGCCTCGATGGCCCAACGCATCGCGAGCGTCTCGCGACGCGCCGCCCGCACTTCGACCGGCACCTGATACGTGGCGCCGCCGACGCGGCGGGATTTCACCTCGACGGCCGGCTTGATGTTGTCGAGCGCCTGACCCCGAGCATCTCGATCGCCCGGCCCTTGGTCCTTGCCGACGCGCTCCGACATGCGCTCGATGCGCACCGTACACGATCTTCTCGGCGACGGATTTCTTGCCGCTCTTCATCACCATGTTGATGAATTTCGCGAGCATCGCGTTGCCGAACTTCGGGTCCGGCAGGGAATTGCGGCGCGGGGCTTGTGCTCTTCTCGACATGGTTAACCCTTCGGCCGCTTGGCGCCGTACTTCGAACGACCCTGGCGGCGATCGCCGACGCCGCCGCAGTCGAGCGTGCCGCGCACGATGTGATAGCGCACGCCGGGCAGGTCCTTGACGCGGCCGCCGCGGATCAGCACCACGGAGTGCTCCTGGAGGTTGTGGCCTTCGCCGCCGATGTAGCTCGTGACCTCGAACCCGTTCGTCAAGCGAACGCGCGCCACCTTGCGCATGGCCGAGTTCGGCTTCTTCGGCGTCGTGGTGTAGACGCGAGTGCACACGCCGCGCTTCTGCGGCGAGGAGTTGAGCGCCGGCACGTTGCTCTTGCTCTTGACGCGCGGTGCGCGGTTTACGAACGAGTTGGTTGGTCGTCGCCATTCAGTGTTTCCAAATAAATTTTGGCCCGTTACCGAGTTTTGCTCGGCATCCGGGCCTTATGACGTCCGGGCTTAGCCCCGTTTCGCGAAGGGTCTTCGGTTCGCGAAACCGGCCTTGGTGCGCCAGGACAGCCCGAAATTCTAGGCTTCGGGCTGGACCGGCGTCAACCAAAGGCCGCAAATGGCTCGGCAACTGCTCCTGCGTTGCTCTACCGCGGGCATCCCTGCTCGCGTCCTGCATCTGCGGCACTTCCGCCATCCATGGCGGTGTACTTGTGGTGGCCAGGTTGCCGGCGATTCCTCCGACGCTTGCGGCCGCGGCCGCAGCGGCCGCCTCGGCCTGGAGCGCCTGCTGGAGATCGAGCTCCTTGAGCTCGGCCGCCAGGATCTCCTCCTGCGTCCGGCGCCGATCCTCGTGATGGGCATAGCCCGTGCCGGCCGGGATCAGCCGACCCGACGATGACGTTCTCCTTGAGGCCGCGCAGATCGTCGTGCATCCCGCGCACGGCGGCTTCGGTGAGCACGCGCGTCGTCTCCTGGAACGAGGCCGCCGAGATGAACGACTCGGTCGCGAGCGATGCCTTCGTGATGCCGAGCAGCACGGGGTCGAAAGTCGCCGTCTTGCCGTTCTTGATCGTCGACCTCGCGGTTGGCCTCGACCACGCGATGGCGATCGATCTGCTCGCCGCGCAGGAGGCGCGTGTCGCCCGTGCCCGTGATCTCGACCTTGCGCAGCATCTGCCGAATGATGACCTCGATGTGCTTGTCGTTGATCTTGACGCCCTGGAGGCGATAGACGTCCTGGATCTCGCGCACGAGGTAGTCGGCCAGCCGCTCGACGCCCTGCAGTCGCAGGATGTCGTGCGGGTTCGGCTCGCCGTCGGCGATGATCTCGCCGCGCAGCACCTTTTCGCCCTCGAACACGTTCAGGTGGCGCCACTTCGGAATGAGCTCCTCGTGCTCCTCGACCTTCTTCGTCGGTGATGACGAGCCGGCGCTTGCCCTTGGTCTCCTTACCGAAGCTGACCGTGCCCGAGTACTCGGCGAGGATCGCCGGGTCCTTCGGACGGCGCGCCTCGAAGAGATCCGCGACGCGCGGCAGGCCGCCCGTGATGTCGCGAGTCTTCGAGCTCTCCTGCGGCAAGCGCGCCAGCACGTCGCCGACCATGACCCGCGCACCGTTCTCCATGCTGAGCACGGCACCCGACGGCAGCGCATAGGCCGCCGGGATGTCGGTGTTCGGGAAGGTGATGGCCTTGCCGTGACTGTCGACGAGCTTCGCCGTCGGCCGGTAGTCGCTGCTGCGCTGCGCGGCATCGAGCACCACGATGCTCGTCAAGCCCGTGATCTCGTCGACCTGTGACGTCACCGTCACGCCGTCGATGAAGTCCTCGAACTTGAGGTAGCCCGACTGACCTCCGTGACGACCGGGTGCGTGTGCGGATCCCAGCTCGCGACGAGCTGGCCCGGTTGCACGGCCTCGCCGTCCTTGGCGCCGAGCGACGCGCCGTACGGCACCTTGTAGCGCTCGCGCTCGCGGCCGAACTCGTCGTCGACGGCAAGCTCGCCGGAACGCGACGTCGTGATGCGGTGGCCCTTCTGCTCGTGCGTCACGGTCTTCACGTTGATGAAGCGGATCGTGCCGGTGCTCTTGACCTCGACGCTGTTCACCGCGGCCGAGCGCGACGCGGCGCCGCCGATGTGGAACGTACGCATCGTGAGCTGCGTGCCGGGCTCGCCGATCGACTGCGCCGCAATGACGCCGACGGCCTCGCCACGGTTCACGCGATGACCGCGCGCCAAGTCGCGGCCGTAGCACTGCGCGCAGACGCCGTACTTCGTCTCGCAGGTGATCGGCGAGCGCACGAGCACCTGATCGATCGAGTACTGCTCGAGCTGCTTGACCGCGCTCTCGTCGAGCAACGTGCCGGCTTCGAGCACGACCTTGTCGGAGCCCGGCGGCGAGCACGTCGACGGCGGCCGCGCGGCCGAGCACGCGCTCGCGCAGCGGCTCGACGATATCGCCGCCCTCGACGAGCGGCGTCATCAGCAGGCCCTGGGTGGTGCCGCAGTCGAGCTCCGTGACGACGAGATCCTGCGCGACGTCGACGAGACGGCGCGTCAGGTAACCCGAGTTCGCGGTCTTCAACGCCGTGTCGGCGAGACCCTTGCGGGCGCCGTGCGTCGAGATGAAGTACTGCAACACGTCGAGGCCTTCACGGAAGTTGGCCGTGATCGGCGTCTCGATGATCGAGCCGTCCGGCTTCGCCATGAGGCCGCGCATGCCGGCCAGCTGGCGAATCTGCGCCGCGGAACCGCGCGCGCCGGAGTCGGCCATCATGTAGATCGAGTTGAACGACTCCTGCTGCCCGCCCTTGCCGGGGCCTTCGGTGACGGGCTCGACGCCGAGCTTCTCCATCATCGCCTTCGCGACTTGGTCGTTGGTGCGCGACCAGATGTCGACGACCTTGTTGTAGCGCTCGCCGTCGGTCACGAGACCCGCCGCGTACTGGTCCTGGATGTCCTTGACCTCGTTCTCGGCGCTGTCGAGGATCGCCTTCTTCTCCTTCGGCACGACCATGTCGTTGACGCCGAACGAGACGCCGGCGCGCGTCGCGTAGTAGAAGCCCGTGTACATCAGCTGGTCGGCGAAGACGACGGTTTCCTTCAGACCGATCTTGCGATAGCACAGGTTGATCGTCGCCGAGATCGCGCGCTTGTTCATCGTGCGATTGATCTGCTCGAACGGCATGCCGGCGGGCAGGATCTCCGACAACAACGACCGGCCGACCGTCGTATTGGTCAGCTTCGACGTCGCAATGCCGCCGACCTTCTCGCGAATGCGCACGCGAATCTTCGTGTGCAGCTCCACGGCGCCCGACTCGTAGGCACGGTGCACTTCCTCGACGTCCGAGAACATCATGCCTTCGCCGCGCGCGTTGGCGCGCTCGCGCGTCATGTAGTAGATGCCGAGCACGACGTCCTGCGACGGCACGATGATCGGCTCACCGTTCGCCGGCGACAGAATGTTGTTGCTCGACATCATCAAGGCGCGCGCCTCGAGCTGCGCCTCGATCGACAGCGGCACGTGGACGGCCATCTGGTCGCCGTCGAAGTCGGCGTTGAACGCCGTGCAGACGAGCGGATGCAGCTGGATCGCCTTGCCCTCGATCAGCACGGGCTCGAACGCCTGGATGCCCAAACGGTGCAGCGTCGGCGCGCGGTTCAGCATCACGGGATGCTCGCGAATGACTTGCTCGAGGATGTCCCAGACCTCGGGACCCTCGCGCTCGACGAGCCGCTTGGCGGCTTTGATCGTCGTCGCTTCGCCGCGCAGCTGCAGCTTCGAGAAGATGAACGGCTTGAAGAGCTCGAGCGCGAGCTTCTTCGGCAAGCCGCACTGGTGCAGCTTCAGCGTCGGGCCGACCACGATGACGGAACGGCCCGAGTAGTCGACGCGCTTGCCGAGCAGGTTCTGGCGGAACCGGCCCTGCTTGCCCTTGATCATGTCGGCGAGCGACTTCAGCGGGCGCTTGTTCGTGCCCGTGATCGCGCGGCCGCGACGGCCGTTGTCGAGCAGCGCGTCGACAGACTCCTGCAACATGCGCTTCTCGTTGCGCACGATGATGTCCGGCGCGTTCAGCTCGAGCAGGCGGCGCAGACGGTTGTTGCGGTTGATGACGCGGCGGTAGAGGTCGTTCAAGTCCGACGTCGCGAACCGGCCGCCGTCGAGCGGCACGAGCGGCCGCAAGTCGGGCGGCAGCACCGGCAGGACGGTCATGACCATCCACTCGGGCTTGTTGTTCGACTCGAGGAACGACTCGAGCAGCTTCAAGCGCTTCGATAGCCGCTTGATCTTGGTCTCGGAGTTCGTGCCGGAGATGTCGTCGCGAACCTTGTTGACCTCGAGTGTCGAGGTTCATCGCGGCGAGCAGGTCGCGGACGGCTTCGGCGCCCATGCGCGCGTCGAACTCGTCGCCGTACTGCTCGATCGCCTCGAGGTACGCCTCGTCCGACAGCAACTGGCCCTTCTGCAGCGGCGTCATGCCGGCGTCGACGACGACGAACGCTTCGAAGTACAGAATCCGCTCGATCTCGCGCAGCGTCATGTCGAGCATGAGGCCGATGCGCGACGGCAGCGACTTCAGGAACCAGATGTGGGCGACCGGGCTCGCGAGCTCGATGTGGCCCATGCGCTCGCGGCGCACCTTCGTCTGGGTGACCTCGACGCCGCACTTCTCGCAGACGACGCCGCGGTGCTTCAAGCGCTTGTACTTGCCGCACAAGCACTCGTAGTCCTTGATCGGCCCGAAGATCTTCGCGCAGAACAGTCCGTCGCGTTCCGGCTTGAACGTCCGGTAGTTGATGGTCTCCGGCTTCTTGACCTCGCCGTACGACCACGAGCGGATCATGTCCGGCGAAGCGAGCCCGATCCGGATCAGATCGAAGTCCTCGACCGCGCTCTGCTGCTTGAATAGCCTCAGTAGATCTTTCATGAAGCACCACCTACTGCAAAATAGTTCATTCGAGGATTCGTGACGAGACACATTTCAATCCGTCCACGCTTGCCGCGCCGCTCAATCGGCCGTGTCGAGCTCGATGTTGATCGCCAAGGAACGGATCTCCTTGACCAACACGTTGAACGACTCGGGCATGCCGGCCTGCATCTCGTGCGTGCCGTCGACGATGTTCTTGTACATCTTCGTCCGGCCCTGCACGTCGTCCGACTTGACCGTCAACATCTCCTGGAGCGTGTACGCCGCGCCGTAGGCCTCGAGCGCCCAGACCTCCATCTCGCCGAAACGTTGACCGCCGAACTGCGCCTTGCCGCCGAGCGGCTGCTGCGTGACCAAGCTGTACGGACCCGTCGAGCGCGCGTGCATCTTGTCGTCGACCAAGTGGTTCAACTTCAACATGTACATGTAGCCGACGGTCACGGGCCGATCGAACCGCTCGCCGGTGCGGCCGTCGTAGAGCACCGTCTGCCCGGTCTCGGGTAGATCGGCCATCCTGAGCAGGTGCTTGATCTCTTCCTCGTTGGCGCCGTCGAACACCGGCGTCGCGATCGGCACGCCGTGGCTCAAGTTCGCGGCGAGCTCGCTGATCTCGGGGTCGTTGAGCGAAGCGATGTCCTCTTTCTGGCCGCCCGTCTGGTTGTAGATCTTGTCGATGAACGTGCGCAGCTCCTTGACCTCGCTGCCGACGCGGATCATCTCGCCGATCTTGAGCCCCAAGCCCTTCGCGGCCCAGCCCGAGATGGGTTTCGAGCACCTGACCGACGTTCATACGCGACGGCACGCCGAGCGGATTCAGCACGATGTCGACGGGCGTGCCGTCGGCCGCGTACGGCATGTCCTCCACGGGCACGATCGTCGAGATGACGCCCTTGTTGCCGTGCCGACCGGCCATCTTGTCGCCGGGCTGCACGCGGCGCTTCACGGCGAGGTAGACCTTGACCATCTTGAGCACGCCGGGCGCCAGATCGTCGCCGGCCGTGATCTTCTGCTTCTTCTCGTCGAAGCGCTTGTCGAACAGCGCCTTCTGCGAGCGCAGCCGCTCGGCGGCCTGCTCGAGGGCCGCGTTGGCGTCGTCGGCCTTCACGCGGACCTGGAACCACTGGTCGCGCGGCAGCTCGTCGAGATACGTCTTCGTGATCTTGGCGCCCGCCGCGAGCCCATTCGGACCGCCCGCAGCCACCTTGCCGATCAACGCCTTCTCGATGCGCTGATAGATGTCGTCCTCGAGGATGCGCTGCTGATCGTCGAGGTCCTTGCGCACGGACTCGAGCTCCTGGCGCTCGATCGACAACGCACGGCCGTCCTTCTCGACGCCGTCGCGCGTGAACACGCGCACGTCGATGACGGTGCCGTCCATGCCGGGCGGCACGCGCAGGCTCGTGTCCTTCACGTCGGACGCCTTCTCGCCGAAGATCGCGCGCAGCAGCTTCTCTTCCGGCGTCAGCTGCGTCTCGCCCTTCGGCGTGACCTTGCCGACGAGGATGTCGCCGGCGCCGACTTCGGCGCCGATGAACGCGATGCCGCTCTCGTCGAGCTTCGTGAGCGCGGCGTCGCCGACGTTCGGGATGTCCGCGGTGACTTCCTCGGGCCCGAGCTTCGTGTCGCGCGCGACGCAGGTCAGCTCTTCGATGTGGATCGTCGTGAAGCGGTCCTCGATGACCACGCGCTCCGAGATCAGGATCGAGTCCTCGAAGTTGTAGCCGTTCCACGGCATGAACGCGACGAGCAGGTTCTGGCCGAGCGCGAGCTCGCCCATGCTCGTCGACGGACCGTCGGCCAGCACGTCACCCTTCTCGATCGCGTTGCCGGCTTTGACGAGCGGCCGCTGATTGATGCAGGTGTTCTGGTTCGAGCGCGTGTACTTCGTCAGGTTGTAGATGTCGACGCCGGCCTCGCCGGCCTTCGTCTCCTCGTCCTTGACGCGAACGACGATGCGCGACGCGTCGACGGAATCGACGATGCCACCGCGGCGCGCGACGACCGTCACGCCCGAGTCGACGGCCACGGCACGCTCCATGCCGGTGCCGACGAGCGGAGTCTCCGTGCGCAGCGTCGGCACTGCCTGCCGCTGCATGTTCGAGCCCATCAACGCGCGGTTCGCGTCGTCGTGCTCGAGGAACGGAATCAGCGACGCGGCGACCGAGACGATCTGCTTCGGCGAGACGTCCATGTACTGGATCTGCTCGGCCGGCAGCAGCGCGAACTCGTTCTGGTGGCGGCTCGACACGAGGTCTTCCGTGAACTCGCCCTTCGGGGACAGTGCCGCGTTCGCCTGCGCGATGACGTACTGGCCTTCCTCGATCGCCGACAGGTAGTCGATCTCGGCCGTGACCTTGCCGTCCGTGACGCGGCGATACGGCGTCTCGAGGAAGCCGTACGCGTTCGTCCGCGCGTAGACGGACAGCGAGTTGATGAGGCCGATATTCGGACCTTCCGGCGTCTCGATCGGGCACACGCGGCCGTAGTGCGTCGGGTGCACGTCGCGGACCTCGAAGCCCGCGCGCTCGCGCGTCAGGCCGCCTGGTCCAAGCGCCGAAACGCGCCGCTTGTGCGTGACTTCCGACAGCGGGTTGTTCTGGTCCATGAACTGCGACAGCTGGCTCGAGCCGAAGAACTCCTTGACGGCCGCGGCCACGGGCTTCGCGTTGATCATCTCCTGCGGCATCAGGCCTTCGGACTCGGCGAGCGTGAGGCGCTCCTTGACGGCGCGCTCGACGCGCACCAAGCCGATGCGGAACGCGTTCTCGGCCATCTCGCCGACGCTGCGAACGCGGCGGTTGCCCAAGTGGTCGATGTCGTCGACGATGCCGTTGCCGTTGCGGATGTCGATCAGCGTCTTCAGGACGGCGATGATGTCGTCCTTGCTGAGCACGCCCGGTCCTTCGGACTCGTTGCGGCCCACGCGGCGGTTGAACTTCATGCGGCCGACGGCCGAAAGGTCGTAGCGCTCGCTGTTGAAGAACAGGTTCTGGAACAGGTTCTCGGCGGCCTCCTTCGTCGGCGGCTCGCCGGGACGCATCATGCGGTAGATCTCGACGAGCGCCTCGAGCTTGTTCGTGCTCGAGTCGATCCGCAGCGTGTTCGAGATGAACGCGCCGCGGTCGAGGTCGTTGACGAACAACGTCTCGATCTTCTTGATGCCGGCCGCGACGATCTTCTCGACGATCGCCTTCGTGAGCTCGTCGTTGGCGCTCGCGATGAGCTCGCCGCTCGACGTGTCGACGACGTCGTGCGCGAGCATCTTGCCTTCGAGGTAGTCCGCGGGCACCTCGAGCTCCTTGACCTTGGCCTGCTCGAGCTCGCGGACGTGCTTCATCGTGATGCGGCGGTCCTTCTCGACGATGACCTTGCGGCCGATCTTGATGTCGAAGCTCGCGGTCTCGCCGCGCAGGCGCTCCGGCACGAGCTTCAGCATGATCGGGTCGCCGAGCTTGATCTCGTTCTTCTCGAAGAACATGTCGAGGATCTGCTCGTTCGTGAACTCGAGCGCACGCAGGATGATGCTGACCGGCAGCTTGCGGCGGCGGTCGATGCGGACGAACACGCAGTCCTTCGGATCGAACTCGAAGTCGAGCCAGGAGCCGCGATACGGAATCACGCGCGCCGAGAACAGCAGCTTGCCGCTCGAGTGCGTCTTGCCCTTGTCGTGGTCGAAGAACACGCCGGGGCTGCGGTGCAGCTGCGAGACGATCACGCGCTCCGTGCCGTTGATGACGAACGTGCCGTGGTCGGTCATCAGCGGCATCTCGCCGAGATAGACCTCCTGCTCGCGGATGTCCTTGACCTTCTTCTTCGGGCCAGGCGCTTCCTTGTCGTAGATCATGAGCCGCACGAGCACGCGCAGCGGCGCGGCGTACGTCAGGCCTCGGAGCTGGCACTCCTTGACGTCGAAGACCGGATCGCCCAGGCGGTAGCTCACGTACTCGAGCGCGGCGTTACCCGAATAGCTGACGATCGGGAACACGCTGCGGAACGCGGCGTGCAGCCCCATCTCGGTACGGTCGGTGCCCGCAACTTCCTGTTGCAGGAACTTCTGATAAGAATCGATCTGAATCGAAAGGAGATAGGGAACGTTCAGGATGCTCGGCAGCTTCCCGAAGTCCTTCCTGATCCGCTTCTTCTCAGTGAACGAATAAGCCATGCCTGCTACTCCGATAATTTAGGCGAATTAGGGTCAGCCAGCAAAAAACAAAAGCACGCCGGCCGCCTCACTGGCAGCCGACCTGATACAAAACCTGCGCAGACGAGCAAGCGCGCAGCTCGTCTCATGCGAGACGAGCCGGCGACGCTAGAGCAGACGAAACGCCCCATCACTTGATGGTGGCTTTCGCGCCTGCTTCCTCGAGCTGCTTCTTGATGGTCTCGGCCTCGTCCTTCTTCACGCCTTCCTTGACGGTGCTCGGCGCGCCTTCGACGAGATCCTTCGCTTCCTTCAAGCCGAGGCCCGTGACCGTGCGGACGACCTTGATGACGGCGACCTTGTTCTCGCCGAACGACTCCATCACGACGTTGAACTCGGTCTTCTCCTCGACCGGGGCCGCGGCGGCGGCGCCACCGCCGGCGGCGGCGACGGCTACGGGCGCGGCGGCGGAAACGCCCCACTTCTCTTCGAGCGCCTTGACGAGCTCGACGATCTCGAGGATCGGCTTCTTGCTCAGCGCTTCGACCAATTCTGCATTCGACAACGACATGACCAATCTCCTCGGAACTGTGATACCTGAAACGTAGCTACAAACTATGAAGCAACCTATGACTGCGGCTGCTCGCTGCGGGCCTTCAGCGTGCGGGCCAGCATCGCCGCGGGCTCGGCCAGCGTCCGCACGAGCTTCGTCATCGGCGCGTGCGAGCACTCGCACGAGGCTCGTGCGGGCCTCCGTCAGCGTCGGCAGCGATGCCAAACGATCGATATCGGACGCCGGATACAGCTCGCCGCCGATCGACAACGCGACCGTCACGAGCTTGTCGTGCTCCTTCGCGAAGCCCTTTGAACGACTCGAGCGGCCGCGCCCGGATCCTCGCGCGAGAATGCGAGCACGAGCGGGCCCTTCAAGCTGCCCTTCATGCACTCGAAGCTCGTGCCTTCGATGGCGCGGCGAGCGAGCGTGTTCTTCACGACCCGCACGTAGACGCCGGCTTGGCGAGCCGACACTCTGAGCTTCGTCATCTCGGCGACGGTGAGCCCGCGGTATTCCGCGGCGACGGCGGACTGCGCGGTCTTCGCTACCGCAGCGACCTCGGTGACGACCGCTTGCTTCGCTTCGACAGTCACTCGACATATCAACTCCCGGCGTCTCCGAAGGCGGAGACGCCAATCGCCCCTATGGGCCCTCTACACGTGCCGCGCGACGCTTGCGCGCCTCGCGGCCTCAGCCGCAAATTGCTCCTGCATTTGCGGCACCCCCGCCGTCCTTGGCGGTCGTGACGGTGGCCTCACTTGGGCAATGCCGAGTCAGGTAACACCATCTGCGTAGGCGGCTCATGCCATTAACTCGGGCCTTTCGGCCCAGGGCCTACGGTCTTCGATGTCGACCGTTCGTACGGTCGTCCGAACTAAAAAACCTCTACGCCTCGGCCTCTTCCGTTTGTATCAACGTCGAGTGATCGACGAGCACACCCGGACCCATGGTCGAGGACACGGAAACCCTCTGTAGGTACACGCCCTTGGCGGACGCAGGCTTCGCCTTCTGTAGGTCGGCTACCAGCGCCATCAAGTTCTGCTTCAGCGCGTCTATCTCGAAACTGACGTTGCCGATCACGCAGTGCACGGTGCCGCCCTTGTCGGCGCGATACCGCACCTGACCGGCCTTGGCGTTGCGCACGGCACCCGCGACGTCGGCCGAGACCGTGCCGACCTTCGGGTTCGGCATCAGGCCGCGCGGGCCGAGCAGCTGGCCGAGCTTGCCGACGACGCGCATCGCATCGGGACTCGCGATCACGACGTTGTAGTTCAGATCGCCGCCCTGCATTTTCTCGGCGAGGTCGTCCATGCCGACGATGTCGGCGCCGGCTTGCTTGGCGGCCTCGGCGTTGGCGCCCTGCGTGAAGACGGCCACGCGGACCTTCTTGCCGCTGCCGTTCGGCAGCACCGTCGAGCCGCGAACGACTTGGTCCGACTTCGAGGCGTCGATGCCGAGATTGATGGCCACGTCGACCGACTCGGAGAACTTCGCATGCGCGAGCTCCTTGACGAGCTTCAGCGCCTCGTCGGCCGGATAGGCCTTGCCGGGCTGCACTTTGCCCGCGGCTGCCTTCTGCGCTTTCGTTACGTTCGCCATCCTTAACCCTCCACGTCGAGGCCCATGCTGCGGGCGCTGCCGGCGATGATCTTCACCGCTGCATCGAGATCCGCCGCATTGAGGTCGCGCGCTTTGATCTTCGCGATTTCCTCGAGTTGCTTGCGCGTCACCTTGCCGACCTTGTTCCGTGTTCGGCGTGCCGCTGCCCTTCTCGATGCCGGCGGCCTTCTTCAGCAGCACGGTCGCCGGCGGCGTTTTCATGATGAACGTGAAGCTACGGTCGTTGTAGACCGAGATCACGACGGGCACGGGAATGCCGATCTCCATGCCCTGAGTCTGCGCGTTGAACGTCTTGCAGAACTCCATGATGTTGACGCCGTGCTGGCCGAGCGCAGGTCCCACGGGCGGGCTCGGGTTCGCCTTGCCGGCCGGGACTTGCAGCTTGATGTAGGTTTCGATTTTGCGTGCCATACGTCTGATTCGCCCTGTTGCTTACGCTTTTTCTACTTGACTGAAGTCGAGCTCGACGGGCGTCGACCGGCCGAGAATTTGAACGGCGACGCGGACCTTGCTCTTCTCGTAGTTGACGTGCTCGACGAGGCCGCTGAAGTCGTTGAACGGGCCCTCGGTGACGCGCACGACCTCGCCCGGCTCGAACAGGACCTTCGGCCGCGGCTTGTCGACGCCTTCCTGCACGCGATTCAAGATCGCCTGCGCTTCCTTGTCCGTGATCGGCGCGGGCTTGTCGCTGCTGCCGCCGATGAAGCCGAGCACCTTCGGAACCTCTTTCACGAGGTGCCAGGTCTCGTCGTCCATCTCCATCTGCACGAGGACGTAGCCCGGGAAGAACTTGCGCTCGCTCTTGCGGCGCTGGCCTTCGCGCATCTCGACGACCTCTTCGGTCGGCACGAGAACTTCGCCGAACTTCTCCTGCAAGCCCGCGCGGCGGACTCGCTCGACGAGCGATTCCTTGACCTTGTGCTCAAAGTTCGAATAGGCGTGAACGACGTACCACTGAAGGGCCATACGCCTACAAGCTCCCTTGTCCCGTGATCCGCGTGGTCACCCACAACAGGAACAGATCGAGCAACCAGAAGAACACGCCGCCGAACAGCGCCACGACCAGCACGACGAGCGTCGTCTGGATCGTCTCTTCGCGCGTCGGCCAAACGACCTTATTGAGCTCGACCCGCGCGCCCTGAATGAACTTCCACAGCGTCCGGCCTTGCAACGACGTGAACGCGACGGCCGCCGCAACCCCGAGCGTCAGCATGACGCCGAGCGCGCGCAGCAGCGCCGACGAGTCGGCGAAGTAGTAGTAGCCGGCGAGCCCGGCAAGCACGACGACGATGGCGAGCGCGAGCTTCGCCGTATCGACGATCGTCGGTTGCTCTTCTACTTTTGTTTCCATGCCCTGTGTCGAGAATTTATTGTCGAAGATGTCCGCTACGCGCCCAATTCCACCCGGCGAAGTTGGCACGCCAGGAGGGACTCGAACCCCCAACCTGCGGTTTTGGAGACCGCTGCTCTACCAATTGAGCTACTGGCGTAACTCGCTAAGTTGTTCTATTGAAGGATCTTCGCGACGACGCCGGCGCCCACGGTGCGGCCGCCTTCGCGGATCGCGAACCTCAAGCCCTCTTCCATCGCGATCGGCGCGATCAGCTCCACCTTCATCTTGATGTTGTCCCCCGGCATCACCATCTCGGTCGCCTCCGGCAACTCCACCGACCCCGTCACGTCCGTCGTGCGGAAGTAAAACTGCGGCCGATACCCCTTGAAGAACGGCGTGTGCCGCCCCCCTTCCTCTTTCGTCAGGATGTACACCTCGCACTCGAACTTCGTGTGCGGATTGATCGAGCCGGGCTTCGCCAACACCTGCCCTCGCTCCACCTCTTCACGCTTCGTGCCGCGCAGCAGCACACCCACGTTGTCCCCAGCGCGGCCTTCGTCCAGCAGCTTCCTGAACATCTCCACCCCGGTGCAGATGGTCTTCGTCGTCGGCTTCAAGCCCACGATCTCCACCTCGTCCCCGACCTTCACGATCCCACGGTCGATTCGGCCCGTCACCACCGTGCCGCGACCCGAAATCGAGAACACGTCCTCGATCGACATCAGGAACGGCCCGTCGATCAGCCGCTCCGGCATCGGGATATACCGGTCCATCTCCGAGACCAGCTTCTCCACGCTCGGCGTGCCCAAGGCGGAGGTGTCACCCTCCAACGCCTTCAGCGCGCTGCCGATGATGATCGGGGTCTTGTCGCCCGGAAATTCATAGGTCGTTAAGAGATCCCGGACCTCGAGCTCCACCAGCTCCAGCAGCTCCGCGTCATCCACCATGTCCGCCTTGTTCATGTACACCACGATGTACGGCACCCCGACCTGGCGGGCCAGCAAAATGTGCTCCCGCGTCTGGGGCATCGGGCCGTCCGCGGCCGACACCACCAAGATCGCCCCGTCCATCTGCGCCGCGCCCGTGATCATGTTCTTCACGTAGTCGGCGTGTCCCGGGCAGTCCACGTGCGCGTAGTGGCGCGCATCGCTCTCGTACTCCACGTGCGCCGTGGCAATCGTGATGCCGCGCGCCTTCTCCTCCGGCGCCTTGTCGATCTGGTCGTACGCCATGAACGTACCCCCATGCTTCGCCGCCATCACCTTCGTCAACGCCGCCGTCAACGTCGTCTTCCCATGGTCTACGTGCCCAATCGTCCCCACGTTCACGTGCGGCTTCGTTCGAGCGAATTTTTCTTTGGACATTTCCGACTCCTGACTTTGGCTGCTTCGAGGTGGGGCCCTGAGCCGCCACGCCGTTTTGTCTCTATATACTAATGTGTAGCGTTTTCTGCACTAATTCAGTGCACGACGCTGAATTCCGTGGAGCCCACAACCGGAATTGAACCGGTGACCTCTTCCTTACCAAGGAAGTGCTCTACCGACTGAGCTATGTGGGCGGGAAAGCAAACCGGGAACAGTTTCTCCTGTTCGCCCTAACCCTCTAAGCTCGCTCCGAAATTGGAGCGGGTGAGCGGAATCGAACCGCCACCATCAGCTTGGAAGGCTGAGGTTCTACCGTTGAACTACACCCGCCTGTTCTCGCCCTACCTCGCCTTACTGGTGGAGGGGGTAGGATTCGAACCTACGAAGGCAAAAGCCAGCAGATTTACAGTCTGCCCCCGTTGGCCACTTGGGTACCCCTCCGCGGAATAAGCCGGCTATTGTCTTTTCAGACCGGTGGAGTGTCAACCGCGCTAAGCAGTTTCTCGCGAGCTTCGACTCTTGCTCGGGGGTCGACGCGCGGCACGGCGATGGGATCGACCTCCCCCCACCGGCCAACCCGACGATCCCGGTCTGCCGATGCTTAGCTCTGCAACAGACCGCCGAAGGATCGCTCGATCGCGCGGTCTAGCCGGACGCTCCGGCAGGGGGGGCCGCCGTCGCGGCGGCGCCGCGCCCGGCGCGCATCGCGCGACATAACGCCCGCGGATTTCCGGCACCGAGCGGGACCTTGGTCCAACGTCCGCGGGACTTGATTTCAAGCGGCTCGCAGTCGCATCCTTGACTCAAGTTCGGGGCCAAAAAAACAAGAATAAAGGGCGAGCGATGGAAAGGCGTCTGCTGGAGAGAAACAAGGTTGCGACGACGGTGTACCTGTCCGTGCCGGGCGGGAAGTTTCACCGTTGCCGCGCAAAAAATCTCTCTGCGATGGGTGTGTTTCTCGAGATCAAGGCCCTTGGCCTGCCTGCCGGGACCGTCGTCAACCTGGTGTTCGCCGTGAACCTCGGCGACACGATCCGCCTGCACCGCCGCAAGGCCGTCCTCGCGCACGTTTCCGAGCGCGGCGCCGGGCTCATGATGCAGGGCCGCACGCAGCTGCGCCCGAGCGCCTAACGGCGCAAACCAAGTAGAGAGTCTTTAGGCCGCGCTCGGCAATTGCTCCCTGCATTGCTCTACCGCGGGCGTCCCTCGGCAATTGCTCCCTGCGTTGCTCTACCGCGGGCGTCCCTGCCCGCGTCAGAACGCGTCTTTGAGCGCGCGCGTCTTCGCGAACACGTCGAGGTCCGGCGCGCCGGCAAGACCGATCGTGGCGCGCAGATCGCCGCTTTGCGGCCGCAGGAAGGGATTCGTCGCGCGTTCCTCGCCGAGCGTGCTCGGCACCGTCGCGGCGCCGGCGGCACGCAGCCGCGCGACACTCGCGGCGCGCGCTTGCAGCGAGCGATTCTGCGGCTCGACCGTCAACGCGAAGCGTGCATTGTTCTGCGTGTACTCGTGCGCACAGTAGATGCGCGTATCGTCAGGCCACCGCAGGATCTTCTGTAGCGAGCTCCACATTTCTCCGGGCGTCCCTTCGAACAGGCGGCCACAGCCCAAGGCGAACAACGTGTCGCCGACGAAGGCGGCGCGCTCGGCCGCGAAGTGGTAGACGATGTGGCCGCGCGTGTGGCCCGGCGTGTCGAAAACCGCGGCGCGATGCGCGCCGATCTCGACGATGTCGCCCTCTCCGACGGCGACGTCGATGCCGGGAATCCGCGCAGCATCCGCGCGCGGGCCGATGATCGTGCAGCCCGTGCGGCGCTTGAGCTCGAGGTTGCCGCCTGCGTGATCCCCATGGTGATGGGTGTTCAGGATGTGCGTCAGGCGCCAGCCCTTCGCGTCGAGCTGTCTCGCGATCTCGCCGGCATCGGGCGTGTCGACCGCCGCAGTCGCGCCCGACTCCGCATCGTGGAGCAGGTAGCCGTAGTTGTCCGCTAGGCACGGAAACATGTGTACGGTCAGCTCGCTCATGCGGTCCTCCGGGCGCCGGATTCCGTGATTATCGTACAATCGCGGAGCCGCGCGCTTTGGACGCGCGTTTTTTCGTACAAACCGACTCGTTATGCCGACCATCACGCTCCCCGACGGATCGCAGCGCTCGTATTCCTCGCCCGTCGACGGCGGGGCGGTCGCGCGCAGCATCGGCCCGCGCCTCGAGCGCGACGCCGTGGCAGTCCGAATAGACGGCGCGCTCAAGGACCTGACGTTGCCGATCGAGCACGACGCGCGCGTCGAGATCGTGACGCGCACGTCGGCCGACGGGCTCGAGCTCTTGCGCCACGACGCGGCGCACGTCATGGCGGAGGCCGTCAAGGAGCTCTATCCGGAAACGCAGGTGACGATCGGCCCCGCGATCGAGAACGGCTTCTACTACGATTTCGCGCGCAGCGAACCGTTCACGCCCGAGGATCTCGAGCGCATCGAGAAGCGCATGCACGAGATCGTGGCGCGCGACGAGAAGATCGTGCGCGAGGTCTGGGATCGCGACGCGGCCGTCGAGTTCTTCCTGAAACAGGGCGAGCGCTACAAAGCCGAGATCATCGGCGCTATCCCTGCCGGCGAGCCGATCTCCCTGTACCGCCAAGGCGCGTTCATCGATCTGTGCCGCGGCCCGCACTTGCCGTCGACGGGGCGGCTCGGCTCGGGCTTCAAGCTCATGAAGCTTGCCGGCGCCTATTGGCGCGGCGATTCGCGGAACGAGATGCTGCAACGCATCTACGGCACGGCGTGGGCCGATGCAAAGGAGCTGAAAGCCTATCTCGATCGCCTCGAGGAAGCCGAGCGCCGCGACCATCGCAAGCTCGGCAAGCAAATGGACCTCTTTCACTTCCAGGACGAAGCCGTCGGCGCCGTGTTCTGGCACACGAAGGGCTGGCAGCTGTTCCGCACGCTCGTCGACTTCATGCGCGCGAAGCAGGGGGCGGCCGGTTACCGCGAGGTCAACACTCCGGAGCTCATGTCGCGCTCGCTGTGGGAGGCCTCGGGACACTGGGCGACGTTCCGCGAGAGCATGTTCACGAGCGACACGGCGGAGAAGCAGACGTTCGTCGTCAAACCGATGAACTGCCCCGGCCATATCCAGGTGTTCAAGAGCGATCTGCGCAGTTATCGCGATCTGCCCTTCCGTATCGCGGAGTTCGGCAAGGTGCACCGCTACGAACCGTCGGGCGCGTTGCACGGACTCATGCGCGTGAGGGCGTTCACGCAAGACGACGCGCACGTGTTCTGCACGGAAGCGCAGGTCACCGAGGAAGCCGGCAAGGTGTGCCAGCTGCTGCTCGACATCTACCGCGGCTTCGGCTTCGACAACGTCCTGATGAAGTTCGCGGACCGGCCCGCGAAGCGCGTCGGTGCCGACGACGTCTGGGACCGCGCCGAAGCCGCGCTGAAGAACGCGATGGACACGCTCGGATTGCCGTATACGTTGAACAAGGGCGAAGGCGCGTTCTACGGGCCGAAGATCGAGTTCGTGCTGCGCGACGCCATCGGCCGCGATTGGCAGTGCGGCACGCTGCAGGTCGACTTGAACATGCCGGGCCGCCTCGGCGCCACGTACATCGGCGAGGACGGCAACAAGCACACGCCGGTCATGCTGCACCGCGCGATCTTCGGCTCGCTCGAGCGCTTCATCGGCATCCTGCTCGAGCATTACGCGGGCGCGCTGCCGTTCTGGCTCGCGCCGCAACAAATCGTCGTCACGACGATCACCTCGGACGCCGACGCGTATGCGCAGGAGGTCGTCGCCGAGCTCGGCCGCGCGGGTTTGCGCGCCGAGGCCGACCTGCGCAACGAGAAGATCAATTACAAGGTGCGCGAGCACAGCCTCGCGAAAATCCCCGTGATCCTCGCAGCCGGCAAGCGCGAGGTCGCCGAGCGGACCGTGGCGCTGCGCCGCCTGGGTGCGCAGAACCAGACGAGCTTGCCGCTCGCCGCGGCCGTCGAGCAGCTGCGCGCCGAGGCCGCCGCGCGCGGCGCGTAACGGATTAGGAGAAACGATGCGACTCGTGAGCTTCGAGAGAAAAGGCCGCGCCGGCTTCGGTATCGTCGCCGGCGACGGCGTCGTTGACGCGGCGGCGCGCCTCACCGGCAAGGCGAGCGGGCTGCGCGAAGCGCTCGCGGCCGGTGCGCTGCCGCAGCTCGAGCGCATGCTGAGCGCCGCGCCCGACTTCGGCTTCGGCGACGTCACCTTCGCCCCCGTGATTCCCGAGCGCGCCGCCAAGCTGATCTGCGTCGGCATCAACTACATGCCGCACATCAAAGAAATGGGCCGCGAGCGCCCCGAGCGGCCGGTGCTGTTCGTCCGCTTCGGCGACAGCATCGTCGGCCACGGGCAACCGCTGCTGCGGCCGCGCGAGTCCGAGCAGCTCGACTACGAAGGCGAGCTCGCCGTCGTCATCGGCAAGCGCGCGCGCCGCGTGAGCCGCGAGCGAGCGCTCGATTACGTCGCAGGCTACAGCTGCTTCAACGACGGCAGCGTGCGCGACTATCAGCGGCACTCGGCGCAGTTCACACCGGGCAAGAACTTCCACGCGAGCGGCGCGTTCGGCCCGTGGCTCGTCACCGCGGACGAGATCCCCGATCCGCGCAAGCTGACGCTGACGACGCGCTTGAACGGCACGGTGATGCAGCATGAGAGCGTCAGCGAGCTCTGCTTCGACGTGCCGCAGCTCATCGAGTATTGCTCGACCTTCGCGCAGCTCGAGCCCGGCGACGTCATCGTGACGGGCACCCCCGGCGGCGTCGGCGCGGGCCGCAAGCCGCCGGTCTGGATGAAGCCCGGCGACACGGTCGAGGTCGAGATCGGCGGCATCGGCACGCTGCGCAACCCGGTAGCCGCGGACTGATTTCGCCGTTGCGATGAGAACGGCGCCGCTCGCGCTCCTCTGCTGCACGTTCGGCGTAGGCGCGGAGCCCAATCTCGACTGGATCGACCGCGACGCGATCGCGGCGCGCGAGGTCCACGTCAACGCCGAGCGCAGCGACCGGCCGTTGACGGTCAACGTGAAGCTCGCGACCGAGGTCGACGCGGCGCCGGCGGCGATCTGGGACGTGCTCACGGCCTGCGAGATCTCGCCCGAGTACGTGCCGAACGTCGTGAGCTGCAAGAAGATCGAGGAGCTCGACGGCGGCCGCGCGGATCTGTTCGTGCAAACCGTCAAGCCGATCTTCTTTCTGCCGACGTTCGAGCACGTGTTCCGTCTCGATTACACGCCGTACTCGCGCATCGACGTCAACCGCGTCAGCGGGCCGATCGCGCACATGCAGGGCACGTGGTGGCTTCTGCCGCAGGACAACGGCCGCATCCTGCTCGTCTACGAGCTCGCGCTCGACCCCGGCATGCCGATCCCGCGCTTCATGGTCCGCGCGACCCTGAAGCGCGACCTCCCGAAAGTCGTGGGCGCCGTCCGCGAGCGTGCCGAAGCCGCGGTTGCACGCTGACCAGCGGCACCCGACGGAGTACTCAGAACGATGCGAGCGCGATGAAGCTGCCGCCGTTCCGCTGCGCGAGCTCGCGCATCAACGCGGAGTAACCGGCTGCCGACAGCAGCTCGCCTCCGGTCATCTCGAAGATGACTGGCAGCGCAACGGCGTTGATGCGAACTTTGCGCGCGCCGGTCGTGGCGACACGGTTCACTCGCTCGATTGCCTCGAGCATGTCGACCGGCGCGCGCAGCGCGACATCGGGCGAGACGCTCTGGTCGTCGCCATAAACGTACACCGCGATGCGCTTGTCCGGGGCATAGAGCGCTTCGATTGCCGCGACGATTCCTTCGCGCGAATCCGAGTTCGAGAAGCTGTTCCAGTCCACCAGCGCCTCGAGCACGGCGCTCCTCGCCTCGGCGGTATTCGGAATCCACGCGTCGCGATACGACTCGAGGAGGTACGCGCCTTCGTCGGTGACGAACTGAACTCCGAGCGCGTTCGGATGCGCGGCGAGCGTCTCAGCCACGTGCCGCTGCACGGCCCCCCAGCCGTAGTACTTCATGCTGCCCGACGTATCGACCACGAAAATGAGGTGGTCGCTACCCGCCGGAATGCCGAGCGCTCCGCCGGCACCGTCGTCCTGCGCGGGCGCAAACACCACGCCGTCGGTCCTGAACGCGAGCGTCCAGAATGCGGGCGCGGCGACGGGTTCGTCTTCCTTCGGCAACAGGATCACGTTCACGGGCGCGTCCGCAGGTGCGAGGGCTACAGTCTCGTTGAAGAGCCGGATGCGCTCTCTCGGATCGTCTGCGGTTGCAGCAGCGGTCGGCAACCCATCGGTCAACAGGAAGACGTTGTCCGGAGCAGGTTCCAACGCGCGGGCCGCGGCGAACGCGGCGGCGAGATCGCTCGAGCCTACGGGCACGATTTCGTCTCGCAGAATCCCGACGACGCGGTCCACGACGTCGTCCGTCGCACTGACCCAGGCGCCGTCCGTGCCGGCGATCAACGAACGCGCCGTGTCATCGAACGCGATGACTTGGAGACGTGCACCGACAGGAACCTGCTCCGCCAGGCGCTCGAATATCGTGACGAGCTGCGCGCCATTTCGGCGCGGCGCGTTGTTCGGCCGCGGGCAGATCCCGCCACCGATCGAGCTCCGTGGCCGAGCGGCCGATCATCCCAGCGGACACGTCGACCAGAAACACGATGCGCTCGCCACCGAGCTGCAAGCCTGTGAAGGCCTGGCGCTGCAAGGCGACGGACGCGGGGCGCGCTCCGCGCGCTTCCGTCGCGGAGTTGTCAGGTGGCGCAATCACGCAAGCGGCGACGAGTAAAGCTGCCGCGAGCGAAGACGAGAGTGCGATCGCGAGAGGACGAATCTTCGGCACTGACCGCATCAGCACTCGAATCCGCCTTTCGAGCTGCGACTTGGGCTCCGTCAATGCAATAGTCGCGAAGGGAGTCGCTGCGTGCCGCCGCCCGACCGCGAGCAGCACGTTCGCGTACGCGAGCGGATCGGTGCCACCGCGCGTGACGCGCGCGTCGCAGTCTATCTCGATCGCGAAGCGCAGGCGCCGAAGTTGCCACCAAAGCGCCGGATTCCAGGGCGCGAGCGCCATCAGCAGCAGTGCAACGGCAAGCAGCACATGATCGCACGCGGCAACGTGCTCGCGTTCGTGGCGCAGGGCGAGAGCTCGCATCTCTCCGGGCGCCTCGAGCAACCAGCGCGGCACGACGACGCGTGGCCAAACCAGGCCGAAAACCGCGGGGCCGAGCTGCTCGGAAACGAGCACGCGAGCGCCGTCGACCTCGACCGTCGGCCAGCGGCGAGCCGCTCGGCGCAAGCCGAGCCAGGCTATGCCACAAACGAATAGCATCGCGGCCGTGCTCGCGACCCATAGGAGCGCAAGCGGTTTGTCGAGCTCGCGCCATGCGGGCCAGGCGCTCGAGCGGGCGTTTCGCCACCCTGCGAGGTCGAGCTGCTCTGCCCAGGCGGCGAGCTCACCGCTCCAATCGGCCGAGAACGCCTCGCTGGAAGGGCGTCCATCTGCGTCCGTCTCCGCCGCAACTTCGGCTGAGGCGAGCGGCGCGGACAGCCCCGCCTCGAGGCCAGGTTGCGAGGCATCATAGGTGAGCAGCGCGTAGGCGGGCAGCGCGAGCGACGCAGTCAGCGAGAGGACCCAGACGCCGCGGCGCGGCCAACCGAGTTGCGCAAAGATCCGCTCGGTAACGAGCGCGACGGCGCCGAGTAACGCGCCGATGACCACCGCGTACAACATCGCGGCGCTCATCGCCGTTTGCCCACTTCCGCGCGCTCGTCGAGCAAGCTCTTCAGCCGTTTGATCTCAGCGTCGGTGAGCTTTTCGTCGGCGACAAGGTGAGTGACAAGAAGCTCCGTTGATCCTTTGAAGAGCTTGCGCGCCAGGGACCGGAGCGCGCTGCGCTGTGCGACGTCGCGCGCGACGACGGTCTCGTAGCGATGCGCTTTGCCCTCGGCGCTATGACGCACGTAGCCCTTGGCCTCGAGCGTGCGCAGCATCGTGAGGACGGTGGTATACGCGAGGTCATCATCGAATCCCTCGCGCGCCTCCGCGACCGTCGACGGGCCCTGCTGCCACAGGATTTCCATCAGCTCGGCCTCGCGATCGGTCAGCTTGATCTCCATCGTGAGCCCTCTACTAGTTCCGTAGTAGTTAGCATCCAAGGCGCAACGTTTGTCAACTAGGTCTCTAGTAGATTTCTGCTTTCAAGTCGCCCGACCTCGCCAACAGCCCCGCGCCGTGAATACGCCACCGCCCTGGAGCAGCGGACTCGATGGAGCGTCTCGTGATTTGGCCGGCGGCCCCGCACGCAAGCGGGCCATCGGCCACAAGATGCCCCGTGCTATGGCAGACCCGTAGCAGCCTCGATGCCCAGCTTCGAAGGCACTCTCGGCCCGCGCCCCGTCTACGTGCGAGCCCAAAACATCGGGGCCGGCGGGCAAAGCGCGAGATGCGCCAGCGGGTCCGCTGTACCACCCAGGTCAACGACGTATTCACGGCGCCGCTGTGATAGCGGTCACCGCGTAGCCGTCGCGCAATTGGTACGGTTCCGGGGCTGTGGAACCGTCCCCCGACAACGCCCCGCGCATCCTGATCCTGGAGCCCGATAGCAAGGTCCGCTCCGCCCTGCTGCGTTACGTCGTCAAAGGCTGGCAAGGCGCCGCCGTCCAGTCGACGAGCGGCACGCTGACCGACGCCCTCGACGACGCCGACCGGCTCAAGAGCTTCGACGTGCTCCTCGTCGGCTGTGACTTCTCGAAGGACGGTACGGCCGAGAACGCCACGCTCCAGGCCGTGCGAGCCGTCGCCGCGGATCCCGGTAATCCCGCGGTCATCCTGCTGACGACTAAAGGCAGCGAGTACACGGCCGTCCAGGCCATCAAGTCCGGCGCGTTCGACTACATCCCGAAGACCCTGCTCGGCCGCGAGCAAGTCCTGAGCGCCGTGCAGCGCGCGATGTTGCACCGCAAAGGGCTGCTCGGCGCTCGCGGCGGCACCGTGACCGGCGTCGTCCGCCTGTTCGGCTACGACATGCGCCGCTGCCTCGCGACGCGCGACAGCATGTCCGTGCACGTGGCGTTCAGCGCGGAGCGCGGCAAAGAGGTCGTCCTCAAGGTGCTGCATCGCGGCCGCGGCTCGCTCGCGCGCGACGCAAGCTTCGAGCGTCTCGTCACGGAGTTCAAGCTGCTCTACGACATCGCCGACTCTGCGGTCGCGGAGATCTACGACTTCCGCGTCACGAGCCAGTACTGCTACATCGCGATGGAGTATTTTCCGCTCGGACATCTCGGCACGCAGCTCGACGGCACGCTGGCGCCGAGCGAAGCCCTGCACTACGCGCGTGAGATCGCGCGCGGGCTGTCGATCATCCATACGGCCGGCGTAATTCACCGCGACTTGAAGCCCGGCAACATCATGCTCCGCGAGGACGACAGCGTCGCGCTGATCGACTTCGGGATCTCGCAGTCGACGAGCACGCCGAAAGCCGGGCCGGAGCTAACGGACATCGAGATCGCCGGCACGCCGTACTACATGAGCCCCGAGCAAGGCGCCGGCGCCGCCGTCGACGAGCGCGGAGACCTCTACTCGCTCGGCGTGATCCTGTATCAGATGCTGAAGGGCGAGAAACCGTTCGTCGGCGCGACGGCCGAGGAGATCTTCGAGCAACACCGCAGCGCCGCCGTGCCTACGCTGCCGGCCGATCTCGCCGCGTGCCAGCCGCTGCTGAACAAGCTGCTTGCCAAGGATCCGGGGCAGCGCTTCGGCAGCGCCCGCGAGGTGCTCGAGGCATTGCAACATACGGCGCTGCCGGGGACCGACGAGGAGCCGAGACCCGCGTTCGCGAGCTAGTCGTCGGCGCCGGTCAGGCTCTCGAAGTCGAACAGACCGCGATCGGCGAGATGCGACGGCGTCACGTTCTGCAAGCTGCGGAAAAGGCGGTCGGTCCGGCCCGGGTCCTCTTGCTCCCAGCTCGAGAGCATCGCCTTGATCTCGCGCCGCTTCATGTTCTCCTGCGAGCCGCAGAGATTGCACGGAATGATCGGAAATTCTCGGCCGCGCGCGTAGCGCGCGATGTCGGGCTCCGCGCAGTAGGCGAGCGGCCGGATCACGACATGCTTGCCATCGTCGCTCTTCAACTTCGGCGGCATCGCCTTCAACCGCGCGCCGAAGAACATGTTCAGGAACAGCGTCTCGACGATGTCGTCGCGATGGTGACCCAACGCGATCTTCGTGGCGCCGAGCTCGTCGGCGATGCGATAGAGGATCCCGCGGCGCAGCCGCGAGCAGAGCCCGCACATCGTCTTGCCGGGCGCGATGACGCGCGTGACGATCGAATAGGTGTCCTCGGTCACGATGCGGTGCGGCACGCCGAGCTGCGTCAGATACGTGGGCAAAACGTGCGCGGGGAAACCGGGCTGCTTCTGGTCGAGGTTGACGGCGACGAGCTCGAAGCTCACGGGCGCCTTGCGCTGCAACGAGAGCAGCAAGTCGAGCAGCGTGTAGGAGTCCTTGCCGCCGGACACGCAGACCATGACGCGGTCACCGTCCTCGATCATCCGGTAGTCGCCGATCGCCTTGCCGGCAAGCCCGCGAAGCTCGGCCTGGAGCTTCTTCCAGCGGCCCGACGGCTCCGTCGCAGCCGCGGCGCGAGCGGCCACCGCCGCTTCGGCGCCATCGCCGTCGCCGTCGGTGTCGATCTGAAGGGGTTCGGTGGAGTGCAAGGTGGCGTCCATGAGGGGCGCCATGATAGCGCGGCGCGTCAAATTCGACATAACGCCGTCGTCGCCGAGTCGCGACGAGCGCGAGGCTTGTGAAGCCTATCACTGCAACGGTTCGCGGTTTTGCCTACCGTTCGAGCACTCGATTACGTAAATCGGTCAGCCATGAAACGTGCAGTCATCGCACTCGTTTTAGCGCTCGCCGCGCTGGCGCTGCTGATCTCTCTCGCCCTCGAATCGCGCTCGCTTCCCGTCGAGACTCACGTGGCGCAATACACGATCGCCGGAGATCTCGAACGCTTGAACGGCGACTTTCGCGCGCTCGTCGACACGCTCGAGGCGGCGTGGGCCGAGCAGGCGCCCCCCGGCGAAGGCGCGCGCGCGCTGCTCGAGCGCGTCGCCACGCAGCCGCAGCAACTGCCCGCGTCGCTCTTCACGATGCAGGGCAGCGCGAGCCAAGAAGCGCGCCTGAGCAACAGCCACGAGACCTTCCTGGGCGCCGTCGCCCAAGCGACGAGCCTCGCCGAAGAGCTGATCGCCGATCAGACGGCCTACGCCGCCGCGGTGTCGTTCTTGCGCGAGGAAGGTGCCACCGTCATTCAGGAGCTCCGCGACACGAAGCTCGACCGCCAGGCTGCCGACACGTTTCAACTCGTCGTGGGCACGCTCGACTTCGCGGGCAAGGAGGCTTCGGTTCGCGCCGGCGCGCTCGATCGCCTGCTCGCGACGCTCGGCCGCGATCAACGCCTCGATTCGATGTCCCCCCAGTTCGGCGTGCTGCTCGCTTCCGTCAGCACGATCTTGAAGAACAAGCCGCTCATCGATAGCAAGCTGAAGCAACTCGTCAGATCTCCCGTCGGAGACCACGCAGCGGCGCTCGGCCACCGCGGCTCAGGACATGTACACGATCGCCGCGACGCGCATCGAGCAGGCACGGCTGATGCTCGCGGTCTATGCGGTCGTGTTGTTGCTCGCCGTCGGTTTCATCGCGCTGCGCCTGCACGGCAGCTATCGCCAGATCAACGCCGCCAACGCCGACCTAGCCGGGCTCAACGAATCGCTCGAGCAGCGCGTCACGTCCCGTACTGAGGAGTTGAGCGGCACGCTCGCGGACCTCAAAGAATCGCAAGTGCAGCTCGTGCAGGCGGAGAAGATGTCGTCGCTCGGCCAGCTCGTTGCCGGCATCAGCCACGAGATCAACACGCCGCTCCTGTATCTCGCCAACAATGCCGAGCTCATCCGCGAACGGCTCGAGCCGTTGCGCGATTTCATCACGGCCTGCGTCAACGCCTTCTCGATCAAGTCGGAGGACTTCGCGGATCGCGCCGAGTACCAGGCGAGGTTCGTCGGCGCCCTGCGCGACGTGAAGGTCATACTGCGCGACCACGAGCTCGATGCCGCGATCGAGGAAATTCAAGACCTCACGCGCGACAGCATCGCGGGACTCGGCGAGCTGACGGAGATGGCGCAGAGCCTGAAGGACTTCAGCCGGCTCGATCGCGCGCCAATCGCGAGCTTCGACGTCAACGCAGGTCTCGACAAGACGCTCGTCATCGCGAAGAACATCGTCAAGCACAAAGCCACGATCAACAAGTTCTACGGGGAGCTTCCCGAGATCGAGTGCTCGCCGTCGCAGGTCAACCAGGTGTTCCTCAACATCATCACGAACGCGGCCCAGGCCATCGAGACGCAAGGCGAGATCGTCATCGAGACGAAGCTGTACGACCCCGAGCACGTCGCAATCCGCATCGCCGACACAGGCTGCGGCATTCCCGAGGAGAACCTGGGCAAGATTCGCGACCCGTTCTTCACGACGAAGGAAGTCGGAACGGGCACAGGCCTCGGTCTGTCGATCGTCGACGAGATCATTCGCAGCCATTACGGCGAGCTACACGTCGAGTCCATCGTCGGCAAAGGCTCGGCTTTCACGGTCATCCTACCGATCAAGCGGCCGACGCCGGCGGACCAGACGTTCGCCGAGGAGCTCGACCTGCCGGAACTAAGGGAAGCGGTCTAACGCATGCAGGCCCACGTCGTACAAGAGGCTCACCGCCCCCGCCTGCTGTTCGTCGACGACGAGCAGCGTGTGCTGAACTCGATGCGGATCATGTTCCGCCGCCAGTTCGATCTATTCCTCGCGTCTCACGGCGCCGAAGCCCTCGACATCGTCCGCGACAAGGACATCGACGTCATCGTGGCGGACCACCGCATGCCGAAGATGACGGGCGTCGAGGTGTTGTCGAGGGTGCGCGCGATGTCGCCGCGCACGGTGCGCATTCTCTTGACGGGTTACGCCGATCTCGACGCCGTGGAAGGGTCGATCAACGACAGCGAAGTCTTCCGCTTCCTCACGAAGCCCTGCGCCCCGCAGCAGCTGCGCGAGACGATCGAGCTCGCGGCCAAGCTGGCGCGCGAGACGCCGGTACCGCCGGCCCCGGCGCCGTTGACGGGCGGGGATACGTCCGGCGACACGATCGAGATCATCCTCCAGAGCGATACCGTGACCGAGGTCATCGGAGGCTCGCCGCCTGCCGGGACATCGAGCACGGCCATCCTCGAGCAGCCGAAGTTCGCCCAGGCGCACGCTGTCGGCGCGAAACCGAAGCTCGCCACCGGATTGGGGATCGTCGTGTTCTCCATGGACCACGAGGTCATCGACGTCGTGCAGAAGGCCGTCCGCGGCCGGCTGCCCGTCTACACGGCCGGCAACATCGTCCAGGTCGTGAAGTACCTGACGGAGCAGCGGCCCGGGGTGCTCGTCACCGACGTCTCCGAGGACAAGGCCACGATTCAAGCGATGACGGCGCGGCTCAAGGAGCACCTGCCGCAGCTCGTGACGATCGCCGTCTCGCAGCACCGCGACGTCCTCGACATGGTCTGGCTCATCAATCACGGGCAGATCTTTCGCTTTCTGCGCAAGCCGCTTTCGGCGGGCCGGACCGCGATCAGCCTGCAGGCGGCGTTGCAGCATCACCGCCTGCTGCTCAAGAACCCCGAGCTCGTCAGACGCCATGAGGTCGACGCCAGCACCGGCGAATCCGGCGTCGTGGATGGCGTGCTCGCCAAACTGAAGGGACTCAAACGTCTTTGGGCAAGCTCATGACGGCAACAAGACCGAAGTCGAATCAGGCGGACCTGCTGCTGTGGATTGCCGGCGGCGCGATCGCCGCCGTCGGCACAGCCTGGCTCATCATCACTCAGCCCTGGAAAGGCGGCGGTGACGGAGCCGGAGCCTACCCTCGCGCTTGCTATCGCTCCTTCGGCGGCGACGTCGCCGGTACTGACGGCCGAGGCCGAGGCAGTTGCCGACGATGCCGCCGCCGCGCCCGAAGCGCTCGACAACCCGCTGCGCATGGCGCAGCTCGCCTACGACGCCGGCATGCTGATCGAGCCCGACGAGTACAGCGCGTGGACGCTGTTCTCCCGCGTCCTGAAGGCAGAACCGGATAACGCGGCGGCCCGCGAAGGCCTCACGAAGGTCGCGGACGACCTCGTCGAGCGCGGTGAGACGGCGCTCGACCAAGGACGTTTCGACGACGCACGCGCGGCCGTCGAGCGCATTCGCGCTACCCTGCCCGCCCACGAGGGCGCAAAGGCGCTGGCGCAGAAGATCTTCCCGGGAGCCGCTGGCATTAACCCCACTCGGCGCCGCGATGCCGGACCCCGAAGTCCCCCGCGTCGCGCGCGTCGAGACACCGGCGCCCACGCCCCCGAAACCGCAGGTCGATCCCGTCGTCGAGGCGAGCGCAGCGTTCGACAAGGCGCTGGCCGAAGGCCGGCTGTTGACGCCGACGGAGCAAAGCGCCAAGCACTACGTCGGCGTTCTGAACCGCTTGAACGTCGATCACGATCTCACCAAGGGCGCACGCACGACGCTGTCGCTCGAGTTCCTTTCGCGCGCCGCGCAATCGATCGAGGCCCTCGACCCCGAGGCCGCCGGCATCTGGATCGATGAAGCCGAGGCGCTGCTCGGCGCGGCTGACGAAGGCGTCCGCAAGGCGCGCTCCGCGCTGACCGAGCAGCTCATCGCGATGGAGTCGGCCAAACCAGTCCCGGCTTCCGCGCTGAAGCTCGCGACCTACGTCGCGCCGGCCTATCCGCCGCGCGCCAGCGAGCGGAACCTCGAAGGCTGGGTCGACATCGAGTTCACGGTCGGCACCGACGGCAAGACGCGCAACATCGTCGTGACCGACGCGTCGCACGAGACGATCTTCCGCCGCGAGGCGACGGAGGCGATCTCGAAGTGGCAGTTCGAGCCGCGCATGTTCATGGGCCGCGCCATCGAGCAGACGTCCTTCACGCGCATCCGCTTCGTCTTGTAAGACCTCGGGCGCCGCCCGGTGCGCGGCGGGGCGACGGGGACTGGCGCCCCATACGACATAACGCTTCGCGCCGCTACCGCGGCGCACGCCGCATTGGGCTAAACTCGTTCTTGAAGTCTCAGGAAGAAGACTGCGGAGAGATGCCATGCGCCTGTCGAACATTGTCGCCACATCGCTGCTCCTCGCCGGCTTCGGCACTGCGCATGCGCAGTACCGGTGTGACTGCACGAGCGTAGTCGATACGTGTACCGCAGAGGTCGTCGCACGCGGCACGTTCCTCGAGATCAAAACCGATCAGCAGATGTGCGCGCGCGTCGATTACTTCGTCGACGGCCAACCGTTCGTCTCCGTCGTCGTCGACGGCGAGGACCGCGAGGACTGGCTCGCGCGCACGACGAATCCGCGGATCCTCGTGCAGAGCTGCCAGGTCTGCCGCGATAGCGGCCCGAACCCCACTCCTGCCGCGCCCGCGCGCACGGCGCCGCCCGCGTCCGGCGCGCCGGCCGCAGCGGCCGGCGACGGCGCCCTCGAGCCGCTGATCTCCGGTGTGCCGGAGTATCCGGAAGCCGCGCGAGCGCGCGGACTGCGCGGCTCGGTCGAGGTCGAGTTCACCGTGACTCCGCAGGGCACGGTCGAGAGCCCGCGCGTCGTGTCAGCCGAGCCTCGGAACGTGTTCGACTCGGCGGCTCTGGCCGCCGTCGCGCGCCGGCGGTATCCCGCGGACGCGGAACGCGAGCCGCAGGCCTTGACCGAGCGAATCGAGTTCGCGCCGCCGCGAGCGGCCCAAGCTCCGGCTACGGCCGCCGCGGGTCCGCTGAATCGCTGCGTGCGCGAGGATGCCGTCTACAACTACGGCGAGACGGTCGACGTCGGCTTGATCAACGCGTGCACGGAGCCGCTCGTCGTCTTCGGCTGCGCTCAGGGCACCGGTAAGGATCGCGGCCGTTGGATGTGCAGCGACTCGGAGCAGCGCGGCGACATACTCGTGCAGGCGGGCGATCAACGCCTCGGCCGCCGTTATACGGCCGGCGACGCCTCCAACGTTCGGACCTACACCTATCGAGACGGCTTCTCGCTGACGCGTGCGCCGAATTCGCAGCTGTGGTGGATTGCCTGCGCTGAAGCGGACACGGAGTGCCGGTCCGATGCGCGCCTGTGGACGCGCGCCGTGAGCGGCCAAGACGCGAGCGTCGATCCGCAGGCCCGCAGCCCGATCGCCGTCGCGAAGTCCGACTAGGCTACTTACGCCACTCGACGCCCAGCATCGCCTGGGTCCGTAGGTACGCAGCCCGAGCATCCGTCGAGGTCACGTCGAGCGCATCGAGCTCGGCCGAAAGGGCGAGACGCGGAGTGATGCGGTACTCGGCTTCGAGCACGATCCCGACTTCCTCGAGCTCGCGAGCGCCGCCGGCCGCGACGTGGAACGCGAACGCGCGCGGATAATCGTAGCTGCGCGCGATGGCCGCCAGCGAAACGTCGAGGCGCGCCATCGGCTTGAAGCCGAAGCGCACGCGCAGCACGTCCTGCGTGTAGTCGTAATAGCCGGCGAACGAGTCGGCGCGGTCGAGCCTCAAGTAATCGGCCTCGAGCTCGACGGCGCGCCCGATCTGCCGATGAAGCCCGAGCTGCACACCGCTGTGGTCGTATTCCTGCGCCGGGTTCGTGTCGAGCAATGCGCCGGTCAGGTCGCGCGCGGGCCGCTCGTCGTACACCGTCCGGTACTGACGCAGGCCGAAATTCAGCGCCATGACATCGCTGAAGTCGTAATGGACGTCGACGCCCGTATAGACGTAGTCGTGGTCGAAGTTCGCGACGAGCTCGGTGCGCTCGTACTCGTCGCGCTCGAACATGAGGTCGAATCCCCACGTGACGCGTCCCAGCGTGTGCGTGAAATGGCCCTGCACTCCCGCGGCCTTGTATGCGAACCGGTCGCTGATGTCCTCGGTGACGATCTCGCCGTTGACGTCGACCTCGATGTCGCGTGCCAAGCCGTCGTCGGGATCGAAATTTATTTCGCGATGGGTGCTGACGAAGAACGCCGTTTCGACGGCGCGCCGGCGGCGGTCGGCTTCACCGAGCACGATGTCGGCGCCCATCGACACGCGCTGGTCGACTTCCGTCGCGTTCGAGAACTCGGCGTCGTAGAAGGCACCGTTCATGTCGTAGCGGAACAGGAACTCGGTATCGCCGGCCTCGTTCTCGAGCACGTACGCCGCATGCAGCTCCGCCGGCATGAAGCTCGCGGCGTGCGCGACGGGCGTCACGAGCGGCTGCGTCGGATCGGAGAGGTCGGTGTAAGGCTCGGCCGGCGTACGGTAAACGTTGTCGTCTTGCCCCAAGCGCGCGGCGGCTGCGAGCTCGAGCTCGCCGATGCGGGTGTCGGGCTCGGCGACGAGCGCGACGCGCCGCGCGCCGGTGGACGGCGCGGGGCCCGCGGCGACGCCCTCGTCGGCCGCGGCCGCCGCGAGGCGGCGCAGGTCGCGATCGTCTGCGCTCTCCGCAGCCGTGCGAAACGCGTCGCTCGCCGCCGCCGAATCGCCGGCGGCACGCAGCGCGAGGCCACGGTTGTAGCTCGCGAGCGCGCCGAGCGCCGGCAGGGCGGCGGCGCGCGCGAACTCATCCGCCGACTCGGCGAAGTCGCCGAGCTCGTAGTGGACGACGCCGAGGTTGTAGTGCAAGAGCGGCGTATCGAGGCCTGCCGCCGCCGCTTCGCGGTAGCGCAGCAACGCCGTGCGGTAGACGCCCGAGCGGACCAGTTGGTTGCCCTCGGCCAGAAGCTCGGCGGCCGTCTGGGCTGCCGCCTCGCCGCCGCCGAGATAGGCGGCAAATGCCAGCAGCATCAATGATTTAGAATTGCGCACGGCGTTCCCTCGAGCGGGTCTTGCGCCACTCTAGGCGCGCCACGCGAGGCCGAACAGGACGCCCGTCACAGGCGGCCGCCGGAGGGAAAGCTACGGCGCGGCGACCGTGACGTCGACGACGAAAGTCTTCCGGTCGCCGCCCTGCCTGAGGAGCGCCGCGAGCTGACCGCCCGGGCCGCTGCGCGCGACCAGCGTCAGCGGCACCGCGTTGTCGCCGTCGGCGAGCCGGGTTCGCCAGACGACGCGGCGCTCGCCGGCATGCGTCGCGAGCTCGATGCCCGGCGGCAGATCGACCGTGAGCTCGACGTCCTCGACGACCGCGCGCGACCCGAACACGAGGTTGATCGTGCGCGGCTCGCCGACCGTGAGCGTGACGGCCGGGTTCTCGGGCGCGCGCCGCGCGCTCGGGCTGCGCACGGACAAGCCCGTCAGGACGACCGTCAGCATCGTCAAGCCGAAGGCGCCCAGGAACGCGACCGCGGCGATGCGCTGCGCGCGCGTCGGTTTCGGGCGCTCGGCGAATGTCGGCTTCGGCGAAGCCGCGGCGGCGGGCGGTATCGGATCGATCGGCGGGGTCGTCACGGTCGTCGGTTTCGCAGGGTTCCTTCGGCTACCATTCTAGCCGGGACGAACCAACGCCGGGCTGGCACGGTCTCAAGTGGCGGTATCTGGAACGACGAGCATGACGCGTATCGCGACATTAGCATTGGCGGCGTTGGCCTTCTGCGGCGAAGCCGCGGCCCGCGATCTGCAAGACGTGCTGAACACCGGCAAGCTGCGCATCGGCGTGACGCTGTACGCGCCCTGGGCCACGCGCGGCGCCGACGGGAAGCTCGTCGGCTTCGAGGTCGACGTCGCGCACCAGCTCGCGGCCGACATGGGCGTGGAAGCGCAGATCTTCCCTTACGACCTCGACCGCCTCGTCCCCGCGCTCGAGTCCGGCGAGATCGACCTCATCGCCGCGGGCCTGACGATCACGCCTGAGCGCGCCCTGCACGTGAACTTCAGCGCGCCCTATGCCGAGAGCGGCGTCGGCCTCGCGACGCATGTCGAGCGCACGGCGAGCGTCACGGATGTCACGGCGCTCGACAGCGAAGCCTTCACGATCGCGGCCGTCGAAGGCTCGGTCGGCGCGGAGCTCGCGCGGCGCTTGTGGCCGCGCGCGCGCGTCCAGATCTTCGCCTCCGTCGAGTCGGCGAGCGCAGCGCTGCTGGCCGGTGAAGTGCACGGCTACGTCGAAGACGAGCCCGTGCCGACGTTCTTGGCGCTCGGCAACCCCGGCGTCATCGACGTGCCGACGGGGCGGCCGCTGCTCGCGAGCCCGGCGGGATTCGCGATCAACAAAGGCGACGGCGACTTTCTCGCGTTCTTGAACGCCTGGATCACGGCGCGCGAGGCCGACACGTGGCTGCCGACGACGGCGAGCTACTGGTTCGAGTCGCTGCGCTGGCAAGAGCGGCTTGGCAATGAGCGCCCTTGAGCGGCGAATCGGCGGCGTGCTCGCCGCGCTCGGCGCCGCCTGCGCGTGGCCCTTCGCGTGGCAGATAGCGGCGCAGAGCGTCGATCCACTGCTCCCGCCGCGCATCCTCGACCCGCCGGCGGCGCGCGCGCCGGCGCCTACGCCCGCCGTGGAACGCGATGACTTGCGCGTCACGCTGCCGTCGATCGGCGTGCGGCGACCGCCGAACGCGGCGCGGCTCGCGCCGCTGCCCGAGGAACGCAACGACGAGCCCGAGGAGATCATCGTGATCGGCCAAGGGTGGCGCTTGCCCGATCTCGGCAGCGAGTGGCGCGCGCGGCAGAAGGAAGCCGAGAACGTCGGGCGTTTCACGGCGACGATGTTGCCGCTCTACGACCCCGCGGAGCCGCCGCTGCACAGCGACTTCTTCACGAGCGGCGAGCAGCGGCGGCACGGCTACATCGAGCTGTTTCGGCTGCGCTTCGGCCGCCGCTCGACCGACTAGCGCAGCGGACGAGGCCGGTTGGGGTCGAGCGCCGAGATTTCGTAGCGCAGCAGCTCCTCGCCGGGCGGGACCGCGAAACGCCACGCGAGATCGCCGTACTTGCGCTGCATCGGCCGCGAGCTGCTCTCGAGCTCGACGTCCGTGATGTAGTCCTCGACGCGCTGGCGGATCTCGAGGTCGATCGGCACTGCTTTGTTGTTGACGATGCGGTGCTCTGTCTCGACGACGACGCGAGCGCGGTTGCGGCCGCCGCTCTCGAAGCCCGTCGTGATCTCGAGCAGCACGTTCTGCGCGCGGCCTATCACGAGCTCGACGGGCAACCCGACGGGCCGGTCGCCGACTTCCGCCTCGCCGGCGAGCACATCGCGCCCGGCATAGGACTCGAACACGCGCACGACGCCGCTCGGCAGCGGCTCGCCGAGGCCATAGGCCTCCGTGTTCTCGAAGCGCAACGTCAGATTCGGAACGACGACGTCCGCGGCGGGCGGTTGCGTGAGGCTCTCGAGGCGAAAGCCGTAGAAGCGCTCGACTTGCACCTCGGGCTCGTCGAGGAACAGCACCTGTTTCGTCTGGCGGGCGTTCAAGTCGGTTCGCCACGGCAGACGGTAGAGCTGATAGTCGCCGAGCTCTTCGCGCTCTGCGATCCGGTTGGCCGAGATCGTGATCTCCTCGAGCGCCATAGACTGCGGACCGGCGCGGTCGAACATGATCGTCCGTGCCTCCATGCGTTCCACGAGCTGCGGCACCGGCACGTCGCTCGCGAAGCACTCGCGCAACAACGCGACGTCGGCGATCGCTTGGTCGGCTTCGTCGATCAGCGCGATCTCGGCAGCGCTGCCGCCCTTCCTCGGCAGCGAGGATGTTGAGCCGCCCGCGACGAGCTGCACCTCGGCCTGCTCGAACACCGTGCCCGTCGAGTTCGTCAGCGTCGCCCAGCCGGCGAGGCTCATCGCAGTGCTGCGCTCGTTCAGGTGCGCGACGTAGTCGGAGCTCCACGCGAAACCGTGCGCGAGATAGCTGACCTTGACCGTGCGCGGTCCCGGCTCGCCGGCCGCGAGCTTCACGGACAGGCGCGGCTTCGCAAGCAGCTCGTCCGGGAGCCGCGCGAGCTCGATGCGTTCCGGGAGCCCGGAGCAGTAAAGGGCTTCGTTGCCGTCGACGGTTTGGAACACTACGCCTTCGCCGACGGCCACGATCGTCGCGGCCGTCCGCGTGACTCGGCCCGTTGCGGGATTCGTGCGCGTGATCGTGACGGTCTGGCCGATTGAATGCTCGAGCAACGATCGCGGCGTGAGCCTGTTGAAATCGAAGTTGCTCTCCGCGAGAGGGCGCGCGAGCTCCGTCACGATCGCCGATTGCGGCAATAGCGTCTCGACGACGTCCTCGACGACGAGCGTCACGGCGCCCGCGGGCAAGTCGACAGTCCGCGTCTCGGTCACGAGCGCGAGATCGTCGCGGTAGATCGTCACGGCGACGGAGTCGGCGCGCGGCGAGGTGACCGTGACCTCGTCCTGCGCGCGCGCCGGCAGCGCCGCACAACCGAAGGCGGCCGCCAGCACGAGCCAAACTACGCCCTTCGCACTCACCAGCT
The DNA here is from genome assembly GCA_963714705.1 of uncultured Gammaproteobacteria bacterium. GTDB lineage: Bacteria > Pseudomonadota > Gammaproteobacteria > Steroidobacterales > Rariloculaceae > FEN-1219. Next base: position 565,199 of record CAVQPJ010000005.1, read on the forward strand.
TTGCCGGATCGTGAACGTGAGCTCGGTCTCGCCGTTCGCGGGCACGGGCACGTCCCACGCGAAGCTGTCGGCGTCCGTGCGCCGGCCCGCGATCGACTCCGCGACGACCTCGTTGAAGCGCCAGAGGCTGTCCTGGCGGATCGTCACGGTGGCGGGCTGCGAGCGCGCATTGCGCACGAGATACGACATCGCGTAGTCGGTTGCGCGCCGCGACGAGCGCGTCGTCTGCCGCAGCGTCGGTTGGATCGTCACGTCGAACGCGTCGCCGATCTTGAGAGCCAAGTCGGAGCCGGCGCTCGTGTGGCCGATGCGGTCCTCGCCGACGAATTGCGGCTGGCCGCGCGCGTCGCGCGCATACACGCGGACGACGCCGCTCGGCAGCTGGTCGCCGAGACCGCTCGCCTGCGAGTTCGAGAACCGCACGCGCACCTCCGCCGAGACCGGCTCCTCCTGTGAGAAGAAGTTGTAGAACGTCTGCTCGTAGCCGCGGTCCGCACGCACGCGCTCGGCGGACAAGAAGCTGACCTGCTTCGTCTGGTTGTTCGCGATCGTCGTCTGCTCGGCGAGCGGATAGACGTAGTAGTCGGCGAGCTGCTCGCGGCCCGACGCCTCGACTCCGGCGCGCCGCACGTTCGCGTTGTTGCGGCGGACGTTATAGACCTGCCACCACTCGGCCTCGCTGCCGACGACGTTGATGTCGCCCGCGACGAGCTGCGCGCTCGCGTTCGCGAACGTCGTGCCGGAATTGTTCGTCAGCGTGATCCAGCCCTGCAGTGACACGTTGCCCTGCGCTTCCTCGAACACGGCGACGTAGTCGGCGCTCCACGCGAGGCCGCGCGAGAGATAGGCCAGCGTGACGTCGCCGTTCACGGGCGCGGCGGCGTTCGCGAGCACCGATAACGTCGGATTCGCGCGCAGGTTCGGCGGCACCTCGTCGAAGATGACACGCGCCGGAATGCCGTCCTCGCGCAGCACCTCGATGCGGTCCCCGATCTTGAGCACGACGCCGCCGACCGTCGACAGCACCTCGGCCGTCTCCTCGGTCTCCCGTCCGGTCCCTGGATTGGTGCGCACGATGCGGACAGTTTGGCCGACGGCCTTCTCCATGAGCTTCTCGGGCGTCAGCAAGTCGTAGTCGAAGTTCTGCTCGATGACGGTGAGGCCGGGGCTGGCGAAGCTGACGGTCTGCGACATGATCTCGGCCGACACGCCCTTGAACTCGATGCGGTGCCGGCCGGCGGCCAAGCTCAAAGGCCGGACGTGCTCGACGAGCGCCAAGTTCGAGTTGTAGATCGTGAGCTTCAGGCTCTTGTCGGCGGCTTCTTGCGCCGGCGCCGCGCTGGCCAGCGGCACTCGCGATGATCCAAGCGTAGGGCCGCATGCGGTTCTCCTTCGTCACGTACGTTGCAACGATTATGGGGCCGCCCGGCGCGGCCCAGTTGTAAGAAAACCGTAACGTTGGCGTAAAACTTCTGCAAACAGGACGTGCTGTAGTCCGCCGTGCACTCGGAATTTCGGGGGCCCCGGATGGACGGCTCAGTACTGCTGATTCACGACGAGCAGACGCTGCGCGCAGCTGCCCGCCAAGCGTTGACGCAGGCGGGCCGCCAGGTGGCGGAAGCCGGCGAGATGGCCGCGGCGATCAAGATCGCAGACCGAATCCGGCCGGCCGTGATCGTGCTGCCGTGGCTTGGCCGGCGCCCCGTCCGCGAAGCCCTGGCGCAGCTGCGCGAGGCCGAAGCGACGCGCCGCAGCCGCCTCATCGTTTGGGCGGAGCACGGCGACATGCCGAGCGCCGTGGCCGCGCTCGAGCTCGGCGCCGACGACTGCCTCGCGCTGCCGTTCGAGCCGTCCGAGCTCGTCGCACGCATCAACGCCTGCCTCCGCCGGCCACTGGCCATGATCCGCCCGGACCAGCTGACCGCGGGCGCGTTGGTCCTCGACAAAGCCGTGCACCGCCTGCTCGTGCAAGGCAAAGAGGTCGCGCTGTCGCCGGCCGAGTTCCGCCTGCTTGCGTTCCTGCTCGAGAATCAGGGCCGAGTATTCAGCCGCGACGAGCTGCTGCGCGGCGCGTGGCCGAAAAACATCACGGCCGGCGGCCGCACCGTCGACGTGCACGTGCGGCGGCTCCGCCAGCTTCTCGAGCCGTTCGCCTGCGACGACATAATCCAGACGGTCCGCAGCTTCGGCTATCGCCTCGTGCCGCCGAGCCGCGAGACGCAGGCGGTCTCGCCTGCCAACGGCCGCCCGTCGACGCCGTTGTAACAAAACCGCAACCCGAAATTCATTTTGCTTAAACAAAGGGCGCCTACCTTGGCGTCCTAGCAACACGCTATCGAGAAGTGCGAACGACCTTGGAGAGGCCATGACGAAGACAACCCGACTCTTGACCCTTAGCTTTACCGCCCTCTTGTTGACCGCTTGCGAGTCGGGAGACATCAACTTGTCCCCCACCAACGTCTCGAACGGAGGCGGAGGCGGCGGAGGCGGCGGCGCGTCCAATCCGTGCGCATCGTATGCGGTCGCGGGGACGACGCGACAAGGGAGCTACGACGGCACGAACTGCACCTACGACTCGGCGTTCGTCTCGGAATCCAATCCGCTCACGGTGAACCTCAGAATTCCGCGCATCTCGGGTGTCCACATATTCGCCGACAGCTTGTACGTCGGTGCGGGCGTCGAGCCGCCGGGTATCGCGCCCGCCGGCGGCACGGGCCCGACCCTGATCATCGATGCCGGCAGCACGCTCGCCTTCAACGCGGCCGACAACATCTTGATCAACCGCGGCTCGACGATACGGGCCGAAGGCACGGCGAACGAGCCGATCATTTTCACGGGCTACGAAGACGCCATCGCTCATACGGCCGGGCCCTACGACTCGCAGCTTTGGGCCGGCATCGTCATCAACGGCAACGGGCTCACGAACAACTGCGACGACGCGCAGCGCGCGGCCGGTCAATGCCACGTTCTCGGTGAGGGCAAGCCGTCGCGCTACGGCGGCAACAACAACGCCGAGAGCTCCGGCGTCTTGCGCTACGTCGTCGTGAAGCACGCCGGTTTCGACGTGAGCGGCCTCGGCGACGAGTTGAACGGGGTCACGTTCAATGCGGTCGGCTCCGGCACCATCGTCGAGAACCTCGAGATCTACAGCGGCTTCGACGACGGCATCGAGTTCTTCGGCGGCGCCGTGAACGTCACGAACTACGTCGCGCTGTACGTTCGCGACGACTCGATCGACTTCTCCGACGGCTATTCGGGAACGGTCAAGAACGCCTTGGTCATCCATGCGCCGCAAAACGGCAACAACTGCGTCGAAGGCGACAACATCGCCTCGGGCCGTATTCCCAACACGAACCCGGGGTCGGCGAGCACGTTGCCGCAAACGATGCCCACGATCAGCCACATGACCTGCATCATGTCGAACTACGACACGGGCACGCACGGGGCGTCGCGCGGCGTAATCATCCGGTTCGGCGCGCGGGCGACCATCACCGACAGCGTCATCGAGACGGGCCGCGGAGCGGCGGAGAATGGCAGCGCGAGCACGCCCGCGCCCGCCGTGGCCAACGTTTGCTGGGAGATCGACGGCGGGTCGACGCCGGACTCCATCAATGCCGCCTCGGCCGGCCAGACCACGATCAACCGCACCGTCATCAACTGCCAAACGCCAACGACCACGTCGGCGGCGGACAACATCAACGGCGGCCCGCAGACTGCGTGGATCATGAACACGGGCGCGACTCCGTCCGCGTTCAATACGAACAACGCCGTGATCGCGACGACCTCGTTCGAGGATCCGACCGTCACCGTGCTGCAGCCCGGGACGTTCTTCTCGTTCGATGACGACACGACGAACGGTCAGGTCACGCTCAGGGGCCCGTTGAGCGCCGCAGTCGTGCTGCAGGTGCCGGACAACTACATCGGCGCGGTACAAAGCACGGCGAACTGGACCGCGGGCTGGACGTACGGATTCGTGGTCGGCAACCGCGGTGCTACACCGTGGTGGGAGCAATAGGTTCGTGGCTGCATTCGCAGGGCGCGCCCGCACGCGTGCCAAACCCGCCACTCACGCCGAAGCTCGGAAGAGGTCAACGATGATGAACGGAACGATCAAGCGAGCCGGCGCGCTGCTCGCGACGACGGCCGCGTGCACGGCTGCGGCGGTCGCTCAAGAGCAACCCCCACCGCCGGCTGGTGAAAGCGAGACCGCCGTCGAGGAGGTCGTGGTCCTCGGTCGGCTGAAAACCACCGCGCTCGACGTCGTCGAAGCGCGCATGGAACAAGACGTCGTGACGGACTTCTTGGGCGCCGCGGCGATCGCGCGCGTCGGAGACAGCACGGCGTCGCTGGCGCTGCGCCGAGTGCCCGGTGTGACTCTCGTCAACGACCAGTTCATCTACGTTCGCGGGCTCGGCGAGCGTTACTCGAGCGTGCAACTCAACGGCGCGCAGGTTCCCTCGCCGGACCTCACGCGCAACGTGATACCGCTCGACATTTTCCCGACGGCGATCATCGACGCGATGTCCGTTCAGAAGGCCTACTCGCCCGAGGTGCCGGCTGCTTTCGGCGGCGGCAACGTCAACATCATCACGCGCGGCATTCCGGATGGGCCGGTGCTCAACTTCGAAGTCGGCTCCGGCATGAACTCGGACAGCAACGACGACGGCCTGAGCTACCCGGGCGGCAGCGACGACGGGCTCGGCACGGACGACGGTACGCGGGCACTCCCCGCGGAGCTGAACTCTGCGCTGCAGACCTACGAGGGAGACATCGACCCCTTCGGCATCCTCACCAAGCTCAACCAAGACGGCAACTTGCACTTCCTGCCCGAGGCGACGGCCATCAACCGAGATTTGGCGCTGTCCTTGAATCGCGACCTCGAGTTCCAACAGAAGTCGCTTGGCCCGGATGGCAGTCTCGAAGTGCAACTCGGCAATCGCTGGTTTTTCGGCGAAGACGAGCTTTGGCAGTTCGGTGCACTCGGCGTGGTGTCCTACGACAACGCATGGCGTAACCGCGAGCGCATTCGACGCAACGTCGCAGATCCGATCAACCTGACCGAAACAAAGAACAGAACCATCAACCAGGTTTCGGCGACCGGCGTCGTGAACTTCGGCGTCAATTTCACTTCGGACCACTCGCTCAGCACGAACAGCTTCTTTCTGCGCAACACCGAGGACGAAACTGCCCTCTCGACGCGCAACAGCGCCACGTTCTTGCGCGTGAACGGCCAGCAGGCCCGCAATTACGAGATCCGGTTCGAAGAGCGCGAGCTCACCGCGAATCAAATCCGCGGCAAACATGTGATGGGTCAGGATACGCAGGACATACTGCCGTTTCTCGGCCGCGGGGTGCTCGACGGATTGATTTTCGAGTGGTACCTGTCCCAGGCGACGGCCGCAACGGACATTCCGAACGAGGTCACGTTCCTCGGCGAAGATCGCGTCGATCCGGCCACGGGCGCGGTGCTGTCGACGTCGATCCGGCAATCGGACTTCGCGGCGCGCTACCGTTTTACCGAGCTCGAGGACGAGGTCGATAGCAACGGCTGGGATATCACCAAAGCGTTCGCTCTCGAGAACTCCGATATCGAGCTCAGTTTCGGCCAAGACGTGGCGACGAAGGGTCGCAGCTACACCCAGCTCGATTTCGGCTTGGGCACCACGGAAGGCTTTGCCGTACCGGCCCTCGCGGGGACGCCGACGGATGTCTTCACGGACGCCAAGATTCAGAACCCGCTCAACGGGTTCGAGCTGACCGCCGGGGGGCTCGGCACGGAGAGCTATCTCGCCGGTCAGATCGAAGAAGGCCTGTACGTGAAAGTCGACGCGCTCCTGAGCCAGCGATGGAGGCTGTCGGGCGGCGTGCGCCAAGAGGAGTTCGAGCAGGCTTCGCTACCGATCGATCGGCTGCAGTTCGATCCCACGGTCGGGCAATGCGCGCTGGTACCGTGCGACGCCGCAGCGCTCGAGCGGATTCACTTCGTCGAGGATGAGCTCTATCCCGCGTTCTCCGGAACGCGCATTTTCAACAACGTTTGGGCAGAGACTTTCCAGCTGCGCTTCGGGGGGAGCGAGACTGTCGCACGGCCCGACCTTCGAGAGGTGTCGGCATCGACGTACATCGATCCGCTGACCGAGGCGCGCATCGTCGGCAATCCGAACCTCGTCACTTCGCCGATCAAGAACTTCGACGCGCGGGCCGAGTGGTTCTTCGAGAACGGCGACAACTTCACCGCATCGCTGTTCTACAAGGACATCGACCGGCCAATCGAGACGGTGCAGGGCGCCGGCAGCGACGACAACATCGTGTTGACGTTCACCAACGCCGAATCGGCCGAGCTCAAGGGCATCGAACTGGAGTGGCTCAAGGACCTCTCGACGCTCGGGCCGGATTTCCTCGAGCCGTTCTTCTTCTCCGGCAACCTCACGTTGAGCGACTCGGAGCTCACCGTCGGCGACGTAGCTTTCAATCTCACGAACGACGTCAGACCGATGTCCCAGCAGTCCGACTACGTAGCCAACCTGCAACTCGGTTTCGATTCCGACAACGGCGCGCACACGTTCACGATCGTGTACAACACGTTCGGGGAGCGGCTGTTTTTCGCCGGCCGTGACGGCTCGCCCGACGCGTATGAGCAACCGTTCGACTCGCTGGATTTCGTCTACTCGTTCTATCCGACGGACCGTCTGAGCCTGAAGTTCCGATTCCAGAACTTGCTGGACGAGAAGCTCGAGATCGACCAGGACAACGTGACCGTGCTCGAGCAGAACATCGGTACGACGGCGAAGTTCGACGTCAAATGGGCCCTCGGCCAATGAGCCGGATCACCAGCGCACTCGGTCGGTAACTGACGGTAGGTCAGCGCGGCGCCGCGAATACCTGCGTCCAGTAGACGGCGGGGTTCTTGCCCGGCGCCAGCGCGAACGCGATCCCGGTCTCCGTGAAGTTCGCGTTCATCAGCGTCGCGCAATGGCCGGGGCTATCGAGCCACGCCGCGACGACGGCTTCGGCGTCGCGCTGCCCGGCCGCCACGTTCTCGCCGGACGCCTGCCACGTGTAGCCCGCGCGCGTGATCCGGTCGCCCGACGAGCTGCCGTCGGAGCCGTCATGGCCCAACGAGCCGCGCGCGGCCATGTCGAGCGAGTGCAGCGACGCGGCCGCCATCAACGTCGTCGACACCGCGAGCGGCGGAGCGGCGTCGAACCCGTCGCGGCCGCAGCGCCGCGCCTCTGCCCGCGCGGCGTTGACCAGCTCGACGACGCGCTGCGCGACGGCGGCCGGATCCTTCAGCGCGGCGAACGGCGTTTCCGTGCGCACGGCCATCACGATCCACGTCTCGTCGCCGCTCTGGTGCACGCCGAGCTCGGCGAGCGTCGGATCGTTGACGTCGTCGCAATAGCGCGCCTCGAGCATGCTGCGAACGACGGCGTCGTCGCGCGAGCCGCGGACGTGAAACGACCTCGAGCTCGCCGCGGGATAGCCCACGCGCTCGAGCGCGTCGCCGAGCTTCGTATTGCGCGCGAGCTCGCGCGCCGCGGCATCGAGCGAGCTGTCGCGCCGCACCGGCGCACCGGCGGCCGGCACGCGTGCGCAACCTTGCTCGCGCAGCGCGTTGACGACGGAAGCGGGGTCCGCTTGCGCGGCCTGCTGCGCCGCGGCGAAGGCCGCGAACACGATGGCCGCGCGCATGGGCGGCTCTCTCCTCATGTTCTCAATCCCGGCGCGACAGGATCCACTTCGGAATCACGCCGGCGTTCGACAGCAGATGGTCGCGCGCGCCGGACAGCCGATCGAGCAGCCGCGGCAGGTCGACGCGCACGAGCTGGCCGTTGTGCTTCACGATGCGGCCGGCGACGAACACGGTGTCGACGTTCGACGTGTCGGCGCAGATGACGACGGTCGCCACGGGATCGATGATCGGGCGCCACGTTCACCTGGTCCGTGCGGATCAGGATGATGTCGGCCTGCTTGCCGGGCCTGATCGTGCCGATCTTGTGGTCGAGCGCGCAGGCGCGCGCGCCGTCGATCGTCGCGAACTCGAGCACGTCGCGGTGCGTCAACGTCGGCGCGAACGCGATGTCGGGCGTGTCGGTGAACGCGAGGATGCGCTCCTGCACGAGCGCAGTGCGCATCTGCGTGAACATGTCGCCGGGCACGCTCGACACGACGTCGATCGACAGCGACGGCCGCACGCCGCGCGCGACGAGCCGGCCCGTCGGCGGCACGCCGTGGCCCATCAGCATCTCGACGTACGGCGCCACCGACGTCGTGCCGCCCGACTTCGCGATGAGGTCGAGCTCCTCGTCGGTCGAGTCGGTGCAGTGGATGTACGTGGTGTCGGGGCCCATGAGCCCGAGCTCGTTGCAGCGTCTTCACGTGGTGCACGTGCACGCCCGTCGAGCCGCATGCCGACGTGGACGCTGATGCGGATGCCGAGATCGCGCGCGAGCTGCCAGTCGTGCGTCGCGACCTCGGGCGTCGTGTTGCCGGGCGCGCGCGCCGCGAGCGCGAGCGTCAGCAGCTGATCGTCGGAGTTGAAGTACTGCTTGCGGATGCGGCGCACGTCCTCGGGGTGCTCCTTCGAGCTGTAGGCCCACCAGCGTCGAGGCGCCGACGGGCGGGCCGTGCGCGTAGACGGCGCGGATGCCGGCCTCGGCCAGGCCCGCGATCGCGGCGTCGGCGTGCTCGGGCGTGTTGTTGACGTGCGACCAGTCGAGCAGCGTCGTGATGCCGCCGTTCAGGCCTCGAGCGCGCCCATGAGGTTCGCGATGTAGACGTCCTCGGCGCGGTACTGGATGCCGATGTTGTCGAGCATGCCCGAGAAGTACTGATCGAGCGTGCAGCTCGGCAGCACGCCGCGCACGGGCGTCTGCCAGGTGTGCCGGTGCGTGTCGACGAAGCCCGGCATCACGATGCGGTTGCGCGCGTCGATGACGTTCGCGTTCGGGCTCACTTCGAGATTGCGGGCCGACGGCCGCGATCTTGTCGCCGTCGATGAGCACGTCGGTGTGCGGCAGGTCGCCGAGCTCGGGATCGAGCGTCAGCACGTAGCCGCCCTTGATCAACGTGGTTCGATCCGTGTACGGGCGTCCGCCGATCATCGCTGTCTCCTGGCGTCGGCGTGTATACGCCGTTGATTTTGCTTGTTGGCCAAGGCACTAGCCGCCGGTCGCGCAGGCGCCGGCTGCGTTCGATGCTATCACGGCCGACTAATCTCCCCGGATTTGGTATCGTTGGACGCGCGACAACACAGCCGGGGGATACGCCATGCCGCACTTCCGCTCGTCGTCGACCATTGCCGCAGCTCTCAGCATCGCGAGTCTCGCGACGCCGGCGCAAGCTCAAGAGGCGCTCGAAGAGATCGTCGTGACGGCGCTGAGACGCGCCGAAAGCCTGCAGGACGCGCCGGCCAGCGTAACCGCGTTCGACGCGGAGACCGTCGAGCAGGCGCGCATCCAGAGCATGCGCGACTACGTGAATCTCACCTCGAACATGACGCTGATGGAGACGCAGAACAACGCGTTCGCGTTCGTCAACATCCGCGGCCTGGCGCAGATTCGCAACGTCGACCCCACGGTCGCCGTCGTCGTCGACGGCGTGCTGTCGACGACGAGCCTCGCGTTCTCGCAGGAGCTCTACGACATCCAGCAGATCGAGGTACTCAAAGGGCCGCAAGGCGCGCTGTACGGCCGCAACGCCACGGGCGGCGCGATCAACATCACGACGAAGCAGCCGTCGACCGACCCTGAGATCTACGTGCGCGGCGGCGTGGGCAACGGCGACAACGTGCAATTCTCCGGCGTCGCGAGCGGGCCCGTCGGTGGAGACAACGTGCTCGGCCGCATCGTCGTCGGCTACAAGGACGCGGACGGCTGGCGCGACAACGTCGCGACGGGAGTCAAAGCCGATCCCTACGAAGACCTCACGATCGCCGGCAAGCTGCTATGGGACATCGGCGCGAGCACGACGCTCGATCTGCGGGCAACGCTCAGCCACACGCAGTCGACAGGCTCGCAATTCATCTCGAACGCGCCGAACTTCGTGACCGGCTTCCCAGGCAACGCGCAGTATCCCGGCAACGGCACCGCGCCGCCCGTGCCCGGCCTGCCGGCATCGATCACGGCGCTCGTCGGCAACCCGAACAACACGAGCATCAAGCACCAGGGCAACGAGCCCGGCATGGACGACCGCGAAGTCCTGAATCTGTCGGCGAAGTTCGACTGGGAAGTCGGCGCCGGCACGCTGACGTCGGTCACGTCTCTCGACTCGCTGGACCACGTGACGGCAGCCGAGCAGTTCGCCTACTACCCGTTCGTGCAGGTCCAGGGGACGACGAATCCGTTGCATCCCGCGGGCGTTCTGGTACCAGCGACGGCCGCGGCGCTCGCGGCGCCCGGCGGCACCGGCCAGAACCTCACGTTCGGCCAGAACCGCTTCCACGAGTCGTTCAGCCAGGAGCTGCGCTTCACCTCTCCCGACGATCGGCGCTTTCGCTGGATCGGCGGCGTGTACTTTGCGCGGACCGACCTCGACGTGATGATCTCGATCAACGACGACTTCGGCCAAGGCTTCGTGGAGCAGAGCAGGAGCCCCAATATCGGTGGCATCAATCCCACCGTCTCCTGGACGGCACGGTTCCTCGCTCCCTTGATCCCGATCGTCGGTTTCCCGGCCGCCTCGGCGTTGAACCCGAACACGAATCCGAGCGCCCTCGCCTACAACTTCGACAGCAACCACAACACGGCGTACGCCGCGTTCGGCCAGATCAACTTCGACTTCAGCGACACGCTCGAGCTCTCCGCCGCGCTGCGCTACGACCGCGACGAGCGCGAGCTCACGATCGCGGCGCCCGACCAGTTCCTGCCGGTGTTCGCATTCCCGAGCGGCCGCCAGGGCGACGTGCGCGAGGCCGAGTTCGACTCCGTGCAGCCGAAGGTCACGCTGAGCTGGCGGCCGAACGAGGATTGGACGCTCTACGGAACGTACGCCGAAGGCTTCCGCAGCGGCGGATTCAACTTGAGCGGCGTCGCGATCGGCGTCTCGACGCTCGTCGGCGCCGGCGTCCCGGGGCTGCCGCAGGGCGTGCGCGACCAGTACGACCAAGAGGACACCGAGGGTTTCGAAGTCGGGCTCAAGGCGACGTTCGCCGGCGGCGCCCTGCGCTGGGACGCCGCGCTGTTCGATACTGAAGTCTCGAACGGCTTCACGTTCGTCTTCGTCGCACCGTTCACGGCGCAGACGACGCGAAACATCAAGGCGGCCGACGTCAGCGGGCTCGAGACGAGCCTCTCGTGGCTCGCGACGGAACGGCTGCAGGTAGATCTCGGGCTCGGCTTCCTCGACTCCGAGGTCACCGCCAGCGACTGGGTCGGGGCCGGCGGCATCAACATCATCGGCAAGGAGATGCCGCAAAACCCCGAGTCGACGGCGAACTTAGGGATCGTCTATGGCGGCCAGCTCGGCGGCAACCACGAGTGGTACGTGCGCCTCGACTACCGGCAGCTCGGCGAGGTGTACTGGGAGCCCGAGAATTTCATCGCGCGCGATCCGCTGTCGCTCGTCGACGTGCGGTTCGGCATCACTGCCGCCCGCGGCTGGGAAGCCGTCGTCTGGGTCGACAACGCGACGGACGAGGACTGGATCTCCGAGGAGTCGAACCCGAACGGCATTGTCTATTACGGCAAGCCGCAGCAGTACGGGGTCGAGATGACTTACCGGTTCTAAGAGCGGGCGGTCTGCAATCGGGAGGGAGTCGCCCGGGCACTCCCCTAGGCCGCCGGCGTTTCGCTAAGAACGACCGTCGATTCCGAAACGAGCGGTTACAAAGATGAATCCCAAGGATGTTGGCGGCGCGCGGTCCAGAAGTTTCAACCCCACGTGTAGCACCCACGGTAAGCCGTGCCATCACAGGCCAGCCGACCTAGCCTCAGGAGACTGACACCAACCATTGACAATAGCCGACCCAATGGGCGCTCTATGTGGACTCCAGACCGCGCTGGACGCGAAAACGGTCGTCCTTCGACCTTGTGAGCTACATCCGACGCTGGCGTTCCTAATGGACGAGCCTAACGGCAAGCTGCGCGTCACATACGCATTGATCAAAGAGGACAAGGTGATTGGAGTTGCTTTGTTTGTTCTCACTGATCGGGTGAAAGGTGTGCCTTGCTTCAACATCGGCTATCAGTGGGGGGCCAAGTAGTCAGCGGGCCAACCTGAATGTCTTTTGTTCGTCGGCTGTATCCATACCCGATCAACTGCCGTAGCCGCGCTGCCAAGTCCTTGACTCAAAGTTAGTTTCAGCGCAGACTACTGTATATCCAACCAGCTAAAGAACCGGAGGTCTTCCATGGCCTGCGCAGCCTCTTCTTGGCGTGAGGAAGCCCGCCTGCGAGAGCGCGGGTTCGAGGAGTTGGAAGCGAAGATCACGGAGCTCTGGGGATATCTGAACGCCGCGACGTCTCGCTTCCTCGCGCTCGTCGCGGAGTTCGATCGCGCGAAAGGGTACGAGCGGCACGGGCTCGCCAACACCGCGCAATGGCTGAACTGGCAATGCGGCATCGGCCCAGTCGCGGCACGCGAGAAGGTACGCGTCGCGCGGGCGCTCGAGGCGTTGTCGGAGATTGCGGATGCCTTCGCGAAGGGCGAGATCTCGTACTCGAAGGTACGCGCGATGACGCGCGTGGCGGATGCGGCGAACGAATCCGTGCTCGTGCACGTCGCGCGCCACGGAACGGCGGAGCACGTCGAGAAGCTCGTGCGCAAGTACCGTTGGACGCAGCGGCGCGACGCCGCGAAGCTCGCGGAGCTGCAGCACGAGCAGCGAAACGTCTCGTCCTTCTTCGACTTGGACGGTACGTTCATCTTGAACGCGCGCTTGCCGCCCGAGATCGGCGCGGTCGTCGCGAAGGCGCTCGAGCTTGCCGTCGAAGCGGTGCGGCCACCCGGAGGAAAAGTTTCCGCGGAAACTCCGTTGCAAATCGCGGCGAACGCGTGGCGCGCTGATGCGCTACGACTCATCTCGGAGCAGTTCCTCGAACGTCACGGCGAAGAGACGGGTGCGGGTTCCTCGGCGGATCGCATGCAGGTCGTCGTGCACATCGATCAGGCCATCCTCTCGGAGCGACAAGCGGCAGCAGAGGCTGGGCCGCACGTCTGCGAGCTCGAAGACGGCCCGGCGCTCGCCCTCGACACGGCGCGGCGGCTCGCGTGCGACGCGACGGTCGTCGGCCTCGTCGAAGGAGACGACGGCGAGCCGCTCGACATCGGCCGCAAGACGCGCAGCATTCCGGCGGCGATCGCCCGGGCACTGAACGCACGCGACGGCGGCTGCCGCTTCCCCGGCTGCGATCGCGCGCGGTTTACCGAGGGGCATCACGTCAAACACTGGGCCGATGGCGGAGAGACGAAGCTCGCCAATCTCGTGACGCTCTGCGGATACCACCATCGGCTCGTGCACGAGGGCGGCTATGGGCTCAGCCGCACCGACGACGGACTCTTCATCTTCACGAGGCCGAACGGCACGCGCATCGAAGAGAACGGAAAATGTTTCCGCGGAAACATTTCGGCGCCGGCCCCGTCAACCTATCGCGGGTTCGAAGACAGCCTGCGCGACTATCTAATGAAGCACGAGCCCGGCCTGTCGATCACGCCGGAGACGAGTCGCTGCCAATGGCACGGCGAGGACATGGACTACAGCCAGGCCATCGAGGCGCTGCAGTTCCTCGATCACAAGGCAGCCGTGCCGGAGCCGCTGCCCACCGGAGCCGAGCAGCTACCGACCTGAGGCGGCGCCCTCGCCCGCCACGCCGAACCACCGGCGTACTGCGTCCCCGGCCTGCGCCGTCCAGACGAAGAACAGCGGGATGAACAGCACCGCGATGAAGGTCGCGGCCAGCATGCCGCCGATGACGCCGGTGCCGATCGAGTGCCGGCTCGCGGCGCCCGCGCCCGTGGAGAGCGCGAGCGGCAGCACGCCCAAGATGAACGCGAGCGAAGTCATGACGATCGGCCGGAAGCGCAGCCGCGCGGCTTCGACGGCTGCTTCCTTGAGGCCCATGCCGCCTTCGCGATGCAGATGCGCGGCGAACTCGACGATGAGAATGGCGTTCTTCGCCGCCAAGCCCACGAGGGTTACGAGGCCCACCTGCAAATAGAGATCGTTGTAGAGGCCGCGCAGCCACACCGCCAGAAATGCGCCGAATACGGCGAACGGCACGGCGAGGATCACCGCAAAGGGCAACGTGATGCGCTCGTATTGCGCCGCGAGGATCAAGAAGACCATCAGCACGGCCGAAAGCGAAGATCCCGAGCGTATTCTGGCCGCTCACCTTCTCCTGGTACGACTGGCCCGACCACGCGAGCGTGTAGCCGTCCGGCAAGACCTCCGCCGCGACTTCCTCCATCGCCGCGAGCGCCTCCCCCGAGCTGTAAGCCCCGCGCCGGCTCGCCGGATAGCCGCGCGGACGGAAACAGATTGAAGCGCTCTATGAAATCCGGTCCCGTGACCTGGTTGACGGTGGCGAGCGCCGTCAGCGGAATCATCGCGCCGTCGGCCGAGCGCACGGAGACGTCGCGCAGATCCTCGGGATGGGCGCGGAACTTTGCATCCGATTGCATCTGCACGCGATAGACGCGGCCGTCGCGGTTGAAATCGTTGACGTAGAACGCGCCGAAGGTGCTCTGCAGCGTGACGTTGATGTCATCGAGACTCACGCGCAGCAATTTGGCTTTCTCGATGTCTATCGCGACGTTGACGCGCGGCACCTGCGCCGAGTACGTCGTGGCGACGTTGTAGCTGCCATCTGCGTTCTTGAACTCGGGGCGCTCCGCCGCCGCGGCAACCAGCGCCTGCGTTACTTGCTCGAGCGCTGCGTAGTCGTTCGAGCGTGACTGGACGAAGCCCTCCAAGCCGCCCACGTTCGACATGCCTTCGACCGCGGGCGGTGACAGCGAGAAGATGAACGCGTCCCGGATAGCCGCTCCGGCTCCCATCAGAGCGCCCGCCACGGCGTCCGCCGCGAGCCCGGGCTCGCGGCGCTCCGACCAGTCCTTGAGCAGCACGAAGCTCACGCCGGTGTTGCTGCGTTGCCCCCCCGTCTGCACGTCGAAGCCCGTGACCGTGATGTTGTCGAAGAACGCCGGATGCGCGAACGCGGCCTGGTCGAGTTGATCGAGCGCAGCCTTCGTGCGCTGCATCGACGCTGCCGGCGGCAACACGGCGAGCGCGAGCACGTAGCCTTGGTCTTCGCTCGGCGCGAGCGCGCTCGGCACCGAGCGCTCGAGCCACACGATCGCCACGACCATCAGAAGCATCGCCGCCACCGCGACGTACGCGTGCCGCATCGTCCACCGGACGGCCGCGGTGTAGGCGCGCGTGAGCTTCAGAAACCCGGCATCGAAACGCGCGAGCAGCCCGCTAGGCTCGACCTCGCCCGTCTGCAGCAGCTTCGCGCACATGGCAGGCGTCAGCGTCAACGCGACGAAACCCGAGATCGTGACCGACACGGCGATCGTGATCGCGAACTGCCGGTACATCTCGCCGACGAGCCCGCCCAAGAACGCGACGGGCAAGAACACCGCGTTCAGCACGAGCACGATCGCGATCACGGGTCGGCTGACCTCCGCCATCGCGCGCCGCGTGGCATCGCGCGCGCTGACGTGCTCGTCGCGCATGTGCCGCTCGACGTTCTCGAGCACGACGATGGCGTCGTCGACGACGATACCTATCGCGAGCAACATGCCGAACAGCGTCAGCGAGTTGATCGAGAAACCGAGCAGGTACATGCCCGCGAACGTGCCGACCAGCGATACGGGCACGGCCACCGACGGAATGATCGTGGCGCGCAGGTTATAGAGAAACACCCAGACGACGAAGAACACGAGCACGAGCGCTTCGACGAAGGTGTAGGCAACCTCACGCATCGACGTACGGACGTACTTGCTCGTGTCGTACGGGATCGACCACCCGAGCCCCTCCGGGAAACCTCGCTCGAGCTCCGCCATCTTCGCGTAGACGGCCGCCGCGGACTCGAGCGCGTTCGCGTCCGGTGCGAGCTGAAGCGCCGCGCCGATGACCGGCCTTCCCAAGCGCGAAAGCGCGAACCCATAGTCGCGTGCACCGAGCTCGACGCGCGCGACGTCCTTGAGGCGCACCACCTGGCCGTCGTTGCCGACGCGCAGCACGATACGCTCGAACTCCTCGGGGTCCGACAGCCGGGACTGCGTGGTGACGGAGAGCGTCAGATCGACGCGCTCGTCGATGGGCTCTTCACCGAGCCGGCCGGCCGCGGACTGAGCGTTCTGCTCGCGTACGGCGGCTGCAACGTCGGCGGGCGTCAGGCCGAGCTCCGTGAGCCTATCCGGCTGCAGCCAGATACGAATCGAGTAGTCGCGGGCGCCGAAGACCTGCACGTTACCCATCCCCGGAATGCGCCGCAGCTCGTCGACAACGTTCAGCGTCGCGTAGTTCGAGACGAACAGATCGTCGTAGCGGCCGTCCGGCGAGTCGAACGACAGGATCATGAGGAAGCTCGGCAGCGCCTTCTGGATCGAGACGCCCTGCCTCCTGACCTCCTCGGGCAAGAGCTGGATCGCGCTCTGCACGCGGTTCTGCACGTTGATGAGCGCGATGTCGGGATCCGTGCCCACCGCGAATGTCATCGCGATCGTGAGCGAGCTCGCCGTCGACGAGTTGCCCGAGAGCATGTAGAGCATGTCCTCGACGCCGTTCAGCGCTTGCTCGAGCGGCGCCGCGACCGTCTCCGCGATTACCTCCGCGCTCGCGCCGGGATAAACCGTCGTGACGCTGATCTGCGGCGGCGCGATGTTCGGAAACATCGCGACGGGCAGCTCGCGAAACGCCGCGAGCCCGGCGATCACGATGAAGGCGGAGACCACCGTCGCGAAGAGCGGGCGGTCGATGAAGAAGTTCGAGATCACTGGGCGCTGCTCGGCTCGCTATTTCTTGCGGCGGCTTCCGCGATCGGCACTGCGTTGACGGGAAAACCGGGCCGGACCTTGAGGAGGCCGTCGACGATGACGCGCGCGCCGGCCGTGAGACCGGCCGTGACGACGACGTCGTTGCCGGCGAGCGCACCGAGCTCGACCGGCGTCGGCACGGGTTGACTGCCGGCGTCCACCGTCCACACGTAGGCTCCTTGCGCACCGTGCATGACGGCGCGCTTCGGAATCACGAGCGAGTTCGCGATGCTGACGCCTTCGACGCGCGCGCGCACGATGCGGCCCGGCACGATGCCGCCGGGGTTGTCGAGCACGGCGCGGATCGCGACGGTGCCCGTCGCGTCGTCGACGCGCGGCGACACGAACTCGATCTCGCCCATGGCCGCCTCACCGCGGCCCAGCGCTCCGTGATGCTGACCCCGACGTGCTCCGCGTGCTCGCTTTCGAGCGCGGCGCGGATTAGCTCGGCATCCTCGCCAGCCACGGCAAAATCGACGTACAGCCGGTCGGCCTGCACGATGTAGGTCAGCAAGCTCGAATCGTCGCCGGCCGTGACGAGGCTGCCTTCCGAGCGCACCTCGCGGCTCGCAAGCCCGGAGATCGGCGCGCGAACGTCCGTGTACGACAGCTCGAGCTCGGCCGTGCGCAGCGCGGCGCGCGCGGCGGCGGCAGCCGCTGTGGCGCTCTCGAAGGCCGCGAGCGCGTTGTCGCGGTCGCGCACGCTCACGAGATCGCGCTCGAAGAGCGGGAGGATCCGGTCGCGCTCGCGGCGAGCCTGGCCAAGGCTCGCTTCCTGGACCTCGAGCGCCGCCTGGGCTTGCGCAACCTCGGCTCGGAACGGATCCGGATCGATGCGGAACAGCACCTCACCGGCCTCGACGCGCGCGCCTTCGTCGTAGCGGCGCTCGAGCAGAATGCCCGGACACGCGCGCGCGCACCTCGACCTCGCGCACGCCTTTGAGCTGCGCCGGGTACTCGAGCACGAGCGTCAACGCGCGCGGCTCGACGTCGACGACGCCGACCTCGACCGGAGGCGGCGGAGGCATCGCGGGCGGCTCGCCACCGCAAGCGGCAACCAGGACCACTGCCGACAACGAGAAAAAACCGGGGCCGCGCCGCGTCATGCGGCGATTGGGCTGCGTTGGCACTGACATACTCCCTTCAGGAACGGGCCGCGCCGAGGTCCTCGGATAACGGCCGGACGGCGGCGGCCGAGGAAAGCCGCCTAAACGACGCCGGCAACATTGCCAATTGTAAATGCATCGGGCACCCGGTTTCGAGCCACGGGCCGATCTTGGCCTACCGGCCTGACGGGAATTGTCATGTATCGGTGAGCTTGGACTAGGTCAGCCGATGGCGCTCGGCGATGGCATCGCGTCCGATTCTGCGTCCGATTCTCTGAGCGCTCGCCGGATGATTGCAACCATTCGCCGATTGCTGGCCGCATCCTTCACCGCAATCCGCAACGCGTGTGTGCCGAGTCGTGCGCCCATGACTGCCGTGTCGCGCAGGAATAGACCGTGCTGGCCGCACTGGCGCACAACCGCAGCGGCGTCCGGCCCGCTCTCCGGCAAGTGGCACAGCAGAAAATTGGCGATGCCCGGCACAACCTCCCAGCCGAGCTTCCGCACCTGCGCCGCTAGCCTTTCCCGCAACTCGGCCGTCTCCATATAGCGGGTCGCGTAGTACGCTGGATCGCGCAGTGCCTGCACGGCCGCCACTTGCGCCGGCAGACTCACAACCCACGGAGGCGTGATGGCACGTAGCTCCTCCAGTTGATGCGCCCCGGCGCAAAGATAAGCGGCACGCGCGCCGCTCAATGCATAGACCTTCGACATCGACTTGCAGACCACGACGTTTTCAGACCGTGCGGCGAAACGCTCCAACGATTCACCGGGGCCCGCATATTCGACGTAAGTTTCATCGACCCAGATGCGAGTGTGTAACGGCGCCTGGCTCAAGACGAGCTCGAGTTGAGCGCGCGGAATGTGCCGGCCCGTGGGACTGTTGGGATTGACGAGCACCACCAGGTCGTAGCCGCCGGCCAGAGCGGCAGCGAGCTGGCGTAAATCCACTTGGTAACCTCGTTCGCGCGACAGGCTGAGCCGATCGACGGTGCAGTCGATGACCCGCTCGAGGACGTGCGCGTATTCGCCGTACGTCGGGTCGAGGATGAGCGCTCGTGAAGCCGGAGTGAGCCACTGGCGCAGAGCGCGGAAGATGAGATCGGACGAGCCGGCGCCTGGAAGAATGCTGTTCGGCGCTACACCGCGACGCTCCGCGATCGTACCGATCAGCCCTTCGCAGCCGGTGGGCGGCGAAGTGCGTAACAGCCACGGCAAATGCTCGCGCAAGGACTGCAGCACGCCGGGCGCGGGGGGAAACCAGGCGTCCAGCACATCAGCGTTGATGATCGTCCGGCTGCGCTCCAGGGAATCGAAGCGGTCGCCAATGGCTTCGAAGAACGCGCCGCCGTGAAAGCAGGTCGTGGGCTTGCGAAACGGGAACGCCAACTGCCAGTCGGTCTTCTCCTCCAGTCGATTCACCAAGCCGGCGAACTCCTCGAGCCGTGCGCGGAGCGCGGCTGTCGTGGCGTGCAAGAGCTCGTAGGTCACGGCGCCGGACTTGGCCGATTGGCCCGTCGGCTGGAGGCCGGCTTTCACATAGAGGTCGAGCACTTCGCGGCGGCCGATGGCCACGATGCGCTTGCCGCCATGCGCTTCCACCCAGCGCAGCGCGACATACATGAGCAGCGTGGCGAGCTGGCTCCCGCGTTGCGGTTTCAGCACGGTGAGCAGCCGCACTTCGTAGAGGTAGTCGTCTACGGCAAACGGCAGCCTCTCTCGGCCAAAGTACTTGTCGATGGAGTAGGAGGGCCGGCCCGGTGGTGTGATGCTGATGAATCCGGCGATGTCCCCGCCCGATTTCGCGACCAGATAGTGGTTCCAATCGTCGCGCTCGTCGCGCAGCGAGCCGGCGGTATCGACGGCGTGTTGCCCCAATTCGCGGGCATACACCTCATGCCGGAGCCGATAGATGGCGACGCGGTCGCGCTCGTCCGCGAGCGACAGAACGACTGAACGCGAGGGACCGGGGGCGATTGAGCGCCTCGGGCCATCGGCGCTCGCCATCCAGGCTCTCGCCCGGCCCCTTCTGTGCGAGACCATTCTTTCCGGTTGGGTATTCACTTGGACTCTCCCGCATGAAGCTGTTCGGCGTGAGTGTCACGCCTCGCGCTCTGCGCGTCCTGTGGAAAACCGGAGCTTTTTATGACGGAACTGTCAGGAACTGGTCAGCCGGGCTAGCTCAGCCGATCGCGCTCGGCGTTGGCATCGGCGTCCGCTGTCGGCGTCCGCCGCGCCACGGCGCCCGACGCGAGAAAGCCACTGCTGGAAGTCGTCGACGACCGTGAACATTGCCGGGACGATGAACAGGCTCATGACCGTCGAGACGATCAGGCCGCCGATGACGGCCACGCCCATCGGCGCGCGGAAGCTCGGGTCGCCGGCCCAGCCCATCGCGATCGGCGTCATGCCCGCGATCATGGCGATCGTCGTCATGACGATGGGCCGTGCGCGCTTGCTGCACGAGTCGATCAGCGAGTCGAAGCGCGACATGCCATGGTCGCGCTGCGCCATGATCGCGTACTCGACGATCAAGATGGAGTTCTTCGACACGATGCCCATCAGCATCAGCAAGCCGATCAGCGAGTTGATCGCGAGGCTGTAATCGAATGCGAGCAGCGCCACGATCGCGCCGGCCGCGGACGGCGGCAGCGCGGCCAGGATCGTGACCGGCTGAATGAACTTGTGGAACAGCATGACGAGCACGGCGTAGATCGACAGCACGCCGATTGCCATCGCGAGCGCGAACTCGCCGAAGATCTCCCGGATCCAGCGCGCGTCGCCCGTAGGCACCAAGCGCACGCCTTCGGGCAGGTTGCGTCACGCGACGGCAGCGCCTCGATCGCCGCGAGCGTGTCGCCGAGCGGCAAGCCGTTCAAGTCGACGTTGAGCGTGATGTTGCGGCTGCGATCGACGCGCGTGATCTGCGCCGGGCCGGCGCCGAGCGAGACGTCGGCGACGTTCATGAGCGGCACGGGGCCGTTCGTGCCCGGCACGGACAAGAGCTGGAGCCGCTCGAGATCGCTGCGCGACGTGTCGTTCAGGCGCACGAGAATCGGGATCTGGCGGTTGTCGAGGTTGAACTTCGACAGGCTCGTGTTGACGTCGCCGCTCGTCGCGATGCGCGTGACGAGGCTCAGCGTCTCCGTCGTGACACCGAGCTCGGCCGCACGCTCCGGTAGCGGCCGAATCACGATCTCGGGCTTCTGCAGCGCCGCGCTGCTCGTGATCATGCCGAGCCCCGGCATCGCACGAATCTCGCGCTCGACGTTGGCGGCCGCGAGATTCAAGCGATTCGACTCGTCGCCGGCCACCGTGACTTGCGAGTCGGCTGCCGCCACCGCCGCCGCCGAACTGGAACCGCGCGCCGGGAATGTCGCGCAGGATCTCGGTCGCCTTGCGCTCGAAGATCTGCTGCGCGCCGCGCGTGCCGTCCGGATTGTCGAGCTGGATCACCAGCGAGCCGCGGCGCACGTTGCCCGCGGAGCCGCCGCCGCCCGTCGGGCCTGCTGCCTCCGCCGCCCTGCGCGCCGACGGTCGTGTAGACGCTGCGCACTTCGGGCAGCGCGTCCAAGCGCCGGCGCGCGGTTTCCGCGACCTCGAGCGTGTCCTCGAGCGACGCGCCCGGCGCGAGCTCGACGCTCAGCGTCGTGAAACCGTTGTCGCCCGCCGGCGAGAACGCCGTCGACAGCAGCGGGAAACAGGCTGAGCATCGAGGAGATCGCGACGGCTGCGACACCGAGCGTCATCCACCGGTGCGCGAGGCACCAGCGCACGCGCTCGAGGTACCAGGTCATGATGCGCGACGGGCTGCTCCGGGCCGGTCGTGCGGCTTCAGGAAATACGCCGCCATCATCGGCGTCAGCGTGCGCGCGACGAGCAGCGAGAACAGCACGGCGACGACGACGGTGAAGCTGAACGGCCCGAAGAACTCGCCGGCGATGCCGCTCATGAACGCGACCGGAACGAACACGGCGCAGATCGTCAGCGTCGTCGCGACGACCGCGAGGCCGATCTCGATGGCGGCGTCCATGGCCGCTTCCTTCGGCTTCTTGCCCATGCGCAGGTGGCGCACGATGTTCTCGACCTCGACGATCGCGTCGTCGACCAGGATGCCGACGACGAGCGACAGCGCGAGCAGCGTCAGGATGTTCAGCGTGTAGCCGAGCGCCCAGATGGCCCAGAACGTCGGGATGATCGACAGCGGCAGCGCGACGGCGGAGATCAGCGTCGCGCGCCAGTCGCGCAGGAACAGCCAGACGACGATGATCGCGAGGATCGCGCCTTCGATCAGCATTTCCATCGAGGCGTCGAAGGACTCCTGGATGTAGCCGACCTGCGAGCTCGCCTCGGCGAACTTGACGTGCGGGTACTCCGTCTGGAGCCGCTCGACGACCGCGCGCGCGTCCTTGGCGACGTCGAGCGCGCTCGCGCCCCAGGAGCGCACGATCTCGAAAGCCGATGACGGGCTCGCCGTCGAGCAGCGCCGCCGAGCGCTGCTCGCCGGCCTGGTCGCGCACCTCGGCGATCGTGTCGAGCCGCACGTTGCGGCCGTCGGGCAGCGAGATCGGCAGCGCGCGCAGGTCGTAGACGGAGGTGATGATGCCGGTCGTGCGCACGGTCTGCTCGAGGCCGCCGAGCGGCCCTCGCCGCCCGGATATTCGGCTTGAATGCGGCGCAGCTGGCGCGAGACGTCGCTCGCCGTGGCGCCCAGCGCCGCCATGCGGTCGGGATCGAGATCGACGCGGATCTCGCGCGCGACGCCGCCGACGCGCGTGACGCGGCCGACGCCGGGCACGGCCGACAGCTCGCGCGTGACCGTGAGGTCGACGAACCACGACAGCTCGGTGTCCGTCATGTTGTCGGAGGCCACGCTCCACGTGACGATCGCGCCGCCGGCCGTCGTCACTCGCGAGACGATCGGCTCGTTGGCGTCGGCCGGCAGATCCGAGCGGATGCGCGTCATCGCGTCGCGGACGTCGTCGAGCGCCGCCGAGAGGTCGGTGCCGAAGCGGAACTCGATGCTCGTCGTCGACGCGCCCTCGTCGACGGTCGAGGTCATCTGCTCGATGCCGGCGATCGTCGCGACGGCGTCCTCGACCTTGCGCGTGATCTCGCTTTCCATCTGCGTCGGCGCGACGCCCGGATACGTGACCGTGACGACGACGGCGGGAAACTCGATGTCGGGACGGTCGAGCACGCCGAGCTTCGGGAAGCTGATGAGGCCCGCCGATCGTCAGCGCGATGAACAGAACGATGACGGGAACGGGGTTGCGGATCGACCAGGTGACGAAGTTCATGAGCCGCCCAGCCGCGTTGCTGACGTTGACGCGGTCGCCGTCCTTCAAGAAGCCGGCGCCCTTGTCGACGATGCGCTCGCCGGCCTCGACGCCGCCGACGACCTCGATCGACTCGTCGTGCATGGCACCGGTCTCGACGCGCCGGCGCGCGACGATGTTGTCCTCGCTCGAGCACGAACACGTAGCTGTAGCCGTCGGAGCTGACGATGCTCTCGAGCGGCACCATGTAGGCGGGCCCGTGCCGATCTCGATCTCGCCGCGCGCGAACATGCCGGGGCGCAACGCGCTCGTCGGCCGGCAGATCGACGTAGACGAGCGCCGTGCGGTCGTTCGCCGAGATCGTCGGCGAGACGACGCGGATCGTGCCGTGGAACGGCGTGCCGTCGGCCGTCATGACGCTGACGCCCTGCCCGGCCGCCAAGTCGTTGAGCCGCGTCTCGGGCGCTTCGCCGCGCCATTCGATGCGGCCGTTGCGCAGCAAGCGCAGCATCTCGTTGCCGGCCTGCGCGATCTGGCCGACGGTGACCGTGCGCGACGTGATGATGCCGTCATCGGGCGCCGACGACGTCCGTGAACTTGAGCCGCAGCTGCGACGTCTCGAGGTCGGCGCGCGCGGACTCGAGCCGCGACTGCGACGCCAGTTGCTCCGACAGTCAGCCGATCGAGATCGGCTTTCGACAGCAGGTTCGTCGATGCCAGCGACTGGCCGCGCTCGAGCGCCGACTGCGCGTTCATGAGCTCGGCTTCGCGCTGCTTCAGCGTCGCTTGCTTCGTCGCGACCTCGGCCTCGAGCAAGCGCCGTCGACAACGACGACGAGCCGCTGCCCTTTCCGCACGCGATCGCCGACGTCGACGAATACGTCGGCGACGCGGTAGCCGCCGACCTCGGACGCGATGATGACGTCCTGCCATGCGTACACGGAGCCGTTCATCGACAATCGTGCGCGTGAGCTCGACGCGCTCGAGCGGCGTCGCCGTGACGGTCATGACGGCCTGACGCGCCCGGCGCAGCGGCTTGCGTCGCCGCATCGCCTCGACCGGCCGCACGCGGACAACAGCGAGAACGAAGCGCCAAACCGAACGAGCACGGCAACACGAAGCCGGCGGCGCGATGCATGGGGGAACATGTCGAGCTCGTCCTTGATTAGTATCAGCTTGCTGATATGATATCAGCTATCTGATAACTCGCAACGGGGAGCGATGCCCAAGAATCCTGAATCGTTCGGCGACGGGCTCAAGCTCGAGAAGCCCGAGCACATCTCGGCTTCCTGCTGAAGTCGTTGCAGCACACGCTGCGCCAGACGTTCGACGAAGCCCTGCGGAAACAAGGGGTTGAGCTCTCGTTCGCGCAGTTCGCGGCGCTCTTCAACCTGCACAGCGACCCCGGAGTCACGGGCGCCCGGCTCGCGCGCCGCGCGATGGTTTCGGCGCAGACGATGAACTCGGCGCTGCGCGCCCTCGAGCTCGACGGCTACATCGAGCGGCGGCCGCACCCGCTGAGCCGCCGCGCCGATAGCTGGTCGCTGACGGACGCCGGCCTCGAGGAGCTCGCGCGCGCGCGGCGAGTCGGCAACGCGATCTTCGCGCGCATGCTCGGCGACTTTCGACGCGAAGGAGATCGCGGCGTTCGAGGACTACCTGCGCCGCTGCATCAAAGCGCTCGACGGCGACTCCGCGGACGCCGGCGTCGGCTTCAGCGGCGCCAGAACGCCGGCGTCAGCAACACCAGGAACGTGTAGATCTCGAGCCGGCCGAACAGCATCGCGACGGCGAACATGATCTTGCCTTGCGGGCTGACGTCGGCGAACGTGACGGCCACGTCGCCGAGGCCCGGACCCACGTTGTTGATCGTCGCCGCGACGGCACCGAACGCCGTCACCTGATCCATGCCGTCCATCATGGCGAGCGCCATGAAGATGAAGAACACGATCACATAGACGGCGAAGAATCCCGCCGACGGCCTCGACGACGGAGTCAGGCAGCGGCTGACCGTCGAGCTTCATGCGCCGGATGGCTTGCGGGTGAATCGAGGCGGTGGATGTGGATGCCGACCTGCTTGAACAGCACGACGAAGCGAATGACCTTGATGCCGCCCAGTGCTCGATCCCGCGCACCCGCCGATGAAGCCCGAGAAGATCAGAAGCACCGGCAGCGCCAACGGCCAAAGGGAAAAATCGGCGATCATGTAGCCGTTCGTCGTATGACGGTCACGACCTCGAACGAGGCGTAGCGCAACGACTCGGTAAGTGACTCGTATGTGCCCGTCGCGTGCAAGCACGACCGTGGTCACGACCACGAAAGCAAGCACGATCATCAGGAAAACCCGTGTTTGCGTGTCCTTTCCGTAGCGCGCGAGCTGCAGCGTGCGCCACGCGATGAAGTGCTCGTTGAAGCTAATCGCGCCGATCAGCGTGAAGATCGTTGCGACGATTTCGATCGGCACGCTGTCGAAGAATCCGATGCTCGCGTCGTGCGTCGAGTAGCCGCCCGTCGAGAGCGTCGAGAAGCTGTGGCCGACTGCATCGAACCAGCTCATGCCCGCCAGCCAGTAGCTCACGGCGCACGCGGCGGTCAGCACGAAATAGACGACGCACAGCCCGCGTGCCGTGCGCGCGAGCCGCGGCGTGAAGCGCTCGTCTTTGAGGGGACCGGCGATCTCGGCCTTGTAGAGCTGCATGCCGCCGATGCCGAGCATCGGCAGTAGCGCGACGGCGAGCACGATGACGCCGATGCCCCCGAGCCATTGGATTTCCTGGCGATAGAACAGGATCGACGGCGACATCGCGTCGAGCCCCTCGAGCACCGTCGAGCCAGTCGTCGTGAAGCCCGACGCCGACTCGAAGAACGCGTCGGGGAAGCTCAATTCGAGCGACAGCATGAACGGCACGGTGCCGAGCAAGCTCATGGCCGTCCACATCAGCGCGACGATCAGGAAGCCGTCGCGGCTGCGGATCGCGTGCGAGTCGCGCCTGAAGCGGCAGCCAGAGCACGACGCCGATGATCAACGCGATCCCGAACGTGATCGAGAAGTGCCCGATCTCACCGTCGTCGTAGAGGAACGAGATGCCGATCGGCGGCAGCAGCGTCGTGCTGAACAGCAAGAACAGGACACCGAGCGTGCGGATGATGACGGTGAGTCGCATATCGGACGCTACGGGCTCGGTCGAGCGGGGTCGTTACGGATCTAAAAGGCGGCAGCGAAGGACGCTGCCGCCTTTGGATCAACCCGGGAAATGGAAAACGTTGAGCTTGTTGCCGTCGAGGTCGCGAAGATAGGCGGCGTAGAAGGTGCCCCAACGCAAACCGGGCGGGCCTTCGTCCTTTGCGCCGAGCGTCATGGCTTTGTCGTACAGCGCTTTCACCTTCTCTTGCGAGTCGATGGCGAGCGCCACCATCGCGCCGTTGCCGGGCGTCGCGGCTTTGCCGTCGAACGGCTTGATGACGCCGAACCCCGGGCTAGCCTCACCGGCAGACCAGGAAATGAAGCGGTCGGATTCCATCCTTCGTTTTCCGCCGATCTCCGCAAACAATGCGTCGTAGAACTTGGCGGCGCGAGCGAGATCGTTCGTGCCGAGCGTGACGTAGCCGATCATGGACCGTCCTCTTGGTGATTAGTCGCGCAGCATTATGCCTCGCAGCCGGCGCGCGGTGTTATGCTGGCGCCCGGCTCGAGCGCCCGCGCGAAGGTCTCGCTCTCAGAACACAACGCGCGCGACCGAGCCCACCAAACCGACCGCTCGAACGTATAGGTGCACCGTGTCCGCACAACTCAGCAATTTCGCTCGCTCACTGTCCGTCGAGACGGCTTTCACCGTGCTCGCGCTGGCGCGGTCGCTGAAGGCCGCCGGCAAGGACGTCGTCGAGCTCGAGATCGGCGACAGCCCGTTCGACAGCACGGCGGCGGCGCGGGCGGGCGGCATCGAGGCGATCAAGAACAATCAGTCGCACTATTGCCCGTCGCCCGGCATCCCCGAGTTCCGCGCGGCGGCGGCCGAGTTCGTGCGCGAGGAGTTCGACATTCCGGCCGAGCCCGAGCAATATCGTCGCGGGTGCCGGCGCCAAAGTGTTCGAGCAGTTCTTCTGCGAGGCGTTCTTGAATCCCGGCGACGGCGTGCTCGTCTTCAGCCCGTACTTCCCGACGTTCCTGCCGAACATCGAGCGGCGCGGCGCGCGCGCCGTGCTGACGCCGCTCAAGCAAGCGAACGGCTTTCGCCCCACCGCCGCCGACGTCGAACGCTTCTTGAGAAGCGATCCGTCGCCGCGCGCGATTTTCTTGAACTCGCCGCACAACCCGACGGGCGGCGTGACGACAGAGGACGACTTGAAGCGGATCGCCGACGTCGTTCGCGGCCGCGACATCGCAGTGTTCAGCGACGAGCCGTATTGCCACATGGTCTGGCGCGGCAGCCATCACTCGATCTTGAGCCAGCCGGGCATGCTCGCGCAGAGCGTCGGCGCTTACACGTTCAGCAAGTCGTACAGCATGAGCGGCTGGCGGCTCGGTTTCGCCGTCGCTTCCGCCGAAGTCGCCGAAACGATCGGCAAGATGATCAACACGACGCTGTCGTGCACGCCGCCGATCGTGCAGCTCGCGGGAACCGCGGCGCTGAAGCGCGACAAGAAGGAACGCGACGAGGTCATGCTGAAGTTCCGCGAGAAGGTCGTGCTGCTGACCGAGGGCCTGAATCGCATCGACGGCTTCCGCACGCTCGATCCGACCGCGACGTTCTATGTTTTTCCGAACGTCGCGCGCGTCTGCAACAAGCTTGGCGTCACGAGCCACGGCTTGGCGCTGTTCATGCTCCAAGGCGCCGACGACAAGTTCGGCATCGCGTGCTTGGGCGGCGAGTGCTTCGGCCAGGCCGGCGCCGGGTTCCTGCGCTTCAGCTGCGCGGAGTCGAACGACCGCTTGCAGCAAGCGCTCGATTTCATCCCGAAGGCGATCGCGCGGACCGATCGGCTCGCCGCGTGGCTCGACAAGAACCCTCAATACCGGCTCGCCGAGCCGTACCTGATCGAATAGGGCGAACGGCCGCCGCATGGCGGGCGTGTCGCAAATGCAGGAGCGATTTGCGGCGCCCGCCACGGATGGCGGGCGTGTCGCAAATGCAGGAGCGATTTGCGGCGCGGCGCACGCTCCGTTATGTCAAGCCTGTGACGCCGTTCACAGGTCCAACCGATTCCGGGGACGATACTGTCAGCAAGTTTCGGAGATTCTTGCTCCTAACGGTTTCCCCCTGAACTCGCCCGGCCTTGCGCCGGGCTTTTTTTTGCGCCGCCGAACCGCTCGAAGTTGCGCAAACGTCGCTCGGCGCGTAGCTTCAGACCTGCAAGCGGGCCCCATAACACCGCGCCGCCACGAAACCGAAAGTGCTGTACCTGACTTCCACGCGTTTGATCCGCGAATCCGAGGACGCCGTGCGCGAGCACGCCGGGTCCGGCGACGAGATACCGCAGCGCGTTTGCGCGCAGCTCCTCGCCAAGCCACCGCGCTACTCGGAGTGGCTTGCGCTGCACGAGCGCAAGATGCAGAGCGTGGCCGATGCGCGGCTCCGCGATCCCCAGGTGCTCCAGCTGCGCGGCATCGCGATCGAGCAAGTGCATCGCACTGCCATCGTCAACCATTTTCGTCTCGGCCGAATAACCGGCGCGGCGCGGGATCAAACGCTCGCCCTCTTCCATGGAGTTAGCGACGTGCGCGACGCGGCGTTGGCCGAGCATCGCAACTACGTCCTCGCCGCGTCGACGCAGGTCTGCACTCACGAGTTGCTGGACCTCGTCGGCGACCGCGAGGGGCACAGGCTGCTCCGCCGCTACGAGCTCGCCTACGCTCAATACTTCGCGATGTTCTGCGACCGCGCGCGCGCACTGCAAGCAGGCAAGCGTTACCTGCTCGACTCTCTGCTGCCCGAGGTCAGGGACGTCACCAATCGGCTACGGATGCGCATCGTGGCTGCGCCGCTCCCTATCGGCCCGCAAGGATCGGCGCTCGGCTTTGCGCCCATCGAGTCGCCTGCTCGAAAGCCCGCGCGAGCCGCAACACCTCGAGATCGCAGCCGCGCCGGCCCACGAGCTGGAGCCCCACCGGCAAGCCCTCAGCCGAGAATCCGCACGGCACGCTGATCGCCGGCGATGCCCAAGCAGCTGATCGCATAGCACGTCGCCATCCAATCGACGTACGTACGCATCTGCACGCCTTCGATCGACCGCACCCATTCGACTTCGACGGCGAACGGCAGCACTTGCACCGTCGGCAGCACGAGAAACTCGTGCGCCGCGAAGAACGTAGCGACGCGCGCGTCGAGCGCAGCCTTCGCAGCGGACGCTCGCTCGAGATCGGCCGGCGTGAGCTTGAGTCCCTGCTCGATGTTCCAGACGACGGTGTCCTTGAGCTCGTTACGGCCGCGCGCGAGATCGCCGGCGAGCGCGGCCGCGTAGCCGGCGGCGCGCAGCGTTTGGAACAGCTCGTCGACGCCGTCGAGATCGGGCTCGCCGTCGACGACGTCGCAACCGAGCGTCGTGAATACACTACGCGCCGCGTTGCAAACCGCCGTGACTGCGGGCTCGACGGGATAGCGGCCGAGACGCTCACTCCAGGCGACGCGAACGTCCGCAAAGCTGCGCTGCGGCACGTCGTGGAACGCGATACCCGGTTCGGGCAGCGACAGCGCGTCGCGTGCATCGGGCCCCGCCATGACGGACAGCAGCAGCGCGAGATCGTCGACGCTGCGCGCCATCGGGCCGTGCACGCCGAGTGTGTCGCCGGGGCGCGCATTGAGGCGTGGGACTCGCCCCGGCGACGGCCTGAAACCCACGACGTTGCAGAAGCTCGCCGGATTGCGCAGCGAGCCGCCGAGATCCGTGCCGTCCGCGAGCGGCAGCATGCCGCACGCGAGCGCGACGGCCGCTCCGCCGCTGCTGCCGCCGCACGTCTTCGTCACGTCGTACGGATTGCGCGTCGCGCCGAACAGCGCGTTGAACGTCTGCGAGCCCGCGCCGAACTCGGGCGTGTTCGTCTTGCCGACGATGACGGCGCCCGCGCGGCGCAGCCGCGCGACGTAAAGCTCGTCCGACGTCGGCACGAAGTTGCGATACAGCGTCGAGCCGAAGGTCGTGCGCAGCCCGCGCGTGAGGCTCAGGTCCTTGATCGCGATCGGTAACCCATGGAGCGCGCCGATGGCCTCGCCGGCCGCAAGCCGGCGGTCGGCGGCGGCCGCTTCGGCGAGCAGCTCGTCGGTGGGCCGCAGCGACACGATGGCGTTGACCTGTGGGTTCACGCGCTCGATCTGCGCGAGGAAAGCGCGCATGACCTCGACGGCCGAGAGCTCGCGCGCGAGCGAGCCGCGCGGCAAGTTGCCGCGCGCTCGAAAACACGATTTCGTCCGGGAGCGGCACGCTCAGGCTGACCCGCGGCGCGCCGAGAGTCTCAAGCCGCTAGATCGCCTGGCGCATGGCATGCGCCGCGAGCGCGCGGCCGATCGCGGACAGCGTCGCCTGCAACGAAGCGAGCGACGTGTCCTCGTCGATGCAGCAGGCGCTCGCTTGCTGCCCGCTCGCTTCCACGGTCACGGATGCGAGCGCCTTCGCTTCGGTGCCCGACGACATCGCGTGCTCGTCGAACTCGATGATGTCGACGGTGACGCCGAAGCGCCGGCTCACGGCGTCGATGAGGGCCTCGATGAGCCCCTGCCCCTCGCCCGTGAGCACGACCTCGGTGCCCGTCGCGGCCAACCTGAACTTGCCGTGCGTGCGCTGGCTCTCGGAATGCAGGTCGTAACCGTGGAGCCGCCAGCCGTCCGGCACGCCCAGGAACTCCTTTTCGAACAGCGCGCGGATCTGGCGCGATGAGACTTCCTCGCCCGTCGCGTCGGCCTGCGCTTGCACGACCCGGCTCACGGCGGGATGCAGCCACTTCGGCAGCGCTAGCCCGTGGTCGCGCTCGAGCACGAGCGCGACGCCGCCCTTGCCGGACTGGCTATTGATGCGCACGACCTCCTCGTACTTGCGGCCGAGATCGCGCGGATCGATTGGCAGATACGCGACGGCCCAGTGCGGCAGCGCCTGCTCGCGATGGAACGCCATCGACTTGCGGATGGCGTCCTGGTGGCTGCCCGAGAAGGCGGCGTAGACGAGATCGCCGGCCCACGGATGCCGCGGGTGAACGGGCATGTCCGTGCAGCGCCGATAGACGTCGATGATGCGGCCCATCTCCGCGAAGTCGAGCTTGGGATCGATGCCCTGCGAGTAGAGGTTCATCGCCATCGTGACGATGTCCATGTTGCCCGTGCGCTCGCCGTTGCCGAACAACGTGCCTTCGATGCGGTCGGCGCCCGCGAGCAAACCGAGCTCGCCGGCCGCGACGGCGCAGCCGCGATCGTTGTGCGTGTGCAGGCTCACGCGGATGTGCTTGCGCTGTGCGACGTGGCGGCAGAAGTGCTCGATTTGGTCGGCGAACACATTCGACGTCGTCATCTCGACCGTGGCCGGCAAATTGACGACGACCTTTTGGCCGCGCTGCGGCTGCCACACATCGATGACGGCGTTGCAGACGTCGACGGCGAAGTCGGGCTCGGTGCCGGAGAAGCTCTCCGGCGAGTACTCGAACGTCCAGTCGACGTTCGGGTGCCGCGCGGCGCCCTCTTGCAGCAATCGCGCGCCGTTGACGGCGATGCCGATGATCTCCTGCTTGCCCGCCTTGAACACTTGCTCGCGCTGCACGGGAGAAGTCGAGTTGTAGACGTGCACGACGGCGCGCTTGATGCCGCGCAGCGACTCGAACGTCCGCTCGATGAGCTCACGGCGAGCTTGCGTCAGCACCTGCACGGTGACGTCGTCGGGGATCAAGTGCTTGTCTATGAGCCGGCGCGCGAAGTCGTATTCCGTTTGCGACGCCGACGGAAAACCGATCTCGATCTCCTTGAAGCCGAGCTCGACGAGCAACGCGAACATCTCGAGCTTTTTCGCGACCGACATCGGCTGGACGAGCGCCTGGTTGCCGTCGCGCAGATCGACGGAGCACCAATCCGGCGCGCGCTCGATGACGCGATTCGGCCATTGCCGGTCGCCGAGTGAGATCGGGCGATACGCCCGGTATTTTCGGTGGTCGAAGTCGCTCATCGGAGATTTCCTTGTCGTCGCGAGCCGCCCGTGGCGTCACGCTAGCGGCCATTCTAGGCCTGCCGTTGCGACAGAAAGCAGCTATTTCCACTCGAACTGAGCACCATCACGCAATTTTCAGCTGAATTTTTCCTATATCGGGGTGTATTCTTGCTGAATGATCGAGAAACTCGACTCGTTCGACCTCAAGATCCTGACCGAGCTGCAAGCCAATGGCGGCTTGAGCAACCACGAGCTCGCGGACCGTATCGGGTTGTCGGCGTCGCCGTGCTCGCGGCGGATCTTGAGGCTCGAGCGCGCCGGCATCATCCGCGAGCGCGTGGTTCGCTTGGACCCTCGCGCCATCGGGCTCGACCTCACGGTGCTGATCCACATCCGCATGGACCGTCACACGCCCGAGCGATTCGCGCAGTTCGAGAGCGCCGTGCGCGGCTACCCAGAGGTGCTCGAGTGCTATCTGATCACGGGCCAGGAAGCGGACTACCAGCTGAAGATCAGCGTGCCGAACATGGACGAGTATCAACGTTTCCTGCTGACGAAGATCACGCGCATCGACGGCGTGATCGGCGTGCACTCGTCGTTCGTGCTGCGTAAGGCCGTCGATACGACGGCGTTGCCGCTCGGCTACGCGCGCACTTGAAAGGCCTCAGTCAGGGCGACCGCCACTCTTCTTTGAGCAGCGCCCAGCGCTCGTGGTCGCGCCAGCGGTTGCCGATTTTCAAGAACCCTCGTGCCTTTCCCTCGCGCCGAAAGTCGAGTCCTTCCACGAGCGCGATCGAGCGGCGATTGCCGGGCTGAACGTTCGCTTCGAGCCGGTGCAGGCCGAGCTCGCGGAACGCGTGCTCGATGACGAGACTCAGGCCCTCCCGCAGCAGCCCTTTGCTCGCGTGCGGCACGAAGGCGTAGTAGCCGAGACGGCCCGACAGCTCGGAATGCCGCACGATGTCGTTGATGTTGACGACGCCGGCAAGGTCGCCGGATGCCGCGTCGACGACGAAAAACGATTCCTGATTGGAGCGGCGCGCGCGCTTGAGGTAGGCGCGGTACTCGAGCGGCGTTGAGGCGGGGACGACGTAGCCGCGATGCAAAGCCCTGCTGCGCAGCGCGGCCTGAAGGTACTCGCGCTCGCGGCGCGCGCTCGGGCGCTCGAGGCGGACGCGCGGCTTCGGCTTGCTCACGCTCCGGCCAGCTACGGCAGCTCGTCGACCTGATGACCCTTCCTGCCCTCGACGAAGTCCGACTGCTCGACCTTCAGCGCCAGGGCCATCGAGCTCGCGACATAGATCGACGAGTAAGTGCCGACGACGATGCCGATGATGAGTGCCACGGCGAAGCCCCAGAGCGTGTCGCCGCCGAGGAACATCAAGGCGAACAGGACGAGCAGCGAAGTGACGCCGGTCACCAAGGTGCGCGCGAGCGTCTGGTTCACGGACGCGTTCACGATCGCCTCGGGAGTGCCGCGGCGCATCAAGCGAAAATTGTCGCGGATACGATCGTAGACGACGATCGTGTCGTTGATGGAGTAGCCGAGGACTGCGAGGATCGAGCCGAGCACGGTGAGGTCGAACGTCCACCCTGCGAGCGCGAAGATGCCCGTCGTGACGAGCACGTCGTGAACCGTTGCGACGATCGCGCCGACGGCGAGCTTCCAGCGGAAACGCAGCATCACGTAGGCGAACACGAGAATCAGCGCGAACAAAAGGGCCAGGCCGGCGTTCTCGAATAGATCGTCGCCGACTTGAGAGCCGACGTTGGCCGAGCCGCGGATCGTGACGTTCGGGTCCTGCGCGCGCAATATCGCGAGCACGCGTTCCTGCACGTCCGTGGTATCGGCTTGCGGGCCACCGGGAGCGACCGGCTCCGCGTCGTCCACCGGCGGCAACCGGATCAGCACCTCGGAGCTGGAACCGACGTTCTGCACTTGCGCCGACTCGAATCCCGCCGCGGCCAGACCCTCACGAATCGCGTCGAGCTCGGCGGGGCGCGTGTACTCCGCCTCCACGAGGATGCCGCCCGTGAAGTCGAGGCCGTAGTTCAGGCCCGGATAGATCGTCGAGACGATCGCGAGCACGGACAGCGCGGTCGACGTCACCATCGCGACGCGACGGTATTTGACGAAATTGAAATTAGGCGTGCGTGATAGCCACTGCATAGGTCAGAGGAACGGCCCCGCCGTTCCCGAGCGGGTCGCGAAAGAGGGGGAGACTACTGCTTTTCTTCGTCGCGGCTCAGCTGCTTCGGTGTTTCGGCTTCCGCCTCGGCCTCGCCGGACGTGTTCATCGCCTTGCGGAAGCTCTTGATGGCACCGCCGAGGTCGCCGCCGACCTCCTTCAAACGCTTGGTGCCAAAGATCAGCGCCACGATCGCGAGGATGATCAGCAGCTGCATAATGTTCGGCATGTGCATACATTTTCTCCGTTCGACGGTCGCTCGATAGCGCGTCGAAACGACATTTTGCCAGGGGGCCGTCCAGAAAAGCCAATTTGGACGCCCGCCGCCACCGCGGGTGCGCCCAGCATGCGCCATATCGACCACGGGGGCACTGCGTGAGTTCACAACCGGTCGGCGGCGCGGGCCGCGGTTCGCGGCTACCATACGCGCCGGTATTGACACCTCCCCGGCCGGCCTAATGGATTCTTTGCAGATCGTCGTCCTCGCCATCGTCCAAGGAATCACGGAGTTCCTACCGATCTCGAGCTCCGGGCATCTCATCCTCGTTCCCTATTTCACGAATTGGCCGGATCAAGGCCTCGAGTTCGACCTCGCGGTCCACCTCGGCACGCTGATCGCGATCATTGCCTACTTCCGGAGCACGCTCGCGGCAATGGCCCGAGACTGGGTTCGCTCCGTCGCACAGCGGCGCGAGGTCGGCGAAAGCCGCCTCGCGTGGGCGGTGCTCTTCGGCACGATACCTGCGGGCTTGGTTGGGCTCGCCTTGCGCGAAGACATCGAGACGACGCTGCGCTCGCCGCTCGTGATCGCCTTTACGACTGTCGGCTATGCGGTGTTGCTCTTCTTCGCGGATCGCCTCGGCACGCAGCGGCGCGACGAGCGGTCGATCGGCTGGATCGACGTCGTCGTGATCGGTTGTGCCCAAGCGCTTGCGCTCGTGCCCGGAACGTCGCGCTCCGGCGTGACGATGACGGCGGGGCTGTTCCGCGGGTTGTCGCGGACGGCAGCCGCGCGCTTCTCGTTTCTATTGGCGGTTCCCGTGACTGCCGCCGCCGGGCTCTCGGAGCTCGGCAACTACGCCGACCACGGCGCCACGATCGACACGCGAGCCATCGTATTGGGGGTCGCCGTATCTGCGGCCACCGGGTTCGCGAGCATCCACTACCTGCTGAAGTGGCTGACGCGCTTCGGCATGCTGCCGTACGTCATCTACCGGCTGATCCTCGGCGCCGTTCTATTCTTCTTGGTGCTGTGAGCCGCGCTCGGCGGCCATCCATGGCCTCCAAAAACAAAGAGGGCCGCTTGCGCGGCCCTCCGTGAGATGGGGTCTCTGAACCCAAAAAAGGTACGCGTTGCTAAGCGCCTCGCCCTAGGCAGGAACGCTCACACCGCATCGAAACCCCAAGAATCTCACTAGACATGGGATCACCTCCTTTGGGTTGTTAGACCTGGCCGTAAAGTTGCCAATTCGCGGGGCAAAACGCAAGAGTGCGGACGCACGACTTCTTCGGAGCGTGATAACGTTCACGCAGTGAGCGTTCGAGACAAACTTCGGGGCTTGGGAAAGCACCGCGGTGTGCGCTACGCCGCATCGTTGCCGGAGCGCGTCGTCCGCTCTGCGTCCGCGCTCGCCGCCGGCACCGTGCGCGAGGCGGCCGCGGTCGCGCTGCCGGTCGGCTTTCGCCGCAGCCGCCTCTACCGCAGCCTCGTCGACGTGACACTGCAATTCCTGATCGAGGACGTCGGCGGTGTGCAAGGCGCGCAGCCTAGTCTCGCAGCGCTCGGCGAGGGTTTTCTGCTGCGCCGTGCCGCGGGCAACGGCATCGAGCTCATGGGTGTCATCGCGTTCCGCGCGTCGCCCGTCTGGGTGCTCGCGGCGCTCGCCGACGTCGCCGGCTTCGGCCGCCAGCTGATTCCGGAGATCGCGGAGAGCTTGAAAAAGGAAGGCCTGCTCGCGCCCGACGAATCGTTCGCCACGATGGACCAGCTGCTCTCGGGCCTCGAGCGCACCTCCGGGCAGCTCGCGGAAACCGTCAACGCGCCACCGCTCGACGTCGCGGGCTTGCGCGAGGAGTGGCGCAAGTTCGTCGGCGAGGCTCGCCAGCTGCCGGCGCCGCAGCTGCCGTCCGCTTCAACGGTCACGCGGCTGTGGCAAGACTTGCGCGCGACAGCCGAGCGAGAGCAACGCTCGGTGTTCGAAGTGTCGTCGCTGCTCGCCATTGCCGCCGTCGGCGAGCTACCCGAGCGCGCGCGCGTGCTGTCGAAGTCGGCGGCCATTGTTTTGCGCCACGGCGGCGCAGCGGTCTCGAACGCGCTGCTCGAGCACTACCGGCAGTCGCTCCTCGAGCTACGAGAGGTCGGCTTCCTCCGCTACGGCGTTCGGCAGCTCGCTCCGTACACGCATGCCGCGATCGGCGCGTTCGCGCCGGACCGGGAGACGCTGACCGGGAAGCTGCTCGACCGGCTGTAGAGCGCCGCGCTCAATCGAGGCCGGCTTGGACTTGCGCGTCAATGCCGGCGATGAACGGCAGCCAATCGCTCCACGTCCCTCGCCACGGGACGAAGTTCGCGCGCACTCCGTCGGCCGTCACGAGCTCGATCTCGATCGATACCGCGCTCGCCAGGCGCTCGAGCTGATCGAGCGTGACCTGCGCGCGCCGCACCTCGTAGGTCGGCGCCGGCGTCGCAAAGCTCGGCGGCACCGAATCCCATGACGACAGCGGCATCGCGACGGGCAAGCCGTCGAACACGATCACGAGCGTCGCGGGCGTGCTCACTTGCGCCGAAGCCCACGCGCGATCGACGGTCGTCGCAAGCCCGAGCCAAAGGTAGTGACGCCGCGTGCCGGTCTCGTTGACCTCGACGGGCGCAAGGTACAAATAGTCGCGCGCCGCTTCGCTGAAACGCGGAGCGGGCCGGGCCAGCGTCACGAGCACCGTCGCACGCGACTCCGTTCGTCCTTTGGTATCGAGCCCCGACTCGATGGGCGGGAGGGATGCGCAGCCCGCGAGCAGCGAGAGCAGTAAGACGAGGCTGGCTCCGCGCGTTGCGTGGTTCGTCATTTCAGGTCCCACCAGTAGCCTACGCTCAAGAACGTCTCCGTGAGCTCTTCGTCGGGCAGCGGCGGCTCGATGCCCGTCGACGTAAGCTCGCGCGTCGAGCGGCGCTCGCCGAGCTCGACCTCGAACTGATGGCGGTTCGGCCACCGGACCGCGAGGCGCAACAGCGGCATCGCCACCCATTGCCGCGACGAGCCGTCGGCGCTCGCGCGCGACGACAGCGCGAGCCGCGGATTCAGGCGCCAGCGGCTGCTCATCGGCACGCGCCAATCGACGGTCAACGTGTCGCTCGCCGCGCTGTCGCTCTCCGTGTGACGCAGGGCGAACACCGCCGCGTCGCCATCCTTGAGAAGGCTCGAGCCGACGAAGCTCAGATTGAAGAACGGCTGCCGTCCTAAGTCGGGCAGCGCCGGGACGCCGGCGGACGCCACCGTCTCGCCGACCGCGTAGTAGCCGACGTCGGCGCTCACTTGAAAACGATCGAGCACCGGCCGCGACAAACCGAGCGTGGCCTGCTCGGTTTGCGCGGTGCGGTCGCGCGCGATCCGCCGCAGCTGGGCCTCGGTGTAAGTGTCGAGCATCGCGTCGATCGTCACGGCGGACTGGCCGAGCAGCGCGTTGCGCGTCGCGAGGAACGGTTTGGCGCCGGCGTTGAAGCGGCCGTTCAGCATCAGCCTGTCCGTCGCGCGCCAAGTCGCGGTGACGAGAGCGGAGTTCACGACCGCGTACGACAGGTCCGCGTCGATCGCCCCGACGACGTGCCAGCGATCGCTGCGGTAGCGAGCCTCGGCGCCGACGGCCTCGCGGTCCGCGATGCCGTCAACCTCCTGCAGGATGCCGAAGAAGCTGAAATCCCAGCCGCGCACGAGCCGATCCATGTCGGCGCTGAACCCGACGAAGCGGCGGCTCGTGTCGAGCGCATGCCGCGGATAATCGACTGGAAACCCAAGCGCGAGATTCAGCGTGATGTCGGGCCGCCACTGGTAGCCGACGTGGGCGCCGTCGAAACGACCGACGATGCCGCTGCCGAACCGCGTCTGCCGCCCGACGCGCGCCTGCCAGTCGAGCTTGCCGTCGGCGAGATCGACGTAGGCGTTCGTGACATGCAGCTGGTACTCGGGATCGGAGTGCTCTCCCTCCGCATCGAGCAAGTTGTAGTCGTAAGCCGCGTCGATGCGCTGGAGCATCTCGAAGCGCTCGCCGTCGTCTGCGCACGACGAGATTCACGTTCGACGAAAGATACCGAGTGCTCGGAGCTGCGCGCGGCGGGATCCGAGCGGCTCGAGCTCGAACTGGCGCACGTACTGCGCAACGCCGCCGTCGATCTCCCACAACGGCGCGGCGCTGCGCGCCTGCTCGAGCGGCACGCGAGCCGGAGCGGCGTCGGCCGCGAGGCCCGCTAAGCGCTGCCGGACGCGCTCGGCATCGGGGCCGTCCGGGAATTCGCGCGAGATAGGCCGTGTATTCGAGCCGCGCTCGCGCGAGCTGTCCTTTGCGTTCGCGCGCAATACCCAATCGCTCGCGCGCTCCGGGCGCCGCCGCAAAACCCGGGTCCTCGAGCAAGCTCGCGAGTAGAGCCGGATCGCCGTGTCGTGGTCGCCGGCGAGCATGGCCTCGTCGGCCGGGGCCGTCATCGACACGACGCGCTCGGCCGTCAGCGGGGCGGTCGCGCCGCCGGGGCCTGCGCCGGCTCGGCCGCGCCGGCGCCGTCCCGCGTGGCGCCACGCGGCGGCGCTTCCGCGGCCGCGCGGTCCTGCTCCTCGACGCCGGCGACGACGACGATGCTGTCCGAATAGGGCGCAGGCAGCGCAGCCGAGTAAGCGCGCGCGTCCTGCTCGGTCGCGAAGAATCCGAGCCGCAGCTCCTGCAAGCGTCCGCCGCCGCTCTCGGCATATTCGTTGACGTAGACGGTGCGCTCGGCTGCGAGGTCCTCGACCGCCGCCATGTGTTGCGCGGCGTCCGCGCCCGCGGCGAGCTGGAGCGCGTAGCGCTCGCGCCGCTCTTCAGGGCGCGGCACGAGACGCAGCGGTTGGCGTGTCGGCGGCGGCTCCGCTGCGGGCCGCGACAGCGGGCTGCGCGGGCGCCGGCGGCGCGCGAGTGATCTCGGGAACGAGCGGGGCGACGCCGGCCGGCGCCAGCTCGATGCGCAGGACGTTGCGTCCGCGCCCTTGACTCACGGAGAACTGTTGCGGTGTGGACACCTTGACGGTCGACGGTCGCTTCGCGGCCGTCGCGCGTGTCGAACTGGACTTGGCGAATCTCGGCCACCGTCGTGCGGGGCGGCTCTTGCAGCTCGCTGCGGATGCCCGTGCCGAGCGCTTCGACGCACGCCGCGCGTGAGCTCGATGCGCACGCGCACTTCCTGCCCGACCGCGGGGACGTGGTCGAGATATTCGACGGGGCATACCAGCACGACGTCGACCGTCGCGACACCGTCTCTGGCGCGCGAGCCGCACGTCCTCGATCGCGCGATTCGCGCGCGTGCGCGTGCCGCGAGGCAACCATAGCGCAGCCATGCGGCGAGCAGCGCGCCGTCACGGCTCCCACGCGTCGTGTTGTGGCACGTGTCGCACTCGGCTCGTGGCCGGCATGTGCGCGCGTGTTGCCGCGGCGACGTGCCGTTGTGGCAACTCGAGCAGCACCGACACTTGCAGGTGCTCGACGCGAGCACGGGCGAGAACAGCGTGTGCGTGGCAGTCCTCGCAGGTGTTCGTGGCCGGAATGTGTCGAACGGCTTGCCGACGCGGTCGTGCCGTTATGCACCTGAAGCAACCGCTCGTGATCCGACGTGCGCGAACAGCCGGCGACCACGGCGCTCGTGCGATGACAGTCGTCGCATTGCTCGCCGGCGGGAATGTGGCCGGGCGGCTTGCCGCCCGCGCGATCGCCGTTGTGGCAACCGTTGCACGTGCCCAGCGTCTCTGCGTGGTCCACGCGCGCGACCGGCACCCACGCGCTCGGCATATGACACGCGTCGCAATAGTCGGTCGTGAAGCCGTGGTGCGGATGCTTGAACGTCGCGCGGACTCGGCTTCCTTGGCTGTGGCAACCGCCGCACTGCAGCGGCGTGCCGGCGAACTGGCCGTCGACGTGACAGCTCTCGCAGGTCGGCGAACCGATGCGCGCCTTCGAGCGGAAACGCCGTCGTGAAGTGATCGAACGCCGACGAGACGCTGACCTGCGGCGACGGCGGCGCGATGCGATGCCGATCAGCGCCACGGCCGGCAGATCGTCACGATCGCTGCAGTGGTGGCGAGCATCGCTGTGTCCCCGCATCGTCCTCACCTCCGCCGAATGTCGCCGAACGACTCGACGCTGTGGCAGCTCGCGCAGTCGGCGCCGAAGCGGCCACCGTGCGGGTCGTCCGGCGGTGGCACTGACCGCACGCTTGTGCGCCGACGGCGCGAGCTCCTGGCGGTTACCGTGGCAAGCCGAGCACGACACGCGCTCGTGCGCGCCCGTCAGCGCGAAGCCCGTCTGCGCCGCGTGATCGAACGACGTCGCGTGCCAATCGCGCGGGTTGTGACACGTGCCGCAGGCCGCGCCGAACGCGCCGTCGTGCGCGTCCTGAGGCGCATGGCAATCCGCGCAGCTCGAGCCGGCGTCGTGGAATGCGAGCGACGCGTGACAGCTCGCGCACTCGAGCGCCGCGTGCTTGCCGAGCAGCGGGAACGCGACGAGATCGTGATCGAACCGCGGCGGCGCAGCCCAAGCGGTCTGCGAGTGGCACGCGTCGCAGCGCGCGCCGACTTGGCCGCGTGCGGATCCTCTGCGTGGCACGACGCGCAGTCGCGGCTCAGAGCTCGCTTCGACGCCGGCCGTGTGGCAGCTCGCGCACTCGATCGCGGCGTGCGCGCCCGCAAGCGCGAAGCCGCTGACGCGCGCGTGTGATCGAAGCTCGTCTCGCCCCACTGCGCCGCGTTGTGGCAATCGCCGCATTGCGCGCCGAGCGCGCCGCCGTGCGGATCGTCGCTGCGATGACAGCCTTCGCACAGTCGACGGCAGCGCCGCGGCGAGATTCGTCACGTGACACGACTCGCAAGCCAAGCGCTGGTGGCTGCCGCGCAGCGCGAAGCCCGCGAACTCGCGATGGTCGAAGCTCGTCACGGCTCCAGGCGACGGCGTTGTGACAGCTGCCGCATTGCGCGCCGTTGCGCCCGCGCGTGAGGGTCGTCCGCGCGGTGGCAAGCGGCGCATTCGGTCGGCGTCGCCGCGAACGATCGGTTCTCGTGACAGCCGGCGCACGGCGT
This sequence comes from uncultured Gammaproteobacteria bacterium, assembly GCA_963714705.1. Lineage (GTDB taxonomy): Bacteria > Pseudomonadota > Gammaproteobacteria > Steroidobacterales > Rariloculaceae > FEN-1219. The sequence goes on from CAVQPJ010000005.1 coordinate 607,183, forward strand.
CGCTGCGTGCTTGCCCGTCGAGCTGGAAACGTCGGCTGTGATCGAACGACGTGCTGCGCCACGCCGTCGGCCGATGGCAGCCTTCGCACGTCTGCGACGAGCGCGCCCTCGTGCACGTCGTCGCCGGCGTGGCAGCCGCAGCATGTGCGCGGCGCATCGCGAAACTCCGTGTCCGCGGCGTGGCAGCCCGCGCACGTCAACTTCTCGTGTGCGCCGAGCAGCGGAAAGTCGGTGTGGATGTGCGCGAACGCGCTCGATATCGCAGCCCGACGATGTCGGCGTCGCGGCCTTCGTGCTCGTCGTGGCACGTGTAGCAATCCGGCGTCTTCGCTGTCGGGATGCCGGCCGTGAAACCCGACGCCGGCCAGCACGTCCGTGCGCACCTCGGTGTGGCAGCGAGGCATAGCTCGTTCTGCGTCTCCGACTCGGCGTCCTCGTGACAGCTCTCGCACGTCTCTTCGATCGCGGCGTGCCCCTCGATGACCTGGCCCGGCATGATCAGCGTCTTCAGCGTGAACGCGACGCCGAGCGACGGAACGGTCACAGAGAAGTACGAGCCAGTAGCGCCGTCGCCATCCGCGACCATCCTTGGTTTGCGAGCGCCCTCAGTAACTGTGCACGGCGATCACGTGAATGACGGCCGCGACGGCGAGGATGACGAAGAACGGCCGATGCACGACGTGCCACAACGCGAACAGCCGTTGATACGCCACGAACTCCGCGACGCGGCGCACTTGCTTGCAGGTGATTGGCGATGTAGTCGCGCGTGATGCGCTCGAGGCTCGGACCGATACCGGCGCAAGCGCTCCGAGCGCCGCGCTTCGGCGCGCAAGCTCGCGGCGCGCGAACGCGACCAGCTTCCAATGCTCGAGCCGCGTGACGACGCCAAGCGCAGCGGCAGCAGCGCAGCACGCGAGCAAGCCCGCCGGCGGCACGAGCACGCTGCGATCGAACTCGACGAGCCGCCTCGTGAGCTCGGGAACGAACGCCGCGGCGCGCGCCGCGGCCGGCGCGGCGACTTCGATGCGCGACAGTAGCTCCTTCAAGATCCGTGCGCCGTCCGTAGAGCCCGACATGGATCTTCGAATAGATGTAGCGGCCGACGAAGCCGCTGCCGGCCACGAGCAAGCGCCGCGTACAACGCAATACGGCTGTTGACGGAGCCCGTCGTGAAATTGCAGTGGTACAGCGCGGCCAGCGGGCCGAGCGTGCCGAGAACCATGTGCGTTCTGAACCAGTTCTTCGTCGGCCCCAGGAACTTCAGGAAAGCGAAAGCGTTTGCGCAGCGGATAGACGAGCAGCGCGTCATGCACGCGATCGCGACGAGGCCGAGAAAATAGCCGAGCGCCGGAATCGGCGTCGAGATCGACGATGGCCCGCGAACCAGCCAGCCGAGCAACGCGGCGAGCGCGGCGGCGCCGAAACCGATGTGCGCGCCGAAGCGCGCGAGAAGCCGTGCCGCAGCGTTCGACTCCGTCTGCTCGTCGATTCGCTGTGCCGCAACGGACGCGAGAAGGAACTGCTGCCATAAGCGTGCGCTCGTACGTTTGCGTCGCCTGTCGCCGACGAGGCTTGCATGACTGCATGGACGATGCGCATGCGGCGAGTGCTGCAGCACGTCTGCTCGGATCCCACTCTCGGACGTCGCGTTCGCTGCGCACGATGTCGATCGGTACGCTACGCACGCGCGTCGACGCGCTCAAGCTGTCGCCGATACCTGACACAAAAAAACCGTTTTCGAGTTATGTCGCAACTGACTTGTGCTCGTGCTGCGTCGCACCTAGACTCGATCACGTAGTCTGATTTCTTCACATCGAGTCTCTGTGCGCACTCACCGAGTCGCGGCGCTGAAGAATCGAAGGGAGTTTGCGGTAACGGAACGCGACCGGCGCGGCGCAGTAGGGAAATCGCTGCGAGCCGTCGGTCGGGGTGCGACTTCAGATCACTGCGCGACCTCGTGCCGCGCCTTGCACGTCTGCCGTCGCGCCGTTACCTCCGAGCTCGAGCAATCGCTGGTCGGTTCAATCTCAACGAGCATCAGAGGTGCCACTATGCTTCGGACGAAGCGCACTCAAATTGAGCGCAACGCGTCTTCTGCGTCGTGCTCGCGTGCACGGCTGACCGCAGCGATCGTGCAGCGCCGGGCCGCGCGAGCAGGCCAAACGCATTCACGATCGATTCGCCGGCACGCCGCCGTCGGCGGCCGTGCTCGATTCGATGGCGGCGAAAGTCGCCGCCGGCAACGCGCTCGGCGCCGCGATGGACGCGATGGCGAATCCGGCGTTCTACAACACGACGGTGCGCGAGCTCGCCACGCCGTGGACGAACCGCGATCGTTCCGTGTACGCCGATCTCAACGACTCGACGGCGACCGTCGATCGGCATGGTGCGCGACGACGTGCCGTTCGATCAGCTCCTGTTCGGCGACATCGTGTACGTCGGCTCGACCGCCGCGACGCCGGTGACGTACTCGCAAACCGACAACAATCATTACGTCGAGCTGCAGCGCAACCGCGTCGACTTGAGCAACCCCGCGAACCTCGTGCGGCAGACACAGTCGAGCCTGCCGGGCACGCCGCTCGGCGCGACGCAGACGGCCGGCATCATGACGACGCGCGGCTTCGCGAGCGCGTTTCTCGGTCGCCGGAACGAATCGAGCCGCCGTGCGCTTCGCGGCGCTGAACTCGCTGTGCATGGACATGGAGGACTTCCGCGACGTCACGGCGTGGCCGGATCGCATTCGGCAGGACGTCAGCCGCTCGCCGGGCGGCGATAGCAATCTGTTCCTGAACGACTGTCTCGCGCTGCCACGCGGGGCTCGACGGTCTCGCCGGCGCGTTCGCGTTCTACGACTTCGACGCGACGGCCGGCGCGCATCACCTACACGCCGAATACCGTGCAGCCGAAGTTCGTGAAGGCGGCCGGACACGTTTCCGTTCGGCTTCGAGACGACCGGGGACTCGTGGATCAACTACTGGCGCACCGGCCCGAACGCGTTCGTCGGGTGGCGCGGCACGGGCTCCGGCTCCGGCGCGAAGAGTCTCGGCATGGAGCTCGCGCAGACGCGGCAGTTCTCGGAGTGCCAAGTGCGCAACGTGTTCGAGAAGGTGTGCTATCGCAGAGCCGAACGGTGCCGGCCGATCTACAGGCCGTCGAGACCATCGCGAACAGCTTCGAGGCGAACAATCGCAGCCTGAAGCGCGTGTTCGCGGAGACCGCCGTGTACTGCATGGGGAACTAGCACTACCTCGCGCTGCACGTGCGCGGCGCCGCAAGAGGAGAGTCGTCGTGAAGGACCACACTCGAGATTCTCGGCAAGTCATCGCGCTCGGCCGCTGCGTCCGACACGTGATCGCCCTGCTCGTCGTCGCGCTCGCCGTCGCGGGTTGCGTGCGCGACGAGGAAGCGCCGCCGGATGATGCCACGAACCCGACGCACCGGCGGCAGCGGCGGCGGCAGGCGGCAGGCGGCAGGCGGAACCGGCAGGCACCGGCGGCCGGTGGTCCGGCAGGCGGCAGCATCCGCCGCCGCCCGACACGACACCGCCGCCAGTCGACCCGAACCCGCCGCCGACGACGCCGCCGATCGAGCGACGTCGCTGCATTCGAGGCGACGCTGTATCCGCATGCTGCGCCAACAGGCGAACTTCTGCGTCGGCGTGTCACGGCGCGACGCAGATTCCGACGTTCGCCGACGCCGACGTGATGACGGCCTACAACGTCATCACGACGCAGCAGAAGGTGAATCTCGACTGATCCCGAGCTGTCGCGCGTGTACCTGCGCCCGGCGGTCGATCGCCACAACTGCGGCGCGACCGCGAGCTGCGACGCGATTGCGGCGAGCTTGCTGGCCGGCATCCGCGCGTGGGCGCAGCAACGGCCCGCGACGCCGCCGCCGACGACAGCAGACGCTGATGAGCTCGAAGACGAGCTTCGGCGGCCGGCACCGCCGCGTCGACGCGCGCCGACGGCAACCTCGTCGCGAAGTTCGACGTTCGACGAAGGCACGGGCACGACGACGGTCGACTCGAGCGGCGTCGGCGCGCCGATCACGCTGCAGATTCAAGGCATGGAATGGGTCGACGGCGGGCTTGCGCAACGTCTCGGGCAAAGCGCAAGCGAATGCCACGGACAGCCGCAAGCTGTTCGACATGATCATGCCCGACCGGCGCGTTCACGATCGAGGCGTGGATCACGCCCGCGAACATGACGCAAGCCGGGCCCGGCGCGCATCGTCAGCTACTCGAGCGGCACCGGCACGAGCAACTTCCAGATGGGCCAGAACGCGGCCCGCTATCGCTTCCGCAACCGCACGGCCGCGAGCAACGCGAACGGCGATCCATTCCTCGAAGCCGGCAACCGCCGACGTCGCCGCCGAGCTGCAGCACGTCGTGATGACGTTCAGCCCGGCCGCCGGCCGCAAGACCTACGTCAACGGCCTGCTGACGGCGCAGGAAACCGCGCCGACGACGCTCGCCTGGACGAACAACCAGACGTTCGTGATCGGCAACGAGACCACCAACGATCGGCTCTGGCTGGGCGTGTTCCAGATGGTCGCGATCCACAACAAGGCGTTGTCGGCCGCGGAGGTGCAGCAGAACTTCGCGGCCGGCGTCGGCGAGTTACGTGACGCTGCAGTTCGACGTGTCGAGCATTCTCGGCGCGCCGGGGCGCATCGACATGCTCGCGGCGCAAGCTCGACGACGCGAGCTACGTGTTCGCGAAACCGACGTTACGTCGGCGGCACGACGGGCGTGCGCGTCAAGAACATTCGCATCGCGGTCAACGACACGGTGCCGGTCGCCGCGCAGGCATTCCGCCGCGTCGATACGACCGTGCTCGCCTCGGGCACGGAGCTGTCGCGGCTCGGCGCCGTGATTCCGGTGGCGCAGGGCCCCGACACGGATCGCTTCCATCTCGAGTTCGAAGCGCTCGGCACGCGCTTCGGCACTGCCGAGGCCATCGCGCCGTCGTCGCCGCCGCCGCGCGCACGCCGACGTGCCGGAGCCCGCGCTCGGCATGCGCAGCTTCTCGCGCGTCAACGACACGATGTCGGCGCTGACCGGCATTCCGCTCGACAACGCCGCCGTCGAGACGTTGTACACGCGAGATTCGCGACACGCTGCCGGCGAGCGGCGACCTGCTCGCGTTCGGCTCGGCGCAGCAAGTCGCGATCCAGCGCCTGGCGGTCGGCTATTGCGGCCAGATCGTCGCGGTGCCAGCGACCTGCAACACCTTCTTCGCGACGACGAACTGCGCGATCACAGCCGGCCACGCGCACGCAGATCGCGGATCGGGTCTACGACAACCTGTTCGGCACGAATCTCGCGAACCAACCGGATCGTGCCGCCGTGTCCACCGAGCTCGTCGACGTCATGAACGACCTGGGCTGCACGGCCGGGTGCACGGCGGCCACGGCGCGGACGGCGCTGCAAGCGACCTGCGCCGCTGCGCTGTCGAGCGCCGCGGTGACGATCAACTAATTCGCAACGAGGTGACGACATGGGCAAGCACAACCTGAACGGCGCTGCGGCGAACGAACGGCGCCGCCTCTTCGAGCAACGCATCGACGACGAATGCCGCCGCAGCGGTCACGCGCGCCCGACGAATCGGCGCGAGTTCCTGGGCGCGCGGCTTGATCGCGGGCGTCAGCACGGTATTCCTGCCGAGCATCGCGACGATCCTCGCGCGCGAAGCGCAAGCGCAGACGGGCTGCGTCATCGACACCAGCCCGGCGCTCGGCGCCGGCAAGATCCCGTTTCTCGGCGTTCGATCAAGGCGGCGGCGCGAACATCGCCGGGCTCGAACATCATGGTCGGCACGCGTCGGCGGCCAGGAGGTGTTCCTCGATCCCGCGGGCTACGCGAAGCTCGGCCTGCCGGCGCCGATCCTGCCGCAGACGGTCGGCGTCGACCGCACGTTCGGCCTCGCGATGCACCCGCGCAGCGCGCTGTTGCGCGGCATGCTGCGCAAGACGAGCGCCGCGACGCGCGCGAACACGAACGGCTCCGTGATTCCGGCGCGCTCCGAGAACGACACGTCGAACAACCCGCACAACCCGACCTACGGCATCGCGCGCGCCGGCGCCAACGGCGAGTTCGTCGCGACGATCGGCACGCAGAACTCGCGAGTCCGGCGGCAACTCGCAGGCGCCGGCTTCGATGATCATCGCGGACCTGCGGCCGACGAAGGTCAGCAACCGCACCGAAGCGATCGGCCTGATCGGCGGCGGCGCGAGCGGCTTCCCCGACGGCCGCGTCGCGCAAGCGGCATCGGTGCTGAGCATGTTGAAGCTCGGCCGCATCGACGAGCAGCAAGCGACGAAGGAGCTCGTGCAGTGCGGCTACGACAAGACCGCCGCGGCGCTGAACACGATGGTCACCGCGGCGGATCTCGATCCGAACGCCGATCCGATCCTGCAGGCGATCTTCCCGGGCGCCGAGCTCACGAACGGCGACTTCCGCAAGGCCGCCGCCGCGATGAAGATCGTCATCAACGGCTACGGCGGCGCCGGAACGATCGAGTACGGCGGACGCGACTACCATCAGAACCCGCGCACCCGATACCGACAACAAGGACTTCATCGTCGGCCAGGCCATCGGCGCGTCGCTCGAGTACGCGGCGCAGCGCTTGAAGCCGCTGATGATCTACGGCTTCAGCGACGGCGCCGTATCCGCCAACACGAGCTTGCAGGAGGACGACGGCAACGGCACCGCGAAGTTCCGCTGGGAATCCGACGACTCGCAGACGGCCGCGAGCTTCATTCTCGTCTACAGCCCGACCGGCCGACCGGCGTTGCGCAACGGCGCGGCATCGCAGCAGCTCGGCGCGTATCGCGCCAACGGCAGCGTCGACACCGCCTCGAGCCCGTTCGCGAACAGCGTCACGACGCTCGCGGAGCTCGTCGTGCTGAACTATCTCGCGCTTGCACGGAGAAGAGGCCATGTTCGGCGCGGTGCTCAGCAATCCAAGCTTCGGCACGGGTGCGGCGGCCGCACCCTACATCGCGTTCAATCGAATCGTTGACTTGACGGCAAAGGCACGACAGCGTCGCAACGCAACGTCCGCCGACGCCGCGAGCGCGACGCTCGCGGCGTTCGGCGTCTGCTCGCCGTGTCCCGCATGCCGCAGCGAGCTCGACGAGCTTCACGCCGCGCGGCGAAGGCTTGCTGTCTGCCGCCAGTGCGACACGCGTTTTCCGCTGTACAAGAGCGGCACGGCGACGATCCCGTGGCTGTTTCGCGATCCCGACGCAGCGCTGCTCGAGTGGCGGGCACGTTTCAACAGCTACTTGCACGCGAGCACCTCGGAGCAAAGGCGGCTGACGCGGCGCCATGAGCGACCCGCATTGCAGCAAGACCGCTGCCAAGCGCATCAAGCTCGTCGCCGACGCGAAGGAGACTGCAACGGCGGCAGATCTTCGAGCTGCTCGCCCCGCTCGGCCTGGATGCACCGCGCAGCAGCGCCGCGCTCGATCGCTCCGGGCTGCTGCACGGACGGTTGCCGCGGCAGCAAGGCCTGCTCAACTACTACGACAACGTGTTCCGCGACTGGGCGTGGGAGAACGGCGAGAACGAGCGGCTCCTCGAGTGCCTCGCGCGCGTCCTGCAATCGGCTGCCCGGCTACCGCGCCGGCAAGGTGCTCACGCTCGGCGCCGGCGCGCGCGCGCTTGTCGTACGACTTCCACCGCCGCTATCGGCCCGGGCTGTCGATCGCGCTCGACTTGAACCCGTTGCTCGTGCTGCTTGGCGAGCCGCGTGATTCAGGGCCACAGCGTGCCGTTCTACGAGTTCCCGATAGCGCCTCTCGATCGGGCCTCGTTCGCGGTGCTGCGCAGCTGCGCGGCGCCGGAGGCGCTACCGGCGACGCGCCTGCCGAGCTTCTGCGCTGGTGCTCGGCGACGGCACGCAGCCGCCGTTTCGCCAAGGGCGCTTCGACACCGTGCTCACGCCCTGGTACATCGACATCGTCCCGCAGGATCTCGCGACTGCGTGCGCACCGTCAATCGGCTCCTCAGGGAAGGCGGCGTGTGGCTCAACACGGGCTCGCTCGCGTTCTTCCACCGCAACGAGGCGTGGTGCTACAGCGAGGAAGAGAGCCTCGAGCTGCTCGCGCGCCAACGGCTTCGAGGTACTGGCCGCGCAGCGCGACTCGATCCCCTACTTGCAATCGCCGTCGAGCGCCCATGGCCGCGTCGAGCGCGCCTTCAGCTTCTGCGCGCGCAAAGTCGCGGCAATCGAGCGTGCCGAGGCCGACACCGCACCTGCCGCAATGGGTACGCGAGCCGAGCCGGCCCGTGCCCGATCTCGACGAGTTCGTCGTCGCCTCCGCGACTCATTTGCTGAAGGCGCAAGCGTTGGCCGCCGTCGACGGGCGGCGGACGATCGACGAGATCGCGGCGCACGTCGCCAAGCGCTACGGCTTGCAGAAGAGCGAGGCCCGCGGGGCCGTCGAGCGCATCCTGCTCGAGATCTTCGAGGCCGCCGGGCTCGACAAGACCGGACGCCGCGGATCGCCTGGCCGAGTGACGCCTTGCGCTGGAGCTGCTATCGCCGCGCGCGGCCGGCGTACTAGAGCGCGCGGCCCGTTTCGACGAGCTTCGTCAGCGTATTCCAGTTGCGCGCCGTCCCCGCCGTATCGAGCTTGTCCTCGATGACGGCGCTCGTCAGCTTCGAGCGCCCAACGCCGTCGGGATAATAGAGATAGATCTCGGGCCCGCGCATCTCGATCATCTCTTTCATCTCTTTGCTCTTGTGCCACTTCAGCAGCGCGGCTTGCGCAGCCGCGTCGGGCACGGACTTCAAGAACATCACGAGCAGCTTGCTGCTATCGGCGCGCGGCGAGAGAACGGGACCGCGCTCGACGATGCTCGCGACCTCCTCGAGCGTGCGCAGGATCACTTCGATCTCGAGGTCGAGCTGCCGCTCGATCTCCTGCATGATGCGTTTCACGAGCTGCTGGCCGGTCCGTGAGACCGCTGCGAAAGAGCACGTTGCCGCTTTGCAGCAGCGTGCGCACGTCGGCGAGCCCGAGCGACTCGTAGACGGCGCGGAGTGCGTCCATCTTGATTCGACTGCTGCCGCCGACGTTGACGGCGCGCAGCATCGACACGTAGATCGTCATCGTGCCTCGCGAGCGGAGCGCAACTACAGTACGGGCGTTTCGCCGCAGGCGCCAGGCGGCGCTACCACCACATCCAGCCGGGCGTGACGTTGGGCTCGAAGCGGAAGGGCTCGGCGGCCGTCGTGTCGACGACGACGTCGACCCAACCGATATCGGGCGAGCCGAACGTCTCGAGGCGTTGCAGGTTCGAGATCGGCGCCCCCGTCGCGGGATCGCGGAACGGGCGATCGACGGTGTACTGGTGCTCGTCGCCGTGAATCACGAGAACCGGCTTGCCGAACTCGATCGCGAGCTCGACGAGGGCTTCTCGAATCGGCGTGACAGCGGCGTGGTCGAATGCGCCCGGCTCGGACAGCGGGCTCGCGTGAAAGGCGACGACGACAGCCGCGGCGTCGGTTGCGGCGGCCACTCGAAAGCCGTCGCTGAGCCAGTCGAGCGCCGCCTGCGTGCGCCGCGCAACTTCCTCGTCGTGCCGCGGCGCACGGCCCCGGAAGGGCCTGCCGCCGTTCGCGCCGCCCACGACGTGGAGCGTGACGAACAGCACGCCGCCGTGCGACCAGCGCGCGTGCTCGACGAACTCGGCGCGGTCCGGGTCGGCCGACTGCGTTTCGAGCTGCAGCGGCGCCTCGCCCAGGCTGCGATCGGCGGGCGCATAGAACGTCGACCGCAAGCTCGCGAGGCGCTCCAAAGGATCCACGGCTCGGAACGCGATGTCGACGCAGTCGAGCCACTCGTTGTCGCCGGGCGTGTAGATGACGGGATGGCGAATGTGCTCGATGAGCTCGCGGCGCTCGCGATACGCCGCGTCCGTGCATTGCTGCCACATGATGTCGCCGACGTGGATGACGAACTGAAGCGGGCGCGCGTTCAGCGCGTCGATGACGCGCCGTGCGCGGCCGTTCTCGTTCGACGAGTACGGACCATCGCCGAAAACGGCGAACCGGAACGAGCCGCCCGGCACCGGGGGCTCCGGGCTCCAGCCGCATGCCGCCAGCACCGCGCACCCCGCCGCGACCAGCCCGAGTTTCAACGCTCGGAGCTCACGCCGCCGCGCCGCCGCGTGTAAGCGCGTCATCGCGGGTCTTTCGGTGAAGGCTGCCCGCCGCCGTACGAGAAGACCTCCTCGAGCCGGACGCCGAGCGTGGCCGCGATGCGAAACGCAACTTCGAGCGACGGCGAGTACTTGCCGAGCTCGATCGCGTTGATCGTCTGGCGCGTGACGCCGACGCGCTCGGCCAAGTCCTGCTGCGTCATCTCGTTGCGCTCGAAGCGCAGCTTGCGAATCGTGTTGGTGATGGCGGTTTGCGTCACGTCAAACACCCCGCCGGTAGTACACGACGCGCGCCGCGTAATTCACGATCTCCGCGAGAATGAACGACAGAAAGACGCAATAGAAGACACCGGTCTCGTTGGCGCCCAAGTGGATCAGGAAGAAGACCGACCCCAAGCTCAGGACCGCGTAAACGTAGGCTGCAATGCTCGTCGCCTTCAATGCGATCAGGCGCTCGCGCTCGTCGCGCGGGGCCTGCGCATCGCGCGGTGCGCGAATCGCCACGATGACGTGCGCGACGATCTCGATCACGACGAACGCGATGACGCCGATCGCCAGGACGTGAAACATCCAGCCGCTCGGCGGCGGATCCAGCATCCAAGTCGGCGGTAGATGCGTGATGTAGAACAGCAGCAGGACGATGAGCGTGACGAGCGTGATCCAGGCGCTTTTTTCGCGGAACGACATGGCGAGACCTCTCGGAGGCGTCTAGTTATTGCGACGCAATGTACGTTATACGTTCCTTTAAGTAAATATATATTTACATTGTGTCCTATATTCTTTACATTTTGGCCGTCGGCACCCCCATGGGTACCGGCCAACTCATCGGCCCACAAACTGGAGAACGACCGTGACCCGAACCAAGACACTGCTGGCACTGGCGGCCCTCACTTCCTTATCCCTCAGCCATTGCGCCCACGCGCAGCACGCGACCGAGGGCGCTCAGGGCGAGACGATCACGCTCGACGCGCAGGGCGGCGACTACCCTGAGTGGTTCCAGAACCCGCACATGGTCGAGTTCTACGCGCTCAGCGTCGAGATGCTGCGCGCCGCCCGCCGCGTCGACGTCGCCGCCTACGAGGAACGCTGCTACGCGATCTTCCGGGCTTTCGCCGAGTCGCTCGGGGCGAATCCCGACGGCATGATCGACCACTTGAAGGCGATCCCGCGCGAGATGGTGGGCATCGTGCGCGATGACCCAGAGGTGCTGGATAGCTACGAGAACTTCCTCGTGGCCCTGCGCGGACCGCGATGACCGCGTTAGTCGATGAGCACGGTGTCGGGATGCTGCGCGTACCAGCCAAACCAGAACGCGCGATGCCCGGCGACGCGCGCCAGGCGCACGCTGGGATCGAATTTCGCCACGAGGAAGTCTTCTTCGGCGACCCACTCCCTGCCGCCGTCGTCGCGCACGGTATCGCTACCGTCGGCCGTAGCGAAACGATAGGTCGCGGCCGCATAGGCGCGACTCGCGCCGCCCGCGGAGGTCACGACAACGATGTTCGTGCCGCCGACGTCCGTGTGGAATACCGGCCGTTCGCCCAGCAGCCGAGTCGAGATCGCAAACGGCGGTGTCCCTGCGCCAGCCGCCGGCGGCACGTCGGGCGGTGTCGTCGAGCGCACGACGAAGACCTCGGCCTTGTTCGGCAGCCGCCCGTCGCGCTGTGAGACGCCGAACATGAGCTCGTCGGTTGCGAAGTAAGCGCGGTAGGCCGCGCCTTCCGAGTAGTCGCGCTGAAAGCCCGTCTCGAGCGAGAGAACCAACGTATCCGGGTGTCGCGTGCGCCATTCGCGCCAGGTGGTAGTCACGACGGGCAGCGCCGACAGCTTGAGCTTGAGCTCGACGACCGGCCCGACGACCGGTTCGCCGGTCAGGCTCGACCAAAGGCTCGCCGTCTCGTGGTCGAACAGGAGCTTGTTCGACCGGTAGAGGAGACCGCTCGTGCCGAAGGTCAGCACTCTGCCGCCGACCCGCGCATCGAACGGGATCACGGTGCCGCACAGCGTGCAATAGACGATCGCAAGCTCGCGCTCGCCGACGCGATCGAGCGCGAGCTCGTGCCACGCCAAAATTCGCTTGGGGTACGCTCGCGCCTCGCCGTCGAGGTAGAAACCGAAGACGATGTTGTCGTCCTCCAGATACGTCGCCTCGGCCGCGGGAACGTGCTTCGGATGATCGAGCGGAGGAATGCCGTTGATCGAAACGCCACCCCAGACGATCTCGTCGAGCCTGATCCTCGGTTCGGCCTGGGCTCGAAAGAACACTACGAAACGAGGATCGAGTTGCGCGTAGAGCCGGCCCTTGAACTCGCCGTAGCTGGGATGTGGCGCGTAGGGCAGGCTCCACGCCCACTCGCGCCAACGCGGTACGTCGTCGCCGAACGCCTGCCCGGTCTGCTGCTCGAGGAACTCCGCCAGGCGCGCGGGCGGCATGAAGGTTCGTGGATTGGCGTCGCGCGTGCGTTGCACGAGGTCCAGCAGATCGATGAGCATCGCAGCGTAGCCGTCGTGCCACGCGGCCGCGATCTCGCCTTGCGCCTTCTCGGCCTGCCGCTTGTTGAACGACCCGGCGTCGAGAAACCCATCGATTCCCGGCGGCTCCGATTGACCTAGCGCCACCCAAGCGGGCCAGGTGAGCAGCACGATGGTCGCGCGCTGGAGGGCGCCAAGTGTCATCAGCCTTCTCGGAGCTTCGCCGATCCCGGCCGGCGGAGTGTACCGGCTGCCGAGCGCTCGAGCGATTCGAGGGTCACGCGGTCTCGGGATCGAGAAGGGCCGCCGCGGAGCGGCGGCGGCCCTTCCCTTCGTTTGCTGAAGGACGATCAGCCGATCAGAAGGACATCCTGATGCGGGCCCCATAGACTCGCGGGTCGCCGTAGAGCACCGAAGCGCCTCCGTTGACACCCTCGATGAACAGCTCGTCGGCGACGTTCGTCGCGAAGAACTGGAGGTCCCAGTCACCCCTCCTGTAGCTCACGGAGAAGTTCGTCAACTTGCGCTCGTCCGTCCGGTAGTAGTTGTCCAGCGGGGACTGCAAGACGTTCGAGTAGGCTGAGTCCGAGTAGTTGTACGACAGCGCGGGAACCAGCTGTCCACCGCCGCTCAACTGTAGCGTGTAGTCGAGCCCGATGTTGTAGGTCACGCCCGGAGCGAACAGAGTCTCCACGCCCGACAGCACGATCGTGTAAGGCGTGTAGTCGATACACGAGCCCGTCGTCGCTAGGGCCGGCGTGCAGCCCTTGCTCGAGTCGCCCGGGTAGGGTTGGCCGAGGCCCGGAGTTGGCAAGGCGCGCGTGTCGACCGTCGTGAGCTGCTGGATCTCCGAATCGTTGGAATTGACGCTCGCGTTGATGCCGAACTCGCCGAGCACGGCACGTATGGACGCTTCCCACCCTTGAATCTTCGAGTCGCCCACGTTCGTGGTCAGCTGGCGGCCTTCGAGAGCGGACGTCTGGAACACGCTGAGCTGCATGTCCGTATAATCCATGTCGTAGACACCGAACTCGGCGTAGACCCCGCGGCCCAGCGCGCCTTTCCAGCCGATCTCGTAGTCGTCGACGATTTCCTCGATGATCAGCGGGAACCCGATCTGCGTGGACTGGGCGGCCTTGTAGCCTCTCGCATAGAACGCGTAGATGAAGTGCCCGTCGGCCGGCTCCCAGTTCACGCCTACCTTGTACGTCGGCAAGTCGTCATCCGCGACGAATGGAACTGAGGGAACCCCGGGACCCCAGCCCGGATAGCCCGGCTCCAGCGGCGGATAACCGGGCGGCGGACAATAGTAGATCTGTCCTTCGATGTTGCCCTCGCATGGCACGGTGTTCGCCCCGCCTGGCGTCGTCGGGGGGCCGAAGTAGGTCGAACGGACCTGGACGTTGTGGTCCTCGTTCTGCCTCAATTCGAGGTTCAACTCCCACTTGTCGGTCATGTGGAAGTTGACTTGACCGTAGATCGCCTGGTGCATCACGTCGTCCACCGAATTCCACAGGAGCCGCGTGACACCGGGCACCAACGTCGTCGGGCAAGGCGTCCAGGCTCCCGTGTATTGCCACCCGCAGCCGGGAGGCAAAGCAATGTTCAGATGGAGCTCCGTATGACGCTCATTCCTGTAAAGGCCAAGGAGCCACTCGAACCGGTTGCCCGTGGGCGAGATCAAGTTGAATTCCTGAGACCAGGTCCCCATCCCTGGGCCGAGCTGGAAACCGGTCAGTGACTGATAGGCCGCGCTATCGCCGCCCTCGACCTGTTTACGGTCCATCACGATGTTGCTCGACAACGAGCGGAACGTGATCCCGCTGTCGAAGGTGTAGTTCACCTCGAGCGACTCGCGGTTAACCGCCATGTCGCGCTCCTGGGCGACGATGCTGGCGATTTGCGAGGGCGACGCCGGGTCGTAGAACGCTCCGTTCGGACCAGGGGCATTGTTCACGCCCGGAAGAAAGGTGCCCGGAACGGCCGGATTCGGTGTCGCGGTCGTCGCGTCAGGCCCCTGGTAACGCGGCGAGTAGCTCGTCACCTGGAGCGAGGGCGTGGCCGGATTCGCGTCGTTGTCCCAGAAGCCGATGTACGGTCGCGGATTCGGCTGCTGCGGGGCTCCGTAGGTGTGCAACTCGCTTTGCTCGAGTTTCCCCCAGATGCTGAGCTTCTCGCTCGGCTCCCAGAGCATGCTCAACCGAAAGTTCTGATCCTGCTGATCGCCCGGCGTCCATTGCGACGCCGCACCCGGCACCTGCGCGCCGGTCACGTTGTCGTAATAGCTCTCTCGCGTCTCGCTCATGTACGCGATCCGCGCCGCGAAGGTGTCCGAGATCGGCAGATTGAGGGCGCCCAGGAGCTTGATCTGGCCGTACGTTCCGGTCGTCAGCTCGACCATGCCCCCGAGCCCATCGAAATCGGGTCTCGCCGAGTTGATCAGAATGGCGCCGCCGGCCGCCGCTTGACCCACGAACGTCGCCTGGGGGCCGCGTAACACTTCGATGCTCGAGACATCGAAAAAGCCGCTGGCGATGCCCATTTCCTCGCCCTGGGTGGCGCCGTCGAAGAATATCGGTACGCCGACTTGCTCGCTTGGCCCGCCCGTCGACGGGTTGCCGACGCCGCGAATGTTCGCCTGAACGTATGAGCCGTTTTGGTAGAACTGCAGCGCCGGAACGGCGTTTTGCAGGTCGATGAGGTCTTTGATCTGGTTCTCGGCGATGAAAGCTTCGGTGAGCACCTCGACGGAGATAGCCGTCGTTGCCTCGGTGTTCACGCGACGCTCAGCGGTGACGAGGATCTCTTCGAGCTCCCTGTCTTGCGCGACCGCGGCGCCGGATGCGAGGCACCCGGCTATGGCGATGGCCATGGCGCTCTTGCTCAATACCGCTGCATGCTGATTCTTCTTCACCACGATTCCCCCCGGAGTGTTGTGATCGGTCTTGTCGATGTCGTCTCAGGTCGCGTACTTTTACAGCTGCCCTCCCTGGGCGGGCGTCCATACCAAACCTGGTACTGCCGGCAACTTTATTTCATGTTATGCCCGATAACAATCGCAAATGTGGGCTCGGCAGGCGGCGGGGATTACACTCACGTTCAGGAGGCACGCATGGCCCGCACGGCTATCGGCGCGCTTGCACTGTGCGTCGTATCGGCATCCCTATTCGGTCAGGCTCGCCGTCCGGGCAACTCGCCGGAGGAGCCCACGAGCCGCGCGGCCTTGGGTGTCCGCAACGAGTTCCTGCGCGCCGGCTCCGAAGCTCTGCTCGCCGAGCAGTACGACGAGGGGATCCGGCTGACCAAGCGCGGTCTCGAGCTCGCCACCGCTACGCGCGATCGCGCCGCTGCTCTTTCCAACCTGTGCGCGGGGTATGCGGCGAAGGACGAACCCGATGTCGCGATCGAATACTGCACGGAGTCGCTCGCGACCAACGACGAGAACTGGCGCGCCTACAGCAACCGGGCGTACGCCTATTACCTGAAGCGCATGTTCGACGAGGCCGATAGAGACCTCGATAGGGCGCTGTCGATCAATCCGCAGGCAAGGCAGATGCCGCGGATCCGCGGCATGATGAACGAGCGCCGGCTGCGCGGGCGCGTCACGATCGAGGAGCATCAGTAGCTCGGACGGCGAGACGGAACGGGTGGTAACCTAGAGGGCCGAAAAGCCTTCTGAATTCAGCCACCTCGCCCCTATGAGCGCCACGGCCGTAACTCGCCTCCCGACGGCGCCCGATCTATTCGGGTACCGCAAGTATTGGGCGCACCGCCTGACGCCGGCGCCGTTCCTGCCGATGTCGCGCGAGGAGATGGACCTGCTCGGCTGGGATCAGTGCGACGTGATCCTCGTGACCGGCGACGCCTACGTCGATCACCCGAGCTTCGGCATGGCGATCGTCGGCCGCGTGCTCGAGGCGCAGGGCTTCCGCGTCGGGCATCATCGCGCAGCCCGACTGGCGGTCGACGGCCGATTTCGAGCGGCTCGGCGCACCGGCGCTGTTCTTCGGCATCACGGCCGGCAACATGGACTCGATGGTCAACCGCTACACGGCCGACAAGCGCGTGCGCAGCGACGACGCGTACACGCCGGGAGGCGCCGGCGGCCAGCGGCCGGACCGCAGCGTCGATCGTCTACGCGCAGCGCGTGCGCGAGGCGTTCGCCGAAACACCGATCGTCATCGGCGGCATCGAAGCGAGCCTGCGGCGCATCGCGCACTTCGACTACTGGCAGGAGAAAGTGCGGCGCTCGATCTTGCTCGACGCGCGCGCCGATCTGCTCGTGTTCGGCAACGGCGAGCGGCAGATCGTCGAGATCGCGCATCGCTTGGCAGCCGGCGAGCAACCGAGCGCGCATTCGCGACATTCGCGGCACGGCGTTGCTGCGGCACGGCGGCGCGACGACGGCTGGACCGAGATCGACTCGACGCATCTCGACGCGCCCGGACCCGTCGGCCCGCGTCCGGATCCGTACGCGATGGAACCGGAGATCGCGGCAGCCGCGAAGCGCGACGCCGAGCCTGGCGTCCACGTCGTGCGCTTCACGCGCCGCGTGCCGACCGCGGATCGCGCGCGCAGCTACATCCGTATCCCAAGCTTCGAGCAGGTACGCGACGACCCGGTGCTTTACGCGCACGCGTCGCGCATCCTGCACATGGAGTCGAACCCCGGCAACGCGCGCGCGCTCGTGCAGCGGCACGGCGCCAGCGACGTCTGGCTGAACGCCGCCGCCGCTGCCGCTGTCGCTCCGACGAGATGGACCGCATCTACGAGCTGCCGTACGCGCGCGTGCCGCACCCGTCGTACGGCCAAGCGAAGATCCCGGCCTACGAGATGATCCGGTTCTCCGTCACGATCCAGCGCGGCTGCTTCGGCGGCTGCACGTTCTGCTCGATCACGGAGCACGAGGGCCGCATCATCCAGAACCGCAGCGAGGACTCGATCCTGCGCGAGATCGAGACGATTCGCGATTCCGTGCCGGGGTTCACGGGCGTCATCTCCGATCTCGGCGGCCCGACGGCGAACATGTATCGGCTCGCGTGCAAGAGCCGCGAGATCGAGTCGGCGTGCCGCCGCCCGTCGTGCGTGTATCCGGCCGTGTGCCCGAACTTGAACACGAACCACGCGCCGCTGATCAATCTGTACCGCAAGGCGCGCGAGCTGCCCGGCATCAAGAAGGTGCTGATCGCGTCGGGCGTTCGCTACGACTTGGCGATCGAGTCGCCCGAGTACGTCAAGGAGCTCGCGCAGCATCACACGGGCGGCTATCTCAAGATCGCGCCCGAGGCGATCGGCGAAGGGCCGCTGTCGAAGATGATGAAGCCCGGCGTCGGCACCTACTACAAATTCAAGCAGCTCTTCGACCGCTTTTCGCAAGCGGCCGGCAAGAAGCAATATCTGATCCCGTACTTCATCGCGGCGCATCCCGGCACGACCGACGAGGACATGCTCGAGCTCGCGCTGTGGCTGAAGAAAAACGGCTACCGCGCGGACCAGGTGCAGGCGTTCCTGCCGGGGCCGATGGCGACGGCGACGGCGATGTACCACTCGGGCAAGAACCCGCTGCGGCGCGTCACGCGCACGTCGGAAGGCGTCACCGTTCCGCAAAGGCCTCAAGGTCCGGCGCCTGCACAAGGCATTCCTGCGCTACCACGACGCGAACAACTGGCCGATGCTGCGCGCGGCGCTGAAGCGCATGCGCCGCGACGACCTGATCGGCAACGGCAAGCATCAGCTCGTGCCGCGCTTCCAGCCCAAAGGCACGGGCCCGGCGAAAACGCCCGAAGGCCGGCGCGCTGCAGGCAAGGGCAAGCCGTTCCGCACGCAGCACGTCCGCTAACGGTTCTTTTCGGATATCGCTTCGCAACAATCGGAGTCGCGGATGAACTCTACGCATGGCACGTCCGTTGTCGTGGCCACCCTCGGCGCATTCGTCGCGTACGCAGCGCTAGCTCAGCAGCCGGCGGCGCCGGCGCCGATGATCAAGCAGGACGCCGCGAGGAAAGTCGCGGACCACACGTTCGTGATCCTCGACGACAACGTCGGCATGGTGCCCAACGTGGGGCTAGTCGTCGGCGAGCGAGCGACGCTGATCGTCGACACGGGACTGGGCGAGCGCAACGGCGCGATCGTCCTCGGCGAAGCGCGCAAAGTCGGCGACAACACCAAGTTCTATTTGACCGCAACGCACTTTCACCCCGAGCACGACCTCGGCGCGACGGCGTTCCCCGACGACGCAGAGATGGTGCGCTGGCGCGCTCAACAAGCCGAAGGCGAAACCGACGGGGCGCAGATGATCGAGCGCTTCTCGAGCTTTTCGGCCGCGAATGCCGAGCTCCTCGCGGGGGCGCGACTGCGCGAGCCCGACATGCTGTTCGACGACGAGGTCAGGCTGGACTTGGGCGGCGTGCACGTGCGCGTGAAGGGCGTCGGCCCAAATCACACGCGCGGCGACACCGTGATGTTCGTCGAAGAGGACCGCGTGCTGTTCACGGGCGACGTCGTCATGGGGGTGTTCCCGAGCGCGAGCGGGCAAGCCGGCGACGTCGACAAATGGATCGCCAACATGACGGAGTTCGAGGCGCTCGCGCCGGTCGTCGTCGTGCCGGCGCATGGCCGCCTCGTCGACCTCCAGACGATTCGCCGTTATCGCGAGTACCTGACGGCCGTGCGCGACGAGACGCGTGCAGCGAAGCGGCAGGGCAGCTCGCTCGAGCAAGCGCAGCAATCGCTCGCGCCGACCCTCGCGCAGCGGTTCCCCGATCTCGCGCCGCTGACCGGCCAGCCGACGGGCCGCATCAACGCCGCGATCCAGATGGCCTATCGCGACGCGCCGTGACGCGCCGCGGTCAGATGGAGCTGCTCGGCGCGTCGAACGCGCGCTTAAGCGCGCGCCGCGGTGATCGAAACGACGTTGCTCGATGCGCCGTCTTCGGACGCCTGCTCGCCGAGGACCCAACGCACGATCGGCTGAAACTCGCGCTGCTCATCCGCCGCGGCTTCGGCCGGCAAGTCGAAAACGCCGAGGCCCGATTCGGCAGCGTCGACGTAGACGTCCGAGTCCGTGACGCGCCCGAGGAACGTGATTCCGAGCGAGGCCACGAACCGCTCGAGCGGCGCATAGACGGGCTTGTTGTTGCGCACCCGGTTCGCGATGACGGCGACGCGGATGTTGCGGAAGCGGACGTGGCCGACGAGCAGGAGCTCCTTGATGAAATTCGCCGTGGCATGCACGTCGATCGGCGACGGCGCGACGGGAATCACTATCGACTGCGCGCGCGCGAGCAAGTCCTGCAGCAACAAGCGAGACGGCCCGGCGGGTGCGTCGATGATGAGCTGGCGCGTCTCGCGCGGTATCACGCGCCGGCCATTGGCGAACCCTGCCCCGCCGATGCGGCTCGAAAGGTCGGCCCCGTAGATTTTGCGCGCGTCGCTGCTGCGCTGCGCGAGCCAGTTCAGACTGGAGCCTTGAGGGTCGAAGTCGGCAATCGTCGTCGTGATGTCGCGAGCTGCGAAGTAGCTGGCGAGATTCGTGGTGATCGTGCTCTTGCCTACGCCACCTTTGGCGTTGATCACCAGCGTCGTGTTCATCGTCATCTGGCTGCGTCCCTGCGCCTCGAAAGAGCCGGCCGGCTTAGGTAAAAGGTGTAGGGAATAGTACCGGTTTCGGGGGGCCAAAGCCGCGACCCCGGTCACAGTCGTGCCGTGAGCCGGGGTCTGCCCACGCTATGGGATCGCCTCGAGCTCTAGCTGCGGGTCGCGGTCCTTGGCGCTTCCTCGTGGGCGAGCCGGCGCGTCTTCTTCAGAATGCCGACCGTTGCCCAGAACAGTGCGGCGACGCCGAGCAACGTCCAGAGAACAGCAACGGCGACGGGACGCTCGTCGAGGCCCGTCGTCTGCCGAATATTCCAGAGTCCGATCAACACGATCGGTAGGGTCCAACCGAGTGGGGCGCTGTACTCCTTGACGAGCACGCGCGTCCAGTTGAACCGTGTCGTCGCGAACGTTTCGCGAAGTCCCGCGAGCCGTGGCAACCAGCGGGGCACCCGCCGGCAATACTCGTCGAACGACGCGCCGAACCTGCCTCTTAGATAGTCTTCTTCGGCGAGCGTGACGGCCTGGTACATCAGCGAGTACGCGGCCGTGAACGCGAGCAGCGCCAGCCAATGATTCGACGCGATGCCGGCGCCCAGGACCATGAGGAACTTACCGACGTACATGGGGTTTCGCGTGTGGCGGAACAAACCCTCGGTCACGAGTGTGTCGGCGTACACGCGGTGATTGCGGCCGCCGCGGACGATGTACTCGAGACCGATCGTCGTGCCGCGCACTATTTGGCCGATCAGCGCCACGCCGAAGCCCACGAGCGCCGCAACGAAGGGATCCGGCAGCACGACCGGGCCCGGCAGAAGCAGCAACAGCGGCAGGAACGGCGAGAAAGTCGTGCGGAAACGAAAGAGGAAGTGACCGAGCGCGACCATCACTTCACCGCCACCATACCCACGAAGTTGTACCACTTGAAGAACACCTCGACCTCGCGGAAGCCCGCGCCGAGCAAGAGCTCGGCGTTCTCGTTCAGACGATAAGGGATCAGCACGTTCTCGAGTGCTTCGCGTTTTTGCGCGATCTCGAGCTCGCTGTAGCCGGAGCGCCGCTTGAATTCATAGTAGCGCTCGATGAAAAGTCGATTGAACGACGACCCCTCGCCGAGCACCTTCTCGACGAGCAGCAGGCAGCCGTTATCGCGCATGCCGGCGCAGATGTCGGACATGAGCTTCTCGCGGTTCAGAGGCCGTACAAACATCAGCGTGAGGACGAGCAGGACGACCGACGCGTCGCGGATCTCCACCCCTTGATCGAGGTCGCCTTCGCGCAGCTCGACGGCATGGCGCAACCCGAGCGACGCGAGCTTCGAGCGACCCTTGTCGAGCATTTCGGCGGAGTTGTCGATGCCGATGAGATTCGCGTCGATCGGCAGCGCGCCGTCCACGAGTGCGAGCGTCGTGCCCGTCGAGCAGCCCAGGTCGTAGATATTCGAGCCCGGCGTGGCGAAGTAGGCCGTCAGCTCGGCCAGCATGCGTTGAATCTCGGCGTAATGCGGCACGCTGCGCGACACCATGTCGTCGAAAACGGCCGCGACTTTTTCGTTGAAGGTAAAATCGCCGATGCGGCCGAGCGGCTTCGCGAAGACCTCGTCGACGGCGGGAGAATGGACAGCCATGGCAGCGCCTCCGGGTGGTGCTCGATGACCCGTAAGACGGGGCGGCGATCCGAAATCGGTCGCGGGTAGGCTTCGCCAAGATCCCTTGATCAGCTCGCCTTGGCCGACGGCGCGTCGGAATCTAGCTCCCGGTCCTCCGGCGGCCCGATTCCGAGGTCTAGGACAACTCGCGTTCCCTTCAGCGGCACCGACGAGAAGCTCAGTTTCCACCCCAAGTGCTCACAGATACGCGCGATCAGGTCCAGCCCGATACCGCCGCTTGGGGGCGTATCCCCGGCGCGGGCGAGACGCGTGTAAAGGGCGCTCATCTCCTCGTTCGACATTCCGTGCCCCGGATCTTCGATGATGACTTGAGCCCCTTCGACCTTGACGTCAATGATGCCGCGGTCGCTGTTCTCGACGGCGTTCCGCACGAGATTACCGATTGCCGCCCGCGCGACCTGCTCCGGTGCCCGGACCGGAGCAGCGTCGTTGACACTGACCCTGAGCGTGAGCTCCTTGTGCTGCGCGAGAAATGCGTGATCGCGCACGACCGCGGGAACGAGCTCGCACAGGTCCACATCTTCGGCGGCCGCGCGCAGACGCGCGGGGTCCTTCGCTAGCGCGACCAAGAGCGCCACCAGGCGCTCCATGTCTCGCGCGGTCCGCAGGATGTGGTTCAAGCGAGCTTTGGCCCTTTGGCCATCCGCTCGCTCGTCGAGCGCGACCTCGGCGGTACCCGAGATCACTGCGATCGGCGTACGTAGCTCATGGCTCGCCATGTTCACGAACGCGCGCTCGCGCGACACGAACTCATCGATACGCTGTAAATAGTCGTTCAGAGCGACAGCGATGATCTCCGCTTCGCGCGGCGCCGATTTGTCAACGCTCACGCGCTGCCCAGCGCGGTTCGGCGCGAACGACACAATGACCTCAGCGATCGACGACAGGGGCCGGACGAGCCAACCGACGCCCAAGTGAGTGATGACGGCGATAACCACCGCGACAGCGGATGTCGAGATGATCATCCCCATCGTCAGCGTGCGCTCGCGCCGCTCGATGTCGGAAATGTCGAGCGCCAACACATCGCCGCCATCGGCCGGCGCGCGCACGAGCGCCACATACAGCCCTTCTTGCATCCGAACCTCGTCGTGAACGCCCGGTGAAAGGCCCGCGAGCTCCGGCGGAACCGCGGCACCATGCGGACCATAGAGTTTCAGCGTCTCGGTATCGGCGAATCGATAGCTAGGCTCAGCTACCAGCCGGGCGTTGAAGTGCTCGAGCTCACTCTCCAGCAGCGATTCCCACACGAGGTGCTCGGCGCGCTCGTTGACGACATAGCCGTGAGTCCCAACGATGACGGCGACGAGCAGCAAGTACGCCAGCGCGGCGATCGTGAGCCGCTGTCGAAGTCCCGATCTAGCGGTCATCATGAGCGCTCCGGCGCCGCAATCCGGTAACCCACCTTCGGCACGGTGTGAATGAGCTTTTCTGCGAACGGCCCGTCGACGCTTTTGCGCAACTCGTAAACGTGGGAACGCAGCATGTCGCCATCGGGCGGGTCGTCGCCCCAGAGAAGCGCCTCCAAACGATCCTTGGTCACGATTGCAGGGCTCGCACGCATCAGCGCCTCGAGGAGCTTCTTGCCGCCGGCGTAAAGCTGGAGCGTCACGCCCGCGCGCGAGACTTCCTGAGTCGCCAAGTCGAACGTTAGGTCGCCGACGGTAAGAACGCGTGCTCGGCCCTGGCTGCGCAGGATCAGAGCCTCGAGCCGCACCTCGAGCTCGGCCAACGCGAACGGCTTGGTCAGATAGTCGTCGGCCCCGGCGCGAAACCCCGCGACCTTGTGCGGCAAGTCGTCACGCGCCGTCAGCATGAGCACCGGCGTCGCGCACCCCTCGCTGCGCAACCGCTTGACCAGCTCGTCACCGTTCAGTCGCGGCAACATCCAATCGAGCACGATGGCGTCGTAGTCGACCGTCAAGGCCAGATGCAGCCCTGCCTGGCCGTCATGCACCGCGTCGAGGTTGTACTGCCGCGGCTCGAGGTACGCAAACAGATTGGCGACCAAGCTCTGGTTGTCCTCGACCACCAATACCCGTTTGCTCACACCGCTCATCCCGCATTTCGGCCGCACGGCAGGTTGCAGTTGATCCCGCTGTGCACCGGCTACGCCCTCGCGTTCGCGGGCCGCGTGTCGCGCTCGTTCTTGGCGAACCGCAAATACAGCGCGGGCACGACGAATAGGTTCACGAGCGCCGAGGTCAGCAGCCCACCAAGAATCACGACCGCCATCGGGTGCTCGACTTCGTGCCCGGGGCGAACACCGCCCAGCACCAGCGGCAAAAGGGCGAGCCACGTCGCTAAGGTCGTCATGAGAATCGGCGCCAGGCGCTCCTCTGCTCCGCGCAGCACGAGCTCTCTGCCGAAGCTGACGCCCTCCTCCCGTTCGAGATGACGATAGTGGCTCACGAGCATGATGCCGTTGCGGGCGCTGATACCTAGAACCGTAATGAAACCGATCCACGAGCCGAGCGACAGCACTCCGCCGCCGGCCAGCGCACCGGCGACCCCGCCGATGAGCGCGCCCGGGAGGCTCAGAAAGACCAGTAGCCCCATGCGCACCGAGTCGAAGACCGCGTGCAGCAACAGCAGGATGGCGACAACGGAGATCAACCCCGCGACCAGGATCCGTTGCCGCCCTTCCTGAAGCTCTGCGTACTCGCCAAGCACCTCGGGATAGTAGCCCTGCTCGAACGTGGTCTCATCGACCACCGCTTGGACATCGCGCGCGACGGCTTCCAGAGAGCGCCCGGACGGGTTCAGCGTCACATCGATTCGCCGCGACCCCGCTTCTCTCGTAACCTGATTCGGCGACGGCGCGAGGTAGACGTCGGCCACGTCACGCAGCGGTACGGCGCCGCCGCCGGGTGTGTCGATCAGCGTCGCGCGGAGGGCGTCGATGTTGGCACCGACCGCCGGCGTGCCGCGCACCACGACATCGAAAACCTTTTGCTCTTCGTAGATCTCTCCGACCTTGGTGCCGGTCAGCAGCGTCTCGGTGACGCGCCGCAAGTCGCCCGGCGTCAGTCCGAACACGGCTGCCGCGTCGGGTTTGAAATCGATCTCGATCTGCGGGATCAAGGTCTGGTGCTGCACGTGCAAGTCGTCGACGCCGTCGATCCCGGCAAACCGCGCGGCGAGCTCGTCCGCCTTCACTTCCAGGCGGTCGAGGTCAGGGCCGAAGATGCGCACGACCACAGCGCCGCTCGTCCCCGTCAAGACCTCTTTGATCCGCTCGCGCAAGTACGTCAAAACGTCGCGGAAGAGGCCCGGATAGCCATCGACGATCTCCTTGACGTTCCGGACCGTAGCCTCGTACGGAACGTCGGGATCCATGCTGATCCAGAGCTCGGTGAAATCGATGCCGACGACCTCATCGGCAACCTCGGCGCGACCGACGTGCGCGCCGAAGTTGCGCACGCCGTCGACTGCTCTCAGCTCTCGGCTCACGCGAATCGTGACCCGATTCATCGCGTCGAGAGACGTGCCGGGACGCTCGAGCCAATGCATCAGGAAGTCGTACTCGCGAAAGTTCGGCAGCAGCTCCTGCCCGAGGAACGGATAGACGACAAGAGCGCCCAGCACTCCCACGCCCACTCCCGCGAGGCACCGGCGCGGCCGGTCTACGAGCCGATTTAGGACCGGGCGATAGCGCGCCTTGAGCCAGGTCACGAGCGGCGAATCCGTCGCTCGACGCTCGGCCGCTTTCGGCAGCAGGATCAAGGCCAACGCCGGCGTCAACGTCAGCGCCACGGCAAGGGACGCGAGAATCGCCGTGACGTAGGCCAACGCGAGCGGTTTGAAGAAAGCGCCGGACAGCCCGTCGAGCGTGAAGACTGGGACGAGCACCAAGACGACGATCAAACTACCGAACACCACGGCGCTGCGGACTTCCAGGGAAGCCTTCAGCACGACCGCAAACACCGACTCGTGAATGCCGTCGCTCCGATTGCGCCGCAGCCGCCGCATGATGTTCTCGACGTCGATGATCGCGTCGTCGACGACTTCGCCTAGCGCGATGATGAGGCCCGCGAGAACCATCGTATCGATGGTCCCGCCCCTGTAGTTGATGACGAGCGCCGCCGTGATCAGCGACAGCGGAATCGCGGTGATGCTGATGATCGCCGCGCGCCAGTCGTACAAAAAGAAACTCAAGATCAGAATCACGAGCACACAGCCGATCAGCAACGCGGTGTTGAGGTTCGAGACTGCGTTCTCGATGTAGGTGGCCGGGCGGAATATCGTCGAGTCCACCTCCACGCCGGCCATCGCCGGCCGCAGATCGTCGAGAACCGCCTCGATCTGGCGCGTGACGGCGAGCGTATTACCCCAGGGCTGCTTCTCGACGATCAACAGGAGGCCCGGCTCGTCGTTGATGATGGCGTCTCCGATCGGCGGCGGAGAGCCTTCGACGATGTCCGCGACTTGGCCGAGCGTCAACGAAAGGCCGTCCTGATGCGAGACGACGATTCGCTCGAGGTCCTCAACCGATCGAACGGCCGGTATATGCGTGACGTTGAGCCGTTGATTCGGGCCGTCGATGAAAGCTCCGCCCGCCACCGTCGTCGCTTCCGTCGCAGCGGCGATCACTTGATCGAGAGTGACTCCGTTCGCGAGCAGCCGCTGCGGGTCCACTTGCACTTGGAGCTGCCGGTCGCGCTGGCCCCACACCGCGACGTTGGCGATGCCCGTGATCGCCATGAGCCGCGGCCGGACCGTCCACAGCGCGAGCGTCGTCATGTCCGTCTGCGACAACGTGTCCGATTGCATCCCGATCTTCAGCACCCGGCTCGTCGACGAGAGCGGCGACAGGATGACGGGCGGCCTCGCGACGGAGGTCAGCTCGCTCGCCGCTAGCGTGACGCGCTCCTGCACGACTTGCCGGGCTTGCATGATGTCGATGCCGTCCTCGAAGAACAGCGTGATCGATGAAAGGCCGAGCACGGACTTCGAGCGCATCCTGGCGAGCCACGGCGAACCGTTCAGCGCGCTCTCGAGCGGGACTGTCACGAGCGCTTCGACTTCGTCGGCAGACAGGCCAGGAACTTCTGTCTGAATCTCGACGCGCGGCGGCGCGAACTCCGGAAACACGTCGATGGGCGTATCCCGGACGATGCCGCCGCCAACCGTCAGCAGAACGAGCGCCGCTGCAACGATAATGAAGCGGATTCGCAGGGCGCTGCTGATGAGCCAGTTCATCAGTGCGCCACTCCGAACTCGCTGCCGGCCAGCTCTGCGACGCCCACCGTCACGACCTCGGCGCCGGGAGCGGGGCCGCGCGCGAGCACGGCCACGTCACCCGCGACCTGCTGCAGGTCGATTCGCGTCCTCACGTAGACGCCGGGCGCGCGTTGCACGTAGACCCATGAGCCGCCATGGATGTCCTGCAGCACCGCGGACCACGGCACGACCAGGTGCTCCCCGCTTTCCTTCAGGTCGACGCTGACCTGCACGCGTTGGCCGGCGCGAAACGCTCCGTCCGCATTGTCCAGCTCGTAGAACAGGTCGATCGAATTGGCGAGGGGGTTCGCGCTGGGTGGACCTCCGATCGGCTGCGCTACGCGCCCGACCTGACCGGACCACGAGCCGAGAGCGGTTACGGTGGCGGGCGACTCGGCATTCGTCGCGTTCTGATCCGACGAGTACACCGGCACGCGAACCCAGAGGCGCTCCAGCACATGCACGGCGAACAGCGGCGCGCCTGCCGGTACCAGCTGCCCGGTGGCGGCGTGCAGCTCGGCCAGTACACCCGCCTGCTGACTGACGAGAGTGATCGGCGTCAGGTCGCTCGCGTCCGCGCCGAGCAGCAGCGCTTGCTGCGACCGTGCGACCCGTGCGGCGGCCTCGGCGCGCACCAGGTCCGACTCGGCCTGCTCAACCTGTTCCTGACTGCCCGAGCGCCCCGTCAACAGCTGCCTCGCGCGTTCGGCGCGCGCGCGGGCAACGCTGAGGTCGGACTCGCGGACCGCCACCTCTTCACTGGCGCCCAGCGCATCGCTATCGGGCGGCAACGGCAGCAGCTCCATCACGACGTCGCCCGCTTCGAGCTTCGAGCCCGCGCGCAGCATGACGCCACGCCGCGGCCCGAGCACTATGCCGGCCGTCGGCGCGCCGACGGTCATGACGAGCCCCGGCGGAACCAAGAGCTCGCCGCCGAACATCCGAGTCAGCTCCACCGAACGCCGCTCGACGGCCGCAGTCTCGATGCCAAGGCGCCGAACCGCCGCTTCGGTGAGCGTGATGGTGGAAAGTTGCGCCTCGGGAACTGCGTTCTCGACGTGATCCGGCGCACCCGCGTTGCTCGCCTCACCGCCTCCGCAACCCGAGAGAGCGAGGGAGAGCCCGATCACGACGAGCATCATGCGTTCGTTGGAATTCAATGCCACTCTCCACTCTCTACAACTGGCCTTCGACTTTTTGGCCCACGCTGTAGGCCAGTGCCGAGGAAGCCCGCAGCAGCTCCCTCCTCGCTTCGGCTCCGGCGATACGCGCCGTGAGGAAACGCTGCTCGGCTTGCAGCACCGTGAGATCGGAAACACTGCCGAGCTCGCGCGCGCGCTGCGTGTCGACGAGAACGCTCTCGGTGCGCGGAACGATCTCGCGTGTCCACACTTGCTCCGCGTCGAGCGCTGCTTGATAGGCCGCGTGGTTCTCACGAACGTCGAGCACGACGGCACGACGTGTCTGGATGTAGCGCAGCGACGTCTGCTCGATGCGCGCGGTCGCGCGCAGCTTGCCGCCTTGATTGCGATCGAAAATCGGCAGCGGGATCTCGACACCCGGCCCTGCCGCCAAATCGGCGCCCTCGGGCTCATCGAGATCGAGCAGAGCGATGAAGTCGTACGTTTGCTTGCGCTCCCACTTCGCCTGCTCGCCGGCCGCCTCGACAGCCAGCTCGGCGGCGCGCAGATCGGGGCGCGAGATCAGCGCCGTTTCGATCAGCGCCGCTAGGTCGGGCAGCTGTCCGCCGTCGCTCGTGGGTGGACGCAGCGCGACCTCCCCAAGGTCGGCCAGCCCAAGAAGGTTCAGAAAGCGGTACTGCGCCGCCGTCGTCTGACGCACTGCGTCCTGAAGCGTCGCCGTCACAGCAAGCGCGTCGGCCTCGATTCGTGCCGCCTCGAGCTCGCTGATACCACCGAGTCTTAGCTGTATCGCCGTGATCTGCCGAATCTCGTCGAGCAACGCGGCATCGCGCCGGACGAGAGCCTCCCGATCTCGGGCGAAGGACAGCTCTGCGAACGCGACTCGCACGTCGCGTGCGAGACCCAGGCCGTTCTGCAAAAGCGAGTGAGCGACCCGCTCCATGTCGAGCTTTGCGATCGCGACTCGCGAGCGACGCTGGAGTATACGAATCGGCACGCTCAGAGTGCCGGACATCGTGCTGCTGACGCCGGGAAAAACCAGATTCAGAAGCGGATTCGGCAGTAATCCCGCTTGGACGAGATCGCCGCGAGCGATGCCGAGCTCCGCTAAATCGCCGTGAAACGCCGCGTTGTTCCAGAGTGCGACAGCCACGGACTCAGCTTCGTCCAACCCGTCCTCGAGACTCACCTGCGGCGGTAGATCGACCTCCTGCCCCAGCGGCTCCGTGGGGAGCGCGCTTCCCACGCGCTGATCGAGCTCCGTGGATACGAACTCGCGATCGAACGAGCTCGTCGGCGCGCAACCAACGCTGGCCGACGCCGCGGCGACACACATCAAGCCGAGCCACACCCGGAGGGATCGCATCTACCTACCTTGACCTCGTAGCCTGAGCCGAGCGGGGTACTATCAGGCGCAAAGCGCCAAAGGACCGTGCACGCATGTAATGCGCACAGCCTTGCC
Source organism: uncultured Gammaproteobacteria bacterium (assembly GCA_963714705.1). Taxonomy (GTDB): domain Bacteria; phylum Pseudomonadota; class Gammaproteobacteria; order Steroidobacterales; family Rariloculaceae; genus FEN-1219. The sequence goes on from CAVQPJ010000005.1 coordinate 636,915, forward strand.
ACCTATCGGTGCATGATAGGCGCGCCCACGTCAGAGTTTTGTCGGGGTTACGATAGCGCTATGACGAACCCAGTCGGCCGCGACCGATTTCACCGAGCTCGTCGGTCTAACGCCTTAATGAACGCATTGAGAGCGGCACTCGTACTGACGCTTGCTGCTGGTGCCGGTGTCGGCGAAGCGGCGGATTGGACCTACTCCCTCGGCGTCCACGACATGGCAGTGCGCGACGTGGACTCCACGACCTGGGGCATCGGCGGCCATGCCGAGGTAGACCACATAACGGCGGCCGGCAGACACCGCTACGCGTCCTTCGACGTTTACTTGGATCACGACACAGGACCACCTCGATCCCGACCACATCCCGGTCTGGTGGGAGACGGATCTCGGCATCGACGGCAAGTTCTGGAATGGCTCCCGCGAGATGTTCATCGGCTGGGTGGTCAACCAGGACACGCGGATGAACACCGTGAGCTCGATCGAACGGCAGGTCCACCTGCTTCCCGCGGTCAGGGGCGGATTCGCAGGGAGTTCCGTCCAGGCTTCGGTGAAGGCGGGCATCGGTTACAACTTCCTCGAGGTCGACGACGACGCCCCCAGGCTGCGCGGATACGATCGCACCAACCTTCGCCAAACCACGAGCGCCGGTGCCCTCGCCGCCGACGCGGCATTTCAGATCGGAACGTCATGGCAGGTTTTCGGCCACGGCGAGGAATGGTGGGACGGTGATGATTGGATTCAGACCCAATACGTCGCAGGTTTTCGCGTCGCGACCGAACGGTGGGCCAAGGGCAGCCAGGTGAGCTTCAGCGCCGAGCGCAACGAGTACAACCTCGATCGCTATTCGACGCCGGGCTTGCCCGCGGTCTTGGGATGGGACGACGACCTGATGTTCAAGCTCGACTTTCGCTTCGTGAGGCCGAATCGCGCGGGCGAGTGACGACCGCGTTCTAACGTCGCGCTTCCGCGCGTCGGCTGTCCTACACACACGCATGGAGATCTCCACCACTTCCGGTCGCCCTCGCCGGTACGCACACGCGGCGCGCCGGTGCCGTGCCGTAGCGTTGGGCGTGCCGCAGCCGCCTGGACGCTGCTGACCGCGACCGCGCAGGAGCAAGGCGCGGTAGGGCCCGCGGCACCTGAAGCCACTCTGAACCAGGACGGCCCGGAACCCACGGCTGCCGATGCCGCAGCCGTCGACGCGATGCTCGAGCAGGCCGGCGCGACGATCCGCGCGATCAACCTGACGGTCGACAACGTGTTCGACCCGAGCAATCCAAAAGAAGACAAAGCGCTCTATCGCTGGGCGAACAAGGTGCACGTCCGCACGCACGACTCGGTCATCGAGAGCGCGTTGCTGTTCCAAGTCGGCGATCGCTACGAGGCTCGCGTGCTCGACGAGTCGGCTCGCGCGCTGCGCGGACGAGGCTATCTCGCAGACGTGAAGATCGGCCCCGAAAGCTACGACCCCGTTGCGAACACCGTGGCCGTCGACGTGCGCGTCCGCGACTCGTGGACACTCGCGCCGGAGCTGAAGTTCTCGCATCGCGGCGGCCAGAGCGAGTGGGCCCTCGGCCTCGACGACAAGAACCTGTTCGGCACGGGCAAGCAGGTCCAGATCATCGAAAAGAGCCTGATCGACCGCGACGAGACGCTGCTGAGCTACGGCGACCCGAACCTGCTCGGCAGCCGCGTGCGCCTCAACGCCGGATTTACGGACGCGAGCGACGGCTACCGCCACGCGCTCGCCGTGGAGCGTCCGTTCTACTCACTCGACACGCGCTGGATGCTCGGCGGCAACCTGCTGAACGAACAGCGCGTCGACCCCATGTACGATCTCGGAGAGGAGATCGACGAGTTCGGCCACGACCTCAAAGGCTTCACGATGCAGGGCGGCTGGTCGCGCGGTTTCGCGGACGGCCGCGTGACGCGCTGGCTGGTTGGCCTCACGTCGACGGAGGACGTGTTCTATCCGACCATCGACACGCCGCAGCCGCTGCTGCTGCCCGAGAACCGCAAGCTCGTGTACCCGTGGCTCGGGTGGCAGCTGCTCGCAGACGACTATCGCGAGATGAGCGAGCTCAACGACATCGGCCGCACCGAGGACGTCGCGCTCGGCACGAGCCTCTTCGTGAGCGTCGGCTTGGCCGACACCAGCTACGGCTCCGACCGCGACGCTACGCTGCTGCGCGCGACGTTCCAGGAGGGCTGGGAGCCCAGCCCCGGCCGGTTGCTGACGCTGAGTGCCGGAGCTTCGACGCGCGACGAGGACGAAGGGTTACAAAACACGATCATCGACGCCGCGGCACACTACTACGCTCGCAACTCGGAGACTCGGCTGTTCGCAGCCACGCTGGCCTTCACGGCGACGAACAACCTCGACGGCGAATCGCAAGTTCTGCTCGGCGGCGACAACGGCTTACGCGGCTACCCGCTGCGTTATCAGGCCGGAGAGAGCCGCACGTTGCTGTCGGTCGAGGAGCGCTTCTTCACGGATTTCTATCCATGGAGGCTGTTCCGCGTCGGCTACGCAGCGTTTCTCGACATGGGCCGCGTCTCTGGAACCGACCCGCGTGCATCGCCGAGCCTGGGAACTCTGTATGACGTCGGCTTCGGGCTCCGCTTGAGCTCGTCGCGCGCGAGCGGCAAATCCGTCGTGCACATCGATCTCGCGTTCCCGCTGAACGGCGACCCGACGCTCGACACGATGCAGCTCATCGTCGAGACGAAAGGCTCGTTCTAGCCGGAACGCTCCGACGGAGCACGGTCAGAACTGCCAAAGCAACCCGATGTTGCCCGTGATCCCGGCCCGCGCGCGCTCGGTGCCGGCCAGCGAGGGTTGACCATCCGCCGCGGTGACGGGCTCGTAGACGAGACAGCATGGGTTTTTGCGATTCGTGATGTTCATGATCTCGGCGAAAAAACTCAGCTCGCCGGGGCCGATGGCGAAGTCGCGGCTCGCCCGCATGTCGAGGCGGCGCACGGGACCCAATCGCGAGGAGTTACGCTCGTCAGCGACGGCGATGCGCTCGCCGGCCGCATTCGTGACAACCGACACGGTCGTGGTGGGCCACCCGAGGTTCAGAGCCGCGGCCCCGGTCAAGCTCCACGCGCCGACGGGCCATGTCACTCCCGCATTGAGGGCGCGCCGCTGGTCCCAGCTTCGAGGCTCATCGACGCCATCGACTTCGTCGTCTGCGCGTGCCAGCGATAGACCAGCCCACCACGACACGGGCTCCTCGCTGCTCACGAATAGATCGATACCTGTGGCGTCGGCACGCGTAGGCACGATGAGCGCGCGGCTTGCGCGCAGCTCCGGCAGCAACTCCAGCGGATCGAACAGGTTCTCGTAGCGGGGCCGCACGTGGTGCGTCGTCTTGCGGTAAGCCTCCGCGCGCAGCGCCAGGGTTCCAGCGAACCTGTGCTCGACGCTCGCGATCGTGTGCGCCGCGCGTTGCGCCGGCCAGAACTCGGTGACGCCGTCCTCGATCTGCAAGTCGAGCAGACCTTCAGCCTGAAAGAACCGTCCATGGCTGATGCGCAGCTCCGTCTTGCTGCCGAACCGATAGAGCACGCTCGCCCGCGGGCTGAATTGACTGTCGACACCGGGCGGCAAGTACGTCTGCCGGTCCCAGCGCAGGCCGAAGTCGGCGATCAGGCGCTCCGTGATACGCACGCGATCCTCGACGTAGGCACCGTAGCTGTCGCCGCTCGCCGCGACGGCCAGCGTGCGCACCGGCGGTGCCGTGCCTCCAAGCGTTGCGAGCAAACCGCGGCGATCCGCGAGGCTGGAGTAGGCGTAGCGCCCCTCGCGCTCCTCGACCTCGGCGCCGAAGGTCCAGAGCTGTCGAAGCGACGGCTCGAACTGCCAGCTTTGCTTCACGCCCGCGGCGTCGAGCTCGCGCCGGTCGTCGACGCGGCCGACGATCTCGTCGAGGTCGTCGACGACCTCGTGCCGCGACGACTCGAACTCCGTTGTGTAAAGCCAAGTCGAGCTCGACCACTCGTCGGTCCACTCGCTGTCGAGCTTCAGCCACGACTGCCGGCTGTTCGTATCGCTCGTCGCGCTCTGCTGATCGGCAGGCTCGTCCTCGACCGTGAGCACGATGTCGTCTCGGAAGCGCAATCCGCCTGCGGTCAGTCGATGCTTCGATCCCAAGTCCGCGCCCACGCGCAGGAATAGATCGGCGTATGCCGGCTCACCGAGGTGGTCGGCGAGCACGCGATCGAGATTGCTGTTGCGCACCGATGCAAGCCACGAACCGCCGCCGTCGGCGAATGTGCCACTGGTCAGCAGCGACGAGTAGAGCGCGCTCAGGCCAAGCTCGTGCGCGAGCTCGGTCGGCTCGCGCGGTTCGATGATGAACAGCCCGCTCAGCGCGTCACCGTAGGCGGCCGGAAAGCCGCCGGCGTGTACCGCGACGCGGTCGACGACCCGCTGATCGACGACGCTGAAAACGCCCTGGAAATCGCGCATGTGATAAGGCTCGACGATCCGCACGCCATCCATGAGCACGGCAAGCTCGTTGGCAGCCCCGCCGCGCACGTAGGACCGCGCCGAGAACTCGTTCGCGGCCACACCCGGCAGACGATGAGCGACGCGGACCGTATCGCCGCCGACCGATGCGAACGCTTCGATGTCGTCCCGCGAAAAAGACGTCGCCGACGGCTGAGTGCGATCGCTGACCTCGTAGCGGCTCGCCGTTACGACGAGCTCGTCCAGCGCGGGCACCGTTTCGAACAGCGCGACGGACAGCTCGGCGACTCCGCCCGGCTCCACGTTCACGGCGAAACGCTCGGGCAAGAACCCTTCTGCGCGTACCAATAACGCGTGGCGGCCGGGCTCCAGGCCCTCGAGCTCGACCGCACCATCAACCCCAGACGTCGTTGGGCCGCTCGGCGGATCGAGCTGCACGGTCAGGCTCGGAACCGGCCTGCCCGCGTACGCGGCCTGCACGCGGAGCCGCACTCCACCCGGCGCGGCTACTGCCGGGGGCTCCCCGCGAACGACGAGCCAGACGCCGTTCTCCTCGCGCACGACGAGCCCATGCGGCTGCAGGATTTCGCGCGCTACGGCGAGCGGGTCGGCTGCACTTGGCTCGGCGACGACCGTAAGACTGCTTGGAAGAAGGTTGCTGCTGTAGACAAACGGCGCGCCGGCCGCCCGCAGCTCATCGATGACGGACTGCACGGGGCGGCCACGCAGCGAACGGTCGGGCTGAGCCGTCACCGCTGCAGCGCCAACCAAAGAAAGCACCAGAATAAAGACGAGACGAAAGGGACAAGCCATTGACCACCGCACGCGCACGCTGTGCACGCCGATTGTACGCAAGGGTCGGCTCGAGCGCCGACAAACGCGGTCGGTCAAAGCACGTTAGCGCGTGTTGATCACGACGCGCTCGCCGTCGACGGCATATACGAGATCCGTCAATGCGAGCACGGCGGACAGCTTCTGCATTGGCTCGAGGTCGATCGAGCCGTTGAGCCTCGTCTCGCGCGCCAGCCGTTCCGCCGCGGGACTACCGAATACCACGCTGCGGCCGGTCTGCTGCGCGAACCAAGCGAGAAAGTCCGTGACCGTACGCCCGTCGATGTCGAACGGCGGTGCGAGCGTTTCCGTCCACGCCCAGTCGCCGCCGAACGTCGCCATGGGCTCACGGCGAATAGCGGTCGCATCTTGCGCGGCGACGAGGCGCTGGCCGCTTTCCGCCGTGTCAGATGCGCTCTGTGTCGTGAGGACGATGCTGCCGTCACGAACGCCGACGTCGAGGCCGCCTCGCCCGCCGTCGAGACGCATGACGAACTGCGTGCCGACGTCTCGGACCGAGCCGACCGCGGTCCTGACGCTGAACTCGGCGCCTCCGCGCCGACGCTCGGAATCGAAGTAGAGCACGCCACTGACGAGCTCCGCGGTATCGACGCCCGTGAGCACGACCTCGCTGCGCGGCCCAATGCGCAGCGAGCCGCCGCTTGCGAGCCGCAGCGCGATCTGCCCGGCTCGCGTCGACAACCGGTCGCCGACTGCCACGGTGCTGGCAACCGCGAGACGTGTCCCCGCGGCGTCACCGACGGCACCTTGAACGCGCTCGACGCGTGCGACGACGGGCGGCGGCGAGCTCGGCCCGAGTCCGCCTCCAACCCAAACCGCAACCGCCAGCAGCACGGACGCCGCAGCCGCGAACCCGGCGCGTCGGCGCCACTTGCGCGGCCCGGTGACGGCCTCCCACTCGGCCATCACGGCGCGGCGTATCTCCTCGGTATCTGCCGCAGGCGGTAACGGTCGCGGCTTCGCCTGCGCGAACAGCTCCTTCAAGTCGCGCTCGGACCGTTGTTGCGCTTCTCGTTCGTCGGTCATGGTGTTTCCGCAGCCGTTTTCGGGCTGCCCCTCCCCGAGTTGCTCCGGACCTCGACCGTGAGCGCACCGTAGATCTCTTGAAACGCTCTCTTCGCGCGCGCGAGCAGTGACTGCGCCGCCTCGAAACCGATGCCGAGCTTGGCGGCGATCTCGTCGACGCTGAAGCCATAGACGTACTTCCACTCGAGCGCGTCGCCGTAGTGCGTCGGCAATTGATCGAGCGCTACCTGAATCAACCGTGTGGCCTCCAACCGCCGAAAGCGGTTCTCGGGCTCGTCGGACTCGGGTGCCGCGATCGCTTCGACGGCCGCCCGAATGTCCGGCGTGTCTTCCGTCAGCACGATGTGCTGGCGTTCGCGCGCGACGCGCTCGCGATAGTCGGCAATCTCATGGCGGCAAATAGTACAAAGCCACGTGAAAAAGGCCGCTTCGCCCCGGTACGAGGCAAGCTTGCGAATAGCCTTCGTCAACGTCACCTGCACGATCTCCTTCGTGGTGTCCGGATCGTCACCGAGCCGCGCCCGAGCGAAGCGGTAGAGCCGCGGAAAATAGCCGTCGAAGAACGCGGTAAAGGCCTCGCGATCGTGGGCTAGCAGGCGTTTGACTAGACGCCGGTCTTCGAGCTCGTCGGTCATTCGGATCCCGTCTTTGCGGAGTTAGACCCGTCGCCGGAGGAAAAGCGGTCGCGCAGCGGCTAAATCAGGGCCGGCCACTACCGACCGGACTCTCCGGCGGCGGCAGTCCAACACGCTATCGACCGCCACCTAGAACTCCTGGACCATGAACCTACGCAGCCATACCGTCAATTCGCTGGCCTATCTTCGGCCCCTTGCCGTGTTCGCGCTTGCGATCCTCGTCGTCCTAGGCCTGGCTCGGCTCGGCCTCGTCCTGTGGCAACTCGACCGCGTCCTAGCGGCGAACATGCTCGGCGCGATCTTCCTCGAGGGGCTGCGCTTCGACTTGGTCGTCGTGGGTTTTCTATCGGCTGTCCCCGCGCTCTTGCTCGTGCCGTTCGCCACCACGGGCGTCATGGTGCGCCATGGGAATCGGCTGCTGCGCGCCTACTTCGCGGCGACTTTCAGCGGCCTCCTGTTCCTCGAGCTCGCGACACCGTCGTTCATCAACCAATACGACGCGCGCCCCAACGCGATCTTCCTCGAGTACCTCGTCTATCCGAAAGAGGTCACGAGCACTCTGCTCGCCGGCTATAGCTACCAGCTCGCCGCCGCTCTCTTCGTGATCGTGCTCGCTACTCTCGGGTTACGACGCGTCCTGTCGCGTTCGCTCGAGCTGCCGCGGCGGCCGCTGCATCTTCTCGCTGCGCTGCTGCTGACCCCTGCGTTGCTGGTCCTCTGCTTTGTCGCCATGCGGTCGAGCTTCGACCATCGCGCCATCAACCCGAGCATGGTGGCGATCTCGACGGACCCCATGGCCAACGATCTCGCCCTGAACTCGACCTACTCGGTCCTCTACGCGTTGGCCGAAACACGCCACGAACCCAAAGGGGGTTTCAGGTACGGCTCCATGCCGGCCGCAGAAGCGCTCGAGCGCGTGCGTGCAGGGATGCACATAGACCCCGCGCGTTTCACGGACGGCAGCGTTCCCACTTTGCATCGCCAGGAAGCCACGCGACGGCACGCGCGGCCGAAGAATCTCGTCATCGTGCTCGAGGAAAGCCTGGGCGCCGAGTTCGTCGGGGCGCTCGGCGGATTGCCGCTGACTCCGAACCTCGACGCGCTCGCCAAGCAGGGCTGGTGGTTAGCGAGTCTCTATGCCACCGGCACGCGTTCGGTGCGCGGCCTCGAAGCGCTGACCACGGGCTTTACACCCACTCCCGCAGCAAGCGTAGTCAAGCTCGGAAAATCGCAGCGCGACTTCTTCAGCATCGCACGCGTTCTGCGCAACGCTGGTTATGACACGAGCTTCATCTACGGCGGCGAAGCGCAGTTCGACAACATGCGCCGGTTCTTCGTCAACAACGGCTTCGACTCCGTCATCGACGAAGACGACTACGCGAACCCGGTATTTCACGGTTCATGGGGTGTCGCGGACGAGGATCTCTTCGCGCGCGCCCACGAAGAGTTCGTCAAACCCCGCGAAAGGCCTTTCTTCTCGTTGGTGTTCACCACGTCGAATCACTCGCCCTACGAGTATCCCGAGGGCCGCATCGAGCCGTACGACGCCGACCCGCACACCGTCAACAACGCGGTGAAATACGCCGACCACGCCCTCGGCCAGTTCTTCGAGCGAGCGCGCGCGAGCAGTTACTGGAACGACACGGTGTTCCTCGTGGTCGCCGACCACAACTCGCGCGTGCTTGGCGCCGACCTCGTCCCCGTGGAGCACTTTCACATTCCGGGCCTCGTCCTCGGCGGCGACATCGAGCCCGGCGTGTACGAGCCCGTCGCGAGCCAGATCGACATGCCGCCCACGCTGCTGTCGCTGATCGGTATCTCGTCGATGCACCCGATGATCGGCCACGACCTCACCCGCCCGCTGTTCGCGGATTGGCCCGGCCGGGCGATCATGCAATACGACGACACGCAGGCCTACATGCTCGGGCGAGACGTAGCGATCCTGCGCAGGCATCTGCCGCCGGCGACGTTCGTCTACACGGAAGGCTCGGGACTAGAGCCCGCTCCAGACAACGCAGACCTCGTTGCGGCAGCCTTGGCTCACGCGACTTGGACGTCCGACACCTACGAGCACCTACGGTACCGGTTGCCGGCCGACGAACGCTCGCACTCAGGTAGTCATCTACCGCCTTGGGAACAGCCGTCAAGCTCGGTCGAACGCGAACGCCCAGTGTTTGCTCACGAGCAACCTCACGATGCCAACGCTCGCGATGACGGCGAATAACGCCAATCGATAGTCGCGAATCCGAGCTCGAAAGACCGATTTCCGCGCTAGGGGGCGTCCAACTCGCACGCCCACCGGAGACACCCACCGCGATGTCGACACTCGAAGCGCCGGGAACTGCCCCCAGGCCACCGTCCCCGCACCCTGCGAGCCTCCTAGGGCCCCGTTACTGGCTAACCTGGCTGTTCGTGGGTTGGCTGCGGTTCACGGCCGTACTCCCGTGGCAAGCCGCCATCGCAATCCATCGCTGGATCGGCCGCACGGCCTGGTTGCTGCTGCCGGGGCGGCGCCTCGTGGTCATCCGCAATCTCGAGATCTGCTTCCCGGAAATGGAGCCGCGGGCGAGGCTCCAGCTCGCACGCCGCAGCTTCGAGAATGCAGCGATCTCGGTCGGCGAAGTCGCCATCGCCTGGTTCAGCCGCCGGCTTCCGCCGGTTCGCGTCGAAGGACGCGAGCACCTCGACGCCGCGCTCGCCAAGGGCAATGGCGTGATTCTGCTCTCCGGCCACTTCACGACGCTGGAGCTCACGGGCCCTTTCATGAGGCCGCTGACCCCGCGCTTTGCGTTCATGTTCCGCGCGCGCAGCAACGCATTGCTCGACGCCATGCAGGCACGCGGCCGCGAACGAGCCGCGCACCTGTCCTTCAGCAACGCCGACACCCGCGCGATGCTGCGCGCTCTGCGCGACAACGCCACGGTCTGGTACGCACCCGATCAAGCCCACACTGGCGCCGGCGCGGAGCTCCTGCCGTTCTTCGGCGAACCCGCAATGACGAATACCGCGACGGCGCGGCTAGCGCGCGTCAGCGGCGCGGCCGTCCTGCCGTTTCAGTTCCGCCGCCTCGACGATGGCTCGGGTTACCTCGTGCGTATCGAGCCACCGGTCGCCGGAGTGCCGAGCGACGACGCAACGGCCGACACGATGAAGCTCACGAGCATCCTCGAGGGCTTCATTCGCTCGTGTCCCGAGCAGTATCTTTGGACTCACCGCCGCTTCAAAGGCCGCGGCTCCAGCCTACCGAACGTGTATGCGCGCCGGAGCAAGGATGCGGCGCCAAAGCGCGCTCGCTGGTACGAAATTTTTTCCGCACCCCTGATGATCGCCGCCGTAGCGCTGTTCATCGTCGCCCTCGACAACGACCCGTTATGGCGCGCCGCGTGGCGCGCGACTGACAACGACGATCACCGGCTGGCCATTCTCTCGACGATCTTCGCGCTCGTCTTCGTCACGCTGACCACGGTGTTGTCGTTCGCGCTCGGCACCAAGCTGCTGCGCGCGGCTGCCGCACTGTTGCTGGTCGTGGCCGCAAGCTGCGGGTTCTTCATGGCCCAATATGGCGTCGTCATCGATCTGGCGATGATCCGCAACACCGTCGAGACCACGGTGCTCGAAGCGACACCGCTTCTGAGCCCGGCGTACTTTTGGCATGTCGCCCTATACGGCGTCTTGCCGGCAATCCTCGTCTTCGTCGCGCCGCTCGCCCGCTTGCGCTGGCCGACCGAGCTCTTCGTGCGCTTCGGCACCGCGGCCGCCGGAATCGCTCTGGTGGCGGCGACGTTGTACGTCAACTACGCGCCCGCTGTGTTTTTCGGTCGAGACAACGACGATCTGAAATTGCAGATCAACCCGGCCTATCCCTTGTGGGCCGCGGCGACCTACGGCTTCAGCTCGGACAATGACGCCCTAGAGGCACGGAGCCCTCTCGACGTTCAACTCGCTACCGCGGGCGCGGCCCCGCGCAAGCCGGCGCTGGTCGTGCTCGTCATGGGTGAAACGGCGCGCGCGGATCGCTTCTCTTTCAACGGCTACGAACGCGACACGAATCGCTACACGCGGCCGCGGGGCGTCGTGAACTTTCCCCGCGTGGTCTCCTGCGGCACCTCGACGGCCGAGTCGGTGCCGTGCATCTTCTCGGGCCTCGGCCAAGCCCAGTTCTCGCATCGCGCAGCCATGGCGCGCGAGAGCATCGTCGGCGCGATGCAGCGTCTCGGCGTCAGCACGTTTTGGCGAGACAACAGCACCGGCTGCAAGAACGTTTGCGACGAGCAGCACTTCGAGCAACGCGCCGAATGGACGCAGCCCGACCTGTGCGACGCCACAGGCTGCTTCGACGAGGTGCTACTCGAGGACTTCGACGCCTTGCTCGGGGACCGGACACGCGACCATTTCATCATCTTGCACCAGCGCGGCAGTCACGGCCCCGCCTATCACACGGACGTGCCGCAATGGGCGAAAGAGTTCTTTCCCGAATGCGATCTGCCGAACCTACGTAACTGCGACCGCGTAGCCGTCAACAACTCGTACGACAACACGATCCTCTACACGGACTATTTCGTCAGCCGCGTGATCGACGAGCTCGACAAACGCAGCACCGAGTTCGACACGGCCATGCTGTACGTGTCCGATCACGGCGAGTCGCTCGGCGAGAACGGGCTGTACCTGCACGGCCTCCCCTACTCGATGGCGCCGCGCGAGCAAACCGAGGTGCCGATGTTGTTCTGGGCGTCGCCGAGTTTCTACGGCGAGCGGGCGAACGTCGATCCGCAATGCTTGCGCAGCTCCGCACAAAACGACACGAGCCACGACGCGATTTTTCACACGCTCTTGCCGATCTTCGGTCTCGCGTCGCCGCTCTACGACGAAGACCTCGACCTGCTCGCAGCATGCCGCGGGGACAAGCTCTCGGCGGTCAGAGACCGCTGAGCACCGCGCGTACGAGCCATGACCTTCCTCGACTTCTATCGCAGCCGCGACGGACGACGCGTCCTGCTGTACCAGGCTGTGGCACTCGCCGCGAGTGCGATTGCACTGAGCTTGAGCCTCGGCGACGGGCGTCTCGACCTGACCATCGCGCGGTGGTTCTTCGATGACGCGCGGCGCGTTTTTCCTCTGACCAATCAGTGGCTGCTGAAAACCATACTGCACGACGCCGCTCGCACGACCAGCGCAGTAGCCGCGCTCGCGCTGCTGGGGCTCACCCTCACGAGCTGGGTCACTCCGCAGATGAAAGCGGTTCGAGAGCATCGCGAGGCGCTGCTGTTCACCTCGGTCGCCACGCTCGCGGCAGCTGCGATCGTGGGCGCTCTGAAACACTTCAGCTCCCACGCTTGCCCCTGGGACCTCGCGATGTTCGGGGGCTCTGCGCCCTTTCACCCGTTGCTGGGTGCTGCCGTGGGTGGCTCGAGCGTCGGCGGCTGTTTCCCCGCGGCTCATCCGCTCGCGGGGTACGCGTGGCTCGCCGTCGGGTTCGCGCTGTATCCCATCACGCGCCGCCGAACCTGGCAGGCGTGGACCCTGGCGTTCGCATTGGGCACGCTATTCGGCGCCGTGCAGATCGTCCGCGGCGCTCATTTTCTCTCCCACGTCCTGTGGTCGGCCTGGGTCGTTTGGGCCGTGAACGTGGCGTTGCTGAGTGCAATCCCTTCTTGGCCGGCGCGCCGCCCTGCCGTTCTCGCGACCGGTTCCGTCGAGCCCGCTATCTAGGGCTTGGGTAGCCGCGCAAGAGGCGCTCCTCGAGCGCTTGCGCAGGCGGGCGGGCAGGCTCAGGATCAATCGACGCGAGCCTCGCGCTCGCGTCGATCCCGACCTCTTCAGCGAAATTAGGAGAGCCCCATGGCAGACGCTACTCACCGCGGCGAATTCGTTTGGCATGACTTGCTGACCGCGAACGCCGCGGGCGCGCACGAGTTTTACGGGAAGGTCGTGGGCTGGAAGACCCAGCAATGGGAGAAAGACGCGAGCTATACCATGTTCGCGGCCCGGAGCGGGCCGGTCGGCGGCGTGACCGAGGTGCGCTCCGCGACGCCGCATTGGCTGCCGTACATCGGCACGACGAACGTCGAGGCCACCGTCGAAGCCGCGACGCGGCTCGGCGCGCGCGTGCAGACGGCGCCGGCACCTCTGCCGAGCGGCGGCCGTTACGCCGTCCTCGTCGATCCGCAAGGGGCCGCCTTCGGCGTGTATTCGTCGGGCGGCAGCGACTCCTGGAGCGCCGCTGCGCCGCAGGCCGGCGAGTTCTCGTGGCACGAGCTCGCGACGAGCGTCGCGCCGAACATCGCGTTCGCGTTTTACGCGGCGCTTTTCGATTGGGACGACATCAGCCAGCACGACATGGGCGCGATGGGCATGTATCTCGTCTTCGGCCGCAACGGCCGGCAGCTCGGCGGTATCTTCGACAAGGGCGCCGAGGGCAAGCCGGGCTCCGCCTATTGGCTCGCCTACGTCAGCGTCACGGACCTCGAGGGGACCGTCGAGCGGGCCAAGGCTGCGCGCGGCTCGGTGCTCATGGGCCCGATGGACGTGCCGGGCGGCGACCGCATCGCTCAGCTCATGGACCCGCACGGCGCGTTCTTCGCGCTGCACAAGGCCGCCGGGCAAGCCGACTCGGCGGCGCCGCGCAAGCCTGCCCAGAAGCCCGCCGCAAAACCGGCTGTCGCGAAACCAGCCGCGCCAAAACCGGCGGCGCCGAAAGCGGCCGCGCCAAAACCGGCGGCGAAGAAGCGCCCCGCGAAGAAGGCGCCGGCGAAGCGCGCGAAGCCCGCCGCGCGCAAGCCCGCGAAAAAGAAGCCCGCGGCCAAGAAGGCCGCGCGTAAGCCGGCCGCCGCGCGCAAGCCGGCCAAAGCGAAGCCCAAGGCCAAGAAAACCAAGGCCAAGACCAAGGCGAAGAAGAAAGCGAAGAAGCGCGGCCGCTAGCGCACGGCCGGCGGCGTGGCGCTCGGCGCTGCGCGCGTCTGGTCGAACACCTTCGTCGCCATCGCGATCATGCCCGCGATGTCGCTGACGTTCGCGGGTATGACGAGCGTGTTGGAGGTGCGCGCGAGATTGCCGAATTGCTGCACGTAGCTCTCGGCGACGCGCAGCTGCATCGCCTCGCGGCCGCCGGCGCCGGCAATGGCCTCGGCGACGCGCCGCAAGCCTTCGGCCGTCGCCGTCGCGACGGCGAGGATCGCCTCGGCCTCGCCGGCCGCCTCGTTGATCTGCTGCTGCCGGTTGGCTTCCGACTCCTTGATCACGCGCTGCTTCTCGCCCTCGGCCTGGTTGATCTTCGCGTCGCGCTCGCCCTCGGACGTCAGGATCACGGCGCGCTTTTCGCGCTCCGCGCGCATCTGCTTCTCCATCGCCTGGATCACGTCGCGCGGAGGATTGATGTTCTTGATCTCGTAGCGCAGCACCTTCACACCCCAAGGCTCGGACGCCTTGTCGAGCTCGCTCACGACGTTCGCGTTGATCTTCGCGCGCTCCTCGAACGTGCGGTCGAGCTCGATCTTGCCGATCTCGCTACGCAGCGTCGTCTGCGCGAGCTGCGTGATCGCGAAGGTATAGTCCGCGATGCCGTACGACGCGCGCGCGGGATCCATCACCTGTAGGTACAGCACGCCGTCGATGCCGACCTGCACGTTGTCCCTCGTGATGCAGATCTGCTCGGCGATGTCGATCGCAGACTCCTTCAGGCTGTGCCGGTACGCGATGCGCTCGATGCCGGGGACGAGGATGTGGAAGCCGGCCTGCAAGGTCTTGGCGTACTTGCCGAGCCGCTCGACGATGAACGCACTCTGCTGCGGCACGACGATCGCCGTCTTGAACAGGATGACGAACGCGACGGCCGCGACGACGAGCGCGAGAAGAAATGTGCCCTGATCCATCGTTGTTTCTCCCGGACGTGTTGTCGACTCAGATGGCGCGAACGCGCAGCGTGACGCCGTCGATCGAGTCGATGCGCGCCGCGCCGCCGGACGGGATCGGTTGGTCGCCGATGTTGATGGCCGTCCAGCCGCTACCGCGATACTCGATGCGGCACGACTTGCCGGGCGCAAGCTCCTGCGGCCAGCACGACGCGCTGATCGAGGTCGGTGCTGACGTTGCCGAACGGCTTGTTCATGAGCCTCGCGTAGATCGGGCGGCGCAGCGTGAACATCGCCGTGACGGCGAGCACGGCGAACGAGCAGCCACTGCGCCCAGCTATCGGCAGCTCGAGACCGACGAGGCCGAGCAGGCCGACGACGATCGCGGCCAGGCCGGCAAACACGAGATAGAACTGCGCGTCGACGGCGAGTAGTTCGACCCCGAGCAGCACTACGCCAAAGATGCACCAACCCCACCACGCCATGTGTTGCCTCCTTAAGGCCACGACCGGAGCGGCCGACCGCCAGGGATGGCGGGAGTGCCGGCCGCAAATCGCTCCTGCATTTGCGGCACTCCGGCCGTCCCTGGCCGTCGAAAACGCAGGCACAATTTTTGCGGCCTGCGCGAGAGTAGCCGAGCGACGCCTCAAGCGCCATCGAGCTTCTTGAGCAGCGTCTTCGGCGCCGTCAGCCGGTAGCTCTGCTCGACGACCTCGGCGACCTCGCGCCAGCGCACGCGGCCACGGTCGAGCCGCATCCCGAACCAGCCGCGCGGCCCGATGTAGGCCGGGAGATAGAAACGCTCGGGGTCGAGCCGCGCCCGGTCGACGTTCTCGCCGCAGCTGCGATTTGACGCAGACCGACACGATGCCGTCGCCGTGGTGGTCGTCGAGGAAATAGGCGAACACCTTGCCGCGCACGCGGTAGATCGAGTGATCGCCCTTGTCCTCGTGCTCGGCGCTCGGCAGCGCGCGGCAGATCGCCGTTACACGCGCGCGCGTGTCGTTCTTCTTCGCCATGGCGCTCTGCCCCCGTCGAGGAGTCTACGGCATTGCCGGCGGGGGCCGGTTACCGCTACAGGTAGTTGTACCGATGGCCTGGCGGATGCGCCGCACGGCAGACTGGCCGCATAACCGACGTTTCCTATGGGGATAAGGGTTGCGATCACGCGCGCGTCCGTGGTGGTGTGTTTTGCCGGCATTGGCCGCGCTCTCGGCGTGCGAGCGTGCGGCGGAGGTTCCGCCGCCGCAGGCGGCGCGCGACGTGAGCCAGCCGGCCGGCTGGGCCGACGAGCTCGCGATGGCCGTGCCGCACGGACCTGAATCCCGATCCGCACGTGCTCGAGATCGAGCTCGAGGCGCGCGTCGCGGACGTCGAGATCCTGCCCGGCACGACGACGCGCGCGTGGACCTACAACGGCACGGTGCCGGGCCCGATGATTCGCGCCAAGCTCGGCGACCGCGTCATCGTGCACTTCAAGAACTCGCTGCCCGAGGCGACGACGATTCATTGGCACGGACTGCGCGTGCCGAACGAGATGGACGGCGCGCCCGGCGTCACGCAGCCGCCGATCGAAAGCGGCGGCGAGTTTCGCTACGAGTTCGAGCTGCGCGACGCCGGCACGTACTGGTATCACCCGCACACGGACTCGTCGGCGCAAGTCGGCCGCGGCCTCTACGGCGCGTTCATCGTCGAGGACCCTGCCGATCCGCCGGCGTTCGGCGACGACCTCGTCTTGCTGCTGTCGGACATGGGGCTCGACGAGCGCGGCGAGCTCGTGCCCGCCGACAGCGGCGGCAACTTCGGCGATCTGTTCGGCCGCGAGGGCTCCGTGCTGCTCGTCAACGGCAAGGTGTTGCCCGACGCTGAAAGTCCGCACCGGCAAGCAGCAGCGCTGGCGCGTCATCAATTCGACGCGTGCTCGCTACTACAACCTTCGCTTGCGCAACCACCGATTCATGCGGCTCGGCGGCGACAACGGCCTCGCGGCACGCTCGCAGGACGTCTACAACCTGATCCTGACGCCCGGCGAGCGCGCCGACGCCGTGTTCACGCCGGCCGACCCGCCGGGCATGCAGAACGTGCTGCGCTGGGTGCCGACCGAGCGCGGCTACGGCAGCACGTACAACCGCGCGTCCGAGCCGATGGTCGCGATCGAGACCGTCGCCGACGCGCCCGTGACGCCGGAGCCGATCCCGACCGTGCTGCGCACGATCGAGCCGATCGACGTCACGGCCGCGAAGCAGCGAACGCTCGACCTCACGATCGCGATCGCGTCGACCGTCGAGATGGGCGTCAACGGCGTACCGTACTGGCAGGCGAAGCCGCTTCGAGATCGCGCTCGGCGACACGGAGGTCTGGCGCATCGTCAACAACACGGACTTCTCGCACCCGTTCCACCTGCACGGCTACTTCTTCCAGGTCCTGGATGAAACTCGGGTGCCGGAGTGGAAAGACACCGTGAACGTCCCGACGAAATCCGAGCTCACGATCGCCGTGCGCTTCGACGAGCGGCCGGGCGCGTGGATGTTCCACTGCCACATCCTCGATCACGCCGAGGCCGGCATGATGGGGCACCTCGTGGTTCGCGATCCTGCCGCACCGCCGACGGAAGCGCCGCCGGCCGTGCATTATCGGCACTGAGCCGCGCGTCGTTCAGGCGGGAACGTACTCCGCGACCTCGACGAGGTTGCCGTCGGGATCGCGGAAGTAGACCGAGCGCAGCGCACCGACGGCGCCGCGGCGCGGCACGGGGCCCGCTTCGATCGCGATCGCCTCGGCACGCAAATGCGCGATGACGTCGTCGAGCGGCACGGCGGCGATCAAGCAGAAATCGCCGGAGCCGAACGTCGGCCGCTGCCGCCTTCGTCGGCGTCACCGTGCTGCGATCCTGGAGGTTGATCTTTTGCCGGCCGAACTTCAGCGCGTAGCGCTGCTGGCCGTCGGGCCCGCGAAACGCCTCGCGCTCGAAGCCCAGCGCGCGCTCGTAGAACCGCGTCGTCGCCTCGATGTCGGCGACGGTGAGGACGATATGGTCGATGCGGTCGGCCAGCAACGTCACGTCGGCAGCTTCAAGGCATCGCGCCGGCCGGCGCAGGCTCCGGCTCGCCGCGCACGCGCCGGCTGAGCACCAGGAGGCACTTGTAGCGCGCGGAACGCAGCATCTTGTACGCCGCGCGGACGCCTTTCACGTTGGTCCACTCGCGGAGGTTCTTCTCGATCGTCTCCAGGGGGTTCTCGGCCAGGTACTCCTTCAGTGAACGCTGCGAGTTGTTGGACGTGTCGACGCCGCAATCGGAGCAGCGCCACTTGCCGCGCCAGACCTTCGCCGTGCGCTCGACGTTCAGGCAGACCGTGCACACGGTCCAGCCGTCGATCGGTTCAGTCTCCTCGATGAGGATTTCGTAGCTCACGTCGCGGACTAGACCATGCCGTTTGCGCCGGCGTCAACGGCGACGCAAACGTTCAATCGCGCAGGATTTTTGATCGGGCCTAGGACACAATGTGGGCCGCGTCGGCGAGCCTCGGGGGGCGCGCGGCGCCGAAAATAATGAGACTCAGCACAGAGCGGATCCTGACGACCCACGTCGGCAGCTTGCCTCGCAGCGGCGAGCTCGTCGGGCTGCTCTACAAGAAAGACGGCGACGAGCCTTACGACCGTGCAGCCTTCGATGCCGCAATCGCGGCCGGCGTCGCCGACGCCGTGGCCAAGCAGGTCGCCGCCCACGTCGACGTCGTCAGCGACGGCGAGACGAGCAAGGTCGGCTACTCCACGTACATCAAGGACCGTCTGTCGGGATTCGCCGGGCACCATTCGCGGCCGCCACACCTCGATCTCGCGCCGTACCCCGAGCTCCGCGAGGCGCTCGGGCGCATGCTCGGCAAGCAGTCGTTCAAACGCGCGGGCTGCGTCGGGCCGATCGAGCTCGTCGATCGCACGGCCGTGCAGACGGACCTCAAGAATCTGCGCGCCGCGCTCGCGGCCCACGGTGCAGCCGTAACCGAAGCATTCGTGAACGCCGCGTCGCCGGGCGTCATCTCGGCGTTCCAATCGAATCGCTACTACCCGAGCCACGAGGCCTACGTCGACGCGATCGCGGCAGCGATGAAACCGGAGTACGACGCCGATCGCCGCCGCGGGCTTCGTCCTTCAGCTCGACTGCCCGGACCTCGCGATGGCGCGGCACACGGGCTTTCAGGAGCTCGGCGAGGCCGAGTTTCTCGCCCGCGCCGAATATCAGGTCGAAGCGTTGAACCATGCCGTGCGCGACATACCGGCCGAGCGCATGCGAATGCACATCTGCTGGGGCAACTACGAGGGGCCCCACGATCACGACATCGCGCTCGAGAAGATATTGCGCGTAGTGTTGAAGGCCAAGCCGGCCGGGATCCTGTTCGAGGCGGCGAACCCTCGGCATCGGCACGAGTGGGTCGTCTGGCGCGACGCGAAACTGCCCGACGACAAGGTGCTGATCCCGGGCTGCATTTCCTCCACGTCGAATTACGTCGAGCACCCGCGCCTCATCGCCGAGCAGCTCTGCCAGTACGCAGACCTGGTCGGGCGCGAGCGCGTCATCGCCGGCTCCGACTGCGGCTTTGGCTCGTTCGCGGGTTATAGTCGCGTCGATCCGGCGATTGCCTACAAGAAACTGCGCGCCCTCGCAGAAGGGGCCGCGCTCGCGACGGACAAGCTATGGCGAAGCGGACATTAGAAGACAGCGCGCGCACCGGCGCGGAGCCCACCGCTGCAGAAACGAACGCGGCGCTCGATCGCATCCTGCGCAGCCGGTGCTTCGAGCACGCGGGCCGAGCGTCGGACTTCTTGCGCTTCGTCGTCGGCAAAACGCTCGCCGGCGAAGCGAAGCGCATCAAAGGCTATACGATCGCCATCGAGGTCTTCGGCCGGCCGGCAGAGTTCGACGCGAGGTCCGATCCGCTCGTCCGCGTCGAGGCGACACGGCTCCGCCAGCGCCTCACCGAGTACTACGCGGGAGAGGGTTCCGCAAGATCGCGTGCGGCTCGAGCTGCCGCGCGGCCGCTACGCGGTGACTGCCAGCTATGCAACGAGCCCCGAGCCACAGAGCGTCAGCGATGCGCCGACGCCGTGGTGGCGCCGGGTCGCGGCAGCGCTGTCGACGCGCACGGGCGCCGCGGCGGTTGCCGCCGTCGTAGTCCTGGCCGCGCTCGGCGAGCTCGCGCTGGAGCGACGGGCGCTAGTCGCCGACGCGACGGCAGCAGCAATGGCATCGACGCCCGCACCGGAGCCCACGCATCGCACGCGAATCGCCGTCGTGCCGCTCGAGAATCTCGGCACGACCTCGAGGCTCGATCGGCTCGCGGCTGGCTTGACCGAGGAGCTCATGCTGCGCCTCGACGCGCTCGACTTGTACGTCATCGCCATGCAAGCCGATTGGTATCGCCCCGGCAAAGCGCTCGACGGCGGCTCGGCGCCGAGCACAGCTACGTCCTGACCGGAAGCGTGCGCGATCACGCGGGCGGCACGCGCATTACGGTGCGGATCATCGAGTCCGAGACCGGGGCGCAAATCTGGACCGCAGCCTACGACGAGCCGCCGAGCATCGAGGAGCAACCGGAGCTACAGGCCAAGGTCGCGCGCGACGCCGCGGCCGCGGCGGCGCTGTTCGGCCCGGTGTTCGACGCGGAGCTCGCGCTCGCGCGCCGTGCTGCGCACACGCTCGAGCTACCGGACTGTCAGACCCGTTACCGGGCTTTCCGCCGCGCGACGGACCCGGCGCTCTTTCCGGAAGCGTTCGGTTGTTTCCAGAGTCTCGTCGCGCGGCGACCGCAGCTCGCGCACTGCGTGGGCCGGCCTGGCTATGCTGTACATCGACGAGCACGTCTACTACTCAGGTTCCGCCGATGGCGGCGCCGCGTTCAACCGAGCGCGTGCCGCCGTGCGCACGGCCATGACGTTGGACGGCACGAACGTCTTGGCGAACGCGGCCCTGACGCGTCATCAGTACTACGCCGGCGACCCGGAGTTCGTGCAGAGCGTGGAACGCACGCTCGCGCTCGACCCGAACAATCCCGAGATGCTCGGGCTATTCGGCATCCTGTTGACGGCCTATGGCGATTCGACGCACGGCCTCGAGCTCGTCGCTCGCGCGCATGCGCTCTCGCCGCAGCCCCGCCCCGTCTTCAATCTGGCGCAGGTGTTCGCCGACCTACAAGACGACGAGCCATGCGAGGCCCTGGCGCAAGCGCAGCAGATGGACGCGAACAAGTGGTTCATCGCTCACATGGTCACGGCTGCCGCGGCGGGGCTATGCGGCGACGCCGCAGCCGCAGCGCAAGCGCGCACGCGGCTGCTCGCGGTGGAGCCGAGCTTCGAAGCACACGCAGTCGGCTTGGTCGAAATCTGGCGGTTCGAGCCGCGATTGCGCGACGCGATTCTCAGCGGCCTCCGCAAGGCCGGGCTCGATCTCGGCGAATAGAGCGGCGTGGGCCGCGCTCGATCCGCGACCTACGAGAGGTACGGGCGCGTCAGCTCTTCCGACACCTGCCACAGCCGCGCCGCGAGCGCCGGATCCTTCTGCAATGCGCTCTGCTCGGCCGGGTTGCAGTCGACGAAATAGAGGCCCGTGACGTTAGCGAGAGCCGGATTGCTCGCGAGATAGCAGCTCGTTGCGGCGCCTTGCGCGGGTTGCTCGAACGAGAAGCCGCCACCACCACCGCCGCCACCGCCACCGGCCGGCGGGCGGAAATTCATGTTGCGCATGATGTTCGTCGCCACCACTCCGGGGTGCAACGAGTTCGACGTCGCGCGCGTGCCGGCCAAGCGCTTCGCGAGCTCGAACGAGAACAACCCGTTCGCGAGCTTCGAGTGCCCGTAGGCTTGCCGCTCCCAGCCTTGCCCCGAGAGATTGTCGAACTGGATTCCGCCGGGCGGCGTTTGCGCGTGCGACATGCTGCCCACGACGACGACGCGGCCCTGCGGCGCCGCGGTCACGCGGTCGAGCTAGCCGGTTCACCAACAGGAAATGCCCGAGGTGATTGACGACGAACTGCATCTCGAGGCCGCGCACTTGTTGCAGCTCCGTCAGAAGAACGCCGGCGTTGCAGACGAGCGCGTCGATCGGCGTATTGAACGCGCGAATCGCTTCCGCGCACGCGACGACGGAGTCGAAGTCGCTGAGCTCGAGCACGACGGGCGTCGCTTTACCTTGAATGCTCGCACACGCCTCCTGGCCGCGCTCGGGCGTGCGCGCCGTGCCGATCACGTGCGCGCCGCGCAGCGCCAGCACGCGCATCGTCTCGAGGCCGATGCCGGAATTGCAGCCGGTGACGACGATGGTCTTGCCGGTGAGGTCGATGCCTTCCGTCACCTGCTCCGCCGTCGCGTCGGCCGCGAACGAGCTGCGCGGCACGTCCTGCGCATTTGCGCGGCCGACGTAGGCCGCAACGGCGAGCAGCGTGCTGCCTTCAATGAATCGGCGGCGATCAATCGTGCTCATCGGAAGCGCTCCTCGTGCGACGAAGTCAAAAAGGGGACGGATTTATTTTCCGCGCTCAGCGAGCGCGTCCGCACCAATTGCTCTCAGCGCGGAAAATAAATCCGTCCCCTTTTTCAGAAAATAAATCCGTCCCCTTTTTCACCGGAGAACTGTACCGAGGCGCGTCAGCCGGCGCGCGTGAAGATTTGTCGGTGCGCTCGGTCGACGGCTGCGGCGGCCGCATGACCTATCGCGCGTGCAGGGTGGCCGGCAATCGCGGCGGATTGACTTGGGCTTTGATCCCCAGGCGCAGCGAGCGACCGTCGTCTGTATGGATGACGAACCCGGCTTCCTCGCCATTGAGCGCGATCAAGCGCGGCCGGCCGAGAACTATCTCCTCGTTGCCGTGCTGCTCGAAGACGCCGATCTCCAAGAGGATTCGGCCGCCGTCCTGCACATGCGGCACGATCGAAAAGCGGAACTCCTTCAGACGGAGGTCGTTGACGTTGGGCTCGAGCGTGCCGTCGTCGACGATGAACTGCGTTTTCCACTCGCCTCTCTCTTCGCCTGCCACGCCCGTCGAGCTCGTCACCGGTCTCTCGATGACCATGCTGACGTCCATCAGCACCCGGTCGTCGGCGAAGCTCTGTGTCGCATAGACCAAGGCGCCGCCCGTGGCGACCGCCGCGAGCGCGCCGAGGAACGGCCGGGACCGCACGTCGAGCCGCCGCGCCGCCGGGCGCGCGTCCTCGATGCGCAGCGTTGCCACGTCGACGCAAAAAACGGCGGCCAACGACCGAGCGGACTCGAACGAGGCCGCGCCCGTCTTCTCGATGCGTTGAATCGTGCGCAACCCGAGGCCCGTGACCTCGGCCAAGTGCTCTTGGCTCCAGGCTCGACGCTCGCGTTCGCGCTTGATGTACGAGGAATCGACTTTCATGTCCATGTGGGCGCTCCCGTGTGCCGTGGAGCGCTTACAGTCCGCGAGCCCCCGCCCCCATTACCACGAAGGGTGGCCGCCAGTTCTACGCCAGAAGGCCGCCATAGCGCCGCAACCGCGGCGCCACGCCATCAGTCGGTCGCGCAGCTCCAGTTCGCGGCGTCCTTGAGCTCGCCCGAGCCGTCGTACTTCGCGTACGCCGGAAACGCGCAGATCGGCCGCGCGAGGCCCGACTCGCGGCCCGTCGCGGCCATCTGGTCCGGCGCAGCGTCGCGCTCTCGCCATTGCTCGATCGCCGCCAGCGTGTCGAACGTGTCGACTCCGGGGCCGCCGCGGCAGTGGCCCATGCCGGGCACCATGAACAGCCGCATCCAGTCGCCCTGCTCGCGATCGCCCGCGTCGTCGCGGCCCATCTCCGCGCGGACACTCTCGTAGTAGTGGACGGTGTTCTCGGGCGTGATGCCCGTGTCGCGCCAGCCCGCGTACAGCAGCAGCTTGCCGCCGTGCGCTTTGAACGCGCGCAGGTCGGGATCGACGGCGTCGACGAATCCGGTGCGCGAATCGATCAAAGGTAGGTCGCGATCGAGATCGAACTGCCGCCAGTCGTAGTCGGCGTTCTGGAAGCCGAGGATCTTGATCGAGTCGGTCAGGTTGGCCCCCGGCCCCTCAGCACTGCTCGCGAGCGCCGGGATCGGGTTGCCGATCGCTTGCCCGGAAAAGACGAGCTGCCCGTCGCCGGTGTGCAGGCCCTCGTAAAAGGTGCGCACGGTCCTGAGCTCGCCCGGCATCAAGCAACTGTCCCCGCCTTGGCCCGCGGCGCAGGCGAGCGTGTCGAAGTCGAACGAGCACTGACGCGGGTTGTTCAAGAACCCCTCGCCGAGCGTATCGCACTGCTTCATCACGGCGTCATTGACGAGCTTCGCTTTCGCTTCCGAGAGCGCCTCGTCGGGGTGACGCGCGAGTCGGATGCTGCGGTAGGAGCCGGCCGTGTGCATGTGCACGTGCCGGTTCGCGAGCGCGCCCGCGATGATGCCGTCGTAGTCGCCGGGATAACGCTGCGCGGCCATGACGCCTTGCCGCCCGCCCGTCGAGCAGCCCTTGTAATACGAGTAGTCGAGCGGCTCCGCATAGAACACGTCGATGAGCCGCTTCGACTTCACCGTCATGTCGTGCAGCGCGCGGTACGCGAAGTCGACGATCTTCTCGGGGTGCCCCAGCGCGAACATGCCGCCCGGGCCGTCGGCGGCCGAGTGACCGGCATCCGACGCGGCCGTCGCATACCCACGCCGCAGCGCGGCTTGCATGTCGCCGTAACCCTGGATCGACCCCGCCCAGCCACCATTGCCGACGGCGAGGAACTTGCCGTTCCAGTTCTCCGTCGGCAGCCACAGCTCGACGTTGATGTTCGAGTCCGGCGTGGGCTTCAGCACCAACGTCAGGCGGCAATGCTGCGGAATCGGCTGCGGCGGCGGGCCGGATTGCGGCGGCGGAGTGGCCGGCGCGTTCGCGGGCTTGAACAACCCGGCCGCGACGTCGACGGCGCTCGTGATGGTCGCACGCTCGAGCTCGATGCTCTTGAGCTCGACGCACGGCATGTTCAACGCTCCGGATGCGGCGATGACTAGGCCCAACATGGTTCCCCCTTCGGTCGGCGCGTGCCGACGCGGCAATTCGCTCGGGCCGCAAAACTGCTCCTGCATTTGCGGCACTCCCGCCATCCATGGCGGTCGTGTCTCGAGGGCTACATTGGCGCCGCGCAAGGGCGGCGGTCAAGCGCGCCGTAGGCGCGCGTTACAGCGCCTCGACGGCGACGCCGCGGCCCCAGAGCTGGCCCATGATGCGCGCTGCCGAGCGCGCGTCGCCCGTCGTCCAGAAACGCTCCGTCGCCTTTGCGTCGATGCGCCCGATCAACGTTTCCGGCAGCCGGCGCACGACCTGCCTCGCGACGGCTTCGCCGGTGTCGATGAGCTGCACGCCGGGGCCGACGATCTCCATGATCAGAGACTTCAGAAAAGGATAATGAGTGCAGCCGAGCACGATCGTGTCGGCGCCGCGCTCGACGAGCGACCGCGCATAGCGTTCGACGAGCGCGCGCGTCGCGGGGCTCGCAAGCTCGCCGGCCTCGACCTGCTCGACCAACCCCGGGCACGCCTGCGTGACGATCTCGACGTCGCCCGCGTATTGCTCGAGCAACGCGGCGAAGCGCGCGCTCTCGAGCGTGCCGACCGTCGCGAGCACGCCGACGACGCCGCTGCGCGTCGCGCTGACGGCCGGTTTCACGGCGGGCTCCATCGCGACGATCGGGATCGTGAACCGCTCTCGCAGCGTCGCAGCCGCAGCGGCCGTCGCCGTGTTGCATGCGATTACGACGGCCGCGGCACCTTGGCGCACGAGGAACTCCGTGAGCGCGAGCGAGCGCTCGCGAATGTAGTCCTGCGTCTTGTCGCCGTACGGCACGTGCCCCGAGTCCGCGACATAGAGCAGCGGCACGCTCGGCAGCTGCGCGCGGATGTGCCGAAGAACCGATAGCCCGCCGACGCCCGAGTCGAAAACGCCGATCGCGCTGGCGCTGCCGTTGCGCGCCGGCGCCGAGCCGCTCCTCGAACTTGCTGTTCTGCTCGACGAGACCATGCCCCCTCCGGACGCTGCGCGCGAATATAGCATTCCCGTCGCGGAACTCCGCGCAAGGGCGCGAGCCTACGGCGAAGCGCGGCTCGCGTTCGCGCGCACGGCGGCAGCGAGGTACTCGGTGAGGCCAGCGCCGTGCTTGTCGATGTTGTCGGCGAAGCGGCGATCGCCCTCCCAGAGGTCCGCGAGCCCGCAGTGCATCTTCGGGCTGCACGGATAGAACCAGCGGTCGATGGACAGCCGGTGGCGCTCGGCGACGTCCATCGCGCGCGGCTCGTCGGGACTCTATGCGGGAAAGCGCCGAGCTAGTTGAGCTCGATGGCCACCGAGATCTGGAACGAATAGCCCTCGAAAGTCGATTCGTTGGAAAACTCATCGAAGTACTTGAAACCGAGTGTCACTTTGCGCTCGGGCAGCGCGACGATCGACGCTACACCGAGCGCGTTGACGTGATATCGCGTAGCGGCGTCGGTGGCAGTCACGGTCGGTCCCTTCTTGGCCGACATCTGCCGCGCCGCGTAGCCGACGAGGCCGACCTGTACTCGCGTCGCTCCGCGCTCGGGCAGCGTTTGCAGCACCGAGAAATCCAGGTTGAGCGTGTCTCCCGGGCGAAGATTCGTTCCCGACTGACTTCCGTGGAACTCGTACATTTGAAAGGCGGAGATCGCCGTTCGCTTGCTGGCCGTCGGGAAGAACGTCTGGCCCGACAAGATGACGTGCGTCCAGTAGCCCGAGCCGACGTTGTCGTTGGCTCCCGCGTCGAAGCTGCCGGTCGGCGCGAGGAAGCCGTACGCCGCCTTGATGTCGGCGCGCTCGAAATGCCAACCGAAGATGGCGGGCTGATAGAACGAGTCGGCGAATCCGCCGCCGCCGCTGATGGGCCCCGTCAGATCCGAGCTCAGCGAGTTGTTCGCGATCGGCAGCGTCGCGGCCATCGAAAACTTGGCGTCCCCGAACACTCGCTTCTCGCTGACCCACGAGAGCGTGTTCATGTCCATGAGGACGGAGTTCTGCCCCGTCGCCGTCACTTCGCCGTCGGGCCCGACGGCGCGGTCGCGCGAGTAGAACAGGAACATGTTCGAGTAGCTGAGCCCGGGCTCCGCGACTAACCCCGAGCCCGTCGCGCTCATGCCGAGCGGATAGACGCCTCGAGTCTGCGCACTCGCCGTGCTCGCGCCGAGCGCAACCCACGCGACGCCGGCGACTGCGAAGATGCGCGGCGTCACCGCATGCGCGCGAGGTTGCGCCAGAAGTTCGCGAGGCTTTCCGTGCCGCCGAACAACGTCGTGAAGTGCGTCGAATCGACGAGCAGGATGTCGCCGGCACGCTTGCCCTGCGGCGGCATCCACAGCAGAACGTTGAGCTCGGTATTGCCGGCGGCCGTGAAAGGATGCGGCCGCTCGAGGTCGACCGGCTGCCGGCCGAGCACGTGGATCCCGCGCGCGTCCTTCGCCGTCAGCGCGTAATGAGGCAGATGCGGGTGGAAATTGAAGGTCGTCACATCCTTCAGCAGCCCGAGCTCGTCGAGATCGCGGTTGGCCTGCAGCGGCGCGATGTCGCGCGTACCGGCGACCATCGCCGGTCTCAAGCCCCACTCGTTCCAAACGGGCACGTCGAGCGCCTTCATCAGCGAGCGCGTGTACGTGCCGAAACGCTGCTGGCGCGGCACGAGCGCATCGCGGTGATGCCGGTACTCGACCTGCCGCTGCTCGAGATCGTCGGTGAAGCCGACATCGTGATGCGGCGCGAGCAACAAGCACGTCCCCTCGCGGCCGAGCCAGGCCCGGATCGCTTCGATCTCTGCCTTCGAGGCTTCTTGGTTCGCCGGTAGGTGATCGAGCCCGAACACCATCAACGTGTCCGTGTCGGCGAGAATCCGTTCGTCGATCGGCAACGCGAAACCGGCTTGATCCACGCGCTGGAAGACCGCCACCGGCTGGCCCGTCACGGCGCCCGCGGTCTGTTGAAAGCTCAACGTCGAGCGATGGAACAGCTCGAGCGTGCCGTCGATGCCCTGCAGGAAGTTGGCGCTGCCCCACTCCGGTCCCTCGTAGGCCGGCCACGCGACCCTCCGGACCTCGGTCATCGTCGAGAATCGATTGTCCATCTCCGCGACGTTGCGGCTCGACTCCCACGGGTAGCTCCAAGTCCAATAAATGCTGATCCGCCGCTTGCCGGGCGCGTACTTGCGAGCGAGGTGAGCCTGGTTGTAAGTGCGAGCCGGTTGGATGTCAGTCATACGCGGCGTGTCCTTGTCGTTCATGTGTGATGCGCCGGCGCACTGTTAGCCGCCGAGGCTCGCGAGATGACGCAGGCCTTTCAGGCCGGGCAAAAAGAAATACTCGCCGCCGCGGCAGGTCGTGAACGCGGGCAGACCCGTGATCTTCTTGCGCACCGGGCGTTTCGGGATCTTGTACTCGAGCGTCCCGTCGTGGTTGCCGATGAACGGATCACGCTCGTTGCCGAGCTCGTGAAAGTTGCGGTCGTTGACCCAAACGTTCTGGGCGAACTCGAACTGGCGCACGAGGCTCCCGCAGATCACGAACGCGGCGATGCCGCGTTCGACGCCGTCATCGGGTGCGCCCTCCGGCAGGGCCGGACCGTAAGTGCCGCCGCGCCTGATCATCCTGCGCCGGTTCATGTTCGCAGCCGTGTCGCGCGGGTTCATGCGACGAACGTGCGAGCCGAGCGGCACGGCATAACCGAGCGGGTCCTCGTTCTTGTAGTTGAAGTCGTTGTTCCTCTGCGGATCGGCGCCCATCGCCGGATCGTCCATATCCCTGCAGTGGACGAGCGGGGCACCGCTGCGCCAGCGGCCCATCAGCTTCGCGGCGACCAGCTCCTGCTCCTCGGGCGTCTTGCCATGCTCGCGCAAGAAATCCCGGAACTTGCCGACGTGCTCTTCCAAGCGGCGGTAGGCCATGTACGTCCCGTTGCGCACGAGCTCCAGCGGGCTGCGGCAAACCCGCGGGCGGACCGACCTCGTCGGGATAACCGAGGATGAACTCGCCCGGCTTCAGCGGGGCGCCGGAGCCCGGCGTCGGCTCGTCGCCCGAGCCCTCGACGACGGGTTGCGACAACCGGTCGCGGTAGCCGAAGTGGTCGTGCGCGTACTCGAACGGCGGCGTGGCCTCGAGATCGACGAACGACAGCACCTCGACGCCGTCGCAACGCTCGACGAGCGCGCGATGCGCGGCGACGCAACGGTCGCGCTCCGCGGCGTCGCGCGCGAACAAGACGGCGATCGCATGCACCTTGCCCGTGCCGAGCCCACCGATCCAATGCTCCGGGTGATGCGTGCCCTCGTCGCCGAGGATGTCCGCGCGGCTCGCCATGCCCTGCTTGAACTCCTCGGGAAACGTCGCGAGCGCAGCTTCGTCCAAGCCGAGCGTGCGCAAGCCGTTCCACGTGAAGGCCAAGGAGATCCAGCTCTGATCCTCGTTGACGGACTTGCGGACGTGCTCTACCGAGTGCACGCCGTCGAGCACTCCCGCCAACCACGCGCGTCCCGCGGCAGCGTCGCGGAACGATAGGAACTCGTACCGTCCCGTGACGGCAGGCGCGCGCGCCAGGACGATGTACTGAATGTCGTTGAGCTCGAGCATGACGCGCTACTGCATCTGATCCAGCATCGTGCCGAACGCCGCCTTGAGGGCCAATGCCTTCTTGATCTCCTCGGCGCTCACGAACGGGTACTCACCGTATTCCAAGAAGCTCGGCCGATGATGGTCGCGGACGAACTTCACGAACGCCGGCGCATTCGTCTTCCAATCGAGTGGAAAGCCCTCGAGATTCTCGAACACGGTGTCGATGCCCGTGGCTCCGAAAAGGCTGATGGCATCCTCGGTGTACTTGTCGAAGTCCGTGTCGAAGATTCCTTGGTACATGAAGTACGTGACGCCGCCGATGTCGAACAACACCCATCGCAAGTAATGCAGCTTCAGTATCGCCAGGCTATGCGGAGCGCCCGCGACGGTCTCCTCGATCTTCTTGCTGTACCCCCGAATCACGTCCTCTCGCCCCGGAATGATCTTGGCGATGATCGTGAAGCCGTAGCAGGCCGGGGACTTCGGGAAGATGGGGCCGTACCGGCCGCGCTCGGGCTCGCCGATGTACCCGCCTTTCGGGATCGCCATGGCGGCAGGCTTCGACCAATCTTCCTTTCGCTTTGCGTCAGACATGTTCTTCTCCTAAACAAACACCGATTCGTCTCAAGAGGCGTGAAGCTCGGGTTGAGGCAACGGCGAAGAGCTTCGGTTCAACTCGCGTGCCGCGCTGGCTGCGGCGCGCCCCAGAATCCCGGCGTGAGTCGGAAAGGATAGCGGGACGCGGGCCAGCGCCTCCACGCTCGTATGCGCCGACATCGCGACGGCAGCCAATTGAGCAATATCGACGGCGCGCTCGCCGACGACGTGGCAACCCAGAATCTTGCCGCTGCCCCGCTCCACGATCAGCTTGCAAAACCCCGTCGTGCGCCCGTCGATGATCGTCCGCATCGCCGAGTCGAAGCGGGCGACCGAGACTGCAACGTCGTGCTCGGCGCGAGCCTTGGCCTCGGTCAAGCCGACCTGCGCGTACTCGGGGTCCGTGAAGCTGCCGATCGGCGCAGGATGCGCGTCGAGCGTGTGTGTCGGCCCGAGCACTGCATTCGTGGCCGCTACGAACCCGTCCTGCAGCGCCTGCGGCACCAGCATCAAGCGGCCGGTCACGTCGCCGGCCGCGAAGATGTGGCTCGCAGACGTTTGCAGATGCGAGTCGACGTCTATGAAGCCGCGGGCAGTCGTCTCGACACCGGCGGCGCCGAGATTCAGATCTTCCGTTTCGGCCGTCCAGCCGACCGCCACGACCGCGAGCTCGGCCTCGGCGCTTTCACGCCGGCCGTCCTTCACGAACGTCATTCGAACGCCGCTCCGCACCGCTTCGAACGACTCGATCTCGCCGAAGCTTTCGCGAACGACGATGCCCGCCTCTCGAAAGCCCGCGGCCACGGCCGTGGACACGTCCTCGTCCTCGGTCGGGATGATGCGAGGCCCGCTCTGAAAGAGCTGAACCTTCGTGCCGAAGCCGCTGAAGATCGAGGCGACCTGTGCACCCGTCGCGCCGCCTCCTATGACGAGCATCGAAGCGGGGACCGAGCGCAGACTCCAGGCGTCGCTGTGCGTCGCGGTCAGCTCGGCTCCCGGTACGACGAGCTTTCGACTCTTGCCGCCCGTGCAGATCACGATGCTGTCGGCGCGGAGCTTGAGACCGCTGGCCGTCTCGATCGTGTGGGGGTCGACGAACCGCGCCGCACCCGTCCGCTCGTGGACGATGGCCCCGGCGGCGTCGATCTGCTCGCGGTAGGCCGCATGGCTGCGCGCTTCGGCGACGACCTCCCGGACGCGGCTCAGCAGTCGCGGATAGTCGAGCGCGAGCGCGCCCACGGCGATTCCGTAGCGCTCGAGCTGTCGCGCGTCGCGCAGCAATCGCGCGGCGTGGGCCAGCGTGCGCACGGGGATCGGTCCGTCGTTGGCCGCCATGCCGCCGAACTCGTCGCGCGTGACGAGCGTGGTCTTCGCTCCCAAATCTGCGGCCCGCAACGCCGCCGCGACACCGGCCGGGCCGGCGCCCACGACGAGCACGTCCGGCCTGGCGCTCACGGTGCTTCGCGCATGGGCGTGTGCCGAGGTGCGTGCATGATCCTAGTCGCTGGAACGGGCATTCGCGGCTCCGAGTACGCCTAGATTCCACGGCACGCGCCGAGCGGCGGGTATTGGGCTGACGTCCACTATCCGGTGTCGACGAACGAGCGAGACATCGCTGGCCGCGGCTTGGAAGTGGTGCCGGTGGAGAGAATCGAACTCCCGACCTTCGGTTTACAAAACCGCTGCACTACCGCTGTGCTACACCGGCGCCGAACCAAGCAGCCCATCGTAGACGGCGAGCGCCGCGCATTATAGCGCCGCGGGCGGCGCGCAGGGCTTCGGTAGGATGCCCGCGCTGTGGGCGCAAGCCCCGCGGGGCGGCGGCGATCGCGCGAGCGTCGCGCTCGGGCTATTTCGGAACGACCATGTCCGGAAGTGGACTCTCCGCGATTTCCCGTGCGCGAGCGTCGGGCACTCCGAACGCGCGCAGCAAATGGTGCGCGACGACTCGCGGGTCTGATCGGCCACCGCGGAGCGTGGTACGCACGCTGGCGAGCACCGTGCCGGTCATCAAGTCGCGGCCGACGGTCGCATTCGGCACGTCGAACTCCCCCGCTTCAATGCCCTGCGCAATCGCGCGGTAGCACGCGTCCCACGCTTCGGCACCGAAGCTCGGCCCGAACGCGCTCAAATGGACCATGGCCCACGCCCACGCGGGATCGCGCTCGGCGTAGTTGAGGTAGTGCTGGATCGCGGCGTTCGAGCCTTCGGCATGGCTCTGGGTTTCGTCCCACGACGCAACAAGGGCTCGATTCAGGTCCTGGCTGAGCTCGATGGCGAGGATCTCGAACAGCTGCTCCAGGCTCGTGAAGTAGTTGTAGAACGTTCCGCGCGAGACCCGGACTACGGCGCAGATCTCCTCGATACGCACGGTGAGGCCCTTTTCGTTCCCGAGCAGGCTGAACGCAGCTTCGAGAATTTTCTTGCGCGTGCGCTCGCGCTTGCCTCCGAGCTTCCGAGTCGGCTGCTCCTCGGCCGGTCCCTGCGAGCGAGCTACGATTTTGGCAGACGCCGCCACGGCTAGAGCTCCACCACTCCGGTGGCGTTGTCGAGCGTGCCGAGCTCGAGCCCCGCAACTTGTCCGAGTCCCGCTATGAGGTTCGCCAACGGCGTCTGATTCGGAGTGGCAATGTGTCGGCCGCCCTTCAAGCGGCCAGCCGCTGCTCCCGCGAGCACGATCGGCACCATGTTTTGGTCGTGCTTGTCACCGTTGCCCATGCCCGACCCGTACATGACGAGCGAATGATCGAGCAGCGTGCCGTCGCCGTCCGGCGTCGTGCGCAGCTTCTCCACGAAGTCGCCGAACAGCGAAAGATGGTACGCGTTGATCTTCGCGTATTTGGCGATGCTCGCCGCGACACCTCCGTGGTGAGACACGATGTGGTGCGACTCGGGCACGCCGATTTGGGGATAGCCGATGCTGCTCGCCTCGACGCCGTTCATGAACGTCGCCACGCGCGTGATGTCGGCGCGCCACGCGAGCGCTACAAGATCGTACATCACGCGGACGTGCTCGTCGTACGAGCCCGGAATGCCGGCAGGCGCGTCGGGCGTTTCGCCCACGGCGTCCGCTCGCTGCCCGGACGCCTGAATCCGGCTTTCGACTTCACGGATGTTCGTCAGGTACTCCTCGACCGTCGAGCGATCTTGAGGCGCGAGCTGGCTGTTCAATCGGTTCGCCGCCGAGATCACCGAATCGAGAATGCTCGCCTTGGCCCTGACACGCGCGGCGCGCTCCTCGGCGGAGCCTATGTCGCCGAACAGGCGCTCGAATGCGTTCTGCGGGTTGATCTCGTTCGGCAGCGGCATCGTCGGCGTCTGCCACGACAGCGTATTCAGGTACAGGCAGCTCCAGCCGAATTGGCACGAGTTCGACGAAGTGTTGATGCCCTCGATCCCGAGCTCGAGCGAGCGCAGCGGCGTATCGCGGCCGATGGCGTCGGCGATGTGTTGATCGATGGTCTGCCCTGCCTGCACGTCCGAGGCTTGAGTCGGCCGCGCAGTACCCCCGCTCAACCACAAAGACCCGATGACGTGGTGCCCGAACGGATCGGGGGCTCTCAAGCCCGTCACGACGTTGATGTGCTCGCGCAGCGGCACGAATCGCTCGAGCAGCGGCGGCAGCTCGAGCTTGGCCGAAGGCGGCGGCGTGAAAATCTCCGGCCGAATGCCGTTCGGCACGTAGACTGCGCCGAAGCGCAGCTGCGCCGGCGGCGCCGCGCTCGCGGCGGGCACCATGGCATCGAGGAACGGCAGGCCGATCGCAGCACCGACGGCACCGCGAAGCACGGCGCGACGCGACAGATGTCTCTTCGTGATGAACATTAGTTCGACTCCTGTAGCGACGCGTCCGCGACGGTCTGCGTTGCGCTCACGTTGAAGCGGGCTTTTTGCTGAAACTGAGTGCTACCGACGATTCCGAGCACGAGCGCGCTGAACTTGTAGTCGTCGCTCGCGGCCTCGCGCACGATGCGCCGCACGGTCGGCATGTCCGCGGCTTCTAGACGACGCCCGAGCGCGTACACCATGAGCTTCTGCGTGAACGTCGACACGAACAGCTCAGGGCGGCGGAGCAGCGCTTCACGCAAACTGGCCGGGCCCGAGATGGCAATGCCGCCCGGCAGCGTGGCATTCGCGTCGATCGGCTGCCCCGCATCCGTGTCGCGCCAACGCCCGATCGCATCGAAGTTCTCGAGCGCGAGCCCCGTCGGATCGATGATCGCGTGACAGCCGGCGCAGACGGGATCCTTGCGATGCTGCTCGAGGCGCTCGCGCACGCTGTGCGGCGTGCTGTCCGCGATGCTGGCTTCGAGCGCCGGCACGTCCGCGGGCGGCGGCGGCGGCGGAGAGTTGAAGAAGTTCGTCAGGATCCACTTGCCGCGGAACACGGGCGAGGTGCGCGTTTCGACGGAGGTCTGGAACAGGATGCTGCCGTGCCCCAAAAGGCCGCGGCGATTCGGATCCTGCACGGCGACTCGCCGAAACGAGTCGCCGAACACGCCATCGACGCCGTAGTGCTCGGCCAGCCGCTCGTTCAAGAACGTGTAGTCGGCGCCGAGCAAGTCGAGCACGCTCGCGTCGTCGAGCAAAACGGAGCGCAAGAGCAGCTCGGTCTCGCGCAGCATGTCGCTGCGCAGGTTGTCGTCGAACGTCGGGAACGTGCGCTGATCGGGCGCCTTCGCATTGATGAGCCGCAGCTGCAGCCATTGCTCGGCGAAGTCCGTGACGAGCGTGTCGGCCCGCGGATCGGCGAGCATTCTGCGCACCTCGGCTTCGAGCGTTGCGGGCTCGCGGAGCCGGCCCGCGATGCCGGCATCGCGCAGCGCGTCGTCCGGAATGCTGTTCCAGAGGAATAGCGCGAGCCGGGACGCGAGCGTGACGCCGTCGTCCTGGTTGTCGCTTGCGGCAACCGCTGCGTCCTCGGTCACGCCGTGATACAGCAGGAACTCGGGCCCGCTCAGGATTCTCGCGAGGCCCACCTCGACGCCGGCCTCGAAGTCGCGGCCGTTGTCGCTGCCGCTCGCGTAGAGCTCGCGCAGGGTTTCGCGATCCTGATCGTCGAGCGGCCGGCCGTAGGCGCGCAGCGCGAAGCGGCCGAGGATCTCGTCGGCGCATGCGGTATCGCTCACGGAATCGCTCGGCCGGCACGTGAAGATGGCTCTGCGCGTCGGGGTGTCGCCGGACCCGGTCGAATCGTACGGTCCCGCGACGAGCGCGCGCGTGACGATCGGCCAGCCATAGCCGTCGTTACCGATCGGCAAGTCCGCTCTATCGGGATCGAGCAGCTTCTGCTCGAGCGCGAAGCTCTTCGCGACGAAAGTGACGCCGACGCGTATGCAGCCCGGCGCTCACGCGCAGGCGCACCGGCAGCCGCGCCGCCACCTGCGTCACCGCGCTGCCGATGTCGTGGTTCGAGAGCGCGTCGTCCTCGACGCCGCCGAACTGGGCGGAATGAACGACGGCGCCGTCGAGCAGGATCTGCAGCTCGAAGGGTGTCCTTGAAGCCCTCGACTCCGCGGACCGTGCTGCCCGTCGCTCGCCACAGCTCCGGGCGGATCTCGTACTCGGCGTCGGTCGGGAAATAGTGGTCGACGACGAG
Source organism: uncultured Gammaproteobacteria bacterium (assembly GCA_963714705.1). Lineage (GTDB taxonomy): Bacteria > Pseudomonadota > Gammaproteobacteria > Steroidobacterales > Rariloculaceae > FEN-1219. The sequence goes on from CAVQPJ010000005.1 coordinate 672,554, forward strand.
CCCGCCGCGCGTGCCGTACGGCAACCCTTCGATCCAGTCGTTCTGCGAGAGATCGAGCCGCGGCCGGTACTCCGTGCCACGCGGCGAGAGCGTGGTGTCGCCCACCGCCATGGCGGCCACGCGCAACCCGACCGTGAGATAGCGCTCGAGTAGCAGCGGCGAAGTCTTCAACGTGTCGGAGACGTTGTCGAAACCGTCACTCGTGATGTCCGCGGGCAGCAGCGCTTCGACGTCGACGGGAAAGCCGAGCAAGTCGCGGACCGCGTTGCCGTACGCCGCGCGCGTCAGCCGGCGCACGGGCGCGCCGGCCGGCTGGGCCGCGGTGGCGTCGAGACTCGTCTCGAGATAGGACACGAAGCTCGCGATGTCTTCGTCGCTCGGCCGCGGCTCGCCGGGCGGCGGCATGAGGCCGGCGCCGAGCTTGTGAAGGACCGCCTCCCATTTCGCGCGGTCCGCGGCGGGATTCGCGAGGTTCGGATTCTCGAGCACGAGGTCCGCCTCGCGTTCGGCGGCGCTGTGACAATCCGTGCAGTACTTGCTGAGCGTCGCGCCGTGCTCGGCGGCCAATTGCTCCGGCGAAGGCGTGCAGGCCGCGAGCGACGCTGCGGCGACCCCTGCGAGCACCGGTGCGGTGCGCCGTTGCAACGAGCGCTTCCTCATCGCGCGGCCGTCCTCGGATCTTCCTTGCCGCGCGCGCCGAGCTCGCGCAGCGCTGCAGCCGCCGGGTTGTCGGCCGGCGGCCTGGCTCGAACTCCCCGCGGCAAGTTGCCGACCGAGTAGTCGAGCGGCGTGAACCCTTCGCGATCCGCGACGTTGAGGTCCAAGCCTCGCTCGGCCATGCGCTTGATGACGCCGGGATAGGCGCGCAACGCAGCGATGTGCAAAGCCGTGCTGCCGGCGTCGTTGCCCATGGCAGGGTCCGCTCCGCGGTCGAGCAGAAAATCGACAGCCGCGATCGCGTCATCCTCGAGCGGGCGCCGCTCGGCCTCGATCAGCGACGGAAGCTCGGGACCCGTCAATACTGCAACCAGCGGAGTGATGCCGCCGCGCTTGTCGTCGCGCAGCGAAGGATCGGCTCCACCGTCGATCAGCACGCGCATCGCGTCGACGTCGGCAGACCGCGCGGCGCGAATCAGCGCGACGTCGGTGATCTTGGGCGGCGGCGGCACGAAGCGCGCGTCTCGATCGAGCAGCGGCTGCGGCATGCGGCCCATCAGATCGGCGCCCTTGGAAATCATCAAGGCGAGCAAGTCCAAGGAGAGCTCGGCGCCCGTCGGAGTTTGGTGCTCGCCGACATAGTTGACGCGATTACGCGCCTCGACCACGCCGAGGAGCCCGCCGTCGTTTGCCGTTGCACCGCCCTCGACCAACACCTTCGCCGCATCGAAGCGCAGGTTGTCGAGCGCGATCACGACGGGCGTGAAACCCTCCGGCGTCTTTGCATCGAGATCGGCCTTGCCGGCGATCAGCGCGCGCAACGCCGAGTTCGCGCCGCTTCGCGCTGCGAACATCACGGGCGTAAAACCGGCGACGGGAATTTCAACGTAGTACCGAACGCGCGACTCGCGCTCGGGCAGATCGTTGATCGGAGTTCTGGCGTTGACGTCTGCGCCCGCCGCGATCAACGCGGCCGCAACCTCGCCGCGATCGTGGGCGGCCGCGTACATGAGCGGCGTCTGTCCTTGCCACTGCTCGACGACGTTGACGTTCGCGCCGTGCTCGATGAGCAGACGGACGGCGTCTATGCCGCTCGTGCGCGACGCGAGCATGAGCGGTGTTTCGCCCTCGGGCAGCGCCAGGTCGACAGTCGCGCCGGCGTCGAGCAGTGCTCGCAGCAGATCGGCGTCGGCGCGAAGCGCAGCTTCGTGCATCGGCCCAACGCCATACCTGTTCGTGAGATTCGGGTCGCCGTTTGCGCCGAGCAACGCTTGCACGCTACTCATGCTCCCGAAGTGGGCGGCGTACAGCATCGGCGTCGATGCCGTCGGCGGCCCTCGCGTTCGCGTCGGCACCTGCCGCGAGCAACTCGCGAACCTCCGCGGCCTCAGCTCTGCGCGCTGCTTCGAGCAGCTTCGTGTCGAGCTCCGTTGCGCCCGAAGCGCCGAACGCGATGAGCAGCGACGCTGCGAAAGCACCGATCTTGGACAACGTTGTCACGTCTTCCCCCAGTCGAACGGCGTCTAAGCCTCTACTGCGTCGCCGCGCGTTTGCTCGTAAGCCGGACGTCGCGCGCAGGCAGTTGTGAGCTCCGAGCGTATTGATAATTTGACAAACCGTCAATAAAGTCGAAACCGGAACTCGCCGGCGGAGATTGATGCGTTCCGGCGCGGTCTACTGCCGAGCCGGCGGCGGCGGCGGCGGCGGCGCGGCCGGCCGGTAGATCAGCTCGAGGTTCATCCCGTTCGGGTCCTCGACGAAGATATTGCGGACACCGTTGCCGAAGTCGACGAGCTCGCCGTTCGCGGAGATCAAGTTCACGCCGGCGGCCTTCATCTGCGCGACCATGCCTTCGAGGTTGTCGACGTTGATCGCCATGGCCGGCGCGCCGGGATCGCGCACGCGCAGGTGGAACTTCGTCCGCGGCACGCCGCGAAACTCCGTGAACTCTACGGCAGTGCCGGGCGGCAACGAGCCGGAGAGCTTGCGGAGCTCGACGGCCTCGGGCGCGCCGAACAACTTCGCCAGCGACGCATCGCGCTTGAACTCGGTCGGGCCCGAGAGCGGCACGGCCATCATGCCCGTGTAGAACTTCTGCGTGGCGCCGGCGTCTTCCATCGTGAACGCGAGCGAGGAGCCGTAAATAGCACCGTCGGGTGCACCCGCGGGAGGCGTCTGCTCGACGAGCTGCAAGAAGTAGCCATCCGGATCGCGCAGCACGATCGAGCGCGCACGGCCGCTCGCGGTCGTGATCTCGACGGGCGCGCCGCCGGTCGTCACGATCTCTGCGTTCGCCTTCTTCGCGGCCGCCACGAGTGTGTCGAGACTGCGGACGTACAAGACGACGCTCGCCGCGCCGGGGTCCGTGTACTTGGCCGTTCCGGCCTGTCGCTCGAGCCCTTTGAAATGCGTGAGCTCGTAACGCGTGCCGCCTGGCAGCGTCAGCATCGACATGCGCAACGTGACGCCCGGCGCGTTCGTCAGCAGCGGCACGGCGGGATTCGCGAAATCGATGGCTCTGCCCTCGAAGCCGAACACGTCGCGGTAGAACGCGAGCGTCGTGTCGAGGTCGTTGACGGCGTGAATGTTGTGCGACAGCGACTTCATCTGGCCCGCGGGCTGCGCTTGCGCTGTCGAAGGCGAGCCAAGCGCGAGCAGCGCTGCAGCGGCCAATCCGGACAGAAGCTGCGCCGGCAATGCGGCGCGAGATCGAAGCTCGTTCATTGAAATCCCCCCTTTCCCGGGTTGCGGCGATTCAGCGCCGCGCTACTTCTTTTGTGCCGCTGCCTCTTCGGCGCGCGCGACCGACAAGATGTTGGCGAGCCCGTAGTTGCCTTCGTGGCACGCGTACTCGAAGAGCGGTTGCGTCTCGTCGTGCGTGAGATTCATCGCGAACGTCCACGGCCGCTCCCACGTGTGCGGATCCTCGAACGTCACGGACCATTCGAGCGTGTCGGGGCCGAGCGGAGTGAAGCGCTCGACGAGCTTCAGATGCTCGCTCGAGCCGCGGTAGGGCACTCTGTCGTTGAAGTTCGTCGTCTCGACGACGAGCGTGTCGCCTTCCCAATGGCCGCGCGCGTCGCCCAGGTATTGGCGGATCGTCGGGCTCACGTGCGGGCTGCCATCGAGCGGGATGACACGCGTGTCGTGGATCATCTCGTAGGTGATGGTCACGACGCCGGGGCTTTGCGCAATGTGATACGAGTTGCCGTAGATCGCCGGCATCATCGAGCCCGGCACGCCGCGCGTGATGCAGCGGTCGTACAGGCTGCGATCGGTGTAGGAATCGGCAGGTCCGCGGCCGGCGCGCGCGGCGCGCGCAGCCGCTCCGCGCGCGCGGGCTTCTTCCGTCTGCGCCGGCACCTTGCCGTCCGGCGGGTCCGAGACGAGCCACGGACGGCTGTTCGCGGCGAAGTAGTTCTCGAACCAGTGCATCGGGCTCGTGGCGCCGGGGAATTCGCTGAGCGTCGGATTGCGCTCGATGGTTTGGCGCTGGCGCTCAACCTGGATCGAGGCGAGCTCCTCGGGCGTGAAGCTCTCGAGCGTGCGATCGGCAAATTCGGCGGGCCGCTCGAACGGAATGCCGGTCTCGTCGCTGTTGTTGTAGGCGCCGGCAATGGCAGGGTCGCCCCACGACGTCCGCGGCGCCTCGAACGTGCCGCGCGGCGGCAACGGCGCCGCTTTTTTGCGCTGCGGCACTTCGCTCTCGTTGATGGGGTTAGAAGCCTGGGCCCATGCGCCAAGCGCGACCGCGAGGCCGGCCGCCAGGGCGGCTACGCTGCAAGCCAAGCGTTTGTTCATCGCGGAGCAGCCTACTAATGTCGCCGCTCGAGAGCGCTACGGTTTGCGAGCTCGGATCAGAAACTGATCGGTGCGCCCCGCCAGTTGAAAAACGGGCTTCGTGTGGTCGTCGCCGGGGTTCTCGAGGATGTCCGCCTCGGCTTCGATCCTGAACCCGGCTTTCGTTATTACGTCGCGCGCCTGTTGGATTTGGATTCGGTGGAACTGCGCGTTGTTCTGGCCTTCGATGCCGACGTGATCGATGACGCCGAACACGGCGCCGGGCTTCGAGCGCGTCGTAGACGCCTTTCGCGAACGCGACGGCCGCCGCTTCGCCGCCCTGGCCGTAGACGTCGTGCAGGTTCAGCGCCGTGACCGCGGCGTCGGCGCCGACGATGCCATTCGCGGCGAGCTCGCCGTGCACGGGCTGCACGTTACCGAGCCGGTCGTGGCGTGCCTTCTCGGTCGCTGAAAAGTTCGGCTGCGAGACGAAGAAGTCGGGGTTCTGCGCGAGCACCTTGCCGCTCGGTCCGACGGCGGCCGACAGCACCTCGGTGAACCAGCCGCCGGCCGCGATCACGTCGATGACGGTATCGCCGGTCTCGATCCCGAGGAACTGCACGGTCTGGATCGGCTTGCGGGCGGCGTCGCGCGCCTTGTCCTCGAGGGGCCGGTTCGGCGACAAGAGCGCCGTCTCCATGCGCGCGACTTGGTTGTCCTGTGCCTGTGCGAGGGGGGCGAGCAGGCCGCCGAGCGCGAACGAGGCCAACATCCAGGTCGTCGGTTTCATGAGTCTCATGTCTTGTTCCTCGAAGGGTCGGCGGGACGAAACGATACCCGAAGGGGCCACATCGTACGCCACGGCGCTCGCTGAAGAATCCTCTATCGGCGGACGTCGCTAACCCGGCGCCTCGCATGCGCGCTGCTCGAGCCGGATGATGCGGCCCGGCGGCTGCAGCGCGTCGAAGTCGAGCGTCTGGTCCGGCGCGAGCGCGACATCGATCCAATACACGGTCGCGCGGCGCGTGCGATCGACGACTTGCGGCTCGAAGCCGAGCGCGCGCACCTCGTCGCGCAGCCGGCTGACGCCGCTGATCTCGCTGAACACGCCGAGCGACACGAGATTGCCGCTGTCGCTGTTGCGAATGACATAGGCGTCCGGGATCCGCGCTTCGCGGACGCCCTCGCGGACCTTCGCGAGGGCCTCGTTGGCTTCCTGCTCGGTCGCGATCGCCGGAATGTAGACCCAGTAACCGCTCCAGACGTCGCCCTCGACGACGCGCTGCAGCGGCTGATAACCCGCGTTCCGCAGAGCGGCCGCGGCCGTCGCGGCTTGCGAGAGCTCGTGAAACGGGCCGACGCTCGTGCAGCTCGCAACGGCTTGCGCGGCACTCGGCTCGGGTGTCGCCGGCACTTCGTCGGGCACCGCCTCGGCATCGGGCTCGGCGTTCGACACAGCTTCTGGCGCGACGAGAGCGGGAACGTCTTGCCCCGCCGCCGCCCCGTCAGGCTCCGAGACGACCCCGCTGCTGCGCAGATCGTCCGGCACCTCACTGACGAGCGTGAGAGCCGGTGCCCCGTCGTCGCTGCGGCGGCCGACGGTCGCGGGCCCCGCAAACCACGCGCTCCAAGCGGCGAAAGCGAGATTCGCGAGCACGAGCACGAGAAAGAGATGGCGCATCAGCTCTGTTCCGCGGCGAACAACCCGAGGCCTTCCAGCACCAAGTCTGCCCGTAGTTCGACTCGGGTTTCCAGCCAACCCTGCAGCACCTCCGCGTCGCCGCCCGTCAAGTACACGACGGGCCGCGTGCCGAGCGCGCGCGCGACGGTCGCGACGGCGCGATCGAGCGCCGCGGACAGCGCGAGCCACGCGGCGTGCCCGACAGCGGCGTCGGTGTTGCGGCCAAGGAGGTCGAGCCCGCGAGCCACGGTAGGCGCGGCCGCCGTGCGCCCGATGTCGCTCGTGTTGCGGTCGAGCGCCGACGCGAGCAAGAGTGCGCCCGGAAAGATCAGGCCGCCGAGATGGGCGCCCGAACCGTCGACGGCGTCGAACGTGACCGCCGTGCCGGCATCGATGGCGCACGCGGCGCCGCGCGCAGAGTGGTACGCCGCGAGCACGGCCACCCAGCGGTCGACGCCGAGCCTGCTCGGGTCTGCGTACGCGCAGCGAACGCCGAAGCGCTCGGCGGCGCTCGCCACGAGCTCGAGCGAGGCGCCGGGACGCGCTGCGGCAAGAGCTTTGAGACGCTCGGCTACGCGCTCGCCGGCGACGTTCGCTGCAATGATGCGGGGCTGCGCCGGCAGCTGCGCTGCGAACGCCGCTACGCCTGCGTCGAGCGAATCGCGATGCACGGCGCTGCCGCGGCGCACGAGCCGGCCGTCCGCGAACGTCGCCCACTTGATGCGCGTATTGCCGATGTCGACGAGCACCGTCATCGGCCGCTCCGAACACTGACGTCGCCCGCGACGACGCGCCGCCGCTCGCCGGCCTCGGTCTCGACGAGCAGCGCGCCGTCGCTATCGATGCCGAGCGCCGTGCCGAAGACGCGCCCGGCCGGCTCGTCGAGGCTCACGGCACGACCGCGCAAGAAATCGGCGGACCGCCATTCGGTGCGATACGCGGCGAAACCCTGGGTGGGATAGTCGGTGAGCAGCGCTGCGAGCTCGTTGACGAGCGCCGCCGCGAGCACGGCGCGCGGCGGCGGCGGCTTCTCGAGCGCCGTCGCAAGATCGACGGCGCCGCGCGGCCAGTCGCTGAGCGAGGGTAAAAGCGCCGCGGGCAACGTCACGTTGAGCCCGAGACCCGCGACGACGTGCGCGCCGCCGTGCGCCTCGGCTTCGAGCTCGAGCAAGATGCCGCCGAGCTTGCGCTCGTCGAAGACGAGATCGTTCGGCCACTTCAGCGCGATCGTGAGGCCGGCCACGCGCTCGAGAACGCGGCGCACCGCGACCCCGACGGCGAGCGTCAGCGCGGCCGGCTCCGCCGGCATGCCGGCAAATTGCCAGCCGACCGATAGGCAAATGCCGCTGCCGAGCGGCGCGTTCCAACGCCGGCCGCGCCGCCCCCGGCCCGCCGTCTGGAATTCTGCGATGCAGACGTCGAGCTTGCCGACGGGCGGCGGCGCGGCGAGCAAGCGCCGGTTCGTCGAATCGAGCTCCGTGAAAACTTCGAGCTTCGCGATCCTTGCAGCCACGTTCGGCTCGAGCGCCGCGCGCAGGGTATCCGCGTCGAGCAGATCGAGGCCGCGCGGCAACCGGTAGCCGGCGCCGGGCGCCGCCTCGACGTCGAGCCCCCAGTCGCCGAGCTTGTCGACCTGCTTCCAGATGGCGGCGCGCGTGACGCCGAACGCACGCGCGAGCTCCTCGCCGGAGTGCGTTCGGCCGTCGGCCAAGGCGTGCAACAAGCGTTCGACGGTCACACGCGTCTACTGTCCGCGCCGCAACCAGCGCGCCGCCGGGCTCGCGAACCGCGACTCCGTGCCGTCGAGCATGCGGCGGATGTTGCCTCGGTGTGCATAGATGAGGAGCCCCGCGGCGCCGCACGCGAACAAGAACAGGCCGCTCTCCTCCGGCAAGACCGTGAACCCGAGGAAGACCACCGCGATCAGCGAAGCGCTGATCGTCGCGAGCCCGACGAACCCCGTCGTGAACGCGATCAGCAACCACGAGCCGAGCACGGGCAACGCCGCAGCGGGCGCGAGAAAACACACGAGCCCTGCTGCCGTAGCGCCGCCCTTGCCGCCGCGGAAGCCGAACCACACCGGAAACACGTGACCCAAGATCGCGGCGAACGCGACGGTGTAGAGGACGAGCGAGCGGTCGACCGACGGATCGAGGCCGACGCCGGGAATCACGAGCGGCGGTATCACGGCGGCCGCGAGGATACCTTTGCCGATGTCGATGACCATGACCCAGAGCGCGAAGACCTTGCCCTGCGTGCGCAGCGCATTCGTGCCGCCGGCGTTGCCGCTGCCGGCCTTGCGTATGTCGACACCGCCGTAGAAGAAGCCGACGAGCAGGCTGCCGAGCACGGCGCCGACGAGATACGCCAACGTGACCTTGAGGCCGAGCTCGATCATGCGCTGCCTTCCCGGCGAATCAGTCGCAGCTGCCGCAATGGTACGGCGCCCTTAGCCGCCGAGCCACGCCCGACGCCGCTCGACGGCTGCCGGATCGGCTTGGTCGCGCACGGCGAGGTAGCAGGTATCGAGCGGCGCGGCTTTGAGCACGATGCCGACCTCGAGCAGCTCGTCGCCGCGAAACACGCTCGCCGTGACGCGCTCCCCGCTCTCGAAACGAGCCAGCCGGCGCGCGAGATTGCGGCCGGTCACGCGTAAGCGGTCGATCGCTACGAGCACGTCGCCGGGATTGAGCCCGGCGCGCTCGGCGGCGCCGCCGTCGAGCACGCTCGTGAGCTCGAGCCCGTGCTCGCGCTCGCGGACTGCGACGCCAAGCGTCAGCAACTCGCCGTTGCCGGCGCGCGGCGTGCCGCCGCGGTCGTCCGCGCCCGCCGCGGCGCGCATCTCGAGGACCACGCCGAACTGCGCGAGCAGGTCTTTCAGCGGCGGATCCTCGGTGCCGCGCACGGCACCCGTGAAAAAGGTACCAAGATCGAGGCCGCCGACTTCGGCAGCGAGCTGCTCGAAGCCGTCCTCCGGGACACCTACCCCGCGCGCGCCGTAGCGGCGCCAGAGCTCGCGCACGACGTCGTCGAGCGACGCGCGGCCGGCCGTGTCGAGCCGCAGCTTGAGATCGAGCGCGAGCGCGACCATCGCGCCCTTCGTGTAGTAGCTGATCGACGTATTCGCGTGATGCGGCTCGGGCCGATACAGCACGTCCCACGCGTCGAAGCTCGACTGCTCCAGGCTCTGCTTGAACCGGCCCGGCATCCTGTAAACCCGCGTCAGCAGCTCGCCCGTGCGCTGGAGGAACGCGCTCAAACCGACGACGCCGCTGCGCAGCAGCATGAGCTCCTGGTAGTAGCTCGTGATTCCTTCGAAGACCCACAGGAGACGCGTGTGATTGCGCTGGTCCAAGCGATACGGCATGAATGCAGCGGGTTTCGTGCGCTTCACGTGCCACGTGTGAAAGTACTCGTGACTCGCGAGCGCGAGGAAGCGCTGATAGTCGCGCGACGGTGTCGCGTCGCCGGCCTTCGGCAGGTCGTCGCGGCCGAAGATCAAGCTCGTCGACGCTCGATGCTCGAGGCCGCCGTAACCCTCGCCGACGGCCAAGCCGAGAAACCAGTACCGATCGAACGGAGCGGGCCTGCCGAAGAACTCGATCTGCGTCGTGCAGATCAGCGCGAGGTCCGTCGCCACGCGGTCGAGATCGGACTCGAACCGGCCGGCGACGACGAGGCGATGCGGCACGCCTGCGGCCTCGAACTCGACGCTCTCGAAGTCGCTGATCTCGACGGGGTGGTCGAGCAGCTCGTCGTAATCGCGTGCGCGATAGATGCCGAAGCCGCGCTCGTCGACTTCGGCCGAGGTCAGCGCCGTAGCCACGTGCCAGTCTTGGCACGCCGAGTGCGGCGGCGGCTCGAGCGTGACCTCGATCGGCTCGGCGTCGCGGCCTTCGGGGAGCACGAACACGCACGGGCCGTTGAAATAGCCGCGCTGCCCGTCGAGATAGGCGCCGCGCACGGATTGGTCGAGGGCGTAGACCGTGATCGTGAAGTCGAGCGTGCGGCCGTCGCCGCGCACGCACCACTCCGCGGCGCCAGTCTTCACGACGGCGAGCGCTTCGCGCCCGCTTCTGGCCTCGGCACGAACGACGTGACGCGCGAAGTCGCGCAGCAAGTAGCTGCCGGGGATCCACGCCGGCAACGAGAAGCGCTGCTCGTCGGCCGCATCTTCGACGCGGCATTCGATCTCGAACCAGTGCCGGGCGAGGTCGGCGAGGCGAACGCGATAGCGGATCAGAGCTTGAGATCCTTGCTCGAGAGGCGTTTCGGAGCAGCGGCATTGTCGCATAGCCCCCGTGTGCTAAGGTTGCCCGCAGGCGGTGCCCGAAAGGGCTAAGAGGGAACGCAGACCACTGCGGCTGTTCCCGCAACTGTAGCCGGCGAGGTCTCGCGCTACGGCCACTGAGGAACCCTCGGGAAGGCCTGCGAGACCGCTCGAGCCGGCGAGCCAGGAAACCTGCCGCCGTTGTCGTCCTTTCGCGTGCCGGGAAAGCGCGCGGCACGGAATCCCCGTCGTGGCGACGTGTGTAGAAAGTGCTCGGCGCCGCGCTCACTTCTGGCGGCGGCTCCGGGTTGAACACGGAGCTCGCGTCTTTGCACCGATCGACTCGCCCCACGGCGCGCGCACGCGCGTTGCCCCGCGCATTGTCAGTCGTTGCCGCTGTCGCCGCGGCGGCGGGCGCGCCGGCGGAGCCGCTACCGCGCGTCGCCTCGATCAACTTGTGCGCCGACCAGCACCTCTTGGCGCTCGCCGATCCCGAGCAGATCCTGACCGTGAGCTGGCTCGCGGCGGATCCCGAGGAATCCTTGCTCGCGCGAGAGGCGCAGCGGCACATTCTGAATTACGGCACGGCCGAGGAGCTCCTGAAGTTCGCGCCGGACGTCGTGCTGGCCGGCACGTACACGAGCCCCTTCACGCGCACGATGCTGCGCCGCCTGGGCTACCCGGTCGTCGAGCTCGAGCCCGAGGCATCGATCGCGGACATCGAGCGCAACGTACGGCTCGTCGCGGACGTCGTCGGCCAAGTTGCTCGCGGCGAGCAACTCATCGCTGCGTTGCACGCGGACATACGCGAGATCGAAGCCACGCGCCCCGCCCACCGCGTCGGTGCCGTCATCGTTCGGCCCGGCGGCTTCACCGTCGGCGCCGATTCGCTCGCCGACGAGCTGCTGCGCATCGCCGGCCTGTCCAACGTCGCCGCGGAGCGCGGGCTCGACCGCTGGGGCAGCTTGTCGATGGAGGCGTTGTTGCGCAGCTCGCCCGAGCTCATCGTGCTGACGGGATACCGCAGCTCCCAGCCGTCGCTCGCGAACGCCGTGCTCGAGCATCCGGCGCTCGCAAAGCTCGCAGCGGCGCGCACGGTCACCGTGCACACCGCGCTGTGGGCCTGTGGCTTGCCGGGCAGCATCGAAGCCGCGGCGCTGCTGCAGCGGGCCGCTCTGCCGTGAGCGCGACGGCTCGCAACGGCGCGACCGCCGCGCTCACCGTCAGCCTCGGCCTGCTGGCCCTGTTCGCCGCGGCCGTATCGTTGGTCATCGGGCGCGACGGCGGCGGACCGACGTTCGGCTTTGGCGGCCCCGAGCTTGCAGAGATCATCGTGCGGGAGATCCGCTTGCCGCGCACGCTGCTCGCCCTGCTCGTCGGCGGAACGCTGGGCTTATGCGGCGCCGCGCTGCAAGGCTTGCTGCGCAATCCGCTCGCCGAGCCCGGGCTGCTCGGCGCCTCGAGCGGAGCAGCGTTCGGCGCGGTGCTGGTCTTCTACTTCGGCATCGCGGGCGCCTCGTCACTGTTGCTGCCGCTCGGTGCCGTGGGCGGCTCGCTGCTCGCGCTCGGAGCGCTGTACGGGCTCGCGGGCCGGCGCGGCGACTTCCTCACGATCGTGCTCGCGGGCATCGCGATCAACGCGCTGGCCGCCGCGTTGACGTCGCTCGCGCTGAACTTCGCGCCGAGCCCGTACGCCGCGCTCGAGATCCTGTTCTGGATGCTGGGCTCGCTCGCCGACCGCAGCCTCGCCCACGTCTATCTCGCGTTGCCGCTCATGGTGCCGGGTTGGCTGCTCGTCGTAGCCGCCGCTCGCGGGCTCGATGCGCTGACACTCGGCGAGGACACGGCCCTGAGCCTAGGGTTCGATCCGAAGCGAACGCAAGCGCTCGTCATCGGCGGCACGGCGCTCGCCGTCGGCGGGGCCGTCGCGGTCACGGGCGTCGTAGGCTTCGTCGGCCTCGTCGTGCCGCATTTGCTGCGCCGCGCCGTCGGCCAACACCCGAGCCGGCTGCTGCTGCCGAGCTTTCTCGGCGGCGCGCTGCTCACGACGCTGGCCGACATCGCGATCCGTCTGCTGCCGCCCGGCCCCGAGCTCAAGCTCGGCGTCGTGACGGCACTGCTCGGCGCGCCGTTCTTCCTGCATCTCGTGATGCGCAACCCGGCGCGCGAAACGTGACGACGCCATGACACTCTCGGCGGCGAGTATCGAGGTGCGGTACGAGGCGCACGCGGCCGTGCGGCCGACGACGCTCGCGCTCGAGCCCGGCACGCTCGTCGCCCTCGTCGGGCCGAATGGCGCCGGCAAGAGCACGCTGCTGCGAGCGCTCGCGGGCCTCGTCGCGCACCGCGGCACGGTGACGTGGCGCGGTGCCGCGCTCGCGCGCCTCGATGGCAGGACGCGCGCACGCACCGTCGCGTACTTGCCGCAGGATCCGCCCGTTCACTGGCCGCTTTCCGCGCGCGAGCTCGTCGCGCTCGGCCGATTGCCGCACCGCGCATACGCGGCGCATGAGACGGCCGCCGACGCCGCCGCGGTCACGGTGGCGATGCGGCAAACCGATACGCTCGGGTTCGCCGCGCGCAGCGTCAACCGCCTCTCGGTCGGGGAGCGTGCGCGCGTCCTGCTTGCACGCGCGCTGGCCGTCGAGGCTCCCGTGTTGCTCGCCGACGAGCCGATTGCGATGCTCGATCCCTACCATCAGCTCGACGTCATGGGCACCTTGCGCACGTACGTCGGTGGCGTCGGCTCCGAGGCACGGTTGGTCGTCGTCGTGCTGCACGACCTCGGTCTCGCGGCGCGCTTCTGTGACCGCGTGCTGCTCATGGACGACGGCGCCCTCGTCGGCGACGGGCCGCCCGAAACGACGCTCGGCTCGCCGGCGATTCGCGCTCACTATCGCGTCGAGCCGTTCATCGCGCGCCACGACGGCGAGCCGTTGATCGTGCCTTGGCGTCCGCTCAGAGAGAGGAGCGGCGGCTACGACGAGCGCTGAATCGCCGGCCGTGCGGCGATGCGGTCGTGCCACTCGCGCAGCGCGGGACGGCCTTCGAGCGGCGCCGCGCCGCCGAGCGCGCGCCCCGCGAAGCCGAGATAGACGTAGCCGACGATGTCGGCATAGGTGTAGCGCTCGCCCGCGATGTACTCGCTCTCGCCGAGCCGCGTCTCGAGCTTGTTGAAATAGACTTCGGCGCGGCGTTTGCCGCGCTCCGCGAGGTCAGGGATCTGCTCGTACGACACGGGGCCGCCAAGCCCGCGACTCTTGAACGCCGGATGGCCGTTGCGCAACGCCTCCGTCAGACCGAGGTAACCCTCGAAGGTCTGGATGTCGGTCCACATCAAGACGAGCGCTTGTTCCTTCGCGTCGGCGCCGAGCAGGTTCGGCTCCGGGTGGACTTGCTCCAGGTAGTGGCAGATCGCGAGGCTCTCGGTCAGGCAAGTGCCGTCGTCGAGCTCGAGAACCGGCACCGTCGCGCCTGGGTTCTTGGCGAGAAACGCCGCGTCGAGCTGGGCACGCGCTCGCAAATCCACCTCGACCGTCGGTATCGAGAGGCCCTTCTCGGCAATGAACAGGCGCACCTTGCGCGGGCTCGGCGCCAATGAATAGTCGTAGAAACGCATCGCACCCCCTGCGGGACCGGCCTCTATTCTAACTGCCGCGCTCGCACCGGCGGCCTTCGTATAATCGCCTTCATGGCGAACCTCGTCACCCTGAGCCGGCTGCTGCTGTTGCTTGTCGTCGTATGGCTCTTCTACCAGCCGGTGTCGGCGTGGTCGTTTGCGAGCTTCTTTCTGATCATTTTCATTTTCGTCTCCGACGGGCTCGACGGCTACATCGCGCGCAAGCGCAACGAAACGAGCCTGTTCGGCGCGCTGTTCGACATCGCCGGGGATCGCATCGTCGAGCTCACGCTATGGTTCGTAGCGGCGGACGTAGACCTCGTGCCGATCTGGGTGCCGCTCGTGTTCGTCATTCGCGGCGTCATCGTCGACACGATTCGCTCGAGCAACGCCGTCGCGAAAGGCGTGGCGCCGTTCGCGGTGATGCGCTCGCCGCTCGGAAAATTCATCGTCGCCGGCAAGCTCGTGCGGGTTCTGTACGCTATCGCCAAGGCCTCGGCCTTCGCCGGCCTCGCGCTGCAAGCTCCGTTCCCCGCGCTCCTCCCCGAGCTCTGGGGCCGCGTAGGCTGGTTGCTGACCGGTTTGACGTATTTCTTCGTCTATCTCTCGGTGGCGCTCTGTATCGTGCGCGGCCTGCCCGTGATCGCCGAGTTTGTCTATGCCCAAAAGAGCGATATCTTAAGGGGACCGGGAAAGCGGCAATGAAGCTGGCTATCTTCGACATCGACGGAACGCTGATCGAGGGCAGCACGGAACGGCGGTTCTGGCGCTACCTACTCAAGGGTGGTCATCAAGGGCCGCGGCAGGTCGTCGCGTACCTGACGTTCTGGCTGCGCTTCCTCCCCGTCTTCGGGCGCCTGACCGCGAAAAAGAACAAGGCGTATCTCTACAAGCTCGACACCGCGCGCGTGCGAACGTTGGCCGCGAGTTTTGTGGCCGAAGAGATTCTTCCGCGCCTCTATGCACCGGCCGTGCAGCGGCTCCAGAGCCACCTGCGGCGCGGCGACACCGTCGTGCTCCTATCCGGAACGCTGGAGCCGATCGCGCGGGCGCTCGCGAGCGCGCTCTGCGTCGCGCATGTGCGGGCCACCGTGTGCCGCGAGCGCGACGGCCGCTATCTCGGCGGGCCGCCCGTGGTACACCCGTTCGGGAGAGCCAAGCTCGAGATCGCGGCGCAGTTCGCGACCGAGATCGGCGCGACCTTGAGCGAGGCGAGCGCGTACGGGAACTCGCTGGATGACCTCGACCTGCTCCAGGCCGTCGGCGACCCCGTCGCCGTGATGCCGGATCGACCGCTGCTCGAGACGGCGCGCGGCAACCGCTGGCTCATCATTCGCAGCCGCAACGTCCCGCACGCGCAGCCGCGATAGCACCGCAGTCATCTGCATGCAAGGCTGCCGTGGGCCGCCGGGCCGAACGGCGCTGTGCATCCGCGGCGTCGCTGACCCACACGACGCGAAGGTGTCGCGTAGGATCACTCTATGAATGCCGCCACGGCATGGATCGAGCTCAAGGACGTCGGCAAGCGGTACGGGACCCAGACCGTCCTCGACGGGGCGTGCCTGACGGTCGAGCGCGGCCAATTCGTCGCCGTCATGGGCCGCAGCGGCTCCGGCAAGTCGACGTTGCTCCGGCTCATGGGCGGGCTCGAGTCCGCTGACACGGGGCTGGTCCGCGTCGACGGCACGGATCTCACGACGCTGACGGAGACCGAACGTGCGCGGCGGCGCCGGCGAGGTCTCGGGTTCGTGTTTCAGTCCTTCAACTTGATTCCGACGTTGACCGTTGCCGAAAACGTCGAGCTGCCGCTCGCGTTGAACGACGTCGCGCCCGCCGAGGTGCAGCGCCGCAGCCGCGAGCTGCTCGCGGACCTCGGGCTGGAACGCTGCGCGGACCGCTTTCCGGAGGACATTTCCGGCGGCGAGCAGCAACGCGTCGCGATCGCGCGAGCCGTGATCCACGAGCCAAAGCTCGTGCTGGCCGACGAGCCGACGGGTAATCTCGACGTGGAGACGGCGCAGCACGTGCTCGAGCTGCTGCGGCGCACGTGCGGCGAACGGAACGCGACGTTGATCGTCGCGACGCACGGCGCCGAGCTTGCCGCCCGAGCCGCTCGCGTGCTGACGATCCGCGCCGGCCGCATCGAGGATTTGGCGCAGTGACGGGTCTGTTGCGCCGCGCGTCGCTGCGCTTCTACCTGCGCCATCCGTGGCAGCTCGGGCTCGCGATCGCCGGCATCAGCCTCGGCGTCGGCGTGTACGTCGGCGTGAGCCTGGCGAACGACAGCGCCGCACGCGCGTTCGACGTCGCCGCAGCGGCGGTGCGCGGCTCGATCACCCACCGGCTGCTGCCGCTCGACGGCGCGCTCGACGAACGCTCGTATCGCGAGCTCGTCGTCCGCGACGGCACGCTGACGGCGGCGCCCGTCGTCGAGGGCGAAGTCGGCCTTCCGGCCCGGCCCGGCTTGCGCGTGCCGCTGCTCGGCATCGACCCGGTTCTCGGCGCGGACGCGCTGCGCATGGCGCAGCTGGCGCCGCCGCGCGCCGGCGACATCGCACGGCTCGTCGTCGAGCCCGGCACCGTCTTGTTGCCGGAGGAACTGGCCGGCGAGCTTCGGCTCGCAAGTGGCGATTCGATGACGCTGACGATCGGCGGGCGCGCCGTGGTCGTGCGCGTGATCGGAGTCATGCCTGCGGGCGCGGCCGACGTTGCAGCCGAGCCGCCGATCGTGGCCGACATTGCGACGGCGCAGGAGCTGCTCGGGGCGCTCGGCCGCATCGACCGCATCGATCTCGATCTGACCGAGGCGCAAGCGCACGCACTCGCCGAAGCGCCGCCTGCCGGCGCCATGCTCGTCGCGGCCGAGACCGAGGACAGCGCCTTCCGCGAGCTGACTGCGGCGTTCCGCACGAACTTGACGGCGCTCGGGCTACTGGCGCTCGTCGTCGGCATGTTCCTCATCTACGGCACGATGGCCTTCGCGATCCTCCAGCGAACGCAGACGCTCGGCATCTTGCGGACGCTCGGCGTGTCTCGCGCCGAGATCCTTCGGACGATTCTCTGGGAGGCCTCAGGGATAGCCGCCGTCGCAACGGGGCTCGGGCTCGTGCTCGGCCACGTTCTCGCGATCGGCCTCGTGGATCTCGTGCTGCGAACGATCGGCGACCTGTCGTTCAACGCCGCCGTCGACGCCGCCGAGCCATCGCCGTGGATCTACGCGCAAGGCGCGGCGCTCGGCTTCGTCGCAACGCTGCTTGCCGCGGCCAAGCCCGCTCTCGATGCCGCACGAATCGCGCCCGCCGCCGCGCTGCGCCGCGCCGTGCTCGAGCGGCGCGCGCACGAGGCGGCTCGGCGCGCGGCCTATGTCGCGTTGCCGGTGCTCGCCGCAAGCGGCCTCGTGCTCGCGTTCGGCCCGAGCGAGCTGTACGCGGCCTTTGCGGGATTGTTCGGAATCTTGGCGGCGGGCGCGTTACTGACGCCGCTCGCGACGGTCGCGCTTGATGAGCGCGATCGATCGGGTGCTCGCCGGCCGCGCGGGAATGCCCGTCACGCTCGCGGTTCGCGGCGTCAGCGCGTCCTTGAGCCGGACCGGCGTCGCGACTGCGGCTCTCGCCGTCTCGGTCGCGACCGTCAACGGTGTCGGGCTCATGATCGAGAGCTTCCGCGCGAGTCTCGACGATTGGCTGCAGACGACGTTGACGGCCGACGTCTACGTGAATGCGCCCGAGGATGCGGGAGTGCTGTCCGACCTCGCGGCCTCCGGCGCGTTGGCGGCGCTTCCCGGCGTCGAAGGGCTGACGCTGACGCGCGCGCGCGTCGTGCAGACGCCGAACGGCGACGTCGCGATTCGCGCCGTGGAGCCGGGCACGCGCGGTTGGGGTCTCTCGCTCGTCGCCGGCGACGACGTTGCGGCGCTCGAAGCGTTGGCGGAAGGAAGGGGTGTCATCGCTTCGGAGCGCCTCTTGTTCGCGAGCGGCCTTCGCGTCGGCGACGAGCTCGAGCTGCCGGCACCGGACGGGTTGCAGCGCCCGCCGATCGCGGGCGCGTTTCGCGATTTCAACACCGGCGTGCCGGCCGTCGTGATGGCACTCGACCGCTATCGCCGCGACTGGCGCGACGACGAGCTGACCGGCGTAGGTCTCGACCTCGCCGCCGACGCGGACGTCGCGGGCGTCGAGGCAGCTGTCCGCGCGCTCGTTGGTGCGACGGCGCGGGTACGCTCGAGCGCGCGGCTCGAGGAACTGTCGCTGGCCGTGTTCGACCAGACCTTCAAGGTAACCGAAGTGCTGCGCGTGCTCGCCGGCATCGTCGCGTTTTTCGGGATTTTGAGCGCGCTGCTCGCCATCGAGCTCGAACGCGCGCGCGAGCTCAGCGTGCTGCGAACGCTCGGCTTCACGCCGGGCGGGCTCGGCGCGACGTTGCTGACACAGACCGGCCTGCTCGGGCTCGCGGCCGGACTCGCCGCGGCACCGATCGGGACGGCGCTCGCGTGGTTGCTCGTGCACGTGATCAACCGCCGGTCGTTCGGCTGGACGATGGATTTCGTGGTCACGCCGCAAGCATTGACGTCGGGCGTGTTGCTGGCGGTCATTGCGGCACTGCTCGCCGGGATCTATCCAGCTTGGCGCGCCGGGCGAATCGAGCTCGGCGCGGCATTGCGGGAGGATTGATGCGGCGGATCCTTGGCGCCCTCTGCGTGCTCGCGGTGGTTGCAGCCTGTAGCGACGTCGCACAGGAACACCCGGTCGCGCGGCAGCGCACGGGCTTGCGGCTTCTCGGCGGCGAGGCCGGCGACGGTTTCGCGCGAGCGACGGAGCCGCGCGCGTTCGTGTTTCCGGCCGATCACGGGCCTCATCCAGAGTATCGGACCGAATGGTGGTACTTCACCGGCAACCTGGCGACGACCAGCGGTCGTCACTTCGGTTTCGAGCTGACGTTCTTCCGTTACGCGCTCGCACCCGACGACGCGACGCGCGCAGGCACGTCCGCTTGGCGAACGGAGCAGGTTTGGATGGCGCACTTCGCTGTCACGGATACCGAAGGCAGACGCTTCATCGCGCGCGAGCGGCTGACGCGCGAGGCCCTCGGCCTCGCCGGCGCAGAGACGCAACCGCTGCGAGTTTGGGTCAAGGATTGGGCGGCGACCGGCCAAGGCGTCGGGGACGAGCTGACGCTGCGGCTCGACGCGCGTGACGACGCGATCGCCCTTGGGCTCGACTTGACGTCGACGGTCGGTCACGTCGCGCATGGCGATCGCGGGCTCGACGCCAAAGGAGCCGGCACCGGCAACGCCTCGCACTACTACTCTGTCCCTCGGCTCGCCGCGAAGGGCCGCCTCACGATCGACAGCGAAACCTTCGCGGTCGAAGGCCTCGCGTGGCTCGATCGCGAATGGAGCACGAGCTCGCTCGATCCCGGCACGGAAGGGTGGGACTGGTTCGCGCTCCATCTGTCCGACGGCAGCAGCTTGATGTTCTATCGGTTGCGGACGCAGCGCGGTGAAGCGAGTCCATATAGCAGCGGAAGTCTCCTCCGCGCCGACGGTGCGCGGATCCGGCTGGCGGCGGGCGACGTCGGCCTGACCGTGCTCGAGCACTGGACGAGCCGGACCAGCGGCGTGCGCTATCCCGTCGCGTGGCGGCTCGAGGCTCCCGCGGCCGGCCTCACGCTCGACGTGCGGCCCTATCTCGAGAATCAGGAGCTCGATCTGTCGGTCCGCTACTGGGAAGGCGCCGTTCGCGCCGCGGGGCAGGGGCCCGGCGGCGCCTTGACGGGTCAAGGCTACCTCGAGCTGGCGGGCTACTAGCTTGCCTCGGATACGACATAACGCAGGTCGGCCGATATGCGACTTCGGTCCGGTAGCTCGGCGTGGCGATGTGCGAGCATGCCCGCCAAGAAGGCATCTTTTCCCGCAACATGGAACGGCGCAAAACTCCTAGAAAAGAATGGGTCATCGCGAAGGATGACGTCGGTCGCTCAGTGCTCGAGTGGAAGCTCGACCCGATGCGCGCCAAGCGCATGGAATCCGACCCGTGCGCTCGGACCTACGACTTCCTGAACCGGTTGGACCACCCCGAGCTCGCGATCGAGGACGACCCGAAGAAGCCGACAGTCGCGGCGCGCTATCAACCCATACGATCACGGGCCGGGGACCGGCCAGCGCAAGAAGCGGCCGTCTTAGCGGCGCACGGACGCCAGAACGAAAAAAACCCCCGGCCTTACGACCGGGGGTTTTGTTTTAAGAGCCTGGCGATGACCTACTCTCGCGTGGGATAGCCCCACACTACCATCGGCGCTGGACGTTTTCACTTCCGAGTTCGGAATGGGATCGGGTGGTTCCCGTCCGCTATTGCCGCCAGGCAAACCGTTATGCGCCGCTCGCTGCTCTCAGCAGCGCGGAACACGCAATTTGGGATGATCCGTCCCGTCGCTCTGTTGCATCGATCACCCAAACCGTTTGGGTGTTATATGGTCAAGCCTCACGGGCAATTAGTACTGGTTAGCTTCATCGATTACTCGACTTCCACACCCAGCCTATCAACCTCGTAGTCTACGAGGGCCCTTTAGGGGGATCGAGTCCCCAGGGAAATCTAATCTTGGGGTGGGCTTCCCGCTTAGATGCTTTCAGCGGTTATCCCTTCCGTACATAGCTACCCGGCGGTGCCACTGGCGTGACAACCGGAACACCAGAGGTACGTCCACTCCGGTCCTCTCGTACTAGGAGCAGCTCCCCTCAAATTTCCAACGCCCACGGCAGATAGGGACCGAACTGTCTCACGACGTTCTAAACCCAGCTCGCGTACCACTTTAATTGGCGAACAGCCGAACCCTTGGGACCTGCTACAGCCCCAGGATGTGATGAGCCGACATCGAGGTGCCAAACTCCTCCGTCGATGTGGACTCTTGGGAGGAATAAGCCTGTTATCCCCGGAGTACCTTTTATCCGTTGAGCGATGGCCCTTCCATACAGAACCACCGGATCACTTAGACCTACTTTCGTACCTGCTCGACTTGTCTGTCTCGCAGTCAAGCACCCTTGTGCCTTTGCACTCACTGCGCGATGTCCGACCGCGCTGAGGGTACCTTTGTGCTCCTCCGTTACTCTTTGGGAGGAGACCGCCCCAGTCAAACTACCCGCCATGCACTGTCCCCAACCCGGATTACGGGCCAAGGTTAGAACTCCGAATTTATCAGGGTGGTATTTCAACGGTGGCTCCACGACGACTAGCGTCGCCGCTTCAAAGCCTCCCACCTATCCTACACAGACAAATTCAAAATTCAGTGCAAAGTTATAGTAAAGGTTCACGGGGTCTTTCCGTCTTGCCGCGGGTACACTGCATCTTCACAGCGATTTCAACTTCACTGAGTCTCGGATGGAGACAGTGTGGCCATCGTTACGCCATTCGTGCAGGTCGGAACTTACCCGACAAGGAATTTCGCTACCTTAGGACCGTTATAGTTACGGCCGCCGTTTACCGGGGCTTCGATCAAGAGCTTCGCCTTGCGGCTAACCCCATCAATTAACCTTCCGGCACCGGGCAGGCGTCACACCCTATACTTCCACTTACGTGTTCGCAGAGTGCTGTGTTTTTAGTAAACAGTCGCAGCCACCAGTTTTCTGCGACCCTCATCAGCTCCAGACGCGAAGTCCTTCACCATTAAGGGCGTACCTTCTCCCGAAGTTACGGCACAATTTTGCCGAGTTCCTTCATCCGAGTTCTCTCAAGCGCCTTAGGATTTTCTCCTCACCCACCTGTGTCGGTTTACGGTACGGTCCTTGTTACCTGAAGCTTAGAGGTTTTTCCTGGAAGCTTGGCATCAGCTACTTCGCCCCTAAAAGGGACTCGTCATCACGTCTCGGAATTGTGCTCCCGGATTTGCCTAAGAACACTTCCTACTCGCTTAAACCGGGACAACCAACACCCGGCCAGCCTAGCCTCCTCCGTCCCCTCATCGCAGTAACAAGCGGTGCAGGAATATTAACCTGCTTCCCATCGACTACACCTCTCGGTCTCGCCTTAGGGGCCGACTAACCCTGCGCCGATTAACGTAGCGCAGGAAACCTTGGGTTTACGGCGTGCGGGTTTTTCACCCGCATTATCGTTACTCATGTCAGCATTCGCACTTCTGATACCTCCAGCACGCCTCACAGCACACCTTCGCAGGCGTACAGAACGCTCCTCTACCACGTGCACAATCCGAAGAAAGTGCACATCCGCAGCTTCGGTGCATAGCTTGAGCCCCGTTAAATCTTCCGCGCAGGCCGACTTGACCAGTGAGCTGTTACGCTTTCTTTAAAGGATGGCTGCTTCTAAGCCAACCTCCTGGCTGTCTATGACTTCCCACATCGTTTCCCACTTAGCTATGACTTTGGGACCTTAGCTGGCGGTCTGGGTTGTTTCCCTCTTCACGACGGACGTTAGCACCCGCCGTGTGTCTC
>CAVQPJ010000005.1:700000-911383 GCA_963714705.1 uncultured Gammaproteobacteria bacterium
TTCTACATCAACCGCGAGCTCTCGCAGCTTGCGTTCCATCTGCGCGTGTTGAAACAAGCCATGGACTCGAGCGTGCCGCTACTCGAGCGCCTCAAGTTCCTCTGCATCTCTTCGACGAACCTCGACGAATTTTTCGAGATTCGCGTGTCCGGCTTGAAGCACAGGCTCGCCGTGAACGCCGCTCCGGCCGGGCCCGACAATCTCAGCTCCAGCGACGTCCTGCGCATCGTGACCGAAGAGGCGAACGGGCTCGTGACGGAGCAGTATCGCGTGCTCAACGACGAGTTGATCCCGGCGCTGCGCGACGCCGGCATCCGCTTCGTCCGACGCGACGATTGGTCGCCCGCGCAACGCAGTTGGCTCGAGCAGTACTTCCGCACCGAGATCGTGCCCCTCTTGAGCCCGACGACGCTCGATCCCACTCGGCCGTTCCCCCGCATCCTCAACAAGAGCCTGAACTTCATCGTGAGCCTCGACGGCCGCGATGCTTTCGGCCGCCCCTGCCATCGCGCGATCGTCCAGGCGCCGCGCTCGCTACCGCGGCTGATTCCGATGCCGCCGACGCTCGAGGGAACCGGCAAAGCGGATTTCGTGTTCCTCTCGTCCGTCATCCACGCCTTCGTCGATCAGCTCTTTGCCGGCATGGAGATCGACGGCTGCTATCAGTTCCGAGTCACACGCAACAGCGATCTCTTCATCGACGACGAGGACGTCGACGACTTGATGACGGCGCTCGAAGGCGAGCTGTTCGAGAGCCGCTATGGCGCGGCCACGCGCCTGGAGACGGCGCACGACTGTCCGGCGGCGCTCGCGGAGTATTTGCTCGAGCACTTTAAGCTCACGCGCTCGGACCTCTATCAGGTCCCGGGCCCGGTCAACCTGAACCGGCTGCTTGCGGTCTACGACCTCGTGGATCGGCCCGAGCTCAAGTACGCGCCGTTCACGCCCGGCGTGCCGAAGGCGCTCGTCAAGACGAACATTTTCGAGGCGATCTCGAAGCAGGACATTCTGCTGCATCATCCGTTCGAGTCGTTCGCGCCCGTCATCGACTTCATCTACCGCGCTGCGACCGACCCCGACGTGCTCGCGATCAAGCAAACGTTGTACCGCACGACGCCCGACTCGCCGCTCGTCGAGAGCTTGGTTTCGGCGGCGAAGGCCGGCAAGGAAGTTACGGTGCTGATCGAGCTGCGCGCCCGCTTCGACGAGGCGGCGAACATCGAGCTCGCGAGCAAGCTGCAAGAAGCCGGCGCACACGTCGTCTACGGCGTCGTCGGCTACAAGACTCACTGCAAGATCGCTCTCGTCGTGCGCCGGGAGCACGGCCGGCTCCGCCGCTACGTGCACCTGGGCACCGGCAACTACCATCCCCGAACGGCGCGCGCGTACACGGACTACGGTCTGCTGTCGGCAAACGTGGCGCTCGGCGAAGACGTCCACCAGGTCTTCATGCAGCTGACCAGCTTGATGCGGACGACCGATCTGAACCTCCTCTCGCAGTCGCCGTTCAATCTGCACGAGCGCCTGCTCGGCTTCATCCGGCGCGAGACGCGCAACGCGGCGAGCGGCGGAACGGGTCACATCATTGCGAAGCTCAATGCGCTCGTGGAGCCGGAGGTCATCCGCGCGCTTTACGAAGCGTCCGGCGCCGGCGTCTATGTCGATCTCATAGTCCGCGGCATCTGCTGCTTGCGCCCCGGCATTCCCGGCGTGTCGGAGAACATCAGAGTCCGCTCGATCGTCGGCCGCTTCCTCGAACATAGCCGCGTCTACTATTTTCACAACGGCGGCGCCGAAGACCTGTATTGCGCGAGCGCCGATTGGATGGAGCGCAACTTCTTCCGGCGGATCGAGCTTGTGTTTCCGATCAGCGATCCTGCGCTGAAAGCTCGCGTGATGGCCGACCTCGACACGTACTTGGCGGACAACGTTCAGGCGTGGGAGCTGCGCAAGGACGGACGCTACGAGCGGCTGCGCCCGACCGGCGACCGCGACTCGACGCCGGCGCAGTCGAAGTTGCTGCGCCAGCTCGCCGAGGCGTTCTAGCCGCGCCGCCGATTGGCGAGCGTGAGCTCGAAGCCTCGCTCGCGCAGCCACTCGGTCTCTTGCTCCAAATCGGCGGCCGTCAGCGGATTGTCGTCGAGCCACCTCTGCGGGAACTTCAGCTCGAGAGAATCCTTGCCCGTCGAGAGTGCGATCGTGGGCAAATCCGAGGGGCTGCGGCTCCGATGCAGCAGCGTCGCGAGCCGCAGCAGGACCACCAGCTTGAACGTCGGCGCTCGCCAGGAGCCCGGCAGCTCGTCGAGAAACGGATCGTCGAGCTTGCGCCGGTGCAGCGTCACGAGGCTCGCGACGAGCTGCTGCTCGAGCCGGACGAAGCCCGGCAGATCCGAGTTCGCGATCAAGTAGCCGCCGTGGTGGTGATACCGCGCGTGCGCGATGTCGAGCCCCACTTCGTGTAGCCGCGCCGCCCAGACGAGCAGTTGCCGCAAGCGCCGGTCAGTCAGCTGCCAGCTGCGGGCGGCCTGCTCGAGCAGCCCGGCCGCCGTCGCTTCGACACGCGCCGCTTGCTCCAAGTCGACGTGGTACCGCCGCTGCATCGCACGGATCGAGCGCTCGCGCGCGTCCTCGTCGTGCAAGCGGCCGATCATGTCGAACAGCAGCCCCTCGCGCAGTGCGCCACTGCTGATGTCCAGGGACCCGACCTTCAGAGCGCTCATGACCTCGGCCAGAATCGCCATACCGCCCGCGAACACGGGCACGCGCTCCTCGCCGAGCCCCGGCAGCGAGAGCTCCTCGACGCGCCGCGCTTTGATCATCTCCTCGATGATGGCCTCGACAGCCGCAAGGGTGATGCCGTTGTCGCAGAGGTGCATGGCGAGCGCGACGTCGCGCGCGGCGCGCACGGTGCCCGACGAGCCGATCGCACGCTTCCAACCGCGGCGCCGAAACGTTGCAGCAACCGGTCGAAGCTCGAGCCGCACCGCGAGCCGCGCGCGCTCGAAACGCTTCTCGCTGAGCTTGCCGTCGTGCGAAGTGCGCGCGACTGACGCCGACGCAGCCAACGTAGAGGCTTTCGAGATGCTGCGGCTCGTGGCCTTCGCCGATGATGAGCTCGGTGCTGCCGCCGCCGATATCGACGACGAGAAGCGCGCCGTCCGAGGAATCCGTGTGGTGCGAGACGCCGAGATAGATCAGGCGCGCCTCTTCGATGCCGGAGATGACGTCGACGGGGTGGCCGAGCGCTTCCTCGGCCTTCGCGAGGAATGCGTCGGCATCGCGCGCGCGGCGCAGCGTATTCGTGCCGACCACGCGCACTTGATGCGCCTGCATGTCACGTAAGCGCTGGCCGAATCGCCGCAGGCAGGCGAGCGCGCGCTCCTGGCTCTCGTCGTCGAGACACCCGTCGTCGTCGAGACCCGACGCCAAGCGGACCATCTCGCGCAGCCGGTCGACGATGGACGGCTCGCCGTGCTGAGCTCGCGCGACGACCATGTGGAAGCTGTTGGAGCCCAGGTCGACGGCGGCGATGACCTCGGCGGGCTGGTCGCCGGGGTGCAGTTGCGGGTCGGGTGTCGCCACAGCCCGAATGAGGCGTGTGCTAGACCGAGAACGACGAGCCGCAGCCGCAGGTCGTGGCTGCGTTCGGGTTGCGAATGATGAACTGGGCGCCCGACAGATCCTCGCGATAGTCGATTTCCGCGCCCATGAGGTACTGGACGCTCATGGGGTCGACGAGCAGCGTGACGCCGCCGTTCGCGATCTCCGTGTCGCCTTCTTGGACCTCTTCGTCGAACGTGAAGCCGTACTGGAAACCGGAGCAGCCGCCGCCTTGCACGTAGACGCGCAGCTTCAGGGAAGCGTTCCCTTCCTGCTCGATGAGCTGCCCCACCTTGTGGGCGGCAGCGTCCGAGAAATGGAGTGGCGGCGCGTCGGCCGCTGTGGAAATGTCGGTCATCCTTTACTCTCCGGCGTTGACGGGTCGCGTCGTGTCGACCTGGGGACGGGTGACGCCTTTCGCGCCAGCGGCGTGCTCGCTCTCGTGGATCAGCTTACCGTTAACCTCGGCGCCGATCGACATCTCGATGAGCTTATATTGCACGTTGCCGATCACGCGCGCCTTCGGCCCAAGCTCGACGCGTTCCGTCGCCCGCACGTCTCCCTTGACGGTTCCATTGAGGACTACATGGGGCACCACGACGGAACCTTCAATACAGCCGCGTTCGCTGATGCTGAGCACCGAGCGCTCGTCCTTCGTTGCTCGAATGTTGCCCTTGACATAGCCGTCCACGTGGAAACCGCCCGTGAACTCGATGTCGCCGTGGACACGAGTTTCCGCACCGACCAGGGTCCCTATAGGGGCTTGGCTACGCGATTTCTTACCCAGCATGCACGCTCCGGTACGTTCAGCCGGCTATCGCCGGCCACTCGAACGTTTGGTTGATCCGCTCGGCCCGAGCCTCGTTCGGCCAGATCTCGACGGTCATGCGCTGCGGCTCGAAGCCGACGGGCAGCGCCAGTTCCGCTTCGAGGCCCTGAAAATAGCGAAACTCGTAACCCATATCATACGGCTGACCGGGCACGACGAGCTCGGCCGCGTCGAATGAGGCCATTTGACCGTCCTTGATGCCTTCCAGTTGCAGCTTGACGGCGCCGGAAACGCGCCGGCTGTGGACGATCGCTTGAACCAGCAGCAACCGCACGACATAACGGCCTTCGCCGTCGCTCGGCAGAGCTTCGAGGCTCTGAATACGAAGCCCCGCGACGCGATCTTGCGGCGATACGATGCCGCGATAGAACACGAGCTCCTCTTCCTGCGCCTGGATCTGCGCCTGAAGGTCGCCCAACGTCGTCTCCACCTGCGCGTACGTCGCGCGGTCGATGTCGCTGGCCGTCTCACCGATCGCGAGCTGCCGCCGGAGCTCGTCGCTGACGTTTTGCTCCTCGGCCAGCTTCGCGGTGAGGGCGGCGTGCTCTCGGCGATGGTCGATGATCGAGTAGCCGCCTTGGTAACGGCCGAGCTCGAAAGCGAGATAGAGGCACCCCAGCGCTACCAACGCGACGGCCGCGTAGAACCAGGTAGATCGGCTCGGTCGGGCCGTCATGCCAATCGCGGCTCGCTCAAAGCTCGTTGCCAGCGGCGTGGCCACCAGGCCGGCGGCGGCGGCGGCCCGTCGTTCGGAAACGCCAGCGGCCCGAGCTCCTGCAACGCCTGAACGTAGACGGGTCGCTTGAAATAGACGACCTCCTTGACGGGGCGCCAATAATCGACCCAGCGGTAGCGATCGAATTCGGGCTCGGGGGAGAGATCGAAGCGCACGCGGCTCTGGTCCGTTGTGAGCTGGAGCAGGAACCAACGTTGCTTCTGGCCAATACAGAGCGGCGTCCGCTCGCGGCGAATGTAGCGATCCGGCAGCCGGTAACGCAGCCACCCCTCCGTCGAGCCAACGAGCTCGACATCGTCAGGAGCGAGCCCAACTTCCTCGCGCAGCTCGCGAAACATAGCGGCCTCCGTCGTTTCCTCGGGCTGGATTCCGCCCTGCGGAAACTGCCACCCGCCGCGACCTCGGCGGCCCGCGATGAGCACGCGGCCGTTGCCGTCGGTCAAGATGATGCCGACGTTGGCCCGAAAGCCCTGTTCGTCGATGAAATCCATGGTCCGGTCGATTCTTTCATATCCACCGGATTGGGGCCAAAGCAGGCATGGCAAAGTTGTGACTCAATCAGCTATTGGCCGCCCGAGCCACGGCGTTCCGGCCTCCGGCCTTGGCCTCGTAGAGCGCGACGTCCGCCCGGGCCAGCAAGCGCTCCGCGACGACCTTTAGATCGCGCTCCTCGTCCGCGGGGCTGTGCTCCGCGACGCCAATCGAGACCGTGACCGGCAACCGCGACCCGGCGGGCAGCTCGACACCCTCGGCCGCCACGGCTTCGCGGATGCGCTCGGCCAGCAAGAACCCCGCCGCGATGCCGGTTCTCGGCAGCAGCACGACGAACTCCTCGCCGCCATAACGAGCCGACACGTCGCTGCCGCGGACCTCGGCGCTGATGCAATCCGCGAGCTGCCGCAGGACGTCGTCGCCCGCCAAATGCCCAAAACGGTCGTTGACCGATTTGAAATGATCGACGTCGATCATGAGGCAGGTCAGCGGCGTCCGATCGCGGCGGCAGCGCGCGAGCTCTTCGTGCAAGCGCGACTGGAGGTAGCGCCGGTTGTGCCATCCCGTCAAAACGTCGGTGAAACCGCTGCGCACGAGCCGCGCGCGGTTGACGGCGCTCTCGAGCGAGAACGCAGCGATTACGGCCTAAGTGGTGCAGAAAATCCGTGCCGAGCGCCGACAGGAAGCGCTCGCGGTCGCGGCTGCCGAAGTTCAGGCACCCGATCAGCCGTTCCTCGCGCATCAGCGGCAACAAGGCGACGCTCTCGAGCGCCTCTGCGGTCGGGAACAGCAGCGCATGGTCGGCGCGGCTGAACTTGCCAAGCCAGGGCCGCCGCGCGGCAGCGACCGCGGGCACGACGCCCAGCACGGTATCGACGAACACCACGCCGCCTTGCGGCCCGATGGGAGGGCCTTGGAGCACCAGCAAGCGGCGGATCTCGTGATCCGGGTCGGCAATGACGAGCGTCGCAGCGTCGAGCCGATAGCTCTGTCGCAGTCCCGCCGTCAAGCGCTCGAGCAGCGCATCGAGCGTGTCGGCCTCGAGCAGCTCCATCTCGCGCGCCTGCGCGCGGCGCCATGCCTCGTCGTTCTTCCGAGCCTCCTCCGTCAGAGCCGCCAAGCGGCGCCGGAGATTCTTGACCTCGCGCTGGTGGTCGTCCCTGTCCACTCGGCCTCCCCGTCGCTCCTCTTATATTCGGTTCTCGAGATACCGGCGGCCCGCCGCCATCAGCTCCACGAATCCCGCCTCGTCACGGCTCTGCACGAGCTGCTCGATACGTTCGGTTGCGGCGCGCAGTGCCTGCAGCGAAGCCGTCCCATAATCGTTCAACGTCTGGATGTCGAAGTACAGATACGGATTGTCGCCTCGCGACCAAGGTCGCGACCGTGCAGCTGCGCGTCGAACGTCGTGCTCGACATTCGCTGCAACCGCGGCACGAGCTCGCCGCTCGCGGCGAGCGCCGTGAAGAACGCCAGGTTCAGGGCGTGCGACAAGCCCAAGAACGTACGCCATGAGGCGGTCGTGATCGTCGACGCTCATCTCGATTTGCTCGGCCATCGTCGAAGCGAACAGACGCGCGCGCCGCGCGCGTGGCTTCGGGCACGCCGACGTCGCAGAACACGACGTGCCGGCCCGACAGCAGGCGCGTGTCGGGGCCGAACATCGGATGGATCGACGTCACCTTGCAACCAGCCGCCGCCAGCCGCTCGAGCCCGCCGCGCAGCGGGCTCTTCAGCGAGCCGATGTCGACGACGACGCCACGCGGCCGCCTGACCGCGAGCTCGGTCGAGCACGTCGCCGGCGACCTTCATCGGCGTCGCCACGACGATCAAGTCGTGATCGAGAGCGTCGTCGCGCCAATCGGCGACTCGCGGGAAGGCGACGGTGGCCGGGCTCGGATCCGCGACCTCGATGGCAAACCCCTGCGAGCTCAGGAAGTGTGCGAACCACGCGCCCATCTTGCCGGCGCCGCCGATGATCAACACTCGCTTGCCGGCGCCGCTCGTCCCCGCCGCGACGCGCGTTTGCTCCTGATGCGTCAGCGACGCGCGGATCAAGAGCTCCATGATCTCGACGGCGAGGTCGGACTCGAGCCCTTGTGCGATCGCGCTTCCGCTGAAGCGCCTTTCAACACTTCGCGCTCCCGCTCATAATCGCGCGTCGGCACGGCAGTTCTGGATCTTGTGGGCCCCGATCTCGGCGACGATTTTCTGGCGCGCGGCCACGAGACCGATCAGTTCGCGATCGACTTCGGAGAGACGTTTACGTAATTCTTCGAGCGTCATGCATACCTCGTGAGGCCGGTTTGTAACGCCCCCGCGGCCAGGGTGCAAGCTCACCGAGCCGAGCATGAGCTACTGACAAGGAATCGGGAATGACCAAACCGTCCATCGAGCGGGTCAGCGAATCGCGTTGCTTCGAGGGCCGCCAGATCGTCTACAAGCACGCCTCGTCGGCCTGTGCGTGCACGATGCGTTTCGCCGTGTATCTTGCCGCCGGCCGCGGAGCGCGGACCCGTGCCCGCGCTCTATTGGTTGTCCGGTCTCACCTGCACGGAAGAGAACTTCAGCGTGAAAGCAGGCGCGCAGCGCTACGCCGCCGAGCTCGGCCTCGCACTGATCATTCCGGACACGAGTCCGCGCGGCGTCAACATTCCGGGCGAAGACGCGCAAATGGACGTCGGCACGGGCGCCGGGTTCTACGTCAACGCGACGGAGCCGCCGTGGGCGCGCGCACTACCGCATGTACGACTATATTCGCGACGAGCTGCCGGCCGTCGTGAACGCGAACTTGCCGGTAGACCCGGCGCGCAAGTCGATCAGCGGCCATTCGATGGGCGGACACGGCGCGATCATCATCGGTGTCGGCAACGCTCAGAGCTTATCGTTCGGTCTCCGCGTTCGCGCCGATTGCCTCTGCGAGCCAGTCGGCCTGGGGGCAACACGCGTTGACGGCGTACTTGGGCGCCGACCGCGCGCGTTGGCGCGACTACGACGCCGCAGAAGTCATCCGGGCGAAGCCGAGCGAGCACGAGCTGCTCGTCGATCAAGGCATGGCCGACCCCTATCTCGAGCAGCTGCGCGCCGACGACGCTCAAGGAGGCGTGCCGCGCATCGGGCCAGCGCCTGACGTATCGCGAGCGCGCCGGCTACGATCACGGCTACTACTTCGTGAGCACGTTCATCGCAGAACACTTGCGGTTTCATGCTGCCGCGCTGCGCTGAGGGACCATGGCCTCGCTCCTGATTCCTCCGCCCGAGGATCCCGTGCGCGCGGCCGCGCAGTGGCTCGGCGAAGCCGAAGCCTTGGGCCGCCGCAACGCGAATGCGATGGCGCTCGCGAGCGTCGACGAAAGAGGCCGGCCGTCCGTGCGCATGGTGCTGCTCAAGGAGCTCGCGCCGCTCGGCTACGCCGTGTTCTATACGAACTACGGATCGCGCAAGAGCGACGAGCTCTTGTCGACCGGCCGGGCGGCGGCCGTGCTGTACTGGCACGAGCTCGGCCGGCAAGTTCGCTTCGAAGGGCCGGTCGTGCGCTCCCCCGACGCCGAGAGCGACGCCTATTTCGCAAGCCGGTCCAGGCCAAGCCAAGCCAACGCGTGGAGCAGCGAGCAGAGCCGCCCGCTCGCCGAACCCTGCCGCGCTCGAGGAGCGGGCTGCCAAGATCGCCGCCACCACACCCCCGATCGAGGACTCGCCCGCCCCGATTTCTGGGGCGGGTTCCGGTTGTGGCTCGAGGCCGTCGAGCTCTGGGTCGAAGGCCGCGACCGCTTTCACGAACGCGTGCGCTACCAGCGCCGGCTCGACGCGCGAGACGCGTACACCTTCGAGCCCGGCGGCTGGAGCTCGCAGCGCCTGCAACCCTAGCGGCGCGACGCGCGTGATTCAGTTCGAGACGATCACCTGTCCGTACTGCTGGGAGTCCATCGAGATCAGCCTCGATCTCTCGGTCGACGCGCAACAGCAAATCGAGGACTGCTCGGTCTGCTGTAGGCCGATCGTCGTCCGCTACAGCGCGGCGGACGGCGAGCTCGCATCTCTCGAGGTCGTGGCGGAGAGCCGCGAGTGAGCCGCTTGCTCGTCGCGGTTTGGCTCGTCGCGGCCGCAGGCGCCGCCGGCGCCGAGGAGCGCATCGCCGACATCCGCCAGGGGACCAACTTGTCCGTCGCGCTCGCGCCCGGCGGCTCGACGTTGGTCGTCGACCTGCTGGGCCAGCTGTGGAGCCTGCCGGCGGCGGGCGGCGGCGCGGCGCCGCTGACGCCCGCGGGCGAGCAGGCGCGCAATCCTCGTTTCAGCCCCGACGGCGGGCGCCTCGTCTATCAGCAACGCAACGGTGAGCATTGGGACTTGTGGCTACTCGAGGTGGCTACGGGCGAGCAGCACGCCGCTGACGACGTCGCCTTACGACGAGCGCGAGCCGGACTTCACGCGCGACGGCCGCGCCGTCGTCTTCGCGACGAATCGCACCGGACGCTATTGCCTCTGGTCGATCACGCTCGACGAACGGTGTCGAGACCCAACTGACCGAAGAGGCCGGCGCTGCGTCGTATCCCACCGTCTCCGAGCACGGGCTCGTGGCGTACGTGCTCACCCGCGGCAGCGAGTGGTCGATCCGCGTGCTCGGCGGCGACGGCGCGATCGACGTCGTGCACACGAGCTCGAGCCGGTTGTCGGCGCCGTCGTGGCGGCCCGGCGGCGGCGTGCTCGTCTTCGGGGAGCAGGATTCGGCGGAGACGAGCCGGCTCCAGCTGCTCGTGTTCGGCGAGCCGCGCGTGTTGAAGTCGCTGACCGGCAGTGAGGACCTCTTCGCCTCGCGCGCCGCCTGGCGGTCCGCGGCCGAGCTCATCTACGCGGCGGACGGGCAGCTCTGGCGGCGAGGCATTGCGACGCCGACGCGCGAGCCCGTGCATCTCTTCGCGGCAGCCGCGGTCGAGGTCGCGGCACCGCCGACCGATTTTCCGGCGCTCGACGACCCGGCGGCGCGCCCGGCGCTCGGCATCAACGGCCTCGCACGATCGCCCGACGGCCGGAGCGCGGTTTTCACGGCGTTGGGCGATCTGTGGCTCGCGGACCGCGGCGACCCGCACCGGCTCACGGACGACGTGTTCGTCGACCTCGATCCGAGCTTCTGGCCCGACGGCGATTCGGTGGTGTTCGCCAGCGAGCGCACGGGCCAGTTCGAGCTCTGGAGACTCGCCTTGCGCGACGGCGAGCGCGACGCAGCTGACGTTCGGCGCGCTGCAGCCGCGGCGTCCCGCCGTCCGGCCCGACGGCAACGCCGTCGCGTACCTCGAGAGCGCGAGCCTCGAGCCGACGGCCGCGACCGTCGTGAAAACGCTCGACCTGCGGCGCAAAGAAGAGAGCACGATCGCGACGAACGTCGTCGGCGCAAGTGCGCTCGCCTGGGCCGAAGACGGCCGCACGCTGATCGTGCGGGCTCGCTCTGCCGAGCCCGCCGGCGGACGCGACATCAGGGTCGATCTCGGCACGAACCCGGCGCCGGCGGCGGGAAGCAGACGTGCAGCCCGTCGTGCGGTGGCAGACGCCGGCACCGCCGCCCGACTACGTCGTCGAGGTCGGCCGCCTCTTCGACGGGGTCCGCGGCACCTATCACCGCCACGTCGATATGCACGTGCGCGGCGGGCGCATCACGGCGATCGTCGGGCGAGGCGTGTTGCCGACGGTCGGCCAAGTCATCGACGCGCGCGACGCCACCGTGATACCGGGCCTCGTCGACCTGCACGCCCATCAGAGCTCGCTCGTCGGCGAGCGGCTCGGGCGCGCGTGGCTCGCCTACGGAGTCACGACGGTGCGGGAGCTCGCGGCTTCGACGGGAGAGGCAGTCGAGCGCGCGGAAACGTGGGCCAGCGGCCGGTCGCCGGGGCCGCGCCTCGTGATCTCGCCGGCGGGCGCGTCCGACCTTCCGGGGAGCGATTTTGGCCCCGCGGTGCGAGCCTATCCCGGCATCGCCCACGGCTTCGCGCACAGCCTGCGCCGGCAGGCGCGCGAGCTTGCGGTACCGCCATGGGAGGTCGCCATGCTACCCGCTCGGCTTCGCAGCGACGTCGGATACGCCAAGCCTCGAGCTCGAGCTGTCACCCGCGTACACGGCGTACCAAGACGGCTTCGAGCCGGCTCATCGCCGCCGAGACCACGTTCGTGACGGGCCTTGCGGCGCTGGCAGGGCTGGACGGTTGGCCGGCGCCTCGGCCGCGCCGCGACGACGCCTACGCGCTTTTCACTCCGGTCGAGCAGGCAACCTGGGAGCGGCCCGATGCGTTGGCGCCGACAGTGCCAGCCGTGGAGCGAACGATTGCGCGCCTCGTTCGCGCCGGTGGCCGAGTCGGGGTGGGGTCCGATGCCCCGGCCGTGCCCTACGGGCTCGGCGTCCACCTCGAGCTCGCGCTGCTCGCGCGCGCCGGTATCGCGAACGACCAGGTGCTTCGAATGGCCACGGCGGACGGCGCGCTCGCGCTCGGGCTGGAGCGTGATATCGGCACGCTCGAGCCAGGAAAGCTCGCAGATTTCGTGGTCCTCGATGGCGATCCGCTGGCGCACGTCTCGGATACCTTGCGGATCGTCGCCGTCGCCAAGGGCGGCGTCTGGCAAGACCGATCCTCGCTGCTGGCGCAGCCGTGATGTCAGGCGCCTTTACGGGGTCGCCTCCGACGATGGCTCGGGGCGGTTTGCCGCTCTGGAATTTGCGCAGCCATATGAAACAGCCGCTTACCGGTTGGCGACTCATTTGCCACGCGAGCATGATCGAGTAAATGCGTTGTCGGCCGCCTTTACAGGAGCGGCCGCCAATCTGGCTCCGCGACTGATCCCACAGCCGATATCTGGCTGTTTCTGCTGGTTTTTCATTCTCTGGCATGTGTCTTGCTTCATAGGAGTCGTCCCCACCCAGGGACGAGTGAGTGCGCAAACGAACAGAAAACGATGCGAAATCGCAAAGGGTTCTGTTAAATTTGAAAACCTTAGAGAAGAACAAGAAAGTAGAAGAACAAGAAAAGAAATTTGGCTGGACAATAACAACAAGCCGCTCCGCGCTCTCGGGCGCAACGAGCAACAGCCAGGCCGCATACTTGAAACCGTAAACTCCGATAACAAAAAAGATCTGACCCGGCGTTCCCACCGCCGGGTTTTTCTTTTCTGGCCTCCCGAAAACCAGCATTCCGTGATGAGCGCCCGCGCTGCGACGCCGGCGCTGCGTGGTTCACTAACGCACCTCTGTCGAGACCGCGCGTCGTGTTCAAACGCCTACGCATCGCAGTGCTGCTCTACGTGCTCGTGTTCGTCGCGCTGCGCAGTTCTTCACGGCGCGGAACGCGATGGATTGGGACGCGCCGCTGTGGGTCGACGTCTATGCCGTCGCGGGCGACGACCATCCCGCCACGCGCCGCTTCATCGACGGCTTGAGCACGATGGAGTTCGCCGACGCGGAGGCTTTCCTCGCGCGCGAAGCGAAGCGCTACGGCGTCGCTCTCGAGCATCCGTTCAAGCTGCGGATCGTCGGCGAGCACACGGAGGAGCTGCCGCGGCTCGACGCCGGCGCAGGCCGCCTCGGCGTTCTGTGGTGGAGCTTGCGCATGCGCTGGCTCGCTACGCGACTTCAGTGGCGAGGCCGGCCCGAGCGGCGACATCGTCGTGTTCGCCGTCTTCCACGAGCCCGACGGACGGGATAGCGCTCGACCGCTCGACAGCCCTCGAGAAGGGGCTGATCGCGGTGGCGAATCTGTTCGCGGATCGCGAGGCGCGCGCGACGAACCAGATCGTGCTTGCGCACGAGTTGCTGCATACGCTGCGCGCTACGGACAAGTATTCGTCGACCGTCGAACGCGCCTTCGTATCCCGACGGCTACGCGGCACCCGACGCGCGGCCGCTGCTGCCGCAGACGAAGGCGGAGCTCATGGCGGGCCGTATACCGCTCGACGAGCAGCGCGCCGAGATGCCGAGCGACCTGCGCGAGGTCGTCATCGGCCCAGCAACGGCGCGCGAGATCGGTTGGCAGGCTCGCCGTTAGCCGTGACACCATAGGCCTGTCGCGCCGCCGGCGCATGCAAACGGACGAGCCATGGGCCATCGGCTCAGCAAGATCTACACACGCACCGGCGACGACGGCACGACGGGGCTCGCCAACGGCGAGCGAGTCGACAAAGCCGACCCGCGAGTCGGCGCCTTCGGCGACGTCGACGAGACGAACAGCGCGCTCGGCCTGCTGCTCGCGGAGCCCGATCTTCCACGGCGATGTCGTCACGACGCCTCACGCGCATCCAACACGAGCTGTTCGAGATCGGCGCCGAGCTGTCATTGCCGGGCTATCGGCAGATCACAGGCGAGCACGTCACTCGACTCGAGCACGATCTCGACGCTTTGAACGACGAGCTGCCGCCGCTCGAGGAGTTCGTGCTTGCCCGGCGGGACGCGCGCCGCCGCCGTTTGCCACCTCGCCCGCACGATCTGTCGACGCGCCGAGCGCAGCGCCTGGGCGGCAGGCAAGCTCGCGGCGCTGAACCCCGATCTCTTGCGTTACTTGAACCGGCTGTCGGATCTCTTGTTCGTGATGGCGCGCTGGCTGGCGCGGCAGAACGGCGGCCAAGAGACTCTCTGGCGGCGTTGATCTAGGTCGCGCTCGCCGCCGCGATCTCGCGCTCGAGCAAGGTCCAGTCGAACGCAGGCCCGGGGTCCGTCTTGCGGCCCGGCGCGATGTCGCTATGACCGACGACCTCGGCGCCGCGCAGCGACGAATAGCTGCGGCGCAGCGCCGCGATGAGCTCGGCGAGCGCACGGTACTGCACGCGCGCATACGCTGAATCGTCCGTGCCTTCGAGCTCGATCCCGACCGAGAAATCGTTGCAGGCGGAGCGCCCGCAATACTGCGATTTGCCGGCGTGCCAAGCGCGTCGGTCGAACGGGACGTATTGCGTCAGCGCACCGTCGCGCGCAATCAGCACGTGCGCCGAGACCGTGACGTTCGTGGATCGTCGCGAAATAGGGATGTGCCATCGGCGGGTAAGTCGTTGCAGAAAAACCGGTCGATCCAACCGTTGCCGAACTCACCGGGCGGCAAGCTGATACCGTGCACGACGATGAGACCGAGCTCCGCGCCCACGGGCCGCTCGTCGAAGTTCGGGGACAGGACTCGACGCACGCCCACGAGCCACCCTGTCGCTTGATCGATGATCACTTAGGGTCCCGAGCAACTTGCTACAGTGCGCCGCAGACATGCGGGCGAGACTATAGCAGCCCGCAGCGCCTCGCCTGCATCGAACCCGACGTTCATGGCAACTACGCACCGTTCGCCGCGCCTCTATGTCGAGCGTGAGCTCGATGGCGACCGGCCTCGTGCTCGACGAGGGCGAGGCGCACTATCTCGGCCACGTGCTTCGGCTGAAGCCCGGCGATCGGCTCGTCGTGTTCAACGGCAATGGCACGGAGCGCGATGCGAGCGTCGACTCGCTGCAACGGCGCGGCGCGATGCTGACGCTCGCGGCAGCGCGGGCCCCGCTGCCCGAGTCGTCGCTCGATCTGACGCTTGATCCAGGCGCTGCCGAAATCCGACGCGATGGATCTGATCGTGCAGAAAGCCACGGAGCTCGGCGTGCGCACGCTCGTACCCGTCTACACGGAGTTCAGCGTCGTCAAGCTCGACACCGAGCGCAGCGAGCGGCGCATCGATCACTGGCGCAAGATCGCGCAGCAGCGCCTGCGAGCAATGCGGCCGGCATACGCCCGCCTCGGATCGAGCTGGCGGCACCGCTGGCCGAGGCGATCGAGGCGCTGCCCGCGGCGCCGAGGAAGCGGCTTGCGCTCGATCCGTCCGCGGAGCGAAGCCTCGAGGGAGCTGCGCCGGTGAGCGGGCTCATCGTCGCCGTAGGACCCGAGGGCGGATTCGGCGCGACGGATTGGCGGCGGCTCGACGCCGCGCAGTTCGCGCCGCGTGACGCTCGGCCCACGCGTCCTACGCGCCGAGACGGCGGCGCTCGCCGTCTGCGCGATCGCACAGGCGCGTTGGGGAGATTTGCAACGCTAGCCGCTCACCCGCTCTAGCAGCGGCATCTCGGCAATCATCCGTCTCGAGCCGCTCGACGATCCGGAATCAAGCGGATACTCGTGAATCATTCGCGCGCGGCACAGCGCCGGAAACCCCGCCGGCACCGGGTGCTCGGTGTCGAAGCCCAAGACGTCGCCGTTGACGCGCACGAGCTGCGGGAATCCTTGCGTGAGAATCCCGTAATACCCGCCCTTCAGCTCCTGCGTGATCGCGTGAAAGACGACGACACGTGTCCGGGTGCGCTTCGACTTGCGATCCTCGCCACGCTGCCCATCGAACGAAACAACGGGCAGGCGGCGGTTGTTCCACTCGATCGCGCCGACGTACCAGTCGGGCGCCGCGTCGTCGCGGCTGCGGGCAGCCTCGGCGAACGCGATGACTTCGGCGACGCACATCCGCGGCACGAGCAACCGCTCGTTTTGCAGCGGGATCAGCAAGCTGTACAGCTCTTTCGGCTCGGCGCTCAGTCAGAAATCCCGCCCGACCAGCGCTTGAATTGCCGCGATGAGCTGGCTCTCCTGATACGGCTTGCTCAGATAGTCGTTGACGCCGATCTCGATCGCCTTCGCGCGATGCTTCTCGCCCGAGCGTGACGTGATCATGATGATCGGCAATGCTTTAAGCTTCGGATCGTTACGCACGTGCGTCGCGAATTGGTAGCCGTCCATGCGCGGCATCTCGATGTCGAGCAGGATGACGTCGACGGTGTGCTCCTGGAGCACGGTGATCGCATCGAGGCCATCGCGCGCCGTGTAAACCTTCGCACCGCGCCGCTCGAGCAGCCGCTGCGTCACGCGCCGCATCGTGATCGAGTCGTCGACGACGAGCGCCGCGAGCTGCGTCGAGCTCTCGGGTTGCGCGGCGGTGCGCAGCGCCTCGCACGGGCCTGTGGGCGCGGACCAGCGTGCCGGGGTCCAAGATCATGATGACGCGGCCGTCGCCCAAGATCGTCGCGCCCGTCACACCGGGCACGCTGGCGATGTGCGGCCCCAGCGTCTTGACGACGATCTCGCGGCTGCCTTCGAGCGAGTCCATGAGCAGCGCCGTCGAGCTGTCGCCGGCACGAATCAGCACGAGCGACACGGCATTCTCGTCGTCCGGCAACGCCGATGGCGCGGCGCCGACGAGGCTTCCCAAGTGTTGGATCCGATAGACGATGCCGCCGTAGTCGAGCTTCGGCTCGTCCTCGGTGAGGTGCTTCAATATCTTGTCGCGCGAGAGGCGCGTGATGCCTTCGACGGTCGGCAAAGGCAACGCGAAGGTCTCCTCACCGACATTGACGATGAGCGCGTGCGTGATCGCGAGCGTGTACGGCAAGCGAATCACGAAGCGTGTGCCCTCGCCGGTCCGCGTCTCGATGCGCATCGAGCCGCCGAGCTTCTTGACCTCGTTGTCGACGACGTCCATGCCGACGCCGCGGCCCGCGGCCTGCGTCAGCTCGCTGGCCGTGCTGAAGCCCGGCTGGAGGATGAGCTCGACGGCTTGCTCGTCGGTGATCTTCTGGTTCTCCGCGAGCAGCCCCTTCTCGTAGGCCTTGCGGCGAATCGCGGCGAGATCGAGCCCGCCGCCGTCGTCGCCGACCTCGACGATGACCTCCGAGCCTTCGCGGCGAATCTTGAGCAGCACTTGGCCGGCGTCGGGCTTACCGCGCTTGCGCGCGCACCTCGGGCTTCTCGATGCCGTGCGCGATCGAGTTGCGCAGCAGATGCTCGAACGGCGGCAGCATCGACTCCAGCACTTGGCGGTCGATCTCGTTGGCGTCGCCGTCGACGACGAGCTCCGCCTGCTTGCCCGTGTCCGCGCACGCTTGGCGCACGATGCGCTGCAGGCGCTGCACGTGGCGCTGGAACGGCACCATGCGCGTCTGCATGAGACCGGTCTGCAAATCGGAGGTCACGCGCGCCTGCTGCGTCAGCAGCGTGTCGGCTTCGTTCGTGAGGCCGTGCAGCAGCTCGTTGATGCTCGCGACGTCGTTCGCCGATTCGGCGAGCGCGCGCGACAGCTGCTGGATCGTCGAATAGCGATCGAGCTCGAGCGGGTCGAAGCCGCTCTCGACGTCGGCGTCGTCCTGGTGGCGGTGCAGGATCTGCGCTTCGGTCTCGGCCTCGAGCTTGCGCAGCTGCTCGCGCAGGCGCGACACGGTGCCGCCGAGCTCGCCCAAGTGGAACTCGATCGAGTGGAGCTGCTGGCTCAGCCGCGACTGGAAGATGTTGATCTCGCCCGCGCCGTTCAAGAGCACGTCGAGCAATCCCGCATCGACGCGCGCCGTCTCCGCGCGCTCGGCGCGCGGCTCGGCGGACGCAGCCGCGGGCGGCGGCGGTGCTGGAGGCGGCGTTTCGCTTGCCGGCCGCAACGACGACGTCCACGTCCTGCTCGACGATCGTCGCTTCCTCGGCTCACGCCCGCTTCGTCGATGTCGAGAGCTTCCTCCTCGATCGTCGGCTCCTCGAGCGGTTCGACTGCGAGTGCCGACGGGGGTCCGAGCTCGATCTCATCGAGCTTGGCGAGCTCAGCGAGATCCGCTTCCGTCAGATCGACGGTCGCCACGGGTTCCACGCGCGGCGGCACGGGCGCTTCGACCCTGCGCGACTCGGCCGCCAGCGGGCTCGCAGTCGCCGCGGGGCCGCGTTGACCGGCCGGCGCGGCCGCCGCCGCTTCGCCGCGGCCGGCGTCGAAGCCTTCCAGCTGCCCGATGAGCCCGGGCGTGGCACTCGGCGCGCGCCCGGCGTCGATGGCGTCGCGCATCTGCTGCAGATCGTCGAGCCCGCGTTGCACGAGATCGAGCGCCGCCGGCGTCGCCTGGTCGCGACTCTGCGCGATGCGCGACAGCAACGTCTCGACGGCGTGGCTCAAGTCGCCCATCGACAAGACGCCGGCCATGCGCGCACCGCCCTTCAGCGTGTGCAAGAAGCGCTGCAGCATCCCGACGGCGGGGTGATCTTGGCGCTGCCGCACGTCTTGCAGCGCGGCCTGGGAGTTGTCGAGGATCTCGGCCGCTTCCTCGGCGAAGATCGCGGCGATCTCGGGATCGAATGCGCTCGCTTGCGCGGCAGCCGGACCCCGTTCCACCTCTGCTGCGGGCGGCGCTGCCTCCGCGCGGCGCCGCCGCAGCGCCGGACGGCGGCTCTCGAAACGCGAGCACATCGAGCGACTTCAGCACACCGGCGTCGGGCTCGAAGGGGCGCGCCGCGGTCAGGGCGTCCGCCATCCGCTCGATCTCGACGGCTGCGCGACGCAGGGCGTCGACGGCGGCGTCCGCTATGCCTACGCCCGACTCGAAGTAATGGCGCAACTCCCCGGCGAGCGGCGCCGCGAGCTTCATCGCGGGCTCGTACCCGGCCATGCGAGCGCTACCGAGCAGCGTATGGCACGCCCGATAGAGCGGCTCTTCGACGGAATGCAGCCCCGTGCCGGGCTTCACCGTGCTGAGGAACTGCCGAATCACGCCGAGGTGGCCACGCATCTCCTTGACGAAGATGTCCGCGAGCACGGGATCCATGCCGGGCTCGGGCGTCGGCGCCGCCGCCGGCAGCGCCGGGACGCGCAGCGAGAGGCCCGTGATGTTCGCGGCATCGGGATCGCCCTCGGCGAACGCCTCCGCTTGCTTCATCAATAGCTGCACGTCGAGCTTCGGCGGCCGGCCGATCTCGAGCTGCTCGAGCAGCTGCGGCAGCGCCGCGCTCGCTTCCGTGACGAACGCGATCATGCTCGGCGTCGGCTCGAGCGTTTGATTGATGATCTGTTCAGCAGACTCTCGATGCTCCACGCGAACTCGCCGATGAGCTGCGCGCCGACCATGCGGCCGCTGCCCTTCAGCGTGTGGAACGAGCGGCGCGTCGATGATCAGTGCTTCGGAGTTCGTTCGATCGGCGGCCCACACGGGAAGGTTGCGCTGGATGCTCGCGATCTCTTCCTTGGCCTCTTCGATGAACACCTCGACGAGCTCGGGATCCGAGCGGCCCTCCTCGACCTGCATCACGCTCGGCGGCGGTGCAGCGGCCTTCGGCTTCGCGGGCGGCGGGCGCGGCGCGGCCGCCTGCGGCCCCCCAGGCACGGCCGCCGCCGGCTTCGCCACGGGCAGGGTTTCAAGAGATCGAGGCAGCGGTCCGCGTTGTCGAGCATGTACCAAGGATCGGCTACGGCCGGCGCTGACCGTCTCCATGTAGTACTCGACGCTGACGATCGCGTCGGCGAGCCGTTCGAGGTACTCGGGCTTGAGCTTCGTGCCGACGGCGAGCCGCGAGCCGATCACGGCCGCCGATTCGCTCGACGACCGTCACGGCCTTCGTCTTGTCGAGCATCAACAAGCCCGGCCGTGATGCCGCGTAGTTGCGGCTTCGCCTGCTCGAGCGGCCGCGTGTCGGCGGGATTCTCGACGAGCTGGATGACGGCTTCCTTCACCCGGCGAGATTCACGGTGCACTCGCCCATGACGGCTTGCGTGACTTTCCGTTGTTGCGTGTCCAAGGCGCCGCCGGCGCCCGATGGCTCGGCTTCATCGCCGGGCATGACGGCCCGCACGAGCTCGCGATCGAGCGTGTCCTCGACGTCGAGCAAGGTCGCGGCGATCTTCTCGAGGACGGTCCGCTCGGGCGGCCTTGCCGTTGGTAACGATGGCGGCGAGATCCTGTGTCTCGCGCTGGATCTGGCCGCGCGCTTTGTCGAGCCCAAGCACGCCGAGCGTGTCGCCGATCTTCTTCAGCATGTCGAGCTGCGGGCTCAACTGGTCGGCGCCGTTCATGCCGGTGCGCACGAAGATGTCGAGCGCATCCTTGACGGTGCCGAGATCCTCTTTGATCGCCTGCGCGACCGTGCGCATGAGCTTGACGCTGGGGCCGGCGAGCCCTTCGCGCGCCTGCTCGATCTGTACCTGCCCCGGCAGGACCTCGCCCAAGTTGTACTGCGTACGCAGCGCCTCGATACGCGGGTCCTGCGAGCTCGCCCTCGCGACGTAATAAAGGAGACTATTGATGAGGTCGACGGGCGGCGCGCTGACGAGCGCCGACTCGCCGCCGTCGATGAGCCGTTTCAATTGCCGATCGACCTGGCCGATCAGGCGCTTCAGCGTGACGCTGGCCTCGAGGCCGCCGCCGCGGATCGCCGTCAGCACGCCCAGCATGACGGTCCAAAGCTGCTTGACTTGCTCGCTGGCAGCCGCGCGCTCGAGGTTCGTGCAGACGCGCAGCAGCTCGTCGAGAGAACGCGCCGGCTCGGCGTTCTTGATCCAACCGAGCAACGCCGTCTGGAAGGCCGGCCGCAAACGCTGCGCGACCTTCTCGAAGCCGCGGGCGATGTCCGCGCCGCCGGTACCCGCCGACCCCGGCGCAAGGTGCCGCTCGAACGGACCGGAGTTCAGCAGTACGAGCGTGCCCTCGGACAGCGAAGGTTTGTCCCGTGCCTGACGCAAGTCGTTCAGCAACGGCAGCAGCGCCAGCGCCACGTCCTTCCCGCCGCCGAGCACCCGCTCGAGATACGCGGGCAACTGCACCATCGCCCGCGTCAGCGCTTCGATGCCTTGCTCGGACTTCTGCTCGTCCTTCGCCTCGGCAAGCCGGCGGCAGGTCTGCTCCATTTCCTCTGCGAGCAGGGCCGCGCCGTGAATCTCGACGATCTTCAGCGCCCCGCGCGCGGCATGCAGATGCTCGGCCGTCCGCAACAAGGCGTCTGCCCCGGCGCGGCCGTCCACGTAGTCCTCGAGCTGGGCGCGCGCGGCGTCGAGCGTGCTCGCGAGCTCCTTGTTGACGAGCTCGAAGGCATGCGTCGCCAGATCGTTGATCGCGTGAGTCGCCATACCGCTCGGCTAACCGGACAGGCGGCGGCGTTCGACGCTTTTCGGAGGCGTGGACGCGGGCGCGGGCGCGGCCGGCGGCATGGGCAGCTGGTCGCTGCGCTCGAGGCTCGCGGCCACGCGCGCGGCATTCAGCACGCCGGTGCCGCCGCCCTGATCCGGCAGCGTGAAGCCGGCAACGCTGCGGCGCAGCTGCGAGGCGAGCTCCGAGAGCTTGCTGATGGCGCTCGACGTCGCCGCGGTCGACTCGGTCGTCTTCGTGCTGATCTCGCGCAAGACGTGCATGTTCTTCGTGAT
Organism: uncultured Gammaproteobacteria bacterium; assembly: GCA_963714705.1. Taxonomy (GTDB): domain Bacteria; phylum Pseudomonadota; class Gammaproteobacteria; order Steroidobacterales; family Rariloculaceae; genus FEN-1219. The sequence goes on from CAVQPJ010000005.1 coordinate 721,797, forward strand.
GGCGCCGGCGACGCTCGTCTGCTCCTTCGAGGAGCCCGAGATGTTCTGGACGAGACTCGCGATCTGGTGCGAGACCTGCTCGATCTCCTCGAGCGCGGCACCGGCGTTCTCGGCGAGCAGCGCGCCACCGACGACGTCGGTCGTGCTGCGCTCCATCGACATCACGGCCTCGTTCGTGTCCGATTGGATGGTGCTCACGAGCACCTCGATCTTCTTGGTCGCGCCCGCGGAGCGCTCCGCGAGCTTCTGGACCTCGTCGGCGACGACGGCGAATCCGCGGCTCGCCTCGCCGGCGCGCGAGGCCTCGATCGACGCGTTGAGTGCGAGGATGTTCGTCTGCTCGGCGATTTCCTCGATGAGCTCGACGATGTTGCCGATCTCCTGCGAGCTTTCGCCGAGCCGTTTGATGCGCTTGCTCGTGTCCTGAATGGTCTCGCGGATCGTGTTCATGCCGGCGATCGTGCGCCGCACGGCCTCGCCGCCTTTGTGCGAGATCTCGACGGCGTGGCGCGCGACGTCAGAGCAGCGCTCGGCGTTGCCCGAGACCTCCTCGATGGAGATGGCCATTCGGGCCATCGATTCGGAGGCGGCGGCGGCTTGCTTCGCTTGCATCTCGGCCGAGCGAACGAGATGCCGCGACGTGCCTTCCGTCTGCTTCGAGGCCGCGTCGACGAGAATCGAGGAGTCGTTGATCGTCGTGACGAGCTCGCGCAGCGCGTCGATCGCGTAGTTGATGGAATCCGCAATCGCGCCCGTGATGTCCTCTGTGACGGTGGCCTGCACCGTCAGATCGCCGTCGGCAAGGCTCGACAGCTCGTCGAGCAAGCGCAGAATGGCCTGCTGGTTACGCTCGTTCTGCCCAGCCTGCTGCTCGGATGCGCGGCGGAAGTCGCGCCCGCGGTAGTAGACGAACATCATCAAGGCCGCGATCGCGAGCGCGGCGAACACGAGCAGCAGCGGTAACCGCGTCGTGACGCCGTCGCCGGCGACGGCCGCGATCGAGACGTCGGTATCGCGGTAGCGCGTCAAGACCTCGGCCGCCGCGGCGTCGAACGCGCGGATCGAGGACAGCGCCGCCGTCAGCGTCTCGGCGCCCGAGGAGATCGCGGCGACCGCTTGCCGGGTTCGCTCGTATAGATTGGAAATCGGCTTGATATCCGCTTGCCCCGCCCCGGCGGTGACGGGAACGACACCCAGCGTGCCGTCCTCGCCGCTCAGGCCCCGGACGAACTGGCTGAGATACTGCTCCGCGTCCTGGAGCCGCCGGACGGTATCGCCGACGTCGGCCGTCGGGCCGAGCCCGCGCGCGTGCTGCTGCACCGATGCGACCGCGAGCTCGAAGCGCCACAGATAGATTTGGTCGGCCGCTAGATCGGCGGGCGGCAAGGCGCTTGCGACATTGCTGGCGGCCGCGAGCAACAGCGGCGCGAGCGCGAGCACCTCGGTGCGCGCTTTCTCGAGCTCTGCCAAGCCCTGGCGCGACTCGAGAACGGTGTCGAGGTTGCGCTCGATGCGCTGCCACAGCGCCGCATCGCCGGCCAACTGGCGGGCGTCGGCGCTCGCCGCTTCGTTGGCCGCCACGGCGTTGCGGAGCCTCGTGATCGTCGCGCGGTCGGCCTCGAGCGCGTCGAACGCCGCCGTATCGCCCTGCACGGCCGCGTTCGACTCGGCGCGAGCGGCTTGCGTCACGGCGATGAGCTCGCCGAGCCCGCCGTCGTTGACCGTCGTAGTGCCGCTGCCGCTCCACCAAACCGAACCGGCCGCACCGAGCAACGCGATCGCGAGCGCGATCCCGAGCACCGGCAGCATCTTCGGCCACGGGCTCGACTTCGTCATGGCCTCACCGTTTCGCCCGCCGTGAGAAACAGCGGATCCTCGAGCAATTTGAGCAGGCTGAACCGCGGCCACTGCTCGGAACCGCGGCGATAGCTACCTTCGAGGTAGTGCTCGCACCGAATGACGCTTGGGCCGGCCTCGTTCCGATAGTCGGCCGAGGCGAACCGCCGGAAACCGACGACCTCGTCGACGATGAGCCCTGTCGGGACCTCGCGGCTCGCAACGACGAGCACGCGGGCCTGCCGGTCGGCCGCCGGCGCGCCGGCGCCCAAGAACGACTTCAGATCGACGACGGTCAATAGCTGGCCGCGCAGGTTCGCAATGCCGCGCAGCCACGGCTTGGCGCCCGGCACTCTCGTGACCTGCTCCGGGATAGGCAACACCTCGCGGACGTCGCCGCGGCTCGTCACGAACCGCTCGGCGCCGAGTCGAAAGCCGATCCCGACCCACTCATCGGACGCTGCCGGCGTGCCGTCGCGCGCGGCGATGGCGGCGCGCGCCCGGCGCTCGAGCTCCACGAGCAGCTCGAACGGTTGCTCTGCCAACGCTTGCAGGCTCAAGCGCTCGACCCCCGGTCCAGCACTTCCTGCGCTTTGGCGACGAGCACGGCTTCCGAGACGGGCTTGACGAGATAGTCGACGGCGCCTTGACGCATGCCCCAGATTCGGTCGGTCTCCTGATCCTTCGTCGTGATCATGACGACGGGGATCGACTTGGTTTGCGGATCGCGGGTCAGCGTGCGCGTGGCTTGGTAGCCGTTGATACGCGGCATCACGACGTCCATGAAGATCAGGTCGGGCCGCACCTCGCGCGCGAGGCTCAAGCACTCGGAGCCGTCCGCAGCCGAAACGGTGTCGAAACCGTGCTTCTCGAGCGCCGTCTTCAAGACGTGCACCTCGGTGGGCGAGTCGTCGACGATCATGATCAGAGCCATAAACGGTCCCGTTACTTGCCGACGTGGCTGTGGATGGCGCCGAGGAGCTCGTCCTTCGTGAACGGTTTCGTCAAATACTGCTCCGAGCCGACGAGACGGCCCCGAGCTCGGTCGAACAACCCGTCCTTACTCGACAGCATGATGACGGGCGTGTCCTTGAATACCTTGTTGTGCTTGATCAGCGAGCAGGTCTGATAGCCGTCGAGGCGCGGCATCATGATGTCGACGAAGATGATGTCGGGCCGGTGGTCGGCGATCTTCGAAAGCGCGTCGAACCCGTCAACGGCCGTGAATACCTCGCAACCTTCCTTCGCAAGCAGCGTTTCGGCGGTTCTCCGGATCGTTTTGCTGTCGTCGATGACTAGGATCTTGAGCCCTTGCAAGCCGTTCTTGGGGTTCACTGCACTGCTGCCAGACACTTAGCTTCCTCCCGCAGGCTGCTCGCCGTTCCCGAGCCGGAGCTGCGCACGGGCACCTAGGACTCAACGCGCCTTTTAACATATCGGCGCCAGGCCTTCCATCGACTGCCGCACGCGAATTTCCTGGGGTCGAAAGCCGCGTGCAAGCACGCTCGAGCCGACGAGAAGTGCGACAGAATCCCGTTATGGTAGCGTTGCGCTTTTTCGCGAAACTGCGAACCCGCACGCAAAAAGCGAGGAATGCTGAATGAGCCAATCCCGGCGGTTGCTTGGCGTCGTCATGGACCCGATCGGGTCGATCAAGCCCAAGAAGGACTCGACCCTCGCCATGCTGCTGGCCGCCCAGCGGCGAGGCTGGGACATCGTCTATCTACGCCAACAGGATCTCGAGGTTCGCGACGGCGCGCCGCTAGGGCACGGCGCACGCCTCAAAGTGCGCGACGACAGCGAGCGCTGGTTCGAGGTCGGGGTCCCGTGGAGTGGCGGGCTCGAGACTCTCGACGCGCTGCTGATGCGCAAGGACCCGCCCTTCGACATGGAGTACATCTACACGACCTATATCCTCGAGCTCGCGGAGAACCGCGGCTTGCTGGTCGCCAACAAGCCCGCGAGCCTACGCGACATCAACGAGAAGGCGTATACGTCTTGGTTCCCTCAGTGCACGCCGCCGACCCTCGTCACGCGCTCGCGAGCGGCGTTGCTCGAGTTCCTCGAGAAGCATGACAAGATCGTGCTGAAGCCGTTCGATGGAATGGGCGGCCGCTCGATCTTCGTCGTGACCGCGGGGGATCTCAACACCAACGTGATCATCGAGACCCTCACGGACCACGGCGCACGATTCACGCTCGCGCAGCGCTACATCCCGGAGATCGTCAATGGTGACAAACGCATCCTCTTGATCGACGGCGTGCCGATCGACTATGCGCTGGCGCGGATACCGGCGCCCGGCGAAAGCCGCGGCAACCTCGTCATGGGAGCCCGGGGCGAAGGACGGCCGTTGACCGAGCGCGACCGTTGGCTCTGCGCGCAGGTCGGGCCGACACTGGCGGCGAAGGGCGTGCTGTTCGCGGGCCTCGATGTCATCGGCGACTACTTGACCGAGATCAACGTGACTTCTCCCACGGGAATCCGTGAACTCGATCGCCAGTTCAACATCGACATCGCTGCTAAGCTGATCGACGCAATCGAGCGCAAGCTGGCGGCCAAAGGCGCGTAACGCTATCGTTGTATCCGCTCATGAGCGATGAACGCATCGGGTCGACGCTCTTCCTCGCCGCGCTCGTCCATGGCGTCGTCATCCTCGGCGTGACATTCACGGCCGCGCCGGCCGGCGATGGCACCGCGATCCCGTCCCTGAACGTCACGCTCGTGCTCGACACCGAGCGCGACGAGCTCGCGGCCGACACGGCGGAGTTCATCGCCAATCGCGATCAGCTCGGGCGCGGCGAAGCGGCCCGCGGCTTGCGGCCGACGAGCGCCTTGTCCGCCGACCAGCCGGCGACGCAGGTCGGCGACCCCTTGGGCGCGGACGCCGCCGACGGCACGCCGCGCGACGAGACGCCGAGCGCCGAGCAGCTCGTGAGCCGCGGCAGCGGCGGCGAGCTCGTGCCCGCGCTGCCGCAACCGACCGACGAGCCGGCGCTCGAGCGACAACGCGCCGCTGCGCTGATACAACAATCCGCACCGCAGACGACGGCGATGGAGCTGGCGATGCGCGCGGAGCTGCCGGACGGCAGCGACGACGCGCGCACGTTGATCGCGACGCCGAGCACGCGCCAATCGGGGCTCGCGGAGTACTTGGACGGCTGGCGACGCCGCGTCGAGCGCATCGGCACCGCAAACTATCCGCACGGAGCTCCTCGGGCAACATCGACGCCGGGCGCCCGACGCTCGAGGTCGTGATCGCTGCGGACGGCCGACTCGACGACATCGTCGTGCGGCGCTCGTCGGGCGACAAAGCCCTCGACCAGGCCGCGCTGAAGATCTTGCGCCTCGCCGCGCCGTTCGCTCCGCTACCGCCGAGCATCCGCGAAGACTACGACGTGCTGCGGTTTGCCTACGAATGGGACTTCGCCGCCGGGGCCGATGGCGGGCGCTGAGCGTCGCGTCGATGCTACGATAGCGCATCGCCTCGACACGGAGCTGCTGCGCCGATGCAGTCGCTGCAAGATCACTTCTTGATTGCGATGCCCGCGATGGCGGATCCCAACTTCAACGAGACCGTCACCTATATCTGTAAGCACGATGCCGAGGGCGCGTTCGGCATCGTGATCACTCGGCCGAGCGACCTGTCGCTCGGCGAGATGCTCAGTCAGTTGGCCATCGATCTCAAAGACCGTAGCGTCGCGGAGCGGCCCGTCATGCACGGCGGCCCCGTCGAACCGCAGCGCGGCTTCGTCCTCCACCGTTCGGACAAACCGTTCGAGGCGACGCTCGCCGTGGGCCCGGAGATCAAGCTGACGTCCTCGCCCGATGTTCTCGCGGCCATCGGCTTGGGTTGCGGGCCGGATCCCATCCTCATCGCGCTCGGGTATGCCGGCTGGGGCCGAGGCCAGCTCGAGGCAGAGCTCGGCAGCAACACCTGGCTCACCGTTCCCGCGAACCCGTCCATCATCTTCGACACGCCGATCGAGCAGCGCTGGACGGCGGCGCTCGGGCTGCCCGGCGTCGACATCCGGCGCATCACGCAGTATGCGGGTCATGCCTAGCGCCCAAGGACGGCCGCGTGGCGGGTATTAGCGACCGCGACGGCCAAATCCTCGTCGCGTTCGACTTTGGGCTTCGTCGTATAGGAATCGCGACCGCGAACCGCGCGACGCGCACGGCGTCGCCGCTGACGACGTTGCGCACGCAGCGCGAGCCGCTCTGGCAAGACCTCGACCGCATCATCGACGATTGGCGCCCCGCGCAGCTCGTCGTCGGCGTTCCCGAAGGTGCCGGTGTGGAAGACGTCGCGCGGCGCGCGCGCGCTTTCGCCGCGGCACTGACCGAGCGTTACGGGCTGCCCGTCGCGACCGTCGACGAGACGCTGACCTCGGCCGCCGCGGAGTCGGAGCTCGCGGAGAACCGCCGATCCGGGTATCTTCGCCGCCGCGTCGGCAAGGGCGGCGTCGACCGCGTCGCGGCGTGCCTGATCGCGGAACAATGGATGAGCCAGCAGTGAGAGAAAGGCAGTGAGTTACGAGCGGAATCGCGGCAGCGTGTTCCTCGAGGACGCGCGGATCCTCGCGCAGCGCGCCTGGCCGGGACAGCAGTTCGTGCTGCGCGTTCAAGCGCCGCGCGCGGCGCGCAAGGCTGCGCCCGGGACGTTCGCGCACATCGCGTGCGACCCCTCGGTGCCGATGCGCCGGCCGCTGTCGATCATGCGCGCGAGCGCGGCCGAAGGCTGGCTCGAGTTCCTGTACAAGCCGAAGGGTCACGGCCTCGACATGCTCGCCACGCGCCAACCGGGCGAGACACTAAGCATGCTCGCGCCGATTGGCCACGGCTTCACGGTCGATCCGGCGCGGCCGCGCTTGCTCGCGCTCGGCGGCGGCGTCGGCATCCCGCCGATGATCTTCTTGGCCGACCGAGTACGCGCGGACGCGAAACTGCGGCCGCTCGTGCTGATGGGATCCGAAGTGCCGTTCCCGTTCGAGCTCGCCGAGTCGCGGCTCGACGTTCCCGGGGTCGCGAAGGCGGCCACGCATGCGGTCGCGCTGCTCGAGCAATGGGGCGTGCCGTCGCGGCTCGCGAGCAACGCCGGAATCGCGGGCGCTCATCGCGGCTACATCACGGATCTCGCGCGCGACGCGTTGCGAGCGATGACCGACCAGGAGCGCAGCGAGACTCAGGTATTCGCGTGCGGCCCGACGCCGATGCTGAAAGCCGTCGCGAAGCTCGCGCGCGAATTCGACTTGCCGTGCCAGGTCGCGCTCGAGGAATACATGGCGTGCGGCATCGGCGGCTGCGCGGGCTGCACGGTCCTGCTGCAGACGCCCGACGGCCCCGCCATGAAGCGCGTCTGCGTGGATGGCCCCGTCTTCGACGCTCGCCACGTCTACCCGTAACATCGTGTCGAATTCGGCCTTGCTCATCCAACGGCCGACGCGGCTCAGTTCACTGCCACCCCTTGCGGCATGACTCGCCTCAGGAGTGACGCCTCTCAACCTCAGCGCGTCGTATAGAAAAAGCGCGAACCGCCTCCGGCTCGCCTTCAACCAGGCGCTCGTAGAAGCTGTGATCGGAAGCCCACTCTGGGAACGAGAGCAGTGGGTATTGGTCATCGCGCGAAAAGCGGAAGTACCCGACGATCCAGCTGGCCGGGATCGCTCCATCGACTACGTCGAACAAGGGGGCAGGAATCCAAGTCGGCCAGTCGTGGTCATCGTCGTCGAGGACATAGTACCAAGCGATGCCGAGGAGAAGCGTTACGCCGAATACGAAATAAGTGCGCCCCGGCGTTACGGCGAACTCGGTGTCGGCAGTCACGCCTCGTTTGCTGTCGTAGGCAAATGCGGGGAGGACGTCACCCGTCTTAGTAGTGCAACGGACGATCATGGGAACTTGAACTCCACGTCCATCTTCGTTGTGAGATTTCGGAAGTAGTGTACCGTCACGTTGCTCTCGTTGCCGCGCAGGACGTATTGCATCTTGACCCACTCACCGGGCCCATAATTGGCTGCCAGTCGAGGGGCATCTGCTAGGTTGCGGATGATGACGGTACCTTGGCCTTGGCGCGCAGCGCCGAGCGCGAGCTGCTGAGGCAAGTTCTTCGCCACCGCGTCGGCGATCGGGCCTTTCAGCACCTGCGTCGTTCCCCTTGCGGCACCGGCCTCCCACCCACCTAAGGGTCCCATCAAGAAAAGCGCGGTGTTTGCGGTGTTCGTCGCTTCTTGGCTCACACCAGAACCCGACAGAAAACCCGCGCGTTCCCCTGTCACTAATTCGACGAAGGGAGCTGTAAGGCCATCGTTGAGCTCGATCACTCGAGACACGGGAAAAATGTCCGCATGGCGCGCCTGCCAGAACATCTCCCGGAACGAGGGGATTAGTGCGGCAGGAATGCCGGTGGCAGCGCTAACGGCGGCCGTAGCCCACATCGATTCTTCCCTTGGGGCGAACGTGAGCCCTCCCACGTCGATCGGGACTTCGACTAGGTCAACACCGTCGCACCACCATCCCAGCAGGCACCGCCATCGGTCGCACGCTCCCTCGTCTTCCGCGCAAAAGCCACTGGGATCAACCAGCGTCATCGGGTTGTTCCAGACATACGAGTAGCGATTCAGCGACTGGGAGTGATACGGCGCCTGCACGAACGGATCGGCGCTGATGAATCTGCCAAGCTCCGGATCTTGAACTCGCCCGTTCATGTGCGTGAGCTCGACAGCGTCGAGGTGCTCGTGGCCGGTGTAGCCGCGCTCCGTGTCGTCGGCGCCGCTGCCTGCGTAGCGCGACCGCCAACCGAACGCGTCGTACTCCCAGCGCTGCCGCACCGTTCCGGCAGCGTTCGTCGTCGCCACGACGTTGGCCTGTTGATCGCGGTGCAGGTACTGAATGTCGTTCAGGGGCGAACCGCTCGATCGGCGTTCGTACTGCGCGACCGCTTGCCCGCCCGCGAACACGTAGTGCCGGTAGATCGTGAGGGAGCCTCGCGTCTCGACCTCGAACTGCGGACCAAAATAGCGCGTCGTGACCGTGGTGCCGCCGCTGATCGCGACATGCTTGTAGCGGCCGCGATCCGAGCCGTACCAAAACTCCGAAGAGCTCGAGCCGTAGTTGATCTTCTTCGGCCGGTTGTGCGAGAACCACGTGATGGTGTCGCCGTCCCGGTTCGTCATATTGCCGTTGGCGTCATACACGTAGGTGTTTGACTGCAGGCCGGTGATGCTCGTCACGGCGTGCGGCCGGACGGAACCGCTGCCGTAGGTGGCGTAGGTCCCAACGCCGGTCTTGAACGCGATGTTGCCGTCGCCGCCCGGCGTGTAGTCGAGGTTCAGGACCTGTCCGCCGTTGAGGGCCTGCGTGTCGAGCCGGCCCAAAGCATCGTAGGTGAAGGTGTCGACCTTGCCGACCAAAAGATCGTTGCGCTCCTCCAGGTTGCCGTTCGGGTACCAGTCGTAGGCGAGGTTTTGCACGGCGTTGCTGGCGCCGGTTTGAATGCTCTTGACCGCAAGGTTGGCCCGGTCATAGACGTGGGCCGTCGGGATCGCGCCATTGCCTAACGTCGCGCTGGTTTCCCGTAGCAGCGCATCGGCCGTGTTCAATTGATAGAACACGTGGCCGTAGAACGGCGTGCCGGCCGTAGCGTCCTTCACCTTCCAGAGGGCCCCGACGCCGTCGTATTCGTGCTCGAGTTTGACTCTGACGCTGCTGGTGCTGGTCGGGTAGGTGATGAACTGGATTTTCCCCTTCCCGGTGCCCGAGCTGTGGTACTCGAAGTCCGTGGCGCGTGCCGTGCCGTCGATCGTCGTGGTTTCCTTCTTGAGCCTCCGCAAGGTGTCGTAATCGTAGGTCCGCTGGAATGTGCCTCCGGGGAAGATCTCGTCTTTCGGTAGTCCGAACCGATTGTCGGCGGCCGTGTAGTACGTGAAATCGGTCTTGCCGTCATCGTCGGCACCGGGACCGTTCGGAAACTCGGGCTCTGTGCGCCAGTCGAGACGCCCGAGTTGGTCGTACTGGAAGAGAACCGTTTGGTTCTTCGCGTCCACTTGCTTCCGCAGCTCGCCGAAGACCGTGTACTCCGGATAGGTCCAGGCACCCATGTCGGGATCGGTTAGCGAAATCTTATCGCCGCGATTGTTGTACGCGATCGTCGTCGTGTGATTGGCAGGATCCTTGCTCTCCGTGAGCTGATCGAAGGCGTTGTATTTGTAGTTCGTCTGTCCGCTCATGCTGTCGGTTACGCGCACGATTCGGCCGATCGCATCGCGGAGAGTGACCGTCGTTTGGTTGAACGGATTGCCGGGCGCCGTGACCGTCGTCGTCAGTCCGGCATAGCTGAACGTCGTGATTGCGCCCGAGGGCTGCGCCTCGCTAATGGGTCGATTCTCCTCGGTCACGCGGCCCAGCATGTCATGCTGATAGACGATCGAGTATTCGGGCCCGCCCCACAAGAACGGCTGCGTCTCGGAGCTCAAGTTGCCGCGCTCATCGTAAAACCAGCGCTTGGCGGCGATGAAGTTCCAGTCCTTCACCTGCCGTGGCTGCGTGCCGACGATCCGTCCGTAACTGTCAAAGTAGTTCCACACGATGCCATTGTCGGAATCGAGAACGCCTTCATACGGCACGCTGTTCTCGAAGTAGCCGATCATCTGCGTGTCGCGCAGAAACTGGCTATAGGTGCCGTCGGGCCGATTGAGCTGCGTCGGCCGGCCGAGGTCATCGTAGACGACCGACGTCACGCTCCCATAGGCGGTATGCGTAAGAGGAAGAACCAGGTTGTAGTCGTGGGTAAACGACTCGGTGTGCACTGACTCGCCTGTGATGTATCTCTTGATCGAGCTCGGCAAATGGCCGAGGTGCCCGGGTGTGTCGTAGAAGAACTCGGTCTTGCGTTCGTTGCTCGCGCCTCCATTGGCACTGTTGAGCGTGATCGTTTTGACGTTGCCGAAACCGTCGTAGGTGACGCTCTCTTTAAGCTGCTTCGCAGCGTCCGTCTCGGAGGTGTCGGTCGTGTATTGCAGTCGACAGGCGGAATCGAAGGCGTTGTCGACAGAGCGCGTCTGCGCGGTCATATTGTACCCCGACCGTGTCACGCTGACCTGGTCGGGCAAACCGAGGCATGAACCGGTATTCAACAGCGTGAAGTCGGTGCTCGTCGTGTAGGTCTCGCCTGTTGTCGCCGTCGTGGTCACGGTTTCTGCATCGAGGGCACCGGAAGTCAACCGGTGGGGCTCGTCGGCGCACGTCCCTGTGCGCCGACGGTCTCGGGAGGGCCTCTGTACGCACAAACCGCGTCGCAAGAGGTGGCGCGCTCGCTGTCGCCGCCGTGAATACGGCCGTCGCGCCGGAGCAGCGGGTCCGATGCAATGTCTCGTGCTGAGCCGGTGTGGCCCCGCGCGAAAGCGGGCCATGGAAGCTTCGACGCTCTCATCGATGGCACACGCGCAGCGCTGCGATGCAAAGCTTCGAAGGCACGCGCGGCCCGCGCCCCATCTACGAGCGTCGCGAAAACATCGGGGCCAGGAGGCGAGGCGCGAGACGCGGCCTTGCCCCTGGTGGAATGGGATTCGAGGGTGGCCGCGGCGCCGTGGCGGTCATCCCTCGTTTTGTTTCGGCAGTTCGCGAGAGACGCTCGTTTTCGAGCGGTGGCGGCGGCTCGTTCCTGGGGTGGTCTCCGGAGGGTGTTGGCGGGACGTTGGGTCCGTGCCGAGTCGATGCGGGAGGCGAGCCGGCTCGCTCGCCAGCGGCCGCACCTTGGCGCGCCACAGCATGAAAGCCGAGTGGAATCCCCCGATCGTCTGGCGAGCCTGCGATCCACTCCGCACGCGATAGCGCGCGATCGTGGTCCGTATCGAGATCGACAAAGAGCTCCGGGCTTCCCGCGAACCCGGGGAGTTGACTGAATTCCCCGCGCGAGAGCTCACCGCTCCGATCCGCGTCCAGGCCATCGAATCTCGAGACACCCTGAGCACCGGCGGCGGCAATCAATGAAGCGCCGGCAAGCGAAACCACAAAAAGACGGATTGACCGCAATCGAGCGCAGCGCATGAGCCCTCCCCGAACCTGATGCGATACGGATTCCAGATCCCCGACTGGAACTATCCGCCGATGCGGGAGAGCCGTCTGTCAGCTACCTGACACTTCGAGCGATTTACTTTTCGGAAGCACGTGCCGCCCGAAACCGACGAAGTCGCGCGCCGCCGGAAGGCACCCCGCGCAGGGCCTACCCTCACCGCGACGCCGGCGATGCCGTCAGCTGAAGTTGATCTTGGCTTCGAGGTTGGAGCGGGAATCGGCGTTCGAGAGCGCCTCGTCCATGCCGATCGCGCCTTTGCGGTAGAGGTCGAACAAGGCTTGATCGAAGCTCTGCATGCCGGGCTCTTTCGTGTCCTTGAACGCTTCCTTCACGTTGCTGATGTCGCCCTTCAATATCAGCTCCGAGATGTGCGGCGTGTTCAACATCACCTCGACAGCCGCCACCCGCTTGCCTTCCTTCGAGCGCACGAGCCGCTGCGAGACGATCACGCGCACGTACTGCGCGAGGTCCATCAGCACCTGCTTGTGCTGATCGTTCGGATACATGTTGATGATGCGGTCGAGGGTTTCCGGCGAGTTGTTCGCGTGGAGCGTCGCGATCGCAAGGTGGCCCGTGCCGGCGAGGTCGATGGCAGCCTGCATCGTCTCGCGGTCGCGAACCTCGCCGATGAGGATGACGTCCGGCGCCTCGCGCATCGCGCTGCGCAGAGCACGGTGATACGACATCGTGTCGAGACCGACCTCGCGCTGGTTGACGATGGACTTCTGATTGCTGTGCAAGAACTCGATCGGGTCCTCGATCGTCACGATGTGGGACGCCGAGTTCTTGTTGCGGTAATCGATCATCGCGGCCAGCGTCGTCGACTTGCCCGAGCCGCTCGCTCCGACCATCAGGATCAAGCCGCGCCGCAGCATGATCATGTCTTTCAGGATGTCGGGCATGCCGAGCGCTTCGAGCGTCGGCAATTCCGGCGTGATGAACCGCAGCACCATCGCGACGTTGCCGCGCTGGTGGAACACGTTGATGCGGAACCGGCCGAGCCCGGCCTCCGAGATCGCGAAGTCGATCTCCAGTTCCTTCGTGAATTGCTCGAGCTGCTGCTCGTTCATGAGCTCGAGCGCAGCCTGGCGAACCATCTTCGGCGTCAGCTCGACCTGATTGACGGGCATGATCTTGCCGTCGATCTTGATCATGACGGGCGAATAGGTCGTGAAGAAAAGGTCCGACGCCTTCTTGTCGACCATTAGCTTGAAGAGGGGCTTGACGTTCATGGGAGCAGCAACCGTTCCGCCGAACGGCTAGAAGCGGCTTTCTTTCTCTTCGTCCGCCAACTGCAAGCTTTCGCCCTGCTCCGCTTGCGCCGAGCCTTCGCGCTTGCTCTGCAGCTTGATCTTGAGGCGGAGCTCGTTCTTCGAGTCGGCGTTACGCATCGCCTCTTCATACGAGATGATGCTGTCCTCGTAGAGCGCGAACAGCGCCTGGTCGAACGTCTGCATGCCGAGCCGCGTGGACTTCGCCATGATGTCTTTGATCATGGCGACCTCGCCGCGGAAGATCAGGTCGCTGATCAGCGGCGAGGCCAGCATGATCTCCATCGCCGCGACGCGACCCATCTTGTTCTCGCGCGGCAACAAGCGCTGCGAGATCATCGCCGTGATGTTCAGCGACAGGTCCATCAGCAGCTGGTGGCGCCGTTCCTCGGGGAAGAAGTTGATGATGCGGTCGAGCGCTTGGTTGGCGCTGTTCGCGTGCAGCGTCGCGACGCAGAGGTGCCCGGTCTCCGCGAACTGGATCGCGTAGTTCATCGTGTCGGAATCGCGGATCTCGCCGATCATGATGACGTCGGGAGCCTGGCGCAGGGTGTTCTTCAGCGCGTTGTACCAATTGTCGGTGTCGACGCCGACCTCGCGGTGAGTGACGACGCAGCCGCGGTGCGGATGGACGTACTCGACGGGGTCCTCGATCGTGATGATGTGGCCGCGGGTATTCTCGTTGCGAAAGCCGATCATTGCGGCGAGCGTCGTCGACTTACCGGAACCCGTGCCGCCGACGACGAGGCATAGCCCGCGCTTCGTCATCGCGACGTCTTTGAGCTGATTCGGCAGGTCGAGGTCCTCGAACGACGGAATCTTCGTGACGATCGTGCGGATCACCGCCCCGACATGCCCTTGCTGGACGAACGCGCTGACGCGGAAGCGGCCGATGCCCTGCGGGGCGATCGCGAAATTGCACTCCTTGGTCGAGTCGAACTCCTTGGCCTGCTTGTCGTTCATGATCGAGCGAACGATCAACGACGCTTGCGCCGACGTCAGCGGCCGATCCGCGAACGGGCGAATCGTGCCGTCGATCTTGATGGCTGGCGGAAAGTCGGACGTGATGAAGAGGTCGGAGCCGTTGTTCTCGACCATCTTCTTGAGAAGGTTTTGCGTCAGTCGTACTGCTTGATCGCGCTCCATTACGACGCGCTCCTCTGAAGTGCGGGCGAAGAGCTAGGACGGTCCTAGAAGCTCTCTTTGTTGACGGCCTTGAAGCGGGCTTCCTCTTTCGTGATCAGCCCCTTCATCATCAGCTCTTGCAGATTTTGATCGAGCGTCTGCATGCCTTGGGCTTGACCCGTCTGAATGGCCGAGTACATCTGCGCGATCTTGCCTTCGCGAATTAGGTTACGAATGGCCGGCGTGCCAATCATGATCTCGTGCGCGGCGATTCGCCCTCCCCCGACACGCTTCAGCAGCGTCTGGGAGATGACGGCGCGCAGCGACTCGGAGAGCATGCTTCTCACCATCTCCTTCTCGGCGGCAGGGAACACGTCGACGATACGGTCTATTGTTTTTGCGGCCGAGCTCGTGTGCAGCGTGCCGAAAACGAGGTGGCCCGTCTCGGCAGCCGTCAGGGCAAGACGAATCGTCTCGAGGTCTCGCATCTCGCCGACGAGAATGACGTCGGGGTCTTCACGCAGCGCTGAGCGCAGCGCCTCGCTGAACCCATGCGTGTCGCGATGCAGCTCGCGCTGATTGATCAACGAGCGCTTGCTCTCGTGCACGAACTCGATCGGATCCTCGATCGTGATGATGTGGTCAGGCTTGTTGTCGTTGACGTAGTCGACCATCGCGGCGAGCGTCGTCGACTTGCCCGAGCCTGTCGGGCCCGTGACTAGCGCCAAGCCGCGCGGATGCATCGAGATATCTTTGAAGATTCGCGGCGCGCCGAGATCGTCGAGACTCAAGATCACGGACGGAATCGTTCTGAACACTGCGGCGCAGCCGCGGTTCTGGTTGAACGCGTTGACGCGGAAGCGCGCAAGCTTCGGAATCTCGAACGAGAAGTCAGTCTCCAAGAACTCTTCGAAGTCCTTGCGCTGCTTGTCGTTCATGATGTCGTAAACCATACTGTGCACTTCTTTGTGCTTCAGTGCTGGCATGTTGATCCGCTTCACGTCGCCGTCGACGCGAATGATGGGCGGGACACCCGAGGACAAGTGCAGGTCCGAGGCGTTGTTCTTGACGGCAAATGCGAGCAGTTGCGCAATATCGACCGCGGCCATGGCACTCCTTTCGCGCGGGGCCCTAGCCTTCTCGGGAAGGCTGAGAAGTTGACAGTATAGCCAAGGGCTGCCGGCAAAGCGTGACTGAAATCACGGACCATTTGGCAGATATCATCGAGCGCGTCGCGCGCGCCGCCGAGCGTGCAGGTCGTTCGCCGAGCAGCGTGACGATCGTCGCCGTCGGCAAGCAACAACCGTCGACGTCGATCGCCGCTGCACAGCGCGCAGGCCTCCGGCATTTCGGAGAAAGCTACGTGCAGGAAGCGTTGCCGAAGATCGCCGCGCTTGCACACTTGGACTTGACGTGGCACTTCGTCGGCAAGCTTCAGACGAACAAGACGCGTGACGTGGCCGAAACATTCGATTGGGTGCACACCGTCGATCGGCTCAAGATAGCCGAGCGGTTGAGCGAGCAGCGCAGTCCGTCCGCCGCGCCGCTGAACGTGCTGATTCAGGTCAATCAGGGCGACGAGACGCAGAAAGGTGGCGCGCGGCCCGAAGACGTCGCGGAGTTGGCGCGTGCCATCGCCGCGTTGCCGCGGCTTACGCTGCGCGGGCTCATGACCCTACCGCCGCAGGGCGACGACCCCAAGCGCCGGTTCGCCGAGCTCGCGGCCCTGCGCGCCGAGCTCGAGAGCCAAGGAATCGAGCTCGACAGCTTGTCGATGGGAATGTCGGGCGACTTCGAGGAGGCGATCGCCGCCGGCGCTACGCACCTGCGAATCGGCACGGCTATCTTCGGCGCTCGCAAGCCGTGACAGGGCGCGTGCTCATGTTATCTTCGCGGCAATCGATCGAGTAGCCGCCGATGCAAAGTGCGCTGATCTTTCTCTTCAAGACGCTGGCCGATCTCTATCTGCTGACGTTCCTCCTGCGTTTCATCATGCAGTGGGTGCGCGCGAGCCATTACAACCCGTTCTCGCAGTTCGTGTTCAAGGTGACGAATCCGCTCGTCGTGCCGGCGCGGCGCGTGTTGCCGAGCGTCGCGGGGCTCGATACCCCGACGCTCGTCGTTCTGATCGTGCTCGAAATCGTCGTCACCTTCGTCTTGCTGCGCCTCGGCGGCCTATCGCTGCCGATCCCGCAGTTGCTCGTCTACTCGTTGCTGCGGCTCGTCGCGCTGGCGGTTTGGTTTTACACCGTGGCACTCTTTATCTATGTCGTCTTGAGCTGGTTCGGGGATCGCGGCGCCAATCCGATGACGGTGCTGCTCGGGGACCTCGTCGAGCCGATCTTGCGTCCCGCGCGCCGCCTCCTGCCTCCGATCGGCGGTCTCGATTTGTCGCCGCTCATCGTGATCTTGTTGTTGCAGGCAATCATGATCGCGCTGCCGTTCCCGCCGTCCATCACGTACCTTCGCTAGACAGGTTTCCTGCACGCGCGTAATGTCGGTCGTGCGCCAACAACAACACGCGCATCACTGGGGTGTGGAGCATGATTAGACGCGTTTGCATGCTGGCTTGCCTCGTTCTCGCAGCCGGGATCGCCGCCTGCGAGCCGACAGGCAACGTCGATGTCACCAGCACGCAGGAAGGCGTCTTGCCGGCGACCGAGAGCACCAAGGATTTCGGCGAATACGTGCTCTACTTCAACGCGCTCAACACGGATCAGCTCTCGTCGGACATTGCACGCGAGTACGGCATCGTGCGGGCCAAAAGCCGTGCGCTCCTCAATGTCAGCGTTCATCGCAAGCTCGCCAACGGCCAGACGGAAGCCGTGACGGGCTCTGTCTCGGCATCGGCGATCAACCTGAACGGGCAACTGAAGACGATGACGCTGCGGGAGATCCGCGAGGACACCGCCATCTACTACATCGGCGAGCTCGGGATCACGGATGGCGAGGTGCTCATTTATACGATCGACGCCACGCCGACCATCGACCCCAGCCGGGGGTTCACGGTGCGGTTCAAGAAGCAGTTCTTCGTCGAAGACTGACCTTCCGCGCTTCCACCCTCAGCGCACCGACCGCACGCGGTTGCGAATCCGGATGAGATCGGAGTGCGAGACGTACAGGAGCTCGGCGATCCTGCGCAC
The DNA here is from genome assembly GCA_963714705.1 of uncultured Gammaproteobacteria bacterium. Taxonomy (GTDB): domain Bacteria; phylum Pseudomonadota; class Gammaproteobacteria; order Steroidobacterales; family Rariloculaceae; genus FEN-1219. Next base: position 739,244 of record CAVQPJ010000005.1, read on the forward strand.
GAGATGATCCTCGTGCTTATCCAGGCCGCTATCGGCCAGCGCCACCTGCCAGAGCATCTCGACGACGCGGTGCTTTTCCGCGACCGAAAGCTCGTCGTGCAGACGGCGCGTGAATTGCTGTAGCTCGACGGCGCGGTCGGCGGTGCTGCGCGCCTCTTCGAGCAACAACGCCGCGGCCGCGTCGTCGAGCGCGAAGAACTGCTTCAGCGACGCGAGCATTGCCTCGTCCTCCGCGGCGTCTTCCGCGTAATCGGCTTTAGCCACTTCGATCAGCAGCAGGGCCGTCGCAACGCGCAACGCATGCTCGCGGGCCTTCGGATCGTCGGCGTCGCGCGCGAACGCGCCGTCGAAGAGCGCGGCGAGCTTACGCAGCATCGGAACCACCGCGGGCCGCGAGCTCAGCGCCGAATGCCTCAGTCACGGCCTCGGTCACGTCCGCCAGCCGGCCGTGGAAGAAATGGCCGGCACCCGGCAGCAGCAAGATCTTCGGCGGCGCCGGCAACGTCGCGCACCACTCGAGCACGGGACCCGGCGGCACGACGTCGTCGGCCTCGCCGTGGATCAGAAGCCACGGGCACGCCGGCGCAACGAAATCGGCCGCCAACCGCTCGACGGGCGGCGCGACCGTGACGAGCCCCGCGGGCGCAACGCGCGCGGCGATCGCGGCCGCAACCGCCGCGCCGAACGAGAAGCCGCCGAGATAGAGCGGCCGGCCCGGCCAACGCTCTTTGCACCAGGCCACGACGGCAAGCGCGTCGTCGCGCTCGCCGATCCCGTCGGCGTGCCGGCCCGCCGAGCTGCCGACGCCGCGAAAATTGAACCTGACCGCGTCCGCCCGCAAGCGCGCGAACGCGCGCGCGAGGGTCGTCACGACCTTGTTGCTCATCGTGCCCTGCTGTAATGGATGTGGATGACAGATCACGGCCGTGGCGACGGCCGGCCGTGCGCTCGCATCGAGGGCGGCTTCGAGAACCCCGGCCGGGCCCGCGATTTCGATGTGCGCTGACTTCGGCGTTCGCGCCGGCGGCTCGCTCACGAGCCCCCGCCCGGCGCGCCGAGATCGGCTAAGAGCTCGTTGAGCCGGGCCACGAACGCGGCCGGATCCTCGAGCTGCCGCCCCTCGGCGAGCACGGCCTGCTCGAAGAGCAGCAACGCAAGTCGTTCGAACCGGGCGGGATCGGGCTCCGCGTCGAGGCGGCGCACGAGCGCGTGCTCGGGATTGAGCTCGAGGCTCGGGATCGCCGCCGGCGCTTGGTGACCGGCGGCTGCGAGCAGCTCGCGCATCTTGTAACCCAAGTCGTGCTCGTTCAGCACGAGGCACGCGGCGGACTGCCGCAGCCGGCCGCCGACGCGAACCTCGTCGACCCGCTCGCGCAGCACCTGCTTCACGCGCTTCAAGAGTGCTTGCCGCTCGCGGTCTTGCGGCCCGACCTTGGGCTTATCGCTGTCCGCAGGCGCGAGATCGAGCACGCCGCGGCGCACGTCCTTGCACGGCTTACCGCCGTGCTCGGTGAGGTGCTGCATGACCCATTCGTCGAGGCGGTCGGTCAAGAGCAGCACCTCGATGCCGCGTTCCTTGAACGCTTCGAGGTGCGGGTTGTTCCGTGCCGCAGTCGGCGACTCGGCGACAAGATAATAGATCGCGTCCTGACCCGGCTTGGCCTCGGCGAGATAGTGCTCGAGGCTCCGCGATTGCTCGTCACCCGCCGTCTTGGTCGTGCTGAAGCGCATGAGCTTGGCGAGCCGGTCGCGATTCGCGAAGTCTTCGACGAGCCCCTCCTTCAGCAACACGCCGAATTGGCTCCAGAACTTGGCGTATTTCTCGGCGTCCTCGGCGAGCCGCTCGAGCATGTCGAGGACGCGGCGCGTCAGCGCCGTGCGCATGGCGCCGATGGCCTCGTCTTGCTGGAGCAACTCGCGGGAAACGTTCAGCGCGAGCTCGCTCGAGTCGACGATGCCGCGAACGAAGCGCAGATACAGCGGCAAGAACTGCGTCGCCTGATCCGTGATGAACACGCGCTGGACGTACAGCTTGACGCCCTTCGGCGCCTCGCGATTCCACAGATCGAACGGCGCCGCGGCGGGCACGTAGAGCAGGCTCGTGTACTCGCGTTTGCCTTCGACGCGGTTATGGCTCCAGATCAGCGGGTCCTCGGTGTCGTGCGCCAGGGTCTTGTAGAACTCGACGTACTCTTCGTCCTTGATCTCGGCGCGCGGCCGCGCCCACAGCGCCTTCGCGCGATTGACCGTTTCCCACTGCGAGCCGTCCGCCGCCAATCGGACGGGGAACGCGATGTGATCCGAGTACTTGCGGATGAGCGTCTTCAATCGCTCGGGCCGAAGGTACTCCTCGGCATCGGCTTTGAGCTTCAGCTGCACGGTCGTGCCGCGCTCCGTCCGTTCCACGGTCTCGATGCGGTATTCGCCGCGCCCGTCGGAAATCCACGCCACGCCCTCACTCGCGGGAACGTCTGCGCGACGGCTCCACACGGTGACTTCCTCGGCCACGATGAACGCCGAATAGAACCCGACTCCGAACTGGCCGATCAGCAGGGCGTCCTTGCGCTGATCGCCGGTCAGCCGCTCGAGGAACTGGCCTGTGCCGGAGCGAGCGATCGTCCCCAAGTTCTCGATGACTTCCTCGCGGCTCATGCCGATGCCGTTGTCGGTCACGCTGAGCAGGCGCCGCTCCGGATCCACGGCGACGCGAATGCCGAGCTCGGCGTCGGCAGACATGAGCTCGGGCCGCGCGAGACTCTCGAAGCGCAGCCTGTCGTTGGCGTCCGAAGCGTTGGAGACCAGCTCGCGCAGGAAGATCTCTCGCTCGCTGTACAGCGAGTGCACCATGAGGTGCAGAAGTTGCTTGACCTCGGCCTGAAACGCGAAAGTGGCCGGCCCGCCGCTGTCCATTGGCCCCCCGATGAAGATCGCCTGGGATGGGGGCTAGGTTAGGCGCTGACCGGTTTTTTTCAAGCCGTGAGGTATCGGCGCGACTCCCGATAGTAGAACGCCCACAGGACGGCGCCGACGATCCAGGCCGCGACGCTCGACGCGGCGACATACGCAGAATGCGGGAGCCCAGTGAGTCGCGATAGCGGACAGCTCGGAGGCGGCCAGGGCAACCGCAGATGCAAGGCCGATCTTGAGCACGACGCGGCGCAAGCGCTCCCAGGCGAGCGCCACGGAGAACAGCGCGTCGTCGAGATCGTCCAACCAGAGCAGTACGACTTCCATGTCGCGGGAGCCTCCGCCTCAGCGGCGAGTGCAGTCGATCTTCACGAGCGTCAGCGCGGGCCGCGGGCGGGCCGGCGGATAACGGTGCTCGTCCTGTTTGTGCCGGCGCGCAGCATCGATCGCCCAGGCGATCCATTCCAAGCTGCAAATGCTATTCTTGTAAAGCGAGTGCTCGCCGTGATCTTTTGCGTCCATGGCTGCAAGATCTGCGCTGTGATGAATGAACTATAACGAGCGGGGCGCGGAGTCTCTGTGAAAGTGCTCTCAAGAACCGAGACGACACGACGAAGCGTTTTACTTATTGTCACGAATCGTGTGAGCGAGTTAACGCGAACCATGCAACGGATCGTCGTCCTCAATCCGAAGGGTGGCTCCGGCAAGACCACGGTCGCGAGCAATCTCGCAGCCTGTTTCGCCGTGAACGGCGAGCGGCCGGCCCTCATGGATCTCGATCCGCAAGGCTCGAGCATGCGGTGGCTCCGCAAGCGGCCCGACGACGCGCCGCCGATCCACGGCATCGCCGCATTCGAGCGCTCGGGGGCCGTCACGCGAAGCTGGCAGATGCGAGTACCCGCCGACTGTGGGGCCGTCATCATCGACACGCCCGCCGCCATCGATCCGCATGCGTTACCGGACATCACTCGCGGCGTCGACGCGGTGCTCGTGCCGGTGATGCCGTCCGAGATCGACATTCACGCGACTGCGAAATGCATCGCCGACCTGCTGCTGGTCGCCAAGATCCGCCGCTCGCAGCGGCGTATCGGCATCATCGCCAATCGTGTACGCGGCAACACGCGCGTGTCGCAGTCGCTGACGCGGTTCCTGAGCAGCCTCGATATCCCATTGATCACGACGCTGCGCGACACGCAAAGCTACGTGCGCTCGGCCGAGATAGGCTTGGGAGTCTACGAGATGCCGCGGTGGCAGGTTCAGCAGGATCTACCGCAGTGGCAGGAGGTCTTGTCGTGGCTCGCCGAGCGGCGCCCGGGGCAGTCCGCCCCTTCGGAGCCGAAGAGCCTGGCGGCGATCGAGCCGCGTGGCTCGGAGCCGGAGCTTCTCCCGGTAGCGTCGGCCGGCCGCGAGGCTGCTCCTGCGCCCGCGGCACTCCCGCCATCCATGGCGGTCGCCGGATTCATCGGCGCCGTCGCGCGCGACTGAGCGCTTCCGGCTCAGCCGTCCTTCCAGGACTGGCGGACTTTGTCCGCCCAGGTGTGGTACCCGCGCCAGCTGTAGATCGAGTGATCGAGCGGGGTACGCTCGCCCGTCGATTTCGTGCTGACACGCGACAACCACTTTCGATACGCGTCCCAACCGTGCTGCTCGTTCGTGCGCGGCGCGTCGGCTTGGCCGGCTTCCTTCGAGTACAAGGCCGGTCGGAACTGGTGTGGCTTTTGGTCGCTCATGTTTCTGCTGACAATCCTTGTCCCCAGATGAGCGAAGCGTACTGCGAGAAGCATCGCGAGCCGAGGAACCAAGTCACAACCGGGGTCCTGTGGCCGCGCGGCGTTTGACGATAATGACGCGGCGCGAGACGCCGCCTCAAGCTCAGGCCACGATGCGATAACAAGGCACGTATGCGCTCGGCTCCGCCAAGCGCATGCGTCGCTCGGTCACGAAGTCCTGCAACAGGTTGCCGAGCGCAGAAATGATCTTCGGATCGCCGCGTAACTCGAACGGCCCGTGCTTCTCGACGCGCGCGATGCCTGCTTCACGCACGTTGCCCGCGACTATCCCAGAGAATGCGCGGCGCAGATTGAACGCCAGGCTGTGCGCCGGCTGATCGCGGTGCAGCTCGAGCGAGCGCATCGATTCGTGAGTCGCCTCGAACGGCTTCTGGAACTCGAGGCCGATATCGAGCGCCCAGTTGAAAAAATACGCATTGTCGTCGGCCGCGCGCGCGTCACGGACGCGCTTCAAGCCCCTCGTCGCCTCCGCCGCGACGGCCCCGGCGTCACCGAGAATGATCTTGTAGCGCTTCTGTGCCACGGCCCCGAGCGTCGCCCCGACGAAACCGTGCAAGCGCTCGAAGTACTTCTTGCTCGTCGCGGGACCCGTGAAAATCACCGGCAGCGTTTCGGCGTCGTTCCCGGGGCCGAGCAAGATCCCGAGCAGGTAGAGAATCTCCTCGGCGGTGCCGACGCCGCCGGGGAACACGACGATCGCGTGGGCCATCCGCACGAACGCCTCGAGCCGTTTCTCCATGTCGGGCAGGATGACGAGCTCGTTGCACGATCGGATTCGGCGACTCCGCTGCGATGATCGTCGGCTCCGTGAGCCCAAGGTAGCGCCCGTTGCGAATGCGCTGCTTGGCGTGCCCCACGGTCGCCCCTTTCATCGGCCCCTTCATCGCGCCGGCGCCGCAGCCGGTGCAGATGTCGAGGCCCTCGAGGCCGAGCGCGTAACCGACGACCTTCGTGTAGTCGTACTCCTCGCGCTCGATCGCATGACCGCCCCAGCAAACGACGAGGCGCGGCTCCTCGTGGGCGCGCAGCACGCGCGCGTTCCTGAGGATATGGAACACCGCGTCCGTGATCCCTTCGGAGCGCGCGAGGTCGAAGCGCGGGCTGTTCAACACGTCGTCGTGCGCGTACAGCAGGTCGCGCAGCACGGCGAACAGGTGCTCGCGAATTCCGCGAATCATCTGCTTGCCGACGAACGCGATGTCCGGCGCGTTCTTGAGCTCGAGCGCGACGCCGCCTTCGTACTGCACGACGGCGATACTGAAGTGCTCGTGCCGGCTCAGGATCTTCCGAACGTCGTCGTCGGTCGCGCCCGAGTTCAGCACGGCCAACGAGCACTGGCGCCACAGCTCGTAGAGGCCGCCGCCGCCGGCATCGCGTAGTTGGTTCGCCTCGACCTGGGAGAGGATCTCGAGACTGCCCTCCGGGGCTATCACCGCGTCCATGGCGTCGTGGCTGCTTTCGTCGGCCCTACGGGCGAATCTCGATCGGTGTCGATTCGCGCGTCATGAGCCAGATGTCGACCATGTCGGAGTTGCTGACGGCGATGCAGCCGTCCGTCCAGTCGGTGTCCTGATAGCGCCGCAGGTCGTATTTCGGCTCGTTCGGCCAGCCATGAATCATGATCTGCCCGCCCGGATCGACGCCTTCGGCGCGCGCACGCGCACGGTCCGACTCGTTCGGATAAGAGACGTGAATCGACAGGAAGAAGTCGCTGTTGGCGTTGCGCGCATCGAGAGAGTACTTGCCTTCCGGAGTTCTGAAGTCGCCTTCGCGCTGCTTCGGGCCGTTCGGCATCTGCCCGAGCGAGACCTCGAACTCGCGCAAGACTCGCCCGGCCTTGTAGAGGTAGAGCTTGCGGTCGGACTTGTCGACGACGATATAGTCCGCGCGATCCGGTCCCGCAGCGAAATCCTGTTCCTCTGCCGCCGCGTTGGCGAGCAAGCTTGCGATGCCAAGAAAGGCCAAGAATCCGCGCGGTCCGCTCATCGGCGAGACTCTAGATCAACGGCGCGAAAAATAGCAATGAACCGCGTCGAGAGCTCGAGGCCGAGCGCGCCGGCACGGCGCGCTCGGGTCCAGGCGTTCAGCGCGCTCGTTGCAACGCAGCGATGCGCTCCTCGAGCGGCGGATGCGACATGAACAGCCGGCCGAAACCGGCTGCGGGCCGCCCGAGATGCCGAACGCGCGGATCGCTGCGGGCAGCTGCGCCGGCTGCGTGGCCCGGCGCAGGCCTTCCAGCGCGCGAATCATCGAGTCGCGCCCGGCCAGCTGCGCGCCGCCGGCATCGGCGCGAAACTCGCGCTGCCGCGAGAACCACATCACGATCATCGTCGCGAGGATGCCGAGCAGGATCTGCGCGACGAGGCTTGCCAGGAAGAAACCCGGCCCGGTGCCACGCTCGTTGCGCAGCAGCACGCGGTCGACGACGAAGCCGATCACGCGCGAGAGGAATATGACGAACGTGTTCACGACGCCTTGCAGCAACGCCAGCGTCACCATGTCGCCGTTCGCGACGTGGCTGACCTCGTGGCCGAGGACCGCTTCGACCTCACGCTCGGAGAGCCGCGACAGGAGCCCCGTGCTGACCGCGACGAGCGCGTTGTTGCGTGTCGGGCCCGTCGCGAACGCGTTGATGTCGGGCGAATCGTAGATCGCGACCTCGGGGTGCCGGATGCCCGCCTCGTCTGCGAAGCGATGCACCGTGTTCTTGAGCCAGCTCTCGGCCGAGTTGCGCGGAGTGTCGATGACGTGTGCGCGCGTCGACATCTTGGCCATCCACTTCGAGATCGCCAACGAGATCAACGATCCGGAGAAGCCGACCACCGCGGAGAAAACGAGCAGTGCACGCAGGTCGAGCTGTGTGCCGCTTTCGCGACAAGATGCGCTCGACGCCCAGGATGTTGAGCACGAGGTAAATGACGGCGAGAACGGCCACGTTGGTGGCGACGAACAAGAAGATGCGCTTCATCGATTTCTCCAAGCCTCCACTCGAGGGCTACCGGCGCGAGACATGGTGCCAGCGCTTCGGAACATCAAGCCGTCCGCGGGGCGCTTGCTGCTAAGATCCCCTCAAGATTTCTCGCTTCAGACGCGTCCCGGCAATGTCCTCAGATAACTTCTGGACCACGAAGTTCGCCTCGTTACGGTATGCCGTCGCCTGGCTCGGGTACGCCTGGATGCGGCTCGTCGTCCTACTGCCCTTCCGCGCGCAGATGGCCCTCGGGCGGGCGTTGGGGCGCATGGCGTACTTGCTGCTGCCGAAACGACGCCAAATCGCTGCGCGCAACATCGACGTATGCCTTCGCGACCTGCCGGCCGAAGAGCGCGCGCGGATACTGGTGCAGCACTTCGAATCGATGGGCCTGTCTCTCGTCGAGATGGCGATGGGTTGGTTCGGCCGGGCCGAAGCCGTGCGGCAGCGCATCGACATCGAAGGAGCCGAGCACCTCGAAGCCGCGCTTGCGAAAGGAAAGGGCGTCATTCTCTTCTCCGCGCACTTCACGACGATCGAGTTCTTTTGGCCGGCCCTGAGGGCGCTCTGCCCGAAGCTCGCCGGCATGTACAAATGGCAGCGCAATCCCGTCATGAATCGCGCCATGCACCGCGGACGTGGGCGCTCCTACGACGTGCAGATCGCGAAGGACAACGTCCGCGAGATGCTGCGCACGCTGCGCGAGAACAGCGTCTTTTGGTATGCGTCGGATCAAAGCTACGGGGGCAAAGGCAGCGTCCTGCTGCCCTTCTTCGGCGAGCCCGCGATGACGAACACCGCGATCGGCCGAATCGCAAGAGCGAGCGGCGCCGGGGTCCTGCCCTACGGTTGTCGCAGGCTCGCGAACGGCCGGTACGCGATGACGATCGGCGCGCCGCTCGACGGCGTGCCGAGCGGCGACGCGGTCGCGGATACTCGCGCCTTGATGAGGAAGCTCGAAGAGCTACATTCGTCTGTGCCCGGAGCAGTATTGGTGGATTCACCAACGCTTCAAGGGTCGTCCCGCGCCGCTGCCGGATCTCTATGCCGCGCCGTCGTCGTGAAAGATTCGGGCACGGATAGCGCCGCGTGAAACTCCCGGAGGAACTGTCGCTCGCTCCATTCTGGGGACCGCGCTACTGGCCGATGTGGGCACTGCTCGGCTTCATGCGTGGCGCGGCGAAGCTGCCGGTCGCGTGGCAACTTCGCGTCGGGCGTTGGTTCGGACGCTTGCTGCGGCTCGCGAAGAGGCGCGAGGAGCGCGTCGCACGCCGCAACATCGAGATCTGCTTCCCCGACCTCCCCGCCGACCCGCAGCGTCAGCTGCTGGACCGGCACTTCGACGCAGTCGGAATGTCGTTCGTCGAGATGGGCATCGGGTGGTTCATGCCGATCGAGCGGCTGCTCGAGCGCGTCAGCATCCACGGCCGCGAGCACCTCGAACGAGCGCTCGCCGAGGGACGCGGCGTGCTATTGACTGGAGGGCACTTCACGGCGCTCGAGGTCGGCTTCGCCATGCTCGAGGCGCTCACGCCGCGAGCGAGCTGCATGTATCGGCCGCAGCGCAACGCGATGATGGACGTCATGATTCGCCGCGGCCGCTACCGGTTCGCGAAGCACCAGATCCCGCGCGACAACGTGCGCGCACTCGTGCGCAGCTTGCGTGACGGCTACGCCGTCGGCTACCTGCCCGATCAAACCTATCTCGGCAACCAGAGCGAATTGCTGCCGTTCTTCGGCGAGCCCGCCGTCACGAACACTGCGACGAGCAGGCTCGCCGCGATCAGCGGCGCGGCCGTGCTCCCCTATTTCTTCCGCCGCTTGCCGAGCGGCGACTATCGAGTCGACATCGGCCCGCCGCTCGCCGATTTTCCGAGCGAGTCGCCGACGCGCGATACGCAGCGGTTGTTCGGCCTGCTCGAAGACTACATTCGGCTCGCGCCCGAGCAGTACCTGTGGCTCTACAAGAAATTCAAGGGGCGCCCGGCTCCGTTGCCGGACGTGTACGCGCACGTGCGCAAGAGCGCTCGCGACGGGCGGCTCGAGGAGTAGACTTACGCCGAGCGCGCATCCAAGACGCGACCGTCAACTTTTCCGGCAGCGGAGACAACAATGCTAAAAGAGTTCAAAGAGTTCGCGATGCGCGGCAATGTCATGGACATGGCCGTCGGCATCATCATCGGCGCAGCCTTCGGCAAGATCATCACGTCGCTCGTCAACGACATCATCATGCCGCCGATCGGCCTGCTCATGGGCAACGTCGACTTCAGCAATCTGTTCGTGAGCCTCGGTATGGCGCAGCCTTACACGAGCGTTGCCGAGGCCGAAGCCGCCGGGGCGCCGATCATCAAGTACGGCATCTTCATCAACACCGTGCTCGACTTCGTCATCGTCGCGTTCGCGATCTTCCTCGTCATTCGCGGCATCAACAAGTTGCGGCGGAAGCAGGAAGCGGCGGCCGCGCCTCCGGCTCCTCCGGCTCCGTCGGCCGAAGAGAAGCTGCTCACGGAAATCCGCGATCTGCTTACGGGGGCAGTCCCGCTGAGCCGCGCCGCTGCCGGAGGCGCTCAGCCGCCGGTGCCGCGCTCGGCGTAGCCGGCCTCGATCTTCGCCCAAGCCGAAGAATCGAACTCGGTGCCGGTCTCGAGCGCAACCTTGCGCAGCGAGCGGTTGAATCGCTGCATCCCGAGGCGCCGCCACGCGCCGGGCGGCTTCCGGTGCGCGTTGTCGAAGTCGACGAGGAACGGCTTGCCGGCTTCGTCGAGCAACACGTTGTGCGCGGTGAGGTCCGGATGGTCGACGCCGTGCTCGTGGACGGCGCCGATCATGGCGCCGATTCGCTGCCAGCTATCGGCCGGCGCCCGGCCCTGCTGGATGAACCAGGACAGCTTGCGAGTATCGGGCAGATACGACGTGATGAGGTCGGCCGTGTAGATGACGCCGGTTCGATAAACATGCGCGGCGACGGGGTTCGGCACCGGCAGCCCCGCCGCGTGCAGCTCGCGCAGTAGCCGCCATTCGCGAAACGCGCGCACGCGCTCCGCGCCGAGCCAGAGATAGTGATCGTCGATGAGCCGCGCGACGAGGCCGCCGCGCCGATAGTGGCGCAAGACCCAGGTTTCGCTGCCGTGGGCGACGATGAGCACCGCGCCGCGCCCCGAGGTCTCGATCGCGACGGCGCCGGCGCGCCGCCACTCTCCGGCGTCGAACCAGCCTGCGATCGGCGTCTCGACCCGATCTGCCGCGACGAGCATCAGATGCGGCCCGTCGGCGACGAGCTTCTCGTCGGCGTGCATCAATTGCTCACCGCACGGCGCCCGGCGCGAAGCGTGTCGACGGCGCGCAGCACCGTCGCGGGCGACAGGTCGTTGAGGCATCGCAGGTGCTTGAGCGGGCACTCGCGAGCGAAGCACGGGCTGCATTCGACCTCGAGAGAAACAATAGCCGCCGCATCAGTGAGCGGCGGCGTGAACTTGGGCGACGACGAGCCGTAGATCGCGACGACGGGCGCGCCGGCCGCGGCCGCGACGTGCAGCAAGCCTGAATCGTTGCTGACAGCTACGTCGGCCGCAGCGAGCAGGTCCACGACGTCCGCGAGCGCCGTCGCACCGGCAGAGATTACGCACGCGCGTGTTGGCGGCCCGTGCCGCGACCTCGTCACCGAGCGAGCGCTCCTTGGCCGAGCCGAGCACGATGACATCGGCGCCCGCGCTCGCGAGCGCCGCCGCCAATGAGCCGAAGTGCGCCGCGGGCCAGCGCTTGGCCGGACCGTATTCCGCGCCCGGCATGAGCGCCGCGAGCGGCGCGCCCGGCGTGAGCCCGTGCGCCGCGCGCAACCGTTCGAGATTGCGCGCGTCGCTGCGCAACCGCGGCTGCAACGCCGCGGGCACGGGGTCGGCCGCGGCCTCGCCGCGCGGCCGGCCGAGCGCGACGAAGCGCTTGACGGTCTGGTCGAGACGCGGGTCGAGCGAGCGAACGTCGTTCAGCAAACCGTAACGCCACTCGCCGCGAAAGCCCGTGCGCAGCGGAATCCGCGCGAGCCATGGCACGAGCGCCGCTTTCGCGGACCGCGGCAGCACGATCGCACGGGTATAGCGCTCGGCGCGAAGTTGCCGCGCGAGGTTCCACCTGCGGCGGAGACCGACCTCGCCGTGGCCGACGGCGAGCTCTATGCCGCGCGCGACCTCGGGCATCCGCTCGAGCACCGGCAGCGACCATGGCGGCGCCACGACGTGAATTTCCGTTTGCGGGTCTTGTTGCCGCAGCAGCTTATAGAGTGCTTGCGCCATGACCATGTCGCCCACCCACGAAGGGCCGACGACGAGCACTTTGTCGTGCGCCGTCACGGCCGCGAGAGGAGGGCGTCGAGGTAATCCTTGATCCCTGCGCGGACTTCGCGAAACGGCCGCGAATAGCCGGCGCTGCGAAGCGCCGCGATGTCGGCTTCCGTGAAGCTTTGATAGCGCGACTTCAGCTCGTCGGGAAACGGGATGTAGCGGATGGCGCCCTTGCCGTGCCACGCGATGATGGCCTGCGCAACCTCGTTGAACGTCGCGCTCGCGCCCGTGCCGACGTTGAAAACGCCGGAGACCTTCGGGTGCTCGAGGAACCAGAGATTCACGTCGACGACGTCGCCGACGTAGACGAAGTCGCGCCGTTGCTCGCCGGCCGCATAGCCGTCGCTGCCCTCGAACAGCCGGGCCTCGCCGGTCGCCGTGACCTGGCCGTGCAGATGGAACGCCACGCTCGCCATCGCGCCTTTGTGCGCTTCGCCGGGGCCGTAGACGTTGAAGTAGCGCAAGCCGACGACAGGAGCCCGCCGCTTCGCGCGGCGGCCGCGGCCGTGCTGCGCGCGACGGCCGCGCTGCGCGCGCCGGCGCCGCACGTAGTCGTCGAACAACAGCTTCGAGTAGCCGTACACGTTCAACGGCCGTTCGGCGGCGCGGTCGTCCTCCTTGAACGTCGTGCTCGCGCCGTACACGGCGGCCGACGACGCGTAGATCAGCGGCACGCCCTCCTCGGAGCAATACTCGTAGAGCTCGACGGAGTAGCGATAGTTGGTGTCCATCATGTAGCGGCCGTCCCACTCGGTGGTCACCGCGCAGGCGCCCTGATGGAAGATCGCGTCGATCTCGCCGAGCCCGCCGGCCTTCACGCGAGCGAGGAACTGGTCCTTGTCGAAGTAGTCCGCGATTTCACAGCCGACCAAATTGCTGAACTTGCGGCCGTCGCTCAAGTCGTCGACGACGACGATGTCGTCGCGGCCGCGGGCATTGAGCTCGCGAACCAGATTGCTGCCGATGAAACCGGCTCCGCCGGTGACGACGATCATGGCGGCATTCGGCTAGGAGCCTGTCCGAGTAATGACCATCGTAGCGAGGCTGTCCGCAGTAGATGTGTCATTACTCGGACAGGCTCCTAGCGCGCTTCGCCCTCGACCAAGCGATATGTCGAGCTGCAGTAAGGGCACTTCGCCTCGCCGGTGGCTTCGATGGGCAAATAGACCTTCGGATGGGAGTTCCACAGATACATGCTCGGCTACGGGCAATGCAGCGGCAGGTCGGCACGCGTGACGTCGTAGACGCGCTCGGCGTTCGCCGTCGTCAAGTTCTCCTGCACACTACCGTGACGTTGCCGCACCGCTCGCTCTCCTGGCCGACGAGGCCGCGATTATACCCGCGGCGCCGCCCTATTCGCCTTCCACGTCTCCGAACACCTCGTTCCAAACGCCGCGGACGAACTCGCGGACGGCGGCGAGCTCCGGCTCCGGCACGACGCGCCCGCCTTCGTCGAGCGCCAGCTCGTGCACGCGTTGGCGCAAGCGCGAGATAGGCCTCCTTGAGGCGCAAGCAACGCTCCTCGGGAACGAGACCGACTCGCTGCGAGCGCCTCGAGCTGCCGGATGTTGTCGGGAAACTCGACGAGCTCAGGGTACTCGCGCCGAGTGCGCGAGGACCCAGTAGTCGACGAGGAACTCGATGTCGGCGATTCCGCCCGGGTCCTGCTTGATGTCGAACGTGCCGGCCTTCGCGAGCGAGAGCTCCTCTCGCATCCTGCGCCGCATCTTGGCGACTTCGCCCTTGAGCTTGGTGCGGTCGACGTGCGAGACGAGCACGTCGCGGCGGATCGCCTCGAACGCGCGGCAGACCTCGGGCGAGCCGGCGAGCGCGCGGCTGCGCAGCAGTGCTTGATGCTCCCAAACCCAGGCCTCCTGCGTTTGATAGTGGCGGAACCCTTCGAGGCTCGTGACGAGCAAGCCCGATCGGCCGCTCGGCCGAAGCCGCGTGTCGACGTCGTACAACCGCCCCGAGCTCGTTTGGATCGTCAGAGAAGTGAATGAGCCGCTGCACGAGGCGGCCGAAGAAGCGCTCGTTGTCGAGCGGCGGCACGCCGTCGGTTTCCTGCTGCGCACCGCTCGAGTCGTGCAGGAACACGAGATCGAGATCCGAGCCGTAGCCGAGCTCGAGTCCCGCGAGCTTGCCGTAGCCGATGACGGCGAAGCCGGCTTCGCGCGGCGGCGGGCCGCAGCGCGGCGTGCCGTACTTCGCGACGAGCTCCCGCCAGCGCGGCGCGCAGCGAGTAGTCGAGCACGAGCTCGGCCGTATCCGTCAGCCGATCGCTGACCTTCATGAGCGGCAGCGACCCCAGGCGGTCCGCGACGGCGATGCGAAAGATCGCCGTGCGCTGGAACACGCGGATCGCGTCGAGCATCGCTTCGACGTCGCCGCGGCGCCTTGCGTCGCGCGCTCGAGCAGCTCCGCGAGCTCCTCGCGCGACGGCGGCGTGTCGAACACGCGGGCATCGAGCAGCTCGTCGAGCAACATCGGTTGCTCGGCGATCTGGCGCGCGAGCAACGAGCTGTCGGCGACGAGCTTGAGCAGCCGATCGAGCGCGGCCGGGTTCTCGTTCAGGAGCGCGAGGTAGGCACTGCGCCGGCCGACGGCGCGAAACACCGGCAGCACGCGCTCGAAGCCCTTCAGCGCCGCCGGGCTGCTTCGCCAGCGCCTGGAGCGTCCGCACCATGACGGCCGCCAAGCCGCTGCCGGCCGACCTCGTCCATGCGCTGGTAGAGACCGCCGTGGCGCAGGTCCTTCAGCAGATCGAGCGCCCGCTCGTCGCCCGCGAGCGGTGTGCCCGCAAGCATCGCGGCCATGTCGCCGGTCTGCCACGCGGCCACGAGCGGGTCGATCTGCGCGGCCTCGGCCCTTCGCCTTCCCAAGCCACGCGCTCGAACTCCGCTTCGACGATGGCACGCTGGTGCGTGAGGCGCTCATGGAACGCCGCCCAGCTCGGCTCGTTCAGCGCGTACGCGAGTCGCGCGCGCTCTTCTTCTCCGGCCGGCAACTCGTGCGTCTGCGCATCGCTCATGGCTTGGATGCGGTTCTCGACGGTGCGCAGATATCGATACGCCGCCGCGAGCGCCGCGACGGTGCTCGTCGGGCAGCTGCCGGTCGCCGGCGAGCAGCGGCAAGACGGTCAGCAACGAGCGCGCGCGCAGCTCCGGCCGGCGGCCGCCGCGCACGATCTGAAAGGCCTGCACGATGAACTCGATCTCGCGGATGCCGCCGGGGCCGAGCTTGATGTTCTCGGCCATGTCCTTGCGCGCGACCTCTTGCGCGATGAGGCGCTTCATTTGCCGCAGCGCGTCGAACACACCGTAGTCGAGGTAACGTCGATAGACGAACGGCGTCAGGACGTAGTCGAAGACGTCGGAAGCGAACTCGAGCCCCGTGAGCAAGCGCGCTTTGACGTACGCGTATCGCTCCCAGTCGCGGCCGTGCTCGACCAAGTACGTTTCGAATGCGGCGAGCCCGACGCGCGAGCGGCCCGCTCGTGCCGAAAGGGCGCAGGCGCATGTCGACGCGATACGCGAAGCCGTCCTCGGTGCGCTGATCGAGCAACTTGATGAGAAGCTGGCCGAGGCGCAGGTAGTAGCTCTCCGGCTCGACCTGGACGCTGCCCTCGACGGCCCCGTCGGGGTAGAGGAACACCAGATCGACGTCCGACGAGAAGTTCAGCTCGACGCCGCCGAGCTTGCCCATGCCGAGCACGAGCAGCGGCAGCTCGCGGCCATCCGCGTCGCGCGGCCGTCCGAGCCGCGGCTCCAAGCTCGCGGCGGCAAAACCGAGCGCGGCCTCGATGAGGCACTCGGCGAGCAGCGAGACGTCGGCGAGCGTCGCGTCGAGATCGGCGACACCCGCGAGATCGTGCCAAGCAATGCGCGCCATCTCGACGTCGCGCGTGCGCCGCAGCGCCGTCATCGCCTGCGCCTCATTGCCGGGAGCGAGATCGAGGCGCGCCATGATCGACTTCGGGTCGAGCGGCCCGTCGTCGGCGAGGCGCGCGCTCAAAACCTGCGGGTGGCGCAGCAGCACACCGAGCACGAAGTCGCTGACGAGGACGACTCGAGCCAGCGTCTGGGCTGCCGCCTTCGGCAACTCGACGTCGAGATCGACGAGGCGCGCGGCCACGCGCGCAAAGCGCTCTTCGAGCGCCGGTGGAAGGTCGACGGGGCGTTGCACTATCACGGCGAGATCGAAGACGCTGGAACCAGCGGCATGATACCGCTTGCGTCGTCGCGCGCGGAAAACCGCGCCTATTGCCGCGCCATGCGGAACGCCGACACTATCGTCGGATGAGCGTTCTCTGCAGACGGCGGCTGCGCGCGTGGGACATTGGTCTTGCGACTCTTTCCGCGCTGCTTTGCTGCGGCCTCGCGGGCTGCGTGACGCCGCGCGTGCAAACGGCGCCGACCGATCCACAGGAACCGCGGCTCGAGCAAGACACGGCCGTCATGGAGGACGGCGCACGCTTGCCGTTGCGCGCCTGGCTGCCGGCCACACCACCGCGCGCGGCAATCGTCGCGGTGCACGGGCTCAACGACCATTCGGGCGGGTTCGAAAACGCCGGTGCGTTCCTCGCGGCTCGCGGCTTCGCGGTCTACGCGTTCGACCAGCGCGGCTTCGGCCGCACCGCGCAGACCGGAATCTGGGCCGGCGGCGACCGGATGGCGGACGATACCTGGCAGGTCGCGCGTCTGCTGCAGCTTCGTCATCCCGGCGTTCCGCTCTACGGCATCGGCGAGAGCATGGGCGGAGCCGTATTTCTGCGTGCGCTGCAACGCCATCCGCAGGGCTGGATCGACGCCGTTGCACTGACCGCGCCAGCCATTTGGACTCGCAGCGAGATGCGCAGGTACCAACGGCTGCCGCTGAACGCGCTCGCGCACAGCTGGCGGGGACTCACGTTGTCGGGAGGCGTCACCGGCCGGAGGCCGTCCGACGATCCGGCGACGCTGCGCCGGTTGCGCGAGGACCCGCTCGTCCTCCAAAGAACGCGCGTGGACGTGCTCTGGGGGCTCGCCGACCTGATGGACGCCGCAGCGCTCGACGCCGTGACTCCCGGAGTGCCGGTGCTCGTTCTCTACGGGGCGCATGACCAGATCGTGCCGCCGCGACCGATGTGCGCTTGGCTTACGACGTTGGGCGCCGGAGAAGGCTGGCAGGTCGCCCTTTATCCCAGTGGCTGGCACCTGCTGACGCGGGATCTCGACGCTGCCCGCACGCTCGGCGATCTGGCGGCGTGGTTCGAGCGTCCCGGTGTGGGGTTACCGTCCGGCGCCGACACCGGGCGGCCGGTCGACGACGTCTGCGCTCTCGAGGCGAACCCTTGATCCGATCTGCTCGGCCGCGCGTCACGCCCGTCGCGCCAAAAAGAAAGCCCCGCGCTAGGCGGGGCTTTCGGTTCGAGCAGACGCTCGAGGACGCTTACATCATGCCGTCCATGCCGTGGCCGCCGTGCGGCGCGCCACCGCCTTCCTTCTCCTGCTTCGGCGCCTCGGCGATCATCGCCTCGGTCGTCAGCAAGAGACCGGCCACCGACGTGGCGTTCTGCAACGCCAACCGCGTGACCTTCGTCGGGTCGATGATGCCGAACTTCACCATGTCGCCGTACTCGCCGGTCGCCGCGTTGAAGCCGTAGTTGCCCTTGCCGCTCACGACGGCGTTGAGCACCACGGACGCGTCCGCTCCGGCGTTACCGACGATCTGGCGCAGCGGCTCTTCGACGGCCTTGCGCAAGATGTTGATGCCGACGTCCTGGTCGTCGTTCGAGCCCTTGAGGTTCGCGATGCCCTTCAGCGCGCGCAGCAGCGCCACGCCGCCGCCCGGGACCACGCCTTCCTCGACGGCCGCGCGAGTCGCGTGCAACGCGTCCTCGACGCGAGCCTTCTTTTCCTTCATCTCGATCTCGGTGCCGGCGCCCACTTTGATGACGGCAACACCGCCGGCGAGCTTCGCGACGCGCTCTTGGAGCTTCTCGCGATCGTAGTCCGACGTCGACTCCTCGATCTCCTTGTTGATCTGATCGATGCGGCCCTTGATGTCCGCCTTCTTGCCGGGCCGTCGATGATCGTGGTGTTTTCCTTGCGAGACCTGGACCTTCTTGGCTTCGCCGAGGTCGTTCAGCGAGGCCTTCTCGAGCGACAGGCCGACTTCCTCGGAGATGACCTGGCCGCCCGTCAGGATCGCGATGTCCTGCAGCATGGCCTTGCGGCGATCGCCGAAGCCCGGCGCCTTGACGGCCGCGACCTTCACGATGCCGCGGATGTTGTTGACGACGAGCGTCGCGAGCGCCTCGCCTTCGAGGTCTTCCGCGATGATCAACAGCGGCCGACCCGACTTGGCAACGGCCTCGAGCAACGGCAAGAGCTCGCGGATGTTCGAGATCTTCTTGTCGTGGATCAGGATCAGCGGATTCTCGAGATTCGCCGATTGCGTCGCCTGATCGTTGATGAAGTACAACGAGAGGTAACCGCGATCGAACTGCATGCCCTCGACGACGTCGAGCTCGTTCGCGAGGCCCGAGCCTTCCTCGACGGTGATGACGCCTTCCTTGCCGACCTTGCTCATCGCCTCGGCGATGATCTTGCCGATCTCTTCGTCGGAGTTGGCCGAGATCGTGCCGACCTGCGCGATCGACTTGTCGTCCTTACACGGCTGCGAGAGCTTCTTCAGCTCTTCGGTGATCGCGATGGTCGGCCTTGTCGATGCCGCGCTTCAGGTCCATCGGATTGAAGCCCGCGGATACCGACTTCAGGCCCTCGCGGAGGATCGCTTGCGCGAGCACCGTGGCCGTCGTCGTGCCGTCGCCGGCGGCGTCGGAAGTCTGCGAAGCGACCTCCTTGACCATCTGCACGCCCATGTTCTCGAACTTGTCCTCGAGCTCGATCTCTTTCGCGACCGAGACACCGTCCTTCGTGACGGTCGGGGCGCCGAAGCTCTTCTCGAGCACGACGTTGCGGCCCTTCGGGCCGAGCGTGACCTTGACTGCGTTCGCGAGAACGTTGACGCCTCTCATCATGCGCTGACGTGCGTCATCGGAAAAACGGACTTCTTTGGGAGTCGCCATGACTCTATCTCCTGGAAATTTTGTGAAATGGATGGCTCGAGGCTATTTTTCGATGACGGCCATGACGTCGTCTTCACGCATGACCAGCAGCTCTTCGCCGTCGACCTTGACCTCGGTGCCCGTGTACTTGCCGAACAGCACCTTGTCGCCCTTCTTCAGATCGAGGGGGCGCACTTCGCCGTTCTCGAGAATCTTGCCTTTGCCGACCGCGAGCACTTCGCCCTTGATCGGTTTTTCGGTGGCCGTATCGGGAATCACGATACCGCCGGGGGACTTGCGCTCTTCCTCAGTGCGCCGGATCACGACGCGATCGTGTAGGGGACGAAGTTTCATTGTTGATCTCCCATAGTTCAACTGCTTGATTTGTTACGGATTTGCCGACCGGCGCAGATTTGTTAGCACTCGGTCAAAGCGAGTGCTAATGATATGGATCGAAACGCGGATTGCAAGGCCATTGAGAGGCGAGTCATGACATTGCTTGAAACCGATCGTTATGCTTGCTGCCGTCCAAAGGGCCAGAAATCTTCGCGGTAAGCCGCAATGACTGAAGAGACGATGGTCGTCTTGACGACTTGCGGTAACGACGAGGACGCCGGCGCGCTGGCGCGGGCACTCGTCGAGCGGCGCCTTGCCGCGTGCGTCAACGCCGTCAGCCACGTGGCGTCGACGTACCGATGGAAGGGCGAGGTTCAGCAGGATCGGGAGACTCTGTTGATCATCAAGACGACAGCCCCGCGGCTCGCCGCGGTCGAGAAGACGATCCGCGAGAAGTCGAAGTACGATTTGCCCGAGGTCCTCGTGCTGCCCGTGCAGGCAGGCGGAGCGGACTATCTCGCCTGGGTCCGGGAATCGGTGGCCGAGTTGAAGGACTAACGCCTCTATGATCGCGTCGCGTTTAGCAGCACGAGTGTTCATGGCGTGGCTCGCCGCCGCGGCCGGTAGCGCTTTCGCGCAAGACGACCCCCTTCCGCCGGCGGAGGTCTTCCGCTACTCGGCGCGCGCCGATGCGGAACGCGTGTACGTCGATTTCGACGTGCTCGACGGGTACTACCTGTATCGAACGCGCTTCGGCTTCGACTCCGGCACCGACGGCGTCGCGCTCGGCGCCGCCAGGTTCCCGCGCGGCGAGACGCATACCGACGAGTTCTTCGGCGAGCAGGAGATTTTCCGGCGTCAGTTCCAGGTCGTGCTCCCGTATCGCCGCACGGCACCGGCCACGAGCCTCGATCTGAAGCTCGAGCTGCAGGGCTGCGCGCCGACGTTTTGCTATCTGCCGCAGGACTGGACGGCAACGGTCACGCTCCCCCCGGTGCCGTTCCTCGGGGCCGGCTCGATCGACACGTCGGCCACCGGCGATCTCTTGCCCGTCGACGACGCGTTCACGATGAACGCGCGCTTCGACAAGCCGAACGAGCTCACCGTCGCGTGGCAGATCGCACCCGACCATTACCTCTATCGCGACAAGCTGACGGTAGCGGTCAACGGCCGAATCAGCCTCGGCGCTCCGAGCTTGCCTGCCGGCGAGCCGCATACCGACGACAACTTCGGCGACGTCGAGGTGTTCCGCGACTACGTCGAGATCAAAGGTGCCGTTCGCGCGCGCGAGCCCCGATGCGCTCGACGCCGAGATCACGGCGGGGTTCCAGGGTTGCAAAGACAACAGCATCTGCTATCCGCCCGGCGAGCAATTCATGTCGCTCGTACTGCCGGCGACGAGCGAGTTTCCGGCGCCGCCAGCGGCATCTGCCGGCGACGAGCTGGTTTCCGAGCAGGACCAGTGGGCGGCGCGGATCGTCAACGGCTCTTGGCCTGAGCTTCTCGGCTGGTTCTTTCTGGGCGGCCTGCTGCTCTCATTCACACCCTGCGTCTTGCCGATGGTCCCGATTCTTTCGAGCATCATCGCGGGCCAGGGACACCGTCTCGGCCGGCCGCGGCTTTGCGCTCTCGGTGAGCTATGTGCTCGGCATGGCCTTCACGTACACGATCCTCGGCATGTTGTCGGCTTTGGCGGGGCAACAGCTGCAGGCCGCCCTGCAAGAGCCCTGGATCCTGTCTGTGTTTGCCGCCGTCTTTGCCGTGGGGGCGCTCGGGTTGTTCGGCGCCTTCCAGTTCCAGATGCCGACGGCGATTCAAACGCGGCTCTCGAACCTTGCAAACCGGCAGAAGGCCGGGACGTTCGTCGGCACCGCCGTCATCGGCGCTTTGACGGCACTGATCGTCACGACGTGTGTCGCGCCCGTGCTGGTCGGGGCCCTCGTCGTCATCGGGCAAACGGGCGACGTCGCCCGCGGCGGCGGTGCGCTGTTCGCGATGAGCATCGGCATGGGCACGCCGTTGCTCGCCGTCGGCGCGTCGGCTGGCTACCTGCTGCCGAAGGCCGGGCCTTGGATGAACACGATCAAGGCCGCCTTCGGCATCATCATGCTCGGCTTCGCAATCTACCTGCTTGGACGGTTCCTGCCGCCGACTCCTACGCTGTTCCTGTGGGCGCTGCTGGTGTTTTTCACGGGCGTCTTCGTCGGCGCATTCGACCCGTTGCCGGCGAACGCGACGCCCGGACGTCGCCTAGCCAAGGGAATCGGTGTGCTCACGTGCTTGTACGGCGCACTGCTGTTCATCGGCGCATTGCTCGGCGGCGGCAGCTTGCTCGAGCCGATCCCGCGCGCCGCCCTAACGCCGAGCGGCGGTGGGGCGGTGGCAGTGACGGCGCCAGAGCTCGACTTCCGAGCAGATCGAGACGGTCGCGGCACTCGATGCCGCGCTGGTGGAGGCGCGGACCGCGGGCCAACCCGTGATGCTAGACTTCACGGCCGAGTGGTGTGTCTCCTGCAAGGAAATGGAGGAGTACACGTTTCCGGAGCCGGGCGTGATCGGCGCGCTGAAACCGTTCATGCTGTTGCGTGCCGACGTAACGGACAATAACGACGATGATCAAGCACTGCTGGAACGTGTCCGCAGCTTCGGCCCGCCGACGATCGCCTTCTTCGACCGGAGCGGGTTCGAGCGCGACAACTACAAGCTCGTCGGCTTCGTACCCGCCGACAAATTCCAGAGCCACGTCACGAGGCTCGCCGCACTCTAGGGAGTCGCTCCATGGCTAGGTCGCGCCCCGTGCTGCTGACCGCGGCGCTGAGCGCCGCGGCTGTTCTCGGGCTACCTCACCTACCGGCTCGTCGGCGCGCCCGACGCGCCGGGCGCAGAAGACGTCGCCGCCGCCGCGGCTCCGCCGGCCGTTGCCATGCTGCCCGATTTCTCGCTCGCCAACCTCGCCGGCGAGCAGCAGTCGATCCAAAGCTGGCCCGGCAAACCGCTGCTCATCAACTTTTGGGCGACTTGGTGTGGGCCGTGCCTGCGCGAGATTCCGATGCTGAAGGAGCTCCAGGCGTCGCGTCCCGACCTGCAGGTCGTCGGCATCGCGATCGACAAGCCGGACCTGGTGGCCAAGTTCGCCGGCGACATCCAGTTCAACTACGCGATCCTCATCGGGCAGAACGAGGCCTGGGCCGCCGCCGGCGCTCTCGGCGTCAACATCTACGCCCTCCCGTTCACGGTCTTCACGGGTGGCGACGGCAGCATCCTCGGCGTCCATACGGGCGAGCTGCACGCCGAGCATCTCGAGCGATTCCGGGCCGTCGTCGACGACTTGGCGGCCGGGCGGATCGGTATCGAGCAGGCGCGCAGCCGCATCGCAGCGCCGATCTAGGCCCGATAGGGCCGATCTAGAGCCGTTCTAGCCTGAAAAGCGCGCATAGTGGCGCCAATTGCGCCGAAAACGGTTAAACTCGCCGGCATCGATCGCCTAGGGTAACCGCGCGCATGGCCCGCTTTCTGCTCCTGAACGGCCCCAACCTGGGGCAACTCGGCCGCCGCGAGCCCGGCATCTACGGCACGACGACGCTCGGCGACATCGAGGCGACCCTGCGGGCGCAAGCCACGGCCGCCGGGCACGACCTCGACGCGTTCCAGAGCGACTCCGAGTCGGAGCTGATCCAGCGCGTGCACACGGCGCGCGACCAAGGCGTTGCCGTCATTTTGTTCAATCCCGCCGCGTTCACGCACACGAGCGTCGCGCTTCGCGATGCGCTGCTGACCGCGCAGGTGCCGTTCATCGAGCTGCACCTGTCGAACGTCGCGGCCCGCGAAGCCTTCAGGCACCACTCGTACTTCGCGGACATCGCGCTCGGGACGATCGCCGGCTTCGGGGCGACGAGCTACGAGCTCGCGCTGCACAGCGGCGATTCGCCACGTGCACGAAAGAGGGGAAGTGATGGATATACGAAAAGTAAAAAAACTCATCGAGCTTCTCGAGGAATCGGGGATCTCGGAGATCGAGATCTCCGAGGGTGAGGAATCGGTCCGGATCAGCCGTTATCCGAAACCCGGGACCGTCACGACGACCGCGGCAGCGGCCGTCGCCCGCGGCGCCTCCTCCGGCTGCGGCCGCGGCTCCGGCGCCGGCCGCGCCCCTGGCCGCGCCCGTGCAAGGCCAGCAAGTCACGGCTCCGATGGTCGGCACGTTCTATAGCGGCCCAGCCCCCGGCGCGAAGCCGTTCGTCGAGATCGGGACCGAGGTCAAGCCCGGCGACACGCTCTGCGTCATCGAAGCGATGAAGATGATGAACCAGATCGAATCGGAGTTCGCCGGCCGCGTCGTCAGCGTCCTCGTCGAGAACGGCAGCCCGGTCGAGTTCGGCCAGCCGCTCTTCTTGATCGAAGAATAGTCATCGAAAAATAGTCGCGAACGAGCGCCAAACACGATGCTCGACAAAGTCCTGATCGCCAACCGCGGCGAGATCGCACTTCGCATCTTTCGCGCTTGCCGCGAGCTCGGCATCAAGACCGTCGCCGTCCATTCGACGGCCGATACGACCTTGAAGCACGTGCTGCTCGCCGACGAGACGGTGTGCATCGGCCCGCCGCGCTCGCAGCAGAGCTACCTCAACATGCCCGCGATCATCGCCGCGGCCGAGGTCACGGACGCGGTGGCCATTCACCCCGGCTACGGCTTCCTGTCCGAGAACGCCGACTTCGCCGAGCGCGTCGAGGAGAGCGGCTTCATCTTCATCGGGCCCAAGCCCGAGACGATTCGCTTGATGGGCGACAAGGTGTCGGCCATCAAGACGATGCGCGCGGCCGGCGTGCCCTGCGTGCCGGGGTCCGACGGGCCGTTGACGGACGACCCCGAGCTCAACGCGCGGCTGGCGCACGAGATCGGCTACCCCGTGATCATCAAGGCCGCAGCCGGCGGCGGCGGACGCGGTATGCGCGTCGTGCACAGCGACGCGGCGCTGTTCAACGCCGTCGCGATCACACGCGCAGAGGCGCTTTCTGCCTTCGGCAGCGACCAGGTCTACATGGAGAAATTCCTCGAGCACCCTCGGCACATCGAGTTCCAGGTCCTGGCCGACAGCCATGGCAACGCCGTGCATCTCGGCGAGCGCGACTGCTCCATGCAACGCCGGCACCAGAAAGTCGTCGAGGAATCGCCGGCTCCCGGGCTCTCGGACGAGGAACGCCTCCGGATGGGGCAGCGTCTGCGTCGACGCGTGCCTCAAGATCGGCTACCGCGGCGCGGGCACGTTCGAGTTTCTGTACGAGGACGGGCAGTTCTTCTTCATCGAAATGAACACGCGCGTCCAGGTCGAGCATCCCGTCACGGAGCTCGTGACAGGCATCGACATCGTGAAGACGCAGCTCGCGATCGCGGCCGGCGAGCGGCTGCCGTTCACGCAGGAAGACATCCGTTGGCGCGGGCACGCGATCGAGTGCCGCATCAACGCGGAGGACCCGAAGACGTTCGTGCCGTCGCCGGGCACGGTGAGCCTGTGGCATCCGCCCGGCGGCCCCGGCATCCGCGTCGACAGCCACATGTATAGCGGCTACGCGGTGCCTCCGTACTATGACTCCCTGATCGCGAAGATCATCGCTCACGGCGAGCATCGGCGAGCGACGATCGCGCGCATGACGACGGCGTTGCAAGAGATCGTCGTCGACGGCATCAGCACGAACATTCCGTTGCACCAGGAAATCTTCCAGCACGGTGCCTTCAAGGCTGGCGGCACCGACATCCATTACCTGGAGCGGCGACTCGGCTTGAAGTGACGCCGTGAGCCGGCAGCGACTGACGCTCACGCTTGCCTCCGCCGACGTGCCGACGGCGGAAGCGCTCCTCACGCTCGCGGGCGCCGAGACGATTGCGCTGCGAGACGCGGCCGACGATCCCGTGCTCGAGCCCGAGCCGAACACGACGCCGTTGTGGCCGCACGTCGTGCTCGAGGCGCTGTTTGCGCGCGAGCTCGACGCCGAGCCGCTCCGTAGGCTGCTCGCGACGACTTTTCGTGGCGCGGCCGTGACCGTCGAGGCGCTCGAGGACTCGGCGTGGGAATCCAAGCTTGCACAAGGCGTGAAGGCGCGCGCGATCGGCACGCGTCTGTGGCTTGCTCCGGCCGACGACGACAACCCGCCGAACAATCGGCTCGTCGTGCGCATCAACATGGGCCTCGCGTTCGGCACGGGCGAGCATCCGACGACCGCCTTGTGCCTCGATTGGCTCGAGCGCCACATCGCGAACGGCATGACGGTGCTCGACTACGGTTGCGGGTCCGGCATTCTCGCCCTCGCGGCGCTCACGCTCGGCGCCCGCTTCGCCTACGCCGTCGACAACGACGGCCAAGCGCTCACGGCCACGAGCGCGAACGCGGCGCTGAACGGCGTCGCCGAGCGGATCTTCGTCGGTGCGCCCGAGCTGCTGCCGGCCGTCGCCGTCGACGTGCTTGCAGCGAACATCCTCGCGGGCCCGCTCGTCGAGCTCGCACCGGTGCTCGCGAAGCACGTCGTGCCGGGCGGCATGCTCGTGCTGTCGGGAATCCTGGAGCCACAGGCCGCACGCGTCGCTGCGGCGTACGCGCCATATCTCGCCGACGCCGAAACTGCGACGCGCGACGGCTGGGTCCGCATTGGGGGGCGCGTCAAGGCGGGTTAACTCGACGAAGAACCGCTAGAATCGCCGCGTCACGAGCCACGCGGCCGCCATGCTGTTAACGCGCTGCCCCGAATGCGACACGACGTTCCGTGTCACTGACGAGACGCTGAAGAAGGCCAGCGGCCAAGTTCGGTGCGGGCGTTGCGCGAGCGTGTTCAACGCCTACGCCGAGCTGCACAATCCTGGCGCCAAGTCAGCCGAGGCGGAGCAGCCGCGCGCCGTCCGGGAGAATCCCGCGGCGGCTCCGCCGAAGGCTCCGGACCGGCCGCAACCCGCCCCGACGGCCACTGCCGCTTCCGCCACGCTCGTCCGCCTCGAGACGAAGCCCACCGAGCCGGCCGCGACCGGCATCGGCTCGGCTTCAATGGCCAACGTCGTCGCCGAAGCAAACGTCGCCGCCGCGGATAGCCGCGGCCGAGGCCCGCGCCGACGCCGCGAGCGCGGCGAGCCTGCAAGCGATTAGCGCGACCGAAGTCGACCGCGTGCTCGCAACCCCGCTCGACGAGCCGGTCCCGCCGCTCGTGTACTCATGGGCGCAAGGCGAGCAGCCGCCCGCGCAGCCGCTGGTGGACCGTCGCCGCGGCGCTCGCGCTGCTCGTGCTCGGTGCGCAAGTGATCCATCACTTTCGCTCCGACATTGCAGGGCACGCGACGGTCGGCCCCTGGCTCACGGCCACCTACAAGACGCTCGGCGGCGAGATCACACCGCGTTGGAACGTGGATCAATACGAGATCATCGACTGGATCGCGACGGCGGAGCCGAACTCGCGCGGCATCGGCAGCTTGAAGATCACGGCGCGGATTCAGAATCGCGGGCCGTCGCGTCAACCGTATCCGGCTGTGCAGTTGCGCCTCAAGGATCGGTGGGAAGCCGCGATCGGCAGCCGCATGTTCGCTCCGGCGGAGTATCTTCCGCGCGACACTCCGCGCGGGCGACTGATGTCGCCCGGCGAAACGGCGCGCGCGGAGATCGAGGTCGTCGATCCCGGTCCGGACGCGTACGGATTCGAGCTCGATGTTTGCATCGAAGTCGAAGCATCTTTAGTAACCTGCGGTGCCGACGAAGTATTTCTCTGACGCACGCGTGTCCGCGCGAATTCGAAGAGCAAAATTTCGCGCACGCGTGCTATGATTCTTGCACCCTGAGTCGGTACTTCTACTGCAAGAAACGGGGTTAGCGTCAAGCGAAAATGGATACCTGGCGAAAAGCCGGGACCAGTGCGCTTTCGCACTCGCGTGCTGAATCGCGACGCTACAGATGAAGTGCCGAACGGGGAGCTCAGGACGTTCTTGAGGGGGGAACGTGATGATGGCTATGGCGAGCAACAAGAAAACGTCACGCAAGAAAACCAAGCGGGTCACGAACCACACGGCACACGTCGGCACGCGGAGTAAGTTGCTCAGCAACTTGACCGACGAATGCTTGAGCAGCTACTTCGAAAATCTGAACGGCCATAAGCCCGGCGACCTGTATCAGCTCGTCCTCGGCGAGGTCGAAAAGCCCTTGTTCCGCGCTGTGTTGACCTACACGAACGGGAACCAGAGCGAAGCAGCGGAGATCCTCGGCATCAACCGCGGCACGCTGCGCAAGAAGCTCAAAGACTACAAGCTCCAGGGTCGATGAGCCCGAGCCGCAAGACGCGACGACCTCGCACGCAACGACCCTCGGCGCCGGACGCGCCGGACAAACGCCGCTCGAAACGCCGGGCATTGCTCAGCGTGGCGGACAAGCAGGGCTCGCGCCGTTCGCGCTGGCGCTCGATCGGCTCGGGTTCGAGATCGTCTCGACGGGCGGCACGGCCAAAGCGCTGCGGGCGGCGGGAATCGCTCGTGACCGAGGTCGCGACGATCACGGGCTTTCCCGAGATCATGGACGGCCGCGTCAAGACGCTGCATCCGCACATTCACGGCGGCTTGCTGGCACGGCGCGGCGTCGACGACGACGTGCTCGAGCGCCATGGCATCGGCGTCATCGATCTTGCTCGTCGTGAATCTCTACCCGTTCGAGGCGACGACGGCGCGCCCGGACTGCACCGACGCCGAAGCGATCGAGAACATCGACGTCGGCGGCCCTGCGATGCTGCGCGCCGCGGCGAAAAATCACGAGCACATCGTCGTCGTCGTCGATCACGCCGACTACGACACCGGTGCTCGCTGCGCTCGAGGGACGGCGAGCGTTCCGGCCGCGATGCGCCGCGAGCTCGCGATCAAGGCGTTCAGCCATACGGCGCGCTACGACACGGCGATCAGCCAGTACTTGCGCGCGCACAGCGGCGCGCCCGACGACTGGCCGAACCCGCTGCTGCGCAGCTGGAGCCTCCATCAGCCGCTGCGCTACGGCGAGAACCCGCATCAGCGCGCCGCGCTCTATCGGACGGCCGAGCCCGTGCCGGGCACCGTCGCGCACGCGCAGCAGGTGCAGGGCAAGGAGCTGTCGTTCAACAATCTCGTCGACGCCGATGCCGCTTATCAAGCGGTCAAGGCGTTCGAGGCCGCGGCGTGCGTCATCGTGAAGCACGCGAGCCCGTGCGGCATCGCGACGGCCGCCTCCCCCGTCACGGCGTATCAGCTCGCGTATCGCGCGGATCCTACGTCGGCGTTCGGCGGTGTGATCGCCTTCAACCGCGCGCTCGACCAGCCGTCTGCGGAGGCGATCGTCGGGCAGCAGTTCGCCGAGGTCATCATCGCGCCCGAGGTCAGCAAAGCGGCGCGCGCCGTGCTCGCAAAGAAGCAGGGCATCCGCGTGCTCGAGGCCGGCTGGCCCGCTGCCGCGTCGGCGGCGCGCGAGGCTAGCTTCGAGCTCAAGACGATCGAGGGCGGCTTGCTCGTGCAAAGCGCCGACGACGGCCGAGTCGACGTCGCGACGGCGAAGGTCGTCACGCAGCGTCAACCGACTGCTGCCGAGCTGCGCGATCTGAAGTTCGCGTGGACCGTCGTCAAGTACGTGAAATCGAACGCAATCGTGCTCGCGCGCGACGGCGCGACGATCGGCATCGGCGCCGGACAGCCGAGCCGCGTCATGAGCGCGCGCATCGCGGCGCTGAAGGCCGAAGAGGCCAAGCTCGACGTCGCCGGCACGGCGCTCGCGTCGGACGCCTTCTTCCCGTTCCGCGACGGCATCGACGCCGCCGCCGAGCGCGGCGTCCTCGCGGTCGTGCAGCCCGGCGGGTCGATGCGCGACGACGAGGTCGTGCGAGCCGCCGACGAGCACGGCATGACGATGGTCTTCACGGGCATGCGGCACTTCCGCCATTGACGGCGACGGAGCGAACGGTGAAAGTCTTGCTCATCGGCAACGGCGGGCGCGAGCACGCGCTCGCATGGAAGCTCGCGCAGTCGCCGAAGG
This sequence comes from uncultured Gammaproteobacteria bacterium, assembly GCA_963714705.1. GTDB lineage: Bacteria > Pseudomonadota > Gammaproteobacteria > Steroidobacterales > Rariloculaceae > FEN-1219. Next base: position 768,649 of record CAVQPJ010000005.1, read on the forward strand.
TCAGCGAGGTGCTGTGCGCGCCGGGCAACGCCGGCACGGCCGGCGAGCCGAAGACGCGCAACGTGGCCCTGGCCGTCACGGATTTCGCGGCGCTCATCGACGTGGCCAAGAAGGAGCGCGTCGCACTGACCGTCGTCGGCCCCGAGGTCCCGCTCGTCGGCGGCATCGTCGACACCTTCGAAGCCGCGGGCTTGAAGTGCTTCGGGCCGCGCGGCGCCGGCGCGCAGCTCGAAGGCTCGAAGGCCTTCACGAAGGAATTCCTCGCGCGCCACCGCATCCCGACGGCGGCCTATCGGACCTTCACCGACTTCGCGGCCGCGCGCGACTACGTCGCGACGCGAACCCCGCCGATCGTCATCAAGGCAGACGGGCTTGCGGCCGGCAAAGGCGTCATCATCGCGCCGACTCGAGCGGAGGCTGAAGCTGCGCTCGATCGCGTGCTGCGGCAGCGGCAGTTCGGCCAAGCCGGCGCCACGGTCGTCATCGAGGAGTTTCTCGTCGGCGAGGAAGCGAGCTTCATCGCCGTCGTCGACGGGACGCGCGTCGTGCCGCTCGCGAGCTCGCAGGACCACAAGACGCGCGACGACGGCGACCTCGCGGCCCGAACACGGGCGGCATGGGCGCTTACTCGCCGGCGCCCGTCGTCACGCGCGCGGTCCACGAGCGCGTCATGCGCGAGATCATGCTGCCGACCGTGCGCGGGCTCGCTGCCGACGGCATCTACTATCGCGGCTTCTCTGTACGCCGGGCTCATGATCGACGCCGCGGGACAGCCGCGCGTCATCGAGTTCAACTGCCGCCTCGGCGATCCCGAGACGCAGCCGATCCTGTTCCGCCTACGCTCCGACTTGGTCGACGTGTTCTTGAGCTGCTTCGACGGCACGCTCGGCAACACAGCCGCTCGAGTGGGACCCACGCGCCGCGGTCGGCGTCGTCATGGCGAGCCGCGGCTATCCCGACGCCTACGACAAAGGCAACCCGATCGCGGGCCTCGACGCGGCGACCGGCCCCAACGTGAAGGTCTTCCACGCCGGCACGCGCCTCGATGGCGACCGCGTCGTGACCGACGGCGGCCGCGTGCTCTGCGTCGTCGGCGCCGGCACGAGCGTCCGCGCCGCTCGCGACGCCGCTTACGACGTCGTGCGCAAGGTCAGCTGGGACGGCGCCTTCTACCGCAAAGACATCGGACACCGCGCAATCGAACGCGAAGAGAAGGCACGCTGATCTTCTCTTTCCCTTGAGTGAGGCACCTACGTAGCGCCCCGGCATTGCTGTGAATGGCAGTCGCCGGGGCGCTGCGAGCCAGGGATGGCGAGCAGCGAGCCTACAGGGACGTACTTGCGGCGTCCCCGGCGGCTGCCGTTCACGGCAATGCCGGGGCGCGGAAGATAGAGTGCTGAGCGTTACCGCTTCATCGACTCGAAGAAGTCGGCGTTCGTCTTCGTGTCCTGCAGCTTCGACAGCAGGAACTCGACGGCCGCGAGCTCGTCCATCGGGTGCAGCACTTTGCGCAACACCCACATCTTCTGCAGCTCGTCGGGGGCCGTCAGCAGCTCTTCCTTACGCGTGCCCGAGCGGTTGATGTTGATGGCGGGGAACACGCGCTTCTCGGCGATACGGCGATCCAGATGGATCTCCATGTTGCCGGTGCCCTTGAACTCCTCGTAGATGACGTCGTCCATCTTCGAGCCCGTGTCGATCAGCGCCGTCGCAATGATCGTGAGGCTGCCGCCTTCCTCGATGTTGCGCGCCGCGCCGAAGAAGCGCTTCGGGCGTTGTAGCGCGTTGGCGTCGACACCGCCCGTCAGCACCTTGCCCGACGACGGCACCACCGTGTTGTAGGCGCGCGCGAGCCGCGTGATCGAGTCGAGCAGGATCACGACGTCCTGCTTGTGCTCCGTGAGCCGCTTGGCCTTCTCGATGACCATCTCGGCGACTTGCACGTGGCGCGTGGCGGGCTCGTCGAACGTGCTCGAGACGACCTCGCCGCGCACCGTGCGCTCCATCTCCGTGACCTCTTCGGGCCGCTCGTCGATGAGCAGCACGATGAGCTGCACGTCCGGATGATTGGCCGCGATCGACGCCGCGATGTTCTGCAGCAGCATCGTCTTACCGGCTTTCGGCGGAGAGACGATGAGGCCGCGTTGACCTTTACCGATGGGCGCGACCATGTCGATGATGCGCGCCGTCAAATCCTCGGTGCTGCCGTTGCCCTGCTCGAGCTTGAGGCGCTTCCTCGGAAACAGCGGCGTCAGGTTCTCGAAGAGCACCTTGCTCTTCGCGTTCTCCGGCGCGTCGTAGTTGATCTCGCCGATCTTGAGGAGCGCGAAGTAGCGCTCGCCGTCCTTCGGCGGCCGGATGAGCCCCGACACGGTGTCGCCCGTGCGCAGGTTGAAACGCCGTATCTGGCTCGGGCTCACGTAGATGTCGTCGGGCCCCGCGAGATACGAGCCGTCCGACGAACGCAGGAAGCCGAAGCCGTCCTGGAGGATCTCGAGGACGCCTTCGCCGAAGATGTGCTCGCCGTTCTTCGCGTGCGCCTTGAGAATCGAAAAGATGATGTCTTGCTTGCGGGACCGAGCGAGGTTCTCGAGCCCCATCGTCTCCGCGAGCTGCACGAGCGCCGCGGCGGGCCGCGTCTTCAGCTCGGACAGATTCATCCCATTCTTGGTGGATTCGAGCTCCGCGGCCGGAATGACGTCGAACTCTTCGTCGTCGGGGAACTCCTCTCGCATCGGTCCGCCGCCGCCGCCACCGCCGCCCCCACCGCCACCGCCGCGATTGCGCCGGTTGCGCTTGCCGTTGCCGTCGCCCCCTTGATGAGGGCCGCCGCCATCCTTCATTCGCGCGCGCGCGGAGTTACCTAGATAGCCCCTCACGATTGGGCCCCAAAGAATGTTGAATGTGAATTAGCTGCGTTTGAACTGAGCTGCATTTGCATTGAGATGTGTCTCTAAAAACGATTCGAGTTGTGCTTTGGAAACCGCGCCGACCTGTTGGGCGGCCACGGTGCCGTTACGGAAGAGGAGCAGGGTTGGGATTCCGCGAATGTTGAACTTGGGTGGGGTTTTCGGATTTTCGTCGATATTGAGCTTGACGACGCGGAGCTTGTCTTTGTACTGGGTGGCGATCGTGTCGAGGATCGGAGCGATCATCTTGCAAGGGCCGCACCATTCGGCCCAAAAGTCGAGCAGCACGGGCTGCGCGGATTTGACCACGTCTTGCTCAAAAGCCGCGTCGGTCGTATGTACGATCTCTCCACTCACAATGTTGAATCCTCTGGGTTCTGGCCGCCCCAAAGGCCCCCTGGGACGGATAGGCGAAAGTCGACAATACCCAAGTGAGCTAAGCCGAAAGTGACGCCGCCTGGCGGGTCAGGCACAATTTGCGGCAGGTGCTTCCCTCGAGGCTCGCAGGAATACAGTGGGTATATAGGAGGGCGTACCGTATTTTTAACTGCCGAGAAGCGAATTTGCAAGTATTGAGGTCCGATATCGAAACCCCCGCACAGAGCGACCATCTCACCGATCTACGTTTTGCCGACCTCCCTTTGTCGGCCGGATTGCAGAAAGGAATCGCCGAAGCCGGCTTCGTTCACTGCACGCCGATTCAGAGCAAGACTCTGCCGATGGCACTGGAGGGCCAGGACGTCGCAGGCCAAGCCCAGACGGGAACCGGAAAGACCGCCGCCTTCTTGCTCGCGCTGTTTCATCGGCTCGAGCACAACCCTCCGCTCTCGACGGAGGCCGGTCCGCCCGCGCCGCGGGCGCTGATCATGGCGCCGACTCGTGAGCTCGCCGTGCAAGTGCACACCGACGCGATGCTGCTTGGCAAGCACTTGCCGTTCAAGCTGGGCCTCGCGTTCGGCGGCACAGATTACGACAAACAGCGCGAGGTGCTCGCCGCAGGCGTCGACGTTCTGATCGGCACCCCCGGACGCCTCATCGACTTCTACAAGCAGCGCGTGTTCGGCTTACGCGGCGTACAAGTGCTCGTGCTCGACGAGGCCGATCGCATGTTCGATCTCGGCTTCATCAAGGACATTCGCTTCGTGCTGCGGCGTCTCCCGGAACATCATCGACGTCTGAACATGCTGTTCTCGGCTACGCTTTCGCACCGTGTGCTCGAGCTCGCGTACGAGCACATGAACGATCCCGAGCTCGTGCGCATCGAGTCAGACAAGATGACCGTGGATCGCGTGACGCAGAGCATCTATTTCCCGGCGATGGAGGAGAAGCTGCCGCTGCTACTCACGCTGCTGCGCGACCGTGACCCGCACCGCACGATGATCTTCGTCAACACGCGCCGCGAGGCGGATCATCTGCGCGACGCGCTCGTGCACAACGGAATCAACGCCGAAGCGCTCTCTGGCGACGTCCCGCAACGCAAACGCCTTAGGATGCTGAAGGACTTCCAGGCCGGCGAGCTGGCAGTTCTGATCGGCACGGACGTCGCATCACGCGGCCTCCACGTGCCGGGCGTGAGCCACGTGTTCAATTACGATCTACCGCAGGACGCTGAGGACTACGTGCATCGCATCGGCCGCACGGCGCGCGCAGGCGCCACGGGCGACGCGATCAGCTTCGGATGCGAGACGTACGCGATCTCGCTGCCCGAGATCGAGGCCTTCATCGGCCGCAAGATTCCGGTCGCGACCTTCGACCATAGCGCGCTCGTCAGTGCGCAGCCCAACGCCCCGCGTTCGCATCGGCCGCATCCCGGCGGGCGGCCGCACGGGGGCGGGCAACGCCGCAGCCCCCCGCGCCGCGGGCGACCGGGGAGCTCGCAGCGTCGCTGACGCGGTCTTACACGAGCTCGAAAACGCCGTCTACGCTCAAGAACTCTGCGATCGCGCGCGGCGGCAGCTGCGAGTCGGGGCGGCGGATCGCGATCGTGTGCCGCAGGCCGTAGGCGCGTGCGGCGGCGAGCACGCTCAAGCTGTCCTCGATGAGCAACGTGCGCCCTGCGTCGAACGGCTCGTGAGCCTCGAGCGCGCGCCAGAACTCCGCGCTCTCCTTCGGCGCCGCGAAATCGTGCGAGCAAACCACGGAGTCGACGAGCCTGTCGATGCCCGTGCGCTCGGCTTTCACGGCAAACGTATCGCGATGCGCGTTCGTCACCACGACCAAACGTTTGCCGCGAGCGCGCACGCTCGTGAGAAACGCCTGCGCTCCGGGCAGGAACCGGATGTGCTCGCCGTGCTCGCGTTTCAGCGTCTTCAAGTCCAAGCCGAGATCGCGCGCCCAGTGATCGAGGCAATACCACTCGAGCGTGCCGACCTTCGCCTCGAAACGCGGCGCCAACGCGGCTTGCGCGGCGGGCACGGTCATTCTGTGCAGACGCGCATAGCGCTGCGGCACGACCTCGCGCCAGAAGAACGTGTCGAAGCTCAAATCGAGCAATGTGCCGTCCATGTCGACGAGCACGGTGTCGATCGCGTCCCACTCGACGATGGACGTGGCTGCCGGCGTCATGTCTCTATGATACAAGACGACTCATGACCGACCCGCGCCAGGACCGCCGTTTGCTCGACGCAGCTTGCGAGATCGCTCGCGACGCGGGCCGCGCGATACTCGACGTCTACGGGCGCGCCGATTTCTCCGTCACGCGCAAGAGCGACGACTCGCCGCTGACCGAAGCGGACCAGGTCGCGCACGGCATCATCAGCCGAGCGCTCGAGAAGCTCGACGCGGGCTTGCCGATCCTCTCCGAGGAGTCGCTGCCCGCCGATCACGCGGCGCGGCGCGAATGGAAGCGTTATTGGCTCGTCGATCCCCTCGACGGCACGAAAGAGTTCGTCAAGCGCAACGGCGAGTTCACGGTCAATATCGCGCTCGTGGATGAGCATCGCGCCGTTCTCGGCGCGGTCTACGCGCCCGTGCTCGACCGCCTGTACTCCGGCGCGGTCGCCCTCGGGGCGTGGCGGTCCGATGGCGGCGGTGCCGCGCGATCCATCGCGGTTCGTGCCGAGGCCGCGTCGCCGCTGCGCGTCGTCGGCAGCCGCAGCCATCCGGCCCCCGAGCTGGCCGCCTATCTTGCAGGGCTGCCGCCGTATCAGATCACCGACATGGGGAGCTCGCTGAAGATGTGCCTCGTCGCCGAAGGCGCCGCCGACATCTATCCACGCCTCGGTCCCACGTCCGAATGGGACACGGCGGCTGCTCAGGCTATCCTCGAAAGTGCGGGCGGGCGTATGATCGACCTAGCCGGTCGGCCGTTGCGGTACAACACCAAAGAGCACCTGTTGAACCCACACTTCCTGGCCTTTGGCGACCAGCGGCGGAACTGGTTGGCACCGATCCACAGCACTAGTGACCGACAAAATAGACACTGAGACCTTCAGGAACGTGGAGCGGCTCAAGCAACTGCGCGTGGAGCACCGGGACTTGGATCAAGTCATCGCTCGGCTCGTCACGGATCCGAACGTGGACCAGCTCATGCTCAAGAGGCTCAAAAAACGCAAGCTGATACTCAAGGACATGATCACTCAGCTCGAGAGCGCCCGGATCCCGGACTTGAACGCCTGACGAGTACGCCGTGGACTTGATGGCCGACATCGGCGCGACGACGACGCGCTGCGCACTCCTCGACGACAAAGGCCAAGAGGTCGCCCCCGAGATTTTCGAGAACGCCGACTTCACCGGCGTCGCGGGCGTCCTCAGCGTCTATCTCGATCACCGCCGCGCGAGCGACCGCCCCACACGCGCAGCGTTGGCCGTTGCGGCCCCGATCATCGGCGACGAAGTCCAGATGATCAACATCAACTGGCGCTTCTCGCAGGGCGAGCTCAAGGAGACGCTTCGCCTCAAGCGGCTCGAGGTCTTCAACGACTTCGCGGCGATCGCGTGGGCGATGCCGCTGCTGGCACCCGCGGACGTCGTGCGAATCGGCGGCGGCGAGAGCGTGCCGCGCGCGACGCTCGCTGCGCTCGGCCCCGGCTCCGGGCTCGGCGTATCGGCGCTCGTACCCACGGCCGACGGTTGGGCTTTGATGGCCGGCGAAGGTGGCCATGTATCGATGCCGGCCGCGACGCGCGAGGAGCAGGAGGTCATCGCACTACTCCGCGACCGTTTCGACGGGCACTGCTCAGCGGAGCGCGTGTTGTCAGGCCCCGGGCTCGTGAACCTCTACGTCGCGCTCGCCGAGCTCGCCGGGCGCGGTCGACCGACGGTGACCCCCGAGGACGTCACGAATCTCGCGAAGCAAAGCGAACCGCTGGCCCGTAAGACGCTGGCGATGTTCTTCGCGATGCTCGGCACGGTCGCGACCAATCTCGCCGTGACGACGGGCGCGCGCGGCGGCGTCTACATCGCCGGCGGCATCGTGCCGCGTCTGGTGGAGCAGTTCGGCAAGTCGGAGTTTCGCGCGCGCTTCGAGGCCAAGGGCCGCTATCGGCCGTACCTCGCGGCGATTCCGACGCACGTCATCACGGCGCCGCTGCCGGCGTTCCGGGGGCTCAAGTACCTGCTCGGTTACCGTTAGCGCGAGGCTTCGTCGATCTGGCGGCGCTGCTCGGCCGCTTGCTCGTCGACCGTTTGCTGCACGCCTTCCGCACGGCCGATCGTGCTCGTCAGCGGGTCGAACACCGTCTCACGCCGCGGTGCCTGCTCGCGCGGCTCACTCGCCTGCTCGGTGGGCTCCGAGTCGCCACAGCCCGCAAGCACGACCGCAATCGCCGCCGCGAGAACATACTTCGGTTGCATGGCGAGCCTCCGGTGGGGCAGTTCGGTCGCAATCTAGCACCGGCACTTAGGAAAAACCGAGACTTGAGACACCCTTGCGGCCGCAAGGCGCCGTGTATTCCCGGCGTGCCTACGCACGTCGACACGCAGCGGACTTTAGCCTGCTCCCTCGGATTGCGGCGCGGCGTTCGCAGTGCCAGGCTCGATACGGGCGCGGCTCTGCGTCACTCGCGTCTGCTGGCGGCCGAGCCACAAGCCCAATCCCGCCCAGACGACGGCCAGCGGGATCGCCACCGAGGCAAGACCGACGAGCCCGAGACCAAGCGCCCTTAAGCCCCCCTCAGTCCACGCGCCCACGACGTCGCCGCCGCGATACACGAAGGTATCGGTGAACGCCTTCGACTTGTATTTCTCCTCGCGAGTCACGACCGTGAACAGCGTCTCGCGCGCCGGACGCGTGATGGCGCGCTGGACCGCGCGGAAGCTCGCCTCGAACAGAATGAGCACCGCGAAAGAGGCAGCCATCGCGAGCCCGACGAAGCCGAACGACACGACGATTGGCAGCAGGATCAGGGCCACCGATACGCCGAATCGCTTCATGATGTGGCCGGTCACGATCATCTGCAGCACGAGCGTCACGATCTGCGTGAGCAAATCGATGTTCGCGAAGATTGCGGTTCGCGCGTCCGTGTCGTCGGCGGCAGCCGAGACCATTGCGAGGCGCGTGAAGTACAGGAACGTGCCGATGACCGTCATCAGCAGCACGTACGACGAAATGCCGAGCAGATACGGCGAGCGGAACACGGCGCCGATGCCAGACCAGGCACCGCCGCCGATGACCGCGCGATCGACGGAGGCCGGGTTGCTATTGGCCACCTTCTGGGCCACCTCGGGCTGCAGCCATGCCACGAGCCGGGCCGCGACGACCGCCAAGCCCAAAAATACGGCCGCCACGAGCAGCATGGCCGCCGTGCCGAGCGACCCGACGAGCTGACCGGCGAGCCACGGGCCGAAGATCGCGCCGAGCGTTCCGCCGACGGCGATGATGCCGAAGATGCGCTTGCTCTGCTCGAGACTGAAGCGGTCGGCCATCAACGCCCAGAACACCATCGTGCTGAACAGATTGAACACGCTGAACCAGACATAGAACACGCGGCCGCTCACGCTGCCGACGGCGTCGGGCGCGAGCGCGATCAGCACGTAGAACCCGACCAGGCTCAGCGCGAAGAACCCGTAAGTCGCTGTGATGAAGACGAGCCGGCGGAAACGGCTCACGAGCCAGCCGAAGGCTGGGTTGACCGCGAGCGTGACGAGCGCGGTGCCGATGAAGAGCCACCGGACGCTGTCGAGCCCGCCCTCCATGCCGATCGCGTCACGCGCCGGCCGGAGCACCATCAAGGACGTGAGGACGCAGAAGAAGTAGAGCGCCGCGGTGAGGATCGGCGCGAACTCCTCGGCGCGGACGTTGAAGAAACGCTGCAGAATGGCCGTCACGCAGTCCCCCTGAACGGTCGTCTTCGACTAAATTCTAGCGCGCCACGGCTGCGCCGCGATCGAGCCGCTGCTGAGCGCGCCCGAGCGCGAGCGCAAGCGCGGCCCAGGCGGCCGCGAGCGGCACGGCCGCCACCGCCACACCGGCGAGTCCTACCCCGAGCGCTGCGAGCGCACGGTCTATGCCGGCGCCCGCCACGTCGCCGAAGCGGTAGATGAAGACGTCGATCAGCGGCTTGGCCCGGTACTTCTGCGCGACCGGAATGACGCTGAACAGCGTTTCACGCGCGGGACGCGTGGTCGCATACTCGGCGGCGCGAAACAAAGCCTGAAACATCGCGAACACGGCGAAGATCGGCCAGACCGCAAGCACGGCAAACCCCACGACCAGAATCAGCGGCAGCAGCGACAGCGTCCAACCGACGCCGAACCGCTTGATCAAGTGTGTGGTGATGACGAGCTGCGTGAGCAGCGCCATGGTCTGCGTCAGCATGTTGAGCTGTGCGAAGCTGGCGAGACGCTGGCTGAAAGTGTCGGCGCGCTCGAGGACGACGTTGGCCTGCGTGAAGTAGAGCAACGTGTTCGATATCGTGAGAAGCATGATGAACAGGCCGACACCGAGCAGATACGGCGATGAAGCCACGGCCGTCACGCCGTCCCAGAAGTGCCCTTGGGCATGGCTCGCGGGCACCGCCTCTACGGGCGCGCGCCCGTCGCGCTTGCCGAGACGCGAATGCTCGGAGGCCGCGGCCATGCGGTCGAGCACGAGCATGGCTACGATCGCACAGCCGAAAAGCGCCGCGCTACCGAGCATGAGGCCGGCCGGGAGATACACCGAATCCGTCATCCCGGCGACCGCTTCCGTGATCGTGCTGCCCGTGATCGCGCCGAGCGTGCCACCGACGCCGATGAACGCGAACATCCGCTTGCCCTGGTCCAAGTCGTAGAGATCGACCATGAACGCCCAGAACACGCTGTTGACGAACAGGTTTACTACGCTCAACCAGATGAAGTAGGTGTACCCCACGGCGAGCGCAAAATCGGTTCCCGTATCTGTGCCGATGAGCCCGCCACCGCGCGCGGCATCCGCGATCAGCAGCGACGCGAACACGACCAAGCAGACGATGACGAACAGATAGGCGAGCGGAATGAACCGCCTCCGATCGAAGCGGTTCACGATGCCGCCGAAGGCGAGCACCGCGACGAGCGAGGCGATTGAGCTGCCGACGAACAGCCAACGCAGATCGTCCATGCCGCGCGACACGCCCAGGGCCTCGCGCACGGGGCGCAGACAGAAATACGCGCAGAGCACGCAGAAGAAAAACACCGCCGAAAGCAGCGCGAGCGGCAACTCGCCGCGCTTGATATTGAGCAGGCGCGCTGTCAGGTCGCTAACGACGGATCTCCCTTGGGGCCGATATGTCCGGGAAAGGCGCGAGCATAGTTGCGACCCGCTCGCCGGTGCGACGGCTTGAGCAATCCTATGAAATCGCGGTGGCGACCTAGCGGTAGCCGAGCAGGCGCCTCAACCCGATGCAGCCGGCGGCATGACGTCGCGCCGCATCGACGAAGCGGAGTCCGCGCCGATCGGAACCGGCGCGAACGTCATCGAGCAACGAAGTTGAGCTACGCGGGGCTCTAGCAACCGCCCGTCGTCGCAACGACGCGCGGGGCTTCGTTCGCGGCCCCCGGCGGCGAGTACGTCACGAAGCAGTTGGCGACGGGCGCACCGGACGGCGATTCTTTCGTGAACACGGCCGTGCCGCCGGGCGTCGTGAGCTCGAAGCCCGTGTACTCGACGAGCGTCCCCTCGATCGTCACGGCGTCGGGATAGCCGAAGGTCATCCTGATCGGCTGCCCTTCCATCGCGACCTCCGCGCTCGACGGATCGCCCTGAGCGAGCCACAGCGCGTGCGCGAGCGACGCGCCCGAACGAACGCTGCCCGCCAGCGCCTGCGTCGACGCAAGGCGCGCCTGGCCTTCGAGCGATGCAAACCGAGGCACGGCGAACGCCGCAAGAATGCCGAGAATCGTAACGACGACCACGAGCTCGATCAGCGTGAAACCGTCCTGAATCCTTCCCTTCACCGCAGCACTCTCCCGTAAGTGTGACGCCCGCATGGCGACTCTACGGAGCACAGGGGGGAGAGGCTGTGATCGCCGCCACAGGAACGGCGTCGCAACCGTGACGACGCTCTCACCCTCTCCGGATTACGTCGAGTGCGCGCGTTCTGTAATCTCGCCGTCATGGAGCGAACGAGTGCCGGGCACGACCCCGCCGCATGACGAGCCGAGGCTGGGAATTCTGGATCGACCGGGGCGGCACGTTCACGGACGTCGTCGCGCGAGCGCCGTCCGGCGAGCTCAAGACGCTGAAGCTCTTGTCCGTCGACCCGGGGCGTTACGAGGACGCGGCCGTCGCCGGGATCGAGCGGCTGCTCGCCGCGGCGCCCGAGAGCGAGCGCCACGTTTCGGCCGTCAAAATGGGTACGACGGTCGCGACGAACGCGCTGCTCGAGCGGCGCGGCGAGCCGACGCTGCTCGTCATCACGGCGGGATTCGAGGATGCCATTCGAATCGGTGGCCAGCAGCGGCCTGACATCTTCGCGCTCGACATCCGGCTGCCGGAGATGCTGTACGCACGGGTCGTCGGCGCCGCCGAGCGCATCGACGCGCGCGGGCGAGTGCTCCAGGCGCTCGACGCGGCGAAGCTCGAGCGCGACCTCGAGGCCGCGCGCGCGGCGGGTCTCGACAGCGTCGCCGTCGTGCTGCTGCACGGGTATCGATTTCCGCAGCACGAGACCATGGCCGCCGAGCTCGCGCGCTCGGTCGGCTTTCGGCAAGTGTCCGTCTCGCATCGCGTGCTGCCGCTGCCGAAGCTCGTCGTGCGCGGCGATACGACGCTCGCCGACGCGTACCTGTCGCCCGTGCTCGACCGTTACGTCGCGAGCGTGCGCCGCGGGCTCGGCAGGAATTCGCTCCTGCAATTCCCGCACGCCGCCGTCCATGGCGGCGGCGGGAATACGCTCCTGCCATTCCCGCACGCCGCCATCCCTGGCGGCGACGCGCGCGGCGGCGCACGGCTGTATTTCATGCAAAGCCACGGCGGGCTCACGGCGGCCGAGCACTTTCGCGGCAAGGACAGCCTGCTGTCGGGACCGGCCGGCGGCGTCATCGGCATGGTCCGCGCGGCGCGGGCCGTGGGGTGCGGCGAGGTCATCGGATTCGACATGGGCGGCACCTCGACGGACGTCGCGCTCTACGCCGGCGAGCTCGAGCGCACGACGGATGCCGTGATCGCGCAAGTTCGCGTCAGCGCGCCGATGCTTAGGATCCAAACCGTCGCTGCCGGCGGCGGCTCGATCCTGTCGTTCGGCCAAGGCCGGTTCCAAGTCGGCCCTGAGTCCGCGGGCGCCGACCCGGGGCCCGCGTGTTACCGGCACGGCGGGCCGCCGACGGTGACCGACGCGAACTTGCTGCTCGGCCGCATTCAGCCCGAGCTGTTCCCGCGCGTGTTCGGCGCCAATGCCGACGAGCCGCTCGACGCGGACGCGACGAAGAGCGCATTCGCCGAGCTTGCGCGCACCGTCGCGGCCGCTACCGGCGAGACGCCGCGGCTCGAGCAGCTCGCGGCCGGGTTCTTGCGGATCGCCGTCGAGCGCATGGCGAACGCGATCAAGCAGATCTCGGTGCAGCGCGGCCACGACGTCACGCGCTTTGCGCTGTGCTGCTTCGGCGGCGCCGGCGGGCAGCATGCGGCGCAGGTCGCGGAGATGCTCGGCATCCGGCGCGTCATCATCCATCCGCTCGCCGGCGTGCTGTCGGCGTTCGGGCTCGGCGTCGCCGACGTGCGGACGCTGCGCCAGGCGAGCGTCGAAGCGAAGCTCGACGACGAGCTCGCGGCCACCCTGGCCGCGCGCTTCGAGCTGCTCGCAGCCGCCGCCGTCGCGGCGCTGCACGACCAGGGCGCCGACGCGGCGCCCGTCGCCGCCATGAATGGCGGCGTGCAGGAATTGCAGGAGCGAATTCCTGCTCGGCTCGAGCGGCGCGTGCTCATCAAGGTGGCCGGGGCCGACACCGCGCTCGCCGTCACATGGAACGACGGAGCCGGGCCCGCGGAGCTGTCGCTCGCGTTCCGTGCGCTGCACGAGCGCCATTTCGGCTTCCGCGTGGCCGCCGATGCGGCGCTCGTCGTCGAGTCGCTCGAGCTCGAGGCCGTGGTTCCGGGGCCCGATGACGCCGCGGCCGCGGCCGTGCTGCCCGCGCCCGCCGGGCGCGTGAAGCCGATCGCACGCAGCAACGTCTGGTGCGGCGACGGCTGGCGCAACGTGCCCGTCTACGACCGCGCGCGGTTGCCCGCCGGCACGCGCTTCACGGGGCCGGCGCTGATCGTCGAAGCCAACGCCACGACGATCGTCGAGCCCGGCTGGCGCGCCGAGGTTCACGCGACCGGCACGTTGCTGCTGACGCGCATGGGCCGGCGCGTGCGGCGCGAAGCGCTCGGCCGCGACGCCGACCCGATCATGCTCGAGGTGTTCAACAACCTGTTCATGCACGTCGCCGAGGAGATGGGCATCGTGCTCGAGCACACGGCGCACTCGGTCAACATCAAGGAGCGGCTGGATTTCTCGTGCGCGCTGTTCGCGGCCGACGGCGCGCTGATCGCGAACGCGCCGCACATTCCCGTGCACTTGGGCTCGATGGGCGACAGCGTGCAGAGCATCCTGCGCTCGAAAGAGCTCGCGCCCGGCGACGCGTATCTGCTGAACAGCCCTTACAACGGCGGCACGCACCTGCCCGACCTGACCGTCGTCACGCCCGTCTTCGACGAGCGCGGGACGAAGCTGCGCTACTTCGTCGCGAGCCGCGCGCACCACGCCGATATCGGCGGCTGCACGCCGGGCTCGATGCCGCCCGGAAGCCGCACGATCGAGGAGGAAGGTGTGCTATTCGACGGCGTGAAGATCGTCTCGGGCGGCGAGCTGCTCGAGGCCGAAGTGCGCGCGTTGCTGGCGGGCGGGCCGTTTCCCGCGCGCAATCCCGACCAGAACATCGCGGATCTCAAAGCGCAGCTCGCCGCGAACGCGCGCGGCGTCGCCGAGCTCGAGCGGGTCATCGAGCGGTTCGGCGTCCGCACCGTCGACGCGCTACATGCGGCACGTGCAGCACAATGCCGCCGCATGCGTGCGCGCGGCGATCGCGCGCTTTGCGTGACGGGCGCTTCGCGGTCGAGCTCGACGGCGGCGAGCGGATCAGCGTCACCGTCACCGTCGGCACCGACCGCCGCAGCGCGACGGTGGATTTCTCCGGTACGTCGCCGGCCAGCGCCGGCAACTTCAACGCGCCGTCGTCGATCGTGCGCGCGGCCGTGCTGTACGTGTTCCGCACGCTGGTGCGCCAGAACATTCCGCTCAACGCCGGCTGCCTCGAGCCGCTGACGATCGTGCTGCCGGAAGGCGGCCTGCTCGATCCGCGCTATCCGGCAGCCGTCGTCGCCGGCAACGTCGAGACGTCGCAGTGCATCACCGACGCGCTGCTCGCCGCGCTCGACGCATGCGCGGGCTCGCAAGGCACGATGAACAACTTCACGTTCGGCAACGAGCGCCACCAGTACTACGAGACGCTGTGCGGCGGCGCCGGCGCGGGCCCGGGCTTCGACGGCGCGAGCGCCGTGCACACGCACATGACGAACTCGCGCCTGACGGACCCCGAGGTGCTCGAGCAGCGCTACCCCGTGCGCATCGTGCAGGTTCGCGATCCGCCGCGGCTCCGGCGGCGCAGGCCGCTGGCGCGGCGGCGACGGCGTCGTCCGCGAGATCGAGTTCCTCGAGCCGATGCAGGCGGCGATCCTCTCGAACCGCCGGCGCGTCGCGCCGCACGGGCTGCGCCGGCGGCGCTCCGGGTGCGTGCGGGCGCAACTACGTGCTGCGCCGCGGACGGGCGCGTCGAGCAGCTCGCGGCCGACGGCAGCCGTCGAGCTCGCGGCCGGCGAGCGGTTCGTCATCGAGACGCCGGGCGGCGGCGGCTACGGCGCGGCCTAGCCGAGATGCCGCTCCGCGTCGCGCACGGGCCGCACCTCGGTCGTGAGGCTCGCGGCGTGGTAGCGGAAGTCGTAGGTCAGGAACTCGTTCGGCGCGCGCGGCGCGAAACCGATGCGCAGCGCGATGGTCACGTCGCGCCCGTCGCCCTTGTTCGCGGCGCAGCGCTCGTGCGGACGAAAAACGCCTGCTCGGCCGTCGCGCCCGCGAAGCGCGCCGCGCTGCTTCAGTCGCGACAGGAACATCCACACTTGCCGCTCGAGGTCGGCCGCGAGCTGGTCGGGGCGCTCGCGCAGTGAACACCCACCGCGTGTGCGGACTCGATCGAGCGCAGGACGAACGCGGCAAGCCGGCTCGCGCTCAAGCCTTGCCACAGCGAGTCGACCGTGCGTCGCGCCCGCGAAGCTCACGTTGCCTTGCAGCGCCGCGACGCCGGGCTGCAACCGAACGAACGTGTTGACGCCCATGCGCTGCAGGCTCGCGGCCTGCGTCTGCCCGATCTCGACGAGCGGCGCGAGCCCGCCCTTCAGCGTCGTGTCGACGGGCGGCATGCGATGCCAGACGCCGCCTTGATCGCAGCGCGCGAGCATGCCGGCGACGACGCCGCAGGCCGGCATGCCGGACGCGTAGCGGCCAAGATCGCCGCGCGGCCGCACGCGCGGGAAGTACGTCACGGCGTGCCGGCTCGCTTGGCCCGAGGCGCGCAGCGCCATGCACGGCCGAGTCGGCGCTCGTCCAAGCCCATGGCGGGTCCCAGACGAGCAGCGCGCGCCGCCGCTCGCAGTAACGCGTCGCGGCGAGGAAGCTCGTGCTGCCCAAGTCGCGCCCCGGAGGCGACGGCACGCAGACGAGATCGATGCGCTCGCAGCGATCGAGCGCGAACAAGCCCGTGCCTTCGGCGTTCGAGCCGATGACGTCGTAGTCGGTCAGCTCGTCACCGTCGGAGCCGGCTTGCTTGACGGTTATATAAGGAATCGGCCGGCCGGGATGCGTCGGCGCCGTCGGCGGCGGGCCGGTAGCTCGGCAAGGGCCCGACGAGGCGCACGAGCTCGGAGTCGTGCAGCGCGTCGACGATGAAGCGCTCGTCCGTCGGGTCCATCGACAAGCCGTCGAAGACTTCCTGGTCGTCGACGAGCTGCGACCCGGCCCGCGATTACGCGTTGGATCGACGAGGTTGAACTTGTCGGGAGTGCGCTCGACGCGGTCGTAGTCGACCGATACGCGCAGGTGCTCGCGGCTGCCGGGCTGGCGCGCCTGGAGGCGCAGGATCTCTCCGCGCGCCGCGGGCACGTCGAGCGTGGCGCGAGTCGCGCGATTGGCCACACGAACGACGACGGCCACCTCGCCGCCGTGCCAGAAGAAGTGCTGCACGGCCAACGAGACGAAGCTGAAC
This sequence comes from uncultured Gammaproteobacteria bacterium, assembly GCA_963714705.1. Taxonomy (GTDB): domain Bacteria; phylum Pseudomonadota; class Gammaproteobacteria; order Steroidobacterales; family Rariloculaceae; genus FEN-1219. The sequence goes on from CAVQPJ010000005.1 coordinate 785,253, forward strand.
GCAGTGTGGCCGCCGAAGATGCGGCTGAAGTCCTCGAAGCCCTTCACGGCGACGGGCTCGTTCAACGGCCCGCGCTCCGTGCGTCCGATGAACGCTACGACGGTGGGAGAAACGATCGGAATGACTTCTGCGCCGTGTTGGCTAGGGTGCGCGCCAGAGCTGAAGTCGACAGGTTCGGACGCCATTGAAGCCCGATTCGGAAGAACGCGTGCATGATAGCCGTCGCCGGCGACGCTTGCAGCATCGCAATGTCAACGAGTCGTCAGTCGGGCCGCTTTCGCCCGCCGCCGGCGCGTGCTCAGGGGCCCGCATTCACGGCCGGCTCCACGAGCCGCGCCGTCTCCTCGGCAAGTGCGACGGGAACGGTGTTCTCGACGATGCGCGCGCTCGCGAGGTATTGCTCGAGCGAGCGCTCGCCGCGCAGGACAGGCAGCGGAATGCCGCGTTGCTCCGCGACGATCTTCTCGATGGCCGCACGATCGATCGTAACGGTCGCCGCTGCGGCGCCGGCTCTCTCGAGCGCGCGGTTCAGCGCGCCTTCGGCCTCGGCGACGAGATCGTGCTGCTCTTCCGCGAGCGGCGGATGAACCTCGAGGTAGAGCTGCCCGTCGCGCCAACCCGCGAGCAACGGGCTGGTTGACGAGCCGCACCACGGTGCCGCGCGCGACGCGCGGCGAACAGCGCTTCGATGTCCTCGGGGTACAGGCGAATGCAGCCGTGGCTCGAGCGCATGCCGACGCCGGCCGGCTTGTTCGTGCCGTGGATCAGGTAGCCCGGCAGCGACAGCGTCATCGCGTACGCGCCGAGCGGATTGTCGGGCCCGGGCGGCACGACGCTCGGCAGCGGATCGCCGCGCTCGGCGTGCTCCTTGCGGATCGACGCCGGCACGTACCAGACGGGATCGCGCGCCTTCTCGCGTGACCTTCGCCTTCGCCGAACGGCGTGGCCCAGCCTTCCACGCCGATGCCGATCGGGGTGACTCGAGACCTTGACGATCTCGGGCGCCGCCGGCCTGTTGCCGGCTTCTCCGTCGTCGAAGTAGTAGAGCCGCATCGCCGGCACGTTGACGACGATGCCCTCGCGCGGCGCGTCGGGCAGGATCGTTTGCGTCGGCAGGTAGATCGGCGTGCCCTCGCCCGGCAGCCACTGATCGACGCCGGGATTCGCGCTGCGCATCTCCTCGTAGCCGAGGTTGTACTGGCGGCCGATCGCCGAGAACGTGTTCTCGTAGCGCGCGAAGATCACCTGCGTCTCGCCGACGAGCTCCTGTCCCGGCGCGAGCTCGAAGTGGCGCGCGTCGAGCGCCGCGAGCCGCGGCGCCTGCGGATCCGGCGCCGCCGGCACCGCGACCGGCGCGGGACGCGCGGGCTCGCGCGGCGGCATCAGCAGCGAGCAGCCGCCGAGCAGCCATGCCGCGAGCGACAGACGAACCGCCTTCCGCAGAGCGGCACGGAGATCGCAACGATGCATAGGCGGCGGCGGCTCCCTGATATCGCAGCGAGTATACCTAACCGATTTGGCCCGGCCGATCTGTCGCCGCCACACGTCAGTCGAGCGGATTCAGATAGCGCGCGCCGCTGCGCGGCGCACCGATCGCGCCGCGACGCGTCTCGAAGCGCACGGCGAGAGACTCCGTCGTTCGATCGCGCCCCGTGCGGTAGACACCGAAGTGCAGGTGCGGCGCCGTGCTGAAGCCCGTGTTGCCGGAGCGGGCGAGCGATTGCCCGCGCGCGACGCGTTCGCCGACGCGAACCTGCACGCTGCCGCGCTCGAGGTGGAAGTACTCGCCGGTCGTGCCGTCGGAGTGCAGCACGACGACGAAGTTCGCGAACCGGCCGCATTCCTCGCGCGCGCAGCCCACGTCGTGCGAGTCCTCGACGAGCACGACGACGCCGTCGCGCGCCGCATGCACCGGCGTGCCGACCGGCATTCCGAAATCGAGCGTGAAGCGCTCTGCGCCGCGATGACTCAGCTTCGCGCCGTACCCTTGAATGATCGGGAAGCTCACGTCGTCGCCGTACGGCAAGCGATAGAGATAGCCGTCGTCGTGGTCCGCGTCGACGCGTCCGAGCGTGAGGTCCTGGCGGCTCATCGCAGCCGCCGATTGGCTGACGGCGGAGACGCGCGCGCCCGCGCCGCCTGTCGCTCTCGTCGGCATGCGGCTCGCAGCGCGATACTGGGCAGGCACACGAGCAGCGCAGCCAGGCGCCGTAGACAGCGGGACTCGAGCATCCTCATCGTTATTCTTGTTCGCGGATGTCGCGAGGAGTATGCCCGAGCCGCCGCGCGGCGAGGGCGACGCTTCTACATAAGCCGTCAGCGCATCAGCAGGCTCTCGGCGCCGCCGAGAATGCGCTCCTGCCAGTTCCGCCGCCGCTTGTAAGCGATGTGATAGAGATCGTGATCTTTCGCTGCGTCGAGCAAGACGTCGTCGCTCGTCTTGAGCTCGTCGACGAGCTTGAGCTCGAGCGCGCGAATGCCGTACCAGTGCTCGCCCGTCGCGACGCGCTCGAGGTCGACCTGCGGACGGTGCTCGCGAATCTGGTTCTTGAACAGCTCGTGGATCTCTTCGACCTGCTCCTTGAGCTTCGCGCGTCCCTCGTCGGTGTTCTCGCCGAACATCGTCAGCGTCCGCTTGTAGCGGCCCGCCGTGACCTGCTCGAAGTCGACGCCCTTCTCCTCGAGCAGCCGATGGAAGTTCGGCAGCTGCGCGAGCACGCCGATCGAGCCGACGATCGCGAACGGCGCCGCGATCAGCCGATCGGCGACGCAGGCCATGAGGTAACCGCCGCTCGCCGCGACCTTGTCGACGGCGACGACGAGCGTGAGGCCATGCTGCTTCAAGCGCGTGAGCTGAGAAGCCGCGAAGCCGTGCTCGTGGACGGTGCCGCCGGAGTTCTCGAGCCGCACGCAGCACTCGCTCGCCGGGCTTCGCGACGCGCAGCACGGCCGAGACCTCCTCGCGCAACGAAGCCGCGCGCGCTCGCGCGCAGGTCGCCCTTGAAGTCGAGGACGTAGAGACGCGGCTTCGAGCTGCGTTCCTTGGCGCGCGACTTGTCCTCGCGCTTGCGCTCCTTGCTACGGGCTTTCATCGCCTTCTTGTAGCGGCCCTTGCCTTCGATCGCGAGCTTGAGCCCGTCGGCGGAGTCCTCGAACCGGCGATTCAGGTGCTCGACGACCAGCCCTTCGGCGTGGCCGCGGCGGCGCAACGACGCGACGAGGACGACGACGATGACGAGCAGCAGAGCGAAGGTCGCGAGCTGCGCGAGAAACAGGCCGTACGCGGCGAGGAACTCGCTCACTTAGGCGGAGAGCCCCACGTTGTTCTTCTCGAACACGCGGTCGGCACGGTAGCTCGAGCGAACGAGCGGGCCTGCGACGACCTCGAGGAAACCGCGCTCGAGCCCCGAGCGGCGATAGCGCTCGAACTCTTCCGGCGTGACGTAACGCTCGACGGCCAGGTGGTTCGCCGTCGGCCGCAAGTACTGGCCGAACGTCACGATGTCGACACCGGCATGTTTCAAATCGTCGAGCGCCGCGGCGATCTCGGCGTCGGTCTCGCCGAGCCCCAGCATCGAGACTGGACTTCGTGAGGACCTCGGCGCGATGGCGCTTCGCGAACGCGAGCACGTCGAGCGTTTGACGGTAACCGGCGCGCGCGTCGCGGACCTTGCTCGTGAGCCGCTCGACGGTCTCGAGATTCTGCGCGAACACGTCCACGCCGGAGTCGACGACGGTCGCGACGTCGGCAAGCTTGCCGGCGAAATCCGGCGTCAACGCCTCGACGGCCGTCTGCGGGCAGCGGGCCTTGATCGCGCGGATGCAATCGGCGTAATGGCGCGCGCCGCCGTCGGCCAAGTCGTCGCGATCGACGGACGTCAGCACGACGTAGCGAAGGCCCATGAGCTCGACGGTGCGCGCCGAGTTCGCGACTTCGTCGGGATCGAGCCAGCCGTGCGGGTTGCCGGTGTCGACTGCGCAGAACTGGCACGCGCGCGTGCACACCGTGCCCATCAGCATGATCGTCGCAGTGCCGTTGTTCCAGCACTCGCCGATGTTCGGGCAGATCGATTCCTCGCAGACCGTCGCGAGCCGATGCTCGCGCACCGTCGCACGCAGCCGCTCGAAGCGCTCGCCGGCCGGCACGCGGGCCTTCAGCCAAGGCGGCTTCGGCTCGCGCGGCGTTTGCTGACGGTCCGCGCGAGCCTTCACGCCGTTCTTGATGGCGGCGAAACCCTGCTCGGTCTGGTACTTCGTACCCGTCGTCACGACAGGGATGCCGCGGAACTCGGTCATCGTGCTTGGTAACATCGGAGGTGTAGCGATCGAGTATCGCACGCCGAACGAATGGGGTGTTATGGGCCGGTATCGCGCACCGCTACGCCCAAGTGCCAAGTACATCACGCCTGAAGGCGCCGCGCGCCTGAAGCGCGAGCTCGACGAGCTGTGGCGCGTCAAGCGGCCCGCCGTTACGCGCGCCGTCTCCGAGGCCGCCGCGCAAGGCGATCGTTCGGAGAACGCGGAGTACATCTACGGCAAGAAGCAGCTCGCCGAGATCGATCGGCGCGTGCGGCATCTGCGCAAGCGCCTCACCGGTATTCGCGTCGTCGATCAGCCGCCGAGCGATACGAGCAAGGTGTTCTTCGGCGCATGGTTCGAGCTCGCATCGGACGACGGCAAGCGCGAGTACCGGCTCGTGGGTCCCGACGACATCGACTTCGCACCCGATTACATCAGCGTCGACTCGCCGCTCGGGCGCGCCGTGCTCGGCAAGGCCCCGGGCGCGGAGATCGCCGTGCGCACGCCCGAAGGCGAGCGGCATTACGAGCTCACGGCCGTCCGTTACGCTTGACCCCCCGGAAAAGGGGACGGATTTATTTTCTGCGCATGAATCGCGCAAAAGCGGACAGATCCGCTTGCGCAGAAAATAAATCCGTCCCCTTTTCAGGGCGCGCCATCCGTGGCGGGCAAAAAAAAGCCCGGCCGAAGCCGGGCGAGTCACAGGGGGAAACCGTTTGGGGCTATTGCAACCGAGCCCAGTTGATCAAGCGCACGTCACCGGATCGCAGATCGAAGTTGCGCGCGAGCAAAGCTTCGATCTCCTTCGTCTCGTAGCGCAGATCCGTCGCCTGGTTCACTTCCACGACTCCGCTGAATTCCTGATCCGAGCCGGCAGCCGCCTCACCCGTCAGAACGAAGTGCGTGTAGTACTTAACGCCCATGGAACGGGAGTCTAGGGAATGGCTGCCTGGAGGTCTGTGATTGCCTCCACATTTTGCCGGCGCACAGCGAGCGCACACGCGCCGAATCAGTGCAATATGTCGCGAAAGGCGCTGGGCCTTCGCTCTTGACATATTTTCCCCGCGGCATGTACAGAAGGCCTTGGGGTTTGGAGCGCTCGATGATTTCTGTTCGGTTCGCCGTCTTTGCTTGCTTGCTCGTCGCGTTCGCGGCACGCGCTCCGGCTCAAGAGGATTTACGTGCGACGCTTTTTGCCGACGCGGACCGCGCGCTCGAGCAAGCGCGCGCGGTGAGCGCCGAGTTGCTCGCGCCGGCTACGTTCGCGCGCGGCACGGAGGCCTACGCCGGCGCCGAAGCCGACCTTGCGCGCGGCCGCAACATGGAGCGGATCCGCAGCTCGCTGGCGACCGCGGCGCGCGCGTTCATGCAGGCCGAGGAAGCGGCCGAGATCGCCAACGTGACGCTCGCGGCCGTCATCAAGACGCGTGCCGACGCGAAAATGCGAACGCCGCCACGTTCGCGGCCGAGCTCTGGGCCGAGGCCGGCGAAAGCTTCGATTCCGCGGCGCGCCGGCTCGAGACCGGCGACATCCGCGGCGCGCGCAGCCGCGCCGACGAGGCCGAGGCACTTTTTCGCGACGCCGAGCTCACGGCGATCAAAGCGCAGTACCTGAGCCAGACGCGCGCGTTGCTCGCCGAGGCGGATCAGGCCCGCGTGTCGCGCATGGCGCCGCGCACTTACGAGAAGGCGCGCTCGCTGCTCGCCGAGGCCGAGCGCGAGCTCAGCGAGAACCGCTACGACACCGACTTGCCGCGCAGCCTCGCGCAGCAGGCCAACTACGAGGCACGCCACGCGATCTATCTCGCGGGCCTCATCGACCGGCTGCGGGAACAGGATCAGACGCTCGAGGACTTGATCCTGAGCTACGAGCAGCCGCTCGCGGACATCAGCGCGGCGGCGGACAAGGTCGCGCAGCTCGACAAGGGCATCGATCCCGTCGTTGCGGAGCTCGTCGCGTACATCGAAGGCCTGCGCGAGCAGGCCTCTCAGGCCGAGCGCGATCTGATCGACACGCGCGGTCGCGTCGGCGCGCTCGAAGATGAGATTCGCGACCTCGACCAGCGGCTCGGCGGCGTGTCGCAGGAGCGCGTGGCGCTCGTGCAGCGGCTCGAGGCCGAAGCGCGCATCCGCGAGCAGTTCGCGGCGATCGAGAGCATGTTCGGGCGCGACGAGGCGCGCGTGTCGCGCGAAGGCAATCGCATGGTCATTCGGCTCGTGGGGCTCACGTTCGCAGAGCGGCCAGGATGTCGTGCGGCCGGCCTACCGGGCGTTGCTCGAGAAGCTCAAACAGGCGGCCGACGTGTTCCCGCGCTCGCAGATCACGATCGAAGGGCACACGGATTCGTACGGCGGCGACGAGAACAATCTCGCGCTGTCGCGCCGGCGCGCCGAAGCGGTCGGCGCGTACCTGACGAACGAGCTGCAGATGCCGGTCTCGCGAATCAGCTCCGTCGGCTACGGCGAGACGCAGCCGATCGCGAACAACGACACCGAGCAGGGCCGCGAGCGCAACCGCCGCATCGACGTCATCATCGAGCCCCAGCTCGAATCCGCCCCCGAATAACCCCCGCCGCGAAGAGCGTGAGCGATTCGCCCATCGCGGGCGAGATTGCCCATCGCGGGCGAGCCAGCGCTGCGACGAAGGCTCCTCGCGAGACACGCCGGAAGACCATCCCTGGGGCTCGTAGGCGCACATCCCTGTGCGCCTACGGTCTCGCGAGGAGCCTTCGTCGCATCACTGGCTCGCGTTTGACGTGGGCAGCGCCCGCTCGCGCGTCGCAGCGCGAGCCTCTCTGCGCGATCGGCGCACGCCTCCAGCCAATAAGTTCCGAGCTTCGCTTGCGAGAGCCCTTCGCGAGACCGTGTGCGCACAGGGATGTGCGCACACGAGCCCCAGGGACGGTCTTCCGGCGCTCTCGGGAAGGGCTCTCGCAAGCGGAGCTCAGAACTTACCGAGCGATCAGCCGCGCTCGCGCTTTTTCAAAGAGTGCGTTCGAGCCAGTCGCCGACGACTTCGGCGAGAAGCGGCTGGGCAAGGTAGCCGTAGGCTTCGTGCGCGTTGAGGCCCAAGCTGTCGCGGAAGAAGTTGTCGAACTCGACGAAGTCCTCGATCGAGTCGATGAGATTCAGATCGAGCATCTCGTGATAGAGCGGCTTCACGCGCGGTTGCAGCGCCGTCGTATCGCCGCGCGCCGTCAGGTTCACCCAGCGGCGAATGTTGTGCGGATAGCGCGCCGCGCCGACGCTCGCGCGCACCTTTCGTCGAGCGCTGCACGAAGTGCGTCGCGAGCGGGCTGCCGAGCCGTCACGAGCAAGCTGATCTCGCCGCTCGAGCGGTGCACGTGCGTGAGCTCCCAGAGCGTGTCGTACGCGATGACCGAGCCCAGGCTGTGGCCGAGCAGCAGCACCCGCTCGCCGTTGCGCCATGCCGTCTCGAGTCGCGCGCGCAATGCGGCGCGCACTTCGGCGCCGACGCCGTCGCGGTTCTTCAGATAACGCGTCGCCTCGTGCATGAGGCGGCGTGTGTCGGCCGGCGCGAGCCGCCGCCCGAGGAACGGCCACGCGTCGCCGACGAGATGCGTCCAACGCCGGACCGCGCCGCGACCACGAGCCGAGCTCGCGCACGTCCTCAGCGGTCGCCTCGGTCTGCACGAGCAGCCGCTCGATGCCGGCCAGGTCGACGCTGATGTCGCGGTGCGCGCCGTGGAACAGGTACGTCCAGGCGACGAGCTCGAACTGCGTCGTCGTTCGCCGCGAGCCACTCCGCGGCGCGCGGCCGCATGCGGCCTAACGCCGCGAGCAGCACGCGCAAGAGCTGCGGCCGGTAGATTTCCGGCGGCGGCTTCGGGTTCAACCCGGGAACGAAAATGATGCGTGCGCGCGTCAACTCACTGCGGCGCCTGTGACCGCCGACATGCCCTTGGGTATAGTCGTCGACTCTCGGCAGAACGACTCGCAAGGAGAATAGGTCGTGCGGTATCTGCATACAATGGTGCGCGTCAGCAATCTCGAGCAGTCGCTCGACTTCTATTGCAACAAGCTCGGCCTGAAGCAGGTGCGCCGCGTCGACCACGAAGCCGGGCGCTTCACGCTCGTTTTCGTGGCACCAGCGGGCCAGGAGGACTGCGCGATCGAGCTCACGCACAACTGGGACCCCGAGGAATACGCGGGCGGCCGCAACTTCGGCCACGTCGCGTACGAGGTCGACGACATCTACGCGCTGTGCCAGCGGCTGCGCGACTCGGGCGTCACGATCAATCGGCCGCCGCGCGACGGCAAGATGGCGTTCATCCGCTCGCCGGACAACATCTCGATCGAGCTGCTCCAGAAAGGCACGGCGCTGCCGAAGGCCGAGCCGTGGGCCTCGATGCCGAACACCGGTGCCTGGTGACGCTAGCCGCAGGTCGCGTTGGATGACGCGGAAGTTGCCGGTCTCGACGTCGTCGCTGTCGGTGTCCTTGAACACCACGCGGTTGCGGCCTTCGCGCTTCGCCTGGTACAGCGCCTCGTCGGCCGTCTGAATCGCGCCCATTAGGCTGCGGCTCGTCCCGGGCTTGGCGAGCGCCAAGCCGACGCTGACGGTCACGTGCTTGGCCGCTTGCGAGCCGGCATGCGGAATCGCGAGCTCGAGCACGTCGCGGCGAATCTGCTCGGGAACGGTGCGCGCGTAGTCATCGGGCGGGCCGTAAAGAACGAGCACGAACTCCTCGCCGCCGTATCGCGCCGCGAAATCGAACGGCCGCTTCGCGCCGCGAGCGATGCACTTCGCGATGCGCTTCAAGCAGTCGTCGCCGGCTTGGTGGCCGTAGAGGTCGTTGTAGAGCTTGAAGAAGTCGATGTCGACGAAAATGATCGCGACGCCGGTGCCTTCGCGCCGCGACTGCCGCCAGAGCCGTTCGACGTAGTCGTCGAAGATGCGGCGGTTGTAGAGCCCCGTCATGCCGTCGCGCTCGGCGAGCTCGTTCAGCACGCCGCGTCTCGAGGAAGTTCGTGCGCAGCGCGTACTCGAGGTTGTAGGTCGAGATGCCGCCGATCACGGCCGCGCCTCCCAGGATCGCCGTGCTGTAGTACAGCACGTCGAACGGCAAGCCGACCACGATGCCCGTGACGAAGTGCGCCGCGATCAGGACGCCGGCGATCGTGATGGCGACGTTGAACAACAAGCCGAGGAACAAACAGCCGTAGAGCACGACGAGCACGAGGCCCGCCAGCACGTACGACGAGCCCGCGAGCGCGCCGAGGTGCGCGATGTAGGTCACGACGAAACCGATCAGCGTGACGCCGACGGCGACGACCTCGGTGTAATAGCGCTGCGCCGCCGGGCACCGAGATCGCGACGCCGAGGACGACGAGCAGCGGACACAGAACGCCGAGGCGCAGCGTGTTCAAGGTGCCGCCGGCGTTCGCGCCGAGCAGCAGGTCGATGCAGGTGACGGCGAGCACGAGAATCAGCGCGATGAGCCCGGACAGCCGCGCACGCGGCAGATTCTGGCGCGATGTAGAAGTCGCGAAAATCCTTCTCGAGCAGGCCGATCGAAGCGCAGGCCGCGAAAGCCGCGCTTGAGTTGCTCGGCATACGGCGAACCGTAGTTGTCCGCGATCGAGCCTGTGTACGTCCATGGCGAAACCGGCAGCACTGCCAGATCCGGAAGCATGACCCGAAGGGCCTGCCGAAATCTCAAAACCAGGTCACAAACGCGATGGCTTGCTATCGATAGAGCGGCAGCAAAGGGTCGGCCGCGAGCGGGCTCGGGCGCCGCCGCGCCACTTTCGAGGTCCGTGAGCAGCGCCTGGAGACCCGTCGCCGCGCCAGGCGCCCGCGGCTGCACCGTAGATGTGCGCCTCGAGCGTGAGAACCTCGTGCGCCAACGGCGCCGGCAACAGGGCCGCCAATGCGCCGAGGCTGCGCGGCGGGCTCGGCGCGAACCGCGCCTCGGCATAGCCCAGCAAGGCCGTTCGCGCCGCGGCCGGGTCGCTGACGGCGCAGGCGCTGTCGAGGTCGCGCAAGATCTTGCGCAGCGCCGGCTTAGGTGCAGCGCTTCGGCGCCGCGCCGGCGCGGCAAAGGCCGCGCGCCTGGCGCGTCCCGAGCGCCACCACAACGCCGACCGTTGCGAGCCACGCCAGCGCCGAGGATGCCGCTGACCCACGGCCAGTACGAGCGCGTCACGCGCCGTGGCGGCAATGGGCGCGGCCGCAGCCGGCTCGGCGGCCGCGGGCAGGGCACCCGCGGCGTCGGTGCTCGGGGACCACGCTGCAGCGCTCGCGGCGGCAGCTCGGCCACTTCCCACCGCTGCGCGGTCACGTTCCACCACGGCAGCTGCACGCCGGCGAGCGTGATCTCGCCCGGCGTCTGAGCGATGACGGCGTAGCTGACGCTGCGCCGCGACTTGAGACCCTCGGGCCGTGACCTCGCGCGCGAGCTCGGGCCGATCGGCGTACTGCCGAACGCCGGGCTGCGAGTCGAGCAGCACCTCGGGCAACTGGGTCTCGAGCAGACCCGACCGCTTCGACGACGATCGTGCGCGTCCGCGGAATGCCGACCGTCAGGTCGCCGCTCCGGCTCGCTCCACTGCTCCGTCAACGTGACTTGCTGCGCCGGCAGCCACGCGGCGCCCTCGAGCGCCGCCGGCGGCGCGACGGCGGGCTGCACCGTCGAGCTCGAGGACGTCGGAACGAAAACGCTGCACGCGCGAGAAGCCGCGGTCGGGGATCACCATGGCTTCGAACGTCACGGGGCCGATCGTCAGCGTCCCCGCTTGCTGCGGGAACACGGCGTAGCGCCGCTCGCGGACGTCGAAAGTCGCGGCCGCCGCGCGTCGTCTTGTACGCCGCGTCCTCGCCGAGCTTCTCGACGATGGCCTCGACGCCCGTCGTCTCGGGCGCCGTCAACGTCGCGCGCCCCGTGGCTGACGCCGACGTACAGCCGCAGCGTGAACAGGACCTGCGACTGCGCGTAGACGACGTCCGGTTCCGCGACGAGCTCCATGAAGATGTCGGCGGCGGCCGTCGCAGCGGGGTCGGGCGCCAGCACGCGCACGCTGACCGGGTTCGATCTGCCGATCGCCGATGCGCAGCGGCGGAATCGTGAAGTCGCCGGCGGACTTCGGCATGAGCTGGTACTGCCACTCGTTGACCTCGGCCGCCCGCGCGTTGACGATGCCGATGCGGCGGCTGCTCGATCGAGTTCAGGATGTCGAACTGCGCCGCGAGCGGCGCGATCTCGGGCTCGCCGCGCACAGCGCCCTCGGCGCGCAGCACGTAGCGTGAACGACTCGTTGATGCGGACGACGCGCGATCGACGCTCGCCTGGATCGGCTCCTGAGCGTGGACGCGAACCGCGGCGCACAGCATGCGTCGCAAAGGCGGCGAGCGCGGCCGTCACGACGCGGCGCCGCAGTCGTCACCATGGCCGCTGCTCCGCAGCCGGCCCTTCGTCGACGCGATTACCGTTCTGATCGACGCCCAAGCGCTGGTATTGATACAGGAACTTGCGGCGCAGCAAGCCGCCGGGATCCTGCGGCACGCGCCGCAGCCACTGCTCGGCCGCCTGCTCCGAGGCCCATTGCTCGACTTCCTCGGGCCCCGCGGCGTCGGCCGTCGCTTCGTCGGCCGCCTGCTCGCCGGCGTTGGCGTCTTGCTCGGGCTCTCCTCGGCCTGCTGCTCGCCGTCGTTCGGTGCTGCGTCCTGCGCACCTTCGGTGGCTTGGCTCTCGCCGCTTTCGCCTTGCTCGCCCTGCTCGCTCTGCTGCTCGTCGCCGCCTTGCCGCCTTCTTGCTGCTCGCCGCTCTGACTCTGCGACTGAGTCCGAATCGCCCTGCTGACCTTGCTCGCCCTGACCTTGATCCTGCGGTTGCTGCTGCTGCCGGGATTGTCCTCGAGGTACTGCTTCAGCAGGTCGCGGTTGTAGCGCGCGTCCTCGTGATTCGGGTCGAGCTCGAGCGCGCGATCGTAGGCACGCGATCGCCGCCGGCAGCTGCCCGGCTCTTCGCGAGCGCGTTGCCGCGGTTGTAGTGCCCCACGTCGAGTCGACGTTCGCGAGCGACGCGGCGCTCGCTTCGAATTGCCCGGCGCGATACTGCGCGGCGCTGCGCCACTCCGGGTTCTCGAACAGCTCCGCGGCGCGCTCGGCTTCCTGCGCTTCGAGCGCCTTCGAGCCGCGCTGATCGGGCCGCTGCCAGAGATCCTGCCACTCGAACGCGTGCGCGCGCGGCAGCGGCGCGAGAACGACGAGCAGCCACACCGCGATCCAGCCGCGGCGGAAGCACAGCGCGAGCAACGGCAGCAGCACGACGGCGAGCACGACGCCGCGATCGAGCCAGACGTCGGCTTCGTATTGCTCGCCGCCCCCATCATCGACAGACGCGTCGAGCGCCGACGTCGAGCGGCAACGGCCAGCCGCGCCGGGAACAACGTGTCGAGATCGCGGTCGCTCGGCGCGAGCGCGGCGTAGCGGCCGCCGCCGACCGCCGCGAGCCGCTGCAAGCTCGCAGCGTCGAGCTGCGGCACGACGACCTGGCCGTTGCGTCGTCGCGTGACGAAACCGCCCTCGGCGCGCGGAATCGGCGCGCCTTGCTCGGTGCCGACGGCGAGCACGCTGACGCGGTAGCCGTCGCCCGCCAGCTCGCCGGCGAGCGTCGAGATCCGCGTTCCGCGACCTCGGAGTCCGTGATCAGCAAGACGTCGCCTCGACGAAGGCCGGTCTGGTCGAGCAGCGTTCGCGGCGCGCTCGAGCCCCGCGGCGAGGCTGCCGCCCTGCGTCGGCATGATGTCGGTGTCGACGGCGCTGACCAGCGACGAGATCGTCCGCGTGTCCGTCGTCAGCGGCGTCACCGTGAACGCGTGCGTCGAGAACACGACGAGCGCCGTCTGGCCCGCGGCGCGCCGCTCGAGCAAGTCGAGCAGCTTGAGCTTGGCGCGCGCGAGCCGCGACGGCTCGACGTCGCCGGCGTCCATCGAGCGCGAGAGGTCGAGCGCGACGACGAGCGCCTCGTCGGAGCGGAACGCCGGCACCGGCAAGCGCTCCCACGTCGGGCCCGCGAGCGCGACGATCGCGACGAACCACGCGGCGAGGGCCGCGGCGAGCGCGAGCCGGCTGTCGCGCAAGCACCTCGGGCTCGGCGAGCACGTGCGGCCGCAAGGCGGGCTCGACGATGCTGCGCCAGCCGCCGCCGTCGGCGCGGCCGCGCAGGAGCTGCCAGATCAGCCACGCGCCGACCGGCAGTAGCAGCAACCACGAACGGCCGCAGGAAGTGGAACTCAGCCATGCGTGAGCCCTCGCTGCCACGAGCCCGAGCGCGCCGCGCGACCATTGCCAGCGCGCCGCCGCGAAGCCCGCAAGCGCCGCGCGAGCGCGAGCGACGACGGCCGCGCCGAGCGGCCAGTGGAAGAGCTCGCGCGATCGGCCGGAAGCCGCGCTCGTCGGACTCGGCGGGCTCGAGCTCGTCGAGGATGCTTGTAGATCTCCGCGAACTCCGGCCGTGTCGCGCGCGCGGAAGTAGCGGCCGCCCGTCATCTCGGCGATCGCCGTCATCGTCTCCTCGTCGAGATCGGCCGACGGATTGATCTCGCGCAAGCCGAACAGCGAGCGCACCGTCAGCGAGTCGGCGCCGATGCCGATCGTGTAGATGACCAACTTGCGCTGCGCCGCGAGCTCGGCGGCTTTGCGCGGCTCGACGGCGCCGGCCGTGTTCGCGCCGTCCGTCAGCAGGATCAGCACGCGCCGGTTTTCGCTCGATGCCCGCGTCCTCGAGCGTGCGGATCGCGAGGCCGATCGAGTCGCCGATCGCCGTCTCCTTGCCGGCGAGTCCGATGACGGACTCGTCGAGCAGCGTGCTGACGGTCTTGCGATCGAACGTCAGCGGCGCCTGCAGGTACGCCTCGCGGCCGAACAGGATCAGGCCGACGCGATCGCCGACTCGCCGTTCGATGAAGTCCGTCGCGACGGACTTGAGCGCCGTGAGCCGATCGACCCACTGGCCGTTCAACTGAAAGTCCTGCTCTTCCATGCTGCCCGAGAGGTCGACGGACAGCAGCAAGTCGCGGCCCGTCATCGGCAGCGCGACGGGCTCGCCGACGAACTGCGGCCGCGCGGCCGCGAGCACCGCGAGAGCCCAGACGAGCGGCGAGCACCGCGAGACGCCAGCGGCGCGCCGTGCGGCGCGCGCAAGCCCGCGAGATCGGCGAACTCCGCGGCGACGGGAGCCTTGAGCGCCGCGTCGCGGTCGAGCGGCTCGGCCGGCACGACGCGGCGCACGAGCCACGGCAGCGGCAACGCGACGAACATCCACCACCACGCGAGCGTCCACATGGCTACGCGCGCCTCGGCCGGTTCGTCGCCGGCTGCGCGGCGAGCCACGCCGTGCACAGGGCCGTGAGCTCGAGCGCCGTCGGCGCGCTCGATGCTGTTCGGGCGCGCGTACGGCGCGGCCAGCAATTGCCTGCCCAGGCCCGCGCTGAACTCGGTTCGTGCCCAGCGGCCATCGAGGTAACGCGAGCCAGCGCTCGCCGATCAAGCCCGCGCACGTCGGGCTCGGCGACGGCGGCGCGCGCGCGCGCGACCGACGTCATCGCGAAACGGCGCAGGATCGTCGACAAGAACTGCAGGCACGCGACGGGCTCGGCGCCCTGCTCGAGCGCCGCGCGCACGCGCGTCAGCGCGCGCAGCGCGGCGCGCTTGTGGCGCGCGCGATAGTAATGAAGGGCGTAGAGCGCGACGCCCGGCCAGCACGAGCGCCGCGAGCAGCCACCAGCCGAGCGCGGGCGGCCACCAGCCGATCGGCCCCGGCAGGTGAATGTCGCGCAGCGGCAGTTGGCTGTACGTCGACTGTCTGGGTTCATCGTGATCGAAACTTCTGGTTCAGCACGCTACGCGGGTCGGCATCGGTAGGGCAATCGACCATGCGGATTCCCGGCCTTCGGCACAACGCCTCGAGCGCGGCGCGGCGCGCCGCGAATCGCTCGTGGTAGCGCCGGCGCATCGCTTCGTTCGCCGTCTCGATGCTGAACGACCGGCCGACGCTCTGGATTCGATAGCGGCCCGGCGGCGGAAGTTCGGCCTCGACGGCATCGTAGCAATGCACCAGCAACAGGTCGCAGTGCCCGGCGAGCTGCCGTCAAGATGCCGCTCGTAATCCGCGCCGAGCCGGCGGAAGTCGCTGACGAGGAAGATCAGGCTGCCGGGGCGCGCGACGCGCGTGAGCCGCTGCAGCGCTCGCTCCGCATCGGTCTCGAGCGTCTCGGCCGTCGCCGGCGGCCGCCAGAACGACTGCGTGCAGACGTCTGCAAGCAGCCGCAGCGCCGCTCGCGCGCCGAGCGCGGGCCGCAGCTCGTGATGCTCGGTCTCGGAGAACACGAGGCCGCCGAGACGGTCGCCGTTGCGCGACAGCGCTCCACGCGACGAGCGCCGCCGACTTCCGCGGCGCGCACGCCTTGAACGCGCCGCGCGTCGCGAACAGCATCGGCCGACGCAAGTCGAGCCAGACGAACACGGGCCGGTTGCGCTCCTCGCGGAACACTTTCGTGTGCGGCTTGCCCGTGCGCGCCGTCACGCGCCAGTCCATCGTGCGCAGGTCGTCGCCGGGTTGATACGGGCGCGACTCGTCGAACTCGACGCCGCGCCCCTTGTACGGAGACACGTGACCGCCTTCGATCGCTACGCGAATTCGCGGCGCCGTGAGCCGCAGCGACTCGCCGGCCGGACGCAAGCGCACGAGATCCGCAAGCGCGACCTGCACCGGCGATGACGGCGTACGCGCAGCGTGCGCCGTCATCTCAAGGCACTCCGATCCTCGCGAGCAGCGTGTCGACGATCTCGTTCGGCGTGCGGCCCGACGCTTCGGCCTCGAAGCCGAGCAGGATGCGATGGCGCAGTACGTCGTGCGCCATGCCCTGCACGTCCTCGGGCGTCACGTAGTCGCGGCCCGCGAGCCAAGCGTGGGCGCGCGAGCAGCGATCGAGCGCGATCGTCGCGCGCGGGCTCGCGCCGTACTGAAGCACGCCGCGCAAGTCGTCGCCGTAGCGCTCGGGCGAGCGCGTCGCGAGCACGATCTGCACGATGTACTCCTTGAGCGGCTCGGACAAATGCTGGTCGAGCACCTGCAGGCGCGCGGCGAGCACTTCCTTCTGCGTCAAGACCTCGGGCGCCGTGAACAACTCTTCGTCGGTCGCGGACCGCTTCTGCTCGGCGCGATTGAGCTCGAGGATCGCGCGCTCGCCGGCCGCATCGGGATAGTTGACGAGCACGTGCAGCAGGAAGCGATCGAGCTGCGCCTCGGGCAGCGGATAGGTCCCTTCCTGCTCGATCGGGTTCTGCGTCGCCATGACCATGAACAGCGGCGGCAGCGGGTACGTCACGGAGCCGACCGTGATCTGCCGCTCGCCCATCGCCTCGAGCAGCGCCGACTGCACCTTGGCCGGCGCGCGGTTGACCTCGTCGGCGAGCACGAGGTTGTGGAACAGCGGCCCCTTGGCGAAACACGAACGTGCCGTCCTGCGGCCGATAGATCTCGGTGCCCGTGAGATCGGCGGGCAGCAGGTCCGGCGTGAACTGCAGGCGATGGAAGTCGCCTTCGACGCTGTGGCTCAAGACCTTGATCGCGCGCGTCTTGGCGAGCCCCGGCGCGCCTTCGACGAGCAGGTGGCCGTCGCTCAAGAGCGCGACGAGCATGCGATTCAGCAACCGTTCTTGACCGACGACGAGACGTTTCAGGTGCGCTTCGAGCTTCCCGAACTTTTCTTGTAACGACATGAGTTGAGCCGGACCTAAAGCGGGCCATTCTAGCCATGGCAGGAAGGTCAGACCACCGGCGATGCCGGACCGTGCGGCAGTCGCGAGCCGCCGCGAGCGGCGTCAGCGGCCGCGGAAGCCGCCGCCGATGATGCCGATCGGCCCGCGCGGCATGACGAGCTGGACGTTCTGCCCGTCGCGGCGCACCTCGACGACGACGGATTCGCCCGGCGTGCCTTCGAGCGTCAGCGCGTTCGAGCTCGCCGCATGTCGAAGACGCGTTTGCCGCCGTAGGCGACGATCTCGTCGCCCGGCTCGAGGCCCGCGCGCTCGGCCGGCGAGCTCGCGAGCACGTCGCGCACCGGTACGCCGTCGGCCGACCGATCGGCTGTGCAGGTAGCGCTCGTAGTCGGCATCGCCGAGCTCGGCTCGCAGCGTTCGCTCGGCCGGCGCGGCGCCGCGACCGGCCGCCCTCCGCGCTGTCGCATCGTACTGCGCCTGCAGCGCCTCCATGCGCAGCTCCTCGCGTGCGACGGATTGATCCACTCGGCGCGATCCGGCGCGAATCCCCGGCGATCAGCCGCTCGACGAAGCGGCGCTCGGCCTCTTCGTTCCTCGCGCCGGCGTCGGCGCGGAAGCGCTCGCGCGCCTCCGCGATCGCGGCGGGGTCTGGACCGCCGGCCGAGAAATCGGGCGGCCCGCCCATGCGCGCCGGCCGCTCGCCGAGCGGCCTCGAGCTGCGCGGCGAGCTCGACGACGCGCTCCTCGAGCGCGGCGCGCTGCGCGATCTCCGCGTCGAGCGCGTCCTCGAGCGCCGCGAGCCGGGCGGCGCGCGTCGGAATCCGCAACCGGCGAGCGCGCGCCGGGTGCCGGGCCGACTGCGGCGCGGCGTTGCGGCGAGCGGCGGTGCCGGGCTCGGTTGCAGCCAGAACGCGATCGCGAGCCCGGCGCCGAGACCTGCGACGACGAGCAGCAAGGTCTTCAACATGGCGGTCATCCGCGCCGGCAACCCGGCTTTCGACCGGCTGCTGCCGGCGTCGTTCACCGGCAATAATGACCGAATCCACGATACGCCGAACGACGAGGGGATTCGACTTGGTCAAACGCGTGCTCGCGACGGCGGCCGGCCTCGTGCTGCGTGCTGCTCGCCGCGGCCTACGCGCTCGCTCGCAGCGTCGCTGCCGCGCCGTAGCGGGCGAAACGCCGCTGCCGGGCCTCTGCCGCTCCGCTCGACGGTCACGCTCGACGCGCGCGCGATCGCGACCGTACGCGGCGAGTCGTTCCTCGACGTGCTGCGCGGCGCAGGGCTACCTGCACGCGCAGGAGCGCTTCTTCCAGATGGACTTGCTGCGCCGCTCGAGCGCCGGCGAGCTCGCGGAGCTGTTCGGCGAGCGCGCGCTCGCAGGCCGATCGCGGCGCAGCGCCCGTTCGGCTATCGCGAGCACGCGCGCGCGCTGCGCGCCGCGCTGCCGGCCGAGCAAGCCGCTTGGCTCGACGCGTACACGGACGGCGTCAACGCGGGCCTCGCGGACTTGGGCGCACGACCGCCCGAGTACTGGCTCGCCGGCGTCGCACCGCGGCCTTGGCTGCCCGAGGACAGCCTGCTCGTCGTGCTGACGTTCTACACGATGCTGTCGAACAACGACTCGTACGAGCGCGCGCAAGGCGTCATGCACGCCGTGCTGCCGCCGCCGCTGTACGACTTCTTGACGCCGTCGACGTCGCGCTTCGATCGCCCCGTGCTTGGGGCGACGCCGAACGATCCGACGGGCGGCTACGTGCCGTTGCCGATCCCCGGCGCCGACGTCGTCGATCTGCGGCAGCGGCGCGCAGCCGCGCGCCCGGCGGCGCGCCGCGCGTCGAGCCGCCGCTGCTCGGGCCCGCGTCGAACAACTGGGCCGTCGATGCGACGCGCGGCGCCGGCGGCCGCGCGATCGTCGCCAACGACCCGCACCTGAGCTTGCGGCTGCCGAACATCTTCTATCGCGTCGAGCTCGAGTGGCGGACGCGAGCAGCTGCGCGGCGTCAGCATTCCCGGGCTTGCCCGGCGTGCTGATCGGCGCGAGCAACGACGTCGCGTGGGGCGCGACCGTCAGCAACGCCGATCAGAGCGACTGGGTCGTCGTCGAGGTCGATCCTGCGGATCCGAGTCGCTACCTGACGCCGGACGGCTACGAGCCGTTCGACGACGCGCACCGCCGAGATCGCCGTCGCGGGCGGCGCGAGCCCGTGAGCGTCGCGACGCGCGCGACGCGCTGGGGTCCCGTCGTCGCCGAGGACTGGCTCGGCCGGCCGCTCGCACTGCACGCGACGTGGCTCGAGCCGCAGGGCCTCGACCTCGACATCGTGGGGCTCGCGGAGGCCACCGACGTCGCGAGCGCGAGCGCGCATCCTCGCGCGCTGGGCCGGACCGTCGCTGAACTGGGTGCTCGCCGATCGCGCCGGCGACATCGGCTGGGTCGTCAACGGCCCGCTGCCGCGGCGCGTCGGCTTCGACGGCTCGCGGCCCGAGTCGCTCGCCGACGGCAGCCGCTCGTGGCAAGGCCGGCGTGCCGCCGCCGGGCGCGCTCGGCGGCCGCGACGGCGCGCTGTTCACGGCCAATAACCGCACGCTGCCGCCGAGCCAGGCCGACGCCGTCAGCCGCATGTGGATGCGGCCGCTGCGCGCGAAGCGCATCGACGAGCTGCTCGCCGAGCGGCCGCACGTTCGACGAGCGCGACTTCCTCGCGATGCAGCTCGACACGCGCGCCGAAGGCTACGAGCAGATCCGCGCGACGATCCTCGAAATCGTCGCGAGCGACGAGCGCGAGCCGCTGCTCGCAGCGTGCGCGCGAGCTCGCGGAGCGCGTGGAACGGCAACGCCGACGTCGACCAAGCCGCGTTTCGCATGCTGCACGCGTACTACCGCACGCTGCTCGAGCGCACGCTCGAGCCGCTGCTCGCGCCGGCGATCGAGGCGGACCCGAGCTTCGTGTATCGCTGGCCGCTCGCCGACGAAGTCGTTGCGGCGGCTGCTCGACGAGCGGCCCGCGCATTTGCTGACGAGCGAGCACGCCGATTGGCCCTCGTTCTTGCGCGCAAGTGCTGCTCGAGACGCTGACCAACATCGAGCGCGACGCGCGCAGTCGACGCCGAGTGGGGCAGACTTCAACGTGCTCGACGTCGAGCATCCGTTCGCCGGCGGCCTAGGCCCGCTCGCGCGGCCGGCTGAGGCTCGCCGCGCGCGCCGTTGCCGGGGTCGATGGTCTCGCTGCGCGTCGCCGCGCCGAGCTATGGCGCCGTGCTGCGCATGGCTGTCGCTCCCGGCGCGCCCGAGAACGGCGTGCTCGAGCTCGCGGGCGGCCAGAGCGGCCATTTTCTTTCGCCGCAGTTTCGCGATCAGCAGAGCGATTGGGTCGACGGCGCGCCGACGCCGTTTCTCGCCGGCGAGCCCGCCGCGCGCTTCGAGCTCACGCCGTAGCTACTTGGAAGACTCCGCGCTCGATCGTCGGCCGCTCCGCGTCGGCGAAGTGCGGATGCACGGCCCAGATCTCGTCGCCGACGATGGCCGCCGTCGTCGCTTGGCCGCGAGGCGCGACGCCGGCGCGCTGCGCCGTCGTCCAATCGTCGTTGCTCGAGAACGCGACGAGCCGCGGCTCGCGTCGCGCTGTTGCTCGTCGCGACGAGCCGGCCGTCCGCGGTCCAACACGATGCCGTCTTGCCCGCCGACGGGCTCGCTGACGTTGACCTGCGTCGTGCCGGCCGGATTCGCGACCGGCACCTTATAGGTGTGCTCTCCGGCGACGACGAGCAGGTAGCCGCCGTCGTGATAGACGATGCCGTTCAGCTGCGCGCCCTCGGGCAGACCCGTGAACCGATGCAGCACCGACGCCTGGTAGTCCGGCGTCACGCGGTAGACGACGTTCCGATCGTGTCCGTCACGTACACGTTGCCGTCGCCGTCGACGGTCACGTCGTTCGCGAAGTACTCGCGCTCGGCGCGGCGATGGCTGCGCCGAGATCGACCATCGCGAGCCGCTCGCCCGTCGTCAGGTGGTAGACGCCGAGCTTCGCGTGACCGCGGCGTTCGGCCGTCGAACGCGACGCGATCGGAGTTCGCGACGAGCAAGCGATCTCGATCGGCTCGTCGACTTCGATGCCGACCGACGACACGAGGTCCGCGTCGCGAATGAACGGCACGACGCGGCCGTCGCGCTCGATGTCGAAGATCGAGCCCTCGGCGAGCGAGCCCGTGAGAAACCGGCCGTTGGCCTGGTCGTACTCGATGCCTTCGGGGATGAAGCCGCCGCGCTCGGCGGTGATCACGGCGACCGCGGCATTCGGAGCGGCCGCGTCGCGGGGGCTGTGGGTGGCGACGCCGGCGGCGACTCCGCGTCGGCGATTCGGGCTCGGGCGCACAGCCGGCCAGCACGGCGCAGGCCGCCGCGACGAACGCAATCGTTTGACGCATGGCGACGCCTCCAACAGTGATGCGACTGCCTGAATCGTAGCACCGGGGAGTGGCGTGCCGCGCACACAGTGGCTAGAGTGCGGCACCTCTCGGGCTCGCTTGCGCCATCGCATGGATCAACACACGCTGCTGCTCGCCGCCGTGCCCGTCATCGGCTTCGTCGCGGGATTCATCAATACGCTTGCCGGCAGCGGCTCGCTGCTGACGTTGCCGCTGCTGATCCTGCTCGGGCTGCCGGCCAACGTCGCGAACGGCACGAATCGCGTCGGCGTGCTGCTGCAGAACATCGTCGCCGTGGCGACGTTTCGCCGGCGCGGCGCGCTGCCGCTGGCGGGCTCGTGGAAGCTCATCGTGCCGTCCGTCGTCGGCGGCATCATCGGCGCCGAGCTCGCCGTCGACCTCGACGAGCAGCTGCTGCGGCAAACGATCGGCGTGCTGATGCTCGTGCTGCTCGCCGTGATGCTGCTGAAGCCCGGAGCGGTGGATCGCCGCGCACGCCGCGCCGCGCGAGCCGCGCCTGCTCGTCGAGGTGCCGCTGTTCTTCGCGATCGGCGTCTACGGCGGCTTCATTCAAGTCAGCGTCGGGTTGTTCCTGCTCGCCGGCCTCGTGCTCGGCGCCGGCTACAACCTGGTCGGCGCGAACGCGATGAAGAATCTCTCGTGCTCGTGTTCACGGCGGCGGCGCTCGTCGTGTTCGTCGTCAACGATCAGGTCGAGTGGACGCTCGGCCTCCTGCTCGGCGCGGGACAAGCCGCGGGCGCCTGGGTCGCCGCGCACTTCGCCGTCAAGCGCGGCGCCGAGTTCGTCCGCTGGGTCGTCGTCGTCATCACCGTCGGCTCGGCGGTCGCACTGTTCGCCGGCGTCGGCCTGTAGACTAGCGCCGCATGGTCAAGCGACATCGAGAAGCGCATCGCATTGCAGCGCATCGGCTGGCTGCGCGCCGCCGTGCTCGGAGCGAACGACGGCATCGTCTCGACGGCGAGCTTGCTGGTCGGCGTCGCCGCGGCCGACGCGAGCCACGGCGCTCTGCTGACGGCCGGCATCGCGGGCGCCGTCGCCGGCGCGATGTCGATGGCGGCCGGCGAATACGTCTCCGTCAGCTCGCAGGCCGACAGCGAGCAGAGCGGATCTTGCGCGCGAGCGCAACGAGCTCGCGACCGACGACGCCGGCGAGCGCCGCGAGCTCATGGGTATCTACATGGGCCGCGGCCTGAGCCAGGAGCTCGCGCAAGCAGGTCGCCGACGAGCTCATGGCGCACGACGCGCTCGGCGCGCACGCGCGCGACGAGCTCGGCATCACCGATCTGTCGATCGCGCGGCCGCTGCAGGCGGCCGGCGCTTCGGCCGCGAGCTTCGCTGCGGCGCGTTGCTTCCGCTCGTCGGTCGCCGCGCTCGTCGTCGGTGCATGCCACGCTCTGGGCAGTGCCCGCCACGGCGTTCGTGTTCCTGGCGTTGCTCGGCGCCATCGCCGCACGCGCAGGTGGCGCCGCAGTCGGCGTCGCCGCGGCACGCGTGACGTTCTGGGGCGCGCTCGCGATGGCGGCGACGGCCGGCATCGGCGAGCTCTTCGGCACGATCATCCAATAAGCGCAGGGCCGGCGCGCTCAGGGCAAGACGTCCTCGACACCGAGGATGTGCACCTCGCCGAGATTCAACGCGCGAATGCCGGCCTCGATGCGCGCGCGGTCGCCCACGACGACGACGGCGAGGTTGGCGGGCTCGATGTGAGCGGCCGCGGCGCGCCGCGCGGCCGAAGCCGTCACCCGATCGATGTTCGCGGCGTAGTCCGCGTAGTACCGGTCCGGCAGGCCGTAGATCGCGAGCTCCTCGAGATTCGCCGCGAGATCGTCGATCGTCTCGAACGCGCTCGGGAACCCCAGTGACAAATAGTTCTTGGCCTTCGCGAGCTCGTCGTCCGCAATCGGCTCGCGAATCGCGTCGAGCTCCTTGAAGATCTCCGTCAGCGACTCCGCCGTCTTGTCCGTCTGCACGCCGGCCGCGGCGACGAACGGCCCCGGCGAGAGCCGCATGTCGAACCGCGAGTTGGCGCCGTACGCGTAGCCGTGCGTCTCGCGCAGATTCTGGTTCAGCCGCGACGTGAACGATCCCCCGAGCACGGTGTTCAGCACCTCCAGCGCAAAGTAGTCGGGCGTCGAGCGCGCGACACCGACCGTGCCGACTCGAATCTGCGACTGCTCGGCGCCCGGGACATCGACGATAGTCACTTGCCGCACGCGCTGCCGCGGCGCCGCGGGCACGGCAACTCTCCCCGCCGCATCGCCGGCCGTCCAGCCGCCGAAAGCGCTCTCGAGCAGCGGCAACACGGTCGCCGCCGTGACGTCGCCGACGACGATCAGCGTCGCGTTGCTCGGCCGGTACCGCTGCGCATGAAACGCCGCCAACTGCTCCGGCGTGAACGCCGCGAGCGTCGCCGTCGTGCCGGCGGCGCCCGTGCCGTAACGGTGCGCGTCGCCGTAGACGACGCGCGTAAACGCCGCCGGCGCCACGGAGGCCGGGTCGTCGCGCGCCTGCAGCAGGGCCGTGAGCCGCTCATCGCGAAGCCGCTCGACCTCGTCGGCCGGAAACGTCGGCCTGAGCGCCACGTCGGCCATGAGCGGCAGCGCACGCTCGAGCGCGCGCACGGGAACGTTCAAGCGCACGGCCGACGCGTCGAACGAGCTCGTCGTGCCGAGCTCCGCGCCGAGGAATTCGATCTCGTCGGCGATTTCGAGCGCGCTGCGCGTGCCGGCGCCTTCGTCGAGCATCGCGGCCGTCAAGCTCGCCAGGCCGAACGCGGCCGCGGGGTCGTCGCCGCTGCCCGCGTGGACGACGAGGTTGATCTGCACGAGCGGCACCTCGTGCGCCTCGACGAGCCAGACGTCGAGGCCGTTCGTGAGCTCGCGCTTCTCGATCGCCGGCAACGCGAGCCGCGCCGGCGGGCCGAGCGACGGCGGCTGCGAGCGATCGGGGCGTTCCTGCGCGGCGAGCAACCCCGGCGCGACGAGCACGAGCATGGCGAGCATCG
Organism: uncultured Gammaproteobacteria bacterium; assembly: GCA_963714705.1. Taxonomy (GTDB): domain Bacteria; phylum Pseudomonadota; class Gammaproteobacteria; order Steroidobacterales; family Rariloculaceae; genus FEN-1219. The sequence continues at coordinate 809,754 of CAVQPJ010000005.1, forward strand.
GCGCCTTCATTGAGCTGCCTCCGGCTCGACGACGAGCTCGACGCGCCGCTCGAGCGGCAACCATTCCGCGGCGGCGGCCTGCACGTCGGCGGGCGTCAGCGCCGTATAGCGCGCGAGGTCCTCTGCGAAAAAGTCGGCTCCGCCGCCGGCCGCGAAGTACGCGTTGAGCTGGTCGGCCTTACCGCCGAACCCACCGACGCGCTCCATGCCGCGATAGAACGACGCCTCGATCTGATTCAACGCGCGCTCGACCTCGCGCGCAGCGGGCGGCTCGCCCTGCAAGCGCGCGAGCTCCTCGTCGATGACGGCGTTGAGCTCGGCGGCCGTGTGGCCGGGCCGCGCCGTCGCGACGATCGAGAACTGGCTTCCGAGTGCGGCCGAGCTCTGGAACGCCGATACGTCTTGCGCGATCTGCAAGTCGTAAACCAGCCGCTTGTACAGCCTCGCATTCTTGCCGCCGGCCAACACGGAGGAAACCACGTCGAGCGCGGCGTCGCCGGGCGCGAAGTGCCGCGGCGTCAGCCACACGAGATAGAGGCGCGGCAGCCGCACGCGATCCGTCAGCGTCTTGCGCGTCACACCGGTGAGCCGGGCGGGAGGAGCCGCGACGGGCAGGAGCTCGGCACCGCGCGGTATCTCGCCGAACCATTTTTCGACGAGCGCTTGCGCGTTCTCGAAGTCGATGTCGCCCGCGACGACGAGACTCGCGTTGTTCGGCGCGTAGTAAGTCGAGAAGAACGCGACGACGTCGTCGTAGCTCGCCGCGGTGAGATCCTCCATGTAGCCGATCGTCGGCCAGCGATACGGGTGACCCGCGGGCCACAGCAGCTCGTCGAGCTCGAGCGATGCCATGCCATACGGTCGGTTCTCGTAGCTTTGCCGGCGCTCGTTCTTGACGACATCACGCTGGCCGTCGACGAGCGCGGGCGTCATGGTGTCGAGCAAATAGGCCATGCGATCGGACTCGAGAAACAGCGCGAGCTCGAGCGCATTGGCCGGCACGTCGATGACGTAGTTCGTGCGGTCGGTATTCGTCGAGCCGTTATTGTCGCCGCCCGCCGATTCGAGCAGCGTGTCGAACTCCCCTTCGGGCACGTTCTTCGAGCCTTCGAACATCAGGTGCTCGAACAGGTGCGCGAACCCCGTGCGGCCGGGCTTCTCGTTGGCCGAGCCCACGTGATACCAAACGTTGACGGCCACCACGGGCACGGTCGCGTCGCGATGCAGGATCACGTTGAGCCCGTTGTCGAGCCGGAAGTGCCGGAATGGAACGTCGACGGGCGACTGCGCCGCGGCACGCGAGGCGAGCTGCACGGCGACGAGCGCGAAGATCAGGACGAACGGCGAACGCACGGCGGGCCCCTCCGCAAAAAGGCGGTTGACACCGATCTTGCAGGGCGCGCGGCGGCGCGACAAGTTGCGCGACGGTCGGCGCGCGGCTAAGACGGCGTCGTGCAGGGCATAGAATCGCGCCCATGAGCGGCACCACACGAGCATTCGGCATCGCGCGCTCGGTCGCGATGTACTACGGCATCCCGTTTCGGGCGAGCCGGCTGCGCCGCTTCTACTCCGAGTTCGTGAAGCGCGGAGACCTGTGCTTCGACGTCGGTGCGCACGCCGGCAATCGCGTCCGCTGCTGGCGCCGGCTCGGCGCGCGTGTCGTCGCCATCGAGCCGCAGCCCGACTTCGTCCGCCTGCTGCGCTGGCTCTACGGCGACGACGACGGCGTCGAGATCGTGCCGCAGGCCGTCGGCCGCAGCGCCGGCAGCGCCGAGCTCTTGGTCAGCGAGCGAACGCCGACGGTCACGACGCTGTCGCAGGCGTGGGTCGAGAGCGTGCGACGCGAGCCCGGTTTCGAGCACGTGCAGTGGTCGGCGCGCGAGCGCGTCGACGTCGTCACGCTTCAGTCGCTGATCGAGCGCTACGGCGAGCCCGCGTTCGTCAAGGTCGACGTCGAGGGCTTCGAGGCCGAGGCGCTCGCGGGTCTCGCGACGCCCGTGCGCGCGCTATCGTTCGAGTACGTGCCGGCGACGCGCGAGATCGCGCTCGACTGCGTCGAGCGGCTCGCGGGCCTCGCGCAGTACCGATACAACTGGTCGGTCGGCGAGACGCATCGCCTCAAAAGCGCGCAGTGGCTCGACACGGCCGGCATGCGCGCGCTGCTGACCGGCCTGCCGAAGAGCGCTCCTTCGGGCGACGTCTATGCCGTGCGTGCCGACGCGTGATCTTCAGCGCGGCGACGCGAAGGTCTCGAGCAGCAGCGCGGACAGCTCCGGCAGCGTGCCGATCGGCCGCTGCTGCGGCGCGAGCGCGACGCCCTCGACGAATCCGGCCGCGACGAGCGCGGCGGCGACATCGGCGCGGCGCGTCACGACGTGGACGGGCACGTCCCAGCGCGCGCCGACGCCGGCGACGCTCGCAGCCGGCTGGTGGTCGCCGATCAGCGATGAGCGTCTCGTCGACCGCTGCGCGGTCGCGAACGTAGCCCGCGAGATACGTGAAGGTATAGACGAACGAGTCGGCGAACGGGCCGCCGAGAGCTTCCCAATCCGGCGTCGCGTCGCGAGGCTCGCCTCGACGTCCTCCGGCGGATACGGCTCGGCCGCGAGCACGCGCTGCCAGTCGGACTGATACGGCGGCACGGGCAGAAACGGAATGTGCGTGTTGATCGTCGGCATGAACGTCAAGAGCGGCGCGTGCGAGTCGTTCCGTGCCTCGAGCTCCGCGATGCGCGCGAGCGAGAACTGGTCCGGAATTCGCCACCAGCCGAACTCGGGACCGCGGTAGTCGAGGGCCAGCTCGTCGTAGATCGTATCGAAGCCGTAGAACGCGCCCTCGGGCCACGCGCTCCGCATGCCGGGCATGACGGCGATCGCGCGGTAACCCGCGGCGTCGAAACAGCTTCGGCCACGTCTCGCGCTCTTGCGTCAGCAGCAGCATGTAGTCGCCGGTGTCGCGCACCTCGACGCCGCTCATGAAACTCGCGTGCGCGAGCCACGAGCCGCCGCCGAATGTCGGCGACGACGCATAGGCCGAGACGATGTGCCGTCCGGTCTCGGCGGCCGCGTGCGCGAGCTCGTCGCGTGCCGGCGCGACGACGCGCGCGATGGCCGGCTCGTCGTAGGTCACGGCGCCGTACGACTCGAGGAACAGCAGCAGCACGTCGTCGCCTTCGAGCTTGCCCAAGTCCGACTTCGGCAGCGGCAACCCCGGCAAGGCGCGGTTCGGGTCGGCCGTCGAGGCCGTGAGCACGAACCGAGCTTGCTGAAGGTACGTCTGCGAAACGGGCAGCGCGTATTTGTGGCGTACGGACCAGTCGAACCAGTGCCCCAGCGCGTACAGCGCGACGAGCGCGCCGGCGACCGCGCCGACGGCGCGGCGGGCGACCGGCACGCGCAGCGCGCGCGTCACGGCGCCGAGCGACCACGCGATCGCACCCGTGAGCGCGGCCAGCAGCGCGACCAATCCGAGCACGAGCACGCCGACGAGCCACCACGGGCCGACTTCGGCCAGCATCGCCGCGACCTTCGGCAAGTGCTGGCTGTCCCAGTACAGGTTCACGGGCCGGCCATACAGAGCGGGCGCCGTGACCTCGGCGTAGCGGCCGAGCACCAATGCCAAGCACGAGCAGCGTCAGCGCTACGAGCGTCTTGGTGCCGAGCGGCCGCACGAACGACGTCCATGCGACGAGCGCGAGCAACAGCACGGCGAGCTCGAGCGAGAGCTCGGCGCGCGGGAGGATCCATAGCGTCGGCCAGACGTTGCGAAACGTCAGCGCGACATTCAAGACGACCAGCGCGACGACTAGCGCGGCCCACTGCCGCGCGGAAAGCGGGCGTGCTTCGCATCATCGCCGCCTCACGATCGCGCGTGCCGCGCGAGCCAACGAACGTCGACGCCGAACGACCAGACGAGCGCCGCGAGCCCCGCGAGCGCGAGCGCGGCGCTCCACGGCGGCACGACGACGGGCGCGAGCGCGCCGAGCAGCGACACGATCTGCACGACGCACACGGCCTGGCGGCGCCGGCTCGGCGGCAGCGCGGCGCCGAGCCAGCGGAAGGCCCAGCTCGCCGCGACGAACAGATAGCGCGGAGGCCGGCGGCGAGGATCCAGGCGCCCGCTTTGCCGTGCTGCCAGACGAGCGCCGCGAGCACGAGGATCAGCAACGCATCGGTCTCCATGTCGAACCGCGCGCCGAAGGCGCTCGCCTCGTTGCGGCTGCGCGCGAGCACGCCGTCGACGCCGTCGAGGGCGACGGCGACCACGCCGAGGCCGACGAGCATCCAGCCGAGCGCCGCCGCGGCGCGGCGCCGAGCAGGGCGGCGAGCAATACGGTCAGCGCGGCGCGCACGAGCGTCACCGAATTGGCGGCACCGAACGTCTCGGCGTCGAGCTGCCGAGCAGCGAGCCACAGCAACAGCCCGCCGCCGCCCACCGGCGAGCACGGCCGCGCGCGAGCACGAGCGCGCCGTCGCCGAGTCCGCGCGCGAGCAGCGCCGCCGTGCCGACGGTCGCCGCAGCACGGCCAGCGCGACGGCCGCGGCGGCGCCGCGCGGCCAACGCCGTGCCGGCGAGCGCGGCCGCCGTTGCGCATCGACGACGGGCGGAATCGGCATAAGGGCGTGACGCTTGCATGCCTGCCGACCGGTTTGCAAGTATGCGGCGCGGGCGCTGCGCTCGAGCGGAACCCGCTTCAAATGACGAAACGCTCCGAGCACGCGCGCGCATTCTGGATCGCCGAGCCGGGCCGCGGCGAGATTCGCGCGGAGCCGTTGCCCGCGCCGGCCGCGAACGAGGCGCTCGTGCGCACGCTCTACACGCGGCATCAGCCGCGGCACCGAAGCGCTCGTGTTCAACGGCAAGGTGCCGCGCAGCGAGCACGAACGCATGCGCGCGCCGTTCCAGGCCGGCGAGTTTCCGGCGCCCGTCAAGTACGGCTACTGCAACGTCGGCGTCGTCGAGCAAGGGCCTGCGGAGCTCGCCGGCCGGAACGTGTTCTGCCTCTATCCGCATCAGACGCGCTACGTCGTGCCTGCCGGCGCGCTGCACGCGCTGCCCGACGGCGTGCCGCCGGCGCGCGCCGTGCTCGCCGCGAATCTCGAGACCGCCGTCAACGTGCTGTGGGACGCGGCGCCGCGTGTCGGCGATCGCGTCGCCGTCGTCGGCGCAGGCACCGTCGGCTGCCTCGTGGCGTTGGCTCGCGGCGCGTATCGTCGCCGCCGAGGTCGAGCTCGTCGACGTCGACGAGCGCAAGGCCGCCGCGGCGCACGCGCTCGGCGTGCCGTTTCGCTCGCCGTCCGCCGCGCGGCCCGACGCAGACGTCGTCGTCCACACGAGCGGCAGCGCGGCCGGGCTCGCGACGGCTCTCGATCTGGCCGCGTTCGAGGCAACCGTCACGGAGGCGAGCTGGTACGGCGACGAGTCGCCGGCCGTGCCGCTCGGCGGCGCCTTCCACAGCCGGCGCCTGACGCTGAAGTCGTCGCAAGTCGGCGCCGTGGCGGACGCGCAGCGCTCGCGCTGGAGCCACGCGCGCCGCATGGAGCTCGTCATGCGGCTGCTCGCGCACGCGGAGCTCGACGCGCTCGTCACCGGCGAGAGCCCGTTCGACGAGCTGCCGGCCGTGCTCGCGCGGTTGGCCGCGTCGCCCGGTTACACTCTGACGCATCGCATCGTCTATTGAGCGGCGCCTACGGCATGTTCAGCGTCTCAGTCCGCGACCACTTCATGATTGCGCATAGCTTCGAGGGGCAAGGTGTTCGGTCCCGCGCAGAAGCTGCACGGCGCGACGTACGTCGTCGACGTCGAGTTCCGCCGCGCCGAGCTCGACCCCGACGGCATCGTCGTCGACATCGGCCGCGCGAGCGACGCCGTGCGCGACGTGCTCGCCGCGTTGAACTTCCGCAACCTCGACGACGAGCCGGCGTTCCGCGGCACGAACACGACGACGGAGTTCCTCGCGTTCGTCATTCACGAGCGCATCGCGGCCAAGATCGCAGCCGGCGAGCTCGGCGTCCCACGCGCGCGGCCTCACGAGCCTGCGCGTGACGCTGCACGAGTCGCACGTCGCGTGGGCCGCGTATGAAGGCGCGCTCGAGCGCTAGAGGCGGCACGGCGCGTGAGCAGCATCGACTTCGTCGTGCCCGGCGACATTCAAACGCCGACCGGCGGCTACATCTACGACCGCGAGATCATCGCCGGCTTGACGGAGCGCGGCTGGCGCGTCGCGGTGCACGCGCTCGACGCGAGCTTCCCGGCGCCGACGCCCGCCGCGCTGCGCGCGGCGCGCGCGACGTTCGCGGGCCTCGCCGACGGCCGCGTCGTCGTCATCGACGGCCTCGCGCTGCCGGGGCTCGATCGCGTGCTCGCCGACGAGGCGCGGCGCCTGAAGCTCGTCGCGCTCGTGCATCATCCCGTCGCACTCGAGACCGGTCTCGACCCGCATCGAGGCCGAGCGCTACGGCGCGCTCGAGCGCAGCGCGCTGACGTTACGTGCACCGCGTCATCACGACGAGCCAATGGACGGCGCGCACGCTCGCGGCCGACGGCGTGCCGATCAGCCAAGCTGCGCGTCGTCGAGCCCGGCGTCGATCGGCGCAAAACACGCGGCAGCTCCGATCCGAAAGGCACGGCGCCGCACCCGGCGCGCCGCCCGACGTGCTGCATCTGCTTTGCGTCGGCACGCTGACGCCGCGCAAGGGGCACGCGGTGCTGCTCGAAGCGCTGAACGAGATTCGCGACCGGCATTGGCATCTCAACTGCGCCGGCAGCTTGCTGCGCGACGCGCCGACCGTCGCGGCGATCCAGCATCTGATCGACCGCTTGAGCTTGCGCAAGCGCGTGAGCTTGCTCGGCGATCTCGACCGCGAGGCGCTCGAACGCCAGTACGCGCGCGCCGACGTGTTCGTCCTGCCCTCGTATCTCGAGGGCTACGGCATGGCGCTCGCCGAGGCCATCGCGTTCGGGCTGCCCGTCGTCAGCACGACGGCCGGCGCGATCCCCGAGACCGTGCCCGCGAACGCGAGCGTGCTCGTGGCGCCCGGCGACAGCCGCGCGCTCGCGAAAGCGCTCGGCATGCTCATCGACGATCCGGCGCGCCGCGCCGCGCTCGCCGCCAATGCGCGCGCCGCGCGCGCGTCGCTGCCGACCTGGGCGACGGCGGCCACGAAGTTCGCAGCGGCGCTCGACGGCCTCGGCGCGCAGATGTGAGCGGCTTCTCGGCGGAATGGCTCGCGCTGCGTGAGCCGTTCGACGCGGCGGCGCGCTCGGCCGCGCTGATCGCGGAGCTGCGCGCGCACGTCGCGCACGGCACGGCCGCGGCGCCGCTCGAGGTCGTCGATCTCGGCGCCGGCGCCGGCTCGAACCTTCGTTATCTCGCGCCGCTGCTCGGCGGCGTGCAGCGCTGGCGGCTCGCGGATCACGATCGGCAGCTGCTCGACGCCGCGCTCGCGGCGACGCACGCGTGGGCCGCGCGGCGCGGCGACGAGGTCGCGCGAACGGCGAGCGCTGCTCGAGATTCGCGGCACCGCGTTCGGTGGCGAGATCCGCTGCGAGCCCGTCGATCTCGCGCAGCTCACGGCCGTCGAGCTGCCCGCGCGGGGGGCTCGTGACAGCGGCCGCCTTGCTCGACCTCGTGTCGCGCGACTGGCTCGACCGGCTTGCGCGGCGCTGCCGCGCGGCGCGCGCGGCCGTCTCGCTGGCGCTGACGTACGACGGCCGCACGACGGCCCAGCCCGCCGAGCCCGAGGACGCCGCGGTGCTCGCGTTGTTCAACCGCCATCAGCTGTTCGACAAAGGCTTCGGGCCCGCGCTCGGCATGCGCGCAGCCGAGGCTGCCGAAGCGGCCTTCGACGCTCACGGCTACGAGCTGCGCGTGGCGACGAGCGACTGGGTCATCGGGCCGGCCGAGCACGCACTGCAGCTCGCCTTGCTCGAGGGCTGGCTCGGCGCGGCGCTCGAGATCGCGCCCGAGAGCCGCCTGGCGCTCACGAGCTGGCACGAGCGCCGCCGCGCGCACGTGCTTGCGGGCCGCTCGAGCTTGAGCGTCGGCCACGTCGATCTCGTCGGCTGGCTCTGACGCGCGGCGGACGCGGCCGGGCCCGCCCGTCACCGAACGCGCGCTCGAGCGTGTTAGGTGCTATGAACGGGCTCGAGCGGCAATGACGACGGCACACCCCGAATTCCGCGAGCTCGTCGCGCCTCATCTCGTGGCGCTGTATCGCTCGGCGTACCGGCTGACGGGCAACCGGTCCGACGCCGAGGATATCGTCCAGGAAGTCTGCGTGCGCGCCTACACGCATCTCGCTGCGCTGCGCACGCTCGAGCAGCCGAAGAGCTGGCTGCTCAAGATCGCCTACCGTGTCTTCGTCGACGGCCTGCGCCGGCGCGCGCGCTCGCCGGTCCGCGCATCGGCCGAGGATTTCGACGCGACGCGCTCGAGCGACGAGCCGAGTCCCGAGGAGCGCGCGGAAGCCGAGCTCGCGGAGCGCCGCCTGCTCGCCGCGCTCACGAAGCTCGACCGCGAGCAGCGCGCGCTGCTCGCGCTGCAAGTCGAGGGTTACACCCTCGCAGAGCTCGAAGCCATGACGGACCTTTCCGCCGACGTGCTCAAAGCGCGCCTGTATCGCGCGCGCGTGCGCCTCGGCAAGTTGCTCGCCGCTGACGGCAAAACACCCACCCTCGCATTGGTGAAATGAACATGAGCTGCAACGACATCGCCTCGATTCTCGACACCCACCGCAGCGCGCACCTCGCGCCGGCCGAACGCGCGCGCGTCGACGCGCATCTCGCCGCGTGCGCGGACTGCACCGCGGCCTGGGATGCGCAGAACGAGCTGCTCGCGCTGCGCGTGCCGCCCATGCCCGCCACGTTGCTCGAGCGCGCCCTGCTCGCCACACGTCTCCCCCAAAGCGCGCCGGCGCGCAGGGCGCGCATGCCAATCGTCGTCGGCAGCGTGCTGCTGGCCGGTGCGGCAGCCGCCGCCGTGACGATCGCGTCGATGACGCGCGAGCAGCCGGTGCCGACCGCATCGTCGGCTGCCGTCGAGTCTCCGGCCGCGCCTGCCGCGCCCGGCGCGTCGCTCGATGAATCCGTAACGCAGGTCGACGAGGCTCCGACGACGCCGCAGGGCGACGGCGTGACGTCCGTCGAGCTCGTCGAGGTCGCGCTCGGCATTCAGCCGATCGTTCGACTCAACCCCGACTATCCGCCGGACGCGTTGAAGCAGCGCCTCGACGGGCACGTGCAGGTCAAATTCGACGTGACGGCGGGCGGCGTCGTAGAGAACGTCAGCGTCGTCGAATCGAGCGACGCGCAGTTCGAGGACTCGGCCGTCCGCGCGGTCTCGCAATGGCGCTACTTGCCACGCATCGTCGCCGGCGAACGCGTCGGCTCGAGCGGTATTCATACGATCATCCGGTTCACACTGCAGAGTTTTCCTGCGGACGCGAAACCCTTGTCGGACCTGGCCGCACAGGTGGCGATGGCGGAATGGGCCGCGTACAGCCGCGACATCGAGATCGCCATGGACCGGCTCGCCGCCGACGATCTTCGCGGCGTCGAGCTCCAGCTCGACGAGATGCAGGCGATTTATGGCGTGGAGCGTGCCGATCTCTGGCAGTTCTACGGTTACCTGTACACCGTGCAACGCAACTACGACCGCGCCATCGACTCTTACGAGTCGGCCGTCGCGCTCACGACCCGAGCGGGTTTCACGACGTCCGGGCCGTTCGTGGCGCTTGCGAATCTCTACTTCGCGCGCCACCAGTACGACATGGCTCTGAAGACGCTGCTGCGGCCGAACCTCCCCGGCGGCAATCGTCTGATGAGCCCTGAAGCAGACGCGCTCGCGCAGAAGCTGCGCGCGCTCGGGGTCACGGAAGAGACGCTGTAGGCGGCTGTCAGATCGCGCGCGTCAGCGAGCCGCTCGGCTCGTTGACCGCGGGCGCGGCAACGCGCAGATCGCAGTCGAACAGCACGTCGCCGCCCATCGTGAAGACGCGATGCGCGGGGCGCAGGCACTCCGCGATGCGCTCGCGCGCCGGCAATGTGAGACCGGGCCGGCCGCGGCCGGTGACGATCGGCGCAATCGCGACATGCAGCCGATCGAGCAGCCCCGCTTCGAGAAACCGCGAGACCGTCGACCCGCCGCCTTCGACGAACACTTGCGACAAGCCGCGCTCGCGCAGCGCCGCGAGCAGCGCGTCGAGCTTCAGCGCGCCGTCTGCGACGGGAACGTGGAGAATCTCGGCGTTGCCCGGCGCCGGCGCATCGAGCCCCGCGGCGTGCACGACGAGCGTCGGCGCGGCACCGTCTGTGAAGACGCGACGCGACGCGTCGAGCCGCGCCGAAGGATCGAGCACGACGCGGACGGGATTCGGGCCCGCGACGTGCCGGACCGTGAGCTGCGGATCGTCGCGCGCGACGGTGCCGGCGCCGACTACGACGGCGGCCGACAGCGCGCGCAGCCGGTGCAAATGCCGGACGTTGTCGGGCCCCGTCACGTAATAGGAATCGCCGGACGCCAGTCGCGATGTAGCCGTCGAGGCTCTGGCCCAGGTGCGCCAAGGCGAACGAGCGGCCCGCGCTGCGCGAGGCACAGCGGCGCATAGAGATCGAGCAATGCCCGCGCGGCTTCCGGCGCATTGGGCGCTGCCTCGTATGCGTCGCCGCGGCGAACGAGCCAATCGAAGTCCGCGGCGCGCTCACCCTGCCTCGCGGCCGTCGAAGCAGCGAGCAACAAGCGCCACGCTCGAGCCTCGATCGCGGCGGAATCGGCGGCTTCCAAGGCCTTGGCTTCTCTGCGCATTTGAACCGAACCGGTGGCGCGCGGAACGAACGGGTCCGAGCTGGTATCCTAACACCCTAGAAACACACGTTTTTTGCGATGACCTTGAGCCTAGATCACGAAATCAACGGCAATCCCGCCGCCCTCTCGTTCGACCGCGCCGTCGACGAGCTGCGCCGTGGGCGCGCCGTGCACGTCACCGACGGTGCGCGTGGGCTCGTCGTCGCGGCCATCGAAACGCTGCAGCCCCCGCTGTTCGCACGGCTCGTCGCCGCGGGCAACGGCCGGGCCGTCATGCTCGTGACCGCGGAGCGTGCGCATGCCGCAGCGTTGTCGCGCAGATTGAGCGGCGCCGTTGCCGTGACCTTTCCGCCCGAAACGGACCTCGAGTGCTTGCGCACGCTCGCCGGCGTCGACGGCATCGCACCCGTCGACGACGCGCCATTCGACGTCGACCCTTCGCCGCGGAGCGCACGGCTCGCCGCGGCTGCGTTCCAGCTTGCGAAAGCCGGGCGACTCGTGCCGGCACTGATCGGCTTCGACAACGACGGCGAGGCCGTGCCCGGCGTATTGACGATCGCCGTCGGCGACGTCGTGCATCAAGCGCCGCGCTTCGGCCACCATGCGCTGCAGCTCTTGAGCCGTGCACGCGTGCCGCTCGCGGATGCCGTCGAGTGCGAGATCGCCGTTTTCCGCGACGAGCACAGCCTGGCCGAGCACGTCGCGGTCGTGATCGGCCAGCCCGACGCGGCGAACGCCGTGCCGGTGCGCCTGCATTCGGCGTGTCTCACGGGCGATCTGCTCGGTAGCTTGCGTTGCGATTGCGGCGAGCAGTTGCGAACGGCCGTCGCGCGCATCGGCGCGCTCGGCGGCGGCGTGCTGCTCTATCTCGATCAGGAAGGCCGCGGCATCGGACTGCCGAACAAGCTGCGCGCGTACGTGCTGCAGGATGGCGGCCTCGACACGGTCGACGCGGACCAGCATTTGGGGTTTCTCGCCGACGAGCGCAGCTACGACGTCGCTGCGGCGCTGCTCACGGAGCTCGGCTACAAGCGCATTCGCTTGCTGACGAACAACCCGCAGAAGATCAATTCGCTGCGCGATCACGGCATCGAGGTCGTGGGCCGCCTGCCGCTCGTCACGACGAGCAATACCCACAACGAGCGCTACCTGCGCGCGAAGCACGAGCGCGCCGGTCATCTCGACCTCACCGAGAAGAAATCCGGCGGCTGACGGCGACCGCACGCAAACTGGCGAGCGTCCGCGCGCGCCGCGCAGCTACTCGATCACCTCGAGGCTGGCCTTGTGACCGTGCGCACGCCCCAGTCTCGCATCGCACGTCAGTAGCGGCGCGTCGAGCGCTTCGGCCAGCGCGACATACGCGGCGTCATACGCAGTCAGCGAGTCGCGCAACTGCCAAACGCGCGCGAGCAGATCCCGATGGGGATGCTTGTCGATTGGGAGCGACGCATAGTCTTCCAGAGCTTGCTCGGCTCGTGGTGCAGTGAGTTCTTGAAGCTGCACGAGTTTGCGCAACGCCTGCGCGACCTCGATGTCGAGCAGGTGTGGGGCGTGCAACCGCTCCGCGGGCGCGAGGGCGCGCCTCGCTATGCGCTCGGCACGATGAGTGCCCAGCAGAAGCTCGAGCAACGCGGAGGCATCGATAACGATCAACGCCCGTCCCGCTCCGCGCGGATAACCTCCGTAGGCGAGCGCCTACCGCGATACGGTTCGCGCTGCGCGAGGCGTTCGCGCATCTCCTCCGGCGTCGGCTGCTCTGCGATCTTTCTGGCCTCGCGAATTAAGTAATCGGACAGCGGTAAGCCGCACATTGCCGCGCGAGCCTTCAGTTTCCGGTGCAACGCATCGGGGACATGACGCAATTGAATCATCTTGGGCATGTGGCTCAGGCTAGTCACATGTGCACAACATGTCAATGAAAACGCGGTCCGGACGTGGGAAACGTCAACCGCTAGCGCGCCCGATCGCGCGAGTACTGAACCGGGCAGCCCGCGGGATACACGCCGGCGCGCGCTTGGCGCGTGCAATAGGCGCGCGCTCTTCCGACCTGTTCCTCGATGGCCGCGATCGTCTCGTCGAACGTCGTGACGATGCCGTGCACGGGGATGTTCAGCGCAGGATCGAGGCCGTAGCGCTCGACGCTGTCGAGATACGCGCCGCCCCACCAGTGCCACTCCCAGTCGTAGGTCGTGAAGTCGCCCTCGAGGAAGATGCTCGGGCCGGAATGTACGCGAACACGGCCTCGGCCATGTGCAGGTGGCCGACGGCGTGATAGACGTCGACGCGCATCGTGCCGTCGTCGAGCGCGAGATGGTCGTCGACGGGCAGGAACTTCAGCGGCTGCGGATTGCGCGCCAGCGCGTCGGGGAAATTCGGCGCGGGGCGCGCGACCATCTCGCGGAAGATGCCCTCGTTGCCGCGGCGCGCGACGATCGTGAGCCCGCGCGCCACGGCGGCGCGCAAACCGCCGCTGTGGTCGAAGTGATGGTGCGAGACGATGACGTGCGTGACCTTCTTGCCGGGCACGAGCGCGTCGGCGACGTCGAGCCGCGCGAACGTGTCGGCCTCGTTGTTGTAGGCCTCGAACATCACGAGGTGATCGGCGAACTCGATGACGGCGCCGCCGTTGCCGCCGATGCGGACGTCCCAGACCTTGTCCGCGATCTTCGTCGCCTCGGCGCGGCGCTCGGCGGCGGGCGCCGCCGACGCCGGCGCCGGAAAAGCCGGCAGTCTGCGCGTTGAAGCGATAGGAGTCGACGTGGAACATCATCGACGTCAGGTCGCGCCAATCCATCGCGGCCGTGATGCCGACGGGTAGCTGCAAGTCGCCGAACGGCAGGTAGCCCGTGAAATACGTCGTCGTCGTGAGGTCGCCGAGCGTCGTGCTCGGACCGATCGAGCGCACCCAAGCCGGGCAGCTTCGTCATAGGATCGATCGCGAGCCACAACGTCGCGCCTTCTGCGAGCGTGAACGGCACGACCGTGAGCCCGTCCTCGACGCTAACGGGGCCCGAGCCGCGTCCCGGCGTCGAGCGCCTCGAGCAGCGCCGGCACGGGATGATCGAGCGCCGCGACGCCGGTCTGCACTCGGCTCGTGCGGTCCCACGGCTGCTCGATGGCGAACGGAAACAACGAGCCGCGCCGGTCGCGGTTCAACGCGTTGCCGTTGCGCAGGTCGAAAAAGCGCTCGGCATCGTGCGCGACGGTCCACTTGTAAGGCGCACGCGGATCGGGCGACGGCGCGCTGCCGCCCTGCTGATTGATGTACTGGCCGAAGCCCGTCATGACGAGGTTGTCGAGGCTCTGCAGGCGTTCGAGCCCGCCCATGGCCGCGGCCGCCTGCTCCAGCACTTCGCGCGCGCTCGGCGCCTGCGCCGTCGCGACGGTGGCCGAGAGAAAGCAAACGCCCGCTATCGCGAACGCTCTTCGCATCGACATCGTGACCCCCTCCTTCATTTTTCTTCGAGCGCCTAGCGTCGGTCGGCGATAGTTGCGCGTCAATGCCAGAGCGCCGCGAACCGGTCGCGCAGCTTCGGCTCGCCGCGCTCGGCGACGGCCGCTTCGCAGCCGCTGCTTCAGCTTCGCATTGTGGCGGTAGATCGCGAGCGCCTCGACGACCTCGAGCGCGACGGGTACACGCGCATCCGCGACGATCGCCAGCAACCAGTCGAACGGCGGCCTCGCTGCGATGCGCCGCCGCGGCGCGCAGCAACGCGCGGCGGAGCTCGTCGCCGACGCAGCACGCCGTCCCACGCTTCCTTCAGCGGCGCGAGCGCGGCGTCGAGCCGCGATTCGCCGAGAGCGAGCGCCGCGAGCTCGCGCACGGCATCGTCGGCGTGCGCGAGGTACGCCGCGACGAAACCGACCGACTCCTCGGGCTCGACGGCGAGCAAGCCCGTGAAGCACTCGCCGAGCACCTGCGGCTCCGCGTCTCCGGCGAGCGCTTTCGAGCGCAGCAGTAGCTCCGCCTCGCGCGGGTTGCCGCACGCGATCGCGCGCACGGCGCCGACGCGCCCCGCGGCGTCCGAGTCATTCAAGAGCGCCGTGAGCTCGACGAGCGCGCGCGAATAGCCGGAAGCGACGAGGCCCATCGCGCAGCTCGCGCGCACGTCGACGGCCGTGTCGGCCGTGCCGCCCCACACGGGCTCGAGCTGCCGGTAGCGGAGCCCGGCGAAAAGAACTCGATGTCGTTGCAGTCGAGCGCGACGAGCGCGCGTGCGAGCGCCTTCTTCGCGAAACAGCTCGGGTCCTGCTTCAGCGGCTTGTCGAGGAAGCGCGCGTACGCGGCGAGCATCGCCGGCATGAGCTCGTAGAGCAACGCGTCCTCGGCGAGGCGCGCGGCCTTGGCGGCGACGCGGTAGTGGCTACCTCAAGCGCGCGCTGCAGCGCGTCGACTTCGCCGCGCGCTCGCCGGGCAACTCGTCGAGCGCCGCGAGCTGCTCGTCGATGGACGTTCGCGGCGGTTGCGGCTGCCGCGCCACGGCGACTCTCGTTAGCGAAGGATCGTCAGCGGCGTGGCCGCGACCTCGCCGACGAGCGCCGCGAGCCGATCGGCCAAGTACGACAAGTGCTGCGCGCCGCGCCGGCCGTCGGCCTTGCGCGGCGTTGCCGCAGGCGCCGGCGGGATTGAGATCCTCGGCGCGCCAGCCGATGCCGACAGGCTTCTCGGCGCCGAGCAACTTGTTGCGCGCCGCAAGCTCGTGCGGCAAGCCCTTGAAGTCGGCGAGCGCGGCCGTGCGCACGAGATCGGGACGCAATGCAGCATCAGCGACGTCTCGACCTCGCCGCCGTGAATGTCGTGAACGATCTCGGCGGGATCGAACAACCCCGGCAGCGCGCCGAACGCGAAATACGTGGCACGCACGACGAGCATGCCGAGCTCGGAGCGCAGGCGCACCGCGAGCGAGATCGACGAGCGTCTTCTGCCCACCGTGCGTGTTGAAGCACGATCAGCTTGCGCACGCCCGTGCGCGCGACGCTGCGGCCGATGTCGGTCCACACATCGAGCAGCGTCGCAGTCGCGAATCGACAACGTGCCCGCAAAGCTCGTGTGCTCGGGGCTCAAGCCGACGTTCTGCGCGGGCAGCACGAGCAGAGTGGCGGCCGGCGCACCGCTCGAGCGTCGCGCGGACGAGCGCCTCGTTGATGAGCGCGTCGGTCGACGAGCGGCAGATGCGGGCCGTGCTGCTCGACGGCCGCGACGGGCAGCAGCGCGACCGTTCGCTCAGCGTCGACACGGCCGAAATCGGTCGTCGTGAGGTCTTGCCAATAGCCGCTGCGCAACGTCGTAAGCGCCTTGTTTTGTCGCGTCGCGAGCCATCGTGCCGGGTTGCCGGAAGCCGCGTCAACCTTGGATAATGCTCGGCTCTAGCAGAGCCTTCTCGAGCCCTTGCAGGAGCACCCCATGAGCAGACCGGAGCGCGCCGTCGCCGCCGACAACGAAGTCCAAGAGTTGGTGGCCAAGGCCCGCAAAGCGCAGGCGATCTACGAGGGCTTCTCGCAGGAGCAGGTCGACGCCATCGTGCGCGACATGGCGAAGTACGTCTACGACAACGCCGAGACGCTCGCCCGCATGGCCGTCGACGAGACGGGCATCGGCAACTACGAGGACAAGATCCTCAAGAAGAAGGGCAAGGCCCGCGTCATCTGGAACAGCCTGAAGGGCAAGAAGTCGCGCGGCATCATCGGCGAGGACGTCGAGAACAATCTCGTGTTCGTCGCGAAGCCGATGGGCATCGTCGCCTCCGTTTGCCCCGTCACGAATCCCGATCGCGACGCCGATGTGCAACGGCATGTTCGCGCTGAAGACCGGCAACGCCGTGATCTTCGCGCCGCATCCGAAGGCGCAGAAGTGCACCGAGCATCTGACGAACGAGTTCATGAAGATCGTCAAGAAGCACGGCGGCCCGGACAACCTCGTGCAGACGATCAAGAAGGGCTCCGTCGAGAAGACGCAGGAGCTCATGCGCTCCGTCGACGTCGTCGTCGCGACGGGCGGCGGCGCGATGGTGAAGTCCGCGTACTCGTCGGGCAAGCCGTCGTACGGCGTCGGCGCCGGCAACGTGCCGGTCATCATCGACCGCGGCGTGGACTTCAAAGACGCCGTCGGCAAGATCGTCACGGGCGCCGCGTTCGACAACGGCATCATCTGCTCGCACGAGCAGTTCGTGCTGACGCCCGAAGAGCGTTACGACGAGACGGTCAAGCTATTCGAGGACACCGGCAAAGTCTGGTTCACCGACTGACGAAGGGCAGATCGAGAAGCTGCGCAAGCTCGTCTTCCCGGACGGCCACCTGAACAAGGACGTCGTCGGCAGGTCGGCACGCGAGATCGGCGCGATGGTCGGCATCGACGTTCCGGCGAGCGCGCGCATCATCCTGCTGCCGGCCAAAGGCGCAGGCACGGCCGACTTGCTCGCGAAGGAGAAGCTCTGCCCCGTCGTCGCGATCCTGCCGTACAAGACCTTCCACGATGCCGTCGCGAAAGCGAAGGCGAATCTGCTCGTCGAGGGCGCGGGCCACTCCGCGGCGTTGCATTCGAACGACGAGGGCAACATCCGCGAGGCCGGCGTCGAGCTGCCGATCAGCCGGCTCGTCGTCAATCAGGCGAGCTCGTTGACGGCCGGCGGCTCGTTGACGAACGGCTTCGCGCCGACGACGACGCTCGGCTGCGGCTCGTGGGGCGGCAACTCGATCTCCGAGAACTTGGACTACAAGCACCTCATGAACGTGTCGCGCATCGGCAAGGTCATCACCAACAAAAAGGTGCCCACCGACGAGGAGATCTTCGCCTAGCGCCTCCTCGCGCGCCGGTTGGCTTCGCGCGGCTCCTCGTGGGGCCGCGCCCCCCGCCGTCGCTCAATCTGACCGCCCAGTCATCCAACTGTAGTGCCGGCGCTACGCTCTAGAGGTACCCGAACGGCTCGTTCTGGCGGCACCGCTAGCCTTTTCGCGCGTGCAGTCGCAGAATCCCCGCTGACCCGTCGTGGTCAAAGCGCAACTCAACTCATTACTCCGGGGGTTTCAATGAAGAGGACAGCGTTGCATTCGGCGATCGTCGCGGCGCTCGCCGGTTACACGGCGGCCGGTACACACGTCGCCTGGTCGCAAGAAGGCGGCCTCGAAGAGATCATCGTCACGGCGACGTTCCGCGAGACGAACGTCCAGGACACGCCGATCGCGATCACGGCGGTCAACGCCGAGATGCTCGACGCGCGCAGCCAGACGAACCTCGCGCAGATCACGGCTCAGGCGCCGAACGTCTCGCTGAGACCTGCCGGCTCCGCGTTCGGTAACGCGCTCGTCGCATTCATCCGCGGCATCGGGCAGACGGACTTCAACCCGTCGGTGGAGCCGGGCGTCGGCATCTACGTCGACGACGTCTACTACTCGACCATCACGGGGAACGTGCTCGATCTCTTGGATCTCGAGCGCGTCGAGGTTCTGCGCGGTCCGCAAGGAACGCTCGCGGGACGTAATGCGATCGGCGGTGCGATCAAGCTGTTCACGCGCAAGCCCGACGGCGAGCAGGACGCCAATATCTCGATCACGAAGGGCGAATTCAATCGCACGGACATCAAGGGCGCGGCCGGCATGACGCTCGTCGAGGACAAACTGTACGCGCGCATCGCGGGTATCGCGCGCTCGTCGGACGGCTATGTGTCGCGCCTCGACTATGCTTGCGTGCACAACTCACCGCGGCCTGGTCAAGCCGGCGGCCTGCCCACCTACATCCAAACCGCCGGCGACGCCTTCGGCTGCGAGCTCGGTACGGAAGGCGGTCAATCCTACGCGTCGGGACGCCTCGCACTCCGTTGGACGCCGTCGGACGACTTCTCGATCGATTTCGCGACCAGCATTGTGAACGACGACTCGGAGTCGCAGCCCGGCGTGCTGATCCAGGCGCGAGACCACGGCGGATCGTCGTTTCCGATCATCTCGCAACCGGCGGGCCCACCGATCCCGAATCCGGCGTTCATCCCGACTTCGAACTCGATTACGTTCGTGCCTATCTATTTCGACAACAACGCTAACGGCACCTATGAGGCGGGAACCGACGTAGCGTTCGATAACCGTTTCGCGACCGGTGGGACATACACCAACTACGCGACCTATATCAACGACGGCAGGAGCACCCCGAGTCCGCTGTTCCAAGGCGGCACTACGGGAGGCAGCACGGTGTTCAAACCCTACGTGATCGAGCCCGTCAACACGCTCGACTCGTGGGACTACACGACCAACCTCAATTGGCAGCTCACGGATAACTTTTCGGTGCTCGCAGTCCTCTCCCACCGCGAATACAAGAACAGCTTCGCCGAGGACACGGACGGTTCACCGCTGGCCGCACAACAGCTGCTCCAAGTTCTGGAACACGAGCAGGACACGTACGAGCTGCGATTCAACCTGACGGCAGGAATCCTCGATCTGACGTTCGGCGCCTTCTCTCTCGACCAGGACACCTCCGAGCACGCACGCGTCGACCTGCCGTATGTCGGCTTCGACTTCATCCACGGGCCCGACCTCGTGCCCGCGACGAGCGACGCCATCTTCGCCAACGCCGAATTGCATCTGACCGATCGGCTCGACCTCTCGCTCGGTGTGCGCAATACCCAGGATGAGAAGAGCTACAGGTTCCGCCGCCGAAATCCCGACCTGACGCCGACCCAGCCGTGCACGACGCCCTTCTTCTGGGAGTCGGGGAACCCTCCCAACTGCGGCGTGGACGGTCTCGATCTGGTGTCCGTCGCCTATGAAAGCGACAACACGGACTATCGCCTTGCGCTCGCTTACGACATCGGCGACTCTTCGATGATCTACGGACAGTTGTCGACGGGTTACAAGGCCGGCGGCAACAATGCACGGCCGTTCTTCCCGAGCCAGCTCAACGCGTTCGACCCGGAGACGCTCGACAGCATCGAGCTCGGCTGGAAGAGCACGTTCGGCGGCAACGTCCGGTTCAACGCAGCGGTGTTCACGAACGACTACCAGGACATCCAGCTGCCCGCGACGGTGTGTCTCTGGGCTCCCCCGGGTCAGCAGTCGCCGTGCGCGAGCCAGAACAACGTCGGCGATGCGGACGTCTGGGGTGCCGAAGTCGAGGTCGAGTGGCATATCGGCGATGCGCTCGAGATCGACGCGTCGTACAGCATGCTGGACTTCCAGTACTCGCGGATCGATCCGGGCGCGACGAACGTAACGCTCAGCATGGTGGCTCCGTACACGCCGGAGGATAAGGCTAGCATCGGTATTCAGTACGAGTTCGCACTGTCCGGCGGCGGCACGTTCACGCCGCGCCTCGATGCGGCCTACACCGACGCGGTCTACGCGAGCGCCGTCAACGCGCCGACGAACCTCATCGACAACTACGAGGTCTTCAACGCGCGCCTGACTTGGCGGTCGAAAGCCGACGTCTGGGAAGTCGCGATCGAGGGCACGAACCTCGCGGACAAGTACTACTACGTGACGTTGTTCGACCTCTGGGACAACGGGGCCGGGTACATCCACGGCCAGCCCTCGCGGCCGCGTGAGTACGCGATGACGGTCAAGCGCAACTTCTAAGCGAGGGATTGACGCCAGTAACAACGGCCAGGGGCGCGAGCCCTTGGCCGTTTCTTTTCGTCAGCGGTTGCTAGTGGTCGTGGCCGTGCGGGCCATGCGCATGGCCGTGCGTGAGCTCTTGGTCGGTCGCCGCGCGCACCTCGAGGATCTCGATCTCGAACGTCAGCGTTCGGCCCGCAAGCGGATGGTTCAGGTCCAAGTCGACGTTGAAGTGGCCGACCTTGAGCACGCGGGCCTGGCGGCCGCCTTCGCGTGTGTTCACGACGACCATCTGCCCGACGGCAATGGGCCCCTTCGTCGCGAGGTGTTTCAGCGGCACGCGCTGCACGGCATTGTCATTGCGCTGGCCGTAGCCCTCTTCGGGCGCGACCGTCGCCGTGAGCTTGTCGCCGCTCTTCTTCCCCGCGAGCTCCTTCTCGAGCCCCGGCACGATGTTGTTGTGGCCGTGCATGTAGACGACGGGGCTGCCGCTTTCCGAGCTCTCGTTGAACGTGCCCGTATCGTCGCGGAGCTTGTAGTGAAACGTGACGACGCTGTCGTCGCCGATGATCGTCGAGTCGCTAGTCATGGGCTCCAGTTCCGCGTTTTTTGTCGTGATGCTTTCGCTTGCGAGCGATGCCGGGTGGCAAGCGCTTCGGCGTGTCGCCGCCGCCTCCGGCATCTACACTGATCGACAGCTGCTGTCCGCAGACCCACGCCTTGCGCAGGCGCTGGTAGATGTCCTTCGGCATTCCGTCCGGCAGACCGACAATCGAATGGCTATCGAAGATCTCGATGCGGCCGATGTGAGCGGCGTCGATGCCCGCCTCGTTGGCGATCGCACCGACGATGTTGCCGGGCTGAACGCCGTGCTCGTGGCCCACCTCGATACGGTAGCGGACGAGCTCCACGTCCTCGCGCGCCGCCCGCGGCGGCCGCTCGCGGCGCGGCTCGGCGTCGAGCGCCGGCCTGCGGCTGCGGTGCTCGGCATGCAGCGGGGCACGCTCCGTGAACTGCTCACGGCGCGACTCGGGCGCGGGAGGCGGCTTGAGAGGCCGATCCTTCTGCGCGAGATAGGCAAGCGCCGCGGCGATCTGCTGCGGCTCGCGCCCGTGCTCCTCGGCGTAACTCGAAACGATCTGCTCGAAGAACTTGAGATCCTGCGAGCCCAAGACTTCGGTGATGGTCTCCTTGAACTGTGCCGCACGCCGGTCGGCGACGTCCTCGCGTGTCGGCAGAAGCATGGGCTCGACGCGTTGCCGGGTAGCCCGCTCGATCGCGACGAGAATGCGCCGCTCGCGCGGCATCACGAACAGAATCGCGTGGCCGGAGCGGCCTGCCCTGCCCGTCCGGCCGATGCGATGGATATAGCCCTCGACGTCGTGCGGAATGTCGTAGTTCACGACGTGCGTGATGCGCTCGACGTCGAGCCCGCGCGCCGCGACGTCGGTCGCGACGACGATGTCGATCTTGCCCTTCTTGAGGCGGTCGATCGTGCGCTCGCGCATAGCCTGCGTCATCTCGCCGCTCAGCGCGGCACTCGCGAGACCGCGCGCCTCGAGCTTCTCGCTGAGCTCGCTCGTCGCTTGGCGCGTACGGACGAAGATCAGCATCGCGTCGAAATCCTCGGCCTCGAGGATGCGCGTGAGCGCGTCGAGCTTGTCGAAGCCGCGCACCTCGACGAACCGCTGGTCCACGGACGCGACCGTCGCCGTCTTCGTCTTGATCTTGATCTCGACGGGATCGGAAAGGTGATGTGCAACCACCTTGCGAATGCGATCCGGCAGCGTGGCGGAAAAGAGCGCCACCTGCTTCTCCTCGGGCATCTCGCCCAAGATGCTCTCGACGTCGTCGATGAAGCCCATGCGCAGCATCTCGTCGGCCTCGTCGATGACGACGGCTTCGAGCTTGTCGAGCTTGAGCGTCTTGCGGCGCAGGTGATCCTGGATCCGCCCCGGCGTGCCGACGACGGCGTGCACGCCCCGGCGTAGCTGTTTCAACTGGAAGTCCATCCCGGCTCCGCCGTAGATCGGGAGCACGTGGAAGCCCTTCATGTGGCGCGCGTAGGTCTGCATCGCCTCCGCCACTTGGATCGCGAGCTCGCGCGTCGGTGTCAGCACGAGCAGTTGCGGCTCGGCGCGCTTCAGATCGAGGCGGCACAGGAGCGGGAGCGCGAAGGCAGCGGTCTTGCCTGTGCCGGTCTGCGCCTGGCCGAGCAGGTCGCGCCCTGCGAGCAGCGGCGGTATGGCGGCCTGCTGGATCGGCGTCGGCGACTCGTAGCCGACGGCGCGCACGGCAGTGAGAACGGCCTCGCTGAGGCCGAGATCGGCGAATGAGACGGGGGTGGGCTCGGTCATGGGGGCCGCGATGATCCCTGAACAAAGGCCCGGGTGCAAATTCTCGGGCCGTCAGTCCTTCAACGGGATCAGTCTTTCAAAGAAAAGGGCGTGAAGTTCGTGGCGGTGTCGTAGTAGTCCTCGTGCTCGTGGCGCTTCAGCCAGCCCACGATCGCGTACGTCGCCGGCGTCATGAGGACCTCGACCATGACCTTGAAGAACCAGTTGAACGCGATGACGGCGAGCAGCGTCCGGCCCTCCCAGATGCCGGCGAACGCGAGCGGATAGAAGATCACGCTGTCGACGCCCTGCCCCACGAGCGTCGAGCCGATCGTGCGCATCCAGAGCCAACGGCCCCGCGTCAGCACCTTCATGCGCGCCAAGACGTAAGCGTTGACGAAGTCCCCGACCCAGAACGCCGCGATCGACGCGACCGCGATGCGCCAGGTGTTGCCGAACACGACTTCGATCGCGGGTTGCAGCGTGGTGTTGAAGGACTCGGTCGGCGACGCGGGCAAGTGCACGACGACCCACGCCATGACGCTCGCGAAGACCATCGCCATGAAGCCGGCCCAGATGACGCGCCGCGCGCGTGCATAGCCGTACACCTCGGTCAGCACGTCACCGAAGATGTAGCTGATGGGAAAGAAAATATTGCCGACGCCGAAGACGAACACACCACCCACGATCGGCAGCGCAACCTCCGACACCTTCGCCGTGCCGATGAGGTTCGAGCAGAGCAGCACCGCGACGAACCCCGCGAGCACGAGGTCGTAGTAACGGTAGCGGCGCACCGGCTGCTCGGAAGGGCTCAACGTCACTCCGCAGTAGAAAAACCTTCAGGGCCGCGACTGAGAACGGGCCCGAACGGAGCTACTGCGCCTCTTTCGAGTAGTCGATCAAGCCGAGCTCCCGGCAATTGTCTTCCGTGTAGGGGGCGTCGGCGATCTGGATGACGTCCGAGCCCGTGTACGTGCCTTGCAGGTACGCGGGATCCGTGGCCTCGTACGCACGCGTCAGCACGAACGTCTCCGGATTCAGCGAGAACCGCTCGACGACGCGCAGCCGGTCACCGTGGCGCACGGGCGCGTTCAGCACGCCGGGCAGGAATCCCGTGGTCTCGACGACCAGCACGTCGTTCTCCCATCGGCCGACGGAATAGCCCGCGCGGCTCGGCGCGACGGTTGCCGGGCGCGCGGCCGCGTTCAGGTGGATCGTCCGCTCGAGCCCCATCTGGCCGTAATGCAGCACGATGGCATCGTCGGTTTGCTCGATCCGGTTGACGGGACCGTCGAACGTCCAATCGAACAGGATGCTCGTCGTCTCGCAGCTGAAACGGGGATTGTCTTCGCGTACGAAGGCTGCGGCCGCGCGCTCACCTTCGGCAGTGAGCGCGGTGCCGCCATAGAGCCGCGGGCCGGCGGGAGCCGCGCCGGGCCCGCCCGGCCCGCGGCCGGGGCCCGCGCCGCCGCCTGCTCCGCCTTCGGTTTGCGCCCGATCGAACTCCGGCAGCTGGCCGAGCGCCACCAAGCCACCGCCGGTGCCGCGCGGATTCGTCATCACGCGCTGCTCGGGTGCCCAGTCGCCGGCGAGGTTGGGCTCGCCGCTCGCGCGACGGAACGCCCGCTGCTCGGTGCTGGGTACGACGATCGGGCCGCGCACTTCGCGGATCTCGCCATCGGGCGCTTTCACGTACTGCCCGTAACGGTCCATATGGCTGCCGTTCGCGAAGCGGATCGTCTGCAGATAACAGGAATTCGGATCGGCGCGGTCCGGGGACGCCTCGATGGCGATCTGCTCGCCGGCCGGAAATAGGTCCTCCGTCCAGCCCGAGCGGCGCAGCGTGTGCACGGACCGCATCTCGCACCGGTGCTTCGAGACGCTGCCGTCGGGCGCGGTCACCTCGAAATAGAGCCACGAATGCGGGTTGATCATATCCACGCCTGTCAGCGTAGCGACCGGGTAGCTGACCGAGCTCCTGAGATCGAACGTGCCGGGGCCATGGTGTGCGACCGCGGGCACCGCGTACACAAGGCACGCTGCGCAACCGAAGATGACGTGACGCATCGAATTCTCCATCGTGCGGCCTCCCAATCGGCCGCAGACGAGCCTAGCATGCGCGTCGGGATCTAGCGGACACCACCATGCAAGACACACCGCCGCGCGCAAGCGAGGCCACGCCGGAGCTCGGCCGCGCGACGCTGACCAAGGTCGGGTGGCGCCTCTTGCCGTTCCTGCTGCTGCTCTACGTCGTGGCCTGGATCGACCGCGTCAACATCAGCGTCGCGGCGTTGCAGATGAAGCCCGACTTGGGCCTCAGCGACACCGTCTTCGGCTTCGGTGCCGGTATCTTCTTCCTGGGCTACGCGCTCTTCGAGGTGCCGAGCAACCTCGTTCTCGCGCGCGTCGGCGCACGGTTCTGGATCGCGCGCATCATGGTCACGTGGGGCATTCTCTCGGTCCTGATGATGTTCGTGTCGGGGCCGACTAGCTTCTACGTGCTGCGGTTTCTGCTCGGTGTCGCCGAGGCTGGCTTTCTGCCGGGCATCATCTACTACCTCGGCAATTGGTTTCCCGCTGCGGAACGCGCGCGCGCCGTGTCGTGGTTCATGGTCGCCATTCCGCTCGCTTCCGTCGTCGGCCAGCCGCTCTCGGGCTTGCTCCTCGAGCTCGACGGCTGGCACGGTCTCGAGGGTTGGCAGTGGCTGTTCCTGCTCGAGGGGATACCGGCCGTCGTGCTCGGTTTCGTCGTGCTCGCGTATCTGACCGATTCGCCCGACAAGGCCGCGTGGCTTACGCCGACGGAGCGCAAGTGGCTCACGGAGCGCATCCGCGGCGAGCACCGAGCGGCGGTAGAGCGCCACGGTGTCGGCTTACGCGCCGTGCTCACGCACCGCACCGTCTGGCTGCTCGCGCTAATCCTCTTCGCCTGCCAAACCGGCAACTACGGCCTCCAGTTCTGGATTCCGCAGATCGTCCAGGGACTGTCGGGCTACAGCAACCTCGCCACGAGCATGATCGCGGCGCTTCCCTACGCCGCCGCGGCGGTCGCCATGATCGCGATCGCCGCGAGCTCGGATCGCACAGGCGAGCGACTGCTGCATATCGCGATTCCGAGCGCCATCGCGGCGCTCGGCTTCATCGCGGGGGCGTATTTCACCTCGCTGTGGCCCGCCATGATCGCGCTCACGATCGCGGCCGTCGGCGACCTGGGCACGCGCGGACCGTTCTGGTCGTTGCCGACACGCTTCCTGACGGGGAGCGCCGCGGCCGCGGGCATCGCACTCATCAACACGTGCGCCTCGGTCGGCGGATTCGTCGGACCCTACGCCGTGGGCTTCCTGCGTGACCGCACGGACAGCGACGCCGCGGGCCTACTATTCCTCGGCGTGCTGCTACTGCTCGCGGCCGTCGGCGCGGTGTGGCTGCGCGGCGCCCGTGCGCTCGCCGACTGATGGCCGAAGGTATAATGCGGCCCAAGGTCTCCCCGGAGCTTACGATTTGGCCACGATAGTCGGCGGACTCGCCTCGTCGCACACGCCCTCGATCGCTTACGCGGTCGACACGCAAACGCCGGACAACCCCGTCTGGGCGCCGGTATTCGAGGGCTTTGCTCCGGTGCGCGCGTGGCTCGAGAAGAAGAAGCCGGACGTGCTGTTCTACGTCTACAACGATCACGTCACTTCGTTTTTCTTCGACCACTATTCGAACTTCACGCTGGGCTTCTCGGATACGTTTGCCGTGGCCGACGAAGGCGGCGGGCCGAGGCCGCTGCCGGCCATCAAAGGGCACCCCGCGCTCGCCAAGCACATCGCGCACGGGCTCGTCGCGGACGAGTTCGACCTCGCGTTCTTTCAGGAGAAGGGTCTCGACCACGGCGTTTTCTCGCCGCTCTCTATCATGCTTCCCCACGAGAACAGCTGGCCCGTCGCCATGGTGCCGCTGCAAGTCGGTGTGCTGCAGTTTCCGATCCCGACCGCGCGGCGTTGCTTCGCTCTCGGGCGTTCGTTGCGCAAGGCCATCTTGAGCTTTCCCGACGACATCAAGGTCGCCGTCGTCGGCTCCGGCGGGCTTTCGCATCAAGTCAGCGGCGAGCGCGCGGGGTTCAACAACACGGACTGGGACATGGAGTTTCTCGAGCTCCTCGAGAAGGATCCCGAGAAGCTCACCGAGCTCTCCATTGCGGACTTCGCGAAGCGCGGCGGCATCGAAGGCGCGGAAGTCGTGATGTGGCTGATCATGCGTGGCGCGCTCGCGCCGAAAGTGCGCAAGGTTCATCAGTCGTACGCCATTCCGACGATGACGGCCACGGCGACCGTCATCTATGAAGATGTACCGGAAGCCGACGAGACAGCGAGCGTCGAAGCGTATGCCGCGCAGGCGCGGCGCGAGTACGACGGCGTCGCCCAGCTCGAAGGCTCCTATCCGTTCACGCTCGACCGGAGCAGCCGGGCATATCGTCTCAACCGGTATCTGCACGGCATCATTCAGCCCGAGCTCCGTGGCCGGTTCCTCTACGATCGGGAAGGCTCGTACACGCGAGGCGAGCTCAACGAAGAAGAAAAGGACATGCTGCGGCGGCTCGATTGGCGCGCCTTGATGCGCTACGGCGTCATATTCTTCATTCTCGAGAAGCTCGGCGCGGCCGTCGGCACGTCGAATCAGCACATCTATGCCGCCATGCGCGGCGAATCGCTCGAGGACTTCCAGAAGACGCGCAAGAACGCCGTGCTCTACTCCGTGGCCGGCACGCACAAGCCCAAAGGCGATCAAGGCTCGGCGCCGAAACGTCGCCCGAAAACCCCGTAAGGAGCAATAACAATGCCGACCATCAGCGACGTTTCGATCATCGACTCGAACACGGCCGAAGCCAAGCGCGTCGAATCCGGGCTGGAACGGACGATTTGCAACGAGAGCCTGTGCGGATCGAAGCACCTGACGGTGTATCGACGAACGATCTTGAAGGGCCGGCAATTCGCGATCGATGCGGGCAAGGATTACCACATCGTCTACGTCATGAAGGGCTCCTCGAGCGGGCGCGTGCATTTCAAGAACGAAGCCCACGCGGCCGAGGACGGCGCCGGCGTTCTGCTCGTGCCGGGCGACACGGCTCGGTTCGACGCCGCGGGCGCGGACCTCGAGCTCTTGCATACGGTGACTCCGAAGCCGCCCTCCGCCGTCGAAGGTGAGCTACCCGGCGGGCCGGGCTATTTCTTCAACCGCAAGAAGCTGCGCGCCTTGAGCGACGCGAGCGGCGGCCGCGTGCGCCGCTTCTGCGCCGAGTCGAGCGTCAGGCTCACGGACGGCAGTCGATTGACGTCGACGAACGCCATTCAGGCCGGCGAGATGCACTACAACGAAGGCGGTGCGTCGCCCTATCACCTGCACAAGGGCACCGACGCGAACCCGGACGGCGCCGATCACGTCTACATGACGTTCAAGGGCCGCGGCAAAGTCGACGTGGGCGAAACGTCGCAGGAAATCGAGCCCGGCACTCTCGTCTACTTCCCACCCGGCGTGCCGCATCGGCTCAACGCCCACGGGGGCACGCTCGACTACTTCGAGATCCAGGCGTGGCGGAGCTTCAAGACCACGGTCTTGAGCAAGGAAGCCGCGACGGGGCTCAAGTGGTTCTATGAGCGCACGGATAAGAGCGCCCCGCTCGTGGAGTGGAACCAGAGCTAGCGCGTCCAGGCCCTGCTAGGCTTACCCGAGTCCGAGAGCTACTCTTTAAGACTCATGGCCCGACCGGTCCAACAAGCCCTGTCGTTCCTCGCCGCACTTCGCTTGCGCAGATACCGCGCGGCGAGTCTCGTGCTGCTCGCGTCGATATTGTTGGCGCAGACACTGCTCGTCGTTCATCGCATCGATCACAGCCGCCCCGAGCATGGCGCCGTGTGCGCGTTGTGCGTGGCGGGGGATCATGCGGCCCCGCCGAGCCACGAGGCCGCGGTTGCGCTATCGCCGCTGGTGCCGGATACGGTGTCAGCGAGCATTCCCCCGCTGGCTGCTGCCCTCGTCATTCTTTCCTACCACTCCCGCGCACCGCCACCCAAGCACCAAGCCTGAAAGCGGCCGCAGGCGAATCGCCTGCGCGACGGCGACTCTAGGTAGCGAGGGATCTATGCACCTCCATAAGCGCGCGGCGCTCGTCGCGCCGTTTCTGATTTCGATGGGCTCCGCTGCATCGGCCCAGGACCAAGTCACTGGCAACGCGTTCAATCCGGCCATTAGCTTGATCCTCGACGGGCACTACGCGAGCTACTCTCGCGATCCGGCGGGATATGGCTTGGCAGGGTTCCAGCTCGACCCCGAGGCGGGGCTGCCGAGCGAGGGCCTATCGCTCGACGAAACGGAGCTCGCCATGAGCGCGAACGTCGACGACAAGTTCTACGGTTTCCTCACGGCCGCTCTCGAGCAGGCCGACGACGAAACGTCGATCGCCGTCGAGGAGGCCTACTTCGAGACATTGGCATTACCGAAGGGCTTCAAGATCAAAGCCGGTCAGTTTCTTTCGGACGTCGGCTATCTGAATCCGATTCACGCGCACGCTTGGGACTTCAACGACGCGCCGCTCGCCTATGTCGCGATGTTGAACAACGGCTACAAGGACGCCGGCTTGCAGTTGAGTTGGGTCGCACCGAGCACGCTGTTCATCCAGCTCGGCGCGGAGCTCTTGCGCGGCGACTCATTTCCTGCGGCCGGTGGGGCTGCAAGCTCCGGCACGGGAGCATCGACACTGTTCGTGCATTTCGGTGGCGACGTGAGCGACGAGTCCAGCTGGCGCGCCGGCCTTTCGTACCTGGCGGCCGATGCCAACGACCGAGCGACGGATTTCGACGCTGGCCGCGTCTCGTTCACGGGCACGAGCGACCTCACCATCGCTGACTTCGTCTGGAAGTGGGCTAAAGGCGGCAACGCTCGGGACCGCTATTACGTCGTCCAGGCCGAGTATCTACAGCGCGAAGAGAACGGCGAGCTCACCGTCAGCGTACCGTCGGCCGGCGATGAGGTCGGCCCCTACGTCGGCACCCACGACGGGTTCTACGTGCAGGGCATCTATCAGTTTCGGCCGCGCTGGCGCGTCGGGCTTCGCTACGACAGTCTCGACGCAAGCAACGAGCTTGGCGTCACCGCACCGACGCCGCTCGTAGCCGATCACGACCCGAGCCGAATCAGCGTGATGACGGACTTCTCGAACAGCGAGTTCAGCCGGCTGCGGCTGCAGCTCAATCGCGACGACTCGCGTCCCGAGACGGACGATCAAGTCGTCCTCCAATACCTCATGAGCCTCGGTGCACACGGCGCGCATCGGTTTTGACGAAGGACACAGCATGAAAACCATCTTGATGCTCACGACGGTTGTGCTCGCCACGGTGGCTGCTCCCGCACGCGCCGCGCTCGAGGTCTTCACTTGCGAGCCGGAATGGGCGGCACTCGCCGGCGAGCTCGGCGGCAACCTCGTCAACGCCGAATCGGCCACCACGCCGCAGCAGGATCCACACTACATCCAAGCGCGTCCGAGCCTGATCGCCAGAGTGCGTCGCGCCGCCTTGGTGCTGTGCACGGGCGCGGACTTGGAGGTCGGGTGGCTGCCGCTATTGCTGCGGCAGGCCGGCAACGCCTCCGTGCAACCCGGACAGCCGGGCTACATGAGCGCCTCGGACTACGTCGACCTGCTGGACAAGCCGGCCAGCCTCGATCGCTCGCTGGGCGACGTTCACCCTTACGGCAACCCGCATATCCAAACCGATCCGCGCAACATCGGCAAAGTCGCGGCGGCGCTCGCCGAGCGGCTCGCGATGCTCGACCCGGCCAACGCCGCGACCTATCGGAATCGCTACGCAGAGTTCCAAGCGCGTTGGCAAAGCGCGCTCGATCGGTGGACGGCCGCCATCGTGCCGCTGCGCGCCCGGCAGGTCGTCACCCATCACAAAGGCTGGGTCTATCTCGAGAACTGGGTCGGCTTGGTCGAGGTGGGCAATCTCGAGCCGAAGCCCGGCTTACCGGCGAGCGCCGCCCATCTGGCCGAGTTGCTAGGGCAGCTTCAGAGCAAGCAAGTGGCCGTGATCATTCGCTCGATCTACGAAGACGGCAAGGCCTCCGAATGGCTCGCTGCACGCACGTCGATCCCGTTCGTCGTGCTGCCGCACACGGTCGGCAGCGTGCCGGGCGCCGATGACCTCACCGGCATGTTTGACGTCATCGTGAAGACACTGTTGGAGACGCATCCATGAGCTTCGATGCCACGGGGCTCAGTATCGTCGGGCCCGCGCTGATCGCCGGCGTGCTCGTTCTCGCCACGCACGTTCCGCTCGGCCAAGAGGTTCTACGCCGCGGCATCATCTTCATCGACCTGGCCGTGGCACAAATAGCAGGGCTCGGCGTGATCGCCGCCGGCGGTTTTGGGCTCGAGGCGCACGGCATCGCTGCCCAGATCGCCGCGTTTGCTTCGGCGTTGATCGGCGGCGCGGCCCTGTCGTGGACTGACCGGCGCTTCCCCAAGATTCAGGAAGCGATCATCGGCGTCTCATTCGTGTTGGCTGCGACCGGCGGCATCCTGCTGCTCGCCAACAACCCGCGCGGCGGCGAAGAGCTCCGTGACCTCTTGGTTGGCCAGATTCTGTGGGCCGACATGCATACGCTCGCTCCCGCGGCCGTGCTCGCAGCGCTGGTCCTCGTGAGCTGGCGCCCCGTGATGCGCAAGCTGGGTCGGGCGGGGTTCTACCTGTTGTTCGCCGTCAGCGTCACGGCCTCAGTGCAGCTCGTCGGCGTGTATCTCGTATTCGCGAGCCTCATGGTGCCTGCGCTGGCAACGCGCTCGTTGCGGGCGCATTCGCTCACGGTAGGCTACGGCATCGGCCTCGTCGGCTATTTCGTCGGGCTCACGCTGTCAGCGGTCTTCGATTTGCCTACCGGTGCGGTCATCGTTTGGACGCTCACGATCGCCGGCATTGCGCTCGCGCCGCTGTTCCGCCGGTGGCGCGACCCCGAGGTCCGATCTACGTAACCAGCCACGAGCCCGCGCGGTCAAGAGCTCGCGCTCGCGCTCGCGCTGAATCGCGAAATCCGGCGCTACCGAGAATCAGACGTTGTTCTTCGTTATCGTGCTGCGCGCCGGTAGGCGGTCGTTGGCGCCGTCTCCGTTTCCAGCTCCGGAGGCCCGAACTTGTCGTTCTCCGGCGTGAGCTTTTCGACGCGGCACAGGAGCCCGCGCAGCTGGTAGGTCCCCATCTGCGGATCGAACGGCCCGCGATTGTCGGTCAGGAGGTTGGCGTTCGACTCCCAGATTCCGTAGTCGGGGCCGTCCCTCTCCGGGAACCACCAGCCGTGCTCGCAGTGGATCACGCGCGCATCGATCTTGTTCGTCACGTTCGCGATCTGCTTGATGCGGCCGCGGCGCGTCTCGATCACCATCCATTCGCCGTCCTCGATTCCGTGCTCGGCGGCCGTGTCCGGGTGGATGTCGCAGAGCGGATCGGGATGGCCCTTGCGGCACAGCGGCAGCTGCCGGTGCTCGGAGTTGAAGAAGGTCGGAATCCGCCCGCCGGTCGTCAGGACCAGCGGATAGTCGTCGGCGACTTCGGGCGTCGAGAGCGGGCTTTCCGGCGGTTCCTCGTAATAGGGCAGCGGCGCGTAACCCATCGCCTCGAGCCGCGTCGAGTAGAGCTCGAGCTTGCCGGTCGGCGTCTTGAAGCCTTGCTTCTCGTACTTCCGGTACTCCTGCTGGATGTGGATCCAACCCTGCTCGGTCAGGCCCTTGAAGTCGACCTTCTGCCCGCCGTTCTTCAGCATCTGATCGAGCACTTCCTCGACCGGCTCGCGTGCAGACCGGCAGCTTCATGCGCCGCGCGAGCTCGACGAAGATCTCCTCGTCCGACTTGCACTCACCCATTCGCACGGTTCTGCTGGTTGCTCATGACCACGTTGCCCGCAATCGTCGGCAGCGCGCAGATCTGGTTCAGCTCCGGCCAGGACGCGGCGGGCAGCACGATGTCGGCGAGCTCGGCCGTCGGCGTCATGAAGAGATCGGCGCAGACCATGAAGTCGAGCTTCATGAGCGCCTTGTAGACCATGTTCGTGTTCGCGTACGTCGTCAGCGTGTTGTTGCCGAAGACGAGGAACGCCCTGACGCGATACGGCACGCCTGTGAGCATCGCATCGATCAGCGTCGGGATGTGACAGGCCGGAAGGTCGGCGCCTTCGCCGCAGAGCATCTTGTACTTCTCGTACCCGAGCCGCTTCTTCTCGACTTCCGGATCGAGATTCTCGATGAGGCTCGGGAAGCGGCCGGCGCCCTGCATGCCGAAGATCCAGCCGCCGGGCACGTCGATGTTGCCCGTGATCGCCGGGATCATCGACAGCGCGCGGATCGTCTGGATCGTGTTCGGCGTGTGCTCGATCGCGCAGCCCCACTCGAGCATCGCGGGCTTGACGGTCGCGAACAGGCGCGCGGCCGCGCGGATCTTGTCCGCCGGCACCCAGGTAATCGGCTCGGCCCATTCCGGCGTGAACTTGTGGACGTGCTCGGCGAGCTCCTTGAAGCCGTGCGTGTACTTCTCGCAGAACTCGTGGTCGTAGAGGTCTTCCTCGATGATCACGTTCAGGAACGCGAGCCCGAGCGCGTCGTCGGTGCCGGGCCGAAGCTGCAGCCAGACCTCGGACTTCTTCGCGAGGACCGTCTCGCGCGGATCGATCGTGATGAGCCGCGGTTTGGTCAGCAGCGCTTCGCGGACGTTGAAGCGCGTCTCGCCGTCGGGGCCCGAGTGCGGCGGGTTGTGCCCCCAGTACATGGTGAGCGCCGGCGGCGTGCCGCCCGTGAAATCGCAGACCGGCAAGTCGCCCATCGTCTGGATGCAGGTGTTGACGCGCGGGTGGAAACACTGCGCGAAACCAGGCTCGCACCAGTTCGGCGTGCCGAGCGCGTTACCGAAGCGCGACACCCAGCGGATGTGATGGCGGCCCGTGCCCGTGCCCATCGCGATCGACTCGGGCCCGCTCTCCGCACGGATCTTGAGAACTTTCTCGGCGATCTCGTCGAGCGCCTCGTCCCACGAGATGCGCTCCCACTTGCCGGAGCCGCGCGGCCCGATGCGCCGTTGCGGGTACTTCAAGCGGTCGGGGTGATAGACGAGCTGCGTCGTCGCCGCGCCGATCGGACAGAGATAGCCGTGATTCAGCGGCCCTTCGGGATCGCCCTCGACTTTGACGAGCTTGCCGTCTTTGACGTGCATCAGGGCGCTGCAGCCGCCGTGGCAACTGCGGCAGACGCTCTTCAGAATCTTGACGTTGCCCGGTTCCTCGGTTGCGGCCCGAGCTGAAATTTCTACTGCGCTCACGATCGTTTCCCCGCCCCGTTCGAACCATCGCCATGTACGAATTCCCGGAGCTTATCAGAACCTTGCGGGGCTCGCGCAACGCCGGGTTCCGAGCTTTACGGCCGTGGGGCAACCCCGTAACCTAGCGCCCGGCAGCCTCGCGCAAGCGCCTGCGGCGCAACAGAAAAGAGGCGACGAAAGCGCGGAGCGCGCGCATGTTGTTGATCGCAGACGGCACCTCCGGGGAAGGTTAGAATGGACAGATTCACCACGCTGGCGTTTTCGACGCTGCTGTACGGCATCGCGCTCGCGATGAAGTACACCGCCTGGCGCCATCCCGCGTTCCGCGAGCGGCTCAAGGAGCAGGACCTCACCGCTCAGATCCGAGTCAAGGCAGGGACCGGCCGCTATTACATCATCAAGAACGGCAAGATCTCGTCGCGCGCGGCATCCATCCGAATCCCGACGTCGTCGTCACGGTCAAGAGCGCCCGACTCGGGCTACAGATCTTCACGCACCCGGACGACCAGCTCGGCAGGATCAATGCGGCCAAGAGCTTCAGCATGACGCTCGACGGGGAGCAGGACAAAGCCATCTGGTTCATGTTCACGCTGGAGTCGATGCTGCAGGCCGGTTGGCGTTACGGCGTCGACGCCGGCAGCGGCGAGACGCGTTACGTCAACATGGCGAACGGCGGACCGCTGTTCGTCTACGTCAAGGACGGCAAGATCGTTCGCATGACGCCGATCGATTTCGACGACAGCGACCCGCAACCGTGGACGATCAAAGCGAAGGGCAAGGAGTTCACGCCGCCGCGCAGGACGTCGCTCGCCCCGCACGGCCAGACCGTCAAGTCGACGATCTATTCGCCCGACCGGATCCTCTATCCGATGAAGCGCGTCGACTTCGATCCGAACGGCGAGCGCAATCCGCAGAACCGCGGCGTCTCGGGCTACGAGCGCATCAGCTGGGACGAAGCGCTCGACATCGTCGCGAACGAGATCACGCGGCAGAAGACGGTGCACGGCAACGGCGCGATCGCGTGCAGCCACCCGTCGCATCACGCGTGGGGCAACATCGGCTACTACCTCTCCGCGCTGCGCAAGTTCGAGAACGCCGTCGGCATGACCGAGGTGCACCACAACCCCGACAGCTGGGAAGGCTGGTACTGGGGCGCGACGCATCACTGGGGCGGCTCGATGCGCGTCGGCCAGTCGGAGACCTACGGGACCGTCGAGGACTTGCTCAAAGAAGCCGAGATGGTCGTGTTCTGGTCGAGCAATCCCGAATCGAACAGCGGCGCGTACGGCGCGCTCGAAGGCACGATTCGCCGGCAGTGGCTCAACGAAGCCGGCATCAAGATCGTCCACATCGACCCGTACTTCAACGACTCGATTCAGCTGCTCGGGCGGCAAGTGGATCGCGCCGCGTCCGACGTCGAGCCCGGCGCTCGCGATCGCGATCGCGTACGTCTGGATCACCGAGGGCACCTACGACAAGGCCTACGTCTCGACGCATACGCACGGCTTCGAGAAATGGGCCGATTACGTGCTCGGCAAAGACGACGGCATCCCGAAGTCGCCCGAGTGGCAGGAAGCCGAGACCGGCGTGCCGGCGAGCGACGTGCGCGCGCTGGCGCGCGAGTGGGCGCGCAAGAAGACCTACCTCGGCGCAGGCGCCTGGGGTAACGGCCACGGCGGCGCGTGCCGCAACGCAACGGGCATTCAGTGGGCGCGGACGATGGTCTGCCTGATCGCGATGCAAGGGCTCGGCAAGCCCGGCGTCAACATGGGCAACCTGCAGTGGGGCACGCCGCTCGATTTCAACTTCTATTTCCCGGGCTACGCCGAAGGCGGCATGTCGGGCGACTACAGCCACACCGCGATGGGCGTGACGCTCTACCAGCGCATGCCGCAATTGCCGTCGATCAACACGAACACGCAGGTCATTCCGCGCATGCAGCTGCCCGAGGCCATCATCGACGGCAAGGCGGAAGGCTACGTGTGGAACGGCTCGAGCATCGAAGCGCAGTTCCAGAAGATCACGTATCCGAAGCCCGGGTTCTCGCCGGTGCACATGCTCTGGAAGTACGGCGGCTCGCTGATCGCGTCGATGCCGAACAGCAGCCGCTACATCAACATGTTCCGCCACCCGAATCTCGAGTTCCTCGTGAGCCAGAACATCTGGCTGCACGGCGACACCGAGTTCGCGGACATCATCCTGCCGGCCTGCACGAACTTCGAGCGATACGACATCAGCGAATGGGCGGGGCTCGGCGGCTACGCTCATCACGGCGAGCAGCAGCTGAACCATCGCGTCATCACCTTCCAGCACAAGTGCATCGAGCCGCTCGGCGAATCGAAGTCGGATTTCTGGATCTTCCAGAAGATCTGCGAGCGGCTCGGGCTCGCGGCCTACTTCACGGAAGGCGTCGGCGAGCTCGGCTGGGTGAAACGGCAATTCGATGGCTCGGATCTGCCGAAGTACATCTCGTGGAAGGAGTTCGTTCGCAAGGGCTACTTCGTGGTCCCGACGGAGAAAGAGGAGCAGCGCGCGCCGCTCTCGTGGAACTGGTTCTACGAGGGCCGCAAGAAGGACGTGCCGGAGCCGATGCCGCTACCGTCGGATTATTCGCAGGGGTACCTGAAGGGTCTGCAAACGCAGACCGGCAAGATCGAGTTCGATTGCGAGAGCTTGAAGCGCTTCGATCCGTTGAGCGCAGGACCGGCCGCCGATCGCGAAGTACGAGCGTCCGGCGGAGTTCCCGAGCGGCAAGGGCTTCGAAGACTTTCCGTTGCAGCTCATCTCGCCGCATCCGCGGTTCTCGTTCCACACGCAGATGGACGGCAAGGACAGCTTCCTGAACGACATCCCCGATCATCGCGTGCTCGTCGACGGCTACTACTATTGGGTGCTGCGCATCCATCCCGACGATGCGAAGGCTCGCGGCATCCGCGACAACGACCTCGTTCGCTTGCACAACGCGCGCGGCTCCGTGGTCTGCGCGGCCAAGGTCACGCACCGGATGCTCCAAGGCGTCGTGCACGCCTACAGCTCTTCGGGCGTCTACGATCCCGTCGGCGAGCCGGGGAAGTCGGCCGACCGCGGCGGCTGCGTGAACCTGCTGTCCTCGAGCAAGTCGCAGATCAGCAAGGCGCACTCGATGGGCGCGAGCTGCTGTCTCATCGAAGTCGAGCGATGGAACGAGGCCGAGATGGCGGCGCCGGCTCGCGAAGAGAAAAGCCCCGAGAAAAACCCCTGAAAGAAAACGAGCGGCGGTCGCGTGACGATCGAACGACGCATACGGAACTAGCGCATGAAGAAATGGAATCTGATCGTCGACGTCGCCAAGTGCACGAATTGCAATCTGTGCACGCTGGCCAATCAGGACGAGCACGTCGGCAACGAGTTCGAAGGCTATTCCGCGCCGATGCCGAAGCATGGGTCTAGGTGGATCGACATTCGATCCAACGAGCGCGGCTCGGGGCCCGTCATGGACGTCGCCTACCTGCCCGTGATGTGCCAGCACTGCGACGACGCGCCTTGCATGAAGGCGGCGAAGAACGGCGCCATCACGAAGCGTGCCGACGGCATCGTGCACATCGATCCCGTCAAGGCCAAGGGCCAGAAGGCCATCGCCGACGCGTGCCCCTACGGCGCCGTGCGCTGGAACGAGGAGCTGCAACTGCCGCAGCACTGGTTCTTCGACGCGCACTTGATCGACCGCGGTTGGAAGGAGCCGCGTTGCACGCAAGTGTGCGCAACCGGCGCGCTGAAGGCGGTCAAGGTGACCGACGAGGAGATGGCCGCGATCAAGTCGCGCGAGGGCTTGCGCGAGCTGCAGCCGGAGTTGGCCACCAAGCCGCGAGTCCATTACAAGAATCTCGAGCCGCTACACGCACGAGTTCGTCGGCGGCACGGTCATCAAGACCGTCAACGGCGTGACCGACTGCGTCGCCGATGCGAAGGTCAGGCTCGAGAGGTCGGGCGCCGTCGTCGGCGAAGCGGTCACGGATGCGTTCGGTGAGTTCAAGATCGACGGTCTGCCGCCCGACAGCGGACGTTATGGCGTCGTCATCGAGGTCGCCGGCCGCGTGGCGAAGCGGCTCGACGTCGAGCTCAAGAAGAGCGTCTACGTCGGCAGAATCGAGCTCGCGGCCTGACGATAAGCGCGCCGCTGATGCCGCCGCGGCCACAATCCGCTCCGCTAGCGACGTTCCAGCACCTGCATGAACGAGCAACGCTCCCTCGGCCGTAGCCACGCTCGGCGCGCTCGGCGTCGTCTACGGCGACATCGGCACGAGCCCGTTGTACGCGCTCAAGGAGGCACGTCGCGATCACGGGCAACGATCCGGCGGCCGTGCTCGGCGTGCTGTCGCTGATCTTCTGGAGCCTGCTGTTCGTCGTCACGCTGAAGTACGTCGTCGCTGATCTTGCGCGCCGACAACGCCGGCGAAGGCGGCATCCTGTCGTTGCTCGCTCTCGTGCAGCAGAAGTTCGGCACCGCCGGCGTCGTGGGCCGCGCGCGTTCGTCGCGCTCGCGGCGCTCGGCACCGCGATGTTCTACTGCGACGCGCTGATCACGCCGGCGATCTCGGTGCTTTCGCGCCGTCGAGGGCCTCGAGCTGCTCGACCCCGACTTTCGCAGGCACGGTGTTGCCGATCACGCTCGCCATCATCGTCGCGCTGTTCGCGTTCCAGCGCCGCGGCACGGCGCGCGTCGGCGGGCTGTTCGGCCCGATCATGGTCCTTTGGTTCGGAACGCTGGCGGCGCTCGGCGTCGTCGCGATCGTGCGACGCACCGGAAGTGCTCGCTGCGCGTGTCGCCGAGCTACGCCGTCGCGCTGCTCGCGACGCACCCCGGCGTCGCGCTGACGATCTTGGGTGCCGTGTTCCTCGTGCTGACGGGAGCCGAGGCCTTGTATGCGGACATGGGGCACTTCGGGAAGCAACCCGTGCGCATCGCGTGGTTCGGCTTCGTCTGGCCGGCGTTGCTGCTGAACTACTTCGGTCAGGGTGCGCTGCTGCTCGACCGCCACGGGCCCCGTCGAGAACCCGTTGTTCGCACATGGCGCGCCGCGTCGCTGCTGCCGGCGCTGGTCTTGCTCGCGACGATGGCCGACGTCGTCGCTTCGCAAGCGACGATTTCGGGCGCCTTCTCGGTGACGCGGCAGGCCGTGCAGCTCGACCTGCTGCCGCGCGTCGAGATCCGTCAAACCTCGGCGGACGAGCGCGGCCAGATCTACGTGCCCGCAGCCAACGCGATCATGTTCGTCGCCGTCGTCGGCTTCGTCGTCGCGTTCGGCTCGTCGAGCGCGCTGTCGGCCGCGTACGGCGCGTCCGTGATCGGCACGATGTTGATCACGACGGTGCTCGGCGCCGTCGTCGCACGCACGACGTGGGAGTGGCCGCTGTCGCGCGTCATCCTCGTGTTCGGGCTGTTCATCGTCGTCGACCTCTCGTTCCTCGCCGGCAACGTCACGAAGATCGCGAACGGCGGCTGGGTGCCGCTGACGCTGGCGGCGATCATGTTCGCGGGCTTCATCACCTGGCGCGACGGACGCGCGAAGCTGCGGCGCGAGCTGCGCGCAGCGCGCCGTGCCGTGGACGGCGCTGCCGGGCCTGTTGGCGAGCGCGACGCGCGTGCCCGGCACCGCCGTCTTTCTCGTGAGCCACGCGGGCTTCGTGCCGACGGCGCTGCTGCGCAACCTCGAGCACAACCACGTCTGCCACGAGCACGTCGTGATCATGAACCTCGAGATCGTGCGCACGCCGCGTCAGGACCGCGCCGCACGCGCCTGGGTCGAGGAGCTCATGCCGAACGTGCATGCCGTGCACGCGCGCTTCGGCTTCATGGAGACGCCCGACGTCACGGAAGCCGTGCGCGGCGCCCGTCAGCGCGGCCTGCGCGTCGACGACGCCGATTGCACCTACTTCGTCGGCTGGCACCTCGTGCGCGCGATCGACCACGACCCGGGCTTGGCGGGCTTCAAGTCGCAGGTGTTCGCTTATCTGCAACGGCGCAGCACGCAGGCCGCCGAGTTCTTCCGCATGCCGACGAAGCGCGTCGTCGTGCTCGCGACCGAGATCGACATCTAGCCGTGCGGCGCGCGCACGCTAGGCTACCGCCTTCGCACCGCGAGGAACCGCCATGGCGCTCTACATCGTGCAATTCGAGGACAAGCCCAACATGGGCGAGCTGCGCGACAAGCTCTTGAAGTCGCATTTCGAGTTCCTCGATCGCGTCAAGGACCGCGTGCTCGTGCCGGGCTCGATGCGCGAGGTGCCGAGCGACAAGCCGCTCGGCGGTCTCTGGATCATCGAGGCGAAGGACGAGGCCGAGGTCCGCGACATCTTCAAGGACGACCCGTTCTGGACCAGCGGCATGCGCGCCCAGGTGCGTATCAACCGCTGGCAGAAGGCGTTCCCCGACCGGAAGGTCCTGGTCTGAGCCGCTGCGCTTCAGCGGATCGCGAGCGGATTGGCCGGCGAGCCCGTTGCGCCCTTGAGCTTCAGCGGCGCGAAGAAGAACGCGAACTCGTAGACGCGATCGCGCGCGAGCTCCTCGGTCGCGAGATTCTCGAAGATGTAGATCCCGTTGCGCGGGATCAGCAGCTGGTGCACGGGAAACGCGAGGTCCGGATTCGGATTCGGCACGACCTCCATCGACCACGTGTCGGCGCCGACGAGCACGACTTCGTCGCTCGACGAGCCACTGCGCGGCCTCCAGGCCGACGCCGGGCGCGCTCGCGCCGAACGCCGCGTTGTCGACGCTTCCAAAGCGAGCCCCAGCCGCTGTGCACGATCACGACGTCGCCGGAGCGAATCTCCATTCGCTGCACGCGCGAGCGCGCCCGTGAGATCCGCGCGCGTGATCTCGTAGCCGCCGTCGAGGCGCGCGACGCCCTTGAAGGCCGCGACGTCGACGAGCACGCCGCGCGTCACGAGCGGGCCGACGTTCTCGACGCCGAGCTTCGTGAGCCCGTCGGGCTTCGAGAAGTCGCGCGCGGTCGTTGCCGTTGTAGAACAGATCGCCGACGCCGATGTGGCCCAAGCCGTCGAACTGCGTGCCGACCTGGCCGATCTCGGCGCTCACGATCTCGTCGTGATACATGGTTCGATTCGTGCCGAGCGGCCCGTACGTCTGCGGGATCCGCAAGCTGAAGTGCCGCGTGCCGAACAGCGGCATGCTCGACTCGTAGACGCTGGCCGAGCTGATACACGGTGCCGCGCGTCATGAGGCTCTTCGCCTCGAGCACCTTTTCCGGCGTGATGCGGTTCGCCGCGCCGCGTTGATCGGCCGGCGCCCCAGGGCGACGGATACCAGTCGTCGGCTTGGCCGAGCGCCACGCCCGCGACGCCGGCCGCGGCTACGAAAACGATCCAATGGCTACGCATGCGTGAGCCCTCCTCTGCGCGCTCAGCCCCAACCGACGAAATGCCCTATCTGCGGCGCGATGCGCTCCGGCTCGTCCCAGAGCAGCAGATGGCCGGCACGCTCGACGACCGTGAGCGTAGCTCGCGGAATACGCGCCGCGAGCATGCGCGCGTTCGCGAGCGGCACGAGCGGGTCGTCGTCGCCGCAGACGACGAGCGTCTCATGCCGAATCTCCGGCAGGAAGCTCCAGCTCGACCAGCCGAACCCGCCGAGCAGCTGCATCGCGTAACCGTACGAGGTCGGCGGTAACCGCCGGCGAACGCCGATCGCGCTCTGCCGGTCGCACAGCGTCACGTCCCGTGACACCGCCGTACAGACTCGCCGCCACGTGCTCGAAGTAGGCGGCCGAGTAGAAGCGCAGCGGCGTAGCCATCACGGCCACGGCTCCCGGCGAGCCCCAGAACCGAGCCCACCCCGCAATTCGTCGCAGCCAAGACGAGCCGGCAGACGCGCTCGGGATAGGTCGTAAGCGAGCTGCTGCGAGATCGCTC
Organism: uncultured Gammaproteobacteria bacterium; assembly: GCA_963714705.1. GTDB lineage: Bacteria > Pseudomonadota > Gammaproteobacteria > Steroidobacterales > Rariloculaceae > FEN-1219. The sequence goes on from CAVQPJ010000005.1 coordinate 851,678, forward strand.
CGCCGTACGAAAAGCCTATGACGTCCGTGCACTCGACGCGCGAAATGGTCGAGCACGGCGGCCGCGAGCGCCGCCAGCGAACCGACGGAGACGGGATACACCGGCGTGCTCGAGCGCCCGGCACCCGGGGCGTCGAAGCTGATGATTCGCCGATTCGGGAAGTACTGCATGAACGGCTGCCACATGTCGGCGCTGCAGCCGATGCCGGGAACGAGGAACAGCGGTTTGCCGGTGCCGAGCTCCGAGACGCAGACGCGATGCCCCTGCCACTGGATGAGCGCACGCTGCACGCGGTTCCCCTCAAGGCCCCAGGAATTCCACGGTGCGCTTCCACAGTGCGGCCGCGGCGCGGCCGGCGACGATGCCGACGTGCCCGCCCGGCAGGCGCAAGATCTCGGTGTGCGGCACGACGTTGCGCACGGCATCGACGCCCGCGGGCGGTGCGATCGTGTCTTTCTCGGCCGACACCGACAGCACGGGCATGCTGACGGCGCTGAAATCGACCGGCCGTTCCCCGACCGTCGCAGTGCCCTTCATCATGCCGTTCGCGCCGGGGCCGAGCTTGCGGTAGAGCTCGGCGAGCAGCCGGCCCGGCGCCGGCACGACGTCGTCGACCCAGCTCGCCATCGTGCGCACCTCGCGCAACCGCTCGGGAGCATCGTCGAGCCGATCCCACAGATCGCTGACGCGCCCGATCGTGCTGTTGCTACCCGGCGCGAGCATCTCGAACCAGCTCTTGACCTCGGCGGCCGGGACGAGCCGCGGGTTGTCGTAGTCCTCGCCGGCGAGCCCCATTCGTGCGGCGACCCACGGGATACCGCCCTCGACGTCGCCGTCGACGGTCGTCGTCAGCAGCACGAGCCGCCGCACCGTCTCGGGGTAGAGCGCCGCGTAGAGCAGCGACAGCGTGCCGCCGAGGCAGTAGCCGACGACGTTGATCGCGTCCTCGCCCGTCAACGCGCTGACGGTCGCGCACGCGACCGGCGCACGAGCCCTTCGACGTAGTACGCGAGATCCGCGAACCGATCCTCGCGGCTCGGGGTGCCGAAATCGGCGATGTAGACGTCGAACCCCGCGGCGGCGACGTGGCCCGCGAACGAGCGACCGGGCAGCAGATCCAGGATGAAGTAGCGGCTGACCGGCGCCGGCACGAACAGCACGGGCGGCTTGCCGGCGCGCGGCTGTCCCGTCTCGTCGAGCAGCCGCAGCAGCCGAAGCTTGTTCTCGCGGTAGACGACGACCGCCGGCGTTGCGCCGGTGCCGTAGTGGCCCGGTGTCGTCAGCAGCTCGTGCAGGCGCTCGAGCTTGGCGCGGCCGCGGCGCGACAGTTCCAGCAGGGCCTCGAGCTCGCGCTCCTGGTCGCGCTCCGGCTCGGGCTCCGGTTCGTTCACTCCGCTTCCTTGGGCCTCGGGCGGCGGAGGCTTCTTGGCACCCCGCTTCTTTGTCCGCCTTCAGCTCGTCGAGCGTCAGGCGTAGATCGTGGACTTGTCCCTCGAGCTGGCGCAGTGCGAACAGGATCTGATCGAGCTTGTCCTCGCTCGGGGTTTCCGGCGCGGCGGCCGTAGGCGGCGGTTGAGTCGGATAGGGTTTGCCGGCGAGCAGCGAGCCGCGCATCGCGTTACCCAGGTGGACGAGGAAGTCTTCGTTCTTGACCAACGAATCCATGTAGGTCGTGAACGTTCGCTGCCACTGCTGCTGCTCGGCGAGCCAGCGCTCGATCAACGGCGGATCGTTGTTCTTCTTGTCGTCAGCCACGCGGTCTTCACGCGTTGCGGAAAAATACCGAGCGCGTCCATTCGCTCGGTATGGTACTAAAGTCGAGTCCGGCAGCGAAAGCGCGGCGACGGCCTTCGGGGGGGATAGGCCGCCGCCGCGGTCGCGTGACTCGATTACTTCGCGAGCGTCGCGGCGCCGTGCTGGCAGCCAGCATCTTCTCGGCGAAGGTCTTCTGCTGCTTGAGCAGCTTTTGTCGCGAAGGCAAAGGACGCTTCCGTCACTTCCTGTGCCGTCGGCAGGCCGCGATGGCCGCGGCAACGGCCGGCGGGGTCTCCATGGGGGCTCGGCGTCGTAAAGCGCGCGGCGAACGCTGTCGTCGTCTTCAGGAAGTTCTCTTGCATCTCGGCAAGGGAGGCGAGGTACTGGTCACCGGCGTCGGTCGCCAGTCTTCACATAATTGGACATCTTCTTGCTCCTGACTTTCGGGGGGCTCGTTTGGACACGTGCGTAGTATGCAACGCATGTGCAGCGCATGTCAAGCACCCTGCGCCGAAGAGCGCGGCTAGGCGACCTGCTGGTTGGGCGGGTTGGGCTTGGTCGACTCGGCCAGGAAGCTCGCGAGGGCCGTCGCGGACGCGGTTCGCGTGCTCGGTAATGGCGGCGCTCGTGTCGTCGGCGCTGCCCGCGCGCAGCGCGTTCGTCAGCGCCTTGTGGTCGTCGAAGATCTCGCGGATCGAGATCGGCGCCACGACGAGAACGCGGCGCATGAGCTCGGGTACGTCCATCGCGTTGTAGATGTCGAACAGCGGCTGGTTGCGCAGCAAGCTCAGGAAGATGCGGTGGAACGCGTCGTCGGCTCGCAGATAACGCGCGATGTGCGACACCGAGGTGCCGCGCACGAGCGGCGTGAACGCGCGCAGGCGCGCGACGAGCGCATCGCGCTCGGCCTCGATCGACAGCGCTGACCCAAGCGACTGCGTGATGCCGATCTCGAGCGCGGCGCGAGCATCGAGCGCCATGACGAGCGCGTCGATGTCGCCGGCCAAGCTGTCCTGCTCCTTGGCGACGCCGACCGACAGGTCCTCGACGATGCCGCCGGGCCGCAGCTCGTCGCGTTGCGCCGCGACTTCGCCGTGCATGTCGAGCGCGCGGCGCACGCCCGTCGAGGAATGCTTGCTCCACGATACGATCGCTTTGATCGAGTTCTTCGCGTCATTCGCGGCGAGCGAGTCCGTCAGGTACTCGTGGAAATAGACGCCGTTCTCGGCGATGACGGTTGGTGTTCTTGAGGGCCGCCGCGAACAGGTCGCGCAGGCGCAAGCGCCGGAAACCCAGCGGTCAGGTGCTCGTTCTCGGCGAGATCGATGACGGCGGCGTGATACGCCTCGTTGGCGGTGAGGAACGCGGCCCGATCGACGAACGTGCGCCCGTCGCGCAGCTGCGCGAGCATGACCCGCAACCGCTCGTAGAGGTTCGCCGTCGTCGCGAGCGGCAACGTGCCGCGGCTCATCCGCAGCCACACGGCACCCGCCTCGAGCACCGCACGCGCCTCGAGCGCGGCGCGAAGCTGCGGATACGACACGTCGACGATCTCGGCCTGCACCGGCAGCGCGGTCGCGTGCGCGGTCGGCTGCAGCAGCCGGCGCATGATCTTGCCGCTCGTCGTCTTCGGCAGGTCCTCCATGATCTCGACGACGCGCGGATACTTGTACGCGGCCATGCGCTCGCGCGCGAACGCGCGGATCTCGTCCGGCGTCACGTTCTGCCCCGGCTTCAAGCTGATGACCGCTTTGATCGTCTCGCCGCGATACGGCGTCCGGAATGCCGACGACGGCCGCTTCGCGGACGGCCGGGTGCTGATAGAGCACCTCTTCGACCTCGCGCGGCCAGACCTTGAACCCCGACGCGATGATCATGTCCTTCGAGCGGTCGACGAGATAGAACCAGCCGTTCTCGTCCATGAAGCCGACGTCGCCGGTCTTGAGCCCGGCAGACGTCAGCGCCTTCGCCGTCTCCTCGGGCTTCTGCCAATAGCCCGGGCACGATCTGCGGCCCGGCGATGACGAACTCGCCGATCTCGCGCGGCCCGCTTCGTGGCCCGCGTCCGTCATGACCTTGACGTGCGTGTTGCAGACGGGCACGCCGATCGACATCGCGCCGGTATGCGGATCGATCGGCGGAATAGCGCCGTGCGGCGTCATGTGCGTCGGCGACGTCGCCTCCGTGAGGCCGTACATCGGCTGGATGCGCACGCCGGTGCGGCCGTGCCAATCCTCGAGCACGCTCGCCGGCGTCGGCGCGCCGCCCGTGTAGAGCTTCGTCAGCGCCTTCAAGTCGTACTTCGCGAGCACGTCGCTGTTCAGCAGCGCGATGTACGCCGTGATCGCGGAGACCGTGAACGTCGCGCGATGCAGTGGCCGCGAGGCGGCACGCCTCGTTGGCGTCGAACCGGTAGAACAGCACCAACGGGCTGCCCGTCAGCATCGCGAGCGTGACGTGGCCGATGAGGCCCGTCACGTGGAACAGCGGCGCGAGCCCGAGGATGACGTCCTCGCTCGTCAGACCGATCCAGGCTTCGTAGACCGACGTCGCGAACACGACGTTGCGATGCGTGTTCATCGCGCCTTTGGCGTCGCCCGTCGTGCCCGACGTGTGCACCATGAATGCGACGTCGTCGCCCGTCAGCTCGACGGCGCGCGGCCGCTCGCCGGCGTGGCTTCGCGACGATCTCGAGCATGTCGATGGCATCGGGGTGGCGGTTGCGCCGGACTCCGGCCAGCATCGACGGCAAGGGCTTGCCGCGATTCCAAGAACTCGAGCGGTGAAGTCGTGATCGTGTGCCGCACGGCCGTCGCGGGCAGCGCCGCCCGGCCGACGTCGGCGTAGAGATCCTCCTGGCAGATCATCGCCAGGCAGCCGGAGCTGCGCAGGATCTTGCCGAGCTCGCGCTCGCGCAGCATCGGGTTGCACGGCACGACGACGGCGCCGCACTTCCAGATCGCGAGCACGGCGATGAAGACCTGCGGAACGTTCTGCAGGTAGACGGCGACTCGGTCGCCGGCCTCGACGCCGCGCTGTTGTAGCCCGACGGCCAGCGCGTCGGACATCGAATCGCATTCGGCGGCGGAGAGCGAGCGGTCGAAATAGTAGACGAGCGGCGCGCTGGCGTTGCGCGCGAGCGTCGCGCGGAACATGTCGAGGGCGGTCTCGCAGGCCGGCTTCAGCTCGGGCCGCACGCCTCGGTAGAGGCTGAGCCAGGGTCGTTCGCGGTTGGTTCTCCATGGTAGTCGGCTTCGTCGAGTTAACCGTCCGTCGCATCATTCACGCGCTGGCAATCAACCTTTGCCCACGAACGACCGGTAGATTCGCATCAACGCCTCCTTCTGCGCGGCATCGAGCGCGCGTGTCGAGCTGGATAGCCTGCTCGACGCTCGGTCGCAGCCGTGCTCTCCTCCTCGTCCATGAACCCGAGCATCGTGTAGAGCTGCTTGGGCTCGAGGCCGAACGCCGTCGCCAACGCCTTGACGACTTGCGGCGACGGCCGATAGTTGCCGCGCTCGATCTGGCTCAGGTACGAGTCGGACACGCCCGACATCCGCGCGAGGTTGCGTTGCGAAACTTGTGCCAACCGCCGCTGCGCTCGTACGAAGTCGCCGAAAGCCTGAAGTTGTTCGTCGCTGTCGGTCATAGTGAACCACGCTAGCGCAGCGCTGTTTTGAATCGATTATGGACCCGAAGACCCAAGCGTCAAGCGAGAATTTCCTGGTGTTCGGATGGCGGGTCGCCGCTGTTTTGTGCAAGATTTCGGGATTGCGCGACATCGCCATCTACTCGCCGCGACCGGCGCAACGGCCAGCCCTGACATGGCAGGGTGCCCAACGACGATGCAGCTCTCGGTCGAGTCTGCACTGCTTCGGCGCTGCCGGTTCGGAGTCGTTGCACATTCAACGAGCACGATCGTTGCGCGGCGCGTGACGGGTAAGCAATCTAAGAGCCAATTGCGATGGAGCAAATACTGGTGTACGGCAACTCGAGGCGGCATTAACAATGCTGTTCGGCCTCCTCGTGTTCGGCGCGATCGTCGGAGTCGTGTTCGCCTCCGTCGCCGCGTACAACGGCCTCGTCGCGGCGGCCGAGAAGGCCACTCGCGCGTGGAACGATCTCGATGCCTTGCTGCGGCAACGGCACGACGAGATCCCGAAGATCGCCGAAACGTGTGAGCCGCACCTCGTGAGCGAACGCGCCGTCGTGGAGCGCCTGCTCGAGGCGCGCGCGGCCGTGTTCGCGGCGCGCCAGACACGCGACGCAGACGAGCTCGGACGTGCCGAGGCCGGCTTGCGTGCGGCGGCGACGGCGCTCATGACGCGCGCGGCAGCACATCCGGATCTCGCCGCGAGCCCGGCGTTCGGCTTGCTGCGCCAGCGGCAAGCAACGCTCGACCTCGAGCTCAAGGATCGGCGGGACGGCTACAACGATGCTGTACGCGAGTACAACGCCGCGATCGGCCGGTTTCCGGGCAATCTCGTGGCGCTCATCACGGCGTTTCCGCCGTTGCGCCCGCTCGACTTCGAGGGCGCGGGCCGATAGGACTCTCAGCGCCGGCCGAGCCTGGCACCGAGCCGCAGAGCTGCGAGCAGCACGAAGCCGGCGGTCAACACCGCCACTCCGGCGACGGCGCCGACGCGGACAAAAGCCAGGCTCGAGTACAGCACGTAGGCGCTGCTCGCGATGAACGCGAGCGGTACCCAGGGATACCACGGCACGCGAAACGGCCGCGGCGCGTCGGGATAGCGGCGCCGCAGCACGAAGAGCGCGATGCCGCTCAACGTCAGGAACAGCCAATAGACAGGCGACAGGTAATCGACCATCGTCGCGAAGCCGCCGCGCGTGTACGCACCGAACCCGACGAGCGTAAGCGCCAGGGTGGCCGTCGCGAGGATCGCCGCGCGCGGCGTGCCGCGCGCGACGTGCCAGCCGCGCAGATGCGCGAGCCCTGCCGTGTCGCGCGCCGCCGCGTACGTCGTACGCGCTCCGGCGATCAGGATCGCGTTCATCGACGTGATCGACGTCAGCGCGACGATCGCGACGATCAGCGTCTGCCCCGGAGTGCCGAACGCGTAGAGCAACAGATCGGCCGCCGGCGCTTCGCTTCGCGCAAGCCCGAGATGCGACAGGCCGCGCAAGTACGCCCAGTTCACGAGCACGTAGAGCACCGTGACGAGGCTCATGCCGAGCACCAGCGCTCGCTTGATGCCGTGGCGCGCGTCGCGCATCTCGGCCGAGAGCGTCGCCGTGTCGCTCCAGCCGCCATAGGCGAGAAACACGAAGACGAGAGCGGAACCGAGCGCGAACGGCAGCGGCACCTCGCCTGCCACCGTCGCCGCGGCGCTCGGCGCCCGGCCCGTTGCGGCGAGCCACGCACCCGCCGCGATGACGGCAGCCATTCCGCCGATCACGACCCACAGCAGCCACACCTGCGTGCCGATGCCGAACCTCAAGCCCGCGAGATTGACGGCCGCCAGCGCGACGATCGTGGCGGCGGCGATGGCCGCGGGGCCGTAATCGCCGAGCGGCGCAACCGTAGCGAGATAGTCGCCGAACGTGAACGCGAGCAGAGCCATCGACCCCGTGTGGATGACAGCGAAGCGCGACCACGCGAACAGGAACCCCACTCCGTCGCCGTAAGCGCGACGCAGGAAGTTGTAGTCGCCGCCGGCGTCGGGAAACGCCGCCGCCATCTCGGCGAAGCACAACGCGCCCGCGAGCGACATCGCGCCGCCGAAGATCCACACGGCGAGGACCATTCCGCCCGACGGCAGGTTCGCCGCCGCGAGCGGCGTCGTGATGAAGATACCCGCACCGATGACCATGCCGACGCAGACCGACACGGCGTGCCACGAGCTCAGAGTCTTGGCGGGGCCGCCGTCCACTTTCGCGGCGGCGGGAGGCGTCAGCATGGGTCGAAGCGGCTCACGGCGCGAGATTCTGCCGTGCCGCGGCGCCGCGGGCTACCGCACGCCCTGCGGCGCTACCCCGAGCCTTGTTAGACTTCCTGTCTCGGACGCTGGCTGGCCTTGGAGGGGAGGCGCGCAAATGTCGGTTGCACGGATTCCTTGGCTTTCGCTCGCCTTGCTCGCTGCGGGCCTTGCTTCCGCCGCGCCGCAAGGCGCGCCGCCGTTGATCGAAGCCGCCGAGAACGGCGACCGGATCGCCGCGAGCCGGTTGCTCGATCAGGGTGCGCCCGTCGACGCGCGCGCCGTCGACGGAACGACGGCCTTGCACTGGGCGGTGCGCGCCGACCGCCTCGACACGATTCGCCTGCTGCTCGAGTCCGGTGCCGACGCGAGTGCCGCGGATCGCTACGGCGTGACACCGCTCTATCTCGCGGCCGAGAACGGCAACTCGGCCGTCATCGCGGAGCTGCTCGATGCCGGGGCCGACGTGAATGGCGTTGCACCGATCGGCGAGACCGCGTTGATGACCGCGGTACGCACGGGCGTCGTCGAAGCCGTCGCGCTGCTGCTCGACCGCGGCGCCGCCGTCGATGCGCGCGACGATGAGTTCGAGCAGACGGCGCTCATGCTCGCCGTGCGCGAGGCGCACCCCGACGTCGTCGCGCTCTTGCTCGAGCGCGGCGCGGCTGTCGACGCGCGCACGCGCGTCGGCCCGACGCCGAATTTCGTGAAGCCGTGCAAAGGCACGGGCTGCGGCTCCGAGGGCGTCGGCATCAATCGCGGCGGCTTGCCCGACCGCGGCCGGCGCGGCGCCGCGCTGGGCGGCATGACGCCGCTCCTCTACGCGGCGCGCGACGGCCGCACGAAGGAAGTCGAGCTGTTGCTCGCGGCCGACGCCGACGTCGAGGTCGCCGAGGCGAACGGCATGCGGCCGCTCTTGATGGCGCTCCTGAACAATCAGCTCGCCGTCGCGCGGCTGCTTGCTCGCGCACGGCGCCGACGTCAACGCCGACGACTTCTGGGGCCGCACGCCGCTCTTCGCCGCCGTCGAGTACCGCAATCTCGACATGAACAATCGCGACATGGACGCGCCGACGACGAACGGCGTCGACCGCGAGCCGCTGCTCGCGATGGTCCGCGAGCTCGTCGAGCACGGCGCCGACGTCAACGCGCGCACGCGCGAAGTGCCGCCGAGCCGCCGCTGGCTCTACTCGCTCGGCGACGTGTCGTGGGTCGACTTCACGGGCCAGACGCCGTTCTTGCGCGCCGCACTGTCCGGCGACGTCGCGACGATGCAGCTGCTGCTCGAGCACGGCGCGGACCCGAATCTCGCCGACGCCGGCCGGCACGACGCCGTTGATGGCGGCGTCCGGCGTCAACTGGGTCGTCGCTCAGACGTACACGGAGTCGCCGCAGGCGCTGCTCGACGCGATCCAGCTCTGCCTCGAGCACGGCGCCGACGTCAACGCCGTGAACTCGATGGGGCTCACGGCGCTGCTCGGCGCCGCGAACCGCGGCGCGAACGACATCATCCGCCTGCTCGCCGCGAACGGCGCGCGCGTCGACGTCGTCGACAAGGAAGGCCGCTCGGCGCTGCGCTGGGCCGAGGGCGTGTTCCTCGCGGCCGTCGGCGCGGAGCGCAAGCCCGCGACGATCGCGCTGCTCGAGGAGCTCGGCGCCCCGAAGGTCGCCGCGGCGCGCTGAACCATGCGCCGCATCGCGATCGTCGGGGTCGGCAGCGCCACCGCTCTTGCGGCGGCCGGCGCATACCTCTTTGCTCATCTACGCGCCCAGCGCTGCCGACCACTGGGTGCTCGTGGACAGCTACTGCGTCGGTTGCCACAACGACGCGGAGCGCGCGGGCGAGCTCGCGTTCGATCGCATCGATCGCGCCGACCTCGTTGCGAACGCGGAAGTCTGGGAGACGGCGATCCGCAAGCTGCGCGGACATCTGATGCCGCCGCCCGGCGAGCCGCGGCCGGACGAAGCGCGCGTCGATGCGCTCGTGCGTTGGCTCGAGCAATCGCTCGACGCGGCCGCGCGCGCAGCACCGAATCCCGGCGCGCCGGCCTTGCACCGCCTGAACCGCGCCGAGTACGCGAACGCCGTGCGCGACCTGCTCGACGTGACCGTCGACGCGACGACGCTCCTGCCCGGCGACGACTCGAGCGCCGGCTTCGACAACATCGCGAGCGCGCTCAGCGTGTCGCCGGCGCTGCTGTCGAGCTACGTCGCGGCCGCCGCGAAAATCAGCCGGCTCGCCGTCGGCGACCCGAGCGCGAGCTCCGGGATCGTGACCTACCGCGCGCCGCGCGGGGTCTTGCAAGCCGAGCATCTCGACGGCCAGCCCCTCGGCACGCGCGGCGGCATGACAGTGCGGCACTTCTTCCCGCTCGACGCCGAGTACGAGATCCGCGTCGGCCGCGGCGGCGGCGGGTTCGGCCTCGAGGCGCTCGGCGGCGACGAGGAGGTCGAGATCACCGTCAACGGCGAGCGCGCCGCAGTGCTCGGGCGCGGCGGGCCGCGCACCGCCGTGCTCACGGTCCCGGCCGGCCCACAAACGCTCGGCGTCGCAATCGTCCGCAAGCGCGATGCGCAGGGCGTCGACGATCTCTTCGCCGTGCACGCGCCGACGCCCGGCATCACGACCGTGTCGATCGCCGGGCCGCGCGGCTCGATCGGCGTAGGCGACACACCGAGCCGCCGGCACCTCTTCGTCTGCACACCGGCGAGCTCGGCAGAGGACGCCGCGTGCGCGGCCGACATCTTGCGGCGGCTCGCGGAGCGCGCGTATCGCCGGCCCATGAGCGCCGACGACCCGGCCGTCGCGACACTGCTCTCCTTTTACTCCGCCGGGCGCGCGGAAGGCTCGTTCGACGTCGGGATTCAGCGCGCGGTTGCGCGAGCCCTCGTCGATCCCGAGTTCATCTTCCGCTTCGAAGCCGAGCCGGCCGATTTGCCGGCGGGATCGATCTATCGGGTCGGCGATGTCGAGCTCGCTTCGCGTCTGTCATTCTTCCTCTGGAGCAGCATCCCCGACGAGCCGCTGCTCGCAGCCGCGTCGGCCGGTGAGCTTTCGCAACCCGCGGTCCTCGAGCGCGAGGTCCGGCGCATGCTTGCGGACCCGAAGGCCGACGCGCTCGTCGCGAACTTCGCGGCGCAGTGGCTCGGCCTGCGCCAGCTCGACACGCTGAGCCCGGCGAGCAGCGAGTTCGACGGCAACTTGCGGCAAGCCTTCCGCAAGGAAACAGAGCTCTTGTTCGCGAGCGTGCTGCGCGAAGACTCGAGCGTCGTGGATCTGCTGTCGGCCGACTACACGTTCGTCGACGGGCGGCTCGCACGCCACTACGGCATCCTGAACGTCCGCGGCAGCCGTTTTCGCCGCATCGAGCTCGCGGACGGCGCACGCCGCGGGCTGCTCGGCCACGGCAGCATCTTGACCGTGACCTCTGCGCCGAACAGGACCTCGCCCGTCAAGCGCGGCCAGTGGATCCTCGCGAACGTGCTCGGCACGCCGCCTCCGCCGCCGCCCGACAACGTCGAGACGAACCTCGACGAGACGGCGCCCGCCGGCGCCGCGCCGACGACCCTTGGTAGTCCCCGAAGGGGGACGACGATGCGCGAGCGCCTTGCGCGCCACATGACGGACCCCGGCTGTGCGGCCTGCCATAACCTCATGGATCCGCTCGGTTTTGCGCTCGAGAACTTTGACTTCATTGGGCAGTGGCGGGATGCTGAAGCCGGCGCGCCCGTCGACACGCACGGGGTGTTCGTCGACGGCACCGCGCTCGAAGGACCGGCCGGCCTGCGGCAGGTGTTGCTTACGCATAGCGAGCTATTCGTGCAGACGTTCGCCGAGAAGCTGCTGACGTACGCGTTCGGCCGCTCGCTCGAAGCGAGCGACATGCCGGCCGTCCGCGAGATCGTGCGGCGCGCGGCGCGCGACGACAATCGATTGTCGGCGCTCGTGCTCGGCGTCGCGCAGAGCGTGCCGATGCAGATGCGCGCAGCGGAGTGAGGGCCACGCAATGTTCGTGACGAAGAAGCACCTGTCTCGCCGCACGTTGCTGCGCGGCGCCGGAGCCGCGATCGCGTTGCCGCTGCTCGACTCGATGGTCCCGGCCGCGACGGCGCTCGCGCAGACGGCCGCGAATCCTAAGAGCCGGCTCGGCTGCATCTACATCCCGCACGGCGCGACGATGGACAAGTGGACGCCCGCGACGACCGGGGCGCGCTTCGAGCTTTCCGAGATCTTGGCGCCACTCGAGCCGTTCAAAGACCAGCTCTGCGTCGTCAGCGGCCTCGCACACGCGCCGGTCGCGCCGTGGACGGGCGAGGATACCGGCGGCGCCGAGAACCACGTGCGCGCCGTCGCCGTGTTCTTGAGCGGCGCTCACCCCGTGAAGGGCGATCGCGCAGTCGTCGGGCCGAGCGTCGATCAGATTGCGGCCGCGCATGTCGGCCAGGACACGCCGCTGCCGTCCGTCGAGCTCTCGCTCGAGGAGGTCGGGCTCAACTGCGACGCAAATTTCACGTGCGCCTACCGCAACACGCTGGCGTGGAAGTCCGCCACGCTGCCGCTGCCGATGGAGAACAACCCGCAGGTCGCTTTCGAGCGCCTCTTCGGCGATGGCGGCACCGACGCCGAGCGCGCCGCGCGCCGCGCCGAGGCGCGCAGCCTGCTCGATTCCGTGATCGACCAGGTGTCAACGCTCCGCGCCGACTTGCCGGCGGCCGACCGCGCGCGGCTCGCCGACTACCTTGACGAGGTCCGCGAGGTCGAGCGGCGCGTGCTGAACGTCGATGCACGACTTTCGGCCGGCATCGAGCTACCGGAAGCGCCCGTCGGCGTGCCCGATACGTTCGAGGAGCACTTGAACGTGATGTTCGATCTCCAGGTGCTCGCGTACCGCACGGAGATCACGCGCGTCTCGACGCTGCTGCTCGCGCGCGAGAACAGCAACACCGTGTATCCCGGCAGCGGCGTGCGCGAAGGCTTCCACAACGCCTCGCACCATTCGAACGAGCGCAAGAACATGGACCAGTTCGCGGTCATCAACCGCTATCACGTGAAGGCGCTGACGTATTTCTTGGAGAAGCTGCGCTCGACGCCGGACGGCGACGGCACGCTGCTCGACCACTCGCTGATCCTCTACGGCAGCAGCTTGAGCGACGGCAACGAGCACAACTTCGATCCGCTGCCCGTGCTGCTCGCGGGCGGGGCCTCGGGGCAACTCGAGGGCGGACGGCACCTGCAATATCCCGCGCACACGCCGATGTCGAACCTGCTGCTCGCAATGCTCCATAAGCTCGGCGCGCCCGTCGCAAGTATCGGCGACAGCACGGAGCCGCTCTCGATCTAACCCGCGCCGCGCCTTGCGGAACAGGGCGCCCGCGTTTCGTCAGTGATGTGGATCACAGTGTTCGCGCGTGGCTTCGCCCACGCTGCGTTCGCCCGCGTGGGGGGGAACACACAATGAATCCGCTTCGCAAAAACCTGCCCGTCGTGATCACGGTAGTGGCCGCAGCGGCGGTCGCCGGCTCGTTGGGGGTCCCGGCGTTCAACGGCTATGTCGAGCGCTCGCGCGTCGCCCGCGCGGTCAGCGACATCGGCACGATGAGCCTCAAGCTCCATCGTTGGCAGCGGGACGTCAACATCCTGCCCGAGAACCTCGCGCAAGCCGGGATTTTCGGCGTGGATCCCTGGGGCCGGCCGTACGTGTATCTGCGTGCTGCCGATGCGAGCCGCTCGCAGCTTCGCAAGGACGACGAGCGTGTGCCGCTCAACAGCGATTTCGACCTCTATAGCTTGGGCCCGGACGGAGTGTCGGCGCTCGCGCTGCCGGCGGCGCCGTCGCGCGACGATGTCGTTCGGGCGGCGAACGGCGCTTACATCGGCGTCGCCGCCAACTACTGACCTACGGACCGTTGTCGTTGCCAGCGAATTCCGCGAAGTAGTTGCTGACGCCGTCGGGATCCAGCAGCCAGAGCGTCCGCATCTGCCCCGGCGTCGATAGCGCCCGGTCGACGCGCGCGCCGCGCTCGCGCACGACGCCATCGATGGCCGCGACGTTCCAAACGATGTATTGCATGCCCGCGGTTTGGGCGTCGTTCGGCAAGCCCGAGCCGAACGACCAGAGGTTGATCGTCGCGGCTCCGTGCGTGAAGGGATATTTGAGCGCACCGATCAGGTCGTCGCGAACGGAGGGCTGCGGCGCGAGGCCCATCACGTCGCCATAGAACGCGCGGCTCGCCGCGAGATCTCCGACCGTGATGCCGATCTCGAAGCGCAGGAGCTTCTCCGTCGACGCCCCCGGCACGACGACGAGCTCGACCCACTCGCCGTCGGGGTCGCGCACCAACGCGGCTACCGTAGCACCCTCGCGCGAAGTCGTCGGCGAGAAAGTCGGAGCCGGTAAGCCGTGCGCGGCAAAGCGCCCTTCGAGCGCGGCTCGGTCGGAATAGAAGAACGTCAAGAGCCGCACGCCCAAAGCGTCGGCAATGCCGGCCGTGCTCGGCGCCGACGGCGCGACGGGAAACAGCTTCACCTCCGAAGCGCCGACGGGATAGCGAATCATCTGGCCGCCGCCGAGCGCCGTTTCCGGCAGCACGGGCAAGGCGAGCACCTCGCCGTAAAACTCGCGCATCGCGGCCGTGCGCTCGGACGAGAAGCGGCGGAACACGTTGACCTCGCCGATCTGCGACTTCGGCCGCTCGTCGTTCCAGAGGTAGGGGCGAACCGTGGCCGGAGTGCTGTCCTGCCCCAGAGCTTGACCGGCGACGACCAGCAACACTGCGCCCAGAAGCGATCTCATCTGCATCCCCTCCCCATACCGACGCGCGCGACTGAGCATAGTCGACGGCACGCGCCGCGCCAAAGCGCGCTCGCGTCCGACATCAAGTGACGCTAGCGAGCCGCGTTACGCGATAGACCGCGGCGGCTTCACGTACTTCGCTCGGCGCTGCATCCCATCTCGCGGTGCCATAGCCTTCTGCAAAGGGCTGCTGCACCGCCGTGGTGCAGAATCCGTCACGTGATGCGTTTTGGTCCAGGCCCTCCGTCTCGTCGCCGATGTCGTCATCGACGAAGTCCTCGAGCCGATAACCGCAGGGCGGGATCGTGCGGCCGTCATCGGTCAGGAATCGCAGCGTGTCGTCGGCTTCCTTCACGATGCTGAAGCCGCCTTCGTGCAGCTTCTTGTGGTGATGCGTGCACAGCAGCGTCAGGTTGTCAGGGTTCGTCTCGCCGCCGTTGATCCAGTGTTTCAGATGATGTCCATCGACATAGCGCTTGCGATGACAGCCCGGGAACGTACAGCCGCGGTCTCGGGCCTGCAGCGCTCGCTTCAGTGGCGTCGACACGATCCGCTGCTTGCGCCCCACGTCGAGCGGATGGGCGTTTTCATCCTCAACCACGGTCACCAAGCTGCAGTCGCAAAGGAGTCGTTTGACCGTTTCGATCGGCAGATCCGCTCGTCCCGTCCCTCCCGTGAGGGATTTCGCGTCGGCATGCACGACGACTTGATAGTGATCGGCCGTCGCGCCGCCCTCGGGAGCCTGGCCGCCGTCGAGATACGACTTGAACACCGCGACCAGCGCATCGGCCTGCTGCGCGCGCCAGGCCGCCCCTTTCGACTCGGCGATCGCGTCGGGATCGAGATCCGTTGTGACTTCGCCTCCCGCAATTGCACAGTCGAGCGCCCGGACGATGAGCTCGCCCTCGTCGATCGGCACTTCGACGGTCAACCGCATCAGACCTCGCCCTTCATCGCGCCACATCGTCAGGGCCCGGCTCTCCCACGCACGCTTCGCGTGATGCACGGAGTCCGGCGCGACGTTGCGAATCTGCCGGCACCGCTCTTCGACCCGCTGCACCGTCGCGTTGAGCGCATACGCGAGCAACAAGTCCTCATCATGCATATTCGCCACGCGCGTCAGCGCACGCACCTTCGAGTACGACAAGCGTCCTTCGGCAAACGCCGCCGAGATCGCGGGCAGCGAACGTAGCGCGTGCGCTGCGCGCACCTTCTCCCGCGCCGCCGCTGGGCCAATACCGCAGCGCCACGCGACCCACTCGGCGCAGGTCTTGAACGACCATTTCTTCCACCCGAACCGATCGTCGAACTCGCGCACCAGCACGAGCATGCGATAGGAGTCCGCATTCATCTGGGACACCAAGCGTCCGATCGCAGCATCGAGCTCATCGACGCTGCGAGTCTCAGTCGAGGTGCAGAAATCGGCGGCAGGACGGGACATGACGGCGCTCATGGCAGGCTCCCCGCAAGGTGGTTATGATAGCTGATAATGTATCCAGTACTCTGACGAATCTCCAATAATAATCAGCTATTTACAGGTCTTTCTAACATGGAATTTCTACGAGCTGCAGCGGCGAAAGTTGTTGAACTTCCGCCCCGCAAAGGCGCTCAATCGGCGACGTGGTGGCGTGACGGGCACCCCTGCATGCACAACAAGTGAAAACGGCGAGTCAGGTCGGACTTTTGATCGGGCTTGGCGTGATTGCGGCGCTCGTCATCAGGTCTTTCATCGGCCAGGATGCGCCGCCAGCCCTATCGGGTGTGACGGGTGAACCGAGGCCATTCGCAACTCGCGACGGCGCCGCGGCGCAACCCGTTCCGAACACCAACTCGCCCGAGCACGCGCCGGCGGCGGCGGCGAGAAGCGATTCGCTCATGCCCGCCGCACGAAACTCAGCATTCGTCGCGACCATACCGCTGCCGCTCGGCCAACCGAACACGGTCAAAGCGTCGGTGGACGCCGCAGTGACTGCAGCGCCGGTATCCACGAGCAATGAAGGTCAGATCGCGGCCGAGTCGGCGTCGGGCGCAGACGACTTGACCGAGCACCCGCTCGGCTGGTGCTTCCGAACGCAGCCCGACGGCCGCGGACCGTGGCTCGCGGTCTCGCCGCCCGGGGAGCCGACACACGAGCTCAGGAGCGACTCGCGCGTCGTATGGAACGGCTCTCGCAGCGCGTGGCTCGGGACCGAGGATCGACGTGGGCCGCACTTCTACGGTGACATCATGTGGCAAACGATCGACGCGACGCCTTATCGCGGCTCGCGGATCGAGTTCTCGGCGCAGCTTCAGAGCCGTGCTCATTTCGTACACTCGTTCCTTCGAACGCAGCGCGCGACGGACGACCAGGTCGTGCTCATCGATTACGAGCGGATGGAGGCAACGCCCCAGAACGTCATGTGGCGCGTTCATAGCGATTCGTGGGCACGTATGTCGATCGTCCACGATGTCCCGACCGATGCCGACGTCATCGTTTTCGGCGTGGCCGTCTACAACGGCGGCTACACGTGGATCGACGACGTGCACGTCGCTGAGGTGCCGATGACCACGCCGCTGACCAACAATCCGGTCGGTGGCGGGCGAATCATCATGCCGCTCGCGCCCGGGCGGTCGCTCGACGTCCCGACGAATCTCGACTTCGAAGCGACCAATCTCGACTCCACGGGTCTCCCGTTGGAGGCCGCCGGCTGCTGACTAGCGCAGCGCGAGCGTATACCGCAGCACGGCCTCCTCGAGCTCCTGGCCCGGCCCGCGATGCGCCTCCGGCGAGTTCATGACGACGGCGACGACGTAGGTCTTCTCGTTCGCCGCCCGCACGTAACCGGCGACGGCCGACACGTGATCGAGCCGGCCCGTCTTCAGATGCATGACGCCCGAGGCCGGCGACGCGTCGAACCGCCCGCGCGTCGTCCCGTCGAGCCCGCCGAGCGACAACGACGCGATGAACTCCGGCGCGTACGGGCTGCGATACGCGGCGCGCAAGCAGATCGACGAGAAACTGCATCGACGCGCGCTCGTCGCGCGACAGCCCCGCGCCGTTTTGCAGCATCAGCGAATCGGCGTTGAGCCCGCGCGCCGCCAGCAGCTCGCGAACGGCCGCGACGCCGTTCGTCGCGCGTGCCCGGCGCGCCGGCCGCTTCCGCGCCGAGCGTGTACAGCAGCTGCCGCGTCATGACGTTGTTGCTGTTCTTGTTGATGCTGCGGACGATCTCGCCGAGCGGCCTCGATTGCCAGACGAGCGCCGGCGTCGCGTCGGCGCGGAATCTGTCCCTTGCGCAGCTTGCCGGAGAACGACCCGCCGACTTCCTTCCACAGCGACGAGAATGAGACCGAACGCGAACGTGTCGTGCTGGAGCACCGTCCGTCCCAAGGCTGTAGACGTTGCAGCGGCGCGAGAACTCGCCGTCGAGCACGACGCGCTCGAGCGACTCAGGGTCGGCGTGGCGAACGCGATGCCGGCCTGGTAACCGCGGCACGGCCCGTCGACGAGCGCGAGGTTGTTGTCGATCGTGAGATTCGCGAGCACGGGCTCCGTCGCGACACTGACGCGGCCGCGGGCGGGATCCGGCAGTGAACTGGAACTGCACGGCCTTGAAGTTCATCAGCGAGCGCGTTCGGCACGACGTTGTAGGTGCGATACGGCTGGCCGTCGAACGCGCCGGGGTCGGGCTCGTCGACGGCGAAATGGCTGTCGTCGAGCACGAGATCGCCCGTGATCTCGGTGAGCCCCATGCGGCGCAGCGCTCGCAGCAGCTTCCAGACTTCCTCGACGACGAGTTACGGGTCGCCGTAACCCTTGATGGCGAGATCGCCGTCGAGCTTGTGGCCGTCGAATGCGCCCAAGAAATAGACTTCGGTCGGCCACGTGTAGGCGGGGCCCAGGTATTCGAGCGCACTCCAGGTCGTGACGACCTTCATGACCGACGCGGGGCTGCGCGGCACGTCGGCGAGATGGCTCAAGCTCAGGTGCAGAGTCGTCGAGCGCCTGGACGACGATGCTGACGTCGTCCGCGCGAAATGCCGTGCCCGGTCAGCACGCGCGCGATCTCGGGCGGCAGCTCCGCCGCATGCGCGGCACGCATGTGCGGCGATATGCGGCCGTCGCTGCGAGGATTCAACGCAAGTGCTCGCCGCTCGCATGGCTGTGGATTAGAATAGCCGTCGACCGTCAGCGCAAGAGCCGTGAGAGCCGCCAAGGAGTCCCCGTGAGCACATTCGACGACCAACTCGCCAAGATCAAGAACGACAAGGGCTTCATCGCGGCCCTCGACCAGAGCGGCGGCAGCACTCCGAAAGCGTTGAAGCTCTACGGCGTCGAGGAAACCGCTTGGAAGGACGAGAAAGGCATGTACGACGTCGTGCATGCGATGCGCTCGCGCATCATCACGAGCCCGGCGTTCTCAGGCAAACGCCTGATCGGCGCGATCCTGTTCGAGAACACGATGGACCGCGACATCGAAGGCAAGCCGACGCCGACGTATCTCTGGGAAAAGAAGGGCGTCGTACCGTTCTTGAAAGTCGACAAGGGCCTCGCCGACGAGCAAGACGGCGTGCAGCTCATGAAGCCGATCCCGGGCCTCGACGCGCTGTTGAAGAAGGCGAAAGCAAAGAATGTGTTCGGCACCAAGATGCGCTCGGTCATCAAGCAGGCCGACCCGCACGGCGTCGACAAGGTCGTGAAGCAGCAATTCGACCTCGGTAAGCAAATTCTGGCCGCGGGGCTCGTGCCGATCATCGAGCCCGAGGTCGACATCAAGACGCCGAACAAGGATCAGGCCGAGGACGCTGCTTGAAGGCCGCGCTCCTGAAGGCGCTCAACGCGCTGAAGCCCGATCAACGCGTAATGCTGAAGCTGACGATTCCCGACAAGGACAACCTCTACGCCGACCTCATCAAGCACAAGAACGTGCTGCGAGTCGTGGCGCTGTCGGGCGGCTATTCGCGCGACGACGCGAACAAGCGCCTCGCCCGCAACAACGGCATGACCGCGAGCTTCTCGCGCGCGCTCGCCGAGGGTTTGAAAGCGCAGCAATCGGACAAAGAGTTCAACGCCGCCTGAGCCTCGATCGAGGCATCACGCGTCGAACAGCATCTACCGCGCTTGCCAGATTGACCTGAAGCGCCGCCTGGAGTAGACCATGTCACAAGATCATCTACACGCTGACGGACGAGGCGCCGGCGCTCGCGACCTACTCGCTGCTGCCGATCGTGCAGGCGTTCACGAAAGCGGCGGGCTGCGCCGTCGAGACGCGCGACATCTCCCTCGCGGGACGGATACTGGCGCTGTTCCCCGAGCGGCTCGGCAAGGGCAAGGCCGTCCGCGACGATCTCGCCGAGCTCGGCGAGATCGCGAAGACGCCCGAGGCGAACATCATCAAGCTGCCGAACATCAGCGCCTCGGTGCCGCAGCTGCAAGCCGCAATCAAGGAGCTCAAGCAGCAGGGCTACGACCTGCCCGACTATCCCGAAGAGCCGCGCACCGACGCCGAAAAGACGATCAAGGCGAAGTACGCGAAGGTGCTCGGCAGCGCCGTGAACCCCGTGCTGCGCGAAGGCAACTCGGACCGCCGCGTCGCGGCGTCCGTCAAGCAGTACGCAAAGAAGCACCCGCACTCGATGGGCCGCTGGAGCAAGGACTCGAAGACGCACGTCGCGAGCATGGGCGGCGGCGACTTCTACTCGAGCGAGCAGTCGGCCGTCGTGCAGAAAGCCACCAAGCTCACGATCGAGCTCACGAGCAATCGCGGCGAGAGGTCCGTCCTCAAGGAGTCCGTCGGCGTCAGCGACGGCGACGTGATCGCCGCGGCGACGATGAGCCGCCGCGCGCTGCGCGACTACTACGCGAAGCAGATCGCCGACGCCAAGGCCAAAGGCGTGCTGCTGTCGCTGCACCTGAAAGCCACGATGATGAAGGTGTCCGACCCCATCATGTTCGGCCACTGCGTCGAGGTGTTTTACCAAGACGTCCTCGCCAAGCATGCCGAAACGCTGAAGAAGGTCGGCGTCGAGCTGAACAACGGCATCGGCGACCTCTACGCGAAGATCCAGTTGCTGCCGGAAACGGAGCGTGCCGCCATCGAGGCGGACCTCGCCGCCGCCTACGAATCGCGGCCACAGCTCGCGATGGTCGACTCGGGCAAAGGCATCACGAACCTGCACGTGCCGAGCGACGTCATCATCGACGCCTCGATGCCGGCGGCGATCCGCTCCTCGGGCCAGATGTGGGGGCCGGACGGCAAGCTGCACGACATGAAGGCCATGATTCCCGACCGCTGCTACGCGGGCATCTATCAAGAGGTCCTCGACGACTGCCGCAAGAACGGCGCCTTCGACGTGCCCACGATGGGCAACGTCGCGAACGTCGGCTTGATGGCGCAGAAGGCCGAGGAGTACGGCTCGCACGACAAGACGTTCGAGATGCCGGTCAACGGCACCGTCCGCGTGCTCGACGCCGACGGCAAGACGCTCATGGAGCACCGCGTCGAGCAAGGCGACATCTGGCGCATGTGCCAGACGAGAGATTTGCCGATCCGCGACTGGGTCAAGCTCGCCGTGGGTCGGGCGCGCGCAACGGGCCAGCCCGCGATCTTCTGGCTCGACGAGAACCGCGCCTACGACCGCAACCTCATCGACAAGGTCGGCCGGTATCTGCGCGATCACGACACGAGCGGGCTCGACGTCAGGATCATGTCGCCCGTCAACGCGATTCGCGCGACGCTGACGCGCGTCCGCAGCGGCGCCGACACGATCTCGGTGACGGGCAACGTCTTGCGCGACTATCTGACCGACCTCTTTCCGATCCTCGAGCTCGGGACCAGCGCCAAGATGCTGTCGATCGTGCCCCTGCTCGCCGGCGGCGGGCTCTACGAAACCGGAGCCGGCGGGTCCGCGCCGAAGCACGTCCAGCAATTCGTGAAGGAGAATTACCTGCGCTGGGACTCGCTCGGCGAGTTCCTGGCCCTCGCCGTGTCGATCGAGGATTACGGCATCAAGACCGGCAATGCGGCTGCGGTCGCCATGGCGGAGGCCCTCGATGCGGCCAACGGCCGGTTCCTCGACAGCGACAAATCGCCGTCGCGGGCCGTCGGCGGCATCGACAACCGCGGCAGCCATTTCTACCTAGCGATGTACTGGGCGCGCGCGTTGGCCGACCAGAGCAAGAACGAAGCGCTGCGCGGTCGGTTCGGCAAGGTCGCAGCCGAGCTCGAGCGCAACGAGGCCAAGATCGTCGCCGAGCTCATCGCCGTGCAGGGCAAGCCCGTCGAGATCGGCGGGTACTACCGCCCCGACGCCAAGCTCACGGCGGCCGCCATGCGGCCGAGCGCCACGCTGAACTCGATTCTTGGTGCGGCCAGCGTCCCATAGCCGAACCACGGGGTTCTGGTGCTAGACTAGCCGCCCTCGAAAACGCCGGGGGGCGCTTTTTATTGCCTCAGGAGGGCACTAGAACATGGCTCATAAGAACTTAGAGGACGTCCTCAAAGCCGCCAAGAATCCGGTCGATCTGCTCCGCAATTCGCGCATCGGAGCCTATGTCTACCCGACGGTGCCCAGCGAGTTCTCGAACTGGCGCGACGAGCAGGCCGCGTGGCGAAAGAGCGCCGTGCTGTTCGATCAGTCGCACCACATGGTCGACATCTACATCAAGGGTCCCGACGCCATCAAGCTGGTGTCCGACTTGGCGATCAACACGCTTCGCGAACTTCCCCGTCGACCGCGCCAAGCAATTCATTCCGTGCAGCTACAGCGGGCACGTTATCGGCGACGGCATCCTGTTCCACCTCGAGAAGAACAACCTCGTGTTCGTCGGCCGCGCGCCGACGGCGAATTGGATTCAGTTCCACGCGGAAACCGGCAAGTACCGCGTCAAGATCAAGAAGGACGACCGCTCGCCCGGCAACCCGAAGGGCAAGGCCGTCAACCGCATCTCCTACCGCTTCCAGATCCAGGGCCCGAACGCGTGGCCGGTCATCGAGAAGCTGAACGGCAAGAAAGTGCCGGACCTCAAGTTCTTCCACATGAGCACCATGAAGATCGCGGGCGCAGAGGATCCGCACGCTGCGCCACGGCATGGCCGGCGCACCGGGCCTCGAGATCTGGGGCCCGTACAAGGACCGCGAGAAGATCCGCGAGGCGATCATCAAGGCCGGAGAAGAGTTCGGCCTGCGCCAAGTCGGCTCGCGCGCCTACGCGACGAACACGCTCGAGTCGGGCTGGATTCCGTCGCCGCTGCCGGCCGTCTACACGGACGAGCGCATGAAGAAGTACCGCAAGTGGCTGCCGGCCGAGAGCTACGAGGCCACGGGCGGCCTCGCCGGCAGCTTCGTCTCGGACAACATCGAGGACTACTACGTCACGCCGTACGAGATCGGCTACGGGCCGTTCGTGAAGTTCGACCACGAGTTCATCGGCCGCGAGGCGCTCGAGAAGATGGCGAACAAGCCGCATCGGCGCAAAGTGACGTTCGCCTGGAACGGCGACGACGTCGCGAAGGCTTTCGCTCGATGTTCGCGGGGCAAGACGAGCACTACAAGTACATCGACCTGCCGCTGTCGAACTACGCCTCGGCGTCGTTCGACAAGATCGTCGACAAGAACGGCAAGGCCGTCGGCGCCTCGATGTTCGCGGGCTACAGCTACAACGAGAAGTCGATGCTGTCGCTCGGCATCGTCGACCCGAACGTGCAGCTCGGCGACGAGGTGACGCTGGTCTGGGGCGAGCCCGACGGCGGCACGAAGAAGGTCACGGTCGAGCGGCACAAGCAGCTCAACATCCGCGCGACCGTCAGCGCCGTGCCGTACTCGAAGTTCGTCCGCGAGACCTACGCGGCGGGCTGGCGCACGGGAACCTGAACGAGAACGGAGCCTTCGCTCCGTTCGCAAACCAAGAGGCGAGCGGTCATCAGGACGCTCGCCTTTTTTCTGAAGTAGGAAACGAGGAACTATGGCCGCACACAATTTGAGCGCCGTGCTGAAGGCGCACGGCAACGCCGTCAAGCTGCTGCGCAACTCGAAGATCGGCATGTACGTGTATCCCGTCGTCGCGGCGGAGTTCTCGAACTGGCGCAACGAGCAGGTCGCCTGGCGCAAGTCGGCGGTGCTGTTCGACCAGACGCATCACATGGACGAGCTCATCGTCGAAGGCCCCGACTCGGCCGCGTTCCTCGAGCACGTCGGCATCAACAGCTTCGCGAACTTCGACTTGAACCGCGCGAAGCACTTCGTGCCCGTCACGCCGGCCGGCCACGTCATCGGCGACATGATCATCTTCCGCGAGCGCGAGGATAAGTTCGTGCTCGTCGGCCGCGCGCCGACGGCGAACTGGGTGAAGTTCCAGGCCGGCTATCGGCTAAGTGGAACGTGCGCCTGACGCACGATCCGCGCTCCGACAGCCGCCCCGACGGCAAGGCGATCTATCGCACGCATTACCGCTTCCAGATCCAAGGCCCCGAGGCGAACAAGATCTTCGACAAGATCAACGGCGGCCCCGTCCCCGACATCAAGTTCTTCCACGTCGACTGGATCAAGATCGGCTCGCGGCGCGTCCAGGCGCTGCGGCACGGCATGGCCGGCGCGCCGGGCCTCGAGGTCTGGGGCCCATACGCCGACAAGCACTACGTCCAGACCACGATCCTCCAGGCGGCGCGCGACGTCGGCGTCGACTTGGCACTGGTCGGCAGCCGCGCCTACTCGACGAACACGCTCGAGTCGGGCTGGATCCCTTCGCCGCTGCCCGGCATCTACACCGGCGGCGGCATGCTCGCAGGAGTATCGCGACTGGCTCGGCGCCGACAGCTACGAGGCCGTCGGCTCGATCGGCGGCAGCTTGGCCACCGACAACATCGAGGATTACTACGTCAATCCGTTCGAGCTCGGCTACGGCTTCTACATCGGCTGGAAGACGGACTTCATCGGCAAGGACGCGCTGACGAAGATGAAGGACCAGAAGAACCGCAAGAAGGTCACGCTCGAGTGGAACCGCGACGACTTGCTGAAGGTCGTCGCCTCGTCGTTCGAAGAGGGCGTGCCGTACAAGTGGATCGACTTCCCGCAGCCGAACTACGCCTCGACGAATGCCGACGTGCTGCTGAACGGCAAGAAGCCGGCCGGCATCTCGATGTTCAACGGCTACTCGTTCAACGAGCGCTGCATGCTCTCGCTCGGCGTCGTCAACGACGACGTGCAAGATTGGCGATCAGCTCACGTTGATCTGGGGCGAGCCCGAGACCACGGGCAAGACCTCGACCGAACCGCACCGTCAGGCCGAGATCCGCGTCCGCGTCTCGCCGACGCCGTACTCCCGCGAAGCCCGCGAGAGCTACGCCGACAGCTGGCGGACGAAGTCGGCAAAGTAACGAGCAGCTCGGCAGTAGCGTTGAGACAATTGTTGCTTTAGGGTGCTGGCCGTACCAGGCTTGGACCTACCAGCGTGCTCGGGGGAGTCGAACAAGGATCATGATCTACGAGAACTTAGAACAAGCAATCAGCGCAGCGAAGAGTCCCGTCGAGATGCTGCGCAACTCGCAGATCGGCCCTTACGCTTTCCCCGTGGTTCCGAGCGAGTTCACGAACTGGCGCGACGAGCAGCGCTCGTGGCGCGAGACCTGCGCGCTGTTCGATCAGTCGCATCACATGACGGATCTCTACGTCGAAGGTCCCGATGCGCTGAAGCTGTTCTCGTCGCTCGGCATCAACACGTTCGACAACTTTCGCGTCGACACGGCGAAGCAGTTCGTCGCGTGCAACCACGACGGTTACGTCATCGGCGACGCGATCCTGTTCCACCTCGCGCCGAATAGCTTCGTGCTCGTCGGCCGGCCGCCGGCGCTGAACTGGGTGCAGTACAACCTCGAAGCGGGCCGCTACAACGCGAAGGCCGAGCGCGACGAGCGCTCGTTCGTCAACAAGACGGGCGGCCGGCGCGTCTACCGCTATCAGGTGCAAGGCCCGAACGCGAAGAAGGTCATGGAGAAGGTCACGGGCAAGCCCGTGCCCGACATCAAGTTCTTCAACATGGACGTGTTCGAGATCGCGGGCTGCAGAGGTCCGCGCGCTGCGCCACGGCATGGTCGGGCAGCCCGGCTGGGAGCTCTTCGGCCCGTGGGCCGACGGCGACGAAGGTACGCGACGCGATCGTCGAAGCGGGGCGCGAGTTTGGTATTCGCAAGGTCGGCGCGCGCACCTACCCGACGAGCACGCTCGAGTCGGGCTGGATCCCGTCGCCGCTGCCGGCCGTCTACACGGGCGAGCTCATGAAGCCGTATCGCGAGTGGCTCAAGGGCACGAGCTACGAGGCGACGGCCTCGCTCGGCGGCAGCTTCGTCTCGAAGAACATCGAGAGCTACTACTTGACGCCGTACGACTTGGGCTACGGCGGGTTCGTGCGGTTCGACCACGAGTTCCTCGGCCGCGCCGCGCTCGAGAAGATCGCCAAGAAGCCGAAGCGCCAGAAGGTCACGCTGGTCTGGAACGGCGACGACGTCGACAAGGTGTTCAGCAGGCTGTTCCACGCGGGCAAGTTCTCGAAGTACATCGATCTGCCGCTCGCGAACTACTCGACGCTGCCGTTCGACAAGATCGTCAAAGGCGGCAAGACGGTCGGCCTCTCGACATACACCGGTTACAGCTTCAACGAGCGCGCGATGCTGTCGCTCGCGTGCATCGACGTGAAGCACGCGAAACCCGGCACGAAGGTCTCCGTCGTCTGGGGCGAGGACAGCGGCGGCACGAAGAAGCCGACGGTCGAGCGCCACCAGCAGGCGACGATCCGCGCGACCGTGCAGCCGGCGCCCTACGGCCAGACGGCGCGCACGGCTTACCGGCCCCGCTAGGGCTCGCGCCGAGCGCGCTGCCGCCAGGCCCATGCGGCCAGGACGACGACGACGGACAATTCGCTCGCCGCGAACTGCGCGCGCTCGGCCGGGCGAAACAGCATGGAGCCGAGCACGAGCACGATGCCGGCGACCGTCGCGTAGCTCAGCCACGGGTACAGCCACATTCGAATCGCAAGCTGCCCGTGCGCTTGTTCCAAGACGCGCCGTCGCCGGATCTGTGCGAGCGCAATGAGCAAGTAGATGACGAGCATGATCGCGCCCGACGCGTTCACGAGGAACGTGAACAGCCGCTGCGGCGACACGACGGATGCGAGCACCGCCAGATAGCCGAACACCGTGCCGATCAGGATCGCGCGCGTCGGCACACGGCGCGCGTCGAGCGCGACGAGCGAGCGCGGCGCATCGCCCTGCGCGGCGAGGCCGAATAGCATGCGCGACGTGATATAGAGCCCCGAGTTCAGGCAGGACAGCACTGCTACGAGCACGATCAGATTCATGGTCGTCGCCGCGAACGGAATCCCGATGCGTTCGAGCGCCAATGCGAACGGCGAGGAGCCCGGCACGATCTCGTTCCACGGCACGACGGCGAGGATGCAGAACACCGAGCCGACGTAGAACAGCAGGATCCGCGCGATCAACGACGTCGTCATCGCCGCAATCGCCCGCGACGGCTCCGAGGACTCGGCGGCGACGACGGTGACGATCTCGGCGCCCGTCATCGAGAATACGATGCCCGTGACTCCGGCGAGCACTGCGGCGGCGCCGAACGGCGCGAAGCCTCCGTGGGCGACCAGGTTGCCGAGCGTGGAGCCGGCCGGTGACGTCAAGCCGAGCGCGTAGCTGCCGGTGACGACGATGAAAGCCACGATGGCCGCGACCTTGATCGACGCGAACCAAAACTCGAACTCGCCGTACGAGCGCGTCGAGAGCAGGTTCGTCGCCGTGAGCAGCACCATGAGGACGAGGCCGATCTGCCAAACGGGCAGCGGGATCCAGGTTTGCAGGATCGCGGCGCCCGCGATCGCCTCGATGCCGACGACGACGACCCAGAAGTACCAGTAGAGCCAACCGCAGACGAACCCGGCCCAAGCGCCGAGACCGGCGCGCGCATGGTCTGCGAACGAAAGCGCGTGCGGGTCGGCCGCCGCCATTTCGGCCAGCATGCGCATCACGAGGAACATCAGCGCCCCGGCGATCGCATAGCTCACTAGGACGGCCGGCCCGACCGTCGCGATGTTCGCGCTGCTGCCGACGAAGAGCCCCGCGCCGATGATGCCGCCGATCGAGATCAACGCGACGTGGCGCGACCGTAAGGTGCGGCTCAGCGACGGTACGGCGGGAGGCGATACGGCCATCGGTGAGCAGTTTACGCAAACGCCGGCTCGTGCTGTGATCGCACCATGAGATCCGCCGTTTGCGGTGTCCTCGCACTGCTGCTGCTCGCCTGCCAAGCGCCCGGCGACCCGCCCGCACCCGCGCCTGCTGCCACGACGCCTCCAAACCCGGCTTGGGATGCGTTCCGCGACGCGTTCATCGAGGGCTACTTCGAGCTGAATCCGAGCTTCGCCATCGACCAGGGCCGGCACGAGTTCGACGGCCAGATCGGCGACTGGAGCGACGAGAGCTTCGCGCGCCAGATCGAGCTCTTGCGGGCGGCGATTGAGGGCACCGCCGCTTTCGACGCCGCGCAGCTTTCCGAAGCGCAAGCCTTCGAGCGCAACTACCTCGCTCACGTCGCGCGCCACGAGTTGTTCTGGCTCGAGGATGCCGATCAGCCCCACCAGAACCTGACCTGGTATTTCGACAACGGTCTCGACCCGAACTTCTACATCGCCAGGCCGTACGCCGATGCGGCGACGCGCATGCGCGCGTTCATCGCGTATTTGCGCGCAGTTCCAACGGCCGCCGCGCAGATCCGCGCGAACCTCGAGGTGCCGATGCCGCTCTCGTTCGTCGAGTACGGCATCGCGGGCTTCAATGGCTTCGCGGACTACTACCGCGGCGACGCCACGGGTGCGTTCGCGGCCGTCGACGACGCGGCCTTGCAAGCGGAACTGGCCGCTGCCGCCGAGACGGCCGCGGCGGCGATGACCGAAACCGCGGCGTGGCTCGAGGCGCAGCGCGCGACGGCGACACAGGACTTCGCGCTCGGTGCCGAGCGCTTCGCCCGCATGCTCGAAGCGACCGAGGCCGTGACGGTCTCGCTCGACGAGCTCGAAGCGATAGGCCGCGCGGATCTCGAGCGCAATCGAAAGGCGCTCGAGACCGCGTGTGCCGAGTTCGCGCCGGGCGCGGCGCTCGGCGAATGCATGGCGCGAATGGACGGCGCGAAATCCCCGCTCGGCCCCGTCGCCGAGGCGCGCGCTCAGTTGCCTGCGCTGAAGCAATTCCTCGTGGACACGGACCTCGTCTCGATTCCCGGCACCGAGGAAGCCCTCGTCGAGGAGGCGCCGCCGTACAACCGGCAGAACACGGCCTACATCGAAATCCCTGGGCCGTACGAGACCGGCATGCCGTCCGTCTACTACATCGCGCCGCCGGACCCGAGCTGGACGCCCGAGGAGCAAGCCGCGTACATCCCCGGCATCAAGAACCTGCTGTACACGTCCGTTCACGAGGTCTGGCCGGGCCACTTCCTGAACTACTTGCATGCGAATCGCGCGCCGTCGCTGTTCGGCCGCCTGTTCGTCGGCTACGCGTTCGCGGAAGGCTGGGCGCACTACACCGAGGAGCTCGTCGTCGAAGCAGGACTTGACGGCGGCAGTGCCGAGACGCGCATCGGGCAGCTCTCGAACGCGTTGTTGCGCAACTGCCGGTATCTGTCCGCGATCGGCCTGCACGCGCGCGGCATGACGCAAGAGCAGTCGCGCGCGCTGTTCCGCAACGAGTGCTACCAGGACGAAGGCACGGCGCGCCAGCAATCCGCGCGCGGCACCTACGATCCCGCGTATCTGAACTACACGCTCGGCAAGCTCATGATCCGCAAGCTGCGCGATGACTGGACCGCGGGCCGCGGTGGGCGCGCCGCTTGGAAGGACTTTCACGACGCCTTCCTCCGCTACGGCGGCCCGCCGATTCCGTTCGTGCGCCGCGCGATGCTCGAAAACGATACGCCGGCGCTCTAGCGACAGCGTCTAGAGCACCGGGTCGATCGGCAGCCACGACCACAACCACGCGCGGACGCGCTTCGCCGTTGAAGCGTAGCGGTCAGGGTCGTCGCTCGCCGCGCTCCAGCTGTTGCCGGGGAGCATGTCCGTAACGATGGCGTCGGCCACAGCCGCGGCTTGCTCCGCGTCGTGAATCACGACGCCGATCTCGGTGTTCAGGTTCTCGGAGCGCGGATCGAGGTTGTAGGTGCCTACAAAAGCGACTTGGGCGTCGACGACGAGAGTCTTCGCGTGCACCGCGAACACGGGCGCCTCGGCGCGCAGCGCCGCATAGCGGCCCATGATCGATTGCTGAATCTCCGGATCCGGCCGGTACTCGAACACCTCGACGCCCGCTTCGAGCAGCTCCTCGCGCTGATCGAGATAGCCGCTGAACGCCTTCAGGTTGTCGGTCGATGCCAACGAGTTCGTGCTGATGCGAATTCTCACGCCGCGCGCCTTGAGCTCGCGAAACAGCGCGAACGCCGGCTCCGAGGCGACCAGATACGGGGACTGAATCACCACTTCGCTCTGGGCCGTCGTGAGCAGCGCCGCGAGCGCCGCGGAGCTCAGCCCCCCGCCACGAAGGCCGTCCGCGCCGGAGTTCTTGCCGGGCAGGTCGCTCACGAAATCGACGCGGCCCCAAGAGATCTCCGCCGCGAGACGAGAGAAGTCGTCGGGCACTGCGGCCAGCACCGCTCGCACTTCGGGCGCGAAGTTGCCGGTATCGGCCGCGTAGGCCGCGAGCTCGCGGTACGTCGCTTCGACATCCGCGCCGGCTGCGTCGGGCGCATCGCCATCGCCGTCGAGCAGGCGTTCGACGGGTACGGCGAGATCGCTGGCCCAGAACCGCTCGAAGCTCAAGTGCATCGGCTGCACGACTGCGCCCATCACGAGCGCATCGCGATCGCGGAAGTTGTAGGCCTGGTCGTAATCGAAGTACTCGTCGGCCATGTTGCGCCCGCCCGTGATCGCGAGCTCACCGTCGACGATCAGCACCTTGTCGTGCATCCGTTGGTTGCTGCCGCGAAAATCCGTGATGGCGCTCCACAATCGGCTGTACCAAGCAACCCCGACCGAGTGAAGAGGGTTGTAGATGCGTATGTCGATGTTCGGATGCGCGGCCAGCGCGAGCAGTGACTCGTCCGGAGCGTCGATCAACAGATCGTCCACGAGCACGCGTACGCCGACGCCGCGTTGCGCGGCACGCAGTAACGCCTCCGACGCCAGGATGCCGATGTTGTCGGTGCTCCAGATGAAGTACTGCACCTCGATGCTTTCGCGCGCGTTGTCGACGAGCCAGGCCCGCGCGAGCAGCGCTTGCTCGCCGCGCTCGAGGACCAACGAGCCCGTCAGGCCGGCGTGCGACCGGATGGCTTCATCGATGAGCTCGCGCGGCTCCTCGCCGGCCGCCTCGCCGAGCGCCACCGCGACAATTGCAACGACGAGAAAGGCCGAGCGCATGGGCGCATCTTAGGGCATGTCGCTGCGCGGCACTGCCCTACTGGAGCGCGACCTCGACACGCTCCGGCGAGAACCGATAGCCCGCGACGACGGAGTCCCTGGGGTTGTAGAACACCTGGCTGCTGATGTCGTCGACTTGGTAAACGGGCTCCTTATCGCGACCGAGATCGATCTCGGCCAAGACCTTCCCGTCGCGCTTACCGATCTGCGCGAGCGTCACGCGCCGGTCTTCGTGCTGCACCATCATGAACAAGAAGTCGCGCGACTCCGCCGAGGCCTCGTAGCGGCGGCGGGCGAACCTCACGTAGTCACCGGCGAGGCCCCGATAGCCGTCGGACAAATCTCCGAATCCCTGCGAGAGCTGCGTCGCGACCTCTCGGCTCGCGGTGCCCTCGGCCGCGTCGCCGGCCATGCTTGCGAACGCGGCCCCATACAGGCCGGCCGAGACGGACGCCATGCCGGCATGCACGCCTTCTGCCCACGCCAGCCCGCGCATCCACGCGGGGTTACGCGGCGCGCGATAATGCTCGTTGAAGCGCAACGCCCCGTCGAGCCCGAAACCGGCGACGGTCTGCTGGCCCGTCAGCACGAGCGTGTCGTCGACGAGCTCGAGCGCTCGTGCCCGGTCGTCGTCGATGAGCTCGAGCGGTGCCTGCGAAAGTTTCGCTACGGCGCCCGTCTCGCGGTCGAAGCGATACAGGAAACCATCACTCGAGTTGAACGCGTAGACGACGGCGCCGTCGCGGACGGTCACGAGCGGCTCCCGGCCCCGCAACACGGGCGCGTTGCGCAAGCCACCTGTAACGGGATCGAAAATGTTGATCTCGTGCGTCGTCACGTAGATCAATCCCTGCGGCTTGAGCTCGGTGCCGAGCATGCGGCCCTTGACCTCGAACGGCTTTTCGAACTTGAAGGCGCCCGTCGTCGTGTCGAGGACGTAGAGAAGATACGCCGTGTCCTTGTTCGTCCAGATGCTGTCGTAGCCGCTCGTCAGCACGAGATCCGTGCCCGCGAACGAATGATCGAGCACTTGACCCGCGATCTCGATGCCGCGGCCCTTGTTGCCCCAGACCGATTCGCCGGTGTCGTAGTCGAGCAGGAGTAGCTTGCCTTTGTCGCTGTCGCCGTCGCTGACGATGAGACCGCGCTCGAGTGGAATGATCGAATGGTTCATCGGCCGCTGAAAGCGCACGGCGCGTTGCCAGACCTCCGTGCCGTCGTCGAGCTTGAAGGCTTGGTAATGCGTCTGCGTACGCTGTTGCGTCGTCTGATCGGCGGCCATGGTCTGCTCGACCTCTTCGGCCCCGACGTAGACGACGCCGGGCCTTGCATCGGCCTGGCGGAACTCGAAGGTGCCGCCCGCGAACGGCGTCTTCCAGAGCACGTTCCCGGTGGCCGCGTCGAGGCGCATGACGTGTCCCATGGCGCCGAGCAGGAACGACCCGTCGCCGAGCTCGAGCGGCGCGCTCTGCACGGGATCGAGCCTGACCATGGCCAGCGCCGCAGACATCAGCAGGCCCACGAGCCGATTGCCGCCGGGATTCATCGCGGCATTGAGCACATCGGACTTCCAGAGGAGATGGCCGTCGTCGATCGAGTACGCGAACAGGGTCGGCTGCGGGTTGTTCGTCTCGAAGCCCGCGATCAACACTCCGCCGGCACGCGGCAGCACTCGCGGTGCGGAGATCTGGCCCAAGCCCGCGGCACGCGAATCGAATACGAGCTCCCCATTGAAGACGTTGAGAACGACGGTGCGCGGAATCTGCGGAACCGGAGCGCCGTCGCTGATCAGAACGAGCGGGGAGCCCGCGATCTCCTCGAATCCCTCCGCGGGGAGGCGTGCGAGGTCGGCGTGCGACCAAACCACGGTGCCCGTAGCCGGGTCGACGGCGTGCAGGCCGGCCGTCGTGCTGACGAGCAGCTGGCCGAACGCCGTAACACGTTGCCACTGAATCGGCGCTGCGAAGTCGCGCGTCCATGCCGGCGCCAACGGCGCCGCCGTCGCGGGGCCGGCGCACAACCAGACCACAGCGAGCCAGGAGCTATTGGCAGCGACGGATGGGCGAAAGCGCATGAGCGGCGTCCTCTCGAGAGGCGACGCCGGTCAGACTCCCGCATCGGCCGTCGCAGGTCCGCGATTGCCTTCACAGTTCGGGGCCTCGGTAGGCGCAGCTACTCCGGCGCCTTTGCCTTTCGCAGCGACACGGCGTTGATGCAGAACCGGAGGCCGCTCGGTGGCGGGCCGTCGGGGAACACGTGTCCCAGATGGGCGTCGCAGACGTTGCAGGTCGTCTCGACGCGTTGCATGCCGTGGCTGACGTCGAGGTGGTAACCGACGACGCCTCGCTCGAGCGGCTGTGTGAAGCTCGGCCAGCCCGTGCCGCTGTCGAACTTGCTCGTCGAGTCGAATAGCGGCGTGCCGCAGCAGACGCAGTCGTAGCGGCCCGGAGTGAACAGCGCGCACATCTGCGAGCTGAACGGCCGTTCCGTGCCCTTCCCGCGCGCGACCTGATATTCCTCCGGCGAGAGCTGAGCCCGCCATTCGGCGTCGCTCTTCTCGACGCGCCGCGGCGGCGACTCGTTGCCCGAACGCCCGAGCTCGACGACGTGCTTCCAGCGCAGCTCGCCGGGCGACGGCTCTCGTACGGCGCTCATCCGCTACCCCGTCCGCGCCGCCGCACGCCGCGGCAGCTTCCAGCTCGGCCGAGGGAAGTGGCACGTGTAGCCGCCAGGGTTGTGCAGCAGATAGTCCTGATGCTCCGGCTCGGCCTCCCAGAACGGCCCGGCGGGCTTGACCTCGGTGACGACGCGCCCGGGCCAGAGCTTCGACGCCTCGACGTCGCCGATCGTCTCTTCCGCGACGTCGCGCTGCGCGTTGGACAGATAGTAGATGCCCGAGCGATACGACGTTCCGACGTCGTTGCCTTGGCGGTTCTTCGTCGTCGGATCGTGGATCTGGAAAAAGAGCTCGAGCAGGTCGCGATAGGACAGCCGATTCGGATCGAAGACGACCTCGATCGCCTCGGCATGCGTGCCGTGATTGCGATACGTCGCATGCGGCACGTCGCCGCCGCTGTAGCCGACGCGCGTGGAAACGATGCCGGGTAGCTTGCGGATCAGCTCCTGCATGCCCCAGAAGCAGCCGCCCGCCAGAATCGCCGTTTCAGTTTGAGCCATGTTGCCCTCCGCTCGACTTCAGGATACCCGGCCGACGTCAGCGAAGCACGGCCTCGAGCTGCGCGACGAGCCAGTCGAGCTCGGCGCGCTCGACGACGAGCGGCGGCGCGAGCCGTATGACTTGCGCGTGCGTGTCCTTCGCGAGCACGCCGCGCTCGAGCAGGCGCTCGCAATACGAGCGCGCCGTGCCGGCAGCCGCCGCAATCTCGATGCCGACGAGCAAGCCGAGGCCGCGGATGCCCGCGATGCACGGCGCGCGCAGCGCGCGCAGCTTCTCACCGAGATACTCGCCCTGCGCGGCCGCGCGCTCGGCGAGCCTCTCGTGGACGAGCACGCGCAGCGCCGCGCGCCCGACGGCGGCGGCAAGCGGGTTGCCGCCGAACGTGCTGCCGTGATCGCCGGGGCGGAGCTGCTGCATGATCGCTCGGCTCGCGAGCACGGCCGACACGGGGTAGACCCCTCCGCCGAGCGCCTTCCCGAGCACGAGCAGATCGGGATCGGCGCCCGGCTCGTGATCGTGCGCGAACATCTTGCCCGTGCGGCCCAAGCCCGTCTGAATCTCGTCGAGCACGAACAGCACGTTGCGCTCGCGGCACAACGCTCGCGCGGCGGAGAGATAGCCGCGCGGCGGCACGATGATGCCGGCCTCGGCCTGTATGGGCTCAACGAGAAACGCCACCGTATCGGGCGTAATCGCCGCGCGCAGCGCCTCGAGATCGCCGAAGTCGATGAGCTCGAAACCCGGCGTGAACGGGCCGAAGTCCTCGCGATACTGCGCCTCGGACGAGAACCCGACGATCGTCGTCGTACGCCCGTGAAAATTGTTGCGGCAGACCACGATTTCCGCGCGGTCCTGCGCTACGCCCTTCGCGCGATAGCCCCACTTGCGCGCGAGCTTGATGGCCGTCTCGACGGCCTCGGCGCCGGTATTCATCGGCAGCGCCATCTCTAGACCGGCGAGCGCGCAGAGCTCGCGGAGAAACGCGCCCATCTGATCGTTGTGCACGGCGCGCGACGTCAACGTGAGACGCCCCGCTTGCTCGATGAGCGCCGCGACGATGCGCGGATGGCGATGGCCGTGATTCAGCGACGAGTAGGCGCTGATGCAGTCGAGGTAGCGGCGCCCGTCCACGTCCCAAACCCAAACGCCTTCGCCACGGCTGAGGACGACCGGCAGCGGCGAGTAATTCGGCGCGCTGAAACGCTCGGTCTCGGCAATGACGTCGCCGCTATCGCTCATAGCTCGAGTGTGGCACGCGGTTTTGGTCATTTGAACCGCGCGCCGGCTGCAGGGCCATGGCACTAGAATGCCGCGTGGACCGACCCGATCGCTTTGCGACCCGCTCCGTCGTCATGGCCCGCCACGGCATGGTCGCGACGAGCCAGCCGCTCGCCACCGAGATCGGCGTCGCGACGCTGCGCCGCGGCGGCAGCGCCGTCGATGCCGCGATCGCTGCGAACGCGGCGCTCGGGCTCACGGAGCCGACGAGCTGCGGCATCGGCGGCGACCTGTTCGCGATCGTCTGGGACGCCGCGAGCAGGCGGCTGCACGGCTTGAACGCGAGCGGCCGCTCGCCGCTGTCGCTGTCGCTCGAACGGTTGCTCGAGCTCGAGTTTCGCGCTGATCCCCGAGCGCGGCGCGCTGGCCGTCAGCGTGCCGGGCGCCGTCGACGGCTGGTGCGAGCTGCATGCACGCTTCGGGCGCTTGCCGCTCGAGGACTTGCTCGCGCCGTCGATCGAGCACGCGCGCACAGGCTTCCGCGTAACCGAGGTCATCGCCGCCTCCTGGGCAACCGGCGCCCGCGAGCTTCATGGCTATCCCGGATTCGCCGAGGTCTTCATGCCGGGCGGTCGCGCCCCGGCCGTCGGCGAGCCGTTCGCGAACGAAAGGCTAGCACGCGCCTACGAGCTCATCGCCGACGAAGGCCGCGCGGGTTTTTACGACGGCGCGATCGCGGCCGCGATCGAGCAGTGCGTGCGCGGCAACGGCGGTCATCTCGGCCGCGAGGATCTGCGCGCACACCGCTGCGAATGGGTCGAGCCGGTCTCGACGACGTATCGCGGCTGGAGCGTGTTCGAGCTGCCGCCGAACGGCCAGGGCATCGCCGTCTTGCAGATGCTGAACATCCTCGAGGGCTTCGATCTGCGCTCGCTCGAGTGGGGCAGCGCCGAGCATCTGCATCTGCTCATCGAAGCGAAGAAACTCGCGTTCGAGGATCGCGCCCGCTTCTATGCCGACCCCAAGTTCGCGGCCGTGCCCGTGGAACGGCTCGTATCGAAGGACTACGCAGCTGCGCGCCGCGAGCTCATCGATATCGAGCGGGCGGCGCCCGCGCCCGCGCACGGCGACGCGGCGGCCGGCGCCGGCGACACCGTTTATCTCGCGACAGCGGACGCCGACGGCAACATGGTGTCGCTGATCCAGAGCAACTACATGGGCTTCGGCTCCGGCGTTACCGTCGCGCCGTTCGGCTTCGGCCTCCAGAACCGCGGCTCGCAGTTCGCCCTCGATGCCAGCCACGCAAACGCTTACGCGCCCGGCAAGCGGCCGTTCCATACCATCATTCCGGCTTTTGCAATGCGCGAAGGCGAAGCGCTGCTGGCGTTCGGCGTCATGGGCGCGGCGATGCAGCCGCAAGGCCAAGTGCAGGTGCTGACGAACATGCTCGACTTCGGTATGAGCTTGCAGGCCGCCGGCGACGCGCCGCGCGTGCGCCACGAGGGCTCGACGGAACCGACGGGCGCGCCGGCGCTTGCGGGCGGCGGCACGGTGCACCTCGAGCCGGGCTTCGACGCCGCGGCGCTCGCCGGCTTGAGCCGGCGCGGCCATCGCATCGAGTCGATGGGCGGCCGCGCGGCGTTCGGCGGCTATCAGGCGATCCGGCGCGACTTGCGGCGCGGCCTGTACCTCGGCGCATCCGAATCGCGCAAGGACGGGCACGCTGCCGGCTACTGAGCCGTACGGGGCGCCGACAAGGAGGGAGGGAGAGGTGGGGGCAGAAGCGGCCGCGGCGCAGTGAAATCGTTGGGGGGGATGCGATTCAAGTGACACCGCGACCGACCCTGCCCACTGAGTACATAGCAAGGTGCGTGCCAAGTCGGAGTGCGAGCAAATTCGCGGGGTCTGCGTAGTAAACCACGCGAGACTGCACCGTTTCGGAGCACCCCAGAACACCGCGTGCCCCGAACCTGGCCGTTAGGACCCCGGGCCGGCGTCTAGCGACAGCAGCGTCGCGTTGCCGCCGACGGCGGCCGTGTTCGTCGTGACCGTGCGCTCCGTGGCGAACCGCGGCAGGTAGTGCGGCCCGCCGGCCTTCGGCCCCGTGCCCGACAGCCCCATGCCGCCGAACGGCTGCACGCCGACGACCGCGCCGATCATGTTGCGGTTCACGTAGACGTTGCCGACGCGGGCCCGCTGCGCGATCGCCCTCGCCGTCGAATCGATGCGCGTGTGGACGCCGAGCGTGAGCCCGTAGCCGAGCCCGTTGATCTCGTCGACGAGCGCGTCGAGCCGCTTGGGGTCGTAGCGCACGACGTGCAGCACGGGCCCGAAGACCTCGCGCGTCGAGCGCGGCAGGGCGCGGCAGCTCGATGACCGTCGGCGCGACGAAGAGCCCGTGCTCGTGCGCGGCCCCGAGCTCGTACCGATGCAGCACGGAACGCTCGTGCTCGCCGATGTAGCGCGTCAGCGTACGGTGCGCGTCCGCGTCGATGACGGGCCCCACGTCCGTCGCGAGGAGCTGCGGATCGCCGACGACGAGCTCGTCGATCGCGCCGCACAGCATTCGTAGGATCTCGTCGGCCGTGTTCTCGGGCAGGCACAGCAAGCGCAGCGCCGAGCAGCGCTGGCCCGCGCTGTTGAACGCCGACGTCACCGCGTCGCGCACGACCTGCTCCGGCAGCGCCGAGCTGTCGACGATCATGGCGTTGACGCCGCCCGTCTCGGCGATCAGCGTCGCGAGCGCGCCCTCACGGGCCGCGAGCGCCGAGTTGATCGCGCGTGCCGTCTCGACGGAGCCCGTGAACGCGACGCCCGCGACGCGCGCATCGCCGAGCAGCGCCTCGCCGAGCGCACGGCCGTCGCCGGGCAGGAACTGCAGTGCGCCGGCCGGGATGCCCGCCTGCTCGAGCAGAGCGACGGCGCGTGCCGCGACGAGCGTGCCCTGCTCGGCCGGCTTCGCGATCACCGTGTTGCCCGCCGCGAGCGCAGCGGCCACCTGCCCCGTGAAGATCGCGAGCGGGAAGTTCCACGGGCTCACGCAGAGGAACACGCCGCGGCCGAGCAGCTCGAGCTCGTTGCGCTCGCCGGTCGGGCCCGGCAGACGCTTGGGCGCCGAGAGCAAGCGCTCGCACTCGGCGGCGTAGTAGCGCAAGAGATCGACGGCCTCGCGGACCTCGGCGAGGCTGTCGGGCACGGTCTTGCCCGTCTCGGCGACGCAGCGCGCGACGAGCTCCGCGTAGTCGGCCTCGACGAGCGCGGCCGCGCGCTTGAGCACGGCCGCGCGCTGCGCCGCCGGCGTCTCGTTCCAGCGCGGCGCGAACGCGCTCGCGACGTCGAGCGCGCGCCGCGCCGTGCCGGCGTCGGCGAATTCGGCGACGCCGACGATGCGCCGCTGGTCGGCGGGATCGCGGCATTCCTGCGCGACGCCTCTCACATCCTCGCCCTCGATGCGCGGCCGCGCGCGCCAGCGGCCGACTTGCGTTGCGCCGAGCGCCGCGGCGAGCGCATCGAGCTCGCGGCCCGACGCGAGGTTGATGCCGCGCGAATTCTGCCGCGCGGGCGCGAACAAGTCCCGCGGCAACGCAATGCGCGGGTGCCGCGCTGCGGCACCCAG
Source organism: uncultured Gammaproteobacteria bacterium (assembly GCA_963714705.1). Taxonomy (GTDB): domain Bacteria; phylum Pseudomonadota; class Gammaproteobacteria; order Steroidobacterales; family Rariloculaceae; genus FEN-1219. Next base: position 890,618 of record CAVQPJ010000005.1, read on the forward strand.
GCCGCGTGCGGCCGCGACGGGATCCGCGACGATCTCGTCGATCCCGGCCTCGGCCTGCACGAGCCGGTTCACGAACGACGTGTTCGCGCCGTTCTCGAGCAGGCGCCGGACGAGGTACGGAAGCAGGTGCTCGTGACTGCCGACGGGAGCGTAGACGCGGCACCGGTGCGCGAACCCGGGCCGCGCGAGGAGCTCGCCGTAGAGCTCCTCGCCCATGCCGTGCAGGCGCTGGAGCTCGAACGGCCTGCCGGCGCCGACCTCGAGCAGCCACGCAACCGTGTGCGCGTTGTGCGTCGCGAACTGCGGATACAGCGAATCGTGCTGCGTCAGCGCTACCTTCGCGCACGCGAGATACGAGACGTCGGTGTTGCACTTGCGCGTGAACACCGGGTAGTCGTCGAGGCCGAGCTCCTGCGCGCGCTTGATCTCGCTGTCCCAGTAGGCGCCTTTGACGAGCCGCACCGGGACCATGCGGCCTTCGCCGCGCGCGAGCGCCGCGAGCCACTCGAGCACACGTGGCGCGCGCTTCTGATACGCCTGCACCGCCAACCCGAGACCCGCGTAGCGCTTCAGCGTCGCGTCGCGAAATACCTCCGCGAAGATCGCGAGCGACAGCTCGAGGCGGTCCGCCTCCTCGGCATCGACCGTCAACGCGACGCCGGCGCCTTGCGCGGCGAGCGCGAGCTCGGCGAGCTTGCTCGTGAGCTCGCGCACGGCGCGCGCGTTTTGCGCGTACCTCGAAGCGCGGGCAAAGCGCGGACAGCTTCACCGAGACGCTCGGCGCATCTCGCGCTTCGCCCGCGTGCGCCGCGCCGCGTCCGACGGCGTCGATTGCCGCGGCGTACGCGGCGAAATAGCGCTGCGCGTCCGCGGCCGTCAGCGCCGCCTCGCCGAGCATGTCGAACGAATAGTTGAACTCCGGTGACTCGGACGCGCGGCGCAGCGCGCTCTCGATCGTCTCGCCCATGACGAACTGAGACCCGAGAATCCGCATCGCCTGGCGCAACGCGGCGCGCACGACGGGCTCGCCGATGCGCTCGACGAGCCGCGCGAAAAACGACGTCGGGGGCTTCGTCCAGCTCGGCCGGACGCACGATGCGCCCCGTCAAGAGCAGCGCCCACGTCGAAGCGTTGACGAACAGGGACTCGCTCTTTCCCAGGTGCGCGTGCCAATCCGCGGAACCGAGCTTGTCCGCGATGAGCCGGTCCGCCGTGTCGGCATCGGGAATGCGCAGCAACGCTTCGGCGAGGCACATCAGCACGATGCCTTCGCCGGACGACAAGTCGTACGCGCGCAGCAGCGCGTCGACGCCGCCGGCCTCTCGCTGACGGCCGCGGATCGCCGCGACGAGGGCTGCGGCCTGGTCCCTGACGAGTGCGGACCGCGCCGGCGGCAGTGAGGCGCGGCCGACGAGCTCCGCGAGCGCTTCCGCCTCATCGGCGAGATAGCGCTCCGCGATCGCGGCGCTGACGGAGGGCGGCGCGGGGCGAGCCGCGTCGAACAGCCAACGGCGCGCGGAAGCTTCGGCGGGGCCGGCCATGCCCCTAGTCTAGTACGTACGCGCGCCCGTCAGGCGCGGGGACGCGCGTAAATGCCGACGTGCTTGGGCTGCGCCGCGACACGCGCGATCCAGGACCGCACGCCCGCGTACGGCGCGAGATCGTGGCCGCCTTCGTGCGCGACGTGCGTGTAGGCGTAGAGCGCGATGTCCGCGATCGTGTAGCGCTCGGCGGCGAAGAAACGCCGCGACTGCAAGATGCTCGTCCATGATCGCGAGCGCGGCGCGGCCTTTCGCGAGCCGCTCGGGCAAGCTCCGCGCGGCGCGCGTGCTCCGGCGGCAAGTGCTTGACGATGTAGCGCGGCGTCGCGACGAACGGCTCGTGGCTGTACTGCTCGAAGAACATCCACTGCAGCGCTTGCGCGCGGCCGAGCCGATCGCCGGGCACGAACGCCGTGCCTTCGGCGAGATACCAAAGGATCGCGTTCGACTCAGCGAGATTCGTGCCGTCGTCGAGCTCGAGCGTCGGTATCCGGCCGTTCGGGTTGCGCTTCAAGAACTCCGGCGTGCGCGTCGCGCCGGCGTCGATGTCGAGTTCGGTCCAGTCGTAGCGCAGCCCGAGCTGCGCGAGCAGCAGGCGGACCTTGTAGCCGTTGCCCGAATCCAGATTGTCGAAGAGATGCATGGGTCGTCCTCTAAGAGCCAGCGGAGCTAAGTCTGCTCCAGCTCCGAGAGGCGCGCGATCGAGAACGGTTGCGGCTCAGGCTAAGCTATCCTTAGCCATGGCCCGACGCCTGCCACCCCTGAACGCTCTGCGGGCGTTCGAAGCCTCGGCACGGCTCGGCAGCTTCGTCGCAGCAGCCGCCGAGCTGCACGTGAGCGCTGCCGCCGTGAGCCAGCAAGTGCGGCGGCTCGAGCGCTACCTCGACACGACGCTGTTCCAGCGACTCGCTCGCGGGCTCGTGCTGACCGAGGAAGGCCGCGACTATCTGCCCGAGCTGTCGGCCGGCTTCGATCTGCTCGGCGAGTCGACGGCGCGACTCCGCGCGCAGCGCGCCGGCGGCGTGCTGACGTTGACGACGCTGGCTGCGTTCGCGAACGGCTGGCTGCTGCCGCGCCTGCACCGCTTTCACGAGCGTGCGCCGCGCGTCGACGTCGTGCTGCGCACGAGCCGACTGCTCGCGGACTTCAAGCGCGAGGACCTCGATCTCGCGATCCGCTTCGCGCCCAGCCCGAGCCGAGGCCTGCACGGCGAGCCGCTGTGCGGCGAGGAGCTGTTTCCTGTGGCGAGCCCGCGCCTGTTCGGCGGGGGCCGCACGCCCGAGACGCTCGCCGCGCTGGCGGCTTACCCGCTGCTGCACGACATCGACGCGCATCCGGAGCAACCGTGGATGAGCTGGCGCGCCTGGTTCGAGCGCGCGGCGCTCGACCCGGCAGCCGCCGCGCGCGGCACGCAGTTCACGGACTCGATCGTGCTGATCGGCGCGGCCGTCGCCGGGCTCGGTGTCGCGCTCGGCCGCGGGCCGCACGTCGCGCCGCAGCTCGCGAGCGGCCAGCTCGTGCGCGTGACGCAAGAGAGCTGGCGCGCGCCGTGGAGCTACTTCATCGTGGCGCCAGAGGCGCACTTTCGCCGGCCCGTCGTGCGGGCGTTCGTCGACTGGGCGCTCGAGGAAGCGCGCGATGAAGTCACGGCAGTTCAGCCGCGTTGACCGCGGCGTATACGCGCGACACTCGAGCGGCTCTAACGCGGCGCGGCGCCCGGCAGAAACTCCGGCGCCAGCTCGTTGCAAGGATGCGCTTCGTACGGCACGTCGGCGACGAGCACCTGATCGGAGCCTTTGTACTGATCCGTGAAGTAGACGGGATCCGTCGCCACGAACTCGCGCGTCAGCACCCACTTCTGCGGGTCGACCGAGTAGCGCTCGACGACGTGCAGCTGGTCGCTGTGCTTCACGGGCGCCGCGAGGACGCCGGGCTCGAAGCCGACGGTGTCGACGACGAGCACGTCGCCGTCCCAGCGGCCGATCGAGTGGCCCGCGTAGCTCGGCGTGACGTTGGCCGGATGCTGCGTCATGTTCATGTGAACGACGCGCTCGAAGCTGTAGAGCCCGTAGTTGATGACGATGCGGTCTTGCTCCTGCGTGATGCGGTTCACGGCGCCGTCGAACACCCAGTCGAAGATGATGCTCGTCGGCCGGCAGCGCAGCCGCGGGTTGTCGGCCGGCGACCACGTCTGGAACGCGTCGGCCTCGGCCTTGCCGCGAGCCGTGTACGTCACGGGCCGCGGGCCCCATCCCGACGGCGGCACGTCCCTCATCGCGAGCTGACCCGATTCGACGGCCGCGATCAGGCTCTTCGGCACCAGGTTGCCGCCGCCGCTCGGCGGCACGGCAATGACGTATTGCTCCTGCGCCCAATCGCCCGAGATGTTCGGCTCGCCCGACGGCCGGCGCGCGCGGCCGGTTCGATAGTATCGACGGCCGAGGTCGTGAACTGATCGTTGCGATTGCGCTTCGGCGCGTCGCCGATCGTGATGTCCTCGAGATAGCACGCGGCGGGATCGTCGCGATGGCCACAGCCGAAGATCGTTCGCCTGCGCACCCGCGACGAACATCTCCTCGGACCACCCCGAGCGGCGCAGCAGCGTGGCCGCGCGCATCTCGCAGCGCATCGCGATGGGCATTGCCGTCGGCGCCGACGCACGTCGAGGTTCAGGTACGAATGGGGATTGACGAAGTCGATGCTCTTGATGACGCCCTCGATCTCGACGGGCTTCGTGCGATCGAAGCGGCCGAAACCATGATGCGCGAACGCGGGCGTCGAGGCGACGAGCGCGGCGAGGCACCACGCGGCGGTAACGAGCCCGTGCCGCGGCGCGCAACTACGAACGCTCGCATTCTTGCGGTATTTCACGTGAGGGACCCTCGCGCGTAGAAGGCTTCAGCGTAGTCGCGACGAACGCAACTTGGCAATCAGTCCGATAAGATCGCTGATTGTGAGATGTCACTCCACCCTGCGTCGTCGTCGCTGCGGCCATCCTCGCGCTCGCGGAATCGGCGAGCGCCGGGGTGCTCGAGAGCCTGCGAGCCATCGACATCAACGACTACGCCGTCGGGGTCGGCGTTTCGACGACCGAGAACGTCTATGTGGGGGCCGGCGACTCGCAGACCATCTATCCCTACCTGACGAAGCTCGTGCCGTCCGCGCTCAATGATGAAGTCACCTTCGGGCGAGACGGCGCTTACGGCGTTCGCTGGCTACCGAAAAGCGGCTTCGAGATCGGCGCGCTGGCAAGACTGCAAACGCTGGGCTTCGAGGCAGACGACTCGGAGCTGCTCGCTGGGTTGCCGGACCGCGCTTGGACCGTCGAGGTCGGGCCGACGGTGGGCTGGCGCGGGCCGATTCACGTCGACTGGACTGCGTTCGTCGACCTGCTGCGCAATCATGGAGGTGCGAGCCACGTCGTTCGGCTCTCGGTGCCTCGCGCTTTTCCGCGCGGCTATCTGATCCCGGAGATAGGGTTCCGCCGCTATACGCACCAGTTCGTCGACTACTACTACGGCGTCCCTGTCGAAGCCGCTCTGCCGGAGCGGCCGGCCTATGAAGGCGAGGCAGCGAGCGGCGTCTCGCTCGGCCTCGCTTGGGGCGTGCGAATGACGCGTCATTGGATTTTCACGGGAGCCCTGGGCATCGAGCGCTTCGACTCGGAGATCTCGGATAGCCCGATCGTCGACGACGCGGACCAGAGCAGGCTGACACTCCAGGTGACCTACGACGGCGCTCCGTTTCACATGCCGGAAGCTGCTGTCTCGTTTCCCGTCAATCTCGACTTCGCCCTAGCCGAGATCGAGGGGGACACCGAGGACGCCTCGAGCGATTCGCTCGCCTACTTCGAGGCAGGCGTGCGTTTCGCGCGGCGCCACCGCATCGTGCTCGGCGGCTTCGACGCCACCTACTCGCGCACGGCTGCCGGCGGGGCGGACCGCGAGCTGCGTATTCGCAATCTGCAATTGCTCTACGGCTTCGACGTGCTCGACGATCGGCAAAAGACGATGTCCGTGCAAGCGGGCCTGCACATCGACGACATCTCGCTCGAAGACGACGAGCTGCAATTGCCCGGCCGCTCGACGAAACCGCTGCCGATGTTGGGCGTAGACGCCGCCGCGCACTTCGACAGCCGGATCTCCATCAGGGCCAAGCTGCACCTGCTCCTGCTCGACGGCGACGGCTATTCGGGGCGGCAGATGTTCGCGTCGTTCGGGGTGTTTCACAGGACGTTCCCCAACGTCAGCCTCGGCGCCGGCTACGTCTTCAATCGCGTTGCGCTCAGGTCCGGTGTGCCGGGGCTCGCGGAACGAATCGAGCCGCTCCATCAAGGGCCGAGCCTGCTGGTTACCGCGTCCTTCTAGGTGCCGAACGCGAGCTTGAAGTAGAGCAATAGGCCGTCGTAGCTCCAGTCGAGGTGGCCCTGCCACCTGAATTTGTCCGCCCGGAGGCTCATCGAGACCTTGTTGTACGCAAGGCCGATGGCCATGCGCTGGCCGAACCCGTAATCGGCGCCGACGTAGAAGTCGTGCAGCCGCCCTTTCGTGTCGTCGGTCTCCAGCGCGAAGAACTGCGCCGCACCCCGCAAGGTGAAACGGTCGGTAATCGCGTAGTCGCCGCGCACGCCGACTACGGGCAAGGGCGCAGTAATGTCTCCTGACTCGGAGGCGTCGAACGCCGGCGCGCTGAGCGACAGCGTCGTCTGCGCGGCGTAGAGCCCGCCCGTGATCCCCAGAAAACCGCGCTCGCGCATGAGCGGCACGAACGTGTAGTCCGCTTTCAAGATTCTTAGATCCGCCTCGGTCTCGACGACCGTCTCGAAGACGAACGTTCGGTCGCCGAACTCGATCGTCTCTTGGATCGGAGTCGTCACGCTGCGGTTGAGCTCGAAATACGAAGCATCGAACCGATGCCGCGGCGTGAACCAATAATAGCCGCCGATGCGCGCGACGGACATCGACGACTCGAGGCCGAGATCCTCCTCGAGGTCGATATCGGACCCTTCTCCGCTCTCGGAGTCCAGCTGCGCCGACGTATCGCGATTCGTAACGAACGTGCCGAAGAGAATGCCGGCGCGCTCGCGTGGCGCCTGTTCTTGCGCACGCGCGGCAAACGGCGCCGCAACGCTGCTGATCAGCGCCACCGCCGTCGTCAACCACATTGGCGTTCGATTCATGGGTACCTTGCTATCCGGAGGCCGAGCGTGAGTTGACGGGCGAGCCCTTTTTCCCGCCCGCGACGGGCAAGCTTACATTTACGCCGCAGGCTTTGGGCGAGACTTCGGTTCCAGGTCGACGTCGCCGACGAGATCGAGAGGCTCCTTCAAGGATTCGCCGAGCGCGCGCTCGAGCGGCAGCCAGACATTCCGAGTCGGCGTGCGGCAATACGTCGACCAGCTTGCGCCGTGCAGGTCGGTGGCCGTCAACCGGAACCAGCCGTCCGCATCGACCGCGGTGAACCACAACAGCCGCAGCTCGCCGGGGGCGCTCGTCAGAGCGCCGCTCCCCGGCTCATCGGCCGCCCATGTTTCGGGCGGCCAATCCCCAAATACGTCGCGGACTTTCACAGGGCCCGCAGCATCGAGTCCTGGCTTCGCAGCAGCAATTAGACCAAGGGCCACTTCGAGCTCGTCGCATTGCGCCGCTCGCATGGGTCAAACCGTGCGACCAAGGTCCCATGGCGACGTCTGGTCCTCGGATCGAGAGTCGAGCCCGTTACCCGAGCGCCAAGAGGCGATCGACGACCATGGTCGACTTGGCCACCGAGATCAGCCAACACCGGTTCGACGTAAAAGCGACCGCCGGTACCCACTTTGCTTGGATCCGGACCCGCTTGGCCCTCGAGCGCACGATGATGGCCTGGGTCCGAACGGCAATTACCTTGATCGGATTCGGCTTCACGATCGTCCAGTTCTTCAACGGGCTCCCCGCGCTCACGGGCTCGGAGCCGCTGCGCCGGCCGGCGGCCCCTTTCTATTTCGGGTTGCTGCTGATCGTCGCCGGCGTCGCGGCACTCGTCATCTCGGGTTGGCAATACCGCACGGTGATCGCCTACCTGCGAAATGGCGAGTTCGCCGCGATAGCCGGGATCAACCACGGCCCGACGCATACGCCGATCTACGCGATCACGATCATCACGATCTTCATCGGCGTATTCGCGTTTCTCACGGTCGTAACCCGGGCATTGTGAAAGCCATTCGACTGCGCGGCGAAGCGATGCATCCACCGACCCCGCTGCTTCATCACGTTCACGACCTCGCGCCGCTCCTTGCTCACTCCTGGTGGGTTCTGTTCGTGCGAGGCGCACTTGCCGTCGCGTTCGGGCTTGCGACGCTCGGTTGGCCGGAGCTGTCGCTCGCGGTGCTCATCGTGTTTGTCGGCACCTGGTTCCTGCTCGACGGCGCGGTCGCGCTGTTCCAGGCTTTCACGTCCCCGCAGCGCTGGCCGCATGTTCTCGATGGCTCGCTCAGCATCGGCGCTGGAGCCGTCGCGATTTTCTATCCGCACATGGGCGGCGTGGCTCTCACGCTGACGATGGCGTTTTGGCTCATGACGAAAGGCGCGGCGCAGGTTCTGCTGGCGTTTCGCTTCGGCGGCACGCACCCGGCGGCCTGGCTGCTCGGCGTGCTCGGCGTCACGACCGCGGGCTTCGGGGCGTTCCTCGCCCACGATCCGGCCGACGCGCTCGGCTTGATGACGCTGATTTCGGGCTTCGCGGTTCTGCTCGGCCTGTCGCTGTTGGCGCTCGGGTGGTGGTTCGAGCGCTGAAGCGCGACCCCGCTCAGTGGTCCGTTCGCACGAGCTTGCGAACCTGCTCGACGAGCATCGTGCTCTCGACGGGCTTGCGCATGTAGGCGGCAACACCGGCCGCCAGACAGTTCTCGCACGTGCCAGGCTCGTCGTGGGCCGTGATCATCACGACGGGCAAGGCCAGGCCGGGGTAGACCATCTTGAGGTAGCGCTGCAGATCGAGGCCCGTCATCTCCGGCATTTGCAGGTCGAGCACGACGCAGTCGAGCGTCAAGTCGCGGAATTCACTCAAGAAAGAGCGAGCCGAGGCGAACGCGAACGTTTCGAAATCCACCGAGCGGAACAGGCGGACGAGTGCCGTACGGACGGACTCGTCGTCATCGATGACGGCCACGCGATGTCGACGCATGGGCACTGTTTAACCCGCCCGACAGCTCGAGGCTATGGGCGGTTGTACCTATGCGCTCAGGGCTCGGGCCGAACGCCCGCCATCTCGGCGACGCGTGTGAGCTCCGCGACCGAACGCACCGACATCTTGTGCATGACGCGCGCCCGATGGACCTTGATCGTCTTCTCCGCCGTGCCGAGCCTTGCCGCGATCTGCTTGTTCAGGCGGCCCGCGATCACGTGGCGGAACACTTCGCTCTCGCGCGGCGTCAGCGACGCTACGCGGCGGGCGATGGAGTCGCTCGTGCTGCGGCGCGTCCGCATCTCGTGATCGCGCTGCAACGCACGCCGCACCGTCTCGAGCAGCGTGTCGTTCTCCCAGGGCTTCTCGATGAAGTCGAGCGCGCCTGCCCGCATCGCCTGCACGCTGGTTCGTACGCTCCCGTGGCCGCTCAGAAAGACGATGGGCTGGCAGCAGCCGGAGGCGATCAACCGCTCTTGGAGCTCGAGGCCGGAAACCCCGGGAAGCGCCAGATCGAGCAAGATGCACCCCGGCGTGTCGGGCCGCAGCGCCTCGAGAAACGGCCATGGCGAGTCGTACGCATCGACGACGAACTCCGAGCGCAGCAAACGTGAGATCGCGCGAAGCACGCTGGCGTCGTCGTCGATGACAAAAACCGTGGCGTCTGCCGTCATTAGGCCACCCGCTCTGCTGCCGACACGGCCGCCAGGTCGACGTGAAACGTCGCTCCGGCGTCGCGATTGCCCTCGGCCCAGATCCTTCCGCCGTGGGCGTCGACGATCGACCGCGAGATCGACAGCCCGAGGCCGAGGCCGCTTCGCTTGGTCGTGACGAACGGCTTGAAGATCTGCTCCGGATTGGCGTCCGCCAAACCGCACCCATTGTCTGCCACGGATAGGCGGACGCGTCCAGGCCCGCGCTCCGTGACTCCGATGGAGATCCGCCGGTCGCGCGGGTTCACGCTCTTCAGCGCATCGCACGCGTTCGACAGCAGATTCAGTATGACTTGCTGGAGCTGCACGGAGTCGGCGGATATCGGCGGCACATCCGCGATCGGCTCGCGCAGCACCTTGATGTTGTGGCTGACCAGATCGCTATGTATGAGCCGCAGCACTTGGTCGATGATCGCATCGAGATTGACGTTCTCGAACTGCGCTTCGCCGCGGCGCAGCAAGCTGCGCAAGTGACGAATGACGTCGCCGGCCCGCCGCCCGTCACTCTCGATGTCGGCGAGGATGTCCTTGATTTCCTGGCGATCGACCGAACCCCCGGCCAGGAACTGCAACGCGGCGCGAGCGTTGCTCATCATGGCGCTCAGAGGTTGATTCAGCTCGTGGGCGACCGCACCGGATAACGCGCCCGCCATCGCAGCGCGGCCGAGGTGCGCGAGCTCGTTCCGCTGTTCCGCCAGCTTCAATAACGTCTGCGCTCTCTCGTCTTCGTCGCGCTTGCGGTCGGTGATGTCGATCGCGGTCCCGATCAGACGCTTGCGGGCGACGATCGCTTGGCCGCGAGACAAAAACCAGCGAATGTTGCCGCTCTTGTCCCGCATGCGATGCTGAATCTCGAAGCTCGGTGTGACGCCGCGTGCATGGTCCTGCGCGGCGATTCGCAGCTTGGGCAAGTCTTCCTCGTGAACGTACGCGTCCGAGTCGGGGGCCAGCTCGTCGCTATCTCTCACGTCATAGCCGAGCAGTTCCTTCAGCTCGGGCTCGACGATCATCTGATCTTTCTCGAGATCCCATTGCCAGATGCCGACCTTGCCGGCGGTGCGCGCGAGCCGGAATCGGTGCGCCGTTTCGACCAACGCGAGCCTATCTCCGCGCCGACTGATCGATTGAATCAGGAGAGCCACGATCAATGCGAACTGGACTGCGGCCAACACCGACAGTGTGACAATCCAGCCTTGATAGAGCTTCCAGATCGAAGGGGATTCGTACAGCAACTCCGCGTCCGCCGGTAAGCGCCCTTCATCGAGCCCCCAGCGGCTCAACGCTCGCGCGTCGACGATGTACGATCCGCCGACGGCGCCGACCGCGTTCGCATACTCGCCGCGCAGCGAGCGCAGAGTCTGTTTCGCGATTTCTGCGCCGATACGCTCGGACCGAGCGACGTATCCGCCGACGACACCCTGGCCGATGTAGACGTCATGGAGCGCATACACGGGGGCGTTGGCGCGATCCGATATCCGCTGCGCCATCTCGTATGAGGACGCCTCATTCGATACGGGTGCCCGACCCGGAGGGGCGTAGACCACGAACGAGCCCGGCGGCAACCGCGCAACGCGATCGAGCAGGTCGTCCGTCAACAACCCCGACAGAAACTCGACGTCGAGCTGGCCGGAATGCGCGCGAGCGGCGGCACGCAGCTCGAGCAGATCGGACTCATCGAACGAGGCCGCACCGCTCACGACGAAGAGGTGCCTGAGCTCCGGTTGCAGGCGTAACGCGAGATCCAAGGTTCTGGAAGGAACGAGCGGCACGACGACCGCCGAAGACTTCGGGATCCGCTGCGCGGCAGTTCCATCCCGGGCCGCGAACACCAGGGGGACATCGCCGACGACGTCGCGCTCCTCGGCCAGAAATTCGACGGCTTCGTCGGACAACCCGATGACGGCATCGATGCCGACGTCCCCATACTTCGCTCGCAAGTAGTCCGCGAGGGCCTCGCGATCGCGCGGCCGTTGAAAGCGGAAATCCGCGAGCTCGGTGTAGACCCGAATCTCGCCGATAACGGAATTCGCGAGCTCGTTGCGAAGCCCCGCTTCGATCGCGCCATGCTCCGGCGCCCGCTGCTCGACGGGTTGCAACAGAAGCACTTCGTCGGCTTGGACGCCCGCGGACGAGCAGACGAGTAAACCGAGAAGGAGGCTATGCGCCGCGTGGTACGCGTTGTGTCTTAAACCCAACTTCTCGTTGCGCATATCTCGGCGCTCGAGTGGCTCGCAGCATGCGGGCCCGCGATGCCAATCTAATTAGTGCTGCTACGCTAACACAATTCCCACGAACGTCACCACCCGTACGGTTGCAGCGGCTCCGAACGGTTCGGTGCGTGGTCGCGCAGCCGCAACACGCCTGCAGTGAAGGTGTGGTAGGCCTGAAGTAAGCTTCCAGCGCCCCGCCCCTCGGCGGACTGAAGGAGCTCGCATGCGCGTCTTGCCCGCATTCCTCCTGGCCGCAATCGCGGCCACCGCCTGTGACCGCGGGGCGCCGATAGCGCCGGCCGGTCCGACCGCGTCTACAGCGGAACGAGCGGAACGCGAAAGCGCGCGTCTCAACGAATGGCTCGACGCACGCTACGAGGAACGACTCGACTTCAGCCCGCTGCTGAAGACGCAGCTCGGCCGCAAGGACGACTACGATCGCGTCGACGACTTCTCCGAGAGCAGCGATGACGCGCAGCTCGAATGGCTGCGCGGCACGGTTCGCGATCTCGAACGCCAGTTCGAGCGCGAGCTCCTGACGCCCGAAGCGCAGACCTCCTACGACCTCTGGCGCTATGGCCTCGAGCGCGCCGAGGCGGCGCGGCCGTTTCGCCGCCGCGGTTACGTGTTCCATCAGATGCAAGGGCTCGCACACCGTCTTGCCGCAGGCGACTGATCAACTTCCATCGCGTCGACGAGGAAGCCGACATGCGTCGCGTACGTCGCTCGCCTCGGCGAGGTCGGCCGCGCATTGCGGCAGACCCTCGAGCGCGCGCAGCTCGCGGCGAACGAAGGCGTGCATGCACCGCGGTTCGCCTACGACGCGGTCATCCAGCAATCGCGTGCGCGTGATCACGGGCGCGCCCTTCGGCGGCGCCGGCGACTCGCCGCTCTACACCGACGTCAACGCGAAGATCGCGGCGCTAGTCGTCCGGCAGGCAAGATCGACATCGCGCGCGCCGACGAGCTGCGAACCGCCGCCGCGGCAGCGTTGATCGGGAGCGTTCAAGCCGGCATACGAAGCGTTGATCGCGTGGGCCGAGATGGATCGCGCGAACAGCGACGAGATCGCGACCGGTGTTTGGAAGCTGCCGGACGGCCCCGCGTATCTACACCGAGCGTCTCGCCGCGAGCACGACGACGGCCATGACCGCGGACGAGATCCACGAGCTCGGGCTCGCCGAGGTCGCGCGCATCCAAGCGCGAGATGGAAGCGATCAAGCGGCAAGTCGGCTTCGACGGCACGCTGCAGGAGTTCTTCGCTTCGCTGCGCGGCAACCCGCAGTTCCTGTTCCCGAACACCGACGACGGCCGCGAAGGCTACCTACAGACGTCGCGCGACTTACTACGCCGGCATCGAAGCGCGGCTGCCCGAGTTCTTCGGCCTGCTCCCCAAGGCCGGGCTCGTCGTCAAGCGCGTCGAGGCATTCCGCGAGCAGCCGGGCGCGGCGCAGCATTACCAGCAGGGCACACTCGACGGCTCGCGGCCGGGCACTTACTACGTCCATCTGATCGACATGAACTCCATGCCGAAGGTCGAGCTCGAGACCGTCGCCTATCACGAAGGCATTCCCGGCCATCACATGCAGATCTCGATCGCAGCAGGAGCTCTCGGGCGTGCCGATGTTCCGCACGCAGAGCCGGTACACGGCCTACGTCGAAGGCTGGGGCCTCTACGCCGAGCGGCTCGCGAAGGAGATGGGCGGCTACCAGGACCCGTACTCCGACTTCGGCCGGCTCGGCGGCGAGATCTGGCGCGCGATCCGCCTCGTCGTCGATACCGGCTTGCACTCGAAGGGCTGGACCGAGCAGCAGGCCGTCGACTACTTCCTCGCCAACGGCTCGACCTCCGAGGGCCAAGTGCGCGCGGAGATCCGCCGCTACATCGTCATGCCGGGCCAAGCGACGGCGTACAAGGTCGGCATGCTGAAGATCGTCGAGCTGCGCGAGCGAGCCGCAGGCGGCGCTCGGCGACGCGCTTCGACATTCGCGACTTTCACGACACCGTGCTCGGCGGCGGCGCGCTGCCGCTGGAGATTCTCGAGCGCAGCGTCGACGACTGGATCGCCGCGGAGCGCGCGGGCTGACCGAAACGCGGCTTACTCCGCCTCTGCCTCTGGGTTCACGTCCGCGAGCTGGAAGCGGAGCTCCGTTCGTATCCCTGGCCTCTCGACGGCTGGCGCGTTCGCGTTCGGCGTGCACACGGTTCCGACACAGTCGACGTTCGTCGGGATGTAGCGCCACTTCATCAGTGCCGCGACGGCCGGGGCCTCGAACTCCGGCGACGAGGAATCGACGACGACGATGTCCTTCGTCGCGCCGTTGGCAGCAATCGTGAACTCGAGCTGCACCTCACCTTCGCGGCCGGCCGCGAGAGCCTCGGGCGGGTAGTTCGGCTCGATGCGGACGATCGGACGGCGGATCGTCGCCGCCCTGCGCCGCCGCGCCGAAAATGATCGGCACGAGCAACGTGCCGAGCGCAAATGTTCCCAGGAAGATCTTCTTCTGCATCGGTAGCTCGCTCATGACTCGGTTCCTCGCTATTTCGACGACGCGTTGTTTCAGATCGGCGCCGCTGATTCCCGCGGCGCACTTGAGCGTCGACGCGACGTAGCGCTCGCAGACATTCAGAATTCCCTCGGCGTAGGTGCGCCCATCGTGGCCCGCGCGCACGACGGCCTCGTCGCACGCGCGCTCGCGCTCCTCGACGAGCCGCGCGCCGATCCACCAGACGAGCGGGTGAAACCAGAACACGGCCTCGACGAGCATGTGCACGGCGGCCGTCAGGTTGTCGCGGCGCCGCCAGTGCGCGAGCTCGTGCTCGAGCACGGCGTCGAGCTGCGCGTTGCGATAGGTGCTCGGTGATGCCTCGCGGCAGCAGCAGCACGGGCCGCACGATCCCGACGAGCGCGGGCTCGAGCGAGCGCCCTCGGACGTACGGACCTCGAGGCCGGCTGGCGACTCGGGGCAACGCCGCGGCGTACGGCGCCGACTCGCGCAGCAGCGCGCGAACTTTCAGCGCGCGCACGACCCACATGCCGACGACTGCCACGAACCCGAGCGCCCAGACGCCGAGCAGCGCGAGCGCGAGCGGCGTCCACGAGGCCGCCTCCGGCATCGGCTGCGCGAGCACGTCGATCGTGGCCGGCCAATCTGCGAGCTCGAGCCGCGGCACGCCGGCCTCGCCGAGCGCGCTGCCAAGCGCCGTCAGCAGACGAGAACGGCACGAGGAACTTCACCGAGGCCGCCCACCAGAGCCAATAGCGCGACGTGGGCGCCGTCGTCGCGCAGCGTCGCGGCGAGCGCGGCGATTGCGGTCGCTACCAACGTCGATTGCCAAAGATGATTGACGATCTCGGTCAACATGGCGATCACTCCTTCTTCGAGGTTTCGCGCAGCGCTTTGCGCGCTTCCTCGACGTCCGCGAGCGTGAGCTGGCCCGATTCGATCAGGTGCGACATCAGCGGCTGCGCCCGGCCGCCGAAGAGGCCGAGCAGGTCGTCGATGACCCTGCGTTGCGCGGCCGTCTGCGAGATCACGGCCTCGAAGATGTGCGCGTTGCCGATCTTCCTCGTGCGCTTGAGCGCGTTCTTCGCCTCGAGGCGATAGACCATCGTTTGCACGGTCGTGTACGCGGGGCGGCGTTTCGCGGGAAAGCTTTCCTGGATCTCGCGGACCGACGGAGGGGCCCTTTCGTCCAGAGCGCCTCCATGATCTTGAGCTCGAGCTTGCTCAGCTTCGGCAACGGCACGGCTATCTCCTACATGTGTAGGAGAATCTACGACAACGCCGTCTCCTTGGCAATAGGCAGTGTGCGGTACGGCACCGCATCTTGTGGTCTCCGGGGCACGCCTCGCCAGTGGCCGGAGTGGGGCCTTTCATCGGTCGCGGCTTGACGTACTGTGTATCACTATGTACAGTGCACGACATGGTGGAGTTTGACGCATGGTAGCAGCACGAGACACCGGCACTGTGAAGCTCGAGACCGAGCTGCGACGAGGAGTCCTCGTCCTCGCTGTGCTTTCCCAGCTGCGAACAACGCAATACGGCTACTCGCTGCGCCAAGCGTTGGCCGAACAAGGAATGCCGATCGAGGAAGGGACGTTGTACCCCCTCCTTCGCCGGCTCGAGGAGCAAGGGCTTCTCGAGAGCGACTGGCGAATCGAGAACGGCCCACCGCGACGCTATTACGTGCTGAGCAAGAAAGGGACGCGCCTTTATCAGGAATTGTCGGAGAGCTGGCGCGCGCTCGTCGGAACGATGGACGGGCTACTGGACTAGGAGAACGACTGTGGACGCAAAGACATTGATCGAGAGTTACGTCGACGACGTCGCGCGGCGCCTGCCGCGAAAGACCCGCAACGAGGTCGGGCTCGAGTTGCGCGCCCTGCTCACGGACGAGCTGACGAGCGTCGCGAGAGAGATCGGGCGACCACCCGATGCCGAAATGGCCCTCCAAGTCCTGGCGAAGCTCGGGCGACCCGAGGACGTCGCGGCTCGTTACGGCGGGCAGCGCGGCTTCACCCTCATCGAGCCCGCGCATGCGCCGGCCTTCGTGAGCATTGCCGCGCTCGGTGTCGCTGCGCAGTGGGCATTCACGTTACGCCACGTGTTCGACGGATCGTTGACGCTCGACGAATGGTGGTCGCAGTCGGGGTTCATCGCGTTCTGGTGGGTCGGAGTGCTCGTGATCTGGTTCGCCATCGGCGCGTGGATCCAGCGCCGAGCGCCGCTCGACCCCAACAGCTTTCGCCGGCCGTTCATCCATTTCCTGTTCTGGCTGCCCGTGCGACAAGACTGGCAGCCTCAGCAGTCCGATCATCCGTATTCGGCGGCCAAGGTGCTCGTTCCGTTGGCGGCGACGCTGACCGTTCTGTTCGTCTCTCCCGAGTGGTGGCTCAGCCGGCTATCGGATGCAGACGCGTCATGGCTGCGTTACGGCGACGACTTTCGCGCTCAGCTGCTCGTGCCTTTGATCGTGCTGATGGCCACGCGCCTGGCGTTGTTCACGGTCGCAACGGTGAGCAAGCAGTGGCGCGCGAAGACGGAGCTCGTTCGTGTCGGGCTCTGGGTGGCGTTCGTCGCAATGCTGATCTCTGCGCTGCTCGGCTGGAACATCTTTGCCGCGCCCCTCGTCGATTTCCTGTTCAAGACCTGGCTGTCGGTGTTCCTGCTCGTCAACGTCATCCAGATCTGGATCTGGACACGGAATGCCCTCACGCGCGTTCGCGTCCCAAAGACGCTGGTGCAGTGACGCTACTCGATAACACTTTACAGCCTCGATCAAAAATTGAGCCGTAACCGCACGTACGCGCTGGCACCGGGCTCCGGGTAACCGTGAGCGAGCTGGAAATCCTCGTCGGTCAGGTTCGTGCCGCCGACCGCGAGCTCCCAGAGGTCGCCGCCCCGATACTGAGCTTGCAAGTTCAGCAGCGTGTAATCGCCAATCCGGACGTAACCGCCGCCCGTGACCTCGCTCCAGCGGTCGCTCGCGAGCTCGACACTCGGAGTGATCGACCATCTATCCGACGGCTCGAAAATGAACGCGACAAACGCCGCGTCGTCCGGAGTTCCCGTTGCCTCGATGCCGGGCTGCAGTGGGTCCGTGATCTTGCGCTCGAGGTGCGTGTAGTTCGCGGCGACACTCCACTGCTCGGCGAGACGCGCGCTGATGCCGAACTCGACGCCGTAGAACTCGCCGTCGCCAACGTTTTGCGTCTGCGTGATCTGGGGCGGACCGGCGCTCACGACGATGGTTTGAATCATGTCCTCGATGTCGGCGTAGAACACGGCTGCCGTCAGATCCGCTCCATTGTCTAGCCGCATCGACCAGCCAAGCTCGTAGTTGACGGCGCCCTCGGGCTCGAGATCGGGGTTGGGAAGAGCGGTGCCGAAGCGCGTACTGAAGCGCTCGAAGATCGTCGGGAAACGTGTCCGCGAGGAAATGACGCCGCGCAGCTCACGCCCCTCGGCATAACGCCAGTAGGCGGCACCCTGCACGTTGGTGGCATCGCTGCCTCCGGTTGGATACTCGAACAGCCCAACGGTGGCGTTGAATTCCTGGGCGAGCTTGAGGTCGTTCTCGTCGTAACTCACCCCGGCAACGAGATCGAGATCGGCGCTCGCCGCGAACGTGTTCTCCACGGCCAGCGACCGGGTGTCCTCCAGCGTCTTCTGAATGGGCTCGATCGTGCGAAACGCGGGATTCGTCGGACGGTTGTCGTTGTACTCCGTGTGCTCGTCGCGCCGCTGGTGGTACGCGACGCCGAACGTATTGCGCTCGCCGACTGGCAACTCGACCTCGACGCTGCCGCCATAACCCGTGTCGTCGTAGAAGCTTTGGAACCGCCCGTTCAACGACTGTGTCGTGTATGTGGCATCGTCGTACGCGTACAGCGAGTTCTCGTACGTGTTGTTGAACAACGTGGTCTTCAGCCTAACGTCGTCGTCGGCGCCGAAACTCGTGACGGACAACCAGTACAGATTGCCGATGTCCCACGTCGGCCAGCGCCAATAGCTATTCGGCGGGTTCGGCGGATTGTTGAACACGTGAAGCGGCGCACCCTTTTCGCCCGTTTGCGCCGTATAGCTCAGCGAGTATTCGTCTCCGTCATTCGGTGTGAAGCCGACTTTCACGTTCGCGCGCGAATCGCGGTTGTCAGACCCATCGCGCTCCCCGCCGTTCTCGATCGACGTGGGCACGAAGTCGTCGGACAGATCCCAATACTCGCGCTCTAGGTAGCTCACGCTACCCTGCACATAGAACAACTCATGCAGCGACCCGATGCGAAGGTAGGCGTCCTCCACACCTTCGCCGGCGCCAGCGCGGAATTCCGTTTCGAATGAATCCGTCGGCTTCCGCGTGATGAGATTGATCGCTCCGCCCATGCCGCCCGGGCCGTCGAGTACCGAGACGTAGCCCTTCTGCACCTCGATCTCCGATAGGTCCTGAGTGAGAAAGCGGTTGAAGTCGAGGCGATTATCGGCCGGCAGATAGATGCGAATGCCGTCGATCGACAGCGGGACCTGCCAGCGGCCAAAGCCGCGGACGTAGATCCCGCGCTCGTTGCGCCGAGCAGTGCCGTCGAGCGTGCTCGTCACGCCGGGCACGAGCTTGATGGCTTCGTCGAGCGTGTTGCGATTGAACGTCCAGACGTCCTCGATGGTGACCGTGTTGTCCGTCATGTCGGCGTCTGAAGCTTCGCCGATGACCGTGATGACGTCGTTGAGCTTACCGAGCTCGAACACTTTTTCTTGAGCGTCGGCCGCGCCGACGATCGGTCCGCTGGCGATGACGAGTGCCGCGATGGCGGGACGTGGTGTTTTCATGGGGGAACTCGCCAACCAAAACCGTGGGATGCTCGCGAACGCGGCCGGAAACGTCCAATGAAAAGGCTGAAATGCCTGATAGACGTTCTCAATCAGCGGTGATGCCCGCGAGCTCGTCGAGCAACGCGCGACTCGCGCTGTCGGCACGCACGACCACGGCGTCATAGCTTGCGACGAGTTTCTCGCCTGTCGGCGTGAGCGCAGCCCCGCCCCGCGAGCTGCCGCCCATCCACTTCTTGACTACGGGCCGCCGAAACGCCGTGTTCAAATCGTCGACGAGCAGCCAGGCGCGGCGATACGACATCTTCATCTCGCGCGCTGCGGCGGAGATCGACTGGTGCTCGCGAATCTTGCGCAGCAGCTCGATCTTGCCCGGACCGATCTGGCCGACACCGGGCAGCGTGAGGCGAATCCAGAGCTTGATCGGGGTGGGATTTTTTGGCATCGAACGCGTCACCTAAGGTCCATATCCATAGCTGCGAATGATCGCGCGGGCTTCGGGGCCTTTCACGAAGTCCAGCAGTGCGCGTGCGGCCGGCACGTCGCGCAGCAACACGGCCTCCTGCTCTATGGGCCGATGCAGTGATTCGGGCACGAGCCAGTACGAACCCGCAGTCTCGCCGCGCGGTCGCTTGAGCTGTGCCCATGCCACGAAGCCGAGCTCCGCGTTGCCCGTCTGCACGAAGCTATGCGTTTGCCCGATGTCTTGACCCGTGACCAAACGCGGTTGCAGCCGCTCCCACAGACCGCGCGCCGTGAGCACGTCGCGTGCGGCCGCGCCGTACGGCGCGAGCTCGGGGTTCGCGATTGCGAGATGGCGGAAATCGCCCGTGTCCAGGACTCTGCCGTCGGCATCGACGTAGCCCGGGCGGACACTCCAGAGCGCGACTCGACCAACTGCGTAAAGAAAGCGGGAGCCGGGCACGGTCACGCCTTCTGCTTCGAGCAGCCGAGGGCGCTCCGTGTCCGCGGAAAAGAATGCTTCGAACGGGGCTCCGTTCTTGATCTGCGCGTAATGCCCGCCCGTGGAGCCGGAGCTCACGAGCACCGTATGACCGCTCGCGATCGAAACGCTCGACCAACGCGTTCATCGCGGCTACGAAATTCGTGGCGACGGCGACTTTGACTTCGTCCGCAGCGCCTTCGGCGGCGGCGCCCAGCAGGGCCACCAGCAAGCCCCACAAGCTCGCACGTATACGCATGCTCGCACTCCTCGCGCTTCCCGGTGCTATGGGAGGCTTGCCGCAATATACGGCGGAATATACCGTATTCTAGACTCACACTTGGGGAATGTAGAAGTGCAGTCGCGCCCAGCTTCGATCGCCACGGTCTGCCGTCTCGTCGCATTCTCGGTGTGTTTTTGCATCGGCGCCGGTGCGGCAGCCGCGCAGACGGCTTTCACCGACGACGCAGGACGCAGCGTGATCCTTCCGGCAAGAGTCGAGCGAGTATTCGCCGCGGGCGCTCCCGCGGAGCTGCTGCTCTACACGTTAGTGCCGGAAAAGCTCGCCGGCAGAAACCACGTGCCATCCCCGGCCGCGCTCGAGCTCATGCCGCCGGAGTATCGAACGGCACGGCAGATAGTGAGTCTTCCGGAGCGCGACGACGCGCGTTACGACACCGAGTTGCTCGCACTCAACGTCGACGTCTACATCGACTACGGAACGATCGAGCGACGACTACGTCGCGGCTCTGGCAGCCATCAGCGAGCGCACGCGGATCCCCGGAATCATTCTCGACGGCTCGCTCGAGAACGTTCCCTCAGTCTACCGCCGGCTCGGAGCTGCGCTCGGCGTCCCCGAGCGCGGGGAG
>CAVQPJ010000006.1:0-442492 GCA_963714705.1 uncultured Gammaproteobacteria bacterium
GCCGGCGGCGCCCTCCCCGGCGTTCCGTGCTTGCCGCCGGTAGTGCCGTAGCCGCTTCCTGAGTACGAACGGTCGACGAAAGGGCGTGCGACGCTAACGCGTCACGTGCCGCCGGCACGCTGCTGCCGCCCGGCGATCATCAGCGCCACCCGAGCGATCGCGGGGTGATGCCGGGGCCCTGACGTTCATGGACCCGCGCGTCCGCGGCTCGCCTCTTGCTGCCGCGTGAGCTCATCGAGGCGGGTGAGCGCGCGTAGGAACTGCTCGTCCGCGCGGGCGACGCGCTGCATATCCTCCGCGAGCGCGCGACTCTTCTGCTCCATGTCCATCTTGTACTCTGAGGGATCGCGGGGAGTTGCAGCGGCTCGCGAGCCCGTCAACAGGTCTTCCGACGCGCGGGACTCGGATCGGACCACGAAATTCGGCGCGCACGTCCGCTGCGGAATGTTCGAGCCCGTCGGCGGCCGTTCGATGCAGTGGATGTCGAACTCATCGTCACTGTTCAGAGCGTTGAACCGCTGGTAGACGAGGGTTTGGAGGCGCTCGATCTCGACGCGCAGGTTCTCGGGCCGGCGGCCGGACACGATGAGCTCCTCGATCTCCGCGCTTGGCGGCAGTGAAGCAGCTTCCTGCGCCAGCGCGGGCGCACAAAGGCCAAAAAAAAGCGCGGCCAAGCACAGTGTTCGCACGCCAAAGGCTCCAATTTCCTGGCAAGCCCGCATCGTAGCCGTGGGCGCCCGTGCGGGCGAGGGGTCATCGCGGGTTATCGAAGATTATCGAGGAATCTCGCGATACGACCGGTCCGCCATGTGCGGCTAGTCGCGGTCTTCGCACGCCGCCAGGGGTCGGGGTTCTCGGCCGTACCGTCAGGCGTGCGGAGCCCACGCCTTGTCGCCGGCCGTGTACGTGATGCAGGGCTCGAACCGTCCCGGCGTTTCGACGTAACGCATGGCCTGCGTGTAGCCGATCTCCGACGTGAAGTAGCCGAGCAGCGTCAGCTCTTTGATCATCCGAAAGTAGTGCGGACGATCGGCGTTACCCGGCATGCGCATGTACTCGATCGTCTCGCGGTCGATCCGCTCGAGCAGCGCCACTCGCTGCGCCGGCGAGCGACGCCATGAAGCCGCCGCCGTTCTGCGTCCGCGACTCGCGCTCGAGCGTCTCGAGACCGTCGCGAAACGCGCGCTGCTCGCCCGGATCGTACGTGTCCCTGACCATCGTCGCGATGAACGGGCCGACACCGGCGGCCTTCGCGCCCGGCGTCTTGGTCGCAGGCAGGATCGTGTCGGCGACCTCGTCGAGCAGCGCAACGTCCGCCTCGGAGAGCAACGCGCCCGAGGCGCGCTCGCCCCGTCGCGCAGCCCGCGAGCCATGCGCTCTGGCCGACGAGCGCTGCTCCACCGAGGAGCGCGCTGACTCGACGAATCGCTTCGCGCCGCGTCAGGAGATCGTCTTTGAATGCAAGTGCCGCCATCTCTACCCCTCAGGCAAATCAGAGATTGCGCCGCGAGAGCTCGCCCACGGCGTAGTCGACTGCGCGCGCCGTGAGCGCCATGTACGTCAGCGACGGATTCACGCATGACGACGACACCATGCTCGAGCCGTCGGTCACGAACACGTTCGGCGCGTCCCAGACTTGGTTCCAGCGGTTCAAGCACCGATGTGCGCGCGTCGTTGCCCATGCGCGCGGTGCCCATCTCGTGAATGCCCATGCCCATCGAGTAGCCGCGGTCGTAGGTCGTGACGCTGCGCACGCCGGCCGCTTCGAGCATCTCGGCCATGTCGGTCTTCATGTCCTCGCGCATCTGCCGCTCGTTCTCGCCGGTCTCGCAGTCGATCGCGAGCACGGGCATGCCCCACTTGTCGCGCTTGGCCTTGTCGAGCGTGACCTTGTTCTCGTGGCGCGGCAGGATCTCGCCGAACGCCATGCCGCCGATCTGCCAGGCACCCGGCTCTGCCGCGCGGTCCTTGAAATCGCCGCCGATGCCGGCCTCGCGCACGGCGCGCTGCCAGCCTTGCCGGCTCGCGCTGCCCTGATAGCCGAAGCCGCGCAGGTACTCGCGCTTGTCGCCGAGCAGATTGCGGAAGCGCGGGATGTAGAAGCCCGTCGGCCGGTTGCCGAAGTAGTACTGATCGTTCAATTGCTCCTCGACGAGAAACCCCTCGGCGCCGACGCGGAAGTGATGGTCCATCAGGTTGTGGCCGAGCTCGCCCGAGCTCGAGCCCAAGCCCTCGGGCCACACGTCGGTCGCCGATTGCATCAGGAGCCACGTGCTATTCAACGTCGATGCGCACAGGAACACGACCTTCGCCGTGTACTCCGTCGACTCGTTCGTCACCGCATCGATGACGCGCACGCCGGTCGCGCGCTGCCGGTCGCGGTCGTAGAGCACCTCGGTCGCGATCGAGAACGGCTTCAGCGTCAGCCTTCCCGTCGCCATCGCGGCCGGCAGCGTCGACGACTGCGTGCTGAAGTACGCGCCGTAGGGGCAGCCGAGCCAGCACGCGTTGCGATACTGACACGGCGAGCGGCCAGGTAATGGCTGCGTCAAGTTCGCGACGCGGCCGGGGATGATGCGCCGGCGGCCGTCGAACAACCCGCGCACGCGACCCGCGACGAGCTCCTCGCCGCAATTGAGCGGCATCGCCGGTTGGAATTGCCCGTCCGGCAATTGCGGCATGGCTTCGATCGAGCCCGCGATCCCGGCGTGGCGCTCGACGTAGTCGTACCACGGCGCAAGCTCGGCGTAGCGCAAGCGGCCAATCGACGGCGATGCCTTCGCGCGCGTTCGCTTCGAAGTCGAAATCGCTCCAGCGGTAGCTCTGCCGACCCCACAGCAACGAGCGGCCGCCGACGTGATAGCCGCGATACCAATCGAAGCGCTTGACCTCGGTGTACGGCGACTCCTTCTCGTTGACCCACCAATCGAGGTTGCGCTCGTTCAGCGGGTAGTCGCGGCGTAGCACGCCGTACGCCTCCTCCATCGCATACGTGCGGTTGCCGCGGTGCGGGTACTCCCACGGCCCTTTGTGGGCGTTCACGTAGTCTTTGGCGTGCTCGATGTTCTTGCCGCGCTCGAGCAAAAGCACGGTCAGCCCTTTTTCCGTGAGCTCTTTCGCCGCCCAGCCGCCGGATATACCGGAGCCGACGACGATCGCGTCGTAGTTCTCGTTGGCCACTATCCCCGAACCCCCAGCGTGATCGGCGGATGGTACTGCATGCCCGCGAGCATCGGAACGAGAGCGGCCATGAAAAATCGCCCTTAGGCTAGAATCCCGCCGTGAGGAAAGTCAGATTCGGCATGGTCGGCGGCGGCGAAGGCGCGTTCATCGGCGCCGTGCATCGCGCGGCCGCGGGCCTCGACCAGGCCATGGCGCTCGTCTGCGGCGCGTTCGCGAGCGATGCGGAGCGGAGCCGCAGGAGCGGCGCGAGCTTGGGGTTGGCCCCCGAGCGGTGCTACGCCGATTTCAACTCCATGTTCGCGACCGAAGCGAAGCTTCCGGCCGACGAGCGAATGGAGTTCGTCGCAATCGTCACGCCGAACGACCTCCACCTCCCGGTCGCGACGGCGGCATTCAAGCACGGCTTTCACGTGCTCTCCGACAAGCCGGCGACGACGAGTCTCGCCGAATGCTTCGAGCTGCGTGACGCGCAGCGCGCGAGCGGCCTGCCTCTACGGCCTCACGCATCCGTACGCCTCGTATCCGCTCGTCGTCGAGGCGGCCGAGCGCGTGCGCGCCGGCGCAGCTCGGCACGGTGCGCAAGGTGCTCGTCGAGTACACGCAAGGGTGGCTCGCGGAGCCGATCGAGCGCCGCGGCCAGAAGCAGGCGATCTGGCGACTCGATCCGAAACGCGCGGGCCTGAGCACCTGCATGGGCGACATCGGCGTACACGCGTTCCATCTCGCCGAGTTCGTCACGAATTTGCGCACGACGGAGCTGTGCGCGGACTTGAACAGTGTCGTCGCGGGCCGCGAGCTCGACGACGACGGCGCCGCGTTCTTGCGCTTCGACAACGGGGCGCACGGCGTTCTCGTCGCGAGCCAGATCTGCACCGGCGAGGAGAACGACCTGCGCCTGCGCGTCTACGGCGACGCGGCCAGCCTCGACTGGCGCCAACAGGAGCCGAGCTCGCTGTGGCTGAAGCACGCGCACAAGCCGATCGAGCTGATCCGCTCCGGCGGGCCGGGGCTCGGCGCCGCGGCGCGCGCGCATTCACGCTTGCCTTCGGGCCACCCCGAGGGATATCTCGAGGCGTTCGCGAACCTTTACCGCCACTTCGCGGCGCAGGTCCGCGCGCACGGCGGCAGCGACAACGGCGGCCCCGCGCCGCGGCCCGTCCCGGGCATGAAAGCGGCGCTACGCGGCATGGCGTTCATCGAGACCGTCGTCGCGGCCAGCAAGTCCGATCAGAAGTGGCACGCGTTCCCGGACGTCACGCCGTAGCGCTCCAGCTGTGGGCCCTCACGTGAGGGATTTCGCACCGCTTTGGTGCGCGCTTCCGCGGAAGCGCCCGCGAGGGCGTGGCAACCAACCCCTTGTCGACATTCGCCGCTCGTCCTCGTATGCTGATTTGTAATACGTTTCACACTACGGATCGTCATGTCACTTGTCAGCATACGCCTGCCCGACGACGTCGAAGCGCGCCTCGCACACGAGGCGGAGCGTGCGCAGCGCCCGAAGTCCGAGATCGCACGGGACGCCATCGTGGACTATCTTCAGCGCGTCGAACGCGAACGCTTCCTTACGGAGATCGCGCGCGCAGCGCGCGCGCGCGGCGACGACGAAGGGCTCGATGCCGCGCGGGAAGCATTGCCGACCGACAATGAAGCGCTCGAGATCGCCGAGGGCGTGCGCGAACCCGGCCGAATGTACCGCGCGCGCAAGCCGCGAAGCTCTGCGAGAAAAAAGGCGAAGCGCTGATGCGCCGCGGCGAAATCTGGCTCGGCAACTTGAACCCGAACCGCGGTGCCGAGATTGGCAAGGTACGTCCGGTTTTGATCGTTCAGGCGGATTTTCTCATCGCTCAGGGCGATCCGACGGTCATCGTGCTGCCGCTCACCACGCAAGTTCGCGCGTCTAAGGAGCCGCTGCACGTCACGATCACCGCGCGAGACGAGCTCACGGAGACCTGCCAGGTGATGCCGGAGCAACCACGCACGCTCGACCGCAAGCGCTTGATCGAGGGGCCGCTCACGCGCCTCACGGAGGAAGAGCTGCGCAATGTCGAGCGGAGCCTCGTTGCAGTGCTAGGGCTGCTCGGCCGCGAAGCATGAAGGTGGTAGATTCCTGCCCTACTTCGTTGCACGGCGACCGGCGATGACGATCAGCGGCAGCTACTTACGAACAGCGGCTCTCACTGTGCTTGCAGGCTCCGCCGCGCACGCGCAGCAACTCCCCGACATCGGCTTCAAGAGCGTCGGCCGCGCAGCGCCGCTCGTCGCAACGATTCCGCGCGAGTATCCCGTCGCCGATCTCGCGCGGCTCGAGCTCTATCCCGACAACGACCTCATCGTCGGCCCGTGGCGCCCGACGCGTCCCGGCCCGAATGGACAGCCTCAGCAACGCAACGAAGGCAGCGCGTGGAACGGCGCGAGCCCGCCCGGCGTCGAGCCGCTGCCCGTCGACCTCTTCACGACGAAGGACTTCTACGCGGACAAAGCGCTGTGGAGCGACCCGCGCTACTTCCGCTGCAACAGCCCATGGGCCGTCGAGGCGCAGACACGGCGCGTACGCGCGCGTCGTGTCGATCGGCGACGACCCGCCGCGCACGGCCGCGTGGGGCTATTGCGACCGCGACTATCCGCGCGCGGCGATCGTGAGCCCGTACGGGTTCGAGACGGCGCAGGAGCATTACGAAGCGCTGCTCGCGGAGACGCGCGGCCGCGGCGGCCCGACGCAGCACACGTACGCGACCGTGCCCGGCGAGCTCAACGGCCGCTACATCTGGCCGCGCGCGCAGAACTGGTACGCGGAGCTGTTCTACAACCAGACGTCGACGATCCTGTCGCTGCTGACGCCGGAGTACCAGACGCGCATGGTGCAGGAGCTGTACCACGACGCGGTCACGAACGCGCCGCAGTGGCCGGCGCAGTACTGCTGGCCCGAGGGCTTCATGCGCCGCTGGCACTATCACGGCGTCACGAACCAGCCGCATCACGTGATGGTCACGCCGGAGATCGTGCAGATCATGGCCGGCGACGCCGACAACTTCGTCACGAACGTTCACATCGGCCGCTCGTTCAATACGAGCGGCGCGATCCCGCGCCTCGGCGCCGACGTGCCGCGCTGGTATGGCGAGACCGTCGGCTTCTGGGACGGCGACGCGCTCGATCACGTGGACGTCGAACATCCAGGGCTGGAAAGCGCACGGCAACCCCGAGTTCTCGAGCCAGCTGCAAACGATCGAGATCTACACGCCGAACCGCGACGCCGCCGGCAAGGTGATCGGCTTGAACCACGAAGGCATCTTCTACGACCCCGAAGCGCTCGCGGAGCCGATTCGCATCGTCCGCAACCTGCAACGCTTGAGCGGGCTCGAGGTCGGCGATCCGTTCACGTTCATCGAGTGCTTGCCGCAGATCTACCCGATCGACGGGCGCGCGACGCCGGCGTCACCGGGCGACGTCGTCGAATACAAGGTCCCCGACATGTACGGGCGGCCGTGGGGGAAGATCTGGGAGGAGTATCACGAGGCCGGCATGGAACGGCCCGAGGGCGAGGACATCTTCAGCTTCGAGTGAGTTGCCGCGGGGTTCGTTGACGAAAACTTTGCAGTGGCTCCATAATGGCTCCATTGGATCCACTATGGAGCCACCGTGGCCGTCAATCTCTCGGTGAAGAACGTGCCGGACGAGCTCGCCGAGCTTCTCCGCCGCCGCGCCGCGACTAACAACCGTTCGTTGCAACGCGAGCTCATGAGCATCCTCGAAGCTGCCATCGGCCGCGGAAACGTCGCAGACGGGGTGGCGACGAAGACCCAGCGCAATGCCCTGACGATCGAGGAGCTCGTCGAACGGTCACGTAAGCAATTTCCGAAGGGCACGGAGAGCTCGGTCGAGTTCATTCGAAAGATGCGCGAGAGCCGCTAACCGGTGCCCAAGATCGCATTGCGCTTGCACGTCGCCGAGCCCAAGGCCGGCTACGGCCATCGGCCGCCGCTCGTCATCGACGCGAGCGTCATGGCGGCCGCACTGTTCGTCGAGGTCGCGAGCAGCGAGGCTGCGGCCTTGCTGCTGGGGCGTACATTGCACGCCCCCCACTTGCTGGACCATGAAATCGCCAGCGTCGCCGTGAAAAAATTGCGGCGCAAAGAGGCATCGCCCGAATCCGTCGCAACGGTGCTACGCGACTATGGCGCGTTGCCGATCGAGCGCCACGCCGTCTCAGTGGAGCATGTCGTGAAGGTCGCTGAACGTTGCGGTCTCACGAGCTACGACGCCGCCTATCTGAGCCTCGCGCAACGGCTGGGCGCACCGCTCGCGACACTGGACGAGAAGCTCGCCGCCGCTGCCCGCGCGTATCTCACCGCCGAATCACAGATCCACGAACGCGACTAACCGCGGGCCAGCGATCGCGCCGGGAGCGCCGGCGCGATCGCTGCTAACCGGGCCTATTCAATCGTGCCCGCCACCCCAGTCGTGGCGGACGGGGCGGAGCGCGTTCGTGAATACATGCCACGCCACGCGCGTTCCGAGCACCCGCGCTCCGGTATCCGCGAAGCGGAAGTGGATGCCGAGCAGAACCCGCGCGTCGACGACTTCCTCAGCCGCAGCCGAGATCCGGCGATAGAGCCTCGGGTTGGTGCAGATGGGTACCGGAGTGGCACCCAGCGGCGCCTTGTTGATCGCGAGCGGGACGAAGTCCGACTTGAAGAAGAGCTGCAGTATCGTGGTGTACGCCCCCGTCACGCCGTTCGCGCCCGAGAGGTAGTCCGGGTACGCCGGATTCTGCGCGTTCAGGTGCGTGCTCGAGATGAACGGCGTCCAGTCGTCTTGCTGCACGGTATCCGGGTTGCCGTCCGAATTCGCCAACCGGATCGCGTGGAGCGGCCGCCAGACGTTGTAAAACACCTTGCTATCCCAGATGCCGATGCCGGCGTCCGCGCCGGCGAGGTTCCCGAGCGCGAGCAGCCGCGCGGAGTCCCCGATGCCGAGCTGCCGGTCGATCGCCACGTCGCGCAAGACCTGGTTCCATTGCGCGGGGATGTTGCCGGCCCAGAACCGCGCCATGTCGGTTTTCGCCGGCGCCGGGCAGCCGCCGACGGCCGGATGCGCCGTCGTCGAGCCCGTGTCCTTGACCTCGTTGTAGTCCTTCAAGTACTGCGCGCTCGTCATCGCCGGCGCCGGGCCGGGCCGAAACTGCGAGGGGCTCGACATGACGAACGGCTTCTTGACCGCCACATAGACGAACGCCATCGGCAAGTTGCTGGGTGGCGTCGGCCGCCATTGACCGGCAACGAGCGCGTTGCCGAGATACGGCTCCGGGATCGTCGTGTTGGTGGTGTCGCGATACTCGGTCGCGAGCAGCGTGTTCGCGGCGTTGACTCCGACCGCGAGACCGGCGTCGTTGACCGCCTTGTACGGCGCGTACGCCGTATCGAGAGTCGCTTGCACGGTATCCGGCGGCGGCGGCGTCCCGGCCGGCGGCGGGCAGACGCGGTTGTCGGACAGTACCGTATACGCTGCGGCCGCGGCTGCGGCTGCCTTCGACTCGCTGCCGCTCGCTGCCGGCGTCGCAAGATACGGCTGGTACCTCTTTTCGATGGCCTGGACGGCGTCGTGGACCGCCGCTTGGACCAACGCGACGTCGAGCGCCGTTGCCGGGCCGCCGCGCACGATGCAGCCCATCGCGAGCGCGTTCCACTCAGTCACGACGTTGGCGCCGGCAGGTGCGATCCAGCTCGCTGCCAACAGGTAGGTCAAGCCGGCTACGGCCAACCGCGCAAGCGGGCGCGCTGAAGCCGGGGTGGTATCAGGCTCATTATTGTTCACTTTGTATCTCCTGACGGGGATTGGTGGTGACGGAAATGGTTCCAGCGTCAGCCCCTCGAGTCACGAGAGATCGCTGACAGAAACATCGAGAGAAATATTTGAGAATCGCGATTCGGGTCTAAGACTCCGCCCGAAGCGACACAGTGTCAACTGTAGAATGAACTTCTAAGCGCTCTTTTGTTCGTTGCTCGATGCAATCGAGCAGAGCGGCGGTCACAGCGCGCCGGTGAGGCTCAGGAATGTGCCGCGATGATCGAAGCTCAGGTCCGTGAGGTCGTCGGAGAAGTCCGTGAAGTTGTAGCCGACGCCGACCTTGAAGTGCGGATTCAAGTAGCGCGAGACGACGACCAGCGCGCCGCTGCGCTTGTCGGATAGATCCGGCATCTCGAGCACGCGCACCTCGACGAGCCCTTCCCAGTCTTCCTTGAAGCGGAAGTCCGTGCGCACGACGAAGAGGTCGGCCGTGTTGTCGAAGAAGTCGGGGTTGTCGCGGCTCAAGCTGAGCTCGCCGCGGCGGTGCGCGTACTTGCCGCCGATCGACCACGTCGGCGTGAGATCGTAGGTAAGGTCGACCGCGCCGACGTGGCTCTTCTGGATGAACTCGGCGGCGATGCTCTTCTGGGTCAGCTGATCCGTCGTCGGCACGTTGTAGAAGTACGTGTACTTGATCAGCGTGTTCAAGCGGTCGTGGCGCACCGGGCGGAACGCGTAGCCGAGCACGGCCTCCGTGTAGCCGCCGTCGTAGAATGCCCCAAGCGAGCTCACGCTCTCGGCGTGATTGAGCTTGCCGAGCAAGCGCGACGCGTCGTTGAGCTGCAGTTTGAAGTTGTTGCGCAGGAGCCAGGTCTCACGCGTGTTGAACGTGAGATCGGCCTGCTCGGTCTCGTCGGAGCGGTACTCGACGCCGCTCGAAAGCTGCAGCGCGCCAACCCCCAAGCCGATGCGGAAGCCGGCCGCTTGGCGGTCCGTTTCAGCGCCCGTCAGCGCGTCGCGCAGCGTGCCGATGTCGGTGCTCGCGCCGAGGTTCAGCCGCTCCGTCGGCGCCAAGCTGATACCCGTCGAGTGCGTGAGACCGGACTGGAACGCGGTGTTCTGATAGCGCTCCTCGAGATAGACGCTCGTGCTGTCCGACAGCCGCGTCTTGACGCCGGCGACGGTGTTGCCTTCGCTGCCGCGCGTCGCGAGCAGCCCGTTGTCCGTGCGCTCGTTCTCGAGCGCGTAGTTCATGTACAACGTGGTGCGGTCGTTGTGCAGATAGTTCGTGCCGATCTGGCCGCCGGCGCCGAGATCGCCGTTCGAGACCTCGGCGTCGATCTTGAGCCGGTCCGAGATTCGGTACGCGCCGCCCGTGCCGATGCGGGCGTTCTCCTCGCGGTTGCCGTCGACCGACAGCGTGTCCTGCGCGAAGCCGTATGCGCTCCAGCGGCCCTTCGAGTCGTAGCCGACTTGCACGACGGCGTCGGTGCGCTCGCCCTGCTCTTGCGTCAGCGGAACTACACCTGAGTCGTCGCGGCGCTCGTCGACGCGCACGCCCGTAGCCACGCCCCAGTTGTCGTTGAGCTCGTAAGCGACGTTGAGCTCGTGCGCGCTGGCCGTCAGCCCGAGCTCTGCGCCGCGGTGGTCGGACTTCGCGCGTAGCGAGAGGTGCTCGGTCATGGGCATCTGGAACGTGCCGCCGTAGTTCTCTGTGTCCGTCAGCGTCTGGAGGCCCGGCGCCGAGTAGCCCGCGTCCAAGCTCTGCGTATACATCGTGAGCCGGCCTTGCGCACGATGCATGAAATCGCCAAGCCCCAAGCTGACGTCGGCGCGATAGCCGCCGGCCTCGGTGCCGGCGAACGACGTGTCGTCGTAACCCGAGAAGCCGAAACCGCCGTCGTCGGAGCGCAGGACGCTCGAGATGAATCCCTCGGTCTGGGCGCCCTGCAGCTTGAACCACGAATCGGAGCTGATCCGCACCGTCACGTCTGCGGCCTCGAGGCCGCTGTCGACGTCGCCCTCGTCGTTCGCGTTCGCCGTGAGGCCCAACTTCACGCGCTCTCCGAACCAGTAATGGCCTTGCGCGCCGGTCGACAGCGCATCGATCTCGTCGAAGCCCGGCGTGTACTCGTAGCGCACGACGAGGTACGCCTCGTCGCCTTGAATCGCGCCGTCGCGCACCAGCAGGTCGTCACCGCGCGTCGCGCTCAGGGGCTCCGTGAGCAGCAGGCGGCCTTGCAGGTAGTCGACGTCGTAGTCGATGGCCGGCGTCAGGTTGACGACGCCCGTGACGAGCCCCGAGGCCCGGTCGCGATACTCGATGCGCACGCGGTCGGAGCCGGCCAAGAGGTCCTGACGCTGCAGGAAATACAGCGAGCCGCCGGTGCCGCGAAACTCCTCGCGGCTCGCGACGGTACCGGGCTCCGCCGTGAAGCCGTCGATCCCGAAGCGCCGCTCGCCGAAGCTCGTCGTGCCTTGCGATTCGTAATGCAGCTTCGCGCCGTAGAGCCCGCGGTCGACTTGCGCGAGCTCGTTGTTCATGTAGCCGATCTGGAAGTTGCCCCACTCGCCGTAGCTCTCGTCGCGCCCGACCTTCACGTAGAACTTGCCGAGCGTCGGCGCCATCTCCTCAACCGTGCCGTCGTCGCCGAACGTCGGGAAGTGGTAATCGGGATCGATGCGGCGGAACAGCGAATCCGGCGACTTGTCGAGGAAGTTGCTGAAGAGATCCTCTAACGGCGCGTCGCGCGTGTCGGCGCTCGCCGTGAGCCGCCAGCGCTCGTTGAACTTGCCGTTCAAGTAGAACGCAAGCCGCGCGTCGGCCGAGGAGTCGTAGCCGGACAGGCTGTTCTCGCCTTGCAGCAGCTCGATGGGGCCGTTCGAGTCGTTACTCGTCAACGTGAGATCGGCCATACCGACGTAGAACCAATCCTTGTTCTCGAGCTCGATGTCGCGCAGGTACAGCTCGCCGTTGCCTTGCAGGTCGAGCACGGCGACCTCGACGGTATGCACGCCCGAGGGCAGGATCTCCTGCGCCACGAAGCTGCCGTCGTCGGCGACGGGCACCTGCCGGCCCGCGACGTAGACCTTGTGCCCCGCCGGGATCGCGTTGCCGCGCACGGTGACCGAGCCGCTCGCGAGCTGGATGTTGCGCAGGCCGAGCGCGTTCTCACCGTACGCCTGACGCAGCGCAGCGTCGTCCATAGCGTCCGCGGCCTCGGCGGGCGTCGACGTGCCCGCGGCAATCTCCAGGGGAATCTCGTCCGCGTACGGCGCCCCGGCCGTCGTGAGCTCGGCGAGCAAGAACGCACCGTCTGGCACCGCCGCCGGCGGCTTGGCCGGCTCCTGCTCGACAACCGCGCCGGCCTCGCGATACGCGATCCAGAGCGGCTGCGGCACCGTCTCGTCGAACGTGCCGCCGCTGCCGTACGCGCGCAGCACGTACTTCAGCTCGCGCGCCGGCGTCGTGAACGTCCCGGGCTCCGGCAGCCACTCGCCCGAGCCCTCGGGACCGAACCCGACCAACGCGAGCGGCTCGCCCTCGAGCGATTGCTCCGGCGCGAAGATACGCACCTCGGCGCGCTCGATGAAGTGCGAGTAGTTCGCATACATCGTGAAACGGACGGCCTCCGCGGCCCAGCCGTCGCCGTCGCGGTAGAACGCGACCGTGGCAGGCTCGGCCGCCACCGCGAGCCGCCGGTCGGCCTCGAGGTTGTCGAAACCGAACTGGATGTCGGCCCCTTGCAGGGCGACGTCCGTGCAGCGCTGAACGTCGGCGGAGCTGCGGCCCTTGTCGTCGAGCGGCTCGCCGTCGACGGTGATGCGCATGAGGTTCAGGGCGAACGCATTCTCTGGCGCAAGCTCGCGCGTCAGCGGCGTGATCTCGACGCCGTCGTAATCGTCGAGCTCGGCGAGCTCGTCATAGACGATCTGCACGACGACGTGCGACGTCTCGCCTTGAACGAAGCCCGCGTTGACGACGTCGTCGGAATGCACGTAGCCGCGGCCCTCGAACTCGACTTGCTGGGAGCTAAGCTGCATGTCGGCGGCGATCGCCTCCATGGCACGCCGCGCGCGCGCGGCCGACAGGCCGATATCGTCGGTATAGACGAGCGTCGTTCGCCGCTCGAGCCGCTCATTACGCGTGTAGCCGACGAAGCGCAGCCGCGCGTTCGTCCTGCCCGCGACATCCGTAAGACCGCGGCGTAAGAGCCCCGTGAACCCGGCCGGCACCACCGGCTGACCGTTCTCGATGGCGAGCTGCGGCAGCGCGCCCCACGGCGGATCGTAGACGCGCGTGACGAGCTCGTTGCCCGGCGCGGGGCAGAGCTGCGGCTCGTCAGGCAGGTCCTGCAGCGGGTCGTCGTACCAGAACTCGACCTCGACGCGACGGTTCAGCGCCCGGCCCTGCGCCGTCGCGTTGGAACCGAGCGGCCGCGCCGTGCCGCGGCCGTCGCTGTCGACGGCGGCCGTCGCAAGCCCCAGCTCTTGCTGCACGGCCAGCGCGACGCGGCGCGCCTGCGCGCGCGAGAGCCCCACGTGGTCGCCATAGATGCGCGCGTTGCGCTCGGGCAGCGGCGCGTCGTCCGTGTAACCCATGAATTTCACGAGCACGTTGTGCCGGTCGCTCAAGTTGGCGACGGCCTCGCGGATCTGCTCGGCGTACTCCGCGGTCACCTCGACGGCCTCGTCGCCGAAGCGCAACGGCGGGACGACGTTCTGCACGCGCGTGCGCCGCTCGTTACCGTCGACGTAGCGCAGCCGGCAGACTTCCTCGATGCGGCAAACCTTGACGCGGCGGAACTCCTCCTCGACGAGCACCTCGTCGAGCGCCGTGCCGTGCTCGACCTCGTCGTACCAGACCTCGACCTCGACGCGGCGGTTCTGCGCGCGGCCGGCCTCCGTCTCGTTCGACGCAACGGGTTGCTGATCGCCGGCCCACCCGTACGAGATAGCATCGGCCGGTAGACCGAGTGTGCCCTGCAATAGCTCGGCGACCTCGCCGGCACGCTCGCGCGACAGGCCCTCGTTGTCGCCGAACACGGCGGCCAGCGCCGGCGACAGCGGCTGCGTGTCGGCATGGCCCACGAGGTGCAGCCGCACGTTGCGCCGGTCGCGCACACCATCGAGGATGCGGCGAAGCTCGAGCACCGTGGCCTCCGGAATCTTCGCGACGCCGACTTCAAAGCGAATCGGCGGCACGAGGTTCGTCAGTTTCACCGTCTCGAGCTGCTCGGCCGCAACCTCTTGCGACTCGAAACGATCGCCGGCTTGCGTGTTGACGAGCGCCGGGTCGAGCACCCATTGCGTCAACGTGCGGTCGCCCGGCAAGTGCCGCTCGACGGCCTCGCCGCGCGCCGGCTCGCGCAGCAACTGTGCGTCCGCGGCTGTGGTCGCGAGCAACGCGCCGAGCAGCGCGCACGGGATTCGCGTCACCATGCACTCGAGAGGTTTCATGGCCCACCTCCCCTGCGCCGGTCGCGCGCATCGGTCGGCTCGCCGCGGCGCCAGAACACCTCGGGCTCGATGGCGAGCTCGTACGCGCAGCAGTTCTCGGTCGCGTGCCACGCGGTGTCGATCTGCTCGCGCAGCGCGTCGAGGCGCTGCTCGACGAGCTGCGGCTCCTCGAGGTCCGCGAGGTACGAGAGGCGCAACACCGCCGGAGCGGCGCGCAGCTCCGTCATGAGCAGCTCGAGGCGCGGCAGCCAGATCGGGCGAATCTCGACGGAGCCCGGCTCGAACACGGGGTCCGCGAGATCGAGGCCGATGACGCGGTGGATAGAGGCGCCGAAGTTGAACTCGAGCGCTTTGCCGCGCGTCGCGCGTTGCACTTGCAAGTTTTGGGTCGACGCGCGGAAGCCGCTCGGCAGCGTGCGGTCGTCGAGCTTCAGCACGAAGTTGGTGCCGCGGCCCTCGTGCGGCGTGATCGCGCACGTGATGTGGAACCGGCCGAATTGGTCCGTCGTCGCGAGCAACCCGCGCGCCGTCGCGAGGCGCACTTGCGGTATGCCGCGCTCGCCGTCGTCCTGGAGGCCGTTGCGATTCGCGTCGTCGTAAACCTTACCGATGACGTCCGTGCAGTCGAGCGCGGGATCCGGGACGATGCGCACCGTGGCCTGCGCTTCGCCGGACAGCACGCGGCCCGTCAGCGCACTCATCGCCTGCGCGCGGTTCACGAACTCGCCTTCGCTGACGCCGGAGCCGACGGCCAAGAGCAGCATCAGCGTGTGACGCCCGTCGGGCGTGACGTCGAGACCGGTCCACGCGAGCTCGCGGCCCGCGACGACGGGCTCGCGCGGCTCGCCGTCGAGGCGCGCCGAGCCTTCGACGTAGCGGAAGCCCGCCGGGAAGCGGTCGATGACGGTGACGTCGGTGAGGTTCACGGCGACGCCGTTCGCGACCGTGATCACGTACGGCACGAGCTGGCCGCGCGCGACATTCACCGTCGGCGTCGTCTTCGTGATGATCACGGACTCGTCGAGGTTTAGATCGATCGGTATGTGGTTGTTGAAGATCTGGCTCGTGCCCGGCACGAAGCTCGAGTCGAACGTCATGTGCAGGTAATAGCTCGTGCCGCTCGTGCGCGCCGCCACGGACGCCGGCGGCTGCACTGCCGAAGGCGCCGCTTCGCAGTGCTGCGCCGTCACCGGCACGGCATCGTCGATGGACGCGGGACACGTCGGCACGACGAACGCTGCCGTCGCCGCGGACGACTGCGGCGGGATCAGTTCCGACAGCCCGGGCAGATACGCCGCCGACGGCGGGGTCACTCGCAGCAGATAGCTGCCGCCGCTCGGGCACGCGGAGTCGGCGAAGCTCAGATCGAACTTGTAGTAGCCGTCCGCGAGCGTGACCTGGCCCTGCTGGTTCTCGTCGTAGAAACAGGTCGACGGCAGCGCCGCGCCGCTGGTCGGCGCGACGAGGCTCACGGTCGCGCCCCGAACCGGCGCGCGCGACAGCGCGTCGTAGACGATGCCGTTCGGCTCGATCGGCAGATTCAGGTTCTGCAAATTGCTGCCCGACAGCACGATGATGTCCGTGATGCGTTGCAGATCGTTCGTGAACTCGGAATGCGCGCGCCCGAGCATCGCCGTCGTCGCAACGGCGCCGGGCCGAACGAACCGCATCTCGTAGCGATCGGCCGTCGCATAGTTCGGCTCGACGCTGCTCAAACGGTAGACGCCGTCGGCCGCCGTGCGCGCGGTGTGCGCCAGCGAGTCGTTGAGATACAGCTCGACGGTCCAGCCCTCGAGCGCGATCTCGCCCGGATCGAACACGCGATCGAAGTCCGCGTCGTGCCAGACGCGCCCGTTGACGAGCCCGGTGCCGGGGATGCCGCCGACGTCGATCGAGACGCTCGCGCTCGCTGTCTGGTCGGGGTCGTTCCAGTAGACGGTGCCGGTGTTCGTGACGCGCGTGCCAAGACCTAAATTCGCGTTCAGCACGGCGCGGAAGCGCAGCGTGACGGTGCGGCCCGGCTGCAGGGCGCCATAGGTCGTCGAGTAGTCGGCGGTCAGCAGCGAGCCCACGACCGTGATGCCGGTCGTCGAGCCGTTCAGCGTCCACGACTGATCCACGAACGTGAGATACCCCGGCAACGGCACCGCGATGTCGTCGCGAAGCACGACTTCAATGACCGGCAGCGTGCCGACGTTCGTGGCCTGCACCACGTACTCGAGCGTCGCGCCGGCGAGCGCGGGCCCTCCGCCGACGACCGAGACGTCCTTCGTGACGCGCACTTCCTGCAAGTTACCGACGACGACGACGGTCGGCTCGGGTCCCGTCGCGGGGTTGCCGTCGCCGTCGGTCAAGAGGTTCGGCAGCTCGGCCGTGTCGACGAGGGCCTGGTTGATGATCACCGTCCCGGGCGGTACGCCGTCGTTCACGCGCAAATCGAACTGCACGATGCCCGATTGACCCGCGGTCAACCCGCCCGGCGCCGGCAGGTCGGACGTGTTCACGGTAAGCCCTGCGATGAGCGGCGACACACCGCCGTCCGGTACGCCGAGCGGTTGGCCGTTCAGCCTGAGCGAATCGGCTACGTACGTCGTGTTCGCGGGCAGGTTGTCGCGTAGCGCACCCTGGGTGATGGGCAAGCTGCCGTTGTTGTAGACCCTGATCGTGTAGCGCAGCACGTCGCCGGGATCGACGATGCCCGGCGACATCGCATCGACTTGCAGCGCCGCCGCCTTGTCGGCGTACAGCAGCGCCACGACCGTGACGGTATGCGCGTCCTCGTGGTCGACGACGCCCACGGTGCCGTTGGTCAGAGTGCGCGTGTAGGTGGTGCGGAGCGGGTGCCAGGAAGGGGCGTTGTACCACTGCGTCGCGCCGGCGACGTTCGTCAGCGGGGTGTTGTACTGAGTGCCAGAATCGAGCTGCGTGCGATACACGACGATCAGGCGTTCACCTACGTCGATCACCGAAGCGGCGGTCAGAGTCTGGAGCGTGATCTCGCACGCGGCGCCGTTGTAGGCGAACGAGTAGTCCGTCCCCTGCACGAGAGGACCCTTGCCCGGAACCGGCGTCACGCCGTCGGCCGCGAACACGCGCGCGCTCGTGATTTGCGGCGTGGTGTCGCACATTCCGCCGGTCGGGCCGTCGGGCAGTCGATCGAGCAACGTCACGTTGAACGCGTCGAGAGTGCCCGTGTTCCGCACGTCGAGGCCGAAATCGCTGTACTCCGCCGGATTCATCGTCGCCGGGCCGGTTTTGTCGACCGTGAGTTCCGGCGTGCCGGGCGGGATCGGCGGCAACACGAATTCGCCGACGAGGCCCGAGCTGTTGATCGTGCCGCCTTCTCTCGTGATGAACTCGGACACCGGATTACCGTTGTTCAAGAAGCTCATCTGCAGCGTGTAATCGATCCCATCGACGTTGAACGTCGTGGGCGTCGGCGATGCGACGATCGTCACGCGGTCCGTGCACCCCTCTCCGACCGGTGTCGGATAGGGACAAGGATCCAGGTTGTTCGGGGTTTCGACGTGGTTGAACGTGAAGGTGAAGGTCAACGGCGGGCGTGGAACGCCGTCGACACTGATGACGAGGACAACATCGAGCTCGACCGAAGTCAGGGAAGGATCGTCGACCTGGAAATTCTGGTGCTCGAACGAGCCGAGCGAAAAGAACGGGATCGGCCCGGGCAAATCGAAGGGCGGCGGGATCGTCGAGGTGAAGTCATAGCCGCTCTGCGAGTTGGTGGGGTTGGAGGGCTCGCCCCACCTGATGATCGACGTCGGGTTGCCGTTCGTGATGACGGGATCCCACGGCGGCTGGCTTCCGGGCGTGTTGTCGACCGGATCGCGCCAGCTTCCGACCACGGACGAGTAAGTGATCTCGGCCGCCGCTGCGCTGCCGGCCAGAACCAGAGCAACGAGCGCAGATAGCGATGCGCGCGCGCACCGCCTGCTACGAAAGCTGCTGCCGATTGCCCGGCCGAAAGACATTGCCCTAACTCCTCGTTGTCCACCCTGTCGACGGAAGTCACGCTGTGGACCGAGGAGGCCCGCTAGGGGCTATTCCGGCGGTCCCGCTGTCGTGGAGCGCAGTTCAATACGCTCGGTAGACCGGTGACTTTGCGTCGCCACCTTTCGGTGGTTTTGCCTTTGTCAGAATCGTTATGAAGCTGGCTCTAAATGCTCGTGCGACACTCCGTTGCGCGTGTGCTCACGCGGCTGGCAAGAAATCGATCGGATAGACGATCGTGATCGCGGCGACGTCCTTTGCGCCGAAATCGAAAGTGCGGATTCGCTCGAGAACCTGCGCAACGAGATTCGGCGCGTTCATGTCCGTCGACTGCAGCTCGAGGAACGACACCGTGCCGTTCGGCTCGATCGTCAAGCGCAGCACCATCTGGCCACGCAGCGTCGGGATGTTGCGCAACTCGCGGTTGTAAAGCCGATAGAGCGCCGCCTTGTAGCGGTCGAACACGATTTGGATCTCTTCGTCGGTTCTTCCGGCAATGCCGCTCGACCCCGCACGCGGTCGACCGCCCCCGCCGCCGCTACCACCGCCGATGACGCCGCCTTCGCGCGTCGCGGTGACTCCGGCGGCCAACGTGCCGCCGCCGCTGCCGTCGCCCTCGCCGCTGCCGAGGCCGCGGCTGATCGAGCTGACGTTGATGCCGCCGCTCGAGCCGGGCGCCAGCGTCGCGACCATGGCACGTTCGGGTCGGCCGACGGCCGAATCGCCGCCGGTCGTGATGCGAGTGCTGGCGCCGAGCGCAGCCGCGGGCCGGTTCGCGGCCGCCGCAAAGGTCTCGCGAAATGCGAGGATGCCGCTTTGCCGCGCTCGCTGACCCGGCGGCTCGTTCGGGATGCCCTCTCCGGCCGGCTCGTTCGGCACGTGGCTCGGCCTGCGGTTGCTCGGCAGCCACCTGCTCCGACTCTTGCTCGGGCGGCGGCTCCGTCGGCTGCTCTTGCTCGCGCTGCTGCGCGCGCTCGTCGATCTGCTGCGGCGGCGGCACCGGGCGTCGCTCGCGAATGAGCTCGACGAGGCGCTCGGGGACCTCGACCATCTCGTCCGCCTCCGGCAGCGGAACGTTGATCAACGGAAAGATGGCGCCGAACACGAACGCTGCGGCGAGACCCTGAATGAGAAACTTGCGGAAGCGCTGGTCGTCTTCGCGGCCACCGACCCATGGCATCGCCACGACGCGCGCGGGCTCGGCGGCGGGCTCCCGCTCGACGACCCACTCGTTGCGCAGATCCTCTTCCGCCTGCTGCTGCTCGGCGAGGTCGTCCTCGAGGATCGCGAGGACGTCGCGCCCCGCCGCAATCTCGTCGACGACGGCCTGGCGGCGCCTCTCGATCTCCGCGAGGCGCTCGTGGAAGCCCGCGATGCGCTGCCGCGCGCGCTCGAGGTGGCCGGCCGCGCGCCCCGGCGCCATGTCGTCGCCCCAGAACAGGCCTTGCGCGCCGAGCTCGGCGAGCTTTTCGAGGGAACCGCAGGTTTGCTCGAGCACCAAGTGCTGCTCGCGCTGAAGAGCCAGCGCTTCGAGCTCGCTCGCGATCGAGTGCAGATTGCGCTCCAGACCGCCGAGCTTATCGAGCGCCTGGTCGACCTGAGCCTGCAGCGGCTCTGATTGTTGTTGCGGCATGACTGCGTTCATGACGTCTCGCGCTAGATCGTCGCGCCGTTCGTCGCGACGGCCGACTCTTTCTGGATCACGGCGAGCGAGATTCGCGTGTATCCCTGCGCCGTGCACGTCGACATGATTTGCTTGATGATGCTGAACGGGATCGACTTGTCGGCCAGAATCGTGATTGCCGTGCTCTCGGCGACAACCTGCGTGCGCACGCCGATCACGCGGCTCTGCAGCTCGGCGAGCCGCGCCATGATGGGCACTACGTCTCCACCGTTCGTCGCCATGAGGTCGGCGACCCGCACGACGGGCTCGCCTTGCACGAGGACTTCCTCTCTGCCGATGTTGATCACGACCGTCTCGCTCGGTTTCGTCTCGACGACGGACTCCGGAAGCAGAAGATCGCTCGGCGGGTCGAGCACCTCGGTGGGGCCCGAGTTCATGATCAGAAAGAAGACGAGAATCGTGAACACGTCCATCAGCGACGTGAGGTTGATGGCCGAGATTTTTGGTCGCAGGCGCGCCAAGCGCGTCATGCGGCGGGAGTTCTTCATGGCGCCTCTCCGACGGCGATGGCCGGGAACAACGCGACGCGCACGAAGCCGTTCTCGGCCGTCTCATCCGGGACATCGACGCTGCGTACGACGTCCATGACCCGAATCAGGTAGTCGTACGGGATCTGCGGCTCGACGAGCACGGACGCGGCATCGACTTCGGAGTAGTCCTGCTTCAGCGACTGCATGTACGTGGCGAGCGTCGCGAGATCGTACTCGCCTTCGACCTTCGGGATCGCGGCGATGATCTGCTTGCCGTTCGTGATCTCGATGCCGAGCTCGCGGACGATGATCTCCGGACGGAAACCGATCTCCGACGCAGACCCGCTCGTCGAGCTCGGCAAATTGAGCTCGATGACGGCCATGCGCGAGAACACGGCCGTGATCAGCAGGAACGGCACGAGCACCACCATGAGGTTCAGAAACGCGGTGATGTTGAGCTCCTGCTCTTCCTTGACCTGGAGCTTGTAGTGATGCTTACGCATGACGACTTCCGCCGATCGGTGCGGGCACCTTTAGGCCGCGACCTGGAACTGGCGCTTCGCGGTCGACTGAATCGCGTTCAACGTCTTGACCGACGCCATCTCGAGGCCGGCGACGATCTGCGCCACCTTCGTCGTCAGTACGGCGTGCACGACGAGCAGCGGAATCGCGACGAGCAGGCCGAACGCCGTCGTGTTCATCGCGACCGCGATGGCCGCGCCGAGCAGGTCGGCCTTCTCAGCCGGGTTCGCATTGGCGACGGCCGTGAACGCCTGGATCAGGCCCATGACGGTGCCGAGCAGACCGAGCAGCGTCGCAACGTTGGCCGAGAGGCCGACGTAGCCGGTGCGCTTCTCGAGCTCCGGCATGATTTCCATCATGCACTCCTCCATTGCGATCTCGACGTCTTCGCGTCGCCGCACGGCGCCCTGACGCTCGAGGCCCATGTTCAAGAGCTGCGCGACCGTGGAGCTGTCCTTGGCCGTCAACTCGCGCGCCTTGTCGAAATCGCGCTGCGCGAGCAGCGGCTGGACCTGCGTCCACACCCCTTGGTTTCGCTTCGTGAGCAGAGTCAGCGTCACGTACCGCTCGATCGCGATCGCGACGCCGACGGCGAACACGAGCAAGATCGGGTACATGAAGATGCCGCCCTGAACGAAAAAGTCGACAATCGTGTAGATGACGTCCATGTCCGAATCCTCTGGTGTGCAAAGTGCGACGTGCGAAAACAGCGACTAGAGTAAGCCTCGGAGCGACAGCGGGAACGTGATCAAGTGCTCGTTCGGTGAGTGCGCGCCTACAACAATCGTCGCCGTCCGGCGACGATGCGTTTCACATAAAAGGGGTTTTAACGTGCGCGTTATTTCGTGGTTCCGGAACGAATCCCGTAATACTTGAGCTCGCGCATGAACACGTCCTTGTCGACGGCTCGAATGCGGGTGTCGAGGGCACGCGATACGCCGACGCCGTTGCCGATCTCTGAGCTCTTCCACGGCACGATGACGAGCGACTTCGGCGCCTCCTGGTTGCCGAGAATCGACATGCCGCTCATCGACTTCGGATCGTTCGCGTTCGCGCCCGCGGCAGGCGGCGCCGGCGCGGGCGCCTCCTGCGCCATCGCCATCGGGGCGCTGGCGAGCAGCAACACGGTGAGCACGATATTCTTCATATGGCCTCCTGCTAGGGGCTCACGCGACCACGAATATCGGCCAGCCAGATGGCCACCTGCGCGTCATCGGGCACGAGCGCGGCATACGCTTCGTAGTAGCGCAACGCGCAGCCGTAGTCACGTTGATACAAGTCGCAGAGAATCGCGAGATTCCTGTTCGCCACGTGGAGGTCCGGGTACAGCGCGAGCGCTCTCTCGTAGCTCGCGCGCGCCTCGGCGAACCGGCCCTGCTTGCGATAGATCAACCCGAGCTCGTTGAGCGCGATCGCATGATCGGCGCTGACAGCGACGGCCTGCTCGAGACTCGCCGCGGCCTGAGCTAGATCGCCGACGCGGCCGTAGGCGACGCCAAGATCCACGTGCGGATTCGCGAGCTCGGGCGCCCGCTCCGTCACCGCGCGCAGCTCGGCGACGCCGCGCTCGTGCAACCCCTGCTCGAGATAGCCGATAGCGGCGAGATACCGCTCGCGCAGCTCGGGGGCGCATGCGGGCGGAGTCGGTGATCGTGAAGCCAGCTCCGGCGAGCACCTCGAGCCTGACCGTGGGGCCCTTCGGCGCCGGCCCGCGCGCGCGCCGCTCCTCGGGCTGCGCGGCGGCGTCGGCCACGACCGGCTCCACGTAGTTCGGGTGCCGATACGTGAACGTCTCGATCGCGCCGAGGAGACCGATGCTCTGCTCTTCCTTCGCGTAACGGCCGGGCACGAGCACGGCGAGACGCGCGAAGCTCTGCTCGACCCAGCGGTTGTAGAGGTTCGCCGCGATCATGATGTCGACGTTCGCCTCGTGGACTTCGATCGCGCGCTCCTCGAACGGAAACGCTTCCTCCTCGATCACGTCCTCGTAGGCGGCGAGCTCGGCGGCGGAAAGGTCCGTCGGCCGCTCTGAATCGAGCAACGAACGGCTGAAGTTCGCGTAGATCTCGGCCATGTGGAACGTGGCGGCCGTCGTGACGTCGCCGACCTCGTACGAGATCAAGCGCTCGAATTCCTGTAGCGACGCGTCCATGAGCTCGCGCTTGCGCGCAAGGTTCTGCTCGAGCGGCTCCACGAGCCGCACGGCGTTGAACGCGGCATAGCCCGGCTCCGCGAGCACGAGCCCGGCCTGCGCCGCGAGATAACGCGTGCGGTCGGTGCGCTGCGCACCCGCATCGGCGTCAGCCGCGACGAGCGCGGACAGTTGCTCGTGATAACGCGGCGTGTCGCCGCGCGCACGGTACATCTCGGCGACTTTCCATCGCGTCTCGAGCGCAATGTCGACCGGCTGCGAGAATTCCGCGAGGTAACGCTCGTAGACGCCGAGCGCGCTGTCGACGTTGCTCGCCTGCTCGTAGAGCTCGCCGGCCGACAGCAGGGCCTCACGCTTCAGCTCCGGATCGGCAGCTTCGGCGGCCACCCGCTCGTACTCGGCGGCCGCGAGCGAGCTTTCGCCGCCCTCGCGATAGACGAACGCCAGCTGCTTGGTCGCCTCGCGGTTCAGCTCGTGATCGGGGAACGCGGCACGAAAACCGTCGAGCACCCCGGCGGCTGCCGTCCAATCCTGAAGCTTCATGAGTGCCGCCGCCGCGTCGTACT
Source organism: uncultured Gammaproteobacteria bacterium (assembly GCA_963714705.1). Lineage (GTDB taxonomy): Bacteria > Pseudomonadota > Gammaproteobacteria > Steroidobacterales > Rariloculaceae > FEN-1219. Next base: position 23,830 of record CAVQPJ010000006.1, read on the forward strand.
CCGCGGCCGGGCGAATCGACGACGTCGGCGCGCGCTCCGCGACGCGCATGAAGTGGCCCGCAGCCGCCCGATAGTCCTGCGCCTCGTTGGCCTGCTCGGCCTGCTTGTAGATCGACGCTGCGAGATTGTCGACGAGCGCTTGTCGCGTTTCGTCCTCGGCCGGCGTCAGCGCCAAGACCTCGGCGTACGCGGGCTCGGCCGCCTGAAAGTCCGCGAGCTCGAACGACGAATGCGCGACGACGGTCCATGCGGTACGCCGCAGCGCGGGCTCGGTCGTCGGGTACCGCGAGATCAATGTTCGGCCAGCGGTGGCGGCCGGCGCGTAATCTTGGAGCGCGTACAGATCCTCGGCGGCTGCCCCTAGCACGACTGCCGCATACTCGTGCTCGGGAAACGTGTCTGCGAACCGGAGCGAGCTGACGACCGTCGCACGCTTGAGGTCGGACTGCTGCTCCTCTGCTGCGCCCTTCAGTTGCTCACGGTGCGCGAAGATCGCGGCGTAGCCTGCAGCCGATGCGCGTTCGTGCGTGGGGTACTCGTAAGCCGTGCGCTCGTACTCGCGCGCCGCGTCTCCGAAGTCGCCGTTCTCGAGCAACAGATCCGCGAGCTGGTAGTTGATGCCGGGCGACTGCGCGTCCTGCGGGAACGACGTGAGGAATGCGCGATACCAGACGAGCGCCTCCGCGTAGTTCGCCGGCTTCTCTTTCTCGAGCTCTTTCTCTTGGTAAAGCGCGTGATAGTGATTCGCGAGGTCCTGGAGGTTCGTCTTCAGGTACGCCAGCACCTCCGGCCGCTCGGCCGAGTCGAAGTGCTGCCAGTACTCGGCCTGCAGCCCATACTTCGTCGCGAACGACTTTTTCGACTCGACGACGAGCTTGGGGAAGTCGCCCGCTTCGTAGATGCCGACGACGCGCATGCCGAACTCGGGCGATGCGCGGTGGTACGGATAGCGCTCGACGAACGAGTCGTAGACGGCCGCCGCGTCGTTGTAGCGCAGCTTGTCGAAGTAGAACTCGCCGAGGTTCTGATAGATGCGGTCTTCGTAGGTGCGGCTGCCGTTGGTCGAGTAGTACTCGCCGATCACCTCGGGGCCGCCGAGATTCGAGAAGCTCAAGCTGATCACACGGAACGTGTCCGCGACGCGACGCTCGTCCTCTTCGGCGTGCTGCTGATCGAAGTCGTAGCCGACCGAGAGCTTGTAGTCGAGAAGCGCCATGTAGTGGTGCAGCGCCTCGTCGTAGAAGTCCTGCTTGTAGAGCGACCAGCCGAGCTTGTAGAGAGCGAGCTCGTGGAACTCCGAGCGCGCATTGGCTGCGACGATCTGCTCGTAAGCGGCTTCCGCTTCGCGGAACCTGCGCCGCGTGAAGTAGTACTCGCCGCGGCGGAACTGCACCTCGTCGCTGTAACGCGAGTAACCGAACTCGCCGACGAGGCGTTGCATGACGTCCATCGCCTCTTCGGTCCGGCCGAGCTCGTCGTACGCGCGCGCCATTTGGTAGAGCACCTGGTCGCGGCGCTCGTAGTTCGGGTACTCGGTGAGCAAGCGCTCGTAGATCGCGATGGCTTCGAGCGGCCCCGACTGCGCGACCGCTACCGCGTCGGTCCCCGATACCGGCAGGTCGAACGCCGCAGCCGGCTCGAACTCGATCTCGCCTGTCGTTCGGCGCTCGAAGTCGTCGTCGGACTCGTCGTCGGACTGCGCGGCGGCAATCGCGTCGGCGATCGTCGGCGCCGCGGTCGCGCCGATCTCGCTCGGCGCCGCGCCGGCGTCGGGCGCCTCCATCTCGACCCAGCGCCCCGGCGGCCGGCCCGCCGGTGATGCCGAACTCCTTCTCGAGCTGCAAGGTCCGCGAGGCGCCGCATCGCCTCGGGCGTCATCGCGCTCGTCGGCGTCTCGTCGAGGTAGCGGCGGTAGCTCTGCATCGCGAGATCGAGCGAGTCCGCGACCTCGACCTCTGCGACGTCGGGCTGCACGCTGTCGCAGCTCGGCGAGCGTGCCGCTGTCGGGCGCGGTCGCGCAGCTCGCCGCGAGCAGCGGCGCCAGTCCGGCGGCGAATCGGCGGCCGCAGCGTCACGGCGTTTCCTCCGTGAGCTGCAGCGCCGCCGTCTCCGCGGCCGCGCGGTCTCTCGTCGCGCGATCGTAGCTGTCGGCGAGCGCGAAGCGAGCCTGGTCCTCGTACGTCTCGAGCCGCTCGCGCCGCGCGACGAGCTCGTCGATCGCCACGAGCTCGAGCACGCGCCCCTGCCGCGCCATCAGCAGATTCACCTCGCCGAGCGCCTCGCCGACGCGCGTGCGCAAACGCCCGAGCGGCGTGTCGTAGCCTTCGTAGCTGTGCACGGCCGCCTGCCGCGTCCGCACGAACTCGACGTGCTGCGCGCGCAGCACTTCGATCGACGTCGCCGAGATCCTTGAGGTGGCGCGCGAACACGTCGAGCCGCTCGTGATACTCGGTGCGCAGCGTGAAGGTGATCACGCCCTGCAAGCGGGCGATCCGCTGCGCGCAGCTCGTCGGCCGCCGCGCTCGAGTCGCCCTCGAGGCTCGCCGCGAGCTCGGCCAAGCGCGCTCGGCCGTGAGGCGCTCGTCGGCCGTCGCGAGAAAATCGGGGCGCGGCGCGATGAGCATGCCCTGCAAGCGCTTCTCGAGCAGCTCGTGCTGCTCGAGACGCAGGCGCATCCGCGAATCGAGATCGCGAAACTCGGCGTCGACGCCGGGCAGCTGCGGCTCGTAGTAGCCGCGGCGCAAGCCGATCATGTCGTCGAACGCGTCGAAGCTCACGTCCCACGACGCGAGCTTGCGGCGCAGGTCCTCGAGGTCGAGGTAGTTCTGCAGCGCCGTCTGGAAATCGTGCGACGCGAGCAGCTCCATCAGGTAGTAGGTCTCCGGCGACTCCGGCAGCGACCGCAGCCGGATGACCCAGTCCTTGTCCTGGCGGACTTCCTCGCGCACGAGCACCTTCAGGAACTTGCCGTCGCGAATGCTCGTCAGCGAGGCGTCGAGGCGCTCGATCTCGTGGTCGAACGACTCGAGCGCGTTCGCATAGAGCAGCGCGGCGCGGCCGTGCACGTCGAGCTTGCCGTAGGCGAACGGCAGCGCGAGCTCCGCTTCCTGCACCGCGGCGTCGGTGCCGTCGCGCTGCGGCCAAGCAGCGTCCACGGCACGACGGCGCGCTCGTAGTCCTCGCCCGCCGTCGCGGCCCAGCCCGACGCGAGCAGCGCGGAGTTCGAGAACGGCCCTTCGAGCCGGACGCGGTCGAACGATTGCTTCGCGCGCTCGAACTGCTGGTCTTCGACGAGCAGCGTGCCGAGCACGAAGTTCGACTTGTCGCGAATCGCGAGCACGGCTTCATCGCCGCTCTCGATCTGGCCCGGCGCGGTCGAGCTGCGCGAGCGCATCCTGGCGCCGATTGTCCTCGAGCAGGGCGATGCCGAAGTTGTACGCCGCGAAACCCTTGAGCCCTTCGGCGCTCTGCAGCCGCTTCAGGACCTCGGCCGCTTCGGCGTGACGGCCGAGGCCCATGTACGTGTTCGCGCGCAGGAACTCGATGTCGTCGACGATCTCGTCGGGCACTCGCCCGACGATGCGGTCGAGCGCGTGCAGCGCGTCGTCGAGCTGACCCTTCTGGAAGTGGATGCGCGCGAGCCGATACGCGGCATCGTTGCGCACGGCCTCGTCGACGGCGCCCTCGAGCACGGCCGTGATCGCACGGCCGGCGCGGTGGTGCATGCGATAGTTGAGCTCGAAGTCGCCGACGTCGAACTCCGCCTCGCGCAGGTTGCGGTACAGCGAATCGAGCGCAGGCTCGTCGACGCCGCGATGCTGCCCGAGCTCGGCGTCGAGCCGCTCGAGCGCTTCGAAGTAGTGCCCTTGCTGCGCGTAGTAGATCGCTTCGCCGAAATACCAGTCGCGCGCGGCGGACTGCGGCCGGCGCGAGGCGGCGCGGCGGCAGGCGGGCGGCGTGCGCGCGGACTGCTCGGCCGCGGGCGGCGCGGCGTACGCGGCCGTCGGCAGGCCGATCAAGAACGAGATGACGAGCGATTGAACGCGCATGGCGATACGTCTTCGATGAGCGCGGCTTGCGCCGCTCACCACTCGCCGAGCTCGATCGCCTTGGGGCCGTTCAGCGCGATACCGAGCAGCTTCGGCTCGATGCCCTTGTCGAACGAGAACGTCTCCGTGCTGTTGAAGTCGTCGCCGCCGGTCGTCTTGCCGTTGATCGAGACCGCGATCTCATGACCGCCCGTCGGCACGTTGCCCGTGTAGATGCGTTGCACGCCACCGTGTTGCAGCGCGTCGAGCTCTTTGAAGCCGTAGAGGAAGTGCGTCGCGAGCTCGCCGTCGATGTTGATCTGCATCGAGTCGAGGCGGAACGTCTCGCCCTCGCGCGATCGACACGAACACCGCGAGCTGCGTATTCGACGGATACAGCAGCTTCTCCTCGAGGCGGTTCAGCTCCGCCGCGATGCCGAGCACGTCGGTTTTGATTTCTTGCACTTGCTCGTCGAGGCTGCGCATCTCTGCGCTCGCGAGCTCTTGCGCGCAGACGGCGCCAGCCGCCAACGCCACGCAAGCCATGCTCCCCCGAACAGTGCCGCGCTTCGTTACCGTGCTCATCGTCAACACCCTTCCCTGGTCTTGATGATGGGCCGGAAGTGTCTGTGAACTGCGTCAGGCGCGCATGTGAACTGCACCACAAAAAAGACGTGAGAAAAGTGATCGTCGTCGTTTGGCGACAGGGTTTATGCGGGTACCCGAAATTTTTTGTTGCCTGTTGCGGGCCGACGACACCTCACCCCGTCGTTGTATGGCCACACACACGGCCGGTCTGCCGATGTGACCGCGCGCTCATAATGGCGCCCGATCGCAACCCGCGCGGCGGTGTGGCGCATCGCAGCGAGCCAGCGCTGCGATGAGGGCCTTTCGGCACCGCCGTGAATACGCCGCCATGGATGGCGGCGTGCCGCAATTGCAGGAGCAAATTGCGGCCGTCCCTGTAGGCAGCGTGCGCGACATCCCTGTCGCGCACGCTGCCGAAAGGCCCTCATCACAGCGCTGGCTCCCTGACCGCGTCGCGCGCCGACGGCTATACTCCTCGTGCTACGTGACGTAACGATTCACGCGCTCGAGGTCCGTGAATGAAAGGCCCCGCGATTTTCCTCGCGCAGTTTGCGGGTACGAAGCCGCCGTTCGACAAGCTCGAGACGATGGCGCAGTGGGCCGCGGGGCTCGGTTACGTCGGCGTGCAGGTGCCGACTGACCCGTCGTTGTTCGACCTGGAGCAAGCGGCCAAGAGCCAGACCTACTGCGACGAAATCGCCGGCAAGTTGGCCGACGCGAACATCGTGATCAGCGAGCTGTCGACGCATCTGCAAGGCCAGCTCGTCGCCGTGCACCCGGCGTACGCTCCGCAGTTCGCGGCGTTCGCGCCGCCGGCGCTGCGCGAGCGACCCGCGCGCCTGGCAGGAATGGGCGACGCAGCAGCTGCGCTACGCGGCCAAGGCCAGCCAACGTCTGAAGCTCAAGGCACACGCGACGTTCTCCGGCGCGCTGCTCTGGCACACCGTGTATCCGTGGCCGCAGCGGCCGGCGGGTCTCGTCGAAGCCGGCTTCGCCGAGCTCGCGCGCCGCTGGCGCCCGATCCTCGATGCGTTCGACGAAACGGGCGTCGACGTCTGCTTCGAGATCCATCCCGGCGAGGACCTGCACGACGGCGTGACGTTCGAGCGGTTCCTCGAGGCCGTCGACGGCCACAAGCGCGCGAACATCCTGTACGACCCGAGCCACTTCGTGCTGCAGCAGCTCGACTACGCGGCGTTCATCGACCTCTACCACGAGCGCATCAAAGCGTTTCACGTCAAGGACGCCGAGTTCCGGCCCAACGGCCGCTCGGGCGTGTACGGCGGCTATCAAAGCTGGATCGATCGGCCGGGACGCTTCCGCTCGCCGGGCGACGGCCAGATCGACTTCACGCGCATCTTCAGCAAGTTCGCGCAGTACGGCTATGACGGCTGGGCCGTGCTCGAGTGGGAGTGCTGCTTGAAGCACCCCGAGGACGGCGCGCGCGAAGGCGCGCCGTTCATCCGCGCGCACATGATCCGCACGACGACGAAGGCGTTCGACGACTTCGCCGCGAGCTCGACGGACCCGAAAGTCGCACGCGCGCATTCTCGGCCTAGACCAATAACAACGAGGATCGACCTTGAGCACCGCCATCAAAGTACGCCTCAGCGTCATGATGTTCCTCGAGTTCTTCATCTGGGGCGCTTGGTTCGTCACGATGGGCAGCTACCTGACGGGACCACTCGGCTTCAGCGGCGCCGAGAGCGCGCTGGCGTACTCGACGCAGTCGTGGGGCGCGATCATCGCGCCGTTCATCATCGGGCTGATCGCCGACAAGCTACGTCAACGCCGAGCGGCTGCTCGGCGTGATTCACCTGATCGGCGCCGCGCTGATGTACCTGCTCGCGAGCGCGACGGAGTTCGACGCGTTCTATCCGTACCTGCTGGCTCTACATGATCCTGTACATGCCGACGCTCGCGCTGGTAAACGCGATCTCGTTCCGGCAGATGGACGACCCGGCGCGCCACTTCGGCTTGATCCGCGTGTGGGGCACGTTCGGCTGGATCGTCGCCGGCCTCTCGATCAGCTACGTCTTCGATTGGGATCGCGGAGGCGCGGCGGACTCTGCGAACACGTTCGATGGCAGCCGTCGCGTCGCTTGCGCTCGGCATCTTCAGCTTCACGCTGCCGCGCGACGCCACCGCCCGAAAACGCGCGGGCGGCGGGCTGCGCGAAGCGCTCGGTCTCGACGCGCTCGCGTTGCTGCGCGATCGGAATTTCCTCGTGTTCTTCGTCGCCTCGATCCTGATCTGCATTCCACTCGCGTTCTACTATCAGCACGGCGAATCAGTTCCTCACGGAGATTCGGCGTCGAGAACGCGACCGGCATCGCAGACGATCGGCCAGATATCCGAGGTGGTGTTCATGCTGCTCGTGCCGTTCTTCCTCAAGCGCTTCGGCATGAAGGCTCACGCTGTTGCTCGGTATGGCTCGCGTGGGCCGTCGCGCTACGTGCTGTTCGCGTACGGCAACGCGGGCGAGCCTTTTCTTCGTGCTGCTCCTCGGCATCGCGTTGCACGGAATTTGCTACGACTTCTTCTTCGTCTCGGGCCAAGTGTTCACGGACTCGAAAGCCGGCCCGCGCTACAAGAGCGCCGCGCAGGGCCTGATCACGCTCGCGACCTACGGCGTCGGCATGCTGATCGGCTTCTGGGTCGCCGGGCAGCTGACGGACGCGTACGCGATCGCGGTCGCCGGCAGCGCTCACGACTGGCGAGACGATCTGGCTCTATCCCGCGGCGTTCGCGGCCGTCGTCGCCGTGCTGTTCGGACTGTTGTTCAAGAACGAAGTCATCGCATACAAGGCAAGGCCGGCGAGCACACCGGCGCGCGATCATGGATAAGTACCGCTACACGACTGTCGACGTCTTCACGGCAGAGCCGCTGAAGGGCAACGCGCTCGCCGTCGTGCACGACGCCGTCGGCTTGTCCGACGCCGCGATGCAGCAGTTCGCGCACTGGACGAACCTGAGCGAGACCACGTTCCTCCTCCCGCCGACCGATCCGAAAGCGGATTACCGCGTGCGCATCTTCTTTCCGACCGCGGAGCTGCCGTTCGCGGGCCATCCGACGCTCGGCTCGTGCCACGCGTGGCTCGCGGCCGGCGGCAAGCCGCGCTCGCGCAACGAGATCGTGCAGCAATGCGGCGTCGGCCTCGTGCGCGTGCGCCGCGACGGCAAGCGCCTCGCGTTTGCCGCGCCGCCGCTCCGGCGCAGCGGCGACGTCGACGCGCCGACGCTGGCCGCGGTCACGCGCAGCTTAGGGATAGAACGCAAGGCGATCCGCGCCGCGCAATGGGTCGACAACGGCCCCGGCTGGGTGGCCGTGCTGCTTGGCTCGCGCGACGAGCTGCTCGCGCTGAAGCCCGACTTCGCGCGCCTCACGCCGAAGGACATCGGCGTCGTCGCACCGATGCCGCCGGGCGACGAGGCGCTGTTCGAGATGCGCGCCTTCATCGGCGGCTCGGGCCCGAACGAGGATCCGGTCACCGGCAGCCTGCAAGCGGGGCTCGCGCAGTGGCTGATCGGCGCGGGACTCGCGCCCGAGCGCTACGTCGCGATTCAGGGCACCGCCCTCGGGCGCGACGGCCGCGTCTACGTCGAGAAGCGCGGCGACGATTTTTGGATCGGCGGCGACTCCGTGACGCTCGTCGAAGGCAAAGTCAAACTTTAAGAGAGAGGGCTATCTACATGAATCGCCGGGGCTTTTTAACGCGCACTTCCCTGGTTGCCGCAGGCTCGCTCACCGGTTCGGCGGCCTTCGAGCTCTTCTCCCAGCCGGCGCGTGCCGACGGCTGCGGCGGCCCCCCTGCGGGTGTCCAGCTGTTCACAATCCGTAGCGCGCTCGCCGCCGACCCACGCGGCGCACTGCGCTCCCTGCGCGAGATCGGCATCGTCGAGGCCGAGCTGTTCGGATTGAACGGGCCCGAGAACGCGACGCTGTTCGGGTTACCGGCTCGCGACTTGAAGCGCGCGTTCGACGAGAACGGTATTCGCTTGGCCGTCTCGCACATCGGCGGCAACCTCGACGAACACCGCCGCGATCGCGGAGATCGCACGCAGCCTGGGCGTCGAGGCGCTCTGCGTCGCGTTGCCGAGCGAGTTCAGCGGCCCCGGCGGAATGGTGCCGGCCCAAAGCCGCGCGCAGCTCGATGCGCTCGCCGAGAAACTGAACCGTGTGGGACGCGAGTACCGCGACCTGGGCCTCACGTTCGGCTATCACAACCATCACGTCGAGTTCATGCGCGTCGACGGCGTCGTGCCGTACGACTATTTAATGAGCAACACGGACCCGAGCCTCGTGAAGATCGAGCTCGACGTCGGGTGGCTCGCAACCGCAGGCATGGATCCCGTGGCGTACGTGCGCCGACACGCCGGCCGCGTCATCGCCTGCCACTTGAAGGACTACGCCCCGTCGATCGCGAGCGACGTCCCACAGCGCAAGCTCGTCGCGCCGGGCGCCGGCACGATCGACTTCGCGGCGCTGCTCGCGGCGATGCGCGAGACGGGCGTGGCACACGGGTTCATCGAGGTCGACGTCTCCGACGACCCGCTCGGCGACGTGCGCCGCGGCCACGCGCACCTACAGACGTTGAAAGGCTGCGCGTAGCGCGCGACCTACGGCGTGGGCTCTGCCGCCAGTCGCTCGACCTCGCGACCGCCAATTCGGAGATTCACCGCACTTCGTCACCGTTTACTGCTGGACGCCGCCGCCCTCGGCAGTCGGATCGTCTGGTGTGCCGACACCCGTCGAGCCGACGAATAGCCGCGAGCCGTCCTTCGTGAGCGTGACCTGCGTGCCTGCCGCGCGGTTCGTGCGATCGCGCGCCTGGAAGCCGCGGATGCGGATCTCGGTCCCCGGCGGTAGCGAGTCGCGGTTGAATCCGCGGCGAAGCAGCGCGTTCGGCGCCGCGCCTTCGAACGCCCAATCTTGGATTTCGCCGCTGTCGGTCTTGACGGTGATGTAGATCCACGAGTGCGGGTTGCTGAAGCGCATCTCCTTCACCACGCCGACGACCTCGACGGGCCGGTTCGCGTCGAACTCGGACGCGAACGAATGGTGGGCGGCGGCTGGAACACCTGCGAGCAAAGCGGCCGCCGCGACGACCCATATCAGTGGCTTGACCTTCATGGATGCTCCTTACTTGATCGGCTCTTTGAGCAGCTCTCCATAGAGCAGCGGCTCGGCAAACTCGACGCACTTGTATTCGAAGATCTCGGCGTTCGGCTCCATGCGGCGATACAACGGCATCGCAATCTTCCACGGCCGCGAAAACGTGCGTGGATCCGTGATCGTCGCTTCATACCAGAGGTGGTTCTCGGTCATCGGCGTGTAGCGCTCCTCGACCGTCATGCCGGCGTGGTGATTGCCGGCACGGTCGAGCCACGTGTCGCGAATCTGCCCGAACACGTCGATGACGAGCGTGTCGCCTTCCCAACGCCCATTCGACCAGCCGAGCCATTGATCGACGAGCACCTCCTGAGGGTTCAAATGGTTCGACATGCGCACCGGACGACTCGACGTCGCGTACTCATATACGAACATCATGTCTCCGTCGCCCTGCACGATCTGGAACGGATACGGCATGTAGGTCGAGCGCGGGATGCCGGCGCGATAGCATTTCGTTTCGGGATCGGCCGCCGGCCAGCTCGCGCGATTCTTGTTGCGCTGCTCGAGCGCTTCCGGCAAATACGGGATCGTGCCGCCTTCGACGACGCTCTGGCCCGGCGGCACCGCGAACAGCGCGCCGAGCCGCCAGAATTCCGGCACTGCCTGCGCGGGCCCGCCTTCGAGGTTCCAGTAGGCGGTGTTCATCGCCTGCCAGACGCCGTTCACGTTCGGGTGGCCATTGATGCGCGCCGGGCGCGCCGCGACCGGCGTATCGCCGGCACCGCTCGACGAAGCCGTCGTGGCCGTGTCGCCGGCCGGCGTGCAACCCGCGAGGAGCACGCACGATACGAGCGCGGCGGCAGCGGAGAGTTGTGATCGCATGTTGCTTCGAGCCCCCGCCCTATTGTTTTTCGTGCTCTTCGCGGTTGATGTTGATGAAAGCAGAGTCCTCTGTCGGCAACGGCGAGAGATTAGGCTGGCTCGCCAACCGTTCCGGCACCGGCAGCCCCCTCGCCTGCGCCTCGCGGACACGCTGCTCGTAGTTCCGCTCGCCGCCGAGCCCGCCCGCAATCGCCCGATTCGCTTCGTGACACGAATACTCGAAGATCTCGTAGCCCGGCTGCGTCGTCCACATCATTCGCACCGTCCACGGCGCGGCGTAGGTCAGTGGATCGTCGATCGTCGCGCGGTACTCGAGCATTTCGGGATCGACTCGCGTGAGCCGTTCCGTCAACGTCATTTGATCGCTGTGGCGAGTGCCGATGCCGTTGCCGCCGATGCTCGTCTTGCCGTTGAAGTTCTTCGTCTCGATGACGAGCGTGTCGCCGTCCCAATAGCCGCGCGAATTTCCGAGATACTGCTTCAAGTTGTCCTGCGCGTGCGGCCGCTCGACGAGCGGGATCACGCGCGAATCGGCCAGCATCTCGTAGCCGATGACGACGCTGTCGGGACTCTGAGCGACGCGGACGCCGTTGCCGTAGATGACGGCGAACGATGAGCCCAAGATGCCGCGCGTGATGCAGCGGTCGTACAGATGGAAGTCCTCGAAGGTGTCGAACGGTCCTGCGCCGTACGAGCCGCGGTCTTGGGGCCGCGAGCGCGCCTGCCCTTCAGCGGAGAGCGGCGGCATCCGCCCATTCGGCGGATCGATGATTTGCGAAGTCCAGCCGAAGGTTCGGCTGCCGACGCTGTTCGAAGAGTACGAAGACTTGTTCAGCACGCGGTCGCGCTCGTCGGCATCGGACTTCGCACGCGCGGCGAACTCCTCCGGCGTGAGCTTCTCGCGCGTGCCCATCTCCTCGGGCCGGTCGCGCGGCACGCCTCGCATGTCGTCCGTGCTGTACACGCCTTCGAGGCTCGGATGGCCCCAGGACGTGCGCGGCGCTTTCCAGCTCGGGTCCGCGACGGCTGCAGCCGTATCCTCGGCCGGCGTCGTCGCAACGACGATGGGCACTTGGGCGGCGGCGCTTGCGGCGAATGCGATACCTGCTGACCACAACGCGCCGCGGACGAGCGCGCCTTTGCTGCTTTGCATAGAAATTCCCCCTCGACTTCCAGTACGCCGTGCCAGCCGCCTAAGGCGGCAGAGCGCGTTCGGCCGATAGTAGTACCGCATCTTCGTTCAGCACGATCGAAGTCCCGTCCGATCGTGGTGAGCGAACCACCTGCTTCGCCGCGACTCGACCCGTGTGCATGCGCAGAGCACCGGCGGCGAGCGTGCACGAGGCCGCGCTCAGGTGGCGCGTCCCGTTCCAGCGCGCGACCTCGTCCTCCACCGGCAGCTCGAGACCTGCGATGACGCGCGCCGTGTTGGGGTCGCCGGGAATGAACATCACGACGCGCATCGCCGGGTGATACTCCGGCACGTACGTAACGCGGTCGAAGTAGAGATCGCCGAGCTCATCGTGCTGCACGACCGTGGCGCGCGGAGAGCTCCAGAGCTCGACTCTGCTCCAGTGACGCGCGAAATCGGGCACCGTCTCGCAAAGCTCGCCGATGAGCTGCTCGAACTTGGGATCGCCTGCGCAGCGGCCGAAATCGAGTCGAAACTCACCGAGCATGCGGCGCGCGAGCTGCTCGTAGGCTTCGGCATCGCGTCGGTAGCGCGCGTCGCTCATTACTATCTTGAGCAGATTGCGTTCGGCCGCGGGGACGGCACCGTAGTCGCGAAACACGCACGTCGTAAGCTCGTTCCACGCAACGATGTCCCAGCGCAGTGTCATGGCGAGCACGGGCACCGGCGCGAACAGCACCGTGCGGCGCAGCCACTCGCTGCTGATCGAGGCGGCCGTCGTGACGTCGGGCGCAGCACTTCTACGCGTGAGCGCGACGAGATACGCCTGCTCGCATGGCGACAGTCGTAGAGCGCTGGAGAGCCGGCAAAGCAGCTCCTCGGAAAAATTGAGCTCGCGGCCCTGCTCGAGCCACGTGTACCACTTCAGGCTCACCTGCGCGAGCACCGCGACGTCCTCGCGGCGCAGCCCCGGCACCTTCCTGCGCCGGCCCGAGTCGCGCAAGCCAAAGTCTGCCGGATGCAGCCGCGCCCGAGCCGCGCGCAGCAAGTCGCGCATTTGCCCTTTGCGTGCGTCGACCATCCCTTCCCCCAGGACTCACCCTAAGCCAGGTGGGGGCAGTCGGCAACGAGAAGAACCGAACGGTTCGGACTCCTAAGACGCCGGTTCTAGCGGCAGCTTCGTCTCAGGCGAGGCCGAGGGCTTCCCATATCGCGAGGCGTTGCTCGCGCAACGGATCGTTGCGCAGCACGGGCGTGCGATCGAACACCATTGTCGGTCGGCTGACGGAATCGAACCGCGGCCAGGTCGGCAATTTCGATTTCGGTGTATTGGGATCACCGGTGCGGAAGAACGCGATGAACGCCTCGCTGACCCGGTCCGCGAGCGCCTGGGCGTCCGCAGCGCCCGCCGTGAGTCGAGACGCCTGCACGTTATCGAACGCAAACGCGATGTCGATCGTGTGCTGCGCGCGATACTTGCCGCCCTCGAGCGGCGACTCCCACGTCCAGTAATACAAATACGCCGGCGCGAAACCCGGCGCCGACCGGCGCTCCGCGGCCTTCATCGCGGCACCGCCGTACTGGTGGTCGCTCGCGATCAGGAAGTACAGGTCCGCGGGTGTCGACCCAGGATACAGCTTGCCATACAGCGCGACGAGCGCGTCGACGCTGTCGCCGACACGCGCTCGAAGCTCGTTGCGCATGCCGGTCTCGTCGAGCCCAAACAGACGCTCGTCCGCGCGGAACGTCGCCTCGCCGCTCGTATGGCTGAAAATGACCGGGACGTCCGGCGACACGCGCGACGCCGCGGGATGGAACGGATGCTGCGTGATCGCCGTGCCGTCGACGGCCGGCCGGAAGCCGTTGCCGAGGCGTTGCGCGCTGAGCTTGGCGACGGTGGCGAAGTACGCGGTCATGAGGCGGTCGATTGGCAGCGCCTGCAACTGCGCGATCGTCGGCTTCGCGAGCCCGAGCTCGGCGACGAGCTCGCGCGTCACGCGCGCGGACGCGTCGCGCTCGAGAAGCTGCAGCGCCGAGCCGCTCATGACGACGGCGCGATGGAACAGTCCTTTCGCGGACGGCATCGTGAGCAGCGTCGACACTTTTTGCGCACCGCCGGACTGGCCGATGATCGTGACGTTGCCGGAGTCGCCGCCGAAGCGGTCGATGTTGTCGTGTATCCATCTCAGCGCGTGCACGAGATCGAGCACGCCGAGTGCGGCCGACTGCTCGAAGTCGTGACCGCCGATCTCGCCGAGATAGGTGTAACCGAGCACGTTGAGGCGATGGTTCGTCGTGACCGTGACGATGTCGCCTCGCAAACCGAGGTTCGTTCCGTCGTTGACGGGTGCGGCACCGGAGCCGGTGTTGAAGCCGCCGCCGTGACACCACATGATCACGGGCCTTTTGCCGCCGTCGCTCAAGCCCGGCGTCCACACGTTCAACGAGAGACAGTCCTCGCTCTCGGTTTGCCCCGGGGTCGCGCCCTGCTCGTCGGCCTCGCCGCGCGGGCGCGGTTGAGCTTGCGGTGCGCGTGCGCCGTAGTCGAACGCATCGCGCACGCCGGTCCACGACGCCGGATTCATCGGCGGCATGAAACGATTCTTGCCGGCCGTGCTCGCGCCGTACGGAATACCCTTGAAGACCTTGATGCCGCGATTCTCGGTGCCGCGCACGCGACCGAACGTGGTCTCGACTTCGACACCTTGCGTCTGTCCCCAGGTCGAGCGTACGACGCTCGCGGACAGGGCAGCCGCGAGCGAGCCCTGCACGATGAAGTCGCGGCGTGATTGTTGAAAGCGCATGGCTCGTCCCCTCTTGGTCGGCGGTGGATTCTTGAGACGCACCGATCATCTTCTTCGACGAGCACCGCCCGCAAGCCGTCAGCGCGCGCGACGGGTAGCACCAATGCTCCCCATTGCGGGAGACCTGGCACGCCATGTCGCGCGCAAACCATACTTGCAGCGGACTCGAAGTCAGAGGCACATCCGTGAAAAACCTAGCCCTGTTGGCCCCACTCTTGGCGTGGAGCTTCGCGAGCCACGCGGCCCCCGACTGCGCCGCGCTGACGAGCTTCTCGCTGCCGACCTACAAAGTCGCGATCACGAAAGCCGAGGTCGTCCCGGCCGCGCCGCCGCTGCCGGCGCACTGCCGCGTCGACGGCACGATCAACGCGCGCATCGGCGCCGAGGGCAAGCCGTACGCGATCGGCTTCGGGCTGGCGTTGCCCGTGAACTGGAATCAGCGGTTCCTGTTTCAGGGCGGCGGCGGTTACAACGGCTTGGTGCGCCCGCCCGTCGGCGTCGCAGCCGTCGGGGCGAATCCGGGACTGGCTCGTGGCTTTGCCGTCGTCTCGACCGACACGGGGCACCAGAGCGAAAGGAATTTCGACCGAAGCTACGACGCCGATCAGCAAGCGAGCATCGACTTCAACCATTTCGCGATCGGCGACGTGACCGTCGTCGCGAAGGAGATGGTCGCCGCGTACTACGGCCAGCGCGCGGAGTACTCGTATTTCACGGGCTGCTCGACGGGCGGCCGCGAAGCGATGGTCATGACGCAGCGCTACCCGAGCTATTTCGACGGCGTCGTGTCCGGCGATCCCGCGATCCACGTCGGCTACTCGGGGCTCGGCAACGCGTGGTTGCGCGCGGCGTTCAACGAGGCCGCGCCGAAAGACGCGAACGGTCGGCCGCAACCGAATCTGTTGTTTTCCGAAGCGGACAAGAGGGTCGTGACCGACGGAGTGCTCGCTGCCTGCGACGCCGGCGACGGCGTGCGCGACGGCATGGTGTTCAACCCGCGCGCGTGTGACTTCGATCCCGCGAAGCTCGCCTGCACCGGCTCGAACAACACCGGGTGTTTGTCGCCGGCCCAAGTCGGCGCGCTCGAGAAGGGCTTCGCAGGCCCGCGCAACTCGCGGGGCAAGCTGATCTATCGCATGAGCCCGAACGACGCCGGTGTCGCAGCGTTTCTACCGAGCGCAACACCGCCCGAGGCCAACGTGCCGCTGCCGACCAGCGTCGACGTCGACGGACGGCTGTTCGAGATGCTCGAGAACCCGATTGCGCAGATGACGGACTCCATCTGGACGAACTTGAGCTCGTTCTCGGGCCATGGCGGCAAGCTGCTCTTCTATCACGGCATGGCCGACCCGACGTTCCACGGCACCGACACGACCGACTACTACGAGCGCATGGCCGCGGCCAACGGCGGCCTCGACAAGGTTCAGAACTGGAGCCGCTTCTTCGCCGTCCCGGGCATGCTGCATTGTCGCGGCGGCGACTCCGCTCTCGACCAGTTCGACCTGCTCACGGCCGTGATGAATTGGGTCGAGAAGGGCACGGCGCCCGAATCGGTCGTCGCCACGGGCGAGGCATTTCCCGGCCGCAGCCGGCCGCTGTGCGCCTATCCGAAGCACGCGCACTACACCGGTAGCGGTGATCCCGAGGATGCGCGCAACTTCGTTTGCCGCGAGTGACTTCAACGATGGAGGCGCCATGCTCGCGCGCGCCGCATCAAACGGAGTTGTACGACAGCAGATAGATCAACCGCCCATTCTCGAGGCGGTCGCCGAAGCCGGCGCCCGCGTTGTGCCACAGCCACGGACGAAAGAGCACGAGCCGATTGAACTTCATCGGCACACTGCGAACGAGCTCCCACTTGCTCGCGTCGTTCGTGTGCGGGTGTATCACTTCATTCCACAGCTTGGCCACCGTGTCGAAGGGCCAGCTCCGCCAATCCTCCGCGTAAACCGGGGCTCGCAAAGTGCCGCTAGGACGATGCCGGAAAAAATCCGTGCCGCCGTGGGCGTGCTCGTCGAGCGTCAAGCAATAGACGCCGGTCCAGTGGCAATTGTCGATGTGAACGCCGCCCTTGCCGACCTCGTCCGCGAGGCACACACGAAACTTCGTGTGTGCGCTGTCGGCGAGCGGGGCCACGGCACGCCCCGTGATGTGGCCGATCATCTGGTCGAGCCCAGCGATCGGGAACGGCCGGCTCGAGTTCCGTCCCGGATACCATGGCGTCTCAGGCGGCACGGAGTACTCGGCCTGCAAGCCGAGCCGACGCATCACCTGAGCGTCGCGCAGAAAGTCGTCGATCACATAGATCTCGTCTTCCTGCCCCTCGTTGACGTTGACGATTCTCACGGCGATATCGTAGCGCCGACTGTCGCTGCGCGGAGCCGCACCTAAAGATCGCCGGCCCGGGTTAGTCTCGGCGCTCACCAGTACCAGCAAACGAAGCTATAGCGCTTGCCGCGCGTCGCTTCCGTTACGCCGTGCGGATACATGAACAGCGAGGGAAAAAGGCAGATATCGCCGACGCCCAGCGGCATCTTGTAGCCCTCCCAGAAGTACAGATCCGCCCCCTCGTAGTCCGCGTTCAGATTGCCGATCATGGAGAACACCGGGATGCCTTTGTACACACCGTCGAACAGGCTGTGTATGTGGTCGTGGTGCTGTCGCATGATCTGCCCGGGCGAATACCGGTTGAATCGAATGGCACTGAATCTGCGTGCGATCGGCTGCGTGAGCTCGGCGGGAAACGAGAACTTCGCACTGTAGGCCCTGCCGGCATTCGCAACCCAGGGGGTCAGGAGCTCGAAGTGTTCCGTCGTGCATTCCTGGACCTCCAGTTCCTTCGTCTCATGGGTGACGAATTTGTCCTGCACATTGCCGTACCAGCCATGCTGACGCCATTCCCGCGGCTCGATTTCGGAGACGATCTTGCTGCAGAGGTCACCGGGTATTATCCCTCTCTCGACGTGAATGAAATCCTTCAGCGCCGAATCAGGTTTGTTCATAGCTCCGCTGCCGCGTGACTGCCGTACTGCCGTCGCAGGAACTCGACATGATCGATGCTCACGGCGAGGGCGCTCGCGTGCACTTCGCCGATCCGCCGACGAATGTGCTCGATGAGACTTCGCGACAGGCGACTGCGCACGTAATCGCTCGGTTGCGCGTGGCGGCGCATGCCAGCCAGGATGTACTGGAACGACGTGTGATGAAAGAAATCGAATCCGCTCAGGTTGTCGAACGTGTTCGGACTGCGATGGCGCCACTGCTCGAGCAATGACTTCAACCGCGGCGGAACGTGGGGGTTGTGCTTGTTGGCGCGCCAATACTCCGTGTCCTCGCGCTGCGTGATGCAGTAATGCAAGACGATGAACTCGCGTATGTGATCGTAGAGGCGCTCCATGGCCTCGTTGTAGCTGTCGGCCAGCGGCTCCGAACAATCGCGCGTCGGGAAGTGCATGCTCAAGAGCGCGAGCCCTTGTGAGATCAACCCGATGCCCGTGGACTCGAGCGGCTCGATGAATCCACCCGCAAGGCCGATCGCGACGCAGTTCTTAACCCAGAACTTGCGATTGTGGCCGATCCTCATCTTCAGGAGTCGCGCATTGATGCCTTCGGCCTGCTCGCCGACGTAGCCGCGAAGCTCGCGCTCGGCAGCTTCGTCGGAGATGAACCGGCTCGAGTACACGTAACCCACGCCGCGGCGGCCGTGCGCGCTGTCGTCGGTCCAGCGCTGTCGATCGCCGAGGGCGACTTGCTGGTCGCTCAACGGGATGTCCCAAATCCAACCGCTGCTCATGGCTGTGGCCGTCGTGAAAGGATTGATCGGGGCATCGGCGGTCCGATACGGCACGCGCAAAGCGACCGCGCGATCGTTGAACAAAGAGTCGTTGAAGCTCTGGAACTCCGTGCCGTAGTGCTTGTTGATCAAGTACCCGCCGAAGCCAGAGCAGTCGATGAAGAGGTCCCCGGCGATGGCGCCGTGCTGCTGCGTATCGAGCGCCGTGATGAATCCTCGCTCGTCGCTCTGCACGCCGATCACGTTGTCGACGAGGCGTTTGACGCCGCGACTCAACCCGACTTCGCGCAGGTAGCGGCCGAACAGCACGGTGTCGCAGTGATAGGCGTAGTCGAGCAGCCCTTCGTACTGTTTGCTCTCGGCGGTCTTCGGCGCCCGCAGCTGGTCGGAAATGAAGGCCGACGGACCGGTCAGGTAGCAGTAATCCAAATCGATCTCGTTGTCGGCCGCGAGGCACGCCCAGATGTCGACGAGCCACACACCATCGATCTGGGGCACCGCTTCGAAAGGATGATAGTAGTGATGGCGCCCGGCCTGCGCGGGGTCCTCGCGCCAATTCACGAACTTGATGCCGTTCTTGAACGTGGCGTGAGTCCGGATCATGAACTCCCGCTCGTCGATCTCGAGAAAGCGCAGCGTGCGTTTGAGATCGTTGAGCGTGGCTTCGCCGACGCCGATGATCCCGATGTCCTCGGACTCGACGAGCGTCACGCTGGCGTCCGCCACTTGCATGCGCGCGAGAAGCCGCTCGATGTAGCAGGCGCTCATCCAACCGGACGTTCCGCCGCCCATGACCACGACTCTCTTGACGACGCCGCTCACGCACTCCCCATCGTTTCGGGCCCGTCGCAGAGCCATCCCGTGATCGCATAACGCGGCTGCGTGGCGAACGGCGCCACGTAGCTGACGACGTGCGGCGCCGGCACGAGGAACAATCCCAGCGAATTGAAACGCGGCATCCAGACCTCTTCGACCTCACCGTGCGCGTCGAGGAACTGGAGCTGACCGCCCCAATCCGCGCGCCAGCCGCGCGTCAGGTACAGCACGTAGGCGACGCGGCGGTGTTGCTCGGGGTAACCGCTGTCGTCGTGATGCTTGAGAAAGTGCCCCGGGCGGTAGAGCGTGGCTTGAGCGTTCACCTTGATCAGCGCGTCGATGCCCGTGATTCTCCGCAGCACCTCGAGCGTCCGAGAATCGTTGAGCCACTCGAACGCGTGGTGCAAGAACAGCTCCGGGTCGTGGCCTTGGAGGTAGGCGGCTACCATGGGGTAGCTGCGAAACAAGTACTGGAACTGGCCCTGCGCGCGCGACAGGATGCTCGCCAAAAGCTCCTGCTGCTTGCGCTCACCGCGCTCCTGCAGGGCAGCGGCGTCGAGAAAGACGCTCTTGTGGCCCTCGTTGTAGGTGAGACTCCACGGCACGTCGGCCTCCAGACAGCCGTACAGTCTCGCGGCGCTCAGGGGCTCCAGAACATCCGCGATCCGAACTCTGCCGCGCTGCGCGAACGCGCGAGCCGCAGCTTCGAGGTCGAGGGCCGGATTGAAGCGGATCGGCTCGTCGGGGACAGGATCCGGATTGTGCATACGTGCTGCGAGGCCGGAGCGGGGGGTCAGAAAAGAGGACGGCTGCGCATGAACTGCGAGACCACCCACTTCTCGCCCTGGGTCGGCGGGCGCCCCGCGTGCACCGTTCGCCGATCCGGATCGCCATTCGGGTGTGCATTGACGAAGAACAAACCCTCGCCTTTCTGCCCTTGGTGCGAGATGCCAACCTCGGGCATTTCGGTCTTGCCGCCCGCGTAGTCGTCGTTCAAGTACACCAAGAACGTCACGATGCGTTGCCCATTCTCCGCGAGCTCCTGTTCGTAGTTCGGCGTTTGCAGCGGGTCGACGAAGTCGAAGTGCTCCGTGATCTCTTCGCCGACGGCATAGTGAAGGACCGACAAAGGCTCGAGATAGCGGAACGGCACGCCGGTGTTCGCGCACATCCGCACCTGCACCAGCACGCTGACGAGATCCGCCTCGAGCACATTGAACATCGCCCAGGTGTTAGTCCGCGTTTCGCTGATTTTCTCTTTTCTGGTCTGTTGGCTATACACGGACGCGCGCACGAGTCGCCCCCGAGACTTGTCGATCAGCCACTCGCAGACTTCCGCGCTCGCGAAACCCGGAAAATGCCGAACCAGAGGAGATTCGCTCAACGTCGCTCCGGTTAGCGGCGCCTGCCACCGGCCGGCGTCGATCGTGGCTGCAAGCTGCCGCCAGCGCGCGGGATCGCTCTCTCGAGCAGCCAGCTCACGATCGGCGGCCAGGATGCGCAGCTGCCGTTGCGCCGCCGGCCAGCCGCGCTCGGCCGAAAACATCAGCGCGGCGAGCGCCGCCTCCCAACTCTGATCCACGAACATGCCAATCGCCGACAGCACCGCGAGCTGGGCCGCCGCTTCGGCTCCGCCCAGGCGGGCAGCGGTCCTGATGAGCTCCGCGCCATGCGCGGGCCGATCGGGAGCGTTCACTGCGACGAGAAAACGCTTGCCAAGGCGAGTCATCGCTTCCACGTCGCCGTGCGCACAGGCCTCGGCAAGCAGGCTGACCGCACGCGCATGGTCCCCGCTCAAATCGCAGTGAGCGGCCTCGGCCACTTTCGGAGACTGTCGAGCAAACACGGCGCGGGCTCACTCCACCATACGGCCCGAACTCGTACTAACCTAGCTCGAAATCCCGCCGCGAGCCAGCGCTGCTCGACTATCTAGAAGGTCATATTGAAGCCCACGTACCACCGCCGCCCCAGCATGTCGTAGAAGTTTTCGTTGGTGTCGCCGGCCGCCGAATATCCCGGACCCGTCGAGTTGTTCGGGAAAACGTCATTACGCTGCGATTCCGGGAACGTGCGCTCGGGCTCGACATCGAACAGGTTGTCGACGCCGAATCGCAGCTCCGTCATGTCACCTACGGTGTAACGCATGGACCCGTCGAAGATGTTGTAGTCATTCGTCGGCTGATCCAGAGACGCGAGCGTACGGACGGCCGCCTCGCTCTCGATGCTCGGCAAATGCCGCCAGCGTAGGCTGCCGCTCCAATCGCCGATCGCGTAGTTGACCGTCGTGAACAGCCGGTAGTCATACGCGTACGGATTGACGCTGCGGATGTTGCTCGGCCCCGATGACCCTTTGTAGTCGAACCAGTCGGCCTCCGAGTTCGGGCGCGTCTTCGTGTGAGCCGCGATGGTCGCCATCGCGGTCAGCAGCATCGAGCCCGGCCCCACTTCGCGGCCCCAGGTGTACTGCACGTCGTAACCGGCCAGATCGACCTCCTGCTCGTTCGTGTACGACGTGGAGATCGTCGCGTTGGCGCCCGTGCTCGGATTGCGCACGAGCCGCGTACAGTCCGGGTACAGTGGGTCTTGGCTCGGGTTCGTGTCGAGGTCGAGGCAATTCTCGTAGAGGATGTCGCCGAACTCCTCCGCGATCATGTCGGTGATCTCGATCCGCCAGTAGTCGATCGACAGCGTCGATCGGTCGGTGAGGTCGAAGACGAACCCCGCCGTGATCGTCTCCGCCTGCTCCGAGTGCAGATTCGGATTCCCCTGCAGATTCGAGATACGCGCGACCTGCAGCGTGTTGGGCTGGTTCGTGGGCTCGCTGTAAAACTCCGCCGCTCCCGCCGGCCCCATGAGCTGCGAGCAGAGCGCTATCACTTGGTTCGCCCGCGCGGTTCCGTTGATGGCCGCATTCGCCGTGTACGGCAGCTGCGCCGGATCGCGCGTCGAGCACGGATCGCCTTGCACGAACGTAAACGGCGCAAACTGCTCGGAAGCCTGGAACAGCTCACCGATGTTGGGCGCCCGGTTGGCGATCTGCCGGCCGCCGCGGAACCGCACGCGATCGACGATGGTCCAGTCGATCAGCGCCTTGTAGGTGTCGTCGTCCGGACTCGGGTTGTTGTCGGTCGTGCGGTAGCCGAGCTCGAGATTCAGGCTTTGGAACCCCGTCTTATCGGCCAGCAGCGGCACGAGCAGCTCGCCGTAGATCTCGCTGACTTCCGTCTCACCGACGGCCTCGCCGACCGGGAAAAAGGCTCCCGGTGAGTCGAGCACGGACTCCGGCGTGTTCGTGGGGTCGGGGAAGTACGTGTACTTGTTGACGCGGTTCGAGAGGCCGGCCGCAAACCGCATGTCGCCCGCCGGCATCTCCACCACGGAGCCCTGCATGTTGTACTCCATGACGGTCTGCTTCATTTCGCCCGTCGCCTTGGGCTGCATGGTCACGGCCTTCTGGCAGTCCTCCGAGGGGACGTCGCCCTCGGTCCAGCCGTTGACGCCATAGACCGAGATGATGCCCGACGTGCAGGTGATCGCGCCGGCACCGAAGTTGCCGCCGTATGCATTGCCCGCGTAGTACAGACCCTTACCGTAGTTCGGCTGCGCTTGCACGAAGCGCCAGCGAGCCAGCGAAGTGGCTCCGTTGTAGATATTGACGACGCTCGTCGAGCCCTGCGACGCATACGCCTCCCACGTCCAGTCCTTGAGCGCGAAGTCGCCCTCGAGCCCGCCGATGATCTGCAAAGAGCTCGTGTCGACGGTGCTGCGGCGCGAGCCGGCCCACACCACCGACTGCACGACGTCGAAGTCGGCTTCCCGGTTCGGCCGGCTGTCGAGCATCGCTCTCAGCTGCGGCGGCGTCGGCCATATCTCTGACTTCGAACACCCTCCGACCGCCGGGCAATTCAATCCAATCTTTCCTCCGGGCAAATAATCGAGGTGCGTGCTGCCGTCCTCGTTCAGCGACGGCGCGTAGATGCCGTCGCCGTGCGGAATCGGCGTACGCCAACCGCCGAGCATCGGCGGATCCGAGCCGGTCGCCCGGCTCTGATTCTCGCTGTACAGGAGCTGGGCAAACCCGCGGACGCGATCCGAAACGTCCAGGTGGGCGCGGCCGAATATCGAATAGCGTTCGAGCGGAATCTGCGCCAGGTTGGTGTGTTGATTCTCCCGCAAATTGCCGTTGACGCCGTCGAGCTTCCGCCACGGCAGGTCGTAGCCGGGCTGACTGTACCCGCCGTTGTACGTATAGGTCGAGTTCGCCGTCGTCTTGTACAACGTACCGTCGGGATTCATGTAGAACGTGCCCGTGCGCGCAATGGTCGTGCCGTCGAGCGGCGAGGTCGGCCCACCGAAGACTGCGTTCTGCGAAGCCTGGGAATGTAGATTCGCGCTGTTGGCCGTATACCCCGCCGCGGAATAGAAAGACCCGGCCGTGTTGGCAAGGGGGTCTGCGTAGGCTTCCGCGTAAAACTCGCGATCGACTCTGCGAATTTCATCGCGGACCGAACGCTCGAAGCCGAGCATGACGTTGCCGCGGCCGTCCGCCAAGTTCGCGCCGAAGAGTCCGGAGAAGCGATACTCCTGGCCGTCTTGCTCCATCGTCTGGCCCGTCTGGACGTCGAAGTCGATGCCTTCGAAGTCCCGCTTCGTGATGAAATTCACGACACCGGCCACGGCGTCGGCGCCGTACACCGACGAGGCGCCACCCGTGATCGTCTCGACGCGCGCGATGGCCGCCGACGGAATCGTGTTGATGCTGACCGCCATCGAGGCGTTGATCGGCATGGCGCGCCGGCCGTCGAGCAGCACCAAGTTCCGGTTCGAGCCGAGACCGCGCAGGCTCAACGTGGCCGCACCCGGCGTTCGCTGGGATCCTGCGAAGGTGTTACCGGCATCGAACTGTGAAACCGCGGGCACGAACTGCGGCATCTGATTGATGACCGCTTCCATCGCGATGTTGCTCGACTCTTCGAACGTAGCTGCGTCGAGCGTCACGATCGGGCTGTTGGCCTCCAAGTCGCGCTTGACGATGCGCGAGCCCGTGACGACGAGCTCTTCAAGGCCATCGGTCTGTGCACTGGCCGGCGTACCGGCCGCAAGGGCGACGGAAACCGCGCTCGCCAGAACGCTGAAACGCAGAGTAACGGCTTGTTGCTTTTTCACTACGACCCCCCCCGGGTTCCGAATCTCGACGCGTGTCGTCCATGCGACAACCCACCCTCGCCGATTAGACCAGAGGCCCCGGTCTTCAAACAGGTCCGTGGCAGTACCCAATATAGGTTCTACCAGGCGCGAAGAGCGGCTCGTCACTGTCCCTTGCGCTCGAGCGGCGGCAACAGCGCCGGCCGGGTCGGCGCCCGAGCGATCATGTAGAGGACTTCCACCTCCAAGTCGGTGCGCCCTGGCGGGCGCACAAAAAGTTAAGGGACAGAGAGAACCGCTCTCTGTCCCTTAACTACTGCTCTCGGTCAGAAGTTAGTGTCGAACCTGGCTCGTGACGTTGTCCTCTTCGTACACTTCGCAAGGCGAACGCTCTGCCATGATTCCGCCGTCAGCCCTGTCGTTCTTGGTCAGAACGCGGGTCGGCATCACCCAGGGCTCGACAAACATCTCTGGATCTTCAATCGTCATGTCGTAGCGGAGCTCATTTCCAACACGTGTGAGTCTCTCAGTGATACGCATGCTGCCGGAGTGGATGAGGCCCCCTCGTCCCAACCACGAAGAATCGTCGAAATTAGTGGAGTCGATGACGAGCGTATCCCCTTCCCACTTGCCTATGCTCTGCCCATAGAACGTTGCGAGATCCTCAGCCAGTGCGCTCCGCGCGCGACCATCCGTGGGGATGTTGCGGTACTCGTTGTTGCCGCCACCGTAATCGGCATTGATTGGATAGAAGAAGATGACGTCGATATCGTTTTGGACGATCCGCGTGGGCGTGCCATGCCGCGGAAGCCCCAGCGGCTTGCACGTCATGACAGGATCATACTTGTTCGTCCACATATCGAGCTCTTGAATGTGGTCCCAGAGCTCGGGCTTGTAGATCGGACGACCGAGCACCCCAAACCGCGAGGGCGAGATCCACGCGTATTCAATCCAGAAGTTGTCCCCCCCGCCGGTGCAGCCGTACTCGGGGTTGATTCCGCCGCCCTTCACCTGCGTTGGGCCACAGCGGCGAGCTCCATTACCCGAGACTGGATTGACGGCGCGATTCCAGTTTCCGGTCAAGTCCGGCTTCCCGTCGGCGCGGCGCGGCGTCGCAGCGGCTGCAACCGGTGCAGGCGGCTCGCGCGGCGTCAGCGTCCAGTTCGCAGGCTGATGCGTCGGCTTGATCGCCGCCTTGACGCTCGCCGGCACGGGCATCACGACATACATCTGTCCCGTTTCCGTCACCGTCGTCGTGATGTCGCGGACGACGGTGCCGTTCTTCTTCTCGGTGATCTTGCCGGTATAGAACGCCTCCGCAGGGTGGAGCGGGTTGTTCCAGTCTTTGTAGTTGCCGTACGTGAACTCGTACGTGTCCGCGCCGTTCTTCACCACGACGCTCTCGGCCATGAACTTTGCGTCGAGTGTGGCGGTGGCCGTTGCAGTGGGGACGCCCGGGATCGGGAACGTCACCACGGGCTTGTTGCCTGACCATGTAACCGACGTTTTGTGTACTGTCGCCACGTCGGCGGGCACGCGTTGCGGTCTCGCGGCCATTTGCGGCGTGTTCGTGTCCTGAGTGCCGAACATTGCAGCCTTCCACGCACCCTGCGGGTTGGCCCACAGCCGAATCATGCGTTCCTCGACGACGGCCGGCATCGGCGTGGCTTTGCCTTGGCCCGCGACGAGCTCGGCACCCTGAAGGTCTTCGTTCCAGGTGTATGCGCCGCTCAAGACTTCGATCGTGCTGCAGCTCTGGCCGTTAGGCCGAGTGCCGGTGATGCGGATCCGCTCGCCAGACGTCTGGTAGCTGATGTCGGAGCGATACATCGTCACGTTGCACGGCTGTCCGCCCACTTGGACGGTGCCCGTGCCCTGATAGACGAGCGACATGAGCAGATCGTATTCCTCGGTGCTCCGCAGCATGCCCATGTGCCAAGCCCAGTTGAAAAGCACCGACTTCAGGTCTTTCGCTCCGGGAGCCGGCCTGTACTCTATTTCGCCTTCGTTGCGGCGGCGTACGACGGCCGTGGGCGGCGCGGTGCTGATTTGGGGCCCGAATTCCGTGCCTTCGTCTTGAGCGCTAGACAGGGACGGCACGCCGATCATGAAAGTCGCAATGAGGGCGACGCGTGTGCACATCATTTTTTCTTGAGAGCCCATAGTGATCTCCCCCGGTTCACTCAATTGCCGCCGGCGTTGCCGAGGACCGTGCCATCCGCTCGCGTAAGCGACCTGAGGCCTCCCAATGGACTGCCGTTCCGCGCCGGGGTGCCCAACACGGTCACCTCTTCGCCGATCTTGAGCGCTTTCGGGCCGACCTTGGTGATCCCCTGGGAGGCGAGCGCCGTAGCCGAACCGGTCGTGAACGTCCAGTCGGTCGTCGTGCCGTCTTCGTTCTTCACTGTAACCACGATCGATCCGTGCGGATTCACGAACTGAACCTTGGCCAGCGCGCCCGTGACTCTCACCTCTTTCCCCGGGTCGTAGACACCGGCGGTGGAATGATGCGCCTGGAGCGACGTACTGCCCATCAGACACCCGAACACGACGACACTTCCCAAAATTCGCTTGATCATGTTGTGCGCCTCCCGAAAATTTCAAATGGCACCGGATCGGGACCACTCGATCACTACAACAAAAACGCTGCGTCGATCCACTCTAACGCCGCCAGCATTGCACGCGCAATTCTTCGCCGGCCGTTGGCCGCAGAGTAGGGTGATCCTTGCGAATGGAGGGTACTGCGCATTCCCCCGGGATCACTCACGACAGACGAAGTTGCGCCCAGCCTCCGGATCGCCGCTGCCCGTGTACTGCGTATGCTTGGGATACGGGCACAACGGCCGGCTTCGCCCCGGGAACGCCGCAAAACAAATTTCGACCGCAGTTACGACGTCGATCAGCAAGCGAGCATCGACTTCGTGCATTTCGCCGTAGGCGGCGTGCTCGTGGAGCCGTGGGCTAACGCCCCGCACGCTCGTGCCGAACGCGAATCCCGACGCGAAGCTGCTACCGGAGCGCGGTAACTGCGAGGTCTACGAAGACATCGCGGAGGTCAACCAACGATGACGCGGCCGGCTGGCGGCGCACGTACGCCACAGCTTCATCGAGGTCGACGTCTCCGACGACCCGCTCGGCGACGTGCGCCGGGGGCACGCCCATCTCGAGACGCTGAAGGGCTGCGCGTAGCGCGGGCTAAGGCGTGGGCGCCGCCGCGGGACGTTCGACGTCGTTGTCCTCGAGCTTGCCTTCGCTACGCTCGTCGTCGTCGGGCTCGTGAAGAGCCTCGCGCTCGCGGCGCTCGTCGAGATGGTCCCCTTCGGTTGCCGCGGGTTGCGCGGCGTCGAGCTCGGCGGGGTCGGCCCCGTCGGCGCCTGCGCGGCCGCGCTCGGCACCCTCTTCTTCGTCGCCGCGGTTCGCGTCGAGCTCGAGAACAACCGCGTCGATGTCGCTGACGTCGTCGAGCACGCGCATCGTCACGCCGGCCAGGTCACTGCCTTGGGCAAACGCGCTTCCATAGCCGACGGCCAGCGCGGCCGCGAAAATCGCGATGAATGGTCGCATCAGCGCCTCCTCGGCAATTGCTCCTTGCATTGCTCTACCGCGGACATCCGTGTCCGCGTCGAGCATCTACTCATCGTACAACGCGCACACCACGCCGCGACGAACTGGAGCACATTCGTCGCAGCCCGCCCGCTCGCCTCTACGGACCCCGAAACCAATCTGGAGATTCGCCACGCCGGCTAGACGCTGTCCGCACGCTCCTTTATAAACAGCTGCTTATGGCCCGTTCCCGCATCGTCTTCGGCGCTGCCGGCGTACTCGCGCTCGGCCTTGGCGCCTTCGTGGCCTATCGCACCGGCCTCCTCGGCGACCGCGGCGAGGAACAATGGACGCTCGTCCAAAGCTACTGCGTCGACTGCCACAACGCGGCGGAGGCCACGGGCGGACTCGTGCTCGAAGGCATGGGCCCCGATTCCGTGGCGCTCGAGCCGCAAGTCTTCGAGGCTGCCGTGCGCAAGCTGCGCGGCCGGCTCATGCCCCCGCCCGGCAACCCGCAACCCGAGCAGCCGCGCGTCGATTCGTTCATCGCCTGGCTCGAGCGCACGATCGACCGCAACGCCGTGATGCCGCGCGCCGGCCACGTGCCGATCCAGCGCTTGAATCGCACGGAGTACGCTGCGGCCGTGCGCGACCTCGTCGGCGTCGAGATCGACGCCGCGGAGTTCCTACCGGCCGAGATCGAGGTCGACGGCTTCGACAACATTGCCGCCGCGCTCAGCGTCTCGCCCGCGTTCCTCGAGCAGTACATCGGCGTCGCGCGCCACGTCGCGCATCTCGCCGTCGGCGAGCCGATCCCGAAGATCGCGAGCGTCTCGTTCCCGGCGGCGACCGACGATCAGGACGACTACGTCGACGGCATGCCGCTCGGCACGCGCGGCGGCGTGCGCTTCACGCACAACTTCTTGGCCGACGGCGAATACCGCATCACGATCACGGATCTCGACGTCGGCTTGTACGCGCGCGCGCTCGAGAGCGAGCACACGGTCGTCATGCTGCTCGACCGCAACGAGGTGTTCCGCGCACAGCTCGGCGGGCGCGAGGACCTGATGTTCGTGAACCGCGGCGGCGCGCCCGCGCGCGCCGAGATCATGCAGCGGTTCACGAAGATTCCCGTGCAGGTCACCGCCGGCGAGCACGAGATCGCGATCACGTTCATCGAGCGCGCCCGCGCCGCGACCGAAGACCACATCTTCGGCTTTCAGCCGTACGGCGGGTTCAGCTACACGGGCGAAATGCGCGTGCCGCGCGTCATCGGCGGCATCGGCGTCGAAGGGCCTTTCGGCACGACGAGTCTGTCGCGCACGGCGAGCCGCGACAAAATCTTCGTCTGTACGCCGGCGTCGGCCGCCGAGGACGCGGGCAGGGATGCCCGCGGTAGAGCAACCCAGGGAGCAGTTGCCGAACGACCCTGCGCAGAGCGCATCGCGAAAACGCTCGCGACGCGCGCGTTCCGCCGCCCCGCGGATGCCGGCGATCTCGAGCGCCTGATGCCGTTCTACGAGAACGGCCGCGCGGCCGGCAACTTCGACATCGGCGTCGAGCAGCTCGTGACGGCCGTGCTCGCGAGCCCGGACTTCCTCTATCGCGCGATTGCGCCGTCCGAGCGCGATACCGGCGAGACGTTCGCGCTCGACGACTTCGAGCTGGCCTCGCGGTTGTCGTTCTTCATCTGGAAGCAAGGGCCCGACGAGGAGCTTCTGAAGCTCGCAACCGGCGGCAAGCTCGGCGACCCCGATGTCGTGGCCGACCAGGTCGAGCGCATGCTGGCGGACCCGCGCGCCGAAACGCTCGTCTCGGACTTCGCGCTGCGCTGGCTCAACGTCGACGAGCTCGATGCCGTCGTGCCCGACGAGCGGCTGTTCCCGGAGTTCAGCGACGAGCTGCGCGAGGACTTCGCGCAAGAGATCGAGCTCTTCATCGCGAGCATCCTGCTCGAGGACCGCGATGTCCACGATCTGCTGACAGCCGACCACACATTCGTCAACGAGCGGCTTGCACGCCACTACGGCATGGGCGGCGTCCACGGCCCGCAGTTCCGTCGCGTCACGGTCGAGGACGACGCGCGCCGCGGCCTGCTCGGCAAGGGCGCCGTGCTGTTGCGCACCTCGTACGGCGACCGCACGTCGCCCGTGCTGCGCGGCGCATGGGTGCTCGACAAGCTCATGGGTACGCCGCCCACGCCGCCGCCGCCGAACGTCGAAACGGATCTCTCGACGCCGCCCGGCGAGAAGCCGAAGACGGTCCGCGCCCGGCTCGAGCAGCATCGCGAGGACCCGAACTGCAAGGCTTGTCACGGCGTCATCGACCCGTACGGCCTGGCGCTCGAGACGTTCTCGGCGACCGGCCAGTGGCGCGACTTCGACCGCGTCGCCGAGGAGCAGATCGACGCGGCGACGGTGCTGCCCGGCGGCGAAACGATCAATGGGCCGATCGAGCTGCGCCAAGCGCTGCTGCGCCGCCCCGATCAGTTCGTGCAGGCACTGACGACGAAACTCATGATGTACGCGCTCGGGCGCGAGCTCGAGTATTTCGACATGCCGCAGGTGCGCGCCATCGTGCGCGCGGCCGAGGATGACGACTACCGGTTCGCGGGCGTCGTGGCCGGCATCGTCAATAGCGACGCGTTCCGCATGCAGGCGTTGCCGCAGGCCGAAACGGGTGACGCGACGGCGCGCATAGAGTAGCGCGTAGCCGACGGGAGGGACGAACCATGTTCTTGACGAAGAAGCATCTGTCGCGCCGCACGGTGCTCAAGGGCGCCGGCGTGTCGCTCGCGTTACCGCTGCTCGACGCGATGATTCCCGCAGCGACGGCGCTCGCGCAAACGGCCGCGGCGCCGAAGCTGAAGGTCGGCTTCTTCTACATTCCGCACGGCGCTATTCAATGGAATACGTCGTACGGCGAGGCGGCCGACCGTTGGACTCCGACCGGCGCGGGTGCGGATTTCAAGCTGAGCGAGATCCTGTCGCCGCTCGAGAAGCACAAGCACTTCGTCACATCGTTCTCTCACCTCGAGAACAAGGCCAACGAGAACTCCGTGCACTCGATCGTGCCGGCCACGTGGCTCTCGGGCATGCGGCCCGACAGCCGCTCGCAGAGCGCGAGCATGTCGACGACGATCGACCAGATGATCGCCGAGCACATCGGCCAGGAAACGCCTTTGCCGTCGCTCGAGGTCGCTTCCGAGACGACGTCGCAGGTCGCGGCCTGCCCGTCCGGCGCCGGCTGCTACTACTCGACGACGCTGTCGTTCCGTAACGCGACGTCGCCGCTGCCGATGGAGTTCAACCCGCGCAAGGTTTTCACGCAGCTGTTCGGCGAAGGCGACACCGACGCCGAGCGCGCGGCGATCGCCGCGCAGACTCGCAGCCTGCTGGATCTGATCGCGGACCGCACGGCGGCGTTACGAAGCCAAGTCGGCGCGAGCGACCGCGTCGTGCTCGATGAGTATCTCGAGCACCGTGCGCGAGATCGAGCGCCGCGTCGAGAAAGCCGAGCAACGCGACTTGTCGGCAATCACGCTGCCCGAGGCGCCGATCGGCGAGCTCGACTCGTTCGACGAGCAGGTCAAGCTGATGTTCGACCTGATCGCGCTTGCCTACCAGGCCAACCTGACGCGCGTGGCGTCGTACATCATGGTGGCCGAAGGCACGAACCGCACCTACAACCACATCGGCGTGTCCGACGCGTTCCACCCGCTGTCGCACCACGCCAACAAGAAGGACAGCCTCGACAAGCTCGTCCGCATCCAGAAGTACCACGTCGAGCGCTTCGCGGACTTCGTCGCGAAGCTCGCGGCGACGCCCGACGGCGACGGCTCGCTGCTCGATCACTCGCTGTTCATGTACGGCTCGAACATGAGCAACAGCGATCGGCACAACAACTATCCGCTGCCGAACATCCTCGTCGGCGGCGCCAACGGCCAGCTCAAAGGCGGTCAGCAGATCGAGCTGCCCGAGCACACGGCGCTGACGAACTTGCTACTGACAGTGCTGAACAAGGCCGGGCTCGAGCATGAAGAGCTTCGCCGACAGCACCGGCGAGATCGCGGGCGTCTGATGCACGGCGTCGAACCGCCGAACCGTGCTGCACGGCGCTCTCGGAGCCGCCGTCGCCGCCGCCGTGCGGCCGGCCTTCGCGCAGGCCAGCGCGATCGCGACCGACTTGACGCTGCTCGAGGGCCTCGGCGGCAACGTCATCGCGCTGAAGACGAGTGACGGCGCCGTCCTCGTCGACAGCGGCCGCGCCATGCCGGACAGCCCACTGCTGTCGCTGGTCGAACAAGCGACCGGCGGCACGCGCGTGCACACGTTGTTCAACACGCATTGGCACCTCGAGCAGATCGGCGGGAACGAGACGCTGGGCCGCGCGGGCGCCAACATCGTCGCGCACGAAAAGACGCGCGCACGACTCGCCGTCGGCTATTTCTTGCCGGCCGAAGACCGTTATCAACCGCCGGTCCCCGTGCAAGCGCAGCCGACCGAGAGCTTCTATACGACGGGCTCGACGACGATCTCCGGGAAGCGCATCGAGTACGGCTACTTGATCGAAGCCCACACGGACGGCGACGCCTACGTCTACTTCCGCGACGCCAACGTCATCGTCGTCGGCGACGCGATAGCGCCGCATCGCGACGTCGAGCTCGACTGGTGGGGCGGCGGTTGGCTCGGCGGCCGCGTCGATTCGCTGAAGCAGCTGCTCGATTTCACGAACGCGCAAACACGCTTCGTGCCCAGCTACGGCGCGCCGGTCGGCCGCGCAGCGGTGCAGGCCGAGCACGACATGTGCCAGCTGCTCTTCGACCGCTTCTTCGACCGCGTCCGTAAGGGCGAGACCAACGAAGACATGCTCGCGGCCGGCATCATGGAAAGCACGGGCCGGACGTGGAACGACCCGGCCAAGTTCGTGCACGACGCGCACAAGGGCTTCTGGGGCCACAACAACACTTTGTCGCACGATATCGTATGAAACACCTGACGCTCGCCTGCTCGATGCTCCTCGTGTGCGCTACGGCCCACGCGCAAAGCCCGCTCGCGAACCTGATTCAGAACGGCGAGCGCGCGGCCGCGCTCGAGCTGATAGACGGCGGCGCGGACGTCAATGCCACCCAAGGCGACGGCACGACGCCGTTGCACTGGGCCGTCTACAAAGTCGACCAAGAGCTCGTCGCAGAGCTACTCGACCACGGCGCAAAGGCCAACGTCACGAACAAGTACGGATCTAGCCCGCTCGGCGAAGCCGTGAAGCTCGGCGACTTGCGACTCGTCGAGCAATTGCTCGAGGCCGGCGCCGACGTCGAATCGCGCAACGGCGACGGCCAGACGGCGCTGATGCTCGCGACGAAAGTCGGCTCGCTCGAGATCGCGCAGCTGCTCGTCGAGCGCGGCGCCGACGTCAACGCGAAAGAGGCCTGGCGCGACCAAACGGCGCTTATCTGGGCCGTCGACGGCAACTTCCCGGAGCTCACGCAGCTCTTGATCGACAACGGCGCCGACGTGAACGTGCGCGCTTCGGCCAACGACTGGGATTCGCAGATCACGTCGGAGCCACGCGCGCAGTATCGCCCCGTCGGCGGCTTGACCGTGCTCGTGTACGCCGCGCGCTCGGGCTGCACGCGCTGCGTGCGCTCGCTGCTCGCCGCCGGCGCCGACATCGATAAACCGACCCCAGAAGGCATGACGCCGCTGATGATCGCGATCGACAACACGAGCTACGACACGGCGCGTGTATTGCTCGATGCAGGCGCAAACGCGCAGGTCTGGGATTGGTACGGCCGCACGGCGCTGTACATCGCCACGGACATGAGCTCGTTCCGCGGCCGGCAGCCGCACCCGACGGCGTCGTCTGAAACTTCGGCGACGGACCTCGTGCGGCTCTTGCTCGAGGCCGGCGTCAATCCGAACGCACAGCTCAACATGCATCGACCGAGCCGCGGCGGCAACACCGGCCGCTTCGCCGACGAGCTGCTGAACACCGGCACGACGCCGCTGCTGCGCGCCGCGATCGGCGCCGATGTCGACGCGGCCCGCCTGTTGCTGGAACACGGCGCGCTCGTCGATCTACCGAGCGTCCACGGCATCACACCGTTGATGGCGGCGGCCGGGCACACGTCTGGGGGATTCGGACAGAATCAGCGATTGAGCACGGAGCAGGCGCAGGCGCGGGCCATCGAGCTGATCGACTTGTTCCTCGCCGCGGGCGCCGATATCGACGCCAAGATCACGGACGACAGCAGCCACACCGCGAATGTGGGGCGGCAGCCCAACGCGGTGACCGAGCGCAAGGGGCAAACGGCCCTCTACGGCGCGGTGAAGAACGGCTGGGCGAACGTCGTCGAGCACCTGCTCGCGAAAGGCGCGAATCCGGACATCAGCGACGCGCTCGGCAGGACACCCGTCGACGCCGCGCTCGGGCGAATCGCCGGCCGCAACACCGTCGTCTCCGAGGAAATCGCTGCCAGGCTGCGGGCCGCACGCGGCGAGCCGATCGCAGCGCGTTAGGCCCTGGTTGCGTAGCGGCGGCCTCCGCGCGAGGATGCCGCCACAGTGGCGCTAGCCCCCGGCACTCGTCTTGGTCCTTACGAGATCACCGCCTTGATCGGGGTCGGGGGCATGGGCGAGGTCTATCGGGCAACGGACGCCAACCTCGCGCGGCACGTCGCGATCAAAGTGCTGCCGGACGAGCTCACGTCGGACAAGGAACGTCTCGCGCGCTTCGATCGCGAAGGCAAGACGCTCGGCGCGCTGAATCATCCCAACATCGCGGCGGTGTACGGCGTGGAGCGCGCGCAGCGCGCGACGGCGCTCGTCATGGAGCTAGTGGAGGGGCCGACGCTAGCCGAACGCATTGCCGAAGGGCCGTTGCGCGCCGAAGACGCCTTACCGCTCGCGCTGCAGATTGCCGATGCGCTCGAAGCCGCGCACGAGCTGGGGATCGTCCACCGCGACCTCAAACCCGCGAATATCAAGCTGCGGCCCGACGGCAGAGCGAAAGTGCTCGACTTCGGTCTCGCGAAGGTTAGGGAAATCGCCGCGCCGATCTCGCCGGGGGTTGCGCGGCCGGCTGCAATTACGGCCCGGGCCGGAACGCTCGTGGGCATGATTCTCGGCACGCCGGCCTACATGAGCCCAGAGCAGGCGCGCGGGTTGGCTGTCGACGAGCGCGCGGACGTTTGGGCCTTCGGCTGCGTGCTCTACGAGATGCTGACGGGTAAACGTGCCTTCGAAGGCGAGGACGATACGAGCACGCTCGCGCGCGTGCTGGAACGAGAACCGGACTACGCCCTCATATCGCCGGCGACACCCCTTTCGCTGCAGCGCATTCTGCAACGGTGTCTTGCGAAGAATCCGAAGAGCCGCTACCGCAGCATCGCAGACGTGCGCCTGGATCTCACCGAGGCGCTTGACGAAACGGCCGCCGCATCATCGGGCGCGGCCGAAGCCTCGAAGCGCAAATGGCCTACGCGTGCGGCTTGGTCGATGGCAGCGGTGCTCGCGGTCGTTGCGCTTGCTTTACTTCTCGAGCGACAGCGCACGGATGTCGTCGCGCAGGCGCGTCGCGTTGAGTTCACCATCTTGTTCGGCGGCGCGATCGACGACGAGATCGCACTCTCGCCCGACGGACGCTACGTCGTGGCCGAGATCCAAGACAAGGGCCTCGTCGTGCGCGATCTGTCCGGGGCGACCGTGCGGTTCGTCGCAGGATCCCAGGGCGACGCGACGACGCCCACGGTGTCGCCGGACGGCCGATGGATCGCGTACGTGGACCAAGTGTCGAACGAGCTCCGGCGCATCGCCGCCGACGGCGGACAGCCGATCACGATTCTGCGGAATGTCGGCGGCTCGTACGGAATGGCGTGGGGCCCGGACGATTCGATCGTTTTCGTAACGTCCGGGGGCGCCGGCTTGCGCCGCGTTGCGGCCGCCGGCGGTGCCGTCGAAGTGCTCACGGAAATCGATCGAGGGCGGCAGGAGATCGCGCATTGGCTCCCGGAGTTCCTGCCCGGAGGTCGCCGCATCTTGTTCACGGTCCCGCGCACCCCGCTCGAAAACACCACCGTGGAGGTACTCGATCTCGACACGCGTGAGCGGAGTGTGCTCGTTACAGGCGGCTACCACGGCCGCTATCTACAATCCGGGCATCTCGCGTTCATGCGCGGCGAAACTCTCTGGGCAGCGCCATTCGATGCCGAGGCGTTACGCGTCACGGGCGCGTCCACGCCGGTTCTCGAAGGTGTCGCGCTCAACGCGGCCGAGTTTCGCGGTGCGTTCGCAGTCTCGCAGAACGGTACGCTCGTCTATCTCAGTCCCGGTGCGTGGAATCAAGAATCGACGATGGTATGGGTCGATCGGACCGGCGTCGAAACATCGGCGATCGCCGAGCCGGGCCAATACTTCTCGCCGCGGCTGTCGCCGGACGGCAACCGCGTCACGTTCAGGCGCCTCGCGCGTGACAGCAATGACGTGTGGGTTGCCGATCTCGCGGCGACCGGCAACCTCGTGCGGGTTACGGCAGACGAAGCAGACACGCAGCTCTTTCGGCCGTCCGGAGGCACCGGTATCAACGGCGTGGTGTGGACGCCAAACGGTGCCGAGCTCGTGTACGCGCTCGCCACTCCGTGGGACACGCTCCACCGACAGCCTTGGCAGAGCGGCGAGGCGCGCGTCCGGATCCACGAGACAACGGCGGATGAGCGGCCCTCGTCGGTGTCGCCGGATGGCCGACTGCTGGTCTACGACCGGCTGACTGCCATCTCGGAGATATGGGTGCTTGCGCTGGACGGCAGCGATGTTCCGCGCCCGCTGCGAGCGACGAGCTATAACCAGCGCTCCGCTGCGATTTCGCCGGACGGGCGGTGGATCGCCTACGAGAGCGAAGAAACGGGCACACCGGAAATCTGGCTGGAGTCCTTCGGCGGCGCCAGCACGGGTGCACGGCGACAGGTCTCGCGCGGCGGCGGCGAAGCGCCGCGCTGGTCGAGCCAAGGCGAGCTCTTCTATCAGGCCGGCGGGGCGATGATGGCGGTGCTCGTCGATCTCCCGACCGGTGCGCCCGGCAGATCGGTCGAGCTGTTCAATGGCGATTATCTAGGGTTCGGACGCTATGACGTTTCGTCCGACGGCCAGCGGTTCCTGATGCTTAAGCCTCTTCCCGGAGAGGAAGGCGCGAGACAAATCACGGTGGTCGTCAATTGGCTCGAAGAGCTCAAGCGGGCGACGGCGACCGACTGACGGTCTCACGGGCGGGCACGCGCCCCCAATCAGACTCGGACGAGCTGGGGTAGATGATCGAAGTGACGGTCGCGCGCGTGCAATGCGAGATTGTGCTGCAGCACGAGCGCCGCTAGCCAAATGTCGTTCGTCGGAATCGGAGTTCCTTGCTTGCGGAGCTGACGATAGACGGACGCGTAGTGGTGAGTGGTTTGATCGTCCGCATACAAGACGTCGACGCCGTCCTTGAGCAACAACCCGTGCAACGCCCGTTCGTTCTCCGCTTGGCGGCGGCCGAGCATGAAGCCGGCGCGAAGCTCGGCGAGCACGACGAACGGCAAGACCAGGACGTCGGCTGTCTCCAGAACCTCCACGGTTTCGGCGACGCCTTTGCAGAGATCGACGTAGCGATTGGTGTCGACGGCTACTCTCACCGCCACAGATCCTTGTCGATACGGTCCTGATCCGCGAGGACCGAATCGAAGGTCTTGTCGGCCTTCCACGTGCCCGCAATGTCGCTCAGGTCGCGCCGCTTCCTGGGCACACCTTTGACACCGGCCCCGTCGGCCAGAACATCGACGGCGGCTTCGTTCAGGCTCTTGCCGGTGGCGCGCGCCCGCTCGCGAACCGCATCGTCGACGGCCTTCGGAATGCGACGAATCGTGTACTGCATGCATGAAGTGTAGGCCGTGCATGCACCGCTCGCAAGCAGCGAACGCTGCTGTAGCCCTTGAACGCTGAATTGGCGTGGCGTCGATACGCCTTTCGTCTATCCCCTGCGCGGCGGGCTGGTCGGCGCATCTGCGTTAACATGCGCCCGCTCACCAGGGAGGATCGATCATGCGACTGCTTTACGCCGCCGTCTTTTGCGTCGTGTCGGGTGCCGCACTCGCACAAGCGCCAGCGGCACCGCCGGCCGATCCGTTCATCGGCAACGTCTCGCTCGGTTACTTGGCGACGAGCGGCAACACCGAGAGCAAGAACGCCAACGCATCCATGGAGGCCACTTGGGATCTGGACGGCCCGTGGAAGCATGACTGGACGGCGCGACTGATCAACGCGCGGACGGACGGCATCACGACCGCCGAATCCTACACGGCGGGGTATAAGGCGCAGCGCGCCTTCTCGGAGACCAGCTATCTATTCTTCTCCGGCGATTGGCGCCGGGACCAGTTCTCGGGCTACGACAACCAAGTCTCGGAAGCCGTCGGCTACGGCCGCAGGATGCTCGACACGGATCGCCAGATGCTCGCGCTGGAAGGCGGCGGCGGCGCCAAGCAGTCGGAGCTGACGACCGGCGAGGAGCTCGACGAAGCGATCATCCGCGGCGCGATCGACTATGTGCTGCACATCAGCGAGACATCGGAGTTCAACCAGAAGCTCCTGCTCGAGCAAGGCGACGACAACCGCTACACGGAGTCGACGTCGGCGCTGAAGGCGCGCATCGTCGGCAACATTGCGCTCGTGTTTTCCGTCGTGATCAAGAGCAACTCCGACGTGCCCGTCGGCATCGAGAACACGGATCGGTTCACATCGATCTCGCTGGAATACGCGTTCTAAATCCTCCTACAGTCCAAAGTTTTCTTGCGTGGACCGTTCGGTATGGCGTGGGCCCAATAGGCAGGCAGTCTGGGCGAGGACCGTGTGTTATAAATCGACCTTTCGCCGAGAGCTCGCAAGGCCCATTGCCTCATGTCATGCAAGGAACGCGGACAGCCGCGCACCACCGTTTCGCGGAGTAGCACAGTCGGCACCCGGCTGACGGCGGTCTGCGTGCTGGCGCTGCTGTCGGCAGCGTGCACGGACTCGGCACCCGAGGCCCGCGTGCCACCGCGGCGCCGGGCGCGATCCCCGTCATCACGCAAGCGGCGCGTATCGAGCCGATGGGCATCGAGATCGAGGCCGTGGGCACGACGCAGGCCAACGAGTCCGTCGAGGTCACGTCGAAAGCGTCGAACACCGTCACTGCGATTCGCTTCCAGGAAGGCGAGGAAGTCGAGCGCGGTGAGGTTCTCGTCGAGATGGACGACGTGCAAGCGCGAGCCTCGCTCGCCGAGGCGCAAGCGTCGCTCGCGCGCAGCAAGAGTCAGTACGAGCGCAGCCGCGATTTGCAGTCGCGCCAAGCGCTGTCGCTGGCGGATCTCGAGCAGGTCGAGGCATCGCTGAAAGCCGATGAGGCGCGCGTCGCTGCCGCCCAGGCGCGTCTCGACGACACCGTGATCCGCGCGTCGTTCATGGGCCGAACCGGGTTCAAGCATGTCAGCGTCGGCAGCTTCGTGAGCCCCGGCACCGTGATCACGACACTCGACGACACGTCCGTCATCAAGCTCGATTTCACGGTTCCGGAGACCTACCTGTTCGTGCTGCGCCGCGGCTTGCCGGTCACGGCGGCTGCGACCGGCCTGCCGGACCGCACGTTCACGGGCGTGGTCACGAACATGGACTCGCGCGTCGATCCCGTCACGCGCTCGGTCATCGTGCGCGCCGAGCTCGACAATGCCGACGGCCTGCTGCGGCAAGGCATGTTCATGACGGTAGCGCTGCAAGGCGAGGTCACGCCGACGTTGCTCGTGCCCGAGGAGGCGCTCGTGCCCGGAGCGCGGCCACGCCTACGTGTTCGTCGTCACGCGACAACGTCGTGGAGCGCCGCGAGGTGCGTACCGGCAA
Source organism: uncultured Gammaproteobacteria bacterium (assembly GCA_963714705.1). Taxonomy (GTDB): domain Bacteria; phylum Pseudomonadota; class Gammaproteobacteria; order Steroidobacterales; family Rariloculaceae; genus FEN-1219. The sequence goes on from CAVQPJ010000006.1 coordinate 63,571, forward strand.
GCGGAAGCCCGGCTTCGTCGAGATCGTCGAGGGCGTCGCACGAGCACGAGCGCGTCGTCGTCGACGGCACGCAGAACGTGCGCGACGGCAGCGTCGTGCGAGGTCACGCAACGGCGGCGCGAGCTGACGCATGCGGATCTCGGAGCTGTCCGTTCGCCGGCCGGTCTTCGCGACCGTCCTCAGCATGCTGCTCGTGATCTTCGGCCTCGTGTCGCTGCAGCGGTTGTCCGTGCGCGAGTATCCCGACATCGACCGCCCGACCGTCTCGATCACGACGGCCTACCGCGGCGCATCGGCGGCGATCATCGAGACGAAGATCACGCAGATCATCGAGGACTCCGTCGCCGGCATCGAAGGCATCCTCAAGATCGAGTCCGACAGCGAGGACGAGCGCTCGCAGGTCCGCATCGAGTTCGACGTCAATCGCGACGTCGACGCCGCCGCCAACGACGTCCGCGACCGCGTCGCGCGCGTGCATCCGCGGCTTGCCGACCGAGGCCGACCCGCCGCAGATCGTGAAGGCCGACGCGAACGCCGACTCCGTCGTGACGCTCGCGTTCTCGTCCGACTCGATGTCGATGCTCGACCTCACGGACTACGCCGAGCGCAACATCGTCGACCGCATGTCGACGGTGCCCGGCGTCGCGAGCGTCGGCATCGCAGGGCGGCCGCCGCTACTCGATGCGCGTCTGGATCGACCGGCAGGCGCTCGCGGCGCGTCAGCTCACGGTCACCGACATCGAGGACGCGCTGCGGCGCGAGAACGTCGAGCTGCCCGCCGGCCGCATCGAGTCGCGCACGCGCGAGTTCTCGCTGCGCACGATGGTCGGCCTCGAGACGGAGCAGGACTTCCGCAACCTCGTCATCGAGCGCGGCACCGACGGCCACCTCGTGCGGCTCGGCGAGGTCGCCGACGTGCGCCTCGCCGCCGAGAACGAGCGTTCCTACAGCCGGCTGAACGGCGAGCCCGGCCTCATGCTGCAGGTGCAGGCGCAGTCGAAGGGCAACACGCTCGACATCGCGCGCGGCGTGCGCGAGGAGGTCGAGCGGATCGAAGAGCAGCCTGCCGGCCGGCACGACGCTGAACGTCAGCGTCGACAACGCGCTGCCGATCGAGGCCGCGCTGCGCGAGGTGCTGATCGCGGTCGCGTTCGCGCTGACGTCGGTGCTCGCCGTCATCTACCTCTTCCTCGGCAACGTGCGCGCCACGCTGATCCCGGCCGTGACGATCCCCGTGTCCGATCATCGCGTCGCTGACCGTCATGTACGCGCTCGGCTACTCGATCAACGTGCTGACGCTGCTCGGCCTCGTGCTCGCGATCGGCCTCGTCGTCGACGACGCGATCGTCGTGCTCGAGAACGTGCACCGTCGCACGGAGCTCGGCGAGCCGCCGCTCGTCGCGGCGATCACGGGCTCGCGCGAGATCGGCTTCGCCGTCATCGCGACGACACTGACGCTGATCTCGGTGTTCGTGCCGATCTCGTTCCTGCCCGGCGACCTGGGCCGGCTGTTCCGCGAGTTCGGCTTCACGCTCGCGGCCGCCGTCGCGTTCTCGGCGCTGATCGCGCTGACGCTGACGCCGATGCTCGCCTCGCGGCTGCCCGAGCACGAGCACCGCAACCGCTTCGCGGCCGCGATGGACCGGTTCTTCAAGCAGCTCGCGCGCTTCTACGAGCGCTGCCTGCGCGCGACCGTCGCGCCGGCCGTGGAGCGTCGTCGGCGTGCTCGCGGTGTTGATCGGCATCGGTGTCGTGACGTTCCTGCTCGGTGCCGTCCGAGTTCACGCCGCAAGCCGACAACGGCCGCGCGTTCATCGCGCATCGAAGGCGCCCGAGGGCTCGAGCTTCGAGTACATCGACCGCTACGCGCGGCAGCTCGAAGCGATCGCGCTCAAGCACCATAGAGCAAGGCGAAGTCGAGCGCGTGCTGGTGCGCGTGCCGGGCCAAGGCGGCAACGACCTGCGCACCGGCGACATCAACACGGCGCGTGCGTTCCTGATCTTCTCCGACTGGAGCGAGCGCGAGCTCACGGCGCACGAGATCATGCAGCCCGTGCTCGCCGAGGCGCGCAAGCTGCCCGGCGTGCGCGTCTCGATGGGCCTGCCCGGCGGCCTCGGCCGCGGCGGCCTGCAATCGCCGGTCGTCGCCGTGATCGGCGGGCCCGACTACGAAAGCCTCGCCGTGTGGTCCGATCAGATGCTCCAGCTCGCGCAGGCGAATCCCGGGCTCGCGAACGTCCAGAGCAACTACAAGGAACGCAAGCCGCAGATCCGCGTGTCGATCGACCGCAACCGTGCCGCCGATCTCGGCATCTCGCTCGAGAGCGTCGGCCGCACGCTCGAGACCGTGCTCGGCTCGCGCATCGTGACGACCTACATCGATCGCGGCCGCGAGTACAACGTGATTCTGCAAGGCCGCGACGAGATTCGCGAGACGACGACGGATCTGACGAACATCCGCGTGCGCTCGTACGCGCTCCGACGAGCTGATTCCGCTGTCGAGCGTCGTGCGGCTCGAGGAAACGTCGGGCACGATGCAGCTCGCGCGGTTCGACCGCCTGCGCGCGATCAAGATCTCGGCCGACCTCGCGAACGGCTACACGATGGGCGAAGCCGTGCAGTGGTTCGAGGACACCGTCGCGCGCGAGCTGCCGGCGAGGCGACGCTCGCCTGGGACGGCCAGACGCGCGAGTTCACGCGCACGGGCCAACAGCTCTACTTCACGTTCCTGCTCGCGCTCGCGGTCGTGTACCTCGTGCTCGCGGCGCAGTTCGAGAGCTTCGTGCACCCCATCATCATCATGGTCACGGTGCCGCTCGCGCTGCTCGGCGCCGTGTTCGGCCTGAAGCTGTTCGGCTTGACCATCAACATCTTCAGCCAGATCGCCGTGATCATGCTGATCGGCATCGCGGCCAAGAACGGCGTGCTGATCGTCGAGTTCGCGAATCAGCTCCGCGACCGCGGCATCGAGTTCGTCGACGCGATCGTGCAAGCGGCCGTGACGCGCCTGCGGCCCGTGCTGATGACGAGCCTGTGCACGGCGTTCGGCGCGCTGCCGCTGATGCTGGCCACCGGCGCCGGCTCCGAGCAACGCCGGCCGATCGGCATCGTCGTGTTCTTCGGCATGACCGTCGCCGTGTTCCTGACGTTGTTCGCGGTGCCCGACCGTCTACGCGCTGCTCGCGCGCAAGACGCGCTCGCCGCAGCACGTGAGCCGGCTCGTCGACCGCCTCATGGGTGCGCCCGGCGGCGCCCCCGGCGAGCCTGTGCTACGCGACGTTCGTCGCGACTAGCGACTAGCCGCACACCCGGGCGTCGCCCCGTGGTGGTTCCGCGGCAGTCGCGTCTTGGCCCCTGCGGCGCTACTTGAGCAGCTCGAAGCCCGGCAACTTGGCAGCACTGCGGTCGAACGTCACGGTCTTCGCACCGCCCTGTGCGGCTACCAATCGCCCGATGAGCGCGTCGCTGAAGTCGGCATCCGAGTCGCGCCAGTCGCCGAGCGCATTCCAAACTTGTTCCGCGGCCTCCACGACTAACTGACGGGACGTCAGTAAGCCTTCGATGACAGCATCGATACGGGAACGGTCTACCGCGTAGCATTCGGCCAGTACCCAAACGATCTCGCACAACGTAACGCCGGTGATCAGACCGGGGGAATCGGTGCTGAGGGTCCGCTCGATTAGTGCCGTCGCAGCAGCGGCTTGTGCCCGGTCGTCCTGCACCAAGTAGCGGACGACCACATTGGTGTCGAGCCCTATCACCGCTTGCCGCCCATTCTCGCTATGACTCGGTTCATCTCCTCTACAGTGACGGGCTTGGCGGGCTTTGGAATCAACCCCTTCAGGGCACGCACGTCACGGGTCGCGGCGATGACACGAAAGGTTCCTGGCGCCGTCTCGACGAACTCGACTTTATCTCCGGCGCCCACCCCAAGTCGCTCGCGAACGATCTTCGGTAGCGTGATCTGGCCCTTGCTGGTGAGCGTAGCCGTGGCCATTGCTCATATCCTTACGAATATTACGATTCCTTACTTTATTACAAGGACGCAACAACGTCTACGTCTGTGCAATGGTTTGAGGCGGCCGCGGCCCCGTGCAGTCGACGGAGGCGAGGACGCGACACACGCCCTTTCAGTAGGGCACTGTCAGCAGGTCCGTACGTGAAAAATCCGCGCCCTTGAAAAGCAGCGGCTCGCCGCTCGTTCTTGCGAGAGCGCAACTGAAACGGTGAGGACCGCGACCAAGGCGGACGTGTCCAGCACCTTGCCTGTTCAGCGCGGTAAACCGCGATCGTCGTACGCCAGAATCTCATCCGCGGTGCGCGCATCACGCACCGGCAATGCCGCGCAGCGGCGTCCAATCTCGAGGATGGCGCCGCTCAGGGCAGGGCCGCGCGGCTTCCGCACGCGCGCCAGCCGCTCGCGCAACGATTGAATGACCGCGCCGGTCACCGTTTCTCCGGTTTCACGGGCTACGGCCCGCGCGAGGCGATCGGCCTCGGGATCCTTGATGCTGAGTGCCATGCGTCGGCCCGTTCTAGAAACATAGGACGACTTCCAGAATACATGGCAGCCCCTCGACTTCTACCTCGTTTACTCACGTTTTCGCCGAATTTTCGCACTTCCGCGGCACCGCCCGGCGGAACCGGGCTATAAGCTCAGCGCCGCATTGGGTCATGCCGCTAGCGCAGATAGATCGCCAGGTTCTGCGCGAGCAACGAGTCGGGCGGCGTGGCGGAGGCCGCGCGAGCTCGGTCGGTCGTGGCCAACGGCTCGCGGGTCATCAGCGACGCTGCGAAGTCGAGCTCCGCGTGGAGCTCGGGCGCCAATGCCAGCGCCTCTTGCACGAGCACGTATCCATCGAGGTCCGCGAGCTCCGTCGTCAGCATCGGCACTTGCCGGCCGTTGGCCGACAGCATGCGGTAGCCGTAGATGAGCCCGAACTGCCGGTACGCCTCGACGAGATAGCCGGCGTCGAACGACGCGAGCGCGGCCGCGCGCGTATCGGCCGGCGCCGTCTCGGTGCGTTCGAGGACGGCCCGCAGCAACGACTCCGCCGTCCCGCCCGGCTGCTCGGCCGCGTAGATCGTGGCGCGGCGCAGGTTCTCCATTCGCTCGAGGATCGGCGCGTCGGCTGACAAGAGCTCCAGCGTGTCTTCGATCAGACCCACAACATCGTAGCTGGGATCCGGCGCGTGCCAGTCTCGGCTTGCAGCCCATGGCAATAGCCGCGCGCCGACATCGGTGACGAATGTGTGGCAGATCAGCGGCGGACCGGCGGAGGCCGTGGACACGACGCCGAGGGCCGCAATCAGCACTGCTGCGATTCGCGAGGAACGGAAGATGGGGGGCATGGTGGCGCTCTCCTGAATGACTCGCGGGAAAATCCGCGCATACAGCATCGCTACGCGATTCTAGGTACGAGGAGTCAGTCGCCGTTAGGTTCTAACCGTTAGTAACCCCGCGCCGCGCCGTGAGCGCGGTCCCTCGCGTGCCGTCGAACCGCACGTTTGTGGGACACTACCGGCCCATGTCACCGAGCGAAGACGACGTACGCCGCCAGCTCGACCGGTTGCTCGCGAGCGCCTTGTTCGCGAACGCGGGGCGTATGAGCCGGTTTCTCAAATTCGTCGTCGAGAGAACGCTCGCCGGCGACGCCGAGCGCCTCAAGGAGTATGTCATCGGCGTCGAGGTCTTCGACCGCGACACCGACTACGATCCACGCGTCGATTCGATCGTCCGCGTGGAAGCGGCCAGGCTGCGATCGAAGCTCGCGGAGTACTACGCCGGCGAAGGACGTACCGATGCCGTCGTCCTGGGCCTACCGAAGGGCGGCTATGCCGCCGTCATCAAGCTCGAAGACAGGCGCGACCAGCGCGCGAAACGGCGTACCGGCCACGAACGGCGCTGCAGCGCTCGCAGCGGCGATCCGCCGTGAGCGGGCGGCGTTGCCCGTGCTCCGCACGCCGCGCTCGCTGGGCGCTCGGCGCAGTGCTCGCGGTCGCGGCGGCCGCGGCCGTCGTCGCTTGGGTCGCCGTGGCACGGCGCCGCGCTGCCGGCAAGCTGCGAGTCGCGGTGCTGCCCTTCACACCCGATCGGGACGACGCCGGCGCAGCGGCGCAGGCGGTCGCGAGCGCCTCACGGAAGGCGTCACGGCCGAGCTCGTGCGACGACGGGCGCTTCGGCATCGTCGCAAGCTCCGCCGCACGCGCCGCGTACTCCCGAGACCGGCGGCCACGCGACATCAGCGCTGCGATCGAGGGCGACATCCTCGTCGAGGCTCGCATTACGACCGACGCCGATCGGGTCCGCGTCGAAACCCGGGTCACGGACGGCCGGCGCGAAGAAAAGCTGTGGGTGCGCGGCTTCGCGGGAACGGTGACGACAGCCGATGAGCTCGAGCGCGAGATCGCGAGCGCCGTCGCCGACGCCGTCGGCGCTTTGCCACGTCGGAGTCAGTAGCGCAGCGCGCGAGTCGCGGCCGACGCTGCGCCGCAAACCCACCGGCTGAAGCGTGGTGGCGTGCCGTCCAGGCGGCTACGCCGCACTAATCAATACTTCTCTATTTCAATTGGTTACGTGACTATTCTAATCCATGAGACAAGGCTCACGCCGCCTGGGCGCGAGGAGTCATTGCTAAGATCGCGTCACCGCCAAGGAGTCACCCCTCGCGTGCACACCGCCGTCATCGCTCGCGCTTCGATCGCGTCGCTCTGCTCCGCGCTGCTCGCTGCCGGCGGCCCCGTGCTCGCGCAAGTCTCCGACGACGCTCGCGCCACGATCGAAGAGATCACGGTCATCGGCCGCTACCCTGGACCGCCGCTCTGGAAGGTGACGTCCGGCGCTCGCACGCTGTGGATCTTCGGCGAGCTCACGCCGGTGCCGAAAGGGCTCGAGTGGGACCCGATCAATGCCGAGCGCGTGCTCGATCGCGCGGGCGGTGTCATCCACGGACCCGGCATCAGCGCGTGGACGTACAACCCGATCAGAATATTCAAGGTGCTGCGCGCCGCGCGCCGGCTCGTGCGTCTGCCGGAAGGGACGACGCTCGCAGACCAGATGCCGGCCGAGCTCTACGCACGGTACGCAGCATTGCGTACACGCCATATGCCCGACGCCGACGAGGACGACGAGGACGTGCGGCCGGCGCTTGCCGCGGCGCGCCTCTATGGCGCCGCGCTCGACGACACCGGCCTCACGACGAACTCCAACGTCGGCAAGCAGATCGAGCGCAAGATGCGCCGCTCGCGCGCCGAGGAAGCCGACGTCCTCGTGGAGAGGGAGCCCGAGGACGTGCTCGAGGAGCTCGCGAAGATCACGCCCGAGGCCGAGCTCGCATGCTTCGCCAGCATCCTGACGAGCATCGAGACGGACCTCGACGGAATGAAAGAGCGCGCAAACGCGTGGGCGATCGGCGACGCCGAAGCTTTGAAGCGCTTCGACTATCCCGACGCGCAAGGCAACTGCCTCGCTACGCTGTTGACGGCCCCGGGTTTCGTCGACATTCGCGACGAGCTGTATTCGAAGTGGCTCACCGAAGCCGAGCACGCGCTCGCGACGTACGAGACCTCGTTTTCCCTGCTGCCGATGCGCGAGCTCGTCGCGGCCGACGGCCTGCTCGCGCAGCTCGCGGCGCGCGGCTACACCGTGACGGCGCCTTAGGCGCCCGCGCTAGTGCGCCGCCGCGCGATGGCGGCGCAGCAGGTCTTCGCCGAAGTCTCCTGCGCGGCTGCGCCACACCTCGTGGATGTGGTTCGCGTTGCCCTGCACGTTGTCGAACTCGAACAGGAAGTCGCGCGTCTGGATGCGGTAGTAGTGCGGCTCGCCTTTCTTCGCGCCGCCGATCCACGCGAAGCGCAGCCCTTCGAGGTCGAGCGAGGCGCGATAGACGTCGGCGATCTCGGGCCGGTAGGTCGTGAAGATCTCGTCGAGGATGCCGAGCAGCGCGGCCTGTTGGCTGCCGTTCAGATCCTTGAACGCGATGCCGTCGGGCTGGAGCTCGGTCTTCCATGTATTCCAGTCGCTGCGATCGCGCAGGATGGTTGCGGCGACGATGTCCCACGGCACGTCGTTCGGGTACGTGAACTCGCCCGTCCGGTTCCACTCGGGAGTGCCCGGCACGAGCGCGCTGCGCAGCTGAGCTGCGGTCAGCGAGCTCGCGAGCTGTAAGCCGAGATCCTCCTCGACGCGCAGCACGCGCAGGCCCGCCAGCGGCCCGGCCATGACTTCGGCGGGATCGGCGCCGAAGAACGTCGGCGTCACGGTGAAGCCTTGGCCCGGCGCGACCGTGATCGACAGCGAGATGTGGTGACCCTCGAAGCGCCATGCCCACGGGCTCGTGTCGCTCGGCTCACCGAACAACGTGACGCTGTACTCCTCGATGCCGCGCGGGAAGCCCGTGCCCGAATTCGGCTGCAGCACGTTCTCGAGCTGCATGATGTTCAGCAGCTTGTGGTACCCGCGGTTGCTGAGCAGCAACCACAGAAGCTCGTGCGTCAGCGCGCGGTGCTTCGCGTGCATGAGATCGAAGCTCAGGCCCGACCGCTCGGTCGGCCAGTACGCCCACTTCTCGCGCTCGGGGCTGTCGGGCGCGAGCAGCAGCCGGTCTTCCATCGAGTACGAGCGCAAGCCGCTCGGAGAACTCGGGCGCACCGCGCACGGACTCGAGCAAGGCGCGCGCGGCGACCGTCATCGCGCGGGCCACCTCGGGATCCTCTACGGCGGGCGCGTTCGACGGCGCGCTGGCCGAGCGCCGTGCCGGCGACGAGTACCAGGAGCAGCGTTGCGCCGAGCCGGATCATGATGCGTTCTCCCCCTTGGCCTGACGCAGCGAAGATAACACCACCGCGAAGTGTTACGTGAGATCGTGCCGCGCTAGGATCGGCTTCGGATCATCGACGGGGGATCGCCTGCCATGCGCTATTCGATCGGCTGGGGCTTGCTCGCAGTCTGCGCCGCCTGCCGCCGCCGCTCAGGACGACGCGGTGTTTCCCGGTCGCAAGGGCGGCCAGGATACGTTCGGCCACTACGCCGTCGTCGCCGGACTGGCCGAAGCCGCTCGCGCAGCTGCCGGGCCACGACGCCTGGACCTACGGCGCGGCCCAGAGCGTGTTCGCCGAGAGTCCCGACCGCGTCTTCGTGCTCCAGCGCGGCGAGTTGCCCGTCGTCGAGCGCCCCGCGACGCAGCGCCTGCGCGACGTCGCGCCGAGCCTCGAGTACCCCGTGTTCCGGTTGCCGATCCGGAGCGCGACGGTCGCGAGCCCGCCGGCCGGCGGCGCCGCCGGCACGATGCCGCCGGACGGTCTCAAAGCGTGGCAGGACGCACGGCGGCGTGCTCGGCGTCGACGCGCGCTGGGAGCATTGCATCCTCGTGTTCGACCGCGACGGCAACATCGTCGAGGAGTGGACGCAGTGGGACTCGATGCTGGCGCGGCCGCACGCCGTTTACGTGAGCCCGTACGATCCCGACAAGCACGTCTGGATCGTCGACGACTTTCGCCACGCGATCTTCAAGTTCACGAACGACGGCAAGACGCTCGTGCAGACGATCGGCACGTTCAACGAGCCCGGCGCCGACGCGACGCACTTCTTTCGGCCCGACGTTCATGGCGTGGCTGCCCGACGGCACGTTCTTCGTCGCCGACGGCTACGAGAACACGCGCGTCGTGAAGTTCGACGCGAGCGGCAAATACCTCACGGCTTGGGGAGAACGAGGCACGCCGCCGAACGACACGCGGCCCGGTTACTTCAACAACGTGCACGGCATCGCCGTCGATCCGCGCACGCGGCGCGTGTTCGTCAACGACCGCGCCAACAATCGCGCGCAAGTCTTCGACGAGAACGGCAACTTCCTCGATCAATGGATCGTTCGGCGGTCCGCCGTCCGACATTCACTTGTTCCTGATCGACGGCGACGGCTATCTCTGGGCCGCCGATCGCGGCACGAACAAGATCTTGAAGTACTCGCTCGACGGCACCCTGCTCTACTCGTGGGGCACGTGGGGCACGTTCCCCGGCGGCATGTGGGGCGTGCACGGCATGAGCGTCGATAGCGAAGGCAACTTCTACACGGCCGAGGTCGACACGGGCCGCGTGCAGAAATTCCGGCCGCTGCCCGACGCGAATCCGCGCTATCTCGTCAGCCCGCCCTAGAACTGGCGAGCTATCCGCGAGCTCGTTTGCGGCTCGCCGCCGAACCGCCAGCCAGCCCGAGATCGATCAGAACGGCAATGACGACAACGACCAGCTGAAGGCCCTCGACCGAGCCGCGACTGTTGATTGCCCAAGCGTACGCCAGCGTCGTCAACGGCATGAACAAGAACCCGAGAAATGGCCAGATCACGGTCTCATACGCCGCGCCGATGTAGTCGCTGAAGACAACGACGAGCACGATGGCGAACCGCGGCGCCATCAGCGCCAGACAACCGACCACGAATGGCATGAGGCGCGAGTCTACTCCAGCGACGCAGTGCGCGGAAACCTGCCGCCGATTGCGGCACGAGCGAGACCCCGAAGCCGCCGCACGATTGCCAGACCCCTTGCATCACTAGGGTACGCCGACTTACTCTCACCTAGCTATACAAGGGGAGCAACTATGACTACAGAGAGAGTCTCCATCCTCAAAGGAGCGATGGATCTTTTGATCCTCAAAGCTCTCAGCTGGGGTCCGATGCATGGATACGGCGTCTCCCACTGGATTCGTCAAGTGACGGAGGACACCTTCGACATCCAAGAAGGCGTGCTGTACCCCGCCCTGCACCGCTTGGAAGAAAAAGGCTGGATTGAGGCGGAGTGGGGAGTATCGGAGAACAACCGCCAGGCGAAGTACTACGCTCTAGCGCCGCTCGGACGCAAGCAACTTCGGCGGGAGCTCTCGACGTGGGCTCGCTTCGCGGAGGCCGTAGGCAAGATCGTCCAGGCGACTGAGAAGCCGGCCTGGGTTCAGAGTTAGTCGGTTGGGTCGCGTGCGATGACTCGCAGAACGCCGATGTGGCGTCGCTACTCCACACTCTTTGGCCGCAACATCCGCAGCGACATAGAAGAGGAGCTCAAGTTTCACATCGAGGCCCGCGCGCGCGAGCTCATCGACGCCGGGTGGCAACCGCAAGCGGCTGAAGAGGAAGCCCACCGCCTCTTTGGGGACCGCGACTTGATCCTGGCGGAATGCCAACAGATCAACACTCGCTTCGAGCAGCGAAAAGCAGCGCTCGCGTATCTCGCCGACATCACAGCTGACGTCCGCCTCGCGCTGCGCACTCTGCGAAAGACGCCCGGACTGACCGCGATCAGCATCCTCACGCTCGCGCTCGGCATCGGCTCCGCGACTGCGATCTTCAGCGTTGTGAACGCCATACTGCTGAAACCGTTGCCCTATGCGGAACCCGACCGGCTCGTGCGAATCGTCGAGAACGTACCCGCCGGAGAGTCGTTCGGCGGCGGGGCGCAACAGCGAAACAGCGTGAACGTAGCCGAGCTCGACGACTGGCGGAGCAGCCGGACGCTGTCGCACATCGCGGTCGTCAGCGGGCTGGAGAGTCACACGCTCACGACGCCCGCAGGCGCGGAGCTGATCTACGGCGCGCGCGTCTCACCCGCTCTCTTCGCCGTGCGCGGCGTCCAACCGTTGCTCGGCCGCGGCCTGACGCCAGAGGAAGAGCGCGCGGACGCCAACGTGATCGTGCTCGGCCAAGCTCTCTGGCAGCAGCAATTCGGCGGCGACCCCGGCATCGTTGGCCGCACGTTGGTGCTCGACGGCCGCGTGCTCACGATTGTCGGCGTCATGCCGCCCGAGTTCGGCGACGGAGGCTACTGGACGCCGTTCGTCGCGCCGCCGCCAGGGCCCGGGATCACGAGCATGGGCGCATCGGCACGGCTGGCCGATGGTGTATCGCTCGAAGCCGCGAGCGCCGAGATCAACACGATCGGCTTGGCCCTGCGTGGAATCACGCCGGAGCCCGACGCGGCGCCGCGTTTCGAGCTCGTGCGCGAGCTCGATCAAATCACGGCGCGCGTCGTGCCGGCGCTACGCGTGCTCGTGATAGCTGTGGTGGCAGTGCTCCTGATCGTCTGTACCAACGTCGCAAATCTCGTGCTCGTGCGCGGCACGCAGCGGCATCAGGAGATAGCAATCCGCCGCACGCTCGGTGCGACGCGGGGCAGGATCATCCGCCTCGCGCTCACGGAGAGCTTGACCTTGGCCACGATTGCCGGCGCCTTCGCAATCGTTCTAGCGGTCGCGGCCGTCCAGTTCGTGAAGTTTGCCGCGAGCGTCGACCTACCACAGCGCTTCGCGATCGGGGCGGCGTTCTTACCACGCGTGGAGGAGATCTCCGTTGACCCCCTGATGCTCGCATTTGTCGGGGCTCTAGCAGTCTTCGTAGCCGCGCTGTTCGGCGTGCTGCCCGCGCTGCGTCTCTCGCAGTTCGGCGAGCGGGGCCGCAGTCCGGCGGCGGAGCTGTCGGCTGCTGCTAGCACGACGCGCTTGGGCTATGTGCTCGCGACCGCGCAGCTCGGGTTCGCAATGGCACTACTGATCGGAGCGGGCCTGCTGATGCACAGCTTTCTGAAGCTCGCGGCCGTCGACCCGGGCATCGACGCCCGCGGCGTGCTCAACTTCGAGCTCGCGGTGCCCAACGGCGCAACGGCGGAGCGCAAGCTCGAGGTGGCACAGGCCCTCACCAGCCGCTTGCAAAGGCATCCGGGTGTTATCGCCGCCGGCTTCACGGACATTCCTCCGCTCGCTGGCAACCTCACCATCAGCATGGGTAGCTTCACGCCGGACGGCATGACTGGTGCCGAAATGAACGAAGCCGAGAGCACACTACCCCCGCCGCGCACCCAGACGCGCATCGCAAGCTCGGGCTATCTGCGAGCGCTTGGCGCGCGGCTTGCCGCGGGCACCTGGCTCGAAGACGAACCGAGCCCCAACTCTTCTACCGTCCTCGTGAGCCGGCAGTACGCGCAGGCGTACTTTCCGGGGCGCAGCGCAGTCGGCGCGACGCTAAGGCGCAGCAACCGGGATGCGACGATCGTAGGCGTGGTGGACGACATTCACCTGAGAAATCTCGAGGGGGGACCAGAGCGCGTCGTGTTCATCGAGCCCGGTCAGTTCCTTTCGGCACTGCGCGCGACTCAGCCACAGCCGCCGCCGGCCGGGTTGCTGGCCGGGTTCCTGACGGTCGGCTCGGGATCGCTCAACGCGATCATGTTCGCCGCCCGCACCGACGGCGATCCGCTCGCGATCGTGGCTGATCTACGCGCAATGGTGCGCGACATCGATCCGGCTCTCGCCGTCGATGCCGTCATACCGATGGAAGCAGTGCTCTCCGGCATCACGACGCGGCCTCGGTTCTACGCGACTCTGTTGAGCGCGTTCGGCGCAATCGCGGGCTTCATCGCGGCGATCGGGATCTACGGCGTGCTCGCCTATCTCGTGAACCAGCGCACGAAGGAGATCGGTATCCGCATGGCGCTCGGCGCGCAACGGACGAGCGTGCTCGTCCTCGTGTTGCGGCGCGGTGTTGCGATAGTCGCGATCGGTGTCACGGCCGGCGTGCTCGGCGCACTCGGCTTCACGCGCTATCTCACGAACATGTTGTACGGCATTACGGCCTTCGACGCGGCAACGTATGCGGTCGTCGGCGCGGTGTTCGCGGCCGTCACGCTGCTCGCTTCGTACTTACCCGCGCGCCGCGCGACGCACATTGATCCGCTTGCCGCATTGCGCCACGACTGAGGGCGCCTGTGATGAAGAGATTTGTGATCGTCGTTGGAATCTCCCTCGCAGCCGGCCTCGCGCACGCCCAACCAGCATCAGCTCCTCCGATACGCCCCGCGCCCACGAGCGTTCTCGTCGGCGCGAACACCGTTTTCGGCCCCATCGTGGCGAACCTCGAAGAGGCCGTCGCGTTCTACCACGACGGCGTTGGCTTCGAGGTCGATGGCGCACCGATAAACGCGGATGCAGAGCCGCAGCTTCGCCAGCTGTTTGGATTGCCCGATGCGGGCTTGCGTTGGCAGATCGGGCGTGGCCCGCGCGATCAGGGCGGCGGCGTGGGGCTCATAGAGATCTCGTTGGCTGGCGGCGAGCTGCTCGGCCGCCAGATTCAGGACCCGGGCGCATTCTTGCTAATGGTCCTCGTGCGCGATATTGACGGCACGTTCACGCGCCTGCAACAGCTCGGCGCCCCTATCGTCACGCGCGGCGGTAAACCCTTGGACACTGGTGGATGGAGGGTCGTAGTCGTCCAGGATCCAGCAGGGCATTTTGTCCAGCTCATGCAACTACCTCGGCTGCCTGCGACGAGTGACAACGTCCTGCACGTGAGTTTTCGGCACACGGTCGCAAACCTCGAGCGCTCGCTCGCGTTCTATCGTGACGCGCTTGGGCTCCAGGTCAGGATCAGCGCTCCGGATTACGGCAATGTGCCATCCGACCTAATCGAGGTGCTCGGCCTCCCAGAGTACACACAGTGGCGCTACGCGATGCTCGGCACACCGACGTCGGGCATCCAGTTTGAGCTCGTAGAGTTTAAAGGCGCCCGCTCATTCGAGCCGGCTGACATCGCAGATCCCGGCGCGACGTGGATGCAACTGCGTGTCGCGGCTGTCGACGCCGCAGTCGCGGAAGTCACAAAGGCTGGCGGAACGTTCATTTCGACGGGCGGAAAAGCGCTCGATCTTACCGCGGGCAGTACGCGCCGAAAGGTCGGCGTCGTACGCGATCCCGATGACTTGTTCCTCGTGCTTATCGAGACACCTTAGCTCCGCTGTAGTAGCGTCCCCGGACCGGGCTACTCGCTACTCTCCTCGCCGTCGAACTCAAGCAAGCGTCGACAGCGAAGGCAACTTCTATGCGGCCGAGGTCGACACGGGCCGCGTGCAGAAATTCCGGCCGCTGCCCGACGCGAATCCGCGCTATCTCGTCAGGCCTTTGCGGTCTCGTTAGACCCAGGGATCGCCAAGATTCGCGGCTACTGCGCTGCGGGCGGCGTCGCGGCGGCTTCGGGCCGCCGAACGTAGGCGAAATTTACCGGAGTGCCGTTTTCGTCGGGTAGAGCGAGCAGCCAGACTGTCTCGAGACCAAAGCTGTCGACGAGATCATTGAACCCCCGATAGCGTGGGTTCGGTGTCGAGGCGGGTTTCGTCAGCAGCACGCGACACATTGTCGTTCGACAGTCGACTTGTATGTCACCGGCGCTAAGCCCAGTCGCTTGCGAGATCTCGCTGAAAATATGTGTCTCCGTTGCCACTGACCAATTGGGATCGTCGACCTCGGCAGCAAATTGCCGCAACGTGTCCGCGAACTCAGGGATAGGGGGGAGAGGCAGCTTCTTCACCTCTTCCATCCCTGCGATTCCTCGCTCGAGCGGAATCGTGAACGAGCGGATCTGCTCCTCGACGGTTTGTTGCCGCTCCCGGGCTGTCGCTTCGACCTGAGCTTCCGCTTGATCTGCGGTCGCCGGCTGCTCGACGGGCTCCGTGAGCGGAGCGCCATCACGCCTGACTTCCCCCGTCGGATCGGACCGTTGGATCGTGCCGAGGCTCTCGTTCTCTCGCTGTCCGTAGTAACCAGCGGCGACTACGACGCCGGCTACTACGGCGACAGCAAACAACCACCGCGCCTTACTACTCATCACGCGTCAGCGCGTCCAAACGGCGCCGTCGGGCCGGGTGACGGTCATCGCGAATAGGCGATGGTCCGCTGGATCCGAAGCAGCGTGTCCCGTAATGACATATCCGGGGCCCGGGGCGAAGAAGACCAACTTGATTCCCGCGTCTCTAAGCTCCTTACCGGTGGGCAGCACGACCGTCCATTCCTGCGGCTTGCCGGTCTGATCGGGCGCCAAAACGCGGAGTGTCCCTTCGGAGTCGGGCTCCACCCTCGCCATATGGACTTCGGCTTGTAGCTGCGTGAACCGGCTGAGGTCGTATTCCGAAGCCGCGGCGTTCTGCGCAACCGAGATTGGCGCGGAGGTCAGCGAATACACGCCGACCAAGACGCACACGGCCGTGCCGACGAGCGTGTTCAGAGGAGATTTTCTGTGTTTGCCCAACATGACGTATCTCTCCTTGCTGTTACGAAAGAACGTGAGGAACGAAGGCAGCCGCTGTGGGCTCGCGCCCAACATGAGGGCCTTCCCGTATTGGTATCGCTCCTGCCGAGTGCACCGGCTCACAACGGCCTGGTCGCACACGTATTCCTGATCCTGCCGCAGAGCATGAACGGCTACGTGAACGAGCGGGTTGAACCAGAACAATGCGCGAAACACCTCCGCTGCAAACCGCAACCACAAGTCTCCTCGCCTGATGTGCGTGAGCTCGTGAATGACGATCCACCGTTGTTCCTCGGTGGAGAATCGCTCGAGGAAATCGGTAGGCAAGAAGACGCGCGCGTTGCGGAGGCCTGTCACAAAAGGCGCGCCCGCGAGCGGCGTCGTGAAAACGCGCGTGGGACTGATCTCGTAGCGATCGAGTAAGTCGAGGATGTGCGAGGGTGCGGCGAACGGCGCGGCCGTGGATCGAACCTTCTCGTGGAATCGGGCGACTCTCACGAGCTGCACCGCGAGAAGAGCACCCACGCCCGCAAGCCACAGCCATTCCAACGGCAGGCCAGTTGGCGTCGCCAGCGTTTCCGCAGCCGAATTCAGCACCTCCGAGATTTCCGCGCCCGGTAGGCGAATCACCTCGAGGGGAGTTGCCGGTCGCGGGGGGCGTGCCGGCAACAGGACGCCGATCAGTGGTATCAACCACAACGTGTAGGCAACGTTCGCTCCAAACACGCGGCGTATTGGCGGTCGAATCAAGAGCACGATCCCGATCAGCAGGGTCGTCTCGAGCGTCGTGACAGTGAGCCAGCTAAGCATCGCGGTCCTTGAGCTTCTCGAGTATCTCCTCGATCTGCTTGATGTCGCGATCGGAGAGCTTTTTTCTGTCCGCGAAGTGGGCTACCAACGGCACCATCCGGCCATCGAAGAAGCGGTTCAACAGCCGCTCGGATTCCGTAGTGACCGTCGCTTCTCGCGTGATCAGGGGAACGTAGAAAAAGCGCCCGCCATCCTTACGCCGCGCGACGGCTTTCTTCTTGAGGAGCCGTGTCAGCAGGGTTTTCACGGTGTTTTGATGCCACTCGTGGTGCTTCTGAAGGCGCTCGATCACCTGCCCGACGGTGAGGGGCTGCTCCTTCCACAGGACCTCGAGCACACGCAATTCCGACTTGGATAGATCGACGCTTGGCACAGCTATGACCGATGGTTTATGTATGACGTTACGGTGACTACGACTGTAGTCTACCTGGAAATCGCCGTCAACAGCCGGACGCTGAGCGACCCTTTCTTGGTCGCGCGCCGACGCCCATTGCGCCGCGATCGGCGGCTGAACCGGCCTACTCTTCTTCCTCGCTACCGTCGAACTCGAGCAGTGTCTTCTCGAACTCTTCGTAGGTCGCGTTGTCCTCGCAGACAAGCTCCTCGATCGTCCAGTCCGTCTTGCCGTAGTAGCGCGAGAATTCCCACGGCTTCGCGAGCGCGACCGGGTCCTCGACGCGCATGTCGATCTGGAGCTGCCCTTGCTCGTTCAGGTGCAGGCGCTCGATGAGCCGCATCTCCTCGCTGTGCGGCGTCGCGATGCGGTCGATCCAGGTGCGGTCGTTGAAGTTCGTCGTCTCGACGACGAGCGTGTCGCCTTCCCAGTGGCCGGTCGAGTCGCCCATGTAGGACGGTGCGAGATCGGTACGGTGCTCGCGGCCGTCGGTGTAGATCTGGCGGATCAAGTGGTCGTACTCGAACACCATCAACACGCGGCCCGGCAGCTGGATGATCTCCATCGGGAACGGGTGAATGTAGATGCGCGGTGTGCCCGGCGGATAGCACTTGTAGACGAGATCGTCGGTCTCGGCGACGGGCACGCCGCGCGGGCCGCGCTGCGGCTTCGCGGCGTCGAACCTCGCCTTGCCCCAGGCCGTCATCTCGGGCAGCTGCTCGCTGAACGTGTTGATCGCCCACGCGCCCGTCCCGGGCAAGTTGACGCCCGTCCACACGCCGCTCAGGTCGGCGTTGTGCTCGCCCTCCGTCGGGACCTGGGCCGTCGTCGGCGAAACGGCGGCAAGCAGCACGCAGACGGCCGCGGCCGCCGCAACTCGTTCTCGATGCATGTTCCCCCGCTATTCGTCGATCAGCACGGCGCCGGCCGCGTCGACTATCTTCGTGATGTCCATCATCGGGGCGCCGTTGCGCGCCGGATGCCCCGTGACCGTGATGCTGTCGCCGGGCTTCAAGAGCGACTGATGCCACTTGACGGCGCCGCCCATGCGCGCGAGCCGGTTCGGGCTCGTGAGCTCGCCGCCCCACTGAGCTTCCTTACTGCCGTCGCCCTTGGCCGTCCAGTAGATCAGCACGTGCGGATTCACGAACTGAAAGTCCGTGACGGTGCCTGCGACGGTGACCTTCTTCTCGGGCTCGAATACGCCGGCGCCGTGATGCGCGGCGACCTGTGCCGTCGCGAGCAACGCCGCCGCCGCCAATGCCAAGCCGATTCTGCCGTTCATGAACGTCCCCCACTTCGTGCGAGACAGAGCGCCGCCGGACCGAGAGCGAAACCAAAGTGATTATGGTCCCGCCTCGGCGCGAAATACGAGCCCCGCAGCACGTTCGGATCTCGCGCGGGCCAGTCACCCTGCGACCTGGCAGCTATACTGGCGCCCCGCGCCGTTGAAGCTCCACGCACGCAATGTCGGCCCGCTTCGTTTTCGCCGTGACCCAGGCAGGCGCCGAACGAGCCCTCAAGAACGAGATCGCACGCGAGCATCCCGATTTGCGTTTCGCGTTCTCGCGGCCGGGATTCGTCACGTTCCGCGCGGCGAAGGAGATCGTCGTCGGCCGCGAGCTCGAGCTGCGCAGTGTGTTCGCTCGGACATGGGGCTACTCGATCGGCAAGCTCGGCGGCGACGACACCCTCGCGCTCGCGCGCGACGCGTGGCGGCTCATCGGCGCCGAGGTCCCCGGGACACCCTTCCCGCACGTGCACGTTTGGCAACGCGAGCGGCCGCTACCCGGCGACGAAGGCTTCGACGGCGCGGCCGACGAGCTCGCACGCACGATCGGCGCTTTACTCGTCGAGCAACGGCCCGAGGCGGCGGCATCTGCTGCCGTGAACGCCGAGGCCGCGGCCGGCGAGCTCGTGCTCGACTGCGTGCTCGTCGAGCGCCACGAATGGTGGCTCGGCTGGCATCGCGCGGCGTCGCCCGAGACGCGCTGGCCCGGCGGCGTGCCGCAGGTCGCGATTCCAGCGCCGTTGATCTCGCGCGCGTATCTGAAAATTGCCGAGGCGTTGCGGTGGTCCGAGCTCCCGGTCGCCGCGGGCGACCGCTGCCTGGAGATCGGCAGCGCGCCCGGCGGGTCGTGCCTCGCGTTGCTCGAGCGCGGGCTCAACGTAACGGGAGTCGATCCCGCAGAGATGGACGCGGCCGTGCTCGCGCACCCTAACTTCACGCACGTTCGCGCACGCGCCAAGGACGTCAAACGCAGCGTGTTCCGCGACTGCCGCTGGCTCCTCATGGACGCAAACGTGGCACCGGGCTACACGCTCGACACGCTGGACGGGGTGATCACTCAGGGCGGCGCGCGGCCCGAAGGGCTCGTGCTGACGTTGAAGCTCACCGACCCTGCGCTCGCCGAAAAGCTACCCGCCATCGCCGACCGCCTGCGCCGCTACGGATACGGCCGCGTGCGCATGCGCCAGCTCGCGTTCAATCGCCAGGAGGTCTGTGCAGTCGTTTCCGAGCGGACGTAACGCCGGCCTGGCCGAAGAAGTGACAAGACTCCCGGGCGCACCGTGCAGCCGACCGGTGTTACTCATTAATATACGACCGTGACCAACGCAGACTGGAACCGGCGGCGGTTCGTGACCACGGCGCTCGGCGCGGCGGCGGCTTCTGTCGTCGGCCGCAGGCCGCGCGGCGCATGGGCGCAGAGCAGCGCCGCGCCCTTCCGCGAGGTTCCGCTGCGCGACGGAGCGGCCTTGATCACGGGTGCAGGCAGTAATGTGGTCGTGCTGCGCACGGCCGGCGCAGCAGCCGTCGTCGACAGCGGCCCGCCCGAGCGCGCGGCCGAGCTCGCGAAGCTCGTGCGCGGCGACCTCGGCTTGCTGGCCGTCGAGCTCATGTTCAACACGCACTGGCATCCCGTGCACACGGGCGGAAACGAGGCGCTACGCTCGGGCGACACGGACATCGTCGCGCACGAGATCACGCGGCTTTGGATGAGCACCGAGCACTACGTCGACTGGGAAGACAAGACCTATGCGCCGCGCGTCGCGGCCGCCCTGCCGACGCGGACGTTCTACTCTTCGGATCCGCAGCCGAAAGTCATCGAGATCGGCGACGAGGAGCTCGAGTACGGGCATCTGCCCGAGGCGCACACCGACGGCGACATCTACGTCTGGCTCAAGCAGCGCAACGTGCTCGTCGCCGGCGGCGCCGTGACGTTCGGCGAGTATCCCGTCATCGACTACGCGACGGGCGGTTGGATCGGCGGGCTCGTCGACGCGACGAAGAAGCTGCTCGCCCTGACGAACGCAGACACGCTCATCGTCCCCGCGAACGGGCCCGCGCAACCGCGCTCGCATCTCACGGCGCAGCTCGAGATGCTGACCGTCGTGCGCGAGCGGATCGAGAATCTCATGCGCAACGGTCGCAGCATCGCCGAGATGCTCGATGCGCAAGTCACGAAGGAGTTCGACGCCAAGTGGGGCAACAACCGCGAGCGGTTCGTCGCGAACATCTATGACGGGCTTTGGTGGGCCGGGAGACTCAGTGACTCGCTGTGACCTTCGAATGACGCGCGCACTCGCCGCCGCGGCCTCGGCCGCCGCGCTGCTCGCCGGTTGCGGGGAGCCGCCGCCCGAGCAGGCCGTCGCGCAGCACGTCGAGGTGTTCGGCCGTTTTTGCACCGACTGCCACAACGATGCGGAAGCCGCCGGCGAGCTGTCGCTCGAGCACGTGACGGCGGCCGACGTCGCCGCCAAGCCCGAGGTCTTCGAGCAGGTCGTCCGCAAGCTGCGCGGCGGGCTCATGCCGCCGCCCGGCGAGCCGCGGCCCGCTTCCGACGACGCCCACGCACTCGTCACGGCGCTCGAGCGGCATCTCGACGCCACAGCCGCGGCGCGCGGGCCCGAGCCGGGCCGTGTCGCGTTGCACCGCATGAACCGCACCGAGTACGCGACGGCCGTCGAGCAACTGCTCGGCGTGCGCATCGACGCGCGCTCGATGCTGCCGGCCGACATGGCGAGCGAAGGCTTCGACAACGTCGCCGAAGTGCTGCGCGTCACGCCGACGCACATCGAGCAATACGTCGCCGCGGCACGCGACATCAGCATCCTGGCCGTCGGCGAGAAAGCACCCGCGCCGACGCGCGCCGAGCTACCGCTCCGAGCGCGGGCTGCGCACGGCGCACGTCGACGGCTTGCCGCTCGGCACGCGCGACGGCTTGCTCGTCGAGCACAACTTCCCGGCCGACGGCACGTACGAGATCAACCTGAACATCTCGTCGATCCCGGGCTCGGAGCTGCGCGGTTATCCGTACGGCTGGCTCGAGTACGAGCACACGGTCGCCGTCACGATCGACGGCGCCAAGGTGTTCGCCGGCAACATCGGCGGCGAGGTCGACTCGAAGGCTCTCGATCAGGGCCAGATCAAGGAGGTCGAGGCGATCAAGAACCGCTTCCGCGGCATTCGCGTCGACGTGACGGCAGGCCGGCGCAGCGTCGGCGCCGCGTTCGTCGCGCGCAGCTTCGCCGAAGGCGACTACCTCTTGCAGTCGCTCGTGCCCGGCGAAGGCGTGCCGGACATCCCGCGCCTCTACGGCATGGAGATCATCGGGCCGTACGAGCCAACGGGCATCGCGGAACCGACCGAGAGCCGCGCGCGGATCTTCAGCTGCTACCCGCAGGACGAGAGCGCGGAACAGGCGTGCGCCACCCAGATCCTGACGAACCTGTCGCGCGGCGCGTTCCGCCGGCCCGTGACGAGCGAGGACGTCGCGCCCGCGCTCGAGTTCTACGCGCAAGGCCGCGCCGAAGGCGACTTCGAGACCGGCATCCAGAAAGGGCTCATGGCGATCCTCGCGAGCACGAAGTTCCTGTATCGCGCCGAGCCCGGCGCGCCGCCGGCCAACGTCGAGCCGGGATCGGGCTACGCAATCAGCGATCTCGAGCTCGCGTGGCGGCTGTCGTTCTTCCTCTGGAGCCAAGGCCCCGACGAGACGCTGCTCGACGCTCGCCGCGCGACGGCACGCTGCACGAGCCCGACGTGCTCGAGCGGCAGGTCCGCCGCATGCTCGCCGACGAGCGCTCGCGCTCGCTCGTCACGAACTTCGCGTTCCAGTGGCTCGGCGTGCGCCGGCTCGACGCCATCGATCCCGACCCGCGGCTCTATCCGAACTTCGACGAGGACCTGCGGCGCGCTTTCACGAAGGAGATGGAGCTCTATCTCGACAGCATCCTGCGCGAGCGCCGCAGCGTCGTCGATCTCCTGACCGCGCAGCACACGTTCGTCAACGAGCGGCTCGCGCGCCACTACGGCTTACCCGAACGTGCGCGGCGATCAGTTCCGCCGCGTCGAGCTCGACGACTCGCACCGCTTCGGCTTGTTCGGCAAGGGCAGCGTGCTGATGGTCACGTCGTATCCCGACCGGACGTCGCCCGTGCTGCGCGGCGCGTGGATCATGGAGCAGATCCTCGCGGCGCCGCCGAACCCGCCGCCACCCGGCGTCGAGACCGATCTCGCGCCCGTCGCCGGCGACGTGCCGAAGTCCGTGCGCGAGCGGCTCGCGCTGCATCGCACACAGCCGTCGTGCAACCAGTGCCACGGCGTCATCGATCCGCTCGGCCAAGCGCTCGAGAACTTCAATGCCGTCGGCGAATGGCGCGAGCGCGAGCGCGACAGCGGCGTGCTCGTCGACTCGACCGGCACGACGTCCACCGGCCTGCCGGTCAACAGCCCCGACGAGCTGCGCGCGGCGCTCGACGAGCGACCCGACGCTGTTCGTGCACGCGCTGACCGAGAAGCTGCTGACGTTCGCCCTCGGCCGCGGTGTCGAGTATTACGACATGCCCGTCGTGCGCCGCATCGTGGCGGACGCGCAGCGCGAGGGCTATAGTTTCGAGTCGATCGTCCTCGGCGTCGCGCAGCAGCGTGCCGTTCCGCATGCGCAGCGCCGCCGAGGAGCCGGCAGGAGGCTGAGATGTTCATCACGAAGAAGCACTTGTCGCGCCGCACGCTGCTGAAAGGCGGCAGCGCCGCGATCGGCTTGCCGCTGCTGTCGGCGATGGTGCCGGCCGCGACGGCGCTCGCGCAGACGGCCGCGGCGGCGAAGCCGCGCATGGGCTTCTTCTACCTGCCGCACGGCGCGATCATGAACAACACTCGCTTCGGCGCCGAGATGAACCGCTGGACGCCGGACTGCCGTCGGGCCGCGATTTCGACTTGAAGCCGATTCTCGACGCCGTTCGAGCCGTTGAAGAAGTACATGACCGTCGTCAGCGGGCTCGGCAACAAGCCCGCCGAGAGCTCGGCCGTGCACGCGATCGTGCCGGCGACGTGGCTCTCGTGCGAGCACCCGCGGCAAAGCCATGCGCCGTTCGGCGGCGTCACGATCGACCAGATCGCCGCGCGCCACATCGGCCAGGACACTCCCCTGCCCTCGCTCGAGGTCGCGACCGAAGAGGAAGGCGGCGGCGCCGCCTGCGACGGCACGTACGGCTGCGCTACGGCCGCACGATCTCGTTCCGCACGCCGACGACGCCGATGCCGATGGAGTTCGAGCCGCGCAGAGGCGTTCGAGAAGATCTTCGGCCGCGGCAAGAGCGACGCCGAGCGGCGCGCTGTTTCGGGCGACTATCAGAGCCTGCTCGACATGGTGCTCGCGGAAGCGAACGCACTGAAGGGCACGCTCGGCGGCGAGGACCGCGCGCTCGTCGACGACTATCTCGACAGCGTGCGCGAGATCGAGCGCCGCCTCGAGCTTCTGGGCCAGCGCGATCTCACGAAGATCGACTTGCCCGACGTGCCCGTCGCGCGGCCGAGCTTCGACGAGCTGATCCGATTGCAGTTCGACCTCATCGTCGCGGCGTTCCAAGCGAACATGACGCGCATCGCGAGCTTCATGATGGCGGCCGAGGTCAGCAATCAGTCGTACGCGCACGTCGGCGTGCCCGACGCGTTCCATCCCGTCTCGCATCACGCCGACAACAAGGCGTCGATGGAGAAGCTCGTGCTGATCCAGCGCTATCACACGCAGGTGTTCGCCGACTTCATGACGAAGTTGAGCAAGATCCCCGACGGCGACGGCGGATCGATGCTCGACAACTCGATCTTTCTGTACGGCAGCAACATGAGCAACAGCAACCAGCACAATCAGTTCCCGTTGCCGACGCTCGTGTTCGGCGGCGGCGCGGGCGCGATCAAGGGCGGGCAGCACCTCGTGTATCCCGATCGCACGCCGCTCGCGAATTTGCTGTTCACGTTGCTGCTGCGCGCCGGCGTGCCCGTCGACAAGGTCGGCGACAGCACCGGCGAGCTCGCCGAGGTCTAGGCGTGCCGCCGAGCCGAAGGTTGGTGGCGATCGGCGCGCGGCTCGTTGCCGTGCTTTCTGCGCCGCCGCGACCGTCGCGCACGCCGCCGACGACCTGCTGTCGCGCCGCGCAATCGAACAATGCCACCGTCGCGCTCGCGGCGATCGAGGACGGTGTCGACGTCAACGCGAAGCTCGCCGGATGGCACGACGGCGCTGCACTGGGCCGTCTACAACGACAATCTCGCGCTCGTCGAGCGACTGATCGCGGCCGGCGCCGACGTCGCGGCGGCGAACGAGTTCGGCTCGACGCCGCTCGCCGAAGCCGCGACCGTCGGCAACGCCGCGGTCATCGAGGCGCTGCTCGACAGGCGGCGCGGACGTCGATGCGCCGCGGCGCCGACGGGCAGACGGCGCTGATGGTCGTCGCGCGCAGCGGCAACACGGCAGCGGCCGAGGCGCTGATCGCAGCACGGCGCCGACGTCAACGCGCGCGAGCTGTGGCGCGAGCAGACGGCGCTGATGTGGGCCGCGGCGCAGAGCCAAGCCCGCGATGGTCGAAGCTGCTCATCGAGCACGGCGCCGAGGTCGACGCGCGCTCGGTCGTCAACGAGTGGCCGCGGCAGGTCACGGGCGAGCCGCGGCGCATGTACCGGCCGTTCGGCGGCCTGACGCCGCTGCTGTTCGCGGCGCGCGAGGGTTGCCTCGAGTGCGCGCGCGCGCTCGTCGCGGCCGGCGCGAACCTCGATCTGCCGGATCCGAAGGGCGTCACGCCGCTGTTCCTCGCGATCGACAACTTCCATTTCGACACCGCGAAAGCTGCTGATCGAGGCCGGCGCGAATCCGAACAAGTGGGACTGGTGGGGCCGCACGCCGCTCTACTCCGCCGTCGACGTGAACACGCTGCCGCACGGCGGCCGCGCCGATCGACGCTCCGTCGACACGACGACGAGCACCGAGATCATCGAGCTGCTGCTCGAGGCCGGCGCGTGGCCGAACGTGCAGCTCAAGCTGTTGCCGCCGTATCGCCACATCGGCGACGACCGCGGCTGCGACACCATGCTCGTGACGGGCACGACACCGCTGCTGCGCGCCGCGAAGACGTTCGACACCGCCGCGATCGAGCTGCTGATCGCGCACGGCGCGAACGTCGACCTGCCGAACGACGGCGGCATCACGCCCGTGATGGCCGCGGCCGGCGTCGGCTCGGTCGAGTGCGACGCGCGCGGCTACGGCCCCGGCATCCCGCATTACCTGGCGCCCGACACCGAGGCCAAATCGATCGCGGCGCTGAAGCTGCTGCTCGACGCCGGCGCGAACGTTCACGCGCGCACCCTGTCCGGCCGCGCCGGCGCCCGCAGCCCCGGCCGCACGGCGCTGTTCGGCGCCGCGTTCTGGGGTTGGAGCGACGTCGTCGACTATCTCGTCGAGCGCGGCGCGAAGATCGACGTCGCAGAGCGCGGCGGGTTGACGCCCGTCGACGCGGCCATGGGCCGCGCCGGCGGCCACGGCCGCGGCTCGACGATCGAAGTCTTCGAGGACACGGCCGCGCGACTACGCGAGCTTTGCGAGCAACAAGACGGCTGCGATTTGACGCGGCCCGACGGCGCGTCCTGAAACGGACCACGGGGGTTCCATGAGCGCAACTTCGTATCTGCGAGCGTCGCTCGCATTCGTCGTGCTGTTCGCCGGCGGCCAGGCGGCCGCGCAGCGCAACTTGCCGCCGATGACGATCGAGCAGCTCACGCCGCACGTCTATCGCTACGGCGGGCTCGACGAACGGCGCGTTCGTCGTCGGCTCCGAAGGCATCGCCGTCATCGACGGCCAGATCTGCGGCGTCGAACGGCACGCAATGGCTCAAGGACGAGCTCGACAAGCGCTTCGACGTGCCCGGTGAAGTACACGATCCTGAGCCACGATCACGAGATGCACATCTGCGGGCTCGAGGTCTTCAGCGACACGGCGCGCGCAATCTCGCACGTCAACGCGAAAGGCCACATCGTGCGCGAGAAGCGCCGCACCGTCGTCCCCGAGATCACGTTCGAGGACCGCATGCAGATCGACCTCGGCGGCATCGAGGTCGTGCTCTTGTACTTGGGCCCGACACACACGGACAACCTGATCCAGGTGCACATCCCGGCCGAGAAGGTGCTGATCGCCGTCGACTTCGTGCGCGAAGGCAAGAGCCTCGCGATGCCGGAGCTGCGCGACCTCAATCTCGACAATTCGATCCGTGCTCTCGGGTTACCTGGGCCGCATGGAGGACGTCGAGATCGTCGTGCCGGGCCACGGCGGCCTCACGACGCAGCAGTCGTTCCTCTACGTCCGCGATTTCCTCGTCGCGCTGAAGGAGCGCGTGCTCGAGCAGATGGTCGCGGGCAAAGGCATCGAGGAGATCCTCGAGACCGTCACGATGGAGGACTTCAGCGATTACGGCTGGTTCGACCAGTGGATCCGCGCCAACGTCATCACGATGTGGGAGCTCATGTATCACTACCGCGAGCCGACGTTCGACCCGGGTTGCTACGAATGCGATTTCCCGATCGGCTTCCCCGTCGGCGAGGTCGACAAGTTCAACGGGCCCTGACGGCGCGTTGCCGATCCCGGCGATCTACGCAAGAATGCCCCATGGTGCCAAAGGCGCGAAGCAAGAGGGGGAAGCAAAAGGGGACAGATTTATTTTCTCACGTATTTTCGTGAGAAAATAAATCTGTCCCCTTTTGCTTGTGGGAAAATAAATCTGTCCCCGATCGTCATCGCCGCGTCGATACTTGCGCTCGCGGCCGGGTGCGTGTCGCGCGAGACGGCGGACCGCCCCGACTTCTCGGGTATCTATCGCCCCGCGGGCCTCGAGGTGCAACCGTGCACGCGTAACGAGTGGATGCGCCGCTCGTTCGAGACCGACACCTTCTGCGGCGGCGACGACAGTGCCTTCCCGTTCACGGCCGAAGGACGCGAGCGCTGGAAGTCGTACAACGTCATCGACGACCCCGTGCTCGGCTGCGTCGAGGACTTCCCGCGCAACGCGATGCGCGGCCGGCCGATGCGGATCCTTGTCGGCGAAAACACCGCCGAGATCGCGTACTGGTTCAACAACCAGTGGTTCGTACGCACGGTGCACATGAACGGCGCGCCCGCTCCGGCCGATACGCCGATTACCGTCACCGGCTACTCGACGGGGCGCTGGACCGGTGACGTGTTGATCGTCGAGACGACGCACACGCGCGGCGGCCCGATGTACAACGATCACAAACCGAACAGCACGGCCGCGAAGTTCACGGAGCGGTTCTGGCGCGCACCCGACGGCGCAAATTTGCTCATGGACATCGCGATCGACGACCCGGAAACCTACAGCAAACCTTTCTTGCTGAACCGGCAGGAGTGGCTCGCGACAGGGCCCGACTACCAACTGAGCCAGGACAAATGCGAGCCGAGCTCGATCTGGGAACGGCGCATGCGCGCCAAGGCCGAAGCCGGCCAATGAGGCCGCGCGGAGAAGAATCATGAATCACGCAGTCCGCCCTTGCATCGCCGTTGCCGCAACGCTGCTCGCGGCCGCCGCCGCGGCGCACCACTCCGATTCGCTGTATTTCATCGACGACCGCTCGGCCGACGGCGGCGCGATCCGCATCGAAGGCACGATCTCGCGCGTGCGCTGGATCAACCCGCACTCGGAGTTCTTCGTCGATGTGCCGAGCGCCACGGGCGGCGAGGCCGCCGTCTGGGCCATCGAGACCGACTCCGTGAATCAGCTCCGTGGGCTCGGATGGGACGACAAGACTCTAGAAGTCGGCGACAAAGTCGTCGTCGTCGTCTCGAAATCGAAGTTCGACGACACGGCCGGACGCTTGCGTGACATGCTCGTCTACGGCGCGACTCCCGACGAGACGGCGGCCGTCTACCTCGAGTTCAAGGGCGACGGCAAACCCGAGTGGCAAGCACCGTACGACGTCTACAAAGCGCATACGCCGTGCCCCGGCACGGTGCCCTTCGACGCCGAGCGGCAGCCCGGCAAGGAGACGCTGCTCTGTGCGCGGCTGAACGCCGACGAGCTCGCGGCCGCGAAGCGGGACTTCGGCGCGCGCGTGCTGCTGCTGCGCGACGCGAAGTGATCGCCACCTCAAGCTCGGCGACGAGTGGTCCTTCGTGAACGACGAAACCGGCGCGCTCGATCCGCCGCGCGTCGGCCAACGTCGCCTCGTGCCCGAGGCGCGCTGACCTCCACCTCGGGACGGCTGTTCGCACACGTTTTGCGCGGAAAACGGCACCGCGCCAGGCCGCTCGGTCTCGTGTTTCGCGCCGACCGATTCGTGTTGGTTCACGGCAACATATCCCCGCGAACCCGCATAGAATCAGGCCGAGACTAGTGTTCCCACTAACACGATCTTGGTCCATACTCGCGTTTGGGCCTCGTTTTCCGCGTGCCGTCTTTTCTGAGGGGGAATCTCGCATGCGTACTCACGATCTGCGCTTGGCTGCGCTGTCCGCGGCCGTCATCGGCTGCATTCCGTTCGGTGCCTCGGCACAACTAGAGGAAATCGTCGTCACGGCCACGCGCCGCGAGACGAACTTGCAAGAGACGCCGGTGTCGATCCAGGCGTTCACGTCCGAGCAACTCGAGCTCGGCGGCATCACGAACGGTCGCGATCTCGGCATCATGGTGCCGAACGTCGTGTTGAATCCCGGCACCGGCGGCGCGCAACCCAACTTCTACGCCCGCGGCCTACCCGGCGTCGGTCTCTATGTCGACGGCGTTTGGCAGGACGGATTCGGCTTCCAGCAGACGAACTTCACGGAGATGGAACGAGTCGAGGTGCTCCGCGGACCGCAAGGCACGCTGTTCGGTCGCAACACGAACGCCGGGGCCGTCAATATGACGACCCGCCTGCCTTCCGATGAGTTCGGCGCGCGCGTCAAGCTCGATGTCGGCGACTTCAATCGCCGCGACGCGCAAGTCG
Source organism: uncultured Gammaproteobacteria bacterium (assembly GCA_963714705.1). Taxonomy (GTDB): domain Bacteria; phylum Pseudomonadota; class Gammaproteobacteria; order Steroidobacterales; family Rariloculaceae; genus FEN-1219. The sequence continues at coordinate 93,094 of CAVQPJ010000006.1, forward strand.
CCGTCGACCTGCCGATCATCGGACACGTTCAGAACGAAGTTCATCGGGGCGATGTACCAGAACGACGGGTTCCTCGAGGGCTTGACCGTGCCGTGGGACTTCGGCGCGCAGGACGATACGGTCCTTCGCGCCGATCTCTTCTGGGAACCGAGCGACAGTTTCTCGTTGCGGTTCACGCACAACGATGAACAAAAGCGCGGCACGGATCCGAAGATCCACCGCATGACACGCTACGACAACTCGCAAGATCTACGCCTACAACATCATGCTGGGCGCATTCCAGACCGAGGCCAATGCCGCGTGCCAGGCGGATCTCGTCGCCTGTGCGGCCGTAGGCGCCGGCGGCGCCTCGGTCGGCCACAACTTCTTCACGGGGACGGGCTGGGCTCCGCCTCCTCAGGTGGGCGTCGGCACGCGTTACACGGGGCAAGCGAGCCCCGCGTTTACCCCTACGACCCACACGACGGATTTCGCGGGCGGCGTGACCAGCAACTACCGAACCGCGTTCGTGCCCAACGAGACGTTCGGTCCGGGCCAGGTCGGCAAATGGCAGACGAAGTCCGACTCGATGGAGGACGGCATCACGGCTGACCTTCGAGTACTCCACGCTGACGGCCAAGTGGGACATCACGGATAACTTGAATTTCGAAGCAATTCTGTCGACGTGGGAACAGGACCAACGCCAGGTCATCGATTTCGACGGCACGGAGTTTCTCGTCACCACCGACGACATCGTCGCAGGTTCGCGAGAACGACACGATCGAGCTGCACCTGTCGGGCGCGACACCGAACGGCCGGATCAGTTGGCTCGCGGGTTACTACTCGCTCGAGGAGAGTATCACTCGGCGTTTCTATCGCTGGGGCATGTGGGAATTCGTTACGCCGAACACCGTCGGTGGCGCGGCGCCGACCGTCAATACACTCCCCAGCGAATACGTGCGCCAGACGGCCGTCTTGCTCGGTTTGAATGGCATCAACAATGCACCGCCGGGTCAGCCAGTCGTCAATTCGGGCGGAAGCTTGATAACAGCGAACGCCGCGCCCGTCCTGTTCGCTCCCGCCGGCCGGTATCCGTGGAATTTCGGCTTCATCAGCGCCGACCAGTTGACGAACGCCTTCGACGACGACGAGGCGTGGTTCGGCGAGGCGACGTTCGGATTGACCGAGAAGCTCGACCTCACCGTTGGAGCTCGCATCAGCGACAAGACGGGCGGCGACATCAGCTATACACCCACCGATGCGTTTCGTACGGTCGATCCGGGCGTACGCCCGCAGGGCGACATGTTCGCGGGACCGGCGACCTCGACCTTCGCGGATCGCGACCAGCCGACGATCGAGACTTACAAGTTCGCGGTCACATACCGGTTAACCGACGCGATGATGATGTACGCAACGTACGCCGAAGGGCTTTACGTCCGCGAGCGAGCCCGCTCGTCACCATCGGACGCGACCGCGGTCGTGCCGACGGGCTGTACTGCCCGTATTCCCGGCGGCGACAACGTGCGCTGCTCGATTCCCGCCGAGCTCATCGACAACAACGAGATCGGGCTGCGCTCCGATTGGCTCGACGGCCAACTGCGCTTCAATGCGACGTACTTCGACTCGCATTGGGACGGGAATGCGCGTCTGGTTGCTGCCGAGAGACGCCGCAGGCAACACGCAGCCGTTTCCGTATCAGGAAGGCACGGCGAGGGTACCGCGGACGGCTTCGAGTTCGAGGTCGTTTGGGCGCCCACCGATAGGCTGCAGCTCGAACGCCGGGCTGGGCTTGATCGACACGAACTACATTCAGTCCGGCTTCTTCGACGGGACCACGGGCCAGTTCCCCGGCGCGCCGTTCGCGTACGCTGCGGAAGAGAGCGGTACGATCGGCGCCAACTACGACATTCCCCTGGCGAACGGCGGGCACATCCTGCTCGTCGGCAACTATGGCTACATGGGTGACTACGCGCGCGACTCTGCGTATCAACGAACGCTGATCGATGCCAACGGCAATCCGGTCCTCGAGCCGGGCTACGGCATCTTCAATGCGCGGTTCGTCTACGAGCCGGCGGCTCGCAACTACGCCATCGAGATCTGGGGCAAGAACCTGACGGACGAGCTCTACATCAACGGCGGCTTCGATACGCGCGACACGTGGGGCTACGACTTCTCGATCGTCGGCCGCTCGCGTGAAGTCGGGGTGAGCTTGAGCTTTACGTTCTACGATCGCGACTGAACGAGAGGCGGCCGGGTCGCCTCTTTGTGTAACGGCTACCGGCGGTGAACGTCCGCCCCGCCGCTCGTGTTGACGTCGACGACAGTCGGCTGGCCGCTGTACGCGATGTCGCTGCCGCCCGACGCGTTGCCGACGATCTTGTCGCGCACGGCGATCGACAGATCGGAGCCGCCGCTGCTGTTCGACGTCGGCTTCCTCGGCCGTGAGCCCGCTGGCGTTCAAGTCGCTGCCGCCGCTCGATTGCACGCTGCGCCGAGCGCACCGTGCCGCTCAAGCGCATGTCGGAGCCGCCCGATGCTTGCGCTTCCAACGTGGTCGCCGAGACCGTCATGACGAGATCGCTGCCGCCCGACGCGACGATCTGCAGATTGTCGCTCGTGAACGCGCCTTCCGTCATGACGTCCGAGCCGCCCGATGCCGTCAACGACACGAGCGCCGGCAACGTGACGTGCACGGCGCCGGGATCGCCATCCCAGCTGAAGAAGTTGAAGGAGCTCTTGCGTCGAATCGAGAGCGTTCTGTCGCGCACTTCCGTGACGATCTCGGCGGCATCCCCCTCCTCGTCCGGCTCGACCTCCACGACAAAGCGTCTGACCCTGGCGCAAGAAGAGATCGATGCCGCCGCCAACCTCGATGGCGTCGAATCCATCGAGCGGGCGAGTCTCGCGTTGCTGCGCGTCGGCGGACGACGCCGCGGCGAGAAACGACGTCAAAACCAGCGAGACGGCTAGAGCTCCGTGGTCGGTCTTCATGGCGGCCTCCCCGAGGGTGTGCGACCACCGCGACGATACTCCCGGTCCAGAAAGCAGTCGAGAGAGCACCCCTGCCGTGCCCGCCGTCGAAGGAGCTTCACTTGGTCTCGACGGCGCCTACAATGAGGCCGTGCGCGACCGGAGAGTCTCGTGAACCCTGCCAAGGTGGTCTGCCTCGGTGTCCTAGCCGCCGTGCTGGCGCTGCCGGCGCGCGCGCACCATGGCGTCGCGCCCCACTACGACGACGGCACGCAGGTCACGATCGACGGCACGGTCGCCGAGTTCCAGTTCATCAATCCGCATTCGTTCGTCTATCTGCGTATCGTCGGCGCGGACGGCCAGGAAGCGATTTGGCACTGCGAGATGGCATCGCGCAGCGTGCTGGCGCGCAACGGTCTGACGCAGGAGACGTTCGCCGCCGGGAAAGCACGTCAGGATCACGGGCAGCCAGGCGCGTCAGAACCCGACCGGCTGCGCGGTGCGCGAGGCGCACTTCGACGACGGCAGCGTGCTGCGCGCGTCCACGCTGTTCGGCGCCACACCGGCGACGACCGCCGTCCCCGCGGCGCAGCGCGAGTCGATCGAAGGCGTCTGGGCCATGAAGCAGGTTCGCCGTATCGCGTTACACCGGCGTGCTGACGGACGAAGGCGAGCGGCTGCGCGCCGCGTTCGATCCGATCAAGGACGACCCCGCGATCTACTGCGACCCCGCGAGCCCGGTGCGATTCTGGGTCAACGTCAACGAGCCGTTCGAGATCAAGCGTGAGGGCAACACCGTCGTCGTCGACCATCAGTTCATGGATACCCGGCGAGTGATCCACTTGGACGAAACGGCACCGCCGCCAGGCACGCCGCGCAGCACGATGGGCTATTCGACGGGCCGTTTCGACGGCGACGCGCTCGTCATCGAGGACGACGAACTTCGTCGCGGCGACGCTCGAGCCGCGCTACGGCGTCATGCACATCGGCCGATCTGAAGCTCACCGAGCGCCTCGAGGTCAACGGCCAAACGCACGAGCTGACGATCACGTGGACGATCGACGATCCCGTCGTGTTCAAAGAGCCGCACACGCAGAAGAGAAATCTACGTACGCACGGAGCGCTGGCGCGAGCCGTACAATTGCAAGCCCGGCTATCAGCAGTAGCTGCTCGGATCGAGGAGTTGACATGAACGTTCGAACCGGACTGGCCCTCGCGACTTTGGCTGCGGCCGTGGCCGCGGCCCTCTCGGCGCAAACGAGCTCGAGTGCCCCGCCGCTGCCGCGCACGTCGTGGGGCGACCCGAAGATCGAGGGCACCTACACGAACAAGGACGAGTTCGGCACGCCGTTCGAGCGGCCCGACGAGCTCGCGGGCAAGCAGCGCCGCGAGTTCGGGCCCGAGCAGATGGCCGAGCTCATGGTCGAGCGCAGCGAGGCGCGGCCGCGCGATCGCGGCGCGTATCGGCGGCAGCGCCGATAACGACACCGGCGCCGGCCCGCCGCACTGGTACGAGTATCTCGACGCCGTCAACGGCCGGCCGTGGTTCGTCAGCGAGCCCGCCGACGGCAAGGTGCCGGCGGTGACCGAGGCGGCACGCCAGCGAGCGCAGGCACGCGCGTTCGCCGAGGCGCGAGGCGCCCGACACCTATACGGACATGAGCCTCTACGATCGCTGCATCACGATCGGCCTGCCGGGCTCGATGATGCCGATGATCTACGGCAACGCGTATCGGATCACGCAGTCGCCGGGCTACGTCGCAATCCAGTACGAGATGGTCCACGAGGCGCGCATCATTCCGCTCGGCGACTCGCCGCGCCTCGCGTCGAACCTCGACTTCTACATGGGCGACGCGCGCGGCCGCTGGGAAGGCGACACGCTCGTCGTCGAGACGACGAACATTCGCCCCGAGGCGGCCTACCGCAACGCGAGCGAGAACCTCGAAGATCACCGAGCGCTTCACGCCGATCGACGCGAGCACGCTGTCGTGGGAAGTCCGCTTCGAGGACCCAGCGACGTGGACAGCGCCGTGGGCGTTCGAGATGCCGCTGAAGCGCCGCGCCGACGCCGCGCCGTTCGAGTACGCGTGCCATGAAGGCAACCTCGGCCTGGCGAACATCTTGAGCGCGGCGCGCGCAACCGACGACGAGCGCGAACAAAAATAAGGCTGCAAAAAAGAATTGGTGGAGCAGATGGGGGTCGAACCCACGACCTCCGCATTGCGAACGCGGCGCTCTCCCAACTGAGCTACTGCCCCACGCGAGGCGCGAATTATCGGCCAGTTTCCGAGGCGGCCGCAAGCCGGCCGCGTCAGTTCGTCAATGCACCGGTGCGACCTCGTGCTCGGGCGCGAACGAGCCGGTCGAGGTGCTCCGGCGCGTACAGCGACGTCATGACGGCCGTCGCCGATCAGCACCACGGCGATCAGCACCCACTCCGCACGCGATCGTGCGCTGCAGCGCCGGCACGGCACTGCCGTCGCCGGCGAGCAGCCGCGGCCCGAACCGCCACTTGTTCTGCGCCGCGAGCGCCATCAGCGCCGCGAAGCCGAGCGACTTGCCGAGCACCATCGCGCCGTACGGCGTCGCGAGCTCGGCAAAGCTGCGAATGAGCAACACGCTCATGACGAACCCGCAGACGAAGATGGCGGGCACGGCCCACGCCGCGTGCGTCGAGAAGCGCGCGACGAGCGGGCCGCTCGCCGTGCCCGTGCTCGCGCGCGGCGAGGTAGAGGCCGCGCCAACGCGCCGAGCCACACGGCCGCGACGACGACGTGAACGAGCAGCAGCGGCGCCAAGATCCAGCGCTGCTCGTGAATCACGGTGTGCCCCATCAACACGAACGACAGCAACGCGAGCGCGGCACCGCCGCAGGCCGCCCACGTGTTCAGCTTGCTCGCACGATCGAGGCTCAGCAGCAGGATCGCGAGGCCGACGACGCGCACGATGTGCGCGGTGCCGGAGTTCGAGCGCAGCAGTAGCGACTCGAGCGCAGGGTCGAAGGTGCTGCCGAAGTCGCCGGCCATGCGCGCCGGCGTCAGCACGTAGTGCAGCACGGCGGCGACGAGCGCGACGAGCGCCGCGATACGCGCGACGAGCCGAAGCTGGTCCGCCGGCGCGCGCGCGATGTGCTGCTCGTAGAGCGCGAGAAACAACACGCCGCCCGCGGCCTGGAACAACGCGACGAACCCGATCGCTCGAAGACCTATGACGAGCGCATCGGTCGCGAAGAACACGAGCGGCGGCTCAGCGCGCCGGCGCGGCAGTCACCGTGAACCCGAACTCGCCCGAGATGATGTGCGTGTCGCCGCCGACGGCGCGCCAGACGACTTTGTACGCGCCGGGCGCGAGCGGCTCGTGAATGTTCAAACGAGAACGTGCTCGCGATCGGCCGTCGGCACGGCGTCGAGGTGCTTCGCGGCTCCCGCGGAATCGGTCAGCGACACCGACGTCAAGCGCACGTCGCCGCCGAACGTGAGCTCGACCGCCTTGGGAGCGGGTCACCGAAGCATTGGCCGCCGGCACGGACGCCTTCAACGGCGTGTGCGCGTGCGCTGCGAAGGCGAGCGCCAGACCCAAGAGCAATTCGCAATCAGACGTCTCATCGGCAAAGCTCCTCGAAACCGCGATTCTACCCGCGCAATCGTCGCCGCGTCTCACGGCCTGCGGCGAACCGACCCGTCTTGGGGGACCGGTAAAACCGGTGGTATGGTGGCGCCAAGCTTGCGGGGGACCCCAATGCCGACCGACGTTCGCACCGAATCGCGCCGCCAATTCCTGCGTTTCCTCGCCGAGAGCCCACTGCTCTACGGCATGGGCGGCAGCCTTCGCGGCCACGACCGCGCACGCGCAGGACGACGCCGCACTGAGCGGCGCGCTACGACTTCAAGGGCCTCATCACGAGCCCCGATGACGCACTCGAACGTCTGGGACTTCGAGGCCGTGATGCGCGCGCGCTTGGACCCTGGCCACGTCGCGTACCTCGCGCAAGGCTCCGACGACTTGGGCACGATCGCTGCGAACCGCGCGGGCTTCAAAAAGATCGGCCTCGGCCGCGGCGGCTCGTCGACGTCGGCAACCCCGATATGTCAGTCGATCTCTTCGGCCAACGCCTGAACTCGCCGATCTTCCTGTGCCCCGTCGGCGCCCAGTTCATGTTCCACGACGAGGGCGAAGTCGCCGTCGCACGCGCTGCGCAAGACCAAGAACGCGCTCCAGGTACTGTCGACCGTCGCCAACAGCTCCGTCGAGGACGTCGCGGCCGCGCGCGGCGGCCGCGGCTGGCTCCAGCTCTACTCCACCTCGGACTGGCCCACCACGCAGGGCATGTTGAAGCGCGCCGAGGACGCGGGCTGCACGGCGGTTGCGTGGACCGTCGACATTCCGTCGCGCAATCTCGAGCCCGTCGGGCGCTTCGATCCGGCGAACGACCCGACCTGCCAGGTCTGCCACTCCAAGTTGCCGGGCACCTTTGCCATGCGGCCCATGTTCGACGGCATCGACATGGCGAAGGTGCGCATCGGGCTTGGCGGCATGACCTGGGACTACGTCGACCAGCTCAAGAAGCGCGCACGAAGATGAAGGTGCTGCTCAAGGGCATCTCAGACGCGCGAGGACGCGGCGCTCTGCCTCGAGCACGGCGCGGACGGCATCGTCGTCAGCAACCACGGCGGCCGTGCCGACGAAACGTTGCGCGGCACGATCGACTGCCTGCCCGAGGTCGTCGAGGCCGTCGGCGGTCGCATCCCGGTGTTCGTCGACGGCGGCATCCGCCGCGGCACGGACATCTTCAAGGCGCTGGCGCTCGGCGCGACGGCCGTCGGCATCGGCCGGCCGTACATCTGGGGCTTGGGCTCGTTCGGTCAAGCGGGCGTCGAGCGCGTGATCGACATGCTGAACGCGCGAGCTGCGCATCGTCATGCAGCAGATGGGCACGGCCAAGATCGCCGACATCTCGCGCACCTCGCTCGAGCCGCTGTAGCGCCTAGCTCTGAACGTCACGAGCACGCGCCGCCGATGGCCGTCGTGGCGGTGCTCCCACAGGTACACGCCCTGCCACGTGCCGAGCGCGAGCTCGCCGTTCGTGATCGGGATCGTGAGGTCGGACGCGTGAGCACGCTGCGCACGTGCGCCGGCATGTCGTCGGGGCCTTCGGCCGTGTGCACGAAGCGCGGTCGCCGTCCGGCGCGAGATCCGCCATGAACGTCTCGAGGTCGCGGCGCACGTCGGGATCGGCGTTCTCGCAGATCATCAGCGACGCGCTCGTGTGCGTCGTGAACACGTGGCAGAGCCCGGTCGCACGCGCGCCGAGCGCACGGCGTCGGCGACGCGCGCGTCAGCTCGTAGGTGCCGCGGCCCTTGGTCGCGATCTCGATCTCGGTCTGAAACATAACGTGCCGCCTGCGAAGTCGTTCCATTCTAGGTCCGCGCCTCGCCTGCTACGATACCTGCCCACGTGCTGGCAGGAGATGCGCGCGCGATGACACCCGAGCGATTCGCGAAGCTCCAGCAGCGCCCTCGACCGTCGCCAACCCGACCTCACGGTGTTCATGGACGCCGTGAACAAGTCGCACAACTTTTCGGCGATCATGCGCACCGCCGACGCCGTCGGCATCCAGCGGCTGCACGCGGTCTCGACGGGCGACACGCTGCGCCGCCATCACATGATCTCGGGCGGCACGAAGCACTGGGTCGAGCGTCACGCTGCATCGCTCGACCGAAGGCCGCGCTCGCGGCGCTGCGCGCCGAGGGATGGCGGCTCGTGGCGGCGCACTCGGCGAGAAGACGCACGACTATCGCGACGTGGATTACACGGCGAAGGTCGCGATCATGGTCGGCGCGGAGCTCGTCGGCTTGAGCGACGCGGCCATCGCGGCGGCCGACGACCACATCGCGATCCCGATGCACGGGCTCGGCACGTCGCTGAACGTCTCGGTGGCAGTCGGCGTGATCCTGCTCGAGGCCGAGCGACAGCGCATGCAAGGCCGGGTTTTACGAGCGCTCGCGGCTCACGCCCGAGGAGCGCGAGCGCACGTTGTTCGAGTGGTCGTATCCCGACATCGCCGAGCGCTGCCGTGCAGCACGGCCGCCCCTACCCCCCGCTCACGGCCGACGGCACGATGGCGTCGAATCCCTGCTCGACGTGTCGATCGTCGACGCGCTGCGACTACAGCGCCGCTGACTATTCGTCTCGCGCAGCGTTCGTCGAGTCCGATGCCTTCGAGATGCTCGGTAACGGGCGGCTCGCCGGATAGCGGAACCGCAGCGTCTTCACCTTGCCAAGCGGCCGCGGGATCGTGACGATGTAGATCTCGTTGAAGTCGTCGGGGGCGAACGGCGGCAGAGTTCTTGCTGCCGTGCAGCTCGTCGATCAGCGGCGCGATCGTGTTCGAGTGCGAGACGATCAGCACGATCTCGCCGCCATGCTCGCGCAGCACGCGGTCCATGAAGCCCTCGGTGTCGAGGTGGTCGGCGATCTCGCACGGGAAGGTTCAACCGCTTCGCGAGCGGCGCTGCCGTTTCCTGCGTGCGGCGCTTGTCGCTCGCGTAGATCGCGTTGACGCCGCCGACGACGTCGACATGCTCCAAGAAATCGGCGAGCAGCTCGGCGCGTTGCCGGCCGCGCGCGTTGAGCGGCGGGTCGTCGTCGCGGCCCGCCATTGCGGCGTCGGTATCGGCGTGGCGCACGAAGATCACGGTCGTGCTCGGGCGTTGCTGCGAGGAAATACGCGAGGCCGAGCGCGACGATGGTGTAGCCGATGATCGGGATCAGTCGCAGACGGCGTCGCCGGCGACGATCGTTGGAGCTCGGCAGCGTCGGCGCGGTCATGGCCGCTACCGGTCCCCGACCGGCGGCGCTCGGCGTCGGCATCGGCGTCGATGACTTCGTACTCGCCCTCGATGTAGCGGATGCCCTTCGCCGGCCCGCCCGGCCCCGGTCCGCGGCCGTCAGGCCCACGGCCGCCGCGCGGCTTCCGGCGGCGCAGCCACCAGCCGCGCACCCGTAACGCGAGGAAGCCGAGGACGCCGAGACCGAGCAGCACCATGAGCACGAACGCGCCCATGATCACGGCGCCGACGAGCACGACGCGCCAGTCACGAGCAGCGACAGGACCTGCGCCAGCGGATGGCCCGAGTTGCCGAAGGGAAATGCCGGCCGTTCATGGCCGAATTCTAACCGAACGTCAGTCGAGCCGTCGGTAGAAGCCGTCGAACCAGACGATCCAGGTCTGCGCCACGAGGTCGAATTCCTCGAGCCGCTGGCGCACGCGGCCGTCGGCGCCCTCGGTCCAGGTGCCGCGAAACGCCACGACGCGGTTCGTCTCGACGTACTCGATCGTGCCTTCCATGTGCATCGTGCCGTTGCCGGCCTTGCCCGTGATGTCGAACAGCGTGCCGGACGAGCCCGTCCACACCTGCCGCCACTCGCCGCGGCTCGGCAAGTAGAAGCTGACGCTCGTGCCCGTCGAGCCGCCCGCGCCTTCCCAGCGCTCCTGGATCGAGCAGCCGCCGTCGCGCTTCGTGATCGTGTTGGTGCCGATCAGCGTGCCGTCCGGCATGCGCACTTCCCAGCGCCCGAGCCAGAAGTCGAAGCCGCTCGCCTCGGCGATGCCTTCGCACGGATACACGCGCGCGCGGACGTTGCGATAGACGCGCTGAAAGCGGCTGCGCTCGCGATAGCGCGTCGAACTCCGGCGCGCTCTCGACGAGCGCGAGCGCACGCAGGCCGCTGTGATCGGCCGCGTCGAGCGCGGCGAGCGCCTCTTCGTCGCGGCCGAGCAGCGCGAGATTGCGCGCGCGCTCGAAATCGATCATCGCCTCGGGCGCGTTCGCCGTGCGCGCCGTCTCGAGCGTCGCGAGCGCGTCGTCGTGACGCTTGAGCTCGCGCTGCGCTTGCGCGATGCGCAGCAGGCTCAGGCGGTCCTCGGGGTACGCGGCGAGAATCTCGCGGTACTCGGCGATCGCGTCGTCCCAGCGGCCCTTGCTCGAACGCGAGCTCGGCGGGGTCCGCGACCGGCGTCGGCGCCTGGCCTTCCTGCGCGCCGAGCGCGCCGACCGTGAGCCCTGCCGCCGCGAATACGCTGATAAGGAGTCCTGAACGCATCTCGAATCGCCTCCGTTCGCGGCATGGTCCAAGCTTCGCGCCCCGCGCGCAAGCCGCCGTGCACCGGACGGTCCTCCGTTGCGCACGCATACATACGCTACACTTTGGCCACTCGCCGACGAGCCGCTGGAGCGATTGCTGTGACAACCACGATACGGCGCATGACTCTCCTGCATCGGTGTGCCCTTCTCGCACTCGCGACGACGTTCGCGACCGCCCTGACGGTGCCCGCCGCCGGCCAAGAGCCGCCGCTGCTCGTGCTGTCACCCAAAGCCAAGCCTGCCGGGTGGACCGGCGTGCATCGCCCGCACACGAAGCTCCGCGACGTCCTCGCGCGCCACAAGAGCCAAGCGGACTGGGCGGAGACTGTCGTCGACGACGAGAGCCTGTTCGCGCAGTGGGTTTCGCTGGGCCCGGGGCAAAAGACCCCGCGGCGAATGAACGGCGACACGCGCGAGTGGTGGGTCGTTCAATCCGGCTCGCTGAAGTTCACCGTCGAAGGCCGCGAGCCCGTCGTCGCGACCCCGGGCTTCATGGTGCAGGTGCCGTATCGCACGCTGTATCAGATCGAGAACGTCGGCGCCGAGCCCGCGCTGCGGTTCGAAGTGAACGTGACCCGCGCCCGCAAGCTCTATCCGCTCGACGAGACGCCCGTGCCGCTGGCCGGGTTCGACTACGTCCCGACGCGCGTGACGGGTGGCCGCGGCACGCTCGATGCGGCCGACCGGCCCGTGCTCGACTTCAACAAGGTCGTCGCCGGCGAGGAACGCGGCGGGCCGTTCGTCAGCGACGACCGCAGCTTCGCGAACATCATCATCGGCAACTATCAGGCGCCGCAGCCAAGCAACAAAGGGCACTTCCACGAGGAAGGCTCCGAGTTCTGGCTCATCATGCTCGGCAAGATCCGCTACAACATCGAGGGGCTGCCCGAGTTCGAGGCCGAAGCCGGCGACGTCGTGTACGCGCCGCGGCAAACGTGGCACCTCGCGAGCTTCGGCGGCAGCGAAGGCTTACGTTCCTGCCGGCTCGCGATGAACGGCTTCCCGTATCAAGCGCATATGTTCGAGACAGACTAGCTCCCAAGGAAACACATGACCAAACGCATCCAAGAAAACGACGCGCCCGGACAGGACGGCGCGCAGCTCGAGGCGCCGAGCCGGATCGACCGGCGCGGATTCTTCCGCGGCGCAGCCGCACTTGCCGTCGGCAGCCTCGGCGCTTCGACGGGCTTGGCACAACAAGCCCCATCGCAGCCGGCGGTCCCCGTTCCGGCCGGCGCCGACGCGGCCGCGCGACTCGAAACACAAACGAGCAACGCGCAGCGCTGGATCGGGCGCGATCCGGCCGACTGGGTGCGCGCGCGCACCGGCGTCGACCACAACGTCGTCATCGTCGGCGGCGGCCAGAGCGGGCTCTCGATCGCCTATCAGCTCCGCCGTAAGGGCATCGGCCGCGTCGAAGTCATCGACCGCGCCGCACCGGGGCAGGCCGGCATCTGGCGCACGATCGCGCGCATGCATCAGCTGCGCACGCCGAAGACGATGGCGGGACCGGAGCTCGGCAATCCGGCGCTCTCCTTCCGCGGTTGGTACGAGACGCTGCACGGCGCGGCCGCCTTCGACGCGCTCGATCGCATTCCGCGTCTCGCGTGGGCCGATTATCTCGATTGGTTCCAGCAGGTCACCGGCACGACGGTGCGCTACGGGACGCGGCTTGTAGAAATCGAGCCGCAGGGCGACCTGTTGAGGCTGCATCTCGAAGTCGACGGGGTGCCGCGCATCGAGACAACGCGCAAGCTCGTGCTCGCGAACGGCTATGCAGGCGCCGGCGGGCCGAGCGTCCCCGACTTCATCCGCGCGCTGCCCGCAAGCGTGTGGTCGCATTCGACCGGCGCGATTCCTTTCGAGTCGATGGCGGGCAAAGTCGTCGGCGTCGTCGGGGCAGGCTCGAACGCGTTCGACGTCGCCGGCGTGGCGCTCGAGAGCGGCGCCCGCGAGGTGCATCTCTTCAACCGCCGGTCCTACGTCGAGTATCAAGGCGGACCACCACCTGCGCAGGCCGCCGCGCCGCTCGACCGCGGGTACGGCAACATGCTCGAGCTGAGCTATGAGCTCCCGGACGTCGTCCGCTGGCGTAATTTCTTGCTCGGCGAGCGGCGCGTCGCTTCCGTGCCGTTCGATTCGCTCGAGCGCGCGGTCGCGTTCAAGGGCTTCCACATTCATTTGGACAGCTCGCTGTCCGACGTCGCGCTCGCCGGCAACGGCAAAGTTACGGGTCGAGCTGGTGGCCAGCGCTTCCGTTTCGATCATGTGATTTCAGGGACCGGCTACCGCATCGATCTCGCGGCGCAGCCGGAGCTCGCGCGGATTCACGAACACGTCGCGCTATGGCGTGACCGGTATCGCCCGAGCGCCGACGAAGAGAACGCGGCGGGCGCCGCTCATCCGTATCTCGGCCCGGCATTCGAGTTCTTGCCGCGGACCGACAACGGCGCCGAGTTCCTGCGCAACATCCACTGCTTCAACTTGGCCGGTGCGTTGAGCTTCGGCATCCCCGTCGGCGACGTGCCGAGCGTCGTCGATCAGCCGCGGCTCATCTCGGCCATCGCTCGCGATCTGTACGTCGAAGGCGTCGATATCGCGGCGCACGAGCGCTTCATCAACGCGCCGCTCGCAGTACCGAGCTCGGCGCCGTACGAAAGAGCCGTGGCGACGGGCGAGCGCGACGCGGCCTAGTTGTTTCGAACTTGGATAGGAGACTGTGATGCGAATCGTTTATGCAGTCGTTACGAGCGGATTCTTGGCAGCGTTGCCGGCGGCAGCGCAGCAACCGGCCGCGAGTGCGGCGCCGCCACCGGCACCGGCGATGGTGCTCACGGTGCAGGGCTTCGCGGACGGCGCGGAGATCCCCGTGCGGTTCAGCCAGGCGGCACCCGGCGCGGCGCCCGGCGAAGGCACTTCGCCGGCGATGAGCTGGACCAACGTGCCGCCCGGCACACAGTCGTTCGTGTTGAACATGCGGGACCTCGACGTCGCGCGCAATCGCACGACAGAAGATCAAGCGCACTGGGTCGTCTGGAACGTCCCGGCGACCGCGACGGGCATGACCGAAGGGCAGCCGCGCGGCGCGCAATTGCCGGACGGCAGCTTCCAGATCAGCGCCACGGGCCAGGTCTATCGCGGCCCGGGCGCGCCCGCGACCGGCCCGCGCCACCACTACATGTTCGAGATCTACGCGCTCGACACGAAGCTCGACGTCGCGCCGACGGCCGATGCGTTCGAGACGCGCACGAAGGTGTTCCAGGCGATGCAGGGGCACGTGCTCGGCAAGGCCGTGTACGGCGGCTTGTTCCGGCGGCCCGCGCAGTAGCGGCGACCAGCCATGGACATGCTGGACAACTTTCTCAGTTGGGCTTGGGCACGGCACCAGAACCCACTGAGTTGGTACATTCGTCCCTTGTTCGTTCTGCCGTTCTGCTACTTCGCGTACAAGAAGAACTGGTGGGGCATGGGCCTGACGGTCCTGGCCGTGCTCTCGAGCATGTTCTGGTTTCCGGAGCCTGCGGCGGTTGACCCACAGGCCGCAGCGTTCCTGGCGATGGAGCGGCAGTACATGGCGGGACCATGGACTGCCGGCAAGCTCGCGATGACGGCATTGGTGCCCGCCTGGTTCGTCGCATGTGCTTGGGCGTGTTGGCGGCGCTCGTGGGTCGGCGGCTTCGTCTTGATTTGTGGCGGAGCGCTTCTCAAGGTCGTCTGGAGCTTCTACTTCGGGGGCGAGAGTGGCTGGACGATCGTCCCGCCGGCTGCTTTCGGCTTGGTCGTGTGCACCGGGCTCTATTGGTATGCCTATCGACGGCTGCATCTGGTTGAGCGCCTCGCTCCCCGCTCAACTGAAGCGTCCGTCTAAGTGAGCTCGCAATCCCTGTTACGTGCGTTCGCGGAGCGTTTTCTCGGCAATGCTCCCGAGTGGTACAAACGCACGATCCTTGGTTTCCTCGTTCTGAATCCGATCGTCTTCGCGATCGACCCGTTCATCGCGGCGTGGGCGCTCGTGATCGAATTCATCTTCACGCTCGCGATGGCGCTGCGTTGTTATCCGCTGCAACCCGGCGGGCTCTTGGCGTTCGAGGCTGTCGTGATCGGCATGACCTCGCCGTCAGCCGTCTACGAGGAGACGGTCAACGGGTTCGAGGTGATCCTGCTACTCATCTTCATGGTGGCAGGGATCGTGTTTCTGAAGGAACTGCTGCTGTTCACGTTCACGAAAATAACGATCGGGGTGCGTTCGAAGGTCCTCCTATCGTTGTTGTTCTCGGGAGTCGCAGCCGTGCTGTCGGCGTTCTTGGATGCTCTGACCGTCACGGCCGTCGTCATCACGGTGGCGAGCGGGTTCTATGGCGTGTACCACCGAGTGGCGTCCGGCAAGCACTTCAACCACAGCGATCACGACTTGTCGTCCGACGGGCACATCCATGAGATTCACCGCGAGGACCTTACTCAGTTCCGAGCGTTTTTACGCAGTCTCGTGATGCATGCCGCCGTCGGTACCGCCCTCGGCGGTGTCACCACGTTGGTCGGCGAACCGCAGAATTTGCTCATCGCGACAGTCGCCGGATGGGAGTTCATCGAATTCTTCGTCCGCATGGCGCCCGTCTCGCTGCCGGTGCTGGCCGCGGGGCTCATCACGTGCGCGCTGCTCGAACGCTTGCACTGGTTTGGTTACGGCGCACGCCTGCCGGAACCAGTGCGCCACGCGCTCGAGGAGTTCGATCGCGCCGAGACAGAGAGCCGGACGGTCCAGGAACGGGCGATATTGGTCGTACAGGCCGTCGTCGCGGCTTTTCTCGTGGCCGCCCTCGCGCTCCATTGGGCCGCAGTGGGTCTGATCGGCCTGTCCGTGATCGTGCTCGCGACCGCCTTCTCGGGGATCACGGACGAGCACAGGATCGGCCGCGCGTTCGAGGCGGCATTACCGTTTACGTCGCTGCTGGTCGTTTTCTTCGCGATCGTTGCCGTCATCCACGACCAAGATCTCTTTTTGCCGATCGCCAATGGCGTGCTCTCAATGCCGCGCGAGGTACAAGCGCCAATGTTCTTCGTCGCGAACGGACTCTTGTCAGCCATCAGCGACAACGTTTTCGTCGCAACCGTCTATATCAACGAAATCGCACAGGCGTTGGAGAGCGGAGTGATCGACCGCGAGCAGTTCGATGTGCTGGCGGTGGCGATCAATACGGGCACGAATATTCCGAGTGTCGCGACGCCGAACGGCCAAGCGGCGTTCCTGTTTCTGCTGACTTCCGCGCTCGCCCCGCTGATTCGCCTTTCCTATATGCGTATGGTCTTGATGGCATTGCCGTACACGGTCACGATGACCTTGACCGGCCTGTTGGCAGTCACGTACCTGCTCTGACCCACTGGGGAAGGGAGCGCAGCGCGGCGGCCGGGGACGGCCTCGGTTGCATCGCACGAACACGGCTCCGACAATGCCCTTCACGGAGAGGTGGCAGAGCGGTCGAATGCGGCGGTCTTGAAAACCGTTAGCCCGCAAGGGCTCGGGGGTTCGAATCCCTCCCTCTCCGCCAAATTTTTCAAATAGTTACGTCACGTGCAGGACGCTTGCATCCCGCCGCCCGTCTCCTCCATACTGAACCATATGGTTCAGCATTCACAAACCCACTTCAACGCCTCCTTCGCCGCGCTCGCGGACGCTACCCGGCGCGGCGTTCTCGAGCAGCTCGCGCGCGGCAACGCCTCGATCACCGACCTTGCCGACAAGTTCGACATGACCCTCACCGGCATGAAGAAACACGTCGGCGTGCTCGAACAGGCCGGGCTCGTCACGACCGAAAAGGTCGGCCGCGTACGCAACTGCAAGATCGGCCCCTGCCGGCTCGAAGAGGAAATTGAGTGGATCTCGCGATACCGCCGGGTCTGGGACGCCCGCTTCGAAGCGCTAGACCGCGTAATCGAGCAGCTCAAGTCCCGTGACAAACCCGATGTCCGCAAGAAAAGAAAGTGAGGCCCGCATGAATCGCACGACCGTTGAACGCAAGTCCGATCGCGAAGTCGTCGTCACCCGCGCGTTCGACGCGCCCGCGCGCCTCGTGTTCGAGGCGTGGACTAATCCTAAGCTGTTCAAGCAATGGTGGGTGCCGCGGTCGATGGGCATGACGCTGCGTTCGTGCGAGCTGGATGTGCGCATCGGCGGCAAATACCGCCTCGTGTTCGGCGACGACCCCGCGAACCCGGTGGCCTTCTTCGGCAAGTACCTCGACGTGGTGCCGGACCAGCGCATCGTCTGGACGAATGAGGAAAGCGGCGCCGACGGTTCCGTCACCACCGTCACCTTCGAAGAGAAGAACGGCAAGACGACGCTCGTGATGAGCGAGCTCTACCCGACGAAGGAAGCGCTCGACGCCGCCGGCACCGGCGCGCAGGAAGCCATGAACGAGACGTTCGGGCAGCTCGACGAGCTGCTCGCCTCGCTCGCCGCCAATCCTCGAGCAACGGCACGGCCTGCAGCCCGATAGTGGCTTCCGTGTGCCATCTTTGCCCACATGCGGCCAATTACATGCGCGCCCACCGTTAGCCCTCTCCCTCCGATTGGTGTATGCTTGGTGTATGGCTCGCACAAACATTGACATCGACGAGAAGGCCTGCGCCTCAGTTATGCGACGCTACCGGCTAAAAACGAAACGCGAAGCGATTAACTTCGCATTGCGCGCTATGGCGGCGGAACCGCTAACCGTGAAATCTGCCCGCGAGCTGCGAGGCACCGGCTGGAGCGGTGATTTAGACGCGATGCGCACCGATCGAGCGTCTTGATTCTCATTGACACCTCAGCGTGGATCGAGTTTCTGCGCGACACGCGCTCGTCGGTTTGCGAGCGCGTCGACAAACTACTTGGATCGAAGATTGCGACGTGCGATGCCGTTCGGATGGAAGTCCTCGCGGGCGCGCGCGATCAGCAGCACTTGGAGCAGCTCCGGCGGCTGCTTGCGCGGGCCACGCTCCTTCCAACCGAGTCGATCGACTTCGACACGGCGGCCGCGGTTTATCGTAGTTGTCGCAGTCAAGGCAAAACTGTTCGCAAGCTTATCGACTGTTTGATTGCCGCAGTCGCGATGCGCGCAAACGTTCCACTCCTGCATCTGGACCACGACTTCACGGCTATTGCTGCGGCCACTGACCTTCGCGTCGATCACGCGAAAAAAACGTCTTGAGCGGCTCACCAACCGGCGGAATCCTACACCCCCGATGAAGGTACCGACTCAAACCTCCCTCGGTTTGCGTCGAATCGCCCGGCGCGAAAGCGGTCCGGTAACGGCTGCCACATTTTCTAGCGCGGCGCCTCGCCGTGGCGGACCAGATAAAGCAGCAGTCCCAAGCTGCGCAACGACCCAAGCCTCAAGGGAAATCGTGCGTAAATCCTCACGGCCGCCGACCCGCGTTCATCAGGTCGAGCAACGGCAAGTAGCTCAGCGGCGTACTCGTCTCGGGGAATGCCTTGAAAACATCGAGCAGGCTCGCGCCGGCCCGTAACGAGCGCAGATACGGCAATGTCGCCTCCTATCCCCGCGGGGCGCCGTCAACGAGCGACGGCGAACGACCTAAGCGCCACCGAAAGACGAGGTGTCCGGTCAAAGCCGCAAGAGCCACCATGGCCACAACCACACCGCCATGCCACGCGAACGTAATCGCACTGTTCGCATGCGGCAGCGACAGACACGCACCGACATTGGCCAAGGCTCCCACGGCCAGCGCCGCGAGCGCGGCCGTCGCTCCCGGGCGGAGCGGAGCCCCACGACGGAGCATCACCGTCAGCGCCAGCATGAGCGGCGCGCCACCGATAACGATGAAGCCGACGCATAGCCACTCATGGCTCGCGGCCATCACTGTTGCCCAGTCGAAGTTCCACGGTGACGAGACGACGAGCGTTCCAAGCCAAACAAGCGCCGCCAACCCCGCCCACACGCGCGAGTGTTTCGGGAAACCGGGAACCACCGACGCGAAGGCCGCTCGGCTTGCAGTGAGCCCCATCACGACGGCAGCGAGCTGCGACACCCAGAAATCCCGTGCCGACGCGGTCAGCATCCGGTCCGACTGCGCTCATCATTACCACCAGGAGACCGACGTAGAACAACGCGCCAACGGACCACGCCACCGCTCGCCGAGCCGGGCCGCCACAGCGGGGCAACGGGCGTGAGCCCTCGAGCCAAGTTTTCGATCAAATCGTTCGTGTTCATTCGCGTCTCTTGCCGAGCGTGCGCCGTAACGTTGCCATCGCGCGGTGCGTCGCCACCTTGAGTGCACCCACACTGGTGCCCGACAGCTCTGCCGCTTCCTTGAGCGACAGCTCCTTGAGCTTCAAGAGCTCGATCGCCTGCCGCTGCCCCTCCGGCAGCGCACGCACGGCCGCATGCAGACGCCGCCGCGTCGCCCAGCTCACTGATATCGTCATTCGTTTCGGGCACGGAAAAGGTTACGTCTTCCTCATCCACGTGAATCTCGCGCCGCGCGATTCGCGCGTACCGCCGCGCGCCATCGACCAGCCGATGGCGCACGATCGCGAGCAGCCACGGCACGAACGGCCGCGCCGGATCGTAGGTCGCACGCACCGTGTGCACGGACAGCAACACGTCTTGCACGAGATCCTCCACCTCGGCGATTCCGGCAAAGCCGCGCTGCCGCTTGATGATCTGGCGAATTCGCGGCGTGATCACACGCAGCAGCTCGAGATACGACGCGCCGTCGCCCTGCTGCGCCGCGCGCATCAGCTCACCCAGCGAATCGATGGCGGAGCGTTGATTCAGTCATGGCACGAGAACCAGTTTACGGCACGCGTAACCTTTTTGCGGACTGCGGCGAATCAACAGGCACTGGTCAAACGGACCAGCAACCACGGCGCAACGACGCCGACTCGTCCAAATCGTAAGGAGCTTTTCAATGAACAAACGCGTACTCATCGCATCGGCGCTCGCAGCGGCCATCGCCGGCCCGTCACTCCTCTCCGCGCAACCGGCGGCCGAGCCGACCTTCAAGGCGGAGAAGTGTTACGGAATCGCCAAGGCCGGCAAGAACGACTGCGCCTCCACGGGCAACAACTCGTGCGCCGGCACTGCCAAAGCGAATGCCGACCCGCGCGCGTGGATCTTCGTGCCCGCGGGCTACTGCGAGCGCATCGTCAGCGGCAGCCTGACGCCGAAGGCTTAACCGTGCAGGGCGCGGTCGCCACTCGCACCGAGCGCGGCGCCGGCGATGCTCGCGGAGCGGGCGTCGGCTTGCGACTACCGCATTTGGCCGAAGTGGCGGCCGGCGTCCCCACGGCTAGCTTGGCTCGAGGTTCATCCGGAGAACTTCCTCGCGAACCCCCACGCGAGGGAGTTACTCCTCGAGATCGCGCAGCGACACTTCATCTCGCTGCACAGCGTTGGGTTGTCCGTCGGCAGCGTCGACGGCGTGGACCGCGAGCATCTAAAGCGCATTGGCCGGCTCGTCGACGAAGTCGAGCCGATCCTGGTGTCAGGCCACCTCGCTTGGTCCACGCATCGCGGCGTGTATCTCAACGATCTCCTGCCGCTTCCGTACGACGACGAGACGTTGGGCATCGTCGCCGCGCACGTCCACGAGGTGCAGGACGCTCTCGCCCGACCTTACGTCGTCGAAAATCCCGCGAGCTACGTGGGCTTCGACACGTCTACGCGCACAGAGGCGGACTTTCTCGCGGAGCTCGTGACACGCACGGGCTGTCAATTGCTCTGCGACGTGAGCAACGTGTTCTTGAGCGCGGCCAATATGGGCTACGACGCCTACGCGTACATCGATGCGTTCCCCGCGCACGCCGTCGCCGAGATTCATCTCGGCGGCTTCACCCGCGAGGCCGACGAGGCCACACCTGGCGGCGAGATCCTCATCGATACGCACGCGGGCGCGATCGCGGAGCCGGTATGGGATCTTTATGCACATGCGCTTCGCCGCTTCGGCCCGCGACCGACGTTGATCGAATGGGACAACGACCTCCCGTCCTTCACGCAATTGTTGGCCGAAGCCGCGCGCGCCGACGCCGTCGCAGCCGCCGCCCTCGATCATGGACACTCGCGTGCCTTCGCTGGCTGATCTGCAAGGCAGCGTCGCCCGCGCCATGACGACGGGCGAACGTCAGCCCATCGCCGCGCAGCTCGTGGGCGGCACCGATCCGACCAGGCGCCTCGACATCCACCTGCGTCACTACGAAGCGAGCTTGGTCGCCGCGCTGCGCGACAAGTTCGCGGCCTGCGCGTGGCTCGCGGGCGCGGATCTCGTGCGCGCTGCCGCGCGTGCGTACGTGCACGCGCATCCGCCGCGGCAGCCTTGCATCGCGGAATACGGCGAGCGAGTTTCCGCGCTTCCTCGCGAACTTCGGGCACGCGCCGGCGGTGCCGTATCTCGAGTCGTTCGCCGCGCTCGAGTGGGCCGTGGGCCGGGTGTCCATCGCGATCGACCATCCGCCCCTCTCGTGGCAGGACCTCGCGCAGATCGGACCGGAGCGCCTGATCGACTCCTCTCTCACGTTGCAGCCGGGCGTGCGCTATTTGCGCTCAGCCTGGCGCGTGGACCGGCTCATGATTTTGTACCTGAGCGGCACCGAGCCCCAGCGCTTTGAATTGCCGGAAGCGGATACCTTCATCGAGGTCCGGGGCGCGCGCGGCGCCATGCACGTCGCACCCCTCGGTGGCGCGACCTTCGCGTTTCGCACGGAGCTCGCGACTGGCAGCTCGATCAGCATCGCGGCCGATCGTGCGCTCGAGTTCGACGCGAACTTCGATCCGGGTGAAGCACTTCGCCTGCTTGCGAGCATCGGCCTCGTCGCGGGAACGACCTTCACCGAAAAGGCGCACGCACCGTGACCCAACTTACCGCCCTCAGGGAACACCTCGAGCGTTTCCCGTTGTCGATCCTTCAACTCGCCATGCGGATCAGCGTAGGTGCCGTGTTCTTTCGCTCCGGGCTTCTGAAGCTCGACTCCTGGGAGTTCACGATTCAGCTGTTTCGCGATGAGTACAAGGTGCCGCTGCTCGATCCGCTGCTTGCCGCTCAAGCCGCCACGATCGTAGAGCTCGGCGTCCCACCGCTGCTGTTCGCCGGGCTCGCCACTCGGTTTGCGACGCTGCCGCTCCTCGGCATGATCGCCGTGATTCAGGTGTTCGTGTATCCGAACGCTTGGAGCGATCACTTGATGTGGGCCTCGGCTCTACTACTCGTTCTGACCCGCGGACCCGGTTTCCTTTCACTCGACCACGTGATCGCGAGAATGAAAGCGGCGCGAACGCCGTAGTGGCCGCACGGCTCGAAATAGTTGGAAAACTTGACGATCGGAACGATCACTGGGGCGCCGGAACCGCCACGCCCCGCTGCGCGGCCACCGCTTTGTAAGCCGAGTAGTACTTATAGACGTTGCCCACGTAATCGACGGTCTCCCGGCCGATCACGCGTGCCGCAATGATCTCGACGTTACCGAACCACTGGTTCGGGTCGAGACCGACGGCGGCGGCCTTCTGCCGCAGCTCCGCCACGCGCGCGGGCCCGGCGTTGTAAGCAGCGAGCGTCAAGAGGCCCTGGTCGAGGGTATCGATGGCGGGATCCCGGAAATAGCGATCGCGGAGGAAGTTCATGTACTTGATGCTGGCGTGAATGTTGTTCTCGAGGACTTCCACGTTGGCGATGCCGACGTTGCGATCGGCCGCCGTGGAAGGCTTGATCTGCATGACGCCGACTGCGCCGGCTTCGCTGCGCTTCGAGTGGTCGAGCTGCGATTCCTGATAGCCCTGCGCAACCGCGAGGAGCCAGTCGGAGCCATATTGGTCGGCGTACTCGCGGAAATGCTCCGCCATGGATCGATATCTCGCGAGGTCGGCGGCGCTTGTCGGATTGTTGAGCCGCCGGGTAGTGCCGAGATAGCGCTGGAGCAAGACGTTGCCGAACAGCGTGCCGGCACGGTGCTTGACGACGAAACCGTCGATGATCTTCTTGATCTGCGGCGTGTCTTTGCGCAAGGCCCAGGCAATCTGCCCGTCGGAGCGCAACGCCACTTGCGAGTGCACGACTAGCTGGTCGTACAGCTGCGCCCAGAATTCCGCGATCGGGCGCTTGCTGACCGTCGCCGGAATGATGCCGGCGTCGACCATCTGCAACACGTCCTCTTCCTCGAGCCGCGCATCGACTTCCTGGATCGAGACCGGACGCAGTCCCGCGTTCGACAAACGCTCGTTCAGCGCGACGAGATCCTCGTAATAGCTGCTCGCGCGCTGCACGTGAATCTCGCTCCCGGCGAGATCGGCTTCCGTCAGCACGGCGGGCGCATCCTTGCTCGTGACGACGACATTCTCGATCCCACGCATCGTCGGCGCGGAGAAGTCGACGATTTCGCGGCGCAAGTCGGTGACGGTGAACGCGCCGATCGCGACGTCGCCGTAGCCTTCGGCCAGAGCCGGCAGCAGACGGTCGCGCGTCGTCGGAATGATCACGATCTTCGGCCGCACGCGCGAGCCGGGGATCAGCGGCAGCTGGCTCTCGAGCTCACGCAGAGATTCGTAGGCAATGCCTTTCTGCAAGGGGCCGTCCAGGTAATAGAGCGTGCGGCTATACGGCACGAGCACCCGCAGGAAGCGGCGCTCGGCAAGGTCGTCGTAGTCCCCGGCCCAACGCTGGTTCATATTGAGGATGTCAGCTGCGTCGAGGTCCTGAAACGGCCGGGGATCCGTGGCCGGGTCCGTGGCGGTCGACGCGCCCGGCTCGGCGTTCGGCGCCGCTTGCTCGGCAGTGGCGGTTGGCTGCGCGTCCACATGAAACGCCGTCAGGACGACGGCAATGCCGAGAGCAAAGCATCGCATGGCGGAGACCGTCGTCGTGCGTTCGCGCGAACGGGATCTGTTAGTCACACACGCCCATGGAGTGCGATTCCCTCGAATCAGTCTCGCATCAATAGCCCGCGATCGCCACAGGGGAAATGGGACCTAGTGCGCAGTCTCGGCTGCGGCCTTCTCATCGCCAAGGAGAGCCCACTCGGTGTACCGAGACGTGGGGGCCTTGATCTCTTTGCGATCCCTCAGCCGCTGGATTGCTTGCTCCACTTTCTTCGCAGCGTCGGGTTCGGTGAGCCGTGCGCGACTCTTCCGCGACAGGAGTAGCCGCGCCTCGGGCGGAACGCTGCGGCTGTCAGCACGTTTACCGTTCGCCACCAACTGCTGGATGGCTTCCTTCACCGACGCTTCGGCGAGTCTGTCGAAGTGGTCCAATGCCATAGCTTCTCCTCAACGCCGATCACAGCCTGAATGGGTTCACGGGAAGGTTCAAGGATCTAGACGACCGCCGCGACGCCCGACCTGTCTTACGGCACCTCGCGGTTCACAGTAGACTGCCGCGACCGCAAGCTGCGGCGACGACGGCGGTGAGGGGAATGCGAGGACGAAGCGCGATACGTCGGTGCTTGCTGACCGTGCTGCTGGCCTTCGCGGGCGTCGCGCTCGCACAGGACTCGGGAGTTTTCGGCGCGCGGCTCGACTGGGTGCCGATCAGCGGCGCCGAGCGCAACGACGTCTCCGGGAGCGGCTCGATCCGCGCGACGTTGACGCGCTCCCGCCTCGAGATCACCGGTTGCTTCGAGGGCCTTCCAGCCGCCGCAACTCGTGCGAGTCTTCATCGAGGCGTCGCGACGGGCGCGCGCGGACCTGCGATCGCCGAGCTCACGATCACGGCGAACGCCGCCGGCACGTTGTCCGGCAACGTCGACTTGAGCCGCGAGCAACGCGACGCGCTGCTCGCGGGACACCTCTATATACAGCTGCACGCGCAGCGCGGGGTTGCACCGGATAACGCCGTGCTCTGGGGTTGGCTGCTGGCGAGCCAAGCGACCTCGAGCTGCACGGCATGAAATCCATGCTTCGCACAGCCGTGCTTCTCGCGCCCGTCGCGTTATCCGCGGCACCGGCGTTCGCGTTCACCGCCGAGCAAGCCGCCGCCGGCCGCGCGGCCTACGATCAGACCTGCGTCACCTGCCACGGCCCGAGCCTGCGCCAGCTGCCAAACGCACTGCTCGCCGGCGACGAGTTCCTCGGCCGCTGGGGCAATCGCCCGACGAGCGATCTCATTGCGCAGGCACGCTCGACGATGCCGCCGGACAACCCGGGCGGCCTTCCGGCGGAAACCTATGCGAACGTCGTCGCGTACTTGCTGCAAGCGAACGGTGGCGCGCCGAGCGAGAACGCGATCGACGCGGGCACGACGGCGCGCGTCGGCCAAGGCCTCACGGGTCGAGCTCCCGCAGCGCTCGCAGCCGCGGCAGCGCCGAGCGCGGCGGCAGCGCCGACGGGCGTCATCGTCGCGGGCACGGTGCCGAGCTTCACGCCGGTCACGGACGCGATGCTGCGCAGTCCCGCCGCCGAAGACTGGCTCATGCTGCGCCGCGACTACAGCGCCACGAGCTACAGCCCGCTGACCGAGATCACGCCTGAGAACGCGCGTCAGCTTCGGCTCGCATGGATCTGGCCGATGCGCGACGGCGGGACGAACCAACCCGCGCCGCTCGTGTACGACGGCACGCTGTATCTCGCGAACACGGGCGGAATCATCCAGGCGCTCGACGCGAAGACGGGCGACCTGATCTGGGAGCACCACGTCGGCGCCGAGATCGCGCCGCGCGGCATCACGCTGTACCGGAACATGCTGATCTTCCAGAGCGCCGGCGAGTGGGCCGTCCGGCCGCAGGCCGCGCGCCTCGTCGCGCTCGACGCACGCACGGGCGAGCCCGTCTGGAGCGTCGAGATGCCGAACGTCTACGCGACGAACAGCGGCCCGATCGTCGCGAACGGCCTGCTGATCCAAGGCGGGGGCACGTGCACGGTCTACGAGGAGACGAAGTGCTCCATCAGCGCGTACGACGCCGCGACTGGCGAGCAGCGCTGGCTCTTCCGCACGATCGCGCTCGAAGGCGAGCCCGCCGGCGATAGCTGGGGCGGGCTGCCGGATCTCTACCGCGCCGGCGGTGAAGCGTGGATCACCGGCAGCTACGACCCCGACTTGAATCTCACGTACTGGGGCACGGCGCAGGCGAAGCCGTGGATGCCCGCGAGCCGCGGCATGCACACGAGCGACGTCGCGCTATACACGAGCTCGACGCTGGCGCTGAACGCGACGACGGGCGAGCTGAAGTGGCACTACGCGCACGCGCCCGGCGAGGCGTTCGATCTCGACGTCGTCTTCGAGCGCGTGCTCGTCGACGCCGGCGCGCAGAAGCTCGTGTTTTCCGTCGGCAAGGACGGCGTGCTGTGGAAGCACGATCGCCGCACCGGCGAGTACCTCGGCCATAAGGAAACCGTGTTCCAGAACGTCTGGGCGAGCTTCGACCGCGAGACGGGCCGGCCGCGGTATCGCGCCGACATTCTCGAGAGCAAGGTCGGCGAATGGATCGACGCCTGCCCGAGCACGGCCGGCGGCAAGAACTGGCACGCGATGAGCTTCCACGCCCCGACGCGGCAACTGATCATTCCCTTGAGCCAGAGCTGCGTCTCGCTGCGCGCACAGGCCATCGAGCAAGTGCCGGGCGGCGGCAGCGGCGGCGGCGCCGATCGGCGCTTCTATACGATGCCGGGCACGAACGGCAACGTCGGCAAGCTCGCCGCGTTCAACGTCGACACGCTCGAGCAGACGTGGTCGCTCGAGCAGCGAGCGTCGTTCATGACGTCCGTGCTGTCGACGGCCGGCGGCGTCGCATTCGCCGGCGATCTCGACCGCAGCTTCAAAGGCGTCGACGTGCGCGACGGCAGTGTCGTCTTCGAGACGCGGCTCGCGACTTCGGTGCAAGGCTTCCCGATCAGCTTTGCCGTGGACGGCAAGCAGTACATCGCCGTGGCGACGGGTTTGGGCGGCGGCAGCCCGCGCGGCGTGCCGGCGACGATCACGCCCGAGCTGCGCCCGCCAAATCGCGGCCAAGCGCTGTACGTGTTCGCGCTGCCCTGAACGACCCGGCGCGAGTTGCGCAACGGCCGTTGATCGTGTGGCACACTTCAACTCACGACTACGTGGGGAAAACCGATGGCCAAAGGCAGCTGTTTGTGCGGGAAGATCACTTACGAGGCGGCGGAGATCGGGACAAGAATCACGAAGTGCCACTGCACGTTCTGTCGAAAACTGAGCGGCTCTGCCTACGGCGACTACACGACCGCGCCGCTCGGCAGCTTCAAGTGGACCAGCGGCGAGACGCTTCTCAAAAAGTTCGAAAGCTCGCCCGGTAACTTTCGTAACTTCTGTTCCGTCTGCGGCACTCACATGCCGACGGGCCACCCATCGATGGGCATCTATTTCATTCAGCCCGGTACGCTCGATAGCGACGAGACGCTAGTCGAGTCCGCACATATGTTCCTGCGGTCGAGCGCCCCTTGGCACAAGCGTCAGCAGGGGCTCGCGGAATTTCAGGAGTATCCCTCGAGCGTTTAGCGCGCTGCGACTGTCGGGCGGTTCGTTATCGGCTCCCACTCCGCGTAGCCCACGCGGGCGAACAAGTCGGCGAGCGGCAGCGCGAGGAGACCGACGGCCGACACGGAGATAGCCTCCGAATCGATCTGCGCCTCCTCTGCCGCGACCGCGTTACTGCGAACCGTAGGTCGCTGCCGAGCTCACGCGCTGCAATGCGCGGTTGTCGTCGATCTTTTTCTCGAGCTGCTCGACGAGCCGCTGAAACCGCGCGTTTCCTTGCAGCGGCACCGTGAAAAGCGGCTCGCGCGCGATGCGCACAGGGCCGGCATTCACCAAATCGATCGTCGCCGTTTGCTCGAGCAGCTCGACGGCCTCTTCTTGCTCACCTACCCACGCAAGCGTCATCGCCGCCAAGTAGCGCCGGTGGGCTTCGACTTGTGCCAACAGCGGCGCCACGCGCAGTGACTCGCGAACCGCATCGACGGCTGCAGCGCGGTCGCCCATAAACGCGTGGCCTTCTGCTCGCAGCATGTGAAGGACCCACGCGTTCGACTTCATCTCACGTTGCTTCGCCACGAAAGCGAGGACAGCGCGGCCGTGCTCCGCCGCTGCGGGAGCATTGCGGAGGAGTAGCTCGTTCCACCCACGCAGCTCGGCGACGGGCCGTTGCCCCAAGCCCGGGGATGCGCCGATGAACGACCCAAAACGCAAGCGCTCGGCCGGAGTCGCCGAGAGGATTCGCTGCACGTCCGCGTAGCGATGCTGGTGCCGGAGAAACGTCAGATCGTTCGACAGCGCGAACAGCTGCTCACCGGTCGCGTCCTCGGCAGCCGCAGCCGACATCGCGTCTACGTCGAGCGCAGAACCATCGGCCTCGCCGGTGAAGAGGTAGGTCCATGCGCGATAGTCGGCCTCCGGCGAGCCGATGTCGCGCAGCTGGGCGACGAGTCGAAACAGCTCCCGTGGGTCGTTCTGCGAGAACACATTCGACACTCGCATTCTGAACAGCAGCTGATTCACGGGCTCGCTGACAAGCAACTGACGCAGCAGGTCGTCGCTCTCGCTGAATCGGCCCATCGACGTGAGAACGCGCGCCTGACTCAACAGTGCCGCGCTATCAGCGGACGCCTCCCCGTAACCGAGCACGCGCAGTCCTCGCTCAGGGTCGACGTCGACGAATGCCGCGTAGAGTCCGCGCAGGTCGTCGCCGATCGATTCGTCGTTGGCGAGCTGGCGCGCGCGCTCGAGATCGGCTCGCACCGCCACGAGCCGCTCCTCGCTGACGTCTAGGTTGGCGATGAAGTGGTCGAGGTGCACGCGGGCGCGCAACACATGGCCGAGGGCGAAGGACGGGTCGAGGCGCAACACCTCATCGAGCCACGAGAGAACCTGCTCGCGCGGCGCGATCGCGTCGCCGCGTGGAAGCTCCGGCTGGTTCGGCATGATTTGCGAGATCCGCTCCTCGGCTCGAAGGTAGAGATCGAACGCCTCGGCGTTCGTCGTGAGCGGCACACGGTCCAGCCCAATCCTGGCCGCGCGCCCGCTTTCCGCGGCCGGCGGTGCCAGCCACGCCCCGGCAACGACCCCGACCAAGAGGACGGCGGCGATTGCCCACCGGATTGACCGAAAACGCGGCCGGGCCGGCACTGCTTCGGTATGCCCTGGTGCTCGAGGCGGCGTAGACCGCGGCGCAGACGGTGCAACGGGCGCATGGATGCGGCCCACGAACCGATAGCCTTTCCGGGGAACCGTTTCGATATAGCGCGGGCGTTCCGGATCGTCGCCGAGCGCGGCGCGCAACTTGCGAACGGCGGTATTGAGGCTCGTGTCGAACTCAACGATCCCCTTGGGCCACAAACGATGAATAAGGCGCTGGCGCGTGACGACCTCACCCGGCGTCGCGAGCAGCTCGTCGAGAATCCGCAACGGCTGTTCCTGAAGCCGTACGCGCATGTCGTTACGGAAGAGCTCGCCCGTTCCGCGCCGCAGCACCCAACCGTCGAAGCGGACGTCCGTCGCGGCAGGCGACTCCGCGTGTCGAATCTCCTCTCGCTGCAACCCGGAGCTGTCCGTGGAAATCATACGTCGCGTCGGTTCAGAAACTGATCAGGTAGAGTTCAGAGCGTCGGCATTGCGTCGCGCGCACGGTTGGCGCCAACTGGCGGCGCAGCGTTCTGCAGTGCTGCGCTAGCTTACCCCGCGGGAAGCCCGCTGCTCAGGAGCATCGCATGAAAGGTGTATCGCCGGCTCTGGCGCTCGGCTTGTTCGTGCATGGCAGCGCCACCGCGCAATGGCCCGACCAACCCCGAGCCGGCGTTCCGCGTCTCGAGAATGGGCAAGTGAATCTCTCCGCGCCCGCGCCGCGACTGGCGGACGGCACGCCCGATCTCTCGGGCATCTGGGTCCTGAGACCGACGGTGGACCCCGGACTGATCGGCCTCCCCTACGGCCCGGAGTTCGGCAACATCGGCAGCTCGCTGGCCGACGGCCTGCCCTACCAAGCATGGGCCGCGGGGCGTTTTGCGCAGCAGCGGGAAAATTCCCGCGCTCAGGATCCCCTCAGCCACTGCTTGCCGATAGGCCCCATCCGAATCCACACGATTCCCTTCTATCGCGAGCTCGTGCAACTGCCCGACAGAATCCTGCTCCTCAGCGAATACAACCAGACCTACCGCCCACTCTTCACGGACGGGCGCCCGCTGCCGAAGGACCCCGTTCCGACCCTGACCGGCTACTCCGCGGGCCATTGGGACGGCGACACGCTCGTGATCGAGACCCAGGGGTTTCGCGATGCTTCGGTCTGGCTCGACGCGCTCGGAAGCCCCCTGACCGACGCGGCCAAGCTCACCGAGCGCTTTCGCCGAGTAAGCTTCGGGGAATTGCGCATCGAGCTGACCGTCGACGATTCGAAAGCCTATACGAGCCCCTGGACCGTGACGCTCGTGCAAGAGCTCAGACCGGACCTCGAGCTCAACGAGGCGTTTTGCGCGGAGGAAGCGCTCAGGGCACTCGATGCGTCAGCGGCCCGCGAAGCCGCGTTACGAGCCGAGCCATGAAACGCCGGCGAGCGCTCAGAGAAACGTGTAGGTGAAGCCCACCGACACGAGGTCCGCGTTGTCGTCGTCGAATTCGAATCGTTCGTATTCGAAGCGCAACGCGAAGCTACCGACGCGAAACTGGGCGCCGGCGCCGTAGGTGGGGTCGCTGCCCTCCCGTTGCTGCGGCGAGAACGACGACTGCTCGGACTCCCAGCGCGCGTAGCCCACGCGGGCGAACAGGTCGACGAGCGGCAGCGCGAGGAGACCGACGGCCGACACGGACACGGCCTGCGAATCGATCGACGCCTCGGTCGGGCAAGGCGTCGTGATGCACGCCAACGACAAGGGCACCACCGTTTCGCCGAGGTCGACGTAGTTTGCCTCGATCGCGAACGAGTCGAGCGGGCGGAAGCCGACGAGCCCCTTGAAGCCGCGATCGTCGTCCGCGTCGCCACCGGCGAACGCACCGAGATCGTAATCGGAGGAAACGTCCGAGGCAGCCAGGC
Source organism: uncultured Gammaproteobacteria bacterium (assembly GCA_963714705.1). Classification (GTDB taxonomy): domain Bacteria; phylum Pseudomonadota; class Gammaproteobacteria; order Steroidobacterales; family Rariloculaceae; genus FEN-1219. The sequence goes on from CAVQPJ010000006.1 coordinate 124,145, forward strand.
CCAGGTAGAACCCGTTGTCTGCGGCCAGCGCGGCGCCGGGCGCGAGCAACGAGGCCGATAGCAGCAGGCTGCGCCAATAGGCGCGGTTGCGAAGCGAGCATTCCATTGCCAGCACCTCTGTTGAGTGAGGATGACCCTAGTTTAGGCCACCGCGGGCGCCGCCGGGAGGGAGATCTCGTGCAAGAAAATGTGAACTCGTTCTCGGCGCCACAGCCGGTACAATCGGCGCGGAACCTCCACGGCGAGACCGCAATGTCAAATAAGCTCGGGTACGGCGGCATCCTGCTCGTCGCGCTGCTTTACGCACCCGCTTCAGCGCAGGAAGTCGCGCTCTCGTTCACCGCTGCGCAGGTCGAGCAGGGCCGCGCCGTCTACGAGACGACGTGCGTCGATGTGCCACGGCGCCAACCTCGACGACGGCCCGCTCGCGGCGCCGCTCAAAGGCGATGCGTTCATGCGCAAGTACGGCGGCAAGCCGGCGCGCGCGCTGTTCGACGTGCTACGCACGACGATGCCGACGGGCAATCCGGGCTCGCTATCGGCCGACACGTACGCCGCGCTGGCGGCGTTGATCCTCGCGCAGAACGCCATCGTCGCCCGGCGCGACGCCGCTGCCTGCCGACCCGCAAGCGCTCGCCGCGATGCAGGTGCCGGCCGGCGGCTTCAGCTTCATGTCGTTCTCGCCGTACACGGCGCGCCCCGCCGTGGACCGGCCGACGCCGCTCGCCGGCTTCAACGCCGTCACCGACGACGCGATCGCGGCGCCGCCGGCCGGCGACTGGCTCGGTTGGCGCCGCAGCTACGACGCGCAAGGCTTCAGCCCGTTGCGCGAGATCGACACACGCAACGTCGAGAACTTGCGCCTCGCGTGGAGCTGGACGTTGCCCGCGGGCTCCGCCGAGAGCGTGCCGCTCGTACGCGACGGCACGATCTTCGTGCAGGCGTACGGCGACATCGTGCAGGCGCTCGACGCGAAGTCCGGGGATCTGATCTGGCAGTACACCCACGCGCTCGAGCAAGGTGCGTCGCCGTTTCACAAGCGCGGCCTCGCGCTGCACGGCAATCGCCTGTATCTCGGCACGTCGGACGTGCACGTCGTCGCGCTCGACGTCGCGACCGGCGCAGTCGTTTGGGACACGACCGTCGGCGACTTTCGCCGCCGCGAAGGCTTGAACGGCGGGCCGCTCGTCGCACGCGGCAAGGTCATGATCGGGACAACCGGCACGGGCGTTGCGGCGAAGTTCGGCGGGCCACAAATCGTCGGGCTCGACGCCGAAACCGGCGCCGAAGCGTGGCGGCTCGGCACGATCGCGAAACCCGGCGAGCCCGGCGGCGAGAGCTGGAACGGAATTCCGTTCGAGCAGCGCAGCGGCGCCTCGATCTGGACCCCCGGCAGCTACGACCCCGCGACAGGCCTCGCCTACTTCGGCACGGGCAACACGTACGACACGGGCCCGCTGCTGAAGCCGAACGCGCCGGGCACGACGAGCGACGCGCTGTACACGAACTCGACCCTCGCCGTGAATCCCGACACCGGCGCGCTCGTCTGGCACTTCCAGCATTTTCCGAACGACCAGTGGGATCTCGACTGGGCGTTCGAGCGGCAGATCATGGATTTGCCCGTGGACGGCACGACGCGCCGCGTCGTGCTGACAGCCGGCAAGATCGGCATCTACGACGCCGTCGACGCGCGCACGGGCGAGTTCGTGTTCTCGATCGACCTCGGCTTGAACAACATCGTGACCGAGATCGACACGCGGACCGGCGAGAAGCGCGTCGACCGCAGCCTCTATCCCGACGGCACCGTGCAGCTCGTGTGCCCGCACGGCGCGGGCGCGAAGAATTTCCTCCCCGGCGCGTACATCGCCTCGCGTCGAGTCGTCGTCGTGCCGCTGAACGAAGCCTGCATGGATCTCTTTCCGGTGCCCGGCGGCGGCACGGGCGGGCTCTCGTCCGGCGTGAACTGGGGCATCCGGCCGCGGCCCGGCGACGACGGCAACTACGGCCGCTTGCAGGCCATCGATCTCGCGACGCGCGAGACGGTATGGACGACACGGCAACGCGCGCCGCAAACCTCGGGCGTGCTCGCAACGGCCGGCGAGCTCGTGTTCGCGGCCGCGTTCGATCGCGGGTTCCGCGCTTACGACGCGCGCGACGGACGGCAACTGTGGGAGACGCGTTTGAACGACGTCTCGAGCTCGAGCCCGATCAGCTATGCCGTCGGCGGCAAGCAGTACGTCGCGATTGTCGTCGGCGAAGGCGGCTTCCACGCGCGCAGCTTCGCGCCGCTCGTGCCGGAATTCCGCAGCCCGCCGAATCGCGGCGCGACGCTGTGGGTGTTCGCACTTCCCGAGTAGGCACTCGGTCGATTCGCGATAGGGAGTCTTCAGCTGCAACTGAATGTCGCCGCGCTCCGTGAGCGCGAGCCGCTCCTCGGTGCCCGCTGGACGTCGAAGTCCCGAAAACGGTCGTCCCAGATCAGGGACCCCCAACCAAGGATCGCAATTTGCGGCCTTGGAGGCCTAGCGTTCTTTGGCGGTTTGCTCTGAGTTGCTGCTCATGTCGGCGCGCCAGCTCGAGCGCCCGCTCGGCGCTGTCGGCTTCGGCAGTTGCTTCGCTCGCGCCAGCCGCTGCCTTGCGCGCGCGCTCGGCAGCCTCAGCGGCAGCCTGGGCGGCAAGGTCGGCCTTGCGTTCGAGCTGCACACGCTGCGCCTCGAGCGATTTTGCGCGAGCAGCCGTCAAGTCGAGCTCGGTAGCGGCGCGCTCGGCTTGTCTTCGCGCGCGGTCGAGTGTGCGTTCCGCCTCGCGCACAGCCGCCTTGCCTGCAGCGAGCAACCGCTTGCCCTCGCCGTCGTCGCGCTGCTTCGGGGCATTGGCTTTATCCGTGCGACGCGGCGGTTTCGCCGCAGGCGCCAGAAGTCCCGCCACCGCGTCGAAACCGGGCGGCTCGACGTCGTCGATGAGCCTTCCGGCGACAGGGGCGTTAGGCAGCGAGTGATAGCTAGCAAGCGCCTCGAGCGTGGCCGTGACGCGTCGCAGTAGGTCGCGTGTGGCGCCGCAATTTCCGCCGAGCAGCAAGGCTTCGGCGATTCCGGCGAGCTCCGCCCCCACTGCGCGGCGCGCGTCGATGGGCTCACGCGTCGAGCCACCCGTGAGTTGAGCGCGACGCACACGTTCGCCCGCGTCGAGCAACCGATCGAACAGCTTGCGATGTCGCCAATAGAGCTGATTCACGGCCCACGCCGAGACCGAAGGCTTGGTCAGCCCTTTCACCTCGGCGGCCTCTTGTTGACGGCCGGCTTTCTTGAGTTGCGCGCTGAGAGCGTTGCGCGCGGCGGTGAATTCGCCCAGCGGCAACTTGAACAGAGCGTCAACGTCGCCCGGGTCGCTCACGGCTAGCGCCACTCCGCCCCGACAGGCGCCCCCGCGCGATGCGGCAGCGTCGCCGACTGATCAGCGCGCAGCCGCATGCCGAGCGCGTTGTACATCGTCGTTACCCACAAGTAGTCACCGATCAGCGCAGCCATCTCGACGGTGCCGCGAACCCCGAGTAGCTCCACGGCCGTCGCGAACGTCTCCCGTCGAACCCGCTCCTCGCGAAAGATCTCGCGCGTGAACGCGATTGCGACGACGTCGCGCTCGTCGAGTCCCGCGACGGTGCGTCATCGCGGATCGCGTCGAGCACGGCCTGCCCCGCGCCGGCGCGTTGCGGCCGCGGCGCCGTGGACGACCCACTGATATTGGCTGTTCATCTCGCGGCCCGTCGCTGCGACGACGATTTCGGCGAGACGCGAACCGAGCACGCCGTTCGTCCGCAGGGCGGTGTTGATGTCTTGCACGGGCTCGACGAGCGTCGCGCTCAGGAAGGTCATGCCGACGGGGCCGCGCGGCGTCGTGGCCCGATCAGCGCCGACGACTCGATCGAAGAGCTCTCGGCTCCGCGCGTCGAGCTCCTGCCGCGCGAGCAGCGGGAAGCGATAGTACGAGTCCTCGTGAACGTCGCTCGGCAGCGGCGGCCGCTCCGCGACCGCGCACGAAGTCTCCCGGCCGGCCGGTCGGCGTACCGACGCCAGCGCGCGCGGCAGCCGAGCGGCGTCCCAGTCCGCCGGCGGTTGCTGGTCGACGGCGCGCTCGAGGACACCTGCCATCGCGGGATACGTGAGCAGCATGATCGCGTCGAACGCACCCTGCCGGCCCAGTCGCTCGACGAGCGCCGCAAACGTCTCGCTGCGCACGTGGCGATTGCGGTAGAGCTGCCGGCCGAAATCGACGAACAACGCATCGTCAGCTGACAGACCATCGAAAGAGCTGTTGCTTCGGATCACGTCGATGACCGCAGGCTCGAGGCCCGCCGAACGCGCCGCGTCCTCGCGGACGCTCCACTGGTACGCGAGATTCATCTCCCGAGCCGCGACCAGCGTCAGGAGCCCGGCGAGCCGCCCGCTCAAGGCGCTCTCCTTGGAGAGGTACCGTTCGATGCGGCCGAAGCCCGCCGCGGTCGCCGGACTGTGGAGCAGCACTCCAAGTGCGCCCCGCGGCGACTCGCCGTTAGGGCGGGCGAACTCGTCGTAAATTCGCTTGCTTGCGTCGTCGGGCATCTGCGCGCGCGAAAGTAGCGGTAGACGGGAGCCAGACTCGGAATCGATAGAGCCCGCTGGCGGAGGCGCGCCCTGCCCCCACGCGGCGCCACACCACCCGAGAAAGACGAGCGAAAACACAGTCGCCATTCGCACAGTTTTCATGCGGCGACTCTAGTCGCCGGCCACGGCGATCGCCACCCGTCGTCGCGTCGGCGAGCAGCAGGCCAGGCAGGCCGCCGGAGTCATCGATGCCGGAGTCGTACGGATACGAGACATAGACCTGAAGGCCGGCTGCATTCACGGGTCCGGCCATGGCGCGCGATAGCGCCTCCGCCTTGTTTGGGGCGAGGCACTGGCTACCCGGCGACGAGGTCGGGCAAGCGAGCGCCGTCGGGTCGCCGTGTTTGCACCGTGCCTCCCACATCGATCATGACGAGCGACCCTGGCAGCCCTACTGCCCGGGACCTTGGCGCGAATCGAGGGAGAGACCATACGTCGGCTCGCAGTCATAGGGAAAGAGATGATCGTCGCCCCGACGGAACGACATGATTCGGGCGGCCGTGCCTTCGAAAGAGCTTGGATCCTCGAACTGTTGCGTGACCATCAACGTATTGGCATCGGCGAGGCGGAACCGTTCGAGAAGACGCACGTCTTCCGTGTAATCGACGCCGCTATTGAACAGCGTGTCGGGTAGCAGCCGACCATCCAGGACGCGTTCCGCCACACGCTCGGGCTGTCGGGCGGGTTGGGCAACTCGGACGTAAGAGACCTCGTCTCATGATTGCGCGTCGGCCTTCGTCGAGCTTCCTTGCTGCGCGTCAGAATGGGCGCGACGCGATCACCTCGCTCAAGATGCCGAGCGCCTCTCGATAACGCGGCATTGCGAGGCCGAAGCCGATTCGAAAATGCGCCGGCGCAGCAAACGCTTCGCCGAGCGCTAGCAGCACGCCCCGCTCGGCGGCCGCGACGCAAAACGGCCGGGCATCGGCTACGCCGCGCAAGCGCGGGAACGCCGTCATCGAGCCGTGCGGCCGCATCCACTCGAGCTGCTCCTCGTGCGCCGTGCACCACTCTCCGAGCACGGCGAGATTCTGCGTGCTGACGGTGCGAGCGCGATTCCAGATCGTCTCGCGATGACGCACGGCGGTCTCGGCCAGCAGCTCGCCGAGTATGCCCGTCGAAGTGGTGAAGTAGCCGTGCGCGTTCTCCAGCTCGTGGCGCCGCCTCGCGTCTCGCTCGAGCAGCCAACCGATCCGCAAGCCCGGCAGGCTGAACGACTTCGAGAAATCGCCGAGCACGGTGGCGCGCGAGTACTCGCCGGCGGACCGCACCGGCGTGCCGTGATAGATCGGGTGATAGACCTCGTCGACGACGAGCGGAATGCCGCGGCGCTGCGCGAAGTCGTCGAGCTCACGGACGGCGTCCTCGCCCACGACGGCGCCGGTCGGGTTGTGTGGCGTGTTCAGGAGGATCAGCTTCGTGCGCGCGTCGGTGAGCCGTTTGATCTCGTCGACGTCCGGCGCGAAGCCGTTCTCTAGGCGCAGCTCGTAGCGCCGGGTCTCGACGCCGAGCGCTGTCGGAACCTCCATGAACGGCGCGAACGACGGCGTCGGCACGACGACGTTCGACTTGGGCTCGCCGGCGACGAAGAACAGCGCGAGCAAGGCCTCCGCGCCGCCGTTGAAGACGAGGATCTCGTCGGGATCGGCGCCGTACATCGAAGCGAGCGCCACGCGCAACGGCTCGCGGCCCTTCGTCGGGCAATACGTGAGCGCGGCACCGTCGAACCCCGCGCGCTCCGGGTCCGTCATCAGCGCGCGGATCTCGGCCAAGGTCCACTTCGGCCCCGTGCTCATCCCGAGATGGTGGTCGACCGAATCTCGATATTTCGCAAGCCATTCTTCGAGTAGAAAGGGCACCAGTCTCATCGCACCCCCAAGCTAGGCGCGCCGCCGCGGATTCGGGCATTATTCGGCTGAGCCGTGACCGAAGAATAGAGGGGGGAGCGCCGTGCGACTTCTGACGCTGGTTGTGCCTGGCATGGCATGCCTGCTGGCGCACGGCGGCGCGCACGCGCACCACGCGTTTGCCACCGAGTTCGACGTGAACCGCCAGATCGACGCTCGAAGGCAAGGTCGTCAAAGTCGAGCTCATCAATCCGCACTCGTGGATTCACGTCGAGGTCATCCAGGACGGCAAGCCCGTCACGTGGATGGTCGAAGGCGGCAGCCCGAACGCGCTCGTGCGGCGCGGCATCACGAAGAACTCGATTCCGATCGGCTCGGAGCTCGTGATCCGCGGCTACGGCACACGCGACGGCACGAACAAAGCCGTCGGCCGCGACATGACGTTCGCCGACGGGCGCGCGCTGTTCTTCGGCGGCACGGCGGCGCCCGGCGAAGACGACCGGCGCTCCGCAATGAAACGACATTCGCTGACCGGCTCGCGCTGCTCGGCTGCAGCGGCCAGCGCACGCGCAAGTCCTGACCGAGATTCCGCGCGCGGCGAACGGCCGCCCCGACCTCTGCGGCGTGTGGCAAGCGCTGAACACGGCGCACTGGAACCTCGAGCCGCACGTCTCCGGCCTACCCGGTCGCTGCTCGAGCTCGGCGCGCAGTTCGCCGTGCCGCCGGGCAACGGCGTCGTCGACGGCGGCGCGATTCCCGTATCTGCCCGAGGCGCGCGCCGAGCGCGACCGGCGCTTCGAGAATCGCTTGATCGACGACCCCGAAGGCAAGTGCTACATGGGCGGCGTGCCGCGCTCGACGTACATGCCGTATCCGTTCCAGATCCTGCAGAGCGAGCGCGACGTCGTCATCTACTATCAGTTCGCGACGGCGTTCCGCCGCATCTTCGTCGACGGCAAGGAAGAAGCGCCGCTCGATAGCTGGATGGGCTGGTCGAACGGCCACTGGGACGGCAACACGTTCGTCGTCGACGTCACGGGCTTGAACGGCCTCACGTGGCTCGACCGCGCCGGCAACTACGCGAGCGGCAGCGCGCACATCACGGAGCGCTACACGCCGCTCGGCCCGAACCACTTGCAGTACGAAGCGACGATCGACGACGCGACCGTGTTCTCGCGGCCGTGGACGATCCGCATGCCGCTCTATCGCGTCGTCGACGAGGACTTCCGCATGCTCGAGTTCAAGTGCGAGCCGTACGCGGAAGAGAAGATCTACGGGCATTTGCGCAAGCCGGGCACCGAGCCACCGGCAGGAGCATCGAGCCAATGAAACATCACACCGTATCTGCCGTCGCGCGCGTTGGCTCGCCGCGATCGCGCCGCTCTGCGCGCAAGCGCAGAAAGCAGCCGCGCACGTCGTGGGGCGATCCCGACCTCACGGGCGCGTACAGCCGAGTTCACGACGGCGCCGCTCGAGCGCGACGCGAAGAATACGGCGACAAGGAGTTCCTCGCGCGCGAGGAGTACGAGGAGTTCGCGAAGCGCCGGCTCGATCAGCAGCTTCGACGACGACGACACGGAGCCCGGCACGCAGGCAGACGTCCACTACAGCATGGGCCAGTTCCAGTTGAGCGAGAACGAAGGCGTGCATTCGCTGAACCTGCGCACGTCGATCGTCACGCAGCCGAAGAACGGCCGCATCCCGCCGCTGACGACCGCGGCCGCCGCGCGCCGCGACGAACGCGCGGCGGCGCGCAGAGGCAAGGAGTTCGACGGCCCCGAGATGCGCTCGTTGACCGAGCGCTGCGTCATCTGGTCGAGCACGCAGCCGCCGATCCTGCCGCGCGGCTACAACAGCAACCTGCAAATCTTCCAGAGCCCCGGCTACGTGATCGTCCAGGGCGAGATGGGCGATCCGCGCGTGATCCCGACCGACGGCCGCCGCTGCCCGACAAGCTGCTGCCGCAGTGGAACGGCACGTCGGTCGGCCGCTGGGACGGCGACACGTTCGTCATCGAGACGGCGGGCTTCCATCCGGAGATCCGCGTGGCGCAACGCGAGCGAGAAGATGCGCGTCACGGAGCGCATCACGCGCGTCGACGAGGACACGCTCGAGTACGCGTTCACGGTCGTCGATCCCGACACGTGGGCCGAGCCCTGGGGCGGCGTCTATCCGCTGACGAAGCTCGACGGCCTGCTCTACGAGTACGCCTGCACGGAAGGCAACTACGGCATGGCGAACATCCTCTCGGGCGCACGCGTCGGCGAGAAGGAAGCCGCCGCGAAGCCGTAGCGCCGCGCTAACGCGGTAGGTGTCCGACGTAGACGCTCTGCGGGCGAATCAGGCGCCCGACCGCGCGCTGCTCGAAGCAATGCGCGGTCCAGCCCGCGACGCGGCCGATCGCGAACGTCGGCGTGAAGAACGCGGCCTCTATCCCAAGGCCATGCAGCAGCAACGCGGTGTAGAACTCGACGTTCGTCTTGAGGCGCCGCCCCGGTTTGTGCTCCTCGAGGACGCGCAGCGCCGTGGCCTCGACGGCGCGCGCGAGCTCGTAGAGGCGCAGGTCCCCTGCGCGCTCGAACATCCGCGCCGCGGCGGCCGCGAGCACGTCGGCGCGCGGGTCACGGACCTTGTAGATGCGGTGTCCGAAGCCCATCAGTCGCTCGCCGCGAGCGATTTTCCCGCGCAGCACGGCTTCGGCGCGCTCAGCCGAGCCGATCTCGAACACCGTGTCGAGCGCCGGCCCCGGCGCACCGCCGTGCAGCGGCCCTTTCAGCGCGCCGACGGCGCCCGTGACCGCCGACACGAAGTCGGAGCCCGTCGACGTGATGACGCGCGCCGCGAACGTCGAGGCGTTCAAGCCGTGATCCGCCACGGTCGTCAGATAGACGTTTAGGCCGCGCACGAGCTCGGCGTGCGGCTGCGAGCCCGTCAGCATGTGCAGGTAGTTACCGGCGAGACTCGAGCCGGCGCGCGGAGCAATCGGCTCCACGCCGCGCAGCAGACGCGCGTACGCGGCGACGATGGTCGGAAACGAGCCGACGAGCACGTGCGCCGCTGCGACGTCGTCCTCGGCCGCGAGCGTGCCGGCCGCCATGCGCAGCGCGTCCATCGGCGGCACGCCGCGCTCCGCCGCGGCACGCAGCAGCGCCAGCGTCGAGGCCGGCAGCGGCAGCGCGACGACGCGACCCTGCCGGGGGACGCCCGCGGCTTCCCACAGCTCCGCGACGACGTCCTCGTAGTCGTGCCGCACGAGGTCTTCGAGCCGGTGACCCGCGACGATGAGCTCACCGCGCTCGCCGTCGACGTGGCTCAGGTGCGTCTCGGCGGCGATGACACCTTCGAGGCCTGGATTCGCTCGCATCGAGATTTGCGTCGCCATGCCAGCCAACGTATGGTCCGTGCACGTACTAGTCAATATTGATTCAACAATCAACATGGCCAAACCGAAAGCTGCCTGGCTGGATGCCGACGAGGCCGTCGAAGCCCTCGGCGTCAGCCGCGCGACGTTGTATGCGTACGTGAGCCGCGGGCGGATCCGTTCCGAGGCCGCCCCGGGCGGCGAGCGGCGCAGTCGCTACGCGCGTGACGACATCGAGCGGCTGCTCGCGCGCTCGCGCGAGCGACGCAACCCCGAGAAAGCCGCCGAGCAGGCGCTGCACTGGGGCCTGCCGATCCTCGAGTCCGCGATCACGCTGATCGCCGACGGGCACATCTACTACCGCGGCCATGACGCCGGCACGCTCGCGCGCGAGCGCTCCATCGCCGACGTCGCGGCGCTGCTCTGGACCGGCACCGCCGACGGCCGCGTGCTCGGGCCGCCGCCGCGTACGCCCGCGGCACCGCGCACGCGCGACGGCGTGCCGTTCATCGCGGCGGCGCAGTCGGCGCTCGCGCTCGCTTCGGCCGGCGATCCCCTCGCGTACGATCTGCGGCCGCGCACGGTGGCACAAACCGGTTGGAGGATCCTCTGGCTGCTGACGAGGCTCGCGGCCGGCAGCGGCCGCGCCGGAGAAACCGTCGATGCGACGCTAGCCTCCGCCTGGGGCGCCCCGCGGTCGGCCGAGCTGATCCGCGCCGCGCTGATCGCCTGCGCCGATCACGAGCTCAACGTATCGGCGTTCACGGCGCGATGCGTCGCTTCCGCGGGAGCGTCCCCGTACAACGTCGTCATCGCCGGCTTGGCGGCGCTCGAAGGAACGAAGCACGGCGGCGCGACGGCGCGCTTCGATGCCTTTTGGGACACGCTGCCGCGCAAGGCCGACCTGCGCGCCGCGTTCACGGAACGTTTGCGCCGCGGCGAGATCATCGAAGGTTTCGGCCACCCGCTGTATCCCGGCGGCGACCCGCGTGCCGCGCTGCTGCTCGCGATGCTGCCGAAGGGCAAGACCGCCACGTTCGCGCGCGAGCTCGCCGCGGCGGCTAAGGCCGTCATCGGCGAGGCGCCGACCGTAGACTTCGCGCTCGTCGCCGTCGCGCGTGCACTCAAGCTGCCGAACGGCGCCGCGCTGACGTTGTTCGCGATCGGCCGCACGATCGGCTGGATCGGCCACGCAGTCGAGCAGTACGAGGCGGACGCGATCATCCGGCCGCGCGCCAAGTACGTTGGCGCTACGCCATTGACCTAGCGCCGGGAATGGGCAGGCACTAGCATCGGTACCGCAAGACGGAGGACTAGAAGTGTCAGGGGACTCTGTGAACATATCGCGCGGACTGCTAGTCGCAATACTCGTTGTTGCCGTTCTCAACCTGGTTCTTGCCGCCGTGCAGACGGGGATCGCGTTGAGAACCCCGCCCGTGGTCGCCGCGGAAAGCGGGGAAACATCGACGGCTCGCCGATGGTCACCCGCTGAAACGGATGCCTTGGCCGCTCGCGTGATCGAGCCGTTCAACCGCGGCGACCTGAACGCTCTTTATGAACTGTTCGATCCTCTGGCGCGCAACCAGTTTTCCCGCGAAGACTTCGAGAAGCAGTTCAAACCGCTGTCGGAGCTCATCGGTCAAATCGACTCAGCTTCGTTCGCTGGGAGCCAAACACTTCAAAACCAGGGCTCACTTGACGTCTACCAGTTGAACTACGTCGTGCGGTTGTCCGGAGGGCAGGTTCCGACTGGTGCAATGAATATCAACGTCGTCGATCGCGACGGCCAACTTGGGATTGTCGGAGTGTTTATCAACGGGCGAACAGGCCGGTAGCTATCCCTCGAGAATGGAATTGGAAGGCGACAGAGTCACGTTGCGGGAGTTCTGCTCCGACGACGTCGCGGACCTCGAGAGGTATCACGGCGATCCCCGCTACCTCGAGTTCTACGCGCCGGAGGTCAGCGAGCCGGCGTTTCCGAAGATGCTCGTGGAGCTGTTCATCCGGACGGCACAGACGAAGCCCAGGCACGACTACACCCTCGCAATCGTCGAGCGCGACTCCTCGCAGTTGATCGGCTGCTGTAGCCTGCGTACTGCCGGCCAGAAGGCCGGCTACGCGGAGTTTGGCATGGAAGTGTCACCGAACTTCTGGGGCCGCGGCTTGGCGGCCGAAGCCGCGCGCGAGATGATCCGGTTCGGTTTCGAAGCGCTCAGCCTCGACGAAATACGCGGCGTATCCGTGACCGCAAACCGACGCGTCGAGCGGCTGGTTACACGGCTTGGATTCGTGAATCTCGGTGAGCACGACGGCGCTCCTTGGATGACAGCCCGAGGCTGGACGCATACCGTATGGGCTCTGACCAAAGCAACCTGGGTGCCATGACATTGCAGCGAGGCTGAAGGGGAACTCATGGCAACACCACCGGGAATTTCCGAACGCGATTTCGCACGCGCGCTCGCCGAGCTGCGCAACGCCGTCGGCACCGAATGGGTGTTCACGTCGGACGCCGACATGAACCTCTATCGCGACGCGTACTCGCCGTTCAAAGGCGAAGCCGAGGATCGAGTCCCCTCCGCAGCCGTCGCACCCGACACCGTCGAGCAGGTGCAAGCCGTCGTGAGGATCGCCAACGCGCACCGTATTCCGCTCTGGACGATCTCGACGGGGCGCAACCTGGGCTACGGCGGCTCGGCGCCCGCCTATTCCGGCAGCGTCGTCGTCGATCTGAAGCGCATGAACCGCATCCTCGAGGTCAACGACAAGACGCACTACGCCGTCGTCGAACCCGGCGTCAGCTACTTCGATCTCTACCGCTACATTCAGGAACGCGGGCTGAAGGTCTGGATCGATCCCGCGGATCCCGGCTGGGGTTCGCCGGTCGGCAACGCGCTCGAGCGCGGCGGCGGCCGCACGCCGATGCGCGATCACTGGAACGCCGTCTGCGGGCTCGAGGTCGTGCTCGCGAACGGCGAGGTGCTGCGCACCGGCATGGGCGCCATGGCGAATTCCGAGGTCTGGCATCAGTACAAGTACGGCTTCGGCCCGCTCGTCGACGGCCTCTTCTCGCAATCGAACTTCGGCATCGTGACGCGCATGGGCCTCTGGCTCATGCCTTCACCGGAGGGTTATCGCGACGGGCGAATCAACGTTGCGCAGCACGACGACCTCGTGCCGTTCATGGAGACGTACGCGTATCTCATGAACTCCGACATCCTGCGCGGCACGATGCTGCTCGAGAGCCCGCTCCTGAGCTATCACGTCTCGCAAGGCGGCTCGTTCTTCGAGATGCCCAGCGGCCCTTCGATCGCAGAGCTCGACGGCTTGGCGCGCGAGCGCAACCTGCCCTACTGGAGCGCCGAGCTCCGGTTCTGGGGACCGCCGACGCTCATCGACGCGCAATGGAACTACGTCAAGGAAAAATTCGGCGCGATCCCGGGCTCGACGTTCGCCGACGGCCGCCGCTACGTGTTCCCGGCCGACGTCGACCAGAACGACCCCACGCTCGCCGTCGCGCTCGGCACCCCGTCGCTCGGCGTGTTCGGGCTGCTGCAAGGCGGCGGCCACCTCGGCTTCTCGCCGATCATCCCGATGACGGGCGAGGCGGTCTTCAAAGCGCAGCGCGCGTTCGGGGAGCTCTACGCCGAGCTCGCCCTGCCCGCTGCGAATCAGTTCGCGGCGCTGCCGTGGTCGTACAACCCGCGCGCGCTCGTGCTGTTGTTCGGTTTGCCGATGTCGCGCGACACGGAACAGAACCGCCAGAGCCGTGAGATCTTCGAGCGCCTGGTCGAGGTCTCGGCCGAGAACGGCTGGGCCGAGTATCGAACGCACATCGCGTTCATGGACCAGGTCGCCGAGATGTACTCCTTCAACGATCACGCGATGCGGCGCTTCCACGAGCTGTTGAAGGACGCCGTCGATCCGAACGGCATTCTCTCGCCGGGCAAGTCCGGCATTTGGCCGCAACGTTTGCGCCGCAACCGGGCCTGATCGAGGCCGTTAGGCGGTTGACACCGCGCCGTTCGATCTTCGAGACTAGCGCCAGCGCGCTCTGGGGCGCCTCCTGTCCGCGGCAAGGGAATTTTCCCACCCACCTCGTCCGAAGGGGCTTTATCTAAACCTCTTTCCGGCCTGCATTCAGCGGACGCCAGGCGATAACGGAAGGTGGTGTTATGTCGACGCAATCCGCTGGCCGCACGCTCGGTGCCGCCGCAACCCTCGAATCCCTGAAGAAAGAAGCGAAGCGCTGGCTGAAGGCGCTGCGCGAAGGCGATGCTGCGGCGCGCGAGCGCTTGCGGCGCGTGCTGCCGAGCGCCGGCGCCGATGCCGGGCTGCGTGAGGTGCAGCACGCACTCGCGCTCGAGCACGGCCTGCCGGGCTGGGCGGCGTTGAAGGAAGCACTCGCCGACCGCGCGCTCGCGAAACGCAGCGCCGGCGAGCGCGCCGACGACCTCCTGCATCACGCGATCGATCGCGCGGGCGGGCCGCTCGCGGCGCATATTTTGCGTAAGCATCCCGACGTTGCACGGTTCAGTGTGCACACGGCCGTCGTCGGCGGCGATCTCGCCGAAGTGCAGCGCCGGCTGGCACACGACAGCTCAGCCGCTTCGGCCACCGGCGGCCCGAAGAATTGGCAACCGTTGCAGTACCTCTGCTACGCGCGACTGCCGCTCGCGGAGCCGAGCGAGCACGCCGTTGCGATCGCGCGCGCGTTGCTCGACGCCGGCGCCGACCCCAACGCCAAGTGGAACGACGACTGGGAGAATCCGTTCACGCTGCTCACGGGTGTCATCGGCGACGGCGAGCAACGCCATGCTCCCCATCCGAGCGCCGTCGAGCTCGCCGGGCTGCTGATCGAGCGGGGCGCTCAACCGTACGACACGCAAAGTCTCTACAACACGTCGTTGAGCGCGGACGATACGTTCTGGCTCGACTTCTTGTACTCGCGCTCCGAGGCAGCGGGCACAGCCGAACGTTGGCGCAGCAAGGAGGCGTGGCCCGCAAGCGGCATGCTCGACTATCTCCTCGGCAACGCCGTCTCGCGCAATCACGTGAAGCGGGTGCGCTGGCTGCTCGAGCGCGGCGCGCACGCCACCGCGCCGCACTCGTACAGCAAGCGCAATCTGCACACGGAAGCGCTGCTTGGCGGTTTCGCGGAGCTCGCGCAGCTGCTACTCGACTTCGGCGCGCAACCCGAACACCTCGATGACGTTCACGCGTTCCAAGCGGCGTGCATGAGCGGCGATCGCGCGACGGCACTGCGCCTGCTCGCAGCGCATCCCGAGTACCGCCGTTTCCCGGGGCCCATGTATCAAGCGGGGGATCGCGACCGTGTCGACGTCGCGGAGATGTTGCTCCAGCTCGGCGTGTCGCCCGACGTCGAGCACGGCGGCTGGACCGCGCTGCACTCGGCTGCGCACAACAACGCCGTGCGCGTCGCGAAGCTACTCATCGAGCACGGCGCGACGGTCGACGTCCGCGAGGCGAAGTACAAGTCGACGCCGCTCGGCCATGCGGTATGGGCGGGTCAAGCCGCGATGGTCGACCTGCTGAGCGGCGTCAGCCGCGACGTCATCGCGCTCGTGCGGGCCGGCAAGCTCGAGCGGCTGCGCGCCGTGCTCGACGCGGAGCCGGCGCTCGTTCAGGCGACTCGCGAAGGCCGGACGCCGCTCTATTTCCTGTCGCCGCCCGAGGAACGCGCGCTCGAGATCGCGGAGCTCTTAGTCGCCCGCGGCGCAGATCCCAAGTTCGTCGATGCCGACGGGCTCACGGCCGCCGACGCCGCCGCGAAGTCCGGTCTCGAAGAGCTCGCCGAACTACTGCGCGACGCACAATCCCCGGGCAAGGGGGTGCACACATGACGCCCGCTCTGAGCGCTCGAAATCCCTCCATCGCGTTAACGGCGTGTAACCCGACGCCCACGTTGCGGCACGGTCCGGGGGCGCAATCTTGGGTCTTCGACCGGAGGGAGATCGAGATGAGCCGCAAGTCCAGAGTCTGGTTGCCGCTGCTTGCGGCTGGTGGCGTCGCCCTCAGCGCGACGAGCGCGAGTAGCTCCGCCGCGGAAGCCGATAAGACGGGCTTCATCCCGGACATCACGATCATCGAGATCATGGAATCGATCGTCATGCCGTCGGCGCAGGCGATCTGGGATGCGGTCAGCGTCGACGTGACGGCGCAAGGCCAAATCGAGAAGAAACCCGAAACCGACGAGCAATGGGCCACGCTACGGGCTGCGGCCGTGACGTTGGCCGAAGCGACCAACGCGTTGGTCATCCCGGGCCGGCACGCGGCACCGCCCGGCACCCAGTCCGCGAACCCGGACTCCGAGCTCGGCCCTGCCCAGATCGAGGCCCTGCTCGCCAAGGACCGGCCGGCGTGGGTGGCGCATGCGGCGGTGCTGCATGCGACGGCGATACAAGCCATCGGCGCCATCGACGCCCGCAACATCGACGCAATCACCGAGGTCGGCGGCTCGATCGACGAGGCCTGCGAGTCGTGCCACTTGCAGTTCTGGTATCCCAACCAGAAATAGCGCGCAAGGAGCCCCATTCCCGAGCGACCGCCCCTCAGCGGAGGGGTGACAGTCGCCCGAAATCCCTCACGTGAGGGGTCCTCGAAATCACTTTAAGTACGTTCAGCTTCGCCCGAGTCGGCCTAGGGATCGGCGGTCGTCCCCGCATCCGCGCATCAGCACATCAGCGCCCGCCCCCGCCGCCACCACCGCCGCCGCCACCGGACGAACCCCCGCCGCCACGGCCCGAGGAACTGCCGGGCGGCGTCGCGGCGGAGGCGATCGAGGAGCTCAGACCGCTGCTGACCGCCTTGACGAGACCGCCGAGGTCGCCTGGGCGGGCGCCGTGATACCAAGCCATGCGGGCGGTCGCTGCGGCGGCCGCGGCGGCACCCACAGCCACCGTGAATTTCTGCGTCCACGCCTCCTCGACGTCGAGCGCGACGGCGTAAGGCAGCAGCGCCTCATAGCGTTCGGCGTCGAGCGGCGGCGGCGCGCCCGGACCTTGCATGCTCGCGAGCTCGTCGCGCTCGGCAACGCTCAAGTACAGCTTCAGCCCTTCGATCTCGTCGAGGAGCTTGCGCCCGTCGAGCGTCGGCGCTTGCACGAGATAAGCGAACAGCACGACGACCAGCACCATGAGCACGACAACCGCGATGATGAGCGGCGCGCCGCCGCTGCCGGAGATCGCGAACGCGACGACGGCCGTCGCGACGCCGATAGCGACAGCAATGACGACGCTGCCAACATTGCGCTTGAAGTGGCTTCCCTGCAGCCGCTTGCTCAAGGATTTGGCGTGCGCTTGGCATGCTCCCATCAGCCGCGTCGCGTTCTTTTTGGTGAGCTCCACGGCGTCGGCGCCCTTGGAGAACAAGGGCTCGAGCAACGCCGTCACGGACGGAAAGCGCCCCTCTCCACTACCCGCGGTGCGCTGGATCTGCCAACGATCCCCGAGCAAGAACCGCTCCTCGCGCTCGATACTCACGCCGCCGTCGACGGCCGCCGTCAGAAGATCGGACGTGAAACAGCGCATGTCGTAGCGGCGGCGCGTCAAGTACCTGAGCTCCGCCGGCGAGCGCCCTTCCGGCGGCTCGTACCGCGCTATGACGACGCCGCGTTGCGGATCGCGGCCGACCTGCCGCCAACGACGCACGACGTACACGAGCAAGAGCGCGAACCCGGCCAGAGCCGCGAGCACGCCGCGGTTGTCGGCGAGCAGCCAGCCCATGCGCTCGGTTTGCGTGGGCTCCGCGATGATGCCCTTCGGAAAGCTCAAGACGATCGTGAGGCCTTCGTGCGGCGAGAGCGGCGCGTTCAACCCCCACCGCGCAACGCCCGGCCCGGTCACGCTTGCCGTGTAATTCGAGCCCTGCGCACCCTGCGGGCCCGTGTAGCCTTCGGCATCGATACGCTCGATGGGCACGGGCTCGGGCAGACGGACCTCGACGCGGGCGCGCTCGATCGCAAAGTTCCAGCCCGTGCCGATCGCGTTGAAGTAGAGCTCGTCGTGATCGGCAAAAAAGCCGACCTGCCTCGTCGTGCGATAGCGCAGCGTATAGCGATACTCTGCGGGCAACCTCGGCAGATAGTTGTCGTTGCCGGTGTTGACTCGCACGCCGTTCGGGCGCCGCTCCGTGAACCACGGCTCGGCCACGCCATCGCGCTGCACACTTTGCACATCGAACCCGACGACGACGTTGTTCCCGTAGCGGTCGCGATAGCGCGTCGGAAAGTCGCGAAAGATGCCGCGGCGGATTTGGTCGCCTTCGGCGCGGACCGAGATCTGCTCCGCGACGTCGAGCGCACCGCTTGCGTTCAGGTTCAATTCGACCACGTACTCGAGGATGCGCTCGCCCTCCTGGGCGAGCGCGGCGGACCCGGCCGCGATCAGGCAAAGCGCGATGGACGATGCTCGCAGCGTGCGCCTCACGGCAGCTTCACCGCCACGCCCGAGCGTTGCTCGGTCTCGGCCTGGTAAAACTCAGCCGTGGCAAACGCGAACGTGCGCGCGACGGCGAGGTCGGGCACGCGCTGGACGGCATTGTTGTAGTCACGTACCGCACC
This sequence comes from uncultured Gammaproteobacteria bacterium, assembly GCA_963714705.1. Lineage (GTDB taxonomy): Bacteria > Pseudomonadota > Gammaproteobacteria > Steroidobacterales > Rariloculaceae > FEN-1219. The sequence goes on from CAVQPJ010000006.1 coordinate 142,571, forward strand.
GTTGTAGAAGCGGCGCGCATACTGCAGATGATTCTCGACCTCGACGAGGTCGCGCTGCAGAGCGAGGAAGTTGGCGCTGGCTTTGAGGTCCGGATAGGCCTCTTGAAGCGCTAGAAGCCGGCTCGTCGCCTGCTCGAGCGCCGACTCGACCTCACCGAGCCGAGCCGGGCTCTTCTCCGCAACCGCCTGGGCGCGAAGTTGCGTCACGCCCTCGAGCAGCGCTTTCTCGTGGCCCGCGTAGCCTTTCACGGCGGCCACGAGCTGCGGCACGAGGTCGTGCCGACGAACGAGCTGGACGTCGATATCGGCCCACGCCGTGCGCGCTTGATTGCGCAATCTCACGAGCCGGTTGTAGACGATCACCGCCCACACCGGAAGCGCCACGACGAGAGCCGTCACGAGCCAGAGAGTCACGCTTGTCCGCGTCGCATGCTGCGCTGCTATGGCAACGCGAGCGCGACGAGCTCCGCGGGATAATCCGTGCTGCCGACCGCCACGACGACGTACTGCTTGCCGTCGTGCAGGTACGTCATCGGCGTTCCGTTCTGGCCCACGCCGAGATCGATCGACCACAGCGTCTCGCCGGTCGCCTTATCGAGCGCCATGAACTTCGTGCCGCCGACGTTGGCCGGCGAGCGCGGCGTGCTCTTGTCGGCCTGCGTGACGAACAGCAGCGTCTTCGTCGCGATGACGGCCGACGGCGTCGCGTCGCCGAGCGGCGGCAGGTTCAAGCCCGCGAGCGCCGGATGATTTCGCGGGCCGTCGGCGTTCGGCACCATCCAAACCTGGTTGCCCTTGCTCAAGTCATAGGCCGTGATGCGACCGTACGGCGGCTTCATGAGCGGGAGCCCGCGCGGCCCGTTCATGATCTCGCGCATGCCGGCGCGGTAGCGCAAATCCGAGCGCGCGGGATCCGGCGCGAAGAGATCGGCGACGAACGCGACCGAGCGCGAGCCGACGTAGAACATGCCGGTCTCCGGGTCGAACGCGCCGCCGTTCCAGTTCGCTCCGCCGGACGCGCCCGGGAACTGGATCGTGCCGACTTTCGCGTTCGGCCCTTCGCCGATGACGGATGGCGGCGTGAACGGCGGCCCGATCACGTACCGCTTCACGATCTCGAGCGCTTCGGCGCGCAGCTCCGGCGTGAAATCGATGAGGTCGTTCTCGGTGAGCCCTTGATGCTCGTACGGCGGCGGCTTCGTCGGATGAGGCTGCGTCGGCGACGCGACCTCGCCGGGCACCGTCGACTTCGGCACGGGCCGTTCTTCGATCGGCCATACCGGCGCGCCCGTGGTGCGATCGAGCACGAACAGGAAGCCGTGCTTCGTGACTTGCGCGAGCGCTTTGATGGCGCGTCCGTCGACCGTGATGTCGATCAAGATCGGCGCGGCCGGCAAGTCGTAGTCGAATAGATCGTGATGCACAGTCTGGAAGTGCCACACGCGCTCGCCGGTCTTTGCATTTAGCGCGACGACGGAGCTGCCGTAGAGGTGATTGCCGAGTCGGTGGCCGCCGTACATGTCGTTCGTGACGCCGCGTCGTCGGCACGTAGACGAGACCGAGCTCATCGTCAGTGCTGAACGTCGACCAGACGTTGCCGGCGCCCGTGTAGCGCCAGGCCTCGTCAGCCCAAGTCGCCGTCGCAGGATCGCCCTCACGCGGCACGGGGCTCCACGTCCAGCGCTCCTTGCCCGTGCGCACGTCGAACGCGCGCACGTAGCCGGGCGGCCCATCCTTGTAGACGGCAGAGTCCTGCTCGAGCATCGACGAGCCGAGCACCACGACGTCGCCGGCGACGACGGGCACGCCATTCCACTTGTAGCGGAACTCCTCCGTCGAGAGATCGACCTTGCCGCCGTCGCCAAAGCTCGCGATGGGCTCGCCCGTCTTCGGGTTCAGCGCGAACAAATGCTGTTGGCGAACGTGCAGGATGCGCGCCTCGTCGCCGCGGCCCCAATACGCGACGCCCTTGCTGATCATCAACGACGGCAGCCCTTCGGGAGCGGCGATCAACGGCTTCTGCGTCCACGCCGTGCGGCCGGTCTTCGGGTCGATGGCCTCCGCGAGCCCGAAGCCGTTCGGCACGTACAGCAGCCCGCCGACGTAGATCGGCGTGACCATGTAGCGGTTGGATAACGCAAAGTCCGGGTTCGCCGTGAGGATGGCGGGGTCGGCTTGCTTGTGGCGCCACGCGACGCGCAGCCGCCCGACGTTCGACTCGTCGATCTGCGCGAGCGGCGAGTAGCGCGTCGCATGCGGGTTGGCCGAGTAGTAGCCCCACTGGGCCAGGTCTTGGGCCCGCAACGGCGTTGCCCAAGCCGCCGCCAACAGTACGGCCGGCAATGTTGCGGTTAGTCCAGAGCTCTGGCGCATGCGTCGAAACCCCCTTGCGCTTGCGGCGTGCGGCGAGCGTAGCATGGGCCGGTCCCCGTTCCTGAACGTGTTCAGGTTGAGTTCAGTCCCCGAGCGTAGACTTCGGATCCGAGCCATCCAAGACGCTGGGGGAGCGCACGATGAAACGGCCGATCGTTCTAGTCGCAGTCGCCATGCTCGCTGCCTGCTCGAGCGGAACGCACATCAAAGTCTCCGACACCGACGCCCGCATCTACGTGAACGGCGAGTACGTCGGCACCGGCGACGGCTACTACTCCGACTACAAACCGGCGTTCACGAAGCAAGAAGTGACGGTGCGCAAGGACGGCTGCCCCGAGCAGAGCTACACCATGCGCCGCAACGAGCGCCCCGACTTGGGCGCCATCATCAGCGCCTACTACCTCGTTCTGCCGATCCTCTGGGTCACGCAGTACAAGGACCGCCACACCTACGAGTTCGACTGCCTGCAAGCGGCCGCCGACTGATCGCGACAATTGGTCAGTGCTGGTCCGCGCCGCCAGTGGGCGCAGCTTCGCCTTCGGCAATGAGCCGCGGTGCGCACGCGGTCGCGCACGGCGCAATCACGGTCGAAAAGGGGACGGATTTATTTTCCTGATTTTCCTGAGGAAAATAGATCCGTCCCCTTTTACGGTACTGCCGCGCGGACGAGCGCTTTGACGGCGTCGCTGCCGCGCGCTTCGGCCATCGAAAGCGGTGTTTGCTGCCGGCCGTTCGGCACCAGTGGATCCGCACCGCGTTCCAGCAAGAACCGCACGATGGCTTCGGAGCCGCGGCCGCCGACAGCCGCGTGCAGGGCCGTGTCGCCGGCCTCGTTCGCTGCCTGAAGGTCGAGCCCGAGAGAGAGCAGCAACTCGAGCGTCTCGACGGCTTCCGCGTCGCTGCCCTGATCGTAGGACGGCGCGAGCGGGCTGCCGTTGCGCCAACCCATGCCCGCCGCGAGCATCAGCGCCGTCGTGCCGTTCGGCAGAGTCCGTTTCGCATCCGCACCCGCCGCGAGCAGCATGCGCACGACCTCGATGTCACCCGATTTGGCGGCGCGCATCAGCGGCGTCGCACCCGCGCCTAGCGTGCCATCGCCGAACGTGTGCTGGCGCTGCAGGATCGGTTTCTTGAGCGCCGCGTTCGGATCCGCTCCCTGGTCGAGCAGCAGCCGAACGACGTCGACGGCGTCGAGCAATCCAACCGGCACCGGGTTGCCGCGGCCGTGGCCGACGGCGAGCCGATGCATGTCGATGGCGGCGTACAGCGGCCCCATGCCGGCTTCGAGGTCGACGATGTTGGGATCCGCGCCCGCACGCAGCAAGAGCTCGGCGAACTCGTAGTGCGCATTGATGATCGCGATGACGAGCGCCGTGGCGCCGTCAGGGTCGACCGCGTCGCGGTTCGCACCGACTGCGACGAGCGCCTCTCCCGCCGCGAGCGCGTTCTCGCGCGCGGCGTACATCAGCGGCGTCCAAGACCCCAGCGGGAGGATCGACTGGCCCGCACGCCGCTGCCGCGGCTCGAGCGTGAGCAGCGCCGACCGGCCGTCGACGTCGGCGCCGTGCTCGGCGAGCAAGCGGACGGCGTCGGCGTGGTTTTCGGCCGCGGCCCAGATCAACGCGCTCTCGCCGTGGAACCGGTCGCGCGCCTCGGTCTCCGCGCCGTGCGCGAGGAGCGCGCGCAAGGCCTCCGGCGAGCCGGTTCGCGCTGCTGTCATCAGCACGGTTTCGCCTTCGGGTAATGCGACGTTCACGTCGGCGCCCGCGGCCAGCAGGGCGTCGATGACGGCAGGATCGCCTTCCACGGCCGCGGCCTGCAGCGGCGTCATGCCGTAGCGGTTCGCCGCCGTCGCGTCGGCGCCCGCGGCGAGCAGCGCGCGGACGAGCTCCGCGTCACCGAAGTGCGCGGCCCAGTGCAGCGCCGACGTGCCGTCAGCCTCGACGGTGCCGACGTCGACGTGATCGCGCACGAGCGCCATGGCCGCTTCGTGATCCGCGCTGCGCGCCGCCGCGAGCAGCGGCGGCAGATCGTCCCGAGCGTGTGCAGCCAGCATCGGCCATGCGCACAGCAGCGCGGTCAGCAAACGGCTGCGACGCGCAGGCCTCACGGCGTCAGATCTCGAACCGTCCCGTGCTCTCGCCGAAGCTCTCGAGCGGAGTGCCGAACATGTCGGCCACACTGACCCAGAGATTCGCGATCGACGTCCACTCGGGCGCGATGAGATAGCGATTGCCGCGCATCTGCCCACCCGCACCGCCGACGAGCGCGAACGGCAGCGGATACGAGTTGTGCGCCTGGCCGTCGCTCATGCCGGTGCCGTAGGCGATCAACGAATGATCGAGCACCGAGCCCTCGCCTTCGGGCGCGGCGCGCAGCCGCTCGAGAAACGACGCGAACAGCACCGTGAAATAGGTGTTGACCTTCGCGTGCTGCGCCATCTTGTCGGGTTGCTGGCCGTGGTGCGACGTGTCGTGGTGAGTCTGGCTCATACCCAAGCCCGGGTACGTGCGCTGGCTCGCTTCGCGCCCCGTCATGAACGTGAACACGCGCGTGAGATCGGCCTGATACGCGATCGCGAGCAGGTCGAACATCACTCCCATGTGCTCTTCGAAATCCTCGGGAATGCCGACCGGCGCCGCGAGCGCAAGCTCCGTCGAGTTGCGCGTCTCGGTCCGCTCGATGCGCCGCTCGATCTCGCGCACGTTCTCGAGGTAGTCGTCGAGCCGCCTCTTGTCCGAGGCGCTGACGACCTGCTGCAACGCGCCGGCCTCCTCGACGATGGAATCGAGAATGCTGCCGTCCTCGTGTAAGCGGCGACGCCGGTCGTCGGCGGAGCCCGCGCGACCGAACAGCCGCTCGAACGCGACACGCGGATTGATCTCCATCGGCAGTGGCGCGGCCTCGCCCGCCCACGCGATCGTGTTCATGTACGTGCAGCTATAGCCGGGGACGCAGCCGCCGATGTAGCCCGTGAAGTCCTCGGTGGCGTACTCGAGCGACGGGAACGGCGTCTCCTGGCCGATGTGCTTCGCGAGCACCTGATCGATCCCCACGCCGACGCGAATGTCCTCGGCTTCCGTTTGCTTCGCGACGGCGCCCGTCAGCCAGCCCGCCGAGCTCACGGCGTGATCCGTGACACCCGCACCGCCGGCGCGCGAGAGCTGATTGATGACGGTGAGCTGGCCGCGATACGGCTCGAGCGGCTGCAGGATCGGCGTCAGCGTCAATGCGCCGGCGTCGCCCTTCGGCATCCAATACGGGATCGGGCAACCATTCGGCACGTAGACGGCGCCGAAGCGCAACGGCGGCCGCGCCGGCGTCTGCGCGAGCGCCGTCATGGCCGGCACCATCGACTCGAGGAACGGCAGCGCGACGGTGGTGCCGAGCCCACGCAGCAGGGTTCGTCTCGAGAGCGATCGACGCGTGATGAACACTGCCACTGGCTGACGCCCTTCCTTGTCAGTCGGCGCGTGACGCCACCGTGGCTGCGTCCTCGCCGGCCTTCGTTCTCATCCGAAATCCCGGGCTCTCGACGACGCCCATCACGATCGACTCGAACCGATATTCGTCGTCTTCGGCTTCACGAAGTATCCCACGCACGACGGGCATGTCGTAAGCGGTGAGCCCACGGCCGAGCGCGTAAGTCATCATTTTCTCGACGAAGGTGGTAGTGAAAACTCCTGGATCGGCGACCAACGCAGCGCGCAGATCTCCGACGCTGCCCAAAGCCGTGCCGTCGGGCAACCGGCCGCTCGCGTCGACGGCGCCACCGGCGTCGAAGTTGCGCCAGGCGCCGACGGCGTCGAAGTTCTCGAGCGCGAAGCCGAGCGGATCGATCAGCGCATGGCAACCGGCGCAGGAGGGGTTCGCTCGGTGCACGTCGAGCCGCTCACGCATCGTCTTCGGCGCGGCGCCGGGCTCGGTCTGAAGCGGCGGGACGTTGGCCGGCGGCGCCGGCGGCGGGACCCCAAGCAAGTTCTCGAGCAGCCACTTGCCGCGCAGCGACGGCGCCGTGCGGTCGGCATGCGACGTCGCCATCAGCACGCCGCCCTTGCCGAGCAACCCGCGGCGCGCGTCGAGCTCGGGCGGCAGCGCGACGCGGCGGAACCGGCCGCCGTAGACGTTCGCAATGCCGTAGTGGCGCGCGAGGCGCTCGTCGACGAACGTGTAATCGGCCGTCAGCAGATCGAGGATGCTGCGGTTCTCCTCGACGATGCTCGCGAAGAAGAGCTCCGTCTCGCGCTTGAAGGCTTGGCGCAAGTTGTCGTCGAAGTCGGGAAAGAAGTCCGTGTTCGGCTTGATCGTCTCGAGATTGCGCAGGTGCAGCCATTGGCCCGCGAAGTTCTCGCCGAGCTCCGCAGCGCGCGGATCGTGCAGCATGCGGTGCACTTGTTCCGCGAGCATGCCGGGCTCGTGCAGCCGGTTCGCCGCAGCCAGCGCGAGCAACTCCTCGTCGGGTGGCCCGCTCCAGAGGAAGAACGAGAGCCGCGAGGCGAGCTCGACGTCGCTGACCGCAAACACGGTCCCCGGCGCCGCGTCGCCCGGGTCTTGCTCGACGCGAAATACGAAGGCGGGGCTCGCAAGCAACCGGCGCAACGCGAGCTGGATGCCGGCGTCGAACGAGCCCTGTGCCCTACCGTCGCGGTAGAACGGCATCAGGCGCGCAAGGTCCGCTTCTCCGGCGGGCCGCCGATAGGCGCGCCGCGCGAGATCCGACAAGATCTCTTCCGCGCACGGCTCTTCCTCTGCTGCGCTTGCCGGCGTGCAGCCGAAGATGCGCCGCCGGCTCGCCGTCGAGCCGACGCCCGCCGGCGCGAACGGCCCTACGATCGTCAACGTCTCGACGTGTGGGCGACCCGTCGAATCGTAGGTGCCGGCATTGCTGCGGTCGAACGGCCGCAGGCGATTCGCGCCCTCCCCGACCTTGCGAATGAATGCCGCGGTGACCGTGTGCGCTCCGGCGCCGACGGGCGCGCGAATTTTGAGCCGCGCATCGGTCGCATCGGAGCGCACCGTGATGATCGTGTCGGGCGGAAACTCGGGCTCGTGCTCGCCGCCTACGCCCACGAGCAGCACGCGCACGCCGTCGACGGCGATCTCGACGTCGTGCTCGTGCTCGAGGCCGCGGATGGCGTCGAGGTTGGTGCGAAACAGCCCGACCTGGAATTCGTATTCCGCCTCGAGCGGAAAATCGTGCTCCACAGCTATGCCACCCACGGTTCCGAGGGGTAGGCCGTCGAGATGCAGTCCCTGAGAGTGATCGCCGGGAACGGTGTACGTTTTCGCACCGATCACCGTTCGTGGATCGCCGACTGCCAGCGCGCTGACGCGATCCGCCGCGCCGAGGTAGCGCTCGAGCAGTGCCGGCGAGACGACGAGCAGATCCGCGTTGTTGTCGAAGCCGTACGCGGCATCGTCGGGCGGCAGCAATGCGGCAACGTCGACGTCGAGATCGAGCAGCTCGCGAATCGCGTTCGCGTACTCGGCGCGATTCAAGCGCCGCAGCGCGGAGCGGCCGGGGCTCGCGACGGCCTTCGAGTCGAGCTCCCGCTCGAGCCACGTCGCGAGCCGTTCGTACGTCTCGGCGTCGGGCCGCCGCTCGGCCGCCTGCGGCGGCATCGTGCGCGTGCGCAGCTTGCGGACGACGGCTTCCCAAGTGTCGGCGTGCGTGTCGACGCGAGCCGCATCGAGGTCCGCGAACGCAAAGCCACCGTCGAGGTCGGTCGGGTTATGACAACCCGCGCAGTGCTCGTCGAGCGCCGCCGCGACGTCGTCCGGCGCCATGCGGCCGCAGCCGGCGAGCAGCAGGCCGGCCCAGAGGACGCCCGCCCCGCGAGCGATGGAAGCCCGGTTCATGGGTGCTCAGGATAACGGGTTACGCGAGCCCGTGCCGTGACAGCGGCAGCGAGCGCAGCCGCCGCCCCGTCGCCGCGTAAATCGCGTTGTACAGAGCGGGCGCGACGAGTGCCGTCGTCGGCTCGCCGATGCCGCCCGGCGCCGCGCCGTTTGCGATGATCTCGACGTCGACCTCGGGCGCCTCGTTGATGCGCAGCAAGCGGTACGTGTCGAAGCTCTTCTGCTGCACGACGCCGTTCTCGATCGTGATCTCGCCCCACAGCGTCTGCGACAAGCCGAAAATGATGCCGCTACGAATCTGCGAGTCGACGATCGACGGATTCACCATTTGGCCAATGTCGACGGCGCCGCTGATCTTGTGCACGCGCACCTTGTCGTTCTCGAGCGAGATCTCGGCGAACAGCGCGAGATACGTGCCGTAGCCCTCCATGAGGGCCACGCCTTGAGACCGCCCCGCCGGCGCGCGGCCCCAACCCGCGCGCGCGGCACCGCGCTCGAGCACTTGGCGCCAGCGCGGCTCGGCTTGGCCTTGAAGCCGCGCCAAGCGGAACGCGACGGGATCCTGCCCCGCCGCGTGCGCGAGCTCATCCATGAAGCACTCGGCGGGAAAGCAGTTCGTCGCGTGGCTCACGGAGCGCAGATATCCCACGTCGATACCGATCTCGTGCTGCAAGTACGTCACGAGCACGTTGCCGGCGTCGTAGGGATAGTTGACCGCGGCCTCGAGCACGAACGGATCGATCTGGTTGGCGACGAACGGCGGCGCCCAGCGGCTCGTGACCGACGGACCGCAGATCTCGAATTTCCACGCGCCAATGGTCCCATCGTCCCCTAGTCCTGCGGAGCACCGGTGCCGGTACGGCGGGCGGTAATAGTCGTGCGTCGTATCGTCTTCGCGCGTCCACAATAGCTTCACGGGCGCGTTCGCGGCGCGCGCGGCCTCGACGGCCGCCGGAATGAAGTCGACCTCGAGCCGGCGGCCGAAGCCGCCGCCGAGCAGCGTCGTGTGCACGACCACGCGCTCGGGCGGGATACCCGCAGCCGCCGCCGCCGCGGCTTGCGCGGACTGCTGCACCTGTGTCGGCGCATAGACGTGCAGCGTGTCGCCGTCCGGCACGACGGTGCAGTTCTGCGGCTCGAGCGTGGCGTGCGGCAGCAGCGGCAGCTCGTAGACGGCTTCGACTTTGCGCGAAGCGGCGGCCAGCGCCGCGTCGGCGTCGCCGTCGCCGCGCGCGACCTTGGCTTCGCCGCTGCGCGTCGCAAGCGCATTCGCGAGGCCGGCCGAGATCGTCGCGTTGGTAACTCGCGCGCTGGGGCCCGGATCCCATTCGATGTCGAGCGCGTCGCGCGCTTGGCGCGCCTGCCACCACGAGTCGGCCAGCACGACGACGCCGCTTTGCGTCTGCACGATCTGACGCACTCCGGGCATCGCGCGAGCACGCTCATCGGTGAATGCCTGGACTCGGCCGCCGAGCACGGGGCACTGCGCGAGCGCGCCGAACAGCATGTTCGGGAAGCGTTGATCGATGCCGTATTCGGCCGTGCCGTTGATTTTGGCCGCCGTATCGAGACGCGTGCGCGCCTTGCCGATCTGCGAAAAACCGCTCGCGGGCTTCAACGGCACGTCGGCCGGTATCGGCAACGCCGCTGCGGCCGTCGCGAGCTGGCCGTACGTGAGCCGCGTGCCGTCGCTGCGCACGACGGCGCCGTTCTCGGCTCTGAGCTCGGTCGCGGCGACATCCCAATGCGCCGCGGCGGCCGCGAGCAGACGCTGCCGCGCCTCGGCGCCGGCGCGGCGCAACTTGTCCCAGCCTTCGCGCACACTCGTGCTGCCGCCCGTGACTTGCACGCCGAGCAGCGTGTTCGCGTACTCGGCGCCCGCCGGCGCCGCTTCGACGCGGATCGACTCGACGGGCACCTCGAGCTCCTCGGCGATCAGCGTCGTCAGCGAGGTGTAGACGCCCTGCCCCATCTCCGACTTGTCGGAAAGGAACGTGATACCGCCGTCCGTGCCGATGCGCAGCCACGCGTTCGGCTGCACGGGTGCGGCCGGCAAGCCGAGCGCCGCGGGCTCGGGCCGCTGCGCGCAGCCCGGCAGCTGGAGCGCGATCAGCAACCCGCCGCTTGCCGCAGCGGACGTCGTCAGAAACTCGCGTCGCGTGCTCATGCCCGGCCTCCCGCGAGCTCGGCCGCCCGCTTGATGGCCGCACGGATGCGATCGTAGGTGCCGCAGCGGCAGATGTTGCCGCTCATCGCGGCGTCGATGTCTGCGTCGGTCGGAGCGCGGTTGTTCGCGACGAGCGCCGCCGCCGACATGATCTGCCCCGATTGGCAGTAGCCGCATTGCGGCACGTCGAATTGCAGCCAAGCCCGCTGCACGGGATGACTGCCGTCGGCCGACAAGCCTTCGATCGTGGTCATCTCGTAATCGCCGACGGCGCTGACGGGCGTCTGACACGAGCGCACGGGCGCGCCGGCGACGTGCACGGTGCACGCGCCGCAAAGACCGAGGCCGCAGCCGAACTTCGTGCCTTGCAGGCCGAGAGTATCGCGCAGCACCCAGAGCAGCGGAGTGTCCGGCGCGACGTCGACCTCGACGGGATTTCCGTTGATGCGGAGCATGACCATGGTCTGCCTCCCCTAAGGTGCGCCGCGAACGGGTGCACGCGACCCGTGAGCCTAGATCGCGGCCGGGTGTTGTCAATAGCCGGCGCCGGGTTTGACCTACAATGCCCTCGAGCATTGGAGCCGAAGACCATGACGACGACCTTCGTGGATCCCCGCGACGTGCACACCCCCCTCGGCCCGTACTCGCACACGGCTGTCGTCCAGGCCGGCAGCGACCTGGTGTTCGTCTCGGGACAGGTCGGCTTGCGCCCCGACGGGTCGGTTCCGCCGAGCTTCGCCGATCAAGTAGAGCTGACGTTCCTGAATCTTGGCGCCTGCCTGGCCGCGCACGGCCTCGGGCTCGACGCCGTCGTCAAGCTCGGCGTGTTCGTCGTGCCGGGCCAGGACTTTCACGTCGTGCGGGCGGCCCGCGAGCGACACTTCGGCGCGCATCACCCGACGTCCACGAGCCTGTACGTGCCGCAGCTCGCGAGCCCTAAATTCCTGATCGAGATCGAGGCGATCGCGGCCAAGCGCTCGAGCGTCTGAGGACGGCTGACGAGGTTCTTTGACGCGCCTCGCTCCGTGGCCGAGAATTGCTAGCATCGCTACGGAACGTCGAAAGGACTGCCATGACCCGCCCACCGTACGCTCTCGCGCGAATCTTCGTCACCGCATCGTTGTGCGCGGCGCTCGCAGCCTGTGCACCGCCACCCGCGACAACGGAGTCGCAAGCCGGCCCGACGTCGGCCAGCGCGCTCGCGTTTCTCGCCGACGTCGAGAAGCAGTACGACGCGCTCAGCGAGGAATACGCGCGCATCGGCTGGGTCAACGAGACCTACATCAATTTCGACACGGACTGGCTCGCCTCGAACATCGGCGCACGCGCCACCGAGCTCGGCGTCAAATACGCGAAGCAGGCGGCAACCTTCGACGGAATCGACGTACCGGCCGACGCGCGCCGCAAGCTCGAGCTTTTGAAGCTCGGCCTCACGCTGCCGGCGCCCGAAACACCCGGTGCCGCGCAGGAGTTGGCCGACATCACGACGCGCCTCGGAAGCACCTACAGCGTCGGCAAGATCGAGTTCGAGGGACGCACGGTGCCGCAATCCGAGACCGAGGTGCTCATGCGCCAGCTTCGCGATCCCGCGAAGCTCGAGGAAGTCTGGACGAAGTGGCACGACTACGCGAAAGGCATGAAGGCCGACTACGCGCGCATGGTCGGGATCGCCAACGAGGGCGCCCGCGAGCTCGGGTTCGCCGACGTCGGCGCGATGTGGCGCGCAGGCTACGACATGCCGCCCGACGACGTTCACCGCGGAGGTGGACCGGCTGTGGGGCCAGGTGAAGCCGCTCTACGACGATCTGCATTGCTACGTGCGCGGCAAGCTCAACGAACGCTACGGCGACGCCGTCGTGCCGCTCGACGAGCCGATTCGCGCCGACTTGCTCGGCAACATGTGGGCGCAGAGCTGGGGCGTCGCTCTACGATCTGACGTCGCACCGGCGAGCGGCGAGCCGGGGATCGACCTGACAACGCCTGCTCGTCGACGAAGGGCTACGACCCGATCAAGATGGTGAAGACGGGCGAGGCGTTCTTCTCGTCGCTCGGCTTCGAGCCGTTGCCGGAGACGTTCTGGGAGCGCTCGCAGATCGTGAAGCCCGAGGGCCGCGAGGTCGTGTGCCACGCCTCGGCCTGGGACCTCGACGCGCGCGACGACCTGCGCATCAAGATGTGCATCGACAGTCGGCGCCGAGGACTTCCGCACGATCCATCACGAGCTCGGCCACAACTATTATCAGCGCGCCTACAAGGACCAGCCGAACCTGTTCCGCGGCGGCGCCAACGACGGCTTTCACGAGGCGATCGGCGACACGATCATGCTGTCGATCACGCCCGAGTACTCTGCAGCCAGATCGGGCTCATCGACACGGTGCCGGACGCGTCGAAGGACATCGGCCTGTTGCTGCAGCAAGCGCTCGACGGCGTGGCGTTTCTGCCGTTCGGGCTGCTCATCGACAAATGGCGCTGGCAGGTGTTCTCGGGCGAGCTGACGCCGGAGACGTACAACTCGGGCTGGTGGGCGCTGCGAACGCAGTACCAGGGCGTGCGGCCCCCGAACGAGCGGCCGCGCGGACGCGTTCGATCCCGGCGCCAAGTACCACATCCCCGGCAACACGCCGTACATGCGCTACTTCCTCGCGCGCATCCTCCAGTACCAGTTCTACAAAGCGGCCTGCGACGCGGCGGGCTGGGAAGGGCCGCTGCATCGCTGCTCGTTCTACGGCTCGAAGGAAGTCGGCGCTCGCCTGAACGCGATGCTCGAGCTCGGCCAGTCGAAGCCCTGGCAAGACGCGCTCGAAGCCTTCACGGGCGAGCGCGAGATGGATGGCGTCGGCGATCCTCGCCTACTACGAGCCGCTTGTCCGCGTGGCTCAAGGAGCAGAACGCGGGCAAGACTTGCGGCTGGTGATCCGCGAGCGGCAGTTGCTCAAGCGCGTTTGCGCAGCAACGTCAGGCCTTCGCCGATCGTCAGCATCGCCACGTCCACGCGCTGGTCGCCGCGCAGGGCTTCGTTGAGCGTGCGCAGAGCCTTCGCACTGCCCGTTTGCAGCTCGATGATCGGCTCGCCGGCGAGCGCCAGCGTATTGTCGACGGCGATCAAGCCGCCCGTGCGTAGTAGCTCGAGCAGCTTCTCGTAGTAGGCGGCGTAGCTCGTCTTGTCGGCGTCGAGGAACGCGAAGTCGAACGTTCCCTTACCGCCGTTCGCGAGGAGCTCGTCGAGCGTCTCGAGCGCGGGCTTTATGCGGAGGTCGATGCGCGACTCGACTCCGGCCTCGCGCCAGAAAGGTCGCCCGATGCTCGTCCACTCCTCGCTGACGTCGCACGCGACGAGCAAACCGTCGGCCGGCAACGCGAGCGCGACGGCGAGCGCCGAATAGCCCGTGTAGGTTCCGATCTCGATGCAGCGGCGCGCGCCGATCGACTTCACGAGCAACGCGAGCAGCTGACCCTGATCCGCGCCGATCTGCATCTCGCTGTGCGGCACGGAGACCGTCGCTTGTCGCAGCCGTGCAAGCACGTCGGGCTCGCGCGACGACCGCAGCACGTATTCGGAGACTCGCGGTGTGATCAGCTGCGTCCGTTTTCCCATGGCGCGACTCTAGCAAACGCACGCAGCAGGACGCGCACTCAATGAGCCATCACGGGTGAGCTCGACGGCACGGATCGGCCGGCCAGCTTGCCGCCTAGCAGCACGGCCGGCGCCGCAGGCAAGACTACACCGAGGTTGTACCACCACGGATAGGTCGACCACTCCAAGAGGAGATGGATCACACCGAGATATGCCGCCAACACGGCGGCCAACGCCCACACGGCCTCGCGCCGCCGAGCGACGGCGGCCGCAACCCAGCCGGCGAGCACCGCGGCCAAGGCCCAGCAGACGACGTTGAAGGCGGCCATCTGCGGCTCGAACGTGAAGACGCCGCTCTCGAACCAGGTGCGGCCGTGCACCGCATACGCCGGCCAGAGGAACGCGACCCCGAAGGTCATCACGGCGAACGCGGCCATCCAAACGAGCGCGCCGACCACGAACCCCATCACTCCGCGTACCATGCTTCGCCCCCTTTTTGAGTCAGCTCGAGTAATTCGACGGCGGCACGCCGAAGCATTGCTTGAACGCCGTGCTGAACGCAGCCGGACTATCGTAGCCGACGGCGTGCGCGACCTCACCGATGCTCTTGCCCTCGGTGAGCAACGATACCGACGCGAGCATGCGGCTCTGCCTGCGCCAAGCCGCGAGGCTCAAGCCCGTCTCGTCCACGAACAGCCGCTCGAACGTGCGCAAGCTCGCGCCGCCGACCTCTGCGGCGACGATCTCGAGCGCGCGTCCGTCCTCGGGATGACTCGTGAAATGCTCGGCGAGCTTGCGCGCCCGGTCGCTGACCGCCGCCGACTGCGAAATCAACGCGAGCTGATCGACGTCGTGCGAATGCGACGGGACGCGGCCGCCTTGCGGATAACGCTCGACGAAAGCGCGCAGCGCTTCGAGTGAGACGGCTTGGCGCTCTGCGCTCACGGAAAACGTCACTTCGCCGCGAGCGGATGCCCCGGGACGTACTCGAGCATGCTAACGACGAAGTCCGGCGGCCCCGCAGCCTCGAATCGCCAGCCGAACGCACGCTCGTAGAACTTGCGCGCGCGCTCGACGTTGCTCGCGAAGATCTCGAAGTGAACGACCGAATTCGCCATGCGCAGCCCTCGTTCGACTGCGCGAAAGCGTAGCACTGTCGGCTACGCGAAAACCCGACAACTTCTTGCGTCAGTCCGACAGGCGGGGACCGGCCTGCGGTCCCCGCCACGGACAAAAACAGACTAGGCGAGTGCCTTGTCGAACATCGCGAGCATGCGGCTCCAGGCTCGCTCCGACTCCGCACGGTCGTAGACCGTCGTGTCGGGCGGGCACCAGCCGTGCGCGGCCTTGTAGACCTCGACCTCGGCGTCGATCTTCGCCGCCGCGAACGCTTCCCTGAGGATCGTCTTCGACTCCGGCTGGCGCATGTCGTCACCCTCGGCGATCGCGATCAGGTACTGCGCCTTCGTTTGCGGGATCAACAAATGCGGGCTGTCGGCAGCCATCGTGGTCAGACCGCCGCCGTGGAACGAACCAACGGCGCCGACACGATTCGGGCACGGCCGCGGCCGTGCGTATGACGATCGGGCCGCCCATGCAGTAGCCGATCGTGCCGATCTTCCTGCCCTTGTCGACCTCGCTACGCGCATCGAGCCACGAGATGAACGCCTTCGCGTCCGTCGTGTGCGTCGTCGCGGTCAGCGCTTGCATCATGGGCACCAATTGCGGAATCGGTGTCTGCGCGCCCTGCGGCGCCGTCGGCGCCTTCTGCTGACGGTAGAACGGATTCACGACGAGCACGCTGTAGCCGTCCTCGGCCAAGCGCTTGCCCATCTGCTGCATCGCCGGGCGCAGCCCGAAGATGTCCGGCCATACGAGCACGGCCGCGTGCGCGCCCGTCGTCGGCGCGACGAAGTATGCGTCGCATTCGCCGTCCGGCGTCTTGATCGTGACGTTGCTTTCTTTGACGTCGACGGCAAACGCCGAGCGCGGCAGGATTGCAGCGATGCCCACGGCGGCGGCCAGCGTGCCGACGTCGCGGCGCGAGTATTTCTTCACATCTTCTAGAAAGTGGTCTTGATCGCACATGGCGTGCTTCCCCTCTGGTGTTGTTGCGGCGCCGGTTTCGTGGCGGCCTGCCGCCGAATATACGGGAAGGCGGCCGTGCCATGCACGCTCGGCGCGCAGCCGGGGCTTCAATCCTGGCGCTGGGCTAGAATCGCGGCATCGACCCGTCCAAAGGGGGAGCGCACATGAAGCACGCCCGGCGACTGTCCGGCTTGGCTGTAGCCATCGCTGCGAGCCTGCTCAGCCCGCCGCTTTCGGCGCACCATTCGACGGCCGAGTACGACGCCGCGACGATCGTCGAAGGCCGCGGCGAGGTCGTCAGCGTCATCTGGCGCAACCCGCACGTCCGCTTCCAGGTCAGCACGAAGGCCGTCGACGGCAACGAGCAGCTCTGGGACATCGAGAGCGCGGACCTGACGCGGCTCGACCGCGCGGGGCTGCCGCGCGACTTGCTCAAGGTCGGCGACACGGTCTCGTTCGCCGGGAATCCGTCGACGCGCACGGCGCGGCGCATGTACGTGACGAACCTCTTGGTCTCCGACGGCCGCGAGATCCTGCTGCGCGGTAACGTGCCGCCGCGCTGGCCCTCGAGCAGCGCCGTCAGCACCGAGGTGAATTTCGCAGCGCGCGACTGCAGCGGCTCCGGCCGCCGGCGGCAGCTTCTTCGGCAAGGTGCTCGTCCCGACCCGCGAAGGCCGCGCACCCGCATGGGTTCGCGAGCCGCCGCTGACGCCGGCCGCACGAGCGGGCAAAGCCGCCTACGACGAGGTCGTCGACGACCCGGTCCTCGGTTGCGTGTCGCCCGGCATGCCGCGCGTGATGTGGCGCAGCGGACCGTACGCGGTCCGCTTCCTGGAACGCGGCGCGGACCTCGTGCTGCAAAACGAATGGTTCGAGATCGACCGCCTCATCCACATGGACGGCCGCGAGCCGCCGGCCGAACAGGCGTACACGCCGCTGGGCTACTCTGCGGGCACGTGGGACGGCGACGCGCTCGTCGTCACGACGACGCACATCGACTGGCCATACTTCGAGCTCTACGGACTCGTCGGCGTGCCGCAAACCCGCGCGCTGCGCATCGTCGAGCGCTTCACGCCGCGCGACGGCGGCGCGACGGTGCAGTACGACTTCACGGCGACCGACCCCGGCGCGTTCACCGAGCCCGTGACGTACGAGAATTACGTGACGTTCCGCTGGCAGCCGTCGCTCGAGTTCCTGCCGTACGACTGCGTCGAGGACGAGCGGCGCGCGCGCAACGCACGTTGATTCCTATGCGACCTTCCAGGCAGTAGCGCACCATCGCGGTGCGAAATCCCTCACGTGAGGGGGCCTCGAAATCACTTTAGGTACGTTCAGCTTCGAAAAGGGGACGGATTTATTTAACGCTGCGCAGCGCTCATCAACGTAGTCCTTTGTCATCAGCGTTAAATAAATCCGTCCCCTTTTCGCTCAACGGTCGCCGGCGGCCGCCTGAGTGTCGACGGGCACCTTCATCGTGCGGCCGATGAACTCGAGCGCGGTGTCGAAGCCGCCGTTGTCGAAGATGTCGCCGTGGCCAAGCCCGCGCGGCCAGAACCCTTCCTTTGGAAGGTTCGCTGCATCGAATAGCTGCCGCCCGAAGTGCTGGGGAATCACGGAGTCGCGATCGCCGTGCATGACGAGCAGCGGCTCCGTGATCGCGCCGATACGCGCCAAAGACTCGAAGCGGTCCTCCATGAGCAATCCAACGGGGACGATCGGGAAGCGCCACGCGGCAACGTCGACCGTCGACGTGTACGGTGACTCGAGCACGACGGCCGCAAACTCTCGCTCCGCCGCCATCTTCGTCGCGACGCCGGTACCGAGCGAGATCCCGTACAGCACGATCGACGTGCTCGCGACCCCGTTTTGTTCCAGCCAATCGAGCGCCGCGCGCGCGTCGGCGTAGAGACCCTCCTCGTTCGGCACGCCTGTGTTTCCTGAATAACCGCGATAGGCGAGCAGCAGCACACCCATCTCTGCGTCCTTGAAACGCTTCAAGCGATAGCGCTCGCCGCGCAGCGAGCCACCGTTGCCGTGGAACATGACGACCGTCGGCCGACTCGACGGCGCGGGCGCGTACCACGCCACGAGCTTTAGGCCGTCGGCTGTCGTGAACGACACTTCCTGTACGCCGGCAAGCATCTCGTAGAACGAAGGCGCAACGCGCGGCGCTCCGTCCGGGAAGTACATGAGGTCGCGTTGGAACGCCCAGAGCACCGTGATGCCAGCCGCGTACAGAGCGACCGCCGCGATCAGTGCAATTTTCAGATGCCGCATACGCTCTCCGCTTCGCGAATTCCTTTCGCGAACGCAGAGCATTGTCGCCGAACAATGTGGCGGCGGGGCCGTCGAATTCTGACGAAATCTGCCGCGCGCTCGGGCTGGCTCAGCAGCGTCCTAGACGAACACTCCGGCCGGGACGATCAACAGCAAAGCAGCGAACGAGCTCACGCGAATGATGCGGTGCAGGGTCATGGGCCTTCCCTTCGTATTCTTATTACCCATCGACTGCTCGCACTTGCGCGGCGAGCTTGCGCCCATACTACCGCTGGCGGTCGAGCGGCGGCAACAGGGCCGGCCGCGACGGCGGCTGCTGCTGGTTCACGGCGTTCAACATGATGCCGACGCGCAGGTAGTCCCCCATGATTCCGAGGAGGTCGATCGTGTGCTGGCGCCCGAAGAGCCGCACCATGTCGGCCCAGACCTCGCTGCTGACCTTGTTGTCGCGCAGCAGGGTGCGGCCGAAGGTGATCAGCGTCGCGTCCTTTTCAGCCAGCCCGGTCACGGGGCGATCATGCTTGACGACGTCGATGACCGACTGCTCGAGCCCCTGCCGTAGGCCCGCCGGCTCGTGGGCAGACCACTCGAACTGCTGGTCGATCTCGCGGGCGGCGATCAGCACGGCGAGTTGAAAGAAGCGCGGCCCTACGGGGCTGTTCTCGCCCGTCGGGACGCCGAGGCTCCGCTCGCGCGGGATGTACACCGTGACATGCGTCGGCCCCGGCCCGGCCGTGAAGTTTTGGCGCTCGTTGAATAGGCGCCGCGCCTCGTCGTCAAGGTCCTCCGGCGTCACGGGCGGCAGCCGCGACAGCGTGACGGGGTGAATGTCGGCCGGCAGCGGCGCCTGACTCTGGGCTTGCACGGCCAACGGCACGCCTACGACCAACAGCGCCAACGATCGAATCCGCATGAGCCTTCCCCCCGCCATGGCGACAGCGTCGTCGCCTCGGGAATCTATACCTCGCCGGCCGGGCTGTCACGAATGCCGCGCGCCCGGAGATTTCTTTTCCGCCCTTGCGGCCGCAGCGACGCCTGGGCGACGATCGTAGCTACACCGAGTCGTTTGGGGAGACGGCATCATGTCCAAGACAGCCATGGTTTGCGCGGCAACAGCGCTGATTGCGCTCGCGAGCGCCTCGTTCGCACAACCGGCGGGCATCACGCCGGAGATGATCAACACGACTCTGCCCGTCGAAGGTGCGCCGCTCGCGGTGCCGGGCCCCTATCAAACCGCCTCGGGACCGGCGTTCGGCTCGCCGGGGCTCATGGTCTTTCACCCGGCCAGCCTCGACGCGTTCCCGTCGCGCGACACGCTGCCCGTGCTCGTCTGGGGCAACGGCGGCTGCGGGATCGACACCACGCGCTACAGCGCCTTCCTGTCGACCATCGCATCGCACGGCTTCCTCATTCTCGGCACGGCCGCGCAAGAAGGCGCGCCGCGCCGCCAGGCGACGGCCGACGATATGAAAGCGGCCGTCGATTGGGCGTTCGCCGAGAACGGCCGCGACGGCTCGCCGCTGCGCGGCAAGATCGACACGGACCACGTCGCGGTGATGGGCCAATCCTGCGGCGGCTTCCTGTCGCTCAGTCTCGGCGCCGATCCGCGCGTCGACACGATCGGCATGTTCAACTCGGGCGTGCAACCCCCGAATCCAAACGCACCGGCAGGGCGTTTCCCGAGCACGGACGCAATCAAGGACCTTCACGGGCCGGTGCTCTTGATCAACGGTGCCGAGCGCGATTTCCTCACACCGGCGTCGCACGCGACGTACGAAGCGATCACGCACGTGCCCGCGTTCTACGGCGCGCGCGCGGGCGCGGGCCATACGGCGACGGTGTTCCATCCCGGCGGCGGCGAGTACGCGAACGTCGCGTCGAATTGGCTGCGCTGGACGTTCAAGAAGAACGCCGACGCCGCCAAGATGTTCGTCGGCGACGACTGCTCGCTGTGCACACTGCCGACCTGGGAAGTGGAGTCGAAGGGCTTCGCCAAATAACGGCGGAGCTCGGCTCGTTACTTGCGCGCGCCGAGCCGCGCGAGCATCTGCGACAAGTCCTCCGGGCTCAAGTAGAAGTGCTCGCAGACGCGGCCCCAGAGCATCGCGGTCGGAACGTCGCGGCCGCCGCGCTCCTTCTGCGTCTCATGTAGCACGTACAAGACGACGCGCTCCTCGCGCGTGAGGCCGTCGCGGACGTCGGGCAGCACTTCCTCTGGAACCTTCAACGGAGCACGCGCTCAAGCGGCGCGCTTGCAGATACCGGTTGCGATGTTCGGGCTGTCCGGGTTGACGTCGACAGTGCGGTCGCGCGGGTTGACGACGAGATCCATCTCCTCCATCGGAATCGCTCCGAGCAGGATCTCGTCGCCGAGCACGAGCGCGCCGACGAAGCCCGTACGATTCTTGAAGCGCAGCACGATGGGACCGACGTACGGATACGTCGCTCGCGAGCCGTCGGCAAGCTTCACCTCGCGGTGCTCGAGAGCCTCGAGCTTGAGCTGGAGACGAACATGCTCCGGAATACAGAGAAACACCGAGCCCGTGTCGGCGAGCGCGGAGACCTCGATCGGCGACAGCGACGGCTCGCGCGGGTTACTCAGCTGAAGTTTGGCGGTCACGAGTCCCATGCCTCCATGATCTTCCCGGACGCGCCGGTCCGCTGCTTGGATTACTATCACGTTCGACGAATTTTGAGCAAATCGCCTGCGGCAACGATAATGCGCTGAACGCTACTTCAAGCGTCGGGGGTCACGATGAAATCAGCACTCGCTCTCGCCGTCCTCGTCGGCTGCATGGCAGCCGCCGCCTCTGCACAAAGCCCTTCGTCCGCGTTCAACCGCGGCAACAGCCAGCAAGCCTGGCAGAGCCCGGGCCTCGCCGCCGTGACCGCGCGCTGCGCGACCCCGCCGCCGGTATTCCGGATCGGCGGCGGCCAGCCTTCGCCGGCCGACTTGCAGCCGCCGCCGGATCCGCCCGCTCCGCCGCCGTCCACCGCGATCCCCGGCGTCATCGCCGCGGGCCAGACGTGGAAGGTCGTTTGGCACTGGGAAGGCAACAACGCCGACGGCCCGATCGCGGGCGACGACGGCAAGATGCTGTTCGCGAACAACGACGCGAGCAACGTCATGGAAGTCGATCCGGCGACGGGCCTCGCGAGAATCGTCCATGACGACGTCAACACGGGCGGCGCGGTCTCGCGCAGCAAGAACGGCGCCCTCTTCGTCCTTTCGAGAGGCCTGGGCGGCGGCATCTTCCAGCTCGAGCCGCAGCGCAAGGCGCTCGCGAGCTCGTTCAACGGCGAGCCGTTCGAGTGCATCGGCGGCGTGCCGAACGACATCAGCGCCGACGCGCGCGGCGGCGTCTATTTCACGGTGACGGGTGTAGGCGTGTACTACGCAAATCCGCAGGGCGTCGTCTCGCGCTACGGCGGGTCGATCCCAGGAGCGAACGGCGTGGTCCTGAGCCCCGACGAGCGCACGCTCTACGTCTCGAGCGGCCCCTTCGTGGGCGCGTTCGACGTGCAGGCCGACGGCTCGCTGACGAACCCGCGCGGCGAGTGGGCGCGGCTACGCGGCGGCGAAGGCGGCGACGGCGCAGCCGTCGACTCCGAAGGGCGCCTCTACGTCAGCACGGGCCGCTCGATCGACGTGTTCTCGCCGGCCGGCGAGTTCTTGGGATCGATCGCGGCGCCGCAAGGGACGCACGGCACGGCATTCGGCGGCCGCGACAAGAAGACGCTTTTCGGCATCGTGTTCTACGGCGGCTGGGGCACGCCGAGCGCGCGCAACCGCCTCGTCGCGATCCCGACGATCGCGCAGGGCTATACGGGCCGCGCGAAGTAGAAAAAAACTCGGCGGCCATTGGCCGCCGATTGGAAAGAGGGGACGGACTTGAAGTCCGTCCCCATGCCACGCGGGCTCTATCGAGCGTTCATCGCCGCCGTGACGTCCGCCTTCGTCTGCGGAGCCGCGGAAGCATGCACGTTGATGTAGCGGTTGTAGTCCAACCCAAGCTTCGCGAGCGCCGGCACGAGCGCGCGCACGTGGTCGTTCGCGGGTTGCATACCCGCGCCGCCCTGGACCGGATTCACCGAGAAATCGCCCTGGAATACGATCTTCTGCTGCGGCAGATACGCGATGAGCAGGGCGTTCGAATGCGGCGCCGGGAAGATGTGATAGAACTCGACCGTGTGCGTGCCGTCCGTGTAGACGCGCTTGTCGGCGACCGTCTCGACCTTCGCGCGCTTCGGAGCCTTGGCGAGCGTGTCATCGAGCAACGTGCGCGGCGTGTTCAGCGCACGCTCGAAGAACTCGGCCGCATTCTCCTGCGCGATGATCGTCGCGCCTTCCGCGACGAGCACCGGTAGGCCGCCCGTGTGGTCGGAGTGCGGGTGCGTATTCATCACGTAACGGATCGGCTTGCCCGGGAACTGGCGCTTGATCTCGTCGACGTAGAGCTGCGCGCGCACCTGGCTCTGCCCAGCCTCGAGCATCATGATGTAGTTGTTGAACTCGATGACGAGCGAGTCGTAGCTGCCCCCACCCGTCGTGTACCGCCAGACACCCTGGCCGAGATCCTCCTTCGTGAGCGTCAGCGCCGGCGGCGCGCCGCCGGGGGGGCCACCACCACCGCCCGGAGGCGCACCGGCCGGCGGTGCCGGCGGCGGCGCCAGCGCCGCGAGGTTCTGCGGGTTGCCCGTCGCGTTCGTGACGTCAACCTCGAAGAACGGCCAACCGCCCCGCGTCTGGACGATCTTCGTCGGCACGACGGCGGTGCCGAAGTTTCGGTAGCCCGAGTAGTCGGCGACGATGTGCATGTCGCCCATGATGTTCTCGCCGACCCACGTCTCCACGCGCTCGACGAGGTTCTCGCCGTTCACGTAGCCATTCACGACGTACGACGCACCCGAGGGCGCTTTGACGGACGGGCTCCAGGTCAGCACCGTGTAGTCCTTGCCGTCAACCTTACGGCGCGCTGCAGTCGCGTTGTTGTCCGCGGCGCCCTTCAAGAAGCCCCACGGCGTGATGTACAGCTCTAGCGCCTGACCCCAATTCGATGCCCGCCGCTTGCTGCGCCGTCACCTGCTGGAAGAACGTTCCCGGAGTGATCGTCGTCGAGCCGCCGGCACCGAGGTTCTGCGTCGCGCCCGTGTGGCGCGACGTCGGCGCCGCGAGGTCGATGACGCGGACGTAGCTCGTGATCGGCCGCATCGGATCGTGCGTGCCGTAGCAGATCAGCGCGGCCGCGTTCGCTCCGCACTGCTGGAACGCGACGTCGCGGGCCGATCCCGAGTACGTGACGGATTGAACATTACCCAACGCGCGTTGCGCGTTGGTGATCGTAGTCCTCGCGTCCTGCGCCATCGCAGATCCGCATAGGAATGCCGCGCCGATGGCGGCGAGCGCCAGTTTCTTCATGATTGTTCCCCCAGGTTCGAGTTATTGCTAGAGCACCATGCTCTTGGGCCCGATTCTACACGCGGCGCCGCCGCGGGCGCCTGTGCCCATATTTCTTGATGTCGCACCCGCGGCGGGCCTAGCGCCCTGAAAGGCCTTCGAACAGCTCCGGCAACCGCGCGCCCTGGATGGTGACCTTGCCGGCAGCCTCGTCGATGCCCTCGAGGTCCATGCGGGTCAACGCCAGGGACGCCGCGCGCACGTTCTCGGCGACGTGATCGAGCCTGCGCGTTCCGGGGATCGGCACGATCCATGGCTTGCGCGCGAGCAGCCAGGCCAGGGCGAGCTGCGCCGGCGTTACGGCAAGGCGCACGGCTATTTTCGCCAGAACCTCGACCAGCGCCCGATTCGCGAGGCGCGCTTCGGCGGAAAACCGCGGCAACAGGCTGCGAAAGTCGCCGGGCGCAAGCGGCGTCAGCGCGTCGATCGTGCCCGTCAGAAACCCTTGGCCGAGGGGCCCGAACGCCACGAACCCTATCCCGAGCTCCTCGAGCGTGGGTAGCACCTCGCGCTCGGGCTCTCGGTGCCAGAGCGAGTATTCGCTCTGCACGGCGGCCAATGGCTGGACTGCGTGCGCCCGGCGGATCGTCGCCGCCCCGGCTTCCGACAAGCCGAAGTGCTTGACCTTGCCCTGCGAGATCAGGTCCTTGACGGCGCCGGCGACGTCCTCGATCGGCACGCGCAGATCGACGCGATGCTGATAGAACAGGTCGATCGCATCGACCTTGAGCCGTTTCAGCGACGCTTCGGCGACTTCCTTGATGTGCTCGGGCCGGCTGTTCATGTCGAGCGGCGTCTTGCCGGGGCCGATATCGGCCCCGAACTTCGTCGCGACGGCGACCTGCCCTTTGAACGGCTCGAGCGCCTCGCCGACGAGCTCTTCGTTCGTATAAGGGCCGTAGACCTCGGCCGTGTCGAAGAAACTGAAACCGCGTTCGACGGCCGTGCGGATCAGCTTGATGCTGTCGCGGCGGTCGAGGGCCGGGCCGTAGCCGAAGCTCAGGCCCATGCAGCCGAGCCCGAGGGCCGACACGTCCAGGTCGCCGAGCTTGCGCAGCTGCATGAGTCCCCTCGTTGCGATCGGTACCCGCCGAGGTCACGATACGACGAGCTAGCGACTCCGTCGAGCCAAGAACAACAACGATGAGCCTGCTCACCACCGCCGACTGGCTCGTCATCGCCGCCTATTTCGCGGTGCTCTACGCCGTCGTGTTCCGCCATAGCGCAGCGAACCGCGCGAACCCGACCGAGTTCTTCCTGGCCGGCCGCAACGCCGGCTGGTTCATCGTCGGCGCCTCGATCTTCGCGACGAACATCGGCTCCGAGCACCTCGTCGGGCTCGCCGGCAACGGCGCCTCAGGCGCGTTTCCGGCCGCGCAGTTCGAGCTGATCGCTGTCTTCGCGCTGCTGCTGCTCGGCTGGCTATTCGTCCCCTTCTATCTGCGCTCGGGCGTGTTCACGATGCCGGAGTTCCTCGAGGCGCGGTATTCGTCGGGCGTGCGCTTCTATCTCGCCGCGATCTCGATCGTCGGTTACGTGCTGACGAAGATCTCCGTGACGATCGCGGCCGGCGGCATCGTGTTCGAGGCGCTGATGGGCATCGACTTTTGGACGGGCGCCGTCATCGTCGTGCTCGCGACGGGCGTCTACACCGTGATCGGAGGCATGCGCGCAGTGCTCGTGTCCGACATGTTCCAGATGTTCGTCATGGTCGGCGGCGCCGTCGTCGTCACCGTCGTTGGCCTCGAAGCCGTCGGGCTGGGGCGAGCTGCGCGCGGCCGCGCCGCCGGAGTTCATGAGCCTGTGGCGCGCGACGTCGGACCCCGATTTCCCGTGGACCGGCATCTTGTTCGGCGCCCCGATTCTCGCCGTGTGGTACTGGTGCACGGATCAATACATCGTGCAGCGGACGCTCGCGGCGAAGTCGATTGGCGAGGCGCGGCGCGCGACGTTCTTCGCGGCATCCTTGAAGCTGCTCCCGCTTTTCATTTTCGTCGTGCCGGGTGTCATAGCGTACGTGCTCGCGCAACGCGGCCAGCTCGCGCTCGCCGATCCCGATAGCGCGTTGCCGACGCTGATCGGCTCGCTGTTGCCGGCGGGCCTGCGAGGCCTCGTCGTCGCGGGGCTGCTCGCCGCGCTCATGAGCTCGCTGTCGTCGGTGTTCAACTCGTGCGCGACGCTCGTAACGATGGACGTCTACAAGCGCCTCGCGCCGCACCACTCCGAGCGCCGGCTCGTGCTAGTCGGTCAAGCCGCCACCGTCGTCATGGTGCTGTTCGGCCTCGCGTGGATCCCGCTGATGGACGTGATCTCCGGTCAGCTCTACGTCTATCTGCAAAGCGTGCAAGCCTACATCTCGCCGCCGATCGCGGCCGTGTTCCTGATCGGCGTGCTGTGGCCGCGCGCGAACGCGCGCGGCGCGCTGGCCGCTCTGTTGACGGGGCTCGTGCTGGGCTCGGCCAGGCTCGTCCTCGAGCTGAACCGCGAGTCGCTATCGGGCTGGGCGGAGCGGCTTGCGTCGATCAACTTCCTGCATTTCGCGATCCTGCTGTTCGTGCTCTGCGCCGCCGTGCTCGTGGTCGTCAGCCTCTTGACGCGGCCGCCCGACGCCGCCCGCGTCGAGCCGCTGACGATCCGGCGCTATCGCGACAGTGCCGAACCGCAACCGTCGCGCGCAGGGGATGTCGCGTTCAGCGCGGCCCTCGTCGCGCTCGTCGTGGCAGCCTGGATCTTCTTCTCCTGACTATTTTTGCGCGAGCACCACGAGCTCGCGGTAGTTGCCCTGCATCTCCCACGTGCCGGTGTAGCCGATCGGCAGCACGAGCGAATCGCCGGGCAGGTACTCGTGGCGCGTGCCGTTCGGCTCCGTGAGGATCAGCTTGCCGGAAAGCACGTAGACGAACTCGTCGACGTCGGTCGGCCGCGTGCGGTGGTCCGTCTTCGCCGGCGTCGATTCGAACATCGAGACGCGCAGCTCCTTGCCTTCGAACAGCGTTGCGACGCGCATGTTGAGCTCGCCGCCGACCAGGATCTCCTGGTACGCATCGGGGGGGATCGCCGTGAGATTCAGGCCTGCGATCTTGTCGCGGTCGAGCCGCACGGGCGCCGGGCTGCCGCCCTGCGGAATGGCGCTGCCGACCCAGACGCTGGCCGCAATCGTCAACGCGCCGAGCCAATTCTTCGATTGTTTCATGACGGAGGAGAACCCCTGTTGGTTGGTTGTGAAAACGCTCATTGATCCCGCACTTGCTGCTGGATCGCGTCGAGATACTCGTCGAGCTCGGCCACGCTCGCGAAGATACCTTTGGCCGGTATCGCCTTCACGATGTCGAGCACTTTGCGCACGCCGGCTTGAGGATTCAAGATCGCAACCGTGCCGCCGCCGGGCTCGATGGCTTTCCGAGCGCGAACGAAGCAGCGAATCCCGGCGCTACTCACATAGGCGAGCCCGCTCAGGTCGAAGACGAGGCGCTTGATCCCCTTTTGCGCGAGCACTTTGTTCAACTCGCTATCGAGCTCCGGGGCCGTGTCCGTGTCGAGGCGACCCACGAGCTTCAGCGTCGGCGTTGGCGACTTCTCCACGACGATCTTTAGAGCCATGCAGCGTACTCCCGGCTAAGCGGTCATTCGATTCAAGCGGATCGTCAGGACGTTACAGTCGTCGACGCGAGCATAGCGGCAATCCTCGGCGAGCTCGCGAACGAGGTGAATGCCCAAGCCGCCGACGTCGCGGTCCGCAAGCTCGGCGTCGAGGTTCGGCGGCGCGCGCGAGAGCGGATCGAACTCGGGGCCGTTGTCACGGATCGTCATCAGGATTTCGGCAGGCGTCAACTCGAGCTCCAACGACACGCGCGACGTGGCGTCACCTGCGCCCGCCGCTCGGACGATATTCGTCAGCAACTCCTCCGCAATCAGCTCGGTGTCGTCGATGCGGCTCGCAGCGACGCGACGAGCGGCGAGAATCGCACGGAGCCGTTGCCGCGCCTCGCGGACTCCGGCCGCCGAAATGTCGGGCTCGATGAGCCAGTGCTCGCCATCGGCGCGCCGGCTCGCGGTCACGCCGCGCGGCGCGAACGTGACGGCGAGGACGGTCAAGTCATCGGTGGCATGGAAGTCGGCTGCGTGAGCCGTGACGGCCTCCACGAGGCGGCGTACGAGCGCCTCCGGCCCGTCGTCCTCTGCGCGGCCTTCCAATAGAGCGCTCAGGCGCTCGATCCCATACAGGGAGCCGTCGGCTGCCGCGGCCTCCGTGACGCCGTCCGTGAACAGCAAGACGGTATCGCCCGGCGCCACGTAGCGCTCGGTCATCGGATACACCGCCGGCGTGTCGATCGCGAGCGCGGGGCCGTTGTCCGTGATCAGCAGCTCGACCCTGCCCCCGACCTCGAGCAGCAGCGGCGGCTCGTGACCGGCGCTCGCGTAGCGCAGCAATCCCGTGCCGACATCCAAGAAGCCGCAACCCATCGTCGCGAACATGCACGCGTCGTTGCTCGCGGCGAGGCGCTCGTTGACTCGCGTAAGCACGCGCTCGGGAAGCTCGCCGGCCGAGCCCAAGACCTTGAACAGCCCCGACACGCTCGCCATGAAGAGCGCCGCGGGAATCCCTTTGTCCGAAACGTCCGCTACGGCAAACAGCAGGCCGCCCTCGCGCTCGAAGTAGTCGTAGAGGTCGCCGCCGACCTGCCGCGCCGGCAACAAAGTAGCCGCGACTCGCGCGCCGACGGGATGCGCGTCCACAGCCCAATGCGGCAACATCGACTGCTGGATGCTCGCCGCGATCTTGAGCTCGTTCTCGAGCCGCGCTCGCGCCGCAAGATCTTCCGCGCGCAGCGCGACGTGACGCTGCAGCGAATCGCGCATCCTGCGCAGCGCCTCCGTCAGCACTCCGACCTCGTCGTGTCGCTGGCCTTCCGGCAATCGAAAATCGAGATCGCCGTCGCGAGCTCCGTCGACGGCGCTCGCCAGCGCATGAATGGGGCGCGAGATGCCGGCCGCGACGAACGATATCGCGGCGATCAGGAGAACGAGCCCCGCAACCCCGAGCAGCAACTGCCGCTCGAGCAACGCGCGCGCTTCGGCGAGCAGCTCGGCGCGCGGAAGGACGAGGAGCAAGCGCCAATCGAGTGTCTTTAGCGCGCGCACGGCGAGATACGCGGGCTCTGCTGCGGCACCGTCGGGCAAGAGCCCGAACGTGACGTTGCTCGCGAGCATTCGTTCGCCGATGTCGCGAAACGCTTGACCGTCGATCGATGCGTCGAACCTCGCGGCGCGCTGCGTCGTAGCGCCGATCGGCGCGACGAACGACTCCGGGTCCGGCGGCGACATGAGCCAACCCATGCCGATCGCTCCCAACGGGGCGCTCTCGGCGGCCGCTCGAACCCAGTTCAGATCGAGATCCGCCGTGACGACGCCGGCGAGCACGCGTTCGCTGTCCGCGGGGCGGCGAAAAAACGGCACCGAATACGTCACCATCCAGATCTCGCCGCCGCCGGCGTCGAAATACGGCGGCGACCATACGGGCTCGAGCCCATCGGCCGCGCGGCGATACCAGGGCAGGCTTCGGTACGCATAGCTGTCGAGTGCGAGATCCGAGAACGCGATGGCTCCGTCGCGGCGAAAAAAGTACGGCGCGAACGGCCGAGCGCTCGAGTGTGCGCTGCCCGTTTCGACGGCGATCGTCGAGCCATACACCTCGGGCCACGCCGCCAGAATGCCGCGGATGTGCGGCTCGTACTGCTCGAGCGGCGGATCGATCTCCTCGAACTGCGCTGCCACGGTGCGAATGCCGCCCTCGATGGGGCGGATCACCGCATCGAGCTCGGCCGCGAGCTGCGAGGCGAGTTGGTCGGCATCGCGCTCGGCGCCGCCCTCGAGCCGCTCGGCCGCCGAACGATAAGATGTGTACATCGCAGCCGCGTAGATCGGCACGGCCACCGCGAGAATCGAAACGAGCATCCGGCCGCGAACGGTACGAAAGACTGCAGGTGACGTTCGCGGCGCGCTACTCACTGGCGCCAATGCTGCTCTCACGCGCAGCGTGAGTCTATGCGCGGCTCGACGTTTCCTTTGCGCCGCGCGACAGCAGGGTCCCGTAACCGGGGGCTGCCCCGCTCATGCCGACGAGTCGCGCGCCGGCCCACAAGCCGTGCGGCATGCTCGAGATGACGGGGACGCCAATGCGCGCCTCGAGCGGCGCGAGCAGCTCGAGCGTCCGGAAGCCGCCGCACGACAACAGCAGCGAGTCGGCATCGGGCGCCGTCGCGTGCACGCGTGCGCCGAACTCGAGCAAGTCGTTCTGCGTGACGCTGTCGACAGCCCCGATCGCCTCGAGGCCCATGCCCGTCACGACGATCGGCTCGAGATCGTGCTCGATCAGAAACGCGCGCAAGCGCTCGTTGACGACGTCGTTGTAGGCCGTCGCGACAGCGACGCGCTTCGCGCCGAGCTCTTTCAGACCTTCGATGACGCCGTTGCTCATCGTCGTCGCACGCAAGCCGGACGCGTCGACGACGGCCTGGCGCAACTTCTGGTTGAAGGCCTCGCCTTGATAGAAGGTCAGCGACGTGCCCGTGAGCTCGATGGCTTCAGCGCCCGCCGCCGCAAGCTTCTCGGCTGCCGCGGGAATCCGCTCGATGACGGCGTTGAAGCCCTCCGGCGTCATCGCCTCGACGCCGAGGCCCGTGTAGACGTACCGCAAACGGTCGCCGTACATAGCGATTCCCTCTTCGGGAAGGCCGCGATTGAGTGGCGGCCAGATCAGCCCGAGCACCGGCACTTTGGCTTGCGCCATGGCTCCGCGGTCTCGCACTGCGGCCGCAGCCGCTACCGCTGCCAAGCCCCCGAGAACGGTTCGGCGTTTCGTCGTCATCAGTCAGCCCCTCGGCGCAACCCAACTCTTGAGCACAAGGATAACCATGCCGGCCCGGCGAGACTAGCGACGCGGCACTTCAAGGGCTACCGTAGGCGCTGCCGATCTGGAGAAGTCTTATGTCGCCAGGACCGTTCCGGTTCTACGGCCTCGCGCTCGCCGCGGTTTGCTTCGACGCGCATGCGCACCACTCGTACGCCGAGTACGACGACTCTCGGATGGTCGAGATCGAAGGAACGCTCGTGCGGGCGGCGATGCAGAACCCTCACGCGCGCTTCTACGTGGAGGGTGTCGACGCCAACGGTCGCGCGATCACGTGGAATCTAGAGTCCACGAGCCTGAACTGGCTGCAACGCTTGCAGGTGCCGCCCGAGTCGTTCGGCGAAGGAAGCCGAGTCAAGTTCGCCGGCTGGCCCTCGAAGCGCTCGTCCGAACGCATTTACGCGCTGAACATGCTTGCGGCCGACGGTCAGGAGATTCTGCTGTTTCGCACGGCGGAGCCGCGCTGGCGCAAAAAGACGATGGGCTTCGGCGCCGAGAACGCGCAGTCGTTCTACTCGCAAGGCGTCGCCAGCGACACGGTCTCGCTGTTTCGCGTGTGGGCAGCCGTTCAGGGCAACGCCGCGATGGCATTCAGACCGAGCGCACCACTCGCGCTGACCGAATCGGCACAGAAGTCGGTTGCCGCAGTCGATACCCTGAGCGACCCGACGATCGAAGGCTGCACTCCGAAAGGAATGCCGCGCGTGATGAGCCAACCGCCACCGATGGAGCTCATCGACCGCGGCGACGTCATTCAAATGCGGCTGGAAGAGTACGACATGATCCGCACGTTCCACATGTCCGGCGCCGCCGACCCCGCCAAGCAGCCGCGCACGCCCCTCGGTTACTCGGTCGGACGTTGGGATGGAGGGGCGCTCGTCGTCGAGACGACTCGTGTGAGCGCGCCATATCTGACTGCCGCCGGCGTACCGATTGGCAGCCAAGCCCACTTCGTCGAACGCTTCACGCCGGCAGCCGACGGCAGCCAGCTCGACTACACGCTCGATGTCACGGACCCGGACTCGCTCGCAAAGCCCGCGCGATTCTTGCGTACGTGGGTATGGCGCCCCGGCGAGCAGGTGCTGCCGTTCGAGTGCAAGGAGTAGGCGCGACCGCAGCGTTACTCGGAAGCCAGCGGCTCTCAGCACGCCAAGGATGACCAGGCCGGCGCGGCGCGACCAGCCAATGGGTCGATCGTCGGTGCTGAAATCAAGGGTTAGCGAGCCAAACAGAGTGCTTGACAGTGTGGCCGCATTTCATGTCAGTATTACTGACATGAAATTAGCAAAGGCGCCCTCTACTTACCGCAGCCCACTACGGGCCGAACAGAAGCAGGCGACGCGTCAACGCATCCTCGACGCGGCCGGTCGCCTAATGGAGGACAGAGAACTAGAGGAGTTCTCGTTCTCCGCGATCGCAAGAGAAGCCGGCGTACAGGAGCGCACGGTCTATCGGCACTTTCCGACCAGGAGCGCGCTCGTCCAAAACCTATGCGCGTGGTTTCAGCAGCGCGTTCGGTACGAATTCGCGCACACCGAGCAGGAGTTGCTCGACACGCCCAAGCGGACGTTCCCGGGGTTCGCCGAGAACGAGCGCCTCGTGCGCGCGCTGTGGTCGAGCCGCCAAGGACGCGAGTTTCGCCTCAGTAATGTCGACGAGCGCAAGCAAGGCATCGAAGCCGCGATCGCCGACGCCGTGCGAGGACTGCCGCCGCGTCAAGCCAAATGGATCGCCGCTATCGTGCACGTGCTCCTTTCGAGCGCGACCTGGCAAACCATGAAGGACTACTGGGGCCTATCAGGGCAGGAAGCCGGAAAAGCGTCGTCGATGGCGCTCGAGCTGCTCCTGAACGCCGTTCGGCAAGGCACACCGCCGCTCCCGAAGAGGTAGCTCCGATGCTCTTCCACGCGTCGATCCCCGCCGACGAGCCCGAACGAGTCGCGCGGATCATCGCGGAGTTGTTGCACGGACAAGTGTTGCCGTTTCCGCCCTTCCCGGGCGCATTCATGGCGTGGTTGGACGACGACCGCCGCACGGTGATCGACGTTTACCCGCGCGGACGCGAGCACGTGCCCGCTCCCGGCCAATTCAGCGTGCGGACCAATCCGGCGCCGTCGGCACACTCGGAATCGCATCTCGCTCTCGGCGTGGCACTCTCAGCCGACGAGGTTCTTGCAATCGCAAAGCGCGAGTGCTGGCTCGCACAGGTATCCAACCGCGGCGGATTGTTCAACGTCATCGAGTTTTGGCTCGAGAACAAGTTCCTGCTCGAGCTGCTGCCGGCGCCGGAGCAGCAGCGCTATATCGACAACATGTCGATCGAAAATCTGCGCACGTTGTTCCGCCCGCCGAATTGACCGGAGAGCCCCGTGCAACCAACGAACGCCGTAGTCACTACCTCCGACTTCGAAGCACAGCCGTTTGATAAAGCGCGCACGCATGATCGCGTGTTTTTCGGCGGCCTCGCGTTCGTGCTTGCGCTGATCGTGCTCGCCGGCTTCTCGCGCACGTATTACTTCAACGACTTCGCCGCCGAACCCTTCCGTCTTTCACCGCTGCTGCATCTGCACGGTGCCGTTTACAGCGCGTGGATGCTGCTGCTCGTGGTTCAGACGACGCTGATTGCGCGCGGCCGCGTGAGCTGGCACCGTCGTCTCGGTCTTGCGGGATGCATGATCGCGACTTCGATGGCCGTGCTGGGAATCGCGGTTGCCGTGACGCGCACCGCCAGCGGTATCACCGTCGATCGCGGCGTGCCGCCGCTCGTGTTCCTGGCCGTGCCGCTCTTGGGAATGGTCGTGTTCACGGTCCTCTTCGGCGCGGCCGTCCTTCAGCGCCGCCAAGCCGCGACGCACAAGCGGCTCGTGATACTGGCAACCCTCGAGATCGTGACGGCGGCCGTCGCGCGCCTCCCCGTCGTCGAGACCTGGGGGCCGCTCGGCTTCTTCGGCGTCATCGACCTATTTGTAATCGCGCTCGTCGCCTACGACCTCGCCACGCTAAGGCGCGTGCATCCTGCAACACTCTGGGGCGGGTTGTTCTTCGTTCTGTCGCAGCCGTTGCGGCTAGTCATCGGCGGCTCTCCCGCATGGATCTCCTTCGCGACATGGCTGACAAGCGCGTGAAACGCTACGTCACGGCGAAGGGCGCCGAGTGCGGCAACAAGGCGTCCCCTCGAGTCGACCAATCGCGTCAGAGCAATCGAGTGAGCTGATCGCGTCCGCCGCGAATCTCACTGCAAGGCAAGCGCTTCCTCGAGCACCGAGGGGTCGATCAGGCCCGCCAGCTCCGCACGGCTGCGCGGAACGCGGCTCCGTTCCTTGGCGACCCAGACTTCCTCCTCCTCGAGCACGTCCAGCATGTCCGGAATGATCCGGACGGGAAACTGCATCTCCGGCCATCCCCACGAGATCTCTTCGGTCGTAAACCCGGTAATGCTCGACACGTGCGGCCAGTGGGCCTCGGCATCGTTCTTGAGGGCGTCCGTTGCCTCGGCGACGGCACGCACGAAAGTCACGATCGAGCGGCGCTTGTCCGGGTCCGCTAGATCCGGTGCTCGGGCATGAAGGTTGAAGACCTCGCGATACACGCTGCGGTCCTGAAAGACCACGGCATCGTCGCCCAACCGATGAACCGCGTCCTCGGGTTCCGGTTCCCAGATCGAAATTGCGTCCACGTCGCCGCGGGCCAGTGCATCCGACATCTGGTCCATGCCGGTCTGATCGCCCTGCGCCGCGGGCAAGTTCACGAGCTCGACCTCTTCCTCCGTC
Organism: uncultured Gammaproteobacteria bacterium; assembly: GCA_963714705.1. GTDB lineage: Bacteria > Pseudomonadota > Gammaproteobacteria > Steroidobacterales > Rariloculaceae > FEN-1219. Next base: position 177,047 of record CAVQPJ010000006.1, read on the forward strand.
AACCCCACGGTGCGCAGCATCGCCACCAGAAAGTAATGCGCCGAGGTATTGCGCGGCAGCATGACGCGTTTGCCCTTGAGGTCGGCCAAGGTTTCGATGCCGGCGGAACGCCGCGCGACGAGCCGATAGAAGCTCTCGGTCACCGTCATGATGATGCGCAGATCAGGATTCGCGAGCGACTCCCGCAGCAGCTGCGTCTCGGCGTTGGTCGCCAAGTCGGCCTCGCCGGAGGAAATGCGGGTGATACCGCCTTCGCCTACCGGCAACTGCTCCGGATAGAAACTGTTCGCCGCCACCAGCACCGGCGATAGCTCGATCCAGTAGCTGCCCGATACCCGGATGGGCGCGAGCGGCACTTCCGTTGCCGCCGCAGACGGGGTGTCTGCCTGCTCGGACGGCGCACACCCTTGTAGCAGCAACCCTGCAACGACGACGGCAGCTCGGATTCTGGTCACGGACGACCCTCGAGTGTTGGGCAAGGCGTCGTTATACACCAACGAAGGCCTCGGTCGTGAAGGCGCACGCCTGCGACGCGCCCGGCCTCCAACCGCGTCCACTGTTCGCGCTAGGATGGCAGCGGGCACGAGGCGGAGCGGCCGGCGATGAGTCAGTACGGCGATCAATCGAGCACGACCACGGAGCGTATGGATCGACGCGACCTGCTGCGAGGCGCCGCGGCACTCGTCGCGGGCGGCGTCGCGTTAGCGGCTGCCGCGCCTACCTCCGCACAGACGGAGCAAGCGCTCATCGTCGATGCGCAGTTCTTCACGGGCTTTCGCACGGAGAAGGTTCAGACGTCGGGCGCTGTAATCCACGCCGTGATCAGCGGCAGCGGCCCGCCCGTCCTGCTTCTGCACGGGGCGCCGCAGAGCCGCGTCTCGTGGGCCGCCGTCGCGCGCGACCTCGCGCGCGACTACACCGTCGTCGCCACGGATCTGCGCGGCTACGGCGACAGCGGCAAGATCGAGGGCGACCCCGAGCACGTGCTCTACTCGAAGCGCACGATGGCGCTCGATCAGGTCGAGGTCATGAAGCACTTCGGCTTCGAGCGCTTCAGCGTGTTCGGCCACGACCGCGGCGCGCGCGTCACACACCGTATGGCGCTCGACCATCCGGAGAAAGTCGAGCGAGCCGCGGTTCTCGACATAATTCCGACTCATTATCTATTCAGCCGCGTCGACAAGGCGTTCGCCGAGAGCGCCTACCACTGGTTCTTCTTCGCGCGCCCGGCCCCGTTTCCCGAGACCGTCATCCTGAACAGCCTCGAGCTCTTCGTCGGGCGCGAGGACCAGGCGCTCGGCGCCGAGTACCGGCGCGTGTTCCGGATTCCCGGCACGCTGCACGCGATGTGCGAGGACTATCGCGCCGGGGCATCCATCGACTTCGAGCACGACGGCGCCGATCTCGGCACGAAGGTCCAGTGCCCGCTGCTCGTGCTGTGGGGCGAGCGCGGCTCCGTCGCACGGCGTTACGACGCGCTCGCGATCTGGGGCGAGCGCGCGGCGCGCGTCACCGGAAAACAGATGCCGGGCGGTCATTCCTTTCAAGAGTCGCACCCGACGGAGACGGCCGCCGAGCTGCGCGCGTTCCTGTCGGGGAAAACCATATGACGGCACAGCGCATCTTCGCGCTGTTCTCGACGCCGCTCTACGTCAACAACGTCGGCGACTTCCCGCGGCCGGACCTGCGCTCGCTCGAGTACTCGACGGCGGCAGAAACCGGCGGCGTCTACAACTTCCGAACGTCGGTGGACAAGAACGTGCTGCACCGGCCCGAGCTAAAGGGCGTGCACGACGTCGTCATGAAGGAAGTCGACGTCTATGCGCACGGCGTGTGCGGCGTCAGCCGCAACGTCGAGTTCTACGTCACGAACTCGTGGATCAACGTCCACCGGCGCGGGCAAGCGGCCGGCCAGCATATCCACGGCAACTCGCTGATCTCCGGCGTGTTGTACCTGCAAGTCAACGGAGACGAGCGGCGACCTTGTCTTCCACCGCGACATCTACAGCCTCGATTCCGTTTCCGCCGGCGCTCGATTTCGACGTCGACACCTTCAACATCTACAACTGCAAGAGCTGGAGCTACAGGCCGAAGGTGAACGACATCTGCCTGTTCCCGTCGACGGTCATGCACTCGGCCGATCCGAATGACACCGACGAGGAACGCTGGTGCTTGGCGTTCAACGTCTTCGTCCGCGGCACGTTCGGCGGCTTACACCAGCTCAGCATCAAATAGCGCCCGATGACCGCGAGCGCGCTTCGCGAGTTCATCGATCGTCACGCGCGGCTGTTCGTGCTGACGGGCGCCGGCTGCAGCACGGACTCCGGCATCCCCGACTATCGCGACGCCGACGGCGAATGGAAGCGCGGCCGGCCCGTCATGCTCGCAGGACTTTCTAGCGCGACGAGCACTCGCGCAAGCGCTACTGGGCGCGCAGCCTCGATCGGCTGGAGGCGCATGCGCGCCGCGCGGCCGAACGATGCGCATCGCGCGCTCGCCGTGCTCGAGTCGCAGGGCCGCGTCGTGCAGCTCGTCACGCAGAATGTCGACGGCCTGCACCAGGCCGCCGGCAGCCGCAACGTCATCGACCTGCACGGCCGCGTCGACGTCGTGCGCTGCTTGAGCTGCGAGCGGCGCGTGCCGCGCGAGCAAGTACAAGCCGAGCTCGTCGAGCGCAACCCGGAGTTCGCGGCGCTCGACGCGCTCGAAGCGCCGGACGGCGACGCCGAGCTCGACGGCGTCGACTTCGCGACGTTCGACGTGCCCGACTGCGACGCGTGCGGCGGGTTGCTGAAGCCCGACGTCGTGTTCTTCGGCGAGCGCGTGCCGGCCGAACGCGTGCAGCGCGCGTTCGACGGCGCTCGACGCAGGCGGACGCGCATGCTCGTCGTCGGCTCGTCGCTGATGGTCTACTCGGGCTATCGCTTCGCGAGGGCGATGGCCGACGCCGGCAAGCCGATCGCCGCCGTCAATCTCGGCACGACGCGCGCCGACGATCTGCTCACGCTGAAGGTCACCGAACGCTGCGCGGACGCCCTTTCGTACTTGCTCGACCCCGTGGGAAGGGAAAGAGCGGCTCGCGTGTATATATAGGTAGCCACACGCGAGGAGACTCAGATGACTCGTTTTCGACTGCTTGCCGTCGCCCTTCTGCTGCTCTCGGGTACTGCTTGGGCGGACCTCAAGACGTATGACGTCGCTCCGGAGTATCAAGAGGAGATCTTTTCGGCGCTCAACAACATTCTCAACTCGTCCGCCCCGGGCGTCATCGACGGGGCTTCCTACGGACGCGTCCAACTGTTGCCCTCGGGCCAAATTCTCGTCAACGCCCAGCCCGAGACGCTCCAGCAGGTCGAGCAGGTGCTGGACGCGATTCGCGCGCGGTCCGCCCCGGCAGCGCCGCGTGTGGCGTTGCGCTATTGGGGCGTACTCGGGCTGCGCGCGAGAGACAACGCGGACGCCATCGGCTCGCCTCCGCCAGCCGTGCTCAATGACGTCTTGGGTGAGCTCAGGCGCCTCCACGGCGACCTCGCGTTCCGCGTCATCGGCTCGGCCGCCGTCGCGACTAACTCCGGTCAGCACGGTGAGATCGAGGGGGCGACGCTGAGCATCGAGCAAACCGCGCACGTCCAAGGCGACACGCTCAATGCGCAGATTTCAATGTCGTTGATCGGAATCGCGCCGCCGCCGATAGGGACCTTCAATGGCGGCGAGCTCGACCTACGCGCGACCCTGCGGCGCGGCGAGTTCGTCGTGCTCGGCGAGAGCTATTTTCAAAGCGGCGCCATCGAACCCGGCCCCGGCCCCGTGATCGCCGGCCCGCTCTTCTACATCGTCCACTGGGAAGAGTAGGCGCGGTTGTCGTCGGACAGCTCGATGACGAGCGTCGACAAGAAGCAGTGGATCGAGGTGTACAGGGGTTTGGAAAAACCCCTATACAACGTCGTCTATCGCGTGCTGTGGGACGCCGCCGAAAGCCAGGACGTCGTGCAGGACGCATTCCTGCGTTGCTGGCGGCGCAAGGAAGACATTCGTGCCGACGGGTTCAAGGCGCTGCTCTATCGCACGGCGTTGAATCTCGCGAGCAACCGCCGTCGCAGCGTACGCCTGTGGCGCCTGGTTGGCGTCGCCGCACTCGACGACGTCGCCGATGAGGGCGTCTCGACGGACGCGCTGTCGAAGCCGCTGCGAGAAGCGCTGGACGCGCTTCCTACGGTGATGCGCGACGTCTTGTTGCTGACGGAGCTCGCCGGCATGACGTATCCTGAGATCGCAACGGCGCTCGGCATCGCCGAAGGCACCGTCGGCTCGCGCAGGACGCGCGCGCTCGCGCTGCTGCGCGAGCGGCTCGACGTGCAAGGAGTGGTTACGCATGAATACTGACGCGCTATTCAAACAGCTCGAACCGCCGCCCGGCGGCGCCGAGCGATTCGCACGGCGACTCGACCAGCTTGCCGCTGCACGGCCCCCTTCGCCGCGCGCGCGCGTGCTCGCAATCGCCGCCGCAATCGCAGGCGTCGCGCTCGTCACGGCCGTACTCTTGCTGCGGCAGCCGCACGACGCGCCGCCAGTGCTCGTCGCCGACGCGCCACCGGCCGTCGACGTCTACGACGCGCCCGAGTTCGATCGCTTGCTCGGCCGCTCGGCGCCGCCCGCCGAGCTCGTGGTCATGGTGAACATGGAGGCAGCGGCCGTCACCGAGATCGAGACCACGAACCAAAAGGTGCGCATCTACCAGATCAACTGAGCTCTCTCGCGACGGCCGGGCACGTCGCGCGTTGCCCCGCGCTCCTTATGTCCAAGAGCTCCGCCGGCACGAAATGAGCGCGCGTGTCGCTACATAAGCATAGACTTATGGGTCTATTCCCTACGCAGGTCGCATCCCATGATCGATTCTCGTCACCATGCAGCCGAGTGGCAAAGCCGGCAGATGGTGGTGACACCGGAGTTGCTTGGGATGCGCAGCGTAGGCGATTGCCGGACCCGCGCGGAGCAGCTCGGCCTGACGGCGTTGCCCGCGCTACCGTACAAGCAGGAATTCTGGCGCCTCGATACGTTGCTGCTGTGGTCTCGCGGCAACGGATTCGAGTACCTGCCGATGCTCGGCATCGGGATCGCGCCGCGCCTCAAATAGGACATGACCGATACCGAAATCGAAAGAGTGATCAGACGCGCCGGGTACGACGTTCGCTGGGACGACGTGCCCAGTCACGGCGCGGCGGAGGTTTACGCGCTTCGCGACGGCAAACGGCACACGCGCTCTCATCCGAACCTGCTCGCGCTGGCGGAGTATCTGGGCTGCCTGGAAAGGCCGGTCGAATTCATCGAGGATCGCGAAGCACTGGATACGGTCATCGAAAAACACGGGAAAGAGCGGAACGCCTTCACGGTTCAACCCGGGGCGTGCCGCGTCGTCCTCTTCAGGAGGAACAAGTACGTGCAGCTCGTGAGCATCGGGGGTCACGAGTCCGCCATGTACGAGCTGCGGACCGATGGGCTTCGTCGCACGAGCAACGGGAATCTACCGCCCGAAGTCGTCGCGGCTTTCGCGCGCATTGTCCGTTAGGCGCCCGTGCCAGCCTGGGCAGCCACCTGCACCGGCTCTGCCTGGGCTTGCGTCACGGTTCCCACGATAGGCCGACGTTCGCCCCCCCTTGCTATAGACTGACCGTAGCCAGATTCGCTGGCGCATCCCTACCGAAGGAACACACGTGAGCACGACCCTTTACGTGAGCAATCTGCCGTTCTTGACGACAGAGGAAACGCTCGCAGGGAAGTTCGGCAACTTCGGGACCGTGGTCTCGGTAAAGCTCGATCGCGCTGCCGGCATCGGCATTCGCCTTCGGGGCGCATTCGTGGAAATGCAGACGGCCGCCGACGCGCAAAAGGCGATCAACGGGCTGCACTTTGCAAACTTCGATGGGCGGCTGATGTCCGTCTACAGAGCGGTCGCGGCCGTGGTTGCTCAATGAATAGCCTTTGTCACTAGCCGTCCCCATACGCGCGCGAGGTAACGCCATGGACTATCGAGTCGAGAGATTGAGAACGCCGGCTGAATGCGAGAGTTTCGCCAAGAACGCACGAGCGCGGAATCATCCCGAGCTCGCGCTGGCGGCACAGCGCAAGGCCATCGACCTGCAAGTATCGACACACGAGACGGGATCGGCGGTCGAGGCGGAAGGTCTTGCCGCGGTCTACGCACACGAAGCGCTGCTGACTCGCAGGAACGGCAAGAAGACGCGCGCAACTGCGCATTGGCAAGCCGTCAAGCGCTACGGGATCATCGAGGCCGTCCAGCGAGCCGTGAGCAGGGCGGCGGACGAGCCACCGGGGACCGTCACGTTGCGAGACCTCGGGTTGGAAGACCTGGCGTTCGAAGCGCTCGTGATACGCCACGAGGCAGCGTTCAGCGCTGCGGCAATCGAGGCGTCGAAGGCACGGCTAGCCAAGGCCGCCTGACGATTACACGTCGAGAGCGCGCCTGAGCTAGTGGCGCGGCGGTATTCGAGCCGTCCTGCGCGGCTCACCTGCCGCGCCTGGAACAGGGGCCGGGCGCAACTGAGCGAAGTCGATCTTGCCGTCTCCGTCGAGCCCGATACGCGCGTTCGTCGTGCCGTTTTCGTGGTGGACAACGAAAATATTGTGGCCTTGAGGATCGATCCCGCCGAACTCGATACTGCGGATCGCGCCACCGGCGGCAACCTGAGGTTGCAGAAAGGCGAGTTGCTGCCGCGTAGTGCGCGCCATCTCGGGCGTCATCGAGTCGTAGTCCGGCATTCCGCCTGCAAGGCCCTCGATGAGCGTGCGCAGCGCGGCTTCGCTTCCCGGAGTTGCCGTCTGGCCGGCCGCGACGCGCTCCTGGAATAGTTTCTGTATCGCCTGTGCCTCGGCGACGGCAGCAGTGCTGCGCGCTAGCAGCGCAGCCTTGACGGACGGCGGTGCCGCATCGCCGCCCGCGGCCGTCAGCTCGCCTGCGAGGCAGGCGGCATAGGCCCTCATGCCTTCGAAGTAGGCGCTCGTCGCCGCACTCACGGCCGGCGCTTGATCGCCGATGTCAGCCGCCGCCGGTATGACCGGCAGCTTCGGCAAGTCGCACGCCAACGCCGGCGACGCAATCGCGCCGAGCAGGAGCCCCCCAACGAGATCAGTCAGTCGAAATGCCATGCTAGCGAGGGCGGCTCGCCTGCTTGCGGAACGTGACGGGCACGCCACCCTGCGCGCTCGCGACCACGCCCGTGATCGTGCCGTCTCCCATATCGCCGGAGAACCGCCACGGATCGACGTTCGGCAGCGTGAAAAACACGGTTCGATCCGCGATCGTGAAGCCGCGCAGCGTTCGGTCGATGGAGCCTAAGTTCGTGCCGATCAGCTTGCCGTTGACGGTGCCGTCCGCGTTCTTCGTGAACTCGAGCTCGATGTCGACGTCGATCGTCGCGATGCGCGGCCGGCCGACCCAGCGGCCCGCGAGCGCGTCGGCGACGCCCGGCCCAACTTGCACGGGCGGCTGCGGCGGCTCCGGCGTCGGGTTCGCACGCTCGTGGCGGCTCGTGTTCGTGTAGTTACGGACGATCGTGTTGTCCTCGTGGCACGCATACTCGGGCGTGAAGTAGCTCGCGTCGTTGCGCATCGGATAGCGCACGGTGAACGGGCCCGTGAGGATGACCGGATCCTCCGTCGTGATCTCGTAGAGCCACGTGTCGTCGTTGAGACGCACGATGCGCTCCGTCGTCTTCATCTGATCGCTGTGCGGGAAGCGGTTGCCCGGCGGCGAGCCGACGACGGCCAAGTTGATCAGCGGCGGGCCTTCCTGGTAGTTCGTCGTGACGACGACGAGCGTGTTGCCTTCCCAGTGACCGCGCGATTCGCCCAGCCATTGCTTGATCTCGGACGCCAGTGGCGCGCGACCATCCGTCGGAATGACGCGCGACTCGTGGATCATCTCGAGATCGAACGTCACATAGCCCGGCCCCTGGCGGATCGCAAAGCCGCCGTTGTAGCGGTACGGCATCATCGACGACGGCATGCCGCGCGTGATGCAGCGGTCCCAGCTATCGAAATCCGCAGGGCCGTCGAACGCGATCGTCTCGCCGGGCAGCGCCCAGTCGCTCTTTGCGAGCAGCGCGCGGCGCTTGCCTTCGGGCGTCAGCGGCGGCAGCAACCCATTCGCGGGACTCACGATGAGATTCGTCTGCCGTTGCGGAATGTTCGGATCGGTCAACCCCGTCATCATCGCGCGGCCCAAGTTGCCCTGCTCCGCAAACTGCCGGCTCGCGTCGACGCGAGTGCGGAGCGCCTCCATGCGCTGCGCGTACTCCTCTTCCGTGAGCCATTTTTTGTTCATGTCGCACGCCGGGGCCGGCGCTCCGACGCCGCCCGCGGGCCCGGGGGGCGGAGCGGCGCCCGGCGGAAGCGCGGCGCGGTAGCTGCTGGCGCAGCGCTCGAGCGGCACGCCGGCCGCCTGCATCATATTGAGCTGCGCCTGAATGTCGGGCTCGCCCCACGCGGTCTTCGGATGCTGCCAGCCGCGCGGGGTCTCGATGAAGTGGTTGGCTTCGCTCGCGGTGCCGCGGATGCGGTCGTTGATCTGAGCCGCGGCAGTGGTCGCCGCGAGCACGGTTCCCGCACCGAACAGCGCATTGCGCAATCGCGAATGAGTCGGGCGCATGGTCATTCCCCCCCTCTCAACGGAGGTAAAATAACCCGCGCGCGCCGGGACGTCCATCGCAACCGCATGCTATAAGAATACGGAGACGTCGCCACCGGCGGAGCCGGCCATGACTTCACGCAACCGGCTGCAACTATTGGCGATCGCGGCGTTATCGCTAGCCGCGCCTAACACTCACGCTCAAGATGAGGAAGTGCTCGATCGCACCCCGGTGACGTGCATAACGATATCGCGGGTCCAGCGAATGGACGTCATCGACACTCAGACCCTCGTATTCCGCATGTCCAACGGCCGGATGTACCGCAATAAGCTGCACCAGGAGTGCCCAAACATCGATCGGGCCAACAACCCGATCCAGTATCCAGTCACGGCCTCTCGCCTTCCTCGGCTGTGTGAGGACGACCTGGTGACGACGAGGGAGCAGAGCACTTGTAGGCTCGGACCGTTCGAGCCAATCACAGACGAAGAAGCCAAAGACCTCAAAGCCGCCGCCGATGCAGCGGGCAAGAAGCCCGAATAATCGGACGGTGCTTACTACAGGCGCAGGCCCTTCATGCTGCCGGTGAGCTTCTTCGCGTCGATGTCGTACACCGCACAGATGACTTCACGGTCGTTCTGTTGGTGCCAGCTGTCACGCGATGGGTACAAGCTGGCAATGTCCAGCGACGACGATTCGTAGTCCAGGCCGACAAACGCCTCGAAGCGCTCCATGCAAGCGTCTTGCGCCATGGCGGGCATCTGGTCGCCGGGGAAGCTCGCCGCGCTGACGTCGAATACGGCGTACACCTCATTGTCGTGAGGCTTGGAGCACGGAACGCCGGGCACGCTGCCGATTTCAGGGTTGTCGCTGGCGAACGCGCTGCCATCGTCGAAGCAGTCGCCCACACGCATGTGAAAAGCGTCCAGGCTTCCCTCCGCGACGATAGCGCCGCTCTCGTCGCGATCCGCCTCCATGGCCGAGTTGAACAGATAGGCGCCACCCACAACGGCGGCACCGATAGCCCAATTCCACTTCATGGCGCTTCCCTCGGAAATTGTGTCGCGAAATTCTTGCGCTCGATCCCGCGTCGCGGAAGGACGCAAGTCTCGCTCTTACGTCGCGCAGCGCGGACGCATGTCGCGATCTTTCATAATCCGGCTCATTACTACCGCGCTCTCGTCCGCACGGGACTTCGCAGGCACGGTTACGACGCGCGATCCTTGAGCAACCGCCGCAGGATTTTCCCGGACGGCGATTTCGGGATCGCGTCGATGAAATCGATGCGCCGCACCTTCTTGTACGACGCGACGCGCGCGGCGACGTGCGCCATCAGCTCTTCTGCGGTCGCGGCACCTTTTAGCACCACGAACGCGCGCGGGATCTCGCCTGCTTCGGCGTCCGGGTAAGCGACGACGCCCGCGTCCGCCACGGCCGGGTGCGACAGCAAGACCGCCTCGAGCTCCGCGGGCGGAACCTGCATGCCCTTGTACTTGATGAGCTCCTTCAACCGGTCGACGACGTAGAAATCGCCGTCCGCGTCCGCGTGGCCGATGTCGCCCGTGTGCAGCCAGCCGTCGGCGTCGAGCGTGGCGCGCGTCTCGTCGGGTCGATTGAAGTACCCGCGCATGACTTGCGGGCCGCGAACCCAGAGCTCGCCGTCCGTGCCCGGCGCGACGTCGCGGCCGGTCTCCGCGTCGACGACGCGGCACTCCGTGTTCGCGACAGGCTTGCCGATCGATCCCGGCTTCGCCCTGGCGACGTCTTCCGTGGTGATGTGCGTCGCCGGGCTCGCTTCCGTCATGCCGTAGCCCTGCTGCAGCAGGCAGCCGATGCGCCGCGTGCACTGCTCGATGACGTCCCCGCCGAGCGGCGCGGCGCCTGAGAACAGCTTGCGCAGGAACGAGAAGTCGCGCCCCTCCACGGCAGGATGCTTCGCGAATGCGACGACGACGGGCGGCACGACGTGCAGCATCGTTGCGCGATGACGCGCCACGAGATCGAGATACGCCCCGAGCTCGAACTTCGGCATGACGACGAGTGTCGCACCCGCCCAGATGCCCATAAGCACGATGACGGTGAGGCCATAGATATGAAAAAACGGCAGGAACGCGATCGTCGTGTCCTCTCCGTCGATGTAGTGGCCATGGCCGTTGACCTGGAGGATGTTCGCAACGAGGTTGCCGTGCGTCAGCATCACGCCTTTCGGCAGCCCCGTCGTGCCGCTCGAGTACGGCAACGCGACGAGGTCGTCTGGCGCGATCGAGACCCGCGGCGGAGCACCGCGCGTCGCGGCCAGTGTCTCGAACGCCACGAGCGACACGGCACTCTGCGCAGCCCCGCCGCCGGGCGCGTCGAATGTCACGACGTGCGCGACGGCCGTGCCGGCGATCGCCTGAAGCCAAGCCGGGGCCAGCGCCGTCGACGTGAGCAGCACGCGCGCGGCCGAGTCCTTCAGCTGTTTCGCGAGGTCGTCCTTCGTGTACATCGGGCTCGCGGTCGTGACGACGGCACCCAAGCGCGCGATCGCCAGCACGGCGATCACATACTCGGGAGAGTTCGCAGCGAAGATCGCGCAGACGTCGCCCTTCCCTACGCCGAGCGCGGCCAGCCCGGCCGCCGTCCGATCGACGAGGCCGCCGAGCGCTGCATACGAGATCTTGCGGCCCGTGACGGCGCAGACCAGCGCCAAGCGCTCGCCCCTCGCGGCGGCGCCGGCCAAGACGAAGTCTGCGACGGGCAGCGCCGGAATCTTCAGCGGCGGATGCGGACTGCGGTACATGGTGCTCCGGAAGGATTGGCCATCGGCGCGTCCGTGCACCTCAGCGGCTCACGTGCGTCGCAGGCCCTTGAGCACGCGCCATTTGTCGGGCCAGGTCACGCGCTCGTCGGATAGCGCGTCGAGGAAATCGGCGAGCACCTTGGACTTTACGACCGTGTAGATCGTGATCCCGCCCGTCACGCCGAGGATCAGCACGAACAGCACGGCCCGCCACCAAAACGGCTCTTCGGCTTCGGCGAGCAGGTTCATGCCGAGAAAGCCCGTCGCGACGGTGCCGATCAGGCCGGCCACGGTCACGACCGTGAGACGCAAGATCGTGTTCGCTTGGCGCCGCACACTGTCGGTGTCCAAGTACTCGTTCATGTCGGCGACCTCGCTGCGCACCTCGTCGTAGAACGCATCGTTGCCGAGGTGCCGCGTCAGGCGGCTGAAGATCGAGCGCGCGAGCTCCTGGCTCGAGATTTCGTGAAACCAGTAACGGTGCGTGAAGCGCAGGAACACCTCCATCGATTGGCGAATCGTGCGCTTGAATTGCCGCACCGACTCCGTGTCGCCGACTTCGAGGCGGTTCATGGCGACGGCGAGCTCGTCCGACATCGAGAGCAGTGCAGCCTTGTGGAAGTGCGCGATCAAGAACAGCAAGAAGTACTGGTGCTTGAATTGCCCGAGCATACCCGTCTCGCGGCCGTCGAAGAAAACGTCGCCATGCCGGCCCACGACGGCCAGCAGCCCCCCCGTGCAGATCAGGCGCGCGTCGCCGGAGAAGTGCTCGCCCTCGCGAGCCCAGAACCGATCGTCGCAGAACTCCGCCTCGAACTCCGCGAGCGAGCGCTCCGAGTACGGCAGCGAGTCGCGCGGCCCGGGACGCGTCAGCAGGCCGAGCCGCACGAAGTCCGAGCGCGATAGCTCCGTGGGATCCTCGAGCGCGAGATAGACCATCATCGGCATGCGGTAATGCTCGATCTGCCGATAACGCAGCGCGGCCGATTGGCCGGGGTACTCCAGACCGAGCGGCTTGACGAGAAATTGCCAATGCGACGCGAGAAAGGGAGTGCGGTACTTGGCCACGTGGCTCAAGTAATACTGCTTTTGCTCGTAGTCCGACACGGCGAGCACGTTCCCGGCCGCATCGAGCCATTCCACGCGTTGCGGGCAGTTGCCGCCTGCACCCGACATCGTCCACCAAGCCGGATACGCGCGGCCGAAGCGAAATACCATGTCCTGGGCACGCTCGAGCGGAATGTCGTTCGCCCCGAGCTCGACGGCGAGAATCGCGACGTCGGCATCCAAGAAGAAGTACAGGGCGACCTCGTCGACGTCGAACACGAGCGCGACGCCGTCCTCGAACGTGACGCGGACGCGAAGCACGTCCTGGCGCTGGAACACGCGCAAGCTCCGCTCACCCGCGCGGCTCGCGGCTTCTTGGCCGGCCATCGAGCCATAGATGAAGCGCTGCACGTACGGCAGGAAGGTCACGAACTCCTTGTAGTAGCGCTCGCGGATCTCGCGCGATTCGACGTTGAGCTCGTCGCGCAGCTCGCGCCAGGGATTGCCGGGCTCCGCCTCTTGGAGCGCCTCCCAGTGGCGCTGCACTGGGACGCCGGGCTTGATCGGCATCAGCTGGAGCGGCCACAGCACGACTTGGCGGAAGTGACGGATCGTGGTCATCGAGCGTACTTGGGTGAACGGACGGGGAGCGCGCCATTCTGCGCAATGTTCGGGCCGTCGGCTACTATTCTCGGTGGGATGAGATTCGCTTCTATCGGTCCATGGTCGCCGATCGCAGCCCTCGCTTGACCGCCCCTGGCGACGCCCCGCGTCGGCAGCTCGTCCTCGCGCTGTTCGCGCTGACGGGGTTCTCCGCGCTATGCCTGCAAGTCGTCTGGCAGCGCGTGATCTCGATTCACGGCGGGGTCGACTTGTTCTCGTCGGCGACCGTCGTCGCGGCGTTCATGGCCGGCTTGGGGTTAGGGAACCTGCTCGGCGGGGCGCTCGCGGATCGCTTGGGCGCGCGGCGCTCGATCCTTGCGTTCGCCGTCGCGAACGTTGGTATTGGCCTGTTCGGTTGGGCCTCGATCGCGATCTTCTACGACGGCTATCGCATGCTCGCCGCGCACGTTCAGTCGCTGCCGGCCGCGTTCGCATTCCATTTCGTGCTGCTCGTCGTGCCGACGACGCTGATGGGCCTGTCGCTGCCGTTGCTGTCGCGCGGCGTCGTGCGCGACGTCGGCGAAGCGGCACCCGTCGTGAGCCGGCTCTACGCAGCGAACACGCTCGGCGCCGCGGCCGGCGCCGCCGTCGGCGGCTGGCTCCTGCTCGGCAATCTCGGCTTCGACGGGACCGTTCAGCTCGCGAGCAGCTTGAACCTCCTCGCGGCCGCCGCGGTGCTCCGCTGGTGGCGCACGGCGCCGGGCGACAGCGGCGACGGCGGCGTACAGCCTGCGGCCTCGGCCCGCGCCGCCGACTTCCGCGGTCGGTGCGCCGTCTGGCCGTGGCTCGCGCTCTACGCGGCAACGGGCGCCGCCGCGCTCGCACTCGAGGTCGTCTACTTCCGGCTCGTCGACGGCATCATGCGCTCGAACTCCTACACGTTCGCGCACGTGCTGACGCTGTATCTCGCCCTCTTCGGCGCCGGAGCCGCGATGGCCGGCGAGCGAGCGCGCCGTTCCGCGCGGCCCGACACGGCGTTCCTCTGGATCCAGTTCTGGATCGGCGCAGCGAGCCTGCTCGGCGTGCTCGCGCTCTTGAACGCGCCGCCGTTGTTCGGGCTGCGGCAGTCGCTCGAACGGTACTTCGCGGGCGAGGGCTTCATCTACGGCTTCGAGAGCGTCACGGACCTGCGGTCGACGATGGCGGCCGTGTTCGCGCACTTGCTCGCCCCGGCGCTCGTGATGGGCGCGCCCGTCTTCCTCATGGGCTACGCCTACCCGTTCATCGCGGCGCTCGTGCTGCGCCGCGACAGCACGCTCGGCCGCCACACGGGAGCGCTGATGGCGTGCAACATCCTGGGCAACGTCGCAGGCAGCCTCATCGCGGGATTCGTGCTGCTCGACGCGCTCGGCACCGCGGGCACGCTCGCGCTGCTCGCGGCGTTGCTGATGGCGCTCGGCGTCCCCGCAGCGCTGCGCGGAACGCGCGCCCGCGTGCCGCGTGCCCTGGCGGCGCTCGCCTCAGGCATCACTCTGGTGGCTGTCTTCCCCTCGAACGAGCGGCTCTGGGGCTTCCTGCACGGTGCGGCGCCCGAGCGTTTCGCGCTCGTCGAGGAGCGAAGCTGCGTCAACGCGCTTGTCGACCACGGCGGCGGCGCGCAGATGCTGCATCTGAACGCGGCCGCGCAGAACGGTTATCCGTACGATGACTTCCATTTGCTGATCGGCCTGCTCCCGACACTGCTGCATCCGCAGCCGGAACGCGCGCTCGCCGTCGGTCTCGGCATCGGCGCGACGCCGTACGGCATGCTGCTCGACCCGCGCATGCGCAGCGTCGAGACCGTCGAGATCTGCGCGGGCTTCGGCGAGTTGCTCGCCGAGCTCGGCGAACGCGGCGCGCACGAGAGCCGGCGGCTGCTCGAGGATCCGCGACTCGACTTGCGCGCCGGCGACGGCCGCAAGCGACTGCTCGCGGCCGAGCAACCATACGACGTCATCACCGTCGACGCGCTGCGTCCGCAGAGCGGCTACAGCGGCAACGTCTACTCCGTCGAGTTCTACGAGCTCGTCGCTTCTCGCTTGGCGCCCGGCGGATTGTTCGCGCAGTGGGTGCCGACGAAACGCGTGCTCGCGAGCGTCGCGGAAGTCTTCCCACACGTTGCGACGGTCGTCGGGCCCGGGCCCGCAACGTTCCTCGTCGCGAGCAACGAGCTGCTGCCGGCCGATCTCGCCGACGCCCTCGCGCGTTTTCGCGCGCTGCCAAATGGCACACTCTCGCCGGAGCAGCGAGCGTCGCTCGAGCGGTTCTTCGAGCACGCCGCGCTCACTCACGTGCGCCGCGGCGAGCCGCGAGCACCAACACCGGAAACGGAGCTCAACCGCGACCTGCATCCGCGCGACGAGTATTTCTTGAACGACGGCTGACCGTGGCGCCGCGAAGTCCTAAGACTCGCCGCCTCGTGCTTTCGGGTCGCGGCCGGCGTTGCGCGCACGCGGCCCGGCTGCCGTGCGAATTTGCCGCACCAAGTCCTGGAGCTTCTGCAGGCTCGTCTCGAGGTTCGCGAGATCGGCGAACCCGAGCTGCAACACGTAGTCGCCCTTCGCGCCGGGGCGGATCGAGACTTTCTCGCCGAGCTCGCGCGCGAGCTGCCGCTCGAGCCAGCGCGTCTGAATGTCGATCGCTGTCTTCCGTTTCTGGCCGCTCGGCGGAGCTTCGACCAGCGCCTTGCACCGTCTGCTCGACTTTTCGCACCGACCAACCGAGGCGCACAGCCTTGCGTGCTAGCCGCACTTGCCGCTCCGCGTCGAGCGGCAGCAGCGCTCGCGCGTGGCCCATGTCGAGCACGCCGTCCATCAGCGCGTCCTTGACGTCCGTCTGAAAGCTCGAGCAGCCGCAAGAAATTCGTCACGGATACGCGCGAGCGGCCAAGCGCTTTCGCGATCTCCTCGTGCGTCAAGTCGAACTCCTCGATGAGCCGCGACATCGAGCGCGCCTGATCGATGGGGTTCAGGTCCTCGCGCTGGAGGTTCTCGATCAGCGCGACGGCAAGCGGCGGACTGATCGGTCAGCTCGCGAACGAGCACGGGCACCGTCGCGAGCCCCGCGAGCCGCGCGGCACGCCAGCGGCGCTCGCCGGCCACGATCTCGTAGGCCTTGGCGTCACCGCCTGCTTGCGCCGTAGCCACCGCCCTGACGATCAGCGGCTGCAAGACGCCTTGCTCGCGGATCGACTCGGCGAGCTCGGCGAGGCTTACTTCGCGCAGCTGCAGGCGCGGTTGATAGCGCCCCGGCTGGAGCTCGTCGATCGCTAGCTCGAGGACATCGCTGGACGCCACGCAGACTCCCGGAAACCGTGAACCCGTGCCGAGCTCAGTCAGCCGGCAGCGCGAACGAGAACAACGCGCTGCCCGCCGCGATCGCAACGTGCTGCCGGCCGTTCACGGCGTAGCTCATCGGCGCGGCGTTGATCTGCCCGCCGAGCGACTCGCGCCACAGGAGCTCGCCGGTACTTCGCGTCGAGCGCCAGGAAGTAGCCTTCGCGGCCGCCGCCGAACACGAGGTCGCCGGCCGTCGACAGCACGCCGGCCCACGTGATGTCGGCCATGCGGTGCTCCCACTTCGCGTCGAGCGTGTTCGGGTCGTACGCGCGGATGACGCCGTACGCCTCGTCGTCGTTGTTGAAGAACGGCTCGAGATTGACCTGCCCCATCGCCGTCTGGCGGCGGTTGATGCCGACCGGCTGCGGGAACAGGCCTTCCCTCGCAATTATGCCCGAGTTCTCCCAGTGCGAGACGTAGTAGAGACCGGTGCGCGGGCTGAACGACGTCGGCGCCCAGTTGATCGCGCCGTGCACGTGCGGCTGGAACAGCTTCGGCTCCTTGTCGATGTCCATGCCGGGCTTGCGTTGCAAGCGACCCTTCGCGTCGAAGCCGCCGAACCAGTTGTGGACGACGTACGGCTTGCCGGTGAGGAACTCGCCCGTCACGCGATCGAGCATGTACAGGATGCCGTTGCGGTTCGCCCAGAGCATGACCTTGCGCGGCGTGCCGCGCCAATCGATGTCGGCGAGCACGGGCACTTGCGTCGAGTCGTAGTCGAGCTCGTCGTGCGGCGTGAATTGGTAGTACCACTTCAGCTCGCCGGTATCGACGTCGAGCGCAACGACGCAGTTGCTGTAGAGGTTGTCGCCGAGCCGCACGCTGCCGTCCCAATCAGGCGCGGGGTTGCCCGTGCCCCAGAACGCGAGATTCGTCTCGGGATCGTAGGCCGCCGCGTTCCACACCGCCGCGCCGCCCGTGCGCCACGAGTCGCCCGACCAGCTGTCGTTGCCGGGCTCGCCGGGCGCCGGGATCGTGTAGAAGCGCCACACCTCCTTGCCGGTCTTCGCGTCGAACGCCGAGATGTAGCCGCGGATGCCCATGTCGCCGCCGGCCGTGCCGACGATGACTTTGTCCTTGAAGACGTTCGGCGACATCGTGATCGAGTAGTTCTGCGTCGCATCGGCGACGACGCTGTCCCAGAGCAGCTTGCCGCTCTTGGCATCGATCGCGAGCAGGTGCGCGTCGATCGTGCCCATATACAAGGTGTCGCCGAGAATCGCGAGGCCGCGGTTGACGCGGCCGCAGCACGCGCGCGCCTCGGGCGCGGGCTCGTGGTGGTAGGTCCAGAACATGCGGCCCGTCGCGGCGTCGAGCGCGACGACGTCGTTCGGCGCCTGCACCGTGTAGAGAACGCCGTCGACGACGAGCGCCGTCGCCTCGAACTTCTCGAGCGAGCGCGCTTGCCAGACCCATTGCAGCTCGAGCCCGCCGACGGTCCGCGTATCGATCTCGTCGAGCCGGCTGTAGCGTTGATTGTCGACGGTGCCCGAGTAGCTCAGCCAGTTCTGCGGCTCGCGCTCGGCGTTCACGATGCGATCGAACGTGACTTGCGCCTCGAGCGGCAAGCTTGCGGCGAGGGCTGCGAGGCCTAGGCCACTGACGATCGTTCTCATGCGATGCCTCGTTGTTTCGTTCTTCAAGGGGCCGCCTCGCCGCGCAGCGACGACAGATAGCTGACGACGTCGGCAATCTCCTGCGTCGAAAGCTTGTCGCGCGCCGGCGGCATCGGCGTGACGTCGAAGCCGTGCTCGCGGAGATCAGCAATCCGGAACGAGCGCAGCCGCTCGTCGAGATCGATGAGCTGCACCGTGTAGGTGTCGCGATTCAACAGGCGCCCGACGACGGACTCACCGCTCTTCGGCAACACCTTATAGAACCGGTTCTCGGGCTGGACCTCGGCTTTGGGCTCGAGCAGCGAGCGCTCGAGCTCGCCGGCGCGGCGCACGAGGCCGATGCGCGTGAGGTCGGGGCCCACGCGCGCGCCTTCGCCACGCACGGCGTGGCAATCGCGGCACTCGCCCTTGCCTTCGAAAAGCGTGCGGCCGCGGCGCGCGTCACCGTCGGCCGCCGTCTCCCTTCCCTCGCCCATCGAACGCAGGTAGTCGACGACGCGCAGAGCCTGATCGCGGCTCATCGTCGGATTCGGCGGCATCGGCGTGCTCGGAATGCCGGCGACGATCAGCGCGGCGAGCTCATCGTCGGCGAACGCGCGCCGGTACACGCCGCGCCCGAAGTCGATGCCGGCGATCAGGTTGCCGTCCGGCCCGTGGCAATTGGCGCACGACGCCTGGTAGACGCGCTTGCCGTCCTCGATGTCGAACGCCGTGGCGTGCTGCGCCGCCGCGGGTGCGACGGCCAACGACACGTTGAGGACGGCGGCCGCAAGCACGCGGTTCGCGCGCATAGTGAATCCCCCGGCCCGACTTGAGCCGCGGCCAGTTTACTCCGGACGGCCGCGTCCGCGCAGCGCCGAGTCTCGGCGCGGAGGCACCGGGAGCATGCGACCTGACTCGTTCCGCGGCGCCGTGCTACCGTGCTCGCGAAGGATTCGAAATGGGCGAGCACGACGAACGCAACGAGCCGAGCTCACCGGCGTGCCTCATGCACGAGTTCGCCGACGAGCTGCTGCCGCGACCCGGCGGCCAACTCGATTGGGCGGTCGTGCAGACCTTCCGCAAGGCGAAGCGCGCCGAGCTGCTCGCACGGCGCCAAGCACTCGGCCTCGACGACCGCACGTCCTGCGGAGGACTCCTGACCGAGCGCCTCCTCGCCACGGTCGACCTGCAGGCATTCCCGGTGCTCGGCTTCTATTGGCCGATTCGCGGCGAGCTCGACCTGCGCGGGATTGCGCGCCAGCACGTCGACGCCGGCGGCCTTGCGGCATTGCCCGTCGTCGTGGCGAAAAACGCACCTGTCGAGTTTTGGCGCTGGGAACCAGGGGCGGCGATGCAGCGCGGCTTCTGGAACATCCCGGTCCCGCTCGAGCGCCGCTGCGTGACCCCCGACGCGCTGCTGATTCCGCTCGTCGGCTATGACTCCGCTGGCTATCGGCTCGGCTACGGCGGCGGCTTCTATGACCGCACGCTCGCCGCGCTCACGCCGCGCCCTTTCTGCATCGGCGTCGCGTTCGACGACTCGCAGCTCGAGTCGATCCACCCGCAACCGCACGACATTCCGATGAACATCATCGTGACGGAACGGCGCGAGCTGCGCTTCCCGGGCTAAAACCAATCCTCGAGCACGATTCCCTCGAAGCGCTCGAAGTCCGCGGTGTTGTGCGTCACGAGCGTGAGCTCGTTGACGACGGCGATCGACGCGATCAGCCCATCGAACAGCGACGGAGGTCTCCCCGTGCCTACCAGGCGCGCGCGTTCCCTGCCATGCCACTGCGCGCACATCGAGTCGAGAGGGACCGTCGGCAGGTCGCTCAACAACCGTTCGAGCCATTCCTGATAGACGGCGCGCCGTGCAGGTGAGCCGATCCTGCTGACTCCGTATTGAAGCTCGTCCACGACCGGAGCGGGCAACGCGCAAGCCTGCCAGCGAAGCGCCAACGCCCGCGCGAGAGCCTCATTCGGTTGACCGCGCATGAGCTCCGACACGGTGTTCGTGTCGAGCACGTACTCGATCATGGGTCGAGCGTCGTCTCTCTGCCGGGGGATCGGTCGCGCAGCGCGGCCAGCTCGTCGTCAGACAGGAACGGCAGGCCCTTCGCGATCATTTCGCGGCGCCAACCGCTAAGGAAACGCAGAAAATCGCGGTCCGATCTGCGCGCCGAGAGCCGTTCGTATTGCCGCTCCGACAGCAACACCGCAACGGGCTTGCCCCGCCGGGTCAACCGCACCGCGCGGCCCTTCTCCACCTCTCGAAGCAGGCTCGTCAGGCTGCTTTTGGCTTCTCGGATCGAAGTCTCTTTCATCTGCCGGACCTCGCCTTTGTGACCACCAAAGTAGTCACCATGATACGCATCGGCCGGCGCGGCGAGAAGCAGCGATTCGAGACAATTCGGCCACATTTGGCTCCACCGCTCCGCCGTCGCGCACTCCCACCGTCGAGCGGGGTTGATCAGTGGGACGCGTCGAACACGACCTGGTCGTGCCACCAGAGCTTCTCGAACAGCGCGCGGCCGAGATCGCGCTGCCCGAGGGCGACGATTTCGCCGATGCGGCGCTCGCCGTCGATGGAGTCGAACAGCGGCTTCTCCTGTGCGTCGATCGGCAGATAGACGTCGTGGCTCGTGTGCGCCCGGTTGATCAGGACTGCGGCCGCGCCCGGCGGCAACCGTTCTTGAATGCAGAGCGTGTCCGGAAGACGAATGGGCACGTAGTCGAGCCATGCGTCGCCGGAAAACCAGCCCGGCTGCGCCGGGCCGTCGTCGCGATACGCGATTACGCTGTGGGTGGTCATCGTGCCGCGGAAGAGCTCCGCAGCGGCGGCCTGATCCTGCGGCCCCAACGCGGCGATCTGCGCCGCTTGCGGTAGGCTCGCCATGAGGCCGCAGTGAGGACTGTACGGCGCTTGTCTGACCCAGCGACCGAAGCGGAGCGCCGCGCCTTCGAGAAATTCGAACAGTTGCGGCACCGAGTAGGCGCGATCTTGCGGGTGAAGCAGCGCGTCGGCCAACGCGCCTTCGCGCCGGAAATCCGGAGCGTCGCGCAACAGCCGAGCGAGCGGGTGCCTCGCAGGTAACTCCTCGAGCGCAGCAATCAGCGCGCGTATTCCGTCGTCCGAGGCAGGCACGTTCGTTAGCCGGCAGAACTCCTGGAGCATGTAGACGCCGGCCCTGCCGTAAGGCGCGTACACCATCAAGTGCATCGCGCCTTCTGGCGCGAGCACGTTGCGCAGCGCGCGAAGCGCCGCGTCGGGATCCTCGAGATGATGCAGGACGCCCGTACATACGATTTGATCGAAACTCTTTCCGAGCTCGCCGACACGCTCGATGGGGAGCTGCCATACCTCGAGGTTGGTGAGATTGTGCTTGTGCTTCAAGTCCTCGGTGCAGCGCACGCTCGTCGCGCTGAGGTCGATGCCCGTGACGTCGGCATTCGGCCAGCGCAGCGCGTGCTTGGCCGCCTGCGACGTTCCGCAGCCTGCGACGAGGATGCGGCGCTCCACCTCGAACTCGGTCGTGGGCCAGAACAGGTGAAAGTCTGCGCGGCGCCTGCTGCGGTCCTGCCAACGCGCCCGATAGTCGTCGAGATTGTCGACCGGCCGCGGATACGGATACCGCTCGTAGAAATCCTGAACCGCCGCCAACGACGACCGGCCGCCGGGTCGCGGCCGCCGGTCATCGTGTGCGTTAGTCGCCAAGCCGCACGTCTCCGCCGCCGCTACCGAGTCGGCGTGGCGCAGGGACGCGTCGCTGGTCGCATATCAGACCCCGCTGGTGCTCGCCGCGGTGAGCTTCTCAAGGACCGCATCGAGCGAAAAGCTGCCGACTTTCTGGCTCGGCGGAAACTCCTTGAACGTCCCGATGTACTGCGCGACGAACGCCTGCGCCGGCACGAGCAGGAAGGTGCGATCGACTCGCCACTTCGGGTAGCCGATGCCGATCTTTTCGGCGCGCTCGAATGGGTCGGCACGCAAGTTGAAGATCTTCGGCAAACGAAGCGGAGTGAATGGATCTTGCCAGACGGCGAAACCTTCGCTGCGCTGTTCCTGGAAGACGACCTTCCAGTTGTCGTAACGCAGGCCCACCAGCGAACCGTCGTCGTTCCAATAGAAGAACTCCTTGCGCGGATTGGGTCCCTTGCCCACGAGCCGGTCCGAGAGGTTGTAGCCGTCGAGATGCACCTTGAAGGTCTTCTTGCCGACCTTCATGCCCTTCAACAACTGCTCTTTGACATCCGGCACACCCGCCGCGGCCAACAGCGTCGGCAGCATGTCCTCGTGCGAGAAGAGGTCGTTGTTGACCGTGCCAGGCTTGATGTGACCGGGCCAACGGATCGCGCAAGGCACTCGGTAACCGCCCTCCCAGTTTTCGTTCTTCTCGCCGCGGAAGGGTGTGGTGCCGCCATCGGGCCAGCTGAAGCTCTCGGCGCCGTTGTCGGTGGAGTACATGACGATCGTGTTGTCGTCGAGGCCGAGCTCTTTCAGCTTCTCGAGGATTTGCCCGACGTGACCGTCGTGCTCGACCATGCCGTCGGGATACACGCCGAGCCCCGTCTTGCCGCGGCTCTCGGGCTTCAAGTGCGTGTTGATGTGCATGCGCGTGGCGTTCCACCACATGAAGAACGGCTTGTCGGCTTTCTTCGCCTTCTCGAGGTAATCGAGCGCAGCGTCGGTGACCTCGTCGTCGATGGTCTCCATGCGTTTCTTGCCGAGCGGCCCCGTAGCCTCGATCTTCTGGGTGCCGTCCGGATTCGCCCAGCAGTGAAGCACGCCGCGCGTCTGAAATTTCTTGATCAACGCAGGATCTTTGAAGTAGTCCTCGTTTTCGAACTCTTCCTCGGCATTGAGGTGATAGAGCGAGCCGAAGAACTCGTCGAAGCCGTGCGCCGTCGGCAGTGTCTCGTCGGCGTCGCCCAGGTGGTTCTTGCCGAACTGCGCCGTCATGTAGCCCTGGGCCTTCAGCAGCTCGGCGATCGTGACGTCGCGCGCCTGCAGCCCTTCCTTCGCGCCGGGCAGACCGACCTTGAGCATGCCCGTGCGGAAGCCGGATTGCCCGGTGATGAAGCAGGCTCGGCCGGCGGTGCAGCTCTGCTGACCGTACCAGTCGGTGAAGAGCGCGCCGTCCTTCGCGATGCTGTCGATGTTCGGCGTCTTGTAGCCCATCATGCCCTGGTTGTAGGCACTGACGTTCCAGTAGCCGATGTCGTCGCCCCAGAGAACGAGAATATTCGGTTTCTTTGCCATGAATCGTTCCTTTGGTTTTCCGGATCGCCGGCAGAACTGTCAGCCTGTGCGAACCGGGCTCTAGTGGACCATTGTCCGATGAGCTCCACCCGGTGTCAGAACTTCCACCCCAGCGAGGTGAACGAACCGTAGTCATTCGCCTCCTCTTCGTTCTCCGCTTGGCGATCGTACGTGTAGTAGAAGCTGACGCCCCAGAAGAAATCTTTGAAGATCTCCCAGCGAAGGTTCACGTCGACGTTGCCGCGCGGCTCCTTGGAGCCCGACAGCCTGTGGTAGAGCGTGAAGGCCATCGACATGTCGAGCTCGGGCTCGTCGTAGCGAAACCATTCGAGGTTCATCGCCAGATCAACGCCTCGGTGTCGTCGATTGTTTCGCTGGACCCCGCGTCCTCCTCCAAGCTGCGAACCAATCCGCCGGCGAAGGCGATGCGGCTTTGGTTCGTGTCGCGCAGATAACGCGCCATGCCGCCGCCGAAGGTCGTGCGCCGGTCGATGCCGAGCTCATCGTTTCGCTCTAGCTGGCCGATGCCGATCGGGTTCCAGTCCAACTTCTCGAGGTAGCGCTGGTAGTTGAAGTTCGTGAACACGCGCGTGCTGCTGGGGTCGCTCTCGCTGCTCGAGGTTGAAGCGTCAATGGCAAAGTTGATCAGACGCGTCTCCCCGCGGTAGCGAAAGTCGTAGCCGAAGCTGCCTTGCTCGAGATCACTGGCCTTCGCGATGCTGTGGCCGAGATCGACGCGCATTTCGATGCGATCGGCGACGGTGGACTTGATCGGCGTCATGCGCACGACGGTCTGCGACGGCAGGTTCATGGGCCCCGTTGGCGGTTTGCACGCGGACCTCGCCGTCGCCCGTCGTTTCGGCGAGCGTTCCGTAGATTCGGTCGCCGCTGTCGAGAGTCACCTCGAACGTCGTCGTGGAGAACAGCTGATCGATGTCGTCCCATTCGAGGTTGATCACGCCGGTCGTTGGCGTATCGAACGAGACTCGGCCTCTGTCCAGCGACTTTGATCTCGCCCGTGAGCCGATCGCCGTTCCTGAACAACGCGATGTCGCTCTGGCCGTGCGCCGCTGCGCTGATCGCGAGCGCCACGACAAGAAAACCGGCTGTGCGTTTCATAGGATCTCCGTTACTTCGAAGTGAAGGCTGCCGCGCCTTCGTGAACAGTGCGAAGATAGATGCTCGCGCCCAATGCGGTCGGCGAGACCCGAGCGGTCGAGCATCACGCGGAACAAGCCTTTGGCACGAGCCACTACGAGCACGGTGCCTTTTGCTGCGAGCTCTTCTCGGAGCGCCTCGAGCGCCTGTGATCCCGTGATGTCGAGCACCAAGATCGATTGGGCGTCGAGCAGCAGCCACCGCGGCGGGGTCGCTGCTTCCGCTACGACTTTGCGAACGCGCTCTTTGAAGTAGTCCGCGTTGAAGAACAGGAGCGACGCATCGCACCGATAGATAAGGAGGCCAGGCACGCGCTGCCCCTTCAGGCTCTTCGGTTGCATAGGTGCCAGTTGCCGTCCGGACGAGCCCGAGAACGGCGTCGTGGGGAAAGGAGGCCAGGCTCAGGAGCTTGAGAATGGCGAGCCCCACGGCGAGCACGATTCCCGGGAGCAGGCCGATCGTGAGAACGCCGAGCGTGGTGACGATCGAGAGGACCCACTCGACGCGCACCAGGCGGTAGTACCCACTGAGCGATGCGAAGTCGAAGAGCCCCAGCACGGCGAACACGACGATCGCTGCGAGCGCAGCCTTGGGCAGCGAGGCCAGCGGCGCCGTAAAGAACAGCAGCACGATCGCCATCACGATGGCCGCAACGATGCCGGTCAATTGCGTTTTTCCGCCGGCCGCGTCGGCCACCACCGTCCGTGAATCGGCGCCGCTCACGACGAACCCCTGCCCTAGCCCCGCCGCGAGGTTGCAGACGCCGAGCGCGATGAACTCTCGATTGGGATCGACGACGTAGCCGTTCTTCGCTGCGAAGCCGCGCACCGTGGGGATCATGCTGCAGTAGGCGAGGATCGCCATGCCGCCGGCACCGAACAGCAGCGAGCCGAGATCGCCGGCGGTGACATCGGGCATCCGCGGCGCGGGAAAACCGGCCGGCAACGCACCGACGAGTGCCACTCCCATGGCGCCGAGGTTTAACGCCAAAACGACGACGATGCCAACCACGCTCGCGACGAGCGGCCCCGGGATCCGCGGCGCCACGCGCTTGAGCACGAACAGCAACGCGAACAGCGCGACCCCGAGCGCCACGGTCGGAACGTGGGTCTCGCCGATCCGCAAGCCGATCTCGATCAGCTTGCGGAAAAATCCGCGCGCCTCGGTCGTGAACCCCAGCAGCGGCTCCAGCTGCCCGGCGATGATGCTGAGCGCGATGCCGTTCATGTAGCCGGTCAGGATCGGCCGAGACAGAAAGTTGGCGATGACACCGAGCCGCACGACTCCCCCGACGATGCACAGCACGCCAACCAGCAGCGCGAGCACGACGGCCAGATCTCCGTAGCGCTCCGTGCCCGGAACCGCGAGCGGTGCCAGCGTAGCTGCCAGAATCGCGCAGCACGCCGAGTCGGGGTTCACGATCAGTTGCCTCGACGTGCCGACCAGCGCGTAGGCGAGCGGCGGGAAGATCGCAGCATAGATGCCGACCTCGGGAGGGAACCCGGCGATCTGCGCATAGGCCATGCCGATCGGAAGCGCAACGGCCGCGACCGATAGACCGGC
This sequence comes from uncultured Gammaproteobacteria bacterium, assembly GCA_963714705.1. Taxonomy (GTDB): domain Bacteria; phylum Pseudomonadota; class Gammaproteobacteria; order Steroidobacterales; family Rariloculaceae; genus FEN-1219. Next base: position 203,077 of record CAVQPJ010000006.1, read on the forward strand.
AATGATGTCGCGTGGCAGCCATTCGCGCCGGTAAGAAGCGACGCGTGCAGACACAAGAGCCGCCCAATTACTCGCCATTTCGGTTTCCCGTAAATCTACCTGCGGCGACTACTGCACCCGCGCGGAGGCCGCGGCCATCGAGTCGGAGAGGTCGACCAGCGGCTGTTGCGTGACGCGCAGGACGCCGCTGTCAGGGCGATCGAGCGCAGCGATCAGGGCGAACACCAGGGCGAACGAAACCGCGAACGAGAAACCGATGATCGGCCGCGCGACAGACCGTTTCGATCCCGCAACTCCGGTCTGATAGCCGACGCTGACCATGCCGAGAAGCGTGACGAAATAGAGCACGAGCCAAATCTCGCGAGGGACCCGCGCCTGAATACCGACTGCGACTCGCAACGCATGAATCGAGCTGACCTCGTTCAGCGAGTCGATGTACAGCGCGGCAACGTCCGAGTTCATGTCTTTGCGTGCGTTCACGACCGCCATGTCCCACAAGGCATCCTGCAAGCGTTGGGTGTCGGCGAGGAACGCCTGCACGCGCCCCTGGTCGAGCGTCTGGCCCGTTGCGAACTTCACGCGCAGTTCGACGTACTGCCGCAGCAACGCCACCGCCTCGCCGCGATCTTGCTCGGGCAGAAAGTCCGAGCGTTGCCACGCTGTGCGGATTGCATTGGCGTCATCACGCACCAACCCCTTTCTCGCGTCATACCGGTCCGCGACGATTGCGAACGTGAACGCCAGCAGGAACCCGGCCAGGCCGAGTATCGCGGCGGAGATCGTCGAGATCGGCGAGTCTTTGTCCTCGTGACCCCGCCGGTGCATGGCGGCCCCCAGCCGATTCCCCAGCTCGATGCTAGCCATCACTATGAGGACCGTGCCGGCAAAAACGATTGCGATGGGTACGGCGTCAAAGTTCATGGACAGCGGCTTCTCACTGCCGCGCCATGGCAACGCGGATGGCGGTCTCCGGGTCGACGAGGTGATCCGCATGCTCCGCGGCTTCGGCGATCGCGAGCTGCACGCCTTTCACTTGTCCGTTGAACGCGTTGCCTCGCGGACCGTAGTCGGGTGACACCGGCGCGCCGGTGTCCTCGCCCACATCGCAGCCGTCGTCGGCAGAAAAGACGTTCGCCAGGGTCGCGTCGATATTTCCCTCGCCGACCTTCTTGCCGTCCGTGTACAGCGTGACCTTGCCGCCCTTGCCCAAGCCGCCGCCGTCGTACGCGAATTCCATGCGCACCTGATGCTCGCCGGCCGGAATCTGCGTGGTCGCCTCGACCATGAAGTGCTTGAAGCCGCCCCAGTTGTAGCAGTACTTGAGCTTGCCGCCCTTGGCGTAGAGGCTCCAGCCGCCGATGTTCGCACCCTGCGCGATGATGACGCCCTCGGCGCCCTTCTCGGGCACCACGATCTTGGCGGTGACGGAGTGCGACTTGTTCTTGATGCTCAAGACGCAGTTCTCCGACAGGTGCCCCATGCCGCCGAAGAGGAGCTGGGTGCTCCCTTCGATCAAGACCGGGCGGCCGGCGAGGTCCGGGTTGACTCTCTCGAGCAATCGATCGTCGATCGGCAGCACGTTGTAGCGCGTCGCCTCGATGAGCCACAGGCGCTGAAGCTCGCGAACTTTGTCCGGCATTTCCTTCGCGAGATTTTTCGCTTGGCTCCAGTCCTTGTTGGTGTCGTACAGCTCCCAGACGTCGTCGTCGAGAGCCGGCGCTCTTCTCCTTGGACCACGGGTACGTGTGCCGCGTCACGGCCGTCCACCCTTGGTGGTAGATGCCGCGGTTGCCGAACATCTCGAAGTATTGCGTCTCGTGCCGCTCCGCCGCCTTCGCGTCGTTGAACGCATAGAGCATGCTGACGCCTTCGATCGGCGACTGTGCGATGCCGTTCACGGAAAGCGGCTCCGGAATGCCCGCCGCTTCGAGGATCGTCGGCGCGACGTCGATGACGTGGGCGAACTGCGAGCGGATCTCGCCCTTGGCCTTGATGCCCTTCGGCCAGTGCACGATCGTGCCGTTGCGCGTGCCACCCCAATGCGACGCGACCTGCTTGGTCCATTGGTAAGGCGTATTCATCGAATGCGCCCAACCCACGGCGTAGTGATTGTAGGACTCGGGCCCGCCGAGCTTGTCGATTCGGGCTGTCAGGTACTCCGGCGTCTCGAGCGTGCTGCAGACCGTTGAAGTAGCTCATCTCGTTGAAGCAGCCGTTGAGCGACCCCTCCGCGGAAGCGCCGTTGTCGCCGATGATGTAATAGATGAGCGTGTCGTCGGCGATACCGAGCGTGTGCAGCGAGTCGACCAACCGGCCCACGTGGTGGTCGGTGTACTCGAGGAAGCCCGCGTACACCTCCATCTCTCGGCGCAACACGGGCTTGAACTCTTCGGGCATTTCGTCCCAGGCGGGAATCTCTTTGTGACGTGGCGTGAGCTGGCAGTCCTTCGGGATGACTCCGAGCTTCTTCTGCCGGGCGAAGGTCTCCTCGCGCAGCTTGTCCCAGCCTTGATCGAACTTACCTTTGTACTTGTCGGCCCACTCCTTCGGCACGTGGTGAGGCGCGTGCGTCGCGCCCGGCGCGAAATAGATGAAGAACGGCTTGTCGGGGGCGAGGCTCTTCTGCTGCCCGATCCAGTCGATGGCCTTGTTCGTCATGTCGTCCATCAAGTGGTAGCCCTCTTCGGGCGTCTTCTCCGGCTCTACCGGCGTGGTGCCTTCGTAGAGCGTCGGATACCACTGATTGGCTTCGCCGCCGATGAACCCGTAGAAGTATTCGAATCCGCCACCGCCCGTGGGCCAGGCGTCGAACGGACCGGCGGGGCTCGTTTCCCAGACCGGCACCTCGTGGCACTTGCCGAACTGCGCCGTCGAGTAGCCGTTGAGCTTCAGCGTGCGCGCGAGCGGCGACATCGAGTTCGGCAGCACGGAGCAGTAGCCCGGCGCGCCGGTGGCAATCTCCGTGATGCCGCCCATGCCGACGGAGTGGTGATTGCGGCCCGTCAACAACGCTTGACGCGTCGGGGAACATAGCGCCGTCGTGTGGAAGCGGTTGAACTTGAGCCCATCCGCGGCCAATTTTTCCGCGGTCGGCGTTTGGCACGGGCCGCCAAACGCGCTCGCGGCACCGAAGCCCGCGTCGTCGATCAGAACGATCAGGACGTTCGGAGCACCCTCGGGTGGACGCAACCGCTCGATCGGCGGGAACTTCGACGCCGGGTCCTTCGCATCGAACGTAATGAGCCCCTTCCTTCCGGTGTTCGGCATCGGAAGATGCGAACGGGGCTTTTTATCTTGCGCGCTCATGGGAATCTCCTCGGTCGACGTGCTGATGCCGCCAGTCGCTGCTGGGCTGGCGGAATTAGGGTCGCAACTACTGCCGCGCCATCGCGATGCGGAAGCGCTCCTCGGGCGAGATCAGGTGGTCTTGGTCGTCTTTCTCCAAGTCGATTTGAACCCAGTTGACCTTGCCGCTGAACTTGTTGTCCCTGGGGCCGTAGTCCGGAGAGACCGGCGAGCCGGTCTCCTTGCCGACATCGCAGGTTTCATCGGCCGAGAACAGCATCGGGACCGTCCGGTCGACGCGACCCTCCCCGTCTTTCTTGCCGTCGACGTACAGCGAAACCTTGCCGCCCTTCGCCAGGCCGCCGCCGTCGTATGCGAACTCCATGCGCACTTGGTGCTTACCGGCGGGAATCGGCTTCTTGCCTTCTGCGTAGTAATACTCGATGCCGAAGAAGCTATAACAGTGCTTGAGCTTGCCTTCGTGCGCATAGAGGCTCCAACCGCCGACGTCACCGCCGAGAGCGACGATGACGCCATTGGCTCCGGATTTCGGCACCTCGATCTCTGCCGTCAGCGAGTACGACTTGTTCTTCGTCACGACCGTCGAGCCTTCGCTCAAGCGCGACATGCCGCCGAACAAGATCTGCGAGTTGCCCTTGATGAGCTGCGGCCGGCCTGCGATATCCGGGTTGAAACGCTCGAAACTGCGATCGTCGAGCGGAATCACGCTGTACTTCGCCGCCTCGATCAGAAACAGCCGCTGGAGCTCGGCGAGCTTTTGCGGATTCTTCTTCGCGAGGTCCTTCGATTGCGTCCAATCCGTATTGGTGTCGTAGAGCTCCCAGACGTCGTCATCGAAGGCGCGCTTGTAGGCGCCCGTCCACGGGACACCGTGGCGCGTCACCGCGGTCCAACCCTTGTGGTAGATGCCGCGGTTGCAGAACATCTCGAAGTACTGCGTCTCGCGACGTTCCGGCAGCCTTCGCGTCGTTGAACGCATACAGCGTGCTCGCGCCCTCGAATGGGTCTTGTTGCACGCTGTTCACGATCGTCGGCGCGGGAATCCGTGCGGCCTCGAGAACGGTGGGCGCAATATCGATCACGTGGCAGAACTGCGAGCGGACCTCGCCTTTGCCCTTGATGCCGTTCGGCCAATGCACGATCGTGCCGTTGCGCGTGCCGCCGAAGTGCGACGCGATCTGCTTGGTCCACTGATACGGCGTGTTCATCGCGTGCGCCCAACCCACGGCGTAGTGGTTGTAAGCATGGGGACCGCCGAAGTCATCGATCTTGCTCTTCAAGAATTCGGGTGTCTCGATATTAGCCATGCCGTTGAGCACCGCCACCTCGTTGAAGCAGCCGTTCAGCGTGCCTTCTGCGGAGGCGCCGTTGTCGCCGAAGATGTAGTAGATCAGCGTGTCGTCGAGGACCTCCAGCTCTTCCAGCTTGTCGATCAGCCGACCGATGTGATGATCCGTGTGCGCGAGGAACGCGGCGTAAACCTCCATCTCGCGCGCGAGAATCGGCTTCAGATCCTCAGGCATGTCTTTGTAGGCCGGGATTTCTTCGGGCCGCTTGGTCAAGACCGCATCGGCGGGGATCACTCCGAGCTTCTTCTGACGGGCGAAGCTCTCTTCACGCAGCTTGTCCCAGCCCTGGTCGAATTTGCCCTTGTACTTATCGATCCACTCCTTCGGCACGTGATGCGGCGCATGCGTGGCGCCGGGCGCGAAGTACATGAAGAACGGCTTGTCGGGCATCAGTGCTTTCTGCTGGCTCACCCAGCCGATGGCCTTGTCCGCCATGTCCTCGGTGAAGTGGTAGCCCTCCTCGGGACTCTTGCTCTGCTCCATCGGCGTGGTGCCTTCATAGATCGCGGGATACCACTGGTTCGTCTCACCGCCGATGAAGCCGTAGAAGTACTCGAATCCGCCGCCGCCGCTGGGCCACTGGCTGAACGGTCCCATCGGGCTCGTTTCCCAGACAGGCACCTCGTGGCATTTGCCGAACTGGGCCGTCGAATAGCCGTTGAGCTTGAGCGTCATCGCGAGCGGCGCCTTGCTCTTCGGCAGCACCGAGGTGTAACCCGGCGCCGACGTCGCGATCTCGCAGACGCCGCCCATGTTCACCGAATGGTGATTGCGCCCCGTGAGCAGCGCTTGGCGCGTGGGTGAGCACAGCGCGGTCGTGTGAAAACGCGTGAGCTTCAGCCCGCCCTTCGCGAGCTTGTCGGCAGCGGGCGTCGGAACCGGCCCACCGAATGCGCTGGCCGCCCCGAAGCCGCAGTCGTCGATGAGGATCACGAGAACGTTCGGCGCTCCCGTCGGCGGCAGCAGCCGCTCGATCGGGGGGAACTTGGTGTCCGGATCCTTCGCGTCGTACGTGGTCAGTCCCACGTGCTTCGCGTCGGGAATAGGAAGGATCGATCGTTGAATCGTGTCTCGAGAGCTCGCGTGCTCTGCTTTGTCGATCTTCTTTGCCTTCGTCGCCTTCTTCGTCGCCATCGATCAGTGCCTCGTAGGTTCGTGGGTTGCTGCCACGCGAAAGCAGCGCGTGGAGATTGTCAGCCGCGCGCGCGCGCGCGGCTGTGAGACCAACGTCCTACCGGTAGGACGGGGGTGTTATTGACCCGCGGCGACGGGCTGCGCTAGCGGCAACGCATACGCGATGAGCTCGCCGGGATAGTCGTTGCCGCTGACGGCGATCACGAGATACTGCCGGCCGTTCAGCAGGTACGTCATCGGCGAGCCGCTCTGCGGCGCCGGCAGCTGCAGGGCCGCGAGCTCGCGCCCGGTGCGCTTGTCGTACGCGCGCAGCATCGAGCCGCGCTTCCCGTCGGGCGTCGGCCCGTAGCCGGGCTCGGCGACGATCAGCAGCGTCTTCGTCGCGAGCGCGCCCGGCGGCTGCCCTGCGCGGCCCGTGCGGCCGAGCGTGACGCCGGCAAGCGCGGGGTGATTGCTTGACGTTGTCGGGCGTCTCGCCGTTCGGGATCTCCCACGCGACCTCGCCCTTCGTGAGATCGATGGCCGCGATCGTGCCGTACGGCGGCTTCAACAGCGGCAGACCCTGCACGCTGACATTGCGCAAGCCGCCGAACGCGCCGGCGTCGCGGCCCGAGACAGATGCCGTGCGGCATCACGGAGCCTTCCGCGTAGCGGCAGATCGTCATGCTGTTCACGCCGACGCTGGCCGTGACGTAGACCATCTTCGTATCGGGATCGAACGAGCCGCCGGGCCAGTTGCTGCCGCCCATCACCATCAGCGTCGATACAGGTCCGTTCGGGTTGTACGCCACGGCCGGCGTGTAGATCGGCCCGATCCGGTGCTCGGCGACGACGCGCTCGGCTTCCGCGCGCAGCGCCGGAGTGAAATCGATGAGGTCGCCGACGGCGACGCCTTGATGGCCGTAGCGAATCGTCGGAATCGGCTGCGTCGGCGAATACCATTCGCCGGGCACGTTGCCTTGCGGCACGGCGACTTCGGGGATCGGCCAGACGGGCTCGCCGGTCTCGCGATTCAGCACGAACAGCAGGCCTTGCTTCGTCGCCTGCGCGAGTGCCTTGATCGTACGGCCGTCCTTGACGGCGTCGACGAGAATCGGCGCCGTCGGCAAGTCGTAATCCCACAGCGGATGGTGCGACGTTTGAAAATGCCAGCGGTACTCGCCCGTGCGAATGTCGACGGCGACGACGCTCTCGCCGTAGAGGTTCGCACCGGGCCGCAAGCCGCCGTACATGTCGCCGTACGGCGATTCGACGGGCAAGTACGCGAGCCCGAGCTCCTCGTCGGCCGAGATCGTGGCCCAGACGCCGGCGTTGCCGCCGCCCGTCTCGCGCGGAGCCGTTGAGCCATGTTTCGTAGCCGGGCTCGCCGCGCCGCGGCACGGTGTGGAACGTCCACAGCAGCCGGCCCGTGACGACGTCGAAGCCGCGGATGTAGCCGACGACGTTCTTGGCCTGATCGGCCGGCGCCAGCGGCGTATGCGCCGCCGGCACCATGATCACGTTGCTCGCGATCGTCGGCGGCGAGTTGGTGCCGATCTGAGTGCGGTCCCAGTCGTCGCCCTGATCGAGCGACGCCTTGAGATCGACGATGCCGTCGTCGCCGAAGCTCTCGATGGGGCGGCCCGTCGCGGCATTCAGCGCGACGAGCTGATAGCCCGGCGTCACGTAGACGACGCGCTTGTCGTCACCGCGCTGCCAAAAGGCGAGGCCGCGGCCCGAAAGCTGACGCGGCGCTTCCTCGCCGCGCGCGCCTTCGTTCAAGCCGTAGACCCAGAGCTGCTCGCCCGTCGCGGCGTCGAGCGCCGTGACGGCGCGGCGCGTGCCGCCCGTCGTGTACAGCACGCCGTCGACGACGAGCGGCGTGCTCTGCAAACGCGTCTCCGGCGTCGGCCCCAGGTTCGCGACGCTGTAGCGCCACGCGACCTCGAGCGAGCCGAAGTTGCTCGCGTTGATTTGATCGAGCGGCGCATAGCGCGTGTGGCCGAGGTCGCCGCCGTAGGTCGGCCATTCGCGGTTGCCACTACCGGCACCGGGCGACTGCGCGCAAACGACGTTCGCTGCAAGGATCGAAAAAGAGGACGGAAGCGCGCGCGCGAAACGAGCTCTCATCGTTGACGTCACCCCCGAAAAGAGACGAGCCCCATACTAGGGGCTCGTCATTTGCAGGGTCAACGCGACGCCTGCCTGCGCCGCGCTCGCGGATCTCGCCAGGCTTCAGTGCCGGGGACGGCGCCGCGAAATGTCGTCGATTCTCCAGATCTCGCCGGTAAGGCTCACGACGTACGCCGTGTCGCCGATGATCTCGAGCGAAGTTGGAATGTTCAACCGCTCGGCGACCACGCTGAAGGTGCCGTCCAGTCTCGCCTGCACGAGCGAGCCCGTGAACGGCAACGCCGGCGAGCCTTCGGCGACGCCGTTCCACGTGCCTTGCGATAGCGCGAACAGCTCGTAATCGCGAGCTCAGCTCGACGTCCGTGAGCAACGGCGCGCCCGAAGCCACTTCCCAAACGAAGTGCCGCCACGGGCCGAACGCTAGCACGCGGCCGTTCTCCGGCAAGTGCGGGATCGGACCAGCCTGGCTCACGAACACGAAGGCGCCGGCCACCGCGAGCCCCGTCGGAACCACGTTGTCGAACGCGATGAGCTCGCTGATGGCACCGTTGCGCGTGACACGCAGGACGCGGTTGTGATGTCCGTCGGTCACGAGCAACGCGTCGCCGTATCGTTCCATGGCGTACTGCACGCCGGTCGGCACGAAAAACGGCGTGCTCGGCGGATTCGCAAGCGAGAACGCCCCGATGTCCGCAATTGGCGTGAAGCGGTTCGGCCCGTCCATGCGATAGACGCCGACGATGCTCGTGCCGCCCACGTCCGCGCCGACCAATGTTACGAGCACGTAAGCGGTCCCGTTCAGAAACTCGACGTCCATGGCCCCGCCGATGCCGATGGCGGGAATCAGTGGCGGCAGACCGGTCGCGAACGTCGTGACTTTGCCGGTTCGAGGGTCGACTCGCGAGATTCGGCCGGCCGCGGGCTCCGTGACGTAAAGCGCCCCGTTCGGTCCCACGGTGCTACCCGAACCGCCGGCAAGCCCGCTGACGATCCTGACGGGCTCGGAATCGCCGGCGAATGCCGCGATGCTCCATAAGGACGCTAACAATGCCACCGTGGCTACTGCCGCCGACCCGCGGGTCGGGGCTCGCTCTGGCTTGTTGGTCATACTGCCTCCTCGTTCATCTGCTGTTGTTGGGCTGCCGCGGACCGGCGCAGCTGGCACCCGAGGTCGGCGGCCATACCCGGCCAATCCTATGCCGTTTCTGTGAAAGATTCGGGAATTTCTCGTACCCTTGTGCTCCGACTCGAGCGGACGCCGTTCGTGATGGGGCCCGAAGACCTCAAGCGGCTCGAATCCACTGAAACGAGGAGATCTCCATGAGAAGTTTCGCGTGGTTTGTAGGCGGACTGGTCGTGGGGGCGGCGCTCGTGCAGGTGAGCGTCGCGCAAGACCGCGCGCGGCGCGGCCTGAATCATGTCGGCATCGGCACGAGGGATTACGACGCGGCGCTCGCGTTTTACCGCGACACGCTCGGCGCCAAGGAAGCGTTCACGATCCGCAACCCGGACGGCACGGTGCGCATCACGTATCTGCAGGTCTCGCGCGACACGTTCATCGAGCTCTTGCCCGTCGCGGCCGATCAGCCCGCCGGCATCCTGCACGTCGGCATCGAGACGGACGACCTCGCCGCGAGCGTGGCCAATCTGCGCGCGCGAGGCATCACGGTCGCCGACCCAACCGTAGGCGTCTCGAAGGCGCAGGTCGCACGCATCACGGACCGCGACGGCGTGCCGATCGAGGTCATGCAAATGGGCCCCGACTCGATGCAGCGCCAAGCCATCGAGGCCTGGCGCTAGGTGGGGAACGCGCGTTAGCGCTTCATCTTGAGCAGCGCGCCGCCGAAGAAACCCTCGACACTGTCGAGGTCGATGAGCAGCGCATTACCTTTGCGATCCTTGTCCTGGCTCTGCTCGTAGGGATGGGAGCTTTCGTAGACGCGCTTGCGGGCGGCCTCGGTCTTGTCGATCCTGGCCTTGCCTCGAAAAATCATGAAATCGCGGCCGTCCATGCGAAAGTCGCCGTAGATAAGCGCCACGGCGGGGTTCTTTTTCACGCCATCGAGGATGGGGCCGTCGGGCATCCGCACCCAGATCGCGAGCGCCGTATCGCTGTAGGCTTGCGTGCTGCCGCGAAACGAGAGCTTCGGCGAGTCGTTCTCGTCGATGTACGAGATCACGATGGGTTTCATGCGCTCGAACGCCGTGTTGACGGCCTTCTTCATGTCTTCGGACAGCTTGAGCTCGGTCAGGACGGGCGGTGCGCTCATCGAACTACTCCTTCAATCAAGGCTGCGGATAGTACCGCAAACCGCGGCGGCGCTAACCCGCGCGCCGCAGTAGACTTTGCAAGCGCGGAGCAACCGTTAGCATGGTCATCTCTGGGGGTCGTGCAAAATGAAACGAGCAAAGAAGAAAGCCAAGTCGAAGACGAAAGCTAAGCGTGCACGCGCAGCGCGCAAGCCTGCGCGCAAAGCCAAGCCCAAGTCCAAGGCCAAGGCCAAGCCCGCCATCAAGAAGACGCCTGAACCGAGCTCGAAGGCCAATACCCCGCCGAAGCCAACCACGACCGATAAGCCCGCTTCGGAGCTCATCGACCAGCGCATCCTCGACCTTGCAGGGTGGCGTGGGCAGACCCTGGCCCGCATGCGCGCGCTGATCCTCGAAGCCGATCCCGCGATCACCGAGGAATGGAAGTGGGCAGTTCCAGTCTGGTCGCACCACGGGATCGTCTGCACGGGTGAGGCGTACAAAGACGTCGTGAAACTCACGTTCGCCCGAGGCGCCGGCGTCGCGGACCCGTCGCACCTCTTCAACTCGAGCTTACAAGGCAATACGCGGCGGGCGATCGACATCCACGAAGGCGAGAACGTCGACGCGAGCGCGTTCAAAACGCTCGTGAGCGCGGCCGTGGCCCAGAATGCGAATGCCGCGACGGCGAAGCAGTAGGCGCGCACATGCCAAGCAAGACGAAGCCGAAGCGCACGCCGCGTGCGAGCAAGCGACGGAAGTCGGGCGCCAAGTCCAAATCCCCGCCGAAGGGAGGCGCGGTCCTCCTCTCGGGCGGCAACCCGCAAATCGCGAAGGCGGACGGCGACGCCCCGGTGCAGGCGTACATCGCCGCGATGCCGGGGTGGGCGCGCGAAGTTGGCAGGCGCCTCGACGCGCTCGTCGTGCGGAACGTGCCCAACGTGCGCAAGGCCGTGAAGTGGAACTCGCCGTTTTACGGCATCGAGGGCCAGGGTTGGTTCCTGTCGTTTCACGTCTTCACGCGCTACGTCAAGGTGACCTTCTTCCGCGGCGCAGCGCTGCGACCGCTCCCGCCGGGCGTCAGCAAGCACAAGGACGTACGGCATTGCGACATACACGAAGGCGACGAGCCGGACGACACGCGGATGGCGAGCTGGGTGAAGCAGGCCGCCGCGTTACCCGGCTGGGGAGGTGAAGCATGACGACGATTTCTACTTCGGAGCGCAGGACGCCGTGGCATCTGTGGGCTGTGGCCATTTTGACGCTGCTGTGGAACGGCTCGGGCGCCGTCACCATCTTGATGGCGCAGATGGGCAGGCTTCCTGGTATCAGCGCAGACGAAGCGGCGTACTACGCCGCACAGCCGTTGTGGTTCGTCATCTCGACGGACGTGGCGACCTTCGCGCCCATCGCTGCCGCGATCGCGCTGCTGGTGCGCAGCCAACTGGCTCTGTGGCTCTTCGCGCTCTCGCTGGCGCTGATTCTCGTCAACAACAGCTACGAGCTCGTCGCGGGGACGTCACGCGCGCTCGTCAATCAGGGCGCGCTGATCGTGACGATCGTCATCGTCGTGATCGCCATTCTGCAGCTCGTCTACTCGAATGCGATGAAGAAGCGTGGCGTGCTGAGGTGACCCGTCATTCGTGGCGCAGCGCCGCGAGCGGATCGATGCCGGTCGCACGCCGCGCCGGCAGATACGCCGCGAGCATCGCAACGGCCGCGAACGCGGCGGCAACGACGGCGAACGTCGCAACGTCGAGCGCCGGGAGCTGATACAGCATGGCTTCGAGATAACGCGTGAGCGCCGCGGCGCCGATGACGCCGGCCACGACGCCGATCGCAACGATCGCCGCGCCCTGCCGCAGCACGAGCTTCAGCACGGCGGCGCGTTGCGCGCCGAGCGCCATGCGGATGCCGAGCTCCTTCGTGCGTTGGCCGACGACGTACGAGAGCACGCCGTAGAGGCCGATGACCGCGATGAAGGCGGCGATCGCGCCGAACGTGCTCAACAGCACGGCGTAGAAGCGCGGTCGCGTCGTGAGGCTCGACACGATTCGCTCCATCGGGACGGCCGCGTCGATCGCGAGCCTTGGGTCGATGTCGCGCGCGATGCCGCGCAGATCCCTCAGTATCGCCGCCGGGTCGCCCGTCGTTCGTGCCGCGAACGCGATGCTGCTGCCGCCGATGGTCAGGAACATCCGATCGGCTTGCGGCGGGCGCGGCGTGCGCTGGCGCGCCAAGTTCTCCCCCGGATCGAGGAACACGACACTTTCTGCTCGGCTTTCGAGGCGGCCGAGGTGAATGTCATCGACAACGCCGGCGATCGTAACGACAAGTGGGCCGGCCCCTGGCCCTCCGCTCGCAGAGCCGCCGGCGGTCAATGTGGCGCCCACGGCGTTACCGTTCGGGAAGTAGTGCTCCGCGTACGGGCGGCTCACGAGCACGGCAGGGCCGGTCTCTGCACGTTCGTCGAGCCACGTCCCGCCGACCAGGCGCGCACCCAAGGCGCGCAGATAACCGGGACTCACTTGGCGCGTCTGCGTGCGCTCCTCCGGTGTCTGGGTCCGCAGCTCTTCCATCATCTCGGGCAGCGTCTTGCCTTCCGGAGCGAACATGCCCATGACGATCATGATGCCCGCCGACAACGGCGGGATGTCCGCGAAGCCGGCGCCCGTCACGCGCGGGTCGTTCTCTAGGCGCGCCACGAGCGTCTCCGCGACCTCGAGCTTGCGCTCCGCCGTTGAATCGCCGGGCACGACGAGCTCGAAGCTCAACACTCCGCTCGGGTCGAAGCCGGGGTCGATGCCCGTGAGCTTCATGAAACTGTTCACGAGCAAGCCGGCGCCGATCAGCAGTGCCATCGCGCACGCGAGTTGCACCGTTGCGAGCACGTGGCCGAGTCGCGAGTTGCGCGCGACCGTCGACAGCTGCGACTGGGACGCGTGCCCGTGCTCGCCGTACTTCGAGAGGCGCAGCGCCGGCAGCAGGCCGAATAGCACACCCGTGACGACGGACAGCACGACGACGAACGCGAGCACGCCGGGATCGATCCCGATTTCATCGAGGCGCGGCAGCACCGATGCGGCGAATGAAAAACGCGGGTTGACGTAGGACGTCGACAGCACCTTGAGCAAGCCCACGCCGGCGTATGCGAACGCGATCGCAGCGAGCCCGGCGAACCCGGCGAGCACGAGGCTCTCCGTGAGCACTTGACGCATGATCCGGCCGCGCGTCGCCCCGAGCGAACGTCGAATCGCAATCTCCTGCTGGCGCCGCGCGCCGCGCACGAGCAGCAAGTTCGCGACGTTCGTGCAGACGATCGCGAGCACGACGCCGACGGCGACGATCAGCACTCGGAGCGCCGGCGCAACGGCCGCCGTCAGCTCGTCGAGCGTGCGCACGACCTCGAACCGCGGCGCGGCGCCGGGCTCCGGCTCGATGCCGCGCAACTGCAACCCCAGCGTGTTGGCCTCGGCGCTCGCCGTCTCGAGCGAGACGCCGGCGGCGAGCTGCGCCTGCCCGGGCAGGAAGAAGAATTGACCCGGTGCGGTGGGCGGCGCGAAAAACGCGGTCCAGAACGCCTCCTCGCCAAATGCCGGCGGCATGACGCCAACCACCGTGTACGTCGCGGTGTCGAGCTGGATCCTCTGGCCGACGATGTCCGGGGCGGAGTTGAAGTAGTTGCGCCACATCGCTTCGCCGAGCACGACGACGTCCGTGTCCGGGCGCTCGTCGTCGGGCAACAACCCTCGGCCAAGCAAAGGCTGCACGCCCCGCATGTTGAACAGCCCCGGCGAAACACGCTGGCCGTAGATTTGCACACTGCCGTCGGGCGTCGCGAACGTGCGCCCTTCGCGCTGCATCACGGCGATCTGCGACAGAGTCTTCGAGCTCGTTCGCCACCAGTCGAGATCGGGGACGCTCATTGCGGTCCTGCGTTGCGCGGCACCGCCGAAGCCTTCCGAGGCGGGTACGTGCTCGACGATTTGCACGAGCCGCTCGGGCTCGGCGAATGGGAGCGGCCGAAGCAGCACGGCGTTCACGACGCTGAAGATCGCCGCCGTCGCACCGAGGCCGACGGCGAGCGTGAGCACGGTGATGATCGTGAGTCCCGGCGTGCGTTTGAACCCGCGCAACGCGTAACGAGTGTCGGCAACGATTTCCGCTTTCAGCGCCATACGTTAGCTAGACCTCCGCCAGGAGTGTCACGGCCGAATCGACTCTGAGCGACGCTGAATCATGCCGCAAGGCTGAAGAGTCCGCCTAGCTCGCACGATACAGCCGGTGTTGGAACGCTACGCCGTACGCCACGAGGGCGGCAAGGATCAACCCAATCGCCACCACGCTGCCCACGACGGTAATCACCGGAGCGGCGAAAGCTGCTGCGACCACCAGCGCCGAACCGACGAGCTTCATTACCCAGTGGGTCCGGTTGTGGTTGCCTTCGGCAAAGGTCTCGATAAGGGCGAGCGACACGAGAAATACGGCGACGGCTCCGCCGACGATCATCGCTACGCTCCATTCGGGAGCGCGAACATGCGCCGGGTCGGTCAGCCATTGGACCGACAAGGCCAAACCGGCTCCGATCGCGGCAACCGCGGCAAACACGAAGTAGTGGACATAGCTCCAGAGATACTGGGCGCCTCTCCCTCGCTCGGGAGCGTGCCCGCTGCAAAAGTCGAAATAGATCCACCACAACGAGCATGTCGCGATCAGGCCGCCGACGCCGAGGGTCAGCAGAGGTAATACCGCAACTTGGGCGTCGATCGCCGCGCCCACGGCGATGGTAGCCGCGGCGATGGCCTCGCCGAGAACGATGATCGTGAACAGGCCGTACCGCTCGAGGATGTGATGCAGGTGACCGCCCATTCGGGCATCCCAACCCGCAACAACCGGCGTCGCGATGTCGGCTGCGAACAATACGGCGAATACGGGCAGCTTCCAGTCTGGTGGAACCCAAAGAAACAGTACCCAGCCGATCTGGTTGATCGTCGTCAGGACGATGATCTTCCTGGCTATCGATCGCCAGCGGTCGTCGCCGGTCCAAAGCACGCGCAGCCACTGGCCGACATAGGCGAGTCGCATCACGACGTACGCCAAAACGCCCACGCGGAAGTCGAGGGCGAAGATCTTGGGTACTCCCGCCGCAAGCCCGAGCGACCCCGCGATCATGACGATCATCAGGAGGCGATACGGAACGTCGTCGGTGTCGAACACGTTCGCGAACCAGGTGAACCCAACCCACGCCCACCAGATGGCCCCAAACACAATGACGTAGCCGATGAGGCCGGAGCCGGGATGACCCTCTGCGAAAGCATGTTCGAGCTGAGCCGCCGCCTGCGCCACCGCTACGACGAACGAGAGATCGAACAACAACTCCAACCACGACGCTTGGCGGTGCGGCTCCGAGTGAGCGCGGGCGACCATCGGTCTCCGCCACGGCCTGGGTTTGATCATTTTTCGACGCGCGTCTCGCCGCTGTACCCTCTCCGATTGTCGTCAGTCCGCGCGTAAAGTGATAGCGGGGTCGATGCGGGACGCGCGGAACGCCGGCGCGTAGCACGCGATGAATGCGATCGCGAGCAATAATGCCACGACGCCGGAATACGTGACGAGATCGAACGGCTCGACGCCGAACAACAGCGAGTCAATCGCTTGCGTCGCACCGGCAGCCGCGAGCACGCCAAGCACGATGCCCATGGCCGTCAAGCCAAGACCCTGCCCCACGACGAGCGCGGCCAGCCTCGTCGGCGTCGCGCCGAGTGCCGAACGGACGCCGATCTCGCGCGTGCGCTCGGTGACGCTGCCCTCGATGACGCCGTAAACACCGACGCCGGCCAGCAGCAGCGCTGCGATCCCGAACGCCGCGAATATCGTCAACGCGAACGATCGCTGCGCCTCGGAGCCCGCGACGAGATCGGCCATCGTCGTGACGCGCTCGAGCGGCAACGTCGGATTCACGGACCAAATCGCTTGCTTGATCGGCTCGACGAACGATGCCGGGTCGCCCGCGTCCGAACGACCAGCGATTGCACGGGGTCGACCCACGCCCACTGACCCAGCGCGACGTAGAACGCGTCCGTCGACTCCGCAAGCGACGTTTGCTTCACGTCGCCGACGACGCCGACGATCGTCCCCCACGGCCCATCCGGACGGTTGAAGGGGCCTATGCGAACGCGCTGGCCGATAGGATCGCGGCCGGCGAAGCGGCGTGCCGCGAACGACTCATTGATCAGAACCGCCTGCGGCGCACGCGGCCGGTCGTCCGTACCGAGCAACCGTCCACGCAGCAAGGGTATGCCCATCGTCTCGAACCACTCGGGCGTGACGGTGTAACGAAACGCGACGCCCGCGTTCTCAGGGCTATCTGACGTCGACTCCATGTAGACGGCATACATCTCGAAACTGCTACCGCCGAGCGGCAGCAGGCTCGTCAGCGCGGCATCGACGACGCCGGGCACCGCGCGAACGGCCTCGAGCACGCGATCGAAGAGTGCCAGTCCTTCGACTTCGTTAATGCCTGAGCCCCTCGGCACGACGACCTGCACCGTCATGACGCGTGAAGCGTCGAAGCCCGTCGGAACCGACAGCACCTGCTCGACGCTGCGCAGCAGCAGACCGGCACTCGCGAGCAGCACCGTGGCTAGCGCGACCTGGGCGACGACGAGCGACCGACGCAACATGGCGAAGGCATGACCGGTTGCGCGCGATCCCGTTCGCAGCCCCGCGGGCGAGCCGATATCGCGGGCGCGCAGCGCCGGCCAGAGACCGGCGACGACCGCCACGACCGCCGTCGTCGCGAGCGCGAAGCCTAGAACGCGCGCATCGAGCCCAACGGCGTCCAAGCGCGGCAGATCGGCCGGCGCGAGCGCGACCAACGCACGGCTCGCGAGCACGGCGATGCCGACGCCGAGCACGCCGCCCACGCAAGCCAGGAGCGCGCTCTCGGCGAAGAGCTGCCTCACGAGGCGACCCGGCTCCGCTCCGAGCGCTGCTCGCGTCGCGAGCTCGGCCCGGCGCGCGAGCGCGCGCGCGAGCAGGATGTTGGTGACGTTGGCGCATGCGATCGCGAGCAGCAGCAACACGGCGCCGAGAATCGCGAGCAGCGCCGGGCGCACGCCGCTCGTAACCGACGCGTGCAGCGACTCGAGCGCGAGGCCTCGCTGCATCGAAGCCCAGGTCGGGCGCGGAAATTCGGCCGCGGGCGAGCTGCCGATCGTGAGCATCTCGCGTTGCGCCTGCTCGAGCGTCACGCCTTCGCTTAAGCGGCCGACCATGCGCAGATTGTGCCCCCACTCGCGGCTCTCGAACGGCTGCCCCTTGAGATAGCGCAGCGGCGCCCAGGCTTCGGCCGCCGGGCTCAGAGCGTTCTCGAAACCCTCGGGCATGAGGCCGATGACCGTGTAGCTCTCGCCGTCGAGCGTGATCGTGCGGTCGAGCACGGCCTCGGCGCTGCCGAAGCGGCGTTCGGCGAAGCTCGTGCTGAGGATCACGACGGGCGGCGCTCCCGTGACGTCGTCCGCGGCCGCGAAGTCGCGTCCGAGTGCGGGCCGTACGCCGAGAGCCGCGAAATAGTCGGGACTGACGAGATCACCTGCGAGCCGCACCGGCTCGCCGGTGCCCGTCAGTGAAGGTTGCCAACGCGACACGACGGCGAGCGCGTCGAACGACCGATTGCGCTGCACGACCTCGAGGAACGTTCCGTAGGCGACCGGAAGAGACTCGTCACCCTCGTTGCGGTCCGTGAGCACGATCACGCGCTGGGGCTCCGGATACGGCAGCGCGCTGATGAGGATCTGGTCGACGGCGCCGAAGATCGCGGTGCTGACACCGACGCCGAGGCCGATGCTCAAGATCGCGACGAGCGTGCCACCCGCACCCGAGCGGCTGAACAGCTTTCGCCACGCGTACCGCAAGTCGGCAATCCAAGACCGCATGCGGCCTCCCTAGGTCCAGTTGAGCCTAACCCGCGGCGGGCGAAGCCGGAAGCGAGCTTTCATCGCTAACCTTCGGCCCGCAGCGCCGTCATGGGATCGATGCTAGCCGCACGGCGAGCCGGCACGAACGCGGCGAGCGCTGCGACGAGAAGCAAGACACCGGCGACCGCAACGGCCGTCGCAGGATCCGTCGGGGTCACTTCGTATAGAAACGATGCAATCGTGCGCGTCATCGCGTACGCGGCGACGAGCCCCACGCCGGTGCCGATCAGCGCGGTCCCGAGCGCCGAACGGACGATGGCTCTCACAACGGTCTGATGCCGGGCGCCGAGCGCCATGCGCAGGCCGATCTCGTTCGTGCTTTGCGAAACGGTGTAGCTCAGCGTGCCGTAGAGCCCGACAGCCGCGAGCACGAGCGCCATGACGGCGAACGCGCCGATCAACGTGAGCTGCGTGTTGCGGTTCGCGAGATCGGCGTCGACCACTTCGCTCATCGCCCGCACGCTCGACACCGGTTGGTCGGGGTCGACGGCCCAGACCGTGCGGCGAACGGACGACGCGAGTGCCAACGGATCGCCATTGGTGCGCACCACGAGCTGCCGCGGCCGTATGAACCCAAGCTCCGACTGACTCAGCGGAACGAAGAGCTCGGCATCCGCGGGAACATCCAAGCCCAGCTGGCGGGCGTCGCCGACGACGCCGACGACGGTCAGCATTGCGCCGCCGCCGATGCTGAGCCGCTGGCCAATGGGATCGCCTTCGGACCAATATCTGCGCGCCAATGTCTCGTTGATGACGACGGTGCGCGTGGCACCGCGCACATCGCGGTCGTCGATGAGGCGGCCGCTGACGAGCGGAACGCCGAGCGTCTCCAGATAGCCCGTGCTCGCGCCGCGGTTCGTCGCCAGGTTCCGCAGTAAGTCGGCAGGCTCCGGTCGCGGGCGGCCGTCGACGAAGATGACCGATCGGCCGCCCGGGAACACGAGCGGCGCATAGTTCGTATAGCCGGCGCTGTCGACACCGGGCAGTGCACGCACCTCGTCGAGCACGCGGCGATAGAACTGCTCGTAGGCTGCCGGCGCCCCGTAGCGCGACTCGGACAACACCGTTTCCGCGACGAGCAACCCCTCGGCGTCGAATCCCGGGTCGACGGCGAGCACGTTCGCGTAACTCCGCAGCAGCAGGCCCGCTCCGGCGAGCAGCACGACCGTCAGCGCGATCTCCGCGACGACGAGCGTCGTGCGCAGCCGACGCGCCGCCTTACCTCGCGTGCCGACCGCTCTGCCGAACGCCGCCCCGAAGTCGCGCCGCGCCGCGGCGAAGGCGGGTCCGGCGCCGAATAGCAGCACCGTCACGAGCGCGGCACCGGTCGTGAGCGCGAGCACGCGCCAATCGAGAGCGAGCCCTGCGCTCGCGGGTAGTGTGCCCGGCAGCAAGCGCGACAAATAGCCGAAGCACGCCGCCGCGAGCAGCAATCCGATGGCGACGCTGATCGCCGTGAGCAGCACGCTTTCGGTGAGTAGCTGGCGCAGCACGCGGCCGCGCGCGGCGCCGAGCGCCTTGCGAATCGCGAGCTCCTTCTGCCGCACCGTGGCGCGAGCGAGCATGAGGTTCGCGACGTTGGCGCAGGCGATGAGCAGCACGAGCGCCACGGCTCCGAGCAATCCCAGCAGCGTTGGACGGACGAGTTCGGCGAGGGGGCCGGTGCCTCGCGCAAGCGTCGAGCGCAGCGGAGCGACGGTCGCGGGGACACCCCGGGCCGGGCTCTCGGCACGCAGCGCCGTGGAGACAGCCGTCATCTCCGCGCGAGCGGCCTCGATAGAAACGCCGGAGCGCAACTTGGCGACGAGGTACCAAAAGTACGCGCTCTCCTGCGCAAGCACCTCGGGCCCCCACGTCGTCGGCACGTATACGTCGATGTCGCCCCTCGGAAAACGAAAGTCCCGCGGCACGACACCGACAACCAAATGGGGGGAGCCATTAAGTGTGATCGTGCGGCCGACGGCCGCGGGGTCGCCACCCAGGCGACGTAACCAGAATCCCTCGCTGACGACGACGACGGGCTCGCCCGTGCCGTCGTCGGGCAGGAACGTGCGACCGAGCAGCGGCGCGAGACCGATCGTCGCGAACAGGCTCGATGACGTGCGCACGCCCGAGAGCCGCTCGGGCTCGCTGCCGTCGCCGGTCAAGTTGAAGCTCGCGGCCTCGATCGGCGCCATCGACTCGAACGACTGCGCGCGCGCTTGCCAGTCGACGTAGTTGGTCGGTGAAATCTCGACGCGTGCCGAGCCGCCGATCCCCGTGAAGTCGGCCCACAGCGTCACGAGCCGGTCCTCGTCGGCGAATGGCAGCGGCTTCAGCCACACGGCGCTCACGAGGCTGAAGATCGCCGACGTCGCGCCAATCCCGAGCGCCAGCACGGCGACGGCCACGACCGTGAATTCAGGCGTGCGCGCGAGCGAGCGCCCGGCGTAACGGAAGTCGCGGACGAGATCGGCCAGCATCGTCATGCCGGCCGTTCTGCAAGCCGTATGCCACGACGTAAGTGATTGCCTCAGCGAGGTTTTAGGCTGCGCCGTCGGCGCTGAGCGTCCCGGATTCGCGCCCCGCGTCTCGATCGCGGGACGGCCGCGAGACCCGATCGAGCCGCTGCAACGCATTCGCTTTGTCACAGGACCTTTATCGGACTATATTCGGTCCTCAAAGGAAACGCGGGGCGCCAGGATGCGCTACTCCATGCAGATCAAACCAATCAGCTATTTCAAGGCAAACGCGGCCGAAGTGCTCGACCAAATCGCCGAGCAGCGGAAGCCGTTCGTTATCACACAGAATGGCGAGGCCAAGGCGGTACTTCAGGACGTTGCCTCGTACGAGGAAACGCAGGAAACGCTCGCGTTGCTCAAGATCCTCGCGCTCGGGAACCAGCAGGTCGCAGCCGGTCAGTTGAAACCGGTCGCCGAAGTCGTGAGACGGCTGCGGGGTCGAAAGGCGACGGAGTAATGCGCTTCGAAGTCGTCCTCACGCTGGACGCGGAGCGCGACCTCGACGACATTCACGGGTACATCGCAACGTACGACTCGCTGATCAACGCGGATCGTGTGCTCGAACGGCTGCTCGAGGTCGCGGAGAGTCTGTCGACGAATCCCGAGAGGGGCTCCGTGCCAAAGGAGCTTCGGTCTCTCGGTATCAAGGACTATCGGCAAGCCTTCTTCAAGCCGTATCGCGTGATCTATCGAGGCGTGGATCGGCAAGTGATCGTGTACCTGATCGCGGACGGCAGACGTGACATGCAGAGCTTGCTCGCACGCCGGCTGCTCGAAGCCTGAGTCCGAGGCTCGTCAGCGAACGAACCGATCGAGCCAAGGCTGAAGCTCTTCCGCCCACAGCTCGTAGAGCTCCGGCTGGGCTCCGACAGCGGCCAGTCCGGGCATCCCCCCCCACATGTCGGCGTTGTAGGAGCCGTCTGAAAGGAAAAATCGCTCGCCAAGGTCGGCGTAGAAGACGGTCTCGCCGTCGGTGAGCTCGGCGAAGACCGCGGCGTTGATGTCCGCTATCTCCCGCCACGGTCTCGCCGACGCAACTGACCGCGCGGAAAGCCCGCGAAGAGCAGGATCTTCGCCTGCGGCTGGCGCGCACGGATCTCCGCGATGACGGAGGCATAACCCGCGACGAACTCGGTGCGGGCGCCGGCGGCGAACGGGTCGTCAGGGGCGGTCGGGCCGAACTGGAGCACGAAGAGCTTCGCCTGATAGCCGTCGAGCTCGCCGTTCTGCATCCGCCACACGAGGCTTTCGAAGTGCGAGCCCTGCGAGCCGAAGTTCGCGGCCTTCAGCGATCCGAACGCCTGATCCCACACGGCTTGGCCGCGGTTCGCCCACCACCACATCTCCGTGGGGTGGTCCCGAAGAAGACGAGGTCGATGTCTCCCTTCTGCGCTAGATCGATGAACTGATCATGGCGCTGCCCCTCGAGCGCGTGGCTCAGCACACCCGCGGGGGCGTCTGCGCTCGGAGTCCACGCCGCTTCGGGCCGCTGCGTCTGTTGGGCCCAGGCGGCGTAGCCGAACATGACGCCGGAGGCGACGACGGCCGCAGCGCTCGCAACGGCGCGCCAACTGGTGACGGCCGAATCCACGTGACGACGCGTTGCCTCTTCATGACGGCCTCCGGCGTGCATATCTACGCTTGTAGACGTATGCTATCTACAGACGTAGAGATGTCAACCGAACCATTCCCGCTCGCACGTCAAGAATTATTGGCGGACGATCTCGATGCGCATTCGTTCGCCTGTGCTTCGCTATCGAGGGTGATGTAGGAGTCGAGCTGGGCGCGCTACGGGACGCCTAGCAGCACATCGGCGGCGCTATGCCACGCGGGCGAGTTCCAGATGAAGTGAGCGCCGACCAGCCATGCAACCGTCAACGCCAAGCCGATCCAGTAAGCGCGATGGACGCGTCCGCGCCGCAGCGCGTCGTAGACCATTGCCGGCGCCAGCAGCGCGATCTCCAAGATCGCCGACACGTCGAACGTGACCATGAGGTCGTTGCCCGGAATCCAGGCCATGCGCCCGAACGCCGCGCCGATCGGCAAGAGCGCCGCGAGAATCATCGCGCGCTTGTGAGTTTCGGGATCGCGCACGCGCACGGCGAGCGCCCAGATGACGAACACCGGAAACATGACGATGACGCGGATCTGCAGGAACAGGATGTTCGCCGCCAGCGCGCCCAAGCCCGCTTCCGTGATGTCGTAGTAGCGCACGATCGTGACAGCCGTGAAGAGCACGAGGATCGCGGGCGCAAGCCCCAACGAGGCGAGGCCGAGGCGCATGTGCAAATCGCGGCGCCCGGCGGTCACGAGGCCGGCCTGAGCGACGAGCAACAACAGCCACGCGGCCATCGCCGCGGCGTGCAGGTGCACGACGAGCGGCGGCGACGGGATCGTGCCGCCGAGAATGCCGGCCGAGCTCGGTGCAAAGCCGACGATCGCTACCGCCGCGATCAGAGTCGTCAGGAAGAAGTAGAACCGCCGATCGGCCGCGGTGGAATCGGCGCGCGAAAAACCAATCGCAGCTTCGACGCTCATGATGCCCCCCCTGTGAGCCCGGCGCCGGAGCATGCACCTCGAACGCGGCTCGCGACAAGCATCTCTGCTCGCGCTCGATTTCTCCTTGAACGGCCACGAAATCGCTCTTGCGGCTGATGTAGTAACATACCTACATTCAACGGATGAGGATCACCGAGTGCCGATCACCACCATGTCAGCACGCGAGTTCAACCAAGACGTGAGCAAAGCCAAGAAGGCCGCGAACGAGGGGCCCGTTTTCGTCACGGATCGCGGGCGGCCCTCGCATGTTCTGCTGACGATCGACGAGTATCAACGCATCACAGGCTCGCAGGCGAGCATCGTCGAGCTGCTGGCCACTGCGGGCGTCGACAGCATCGACCTCGACGTTCCGCGTCTCGGCGGTCCCGTTGCGAAACCCATCGACTTGTCGTGATGTTCCTGCTCGACACGGACGTAGTATCGGAGCTTCGTAAAGCTAGGGCTGGCAGAGCCGACCGCAACGTCGTCGAGTGGGCACACTCAGTTTCCGCCACGAGCCTCTATTTGTCGGCGATCAGCATTCTCGAGCTGGAAATCGGGGTGATGCTTGTCGAACGACGTGATGCAGTGCAAGGCGCGATTCTCCGTGCGTGGCTCGACAACCAGGTGTTGCCCGCGTTCGCAGGGCGCATCATCGCTGTCGATACGGCGGTAGCGCGTTGCTGCGCAAGGTTACACGTTCCAGATCGACGCTCGGATCACGATGCATTCATCGCGGCGGCGGCGTTGCTTCATGGAATGACGGTGGTCACGCGGAACACTGCCGACTTTGCGCCGACGGGTGTGGAAGCGCTCGATCCCTGGCAGCGTCGGGCGTAGATCAAGAGCCGGCGCCACTCGGCCGTACCGTGCGCCGTGGGCGTCAGCCGAGCGGCAACCGCACCGTCGCGACGCAGCCTTTCGCGCCGACGCGGTTCTCGAGCGCGATGCTGCCGCCGTGGTTCTCGACGATCTCGCGCGACAGCACGAGGCCGATGCCCGTGCCGTGCGGCTTCGTCGTGAAGAACGGCACCCAGAGGTTGTCCGTGCGCGCGAGCCCCGGGCCGTCGTCCTCGACCTCGATCGACGACGGCATCGCCGTCGTCGCGCCAGCGCACGCGCACGCCGCCCGTCTCGCCCGCGGCCTCGACGGCGTTGCGCATCAGGTTGATGAACACCTGCTCGATCTGATCGGGGTCGATCGAGACGTGGATCGGCGGGCCGGGCTCTACCGCGATGCGCGTCTCGTGCAGCGACGCGACGCGGCGCACGAGCGCCGCGAGCTCGGCGTCGCGACGCGTCGGCGGCGGCAGGCGCGCGAGCCGCGCGTAGGCGCCCATGAAGCGCTCGAGCGACTCCGCGCGGTCGTGGATGATCGACGAGCCCGGCGCGCGCGTCGTCGCGCCAGTCCGCCGGCAGCGGCTCGCGGCCGACGAGCTTGCGCACGGTGCCCGCCATCGACTTGATCGGCGCGAGCGAGCTGTTCAGCTCGTGGCCGATCACGCGCACGATGCGCTGCCACGCCTGGCGCTCTTCCTCGCGCAGCGCGCGCGAGAGCTCCGAGATCACGAGCAGCTCGTGCGGCTTGCCGCCTTCGCGGAAGCTGCGGCGGCGAATCTCCCACCGTCCGCCGCCGCCCGGAAACACGTGCGCGACGATGCGGCCCGACTCCTCGGCGAGCATCGCCGGCGAGGCCGAGCTCGGCCGCGCTGCGGCCTTGCAGATCTCTCGCTCGTTCCGCGCGAGCAACGCTCTCGCCGGCCCTGTTCACGATGCGCAGGCGCAGCGCCGCGTCGAACGCGAACACGGCGATGTCGACGTCGGCGATGATCTTTTGCAGCAGCGCGCCGGCCTCGAGCGCCTCGAGCCGCTGGTCGTAGAGCGTGCGGCTCAGCGTGTTGACCTCGACCATGACCTCGCCGAACGCGTCCTCCGGATCGACGTTGCGGCCGCGCATGCGAGTAGTCGCCTTCGCGCAGCGCCTCGAGCATGTTCGCGAGCGTTTGCAGCGGCCGCACGACGTGCCGCCGCAGAGCGACGAGGCCGATCAGCACGACGAACGTCAGAAAGCCGAGGATCGTCCAGCGCAGCGGCTCGCGTGGCGCCCGAGAACGTACAGCAGCACCACCGTCGCGATCCAGGCGGGCGCGACCGTCAGCACCACGAGGACCAGCACTCGGTTCTGGAAACGCAGGCGCTTACGCCGCGTCACAAGCCGAACTTTTCCATGCGCCGATAAAGCGCCGAGCGGCTCATGCCGAGCTCGTCGGCGGCCGCGACGACGTTGCCGTCGTGGCGCGCGAGCGCGGCGCGAATCGCATCGAGCTCGACCTCGTCGAGCGTCATCGGCTCGGCGATCGCCGGGCGCCGGCGGCGCCGGCCGTCGAGCCGCAGATCCGCGGGCTCGATCGCCGCGCCGCGCGCCATGAGCACGGCGCGCTCGACGACGTGATTGAGCTCGCGCACGTTGCCGGGCCACGCGTAGCGGCGCAGCGCCGACAGCGCCGGCTCGCTGAACGCCGTCGACGCGCGCGGCGGTGATGCTGCGCGTGCTGGCTCAAGAACCGCTGCGCGAGCCGCACGATGTCGTCGCCGCGCTCGCGCAGCGGCGGCAGGTGAATGTGGATCGTGTTCAAGCGATACAGCAGATCCGCGCGGAAGCGCCCCGCCGCGATCTCGCCGTCGATGTCGGCGTTCGTCGCCGCGAGCACGCGCACGTCGACGCGCTGCGTGCGCGACGAGCCGAGCCGCTCGAACTGGCCGTCCTCCGAGCACGCGCAGCAGGCGCGCCTTGCTGCGCGACGGGGATGTTCGCGATCTCGTCGAGGAACAGCGTGCCGCCGTCGGCGAGCTCGAAGCGGCCGACGCGGTCGTTCTTCGCGTCCGTGAACGCGCCTTTGACGTGGCCGAACATCTCGCTCTCGAACACCGTCTCGGCCAGGCTGCCGATGTTGACGGTGACGAGGCTGCGCTCGCGGCGCGGCGAGCGCGTCGTGAATCAGCCGCGCGACGAGCCCCTTGCCGCAGCCGCTCTCGCCCGTGATCAGCACGTTCGCATCCGTCGGCGCGACGCGCTCGATCGTCTCGAGCACGGGCTGCATCGCAGGCGATTCGGCGATCAGCGCGTCGCCGCCGCCCTTGAGCTGCCGGTTCTCGGCCTCGAGCGTGCGCGCGCGCTGCAGCGCCCGGCCGAGCGCGACTTGCGTGCGCAGCACGGTCGAGCAGGCGGTCGTTGTCCCACGGCTTCTCGATGAAGTCCTGCGCGCCGCGGCGCATCGCCTTCGACGGCGAGGTCGATCGTGCCCCAGGCCGTCATCAGCGACGATCGGCGTGTGCGCGTCGAACGAGCGGATCCTGCGCGACGGTGTCGAGGCCTTCGTCGCCGGACGTCGTGTCGCGCGTGTAGTTCAGGTCCATGAGCACGGCGTCGGCCGTGCGCTCGCGCAGCGCGCGCGACGAGCGCCTCGGGATTCGCGAACGTTTCGGCGGCGTAGCCTTCGCTCTTCAAGCAGCAGGCGCAGCGACTCGAGCGACGTCGCGCTGGTCGTCGGCTACGAATATGCGGGGCTGACGTGTCGGCATCTCAGTCGTTACGCCGGTCGGCTCTTCTCGATCTTCCGGTCGGCGCTGATCCAGCCGTCGCCGAGCTCGATGAGGCGGCGGCCGAACGCCGCGACACGCTCGTCGTGCGACACCTGGATGATCGTCGTGCCGCTCTCGTTCAGAGCCTTGCAGCAGCTTCATGATCTCTTCGCCCTGGCTCCAGTGCAGGCTGCCTGTCGGCTCGTCGGCGAGCACGACGCGCGGGTTCGCGATCACGGCGCGCGCGACGGCGACTTGCTGCTGCTGGCCGCCCGAGAGCTGCGTCGGATACAGATCCTTTTTGCCGACCATCTGGAAGCGATCGAGGATCTCGGCGACGCGCGCCTCGCGCTCCTTGCGCGCGACGTCGCGGTACGACAGCGGGATCTCGAGGTTCTCGTAGACCGTGAGGTCGTCGAGCAAGTGAAAGTGCTGGAACACGAAGCCGACGTTCGCTTTGTTGAGCTTGCCGCGTTCCTTGACGCTGGCCTTGTGCGACGGGCTTCTCGTCGAACCAGTACTCGCCGCTGTATTCGCCGTCGAGCATCCCCAGGATCGCGAGCAGCGTGGACTTGCCGGAGCCCGACGGGCCCATGATCGTCACGAAATCGCCTTCCGCGATCTCGAGGCCGATCTGCCGCAGGACCCAGGTCTGGCCGCCCTTGTAGGGATAGGACTTCTCGACGCCTTGCATCCGGATCATTCGCTGCCCCTGTTCAAAAACGTGGTTCGGAGGCGGCAAAGCAACTCCCGTGCCAAATGCGTAAACCACTGCACTGCCTACGTTTTCTCGTTCCGGTACGCGCAAAACGCTCCGTTCGAAGTCCCGCGGCCACCGGGCTGCGTCCCATTTTCGGGACAGCGCAACGCGTCCGTATAGTAGTAGAGTCGGCCGACGCGCGCGCAGGGGGTTTGCGGCGATGCGGGCTTGGATTCTGGTGCTTCTCACCGCTTGCGGCGCCGCACAGGCTGCCGACGAGATCTCGTTCGTCAACGAAGGCGTCATCCCGGCGCCGATCGACGAAGTCTGGAAGGTGTTCTCGACATCGGAGGGCTACAAGGCCCTGGGCCCCGCGCTTGCCGAGGTCGACTTGCGCGTCGGCGGCACGATTCGGTCACGCTATCGCGCCGACGGCGTCCTCGGCGACGCCGAAACGATCGAGAACGTCATCATCGACTACCGAGCGCCGGTCATGATCGCGATTCGCATCCAGAAAACGCCCGCCTCGTTCCCCTTCAAGGAAGCCTGGAAGAGCGCGTGGACCGTCATGACCTTGACGCCCACAGACGAAGGAACGCATCTGCGATCCACGAGCTACGGCTACGGCACCGACGAAGAGTCGGTCGCGATGCGCCGGTTCTTCGAGGCGGGCAATCAACAAACCATCGAGACACTGCGCCGGCACTTCGGCGCGCCCGCGCAGTAGCGCGTTACGTTTTTCGCAGCTCCTTCAGAACCACAACTACAAAGGAGACGTCATGTCCTCGTACCTTGCGCTAGCAGTCTCGGTCGGCGTGCTCGCCGTCGTCGCGACTTGGCTTTTCTTCTACGACCCCGTCGCCGCGGCCAACTTGCAAGTGTGGCAGGCGTTCATCGCGTGGGGCTGCCACTATCACTGCGGGCGGCAAGATCACGGGCACGCGCAACACGATCGTGTGCATGAGCTTCGGCGCCGTCGTCGGCATGGCGGCCGGCATGCTCGCCATGCACCTCGGCGCCCGCTCGGTCAGTTCGCCGCGCCGGTCGCCGTCGGCCTCGGCGCGACGGTCATCTGCTTGGCGTCGAAGGTGCCGTTCCTCGCGGTGATTCCGGCCAGCGTGTACGGCTTCGCGAGCATCGCGGGCCTGTTCCTCCTCAACGCGAACATGACGCCGACGACGGCGCTGCTGCCGACGATCTTGTCGGTCATCATCGGCGCGGCGTTCGGCTACGTGTCGGAAGCCCTCGCCGGAGCGCTGACGAAGAAGCGCTGACGAAGAAGTAGCGATCGAGCAGGCGCGCCGTTTCGGGAACGGAACGGCGCGTCTCGATTGCGAAACCACGCGGGCGCGCGAGCGCGGCTCGCGCGCCAACCTCATTCCGCCGCCCATCCGACGAGCGTGATGGGCTTCGCAGTTTCGCGCGCAAAGCGCGCCGAGCGGTTGACATCTGCCAGCCCAAGTGCATTATTGCACTAATTCACTTGGCGGATGACCACGATTGTTCATTCTGAAGCCGCACTCGGGCGTGCCGATCTACCGGCAGCTCTCAGAACAGATCCGGCGCATGGCCGCGAGCGGGCAGCTGCCACCCGGCACCGAGCTGCCGTCGATCCGCGACCTTGCGCTGCGGCACGCGATCAATCCGATGACCGTATCCAAGGTCTACACGTTGCTCGAAGCCGAAGGCGTGCTCGAGCGCAACCGCGGCAAACCGATGACCGTTGCGAAGCCGACGCGCGCGCAGTCGCCTCTCGCCAAGCGGTTGGAACAGATCGAGCCGCACGTCGAGCAGGTCGCGCTCGCCGCGCGCCAGCTCGAGCTCACGGAGAAAGACGCCGTCAAAGCCTTACACGATGCTTGGGAGAAGACCGATGAGCAGTCCGTACATCGCCGCACGCGGCCTCGGTAAGTCGTTCAACGGCAAGCCGGTCCTTGCCGACGTCTCGTTCACCGTCGAGCCCGGCGACGTCGTCGGCGTGCTCGGCAAGAACGGAGCCGGCAAGACCACGCTGCTCGAGCTCGTGCTCGGCTTCACGCCCGCCACCGCCGGCGGGGTGCAGCTGTTCGGCTACGACAGCTACCGCCTCCCCGGAGCGGCCAAGGCGCGCGTCGGCTTCGTTCCGCAGCAGGACGAGCTCGTGAATCAGCTGACGGCCGCCGATCAGATCGGCGTGATCGCTTCGTTCTATCCGAAGTGGGACGACGAGCTCGTCGTTCGCCTGAGCCGCGAGTGGGAGGTCGACCTCAACGCAACGCGTCAAGAGCATGTCGGTCGGCCAGCGCCAGAAGCTGTCGATCCTGCTCGGGCTCGGCCATAAGCCCGATGTCCTGATTCTCGACGAGCCCGTGGCGAGCCTCGATCCCGTCGCGCGCCGCCAGTTCCTCGAGCAGATCATCGAGGTCGCGGCCGATGGCAACCGGTCCGTCGTGTTCTCGTCGCACATCGTCTCCGACGTCGAGCGGCTCGCGAACAAGATCTGGATCCTCAAGGACCAGCGGATGTACTGGCAGGGTGACTTCGATTCGCTGAAGGATTCGATCGTTCGCGTGCACGCACGCGCAGCGCGGCCCCTGCCCGCCTCGCTGCCGATTCCGAACGCGCTCAGCGTGCAGCACAACGGCACGACGGCGACCGCGGTCGTACAGGGTTGGCGCGCGGAGATGCAAGACAGTCTCGCACGGCAGCTCGGCGCCGAGCTCGAGGTCGAGCAGCTCACGCTCGAGGATATTTTTCTGGAGCTGCATCGATGACGGCGATCGCGCGGTTGATCTTCACGTATTACACGGGCACCGTGCTACTGCGTTTGATCACGTCGGCCGGCCTCATCGCGGGAATCGGCGGCTCCGCGCTGTATCTCTACCTGCCGCCGCTGACCGGCGGAAGCGGCGGACCGTCCCGCTTCTCGCTTGCGGCGGAGAGCTTCTTCTTTCTGCTCCCCGTCGCCGGGACGGTGTGTTTCGTGTTCGGCGCATCGCTGCTGCCGGCGCTGTTCGCGCGGCTTGCCGCGAGCCACTATCTCTACGTCTTGCCGTACGGCCGCGCGAAGCTCCTGGTGAGCGCGTTCGCGACCGTTGCGCTGATCGCGCTGTTCGCGGCCGGCATCGTCACGATGTACTACTACAAGACACCGCTCGCACTCGATCTCGTGTTCGAACGGGCGTTTGCCGTCTCGTTGGTCACGACCAGCTTTCTGTACGTCGTCCTGTGGCTAACGGGTAAAAGCGGTAGCCCGATCGGGCTCCTCGTTGGCACCTTCGTGGCAATCGTGACGCTCATCTTGCCTCTCCGCTTCATCATGTTGCCGTCGACTTCCCTCGCCGGGCCATGGATCGCTTGCGCCCTTTTGTGGACGGTCTTCGCCGCCGTATTCCTGCTTGCGCCGCGCGTCAAAGCACCACTCGGCCGTTTGCGGCACGCGCTCGCCGGGCTCGCGGGATCGAGCTACCAAGGCGGCGGCGAGATCGACTTCCTGGTCGGCACGGCACGCCCGTGGACTGTTGCAGCCGGCCAGATCGTTCCGATCGTCCTCGCGACCTACTTCATGCGCGCCTTCTCGGTCATGGCGCCGTCGGCACCGAGCCCGTGGGTGTTCTTCCTGACGATCATCAGCGTCACCTCGGGCGCCGTCGCGAGTCTCGCCGCCACGCGCAGCCGCGCGCTTTGGCTGCGTGCGCGTTGGACCCGCGCGGAGCTCTTCACGCATGTCGAGAGCTCGTTCTGGCGTTACAACTGCTACACGCTCGGCGCGCTGCTGCTGCTGCTGGTCGGAATTGGCGATAGCATCGGTGTCCCGACGCGCGTGCTCGCCTTCGGTATGGGATTGCTCGCGCTCGGGTCCGCGCTCAGCACCTATATCGGGCTCATCGTGACGGCACGGATCGGTTGGAGCGACGCCGCGCTCGCTGTGGTGGCGATGCTCGCGCTGATGGCTGTCGCGGTGTACGCCGCGTCGCCCGCGACGCCCACGGCAACACTCGTTGCGCTCGAAACCGGGCTCACCGCGCTCGTGGTGATCGTTCGCGAGATCGCGCGGCGCCGCTGGAGCCAACTCGACTGGATGCTTTGCCGGGCAGAGCCTGGCGTGCGCGCGTCGGCGTGAGGTATTAGCGATGCGACAGACGTTTCACCCTGCGATGTTTCTCGGCGCCGTGATCCTGCTCTGCACGGTTTGGCTCTTGGCGCGGCCGCCGGCGGCCGCCGTCGAGACGCTGACGCGCAGCGGGCCGCGGCCCGCGCTCGTCGAGCCCACGGCGATCGCGCTCGACACGGCGATCCTCGAACGCTACGCAGGCAAGTACGAAGGCCGCGGCGATCTCACGGTCGACCTGACGTTGAAGGACGGCAAGCTGTTCGGACAGGCCCCGGGCATCATCCCGTTCGAGCTCCGCGCGACCTCGGAGACCACTTTCTTCCTGAAGGGCATGGGGATCGACGTCGAATTCGACGTCGGCCGCGACGGCACTGTGCGAGGCTTCGCCGCGAACACCGAATACGGCCTCATCGAAGTGACGCGCGTCCGCTGACGCAGCGAGCGCCCCGCTAGTTGCCGCGGCCTGCCCTCCAGTTACTCGTAGCGCAGCGCCTCGAGCGGATGATGCGGCTCGCGCGCCGCGCCGCGATCCACACGGCCGCGAACGCCGTCGCGGCGAGCACGGTCGGGCACGCCGACGAACACCAGCACGTCGCGCGCCTTGACGCCGTAGAGCACGGCCGCGAGGAACGTGGCCAGGAAGAACGCGGCGACGACGCCGACGACGATGCCGACGCCGACGAGCGTCATGCCCTGCCCGACGATGCTCCAGCGCACGCGGTCGGCCTGCGCGCCGAGCGCCATGCGAATGCCGATCTCCTGCGTGCGGTGCTGCACCGAGTACGCCATGAGGCCGTAGATGCCGATCGCGGCGAGCACGAGCGCGGACGCCGCCGAAGATCGTCATCAGCAGCATGTTCAGCCGTTGCCGCGAGGTGTTCAGCGAGACGATGTCGTCCATGTTCTGAACGTTCGTCACGGGCACGCCCGTCGTCTGCGCGAATGACGTCTTGGATCTGCCCCGACACGGTCCCCGGCGTCGACGCTCGTGCGCACGACCCAGCCCATCGGGCCCGCTGCCTTGCATCAACGCGTTCAACGCATCCGGCATCTGCGCGAGCGGCAGGTACATCATCGGCCCCGGATCCTGCGCGATGCTGCCGGCGCGCACGTCGCCGACGACGCCGATGATCTGGCGCACGGGCTCGCGTCGCGAGCTCCTTGCATGTTCGCCGCGCCGCCGCCCATGAGGATCTGATCCGCGAGCGGATCGCCGCCGTTCGGCCAGTACTGGTTGGCCAGCGCCTGGTTGATGATCATGACGGGCGGCACCCGAGCGCCGTGTCGCGCTCGTTGAACGCGCGGCCGCGAATGACCGGGATCTCGAACGTGTCGAAGTACCCGGCGACGGCGCATGTGGACGCCGCCGCCGCCCGTGAACGGGCCTTCGTTCGTGCGGCCGATGATGTTGAACGGCAATCCGTAGCCGCCCTGCAGCGGCACGCAGCACGTCATCGACGCGGCGGCGACGCCCGGAATCTCGCGCGAATGCGCTCGAGCGCCAGGCGCGCCATTTGATCGACGGCTTCGCGACGTCTGGTACTGCGGCCCCGACAGCGACGTCCGCATGACGAGCACGTTCTCGGTCGTGTAGCCGGGATCGACCGTGCCGAGCGCGAGCGACGTGCGGATCAACAGCGACGCGCCGACGAGCAGCACGACGGCGAGGCTGACCTCGACGAGCACGAGCACCGAGCGCGTCTTGTTCTGGCGGAAGCCGCTGCCCGACCGGCTGCTCGAGTCCTTGATGACGGCGTTCAGATCGGCGCGCGACGCGACGAGCGCCGGGATCAAGCCGAACAGGATGCCGGTCACGATCGACAACACGACCGTGAACAGCACGATGCGCCAGTCCATGCCGAGCAGCGAGCCGGCCTGCGCCGAGCCGCGGCAAGCCGGCGGTGTTCACGGTCAACAGCGCGCGCATGCCGAGGTAGCCGGCGACGAGCCCGAGCACGCCGCCCGCGAGCGACAGCATCAGGCTCTCCGTCAGACAGCTGGCGCATGATGCGCCAGCGCCCGGCGCCGAGCGCGACGCGCACGGCCAGCTCGCGGCGCCGCCCCGTCGCGCGGATCAGCAGCAGGTTCGCGACGTTCGCGCACGCGATCAGCAGCACGAAGCCGACGGCGCCGAGCGCGACGAGCAGCGTCGGCCGCGCCTGGCGCACGAGCGACTTCCTGGAGCGTGATCGCGCTGAAGCCGCGCGGTCGGCGGCATCGCAGCCACCGTGTAACGGTCGCGATAGGCCGTCGCCGACGCCATCGAGCTGCGCTTGCGCCTGCTCGAGCGAGACGCCGGGCTTGAGGCGCGCCGACGTTCGTGAAGATAGTGGCCTTGATCCGTCGTGTTCGGATCGAGCTGGAACGGCACCCAGATCTCGGGCGGCGGCGCCGAAATCGCGGACGTCGAACTCGCGGCCGACGACGCCGACGATCGTGTACGGATTGCCGGACAACGTGATGCTCTTGCCGATGACGTCGGGATCGCTCTCCATGCGCTGCGTCCAGAAGTTGTAGCTCAGCACGACGGTGTAGCCCGCGTTCGGCAGGTCCTCTTCGGCCGTGAACCAGCGGCCCATGACGAGCGGGGGCCGGAACGCGCCGAAGTACTCCGCGCGTCGTTTGCGCCGCGCGAATGGACTCCGGCACGTCGCCTTGCTCGAGGTTCAACTCGATGTTGCGACCCGCAGCGACGCTCTCGAGCACGTCGGTCTGCGCGCGCCAGTGCATGTACTTCGCCGGCGACGACGCGGGACCTCCGGCGACGCCGTTGTTCGCGTTCACCATCTGCACGAGCGTATCGGGCTCCGGGAACGGGACGGGCTTCAACAGCACGGCGTTGACGACGGAGAAGATCGCGATGTTGACGCCGATGCCGAGCGTCAGCGCGGCGACGGCCGTCGCCGTGAACAGCTTGTTCTCGCGGAACATGCGCCACGCGTGCTTGATGTCGTTACGCAGGGTTTCCATTCCGTTCATTCCTCGCG
The DNA here is from genome assembly GCA_963714705.1 of uncultured Gammaproteobacteria bacterium. GTDB lineage: Bacteria > Pseudomonadota > Gammaproteobacteria > Steroidobacterales > Rariloculaceae > FEN-1219. The sequence goes on from CAVQPJ010000006.1 coordinate 237,608, forward strand.
CAATGCTTTCATAGGATCGATGCGCGCGGCGCGGCGCGCGGGCAGCCAGCTTGCGACGAGCGCGCACGCGATCAAGACGAGCGGACCTGCAACGAGCGCGATTGGGTCCGCGGAGCTCACGTCACCGAGAAACGATTCGATGGCGCGCCCCGCGGCGAGCGCGAGCGCCAAGCCGATCGCAAGCCCGATTGCGACGACTTTCATACTGCCTCTGAGCACCATGCGCACGACGGCATGGCGGCTAGCCCCGAGCGCCATGCGAATGCCGATCTCGCGCGTGCGCTGGCTCACGGCATAAGCCACGACGCCGTAGAGACCCACGGCCGCGAGCAACAGCGCGAGCCCGGCGCAGGCGCCGAGCAACGTGGCGGCGACGCGCTGCGGGAACGTCGCGAAAGCCATCTCGCTGCGCATGCTCGCGAGCCTCAAGATCGGCAGCTCGCCATCGACGGCGCGGATCTCGCTTCGCAGCAACGGCAGGAACGCGTCCGCGTCGCGTGCCAGGCGCACATGTAACGTCATCTCCTCGTAGTCTTGGAGGAACGGCCGATAGACGTACGGAAGCGGCGCTTCCGTGAGCATCTGATACTTGCCGTCGCGCGCGATGCCGACAACCTCGATGGACGTTGCGCCCGAGAACGACGTGAGCCGCTTGCCGAGCGGGTCCTGGCCCGGCCAATAACGCGCCGCGAAGGCTTCGTTGACCACGGCCACCTGTGGCCCACCCTCGCGGTCCGTCGCCGTGAACCCGCGACCGCTCACGAGCGGCACGCGCATGACCTCGAAGTATTCCGGTCCCACGACGTTGAAGTTGAACTCCATGTCCTCGCCGACCTGCGGCTCGTAACCCTCGACGCCGGCACGGCGGCGGCCGCTGTCGCCCGACAACGGCACCTTCATCGCGAGCGTGACGGCCTGAACGTCGGGCAGGCCTGCGATGCGTTCCGTGAGCTCGGAAAAGAACGCGCGGCCTCGCTGCTCCGTATAGCCTTGAGTCCGAAGATCGAACGAAGCTACGACGACGTCATCCGCGTCGAAGCCGGGATCTACCGTCGCTGCCTGCTGCAAGCTACGCAGAAAGAGGCCGGCACCGACAAGTAGAACCAGCGAAACGGACACCTGCGCGGCGATCAGAGCGCCGCGCAATCCGAAGCGTCGTTTCCCGACGCCCGCGAGCGCGCCATCCTTCAACGCTGCCGAGGCACCGAGCCGCGTCAGGTTCAGCGCTGGCGCAAGCCCGAAGATCGCGGCGGCGGTGACTGCAGCCGCCAACGCAAAACCGAGCACGCGCCAATCGACGCCGACCTCGAGCGTCAGGTCGCCGGGTGGCCGGAACCCTGCAAGCGCGCCGGCCGCCGCATAGGTGACGATAATGGCGCCGCCGCATCCGAGCGCTGCGAGCGCGACGCTCTCGGTCATGAGCTGCCGCACGAGCCGCGCGCGCGGCGCGCCGAGCGAGACGCGGATTGCGACGTCGCGCACGCGCGCCGCACCGCGCGCGAGCAGCAGGTTCGCCACGTTCACGCAGCAGATCAGCAGCACGAGCGAAAAGCCCGCGAGCAGCAGGCCCAGGAAGCCGACGACGAAACCGCGCAGCTCCGGCGGCACGCGCGACTCGCTTTCCGGAAGGATCGTGATCGCGCGGCCGCGATTCGTGACGTCGCGCCACTCCTCGGGATAGGCGGCCAGCAGCTGGCTCGCGACCACGGCGTAGCGCGCCCTTGCCTGCTCGAGCGACACACCGGGCTGCAGCCGGCCGAGCACAGTCAGCGAACGCGCACCGCGCACGGCTCGACGGCTGACGCCGGCGCCCGCGAGCGCCTCGAGCGGCACCCACGCGTCGACGCCGCCAAACGCGCGCTGGCCGCCTTCGAAACCCTCGGGAGCCACGCCGACGATCGTGAACGTGCCGGAGTTGATGCGCACCGTGCGTCCGACGACGGCGGGATCCGCGCCGAAGCGGTTGCGCCACAACGCGTGGCCGAGGACGACGACCGGAGCGCGCTCGTCTGCCTCGCCGGGGACGAGCAGCCGGCCTTGCGCCGCACGAACCCCGAGCACGTCGAAGTAGTTGGGGGTGACCTGCTCGATCTTGAGACGCACCGTTTCCTCGGCCTCGACGAGGTTGCCGGCCACGAGCCCGAACGCCGCGACGTCGGCCATGACGTCGCGCTGCTCGCGGAACGCTTCGTAATCGGGATACGACGACGTGCCGTACGGCGGGCCGCTGAAGTCGCTCGTCCAGATCGACACGATGCGCTCGGGCTCGACGACGTGCGCCGGCGGGCGCAGCAGCAGGTCGTTCACGACACTGAAGATCGCGGTGTTCGCGCCGATGCCGATCGAGAGCGTCAACACGGCGACGGCCGTGAAGCCCGGCGAGCGAGCCAACTGTCGCAGCGCATAGCGCACGTCGCGAAACCAGGTCTCCGCCACGAGGCCTCCCTCTAATTGGGGACGGATTTATTTTCGCAAAAATAGATCCGTCCCCTTTCACTAAACCAGGTTTCTGCGTGCATAGCGGCCTACTCGGAGCGCAGCGCCTGCATCGGATCGACGCGCGCAGCACGGCGCGCCGGCAGCCAGCTCGCGACGAGCGCCGCGCCGCCGAGGCCGACGACCGTGATCGCGAGCACCGCGGGATCGAACGAGCCGACTCCGATCGAGCTGCGACGACAGCACGCGGCCGAGCGCGAGTGCGCCCGCGACGCCGACGACGAGACCGATCGCGATCGAGCCTGCCGCCCTGCCCCAGGATCATGCGGCCGATGTCGGTCGCGCGCGCGCCGAGCGCCATGCGCACGCCGATCTCGCTGACGCGCTGGCGCGACGGCCCACGCGAGCACGCCGTAGATGCCGATGACGGCGAGCGCGAACGCGACGCCGGCGAATACGAGCGTCAACACCATCGGCGTGCGCTGCGGGCCGAGCGAGCCCTCGACGCGGTCGTCGAGCAGCCGGGCATCGGAGATCGCGACTTCGGGATCGAGCATTGCAACGGCCGCGCTGACGGCGCCGGTGATTTGTGACGGCGGCACTACCGTGCGCACAGCCAACACAGCCGCCGGTTCAGGGCGCTGCTCGTAGTGCCAATAGATCGTCTCCTTGACGGTGGTCTCGGCGAGACTCGCCTGCTTGACCGCGGGCACGACGCCGACGATCGTGTACCAACGATCCGAGTATCGTTGTTCCGCTGCAGCCGTCCGCCGAGCGGGCTTCGGCCCGGCCAATACTTCGCCGCGAAGATCTCGTCGATGATGGCGACGGGCTCGGACTCGTGAGCGGCGAAGTTGCGGCCCGCCACGAGCGGAACGCCGAGTGTCGCAAGGTAACGCTCATCGATCGAGCGATGCTGTGCATGCGGCTCCGAGCCGCCGGCCGGCGTTACATAGCCCTCGATGTTCGATCGAGCCTTGAGAGTTGTTGCCCCCGAACGGCAGAACCGACGTCATCCCGGCGTCGCTGACCCCCGGCAGCGCACGCACGGCCGCCAGCACCTGCTGCTGGAATCGCGCCCACGATTCGGGCTCCGTGTAGCGCGGGCCCGCGAGCGAGAAGCGCGCCGGTCCACACGCTCCGTCGGGTTGAAGCCGGGACCTTCGGCGAGCAGACCGTAGAAGCTCTTCGTCAGCAGGCCCGCGCCGACGAGCAGCGTCACGCTCATGGCAAGCTGCGCGATCGACGAGCGCCGCTGCGCATGCGCTGCGCGCGGCGTCCGCCGCCGCCTTGGCGGCCGGCCTCGCGGATCGCGCCCGTCAAGTCGTCGCGCAAGAGCGCGAGCACCGGCGGCAGCCCCGACACGATGCCCGCGAGCACGGCAGCACCGAGCGTGTAAGCGAGCACCGTGCCGTCGAGCGCGAGCTCGAAGCCTACGTTCGACCGATCGAGCCCGAGCGCACGCACGAGGGCCAGCCCGGCCGTTGCGACTGCGATGCCAAGCACGCCGCCGGCGAGCGCGAGCAGCAGTGCCTCGACCGAGCACCATGCGCAGGATGCGCTCGCCGCCTGCGCCGAGCGCCGAGCGCGACGGCGAGCTCTTTGCGGCGCGACGCGAGGCGCGTGAGCTGCAGGTTCGCAAGATTGGCGCACGCGATCAGGAGAACGGCGATCACGACGGCCTGAAGGATCAGCAGCATCTCGCGCAGATTGCCGACCTGAAGCTCGCGCAGCGGCTGGGCGCGGCCCGTGAAGCCCGAAATGGCGACCAACTCGGCGGGAAACCGCCCCGCGGCGACGTTGTTCTGCACGATCGCGGCGAGCTCGGCCTCCAGGCCTTCGACGGTCGCGCCGTCGCGAAGCCGCCCAACGCTGGTCGAGAACTGATTGCCGCGCGCCGCGTCGCTCATTTGTTGCGGCGTGAACGCGAACGGCACGTAGGCGTCGACGTCGCGGGTCGGGAACCCGAAGTTCTCGGGCATTACGCCGATGACGCGAAAGGTTCCTACGTCGAGGCGGATGTCGCTGTCGAGAATGTCAGCTGCGCGCCCCGAAGCGGGTGCTCCAGAGTCTATGGCTCAGAACGACGACGTTCTCGTTGCCGAGCGTCGCCTCGTCCTCCGTGAACGCGCGCCCAACGGCGGGCGGAGTACGCAGCACGTCGAACAACGACGGCGACGCTCGCACCACTTGCAGCCGTTGCGGCGGTCCGTCGGAGACGAGCGTGCGAGGAAACTGCGCGACGATCGCGAGATCTCTCGAGCGACGCCGCCTGCTCGCGCCGCTCGAGATAGTCCGGAATCGCGGTGCCCGCGTTCTGCAGGTTCTGCTTCGGATACGAGTCGTAGACCATGACGAGCCGGTCGCCGTCCGGGATACGGCAGCGGGCGCAGGAACAAGCCGTTGAACACGCTGAACACGGTCGTGTTCGCGCCGATCGCGATGGCCAGCACGGCGATCGACGCCAGCGCATAGAGCGGCCGGCTCGCGAGCGCGCGCAGCGCGTACTGAATGTCCTGTAGCCAATTCATACGGTCACTCCTCTCTCAACACGCGCATTGGCTCGACACGCGCGGCGCGCCACGCGGGCAGCAGCGCCGCCAACACCGCTCAGTAGCACTTCCATCGCACTTCTCCATCCCTCACGTGAGGGATTTATTGAACGCGAACTGTTCGCATTCGTGCCGGCACACTCATTCTCTATGCGAATGTTGCGCACCAGAGCGACCATGCGGACCTCCCTATTCAGCGGCCAGCGACTCCGCGGGATCCACGGTCGAAGCGCGCCGCGCCGGCAGGTAACTCGCGAGCGCGGCGACGGCGATCAGCCCGGCCGCGACGGCGGCGTACGTCAGCGGATCGACGGACTGCACCTCGTAGAGCAACGACGTCATCAGGCGCGTCACGCCTGCGGCCACCACGAGCCCAATCGCGACGCCGATGCCGGCGAGCACGACGCCTTGCCGCACGATGCGGCCCTGCACGTCGCTCGTGCGCGCACCGAGCGCGAACCGGATCGCGATCTCGCGGCGCCGCGTCGAGACCACGTACGACAACACGCCGTAGAGCCCGACGACGCCGAGCACGAGCGCCGCCCCGGCCGCGGCGACGAGCATCACGAGCGTGAACGACGTGCGGGCGAGCGAGCGGTCGTAGAAATCCCGCATCGTGCGCACGGAGGCGATCGGCATGTCGGGGTTGACGGACCATACGGCCTGCTGGATCTGTCTCGCGAGGCCCGGCGTGCCGGCGAGCGGGCTGCGAACCGCAAAGGCCACGCCGCGCTGGACGAAGAGCGGCTCGAAGATGAAGAAGTCCGCCATCATCGAGGGCCAATAAACCGTAGCCGGCGGCCCGCTCTCGAGGCCGCGGCTGCGGACATCCTCGACGACGCCGACGATCTCGCGGATCGCGCCGCCCTGTGTCCCGCGGATTCGCCGACCGAGCGCCGCGTCCGGCGACCCGAACAGCTCCCGCGCGAGGCCGGCCGAGATGAGCGTCACGAAGCGCGTCTCTTCGAGATCGGCCCAAGTCAGGTCGCGACCCGCGACGACGCGGATGCCCATCGTCTCGAGATACCCCGGCGACACGTAGTTGAACGCGCGCATCGCCGACTCGAGCTCGGCGTTTCCGCCCTCGACGGCGACGCCGTTCCAAGCCGGAACGACCTCGTCCATCGGCAACGCACTGGTGAACGCCACCGAGCTCACACCGGGAATCGCTTCGAGCGCCGCGACGATTGCCCGCTGCTCGACGAGGATGCCGCGCTGGTCGGGCTGGTTCGGCGCGATGATCCGGAACGTCTGCAGCGACTCCGGTGCAGCGAAGCCAGGCTCGACGCTGCGCAGCGCCTCGAAGGTACGGATCATCAAACCCGAGCTCACGAGCAACACGAGCGCCAGCGCGATCTGCCCTACGACGAGCGCGTTCTGGGCGCGATGCTGCCCCCGGCCGGCACTCGTGCCGCGCGCGGCGCGCAAGCTCGTCGAGAGCCGAGCGCGCGCGGCGCGCAGCACCGGAGCGACACTGATCGCGACGCCCGCCGCCAACGTCACGGCCACTGCAAACGTCAACGTGCGTGCGTCGAGCGCGATGTCGGCAAGGCGCGGCAATTGCGCGGGCGCGAGAGCCAGCAGCACCTTCAGAGCGCCGTACGCGAGCGCGAGCCCGAGAGCCCCCGCGACCGCGGCGAGCAGCAAGCTCTCCGCCAACATCGACCGCGCGATCCGCCACGAGCCGGCACCGAGCGCAGCGCGCACCTCGAGCTCGCGCGCCTTGGCTTCGCCGCGCACGAGCAACAGGTTCGTGACGTTGGCGCTCGCGATCACGAGCACGATGCCGATCATCGCGAGCACGACCCATAGCGAATCGCCGACGGTGCCGGTGACGTCGGATTTCAGCGGCTCGAGCGCCGGCGCCATGCGCCAGGTGTCGAGGTAAACCTGCGCGCCGCTCTGCCCGCCCTGGAACGGAAACATGTCGAGCCAGATCGGCAGCATGCGCTCGATGTCGGCGCTCGCCTGCGCGAGCGTCACGCCTTCCTTGAGCCGGGCGACGCCGTTGAACGAGAAAGGCGGCGGGATCAACGTGGCCCGGTCGAACCGGATGGCCCCGATGACGTCTGCTTCCGCGTCGCCGAACTTGAACCCTCGCGGCATCACGCCGACGATCTCGGTCAGCGCCGAATCGATCTCGATGCGCTGCCCGAGCACGTTCGGATCGCCGCCGAATCGGTCCTGCCAATACCCGTAGCTCAGCAGCACGACCGCCGGCCCGTTCGGGGCCTCGTCACGCTCGTCGAACCAGCGCCCAAGCAGCGGCGACACACCGAAGGTCGCGAGTGTCTGCCCCGACACGAGCGCCCGGTCGATCTGCTCGGGCTCACCTCGTCCCGTCACGTTGGCGACGCCCACTCCCCAGAGCCCGACGCCGTCGAACGAGCGGTTGTGCTCGCGGTACGCCACGAGCATCGACGCCGACATCTGGACGCCACCGCCGCCGACGGCCGTGAGACCGGGCGCGCCGGGCGCGTCATGCCACAGCGCGACGAGCCGGTCCGATTCGGGGTACGGCAGTGGCTTCAGCAGCACGCCGTCGACGACGCTGAACACCGCCGTCGTCGCGCCGATGCCGATCGCGAGGGTCGCAATTGCCACGATCGTGAACGATGCGCTGCGCGCGAGCCCTCGCGCTGCATGCCGCAAGTCTCGGACCGCCGTGTCCCACATGATCGTTACATCAATCTTCTTTGAGGTCGGCCGACTGTGGGCGCCCGCGCTTCGCCTGCTCGGCGATGCGCCGGTCCTCTTCCTCGCGCAGCCGGTTCAGCGTTTCCTCGTCGACGACGCGGCCGTCGAACATGTGGATCTTGCGGTCCGCGTAGTCGGCGTAGCGCGGGTCGTGCGTGACGATGCAGATCGTCGCGCCGTCGGCGTGCAGATCCGCGAGCAGCGCCATGACTTGCTCGCCGTTCTTCGAGTCCAAGTTACCCGTCGGCTCGTCGGCGAGCAGGATCGAGGGGCTGCCGACGAGCGCGCGCGCGACGGCGACGCGCTGCTGCTGACCGCCCGAGAGCTGCGCCGGATAGTGGTTCAAGCGATGCGCCATGCGCACGCGCTCGAGCGCTTCGAGCACGCGCTTCTTGCGCTCGGCGGCTTTCATGCCGGCGCGATAGGTCAGCGGCAGCTCGACGTTCTCGAACACCGTGAGATCGCCGATCAGGTTGAACGCCTGGAAGATGAAGCCGATTTCCTTGTTGCGGATCTGCGCGCGCTGCGACGCGTCGAGGTTCTCGACGGGCGTGCCGTTCAGCACGTAGCGCCCGCCGCTCGGCGTATCGAGCAGACCGAGGATCGACAGCAGCGTCGACTTGCCGCAGCCGGACGGCCCCGCGATCGACAGGTAGTCGCCTTTCGTCGATCTCGAAGTGCACGCCCGACAGCGCGTGCGTCTCGACCTCGTCGGTGTAGAACACCTTCTTCAAGTCATCGAGCTGAATCAAGGTCGTGGGCGCGTTCAGGGGAGCGGTTGCGTTCATCGTTTTGTCCTCGAGGGAAATCGGATGTTTCGGGCGCGGCTCAGTCGCCGCGCAATGCAGTAACAGGATCGACGTGCGCCGCGCGTCGCGCGGGCCAGTACGCGGCGGCGAGCACGACGGCGAGCAAAGCCAGCAACGGCCGCGGCCGGCACGAGCGGGTCGGTCGGCGTGAGGCCGAAGAACAGCGCACGCCCGACCTGGCCGAGCAGCAGCGCGAGGCCCACGCCGATCGCGACGCCGACGCCGGCCATCCAGCGCGACCTGCTTCAAGCACCATGCCGCGCACGTTCCGCGGCGCCGCGCCGAGCGCGATGCGCAGGCCGATCTCGCGCAGCCGCTGCGCGCACGCCGTACGACAGCACGCCGTAGATGCCGATCGCCGGCGAGCACGGTGGCCATGACGGCCAGCGCCCCGGCCAGCGTGCTCATGAAGCGGTCGAGAAAGACGTTCTCGCTCGCCTGCTCGGTCACCGTTCGGAAGTTCCATGATCGGCAGGTTCGCATCGTGGCGCGCCAGGACTTGCTCGACGGCCGTGCGCAACTCGGGCGGCGCGAGCTCGCTGCGCAGGTAGAAGGTCATCGACCGAGAACGGGGCCGTCCTCGCGCGGCATGAAGATCTGCGGCGGCGCATCCTGCTTGACCTCGCTGTACTTCGCGTCGCGCACGATGCCGACGATCTCGATGTCCACGGGCTCGTCGGCGCCCATCGTCGATGCGCTTGCCGAGCGCAGTCCGCGCCGAGCCCGAACCGCTCGACGAACCGCTCGTTGACGATCGCGACGTTCGGCCGCTCGGCGTGCCGCATGCGCTCGAAGCCCGAACCCGAGATCAGCGGCATCTCGACGCGTACGGAAGAAGTCCGGGCTCACGTAGTTGATGGCGACGTCGGTGTCTCTCGCCGGGCGTCGCCTCATAGCCCTCGACGGTGACGCCGTACTGCCCCAGTTGCTGTTGTGCGAGCAGCGGCACGGCGGCCGCGGCGACGGCCGTGACGCCCGGAATTTGCGCGAGGTCTTCCTCGAGTCGCTCGAACAACTCGGCCGAGCGCTCCGGCGTATAGCCGTTGCGATCCGGCGCGATCGAGAACACCGTCAGCGAATCGGCTCGAAACCCGAGTCGACGCGCGCGACGTTGGCCAAGCTCTGCGCGAACCACCCCGCGAGCACGAGCAACGCCATCGACAGCGCGATCTGCGCCGTCGTCAGCGTCGTGCGGAAGCGCGCCGCGGCTCTTGCCGCCCGTCGACCGCACGCCCTGCGATTGCAGCGCGGGATTCGACTCGACGCGCATGAGCTTCAGCGCCGGAATCAACCCGAACACGAGCGTCGAACCGAGGGCGAGCGCCACGGTCATGCCGCACGACGCGCGCGTCGAGCCTGAAGTCGAATACGGTCGCTGCGGAACGCCGGCAGCAGACTGCTGGATGCCGCGCAGCGCGACCAGCGTCAGCGGCACGCTCACGACCGCCGCCCCGGCCGCGAGCAGCCAGCACCTCGAGCGAGCAACAGCGCCAGCAACCGCTGCCGCGACGCGCCGAGCGAGGCGCGCACGGCGATCTCGCCGACACGCGTCGAGCCGCGCGCGAGCAGCAGGTTCGCGACGTTCACGCACGCGATCAGCAGCACGAGAGCCGTCGAGACCAGCAAGATCGTCAGCGGCGTCGCGCACGTTGCGTCGATCTCGGCTCTGCCCGCGCGCGCCCGGCGTCAAGGTCACGACGTCCTGGCGCGAAACTCGCGCATCGTCTGCTCGCTGAAATCCGTCACGAGCGGCGCGTCGACGTCGTTGAGGATCGCGTCGATACGGCACGTTGATCGCCGCGGCCGCTTGCTCGAGCGAGACGCCCGGCTTCAGGCGCGCGAACAGATAGGCCCAGTAGACTCTTGCGATCGGCGTGATTCGGGTAACGCGCTCGGGCTGTCGCGCCAGCGGAACGTGATCGGCACGAACACCTGCGGCCGCAAGCCGACGGTCGTGCCCGAGAATCCTCGCGGCGCGACACCGACGATCGTCAGCGGCTTGCCGTTGACGACGAGCGTGCGGCCGACGACGCCGGGATCTGCCGCCGAACGCCGATTCCCAGTACGCGTAGCTCAGCACGACGGCGCTCGCCTCGCCGTCGACGCGATCGTCGTTCGGCATCGAGCAACCGACCGACGGCGGCTTGAAGACCGAGCAGCGGGAAGTAGCTGCCCGAGACGAGCAGTCCACCTGCCGCCACGGTCTTGCCGTCGATCGCGAGGTTGGCGTTCGATGTCGCGATGCGCGGCGATACCGACGAACGGCCCGTCGACAGCCGCTCGAGATCGCGGAACATCGGATAGCTGAAGACCTCCTCGCAGGTGCCGACTGTCGCCGCACGACGTGCTGCCCTGCTTGGGGCCCGGCGCCGCGAGATTCACGAGCTCGTGCCGGCGCCGGCACGGGCAGCTCGCGCAGCAGCAATCTGGTCGTAGATCGAGAAGATCGCCGCGTTGATGCTCGAGGCCGAGCGCCAGCGTCGCGACGACGACGACCGCGAACAGCGGCCGCCGCGCGAAGCCGCGCAGGCAGAAGCGAACGTCGCTCAGCAGATTCCCCACCACTCCCCTTCCTATCCTCTATAGATGCTCGACGCGCCCTGCCGGTTACTCGGCACGCAGCGCCACGACCGGGTCGACGCGCGAAGCCCTGCGCGCGGGCCAATAGCTAGCGCCGAAGCACGGCTGCCGCGAGCAGGATGATCGCGGCCATCACGGCGCGCGGGTCCGTCGGCGTCAAGCCGAACAGGAACGACGCCGCGAGGTTGCCGATCAGCAGCGCCGCGCCGATTCCGATCGGCACGCCGATGCCGACCATCCAGCCGACCTGCTTCATGACCATGCGCCGGACGCCTGCGGGCTCGGCGCCGAGCGCGAGCCGCAGGCCGATCTCGCGCGCACGCTGCGCGACCATATAAGAAAGGACGCCGTAGAGGCCGAGCGCCGCCAGCAGCGTCGCGACCACTGCGAGCGTGCCCGAGAGCGTCACGAGCAGCCAATCGGTCTGCACGTTGCGGCGCACTGACGAATCGAAGGTGCGTCGCCTCGATGACGGGCAGATTCGGGTCGACGCGCGCGACGAGGCGCGGTATGGCGACCAGCAGCGCTTCCGGCGCCTGCGTCGTGCGCACGTAGAACGTGGCTGGCCGCCATCCAACTGTTCCTGAGCGCCGCGGCAGCATGAGCTGCGCGGGGAAGTCGCCCTTGACGGCGTCGTACGCCGAGTCGCGCACGAGCCCGACGATCTCGACGTCGAGCGGGCCGCGAGGAGGATCGAACCCGATCCGCTGGCCGACGGGATTGTCGGGGAGCCCGAAGCGCTTCGCGAAGCTCTCGTTGACGATCGCGACTTGCGGGCGGCCGAGCGTGTCGGCGCTCCGTGAAATCGCGGCCCGCGAGCAGCGGGATATCGAGCGTCGCGAAGAAACCGGTGCCGATCCTGTTGGCGTTGACGATGCTCTCGCGCGGCTGCGCCGGCTCGAAACCCTCGACGGCGACACTGGTGCCCCACTGACTATCGATCGAGCAACGCAACCGAAGCGGACGAAACGCTGAGCACGCCGGGCTGCGCGGCGAACTCGCGCTCGATGGCGTCGAACACCTGCAGCTGGCGCTCGCGCGGATAGCCGCTCAAGCTCGGGCATCAATGAAAGGTGACGATCGACTCCGTCCGAAGACCCAAGTCGACGCGCGCGATGTTCGCGAGGCTCTGCGCGAACAACGCCGCCAGCACGAGCAACAGCATCGACAACGCGATCTGCGACGTCGCGAGCGAGAAGCGGAACCGGCCGAGATTCTTGCCGCCGAATGCGCGCGCACTCCGGCCTTGCAGCGCTCGCACCGGGTCGGTCGCGACGAGCTTCGATATCGGCAGCAGCGCGAACACGAGCGTCGCGAGCACCGCGATCGCGAAGGCGGCCGCGACGGCGCGCGGGTCCAAGGCGACGCCTGCGGCGTTCAAGCCCCGGCGGCTGCAACGCTCGATCGCACGCAGCACACCGTAGGCGACGGGCAAGCTCGCCACCGCGGCAAGACCCGCGAGCAATAGCGCTTCGACGGATAAGCAGCGAGACGAGCCGGCGCCGCGCGGCGCCGAGCGACGCACGCACGGCGATCTCGCCGATTCGCGCCGCGCCGCGCGCAAACATCAGATTCGCGAGGTTCACGCAGCCGATCAGCAGGATCGTCGCCGTCGCCGCGAAAAAAATCGCGAGCGGCGTCCGTGCGAAGTCGGGCTCTGCCGTCTGGCCGCGTGCTCCGGACACGAGCGAGAGGCTCGTCGCGCGAAACGCGTCGATGTCGAACTCCCGCTCGCGCGCGTGCGGACGCCAGCGGCGCGTCGACGTCGGCGACCAGCGCGCGATACGTCGCGTTCAGCGCTACTTGCGCCTGCGTCGATCGAGACGCCAGGCTTCAGGCGGCCGAATACATAGACGTAGGAGAAGAGGCGATCGTCGTTCAAGGGCGTCCGCCGCTTGAGCCACTCGAGCGTCAACGGCGCGAAGACCCGGAGCTGCGCGCCGGGCGTCGTGCCGACGAATCCGCGCGGAGCCACGCCGACGATCGTCGAGCGGCTGACCAGCGACGACGAGCGTCTTGCCGACCACGCCCGGATCGGCGGCGTACGCGGTCTGCCAATAATCGTACGAGAGCATGACGGCCGTCGGCGAGCCCTCCGCGACGTCCTGTGGCCCAAGCACGCGCCCGAGCTCGGGCCCCACGCCGAGCGCCGCAAAGAATCCACCCGAAACGAGCAGGGCGGACCCGACCGTCGTTTCGCCGTCGCGGCCGAGGCTCGCCTGGATTATTCGGCTCGCGGCCAGATGCGACGTACGGCGCGCCGGCGCTCTCGAGGTCGCGGAACATCGGGTAGCTGAACGTCTCGTCTCCGGGCCCCTGCTCGTTGCTGATTCGATTGACGGGGCCGTCGACCCGGGATCACGAGCTTCACGAGCTCGCGCGGATTCGCGACGTTGAGCTCGCGCAGCATGATGCGATCGAACAGCGAGAACACGGCGACGTTGACGCCGATGCCGATCGCGAGCGTCAGCACGACGACGACGGCGAACATCGGCCGTAACGCGAACCCGTGCAGCGCGTAGCGAACGTCGTGCAGCAGGTTCGCGAGCATCGTCAGTTCAGCCGGATGCGATCGTACGTCGTCCCACGCCGAGGTGTCGGAGAGGATGACCTCGTCGCCGGGCGCCAAGCCTTGGACGATCTCGACCTCGTTCACCGACGTGACGCCGAGCTGGACCGGCACGCGCACGGCGTACTCGCCCTCGTCGACGAGTTTGAACAGCGTGACCGTCGAGTTCGCGCTGGCCGTACGTGCGACCGGCCCGTCTTGACGACGTCCGGCGAGCCGCTCGATCTCGATCGTGCCGTCGACGGACTGATCGGGGCGCGCGCCGCGCGGCAGCTTGCCCGTGAGCTCGACGTCGACCTGCACCGTGCCTTCGACGACAGCCGGGTCGATGCGGATCACCTTGCCGGCGACGATACCGTTGCGCGTATCGACCGCCACGAGCAGGCCGATGGTGACGTCTTTGACCTGCGTCTCCGGCACGCGCAGCTCGGCCATGCAGCTCGTCGGGCCGCGCGACGCGAGCGATGTTCGCGCCGGGTTGGACCTGCTGCGCCTTCCTCGATCAGCACCGTTTGCACGACGCCGGCGAGACCGGCACGGATGTCGAGCGCCTCGACTTGCTCGCGCACGCGATCGAAGGCGTTCTGATCCTGCGCGAGCCGCGCGCGCTCCGCGGTGATTTGCGCCTCGACCGTTGCGGCGAGCTGATTGAGACGCTCGACCTGGATGTCGTAGGTCGCCTTGAGCGAGTCGGCGTTCAGCTCCGACCTGCGCACCGTGAGCTCGGCGACGACGCCGGCGGCGCGCTCGGCCTCGGCTTGCAGCCGCTGCGCTTCGTATGCGGCACTCGCTTGCGCGACGGCCGCCTTCTGATCGAGCTCTTTGCTGCGCAGCGTGAGCTCGAACTCCGCGAACGTGGCTTTCGCGATCTCGAGCCCGTAACGCGCCTCCTCGGCCTGGCGCTTCAAATCGGGATTCGACAGCACCGCGAGAATCGTGTCGGGCTCGACGACGGCGCCGGGGCGCACGAGGACGCGTCGACTCGGCCCGCCGACTGCGCGGCGATCCAGCGGATCACGCGCGGCACGAGCGTGCCTGGGCCGCGGGTTTGTACGATCAGCTCGCCTCGCTCCACCGTGCCGGTGTAGAGGGTATCGCCATCGACCGACGGCGCGGCCGGCTCGAGTCGCGAGAGAGCGATCGTCACTACAGCGAGCAGCACGGCGGTGCCGCTGCCGATGACGATCTGCCGCATCCGTTTGCGCTTCTTGTTTTCTGGGCGTGGTATGTCCATTTGCTTGCCCTTAGAGCAACGAACGTGCCACGCGAGTGTACGCCAATTAAGTCGTTGGTTTTAATCCGGAAAGACGCGAACACATGGGACCTCGGGCCGTGCCGAATCGTCCCGCGCACGCGCCCTGCGTCCCGAAAACGGGACGAGCCGGCGGCTAGAATGCCGCTCAGGCTCGCCGGCCCCAAACAAATGACAAGGAGACCCGTCATGCGCCTTCCCTCGAGCTCGCTCGTCGCAGTCGCCAGCTTGTTGTTCAGCAGCCCCGCTCTGCATGCGCAGCCCGCGGATCCGACGCCGTTCCAGCGACGCGTGATCGCGGCCATGCAAGGCGACATTCGCACGCCGGAAGAGCGCGCGCGCGACGTGAACCGGCTGCCCGCGGAAATCCTCGCGTTCTTCCGCATGCGCGAGGACATGCGCGTCATCGAGATTCTGCCGGCGGGCGGCTGGTTCACGAAGATCTTGGCGCCCGTGCTCGCGGACGACGGCCAGCTGTACGTCGTGCATCCCGATGGTTTCTATGCCGACGCGTATCGGGAAATCGCCGACCTGCCGGGCCTCGAGGACGTCGAAGAGATCGGTTGGGGAGCCGCAGCCGCGAGCAACGGCGGTCCGTTCGGACCGTCGGGACGTTGGGATGTCGAGCCCGTCGACATGGCGGTGACCTTCCGCAACTATCACAACTTCTCGCCGGCGGACCGAGCCACGGTGAACCGCTCCGTGTTCGATGCGCTGAAACCCGGCGGTTACTACGGAATCGTCGACCACACTCGCCGGCACAACGAGCCGCAGAATCGCCAGAACGGGCGGCGCGTCGACCCCGTGCTCGTGATCAAGGAGGTCCAGGACACAGGCTTCGAGCTCGTCGACTTCAGCAACTTGTACTACCGGCCGAACGACGCGCTCGCGCTCGAGGTCGCCAACCCCGAGGTCAACGATCGAACCGACCGCATCGCGCTGCTGTTCCGCAAGCCGTAAAAAGGGGACGGATCTATTTTCCGCGATAAATAAATCCGTCCCCTTTCGCAATAAATAGATCCGTCCCCTTTCGCAGGGTAATCTTCGCGCCATGCACATTCTCGACGAGCTGGCCGCGCGCGGCCTCGTGGCCGACGTCACCGATCGCGACGGCCTGAAGCAGCTCTTGTCCTCGGGACCCGTGAGCTTTTACGCGGGTTACGACCCGACCATGCCGAGCCTGCACGTCGGCAACCTCGTGCCCCTGATCATGCAGGCGCGCTTGCAGCGCGCCGGGCACAAGCCGATCGTCCTCGTCGGCGGCGCGACGGGCATGGTCGGCGACCCGTCGGGTAAGAGCGCCGAGCGCAACTTGCTCGGCGACGAGGAGCTCGCGGCCAATGTCGCCGCGATCCGTTCGCAGTTCTTGCGTTTCCTCGATTTCGGGCCCGGCCCCACGGGCGCGTTGCTCGTCAACAACGCGGATTGGACGCACGGCGTCGGCTATCTCGAATTCCTGCGCGACATCGGCAAGTACTTGACGGTCAATTACATGATGGCCAAGGACTCCGTGCGCGCCCGGCTCGAAGGCGACACCGGCATCAGCTACACCGAGTTCTCGTACATGCTGCTGCAGGCGTTCGACTTCGTGCACTTGGCGAAGGCCCACCGGTGCCGCCTGCAGGTCGGCGGCTCGGATCAATACGGCAACATCACGGGGGGCTGCGAGCTGTCGCGCAAGATGGGCGGCCCACAGCTGTTTGGTCTCACGGCGCCGCTGCTGCTCGACTCGACGGGCCAAAAAATGGGCAAGACCTCGACCGGCGAGCGTGTCTGGCTCGACGCCGAGCGCACCTCTCCGTACGCCTTCTACCAGTACTTCTTCAACGTGACCGACGATGAGGCGCCGCGCCTCTTGAAGCTGTTCTCGTTCCGCCCCCTCCCGCAAATCGACGAGCTGCTCCGCACCCACGACGCGGACCGCGGCCAACGCCTCGCGCAACGCGAGCTCGCCCGCGAGCTCACGACCTGGGTGCATGGCGGCGAGGAAACTGCCCGCGTCGAGGAAGCGAGCCGCGTGATGTTCGGCGGCAGCCTCGAAGGCGTCCAGGAGCGCACGCTCGAGCTCCTGACGAAGGTCGTGCCCGTCGTCGAGATCGACAGAGCCGAGCTCGCGAACGGCATTGCGCTCATCGAGCTGTTGAGCCGCACGGTCGCCGGCTCGAAGACCGCGGCGCGCAAGCTCGTCCAGCAGGGCGGTGCCTACGTCAACAACGTCCGCATCACGGATGGCGAGCGCAAGATCGGCATCGCGGACCTCGTCACGCCGACGCTGCTAGTCGTGCGCGGCGGCCGCAAGGACTACCGCCTCGTCCGCGCAGCCGCCCCCGCAAAGTAGACGTAATACGCGTAACGGTTGTTGCGGCGCCCCACCACGGCGGCGTTTCCGGCCGCTACCGTAAGACACGTCGCGGCCCGCGCCCCGCCGGGCATATTGGCGCGATGCGAGTCACTCGCCGAGAACCACCTGTACCCCAGGAACCAGCCGGCCGCCCAGCCGACATGACTTTCGAGTCGTTGGCGGAGCGCCTACGCGATGGGCCGCTCAGGAGCTTGCTGACGCTGCACGTGAGAGCCGGGGTGCTGGCTCCCGTCGCCGCCATCGACGATCTCGAGCGCATCGAGAAGCTCGTCGAGCTCGCGCAGATCGCGCGCCTGGCCGCGGCCCAGCTCGACGACTTCACACTCGAGCTTCAGAGCCTCATCGACCATCTGGCGACCGCGAACGGCAAGCTGCAGTGACTTCCGCTACGGCGCCTGCGCCGCTGCGGCGAGCCCGCGCTCGAGCTCGCCGGCCAAAACCGGCTCGATGCGCCAGCGGCGCAGCAGCTCGGGTAGCTTCATTGCCATTGTCGGGTCGAGCTCGAGGAGGCGCTCTCTCGCGCGGGCCGCAAGGTCCATGCGTCCGCCGAGCGCGCTTACGGCGGCCAGGATGAGCTGCCCCAACGCCCAGTCCGGCGAATCGATACGCAACGCGGACGCGAGCGCGTCCTCGTACCGCCGCTCGCGCAGCGCCGCGAGCGAGCGAACGGCGTGGTAGCCGCTCGGCACCGCAGGCGTCCACTCGATTGCGTCGGCGACGAGCGCGCTCCCGCGGTCCGCTTCGCCGGACAACACGAGCGCGGCGCCGACATACGCCTGTGCCTCGGCATTCTCCGGCCATGCCTTGAGAATGCGTGCAGCAATTTCCCGAAAATCGGCGCCGCTGAAGTACTGGGTGCCGGCGAGCGCGAGATTCGCGTGCAGATTCCTGCCGTCGATGTCCATCGCCCGGCGCGCCGCCTCTCGCGCGCGCTCCGGCAACGCGGCGCTGCCGCCATAACCAGCGAAGCCGTGCGCCCACGCGTCCGTCGTCAATAGCGACAACCCAGCCCACGCCTCCGCGTTCTCCGGATCACGCCCCGTCGCGAGCTCGAAGCATTCGAGCGCCCGGATATGCTCGGCTGCACCGAGGACGCGGCGATATTCGTAGTATCTGAGCACGCAGTCGCGCGTGGACGGCTCGTGATCCGTCAGGGTGCGCATGCGCTCGAGCTCGGCCTCGAAAATCGGCCCGTAGGGCTCCGCGCCAAGCGCGACGAGGCGCGCGATGCGGCGTTGGCCGGCGGCCGAGCGCAGCGTGTCGAGCGGCTCGTCGTAGGCCACGCTCCAAAGCTGCGTCCCCGTCTCGGCACGCACAACGCGCGCCGTGACCCTGACCTCGCCGTCCATCTCGCGGACGCTGCCGCTCAAGACATAGCCCGACGCCGCGGCTGTCGCGTCGCCGCTCGCCTCGGCCGGCACGACGAGGTGCTCGGGACCGTCGAGGACGATGAAGATCTCCTCGGTCAGCGTGGCCGCGAGCTCGGCAACACCGTCTACGCCGCCCAGCACCTCGAACGGCTGCACGATCATCGGCGGCCTGCCATCGGGCAGGGCTTGAGTCGAGGTCACGTCGTGCTCGAGACGAGTCGACCTCGCCGCGTTGCCATGCGATGACGGCGACGCCGGCAAGCAGCGCGCCCACTACGACAACCGTGCGAATACGCCGCCAGCGGCTGCGGTTGCGCGCCGCGGCGCTCGCGGCGGGCGCGTCCGCCGGCGTCAGGTCCGCCGCTTCTGCCTCGACCGCAGCGGGCGCGGCCGTGGCGCCGTGATACGTGCTGACGACGAAGTAGCTGCCGCGCGGCAGATCGAGGCGCACGGGGTCGTCACGCCCTTCGTCGGCGTAGTATTCGATCAAGCGGCGGCGCAATCGGCCCGCCTCGACGCGGACGAGAGGGTCCGTCTGCGCGTCGAAGTCCGGCGGCCGGCCGAACACCTCGACGGCGATCGTGTAACCCTTCAGCCGATCACCTTGGCCGGCGAGGGTCTGCTCCAAGACGAAGCGCAAGAAGCTCGACGACCGCGCAGCCTGCTCGAAGCAACGGCTCCCGAGAACCCGCTCGAGCTGCGCGCGCACCTCCGCCGGGCTGGGCTCCATCGACCCCGCCGAATCCTGCATTGCTTTGTCGTCGCGAATGGGACCGTCCGGGCCGGTGCCCCCAAGAGAACCTTCCCTAAGCTGACAGTGTAGGCCCCGCGTTCGCCGTTGCGAAGCGGGCTAGAGCGTGATCTCGTCCCGCGTGCAAGAGCGATTGGCCTAACGGATACTGTCGCGGCATCGCGCCACCGCCAATCGTAGGGTCGTCCCATGAAAGTCTGCGTGACCGCCTTGGGCTTGGTTCTTCTGGCCGCCACCGCCACCGCCACGGCACAGCCGCCGCCGCGCGTGCGCGGCGTCATTCAAGCCGTCGAAGGGGCGACGCTCGTCGTCGCGACGCCGAGCGACGGCGCCGTCCGCCTCACGCTGACGGACATGATCGTCGCGCTCACGACGGGCAGCCGGGCGTTGCTCGTGCCGGGTGCGGCCGTCATGGCGCTCGCGGCGCCGGCGCAAGGCGGCGGCCCCGCGACGGCAGTCGCCGTCATCGCCGAAACGAACGGCGTCAAGCCGCCGATGTAGCGCGCATCAGCTCGCGACTTTCACGCTGACCATCGCGTCGCCCTGGCGAATCGAGTCGACGACGTCCAGGCCTTTCGTGACCTTGCCGAACACGGTGTGCTTGCCGTTCAAATGCGGCGTCGGCACGTGCGTGATGAAGAACTGGCTGCCGTTCGTGCTCGGCCCCGCGTTCGCCATCGAGATGACGCCGCGCTCGTGCTTCAGCGGGTTGCTCTTGACCTCGTCGCCGAACTTGTAACCGGGACCGCCGCGCCCCGTGCCCGTCGGGTCGCCCGTTTGGATCATGAAGTCGTCGATGACGCGATGGAACTTCACGCCGTCGTAAAACCCCTTCCCCGCCAAGAACACGAAGTTGTTGACCGTCTGCGGCGCATGCTTCGGATAGAGCGTGAGCTCGATCGTGCCACGATTCGTCTCGATCGATACCGTGTAGTCCTTCGCGACATCGATCTGCATCGCCGGCGGTGCCGGCCACTGTTGCTGCGCCATCGGATTCTCCTTAGGAAATGAGCAACCACGATACCGGACTTGCGCCCGATCTGGGGACTGGGGACGGATTTAAATCCGTCCCGCCTCGCTCCCGGTTCGCTCAACGGTGAACCGGCTGCAACGCTTTGCGAATCGCGGCGATCGTTTCCTCGTCGAGCTTGCGCATGAGCTTGCCGATGAACAGCATCTGGCGCCGCTTCGCGCCGAAGCTCGTGAGGCGCCGCGCCTCGGCGACAGCCTCCTCGAGCCAATCCGGTAAAGCGAGCGCGGCGAATTGCGCGGGGCGCAGCGTGAGCAGCTCCTCTCCGAGTCTCGTGAGCTCGTGGGTCGCGCGCTTCCGAGCGCTGCGGCCACGTCCCTCCTTTTCTTCGGGTTCATCGGTCGCCGCTGCATCGGCGGGCTCTTCGTAACGGCGTTTGCGTGTCATGCAGCGACGAGTTATCACGCGAGCGGCGCCGGCGCAACCAGGGCCCCGCATGCTTCGGCTCGAGCTTGCATCAAGCGGCGCTCGCGCTCGTTGCGCGTCAACGCCGCCGCGTGCTCGAACTCGGCGCGCGCCTCGGCCAAGCGGCCGAGCTTCGCGAGCAGGTCGCCGCGTACGGCAGGCAGCAGGTGATACGACTTCAGCTCCGCGCTTGCGACGAGCGCGTCTACGATCGGGAGCGCCTCGGCGGGCCCGAACGCCATCGAGACCGCGACGGCGCGATTCAGCTGCACGACGGGCGACGGCGCGAGCGCCGCCAGCGCGTCGTAGAGCGCGACGATGCGCGGCCAGTCCGTCGCCGCGGCCGTGGCCGCGCGCGCGTGACAGGCCGCGATCGCCGCCTGCAGCGCATACGGCCCGAGCGCGCCGCCCAAGCGTTCGGCACTTTCGAGCGCTTGCAGGCCACGGCGAATCAGCAGCCGATCCCAGCGGCTCCGGTCCTGCTCGAGCAACAGCACGGGCTCGCCGTTCGGAGCGGTCCGCGCGGCGCTGCGCGAGGCCTGAATCTCGAGCAGCGCCGACGAGGCCGTGGACCTCAGGCTCCCGCGGCGCGAGCTCGGCCAGCATGCGCGCGAGACGCAGCGCGTCGTCGCAGAGGGCGGGCCGCAGCCAATCGTCGCCGGCGGTCGCCGCGTAGCCTTCGTTGAACACGAGATAGACGACACCGAGCACCGACTCGAGCCGCTCGGCGAGCTGCTCGCCGCGCGGCACCTCGAACGGCACGCGCGCCTCGGCCAGCGTGCGCTTCGCGCGCACGATGCGCTGCGCGATCGTCGGCTCCGGAACGAGGAACGCGCGCGCGATCTCGGCTGTCGTGAGGCCGCCGACCATGCGCAGCGTCAACGCGACGCGCGCCTCCATCGCGAGCACGGGGTGACACGCGACGAACATCAAGCTCAGCATGTCGTCGCCGATCTCGTCGTCGAGCGCTTCATCGATCGCCTCGCGCTCGTCGCTGACCTCGCCGCCCTGCGCCTCGATCTCGCCGCCGAGCTCCTCGTGCTTACGCCGCACGAGCTTCGCGCGGCGGACCGTGTCGATCGCGCGATGCTTCGCCGTCGCCATGAGCCATGCGCCGGGCGTGTCCGGAATCCCTTCGCCCGGCCACTGCTCGAGCGCGGCGACGAGCGCATCGTGCGCGAGCTCCTCGGCGGCGCCGACGTCGCGCACGACGCGCGTGAGCCCCGCGATGAGTTTCGGCCATTCGATGCGAAACACCGCCTCGATCGCGGCATGCGTCGGCGACCGTGCCATGCGTCAAGCGGTCAAACGAGGACGCGTCCGATCAGCGGCGTGCCGGCGGGGCTCATCGGCTGATTTCCTTGATCGCCTCGAAGCGCTTCAGCTGCGAATTCGGCTCGAAGTCCTCGAGCTCGTAGAGCTGGCGGATCTCGATCTCCGCTTCCCCGTGGTCGAGCGAGGGATTCGGGAAACGCCGCGCCCACTCGAACGCTTCCTCGCGCGTCTTCGTCTGAATCATCGTATAGCCCGCGACGAGCTCCTTGGTTTCGGCGAACGGCCCGTCGAGCACCGCGCGCTTGTCGCCCGAGTAGCGAATGCGCCAGCCCTTCGAGCTCGGTTGGAGCCCCGAGCCGTCGAGCAGGACGCCGGCTTTCGCGAGCTCCTCGTGGTAGGTCGCCATCTCGGCGAACAGGCTCTCGGGGGCTTGCTTGCCGGCTTCAGAGTCGCGCGTAGCCTTCACCAAGATCATGAACCGCATGTTGTATCTCCTTGATTTGTCTTGAGCCTGTCGGCCGACATGGCCGCATCTCGTTCGGCTCTATCTAGACGTCGAACGAGCAGACCCGAGATCGACACGGAGCGATCGCTTGGGAGCGCGAGCCGGACGACCGAAGCCTAGGTCGACGTATTGTCGACCCAGGAAAGCGCCGCGGCGACGGCCGGGAAGCCGATCGTGCTGGTCAGCAGCAGGAGCGCGTGATTGACCTCGTCGGGCGTGGCACCGGCCTTCAGCGCGCGGCGCGCGTGGCTGTGCACGGAACCTTCGGACTGCACGGCCGCGGCCGCCGCAAGCTGGATCAGCTCGGCGACCTTGGGCTCGAGCGGGCCGGCGTTCTTGACCGCCGCGCCGAGCTTCTCGACGGCAGCCACGTACTCCGGATAACGCTTTGCGAGCCGCTGGAAGTGTTTCGGTTTCGCCATCGCTCGTTTCTCCTCTTCGGTCAAGCGTAGAGGCCGCGCATCTCCGACGCTTCCGTCACGCGGCGGATCGCGACCATGAATGCCGCGATGCGCATGCTGACGCGGCGGCGCTGCGCCGTCGTGTAGACCTCGTCGAACGCCGTTTCCATGATGCGCCGCAAGTCCTCGTTCACGCGCTGCTCGGGCCAGTAGTAGCCCATGCGGTTCTGCACCCACTCGAGATACGACACGGTGACGCCGCCGGCGTTGCAGAGAATGTCGGGGATGACGAACGTGCCCTTGCGCTCGAGAATCGCGTCGGCGCCCGGCGTCGTCGGACCGTTCGCGCCTTCCGCGACGATGCGCGCGCGCACGCGCGGCGCGTTCTGCGTCGTGATCTGATTCTCGAGCGCGGCCGGCACGAGGATGTCGACGGGCAGCTCGAGCAACTGCG
Organism: uncultured Gammaproteobacteria bacterium; assembly: GCA_963714705.1. GTDB lineage: Bacteria > Pseudomonadota > Gammaproteobacteria > Steroidobacterales > Rariloculaceae > FEN-1219. Next base: position 261,056 of record CAVQPJ010000006.1, read on the forward strand.
ACGCGCGGCGCATCGGCGCGGCTCCCTTGAACCCCGTCAGCGAACCGCGACGAGCGACGTGCGCGATCGCCGCGTCGACGTCGATGCCGCTCGCTTTGCGATAGCCGCCCTCGGCGTCGCTGATCGCGACGATCTTGACGCCGCTTTGCGCGAGAAACTTCGCCGCATGGCTGCCGACGTTGCCGAACCCTTGGATCGCCGCCGTCGCTCCTTTGAGCTGCAAACCCAAACGAGCCGCGGCCTTGGTGCACGCAGCAGATGAGCCCACGCGATGTCGCGCTCTGCCGCCCCGCCGAGCCGCCAAGCTCCATCGGCTTGCCCGTGATGACGCCGGGCAGGAAGTCGCGCTTGTGCATGACGTACGTGTCGAGCATCCAGCCCATGACCTGCGGGCCGGTGTTGACGTCGGGGCCCGGCACGTCGCTGTCGGGCCCGAAGAGGTCGATCATCTCGGCCATGTAGCGGCGCGACAGGCGCTCGCGCTCGCCCTGCGACAGCGTGCGCGGATCGACGACGACGCCGCCTTTCGCGCCGCCCATCGGAATGCCGACGACGGCGCACTTGTACGTCATCCAGAACGCGAGCGCCTTGATCTCGTCGACCGTGACGTCCTGGTGAAAGCGGATGCCGCCTTTCGCGGGGCCGCGCGCCATGTTGTGCTGCACGCGAAACGCGGGGAAGTTGCGGATCGTGCCGTCGTCCATGCGCACGGGCAGCAGCACCTCGGTGATGCGCCGCGGCAGCTTGGTCATCGCGATCTGGTTTTCCGTGAGCTTCAGGCGGCGCGCGGCAGCGTCGAACTGATCGAGCGCGTGCTCGAACGCGGACGAGTGCCATTCCTCGAGCGCACCCGCGATCTCGCGCCGGCGCACGGCCGCCTTGCGCTCCAGCCGCTTGCGCTGCGCCTTGGCTAGCTTCTCGCGGGGCATTCGCGTAGGCGCATAGTTGTTCTCCGCTTCGTTGGATGCGAAAGAACGATTCTAGCCCTTCGCACGGCAGAGTCAGCACCTTCTACGGCAATAGCCAGAACGTCATCCAACCGACGGGCGTCAGCAACACGAGGGACACGGCGCAGACCGAGACGCAGGCGAGCGCCGTCAGCGGCTCGACCTTGAGCAAGGCGAGCCATTCGCCGGCGATCGAGGTCTCGTCGGCCTCGATCCAGTTGAAGACGCGCGTCTCGATGCGCGCGCGCCGGCGCGCGCTCGGCTCGAGCGCGGACCACGTGCCGACAAGCTCCATGTCGTTCATGCCGATACTCCGGGTTGCATGAGGGCTTCGATGCGTTCGCCGAGACGCGCGCGGACTCGCTCGAGGATCTTGCGCACGTTCGCGGTCTCGATCTCGAGCTGCGCCGCGATTTCCGCGGCGTTGAGCTCGGCGCCGTAGCGCAAGCTGACGATCTCGCGTTCGCGCGGCTCGAGCTCGGCGAGCGCCCGGAGCAACGCGAAGCGTTGCCGCGCACGATCGATGTCGTCGCCGGGATCGCCGTCGGCGGTCGGCACCTCGGGCAGCTCGCCGGTCGCCGTGAGCTCGGGACGCCGCCGGCGAAAGCGGCGGCGCGCCGTGTTGACCGCGATGGCGGTCAACCATGCCGCAAAGCGCGTGCCGGTACGAGGCGAGTAACGATCGAGCGACGTGAGCGCGGTCAGCATCGCGTCCTGCGTCACATCTTCGGCCTCGGCGTTGGAGCGCAGCATGCCGCGCACGGTGCGAAACACGCGCCCCACGTGCAGCCGATAGAGCCGCTGGCGCGCCGCGCGATCGCCGGCTCGCGCTCGCTCGACGAGCTGCAACACCGCGGCCTCGTCGAGCATCTCGGCGTCATCGCCGAACAGCACCGACAACGCTTTGAAGCACGACGCGAAGAACGAGGCACGCGGAAGGACAGCCGCGGGCAACACAGCGATCGCGATCATTGCTCCACCTGCGTGAGATAACCGATCGTCCAGACCGACGACGTCATGACCCCGATGAAGGCAAACACCACGAACACAGCTGGCAGAACCATCAGCACGCCGATCGCAAAGGCGGGCCACAGGGGGGCCAATGCCCGGACGAGCAGAACGAGCGGACCGATCACGAGGAAGCCCGCTGCGGCGACCACCAGCACGCCGATGAAGCCTGCGACGAGGAGCTTCAGGCCGAGCAGCAGCCGGCCGTGCAGGAACAAGCGCGCCTTGCGGATCGCCTCCAGCGTGCGGCGATTTTCGAGCACGGCGATGCGCTCGGCGAAGGCCTGCCACATATAGAGCGTGATGAGCCACGGCACGCCGACGACGACGGCCAGACCGCCGGCAGCGAACAACGCCGGGCGGCCGAACACCTGGCCGGCGAGATACGCCGCGCCGGCGAGCACCGCAACGCTGGCCGCGTTCGCCGCGAAAAACAGCAGCGCGAGGCGAAGCAGCACGCCCCAGTGTGCCCAGCCTTCGCGGAACCCTTCGCGCATGGTGAGCGGCGCGTTCCCGCGCGCGCGCTTGACGCCCTCGATCAGGGCCCCCGTGCTCACGTACTTGAGGACGACGAAAGCGATGACGACGGCGATACCGCAGAGCACAACCGTCACCACGAGTCCCGGATCCGGGGGCGTCGGCGGCACGGGCGGCGTCGGCAGCGGCCCACCGCCGCCCGAGCCGCCTCCGCCTCCGCCTCCGCCACCGAGCCCGACCAGGAAGCCGAACAGCCACAACGACTTCTGCGCACGGCCGATCCGCAGCGCTTCTTTGACGATGTCGAAAATGCTCATAGGTTTCCTCCCGAAGGGCGATTTTTCGCCCTCTCGAGAGGCATAAGCCGGTGAGCGGCGCTAGTGTGACACCGGATCACTGGCTCGCCGCGAGCGACAACCCCCCCGCGCATCCCTGCCGTCACCGTGCGTCGTCAATCGATGCCTTCCCAACGCTGCAGCATCGCGGCGGCGATCGGCGGCGGCAACTTCAGCGCAGCGAGCAGCGCGCGATAGCGCGACTTCTTGAAGCCTGCGTCATCGAGGATCAGCTCGGGCAGCTTCGCGAAGCGGCGCTTCTTCCGCGTGGCGATGTAGAAGGTATCGAGCAGCGCCTTCTCTACGGTCGCGATGCGGTAGGGCTTCGGCGAATCGCTCCAGACGATCCCGTCGAGCAGCATCTCGGGCTTGAGCTGAAAAAACTCGAACGTGCCGACCGGCGTGCGCAAAGAGCGCGCGTGCCCCGTCGTTGCGACTTGCACGCTCGCAGGAATTTGCGCGATGGCGCCATGCAGATGCAGCGCGCTCAAGAAAGACACATAGCCTTGCTCGTTGCCGAGCAGCACGGGCACGCATGCGAGCACGTTGAAATACGGATGCGCTCTGTTCGCCCAGACGCCGCGCGTGAGCTGCGCGAGCGACGCGCTCCCCGCGGAGAGCCGCTTGAGCCGCTTCGACGCCGCGGCGAGCGAGATCCCCGCGAGCCGCGCGAAATCGCGCGTCGTGAAAATCACCAGCTCCGGCGAGCTCAGGAGGTCGAGCTTCATGGCGCGCTCAAGAGCGCCTCGACCTGGTCGACCATCGCCCGCCAGGCGGCGACATCGTCGATCTCGCGGCGTTGCTCGTCGTCGAGGAACTCGAGCACTTGGCCGGCGAAGGCGTCGAAACCGAGCGCGCGCGCATTCTCGATCGCGGCCTCGCGTTGCTCGTCGGTCACGAGTGTGCGCAGGGTGAGATTCTGGGTGTGTCCGCCGCGTTGCAGCACATCGAGATCGAACACGTCGCGAGCTTGCGTGACCGGGCGGCCTGCAAGCGCCAACACCTTCTGGATGACGGCGGCCGTGCCGTCGTAGTGCTGGCAGCGGAATGCCAATCGCTGATAGTGGCGCGCCACCTCGCTGTCGATTTGCGCGACTGCGCGGCCACCGCCGGCAGCCGGTGCGCGGCGCGAGAACTCGATCTTGCTTGGCAGGCGCTCGCCGCCAATCGTCACGAGCTGCACACGGAAACGTTGCGTCGTGTCGGTGTGCTTGGCTTTGCCGGGGTCGTTGATCTCGACGTCCGCAATCCCGTACGTACGCAGCATTCGGCGCAACGCCGCATCCTCGAGCACTTTGTAGCCGTTCTTCTTGAGCGTCGCGACACCGCCGGCAACGACGTCGAGATCCATGTCTTCCGAGTAACGGGGGCTGTGGAAGAAGAACCGCAGGTTGACGCCGCCCTTGAGGACGAACAGGTTCGCGTCCGCGACCTTCAGCAGACGCTCCAGGAAGCAGAAATGAAAGACCTCGCGTAGCTCGCGGTGCGTGTACATGGCTGCATTATGAAGCTGAATATCCTTTTTAGTCAATTCAGATTCATAATATTAAGTCGCGAGCTGCTCGAGCGACCTTCCCCGCCGCGACGCTGAGGCTTCTCGGAGTACGCTAATAAGGTCTTAGCCGATCGCAGACGCACATCTGCGAATCGGGTAGGTATAACGTCACCAGACAGAGGGCGCTACTTTGCGCATTCGGTAGATTCGATCCATGGGCGAGCGTGATTTGCTGTTCGCTAACGATGATTCACATCCGATACCTCGAGTCGATGTGATTGACGCTGTCTGTACGCTTAAAGGTGGTGGTGCTTATTACGGACTTGTAATTGCGACACCCCTTAAGAGTGACGAGCGCTCGATCGCGAGGTTGGTCAAGAAACTCGAAGGATACGTTAGCGATTTCTTTTCCGCAGAGTCGGCCGCTGCACAAGGCACTCCTAAACCGGGGAAGATGCGCATCTATGTCAACGTTCACCCGGATTCGGACCCACAGGTGTTTGAGATCTTGCGAGAACACGAACCCTGGATCAGAGACAACGGCATCGAACTAATCGTTGGCACAGATTTGGGGCCACTGGTGCAACACTAAGACGTCCGACTCGCGCCGAGCGATGCGCGCTTCCATCCCGCCTCCTCTGCCGCTCCATCGGTATCGGACGAGCCCAAAGGCTCGACGCGAGGCATCACAGCACGCGCGCCGAGTACACGCGAAGCCCGTTATCGGTCGAAACGCAGAGAATTCGTCAGTCGGCTGTCGGATGCGTGTCGAGGTGCTTACCCGACGCGAGCCAGCCCTTCTCCTGCCAGCGCGCGTACATCGCGTCGGAGTTGCAGATGCCGTCGTTCGGGCGCGTGAACGTGCCGTCCTCTTTGATGACGAAGCACAGCGCGCCGGCGTTGCGGCCGTCGCGCAGCGGATGCATGACGATACGGACGTGCTCGCCTTTCGCGTAGCTCTTGCCGTTCACGCCTTGGCGCGCGGCGTGCACGATCGCGGCGCCCTCGAAGCTCCACGTCGTCATCGCGCCGTCGGCGCCCGGCGCTTGCACGATGAGCCAGCTATGCGGGTTGTTGTAGTTCCACTCCGTGACTTCGCCTTCGATGAGCTTGTGCTGCGAGGCGTCGAACATCGCGAACGAGTGATGCGCGTAGGCTGCGCCGACTATCAGCCCTGAGGCCGCCACGAATGCCGCGCCCGCGGCGAGGATACTCGTCTTCATCTATTGCGCCTCAGCCTCATCGAAGATCGGGTTCAACGACTGACCCGGCAGCTCCGGAAAATCCGTGAAGCCGCGCGGATCTTTGTACTGCGGATCGCCCGGCAAATAGAACTGCGTGTTGCCTTCGGCGTCCTTGTAGGAGTTGCTGCTCGACTCGCACTCCCACGTGCGAATGCGCACGCCGGCCTCCTCGAGATCCGGCCGCGACTCGTGCACGTAGACGGCCGACTGCGGCTTCACGAGCCCGAGTGGATCGTAGAACGTGACCTGCGTGACGAGCTCGCGCTTGTCGCCGTTGCGACGCATAACCCAAGTCTCGACCATCTCGAACTGATTGCTCGTCAGTGGCATGCCGCGCACGTAGTCGGCCGGGTTGACCCACTTCGTCCAGATCGTGAGCTTGTCGCCGTCCCAGAAGCCGATGCTGTCGCCGAGCGGCGAGTGCTTGTTCTCGGTGTTGACGTGCTCTTTGCCGATATAGACGCGGCGCGTCTCGTTCATCATGTCGTTCATGAGCCACGACTGATGCGGCATGTTCACGAACTCTTTGATGTACGGCTCCCAGAGCCAACGCGGCACGCCGGGGTACTCGCAGTTCGTGAGCCGGTCGTAGCGCTGCTCGCCGTACTGGTCGATCTCGGCGCGCCGTTCGCGGAAGTGCTGCTCGTACGGGGGCGTCAACACGCCCTCCTTGATTTTCGTGGCGCCGGGCCGCCACGCATTCGCGAGCGTGCCGTTCTCGAGAAAGATCGCGGGCATCGTGTTGTTGCCGCTGCCCCAGAGGCCGTCCCAGACCGGGATCGTCTGCATCGTGTGCTTCGTGCCGCCGTGCGCGCGCTCGAGCAAGAAGTTGTAGTGCTCCTCGGCGGTCTTGAAGTCGCGCGGCGGCTTCTCGACGGTCGGCACCGGCAAGACGAACTGGTCCTCGACGGTGCCGCCGCTTTGGCGATTCTGGGCATCGCCGACACTCGCCGCGGCGGCGACCACGGCCGCCGCGGCGAAGCTCACCAACGCGCGTCGGGCACGCATGTCAGGACGGGCGCTTGGCGCGCAGCGCCGCGAGCGCCAGCCGTTCTTCTTTGTTCGGGTCGTTGACGACGGCCACCTTCTCGCCGAACACCATCGTCGGCAAGTTGTTCGGCTCGAACGTCGGCCAATTCGGCATGTCGGCGTGATTCGGATTGCCGGTGCGCGCGAACGCGGCCCACGCGGCGCTCATGACGTGGCCGAGCTGATAACGCGCAGTTCGCAGAGCCCGTCATCGAAGCGCCGATATCCATGTTGTAGAACACGAATGGGATATCGAGCGTGTGATACGACCCCATGCGGTTGTTGTGCACCGGCGACTGCCAATCGAAGAAGTAGAGGTATGCGGGCGCCGTGCCTTGCTCGTACTTCAACCGGCAGAGCAACTGCGCGTTCCAACGGCGCGTGTCGTCGGAGTCGGCCATCAGCCACAGCATGCGGTTGCGCGTCTCGGGATGCCGGCGCTTGTAGAGCGCGAGCAACTTCTGCCCCTCGGCCGCATCGTTGCCGGCGAGCCGCGTCGTGAACAGCTGCAGCATCTCGTCGTCGGGCAATTCGTACGGCGGCGGGCCGACCCAGCCATCCTCGTTTTCGACGGAGCCCATCATGAACGGCACGTTCGCCGAGTACGACGGCGCCGTCGGATCCCATTGGTGCCGCGGGATGATCGTCCCGTCGACGACGGGCCCGTTGCCTAGCCGCGCGATGCGCGGCTCGCCGTAGAACGCGGCTTGGATCTCGCGAAAGTCGATTTGCTGGATGCGCTCGAGCTGGTTCTTCGCGATACCGAGCTTGGCCAGGAAGCGCTCGGCGCCCTCCGTCGCATCGTCGGCGGATTGGCCGCGGATCGCCGAGCCGCTCTGCGCGATCGAGCGGTGGAACAGCCCGCGTGCCGACGGCATCGCCATGACGGTCGTCGTCTTACCGCCGCCGCCCGACTGACCGAAGATCGTCACGCGATCCGGGTCGCCGCCGAAATTCTCGATGTTGTCCTTCACCCACTGCAACGCCGCGACCAAGTCCTGCACGCCGACGTTCGTCGCCTGCTTCCACTTCTCGCCGCCGACGCCGGCCAAGTGCAGGTAGCCGAAGATGTTGAGCCGGTGATTGACCGAGACGACGACGACGTCTTCTTTCTTCGCGAGATTCGTGCCGTCGTAGAGCAAGTAGTTGCCGGAGCCGGCCGAGAAACCGCCGCCGTGCATCCACACCATGACGGGACGCGCGCGGTTGTCGAGCGCCGGCGTGAACACGTTGACGGTGAGGCAGTCCTCGCTCTGCGGCGTCTTGCGATTCAACGCCGTGACGACGGGCGACGGCTCTTCGCCGTTCGGATCCATCGGCGCGGCCCAGGTGATCTCGAAGTGGTCCTTGACGCCCGACCACGCGGCCGGTTTCTGCGGCGGCATGAAGCGGTTCGCGCCGCCCGTCGGCGCGCCGTACGGCACGCACCAGAATTGCTGCACGCCGTCCTTGTTGAGGCCGCGCACGCTTCCGTATTGGGTTTTCGCCGTGCCGCCGACGGTCGTGAGCCGCCGATCCTGCGCTGCGGCATTCAGCGCGAAACCGCCGAACGCGAGACTCGCACCGGCTGCGACGCCGGCGCCCAGGAAAGTTCTGCGATCGAGCTCAGTGCCGTGCCGTGACGCCATCGTACGTTCCCCCGAAATTTCTTTTGCCTAAGTTGGCTCGAGGAACTATACGCCAAGCCTTGGCCAGAGCGCCCGACCGCCCGGTTCGGCTGAACAAACTTTGCAGGGGAAGCCCAGAGCTCGCGCCAGCGCCGAGCGGGGCTAGGCGGCGAACGGATCGACGACGCGCACCTTCGCTTTGGAGAAATCGGCAAGGTTGCGCGTCACGACGGCCAGATCGTGCGCGAGCGCGCTAGCGGCAATCAGGGAATCCTTGATCGGCATCGCCTGCCCCGTCTCTCGAAGCGACGCCAGCAGAACTGCCCATCGAAGACCTGTGGCTGCTTCCCACGCAACGCAGTGCAGGCGCCCCACACCTTCGTCGAACCATCGCTCGAGCCGACTCCGCCGCTTACCGCGGGGTAGCAGCAAGATCCCGAACCGCACTTCGCCGAGCACAATCGGATCTACGGCAAGCTCGCGCTCGTTGGCGCGCAACCACTCGACTACGCGCGCGTGGGGCTCCGGCTTGGTCGGCTCACTGAGCACATTGGCGTCGACGAGAAACCTCAAAGCGCGTCCGTAGACTCGGAGGAAATGGGCACGAAGTACCCCTTTTCGGGGCAGGCGAGTAACCAGTCGACGGCACCTTCGTTGGGCGCTGCCGCCAGGCGAATCAGGCGGTACTCGCCGCGATCGACACGTTCGACTTCGAACTCCTGCCCGGCCTCGATGCGATCGCGTTCGCGGAGCGTCGCCGGCAGAACTATCTGGCCTTTGGACGAAACCCTGGTTTTCATGGGCAGGTAAGATATCGTCTTACGCCACGAAATCGCAAGCAGTAATTCTATGGATTTGCGGCTGATTCACGGCCGAGGCGCTCGATCGGTGGCTTGCGGCCAGGGGATCGGCGCTGGCACCAGGGGTCGGCGGAGTCTATTCTCAGCGGCTGCCGCGGGGCGCGGCTGATGACGAGGGGGAACGATGCCGGTGACACCACAGGACCGTCCGATCGACGCATTGCGCGAGGAAACGGTCGATCAGCTCATCATGAATTACGGTCACGGCAAGCTGTCGCGCGAGGCGTTCGAGCGGCGCCTCGACGAGGCGCTCGATAGCAAATCGCAGGACCGGCTCATCGAGCTGACGAAGGACTTGGACCTGAAAGCCGATCGCCAATACACGGCGCAGAAGAAGGCCGAGCTCGGAATCCGGATCGACACCTCGGCTGCGGACCGGCTCGACAACAACGAGCTCATTATCAACGTCTTCGGCGGCAACACTCGCAGGGGTACGTGGGACGTCCCGCGCGCGATCCGCATCATCAGCGTCTTCGGCGGCGCCGAGCTCGACTTCAGCGACGCGCGTTTCACGGCCGACACGACCTACATCACCGTGTTTTGCCTATTCGGCGGAGTCAACCTTCGCGTGCGCGATGGCATGCGCACGATCTCGAAGGCTATTTGCATTTTCGGGGGCGTCGACAACCGCGGCGGGACGACGCTCGATCCCAACGCGCCCGTGCTCGTCGTCGAAGGCTGCGCGATATTCGGCGGCGTCGACATCCGCGTGAAGAAAACACCGAAACAACGTCTCCACGAGTTCGCGGATCAGCTGCGCACGATGTTCGATGCGGAGCCGCCGCGCGCTTGACACGCGCCGCGCGGCGAGCGGCTGTGCGCGACACTCGACGAACAAACGACGACGCCCGCGCGCCGCCTGCCGCAAGACTCTGCGCTGTTTTCGGGCTAGTCGCGCCGGAGAAGCCGTTCCGCTTCGACCCAATCCGACATCGCGTCGCCGTCGATGCCGTCCGCCGAGCGCCGCTCGTAGAGCTGATGAGCGAGGATCCGAACCTCCTCTTCGCTCAGCGCCGCTTGTTTCTCTGGCCGTGCTTTCGACCGCTTCGTCGGTCGCTCGCGTGCACCTGCCGTGGTTGTCGCCATGAGCCCTCCTCCTTTATTCAAGCCAAGCGCGCGGCTCGCGCCACATCTCACCTGGCCTCGCGTTCGAGCAACTCTTCAACCTCGCGTTCCGCCTCGAGCCAATCGGTCAACGGGTCGCCGGCCGCGAAGCCCCGTTCTTGCGCGTGCCGATACGCCGCGCGCGCGATCATCGTTTCGCGCTCCGTCGTCGTCAGCGCTCGACGCTTGTCGAGCCAGCGAACGATCGCCTCGAGGGGCGGCAGATCGTACTGCGCTCGGTGTGGCGGTAGCTCCGCGACGCCGATCCCCTCGCCGGCCGCTTGGACGAAGTTCTGGCTGTCGCGGAGGGCCGCAATCAGCGGAATCTTGAGGCTGCCCAAGAAGCGCGCGAGCATGCGATAGCTTCGCGTCGTAGCGCGCACGCGGTTCGCGACGATCGCGAGCTTGCGCGCCCGGCGGTCGAGCTGCGCGTCCATGAGCAGCTCGGCGATGAAGCGCGTCGCCCCATACACGTCGATCTCGGACGGCTGAATCGGCAAAAGGAGGCTGTCCGCGAGGTGCACGTACACGTGGAGCCGTGCGTGCGGTATGCCTGCGGGGAGATCGACGATCGCGAGGTTCGAGTCGCGCGGCACCTCGAGCGCGCCCTCGAGCTCAAGGGGCGTCGGACCATCGACGTAACCGCGCAAGCCATAGACCTTCGGTCGCTCGGCCGGCCGCCTGTCGAGCCAGCGCAGGCAAAACCCTTGCGGGTCACAATCGATCAAGGTCGGCGGGGGGCCACGCTGCGCATAGAGGCTCGCCAAGTTGGTCGCAAGCGTCGTCTTGCCGCAACCCCCTTTGGGATTCAGGACCACAATCCTGTGCAGATCGTCCGTGCCCGCGATGCTGATCACGTCTCCGGATCTCCCAGGGTCGGGACACCAGATGCCGTCAGAAGCGGAGCTAAAGGCGCGCCTCGGAGAATACTGCAGAGTTCGCGCCTGCAACAAGATTTTGCGCGAGGCACGTCGAACCCTGGCTGCGAAGGAGGTCTTCCCTGAGCCTCTCGCCGATGGTGTCTCAATCGCCCCCGGCGTATGCTCGGCCGAGTCCCGCAATAACAAGCACCGCGAGCAACGCTTGCGAGTCCACAGGGACACCGGTATCGAGCTTCAACACCAAGGAGATCTCGCATGAGTCATGCGAAACGCATTGCTTCCGCGATCGGCGCTCTCACTCCGGCGCGGTTGAGCGTATTGATCGGGGCTGTCGCGATAACGGTTGCCGCAGGCGCGACGGGAATCTCCGTCATCGGCGGCTTCGGGGGGCCATTGTTCGGCCTGACGGCGGGACATAATGACGAATTGCTCGTGGCCGACGCCAGCGTCGGCATCATTCCGATCCGCCACGGCGTGGCGCGCACCCCCATCGCACTACCCGGTGCGACGGACGTGAGCCCGGATCCTTTCGGGACGGGTTTATGGGCGTTGACGGGCGCCGGCGGCATGCCGCCGAACCCGCAAGCCGACACAGGTCAGGGTCTGCACATCGTCTCGCGCGGCACCGTCCGCAAGGTCGCGAATCTGTTCGAGTACGAAGCGACCTTCAATCCGCACACGGGGCCCGTGCCGCCAGCCCCCGCGCCGGATTCGAATCCCTACGACGTCCATGCGCTCGGACCGCATGCGGCGCTCGTCGCCGATGCCGGCGGCAACGACCTGCTGCGTATCGACCGCGCGGGGAACATCAAGCTGTTGGCCGTATTCCCGAACGAGGTCGTGCCGACGACGAACATCAAGACGCAGGCGGGCTGCCCGTTACCGCCGCCTCCGTCGCCACCGGCACCGGCGCCCGTGGGTTTCTGTGCGCTACCGCCGGCAATTCCCGCGCAGCCCGTGCCGACGAGCATCGCGGTCGACCGCCGAGGGTACATCTACGTCGGCGAGCTGAAGGGCTTCCCGGCTCCGGCGGGCGAATCGAACATCTGGCGCGTGTCGCCTTGGGCAAACGCTGCGCAGTGCGGCACGAGCCCGGACTGCGTCAAGGTCTTCGACGGGGGCTTCACCTCGATCATCGATTTGGCGTTCGGGCCGGACGGGCTGCTGTACGTCGCCGAGCTCGACGAGGGCAGCTGGGCAGCCGTCGAGATATTCGGTGCACCGACGGGCGGCACGATCAACGCGTGCAGCGTCAGCAAGGGTTTCTGCTACGAGGTTGCGGAGGATGTTCCGGTCCTGACGGCGATCGCGTTCGATCGCAGCGGCGCGCTGTGGGCGACGCAGCACGCGCTCGAGCCCGGTGAAGGGGAAGTCGTGAAGATCCGTGGCCGCTGGAACAAGTGGTGGCGGCACCCGCGGCACACCTCGTTCGGAGACTGATCCGGCGGTGCCGGTCGCTGCGAGCGAGACGCGATGTCGGTGCGCCGATTCTTCGTATTCGCGCTGCTCGGCGCGGGCCTCGGTTTCGCGGCCCTGAGCTGGCGCCCTTCGGACACCGGGCGAGACCGCCCGGTGGCGGCCGATGCCGGCGCAGCGCGTGCGGCGCCACCGACCGCGCGATCTGCAGCGGCCGATCTCGCAACCGAGACCGCCGGCGCGCCCACGACCTCCGCTGCGAATCGCGTCGAGGAGGCGCTCGAGGACGAGGAAACGGGCATCGAGCCCGGCGCCGAACCCGCGCCGGATCGCATCGCTCTTCTGATCGCCGCTGGCTTCAGCGCAGATCGCGCGGCGCACGTCGTGCGCCGCGAATCGGAGCTGCGCGTCTCAGCCGCCTACGAAGAATACGTGGCCAGCGGCACGGTTCGCCCGCTCACAGGCTCGGTGCAGAACGCGAGCGCGGCGAAGCTCCGAGCGGAGATCGGCGACGCCGAGTACGAGCAATATCTAAAGGCGCTCGGCCAGCCGACGAGCGTCGTCATCGGCAGCATCGAGCCGGCCTCGGCTGCTGCGAACGCCGGGCTCTTGCCCGGCGACGAGGTCGTCGCTTACGGCGGACAGCGCGTCTTCAACGCGCGCGACTTGAGCGCGCTTTCGCTTCAGCGCGGAACGGGTGAGGCGGTCGCCGCGACCGTCGTGCGCGACGGGCAAGCGCTACAGCTGTACGTGACCGGCGGACCGCTCGGCCTCGTCCCCGCGGCGAGGTAGCCGATCAACGAACCGGCACCGCGTCGAGTCGCAATGACGCCGCGAGCGCCGCATCGCGAAGCTTCCCCAACTGCTTCTGCAGCCCGCGTCGGTCATACCCGCGGTACCAGTTGATAATTCCGGTACTCTTCCCGATAGGCTCGCTATCGACGCTCGCCACGAACTGACCTGCCGAGTCGACGACGAAAATGAACGGGAGCCCATCCGGGAAGTGCTCTGCCGCGGCCGAGATCTCGAGCACGCCATCGCCATTGGGCGCGTATTGGTAGTCGATGTGCGCGACTACGAACGTGCGCGCCACGAACTCGCGTAGCTCATCCGCAGCGTCGGCATCCGAGTCCGCGCCTTCCGTGATGGTCTTGGTACGGAAGTCCTCGGGGTCGTCGGGAGCAGCATAGGTGTAGCGAAACGCGCCCCGATCGCCGTTGATGTGCGCGTCGAAAACGTGGCACCAAACGCACCATTCCGCGCCGTATGAGACGAGCAATACCTTGCCTTCGCTATTCGCCCGCGCGAGCGCTTCTCTGAACAGCGCCAGCTGATCGCCGCACTCGTCGTAAAGCTTGGCGGTGCCGTCGCGGCACTGTGGATCGATGCTGACGGGGAAATTGGCGTAGATCCGCGGCAACGTCTCGACCGGCACGTCACTGCATGACGTGATGCACAAGGCCGCCGCTAGCAGTACCCAGTTTTTTCGCTTGATGTTCGACAACCCAGTGGATGGCACCCTTCAGCGGCTAACGCGCGAGCGGATCGGGCCTGATCTGGAACTGCACGGCTTTGCCGACGGTGCCCTTGCCGCCTTCGGTGTGCCAGATCAGGTGCGTGCCGTAGTTAGCCCACAGACCGCGGCCTTTCCAGCCGGCCGCCGGATCGTCGATGCGCCCGTCGAGCCCGCGGTGATAGAAGCCGAGCGGATACGGCACGCGCAGCGTCGTCCAGTCGCCGGACTCGGGATCGAGCACGAGCAGCGCGTCGGAGTTGCTGCCCGTCGCGATCGGCGTGTTCGCGCCGAAGCCCGCGATGTCGTGCTGATCGACCCAGTTGTAATAGTGGAAGTCGGCCGGGATGTCCGTGCCTTTGAAACGCGGGCCGTCGGAGACGTAGAGCTTCCAACCGGCCGCGCACTGCTCGCCGCCGACGACGCTCGGGCCGTTGAAGACGCGGCACTTCGTGCGATCGAGGCTCGCGAGATGGCTGCTCGCGGCGAGCGCGGTCCAGACGACGCCGTTCGAGTCGATGTCGATGCCGCGCGGGTCGATGCCGGGCTCCGGCACCTTGTAGACCTCGGTCATGCAGGTCTCGGGCGGATTGTTGCCGAGATCGACGCGGACGATGTACCCCGGCGTGTTTTCGGATGCGCCCCACACGGAGTTGTCGACGGGGCTCGGGATCACCGAGTAGAGGTTGTGTCGGACCTCGGTGTCGCGCCGCGGATCCGCGGGCTGGCCGGGCACGTTCCACGGCTTCGTGATCTTGCCGTCACCGTTGCTGTCGACGACTTGCGGGCACCAGCCCTGCGTCGCCTGCTCGTCGCCGGTGCGATCGTACTCGCGCGTGTTGACCCAGCCGACGATCGGTCCGAGCAGCTCGTTGAAGTAGATCGTCTGATCGGCGTCGTTATCGAACTGCAGGTGATGCGTCGCGAAACAGGTGTCGATCAGCCGGAACTCACCCGTCGCCGGGTCGTAATACGAGGCCTGCCGGTTGCTGAAGTTCAGCGGATAGTACTGCGCGAAGCGGTGGCTCGAGCCTTCGCGGCACCACGCCGGCTCCTCGTTGCGGATCTTCGACGTCATCCAGACGCGGCCCTTGCGATCCATCATCGGGTTGTGCGGATCGGCCGGGTTCTCGAGACCCCACAGATGCTGCATGCCCCAGAAATTCGACGGCATCGCCGGCGGCGGGAAGCGCGACTGCACCTGGCGCGCGTCCTCGCGCGTCGGAATCGTGATCTCGTACGCGTCGTTCTCGATCGGGTCGAGCACCGTGAGCTTTCCGTGACCGGCGGACACGGCGTACACCGGTCCGTAGCCGTTGACGGTCGGATCGTTCTTGTCGGTGGTGATCTCGTCGTGCATGAACGATGAGTCGACGCCCCAGTCCCACAACGTCACGACGACGTTGCGCTCGGGCCCTGGCCGCGGCCGCGGCGGCACCGGCGGCAGCTCGCCGTTCGCGATGCGCGTCGTCCAATCGGCCATGACGCGCGCGCCGGCCTGCAGGCCCCACTGCGCCATCGTGCCGGCCATCGAGCTGCCGCGCACGCCGAGCTGCGTGCGATAGATCCACGCTTCCTCGGGCGTCTTGAAACCCAAGTGATCCATGTGGCCCGAGCGAGCGCGTGAGCTGGTTGCCGAGCTGGTGGCAGAAGTTGCAGCCGCTCTTGATGTTGAAGATCCAATGAGCCTGCGTCGCCATCGCGGGCGGAATGCCGTTGCCGCTCTCGCCCGTTCCCGGGAACTCGCTCTTTGCCGGCGGCTGCAACAGCGAGAACCAATAGTTGCCGGGATACACCTTCGCGGCCTCGGCCGGCGAGCTCGCGATCTTCGCCGTGAGATTGAGCGCGGTATCGCCGGGACGCCCTTCGACTTTGTCGGAATCGGCGAGGCCGTAGCCGCGCACCCAAACGTTGTACGTCGCCGTCGGCAGCTGCGGCAGCACGTAGCGGCCGGCGTCGTCGGTGACGACGATCTTGATGAACGGCGTCTTGAGCTCCGACGTCTCGCGCGATGACCCAGACACCGGCCTCCGGGCCCGCGCGAGCTCGTGACGACGCCGCCGATGAAGCCGTCGGCCGGCCGCCTGACCTCTTGCGCGCTCGCACCGCACCACACGACCGACGCGGTCGAGCACCGCGACGCAAGCAGCCAACGCGGCTGCCGACCAAGACTAAGCTGTTCATGCATATCCCCTGATGAAGCGATGCGATATCTCGAAGTGCGCGATCTAGACGTCCATGATCGCGAGCGCTTCGGCGATGCTGCGCAGCGGATCGCGGCCCGGCGTCGGCCGCCACTCGTGGCTGACGTAGCCCGTGAACGGCGAGTCGGCGATGACTTCCGCGATGTAGCGGTAGTTCATCTCCTGGCTGAAGTCGATCTCGTTGCGCGACGGCACGCCGGCCGTGTGGAAGTGCGCGATCCACTGGATCGTGTCGCGGACGTTCTGCGCGATGTCGCCGTCCATGATCTGCAGGTGATAGAGATCGCAGACGAGCTTGACGTTCGGCGAGTTGACGCGCTCGCAGACGCCGACGCCCCAACCCCAGCGGCCGAAGATCTGATCCTCGCGGCCGAAGTTCGGATCCAAGCGCCGATTGTTCATGTTCTCGATCGCGATCGTGACGCCGCGATCCTCGAGGTGCCCCTTGATGCGATTCAAGAACGCGACAGCGTTGTCGGCGCCTTCCTCGTACGGCATGCCGCGGCGCTGGCCGCCGATCGTGATGATCGTCTTGACGCCCTGGTCCGCGACACATGTCGATGTGCGTGCGAAGGTCCTTCTCGAGCTGATCGTGCACCTCGGGATGGATGATGCCGTTCGGGAACGTCACGGGACCCGCGCCGGCGAGCAGCGGCTCGAGGCCGTGCTTGCGCAACGTCGGCCAGTCGGCCGGATCGATGAGGTCGAAGCCGTAGCAGCCGAGCCGTGCGGCCTCGCGGCACATGTCGTCGAACGTGAGCTTGGTGTCGGGGCCGAAGTTGACGCGCCATAGCCCCTGCTTGATGCGACCCTTGCGCGCGACCCTCGGCTGCGCGGCCGCCGGCTGGCTTGCTGAGCGATAGGCCGGTACGGCGATCGTCCCCGTCGCTGCCGCGAGCATCGCCAGCGCTTCTCTTCTATTCATGAGCACCCCCCGTCAAGAAGGCGTCCATCTTATGCTCGGCGCCCGGGCCGGCAAAGCCTTGCGCGTGGCCGCCCGTCGCTCGATCCGCAACGGGGCAAGCACGAGCGGTAGCCCAACGAGCATGGCGCCGCCGCGCCGAGAGGCGCAGAGTACGGGGCAACCGGGACGACGATCTCGGGGTTCGGAATCACCAGAGGGGGTAATCCAATGACAGGTCGCATACTCGCGTTTGTCTACGGAGCGGTCGCCTACGCGGTGTTCTTCGCGACGTTCCTGTATGCCATCGGGTTCGTCGGCAACTTCGCCGTGCCGAAGTCGATGGATTCGCCGGCCGAGGGGCCGTGGCAGACGGCGCTGCTGATCGATGCCGCGTTGCTCGCACTGTTCGCGCTGCAGCACAGCATCATGGCGCGACCGGCGTTCAAGCGCGTGCTGACGCGCGTCGTCTCGCCGGTCGTCGAGCGCAGCACCTACGTGCTCGCGAGCAGTCTCGCGCTGATCGTGTTGTTCTGGCAGTGGCGGCCGCTCGGCGGCATGGTATGGAGCGTCGAGAACGAGATCGGCGTCGCGCTGCTCTATGCGGGCTTCGCGTTCGGCTGGACGCTGGTGCTGGTCACGACGTTCGTCATCAACCACTTCGATCTGTTCGGGCTGCGGCAAGTCTGGCGGCATCTGAATGGCCAACCGCAGCAGGGGCTCAAGTTCGTGACGCCCGTGCTGTATCGGATGGTGCGCCACCCGCTGTACGTCGGCTGGTTCTTCGCGTTCTGGTGCACGCCGACGATGACGGTCACGCATCTGTTCTTCGCGGTGATGACGACGGCGTACATCCTGATCGCGATCCAGCTCGAGGAGCGCGACCTCATGCGCGAGCTTCCCGAGTACGCGGCCTACCGCGCGCGCGTTCCGATGCTGATTCCGTTCCTGCGCCCCCGCGCCGCTGCAGTGCCGCCCGACCTCGGAGCGGCGTCGCAACACTAGAGGGTCGGCGCGTGAGGGCGTCTCGGCAGCGCGAGGGACGCGTTGCGCCTGAAAGGCGTTGATGTGCCGAGAGGCCCTCCCGAGACCGTCTGCGCACAGGGATGTGCGCAGACGAGCCCCAGGGATGGTCTTCCGGCGTGTCTCGGGAGGGCCTCTCGGCGCAGCAACGCCGCGTGCGATGCGCGAACTCGAATCAGCGGCCGATGCGGTCAGGCCGCCCATGTAGGGGCGCAGCGCGTCGGGGATGACGACGGAGCCGTCGGCTTGCTGGTAGTTCTCGAGGATCGCGACGAGCGTGCGGCCGACGGCGAGTCCCGAGCCGTTCAGCGTGTGCACGAGCTCCGGCTTACCCGTTTCGGGATTGCGCCAGCGCGCCTGCATGCGCCGCGCCTGAAACGCTTCGCAGTTGCTGCACGACGAGATCTCGCGGTACTTGCCCTGCCCCGGCAACCAGACCTCGAGGTCGTAGGTCTTCGCGGAGCCGAAGCCCATGTCGCCGCCGCACAGCGCCATGACGCGATACGCGAGCCCGAGCCGCTTCAGCACGGCTTCGGCGTTGCCGACGAGCACTTCGAGCTCGCGATAGGAGTCGTCGGGCCGCGCGATGTGCACGAGCTCGACCTTGTCGAACTGGTGCTGGCGAATCATGCCGCGCGTGTCCTGGCCGTACGATCCCGCTTCCGAGCGGAAGCACGGCGTGTGCGCCGTCAAGCGCAGCGGCAACCGATCGGCCTCGACGATCGTGTCGCGCACGAGGTTCGTCAGCGACACCTCGGAAGTCGGAATCAGGCGCAGCTTGTTCTCGCCCTCGAGCGCGAACAGGTCCGCGGCGAACTTCGGTAACTGGCCCGTGCCGAACAACGTCGCGTCGTTGACGAGATACGGCACGTACGTCTCGCTGTAGCCGTGCTCGCGCGTGTGCATGTCGAGCATGAGCTGCGCGATCGCACGATGCAGGTGCGCGACCTCGCCCTTCAAGCACGACGAAGCGGCGCCGGACAGCTTCGCGGCCGCATCGAAGTCGATGAGGCCGAGCTTCTCGCCGAGCGCCACGTGATCGAGCGGCTCGAACGGGAGCTGCGGCGGAGCGCCCCAGCGCCGCAGCTCGACGTTCGCCGCCGAATCCGCACCGTCGGGAACCGACGCGTGCAGCAGATTCGGCAATCCCGGCAAGAAAGTCGTCGAGCTCGCCGGCAAGGGACGGCGAGTCGCGCTTCGCCGGCGCCGAGCTCCTCGCCGAGCGAGCCGACCTCGCTCTTCAGCGCGTCGACGTCGCCGCCGGCGGCTTTGGCGCGGCCGATCGCCTTCGAGCGCTCGTTGCGGGTCTGGCGCAGACCTTCGACGCGGCATCTGAAGCTCCTTGCGCTCCGCTTCGAGCGCGAGGTAACGCTCGCGATCGAGCTTGAAGCCGCGCCGCGCGAGATTCGCCGCCACGGCGTCGAGGTCCTGGCGCAAGGTCTTGGGATCGAGCATCGCGCTAGCTTAGCAAACGTTGCTCGACGCGCTGACACCAGCCCCCGAGCAGCAGCAGCGACAACGCGAAGCCCACGACCACGCCGGCGGAATTCGCCGCTATGTCGTACCAGTCGAACGACCGCGTGTCCGTCAAGAGCTTGCAGCAGGTCGAGGCCGACGCCGAGCGCGAGCAGCACGACGGCGATCGAGCGGGTACAGGCCGCGCCGATAAAAGCCGGCGAACCACACCATCAGCACGAAGTACGAGCCCGCGTGCATGACCTTGTCGTTGATGCTCGACGGCCGCCGACCGCTGGACCCGGGAAGCAGGCTGCCGACGATCACCGCCGGCAACGAGCAGCCAGCCGAGCGCAGACCAAAGCCTGGGGAAGCGCAGCGGCAACAAGGCGGCTCAGCCTTCGCCGCCGATCACGTCGACGCCCGCCGGCACGTCGAGCTCGAACACGCCGTCGGCGATCTCGGGATTGACGACGAGATTGTCGAGCTCGATGCGAGTGACCTGATTCAAGCCGTCGACGAGCTCGAGCCGCCGCGGCGCCGTGCCGTTGAAGCCGATCGAGCACCGACGCGAAATCGGAGCCGCCGCATCGGCATCGAGCTTGATCCAGTCGAGCCCGTCGGCCGTGTACGTTTCGACGACCTCGAACTCTTCGCGCACGTTGCGGTCGCCGCTCAGCAGCATCGCGGGGCTCGCGCCGACGGTGTCGTCGAGCGGCGCGACAGTGACCTGCGCGAGCTCGACATCGTAGATCCAGAGCCGCTCGCCGTCCGCGACGATCGTGAGCTCGGTCGGCTCGTCGTAGGTCCAGCGAAACCGATTCGGCCGCTTCAGCGACAGCGAGCCCGTGTCCGTTTGCAGCAGGCGCTGATCGGCGGTCCAGAGCTCTTGCTTGAAGTCGGCCGTGAGCGATTGCACGCCGTCGAGAAACGCTTCGAGCGTCGCAATGCCGTCGCGCTGCCGCTCTCGCCGGCTGCGCCGACGCGCTACGCCGACGACGACGACAGGAGGAACGCGCAGCTAGTCAGCGACCGGAGGCGGCGGCGCCAGAACTTCCCTGAATCCATTCGTTTGCAGATTGCCAACGATGCCAGCCTCTTCCATGGTTTCGACCATCCGCGCGGCGCGGTTGTAGCCGATCTTCAGGCGGCGCTGAATGCCGGAGATCGACGCTTTGCGCGTTTCCGTCACGATGCGGACCGCTTGATCGTAGAGGGGATCTTGCTCGCCGTCCAACTCGCCCGTCGGCGACAGTCGGGTCGACTCCCAGCACGCTCGCCGGCCGGGACCGTCGAGGACGTTTTCGATGTAGTTCGGCTTGCCGCTCGCGCGCAGCGCCTTGACGACGGCGTGCACCTCGTTGTCGGAAACGAACGCGCCGTGCACGCGAATCGGCATCGACGTACCCGACGGCAGATAGAGCATGTCGCCGTGGCCGAGCAGATGCTCGGCGCCGATCTGGTCGAGGATCGTCCGCGAGTCGACCTTGGCCGACACCTGAAACGCGATGCGGCACGGAATGTTGGCCTTGATGAGGCCCGTGATGACGTCGACCGACGGCCGCTGCGTCGCGACGATCATGTGAATGCCGGAAGCACGCGCCTTCTGCGCGAGCCGCGCGATGAGCTCTTCGACCTTCTTGCCGACCATCATCATCATGTCGGCGAGCTCGTCGATGATGACGACGATGAACGGCAGCGTCTCGAGCTCGGGCGCGGTTTCGTTCGATCAGGTCCGGCACGAACGTCGGATCGAGCAGCGGCTTGCCGCTCTCGATCGCCTCGTTGACCTTGCGGTTGTAGCTCGAGAGGTGCCGCACGCCGAGCCCCGCCATCAGCGCGTAGCGGCGCTCCATCTCGGCCACGCACCAGCGCAGCGCGTTCGCGGCCTGCTTCATGTCCGTGACGACCGGCGCGAGCAGATGCGGGATGCCCTCGTAGACCGAGAGCTCGAGCATCTTCGGATCGATCATGATGAGGCGCACGTGCTCGGGCGTCGACTTTATAAAGGAGGCTCAAGCACCATCGCGTTCAACGCGACGGACTTACCGGAGCCCGTGGTGCCCGCGATCAGCAAGTGCGGCATGCGCGCGAGGTCGGCGCACCATCGGCTGCACCACCGATGTCCTTACCGAGCGCCAGCGTCGAGCGGCGACTTCAGCTCGTCGTACGCCTGCGACTTGACGATCTCGCCGAGCGCGACGATCTCGCGGACCTCGTTCGGGATCTCGAGGCCCACGTACGGCTTGCCGGGAATGATCTCGACGACGCGCACGCTGACGGTCGCGAGCGAACGCGCGAGATCCTTGGCCAGATTGCTGATCTGGCTGCTCTTGACGCCCGCCGCGGGCTTCAGCTCGAACCGCGTGACGACGGGCCCTGGATGCACGGCGACGACCTCGGCCTCGACGCCGAAATCGTGAGCTTGATCTCGACGAGCCGCGACATCGCCTCGAGCGCCTCGGGCGAGTAGCCGCCCTCCTTCGGCGGCGGATTGTCGAGCAACGACAATGCCGGCAGCTCGTTCGACTGCGGCGGCTCGAACATCGGGACCTGGCGCTCGCGCTCGAGCCGCTCGGTCGCCCGCGCGCTCACTTCGATCTTCTCGATGACGGGCTCGATGCGCGGCGCAGTCGTCTTCGATTTCGCGCGTACCTTGCTCACGATCTCGTCGCGCTGCTGCTTCGCGCGGCGGCCTTCCCACCAGATGCGCGCATCGCCGATCCAAACGTTCAGCGCCGCGATGGCCCTGATACACGACGCGGCCCGTGCGATCCATGATCGCGATCCACGAGACGCCCGTCGCGAGCTGCACGGCCGCCAGCCACAGCACGAGCAACAACACCGTGGTGCCGAGCAACCCGAGACCGTACTCGAGGCCCTGGCCGACGATTTGACCGAGGATGCCGCCGGCCGTCTCGCGCAGCTGCGGCGACTGGAAGTGCAGCGTCGCGAGCCCCGAGCTCGTCGCAATGGCGAGCAGGAAGCCGGCCCCGCGCCAAATCAGCGGCCGTCGTCTCGGGCAGCTCCTCGCCGCGGAACAGGAACACGCCCGGCGATGAGCACGAGGATCGGGAACAGATAAGCCGACGCACCGAACAGAAGGAACGCGACGTCGGCGAACCATGCGCCGGCGGGACCCATGCGGTTCGTCACCGCTTCGTCGCCGCCGGCCACGCTGAACGCCGGGGTCGGCCGGGCTATAGCTCAGGAGCGCGAGCAAGCAGAATCACGCTCAAGCCCGCCAGCACCCAGAACGCCGCTTCGCGAAGCCCTCTGATGCGCGGCACGAAGAAGGCCTCGAAGCGGTGCTGGCTTTGGCTTTATTCAAGTTGCGCGGTAGTTAAGCGACTTAATGCGCTGATTATACTGATAAGCCGGCCGTCGCATAGTCCGCGTGCGAGGAACAGCCTTCCCGCTCGACGCTCGAGGCAGCGACGGGCACACTCGGTACGCATGCAGGTGCAAGTCGAACGGCTCACGACACTGGCGCGCGATCGACGCGGCGGCCTGGAACACGCTGGCCGGCGACAGTCCGTTCCTGAAGCACGAGTTCCTGCGTCGCGCTCGAGCAAAGCGGCTGCGTCGGGCACGGGACGACCTGGCAACCCTGCTACCTCGTCGCGCGCGACGAGCAGGGCCTCGCCGGCGCGTTGCCACTCTTTATTAAATACGACTCGCACGGCGAGTTCGTATTCGACTGGGGCTGGGCCGACGCCTACGAGCGAGCGGGTCGCGATTACTACCCGAAGCTCGTCGCCGCCATACCCTTCACGCCGGCGACCGGCCGGCGCTTGCTGCTGCGCGAGCGCGCCGGACCCCGGCATCGCGGCGCGGCTGCTCGACGCCGCCCGCGGCACGGCCGAGGAGCTCGGCGCGTCGTCGCTGCACGTGCTGTTTCCGACGGAGCCCGAGCGGCAACTGCTCGAGCAGGCCGGGCTTCCTGACGCGCAAGAGCTGTCAATTTCACTGGGCCAACGACGGCTACCGAAGCTTCGACGAGTTCCTTGGCGCGGTTCAGCGCCGACAAGCGCAAGAAAGCCAAACGCGAGCGGCGGCGAGTCGCCGAAGCCGGCATCGTGTTCGAGCACTTGCGCGGCGACGAGCCGACACCGGCCGACTGGGACGCGATCTTCGAGTTCTATTCGCGAACGTTTTGGCGGCGCGGCCGCGAGCCGTACTTGAACCGCGACTTCTTCGCGAGCGGTGGCGGCGACGATGCCGGAGCAACCTGCTCGTCGTGCTCGCGCGCCACCAGGGCGTCGCCGATCGCCACGGCGATCTGCTTTCGCAGCCGCACGACGCTGTACGGCCGCTACTGGGGCAGCGGCGCTGACTTCCACAGCCTGCACTTCGAGACCTGCTACTACCAAGGCATCGACTACTGCATCCGCGAAGGGCTCGAGCGGTTCGAGCCCGGCACACAAGGCGAGCACAAGATCGCGCGCGGCTTCGTGCCGCAACCGACCTGGTCCTGCCATTGGCTGCGCGACCGAGAGTTCCACCGAGCGGTCGACGCGTTCCTGACGCGCGAGACACGCGCACGTCGACGCGTACATGGACGAAGCTCGGCGAGCACGTTCCGTACCGGCAAGACCCGCGCGACGACGCCGTCGTCGACGCCTGAGCGGCGGATCGGCCATGCGTTCGTTGTGCTGGCTCTCGCGCTACGCCGCAGCCGACGCATTCCCGCCGGCGACGAGGCGCTGACCGAGCCGAACGGGTTGCTCGCGGCCGGCGGCGATCTCGAGCCGGAGCGGCTGCTCGCCGCGTACAGACAAGGAATCTTTCCTTGGTATCAGGAAGGGCAGCCGATTCTCTGGTGGAGCCCCGATCCGCGCGCCGTGCTCGTGGCCCAGCGACCTCAAAGTGTCGCGCAGCCTGCGCCGGTCGCTCGCGAAACGGCACTTCGAGTTTCGCGTCGACACCGCGTTCGAGCACGTCGTCGCCGGCTGCGCCGAGCCGCGTCACGTACGGCGGCGGCACGTGGA
This sequence comes from uncultured Gammaproteobacteria bacterium, assembly GCA_963714705.1. Lineage (GTDB taxonomy): Bacteria > Pseudomonadota > Gammaproteobacteria > Steroidobacterales > Rariloculaceae > FEN-1219. The sequence goes on from CAVQPJ010000006.1 coordinate 285,546, forward strand.
TCACGGCGGAGATGGCGGCAGCCTATGGTCGCCTGCATCGCACTGGGGTGGGCGCACTCGTTCGAGACGTGGGCAGACGGCCGGCTCGTCGGCGGGCTGTACGGCGTCGCGATCGGACGCGTGTTCTTCGGCGAGTCGATGTTCACGCGCGTGACGGACGCCTCGAAGGTCGCGCTCGTCGCACGCCGTCGACTTCTTGCGCTCGCGCGGCACGGAGCTCATCGACTGCCAAGTCGGCCTCGGCGCATACGCGCAGCCTTGGCGCCGTCGACATGCCGCGCACCGAGTTCCTGTCGCTGATCGGCGCGACTCGTGCGCCGAATCCGCGCGCCCGCAAACGTGGCGTTCCGCGTAATTCGGCCGGTTGGCGGCTTTCGCTCCGCTTGTGCAACAATGCGCCGCCTCGCGGGGGCTCCCAACTGTTGCGGAATGGCAAAAGAAGAAGCGATTCAAATGGAAGGTACGGTAGTGGAAACGCTGCCGAACACGACCTTTCGCGTCGAGCTCGAGAACGGCCACGTCGTGACCGCGCACATCTCGGGCAAGATGCGTAAACACTACATCCGCATCTTGAAAGGCGACGCCGTCACCGTCGAGCTCACGCCCTACGACCTGACGAAAGGTCGAATCGTCTACCGCGCGCGCTGAGGCCGACTACGGCGTCATTCTTCTCCGTCGCCCTGGCGACCTGCGAGCTCGCGCTGCGCCGAGTCCTTGCCGCGTAGATCCTCGAGCTCGCGCTTGAGCGGCTCGACGGTCAGCAGCAAGCTCTCGCCGTCGGCCGCAACCTCGACGCGCACGTGCCCGCCTTCGCGCGAGCTTGCCGAACAGGAGCTCTTCCGCGAGCGGCCGCTTGATGTGCTCTTGGATGACGCGAGCCATCGGCCGAGCGCCCATCTTCTTGTCGTAACCGCGGACGGCGACCCAGTCGCGCGCCGCCGGCTCGAGCTCGATCGTGACGTCGTTCTTGTCGAGCTGCGCCTCGAGCTCGACGATGAGCTTGTCGACGACGCGCGCGACCGACAGCTCGTCGAGCGGCTCGAACTGGATGATCGCGTCGAGACGATTGCGGAACTCCGGCGAGAACAGCTTCTTCAGGACCTCCATCGCGTCGGTCGAGTGATCCTGCAACGTGAAGCCGACCGACGCGCGGCTCGCCTCCTGCGCGCCGGCGTTCGTCGTCATGACGATCGTGACGTTGCGGAAGTCGGCTTTCCGGCCGTTGTTGTCCGTCAGCGTGCCGTGATCCATGACCTGCAGCAGCAGGTTGAACACCTCCGGGATGCGCCTTCTCGATCTCGTCGAACAGACAGCACGCAGTGCGGATGCTTCGTGATGGCCTCGGTCAGCAGACCGCCTTGATCGAAGCCGACGTAGCCGGGCGGCGCGCCGATCAGGCGCGAGACGGTGTGCCGCTCCATGTACTCCGACATGTCGAACCGCACGAGCTCGACGCCGAGCGTCAACGCGAGCTGCCGCGTGACTTCCGTCTTGCCGACGCCGGTCGGCCCCGAGAACAGGAACGAGCCGACGGGCCGACGCTCGTCGCCTAGACCCGAGCGCGCCATCTTGATGGCGGACGCCAGCGCGCCGATCGCGCGATCCTGGCCGAAGATCACGAGCTTCAGATCGCGCTCGATGTTGCGCAGCACGTCGCGATCCGAGGCGGAGACGTTCTTCGGCGGAATGCGCGCGATCTTCGCGACGATGTTCTGAATGAGCTCCACGTCGACGATGCGCGGCCGACTGCTCTCGGGCTGCAAGCCGGCAGTTCGCGCCGGCCTCGTCGATGACGTCGATGGCCTTGTCGGGCAAATGGCGATCGTTGATGTGCTTGGCGGAAAGCTCCGCCGCGGCGCGCAGCGCTTCGTCGGAGTACTGGATGCTGTGATGCTCCTCGAAGCGGCTCTTCAGCCCGCGCAAGATCTCCACGGTCTCCGCGACCGACGGCTCCGTCACGTCGATCTTCTGGAAACGCCGCGCGAGCGCGTGGTCCTTCTCGAAGATGCCGCGGTACTCGCGTGTAGGTCGTCGAGCCGATGCAGCGCAGCTCGCCGTTGGCGAGCAACGGCTTGATCAGATTCGACGCATCCATGACGCCGCCCGACGCCGCGCCGGCGCCGATGACGGTGTGGATCTCGTCGATGAACAGGATCGCCCCGGGCCGCTTCTTGAGCCCTGCGACGACGCCCTTCAAGCGCTTCTCGAAGTCGCCGCGGTACTTCGTGCCGGCGATCAGCGAGCCCATGTCGAGCGCGTAAATCGTGCACTGCCGCAGGATGTCGGGCACCTTGCCCTCGACGATGAGACGCGCGAGACCTTCGGCGAGCGCCGTCTTGCCGACGCCGGCCTCGCCGACGAACAGCGGATTGTTCTTGCGCCGCCGGCAGAGAATCTGCACCGTGCGCTCGATCTCGAGCTGCCGGCCGATCAACGGATCGATCTTGCCCGCCTCGGCCTGCGCATTGAGGTTCGTCGTGAAGCGCTCGAGCGGATTCGACTCGGCGGCGCGCTCGCCCTCGACGGCCGACCTCGTCGGGCTCGGCCTTGCTCGGCTTCCTGCACCTTGGGCACGCCGTGCGACACGAAGTTGACGACGTCGAGCCGCGTGACGTCCTGCAAGCCCAGCAGGTAGACCGCCTGCGACTGCTTCTCGCTGAAGATCGCGACGAGCACGTTGATCGGCGTGACCTCCTTGCGGCCGCTCGATTGCACGTGGAACACGGCGCGCTGCAGGACTCGCTGGAAACCCAACGTCGGCTGGACCTCGGTTCCTTCGTCCTCCTCGCCACGCAGCCGCGGCGTCGCGCCTTCGATGAACTCCTTGAGCTCGCGGCGCAGGCGCGCGAGATCCGTGCCGCACGCTTTCAACGTTTCGATCACGGTCGGCGTATCGAGCAACGCGAGCAACAAGTGCTCGACGGTGATGAACTCGTGCCGCTCTTCGCGCGCTCGTTGGAACGCGTCGTTCAAACAGTATTCGAGCTCGCTGGATAACATTTACGTCTCTTCCATGGTGCAAAGCAGCGGATGCTGGTGCTGTTGCGCGAGGCCCGTGACCTGCGCGACCTTCGTCTCCGCTATCTCATATGTAAAGACACCGCACACGCCCTTTCCCTTGGTATGCACCTCGAGCATGATGCGGGTCGCCGTCGTTCGGTCCAAAGAGAAAATCTTCTGCAACACTTCGACAACAAACTCCATTGGGGTGTAGTCGTCGTTGAGCAAGATCACACGATACAGCGGCGGCCGCTTTAGACGCGGTTTCGCCTCGGCCGTTGCCAGCCCGTGATCGTCGACTCGGTCACCCTTTTCAGAATCGTGTGACATGTATGGGGAATTCTATCGACCGAGGGCGGTCAATTGAACCCAAGCAGCAAGGCTGAACAAAGGTGGCTCCGTCGTGTGTATCGGTACGTTGTCGCGATCGACACTATCAACAAATTCAGTGACTTGTTACACACGAAGCACCTGCCCTATCATGGCAAGCCGAGCCTGAGCCTCGGACCGGAGCACTCGTGATGGATGTCGCCAAGCGACTCGCCGAATGGAGAGACCAGCCGCCGGAACAGTGGTTCAGCGCCGTCAATCGTTATCTGCCACCCGGCCTCACGACGGTCCTCGTCATCGCAATCGCCTACCAGCTCGCAACACTGACGTGGACGCTGGTACCGGGCTCGCACTCCCGTCTCGGCGCCTGCGCCGCGTCCCGTCGACGCCGGCGGCGGGGCACCTGCAGCGGACTATCAGCGTGCTGACGAACTCGCACTTGTTCGGTGAAGCCCCCGAGCAATCACAGATTGTCGCCGCGCCCGTCGTCGACGCACCGGACACGACGCTGAGCCTGACGCTCAGAGGGCATTCTCTCCAAGGAAGGTGACCCGAACGGCAGCGTCATCATCGAGGGCAGTCGGCGCCCAGTCGAAGACTTATTACGTGGGCCAAACGATCGACGGCGCCGACGGCGCCACGCTGCATTCGGTCTACGCGGACCGGGTACTGCTCGACCGCAACGGCCGGCTCGAGACGTTGCGGCTACCGAAGGAGCTCACGGCTTCGGCCGGCGCGCCGATGGCGATGCCGCAGCTCCCGCAAGCCGCGCGCAGCCAGGGCTCATTGCGCGAGGTCATCAGCGAGAACGCCACGCGCCTCACGGACATCGTGCGGCTGGCGCCGCATGTCCAGGAAGGGCAAGTCGTCGGGTTTCGCGTGAACCCGGGGCGCGATCGCGCCACGTTCGAAGCGCTCGGTCTCCAGCCCGGCGACGTCGTGACTGACATCAACGGCACCGTGCTCGACGATGCGAGCCAGGGCATTCAGGTCTTCCAATCCCTCGGCGAATCCACGCAAGCGAACGTCACGGTGTTGCGCGACGGCGTCCCGCAAGTCATCGTCATCGATACGACGCAGCTGCAAAACCTCCAGGAGAATCGCGAGTGAAACCCTCGAAGGCGGGCCCGAGCGGCCGCCGCCCGCGCGTGGCACCCTGCGCCTCTGCGCCGCGCCGCCTTGTGTGCTGCGATTTGGGCTTGCTTCGCCGGCAGCGAGTCGCAGGGCCAGCAGCCGACGTTATACACGGCGAACTACCGCGAAGCCGACATCCGCATGGTGATCGAGCAGGTTCAGCAGGTCATCGGGCGACCGATCATCATCGACCCTCGCGTGCGCGCGCAGGTGACTGTGCTTTCGAACGCGCCGATGACGGCCGACGCGTTCTATCGGACGTTCCTCGCCGTCGCTCGAGGTTCACGGGTTCGTCGCGCTCGACTCGGGCAACACGATTCAGATCGTGCCCGACTGCGAACGCTCGTTTCGGCGCCGGCGACGACTACGTCACGCAAGCGATCGTCCTCGACAACATCGGCGCCGCCCAGCTCGTGCCGATCCTGCGGCCGCTGCTTGCCGCAATCGGCTCATCTCGCGTCACACCCGAGCTCGAACGCGCTGATCATCGCCGACCGGCCGCAGAACATGCGCCGCATGCTGGAGCTCGTTCGGCGCATGGATCAGGCCGGCACTCAGGACGTCGAGGTCATCCAGCTCGAGAACGCTTCAGCCGACGACGTCGTGCGGATGCTCAGCCAGCTGAACACGGCGGCTCAGGCTGTCGGCGGCGCGCCGCCGATCCAGGTCATATCCGACCCACGCACGAACAGCGTGCTGCTGGCCGGCAACGGCGCCGTCAAGCTGCAGATGCGGGCGCTGGTCGCGCATCTCGACATGCCGACGGCCCAAGGCGGCGACACCCTGGTCCGGTACCTGAACTACGCCGACGCCGAAGACCTCGCGACGAAGTTGCAGGCGCAGTTCGGCGGCGGGGGCTGCCGCGCCTGCCGCACCCGCCGAAGGCGGGTCGCCCGCATCGAGCGGCCCCGTCACGATCTGGGCCGACGCTGGCACGAACGCGCTCATCATCAATGCCCCCGAGCGCATCCGCGAGGACATGCTCGCGGTCATCAACCAGATCGACATTCCGCGGCTGCAGGTGCAGGTCGACGCGATCATCGTCGAGCTCAGCGAGGAGCAGACCGCGGCGCTCGGCGTCACTTGGTTGCGCGCGGACGACGAGTTCATCGGCCTCACGAATTTCTCCAACGCAGGCGGCGGCGGCATCCTCGGGTTGGCCGCGGGAGCCGCAAGCGATCCGCCGAACCTCTCGGCGCTCGCGGAGGGCATCTCGATCGGCCTCGGCAGGATCACGGGGTCCGGGGGCTGGGCGGCGCTCATCAACGCGCTGCGCGGCGACGCCGGGACCAACATCGTCTCGACGCCGCAAATCGTCACGCTCGACAACGAGGAAGCCGAGATTCGTGTCGGCCAAGAGGTTCCGTTCGTGACGGGGCAGTTCACCAATACCGGCGCCAATCAGGGCTCCGTGAATCCGTTTCAGACGATCGACAGCGCGAGGAGGTCGGGACCAGCCTGAAGATCACGCCGCAGATCAACGAAGGCAGCGGCGTCAGGCTCGAGATCGAGCAGGAGACCTCGAGCCTGGGCGCAGCCGTCGAGGGAGCCGTCGGATCTCATCACGAACACGCGCACCATCATGACGTCGGTGTTCGTCAACGACGGCGACGTGCTCATTCTCGGCGGCCTCATCGACGAGCAGCTCCGCGAGTCGGATCGACGCGTGCCCGGCCTCGGCAGGATTCCCGGCCTCGGCTGGTTGTTCCGGTCGCGAACGACCGACCGCGCCAAGACGAACCTCATGGTCTTCATCCGCCCGACGATCCTCCGCGATCCCGATGGCGCGGACGCGCGCTTCCAGACGAACGCGAAGTACCGCTACATCCAGGATCTACAGCGCCAAACGGCCGACGACCCTGTCCGCCTCCTGCGCGAGTTCGATCGGCCGCTGTTGCCGCCGCTGCCCGAGCAGCAGGCCGAGACCGCCGTTCCGAACGCCGCTCCACCCGATGGCACCGAACCCCCCGTCGCCGAGCCCGATGGCAGCGAACCCCAATAGCGACGAGCGGGTCGACGCGGGCCCGACTCATCGGACACTTGCCGTTCGCGTTCGCCAAGCGCCACGGCGTGCTGATCCAGAGCTTGAGCGACGGAACGGCGGAAGCCATCTACAGAACCGGCGCCGCGGCGCAGAGCCTTGCCGAGGTGCGGCGCTTCGCGGGCAGGCCGGTCCGCTTCGCGGAGGTCGACCCCGAGACGTTCGACGCCAAGCTGCAGACCGCCTACGAAAGCGGCGCCGCCATGACGATGGTCGAGGGCTTGAACGACGACACCGACCTCCTCGCCGTCGCGCAGCAACTGCCCGAGCCGTCGGACTTGATCGACAGCGACGACGAGGCGCCGATCATTCGCCTCATCAACGCGCTGCTGACGCAAGCGGTGAAGGACAACGCGTCCGACATTCACATCGAGCCGTACGAGAACCGCATGACGGTGCGGTTCCGCATCGACGGCGTGCTGCGCGAGGTGCTGCAATCGAAACGCGCCGTCGCGTCGCTCGTCGTGTCGCGCGTCAAGGTCATGTCGAAGCTCGACATCGCCGAGAAGCGCCTGCCGCAGGACGGCCGCATCTCGTTGCGCATCGCAGGGCGTGCCGTCGACGTGCGCGTCTCGACGATCCCCTCGGGGCACGGCGAGCGCGTCGTGCTGCGTTTGCTCGACAAGCAAGCGGGCCGGCTCACACTAACGAGTCTCGGCATGGCCGACCGCGACCAAAACGCCATGGACGAGCTCATCCATCGGCCGCACGGCATCCTGCTCGTAACGGGCCCGACGGGCTCGGGCAAGACGACGACGCTTGTACGCGGCGCTCGAGCGCATCAACGACCTCACGCGCAATATCCTGACGGTCGAAGACCCGATCGAGTACCACATCGACGGCATCGGCCAGACGCAGGTCAACACGAAAGTCGAAATGACGTTCGCGCGCGGCCTGCGCGCGATTCTGCGGCAAGACCCCGACGTCGTGATGGTCGGCGAGATTCGCGACCTCGAAACGGCCGAGATCGCCGTGCAGGCGAGCTTGACGGGCCACCTCGTGATGTCGACGTTGCACACGAACACGGCCGTCGGCGCCGTCACGCGGCTGCGCGACATGGGCGTCGAGCCGTTTCTGCTCTCGTCCAGCTTGATCGGCGTGCTCGCGCAACGTTTGGTCCGCGTGCTCGACCCGGCAACCCGCGTGCCGTATGTCGCCAGCGAGTACGAATGCCGCCTGCTTGGCGTAGACGCCGCGAACCCGCCGACGCTCTACCGCGCCCCTGCCGCCGAGCAAGGCTATACAGGCCGCACGGGCATCTACGAGCTCGTCAAGGTCGACAACACGATGCGCACGATGATCCACGACGGCGCGGGCGAGCACGAGCTCGAGCGCTACGCGCGCACGCTGACGCCGAGCATCCGCGACGACGGCGTGCAGAAGATCCTGGCCGGCATCACGACGCTCGAAGAGGTGCTTCGGGTCACGCGGAGCGACTGATGGGGGCCTATCAATACGTCGCCGTAGACCCCGGCGGCAAGGAGCACCGCGGGGTCTTGGAAGGCGACACGCCGCGCCATGTGCGGCAGCTCCTGCGCGAGCGCCAGCTGTTGCCCGTCGAGGTCGCGGAGATCGAGGAGCGGCGAGAGCAAGGCGCAGCGGCAGTTCTCGCTGTTCAAGGGTATCTCCGGGCTCGATCTGGCCCTGCTGACGCGCCAGCTCGCCACTCTCGTCAAGGCCGGCCTACCGCTCGAGGAAGCCCTGCTCGCCGTCAGCGAGCACACGGAGAAACCGCGGCTCAAGAGCATCATCCTAGGCGTCCGGGCCAAAGTCCTCGAGGGTCACACTCTGGCGTCGGGCCTCGACGAGTTTCCGCATGCATTCCCGCCCGTCTACCGCGCGACGATCATGGCCGGCGAGCAGGCCGGCCAGCTCGATTCCGTGCTCGACAGGCTTGCGGATTACACCGAGTCGCGCCACGGCCTACGGCAGAAAGTCGTGCAGGCGATGGTTTATCCGATTCTGCTGACCACGATCGCGCTCGTCATCATCATCGTAATGCTGATCGCCGTGGTGCCGAAGGTCGTCGGCGTGTTCGAGACCACGGGGCAAGCGCTGCCGATGATGACTCGGATCCTGATCGCGATCTCGGAGTTCGTCCAGAACTGGTGGTTCCTGCTCATCGCGGCTGTTGTCGCGGTCGTCGTCATCATCGTGCGCGCGCTGAAGCACGAGCACATCCGCAGGCGCTTCCATGCTTGGGTCCTGCGCGCGCCGATCTTCGGCCGCGTGGCGCGCGGCCTGAACACGGCCCGGTTCACGCGCACGTTGAGCATCCTGACCGCGAGCGGAGTGCCTGCGCTCGAGGCGCTGCGCATCAGCGCCTCGGTCGTGGCGAATCTCCCGATGCGCGCCGCCGTCGAAGAAGCGGCCGTGCGCGTGCGCGAAGGCGGTGCAATCGGCCGCTCCTTGAGCCAATCGAAGCTCTTTCCGCCGATGACCGTCCATCTCATCTCGAGCGGCGAGGCGAGCGGCGAGCTCGATAACATGCTCGAGCGGGCGGCAAATCATCAGGAAAGCGAGATGGACAGCTTGCTCGCCATGATGCTGAGCGTCCTCGAGCCGCTCTTGATCGTCATCATGGGCCTCGTCGTCTTGGCCATAGTCATGGCGATTCTGTTACCGATCTTCCAGATCAACCAGCTCGCGCGCTGAGCGCACACGCGTGGTGTGCGCTCGGTCACACAAAAGCCTTTTCGGGGGTATTGCCATCCATTTGAGGCGGGTTTATAAAAGCGCCGACTGCAGCTGAATGAGACTCACCGACTCGGTTACGGAGGGGAGGAATGAAGTTAAAGGAGTCGGAAAAGAAAAAAGAAGAAGAAGTCGAAGCCGACGACGAAGAGGACGCCGAGGAAGAAGGCGCCGTAGCTGCGCCGGAGACCGACAACGTCGGCGACCCTTCTGTTGAGATCAACGTCGAAGAGCTCATTCACGAGCTCGAGGTCGACGGCGTCACTCGTCCGGGCCGCGAGCAAGCCGCGAAACGGCGGCTCGAGGAGCTCATGGAGAGGAAGCGCTCGAGACGCGATCTCGAGGATTTCGACGATTACGACGTCTAACCCTACTCACTGAACGTCGCGCGAACGCGTGACGAGCCTGCCCAAGAGCCCGCTGTGATCGACGAGCGCTTCCGCGATCACCTGTAGCACCCCGCTCTCTTCTGCACGACCCCGACCACTCCCAGCAGCTTCGCGCCGAGCAAGGCGCGCCGGTCAGGCCGCCCAATAAATTTGCCCCCTTTGTGCGGCGTGTCTTGTCGTGGGCGGACAAATTGTGGGCTATCCTCGCCGCGTGCGAGAACTGGTCGCTGGGGGTCTCTCGTGTTCATCGTGCGTTCAGCGACAGCCGACGAGAGTCACGTTCATGAGAACGACTAGAGCGCGCGGTCGCCACCCGCTTGCCGTCGGTTTGCCTCGTTTCGTGCTGGTCTTGCTCGGTTGCGCCACCGCTGCATGCGCGCAACCGCGCAGCGACGCGCGCGATGCGGCCGGTTGTTCGGTGCAGGCGATCGTAGCGCTGCAGCTCGATCCGGTGCCCGCGCTGGTCGCGGACCTCGGCCGTGCGAGCGGCGCTCGGCTCGAGCTCGTGCGCACGATGACGTCGAACCTGCACTTGTTCTCGCTAACGGCGCCGGGGGCCGAAGCGGAGTGCATGGCCGCCCTCGAGCGGCTGCGTCGCGACCCGCGCGTGCGTTCCGTGGACGTCGATCAACGCAGGCAAATTCAGTAGCGGCGGTAAGGACACCGAGCATGCGCAGCACCTCTCTCGCCGCGACCCTTGCAACCCTCGTCTTCGCTGCGGGCTCCGTTGCGCAACCGGTGCGTTCGGAAGAGCACAACCCGGCGCTGCGCGTCCCGAGGGCCAGGGCCGAGCCCGGCGACTCGCCGGGGATTATCGTGAAATTTCGCCAAAGCACGGCTCGGGGGCGTGTGCAGCCGCAAGCCGCGGCAGACCCCGTGAGCACGCTGGCGGCGCGCGGGTTCGCGATTCGGGAGTCGCGAACGCTGCCAGCTGGTTTGTACGTGTTGAAAGCGGAGCGCCTGCCGGGCGAGTCGCTTGCGGAGCAGCTCGCGCGCGTGCGCGCGGACGCCGACGTCGAGTTCGCGGAGCCGGACGTGCGGCGGTATCCGCACGCGCTGCCGAACGATCCGCTGTACGCGGGCCAGTGGTATCTACAGAACCGCATCGACGCGCCGAGCGCGATTCACGCGGAGGCCGCATGGGATGCAGGCACCGGCGACGCGGGGGTCGTGGTCGCGGTGCTCGACACCGGCGTGCTGTTCGATCACCCGGACCTCAAGCGCGCGCATCTCGGCGGACGCGTGCTGCCCGGCTACGACTTCATCTCTAACGCGGCGACCGCCAACGATGGCAACGGGCGAGACGCGGACGCGTCCGACGCAGGCGACTGGGTGACGCAACAAGAATCGAACCAAGGTCAATTCGCCGGTTGCGACGCGACCAACAGCTCGTGGCACGGCACCCGCGTGGCGGGAATCATCGGTGCGCTCACGAACAACGCCGAAGGCGTGGCGGGCGCCACCTGGAGCCCGTGGATCTTGCCGGTTCGTGCGCTCGGCAAATGCGGCGGCCTTGACTCCGACATCATCGAGGCAATGGCGTGGGCCGGCGGGATTCACGTGAACGGGGTGCCGGACAACCCTTACGCCGCGAAGATCGTGAACATGAGCCTCGGCTCTTTCGGGCCGTGCGGCGCGGCATACGCGAGCGTGATTGGCGCGCTAGCGACGCGCGGCGTGCTCGTCGTCGCGTCTGCCGGCAACGAGGGCGGCCCGGTCGGATCGCCTGCGAACTGCGCGGGTGCGGCGGCCGTCACCGGACTGCGGCACGCCGGCACGAAGGTAGGCTTCGCGAGCTTGGGCCCGCAGGTGGCAATCGGCGCACCGGGCGGCAACTGCGTGAATATAGCCGGCGGTCCCTGCTTGTTCTCGATCGACACCACCTACAACACCGGTACGCAGGCTCCAGGAGCGCACGGGTACACCAATCAAACCAACGTGAACGTCGGCACGAGCTTCGCGGCGCCGATCGTCTCCGGAATCGCGGCGCTGATGGCCGGCGCGAACGGCAATCTGGACGCCGCGCAACTGAGAGCGCGACTCCGCGAAGGCGCGAAGACGCCGTTTCCGCAGTCGGCCGATCCGACAGTTCCGATGTGTCACGTGCCCGCGGGACCGAACGACGTGCAAGTGAGCGAATGCAACTGTACGACGAGCACGTGCGGCGCCGGCATGGCGAATGCAGAGGGCGCGCTCGCGGCGGCGCAGCGGCCCATCGCGGCTCTGTCGGCGCCGGCGACGGTCGTAGCGGGACAGACCGTGAACCTGTCGGGCGCGGGCAGCGCAGGCGCGTGCAACCGCACGATCGCGTCCTACTTTTGGGAGGTCGTGAGCGGCACGGGCATTTTGACCGGCCCGAACAATACTCCGACCACGTCGGTGAACGCGCCGATAACGGGCTCATTCACCGTACGGCTCACCGTTACCGACAACGTGGGCGAGCAGGACTCGGCCGATATCGCAATCGCCTCGACGAGCACGGCAACTTCGGCGCCGTCGAACGCCGGCGACAACGCGTGCCCCGTGGACCTGAGCCCGCCGCCGCCGATCACTATCGGCGTATCGCCGACCGCGGTGACTCTCGAAGCCGCCAGCGGCACTCAGCTGTTCACGGCGACCGTGACGAACGCACACAGCAACCAGGGCGTCACTTGGCAGGTCGACGGTGTCGTGGGCGGCAACGCGACGGTTGGAACGATCACGCCCGGCGGCTCGTACACGGCACCAGCTGCGGTACCGTCGCCTGCGGCCGTGACGGTGACGGCGACCTCGATCGAAGATCCGACTAAATCCACAACCGCACAGATCACGATCACGGCACCGACGCCGCGACGGGCCGCGGCTGCGACGAGCGGAGGTGGCGGTGGCGCGGGGCTCGATCTGTTGCTATTGGTGCTCGCGCTCACCGTTCTCGCGCGGCGGAGGTTAATGAAAATCGCGCGAATGCGTGACGAGCGTGCCCAAAAGCCCGCTGTGATCGACGAGCTCTTCCGCAATCACGTGTAGCACCCCGCTCTCTTTCTGCACGACCCCGACCACCCCCAGCAACTTCGCGCCGAGCAAGGCGCGCCGGTCGCGCTGCGCGAGCCGTTCCCATACCACGAGGTTCAGATAGCCCGTTTCGTCCTCGAGCGTGACAAAAGTGACTCCGGATGCGCTCGACGGCCGTTGCCTCGTGATGACGAGCCCCGCGGAGCGAACGCGCGCGCCGGGGGCCAAATCGGCCACCTCGCGGGCCGTCCTGATGCCGGCGTCGGTGAGTTTGTTCCTCAGCAAAATCAACGGGTGCCGGCCGAGACTGACGCCGACGTGGGCATAGTCGGCCGCGATGTCCTCGCCTTCCGTCGGCCGGCGCAGAATCGGCAGGGCTTCGGCGAAGCGCACGCGCTCGAGCAGCTCCGTGGGCGGCGTGACACCGGCGACCTCCCAGCGTGCGCGGTGACGATTGCTCGCGAGCGCCGCGAGCGCTCCGGCCGAAGCCAGGCACCCCAAGTCTTTGGCGTTCAGCTGCGCTCTTTCGGCCAAGTCCTGCACGCTCGTGAACGGGGCTGCGGCGCGGGCAGCGCATAAGCGCGCTCCCGCCTCGGCTGCCAGTCCTTTCACGAGCTGCAATCCCAGCCGCATGGCCGCGCTGCCCCCGGCGCCGCGCTCGAGCGTGGAGTCCCAGTCGCTATGGTTGACGTCGATGGACCGCACTTCGACACCGTGATCGCGCGCCGAGCGCACGAGCTGTTGCGGCGCATAGAAGCCCATCGGCTGGCTGTTCAGCAACGCGCAGCAGAATGCCGCGGGCTCATGATGCTTGAGCCATGCCGAGACGTAAGCGAGCAGCGCGAAGCTTGCGCTGTGAGACTCCGGAAAACCATAGTCTCCAAAACCGAGGATCTGCTGGAAAATGCGGTTCGCGAACTCCTCGCTGTAGCCCTTCGCGCGCATGCGGCTCTTGAGCTTCACCTCGAATGGCTCGAGCCCGCCGCGGTGCTTCCACGCCGCCATCGCGCGCCGCAACTGGTCTGCTTCGCCCGGCGTGAAATCCGCGGCGACCATCGCGAGGTGCATGACCTGCTCTTGGAAAATCGGCACGCCGAGCGTCCGCTTCAGGACGTTCTCGACCTCGCGGCTCGGATAGTCGACTTCTTCCTCGCCGTTACGACGCCGCAGATACGGATGCACCATGTCCCCCTGGATCGGGCCCGGCCGAACCAGCGCGACTTCGATCACGAGGTCGTAGTACTCCTTTGGCTTGAGTCGCGGCAGCATAGCCATCTGCGCGCGCGACTCGATTTGAAAGACGCCGATCGTGTCGGCCTTCTGGATCATCCGATAGACGGCCGGATCTTCGGCGGGAACCTTCGCCATCGTGAGCTTGCGGCCGTCGAACCGTTCGATGAGCTCGAAGCTGCGCCGGATCGCGCTCAACATGCCGAGCCCGAGCACGTCGACTTTCATGAGCCCGAGCTCCTCGAGATCGTCCTTGTCCCATTGGATGACTGTGCGCTCCGCCATCGCGGCGTTCTCGATGGGCACGAGCTCGTGGATCGGCCGCTCGGCGATGACGAAACCGCCGACGTGCTGCGACAGATGGCGCGGAAAGCCGAGCAGCGACTCGGCGAGCTTGATCCAGCGCCATACTTTCGGGCTCTTGGGATCGAGCCCAGCCTCACTGATCCGCTGCATCGTCGACGACGCCGCTCTCCCACCATTGCAGCGAGCTTGCGAGCGCGCCGACCTTGAGCTCCTCTAGCCCAAGCGCCTTGCCGACGTCGCGAATGGCGCTACGCCCACGATAGGTGATGACCGTAGCTGCCAATGCCGCTCGCTCGCGCGAGTACTTGCGATAGATGTATTGAATGACCTCCTCGCGCCGCTCGTGCTCGAAATCGACGTCGATATCCGGCGGCTCGTTGCGTTCCTTCGAGATGAAGCGCTCGACCAAGGTCTGCATGCGCTCGGGGTCCACCTCAGTGATGCCCAAGCAGAAGCAGACGACGGAGTTGGCGGCCGAGCCGCGACCCTGGCACAGGATGCCGATGCTGCGGGCATGGCTCACGATGTCGTGGACCGTCAGGAAATACGCTTCGTAACGCAGCTCGGCGATCAGCCTGAGCTCGTGCTCGATCAGCGCGCGAACTTTGGGCGACTCGCCTTCCGGCCAACGCCACCGGCAGCCGCGCTCCGTCAGCGTGCGCAGATAGCTCGTCGTCGTTTCTCCGGCCGGAACGAGCTCGTTCGGATACTCGTAGCGGAGCTCCGTCAGCGAGAAATTCACGCGCTCGAGTATCGCGAGAGACTCGCGCAGCAACTCGGGCGGATAGAGCCGAACGAGCTCGTCAACGGGCCGCAGTGAGCGCTCGGCGTTCGAATGCAGCTCGAAGCCGAGCTCGTCGAGCGGGACCTTGCACCGAATGGCAGTCAGCGTGTCCTGGAGCATGCGGCGCTCGCGGCAGTGCATGTGGACGTTGCCGGCCGCGACCAACGGCACCGCGAGCTCGCGCCCGAGGGTTCGAGCCTCCTGCAGCCGCCGCCGGTCGTTGCCCGAGCGTTAAGCATCTCCACGGCCATCCAGAGACGGCCTTCGAACCGTTCCTTGAGCCAGCGCCCCGTTTGCGCAGCGGCGGCGCGGTCCGCGAAGCTCGGCAGCCACAACAGCAATCCATGCTCGCGCAGGCAATCGGCGACGTCGTCGCGGCTCAAGCGGTATTCGCCCTTCGGCGCTGCGCGGCGCGCTCGACTGATGAGACCGCACAACGCCGCATACGCCAGCCGATCTTCGGCCAGCACGACGACTGCGAGCCCATCGGCGCTAACGAGCTCGCTGCCGACGACGAGCTTGAGCGGCAGCTCCTTCGCTGCCGTGTGCGCTCGCACGACTCCGGCCACGGAGCATTCGTCGGTCAACGCGAGACCCGCGTAGCCGAGCTCGGCGGCGGTTCTTACGAGCTCACCTGGATGCGAAGCCCCGCGCAGGAACGAGAAGTTGCTGAGGCAGTGAAGCTCGGCGTACGCGGGCATGGATGCCCGCGGTAGAGCAACGCAGGGAGCAGTTGCCGAAATGCCGCCGTTTCGGGGTTGCATGACCGCTCGCTCTTCAGCCGAATAGCCCGTGCAAAAACCAAGAGCGAGTTCGGTGATCGCGAAACACCCACAGCTTTTGGCCGTTGCCGTTCTTGGCCGTGTAGTAATCGCGAGCCACGTCCTGCTCGTCCCACCAACCGCTCTCGATTCGCTCAGGGCCCGAGACGAGCTCGAGCGAATCCTGGCGGGCTTCGATGCGCCACGGGCGTCGGCAGCAGCCACAACGGCCGCGCTTCCGCGGCAATTGCTCCCTGCATTGCCAACTGCGGGCATCCCTGCCCGCGTTCCTGCGTTGCTCGCCGCGGCATCCGTCCCCGCGTCTCCAGCCATTTCGCCCAGGCTTTTTCCGGGCGGTGCTCGGCAACGGCGCGCAAGCCATACACCGCCGATGAGCCGAACCGCTCTTGCAGCCGCTCGAGCAGCGCTTGCGCGCGCTCGTCGTGCGGTTTCGTCTCGAACAAATCAGCTGCCTTGCGCTCGAGCGGCCGGAACAGCCCCACTCGTCATCCGCAAAGCCATGGCCGGAACCGGCAGCGACGCTGCGCTCCAACCGATCCTCGACGAGATGCAGCAATCGATCCCGATCGAGAGTCGGCTCGCGCAAATCGAAGCTTTCGACGGTAGGCGGCCGATGCAGGTGCTCGAAGGCGAGCTCGAAGCCGGCGATCTGCGCTTGTCGCTTCTGAAGCTCGGCGCAAAGCTCGTCGAGGAGCTGCTCGATCGCCTCGACGAAAATTGCGCTGTCGACGCTTTCCTCGCCGAGCTCCGCAATCGAGCTCCAGGCCTGCGGGGCTTTGAAACCGGCGCGCAAATCGACGCAGCGGCCGAATGCTCGATCGAGCTCGAGCAAATAGGAACGCCCGACTCGACGCGCGAAACCGTCCCTCGGCAATCGCGCACAATCGCCGACGGTGCGGAGGCCGAGATCGTGCAATAGCGCCTGCACCTCGGGCGGCCAGCGCGTCACCGCGAGCGGTAGCGCCGCCAAGCTGCCGGCCAGGCGCCGCCATTGCAGAACGTCGGCGCTCGCCGCTCGCGCCAACCATAAAGCAGCGGTGGCCGTCGGCGCAGCACAAAAGCGAAAATGGCGATAGCGCCGCGCGAGCTCTCCGCGAAGCGTTACCTTGATGGCATCGAGAGAGCCGAACAGCTTGAGACTGCCGGCAACCTCGAGCAGCAAGCTCTCAGGCGCCTCGACGCTGACCATCGAAGTCAGCGTCTGCGCCCACTCGGCCAAAGATTCGAGGCTTTGCCGCTCGAGGGGCGGCGACCGCTCGAATACCTGCAAAGAAGCTGCCAGCGCCATGGCCGTGCTGGAGCTTCGTTCCAGAAGCGATGCCGGCCTCGACTGCCGCACGGCTCGCGGCGACGACGTGCAATTGCCCTCGCTCGGCAACTGCTCCGTGCGTTGCTCTACCGCGGCATCCCTGCCCGCGTCGGCCTCGACGACTACGGCGGGCAGAGCCGAATCGGCGGCGGAGAGACATTCGAACGCGAGGCTCGGCAAGCACACGGCGATCCAAAGCTGCGGCTTGCTCGGCAGCCGGCCGGCTGTCGCTGCGCGGAGCCTCGACGGGGCCCGAAGCGAACAAGTCGAGAGATTGCAGAACGCGCGCCATGACCGCTCACTGGCGCGAAGCCTGCCGCGGAGAGCCGCGGCATCGAGCGCAAAGCGGGCGAGCTACATCGACGACGCCCGGCCGCCCGCCTCGACATTTGAGGATCTCCACGCGCGTCGCCGCGTGCGTTTGCGATTGCGACTGCACTTGCGACAGAACGATTCGCAACGCGGCCGGCGAGCGCTGCAGACGCGCACTCGCCGGCCGAAACAGCAAAACCCAGCACCCTTGATCCTCGGCGGCGAGCTGCAGGCGCCGCAAAACGACGTCGGCAACTGCGACCCAGGCCAACACGCCCGCGCTCGACCCCGAGCGCACGATTTGCTCGATCGCCCACAGCCGGCTCTTCTAGCCCGACGGGGGATGAATCATCAGCAAGCGATCGATGTTGACGCCGTGCTGCTGCAAAGCAGGGGCATAGGGGACGAACGGCGGAGCAATCCAAGCGACCCACTTCTTGGGCTTGGCCGGATCTTCTTTCGTCAATGCCGCCAATGCCGGCATCAACAACGCGAGCTCGCCGATCCCGTAACCGTCGACGAATATCTTCGGTAATGGCTCCTAGCGGCCAGCCGCCGCCGGGAAGATGCACGATCGAGCTCGGAAACCCCGTCGGAATGACGGCACGAGCGACGGCGGCGGCCTTGCCTCGCCAAACACGCGCATGCCAATCGTTCCAGTCCACGAGCTTGCCGACTGGCACGAGCCGATCACTTCATCGAGTCGCGAACGACACCGACGACCACACCTTCGATGGCCAACGATTGCTCGCGCAGATCCACTTGAATCGGCGCGAAGTCCGGATTCTCCGGCATCAACCAAACGCGGTGCCCTTCTTGTCGATAGCGCTTGACGGTGACTTCGTTGTCCAAACGCGCGACGACGATTTGTCGAGCTCTGCACGTCCGGCGTGCGATGCACTGCAACCAAGTCGCCATCCAAAATGCCGGCATCGCGCATGCTCATGCCATGAACACGCAAGCAAAAAGTGCGGCGGTTTCTTGAATAGATCGGGATCGATTTGATAGCGAGCCTCGATGTGCTCCTCGGCGAGAATCGGTTGACCTGCAGCGACACGCCCGACGAGCGGCAAACCGATTTGCTCGCGCATCGAATCTTTGAGTCGAATACCTCGCGACATGCCCGGCAATAGCTCGATGACACCTTTGCGCTCGAGCGCGCGCAGATGCTCCTCCGCGGCGTTGACCGAGCGAAATTTCAGAGTCTTGGCGATTTCGGCACGCGTGGGCGGCATGCCCTGATTCGTGCATAACCTTTTGAACTAGCAGCAAAATTTGCTTTTGCCTCGGAGTGAGATCGCGCATCGGCTAATACCTGTATATAAAATCAGTCTGGTACTATATACAGCTCCACCACTCGACGAGTCAAGCGTCAGTACGTCATGCGCACGCGAGAAATTGAAACGCACGATGCGTGCTGCACTTCAAATGTGCACTCGAACTGTCTGCAAACGACGACGTGACGACCGAAGACGTACTACTTTTGAAATTGCAGTCGCTTGCGCTTTAGGAAATAATGCTTGTGGTTAGTTTTTCACTCACTTTAGTCAGGGGTATTCAATCAATGGCCACAAAAATCCAGGCTGCTCTGCGTGCAGCGGCGCTCGTCGGCGGCTTTGCGATCGTGACCGGCTGCGCAAGCAGTCACCACGGAACAGCTCGACGCAGTCCGTGCCACGGCTGAAGCTGCGCAGAACGCGGCGAATGCTGCACAACGCACGGCTACGCAAGCACAACAGGCTGCCTCGGGCGCTCAGAGCACCGCGAATCAGGCTCTGCAAGCGGCGCAGGCGGCTCAGGCCTGCTGCGACGCGACGAACCAGAGAGTGGATCGCATGTTCGAGCAGTCGCAGGCGAAGTAAAGCCCAACGAGAAATAGTGCGGCTCGCCAAGAGCCGCATTCTCTTCAGAACCGCCACTCGTTGGCGGTTTTTTTTTGCGGCCAGGGATGGCGACATGTCGCAAATGCAGGAGCAGTTGCCGAGCATTTGCCGGCGGCTTTCTACGGGGAATCGGCGACGCCGCAGCGATCTCCGTCGCAAGCGGCGTTGCGCTGCCCGCGACCGATACGGCCTCGGGGACGCCGTTGCCGAGCTGCGCGACGCGCTCCGCTGCGTCCCAATCGAGCTCGCACGCGCCGCTCTTCGGTGGCCGCGATGTAGGCGCGCATGAGGCTCGTCAACGGCGATTCTTGAATCGGCTCGACGACCTCGACGCCGTCGGCGGCGACATTCTCGCCGTCGATGTTGCTCTCCATGAGCGCCGGGTGCGCTTCCAAGTACAGCGTGCCGTCGGCCGTCCAACCGATCTTCACCGGTTGATTGACGATGTTGACGGTCGTGCCGACGGGCACCGTCTTGTAGAGCGCTTCGATGTCCTCGGGGAACATGCGCATGCAACCGTGCGTGACTCGCATGCCGACGCCGGACGGCTTGTTCGTTCCGTGAATCAAATAGCCAGGCAGACCGAGCCGCATTGCATGCTTGCCGAGCGGGTTGTCGGGCCCGGGCGGCACGACGCGCGGCAAGATGTCGTTGCGCTCCGCGTGCTCGTCGCGAATCGACTCCGGCGGATACCAGCTCGGATTCGCGACCTTGCCCGTGATCGTCGTGACGCCGAGCGGCGTCGACCAGTCCATGCGGCCGATGCTGATCGGATGCGTGATCACTCGCCGCGACCCAGGCGCGACCCCTTCGGGCAGCGGACCCGACTGCGCGGGGAAGTAGTACATCCGCAGCTCGGCGACATTGACGACGATGCCGCGCTGCGGCGCGCGCGGCAGCACGTAGAGCGTCGGGATCGTGATCTTCGTGCCTTCGCCGGGCAACCACGCGTCGACGCCGGGATTGGCTTGCCGCAGCTCTTCGTAGCCGACGTTATAAGTGCGCGCCAGCGATACGAAGGTGTCCTCGTGGCGCGCCTCGACGACCTGAACGTCGCCGAAGACCTCATCGCCTTCGGCGATCCAGAACTCCGCCGCCTGCGCCGTCGCAACGCAGAAGACGCAAGGCAAGGCCAACCGGGCTAGGCGGAACATGCGCGCATTATACGGATCGCGGCGCCGATGAATATGAGCGCCAGTCGGCAGTCCGCAAGTCGCGGTCAATAGCGAATCAGGCTCGCGCCCCACGTGAAGCCGCCGCCGAAGGCCTCGAGCAGCAGCAGATCGCCGCGCTTGATACGGCCGTCGCGGATGGCAGTGTCGAGCGCCATCGGCACCGACGCGGCCGAGGTATTGCCGTGCTCGCGGACGGTCAGAATGACTCGCTCCATCGGCATCTCGAGCCGCTTCGCCGTCGCGGTGATGATGCGGATGTTCGCTTGGTGCGGAATGAGCCAGTCGATCTGGCCCTTCTCGAGATTGTTCTTTTCGACGACGTCGTCGACGAGGTTCTCGAGCGTCTTGACGGCTACTTTGAAGACCTCGTTGCCTTTCATGCGCAAGGCGGCGATGTCGCCCTGCTCGCGATGGCGCGTCGAGACGCCGCTCGAGGCGTACAGCAGGTCGCGGTAGCGCCCGTCGGCGCCCAGCGTCGAATAGATGATTCCCGGGGTCTCGGCGGCCTCGAGAATCACGGCGCCGGCGCCGTCGCCGAACAGCACGCATGTCTCGCGGTCGGTCCAGTCGATGATGCGCGACATCGTTTCCGCGCCGATGACGAGCGCACGCCGCGCCTGCCCCAACCGAATGAACTGATCCGCGACGACGAGGGCGTACAGGAAACCCGAGCAGGCGGCTTCGAGACTGAACGCAGGGCAACTCTTGATGCCGAGCTTTTCCTGCACGAGGCAGGCGACGTTCGGGAAGATCAAATCCGGCGTCGTGGTGCCGACGAGCACGAGATCGATGTCGTTCGGCGTGAGGCCGGCGTTCTCGAGCGCGGCCAAGGCCGGCCCTGTACGCGAGATCGCTCGTCGCTTCGTCGTCGGCCGCAATGTGCCGAAACTCGATGCCGGTGCGGCTCTTGATCCACTCGTCCGTGGTCTCGACCATCTTCTCGAGATCGGCGTTGGTGAGGATTCGTTCCGGTAGGTATTTGCCGGTGCCGACGATGCGCGAGTACATCTTAGTGAGGCCGATTCTCGACGAGCTTGCCGATTTGGAGTGGTACGCCTTTGCGCGCTTCGACGATCGCCGCTTTGACGGCGTTCTCGAACGCGAATTGGTCCGCGGAGCCGTGGCTCTTCAGCACGATGCCGTTGAGCCCGACGAGGCTCGCGCCGTTGTAGCGGCGCGGATCCAGCCTGCCGCGCAGCGCCTCGAGCGCCGACTGTGCGACGAGGCCCTGCAGACCGCGCAGCACGCTGCGGTGAAACTCTTCCTTCAAGAAGGAGCTGATCAGCCGCGCGACACCTTCCATCGTCTTCAGCGCCACGTTGCCGACGAACCCGTCGCTGACGACGACGTCGACGTCGGCGTGAAAGATGCCGTCGCCCTCGACGAAGCCGACATAGTTCAGCCCGCTACCGGCGAGCAGCTCGCCGGCTTCGCGCACGGTTTCGTTGCCCTTGATGTCCTCGAGCCCGATGTTCAGCAGCCCGACACGCGGCCGCTCGATCTCGAGCATGTCTTCGGCGACGACGGATCCCATCAGCGCGAACTGCAGCAGGTGCTCCGGCGTGCAGCCGACGTTGGCGCCGAGATCGAGCATGTAGGTCGGACCCTCGACGCCGGGCACGGCGGAGATGATCGCCGGCCGATCGATACCGGGCAGCGTCTTCAGCACGTAGCGGGCCGTCGCCATCAGCGCGCCGGTGTTGCCGGAGCTGACGCACGCGTCGGCCTCGCCGCTCCTTCACGAGCTCGATCGCGACGCGCAACGACGAATCTTTCTTGCGCCGCAGCGCGTCCGCCGGCGGCTCGTCCATCGACACGACTTCGGTGGCCGGCTTGAAGCCGAGCCGCGAGCCGTAGCGATCGCCCGCTTGCCGCTTGGCGCTGCTCGAGCACGTCGGGCAAGCCGACGAGGGTCAGGCTGCACGGAGTCGTCGCGCTCGAGCGTCGCAAGCGCCGCAGGGACCACGGCGTCCGGCCCACGGTCGCCACCCATGGCGTCCAAGGCGATTGTGACCTTGCGACTCACGCCGGATTAGGATTCGAGCGAAGTGCGCAACTGGGCGACCGCCAGCAACGCGGAACCAAAGCGACTACTCTTGCTCGGCTTCCTGCGGAACTTCGAAAACCTTCTTGCCGCGGTAGAAACCGTCGGCCGTGACGTGATGACGGCGATGCGTCACACCGGTGGTGGCATCCACCGACAACGTCGGGCCGGTCAATGCATCGTGCGAACGACGCATGTCACGCCGGGAAGGCGTCTTGCGGCTCTTCTGAACTGCCATGATGAAATCTCCTCGAACAAAACCTTGAGCGGCCGACCTACGGCCGCTCACCCTGGCTCGGCGAACTGCCGCGCCAAGCTACCACAGTCCTCGACTCGCGCGTGCTTCGGCACCAGCGGAATCGCGACGATGAGCTCGTCCTCGATCAGCTGCGCCGGCTGAAACCGGCCATCTTCCAACTCGAACGGCTCGAACCCCGTCCGGCACCGTCGCCGGCAGTGAGTCGCTATCGGCGAGCACTACGTTCACGCTCTCGCGCCAGCTCGTGCCGAAACGGCTCGAGGCAGCGCTGACACACGAGCTCGACCGCGGCCTCGATAGTCGAGCTCCGACGCCAGCCAACCGTCGCCCGCGCTGTCGAAAACGCAGTGTTGCTCTTACACTGCCGGCATCCGAATGGAGCAGGCTCATGAGACGCGTCAGCTTGCCGACGTCGAGCTCACCGCTGAGCGTAACCCCTCGATCAGCCAACGATTCCAGGTCGCGCAGACTGTACCAGGCGTGCAGCGAGCCGGACATAGGCCGCGCATCATATGTGAGCAGGTTTCTGACGTCAAAACCGTAAGTTACGCAGCACTCAGCCCAAGCTTTCGCCGATGCCGCAGATCATCCTCGCCTCGACTTCCCGCTATCGCCGCGAGCTGCTCGCGCGGCTGCGGGCTGCCGTTCACGACGCGCTCGCCCGACGCCGCGCGAGGACGCCATCGAGGGCGAGGCCCCGGCAACGATGGCCGCGCGTCTCGCCCTCGCGAAAGCGCGCAGCATCGCGCGCTCGCGGACGCGCTCGTGATCGGCTCCGATCAGGTCGCCTCGCTCGACGGCCGGCTGCTGCGCAAGCCCGGGCACGGCCGAGGTCGCCGTGGCGCAGCTGCGCGCCTGCCAGGGCAGGACGGTGCTGTTCCACACGGCTGTCGCGGTCATCGCCGACCGACTCCGGCGAGACGCTGCAGCACGTCGATCGAACCGAGGTCCGGTTCCGCCGCCTCGACGCCGCGGCGCTCGAGCAATACGTGCGGCTCGAGAGCCCGCTCGATTGCGCAGGCAGCTTCAAGTCCGAGGGGCTCGGCGTCGCGTTGTTCGAGCAGATCTCGTCGCAGGACCCGACCGCGCTGATCGGCCTGCCGCTGATCTTCGTCGCCGACGCGCTCAGGAAGCTGGGCGCCGATCCGCTGCGCCCTTCGACGTTCTTGGCTTCGAGCGCCGTCAGCACGGCCTTCAGATCGTCGGGCAGCGGCGCGCTCGCGCTGAACGGCTCGCCGGTATCGGGCCAGTCGAACGACAGCGAGTGCGCGTGCAGGAACATCCGCGTGAGACCGAACGACTTCAGATAGTCGTTGAAGTCCTTGTCGCCGTAGCGCTCGTCGCCGGCCACGGGATGACCGGCGTGTGCCGCGTGCACGCGAATCTGGTGCGTCCGACCCGTGTCGATCGAGACCTCGAGCAGCGACGCGGTCTTGCCGAACCGATCGAGACGCGGAACGTGCTGCGCGCCTCCTTGCCGGCCTCGTCGACCTTCACGCGAGCCTCGCCGCCGACGCGCCGCGTCACGAGCGGCGCGTCGATCTCGCTCGTGCCGTCGGGCCATCGGCCTTTCACGAGGGCGAGATAGCGCTTGTCGACCTGGCCTTCGCGCAACAACGCGTGCAGCACGCGCAGTGCGCTGCGCCGCTTCGCGAGCAGCAGGCAGCCCGACGTGCCCGCGGTCGAGACGATGCGCGAGCTCGAGATCCTTGCTCTGCGGGACGCAGCAGCCGCAGCGCCTCGATGCAGCCCAGGCTGACGCTGCTGCCGCCGTGGACGGCGAGGCCCGCGGGCTTGTCGAGGACGAGGAGCTTCGTGTCCTCGTAGATGATGCGCTCGGCGAGCCAATCGAGGCGATCGGGCGTCGCAACGGGCTCGGCAGGCGGCCGCACGCCGACGGGCGGCACGCGGACCCGATCGCCGGCCTGCAGACGGTAGCTCGGGCTCGTTCGCCCGGAGTTCACGCGCACCTGCCCCGAGCGAATCAGCCGATAAACGTGGCTGCGCGGAACGCCCTTCAGCTCGCCGAGCAGATAGTTGTCGAGCCGCTGCCCCGCTCTCTCGGCATCGATGTCTCGATGGCGCACGCCGGCGGCACCGACTCGCTCGGCGGGGTGTTTTTGCGGTGGATTCAACGGCGTACGAATTGAGCCTTAAGGACCGTATGTTATAGTACCGGCACGGGAAACGGACTACTCGGGTGAATCCCCGGACGCTCCCGAACCTTATTCTGGCGGTAGCTCATCACAGGCGAGCTGCCAGTTTCAGGAACATCACTACTAGGCGGACCGGAGATTTCGGGTCCCGCATCTGCGTAAGGCGATGGCTCTCCGTAGCAAATCCAACTCCGAAGACCGAGTCACGGATCGAGCAACGCCGCTACTTCATCGTGCCAGGCCGGGCATCGTCCCGGCCGCACTCCTTCGCAGACCGCGGTTTCGAACCGAACCTCCGTGCACCCCGCTATCGCACTGAGGATTTATGAAACGAATGTTGGTGAATGCAACTCAACGGGAAGAGTTGCGTGTGGCCATGGTGGATGGCCAAAAGCTCTATGATCTCGACATCGAGGTACCGTCCAGAGAACAGCGCAAGTCGAACATCTACAAAGGCCGCATCACTCGGATAGAGCCGAGCCTCGAGGCCTGCTTCGTAGATTTCGGCGTTCAGCGCCACGGTTTCCTGCCTCTGAAGGAAATCTCGAACGAGTACTTCGTCAAGCAGCCCGAGTCGGGCGATCGCGTCCAGATCCGCGAAGTCCTGCGCGAAGGCCAGGAAATCGTCGTTCAAGTCGATAAGGAAGAGCGCGGCACCAAAGGTGCGGCGCTGACGACCTTCATCAGCCTCGCCGGCCGGTTCATCGTGCTGATGCCGAACAACCCCGGCGCGGGCGGCGTCTCGCGCCGCATCCAGGGCGAGGAACGCGACACGGTGCGCCAGTCGCTCGAGGACCTGCAGGTCCCTGACGGCATGGGCTGCATCGTGCGCACGGCCGGCATCGGCCGCACGACCGAAGAGCTCAAGTGGGACTTGGACTACCTGCTGCGCGTCTGGGAGGCCATCAAGCAAGTCGTCGTCACGCGGCCGGCGCCGTTCCTGATCTATCAGGAAGGCAACGCCATCGTGCGCGCACTGCGCGACTACTTCTCGAACGACATCGGCGAAATCCTGATCGACAGCCCGGCGATCTACCAGGAAGGCCGTCGAGTTCATGGAGCGCGTGCTGCCGCACAACATCAAGAAGCTCAAGCTCTACGAGGACAACACGGTTCCGCTGTTCACGCGCTACCAGATCGAGAGCCAGATCGAGTCGGCCTACGGCCACAAGGTGCAGCTGCCGTCGGGCGGCAGCATCGTCATCGACCGCACCGAAGCTCTGACGGCCATCGACATCAACTCGGCGCGCTCGACGAAGGGCGAGGACATCGAGGAGACGGCGCTCAACACGAACCTCGAAGCCGCCGACGAGGTCGGCCGACAGCTTCGGATCCGCGACTTGGGCGGCCTCGTCGTCGTCGACTTCATCGACATGGGCCCGCAGCGCAACCAACGCGAGGTCGAGGATCGACTACGGCGGCCGTGCACCACGACCGCGCGCGTATCCAGATCGGCAAGATCTCGCGCTTCGGCCTGCTCGAGATGTCGCGGCAGCGGCTGCGCCCGTCCCTCGAGGAGTCGACGCAATCGATCTGCCCGCGCTGTAGCGGCGCCGGCAATATCCGCAGCGTCGAGTCGCTGGCGCTCGCGGTTCTACGACTCGTCGGCGAGGAAGCGCGCAAGGAGCGCACCGCCAAGGTCATCGCGCAGCTGCCGATGGACGTGGCGAACTACATCCTCAACGAGAAGCGCGACTGGGTGCAGACGCTGCAAGAGGCGAACGGCGTGACCGTCGTGCTGCTCGGCAACCCGGACCTCGAGACGCCGAACTACACGTTGCGGCGCGTCCGCGACGACGAGATCGGCCTGCCGGAGAACGCGGGCACGAGCTACAAGCTCATCGACGCCAAGCCCGACATCTCCGTCGCCTACGAGGAGATCAAGAAGCAGCCGAAGACCGAGGAAGCCGCGGTCTCGAACGTCCTGCCGAGCACGCCGGTGCCGACGCCGGCCGCGCCTCCCCCGCCTGCCGCCGCCGCCGGCCGCGGCGCCACCACAGCGCCGTCGCAGCCCGGCATCTTCACGCGGCTCTGGCTATTCCTGTTCGGCAGCGGCGAGAAGCCCGCTGCGCCGAAAACTGCCGA
Organism: uncultured Gammaproteobacteria bacterium; assembly: GCA_963714705.1. Taxonomy (GTDB): domain Bacteria; phylum Pseudomonadota; class Gammaproteobacteria; order Steroidobacterales; family Rariloculaceae; genus FEN-1219. The sequence continues at coordinate 312,450 of CAVQPJ010000006.1, forward strand.
CAGCGGCGACGGCGACCGACAGCGCTCGCGACAGCGCGATCCGCGCGATCGCGAGCATCGCGATCGAGATCGCGACCGCGATCGTGACCGTGGCCGGCGATCGTGAGCCACGGCGGCGGACCGCGGCGGACGCGGCGACCATCCACGCGATCGGGACCGAGACCGCGACCGCAATGCGGCACGCGGGCGCGATCGTGGTGACCGAGATCGTGGTGACCCGGGATCGCGAGCGCAATCGCGACCAGCGCCCGGCGGACGCCGGCGCGGCACGCCCGCGCCCCGCGCAGAATCAAGGCCAAGGGCCGCAACAGGGCCAAGGGTCCCAGCAGGGTCACGGGGCTCAGCAGGGCCAAGGACCCCAGCAGGGTCATGGGGCTCAGCAGGGCCAAGCACCTCAACCGGGTCAAGGGCAACAGGGCCAAGGCCAACAAGGTCAGCCGGGACAGAGCCAGCCGGGCCGAGGCGGCCGGCGCTCGCGCCATCGGCGCGGTGGCGGTGGCGGTGGCGGTGGCGGCCAGCGCCACGACCACGGCCAGCAGCGTCCTGCTCAACCGAACGGCAACCAACCGCCCGGCGAGCCAATGTGGCGTCAGAGGCTCAAGCGCAGCCGCAGCACCGAACGTCAGCTACGACGCGCCCCCGCAAGAGGCACGAGCTTCGAGCGCTACGACGCGCCGCCGCGAGGACGCGCCGCCGTCAGGACGTGCCGCGCGAGCCTGCGCCGCGAACGCGACTACGCGCGCACCGGAGCCGCGTCCGCCGACGTCCGTCGAAACGAGTTTCGCGAGCAGCAGCGAGCCGTGGTCGCCGCCGTCCGAACCGAGCTATCGCGACGACGCGGGCATGGATGCCCGCGGTAGGGCAACGCAGGGAGCAGTTGCCGAGCAGTCGCCGAGCAGTTGCCGAGCCCCGCGACACCGCTGCGGCGCGCGAGCCCGCTTCGCCGGCAAACAGCTCGGAGCCGGCCCCCGCGAGCTCGGACGAGCGCCAGGTCGAGCTAACCGGGGTCGCGCGTCGATTCCGCGGCGCGCGGCGACTCCGGCGGCGTCGTACGCAGGTGCTCGAGGAGGCCGGTAGCGGCCTCCTCGACGAGATCGAGCACGTGCTCGAAGCCCGTGCTGCCGCCGTAGTAGGGGTCGGGCACCTCGCGCCGCTCGAGATGCGGCGCGAACTCCAACAACAGCCGGACCCGGTGCTCGATACTCGTCCGGGCACAGCCTCGAGCAGGAACTCCCGATTCTGCTCGTCCATCGCGAGCACGAGCTCGAAGTGCTCGAAGTCCTGCTCGCGTCACCCGCCGCGCGCGCAGCGGCTTGAGATCGACACCGCGGCGCTCGGCGGCCCGACACGCGCGCGGGTCCGGCGGCGCGCCGTCGTGATAGCCGTGCGTGCCGGCCGAGTCGATCTGCACGTCGAGCTCGGGCGCTTGCTCGGCGAGCAGCTTGCGGAACACGCCCTCGGCCGTCGGCGACCGGCAGATGTTGCCCATGCAGACGAACAAGATGCGCCGCGCCGCGAGCGGCGTGCGGCTCCTTGATGCCCACGGCCCTCGCCATCGTGCGCTTCAGGTTCTCGAGCAGCTCTCTCATGTCGCATTCACGCCGGAGCGCGCGGCGCGCGCTCGAGATAGCGACGAATCTTCGCGAGATCCTCTTCCGTGTCGACGTGCGGCGACGGCGGTTCGACGGCCGTCGCCACGATGATCCTGATGCCCAAGCCACAGCGCGCGCAGCTGCTCGAGCTTCTCGACTTCCTCGAGCGCGCACGGCGGCGCCGCGCTGATGGCTTTCAAGCCGCCGGCGCGATAAGCGTAGAGGCCGATGTGCCGCTGCACGGCCGGCATACCGCCGTCGCGCGGCCACGGAATCGGCGCGCGGCTGAAGTACAGCGCCCAACCGTCCTTGTCGGTGACGACCTTGACGAAGTTCGGGTCGCGAAACTCGGCCTCGCGACGTCGAGCGGCGCCGTCAGCGTGGCGATCGCGGCCTGCGGATGCCAGCCGAGCAGCCGCGCCGTCTGCGCGATGCAGAGCGGCGAGATCAGCGGCTCGTCGCCCTGCACGTTGACGACGATCTGCTGCGTCGTCCCACTCGAACCGCCGCGCGAGCTCGGCGATCCGATCCGTGCCGCTCGCATGCTCCGTCGACGTCAGCTCGACGCGCGCGCCGAACTCGCGGCACGCGGCGGCGATGCGCTCGTCGTCGGTCGCGACGATGACTTCGCTGCGCTCCGCTCTTGACGGTCTGCCGGTACACCCATTCGATCATCGGCTTGCCGGCGATGTCCTTGAGCGGCTTGCCGGGCAACCGCGTCGACGCATAGCGCGCCGGGATGACTGCGATGAAGCCCGTCGTCACGACGCACGCGCTCCGATGTCACGCAACACGAGGCGCATGAGCCGCGCCGTCTTATCGGCGTCGAAACTGAAAGTCGACCACGACGCACCACACACCGTTCGGTTTGAGATGCTCGCATTTTACTGCGTCCTTCTCGGTGATCAGCACGGCGCCGGGCTCGTCGAACGTGCAGCTCGTCGAGCGCCGATCTCGGCGTGATCGTCGAGCGGATGCGCGCTCGACGTCGAGATCCGCGTCGCGCAGTAGCTCGAAGAATCGCTGCGGATTGCCGATGCCCGCGACGGCATGCACGGGCTCCGCGCGAAACGAGTCGAGCGTTCGCACTGCGCCGTCCTTCAAGTGATAGACCTTCGTGACGACGGCCTCCGCGCGAAACACGCCGGCATGACCCCACTCGCCGCCGTTGACGACGATCGCGTCGACCTCCTGGAGGCGCGACGCCGGCTCGCGCAGCGGCCCCGCCGGCAGGCAGAGCCCGTTGCCCATGCCGCGCGCGCCGTCGACGACGGCGATCTCGAACGCACGCCCGAGCCGGTAGTGCTGCAGCCCGTCGTCGGACAACACGACGTCGACGCGCGCGCTCTCGAGCAGCGCTTCGACGCACGCCACGCGATCGGGACCCGCGACGACGGGGCACCCGGTGCGCCGCGCGAGCAGGACGGGCTCGTCGCCGACCTCGCGCGGATCGCTGTCGGGCGCGACCGCGCGCGGCCACTCGGTGCCTTTGCCGCGATAGCCGCGCGTCACGATGCCGACCTTGCGGCCGCGCTGTTTCAGCTGCTCGGCGAGCCAAATGACGAACGGCGTCTTGCCGGTGCCGCCGACGCTGACGTTGCCGACGACGATGACTGGGACCGGCGCTTCGACGGTCGGGCGCCAGCCGCGCCGATAGGCCGTGCGCCGCAGCCGCGCAAGCGCGAGATAGACGGCCGAGATCGGCCACAAGCGCCCAGCGCAGACGGGCTCTTGCCGTACCAAATGCCATTCAACAGCTCGGTTAGCGGACGGCATGAGCTCACTCGGCGAACTGCATCGTGTAGCAGCGAAGCATAGTAACCGCCGCGCGCCAAGCAGCTCGGCGTGCGTGCCCGTCTCCACGATGTCGCCTTCGCGCATGACGACGATGCGATCCGCGCGCTCGACGGTCGAGAGGCGATGCGCGATGACGAGCGTCGTGCGCCCGCGCATGAGCTTCGTCAGCGCCGCTTGAATACGGCGCTCGGACTCGGTGTCGAGCGCCGACGTCGCCTCGTCGAGGATCAGCACGGGGGCGTTCTTCAGCAACGCGCGCGCGATCGCGATGCGCTGCCGCTGGCCGCCCGAGAGCAGCGCCCCTCGCTCGCCGACGCGCGTGTCGAGCCCCTGCGGCAACGATCTGCCGCGAACTCCGTGACGTACGCCGCCTCCGCGGCGCGCTCGATGTCGGCGCGCGAGTGTTTCGCGAGCGCGCCGTAGGCGATGTTGTTCGCGATCGTGTCGTCGAACAGCACGACGTCCTGGCTCACGAGGGCGATCTGGCGGCGAAGGTCACGCAGCGTGTAGTCGCGAACGTCTTGGCCATCGAGCAGCACGGCGCCTTCCTCCGGATCGTAGAACCGCGGCAACAAGCTCACCAACGTCGACTTGCCGCTGCCCGACTGGCCGACGAGCGCGACGTCGTCCCGGCCGGCACGTCGAGACTGACGTCGCGCAACGCGCGATCCTTGCCCGACTCGTAGCGGAACGAGACGCCGCGATACGCGACCTCGCCGCGCGCACGCTCGAGCGTCACGGTGCCCGTGTCTTGCTCCCCCGGCTGGTCGAGGATCTCGAACACGCCGCCGGCGGCCGCGATGCCGCGCTGCATCGACGGCGTTGATGTTGATCAGGCGCTTCAGCGGCGTCAGCAGCATGCCCATCGCGGTGATGAAGCCGATGAACGCCGCCGGGTCGAAATCGGAGAACGACAGGTACATGACGGCCGCGACACCGAGTGCGACGGCATATTGCGTCAACGCGTCGCCCATGGCTTGCACGGCGACGAGGCGGATGTTGAAACGGAAGTTGCGAACGTTGACGTCCTTGAACTGCTCGCGCTCCTGGTCTTGGCCTTCGAACACCTTGACGACGCGGTGGCCGTGCAGCGACTGCTCGGTGAGCTTCGTGACGTCGCCCATCGAGTGCTGGATGCGCGTGCTGTAGCGGCGAAACGCGCGGCTCATCGCGCCGATGACGAGCGCGATGACGGGGCCGACCACGGCGACGATCAACGTGAGCCGTGGGCTGTACCAGATCATGACGGCGAGATAGAGGACGATCGCGAGCGTGTCGCGCAGCAGGATGACGATCGCGTTCGAGATCGCTTCGGCGACCTGCTCCGTGTTGTAGGTGAGTCGCGAGATCAGCACGCCCGACGAGCCTTGATCGAAGTAGCGCGCCGGCAATCCGAGATAGTGCGCGAACACCTCGCCGCGCAGGTCGCGAATCACGGAACGGCCCACCCAGGCCAAGCCGTACACGGTCAGAAAGTCCATCGTGCCGCGAATCGCGAAAGAGCACGACCAGAGCCAGCGGTATCTGCCAAGCGTTTTCGGCGTTACGCGCCGTGTCTTGAAGCTGCTCGATCGATCTCGGCTCATCAACAGCGGGACTGCCGTGCCGATGGCCGCGTAGATCGACAGCGGCACGATAGCCGCTGCGACGATCCACCAATGAGGACGAGCGTAGCGAAGCAGCCGCCGGTAGGTCGCAGCGGCGCTCGACTCGGTTTGGGCCATGGCCTTCGAGTTATGCGCGGCGCCAAGCGGCGGGCCGCCACGGTAGCACGGATCACTGCGCTTGCGCTTCGGGCGGCGTGACGGTGGCGATGTTGAGCCTGACGAAGCCGAGCTGACCCGCGACGTCCATCGCCGTGATGACGGCTTGGTGCGTGGCAGCCGCGTCGGCGCGGATGAACGACCGGCACGTCGCGCTTCTCGCCAGCGAGCCGCTCGATCGCGGCGCGCAGCGTGCGGCGCTCGCTGTTGACGAGCTCGCGCCCGTTGACGACGTAGGCAGCCCGCCTGCGTGATCATGATCTCGAGCTTGTCGTCGGGGGCAGTCGGTTGGCGCGTCGGCGGTCGCCTCCGGAAGCTGCATGCTGATCTCGGTCTCGCGCAGGAAGCTCGTCGACACCATGAAGAAACAGCACGAGGACGAGCAGCACGTCGACGAGCGAGATTACGTTGATCTCAGGCTCGTCTCTTGATCGGCTTTGCAGCTTCATCGGCCACTCCGAATACACCCGCCCGCTGCTGGTGCAGCAACGCCTCGATGAAGCGGATCGATTCCTTCTCGATCTTCACGACCAAGCCGTCGACGCGCCCACGCAGGTAGCGATACGCGATCAACGACGGGATGGCGACCGTCAAACCGGCGGCCGTCGTGATCAGGGCCTCCGAGATGCCGCCCGCGAGCACGGCCGGGTTCGCGACGCCTTCGGTCGTGATGGCCGTGAACGATCGGATCATGCCGGAAACGGTGCCGAGCAGGCCGAGCAGCGGCGAGATCGCGGCGATCGTGCCGAGCGGGCTCAAGTAGCGCTCGAGATCGTGCACGACGTGCCGGCCCGTGTCCTCGACGGCTTCCTTGAGGACGTCGCGCGGGGCGTGCCGATAGGCGAGTCCGACGGCAAGCACCTGCACCGAGCGGCGAGCTCTGGTGCACCTGCTGAATTTGCTTTGGCGTCGAGCTGATTGTGCTGGACCAGCTCCCAGACGTGATCCGCGACCCTCGCCGGCAGCACGCGCTTTTCTTGCAGCGTCCACAGCCGTTCGAGAATTATCGCGACCGCCACCACGGAGCAAGCGATGATCGGCAACATGAGCCAACCGCCGGCCTGGACGATCTCGAGCATGAGCGATCCTGTTGCTCCTACCGAAAGTTGCCGCGAACTATAGCGCGCTGACGTCTGATTCACCATGGAAATCATGGCGCGTGCCAATAACGGTGACGGCCATCACGTTCGGCCGCGACGGCGACGCCCTCGGGCGCGAAGCTCGACGCTGACGGCGCCCGCGTCGCCCGTCACGACGACGGCGGCCCCGCTCTGCTCGCCAGCGCTCGCTGCACCTCGGGCCGCGGGAATCCCCAGCGGTTCGCGTAGCCGGCCGAGACGATCGCGTGCCGCGCACCGACCGCGGCGACGAAGGCCGGCGACGACGAGGTCGCGCTGCCGTGGTGCGGCACGACGACTACGTCGGCAGCGAGCTCGCGTGCCTGCGCGAGCGCGGCGCTCTCGCCGCGCCGCTCGATGTCGCCCGTGACGAGCAGCGCGCTCGCTCCCGTCTCGACCTTCAGCACGCACGAGCTGTCGTTGCCGCGCGCGCCGAAATCAGCGCGCGGATGCAGGATGCTGAAGCGAACGCCGTCCCACTCCCATCGCTCGCCTGCGACGCACGCGCGCCCCGGGATCGCGGCGACGTCGGGGCCCTTCAGCACGTCGAGACCGGGGAACGCCGCGACGACGCCGCGGCGCCGCCGGCAGTGGTCGTTGTCGGCGTGGCTCACGACGAAGCGGTCGAGGCCGCGCCGACCGCGCGCTGCGAGCGCGGGCAGGACGATCTCCTCGCCGCTGTCGAACCCCGAGCGCGCCGTCGGTCCCGCGTCGAACAGCAGCCTGACGCTGCGCGTCTCGACGAGCACGGCGAGGCCGTGGCCGACGTCGAGCACGAGCGCTCGCGCGGTGCCGTGCGGCGGCAACTGAAGCGCCGGCAGCGCGATCGGCAGCAGCGCGAGCCACGCCCAGCGCCGGCCCGGCAGCCCGGCGCCGCAGACGGCGAACACGACGCCGAGCGCGGCCAGAGTCGAACGCGAGCCACGGCGGCGCCGGCAATGCGAGCGCTGCACCAGGCAGCTCGGCGACGGCATGCAGCGCGCGCACCGTGATGCCTGCGAAAGATGCGACGACGTCGACGGCCGGCGCCGACCAAGCGGCGAACGGCGTCGAGCGAAAGCGCGAGCGTCGCGAGCACGGCCAGCGGCACGAGACAGGCGTTGAAGAACGGAATCGCCACGAGGTTCACGAGCGGGCCGACGATCGAAATCTCGCCGAAGTACCACGCCGTCAGCGGCAGCAGCGCGAGCCCGATCCACCACTGCAGGCGCACGAAGTCGAGCGCGCTGCGAGCGCATGCGCCGAAACCCGCTCGACGCTCCACGCGCCACGCGTCCGCGGCGCCGCCAGCGCGAGCAGGATCGCGACTGCGACGAACGACAACCAGAACGACGCCGACAGCGGCGCGAACGGATCGAAGACGAGCACAGCGACGAGTGTCGCCGCGAGGATCTGCGCCGCGCCGACTCGACGGCGGCTCGCGAGCGCAATCAGCGCAAACGCGATCATGACGAGCGAGCGCTGCGCCGGCACGGCGAAGCCCGTCAGCGCGGCGTAGTAGGCCGTCGCGAGCAGGCTTGCCGCCGGCGGCAACCTCGAGATCGAGGCTCGCGAGCGGCGCAGGCAGTCGCAAGCCAAGCGCGCCGCAGCGCGACGAACACGACGACGCCGAGCAGCGCGACATGCATCCCGGATACGGCCACGAGGTGGCTCGTGCCCGTGCGGCGAAAATCGGCCCAGTGCTGCTCCGTGAAACGAAACCGCTCGCCGAGCGCGAGCGCCGTCAGCAACGCCACGCCGTCGGCATCCGCGCTCGCCGCGCCGATGCGCTCGGCGAGCGTGGCGCGAAACCTGTGCCAACGCGTCGCGATTGCGCCGCCGGCGGCGTCGCGCGACGACGCCGGAGCGCACGTAGCCCGTCGCGCCGTAGCCGTTGACGAGCAGCCACTGCTCGTAGTCGAAGCCGCCGGGATTGCGCGCGCCGCGCGGCGGCCGCAGCCGCGCCGTCACGGCCAACGCATCGCCGGGCCGCACGCCGGCCGGCGGCGTCGTACCACGTGAGGCGCACGCGCGGCGGCACGCCGGGCGGCCGCGGCTCGGCGACGTCGAACGCGAACGTGATCTGCCCCGGCGCTGCGCTCGGAAATCCGGCCGACCGTGCCCGTGAGCTCGAAATCGGCGCCGAGCGCCGCGAGCGGCAAGCGCTCGGCCAGCCGCTCGCCGGCGCACCAGCAGGTCCACGCGGCGGCCGCGGCCGCGACGAGCAACGGCCGCAGCAGACCGCGACCGCAGCGCCAGCAGCACGCGCGAGCAGCAGCGGCACGCACCAGGCAGCGCCGGCAGCTCCGGCAGCTGGTGCACGCCGAGCGTGCCGAGCAGCCACGCGCCGCCGATCCAGACGATCGGCGCGGGCCGGAAACGCGGCAGCGCGACGCTGTTGGCTAGGCGGGCCTCAATACGCCGTCCTTGAGCTCGAGCACGCGATCCATGCGCGCCGCCAGATCGGGATCGTGAGTGACGACGACGAAGCTCGTGCCGAGCGCCGCGTTGAGCTCGAGCAGCAGCTCGAACACGCGCAAGCCCGTCGGCCGGTCGAGGTTGCCCGTCGGCTCGTCGGCGAGCACCGCGGCGGGCCGCGTCACGAGCGCGCGAGCGACGGCCGTTCGCTGCCGCTCGCCGCCCGAGAGCTGGCTCGGGCGATGCTCGAGCCGCTCGCCCAAGCCCACGCGCTCGAGCAAGCCGCGCGCTTCGGCGGCGGCCTGCGCCGGCGCCGTGCCGCGCACGAGCAGCGGCATCGCCACGTTCTCGAGCGCCGTGAACTCCGGCAACAGATGATGGAACTGGTAGACGAAGCCGAGCGCGCGATTGCGCAGCCGGCCGCGCTCCGCGTCGCGCAGCGTGCTCATCGACTCGCCGACGACGCGCACCTCGCCGGCCGTCGGCTGATCGAGGCCGCCGATGAGCTGCAGCAGCGTCGTCTTGCCCGAGCCCGACGAGCCGATGATCGCGATGCGATCGCCCTTCGCGACGCGTGAGCTCGACGCCGCGCAGCACCTCGACGTTGCGCCCGACGTCGCTGAACGTCTTGACGAGCCCGCGCGCCTCGAGCACCGGCACGGCGCTCACTCATAGCGCAGCGCCTCGGCCGGCGGCTGGCGCGCGGCGCTCAGCGCCGGATAGAACGTGGCGGCGACGGCGAGCACCAGCGCCATGCCGCCGATCTGCAGGACCTCGAGCGGCCGCACTTGCGTCGGCAGATCGTCCAAGTAGTACACCTCGGCGGACAGCAGATCGACGCCGAACCAGCCTTGCAGCACGTTGACGATATTGCCGAGCTGCCACGAGATACAGCAGAGCGAGCAGCAACGCCGAGCAGCGTGCCGATGATGCCGATGAGCGTGCCCTGGCTCGCGAACAACGTCATGATGCTGCGCTGCGTCGCGCCGAAGCTGCGCAGGATCGCGATGTCGCCGCGCTTGTCGCGCACGACCATCATCAGCGTCGAGACGATGTTGAACGCAGCCACGGCGATCACGAGCGACAGGATCACGAACATCATCGTCTTCTGCAGCTGGATCGAGCGGAAGAACGTGTAGTGAAGCCGCGTCCAGTCGTCGATGTAGAAGTTCGTGCCGAGCGCTCGTCGACGAGCTGCCGCGCCGCCGCCCTCGCGACGTCGCGCGCGTTGTAGAGATCGGGAATCGCGAGCCGCAGCCCCGTCGCCTCGCCGCCCGTGCGGAACAGGCGCGCCGCATCGTCGAAGCTCGTGAACACGAGCCCGCGGTCGTATTCGTACATGCCGGCATCGAACACGCCGCTGACGGTGAAGCAGCGCATGCGCGGCACGAGCCCGGCCGGCGTCACGCGCGCACCATCGGCGAGCACGAGCAGGATCTCGTCGCCGACGTCGACGCCGAGCGCCGCGGCGAGCTGCGCGCCGATCACGACGCGATAGCTGCCGTCCGTGAGCTCGTCGAAGCTCGCCGCTCGTCATGACCGAGCCGATCGTCGACACCGTGGGCTCGAGCTCGGGATCGACGCCGCGCACGGTGACGCCTGCGAGCGCTTCGCCGGCCACGGCCATCGCTTGGCCTTCGACGTACGGCGCGGCGGCCTCGATGTCGTCGCGCGCGAGCACGCGCTCGCGCAGCTGCGCGCCAGTCCGTCGAGCGGGTCCCTCGTAACCCGTGATCGATGCATCCGACACCATGCCCGAGAATCCGCCTCTGCAGCTCGTGCTCGAAACCGTTCATGACCGACAGCACGACGATCAATACCGCGACGGCGAGCGCGATGCCGATCATCGAAACTGCCGAGATGAACGAGATAAAGCTGTGCGCGCTGCGAGTCCGCAGATAGCGGACGGCGATCGACAGCTCGTAGGGTTGACGCATGCGGCTAGTCGTACCGCAGCGCGCTCGCCGGCGCGATCGCGGCCGCGCGCCGCGCGGGATACAACGTCGCCAGGATCGCGAGCGCGAACGCGGCCACGGGCACCGCGACGACGTCGAAGAGCTGCACTTCCGACGGCAACGCCGTCACGTAGTAGACGTCGCCCGGCATGATCTGAAAGCCGAACGTCTGCTCGAGCCACGGGACGACGACGTCGATGTTGTAGGCGAGCACGAGGCCGAGGCCCACGCCGAGCAGCGCGCCGACGAGCCCGATCGACGGCGCCCTGCACGATGAAGATCCGCGCGACGCGGTGCGCCTCGAGACCGTAGGTGCGCAGGATCGCGATGTCCTTCTGCTTGTCGATGACGACCATCATCAGCGACGCGACGATGTTGAAGGCCGCGACGCCGACGATCATCAGCAGGATGATCGACATCATGAGCTTCTCGATGCGCATGGCCGTGAAGAGATTGCGGTACTCCTCGGTCCAGTCGGAGTAGCGCCAGTCGGCGTCGAGCGCGCCGCGCTGCGCGGCGCGCGAACTCGCGCACGCGAAACGGATCGTCGAACCTCAGGGCGACGCCTTCGGCCGCGCCGTTCAAGCCTTTGAGCTCGCTGGCGTCGGTGAGATGCACGAGCGCGAGCGAGGTATCGTGATCGGGCACGCCCGCTTCGAATGACGCCGGCGACCGTGAACGCCGCGATGCGCGGGATGACTCGACCGTCGATGACGCGCGGCACGAGCACGCGCACGGCGTCGCCGGTCTCGACACCGAGGTTCGAGCGCGAGCACGCGGCCGAGCAGGATGCGGCGCGCGCCGGGCATGAGATTCTCGAGCGCGCCGCGGTCGATGATGCGGTCCAAGATCCGAAGCCGCGCCCTCCTCGTCCGGCAGGATGCCGCGCACGACGGCCGGCCGCAGATTCGCGCCGGCCGCGAGCATGCCTTCGAGCCGCACGTACGGCGTCACGGCCGCGACGCCCGGCACGCTCGCGAAGCGCCGCTGCGAGCTCGTGCCAGTCGGCGAGGCCTTGCGGGCGCCGACACCGTCGCGTGCGCGCTCAGCGCGAGCAGCCGCGTCCGCGTCTCGGTCTCGAGGCCGTTCAACACCGACAGAATGACGATCAGCGCCGTGACGCCGAGCGCGAGGCCGAGCAGCGACGCCGCGGTCCTGAACGACACGAGCGCGCGCCAGCGCCGCGAGCGCAGGTAGCGCAGGCCGATGAACCATTCGAGGGGCTGAAACATGAGCCGCGAATTAAACCATAACGCCCGGCGCCGGCACGTCGCAAAGCCAGTAACGGCGCGGCTCGGGGCGGGCCGCGCAGCGAAGTGTGACCGCCGCCACAAAAGGCGGCGGTGCGAATTTGAGGCCGTTGTTTCGCGGTGCTATATTCCCTCGCATTCCAGGGAGGATCGGGTCATGGCCAAAACCATTCCCACGACGTTGGCGCTGCTGCTGCTCGCGGCGCCGGGCGCGCATGCCGACACGCTGCTCATCGACGGCATCGACATGGACACGCAGTCCGACGTCGCGCGGCCGAGAGCCGGCATGTCGATGACGGCCGTCGAGTCGACCTACGGTGCCCCGTCGGAACGCCACGCCCCGTCGGCGGCTCCGTCGTCGAGCAGCCGCCGATCACGCGCTGGGACTACCCCGCGTTCTCGGTGTACTTCGAGCACGACCGCGTCATTCACGCCGTCGCCCGGCGGCAATAGCGCTTCGGCCCTGCCAGTAGCTCCCCGGCGAACCGAACCCGCCGGGCTTCTCGTTTTCTCGACCGTGACGTAAGGTGTGGCCCTCTCTGAGGGGGAATGCCATGCCGTCACGTCAGCTTTCGCGAACCGTCTCGCCGTCGCCACGCTCGCCGCTTCGCTCGCTGCCGGCGAGCGCCTTCGCGCAACCGCCCGGCGGTTTCGGCGGGCCACGCCCCGAGCCCGAGATCGAAGGCATCCCGCGCGTACCGACGGCCGTCGCGCTGCCGACGTTGTCGGCGCCCGTGACGGGCCCCGGGCCCGATGTTCGATTCGGCGCCGTCGCACGCCGCACGGACTCGACGTCGCGCACTTCCGCTACGAGACGACCGAGTACTTCGCTGTCCGGCACGGCGGCCGGCAAGCCGTACACGACGCGCGTCGTCGTGCGCCAGCCGGCCGACGACGACGACTTCAGCGGCCTCGTGCTCGCGGAGTCGATGCACGTCAGCGGCGCGGCGCACATGTTCGAGTTCACGTCCGGGTACCTGATGGACGCGGGCCACGCCGCCGTCGAGATCGTCACGACGTCGCCGCAGCAGTTCGTCGCTTTCAACGCGGCGCGCTACGAGCGAACCTGAAAGTCGAGGACGGCCAGCAGAACGAGATCATCGCTCAGGTCGGCGCGCTCGTGCGCAGCTCGAAGAGCCCGCTCGGCGCGCTGCCCGTGCGCAAGATGGTCATGGGCGGAACGTCGATGAGCGCCGGCACGCTGATCAACTATCTGCCGGCGCACATGGTGTTCCGCACGCCCGAGATGAGCCGCATCTTCGACGGCTTCATGCCGACGTCGAACGGCTCGACGATCCGCGAGATCGACGTGCCGCTCATCCAGATGCCGACGATGCACGAGGTCGAAACCAACGTGACGCGCCGCCAGGACGGCGACGAGCCCGGCAAGCAGTACCGGTTGTACGAGTTCGCGGGCATCGGCCACGTCGACTCGCGCGACAACGTGCGCTTGCTGCCGAATCCGTGCACGAAGCCGCTCTCCACGTTCCTGACGCAGGCCTACTTTTCCGTGAGCCTGCATCACTTGTTGCGCTGGGTCGACGAAGGCATCGTGCCGCCGCGCGCGCCGCGCATCCTGCTCGACCGCGACGAGAGCAACGACGGCTCGACGATGGTGCTCGACGCGCACGGCAATCCGGTCGGCGGCATCCGCAGTCCGTACGTCGACGTGCCGACGGCGAAGTACGCGCCCGTGAACACGGCCGCCGATCCCGTGATCGCGAATCCGAGCGAGTACGTCCGCGCCAACGGCCTGCAAGGCGCGCAGATCATGTGCCGCTTGAGCGCGTATCAGGAGCCGTTCTCGCAAGCGAAGCTGCGCGAGCTCTACGGCAGCAAGCGCGAGTACCTGCGCAAGTTCGAAGCAAGGCTCGACGAGCTCGAGAAGCAGGGCTGGTCGCTGCCCGTCTATCGCGACACGATTCTCGCCGACGTCGCGAAGACGGAGTTCTAGCGTCTCAACGCCGAAGAGCGCAGCGCGGCAAGCTGCTCGATGCGCGCGCGCTTCTGCTCCGGCGAGTGGCCCTCGTAGTAGCGGTCGATCAGCGCTTCGACGATCGCGATCTTCGTTCAGCTCGCTGCCGGCGGCAGCGCAGCTCTCGACCTGATCGAACGCGAGCACGACCTTGAAGCAGTGCTCGAGCTCCGGCTCGGGAACCTGCGCGTCGCCCACGAGCTTGTCCCGCACGCGGCCGTAGACAGCGCGCCGGCATAGGTCGCCGCAGATTGCCCGCGGTCCGGGCGCTCGGGCCTTGTCGCCCGCGTCGATTATGTCGGCCAGCGCGCCCCAGCCCGTCGGCCAGGCGCGCCAAGCCGTCGGCCGAGGTCCAGTCGGCCTCGGCTTCCGCCATGCAAAGCCGCGCCGCGGCTAGCTCTCGTGACTCCGGCATGCGGTTACTGTAATGAATTCTGGAAGCCGGCCGTATTACCTCATGTCCAGCCCATTCAGGACTCGTGAATGACGAAGGAGGCGGGCTTTGCCGAGCTCTATACAGCGCATTACCGGCAAGTACGAGGGCTGTGTCGCCAGCTCCTCGGCTCGGCCGACCGCGCCGAGGACGCCGCTCAGGAGGCGTTCGCGCGCGCCTATCGCGCGTTTGCGAGCTACGACCCGGCGCAGTCGTTCGCGGGTTGGGTCATGAGCATCGCGCGCAACTACTGCCTCGACTTGCTGCGCCGCCGCGGCAAGGAAGTCGCGCTGTTCGGCAACGAAGCCGAGGAAGCCGCGGCAGCCGAAGCGCCCGGCGTGGACGGTCTCGGTGCGGCGCTGACTCAAGAACGCGCCACGGCCGTGAACGCGGCGGTCGCAAAATTACCCGAGCGCTACCGCGTCCCGCTCGCACTCGCCTACTACTCGGACGCCGACTACGACGATATCGCCAAGACACTCGGAATCACGCGCAACCATGTCGGCGTGCTGCTCTGCCGCGCCAAGCAACTGTTGCGCCAATCGCTGACGGAGACCCCATGAGCTGCCCTTCCCCGATCACCCACTCGATGTACGCCGACGGCGCTCTGTCGGCACGCGAGGCCCGAGCGCTCGAGCAACATGCGGCTACGTGCGCCGCGTGCAGCACGCGCATGGAATCGCTCGGTAGCGAGAGCGCCGTGCTGCGCGCCGCTCTGCGATTTGCCGACGACCTGGCGCCGATTCCGCGCTTCGCGCCGCCGCCGAGCGCGCGCGACTTCGTCGTGCTCGTGGCGAGCGTCGTGCTGATCGGCGCCTTCAGCAAAGCCTTCTGGAGCACGGTCGCTGCGGCCATCCCGAGCGAGCTCGGGTGGTTGGACCCACTCGAAGTCTGGCGCGCTCTTCGAGCGCGCCGTCGAGGTCATGACATTCATCGTCTACGAGGGAACTGCTATGTGGACTTCTGCAATGAACTTCATCGGCGCGATGCTCGTGATCGCGTTCATCACCTGGCTCGCGGTCTCGACGGTGCGCCGCCGCGCGTTTGCGGGCATGGCAGTAGCGCTACTCGCCGTCGTCGTCGCGCTGCCGTCGGTCGGTCATGCGTTCGAGATCCGGCGAAGCGACACTGCCGTGACCGTTACGGCCGACGAGACGATCAACGACACGCTGCTCGCGCTCGGCCAGACCGTGGCAATCGACGGCACCATCAACGGTGACCTGCTCGCGTTCGGCCAGGAGGTCACGGTGCGCGGCAACGTCACCGGTAATCTGGTCACGGGCGCCCAGAACGATCACCATCGAAGGCACGATCGGCGGCACCGTCATCGGCGGCGCAGAGGACTTGTCGCTCGCGAACGCTCGCGTCGGCCGCGACTTCTACGGTTTCGCCAACGGCGTCGAGATCGGGCCGGAGGCGAACGTGGCGGGCAACGCGATGGGGTTCGGCGAGACCGTCGACGTCGACGGCCGCGTCGGCGTGGATTTCAGGGGGTTCGGGGCCAGGGTCAGCGTCAGCGGCGCCGTCGAAGGCGACGTCGAGGGCTACGCCGGCACGGTCACCGTGCAGCCGACGGCGCGCATCGGCGGCAACGTCACGGGCCATGTCGACACCGCCGGCGACTTGAGTGTCGCGCCCGGCGCTGTCGTCGGCGGAACCGTCAACGAGCAGCTCGTCGAGCGCGAGCAGCGCCGCAACGAGTATTCGACGTTCGGCTACTACTTCGGCCAGGTCATCCGCCTCGCCGGGGCGTTCGTGACGGGCCTGCTGTTGCTCTGGCTGTTCCCCGTGCTGAGAGAGACGTCGCTGCCGAGCGCGCTGGCCGTCCTGAAATCGGCCGGCATCGGGCTCGCGGCGGCCGTGACGCTGCCCGTTGCCGCGGCGTTGTTCTGCGTCACGATCGTCGGGATCCCGCTCGGCGTGCTGACGTTCCTGGTCGGCGCCATCGGTCTGTACTTCTCGAAGGCCGTGATCGCACAAATCATCGGGCGTGGCGTGCTGCGCAATCGGGCGACCCCGCCGCACTTCGCGGCGACGCTGATCGTCGGCCTCGTCATCGTCATCGTCTCGATCAACCTGCCCTGGATCGGCTGGCTCGCGAACCTCGTGCTGACGGTCGTCGGCTTCGGCGTGATCGTGAGCTTGATTCTCGCGCGCGTTAACCGCGGCTCGTCTGGCGTGCACGCGCCGGCGGCCGGGCGCCCCCCGCCCGGCCGCCGACTCTGCCGCCACGTAGGGCCCTGGGCTACGATAACGGTAGCGTTGCACGGCCGTTCGCCGTCGCGGGGGAAAACCATGCTTCGATCGATCGCAACCGTTTTCGCGCTCGCGGCCGCGCTGCCCGCCGCGAGCGAGAGCCTCAATCACACGACGGGCTCGGACGGCCTGCTTGCTCGTCGACAAGCTCGGCGGTCACGTGCGCTTCTTCGATCCGACCTCGCTCGCGGAGCGCTCGAGCCTCGAGCTGCCGAAGAACCCGCACGATTTCGCGCTGTCGGCCGATCACCGGCTTCGCCTACGTGGCGAATCTACGGGCCCGGTGTCTACAACCGCAATCCCGAGCCGGGGCACGAGCTCTACGTGCTCGACTTGGCCGAGCGCAAAGTCGCGAAGGTCATCGACCTCTCGCCGTATCGCTCGCCGCACGGCGTACAGATCGACGCGCACGGCATGGTCTACGTCACGGCCGAGCTCGACCGCAAGATCCTCGTCGTCGACGGCGCAGCCGGGCGCATCGTCGCGACGATCGATCACGAAGGCTCGGGACATTGGATCGCCGTGCTGCCCGACGGAAGCAAAGCCTACGTCGCGAACAAGGACGACAAGCTGTTCGTCAGCGTGCTCGATCTTCGCACGCGCAAGCAGGTCGGCACGCGTGCCGATGCCGCGCGGCACGCAAGGCATTACGACTTCGCCGGACGGCAAGCGCGTCATCGCGATGGACCTTGCGCGGCCCGAGATCGCCGTCATCGACACTTCGAACGATCAAGTGCTCGACCGCATCGCATTGGCCGACACGACCGACGCGGCGTACAAGGCGTACTACTCGCCGGACGGGAAGTGTCTACTGACGATGGCCGGCTCGTCGATCAGCATTTTCGACGCCGCCAATCTCCGTGCGCCGCAACGCACGTTCAAGGTCGGCGCCTCGCCGATGGGTATCGCCTTCTCGGCCGACGGCAAGACGGCGCTCGTCGCGAATCACGGCGACGGCACGGTGTCGGCCGTCGACCTCGCAACGGCGACCGTCACGAAGACGTTCAAGGCCGGAACGGGAATCGAGACGCTGACGTACTACTAGCGGGAACCGCACAGGTAGCGGAAATCTTGAACGCGAAGAGGCCGATGCTCGCCAGCGTCAAGTAGGAATCACTAGAGCGGCTTCCACACGAAGCCGTCACCGCGCCGGTAGTAGACAGCTATCGCGCGTCCGACTAGCTCGCGCTCGTCAACAAAGCCGAACATTCGGCCATCGTTGCTGTTGCCGCGGTGATCGCCCATAGCAAGCACCATGCCCGACGGCACGTCGGCCTCGAAGTTCGGCCCGCCACCTTGGTTGTATCCCGGCTGCGTCGTAAGGCGGAGCTGTGCTTCACGGTCGCCGAAGTGCTCTACGACTCGGTCACCAAGTGCTTCCCCGTTGATCGATAGTTGTCCGTTGACGACCGAAACGTGATCGCCACCAATCGCCACAATGCGTTTGATCAACCGAGTCGTGCCGTCCTCGGGCGAATCGAACAATGCGATGTCGCCGCGCTCGGGTGTTGCTGAACCGAAGATGTCGATGGTCGTCAGCGGAATGCGAAAACCGTACGACATCTTGTTTACGATAACGCGGTCATACGTCATCAACGAGTATTCCATCGAGCCGGACTCGACGCGGTAGTGGTCGGCGAGCGATGAGCGCGCACCTACGACGGCTGCGAGCACGATGATGAGTGAGGTTAGCTCCGATATCCATTTGGCTCGGATTGAAGGTGGCTTCGGTTGGGCTGACATGACAACTCCGCGACCTGAGTTCGAAGGCAGCGTGCCACGGCGAGTCACATCGCTCAAGTGAGGCTAAAACGTGGCATAGCCAACTTCTGCAATGGACTAATGTATCTTCAGCCCGGCCGCAAGCCAGGCCATATCAATGGCCCAAGGCGAGGAGATTAGGGAAGGCACGATGCAGCAGCGATTCGCTGTAGAGATGGCGCGCGTCGTAGCGGAAAACCCGCAGCTGCAACAGGCCATACTCGACTACGAAGCCGTCGAGCGCGCCTATGACGAGGCGCGCGGCGGGCGCCGCGCGCGCGAATGCGATGGGCCGGAGCCGCCGGCTCGCTGCGCGCGCTGAGCTAGAGCCGTCTTACAGCGGCTGCCAGGTGAAGCCATCGCCCTTGGGGCAATCCGGGGAGGCCCGGGCGCATTCCGCGGCCATGGCGGGTCTGCGGTAGTAGATCGCGATGGCGCGGCCGAACAGCTCGCGCTCGTCGATGAGCCCGAACCTGCGCCCGTCGTTGCTGTTGCCGCGGTGATCGCCCATCGCGAGCACCATGCCTGGCGGCACTTCGATCTCGTAATCGGGGCCGCCGCCGCTGCGCAGATTCAACAGCGCCTCGCGCTCGCCGAAGTGCTCGACCTCGCGATCGCCGAGCGGCTGGCCGTTGATCGAGAGCTGGCCGTCGACGACCGACACGCGATCGCCGCCGATGGCGACGATGCGCTTGATGAGCCGGGTCGTCCCGTCCTGCGGCGAGTCGAACACGGCGATCTGGCCACGCTCCGGAGTCGACGAGCCGAAGATATCGATCTTCGTGAGCGGAATCCGGAACCCGTACGACATCTTGTTGACGATGACGCGATCGCCATCCATCAGCGTGTATTGCATCGAGCCCGACGGCACGTAGTAATGATCGGCGATCGAAGAGCGCGCGGCCGTCACGGCGGCGAGCACGATCGCGAGCGAGATCAGCTCCGAGATCCACCACTTGGCGCGGCTCGGCTTGGCCTCGGTTGCGCCACCGGACACGCTGACTTTGCTATCTATTTCGGGCACGGCAACTCCGACAATCTTCGCCTCGAACTGGTTCCGAAGCGCTCACTTCCAGAACATCCACCACGACTTCGCGGGCGCCGGTTCCGCCACCGCGGCCGGCGGCGCCGCCAGGTCAACCGCTGGCGTGCCCTGGCCGGTCTTGTAGCTCAAATCGTTGCAGGTCGGCGACTCGTACGGCAAGTCGGCGACGAAGGCCGTATCCGCCCCGCGGAATTGCCCCGTGAAGTACAGCGGATCCTCGGCTGCGTATTCGCGGCGCAACGCGAGCGCGCCACCGGAACGATCGACCGAGAAGCGCTCGACGACGTGCAGCTGGTCGCTGTGCATCGTGTACCCGTCGGCCGACAAGACGCCGGGCTTGAAGCCGACGGTGTCGACGATCAGCACGTCGTTCTCGAAGCGCCCGATCGAGTGCCCCGCGACGCTCGGCTCGATGCCGGCCGGATGCACCGTTTCGTTCAAATGAATCGTGCGGTCGATGCCGGGCGCGCCGTACTGGATCCGAATCGAGTTCTCGTCCTGCGTGATGCGATTCGTGAACGTCTCGAAGCCCCAGTCGAAGAGTATGTTCGTCGGCTCGCAGCGCAGCCGCGGGTTGTCGTCCGACGACGGATCGAAGCCCTCGCCGGCCCGCCGCCCCGCCTCCGTCAGCGGCACGGGGCTCGGCCGCGTCCACGCGGCCTGGATCGCGTTCTCGGCCAGCGACTCCGGCGTGCCGCGCGCGCCCGGGAACGCGCGCCCGCCCTCGGGCACCGCGCCCGGCGCGAGCTGATCGGCAACGCTGATCGGCACGAGCGCGCCGCTGATGCCGCGGCGGTCCGTCATGACGCGCTGCTCGCCGGCCCAGTCGCCGTTCAAGTTCGGGTCACCGTTCGGCAAACGCTCTGGACGGTCGGCGGCGGCCGCTACAGCCGTTTTCTGCCGCTGGCCATAGCGATCCATGCTCGTGCCGTCGGCGAACGTGATCGTGCCGAGATAACAGGTGTTCGGCTCGTGCCGGTCCGGGGAGCCCGTGACGCTGACCGCGGTGCCCGGCGTGAGCATCGCCTCGCTCCAGCCCGAGCGCCGCAGCACGGTCGCCGCGCGCATCTCGCACTGCCATTCCGTCGTCCGGCCATCGGCACCGACGACGCTCACGTAGAGCCACGAGTGCGGATTCACGAATGCGAGCTTCGAGACCGTGCCGCTGATCGCGACGTCCTTGTTCAAATCGAAATTCGCGATGCCGTGATGCGCGAATGCGTTCGCGGCGGCCAAGCCACCGGCGAGGAAAGACAAGATGTGCAGACGCGACATGCCGACCCCTGAGCATTGCTCGATCGGCACTCTGACATTTCAGGCACGGTCTCGGCAAATCGCGGCGAAGCCCTTCGGGCGCCGGCGCTATGGCACACTGCCGCCACTTGAACGACGGGAGGCCGCCATGGAGTTGACGACGCTCGAGACCGTGCCCGGGAAAACCGATCACGCGGCACCTCGGCCTCGTGCAAGGCTCGACGGTGCGCGCGAAGCACGTCGGCCAAGACATCCTCGCCGGGCTCAAGAACATCGTCGGCGGCGAGCTCAAGAGCTACACGGCGCTGCTCAACGAGTCGCGCACCGAGGCGCTCGACCGAATGGTCGAGCAAGCCCGCGCGGCAGGCGCGCAACGCCGTCGTCAACATTCGCTTCTCGACCTCGAACATCGCGGCCGGCGCCGCCGAAGTCATGGCGTACGGCACGGCCGTCGTCGTGAGCTGAGTAAGCTTCGGATGGAATCGTCGATCGTCATTTTCGTCGTGCTGATCGTCGATCGGCTTCGTCGTCGGCCGCGCGAACGAGCGCAGCCATTTCCGCGAGCTCGCCGCGAACGAAGCCAGCCTGCGCGACATCGTCGCGTGCAGCGGGCGCGGCGCCGCCGACGCAAGCACGTTCCGCAGCGGCACGCTCGTCGTCGGCTCGGTCGTCATCGCGGAGGATTACTTCAAGCGCGTGGCAGCGGGCTTGAAGAGCCTCGTCGGCGGCAACATCCGCAGCTACGAATCGTTGCTCGAGCGCGGCCGCCGCGAAGCAATCGTGCGCATGAAGCAAGAGGCGCGGCGCCTCGGCGCGAGCGAGGTCGTCAACGTGCGGCTCGAGACGGCGTCGCTGTCGGAGGACTGGAGCGGCCGGCAGCCCGATGTTCTCGGCCGAGTTCATCGCCTACGGCACGGCGCTCGTCCGGATGCCGTAACGCGAGCGCGAGCGCAGCCCCGCGGGCGGCAGTCGCCCGCAGGGTCAACCATTCGAGACCCGATCAGTTGATCTGGCCGCGAATCTCGCCACCCGGAAACGCTACGCCTGTGGTCGCCGCCGCCAACGCGGAGTGGACGTTGGCGTAGGCCGCGCCGGCGCGCAGCGCGGCGACCAGCTCCGCGAACTCGTTCACGGCGATGCCTTGGCCCGCGGGGCCGACCACCTCGGCCGCAGTGATGGACTCCGGTGACCGGCGTCGGGGTTTCCCGCGTCCCGCCGCACGCCGGCGTGGTTGCCGTCGGCGCCTGAAGCGAGCCCTCGCATAGCCACACGCTGATGCCGCCATTCGTGTGGTGCTGACCGAAGTGAATATGCGATTGCGACACGTCGGCAGTCAGCCCGGAAAAGCTCAGCCAGTAGGTGAGCTCCGTTTCTTCCTTATTCAGGATGGCGTAGAACGTCCCGCGCGCGCGCGGTCGATACTGACGGCACCTCGTTCAGACCCACGAGCTGCGCGCGGAACACGCGCTTGCCGCCTGTGGTGGTCGCCATGGTCGTCGTCTGCGACCGCGCGACACCGCCAAGCCCGCTACGACACCGAGCGAAACAACGGCAAACCAGTTTTTCATCTTCCCCTCCCGTTATTGTTGAAGTCGCCCGCCGTGCATCCGAGCACGGCGGGCTCTGGCGTGAGTGCCCGGGCAGCGCGGCGCGGTTCAGCACGCGTCGAAACGAAGGATTTCTCGGGACGGTACCTAGCTCGTTGCCGCTGCCCCGGCCGGCAGCTAAGCTTCGGCTCAGTCAGGCCGTTAATGGCCGTAAAAACAATGGCTTAAGGAGTTCAACGTGAGATCGACAGCTTTGCGCGCGCTCGTGCTCGTCGGCGTAGCCGCCTTCGGCGCGGCCGAGGTCACGGCCCAGCAGGCGCGCCGCACCGCCGTTCGAAGCCGGCAAGCACTACACGGTCCTGTCGCCGGCCCAGCCGACGAGCACCGACACCGGGAAAGGTCGAGGTCGCCGAGGTCTTCATGTTCGGCTGCCCGGGCTGCTTCGGCTTCGAGCCGTAGATCCAGGCCTGGCTCGAGAGCACGAAGGCCGACTACATCAACTTCGTGCGAATCCCTGCGCAGTGGGAGAGCCATCCGCGAGTCGCCGATCCACGCGCGCGCCTATTACACGGCCGAAGCACTCGGCAAGCTCGACGAGATCGACCGGCCACTTCTTCGACGAGTTCCACAGAAACCGCAACCTGCTCGACACCGAAGCGAAGCTCGCGGCTTTCTTCGCGAAGCACGGCGTCGACGAAGCGACGTTCAAGAGCACGTTCAACTCGTTCGCCGTCAACGCGAAGGTGAAACGCGCCGACGAGCTCGTGCGACGCTATCGCGCGCAAAGCACGCCGACCGTCATCGTCAACGGCAAGTACGCGACGGGCGGCCAGATGGCCGGCAGCTACGGAACGCTGTTCGCGATCATCGACGATCTCGCGGCACGCGAGCACGCGGCCGCCGGCGCTTCGGCGGCGCAGTAGCGTTCGAGCGAAAGTCGCACTTTTGCGACGCGCGCGAGCAAGCATGCGCTCGCTCCCCTGATCTATCATCTCTCTATCGGGCTTGCGCCCGCGCCTTGTCGCCGAAGGAGAGAGAGATGATGAACGGAGTATTGCGTGCGTTACTGGTCACGACTGCCCTGCTGCCCGCTTTGAGCGAGGCGCAAGAATCGGCTGCGACTCGGCCGGCATCGCCGCAGTTCAACTACAGCTACGTCGAGCTCGGCTACGCCGAGACCGAGTTTCAGCTCGCCAACGGTGACATCGACGGCGACGGCTTGACGCTGTCGGGGTCGTTCGAGATCAATGACGACTGGCACGCGTATCGCGTCGTACGGCAACGCCGATCTCGACTTCGGCATCGACGTCGACACCTGGGCCTTGGGCGCCGGCTACGCGTTCCCACTGCAGGGAAAACGTCGACCTGTACGGGCGCGTGCTCTACCTCGAGCCTCGATGTGGACCCCGCCGCGCTGGCGGCTCGACGACGACGGCCTGGGGCTCCAGTTCCGGATCCGCGCGCGCGTCACCGACGAGCTCGAGCTCGAAGGCGGGATTCAGTACGTGGACGTCGAGGACAGCGACACGTCGCTGCAAGTCGGCGCCGCTACTACTTCACCGAAACTTTCTCGGCGGGCATCGGGCTCACGGTTGCCGGGGACGCCGACGGCATCGGCATCAACGCGCGCTACTCGTTCTGACGTTCTGAACGCGCGCGCATCACGGCGCGCGCGGCGCGCACAGCCCCAAGAACCACACGCAGAACGCGTTCCACAGCGGCACGCGATGCAGCGTCAGCGTGCCGACGTGATAGACGAGCAGCACGCCCAACGCGACGGGAAACACGTCGAGCCGGCGGTTCGCTCGCCAGTCCCACGCACGCGAGCGCAAGCAGCAAGAGATCGGCGAGCCGCAAAACCGACCGTCGGCAGGACCGGATTGCCTTCGATACGCGGCACCAGGCCGACGAGCGGCCGCAAATGCGCGCCGATGAGCCGATCCGTGACGGGCGTGACCAGCGGGAAGACGGTGCACAGCATCCAGCGCGCGTGCGTCTGCGCGTCGCGGCGCCGCGCGATCGCCAAACCGTAGAACACGCGCGAACGCGACGAGCGACAGCAGCGTCAGCGCCAGGAAGTGCAGCGCCGGCCGCGGGCAACACGGGCACGCCCGACGAGCCCGGGCGAAACGCGCTGATGCACGAACACCGTCGTGATCGACGACGACGGCCGGCGCCACGACGTACGACAGCTTGCCGAGCTGCCGATGCAACGAGCGCCGCTGCGTGCGGATCAGCTGCGCCTGCACGACGAGCATGCCGAGCCACAGCGCGAGCACGATGCCGTGCGCGTGGATACCAGCAAAGTCGGCTGCTCGAACAACCGCGCGAAGTAGCTCGGCCAGAACGCCCACACCGTCAGCGCGAGGAATACGACGAAGAAGCGCGCGCTGAAGCGATACAGAGCGGGCGTCACACGGGCATTCACGGCACGATCTCTCCGAGCAGCGGCGGCCGCGAACTCTAAAGGACGGCGCGCGTCGGCGGTCCAGGCAGTGCGCGCGCGGTCACAGACGCGCGATCGCGGCGCCGAAGACGCCCGGCGAACGTGATCCACTTAACGGCCGGCACGGCCGGTGCACTGGTGCACGAAGATGGGCGCATGACGCGTCGCCTGACCTGCCTTCCTCGCGCTCGCCGCTGCCGCTGCTGGCGGGCTGCGGCCGCGACTCAGAGACGAGGTCGAGCCGCGGACGCCGATGCCCGCGACGCTCGCCGGCGTCTACGCGGGCAAGCTCCCGTGCAGCAATTGCGCGGCGATCGAAGCGACGCTGTGGCTGCGGCCGGACGGCCGCTTCTTCCTTCGCCAGCGTTTCGTGGACGATGCGGCGAGCGCGACGGCCGCGGACAGGAAACCGCAAGGACCGTCCGCGACCTACGCTCTCGGTCACTGGCCCTGGGACGAGATCGCGGCCGAGACGGTGCTGCGCGGCGCGGGCCCCGAGCGGCGTCTCGTCGTTCGCGACGCCGAGCATCTCGAGCTACGAGTCGCCTCGCCGCATCGAGCACGTGCTCGTGCGCGACGCCGGCGAGCCCCGCTTCGAGGACCGCGTCACGCTCGACGGCGAGAGCGCCGTGAGCGAGAACGGCGCGACGTTCACGGAGTGCCTGACGGGGCTGACGTTTCCCGTCGCGGACGCGGGCGCGTATGCGCGAGCTCCGGCGCCAGCACCGGCGCATGAACCCGCGCGGCAAGGTCGCGCTGACGACCGTCGAAGGGCCACCTCGTCGCCACCGGCGACGAGGCCGACGACGAGCGAACGGCTCGTCGTCGACGCGTTCGTCACGATCAAGCCGGGCACGGGCTGCTAGCCCGCGCGCCGGTCAGCCTCACCGCGCCGCGCCGGCGCCGGCTCGTCCGCTGGAGCTGGAACTCGACACCGCCTGGCCCGGCGCTCCCGGGGCACACGCGGACCCCGGCCCTGCGGCATCTCCGGCGCCCTGAGCTCGTACCCCTGCGGCACCTGGAACAGGTCCGGCGACGGCTCGCCGCGCACGACGTTGACGAGCCGATAGGTCGTCTCGCCGAAACGCGGGTCCGAGAAGCGCTGCAGCACCATCGCGTCGATGTCCTCCGAGTACCAACGCTCCGTCACGATGTCGATCGGCGCGCTCGTTGCCGATCGTGCCGGCCGGAATCGTGTCCGTCATGCGCGTGCCCTTGCACGAGCAGCCCCTCGAGCACTTGCTCGCCGAGATCCTCGGCGGGCTCGTAGGCGCCCGATCGTACCCGGCGGAAACGGCGGGTCGACGACACCGCGGGCGCCGTGCAGAACACCTGCACGGCTGTCGCCGCCGTCGTCGCGCGTGCGAACCACGGTCACGCTCGCGCTCGACGCCGCGCTCGACGGCGACGGTGACGCGACACCGCACGCCCCGGGCGGCGTACCGCGTGGCGCTGCAGTGCACCGCGACGCTCCAGATCGCGGTCGCACCGGCCTTCGCGGCTCGAGCTGGTCCTTGCACCTGCGGCGATCGCCATCTGGAACGGCCGAATCTCGCGCGCCGATCCGCTCGGCGGGATCGAGCACGTAGCTCTTGCCGGCCACGGGATCGTGGATGTTGATCATCGTCACGGGCTCGCCGGCCTGCCACGGACCGACGCCGCTCAGCGTCTGCTCGCGCCGCGTGCGGCCCTCGGAATCGCGATAGATCACGGCCTCGTTGCGCTGCGTGATGCGGTTGCCGTCCGCCAGCGTTTGCGTCGACTCGGTGATCGAGCGCGCGCTGTACGGCTTGCCTTTGACGACGGGCCCGAGCACGTCGCCTTCGCTGCGGATGATGTCGATTGCGCCCACCGAACGTCGGCAGCGGCGCCACGTTCCGCACGAAGAACAGCGTGTCCGTGGTCCGGCGGGGCCCGGCGTCGTCGGCGCTGCGCGATGGCGGTCGCGGCGCAGAGGCCGCATCGCGCAAGGTTGCCACACGCTGTACTTCGATCTCATAACCATCCTCCGCATCATTGATCGGCGACGGACACGACGCAACGCGTCCGCCTCGTTGAAACGAATGGCGCGGGCGAGGCCGTCCTCGCCCACCGAGCAAATCGGCCTCGATCGTGCCGTCCTGCGCCGTGCCCGGCACCACGGCGAACGCCGACAGCGGAATGCGCACGCGCACGACGCTGTACGACGCCGACGGCGACAAACCCGGCGAGTTCAGCAGCGGCTGAAATGCGCTCGACGGCGGCCGGCGCGGCCCGCGGCGCCTCGGCCGCGACGCGGCACGCGCACTGGCCGCTCGCGCGCAGCAGCGACGGCGGCGAACACGCCGCCCACGGCGAGCACGACGGCGGCCGCGGCGGCGAGGGGGAGCCGCCATGCGGCCGCCGCCGGCGCGCTCGGCCGGCGCGCTCTGCGCGCGCTGCCGCGCCGCGTCGCGAAACTGAGCGCGCAAGCGCCGCCTCGTCGAGCAGGCGGCGCTTCGACGGCGCGCAGCGCAGCGCGCAGCTGCGCGAGCTCGGCTTGCAGCCGACTTGCGTCGTCGTGGCGTATTGCTCATGAGCACACCTCTCGGGCTTGTAACGGCGCGGCCATGCTCGGCTCGACGTCGGCCGCGCGCCTGCTCGCCTTCGTCGAGCATCGCCGCCGAGCAGCGCACGGCCGCGATGCAATCGCGAGCGGACGGTGCCGATCGGGCAGTCGAGCACGGCCGCCGTCTCCGCGTACGACAGCTCTTGCAGCTCGACAGAGCACGAGCGCCTCCCGATACTCGACGGGCAAGCGCGCGATCGCCGCGTGCAGTCGCTCGACGCGTTGGTCCGCGAGCAGGCGTTCGTCGCTGTCGAGCGTCGCTGAGCTCGGCCGGCATGTCGTCGGTCCAACGCCGCTCGAGGCGCAGCCGATCGAGGGTGACGTAACGAGCGCAGCCGAACAGCCACGCTCGCACCGAGCCTTTGGCGACTGTCGAAGCGGCGCGCGTTCTCGAGCACGTTCAAGAACACCTCTTGCGTCACGTCTTGCGCGAAGCTGCGCGACTTGGCCATCGCGAACGCGAACCGATAGACGTCGTTGTGCCGGCGCCTGTAGAGATCGACGAACGCTTGCTCGACGCCCGCCGCAATGTCGGCGAGCAGCCGCACGTCGACTGTGTCGCCTGAAGCTGGGTCGGTTTCGTCCATGCGCAGCATTGTTCCTCAGAAGCTATTCCGAGCAACCGCCCGAAAAGTTCCCAAGCCGGCGCTGTGCAACTTGTCGCGGCCGTGCGTAGACTAAGGCTCGTCGGCTCACAACAACGGACAACGATGGATCAAGGGCTGAACATTCGTCCTACCCGGGCGCGCTTCTCCGACGACGGCGCGGATCTCGCGTTGCTCGAGCGCATTCGGCAACGGCGACCGCAACGCGCTGCGCGAGCTCTACAGCACCTACTATCACCCGCTGCTGCGGTTCATCTACCGCATCACGGGTCGGCTCGACCTCGCTCAGGAAGGCGTCAACGACGTCATGCTCGTCGTCTGGCGCAACGGCCGTTCGTTCGGCGGCCGCTCGAGCGTGTCGACCTGGATCATGGGCATCGGCTACCGCAAGGCCTTGAAGCTGCTGGCCGCTTCGCGGCGCTGGACGGACCGGTTCGCGGGCGCCCCGCTTCGACGAGCTCATTGAACGTTCCGACGCCTTGGCGGAACAAAGCGACGACCGCGACCTGCGCGACCTGCTCGATGAGGCATTGCGTCACCTGTCGGCGGAGCATCGCGCGGTCGTGGAGCTCACGTACTTTTACGGCTGCTCTTACGAGGAAATCGCCGCCATCGCCGCTTGCCCCGTCAACACGGTCAAGACACGGATGTTTCACGCCCGCGCCAAGCTGAAGAAGCTGTTGCCCGCGCTCGGTAAGGACGCTCCGTGACGGACGCCCCGTCGCTGCCGCACAGCCGTGCGTTCGAGCTGCTGCCGTGGCTCGTCAACGGCACGCTCTGACCGGCGCCGAGCGCGAGGCCGTCGAGCAGCACGTGCGCGCTTGCATCGCGTGCCGGCGCGAGCTCAAGGAACAGCAGCGGCTACACGCCGCCGTGCGTGCTCGACGAACCGTCGACGTCTCGGCCGAGGCGGGCTTCGACCGGCTCGACGCCGAGCTCGACGACGCGACGCGCGCGAGCCGGCCTCGTTGGCGCGTCCGTTACGCGACGGCCGCTCCATTCGCCGTCGCGGCGGCCGCCGGCGTTGGCCGTGCTCGCCGTCCTGTTGTGGCTCACGCCGTTGCCCACGCTCGACGGCGACAACTACTCGACGCTCGCGACCGCCGCCGGCCAGTGACGCCGCGCTGCTCGACATCGTGTTCGCCGAGCGACACCACGGCCGCCGAGATGCAAGAGCTGCTCGACGACATCGACGGCGAGATCGTCGCCGGGCCCGAGCGAGCTCGGCCGCTACAGCGTGCGCGTTGCCGGCGACGTGCGACCGACGCAGGTCACCGAGCTGCTCGGCGCTCTGGCCGCCGATCCACGCGTCCGCTTCGCGGGGCCCGCGCTGACGGACGTGCAGCCATGAGAATCGCGCTCGCCGTCGCTGGCCGCGGCGCTGCTCGCGGCGTGCGCGAGCTCGAACGGCGTGCGCGACAGCCGCTGCGCACCGAGCGACACGGCCGCGCGGCAAATGCTCGTGACGGTGCGACAACCCGCGACGCTGGCCGCGGGACTCACGGGCGCGCCGAATCAGCGCTATCTGCAGCGCCGCTACGGCCCGTCGCCGTCCGTCGATCGCGTCCTGACGCAGCTCGCGCACGAGCACGACTTGCGCCGCGTCGAAGGCTGGCCGATCCAGTCGCTCGACGTCTATTGCGAGGTGCTGACCGTTCCCGAGGGGCGCGACGTCGCGGACGTCATCGCCGCCTTGAATCGCGATCCGCGCGTCGATCTCGCGCAGCGCATGAACCTGTTCGACACGCAGGCGGCGAAGTACGACGATCCGTATCTCGACCTGCAATCCGCTGCGACGCGCGATGGAAGTCGAGAGCGCACACGAGCTCGCGACGGGCCGCGGCGTCTCGATCGCGATCATCGACTCCGCCGTCGACGGCGACCACCCCGACCTGCGCGGGCCGCGTGCAGCTCGCGCGCAATCTCGTGGCCGAGCATCCGCTCGCGCGCGACGGCGAGATCCACGGCACCGCAATCGCCGGCATCATCGCCTCGGCCGTCAACAATCGCGAAGGCATCATCGGCGTCGCTCCCGACGTCAGCATCGCGGCGTTGCGCGCGTGTTGGGCCGTCGTCGACGACGGTCTCGCGGCGCAGTGCTCGAGCTTCTCGCTGGCGCAGGCCCTCGAGGTCGCGCTCGGCCTGCAACCGAACGTCATCAACTTGAGCCTCGCGGGGCCCGACGACCCGCTGCTGTCGCGGCTGCTCGATCGTGCGATCGAGCGCGGCATCGTCGTCGTCACCGCGCATCCGGCCACAGCCCGAGCAGCTCGCACGCGTTCCCGTCGTCGCACCCGCGCGTGCTGACGGCGCACTCGTCGTTGGTGCGCCGTGAACTCCGACTCGCCGTACACGTTGGCAGCTCCGGCCGACGAGGTTCTGACGACGACGCCCGGCGCCGGCTACGCGTTTCTCGAGCGGCAACTCGCTCGCCGCCGCGCACACGACGGGCGTCGTCGCGTTGCTGATGGAACGCCAGCCCGATCTCGACGCCGAGCGCATCGCCGCGATTCTGACGGCGACGACGACCTACTCGGCCGGCAGCGCTTCGATCAACGCGTGCCGCGCCGTCGCGCGGCTCGGCGGCACGGCAGCGTGCCTCGCGCCGCGCGACGAACACCCGCTTCTAGCGCGCGATCCCGGAATGCGGTTGCCGCTTCAGCGCGTACGAGACGCTGAGGACGTAATTCTCGGCGTTCGGATCGCCCAGATAGTTGCGCCAGTCGTAGTTGCCGTCGTAGTAGCGCAGATCGATCGCCATGCGCCCGACGAGCTTCGACGCGCCGACGTTCCAATGCGTGATCTTGGGACCGGCGCGCGATGTCGAAGTAGCCGACGGCACCGCCGATCTCGAAATTCGCCGGGCAGCGGGAACGCGACCGAGACTTCCTGGTTCAGCGCCGAAGCCGCCGCGCGCGTAGTACTCGTCGTTGTACGAAGCCGTATAGAAGACGCGGTCGCGGATACCCGACGCTCGCGCTCCACTCGTCGTAGTCGTAGCCGTCGGCGTCCGGGATAGAGGTAGCGGCCGAGACTCACGGTCCACGACCAGCGATCGCCGCGATCGTGATAGCCGACGTAGGCGCTCGTCTCGACGTCGCGACGTCTGCGTCCGGGAGGTTCTGCGGATAGTCGACGTTCATCGCGCGCGCGTAGGCGAAGAACCCGGTGTAGTGCTGATAGTCGATGCCGAGCTGCAGCGACGCGCCGTCGTTCTGCGACAGCCCGTGCTTCCAATAGCCGCTGCTCAAGCGTCACGTAGCCGCTGAGCTCGGACACGGGATCTTGCGCGCGCGCGGCACCGGCCGCGACCAGCGCGACGACCACGGCAACCCACGACGGCGCTACGCGCCTACTGCCCACGGATGAGTTCCTCCCCGACGGGGATCGATTCGATTCTAGGCCCGCGCAGCGCCGTGATTCGCCATCGTGGCCGCAGTGTCATAATCACGCGCCCGCGAGGACCCTCGAACGATGCATGGCCCCAAGAGCTCGCTCGCCCGAGCGTGGTACCGGCTGACGACCCGGGGCCGCCTCGCCCGGAACGAATGGGCAACGCCCTACTGGGAGGAGCGCCGCGGCGAGCGGATCGTCCCGTGCCGCCGCTGCCCGAAGTTCGACGCGCCCCGGGAGGTCTGCAGCGTGCCGTTCGGCAGTCCGGTGCGAAAATGCATCGTCGCGGCCACCGAAGCGCACCTGCGCGGATACCCGCGGCCTGCGCGTGCTCGAGCTCGGCTACGCCCGCCGCTCGTACGGTAAGCGCGTCGTCGAGCTCTCCGGCGGCTCGTGGACCGGCGTCGAGCCGCTCGTCGACCGCCCGCCGCGGCTCGGCTCCGGAGGCCACGGGCATGCCGGCAACATCCCGTTCCCCGACGCCACGTTCGACGTGGTCTTCGGCAACCAGTCATTCGAGCACTGGGAAGAACCGTTGCCCGACGGCACCACCCCGCCGCCGTATGCCGACTGCCTCGTCGAGATCCGGCGCGTGCTGCGTCCTGGCGGAAAGTTGTACCTCGACGCGCCGATTCACTTGCACGGGCACGAGATGTTCGTCGCGGGCGACCTCCCCCGCATCGTCGCATTGTTCGCGAAGGAGCTCTGGACCGAAGTGACCGTCGAGCGGTGGCGCTACGACCATGCCCCGCTGCCGCGTTACCCGACACCGGCGGCCGACGTGGGCCACGTGCGCGGTACGATCAAGAGCTACGACTTGGGACGAATCGCCGACCTCCAGACCAACGGTTCGGTCTGGATCTTGGCCGTCACGGCGCTGAAACGCTGACGCGGGCCTGGACGCGGCGTTACGCTACGGCCTGAACCGCCGGACCAGAGCTGCAACCGTCGTGTCCGGCTAGCCGCCTTACTAGAAGAATTCGTCGACGGCTCTTTCGGCCAGCACCTGCGCGAAAGTGACCCCCACTCTGTCGGTCACCTCCTCCGACCTCGCGAGATCGGGCATGAATACGCGGTCCAGCAAGTCCTTGACCGTCGCAGGATCCGAGGTAGCGAGATTCAGCTCTTTGTTGACCTCGAGGCTCAGTTTGTCGAAGTTGGCCGAGCCGACGCAGGCCCAACCGTCGAAGATCGCGGCTTTGACATGCGTCATGCCCGGGTAGATGTACACGCGAATACCGTTGTCGAGCAAAGCGTTGATCGCAACCTGGTTGCTAGCGTGTAGCGATTCGTGATTGCCGGCCGCGGGCATGATGACCCGGACATCGACGCCGCGACGCCGCGCCTTGGCCAACTCGTAGGTGATCAAGTCATCGGAGAAATACGAGTTCTCGATCAGGATGTAGCTTTGCGAGCGGCGGATGGCCTCGACCTGCGTTCGGTAGATTTCAGAATCGAAATTGCGCGTGTACAGCGTGCGCACGGGGTAGCCCAGATCGTCGGCGCGGTGCTTCTTACCCCGCAGAATGGCCACGAGATTGGCGGCGTCACCGAAGACGCTGGCGCGGGCCCACGCCTTGTCGGAGTCGTGCTGTAACTGATCGACGATGGGGCCTGTAACCTCCATCATGAGGTCGTGCCACTCATAGCGGTACTCACGACCGATGTTCATGCCGCCCACGAAGGCGGTGTTGCCATCGACGATAGTCGATTTCGTGTGATCGCCGATGTACATGTACGGATTGGCGCGATTCCTGACTTTGACAGCCGAGCTCTTGCGCAGGTGCTCGGCTATCGACAGCGGACCGGCGTGGTCCGTCGGCAAGGACGCGGCGTCGGATTGCATGGCCATGAGGTTGCCGAGCGCATCGATTTGCACGCGCACGCGGACGTCGGCCGATTTTTCTCTGAGAACATCAGCGACGGCGACCGCGTAGTCGTCGTTGTCGAAAATGTAGGTGCGTATGTCGATCGACTCTTGTGCGCGGTCGAAGGCCTCGAGCAGACGCGCGAAATACTGCTCGCCATCGACGAGAAACTCGATCCGGCCCATCGAGCTCTCGCGACCGACGATGTCGTCGAGGTCTCGCTCCCATTGGGTCAGATCCATGCCATCGCCACGCGTGAGAGAGGCCACCGGCAGGCGGCCTAGCGCGGGCTCGCGGACGGCGGCCAAACCGATGCGGCGAAAGAAGCCGACGGTCGACTTCAGGACCCACGAGGAGAGCGAGGTCACGTTGGAGACGGGTCGACTGATCGGGTCGACGTAGACGGAACGGGTGTAGAGGACGGCGGCCTGCGAAGCGCCGGCGGCCCGTCGCAAACCCTTGCCCTTGGGCTTGCCGACCTGCTCCAGGTCGGTGGCCGGGTCTTCGGCCGTGACAGCTCGGAAATCCCCCACGTCGTCGACGACGGCGCCGGGATAGCTGGCGCAGCCGGACAGCGTCGCGCCGAGAAGCAGCGCGGCGCAGATCAGCCCCAAACGACCCGTGGCCTCGTCTTGCGTTGATGCGCGCATCGTTCGACTCCACACCCCGTGTTGGAATCAAACGTAGCGATGAACACGCTCGACTTACTGAGCGAAAGATGCGGCTCTTACGAGGGTTTCCTGAGGATGTTCCGCGGCTTCGGGGGCCGCGCTACGCGAGGCCTATTCCGCGGCCTTGGACGTTGGGCGCCGAGCCGCTGGCGCGCGTTAGCGCAACGGAGCGCGCGCGATCTTGTCGCCCGAGAACGTGCCGATCCACGCTTGACCGTCCGCGACTAGCACCATCGTCGCGTTGCTGAACTTCGGCGTCGGCGTTCGTCGTCGCGATCACCGTGTCGCGCATCGTCGCCGGATCGATCGCGACGCGCGATCGTCGGCCGCGGACACACCGAGAGCTTCGCGATGTCGTGCTGCGGGCCCGGCGGCCCGCCGCACTCGGGCACGTCGTTCGCCATGCCTGCCGTCAGCAGCCGGCCGTCGGGGCCCATGTGAACGTTGTCCGGCGTGAACGGCAGCGGCCGCGTCGTCCGCAATTGCCGCGCGGGGTTGCTGTGCGAGAACGCGACGATGGTTTGCAGGCCCGACGACGCGACGTAATATCTCACGGCCGTCGGCCGAGACCTCGATGCCGTTGTTCGCCGGCAGCTGCGTGCCCTCGACGAGCGTGAAGCCGGCGTCGCCGGGCGACCACTCGAACACGGCCCCCGTGGGCTTGCGGTCCACGATGGCATCGGCAAACGTCGTCCCGGGCATGAACAGCACGGTTGCGACGATAGCGCCGTCGGCGAACGACGCGACGCTGTTTGCCGCGAGGCCTTCGGGCATCGGCACGCAACCTCGCCACGTCAACGTCGGCCGTGCGCCCGTCGCATCGACATCGAACACCTCGATCGCTTCGCGCGCACCGTGTCCCACGACGTAGAGCTTCGCGCGGCCTGGCCCGCTCGCGCGGACGCTCAAGCCGTGCGTGTTCAGCGACTGCGGCGTCGGCGGCGCCGGCACAGCTCGCGAATGTCGCGTCGTGCTGCGCCGTGAACGGCAGCAGCGCCGCCGTGCCGGCTTTCGAGTCGACGAGATAGAAACCGGCGCCATCCGCCATGCCGCTCGAGACGATCCACGACGTTCCCGGCACGAGCACGAGATCTTCGGGATTCGTGACGCCGCAGACGTAGCCGACCTCGCCGGTCGGCTCGCAGCTCTGCTGCGCCTGCGCGCTCAATGCGCAACTCGCCATACCCGCCAACACGACCGAACGCATCAGGCTCATGACTGCTCTCCACTCGTGACCGGGCTCGGCTTGGAGACGAGCCCTTGAAACACTCTGATCGTCTGCAACAGCCGCCGCACGGCCGTGCTCAACAGGTACAAACGCCCGATGACCCGCATCCCGCGCAGCCGGCCGATCGTGAGCAACGCGACGATGCCGCCCGCGATGACGATCGGATGCAGCAACGTGGTCCGCGCGAGCGCGCGCGATGCGATCGACGCGTTCGAACCGCGCTTCGATGCTCGGCGATCTCGTGCGCGATGCTCGCACGTTGCGCCGCGCAGCGTTGCTGCAGCAGCGCTTCACGCTCGGCGAGCTGCTTGACTCGATCGCTCACGAGCGCCTACTCATGAGGCTGGCGCGGTCCTTCTTGAGCTCGGCCATCGTCGCATCGAGCATCGGCGGCTTGCTGCGCACCTTCGCTCGCAGCATGAGCCCCGCGACGACGGCGATCAGGAAGAACACGCTCGTGACGGCGATCGACGCCGCGAGTACGGTGCGTGTCCCAGAACACGAAGATGACGACGAGCGCGAGCATGAACAAGCCCGACGCCGGCCGCGAGCAACGCGACGGTCGCCGCATAGACCATGATCTCGGCGACGCGGTGCATCTCCTCCTGCAGCTCCGTCGACAGGAGCTCGAGGCGCGTCTGCGCGATGCCGACCGCCGTCGCGAGCAGCTGCGCGATCGAGGCGAACAGCCCGGCGACGGGCCGCGCGCCTGGCTCGGCCGGCTCCTCGGCCGGGCTATCGATCGTATTCCGTCGACGCCGTGCGCCGCGCTTCAGCGGCGGCTCATGAGCAGGCCGAGCACGAGACCGACGCCGGCCGCGACGCCGACGGCTTGCCACGGGTTGCCGCGCACGTATTGGTCGGCTTCGCCGGCGAACACGCGCGCATGCTCGAGCGCCTGCTCCTCGACGCCCGCGAGCCTCTCTTTCGCCTGGCGTACCGTTTCCTCGGCGCGCGCTCGGATTTCTTCGACCTTGTCGCCGGTCTGCGCGGCGGTCGCGCGCAGCAGGTTCTCGGCATCGCGGATGACGGCCGTCAGATCGTCGATCAGCTGGCTGGCGGAGACTGGTTCGGCCATGGCGAGTGCACTCCCGTGCGAAGCTACGTTTAAGTAGATGGTATGTCTCGGACAGCAGACGTCACAAGCACGTTCCGTGCCGGCCTTCAGCCTTCGACGACGAATCGCAGCCTTTCGAGCAGCTGCGCCTGCGGCGTCAGCACGTCGACGGTCCAAAGCCCCGACGGAATCCGGCCGGAAATACCTGCTTGCGCGAGTAGGCCCGGAAGCCGTCCGCCCTGCCGCCGTGAATCTCGACGGCGATCTGCTCGCGCTCGCCGTTGTGCCGCCACTCGAACACGACCTGCTGCGACAAGCCCGCCGGAGCGCGAATCGCGGCGAATGCGATGACGCCCTGCGCGAGATCCTCCTGCCGGACACGCGCGAGCGGGCGCGCCCGGCGTCAGCCCGTCGATCGTTTGCGTCACACGCGCGTCCGTGACGGCGAGACCCGCAGCCGGTATCTGCGCGCGCAGCCCCCAGAACAAGAACGGCACGACGATCATGCCGACGATCCAGGCGACTCGGTTGCGCCAGCGCGGCAGCGAGTACAGCGACAGCGGCAACGTCAGCAGCAGCCACGCGCCGACGGCGAGCAGCGAGATCGGCAACGCCCGCTCGACCGGAACGAGCAGCACCATCGGCAGCACGACGAGCGCCGCGATCCAGCTGCAGAACGCGTGGAACGACATGCGGCGCGCCGCGCGAGTCGCGACGAGACGCTCGTACACGCGGATCGATCGTGCGACAGCAGCGCGCCGACGGCGACGAGGCCCGTGAACGCGATCTGGCCCACGTCGCGCTGCGTCGCGCCGATCAAGAGCGGCAGGCTGAAGAACAGGAGCTCCTGTTGCAGCGACTGGCTGATGAAGTTGACGACGAAGTTGCCGACGCGCCGCCGACGCCGTTCGAGCCGCCGCCGGACCCACGGCTCGAGCAGCAGCCAGAACCACCCGCAGAGCGCGAGCAGCGCGATGATGCCGCGCGACCTCCTCGCCGCGGCGCACGAGCAGAAACCCTACCCAGCCGGCCGCGAAGCTGAGCGCCGGCAGCAGCCACGGCCAGCGATGCGCGATGAGCGATCAGGCGCCGCAGCAGCGAGCATCACTTCGACTCGCCCCGTCGCGCTGCGAGCTGCGGCCGCGGCCTTCACGCTGGAGCGCGGGCGGTCGCGCGCGTTCGCGGAACGGCACGCCGAACACGTCGTGGATGAAATAGCGCGCGACCGGCACGCCGAGCAACATGCCCCAGAGCCCGAACGCGTGATAGCCGACGTACAGGATGATCAGCGTCAGCACGGGATTCAGCTTCAGGTGCCTGCCGTAGATGATCGGGTTCAGCACATACGCTTCGATCGCGTGAATCACGATGACGAGACCGATCGCCGCGAGCGACAGCGCCGGCCCGCCCGTATTCAGCGCGACGAGAACGATCGGCGTCGTCGAGATGAACACGCCGAGCACCGGCACGAAGCTGCAGACGAAGACAATGACCGACAGCATCGCGACGAGCGGAATGTCGAGCAGCAGCAGGCCGATCAGCGTCAGCACGGTGTTGATGACGGCGATCGCGGCCTGCGCCTCGATCGGCGCGGCCGAGCACGAATGCCGAAGCGCGCGATCGGCGGAGCAGCTTCTTCGTAGAAATCGCCGACGCGCGACGTCCGCAACCGGCCGATGCCGGCCTTGATCCGATTCAAGATCGATGAGAATCAGGTAGCTGAACAGCAGCGCGAGCAGTGTCGTCGCCGTCGCGCGATACAGCATGACGGTGACGGTCGGCGCGTATTGGCGGACACGCTGGCGATTGGACGGCCATCAACGCGTTCAGCAACAGCTGATCCTGGCGATTGAAGTACTCGGCGAGCACGCCGGTCGGCACGACCGGGCTTTCGGCCGCCGCCGCGAGGTCCCCCTCCGTGAGCCCCAGGCGCTGCCGCTCGCTGATGAGCTCGAGCTCGACGTCATCCGAAGCGATCGTCGGCGAGCGCGCTGCGCAGATAGCCGTTGATCGGCTCGCGCAGGGCGGGATAGCTCCGCACGAGCACGGTTCTTGGTCTCGATCAGCGTCGCCTCGGTCGCCGGCAGGTTTTCGATCATGCGATTGAGCTTCGGTGACGACGCTCGGCACGACGAACGCCACGAACGTGCCGAGCACGACGAGAAAGATCACGTAGACGACGGTGACCGCGGCCCAATGCGGGCAGCCGAGGCGCCGCATTCCGATCTCGGCGAGCGGCGCCGCGATGATCGCGAGCACGAACGACAGGAACACGACCGCGAAGAAATCGCGCAGCGCCCACAACAGCAGGAACAGGATGACCCAGATGACAACGCGGCGGTTGCGTTGATAGAACTCGTTGACGCTGAAGGCGGCCACTGGGTCCGACTCGTTCGATCAGCGCGTGACGTCGCGCGCGCGATCCGACATGCCGTCTTCCCAGCTGCTCCAGCCGGACGTCATGCCGTACGGCACGCGCTCGAGCGTCGCCTCGATCCGGCGAATCAGCCCGTTCTCGATCTTGAACAGCTCGGCGATGTACCACGTCCACGGCTGCGCGGGCCCGGCCGTCACCTCGCGCCCGCTCGGCGTCGTGAAATTGCGCGTCTCGCCGGCCGCGTGATCGAAGAACACGAACGCGAACACGAGGCCGCGCTCGCGGATCGACGGCGACGAAACGGCGATCGCGGATTCGCGTCACGAAGTGCAGCAAGCCCGGACTCGAACTGCTCGCGGCAGCTCCATTGCGCCGAGTAGCTCGCGCGCGGTCTGCGGGATCTGGGCGCGCCTCGCCGGCCGGCGTCGGCCGATTCGTCGTCTGCATGCCGTTCTCGATGCGGTTGCAGTCGGCGGCGAACGGATAGTCGCCCTTGCCGTCGTTCTGCTGCATGCCGGTGAAATACTTGTTCGCGGTCGCGATGAGATCGGCACGCGACATGCGCTCGGCAGTCGGGCACGGCCTCCGCGAACGACGGATTCGGCCGGCCGAGCGCCTCGACGCGTTTCGCCGCGTCGACACTGCGCGTGATGAACTGCTCGATCTCCGTGATCTCGCCGCCGACGATCTTGAGCCGCAGCGCGATCAACGCCGGCGTGCCGAGCAGCGGGTCGGCATTGTGCTCCTCGAGCGTGCCGATGAAGGCGACCTGCTGCGCCTCCGGGTCGGCGACGATGAGCCGATACTTGCCCTTGGCCTTGACGCTGCGCCACAGGCCGTCGCCGACGTCGAGCCGCTGGCCGTTCTCCGTGTAGCGCGCAGCCGCAGCGAGCGGCACGGCGACGCGGGTCGTGCCGCACCAACGCGTCGAGATAGCGATCGACGAAACCTTCGAGGCATCGCCGGTCGCAGGAGCGGGCTGCGCGGTCGGCGACCGTCGCGCGCGACGCCAACAGCAGCGCGCTCGCCATGACG
Organism: uncultured Gammaproteobacteria bacterium; assembly: GCA_963714705.1. Lineage (GTDB taxonomy): Bacteria > Pseudomonadota > Gammaproteobacteria > Steroidobacterales > Rariloculaceae > FEN-1219. Next base: position 351,860 of record CAVQPJ010000006.1, read on the forward strand.
CGAATCGAAGAGGCCATGCAGTTCCCCAAGCTTGTGGTTCTTGCGTGCGGCCGAGCGAGCCGGGAGGCTATGGTAACGAACGCCGCCCGGTTGGGGCAGGGAGGTCGCGCCGCGCCTCGTCAGCGCAGATGCCGGGCGAACGTTGCGCGGATGATCTCGGCGGCGGCCGCCGCATCGTACGGCTCGCCGCCGTCGAGCCGCTCGGCATGCTCGAACAGCGGCACGAACATCTCCTGGCCGTCGACCTCTTCGAGATACTCGAACGAATCGCGCTCGGCGTAGACAGCCTCCCACGCGGCGCGAACGTCGCGCCAGAACTCGCCGCTGCGCTGCCAGTAGCGGTCGCCGGCCGAGAAATCGAAGTCGACGACGTGCTCGTAGCGAGCGACGCCGAGCTCGCGCGCGAGATACGGCGCGTCGGCGGCCGGCTGCCCCTGCTCGTCGAGCACGAGCTTCAGATTCTCTTCCTCCTGGACCCAGCCCGTCGGCGTCAGCGTGTGCCGGTTGACGCCCTCGAGGATCTGGTAGTCGCTGCGCACCGTCGTCTCGCGCCGCGGCAACGGCCGCGCCGTGCGCTCGCTCGTCCACGCCGAGTAGGTGCCGTAGTGCTCCCACTCGCCGAGCGATTCGTAACGCGGCGAGTCGTCGACCTGGAACACGGCTTGCGACCAGCGGCCGCGCGCCTCATCGGCCGTTCGCGTCTGCCGCACCCAGCGATTGCCGCCGACGAAGACGTGAAGATCCGTGTCCTCGTAGCGCCAGTCTTGCCGCCAGTGCTTCTGCACGAACGGGCCTTGCACCTTGCCGTCGCGGTCCGCGACGAACATGACCATCAGATGCTGCAAGCGTATGAACGTGCCGCGGTCCTCGACGACGTAGATGTACTCCGTCCCCCACGATTGATAGGGCCGCGACGGCGTGAAGCCGGGCGTGAAACCGACGGTCTCGAGAAAGTCGAAGCTCGTGCGGTAACCGCCGGCCATCGCGAGGATCGCGCGCCGATCGCGCTCGAATTTCGAGAGGCCGGGCTCTTGGACCGCGCGCCAAGCGGCGCTCGGCTCGGTCGCGAGCGTCAACGGCGCGCCGCGCGTCGTGCCGCCGCGCGGTCGCAGCGCGTCACCTTCGTCGAACTGCCAGCTGAACGTGAACTGCCGCGGCTCGGCGTGCGCGTGACCCGCGAGCGACGCGACGAGAACCACAACTGCCAAGGTCAGAGCGCGCACGCTATTTCTCGCCCGCAAGCGCGACGGAGGCTTGTACCTCGCGCGGCCAACCGAGCCTGCCCGCCATCGGCACCTTCAACGAGAGATCGAGCGGATCGACGCCGAACGTGAGGCCGAGCAGGTTGAGCTCGACACCCTCCTCGACGCCTGCCAACGCGCCGACGACGCCGAACAGGTTGACCTTGCGCACCCGTGCCGCTCGGCGACCACGCGACGAACGCGGGACCGAGGTAGTCCTTACCAATCGCGTGCGCCGGCAGATCCGCGCGCAGCTCGGGCGCGGAACGCAGCACGTGCGCAACGAACGTGTTCGAGTTCGGGCCGGGCCAGACGCGATAAGTCTCCGCGTACGGATACGACGCGACGGCCGCTTCGATGCGCGTAATGAGCTCGTCGACGCCGGCGCCGCGCCGATCCGCGAGCAACTCCGGGCGGTTGCCGAACCAGCGCGCGTCGGGCGGGCGATGATCGACGCTGACTGCGCTGCCCGTGCGGCGCAGCCGCCAGCCGTTGACCTCGTAGACCGTGAACTCGGCGGCGTCGCGCGGTTTGACGGCAACCCACGTGTGCACGCCGAAGTAGCCGCGCCAGCGCACGGCACGCGCGGCATAAACTTGCACGACGGGCTCGGACGTCAACTGGGGATCCGGTGCGAGGCCCACCGGAGCGCGGCTGCGCGCTACGCCAATCGCCGACGGCCCCGACTCGACGCGGTCGAGATACGCCATCCCGAACAGAAACGGCGGTACTAACCATAACCAGTTGGCGCTGGGACGCTTCATCCGCGCCAACATAGACCGGCCTAAGAGGTCGGGCAAGCGCCCGCGGCAGGCGTCTTTAGTTCGGCTGATCTTTCTTGAGCTTGTAGACCGAGCTGCCGTAGTAGTCGATCATCGCCTTCTCGAGCGCACGCACGTGCGAGCTCATGCGCTTCAGCGCATCGGTGTCGAGCTCGATGTGCTTGCGGCGACGGTCTTTGCTGTCCGGCACGAGCTTCAGCACGCCGCCGGGCTGCGCCTCGGCCGTCAGCGAATACACGATTCGCGACACGGACGTGTAGGGAATGCCGAGCTTGCTCGACAGCGATTTCATCGAGTGCGGCCTGCCCTCGAGATTCGAGTCGATGACCTCCAGCGCGATCAGCACCTCGGCCATCGTGCCGTGGCGCCCCGTCTTGTAGATCGCCGTCAGCAAAGCGATGGCCGCTTTACGTGCGCCGTTGGAATCGAAGCGTTCTTTCGCGACGGTCGGTCGCACCTGCGGAACTGTCGACATGATTTCCCTGCTCATAACCACTCGGATAACGAGCGCGCGCACGCGCTCGACGGCCCGCAGTCTATTCGTGTGTTCGGGAGCGTCTCAACACCGCACTGTTCGGTACGGGCCGCCGAGATTTCTACAGACAAGTGCGCGTCAGTAGTTGAACTGGACGTCCGCTTGAAGCCGGTTGAAATCCTGCTCGTCGCCGGCGTCCTCACCGTGCTCGTTCAAGAAATAGCGGAAACCGAACACGAGGCGATCGCGGAAACCGTAGTTGAACTCGACGACGTGCCCCGTGCCGTCCGTGCCGCCACCGGCCCAGTCCGAGTCCGTGAACGTGCCGATGACTGCATCGGCCTCGAGATCTTGATACACGTAACCGACGCGCCACGTGCGTGGCCCCGTGACCTCGCCGAGGCTCGCGCCGAGTGCAAAGCCCGTGTCGACCTCATCGGCCTCGGTATTGACGACGTAATCCGCGAACACCGTGAGCGGCCGCCGGTCGCGCATGAACCTGAGCTCGCCGAACAGTTGGGCAAGATTGAAGTCGTTCACGTAGTTGCCGGCCGCGTCGACGCGGTTGCCGGCGGGCGCGCCGTCCCAGAACGGCGTTTGCCCTTGCGTTTCGAGGTAGTCGTAGTACCCCGCACCGGTCGTGACGCGGATGCCGTCGTCGATCATGCCGATAGCCGAACTGGCCCCCCGAGCATGATCGAGTCGTTGGCCGCGCTGCGCTCTTCGACCCACAGGCCGGCGTAGTTCGCGAACCAGTCGCCGCGGCTGTAACGCACCGCCAGACCTTCGGGGTTCAAGTCGCTGTCGTAGATCAGGTGATGAGCGCCGGGCCGGTAGAACGGAGTGGCGATCTTGCCGCCCGTGAACGTGAGCTCCTCCGTCGCCGCCCAGCTGAAGAACGCGCGGTCGACGCCGATCGGCTTGCGATCGAACCCGGTGTCGAGGGTTTGGTTGGCCGAGACGGGATCGTCCCCGCCGGTCGCGAGCGTGAGCCCGAGCTGGACGTTCTCCGCCACGTCTGCCGTGGCCCCGAACCGCGCGCGGATGCGGTGCCGATGGCGTTCGCCTTCGACCTCGCGATTGATCGCCTCGTGGCGGTAGCGTAGATCGCCCGAGAACCGCAGGTTCGGACCCTCGGCGGCCGCGACCCTCGGCTCGACGACGCGCGGCGCCTGCACGGCCGTCGCCGGGGCGGCCGGCGCCGGCGTCGCGCCGGCCTGGGGCGTGGATTGCTCGAGCCGGTCGAGCCTCGCCGTCAGGGCCGCGATCTCGGCTCGGATGGCTGCGATTTCCGTCCCGGCACCGGGCTGCCCGGCGGCCGGATCCACGAACGCGAGGAAGGCTACAACAGTTGCCGCGGAGAGTGTGTTCCGCATTGATTTTGCTCCAGTTTTTAGGGCTCTACCCGCGTAGCGCGGATGCGACAAACATAATGCTTCCGGTCGGTTACAGTCGTGTTACAGAACGTCGGCGAGGATCGGCCGACCCCCGATCTCGATACCCGTATAATTGGCGTTCCACGCACAGGGGAACCGCTGTTGCGAATGCTGGCCGCGATCGCGCTGGGCGCCATGCTCAGCACGTGCTCGTCACCCCCCTCGGTCCTCGAGCGAATTCTGCGCTCGGGCGAGCTGAAGGTCGTGACTCGCAATACGCCGGCCGCGTTCTACTACGGCGCCGACGAGCCGCGCGGTATCGAGTACGAGCTGGCGCGCGGCTATGCCGAGAAGCTCGGCGTCAGTCTGCGCATCTACATCGACGACCAGGTATTCCCCGACCTCGTATCCGGCAAGGCCCAGATCGGCGCCGCGAGCCTGACCATTGCCGACGCCCGGCTCGACAGCGTGACGTTCGGCCCCGGCTACCAGAAGATCGAGCCGCTGATCGTCTATCGCCGCGGCACGCCGCGGCCGCGCAAGCTCGCGGACCTCGTCGGCGGGCGGCTCGACGTCGTCGCGAGCTCCTCGCACGCGGCTTTGCTCGAGAAGCTCAGGGAGCAGGAGCCGCTGCTGACCTGGGTCGAGCACACGCAGCGCTCGAGCGACGAGCTGATTCGGCGCGTCGCCGAGGGCGAGATCGACTACACGGTCGCGGACTCGAACCTGTTCGAGCTGCTGCGCCACTTCTACCCGGATTTGCGCGTCGCGTTTCCGCTCGGCCCTTCCGACCAAATCGCTTGGGCCTTGCCCAAGGGCGACGAGGAGCTGCGCGAGAGCATCGCGAGCTACTTCGCGGAGATCGAGGCGACCGGCGAGCTCAAGCAGATTCTCGATCGCTACTACTTCGCATCGAGCGAGTTCGACTACATCGGCTCGCGCGCGTTCATGCGCCACGTCGACACGCGGTTGCCGCGCTACCGCGACTTCTTCCTCGAAGGCCGAGCGCTCGACCGGCGTCGACTGGCGGCTGCTCGCCGCGATCGCGTATCAAGAGTCGCACTGGGATCCGGGCGCCGTCTCGCCGACGGGCGTGCGCGGCATGATGATGCTGACCGAGCACACGGCGAACATGATGGAAGTCGGCGACCGCCGCGACGCACGCTCGAGCATCCTCGGCGGCGCGCATTACTACCTGCGCGTGCGCCGCAAGGTTCCCGAGCGCATCGCGCGAGCCCGACCGCTCGTGGCTCGCGGTCGCCGCCTACAACCTCGGCTTCGGCCATCTCGAGGACGCGCGCATCATCACACAGACGCAAGGCGCCGATCCCGATCAGTGGGAAGAAGTGCGCGCGCGGCTGCCGCTGCTGAGCGACAAAGCCTGGTACAGCCGCGTGCAGCGCGGGCTTCGCGCCGGGCCAAACCGCGGTCACTTACGTCGACAACGTCCGGCGGTACTACGAGATCCTGATGTGGCTCGACAGCCACGAGACGCTGACGTCGCAGGAGTTCGCGCCGCCTGACAGGGCCGAGCCCGCGGGCTAAGGCGCGTCGCGGCCGCGGCGCGCCGCGAAAAACCGCTTCAGCAGCGCCGCGCTTTCTTCGGCCAGCACGCCGCCCGTCACTTCGATGCGGTGATTCATCTTCGGGATTGGCCGCGAGCTCGAACACCGAGCCGCATGCGCCCGTCTTCGGATCCGGCGCGCCGTAGACAAGGCGCGCAATTCGCGCGTGCACGAGCGCCCCGACGCACATCGCGCACGGCTCGAGCGTCACGTAGAGCACGCAGCCCGGCAAGCGATAGTTGCCGAGCGCTCGGCCCGCCGCGCGCAGCGACGAGTATCTCGGCGTGTGCCGTCGGATCGTGGCGCGCGATCGGTGCGTTGGCGGCGCGCGCGATGACGGCACCCGTGCCGTCGGCGAGCACGGCGCCGACGGGCACTTCGCCCGCCAACTCGGCTTCGCGGGCGCAAGCGAGCGCTTGCTCCATCAACATCGCGGACCGCCCCTCGATAGAATCTTGCGCGGTATCAACCGCGAGCGGCCATCATGACGCACCGATCCGCGCCGGCGCCAGACGGTGCGGGCGCGCCGATGCCCGCCAGCGTCACGACGCCTTGCAGCGCAAACCTGCGCTGGCGCGGCGAGCTGCCGATCAGCCAAGAAATCGAGCTCGGCGGCATTCGCAGTTTTCCCGGCTCTACGCCGGCGTGCGCTTTCAGGCGGGACACATGCAGGGGCCGCTCGGCCTCGGCACTGAAGACAGATTACTGGGCCTCTAGGAGCGTTCCGACGGAGGATCGCGAAGGCTATCGATCTCCGCGCGCAGCCGAGCCGAGTCGTCGGTTGCGATGCGCTCGAGCACGCGCACGCGTTCCTCGAGCTTCGCGATCAACGCGTCGCGCTCCGCGAGCGCTCCCTCGAGACCTGCGCCGCGCGCGCGGCGCCGGTGCCCGTCGATCGGCTCACGCGCCTCGCCAGTGGCCAAGCGCCCCTGACACACCCGAAACCTGCTGGGCCGAATCAAGAACATCCAAAAGAACATTCCGAATAGGACCCACATCCACGGAAACTCGTGCATCGCACACTCCGAGTGAACCCCGTCGATGCATCATACGATGCAGGACGCCGACTCATTACAGGGGGCATGCAAGCCCTTGATTCGACGGCGACCGTTTACGCTCGCACCACCAGCCGCGAGGATAGAAGCTGCATTGGGGCACGCCACTCGCGGGCCGCATGCCGACAGGCGCGTGAACGCCCCACTAGGCGGCCCGCACTAAGATGAGTAGGCCCGAGGTTCTGGTGGCGTTGACGTGGCACGCTGCGCGCTGCCGATCCGTGACGACTGGAGGACGCGACAATGTTCGTACGCGGGTTGGGCACAGCGCACCCGGCACGGCGCTACACGAAGGCCGAGTGCCTCGTGGCCTTTCAGAGCTCATCGTGGTTCGAAAGGCTCGACCGGCGTGCACGCACGATCGCCGAGCTCGTGCTCTCCGGCGACAACGGCATCAACGCAAGGCATCTGGCGCTCGACTCGCTCGAGGAGGTTTTCTCGATCGATCCGGACACGCTGCACGCGCGTTTCCTCGCGCACGCGCCGCGGCTCGCTGCGGATGCGGGTGCCAAGGCGCTGCTAGACGCGAATCTCGAAGCCGCGGAGATCGACGGGATCGTCGTGAGCACCTGCACGGGGTATCTATGCCCGGGGTTGAGCGGGTACGTCGTCGAGCGGCTCGGCCTACGCGCTGACGTCGCGGCATTCGATCTCGTCGGTCACGGCTGCGCCGCCGCACTGCCGAACTGGCAACTCGCGGACGCGCTGCTCACGGCGCGCCGGTGCCAAAACGTGCTGTCAGTGTGCGTCGAGGTCAGCAGCGCGGCGATGTATCTCGACAACGACCCCGGCGTTCTCGTCAGCGCGTGCCTTTTCGGCGACGGCGCAGGCGCAGCGGTGCTCTCGCAGCACGCCAACTCGAACAAGCGCTCGATCGAGTGCAAGACGATCGGCTCGCTGCTGAATACCGCCGAGCGCGAAGCTCTCCGATTCGAGCAGCGCGGCGGGATGCTGCGCAACGTCCTCACGCGGCCCGTCCCGAAGCTCGCGGCCGCGCACGCGGAACGCGTGCTCGACGACGTGATCGGGCGCGCCGGCGTCGACCGTGCAGAGATCGCAGCGTGGGTTTGGCACGCGGGCGGCCGCGACGTGCTGCTCGCGCTGCGGAGCCGGCTCGGTCTCACCGAGGAACAGACGCGCTACAGCGCGGCAATCCTGCGCGAGTTCGGCAACCTGAGCAGCGCCTTCGTGTATTTCGTGCTCGAAGCCGCACTCGCCGATCGCGCACGCGGAGGCTGGTGGTGGATGTCGTCGTTCGGCGCGGGCTTCAGCTGTCACGGCGCGCTGCTCGAGGTCGCATGAGCGTAGCGCCGCACACGGTTGCGGTCGCGGAGCGCTGGCCGCGACGCGTCGTCCCGGAGTTGCTCGACGAGCTTGCGCCGGACGATCCTCGCGCGCTGCGTTCGCGGCGCGATCTGCGCCTGCTGAATGCGATCATGGGCCATCCAGCCATACTGGCGCGCGCGCTCGACCCAGTCGTGATGACGTCGCCGCTGCGCCTCGTCGAGCTCGGCGCCGGCGACGGCACGTTGCTGCTACGTTTGGCTCGGCGCCGCGCACGCCACTGGCCGAAGGCCGCGGTCACGTTGCTCGACATGCGGCCGACCGTGACTTCCGCGACTCTTGCCGCGCTGCGCGCCGTCGGTTGGACCGTCGAAGTAGTGGCAGCAGACGCGCTCGAGTGGCTCGAACGTGCGCCGCCCGGCCGCGATGCCGTCGTGTTCGCCAACTTGTTCGTGCATCACTTCGAAGGCACGCGCCTCGCGCGGCTGCTCGCGGGCGCCGCGGCACACTCCCGGGCATTCGTCTGCTGCGAGCCGCGCCGCGCGCGTGTGCCGCTGCTCGGCAGCCGGCTGCTCTGGGCCATCGGCTGCAACGACGTCACACGCCACGACGCGGTCGTCAGCGTGCACGCGGGCTTCCGCGCGCGCGAGCTCGGTGCCGCGTGGCCGTCCGCGGCGGGCCGCTGGCACGTCGCCGAAACGGCAGCCGGCGCATTCAGCCATCTGTTCGTCGCGAGGCGCGAGCCGTGACGCCGCGCTACGACGCGATCGTCATCGGCGGCGGCGTCGCCGGCGGCACGGCCGCGATCTTGCTCGCGGAGGCCGGTTGGTCCGTCACGCTAGTCGAGAAGAGAGTGTTCCCGCGCCGCAAGGTCTGCGGCGAGTGCATCGCCGCTCCGAACCTCGCGCTGCTCGACGCGCTCGGCATCGGCGCCGAGCTCGCGGAGGCCGCGGGGCCGCCGCTGACACGCGTCGGGCTCTGCGTCGGCGAGGAGATGCTGAGCGCCGACTTGCCGCAGTTCCGTGGCGGCGGCGCAGGTTGGGCGAGAGCGCTCGGCCGGGAGCAGCTCGACACGTTGCTCCTTACGCGCGCGGCGCGGCTCGGTGTCGCGATTCGCCAGCCGGCCACGGTCAGGGACATCGAGCGGCGCGGCTCGCTCTACGCATGCCGCTTGGCAGCGGACGAGACCGAGTGCATCGAAGCTCCGGTCCTGATCGCGGCACACGGCTCGTGGGAACCGGAACCGTGGCGCGAGCGAGCTGCCAAGCACGCGCGGCCAGCCGATCTCATCGCGTTCAAGGCGAACTTCAGCGGCTCCGGCCTCGCGCCCGGCCTGCTACCCGTGCTCGCGTTCCGCGGCGGCTACGGCGGCATGGTGATCGCGGACGGCGGCATGCTGACGCTCGCCTGCTGCATACGCCGCGACACGTTGCGCGATTGGCGCGCGGCGGCGCCGACGGCCGCCGCCGGGGACGCGATGCAAGCCGGCCTCGAGGCAAGCTGCCGCGGCGTGCGCTTCGCGCTCGCCGGTGCGCGGCGCGAGGGCGCGTGGCTCTCCGTCGGGCCGCTGCGGCCGGGGATTCGCGCTGCGTGGAGCGAGCACTCGGGGTTCGCGGTCGGCAACGCGGCAGGCGAGGCGCACCCTATCCTAGGCGAGGGAATCAGCATGGCGATTCAGTCGTCGTGGCTGCTGTGCCGGCGACTCTCGCGCGAGCGCGACGCGCTGCTCGGCGGCGCGGATCAAGCGCCCGTCGCACGCGCGTACGCGCGCGACTGGCGGCGAAATTTCGCGGCGCGTGTGCGGTGGGCCGCCGTGCTCGCGCATCTCGCGATGCGACCACGCCAGGCCCGCGCCCTGCTGCCGCTTTTGCGCGCGGCGCCGAATTTGCTGACGCTCACGGCACGGCTCGGAGGCAAGGTGAGGCCGCTCGACGAGCTGGGGCCTACGCCGGGCAGCGACCCGGCCCGCATACGTACTATGGTAGCTGCAACCGCTCCACGGCTCGGAGACAGAGATCTATGACGACCACTTTCGAGACGATGAAGCGCATCATCATCAAGGACTACGAGCTCGCGCCCGAGCGCCTCACGCCGGACACGCCGCTCGCCGACATCGAGCTCGATTCCCTCGCTGTCACCGAGCTGATCTTCTCGCTCGAGGACGAGTTCAACGTCACCGCCAAGACCAACGGCCAGGGGATGCAGACGCTCGGCGACATCGCGAGCGTACATCGACCAATTGATCGCGGAACGCGACGCGCCGGCGGCGCGGACCGGCTCGTAGCGCCGATGAAACGTGTCGCCGTCACCGGCTTGGGGCTGATCGCCCCCGGGGGCAACGACCCCGGCGAGTTCTTTGCGAGCCTCGCCGCAGGACGCTCCGCGATCGGCGTTCTTCGCGAGCACGGCGCGCGGCTATCGACGCGCATCGCAGCCGCCGCGTCGTTCGACGCGAGCGCCCATTTCGCCGCGCCGCGCCTTCGCATGCTCGATCGCGTGAGCCAACTCGCGCTGGTAGCGGCCCAGCAAGCTCTGCGCAACGCTGCGATCGAGCTCAACGACGAAGAACGCGCGACGACGGGCGTATTCCTCGGCACCGGGATGGGCGGCGCGGGCACGACCGACGACGGCTACAACACGCTCTACCGCGAGAACTCGGATCGCATCAAGCCGTACACGGTGCTGATGGCGATGAACAACGCGGCTGCATCCTGGATTGGAATCGAGCACGCGCTGTCGGGTCCGAACTTGACGTTCTCCACGGCGTGCTCGTCGTCGGCCGTCGCGATCGGCGAGGCCTGGCTCCGAATTCGCTCCGGCACCGCGCCGGTGATGCTCGCGGGCGGCGCGGAAGCGCCGTTGACGCTCGGCACGCTGAAAGCCTGGGAAGCGCTTGAAAACGCTCGCGAGCGAGGACCCCGCGGATCCGTCGGCGTCCTGCAAGCCGTTCTCGAAGGACCGCAGCGGGCTCGTGCTCGGCGAAGGCGCGGCCGTGCTCGTGCTCGAGGAGTGGGAGCACGCGGCACGGCGTGGCGCGACCGTATATGGCGAGATCGCCGGCTACGGGCTCTGCACGGACGGCGCGCACATCACGCGGCCGACGGTCGACGGCCAGGCACGCGCGATGCAGCTCGCGCTGGATTCGGCCGATGTGCGCGCGGACGCGATCGCTTACATCAATGCGCACGGCACGGCGACGCTGCAGAACGACGCCGTCGAGACCGCCGCGATCCGGCGTGTCTTCGGCGCGAACGCGGACCGCGTCGCAGTGAGCTCGAGCAAGTCGATGCACGGCCATCTACTCGGCGCGGCCGGAGCGGTCGAGCTCGTCGCGACGCTGCTCGCAGTGCGCACCGGTACGATCCCGCCGACTCTGAATCTGCGCGTGCCGGATCCGGAGTGCGACCTCGACTACGTGCCGAACGTCGCGCGCCGTGATCAGGACATCGAGCTCGCGATGACGAACTCTTTTGCCTTCGGGGGCACGAACGCGGTGCTCGTCTGTCGCCGAACGTGAGCCGCTACGTTTTCAAGTAGCGACGGCGGAACAGCACCAGGCCGACTACGAGATACGCCGCGCCGTGGGCGAACAACACTCCCACCGACTCGAGGACCGCGTCCGCGCGTCGCCCGCGAAGCATGAGGTCGTTGAAGACGTCCATCGCCCATGTCGTCGGAAACGCGAGTGCAACGCTGCGCATCCAGCCGGGCTCGAGATCGATCGGCCACCAACAACCGCCGACGGCAGCCATCGTGAGGATGACGATCGAGCCGAGCGGCACGACGGCATCGCGACTCGGCGCGACGGCCGCGACGACAAGCCCAAGCGCCGTGCCCGCGAACACGATGCCCACGATCGGCAGCAGCAGGGCCCATGGCTGCGGACCGAGCGAGACATGAAACAACGCGAAGCCGACTGCGAACAACACGATCATCTGCAGGACGCCGACCGTGAAGCGCGACGCGAGCTTGCCGACGACGATACTCCGCGCCGGCACCGGCATCGAGCGCACGCGGTCGAACGTTCCCCAGTCGCGCTCGTCCAGCAAACCAAGTGCCACGGCGAACAACATGCCGAGCAGCATGAACGTGATGCTGAACCCGGGCACGTTTTGATCGAACGCGTTGATCTGCGTCGGCCCGCCATCGACGCTGACCTCCTCGACGCCGAGCGAGGCGGCGGGAATCACGGCTTCCGGAAGCTCGAGCTCCGGGATCTGCACGTCGACGTCGCCGACGGCTAGCGCGTCGAGCGCATCGAGCGCCGCGCGCAACGGCGGCAGAACGCGCAGATCCAAGTTCACGGGCACCTCGATCGGCGCCGGCGCCTGCTCGATCGCACGCAGTAGCTCGGGCGGCGGCTCGGGGAACGCGGGCGGATCCGGAATCTGGTCGGCGCGGCGCGCCGCGAGCCGCTGTAGCTCCGCGAACCACGCCTCGAACTCACCGCGAGCAGCGGTGAGCTCGTCGAGGTATGCACGCGCCGGGCGCTGTAGAGCACCGACGCGCCCGGCGACCGCGGCGTCGACCTGCGCGACGAGCTCTTTGACGCGCGCATCGATTTCGGCGGACACTTCGCCCAAGGCCCGGTCCATTTCCGCCTCGAGCGCACCGGCCGCGCGCTCACGGTCCTCCCCTGCCGCGCGCCGCACGGTTTCGAGATTTGCGCGCACGCGCTCGAGGGTTGCTTCCAGATTCTCGAGCTGGGCTTTGACCTTCGCGCGTTGCTCGTCGAGCTCCGCGACGATCCGCGCGCGTTCCGCGTCGGCGAGCTCGTCGCGCGCCTTCGACACGCGCAGCGTCACGTTGACGCGCTCGAGGAACTTGACGGGATCGGTGTACAGCAGCAGGCGCGCCGAGCGGCCGGCCACGAGCGCCTCACGCGTCCCTGCGGGGATCACGAGCGCGCTGCCCGCGACCTTGTCACGGACGAGCTGTTGCGCTTCCGCGCGCGACGCGACGCGCCGCAAGCGCAGGTTCTTGTCGCCGCGCAACCGCGCCTCTATTTGGCCGGCGAGGTCGCCGCCGTCCTCGTCGACGATCGGCAGCACGTAGGCCGCGTCGCTAGGGCCGGCCCCATAGAGACTCGCGAGCGAGAATCCCGCGACCGACATCACCACGATCGGCGCAATCGTGAGAAACACCAGCGCGGCGCGATCGCGCAGCAATAGCCGCAGGTCCTTGGCGATGATGACGCCGAGTGCGGTCATCCGGCTCGCGCCTCAGTCACGCGGTGCGTGCCCCGTCAACGCAAGGAATGCGTCATGGAGGCTCGGTCGGTGCATACGGAAGTCGAGCAGCTTGCCGCCGCGCGCCGCACGCTCGAGCACGCGCGGCGCGAGCTCGACGTCCTCGAGCGCGACACGCGCGGCGCTGCCGCGCGCCGCGCCGGCGCCGTTGCCGTCGGGCACACGACTCGCGCCAGCTCCCGCGAGCTCGCCGAGCCAATCGTCCGGCAGCACCTCATCCGTCACCACGTCGACGAGGACACCGGGCACCGCTGCGTGGACCAAATGCGCGGGCGTGCCCGTCGCGACGGCGCGGCCGCGATCGATGAGCACGACTCGATCGCAGAGTTGCTCGGCTTCGTCCATGTGATGCGTGCTGTAGAGAAGCGCCGCGCCGGCCCTCGCGTGCGCGCGAATTGCGACGACGATGCTCTCGAACGATTGCGGATCGACGCCGACGGTCGGCTCGTCGAGCAGCAGCACGGGCGGCGAGCCGAGCAGGCCGCACGCCAAGCTCAGGCGCCGCTGCATTCCGCCGGAATACGTCGCGGTGAGCTCGTCTGCACGCGCCGCGAGCCCGACTTGGTCGAGCACCGCGGCAGTTGCTCGGTGCGCATCCCTTCGCGCGCGCGCCGCCGAGACGCGCGAAGAACACGACATTCTCCCGGCCCGTCAGCGTGGGATACAGCGCGGCCTCCTGCGGAACGCGGCCGATCGAGCGACGCACGCCCTGCGCCGCGCGCCGCAAGTCGTGGCCCGCGATACGGACCTCGCCCGCGTTCGGCGCGAGCAGCGTCGCGAGCACCTCGAGCGTCGTCGTTTTGCCTGCGCCGTTTGGACCGATCAGGCCGACGATCTCGCCCGGCGCAACGTCGAACGTGAGCTCGTCGAGCACGCGGCGCCCGCCACGGTTCACGACGAGCCGATCGACCGAAATGGCGGCAGCGGAGAACACACGGCGAGCATAGCACCGCCTTCCCAGCCCCTAGCCGAACGCCGGGCCGGCGGGCTATGTTGCATTGACAGCGGCTCGGGCAGGCTTCAACTCATGGCTTCGACGTTCTCGGCACGACGCGCGGCGCGTGCGCTCATCGCGGGTGCCGTGCTCGCACTCTTCTGCGCGAACGTTGCGTCCGCCTTCGACTTCGACGACGTCGCCGCTCTCGCACGGCGCAAAGCACGCACGGCGTATCGAGCCGCCCGATCGCGCCCAGCCCACCGAGCTCAGCTGCTCGGCTACGACCGATACCGCGACATCCGTTTTCGGCCCGATCACGCGGTGTGGCGAGCCGAAGGTTTGCCCTTCGACGTGATGTTCTTCCACCGCGCCCAATCGAACCCCCGCGTGCGGATGAACGAGGTCGTCGAGAACAAGGCGCGCCACCTTCCCTACGACAGCGCCGACTTCGACTTCGGCAAGAACACGCTCTCGCCGCAGACGTGGGGCGAGCTCGATCACGCGGGCCTTCGCGTGCACTACCACCTGAACGGGCCTGAATACAAAGACGAGCTCGATCGTGTTCCTGGGCGCTAGCTACTTCCGTGCACTCGCAGCGGGAGCGCGCTACGGTCTCGTCGGCGCGCGGCTTGGCCGTCGACACCGTGGGCGGCCAGGGCGAGGAGTTCCCGTACTTCCCCGAGTTCTGGATCGTGAAGCCCGCTTCGGATGCGCGCACGTTGCGCATGTTCGCGCTGCTCGACTCGCCGCGCGTGAACGGCGCCTACCAGTTCGACGTGACGCCGGGCGACGAGACCGTCGTCGAGGTGCGCGCGCGGCTGTACCTGCGCGCACCCGTCGCGACGCTCGGCGTCGCGCCGCTCACGAGCATGTACCAGTTCGGCGAGAACCAGCCGCATCGAGCCGACTTCAGGCCCGAGGTCCACGACTCCGACGGCCTCATGGTTGCGACCGGCGACGGCGAGTGGCTGTGGCGGCCGCTGATCAACCCGAACGAAACGTTGACCACCTCGTTCTCGATGCGCGAGCTCGCGGGGTTCGGCCTCATGCAGCGCGACCGCAGCTTCACGAGCTACGAGGACCCCGAGGCGCGCTACGACCTGCGGCCCAGCGCGTGGGTCGAGCCGGTGGGCTCGTGGGGCCCGGGCCGCGTCGAGCTCGTGCAGCTGCACACGCCGAACGAGACGAACGACAACGTCGTCGCGTACTGGGTGCCGGACCAATTGCCGGCGCGCGGCGAGCCGCTCGACTTCGCGTATCGCCTGCACTGGCAAGGCGCGCGCATCGTTCGACAGCCGCCGGGGGCCTGGGTCACGCAGTCGCGCGTGGGCCGAGGTTATCGCGAGCTCGCCGACGACGAGCAGCAGTTCATCGTCGACTTCATGGGCCCGTCGCTCGCGCGCGCTGCCGCCGAGCGCACCGATCAAGGCCGTCGTCTCGGCACCCGCGAACGGCGAGATCCTCGAGACGAACGCGTACTACGTCGAAGCCACGGGCGCGTGGCGCATGATGGTGCTCGTCAAGCAGCTCGACGCCGCGCAGCCCGTCGAGCTGCGCGGCGTATCTTCAGAACGGCGAGGACGTGCTGACGGAGACCTGGAGCAACCTCGTGCCACCGCGCTGAGCGGGTCTTCGTCGCGCGGCGTGAAGCGGCGCGCCGTAGGCCCTGCGCGGCCTTTCGAGCCAACTACGACTCTTCGGCTTTCTTCACGCCGACCGTGTAACCAAACTCCCCACTCGCTCGTATTTCAGGGCGTACAGAGCATCATTTGGAGAGACGCTGTGAAAACGTTGGTTGGCTTCGCCCTTGGCGCGTTCGTGTCGCTCGGAACGGTTACGTCCGCTTTCGCGGCCGGCACCAATGTCGCCGCGCCGGTGCAGGTGCCCGCGGGCATCGAAGTGATCGTGGTCACTGCGAAGCGCCCGGTCGTGCAGCCCGTCGACACTGCGCAGCCGATCTATGAATTCATCGTGACGGCGAAGCGTGCGACCAAGGCCGGCGGATCGGACACCGCCCGTGATGCCGATCGAGATGCCGAAGGTGGAGCTCGTTGCTGTCGAGCCGCGGATCATCAGACTGTGACGGCCGGGTTCATTCGCCTCGGTTGATGTCGAAGACCTCGGCGCCTTCTCGCGGTGCACCGTAGATCTCGCTCATCGACGCGCGGCGCGGAATCGGTAATCCCTTCGCGGTCGCCTCCGCGACGTCACGCTCGTACGCGCGCTCTCCGGCAAGCCCGCCGCCGACGGCGAAGTTGCCCTCGTGACAGGAGTACTCGTAGACGTCGTAACCCGGCTGCACGGTCCACATCGCTCGGAGGGTGAACGGCGCCGTGTACGTCACGGGATCGTCGACCGTGATCCGGTACTCGATCATCTGCGGATCGACGCGACGAATGCGCTCCGTCGTCCGCAGGCTCGTGCTATTAGGTGCGCCCGAGCCGATGCTCGTCTTGTCCGTGAAGCCGCTCGTCTCGACGACGAGCGTGTCGCCGTCCCACCGGCCGCGCGAGTTGCCGTTGTATTGCGTGACACCGTCCGCGAGCGGCGGCCGGCCATCGAGCGCAATCACACGCGTCTCGTGCACCATCTCGTACGTGACCGTGACGCTGTCCGGGCTCTGCGCGATCACGATGCCGTTGCCGTAGAGCACGGCGCTCATGCCGGCGCTCAAGCCGCGCGCGATGCAGCGGTCGTACAGCGAGAAGTCGTCGAACGCGTCGAATGGGCCCGGGCCGAACGAGCCGGTGCCGGCGGCAGCGGCGGCTCGCGCGCGTCCGTCGGGCGTCAGCGCCGGCGTGCGCCCATTCGGCGGATCGACGACGAGCGACGAGAAAGCAAAAACGCGCGAGCCGTACGCGACGCGATGGAACGTCTGTACGTTGGCCGCGTGGTCGCTGCCGGCTTGCTGACGCTTCGCGCGCTCGATGAATTGTTGCTCGCTCAAGGATTCTTGCGTGCCGAGCGCCTCGGGGCGGTCGGCGGGAATCCCGCGCATGTCGTCCGTCGACCAGGTGCCTGCGAGGCTGGGATGCCCCCACGATGTCTTCGGCGCAGTCCACCGCCGGTCGTTGTACGCGGCCGCCTTCTTCTCGGCCGGCACTCGCCGGTCTTCGGACAAGACGAGATCTGCCGGAACGGGAGGATTCAGCGCTTCGAGCTCCGGTGACGAAGCCCGAGGCGGCGCAGCGCCTGCAGGAGCTTGCGCGAGCGCCACTGCGGAGGCAGACGCAGCGATAAGCGCCGCCGTCATCCGAATCGCCGCGCTCTTGATGGACATCCGCTGGTCTCCGAGTGCTCGAGCTGGGTGAGGTATTCTACTTCGCGGCTACGACCATCACGACGATCCAGCGCTGAGTGGCCGACTCGAAGGACCTGCGATTCGCTTTAGTTTTCTGTTCGACGGCGGGGCGCAGTTGGGACGGATGGACCGGCGGTGGTAGTCTCCTCGGCAGGTGATGCCGTCTCAGGCAGTTATAGGGGGAACCAGCATGTCCGTTAGAAAAGGGGCGACCGCGACGAGTCTCGCGCTCGCAACCGGTCTCGTGTCTGTCCTGTCAGTCTTGGCGTATGCGCAGCCCCCCGGTGGCCCGCCGCCGCCGCCCTATACGCCCGCGCAAGGCGCGAAAGATCTCAAGTCCGTGCTGTTCAACTGGCCGTGGCACATGGGCATGTTGCGCGGCATCGAAGAGCATGAGCTCGTCGTCACGCTCGAGTATCGAGGTGAAGGCACGATCCAGGTCAACGGTCAGCCCTGTGAGATCAAGCCCTACGAGGCAGCGCGCGAGGGCGAGCTCGGCCCGTCGGGATATCGCATCAGCAGCGCGTACCAATTCGCCGGCAGCCGCACGCAGATCAACTGCACGCTGCCTAACGGTCGCACGTATTCCAACATCGAAGTCGTCAGCGGCACGTACGCCTGGGATGAAGACAAGCCGGGCGCCGGTCTCGTGGCCGGCGAAGGCACGGCCAAGCCGATGCGCGAAAGCGTCGATGAACGCCTGATTCGCCTCTGGGCCAGTCCTCAGGGCGCGCCGAAAGCAGCCTTGGCGGGCGCCGGAATCGACCCGCTGAAGACGTTCCGCAATCCCGGCGGCCTGTTGCAGGAAGGCGCCTCGAAGATCGGTAACACGTCGGTCACGTGGGAGGGCAATACCCCGGTCGTTACGTTCCCGATTCCGGGTGTCGACGACGCAACGGCGGTTGCCAAACTCGACGATCGCTTCATGGCCTCATCCGTCGTCGTCACGCAGGGCCGCAATCGATACGAGTTCACGTACAGCGATTACAACGACTACAACAATGAGCTGAACCGGATCGAAACCTACATGCCGGGCAGAATGATCGAGCGCAAGAACGGTCAGGTCGTGCGCGACGTCAAGACGGTCGTGGTGGAAACGGGCAGTATCTATGTTGTCGTGCCCGTGCCCTCGAACGTGGGCCCCACGCAGCCCCTGCCGATGTATGGGAGCGACCAGAAAGCGCCGGTGCTCGATTCCACCGCCGCGACGCCGCGTTTGGCGAGCGGCAAGCCCGACCTCACCGGCGCCTGGGGCGGCACCGGCAAGTTCTTCATCTGGCGTTACGGCAACCGCCGCTGCGCACCGACCCAGCTCGACGGCTGTAGCCCGGCGTGGAATCAGACGCTCGACTTCGAGTTCGAAGCGGCTTCTCGCTTTGGGCCGAATCGTCCGATCTACAAACCCGAGCACTGGGACAAAGTCGTCTATCTCGATATGTGGACGAACCGGCTAGATCCGATCATGACCTGTCAACCGATGGGTCAACCGAGACAAGGACCGCCCGGGCGCATCTTCGCCACCGACAACGACGTCACTTTCCTCTATGGTAACGGCGGCGACGGCGGCGGCGGTTATTCGGACTTCCGCGTGATCCCAACGGACGGCCGCGCGTTCGACCCACAGCGGACCCGTCAGACCAAGTACACGGGTCATTCCGTCGGCCACTGGGACGGCGACACACTCGTGATCGAGTCGGTCGGGTTCACGCCGGAGACCTGGCTCGCGCGCGGCGGCTTCTTTCACTCCGAGGACATGAAGGTCACCGAGCGCTTCACGCGCAAGGGCGATCAGATGCTCTACGAGGTGACGGTCGAGGACCCGCAAGTGTTGCTCCAGCCCTGGAAGCTGAACCCGATGCTGCGGACCCTCGCGACGGGTGGACCTCCTGGAGGCGGCGGCGGCGGCGGCGGTGGTGGCGGCGCCGGATTGCTTGGCGTAGAGCGCGGCTCTTGTCAGTCCGAAGAGCTCGACGACATCTCGACTCAGATTCGCCACTAGAATTTGCGCAGTTCGTGAGCGCCGGACGTCGACCAGACGTCCGGCGCTTGTGTTTTCGGCGCGATAAGCGGCGCTTCGTCGTTATCGACTGCACCTCACGATCTGGGTAGCACGCCCCTCCTCCGGACGCGGCGGATCGCGCCGCCGACGACCGCTTCGAACCACATGTAGAGCATCAGGACCGTAACGCCGGAAACGATCACCGGCGTCGTTGCCGTGGTGGCGGGCGCCAGGAGCGGCAGCCCCGCGATGATGGCGAAGCCAAGGTTGCGCACGATCGTGGCCCGCGACACCTGTGTCGCGCTCGACCCGAAACACGCGCAGGGAACTTCCTGGCGGCGCACGATCGCCCGAAACGCCAGCGCGGTGGTCGCCCCGAGCAGGAGCAGCGTGACCACCGCGCCCGCGCGGCGCCCGAGCATCAGCCCCGCTCCGCCGATGATTTCCATGGCAACCACGAGCAATCCGGCCACCGGAAGCAGCGCGGTTGGCAAGCCCGTCAGCACATGCAACGGACCCCTGAATCCGGCCGGCCGCAAGAGCTTGCTCACGCCGGCGAGCACGAACAGCAGCCCCAGTGCGGTAACGAGGGCGCCGATTAAGTGCGATGCGGTATCCGAATCCACTTCTGTAATCTGCGTCCAGGCAGTTATTTGTCTCACCGCCTGAGATTCGGCGACCCCCCGCGACACTAGTTGTAGAGAGCCTTTCACGCGCGAGGATCACCATGCCATTTCAAAAAGAGTTTGACGACACGTATTGGTGCCCGGGCCCCTGGCCTTGGCAGTGGTTCGATACGTGCGACCGCCGCATCATGAAGTGGTGCTACAACTTCTCGTGGGTCAAGAGCACCGGATACGGATTCGTGATCTACAAGGAGGGTTGCGAAGGCGGCCGGCTGTCCACGTGGTATGAAGCGACCTTCCTGGAGTTTGGAGATCTCGGGACGGACGTTCCCGGTTTCGGCGAAACCTGCTTCGAAGACAAGCTCGACGATGAGGGCCCTTGCGACGGCAGCAACACCGGACTCTCCGCGGGCCCCCTGACTGCCGAGCAGCAACAGCAGGACTGGCGCCGCTGCCGGCGGTGCCGCTCCCTGTTCTTCGACGGATATCCCGACAAGGGCGTATGCGCGGCCGACAATCTCCGCCTGATCCCCGCCGGCAGCGTCGGGGATCTACCGCGCGCGGGGCGGGATCTCGTGATCGTCGCCGTGGTTGGCGGCTCAAAGCTACACCTGCGCATGTTCGACGAGGAAGGACGGCAGGTCGTCGACCAGAGCGAGGAGCAGCTCGAACCCGGCCCGGCGCTCACCGAGCTCAAAAACAACGTCGCGCGCCACCTCGAGAGTCGACAGGAACTGGTCGAGCTCAAATCCAGGATTCACGATCAGGCGGTATCACTCGCCGGCCACGTCGCGCAGCCGCTGCGTCGCGGTCACGTGGCGCTGGGGTGGAATTACCTGCTCCCGCACGACATGCCGCCGTCGCCGTGGGCGCAGGGCGACTGGCGTTACTGCACGAAATGCCACGTGATGTTTTTCGATGGCTACGCCGACAAAGGCACGTGCCCGGCGGGCGGCAAACATCACGCGGACGGCTACCATTTCGTGCCGACGCACGACGCAGGCAGTGATGGACAGCCGCACTGGCGCTACTGTCACAAGTGTCACTCAATGTTTTACAACGGGACCTCTGACAAGGGGACCTGTCCGGCCGGCGGCTCGCACGCGGCGCAGGGGTACAACTTCGAGCTGCCGCATCTGTAGGGCACAGTGCGTACGCTGTGCTCAGCGCCAGCCGAGCTCCGGCGCAACGTACTTGAGGATGCTCTCGAGCGCGTGAGCGTTGTATTCGACTCCGAGCTGGTTCGGCACCGTGAGCAGAAGCGTATCGGCAGCCGCAATCGCCTCGTCCGCGGCGAGCTGCTTCACGAGAGCGCCGGGCTCGGCCGCGTACGAGCGGCCGAAGATCGCGCGGGTATTCGCGTCGATGTAGCCGATCTGGTCCTGCTCCTCGCCACCGCGGCCGCCGAAGTACGCGCGATCGCGGTCGTCGACGAGCGCGAAAATACTGCGGCTCACCGACACGCGCGGCTCGCGTTTGTGCCCGGCCTTCTTCCAGGCCTCGCGGTATGCTTCGATCTGCTTGCGCTGCTGCACGTGCAACGGCTCGCCGCTCTCGTCGGTCTTCAGCGTCGAGCTCTGGAGATTCAAGCCGAGCTTCGCGGCCCACTCGGACGTGGAGTTCGAGCTCGAGCCCCACCAAATTCGTTCGCGCAACCCTTCCGAGTGCGGCTCCACGCGTAACAGCCCGGGCGGATTCGGGAACATCGGCCGCGGATTCGGCTTGGCAAACCCCTCGCCTTTGAGCACTTCGAGAAACACCTCCGCATGACGACGCGCCATGTCGGCGTCGGTCTGCCCCTCCTGCGGCACGTAACCGAAGTAGCGCCAGCCGTCGATCACTTGTTCCGGCGACCCACGGCTGATGCCGAGCTGCAGCCTTCCGCCCGCGATCAGATCGGCGGCGCCCGCGTCTTCTGCCATGTACAAGGGATTCTCGTAGCGCATGTCGATGACGGCCGTGCCGATCTCGATTTTTTTCGTGCGTGCGCCTACCGCAGCGAGCAGGGGGAACGGCGAGCCGAGCTGGCGCGCGAAGTGGTGCACACGGAAGTACGCGCCGTCGGCGCCGAGCTCCTCGGCGGCGACCGCGAGCTCGATCGACTGCGTCAGTGCGTCGGCCCCCGTGCGAACCTGCGATTGCGGCGAAGGCGTCCAGTGCCCGAACGATAGGAAACCGATTTTCTTCATTGCCCGGCCATGTCTCGACAAGAGGCGCGAAGCGCCTACTCCCACTCAATGGGCTCGGCTATCTCACGTCAATGCTGATCACGGCGTCCGGCATTCATAGTTGCTTGCGTCGACCGCGTCGCCGCTCGTGTAGTGCGCGTAGCTGGGATACGGGCACAGCGGCCGGCTCTGCCCCTGCATCGATCTGCCCGTCGCCGTCACGGCGTCCGGCGCATCGCCGTTCTCGACCCACTCGACTATTGGCGTCAACAGATCGAACGAATCGGGTGTCAGCTCGCCTCCTTGGCAATGCGCCATGCCGGGGACGAGATACAGGCGTCCGTATTGATCGACCGGCTGCACCGCTCCGTTGGCCTCGCCGATCTGCTCGAAGTAGCGGACGGTGTCGTTCGCGGAAAACCACGGGTCCGCCTCGCCGTGATAGAAGATCTGCTTGCCGCCGTTGCCGATGAACGAAGTCAGGTTGTAGTACGAAGCCGTGCTACCGAGCGCTTCGTTCGCCGCGATCGCATCGAGAAATTCCGCGTCGACATTCTGGTCCTGCATGTCGGCGCCGTTTGTCCCGATCGGCGGGCTGCCGCCGGCGAGTAACAGCCCCGGCAGGCCGCCGGCGTCATCTATCCCGGAGTCGTACGGATACGAGACGTAGACCGGAAGCCCGGCTGCATTCACGGGTCCCGCCATGGCCCGCGCAAGTGCCTCGGCTTTGTTGGGGGCGAGACACTGCGGCGCTCTCGACGAGGCGGAGCACGCGAGCTCGGTCGGTTCGAAGTGGCATGACGTGCGGTTGAAAATGAGCCCATCCGCCTGACCGTCGAGCGCATCGCAGCGCTGCATGAGCGCACCCATCACGAGCCGCTCCTCCTCCGGCGTGAAGGGATCGCGCGGCGTCTCGACCTTCGCCTTGACGTACTGATTACTGATCCAGCGCAGCGCGAGATTGCTGACGGTCGTTCGCATCGCAGGAGCGCCGGAGACGATGCCGTCGAACAGATACGGATAGCGCTGCGCCATGACCATGCCTTCACGCCCACCGGTCGAGCAGCCGACAAAGTAGTTGTGATGCGGCGCCTTGCCGTAGTACGCCTCCACGATCGGAAGCGCGGCTTCGGCCGTCTTCGCATTGGCTTGGAACTGGAAATTCAACAGCGCCTGCTGATCGGCCATGAAGCTGCCGTCGAAGCCGCTGCCCTGATGACCGCTGTCCGTCGCGACGACCGCGAAGCCGCGCTCGATCGCCGTCCGCTCGCCGGCGGCTTGTGACCCGACCGGCTCGCGGATCGCGCCGTTCAGCCCGCCGCCGCCCTGGAACATGAACCGCCCGTTCCATTCGGCCGGCATGTTGATCGCAAACCCGATCGCGTATTGCTTGCCGTCGACGCCCGTTCGGTGTTCGAGGCTGCCGGCAACGTGGCAGTGCGGCGGCAGCGTCGTTTCGGCACCGGGCCGCGCTGGGACCGTGCGATTGGCATAGAAACGCGCCTCGGTGATCGTCAGATCCTCGGGGCCGGCGGACCACCCGGCGAGGGCCGCACAGGCGCGCTCCTCCGTCCGCGTCTGCGCCTCGATCGGCGCGCACACGGAGAGCGCCGCAAGCGTGAGTCCAGTTACTGCAACGAGCTGCACTGTCGTCATCGTCTCACCCGGTCGTCCCGATTGCGGTAGATGTAAGGCGGTCAGCCTGACAGAGGGCGCCCGAGCCTCGCAAGCTCATCCCAACGACCGCCGTTCGGCATCGCGCAGAAGCCGCGGCGCACCTCGTTACCGAGTGTTCTGCGCGGCAGCGCTCAAGCTTTGATACACCGTCGCGATAAATCCGTCGGCTGCAGCCGGGCCGGTCGGCCGCCGCGTAGCGGCCGTCGTAGTCGCGCGCGAGGCGAGCGGCCTGGACTTGCTCGAGCGTTTGTCCTTTGCCGATCGCGTCTTGCACGCGATCCCGAACGATCGTCATCACATCGCGGTACTCCGCAACATCGCCTTCGTCGTAGACCCGGCCGCGGTTCGGTATCACCATCGTGCCTCCCTGCGCGCGCCATTCAGCCACCGTGAGGTCGAGAACGCGATTCAGTGCGGCGAGCGTGCCGTTCACAGTGCCGCCGTCGGCCAACCGAATGACGGGATAAGTCAAATCCTCGATAACGCCGCCCGTGACGACGACGTCGGACTCGCGGAAGAACACGAGCACGTCGCCGTCACTGGTAGCCGCCGGCACGTGAATGATCTCGATCGGCTCGTCGTTGAAGAAGAGCTCGCGCGTGCCGCGGAAAAACGCGTCGGTCGGCGAATGCCGATCCGACAATCCCGCGGTCGCAATGCGCAGCGACGCGTTCTCATGCGCGATGATCGCGGCGCGCTGCGCCGTCGGCGTCGGGCCTGTGGCGAACTTCGCGTTACCGCCGACGTGCGCCGCGTCGTCGTCGGTGTCGACGATGACACGAATGCGTTTGCCGGGCGCGATTTTGCCGATCTCCGCGAGCACGGCGTCGGCGATCTCTTCGGGCCCCGGATTCACCACCAGCACGCCCTCGGATCCGACCTGCACGGCGACGTTGCGGCCGCCGGCCGAGACGAGCCATACCTGCCCCGCGACGTGCAGGGAGGTCGCCCCCGGCGACTCGGCCTCCGCCGGCTGCGGCGGCCGCTGCGAGCGCGCGGCGCTCGGCTGCATCGTGGGTCCGCCGCTCGGCGCGCGCAGGCGCGCCGCATACTCCGGATACAGCGTGGCGCTGCCGCCGAGCGCTGCCTCGAGCGGCACGTTGTGCCGCTTCGCGAACATGTCGAGATGCTCGTTCGCGCCCGGCATGAACGACGGCACCGCTGCCGCGCTCGATCGCGATCTCCTCGCTCGGCGCGCACTTGAAGAAGACGTCGCTCGCGCCGAAGCCTTCACCGTCGCCGCCGTTGGCGAACCCACCGAACTCGGCGAGCCGAGTGTTGGCGCGAACATCCAGCCGGAAATCAGTCGAGCGGACGAACGGCTCGTCGAGATACAGGGGATCCTCGACGGCAGTCACGAGCGACAGATAGTCGTCGTGCCGCACGAGGTACTCGAGCATGCGCGCTCGGTCGCTATGGGCGATGCCGTTGCGGCGCAGGAAGCCCGCCTTCAAGTGCGTCGTCTCGATCACCAGCCGGTTGCCTTCCCAGCGGCCCGTCGAGAACCCTTCGTAGGTGTGCCGCGCGTTCGCGGGCGGATGCGGCCGGCCGTCCATCCACACCGCACGCGCCAGACCGTAGCTGCCGTACAAGCGATAGGCGACGAGCTGCTGCGTCACGGGATCGTACTCTTTGACGATCGACAGTCCGCCGGGGCTCCGATACTGGTACGTCGACGGATGCGGCAGGCACTGGTGCTCCGGCACCGTGAGCCATGACGGGGAGTACAGCGAGGCTTTGAAGCGCAGCGCGTCGTTGATCGGCAAGCCGGCGTAGTCGCCGAGATCCGGACCGCCGCCGCGATCGAGAAACTCCTCCTGGAAACCGAAGATGCCGCCGCCCGCCTGATCCCAATCGCCGGCGACGTCGTTCTGCGCAAGCGCAGCCGAGGCCAACGCCGTACAGACGGCTCCAAAGCAGAAAAGTCCGCGCATACCCACCCTGCTGTGTTGGTTTCTCATACGCGCGTCAGAAGGCCGGCCGTTGAAAGGTGCCGAGCGGCGCATCGGTCGCGCACGGCGTCGGGTTCCACTTCGAGTCGTCAGGCTCGCGCTTGAACTGGTTGCTGACGACGAACGGCGTCGTGAGGTACGCGGGATCGGCGACGACCGTGACGACCTGCAGGTAGTCGTTGCCGAACATCGCGAACCGGTCGTAGTACTCGGTGACCACGGCACGTTCGCTGTACGGCACACCGTTCTTGCGCAGATACCCGGGGCGCAGATTCGTCGTGACGACCTTGAGGCTGCCGCGCGTAGGCGCCGGTTCCGCACGGGCGGCGCCGCCCCCGGGTGGCCCTGCCGCTGCCCGTCCCGCGCGCGCGGCGCCCGCCTCCTGTGTCGGCGCCACGAGCGCGCCGAACGGATTCGCGGGCGGCGGCACACCGAGCCACTCCGCCACGGAATGACCCTGCCAGCTCGGCCCGTTGTCCGCGCGCACTGCGCGATCGAAATGCAGCACGCGTACCTGACTGCCCAAGTCCGTTTCGATTCGCAGCGTGCTTTCGTCGGCCCAAGCGATCTTGAGACGCGTCGGAAGGCGCATGATGCCGCCGGCACCGAAGGCGCGGCATGCTTCGTCGGCCGCGGCGTCAGCCGCCGGGTCCCAAGCGTCGGCGACCTGCCTCCCGAGCGCGTTCAGCGGCACGGAGGCGTAGTCGCCTTTCGGCGGCGTGATCATCCGCCAACGCCAGTCCTCGGTGATCTGGGCGACCCAGTTGCCGGTCATGTCGACCTGCGCGGCAGCGCGCGGCGAACGCGGGGCCGGGGGCGGTCCCGGGGGCTGCGCCAAGGCTACAACCGCGAACAGAGACCACGCGGAACGTGACCGCGCGCAACCAACGCAACGAAACCATGGATACCTACCGCTGACATGACGGCCCGGACTCGGAACGCTAGCGCCCCGAGGCCCAGGGCCTGAAATCACTTCCGCGAATGACTGGAATCAGCGCGCGCGATTTTCCGCGCGCACGAACCTGTGGTCATGTGTCTCGCTGGAGGGAACCATGATTCAACGCTTCTGCACGTCGATGTTTGCGAGCGCGCTCGGCGCCGCCGCGGTGGCCCAGGCTCCGGCACCCGCACCCGCGGCGGGTGACTCGCCCGCCGTAACGGCCATCGTCGCTCGGGCGCGCGCCGCGGCGGGCAGCGAATGGGGCGAAACCGTCCAGTTCTTCTGCGGCGACGCAGGCCGCGCCAACCGTGCCGACGACCCCGAAATCCGGCCCACGCGGGTGTTCGACAACTTGTATGCGCTCGGCCGCACGAGCACCGTCGTCTGGGCGCTGACGACGCCGGACGGCATTCTGCTGATCGACGCCGGTTATCCGGACCAGCTCGAATCCGTGCTGCTGCCGCAGATGCGCGCTGCCGGCCTAGACCCGAACGACGTGCGTTACGTGCTGCTCGGGCATGGGCACGCGGATCACTTCGGCGGCGCTTCGTACTTCCAGCAACGCGGCGCCCGCGTCGCGCTTTCGGCCGCCGACTGGGACCTCATCGAGAACTCCGCCGCCGCCACCGGCCGGCGCGCCCGCGGCGCAGCCCGCGGCAGGCTTGCCGCCGCCGCGCCGTGACGTCGTCGTGGCAGACGGCGAGCCGATCTCGTTCGGAGGCGTCGAGATCACTCCCGTGCTGATTCCGGGCCACACGCCGGGCGCGCTCGGCTTCGTGTTCCGCGTCGCAGACGGCGAGCGCAGCCACACGGCGGCGCTGTTCGGCGGGTCGATCCTGTTGGCCAACCGCATTTCGGACGACGGTTTGCGGCAATACGTGCAATCGCTCGAGCGCTTCGGCACCGTGACGCGGCGGCTCGGCGTCGACGTCGAGATCCAGAATCACCCGCTCTACGACGGGTTCGCGACCAAGCTCGAGCGGCTCGCGGCGCGCCGGGCCGGCGACCCGCATCCGTTCGTCGTCGGCACGGACGCGTATCAGCGGTTTCTCACCGTCATGAGCGAATGCGCGAACGCGCAGCTCGCGCGCCGCTAGACCGAAGGCTAGCGCGCGGGCGGCGCGGCCGGCTGGCCCGTGCCGGCGGGATCGCGAATCAGCCGGTTGAAGGTATCGACCTCGTCGATGGGAGCGCACAGATCCTCGAGCAAACCGCTCCAACCCGACGACTTGATGAAGTCGCGCGGAATCAGATGCATGCGCTTCGTTTCCGACACCCACGGCTTCTCGTAGTACACGGGATCCGTCAACGTCATCTTGAGCTCGAGCGTGTCGTAGTTGATGCGCGTGTAGCGCTCCTCGAGCACCATCATGTCGCTGTGCGGATAACCGAAGTGATCGACCCAGCTCCGGCCGTCGTACCCGGTCGACATGACGACGAGCGTGTTTCCTTCCCAGCGCCCGACTGCGTAGCCCCACCAACGCGCGATGTCGACTTCCTCGGGCTTCGGCAGCGCGCGGCCGTCCATCCAGATCGTCCGCAGCCCGTAGCCCCACTGAAAATGCTGCAGGATCCGATCCGGCAGCACGATGAATTCCTCGGGATCCGGATACAGGATCGCGCGCGGGATACCCATCGGATTGCACTGCTGATATAGGTCGGTGCCGAGCGCCGGCGGTTGCGCGCGGCGCCGGCCGATGTGCTCCTCGGGATGCGCCTCGGCATCGGCGCTGCCGAGCGCGCGGCCGTACGACGGAATGCTCGCGTCGAACGCGGCCTGCCCTTCCGGCGTGAACACGGGAAACTCGTGGCTGAAGCCGCGATCGCCGCAATCGCGGCAGCGCCCGCCGCCGCCGAAACCGACGGCGTTCGGCGTCCAGATGCCGGCGATCTCCTTCGGGTCGAACGGCATATTGGGATCGTAGACTTGCGGGTAACCCGGCCCCGTTCGCGGCGGGCCGGGCGGCGGCTGTGCCGAGCGCGATGCCGGTCGCGACCGCAACGGCCACCAAGACGGCCGTTGCCGTTGAGAGCATGCACGCAGCTCGCGAGACGGCATGCCCGTGCTCACGGCTGCGGCGCCGGTGCGCCGGCCGGCTCCGGATAGGGAACAGAGTCGGAGACCACGTCTGCGCCTTGGAGGTCTCTGATCCTCAGCACGAGGCCCACGACCCCGCCGGCACGGGACGGTGCGATCGTGATGTTGATCTTCGTGCCGGGCGCCAGCGCCTTCAGCGACCTCGCTTTCGTCCAGCCGACACGCAACAGGCCGGCCGGGTTCGGCAACAGCTCGCCGGACCAATGCTCGACGTTGCCGCGCTCGTCGGTCACGTCGAAGAAGATCTGCGGATGCGGATTGGCGTAGTTGAAGCGCGTCACGACCACTTCGCGCGTCCACTGTTGGTCACGGTCGTACGAGACGAGCGTGCCGTGATGTGCGAGGACGGGCAGCGCAGCCGCCGCGAGCAATGCGCCGAGAAAGGTACGAGAGAGTGCTCTGCGTTTCACGACGCCTCCGTGCCTCGAGGGAACCGTCGTAATCGTTGGTCGCGACGCCAGAGTTGGGAAATGAAATCGGCCAATACCGACTATCGGCCGCCCCGATACCTGCGACGCCTTGCGCTCGAAGCAGCCTCACTTCAGAGGGCCTGCGCGACCTCGGCGACGCGCGCCCGGAACCACGCGTGCGCGGGGCTCGCCGTGTAGCGCGGGCTCCAGATCAGCTTCTCGCGCAGCGGCGGGATGTCGAGCGGCAACTCGACGAGCCGGATTTCGGCCGCCTTCTGCAGCCGGTCGCCGAGGCGGCGCGGCACGAGCGTCGTGAACGGCGTCTCGCGTAGCAAGAACGGCGCGGTCGCGAAGCTCTCGGTCGAAGCAGACGATCTTGAGCTCGAAGCCGAGCTGGGCGAGGTAGCTTTCGGCGATCGACCCATGATCGGGACCGGCGAGGCGGAAGCTCAAATGCGGGATCGCGAGAAACTCGTCGATCGTGAATTGATCACGCGCGTGTGGGTGCCCCGCCCAAACGGCACAGACCCACGAATCCTCGAACAACGGCAACGACGGCAAACTCGTCTCGAGCTCCGCCGGTAACACCGCGAAGTCGAGCTCGCCGGCCGCGAGCCGCTCGCCGGCGCTCGGCTCGAGCGCGAGAAAGCGTAACGAGATGTTGGGCGCAAGCTCCGTCAAGGATCGCAACAGAGCGCCAAGCAGCAGAAAGACGACGTAGTCGCTGGCCGCGATACGAAACGACCAGCGCGCGCTCTCGGGCTCGAACGGCCGCCGCTGGTTCAACAGATCCTCGATCTGGCGAACGGCATCGTGCACGGGCTCCGCGAGATCGGCAGCGAACGCCGTGAGCTCGAGGTTGCGGCCCACGCGCACGAGGAGCTCGTCCTGAAATGCGTGCCGCAGACGCGCGAGGATCCCGCTGACGGCGGGCTGACTCAGGAACAGGCGCTCGCCTGCGCGCGTAACGTTGCGCTCGGTGAGCAGCACGTCGAGCGCGACGAGCAAATTGAGATCGAATTGGCGAAGGTTCATGGAGCTCCGGGCAGCGCCTTTCGCATCTGCGCCGATGCGGGTTTGCGCCATCTTTTCTCGCAAACCATAGCTGTTTCCAACAGCGGCGTCCCGGAAAATACGGAAAGATATATCCGATCTACGCCGCTACCACTTTCGCGCCCGGCGCGATGATCGGCGGAGCCGCGTTCAGCCGCTCCATGGCGAAGCCGGCCGCAGACCGGTAGCGGCTCATGAACTCCTCGCGCTCCTTGGCGGGAATGACGTCGTCGATGTCGTCGAAGACGCCGCCGCAGCGCTCGTCGAGCAGGTTCAACAGCCCGAATGGGCCGGCCCCTCGGTTGCGCAATATCACTCCCGAGATCTCCGCGCAGAGCTTCCGGTCGTAAGCACGGAGCGCCGCGGTAGTGACGCCGTGCTCGACCATGGCCGCACCGAGAACACGCGCGTCGACGATGGCTTGGCTCGCGCCGTTCGAGCCCGTCGGGTACATGACGTGTGCGGCGTCCCCGAGCAGTGCCACGCGGCCATCGACCCAAGTCGGCACCGGATCGCGGTCGATCATCGGGTACTCGAACACTTCCTCGGCACCGCGCAGCATCGCCGGCACATCGAGCCAGTCGTACCGCCAGCCTTCGAAGTGATGGATGAACGAGTCGATGGCGACCTTCTCGTTCCAGTCGCCGTCGCGTAAACCGCGCGAGTTGTCGACCGTGATCTCGGCGATCCAGTTGATCGTGGCGAGCCCGGTGGCCGGGTCCGGCGGCGAGATCGGATAGAACACGACGCGATGGCGATGGGTGCCGAGACCGACGAATGACGCGCCGCTGCGGATCGGAACGCCCGGTGTCGTGCCGCGCCACATGATCGCCCCGCCCCACTGGATGGGGGGCTGCGCCGGATGCATCTGCGCTCGCACGGCCGAGTGTAAACCGTCCGCGCCGATGAGCAGCTGCGCGCGAATCTCCATGCTCGTTCCGTCCGGCGCGCGAACCCGCACCGCGACGCCATCAGCCTCGTTGCGATAGCCCACGACGCGGTGCCCCGGAAGGACCGCGCCGACACCAAGGCGCTCGAGTGCCGTGCGGTACAGCAGCATCTGCAATCCGCCGCGATGCACCGCGTACTGCGGCCAACGGTACCCCGCGAGAAAGCCGCGCGGCTCGGAGTACACGTCCTTACCGTTCAGCCCAACGAGCGCCCACTCCCGGGCTTGCAACCCGATCGTGTCGAGCTCGTGGGGACCCAGCCCAAGCTCATACAGCTCGCGCACGGCGTTCGGCTGAAGGTTGATGCCGACGCCGAGCGGCTTCAGAGCCGCAACGGATTCGAGCACCAGACACGGCACGCCGATCTGCTGCAAGGTGAGCGCGACACTGAGTCCGCCGATTCCGCCACCGGCGATGAGTACGGGCAAGTCAGCCATCTACACTTCACTGAGTCGAGCTTTTTCGGCCGACGAGAATCCCCGACTCCCGAGCGCCGCGCAAGACCCCAGCGTTGTTGTAGTCTGACGGCGGGCGACACACACCTTTAATAAGACCCGTGGAACTCAGACATCTGCGCTATTTCGTTGCAGTCGCCGAGGAGCTCAGCTTCACACGCGCGGCCGCGCGCCTTCGCACGGCCCAACCCTCGCTGAGCCAGCAGATCCGTCAGCTCGAGAAATCGGTCGGAGTGAAGCTGCTCGACCGGAGCCGACAGCACGTCGCGCTGACCAACGCAGGACGCATCTTCCTGCAGCAGGCGAAGGATATTGTCGCCCGCGTCGAGCATGCCGGGCGGCTTGCGAAGCAGGCTGCCGAGGGACGCGCGGGCGAGCTTTCGGTCGGCACGTTTCCGTCGGCCGACGTGCGCATACTGCCCGCGCTGCGGCCTCTCGTCGCGGAGCACATGCCGGACTTGCGCCTGGTCCTGCACAGCAAGTACGCCGTCGAGCCGATCGCCGGCCTTCAGTCCGGCGTCCTCGACGTCGCTTTCGTGCGGGGGCCGCTCGAAGCAGAGGGGCTCGAGGGCGTCGAGCTGCTGCGCGAGCAACTCGTCATCGTGCTGCCCTCGCATCATGCCCTCGCTCGACGCAAGGTCATTCCGGTCAAGAGTCTCGACGATCTACCGTGCATCACGATGGAACGCCGGTTGTCGCCGGCGCTACACGACGCGGCGGCGAGTCTTTATCGCGAGGCGAGAATTCGGATGCATGCCGTCTCGCGTGCCGACAACGTGCTCGGCCATCTCAAGCTCGTGCAGGAGGGGCTCGGCTTTGCATTGCTGCCCGATTCGATCAGCGCGTTGTTGCCGCCCGGCGTGACGTTCCGGCCGCTCGACTGCGATCCCGTGCCGACGGTGTCGGTGCTCGTCGCCTGGAAGAGCGGTAACAACTCGAGGCTTGTGCGCGAGCTCGTCGACCTGGCGTGCCGCTCCTGCAGCCCCTCCAAAGACGCGCCACGTCTAACGCGCCGCGCTACGAAGTCTTAGCCGCTGGGGTTGCCGGTCAGTAGACTGCGGTCACCGCACGCATGAACCGCACACCCGACCAAGACCACGAGACAGGCCCGTTGGCCGGGTTGACCGTGCTCGACCTAACGCTGGCTTTGGCAGGACCGTTCGCAACCTTCCTGCTGGCGGGCTTGGGCGCGCGTGTCATCAAGATCGAAAACCCCGCATCGCCCGATCACTGCCGCGAGAACGCACCCTTCATCGGGCGAAACGGCGTGTCGCTCGGCCGCTCGGCGCCCGACGACGTCTCGGTCGCGGCTTTGAACCGCCTGCGCGGCAAGTACGCCGTGACCCTGAATCTGAAGCAGCCCGGCTCGCGCGACGTGTTCGCGGACCTCGTGCGCCAGGCTGACGTCGTCGTCGAGAACTTCACCCCCGGTACGCTCGATCGGCTCGGCGTCGGGTACGAATTCGCGCGGGCGCAGAACCCGCGCATCGTCTATTGCTCGATCTCCGGTTACGGCGCCGATCACGCGACGACGGGTTCCGGCAAGGCGATGGACAGCATCATCCAGGCGCTGAGCGGCCTCATGATGACCTCGGGCACACCGGCGGAGCCGCCCGTGCGTGTCGGCGTCCCCGTCGCGGACTTGTGCGCACCGGTCTTCGCCGTCGTCGGAATCTTGGCGGCGCTTCGGCAGCGTGATGCCACTGGTCTCGGCCGGCATGTCGACGTCTCGATGCTCGGCGCGTTGACGTCGCTGGTCGCAGCGGAGCCCTTCGACTTGCTCGAAACCTGCGGGGTACCGCAGCGCACGGGCCGCATGGTGCCGCGGCTGACACCGTTCGGCGTCTTCGAGTCGGCCGACGGCTATCTCGCCATCTGCGCGCCGACGGATCAGTTCGCGCGCGGCGTCTTCGTGGCCATTGGCCGGCCAGAGCTCGGGCGCGATCCGCGCTTCTCTACGCGCGACGCGCGGGTCGCCAATAAGGACGCCATCAACGGTTACATCGAGGCTTTCACGCGCAGCCAGTCGACGGCCGAGCTCGTGCCGCTGTTCGAGCTCCACGGCGTGCCCGCGGCGCCGGTCCGCACGCCCGCCGATGCCGTGCGCGATCCGCGCGTGCTCGCGCGCGGCGAGACCGTGGCACTCGAGCATCCCACGCTCGGGCGTGTCGCCGACCTGATAGGCCCGGGGCTGCCGATCCGGTTTTCCGGCACCGCCGCCGGCGCGCCGCGGCCTGCACCCGCAGTCGGCCAGGACAACGAGCTCGTGTACGGCGACTGGCTCGGCTACGGCGCGGACACGCTCGAGCGACTGCGCGGGGCCGGGAATATTTGATGCGTCCCACCGGAGCGAGTGCCGTTGACGAGCTCCGCGCCGCATTCGACGAGCCGTTCGCCGTGCTCGGCAGAGATGCGGCACGGGACGGCGGCACGGTCGTGATCTCGTGGCCATCGGTTCCGGTCGAGCTCGTTCGTGCCGCGGGCTTCTCGCCGGTCGTCGCTCGAGGAAGCGGCGCGCCGACGCCGGCCGCGGACCGAGTGCTCGAGACCGACCTCTTTCCGAACCGCCTTAGGCAGCTCGTCGAGGCGGCACTCGCCGGGCGGCTGACCGATGTTGCGGCCGTCGTGCTGCCGCGAACCTCGGATCCGGACTACAAGTGCTTTCTGTATCTGCGCGAGCTGGTGCGCCGCGGCGATATCGCGACGCTGCCGCCCATATTGCTCTTCGACATGCTGCATACGGACGGCGCCGATGCGCAGGCCTACAACACCGAGAGAGCACGCGCGTTGTCAGAGCGGCTCGCGAGCCTTGCAGGCCGGCAACCAGCGCAGGATGACCTGCGCAAAAAGATCGCGAGTGCCAATCGGGCGCGCGCCGCGGCGAGGCGCCTCAATGCGCTGCGCACCGCTGCGCCGCGCATCGCAGGCGTCGACGCATTGCCGCTGCTCGCCGCTTTCTGGCAGCTCGAGCCGGAACGCTACGTCGCGCTCGCTGAAGCCGCAGCGGACTCACTCGCCGATCGGCCGACGCTCGACGGACCGAAGGTGCTGCTCGCCGGCGCGCCCGTCGATTCGACGGCGCTGCACGCAGCGATCGAAGCCGAGGGCGCCGTCGTCGTCGCGGAGCTGAGCCCGTTCGGCAGCGGCGGCTTGCGTGCTGACGTCGAAGCCGCGGGCGACCCGTTCGCTGCACTCGCAGAGCATTATCGGCGCGAGTCGATCGACGCGCGCCTTCCGGTCAGCACGCTGATGAGCAAGCTCGACGCCGCGCTCGGCACGGTCGCCGCCGTCATTATCTCGCTGCCGCCCGACGACGCGAGCTTCGGCTGGGACTACCCGCGAGTCCGTGAGCTGCTCGCGCAGCGCTCGATTCCGCACGCGGTGCTCGCCGGCGATCCCGCTATCGGCGCGACGGCCGCGGACCGGGAGCGCATCCGGACTCTGCTTCGTGCCGCGGCGGCGCGCCCGGAGGCCCGCTGTGGCTGAGAAGCAGCTTCAGTCGACGCTCGCGGCAGCATCGTTTCAGAAGCAGTGGTTCGGCGAGCTTCGCCGGCGCGTCTTCGACGAGCGCCGGCCGTACGCGCTCATTCAAGCCGATGTGCCGTTTGAGCTCTTCGATTTGCTCGAGATTCCGGCCGTCAGCAATCAGTGGTGGGCGTCGCTCGTAGCCGCAAAGCGCCAAGCGCCAGCGTTTCTCGATGCGATGACGGCCGACGGAGTTCCGGATCAGCTTTGCCGCTATTGCAGCCTCGGGCTCGCCACGACGCGCCACGCCAAAGCCGGCGAGGCTCCGTGGGGCGGGCTGCCAAAACCGCGCCTCCTTTGTGCACGACTGACCTGCGATTGCATTCATCGCGTCTTCTCGCTCTGGGCTGAAGCCTTCGACGCCGAGCTGTTCGAGATCGACAACCCCGGCGCGAGCGAGCTGCCGCCGCGCTGGTGGGAGCTGACGCGGCGTCGCTGGCGCGAGCTCATCGAGCCGCATCGGCTTGAGTTCGTCGCTGCAACGCTCGAACGCCTCATCGAACGGCTCGAGTCGATCAGCGAACGGCGCCTCGACCGCGCAGCGCTGCGCGAGCGTCTCGAGCGCGTCAATCGGCAAGAAGAGATTTTCGACGCGTCGCGGCAGCTGATCGCAGCCGCACCCGCGACGCCCGTGCGCATGACCGAGCAGATCGCGAACGTCATGGCGACGCAGTGGGTTCGTGGAACCGACTGGGCGCTGTCGCATGCGCAGCATTTTCATGACGAGGTTCGAGATCGCGTCGACGCAGGCATCGCGGCTTACCCCGGCGAGAACACGCGGCTCATGTGGGTCGGCGCAGGGCTGTGGCACGACACGGATTTCTATACAGCATTCGAAGACTCGCACGGCGCCGTCTTCGTTTGGTCGATGTACCTCGCGTTCGGTCCCGACGGCTACATCCGCTACGGGCTCGACGACCCGCTCGCCGCACTCGCAAGCCGCACGGCGAGCTTCAACGAATTTCTGCACCACCCGCCGTGGGCGGCCGAGTGGATCGTCGCGCAGGCGCGCGAGCATCGCATCGATGCGGCGCTCGTGCTGCGCCCGAAGAGCATGAAGCCTTCCGCGACCGGCCGGCTCTTCATCGAGCGCGCGCTCGAGGAGGCCGGCATTCCCGTGTTACCCGTCGCGGCGGACGTCGTCGACGCGCGCGCTTGGGACCCAGCGGCGGCACGGCGGGCCGTGGGCCACTTCCTCGACGAGCGGGTGCTCGAATGACGACGGTAATCTCGCACGCGTCGCGCCCGGCCTGGCTACTACCCTTCGGCGTGACGCTGATCGCCATGTTCTCGCTGCAACTGTCGAATCTCGGCTTCTCGCCGCTCTTGCCGTCGATCCAGGCCGACGTCGGCATGAGCTTCACGCAGCTTGGATTCTTCACCGGCATCTATGGCTTGCTTGCGATGCTGCTCAGCGTGCCTGCGGGCTTGACCGCCAAGCGTTTTGGCGAGAAGCGCGTGCTCGCGGCGGGGCTCGTCGGTGTCGCGATCGGCAGCGTGTTGCTCGGCCGCGCGTGGAATTTCGAGTCGGCAGTTGCGTTCCGAGGCTTGACGATCTTCGGTTATCGCTTCGCCTTCGTCAGCGTGCTCATCGCCGTGGCGATGAC
The DNA here is from genome assembly GCA_963714705.1 of uncultured Gammaproteobacteria bacterium. GTDB lineage: Bacteria > Pseudomonadota > Gammaproteobacteria > Steroidobacterales > Rariloculaceae > FEN-1219. The sequence continues at coordinate 388,585 of CAVQPJ010000006.1, forward strand.
GGCGCCGCCCAAGCTGCGCGGCCGAACCATGGGCGTGCTCGGCGCGACCTCGGCGATGGCGTCCGTCGTCGGCGCGCCGCTCGGCGGCATGCTCGTCGGCGAGGTCGGGTGGCGCAGCGCGATCTTGGGCTACGCGTCGATGGCGCTGCTCGGCGCCGTCGTGTTCTGGCTGTTCTATCGCGTGACGGCAGAGCCCGATGCAGCACCCGTCGCTTCATCCAGCGCGCACGGCGCGACACCACGCAGCGCGTTCCGCTCGCCCGTGGTCTGGCTGCTCGCGCTGGTCGTGGGGCTCGGCGGTTTCGGCCAGTTCACGATCACCTACTTCGTGCCGAGCGTCGCCGCTACCGTTTACGGCCTAAACGCGGCGGCCGCCGGCCTCATCATCAGCACGGGATACATCGCCGCGATTGCGCTGAATCTAGTCATCGGCGTGCTCGCCGACCGCTTCGACAAGCTCTTCGTGCTCGGCGGGATTGTCGCCATCCTCGTGCTCGCGTCGGCATCTTTGACGATCGAGCACGAGCTCGTGTTTCGAATTGCCACGGCTGTCGTCATCGGTTTCGGCTTCTCCGCCGCGAACCAGCTCTATGGGCTGGCCGGCAGCTTGATGCCGCGCCACGAAGCGGGCAACGCGATGGGCATCGTGAGTCTCGGCGCAGGGCTGTTCGGGTATTTCGGCCCGCAGATGCTCGGCATCCTGCGCGACACGACGGGCTCGTTCGCAGCGGGCTTCTACATGGTGGCGGTCGCGGATCTCTTGACGCTCGGACTGATCGTGCTGCTATATCGAATGACTCGACGCCGAACGTAAAGGGGACTATCGATGCATCGGCGCTTCATCTTCTTGACCGCGGTGTGGCTCGGCGTCGCAGGTAGCGCTGCGGCCCAAACCGCGCCCGCGACGGGCGATCAGCATCGCGAGTATCTGTTCGCGGCTACCGGCCAGCGGATGCCGTACCGGATCTACGTGCCGACGACGTGGGACGGCAAACGCTCGCTACCGATCCTGCTGTTCCTCCACGGTGCCGGGGCGAACGAAAGCACGTATCTCGACATGGCCGGCGGTCTACTCGGGCAGCTCGCCGAAAAACACGGCTACATCGTCGTCTCGCCGCTCGGCTTCAGCCCGCTCGGCGCGTACGGCAATCCGCTGCGATTGCCGGCGGTGTTCGGCGAATCGGCTGCGGCTGCCACGCAGCGTGCAGCCGTCACGCCGGAGCGCCGGCGCGAGCTCGACTTGAGCGAGCTCGACGTCATCACCGCGCTCGAGCTCGTGACCGAAGAGTACGGCGCGGATCGGTCGCGAACCTTTCTCGCCGGACATTCGATGGGCAGCGGCGGCGCCTGGCATCTCGCCGCGCGCTATCCGGAGCGCTGGCGCGCCGTCGCACCGATGTCCGGGCCCTTCATAGATAAGGAGACTTATCCCTTCGACCGGATCCGCGCTCTGCCGATCTTCGTCACGGAAGGCACGGGCGCCGCGCCGTCGCTCGCCGGCAGCCGCGCGTTGGCCGAGTTCATGCGCGCGGGCCCATTCGACTTCGACTACCTCGAGGTCGACGGCAACCATGGCAGTATGGTGCCGATGGTCTGGCCCGCGATCTTCGATTTCTTCGATCGCGTCTCCGCGCGCGCCGCCGAGAAGAAGCAATGAAAATGCGCCGCTGCGACTTCGTCCTCTGCGCCGGCATTGCGCTCTCCTCGGTCGCGCCGGTGCGGGCGCAAACGGAAATCCGTCTCTGGCCGGACGGAGCGCCGGGCTCGGAGCATTGGTCGATTCCGGAATCGGTCACGAGCTCGCCGTCGGGCGATCGCGTGATCGCGAACGTCAGCGATCCGACGCTGACGGTGTTTCTGCCGGACTCGAGTGTAGCGACGGGCGCCGCCGCGGTGATTGCGCCGGGCGGCGCGCTGCGCGTGCTCGGTTTCGACAACGAAGGGGTCAAGGTCGCCGAGTGGCTGAACGAGCGCGGCATCGCCGGCTTCGTGCTCAAGTACCGCACGCTGCAGCAGGACCCGTCGGCGCCGCGCGGCCCGTTGCCCGGCATGCCGCCACCGGGTGCTGGGCCGCGCCAAGAGCTCGTCATCGTCAACGCCAATGCAAATCCCGCGCCCGACGACGCAGCGCTCGGCGAGGTGCTCGAGCTCGCCGTCGCCGACGCGCAAGCGGCATTGTTGCTCATCCGCCAAAGGGCCAGCGATTGGCACATCGATCCCGACCGAGTCGGCATCATCGGTTTCTCGGCCGGCGGCGGCGTCGCGGTCGGCACGGCGCTCGCAGCAAGGCCTAACGCTTCGCCGGATTTCCTCGTCTCCTTGTATGGGCCGTCGCTGCAAGACGTGAATGTGCCCGAGCAAGCGCCGCCGCTCTTCATCGCCGTGGGCGCGACTCACTTCAACGTGACGAACGGTTGCCTCGCACTATTCGCGGCGTGGAAGGCCGCCGGCAAGCCCGCGGAGATCCACGTCTACGACGGCGTCACCGCGGGCTTTGGGATGACGAAACGCGGCCAACCCGTCGATGCCTGGACGGATCGTCTTTATGAATGGCTCGTGGCGCGCACGCTCACGAGCCCGGTGTATCCTGATCGATAAACCTGGGGGAGTTGCAAAATGAAATCACCAAGTCGTTGCAAAACCGTCGCGCAATCGCTGAGCTTGCTGCTTGCGTCGGGGTGCCTCGCGGTGGCCACCACGGCACCGGCACAGACGGAAACAGCCAGCACGATCACGAAGCTCACGACGGTCGACGTGCCACAGACCGGCAAGGCGCCGACAGGCCGTTATGCGGTCGTCGTCGAGCACGATCCCGAGCTCGCGACCCACACGATCTACCGGCCGAGCGAGCTCTCTAGAACCAAGCACCCCGTGCTCGTTTGGGGCGAAGGCGGTTGCGCGAAGAACGGACTCATGTTCCCCGAGTACTTGAGCGAGATCGCCTCGCACGGCTTCGTCGTCATTGCCGACGGCCCGCCGGTGGCCCGGCCAGCCGGCGGTCCGAACGGCCCGGCTCCGGGCGCCGGTGGCCCTCCGCCCGGCGGCGCGGGTCCGCCTGCCAATCGAGCCAGCATGGTCAATGGCACGGCGCTCGTCGCCGCACTGGACTGGCTCGAGGCCGAGAGCAAGGACCGTAGCAGTCGCTTCTTCGATAAGGTGGACGTCGGCCGCGTGGCGGCGATGGGCATGTCCTGTGGCGGCTTGATGTCCTACGGCGCCTCGAACGATCCGCGCGTGACGACCGTCGGCATCTGGAACAGCGGCCTGTTCGAGGACGAAGGCAACGCCAAGATCTACGCCGGCATCCACGGCTCCGTGATCATCGTGACGGGCGGCGAATCGGACATTGCGTATGCCAACGGCAAGCGCGACTTCGAAGTCATGCCGGCTCGGATTCCGGTCTTCTACGGCGTGCATCCCTCGGTCGGTCACGGCGGAACCTACAACCAGGACAACGGCGGGCCTTTCGGCGTCGTCGCGGTCGCGTGGCTCAAGTGGCAGCTCCAGGGCGACACGAGCGCAGCAGGCCGCGGCTATTTCGCCGGCGACAATTGCGGGATCTGCAGGGACGCGGACTGGCAGGTAGGTGCTCGCGCACTGCCTTGAGACGAGCGCCGTCTACGGGCGGCCACTTCAGCGCCGGAGCAATCATTGGCGGCGCCGCGTTCAGCCGGTTCCTTGGCGAAACCGGCTGCGGCGCGGTAGCGGCTCATGAACTCCTCGCGCTCTTGCGCGGGGATGACGGCATCAATCTCTTCGAAAACGCCGCCGTAACGCTGGCCGAGTAGATTCAGCAAGCCGAACGGCCCGGCACCCCGGTTGCCAACACGACGGCCGAGATCTCCGCGCACAGCTAACGTGTGTCGGGCAGCGATCTCGGTCGTGGTGGTGGGCATGCTTCGCCCCTACGGTGACGTTTTCGGCCAGGCGCATCGCTCGCCATGGACTACACTTGTTTTGGGTGTCATCGACCTGAAGGGTGCTCGCGATGATCGACAGGGTCGCGCCGGTAGCTCGCCTGGCGCTCGTCCTCGCCGCGTTGACGGCGAGTCCCGGCGGCGTCCTCGCCCAGTGGCTCGACTATCCGACGCCCGGAATACCCCGCACGGCGAGCGGCGCGCCCGATCTCGCCGCCCCGGTGCCGCGCACGGCCGATGGCAAGCCAGATCTGTCGGGCATGTGGTTTGCGAACGTGCCCGCCAGGGACTACTGCAAGGAAGCCGATTGCATCCAGGAAGAGCGCATGGCGCGTGAGCAGATCAATCTCGGCATCAAGATGCCCGACGGCCTTCCTTACACCGAATGGTCCAAAGAGCAAATGGTCGAGCGGCGCGCCAACGGCGGGCGCGAAGACCCACACACCTATTGCATGCCGCCGAACTTCCCACGCGCGTGGACGCTGCCGCAATACATGAAGATCGTGCAGACGCCGGACCTGATCGTCGTCCTTCACGAATTCAATGCGGCCTACCGGGAGATCTACCTCGACGGCCGCCCGCCGCCTGAGGATCCGAATCCAACTTGGAACGGCTACTCTGTTGGCCGCTGGGAAGGAGACACTCTGGTGGTGCAAACGAACGGAATTCGTGACGACATGTGGCTCGACATTCAGGGCAGCCCGGTGACTGAATCCGCCCGAGTCACAGAACGGCTCACGCGAAAGAGCTTTGGCATCATGGAGGTCGAGATCGCCGTGGACGATCCGAAGGCCTACACGCGGCCTTGGTCCGTCACGGTCGAGATGGCCGCGCAGGCCGACACAGGCATGCTCGAGGAGATCTGTCTCGACGATGAGCAGGACGTGAAGCTGTACCAATAGGCTTGGCGACTGGGTGGCGGCGAGCACAGCCCCGGAGTGAAGGAATGACGATGCGCACTGTGAGCAACAAGCTGCTGCCGTACCTGGCCGTCCTCGCCGGCGTCGGTCTCGGTACGCCGCCTGCCGCGCTGGCGCACCATTCGCAATCGGAATTCGATCTGCGTTCCGAAGTGGCCGTCGAGGGCACTGTCACGAGACTCGAATGGAAGAGCCCGCATGCGCGGCTCTATGTCGACGTGAAAGACGCGAATGGAGAACTCCTGAACTGGAACCTCGAGTTGCCGAGCCCGAACACGTTGATGCGCAGAGGGTGGAAACGCGATTCGCTGAAAGCCGGCGACTACGTCAAAGTGACGGCTGCGCCGGCGCGTAACTTTCCGGCGATCGCCATTGCCACGTCCATCAAGGACGGCGACGACAAGCCTCTATTCACGGGCACCACGCCGGTCTATGAGCCCAATCCGGAGCCGAGCACCCCGTAAGCGGTCGCCGGCTTCGCCGCGACCCCTTCAGGGGTGCGCGTTTCAAGTCCGCTCTTGTTGGGTTCTTGCTAAGGCCGCAAGGCCGCCGCAGCAAACGGGTTCTCGGGAGTCGGCGCCGGGCCCCGCAGCGGCGGTGCGATCTCACACGGCCGCGGATTCCACGCGCCTCGGCTCGTTTCCTTCTTGAACTGCGTGCTGATGACGAGCTCCGTCGTCAAATACTCGGAATCGGTGACGACTGTCGTCACGACGAGCCACGCGCCCGCGTCGCCGGGTAGCGTGAAGGTGCTGAAGAATTCCTTGACCGTCGCGCGCTCGCTGAATGGCACGCCGTTCGGTCGCAGATACCCGCCCGCGAGCTGCGTCGTGCGCACGACGAGCGATCCGCCTTCCGGCGGTGTGCGCTGGCCGAACACGCCGCGCGACTGCGTCTGACGAAACCACTGTGCTGCGGAGTAACCCTGCAGCGAGCGCTCGGCGGACGGCAGAGGCGCGAACTCGAAAAGTCGCACCTGCCGACCCGCGTCGAACTCGAGCCGCAAAGTGTCGGCATCCTCCCAGTCGATCCGGATGCGCGTGGGTTGGCGCATGAGCCCTGGCCCGGCAAACGCCCTGCAGAGGTTGCCCTCGGCCTTGTCGCGCTCGAGATCCCATGCCGCTGCCGCGGCGCGGCCACGCTCATTGAGCGGCAGGCTCGCCGTGTCGCCAACGGGCGGCGTCACCATGCGCCAACGCCAATCCTCGTTGACCACCGCTACCCATTGCCCGGTCATGTCGATCGGCGCTCGTTCGCGCGGCGTGCGCGTATCCGGTGGTCCGGGCGGTGGCTGGGCGTATGCCGATACGTTGGCTGCAGTGCTTGCTACCGCGAGCAGCACGGCGAACGCGGAAGGCCCGCTCGCACCGCGTGGGTCGCACTTCATCGGCTCCCTCCCTCGAGATCGCGGTACACGGCGGCGACGAACATCGCGGCGGTCCACCCGTTCGCCTCGTCGTAGATTCCGTCGTAATCGCTCGTCGGCCGTGCTGCCTGCACCTGCTGAAGCGTCATGCCGCCGCGGATCATCGCGGCGACGCGGTCGCGGACGATCGTCACCATGTCCCGGTAGTTCGCGACTTCAGTCTCGTCGCTGAGCCGCCCGTGGCCGGGGATCACTACGGTGCCCCCTTCCTGGTTTTCGCCGGGAATCGCGAGATCGAGGATCCGATTCAAGCCTTCGATGACTCCGGCGACGCTGCCGCCCTGCTCCGCGTCGAAACGCGGATAGCGCGACGTGCTGTAGATGTCGCCAGTGCTGATCACATCCGAGCGGCGAAAAAACACGATCGTGTCACCGTCGCTGTGCGCGTCCGGAACGTGAATGAGCTGCAGGGCTTCGCCGTTGACGAACAGTGCCCACTCCTCGGTGAAGTATGTGTCGCTAGGCCAGGCCGCAGCCGGCGCCTCGGTCCCCGTCGGCGAGCTCATGCGCGCGAGCACGTTGACGTGCGCGACGATACCGGCCTCGCTGCGCTGGCCGCGCGGGTCGAACGTGTCGATGAGGCGCACGTACGTGCCCGCGCGTGATACCGCCTCGTTGCCGCCCGTGTGCTCGGCGTCGGCGCTGGTGTTGATGATGTGGCGGATCGGTTTGGAACTGAGCTTCGCGATCTCAGCGAGCAGCTCGTCGCTGACCGCCGCGGTCTGCGTATCGACGACCACGACGGCCTCGTGCCCGATCTGCACGGTCGTGTTGCCGCCCGGGCCCGCGATCATGAAGACGGCCCCTTGCGCCGGCAGAACCTCGAGCTCGCCTTGCGCGAACACGGGCTTGGCGGCCGCGAAAGCCAACAGTGTGGCGAAGGCTCTCGAACGGACGGCTTGGGACCTGCGACTCACCGCGTTGCACCTTCGACGGCGCGCTGGAGCCGGAGGGCGTACTCGGGGTACATCGTCTGCGCGCCGCCGCGTGACGCCTCGAACGGCAACCCATGGCGTTCCGAATATTCCTCGAGAAACGAGTTCGTGCCCGGCAAGTGATGCGGCACGGTGCCGCGCGGTCGCTCGATCTCGATTGCCGGAATGCACGAGAACGGGCTCAACTGTAGACCGGTGTCGAGTACCCAGTCGGAGGTGCGCACGAGCGGCTCCGTCAGATAAACGGGATCCGTGACGACGGTGACGAGCGTCAAGTAGTTCTCGTTGCGAATGAAGTACTCGATGAGCGTCGCTTTGTCGCTGCGCGGCAAACCGTTGCGCCGCACCCAGCCTTCCTTCAAGTGCGTCGTCGTCACCTTGAGCATGTCTCCTTCCCATTCGCCCGTCGAAAATCCTTGCCAGCTGTATTGGGTATTCGGCGATGGGTGGGAGCGGCCGTCCATGTAGATCTTGCGGTGCGGCAGCATCCACATGACGGTGATGTCCCAGGAGATCACGTCCTGCGAGATCGGGTCGACGGTACTGCCGATGCGCAACGCCGCCGGACCGCGTGGCCCGTAGTCGGCCGGGTGCGGCTCGCATTGACGCTCCGGCATCGTCCACTTCGCCGCATCCCACGAGTCGGCGCGCAGACGTGCGGCGTCATTGACCGGCATGCCCGTGTAATCGCCAATCTCGGGGCCCGCTCCTCGTTCGGGCAGATCCTCGTGGAATCGTTGACTCCAATGGCCCGTGAGATCGCGTTGTGCGTGCGCCGCACCAGCCGCCACGAAGCACAGCAACGCAGCGGCGAAGCGCACCGCGCCGGATGAACACTCGGCCATACGATTATTTGGCAAGCGGATCGGGACGCAGTTGGAACTTGATCAGCGAGCTACGCGTCCCTTTCCCGCCCTCGATGTGCCAGACCGCGTTCTGGCCGTAGTCGGCATAGAGCGCGCGGCCCTTCCAGCCGCCGTTTGGATCGTCGATGCGGCCGTCCATCCCGCGCGAGAAAAATCCGAGCGGATACGGCACGCGTAGCACGACCCAGCGTCCGTCGGGCAGCAACGCAAGCAGCGAGTCGGAATTCGTGCCGTTCGCGAGCGGTACGTTGGGGCCGAGCCCCAGCGTGTTGAACTTATCGACGAAATTGTAATAGTGCATGTCGACGGGAATCGCATCGGTCGCGCCCTTGAAGCTCGGGCCCGGCGTGCGATAGAGCGTCCACCCTTCCGGACAGTGCTGCGCCGTGGTCGCGGCGGGCCCGGTCAACACCCTGCACTTGCGGCGATCGAAGCTGGCGAGATGGCCGCTGCCGGCCAGCGCCGTCCAGATCACACCGTAGGTATCGACGTCGATGCCGCGCGGCGTGTAGCCGTTGACGTTGACCTCGGGATTGTTGAACGGGGGCTCGTAGACCTCGGAGACGCAGGTCTTGGGATCGATCCGGATAATGCGTCCCGGCATCGGGCCAGGGACGGCGCCCCAGACCGTGCCATCGGTTGGATGCGCGATCACGCTGTAGATGACGCCGGCAGGAATTCGCATGCCGGCGAGCTGGCCGCTCGGCCGCCCGAGGTGCTCGAACACGTAGCGGTCCACGCCGGCCTCGATCTTGCCGTTGCCGTCGATGTCGTAGTACGGCAGGCACCAACCTTGGGCCGCGCCTTCGTCGCCGGTCTCGTCGAGGATTCGGGTGTTGATCCAGCCGATCGCTCCGCTGAACACGCCGTTGCCATAGAGCGTCTCATCGGCATCGGACGCGAACTGCACGTGGTGCGTGTCGAAGCAGATGTTGACCGGATGAAACGCCTTCGTCTTGGGGTCGTAGTACTGCACCTGCCGGAAGCTCGACTCTTGAGGCGAAAGCGCGGCGGACGGATGGTTGCGGCAGAAGTCCGGCTGATTTTCGGGCCGCCGAAAGCGCGACGACATCCAAATGCGCCCTTTGCTATCCATCGCCGCATGATTCGTGATGGCAGGGTCGTACCAGTACGGCTCGCTGCCCCAGTACGGCGATGGCCGCGGCATCACTTGGGGTTTGCCCGGCGGAGTCGTCGGGTCGACGACGGGAATCCGCACTTCCGTCGCCGTATGGGTGTTCGGATCGAGAGTCAGGAAACCGTCGTTGCCCCAATCGACGCCGTAGATCGGGCCGTTGGCATTCGCACGTGGGTTGCGCTTGTCGGTCGACAGCTCGTCGTGGGCGAACGTCGCGGGCCCGCCCCACTCCCACATCGTCAGCACGAGGTTGCGTTCTACGCCCTGCGGGCGCGGCGGCACCGGCGGCACCTCGCCGGCCGCGATCCGGTCCGTCCAGTCCGCGTACATCGTCAGTGCGGGTCGGCGTCCGAGTCCGTTGATCGCGCCGATCATCGACGTGCCGTCCTGCCCGACCTGGGTACGGTGGTCCCACGCGTCGTACGACGACTCGAACGTGCCCAGGCCCGGCGGAAACTCGCGTGTCGCGAGATTGCCGAGCTGGTGGCAGACGTTGCAACCGGTCTTGATCGAATTGATCCAATGGTGCTGCGTCAGCACTCCTGCCTCGATGCCGTTGCCGTTCGCGCCAGTGCCCGGGAACTGCTCGACGCCCGGCAGCTCGATCAGCGAGTACCAGTAGTTCGCGGGATAGACCTGCGCGGCGGCGCGCGCGTTGGGCGCGATGACGGCCGGCAATGCAACGACCCGCCCGGGCGCCGAGCGCACCCGCGGCGAATCGACGAGCCCGTACCCGCGCACCCACAAGACGTAGTTGGCCGCCGGCAGATCGGGAAGCACATAACGACCTTGCTCGTCGGTTACGACTATTTTGCGAAATTTCGTCGGGAGCTCGTCCGTTTCGGCGATGACCCAGACCCCGGCCTCCGGGCCGTTCGGGCCTGTGACGACGCCGCCGATGTCGTCGGCGTCGACGGGCACGTTTGGCGAGCCTGGCTGGGCACCTACCGACGCGGCCGCAACGGCCGCCCACGCCACCGCGAAGCGGCCTAGTCCCACGACTTTGCGCATCCACACACCCCCGAGAGCCGCCATTTGACAGGCGCAGCACAGCGCCGGCCGGCTGGTTGCCGGCCACCAGCGGAATTCGTACGCTAGACCGGAACCGAAGTCCCGAAAAACTGCGGAAAACTCCGGAAAAACCAAGAACGCCGCATGGCAACCGCACGCCGAGAGATCGCCGCTCCTACGACGCCTGCCCGCGCCTACTGGTTCGACGAGTTCACGCTCGACGTCGCTGCGCGAAAGCTCCTGCGCGGCGACGCCGCCACGGCGCTGCCTTCCCGAGCATTCGATGCGCTCGTCTACTTGATCCAGCACCGCGAGCGCCTGGTCCAAAAGAACGAGCTCATCGACGCGATCTGGTCGGACGTCGTCGTTACCGACGACAGCTTGACGCATGCAATTTCCGTCGTGCGTCGCGCGCTCGCCGATGAGCGGGCGCATCCGAAGTACATCGAAACCGTGCCACGACGCGGCTACCGTTTCATCGGCGCCGTGCGAACCGACGAAGCCGAGCGCAGTGTCGAACCACCTACTAGCGAACCGGATCCGCCGCCGACCACCGCACCGAGCGCGGCTCCATCGCCCTCGCCGCGCAAGCCGGCCCGTTTGGCATGGGTCGCGGCAGGCGCAGCCGCCTGCGTAGTCGTCATCGCGCTCACCGCACTCCTAGGGTGGCCGGCCCCCTCGCTCGACGGCGCCGCGCGGTCGATATGGTTATCGCAGCCATCGCCGCCCACCGCGAGCATCGCGTCCGGCGGCGTGCTGTCGCCGGACGGCCGTTATCTCGCCTTCGTCGCACGCGACGACCTGGCCGGCAAGAACGCGTTGTGGGTGCGTTCACTGCAGTCGAGCGCGCTCGAGCGGCTCCCCGAAACCGACGACGCATCGAAGCCGTTTTGGTCGCCCGACTCGCACCGTATAGGTTTTTTTGCGAACGGCAAGCTGCTGACGGTCGACATCGCGAGCCGCGCGGTAGTAGACGTGGCTGCCGTCGACGTCGTGGTCGCCGGCGGCACATGGGCACCTGACGACACGATCCTGTTCGCGCTGTGGCCGAGCGGCCTGTACGCAGTTCCCGCGAGCGGCGACGGGCGCGTCGAGGCGGTCGCAAAGCTCGACCGAGACGCGCGCGACATCGCGTTTGCCTGGCCGCAGTTTCTGCCCGACGGGCGGCGCTTTCTGTACCAGATCGTGAGTCTCGATCCCGCGCGCAGCGGGGCCTACGTCGGCAATCTCGACACGCGCGAAAGCTTTCGACTCCTGGCCGGCGATTCGGCGGCCACGTTCGCCGCTCCTCGGCACGTCCTGTACGTAGAGAACAACATGTTGATCGCGGCGGAGATCGACGCCGAACGTCTGGAGCTGACCGGTCGGGCGAGCGTCGTCGCTCGCGACGTCTCGCCCCCGTTGCTCGGCGCAGACAACGTCGTGTCGACGGCCGGCGAGCTGCTGGCCTTTCAACACGGCGTCAGGAAGCAGAATCTCGCGTGGTTCGACCGGGCAGGACAGAACGTCGGCACGCTGCCGCTACCGACCACACTGTTCAATCCGCGAATCTCTCCGGACCAGTCCCGTCTCATCGCCACGAGCGCGGTGACGAACAATCCCGGGCTCTGGCTCGCGCACCTGACGAGAGCCGAGGTCGCGCGGCTCGAGACCGACGCAATAGCGCCGCTTTGGTCGCCCGACGGCAGCCGTATCGCCTTCACGGCTCGCGATGGCTTCGACCTCCTCGTGCGCAGGATCGACAGCGCGGAACCGCCGCGGCTATTGGTCAGCGACGATGCGATCAAGCTCCTCGGCGATTGGTCGCCGGACGGTGCCGAGTTTGTCTACACGCGTATCGACGGGGCTGCGAGTTTCGATCTGTGGATCGCGCGAGCCTCCGATGGCGCCGGACGGCCGCTGCTTGCAACGCCGGCCAACGAGATGCAGGCGCGCATCTCCCCCGACGGGAGGTGGGTGGCCTATGCATCAGACGAGTCGGGCTCCCTCGAAGTCTACGTTGAGCGGTATCCCGAGCTTGGCGAGAAACGGCAGGTCTCGATCGGCGGCGGCGGTCAGCCGCAATGGCGCGCCGACCAGCACGAGCTCTTCTATCTTTCGGCAGACCGCGCCGTCTCGGCGGTCGAGATCGATACGAGCACCGGCATCGCGTTCGGGACCCCGCGCGCGCTGTTCCGCGCATCGGTCGCCGGCAACCCGGCCGACGCGCGCGACCTCTATGCCGCCGCCGCCGACGGCTCGAAATTTCTCCTCGAGAGTCCCGTCGAAGAAGCGACCGACCGGCCGATCACCGTGATCGTCGATTGGGCGGCCGGCATGGGAGCGGCGGAGCCTCCCGTTCGGAGCCCGCTGCTGTCTCGGCTCGCCCGCTAAGGTGACCGGTTCGCGACGTACGGTATTCCGGTTCCCCGGAGCAAGCGATTCAAGCTCGGGGCTTTCAAGGTCTCCACTCGTCCGTCGGCTGCGGCAAAGCGCCCTGCCCGTGCGATGTCGCTCCTGCGACGCTATCGCAACCCTTGCCGGGCGCCGGGGGCGTGCTCGGAGGGCACTTGAAGAGCCCGGACTTGCCGCGGCCGCCGGCGGGCCGGCCGTTGCGCAGCGGATGCAAGCCGATGCTGAAGATCGTGCCCGGTGGAAACGCCTCCACCGTCACACCATCCTGCGCCACCTGGCTCGCGGCACGCAGCTCGACGGCCCACATGACGGGCTCACCGGACGAATTGCGCACGACGGCTTTGCGCGCCGCGTCGAGCGGCGAGAAGAATATTTGCAAGTGGTTGGCATCGGGACTGATGCGCGTCACGACGCCCGTGAAAACGTAGATCTTTTTCTCGTCATACATCGCGAACGAGTGATGCGCGTGCGTGGCTCGCATACCGATCGCAGCCGCGACAGCAGCGGCTGCCGAAGCCAACACGTGCTTACGCCGCTTTTGTTTCACTCGACGCTCCTCAGTCGAACCCGAATAGGCCCGGGCGCTGCGGGCGCTCCATGCCTGCCTCGTGATAGCGCTCCCAAATTTGCGCCCATGGCCTGCCGTAAATGTCGGGCACGGTGTACTCGATCGTCGTTCCCGGCGGGATCGGCGTCGTAAACCCGTCGATCGGATAGTTGTATTGCAGGCACTCGATGTACACGTAGGGGTTGCCTTCGTTGAGCCGCCCCGTCTTGTTCCATGAGTGCACGATGCGCACGGGCTCCACGAGCGCCTCGGGATCGTAGAGGATCGTTTCGTGCAGGATGCCTGCATGCTCGCCGCGCTCGTTCTTGCGCGCCGTATAAACCTCGATGGTTTGCAGTTTGCTGCTGTGCTCGAAGGCGCCGTGCGAAAACCAGCCCTGGATGTTCGACGTCCAAGTGATCAACGCCTCCTCGTCCCAGAAGCCGATCGTCTCGCCGTACCAGCGCGGCACGGCTGGCCCGAGCCGCGGTGTCGCGCCGCTCTCATCGAAACGCCGCCCGATCTGGATGTGCGTGATGAAGTTCTTCGCAGTCGCGTTCAGGATCTGCACGAGATCGGGCGTCATCATCACCGACGGCGAAAACCCCGAATACTGCGCGAAGCGCCGCATGAAACCTTCGGGCTGGCAGTACGAGGCCGGCCATTGCGGCGCGTTGGTCACGGCGTAGTGGTACATCTGCTGCACGAACCGAGTTTGATACTCGGGCGTAAGCAGCGTGAGGTAAGTCGGAATCTGGACGACGTTGCCGTGATACCAAGTCACGAGCTTGCCGCTCTCGCGCGAATACGTACCGTTCCAGTTCGGCAAGGTGGCTTGGTCGTAAACTGTCGGTCCGCCGCGTGCGGTCGCATCGGCAAGCATGGCCTCGTAGTGTTCTTTCGCGGTCTTGAAGGGATACGGGCTCACGATCTCCCGACGCGGATAGTCGCGCTCGCAATACCCCCACGCCGCCGTCGCAGGCGGGTGCTCACCGATCGTCGGCGCTTCCGTTGCTCCCCACTGCGCTTCGAGCCCTACGGCAGAGTTGCAGCGGAAGTACCGCGGGTCCGTCCAAAGCGAGCGGTCCTTGTAAAAATCCTTGGTCGTGAAGATGTCGTGCGGCAGCGGCGTCACGCCGGGCGGCGCAGCGCCGTCTTTCGCGGCCAGAATCGCCACGGCGTTGGCCGGCAGCCCTGGGCCGAATGCCATGCCTTTGCCGTCCGGGCCCACGATCGCCTCGGCGCGCGGCGGCAATGGCGCGCCGCGGCCGACGCGCACCTGCGCTTCAGCGTTCGCGCAAACGATCACCGCAGCGACGGCGATCGTTGCGGTGCAAAGCCATGAAGGAGACATTGCTTCCTCCGCGCCGCGTGCGTTAGCGCGGCGGACGCGCGATTCATCGCGCATGATGCAGCGAACTGCACAGGCGAAGTCCTGAACGGCTAACGAAAAGCGCGGAAAAGTGCCGAATAGTAAGATGCGGTAGGCTGAACGTTCCGCCCACGACCAACAGCAACGGCGCGTGTCGAGGTACCGTGCATGAACGAGCTCACTCGTAGACAGTTTGCGGGGCATGCCCTTGCGGCGGCAGCGCTCGCAGCTTCGGTATTGCCTGTTCCTGTCGCCGCTGCTTCCGCGCTCATGGCCAAGCGCAAGATTCCTTCGACTGGCGTCGAGCTCGGCATACTCGGCTTCGGCAATTCGGCCCCATTCAATACACGCACAGACGTCGAGGAAGCCAAGCAGACTTCGCGCGCACTATTCGATGTGCTGGTGGAAATGGGCGGCAATTTTGTTGACTCGTACCATGACGCCTACCTCAATCTTGCCGAATGGCTGGACATCGACGTCATTAGCCAGGTCCATTTCTCCGCGGGGTTTGCCGCATTTGGACGACCTCTCGCCGAAGGTCACATCCCCGGTCTGCCTGGCCTCATGCAGAATGCGCAACTTGCGTTTCTCACCGTCCACCAGCACCTCGACATGTCGATGTCTGAACGGTATTGGCCGGTGGCGCGCAGGGCGAAGGAGGCCGGGTATGTACGGCACATCGGCGTGTCGTGGAACGCGCCGCAAGATGCTGACCAGCAGCTCATCGACTTCATGAAGACGGAGAAACCCGACTTCGTCGAAATCAATTACTCGATCATGACGCCGCATCGCGAAAGCCGCTTGTTGCCGACAGCAATGGATCTCGGCATCGGAGTCATCGCGATGCAGCCTTTTCAAAACGGGGCCTATTTCAGGCAGGTAAGCGGGAGAGAATTGCCAGGCTGGGCGCGCGAGTTCTGCGAGAGTTGGGCGCAATTCTGTTTGAAATACATCGTGTCCCATCCCGCCGTGACCGTAGCGATCAGCGAAACCAGCGACGTCGAGCATGCCCGCGACAATCTTGGTGCCGGCATCGGCCCCCTTCCCGACGAGGCGACTCGGAATCGAATGAAGGCGTTGTACGCGTCCTTACCGAGCGATCCCTCGAGGGTGCCATGAGCGACCGACGTGTGTTTCTCAAGTCTCTGGCGGCGGCCGGCGCAACGTTCATGGTGCCTGCCGGTAGCCTCTACGGCCAGGAGCGCATCAACAAGGTCAACGTCCGTGGCGGCGCGATCGACGTGCACCACCATTTCGTTCCTCCAGGCCAGAGCGCCTTCCCGCGCCCCTGGTCGCCGCAGGCATCGCTCGACCAGATGGAGCGGTTCGGCATCGGCGTCGCCATTTTGTCCATGACGCAGAACGGAGACCTGCTCTACAACGGCACCGAGAAGGGGCGCACCGAGATCCGGCGCGGCAACGACTACGGCGCCGAGCTCGTGCAGAAGTACCCGCAGCAGTTCGGCCAGATGGGTGGCGTGCCGCTACCCGACCTCGACGGCTCCCTCAGGGAGATCGAATACGCCTACGACACGCTGAAGGTGGACGCCATCGGCATCTACAGCAACGACAATCAGGGGCGTTGGCCGGGCGACCCGTACTTCGAGCCGATGTGGCAGGAACTGAACCGCCGCCGCGCCATTGTCTACATGCACCCACTGGCGCCCCCGTGTTGCGGCAACCTGAAATACGGCCCCGCGGCGTCGATGCTGGAGTACGACTTCGACGTCACGCGCGGCGTGGCCAGCATCGTGGTCAACGGGGTGATGTTCCGCTACCCGAACATCCGCTTCATTACGGTCCATTCCGGCGGAACGGTGCCGATGCTGGCCGGGCGGATGAAAGACCGCGTGCCGGCGGGCGCCGAGCAGTACCTGCCGAACGGCCTCTATGCGGAGCTGCGCAAGTGGTACTACGACATCGCGCACGCCAGCTTCCCCTGGCCCATGGCCGCGATGCGGGCCTTCATGCCGGAATCCCAGATCCTGTTCGGCACCGACTACTCGCCGGAGCCCATGGAATCCACGGTGAACGAGCTGCCGGGGCTGTCGCTGCCGAAGGAGTTCGAGCAGATGCTGCTGCGCGGCAACGCCGAGCGGCTGTTCCCCAGGTTCAAGGTCTGACTCGGTAGCTGCCGTCAGCTAGCCAGGCTTCGGCGGTCCGCCGAAGCGGTTCATGGCCTCGAGGTTGCGTCTTTGACGTGCCTCGCGAAGAACGCGAACACCTCCGGCTGGCTCCCGAGGATGATCGTGCCGTGATCGAGGCCGGCGAACTCACGGTACTCCACCGGGGCGTTCAGCGCCTTTAGCTTCTCACCAAAGGTTCTCGCGCTCGCCATCAGCGAATCCTGGTCACCGACGGTGATCAGGACCGGCAGGTGCAGGATATGGGAATCGGCAGTCGGCTCCACGCCGAAGAGCGCCGGCGCGAGCAGGGCCACGCCCGCCCAAATCTCGGGATACTTCTCGGCCAGGTGGCGCGCTCCGCCACCGCCCTGCGAATGACCCATCAGATAGATGCGCCGGTCGTCGATATTGAACTCCTGCCGTATACGCGCGAGCACGTTCATGACGTCCTTTTCGCTGTACTCGGTGACGAGCGCGGGATCGGTTTCCGCCGTTCCGCCGAGGACCGGCGGCGCGGGCCTCGCGGGCGCCGCCTGCTCGCCGCGCGGCGGCGTGGGCGCGGGGCCGGGGCGCGGTCGTGCCTGAACGCCGAAGCCCGCGCGGTTGTTGTAGCCGATCGGTCCAGCCAGGATGTAGCTGCCTTCCTCGGCCAGGTCGACCGTGGTGCCGCGCACGAAAGTCAGCGTTGTTCCGGTGAAACCGCGTAGCGCAATGATCAGCGGGGCCTTTTCATCGGGATCGATTTTCGAGGAAACGAACACGGAGTAGGGCAGCTCTTCGCCGGTCTCCTCGAAGCGATAGCTGCGAACCTCGACGCGTGGTTCCGGAACGAGCTCGGAACCGCCGCGGATGCCTTCCGGTAGCGGCGTGCCCGGCGGTTGTGCCAGCGACGACCCGAGCCACAGACAGAAGAGCGCGCCGCAGCCCATGGTGCCAAAGGCCCCAATTCTCGATCTCATCGTCAGCCCCCTCGAGGTGTCCGCGTGCACTGCTGTGAGCGAGCGCAATCGTTTGCCGAGGATAGATCACGGCGCACCGCAGATCCACGCGTTCGGACGCGCCGGCCCGGGTTCATCGGCTATCATCCTCATCCATCGAGAACGCCACTCGGGGGGAAAGTATGCGAATCATCTCAGTCGCTTGCGCCGCCGCTATCTCGATCGTCTTGGCGGCGCCGCTGTCCGCGCATCATTCGTTCGCGGCGCAGTTCGACGGCTCCAAACCGATCACGCTGCAAGGCGCCGTGACCAAAGTCGAGTGGCGCAACCCGCATATCTGGGTTTACTTGGACGTGAAGAACTCCGACGGCTCGGTGACGGCTTGGCAGTGCGAAGGCGGCGCGCCGAACGCCCTTACGCGACAAGGTTGGTCGAGGAAGGATCTGGAGAGCGGCGAACCCCTCACGATACTGGGCTACCTCGCAAAGGACGACAGCAAGACGTGCAACGCGCGCACGTGGAAGGTGGGCGACCGTAGCGTGCTCGCCGGATCCAACGACGGCGGTCCAGCGGCAGGCCGATAGCCCCTTCATATTCCAAGGAGTGGGTACGATGACAACACCTCTTACCAGCGTCGTGTGCGCCGTCGCGATGGCCTGGGCGTTTCTCGTAGTCGTGCCGCTCGACGCTCAGCCTCCGCCGTCGCCGGTTCTCACGGAGATGCCGAAGCCGAACGGTACGCCCGTGCCACGCACTCCCGACGGACGTGCGGATCTCTCGGGCGTGTGGAACAAGGCGATCCATCAAAACACGTCGCGACCCGTCGAGCCGCTGCCGTTCACGCCCGCGGGCCTCAAGGCCTTCAACGAGGTTGCAGAGCTCATCGATCCAACGAGCCGCTGCATCCTTCCGGGTGTGCCGCGCGTGAACAACTCTCCGTATCCGCTGCAAATCATGCAGCTGCCGGACAGGGTCGTCTTCGTCTACGAATACATGCACAACTTTCGTGTCATCTATACGGACGGCCGCGGCCATCGGGCGCATTGGGAGCCGTCGCTGATGGGTGACTCCGTCGGCCGCTGGGACGGCGACACGCTGGTCATCGAGACCGTCAATCTCACGGACCGAACCTGGCTCGACGACCACGGCAATCGCCACAGCGACGCGTTGCGGGTGACCGAGCGGTGGCGCCGCATGAGCGCCGACGAGCTTTGGTACCAGACGACGATCGATGACCCGAAGTTCTACACGAAACCCTGGACGACGGGTTGGGTCACGCCGCTCGCGCCGAAGGAGTGGGAAATCATGGAATACGCCTGTACCGACAACAACAAAGACCTGTACGACGGCCATCTTCAGCCGGGCTCGTTGGACGGATCCGGCCGCGACGGCACCGCCATCGCTACGCCTGCGCCGCCCCGCCTGTAGTCCAATTTGCCCGCGCGTTTCGCGAAGCACGCGCCGTCGGGCGTCACAGGGGGTGCAATGAACTCGAAAGACTTAGTGATGCATTGCGTGAGTGTCGGCCTCGCGGCGGCTCTCATCATGGGTGCGGTGTTGCCTACAGCGGTTGCTCACCACTCCACTGCGATGTTCGAGTCCGAAAAACGCGTGACGTTGAGCGGCACGGTCACGGACTTCCAGTGGACGAACCCGCACGCCTGGATCCAAGTCACAGTGTCGGGCGCCGACGGCAAGGCCGCCGCTTGGAGCTTCGAGTGCGGCAGCCCGAACACGCTGTCTCGCCAGGGATGGAAGCCGTCGACGTTGAAGCCGGGCGACGCCGTGACGATCGTTGCCAACCCGATGAAAGACGGGACGAGCGCCGGCCTCATGTACACGGTGACGCTGGCGGACGGCCGCGTGCTCGGCCCCGGCGCGCAAGCTGCTGCACCGTCGCAGCCGCCTGTGCCCGCTAGCCCGCCCGCGAGGTGAGGGACATGCGAACACTGATAACGCAGGCGATGCGGGTCGCCGTATGGGGTACAGCCGCTTCGCTGACGGGATGGGCGCTCGCTGCGTATGCGCAGTCGCTGCCGAAGGCGAGCGACTTGCCCGACTGGAGCGGAGCGTGGACTCGCTCGACGGGACAATTCTACGAGTCGACGCCCGAGCAAGCGCTCGAGCCGCCGCCGCCCGCGGATTCGCCGCGCCGCCGGCCGCCCTATACGCCGAAGTTCGCGGCCATCCACGCGCAGAATCTCGCCCTCATCGCTGCGGATCGGTTTCCGGACCCGATCTCGATCTGCGGTACGCCGGCCGGTTGGCCGAGAATGCTCGCGCTGCCCGACGCGTACGAGTTCGTGATCCGGCCGGAGCAGACTTGGCTATTGTCGGAGAATGGCCCCAATATCGTCCGCATCTACACGGACGGCCGCACGCATCCGGCGCCCGAGGACATGTGGGCCACTTACACCGGCAACAACGTGGGCCAGTGGGAGAAAGACGAGCTCGTCTTTCACTCGGCAGGCCTCAAAGGTGCGCCTGCCACGATTCTCGGCCGCAACGGCGTGGTGATGAGCGACCAGCTTCAGACGACGACGCGTATCCGTCAGATCGCGCCGGATCGTTTGCTCGTCACCACCGTGCTCACTGACCCCGAGGCGCTGACGCGGCCTTGGCCCATCGCGTTCACGTACACGCGGCTGCCGCCGGGCAGCACCGTCTACGACTACGCGTGCGCGGAGAACAACCGCAACCCCGTCACGAGCGACGGGCGGACGTTGACGCTCGATCCGAGCGGCGAAGTCATCGACAAGCTGGAGTAACGAACGGTTCGACCGGAACGCACGTCGTTCGTAACCAATCGCCGTCCAACGGGTGGGTGTGCAGTTTTCCGGGCGGGATTGGCTCGGAGGGTAGAGCATCCCGTGAGCTCGGGTGCGTGACTCACGCCCCCGAGCGGCACCTACAGCGCATCGACGGCCGCTTCCCACGACGGCACTCCTTCTTCCCACTTGTTATGTGTGAGCCGTACGAGGGTTCCGTCCTCGATGCGATACGCGTACATCTCTCCATACGACTGCGGGGCAAAATTGCACGGAACGCACGAGCGGTTCCTCGTCGTTGAGGCCGCCCATCTCGGACGCAAAGACCAGCCACCGACCGTCGCATGAAGATTAGCCCCGCCATGCCGTTCAACGACATCCACGACGCGGACCCCGTAGAAACCTACACGACGCTCGTCCGAGCCGTCGCGCCGCTCGGTCTCGCGTACTTGCACGTGCTGCGAACGGCGTTGCCGAATACCTTCGACCTGCTGCGGCCGCTGTGCCGCGGCACGTTCTTGGCCGGCGGCGGGTTCACGAAGGCGTCGGGTGACGAGGCGATTCGGTCGGGTCTTGCCGACTTCATCGTCTACGGGAAGCTGTTTACCTCCAACCCGGATTTGCCCAAGCGCTTCGCCAAGGGCGCCGAGCTAGTGGCGCCGAACCCAGGGGCGTTCTACACGCCGGGGCCCGAGGGCTATACGTCGTACGCATCGCTCTGAGCGGCAGACGGGATTGCCGTCGCGTGTGGCGGCAGCAATCCCTTGCTACTGCGCTTGCTTCATCGCACCTTGCGACTTTAGGCGGCGACGCGCCGCCGCACGGCCTACGCTTATTCTGGACGACGGCAGACCACCTTCGAGAGCGCCATGCCTGCGCCTGCCACACGCATGCAGGTCGGACGATAGCGCTCGCGCACGTAGTACGCGTCCTCGAAGTCTTCCTGCCGGGGATTCTCCATGCAGTCGTACTCGAACGGGTGCCGCGCGGCGCTCCTCTTCCAGCTGCGCTTGATCGTGAACGGCGCGTCGTAGTACTCCGGGTCGCTGATCGTCACCTCGATATCGATGCTGCTGCCGTCGGCCGACAGCGTCAGCCGCTCGACCGTGTGCAGCTGCGCGCTGGTCGGTTGCCCGCGCGCATCGAGCTCGGCGTAGCCGTTGAATCCCGTCGTGTCGATGACCAACGTGTCGCCTTCCCAGCGACCGACGGAATCGCCGACGTAGCTCGGCTGCAGGCTCGGAAAATGCTCGGCGCCCAACCGCACACGCCGCACCATGCGCGGCATCTCGAATAGGAGCGTGAGCTCGTCGGCGGACTGCAGGACCAAAATCTTCTCGCGCGGCATCGTCATCGTTGAGACGGCGCCCGGACGGCACGACGTCCAGGCGGTGTGCATGATCTGCCCCGCGGCCATCGCAGCGGCGCCGCGATCGACCAGCGCCTTACCGGCCGTCGACAGCGTCGCCTCGGGCACCATGAAGCCGAAGGTCTTCGGTTCCCACATGCCGCTGAAGCGCGGTGCTGTGCCGCCGGAATCGGCCGTCACCGCGAGGGGCTCTGTCGCTGGCTGCGCTTCGGCTACCGGCGCAGATAGTGCAGTCCGCACTGCGGGCTCACCGTCCGCAATCCTGTCGGGACAGAGGTCGTCGACGACGCGCGCCGCGGCGTCGCGGTGGAAGTACAACACGACGTCCCAAGGCGCCGTGTACGTGTCGGGATCCTCAATCGTGAGGCGATCTTCCAGGCGCCCGTCCGGAAGTACACGCAGGCGCTCGGTCAGCGCCAACCGGTCGGAGTGAGGCAGGCCCGTGGCGTCGAGCACCGTGACGTCGCTGAGTCCGATAGTGCGGATCACCAGCGTATCGCCTTCCCAATGACCCACCGGGAAGCCCATGGTGACCGGGAACGGCGGGTCGTCGACCGCGCCGCCGGCGAGATGGACGACACGGTGCCAGCGGTACCAACCGTGGATGAAGGCGAGATAGTCACCGTCGCGGCGGATCTCGAACGGATACGGCATGGTCAGCACGCGGGGCATGCCCGGCCCGGCACACCACGTAGTCTGATCGAACGAAGTATCTCCGGACTGCACGAGCTCGAGCCGCGCCGCACGCATTGCGGCCGCCTCGCCCGTGAGTGGCGGCGGCGATCCGTCCACCGTGAGAAGCCGCTCGGGGGCCGCATCGGGTACCCAGATGCCGAGGACGGCCTCGGGCCCGCTCGTCACGGCGGCAATGTCGGACGTCGGGCTGCATGCAGCCAGTGTCGCAGCACAAGCCAACACGGTCAGGGGCAGCAGAGCGAGGAAACCGTCGCCGACCCGAATGGTGCCCATGTCGCGCTCTCCTATTCGTGCATCACTGATTATTGGCCGGTGGAGGTGGAAGCGCTCTGACGCGCGCCGCGACACCGTCGAGCGTACGACCGTCGGCAAACGTGAGCACGCGCAGCGTCCCGTACGGCGAACCGTTGCGGGCCGGCGAGAGCAGCATCGTGACCTCGTCCCCCGCTTTGACGCTGTTCTTGCGCCACCCGAGGTTGACGTTGAGGCTCGGAGAACCGATCTCGACCGACCACTCCACTTTCGATCCAGCCGCGTCGTCGACGAGCAGCTGAATGTAGGAATGCGGATTGGTCCACTGCACTTCCTTGACCGTGCCTTTGATGATGGTCTGCTTCGTGTAGTCGAACTCCGCCGTCGAGTGATGCGCCGTTGCGACGCCCATCGAGAGGAATGTTATTGCGGCGCCCACCGCGCCGATCAGACGCCATCCACCGATTCGCATGCGTTCACCCCCCTAACGTGCCGCGCGGCAAACGTACGCGGTTCAGTATACAGTCGCTCAAAACTCGGTCCTTTCGCAGCGATCCTTCACGAGGAGATTGCCGTCATGCACCCGATACGTCGCCGCAGTGCCCTGGCCGGTCTTTTTGCCAGCGTTGCGTTGCTCACCACGACCGCAGTCCGTGCCGAAAGTCAGCAGAACGTGCTCGACCGCTTTCTCATCAACGAGCTCCAGTCCCGCTACGCTCTGGCGCATGACTTGACCGATCCAACGCTGTACGCGGCCGTGTTCACCGAGGACGCCGAGCTCTTTGGAGCGGGTCGGTTGCTGGCAAAGGGGCGCGAAGCGCTGCACGCGATCGGCGTCAATGATCGCAAGCGCTTCAACGCCGGCGCCAAGGACGGGGAACGATCTTTTGGGGCGCTGCGCCACGTCATCACGAATTCCGTCGTTGAGCTCACCGGGGACACCGCCGCGACCGGAGTCTGTTATGTGCTGACCGTAGTCAATCGGCCGGAGCGTGGCCCGGAAATTCTCAGCGTTGGCCGTTACGAGGACGAATATCGAAAAGTCGATGGCGCCTGGCTGATCGCCAAACGCACGATCGTCATGGACATGGGTAACTCGGAGCTCGGGAAGGCAACAGGGCTGTTTGGCGAATAGAGGCTGGCTCCGCCCTCGCGACGAAGAGGCCCGACTGCACCGCGTTGCCCCAGGCGTCATTCGGCTGCGGCCGGCGCGGCGCCGTAGTCTTCGTCGCTGACGTGCGCGAACAACTCGCCGCCGCTGCCGTCGACGAACTCCCAGATCGCGAGGTGACTCATCGCATGACTAGGCGTCGCGCCGTGCCAATGCGCCACGCCGGGCGGCGTCCACACGACGTCACCGGCTCTGATTTCGCGCTTCTCGCCGCCGCGCTGCTGTACCCAACCCACCCCGGAGGTCACGACGAGGTACTGTCCCGCAGGGTGGTTGTGCCACGCGGTATGCCCGCCCGGCTCGAACGTCACTTCGACGGCCGTCAAGCGGCTACTGGCCGTTGCCCCGAACAACACCTCCGCGATCGCCGCCCCCGTGTACGCCTGCTCCGGGCCGCGAATCGTGGCTCGCGCCTCGATCGGCGTGATCTCGATCTGCTCCTCGGCGCGCGCCGCGATGCAGAGCGCCGCGGCGTAGACCATAGCGGTGAGTTTTTTCATCGCGATTCCCCTCTAGCGGCGGGCGGCGTCGAGCTGCTCCGAGAAGAACGGCAGCACCTTCGAAGCGAACCGCTCGCGAACTCGGTTGCCGTGATCGCCCTCGTACTCCTCGAACTGATGGGCTACTCGCAAACGGGTCAGCGCAGCGTCGAGATTCACGTTGTCCGCGCGCAGCGGGTCGGCGTTGCCAACGTCGAGCGCAATCGCGCGATAGCGCCTCAAGCTCGGCACGTACTGATCGACCATGAGCAGCGGCGCGTTCGCCAGCCACTTGGCTGCGACTAGCGGATCGAGCTCACCGTTCTTGAACGGCAGATCGAAGTACTCCGGCGGATTGTCGGGATTCGGCGCCCAGGCGGCCGCTTGCGCGGATAGCGCGTTAGCGAAACCCGCCGAGGGATCGGGCCGCCCGCTCGGCCGCTGCTCTCCTGCTTGCCCTTGTGCTGCCGCACGTTCGCGCGCAGCGCGCATGACCACGTCGCCGCCGCGCGCGGGATCGATCAGCAAACAGCACGAGCTCATCGCGTAGAGCGCGCCGAACGCGTCGGGGCGCTTCATGCCGATGCGCACCGTGCCGTAGCCGCCCATCGAATGCCCGCTCAAGCCCCGGCTCTCGCGCTGCGCGAGCGTGCGGTAATGACGGTCGACGTAGTCGATCAAGTCGCGTGCGACATACGTCTCCCAATCGCCCGTCGTCACGGAGCTCGAGTACATGCTGCCGCTGTAGACCGTGAACGAGTCGGGCAGCACGATAATCATTTCGCGAGCGCCGGCCGCGACCGCGCTATCCGCCGCTTGCGGCAAGTCCAAAACGCGCACATAGGCATCCGCCGTAGCCGTGTAGCCGTGCAGGAACACGACGACGGGATAACGCCGCCGCGTGTCGCGCGAGTAGCTCGGCGGCAGATAGACGAAGACGTCGCGCGTTGCGTCGTCGCCGCTGAGGTTGCCTTCGAGCGACGGTCCCGGCACGCGAATGCGCTCGACGCTGCCCGCGGGGGGTTGCGCAGCGAGCGAGCTTGCGGCTAGGCCCGAGGCAGCGAGCAGCAGACCCACCAAGCAGTGGCGATAGATCTCGTGCATTCCGATCCCTCAAGCGTGCGGCGCTACGCCAGATGATAGTGGCCCGCGCGACGTTTGCAATCGATTGCAGCGAGAGGTACTTTCCGCGACCGTAACGTGCTCGCCGCCCGCGGCCCGGAGATTCCAATGCAACGGCGCTCGACGTCCAGAGGTTTGGTGCTGATCGGCGCGCTCAGCTTGCTGTTCGGTATGACGGCGCGGCCGCAGCCGGCCGCGCCGCCGAGAGTTCTCGTCGAACCCGACGGCGCCGTGCACATGCCTGCCCAGCTCGTGCCGATTTCCGGCTTCCTGACTCCCGAAGGCAAGGCGTATCTCGCCGAGCATCTACGCAACTTGCAGCGGCCGGAGCTGCTCGTCCAGGAAGACGGCGTGCCGCCGCTGCTCGCGGGCTTCATCGCGCGGCAGCGCGAGCTATTCCCGGTCGACCGCGAAGACACCACAGTCGGCGGCGTGCACGCATACGTCTACACGCCGCGAAACGCAATCAGGGCCGAGAATCGCGATCGTGTGCTGATCCAATTGCACGGCGGCGGGTTTCGCGAGTGCTGGCCCGCCTGCGCGGAGCTCGAGTCGATGCCGATTGCAGCGCTCGGCCGTATCAAGGTCGTGAGCCTCGATTACCGCCAGGGCCCGCAGCATCGCCACCCCGCGGCCAGCGAGGACGTCGCCGCGGCGTACCGCGAGCTCACGAAAACGTATCTGCCCGAGAACATCGGCATTTACGGCTGCTCGGCCGGCGGCATGCTGACGGCCATGTCCGTCGCATGGTTCCAGCGCCATGGCCTACCGCGGCCCGGCGCCATCGGCATTCTGTGCTCGGGCGCCGCCAGCGTCGACGGCGGAGCGTTCGGCGGCGACGCGAGCTACACCACGCTGCCGCTCGGCGAAGGCCGCGTGCTGCCGCTTGGCGCGGCCGGCAATCCGGTGCCGATGGAGTATTTCGCGAGCACCGACTACGACGATCCGCTCGTCGCTCCGGCGCGCTCACCCGAGGTGCTTGCGCTGTTTCCGCCCACGCTGATCGTGACGGGCACGCGGTCCTTCGAGCTCAGCAACGCCGTGTACACGCACGCTCAGCTCGTCAAGCACGGCGTCGATGCCGATCTGCACGTTTGGGAAGGCATGTTCCACGGCTTCTTCTACAACCCCGACGTGCCGGAGTCGCGCGAATGCTACGACGTGATCGTGCGGTTCTTCGCCGACCGTCTCGGCAAGGGTTGAGCACCGGAGGTCTCGTGCAGCAACGCTGCTTAGCGCTCGTTCTGCTATTTCTTTGCCGTGTTGGCACGGCGCAGACGCCGGGTGACGGCGCCAATCTGCACTGGGTCGGCAGCTGGGGCACGGCGCAGCAGCTCGCTGCGGAAACGCTGCCGGTTTGGGTAGTGCCGCCGCCGCGCGAGCCGAACGAGCCGCCCCCGCCCCCGTTGCTTCCGCCTTATCCCGCGTCGTTCAGCAACCAAACGGTTCGCATGATCGTGCGCACGAGCATCGGCGGCGACGGCTTGCGCTTGACCCTGTCGAACGCGCTCGGCATGGACAGCGTGCGCATCGGTGCGGTGCACGTGGCGCTACGCGAACGCGATTCGGCGATCGTCGCGGCTACCGACCGCGCCGTCACGTTCGGCGGCAGAACGTCGTTGTCGGTAGAGCCGGGCGCGCTCGTCGTCAGCGACACGATCGCGCTCGCGGTGCCGGCGCTCACGGAGCTCGCGGTCTCGCTGTATCTGCCGGACGAAACGCGCAACGTGACGACGCACGAGTTCGCGCTCAACACGACTTACGTCGCCGCCGGCAACGCCGTCGGCAACGCCGCATTGCCGAACGCGGCGACGAATCGCACGTATTTTTGGCTGACCGGAGTCGAGGTGCTCGCTCCGACGCAGGCGGGCGCGATCGTCGCGTTCGGCGATTCGATTACCGACGGCGTCTCGACGACGCCCGCTACGCACCGAGCGTGGCCGGCGCTGCTTGCCGCGAAGATGCAAGCGAGCCGCGCAACGAGCCATTGGGCCGTGATCAATGCCGGGATTTCCGGCAACCGCATCCGGCGCGACGTCATCGGCAGGAGCGCGCTCGGCCGTTTCGATCGCGACGTGCTCGCGCGTGCCGGCGTGAAGTGGATCGTGCTGTTCGAGGGTATCAACGACGTCACGTTCTCGGCGCTGCCCGACGTGCCCGCTGCGCAGCGCGCGACGGCCGACGAGCTCATCGCAGCGCTCGAGCAACTCGTCGACCGCGCGCACGCGCGCGGCATCAAAGTCATGGGCGGTACGCTGATGCCGATGGGCGGACTATGGCTGCACAACACCGAGACGGAGGCGATACGTCAGGCCGTCAACGAATGGATCAGGACGAGCGCCAAGCTCGACGCCGTGGCGGATTTCGACGCGGCCACACGGGATCCTCGCGAGCCGCAGCGGCTGCTTCCAGAATTCGACAGCGGCGACCACATTCATCCGAACGACGCCGGCAATGCCGCGATGGCAGGCGCCGTCGACACGACGATATTCGCGCGTTAGCGCGCGTAGCTGCGATACTCACCGCCGTATCCGAGCCTAAGGGCTATACTCGCGCGGAATCTTCCGGTGCGGGTGACGCGATGCGCGCAGTGTCGTTCGTGGTGTTAACGTTATGTGCCCTGGCGCCGTTCGCGCTGGGCCGTACCCAGACGCTCGACGGGGCCATCGACATGCATGCGCACGCGGCGCCCGACGGCACCCCACGCAAGCTCGACGCGATCGAGCTAGCGAAAATGGCGAAGGCCGCCGGCATGCGCGCGATCGTCATCAAGAACCACTACGAGCCCACCGCCTCGCTCGCGTTCCTCGTTCGTGAGGTCGTACCCGGCATCGAGGTGTTCGGTGGCATCTCTCTCGATCTCACGGTCGGCGGCGTGAACCCCGCGGCTGTCGAGTGGATGACGAAGGTCGAAGGCGGCTACGGCAGAGTCGTCTGGCTGCCGACCTTCGACTCGGAGTCGCAGGTCAAGTTGAACGGCGACAATCGGCCGTTCGCGCCCGTCACGCGCGACGGCAAGATCCTGCCCGAGGTGCTCGCCGTCATCGACATCGCGGCGAAGCACGACCTCGTGCTCGAGATGGGCCACTCCTCGCCGCAAGAATCGCTGCTCATCATTCCCGAGGCGAAACGGCGCGGCGTGAAGCACGTCGTCGTGACGCACGCGATGGCGAGCCCAGGCGGATCGATGACGCTCGAGCAGATGCGTGATGCGGCGAAGCAAGGCGCGTTGCTCGAGCTCGTGTACGGCCCGCCGGGCGACGAGCAGCTGACGAAGGAAGCGGACGCGATCAAAGCGATCGGCGCTGCGTCGTTCGTGCTCTCGAGCGATCTCGGCCAGCCGCCGAATCCGCTGCATACGGACGGCCTGCTCGCGATGTACGAGGGCCTCATGGCGCACGGCGTTTCCGCTGCCGACATCGACGTCATGGCGCGCAAGAATCCGGCGCGGCTGCTCGGGCTCGAACCGTGAGCGAACGACTCACCTCGCGCTCGGCACGGCACGATCGCGAGAGCAGCGCAGCTTCGCGCATTCGGCGACGCACGTTGCTCGGTGCGTTGTGTGCCGGCGCCGGCGCGACCCTCCTATGTCGGCACGCGCACGGCCAAGCACGCGCGCTGCCGCTCAAGAACCTGGGGCTCGAGCATCTCGATATCGTGGTCCCCGACACGGCCGAGTCCGCCCGCTTCTACAAGCGCGTGTTCTCCTCGCCGCTGCACGAGCAAGACTTCCGCGGCGGCAAGCGCTACTTCGTGCTACTCGGCGACCTGCCGCCCGACCGGCAAGTTGGCTACATCGCGATCGGCGCGGCGAACGGCCGGCCGATCAGCGTGGGGCATTACTGCGCGCTCGCCGAATCGGTGGACCTCGCCGCCATCGGCAAAGAGCTCGCGGCCGCGGGCTATCCGGAGCCCGGGGGCGGCTTCGGCCTGATCCCCGATCCCGAAGGTCTGGAGCTCCAGCTCTTCGAGCCGCCGGCCGGGCTCGTGACCGCGGCCGCGCCGTCCTCGCTCGAAGTCGTCGAGCGCGGGGCGTTCGCCCCGCTCGGGCTCGAGCACGTGCTGCTGGCCGTCAGCGATCAACAGCGTGCCCTGCGCTACTACCGCTTCATGTACGGCGAAGGCCTCGAAACGCGCGATGCCGAGGTACCCGAGCGCGTGTGGTTCAACCTCGCTCGCAATACGCGAATCGGCATCGAGCCCGTCGCCCGAGGAGCGCTGCCGCATTTCGTGCGGTTCGGTATCAAGGTCGCGCCGTTCGACAGCGCGGCAGTCGCGCCGGTCTTGCGCGCAGCCGGTGCCGAGGTGCTCACGGCGGCGCCGTCGCTGATCCGCTTGCGCGACAACTACGGCATCACGCTGGAGGTCATCGCGGGCTAGGGGCGCGGTGACGTGGCCTGTCGCTCGAGGTAACGCGCCGTGGACAGCATGTTGCGCATACCGTAATTGCCCTCGTGGCAGGCATACTCGAACACACCGGCATCGTCCGGCCTTGACTTCAAGTCGAGGGCGGCGGTCCACGACGTCGTCCACGTGCGCGGATCGACGAAGGTGACCTGGTATTCGATCAAGTCCTTCCCCACGCGCCTGAAGCGCTCGACGAGTCTCAAGTCGGAGGAAGCGCCGCGAGTGCCGGCCTTGAGGTTGGTGGTCTCGACGACGAGCACTGCACCTTCCCAGTGGCCGCGCGCATCGCCCATGTACATCCGAATAGCCGGCGACACGTGCTCCCCTTGCGGGGACGAGTCGATCGGAATGACCCGCGTGTCGTGGATTAGCTCGTACGTGATCGCGACGACACCTGGGGCCTGGACGATTCGAAAATTCGCGTTGTAGACCGCGGGAAACATTGCGTCCGGAAATCCGCCGCCGTGGACGATGCACCGCACGCCGAGCCCGTAATCCACATAGGAGTCACACGGCTCACCGCGTTGCAGACTGCCACACCGTTGCGCCGCCGGCGGTGCCGCTTGAGACGTTCGCGGCGGCAAGCGCCCGTTCGGCGGATCTATCACGAGCGAAGTGCGACGCGAGTCCGTTTCGTATTCACGCCAATGCGGAATCGGCGCGTTCGGCCCATCGACCCTGCCCGCCAGCACGTCGACCCTCTGCAGATCGCGCTCGTCGCGTTCCTGTACGTCGGCGAGCCGCTTCGCATACTCCTCATCGGTGAGGAACTCGCGGGTGCCAAATTCCGCGGGCCGCTCCAACGGGACGCCGTATTCCCCTTCGCTCGTCCACTCGCCCTGCAAGTCGAGGTCGCCCCAGGGCGTGCGCTGTGCCCACTCGCTCGCGCTGGCTTGCGCCTCGGCGTCGCGCCCGAACGCCGCTAGACCTGCCGTTCCCAGCACCGACACAACAATCGTGCAAACAGCCCCAACGTTCATGCCGCTCCCCTCTGCGATATCGATCGAGTCTACCGTCGCAGCGTGGTCATGGCGACCTGTCCACGCAGCGCGCTCTCTCTGCCATCGGCCGGACGCGTTCGTTCGCGGTACCATTGGGCGGAGATCGCCCGGCGCGGCCAGGCAAACGAGGCAAGCATGAGATTCACTTTGAGCGTGAATGGCGAGAGCCGCAGCGTCGACGTCGACCCCAAGACACCGTTGCTCTGGGTGTTGCGCGACGAGCTCGACCTCAAGGGAACGAAGTTCGGTTGTGGTATGAGCTTGTGCGGCGCCTGCACCGTGCACGTCGACGGCGCGCCGATCCGCGCGTGCATCACGCCGGTATCGGCCGTCGGCGAGGCGCCGATCACGACGATCGAGGGCATCGGCACCACGCCGATCGGTAGTAAGGTCCAGGCCGCATGGCTGGACGTCGACGTCGTACAGTGCGGCTACTGCCAGGCGGGGCAGATCATGTCCGCGACGGCGCTGCTCGCGCGTAATACTGCGCCGTCCGACGCCGACATCGACGCCGCGATGGCCGGCAACATCTGTCGATGCGGCACGTACGCGCGGATCCGGGCCGCGATCAAGCGAGCGGCCGGGCTGCCGACAAACGACACGAGCGAGGGCTGAAGATGGCCATGCATTTCGGACGCGAACCTGCGGCGGAGCCCGGCCTGTCCCGCCGGACGTTCTTGAAGGCGACCGCGCTCGTCGGCGGTGGTCTGCTGCTCGAGCTCCACGTGCCGAACGCGCGGGCAGCAGCATCCGCGACGGGCGAGGTGCTGAACGCCTATATCAAGCTGATGCCGGACGGCATCGTCACGATCACGGCTAAGAACCCCGAGATCGGCCAGGGCGTGAAGACGATGCTGCCGATGTTGATCGCCGAGGAGCTCGACGTCGACTGGAAGAACGTGCGGATCGAGCAGGCGATCGCCGACGGTGCCAAGTACGCGCCGCAGTTCGCCGGCGGCAGCACCGCAGCGCCGCTCAATTGGGAGCCGTTGCGCCGCGTCGGCGCTGCCGCGCGAGAAATGATGGTGCGCGCCGCGGCCGACGCCTTTGGCGTGCCGGCGAGCGAGCTGCGAACGGCGTCGGGCACGGTCAGGCACGCCGCGAGCGGCCGCGAGCTCACGTACGGCGAGCTTGCGGCGGCTGCCGCAAGACTTCCACCGCCGGATCCCGCGACGGTTCGGCTCAAGGACCCGAAGAATTTCTCGATCATCGGCACGTCCGTGCGCGGCGTGGATAGTCCGCTCGTCGTTCAAGGCAAACCGCTGTTTGGCATCGACGTGACGGTGCCGGGCATGAAATACGCGATCTACGCGAAGTGCCCGGTGTTCGGCGGCACGGTCGTCAGCGCGAATGTCGCCGCCGTCAAGTCGCTGCCGGGAGTCCGCGATGCGTTCGTCTTGCGCGGCGACGCGAGCGTCACAGGCTCCGTCGGGCCGCTCGACCGTCTCGTCGACGGGGTCGCGATCGTCGCCGACAGCTGGTGGCTCGCCGAGCAGGCGCGGGAGCGGCTCGAAGTCGAATGGGACGAAGGCGCGGCAACGCGCGACAGTGACGCGCGCTTCGCCGAGGAGGCAGCGACGCTGAGCCGACAGGCGCCCGCTACGTACATCGTCAAGAACGGTAACGTGGACGCCGCACTGGCGGGCGCCGCGCAAGTGCTAGAGGCCGATTACGCGTACCCGTTTCTCGCGCACGCGACGCTCGAGCCGCAAAACTGCACTGCTTCGTACGCCGGCGGTAAGCTCGAGGTCTGGGCGCCGACGCAGAGCCCGGAAAGCAATCGCACGGTGATTGCCCGTACGCTTGGGTTAGACCCGCAGGACATCACGATCCATCTGACACGCTGCGGCGGCGGCTTCGGCCGGCGCGGAGCCAGCGACTATGCGGTCGAGGCCGCTGCAATCTCGAAACACGCCGGCGTGCCGGTGAAGCTCTTGTGGAGCCGTGCCGACGACATCCGCCACGACTTTTACCGCCCGGCGGGGTTCCATCACTTCAAGGCCGGCCTCGACAGCGATGGCGCCCTCGTCGCGTTCCGCGATCATTTCGTGACGCTCGGCACCGGCGACGGCCCGGCGTCGTCGGCCTTCGCAGGCCCCGACGAGTTCCCGTCGCGCTTCGTCGCTGACATGGAGCTAGCGGCGTCGTTCATTCCGTCGGGTGTGCCGACCGGGCCCTTGCGGGCGCCGGAAAGCAACGGGCTCGCGTTCGCGTTTCAAAGCTTTCTCGACGAGCTGGCTCATGCCGCGGGGCGCGACCCGTTGCAGTTCCGTCTGGATCTGCTCGGCGAGCCGCGGATCCTCGATTCGGCGGACGACCGCTACGGGCCGCAGCCCGATTTCGATACCGGCCGGATGCGCGGCGTGCTCGAGCTCGTGCGCGAGAAATCAAATTGGGATGCCCGGCGGGGCCTACCGTCGGGAACGGGGATGGGCACGGCGTTCTACTACAGCCACATGGGTTACTTCGCCGAGGTCGTGCAGGTCACGGTCGGCACGAACGGCACGTTCAAGGTCGACAAGGTGTGGGTCGCCGCCGACGTGGGCAGCCAGATCATCAATCCGATCGGCGCCGAGAACCAAGTGCAGGGCGCCGCACTGGACGGCATCGGCCAGGCGCTCGCACGGATCAACATCGAGAACGGCCGCACCGTGCAGTCGAACTTCCACGACTTCGCGCTGCTGCGCATCAACCAGGCACCGCCCGTCGAGGTTCATTTCCGCCGCACCGACAATCCGCCCACGGGCCTCGGCGAGCCGGCGCTGCCGCCGGTGATCCCGGCGCTGTGCAACGCGCTCTATGCCGCCTGCGGCAAGCGCGTGCGGCGGCTGCCGATCGAGCCGGCTACACTCGCGAACGCTTAGCCGCGCGCCGGCGGCGCGCCGACGTTCTACCACGTCCGCGTCGAGGTCGAGCTCGCGTCACCGCCGCGTCCTAGCGCCGCCGATTTTCGAGCCCCAAGTAAGCTAAAATCACGACCATGAGAATCGTAACGCTGATTGGAATATTGGTTCTCTTTCAACAGACTTGCTGGGGAGCAACTCGGGCCAACGATGGAAGGCTTTCTTCTCGAAATGACGCGCTCATTGAACCTTTCTTAGGAGATTTTCTCGGCTCTGTTAATACGGCGGAAACGCCGTCCCCATATGACGATTTGAACCACAACCCTTGTGGTGGACCGGATAATCCTCCTTGTCGGGACCAATACGACAATCCAACGCAGCACTTGAGCCCTCTTGCGAACGTTGTTTTTAGAGTTTCACGCAATAGTGACGGAAAGATTCAAGCTTCAATTTTTCAAACGACAGAGCAGTATCGAAACAATACGCCAATCGATCTCATCGGCCAGAATTGTGATAGCAGCATCGGAGACCTTGCTGAATACGACTTCACGAGCAAAGACGGCAAAGTTACCGTCGCTAATCTCAGTTTTCCGATTCACCCGGGGAAATGTGGCAATCGATTAGGCTATTCTCTTGGAAGCAATTTTGAGCTGAAAATTACTCGAAAGCCGGGGGAAGAAAAGGCTTTCCAACTGGAAGTTCGGCTCTATCGAGGAACCGAAAATCAGAATCGAACATTTGTTAAGCGGGACACCGGCGAAACATACGAAGTCCGCGTGAAATTTGAACCGCGCAATTACGATGAGTTTGAACGCGATTACTTTCACCGCAATTACGAGTTTTGCCCGGTCGACGAAAACGGCGAATTGATCCCAGACTCCAAAGACTGTTTTACTCGAACCCCCGAACAGTGGGGGATGGTTTTGCCAACCACGACTGGTTTCCCTTTCTTCATGTGGGACACAGTTCAAGACCCCAAAGTCCGCGTCAAGAAACATCCGCGTACAAAGACCTATCACGAAGGTACGTTCTACAGATATCAACCGGGTTTTTGATACTGGAGAGGATGGCCTTCGCGAGAACCCCGGTCGCGTGCACCATGACGCGCATCCCGTTCTTGTGCGCCTCGTCGATGATCGCCTCGTAGAGATTCGGCGCCAGCGGCCGCACCTGGCCGTTGCGGTTCGTGAGCCAGAATTTGATGAGCCCGACGCGTCAACTTGAGCGCCGCACGAGTTGAACCGGGTGCTACCCCGTCCGCCTCGAGCGTGTTACCGACCGCCACGCACGAGGAGCGGACGTCCGTATCCGAGTCCGTGCTAACGTCTACTCTCGATCCGTGCACAACACTGACAACAGCCGCGGGAGCTCAAGACATGCGATGGGTATTCATGCGCACACTCGCTACCGTCGTCGTTCTGAGCCTCGTTGGGCCGTTCGTGCGAAACGCGCTGGCCGACAAGATCGTCGTCTACGGCGCGAGCGGCAGCGTCGGCCGCGTGATCGTCGAGGAAGCGCTTAGCCGCGGTCACGAGGTCATCGGCGTTTCGCGCAATCCCGAAAGCCTCAAATTCGACAACGCTCGCTTTACTGCTGCGCCCGGCGACGTCACCGATCCGGATTCCATCGCCGCAACCGTGCGGGGCGCGGACATCGTCGTGATTTCCGTCCGCGGCGTCGGGCCCGGCAACACGCCGCAGGAGGCCGTGACGTTTCGAGCTGCGACGGCCTACATCGAAGCGGCATCCCGGCTGGGCAAAGCGACCCCGTATGTCATACAGATCGGCGGCGGTGTGACGCTCTACCGGGATGGCGTACGCATCATGGATACGTTCCCACCAGGCTCGGAGAGGTACGCTCTGGCCCAGGGCCACTGGCTCGCGATGGAGGCGTACCAGCATTCGGCGGGTTTCGACTGGACCGTGATGTCGGCAAATACCGGTTCGATTCAGGAGCACGGCCAATACACGGGACGATTTCGGCTCGGGAACCAGGACGAGCTCGTCGATCGAAACGGCGAGACGTACATCTCTAGACAAGATTTCGCGATCGCGGTGATCGACATGGCGGAGAGCCGCACGGTGACTGGGAAGCGGGTTGCGGTCGGGCCGCCTTACTGAACCGCCGTATCGCGCACTGCTGGATCTCCATTCCGAACACC
Organism: uncultured Gammaproteobacteria bacterium; assembly: GCA_963714705.1. Taxonomy (GTDB): domain Bacteria; phylum Pseudomonadota; class Gammaproteobacteria; order Steroidobacterales; family Rariloculaceae; genus FEN-1219. The sequence continues at coordinate 424,444 of CAVQPJ010000006.1, forward strand.
CGCTTCAAGCGCCGTGCCCAGTTCAGCCGAATGTCCTTCGGCGTCGGCTGCTTGGCTCGGCATTTAGGTGAAGGTTGCATGCCAGAGTCCAGCGGCGAGCGTAGCCCTCTTCTGCGCAGAACGAGAACAGGTACACTCGCGCTCCATGCGCATCGAACTCGTGGGGTATGGCACATGAGTCTTCGGACGACCGCCGCCACAGCGGCAGCCCTTGCACTCGCCGCAGCCGGCTTCGCGTCTACCGCACACGCCGACGAGATCAAAGTGTTCTCGTCGGTGGCCATGCGCGCGGTGCTCGAAGAGCTCGCGCAGCGCTTCGAAAACGAAACGCAGCATCACATCGTCGCAACGTTCGGGCTCGCGGCTCAGTTGAAAGCGCGCATCGAGAGCGGTGAGGCCTACGACGTCGCGATCCTGACGCCGGCGCAAATCGACGATCTCGTTGCAAAAGGCAAGGCCGCCGGCGCGTCGCGCGCGGTTATCGCACGCACGGGACTCGGTCTCATGGTCAAGTCGGGCGCGCCGAAGCTCGACGTCGCAACCGTCGAAGCGTTCAAGCAGACGCTGCTCTCCGCGCAATCGTTGACGTACGTGCCGGCCGGCGCGAGCGGCATCGCGTTCAAGGCCACTGCGGAAAAGCTCGGCATAGCCGCTGCGCTCGAGGCGAAGACGAAAGCCGCCGCATCGGGCGAAGAAGTCAATGCCAACGTCACGGGCGGTGTGGCCGCGATTGCCGTGCTACCCGTCAGTGAAATCCTGCCGGTGCAGGGAGCCGCGCTCGGCGGAGTGTTTCCCGCCGACGTACAGACTTACATCGTGATGGCGGGAGCTACGTCGAGCACGGCGCCGCAAGCGGCGCGCGAATTCCTCGCGCTGCTCGTCGCACGCTCCACCGACGCCGTGATCAAGGCCAAGGGGATGGAGCGCGTTCAGCCGTAGCGCCATCGAAAAGAACCTCCCGGCAGGCCGCCATCATCGCCGCCGAGGGCCTGGCGTGTGCGCCACCAAACTCCAGCACATGTGCGACTCCCGAAGGTTCGGTCAGGGTAACGGCTCTCGACTTGCCGGCCAGCAGATTCGCGGCGATGGCATCGGCCTGATCGAGCGTCAGCCTGAATTCCCAATCTTCCATCAGGCTGAAAGTCCCGCCGAACAATGACACGGCGTCGACCTGGTCGGGCTGCTGGCGGCGCTTCACGCTCCTGCCATGGGGTGTGCCGGAAACTGTCTGGCGCGCAAACGTGAATTCGCCGCCCCTGTTTCCCACCCACAGCGAAAGACCAACGGGGAAATCATCGAACGAGAACCACTGGCGAAATCCGCAGCGTTCGTCGTCGATCATCTGGAAGATCAGCTTGCCGTCGCCAGTCTGCACTGGCGCGACGTCAGCCGCTGCAGCCGCGACGCAGGCACGGTACATGGGCACCGCGATTTCGGCGCCACGCTCGCGGGCCAGAAAACGCTGCGGCTCCTTGCCGGGGTAGTTCAACGTGATCATCACATCGTGGCCCGCACCGATGTGGTCCACCAGTTTCTCCGCCTCCGCACCGCTGAGCAGGATGCGCCGCGCGTCGAAGTCCACGTCCCAGGTGCCCCCGTTTCCCACCGCCTCGACGTGCATGCGCACCTTGCCAAGCGGGCGTCCCCAGACGTTGAGTTCCAGTCCGCGGCTCGCGCTCCAGACGAAATAGAGGCTGAGACGATCCGTCGTCGGGATCTCGTTCGCGGCTGCGTTGACCGCCCAGGTGTCGAGTGAGCACGTGAATTCGGCGCCGTACTCGCCCCGCGCACTCCATAGTCCGTACCGGCCGTCTTCGGACGTCTGGCCGAAAGCTGGTAACGACATCGGTATTAGCAAGACGAGTAGCGTTGAATACTTCACGCCCTCAACAGCCCCATCAGAAACACGCCGGCGCCGAGCGCGATGCCGAACGTACCGAGGCTCATGTGCAGCCGCACGTTGCGTGTGCTCACGAGGATCGATTGGACGACGAGCAACGTCATCCAGCTGAAGAAGAACGCGCCGTGAAGATGCACGACCGGCGGCAGCGGAGCTAACGAGCCCGAGGCCATCGGCATCCAATACGTCAGGCCGAAGCCGCTGAAGATGAACAGCGTCATGACCACGGTCATGCATAAGAAGAAGGAGACGAGGAAGGTCGCTCGCGTGTCGGCTGTGATCGCTGCTGCCGTTGGAGTCTCCGGCCGGACTGGATCTGCGCTCAGTATTGCAGATCGGGCGCCATCCACCATAGGAGGTCCCCTCAGTTGTATTCGCCGAGGTACGAAGATCAAATACAGAGTCTTTGCAAGTCCCGTATCGGCGGAGAGCTGTGGGTAACGCGACTCGAACGGTGCATTGGTGTTTCGCGGCGTCCGCCATTCTGGCGCTCGACGTGCGCGGGGTCGCTGCGCATCATTCGTTCGCGGCGTTCGATCGCGACCGCAACGTTGTCATCACGGGCATCGTCAAGGAGTTCCAGTGGACAAACCCGCACGCCTGGATCCAGGTGCTGGTCAGCGACGGCGTCGGGCAGCGGGAATGGAGCATCGAGGCCGGTTCGCCGAACATGATGGCGCGCCAAGGCTGGAAGAGCCGCACGCTGAAACCCGGTGACAAGATCGCGCTCGTAATGCACCCGATGCTGAGCGGTGCTGCGACCGGCAGCCTCGTGAGCGCGACGCTGGCCGATGGCACGGTGCTCGGCCCGGGCGGCGCTGCCGCACCGAGCACGGGCAATGCACCGCCGCCGCCATGAGTGCGTCGATCTGCCGTTGGTTTGGGACTGCAGCAGCGCTCGCCGCCTTCGTTGCCGTTGCCGCGCCTGCCGCGGCGCAACGTACGGCGCCCGCCGGTGTCGACTTCACGGGCACTTGGCTCGGCATCGGTGACGATCCGGACGTACCGTATCGCAACAGCCCGTTTCCTTTTCCGCCGCCGTTCACGGAGAAGGGACGGCAAGCTCTCGCAGTACTGGTCCGACCCGCGCAACAACCTCGGAGCGCGCTGTTTGCCAGGCGGCGGCCCCGCGGGGCAAATGAACGGGGGCACGTTCTTCCCGATCGAATTCATCCAGCGCCCCGAGCAGATGACGATTCTGTTCGAATCGATGCAGCAAGTGCGGCGCGTCTTCCTCGACGGTCGTGAGCATCCCCTACCCGACGACCTCGAGCAGAGCTGGATGGGCCATTCCATCGGCCACTGGGAGGGCGCGACGCTCGTCGTCGACACCATCGGCGTGAAGGCCGGTTCTCTCAACGGCAGCGGCGCGTCCGTGGTGGCGCGCACGGGCGACCGCGACGCCCGTATGCCGTACACGGATACGCTGCACCTCACGGAGCGAATGCGCTTGCTCGACGATGGGGAGATTCTCGAGGTCGAGCAAACGATCGACGATCCGACCGTCTACACGACGTCCTACACACTCAAGCGCTACTGGAAGCGTTCGCCGGAGACGCCCATCATCGAGTACATCTGCACCGAGAATCTCCGTCCGGAGGACGAAGGGCTCCAGGCGAAGCCCGAGTAGAGCGAAGACTGTCGTCGGGAACGGGCCGCGGCTCTCGATCGGTGCTCGTCTGGTGCCATGGCGGCGGCCAACGCACGGGTTCGGGGTGTCAAGGCTGCGGCAACACGCGGCTCACGATGTGGCTCGCCACATCGTGCAGCTGCTCGAGCGTGTACGCGTTGCCGAACGGCGGCATCGAGGTGCCTGCCATACCCGAGCGCGCCGTCGTCATGATGTCTTCGATCGTGAGGCCGCTCGCGAGCGGCTTGCCGAGCTGACCGCCCTCGCCGCGCGGGCCGTGGCAGGTTTGGCACACCGTCGCGTAGATCTCGGCGCCGCGGCGCAAATTCGGAGTGCGCTGCAAGTCGAAGCTCGCGAGAAACGCGCGCGGGTCGTCGAGCAGCGCATCGGCGTCGGCGTTGTCGGCGGGCGCATCCGCCGGCGGCGGATCGCCCGAGCCCGGCGGCAGCGACTCGATCGTGCCGTTCAACGAGAACAGCCAAAGGCCGTCGTTGAGCCGGCCGCCCGTGACACCCCCTCCCGCGATGCCGGCGAGATACTGCACGCCCTCGTGCTCGAACGTCGTCGCCGTCGTCGTGAAGCCGCCGTCCGTTTGGAACGACCAGAGGCGTTGCCCGGTGTCGCTATCGAGTGCCGTCAGCTCGCCGTTGAAGCGGCCCGCGAAGATCAAGCCGCCTGCCGTGTTGATCGTGCCGGCGCAGCGGTTGTCGAGCAGTCGCCGCCACGCGACCATGTGATTCGTCACATTCATCGCGACGAGCGTGCTGCGCGAGTCCGTGCCGATGTCGCGCGCATTGCCGAAGGTACCCTGCACGTAGCGCCGCGTTTCGGCGCCGGGCTCGGGACCAATCGCCGCAGCGGCGTCACCGCCCACGGTGCCGCGGCCGGGGCCGTCGCCGGCGCAGAGGTACATCAGGTTGTTCGCGGGGTTGTACGAGCTCGGGTGCCACGTGACGCCCGAGAACGGCCGCCAGATCGCCGGGTTGCCCGTGCTGAACGGCGTGAACGTGCGTGCGCGGTTGCGCAGGATGCCTTCGAAATTCTCGCCGACGGCGTCGACCTCGTGCCGCACGACCTGGTCGCCCTGCGGAATCGGCTGCGTCGCGGCCGTCTTCTGAATCTGGTCCTGCGGCACCGGTGTCTCGATGACCGGCGTCAGCGGCACGCCGCTCGTACGGTCGAGAATGTACAGATAGCCGCCCTTCGACACGGCCGTGATTCCTTTGCGGCGCATGCCGTCGAAGTCGGCGTCGAACAGGATCGTCGGGTTCGCCGCGTCGAAATCCCAGATGTCGTGGCGCACGAGCTGAAAGTGCCAGCGGTACTGGCCCGTGTTGGCGTCGAGCGCGAGCAGCGACACCGTGAAAAGGTTGTCGCCTTCGCGAATCGCGCCGTTCAAATCCGGCGCGGCATTGCCCGTCGTGAAATAGATCATGCCGAGCTCGGGATCGACGCTCGGCGTTTGCCACACGGGCGCGCCGCCGTACTTCCAAGCCTCGTTGTCCTGCGGCCACGTCGAGTGGCCGATCTCGCCTGGGCCGGGCACCGTATAGAAATTCCAGACGCGCTTGCCACTCTTAGCGTCATAGGCGCTGATGCGGCCGCGCACGGCGTACTCGCCGCCCGTGAAGCCGACGATGACCTTGCCGTCGTAATAGAGCGGCGCAGCCGTGATGCCTTCGCTGATGCCGGGATCGCCGGCCGAAATGTCCCACACGACCTTGCCCGTGAGCTGATCGAGCGCAACGAGCCGGGCGTCGAGCCGTCCGACGTAAATCTTCCCGTCGCCCAAGCCCACACCTCGGCTCAACCGGCCGCAGCAGATGACGGTATTCTCGAAGTCGACGTTCGCTTCGTACGTCCAGAGGATCTTGCCGGTCTCGACGTCAACGGCGAACACATCGTTGTCGCCGGTGACGACGTAGATAATTCCCTCGTAGACCAGCGCCTGCGCCTGCTGCGAGTAACCTTGGCCCAAACCCGAGCCGTTCAAGCTCGTGCGCCACACGGCTTTGACTTGCGCGACGTTGTCGCGGTTGATCTGGCTGAGTGACGAATAGCGCTGGTTGTAGACGTTGCCGCCGTTCGTGATCCAGTTGTGCGCCGGCTGCCGTACGAGATCGGCGGCGGTGAAGGGCGGGATCTTAGAGATCGGCTGCGCGAACGCGGACGAGCCGGCGACGACGGCGACCGCCGCACCGAGCGCCAGCGCGCCGCGCCGCAACGTGGAATGAAGCATCGACGTTTCCCCCCAAGCGTGCGCGAGAGTATACCGATCAGCCCTGCCATCACCCCGATGAGGGAGATCTCGGCTGCGGAACGCCGAGCGCCGTAGAATACTTCCCAACTCGATTCACCGAACCGGCCATGGCTCGAACGAAAGGCTCTGCACCGAAGATGGCCGATATCGCACGCCTCGCGGGCGTCCATGTCTCGACGGTGTCGCGCGCCCTCTCCGGCAGCCCCCTCGTGGAACGGCGCGTGCGCGAGACGATTCTCGCGATCGCCGAGCGCCGTGGGTACGTGGTCAACCGCGCAGCGCGCAGCCTGCGCACGAGCCGAACGCATACGCTGACCGTCGCAATTCCGCTCGCCCACGAGCGTGGCCAGGCGCTGACCGACCCGTTTTTCACGGCCATGCTCGGCCACTTGGCCGACGAAATCACGCGCCGCGGTCTTGCGCTGCATCTAGAGAAGATCCTCCCGCCGATGGATGACTGGCTAAAGAACCTGATCGCCGCGCAGCGTTCCGACGGCATCATCGTGATCGGTCAAAGCACCGAGCATGGCGCGCTCGAGCGCGCTGCGGCGACGTACGCGCCCCTCGTCGTCTGGGGCGGCCACCTCGGCAAGCAGCGTTATTGCGTCGTCGGGACCGACAACGTCAACGGCGCACGGATGGCGGTTGAGCACTTGCTGGCATGCGGACGGCGCCGAATTGTGTTCGTCGGGGACCCGTCCATTCCCGAGATTCGTCTGCGTTGCGACGGCTACAAGCTGGCGCTTGCACGCGCGCCGCGCGGCCATGCGCCACCGCGCATCATCAAAGCGCACATGACGCCCGAGGCGGCTTACACGGCGATGCAGCGCTGCATCGATTCGCGCGCAAAATTCGACGCCGTGGTCGCCGCGACGGACGTCATCGCGATCAGCTCGATGCGTGCATTGGCCTCATCGGGCTACTCGATTCCGGGCGACGTCGCCATCGTTGGCTACGACGACATTGCGATGGCCGCCCACGTACATCCGTCCTTGACGACGGTTCGGCAAGATCTCGCGCGCGGCGCGGGCCTTCTCGTCGATCTGTTGCTGCGGCGAATCGCGAGGGAGCACACCGAGTCCGTGATCCTGCCCGCCGAGCTCGTCGTACGTGAATCGAGCGGAGGCGTGCCCTGACGGAGCTCATCAGCCTCCGCCGCTCGACATCAGATCGAGCAGCCCGTCGACGATCGCCGACTCGGCACAGCCCGGCCGCAGCCGCGATGACAGCACTTCGAACGTGTACATGCCGAACCCGGCATCGTGCGGGATGTAGCCCGAGCGGGCCATGCCGTTGGTCAACGTGGCCATGATCGTGCGTGCGTACGGCGACTCGTGCTTCAGGCGCTGCGCGATCGGGTTGAACACCTCGGCGTTCACTGCGCCGATCCTGATGTCCCCGATTTCGAGGAGGCCGAGCCGAATGTCCACGGGCCCCGCCTCGCGATACTCTCCGGGAAAGCCGGCGCGCCCCTCGTTCGTGCGCTCGCGGCCCGGGCAACTGACGATCTTGTGGCGGCCGGCGATCCGCACGTTCGATTCCATGCGATCCATGCTGCGCATGACGTGCAGCACTTCTTCGCCCAAGAACTGGCCCATCGACAGGATCATCTGCTTCTGCTGGTTCATCAGCTTGATCACGGTCGGATCCTGCCTGTTCAGGCCCTCGCCACCGGGTGGCATGGCGTTGCTGATGTCGATTCCGCGCGCGGCGTAGTCGTTGACGCGGATCTCACGCAGATCGTAGGTCTGCTGGAAATAGATCGGGTTCTGGTCGCCGGCGGCGCCGCTCGACCATAGCGCCACGACGTCGCCGTCGAACGAGTCCTCGACGTACTTCGACGCCGTGCCGGGCGCATCGGCGCTCACCATGTCGAGCTGCCCTACCGTCACCGCGTGCATGGCGTAGTTGTAGTAGACGGCGATCGGCTCGCCGCGCGCGTCCTCGAAGGCGATGACAGCCACCGTCTTGTCCGACGGCCCGTCGTAGTTCGGTCCCTCCCACCAACGCCTCGTATTCGGATCGATGATGTTGCGGTTGACGTTCAGGTACGAGACGCCGGTGCCGTAGCCGACGCGAGCGTTCACCATGCGCGCCTTCGCGAGGCGAACGGACTCCACGATCTTGTCCGTGTAGGGGCCGACGTCTTGCCGCGGAACGCTGTGCGTGTGCGTCGCCGTCAGTAAGACGTTGTCGGCCGGGACGCCGAGCTCGGACTCGAGGCGCCGAGTCACGTCTTGCCAGATCGCGTCGGGCACTGCGCCTGCATCGACGCTGACGAGCGCAGCCACCGACGCCCCGTCGTCGATGACGATGGCGCGGGAGTAGATGCGATCGAGGATTCCGTCGTAGCTCTGCGGCAGCGCATCCTCCGCCGGTGTGACGTCGACCTTCGCCGCGCCGGCTCTAAGCACCGGCTGCGCCGACGCTCGGCCCGCGCCGAGCACGGCGGCCAGCACCAGGACCATCAGCAGGATTCTCATTCGTGACTCCTCAGTGCGCCGCCGCGTAGTCGGAATCGTCCCTGCTTTTGAGACGCGCTCCGGCCGGATCGAACACTCTGTTGATCAGCAAGCCCGCGAACAGCAGCGCGGCAAAGCCGGTCGCAAGCACGAACCCGTACTTGATGTCACCGAAAGCGTCGCTGACGGCGCCCATCGCGAGCGGCCCTACGGCGGCGGCGAAAGCCGTGAAGAACAGGATCACGCCGGCGACGGCTCCGTGCTCGGAGCGCGGGAAACAGCTGATGCCCTTCGAGTTCAACGTGGGATACAGCACGGACATGAACAGGCCGGACAGCGGCAGCAGGTAAACGGCGTGGTCGGGTCCCCCGAGCAGGCTTCCCGCGAAACAGCCGAAGATCGCCGCGCCGAACGCGGCGAGCACCGTGCTCCACGCCAGCTTGCGAGAAACCAAGCGCCGAGAAAACGCCCCGCAGCACGCAAGACGAAAAAGACAGTCAGCGCGTAAGCCGCCAACCACGGCGCCGGCCCCGCGTAGCCTTGCAGGTACGTCGGCATCCAGACGTAGACCGCGACCTCGACTGCGACGTACAGCATGATCAACGTCGAGAAACCGAGCGCGTGGGCATCGCGCATCTTGCCGAGCGTATGCACGAACGACGCCCCACTCGAGGCGTGCACCGTGCTCGGATAGCGCGCCGTGGCGGCAGCGGCCACGAGCACCACACAGATCAGAGCCGCGATGACATAAAGGTACTTCCAGGACAGCCCTGCCGCGAGCAACGTCGCTACGATCGCCGGTCCGACGATCGCGCCCACGGCGAAGAACCCTTCGACGGTGTTCATGAACGTCGTGTGCTCGCGCGTCGAACCCGACACGTCGCCGATCAGCGCGAGCGCGCCGATCTTGAACACGCTGACGCCGATACCGGCCGCGCCGAGCAACACGACGAAGAAACCGAACTGGCTGCCGAACGCGAACAGCAGCGAGCTTGCCCCGTAGATCGCGAGGCCGAGCACGATCGTCGCCTTCCGACCCACGCGGTCCGCTAGGAATCCCAATCCGAGCGCGCCGATCGCAATCGCAACCATCGGCACGTAGTGAAAGGCGCTCGCCGCACGCAATGACAGATCGAACTCTTCGAGCAGCGTCGGGATGATGCTGCCGACCGCGTCCGTCGTCATCGCAAACGTGAAGAACATCATGCACGTCAGCGCCTTGATCAGCATCGAGTCGCGGCGAGTTTCAGCAAGGCGCATGCCGTCCATCGACCCCCCGTGCGGTGGCTCACGCGAAAGCCGGGCGCGGAACACCGCTTTACGCGTTTATGCAAACGATTGCATCATAGCGACGACCCGCCGCTCGCGTAAACGGTTCCGATGAAGAATGCCGTCCAACTGATCACGTACGTGGATCGTCTATCGGGCGGCGGTTTCGCGGAGCTCTCGGCCCTGCTGCAGGGGCCGCTTCGCGCGTTATTCGGCACACTCCACGTCCTACCGTTTTTCGACCCGATCGACGCAGCGGATGCCGGGTTCGATCCGCGCGACCACACGCGCGTCGACCCTAGGCTCGGCGACTGGAGCGAGCGTCGCGGCGCTCGCTACGGAAGTCGACGTCATGGCCGACCTCATCGTGAACCACATCTCGCGCGACTCGCTGCAGTTTCGCGATTTCCTCACGCATGGCTCGACATCCCCGTTCGCGGGGCTTTTCCTCACGCGCGAGCGCGTATTCCCACAGGGCGCCACGGAGGCCGACCTCCAAGCGATCTATCGGCCGCGGCCGGGCTTGCCGTTCACCGAGATGACGGTCGGCGACGGCACACGCCGCCATCTATGGACAACGTTCACGTCGAGCCAGATCGACATCGACGTCAGGCACGCACGTGGCCGCGAGTACGTCGATGCGATACTCGAAACGTTTGCCGCAAGCGGCGTGCGTGTCGTGCGCCTCGATGCCGTGGGCTACGCGATCAAGAAGCCCGGCACGAGCTGCTTCATGATTCCCGGAGACGTTCCAGTTCATCGGTGAATTGTCGCGCCGCGTGCGCGAGCTCGGCATGGAGACGGTCGTCGAGATCCATTCGCACTATCGCCAGCAGATCGAGATCGCCAAACACGTCGACTGGGTGTACGACTTCGCGCTGCCGCCGCTCGTGCTGCATGCGTTTGCCTTCCGCACTGCCCGGCCGCTCGCCGAGTGGCTCCGCGTGCGGCCGGGCAACGCGCTGACTGTCCTCGACACGCATGACGGCATCGGAATCGTGGACATCGGCGCACGACGTGGCGACCAGCGCGGACCAGGACTCGTGCCCCCACACGAGCTCGACGCAGCTCGTGGAGACGATCCACGGAGCGAGCAGCGGGCTCGAGCCGACTCGCGACGGGCGCGGCCGCGTCGAACCTCGATCTCTATCAGATCAACTGCACCTTCTTCGACGCGTTCGCTCGCGTCGACCGCGACTATCTCTTGGCGCGCGCGATTCAGTTCTTCCTGCCCGGCGTGCCGCAGGTCTACTACGTCGGGCTGCTCGCGGGCCACAACGACGTGGAGTTGCTGCGGCGCTCCGGCGTCGGCCGCGACATCAATCGGCACTATTACGACGCGCGAAGAGCTCGACGCGGCGCTGCAGCAGCCGGTCGTCCGCAACCTCTGCGCACTGATTCGCTTGCGCAACACTCATCCCGCATTCCGCGGCGAATTCTCGTGCGACGAACCGAGCGACACCGAGCTCGTCATGCGCTGGCGAAGCGGCGCCGAGTGCGCGGAGCTGCGCGTCGACTTCGCGAGCCGCGACTACCGGCTCGTCGTCACGCATGACGGCGCTCTACGCCCGCTCGATCTAGGCGCGCTCGCCGAAGAGCCGGAGCCCAGCGTGCACAAAGGAGTATTCGCGACGAGCGCATGACGCGCACTGCGGTGCCACGCATCCTGCAAGCGGGATCTGCGGCCCTACTGCCGGTCGGGGCCTTGGCGCGATTCGATGGCGAGACCGTACGTCGGGTCGCAGTCGTACGGGTAGACGTGATCGTCGCCGCGCCGAAACGACATGACTCGCGCGGCCGTACCTTCGAAAGAGCCGGAGTCCTCGAACTGTTGCGTGACGATCAAGGTATTCGCATCGGCGAGGCGGAACCGTTCGAGAAGACGCACGTTCTCGGTGTACTCGACGCCATTGTTGAACAGCGTGCCGGGCAGCAACTTGGCCGTATCGACGACCAGCGTGTTGCCTTCCCAACGGCCGATCGAATGCCCGGTCTGCGAATGCGGCCAGGCGTCGGGGTGCTCTCCCTCGTTCATGAAGACGATGCGCACGAGATCGAAGTACTCGAGCTTGATGACGACGAGGTCGCGGCCCTCGAAGATCTCGATCGGGAATGGCCCCTGCATCGAGTAGATGACTCCCGGCGGCCGGCAGGTCAGCGCCACGTCGGTCTGATTTTCGGGATCGTAGTCTTTCGCGGCCTCGCGCAAGCGCGCATGCACGTTCAGCCCGCCATAGTCCCCGGGCGGAAACTCGGTGGCGCCGGCGTCGGCGAGCAGCAACGTGCCTTCGCGGAATTGCGCGATCAGCTCGGCTTCCGCCGCCGTCGCGGCGCGCCGAGGCGGGGTCGGCCCCGGGGCCATGGACCAGAAGCCCGCGATGCCGTGGCCTTGCGGCGACTGTGCGTCGAGGCTCCCCGGCGCGGCGGTAAGCGCCGCGGCGAGCGCGGCGAGGACGCTCGATGCTCGCATATCAGTTGTTCGTTCCGGGCGGCACGCCGATCTCGGTTCCGTCTTCACGGAAAGCGCGCGTGATGCGCATCAGATAGGTGCCGTCGAGCGACGGCATCCCTTCGAGCTTGACCTTTTCGCCGGATGTGAAGCTCTCCTGACTCCAACCGCGCCGGCGCAAAATCGACGGCGACGTGGTCTCGGCGGTCCACTGCTGCTTCTCGCCGTCCGCGGCAATGACATCGAACTTGAGGATCGCGTGCGGGTTGCTGAAACGAAATTCGGTGACAGTGCCGCTGACCGTGATGCGTTCTTCGACGTTATAGAACACCGGCGCCGAATGGTGTGCATAGGCCGCGCCGGCCGCAGCCATCAGCATGACGAAGAAGCTAGAGCGCGAGATCAAGATTTCTTCCTCACCGGCCGGCGGCCCAAGCCACGACGTCGAAATCGTCCGGCACGTGCAGAAACACGTTCGTGATCGGCCCGAGCGCGCGCGTGACGTGACCTTTGCCCGTCAGGTCCTCGAGGTACACGAGGTCGCTGCCGATTCTGCGTCGCGTTCCGTCTGTAAGCTCGACCTCGAGCTCGCCGGTCATGTTGATCGCGAACTGTTTGCGCGGCGCGGTGTGCCAGTCTGGAGCGCGCGCGCCGGAACCGCGGTAAACGCTGGCCGTCATGCGAGTGATGTCGATGGGCTTGGCGTCGGGCGAGATCGTGAGCTCGTCGACGCGCGAGCCACCGTCCGGTGTTGCGTAGATTCGCACGACCTTCGCTTCCGTGGCGCCTTGGGCGTTCGCGCTCTGAGCGACGGCGCGCCCGCCCGCCAATAGCAGCGCGGCACCGGTCATCGTGATCACATCTCTTCGTTGCATGGCATCCCCCTCGTCACCTTGCTATTGAATATAGCGAAACGCAGCGCATTTGGCAGCACACAGCTAGCGGCTCGGAAGCGCGAACACCCAGATAGTGGCACTGCGCACGACCGGCAGATCGATCTCGGGCGTCAGCATGGGAAATGTGAGCGCGTGGGCCGATCCGTGCCCCACGGTCATCGCGACGTACTGCTTGCCTTCCACGCCGTAGCTGATCGGGGCTGAGCTCGGCACGTCGTTCAGCTTCGCCTGCCAGAGCGCTTTTCCTGTCGCATCGTCGTACGCCGTGAGCACGCGGTCGAGCGAGCCTGCGAAGACCAATCCACCAGCCGTAGCCAGCACGCCGGTCGTTTGCGGCGCGCGTTGGCGCTCCGTCCACAGCGTCTCGCGCGTCGTAAGATCGATCGCTTGGATCCTCCCATAACGGCCGTCGCCGTCGAGCCGCGGACGAATGGTCCAACGCACGCCGGTGGAAAGCGAGCCGCGCTCCTCCAGCGGCACGGGAGTGAGATCCATGCACGACTCGACGAGCGGCACGAACAACACGCGTGTCGCAGGATTGATGGCACCCGGCACCCAACTCTTGGCGCCGCCCGCGTGCGGGCATACGACGATCGCTTCCTCGCGCGAGGGCACGAGCTTAGGATCGATCGTCTTCGCGCCCGTGCGCGGGTCGATGGCAGTAATGAAGTTTTGTAGGCCGAGATCGATCGAGAAGAGATAACGGCCGCCGTCGTCGAGATCGAGCGCGTCGTAAATCGCCTCCTTGCCGGCCGTCAGCACGACGCGGTGTGGGCGGCCGTCGATGGGCAGCGTGACGATCTGCCGCTCGAACGCCCAGTCGAAATCCCACTGATCGTTCGGAACGTGTTGGTAGTGCCACGCGAGCTTGCCGGTGTCGGGGTCGAGCGCGATCGTCGAGTTCGTGTAGAGCGCATCGTTGGTGATGCCGCGTTCGGCGATCGCGTCGCGCAGCGGTCCCGTGTCGTAGGTGGGCGCAGGACCGAAGAACGCAAGGTTGCGCTCGGCGTCGTAGCTGCCGGCCGTCCAAACCGAGCCACCCGTGCGCTTGTCGAGCGGCAAGCCGTTCCAGCTATCGCCGCCCGGCTCCCCTGGGCGTGCAATCGAATAAAAGCGCCACGCTTCCTCGCCGGACTCGGCATCGAGCGCGACGATGTAAGCGCCGCCCGGAGCCTGGCCGTTCACACCCTGCATGACCTTGCCGCGCGCCACGAGCGGTCCGCCGGTCAAGCCGAAGCCGCTGCCTTCCGTCGCGATGGCCGTGTCCCATACGACGGCGCCCGTCTGCACGTCGAGCGCCACCACGTGGACGTCCGAAGTGCCGACGTAGAGCTTGTCGCCGTAGAGGGCCATGTTGCGCTTGACCGTAGGCCGGAACGTGCTCGGCAGCTCACGCGCGTAATGCCAGAGCTCGTCGCCCGTCGCGGCGTCGAGCGCCTGAACGTGATCGCCGAACGAATGCACGTAGATGACGCCGTCGTGCACGAGCGGTGTGGCCGTGTTCGGCCCGGCCGGAAGCGACAGCGACCACGCGAGCTGCAGCGTGCCGACGTTGCGTTTGTCGATAGTCGACAGCGGTGAAAAGCCGAGGCCGTCGCGCGTGCGTCGCCAGCTCAGCCAGTCATTCGGCGGAGGGTTCGCCAGCATCTCATCCGTGACGCGGTGAGCCGACCCGGTTCGCGCCCTCGGGCCACCTCGGCAACGCGACGCCCGGTGTGAGCCCGCCGCCCGGGCTTTGGGCACGCAAGCGTTGCTGCTCCGTCAGCTCCGGCGCGGTGGCCGAAGGCGCTTGCGCCAGCGCTGTCGACATCGCGAGGAGCGTGGCGACTGCGCTCGAAGCTGTGACGGCCGGGATGAAACCCATAAGTCGAGATGCAAACCGTGGTGTTCCCATTGCGCGCACCGCTACGGCGTCGGCACGACGATGATTCGATTGCCGCGGAACGAACCCACCCAGAGCGCGCCGCCGACCTCCGCGAGCGCCGTGCCGGCGTTGAACTCGGGCGTGTCTGCTTGAACGAGCACGTCGCGGACGGCGAGCGTGGTCGGGTCGATCTTCACGGCCTTCCAACCCTGCTGCGCCTGGCCGACGGCGAACAACGAGCCGTCGCGTGCCCAGTGGATGTTGTCGACGCGAAATCCGAGCGGGACCTCGTCGCGCTTCGGCGGGGTGGTGCCGCGCGACAGGCGGAAGAACGACTGCGTTCCCCAAGCCGCGACATACAGCGTCCGGCCGTCCGCCGAGAGCTCGAGGCCGTTCGCGCCGGCCGCTTCGCTGCCCGGTACCTTCTGCCAGCCGCTCGCCGTGTGCCACTCCCAGAGCTCACCGTTTTGCTCGCCCTCGCGCATGCGCTGCGTCGCCTCGGGCGACGTGCCGCGCGGCAAGAAGTTAGTCGCGATGAACCCGCCGTCCGGCAGGCCGCGCACGGAGTTGAGCCCGATCGGATCCGGGGCGACAGCACAGCCGAGCCACGTCGCGACGGGCATCTCGCCGCGCGTATCGAGCTCGAAGACTTCGATCGACTCGCGAGCGCCGTGCCCCACGACGAACAGCCTGTAGGTCGGGCCCGTGCCGGGCTCGGCATAGAGGCCGTGCGTCGTGAAGTTCTGCGCGGCCGGAGGCCCCGGGCAGTCGGGATAGGTTTGTCGGTCATGCCGGTTGCGCGCGGTCGCCGCAGGGTACACCGTGAACGGCGCGCGGTCGCGCGTCCGCACGACCCTGACGCCGCCCGGCGCCGCCATCGCGGAGGCAGCCACCCAAGCAGTGCCGATCGAGACGAGATCCTCCGGACCCTGCTGCTCGCAAACGACGCTGTCTCCCGCGGCGCAAGGAGGCTGGGGCACTGCGGGTGGTGGCTGCGCGGCCAGCGCGCTCGCGAAGCATAGTCCTGCGAAGGCCGGGATCGTCGCTCTGTTCACGTTAGTCCCCTCTCGTCTTCTCACGGCATCGGGAGCAGCGGCTCCCAATCCGGCGGCAGCTGTTGGTTCACGGCGTTGAGCAGCATCGCGGTCATCGCATAGTCGCCCATGACCATCGTGATCTCGATCGTGCCCCGCTGGCCGAACAGCGACACCATCTTGGCGAAGAGCTCCGGCGGGACCTGGCGATTGCCGCGCAGCATGGCGCGGCCGAAGTCGATCGCGGTCGCTTCCTTCTCCGGCAAGCCGGACGTCGGGCGGCCGTGCTTGATGACGTCGATGACCTCTTCCGCAACGCCGACGCGCCGAGCTCCGCGTTCGTGCGCGGTCCACTCGTATTGCTGATTGAACTCGCGCGCCGGCACGAGCGTGCTGATCTCGAAGAACTGGGGCCCGATGACGTTCGCGCTACGCAGCAGCTGGTTCAGGCGGTCGTACGGCTCGGCGGCCGCAAGGCTGTGCATCGTGCTCGCCGGCGGACCGAGCCGCGGGGTGTTGCCGTCCTTGCCGTTGATCGCCTCGAAGATGCGGCGGCCTTCTTCGTCGAGCGAGTCTTTGCGAATGAGCGGCAAGCGTGAGTTCGACTGTGCGTCGATGTCGGTTGGCAACGGCGGGCGGCCCGATTGCGCTGCGGCGAGCGTCGCCGCGAACGTCGACAGAAACAACACGCACATTAGCCGATTCATTGGTCAACCTCCCCACTGCCACTGACCGCCGCTCGTAGGCTAGCCCATCGATCTCGGATGCGCTACGAAACCGCACTTCGCGATCTGCGCGGCCAGGCATTCCGTCGAGCTTGACCGCTCTCCCCCGGGCGTGGCTAGTTGGCGCGTCCGACCGAAGGAGAACTCGATGAGTCGATCGACGCTGCCCCCGAGCTCACGGCTGTTGGCCGGAGGAGCCAAGGCTTTGGCGATCGCCGTGTTCATGTGCAGCGCGCCAGCGGTTTTCGCTCAAGAGAGTGTCGGCCGCGGTCGACCCATGGCAGGCGGCGCCGAGTGGGTCGGGGCCGGAGTGCCCTTCTACAACATCGACGCCGCAACGGCCAAGGATGGCGCTGCGCCCGAAGGCGTAACGCCGCTCGCGCGCGACATCTTCACGAGCGACGATTTTTACGTCGATCGGGAGCTGTGGCGAGACCCGCGCTACTTCCGGTGCAACAGCACCCTGGGGCTCGATTCGCAATGGGGCGACTACTCGAGCGCGCCCACGTACATCACGGACGATGCCGCGGCGGGCGCCTGGGGCCACTGCGATGTGGACTACTCGCGCGAGCACGTCGTGAGCCCCTACGGATTCGCAACGGCTCGAGCGCACTATGAGGCGCTGCTCGCTGAAACCACCGCCAAAGGCGGGCCGACGAAGTACAGCCGCGAGCGCATGCCGCCCAATTGGGACGGACGCTACACGAACAACGTCAGCGTCGTCTTCGGGCTAATGCGCGCCGGAAAAGAGCCCGTCGTGCCGGCCGAATTCAGCGAGCCGCCGCAGTGGATCATCGGCTACCACAATCAAGTACCGACGATTCTCTCGCTGCTGACGCCGGAATATCAGCAGCGGCTCGTCCAGCAGCTCTATCACCAGGCGCACGATAGAGCCGCGCAATGGTCGGCCATGCTGTGTCGGCCCGAGGGCTTCATGCGCTGGTGGTCCGGCCCGGGCGGCCCGGGGTCGCTCGACGTGACGTTGACGCCCACGCGCGTGCAGTTCCTCGGCGGCTCGGGCAACGCGATTCGCAACGTCCACGTTGGTCGCAGCTTCGATCTCTCCGGCGGCGTGCCTCGCCTCGGCGCAGACGTGCCGCGCTGGATGGGCGAGACCGTCGGCTTCTGGAACGGCGACGCGCTCATCACCTGGACCTCGAACATCCAAGGGTGGTTCACGCATTCCAGCTGGGAGTATTCGAGCAAGCTGCAGACGATCGAGATCTGGACGCCTCGTGCGAATCCGCAGGGTGAGCTCGTCGGGCTCGAGCACGAAGCTGTCTTCTACGACGACGAGGCGCTGCTACAACCGATCCGCAACGTGCGATTCCTGGCGCGACAAGGCGACCTAAACGACGTGCCTCCGAACAACCTCACTCACTGCAATCAAACGCTGTTCGTCGTCAACGGCCGGGCGACGCCGTTGGTTCCAGGCACGGACATCCGCTATCGCGTCGAGGATCTCTACGGCCGGCCTTGGGCCGCCGTTTGGGAAGAGTATTTTGAACAGGGAATGCAGCGGCCGAAAGGCGAGGACATCTTCGACTTCGAACGATAGTT
>CAVQPJ010000007.1:0-83595 GCA_963714705.1 uncultured Gammaproteobacteria bacterium
TTCTGGCAAACGTAGCCGAACTCGCCGGGATAGCGGCCGCTCGGCACCTCGTCGCCCGTCAGAAGCTCGACGAGCTGCTTTTCGCCGCCGGCCGGATAGATCGTCGGGACTTCCGCGAGCTTCAGCCGCGAGTCGTCCGCGGATCGAGCCGCGGCCTCGATCGCTTCCATGGCCTGCGGCTTGTCGCGCTCGATGGCGATGATGCAGCGCGGCGCGTCGAGCACGTCGGTCAAGAGCAGAGCCCCAGCCACGATCTCCGCCGCGTTCTCGCGCATCAGCATGTCGTCGCAGCTGATGTAGGGCTCGCATTCCGCGCCGTTCACGATCAGCGTCTTGCAGGACACCGGCGTCGCGAGCTTGTCCGCCGTCGGGTAGACCGCGCCGCCGAGCCCGACGATCCCGCCCGCGCGGATCGCCTCGCGCTGCGCCGACGCGGCCGTGGGCCACGCAGCGGCCTCGTCGAATGGCGCGCGCTCGTCGCGTCCGTCGGTCTCGATGACGATACACGGCGAAGGTTGCACGCCGTTGCCGCCGAGCACGGGCCGCTCTTCGATCGCGCGCACCCACCCCGAGCTTCCGGCGTGCACGGCGGCGGACGGCGCGGCCGCGGAGGTTGCGACCGTCTCGCCTTTGAGCACGCGATCGCCGACCTTGACGACAGGCTCGGCCGGATTGCCGCGGTGCTGATGCAGCGCCAGCACGAGCTTCGTCGGCACGAAGCCGCGGCGGATCGGCAGCAGGGTGGAGCTCGACTTGTTGGCAGGCAGCAGAATACCGCCGCTCAGGTGCCGCTCGAAGACGTAGTCGACCATGGCGGCGTTAGAGCCGGGCGAAGCCCGTGAAGGCCATGAAGGCAAGCGACAGGATACCGGCCGTCACGAACGTGATCGGCGCGCCGCGGAAGGCGATCGGCACGTCGGCCGCTGCGACGCGCTCTCGGAGCCCCGCGAACAAGGTCAACGCGAGCCCGAAGCCGAGTGCGGCGCCCGTGCCGTAGAAAAGTGCCGCGACGAAGCTGCGGCTAGCGGCCGTGTTGATGAGTGCGACGCCCAGCACGGCGCAGTTCGTCGCGACGAGCGGAACGTAGAGGCCGAGCACGCGCTGAAGCACGCGGTGAGAAGCGCGCATCGTGAGCTCCGTGCCGCCCACCGCGACGCCGATGACGAGCAGCAGCGCGAACAGGCGCAGGTACTCGAGCTCGTACGGCCGCAGCAGGTACGATCGACGAGCTGGGTCGCGCCCGCCGTCAGCGTCGAGGACGAGCGCCATCGCGAATCCCAAGCCGATCGCGCCGTCGACGCGCTGCGTGCCGCCGATGAACGGGCAGACGCCGAGCAACTGCACGAGCACGAAGTTGTTGACGAGCGCGGCTCCGAGCGCGATGAGCAGGAGCTCGCTCATCGCTAGCTGACCTTCATGCCGGGCTTGGCGCCCGAATCGGGGCGCAGAGCAGGAAGATACCGGGCTCGTCGCCGCTCGCGGCGAGGACCATGCCCTGCGAGACGCCGAAGCGCATCTTGCGCGGCGCCAAGTTCGCGACGAGGATCACGAGCCGGTTCGTCAGCGCGCGCCGGCTCGTACGAGCTGCGGATGCCCGAGAACACCGTGCGCTCCTCGTCGCCGACGTCGAGCTTGAGCTTCAGCAGCTTGTCGGCGCCGTCGACGTACGAGGCCTCGATGACGCGCGCGACGCGCAGCTCCGTCTTCTGAAACTCGGCGAGGTCGATCTCGGCAACTGCTCCGTGCGTTGCTCTACCGCGGGCATCCATGCCCGCGTCGCCGTTGCTCGCCGTGGCTGGTGCGATCGTCACGTGTCACTGCCGGTGCCTCGCTCGCCGTTGGTTTCGTTAGGGCTTCGACGGTCGCCATCTCGACGCGCGTCAGCAGCGCCTCGAATCTTGCGATTTTGGTGTGCCGAGCAGCGGCGCGCCGGCGTCGCTCCAGCGCAGCTCGCCGCCGGCCAGCAAGGTCTCGGCGCGCTCGGCCAGAGCCGGCACGATCGGCTTCAAGTACACGATCAGGGCGCGGAACATGTTCAACCCGAGCGTGCACACCGCGACGACGTTCGCCGCAGCGGCGGGGTCCTTCGCCATGATCCATGGCTTTTGCTCGTCGATGTACTGATTGGCGCGATCGGCGAGCGCCATGATCTTGCGGACGGCCCGCGAGTACTCGCGCTGCTCGAAGTCGGCGGCCAAGTCGTCGGCCGCGGCCGCGAACTCCGCGTACAGCGTGGGCGCCGGCAGCCGTTCGGCGAGACGACCGCCGCCTAGCTTGTGGACGAAGCCCGCGCAGCGGCTCGCGATGTTCACGAGCTTGCCGACGAGATCCGAGTTCACCTTCGCGACGAAGTCGGCGAAGTTCAGGTCGAGGTCCTCGATCGTCGGGCCGAGCTTCGACGCGTAGTAGTAGCGCAGGTAGTCGGGGTCGATCTTCCTCGCGAAGTCGGCGGCGGTGATGTAGTTGCCGCGGCGCTTCGAGATCTTCTGTCCGTCGACGGTCACGTGACCGTGCACGAACAGCCCGCTCGGCTTGCGGTAACCCGCGCCCGACAGCATCGCCGGCCAGAACAGCGCGTGGAAGTAGGGGATGTCCTTGCCGATGAAGTGATAGAGCTCGTGCTCGCTGTCGGCGCCCCAGAACTCGTCGAAGTCGATGCTTTCGCGGCGGCACAGGTTCAGGAAGCTCGCCATGTAGCCGATCGGTGCGTCGAACCAGACGTAGAAAAATTTGTCGCGCTCGCCGGGAATCCGGAAGCCGAAATAGGGCGCATCGCGCGAGATGTCCCAGTCCTTGAGGCCCGCCTTGAACCATTCGTCGAGCTTGCGTGCGAGCGCGGCGTCGACGTGCGCGGGCACCCATTGACGCAGCTCCGCCTCGAAGGCGCTGAGCTTCAAGAACAGATGCTCGGACTCGCGCACGGTCGGCGGCGTGCCCGAGACCGTCGAGACCGCGTCCTTGAGGTCGAGCGGTGAGTACGTTGCGCCACAGTTCTCGCACGAGTCGCCGTATTGATCCGCGGCGCCGCAGTTAGGGCAGCGTGCCCTTGACGTAGCGGTCCGGCAGGAACATCTGCCGCTTCTCGTCGTACGCCTGCTTGATCGTCCTGCGCGCGATGAACCCGCCGGCCGCGAGCCGGCGATAGAGCTCGGTCGGTGAGCTCCTCGTTTTCGGGCGAGTGCGTCGTCAGGTAGTTGTCGACGCTGATGCGGTAGGTCGCAAAGTCGCGGGCGTGCTCGGCGGTCACGCGGTCGACGAGCACGTCGGGCGGGATGCCTTCCTGCTCGGCGCGCAGCATGGTCGGCGTGCCGTGCGCGTCGCTCGCGCAGACGTACAGACAGCGGTGGCCGCGCAGACGCTGGAAACGCACCCAGACGTCGGTCTGGACGTATTCGACCACGTGTCCTAGGTGCAGGGAGTTGTTCGCGTACGGCAGGGCGCTCGTAACGAGAATGGTGCGCTTGACGCTCAAACTGGGGGGCTCCGCAACATGGATCGGCAGCGTCCGTTGCTGCCGCGCGGACATTATGCCACCGCGCATGCGCGGCGAGGTCAGGCGTCTTTGATCGTGCTCGAATTTCGCCTTGTCATAGGCGTTCAGGTACGCCTCTTCGCCCGTGATCAAGCCGTCGTCGTAGAGCTTCTTCAGCGAGCCGTCCATCGTGCACATGCCTTCGCGGCCGCTCGACTGCATGACGTTCTCGAGCTGCTCGATCTTGCCTTGGCGAATCAGGTTGGCTGCCGCCGATGTGTTGATGAGTATCTCGAGCGCGACGCAGCGGCCCGTGCCGTCCTTCTTCTTGATCAGCTGCTGCGAGACGATGCCGCGCAGCGACGTCGACAACATGTTGCGGACGTGGTCCTGCTTGTCGGCGGGGAAGATGTTGACGACGCGGTCGATCGTCGCGGCCGCACCGTTCGTGTGCAACGTGCCCATGACGAGCACGCCCATCTCGGCGGCCGTCATCGCGATGCTCATCGTCTCGAGGTCGCGGAGCTCGCCGACGAGGATGGCGTCGGGATCTTCGCGCAACGCCGAGTGCAGCGCGTTCGCGAAGCTCGGGCTGTGGACGCCGACCTCGCGCTGGCTGATCAGGCACTGCTTGCGCTGATGCACGAACTCGATCGGGTCCTCGATCGTGAGGATGTGGCCTTTCTCGCGGGCGTTGATCGCGTCGATGACGGCCGCCAAGCGTCGTCGACTTGCCGGAGCCCGTCTTGCCGGTCACGAGAATGAGCCCGCGCGTGGCCGTCGAGAGCTCGTGAACGGCCTTCGGCATCTTGAGCTCGTCGAGCGACAGCGCCTTCGAGGGGATGCCTCGGAACACGGCGCCGATGCCGTTCAGGTGACGGAACACGTTGACGCGGAAGCGCGCGACGTCCGGGATCGAGTGCGCCAAGTCGGCCGAGTCGTGCTTGTTGAAATGCTCGATCGACTTGCGGGGACATGATCCCGAATAGCTCCGCCTTCAGCTCCTCGGGGTCGAGCCGTTGATTGTCGAGCGTGATCAGGTCGCCGTGGACGCGCATGCGCGGCGGGTCGCCCGCGATCACGTGCAGGTCCGAGCCCTTGCGCATGTACATGCTTTTCAGAAAGTCGTCGATCAACGACATCGCTGGTTTCCTTCTCAGCCCGCGTCCGTGCCCGTGCTCTTGCCCGGCGCTTGTGCGGCGGGCGGCGTCGGAGTGGCGCTCATGCCGCTCGGCAGCACCGTGGTGTCGGTCACGAAGCGCTCGAACTTCTTGCGATCCGTCGCATAGCGATAGGCGTCGTCCGGATCGATGAGCTTGGCGGTGATGGCGTTCAGCAGGGCCTGTCCATCGAGCTGCATGCCCTGCTCTTTGCCTGTCTGCAGCTGCGCCGGGATCTGGTGCGTCTGCTCGGTCTGAATCAGCTTCGCGATCGCACGATTCATGACCATGATCTCGACGACGGCGCGCCGGCCGCGGCCGTCGGGTGTCTTGATGAGGTTCTGCGTGACGACGGCGTGCAGGCTGTTGGCGAGGAAGCTCTTCGTCTGCTCGCGCTGGTCGCCGGGCAGCGCGTCGATGATGCGGTCGATCGATTTCACGGCGCTCGTCGTGTGCAGCGTGCCGAGCACGAGGTGCCCTGTTTCCGCGGCCGTCATGGCCATGCTGATCGTCTCGCCGTCGCGCAGCTCGCCGACGAGGATGACGTCGGGGTCCTCGCGCAAGCTGGCGCGCACGCCGTCGGCGAAGCTCGGTATGTGGGTGCCGAGCTCGCGCTGGATGATCTGGCTGCGCTTACTGCTGTGCACGAACTCGATCGGATCCTCGAGGCTGATGATGTTCGAGTTGCTCGTCGTGTTGATGTGATCGATCATCGCCGCGAGCGTCGTCGACTTGCCCGTGCCCGTCGAGCCCGTCACGAGCACCATGCCTTGGTGCAGGTCGCAGAACTTGTGCAGGATCGGCGGCAGGCCGAGGCTGTCGAGGCTCGGGACCACGCTCGGGATGTTCCGGAACGTCGCGCCGACGCCGGTCGCTTTGTGGAAGACGTTGACGCGGAACCGTCCGCCGTCGCTGCTGACGTACGAGAAGTCGATGTCCTGCTTCTGGCGGAACCGCGTCGCGCTGCGAGTCGCTCAGGATCTCGTCGACGTAGCCTTCGAGCTCGGTGTCGCCGAGGTCGCGGAACTTGATCGGCATGAGGTCGCCGTGCAGGCGCAGCATCGGCGGCACGCCGACGGCGAGATGGATGTCCGAGCAGCCTTGCGCGAGGCCGAGCTTCAAGAACGCGTCGATACGTGCCATGGTGCGGTTTACTTGATCGACGCCGCGGCGGCTTCGAGCGCGACGCGCAGCTCTTCCATCGACGCGTAGCGCTTGAGCTTGTCGACTTGCATGGTCTTCGTGACGACGTCGGCGAGCTCGCGCGGCACGTTCGGATTCGCTTCGTTGAGCGGCTGAGCCTTGCCCTGCACGTGCTGATACATGACCGACATGTGGTCGCCGCGGCTGTACGGCGGGTTGCCGGCCAGCATCTCGTACATGATGACGCCAAGGCTGTAGATGTCGGCGCGCTCGTCGACCTTCTTGCCGAGGATCTGCTCGGGCGCCATGTATTTCGGCGAGCCGATCACGTAGCCCGTCTTCGTGAGCTGCGTGTCGCCGCTCTTGGCGGCGGCGGCGACGCCGAAGTCCACGATCTTGAGCAAGCCCGTGTCGTTGATGAGGATGTTGGCCGGCTTCAAGTCGCGGTGGATGATGCCCTGCTGGTGGGCGACGCTCATGCCGATGCAGATGTCCGTTCCGTAGCCGACCGCCTTCTTCGGCGGCATCGGTTTCTCGTTGGCGATCTCCGTCGCCGAGTGTGTGCGACGGGAAAGTACTCCATCGAGATCGCGTAGCTGCCGCCGACGTACAGGAAGTCGTAGATGCGGATGACGTTCTTGTGCGTGATGCGCCGTGAGTAGCGCAGCTCGTGCACGAAGCGCTTCAGCATCTCCTCGTCGGACGAGACGTTGGCGTTCAAGAACTTCAGGATCAGGCGCTCCTCGACGACCGTGTCCTCGACGAGGACGACGGTGCCGAACGCGCCTTTGCCGATCTTCTGGATGAACTTGTAGCGGCCCTCGATCATGTCGCCGTTCTGCAGCGCGCTCAGATCGAACGACGGCGCTTCGGGCGGCGGCGGCTCCACGCTGCATCTTCGGGTCCCTCGACGAGCAGCGTGCGCGCGGTCGAAGTCGCGGCCGTGGGCGGGGCGGCGCGCGTCTGAGTCGTTCGCGGCGTCTTGCGGGCCGGCGTCGGCGGCGGAGTGGCTGACGCGGTCGCCGACGGACCGGAGCCGGCGCTCAACGTCGCCGTGCCCGTGAACCGCCCGCTCGGGGACAGCCGACCGTCGAGCTTCTGCAGCGCTTTGTTGACGGCGCGCTGCACCGTCTCGTCGGCACCTTGCGCGCTCTGTTGGATAGTAGCGGCGCACGGCTTCGGCCTGCTGCTCGCCGGCGAGCTGCGCGACGGCGGCGATCGCCGCGACGCGAACCTCTTTCTCGGGTCGTTGCAGGTACGGCAGGACCTTGTCGAGGATCTTGTGGTTGCCGAGCTTGCCGACCGCCGCAATCGCGACGGGCAGCGAGCGATTGTTCTTCGCCATCATCTCGAGCAAGGCCGGCAACGCTTTCGCGTCGCCGATCTCGGCCAACGCGTCGGCGGCGCGCTCGCTGACCCACCAGTCCTTGTCGCGCGTCGCCTCGATGAGCTTGTCGACGGCGCGTTTGTCGCGGCAGGTATTCAGGATCTCGATGGCCGCGCGGCGGATGTTCTCGTCCTTGTCCTTGATGAGCTCGAGCACGGCGTCGACGACGCGCGGGCCGCCGATGCGCGCCAGACGCGTCGGAGGCGCGCGAGCGCACCCACCAGTCCTCGTCGGCCACGGCTTCGAGCAGGTACTTGACGCTGTGCGTCGTGCCGATCGCGTTCAGGATCTCGACGGCCGAGCGGCGGCTGAACTCGTTCTCGGCCTTCAGCGCCTCGATCAGGTACTTGGCCGTCTCGGGGTGATTGAGCTGGATGATGACGTCGACGGCCTTGTTCATGACGTCGAGGTCGGGGTCGAGCAGCAGCCCGGCGATCGAGCCCGACGTCGACGGTCGTCTTCGAGCGCGCGATGCCGGCGAGCGCGGCGCCGCGCACGAGCTTGTTGCTGTCGCGCAGCGCTTCCTGCAGCGCCTTGTTGACGTCCGGGCGGTCGAAGCGCGCGAGCACGTTGATCAGGTGCGTCTTGACGAGCGGATCCTTGCCGTCCATGCGCGCCAGCAGATCGGGGACCATCTCCTCGGTCGTCGACCTCGTCGATGAGCTTGAAGACGGCGGCTTTCTCGCTCGGCTGCAGGAAGTAGATCTGCGCCAGCAGCTGGCGGATGTTGAGGCGGTCCTTGTGCGCCTGGAGCACCTCGACGATGCGCGGCTTTCGAGTACTCGTCCTCGCCGAGCAGGTCGACGAGCCGATTGACGTTGTAGCGCTTGTTGCTCGACAGCGCCCAGGCCGTGCCCGACGACCGTGCGCGGGATCGCCGTCCGCGAGGCCGCGCGTGATCAGCGGCAGCGTCTTGTCGCTGATGAGGCTGTTCAGGAGCTCGACGTACTCGACGGTCTGGCGCTTGTCGGCCGACGCGAGGGCTTCGAGGATCTTCGGAATGGCGCCGGTGCCGAGCTTGCCGAGCTTGGTGAACAGCTTCTTGCCGTTGGCCGAGGACGGGTCGGCTTCCTCACGAATCTGCGCGATGAGCCGATCGGCCTGTAGGGCGGTTAGAAAGTTCATCGGCCTCGCAGACTCGTCGAGAGGTGCCCTGTGAGCGGCGAAAAATGACTCAACGAACTCGTGCCCCCGGCCGTCCGCGGTAACCGGGTATGAACATAATGGTCCTTCCAACGGCGGCAATTATGCCACACGGTTTTGGCCAAAATGTAACGCGTATCACAGGTTTGCGGCGGCCGTTACAGTCGTTTCTCGCGCCCGGGTCGCCGCGCGCATTAGGTTACAATCGCGCGCCTTTCGCGAGTCGCCCGTCATGACCGATTCCGCCAGCTCGAATCTGCGCAACGCCTTAGGCAGCTTCGTCGTTGCCCCAGACCGGCCGGCCGCTCGGAGGCCCCGGGGCGGCCTTCGAGCTCGAGCGTCGCGGGCCTGCGGCTGGCACGTCACGATTCGACTGCGGCTTCCCCCTGGCCGCCAGCGGCGGGACGCTGGTCGAGGCGTTGCGCGTGCATTGCGCCCCGGCTCTCGCAGGCGCGCCGATCGAGTTCTCGATCGTCGAGCGCGATCGTGGCGCACGCCGTGCAGCACGGCGCTGAAGCCGTTGCCGGGAGTGCACAACCTCATCGCCGTCGCCTCGGGTAAGGGCGGCGTCGGCAAGTCGACGGTGGCCGTGAACTTCGCGCTCGCGTTGGCGGCCGAGGGCGCGCGCGTCGGGCTTGCTCGACGCCGATATCTACGGTCCGAGCCAGCCGCGCATGCTGGGTCTCACGGGCCGGCGCCCGGAGACGCGCGACGGCAAGCTGCTCGAGCCGCTCGTCGCGCACGGCATCGAGGCCATGTCGATCGGCTTCCTCGTCGACGAGCAGCAGCCGATGGCCTGGCGCGGCCCGATGGTGACGTCGGCGCTGAACCAGCTGCTCACGCAGACGCGCTGGGGCGATCTCGACTACCTCATCGTCGACATGCCGCCCGGCACGGGCGACATTCAGCTCACGCTCGCGCAGCGCGTGCCCGTCAGCGGCGCGGTCATCGTCACCACGCCGCAGGACATCGCGCTCGCGGATGCCCGCAAAGGGCTCGAGATGTTCCAGAAGGTGCACGTGCCCGTGCTCGGCGTCGTCGAGAACATGAGCCTGCACATCTGCAGCCGCTGCGGCCACGAGGAGCGAATCTTCGGCGAGCACGGCGGGCGCAGCTTGAGCGATCAGTACGGCGTGCCGCTGCTCGGCTCGCTGCCGCTCGACCGCCGCATCCGCGAGGAGACCGATCACGGCAAGCCGACCGTCGCGGCGGATCCGAAGAGCCCGATCGCGCGCGCGTTCACGGAAGCTGCGCTGCGTGCCGCGGGCGAGCTCGCCGCGCGCGCCAAGGACTACAGCCGCCTGTTTCCGAACATCACCGTCGAGGACAATTGATGAGCGTGAAGTCCGATCGTTGGATCCGGCGCATGGCGGCCGAGCGGAAGATGATCGAGCCGTTCGAGGCCAACCAGGTCCGCCAAGTCGACGGCAATCGCGTCATCTCGTTCGGCACGTCGAGCTATGGCTACGACGTCCGTTGCGCGCCTGAGTTCAAGGTCTTTACGAACATCAACTCGGCGATCGTGGACCCGAAGAAGTTCGTCGAGTCGAGCTTCGTCGACATGGCCGGCGACGTGTGCATCATCCCGCCGAACTCGTTCGCGCTGGCGCGCACCGTCGAATACTTCCGGATCCCGCGCAACGTGCTCACGATTTGTCTCGGGAAAAAGCACGTATGCGCGCTGCGGCATCATCGTCAACGTAACGCCGTTCGAGCCGGAGTGGGAGGGGCACGTGACGCTCGAGTTCTCGAACACGACGACGCTGCCCGCGAAGATCTACGCGAACGAAGGCGTCGCGCAGATGATCTTCTTCGAGTCGGACGAGGTCTGCGAGACGAGCTACGCCGACCGCGGCGGCAAGTACCAGGGCCAGCGCGGCGTTACGTTACCGCGTACCTGACGCGCTCGGAGTCATGGGCTCCGCGCCAACCCGCTGACGCTGACGAGCGTGAAGGCCGTCTGAACCTCGCCGTCGCGGCGTTGCTCGATGCGGACGGGCAGGAAGCGAAGCTCCGGCGCGACCCAGAGCCACGTCGTGCGCGAAGAGCCGGTGCGCTGTTGCGTGAGGGCACGGGTTTCGACCGAGCCGATGCCCGTCGTCGTCGTGGCTGTGCCGCCGTCGGTGTATGCGTACTCGGAGACGGAATCCTCGTCTGCGATGGTGTACGTGCGTGCAGCGCCCGTGGCGGCGAGATCTCGCATGAGCGCGACTTGCAACGTGCCGCGGTCGAGCGCGGCCGCGGGCAAGGTCATCTCGCGGCGTGTTTCGCCGCCGCTGACGGTCGCGATGCGGCGGTCCCAGTCGAACACGATGTGCACGTTGTCCTCGCCCGAGCGG
Organism: uncultured Gammaproteobacteria bacterium; assembly: GCA_963714705.1. GTDB lineage: Bacteria > Pseudomonadota > Gammaproteobacteria > Steroidobacterales > Rariloculaceae > FEN-1219. The sequence continues at coordinate 10,645 of CAVQPJ010000007.1, forward strand.
CTGCCGTCCTCGTACCAGAACTCGAGCGGCCGAACGCCCCCGGCATCGACGCGGAATTGGCTCCGCTCGACAGCAGGCTTCGGCCGCGCGAGCTTGAGCAGCCCTTTGGCGAGGATGCGCGAGGTGAACTCGTAGAGATCGCGGTCCGCGAGATAGACGACGCTGAACTCGGCCGTCCCGGCTTCCTTGCCCTTGTACTCGACGTTGTACGTGGCCGTGTACGTCGCCACCGTGGCGTCGGCGCCTCTGGCTTCGTGTGCCGCCAGGGCGAGGGCGGCCGCAGTCAACCACCAAGGAGTCACTTCAGCCCACCTTCCTCGTCGATCGAGACGGGCGCCGGTAGCGCCCGCCCATCCAGCATGACGGACCCGCCCTCGAGCCTCAAGCGACCGGCTGCGAACCAAGACACGGCGCGGGGGAGGATGATGTGCTCGCCGACGTGGACGCGCTGCGCTAGCGACGTGGCGGTGTCGCCGGGCCGGACGGGCAGCCGATACCGGATGATCGCCGGCCCCGCGTCGAGCTCCGCCGTGACGAAGTGGACCGTGGCGCCGTGCCAGCGATCGCCGGCTTCGAGCGCGCGCCGGTGCGTGTCGAGGCCGGGATACTTCGGGAGCAGCGACGGATGAATGTTCAGCATGCGGCCGGCGTTGAGCTCGACGAACGCCGGGCCGAAGATCCTCATGAACCCCGCGAGCACGATCAGGTCCGGCTCGTGCGGAGCCAGCAACGCGGCCAGCGCGGCATCGTAGTCGGCGCGCGCCTGGCCACGCGCGGCGGGCAGGCACAGTGCTTCGATGCCGGCGGCGCTCGCTCGCTCGAGGCCGCGAGCGCCGGCCCTGTTGCTGACCACGGCGACGATTTGCGCGCCGAGCCGCTCGGCCTGCGCGGCATCGATCAATGCCTGCAAATTGGTCCCTTCGCCGGAGATCAGCACGGCGACGCGCGTGGCGGGGCGTGTCATCGACTCACGGTCGCACCGAGGCGTGTGGGGGTTGGCGGCTATAATAAGGGACGTCTCTGGTCATGGGCACACCGCATGGGGCTTCTGTCATCGTTGCTGCGCCTCTCACCCGTTGCCGTGGCCGCTGCTGCGGCGCTATGGGCACCGCCGAGCACAGCGGCGACGTTCGTGGACCTATACACGGTTACGGTCGCACCGGATGCTACGGCCGCGGATCAACGCGCAGCGGCCGAGCAAGCGGCGATGGCGCGCCTCCTGATTCGCGTCACGGGTAGCCGAAATGCGCCGCTCGAGCCGGCTTTGCAACCGCTGATCGCGTCACCGCGCCCGTTCTTGAGCTCCTATGGCGACGACCGGCAAGGGCGAGCCGTCGTCGGTTTCAGCCGTGGCCAGGTCGAGCGCGCCCTGAGGGAGCTCGGCCAACCGGTGTGGGGGGCCGAGCGGCCGCTGACGCTGCTGTGGGTCGCCGTCGACGACGGTGCCGGTGGCCGCGCGTTGCTCGGAGCCGACGAGGCAGCCGAGTTCGGCGCGCCGCGCGACGCCGCAAATGACGGCGCTGCTCGCGACGGTGCGCGAGGAGATCGTCGCAGCGGCCGACGAGCGCGGCTTACCGATCGCGTGGCCGTTGCTCGACCTCGCAGGATCGCGATGCCGTCACGTTCATCGACGTCTCGGGGCGGATTCGAGGACCGCATCGTCGCGGCCTCGGTGCGCTATCGCGCCGACGCCGTGCTGATCGGTCGAGGTACGGCCCGGAACCTTCGGCAACGAGGTCGAGTGGTTGTTCGTGCATGGCGTCGAGCGCCAGGCGCTGCCGATCGCCGGCGTGCGCGACGGGATCGACGTGGCCGCCGATCGCTATGCCGCGGATCTCGCCACGGTCGGCGGCGCGAGCACCGCGTTGCTGACGCGTGCACAACGTGTTGACGCCGGCCGACTACGGGCGCGTCGTGAGCTACCTGGAGCGGCAGAGCGTCGCTCGAGCGCGTCGACGTGGAGTCGTTCGACAACGGCACTCTACAGTTGCGCGTCGCGGCGCGCGGCGACGCGCGCGTGCTCGAGCGCGTGCTCGCGCTCGGTGGCGTGCTGCGGCCGGCGGCCCAATCGAGCTCGTCCGGAGGGATGGTTTTCGAGGTGGTCCCCGGCGCGAACGCCATGAGTCTGCGGTTCCTGCCGAACGCGATTTCCATCGCGCGGATGGTGCTCGTCGCTCCGCTCGTGCTGTGGATCGTCGAGGGCCGATACGCTGCCGCATTGCTCGTCCTCGTCGTCGCCGGGGTCTCCGACGGGATCGACGGTTTTCTCGCGAAGCGCTTCGAGTGGCAGACGCGCATCGGAGGGCTGCTCGATCCGGCTGCCGACAAGCTGTTGCTCGTCGCGGCGTTCTCTTCGCTGACCTACGTCGGTCTCGTTGCCGCTCGCGTCTGACGCTCGTCGTCGTCGGCCGCGACGTCGTCATCGTGCTCGGTGCCATTTGCTATCAGTGGCTCATCGCGCCCGTCGAGGGCGAGCCGGCGGCCATCAGCAAGCTCAATACGGCCTGTCAGCTCGGAATGGTGTTCTTCACGCTGACGTCGGCCGCCTTCGCATGGCCGCCGCAAGTGTCGTTGACCGTGCTCGGCGCGGCCGTGGTGTTCACGAGCATCGTGAGCGGCCTGAACTACGTGCTCCGGTGGAGTGCTCGCGCCTGGCGCGTCGCCCACGGCGCGCGCTAGCAGGAGATCGCGGGTGGGCCAGCTACCGCTCGAGTTGACGCTCGCGGATCACGCGAGCTTCGGCACGTTCGTCGCGGGCAGCAACGAGGCGGCCGTCGAGCACGTGCGCAACCTTGCGCAGGGCGGCGCCGATACCGTTTGGCTGTGGGGTGCCGAAGGCTCCGGCAAGAGCCACTTGCTTCAGGCGGCGTGCCGCGCGGCGGCGGAGGCGGGGCGGCGCGCGATGTACGTGCCGCTGCCGGCGATCTCGCCGGCGATCCTTGCAGACTTGGAGCACGTCGACCTGCTCGCCGTCGACGACGTGCATGCGGTCGCCGGGCGATCTCGGCTGGGAGCGGCCGCTGTTCGTGATCCTCAATGCGTTCCTCGGCCGCAGCGGCGCGCTGCTGCTCGCGGCCGCGGCGCCGGCCGGGCAATGCGGGTTTCAGCTCGCCTGATCTCGCGTCGCGCGGCGCGGGCGCCGTGACCTACCGCGTGGCGCCGCTCGACGACGAAGACCGCGCGGCCGCACTGCGCCTGCACGCCGCCGCTCGGGGGCTCACGCTCGATGCCGCGGCGGCGGATTTCCTGCTGAAGCGCGTCGCGCGCAACATGCCCGTGCTGACCGAATGGCTCGCGCGGCTCGACCGAGCGTCGCTGAGCGAGCAACGGCGTTTGACGATACCGTTCATTCGCGAGTTCATGGAGCGCTCCGAGCCCCGCGAATGAGCGCGAGCAGCAAGCCGAGCTCGAGGACCGCAGCGATGCAACGCAAGACTCAGCGAAGCTGCGCTTCCGGAGCGCGCGACGACCTCGACGCTCAAGCCGCCGATATAGGCGACGAGCAGCACGGCGAGCCGTTGCAGCGTGGTACGCCGTCCTTGCGTGAGACCGCGCAGCGTCAGCAGCAACGGCAATGCCAGCAGGATCGCGACGCAGATGCGAAGCGTGGTCGCCGGCGGGACCAGGCTTGCGGCGAGCGCGGCGATCAGGAGCAGGTGACAGCCGACGATCGCGCGACGTAGAGGCACGGCTGATCGCGAACCCTAGTGCGACCGTGCGAGCGCGCCCGCGATGCGCGCGACGCGCGCGCCGAGCACGCGCGCGACGGTCGACTCCTCGGCCGACAGCGCGGTGTTCCACGGCGTCGCGACGTGCGTCGCTCCATACGGCGAGCCGCCCGTGCGCGTCTCGAACAGCGCGGGCTCGGTGTAGGGCACGCCGACGATCAGCATGCCGTGGTGCAGGAGCGGCAGCTGCATGCTCAGCAAGGTGCTTTCCTGGCCGCCATGTGCCGAGGAGCTCGACGTGAACACGCCGGCGGGCTTGTCCGCGAGCCGGCCGGACAGCCACAGCTCGCTGGTCGAGTCGAGAAAGTGCTTGAGCGGCGCCGCCATGTTGCCGAAGCGCGTGGGGCTGCCGAGCAACAGGCCGTCGGCCTCCACGAGATCGTCGAGCTCCGCGTAGGGCGGGCCGTCGGCGGGCACGGGCGGCAAATCGCCCGTCGTCGCCGCGGCGACGGGGGGCACTGTGCGCAGCCGCGCAATGGCGCCGGCGCTCTCGACGCCGAGCGCCGCCTGGCGCGCGAGCGCGGCCGTGCGGCCACCGCGCGAGTAGTAAAGAACGAGCACCGTCGTCGGCTTCACTCGAACAGCTCGAGGACTCGCTCGGGCGGGCGACCAATACGCGCAGCGTCGCCGAGCTCGACAATCGGCCGCTGCAACAAGCGCGGCTCCGCGGCGAGCAAGTCGACGACTTCTTCGTCGGTAAGGGCCCGCTGCGCATGCGGCCGAAATTCCTGGTCCTCGGTCCGAACCATCGACAGCGCCGGTCCCCCGAGCTTACGCATGAGCTCGCGTAGCGTGGGCTTCGACGGGGGGGTCGCGATGTAGTCGATGATCTCGATCTCGACGCCGCGCTCGCGCAAGAGCGCGAGCGTCGCGCGCGACTTGCTACAGCGCGGGTTGTGGTAGATTTTGGCCCTCATCCGCCCCAGTGTAAGGTTTGGGCGTTACGACTAGAACCGTGGCGGCGCCTTGACGCTGCCTGAGACCGCGCGTACGGTGTGCCGCGACGTCGGTTCATTGCTATACAACAACTACAAGATGTTCCGCGTACAAGCGACGATTGGCGCTTTACTGCTCGCCGGCTGCGTGACTGCGCCGCCGGTCCAAGAGATGAGCGACGCGCGACAGGCAATCATGGCGGCCGAGGAGGCCGATGCCGAGCGCGTCGCGGCGGACACGCTCGCCGACGCACGTCGTTTCCTTGCGGAGGCGGAGCGGCAGATACAAGAGGAGTCGTACGGTCCCGCGCGCTTGAACGCTGTTCGAGCCAAGAACCGGGCCGTGCTCGCGCTGCGCTCGACGCAAGAGCGCGACGCCGACCGATTGAGCGTGAGCGCCCGGCAGTCGATTCGTTGCGTCGTCGCAGGCCGCGTGCAGGGCGTCTACTACCGCGCCGCGACGGTCGAGCAAGCCCAGCGCTTACAGCTCGACGGCTGGGTCAAGAACCTCGCCGACGGCCGTGTCGAGGTCGTCGCGGCCGGAGACGTCGGCCGCGGTCGCTGCGCTCGCGAGCTGGCTGTGGCAAGGACCGCCGGCTGCGCGCGTCGACGCGGTGCACGTCGAGGAATGGACGAGCACCGTGCCGAGCGGTTTCTCCGTCGCGAAATAACGCTCACTGCCGAAACCACTTCGTCCGTAGCCGCTCGAGCACGCGGTCGGAGTACCAGCGCTTGCCGACGCTGCCGTTGTAGCGCGCGAGCCCGCGCACCAGGTCGCCGCGTTCCATGTCGAGGTAGTACTTCAGGATCCGGCAGCCGAGCAGCACGTTGATCTCGATGTCGAAGAGCTGGTTCTTGTCTTTGTAACCGAGCTCCGGCACCCAGAACGGCATCACCTGCATGAGCCCGAGCGCAGTCGGCGGACGAGATCGCGAAGCGATCGAAATTGCTTTCGACGTCGATGACGGCGAGCACGAGCTCGGGCTCGCACGCCGGCGCGCGTGGCCTGGTGGTGCACGGTCTTCAGTAGGTGCAGCCGCTCCTCTGCGTCGGGCACTTGGCGCGCGAGCCGGCGCGACATGTCGGTCAGCCACACCTCGGCATCGAATCGGTCGTCGAAGCTGTCGGCATCGGCGATCGCGGCGACGAGTATCTTGCGCAGCTCGGGATCGGGCCCCGAGCGTGCGTCGCTCGGGTGGCGCTGCGCCTCGGCAGTAGCGCCCGCGATGAGCGCCGCGAGCAGCACGTGCGGCCAAGCGCGCAACAAGGGCTTCAGCAGCGGCAATGCGGTATCCACGGCGGCAATCATGCGCGCCCGCGAATTGTGCTTGCCCGCGACGCGGATCACAACGGCGCGGCGTGTTCAGCGGGCGTGACGCAGGACAGTTGGCCGCAGACCGCGTGTTCAGCGGCGCCGTGCGCAGTCGGGTACATTGGCCCCGAAGCCTCGAGGGGCTCGAGATCGCAGTGGATGGCCGGTACGGCAATACGCGTCGCAAAGGGATCTATCTGCTCCCGAATCTCGTCACGACGGGCGGGTTGTTCGCGGGCTTCTATTCGATCGTCGCCTCGATCGACGGCAACTTCGAGCACGCCGCTTGGGCGATCTTCGCGGCGATGCTGCTCGACGGCCTCGACGGCCGCGTGGCGCGGCTGACGAGCACGTGCCAGCGAGTTCGGCAAGGAGTTCGACAGTCTCGCGGACATGGTGTCGTTCGGTTTGGCGCCCGCCATCGTCGTCTATCAATGGGGCGAGTGTCGAGCGGCTCGTCCGGGTTTGGCGCGCGGATCTGGGGCCGGCTCGTCTGGCTCGCGACGTTCCTCTACGTCGCGGCCGCGGCGTTTCGTCTGGCGCGCTTCAATAGCAACGTCGCGCAGGATCGGCGGTTCTTCCAGGGTCTCGCGAGCCCGGCGGCGGCCGCCGGCGTCGCGTCGATGATCTGGGTCGCGACGGCCTACGACGGGCTTCGACGGGCTCGCGGCGCTCGTCGCCGGCGTCACGATCACGGCCGTCACGGGTTTGCTGATGATGTCGCGGTTCGCGTACGTGAGCTTCAAGGACTTCAATCCCGGCCAAGCGCGTGCGGTTCGCGCAGCTTGCTGCTGATTCCGCTCGTCATCATCGTCATCGCGCATCGAGCCGCCCGTGACGATCTTCGGCTTGTTCGTCGTCTACGCCGCATCGGGGCCGGCCGCCTGGTTGTGGCACCGCGGCGCGGCAAGCGACACGACACGGTGACGCCATGAGCGCGGCGCGCGATCGCTATCTCGCGGAGATCGGCATTCCCGTGTGGCGTCTGCGTGCGGCCGCGGCCGGCGCCGCACAGCCGGCGCAGGCGCCCGGTCGCAGCCGGGTGCGCCGCATCGGCGCGAACGCGGCGAGCGACGGCGCGTCTGGGCCGAGCTGGCCGCGAGAGTTCGCGCGTGCACGCTCTGCGGGCTGCACGCGAGCCGCACGCAGACGGTGTTCGGCGTCGGCCGGCGCGACGCACGCTTGTTCGTGATCGGCGAAGCACCCGGCGCCGACGAGGACCGGCAGGGCGAGCCGTTCGTCGGCCGCGCCGGCCAGCTGCTGAACGCGATGCTGCGCGCGATCGGCTTGCCGCGCTCCGAGGTCTACATCGCGAACATCCTGAAGTGTCGGCCGCCGAACAATCGCGATCCGCAGCCAGAGCGAGTCGGCTTCGTGCACGCCGTATCTCTCGCAGCAGATCGCGCTCGTGCAGCCGCGCGTGCTGCTCGCCGTCGGCCGCATCTCGGCGCAGTGGTTGTTGCAGACCGATACCCCGATCGGTAGGCTGCGAGGCCGCGTCTTGAGCTACGGCGCGCGTAACACCCCGCTGGTCGTCACGTATCACCCGGCGTATCTTCTGCGCAGCCCGCTCGACAAAGCGAAGGCGTGGACCGATCTCTGCCTGGTCAAAGAGCTGTTGAGCCAATCGCCATGAGCGCCGCCGTTCATCCGCGTACCGAGATACGCTTGATGCAGCCGGCCGACTTGAAATCGGTCGCGGCCGTCGAGCGCGCGGCCTATCAGTATCCCTGGAGCCTCGGGATCTTTCGCGATTGCCTGCTGGCCGGCTACTACTGCCTCGTGCTCGACGTCGGCGGCAGCGTCACGGGCTACGGCATCATGTCGGTCGCCGCCGGCGAAGCGCACCTGCTGAATCTCTGCGTGCACCCGAACGCCCAGCGCTTGGGCTACGGCCGGCGCCTGCTTGAGCGCGCTGATGCTGCGGGCTGCCGACGCCGGCGCCGACAAGGATCTTTCTCGAGGTGCGGCCGTCGAACAAGGTCGCGTTGCGTTCTCTACGCTTCCGTCGGGTTCGAGCAGGTCGGCATTCGACCGGCCTACTACCAGGCCGAGAATGGCCGCGAAGACGCCGTGATCCTGGCCGCGACGCTGCAGCCCGCCCGCTGACTTCCTCAAACGCTTCTCCCATGCACGAGCACCTGAAAAGGCGAACGTTCGCGATCATTTCGCACCCCGACGCGGGCAAGACCACGTTGACCGAGAAGCTGCTGCTGTTCGGCGGCGCGATTCAGATGGCGGGCACCGTCAAAGGACGCAAGGCGACCCGGCATGCGACGTCGGACTGGATGCGCCTCGAGCAAGAGCGCGGCATCTCGATCACGTCGTCCGTGATGCAGTTTCCGTACGGCGACGCGCGTGATCAATTTGCTCGACACGCCCGGTCACGAGGATTTCTCGGAGGACACGTACCGCACGCTCACGGCCGTCGACAGCGCGCTGATGGTCATCGACGCGGCAAAAGGCGTCGAGGCGCGCACGATCAAGCTCATGGAGGTGTGCCGTCTGCGCACGACGCCGATCATCAGCTTCATCAACAAGCTCGATCGCGACGGCCGTCCGCCGATCGAGCTGCTCGACGACATCGAGACCGTGCTCGACATCGCTTGCGCGCCGTTGACGTGGCCGATCGGCATGGGGCGCGAGTTTCGCGGCGTCTACGATCTGCGCGACGACATGCGCGCATCTCTATCAGGGCCGCGACGGCAGCCGGTTGCCCGAGGTCGCGCAGGTCCGCGGGCTCACGAGCACCGAGCTCACGACCGCGATCGGCGAGGCCGCGGCGGCGGAGCTGCGCGAGGAGGTCGAGCTCGTGCGCGGCGCGACGCCCGCGTTCGACCATGCGGCCTATCTCGCCGGCAGGCAGACGCCGGTGTTCTTCGGGGCCGCCATCCACAACTACGGCGTCCGCGAGCTGCTCGACGCGTTCGCGATGCTCGCTCCGCCGCCGCAACCGCGCGCGACGAGCACGCGGATCGTCGCGCCGGACGAGAACGCGTTCAGCGGCTTCGTGTTCAAGATCCAAGCGAACATGGATCCCGCGCATCGCGACCGGATCGCGTTCTTGCGCATTTGCTCGGGCACCTACGAGCCCGGCATGCGCATGTACCACACGCGCCTGCAGCGCGAGGTCCGTGTCGGCGACGCGATCACGTTCATGGCGGCCGACCGGCAGCACGTCGAGGAGGCGTACGCAGGCGACATCATCGGCTTGCACAATCACGGCACGATCAATATCGGCGACAGCTTCACGCAGGGCGAGTCGCTCGTGTTCACGGGCATCCCGAGCTTCGCGCCGGAGCTGTTCCGACGCGCCGTGCTGCGCGACCCGCTGAAGCTCAAGGCGCTGCAGAAGGGGCTCGCCCAGCTCTGCGAGGAAGGCGCGACGCAGCTCTTTCGCCCGTCCCTCGGCAACGACTTGATTCTCGGGGCCGTGGGCCCGCTGCAGTTCGAGGTGGCCGCGTATCGCTTGCGCGACGAGTACAGCGTCGAGGCGGTGTTCGAGAGCGTCGGAGTCGTAGCGGCGCGCTGGGTGCGGTGCGACGACCGCGCGCATCTGGACGAGTTCGTGAAGAAGCTCGCTGCCAACGTGGCGCGCGACCATGCGGGCCAGCTCGTCTACCTCGCGCCGAGCACCGTCAGCTTGACGCTGACGCAGGAGCGCTGGCCGAAGATTCAGTTCTTCACGACGCGCGAGTCGAGCGCGGCGGCCGCCTTAAGCGCCAGGCGCGCGCGCGGCGAAATGCCGCTACGGCGGCGACGAGCTCCGCCAAGCGCGGTGCCGTCGGCGTCGGGCTCGTACCGCGCGCGAAGATAGAGATCGACGACGCGCGCGAATTCTCGTCGCGGCGTGCGGTAACGCGCTTGCGGCACGGTCGGCATAGACGCGCGGCCCTTCCGCCGGCGCACGCGCGGGGACGTCGAGGCGTCGTGAGCTGACGCACGAACGCTGCGAAGTAGAGCGCGGCCGCATCGACCGGAGCGCGTTGCCGCTGGCGCCACGCCAAGTACAGGCTCAAGCCCGTCAGCAGCGCGACCGTCGCGGCGACGGCGAGGCCGAGCAGTACCGCCGAGCGTTGCGCGCGGCGCAAGCTCGACGAAGCCGAGCGACTCGAGCAACGTGCGCTGCAGCTCCGGCCCATAGCCGATGATCCACGCTTGCCAGCGCGTGTTGACCGCGTCCCAGAGGAGCGCTACCTGGCCGGCTCCACCTCGGCGCGCAATGCCGCGGCCGAGGCCGTGGCTGCCGCCGCTGCCGAAACCGTCGAAGCCCAGCGCGACGCGCTCGGGTGCCACGGCGGCGACGCGCGTCGACGCGGACCCAGCCTTCGTCCTCGAGCCACACTTCCGTCCACGCGTGCGCGTCGGACTGACGGACGATGTAGTAGCCGCCGAGCGCCGTTGAGCTCGCCGCCTTGGTAGCCCATGACGACGCGTGCGGGCAGTCCGGCGGCGCGCAGCAATACCGTCATCGCCGACGCGTAGTGCTCGCAAAAGCCCTCGCGCGTCTCGAACAGGAACTCGTCGACGGCGTGTGCGCCGAGCGCCGGCGGGGTCAGCGTGTACTCGAACGGCTGCGAGCGCAGGTAGTCCATCGCGCGCTCGATGATCGCGGCTCCGCTCGGCTGATCGTCGAGCCAGCTCGTCGGCCAACGCGCGCGCGCGCGGGTTGCGTCTCCTCCGGCAACGCGCGGAACAGCGCGCGGTCGCCTTCGGTCAGCGGCTCACGCGCGCGGTAGTCGACGTGCGAGGTGACGCGGTAGTCGAGGCGTCGGGTCCTCGGTGCGCCGAAGAGCGTGTCCGAGCTGATAGTCGCTGCCCATGCGCAGCGCAGTTGTCGGCCGTCCAGCGTGCGCGGCATGTCGAGCGCGAAAGCCCAGTTGCGGCCGTTCGGCTCGAGCATCACGCGGTAGCTCGTCGGCTCGCCGCGGTACTCGATCGTGTCGTCCACGGCTCGCCGCGCGCATGCCTTGCGGCATCGGACCACGTTCTGCCGTTGAAGTTCGTCAGCGCCGGGCCCCGCCAGTACAGATCGTTGGCGCGCGGCGGCCGACCCTCGAACTCGACGCGGAACGCGACCTCGTCCGAGAGCCCGAGGTTCGTGATGTCGCCGGGGCTCATCGTGTCGTCCAAGCCCGTCGCGCCGCTGCTCGTGCTGCCCGGTATTGCCCACAGCGGTCCCGGCAGGCGCGGGAACAGCACGAACAACACGACCATGACCGGCAACGCGTGCAGCAGCAACCGGCCGCTCAAGAGCCCGGTCGTGCGATACGGCAGGAACTCGCCGCGGCGTCCGATTTGAATCAGCGCCACCGTCGTGAGCCAGACGAGCAGCACGACGTAGGCAACCGTCAGCGGCCCGCGCTCGCCGAGCAAGGCTCGCGAACATCAGGAAGTACGAAATCATGAGCAGCACGAGCTGGTCGCGCTGGTTGCGCGACTCGAGGAACTTCAGCGCGATCATGACGACGAGCAACGCGCTGCCGGCGTCGACGCCGTTCAGCGTCCGATACTCGAACAGCACGGCGAAGAACGCGCCGATCGCGAGCGGGAGGCGAACGGCGCGGATCGGCGCCGGCCAGCCGTAGAACGCGACGCCGAACCGCCAACCGATGGCCGACAGCAGCAGCACGAGCATCCAGGGCGAGAGCGTCGGCCAGTGCGGCAGGCTCGCGCCGACGACGATGGCGCCGGTCCAGAGCAGGCGCTTCTGTTCGCGCGACAGCTCCAGGCGCCGCGAGCGGCGAGTGCGAACGTCATCGCGGCGCGCCGTCGAACAACGCCAGCGCTTCGAGACACGCGGCGAGATGCTTCGGCCCGAGCCCGAGCGGCACCTCGCGGCCCGGCAAGCGTCAGCGCGATGCTGCGGCCGGCGGCGTCCGCGTCGAGACACCAGCGCGCGAGCTGCGAGAGCCGCTGCTCGACGTCGAGCTCCGGCAGCATGTCCCAATCGAGCAGGCACGGCTCGCCGGCGCCGCTCGAGAACTCCTTGAGCAGCAACAGATCGTTGCGCGCATACGCTTTCCACGCGATGCGCTGTAGCGGGTCGCCGGGCACCGCCGCGCGCAGGCCCGCGAAGTCGTCGTCGCCGGGCTGCGGCCGGCCGCTCGTTGCCGCCGCCGCCGCCGTCGCGGCAAGCGGCCGGCCGGCGTCGGCGGGGCGCGGGTACACGAGGCAGCGGGTGTCCATGTGGACCCACGTCCAGGCGCGAAACAAGCGCGCGGGATAGCGCGTCTCGACGCGGAAACGATCGAGCGCAGTCCAACCGCGACGCTCGGTCGGTACGCCGAGCCGCAGGATCTCCGTGCCGCCGCTTGCGACGTCGACGGGTCCCGCCGTGTGCTCCCTGTATTTGAGCTCGATCTCGAGCCGCGCCGTGGCGGCGTCGTTGCTCGACGGCGATCTTGAACTCGGCGCGCTCGCCGGCGAACACCGGCGTCGCGCCCGAGGAACTTGATCGTCGTGCCGAGCAAGTTGTTGTGGCAATGATGCATGACGACGAGGCCCAAGCCCGTCAGCAGGAACGTCAGCGTGAAGCCGAGGCTCGCGCCGTAGTTCAGCGAGCCGAGCAGCATCGCGAACACCATCGCGGCGAACACGACGCCGAAGCGCGTCGGCAAGATGTAGATGCGTCGCCGCTTGAGCGCGATGGCATGCGCGTCCGCGCCCTGCCGGCGGCGCGCCCAGACGGCAGCCCAGCGTTCGAGCGAGCGAGCGACGCCGAGCTGCATGCGCGCTAGCGCGCCGCTCCGGCGCTCACGGCACGGGCACGGCGGCAAGGATGGCCGTGCCGAGATCCGCGCCGCGCTCGATCGAGCTGCCGTGCGTCAACTGCAGGCGGTGCGCGACGACGCTGCCAAGCACGGCTTGCAAGTCCTCGGGGTGGACGCCGCTGTGACCCTTGACGAGCGCCCACGCTTGCGCTGCGCGCAGCAGCGCGATGCCGCCGCGCGGCGAGAGACCTGCGACGAACTCGCCGGACTCGCGCGTGTAGGCGAGCAGCGCTTGCACGTAATCGAGCAACGGCTCGGAGACGTGCACCTTCTGCGACTTGCTCCTGCAAGCGCAGCAGCGCGTCGAGCGACAAGACGGCGGTCTGCTGCTCGACGAGCGGCGCGGCGCTCGCCGTTCGTGAGCGAGCACTGCCGCTCGTCGCTCGGGGCGGGATAGCCGAGCTCGATCTGCATGAGGAAGCGATCGAGCTGCGATTCGGGCAGCGGAAACGTGCCGATCTGATGCGCCGGATTGCGCGTGGCGACGACGAAGAACGGCGCCGGCAGCGAGTAGGTCGTGCCGTCCGCGGTGACCTGTCGTTCCTCCATGGCCTCGAGCAGGGCGCTCTGGGCCTTCGGCGTCGCGCGGTTGATCTCGTCGGCGAGCACGAGCTGCGAGAACACGGGTCCCTTGTGGAACTCGAATCGGCCGCTGTCGCGATGGAACACGGATACGCCGAGCACGTCGGCGGGCAGCAGGTCGCTCGTGAACTGAATGCGCTGGTAGCTCAGGCCCGAGCGCCTTCGCGAGCGCGTGCGCGAGCGTCGTCTTGCCGACGCCGGGCACGTCCTCGATGAGCAGGTGGCCGCGCGCCGAGCAGGCAGGCGAGCGGCGAGCTGTAGCTGGCGGCTCTTGCCGATGACGATGCGCTCGAGCGCGTCGAGGACGGGCCGGATCAACGCCTGGCGTCGGCGCCGCGATTCGCGATCAACGAAGGTGTAGCCATGCGGCCAATCGTCGCCTAAATCGCGCGCGCTGCGACACCCCGAAGCTCGGCATTTGTGACCGATTCCCGCGCTCTGCGAACGCCGGCCCCTTCGATGAACGTCATCGGGGTTCCGGTGCCGCTCTCGTCGGCCTCTCGCGAGACACGCCGGAAGACCGTCCCTGGGGCTCGTCGGCGCACGTCCCTGTGCGCCGACGGTCTCGCGAGAGGCCGACGAGATCGACACCGGAACCTTTAGGCGCGCCGCTTCGCTCGACGTTCCGGTGTCGCTGTGCGCATGCGATCAGGCCTTCCCGAGACCGTGTGCGCACAGGGATGTGCGCACACGAGCCGCAGGGACGCTCTTCCGGCGTGTCTCGGGAAGGCCCATCGCGGCACCGGCCGCGTGACGCCGCGATGAGCGGCAGGCTCAGGCGAGCTCGGCGAGGCGGGCGATCTGTTGGTCGAGTTGGGTGGCGCGCTGCTCGAGCTCGGCGACGCGCGCGTGCTCTTTCGCGACGACGTCGGCCGGCGCGTTCGCGACGAAGCTCTGATTCTCGAGCTTGCGCCGCACCTTGCCGAGATCGTCGTGCGTTTTCGCGAGCTGCTTGCCGAGGCGGTCGCGCTCGGCGCCGACGTCGATGAGCCCCGCGAGCGGCACGAGAATCCGCATCGCGCCGAGCAACGCCGTCGCCGCGCCTTTGACCGCTTCGCCCGGCGTCACGAGTTCGATGCGGTCGAGACCGGCCAGCTTGCGCAGCTGGCTCGCGTGCCGCTCGACTCGCTCGCGATCGACGGCGGTCGCGTCGGCGAGCCGCACGTGCAGCGTCGCAGAGCGCGGCAGGTTCGCTTCGCCGCGAATCTGGCGAATGCCGCCGACGAAGCCCTTGAGCCAGCCGATCTCGTCCTCGGCGGCTGCGTCGGCGGCGAAGTCGTTCGCTTCGCGGAAACGGCTCGAGCATGATCGTCGCGCTGCTCGAGCCGCGTCGCTTCGCGAGCTCGAGCCAGAGCTCCTCCGTCACGAACGGCATCAGCGGGTGCAGGAGCTTCAGCACGGCTGCCGAGCACCTCGACGAGCGTGTGCTGCGCGCCGCGCCGCAGGGCGGGGTCGGCGCCGGCGTCCGTCAGCACGGCTTTCGTGAGCTCGAGGTACCAGTCGCAGAACTCGTGCCAGGCGAAGTCGTAGAGCGTCTGCGCGATCGAGATCGAGGCGATAGATGCGCGAAGTTCTCGTGGACCGAGGCGATCGTCGCGCTGAGGCGCGAGCGGATCCAACGGTCCGCGATGCCGAGCTCGTGCGGCGCCGTCGTCGATGCCGCCGAGCTGGCTGAAGACGTACGCCGACGCGTTCCACAGCTTGTTGCAGAAGCGGTGATAGCCCTCGGCGCGCGCGAGGTCGAACCGCGCGTCGCGGCCCGGTCGTCGCCAACGACGCGAACGTGAAGCGCAGCGCGTCGGTGCCGACGCCTTCGATGCCGTGCGGGAACTCCTTGCGCGTCACCTTCTCGATGCCGGACTGCAAATGCGTCTGCATGAGGCCGTCGGTGCGCTTCTTGAGCAACGTCTCGAGGTCGACGCCGTCGATGAGGTCGAGCGGGTCCAAGATGTTGCCCTTCGACTTCGACATCTTGTTGCCCTCGTGATCGCGCACGAGAGCGTGGATGTAGACCTCGCGGAACGGCACGTCGCCGATGAACTTGAGTCCCATCATCATCATGCGCGCGACCCAGAAGAAGATGATGTCGAAGCTCGTGACGAGCACGTTCGTCGGATAGAACGTGCGCAGCTCCGGCGTCTCGTCGGGCCAGCCCAGCGTCGAGAACGGCCAGAGCGCCGACGAGAACCACGTGTCGAGCACGTCCTCGTCCTGGCGCAGCGGCACGATCCTTCGGCAGGCCGTGCTTGCGCCGCACTTCCGCCTCGTCGCGCCCGACGTAGACGTTGCCCGTATCGTCGTACCACGCCGGGATGCGATGGCCCCACCACAGTTGCCGCGAGATGCACCAGTCTTGGATGTTGTGCATCCACTCGAAGTAGGTCTTGCTCCAGTTCTCGGGGACGAACTTGACGCGCCCGTCCTCGACTGCCGCGATGGCCGGCTCGGCGAGCGGCTTGGTGCGCACGTACCACTGATCCGTCAGCAACGGCTCGACGACGACGCCGCTGCGGTCGCCGCGGGGAATCATCGACGTGTGGTCGGTGATGCGCTCGAGCAGGCCTTGCGCCTCGAGGTCCGCGACAATGCGCTTGCGCGCCTCGAAGCGATCGAGGCCGCGATAAGCTGCCGGTGCGTTGTCGTTGAGCCTCGCGTTGAAGTCGAGCACGCTGATCTGCGGCAGGCTGTGGCGCTGGCCGACTTCGTAGTCGTTGAAGTCGTGCGCCGGCGTGATCTTCACGCAGCCCGTGCCGAACTCCGGGTCGACGTACTCGTCGGCGATGATCGGGAATGCGTGCGGTTCGCGAGCGGCAGCACGACTTCTCTGCCGATCAAGTGCCGATAGCGCTCGTCGTCCGGATGCACGGCGACGGCCGTGTCGCCGAGCATGGTTTCCGGTCGCGTCGTCGCGACGACGAGGTGCGTGCCGGGCTCGCCGGCGAGCGGGTAGCGCAGGTGCCAGAGCTTGCCGCGCTCGTCGGTGCTCAAGACTTCGAGATCCGAGAGCGCCGTGTGCAGCACGGGATCCCAGTTCACGAGCCGCTTGCCGCGATAGATCAGGCCTTCGTCGTGGAGCCGCACGAACACTTCCGTCACGGCGCGCGACAATCCTTCGTCCATCGTGAAACGGTCGCGCGACCAGTCGACGGAGGCGCCGAGCCGGCGCAGCTGCTGCGAGATCGTGTTGCCGGAGCGCTCCTTCCATTGCCAGACGCGCTCGAGGAATCGTTCGTCGCCCGAGCTTCGCGCGCGACGTGCCTTCGCGCTCGAGCAGCCGCTCGACGACCATCTGGGTCGCGATGCCGGCGTGATCCGTGCCGGGTTGCCAGAGCGTCCTTCGGCCTTGCATTCGGTGATAACGCGTCAGGGCATCCATGATGGTGTCTTGCAGCGCGTGGCCCATGTGCAGCGTGCCCGGTGACGTTCGGCGGCGGTATCACGATGCAGTACGGCGTGCCGTTGCCCGCCGGCGCGAAGTAGCCGGCGGCCTCCCAGCGTGCGTAGTGGCGGCCTTCGATCTCGGCGGGTCGGTACTCCTTGTTCACGATCGTTCCTAGAGTTGCGCGCGCGTGTCACAGCGCTCGCGAAGCGTGGCGTCGCGGTTCATACCTGATGAGAGTTCAGCTTGTAGCCGCGGTCTCGATAGAAGCGGTAACGGTCGCGGCTTTGCTCGCGCCGCACGGCGTTCGCGTCGACGACCTCGGCGACGCGCTCGTAGCGGCTGAAGAATTCCGGTACGTCCGCGGCGAGGTTGATCAGGACGTCCCAACGTCCGGGACCCGGCGGCCGATTGACGCCGATCAACACCGGCTCGAGCGTCGGGCCGGCGATCTCGCCGCGCACGACGCGATGCGGAATGAAGCTGCCCTGCGAGAACGTCCACAAGAGCCCGTCGAGCTTCTGCGCCTCGTCGTCGGACGTCGAATGGATGAAGACGTGGTGATCGAGCTGCGTCGCCTTGTCGACGATCTTGCACGCGAGCGTCAGTCGAGCATCGTCCGAGTCGCTGTCGAGAATGTAGAAGTCGACCTGCGTCACTGACGCGTCCAAGCTCAGAAGATAGTCGACGAGCAGCGGCACGGGTCTGCCCGTGGCGCCCTTGTTCGCGTTCGCGCGCCACGCGACGCCGGCGATGTCGAGATGCGCCCACGCGAGCCCGTCGACGAACCGCGACAGGAAATTTGCGCCGACGCTGGCGCCGCCGTCGCGCGTGCCGGAGTTGGCGAAATCGGCGAAGTTGCTGCGCAACGAGTCGCCGTATTCCTCGTGAACCGGCATGCGCCAGGCGAGATCGAGAGAACGATCGGCGGCTTCGAGTAGAGCCTTCGCGAGCCGCTCGTCGTTGCAAAACAGGCCCGTGTAGACGTGCCCGAGCGCGACCACGCAGGCTCCCGTCAGCGTTGCGATGTCGATGACGCAGCGCGGCTTGAACCGCTTCGCGTAGGTGATGGCGTCGCAGAGGATCAGCCGGCCTTCGGCGTCCGTGTTGATGATCTCGACGGTCTGGCCCGAAAGGCTCTTGACGATGTCGCCGGGGCGCGTCGCGCGGCTGCCCGGCATGTTCTCGCAGGCCGGGATGATGCCGACGACGTTGAGCGCGGGTTGGAGCTCGCCGAGCGCGAGCATCGCGCCGAGCACGGAGCCCGCGCCGCACATGTCGAACTTCATCTCGTCCATTTTCGCGGCCGGCTTGATCGAGATGCCGCCGGTGTCGAACGTGACGCCCTTGCCGCACAGCGCGACCGGTGCCTCTTTGGCGGCCGCGCCTCGATACGACAGCACGATCAACCGCGGCGGCTCCGCGGCGCCTTGCGTGACGCACAGCAGCGCTCCCATGCCGAGCTTGCGCATGTCGGCTTCGTCGAGCACTTTCACTTCCATGCGCTTGTAGCGCTTGGCGATGTTGCGCGCCGCCTCGGCGAGGTGCGACGGCGTGCAGACGTTGGGCGGGCGGTTGCCGAGGTCGCGGGCGAGGTCGCTGCCGGAGGCGACCGCGTTGCCGACCTTGATTCCGGCACGAACTTCGTTCGCGCTCGCGCCGTCTTTCAGACCGAGCGCGAGGCGCGCCAGCCGCGACGGCGGATCGCTTCGGCTCTTGAGCTCGTCGAAGCGGTAGAGGCTCGAGCGTGCCGTCTCGACGCTGTGACGTGCGGCATCCGCGGCCGCGAGCGGCGAGTCGTAGCCCAAGAAGCTCGTCGCTTCTTTCGCGCCCCCGGTTCGCAGCAAGTGGATCGCAGCGCCGAGCGCCGTCGTCGAGCCGCTTCGTGGAGAAGTCGGCATGCTTGCCGCAGCCGACGAGCAGCCAGCGCGCCGCCGCGGTGCCCTGCGTGCGGTGGACCATCGTGCACGTGCCGAGACGAGACGGAGCGTCGCCCGACACGGATGAGCTTGGCGATGGCGCCGCGTGCGGCTCGGTCGAAGTCCTTCGTCGCGCCGCGTAGCTTGCCGTCGTCGAACACCGGCAGAATCGCACACTCGGTCCGGTGCCGAGCCGGTGCACCCGTCTTGACGGGAAACTCCATCCTCGCTCTCCTTCGTTCGGTTGCGCTCGAGGTCACGCGCTGCGATTCGCGAGCGTCGCGGCGACGGCGTCGCGCTGTGCTATCGTGTTGGAATACCGCGAAAAAATCGCAGTGTAGAGCATTCGTTTCGTTGAAGGTACTGGGAGCCGGACCGCAACTGTGAACCTGATTGGCCGCTACATCTTCCGTGAAGCGTTCGGTTCGTGGTTGATGGTCATGGCGGTGTTGTTCCTGATTTTCATGACCAACCAGCTCGCCGACATTCTGGGCGACGCTGCAGCCGACCGGTTACCGCGCGATGCGGTGCTCGCGATCTTCGGTCTCACCGCATTGCGGTATCTGATGTTGCTGACGCCGATCACGTTGTTCCTGGGCGTGACGCTGGCGCTCGCGCGGCTCAATCGCGACGGTGAGATGGCTGCGCTGTCGGCCTGCGGCTACGGTTCGACGCGGCTGCTCGTGCCGATCGGCGCGTTCACGGTGCTGCTCGCGAGCGGCCTGGCGTGGCTTGCGTTCGAGTCGACTCCGGCCGCGAGCCGGCGCATCGAGGAGATACGCTTCAGCGCGGAGCAGAACGTCGAGCTCACTGCCGTCGAGCCGGGGAAATTCACGACGCCGGATTCCGGCGACACCGTGCTCTATGCGCGCGAAGTCGTCGGCGACGAGCTTCGCGACGTCTTTCTGCAAACGCAGCGCGACGACCGAGTCAGCGTCGTTCTCGCCGAGCGCGGCCGCCGCATCGTCGATCCTGCCACGGCGGAGCAGTCGTTCGCGTTCTACGACGGTAAGCTGTACGAAGGCGTGCCGGGCGAGCCG
Organism: uncultured Gammaproteobacteria bacterium; assembly: GCA_963714705.1. Lineage (GTDB taxonomy): Bacteria > Pseudomonadota > Gammaproteobacteria > Steroidobacterales > Rariloculaceae > FEN-1219. The sequence goes on from CAVQPJ010000007.1 coordinate 30,313, forward strand.
AGATTCTTGGTCGTCGAGTTCGACGAGCAACTCGTGCCGATTCGCCCGGAGGACGAGGACGAGCTCGTCGAGGTCTCCGCCGCAAAGACGACACGCGACCTCCTGCGGTCCGTCAGGCTCGCCGATCGCGCCGAGCTGCATTGGCGCGTGTCGTTGCCGCTATCGCTGTTCGTGCTGGCGCTCGTCGCGGTCCCGCTGAGCCGCACGGCGCCGCGCGAGGGGCGGTACGCGAGGCTCGGTATCGCGCTGTTCGTTTACTTGATCTACACGATGTGGTTGTCGATCGGGCGCGTATGGGTCGAGCGCGGCGTCGTGTCCGACGGCGCCGGTATGTGGTGGGTGCACGCCGTCGTCGCGTTGGTGGGCCTGTTGATGCTGGCGCGCGAGAGCGGATGGTTCGTTCGGTCGCGCCCCGTGCCGCCGTTGCCAGCATGACGCTGCTGCGCACCTATCTAGTGATGGCCGTGCTTCGCGGCGTCGCGACCGTCATGGCCGTGCTCGTCGCCGTGACAGTCGTCATCGAGCTCGTGGGCCAGCTCAACGACGTCGGCACGGGCGACTACACTCTTCCGGCCGCGTTGACTTACGTCGGCTTGCGAGTCCCGCGAACGATTTTCACGGCGTTGCCGATCGGGGCTTTCATCGGCGCACTGCTGTCGTCTCGGCAATCTCGCGGTTCATCGCGAGCTCATCGTGATGCGCGCGAGCGGCGTCTCGTCTCTACAACTGCTCTCGGCTGTCGGGCTCGCGGGTTTCGTGCTCGCCGTGCTGATGGTGCTGCTCGGGGAGTCTATTGCGCCTTCGCTTGGCGCCTATGCGGTCGAGATGCGCACGCGCGCGATGCACGAAGAGATCGCAGACGCGAACCGTCAGGCGACCTGGCTGCGCGAAGGCGATCGAATCGTGAGCCTGCAGCCGCCGGGCCGGCGACCTCGGTTACGGCGGCGGCGTGCTGATGTTCGAGCTCGGCCCGGACCAGACGCTGAAGGAGCTCGCGCGCGCCGATTCCGCCGATCTCGACGACACCAATCGCTGGGTGCTCTCGAACTACGCCGAGACGGCGTTCGAGGAGGACGGTGTCGCGATTCGTGCCGAGCGCCGATCGAACGAAGCGCACGGCCTGAACCCGGACTTGCTCGAGCTGTCGGTGGTGCGCGAGGACCTGCTCGGCACGCCGTCGCTCGTGCGGTACATCGGCTATCTCCAAGCGAACGGCTTGGACGCGCATCGCTATCTCGTGGCGTACTGGTCGCGGATTGCGAGCATCGTGTCGGTCGTCCTGATGACCGTGCTTGCGTTGCCGTTCGTCTTCGGCAGCCTGCGGTCGGCGGGCGCTGGGGCGCTGCTCGTCGTCGGTCTCATCCTCGGCCTGACGTACTACGTCGCGGGCGAGGTGCTGACGAGCGGCGGCGAGGTCTATGGGCTCGACCCGTTGGTCATCGCGTGGGCGCCGACGGCGGTGCTGTTGGTCGTCACGGCCGTGGCGTTCGCGCGGATCCGCTAACGCTTGTTCGCCGCGCGGACCACGCGCGTGCGCGTCCAGCGATCGTGCCAGCCGCGCTTGCGGGCATCGAAGGCACTCCACCAAATGCCGAGGCCGGCCGGCAAAGCGGCCACGAGCGCCGCGGCGAACCGGAGAGCTGCACGCCGCCAAGTCAGCGCGCCACCGTCCTCGCAGACGACACGAATGCGCCACGCGCGCATGCCGAGGGTCTGGCCGCCGTGCACCCAGAATCCACAGAAGAAGGCCATGGTGATCGCGACCAGGCACGACGGAAACCACCAGCTGCCGGGCGGAACGGCCGTCCCAAGACGCACGGCGAGCACCAACAGCGTGAAGCAGACGACGATCGCCGCGAGCAGCAGCGCGTCGTAGCAGAACGCGGCGAGCCGCCGCCACACCGAGGCTGGCTCGAGCGCGGGTTTGAGCGTGTCGGAGTCGATGAGCAGCGCGTGGCGGTTAGACGCGGAGATCACGATACTCCGGGTGGCGCTGCATGTAAGCCGCCACGAACGGGCAGCTCGGAACGACTCGGCAACCGCGCTCGCGCGCGTAGTCGAGCGCGCGAGCCGTCAATTGCGACGCGATTCCGCCTCCTCGCGAACGCTTTCGGCACGTACGTGTGATCGAGCTCGAGGACGAGCCCGTCGCGCTCGCGGTAAGTGATGTACGCGGCTTCACTCTCGATGTCGGCGACGAAGCGTCGCGCTTCCGGCTCGTGACGAATGACGAATGGCATGAGCTCAAGCTGCGTCCGTGGCGTTGCACGGCGGTGCCAGACCGTCGAGCAGGTCGGCGAGAATCGAAGTGCGCCGGGCATCGTCACTCTCCTTCAGCACGCCGATGACGTTGCCGTAGTACATCTGGAAGCACTCGTCGCGAGGGTGACTTTTCAACGCTGTCGCCAGATCGGCCGCCTCGCCCACGAACAGCGGTGCGTACTGCGCGGGTTGGCCCGGCTCCATCGTTCGCGATGCGACGACGTACACGCCGGGCACCGCCTTGAATTTCGTCTCCCAGACATAGATACGAAAGTCGTAACGCGTCCCCGATCGGCCCGCGAACGTTACCTCGTCGATTTTCGTGGTCTTGGCCATGGCCCTCGCCGCCTTGGAAAATGGTGCGAATTATACGCGTGCCTGCCGAAAGCGAACCGAGCGCCAGGGGGGGTGAACGCCGCGTTGGCCTTGGCAAGCGCCGGTATTCTTTGCATTTCTCCACGCCCGAACCACCTATACTTTCGCGACGTGTGAAGTGTCACGGAGTGCTCGGATGACCGCTCGGATCTGCAAGAGGCTTGGCTCGGGTGTATTGCTCGTTGCGATTGCGTCGTTCTCGACGGCCGCGATGGCTCATCACTCGGCGGCGCAGTTCGACTTCGCGCAAACGGTGCGCGTCGAGGGCGTCGTCAAGGAGATGCGCGTCGCGAATCCGCACATCGCGCTGTTCCTCGAAGTCACCGACGGCACGGGCACGCGCGTCATCGAGTACGAAGGCCACAGCCGCAACAACGTCTATCGCCGAGGCTGGCGTCCCGAGATGGTGCACACGGGCGACACGATCAGCATCGACATCGCGCCGATGCGAACCGGCGAGGACGGCGGCTACGTGAAGACCTTCGTTCTGAAGGACGGCACGGAGTTCTAGGCCCGGGCTCCGGCCTCACGTGTCCTGGCGCGCTCGCGAGCGTCAGCGCCGTTTCTTACCCGCGTGATCGTACGGGTTGAAGCCGCCGCCCTGAGTCCGTACGTCGGCTTCAGCGGGCGGGTTAGGGGCTTGGGGGCTGCTGCCTTCCGCCCTGGCGGAGTGGGCGTCGGATGAATGTCCGTGGCCTCGATCGCGAGCTCTTCGTTGTTGAGCTTTTTCAGCAAGAGCGACGTGTCGTCGTCCGATTGCCATTCCCAGCGGTTGCCTCCCGGCTCGGCGACGACCTTGCCGGCCGAATTGTCCTTGACCGAGCGGATCCATTTATCGGAGTTCGAGGGCATGTGCGTTCCGTGCCGGACTGCGATGCGCAAAAGTGTAGCCCAAAAAAAGAGAGCCCGACCCGGGGGCGAGCTCTACAGGGGGCTTCAAGATCTCCAATCGGGGAGGAAATTCTCAAAGCGGGAGGAATTGTAAGCCCGGCATCGGCCCGATGTGGTCAAGAACTGTCAAGCCGCGAAGCGCGGAGCCGACCGGTGTTGCTCCATCGCGACACGTCGCCGCAAGCGAGCGTGCGAAAAAAGGGGCATGCCGCTTGCGCGCCGACCTCAAGGCCGCGATGGCGGCCGATGCCGGCGACCGCGAGCCGCCGCGCGGCGGCTAGCCGCGTTCACGGGCGAAGCAACGCAAGATAATGGCGCTCCCTGGGGGAATCGAACCCCCGTTTTAGCCTTGAGAGGGCCACGTCCTGGACCGCTAGACGAAGGGAGCGCGGGTGCCCGCGTTGTGCGAGGGCTGGTATGATACCGGCCTTTCTCGCAGGGCGAAACCACGGCAGCTTTTTGAACGACACGGAATTAGAGTCGCGCCACGGTCCTGTCATCGTCCCGCGCTCGGAACACAACGTCAGCCGGGCCAACATCTCGCCCAACGCTCTCAAAGTCCTGTACCGGCTGAAGAGCGCCGGCTTCGAGGCGTTTCTCGTCGGCGGCGGAGTGCGCGATTTGCTGCTCGACCGGCATCCGAAGGATTTCGACGTCGTCACGAACGCGGACCCGGATCAGATTCACGATCTGTTCCGCAATTGCCGCCTGATCGGCCGGCGTTTCCGGCTGGCGCACGTGCGCTTCGGCCGCGACATCGTCGAGGTTGCGACGTTCCGCGCTACGAGCGTGACCGAGGCCGACGATGACGATCGCGCGCACTCCGACAGCGGCCGCATTCTGCGCGACAACGTCTACGGCACGATCGACGAGGACGTTTGGCGGCGCGACTTCACGGTCAACGCGCTGTACTACAACATCACGGACTTCAGCATCTGGGATTACGTCGACGGCGTCGCGCGACGTGCGCGCGCGCACGCTGCGGCTGATCGGCGATCCCGAGAAGCGTTATCGCGAGGATCCCGTGCGCATGCTGCGCGCGGTGCGGTTCGCGGCGAAGCTCGACTTCACGCTCGCGCCGGAGACGGCCGCGCCGATCGCCGTCGCTCGGCAGCCTGCTGAAGGACGTGCCGTCGGCGCGGTTGTTCGACGAGCTGCTGAAGCTGTTCCAGAGCGGCCATGCGCGTGCGCAGCTTCGAGCTGCTTGATGCAGTACGATCTGCTGCGTTACTTGTTTCGCGATACGCAGGCGCTGCTCGAGACGCCGGATCGCGACAAGATCGTCGAGTTCATCCGGCGCGGTCTCGCGAACACCGATCGAGCGCATCCGCGACGACAAGCCCGTCACGCCGATGTTCCTGTACGCGTTGTTTCTGTGGTTCCCGATTCAAGCGCTCGCGCGCCGTCTCGAAAGCGAGGGTTGGAACGACGGCCAGGCGATGCTCGAAGCGAGCCAGCGCATCGTCGCGACGCAGCAGACCGCGTTTCCGCGCCGCTTCAGCTCGCCGATGAAAGAGCTGCTGAACATGCAGTGGCGGTTCGGCAGCGGCACGGCGCGCGCGCCGCGCGGCTGTTGCAGCACAAGCGGTTCCGCGCGGCTTACGACTTCCTCGTGCTGCGCGGCAGCTGCGGCGAAGTGGACCAGGAAACGGTCGACTGGTGGACCGATATTCAGAATTTGCCGCCGGAAGAGCAGAGCAAGCTGCTGAACCTCGAGCCGCCGCCCGGGCCGCCGCCGCCGCGGCGGGCGGCGTCGCGCCGGTCGCCACCACGAGATGAACGACGTTGTCGTTTAGCTTCGCGACGCGAGAGAAACAGCCGAAGGCCGCTTCCGACGCTGCGGGTCGTGCCGCCGCGAAACGCGCGGCGAGCGACGACGGTGGAAGCCGCTCGGCTCGACGGCCCACGCTACATCGTCGTCGAGGGCCCGATCGGCGTCGGCAAGACGAGCCTCGCGAAACGCCTGGCGAAGAGCTTCGCGAGCGAGCTGATCCTCGAGCAGGCCGAGGAGAATCCGTTCCTCGAGCGGTTCTACCGCAATCGGCGGCAGTCGGCGCTGCCGACGCAGCTGTTCTTCCTGTTCCAGCGCGCGCGGCAGATCGAGCAGATTCGCCAGAGCGACATGTTCTCGCCCGTGCGCATCGCCGACTTCCTGCTGCAGAAGGATCGGCTGTTCGCGGAGCTGAATCTCGATCCGCACGAGCTCGGGCTGTACAACCAAGTCGCCGACACGCTCGAGCTCGATCCGCCGACGCCCGATCTCGTGGTCTACTTGCAGGCCCCGGCGCAGGTGCTTGCTGAAGCGCGTGGCGATGCGCGGTATTCCCTACGAGCAGCTCATCGAGCCCGACTATCTCGAGCGGCTCGGCGACGCCTACGCCCGTTTTTTCTACGACTTCGACGCCGCGCCGCTGCTGATCGTCAACGCGGCGAGCCATTGACCCGATCCACCGCGAATCCGACTATCAGGAGCTGCTACAGACGATTCTGCGCGTGAAGCACGGCCGCCATTTCTTCAATCCGGCCGGCGCGCCGCTGACCTAGTGGCCGCTGGGCCGAGCAGGCGGAGGTCGACATGTACAAGCAGTTGCAGCAACGCGGCATGGAGTCGCCGCCGGTCAACGTCGGCACGCTGCGCGAGATGAAGACAGGCGCGCGAGCCGATCGCGTGCCTCACCGCGTACGACGCGAGCTTCGCGCAGCTCGTCGACCTGGCCGGCACCGACGTGGTGCTCGTCGGCGACAGCTTCGGCATGGTCATTCAAGGCCTCGACACGACGGTGCCCGTCACGGTCGACGACATGGTCTATCACAGCCGTTGCGTGGCCCGCGGCCTGCGGCACGCGTTCCTCATGGTCGACATGCCGTTCATGAGCTACACGACCGCCGACCAGGCGCTCGACAACGCCGTGCGGCTGATGCAGGAAGGCGGCGCGATGATGGTCAAGCTCGAGATCGGGCGCGGCCAAGTCGGCATCGTCGAGTACCTCGCGAGCCAGGACATTCCGCTGTGCGCGCACCTCGGCTTGAAGCCGCAGTCCGTGCACAAGCTCGGCGGTTTCAAGGTGCAGGGGCGCGAGCAGGAGGCTGCGGAGCGCATGCTCGAGGATGCACGCGCGCTCGAGGAGGCCGGCGCCGACGCGCTGCTGCTCGAGTGCGTGCCGAACGTGCTCGGCGCGGCGATCCGCGACGCCGTGCAGATCCCCGTCATCGGCATCGGCGCCGGCCCCGGCGTCGACGGCCAGATCCTCGTGCTGTACGACGTGCTCGGCATCACGCAGGGGCGCATGCCGCGCTTCGTGAAGAACTACCTGACCGGCCGCGACTCGCCGCTCGAGGCATTGCGCGCGTACGTTCGCGCCGTCAAGGACCGCAGCTATCCGGCCGAGGAGCACTGCTTCTCGCAGTGAGCCCGTGCCGAGGCGCGAGCGAGCGGAGGGTTGGCGCCGTGGCAACGACACCCGTACCGTAGTGAGCACCGTGAGCGCGGTCCGTGCGGCCGTCGCCGAGTGGCGCGCGGCCGGCGAGCGGATCGCTTTCGTGCCGACGATGGGCAATCTGCACGCGGGGCACATGAGCCTCGCCGCGCTCGGCGCCGCGGCGGCGCGCAGCGCGTCGTCATGAGCATCTTCGTCAACCCGACGCAGTTCGGGCCGAGCGAGGACTTCGCGGCGTACCCGCGCACGCTCGAGGCCGACGAAGCGTTGATCGCGGCGACCGGCAACGTCGATCTGCTGTTCGTGCCAGAGCGCCGCCGAGATCTATCCATTCGGTCTCGAGGACGCCGTGCGCGTGCAGCTGCCGGCGCTGAGCCGCGAGCTGTGCGGCGCCAGCCGGCCGGGGCACTTCGACGGCGTCGCGACGGTCGTTTGCCGGCTGTTGAACATCGTGGCGCCCGACGTGCTGTTTCTCGGGCAGAAGGACTATCAGCAGTTCGTGCTCGTGCAGCGCATGATCGCGGATCTACGCCTGCCGGTCGAGCTGCGCATGGGCGCCGACGCATCGCGAGCCCGACGGCCTCGCGATGAGCTCGCGCAATCGTTACCTCGACGCCGGCGGAGCGCAGTCAAGCGCCGGCACTTGCACCGGGCGCTGGCGCGCGTCCGCGAGCAGCTGCTCGCCGGGGACGCGCGATTTTCCGCGCCTGACGGCCGACGCGCGAGCCGAGCTCGAGCGCGCCGGGTTTCGCCCCGAGTACGTCGAGATCAGGCGGCAGGGCGACCTTGCGCGGGGCGAGCCGCAGCGCGCGGAGCCCCTTATCGTGCTCGGGGCTGCGCGGCTCGGCCGCGCGCGGCTGATCGACAACCTATTCGTCTGACGCGGGCGCGACGGCGACGCGGTTGCGGCCGGCTTCCTTGGCGTCGTACATCGCGGCGTCCGCGCGCTGCACGAGCGTCGCGACGTCGTCGTTATCGGTGCGATCGGCGAGGCCGATCGAAACGGTGATGGCGGTCGCGAGGCTCGGCGGCGACAAGCCCGCGATCTGCTGACGAATCCGCTCTGCGGTCTGCCGCGCTTGCTTGAGCTGCAAGTCCGGCAGCAGCACCGCGAACTCGTCGCCGCCGAAGCGGGCGATGAGATCCGTCGGGCGCAAGTATTCGCGCAGCGCCTCGGCGACGGCGACGAGCACGCTGTCGCCGGCGATGTGGCCGTACTGGTCGTTGAAGGTTTTGAAGTTGTCGACGTCGATCATCATCAGGCACAGCGTCTTGTGCGCGTGCAGCGTGCGAGTGACTTCGCGCTCGAACATCGTCCGCATCCAGATGGCGATTGCCGAGACCCGTCAGCGCGTCCGTGTGCGCGTTGCGCTCGGCTTGGCGCAGCACGCCGAGGCTGCTCGCGATGTACTCGTTGTCGGAACGCACGCGCTCCGAAAGCACGATGAGCAGGTTCTTGCAGAAGGTGTGCGAGCGATCGACCAAGCGCCACAGCAGCGTGTGACTGATGACCATGAGGTGCGACGGCTCGGTGGCCACGACGAAGGCGGACGGATCCTTGTCCTCGATCAGCGACATCTCGCCGGCGCAGGAACCGGGCCCTAGATCGGCGATCTTCGGCGCGTCGAGGGAGCCCAAGTGCACCGTCAGCCGGCCGCTCAGCACGACGTAGACGCAATGGTTCTCGCGCTCCGGCGAGAGCAGCACGTGGCCTTGCTGGACGTCGATGCGGCCGCACTGAGGAAGGAGATCGCTAACGCTCTCGGCTTCGATGCCGCGGAACAGCGCGATGCCCTGGAGAAGCGACCGGCGGAAATCCGTGTCGATCCCGTATGCAAAAGACTCCAAGCTCGGAATGCCCATACGCAGGCCCGCTGGCTGACCGGTTTTCGATCCTAAGGCGCGCGCTGCTGCCGCAGGAGTGACGCAGTTGGCAGTCCTAGCTGCGTGGGCTCGACGCTCGCTGCCGCTCGAGCGCCCACCGGACGTGCTCGCGGACGATCGGCGGACGGATCGTCGGCGCGGACGGCGAGGGCGGCGACGACGCGCTCGTCGGCCGGCGCGTTGCCGAGCGCTACCGCGAGGTTGCGCAGCCAGCCTTCGTAACCGGCGCGTCGCAGCGCGGATCCGGCCGTGCGCGCTTCCCAGTCCTCGCGCGACCACGCGAACAGCTCGACGAGCCCTGCGGCGTCGAGGCCGTGCCGTACCGCGAAGTCGCCGACGGTGGTCGGTCGAGCGAATTTGTTCCACGGGCAAAAGAGCTGGCAATCGTCGCAGCCGAAGATCCGGTTGCCGATCGCCGCGCGCAACGGCTCGGGGATCGAGCCGCGCAGCTCGATTGTCAGGTACGAGATGCAGCGGCGAGCATCGAGCTCGTACGGCGCGACGATCGCCTGCGTGGGGCAGACGTCGATGCACGCCCGGCACGAGCCGCAATGCTCGGTGACGGGAGCGTCGGGCGGGAGCGGCAAGTCCGTGTAGAGCTCGCCGAGCAGGAACCACGATCCGTCGCGGTCGAGAAGATTCGTGTGCTTGCCGATCCAACCGAGTCCCGCGTCGCGCGCGAGAGCCTTCTCGAGCACGGGCGCGCTGTCGACGAAGACGCGATAGCCGAATTCGCCGATGCGCTCGCGCGACGCCATCGGCCAGCCGCTGAAGCTGCCGGCGCAGCACCTTGTGATAGTCGCGGCCGAGCGCGTAGCGCGCGACGTAGCCCGTCGTCGGATCCGCGAGCGCCTCGCGCGCGTCTCGCGCGGTTTCCGGCCAGTAGCTCATGCGCGCCGAGATGACCCGGACGGTGCCGGGCACGAGGTCGGCGGGCCGCGATCGCTTGCGGCCGTGACGCTCCATGTAGGACATCGAGCCGTGGCGCCCCAGGGCGAGCCAGCGCTCGAGCTTCAGCTCGTCGGCATCGAGATTCGTCGCGGCGACGCCGAGCTTCGCGAAGCCGAGATCGCGGCCGAGCTGCTTGATTTCGCCTGCCAGCCGCTCGAGTTGTGCAGCGCTCAAGTTCGGCATGGAACGGGCCTCGAGGTTGGGCCCAGTATAATCGCCGTCGATGACGACCCCGATGACGACTCCGACCTCGCCAGAACGCCTCCCGGAGCGCGTATGGAGCTCGGCGCAGGTCCGGGAGCTCGAGCAGCTCGCGATTCGCGCGAACGGCGTGACCGAGTACGAGCTGATGTGCCGCGCCGGAGCCGCCGCGTTCAGCGTGATTCTTCGCCGTTGGCCCGCGGCGCGGTCGATCGCCGTCGTTTGCGGCGCCGGCAATAACGCCGGTGATGGCCTCGTCGTCGCACGGCTCGCGCACGCCGCGGGCCGCGTGGTCAAAGTGCTGCTCGTCGTTCCTGCAGCGCGGCTCAAAGGTGCCGCGGCGCAAGCGGCTGACGCATGCCGCGCGGCGGGGTTGCCGTTCGCAGCGTTCGAGGCCGGCGCGCTCGGCGAAGGCGACGTCATCGTCGATGCGCTGCTCGGCACGGGCCTCGCGCGCGAGGTGGCCGGCGACTTCCGCGCGGCCATCGACGCCGTCAACGCGGCCGGTGCTCCCGTGCTCGCGCTCGACGTCCCGAGCGGGCTCGACGCCGATACGGGTTGGCCGAATCCCGTGGCTGTTCGCGCAGCGGCGACCGTGACGTTCCTCGGCTTGAAGCAGGGCTTGTTCCTCGGTGCAGCGCCCGACCACTGCGGCGAGCTCGAGTTCGCCGGTCTCGACCTGCCGCCCGAGCTTGGCGCCGGCATGGCGGTCCCGATGAAGCGGCTCGTGCTCGCCGAGCTCGAGCGCGCGTTGCCGCGCCGTCCACGCAGCGCGCACAAAGGCTCGTGCGGGAAGCTTTTGCTCGTCGGGGGCGGACCCGGGATGCCCGGCGCGATCCGGCTGGCCGCCGAGGCCGCCCTGCGCGTCGGCGCCGGCCTCGTCTACGTCGCGACGCACCGCGACAGCGTCTCGAGCGTGCTGTCCGGCCGACCCGAAATCATTTGTCACTCAGTCGGTTCCGCGAACGACCTCGAGGACCTTGTCAGCATGGTGGACGGCATCGTTCTCGGCCCCGGCCTCGGGCGGTCCGCGTGGGCCTACGGCCTGTGGCGACAGCTCGTCCGCACGAACGTGCCGCTCGTGCTCGACGCCGACGGGCTCAACTTGCTCGCGGCGGAGCCGATCGAGAGGGACAACTGGTTGTTGACGCCGCATCCCGGGGAGGCGGCGCGCCTGCTGCCTCCCGCCACCGTCGAGTCGGTGCAGCGCGACCGGCTCGGCGCGGCACGCGCGCTGGCCGATCGGTACCGCGCGATCGCCGTGCTGAAAGGTCCGAACACGCTCATCGCGTCGCAGCGCTCCGACGAGCCGATCCGCGTCTGCGATCGCGGCAACCCGGGCATGGCGACTGGCGGCACGGGCGACGTTCTCGCCGGCACGCTCGGCGCGCTGCTCGTGCAGACGGGCGATCTCGCTCAAGCCGCGCGCGCCGGCGTGCTGTTACACGCTTTGGCCGGCGACGCCGCGGCCAAAGACGGGGAGCGCGGCACCGTGGCCGGGGATCTATTGCCGCATTTGCGAGCATGGGCGAATCCGAGCTAATCGCCGAGCTCACCTCGGAACAAGCGTTCACCGACCTCGCGGCGGCGTTCGCGCGGGCATTGCGCGCCGCTCGCGCATGGCCGCTCGTGGTCGGCTTGCGCGGGGATCTCGGCAGCGGCAAGACGACCTGGGTACGCGCGATGTTGCGTGGCCTCGGGTACGAAGGGCGTGTCCCGTCCCCGACCTACACGCTGCTCGAGCAGTACGCCTGCGGCGGTCTTTCGCTCGTGCATCTCGATCTCTATCGACTGCGCGGCCAGGACGAGCTCGAGAACCTCGGTTTGCGCGATTGGCTCGCGGAGCAGGAGCGGTGGATCGCCGTCGAGTGGCCGGAGCGGGCGCCGCAGCTCGCCGAGCGCTGCGACTTGACGCTCGAGTTCGCCGTCATGGCCCGAGGCGGCCGGCGCGTGGCGGCGGCGCCCGGTACGCGGCTGGGAAGCGAAGCGTTGAGGTTGCTTCGTCAGGAGGCGTTTAATAACGGAACGTAATCCCGCGCCACGGCAGGAAAAAACGTTGAAAAACCACCTGAAAAGTCGGTAAACATAAGGTGTCGGTGGCGGTGGGGAGCCCACTAGGTGTCGCGAGCGCGGTGGCTCGAGTCGAGCGTAGTCGTGACGTTGCTCGTCATGAGCGCGGCTGCCCACGCCGCGACCGTGCAAACCGTCCGCGCCTGGTCCGGCCCCGAAGGCACTCGAGTCGTGTTCGAGCTGAGCGGTCCCGCCGAGCATCGAGCTTTCGCATTGGCCGATCCGGATCGGGTCGTCATCGACCTCCCCGGCAGCTCGGCTGCCAGCGGCCTGCGCCTCGACGAGGCGAACGGCGCCGTCACGGCCCTGCGAACCGGGGCTCGGCCCGGCGGCGATCTGCGGCTCGTGCTCGAGCTGAACCAAGCGTCCAAGCCGAAAACGTTCCTGCTGACGCCGCACGACCAATATGGCTTTCGCCTCGTCGTCGATCTGCCGCCGGCACAGGCGGCACCGGTCGTGCGACGGGCGCCGCAGCTCTCGACCGATCGCGGCCGTGACGTCGTCGTCGTCATCGACGCGGGCCACGGTGGCGAGGATCCCGGAGCGAGCGGGCGTGGCGGCGCGCGCGAGAAGGACGTCGTTCTCTCGATCGCCAAGAAGCTGGCCGCCGAAGTCGACGGCCAAACCGGCATGCGCGCCGTCTTGGTCCGCGACGGCGACTACTTCGTCTCGCATCGCAAGCGCATGGGAGTAGCGCACGAGGCGCGCGCGGACTTCTTCATCTCGATCCACGCCGACTCGTATCGCGATCCGACGGCCAAGGGCGCGACCGTCTACATGCTCTCCGAGAAAGGGGCGAGCGACGAAGCGGCGTTGCTGCTCGCGCAACGCGAGAACGCCTCGGACTTCATCGGCGGCGTCTCGCTCGCCGACAAGGATCAGATGCTCGCACGCGTCTTGCTCGATCTGTCGCAGAGCGCGGCGCTCAACGCCAGCATGGCCGCGGGGCAGCGCTTGATCCGACGCATGTCGGCTGTCACTGCGATGCGGCGGCGCGAAGTACAGCAGGCGCCGTTCCTCGTGCTGAAGTCGCCGGACATTCCGTCGGTGCTCGTCGAGACGGCCTATATCTCCAATCCGCGTGAGGAAGCGTCGCTGCGCAGCGGCAAGTACCAGTCGGCGCTCGCGGCCGCGTTGCGCGAGGGGATCGTCGATTACTTCGCCGCGAATCCGCCCGAAGGCAGCTATTTCGCAATGAACCCCGTCGCCGAATCTCCGGAGCCCGTCCGGCACGTCATTGCGCGCGGCGAGACGCTGTCCGAGATCGCGGAGCGCTATCGCGTGAGCTCCGCGAGCATTCGGCGCACGAACAGCCTGCGTACCGACGTTCTGCGCATCGGCCAAGTCCTCACGATCCCGCGCGGCTGAGCCCGCGCGCCGCGCGGCCTAGGGTAAACTCGCTTCCCCGAACAGCGTGCCGCGCGCACGCGGCGTGTCGTAGGCGTTCGAGTGGCGATCCGCATCCTGCCTTCCCAGCTCATCGATCAGATCGCGGCCGGCGAGGTCGTCGAGCGCCCGGCGTCCGTCGTCAAAGAGCTCGTCGAGAACTCGCTCGACGCCGGCGCGCGCACGATCACGGTCGACGTAGAAGGCGGGGGTGCAAGCCTGATTCGCGTCGCCGATGACGGTTGCGGTATTCCGCGCGACGAGCTTGCACTCGCGTTGTCGCGCCATGCCACGAGCAAGATAGCGACGCTCGACGATCTGGAAGGCCTCGTGTCGATGGGTTTTCGCGGCGAGGCGTTGCCGAGCATCGCGTCGGTTTCGCGGTTGACGTTGACGTCCCGCGTCGCAACCGACGAGCACGCGTGGCAGGTCGCGTGCAACGGCGGCGAGCTTGGCGGGCCGCGCCCGGCTGCGCGCGCCCGTGGCACGACGATCGAGGTGCGCGATCTGTTCTTCAACACGCCGGCGAGGCGGAAGTTCCAGCGCTCCGAGAAGACCGAGCTCGGCCATGTCGACGCGGTGCTGCGCAATCTCGCGCTCGCTCGATTCGACGTCGAGTTGCGCCTCGCGAGCAACGGACGCACGGTGTTCGCGTTGCCGGCCGCCGTGGGCCGAGAGGCGCAGGAGCGTCGGGTGGCCGCGATCTGCGGCGACGAGTTCATGCAGCACGCGCGCCATTTCTCGCGCGCCATCGAGGGCTTGGCCCTTTCGGGGTGGCTCGCCGCGCCCGCGTTCTCGCGCAGTCAGGCCGACATGCAGTTCACGTTCGTGAACGACCGGTTCGTGCGCGACAAGCTGCTGCGCCATGCGGTGCGGCTTGGGTTTAGGGACGTACTGTTTCAAGCGCGCCAACCGGCCTATATCGTTCACGTCGTGCTCGATCCGCGCCGGGTCGACGTCAACGCGCACCCCGCCAAGCTCGAAATTCGCTTTCGCGATTCCAAGCTCGTGCACGATTTCGTGTTTCGCACCGTGGAATCCGCGCTCGCGAGCACGCTCGATGCGGCGACGGACGTGGCGGCCGCAGCGCCCGTGCACGGCGTCGAGCTCGCGCTCCGGCGGTCGCCGGCCGGGAACGCGCCGGCGCAGCAGAGCCATCTCGCCTTGGCGCCCGCCGGTGTGCGTGACGCCGCCATGGACGGCGGCGTGCCGCAATTGCAGGAGCGTATTGCGGCCGCCGCCATGGACGGCGGCGTGCCGCAAGTGCAGGAGCGAATGGCTGCGCACGTGCCGCTGTACGACCGGCTGCATAGCAGGCCGGCGTTGCCGGCGGCCGAAACGGCCGAACGTTCGCCGGTGCCGCCGCTCGGGTTTGCGCTCGCGCAGCTCGCCGGCATCTATGTGCTCGCACAAAACGCTTTCGGGCTGATCATCGTCGACATGCACGCCGCCCACGAGCGAATCACCTACGAGAAGCTGAAGGCGGCGCTCGCAACGCAGCGGCTGCAATCGCGCCCGTTGCTGGTGCCGATCAGCTTCGAGGTCTCGGCGCGCGAGGCCGACGTGGCCGAGGAGTTCGGCGAGGAGCTCGAGGCCTTAGGCTTCGACGTCGCCCGCCGCGGGCCGCTGCACGTCGCCGTGTCGGCCGTGCCGCTGCTTCTCGAAGGCGAGGACGTGGAGCCGTTGGTGCGCGACCTGCTCAGCGACCTCGGGGACGGCCAAGGCGTCGGGCGCGTCGAGGCGCGGAGCAACGAGTTGCTGGCGACCATGGCGTGTCACGCCGCGGTCCGCGCGAACCGCCGCCTCAGCATCGAAGAGATGAATGCACTGTTGCGCGAGATGGAGCGGACGGAGCGCAGCGAAGCGTGCAATCACGGCCGGCCGACGTGGACTTCCGTGACGCTCGAGGATCTCGACCGGCTGTTTCTCCGCGGTCAATAGATGACCGATCGTGTCGAGTGCGTTTGCTTGACCGGTCCGACGGCCTGCGGCAAGACGGAGCTGGCGCTCGCGCTCGCCGAGCGAGTGCCGCTCGAGATCGTCAGCATGGACTCGGCGCTCGTCTATCGCGGGCTCGACATCGGCACCGCGAAGCCGGCGCCTGCGATACGCAGCGCCGTGCCGCACCATCTCATCGACATCTTGGAGCCGACCGAGTCCTACTCGGCAGGACGATTCGCGCGCGACGCTGCCGCTCTCGTCGGCGAGATCCGTGCGCGCGGCCGGCTGCCGTTGCTCGTCGGCGGGACGTTGCTCTACTTGCGTGCTTTGCGCGACGGGCTCTCGGCGTTGCCTCGCGCGGACCGTGCCGTTCGCGCGGAGCTCGATCGGGAGGCGGCCGAGCATGGCTGGGGCGCGTTGCACGAGCGTCTGCGCGCAGTAGATCCTGCGGCCGCGGACCGCATTGCGCCGGCCGACCGACAGCGCATTCAGCGCGCGCTCGAGGTCCACGCTCTGACTGCACGTGCCGATCACGGAGCTGCAACGGGCCGAGGACGGCTGCAAGCGCCCCGGCGTTCTCGCGATCGCGCTCGTGCCCGAGAGCAGAGCAGACCTGGCCGTGCGAATCGAGCGGCGCTTCGACGCGATGGTCGCGGCAGGCCTCGTGGCGGAGGTCGAGCAGCTGCGCGCGCGCGGCGATCTCAACCCCGACATGCCGTCGATGCGCGCCGTCGGCTATCGCCAGATCTGGGCCTACCTCGACGGGCGATGCACCTTCGGAAGCGGCTCGCGCGAAAGCGATCGTCGCGACTCGCCAATACGCCAAGCGTCAGCTGACATGGTTGCGCGGCGATCCGCGAATCGAGGCGTGGCCGGCGCTCGCGGCGGACCTCGTGGACCGCTGCGTCGAGCGGTTATCCAAAGAAAACCTCATCGCGAAAAACGGCCGTCGGCTGTGCTAGCATTCCGCTTGTGGGAACAAAGCTGTCGCCATTTCGGCACAGCGATCGGAGTTCGAGAGTTTCAGGCAGCACAGCGGGCCGATGCGACCGGCCCGCGCTGGTCTCGCCGATAACGAACAAGAAGAAGCAGGAGAGCAGATATGGCCAAGAGTCAGTCGCTTCAGGATCCGTTTCTGAATGCGTTGCGCAAGGAGAAGGTGCCCGTCTCGATCTACCTCGTGAACGGCATCAAGCTTCAAGGGCAGATCGACTCGTTCGACCAGTTCGTGGTGTTGTTGCGTAATAGCGTCAGCCAGATGGTCTACAAGCACGCGATTTCCACCGTAGTTCCGGCCCGCAACGTGCGTATCCCGGCTATGGACGAGGAAGAGGCACAGGACGACTAGATGCCATTCCCGGGCCCAGGGAGGTAAGTTGCTCGACCGGCCGCGCAGCGGCGAACGCGCCCTGCTATTGCACATTGGCCTGAACCGGCCGTGCTTTCGACGACGAAATCCAGGAATTCCGCGCCCTTGCGGAATCCGCCGGCGCACTCGTCGTCGGCGAAATCCAGGCGCGGCGCGAACGGCCTGATCCCAAGTTTTTCGTCGGTAGCGGTAAGGTCGACGAGATCGGCGCGCTCGCGAAAGAGACGCAAGCCGATCTGATCCTCGTGAGCCAACCGCTGCGTGCAGGCCAGGAGCGCAACCTCGAGCTCGAGCTGAAGACGCGCGTGCTCGATCGCAACGGTTTGATCCTCGACATCTTCGCGCAACGCGCCGCGACCTTCGAAGGAAAGCTGCAGGTCGAGCTCGCTCAGCACGAGCATCTCGCTTCGCGCCTCGTTCGCGGCTGGACCCACCTCGAGCGGCAGAAGGGCGGTATCGGCCTGCGGGGCCCTGGCGAAACGCAGCTCGAAACCGACCGGCGGCTCGTGAGCCGACGCATCCGTCATCTCAAGCGAGCGACTCGAGCGCGTCGAGCGTCAGCGCGAGGTCAGCCGCAAGGAGCGCCAGCGGGCCGACGTGCCGACCGTCGCGCTGGTCGGCTACACGAACGCGGGCAAGACGACGCTGTTCAACGCGCTGGCCGGCGCCAATCTCGTTGCGAAGGATCAACTGTTCGCTACGCTCGATCCGACGGTCCGGCGCCTGGCGCTCAGCGGCGGTACCGAGGTATTGCTCGTCGACACCGTCGGATTCGTCCGCGATCTGCCGCACGAGCTCGTCGCCGCGTTCCGCGCCACGCTGACCGAAACGCGCGAGGCGACCCTGCTGCTGCACGTCATCGACGCCGGCGATCCCCACCACGAGGACCGCCAGCGTCAGGTCGAGAGCGTGCTCGGGGAGATCGGTGCCGCCGACGTTCCGTCCCTTCGGGTGTACAATAAGGTCGATCGGGCGCCACCTGATTTCGTTCGGGAATTCGACGGCGCCGAGGTCACCAAGCGCTGTGTCTCCGCCATCACGGGAGAGGGTCTCGAGGCCCTCAAGGCCGCGATCCGGGAGCGGGTGGGCGGAGTGCGCGTCGCAGGGGAGCTGCGGCTTCGGCCGGAACAGAGCCGCCTCAGGGCGCGGCTGTTCGACTGGCACGTGGTGCGTGCGGAGACGGTGGAGGATGACGGCGGCTCCACGCTGGACGTGGATCTGCCGGCGCAACGTTGGCGGCAGCTTCGCGAAGAGGAAGGCTTGTCAGCCGACAGTATTCGACAGAAAGTGTGATGCACGATGGCTTGGGACGATGGCGACAAAGGTAACCCGTGGCGATCCGACAAGGACAAAGGTCCTGCGGATCTCGACGCCGTGGTACGCGATCTGCAGCGCAAGCTGGCAGGAATCTTTGGCGGCGGCGGCGGGGGGCGCGGGAGCAGCGAACAAGGGTTGAGCGGCGGACTCACCGCGAGCGCCCTCGTCATCCTCGCGCTCGTGTGGGCGAGCTTCGGTTTCTATCGCGTCGACGCGGCCGAGCGCGGCGTCGAGTTCCGGTTCGGCGCGTTCCAGGGTCTCACGTCGCCTGGCTTGCAGTGGCATTTGCCATGGCCGATCGAAAGCGCCGAAAAGATCAACACCGGTGCCACGGAGCCGCTGAACTACCGCGCCAGCATGCTCACGAAGGACGAGAACATCGTCAACGTCGCGCTGGTGGTGCAGTTCAGGCGAACGGATCCGCAAAGCTACTTGTTCAACTTGCGCAATCCGGAGACAACGCTCGAAGCGGCAACCGCGAGCGCTATTCGCGAGGTGATCGGCCGCAACGTCCTCGACTTCATCTTGACCGAGGGGCGTGCCGAAGTCTCGCAGCAGGCTCAGGCTCTGCTGCAAGCGACCCTCGATTCGTACGACGCCGGGATCACCATTTACGAAGTGAACTTGGTCAATGCCGAGTTCCCGGGCGAGGTCGAGGTGGCGGTCCAGGACTCGATCCGGGCCCGCGAGGATCGGGAGCGGCGCATTCTCGAGGCGCAAACCTACTCGAACGAAATCCTGCCGCGAGCGCGCGGTGAGGCCGAGCGGCGGCGCCAAGAGGCAGAGGCTTATCGAGAGCAGGTCGTCGCCGACGCGGAAGGCGAGGCGGACCGTTTCACACAGATCCTCGCCCAGTACGAGAAAGCACCGGGCGTCACGCGTGAGCGCCTGTACATCGAAACGCTCGAAGAGGTCTTGCGGACGTCGACGAAGGTGCTTGGTCGACACCGAGGGCGGGAACAATCTCCTGTACCTGCCGCTCGATCAGCTCATCGAGCGCCGCTCGTCTCAACCGTCCGCCGAGCCATCGGCGCCTTCAAGCGTTGCTCCCCCGCCGCCGGCCGGTGCCGCCCCTCGCTCGCGCGAGCGGGAAACGGGGCGGTAACCGAGAATCCACGCATGAACCCACGTACGAATCTCCTGCTCATCGTCGGTGTCTTCGCCGCGATCGTGATTCGCATGTCCGTGTTCACCGTCGATGCGCGCGAGCACGTCGTGAAGTTTCGGATCGGCCGCATCGTTGAAGCAAATTACGAGCCGGGTCTGCACTTCAAGATCCCATTTTTCGAGAACGTGGCTCGTTATCCGAACCGCGTGCTGATTTACGACGAGGACTCGCGCGAGCGCTTCCTGACCGGCGAGAAGAAAAACCTGATCGTCGACTACTTCGTGAACTGGCGGGTCGTCGATCCGGCCCAGTACTACCGCGCGGTTGGCGCGGACGAGGACACGGCGGAGCTGCGTCTGGCGGCGATCATCAAGGAAGGCATCCGGGTCGCGATCGGCCGCAGAACGCTGCAGGAGGTCGTGTCGGCGGAGCGGACCGAGCTCATGGAGGACATGCTCGTTCAGGTCCAGGAGCGCTCGCCCGAGCTCGGCATTCAAGTGTTGGACGTGCGCGTCAAGCGCATCGATCTCGCCGAAGAGGTCAGCGAGTCGGTTTTCAGGCGCATGAGTCAAGAGCGTGTGGGCGTCGCGACGCAGTTGCGAGCCGAGGGCGAGGAGGAATACGTGCGAGTTCGCGCCGATGCCGATCGGCAGCGAACCGTGATCCTGGCCGAGGCCTATCGCGACGCCGAGCGCATTCGCGGCGCCGGCGATGCGCGTGCTGCGGAGATCTACGCGGCCGCGTACTCGAAGGATCGCGACTTCTACGCGTTCTACCGCAGCATGCAGGCGTATCGCGAGTCGATCGGCGGCGATCAGGACGTGCTCGTTCTGCAAGCCCGACAGCGAGTTCTTCAAGTTCCTGCAGAACCAGGCCGGCTCGACCGGCGACTGAGCCGAAGCTCATTTCTCAATAGTAACGACGGAGGCTTGAGGCTTTGGCCTGGGCAGATCTTCTTGCGGGTCTGGCTTTCTACTTGGTGCTCGAGGGGTTGTTCCCGTTCGTGGCGCCGCGGCAGTGGCGACGCGGTCTCGCGGCGCCTGGCATCGCTCGAGGAAGGCCGCCTGCGGCTGTTCGGTCTCGCGGCCGTGATCGCGGGCCTGGTGCTGCTGTTCATCGTGCGAGGTTAATGTGGGTCGAAACGTAGTCGTGATCGGGACGCAGTGGGGCGACGAAGGCAAGGGCGCCGTCGTCGACGTGCTGGCGGATCGCGCGAGCGCCGTCGTGCGTTTTCAAGGCGGGCACAACGCCGGGCACACGCTCGTCATCGGTGATCAGAAAACGGTCTTGCACCTGATTCCGTCGGGCATCCTGCGCGATGGGGTCGTATGCCTCATCGGCAACGGCGTCGTCGTGTCGCTCGATGCGCTGTGCAAGGAAATGGACGAGCTCGCGGGCAAGGGCGTGCCCGTCGAGCAACGCCTGCGCGTGTCACCGGCGTGCCCCATCATCTTGAGCTCGCACGCGCTGCTCGATCGTGCGCGCGAGCAGGCTAGCGGCGCCGCGGCCATCGGCACGACGGGCCGCGGCATCGGCCCGGCGTACGAGGACAAGATCGCACGGCGTGCGCTCCGCATCGCGGATCTGTTCGCGCCGCGCGCGCTCGAGGCCAAGCTCGAGCGGCTGCTCGACTTCCACAATTTTCTGCTTGGCGAACTACTACCGCCTCGAGCGCGTCGAGCCCGCGACGCGAGCTCGACAACCTGCTCGCCTCGAGCGAGCGCGTGAAGCCGCTCGTCGTCTGACGTCACGGAGGTGCTGCGCGATTTGCACGCACGCGGCTGCAGCGTGCTGTTCGAGGGCGCGCAGGGGGCGATGCTCGACATCGACCTCGGCACGTACCCGTTCGTGACCTCGTCGAACACGACCGTCGGCGGGGCCGCGGCGGGCACCGGCATCGGCCCCGGGCGCCATCGACTATGTGCTCGGCATCGTCAAGGCCTATACGACGCGCGTCGGTGCCGGCCCGTTTCCGACCGAGCTCGACGACGACGTCGGCCGGCGATTGCGCGAGGTGGGCCACGAATTCGGTGCGACGACGGGTCGGCCGCGGCGCTGCGGCTGGTTCGACGCGGTGCTGTTACGCCGCGCCGTGTTCTCGAACAGCGTCGCGGGCCTCTGCTTGACGAAGCTCGATGTCCTCGATGGCCTGTCCGAGATCAAGATCTGCGTCGGCTATCGCCTCGACGGCCAGGTGCGGGACACGCTGCCGCTCCTGATCGACCGGTTCGGGGAGTGCGAGCCGGTCTATGAGACCGTGGCGGGCTGGGCCGAGCCGACGGCCGGGGCGACGTCCTATGCGGCATTGCCGAAGGAGGCCAAGGCTTATCTGCGCCGCATCGAGGAGCTGGCGCAAGTCCCGATCGACATCGTGTCCACGGGGCCCAGCCGGGACGCCGTCATCATGCGCCGGCATCCGTTTGATTGAGCCGCCCGCCTAGTGGAGAATGACAACGATTCTTATTTGCGCCCTCGGCGCGGAGTCGATGTCTGACACTTGCGGATCTCAAACCCGGTGACCGTGCCCGTATCGAATCGATCGAGACCGCCGATCCCGCCGTCCAACGGCTGATGGTGCTCGGTCTCGTCGAGGGCGCCGAGCTCGTGTTCCTGCGCCGGTCGCTCGGCGGCGACCCGCTGGAGGTCCGAATCTACGGAGCCGCGATCTCGTTGCGTGCCGAGCAGGCGCGCCGATTCAAGGTGGTGGCGAATGGCCGCGCCGGCTGACGCGGGCAGGGATGCCCGCGGTAGAGCAACGCAGGGAGCGGTTGCCGAAACCGCCGTCCCGCTCGAGCGCATTGCAGTCAACCGCAGGGCGGCCGGCACGGTTGCCGTCGTGGGCAATCCCAACGCCGGCAAGAGCTCCGTCTTCAACCGCCTGACGGGTCTTCGTCAGCACACGGCGAACTATCCCGGGGTCACGGTCGAACGGCGCGTCGGCCGAGGGACCTTCGGCGGCGTAGCGCTCGACCTCATCGACTTGCCGGGAACGTATTCCTTGAGCCCCACGTCGGCCGACGAGCGTATCGCCGTCGACGTCCTGTTCGGCCGCGTCGCGGGCACGCCGCAGCCGAACGCCATTTTGGCCGTCATCGATTCGACGCGTCTTTATCAGGGCCTGTACCTACTGCAGCAACTCGTCGAGCTCGGTAGGCCGATGATCGTCGCGTTGACGATGATCGATGCGGCCGAGCGGGACGGGCTCAAGTTCGACTTCACCGCATTGCAGGAAGCGCTGGGCGGTGTGCCCGTGTACCCGGTCGTCGCAACCTCGGGCCGTGGTTTCGGCGAGCTCAAGAATGCGCTCGCACACGTCCTGACGCTGGCGCCGCCGCGGGACGCGCTTCATTGGCCGGAGCTGCGCCGCGCGGCCGACGCGCTCGTCGCGCGCTGGCGTGGTCCAGGCGCGGCCTTGCATCGCGTCGAGGCCGAGCGCCTGCTGATCGACGCGAGCGCGACGCAGTCGGCGCTCAGCCACGAAGCCGAGATCGCCGCGGCGCGGGAGGCCCTCTTCGGTGCGGAGCCGCCGCTCGCGGCCGAGGCGCGGCGCCGCTATGCGTGGGTACGCGCCACGCTCTCGAGAGTCGAATCGCCGGGCTCCGCCGTCGTCACGCAGGCCGCGCGGCTCGTCGACTGGATCAATCGGCCGTGGCCGGGGTTCGCGCTGCTGATCGGCGTGATGTTCGTCATGTTTCAAGCCGTTTTCGCCTGGGCCACGCCGCTCGTCGATCTCATCAACTTGGGCGTCAGCAGCTTTGGCGTGATAGTCGGAAACGTGCTACCCGACGGTATGCTCGAGAGCTTGGTCGTCGACGGTGCCATCGCCGGCGTCGGCAGCGTCATCGTTTTCTTGCCGCAGATCCTGATTCTGTTCTTGTTCATCATCGTGATGGAGGACACGGGCTATCTCGCGCGCGCGGCGTTCCTGGTCGATCGCGCGATGCGCAGCGTCGGCTTGTCGGGACAATCCGTGATTCCGCTGCTGTCGAGCTTCGCGTGTGCAGTGCCGTCGATCATGGCGACGCGCGTCATTCCGAACCGGCGCGACCGAATCGCGACGATTCTTGCAGCGCCGTTCATGACCTGCTCGGCGCGCTGGCCGGTTTACGCGTCTGCTCATCGGCGCGTTCGTCCCCGTGCGCAGCGTCGGCATCTTCAATTTGCAGGGCATTGTCCTGTTCGGGCTGCTCGCGATCGGTATCGCCGGGGGCATTGGCACCGCGTTGCTCCTCCGCAGCTCCGTGCTGCGTGGTGAGAACCCGACCTTCATCCTGGCGCTGCCCGAGTTTCGCGTGCCGAACCTTCGCAACGTGATGACCAAGCTGCTCGACCGCGTACGCGTCTTCCTCGGTCGCGCAGGCACCGTGATCTTTGCGGTTGCGGTCGTCGTTTGGGTGCTGACGTATTTTCCCCGCTCGCCAGATGTCGAGGCTGCGCAGGTTGCAGCCAGCACGCAGGCGACGGCAACGCTGACGGGCAGCGCGCTCGAGGAGCGGCTGGCGGAGATCGCGAACCAAGCCGCCGCGGACCACCTCGAGCAGAGTTGGCTGGGGCGGGCGGGGCAGTGGGTCGAGCCCGTGTTCCGGCCGCTCGGCTGGGATTGGCGCATCTCGGCGGCCGTCATCGCGGGGTTTCCGGCCCGCGAGGTCGTCGTGGCCGTGCTCGGCACGATCTACGCCGTCGGCAGCGAGGCCGAGGAGCAGACGCTGCAGGGCCGGCTGCAGTCCGCCGTGCACGCCGACGGCACGCCGGTGTTCACGTTGCCGATGGTGTTCGGCTTGCTGCTGTTCTATGCGTGGTGCTTGCAGTGTGCGGCGACGCTGGCCGTCATTCGGCGCGAGACGAACAGTTGGCGCTGGCCGATATTCGCGTGGGCCTACATGACGGCGCTCGGCTATGGCGGGGCGCTGTTGATCTACCAATTGGGCACGGCGTGAAGCGGTTGCCGCCGTCCGATTTGAGCGCGTGGCGCGAGCTCTCGCGCGAGACTGTCGCCGACGGCCGCATCTTCACGCTCGAGCGGTCGATCGCGGTGTCGCCGGTCGACGGCGAGCCGCGAACATTTCATCGCATCCAGTCGGTGGAGTGGGTGCAGATCCTGCCGATCACGGCCGACGACGAGGCCGTGCTCGTGCGACAGTACCGCCACGGCGCGCAGCGCATCACGCTGGAAATGCCGGGCGGCCTCATCGACGCCGGCGAGGACCCCGCGACCGGTGCGTTGCGCGAGTGTCTCGAGGAGACCGGGTACCGCGCGCGCGCCGCGCGGCCACTCGGCGTCGTGAATCCGAATCCAGCCCTGTTCGCGAATCGGCTTCACAGCTTCTTTGCGACCGACGCCGCGCCCGAGAGCGCCATACAGAACACGGGGACCGAGGTCACCGAGGTGGTCCTCGTTCCCGTCTCTGACCTCGAAGGCTTGCTCGTCTCCGGCGAGATCGACCACGCGCTCGTAGCCGCCACTCTGTGGCGTTACTTGAGCCTCCACAGACGCCGTTGATGGGCGAGACGCTTCGTGCCGAAGAGCGGGCTTCCCCGCCTTGGTATCTGATCTTCTTCTTCGGCGCGCTGGCTGCGCTTGGGCCGCTCAGTATCGATGCGTACCTGCCGGGCATTCCGGCAATGGCGAAATCGTTCGGCGTTTCGGTCGTCAGCTTGCAGAACACGCTGAACGTGTTTCTCGTCGGCTACGCGATTGGCCAGTTCTTCGGCGGCGCGCTGTCAGACCAGATCGGCCGAAAGCGTGTCGGCTATTCCGGCCTGACCGTCTATCTCGCGGCCTCGATCGCGATCGCGTTCGCCGGCAGCGTCGAGCAGATGCTGACGTTGCGGTTTTTCCAGGCCGTGGGCGGCGGCTTCTCGACGGTCATTTGCCTGGCGACCGTGCGCGACATCTACCCCTTCGAGCAGCTCGGGCGGCGCTTCGCGACGGTCACCATGGTGCTTCTGATCGCGCCGCTCGTTGCGCCGGCGCTCGGTGCCGCCGTGCTCCCGCTCGGCTGGGAGATGATCTTCGTGTTGAAGGCCGTGTACGCCGGTTTGCTGCTGGCAGCCTATGCGTGGCTCGTGCCCGAGACCCAGCCCGGCCGGCTCGGCAATCTGTCGCTTCGCTCCGTGTTCCGGCAGTGCTTCGAGGTCGTGCGGCGGCGCGTCGACTCCCGCCGGCTGCCGATTCGTTACGCGATGGCCATGGCATTGGCGGCATCGTGCATGATGATCTTCGTCACCAACTCGTCGTTCATCTATATGGAGTATTTCGGTGTCGGGCCGACGCGCTTCTCCGCGCTCTTCGCGCTCAGTGTGCTCGGGTTCATGTCGATGAATCTGCTCAGCATGTGGCGATTGAAGAGCGATAACGCAGGGACGTTCTTCCGCGTGGGGTTGACGATCCAGGTACTGATCGTCTCCGGACTGGTCACGGTGGTCGCGTCGGGTAATGCCGCGCTCCAAACGGTGGTGCCGTTCATCGTGCTCGCCGTGTCGACGCTCGGCCTCGTAGGTCCGGCCGGCTCTTCGCGGTACATGGGGTTTTTCGGCGAGCTCGCCGGCAGCGCATCGTCGGTCTACACGACCATGATGTTCTTCTTGGGAGGGACGCTCGGCTGGTTGAGCGGTGTTCTCAACGACGGCACGCTGCTCCCGATCGCCGTCATGATGCTCGCCGCTTCCTTGGCGGCGAACGCGATCAGCTGGGGGTTGCCGCGGCAGCTCGCGGCCACCGAGCGCTGACGACGTCGAATCGGGCCGGCGGCGGGGTCTCTACTAGCGCTCGAACAGGACGTCGTAGGCGCCGATGCTGCCGCGGTCGACGACGAGGTGCTGATAGCCGAGCGTCATCTCGTTCCGAACGACTTCGGCTGATCGCGCGCTCTTCACGTCGTCGCGATAGCGCTCGTGCAAGTACTGGCTGAGCTCGATTGCGGTGATCGAGCTGTCCTTGTCGTCGTCAGCGAGGCCTTGCGCGATCGCTTCGTCGAGGAAGAGCGACAGGTACCCGCCGGCGCGGAACTTGCTCGCGACGTTCGACGTGATGTCTTCCTCGCTGGAAAAAATCCCCATGCGGCCCGGCGCGGATACGATGTCTTTCGCGAAGCCGCCGCTATAGCACGAGTCGAGCCAGACGAGCACCGTTCCCTGGTCGATCTCGTCGAGCAGCTCGCGCAGCTCGTCGTCGAGCATCGAGCCGTCGTAGAGGGCCAGCGTTTCGTCCATGGCGTCGGGATCGCTGGCCGTTGGGCCGTCGGCGCGCGGAACTTGGCCGCCGTGGCCCGAATAGAACATGACGAACGTGTCGTCGGGGCCCATGCGCTGTCCAATGTCGCGGATGGCCGAGCTGACGTTGGCGATCGTGACGTCGCTGTCGACGAGCGTGCGGGCGTCTGCCGCGCGCATGCCGCCGCCGCCAATCAACGCGTCGCGAATTCGAGTCGCGTCCTCGGCCGTGTAGTCCAGGTCGGTGTTCGGGTCTTCGTAGTCACTGATGCCGGCGAACAGGCCGTAGACGTGGCCCTGCGAGCGCCGCTCGACCGGCACCTCGGCGGTGCTCGCCGTCAGCGCGAGCCGGTAGCGGCCCGTCTCGGCCGCCGCATACGACGTCGCTTGAACGCGATAACGGCCCCGCTCGGGCAGCGCGAGCTCGATGACGGAGCGACCGGTGGCGCTTTCGTAGTCGTCGTTCGCGATCTCCTCGCCGGACGGCGTGACGAGCCCGAGGTACGTGTCGAAGTCGACGGAGGAGAGCTCGAGCCGAACGGTCTCGCCCTCGTCGCCGTCGAAAACGTAGGCGTCGTAATGCTCGCCGGCCCCGAACGTCGCGTCGTCGCCATCGAGCTCGCCACTGACGGGACCGCCGACGATCAACGTCGTGACTTCGCGCGCGGCGGGCGCGCTGCGCTCGGAGGCGGCCGACGGGTCGATCGTCAACGAGTAGTCGCCGCTCTCGCCGGGCTCGTAGCTCGTCACCAGCACGCGATACATGCCCGCTTCGGTCAAGTCCATCTCGATGCTGCTGTGGCCGACGCCGGCGCCGTCCTGCGCGTCATCGTTCTCCGTTTGCTCGCCGGCAGGGTCCTTGAGGATCAGATAGGTGTCGAACGCCGACGAGCGGACGTCGATCGCGACGTGCTGACCCGGCGAGCCTTCGAACTCGTAGCTGTCGACGAACTCGCCGGAGCTCAGCGTGTCGTCGCCTTTCTCGAGCCGGCCGCGGTGTACACGCTCACCCGCCGTGCCGTCGCGCAGCGCGACGCGGCCGCGGTCGACCAACGTGCGGCAATCGGTCGCATCGTGATACGCGTCGGCGTCGAGCAACGTCTCGGCCACGCCTTCGCCCTCGAAGCGCGGGTCGTCGCACTCGCCATCGCGCGCCCACTCGCTGTCGTCGTCGCCGAATTCGATATTGCCCCTCGGGCCGCGTAGCGCGATGCGGCCCGCGCCGAACAGCTTGCGGCAGTCGGTGGCGTCATGGCCGCGATCTGCTTCGAGCAACGTATCCGCGGCACCTTCGCCTTCGAAGCGCGGGTCGTCGCATTCGCCGTCGCTGGCCCATTGGCTCGTGTTGTCGCCGAAGTCGGGCTGGGCGTGCAGCGCGGCTGGCAGGAGACCGAGACAGACGGCAAGCGCGGCGCCGGTCAAGCCGTGCCGAATCGAATGGGCGGCCATGTCGAACAACCTCGTCGCTGAAATCCCAAGCAGGCGCGGTGGCGCTGGCACGATAGTGCCATAGCGAGTTCGCGCCTCGGTATGCACAGTTCACCCTTTTGGCGAGACAGGAACTGTGAACGCGCGCTCGATGGCGGGTAAGATCGCCGACATTCAACCTAAGCGGCAGCCGGCCCGACCAATGACCAGTAGCGATCTCGCCGTCTCGACCGAAACGGGCGGTCTCGGCAATCGATTGAAATCGTGGGTCTCATGCATGCGGCTCGCGAGCGATGCGCGCGTCCATTGGCCAGTCACGAAGAACATGCCAGCGGCGTTCGGTGAGCTGTTCACGAACGATTGCGCCACTGAAGGCGTCCCGAGCGGCGCGATGGTGTACGGCTCGTGGCGCCTCGCGATCCTGCCGCAGGACGAGGCCCATCTGCCGGCCGGCTTCGCCACGGCGGGCGCCGGCGCGCACCCGCTCGTGCGCGGCCTCGGCAGAATCTGGTGGAATCTCAACGGACGGCGCACCGATCGCTACCGCTACATGCCCTATCCGAAATCGTACGCACGAAGATCAACGCGAGCCGATGCGCGGCACATCGACTTCGAGTATGAGCGCATCCCCCAGCGCTTGCGCGACGT
Source organism: uncultured Gammaproteobacteria bacterium (assembly GCA_963714705.1). Classification (GTDB taxonomy): domain Bacteria; phylum Pseudomonadota; class Gammaproteobacteria; order Steroidobacterales; family Rariloculaceae; genus FEN-1219. Next base: position 58,793 of record CAVQPJ010000007.1, read on the forward strand.
CTATTGTCCTCTGTTCCGTTCCGTGGCGGTGCAACCGGCAATCCTGCGTCGAGCGGAGGAGTGGGCCAACGAAAACCTGTCGGCCGACTGTCTCGGCGTCCAGGTGCGTACGTGGCGTGACGATCCGCGCCGGCACGCCAAGTACCATCCGGCGGCGTGGCGCAGATTGCAGAGCTTGCTCGACGCTACCGACGCTCGGTTCAGAATATTCGTCGTGAGCGACAGCGATGAAGTCATGCCGTCGCTGCGTTCGCGTTACGGCGCGCGCGTGACCTCATTCCCGCGTCGTACGCGAAGAGCCGAGAGTTGGCAAAGCGCCGACGGTATCGTTGAAGATCTCATCGACATGCTGTTGCTAGCGCGCTCGCAGCGGTTGCTCACGAGCTACCTCAGCACGTTTGGAGAAGCCGCGTGGTGGCTCGGAGGTGCGCGCGGTACCGTCGATGTATTTTGAGCCTTCGATTCTGTCCGTCGATGGCTTGCTGCAAAATCGCGTGTGCTAGCATTCACGCGTCGCACGGCGACGCGTCGCGGGCTCGCCAGTCGCGCGCCGCCATCACGGGAGTTTGGGTTTGTCGCTTATTCGTAAGACTCGGGGCAGAACATTTCTCTGGTTGTTCAATCTGCGCGCGCGGCTGCGCGGCGTCGATGTGCGCGTTCGCCGCGAACCTGATAGCCGCAGGCTCATCGTGTCCTCGACGACGGAGTCTCTGGCCTTCTACCACGAAGCGCAGGCCTATTACGCCTGCAAGCGCGGCTTTCCACGTCGCGCGGAACTGCTAGGCGAGGCATACCTGCTCTCGCGGATCGCGTTCGCGCCGGGTGATGTGGTCGTGGATTGCGGTGCGAACGTCGGTGAGCTCAAGCTCTATTTCACGCACAAGGCGATCCCCATCGAATATATCGGCATCGAACCGTCGCCGCTCGAATACGATTGCCTCCGATCCAATGTCGCTCCATCGCAGACGTTCAATGTCGGATTGTGGAATACCGAAGGATCGCTCGATTTTTTTCTCTCGTCGCAAGCGGCTGATTCCTCTTTTGTTGAACCGCCTCAGTACGACGAGATCGTGAAGGTGCAGACGAGGCGACTCGACGTTCTGTTGCCCGAAAAGTCCATAAAGCTTTTGAAGCTCGAAGCCGAGGGCGCAGAGCCAGAGGTTATCGAGGGCTGCAGTGGGATTCTTTCGCGAATCGAGTACATATCGGCGGATGTCGGATTCGAACGCGGGGTGGAACAGACCAATACGCTGGCGCCGGTCACCAACTTCCTACTGGCGAACGGTTTCGAGCTGGTCGACGTTGGGCAGAAAAGGCTCGTCGCTCTGTACCGGAACACGGCGATGGGCGGGAGCCGGCGCGCGTAGGGCTAGAGGGTTTGCCTCAACCCGGCGACGATGTTCGCGCGATACCAGTCGTAGGTTGCGCGAACGCCATCGGGCAGCGGTGTGCGCGCTTTCCAGCCGAGCGCCGCGATCTTGCCGACGTCGAGCAGCTTGCGCGGCGTGCCGTCGGGCCTGCTGCGGTCGAAGACGACGGCGCCGCGGAATCCGACGACGTCGGCGACGAGCGCCGCGAGCTCGGCGATCGTCACGTCTTCGCCGCAACCGACGTTGATGATCTCGGGCGAGTCGTAGCGCTCCATGAGGAAACAGAGCGCATCGGCGAGGTCGTCGACGTAGAGAAATTCGCGGCGCGGCGTCCCCGTTCCCCAGACCGTGACGTCCTTCGAGCCGCTCTCTTTCGCGGTATGGAACTTGCGCAACAACGCGGGCAGGACGTGCGAGGTTTGCAAGTCGAAGTTGTCGCCAGGTCCGTAAAGGTTCGTCGGCATCACGGAGATGGCGTTGAACCCGTGCTGCAGGGCATAGGCCTGGCACATTTTGATGCCGGCGATCTTTGCGACGGCGTACCACTGATTTGTCGGCTCGAGCGGCCCCGTCAGCAGCGACGACTCCTGGAGCGGCTGCGGGGCGAGGCGCGGGTAGATGCAGCTCGAGCCCAAGAAGCAGAGCTTGCGCGTCCCGGTGCGGTACGCGGCGTCGATGACGTTGGTTTGGATCTCGAGGTTGTCGCGAATGAAATCGGCCGGATAGCTGTCGTTGGCGAGGATGCCGCCGACCTTGGCGGCGGCCATGAACACGTATTCGGGCCGCTCGGCGGCGAAGAAACGGTCGACGGCCGTACGGTCGCGCAGGTCGAGCGCGCTTCGGCTCGGCGCCAGCACGCGGGCGAAGCCGCGTGCCGCAAGCGCGCGGCAGATTGCGGATCCCACGAGGCCGCGCGCTCCGGCCACGAATATCCCGGCGTCCTTGTTCATTCGTGGTGCTTGTAGGCTGCGAAGCCTTCGCGCTCGACGAGCGCATCGCGCTGCGCGAGCCGCCAATCCGACTCGACCATTTCGCGGACCAGCTCCGCGAACCCGACTTCTGGAGCCCAGCCGAGCTGCCGCCGAGCTTTCGACGCATCGCCAAGCAGCGTGTCGACCTCGGCGGGCCGGAAGTAACGCGGATCGACACGGACGACGGTGCGGCCCGAGGCCACGTCGACGGCGTGCTCGTCGAGCTTCGACCCGTGCCAGCGAAGCTGCATGCCGAGCTCCTCGGCCGCGCGCTCGACGAACGTCCGCACGGAATGCTGCTCGCCGCTTGCGATGACGTAGTCCTCGGGCTTCTCTTGCTGCAGCATCAGCCATTGCGCGCGAACGTAGTCGCGCGCATGTCCCCAGTCGCGTAACGCGTCGAGGTTGCCCAAGTACAGGCACGCGTCGAGACCCGCTTTGATGCGTGCGAGGCCGCGCGTGACCTTACGCGTCACGAACGTCTCTCCGCGCGTGGGTCCCTCGTGGTTGAAAAGTATGCCGTTGCAGGCGAACAGGCCGTAGGCCTCGCGATAGTTCACGGTGATCCAGTAGGCATAGACCTTCGCGGCGGCGTACGGCGAGCGCGGATAGAACGGCGTCGTTTCGCGCTGCGGCGTCTCGGCGACCTTGCCGAACATCTCCGAGCTCGAGGCTTGGTAGAACTTCGTCTCGCCGGCCAGGCCGCAGATTCTGATGGCCTCGAGCAGGCGCAGCGTTCCCAGTGCGTCGGAATTCGCCGTGTACTCCGCTGTTTCGAACGACACGGCGACGTGGCTCTGCGCCGCTAGGTTGTAGATTTCCTCCGGACGAACCTCCTGCACGATGCGAATGAGGTTCGTCGCGTCCGTCAGATCGCCGTAGTGCAGGATCATGCGCCGATCCGGCTCGTGCGGATCGCGGTAGAGGTGATCGATGCGCTCAGTATTGAACGACGATGCACGACGCTTGATGCCGTGGACCTCGTAGCCCTTCGCAAGCAGAAACTCGGCCAAGTACGCGCCGTCTTGGCCTGTGATGCCCGTGATCAGCGCCTTCCTGCCCTTTCTCTCAGGTTTCAACCGTCGCTCCCAGAAACAAGCTTCGCAAGATGTGCTCTTGAATGAACCCGCCGCCGCCGACGTCTTTCAGGTAGTAACGCGGAATTCCGAATCCCTTCTTGCGGCGGTCGAGAATGTGATTCGGGAGGATGCCGCGGTACGCCTGCCGCAGCAAGCCTTTCGGCTGGTTGCCGTAGAAGCGCAGATCCTCGTGAAGCCCAAATGAAAACTCGATCACGCGCCGCGCCAGCAACGGCACGCGCGCTTCGAGCGACACGGCCATGCTCGTCCGATCGACCTTCGTCAACACGAGCCCCGGCATGAACGTGTGGAAGTCGACGTATTGGAGGCGCGTCCGCAACGGCAGATCCTCGCGCCAGTGCTCGCGATAATGCCACCAGTCGTCGTAGTCGCGCGGGATGCCGAGCTCGCGCGCGTAGGCGCTTTTCGCGGGCGTCGACATTCCGCCCATGAGCTTCGCCCAGAGATTCGGGCCGTCGCTGAACGCCGTCTCGAGCAGGGTGAGCAAGCGCGTGACGGGATGTCGGCGCGGAAACGGCCGGCGCAGCGCGTAAGTCGCGCGCTCCACCGCCGGCCAGCTCGGCCAGCGCGCGTAGCGCGCGTACCGTGGGTACGTGCGATAGCCGCCGAAGACCTCGTCGCCGCCGTCGCCCGTCAACACGACCGTCACATGCTCGCGCGCAGCCGAGCAGACGAGATAGGTCGGCATCGACGACTCGTCGGCGAACGGCTCGTCGAACCACGCCTTGAGTCGCGGCAGGAGCTCCTGCGCGTGGGCCTGCGAGAGAATCCGCTCGTGATGAGCCGTGGCGAAGCGCTGCGCGACCTCGCGCGCGAACGGAGTCTCGGATGCTTCGTCGCTGTCGAAGCCGATCGAGAACGTGGCAACCTGCGTGCCGGTCGCCGCGGCCGCGGCGACGACTACGCTCGAGTCGACGCCGCCGGAGAGGAAGAAGCCGAGTGGCACATCGGCAACCATTTGCTCCGCGACAGAAGCGCCGACGAGGGAGCGCAGCTCCTCGCAGGCGGCCTCGACCGGCGGCGTGCGCGGCTGCTCTGGCACGGGCAAGCTCCAGTAGCGGCGCGGCGCAGACAATGCGCCGCTGTCGGGCGCGAAGACGAGCTCGTGCGCCGGAGCCAGCTTGAAGCAGCGCTTGTACAGCGTCTTTGGCGCAGGCACGTAGCGGTAGCCCAAGAAGTCGTAGCACGCGCTTCCGTCGATCTCGAGCTCGCCGGGCTGCAACGCCGCCTCGAGCGCCTTGAGCTCCGAGGCGAACGCGAACCGTTTGCCGTCGTAGTAGTAATAGAGCGGCTTGATGCCAGGGCGATCGCGGTAGAGGCGAAGCTTTCTTTCTCGCGCGTCCCAGATGACGATCGCGAACATGCCGTCGATCTGCTCGACGAAGTCGGTGCCCCATTCGAGGTAGGCGTGCAGCGCGACTTCCGTGTCCGAGTCGGTCCGGAAGACATGCCCGCGCTGAAGCAAGGACGTGCGCAGCTCGCGGTAGCCGTAGATCTCGCCGTTGAAGACGATCCAGCTCGCACCGTCGGGCGCCATCATCGGCTGATTGGCCGCCGGGCGTAGATCGATGATCGAGAGGCGGCGAAACCCGACTCGCACCGGGCCTTCGAGCCTGAGCTCGCTCGCATCCGGGCCGCGATGCGCGATCGCGGTCAACGCGCCGGCGTAGCCCCAATCAGGATCGGTTCCGCCAACGAAGCCGCACACCAAAGCTCCCCGCGCGCTCGAGCGCTGCCGAATGCCGGCACTTTAGGGAGTTGACCCGCGCACCGCAACGAGCGTTCGAGCGTTGCGCTCGGCGGGGTCCCGCTGTGCTACGCTGCGTTTCCGCCGCGTACCGAAGCCTGCTCAACTCGGTCGATGTCAGCGAAGATCGTTCATGTCAACACTGCTCGCGGCTATCGAGGCGGTGAGCGGCAGACCGAGCTGCTGATTCGCGGACTCGCGAGCCACGGCGTGCGCCAGGCGCTCATCACGCGCCGCGGGGCGCCGCTCGCGACTCGCCTGCGAGACGTCGACATCGACGTTCGCCAGGTAACGGGCGGGCCGCTGTCGGTAGCGCGGGTGACCGGCGACGCGTCCTTGCTCCACGTCCACGAAGGCCGCAGTGTCTACGCGGCATTTCTGCGCTCGTTGTTGTCCGGAACGCCCTACGTCATCACACGCCGCGTCAACAATCCGATTCGTGAGCATTGGTTCGCGCACAAGGCGTATCGCCGGGCCGCCTGCGTTGCCGCCGTGGCGCCGCAAGTGGCGGAGATCGTTCGCGCCTACGACGCTTCGATCCGAGTGTGCGTCGTCCACAGTGGGAGCAGCGCGTTACAGATCGACGCGGCCGGAAGCGCCGCGATCCGGGCGTCGTTCGCCGGCAAGTTCGTCGTCGGCCACGTTGGCGCGCTCGACAACGGCCAAAAGGGCCAGGAGTTCATCATCGCCGTTGCACGCGAGCTCGCGGGCTCTCATCCCGACGTGCAGTTCATGCTGGTTGGCGGCGGCGAGGACGAGGCGACGCTCCGCGCGTCGGCCGCAGGCCTCCCGAACCTCGAGTTCACGGGTTTCGTGGAGAACGTCGGCGACTACCTCGCGGCTTTCGACGTTTTCATATTGCCGTCGAATCGCGAAGGCATAGGCAGCATTCTGTTCGACGCGATGGAGCAGGGGCTGCCCGTCGTCGCGAGCCGCGTCGGCGGCGTTCCCGACATCGTGCATCACCAGGAGAACGGCTTGCTCATCGACCCCGCGAGCCCGGCGCAGCTGCGCGACGCGATCCTGCACCTCAAGGCGAACCCGGACCTGCGCCAGGCGTATGGCCGGCGCGGAAAAGAGTTCGCGAAGGACTTCACGGGTGACGCGATGTGGCGCAAGTATCTCGCGCTCTACGAGTCGGTGCTGGGCCGGCTCGTGTAGCTTCGACGGCGAGCCGTGGTGGCGATCAAAGCACTCTGCATCACCGAGGACCCGGACCGGCCGACGACGGCGACCTTTGTGGGCCTCAAGAATGCCGGCGTCGACGTTACCGTCGTTTGCCCGGCGGGCGAGCCGCGTGCATGGCTCGAGGCAAACGGCGTCCGCGTCCTGGATCTTCCGTTGCGCAGGCGGTTCGACCGCGAAGCCGTGCGGCGGCTCCGCGCCGAGCTGACGCAAGGCCGCTACGACGTGCTCCACTTGTTCAGCAACAAGGCGCTTCAGAACGGTCTCGCGGCGAGCCGCGGGTTGCCCGTGAAGATCGTCGCGTATCGCGGCATCGTCGGTAACGTGAGCTTCTTCAGCCCCGTGTCCTGGCTCAGGTTCCTGAACCCGCGCATCGACCGCATCGTCTGCGTCGCCGACGCCGTGCGGAACTACTTCTTGCAAATGCGCCCGGCGTTCCTTCGCATGCCGGCCGAGCGCCTCGTCACGATCTACAAAGGACACAGCCTCGATTGGTACCGGGCCGCTCCCGCGGACCTTGCGGCCGTCGGCGTTCCGGTCGGCGCGTTCACGCTCGCGTGCGTCGCCAACTACCGGCCGCGCAAGGGCATCGAGGTGCTCGTCGACGCTCTCGACCAGTTGCCCCATTCGGCGCACCTGCTTCTGATCGGCGGCGGAATGGACGCGCCGCGCCTGAAACGGCGCATCGGCGCGAGTCCCGCCGCGTCGCGGATCCACGTGCTCGGCCACCGCAAGGACGCGCCGGCGTTGACGGCAGCATGCGACGTGTTCGTTCTGCCTTCCACGAAGCGCGAGGGCTTGGCGCGCTCGTTGATCGAAGCGATGGCGTACGGCGTGGCGCCCGTCGTGACCGACTGCGGCGGCAGCCCCGAGCTCGTGCAGCACGGGGTCAGCGGGCTCGTCGTGCCCGTCTCGGACGCGGCCGCGCTCGCCGAGGCGATCCGCGCGCTCCACGACGACGCGGCGCTGCGCGCTCGGCTTGGTGCCGGCGCCCGGGAGCGCATTCGCACGAGCTTCCGGATCGAAGATACGATTGCCAGGACGCTGGAGCTGTACCGCAGCCTCGTCCCGATCTGACGCAGCCAGGAGCAACCAGATGCCGACGAAAAACCAATGGCTGCTCGACCACGCGGCGAACGTGTATTCGCAGGCGGGCGAGGACGGCGTTCTCGCCAAGGTCCTGGAGGTCATCGGTGCGTCGACGAAGTGGTGTGTGGAGTTCGGCGCCTGGGACGGCAAATACTTGAGCAACACTTACAACCTGATCGAGAGCCAAGGCTTCTCGGCCGTCATGATCGAAGGGTCGGCGAGACGCCACCGCGATCTCGTAGCGACCTTCAGAGACAACCCGCGCGTGCTCCCGCTCCACGCGTTCGTCGGGTTCACGGCGCAGGACGGGCTCGACGCGATTCTGGCGAAGACACCGATTCCGCTCGACTTCGACGTGCTATCGATCGACATCGACGGCAACGACTATCACGTCTGGAAGGCTGTGACGAAGTACCGGCCGCGTGTGGTCGTCATCGAATACAACCCGACCGTGCCGAACGCCGTGGACTTCATCCAACCCGCGGACATGACGATCAACCAGGGCACGAGCCTGTCCGCGCAGGCGAAGCTCGGGAAGGAGAAAGGTTACGAGCTGGTCTCGGTCACGGACCACAACTGCATTTTCGTTCGGGCCGAGCTCTTTCCGCTTTTCGGGATCGCCGACAATTCGATAGCCGCGCTGCGCCCCAACGAGAACTTGGTGACTTACATCTTCAACGGTTTCGATGGCACCGTGTTCGTTCGCGGCTGCGGCAAGCTTGGCTGGCACAACACACCGTACCGTGAATCGAAGCTCCAGCATCTGCCGAAGATCATGCGCAAGTTCCCCGACACGCACGGGCCGTTCTTGCGGTTCTTTTCGAAGCACTACCGTTCGTTGAAGAAACGGCACTGGCTCTGAGCCGGCGACCTCGCTAGTCCGGCGCAGACTGCGCGCGCTCGTAGGCAGCGAGGAAGGCCTCGGCAACCATCAGATTATCGGTTTGCAGCAGGCGGCCGTGCTTGCGCACGGGGTTGTAGAAGTCGAAAAGCACGTAGCCGTGTGCGCGAAAGAAGCTGAGGTAATCGTGCAGCTCGCGCTGGCCGACGTAGGTCGGCGCGACGAGCATCTCCATATAGACGACGTCGATCGCTTGCTCGCGCAACAAGCGCTCGGCGCCGGCCAGCACCTCGATCTCTGCGCCTTGCACGTCGAGCTTCAAGATATCGAGATGCGTCAGCGACCGTTCGATGCAGAAGGCGTCGAGCGTCGTGACAGCCACGTCGATGCTGCTGTCGGTCACGAGCACATCGCGGCCCCAGTACGCCTCCGCTCTCTCGTCGCTGCGCAACAAGGAGTTCGTGGCCGAGCTGCGATTGACGTTGAGAGTACGCCGGCCCGGGGCCGCGCCAAGCGCGAGCTGGTGCGCGTGCAGCTTGGCGTCGTTCGCGAGCTCGCGGGTCAGGGTATCGAAAGAAGCGGGGAAGGGCTCGAAGCAGTGAATCGTCGCTTGCGGAAACAAACCGCGGTAGCGCCGTGCGGTCTGGCCGAGGTGTGCGCCTACGTCGGCGATCACGGCCTGCTCGTTGCGGAAGAGGCGCCGCTGCGCGTCGAACGCCGCAGTGTCGCGGTTCGAGCGCAGGCCAAGGGCGCGGCGAAGAGAGCGAAGCACCGTCATCGAGATCCTAAGCGGGGTTCCTTCGCCAGTTCTCCCACACGAACCGATACTGATAGGTCGGCGTGTGGGTCGTCCGCATCGCGCGTTGCAACGGCTCCATGCGTGCGGAGGCATTGGCTACGAAGTTGTGAAACTGCACTTGAATGTCGCCGATCCTGCCGATCAATCCGGTGGCGACAAGTCGTTCGAGGAGCTCGTATTCGCCGCCCTCGATGTTGAACCTTCATGAGCTGAACCGCTTCGACCTTGTGATCCTCGAACCACTGCCGCACGTCGACGATCTCGATCTGCTCGGCTTGCGCTTGCTTCTTTTCCGTCGAGCTGCTGGCGCCGTGCACGTAGATCGTCTCGGTCCGGGAGGTCGCACCGAGCCCGCAGGGAAATACCGCGATGTCGCCGTTCTTGCGAAAACGTGCGCTTATGCTTTGCGCGAAGCGCGTAACGGGCTCGAATATCGCAATGCGGCAGCGGTGCCTCGCATAGAGATCGCTGGCCCACTGGCCTTCATAACCGCCGAGATCGAGCACGAACGAGCGTTCGTCGAGGCCGTAGTCGAACCGAAACCGTTCGTCGCCGCCGTCCGCGTACCACTTCTTCACCATTGCCCGATAGTCGCGCCGACGCCGGCGGCGGTGAAGAATCTCGGTCAGTCCTTTCAGCGGCATCGAGCCTCTATCGAAACGGTGTGGGGATCCTCGCTACTCTACCTTCTGCCAGATCAAGATCGAGCGGGTTTCAGGTTCGTTCGGAAGTCGCGGATCTTTGATCCAGGGCGTGGTCACGGACAGGAGATCACCGTCGATCCTGTAGTCCCGCCGCTGCTCCCCGCGTTGCGAGGGACTCCACGCTACATCGACCGTCGTTACCCACGTGGCGCCTTCGAGCCGATACGTGCCAGCGTAAGCGGCCATGGATTGCAATAAGTCAGCTCGCTGCTCGACAGTGGTGGCCGGCTTTCGGTCGGCCGCTTCGAGAACCACCATCACCCTGTTTTTTGCGGTGAAGGTGATATAGCCGATAGGGTTTTCGCCAAACAGCTTCTGTCGTGGTCCGCCGTCCTTCAACTCCAAGTCATAGGACACGAGTTTCCAGACGCCAACGAGCGCGTGGTCTTGTGCGCGTGCGTTTGAGACAACGCATGCGGCAAGGGCAAGCAATAGCGCGGATTTCATGTCTCAGTCCTCCGGGACGCGAGCGTTTCCGTGCTTGTGGTTGAAGCAGTGGGGGATCGTTGATACAGACCGGATAATCAGATGGTATCGCGATCCTAGGTGAGAACGGCGCGTTGAGCATCCGCGCACGGCGCCGCTGACCCGCGAGCACCCAGCTGTTCTGGCGCGTCGGGACCTGTGTCGAGCGGCCTGTGACGGCCAGGGTCAAGAAATCTCCCTCAATGCCCCAGGGGAGAGTCTTTACTTGCTCGTCGGGCCCTTTGATTCCTGCTCCAGCGACCTCACCATTCTCGTCGATGGACCCGCTGCTGCTCGTGGTGCTAAAGGTCGTCGGCGGTGCCGCCGGCTTCGCGCTGTTCGTGTACATCCTCTATCGAGGAGTGTTGTCTGCAAAGAAGCCGGGTAGGGCTGGCATCGGCGGCGAGCTCATCGGAAATGCGTTGATGTTGCTCACCGGGGGTTGCAGTGTGCTCGACCCGACGCGTGAGGTTGCAGCCGAGTTGCAGAAGCTCAAGCGCAATCAAGACGGGACCGGCGATCCAGACTCGGATTCTCAACCGTAGCGCTGCGCGCGTTGAGGTGGTGCCCAGGAAATGTCACACGGATCGTTGAGCATGCGCGCACGACGCTAGCTCGGCATTTACAGTGCCTCGAACGTCTCTGCACGCTTCGCTGGGGGACGCGATACCCCCGCAGACCCAAGCGTTCGATGCGCAAGGAGAGCCCTAGACGCCACGATGATCAGCCCTTCCCGTTGCTTTGTTGGGAGAGTCGTGCGCCGCGCCTGCCGTGCTCGTGCGCGCTCCTCGAGACTTAGACGCACGTCTTGTGTGCCCGATCAGGGGTGATAGTCGCCGAGCATGCAGTGCAACAACTCGTGTCCTAACGTCAGCGTGCCTTCGTCATCGATCTGAACCGGGCGTTGCGCGTTCGGCAAGTAGCTCTGCCAGCGCCAGTCCCCGGCGCCGCCCTATCGCAGTCGGAGATTGGCGTCGTTCGTCATCAAGGTAACGCCAAAGCGATCAACTCTGCCGGGATATTCGAGCCACCAACTGCCACCACGATGTATTGCTTTCCGTTCATGAGATAGGTCATTGGGGAACCACTGCCATTGGCTGGTAAGTCGACCTCTGCCAGCAGGGCGCCCGTGCGTTTGTCGTAGGCGTTCATCTTCGCGTCCCGAATGGCATGATCGGCCTCGAGATGGTCATCGCGCTGACGTTCCGGTCCAACTGGCCCTTCCTGCACTGTGAAGAGAAGAGTGCTGGTGGCTAACACAAACGTACGCTGGGGCCAGCCAAGCCTCGGCAATTTCAGGTCCTTCAATAGCGGGTGATTGCGGGGCCCGTCGCCGCTCGCCGTCACCCACAAGTGCTCGCCTGTATTCAGGTTGATGGCGGTGATTCGGCCAAAGGGCGGCTTGAAAAGTGGAAGCCCTTCCGGACCTTCGAGGAGCCGGCGATAGCCGAAGTAGGCGTCGATCGTCGTCTGTCCCTCAAATTGCGGGTTGCTACGCTCTGAGAGAGTGATCACAGTCGGCCTTGTCACCGAGGGGACATACAGAGTCGCAGTTTCCGGGTCGAAGGCCGCGCCCGCCCAGCTTGCGCCGCCCTGTGCTCCTGGCAGCGCGATCGTTCCTCTGAAGGACGGTGGCGTAAAAAGTGGCCCGTAGTCATAGGTATTCAGGATCGACAGCGCTTGCTGCCGGAGTTCCGGCGTGAAGTCGATTAGATCATCTACAGATTTCACGCCTTGCCGATCAAATGCAGCGGGTCTCGAAGGGAATGGCTGAGTAGGAGAGGTTCGCTCGCCAACAACATCCGACTGCGGGACGGGCGACTCGACAATTGGCCACACTGGCTTTCCTGTATTGCGATCCAGTACAAAGCAAAAGCCCTGTTTGGTCACCTGCACAAGTGCCTTGACTTGCTTTCCGTCCACCGTGATGTCGACCAGCGTTGGCGCCGCGGGCGGGTCATAGTCCCAGATGCCATGATGCGTCATCTGGAAGTGCCAGACCCGTTTGCCGGTTTTCGCATTCAGCGCAACAATGCTTTCGCCGAACAGATTGTCTCCAGGCCGACCGCCGCCGTAGTAGTCACTGGAAGGCGTGCTGAATGGGATATAGACGTATCCCAATTGCTCATCGGCGCTGAGTGGTGCCCAAGCGCTGACCCCTCTCCTGGTTTTCCACGAATCCTGTAACCAGGTTTCGTTTCCGGGCTCGCCTTGTTGGGGAACGGAATGAAATATCCACAACCGCCGCCCGGTACGGACATCAAAACCTTGAACGTCACCACTCGGAGTGGTTTCGACGGGGCCCCTGGCGTCGTTCACGCCGGAACCGACCACTACCACGTCCCCCAATATGACCGGCGGAGAGGTAACGACGTGTCGATCGCGGTCCATCGGCTGCATGAGTCCCTGAGTCAGGTCCACCCTGCCCTTGAGGCCAAAGGTATCTACGGGTTTCCCCGTTCTTGCATCAAGCGCCAGCAGATAGCCATCAACCGTACCCATCAAGATGCGTTCCTCTCGTGGATTTGTGTTGGCGTCGGCCCAGTAAGCAACTCCACGATGCACAAACCCGTACATAGAGGGACGCCCGGTGACATAGGTCTGCGGGTCATGGGTCCAGACTGTCTTGCCGCTCGTAGGATCAATCGCCGCAATTTGGCCAAACGAAGTGCTCACATAGAGCTTGTCTTTGATCATCACTGGCGTTGCTTCGTATAGCCATGGCCGCAGATTCGAGTTACGTTGCTGAATCCCCGCGTCGATCGACTGCCAGCGCCACGCAATCTGCAATGTGGCGACGTTCTCCGATGAGATCTGACTAACCGGCGAGTACTTGGTATTTCCGGTGTTGCCCCCGTAGCTAGGCCACTCGGGACCACTTGCGACGGGCGACTGGGCATTCGCATGCCCTACGCTCAACCCCACAGCGGCAATCAGCGCCACCCATCGTCCACACAACACAATAGATTGAGGTCGCATGATGGTCTCCGGGTTACGGGAGGGATTCTTCTAGCGCGTGGAGGGAAGCTATCACGTCCAACGGATTGACTGGGGTGGGAACATCGCCACACGCACGAAAACGCGCCGCTGGCACATCGAAGACGAATACCGGTGCATTCGCTACCCCGAGATAGACCAGTCCGATTTCGGGCTGAGGTTCGACCGGCATCATGCGTACTTTCCGGCGCTGGCGATCGCCGGGGTCACAGTTGGCCGCGCAATGCCGAAGCGGGACATGGAGGAAATAGAGGCGCTTGTCCGCGACGGGCTGCCGCACATCGAACGAGTCAACCGGCGCTGAGGGCCGCGCGCAGCTCCACGATTCTCCCCGTCGCTCTCGGCACGCATAGATTGTTGGCCGCGATCCCGCCGTATTGCGGGGCTGGTCGGCGCGGCCGATGGCCAGTAGCAGAGCGTCGGTTGTGTCCACTAGGAGAAAGCCACGAGCGACACGCTGCCTTCTGCGCCGGGCACTTCCGCGCGCAGCAAACCGTCCGCGAAGCGATCAAGAGATCGACGTCGCGACCGAAAACGCGGACCGACGACGTAACCCGATGTCGATGGCGCGAGCTCGTGACGAACCTCGATGGACTAGGCAAGTACGCGAAGCCTGACGAGCTAGAGGCCGCGCGCATGATGCTGCACGACTACATCGGCGAGGTATCCGTCGTCGAGGACGCGAACGGCGTCTATGGGCTCGTGAGAGTGAGCAACGGCGCGGGGTATAAATCTGGTGCCCAGGAGAGCAGTCAATAGGGCCGGTTAAGCACTTGTTTGCGAACGAACGTTTCGCGTCCCAGCACGTCGCGTGCCCGCATATTTACCCGCAGAGTCGGGCCGGCCTATCCTACGCGGGCGCCCGCCTTCCGAAAAAAGAACAAAAAGAGGGAACGACATGGGCCTCGCCATAAGTGTGCCTCAACTCATCGTTATCGCTGTCCTGATTGCCGTCCCGATAGTCTGCATTCGTGTCGTGCGCGCCGGACCTAAAGGCGACCTAGCGCAGCCTTTCCGGTTCCTCAACTGGGGTTTCTGGGGGTACATCGCCGGGATTGTCGGGCTAGTTATCGCAGCAAGCCTTTTTCCACTGGATGGGGAAGCCGTACCGGTGGCGCGATTGTCTTGGTCCCAGTGCTATATGTCTCCACGTGGCTGTATTGGGCTGCCCTGGGAGCGCTGGCCAGTCGCACAGGGCGGAGTTGGATACTGTGGGTCGGACTGGCATTCATCGGTTCACTAGTAGGGTTTGTAGTGTCGTTACATCTCATCGGCAGCAACGTGGCCCTTGCTATCGTCCAAGACGACATCAGAAGGGTCGGCCCTGCTTTCTGTCAGTTCGCTGTCGTCCCCTCTGCGGCCTCCGGTCACGTCGATAGCAGCCAGTCTGCGTTTCGCCGTCGTCGTCATACCAACTCGGCAATGAGGTCAGGTTTCGCATCGACGGGTGAACCTCGTTGCCTTGGCTGCGTGCTCGCGCGTGAGCGTCTGCTGATGTGCTGTGCCACGCATGATGCTGGGCGCCGTGCTCCACGTCGTTACGCCGCAGCCAGTCCTCAATGTCCCGGCATCCGTTCGTCTTCAGCACGCCCGCAGTTCCCTGTCGTACAGCTTCCGCTCGTGTCTATCCCAGCCGCGACTCTCGCCACTTGGGGCAGGGCCGGCAGAGTCGCGTGCCGCGCGCGTCACGGCGCGACACTCGCTGTAGATGGATGACCGACTGACCTTGAGCCCGAGTGACTTGAAGTGATTCGTGATCCTGCTCAGGCTCAGCCGGCGGCCCTAAGCCGCCGCGCTTTCTCCTGCCATGCAATTCTCGGCTCCGTGGAAATAGCTCCCGCGCTGGCTTGTGCCAGTCAAGTTGTTGAACGATCAAGCCTTAAACGATTCGTGCCAGCGGGTCAAAGAACAGGACGAATGCCCTTGCTGGCGTAGCGCGGCAACAGCCCGCGCAAGATCATGCGACGCCAACGATAGGCTTGTCGTTGTGGACCTTCAAAGTGTCTCGCAACAGCGACAGCAACCCGTCACCTAACGCTCGCGCTCACGACATGCCTGCCGTGAGCCTTGATCCGTTTTCAACGAACGAAGGCCACAGCACGAATGCCAACGGACAACGCCGTACGTCAGCAGCACGCCCCTGACAGATTGTTGCGGTTGCCTGAGGTCATGCGGCTCTGCGGCCTGCGCCGCACAGCGATTTACGCACTGATTGCGACGGGCAAGTTCCCTCGCCAGGTGCAGTTAACCCGCACTGCCGTCGCCTGGAAAGAGTCGGCCATTAGCGAATTCATTCAATCCCGGCCAGCCGTCCTGCGCTGACCGTCGCCACGAAACTCGCCGCGCTCCACGCGCGGCGCTGCACATTCCCTAGGGCCGCGTTCGGCCCATTCACATGGCGCGCGCCTGCGCCTGCACATCGCATTCGCGACTGGAGTACACGACCAGGACACAAAACAGCACGACTGAGCCCGGCCCGTAGCGGCCATGAAGCTACAAATTCACAGTCAATTTTCACGGAGATTTTTTCTCATGAACATCACGAAGAATCCGCCCCGTTCTGGGCGCGGCGTGCGCATCACGGTCGTCAAGGCCCTGAGCGCGTTGACGGGCGCAATGCCCGCCGCCATCTGCAATAAGTTCGGCTATGACGAGCGCGTAATGCGCCATTTCGCGGCGCCCATGACCAGGGCGGGCGAAATCCCCGCCCACGGCACAGGCTCCGGGCAGTACGGCGCCGAGACGGCGGCCGTAGACGAGGCCTTGTTGAACTTACCGAGGCGGTCAAAACGTACTCGGCACTGTTCAAGATCGACCCGACTATTGCGCCGCTCGCCACGAACTTGTCCAGCGTCGTCACGCTTCCAACTGCGTCGTATGTCCCCGAAGGGCGCGCCATTCCGGTGGCGTGACCTCGCTCCTGACGCCGTTCGAGCTGACGCGTTGAACATCGGCCGCTGCTGGTCATGTCGCTCGAGTACCTGAACCTTATCGGACAGGGCGCAGGCATCCGGCGCTTTGAAACGCTGCTGCTGCAGGCCGCTTCGCTCGCCATCGACACGATGGCGTTCGGTAGTGGCACGGGCGGACTGCTCAGCGGCGTATCCACGGTCACGTCCGGGTCCGCGACACCGGACGGATATTGCACGCGACCTTGACGAGGCGCTGGTTGCTCTCACGGGCGCCGACGCATCCACCGTTAGCGTCGTGCTGCATCCACAGACGGCGGCGCGCCTCGGATTGCTTCGGAACGCAATCGAAGGCCGAGCGTTCCCTGACCTCAACGCGCAAGGCGGCGCGTTGTCGGGGATCCCCGCGCACACGTCGAGCGGCGTGCCAGCTGGGACCAGCGTCGTCGTGGTGGATGGCGCGCAGTGTTTCGCAGGCGCGGAGCCGGTACGCATCGAGCCGTCTAACGCGGGCGCATCGAAATGTCGAGCGCGCCGACCACGGACGCGGCCAGCTTGCCGGCAGTCGCGGCACAGACCGTGTCTTTGTTCGAGACGGACAGCGTTGCGCTGCGTCTCATTTCGCCATGCGGCTTCCGCATGCGCCGAGCGAACGCCATCACGGCAATCACTGGCCTGAACCTCAACGACGCTAACGAGACGGCCTAAACCGGCAACACATGGCGGCGGCCTTCAGTGGCCGCCGCTCGGTGCATGGAGCAAAACAAGATGAAATTGAACGCAAAGCAACAGCAATTCATGGACGCTGCGATGGCACGCTCATCCGCGGCGCGACGCCGAGCAGATTGCGTACGTCGTGTGTAGCGTCGGCCAGGCCGAGCGCGAACGCCGACGAGCAGGAGCGACCCACGGCGTGCTCGCTGACTGCGCAGCGTGCGCTGGCCGCCGTCACGAACGCGACGCGCAGCGAGACCTAGCCGCCAGATGCGCGCCGAGGTCGAGGCCAGCGAGCGCGACTGCGGCGAAGGCATCAGCTTGACTCGCGCCGAGCCACGCGACGCCCCGCACAGCCGGCACAGCCTGTGCAGCCAGTGCGCACGCGCGGCCGGATCGTCAAGCCACGCACACACGCCGAAGGCATCGCCCTCCTGGCAGCGCGCAACCTTTGGTTCACGACGCAGGGGGCCAGCGTAGCGGACCCGGAGCACGACGCCGTGACGCGCATCGTTGCGCGGCATGGTGACTGCGTGATCCGGGTACACAACCGCGCCATGACGGCGACGAGCTTCCGCGCTGCTTACGTGCGCGAGTTGGACGGTTCATCGCGGACCTGATGACGCGCAAGAACGCAGCGCTGTCCGATGACGAGCGCGGGCAATCGCGCGCGAGCTACCGCCCCTGCTTATGGACCTGGGCCGCATGCGGCGCCGCATGGCGTGGCGGCATGACTATGGAGCAGCACCACCGCGCCCAACTGTGCGCGTTGTTCAACGCCATCGTCGCAAGGCACGTCGTCGGCGGCCGCATCGGCAGCGACGCATTGCGCGCGCTCTGCACGGTGAGCGATGCGGCCAGGCGCATTCAACGGCGTATTCAACGCAAGTAGCCCGTCAAAGTCCCGGCGCTGATAGCGCACGCATGCGTACCACTTCCCACGCATGCGGAACAGCACCGGGCAAGTCGGCCGCCGGCAGCGTGTTGTCCCTTCCACGACTGCCGGCGGCGACTGACTTACACCACCAAGGACCAACATGAACCTTCCGCACGACTCTAAGCGCTGTGGCTGCCGTGCATGCGGCGCGTACTTCCGCAGCGTGAGCGCCTTCGACAAACACCGCAGAGGCGCGTACCCGGATGATCGGCGTTGTCTGACCGCGGCTGAAATGACGGAAGCCGGATTAGAGCTGCACCGTCTCGGCTATTGGCGGCTTTCGAGCTCAGGCAATCCCTGGGCAGCGGGTGCGCCGCAAACGCGTCTCCTAGCGGAGACGCAACATGGCTAAACCGACGACTTGCTTACGTGCCGTGGTACACGGGCGACTTCGCAGCAGCAACGCGCGGCTGGCCGTGCTGTGCACGGCTGCTCTATCGCGAGCTGATCGACGCACAGTGGGACATGGGCGGACTGCCGAATGATCCCGTGCAGTTGCGTGCAATCGCCAACGTGGACGCGGCGTGCTTTGAGCGTGGCTGGTCTTACGTGTCGCCGAAGTTCGTAGCCGGCGCAGACGGCCTGCTCAGGAACACGCGACTAGAAGAACACCGCGAGCGTTCGCAGGACATTTCAAGCAAGCGGCAGACTGCTGGCAAGGCAGGAGCTGCGCAGCGTTGGCGTGGTGGAGCCGGATAGCAATTGCCATCCGTTTGCTATGCCATCCAGACCAGGCCAAGCCAAACCAGTCTCAGGTCATACCAGCGCGCCCTAAAGGGCCGCTGATGTAATGACATGACATGTCATAGCAGTTCAATCGGCGCCTTTAGGGCGCCGTGTATGCCACGCAACCGCGACGCCAACGGGCGTTACACAGCCGGCCAGACCGTCCGGGTCCGGATTGCGGTACAGTTTTGCCCAACCGGGTCGGCGACGGTAGCGTTATGGAAGCGGTTGTCATCCCCCGCCATCATCTATTTCGTTTTCGCGTTCTGGTTCGTTCTCTGGGTCGTTTCGGACATCGGAAAGGTCGCCATCACGCATCGCGATGACTTCCGCGCGGTTGCAGCACAGAGGCTTCGCGATCATTGGAGGGCGCGCGCCACTTCTTCACAGTCCTGACAGCGGGCTTCGCAGGATGATCTTCGCGGGAGGGCTCGTCGTCGTTGCTTGCGTCATGGCTTTTGCCTGGTGGAAGTCCTCCTTCGAACAGCGATGGCAATGCGCGCTTCTCGACGGAACCACGGTTATTGTCGATGCTGAACCTGACAGCGACTGGATTGCATTGCCCGACGGCACGCGCATTCCGGCCGAACGCGTCCTGAACTGCCAGCGCGCCGAATAACGGCGTCAGGATCCGCGATGGTTAGGCCCGGGTCACTGCTAGAGTCTCGCGTCGCGGAACT
This sequence comes from uncultured Gammaproteobacteria bacterium, assembly GCA_963714705.1. Taxonomy (GTDB): domain Bacteria; phylum Pseudomonadota; class Gammaproteobacteria; order Steroidobacterales; family Rariloculaceae; genus FEN-1219. The sequence goes on from CAVQPJ010000007.1 coordinate 78,027, forward strand.
TGAGCACGTCCTAAGCGAGGGCCAGTTCAAGTTTACGAAGAACGTGAAAAGGATTGATGACGACGGCGTACAGCGCGCGGAGTTCGACATCGAAGTAGCTGGCAAAGTCGGCTCGATCCCTTACAGAGCACTGATTCAATGTCGTGACCGACCAAGCCAAGGGCGCGCGCCAAGCGATTGGATATGGGAGCTAATAGGCCGACGCCATACGGAAGGCTTCGCAAACGTCATGGCTGTATCGACCACTGGGGTTCAGCGAGGGCGCGCAGCGCACAGCGCAGGAGCATGGGATAGAACTGAGAACACTGACTGAGATCGAGCCAACTCGACTTAGCCGATTGGTTGGCGAATCCGACCATGGTTGTCGTCGTAGAGAGTGGCTCCGTACTGCAGATGAACGTTAACTTCTCGCCCGAAATCCTAGCTGCCCACGGGGCAGCCCTTCGACGTGCGATACCAAACAGCAAAGCCTTCAATGAAAAATTGTTCTGCAGCCAGGATGGCGACCTGAAAGGCGTAGTGTCAGGTGCTCGCGCTGCTGAATGCGGGAATTAGGCGCGAACCAAAAACATTTTCGCTTGAGCCTCTTGAAGGACAACGGATGCTGATAAGTGTGCCAGTTGATCCAAACAAGCCTATCTACGTTCTGACTGACGACGGTCCACTGCCTGTAGGCGAATCGTATCGATGCGGTTCGCACAAGGCGTGTCGATCGAGTACCGGCAGTCGCCTATAGGTACGCTTCGGCTGACGGTACAACGATCACGAACGTCGCGGAATTTCCGACGCTGTTTCGATACGGTCCCGGCGCCCTGAGTTTCCACCAAGCGCAGCACAGGCGAGATACGGGCAGTGCTCAGGACGGAGTCAAAGAAGACCGTAAATGACCATTTCCGCGGGCACTATTGCCGGCCCGCAGGTGAGTTGACAGTCACTAGCCTCACAGCACGCGACCACGCAATCACTTTCCCATGTGTTGTTCCCGTTATGCGAGTCAACACCTGACCCTGTTTGCACGAGCTTGAATGTGTTCGGCATCGATCCTATTGAGACTGCGGCCGTCAGCTAGTCGCTACTTCCTTCAATCCAGGAAGGAAATTCGGCGCCCTTGTCGTGATCCGTCGTTACATCAAGCTGCTTTTGATAGATCACGACGCTAAGTATCGTTCCGTCCTCAGCTCTGACTTGAAAACGCTCGACTACATTTTCATGGAAGTGCTCCTGATGAGTTCCGCTAACGACGAAATCGCATGCGCGTTGAGCTGCATTCCGCTGGTACGCAGAAGAAATCAACCTGGACGCTGCACAGATTAGGAACACGTCAACGCCGGCATTGCTATCTTGAGTCTGCAAGGCCGCGCTGGCGGTCGTGGCTGAAGGAGGCCTACGCTCCGCGGCGCGATCCGGCAATCGTGCCGGCCGTCGGTAAATTGGCTCATTCTTTTTCGGCGGGCCGACCTTGCAGCGCCAGCACATTGGTGACCAAAGCAATGCCGTTATTGCGCGCCGCCGTCGCCGTCAGCAGATATTGCGCCGCGAAGATCCCGCCGATTACCACTGCAGCCTGCGGTGCCGCGCCACCAGCAAGCAGCGCTATCGGAACAGCGACCGCCAGCAGCGAGAGATGGCGGCCATGTCCCGAAACAGGAGGAGTTTCTATTGGCGTGCGATATCCGACGGCTGGTCAGCGAGCTGTCTATAGAGCTTGAACGAAGTTGTGTTTTTGGTCGCGCGGCGCCGTCGGCAATCGTCCAAGTTGCTTCTGTGACGCCGCCGTGCTTACGCGAGGATCAACGGCCAATACTGCTGAACGCTCGATGCCCTGGCAGTGCATTCTTAATTTTCCAGAAAACGAGCGAAGCCTTCAGCGGCGAAGGCAGCACTTGCGACAGCAGCAGCACGACGAGCGGCAGCAGCGTCGCCATCGCGGCGCGAAGAGCAACAGCAGCCGTCAGGGTCGTGTTTTCTAGTCCGGCCGGCATCATGAACGCGAGGACCACGAGCGTGTCCAAAACGACAAGCGAGCACAACCAAGGTAGGTTCGCGACTTCAGGGGCTTGCTAGGTGCTGCTGCGGCACTCACCACGACACTCTGTATCAATGAACCAAACGCCGTCTGATTGCACAGTGAATGTGATGTGCCCATCTCTGCGCGTCGTAAGGACGTGCCGGCGTTTCATAGTCGTGCGGACATTGACGCCATCAACGCTCACGATATCGCGATAGTCAGGGACAGTCTCTTGGGTGTCGTAGATGACGGACTTATCCGGATTGACGACCACATTCGGTGTGAACCGGTTAAAGGCTTCCTTGCAGGATCCGTTGTCCCTGCCATGGTGCGATGCAACGAGCACGTTCGTGCCCGACAACTCCGCGCAAAACGCGGGCTGATCGAGCAGCGCGAGCCACCCGTCGCGCTCCAAGTCGCCAGCGAATAGGATTCGAAACCGGCGTACTTGAAGAAAACCACCAGGCTCAGGTTGTTGGTGTCCGTGAAACGCGGATAGGCGTTCTCGAAAAGTGCGGACCTTGATCCCGCCCGATACACGTGTCGAAGTCTTGGACGTACGGAACGGGGGCGTATACGACTCGTGCATTGACACGAATTGCCGGAAGCTGTTTGTTAGTTCGCCGCTCTGCAGGAACTTGATGAGACACAGGTCGTTACCCACTCACCGTCCGATTGCGGTACAAGGCTGAACCCTGACGCCTTCATCCTCAAGTCCCGTCAGATCGCGCAGGTGATCCTGATCGGCGTTCTGGACGAATAAGTAATCGAGGAGTCGTCCGACGTCAGCCATGTCGGATGTAGATGCTGGATGCAATCTGCTGTGCATCCGCAGTCCACCATCGCCAGCTTGCCGGGGAAGCGGCCGAACCAAGGATGCAGCATGGCGCATGCTCCGTGTTCAACATCCCAGATGCGCATCACCATGCTTGTGGCCGCTAACGGCAGTGCCGGCCTGCGCTGAGCGAGCGCATGGCGCAAAAGGACGTCTTGAGGCGAGGCGGTAAGCGCAGCACACATACGCAGAGGGTCCTAAGCGACAAACCCAAATATGGTGTGCATCGCGTTGGCCGAACACAGAGATGTAGCCGATTGGCGACATAAGCGAGCCCGGGCGGAGGTCCAAAACCTTCCGGGCATGCCGGACACCGACCCCTATCCCCCTTCGAGGCGAAACGATGAGAAGACGTGACACAGATGTCGAGGTATTGCCGTAGAGATACTGTATTCCGAACAGTATCGACGGTACAGTGCGAAGCATGGTGCGGTGAACCCTGAGCCGAAGTTTCTGGCCGATCTTCGACGCGGCCACAGGCTCTATGCCAACTGCCCGAAGTGCAAACGCACGAAGGTGCTGGACGTGGACAATCTGGAGCAGCGCTTCGGCCCGTTCTTCACGCTGGACGACGTGCGCAAGCGCGTGCGCTGCTCGAAGTGCAAGCAGCGCACGCAGACGCTGCGCGCTACTAGCGGAGCGTAGGTGATCCAGCGAGTGGTCCTAAACCGTCGAGAGCAGACGGCCGAGCCCACTGCGGGTACGATGCTTGACCAGGCCCGCATCAAGCTCCGGAGAGAGTATGCGATACCGATTCGTTCGCGCTAATCCCGTCACGTTCCTTCTGTCGGCTTGCGAAATGTACGAGATGCAACCTGCGTCAGAGGGCGAGGTGTACGTGTTGAACAAGTACACAGGATCGCTGCAGCGCTCGCGCGACGGCCAGCTCAATGCCGGTGCTGGCACGCCGCAACCTGTTGCGGGTAACTGTAGCCTACGACTTCGGCACGTCGGCATGCGGTTTCAGCGGAATATATCGAGCCGTCGGAACGCAGGTCTACTACCGACTGCGGATCGTGCCCGAGCGCTCCCACTGGCCGGTACCATCGCACTGAGAAAAATGGACTACGTATTCACGGAAGTCAGCAGAACGCTGCCGCCAACTTCCAGCCTGACTACCTCTGACGGATTCCCAGCTTGCGAAAGTCCGTCTCAATTTTGGCGATGCTACGGGCATTGTGGATTCCGACGAAAACGAACTGTTCGAACTGCAGGGCTCGATGACGCTCGCGGATGATGCGGCGCAACAAATCGCTGAACTGTGCAGTCGGCTACTACGGTTTATCGCCGATTCCCGCGCGCCATCTTGACCCTATTAGCCCCGGCGCGTCAGACGCGCCGAGGTAGGCGAGAGGGGCTGGATACTTGGTCGCTGCGGTTACCGCGGCATACCGACTCAGCGTCTGCGCCTTCGTTCACGCGGTTAGTTGCTCTGCTTGTTCTGGCGCGTCCTTCAATTGGTCGCAGTAGTCAGCCCATGCCTGCATGAGCCTCCGCCGCTCTGCAAGACGTTCACTTCGGTTGTAGATCGCACGTACTTCATTGGTGTCCTTGTGCGCTAGTTGCAGCTCGATTACCTGCGAGTCATAGCCGTGCTCATGTAGCAGGGAACTCGCAGACGAGCGAAAGCCGTGCGCCGTGTGCCTGTCAGCCGACACACCTAGTGACTTCAGCGCGACGCTTCGGACGGCGCTCGCTTATCGGTTGCACACGTTGCCGGTTTGCGCGAGCGTATGAAGGGAACAGCAGTTCTTGGTGTCCGGTCAATTTGCGTAACTCTGCGAGTAACGCAATTACCTGCGCTGACAACGGCACGATGTGCTCGCGGCGCATCTTCATGCGTGACGCTGGTACCGTCCACTGCGCTCCTTGTATGTCGAACTCACACCACCGGGCCAGCCGTAGCTCGCCCGGCCGCGTGAACAGACGCGCGAGTATCTGCAGATACAGCCGCACGCTCCGCTGACCGCCGTCGCGGTCAAGGGTGCGCAATAACTCGCCGAAATCGGCCGGATTCGTGATCGCAGCATGATGCTCAACGGCCACGGGCGTCAGTATGTCCCTCGGCAGGTCGTTGGTTGCGTCGCGCTCGGCGCGTCCTGTCGCGACAGCGTAGCGAAGGACGGCACTGACACGCTGCCGCGCCCTGTGCGCTGTTTCGTGCAGGCCCTTGTCTTCAATCTCGCGCAGAGCACGCGAGACGGTTAGCGCGGTAATCGTCTTGACTGGCTTGCTGCCGAGGGCAGGGTATATGTGCGTGTCGAATATCCAGCGTGCCTTGTCCGCGGTGGACTCTGACAGCTTGTGCTGCCGCGCGAACCATTCCTCGGCCACGTCGCGGAAGGTTGAGCGCAGCTCGGCCTTTTCGCGCTGTCGTTCTTCGCTAGGGTCCTTGCCAGCAGCAAGTTGCTTGCGCGCTGCGTCGCGACGGTCGCGGGCGTCAGCGAGCGACACGTCACCGTAGCGGCCGAAGCTCAGAGACTTCTCAGCGCCAGCGAAGCGATAGCGGAACCGCCAGAACTTCGACCCATCCGGATTGACGAGCAGCGTTAGCCCGAAACCGTCAGCGACTTTGTATGACTTTTCTCGCGGCTTGGCGCCGCGAATGTGAGCGTCTGTAAGCACGAATCTGCCTCCGCCGTTGTTGGCGCGGCGTGAGGGTAACTGCCCACGGAGTTACCCACACAGCACGCGGATGCTCGCGAACGTGCACGGACGCCCGCGGA
>CAVQPJ010000008.1:0-21547 GCA_963714705.1 uncultured Gammaproteobacteria bacterium
AGTACGGCCCGAAGCAGCCGCTCAAGGGCGCTCGCATCACGGGCTCGCTGCACATGACGATCCAGACCGCGGTGCTCATCGAGACGCTGCAAGCGCTCGGCGCGAAGGTGCGCTGGGCGAGCTGCAATGTCTTCTCGACGCAGGACCATGCGGCCGCGGCCATCGCCGCGCGCGGCACGCCGGTGTTCGCCTACAAGGGCGAGTCGCTCGAGGAGTACTGGGACTACATCGACCGCACGCTCGACTGGGGCAACAGCGAAGGCCCGAACATGATCTTGGACGACGGCGGCGACGCCACGTTGTTCGTGCACTTGGGCTACGAGGCCATGAAGGATCCGTCGATCCTCGACAAGAAGCCCGGCAGCGAGGAGGAGCGCATCCTGCTTCGCGCAGCTCAAGAAGTCGCTGAAGAAGGACCCGAAGCGCTTCAAGAACATGCCGGGCGACATCCGCGGCGTCTCCGAGGAGACGACCACGGGCGTGCATCGCCTCTATCAGATGCACAAGGCCGGCCGTTTGTTGTTCCCGGCGATCAACGTCAACGACTCGGTCACGAAGTCGAAGTTCGACAACCTCTACGGCTGCCGCCACTCGCTCGTCGACGCGATCAACCGCGCGACCGACGTCATGTTGGCCGGCAAGATCGCCGTCGTCGCCGGCTACGGCGACGTCGGCAAGGGCTCGGCGCAGTCGCTGCGCGCGCAGTCGGCGCGCGTCATCGTCACGGAGATCGACCCCATCTGCGCGCTGCAGGCGGCGATGGAAGGCTACACGGTCATGACGATGGACGAGGCCTGCAAGATCGGCGACGTGTTCGTCACGACGACGGGCTGCGTCGACGTCATCACCGAGAAGCACATGAAGCAGATGAAGCACAACGCGATCGTCTGCAACATCGGCCACTTCGACAACGAGATCCAGGTCGAGAAGCTCAAGAAGTACAAGTGGACCGAGATCAAGCCGCAGGTGCACAGCGTCCACATGCCGGGCGGCAAGAACATCATCCTGCTGGCCGAAGGCCGCCTCGTGAACCTGGGTTGCGCGACGGGCCATCCCGAGCTTCGTGATGTCGAACAGCTTCACGAACCAGACGCTGGCGCAGATCGAGCTCTACACAGAACACGAAGAAGTACCCGCTCGGCGTCTACGTGCTGCCGAAGCACCTGGACGAGAAGGTCGCGAGCCTGCACCTCGAGAAGATCGGCGTGAAGCTCGAGAAGCTGTCGAAGGCGCAGGCCGACTACCTCGGCGTGCCGGTCAGCGGCCCGTACAAGACCGACCACTATCGTTATTGATGGCGTGACCAAGCCCCGGCCGCAGAATCTGCGGCCGGGGCTTTTCAGGCATCTTCAGCTCAGACGCGGTGACACCAACCATGAAAGACGATCTAGCCATAGCCCGCGGCGTCAAGCTGCGCAAAGTCGTTGAGCTCGCCAAGGAGCGCCTCGGCATCGACGCCGACGACCTCGAGCCGTACGGCCACTACAAAGCGAAGCTGTCGGACGCGCTGATCAGCGCGCGTGCAGATCGCGGCCGGACGGCAAGCTGATTCTCGTCACCGCGATTTCGCCGACGCCCGCGGGCGAAGGCAAGACGACGACTACGGTCGGCCTCGGCGATGCGCTGAACGCGATCGGCAAGAAGGCCATGATCTGCGTGCGCGAGCCGTCGCTCGGCCCGTGCTTCGGAGTCAAGGGCGGCGGCGCCGGCGGCGGCCACTCGCAGGTCGCGCCGATGGAGGACATCAACCTCCATTTCACGGGCGACTTCCACGCTGTCAGCATCGCGCACAACCTGCTGGCGGCGCTCGTCGACAACCACATCTATTTCGGCAATACGCTCGGCTTCGACATCCGCCGGCCCGTGTGGCGCCGCGTGCTCGACATGAACGACCGCAGCTTGCGGCACATCGTCAACGGCCTCGGCGGCACGGCCAATGGTTTTCCGCGCGAGACGGGCTACGACATCGTCGCGGCGTCGGAGGTCATGGCGATCCTGTGCTTGTCGACGTCGCTCGACGACATGCGCAACCGCTTCAAGCAGATCATCGTCGGCTACACGCGCGACAACAAACCGATTCGCGCCGAGGCGTTGAACGCGCAGGGCTCGATGACGGTGCTCATGAAGGAAGCGCTCAAGCCGAACCTCGTGCAGTCGCTCGAGCACACGCCGACGCTCGTGCACGGCGGCCCGTTCGCGAACATCGCGCACGGCTGCAACTCCGTGATCGCGACGAAGACGGCGCTCAAGCTCGCCGACTACGTCGTCACGGAAGCCGGCTTCGGCGCCGACTTGGGCGCCGAGAAGTTCGTCGACATCAAGTGCCGCAAGTCGGGCCTGCGCCCGAGCGCCGCGGTGCTCGTCGGCACGGCGCGCGCGCTGAAGTACTCGGGCGGCGCGAAGATCGAGGACGTCAACAGCGAGCAAACCGATGCGCTGATGAAGGGCATGGCGAACATGGATCGCCACGTCAACAATATCCGCGACCACTACGGCTTGCCCGTCATCGTCGCGCTGAACCGCTTCGGCAGCGACACCGAGCGCGAGTTCGAGCTGATCAAGAAGCATCTCGGCGAGCAAGGCGTCGAAGCGCATCGTTTGCGAGCACTTCGCGAAGGGCTCGAAGGGCGCGACCGAGCTCGCGAAGTCGATGGTCAAGCTCATCGACACGAAGCCGGGCTCGCTGAAGTTCGTCTACGAAGACAGCGACGAGCTCTGGAAGAAGATCGGCAAGGTCGCGAAGAGCATCTATCACGCGAGCGAAGTCGTTGCCGACACCGCCGTGCGCAAGAAGATCGAGAAGTTCCAAGAGGACGGCTTCGGCAATCTGCCGATCTGCATCGCGAAGACGCAGTACTCGTTCTCGACGGACCCGCAGCTGCGCGGCGCGCCGACGGGCCACGTGTTCAACGTGCGCGACGTCTATCTTGAACGCCGGCGCCGGGTTCATGGTCGTGCTGTCGGGCGAGATCATGACGATGCCGGGCCTGCCGAAGAAGCCGGCGTCGGACAACATCGACATCGACGCCGACGGCAACATCGTCGGGCTGGCTTAAGGCGCGTTCGTTCCCACCTACGTAACGCGGTGCGCTCCGGCTGGGGGCGCACCGCGTTTGCATTTGCCTCGTATTGCCACCCACACGTCCATATCGGCAGTGGCCCGCGGATAGCCGTGTGCGCAACGGCATATCCTCCGATGGCGTTCCCGTTCAGCAACGCCGTGCAACCGCGCCAGGTGGACCCGCGGCGGCGGCACCAGCGCCGCAAGACGCGCAGCGCTTTGCGTCCGACTTGGGCATGCTAATGTCGTCGTGCCATCGCGGAGGATCAGAGATGAGAATCGGTTCGTGTGTCATCGCGGGGCTGCTGACGGCAACGTCCGCTCTGGCCCACCACAGCAACTCGGCATTCGACGGCGACAAAGTCGTGGTGCTCACAGGTACGGTGAGTGAGTGGAAGTGGACGAACCCACACGTGTGGATTTTTCTGTCAGTTGACGACAGCAACGGCGGCAAGGTGCAGTGGGAGATCGAGGGCCGTACCCCCGGCCAGTTGGTCCGCGCGGGCTGGTCGAAGACAACCCTAAAAGTTGGCGAGACGGTGACTGTGGATTTCAGTCCGGCGAAGGACGGTACGCGCACCGGACTCCTCACGCGCGTCAGACGCGCCGACGGCAGCGTAGTCGGGGCGCCGCCGGCGGCTCAGTAATCACGGCTGAAGGAGAACATCATGTCGAAAGCGATTGTTGTGTTTTCTTCGGCGCTCCTGTGCCTGCTGCTCATAACGACGGCATCGCTTCGCGCGCAAGGGGCGTCCCCGCCGGACTTCACGGGCGTGTACTCACCGATCAACCCGTTTGGCCAGGTGAGACGTGCCGCGCCGCCGCCCGCGGTGACAAGCGACGGGGCTTTGCCGCCGCCGCGACCCGTGTTGGTTCTCGATGGGCGGGAAGGCCGGCCCGAAAATGCGCCAAAGCTGACGCCGGAGTACCTGGCCAAATGGGAAGTCATTCGACAGTCGCGCATGGCCGGATCGGATGAGTTCGATCCGAACGCCAGGTGTCTCTCTGCCGGCATGCCCAACATGATGGGGATGACCTATGGCATGGAAGTTCAGCACACAAAAGACAAGATCACCATGTACGGTGAGCTGAACGACGTGTACCGCCGGATTTTTCTTGACGGCCGCCGGCCGTCGCAGAGAGTGCTCGATGATCCGACGTTCGCCGGCTATTCCACGGGGCACTGGGAAGGCGACACGCTCGTTGTGGAAACCGTGGCCATTCGCGAGGACGCGCTGTTCGACTCTTTCTCGCCGCATAGCGATCAATTCACCGTGACCGAGCGCATCCGGTTTATTTCGCCTGGCGTTCTCGAAGATCGGATCACGGCGACGGATCCAAAAGCGCTGCTCGAGCCCTTTACCTCGGTTCGTACGTACAGTAAGGCGTCCGCGCCGAACGACGAGTTGCGCGAGTTCTCGTGCGCGGAGGGATTGGGGGCCACGAAGTAGGCAGCCAATCAACGCGTCGCACGCCGGCGGACAACATCGACATCGACGCCGACGGGAACATCGTTGGGCTAGCTTAACGCTCGGTTCTACCTACCGCGACGCGGTGCGCTCCTGATGACGGGGCCTCGCTTGCACCGCCTGCGGCCGCTAGATCTCAAGCGGCCCGGTGCTGTCGCCGATGCTGTCGATCGGCGCGCCGATCTTGTGCAGCATCGCAAGCAGTAGGTTCGACATCGGCGTGCCCTCCGGGAAAGCGAGGTGGCGACCGCCTTCCAGCTGGCCCGCCGCGCCGCCGGCCAGCAGCACGGGCAACGGCGAGAAGTTGTGCTGATTGCCGTCGCTCAAGCTGCTGCCGTAAAGGATCATCGCGTGGTCAAGCAGCGTGCCGTCGCCGTCAGGCGTGTCGCGCAGTTTGCTGAGGAAGGACGTCAGCAGGCGCACGTGGTAGCGGTTGAGCACCGCGTACTGATCCATGTTCTTGCGGTCGTTCGAGTGGTGCGAGGCAAGGTGCCAGGATTCGCGCACGCCGCTGTTCGGAAAGATCGTGCTACTGAGCTCCCGCCCGTACATGAACGTCGAGATGCGCGTGATCTCGGTTTTGTACGCCAGCACCTGCAAGTCGAACATGAGGTTCGCGTGCTCTTCTAGATCGTCGGGCACGCCGACTGGGGGTTCGGGCAATTCCACGCCTGAGGACATCAGTGAGTCGACCTGCACGACGCGTCGCTCGACCTCGCGGACTTCCTCGAGGTAATCGGTAAACACACGCCGATCGGAGGCGGGCAACGCGCCCTGCAACTTGGCCGATTGCCCGAGCACCGAGTCGAGCACGCTGCCCGCTTCGGTGCGCCGCACCGCGCGCTCGGCTTCGGTGACGCCGAGGCCGAACAAGCGCTCGAACGCCACCTGCGGGTTGTGCTCCATCGGCAACGGCAGCGTCGCCGACTTCCACGCCAGCGTGTTGATGTAAGCGCAGGTGTTGCCGCTATCGCAATTGAGCCCACCTTGCTCGAGCGCCAGCTCGATCGAGGGTATCGGCGTGTCTTGGCCGATGTGCGCCGCGGCTATCTGATCGATGCTCGGGCCACAGACGGCGCGATTACCTTTGACCGGGTGGGCGCCGCTCAAGAACACGGCCCCGGCACGATTGTGGTTGTTGGCGCCGCCGGAGTCTTCGCCGGCCCACGGCGCAACGGGCGCATGCGTAAGACCGCTGACCACGCAGATCTGATCGCGGACCGGCGCGAGCGGGCTCAGGATCTCGGTAAGCTCGAAACCCTTGCCCGTGGTGGCCGGCGTCCACTTGTCCATCGTCACGCCGTGTGGAATGTAAATGCACCCCAGGCGCATCTTCGGCGCCGCCGCCGTCTGTGCAAGCGCGGTGCGCGCCGGAATCATCGAATCGAGCAACGGCAACGCAATGGCGGCACCCGCACCACGCAGGAGCGTGCGCCGGGAGAGGTGTTTCTTGGTGATGAACATAGCGCTAACCTCGGTTTGTCTAGTCGACGCGAGCCTGCTGCATCTGTTCGCCCGATAGCTTCATCCTAAACTGCATCGGCTCGCTCGCGACGATGCCCCGAACCAAAGCCGAGAACCGATAGTCGTCTTTCGCCGCCGTTCGCACGATCGAGCGCACGACCGGCATGTCGTACGGCTCGAGCGTGCGGCCGAGAGCATACGTGAGCAGCTTCTCGGTCAACGCTTGCACGAACAGCTCGCGCCGCTCGAGCAACAAGCCACGCAACCCCGCGACTCCGTCGAGCTCACTGCCGTCGATGAACGTGCCGTGCGCATTCACGGGTCGCCCGGCCTCAGTATCCCGCCACCCACCAACGGAATCAAAGTTCTCGAGCGCAAAACCGAGCGGATCGATGAGACTGTGACACATCGCACAGCTCGGGTTGGCCTGGTGCTGCTCGAGTCGCTCCCGCATCGTGGTGGCGTCGCCTGCCGGCGCTGTCTCCTCGAGGTTGGTCTCGACGTTGGCGGGTGGCTGTGGCGCCGGTGAACCGAGGAGGTTACTTAGGACCCATTGGCCGCGCTTGACGGGCGAGGTGCGGTTCGGCGCCGAGGTCAAGGTGAGAAGGCTCCCCTTCCCGAGCAAGCCGCGGCGCGGTGACGACGGCGGCAACTCTACGCGACGGAAGCGGCTGCCGCGGATGTTCGGCAAGCCGTAATGCCGTGCGAGGCGCTCGTCGACAAACGTATAGTCGGCATCGAGCAGATCGGTGACGCTTCGATCTTCGCTCAACACGCTCGAGAAAAAGAGCTCGGCTTCCTTGCGCAGCGCCTGGCGCAGATTGCCATCGAACTCCCTACTTTCCGGCGACACGTTGTCCACCACGCGCAACTGCAGCCACTGCACCGCGAAGCTCGTCACGAGCGAGTCGGCCTTCGGGTCCGCGAGCATGCGTTGTACTTCACGCTCGAGCACGGCCGGCTTGTGTAGCTCGCCGGCGGCAGCCGCGGCGAGCAGCGCGTCGTCGGGAATGCTGCTCCAGAGGAAAAAAGACAAGCGTGACGCGAGATCGACGTCGCTGACGCGGTAGACAGCTCCGGCAGCCAAGTTGGCCGGCTCGTCCTCGATACGAAAGATGAACTCCGGATCGACGAGCAAGCGCGCCAAGGCGCGCTGGATACCGGTGTCGAACGAGCCCTCGGCACGGCCCGCGGCATAGAAGTCGATCAACGTCGCGAGCGCGGAATCGTCGGCCGCGACCGGTCGCCGATAGGCGCGCGTTGCAAGCCCCTCGAGAATCTCCGCCGCGCAGGCCGGTTCCTCGACGGCGCCAGACGGGTAGCAGCTGAAGATCCGTCGCCGGCTCGGCGTGTCGCCGGTACCGGTCGGATTCAACGGGCCATTGACCGCGAAGCTGGCGATTCCGCTGCTCTCCTGGTGCACGGCGAACAGCTCTTGGACACCCTCGATGTCGCGGCTGCGGATCAGCGCCACGCCGAGCGTGTGCGCTCCGGCCGGGACCGCGAGCGTGGCGACGCGGGCGCCGCGGCCCGCGGCTCGGCAGCGACGCCACGCGCTTGCCGTCGAGCGTGAGATCCACCGCGTCATCGCTCCGGGCGTTGATGCGGATCTCGTACTCGGCATCGAGCGGGAACACGTGCTGGACGCTGAAAGCCGCCGCGCGTACCAAGCGGCTGGCCGTCGATGTGGTTGCCGCTCTGCCAATCGCGCGGCGCGCGGTAGGTCGCGATCGTCGAGCTCGCGTTCGGGTCGCCCACGGCCAGGCGGCTCAACGTGGCTCCGGCGCTCACGTACGCCTGCAGCAAGGTGGGCGAGATACTGAGCGCACTGCCGATGTTGTCGAAGCCGGCGACCGAATCGTCGCCGGGCAGCAAGGCCTCAACGTCGACGGGCAACTCGATGAGGTCACGCACGGCGTTCGCATACTCGGTGCGGTTCAAGCGGCGCAAACCCGGCACGCCGGGATTTGGCGCGGTGCGTGCCGCGGCATCGAGCGACTCCTCGACAAACCCGACGAAGGCATCGAGGCGCCCCGCGGCCGGCCGCGGCTCACCGGGCGGCGGCATCAGCCCGCCGCGCAGCTTGCGGATCACTTTTTCCCAGACAGCCGCGTCCGCGTGCAGGCGGCTCGGGTCGAGCTGATCGAAGGCGAGCTCGCCGGCGCGCTCGGCATCGTTGTGGCAGCCGTCGCAGTACTGGTCGAGCATCGCCCACCGCTCGGCGACGTTCACGCGCGTGCGGTGCTGATGGTACGCATACCCGGCCACGGCGACCGCCGCGAGACTGCCGATGCCGATACCGATTAGGCCGACTCGTCGCATGCTCTAACGGGCCCCCGCGCTTTTCTGGCCGGCGAGCTCCTGCAGCAGCGCAATCGTCTCCGGCTTGACCTCGGCGCCCGTGGTGGCGAGGAACACGCCCTCGGCCCAGCGCAGCGGCGAACGGCCTTCCTTGTCGACGACGTCGATCCGCGCGCCTTTGGCATGCAGGAACCGAATGATGTCGTTGGAGCCGCGGTTGGCGGCACCGATCATCGCCGTGACGCCCATCGAGTTCACGGCGTTGACGTCGGCGCCGTGGTCGAGACAGATCTGGATCGCATCGAGCAACGCCTGCGGCGACTCCGTGTAGGTTTGCGCAACGGTCCAGTTGACGCCGGCGGCAGCCATGAGCGGCGTGGTGCTTTCAAACGTCGCGATGTTGGGGTCCGCGCCCTGCGCGAGCAGCAGGCGCATCACGGTGGTGTCGCCCGCCAGCGCGGCGCGTAGGAACGGCGTTTGTCCCGTCATGTCCACCCACGACAAGTCGCTGGTGAAACCGCTGCGGTTATGCGGCCATTCGCGCGTGCGCGCGTTGACGTTCGCGCCACGTTCGATCAGCAGCTTGATGATCTCGAGAAACGCCGCGCGGTCGACCGGCGCGGCGATCAGGTCGCGATTGCGCAGGTCGCGATTGCGGAACTCGACGGCGGTGAACAGCGGCGTGCGACCCCAGAAGTCGTCGGCGTTGACGTCGGGGTTGTGCCTCAGCAGTAGATCCACGACGGGCAGATGGCCGTTTATTAGCGCCATCAGCAGCGGTCGAATGCCGTTGGCCTCGGCCAGTTCGACATCGGCGCCGGCGGCGAGCAGCTGCTCGACTTGGATCACGAGGCCATCGCGCGCCGCATAGAGCAGCGGCGTCAGGCCGCCGCGCGCGGGCGGGCGCCAACCGCGATCGGGTATACCGCCGCGATTGATGCCGGCGCCTTCGGAAAAGCAGCCCGTGCGCTTGCAGGGCGGAATGAAGGCCGGCGTCTCGCCAATGCTTGTGTACGCGTTGACGTCGGCACCGCGCTCGATCAGCAGCGCAACGGCGTCCGAATTGCCTTCGCGGACGGCGATCATGAGGGCGGTTTGCTCGTACCCGGGATCGCGCGCGTCGAGCACGGCACCGCGGTCGAGCAGTAAGGCGATCGCGTCGGTCCTGCCATTGAGCGCGGCCGTCATGAGAGCGGTCTGGCCCGTCGGCGCTACCGTGTTCGGGTCGGCCCCTGCGTCAAGCAGCGCGGCAATGACGGGCGCGCTGCCGTTTTCAGCGGCCAGGTACATCGGCGTTATGCCGTAAAGATCGGCTGCGCGCGCGTCGGCGCCCGCCTCTAGCAGCAGCTCTACGGTGTCGAGGCTATCGGCGCGCGTCGCCCAGTGCAGCGCTGTCGTGCCGTCGTCGGCGCGAGCGTTGACGTCAGCACCATTGTCGAGCAGACGGGCGGCGGCGATGCGGTCGCCGTGCTCCGCCGCGTCACGCAACGCGGCATCTGTACCGGCCGCGAATGCTTCGACTGCAAACAGGGCTGCTAGGCTTAGCAGACCCAAACGTAGGACTGGCATCATGTTGCCCCCTAGCTTCATATGCCCTTGAGTTTACAACGCAAAACGTCCCGTCTTCGTGAGCAATCACGCGTCGGGCCGGAAAGCAACTGGTGCCCAAACCTCCCCGACACGGGGATAGGAAGCGCGTCGTGAATGAGCCGGTCAAAAATGTCGTCATCTTGGGAGGCGGAACGTCCGGCTGGATGAGCGCGTGTTTTATTCAACGCGTGCTGTCCAACCTGCAAGTCCCGGATGCCAGCGTAACGTTGGTCGAATCGCAAGAGATCGGGATTATCGGAGTCGGCGAAGCGACGCTCAATGATCTCAAACGTACGCTGCAGTTCATCGGTATCGATGAGCCGGAGTTCATGACGAGCACCAATGCCACGTTCAAGAACGGCATCAAGTTCGTGAATTGGCGCGCCGACCCCGCCAAAGTCGGGCGCCACCATTTCTATCATCCGTTCGAAGACACGCCCACGGTCCAAGGTATGTGGCTCCTGGACATATGGGCTTGTCTGCGCGCGGAACACAATTTCGACATGGAGTACGGCTATCTAACCGGTCCATCCGCGTTCATTTCTGACCATCTGCGTGCACCGAAGACGACTGAAAGCAAGCAATATGAGGGGCTTTTCAATTACGCCTATCACCTTGATACCGTCCTCTTCGGGCGGTATCTGCGGCAAGTTGCGCTCGGTCGCGGTGTGAAACGCATCGTCGATAACGTCGTCGGCGTGGAGAGTAACGAGCGAGGATTCATCACCGCGTTGAAAACCCGCGAGCACGGCGACATCCGGGGCGATCTCTTCATCGACTGCTCGGGTTTCGGCGGGTTGCTGATCAACAAGCACTACGGCGTGGAGTTTCATGGATTCGGCGATTCGCTGTTCAACGATCGGGCAGTCGCGTTACGCGTTCCGTACAAAACCGCCGACGAACCGATCAACCCGTTCACGACTGCCACAGCCGCGAGCAACGGTTGGATCTGGGACATCCCGCTCAGCGACGAAAAAGTCGCCATCGGCGAGCATCAGCAGTGGAGTGACGACAGCGACCACGGACGCCGCGGAACGGGCTACGTCTATTCGAGCCAGTTCATCTCCGACGAAGCAGCCGAACGCGAGCTCCGCGACTACGTTGGGCCGCAGGCCGAAGGCATCAACGCGCGTCTCTTGAAGATGCGGATCGGCCACAATCGAAGGTTGTGGGTCAAGAATTGCGTTGCGATTGGTCTGTCGGGCGGATTCATCGAGCCGTTAGAGTCGACTGGAATTGCCCTCATCACTCAGGGCCTGGAGCTGTTGTGGGCTCACTTCCCGACGCGCGACTGCCCTGAACCCCTGGCCGACAGCTACAACGGCGCCATGGCGCGCCTTTACGAGCACATCCGCGAATTCATAGTCCTGCACTACTGCACGACGGAGCGCGAGGACACGGAATTTTGGCGCGCCAACAGACACAACCCCAACATTCCCGCGCGGCTGAAGTCGCAGCTGGAAACCTGGCGTTATCGAGCACCGACTGCATTCGACAACATCAGCGGATTCGGTTTCTTTCACTATACGTCCTTCCATTACATCCTGGCCGGCATGCGGCACGTGCCGCAACCGAACGACTATGTGCGCAACCGTCTTTCGCCAAACCTCGTCCAGCACATCCGCCAGAGGATCGGTGAAGTACACGCAAGCGTTCTCGCCGCCAGCATCGATCATCGCGAGTTCTTGAGTAAGCAGTACGGGAAGACTCAATCGAGGAGCCGGAGTTGATCGAACGCATTCTCGAAACTCAAACTGCGACGCTTCAACCGGGCATTGATTTGCGGAGAGCTTCCGCGCTGCCGACCGAACAAGTTGTTGCCCGGCAACAAAGGCGGGCCGATGGTTCCGACTTCGGCCGGCGCCGGCGCGTGTTGCGCCGGGTTCACTTGTGTGCTTGGATTCGCTCTGAGCCAGTACGATAAAGAACGCCGGCTAAATCGGCACTACACGATCCTATGAAAGTGTGTGCTACTTCCAACAATCGGCGGGGTGACATTTTCGGGGAGTTCTAAGCCGAGGGGCTGGCCTCCAGCTTCAATACAACAATCAATGACCGGTCGATAACGATCCTTAGGGGGGAGCGTGTCAAAGAAGTGCATGGCGGCGAGGCCGTCGTTGCTGTCCGTGTCGATTGCGGCGGCCCTGGGTTCAACTGCTCCGATGCTGCCCGCCCGGGCGCAGGAACCGCAAGACGAGATCATCGTCACCGGCTCGCGCATCGTGCAGCGCGATTTCGCGGCGAACAGCCCGATTCAGACGGTCGAATCGGAGTTGTTCGAGAACTCCAGCACCCTCGCGATCGAGACCGTGCTGAACCAACTGCCGCAGTTCGTTCCGGCCATCACGCAGTTCGACACGGGCAACGTGCAGCCGAGCGCCACGGCCACGACGGGCGCCACCACTCTCTCGCTGCGAGGACTCGGCGCCAACCGTAACCTCGTGCTGTTCGACGGGCGCCGCGCTCAGCCGGTCAACTCGCTGCTCGTCGTCGACACCAACTCCATTCCATCGGCGGCCATCGAGCGCGTCGAGGTCGTGACCGGTGGCGCGTCGGCCACCTACGGCGCCGACGCCGTCGCAGGCGTCGTGAACTTCGTCATGAAGAAAGACTTCGAGGGCTTGAGCCTCGACCTGCAGACGGGCAGCACCGAGGTAGGCGATGGTGCGGAAAACCGCTTCTCGGCGCTGTTCGGCGCCAACATCGAGGGCGGGCGCGGCAACGTCATGATGGGCATCGAGTACGCAGATCGCGAGGAGGCGAAGCGCTACGATCGCCCGTTCTTCGACGCGCAACTTAGAGATCCGTCGGCGCCAGCCACCAACACCACCTTCTTGACCCCGACTCAGTTCACGCCAGCCGCGGGCTAATCTCCCGGACATCAACGTCGTCCGGTCCATCTTCCAAGCCGGCAGCCCCGTGGCGGACACTACCGGCTAACGCAAACGCGGCATCCATGTTCGTGAATCAAGCGGACCAGACGCTCTGGACCAACGCATCCACCGGCACCGGTGCTGCGGCCGTTGCATGGGGCGCCTATCGTTACGCGGACGGCTTCCCCGCCATGCAGGGGTGGGGCCCTGATCAGCCGTTGCGCAAAGTCGTGCAGAACGGCGGCCAACCGAACGGCGTCATCTTGGAAAACCAACCGTTCTCCTTGCTCTCCACGCCGTTGAAGCGGCACTCGATTTTCGGCCGCGGCCGTTACGAGGTGGCCGACGGTCTCGAGGTGTACGCCCAGGGCAACTTCGTCACGAATACCACCCGTACCATCATGACCTGGTCGCCGGCTTCGGGCGGGTGGAATGCGAACATCCCGCACGGCGACGGTATCTTCGCCCCATCGCTGTGCACGACAACCAATTCCAATATCGGTTGCCCCGGCGCCGGCTTCACTCAGACCGATCACCTGCTGGGTGGTACCAAGGGCGTGGAGTGCCCGGTGATGGGCGGCTGCACGAACGACCAGGCGTTCCCGGTGCCGCCGGAGCTCGCGTTGCTGCTCAATTCGCGGCGGCTCGACCCCGACGGCACGACAGGCCCACTGCCGGCGGGCCCGGTGGGCTCGGGGCGCAACGAGACGTGGAGTCTCGGCAGAGTCCAGGACTACCTGGAAGTGCCGCGTTCCACCGACAACGAGAGCAAGCTGTTCCAGCTCATGGTCGGAATGCAAGGCGACGTGGACGCGATCGACGGCACGTGGGACGTCTACTTCACGGTAGGCCAAACTGAAACTGAGAACGAAATGAACGGTTTCGGCGACTTGCAGCAGTACCGAAACATCGTGGCGGGCTCCGCCAATTACGGCAGGGGCGCGGTGTTCTTGGGCCCCGACACCACCACGCCGTTCCAGGGCAACGGCGGCACGGCCTCGTGCGAGAGCGGTATCCCGATCTTCGGCAACTTCCGGCTGTCGCCGATGACTGCCTCGAGGCGCTCTCGGTCGGGGCGACCAACGTGATGTACATCGACCAGAACATGTCGAAGGCACCGTCGAGGGGCGAATCGGCGAGCTATGGGCAGGTGAAGTTCGATTCGCCGGCGGCGCTTCCTACCGCGAGAACTCAATCGATTACGAAGAGGGCTTCCTCAACAATAAGATCAGCAGCATCAGCAATCTGATCGGCCAACCCTCGGGGAGCAATACCGCCGGCGAAACCTCGGCCGCGGACGTCTTCGGCGAGATCTTCTTGCCGCTCGTCCAAGGCGACGGTGTCGTCCAATCGTTCGGCCTGGAGCTCGGCGCGCGTTACTCGGATTACGACGAGCAGGGCACGTCGAACACCTATAAGTCGCTATTCACCCTCGAGTTTGGCGTTCCGGTGCGGTTGCGCGGCGGCTGGCAGCGCGCGAACCGCGCGCCGAATGTCGGCGAGCTGTACGCGCCGGAGGACAGCCTGATACAAAACTCGGCTTACAACGGCGATCCGTGCGGCACGAACTCGTTCGCGCCGTGGGGTGCGAATAACAACCCTGCGAGCCAAAATTACAACCCCAACTACGCGCGCGCGATGACGATTTGTCGGGAGATGATGGGGGAAGGGGCTGAGATCTTCTACGCGGAGCCGCAGACCGGCGTGTTCCCCAGCGTCACGGTCATTGAGCGCGGCAATCCGACTGTGAGCCCGGAAGTGGCGGATACGGTGACTTTCGGTGCCGTGCTCTCGCTCGAGAATTTCCAGGTGTCCGTCGACTGGTACCAGATCCAGATCGAAGACGTCATCGGCACGCTGAGCTACGACACGGTGTACGAGCAGTGCATGAGCGAGCAGTACAATCCAAGCAACACGGTGGCCGGTAATCAGTATTGCTCCTATATTCAGCGCAACCAAGAGACCGGTGGCACGTTGCGGGTGAGTGCGCCGCGAGCGAATCTCGGCCACTACGAGACGTCGGGCGTGGACGTGCAGTTCACCTGGCGCAGACCCCTCGGTGACGGCAGCTTGGGCGTGAACGTGGTCGCGTCCTTCCTGGACACGTACGAAATCCAGGATACGCCGAGATCGGCGATCATCGACATCGTCGGCACCAACGGCGCGCCCGGCGGTGCCCAGTTCGAGTATCGGACCTTCACGACGCTCAACTACTCCACGGGGCCGTTCAGCACCGCGCTGCGTTGGCGTCATTACCCCGACATCAAGCACTCCACTGTTAGGGTGACTCCGGACTCGCCCACCCAGGGGTCGGAGGCGTACGACATCTTCGATTTCAGCGGCCGGTTTGCATTCAACGAGCGCTACGAGATGCGTTTCGGCATCGACAACCTGCTCGGCAAGGAGCCGCCGACCTACGGCAGAAATATGGAGGTTTTCCCCTTTAACAGCGGCAGCGGTCAAACACTAGGCTCGGTCTACGACGTCCTCGGTCGCCGCGGCTATGTCGGCTTCACAGCGGAGTTCTAGCCGATCGCGTCGGAATTTCGTTCTAGACGACCGATAATGGTGATACGCGGCGGGCCGTCGGGCCCGGCGCTTTCATTCAGAGTTCGGCGAGGCGCGTAGGGCAATGAGCGATACGGGTCCACTAGCCGCAGACGCAACGAGCGCACCGGTCGCGCCGCCCGGCGTCCAAGCGTCTTGGACGGTGGCTGAGGCAGCGCAATGCGATGCCCGCGGTGATCACGAGCGGGCCGTCAATCTGCTAGCCGAGGGTGCCCGGCAACGCGACGTCGACGCCATGACTGAGCTTGGCCAGCGGTTGCTCGTTGGGTACCACGCGCCCTTTCTGCCGAAGGAGGGCACCGATCTCATCGTCAAAGCGGCGAACCTCGGCGGAGCCGCGGCCGCGGGCCAGCTCGCGGTCCTGGCGGCGATCGGCATGCACCTCGAGCAGAGCTGGCAGACGGCTATGGCCGCGATCGTGTTTTCTGCCGAGCTCGGCTGGGCGAGGGCGCGAGGGCAGCTGCGCGTGTTGTCTGCCGACCGAGAGCTGGCGGCGCAGGATCTCGACGCCGAGAGGCCCGATCCGACGCTTTGGCGCCGATTGGCGGCGGCCATCGATTTGAATCGCTGGCATCAGCCGTCCCCCGGCGTGGATTTGTGCAAATCCCCGCTCGTTCGTCATCTGCCGGGCCTTGCGTCCAAGGAAGTCTGCCAGTGGATGATCGAGCGCGCGCGCGGGCGGCTGACCCGCGCGACCGTTTACGACGCAGTCAAACACGAAGACTCGGCCGATGAAACGCGAACCAATACCGTGTCGCTGTTCAACCTCACGAACAGCGACCTCGTCAGCGTGCTGATTCAAACGCAGATATGCGCCAATACCGGCGTGTCGTTCCGGCAGCTCGAGCCGTTGTCGGTGCTGCACTACGACGTCGGCGAGCAGATCATCGAGCACTTCGACTTCGTAGATCCCGATGCGCCTGCGAGCTACAACCAGCAGGTCGCCGAGTACGGCCAGCGTATCCTCACGTATCTGCTGTACTTGAACGAGGACTACACGGGGGGCGAGACCGACCTGCCGGTGATCGGCATCTCGCACAAGGGTCAGCTTGGCGGGGGCTTCTTTTTCGTCAACGTGCGCGAGAACGAAGAGCCGGATTTGCGGACCTTGCACGCGGGGCGTCCGCCGACCCGCGGTGAAAAATGGGTCGTCTCGCAGTGGGTGCGTAGCGGTTCCATGTTCTAATCCCGCTCGCCGAACCCGTGATTGCCGCCGTCAAGGCGTTCGTCGCCGCACTGCCGACGGACCGCGCGTGATCCATCCGATCGTTCGATCGCGAGGCGGGCGCTATCGCGTCGCGCAAATGTCATCGAACGAGCGAGCCTGCGCTTTGCGGTCGCGCCTCCGGATCAGCTAAAGCGTCACTTGGCCGCCGCGGCGCGGCTCTGCGGCGTCTCGGTGAAGTAGTTCGTGATTCCGTCGGGATCGCTGATCCACAGCGTGCGTAGGGGTGCGCCGACCGGAGCCGTCAGCGGCCGATCGATCTTGACGCCGCGTTCTCTTGCGAGCTCATCGACGCGCTCGATGTTGGACACGAGATACTGGATGAGGCCGCTGCTCGTGTCGGCAGGCAGAGCAGTGCCGAAGCTGCGAAGCGCGATCAGCGTGCTGCCGTGACGAAAGCGGTATTTCGTGGTCCCGAGAAGCGGGTCCTCGACTGGCGGCAGCTCCTCGAGCCCGACGAACTGACGGTAGAACGCGCGGGCGCGCTCGACGTCGGAGACCGTCAGTCCAATCTCGATTTGCTGCAGAGTCTCCGCGGTCGCGCCGGGTACCACGATGAGCTCGACGGGCTGCCCGTCCGGATCCGTCGTGAGCGCAACCTTCATCGTCGAGCCGCCAATCGCGCGAAATTCGGGAACGGGGAGGCCGTGCTCTTTGAAGCGCGCCGCGAGCGCTGCCTCGTCGGCGAAGTACAAACCCACGAGCCGAAACCCGGTTGCGGCTTGGGGTCCGCCGGTCAGGTACTGTTGATCGGCGCCGCGGCGCTGCAGCTTGAATTCGGAGGCGCCGGTTTGCAGACGAGCGGTCTGGCCGATGTTCGGCATACGCGGAAATCCGAGCACGTCGCCATAAAATGCGAGCATCTGCTCGGCGTCGACCGAATGGCGGCGAAACACATGCATGGCCGGCAGGTATTGCAGCGGCGCGACGGTCGTGTCGTCGCCTTCGGCTGCGGCCGCAGACATCGCGAAGCTCGCGAGGCAGACTGCGATGATCGCGGGCGGCAACAAGGGCCTTCGACACAGGTTCAACAATCGTCCTCCTCACGGCCGCAAGAAAGCCACGGCCACGCGATGCGCAATCATGATCGGCGCGCCGAGCGTAGCACCCGACACTCACCATCGCCACGCATGGACCGATTCCGTCCGGGCTGCGGTCTTGTCAATGCGGGCGAAGCGATGCTTAACTCCGTCGACTCGAGCCAGTGGGCTCGATTGGAGAACATGGCGAAGGCGTGGAGCACAGCGGTCGTCGTTTCGGCGTTGATATGCGGCGTCGCGGTCGCACAGAGCTCTGGCGACACAGCTGCGGCTATCCAAGCGTGCGCGCGAATAGCAGATCAGGCTGCCCGGCTCGATTGCTTCGACAAGCTTGCAGGGCCGGCGCCGGGTCGAAGTGTCGAGATAGCCCCGAGTCCTGCGCCGCCCGCGGCGGTCGATCCGCAGCGCAGTGGCGCTGCGCCGCCGACGGCGGCGGATACGGCACCTGCTCCAGCGGCTAGCGTTACGTCGAGGCGCGAAGCGCGCGCGGCGGACAGGGCGGAGCGCGAGGTCATGAGCTCCGTCACCGCGCTGCGCGAGATACAGCCCGGTCGCGTCGAAGTGACGCTCGCGAACGGGCAGGTTTGGCGCCAGACGTACTCGGATAGCTACAACTTGGCTCTAGGACACGAGGTCAAGATCTATCCGAGCGGCTTCGGTCAGTACTTCCGCCTCTCGTCTACGGAGCTGCGCGGGTTCATCCAGGTCGAGCGCGTCAAGTAGCTCACATCAATTCGGCGCGTCAATTCGGCGTGCCCGGCGCCGAGCCGCCCACGAACAAGCGGCGGCCATCCGTAAACGTGATGGAAAACCCGTTCGCCCGATTCGCGCCGTCCTTCGACAAGTAACCTTGGACGACGAGTTCCGCTCCCTCTTGTAGCGATTCGCGTGTGAACCCGCGGCGTACCATCATGTTCGGCGTGCCGGCTTCGATCATCCACGGAACAGTCTTGCCGTCTTCGCCGACGACGTCGATGTGAATCCAGGAGTGGGGGTTGATCCACTCCATTTTCGTCACCTTGCCTTTCAGCGTGATCGGCTTCGACTCGTCGAATTCTGCGGAGAACGAGTGATGCGCGAGGGAGGGAAGGGCGAAGGCCGCCACCAGCGCGGCCGCGAGCACGTTTGTCGTCGTGGTCTTCATGCGTGGTGTCCCCAGAAGTCAGTTGCGGCCCGTGGGTTGGCCTGCGGCTTCCGCGACTCGTGCGGCGCGCAGGATGTTCGACATCGCGTAGTTGCCTTCGTGGCAGGCGTACTCGATCAGCGGGTAGGCGGGGTCCTCGCCGAGATCGAAAGAAACCTTCCACGGCTGCACCCAAGTATCACGATCGTCGACCGTCAATTCGTAGCGCAACGTGTGAGCGTCGATGCGCGCGAACCGTTCGATCAAGCGCAGCTTGTCGCTCGTCGGCGTGCCGCTGATCGCGGCCTTGTCCGTCAGGAAATTGGTGGTTTCGACGACCAGCGTGTTGCCTTCCCAGCGTCCGCGTGCCTCGCCCATGTATGTCTTGATGTTCGAGAACGGCCGGTCGGTAATTGGCACGATGCGAGTTTCGTTGATCATCTCGTGCCGGATCACGACGTAGCCGGGGCTCTGCAGAATCTCGTTGCCGTTGTTGTAGAGAGTCGGCAGGAAGCTTGTGATGCCGCGCGTAATGCAGCGCTCATAAAGGCTGCGATCTTCCCACGAATCCGACGGACCGCGGCCTTGGCGTGCGGCAGCGCGCGCGGCAACCCGCTGCTCGACTTGCGGCACGCGTGCCGGGAGCCGACCGTTCGGCGGGTCGACGATGAGCGACGCTTGCAGCTTCGCAGAGCCGCGATCTTGCCAGTACGACGGCGGAGAGTTGTTGATCGTCGCCGTCGTCGCTTCCGTCGCGAACTCGGCCGAGTCCGCTGCCGAGTCGGCCGCGGCTTGGCGCTCTCGTTCCTCGAACTCTTGGGGCGTCAGCTCGTTGCGCGTGCCGAGGTTCTCCGGCCGCTGCAGCGGCACGCGGCGCCAATCGCCGCTTGGCCACAGCCCCTGGAGGTCGGGGTCTCCCCATGGGGTTTTCGGAGCGACCCAGCTCGCGGCGCCGTTGGAGCGACGCTGCTGTGCCGTCGTGTCGAGCGTGCCGAGGGCGACGGTCGCACCGAGTGCGATAGTCGCCAACGAGAAGACGAAGCGTCGTGTCATGTTGCAACCCCTCATTTAGCGCCCGCGGGTTTCTTCTCGAGCTCCCCGTACAACAAGCGCTCGGTGAACTCCACGCAGCGGAACTCGACGAGCTCTGCGCCGGCATCAATGCGCCGGTACAGCGGTAGGCTGATCGTCCACGGTCGCGTGAAGACCGTGGGGTCCTCTATCGTGACGTCGTAGCGAAGATGATCTCGGTCGAGCGGTGTGTAGCGCTCGACGACGTGTGCGTTCTCGCTCGTGAAATTGCCGGCACGATCGAGCCAGCTCATACCGTTCAATCCCGTGACGTCGACGACGAGCGTGTTGCCTTCCCAGCGCCCGTTCGACCAACCCATCCAGGTTCCGTACGGATAATCCGTCGGCTCGCCCATGTTGACTTTGCGGTCGGCGTTGGCGAACTCGTACGCGAAAAAAATGTCGCGCTGCGTTTGGACGATCTGAAACGGGAACGGCAGATACGTGGCCCGCGGGATGCCCGGCAGGTAGCACTTGATCTCGGGATCCTCGGCAAGCCGGTTGGCGAAGTTCTGTTGCTTCTTCTCGGCGGCCCACGGTTGATACGGAATGGAGTTGCCTTCGACGACGCCTCTGCCGCCGGGCACGGCCCCTATGGCGCCGAGCTGATAGAGCGCCGGCGGCTGCGGAGCGTGGTCCAGAAGGTCCCAGTGCGCGGTGCCGACCGCTTGCCAGATGCCGCTGATATCGGGTTCCCCGTCCGCCGTGCGAGGAATCTGCGCCTGCGCCGCTACGGCCCCGACGAGCAGCCATGTTGCAAGAGCCCGGCGGATGATCATCATGTCTCGGCCCATTAGCCCCCCCTAGATCGGAGCCGTTCCGCGCCGCGAGTCGGTGACGGATGTTCACCCAGTCCGCGCGTCGTTGGCAATGACCGCCCGGTTTGGTATTGATTGTCGTATGACCGAGCGGGACGCCATTTCACCATCGTCGTCGGCCGATGTCGCTGCCGCCAATCAGTGGGACGCGGAAGGCAATCATGAGCGGGCCGTCGGGGTGCTGGCGGCCGCGAGCAAGAAGGGCGACGTCGAGGCGATGACGAGTCTCGGGAAGCGGCTGCTCACGGCGAACCGTGCGCCGTATCTGCCCGATCAAGGAACGGAGCTGATCGTCAAAGGCGCGAACTTGGGCGGCGCCGAGGCAGCGGCGCAGCTCGCTGTGTTGGCGGCGATCGGCATGCGTGTGCCGCAGAGTTGGACGACCGCGATGGCCGCTATTGTTTTCTCGGCCGAGCGCGGTTGGCTCGCGGCGCAAGGGCAGCTGCGCGTCTTGGCCGCCGATGGCGCACTGGCAAGCGCCACGGCTGATTCGCTGCTCTGGCGCCGGCTTGCCGATGGCATCGACTTGAACCGGTGGCATAGCAAGGCACCTGCTGCAGTAACGCTGAACGGCTCGCCACTCGTTCGCCGTTTCCCGCAGTTCGCGACGGCAGCCATGTGTCGGTGGCTCGTCGACTCGAGCCGCAATCGGCTCGTCCGCGCACCCATCTACGACGCTGTGGCCAAGACGGAGACGGTGAGCTCGACGCGTACGAACACCTGGGCCCAGTTCAACATTTCGCACGCCGATCTCGTCACCGTGCTGGCGCAAGT
Source organism: uncultured Gammaproteobacteria bacterium (assembly GCA_963714705.1). GTDB lineage: Bacteria > Pseudomonadota > Gammaproteobacteria > Steroidobacterales > Rariloculaceae > FEN-1219. The sequence goes on from CAVQPJ010000008.1 coordinate 21,378, forward strand.
GCACATCTGCGCCAACACCGGAGTTGCCTTCCGGCAGCTCGAGCCGTTGGCGGTCCTGCACTACGCCACCGGCGAGCAGAGCACGGAGCATTTCGATTTCATCGATCCGCTGATACCGGATTACGCCGATGAGGTAGCCCGCAAGGGTGAGCGTATCGTGACGTTCTTGC
>CAVQPJ010000009.1:0-21604 GCA_963714705.1 uncultured Gammaproteobacteria bacterium
TAAGGCAATCGTTGATTCTTCGGTATGCTGGCTGTTTCTCATGGCGTAGGCTCTCCGTTCAACCGCGCAAGGTACGACTCGAGATCGGCGAGACTCATGCCTAGCACACGCATCGTGCGCGCGATGCGCGGCAATTCGTCGCGCACGAACTCCTCTCTCATCTGGTCGAGGATGCGTCGCTTGGCGTCGGCGGCGACGAAGTAGCCGAGACCGCGTTGGTTCTCGATGATTTCCCGGTCGAGCAACGCTTGGTAGCTCTTGGTGACGGTGTTCGGATTGACGCCGATGCCGACGGCAAGCTCCCGCACCGACGGAATGCGCTCGCCCTCGTGCCATTCACCCGCGAGGACGCGGTCGCGCATTTGGTCGGCGATCTGCTGATAGATTCCCTTCGGCTGGCTAAACTCCATGGCTCATCTAGCTCTCGGTCACGCGCAAACCAGCCCGAAGTAGACCGAGCGCCATTCCTTCCCTTCAATGTTGACCATGTGTTACTGTGAAGTAGTGTCCTATTGAAATAGGACACTACGACATAGCGGAACCCGCGTCAAGCCTAGGCTTCGGGAACCTCGACATAACGGGTGGGCCAAGTCACTGGAGAAGCGAGCCCTAAATGTCAGAATGGGTTCCTACCACCGACCTCCGCCAGCCAGGGAACCTCATGTCCTCGTCGCAGGTTTTTCACGAATCCAACCTGTTCGGCGCGCCGATCCGCGACCTCGGCCTCATGATCGAGGGCACGCGGCTCGCGCCCGTGATCGACGAGTTCCGCGCCGAGCTCGCGCAGCGCGGCATCACGAGAGTCGTTCCGCGCTTTCATTTGTCGACCGAATGGGGCGTGCCGTTCGGCACCGTCGTCATCGGGATTCCGTTCTATCTGGCTCATCCCGACTTGACGGCCCTGCATGGTGAGCAAGTCGGCCACATCGAAGGTTTCAATCACGCCGACATCCTTCGCTATCTGCGCCACGAGATGGGTCACGTGATGAACTACGCCTACAAGCTCTACGACCTCGAAGCGTGGGTGAAGCTGTTCGGCTCCATCACGCAGCCGTATCTCGAGGATTACCGCCCGCAGCCGTTCAGCCGCCGTTTCGTTCGCCATCTGCCGGGTTGGTACGCGCAGAAGCATCCCGACGAAGATTGGTCCGAGACGTTCGCCGTGTGGATGACGCCGGGGCGCGATTGGCGCGCCGACTACTCGCAGCTGCCGACCGCGCTCGCCAAGCTCGAGTTCTGCCAGCGGACGATGGCCGTGCTCGGCGAGCCGCTCGTCACGGCGACCGACCTCGACGAGGACGTCAGCGCCATCGACTACTCGCTCGAGCAGTACTACCAAAGCTACGCCGTCGACACCGAGTCGGGCGCCGCGGGTTTGGACGGCGATCTGCGAGCGATCTTCGACGACCTGAACGAGGCCGAGGACGGCGCGGCGCACGAAACGCGGCCCGCCGCGGAGCTCATTCGCCGCCACGAGCGCCAGCTCATGGCGTCCGTATTTCGCTGGACGGGCCATTTCCCCGAGAAGACGCGCAGCTTGGTTCGCAATCTCGCGAAGCGCGCCGAGGCGCTGAAGCAGGTGTATCCGCACGCCGCCGAGGACGAAGCGGTCGTCGCCGTCACGACGCTCGTCGCGTCGCTCGCCATGAACTTCGTCCATCGCGGTTCATATTTTCCGGAGACGCCGTCGCCGAGTGCCGGTGCCCGCGCCGACGTCGGTACCCGTGTCGCTATCGGTGCCGGTGCCGATGCCGTCGGAGCCGACTGCCAACGTTGCGGTGAAGAGCAGCAACGGCGAGCAGCCGAGCCGCTGAGAGACGGCCGCTCGCCCTACCCGGCCGCCGCCGCGCTACGCGCTTTCTTGCGCCGCTTTTGCGCGCGGCTGCGATGCTTCCAGCGCTCGATGGCCAGCTTGGCGATGCCGTCGACGACCTGTGGATACGGCATGCCGTGCGCAGCGGCCGCCGTCGCAAACTCGCTGTGTTGCTCGAGATAACAGTTGGCGTTGACCTCGATCACGTAGACCTCGCCGGTCTCCGTGAGCCGCAGGTCGACGCGGCCGTAATCGCAGACGCGCAGCGCGCGATAGGCATCGACCGAGGCCTTGTGCAGCTTGGCTTTGAGCTCGGCATCGATGTTCGCGATGACGGCCTTGGTGCCGTGGTAGCGCTCGCTGCTCTCGTCGAACTTCGCCTCGTTGTCCATGACCTTGAGGCTGCCTTCCTTGAGGCCCGAGAAATCGATTTCGATCGGCGGAAACGCCGCGAGCTCGTCGTTGCCCATGACTCCGACGTAGAACTCGCGGCCTTCGATGTATTCCTCGGCGAGCGCGGCATCGCCGAACGTGCGCTGGATGTAGAGCACGCGCTCCATCATCTGCTGCGTGTTGCGCACGAGCGACCGCTCGTCGATACCGATCGAGGCATCCATGCGCAGCGGCTTCACGAACAGCGGCATGCGTAGGTTGCCGCCGGTCTCGAAGTTGGCGTCGGCGGGAAACGTCGCAAAGTCCGGGTACGGGATGCCCTCGAAGGCCAACAGCTTTTTCGTGAGCGCCTTGTCTTCCTGCAAGAAGATCTCGCCGGGCCCACCGCCCGTGTAAGGAATCTGCAAAAGATCGAGAACGCCCGCGACGCCGATGACGCCGCCCAAAATGTCGTCGCCGAACGATTCGACGAGGTTGAACACGAGCTGCGGCTTGCGCGACTTGAGCCCACGGATCAGCTCGTCGACGTCGTGGCGAATGGTGAGGATCGAGGTCTTGTGGCCGCTCTCCGTTAGGCCGTCCGCAACTTGCTGCACGGCAACGTCGGGCTCTTTTTCGTCCGGCTCGAGATATGCGAGAACGGTGATATCCATACGGTAGTCAGCGCCCGATAGCTGCGATCGCAACTCAAACCTCCCGCGACTCTAATCGACATCGACGGGTATCGACAATCGATTGCGGCACATCGCGATCCACTGCTCGAACGCTCAACGACTCGTCGGGCTCAGCCGCCGGGCTCCCGGTTCGGCATTGGGCTCGCGTGGGGTGATGTCGACACTGATCGAGGCCTGGTACGGAGCGCGTGTACCGAATTCGGTGTGCGCATCGATAGGTCTCTCCGCCGTTCGTCAGGGTAGCGGACGAATAGCGCCAATCGTCAGGCTCAGCGACGATCGCCGAGGGCTCGTCGGCCACCCTGACGACCGCCGACGCGAGTGGTTGTCATCGGCGACGAACTCGAGCGGCAAGACTTTGAGGGACTTCGCGCCGGCCCTCTTAGAGCTCCGTCGACGCGGCGGCAAAGGCGCCGCCGCGTCGAGCTAGTCCGACGTGCGCCCGCTAATTGGCAGCGCCACCGAAGTCGCCGCGAATACCGAAGCGCAACGACCGGCCGATCTGGTCGAAGAACGCGGCGTTCGTCGGATAGGCGCCATCGGGCGCCAGCGGCGGATTCTCGTCGAGCGCGTTGTTGATCGTCGCGAACAGCTCCCAGGTGCGCTCGTTGCGCATCGGCAAACGGTACCGTCCCGACAGACTCAAGTACGTCGCACTGTCGATCGTGTTGTCGTTGACCATCAGCGCCACGATCGCCGCGTTGGTCGTCGTCGGGTTGTAACGCGGGTCGCTGGGATCGATCCAGCTGACGTTGTACAAGCCGCTATCGATATAGCGCGCCTGCATCGAGAGACCCCAGCTCGCGCGGTCGTAGCTGATCGTGCCGTTCAGAGCCCACTCGGGTTGGGCGAAGGCGGCTGGCCCCGTCACACCGGCGTAATCGGTACGCTGGCCGGCCACGACTTGGACCACCTCGTCGGTACGCGTCGCGAATAGGCGTAGGCCTACTTGAGAGCTATCCGACAGGTCGAACTGATAGAACGCCTCGAAGTCGACGCCCGCGGTCGCATACACGTCCAGGTTCAAGTACGGGTTGCGGATATTCGTCATCACGCCACCCGGCCCATCTCCGTCGATGAACGTGCAGAGCGTCTCGTTGCCGCGGTAGCAGCCGTCGACGACGTTTGCCGCACCGAGCCGCGCGATGGCGCCGTCGATCTCGATGTTCCACCAGTCGACCGATAGCCTAAACCCTTGGCCCCACGACCACTGCGGCGAGAACACGAAGCCGTACGTCTCGGTATCACCCTCTTCTGCCGCGACGTTGATATTGCCGGTACTCGAAATCAGGGCCTGATCGCTGCCGCCAGTCCATGGGTTCGCCGTGCCCGTGAAGCCGACGCTCTCGGTGCGCTCGTAGAGCTCCGAGAAGTTCGGTGCCCGGATGTCGCGCGAACGGGTCGCGCGAATGCGCAACCATTCCGTCGGATCGTATAGCAGGCTCGTTTTGTAGGTCGTCGCACCGATCGTGCTCTCGCGATCGTCGACGTAAACGATCGTGCCGTTGTTGTAATACTCGTCGTGTCCCGGCTGGAAGTTCTCGTAGTTGGTCCGGCGCACGGCGACGTCGAGCTCGAGGAGCTCAACGCCGGTCTTGTCTCTCAAGAACGGCATCAACGTTTCGGCGTAGCCCTCGATGACGTTCAGGCGGCCCGCGAAATCGTCGCCGAAGTTCTGCCAATAACATGACGAGCGCGAGCATTCGTCGTGCGTCACGGCACCGTTATCGCGCCGAGTCTCGACGCCGGCCGCGAAACCCATCGTGCCGCCCGGCAGCTCGAAGAGATCGCCTTGGACGTTGCCGGCGACGACGTACTCGTTCATCTTGTACCACTCGTGCAGGGTACCGAGCACGTAGTCGCGAGCCGCGGGATCCCACTGGTTCAAGCCGAACGGATTGATAGGCAGGCACCCCGCAGCGGCGGATACCGTCGCGGGGTTGGTGCTCAACAACGCCGCACAGGTCGGCTGGTTGTTCGCCGGATTGATCACGACGTCTAGCGCGCGCGTGAAATTGTTGTTGATGGGCTGGCGCAGCAGGGACTGGTGCCGACTGTTATAGGCAATCTGGTAATGCGTGTCCCAGGTCCAGTTGTCGTTGAAGGCACCCTCGGCGCCCACGACGAACCGCGAGACCTCGTTGTCGGAGTGGCTTTCGACGCGTCCCCAATCGTCCCAATGCTTGCCGAGGCGCACCGACGCGTAGTCGTCGGCCGTGCCGGCACCGCCGTCCATCAAGGCTGCGAGTCCGGCGGGGATGTAGGGGTTGCGACGCAAAACGTTGATCGCCTGGGCGCCGTTGAACCAGCGCGCAGCGCCAAGGTTGTGCGCATCGACCACACCGAACGACGTCTCGAAGAATAGGCTCGTCGTATCCCCGATGTCGTAGGTCAAATGCGTGAAAAGACTCCCTCGTTCGACCGGCGTGCGCGGATTCGTCGTCTCGTAGCGCGAGAAGCCGTCGCCGCCCGTCTGAAACGTCTGATTGACGGGCAGCCCGTACGCGAACGGAATCGGGTTACCGCTCGCGTCGAGCTGCGTGCCGTAGACACGGCTGCCCGCAAAACCCGCCGCGTTCAGTGCCGTGTTCGCCGAGTTCGAGGCGCCGGTGATCATGCCGGCCGAGGTCATATTGCCGAGCACCACGTTGTTCGTGATGATGTTGCGCGGCTGGCCGTTGATGAGGTTGTCGGGGTTCGTGACGATGCCCGGCAAGTCGCGGCACCAGTCGCGCGTCAGCACGCACGAGTCGATGCCGTCGGCGTCCTCGTATTCGCCGCCGATGACCAAATGGCCGCGGCCGCCGAAGAGCTCCATGCCGCCGGCGCCGGACAAGTGCCGCGACGTGCCGTCGCCCTCCCCGGTCTGGTAGACGTCGGCCTGCCAACGGACGCCTTCGAGATTCGTGTCGAGAATGACGTTGATGACACCGGCGACGGCATCGGAGCCGTACGCAGCCGACGCACCGCCCGTGACGATCTCGGTGCGCTCGACCAGCAGCGGCGGAATCAGGTTCAAATCGACGTTGGCTGTGTCGGTGCTCGCGATGTGGCGGCGACCGTCGACGAGCGTCAGCGTACGGCCGGCGCCGAGTGCGCGGAGGTTCGCGATCTGCGCACCGACGTTGAAGCTGCCGAACCCATTCGTCTCGGGCGTCAGGCTCGCTTTGTTCGCGGGCATCTGCTGCACCGCGGCGCCGACGTTGACGAAGCCGAGATTGAGCAGATAGTCGTTGTCGATCGCCGTGACGGGGGTAGGCGAATCGAAGCCTTGCCGGCTGATGCGCGAACCCGTGACGAAAATTTCTTCGGTCGGTGAGCCGGCGGCGGCCTCGACTTGAACCTGAGCATGAGCGGCAGTGCCGATCACCGCGGCGACGGCGCTGGAAAGCAGCGTGCGGCGCATCCTCGGATGTACGCGATACATATGTGTTTCCCCCAAAGCTGCGTCCGCTTTGTTGATGATTGGCGCGTGATACCCCTGCAGCGCGGACGCTAGTGGCGAGCGTACCACCGGCTCAGGCCAGCGGTATACCGCCGGGTTCGGGTCCTTGTAGCGCGAGCGCCACACCCGAACTGGGCACGCGCGGTGCTAGCGGCGAGGGCCCCAGCGGCCGCCGCCACCGCACCGAGCCAAAGCCGGATCGCCTATTCGAAGCTCACCGACATTCCCACGTACGCGCGCCGACCGAGCACGTCGTAAAAGCCGCCGAGAGTCGTCGTGCCGCGCGTGTAGCGCGTCGCATTCGTGAACACCGGCTCCTCGTCGAGCAGGTTGTCGATGCCGTAGCGCAGCTGCCAGGTGTCCCCGATACCGAGCCCGCCCGACAAGTCGAACGCGTCGTACGACGGCGTGTCGATGGTCGTCGTATTCGGATTCGACACGAACGCCGACGGCTTGATCGTCGGCAGGTGCCGCCAGCGCAGGCCGAGATTCCATTCGTTCCTCGCGAAGCTCACCGTCGTGAACGTCCGGTAATCGAACGCGCCCGAGTTCAAGCCCGACAGGCCGGCCGGCCCCAACGTGCCCTTCCACTCGCTCCACGCCGTGGTCGGGCTCAGCTTCGTCTTCATGCTGTCGAGATAGCTCGTCAAGAAGTTCAAGCGGAGATTGCCTCCCGCCAGATCGGTGCCCCAATCGAACTGCAGGTCGACGCCGCTCGTCTCGACGGACGAGCTGTTCGAGTACGTGACGTCGACGGCTCCGATCTGGCCGTTCGTCGGATCGCGCAGGATCTGGTTGCACGCGGCCGTGAACGGCGAATAGGTCGGGTTGAACGCCGGGTCGTAACAGGTCCTGAACACCGATTCGCCGAGCTGTGCCGCAATGTAGTCCGTGATCGTGATCTCGTACGCGTCGATCGAGATCTGCGTGCTCTCGCCGAAGTTCAGCACCGCGCCGATCGTCATCGTCTCGCCGTTCTCCGAGTGCAAGTTCGCGTTGCCGGTCCGGTTGCCCAACGTGCTGACGCCCGGAATGTTTCCCGGAGCGTAGTACGCAGCCGTGCCGGTGACGCCCATCTGCGCCTCGCACATCGCACGGACCTGCGCCGCGTTCGGGTTCAACGCCGGATTCGCGCTCAAGGCGCCGCCTGTGGTATTGCTGGCATAGCAGAGGTCGCCCAACACGCTGCCGCCCGCGCCGACGATCTGCGTCTTCGCCTCGAACAGCTCGCCGATGTTCGGCGCGCGGTTCGCGATGTTGCGGCCGCCGCGCAACCGCAAGTGGTCGTTGACGCGCCAGTCGAACATCGCCTTGTACGTTTCGACGGCCTCCGTTGGGTCGTTGTCCGAGTAGCGATAGCCGAGCTCGAGGCTGAACTCCTCGAAGATGCCGGCTTCGGACGCCAGAGGCAACAACAACTCCCCGTAGATCTCCGATGTCGACACCTCGCCTTGCGAGTTGCCGCCCGGGAAGATGCCGACTGCGCCGTCCAAGAACGACGTCTGGCTCGCCAAGCCGTCCTGAATATAGAAGTACGTGTTCTCGCGCTGCGACAAACCGCCTGCGAACCGCGCCTCACCCGCCCACATGTCGACGAGCTTGCCTTGCACGTTGAGCTCGGCGATCGTCTGATCCATCTCCGACGTGCTCTGCAAATCCGCGACGATCGCGTCGATGCAGTCCTGCGACGGCGTGAACTCCTGGACGATCGGCAGACCGGTCGTGCAACGCAGCGTACCGCCGGCGATGTGCGCGGCGCTGAAGTCGTTGCCCTGGTCGAACGCGTTGCGGCCGTAGTTCGGCAGGTTCACGAGGTAGCGATAGCGCTCGATCGAGATGACGCCACCGAACAGCGTCGACACGTCCGTCGAGCCGTGCGAGAGGTAAGCTTCCCAGGTCAAGTCCCGGCCTTCGAGCTCGCCCTCGAATCCCGCGAGGAACTGATACGTCTGCACGTCATTGTCCGTCGTGCGCTTACCCGCGTAATCCGTGAAGCTCGCCATCGACCACGGCACGTTGGCGTTGGCGCGGCTGTCGAGCAATTGCGACATCGCCTGCGACGTCGGCCAGACCTGCGAGTTCGTGCAGCCGCCGGTCGGCCCGCAATTCAAGCCGTAAGCGCCACCCGCTAGGTACGCCGGCAACGTGGCGCCGCCCGCGCCGACCGAGGGAGCATAGATTCCGGTGCCGTGCGGCACATAGGCGCCCCAGAACGAACCCAAGTAGTTGTCACCGAGCTGCGTGTCGGTCTCGTCCTCGCTGAAGTTGACCTGCACGATCGCCGCGACGTTGTCGGCAATCTCAAGTCGGCCGCTGCCGAACAGCGCGTAGCGCTCCAGCGGGATCTCCATCATGCCCGTCGTGTCGATCTGGACGAGCTGGTTCTGAACGCTGGCCGGAGGCGGCACCTGCTGTTGCTCGTTGTCGATGCGATACTTCCGCAGCATCACATCGTCGCCCATCGAGCCGTTGAAGCAGTTCGAGCCGTCGGGCTGGAACTTCCAAAGCGAGCCGGTCCCATCGAAATTGGAGAAGAATTGCTGGCCGGTCGCGACGCTGACGTTGGCGCCGGTGCGACACGGCATCAGAGTGTTCGCGACGGTCTGATTCGGCAAGTTGCCGGCCTCGGTCACGTACGCCGTTTCGGTCGGCGCGAAAAAGTTGGCACCGACCGTCCGATCCTCCCAGATCGCGCGCTGCCAATCGCGATCGCGCGACCTGACCTCGCCACGCGACGAGTACTCGAAGCCCATGAGCACGTTGCCCTCGTCGTCGGCGAAGTTCGCGCCGTACACGCCCGCGATTCTCATCTCCTCGCCGTCGCCTTCCATCGTCTCGCCGTAGCGCACGTCGAAGTCGACGCCCTCGTAGTCCTTCTTCAGGATGAAGTTCACGACGCCAGCCATCGCGTCGGCGCCGTACACCGACGATGCGCCGCCCGTGATCGTCTCGACTCGTGCGACGGCGGCCGACGGAATCGAGTTGATGCTGATCGCGCCGAGCGCGTTGACGGGCATGCCGCGGCGGCCGTCGATCAAAACGAGGTTACGGTTCGCGCCGAGGCCGCGCAGGCTCAAGGTCGACGCACCCGGAGTGTTCGTCGCGCTCGCTTGCACGTCCGTGGTCGTGAACGGCGTGACGGCCGGCACGAACTGCGGCATCTGGTTCATGATCGTCTCGAGGCCGACCGACATCGTGTTGTCGAACGCTTCCTCTTCGACGGTGAGGATCGGGCTATTGGCTTCAAAGTCGCGGCGGACGATGCGCGACCCGGTAACAGTGATTTCTTCTAACGCCTGCTGCTGTTGTTGTTGTTGGGCTCGAGCGGCTCCGGGTAGGGCGAGACCGAGCAAAGCCGAAATCTGGACAGCAAGCGACGACAAGGCCAAGCGTTTCATGAATACGTTCCCCCCAAGAATGGCGACTCACAAACGACGCGGACAGGCTGTGGTGTTGACTAGTGGTTTGACGGACGGATAGCCGTGTCCCCCGTGTTTCCCCCGAAACTGAGTCCGATTGGACCTCGGACGCTAGTGGCGAGCCTACCACCGGCTCGAGCCCGGCGGTATATCGCCTGGTTCGGGTCCTTGTGGCGCGAGCACTACGCGCGAAGGTCGCCAGCGAGCGGCCAGGAGCGCTATCGTTGCGCGTGACGTCGGAGCGAGGGGGAGACGCATGACGAACGCAAAGTGGATCGGGCTCGTCCTGGCCGGTGTGCTCTTGGCTGCATGCGGCAGGGGCGGCGACCAGGCGGGAACTGCTGTCAGCCCGGCCCCCGACTTCTCGCGGGCGATCACGACCGAGCGGCTGCTCGGCGCCGCCAACGAGCCCGACAACTGGCTCACCCACGGCGGCACGTACTTGGAGCAGCGCCATTCGCCGCTGACCGGCATCAACAAGGACACGCTCGAGCGTCTCGCCCCGGCGTGGCACTACGAGTTCGACACGTATCGCGGCCAGGAGGCGACACCGCTCGTCGTCGACGGTGTGCTGTACACCACGAGCGCCTGGAGCAAGGCGTACGCGCTGAACGCGGCCACCGGCGAGCTCATCTGGAGCTTCGACCCGAAGGTGCCGGGCGCCGCCGGCGCGAAAGCCTGCTGCGACGTCAACTCGCGCGGCCCCGCGCTGTACGAGAACAAGCTCATCATCGCCACGCTCGACGGCCGACTCATCGCGCTCGACCGCATCACCGGCGCGGAGATTTGGAGCACCGTGACCGTCGATCAAACGAAGATGTACACGATCACGGGCGCGCCGCGCGTCGTGAAGGACAAGGTCGTGATCGGCAACGCGGGTGCCGAGTTCGGCGTGCGCGGCTACGTGAGCGCCTACGACGCCGACACCGGCGAGCTCGCGTGGCGCTTCTACGTCGTGCCGGGCGATCCGGCGGCCGCCCCCGACGGCGCAGCGTCCGACAAAGCGTTGGCCGAGATCGCGGCGCCGACCTGGTTCGGCCGTTGGTACGAGATGGGCGGCGGCGGCACGCCGTGGGACGCGCTCGTCTACGACGCGGAGCTCGATCAGTTGTACGTCGGCACGGGCAACGGCAGCCCATGGAACCGCAACGTTCGCTCCGACGGCAAGGGCGACAATTTGTTTCTAGCGAGCGTGCTCGCGCTCGATCCCGACACCGGCGAATACCTCTGGCATTACCAGGAGGCGCCCGGCGAGTCGTGGGACTTCACCTCGACGCAGCCGATGATCCTCGCCGACCTCACCTTGGACGGCGAGCAGCGCAAAGTCATCATGCACGCGCCGAAGAACGGCTTCTTCTACGTGCTCGACCGGCGGACCGGCAAGGTTTTGTCGGCCAACAACTTCGTGCCGACCTATTGGGCCACGCACGTCGACCTCGCGACGGGCCGGCCTGCCATCGCGCCGAACGCGTACTACGACCAGGGGCCGTTCGTCGGCTCGCCGACGGGCCTGGGCGCGCACAACTGGTCGCCGATGTCGTACAGCCCGGTCACGGGCCTCGTGTACTTCCGCGCGTCGCGCGCCTCGCTGATCTATCGGAACGATCCCGAGTTCCGTTTCCGCGAAGGGCTGAACAACACCGGCATCTATCGCGGCCCGCCGACGGACGAGGACCGCGCGTTGAACGCCGCGAACCCGCCGCTCACGGGCTCGTCGCTGATCGCGTGGGATCCGGTCGCCGGCGGCCCGCGTTTCGAGATCGACGGCTTCGGCGGCGGAGTGCTGACGACCGCAGCGAACTTGCTGTTCCAAGGGCGCGGCACGATCACGGGCGAGCTCATCGCGTTCGACGCCGCGACCGGCGAGCAGCTCTGGTCGCACGAGACGCCGAACGCGATGGCGCCGGCCCCGATCAGCTATGCCGTCGGCGGCGAGCAATACATCGCCGTCATGGCGGGCCGTGGGTTCTCCGGCGGCAACGACGCCGATGCGCGCGCGCGCAATCCGGGGCGCATCTTCGCGTTCAAGCTCGACGGCACGGCCACGCTGCCGCCGGGCCCCGGCCCCGCGCCGCCCGCGAATCCACCCGAGGAGATCTTCTCGCAGGCAGCGGAGGCCGCGGGCGCCGAGCCGTATCGAGTGTATTGCTCGCGCTGCCACGGCGGCGAAACGCATTCGCTGAACATCATTCCGGATCTGCGCCGGTCCGCGGCGCTCACGAGCGCCGCGCTGTGGAAGAACATCGTCATCGACGGCGCGTTCGAGGTGAACGGCATGATCGGCTGGTCGGAGTTCTTGAGCCCCGAGGAGGCCGAGACGATTCGCGCCTACGTCGCCAAGCAAGCGCGCGAGCTGCAAGAGGTCGAAGCGCGCAACGCGCCACCGACGACTCCGGCGGCCACGCCGCCCGACACGACGGCGTTGTAACGAGCTCGAAAACTGAAGATCGATCAACTCGCTAGTTCGGACTGGCGAGTACACCGACTTCCGTCTATCGTCATAGGCATGGCACAAACGAACCCACCCTTTTTGACCGGCGTGCCCGAGCTGCTCGTGCTCAGAATGCTGAGCGGCCGCGAAATGTACGGCTACGAGATCGTGAAAGCGATGCGGCTCGTGACCGGCGAGGCCATCGGCTTCGGCGAAGGGGTCGTGTATCCCGTGCTGCACTCGCTCGAGGAGAACGGCGCGCTCAAAGCGCGCCGCAAAGCCGTGAACGGCCGCGAGCGCGTGTACTACGCGGTCACGACCAAGGGCAAACGGCGCCTCGAGCATCTGTCCGACGAATGGAAGCGTGTCAGCTCGGGCGTCAACTCCGCGCTCAACGGCGCGCACGGGGATCCTGAACATGCCTGACGAGCGGTTCGAGTCGTTGAGACTCGAGCTGCTTCGCGGCGGCGTCGCTCCCCTCTACGTCGAACGAACCATTCTCGAGCTCGGTGAGCACTATGCCGATCTCGAGAGCGCCGCGCTCGCGGCCGGCTACCGCGCCGAAGAAGCGGCCCGCGCCGCGCGGGCAGCGCTCGGCAACGAGCGCGAGATTGCGGCGGCGATCCTAGCGCGCTCCGAGCTCCTCGTCGTTCAGCACGCGCTGGCCACGCGTCGCGCACTGCCTGCACTCTGCCGCCACGCTGCCCGGATTGCCGCTGCTCTACTGCATCGAGCATCGGCCCGATCTCGCGCGGTGGGGTGTGTCGCTCGGTGTCGCCACCACCTTGATGGGCAGCATCCTCACCGTGCTGAACTGGCTGATCCTGCTCGCCTAGGCGAGCCCTCTCGCGACCGATCAGAACCGATCGAGGCACTCGTACGGGTGCACGGTGTTCTCGGGCTTCCAGACGAAGTAGCGCTTGAGATCGAACGGCCGCTCGAAGTTCTCGGGGTCCGTCGTCGTCAGCGTGTAGTCGAGCCGCGTGTAGTCGGCGTTCGGCGTGAACCGCTCGACGACCTTGATGTCGTCGCTCATCGGCGTGCCTTCGTGATCGAAGTAGCCGGCTTTGATGTGATCGGTCTCGACGACGAGCGTGTTGCCCTCGAAGCGCCCGCGCGAGAAGCCGAACAGCGTGTGCTCGGCCGGCGCTTGCGGCGTTCGCGTTCATGTGGATCGTGCGCACGCTGTCGTATTCCTCGAGCCGCATCACGATCGTGTCGCCGACTTTCGTGAACTCCATCGGCAGCGGCGAGATCATGATCAGCGGCGTGCCTTTCGTGCCGCAGTGCAGCAGCGAGTTGTCGCGCGGATTCCACTGCGCGAGGCCCGCGCGGCCCGCGGCCGTCAGCGGATAGCCGCCTTTGAACATCGGGAACGCGGCGGGGTCGCTCATGATCGTCGACCAGACGCGGAAGATGCCGTCGGCCTTGGCCGTCGCCTCCGCGACGTCGGCCTCGATCGTCGCGCGGCCGACGACGCGGCCCGACTTGCCCTCGGGGAAATAGGCCTGCGCGCCGCCGAACGTGAACTCGTAGCCGGACGAGAGCAACATGCTGCGCGCGAGGATCTCGTTGCGGCCGCGCACCGACGGCGCGCCCGCGATCGTCACGCGATCGCCGACGACGACGGCGCTCGGCTCCGCGCCGCGATTGCGCAGCACGGCGATCGACGCGGTCTCGGCATCCCATTCGGTTTCGGTGCCGTCGGCGTTTTTGGCCGTCAACAGGATCTGGCCGTGCGGATTGCGCCACGAGATCGTCTTGATGACGCCCGTGACCTCGATGTTCTTGGCCGAGTCGAAGATTCCGGCTTGGCTGTGATGCGCGGCTGCGAAACCGGCGCCCAGCGTGACACCCGCCAACAGACTGACGACGCGAAGCGAACGCAACATGGCAAATCCCCCGTGATCGATGTGGCGATTCTAGCGCGCCGTGAGCTTCAAGAGGCGGCTCCCCTCCTCGAGCACCCAGATCGCGCCGTCGGGGCCCTGCTCCACGGCGCGGATGCGTTCCCGCATGGCGTAGCGCGCGGCCTCGCGGGCGGTGCCCGGGGTGCCATTGCCGCCGCCACCGCCGAACTCGATGCGCACCAGCGACTGCGACGACAGCCCGCCGATGAACGCATCGCCCTGCCAGTCCGGGAACTCGCTGCCGCTGTAGAACAGCAGGCTCGACGGCGAGATCACGGGATTCCAGAACACCGCCGGCGCGTTGAACTCGGGCCGCGTGTCGTGATCGGGAATCGTCTGACCGCTGTAGTGATCGCCGTTCGAGACGACGGGGTAGCCGTAGTTCCCGCCGCGCTGCACGAGGTTCAGCTCGTCGCCGCCGCGCGGGCCCATCTCGACGTTCCAGAGCCGGCCGTTCGCGTCGAACGCGAGCCCGAGCGGATTGCGGTGCCCGAGCGACCAGATCTCTGCGGCGACGCCGCCGCGCCCCGCGAACGGATTGTCGCTCGGCACGCTGCCGTCGTCGGCGAGCCGCACGATCTTGCCGAGATTCTGTTGCAGGTCTTGCGCGGGCGTGAACTTCTGCCGCTCGCCCGAGCTGACGTAGAGGAAGCCGTCGGGGCCGAACGCGATGCGATGACCGTAGTGGCCGCGGCCGTCGACCTTCGGGCTCTGCCGCCAGATGACGCGTGAGCCCTTCGAGCGCGGGCGCATTCGCGGCGCTCGAGCGCGAGCCGGGCGCGCGCGACGGCCGCGCCGGCCGTGCCGCGCTCGCCCTCTTCCGCATAGCTCAGGTAGACGAAGCCGTTGGCGGCGAAGTCGGGATGCAGCACCACGTCGCCGAAACCGCCTTGGCCCTGCGTACTCGACGGCGGGCACGTCGGCGACGTCCGCGGTCTTGTTCGTCGCGAGGTCGTGCAGCTTCAGCGCGCCGCGTTTCTCGGTCACGAGCAAACGGCCGTCCGGTAGGAAGGCCATCGCCCACGGCTCGCGGAACTCGGCAACCGCCGTGACGGTGAATGGCGGAGGCTGCGCGAAAGAGTTGTCGTCGCTGCAAGCCGCCACCGCCGCGACCAAAAGCGAGCAGTTTCACGTGTTTGAGCATGGCGCTGAGGATACCAGCGGCGTATGGTTTCCCGCACGATGCGCATACCGACGCCACGGCTGCTTGCTCTGTTCGCGGCCGGCGTCGTCGCCGTCAGTGCCGAGAGCGCCTGCACGCCGCAAGAACGAATCACGGGGCCCATCTCCAAATTCATCGACGGCGACTCGTTCGAGATCGGCTCGACGGCCGTGCGCCTGTTCGGCGTCGACGCGCCCGAAGGCCGCCAACCCTGCATGAAAGACGGCCGCGAATGGCGCTGCGGCGACGCTGCCGCCGCCGAGTTGCGCCGCCTCGCCGGCTCGCGCTCCGTGAGTTGTGTGCAGCGCGACGTGGACAGCTACGGCCGCAGCGTCGCCGTGTGCCGCGTCGGCACGACGGACCTGGGCGCCGCTCTCGTGAGCGCCGGGCTCGCCGTGGCGTATCGGCGGTTTAGCGACGATTACGTCGACGAGGAACGCGCGGCGCAGGCGGCGCGCCGCGGCGTGTGGGCCGGCGAGTTCACGGCGCCCGAGGAGTATCGGCGGGATGATCGGCAGGCGGGCGCGGCGGCGCAGCGTTCGGAGCCAGCGCCGGCGCCGCGCCGGGACGGGTGCCCCATCAAAGGCAACATCAACAGCCGCGGTGACCGCATCTATCACACGCAGCAGTCGCCGTCATACGAGGAGACGGAGATCGACGAGAGCCGCGGTGAGCGCTGGTTCTGCAGCGAGACCGAAGCGAGGAGCGCCGGCTGGCGCGCGCCGCGCGGCTGACTCGTTCGGCGGCCGAACTCCGCGCCCTCCGGAACCGCTTCGCAACCGCTTCGCAACCGCCCTCCGCACACACCCTCCCTGGCGATCGTCAGGGTAGTCGACGATCGGCACGAGATCATCCGCTACCCTGACGATCGCTGGGGACACCTCTCGACACACGGGCCGCCAGGCGGCTCGTCTGCCGCGCGCGGCGAATTGGCGTACATTGTCGACACCGCTGCACGGGAATTTCGAGGGGGACGAAGCCGTGATCCGCAACCACGTACACTCGGTGGCCTCGACACACGCGCGCGCCGCCGCCGCAACACCGCCGCCAACAAGACCGCGCATGACGCGCTCGGCGTCATCGCCATTGCGCTCGCTGTCGTCATCGTCGTCAGCGCACTCGCCGCGCTCGCCGGCGCCACAGCCGCGCACGCGCAAGCGCTGCCGAATCCGTACCGCCAAGTCGAAGGCTGGGCCAAGCTACCGGGCGGCCGGCAGATCGGCGCGGTCGGCGACGTCGACATCGATGTCGACGGCCGGCACGTCTGGGCCGTGCTGCGCTGCGATGCGCCGACGGAAAAATTCGGCTACGAGTGTCTCGACAGCGAGCCTCGACATCGTCGTGAAGTTCGCGCCCGACGGCAACGCCGTCGAGAGCTTCGGCGGCGGAATGTTCATCTGGCCGCACGGGCTCGAGGTCGACCCGCAAGGCAACGTCTGGGTCACGGACGCGGCGGCCGACGAGCGGACGAGCGGCCCGAACGCGCCGCGGCCGCGGCCATCAGGTCGTGAAGTTCAGCCCGACCGGCGAGGTGCTCATGCGGCTCGGCACGGCCGGCGTGCCCGGCAACGACCGCACGCACTTCAACGCGCCGAGCGACATCGTCGTCGCGCCGAACGGCGACGTGTTCGTCGCGGACGGGCACGGCGTCGCGACCAACAATCGCGTCGTCAAGTTCGGCAGCGATGGGCGCTATATAAAGGAGTGGGGCGGCACGGGCACCGGGCCGGGCCAGTTCCGCACGCATGCACGCGATCGCGATCGACGCGCGCGGCCGCGTGTTCATCGGCGACCGCGACAACAACCGCGTCCAGCTGTTCGACCAGGAAGGCACGCACCTCGCGACATGGACGCAGTTCGGCCGGCCGAGCGGCATCTTCTTCGATCATCTCGACCGCATCATCGTCGCGGACTCCGAGTCCGACGACGTCGAGAACCCCGGTTGGGACATGGGCCTGCGCATCGGCGACGCGGCGACGGGCGCCGTGCGCGAGTTCATCCTCTATCCGTGGGGCGACCCGCGCGTGCGCGCTGGGAACGGCGCCGAGTTCGCGGTCGTCGACTTGCGACGGCAACATCTACGGCGGCGAGCCCCGGCCGCGGCGCCTCCAGAAGTACGTGCGCGTGCGGCCGTGACGCGATTTCGCGCCGCAGCGTTCGTCGGTGGGAGCGCAGCTGCCGCGGTAGCCCTCGGGGGCGCCGTGGATCGTGCGCGCACAGGGACCCTTGACGCTCCGCTTCCGCACCATTGCCGATCCCGACGGCTGGGCCGAAAGCCTGCGGCTCAAAGGCGACTGGCAGATCTTCGAGATCGGCGACGGCGTGCACGAGGGCTTCGGCGAGGCGTCGCACAGCAACGACGACGAGCGCTGCAAGCAAGCCGCGGCGAAGCTCTTCGCGGAGCACTACGCGAGCGGCTTCGCGCTGTCGCTCGACAACCTCGCGCGCAAGGAGCGGGAGATCGCGGCGCTCGCGCCCGACTTCGTCACGGCGACGGCGTTCTCGGGGTTGAACCAAGCGCTCTACGACTTGCTCGCGAAGCGCGAGCAAGTGCCCGTGTGGCAGCTGTTTCGCAGCGACCGACGACGCTCGACAGGCCTACCGCTCTACACGACGATCAACCGCGCGCTCCGAACGCGCAGCGCGGAAGAGTACGCCGCGATCGTCGGCGAGCTGCAGGCGCAGGGCTTCAAGACGTTCAAGTGCGCGCCGTTCGAGGCCGTCGACAACGCCGAGCGCGCCGTCGAGAAGGCAGCCGCCGGTCTCGCGACGCTCGCGCGGCTGCGCGAGCGGTTCCCCGACCTCGCCCTGCGCGTCGACTTCCACGAGCGCTTTCAGCCGCAGGATTTCTTCGCGATCGTGCCGGAGCTCGAGCGGCTGAAGCTCGATTGGATAGAGGAGCCGTTCGCCGTCGGGCCGGCGTACGACGAGCTGCGCAGCCACACGCGCCTGCAGGATCTCCGGCGGCGAGCTGTTCTGGGGTCGGCAGCGGTTCGCGGAGATCACCGAGCGCCGCTGGTGCGACGTCATCATGCCGGACGTGAAGCACGTCGGCGGCTTCGGCCCGCTGCTCGACGTGCTGAAGATGGGCGCCGGCCGCATCGAGATCTCGCCGCACAATCCGTCGGGCCCGATCTCGACGGCGGCGAGCCTGCACGCGGCGGCCGTCTACCCCGAGCTCGTGCGCTCGCTCGAGTATTCGTTCCAGCGGCAAAACACGCGCCACATGACGGGCGAGCGCATCGACAACGGCGTGCTCGTGCTCGGCGACGAGCCCGGCTGGGGCGTCGCGCGGCGCCTCAGTAGCCCGCGGCGAGATCGACGACCGACAGCACCTTGTCGCCGCGGAGGTAGCGGCGCACGTTCTCGGCGACGAGCGTTACCGTGCGGTCGCTGCGGAAGTCCGAGCTCGTCGCGATGTGCGGCGTGATGATGACGTTCGGCAGGCTCCAGAGCGGATGGCCCGGCGGCAGCGGCTCGGGATCCGTGACGTCGAGACCCGCGCCGCCGACGCGCCCCGACCGCAGCGCCGCCATGAGAGCGTCGGTCGTGACGACGCTCTCCCCTCGCCCGATGTTGATGAAGTAGGCGCCGTCCTGCATCGCGGCGAAGAACGCGCGCGTCGAACATGCCGCGCGTCTCGGGCGTCAGCGGCGTCGTGTTGACGACGACGTCGGCGCGCGCCGCGAGCGTGCGGTACTCGTCGGCGAGGCCGACGTACTCGACGTAGTCGGGCCCCGCGGCGGCTGTTGCGCGTCGCGATCACGTGCATGCCGAGCCCGTGCGCGCGCTTCGCGACTTCGGTGCCGATGCCGCCCAAGCCGACGACGAGCAGCGTCTTGCCTTCGATCTCGATCGGCCGCTCGGCGCGCAGCTCGCGAAAGCCGCGCGTGAACGCGCCGGCGTGCTGCTCCTCCGCGTAGACCGGCAACGCGCGCGCCAGCGCGAGCATCAGCGCGATCGCGTGCTCGGCCATGTGCGGCCCTTGGATGCGCTGCAAGTTCGTGACGAGGATGCCGCGCTCGGCGACGGCCGGGATCGTCGCGCAGCTGTCCGCGCCGGCGTTCAGCAACTGAATCCACTTGAGGCTTGTGCCGCGCGCGACGATCTCAGGCGTGCAGAGCCCGATCAGCACGTCGGCGCCCGCGACGACCTCCGCCATGCCGGCGAAGTTGCGCAAACCCGCCACGCCGACGACCTCGACGCCGGGCGCGAGCGCGCGCAGCGTGTCGGCGACGGCGACGTCGGCGACGACGATTTTCTTCGGCGCGCCAGCCGGCGTTCTCGCGCACCGGCGCTGCGCCTCGCGCAGCTCGAAGCGCTCGACGAAGTCGGCGCCGGCTTCGCACAGGCTGTCGCAACCGGCTGCGGTCTGCTGCGCGGGAGCGCACTGCCCGGCCGCGTAACCGGCAGCGACTAGGGTCATTACTCGCAGCAAGCGAGCGCGAAACGATCGTGACACGAGCGGCCCCCCGTTAGTGGCAGGAAGTATACGCGGGCTCGTGACGATCGCCAAGCCGCAGAGCTGAGCAGCAGCAACAGAAGCACGCCGTCGATTGCCCCTCCGCCGCCGCCACCCTCACTCGCGGCGGGCGAAGGTGTCGCCACGGGAGCGGGATCGGGCGCGGGAGCGGCAGCGGGCGCCGGGGTAGGCACCGGGACGGCCGCGGCGGTGGGGGCCGGCGTGGGCGGAGCAGGATCCGGCGTCGGCTCCAACACCACGTTGAACGCGAAGCGATAGCGATTGTTTGCAGGGTTGTAGTCGTTGAGCGACGTCACCTCCACGTCGACGTACGCGGGCCCGCCTTGCGGCGCGACGAACTCGGCGCTGAACTCGACGCGACCGCTGCCGGGTTGGAACCGCCCGAACCTGCAGGTCATCGGCGAGGACTGCCAATACTCGCAGACGGCCGGCAGCCCGGCCGTCAACGACTGCCGCGCAAGGTTGCCGGAAGTGATCGTTACCAGGGGCTCGAGCGCTTCCGCCGGACCACTGTAATCCACGGCGAATGCGACGTTGAAAGTGCGCGTCACGATGACCTCGGCGGGGCCGCTGAGCCGCTGCACGGACAGGTCATTGGCCGGGAGATTCGTGAAGCACGTGGCGGCGGCAAGCTGCGGCTCCATCTGCTGCACACTGCATGCGGAGAACGTCCGACTGCCGTTCACGAACGGCGCCATCAGGTAGCCGTCCGATACGGACTGGCACGCCGAGCCCGCGTCGGTGTCGTGCGGCGCACCGAAGTTGTGGCCGATCTCGTGCGCGGCGACCACGGCCGCGGTATTGACGTCGGTGTACTGCGTGAGGCCCGCGGCGTCGCGTGCATGGCAGAGGACGCCCAAGTTGGCGACACCGAGCAAACGTCCGCCTGCCGGTGTGTTCGGCCGCTCGTCGAGGTCGCGGCCCGTGAACAAGTGGACGAGGCCTTTCGTGCGCAGCGCCGGCGTGACGAACTTGTGTTGCTCGAGTTGATTCAGCAACTCGCTCGCGTTCGTGCCGGTGAATGCGTCCGGCTCGACGCCGTAGGTGCGCAGCTCGGCCACGTTGATTCGCACGCCGAGCTGGCCGAAGAAGATGCCGTCGACGACGTTGGCGACCGACAACATGTTCGCCTCGGCGTTGCTGCCGTACCGTTCGACGAACTCTCTGTCCGCGAGCAACCCGATGTCGAGCTGCTGCGCCGGCGCGAGCTTGCTCTGCGCCGCCGCGAGCTCGTCGAAGACCTCCGGTGCCGTGGCGGGTTTCTGCGGCGCGGCCGCGCCGCCGGGCACGGCCGGCGTCGTCAATGAATCGGTGAGTGCGCTCAGCGTGTCGGCCCAGCGGTAGATGATGGGGTCGGCCGGCGCCACTGCGGCCCCCGCGACGACGTGTGCCGCCACGCGCTCGAACTGCTCGATGGCGTAGAGCTCCGTGCCGTCCCAGAGCGCGCCCGATAGGGCGGTACCCGTGCGCGTGAGCCGCACCCACGAAGCGTCGTTGCCGGCGAGGGTGCCGGTGTAGAACTCCGCCGCGCCGAGCCGCGCTTGCACGGCGGCCGGCAGGTTGCGCGTCAGGGCGTCGTTACGCGTCAGCGCCATGACGAACGGCGTGCCGAAGGCCGTGAACGAAATCGTGGGGCTCGCGGCGGTCGCGTCGCCATTGGTTGCGCTCGGTTCCCCGATCGTGATCGTGAGATCCGCCAAAGGCTCGTAGCGCAGGATCGTGAGCTCTTGCGCCGCGGCGGGCGCTACGCCAAGCCGCGCTGCCAACGCGACGGCCAGCGAGCAGCACAACACCACGCTGAGACGGGTGCCGAGAGGTATATGCGGCTGCGTCGAGTCGACCATCGGAGACTGTTGTTTTTGTTATTCCGACGG
>CAVQPJ010000010.1:0-176751 GCA_963714705.1 uncultured Gammaproteobacteria bacterium
TCAGCGTCCAGCACGTGTTCCCGCTCGATGCCGAGTACGAGATCCGCATCAACGCCCGGAGCGATGACGCGGTGGATCTCACGCTCGACGGCAAGCGCGTGGCGTCGCTGCCGACCGCGGGCCGCGGCGCCCGCGTCGCCACGCTCGCGGTCCCGGCCGGAGCGCACACGCTCGGCGTGGCGCTGATCCGCAGCCGCGACATCGAGGGTGTCCAAGAGCTGTTCGCCGTGCACCAGGAGAGCAGCGGAATCGCCAGCTTCGCGGTCAATGGCCCGTTGAATCCGACCGGTACCGGCGACACGCCGAGCCGCCGAAGGATTCTCGTGTGCCAGCCGTCCGGTCAGGGGGACCGGCAAGCGTGTGCGAAGACGATACTGAGCACGCTTGCGCGCCGGGCGTACCGGCGGCCCGTCACGGACCGTGACGTCGGCGCTCGCGACTTGCTCGGCTTCTTCGAAGCCGGCCAACGCGACGGCGGGTTCGAGGCTGGCCTCCAGCTGGCAGTCGAGCGTTTGCTCGCTGACCCTCGCTTCCTGTTTCGGGTGGAGGTCGATCCTCCTGGCGTCGGCCCTGGCACCGTGTATCGCCTTCCCGATCTCGAGTTCGCTTCGCGTCTGTCGTTTTTCCTGTGGAGCAGCATTCCCGACGACGCGCTGCTCGCCGCTGCGATCACCGGCGAGCTAAAGAATCCGGCCGTGCTCGAGCGTCAGGTACAACGGATGCTCGCGGATCCGCAGTCCGAATCGCTCGTGACAACTTTGCGGGCCAGTGGCTGCAGTTGCGCGTGGTGGACAACGTGTCGCCGGAAAGTAGGGAGTTCGATGGCAATCTGCGCCAGGCGCTGCGCAAGGAAGCCGAGCTCTTTTTCGTCGAGCGGTGTTCAGCGAGATTGAAGCGTCACCGATCTGCTCGATGCCGACTATACGTTTGTCGACGAGCGCCTCGCACGGCATTACGGCTTGCCGAACATCCGCGGCAGCCGCTTCCGTCGCGTAGAGTTGCCGCCGTCGTCACCGCGCCGCGGCTTGCTCGGGAAGGGGAGCCTTCTCACCTTGACCTCGGCGCCGAACCGCACATCGCCCGTCAAGCGCGGCCAATGGGTCCTAAGTAACCTCCTCGGTTCACCGGCGCCACAGCCACCCGCCAACGTCGAGACCAACCTCGAGGAGACAGCGCCGGCAGGCGACGCCACCACGATGCGGAGCGACTCGAGCAGCACCAGGCCAACCCGAGCTGTGCGATGTGTCACAGTCTCATCGATCCGCTCGGTTTTGCGCTCGAGAACTTTGATTCCGTTGGTGGGTGGCGGGATACTGAGGCCGGGCGACCCGTGAATGCGCACGGCACGTTCATCGACGGCAGTGAGCTCGACGGAGTCGCGGGGTTGCGTGGCTTGTTGCTCGAGCGGCGCGAGCTGTTCGTGCAAGCGTTGACCGAGAAGCTGCTCACGTATGCTCGGCTGCATGCTCGAGCCGTACGACATGCCGGTCGTGCGCTCGATCGTGCGAACGGCGGCGAAAGACGACTATCGGTTCTCGGCTTTGGTTCGGGGCATCGTCGCGAGCGAGCCGATGCAGTTTAGGATGAAGCTATCGGGCGAACAGATGCAGCAGGCTCGCGTCGACTAGACAAACCGAGGTTAGCGCTATGTTCATCACCAAGAAACACCTCTCCCGGCGCACGCTCCTGCGTGGTGCGGGTGCCGCCATTGCGTTGCCGTTGCTCGATTCGATGATTCCGGCGCGCACCGCGCTTGCACACACGGGCGGCGGCGCCCTAGATGCGCCTGGGGTGCATTTACATTCCACACGGCGTGACGATGGACAAGTGGACGCCGGCCACCACGGGCAAGGGTTTCGAGCTTACCGAGATCCTGAGCCCGCTCGCGCCGGTCCGCGATCAGATCTGCGTGGTCAGCGGTCTTACGCATGCGCCCGTTGCGCCGTGGGCCGGCGAAGACTCCGGCGGCGCCAACAACCACAATCGTGCCGGGGCCGTGTTCTTGAGCGGCGCCCACCCGGTCAAAGGTAATCGCGCCGTCTGTGGCCCGAGCATCGATCAGATAGCCGCGGCGCACATCGGCCAAGACACGCCGATACCCTCGATCGAGCTGGCGCTCGAGCAAGGTGGGCTCAATCGCGATAGCGGCAACACCTGCGCTTACATCAACACGCTGGCGTGGAAGTCGGCGACGCTGCCGTTGCCGATGGAGCACAACCCGCAGGTGGCGTTCGAGCGCTTGTTCGGCCTCGGCGTCACCGAAGCCGTACAGCGGCGCGGTGCGGCGCACCGAAGCGGGCAGCGTGCTCGACTCGGTGCTCGGGCAATCGGCCAAGTTGCAGGGCGCGTTGCCCGCCTCCGATCGGCGTGTGTTTACCGATTACCTCGAGGAAGTCCGCGAGGTCGAGCGACGCGTCGTGCAGGTCGACTCACTGATGTCCTCAGGCGTGGAATTGCCCGAACCCCCAGTCGGCGTGCCCGACGATCTAGAAGAGCACGCGAACCTCATGTTCGACTTGCAGGTGCTGGCGTACAAAACCGAGATCACGCGCATCTCGACGTTCATGTACGGGCGGGAGCTCAGTAGCACGATCTTTCCGAACAGCGGCGTGCGCGAATCCTGGCACCTTGCCTCGCACCACTCGAACGACCGCAAGAACATGGATCAGTACGCGGTGCTCAACCGCTACCACGTGCGCCTGCTGACGTCCTTCCTCAGCAAACTGCGCGACAGGACGGCGACGGCACGCTGCTTGACCACGCGATGATCCTTTACGGCAGCAGCTTGAGCGACGGCAATCAGCACAACTTCTCGCCGTTGCCCGTGCTGCTGGCCGGCGGCGCGGCGGGCCAGCTGGAAGGCGGTCGCCACCTCGCTTTCCCGGAGGGCACGCCGATGTCGAACCGACTGCTTGCGATGCTGCACAAGATCGGCGCGCCGATCGACAGCATCGGCGACAGCACCGGGCCGCTTGAGATCTAGCGGCCGCAGGCGGTGCAAGCGAGGCCCCGTCATCAGGAGCGCACCGCGTCGCGGTAGGTAGAACCGAGCGTTAAGCTAGCCCAACGATGTTCCCGTCGGCGTCGATGTCGATGTTGTCCGCCGGCGTGCGACGCGTTGATTGGCTGCCTACTTCGTGGCCCCCATCTTGCGCACGAGAACTCGCGCAACTCGTCGTTCGGCGCGGACGCCTTACTGTACGTACGAACCGAGGTAAAGGGCTCGAGCAGCGCTTTTGGATCCGTCGCCGTGATCCGATCTTCGAGAACGCCAGGCGAAATAAACCAATGCGCTCGGTCACGGTGAATTGATCGCTATGCGGCGAGAAATAGTTGAACAGCGCGTCCTCGCGAATGGCCACGGTTTCCACAACGAGCGTGTCGCCTTCCCAGTGCCCCGTGGAATAGCCGGCGAACGTCGGATCATCGAGCACTCTCTGCGACGGCCGGCGGCCGTCAAGAAAAATCCGGCGGTACACGTCGTTCAGCTCACCGTACATGGTGATCTTGTCTTTTGTGTGCTGAACTTCCATGCCATAGGTCATCCCCATCATGTTGGGCATGCCGGCAGAGAGACACCTGGCGTTCGGATCGAACTCATCCGATCCGGCCATGCGCGACTGTCGAATGACTTCCCATTTGGCCAGGTACTCCGGCGTCAGCTTTGGCGCATTTTCGGGCCGGCCTTCCCGCCCATCGAGAACCAACACGGGTCGCGGCGGCGGCAAAGCCCCGTCGCTTGTCACCGCGGGCGGCGGCGCGGCACGTCTCACCTGGCCAAACGGGTTGATCGGTGAGTACACGCCCGTGAAGTCCGGCGGGGGACGCCCCTTGCGCGCGAAGCGATGCCGTCGTTATGAGCAGCAGGCACAGGAGCGCCGAAGAAAACACAACAATCGCTTTCGACATGATGTTCTCCTTCAGCCGTGATTACTGAGCCGCCGGCGGCGCCCCGACTACGCTGCCGTCGGCGCGTCTGACGCGCGTGAGGAGTCCGGTGCGCGTACCGTCCTTCGCCGGACTGAAATCCACAGTCACCGTCTCGCCAACTTTTAGGGTTGTCTTCGACCAGCCCGCGCGGACCAACTGGCCGGGGGTACGGCCCTCGATCTCCCACTGCACCTTGCCGCCGTTGCTGTCGTCAACTGACAGAAAAATCCACACGTGTGGGTTCGTCCACTTCCACTCACTCACCGTACCTGTGAGCACCACGACTTTGTCGCCGTCGAATGCCGAGTTGCTGTGGTGGGCCAGAGCGGACGTTGCCGTCAGCAGCCCCGCGATGACACACGAACCGATTCTCATCTCTGATCCTCCGCGATGGCACGACGACATTAGCATGCCCAAGTCGGACGCAAAGCGCTGCGCGTCTTGCGGCGCTGGTGCCGCCGCCGCGGGTCCACCTGGCGCGGTTGCACGGCGTTGCTGAACGGGAACGCCATCGGAGGATATGCCGTTGCGCACACGGCTATCCGCGGGCCACTGCCGATATGGACGTGTGGGTGGCAATACGAGGCAAATGCAAACGCGGTGCGCCCCCAGCCGGAGCGCACCGCGTTGCGGTAGGTGGGAACGAACGCGCCTTAAGCCAGCCCGACGATGTTGCCGTCGGCGTCGATGTCGATGTTGTCCGACGCCGGCTTCTTCGGCAGGCCCGGCATCGTCATGATCTCGCCCGACAGCACGACCATGAACCCGGCGCCGGCGTTCAAGTAGACGTCGCGCACGTTGAACACGTGGCCCGTCGGCGCGCCGCGCAGCTGCGGGTCCGTCGAGAACGAGTACTGCGTCTTCGCGATGCAGATCGGCAGATTGCCGAAGCCGTCCTCTTGGAACTTCTCGATCTTCTTGCGCACGGCGGTGTCGGCGACGACTTCGCTCGCGTGATAGATGCTCTTCGCGACCTTGCCGATCTTCTTCCAGAGCTCGTCGCCGTCCTCGTAGACGAACTTGAGCGAGCCCGGCTTCGTGTCGATGAGCTTGACCATCGACTTCGCGAGCTCGGTCGCGCCCTTCGAGCCCTTCGCGAAGTGCTCGCAGACGATCGCTTCGACGCCTTGCTCGCCGAGATGCTTCTTGATCAGCTCGAACTCGCGGTCGGTGTCGCTGCCGAATCGGTTCAGCGCGACGATCACCGGCAAGCCGTAGTGCTCGCGGATGTTGTTGACGTGGCGATCCATGTTCGCCATGCCCTTCATCAGCGCTTCCGTTTGCTCGCTGTTGACGTCCTCGATCTTCGCGCCGCCCGAGTACTTCAGCGCGCGCGCCGTGCCGACGAGCACCGCGGCGCTCGGGCGCAGGCCCGACTTGCGGCACTTGATGTCGACGAACTTCTCGGCACCCAAGTCGGCACCGAAACCGGCCTCCGTGACGACGTAGTCGGCGAGCTTGAGCGCCGTCTTGGTCGCGATGACGGAGTTGCAGCCGTGCGCGATGTTCGCGAACGGGCCGCCGTGCACGAGCGTCGGCGTCTGCTCGAGCGACTGCACGAGGTTCGGCTTGAGCGCTTCCTTCATGAGCACGGTCATCGAGCCCTGCGCATTCAACGCCTCGGCACGAATCGGTTTGTTGTCGCGCGTGTAGCCGACGATGATCTGTTTGAAGCGGTTGCGCATGTCGTCGAGCGACGTCGACAAGCACAGGATGGCCATGACCTCGGACGCCGCGACGATGTCGTAGCCCGTCTCGCGCGGAAAACCGTTGGCCGTGCCGCCGAGGCCGTTGACGATGTGCCGCAAGCTGCGGTCGTTCATGTCGAGCACGCGGCGCCACACGGGCCGGCGAATGTCGAAGCCGAGCGTGTTGCCGAAATAGATGTGGTTGTCGACGAGCGCCGCGAGCAAGTTGTGCGCGATGCTGACGGCGTGGAAGTCGCCGGTGAAATGGAGGTTGATGTCCTCCATCGGCGCGACCTGCGAGTGGCCGCCGCCGGCGCCGCCGCCCTTGACGCCGAAGCACGGGCCGAGCGACGGCTCGCGCACGCAGATCATGGCCTTCTTGCCGATCGCGTTCAGCGCATCGCCGAGGCCGACCGTAGTCGTGGTCTTGCCTTCGCCCGCGGGCGTCGGCGAAATCGCGGTGACGAGAATCAGCTTGCCATCCGGCCGCGATTGCACGCGCTCGATCAGCGAGTCCGCCAGCTTCGCTTTGTAGTGGCCATACGGCTCGAGGTCGTCGGCATCGATGCCGAGACGCTCTTTGGCAAGCTCTACGACTTTGCGCAGCTTGACGCCGCGCGCTATGGCTAGATCGTCTTTCATGGTTGGGTCACCGCTTCTGCTCTAAATGATCCGCCTGAAATAAAATCCCGGCCGCAGATTCTGCGGCCGGGATTGGTCACGCCATCAATAACGATAGTGATCGGTCTTGTACGGGCCGCTGACCGGCACGCCGAGGTAGTCGGCTTGCGACTTCGAGAGCTTCTCGAGCTTCACGCCGATCTTCTCGAGGTGCAGGCTCGCGACCTTCTCGTCGAGGTGCTTCGGCAGCACGTAGACGCCGAGCGGGTACTTCTTGGTGTTCTTGTACAGCTCGATCTGCGCCAGCGTCTGGTTCGTGAAGCTGTTCGACATCACGAAGCTCGGGATGGCCCGTCGCGCAACCCAGGTTCACGAGGCGGCCTTCGGCCAGCAGGATGATGTTCTTGCCGCCCGGCATGTGGACTTGGTGCACCTGCGGCTTGATCTCGGTCCACTTGTACTTCTTGAGCTTGTCGACCTGGATCTCGTTGTCGAAGTGGCCGATGTTGCAGACGATCGCGTTGTGCTTCATCTGCTTCACGTGCTTCTCGGTGATGACGTCGACGCAGCCCGTCGTCGTGACGAACACGTCGCCGATCTTGCAGGCCTCGTCCATCGTCATGACCGTGTAGCCTTCCATCGCCGCCTGCAGCGCGCAGATCGGGTCGATCTCCGTGACGATCACGCGCGCCGACTGCGCGCGCAGCGACTGCGCGGAGCCCTTGCCGACGTCGCCGTAGCCCGCGACGACGGCGATCTTGCCGGCGAGCATGACGTCGGTCGCGCGGTTGATCGCGTCGACGAGCGAGTGGCGGCAGCCGTAGAGGTTGTCGAACTTCGACTTCGTGACCGAGTCGTTGACGTTGATCGCCGGGAACAAGAGCCGACCGGCCTTGTGCATCTGATAGAGGCGATGCACGCCCGTCGTCGTCTCCTCGGAGACGCCGTGGATGTCGCCGGGCATGTCCTTGAAGCGCTTCGGGTCCTTCTTCATCGACTTCTTGAGCTGCGCCAAGAGGATGCGCTCCTCTTCGCTGCCGGGCTTCTTGTCGAGGATCGAGGGATCCTTCGTGGCCTCATAGCCCAAGTGCACGAACAGCGTTGCGTCGCCGCCGTCGTCCAGGATCATGTTCGGGCCTTCGCTGTTGCCCCAATCGAGCGTGCGGTCGATGTAGTCCCAGTATTCTTCGAGCGACTCGCCCTTGTAGGCGAACACCGGCGTTCCGCGCACGGCGATCGCCGCGGCCGCATGATCCTGCGTCGAGAATACATTGCAGCTGGCCCAGCGCACCTTGGCGCCGAGCGCTTGCAGCGTCTCGATCAGCACCGCCGTCTGAATCGTCATGTGCAACGAGCCCGTGATGCGCGCGCCCTTCAGCGGCTGCTTCGGGCCGTACTCCGCACGCGTCGACATGAGGCCCGGCATCTCGAACTCCGCGAGCTCGATCTCCTTGCGGCCGAAATCGGCCAAGCCGATGTCCTTGACGTAGTAGTCGTTGTTCGCGGCGCTCGCGCGCGGCTTCTTGACGGCAGCCATCTGTAATCTCCTATTACTGCATTTTTCGGCCGAACGCGGCCTTGTAACGTTTCTTGAACTGTTCGAGCGTGAACTTGTGGTTCTGCGGGCCCTGATGCTCGATCTTGATCGAGCCCATGAGGCTCGCGATGCGGCCCGTGGTTTCCCAGTCGAGCTTGTTCAGCAACCCGTAGAGCAGCCCGGCGCGATACGCGTCGCCGCAACCCGTCGGGTCTTGCACAGACTTCGGCGTCGCCGCCGGAATCGTAAGTGTCTTGTCCTTCGTGTGGATCTCGGAGCCCTTGCCGCCGAGCGTAATGATCAGCGCGTCGACGCGGCTCGTGATGTCCTTCTCCGTCCAACCCGTGCGGTCCTTCAAGAGCTCCCACTCGTAGTCGTTGACGGTGACCCAGGTGGCCTGCTCGATGAATTTGCGCAGGTCGTCGCCGTTGAACATCGGCATGCCCTGGCCGGGATCGAAGATGAACGGAATCTTCTTCTTCTTGAACTGCTCGGAGTGCTTGATCATGCCCGTGCGGCCATCGGGCGACACCATGCCGATCTTCACGTTCTTGGCATCGCCGACCTTGTTCTTCTCGGAGAAGTTCATCGCCCCGGGGTGGAACGCGATGATTTGGTTCGACGACAGATCCGTCGTGATGAACGCCTGCGCCGTGAACGTGTTGTCGATCTGGCGAATGTAGGTCTGCTTGATGCCGAGCTCTTTGAGCCGCTTGCGGTACGGCTCGTAGTCCTGGCCGACGGTCGCCATCGGCAACGGCTCTTCGCCGAGCAGCTTCAGGTTGTAGGCGATATTCGTCGCGCAGCCGCCGAACTCGCGGCGCAGCTTCGGCACGAGGAACGCGACGTTCAAGATGTGGATCTTGTCGGGGAGAATGTGATTCTTGAACGAATCCTCGAAGACCATGATGTTGTCATAGGCCACCGAGCCGCAAATTAACGCCGACATTCTTTCGTCACCTATGTTTCGTGAAATGACGGCGCCTCGCCTCGGCGAGGCGCCGTTCCTTACGTGCAGTTCTATTTCGCGTCGGCCTTGAGCGCCGCGGCGCGATCCGTCTTCTCCCAGCTGAACCCGTCGCGGCCGAAGTGGCCGTAGGACGCCGTCTTCTTGTAGATCGGCTTCAGGAGGTCGAGCATCTTGACGATGCCGTACGGCCGCAGATCGAAGTTCTTGTTGACCGCCGCGATGATCTTCTCCTCGGGCACCTTGTTCGTACCGAAGGTCTCGACCGTCACGGACGTCGGCTTCGCGACGCCGATCGCGTACGACACCTGCACTTCGCAGCGCTCGGCGAGGCCGGCCGCCACGACGTTCTTCGCGACGTAGCGCGCGGCATACGCGGCCGAGCGGTCGACCTTCGACGGGTCCTTGCCGGAGAACGCGCCGCCGCCGTGACGGGCGAAGCCGCCGTAGCTGTCGACGATGATCTTGCGGCCCGTCAGACCGCAGTCGCCCATCGGGCCGCCGATGACGAACCGGCCGGTCGGGTTGATGTGGTACTGCGTCTTCTTGTCCAGCCACTTCGCCGGCAGCACCGGCTTGATGACCTCTTCCATGATGGCCTCTTGGAGGTCCTTCAGGGAGATGTCCGGGCTGTGCTGCGTGGAGAGGACGACCGCGTCGATGCCGACGGGCTTGTCGTTCTCGTAGCGGAACGTGCACTGGCTCTTCGCGTCCGGGCGCAGCCACGGCAGCTTGCCGTTCTTGCGCACTTCGGCCTGCTTCTCGACCAAGCGGTGCGAGTAGATGATCGGCGCCGGCATGAGGCTGTCGGTTTCGATCGTCGCGTAGCCGAACATCAGGCCCTGGTCGCCGGCGCCCTGCTCTTCGGGGCTCTTGCGGTCGACGCCCTGCGCGATGTCCTGCGACTGCTTGCCGAGGGCGTTCAACACGGCGCACGTGTTGCCGTCGAAGCCCTTGTCCGAGTGGTCGTAACCGATCTCGAGGACGGTTTGACGCACGATGTGCTCGACCTCGATCACGGCGTTCGTCGTGATCTCGCCGGCGACAATCACCATGCCGGTCTTCGTCATCGTCTCGCAGGCGACGCGGCTGCGCGGCTCTTGCGCCAGGATCGCGTCGAGGATCGCGTCCGAGACCTGATCGGCCATCTTGTCCGGATGTCCTTCCGACACGGACTCCGACGTAAACAGATATGACTTGCTCATAGTTCCCTACCTAGTTTTCGGTCAATCAAAAAAACTTCAGTTGACGTCTTCAACGCGAAAACCAGTTGCCTGGTTGTTCAAGACGAACCGCCCAGAAATCACAGCATTGGCCCAACGCGCGGTCTTGACGACACCGCCGAAGGCGAAGAAGTGAACTTTCTTGAACCGCGACTGCGGGTTCGCGCCCTTGTGACGCGCAAGCGCCGTGACCATCTCGTCGGGCGCCTGCGTGCTCAAGAGATTGGCCATCGCGCTCGTGCGCGACGTAAGCATACGCATGGAGGCGCCTACGCCGCAAAGCATCGCGAACTTCGCGAGCTGGCGTAACGAAGCCGGACCCGGCATGCCGACGTGGATCGGCAGGTGGATGCCCTTCGCCGCGGTCTCGGCTTCCCAGTCGATGAACGGCTGCGGCTCGAAGCCGAACTGCGTCGCGAAATAGAGATTGAAGCCGGCCGTCTTCGCGAACTCGGCTTTGCCGCGCAGCGCCTGCTCGACGCGCTCGTCGCCGATGGCCTTGCTGCCCTCGGGGTGGCCGGCGACGCCGACGTCGCGGAAGCCGTGCTTCTCGAACAAGCCGGTCTGCAGCACTTCGAGGCTGCTGTCGTAGGCGGGCTTTTCGGCGGTGATGTCGCCGGCCACGCACAGGGCGTTGTGGATGCCGAGCTCCTGGCAGCGCGCAAGAGCGCGCTCGAGCTGGTCGCGGCTCTCGAGCTTGCGCGCGATGACGTGCGGCGTTGCCGTGAGGCCGAGCTTCTGCACTTGCCCCGCCAGAGTCACGATGTCGTCGATCGGCACACCCGGGCGGGTGAGCGACGTAGACGCACGTGCCCGGCTGCAACTCCGCGCGGATCGCGTCGAGCTTGCCCGTGTCATGCGGCGTGATCTCGATCGAATAGTCGCGCAAGTATGCGGCGATGTGTGCTTTGAGCTCGTCGTTCGTCATGGTGCTCTCGCTCGTGCGGCTCACTGCTTGCGAGACACGACGAAGCTCTCGTCGTTGAACCAAAGGCCCCGGTGTTTCTTGAGCACTTTCGCCGTGCCCTGAAGGTACTGGTCGCCTTCGCGCATCGCATTCTCGATGCGCTCGTCCTCGATCTGCGCCACGTAGCTCGCTGCGTTCCAGGCCGCGAACAACGTCGACGTGCCGATGCTCTGCTGCACCTCGCTCGGTAGCGTGTGCATCTCGTAGCGGAAGATCGACTTCGCGTCGGACCCGGAGACGAAGTTGAAGTCGCGCGCCTCGCGCCCGAGCTCGTCGCGGAGCACCTTGATGAGCTCGTGCCGATTGACCTTGAACGGCTCCTCGTCGGGCCAGATTTCGTTGACCATCTCGAGCGCCGGATCGTTGCCGCACGATTGCACCGCCAGCAGGCGCCCCGCGGGCCCCAGGCTGCGCACGAGCGGCCCGAGCACCTTCTTGACCTTGAACTCCGCGCTCATGCGCGCGCGCCACGGCTGCGACGCGACGACGAGGTCGTAGTTGCCGCCGACCTGCCCCGGCTTCGGGATCACGTTGTCGAGCAGGAACGAGTGGTCCTTGCGGTAGATGACCATGACCGACGGGCGGACGTACATCGGGTTGCCCGTCTTCTCGCTGGCCTTGACCTGCCAGCCGTCGACGAGGAACGGATCGAGCGCGCGCAACTGCTCGCCGAAATCAGAGGACGACCCGCCCTCGAGCGCCACTTCGCGCCAATTCAGTGCCGCGGCCTGCACGACGTCGCGCGGCCGCAGCCACGGAGCCTCGGCATAGTAGAGATTCGTGATGACGATGACGCTGGCCGGGTGCTCGATGAAGCGATCCGGTAGCTTGTCGAGCGAAAGCCGAACGTCCTCGAGGCTGATTTCCTTGCCGACGATGAAGAACGGCATGATCGGAAAGCGGCGGTGCATCGCGCGCATGATGTGCGAGAGCACCGTGGCATCGCCCATGCCGGCGTCGAACAGGCGCAGCGCGGGCGGATTCGGCTTCAGCAGCGCCAGCTCGCGCGTGGCGCGCTCGGCGACCTTCCACTTCTCGTTCGTCGTGTTGACGAACGCCAGGTACTTCTGCCGGTTGTCGTAAAAACGAAACGGCCGATCAGCTGAGCCGTCGGCCGTCGCGGGGGCTTTGGGAGAGGCTTTGCGCTTCACGTTGGCGCTCATGGTCGTTCCCTTTTTGTTGCTCTCTGGATGTGCGGCGCCGTTCAAGGTGACGGCGAGCGGCTGACCCTCGATGAAGCCGCGAATCTTCGCGGCGGTCTCGAGCGTGACATCCTTGCCGTTACGTAATCGGACGCAGAGCTTGCCGTCGTTTACCGCTTGCCGACCGAACGTCGATTCGGCAATGCCGGTACGCCGACAAAACGCTTCGATTTCCCCAAGCAGGGAGTCCGCCGAGCTCTGACTCACAGTTTGCAGTCCCCCGAACGAACGGCTGCTTTTATTTGGTACTTTGCGAGCGGCCGCCACCATACCCTTCTCGCGAAACCATTGCAAACATTTCTGCCCACTTCGGTCGCGTTGTCAGACTGTGGGCAGCGTCCCACTCACGCCTGATCACGTAAGTTTCGCCGGGCACCGCCGTCGAGGGGCCTTCCCGAGACACGCCGGAAGAGCGTCCCTGCGGCTCGTGTGCGCACATCCCTGTGCGCACACGGTCTCGGAAAGGCCCCTCGACGTCGATGCCCGGCGAAACCCGCGCCACTCGCAAATCTAAAGAAAGCGTCGCGGCGTTGATGGGCCATGGTGCGGCGGCTACCATGAATTGGATAATGATTGCGCGCGCGGCAAACGCGAGCGCCGCGGGGGCACGTCATGCGAACGATCCATCAGCTTCAGCTCGCAGTCGCGAGCTTCGTCGCCATCATTGGCGGCGCCGCCGGCGCGCAGATGGACTTCTCCGGCGAGTGGCCCGTCGTCCAATCGCAGGACAACATCGACAACCCGCATCTCGGCGAGTACGTCGGCATCCCGCTGTCTCGCGAGGCGATTCGCCGTGCCGAAATTTGGGACGCTTCGATCCAGTCGCTGCCCGAATGGCAGTGTCGGCCGCATTCGGCCGCGTACATCAAGCGCGGACCGTCGAACCTGCGCGTCTGGAAGGAGATCGATCCCGCCTCGCGCCAGATCATCGCGTTCCAGACCGAGTGGCTACGCTCGACGAACACTCCTATCTATATGGACGGCCGGGCGCATCCGCCCGAGTACGCGGCGCATACGTGGGGCGGCTTCTCGACGGGCACGTGGGAAGGCGATCGCTTGCGCGTCAAGACGACGCACATGAAAGAGGACTACTACCGGCGCAACGGCGTGCCGCAGAGCGACAAAGCGACGCTGACGGAGTACCTGATGCGCCGCCGCTTTCAGAACGAGGATTACCTGACGTGGGTCATCGTCGCGTACGACCCCGTCTACTCTGACGGAGCCGCTGATTCGCAGCACCGAGTACCGGCTCAACCTCGCGCAGCAGGTGCCGCCGTATCCGTGCACGATCGTCACCGAGGTCGTCCGTCCCGAGGGCTACGTGCCGAGTTGGCTGCCCGGCAAGAACGATCAGATCTACAGCTTCTCGGACTTTTACGGCCTACCACGCGAGCTGTACTTCGACGGCGCCGAGACGATGTACCCCGACTATCGCGAGAAGCTCGCGCGCTTGGGACGCCACGACCGCGCGCCGGGCGCCTGGACGAGAGTGACGATGCCGCAGCACCTCCAGCCGTCGTCCCTGCTCCGCCGCGCGGCCTGCTCACTAGCCGTCGTCGCCATGGCGCTCGCGAGCTCGGCGCCCGCCGCCGCCCAGCAACGCGCAGCGCAGCGCGGCGCCGAGAGCGCGAGCGAGCTGCACTGGTGGCCCGTACGCAAGAACATCTGGATGCTCGTCGGCGCGGGCACCAACATCGCGGCATCCGTCGGGCCCGACGGAGTCCTGCTCGTCAACGCCGGGACGGCCGACAAGGGCCCGCGCGTCGTCGCCGCAATCAAAGACCTGCAAGCGCAGTTGAACGCGTTCGGCTTCCTCGACGTCTTGCAGCCGCAACGCGGCGGCGCCGAGACGCGGTCGCGCTTCCCCGTGAACACGCACGCGCCGCCGAAACCCGTGCGCTACATCATCAACACGAGCTCGCTGCCGCACAGCATCGGCGGCAACGAGGCGCTTGCCGCGAGCGGCGTCACGTACACCGGCGGCAACGTGGCCGGCACGATCGCGGACTCTTCCGACGGCGCCGCCGTGCTCGCGCACGAGAACGTGCTGAACCGCATGGTCGAAGGCGGACATGCCGTTCGCTGCATTGCCGACCGAGACGTTCTTCACGGCCGACTACAAGGTCAGCACGTTCTTCAACGAGGAAGGCGTGCAGATCGTCCACGTGCCGAACGCGGCAACCGACGGCGACAGCTTCGTGTTCTTCCGCGGCTCCGACGTCATCGCGGCCGGCGACCTGTTCAACATGGACTCGTTCCCGATCATCGACGTCGACGCCGGCGGCAGCATCAACGGCGTGCTGGCGGGCCTGAACGCGATCCTGAAGCTCGCAATACCGGAGTTCCGCACCGAAGGCGGCACGATGGTGATCCCGGGCCACGGCCGGCTCGGCGACTCGGCCGACGTCGGCTACTACCGCGACATGCTCACGATCATTCGCGATCAGGTCAAAGCGCTGATCGACGAGGGCCTGACGCTCGAGCAGGTCATCGAGCGCGAGCCGACGTTCGGCTACGAAGCGCGCTTCGGCTCGAAAACCGGCCCGTGGACGACGAAGATGTTCATCGAAGCCGTCTATCGCAGCCTGAAGGACAATTCTTGAGTTTCATTCGGAGGTCAGTCGTGAAAGGCAAATGGGTCATCCTCGTCGCCGCGGGCGGGTTGATGTCGGGGCTAACCGCCTCCGCGCATCACTCGTTCACCGCGACCTACGACGAGAGCAAGACGGTCAAGATCGAAGGCGAGCTCGTGCAGTTCATGTTCCGCAATCCGCACGCGTGGGTGCACGTGATGGCGCCCGACGAGAACGGCGAGATGCAGCGCTGGGGCGTCGAATGGGGCGGCGCCGGAGCGTTGACGGGACAGGGCGTCACGCGCGAATCGCTGAAACCAGGCGACAAGGTCGTCATCACGGGCAACCCGGGCCGCAACGCGATCGATCACCGCGTCCGCATGCGCAGCTTGCTGCGGCCGTCGGATGGATTCGGCTGGGGCTTCCAAGGCGAGACTTTCGATTGAGGTCGAAAAGGGGACGAAAAGGGGACAGATTTATTTTCTGCGAAAATAAATCTGTCCCCTTTTCGGGCGGTCCCCTTTTCGGGCACGAACCCGCACCGAGTCGGCAGAGATCCACATGAACCGTGCACTGCGATTTTCGCTGGTCTTGACCCTCGGCTTCACCGCGAGCGCAGCGTTCGTCATGGCGTCCGACGCGCAGCCTCGGCGCGGCGCGCCTGCGGCGGAGCCGACGACGGCGCGAGCCGCTGCGCCGTTCGAGATCACGGGCCACTGGGTCTCGCTGATCACGGACGACTGGGTCTATCGGATGATCACGCCAGCGAAAGGCGACGTGTCGTACGTCCCGTTGAACGCCGAAGGCCGCCGGCTCGCCGAAGCGTGGGATCCCGCGCGCGACGAGGCGGCCGGCGAGCAGTGCAAGGGCTACGCGGCTCCCGCGATCATGCGGTTGCCGAGCCGCGTCGAGATCTCCTGGCAAGACGACAACACCTTGAAGCTCGACATCGACACAGGAATGCAGACGCGCCTGTTTCGCTTCGGTCAAGCCGAGCCGCAAGGTGCGCGCAGCTGGCAAGGGTGGTCGACGGCGTCTTGGCAGCTGTCGGGGACGACGGAGCAGTTCTATCCCGGCCCCACGTCGCTCGGTCAAATCAAGCGCGCGGGCAGCCTGAAAGTCGATACGACGAATCTTCGCCCTGGTTATCTGCGCAAGAACGGCGTGCCGTTCAGCGAGAACGCGTTCATGACGGAGTACTACACCCTCATCGTCGAAGATGACGGCAGCCAATACCTCGTCATCCAGACGTTCGTCGCGGATCCCCGTTATCTGACGGGCCACTTCGTTCGGACGCTGCAGTTCAAGCGCGAGCCGGACGGCAGCAAGCGCAACCCCGTGCCGTGCTCCGCGACCTAGTCGCCCCCAGTACACGGGTCATGCGCACGCTTACCGCGCAATTGATCGCGATCGCGACGGTGATCGCCTCGGCGCCGCTCCTCGCGCAACCGGCCGACCCGATGCCGCGGCCGTTCCGCGTCGTTCGCGCGGACCCGAAGCTCGACGAGCTCGTGTCGAGCGACGCCCGCCTCGAGCTCATCGGCGACCGCTTCGGCCTCACCGAGGGTCCCGTCTGGGTACCGGATGCAGACGACGGGTTTCTACTGTTCAGCGACCTGATCTCGAACGTCATCTATCGCTGGGCGCCCGGCGAGCCGATCACCGTCTATCTCGATCGCAGCGGCTACAGCGGCAACGAGGTCGCGAAGGCCGGTTTCCAAACCCGCCGCGGCCGCATGGCGGTGCTTTTGATCGGCCCGAACGGGTTGTCTCTCGACGCCGAGGGGCGCCTGCTGTATCTCGCCGCGAACGACCGCACCGTGATGCGGCTCGAGCGCGACGGCACACGCACCGTCGTCGCCGACCGCTACGACGGCCGCCGCTTCAACGGCCCGAACGATCTCACCGTGCACTCCAACGGCTCGATCTACCTCACGGACAGCGTTTGGGGCATCCGCGACGGGCTCGCGAATCCCGATTCCGAGCTCGATTTCAGCGGCGTCTACCTGATCCGCGGCGGCGAGACTACCCTGCTGTATAGCGACGCCGACAATCCCGGCGGCTGGCCCAACGGCATCGCACTGTCGCCCGACGAGCGCTACCTCTACATGAACACGGGCGTCCAAAACATCCTGCGTTACGAGCTTGCCCCCGACGGTACGCTGCGCAACCGCACGGTGTTCATCGCCGGCGAAGGCAGCGACGGCATGAAAGTCGACGTGCTCGGCAACCTGTACACGACGAATGGCGCAGGCGCCGGCGAAGTGCGAATCACGTCTCCCAACGGCGTGCGTCTCGGCGTCCTCGAGCTGCCGGTGCCGGCCGGCGAGCCGCGAGCGCAAGTCTGCGCGACGAACGTCGCGTTCGGCGACCGCGACAGCCGCACGCTCTACATCACGGCGTGCGAGCACGTGTACCGCATTCGCATGAACGTCGCCGGCGTGCATCCGGCCGCCGCGAGGCGCTGAACAGATGTCGTCTTCCGGCGATAGAAGATCCACGCCTCGCAACTCGAGGATCCCGGCGCGCGGCACGGCGCTGATCCGCAATCCATCGCTGAACAAGGGGACGGGCTTTCCGGTCGGCGAGCGGCAAGCATTCGGCCTCGAGGGCCTACTGCCAGTCCGCGCGAAGAACCAGACCCAGCAGGCCGAGCGCATCTACCAGCAATTGCGCAGCGCGCCTG
Organism: uncultured Gammaproteobacteria bacterium; assembly: GCA_963714705.1. Taxonomy (GTDB): domain Bacteria; phylum Pseudomonadota; class Gammaproteobacteria; order Steroidobacterales; family Rariloculaceae; genus FEN-1219. The sequence continues at coordinate 17,395 of CAVQPJ010000010.1, forward strand.
ATGACTTGCAGAAATACGTGATGCTGAACGCGCTGCTGAATCGCAACGTGCACCTTTACTACAGGGTGCTCGCCGATCACCTCGAAGAGCTCATGCCGATCGTCTACACGCCGACCGTCGGCGCGGCCGTGCAGCGCTTCAGCCAGGTATTTCAGGGCGGCGGCGGCATCTGGATCACGCCGGACATGAAGGGCCGCATGGAAGGCGTGCTGCGCAGCATCGTCGGCGAGCGCGAGATCCGGTTGCTCGTCGTCACCGACAACGAGTCGATTCTCGGTATCGGCGACCAGGGCGCGGGCGGCATGGCGATCTCGCAGGGCAAGCTCGCGCTGTACACGGCGGCCGCCGGCATCGATCCGGCGAAAGCGATCCCCGTAAGCCTCGACTTCGGCACCGACAACGAGGAGCTGCTGGCCGACGATCAGTATCTCGGCTGGCCGACGCGGCGCATCCGCGGAGCGGAGTACCACGCCCTCGTCGACGAGTTCGTCGCCGCGGTGCGCGCGGTGATGCCGCGCGCGCTCGTGCAATGGGAGGACTTCCGCAAGGACAATGCGCTGACGATCCTCGATCGCTACTCGAGCGTCCTGCCTTCGTTCAACGACGACATCCAAGGCACGGGCGCAGTCGTGATGGCCGGGCTCAACAGCGCGCTGACGGTCAAGCACGAGCGGCTGGCCGCGCAGCGTATCGTCGTTTTCGGCGCCGGCGCGGCGGGCCTCGGCGTGACGCGGCAAATCAAGGCGCAGCTCGTCGACGAAGGCGTTACGGGCGAGAAGCAAAACGAGATCATTGCCGTGCTCGACCGCGGCGGGCTGCTCGTCGACGACGGCCGGCCGATGGATGACTACAAGCACGCGCTCGCTTGGTCTACCGGGCGAGCCGCGGCCATGGGGCTCGCGGAGCCGGCGCAGCGAACTTTGCTCGACGTCGTGCGCAAGTACCGCCCCACGGTCTTGATCGGCCTGTCGGGCGTGGCGCGCGCGTTCAACGAGAGGATCGTCCGCGAGATGGCAACGCACGTCGAGCGCCCCGTGATCTTCCCGTCGTCGAACCCGAGCTCGATCTCCGAAGCGACACCGGCCGACTTGTATGCGTGGACCGATTGCCGCGCTCTCGTCGCGACCGGCAGCCCGTTCCCGAGCGTCGAGCGCGGCGGGCGCGTGTATCCCGTCGGCCAAGGCAACAACGTGTTCATCTTCCCGGGTCTTGGGCTTGCCGCGATCGCGGCGAACGCCCGAAGGATCACGGACTCGATGACGAAAGTCGCCTCGGAAGCGCTCGCAAAGCAAGTCACGAGCGAGGAGCGCGCGGCCGGCCTCCTGTTCCCTGCCGTGTCGCGGCTGCGCGCGGTCTCGTTCGAGATCGCAGTCGCCGTCGCGCATCAAGCAATCCAGGACGGCGTGGCCGACGTCGCGCACGACGACGTCGAGCGTCTCGTCCGTGAGGCACGCTGGTCGCACGAATACCCCGACTACGTGCCCGCCTAGCGGCCGACGACCCATGACGAAGGACGAGTTCGCGGGCCAGCGCGTGAAGACGCGCTTCTGCGGTTTCTACAAGCTGCGCGGCGGCAAGATCTGCGAGTTCCGCGTCTTCCCGTTCCCGGGCGAGCACCTCGACTAGTTTGCCCCGCACCAGACCGGGTCGCGTACACACTACCCCGTCCAACGATCGTCAGTCTCCCGGACGATCCGGCATCGATCATCCTTTTTCCGGACGATATCGTCCCTTTTTCGGACCATATGACGAAACTCGTCCCCCGACCTGACGATCGCTGGAGGGACACTCGTGCAGACACCCTTTCCGCCACACGGCACTTTAGAATCAAGAAACGTAGGTACGACCTAATCGAGCCGGTGGCCTACGCGCGTTGGGCCGCCGTCGGACTTGTCAGTCGATGACGTTGCCGGTGCCGACGAGATCTTGGTACGTCATCTCCTCGGCAGGAATGCAGTAGATCTGCTCGTCGAAGCGCCGTGTCTTGCCGGTATTCAGCGTGAAGCGCTTGGCGTCGCTGCGCCACGGCTCGGTGTAGTACTCGGGATCCGTGACGGTGATGACGAGCTCGAGCGTGGTCGCGTCGACGCGGCGGTAGCGCTCCTCGACGCGCATGTTCTCCGAGTGCGGATAGCCGAGCTTGTCGAGCCAGCTGCGGGCGTCGAAGCCCGCGGACTCGACGACGAGCTCGTCGCCGTCGAAGCGGCCGACCGAGAAGCCGTTCCACTTCGGATACAGGTCGCCGCCGGCCGGCAGCGCGCGGCCGTCGAGCCAAACTTCGCGCCAGTCGTGGCGGTACTCGAAGATTTGCAAGATCCGCGTCGGCGTCTGCACGATCTCGAACGTCGCATGCGGCGCGACGATCTCCGCGACGAGGTTGCGCACGAGGCCGAGCGGCTCGCATCGTCCCATCGGATCGTTGCGCTGCATCGCGCGGCGCGGACCGTAACCGGGCTTGTTCGCATCGAAGGCCGCGCGGCCCAGCCGGCGTGAACGGCGCCTCGCGCGCGCCGGGCAGTTCGTTCGCGCGCGTGCCGCCCGGCGTATTCGCGAACGACTCGAGCGGCGAGCTTCGGTCCCAGTGGCCCGAGAAGTCGCGCGCGTCGAAGCGCGGCTGCGCCGCAGCCGCCGCCGCGACGAGCAAGCCGACTGCAACGCTGACGAGCGTGCGCATCAGAACGACAGCGGCAGCGCGCGGCCGTTGACTTCGATCGTGACCATTTGCCCGACGCGCGGCTTATCGACGTGCGGCAAATAGGTGACCGTGACCTTGTCTCCGGCCTTGATCGACTCGCGGCTCCAGCCATGGTCTCGCAGAATCGTCGGCGTCCACCGCGTCGTGATGCTCCACGGCTCGGTGCCGCCGTCCGCGGCGACGTTCATCTCGAAGAACACGTGCGGGAATTGAAACGCGAACTTCGTGGCCGTGCCCGTGATCGGGCCTACGGGCGTATCAGCCCATTCGACGTCGCCGCCGTGGTGAGCCGCGGCCGGCCAAAGGCCAAGCGACCAAAGAGCAACAAGGGCGGCGGCACTGCGCCGAACCGTCGATCGCATCGTCGTTCCCTTCCCTGTAGTCACGAGCTCCACGTTACGGCCGCGCCGCGGCGTTTTCAAACGCTGACTTGGCGCAAGAAACTGGGCTACCCTCACGCCGCATGCGCGTCCTGCTGCTGACCCCGCCGATGACCCAGCTGAACACGCCGTACCCGGCGACGGCGTACTTGACCGGGTTCTTGCGCGCTCACGCCGGAGATCTCGGGCTCACGGTGAGCCAGGCCGATGCGTCGCTCGCATTGTTCCTGCGGTTGTACTCGGAGCCCTGGGTCGAGCGCATGGCCGCCGTGCTCGGCCGCCGTGCCCGCCGCGCGCGGCGCGGGCCGCCGATGCCGCCGTCGATCGCGCAGCTGCTCGCGCACGCGCCGCGCTACACCGCGACCGTCGAGCCCGCCATCCGATTCCTGCAGGGGCGCGACCCGAGCCTCGCGCTGCGCATCGCCGGCCGCGACTTCCTTCCCGAAGGGCCGCGCTTCGCGCAACTCGCCGAAGCGGACGCGGCCGGGGACGACCCGCTCGGGGCCGCGTTCGGCGCGCTCGGCACGACGGATCAAGCGCGCTACCTTGCGAGCCTCTACGTCGACGACCTCGCGGACGCTTGGCGCGACGGCATCGACACGCGCTTCGAGCTCGCGCGCTATGGCGAGCGACTCGCCGCGAGCGCGCCGACGTTCGAGCCGCTCGAAGCCGCGCTGACCGGGGAGCCGACGCTCGTCGACGAGGCGCTCGACGAGCTCACGCGCGAGCTCGTCGCACGGTACCGCCCCGACGTCGTCGGCATGTCGGCGCCCTTCCCCGGCAACGTCTATGGCGCGTTCCGCATGGCCCGCGTCGTACGCGCCGCGGCGCCCGAGGCGAAACTCGTGCTCGGCGGCGGCTGGGTCAACACCGAGCTGCGCGCGCTGCGCGAGCCGCGCGTCTTCGACTACTTCGACTACGTGACGCTCGACGACGGCGAGCGGCCGCTCTTGAACTTGCTGGCGCGGCTCAAGGGTCAGCGGGCGCCGCTCGTGCGCACGTACGTCCGCAAGGGCGACGCCGTCGTGCTCGAGACCGACGCGACGCAGCACGACTTCCCGGCCCGGGACACAGGCACGCCGACCTACGACGGCTTGCCGCTCGCCGACTACGTGTCGGTGCTCGAGATGCTGAACCCGATGCACCGGCTCTGGTCGGACGGCCGCTGGAACAAGATCACGCTCGCGCATGGCTGCTACTGGAAGAAGTGCAGCTTCTGCGACGTGTCGCTGGACTACATCGGCCACTACGACCGTCCTTCGACGGACGTCGTCCTCGGCCGCATTCGCGCGCTGATCGCCGAGACCGGCCAGACCGGGTTTCACCTGGTCGACGAAGCGGCGCCGCCGGCCGGCATGCGCGCTCTGGCGAAGCGGCTGCTCGACGAGCGGTTGAGCATCACGTGGTGGGGCAACATCCGGTTCGAGAAGACGTTCACGCCGGAGCTCTGCAGGCTGCTCGCGCAATCGGGCTGCGTCGCCGTCAGCGGCGGTCTCGAGGTCGCATCGGACCGGCTGCTCGAGCTCATGAAGAAAGGCGTCACGGTCGCGCAAGTCGCGCGCGTCACGCGCGCGTTCACTGACGCCGGCATCATGGTGCACGCGTATCTGATGTACGGCTTCCCGACCGAGACCGCGCAGGAGACCGTCGACGCGCTCGAGCGCGTGCGGCAACTGTTCGAGGCGGGCTGCCTCCAGTCCGCGTACTGGCACCGCTTCAGCGCGACTGCGCACTCGCCGATCGGCCTCGACCCGGCGCGCTACGGCATCACGCTCGATCCGCCGCCGAAGGTCACCTTCGCGCATAACGACGTCGCGTTCGTCGATCCCGTCGGCACCGACCACGACTTCCTCGGCGCCGGCCTCCGCAAGGCACTCTATAACTACATGCACGGCGTGGGCCTCGACGCCGACGTACGCGCCTGGTTCGAGCCGCCGCGCTCCGGCGCGCGCCGCTCCGGCCGCCGCCGCGTGCGTCGCTCGCCCGCGGTTCCGAAGACGACGGTTGCGCCGGACCTCATCGCACACTGCCTCGCCGAGTAACCGCGGTGCTGATTGCGCTCAACAAGCCGTTCGGCGTCATCTCGAAGTTCAGTCCCGAGCCGGGCAAGCGCACGCTCGCCGACTACGTGCCGATTCAGGACGTCTACCCGGCCGGGCGGCTCGACACCGACAGCGAGGGCCTGCTGCTGCTGACCGACGACGGCGCGTTGCAAGCACGCATCGCGAACCCGCGCCACAAGCTTGCGAAGACGTACTGGGCCCAGGTCGAGGGCTTGCCGACCGACGAGGCGATCGCGGCGTTGCGCGCCGGCGTCGATCTCGGCGACTTCGTCACGAAGCCGGCCGGCGCCCGGCGCATCGACGAGCCCCCAGGCCTTTGGCCGCGCGACCCGCCGATCCGCTATCGCGCGAAGATTCCGACGGCCTGGATCGAGCTCACGCTGCGCGAAGGCAAGAATCGCCAGGTCCGGCGCATGACGGCCCGCGTGGGCTTCCCGACTTTGCGCCTCGTGCGCGTAGCGGTGGGTAACGTCGGCCTCGCGGGCTTGGCGCCCGGCGAATGGCGCGAGGTGGCCGAAGAAAACTTTAGTTGACGTCCGTCGATCTATCGCTACACTCGTAGATATAGATCTCTACAGGCGTCGCCATGTCCATCCGCCTTTCGGACTTCGAGCTCGACGTGATGGCCCACTTCTGGGCCGACCGAAAATTGTCGGCGCCGGAGCTGCACGAGCGCATCGGCGGCGAACGCGGCGTCGCGTATTCCACGGTCAAGACCATCATCGACCGGCTCGAGCAAAAAGGCGCGATCGAGCGCGTCTCGACGCAAGGGCGCACCATCTTCTACGCACCCGTCGTCAAGCGCGAGCGCGTCCGCAAGCCGCTCGTCAAGGCGTTCCTGCGCAGGCTGTTCGGCAACGATTTGCGGCCCTTGTTCGCGCAGCTGCTCCAAGATGAAAAGCTGAGCGGCGAAGAGCTCGAGTACTTGCGCCAGCTCGTCGCCGAAGCCGAGCGGAGCAAGAAGTGAGCGCCCTCGGCGAGACACTCCTGACGGCGCTCTGCCTGAGCGGCCTCGCAACTTGCTGTCTCGTGCTGCTGCCGCGCACTCCGCCTCGAGTGCGGTTCGCGATCGCCATGGCGGGGCTCGCCGCCTGGGTCGTGCCGTGGGGCGCAATTCGTATCGCGCTGCCGTCGTCAACGGCGGCCGCGGCCCCGCTCGTCGAATGGCTCGACGCCGCCGGCGCCCTTGCGCCGCTGCCCGCGGTGTCGAGCTTCGACATCGGCGCGGCGCTCGGCTACGCCGTCGCCGCCGCGTTCCTCGTCGGCCTCGTGCTATTCGTCCGCGATTGCGTCGGGCTGCGGCACTGTCTGCGCACTTGGCGCGCCCGCAGCCGGCCGGCCGAAGATTTGCGCGCCTTGCTGCCGCGCGAGCTCGCGGACGTCGCGGCCGAAATTCGTGTCGTCGAGCGGAGCGCGGTCGCGGCCGCCTCGGGAATGCTGCGGCCGACGATCTGGCTCGGCGACCGGCACTTGGGAACGCACCGCACGCTCGTCCTCACGCACGAGATGTGGCACGTCCGCGCCCGCGATCCGTCGTGGCTTTTCGCCATAGCGGCCGTGCGGCGCGCGTACTGGTGGAACCCGCTCGTCGCGTACCTCGCACGCCAGGCAGTGCTGATGCTCGAGTCGATGTGCGACCACCGCTGCGCCGTGCGGTTCGGCAAGACGAGCTACAGGACGGAGCTCGCCTCGCTGCTGCTCGCCACAACGGCGCCGGCGCCGGCGCAGCTCGTGGCGACCGTCGGTACCGGGAGTCTGGACGTGCAACGCTTGCGCTTGCTCGGCGAACCCCTGCGCCTGCGAGCGCGCGATGTCGCGCTGATCGCGGCGCTCGCCGCGACGGGCACCGCGACGGCGGTGGCCGCCGTCGTCGAGCGCCTACCAGAGGGGACAGATCTATTTTCCGCGCAAATAGATCTGCCCCTGCGGGGGGCGAAGCGCGCGGAAAATAGATCGGTCCCCGGCTTGCCCGCGACACCGGCGGGCAACGCATTGGCCACGCTGATTCGCGCGGCGAACGGCGGCCATGCCGAGCTCGTCGTCGAGCTGCTCGGCGCGTACACGCCGCAGGAGCTTCCGCTGCCGCTGCCCGATTCCGCCGACGTTCGGGTCGTCGAGGTCTTGCGCAGCGAGCCGCTGCGCATCGAGTACGTCGTCGAGAGCGCGAACGGCGAGCGGTACGCAGGCGAGCTCGCGGTGAGCCCTTCTGCGACGACGGACATTACGGCGACGCGGCTACGGCCGCTGCCGTGACAACACGTGCGATAGACGACATCCCCGGGAGGCTCCATGACGACGACACGCACCGCCATCCGCTTCGCGGCCTTCGCCCTTTGCTCCGTTCTGCTGCCGGCACACGCTCACCACAGCTACGGGATGTTCGATAGCTGCAAGCCGACGACGCTCGAGGGCGTGATCAACAGCGTCCAGTGGGCCAACCCGCACATCGTGATCTCTCTGCGCACGCAAGACGTCGATGACTACCGAATCGAGTGGTACAACCTCATACAGCTCGAACGCGAGGGCATCGCAACCGAAACGCTGAAGACCGGCGATCGGGTGACGATCACAGGGCACGCAATGCGAGATCCGAACCTCAAGGTTCTCTCGCTGCTCTCCGAGATCCAAGGCCCGGATGGCTGGGCTTGGCAGCGCCCACGGCAGCCTCCAGCCTCCTGCGCAAGCTCAGGGTGAACCCGTCGGCGGCGAGGGACATCACTGTGACGCGGCTGCGGCCACTGCCGTGACAACGCGCACAAGCCGGGCGCGCAGCTGTGTCACCGGCATCACATGCGCCGTGGACGCCGCGAGTATGACTAGCGTGGCGCGGTGCACGTCGGCATTCGCCATAGCTCCGAAGCCGCAATCCGGATAGTCGTAGGTCGCCGTCGCGTCCGAAAGGAACACCACGCGGTAGTTGTGGAACATCGCATCGCGAGCCGTCGACAAGCAGCAGTTCTCGGTCGTGGTTCCACAGATGATCACCGTATCCACACGCCACTCGCGCAGCACGATGTCGAGGTCGGTGCCGAAAAAGGCACTGTAGCGATGCTTCTTGATCACGTGCTCGCCGGGCGCGGGCGCGAGATCCGGGTAGATGTCCACACCCAGGGTGCCGTCCACCAAGGCCGCGCGACTCGCGACCGGCGGGTGCATGTTGAGCAAGCCCATATCGCTGCCGTCGCGGCGATGCACGTGCGCCGTGTAGATCACACGGATCCCGCTGTCGCGACAGACCTTCAAAGCTTCGGTGAGCCTGGGCACCATTGCCCGCGCAGCGGGTGTCTCCATCGGCGCACCGGAAGCCACGAAGTCGTTCTGCATATCCACAACGATCATGGCAGTCCGGGCCGGATCGATCTCATCGATTCGCATGTGTCAGTCTCCTTTGCGTTGCAGATGACGCGACGATGCCGAGTCAGCGGCCGCAAGTCTTTGAGGCGACCTTGAGAAGCGCGTGATTGTTCGTTGAGAATGGCCGCGGGAGCTTCGAGATGCAGTTTCGCTTTGCCGACTGTCTGCTGGACGTGGCGCGACGTGAGCTGCGCCGCAGCGGCGAGCCGGTTGCATTGGAACCGCAGGTGTTCGACCTCCTGGTCTACCTCATCCGCAACCGCGCGCGAGTCGTCCCCAAGGAGGACCTGTTGAACGCCGTATGGGGCGGGCGGATCGTCTCGGAGTCCACCCTGACCAGCCGAATCAACGCCGCGCGCAAGGTCATCGGCGACAGCGGCGAGGCTCAGTGCCTAATTCGCACCGCTGCCCGCAGGGGTATCCGCTTCGTGGGAGATGTCAGCGAGTCGGATTCGACAGAGCCGCCGCTACACACACCCTCGAACCGCCCGTCGATCGCAGTGCTGCCGTTCAACAACCTGGGCGGCGACCCGGAGCAGGAGTACTTCGCCGACGGGATGGTCGAGGAAATCATCACCGGGCTCTCGCGCATCAAGTGGCTGTTCGTCATCTCGCGAAATTCGACATTCATCTACAAGGGCAAGCCGATCGACGTGAAGACCGTCGGCCGGGAGCTCGGGGTGCGCTACCTGCTCGAAGGCAGCGTGCGCCGTTCCGGCAATCAGGTGCGAGTGACCGGCCAGCTGATAGCGACGGCCACCGCCGCGAACGTCTGGGCAGACCGCTATGAAGGTACCCTCGCGGACATCTTCGCGCTGCAGGATGAGATGACGATGAACGTCGTCAGCGCCGTCGAGCCGACCCTCCGCAAAGCCGAAATCGAGCGGGCGCGGCGCAAGCGTCCCGACAGCCTGGACGCCTATGATCTCTATCTGCGCGCACTGCCGTTCGCCACGGCGGCCATGCCGCAAGACGCGGACAAGGCGCTCGAGCTGCTGAATGAGGCGATCCGGCTGGAGCCGAACTATGCAGTCGCGCACGGGTTCATCGCCTGGTGCCACGAACAGCGCTACCTGCGTGGGGGTCTGCATGCGAGTACGCGAGAGGCGGCGCGCCGCCACGCTCGTGCGGCGATCGAAACCGGCGGCGATGACGCGGTGGCGCTGGCGCTCGGCGGCTTCGTCGTCGCTGTCATCGAACGGGACTACGACACGGCGCTCGAAGCGCTCGACCGCTCGCTCGCGCTCAGCCCCTCTTCGGCGCTCGCGTTCGGCTTCAGCTCGGTCGTTCGCGCCTGGATGGGCGACTACGCGACGGCTATCGAGCACGCCAAGATGGGAGTCCGGCTCGGTCCCTACGATCCGTTGATCTATCTGCCGTACGTCGGGCTCGCCTATGCCCACTTCTTCGCCGGGAATTTCATCGAGGCTGCAAGCGCCGCAAGCCGTGCGTCGGCCGCGAACCCGCGGTTCAGCGTGCCGCGCTACCTGCAGGCGGCAGCCTTGCACAACTTAGGTCGGACGGACGAAGCAAGAGCTGCGGCCAGCGTTCTGCTCGAGCTCCAGCCGGACTTCACGGTCAGCGGACTGGTCTCGGGCAACATCACCTCCGCGGAGCGAATGACATCGTTGGCTGGCGCGCTGAGACAACTGGGATTGCCCGAGTAGACCGACGCCGATCGAGGCGCTGATCGCGCTCGCCGCGCGTGCCGGCCGGGCTCGCGGCCGGTATGATCCGCGCATGAAAAAGAACAACCCTGTTCGCGCCCTCGCCGCGTTCGTTCTGTCCTTCGCCGCGCTCGCTGCAGGTTGCGGCGGCACGAGCACCGACGCCTCGGCGATCCAAATACGACAGCAAGGCGCGTTCGCGATCGGCGGCAAGGTGCTCGGCGATCCCGCCGCGTCGTCGCTGCATTGCGATCACGGCGTCGTCGAGTACCAGATTCCCGTCGAGCCGCGCGCCGTGAACCTCTTGATGTGGCATAGCGCGAGCGCCGTCGCGTGGCAGAACCGCTGGGACGGCGGCGAAGGGTTTCAGAGCATCTTCCTGCGGCGCGGTTTTCCCGTGTATCTCTGGGACGGCCCGCGCGTCGGCCGCGCGAACTGGGGCTGCGTCGCCACGACGTATGAGCCCGGAGCGGGTCGCGATCAAGCCAACTTCGCGGCGTGGCGCTTCGGCGTCGAGTATCCGAATTGGTTCGACGGCGTGCAGTTTCCCAAGGACGACGCCGAGGCTTGGAACCTCGCGATGCGTGCCCGCTACCAGGAGTTCGACACGATCGAGAATGCGCAGCTCGAGACCGACGCCGCGGCCGTGCTCGCCGACAAGATCGGCCCGACCGTCGCGCTGACGAACTCGGCCGGCGGCCTGCGCGCGCTGCTGACGGCGATGAAGAGCGACAAGATCGTCGGCATCGTCGCGTACGAGAACGTCGGCTACGTCTACCCCGAAGGCGAAGGCCCGGGAACGGAGCCGGGACCGTTCGGGCCCGTCGAAGTGCCGCTCGCGGAGTTCCTCAAGCTCACGCGGATCCCCATGCAAATGGTCTGGGGCGACAACACGGACAAGTCGGATCGCTACCGGCCGACCGTGGAGGAGTCGCGGCGCTTCGTCGAGCTCGTCAACGCGCACGGCGGCGACGCGGAGCTACTGCTGCTGCCGGAAGCCGGCCTCACGGGCAACACGCACATCCCGTTCGCGGATCTCAACAACGTCGCGGTCGCGGACCTGTTGTCGAATTTCCTGCGCGACCACGGTCTCGACGCGCACGCGCCCTGAGCGCGCCCGGCCAGCCTAGTTCAGGAAGCGCCGACGACCTCGAGCTGCACGTTGACGTTGCCGCGCGTCGCGTGCGAGTACGGGCAGATCTTCTCGTGCGCTTCGCGCACGAGCGCCGTAAGGTCGGCCTGCGGCAGCGACTTATCCTCGACGCGCATCTTGACCGAGAGGCCGAAACCGCCGCCGTCGCGCGGCCCGATCGAGACGGAGCACGTGACCTTCGCCTTCGCCGCATCCTTCTTGTGCTGCTTGCCGACGAAGTCGAGCGCGCCGCCGAAGCAGGCGGCATAGCCGGCCGCGAACAGATGCTCCGGCGTCGCCGTACCGGGCTTTCCGGGTCCGCCCATGGCCTTGGGCACCGACAGATCGGCCTTCACGATGCCGTCGTCGGATTCGGTTCTGCCGTTGCGCCCTCCGCTCGCCGTTGCGGTTGCGGTGAAAAGCGGGTTGATCTTGTCCATTGATGCCTCCTCTCCTTGTCTCACGGAGACTGCGACACGATTACGACGTTGGCAAGCGCTTCGAGTCCCGGCGGTAGGGCGTCGTCGCCGGCCGGCATGCCGCTGACGGAAAGCATGTACGCGACGATGTCCGCGACTTCGGCGTCGCTCAAGTAGCCGGGATTGTTCGACGGCATCGTCGCGCGCACGTACTCGAAAAGCGACGCGAGCGTGCGGCCGTTCCACTCGCGCAGGAACTTCGGACCGGCGACGGGCGGCGCCGGCAGCATGTCCGGGTCGTCAGACGCGCCGTCTAGCTTGTAGCCGTGGCATCGGTCGCACGGACCCGTGTACGCAGCCTGGCCGCGGCGCACCTGCTCGGCCGTGAACACGCCGTCGCGGATCGAGACCGTTTGGTTCGCGGTCTGCCCGAGCGCGCCGGACGCAATGAGCAGCGTTGCGGCGCAGAGCGGTCGCGCGTACGAACGGCCGATCAGGACCAAAGCTCGGCGTCGCTCGGTCCGAGGTCCTCGTCGAGCTCGGCTTGGATCGTGACGTCGGCGTCGATCTCGCCGTCGCTGCGGAACGGAAAGCGCTCGCGGCCGGACACGAACAGCCGGTACACACCTTTCGGCACCCTGAACTCCGCGACGCCCTCCGCGTTCGTCAGCGCGCGGTACGGATGAATGACGACCTTCGCGCCCGGCACCGGAGCTCGGCTTCGAGCGTCGACTGCAACGACACGGAGCAGGCAGTCCGGTTGCGGCACGGCGCGGATTGCGACGGAGGCCGCCGCGGCCGTGTGCGTCGCAAGCCCTGTCGCAACATCGACGACCTCGGCAACACGCGCTTCCCAGCCGTGCAAGCCTTCGATAGCCGGCGCGCGCAGCTCGAGCTCCGCAAAGTAGAGCGCCGCCGTGCCGGCGAAGGGCACGTCGCCGACGGTGGCGGCGGCGACGGGGTTGCCCCGCTCGTCCCGGATCTCGACGCGCCGCGCTGCTGCTCCGCATTCGACGGCGCACTTGACGCCGACCTTGAGCTTGAACGCCGCGCCGCACTCGACGGCGGACGGAACGTCCCAGACGACTATGCGAGTCGCGTGCGGCTCCATGCGCCGCTCAAGCCGACGGCTCCGCGGCCGCGTTCGTGCCCGCGATGAAGCCGTGGACGTGCCCCTTGCCGAGCCCGTGCTTCTGGAATCCGCCGACGGCCTCGCCGCCTGCGTACAAACCCGGGATGACCTCGCCGCGCATGTCGACGACCTGATGCTTGCCGTTGACGCGCAAGCCGCCGTACGAGTCGTGCCAGATCACCATGATCGCGAGGGCGTGGAACGGCGGCCGCGCGATGCGATGCATCGGCGCTTCGGCCTCGCGCTCGAAATCCGGATCCTTGCCGGCGTCAACGTAGCCGTTCCACTTCACGACGGTGGCGGCGAGATGCTTCAGCGGCACGCGCTGGAACTCGTGCCCCTTTTCGATCTTCGCAGTCAAGTCCTCGATCGTGTCGGCCTTGAAGTAATAGCCGTTGTCGGCGACGTACGGGAAGCGCAGCTCCCACTCGGCGCGCTCGACAGCGTCCTGATCGAAGATGGCCCACAGCGGCCCCGAGTAGTAATGCGGCGGTTGCGAGCCTTCGTTGATCGCGAGCGCGGCGTCGCAGCCGTGGTCGTAGGTGTACATCTGCTTCACCCACTCGCTGCGGCAGTTGCGCCAATCGGTCGGCCTGTGCTCGATGCCGGCGTGCGGCGCAACACCGCCGCCCGGGAACTGGCCTCCTCCGCCGCGCCGCGGCAGCCGCACCTCATTGAAGAAGCGCTTGCCGACTTGATTGACCGCGATGAACTCCTCGAAGCCCGCCGTCCCGACGTTGACGCCGGCCGAGCCGCGGAAGCCGAACGTCGGGTGCCCCGGCATCATGTCCGTGTACGCGTCGCGCGTACCGAGCCGCGTGGAAAGGTGGAACGTCGCCGCAGAGCCCAAGTTCTGCTGCATGCCGGCCAAGTTGGCGCCGACCTTCAACGCGGCCATCAGCGCGCTCGCGTCCTGTCCGTTCGGGCCTTGCAGAGCGAGGCCGCTCGTCGGGAACGCGGGCTCGCGCATGGCGGGATAGAACATGCTGCGCACTTGCGGGTTACCGGCGTGCCCACCGCTCGCGAGGACGACGCCCTTGCGCGCGCGGATGCGGATTTTCTCGCGCGTCTCTGCGACGTTGCCGTTCTGCCAGAAGCTGCGCATCAGCTCGCCAGTGTCGGGATGCATGCGCGGCGAATACTCGGCCTCGATGCCGACGATCCGGCCGGCGGACGGCTGCTCGCGCACGAGCTCCGTGAACTTGCGGAACAGCATGAACTGCACGCCCTTCTCGCGCGCCGAGAACTCGAGCGAGCGCGACAATGCGGCGCCGTTCGAGACGGCCCCTTGCTGCACGAAGCGGCTCGCGATGTTCATCTGCACGGGCGCGAACGGGCTCGTGCGCTCGCGATCCGCGACGCCGGCGTCCTCGGCCGTGACCGTGCCGGCCTTGATATCCGTCTTGTCGCCGAGCATCAAGAAACAAACGGCGCCGCGCGCGCGCGACATGCCGCCGCCTTCGTGCGTGCCGTTGATGCGGCCGAAGCGCACGTAGTTGTCCATGAGGAACTGGCGCGTCGCGCCGCAGTTCTCGGCCCACGCGCGCACGAGCTCGCGCTCGTTGTAGCGGTACGGCGTCTCGCCGCGGCGGTTCAAGATCGACCAATCGGTGATGTCCGTGAACAAGAGCTCGACGCTGTCGTCGAGCTCCTCGGGCGACTCGACGGGCGGGCTCGTTACGAACCCCTCCCTATCGCTCTCGCCCTTCTTATCGCGAAGCTGCAGCGGATCGCCGCCGCCGAGCGAGACGAACGAGCCGCTGTGCAGCATGCGGCCGCCGAGGTCGAAGTTCTGGTCGACGACGAGGACGCTGGCGCCGAGATCGCGCGCCCGGATGGCGGCCGTGAGTCCCGCGCAGCCTCCGCCGGCAACGACCACGTCGACGTCGTAGTCCCACGCGGCGCCGGCCGCGCCGTCTTGCCCCTCGGTGCAACCCGCCAACGCGGCGGCCGTCAGGCCGACGGCGGCGCCGGACTTGAGCAAGTCGCGGCGGCTGACTCCGTTCGCTTCGGAGTGATTGGGATCGTCGTGCCCGGTCTCGTTCTTCTTCGCCATGCCGAGTCCTCCCCCGAACAGGGCCAACGTAGCAGGCCGCAGCGTCAGCGACAATCCGTAGCGGTTGGCCCCCGCGCCGGCGGGCTCACGCCGGTCAGCAATTCGCTACGCGAGCTGACCGAGGCGCGAACGGCGGGGTAACGAAGGATCGCGCAGCTTGGCTATGGCTTTGCCGCGCGCTGCGCGAGCGCGACGCTGCCAAGGATCATCGCTCCCGCCACGGCCATGCTCGAGGTCACCGCTTCACCGAGGATCAACCAGGCCCAGACGACGCCGAACAACGGGATCAGGTAGGTCACGGTCGACGTGCGGCTCGCGCCGATGCGCGCGATCAAGCGGTAGTAGGCGACGAACGCGAGGCCCGTGCACAGCACACCGAGCGCGGCCGCCGAAGCCCAGGATTCGAGCGGAATCGCTGTCCGCGGCCGTTGTGCGACTGCGAAAGGCAGAGTGAGCAGCGCGGCGCAACCGAGCGTCGCGCTCGCAAGCGCGGCGGGCGGCAGGCCCGTGAGGTGACGGCGCGCGAGATTGATCCCGATGCCATAAAGCAGCGAGGCCGTCGTTCCTGCTGCTGCGGCCCAGGCGACGTTGACGCCCGCGGTGCGATCGCTCGCGAGCACGACGACGCCCGTGAATCCGACCGCCAGCGCGATCGATCGCCACACCCCGATCCGCTCGCCGAAGAACAAGAACGCAATGAGAGCCGTGAAGGGGACCGTCATCGCATTGGCGATCGCGCCGATTCCCGCCGGCGCGCGCTGCGCACCCCATGCGAAGAGGATGAAAGGCAGCGCCGAGTTGATTGCACCGATCAACGCGAGCTTCGGCCACAACTTGGAAGGGAATTGTGACCGCGCATTCCAAAGGAACGGAAACAACACGAGCGCGCCGAGCGCGAGACGGACTTCGACGAGCGCGATCGCCCCGAAGTCGTTGGCGGCAACGCGCATGAACAGAAAGGACGCGCCCCAGATCGCGCCAAGCACGACCAACTCGAGCGGCGTCAGCCACGTGCGCTCAGGGCGTGAGATCGGAGGTACTCCATCCGCGCTGTCGAACGCCGTAAGCGTATCTCAACAATGCGCTACGTGCCGAGATAGGCGCGGCGCCGGGTTAACGGAATCGTTATAGAATCCCCGCAGCTATGGCACGACCACGATCGTGAGCGCGCTCGACCACTCCGCAACCTGTGCGAGCTGCGGTGCGGTACTCACCGGAGCGTACTGCGCGCGCTGCGGCGAAGAAGCTCTCGACCCGCGCAAGCTCACGGTGCGCCACTTCGTCATGCAGACGCTCGTGCACGAGCTCGTGAATCTCGACGGTAAGATTTGGCGCACGCTGTACCTGTTGATGTTCAAGCCCGCCGCACTCGCGCTCGAGTATGCGGCGGGCCGGCGCCGGCTCTACGTCAATCCCGTGCGAATCCTGATCACCGCGATCATCGTATACGCGTTGAGCACGACGACGGGTCTCAACATCAGACTGGCCATCGGCGCCTTGTCCCTGAGCGTGGCGCCGTCCGTCGTGCCGGCCGAGAGCCCCATCGAGGACATCCTGATTCGGGTCGACCAGTTCGGCGTCCTCGAACGAATGCTCGAGGCGAGGCTCGGGCCGGTCGACGCCATACCTGCGGGCGTGCTCGACCGCTTCAAGAGTGGGCTCGCCGGCTTCGCGACACCGTTGTCGTTCACGGTCGTCGTGTTCCTTGCACTTGTTCTCTACGGCCTATTCCGGCACCGCCGGCCGTTGTTCGTCGAGCATCTAGTCTTCAGCATGCACTACTTCAGCTTCGTGCTGTTGTGGTCACTGCTCGGTGTGCTCGGGATGAACCTTGGGCTGATGTCCATCGGCTGGCTGACCACGACTGTCATCCTCGGGCTCATCGCGTATCAATTCGCGTACTTGGCAATGGCGATCCGGCGCTTCTACCTCGCTGATCGCCGCGCATTACCTGCGGGGCTGATTTCGGTTTCGATTGCGCTGCTGCTCTACGTAGTCAATTCCTTCTTCGTGACCGTCGTTCAGTTGGCCGGCGGCATCATCGCTATCTGGCGTCTCTGAGCAACTTCTACTCGGCGCGCAAGAGCAATCGTCGGATCGGCGCGTGCGGCGTCGTCTCATTTTCTCGGGGAAACAGGTCAGAACGACTTCGGCATGCCGAGCACGTGCGTGGCGACGTACGAGAGAATCAGGTTCGTCGAGACCGGCGCCACCTGGTAGAGCCGCGTCTCGCGGAACTTGCGCTCGATATCGTATTCCTCGGCAAAGCCGTAGCCGCCGTGGGTCTGGATGCAGACGTCGGCCGCCTCCTTCGAGGCGTCGGCTGCCAGCATCTTCGCCATGTTGGCCTCGGCGCCGCACTTCTCCCCCGCATCGAACAACGCCGCGGCCTTGGCGACCATCAGCGCGGCCGCTTCGGTTTGCACGTGGCACCGGGCGATCGGGAACTGGACGCCCTGGTTCTCGCCGATCAGCCGGCCGAAGACCTGCCGCTCCTTGGCGTACGCCGCAGCCTTCGCGACGAACCAGCGCGCGTCGCCGATGCACTCCGAGGCGATCAAGATCCGCTCGGCATTCATGCTGTCGAGGATGTAGCCGAAACCCTTGCCTTCGGCGCCGACGAGATTCACAGCTGGCACGGCAAGGTTGTCGAAGAAGAGCTCCGTCGTCGCATGATTCATCATCGTCGCGAGCGGCTTGATCGTGAGCCCGCGACCCACTGACTCGCGCAAGTCGACGATGAACACGGACATCCCATCCGTCGGCTTGTCGACCTGGTCGCGCGGCGTCGTACGCGCGAGCAGCAGCATCAAGTCCGAGTGCTCGGTCCGCGAGATGAACACCTTCTGGCCATTGACGCGATAGACGTCGCCGTCGCGCACCGCCGCCGTGCGAATACGCGTGGTGTCGGTTCCGCTCGTCGGCTCGGTGACGCCGAACGCTTGAAGCCGCAGCGTGCCGGCTGCGATCTTCGGCAGGTACTCGCGCTTCTGCGCGTCGCCGCCATGTTTGAGCAGCGTGCCCATCGTGTACATCTGCGCGTGACACGCCGCGCCGTTGCAGCCGCTCTTGTGGATCTCCTCGAGCACGGCGCTCGCGGCGCCTAGCCCAAGCCCCGACCCGCCGTACTCCTCGGGAATCAGCACGGCCAAATAGCCGGCGGCCGACAGGGCCTCGACGAACTCCGTCGGATACTCGCGAGCACGGTCCTTGTCGCGCCAGTAGCGTCCCGGAAAATCAGCACAGAGCCGTGCCACCGCATCGCGAATCTCGGCAAAGTCGTTCGTCATGAGGGCCCGATCCAAGGAGGTGCCCCATAGATACCGGGACGCCGCGCCGCGCGCAATCGCAACGCGGGCCGAGGTCGCCGGCGACGAGAATCGATCGTGTACGATGGCTTGCCCTTGGGATCGCGCCACCACCGCAATGCCGCTGCCTTTCGCTCAACCGCCCGAGTCGCTCTGTATCGTCCGGCTCTCCGCGATCGGCGACACCTGCCACACGGTGCCCGTCGTGCGCGCGATCCAGGACGCCTGGCCGGCCACGAAGCTCACCTGGATCGTCGGCCAAGACGGAGCATTCGCTGCTTGCAGGGCTCGAGGGCGTCGAATTCGTCGTCCTCGACAAGGCGCAAGGGCTGCGCGGCTACGCGGCGGTTCATCGCGCGCTCGGGGGCCGTCAGTTCGATGCGCTGCTGCACATGCATGCGTCCACGCGCGCGAACATCGTGAGCACGCTCGTGCGTGCGCCGCTGCGCATCGGGTTCGACCGCGCGCGCGCGCGCGATCAGCAATGGCTGTTCACGAACACGAAGCTGCCAACACGGCGCGAGCGGCACGTCATGGACGGCCTGTTCGAGTTCGCGGAGCTCATCGGCGTGCAGCGCCCGGCGACCCCGCGGTGGGATATCCCGATCGGCGCCGCCGACCTGGCGGCCATCGCGCCGGTGTTCGCGAAGGGCACTCGCACGCTCGTGATCAGCCCGTGCACCGGCCAACGATTCCGCAACTACCGCAATTGGCGCGCCGACTGGTACGCCGAGATCGCCGACTACGCGGCGACGCGTTACGGCGCGCACGTGCTCGTGACGGGCGGCAATACGCCGATCGAGCAGAGCTATGGCCGCGACATCGCGGCCGCCGCCCGCTTTCAGACCCAGAACCTCATCGGCAAGACGACGCTGAAGCAATTGCTCGCGATTCTCGCGCGCGCGAGCGTCGTGCTGTGCCCGGACTCCGGCCCCGCACATATGGCAACGGCCGTGGGTACCCCGGTCGTCGGCCTGTACGCGACCTCGAATCGCCACCGCACGGGGCCGTACTTCAGCCAGCACCTCGTCGTGGACAGGTACCCCGAGGCCGTGGCCAACGAGTTCGGCCGCCCCATCGAGACGCTGCGCTGGGGCCAACGGGTCCGCGACCCGGCCGCGATGAGCCTGATTACGGTGGCCGACGTCGTGGCTAAACTAGACGTCGCGTTCGCCGAGCGCGGCATATCGCCCGTTCGTTGATATCGACGTGGAGGGTGAGCCCATGGACCACTATCAGCTAAAGAGCTTCGTAGGTGCCGGCCCCGGCGAGATCGAGGACGCGATGGAGCGCGGCGAGGTCGTCTACTTCGACCAATGCCCCGTCGAGCTTCCGGCCGACGCGGATTTGCAGTTCATGCGCGAGGGTCTGCCGCGTGAGCTACAAGTGAAGAACATCAGCTATCACCCTGAATCCGATTCGATTCCTCGGTTCGAGGCGGCTCCCGAGGTCAAGACCCGGATGAAAGAAATACTGCGGGGGCACGGCCAGCGCGTCGAAACGTTTCTGCGCCGCGCGTGCCCCGACTTCGTGCCGGGCTGGACGCTCGGCACGACGAGCTTCCGCTCGATCGAGGAGCTAGGCCGCAAGCTCCCGCCGCGCTCGAGCAACGAGCTCGTCCACATCGACGCGGGCGCCTATGGCGCGACGAACGGCGCGCGCATCTTCCGCTTCTTCGTCAACATCCATCCGACGCGCGACCGTGTCTGGGGCACAAAAGGCAGCTTCGGCGCAGTCATGCGCCGGCACCCCGGGCTCTGGGATGCGGCGAAGGGCGGCAAGCCGCGCGTGGCCATCGACAAAGGCCCGCTCGATAAGCTGTACAGCGGCCTCATCGGCGCGGTCGGCAAGCTGTACCCGCTCGCGCGGGTCATCGACTCGAGCCCGTACGATCGATCGATGCGCCGCATCCACAATTTCATGAAGGAAAACCCAAGCTTCCGCGACAATCCTGATGGGTATCAGGAGATTCATTTCCCGCCGATGTCGGCCTGGATGGTGTTCACGGACGGCATCAGCCACTCGGTGCTGACGGGGCAGCACGCGCTCGTGACCACCGGCCTGATCCCGCTCGCGAACTGTCGGATCCCGGAGCTCTCGCCGTACCAGGTGCTGGCGCGCTCCGCAGCCTGAGCAGCTACGGTCGTGGCCCAGCTGCACTTCACCCAGAACCTCACACGGCACACCGAGTGCCCGTCGGCCGCGCTCGAGGCCGGCACCGTGGCCGAGCTGCTCGAGCGCTATTTCGAGACCTGGCCCGGCGTGCGCGGCTACGTGCTCGACGACCAGGGCGAGGTCCGGCATCACGTCAAAGTGCTCGTCGACGGCCGCAACATCAAAGACCGCCGGAAGCTCACTGATCGCGTCAATAAGAACAGCGAAGTCTATGTTTTTCAGGCTCTTTCAGGAGGATGAGCGATGGCTCGCAAGCTACTCGTCGGGACACGAAAGGGAGTCTTCATCCTCGGTCGCCGCGGCCGCGACTGGCGCATCGAGCGCGCCGAGCTACTCGGGGACCCGGTGACGATGGTGCTCGGCGAGCGCGACGGCACGCTACACGCCGCGCAGGACATGGGTCACTTCGGCGTCAAGATGAAGCGCTCGCGCGACGGCGGCGCCACGTGGGAAGAGCGGCCCGTGCCGGCCGTACCCGCCGAAGCCCGACGACGTCGTCGACGTCGACCCGATGCGCAACACGCCGATCCCCTGGAACGTCATGAAGGTCTGGTCGCTCGAAGCTTCGCAGCGCGACGGCGAGCTCTGGTGCGGCACGATTCCGGGCGGCCTGTTCCACTCGCGCGACGGCGGCGACAGCTGGCGGCTCGTCGAGAGCCTCTGGAAGCATCCGGACCGTAAGTTCTGGATCGGCGGCGGCGCCGACTATCCCGGCATCCACTCGGTTCTCGTCGACCCGCGCACCCCCGACATCGTGCGCATCGGCGTCTCCTGCGGCGGGCTCTGGCTCAGCACGGACGGCGGCACATCGTGGGACTGCAAAGGCCAGGGCATGCGCGCCGACTACGCGCCACCCGATCAAGCATACGAGCGCCGCGGCCAGGACGCGCATCGCGTCGTGCAATGTGCGACGGCCCCGGATCACATCTGGATTCAGCACCACAACGGCATCTTCCGCAGCACCGACGGCGGGCTCACGTGCACGGAGATCACGTCCGCGCAGCCGTCGGTGTTCGGCTTCCCCGTCGTCGTGCATCCCGACGAGCCTCGAACCGCGTGGTTCGTGCCGGGCAAAAAAGACCAGTGGCGTTTCCCCGTCGACGGCGCGCTCGTCGTCTCGCGGACGCGTGACGGCGGCGAGAGCTTCGAGGTGCTACGTGAAGGCTTGCCGCAGCAGCATGCCTACGACCTCGTCTACCGGCACGGGCTCGACATCGATGCCGATGGCGCTACACTCGCGTTCGGCAGCACCACCGGCAATCTCTTCGTCAGCGAGAGCCAAGGAGATCGGTGGCAGAACGTCAGCAATTACTTGCCGCCGATCTACTGCGTCCGTTTCGTGAATTAATCGTCGCTCGGATAACCCTCGAGCCGCACGTCGTTCTTGTCAGCCGAATTGGAGCTCTGAATGTCCGTCACCGAAGCGCTCGCCGAGTACGTCACACACAGCACTTACGAGGCGATCCCGCGCGACGTTCGTGACGAAGCAAAACGCGCCATCGTCAACTACTTGGGGTGCGCGCTCGGCGGCAGCCGTCGAGCCCGCGCTCGACGTCGCGATCAAGACGCTCGCGCCGTTCTCGGGCAACGCCACGGCGTGCGTGCTCGGCCGCGCCGAACGCTTCGACGCGCTGCATGCGGCACTCTTGAACGGCATCGGCTCGCACGTGCACGAGTACGACGACACGCTGCCGAAGAACTACATCCACCCGAGTGTGCCCGTCGCGTCGGCGCTGTTCGCGTATGCGAGCGCAAATCCGATTTCGGGCCGCGACTTCGTGCACGCGTTCATCCTCGGGTTCGAGGTCGAATCACGGATCGGCAACGCAGTCTACCCCGCCCACTACACGGCGGGCTGGCACATCACGTCGACGACGGGCGTGTTCGGCGCCGCAGCAGGCGATCGGCAAGCTGCTCGGCCTCACGACGAAGCAGATGGTCTGGGCGTTCGGCCTCGCCGCGACGCAGGCGGCCGGCATCCGCGAGATGTTCGGCTCGATGGCGAAGTCGTTCCAACCGGGTCGCGCGGCGCAGAACGGCTACACGGCCGCGTTGCTCGGGCGGGCGGATTTCACGGCCGGCGAGCGCGCGCTCGAAGGGCCGCGCGGGTTCGCCGCGGTGACGGCCGCGCAATACGATCTCGACAAGGTCACCGCAGGCCTCGGCAAGGACTTCGAGCTTCGCGACAACGCCTACAAGCCCTACGCCTGCGGCCTGGTCGTGCATCCGACGATCGACGGCTGTAGCCAGCTACACCGCGAGTTCCATCCCGTCGCCGGATTCGATCGCCGGCGTGCGGCTGCGCGTCGCGCCGCTCGTGCTCGATCTTTGCAACAAGAGCGATTTGAAGCGCGCGCTCGAGAGCAAGTACTCGATCTATCACGCCGCCGCGATCGGGCTGATCCGCGGCAAAGGCGGCATCGCAGGAGTTCACCGACGAGGCCGTCGCGGACCCGGCTCTGCAGCGCGTGCGCGCCGTCACGACGGCTGTCGGCGACGACACGATCACGGAAGACCAGGTCCACATCGAGGTCGTGCTGCGCAACGGCGAGACGCTGACGAAGTTCGTCGAGCAATCGCTCGGCAACGTGCATCGGCCGCTCAGTAACGAGCAGTTGACCGAGAAGTTCGTCGACCAGGCCGTGCTCGCGCTGCCGCGCCATCAGGTCGACGCCGTCGTCGAGCAATGCTGGCGCATCGACGCGCTCACCGACGCCGGCGAACTCGCTCGCGCCACGGTCCCGCGCGCCGCGAGCACGCTGCGGTCCGGACGTACGACGCACTGAAGCATGCGCGCCTCCCGCCGCAGCGCCGGGCTCGCATTGATCGCGGCCACGCTCGCCGTCGTGGCGGGTTGCGGCGGGCAGGCGTCGAGCAGCGCGACCGAAGATTCGCATTCCGCTCGGCGCCGGCGGCGTCGGCTTCCTGCCGCTGTTCGTGATGCGCGACCGTCGGCTCATCGAGAAGCACGCGAGCGCGGCGGGGCTCGCGGACCTCACGGTGCGCTGGATCGAGCTCGGCGGCCCAGCCGTCATGAACGACGCGCTGCTGTCGGGCTCCGTCGATTTCATCGCCGCAGGCCCGCCGGCATTCATCACGCTCTGGGACCGCACGCGCGGCTCGGCCGACGTGCGCGGCGTCGCCGCGATGTCGTCGCTGCCGATGTACTTGAACACGACGAATCCGGCGCTCGAGTCGATCGACGATCTCGACGGCGACGGACAAGATCGCCGTCACGGCCGTCAAGGTCTCGATCCCGTCGATCAACATGCAGATGTATGCGGCCGAGCACTATGGCGCGGCGGAGGCGTTCCGCTTCGATCGCTACACCGTGACGATGACGCATGCCGACGCGCTGATCGCCCTGCTCGCGGGCGGCGAATCAGATCAACGCGCACTTCACCTCACCGCCGTTCCACCAGCGCGAGATCAAGGACGCACGCGTGCGCACGCTGCTGAACACCGACGACATCATGGGCGGCGCGACGACGTTCACGATGCTGTCGACGACGGCGCGGTTCCGCGAGGCGAATCCGGCTGCGTACGCGGCCGTGCTCGCCGCGCTCGAGGAAGCCAACGAGATGATCCGCAGCGACCCGCGAGCTGCCGCCGAGATCCTGTTCGCCGCGGAATCGGCGGCCGGCTTCTCGGTCGACGAGCTCGTCGAGGTCCTGCGCGACCCCGACATCCGCTTCACGACGACGCCCGAGAACACCGAGAAGTACGCGGAGTTCATGCAGTACGATCGGCTCGATCGAGAACCGGCCGGACTCGTGGCGCGACTTGTTTTTCCCTGAAATTCACAGTGCACCCGGCTCCTGATCTATGACGGAAGCGGTACTGCGCGTCCGCGCCTTACGCAAGGTCTACAAGGACGTCGTTGCGGTGAGCGACCTCGATCTCGAGGTACGCGCCGGCGAGTGTTTCGGGCTGCTCGGGCCCAACGGCGCCGGCAAGACCACGACGATCGAGATCTGCGAAGGCCTCACGGCGCGAGACTCGGGCGACGTCGAGTTGCTCGGGATGCGGTGGGAGACCGACGCGCGCGCATTGAAGCAGCGGCTCGGCATTCAGCTCCAAGAGACGCAGCTGTCCGACCGGCTCACGGTCGAGGAGACGGTGCGTTTGTTCCGCAGCTTCTTTGACAAAGGCCCGACGCCCGAGCACGTCATCGCGCTCGTGCAGCTCGAGGAGAAACGGCGCTCGCGCGTCGGCACGCTCTCCGGCGGTCAGAAGCAGCGGCTCGCGCTGGCCTGTGCGCTGGTCGGCGAGCCGGAGCTCCTGTTTCTCGATGAGCCGACGACGGGGCTCGATCCGCAAGCGCGCCGCCAGCTATGGGACCTCATCGAAGACTTCAAACGCGCCGGCCGAACGATCGTGTTGACGACGCACTACATGGACGAAGCGGAACGGCTCTGCGAGCGAGTGGCGATCATGGACCACGGTAAGATCATCGCGCTCGGGTCGCCGCGCGAGCTTGTCGCGTCGATCGGCGTGGAGCACGTCGTGGAGTTCTCGGCCGATGGTGCAGCGCAGCGATTGAACCTTGACGATCTGCGCGCCATCGAGGGCGTCCGCGACGTGCGGGCCGACGACGGCGTCGTGCGAATGCAAGTGACGGCGCTCCACCGTGCAGTGCCTTTGTTGCTGGCCGAGCTCGTGCGTCGCGACATCCCGCTCACGGAGCTGCGGACGCACTCGGCCACGTTGGAGGACGTCTTCGTCACGCTGACGGGGCGCCATCTGCGCGATGAGTGACCACCCGCTCGTTCAACTGACGCTCGTGCGGTTCCGCGAGTTCATACGCGAACCGGAAGCGCTGTTCTGGGTCTTCGGGTTTCCGCTGCTGCTCGCGGCCGGCCTCGGCCTCGCGTTCCGCAACGCTCCGGCCGAAATCCTCACCGTCGGCGTCGTCGGAACGGACCTCACGGCGTTCGAGAACGCGCCAGCGCTCAGCGTAGAGTCGTTCCCTACGGTCGACGACGGCCTTCGCGCGTTGCGCGAGGGGAAAGTCGCATTGCTCGTCGAGCGTCCTGCGGGCGGCTCCGTCCTCTACCACTACGACGACACGAATCCTGAAGGGCGCGACGCGCGCATGCGGGCTGACATCGCAGTCCAACAGAGCGCCGGGCGCACGAACCCTGTGGCTGCGGAGGACCAGTTGATGCGCGAGGCGGGATCGCGCTATATCGACTTTCTCATTCCGGGGCTGCTCGGCATGAACCTGATGGGCGGCTCGATCTGGAGCATGGGTTTCGCCATCGTCGACGCACGGCGGCGCAAGCTGATGAAGCGGCTCATCGCAACTCCGATGCCGCGTCACTACTTCTTGCTGTCCTTTCTGATCTCGCGGCTCGCGATGCTGGTCGTCGAGATCGGAGCGTTTCTTGGGTTCGCCGTCTTGGTGTTCGGCGTCCCGGTGCGCGGATCGCTCGTGCTCGTGGCGGCGACATGTGTTTTCGGCGCGCTCGCATTTGGCGCGCTCGGCCTGCTGCTCTCGTCGCGCGCCCGAACCATCGAGGCGGCGTCTGGCCTCATGAATCTCACGATGTTACCCATGTGGATTCTGTCCGGCGTGTTCTTCTCTTCGCAGCGGTTTCCGGAGCTCGTTCAGCCGATCATCAAAGCGCTGCCGCTCACTGCGCTGAACGACGCCCTGCGGGCGACGATGCTTCAGGGCGCGACGCTGACGCAGATCGCGCCGCAGCTCGGGGTGCTCGCGGCTTGGTTGCTCGTGTGCTTTCCCGTGGCGCTGAAGCTGTTTCGCTGGCGGTAGGAACCACGGCCCCTGGAGGCCGACTCACCGGCAAGACGGCACGCAGTGCGTGGGGCCGGCCCGACGATGCGACATAGTGCGTCGCGCCACGCTTGACTCATATCGGGCCCGAGACTACTTTTCCGTGCGGGGGCCCCGTACGCCGGCTAACCAATAACAACCAACGCCCGGCGCACCTACCTCTCCGACGACCGGCCGCATCCGGTCCGTGCGACAAGAACAACCAGAAAGCGCGGGCAGCGTGCCCGTAGAAGGAGACTCACGTGACTAGGATCGATTGGCTCAGGGCTGGCGCGGCAAGCGCCGTGTTCGCGGCGGCGTTCGCACAGAGCGCCGGTGCGCAGGTCACTTGCACCGTCACCGTCACGGGCCAGAACGATCCGGCCGTCGACGCGGCCGCCGTGCAGAGCGTCGTCAACCAAGCTTTCGTCGGCGACCTCACCATATGCCTCCAGGGCACGTTCGACTTCGGCGCGCCGGTGCCGCCGTCAGTCAACTCCGTCACGATCGTCGCGAGCCCGGTCACGACCGGGATCCACATCGTCGGTTTGAACGACGAGCACGGCAAGAAGGCGACGATCCGCAACGGCACGCAGGCCCTGACGAAGCAGACCGCCCGGCCGACGCTGTTCAGCATCGAGAACCTGCGGTTCGAGCAGCCGCAGTTCACCGCCATCTCGATTCTCGGCGCGGGCCCGACGAGCTCCATCAAGATTTCCGGCGTCAACATCGTCGGCGTACGCACGTTCTTGTTCCCGGCCTTCAACAACCGGTTCCGCGAAGGCATCGTCATGGGGACAGCGCTCGCGCCCATCGGCGGCGACATCGAGATCTCGAACAACGTCATCGACGGCGGCGGCTACACGGTGGACGACACGACGATCGGCGTGAGCGGCGGCGTCGTGCTCACGGGCGCGCTCCCGAACAATGTACCAGCCGCCCAGCCGTTCACGGCGCGCGTGCGGATCGCCGACAACAAGATCGTGAATTGGTCGGGCAGCGGCATTATCGCGACCGGCGTCAGCGAGCTCACGATCGAGCGGAACGGGATTCAGCCCGGCGCGTTCGCGAATACGATCGCGCCCGGGTGCACCATGGGGAACGGCTCCGGCGCCGGCAGCGGCATCAGCCTGCTGAGCGTCCGCGACGCTACGATCCGCGACAACACGATCACGCTCGTGCCGGCGCTCACGGGCGCGGGGCTCGTGCCGCCCTGCACGGCGGGGCTCATCTTGGTGGGACCGACGAACGTCGCACCCGGCATGGCCGACGGCAACATCGTCTATCGCAACCGCATCAAGGGCAGCGGCACCTACGCGATCGTCGTCGGCGTGACGCCTGCCGCCTTGCCGCCCTCCCCGATCGTCTCCGTCGAGACCGACAACCTATTCGCGCTCAACAGGCTCGGCAACTTCGCGCCGCTGGGCGCGTCGCTGTTCATCGGGCCGGGCGCCAACGGCAACGCCTTCGTCGGCAACTTCCCGTCGCTCGACGGGAACGTGACCGGCAACGACGTGATTAGCCGTTTGCCTTGAGGGAGTGCCTGCGCGGGCGACCGTTTCGCGGCACGGCACTCGCGCCGTTGCGTTAGCATGGAGCGGCGATGTCACCTCGACGCTCTATCGTTCGACGGCGTTTGACAGCGGCCGCGCTCGTGGCGGTTGCGCTCGGCGCGCACGCACAACGCGCGCCGGAGCTTGTCTTCGATCCGACGTGGCCGAAGGACCTGCCGGACAACTGGAAGCTCGGCGGCGTCACGGGTCTCGCGCTCGACCGCGACGAGAACATCTGGCTCTACAACCGCCCCAACGATCTGACGAACATCGAGCTGCATGCAGAGCTCGATCCGCCGCTCGCGCTCTGCTGCGTGCGCGCGCCATCGATGATCCACCTCGACCGCGCGGGCCGCGTCATCGGCTCGTTCGATGCGCCGCAAGGCCACGGCATGGACGTCGACAGCGACGGCTTCGTGTATCTCGGCCAGGATACGGTGCGCAAGTACGATCCGCGCAGCGGCGAGGTCGTGGCCGAGATCGCGCGAGCACCGGAGCGCGAGGACGGCGGGCCGGTCGGCCTTCAGCCCGCTAGCCGCAAACCCGGCCAAGGCGGCCGAGGTCCCGTCGCGGGGTTTCTGCCGCAGCCGCCGCCGGATCCCGCGGCGGTCGAAGCGCAGGCGGCGCGGCGTGCCGCGTTCCGCGCGAAGTACCCGCCTTCGCTGCCAATGATCGTCGGGCAGATCGAGGAGATCCGCATCGTCGAAGCCGACAACGAGGTCTACGTCGCGGACAGCTACCTCGGCGGCCGCGTGCTCGTGTTCGCGCTCGACACGCTCGCGTTCAAACGCGGCTGGGGTGCTTACGGCAGGCGGCTCGAGGAAATCAGCATCGACGATGCGGACCACCGCTACACGCCGAACGGCTCGATGCCGCGCGATTTCGTCGGGCATCTCACGATCAACGTCTCGCGCGACGGTTTCGTCTACGCGGCCGATCGCAACGCGAACCGCATCCACGTCACGCGCAAGGACGGCAGTTTCGTCGCCGAGTGGGTTGTCGCGCCAAGCACGGGCATCGGCGGGTCGACGGGTGGGATCGCGTTCTCGCCGGACGAAGAACAGCGGCTCCTCTATGTCTCCGATCTCACGAACAATCGCATCTGGTTCCTGAATCGCGCCGACGGCCGCCTCGTCGGCGAGATGGGCCGCATGGGCGAGAACGGCGGGCAATTCTTCGGCCTGCACATGATCGCCGTCGACTCGCAGGGCAACGTCTATACGGGCGAAGTGTTCCAGGGCGAGCGCGTGCAGCGCTTCGTGCCTGCCGACAGCGCGAAAGGCCGGCTGCTCGAGCAGTTGCCGGACACTCCGTAGCGCGGTATCCCGCGCTCAGTGCTCCGCAACGCGGCGCCCTTCGATGACGAACATGTTGAAGGCGTCGGGGACCGGGATCATCGCGGTGATCGCCAGCCCGGCGCCGCGATAAAGCGCCTCCCACTCGACTCGGGTCCGTTCCTTGCCGGGCAATAGCAGCATCATGTTGATGTCGAGCAGCTTGCTCGGCACGTCCGAGGTGTCACCGAGCGGCGGCATCACGTTGTCGATGCAGATGACGCGGCCGCCGCGTTCCAAGCGCGCGCACACGTTCGCGAGAATCGTGGCACACGACGCGTCGTCCCAATCGTGCAGAATCAGCTTGAGCACATAAGCGTCGGCCGGCGGCACTCCCTTGAACATGTCGCCGGCTTCGTAGCGGAGGCGCCGCGCGACGGAGTCGTTGGTGACCGGCAACCTCGTCGGCGCCGCGTCGATGACCTCGGGCAAATCGAACACGACGCCGCGTATCTCGGGGTACTTCTCGAGCACCGCGATCGTCAGCAGTCCGTAGCCCGCGCCGACGTCGACGAGCGCGCGAATACCCGAGAACTCGTAGCGCTCCATTACCCCTATGTTGGCGACGGCGCTGTGAGCCTTCAGCGTCTCGCCGAATTCCTCGAGCGCTTTCGGGTGCACCGCCAGATAGTCGAAGAAGTCCATGCCGAGCTGTGCACGGGCTTGCGATTGGCCCGTCGCGAGCCCCTCCGGCAGGCCCGTCCAAACCTTCCACAGCGTACCGCCCGAATACTCGACGAATCGCTTCAACGTGCCCGGCGTGTCACGCGTCAGTAGCGCCGATAACCGAGTGGGTCCGAATCTGCCGACGGAATCCTCGGTCACGACGCCGAGCGCCGCGCACGCGCGCAGCGCGCGGTGCAACGCGACGGGATGAGCGCGAATCCCCGCGTTGCGGACGAGCTCGTCGGCCGTCAGCGCTCCTGCGGTAAGCGCATCGGGAACGTCGAGGCGCACGACCTCGGCGAGGATCTTCGCCGTCCACGCGCCGAAGAGCATCTCGAACAGCATGGCGTGCGGCGGTTTTTCGTGCGGTGCGCTCAACGTGGCACTCTTCTAGTTTGTCTTGAAAGCTCTCGCGACTCTGCCACGACTCGCAGCGTCGAAGCCAGCGTTCGAACGAGGTAACCGAACCGCACGGACTCCCCGCGGAAACGCGATGGCGGGCATGCCGCAAATACAGGAGCAATTTTTCGGCGCCGGCCAGGACGGCCGGCGTGTCGCAAACGCAGGAGCAGTTTGCGGCCAAGGTATACTCCGGCCGCCATGCAGGAACCGGCGCTTCTATCGGTCAACGGCGTGACGCTGCAATACCGCACGGGCGAGCAGCTCGTGACGGCGACATATCGCGTGACCTTCGACGTGCGGAAAGCCGATCGCTTCGTCGTGCTCGGCCCGTCGGGCTGCGGCAAGTCGACGTTGCTCAAAGCGATCGGCGGCTACTTGCAGCCCGTCGAAGGCGAGATGTTGTTAAACGGCGCGCGCATCGGCAAGCCGGGGCCCGACCGCGCGTTCGTATTCCAGGAGTTCGATCAGCTCCTGCCGTGGAAGACCGTCCGCGACAACGTCGTGTTCGCGCTGACGGCGAGCGGCAAGCTCGCGAAGAAGGCGGCGACCGAGCGCGCGCTGCACTTCATCGACAAAGTCGGCCTGACGAAGTTCGCCGACAACTTCCCGCACACGCTCTCGGGCGGCATGAAGCAACGCGTCGCGATCGCGCGTGCGATGGCGATGGAGCCGCAGATCCTGCTCATGGACGAGCCGTTCGCGGCGCTCGGACGCGCTGACGCGCGGCAAGATGCAGGAAGACCTGCTCGAGCTCTGGAACGACACGCGGTTCACGGTGCTGTTCGTCACGCATTCGATCCCGGAAGCGATCCGCATCGGCAATCGCATCCTGCTGCTGACGCCGCATCCGGGACGCGCCAAGGCCGAGCTCAATTGCGAGGGCGCGGACGTCGCGGGCGCCGGCGGCGAGCTGCTGTCGGCACGAATTCAGCGGCTGTTGTTCGATCGCACGGGAGCCATCGCCGATGTCTGAGAAACGCGCTGCATACGCGGCCAGGCCCGAGATCCTCCACACGCCGACGGCCGACACGAGCGGCTTCGCCGTCGCGGCGCAGCCGCTCGGATTCTGGACGAAGCTCTACGACAACGGCACGGTGCGCAAGATCGGTGCTGCTCGTGCTGCTCGCGGCCGCGTGGGAAATCTACGCTCGCGCACTCGGCAACCCGCTGCTCTTCCCGACGTTCACGGACACCGTCGCCGCGCTTGCTCTCCAGCATCGCCGACGGCGAGATTCCGGCGGCGGGCCTCTACACGTTGTCGTTGCTGCTGAAGGGCTACGTCGCGGGGCTCGTGCTTCGCGGCGCTGCTCACGGCGTTCGCGAGCGTTTCGCGCATCGGCGCCGATCTGCTCGAGACGCTGACGGCGATGTTCAATCCGCTGCCGTCGATCGCGCTGCTGCCGCTCGCGCTGATCTGGTTCGGCTTGGGCGACAACAGCGTCATCTTCGTGCTCGTGCACGCCGTGCTCTGGGCCGTCGCGCTGAACACGTTCGCGGGCTTCCGCGCGCTGTCGCCGACGCTGCGCATGGTCGGCCAGAACTACGGCCTCTCGAGCGCGGGCTACATCCTGCGGATCCTGATTCCCGGCGCGTTCCCGAGCATCCTCACGGGGCTCAAGGTCGGCTGGGCGTTCGCGTGGCGCACGTTGATCGCGGCCGAGCTGGTCTTCGGCGTCAGCTCGGGCTCGGGCGGCCTCGGCTGGTACATCTTCGAGAACAAGAATCAGCTCAGGATCCCCGAGGTGTTCGCGGGCCTGCTGACCGTCATCATCTTCGGCCTGTTCGTCGAGAACGTCATCTTCCGCACGATCGAGCAGCGCACCGTCCGCCGCTGGGGCATGCAAACCTAAAAGGGGACGGATTTATTTTCCGCGCGCTTCGCCCCGAGGGGCAGATCTCGCTTGCGCGGAAAATAAATCCGTCCCCTTTTAGCTCTTTTAGCTCTCGCGAGAGGCGCCGAAGGCTGCTCGCGAGACCGTCGGCGCACAGGGGCAGCAATTCGCTCCTGCAATTGCTGCACGCCGCCATCCATGGCGGCGATGTGCGCCGACGAGCCCCAGGGACGGTCTTCCGGCGTGTCTCGCGAGCAGCCTTCGGCGACTCTCGCGCTGCGACGCGCCTCCGACCTACTCGCCGGCGTTGATGTCGAAGACTTGCGCGCCTTCCGCGGGGTTGCCGTAGATGTTCGCGCGCGGACGCTCGGGCAGCGGTTTGCCCGCCGCGATCGCCGCTGCCTTGTCACGGTCGAGAGCACGCTCGCCGGCCAAGCCGCCGCTGAGCCGCGAAGTTGCCTTCGTGGCACGAGTACTCGTACGCGTAGTAGTTCGGCTGCGTGCGTCCACATCGTGCGCACCGTGAACGGCGCCGTGTACGTCTCCGGGTCGTTGATCGTGATGCGGTACTCGATCATCTCGGGATCGACGCGGCGAATGCGCTCCGTCGTGCGCATGTTCGCGCTGTTCGGGGCGCCGCCGACGCTCGTGCGATCCTGGAAGCCGCGGCTCTCGATGACGAGCGTGTCGCCCTCCCAGTGGCCGCGCGCGTTACCCGTGAACTGCGTGATCTCGGGATACGGCTGAGTTGTCGAGGCGAATGACGCGCGTCTCGTGGATCATCTCGTACGTGATCGTCACGATCCCAGGGCTCTGGAAGACCTGGACGCCGTTGCCGTAGATCGCGGCGTTCATGCCGTTGCTGATGCCGCGGCCGATACAGCGGTCGTAGAGCGAGAAGTCGTCGAACGAATCGAATCGGTCGTTGCTGAACGAGCCTGACCCGCCGGCCTGCGCGCGCGCGCGAGCCGCGTCGGTGACGGCCGGCTGGCGGCCGTCCGGCGGATCGACGATCAGCGAGGTGAAGCCGAACGTGCGCGTGCCCCATTCGTTACGCAAAAACGTCTCGGTCGTCGCCGCACGCGTTGCGCCCGTGTACTGCTGGACGGCGCGCGCGAGGAACTGGTCTTGCGGCAGCGACTCTTGGGTGGCGAGCGCCTGTGGCCGATCGCGCGGAATACCGCGCATGTCGTCCGTGCTGTAAGTGCCTGCGAGGGCCGGGTCGCCCCACGACGTCCGCGGGGCTTTCCAATTCGGATTCTTGGCGAGCGCGGTCTGCTGCTCGGCGGGCGTGCGGCGCGCCTCCGGCAATTGCGCGATTTCCTCAGCGGTCGGCGGCCGAGCTTGTTGCCCGCCTGGCCCGCCCCCACCGCCACCACCTTGGCCTCGCTGCGCACCCGCCCTCGGCGGTCCCTCTCCCTCCTGCGCGAGGAGCGTTGGGGGTACAGAGGCGACCAGCAGCGCCGCGATCGTGGCCGACAAGCGAGTCTTCAGCGTCATGTGGTGCTCCCCTGGTGCGCCTCAGCGCAAACGATGCGGTATTCAAGCACGGCCCCGGGACGCTGGGAACACCCGCCGAACGAAACACGCCCTAAGAATCTTCAGTGCGATTGCGCCGGACGCCGGCGCCGCGGCGGGCGCCTATACTGACCGCGTTCCGCGGACAACCGCTTAGAGAGCACCGTCATGCGAGGCAATGCAGTCGTTTTGCGCTCATCCCTGACCTGTGCCGTCACGCTCGCGTTCTGCATCGCTTGCACGCCCCCGCAGGCGGCCGACGAGCCGGCTGCCGGCCGCAACCAAGCACCCAGACCTGTCGGGCGTGTGGATGGCGTTCGCCGTCGAGAACCCCGGACGGCGGCAACGCACCGCGCTACTCGCCCGAAGGGCAAGCCGACGCTCGACGCGTTCGCGGCGCAGTTCAGCTCGATCCCCGAGACGGGCGCGTGGTGCTACGGGACGGGCATGCCGAGCGTGATGCTGTCGACGGTGTCGTATCCGATCGAGATCGTGCAGCACGCGTCGCGGCTCGTGATGCTGGCCGAGCTCGAGATGCAGGTGCGGCGCGTCTATCTCGACGGCCGCGCGCACCCCGAGGACTTCCTGCCGACGGGCGTCGGCCACTCCGTCGGCACCTGGGACGGCGACACGCTCGTCATCGACACGACGCTGCTGTCCGAGTGGCAGATTCGCCCGTGGCCGCGCACCGAGCAGACGCACATCGTCGAGCGCGTGTACCTGACGAAGCTCGGCGACATCACGGCGCGCGCCGACGGGGTTCGTCGCGAGCGTCGAGAAACCCGATCAACGACGACGTGCTCGTCGTCGAGATGACGCTGACGGACCCGGCTCTCTACGCGGGCCCGCAGCGGCGCACCGCCTACTTCCAGCGCATGTCCGACACCGCGACGCTCGAGTACGCCTGCTCGGCCGAGCACTGGCTCGAGGAGCTTGAGAAAAATCGAGTGTCGCAATAGGTCCGCGCCCCGACCAACCAGTGGCTTGCGGAAATCCGCAGGCCGACGCGGCCGAGGGCTTACGTTAAACTTTCGCCGGCGGAATCGTGCGGTCGCGCAGCGCCGCCGGAATTGGGTTCTCGTCTGAGTATTCGCTACACTTTTCAATTGGTTAATGACCGACGCTGCGGCGGAGAAGTCCGGCATGTTCATCAGCAGGAAACAGCTCCCACGCCGCACGTTCCTGAAGGGGCTCGGGCGCCACGGTGGCGCTGCCGCTGCTCGACGCGATGGTGCCGGCCTTCGCGGCCACGCACCGCGCAAGGCCCCGCGCCTCGGCTTCGTCTACGTGCCGCACGGCATGGTCATGAGCCGCTTCACGCCGGACACGACGGGCAAGGGCTTCGCGTTCAAGGACATCAACCGCTCGCTCGAGCCCTATCGCGACCGCTTGAGCATCGTGAGCCGCCTGCACCACCGCGCCGCCGACTCGACGGCCGTGCATTCGTTGAGCCCCACGACGTGGCTCTCCGGCGTGCGGCCGAAGCCGACGCAAGGCGTCGACGCCTACGCCGGCGTCACGGCCGACCAGATCGCCGCCGGCGTCATCGGCCAGGACACGCTGCTGCCGTCGATGGAGCTCGCGACGGAAGACCACTCGGGCCTGATCGGCGCCTGCGACCGCGACTACGGCTGCATCTACATGAACACGCTGTCGTGGCGCACGCCGACGACGCCGATGCCGATGGAGATCAATCCGCGCAAGGTGTTCGAGCGGATGTTCGGCCAGGGCGACAGCGAAGCCGCACGGCTCGTCGCGCCGCGCAGGAAGACCGCAGCATCCTCGATGCCGTGACGGCGCAGGCCACGGGCCTGCAGCGCAAGCTCGGCGCGCACGACCGCCAAACGCTCGACGACTACCTCGAAGGCGTGCGCGAGATCGAGCGCCGCCTGACGCGCGCCGAATCGCAAGTCGCGGCCAACGCCGACATCGTGATTCCGCGAAGCGCCGTCCGGCAGTACCGTTCGAGTACACGGAGCACGTGCGGCTGATGTACGACTTGCTCGCGCTCGCGTATCGCGCCGACATCACGCGCGTGTTCACGTTCATGATGGCGCCGCGAGGTCAGCAACCGCACCTACACGCAGGTCGGCGTCACCGAAGGCCACCACGCCGTCTCGCACCACCAGAACAAGCCCGAGAAGCTCGAGATGCTGGCGCGCATCCAGGCGTTCCACATCGGCTTGTTCGGCGAGTTCCTGGCGAAGCTCGACGCGATCCCCGACGGCGACGGCTCGTTGCTCGACAACTCGATGCTGCTGTACGGCAGCAACATGAGCAACAGCAACGCTCACGATCACTATCCGCTGCCGAACGTCCTCGTCGGCGGCGGCCGCGGCCGGCTCAAGGGCGGCCAGCACATCGTCGCGCGAGGACCACACGCCGAGACGAACCTGCTCCTGACGATGCTCGACAAGGTCGACGCGGGCGTCGAGACGCTCGGCGACAGCACCGGCACGATCAGCGAGCTCTCCGCGTGAAGCGCGCCGACGCTGACCGCGGCTCGCTTCCGGCCGCGGCGTTGCTCGCGCTGCTCGCGGCCAGCTCGGCCGACGCCGCCACGCCGCGCCTCGTGCAAGCCGTGAAGAACGGCGATCGCGACGACGGCGCTGACGCTGGCGCGCGATGCCGCGCGAGGTCGCCGCCACCGAGGCCGACGGCACGACGGCGCTGCATTGGGCCGTGCGGCAGAACGACGTCGAGCTCGTCGAGCGCATGCTGCGCGCGGGCGCCGACGTCAACGCCGCCAATCGCTACGGCGTGACGCCGCTGCAGCTCGCCGCCGTCAACGGCGATGCGAAGCTGCTCGAGCGCTTGCTCGACGCCGGCGGCGACGCGAACGCCGCGGGCACGGACGGCGAGACGCTGCTGATGACGGTCGCTCGCGGCGGCCATGTCGAGGCCGCGCGCCTGCTCATCGAGCGCGGCGCCGAAGTCGACGCGCGCGAGGCGTGGCACGGCCAGACCGCGCTGATGTGGGCCGCGGCACAAGGCCATCCCGCGATGCTGCGCGAGCTGATCGCACACGGCGCCGACGTCAACGCCCGCTCGAACCACGAGCAGTGGGAGCGGCAGGTCACGTCCGAGCCGCGCGACAAGTGGCTGCCGCCGGGCGGCCTGACGCCGCTGCTGTTCGCGGCGCGCGAGAACTGCCTCGCCTGCCTGCCCGTGCTCGTCGAGGCCGGCGCCGACGTCAATGCGACGACGCCCGACGGCATCAGCGCCGTCGTCATCGCGCTGATCAACGGCCACTTCGACGTCGCCGGCGCGCTGCTCGAAGCCGGCACCGATCCGAATCTCGCCGACTACACGGGCCGCACGGCGCTCTACGCGGCCATCGACTTCAACACGATGGTGAAGTCGAACCGCCCGGCGCCGAAGGTGCTCGAGAACCGTTTGACGGGCCTCGACGTCGCGCGCCTGCTGCTCGAGCACGGCGCCGACGTCAACGCGAGGCTGAAGCGCCTGCCGCCGTATCGCGCCAAGCTCGATCGCGGCAACGACGGGATGCTCGGCGGCGGCACGACGCCGTTCCTGCGCGCGGCCAAGGCCGGCGACCTGCCGGCCATGAAGCTGCTGCTCGAGCACGGCGCCGATCCGACGCTCGCGCCCGACCCGCAGCGGCATCACCCCGCTGATGGCCGCCGCCGGGCTCGGCACGACCGAGGCGGACACGACGGGCCGGCAGAAGACGCAAGAACAGGCCATCGAGGCGATTCAGCTGCTGCTCGACCGCGGCCTCGACATCAACGCCCAGGCCAGCGACGGCCAAACGGCCGTGCACGGCGCCGCCATGCAAGGCTATCGACGACGTCATCAGATTCCTCGCGGCGCAAGGGCGCCAAGCTCGACACGCCGGACAAGGACGGCTTCACGCCGCTCGACGTGGCGCTCGGCAAGGCCGGCGGCTTCGGCTTCTCGGGCAAGGAAGGCGTCGTCCGCGAAGGCACGGCGGCCGTGCTGCGCGAGCTCATGGCGCGGCGCGCAGCGGGACGGCGCGCGGCCCGCTGAGTCCGGAGCGCCGTTGCAAAACCCGTATCGGCTCCCATAGTTGGGGCCGACGGACGACATCGACATAACGCCGGCGGACGGAAATAACGAGACGCGACGACAAACAAGAGCAAGTCGCGTGCTACAAGACGTCCGGCCGAACGACGATGGCTAGGACGGGGGATAGCGAGGATATGACGTTCGACGGCTTGTGGGATCTCTCGTTCTGGGGCTACGTCGGCGTGACCCTCGCGCTGACGCACGTCACGATCGCGAGCGTCACGATCTTCCTGCATCGCCATCAGGCGCACCGCGGGCTGACGCTGCACCCCGTCGTCAGCCACTTCTTCCGCTTCTGGCTCTGGCTCACGACCGGCATGGTGACGCGCGAGTGGGTCGCGATCCATCGCAAGCACCACGCGCGCTGCGAGACGACAGAGGATCCGCATAGCCCGCAGGTCTACGGCATCTGGCGCGTGCTGTTCGGCGGCGTCGGCCTCTATCGCACCGAAGCGCTGAAGAGCGAGACGCTCGAGAGTCTACGGCCGCGGCACGCCCAACGACTGGCTCGAGCGGCACGTCTACAGCCAGCATCGTTTCGTCGGGCTGCGGCATCACGCTCGTCATCGATCTCGTGCTGTTCGGCTGGGTCGGCCTCGTCGATCTTCGCCGTGCAGATGGTCTGGATCCCGTTCTGGGCCGCCGGCGTCATCAACGGCGTCGGCCACTACTGGGGCTATCGAAACTTCGAGACGCAGGACACGTCGCGCAACATCGTGCCGATCGGCATCCTGATCGGCGGCGAGGAGTTCCACAACAACCACCACGCGTACGGCTCGTCGGCCAAGCTCGCGAACAAGTGGTGGGAGCTCGACATCGGCTGGGTCTACATTCGCGCGCTCGAGCTGCTCGGGCTCGCGAGCGTCAAGAAGGTCGCGCCGCGCGCGTCGTTCTCGCGCGCGACGAGCGACGATCGACCTCGATACGTTGCGCGCCGTCGTCACGAACCGCTTCTACGTGCTGAAGCTCTACGGCCGGCGCGTCATCGCGCCCGTGCTGCACGGCCACGCCGACGACGAGCCGAGCTTCCCGCGCCGCCAGCTCGCGCGCGTGCGCAAGCTGATGATCCGCGAGAACACCGGGCTGCGAGAGGATCCGCACGTGCGGCAGTGGCTCGAGAGCGCGCTGCGAGCGCAACCAAACGCTGCGCACCGTCTACACGTTCATGCAACGGCTGAAGGCGCTGTGCGCGCAGACGACCGGCAAGACCGAGTCCGACTTGAAGCGCTTGCAGGCCTGGTGCGCCGAAGCCGAAGCGAGCGGAATTCGAGTGCTCGGCGATTTCGCGCGACAATTACAAGCCTATACGCCACAGCCCGCCTAAGACGCGCGGCGCGCTCAGCGCGCCGCGAACGCAGGCACGGCGGCAGGCCTATTCGAGGGGGAGAACGCAATGCGTCTGACCGAGATTTTCGGCGCGGGGAGCGTCGCCGCGCTCTGTGCCGTGCTGCTGGCAGCTGGCGGCGCAGCGCAGGAATCGGACGACGCGACCGCACGCCTCGCGGCGCTCGAAGCCGAGCTCGCGACGCTCGAAGCGCGACCTCGGGCTGCTCGAGGACACGAAGGCGATCAAGCGGCTGCAACGCGCCTACGGCTACTACGTCGACAAGAAGCTGAGCCGCGAGATCGGCGCGCTGTTCGCCGACGACCCCGCAACGACGGCCGAGCTCGGCGGCTCGGGCGTCTACGTCGGCAGGGCGCGGATCGCCGAGTTCTACGACCGCATCATCGGCGGCGAAGGCTTGAAGCCCGGCCAGCTCTTCAATCACATGATCCTGCAAGGCGTCGTGCACGTCGCGCCCGACGGCCGCACGGCCAAGGGCCGGTGGCGCGCGCTGATCCAGATCGGCGCAGCACGGCGAGAGCGCGACGTGGGCCGAAGGGCCCTACGAGAACGAGTACGTCAAGGAAGACGGCGTCTGGAAGTTCAGCAAGGTGCACTGGTACCAGACGTTCTCGGCGCCGTACTCGCCGGGCTGGCACAAGGCGCCGCGAGCCGATGGAGCCGCCGCTCGCGGATTTTCCGCCGGACCGGCCGCCGACCGACGCGTATCAGTCGTATCCGGCCGTCTATCAGCCGCCGTACCACTATCGCGAACCCCGTCTCGGGGCGCTGCGAGCCCGGCGTCTGCGTCGCAAGCGCCGGCCGGCGCCGCGCGCGGTCCCGCGCCCGGGCCGGCACCGGAGCGGACTCCACGGCACGCGCTGCGGCGGCGCGCGCCGCGGCTGGCGGTCGTCGAAGCACGCGCGACGCACGTCGCCGACGTCAACGCGATCGAGAACCTGCAAGGCAGCTACGGCTACTACACCGACAAGATGCTCTGGGACGAGGTCGTCGACCTGTTCGCCGACGACGGCACGCTCGAGATCGGCCCGAGCGGCGTCTACGTCGGCAAGGACAGCATTCGCCGCTACCTCCTGAGCCTGAGCGGCGGCGAGCAAGGCCCGCTCGAAGGCGTGCTCTACGACCACTTCCAGCTTCAGCCGATCGTCACCGTGCGCCGACGACGGCCAGCACGGCGAACGGCCGCTGGCGGCTGTTCCTGATGACCGGCACGTCGGGCGCAGGCTCGGGCGGCAACTGGGGCGAAGGCGTCTACGAGAACGAGTACGTCAAAGAGAACGGCGTCTGGAAGATCCGCAAGCTGCACTGGTTCGCCAACGTTCGTCGCGCCGTACGAGGGCGGCTGGCTGAACGCCGATCCCAAAGCCGTCGACGGACGTTCGCGATGGGCCGCGGCGTGACGCCGGACCGGCCGTCGAGCGTCGACGTACGAGCCCGTACCCCGGCGCTTTCGTGCCGCCGTTCCACTATCCGAACCCCGTGAGCGGGCAGACGGGAGCACGCCAATGAGCTCGCGCGCTCTTGCCATCGATCCTGCTGCTCGCGTTCGGCGCGCGCCGGCTGCGACTCGGCGCCCGCGACCCGGCGGTGCTCGGCGTCGATCGCCGAGCTCGAGAACGCCGTCGCCGACGCGAAGCTCGAGGTGCGAGCGCTTGAAGGACGTCGACGAGCTCGAGAACCTCGCGAGCATCTACGGCCACTACGTCGACAAGTCGCGCCACGACGACGTCGCCGACCTGTTCGCGCCCGAGGGCGTCGTCGAGATCCTGGGCCGCGGCGTGTTCATCGGCCAGGACCGCGTGCGCGAGTACATGCTGCAACCTCACGCCGGGCAACGTCGGCCCGCGCGAAGGCTCGCTGTTCAACCACATGCACCTGCAGCCCGTCGTGCACGTGCGCCCGACGGCGAGACGGCGCACGTGCGCTCGCGGCTGTTCGTGATGTTCGGCATCATGAACACGAACGCGCAATGGGGCGACGGCATCTACGAGAACGTCTTCGTGAAGCAGGACGGCGTCTGGAAGCTCGACTACCTGCACGGCTACCAGACGTTCTACACGAACTACGAGGACGGCTGGGCCAAGCAGGGCGTCGGCGATCTTCGCGCCGTACGACCGCTTGCCGCCGGACCGGCCGCAGTCGGTGCCGTACGCGCCGTACCCGGCGGCGTTCGTGCCGCCGTTCCACTACCGCAATCCGGTGTCGGGCCGCGCCGATCACTACAAGGATCCGACGTGGCAAGACGCGCAGGCGCCGGCCGCGCAGTAAGCACAGCCGCAAGCGCGGGCGCATCTCGAGCTGCGGCCCAGTGTAGACTTCGAAAAAAAGCACGTTGGGGGGAATCACTTTTGTCGTCTGAGCCGTCACCGGGCTGGCAGGCGCCGTCCGGCCAGCGCATCGGCCTGAGCGTCGTCGTCGCGCTCGTCGTCGCCGCCGTCGTGCTCGTCATCGCCGTGCTGCCGGCCGAGTACGGCATCGACCCGACGGGCGTCGGCCGAGCGCTCGGCCTCACGGAGCTCAACGCGCCCCCGACGCGCACGCTCGAGATCAAGGACGTGCTCGGCGGCAACGAGACGCGTCCGCGAGGTCGAGATCCCGGCGTTCAACGAGCCGGTCCCGCTGCCGAACCCCGCGGTGCATCAGGCCGAGGACCGGCCGATCCAGACGCGCACGATGACGATGACGCTTCGAGGCGCGGCCAAGAGACCGAGGTCAAGACGGTGCTGCGCGCGAACAAGGTCATCGTCTACACCTGGAAGACCGACGGCGGCCTCGTCTACTGCGACATGCACGGCCACGACCCCGCCGCCGGCAGCGATTTCTTCGTGCGCTATCGCGAAGACCAGGAAGGCGCGACGGAGGCGACGGGCTCGCTCGTCGCACCGTTCGACGGCGAGCACGGCTGGTACTGGCTCAACATCAACGACGGCCCCGTCACGATCACGCTGACCGTCACGGGCTTCTTCGACGACATCGTCGACTACGGAATTCATCTAACAGAGAACCGACGCGCCATGTGGGAACACAACTACGATCCTCTCGGTAACCCCATGCTCTCGACGCTCGTGGCCGCCGTGCCGATCGTCGTGCTGCTGCTCATGATCGGCGTGCTACGCAAGCCGGCGTGGATGTCCGCGCTCGCAGGCCTCGGCGGACGGCACTCGTCGTCGCGATCGTCGCGTACGGCATGCCGGCCGATCTCGCCGTGAGCTCGGCGCTGATGGGCGCCGCATTCGGCCTGCTGCCGATCGGCTGGATCGTCTACTGGGCCGTCGTGCTGTACCGCATCACGCTCGAGACCGGCAACTTCGAGATCATCAAGGACTCGATCGGCGGCCTCACGAAGGACCGGCGGCTGCAGGCGATGCTGATCGCGTTCGCGTTCGGCGCGTTCGTCGAAGGCGCCGCGGGCTTCGGCACGCCGGTGGCCGTCGCGGCCGCAATGCTGACCGGCCTCGGCTTCTCGCCGTTCTTCGCGGCCGGCATCTGCCTGCTCGCGAACACGGCGCCGGTCGCGTTCGGCTCGATCGGCATTCCCGTCGTCACGCTGGCCGGCACGACCGGCATCGACGAGCTCACGCTGTCGCAGTGGGTCGGCCGCATCTGCGCGCCGGTGTCGGTGTTCATCCCGGCCTACCTGATCATGGTCATGGGCGGCTTCCGCGGCTTGAAGGGCGTGCTGCCGGCCGCGATCGTCTGCGGCGTCTGCTTCGCGAGCGTGCAGTTCCTCGTGTCGAACTTCATCGGCCCGCAGCTCGTCGACATCCTGGCCGCGCTCACGGCGATCATCGGCCTCGTCGTGCTGTTCAAGGTCTGGCAGCCGAAGGACAACTTCGTGCTCGCCGGCGAGCACGCCGCCGTCGCCGCGCCGAAGCAGCACGGCTTCGGGCGCACGCTGCTCGCGTGGTCGCCGTATCTGTTCCTCGTCGTGTTCGTGCTCGTCTGGGGCTACGGCCCGTCGAAGCGCGCGCTCGAGACGACGAACATCGTGTTCCATGGCCGGGGCTGCACAACGAGATCACGCGCATGGCGCCGATGGTCCCGCAGCCGGCGCCGTACGCGGCGAACTACACGTTCAACTGGCTCGCGGCCGCCGGCTCGGCGTGCGCGCTCGCGACGATCGCCGCGGCGCTCGTGCTGCGCGTCTCGGTCGGCATGTACATCGGCATCCTGGGCCGCGTGCTGAAGCAGCTCGCGTTCTCGCTGCTGACGATCGCCTGCGTGCTCGGCCTCGCGTACGTCATGAACTACAGCGGCGCCATCGTGACGCTCGGCCTCGCGTTCGCCGCGACGGGCGCGCTGTTCCCGTTCTTCAGCGCGCTCGTCGGCTGGCTCGGCGTGTTCCTGACCGGCAGCGACACGTCGGCGAACGCGCTGTTCGGCAACCTGCAGGTCGTCACGGCCAACAGCTCGGGCTTCGATCCC
Source organism: uncultured Gammaproteobacteria bacterium (assembly GCA_963714705.1). Taxonomy (GTDB): domain Bacteria; phylum Pseudomonadota; class Gammaproteobacteria; order Steroidobacterales; family Rariloculaceae; genus FEN-1219. Next base: position 60,677 of record CAVQPJ010000010.1, read on the forward strand.
GCGATCATGGCGGCGGCGAACTCCTCGGGCGGCGTCATGGGCAAGATGATCAGCCTGCAGAGCCTCGCCGTCGCCGTCGCGGCGACGGGCATGGCGCGCTCGGAGGAAGGCGAAGCTGTTCCGCTTCACGGTGAAGCACAGCGTCTTCCTCGCCTGCCGTGCTCGGCGTCATCGCGACGATCTACGCCTACACGGCTTAGCCGCGTCGCCGGCGGGCGGTCACTCCCACTGATACTGGAAGCTGACGCCCGCGGTGCGCGGCATGCCGTACAGCTCGTGGATGCCGAAGGCGCCGTCGTTGCGCGCGAGCACGCGGTAGGTCTCGTCGCTCGCGTTGTTCACATAGAGCTGCGCAGCCCAAGCCTCGCCGTTCACGCCGAAACGCACGTTCCACAGCGAGTAGCCGGGCTCTTGGAACACCGGCACCTCGACGGGATTCGTGATGATGCTCAAGTCCTGCTCGGACTGATAGCGCCCTTCGAGCTGCGCGAACCAGCCGAGGCTCGCGCCGAACGAGCCTTCATAGCGGCCGACGAAGTTCACGCTGAGATCCGAGTAGTTCGGCAGGTTGCTGCCCTCCATCGGCGTATCGGGCAGGAACGGCAGCGAGGCCGCTTGGATGAAGCGTGCTGTCGCTGACCTCCGCGTCGGTCGCGCCGACACCGAGGTTCAGCGACAAGCGCGTCGGTCGCGAGCCAGGTCACGTCGGCTTCGGCGCCGACGGTGTCGACGTCGCCGATGTTCGTGATGCGTTTGATGTTGGATCGGGCTCGTCGGGTCGCCGGCGTTCTGCTGCACGTCCTCGCGATCGTAGGCGAACACGCTCGCATTGACGCGCACCCGGCCATCGGCCAAGTCGCTCTTCACGCCGAGCTCGAGTCCCCACAGCGTCTCCGCATCGAACGGCGCGAGTTGCGCGACGTTGGTCGGGAAGCCGCCGAAGAAGCCGCCGGTCTTGAAGCCGCGCGAGATCGTGCCGTAGGTCAGCAGGTCGTCGCTCAAGGCTCCATTCGAGCGCCGAGCTTGCCCGACCACGCGTCGAACGAGATCGAGTCGTCCGTGGACACGAACGGCACCGTCGCGCCGTTCGCGAAACCGAGCCGCGCACCGCCGACGAAGCTCTTGTCCTCGTCCGTGTAGCGCAGCTCGCTGACGAGGTTCCACGCGTCCGCGAAGCGCCACTCGGCGTGCCCGTAGAGCGCGAACGCTTCGGTCTCCTGATCGTAAACCTGCGGGCTGAACACGGCGCCGCCGAATATCACGGGCAACACGCCTTGTGCGCCGTACAGCAGCGTGTCCTCGTGCAGCTCGTCCTCGGCGTAGCTCGCGCCGAGGACCCAGCTCAACGTGTCGCTGCCTTCGTAGAAGAAGCGAACCTCCTGCGACCACGCGTCGATCTCGGTGTTGTAGTCGATGTGCAGGTGCTCGAGCGGCGTGCCTTCGAAATCCTGGTAGCGGCGGTAGTCGATCGCATCGGCGCCCGTGATCGTCTGCAGGCGATAGTCGCCAAGCTCCAAGTCGAGCGTGAAGCCCGTGCCCGACCAGTCGCTGTCGAGGAAGCCGCGGAACGCGCTGGCCGAGTCGTAGACGTCGTCTCGCGTCAAGCCGTAGCCGGCCGGCGTCACGCCCGTCGCGGTGGCGCAGGTCGCTGGATCCGCGCCGGCCCCGGCCATGATCGACGCGCACAGCGGGTTCGGGATCGCCCCGCCCAGACCGCCCAACAGCGCGACCGAAACGGTCGGCCTCGTGGCCACTGGGCCGAGGTTCGCGTAGACGCCGACCGGGCGCAGCGGCTCGAGCTCCGAGCTGTCGCCGCCGCCGTGCACGCGGAACGTGATGTCGAAGGTGTCGCTCGGCGAGATCCGCAGCGTGACTCGGGCCGCATCGCGATCCTCGGCACCGTAGTCGTAGCCGCCGGTGACGCTGCGATACGGCGCAGTCGCTGCCGTCGACCGTGCGCCCCGCGACGCGAAGCGCGAACTTGTCGCCGATCGTAAAACCCGCGGCCGCCTCGAGCTCCTCGCGGGCGTACTCCTCGTAGCCGAGCGAGACGTACCCGTTGTTGGCTTCGTCGACGCTCGGTGTGCGCGAGATGATTTGAATCGCGCCGCCGAGCGCGTTGCGGCCGTACAAGCCGCCCTGCGGTCCCTTTCAGCACCTCGACGCGCTCGAGATCGAACATCGTCCACTCGGCCGATGCGACCGACGTCTGGTAGACGTCGTCGATGTAGAACGCCGTCGTCGGCGAATCGTTGATTCTGAAGCTCTGCAAGCCGACGCCGCGGACGATGACGACGGGCGCTCCGCCGCCGCCGGTGTTCTGCAAGTTCACGTTCGGGATCAGCTGATAGAGATCCTCGGACTGATCGATGTCGCGCTCACGCAGATTCGCTCCCGAGAACGCCGTGACGGCGATGCCGACGTCCTGGATCAGCTGCTCGCGCTTCTGCGCGATGACGACGATTTCCTCGATGGCCGGGGACGCGGGCGGGGCTTGCGCGAGAGCAGCGAACGGCGCGGCGGGTGCCAACGTCGACAGCAGAACGCGTAGGTGCGTGCCCATAGTTCTCCCCCTCTTCTGGCGCATCGACGACCTTGATGGTAAGAGCAGTTCGACCCAGGGTAAACCGGCGGGTGCGCCCTAGGCGCGAAAGGCGCGATCAGCCTTCGCGGCGAGATAGAAATCGGACTCCGTGAGGCCGTCGATCTTGTGCGTCCAGATCTCGACGCCGCACCGGCCCCAGGCGACGTGCAAGTCGGGATGATGGCCTTGTTGCTCGGCGATGTCGCCGACTCGGTTCGCGAACGCCAACGCCCCCGCGAAGTCGCGAAACTCGTAGCTGCGCAGCAAGTGGCCGGACGCGGTCAGCGACCACCCTGGCTCGAGCTGCACGAGCAGCGCGTCGATGCGGTCGCGAGGAAGCGGCGGCACGCCGCCGCGGCACGGAATGCATTGTTGATCGGCGAGAGCCATCGAGCGTCTCCTGACACCTACAAGTGCAATGATGACGCGCCGGGCGCGCCAGCTCCAGAGGCGTGCAGACCGTCACCGTCAACAGGTATAGTCAATGGCCAGGTCTCTGGCAAACTCAAATCGCATTCGGAGCTTCATCTCATGAGTCACGAGCTCGACCCCAAGGTCGGTCGGTGGTATCGGCGGGTTGACGACGAGCAGCTATTCAAGGTCGTGAGCATCGACGAGGACGACGGCCTCGTCGAAATCAAGTCCGTCGACGGCGAGGTCGAGGAGCTCGACGCAGCCGAATGGGTCGAGCTCGACCTCGAGGCGGCCGAAGCGCCCGAAGACTACGTCGATCCCGACGACGCGGGCGACGAGGACGAAGAGGATCCGGTCGACGACGAACCCGACGACGACGAGGACGACGAGGACGACGACGATTGGGACGACGACGACGAGGACGACTCGGACCGCTGACGAGCCCTACCGCTCCTAATCGGTGGAACGCTGTGCGCGCCGCAGCCGCTCGAGCTCCTCGAGCAGATCGAGCGCCAGGGCGGCTCCCGGCAAATTGACGCCGAAGTCGTGTTGCAGGCGAATCACGCGCTGAACGCGCGCCAGGGCGACGCCCGAGAATCGCCACTGCGCGCGATCGCTACCGCTCGGCTCGACGATGCCCTCGGCGACGATCTCGACGACGAGCTCCTCGGAGACACTGCACGCCGAGCAGAGCTCCGTGAGGCTGAACTCGACGGAGTCGTCGAGCAGCATGGCGCTGATGGGATCGGTCATGGCGAGCCCTCCATCGCCTGGCGCGGATTCATGGCGAGCGCTGCCGCCATTTGCTTGATAGAGCGCCTCGTCGGCGGCGTCTCGCGCGGCGGCGGCGTCATGATCTTGAGCACGACGAACTGATCGCCGGCCGGAGTGCCCGGCAGGCCTCGGCCCTTGAGCCGCAGCTGGCCGATCGGTCTGCGAGCCCTTCGGCAACTTGAGATCGACGCGGCCACCGAGCGTCGGCACGCGCACCGTCTCGCCGAGCGCGGCCTCCCACGGCGTGACGGGCAGATCGAGCCAGATGTCGCGCCCTTCGGCGCGAAACCAGCGGTGCGGCAGACAGTCGAACCTCGAGGAACAGGTCGCCGGCGCGGCCCGCCGCCGACGCCGGGTTGCCCTTGCGACGCGACTCTGATCTGCTGGCCGTCGACGACGCCGGCCGGGATCCGGACGTTGAGCTGCTGCGTCGTCGGCTGCGCCGGCCGCGCTCGTCGACGCGCAACGCGCTGAAGCGACAACCGCCGCTCCGTGCCGCGGAACGCCTCTTCGAGCGTCACCTCGACCTGCCCTGCCGTGTCGAAGCCGCGGCTGCGAAACGACGCGCGGCCGCCGCGCCCCAAGCCCCCGAACAGCTGCTCGAAGAAATCGCTGTGCACGCCGGCGTCCGTCTCGGAGCCGCGGTCGAACTGCCAGTCGGGCGGCGGCCGGAACTCCTCACCCGGCTTGCGCGTGCCGAGCGCGTCGTAGGCCGCGCGCTTCTCGGGATCGCGCAGCACCTCGTACGCTTCGCCGACTTCCTTGAAACGCACCTCGGCGTCCTTCTCCTTGCTGACGTCGGGGTGAAACTTCCGCGCGAGACGCCGATAGGCGCGCTTGATGTCGTCGGCCGACGCATCCCGGCCGACACCCATGATCTGGTAGTAGTCCTTGTATTCCACGGTGCTACCGCGCCGTGCGACTGGCTCGCGCTCGACCTCATATGTTACACATCGGCGCATGCAGGCAGGCCAGGTTTTGGCGACCGCTTTCGCCGTCCTCGGCTTCGCTCGCCGCCGCCGCCGCGTCCCTGCATGCGCTGCTCTACAAACGCCGCCCGCAGTCGGCGTTCGGCTGGATCGCGGTCTGCTTCACGTTGCCGCTGCTCGGCGCGCTCCTCTATTACCTGTTCGGGATCAACCGCGTGCAGACGCGGGCCCGCAAGCTGTTGACGCGCCATCCCGAGCCGGATTGCCCGACCGAATACGTCGGCACGCCGCCGCCGCAGCTCGCAGCCGCTCGCGCGGCTCGGGTCCGCCGTCAGCGGCTGGCCGCTGACGGCCGGCAACCGGGTCGAGCTGCTCCACGACGCCGCCGCCATCTTCGACGCGATGATCGGCGCGATCGAGCGCGGCACGCGAGTACGTCTACTTCAGCACCTACATCTTCGACGGCGGCCCGCTCGGCCAACGGTTCGCGGCGGCGCTCGCGGCCGCGGCGGAGCGCGGCGTCGACGTGCGCGTGCTGCTCGACGGCGTCGGCGAGTGGTACTCGTGGAACCGCGCGAGCACGTTGCTGCGCGGCACGCGCGTGCGCTTCGCGCGGTTCCTGCCGCCGCGGCTCTGGCCACCGGCCGTTCAGCATCAATCTGCGCAATCATCGCAAGATTCTCGTCGTCGACGGCGTCGAGGCGTTCACGGGCGGCATCAACGTGCGCGACCGATATCTCGACGCCCGGCGAGCTGCGCATCGTCGACTTGCACTTTCGCTTGAGCGGCCCCGTGCGTCGCGCAAATCGAGACGGTGTTCCTGCACGACTGGCAGTTCGCGACGGGCGATCCGTCCGTCGCCGCGCGACGCGTGCCGCAACCCGACCGGCGACGGCGCTGTGCCGCGCCGTCACCGACGGCCCGACGCGCGAACCTCGATCGGTTGACGGCGCTGCTGCACGGGCGCGATCGGCAGCGCGCGCCAGCGCGTCGCGATCATGACGCCGTACTTCCTGCCGCCGCGCGAGCTCATCGCGCCGCTGCAGGCGGCGGCGCTCGCGGGCGTCGACGTCGCCGTCGTCCTCCCCGAGCGCAACAACCTGCCGTACGTCCATCGCGCGACGCGCCATATGCTCTGGGAGCTGCTCGAGCGCGGCGTGCAGGTCTATTACCAGCCGCCGCCGTTCGTGCACAGCAAGCTCTTCTACGTCGACGACTACTACGCGCAGATCGGCTCGGCGAACTTCGACTCGCGCAGCCTGCGGCTGAACTTCGAGATGAACGTCGAGGTGTACGACCGCGACACGGTCACCGCGCTCACGACGCATTTCGAGGCGGTCCGCGCGCAAGCCCGGCGCGTGACGCTGGCCGAAGTCGACGGCCGCCCGTTTCTCACCCGGACGATCGACGGCGTCGCCTGGCTGTTCTCACCTTACCTGTGAGCGCGCACCCGCCGCGGTAGGAGGCCCGACCGCGGCTGTGTTGGCCGCCGCAAGCTCCGTGACGACTTCCGCGTCGGTCACCTGTGGGAACTCGGAGTACCACGCGCCGACGCCGTGATAGGGCTCCGGAGTCGCGAGCGCCACGACCTGATCGGCCAGCTGCTCGAGCCGCTCGACAGCATCGACCGCCGCCGTGGGCACGGCCACGATGACGCGCGCCGGCTGGATCGCCCGAGTCGCTGCAACGGCGGCGTGCATCGTGGCGCCCGTCGCCATGCCGTCGTCGACGATGACGACTGTGGCGCCCGCCACGTCGGGCGGAGGCCGGCCCTGACGGTAAACGCGCTCCCTGCGACGCAACTCCTCGAGCTCCCGTGTGCGAATCGGCGCAATGTCATTTTCATCGAGTCCTAGCTGCGCAAGTAGATCGTCGTTGTATACAGTGACACCGCCGAAAGCGATTGCACCGAGGGCGAGCTCGGGATCGAACGGCGCGCCGAGCTTACGCACGATCAGTGCATCCACGGGCGCACGTAATGCAGCGGCCACTCCGCACGCGACGGGAACTCCGCCGCGTGGTAAACCGAGCACCAGCACCTTGCCCGTCAAACCAAGCCGTACCAGCTCCTCGCCAAGATAGCGACCAGCTGCTTGCCTATTCGAAAAGATCCTCACCTGGCCGCCTCAGTACGGTAACGCGCGGAGCCGATAACCCTTCGAATGCATGCAAAAGTCAATCATCGTGAGCTCACGCTCCAGCGAGGAAGGGAAGTCGAGCCAGAAGGGCTGTGAGCTTCGATAATACGGCGGCATGAACAGCGGGTCGTAGAACCGCGGCGGCCAGCTCCGCTCCCAACCGAGCCGCCACATGTCGTCAAGCACGAGCCGCCGGCACTCGTCGAGCTCCGTGTTCACGAGATCCGGCGTAACGTTTGGCTTGTCCCAAACACGGGGGGTCGCGCACGCTGCTAGCGATGCAACGCAAAATAGCGGCAAGACTCTTCGCACGGGCGGACCTCTTCGAGTGACCGCACGATAAAGGGCACGCCGCCGCACGCCAGCTCGTACAAACCGCAGTGTGGCCGCCCCGGCGCTGCGGCTGCTACGTATTGGGCGCCTTGCCCGCAACCCGTACGCTGCCTGCGTGAATGACACAGCCTCCCGCCAAAGGAAGCCCACTATGATCAGAGCCACTCTCGCCGCAACCGCGACAGCGGCCCTGCTACTTGCCCCGCAGGCGCGTGCCGACGACGACCTCGGCGCGCGCTTGTACTTCAATCACTGCGCGGCCTGTCACGGCCAGTACGGCGAAGGCGACGGGCCCGTTGCCACCACGCTGCGCGTCACGATGCCGAATCTGCGCTCGTTAGCGATGCGCAATGACGGCGTGTTCCCGGCGGACGCGGTGACGGCGTACGTCGACGGACGCGAGACCGCGCTCGTACACGGCGATCGACAGATGCCGATTTGGGGCGACGTGTTTCGCGGGGCGGAGCAAGGGACCGCGGAGCGCACGGTGCGCCGGCGCATCGCCGCAGTCGTCGAGCTCATTGCGTCCATACAGTACCGTTAGCGGCCGCGAGCACTGCCGCGGTGGGTGCAGAATAGAGGCCATGCGTCGAACAAGGTGAAGGTGCCATATGCCGGAGCAAAAACGCGTCCTCGCCGTCGTCGATCCGACCGCGAGCTTTCATCCGTCCGTCGAGCGCGCCGCGTGGCTAGCGCGGCACACGCCCACCCGCATCGAGCTGTTCATCAGCGACTACGCGCCGCAACTTGCCGATCCTCGCTCGCACGGCGCCGCTGCCGCCGACGCCAAGGCTGCTCTCCTGGACCGGCATCGCAAGCGACTCGAGCAGATTGCCGCCCCGCTGCGCGGCGAAGGCCTCGCCGTCGAAGTCGACGCCCGCTGGGATCACCCCCTTCACGACAGCATCGTCCGCAAGGCGGAAGAGGTCGGCGCCGATCTCGTCATCAAGGACACTCATTTTCACTCCGTGCTGAACCGCTCGATATTCTCGAACACCGATTGGAGCTTGATCCGCAATTGCGCCGCCACGCTGTGGCTCGTCAAGCCGCGGCCTCCCGGACAGAAGCCGTGCTTCGTCGCCGCCGTCGATCCCCTGCATGAGCGCGACAAGCCGGCCGACCTCGACAAGCGAATATTCTCGACCGCACTTGCTCTGGGCGATGCGTTGCAGGGCGAAGTTCACGTGTTTCACGCATTCGATGTCACGGCTGCGCTTGCCGTATCAGGGGACTCGATGGCAATGCCGATCACGCTGCCGGTCAACGAGTTTGCGGACGCGATTCGTGCCGAACACACGGAGGCCGTCGAACGGTTCTGCAAGGCGCACCGCGTGCCGGCGGGTCGGACACACATCCTGCAAGGCGGCACACGACAACAGTTGCTTGCGCTCACCGATCGACTACGCGCCGACGCCGTCGTCATGGGCGCCATCTCGCGCAGCGGACTCAAGGGCTTGTTTCTCGGCAACACGGCCGAGGACGTTCTCGACCGGCTGCACTGCGACCTCGTCATCGTGAAGCCCGCCGGGTTCAAGGCCGTCCTGTCGGCCTGACCGGGCTGGCTTAGCTCGCTGTCGCGGCGTTGCGAGCGAGCTCACGCTGTGACGTTTCGCGACGGCGGTTTTGTGAAAGGGGGGACGGAATGGCTATCGACAAGAGTATCCACGCGCGCGGTCTCGAGGCTCACGGCGCCGAGCCCGTATCGCATCGATTCACGATCACGGATGCCGACGGCAACGCGGACGTCGAGCTCAACTTCTCGTTTCCGTTGACGCGCAAACGCCACGCCCTGCTAGAGCATCTGCTCGAGGAGGGCTATTCCGAGCATGAGGCTTACATCATGATCGTCGGCGGCGAAATCATGGCGCACCTGGAGGCCATCAAAGGCAACGAGCCGAAGATGCGCTAGCGGCTCTCGGGCGTTCCGAAGGTTCATCATGTTCGTCTCCTTTCGCCTTTGGCTTCTGGATGCTCGAGACGCAGCGGTTCTCTGAACCGAAGTGTCTCGACCGTGTCATCCGCCGCGACGATCTCGAGAGAGACCAGCCCACGCTCGGTCTCCTCGAGCACAATCTCGCGCGGCGCAAGAATCGAGTGCCCGACGCCGTCGAGCGCGATCTCGAGAACGTCGCTGCGAACGTCGAAGACGAGGCCGAGAATAGGCAGCCAACGCGCCTGGACATGATCGCCCAGATCCAGCGACGCGACGTCGAGCTCGACGCGCCGGCCCACGACCTCTTTCGAAACCTGATCGCAATAGCGACGCCATTCGGCTCTGGCCAGTACGCGTGTTGACACACTCACCTCCGGGCGAAAAACGCGCCGACGTTCAGTAAACCCTCTCTGGGTCGCCGCACCTAGTACGGGTTGTACTAACGGTAAGACGCCGGCAGGCGGTTCTTGAGCGAGAGCTGACGCTGCAAGCGCACCGTGCGGGAAATGCGTATAGCGAGGCCATTCGCCCCGAGCGCAAAGTTCAGCCATAGAGTGAGGGGGAACCAATCGTGTCAGTCACCGCCAACCTTGCCGACCGCACAGTCGCCGTCGTGCTCGCAGGCGGCAAAGGCACGCGGCTCGATCCGCTCACGAGGAATGTCTGCAAGCCCGCCCTGCCCTTTGGCGGAGCCTACCGCTGCATCGACTTCTCGCTGTCGAACTGCGTGAACTCAGGTGTACGCACGATCGGCGTGGCGACGCAGTACGAGCCCGACGCGCTGCTCGACCACCTCTGGAGCCATTGGAACAGTGCGGCGCTCGGCGATGACGCGGTCGTGCACGCATGGCGCGCCGAAGAACGCGCAGCTCGGTACGGCTATTGCGGCACGGCGGACGCGGTCTACCGCAATCTCGCGTCCCTTCCCCGCTTGGAAGACTCGCTGGTGCTCGTCCTTGCCGGTGACCATGTCTACAAGATGGACTATCGGCCGATGCTCGAAGCGCATACCGCACGCAAAGCCGCCGTCACGATCGGCTGCATCGAGGCGCCGCTCGAGGAGGCACGGCATTTCGGCGTCTTGGCGGTCGCGGACGATGGCCGCATCGAGCGCTTCGTCGAGAAGCCGCGGTCGCTCGCCGACCTACCGCGCGCCACCGGCGACAGCGTGCACGCGTCGATGGGCATCTACGTCTTCGACGGGGCGTTGCTCGCACGGATCCTCCATGTCGACGCGGCCCATCCCGACTCGGGGCACGATTTCGGGGCAGATATCTTGCCGCGACTCATAGAGGGCGGCTGCGCGTATTCGTACGCGTTTCGTGGCCCCGGCAAATCGGCGCAGGGGTACTGGCGCGACGTCGGCACTCTCGACGCCTACTGGCGAGCGCACATGGAGCTGCTCGGCCCGACACCGCTGTTGACGCTCGACGATCCACGCTGGCCGATCGGGCGCGTCGCCGCGGCGCCACAGATGATCTCGCCGACAACGGCGACGGCCGCGGGTGGCACCGTCGAGGACTCGATCGTATCCGCCCGGTGCAACATTGCCGGACAGGTTCTGCGCTCCGTGTTGTCCGACGATGTCCAGATCGGACGCGGCGCGAAGGTGGCCGAGTCCGTCGTGCTCCCCGGCGCAGTGATCGGCGCGGGCAGTCGGCTGCACGGCGTGATCGTCGACGCCGGCTATCGCGTTCCCGAGGGCACGGTGATCGAACGCTACGCGGGGATCGGCGACCCACCGGTCCTTTCGACGCATCACTCCGAAACGATCCTACACGCGAGCGCTCGCCGCTAGCACGACCGTCTTGTCAGTCGCCGTGCACGGGGCGCCCGTGACGAACCGAGCTTCCGCCTAGGGCACCGGCACGGCGGGTATCGACTCGAGCGAGTCACAAAGCCCACTCTTGCCGGCCGGCTGCGTACCGTATGGCGGCTCGCCCACCGCCGCGGTGACGCTCAAGCTCGTCGATAGCGTGAACGCATGAAGGGCCCGTCCAAAGGCGGCTTCGCCGACGATCGCGGAATAACCTTCCGCGGGCCCCGGCAGCACGAAGCGAGCCGCCGACCGCGGCGACTCGACGACGGATTCCCACTGCGCGTCGCGGAAGTCGCGGTCAGCGGACAAAGCGCGCCAGACGCGCCAGCGCCGCGCGCCGGGGTCGGAGCGTACGCAGAGCATCAACGCTCCGCCGCTCGAGCGATACTCCCACTCGAGCCGCGGCAGGGGCTCGCCGCTCGCGGCCGCTTGGTGCAGCGCCCGCAACGCGCGCACGAACGGCTCGTAATCCTCGACGCTGTGCCGCTCGTTCGGCAAGTACAACAGGTACTTCGGCTCGCGAAGCTCGTCGAAGTAGAGGTTGGCGGAGTCCAGCGGAAAATACTGGTCGTTCGTCGCGAGCACGACGAGCTTCGGCTGGCCGAGCTGCGCGCGATAGCTGAAAGGATCGACGATCTGCCGAAGGCCAGCGCCTTCCGGCGACGCGAGAATCCGATCGAGCCCGAGATCCGTGTAGGGCCGGATCGACTCCGAAGGCGCGCCCCACACCTCGACCTGGTGCGGGAAGTGCCGCTCCATGTTCAGCGCGTCGATGACGATCGGCGCGAGCGCGACGACGCGCGGATCGACGGCTGCCGTCAGCCACGTCGTCCAGCCGCGCTTCGAGCCGCCCGTGACCGTGAAGCGCTCGAGCGGGGCGCCCCACTCGCGCTCGCTGGCCGCGCTGCTCGCGTCGAATGCCCGCACGACGCTGTTGACCATCGGCAGCAGCAACGGCCACTCGTCGTCGCCCGTCGCGAGGTAACGCTCGAACGTGTGTGCGATGAGCCGGTCCTCGGTCATGCCGAACAACGGCTGGTACGGCACCTGTGCGAGGACGACGACGGGCGCGTGCAGGAGCCGCGCGATCCCGACGAACAGGTCGCCGCCCTCGGGCAGCGGCTCGTCATCGCCCGCCGCGGTCTCGTATTCGTCGCGCCAGCGCCCTCCGCCGACCACGAGCACGGCGTGGCTCTCGTCGCGGACGCGGTGCGGCCTCACGAGCAGAAGCTGGTGCTTCCAGACCTCGCCCTGCCAGGTCTGCGACTCGAGATGGAGCTCGACGATCTCCGCGTGCGGATGGCGGTAGCGGCGCTGAACGCGCCACGTGAAGCTCGCGTCGGGCTCGGCGACGAACGTCGCAAGAGCCTCCGAAGGCTCCGCACCCGGTTCCTGTCCAGCTGCGACGGACCCAAATGCCGCAAGCAGCAGCGCGAGACAAGACCGCTGAATCGCAGCTCGGACGCGCAACATGAGAGACCATCCCTGGCGAGCCATTCGTAATTCATCCTGCATCGAATCTGTCCCGTTTGACCAGCGCAGCTTCACGACGAGCATGTCGCCGCGGCCGTGCTGTTACCAATAATCGGACTTCGGCGATGAACGCGCGCTGAAGCGAGTTGCCGGCGCTGCCCAGATAGAGTCGCACGTGCGTTTGGCTCAAGATGGAGCCGCAACGACGAGGAGGATTTTCGATGCGCACCACCCTACGCTGCTCGGGCGCGCTCGCGGCGCTCACACTGCTCACGCTCGCGGCCGCGCAACCGCCCCCGCGCACGACCGAGGAACGGGTCGCGGCGCTCGAGTCGGGCCTCGCGACGCTCGAAACGCGCTTCGGCTTGCAAACCACTCGACCCATCGACATCGCCGGCGAAAGCGGCCTGGCGCTCGCGGGCCGCGTGACGGCGCTCGAGCGCTCTCTCGAGCGGCTCGCGTCGGACGTCCAGCGAATCGGGCGTGTCGCCGAGACGGCAGCGCGCGACGCTGCGAATGCCCAGCGCGACGCGATGGAGGCCCGGCAAGCGGCACAGCGCGCGCGTTAGCGGCGGAGACTTGTGTTACCGGCCGGCGGCCGGCGCCTGCGTGCCGCCGGCGGTCGCGTCGACGCGCTGCACCGAGCGCAGGTACTCGACGAGCTTGCCGATCGCGTCGCGCACCGCACGCTGCGCGTGACGTCTCCGCCCTCTTCGACCCAGAACTCGTATCCCCATACCGGCATCGAGCGCGTGCCGTGCGCCTGCTTGTCGATGCCGCGGCCGTCGATGACGTCGCGAATCATCGCCGCGGGAAACTCGCCGTAGCGGCCGGCGATCGTCGTGAGATCGGGCACGACGGTAATCAAAGTGCGCGGCGACGGGGCCGTCACCGCGCGCCTCCGTGCCGTGGCAGCTCGCGCAGAAGCGCCCGAAGAGCTCCTCGCCGCTGTAGTCCGCGAGGGTGACGGCGTCGAACGCCGCGGCGCTGCCGGCCAGCCATATCCCACATCCGCCGGCGAGCAGCCGGGCCCATCTTCCGTTAGTCGACATCGGGAACCTCGAACTCCAGTGGCTTGATGATGACGAGATCGCACGGCAACCGGTCGAGCACACGCTCGGCCGTGCTGCCGATGAACAGGCGCTTCAGCCCGCGGCGCGCGACGGCGCCCATGACGACGAAGTCGGCCGCGTGCTGCTTGGCCGCCTGCTGCAAGCATTCGTGCGCCGCGCCCTCGTACAGATGCGGGCGCCCTTCGAGCGCTGCGTGCGTGTCGAGAAACCGCCGCATCGCCGCGCGATGCTCGTCGCGCGATGAGCCTCACGGCGTCGGGCGGCAGCTCGGCACCGAGCGGCGTCGCGTACGAGTGCACGACGTGCAGATGGCCGCGCAGAATGCGCGCGAGCTCGCGCCGCGAACGTGTAGATACGCTCGTCGAGCGCGGCCGGCTTGTCGTGCTCGTTGACGGGATCGACGGCCGCGAGCACGTTCGGCTCCGCCGCGAGCTTGCGGTCCTTGACGAGCAGCAGCGGCACGGGACACGTGCGGATCAAGTGCCAGTCGACGTTCGTCAGCAGCGTGCGCTGCGCGAGATTGTGGTGGTGCGTGTCCTTCGCGACGAGCCAGTAGTCGTGCGCCGCGGCTTTCTTCAAGATCGCGGCATCGAGCGGATGATCCCAGACCACGTCGACGCTGACGGCGAGGCCCTGCTGGCGCAGCGGCGCGGCCAGATCCTCGAGGCTGCGGCGCCGCTGCCGCAGCACCGCTTCGCGCGCCGCCGGAGCGATGCGGCCGGACTCGAGGTCCGGGTCGAACTCGCAAGCGAACAGCTCGACGCGAGCTCCGGCTTGCTTCGCGAGCCACGCGGCTCGCTCGAGCGCCGGCTGATGCGACCCCGCGGTCGTATCGATGACCACGAGAATGGTGTTCTCCCACATGCTTCCTGCACCTCGATTGCTCTCGACCCTATATACCCCATCGCGGCCATGCGCCGCCCCACGGGTTGTACTAGTCGAGTGCCGGACGCCTATGATGGCGCGACGCAGCTAACTGGGGAATCACCAAATGACGAGCGAAAGGGATTCATCGGCGCAGCGCGCCGCGAGGTTCGAGGTTGGCGCGTTCGCCGCCGCATTGCTGTTCTCGAGCGCCGGCACGCCGGCTCTGGCACAAGACGCGGCCGCTTGCAGCGCGCTCCAGTCGTTCACGTTGCCCGGCACTGCGCTCGAGATCACGGGCGCGGCGCGCGTTCCGGCCGGGCCCGGCCCCGCCGGCACGCCGGGCCGGCCCGGCTTCGCGGGCACGCTGCCCGCGCATTGCCGCGTCGACGGCGTTCTCGAGCGGCGCACGGGCGTGGGCGGCGTCGAGTACGGCATCCGCTTCGCGCTCGCCCTGCCCGACGACTGGACGGGCCAGTTCCTGTTCCAGGGCGGCGGCGGCTTGAACGGCAACGTCGCGCCGCCGCTCGGCGGTGGGGTGGCGGGCGGCATGCCGGCGCTCGCGCGCCGCTTCGCCGTCGTCACGACGGACACGGGCCACCAAGGCGCCGTGTTCGACGGCAGCTTCTTCGCCGACCAGGAAGCCGCGCTGAATTTCCTCTGGCTCGCGAACGGTAAGGTCACCGTCGCCGCGAAAGCCATCATCGACGCGTATTACCGCGAGCCCGCCGAGCATGCGTACTTCGTCGGCTGCTCCACGGGCGGCCGCGAAGCCATGATCATGTCGCAACGCTACCCGGCGTATTTCGACGGGCTCGTGTCCGGCGCGCCCGCGATGCGGACGGGCTTCTCGAACCTCGGCATGCGCTCGGTGTCCGTCGCACTCTCGGCCGCGGCGCAGCGCGACGCGAGCGGCGCCGTCGTCGCCGGCAGCGCGCTCTCGGAAACCGACAAGAAGCTCGTCGTCGACTCGCTGCTGAAAACCTGCGACGCCGACGACGGCCTCGCCGACGGCCTGATCTTCGATCCTTTGAGCTGCGACTTCGATCCGGCTGCATTGGTCTGCTCGGGCGCGAAGAACGATGCGTGCTTGAGCGCCGTGCAGGCGAGCGCCGTGAAGAAGGCGCTATCGGGACCGCGAACCGCGAGCGGCCGGCAGGTCTATCCCGGTTACCTCTACGACACCGGCATCACGACGACCGCGGCAGGGTATCCCGGGCGTGCTGAACGGCGCAGCGGGCCCCGTCGGCCCGCGCGTGCCGCCGACACGCAGGACGTCGACGCCGAGGCGGCGCAGGTGCTCGGCGAGCCGTCGACGCTCGGCGATACGGCGGGCTGGACGAACTTGAGCAGTTTCTCAGGTCACAGCGGTAAGTTGTTGTTCTATCACGGCGTCAGCGACCCGTGGTTCTCGTCGCTCGACACGGTTCGGTACTACGACTCGCTCGCGGCTGCGAGCGGGGGCGTGGAGCAAACGCGCGAGTGGAGCCGGCTGTTCCTCGTGCCCGGCATGGGCCATTGCGGCGGCGGCTCGACGCTCGATCAGTTCGACCTGCTGTCGGCGATCGTCGATTGGGTCGAGAAGGACGCCGCACCAGCGACCGTGGTTGCGACGGGCAACGCGTTCCCGGGCCGCAGCCGGCCGCTCTGCCCGCATCCGCAGCACACGCACTACAAAGGCTCCGGTAACCCCGAGGACGCCGCGAGCTTCGAGTGCCGCTAGCCCGCTAGCTACACCGAGTAGCCTTCGACGCTGAACGGCAGCGTGCGCACGCGCTGCTTCGTCGCGGCGAAGATTGCGTTGGCGATCGCCGGTGCGGCCGGCGGGAACGCCGGCTCGCCGCAGCCCGTCGGCGCGTAGTCGGTCGCGAGGAAATGCACGTCGATCTCGGGCGCCTTGTCGATGCGCACGATCGGGTACTGGTGGAAGTTCGTCTGCTCGACGCGGCCGTTCTCGAACGTGATCTTGAGCCCCATCGCCGTGCTCAGGGCATCGATGACAGAGCCTTGGCACTGATTCTCGGCCGTGCTCAGGTTGACGATCGGACCGATGTCGGCGACGACCCAGACCTTGTGCACCGTGACCTTCTTGCTCGCGTCGACGCTGACCTCGGCGACCTCGGCGAAGTGCCCTTGGTGGCTGAAGTGGAACGCCATGCCGAGACCGCGACCGGCCGGCAGCGTGCGGCCCCACTGCGCGCGCTCGGCAACGGCTTTGATGACGTTGACGGCACGGCCCGTATGCAGCCCGCCCCCGAACGGACCCGCCGACGTCGCGCGCGGCTCGCCCATGAGGTCCACGAGGAACTCGACGTAGTCGCGATTCGCCGCGACGGCGCACTCGTGCAGGAAGCTCTGCATGCAGAACGCGATGACGTTGCTGCCCGGCGCGCGCCACGGTCCCGTTGGGATCTTCGACGGGATCATCGACTGGACCATGCGTTGATTCGCCAAGACGTTCGCCGGGAACTCGGTCTTGTCGAGCGTCGCGGCCGAAACCGGCGCCTTGCCGTCCATCGTGAACGTGATGAAATGGTCTTGCCACGCCGCGAGCTTGCCGGCGCCGTCGACGGCGGCCTTCAGCGCATGGAAGCCGCCGGGCCGGTAATAGTCGAACGCCATGTCGTCCTCACGCGTCCACTGCACCTTGACCGGGATGCCGCCGGCCTGCTTCGAGACCAGCGCGGCTTCGCAGACGCTGTCGTTCGCGAGCCGGCGGCCGAAACCGCCGCCGCCGCGCAGCTGATGCAGCGTGACTTTGTCCTTCGGCAGGCTGAGCAACGCGGCCACCGCGTCAACGGCGTTCTGCGGCGTCTGCGTCGGCGCCCAGATCTCGATGCTGTCGCCCTTGAACCAGGCCGTGCAGTTCTGCGGCTCGAGGTCCGCGTGCGAGACGTAGTGATACGTGTAGAACGCCTCGACGGTCTTGCCGGCGCGGAACGCGGCTTCGACGTTGCCGGCCTCGCCGAGCACTTGTGCGGCGGGCTTCGCCGCGAGCGACTTCGCCTGCGTCACGGCGCCCGTCCAGCTGTCGCTCGACGCTTGCGCCTCGTCCCATTGCACCTCGAGCGCCTTCTTGGCCTGCAGCGCGTTCCAGGTCGAGTCTGCGACGATCGCGACGCCCGATAGCACCGCGGCGGCCGCGGGATTGAACCCGAGCGGGTCGCCTTGGTGCGCGACGATGAACGCGTTCTTGACGCCGCGCAGCGTGCGGACGTGATCGAGATTCGCCGCCGTGGCGCGCGCGCCGATCGCCGGCGCTTTTGCGAACGCGGCGTACAGCATGCCCGGAACGCGCTGATCGATGCCGTACAGCGGCTCGCCGCGCACGAGCTTCGCGTTGTCGACTCCGGTTACCCGCGTGCCGAGCAAGCGGAAGCTCCCGTTCGGCTTCAGCGTCAGGCTGGCCGCGTCCGGGACGGGCAGCGTCGCGGCGACCTCGGCAAGCTCGCCGTACGTCGCGCTGCGGTTGCTGCTCGCATGGCGCACCGTGCTCGCCTGCGTCGTGAGCTCGGCCGCCGGCACGTTCCAGGTCTTGGCCGCGGCCGCGACGAGCATCGCGCGCGCCGTCGCGCCGGCGCGCCGCAGCGACTCGTAGTTCATCGGGATCGACAGCGATCCGCCGGCGAACTGCGGGCCGTAGAGATTCGCATCGATGATCGACTGGCGCACCTCGACGTGCTGCCAATCGGCGTCGAGCTCCTCGGCGACGATCATCGGCAACGAGGTCTTGACGCCTTGACCGACGTCGGGATTCTTCGCGAACAGCACGATCTTGCCGTCGGGCTGGATCTGCACGTACGGATTCGCGTCGAACGCCGCGCTGCCGCTCGGCTGTGCAACCGCTTGACGCGCGCCTTGCGGCAGCGCCGCCGCGAGCACGAGCCCGCCGCCCGCGAGGCCCGTGAGCTTGATGAAGCCGCGGCGGCTCAAGTTGGCCGCTTCTGCGGCGCGCTGCGCGTGCAGCTTCTGCATGAACTCCGGCAGATAGGCGCTCATCGCGCACCTCCGGTCTTCGCCATCTTCGCAGCTGCGCTGTGGATCGCTTTGCGGATGCGCGTGTACGTCCCGCAGCGGCAAATGTTCGCGGCCATGTCGCGATCGATCTCGTCGTCGTTAGGCTGCGGGTTTCGCGCGAGCAACGCCGTCGCGCGCATGATCTGCCCCGCTTGGCAGTAGCCGCACTGCGCGACGTCCTCCTCGATCCACGCTTGCTGGACGGCCGTCAGCGCCGCGCCGGGCGCCGCGAGCCCTTCGACCGTCGTGATTTGCTGGCCGACCGCGGCGGACGCAGGCACTTGGCACGATTGGATCGGCGCACCGTTCAGGTGCACCGTGCAGGCGCTGCACTGGCCGACACCGCAGCCGTACTTCGTGCCGACGAGCCCGAGCGTGTCGCGCAGCACCCAGAGCAGAGGCGTCTGGGGATCGACGTCGTCGCCGACAGTGTGTGCTCGGCCGTTGACCGTGAGATTCAGCATTCGCGGTGTCTCCTCAAGAAGTCTCGCTTCGAGCGCCGCCGGCGCGCGCGGGCCAAGTCTCGGCCAACTCGCGGCTTTGCACAACATGCTCTATTGCGTGGCGGTGCGGGTGGTTCCGGCCTTTTCTGGAGCTTCCTCAACCGCGGGACCGCGCAGCAGGCTTGGCTGTTACAATCCCCACCAATTCCGGAGGGGGGACAACCCGGCCGGCCTTACACGGATATATATAAGGAGACCGATCCGATGAGCTCGTCCATGAAATTCGTTTCCACGTTCCTTGGCTTGGCGTTTGCGGCGGGCGTCTCGGCGGCGCCGGTCACTTACGAGATCGACCCGGCGCACACGTATCCGTCGTTCGAGGCGGACCACTCAGGCGGAGTGTCGTTCTGGCGCGGCAAGTTCAATAGCTCCGCGGGCAAGATCACGCTCGACAAGGCAGCGGGCGCGGGCACCGTCGAAGTGACCATCGACATGAAGTCGATCGACTTCGGGCATCAGGGTCTGAACGACCACGCGAACACGCCCGACATCTTCGACACGGCGAAATATCCGACGGCCACCTACAGCGGCAAGCTCGCGGGCTTCCGCAATGGCGCGCCGACGACCGTCGAAGGCAACCTGACGATGCACGGCGTGACGAAGCCCGTGACGTTGACGATCAACAGCTTCAAGTGCGTGCCGGACCGCTCGGGCCGCGAAAAGTGCGGTGCCGATGCTTCGGCGACGCTCAATCGCGAGGACTTCGGCGTCGCGTTCGGCAAGGCCTTCGGGTTCGACATGAAGGTGACGCTGCGGATTTCGGTCGAGGCGTTGGCGGCGAGCTAACACCTCCTCTTCGATCTCTCGAAACGACAAGGCCGAGCGCCGCAAGCGCTCGGCCTTTTTCGTTGTACAGCGGCGGCCGAGACTACTGCGGTAGCAGCTCGTAGAACCCCGCGACCTTGAGCCGCACGACGATCGGCGCCTCGGTGTCGTTGCGCAAATACCAGCCGTGGATACCCGTGAACGGAGCGACGAGCGTCCCGCGCTCCGTGGCGCCCGTCGCCTTGCGATAGAACATCAGGTCGCCGACGTTTTGTGCGCGCCGAATCGTCAGGGTCGCGAGCTCTCACGCCAGCGATGATCAATCGCGAGGACTGGGGCGTCGCGTTCGGCAGGAGCTTCGGCTTCGACGTGAATTCGCCGCTAGCAGAGCTAGGGCGGACTAGCGCTGCCCGGATCCCGGGCCGAGCGCTATCTCAGCTTCGCCCGGCCAACCCGCTTCGCCGATTCGAGCATATAGCACTGGGCACTGACGTCCGGTTGGTCTTCCACCTGGCCCCAGCACCGAGCGAGTTCCGCATCCATTGGGAGTGAGTAGCGACCGAACTCATAACCAACGCGAATGGTACTCGCCGCCTGCGGAACACGTTGATCGATGGCCTTATAGACCCATTGCAGCGCATCCTCGTAGGAATGCTGTGGTCGAGTTTTCGCCTCAGGATCTTCGAGCCAAGTGATCAAGAAGTAGCCGACCGCAAACTGATACTCCCCGTCCCCCGATTCGGCTACGGGGAGCGCCAAAGACACTGCCGCCTGGTAGTCGTGCTGCGCGAGGGCCTCCGCTCCACGTTCTTCAATCTCTTGGGCGCATGCAACTGTAGAAACACACGCGGTGAGAACAAAGGTCGAGAAAAACCGCTTCTGCAACATAGTGCTAATTTGGCCCCTTTTTGAACGGCAGGACCTTCAGATAGTCCGTTATTGTGGCCGACCCAGGCGTCGGAGTGAAGTTCTTCGGACCAGCTGACGGGCTAGCCAAGTAGAAATAGTCTCGAACTATGTCTCCCTGCTGCTCCACGGTGTACGCGCTTAGCGCTTTACTTGTGTCGAGAGGCAAGTAGTCGGCTCCGCTCGTCGGCGATCTCGTGCGAGGTACCGAAACGGTGCGGTTCGCCCGCACGCTGGAAACGCTGTTGCGCAACGGCCTGCCGTTACTCTCGGCGCTGAAGCTGACGCAAGGCGTGCAGCGCAACCGGCGAATCGCGGCCGCCATCGAGGCAGCGATGGGCGTCGTGCGCTCAGGTGGCCGTTTAGCGCCTGCGCTCGCAAGGGAGCAGGCTCTGTCGAGCCTCGCCGTCGAGCTGATCTCGATCGGCGAAGAGTCCGGCCAACTCGAGTCGATGCTCGGCAAAGCCGCCGCGACTTACGAGGCGCGTGTGGAGCAGAGACTCAAACGCCTGCTGACGCTTCTCGAGCCGGTGTTGATCCTGGGCCTCGGTGCAGTGATCGCGCTGGTGATCGTGTCGATCCTAATGGCGATGCTGGGGTTGAACGAGCTAGTCGTGTGATCCCGTGCGCCCCTACGGCAGTAGCTCGTAGAATCCCGCTACTTTGAGGCGCACGACGATCGGCGCTTCGGTGTCGTTGCGCAGATACCAGCCGTGGATACCCGTGAACGGCGCGACGAGCGTGCCGCGCTCCGTGGCGCCCGTGGCCTTGCGGTAGAACATCAAGTCGCCGGCGTTGTTGACGGGCGGCGTGTGCCCGTGAAACTCGGCGTACAGCATCTCCGGGTCTTTGAGGTCCACGGCGTCCCACTGATAGACGATCGAGTCGCCCTCGTTCAAGCCGAGCTTGTACTCGAGCTCTTCGAGCGGATCGAGCGGAATGTCGATGACGTCAGTACGGTAGTCGGCCGTGTACTCGCGAAAGATGCCATTCGCGAGCGGCATTTCGTTCCACTCCACTTGACTGGAGGCGACACCGACGAGCGCGATACTGCCGATCAGAGCCAGAGCTGAATGACGCATGGCACCTCCTCCAGAGTTGTTCACGGCTGCAAGAGATACGAAAACTTCACGAACAGCTGCTGCCCGGTCCGCGCGAGCTCCTCGGTCCGCACGAGCTCCGTGCCGCCCTGCTCGTTCTCGACGAGCTGCAGGTTGCTCTCGTTGTTGTTGAAGCCGATGTAGAGCGCCGACCAAGGATTTAGCACGTAGCGAAACAGCACGTCGAGGTTCAGATTTTCCTCGCGCGTGAGGCGCGACAGCTCCGTCGGCTTCGTGTCCTCGTGCTGCAGGATCACGCGCAGCGACATCTCCTTCGTGAACTGATAGTTCCAGCGCGTGCGCACGATGCGGTCCGTGAAGATCGTGCCGCGGCCCTCGCGGTCCTCGAGCTCCGTCGAGAGCAACGTCGTGTCGACGCGCAGGCGGTCCATCGGCCGCCACAAGAGCGAGCCTTCGACGAACAGACGGTCCGCGAGCTCGGGCTCTTCGCCGATCGGCGGCACGAAGTTGATGACGGTTCCTGTGTCGAAACCGCCGCCGAAGCCCCACTTCTGCAACGAATCCGTCGAGAAGTTGACGAAGTAGCGCCGCTGCGAGTAGTCGCGCGTCGTCGTGAGTCCGGCGAAATCCTGCGGCCGCAGGCGCTCCTTGATCGAGTTGCTGCCGACCGAGAACGAGCTGTCGCCGGCCCACGTCATCTGAAGCTGCGGCGAATACTCGTTGTAGATGCGTAAACCGGTGCCGTCTTCCTGGTTCGCGAAGAACACGCGCGGCCCGATGCGATCGAGCCACGACTCCTCGGGCCAGAACCGATACTCCATGAAGCCGTGCAGCCCTTGCGCGTCGGGTGTGTAGTTGCGGCTCAGGATGCCGAGCGGCACGTCGAAATGGCTGCTCTGCTCGGTCCAGTGATAGTGCGCATTGAAGCCCCGGCTGTTGCGGTTGAAGCGCCAGTTCGTCTGCCGGCCCGTCGTGAGCGCGCCGTCCTCGAACGTCTCGGTGTTCACCATCAAGAGCTCGGTCAGCCAGTTATCGTTGATCCGGACGTACGTGTCGGCGGCCGACACCTTGTTGTAACTGTCGCCGAGCTCGAGCTCGGTGTGCATGAATCCCGCGCGCGACTGGTTGCCGTAGTCGCGGAACACACGCAGCACCCGGACATCGGCGGCGTCGCCGTAGCCGGGATCGGTCTGCGGGCAAATCCTGGCCTGCCGCCTCGTCGTTCGTGAGCATCGCGCCGATGCCCCACTTGTCCTGCATGCCCGTGAACTTGACGCCGCCTTCGGGATCGACGATGCGTCGCGTCACCAGCAGCGGCGTCTCGGTCGAAAAGTAGTCGGCGTTCTCGAGGAAGAACGGCCGCCGCTCGGGGTAGTTCACCTCGAACCGCTCGTTGACGGTGACCTGCGGCTGGTCGGACTCGACTTGGCTGAAGTCGGGGTTGAGCGTCATGTCGAGCACGAAGCTATCGCGAATCACGACTTTCGCGTCGAGACCGATCTCGTCCTCGGTGCCGTCGTCGAAGCCGGGGCCTTCGGCCAAGCTCGGGTCCAGCACGTCGAAGCTGCGCACGAACGCGAACGGAATGACCTGGATGTTGCGGCCCGGCGAGACGTCCCGGACGCCGTTGAGCACCGCGGCCTGGTTCAGCCTGCCGTCGACGGTCTGCGAGTAGGCGGGCCAGTAGCTCTCCTCGCTCGCGCGCGGGATCAGGCGCTCGAACTGGATGCGCCAGCGCTGCTCGAGCGTCTCGGGGAAGCGCATCGCGCGAAACGGGATCGTCATCAGCACGACGTAGCCGCCCGCGGTGAGCTGCGCATCGGTGTACCAGACGGCTTCGAACGACGAGTCGAAGCCTTCGCGGCCCACCTCGGCCCAGCGGCCGTCCCACTGCACGCCGAGCGGGCTCGAGCGGAAGCCATAACCGGTTCGCTGGTCGTCGAACGTGTCGACGACCAAGCCGACGCGGTCGTCGTTCCCGATGTTCTCGCGCGGCGCGAGATTGGCGCGAATGCTGGTCGGGTCGTCGTCGTGCGCGACGAACACGGCGTAGAGGTTCCGCGAGTCGTACGCCAGATAGACATCGGTGCGTTGACTCGAAGGGGCACCGTCCTGCGGCTCGCGTTGCGTGAAGTCCGTGACGACCGCGTAGCGGCTGCGGACCTCCTCGGAGGGCGTCATGCCGAGGAAGTCGGCGAGCTCGGGCGGCGCCGCGACGAGCGGAATGTTCAGCTCTTGCGCGAGCGCGATGCCGGCGACGAACAGACTCGCGACGCCGACGAGCGTTGTGCGAAAAACGATCGCAGAATGGAGGATTGTCACGAGTAGAAAAACTACTAGCCGGGATTCGCGATCGTGCACGTGCCGAGATACATCTCGGGCCGCGACGTGAACCCCGGAATGATCGTCGGCGAGTACTCGATGCGCGTGTGGACGGCCATGAGCTTGCCCTCGCCGGCCGCCCGCGCGAGCACCGTCGTCAGGTACAACGGCCCCGCGTCACTCATCTGCATGATGTGCAGATAGCCGGACTCGTAGCGCACGGAGATGAACGAGGCGCCGTACGCGCTTTCGGCCTCGGCCGTGCCTTCGTCGATGTTGATGTCGAAGAAATTCGCCTTGATTTCCGCCGGCGTGACGGTGATCGCCGGCGCGTTCTTGTCCCAGGTGCCCGTGCCGAGCACGGAGAAGCTGCACTCGATGCGCTTGGCGGCGGCCAGCCGGCGGTCGAGGCCGCCTTGACCTAATGCGGCCGGCGGCTGCGCGGCCGTGAAGACAGCCAAACCGGCCAGTGCGATCGCGAGGTAATTCGGCATGGCGCCGATTGTGCATGGCGGGCTCGGCGTTAGCCACGCAGCGTAAGCAAACTTGACCGTTGCCCGCCTCGCCGTGCGCCGCGATAATCGAGCGCGATGAAGACCCTATCCTTGCGCCTCGCGACGCTGGCCGTCGGCATGGTGCTGCTCGCGATCGGCGCAGGCGGCCAGAGCTCCAACGATGCGGAGCTGACGGCTCAGCTCAAGAAGCTGTTTCCGAGCGCGGCCTCGTTCTCCGCGAAGACGGGCACGCCGGCGCATTACAAAGCGTTCGGCCCCGCGGCCGCGGGTCAAGAAGGCGAGCTGCTCGGCCTCGCATACTGGACTACCGAGCTCGAGCCGCTCGAGCGCGGCTTCGACGGTCCGATCAAGATGCTCGTCGGCTTGAACTTAGAGGGCGAGATCGCGGGCGTCATCGTCACGGATCATCGCGAGCCGTACGGCTACTTCTCCGTCGACTTGCCGGGCTGGCCGAAGCAGTTCGAGGGCAAGAGCATTCGCGACGCCTTCAAAGTGGGCGTCGACGTCGACGCGATCTCGCGCGCGACGATCAGCGTCACGAGCGCGAGCCGCGCGATCCGCAATGCGTCGCGCAAGGTCGCGCGCGCGTACTTGGCGCCCCCCGCACCACCGTCCGCCGGCGCTGCGACCCCAGCCGCCGCGGCCCAGTGAGCCCGCTCTCCCGGCTACTCGCACGCCGCGGCGTGAACTCGCTGCGCGCGCTCTTGCTCTGCACGCTGCTGCTCGGCCTCACGGCGAGCGCGCAGCTTCCACCTGACGACCCCGTCGCCGAAGACGCGGCCGCGGCCGCCGGCTGGGCCTTCGCGGACGAGGAAGAGGAAGCCGCGCCGACGCTGCTCGCCCTCGCGCGCGAGCAGGCGCTCGACATCGGCTTGTTCCTCGCGTTCGCGGCGCTCGCGATGGTCAGCTTCCTGCGCAAGAGCGTGCCGCTGAAGTACGTCACGCTCGTTGCCGCCGTGCTCTACATGGGCGTCTACAAGAGCCAGCTCATCTCCGTCGTCAACGTGTTCGGCGTGCTCGGCGGCGCGTCGTCGGCCGTGAGCATCGGATTGCCTGGCGGAGAGCCGTCCACGGCGGCAGCCATCGGCGGCGCGCTCAGCAGCAGCTTGCCGCCGTTCGCGTACAGCCTCGCGTGGTACGCGTTCGCGGTGTTCACCGTCGTGACGACGATCGTCTGGGGCCGCGTCTATTGCGGGCGCATCTGCGCGTTCGGCGCGCTGACGCAGCTCATCGACGCCGTCGTGCCGAAGCGCTTCCAGATCGAGATACCGGCCAAGCTCGAGGCGCGCGCCGGCTACATCAAGTACGGGATTCTGTTCGGCGCGATCGGCCTGTACTTCGTGACGCGCGAGATCGCGTTCTACCGCTACATCGAGCCGTTTTGGCTGTTCACGTTCGACGCGACGCCCGTGCTCTGGGTCATGGTCGGCGTGCTGCTCGTCGCGAGCATCTTCGTCCGGAACCTCTACTGCCGCTTCCTCTGCCCGCTCGGCGCGGCGCTCGGCCTCATCTCGAAAGCGACGACGGTGCTGCCGATCAAGCGTTGGTCCGAGTGCAGCCAATGCGCGCTCTGCGAGAAGACCTGCGAATGGGGCGCGATCCGCAAACGGCAGATCCTGAAGTCCGAATGCGTGCGCTGCGACGACTGCGAGATCCTCTACGACGACAAGCAGCGCTGCCCGCACTGGCTGCTCGAGCTGAAACGCAAGGCCCGCGCGGCTTTGACGCCCGGCGCTGCGGCGTGATGGCGCGCCTTTTTTAGGGCGCGCCATTGACTTATACTGCGCGCCCTTCGCCGGCCGGGCGCACGGAACGCGGCCTCCGGCCCAATCCACGTCACTTGAGCTACGGGACTGCCATGATCGCCGCCGCCAACGTCACCATTCAGTTCGGTGAAAAGCCGCTCTTCGAGGACGTGTCCGTCAAGTTCGGCAACGGGCATCGCTACGGCCTCATCGGCGCGAACGGCTCAGGCAAGACGACGTTCTTGAAGATCCTCGCCGGCGAGCTCGAGCCGACGCACGGCAACGTCTCGACCGACCCGCACGTGCGCGTCGGCAAGCTGCGCCAGGATCAGTTCGCGTTCGAGCAATTCTCGGTCATCCACACCGTCATCATGGGCCACGAGCGGCTGTGGCAGCTCCACCAAGAGCGCGAGAAGCTCTACTCGAAGCCGTCGTTGAGCGAGGCCGAAGGGCTGCACGCGGCCGAGGTCGAAGGCGAGTTCGCGACGCTCGACGGCTACTCGGCCGAGTCCGCGGCCGGCGAGCTGCTGCTCGCCGTCGGCATTCCGGAGTCGCTGCACTTGGGGCCGATGAGCGCCGTGGCGCCGGGCTGGAAGCTGCGCGTGTTGCTCGCGCAGGCGCTGTTCGCGAACCCCGACGTCATGCTGCTCGACGAGCCGACGAACAACCTCGACATCGACACGATTCGCTGGCTCGAGGCCGTGCTCACCGAGCGCAAGTGCACGATGATCATCATCTCGCACGACCGGCACTTCCTTAACACGGTCTGCACGCACATGGCCGACCTCGATTACCGCGAGCTGCGCGTGTTCCCCGGCAACTACGACGAGTACATGACCGCGGCCACGCAGGCCCGCGAGCAGCTACTCTCCGATAACGCGAAGAAAAAGTCGCAAATAGCTGATTTACAAGCGTTCGTCAGCCGGTTTTCCGCGAACGCCTCGAAGTCGCGCCAGGCGACCTCGCGCAAGCGGCAGATCGAGAAAATCGAGCTCGCGGAGGTCAAGCCCTCGAGCCGCCAGAGCCCGTACATCCGCTTCGACCAGGACAAGAAGCTCTATCGGCTCGCCGTGAGCCTCGACAAGCTCAGCAAGAGCTACGGCGACCACAAGGTGTTTCGCGACGTCGACCTGCACGTCGAGGCCGGCGACCGCGTCGCCGTCGTCGGCACGAACGGCATCGGCAAAACGACGCTGCTGCGCTCGATCATGGCCGAGCTGCCCGTCAACCACGGCACGGTGAAGTGGGCCGAGAATGCCGAGGTCGCCTACATGCCCCAGGACAACGCCGCGGCCTTCGAAAGCGACAAGCCGGTCACCGTATTCGACTGGATGCGGGCGCGCGGCAAGCCCCGCGACGACGACCAGCAGATCCGTGCGACGCTCGGCCGCCTCCTGTTCAGCCGCGAGGAGATGCTGAAGACCGTCGACAAGCTCTCGGGCGGCGAGCGCGGCCGCATGCTGTTCGGCGAGATCATGTTGCAGCGGCCGAACATCATCCTCATGGACGAGCCGACGAACCACCTCGACATGGAGTCGATCGAGGCGCTGAACCTGGCGCTCGAGAACTACCCCGGCACGCTTGATTTTCGTGAGCCACGACCGCGAGTTCGTGTCGTCGCTCGCGACGCGCGTCGTCGAGATCAAGCCGACCGGCATCATCGACTTCCGCGGCAGCTACGACGACTACCTGCGCAGCCGCGGCATCGCGATCGATCTGCAGCGAGCAGCGAGCCAGTAAGACCATGCCGCAGCGGGACGGTCAGGCGCCGGAAGACCCTGCCGGCCTCGTCGCCGGTCTCGCCCGAGCCCACATCACGGCGCGCTGCCTGCACGTGATCGCCGAGTGCGGCGCGGCAGACGCCGTTGGGGCCAATGGCTCCACGCCTGCCGAGCTCGCGGCACGTACCGGCCTCGCCGCCGACGCGCTCGACCGCATGCTGCGGTTGCTCGCCGCGCACGGCATCTTCAAGCACGGGACGGATGGACGCTACGAGCATTCGGCGGCTTCGCGGCTCCTCTGCAGCGACGACCCCCGCTCTCTGCGGTCGTACGTGCGGATGAACGGCCTGCGGGCATTTTGGGATCGGTATGCGGAGCTCGGCGACACGGCGCGAACGGGGCGGCCAAAGCGGGATTGGGCGAACCTCGTCGAGCATTTCGCGGCTCACGCGGACGAGTCCGCCATCTTCAATGCCGCCATGGTTAGCAAATCGCGCACCGTGTTACCGGCCGTCGCTGCCGCCTACGACTTCAGCGGCTTGCGCACGATCGCCGACATCGGCGGCGGCCGCGGCCATTTGCTTGCGCTCGTGCTCGAGCGGGCGCCGCAAGGGAGGGGCGTGCTGTTCGAGCTACCGCACGTCATCGCCGACGCCGAGCCCGCCCCGCGACTCTCGCTGCAAGCCGGCGACTTCTTCACGGACGCGCTACCGCTGGCCGACGCCTACCTGCTGATGGATCTCTTGCACGACTGGGACGACGCGGACGCCGTGCGCATCCTCGCAGCCGTTCGGCGCGCAGCGCACGCGACATCGCGAGTATTGATCGTCGAGACGCTCGTCCCGGACACGCCGGGCCCGCACCTCGGCAAGTCGCTCGACATCACGATGCTCGCAGTCACGGGCGGCCGCGAACGCACGGAAGCACAGCACGCCGCATTGCTCGCCGCCGCAGGCTTCGAGCTCACGCGCGTGCTGCCGACGGCCTCGCAGTACTCGCTCGTCGAAGCAGTCGCAGCCTAGCGTTCCTACACTCCGGCACTCACTACGCCGCGCATTTCGCGTACGGCATCGCTCCGTTGCTCGAGCTGCCGTCTGAAGCGCAAGTGCCGCCGGCGCGTCAGCTCGACGAGCGGCCGCCACACCGTGCCGTCAGGCGGTGGCGGATCAGGAAATGCCAGAGCCGGTTCGAGCGCTTGTAGAGATACGACATCGCCAGGTACGGCAGCACGGCGCGCCAGTCCGTCGGGCGCCGCCGCCAGATCGAGCGCGTGCGAGAACAGCCGCCGGTAGCACCAGGCGTAGCCCTCCGCGAGCTGCTTCGGGCGTCATGTGCCTCGGCTCGGAAGACGACGTGCGCCGTGTCGTAGAGCGACCAGTCGCGGTGCAGCAGCCGGCCCTCGGCCTCCATCTGCGCGAACAGCGGCGTGCCGGGATACGGCGTGAGGATGTGGAACGTCGCGCACTCGAGCCGGTTCTCCTCGATCCACTCGACGGTGCGCTCGAAGACGTCCGGGTCGGTCGTGGTCGAAGCCGAGCACGAAGCTGCCGTTCACCTGGATGCCGTTGTCGTGCAGGATCGCGACGCGGCGCGCGTAGTCGTCGGGCGCGCGGCGTCTTCTTGCGCGGCGTCGGCGATGTTGCTCGGTCGTGCAGCGACTCGAAGCCGACGAACACGCCGGTGCAGCCGGCCAGCGCCATCTCGCGCACGAGCGCCGGATCGTCGGTGACGTCGATCGTGACCGCGGCGCTCCAGATCCTCTCGAGCGGCCGCAGCGCCCGGCAGAGCGCGCGCAGGTAGTCGGGCCGCGAGCCGAGGTTGTTGTCGACGAAGACGGCGTAGGGCTGGCCGTCGGCCGCGAACTCGGCGACGATCTGCTCGACGTCGCGCATGCGGTACGGCATGTGCAGCCCGTCGGTCGACGAGGTAGCAGAAGCCGCAGCGGTTGTGGCAGCCGCGCGTGGCGATCAGGCTCGTCGTCGTCAGGAAGCTCGTCGCGCGGCAGCAGGTCGCGGCGCGGCGCCGGATCGTCGCGATACGGCTTGCGATAGTCGCCGCGGTAGACGCGGCTGCAGCGTCCCGCGCTCGACGTCGCGCGAGGATCCGCGGCCAGAGCTGCACGCCCTCGCCGACGGCCAGCGCGTCGGCATGCGGCGCGCACTCCTCCGGACACGAGAGCACGTGCAGCCCGCCGAGGACGACCTTCGCGCCGCGCTGCGCGATACCAGCGCGCCAGCTCGTAGGCCCGCTCGGCGAACGTCAGATGCACGCGTGATGCCGACGACCTCGGGGAACGGCTCGCAGCGGCGGCGGGCCCTGCAGCAGGTTCTCGTCCCAGTAGCGCGACGTCCCAATCCGGCGGGCGTCGCGCCGGCGATGCTCGTCAGCGCGAGCGTCGGCGTGAGCACGTGCTTGCCGAAGCTGGCGTGCGGGTCCTTCGGATAGAACGGATTGATCAGCAGCGCGTAGCGCCGGCGCATCGGCCCCGGTATCGCGTTCGGGTCGAGCTCCGGCGCGACGGCCATCGGCTCCGGCAGCCAGAGGGGTTTGGTTCGAGCCACGGGCCACCTCGCACGTCTGAGTGCGGCTATCGTCAAGTACTTTGCATCGCAAAGTCAACTGGCCGATGCCCAGCGAACGGGCGACACCTGCGCCCGCGGTCGGCTCGGCCGACGTAGCCGCTCAGGACGTCGAGAAGGTCTTCCGGGTGCGCGAACAGAATGTCCACGCCCTCGCGCTTCGATATCTCCGCAATGACTTGAACGACGTTCGTGACCTAAGCCCCCTTTCGTTATCGGTCAGCCACCATGCCGGTCATTCGGTCAGTCGAGATCGCGCGCTTCCTTGCTGATCGACGTGTCGCCGGGCTTGCGCAGCATCTTGTCGATCTCGTCGATGTGCGCCTCTTCCTGCTCGATCAAGCCGCGCGCGTACTCCTCGAGCGCGACCGATCTGCCTTCGACGAGCTTCAACAGCTTCATGTAGAGGCCGAGCGCGTTGTGCTCCGCGTGCAGCGTCTCCCGGAGAATCTGGCCGATGTCGTGCTCGTGCGTCTCGAGCAAATTGCCGATCGCGAGCGACGGGTGGCCGCCGAGCCGCGTGACCATCTCGCCGGCCTGGTGTGCGTGCTGCAGCGACTCGACGGCTTCGTCTTGGAACCATTTGACGATCGGGATGCGACTGTAGCCGAAGATCATCATCGAGTAGTGCGTGTAGCGCACGACTCCCGCGAGCTCGCATTCCAAGATGCGATTCAGCTGTTCGATGACCTTCTTTGTATTGAGCGTCGCCATTGGATGTTCCTTGTCGTGGTTGATCAAGAGAAACGAGGGAGAAACGCGAGCGCGTTCGTGCGCTCGACGCGCGCGAGCTCTGCCGCGGAAAAGCCCGCCGCCTGCAGGCCCTGCACCTGCGGCGCGCCGTCGAAGAACGGCGCATCGGTGCCGAATACGATCTGCGAGACGCCGACGAGCGTTTTCAATCCTTGCATGTTGACGGGATTCGCGGAGCCCGCGGTGTCGTAGTAGAAGCGGCGCAGATGATGCAGCCGTGAATTCGGGGCAGCTTCGGAGCGCAGAGCCTCTGCGCTCATCTCCGCCGCGAGCAGCCTGCCCGCGACGCCGATCAGCGGCCCGCCCGCATGCGAGAAGATGAACCGCACGTCGGGGCAGCGCGTGGCGGTCTCGCTGACGATCAAGCTCGCGATCGTGCGCATCGTGTCCATCGGGTACTCGAGCATCTGATTCGGCACGCGCGGCAACAAGCCCGAGCAACAGGCCGCATCGGTCGGGTGCACATAGACGACGGCCTTGCGCCGGTTCAGCTCGTCCAGCACGGGCGCGAAGCTTGGATCGCCAATCCAGGCATTGCCGTAGCTCGTCAGCATGCCGAAGCCGTCGGCTTTCAGCGTGTCGAGCGCGAACTCGATCTCGCTCAAGGCTCCGTCGACGTCGGGCAACGGCAGCACCGCGAACAATCCGAACCGGCCCTTGTGATCGCCGACCATGCGTGCAGCGGCGAACTCGTTCATCTCGCGCGCGAGGCGCCGCGCTTCCTCGGCGTCGCCGAACCAGACGCCGGGCGCCGTGATCGACAGCATCGCCGTCTCGACGCCGACGCGGTCGAGCTCCTCGACGGCGCGCGCCGGCGAGTAGTCGCGCCACGCGTTGATGCCGGGGACCGGCGTCGCCGGCGCGTTCTTGGAATTCAGCAGCGCGTGGAAGCTTGGGCTCACGAAGTGCTGGTGGACGTCGATGCGCCGCGTGCCGCCCTGGCCCGCGAGCATGCCGGCAGGGACAAGCGAGGCTGCGCCGACCGTCGCAAGCGTGCCCAAGAACCTGCGTCGCTCTGGATCCATTCGCTGCACGTTGCGCTCCTATCCGCGGACGCCGTAGCCTCCGGCCGCTCGAAGTATGATCCTGCCTACACGTTTGTATCCTGCGCAACGCACCGATTCAAGGAGTATCTGGTTGAGCACCACAGTCCGACCGCCGGCGCCGGATCGCGCGCTTGCGCTGCTCGGCGGTCTGACTCCGCGCGAGTTCATGCGCCGCCATTGGCAACGCAAGCCTTTGCTCGTTCGCAACGCAATTCCCCGCCTCGCGCCACCGACATCTCGAAGGGACTTGTTCGCATTGGCAACGCGCGACGACGTTGAGTCGCGACTCGTTCGCGTTCGCAACGAGCGTGAGTGGTCTCTGACGCAGGGGCCGATCGCGCGCTCGAGCTTTCCGCCCTTGCGCCAACGCGGATGGACCCTGCTCGTACAAGGGGTCGACTTGCACCGCGACGCGGCGCATTCGCTGTTGCAGCAATTTCGGTTCGTGCCCGACGCGCGGCTCGACGATCTGATGATCTCGTGGGCCAGCGACGGCGGCGGCGTAGGCCCGCACGTCGACAGCTACGACGTGTTCTTGCTGCAAGCGCGCGGAAAGCGGCGTTGGCGCATCGCGCGGCGCTATGACGCCGCGCTCGACGAGCGGGCCCCGCTGAAAATGCTGCGCCGCTTCGCCGCCGAGGAAGAATACGTGCTCGAGCCGGGCGACCTCCTCTATTTGCCGCCGAGCTGGGCGCACGAAGGCGTTGCCGTCGGCGGTGATTGCATGACGTGCTCGATCGGGATGCGCGCGCCGCGGCGCGGCGCGCTCGCAGGCGAGCTCGCGCAGCGCCTGGCCGAGACCTGCGACGATCCGGCGCTCTATCGCGATGCGCGGCAACCGCCCACGGCGGCACCGGCCGAAATCCCCGCAGCGCTCGCGCGTTTCGCCGCGGATGCGGTCCAGCGACTCGCGGCTCGCCCCACTGCCGTCGGCCGCGCGCTCGGCGAAGTGTTGAGCGAGCCGAAACCTGCTCGTCTGGTTCACGAAGAGCTCGGCACCTGTGGCGGCCCGGCGCCGTCGCACTCGACCGACGCACGCGTATGCTTTACGACGCACGGCACGTCTTCATCAATGGCGAAGCCGTGCCCATCCGCGGTAACGATGCAGCCCTGCTGCGCCAACTTGCCGACGAGCGATCGTTGGATGCGCGCGCCGTGCGCGGCGCCGGCGCGTCCACAAGAACGCTACTCTCGCAGTGGCTCGCCGCGGGTTGGCTGCACTTGGACGCGCCCGCCTCGCCGCGGACGGCTAAGCCGGCAGGACCCCGCGCGCGGCCGACTCGGCGAGCAAGCCCTTGAGCTCCGGAATTGCGCGTCTCGGCCGGCGTTTTTGGGGCGCGGGCCGCAGTTCTCGACGAAATACCCTCCCTCCCGCCCCGCCGTTTGCGGGTCGGGGCTCTTGTCTCCAAAACGGCGCCCTGGGTGCTCGACCGCACCGTCTTGCAAAAGCCCTTTGTGGTACAAGCTGGGAGTGTCGATTCAGCAGGGGTGTTCGCGACGTGCGCACGTGGTGCGTTGGCTGGCCGTAGCGGCCGGCCTCGTCGCGTTCGACGCCGCCGCGAGCTCGCTGCGGTTCTTCGGCACCCAGCTCAACGACATCGATCGCGTGAAGATCCGCGTCGACGACCCCAGCACGAGCGCCGAGCTTCCGCGGCCGATCGACGTCGGCGACACCGATTTCACGATCGAGCTCTGGCTCAAGACGGCCGCCGGCAACGACGCGGCCGCAATCACGTGCGGAAACAATCACGATTGGGTCAACGCCAACATCGTCATCGACCGCGGCCGCTACTCGCAGGGCCGCGAGTGGGGCATCGTGCTCGCGAACGGTCGTATCGTCTTCGGCGTATCGAACGACAACCGCGCGCAAGAGGCCACGATCTGCGGCACGAGCGACTTGCGCGACGGCCAATGGCACCACGTCGCAATCCAGCGGCAGCGCTCGAACGGTGCGCTGTGGGTCTTCGTCGACGGGACGCTCGAGCGGTCACAGGGCAGCGGTCCGACGGGTGACGTCTCCTATCCGGACAACGGCGTGCCGGTCAGCGCGCCTGATTGCGGAGGACTCTGCACGAACAGCGATCCGTTCTTCGTGATCGGGGCGGAGAAGCACAGCATCTCGAATGCGAACGCGTATTTCGGCTGGGTCGACGAGCTGCGCGTGTCGACGGTGTTGCGTTATGCAGGCGCGTTCACGCCGTCGTCGCAGGCGTTCACGGTCGACGGCGGCACGGCCGCGCTGTACCACTTCGACGAAGGTGTAGGCGCTTCGACGTTCGACGCGACGTTCAACGTGAATCAAACCGGCGAGGTGCGGTTCGACGGCGGCCAGACCCGTCCGCAGTGGTCGACGGATACGCCGTTCACGGGGATACCTTCGCCGGGGACGCTGCAGTTCTCGTCGCCGACCTATTCGCGTAACGAGACGGGCGGCGGCACGGCGACGATCAGCGTGTCGCGCGTCGGCGGCAGCAGTGGCGCAGCGACGGTTTCGTACTCGACGCCCTTGACGGGCACGGCGACGGCGGGTGCCGACTATGTCACGGCGATGGGCACGCTGACCTGGGCCAACGGCGACGCCACGGCGAAGACGTTCACGGTCACGGTCAACGACGACGCGACCGACGAGAGCGACGAGACGGTGGCGCTCTCGTTGACGACCGCGACGGGCGCCGCGCTCGGCACGCCGAGCTCGGCGACGCTGACGATCGTCGACGACGACACGACGCCGCTGCCGGGGGCTTTGAGCTTCTCGGCCGGCGCTCTGACCCGAACCGAGAACCAGACGACCGCGACGCTGACCGTGAACCGCACGGGCGGCACGGACGGCGCGGTCGGCGTGTCGTACACGACGATCGCCGGCACCGCGACCCCCGGTGGCGACTATACAACGACGGCAAACACGTTGACCTGGGCCGACGGTGTCAGCGCGGCGCGGACCATCACCGTGCCGCTGCTCCCCGACACCGACGACGAGCCGGACGAGCAGTTCACGGTCGTGTTGAGCGTGCCGACGGGCGGCGCGACGCTCGGCACGTCGACGGTCACCGTCACGATCACCGACGACGACGCGGCACCGACGCCAGGCACGCTGCAGTTCTCGTCGCCGACCTATTCGCGCAACGAAACGGGCGGCGGCACGGCGACGATCACGGTGTCGCGTGTCGGCGGCAGCAGCGGCGCGGCGACGGTTGCCTACTCGACGCAGAACGGTACGGCGACGGCCGGCGCCGACTACGTCACGGCCGTGGGCACACTGAGTTGGACCAACGGCGATGCCGCGGCAAAGACGTTCACGGTCACGGTCAACGACGACGCGACCGACGAGAACGACGAGACGGTGGCGCTCTCGTTGACGAACGCAACGGGTGCCGCGCTCGGCACCCCGAGCACGGCGACGCTGACGATCGTCGACGACGACGCGGCGCCGGTTCCGGGGACGCTCCGGTTCTCGTCGCCAACCTATTCTCGCAACGAGGCCGGCGGCGGCACGGCGACGATCACCGTGTCGCGCGTCAGCGGCAGCAGCGGCGCGGCGACGGTTGCCTACTCGACGCAGAACGGTACGGCGACGGCCGGCGCCGACTACGTCACGGCCGTGGGTACGCTGACCTGGGCCAACGGCGACGCCGCGGCAAAGACGTTCACGGTCACGGTCAACGACGACGCGACCGACGAGAGCGACGAGACGGTGGCTCTCTCGTTGACGAACGCGACGGGTGCCGCGCTCGGCGCGCCGAGCTCGGCGACGCTGACGATCGTCGACGACGACGTCGCACCCCTCCCCGGCAGTCTCAGCTTCGGCGGCGCCGCCATCAGCGTCCCGGAGAACGCGCCAAGCGTGACGCTGACCGTCAACCGCACGGGCGGTACGAGCGCCGTGGGTGTCACGTATACGACGACGGCCGGTAGCGCGGCCGCGGGCACCGACTATCGAACGACGAGCGGGACGTTGTCCTTCGCCGTCGGTGACAGCACGAAGACCATCACCGTGCCGCTCGTCAACGACGGCACGAACGAGCCTAACGAGCAATTCACCGTCACGTTGAGCATGCCTACGGGCGGCGCGGCGCTCGGCGCGACGCGGACCGTGACGATCACGATCACCGACGACGACGTGCCGCCGGCGCCGGGCAGCTTGAGCTTCGCGACGTCGGCCGTGACGGTCGGCGAGAATCAGGCGAGCGTGACGCTGACCGTGAACCGCACCGGCGGCACGAGCGGTACCGTGGGCGTGACGTACGCGACGGCCGCCGGTAGCGCGCTCGCGGGCAGCGACTATCAGACGATGAACGGTCCGTTGTCGTTCGCGGCTGGCGCGAGCACCGCGACGATCGTGGTGCCGCTCGTCGATGACGGCACGAACGAGCCGACCGAGCAGTTCACGGTGACGTTGAGCGCCCCGACGGGCGGCGCGGCGCTTGCGGCACCGACGACGATGACGGTCACGGTCACCGACGACGATCCCGCGCCGCCGCCGCCCGTGAATCCGCCCCCCACGAGTCCGCCGGCAGCGGCGAATCCACCGGCCGACGATGGGAGTGGCGGCGCCGGCGCCGTCGGCGTGTGGTGGTGCCTCGGGCTAGCCGGTCTTGTCGTGCTGCGCCGCCGTCGCACTGGGCACGGCCAGCAACCGGTTGAGCTCCGGTATGCACGAGCCGCAGTTCGTGCCGGCCCGCAGCGCCTTGCCGATCTGCTCGACCGACACGAGCCTGTCGCCGCGAATCGCCCGCTCAGAACACGGGTCGGTTGCGCACGAACTGCGAAACGATCCATTTCTCGCCCGCTTGCGGCGGCCGTCCGGCGTGCAGCGTTCGTTGGTCCGCACTGCCGTCGGCCAGGGAATTGATGAACACGAGACCTTCGCCGGCGCGGCCTTTGTGGCTGACGCCGACCCGCGGGAAAGCGGTCTCGCCGCCGCCGTAGTCGTCGTTCAAGTACACCAGGAACGTCGCAGTGCGCTGACCCTTGCGTGCGATCTCCTGGTCGTGGTCGGGCACGTTCGGGTCGACGAAGTCGAAGTGCTCGGTGATCTGCTCGCCCTCGGCGTAGTGCAACACGGTGATCGGCTCGAAGTGCCGAAACGGCACGTCGAGGCACGCGGCCATACGCTGTTGCACCAGCACGCAAACGAGGTCCGTCTCGAGGATGTTGAAAACGGCCGCAGTGTTCGTGCGCGTGGGGTGGACGGTGACCTCTTTGCTGAGGGCTTCGTAAACGAGCGCACGCGACAAACGCCCCCGCGCTCGCTCGATGAGCCAGCGGCAAACGCCGCCGGCGGCAAAGCTCGGAAACAAACGAATCTTTGGACTCTCGCTGAGATCGGCTCCGGGCACGGCTCTCGTCCACGCGCCGAGCTCGACATGCGACGCCAGCTCCCGCCACTGCGTCGACCGCGCGCCGTGAGCTGCGTTTACGCCGTCGGGGTCCGCGGCGAGCACGCGCAGTTGCGAGCGCGCATTGGCCCAACCGCGTTCCGCGGCCAAGACGAGACTGTCGAGCGCGGCCTGGAGGTCTTGCGGCCGCATCGCGCCGACCGCGAACAGCACGGCCACCAACGCGGCGCCTTCCGCGCCGCCGCGCGCGGACGCGTCCTCGAGGAATCGGGCCCCGTCGGTCGGCAGGAGCGGCGCCCGGTCGCCGACCAAGAGCCGTTTCCCAAGCCGGGTGATCGCCTCGACGTCGCCCCGCCGCACACCCGCGACGAGCTGATCGACGGCCTCCGTGTGCCGGCTCGCGCGGTCGAGCTCCTCGGCCCTCGCCACCTCGGGCGAAAGATCGGTCACCGCCGAAACCATTCGTCGCACCCTTCGACCCGGTCTGGCCCGCGAAAGATCATCGATCCCCGCCCCCTGAAAAAGCAACGGCGAGCCGAAGCTCGCCGTCGCGTCAGACAAACGCCGAACAGCGCTTAGAAGGCTGCGGACACGCCGACGTAGAAGGTCCGGCCCAAGATGTCGTAGAACCCGGCTTCCGTCGTCCCCGAGCCCGTGCTCGGGTTGGCGTCCAGCGCCGTGCGACCGCCCGTCCATACCGGATCCTCGTCGAGCACGTTGTCCATGCCGAACCGAAGTGTCGTCGTCCCATTGAGGTCGAAAGTTCCGGATAGGTCGAAGACGTTGTAGTCCTCCTGCGCGCCGGTCTGCGTCGACAAGGGCGTCACGGCCTGAGTCGCGTCGATGGCCGTCGGCAAGTGCCGCCAGCGCAGCGCGAGGTTCCAATCGTTGCGCCCGTAGTTGACGGTCGTGAACGTGCGGTAGTCATACGCACCGTTGTTCAGCGACGTGCCGGGATCGGGCCCCAGGCTGCCCTTCCAGTCGATCACGGGCGCGCTGGCCGAGGCCTTCGTCTCCAGCTCCAGCAACGTCGAGACCATGAAGTTCACGCCGAAGTTGCCGCCCGCGAGGTCCGTGCGCCAATCCACGGCGAGGTCGACGCCGGACGTGCGTGAGAACGCCGCGTTGACGTAAGACACGGTCGTGGGCGCGGCAAAGCCGTTGCCCGGATTGCGGTTCACGCGCTGACACGCCTGATGAAGGGGATTCGCGGTGGGGTTCGACGACGGGCTCAGGCACGCTTGGTAGACGCCTTCAGCCTGCTCGACTGAAATCATGTTCGTGATTTCGATCTCGTACCAGTCCACGCTGAGGTTGATGCCGTCCAAGCGCTCGCGACCGGAATTCGGCGTCCAAACGAAGCCCGCGGTCCAGGTCTCCGCGTCCTCCGGGTCGACCAGCGGGTTGCCCGTCGCGTTGACGAACGGCGTCGCGAAGTTGCCGTTCGGCTGCACGGTACCCGGGCCGTAGAACTCCGACGCAACCGCGCCCATTCGCGCCGAGCAGAGAGTTATCGCTTGTTGGTAGTTCGGGTTCACGGCCGCGTTGGCGCCGTAGGTGGCATTGGAGTTGAGGCCACAAGGATCACCCGTCCCCGAGACGTACCAACTCTGCGTATCGGCCTGGAACATCTCGGCGATATTCGGCGCGCGCGTTGCGAGCTGGCGGCCGCCGCGGAAGCGCAACGTTGGGATGATGCCCCAATCGATCAGCGCCTTGGACGTGTCGACGCCGCCCTGCAACTCGTAGTCGGAGTAGCGATAGCCGAGCTCGAGCTCGAGATGTTCGACGCCCGGTTTGTCCCGGAGCAGCGGCACCAGCACCTCGCCATAGATCTCGTCGACCGAGGTTTCGCCCTCGGTGTTGTTGGCCGGGAAACCCATCGGGTTGTCGTTGAACGAATCCCCCGTCTGCAACGGATCGAAGTAGTAGTAATAGGAGTTCGTCCGCGAATGCACGCCGGCCGAGAAACGCGCCTCGCCCGCAGGCATGTCGACCAAATGACCCTGGATGTTCGCCTCGACGAACTTCTGGTCCATCTCCGACTGGTGGTTCAACGTCACGAAGATGGCGTCGAGACAGTCCTGGCTGATCTGGTCGTGATTCGTCCACACCGGCATGCCCGAGGTACAGGTCGCCACGCCGCCCGAGAATCCACCGCCGGGGACGCCCGAGTTGCCCTGGGCGAAGAACCCGTGACCCCAGTTCGGCGAGCGCGTGAATAGCGTTCGAGTCCGCTCGAGCGAGGCGTAGCCCTTCAAATTCAAGTCGAGTTTGGCTGTGCCTTGCGACACGATGATGTCCCAGCCGCCGTCGATGGCCGCGATGTCGCCCTTTAGCCCGCCGGAAAGCTGATCGGTTCTCGTCTCACTGTAGATCGACCGATGGTGGGCGCCTGGTGCGCCGAACGACGCAAAATCCAAGCCGAAATTGAAGCTGTAGTTTTCGTTCTGGTTAGCGCGGGAATTCAGCAACAACGCGAGCTCCGGCGACACGGGCCAGGCTTCCGACTCCGTGCAGCCCGCCACGCCGTCCGCCTCGCAGTTCAAGCCATACTGGCCGCCCGGCAGATACGCGATGTTCGTGGTCCCGTTGGTGTTCAACGACGGCGCGTACATCTCATTGCCGTAGGGCGCCACCATGCCCCAACCGCCGATGGCCGGCGACTCGGTGAACAGGCGCCGCGTCTTCGATTGCACGCTGAGAATCTGCGCGTAGGCCGTGATGCCGTCCGTGAGCTCGTACTCGGCTCGACCGAACACCGAGTCCCGATCGAGCGGGATGTTCGCCTCGAAGCCAAGCAGATGCTGTGTGATCTCGCCTTCCGCATCGACCTTGCGGAACGGGTAGTCGCCCGGGACATCGGCATCGGACCGCGACGTGAAGGTTGGCCCGTTGTAACGATACGTGCCCGACATGCCGCCGGTGCCGGCAGGGGCGATGCCGTTGAAGATCTCGCCGCCCGTATAGAGCGTGCCGTTGGCGTTCCAAAACGCGTTGCCGGCAACCTGCCCGGCTGCATTGCGCAGCACGGTGCCGGCCGGCCTCTGGTTGAAGATCCCGTCGATCACGGCACCGTTCGGAGCGTTGGCCCCGTTAATCGTGTAGTACGGGCCCGTGTAGATCAGCTCGGTGCCTTCAACGGTCCCGTCGCGCAGAGCGTTGTGATAGAAATCCGTGTCGTCGGCGTGAATCGAGTCGCGTTTGGCCAGCTCGATGCCGACCATGATGTTGCCGCGCCCGTCGCTGCTGTTGACACCGAACAGCACGGACGCGCGTGTTTCGGCACCCTCGCCGTTCTGCATGGCGCCGGTCTGGAGGTCGACGTCGACGCCTTCGAAGTCCCTCTTCAGGATGAAGTTGACGACGCCCGCAACGGCGTCCGCGCCGTAGACCGACGACGCGCCACCCGTGATGACTTCGACGCGCTGGATCGCGGCCGCCGGGATCGAGTTGACGTCGACCGCCATCGTCGCGTTGACCGGCACGGCGCGATAGCCGTCGAGGAGCACGAGATTGCGGTTCGCACCAAGGCCGCGCAGGCTGATCGTCGAGGCGCCGGCCGTCAGCGTCGTGAAGTTGTCGGTGAGCTGGCTCTGATCCTGAAGCTGAGTCATGCCCTGCGCGGCGGGGACAAACTGCGGCAGGTCGTTGAGCGCCGTCTCGATTGCGATCGAGCTCTGCGATTCGAAAGCGCTGGCGTCGACGGTCGTAAGCGGGCTATTGGCGTCGAAGTCGCGACGGACGATGCGCGAGCCGGTGACGAGGACCTCCTCGAGTGGCTGTTGCTGGGCTTCTTGCGCGCGTGCGCTCTGCAGACCGACCGCCGGTATCGCTAAAGCCGCTGCGACGGCGTACGCGAGCTTCTTCGGCTTGACCGAGTCAATGGCGCCCGGCACGCGCGCGCGAAAAGCGCGCCCCTTGATCGTTGGCATGATGAGTTCCCCCGGAGTGTGTTGATTTAGGGCAGAGCCTAGACAGCTGCGGCTTATGTAACTTCGCGCCGAATCCTAACAAGCGCGATGCATCCATATCGGGTACGTTGGGTACAGGGATAACGCGTGACACCCGTCGCGATATCTACGAGCCGCAGACCGACCGGGCCCGCGCCCTCCTTCCGTCTAAGCCCAAGGAACGTCCGTACTTTCATCGCCGCGCGACGCGGCTCCGAGGTCGATCGTCATGCGCTCGAGGCGCGCGCGGCTCCGCTGCTCGAGCATCCTGCTCGCGGTCTCGGCCGCCCGAGTCGCCGCCGCGCAAACCGATCACGACATCCACTTCACGGCCGAGCACGTGCCCGAGAGCGGCATGGACGCGCACTACGCGTCCCTGCCGTGGCCAGCAGCGCACCTCGCGGAGGGGGAGTGGCGGCCGTCCGTCGATCTCTCGACGGCCAGCACGCGCACAGACTTCATCGACCTCGATGGGCCGATGGTGGCCGTCGCCGCGACGCGTGGCACGGGACATGAGCGCGGCTACGAGGTGCTCGGATTCTTCAGCGAGATGGAGATCTCCGGCCCGGGCGGCCGCAGCGTGCTCGCGCCCGATTTCTTGCGAGACGTGCCGCTCGACCTACCGAACGCGGCGGACTTCACGGAGCCGCGCGGCACGCTCCAGCACTTCGGCGTTGGGGCCGCCTACGTGCGGGAGCGCGGCCGTAAGCGCCCGTCGCAGCTCATCGTGGGCGTGCTGCTCGAGACTGCGGACATCGCGGGGTTCGCAATGGACTACCGTCTCGCCGAGGGCGCCGACGCCGGCGCGTCGGGCGTGCTCGACCACAGCAGCCGGGCGAGCTACCTCACGCCGTTCGTGGGCTGGCAACAGACACGCGCACTCTCGCCGCGTTGGACGTGGTCGCCGCGCGTGTCGCTGACACATCCGCTGCCCAACGGAGACCTCGACGGCCGGCTCACGGGCTCCGGCTTCGACCTCGGCACGCCGGAGGACGGCTCCCCGCTCGAATTCGGCGATCCGTTCGTCACGTTCGGCCTCGCGCTCGGTCACGTACCGTCGGGGTTCGAGATCGACCTCGGCGCGACCGCGCTTTTCGCGGCCGCGGAGCATGTGAGCCACGACGGTGTCGACAGGGCGCTCGTCGTGCACGTGGCCTGGCGCCCAGGCACGCGCGCGGCGCAGTAGGGCTTCGCGAGCAGCGGCTAAGCGTGCGCGGCCGCAGCCGAGTCGCCGAGCAATCCCTTGAGCTCCGGAATGCACGAACCGCAATTCGTGCCGGCCTGCAGCGCTTTGCCGATCTGCTCGACGGACACGAGCTTGTCGCCGCGAATTGGACGCAGCAGCGTCGAGCGTCCAACCGCGAAACAGGAGCACACGACGGGGCCATAAAGGAGAGCGGCGCCCCGTTCTCGGGCAGCGAGCGTCGCTCCCTGAGCCCGCGACCGCCTGTTTCTCAAGGTCCCTGTTACTTAACGCAATAGAACGAGGGCTTCCCGAGGAGCTTTTGACGTTATCATGCAAGCCTATGGGACGCCGCAGGCAAGTCAGCGATCGCGAGATCAGCGTCGCCGCGCGCGAGGTCTTCCTCGACCGCGGCCCCAAAGCGCCCGTTGCAATGGTCGCCAAGAAGCTCGGCGTTTCGACGGCGACGCTTTTTCAGCGCACGGGGTCGAAACAGCAGCTCATGCTGATGGCGTTTCAACCCGAAGGCACTGCCGTCACGGAGCTCGACCGCGGCGTGCAACCCGGCGTCCCCGTCCGCGAGCAGCTCGGCCATGTCCTCATGGAGATCAACGAGTATCTCGGCGCGGTCATCTCGGCCTCGATCACGCTGCGCGCGGCCTGCATCGAGTCGAACCTGCCCGAGCCCACGCCGTCGCAGTTGCGCGCGCGGCTCGCCTCGTGGCTGACGCAAGCGGCGACCATAGGCCTGCTGACCGTCGTCGACGCCGCCACCACGGCCGACATCCTGATCGGCGCGATCGAATCCCGGCACATCCACTCGTACATGCAGCAGCGGCACCTGACGTCGCAGCAGCATCGCGAGTACATCCACGCGATGCTCGACGTGGTGTTCCCGGGCCGCTAGCCTTTCCGTTCGACGATACCCCGCATCGGCACGCGCGCTCGGCGCGCCCACCCTCATTTTCGTTGCCAACATGGAGCTCGACAAAAATGACTGAACACAGAGACGAAACCCTCGAAGAACTATTCGACCGCGGCCTCGAGGTTCGCCGCGCCGTGCTCGGGGCCGAGTACGTCGACAACTCGTTGAAATCGGCGAACGACTTCATGATGGCGTTCCAGAACATCACGACGGAATGGTGTTGGGGTTACGCCTGGACGCGCTCCGGGCTCGACCGCAAGACGCGCAGCTTGGTCAACCTCGCGATGCTGACGGCGCTGAACCGTGCGCCCGAGATCAAGCTTCACGTGCGCGGAGCACTGAACAACGGGGTGACCGTCGACGAGATCAAGGAGGTGCTG
The DNA here is from genome assembly GCA_963714705.1 of uncultured Gammaproteobacteria bacterium. Classification (GTDB taxonomy): domain Bacteria; phylum Pseudomonadota; class Gammaproteobacteria; order Steroidobacterales; family Rariloculaceae; genus FEN-1219. The sequence goes on from CAVQPJ010000010.1 coordinate 104,721, forward strand.
CTGCACGCCACCGTGTACTGCGGCATTCCCGCCGGCCTCGACGCGTTCAAGGCGGCCAACGAGGTGCTCAAGGAGATGGGCGCCTTCGCGAAGAAGTAGCGCGCTCCGGACGCAGGCCGGGGACGGATTTGATAAATCCGTCCCCTCTTAAAAAGACGGCGGGCTCGTCGCCCGCCGTCGTGCCGCGAACGCTCGCGTTTTCCTCTAGAACTCCATCGTCATGCTGACGAAGAAGCGCCGGCCGAGCGGATCGTAGGTTGCGCCCGAGCCGCCGCCGAGACCACCACCGATATGCGTGGCGGGCGTCGGGTACGGCAGCGACGTGGGATTGGCGCCGGCCATCGGCGGTTCCTCGTCGAAGAGGTTCTCGATGCCCATTCTCAGGTCGTAGCGGTCCGCGAACCTGTAGTTCCCCGACAGCGCGAACAGCTGATAGTCCGTGTCGACACCGGGTGGACCGCCGGCCCCTAGACCGTAGGTACATCCGACGGACGTCGGGGCGGTGACGCAGCTTCCGCTCTTGATCGACGGCCAGTACTGGTGCCGGAGCTGTAGTCCCCAATCTCCGCGGAAATAGCCCAGCGTCGTGAACAGGCGGTAGTCGTACCCTTGGCACTGGATCTGCAACGCGCAACCGTTCGTCCCCGCCCACTCGAACGCGGGCAGATCCTCTCGATCCTGCGTCTCGGAGCTGATGTTGTAGTTCGCGACCGCCTGCAGAGTGAATCCGCCGCTCGCCAACATCTTGTTCCAGTTGACCTGGAAGTCGATGCCCTCGACGGTCACTCTTCCCTCGTTGTTGAACGCCCGGTCGATGTTCGAGGGGCTGCCGTTCGTCGGATCCCTGTAGATCAACTGGCACGAGGCCACGTTCGGATCGCCCGTGGGATTGAACTCCTGGCTCACGCAGCGTTGGTAAATCGAGTCGGAGCCCTCGAGCGCGATCATTTCGTCGATCTCGATCGCGTAGTAATCGACCGAGACCGTCCAGTTCTCGAGGATGTCCATGACGACGCCGACCGTCAGCGTGTCGGCTTGCTCCTCCGCCAGGTCCGGGTTACCGAGCTGGTTCTGGATACCGACGCCTCCGACCGTGGGCTGCGTAGCAGCGTTTCCATAGTACTGAGCCGCACCGCCCACGCCCATGAGCACGCGGCAGATCGCCTCCGTCTGAGCAGCCTGCGCAGGCGTGCTGCCCGGAGCCGGCGGCGCGCCGACCCCGCCGGGGGGCGGGGTGGTGAATGCGCCGCTGTTGGCGCTCCACGGCGCCGCCGTGTTCCTCGGCGAGCACACGTCGCCGCGCGTGCTGACGTCGCCGCCGAAGATCTGGGTACGCGTAAGGAACAGCTCGCCGAGATTCGGTGCGCGATGCGCGCGGTTGAACCCGGCGCGCAGGCGATAGTTCGGCGTGAAACCCCAATCGATCATCGTCTTGTACGAGTTCAGGATGTCCATCTGCGGCATGCTCCAGTCGGAGACCCGCGCGCCGAGCTCGATGTTGAAATGGTCGAAGCCGGGAGGACCGTCGCTGACGATCGGGATCAACAGCTCCCCGTAGAGCTCCGCGACGTCGAATTCGCCGGAGCTCCCCTCGTTCGGGAACAGCCCCGCGATCGGGTCGACGAAGTTCTGGTTCAGGCTCAGGTTGTCCGGCGTGAAGGTGAAGTCGTTCTCGCGATAGCTCGTTCCGACCGCGTAGCCGAGAGGACCCGCTCTCATCTCGGCGAGGTCGCCGGTGAGATTGAACTCGAAAATGCTCTGCGAGAGGTTGGTCTGGTTCTTCAGATCGGGCGTCAGCATCGTGACGCAGTCATTCGAGATGGCGAAATCGTGGATGACGGGCAGTCCCGACGTGCAAGTCGGAGTGCTCTCCGCGAAGCCCGCGATGAATGCGTTGGGATCGAAAACCGCGTTGGTGCCGAAATTCGGCGAGCCCATCATCCCTCTATACGTGGTGAGCCGCGCCGAGCCGGCCTGGATGGCAAGGCTGTCGGTACGCCCCGTCGAGACCGCCGCCTCCCAGGAGTGGTTGCCGTCCCCGAGCTCGCCTTCGATCCCGAGCTGGAACTGCGCAATCGTGGTCGTAGTCTCTCCTGAACGCGACGCGCCGATGGCGTTTCTGATGTAGTCGGGCGGCCGGCTGATCCAGATGTCCTGATCGGGGTTCCGACGGGCTCTCATTAGGTCCCAGGCCTGGGGTGTGACGGGCCATGCCTCGGTCTGTGTGCAGCCGGGCAGACCGTCGTGCCAAGGCTCCGCCGCAGAGGCCGGCGCATCGCAATTGACGTTGAATCGGCCGCCGGGCAAGTAGGCCGGGTGCGTCGTGGCCACGGAGCCGGGGACAAACGGATTCGCCGGGATGAGCGGATTGGGGATGCCGGCGGCGGGATTACCCGCGTAAGCGTCCAGGCCGAAGGGGACGGCGGCGCCCCAGAAGGTAATGAGGTCGGCCGTGAGCCCGAGGCTCGTCTCGGCTTCCGTGCGCGTGTAGTTCGCCGAGCCGGTCACTCTAACTTTGTCGGAGACGTCGAAATGGCCTTTGCCGAACGCCGAGAGCCGCTCGAGCGGGCCCGACGCCCATTGCCAGAAGTTGTTCTCCTTGATACCGCCATCGGGGGTAACGACGCGGAACGGCAGACCCGCGAAATTCCCGAATTGGTCCACAGTGTACGGGCCTTGGTAGAGGTCCGAGCGCGCGCCGCCTCGGTCGGGGCCGCCGAATCCCGCGTCCATAAGACCCGTGTAGAGCGTGCCGGAGGGCCGATTGAGCAAGAACCGAGCCGTGTTCGGGACCCCAAGCCACTCACCATTCGCCGCCCGAGGACATACGCCTTCGGAATACGGATTCGCAACAATGACCGGAGGGCCCGGAGGGACGGGGAACAAATCGGTAGCATTACTGATCGTGCAATTCTGCGAGCCGTTCTGGCCGTTGTTGAACATCGCGTTGACGACGTTCTGGTCGGGGAAGTCGTCGGCCTGGACGAGGCCGATGCTCACGCCGAGTGCATTCAAGGCATTGGGACCGATAAAGGAATTGGTGCCGTCGCTCGAAATCCACGTGTCGCTGCCCCACCCGAACGCAGTGGCCGGGGTGGCGGGGTTCGCCATGTCCTCGACGCGCCAGTCGCGCTCATGCTGCATCACCTTCGACTGCGTCGATCGCTCGACGCCGATCATGACGTTGCCGCGGTCGCCCGCGTTGGCACCGATGAGCGCCGAGATCGAAACTTCCTCGTTGCCGCCGTGCTCCGTGTCGCCGTAGCGGACGTCGACCGAAGCGCCCTCGAAGTCGTCTTTCAAGATGAAATTGACGACGCCGCCGACGGCGTCGGCACCGTACACGGCAGAGGCACCGCCCGTGATCACCTCGATGCGCGAGATAGCAGAGCGCGGAATCGAATTCGTATCGATGACCATCGTCGGGTTGATCGGCATTGCGCGCTTGCCGTCGATCAGCACGAGGTTACGGTTCGCGCCGAGGCCGCGGAGGCTCAGCGTGCGTGCACCGATCGTGTTGTTGGCCGTCTGTTGAACATCCGTCGTCGTGAACTGGGAGAGCGCAGGAACGAACTGCGGCAATTCGTTCAAGACTTTCTCGACGCCGATCGTGCTCGTGTTTTGGAACGAAGCCTCGTCGACGGTCGTGATCGGACTGTTAGCGGTGAAATCCTGGCGCTGGATGCGCGAGCCCGTGACCGTGATCTCTTCGAGAGCCTGTCCTGGTTCCTGAGCCGCGACCCGGTGCGCCGGCGCGATCGCGAGCGCGGCACCGAGAATCGCTCCACCCGAGACGGCGAGGACCGGAGCTCCTCGAAGCGCGTCGGCGATGGCCTTGGATAATGATCGAGCACGCGGGCGAACGCCCGCAACGGATAATGCCTTCATTGCTACTCCCCCTTCGTTAGTCTTCACGCGGATCGAAGCACGAACCGGTATCCCGGTGAGTGTCGGTCAGGAACCGGCGTTGACGACTGTCGCGTGTTTGAGACTAACATAATGAAACCGTCCCGTAACCGCTGCTGGCGCGACCCTGCATGTCGTGTCGGCGCCACGATTCCAGAGGGGCGGCGAATCGCTCGCGGGGGCGTTGAAGCCGTGGGAGCGCAGGTCGGCTACCCCGGATCGCAAAATTGAGTCGGGGCAACCGCAATGGTTATGCTTGCCCGAGGCACGCGACGAGGCGCGAGATCGATATGGCTAGCGGGGAGCTCAAAGCACTGGGCATCGCCATGGTGGCGACGGCGGCGTGTCTCGCCGCGTCCGCAGCGGCGCACGCCCAGGATTCCGGCGACATTACGGTCGAGATCGGCGACTGCGTCGACTTGGAGTCGCCCGAGGAGCGGCGCGCCTGCTATGCGGCTCGCGTGGACGCCGCCGTGCAGGAGCGCGAGCGATCAGCCGCAACGGCATCACCCGAGTCCCCGTCGGCGAGCCCCGCCGGCGAAACGGTTCGGCTGCAAGGCGCGACGCCCGAGGGCTCGCAGCGTCCGCCGCTCGACGTCGTCGCCACGATTGCGGAGCTGCGCGAGACCGTGCCCAACAGCTATCTGATCACGCTCGACAACGGCCAGGTCTGGCGACAGATGGAGCCCAAGTGGCTCCCGTTGCGCGTCGGCCAGGAAGTCCGGATTCTCCCCTCCAACTGGGGCAAGACCTTCCGCCTTTCCGTGCAGGGCCTGAGCGGATACCTCCAGGTGGAACGCGTCCATTGACCGCTGCTGCTGCAATGGCCGAGTACGTCGCCCACGGTGGCATCAAGATCGCGACAGCAGTCGCGCTCACGGCGGTCATCGGCGGCGGCGTCGGAACCCAGGCGGCCCTCGCACAGGGCGCCGAAAGCGTGACCGTCGAGGTCGGCGAATGCGTGAACTTGGTGTCGCCCGAGGAGCGGTTTGCCTGCTACGAACGTCAAGTCGGTGCAGCGCGCACCGCGCCGCCGCCCGACGCGCCCGCCGCGAGCACGGCACCGGCAGCGCCCGCTGGTGTTCCGGAGCCCGATAGCCTGACGAGTGCTCGCCCAGAGGCCGTCGGCGACGCAGCTTCTGCAGCACCGCAAGCGGAAGCGGCGGAGCCGCTGGAATTCGTCGCAACCGTGACGAGCTTGCGGCAGACCGTGCCGAACAGCTACGTGATCACGCTCGACAACGGTCAGGTCTGGCGCCAGTCGTACGCCGAATGGTACCCGTTGCGGCCGGGGCAAACGGTCAGGGTCCGCCCCTCGAGATTCGGCGGTACGTTCTGGCTTACCGCCGACGAGGCGAACGGCTTCATTCAAGTCAAGAGAGTGCGCTGAAGCTCCCATGACCTACGTGACCCACGGCGGCCTCAAAGTCGCCAAACTCCTCCACGACCTCGTTCGCGACGAGATCGCGCCGGGCACCGGCGTCGCGCCCGATACCGTGTGGACCCTGCTCGACTCGATCGTCCGCACGCTCGGCCCGCGCAACCGCGCGTTGCTCGAGAAGCGCGACGCACTGCAAGCGAAGATCGACGCGTGGCTCGCCGCACGCCAAGGTGCCGTGCTCGAGCCGAAGGCGACGGCAGCCTTTCTGCGCGAGATCGGTTATCTCGTGCCTGCTGGGACGCCGTTCGAGGTGACGACCGCCAACGTCGATCCCGAGATCGCGACGCTCGCCGGCCCGCAGCTCGTCGTGCCCGTCGACAACGCGCGCTATGCGCTGAATGCCGCGAACGCGCGCTGGGGCAGCCTCTACGACGCGCTTTACGGCACGAACGTCGTCCCCGAGGACGACGGCGCCGAGAAAGGCCGAGGCTACAACGCCGTTCGCGGCGAGCGCGTCATCGCGAAAGCCAACGAATTCCTCGATCAGTCGGTGCCGCTCGCCAGCGGAAAGTGGGCCGACGTCGTGGACATCGAGGTGACGGGCGAGCGCCTCGCCTGCCGCGTGCGTGACAGCCGTACCACCACGGGCTTGGCCGACGCCGGGCACCTCGCTGGCTTCCGCCGCTCGGGCGACGCGCTCACCAACGTGTTGCTCCGCAATCACGGGCTGCACATCGACGTCGTCATCGACAAGTCGGATCCGATCGGCAAACAGCATCCGGCGGGCATCAAGGACGTCGTGCTCGAGAGCGCACTGACCACGATCATGGACTGCGAGGACTCGGTCGCCGCCGTCGACGCCGCGGACAAGACCGTCGTCTATCGCAACTGGTCCGGCATCATGCGCGGCACGCTGACGGCTTCGGTCGCCAAGGGCACAGGCACCGTCGAACGCCGTTTGAATCCCGATCGCCACTACACGGCACCGAACGGCAGCGCCCTCACGGTGCCGGGCCGCAGCTTGCTGCTCGTGCGCCACGTCGGCTCGCATGTCCTGACCGACGCCGTCACCGACAGCGCGGGCAAGCCCATCGCTGAGACGTTCCTCGACTGCGTGCTGACAACGCTCGCGGCGCTGCACGACCTCAAGGGGAAGAGCTCCGTGCGCAACAGTCGCGCGGGCAGCATGTACATCGTGAAGCCCAAGCAGCACGGCCCCGAGGAAGTTGCGCTGTCCGTCGAGCTCTTCGCAACTGTCGAGCGCGCGTTCGGCCTACCGGCCAACACGCTGAAAATCGGCATCATGGACGAAGAGCGGCGCACCACGGTCAACCTCAAGGAGTGCATCCGCGCGGCGAAGGACCGAATCATCTTCATCAACACCGGCTTCCTCGATCGCACGGGCGACGAGCTGCACACGCACATGGAAGCCGGCCCCGTTATTCCGAAGCCCGAGATCAAGGGCGCGCGCTGGATCGCGGCGTACGAGGATTGGAACGTGCGCGTCGGCCTCGAGGTCGGGCTTCCCGGCCACGGCCAGATCGGCAAAGGCATGTGGGCGATGCCCGACGAGATGCGCGCGATGCTCGAGACGAAGCAAGGCCATCCGAAGGCCGGCGCGACGACGGCCTGGGTGCCCTCGCCGACGGCCGCGACGCTGCACGCGATCCACTATCACCAGATCGACGTCGCGGCGCGGCAGCGCGAGATCGCGCGGCAAGGCGGTGCGACACCCGAGTTGCTGGAAGGCATCCTGACTCCACCGCTCTTGGCGCGAGAGCTCACGGCCGCGGAGATTCAACGCGAGCTCGACAACAACGCGCAAGGAATCCTGGGTTACGTCGTGCGGTGGGTCGAGCAAGGCGTCGGCTGCTCGAAAGTCCCCGACATCAACGACGTGGGACTCATGGAAGACCGCGCAACGTTGCGCATCTCATCGCAGCACATCGCGAACTGGCTCAAACACGGCATCGTCGATCGTGAGCAAGTGCGCGCCACGCTCGAGCGCATGGCCGAAGTCGTCGATCGGCAGAACTCGGGCGACCGCAACTACCGCAACATGGCACCGAACCTCGCCGAGAGCGTCGCGTTCCAAGCGGCGCTCGACCTCGTGTTCAACGGCTTGAAGGAGCCGAACGGCTACACGGAGCACGCGCTGGCGCGGCGGCGCCGGGAATTCAAAGCGAAGCAAGCCTAGCCGGCGAGCGGCTCGGACACTCCGTTAGTTGATGTGTGCCGCCGACCGGCGGCCGCCCTGCTTCGCCTCGGCGATGGCTTCACGGACCTTCGCGGCGCTCGCTTCGTTGCACGGCGTGAAGATGATGAGCCGCTGCTTCGAGCTCCCCTCCGGCACGTACGAGGAATGCTCGAACTTGAAGCCTGGTCCGCGCGGGTGCGTGACGATGGCCTCGTGCGTGCCGGCGACTTCGGCGAGACCCCAAAGGCGATTGAAGATCGGGCATGAGAGCGTCAGCTCCGCAATGAGCTCCTCGAAGGCGGGATCGTCGGGCGCCTGGCTGTAGTCGACGCGGAACTTCGCGAGGAGGCGACGCGCCGTCGACTCGTAGAGCTCCGAGTCCTGGCGATAGGCATCGTCTTCGACGAGCAGAATGCGCAGCAGATTGCGGCGCTCGGGCGGCAACACGCTGTAGTCGCGGATCACCTTCAGAGCGATCTGGTTCCACGCAATGACGTCCCACCGCGCCGTGAGCACGATCGCCGGGACGGCCAAGGCGTCGAGCATCCGCTTGATCGACGGGCTCACGGTCTCCGTGCGCGCCGCCGTCGGCGGCGCGGGCCTGTGTTGCACGAGCGCGAACAGGTACTCGCGCTCGTCGGGCGACATTCGCAGCGTCGTCGAGATGCGCTCGAGCACGTCGGCCGAGACCTGGATGTCGCGGCCCTGCTCGAGCCACGTGTACCAAGTCACACTGACGCCCGCGAGCGCGGCCACGTCCTCGCGGCGCAAGCCCGGAGTGCGGCGGCGATTGGTGTCCGGCAAGCCTACTTGCGTCGGGGTCAAGCGGGCGCGGCAGCCCTTCAAGAAGTCGATGAGCTGACGGCGCTGCGTCGTCGGCGCGTTGATCCTGTTCAAACCACTATCCCTCGCGGCGGGGGGCTCGCTGCGGCGGCGATCAGGCCGCGCCTCGAAATGTTATAGCAGGCATTACACCACAACCACGGCGAACGAGGCGCGCCGTGCCGCCTTTTGAAGATGTGCTCGCGGCCACGTTGAGCCACACTAGGAGGGGACAGCCCTCAAAAAGGGGACGGATTTATTTTCTCCCGAAAATAAATCCGTCCCCTTTTGAGGGCTCTTTTGAGGGCTGTCCCCTCTGGAGGTGCTACCCCGTGTCTACTCGAGAATTGACCCCGGCCGCTGTCGAAGCTTGGCTCGCCCGTTACGAGGAAGCGTGGGAAAAGCGCGATCCCGCTCTCGCGGCGGCGCTGTTCACGGAGAACGCGGCCTATCACGAGATGCCGTTCGACGCGCCGAAAGCCGGCCGCGCCGGAATTCGGGATTACTGGGCGACCGTGACGGCGGACCAGCGCGACGTCGACTTCAAGTCGCAGGTCGTGGCCGTCAACGGCGCAACGGCGGTCGCACGCTGGTCGGCGCGCTTGAAGTCGGCCTCGAGTGGCGTACGCGTCGAGCTCGACGGCGTCTTCGTACTGACGTTCGCGGACCGCGGACTTTGCCGCGAGCTGCGCGAGTGGTGGCACGTCCGAACCGGCGCCTGAAGGCGCCGTGACGAGATTCCTCGGCACACGGCGCGGCCCTGTGCTAAGGTGCCGCCCCATCTTGAGCGCACATTCGGTCTGCGCTCGACGCGTACGGCCAATTCCGGCCGTGCCTGCCGCTAAAATCCGATCCCCCTAGACCGTTCCTCGGCCGCTTTGCGCCCTGGGCAGGGCGATCGTGGAGCTTTCTACAATGTCATTCGATTCCATGGGCCTTTCGCCCGCGTTGCTGCGTGCCGTCTCCGAACAGGGCTACACGCAGCCCACCCCGATTCAAACCCGCGTCATTCCCGTCGTGCTCGAAGGACGCGACGTCATGGCCGGCGCACAGACCGGCACCGGCAAGACGGCCGGTTTCACGTTGCCGCTACTTCAGCGGCTGATGCAAAACACGCCGCCCACGCGAGGCCGGGTCCGTGCGTTGATCCTGACGCCGACGCGCGAGCTCGCGGCGCAGGTCGCCGAGAGCGTCAAAAACTACGGCAAGCACATGCCGTTCAAGACCACCGTGATCTACGGCGGCGTCAGCATCAACCCGCAGATCGACCAGTTGCGGCGCGGCGTGGACATCATCGTCGCGACGCCGGGCCGGCTGCTCGATCATGCGCAGCAGCGCACCGTCGATCTTCGCCACGTCGAGATCTTCGTGCTCGACGAGGCGGATCGCATGCTCGACATGGGCTTCTTGCCGGACATTCGCCGCGTCATCGCGATGCTGCCGCTTGAGCGGCAGAGCTTGCTGTTCTCGGCCACGTTTCCCGACGACATTCGCGCGCTCGCGAACAAGCTGCTGCGCTCGCCCGTCAGCGTCGAAGTCGGCGGGCGCAACGCCGCCGCCGAGAAGATCGAACAGGCCGCGTACTTCGTCGACAAAGGCCAGAAGCGCGACTTGCTGTCGTGGCTCATCGGCTCCGGCAACTGGCAGCAAGTGCTCGTGTTCACGCGCACGAAGCACGGCGCGAACAAGTTGGCCGAGCAGCTCGTGCGCGACGGGTTCAGCGCCGCAGCGATCCACGGCAACAAGAGCCAAGGCGCACGCACGCGCGCGCTCGCAGACTTCAAGCGCAATGCGGTCCGCGTGCTCGTCGCGACCGACATCGCGGCGCGCGGGCTCGACATCGATCAGTTGCCGCACGTCGTGAACTACGACCTGCCCGAGGTCGCCGAGCATTATGTACACCGGATCGGCCGCACGGGCCGCGCCGGCAACGAAGGGCTCGCGGTGTCATTGGTCGGACGCGACGAGCGGCCGCTGCTGAAAGCGATCGAGCGGTTGCTCGGGTATGGCGTCGCGATCCGGCAGCCCGACGGCTACGTGCCGCCCGCTCCGCGCCCGGACGAGAACCGATCGCAGCCCCGTGCGCAGCAGCCGGCGAACGGCGGCCACGCGCACGCACACCGCGGCCAGCAGACACGTCGAGACGGCGGGCGGCGCCACGGCGGACGCAATCACGGGCACGGTTCCCCCTCGGCGGGACGCGCGCAAGGCCGCGGCCGGTAAGGCCGCGCGGCCTGCTCGAACCGCCGCCGGGCCGGTCTCACGAGCGGGACAAGTTTGTGAGGCCTGACGTATATTAACGAGCAAACCAAGACCCGATTCCGAGGAGAAACGTCATGCCGTTGGTCAACCTAAAACCCGTGCTCCGAGAAGCCAAAGCCAAGGGCTACGCCGTCGCAGCGTTCAATCCCGTCGACTACGGGTCGATGAAGGCCATGGTCAAAGCGGCCGAGGAGCTCAAGGCGCCGGTCATCATTCAAAGCTCGGCCAAGACCATCAAGTACTACGGCCACAAAGCGATGATCGGCTGGATGCGCGAGATCGCTGACGACTCGCCCGTCCCCGTCGTGCTGCACCTCGACCACGGCAAAGACATCGACATGATCAAGAAGTGCGTCGAGATGGGCTGGACCTCCGTCATGATCGACTGGTCCGACAAGCCGTTCGACGTGAACCTCGAGCAGACGAAGAAGGTCGTGGACATCGCGACGAAGGCCGGCATCGGCGTCGAAGCCGAGATCGGCGAGATCCACGGCGTCGAGGACGACATGGTCGTCGATGCCGTTCACTTCACCGACCCGAGCGAGGCCGAGAAATTCTGCCGCGAGCTCGATCTCGCGGCGTTCGCAGCCGCGATCGGCACGGCGCACGGCTACTACAAGGGCGAGCCGGACGTGAAGTTCGACCTGATCGCCGAGATCAACCGCCGCACGAACACGCCGATGGCGTTGCACGGCGGCACGGGCTTGAACGACGAGATCATCCAGAAGTGCATCAAGCTCGGCTGCGCCAAGATCAACATCTCGACGAACCTGAAGCACGTGTACATCGACAGCTTCGTCGACTACCACCAGAAGAACAAGAAGTACGAGCCGCTGCACGTGCTCGGCGCGCAATTCGAGGCGCTGAAGCAGCTCTTCAAGGAAAAGATCGCGCAGTTCGGCGGCACGAATCGCGCCAGCGAGCTGCTGTCGAAGGTCGCCTGAGCCGCAAGCGCTTTCCATGAAGGCTTTGATCTTCGACTGCGACGGTGTGCTCGTCGACACCGAGCGCGACGGCCATCGCGTCGCGTTCAACCGCGCCTTCGCGGCTGCCGGCATCGACGCCGAGTGGGACGTCGAGCAATACGGCCGCTTGCTTACGATCGCCGGCGGCAAAGAGCGCATGACGCATTATTTCAACCGGAACGGCTGGCCGAGCGGCAAGACGGCCGAGACGCTGATCCCCGAGCTGCACAAGCGCAAGACGGCGATCTTCACGGATCTCATCGCCAAAGGCAGCCTTCCGCTGCGCCCCGGCATCGCGCGAATCGTCGACGAGGCGCACGCGGCGGGAGTCAGGCTCGGCGTCTGCACGACGTCGGACCCAAAAGCGATCGACGGCGTGCTCGACCTATTCGGCACGCAGCGCAAGAACTGGTTCGAGATCGTGCTCGCCGGCGACATCGTCAAGAAAAAGAAGCCCGACCCGGAGATCTACAATCTCGCGAAGCAGAAGCTCGGGCTCTCCGGCGAGGACTGCGTCGTCGTCGAGGACAGCCGCAACGGCCTGCTCGCTTCACTCGGCGCCGGCATGCCGACGCTGATCACGACGAGCACGTACACGAAGGACGAGGACTTCAAGGGCGCGGCGAAAGTCGTGCCCGAGCTCGGCGATCCGCCGAAGGTGCTCGTCACCCTCAAAGATCTGAAAGCCATCGGAGCGTGAGCGCGCGGGCGTAGCGATTCCTACTGCCGCGACGAGGAGAAGATCATGAAGGAAATCACCCTGGCGGACGTCGAAACGGCGGTCAAATCGATCGCTACCACGGCACTCAAGAACGAGCAGTATTTCTGCGAGCTCGACTCCTACGCCGGCGATGCCGATTTCGGCGTCTCGCTGGCCACGGGCTTCCGCGCCATCGAGCAGGAGTGGAACGAGCTCGACCGCAGCTCGATCGGCAGCTTTCCTGCTGAAGATCAGCATGGTCATCTCGAAGAACGTCGGCGGCTGCTCGGGCCCGATCTGGGGCACGGGCTTCATGCGCGCCGGCGCGCTGTCGAAGGACCGCACGACCATCACGCTCGACGACCTCGACAAGATGCTGACGGCGAGCATCGAAGGCATTCAGAAGCGCGGCGGCGCGCAGCTCGGCGACAAGACCCTGCTCGACGCGCTGGTCCCGATCCGCGACATCGTGCACGAGCACGCCGGCAAGCCCGACGTCAACGCGCGCGACGTCCTCCAGAAAGCGACCGAGGTGGCCAACGAAGCGATCGAGCGCACGAAAGGGCTCGTCGCGAAGCGCGGCCGCCAGCAGTTCACGGGCGACCGGAGCATAGGCACGCCCGATCCCGGCATCGTCGCGATCGCCACGATGATGAACGACCTATGCACGCAATTCGGCGTTGCGCGACCGGCGTCGAGCCAGAGCAAGAACTAAACGTCAACGACTGGGGGAACCACCATGAAGAAGTTCGTCAACGATCCGGCCAAGTTCGTTCCGGAGATGCTCGAGGGCATTTTTCTCGCCAACGAAGGCAAGCTCAAGTACGAGCCGAAGTACAACCTCATCTATCGCGCGGACCGGCCGAGCAAGAACCACGTGTCGGTGATCCAGGGCTCCGGCAGCGGCCACGAGCCTGCTCACGTGATGACGGTCGGCCGCGGCATGCTCGACGCAGCCTCGCCGGGCAACGTGTTCGCGGCGCCGCCGATGGAGTACTGCCTCGAGTGCATCAAGCTCATGAACTCGCCGAAGGGCGTGCTCGTGCTGATCAACAACTACCAAGGCGACCGGATGAACTGGGACATGGCCATCGAGATGGCCGAGGCCGAGGGCATCAACGTGAAGTCGTTCATCATCGACGACGACGTCGCCGTGCAGAACAGCTCGTACACGATCGGCCGTCGCGGCGTCGCCGGCAACTTCTTCGTCATGAAGGCCTGCGGCGCGGCAGCCGAGAAAGGGGCAAATCTCGATCAATTGCTCGAGATCGCCAAGAAGGTCAACGCGAACGTCCGCTCGATGGGCGTGGCGCTGACGTCTTGCACTCCGCCGGCAAAGGGTAAGCCGATCTTCGAGCTCGGCGACGACGAGATGGAAGTCGGCGTCGGCATTCACGGCGAGCCGGGCCGCCGACGCGACAAGATGAAGCCCGCCGACGCGATCGTCGACGAGCTCTTCGACGCCGTCGCGAAAGACCTGCCGTTCAAGAGCGGCGACCGCGTCGCGCTGATGGTCAACGGCCTGGGCGGCACGCCGCCGAGCGAGCTCTACGTGCTGTACCGCAAGGCGGCGCTGCGCGCGAAGACGGCCGGCCTGAACATCGTGCGCAACTACGTCGGCAACTACTGCACGTCGCTCGAGATGGCCGGCGCTTCTCTGACGCTGCTGAAGCTCGACAAAGAGATCGAAGAGCTGTTGGCAGCGCCAGCCGAGATCGCCGTCCGCGTCTTTTGAGCAAGCGGAAGGTCAAGCTACTCGCCATCGATCTCGACGGCACGCTGGTCGACTCAGCCCCGGACATCGCGCACTGCTTAGGCAGTGCGCTCGAGGCGATCGGCTATGCGCTCGCCCGGCGAGGCGCGCACGCGCGTGTGGATCGGCGACGGGCTCGAGACGCTGATCGCGCGCGCGATCGCACACGGCAGCACGCAAGGCGAGGCGACGCTCGCGGGCGACGCGCGGCACAAGGCCGCCCTCGCCGCTTTCCTCGCGTGCTACGCGGACAACCTGTTCGTGCGCAGCCGGCTGTATCCCGACGTGCTCGGCACGCTCGACGTGTTGCAGCAGCGCGGTGTCAGGCTCTGCTGCATCACCAACAAGCGCTACGCGTTCTCGCACGACCTGCTCATCGAAGCCGGGATCCGCGATCGCTTCGAGCTGCTGCTCGGCGGCGACAGCTTGGCCGAGAAGAAGCCGAGCCCGCTGCCGCTGAAGACGGCAGCCGACACGCTCGGCGTCGAGCCGGGCGCCGCGGCGCTCGTCGGCGATTCGCATCAGGATCTGCGGGCGGCGCGCGCGGCCGGTTACGGCTTCGTGCTCGCGAGCTACGGCTACGGCAAGATCGACGAGACCGAGCTCGGCGCCTCTCCACGCATCCGCACCTTCGCGGATCTCCCCGCCGCCATCGGCCTTCACAGCGGCTGATCGGTCGGTGGTGCGGCCACGCGAGGGGGTCTCGCGAAGAAGTGGTGGCGGCCACGCGAGGCGTACTCGTGACTCCGCCCGCCGGCCCGGCCTTTGTCACCTGCGCCCGCACCAGCAGCGCGGGCCGGACGTGCCTTCGAAGCTTTGCAACGCGAACCCGAGCCACCTGCCATCCGTCGGTGCATCGCAAGCCATTGGCCCGCTTGCGTACGGGCCGCCGGCCGGAGTCACGAGTACGCCTCACATGGCCGCTGCTGGTTGACGGTGGAACATCGCACGCCCGACCCGCAATGCTAGATCTTGGTCTGGGGCGTGGCACCGCGCGGCCCGGCCGGCGGGGCGGCCGGTCTGCGGCCATGTGAGGGGGTTTCGTGACTCTGCCCGAAGGCCCGCACGCAAGTGGGCCGCAGTCCTGCGTCGCCACTTCCGAATGGCACGCTGCTGGTTCCTCGATGTAGAGCTTTAATGGCACCGCCCGGCCCACGCCGCCGGCGCGCGCGAAGGTGATAAAGGCCGGGCCTTCGGGCAGAGGCGCGGAACCCCCTCGCGTGGCCGCACCACTGAGCGATCAGCCGCTAGCGCTTGGCTTCGGCAGCGGCGCGCTCTTCCGCGCGGGCGGCGCTCAGCATGTTGGCGAGGCCGTAGTTGCCCTCGTGGCAGGCGTACTCGTAGATCTCGTAGCCGGGCCGGCTGTCGAGATCGAACGCGGCCGTCCACGGCCGCGTGTACGTCTCCGGGTCGTTCACGGTGAACTCGTAGCGCAGCGTGTCGGCGTCGACGCGGCGCAAACGCTCGACGAGCGCGAGGCTCTCGCCGTGCACGGCGCCGTTGCCGTTGCCGTTGCCGCCGAGGCCCGTGCGGTCCGTGAAGTTCGTCGTCTCGATGACGAGCGTGTCGCCTTCGAAGCGGCCACGCGAATCGCCCATCCACATCTTCACGCCGCCGCCCGCGTGCGCGCTGCCGTCTAGCGGAATCACCCGTGCTTCGTGAATCATCTCGTTGCGGATCACGACGACGCCGGGCGCCTGCACGACTTGCGTGCCGTTGCCGTAGATGACGGGAACGATCGAGCCGACGAGGCCGCGTGTCAGGCAGCGATCGTAGTTCGTGAAGTCGGTGTACGACGCCGGCAAGCCTCGGCCGCGCCGGCCACGACGGTCAGCGAGGCGCTGTTGCCCCGCCGGCGTGAGCTCCGGCAGCCGGCCGTTCGGCGGATCGACGACGAGCGACGTCGCGCGCGATGGCACGTCGGGGCGCTCGAGCCAGTGGCGCGACGCGTTGATCGCGGATGGATCGTCCTCCGAGAACTCGCTCTCGGGCAGAGGATTCTGGTCCTTGGCGAGCTGCTCTTCGTTGGCGTTGACCTTCGCGGAGTACTCTTCGTCGGTAAGCTCGGCCCGATCGCCGAACTGCGTCGGCCGCTCGAACGGAACGCCGATCGAGTTGTCGCTCGTGTACGTGCCGCGCAGATCCGGATCGCCCCACGGCGTGCGCGGGATCTCCTGCGCATTCGCGACCGTCCAGGCAGCGGCTGCCGCGACTCCCGCCATCACCCATCTCGCCGTGCTCATCTGCGTCTCCGTCGCCTCGCCTGCCCTCGGCGAAGAATAAGCTCCGCCCGCGCCAAAAGCCCAAGTTCCCTGGGTTTCTTCAGACACGACGGATGCTGCATCCTCGCCGCCTGCTGGTAGTATCGGGATCGGGTTCCGGGTTCTGCAGGGGGAGGCAAGCCCAATGCTCTCGAGCAACGACAAGCGCCGCGCTAGAACGACGCCGATTCGCATACTCAGTTCCGCCTTCGTGCTACTGGCCGCAGGATTGGCTGCCTGCTCGCCATCCTCCGAAGAGGCTGCGAGCGTCGCGGCTGCCCCTCCGCCCGGCAATTTCGACTTCGAAGGCTGGGATCAGTACCTCGGAGGTGCCGATTCGTCGCAGTACTCGTCGCTGAAGCAAATCGACAAGAGCAACGTCGGCCAGCTGGAAGTCGCGTGGACGTATCCGACGACCGAGAACTACTCCTTCAATCCGCTCGTGGTCGGCAGCACGATGTACGTCCTGGCCAAGGGGCGCTCGATCGTCGCGCTCGACGCCGCGACGGGCCGCGAGCTCTGGGCGCACGCCAACGAAGGCGCCGTCGGCACGCGCGGCATGAATTACTGGCGCAGCGCCGACGGCAGCGAAGAGCGCCTTCTGTATTTGAACGCCGGGCACCTCACCGCGATCGACGCGAAGACCGGCGAAACGATTCGGACCTTCGGCACGGACGGCCGCGTCGACCTGCGCGTCGGCCTCGACGGCGACATCACGACGATTCGCGCGCTCCAGACGAACAACCCGGGCCGAATTTTCGAGGACACCATCATCATGTCGCTGCCGGCCGGGGGCGGCGGCTACGCGTCGGCACCGGCCGACATTCACGCCTACAACGTCCGCACGGGCGTGCTGCTGTGGATCTTCCACACCGTGCCGCGGCCCGGCGAGTTCGGCGCCGAGACGTGGCCGGAAGCGGGGCTCGGCAATTACGGCGGCGTCCACAACTGGAGCGAGTCGACGGTCGACTCCGAGCTCGGCATCGTTTACATCCCGACGGGCACGGCGCGCTACGACTTCTACGGCGGCAACCGCCACGGCGAGAACCTGTTCGGCAACAGCTTGCTCGCGCTCGACGCGCGCAGCGGCAAGCGGCTCTGGCACTTCCAGACGATTCACCACGACCTCTGGGACTACGACCTTCCGAACGCGCCGAAGCTGCTGACCGTGGTGCACGACGGCGTTTCGATTCCCGCTGTCGCGCAAGCGAGCAAGCAGGGATTCCTCTACGTCTTCAACCGCATCACGGGCGCACCGCTCTGGCCGATCGAAGAGCGCCCCGTGCCGCAATCGGACACGCCGGGCGAGATGAGCTGGCCGACGCAGCCGTTCCCGACTGCGCCGCCGCCGTTCGCGCGGCAGCGCTTCACGGAAGCCGACATCAACCCCCACATTTCGGCCGAGGATCAGGCGAAGGTCCGCGAGTTCCTGCGCTCGGCGCGCAACGAAGGCCTGTACACGCCGCCGAGCCTGCAAGGCACGGTCATGCTGCCGGGGCACAACGGCGGCACGAACTGGGGCAGCTCGGCCGTCGATCCCAAGAACGGCCGGTTCTACGTCGTCTCGAAAGAGCTGCCGACGACGGCGAATCTACGCGCGCCGCAGCCTCCCGCACCCGGCGTGGGTCCGGGTCCCGGCGGCGGACCGCCCGGCGGTGGACCCGGTGGCAATCGGCCGCCGCCGCTACCGCCGCCGAATGCAGGTCCGGACTTCATTCCGTACACGGCGCCTGCCGACTTCATGATCCAGCCGAGCACAGGCCTGTCCGCCCTCGGTCCGCCGTGGTCGCAGATCACGGCCTATGACCTGAACAAAGGCACGATCCTCTGGCAGGTCCCGGACGGCGACGTCGCGAGCTTGGCCGAGAAAGGCATCACCGGCACGGGTAGCCACGCGCCGCGCGGCGGCGTGGTCGCCACCGGTGGCGGCGTGTTGTTCATCGGCACGTCGTCGGATCGCAAGTTCCGCGCTTACGACGCCGACACCGGCAAGGTGCTTTGGAGCTATGACCTACCGGCTGCGACGGAAGGCGTGCCGGCCGTGTACTCGGTCGGCGGCAAACAGTACGTCGCGATCGCGGTCGGCGGTAACGGCTTGTTCAGCCAGGGTCTCGATCAACCCGAGCCCGGCCCCGGCCAGTACATGGTGTTCGCGCTCGGTAGCGGCAATCAATAAGCAGGAATGGGGAGAACGACCATGCGCATGTTGACGAGTTTGGCGGTGGCTGCGGTGGCATTCGGCGTAGGCAGCGCCGCCATCGCGGACGACGCGGCCGCGCTTCGCGAAGCGCAGGATCGCGCAGCGATCGAGGCGTTGATGTGGCGTTACGTGCGCGCGCTCGACTCGATGGACGCGGACGGTTACGCGGCCGTGTTCACGGAAGACGGCACGTTCCGCAGCGGCAGCGCCCAGGAAAAAGGGCACGCCGAGCTCAAGGCGATGGTCGCCGGCCTCAAGAAGACCCGCGACGAGCGCGCGGCCGCCGGCACGCCGAGCGCGCCGATGTACCACGTGATCGCCAATCACCAGATCACGTTCACGGGACCGAACGAAGCGCGCTACGACTCGTATTGGATGACGGTGTTCGGCGCGGCCGGCCCCGAGACGCCGGTGCGCGTCGCGGCTGCCGGGCGCGGCGTCGACGAGCTCGTGCGCGTCAACGGGCAATGGCTCATCAAGAATCGGAACGTCGCGCCGCAGTGAGCGGCCGCCAGGCTGTCCGCGCGAGACTGGTCGTTATTGCCGCGGAACGGCGGAACGGCGGGACGCCGCGACGGGTGTCCGCGCGTACGCACACCTCTCCCCTGCGATCGACAAGGAGCTTGTCAAAACGGCGCCTTTGACAACCTCCTTGTCAATCTGGCGGGAGGGTCACTAGTGCACGAGTCCATCGACCGGCGGTAGGTCGCAATCCTGGTGCGGGCCGCTCGCGAATGGCCCTGCGCCAGTCGCACGGGCGGCGACAGGCGGCACCTGCCGGCAGACGAACGGCAATGCGCCGACAAACGGTACTTCCGCCCCGACCATCGCCCTGGCCTGCGCTGCGCACAGCACTAGACTGAACACCATCAACGCAGCGCTGAAGCTGCGGCGGAGAACGGCGATGCCAGGGACACTACCGCATACGCAAAACGGCTTTACGCAAACGGTCGCGGAGCAGCATTTTCGTGAGGAGCTCGGCGACGAAGGCGCGGCCGCGAACGAGGATCCGACGACGCTGAAGTTCGACGGCAAAGTCGCGATGTCGGACGAAGACTCCGGCAGCGACCCCTACAACCGAACCGGCCGTTTCCGTCGCCTCGTGCGCTGAGCCGCTCAGCGGCAGCGTGCGCCCGCATCTGCGCGTAGAGCTTGTCGTAGAGCTCGAGCCGCGCCTTCGCCGGCAATTTCTCCGAGCTCGGGTCCGCGTCGAGAATGATCGCGCGATCGCTGGCGCCGACCTGATGCTCTTGCCACGTCGGCAACCCGGCGCCGTTCGGATTGCCGGTGCGCGCGAAGTTCGCCCAGTACGACGACATCTGGTCCGCAACCTTGCGATCGGGCGCCGACGCGGCCGACAGCGCCGGATCGCTCGGGTCCGGGAACAGCGCCGGCTTGCCGAGGTTGTTGAACACATACGGAATCTCGGACGCGTGCGCCGCCGGGAACGACGGCTGCCCCGCGGGCCCGGGCGGGTTCTGCGCGAAATAGAAAAGCCACGCCTGCCGGCCTTGTTTCTTTTGATAGTCGGCGAACAACCGCATGTGCCAGAACGCGCCGTCGTTGGAGGTGTCGGCCTGCGACTTGCTCGCTTCCTCGTCGGTCGCATGCGGATAGAGCTTCAGGAACTGGTCCGCGAGCGCGCCCCAGCGCGGAGCCGCGGCCTGCTCGAATTGCTCGGGCGTCGCGGGTCGCGCGGGGCCGAACGACAAGTCGTCCTTGTTCGAGCCGACGAGCACGTCGACGGGATTCTGCCGGCCCGACCGCGAACACGTCGACGGATCCTCGGGAATGATCCAGCCGTCGACGATCATGCCCGCGCTGCCGAGGCGGGGGAAGCTTCGCGGTGACATCGGCCGCCGACATCGCGCGCAGTTGCTCGGCTGTGGTGACGCCGGCAGCGTCGGCGAGGCCTTAGCCCCTCTCCTCCGCGCGCCCACGCGTGCGCAATGCAGGCCGACGGGCCAAGCCCCATCCACGAGCCGCTCTGGCCGATCGCGCGGTGAATGAGACCTTTCGTTTCGGGCGAAGTGACGAGCGAGCCGATCGCCATCGCACCGGCCGACTGACCGAACACCGTCACGTTGCTCGGATCGCCGCCGAACGCCGCGATGTTGCTCTGCACCCAACGCAGCGACGCGACCATGTCCGCGAGCCCGTAATTGCCGGACGCCTTGTGCGGCGA
Organism: uncultured Gammaproteobacteria bacterium; assembly: GCA_963714705.1. GTDB lineage: Bacteria > Pseudomonadota > Gammaproteobacteria > Steroidobacterales > Rariloculaceae > FEN-1219. Next base: position 125,353 of record CAVQPJ010000010.1, read on the forward strand.
ATCGGCGGTCAACGCGGGATGCACGAAGAAGCCGTACGGCCCGAGCCGGTAGTTCATCGTGACGACGACGGCGCCCTTCTTCGCGAGCGCATCGCCGTCATAGAGCGGTATCGAGCCCGCGCCTTCCGTGAAGGCGCCGCCGAAGAAGTAGACCATGACGGGCCGGCGCTCGGCCGCGGCGGCTGCCCCCGTCCAAACGTTCAGGTACAAGCAGTCTTCGGACATCGGCGGCGAGCCCGGTCCGACCGCGATGTTCAAGCCCCTGGGGCCTCTGGCGGCTCCGTCCGCCTGAATGCAGACGTTGCCGAATTTGCTGCATCGCGAACACCGTTCCACTTCGCGACGGGCTGCGGCTCGCGCCAGCGCAGCGCACCGACCGGTGGCGCCGCGAACGGAATGCCTTTGAACGCGCGAATGCCGGGCGACGACTCCGCGGAGTTGCCGAGGGAGCCGGCATCGAGCTTGATCGGCTCCTTGAGCTGCGCGTTCGCCGCGCCGCACAGTAGAAGCCCCGCAACTGCAAGAAGGCCAGCTCGCGCGGCCGTGGTTCGGTTTTTCATTGTTTCTTCGCTGCTTGTGCGCGCTCGTAGCGCGACGTGACGATGTAGTTGCGCACTGCCGTGTTGTCTTCGTGGCAGCCGTACTCGTAAAACTGATAGCTGTCGTCGCGCTGCATCGGATAGCGCGCCTTCCACGGCTGCGTCAGCACCTCGGGATCCTCGACGAACATTTCATACTGAATCGTGTCGTCGTCCGTGCGAGTGAAGCGCTCGGTGATCTTCATGTTCGTCGTCGTCGGCGTGTCGCCGCGCGGCGAGCCCGGAATGCCGACGTTCGTCATCCCGCCGACGCCGTTGAAGTTCGTCGTCTCGACGACGAGCGTGTCGCCTTCGAAGTGCCCGCGCGACTCGCCCATCCACTGCTTGATCGCGGGGTCGAGCCGGCCGCGGCCGTCGACGGGAATCACGCGCGCCTCGTGAATCATCTCGAGCCGCACGACGACGTAACCGGGCGCTTGGTGAATTTCGATGCCGTTGTTGTAGTTGAACGGGAACATCGACGGCGGCAACCCGCGCGTGATGCACCGATCCCACGTGTCGAAGTCCGCCGGCGTGTCGAACGTCGCGGAGCTCCAGGTACTCTTCATCTTCGACGCGAGCTCCTTGCCATGCGCTGTGAGCTCGGGGAAGCGGCCGTTCTTCGGCTCGACGACCAACGAGGTCAAGCGGGCCGCATCGTTGTTGTGGCTCGCTTCGGCCCAGTGGCCCATGCCCATCTTGTTGCTCTTGATCTCTTCCTCGTAGCGCTCGTTGCGCGCGGCGAGCCGCTGCTGAGTCGCCGCGTACTCCTCGTCGGTGAGCTCGGCGCGGTCACCGTAGATCGGATTGCCTTGCTGATCGACGGGGCGTTGGAACGGCGTGCTGATCAAATTGATGATCGGCCACATGCCTTGGAGATCGGGATCGCCCCACGCCGTGCGCGGGTGCCGCCAGCCGGAGGCGTCAGGGGTCCCGGCAATCCCGGTGGCGCCGCCGCTCGAGGGCGCCGAATCGGAACATCCGGCGAGCGCCATTGCGGCCGCCACGATACCGACGCCAAGGATTCGCTCGCTCATCATCAACTCTCCATGAGCCCGCGCTGGGCCAAAAGACAGCCTGGCCGCCGCCCGGGCAGGATGCAACCGAAGTTTTTTTAGGACGCCGTGCTCGCGCGCGGCGCGCGAAAAGCCCCTTCCCCCGGCGTCGCGGCGAGAGTATACGGCCGCCGCGCCGGCCTCGGGAACGGTGTTATCGTACGTAGCCAAGTCTTGCGGCGGATCACGGACGCGGGCATGGATGCTCGCGGCACGAACAACGCAGGGAGCAGTTGTCGGGGGGAAGATCATGCGGCCTGCTCATCGGTGCATTGGCGCGGCAATCGCTCTCGCTCTGACCGCGTGCGGTCAGGCGCCGGATCAGTCGGATGCAGCCGCTCCGGCAGCGGCGCCGCCGGCGCCCGCACAACCCAGCGTGGCACCGGGCGACTGGCCGCTCATCAACCGCGATCTGAACGCGAATCGCTATTCGCCGTTGACCGAGATCACGGCGGCCAACGTCGCGACTCTCACCTCGAGCTGGACCTATCAGCTCGGCGGCAACTCGACGGCGGTCCCGATCGTCGTCGGCGGCATCATGTATGTGCCGAGCCGCGACCGCGTCGTCGCGCTCGACGGCGACACCGGCGCGCTCGTCTGGGAGTACGTGCTGCCGGCCCCGCCTCCTCCGCCGCGGGCGCTGCCGCGCCAGGACCCGGCGGTGGCGGCGGCCCCGGCGGCGGCGGCCCGACGGCGTCGACACGCGGCGTCAGCTATTGGCCCGGCGACGGCAGCACGCCGCCGCGCATTCTGTTCATGAGCCGCGCGAACCTGATCGCGCTCGACGCGGCCACCGGCACGCCGGCGGCCGGCTTCGGCTCGAGCGGCGCCGTCGACGTCGGCGTACCGTACGGCGGCACGCCGACGATCTTCGAGAACGTCGCGATCATCGGCGCGGCGAGCGGCGAGGTGCCGCAAGGGCCCGCCGGCAATCCGCGCGCGTTCGACGTGCGCACGGGCGCGAAGCTCTGGGAGTTCCAGACCGTGCCGCGCGCCGGCGAGCCGTTCAACGAAACGTGGGGCAACGGCTGGGAAAATCGCGGCGGCACGAACATGTGGGGATTCGCGGCGCCCGTCGACGCCGCCGCTTGGGCTGGCCTACCTGCCGATCGCGGGCCCCGCGGCGAACTACTACGGCGGCGACCGGCCCGGCAACAACGCATTCGCGAACTCGATCGTCGCCGTCGACGCGCGCACGGGCAAATACCGCTGGCATTTCCAGACGGTCCATCACGATCTGTGGGACATCGACATGCCGTCGGCGGGCGGCCTGTTCGAGCTCGAGCGCAACGGCACGCGCGTGCCGGCCATCGCGCACGTCGGCAAGTCGGCGTACTTCTACGTGCTCGATCGCGCGACGGGCGAGCCGTTGCTCGACGTCCGAGAGACACCGGTTCCGCAAGGGCGACGTGCCGACCGAGTGGTACTCGCCGACGCAGCCGATTCCCGTTCGCCCGCCGCCGCTCGCGCGCGTCAGCTTCAGCGACGCCGATGTCGTCAGGCCCGAAGACACGACGCCCGAGCACGCCGCGGCGTGCCGCGACTTCATGGCGCGCAGCGGCGGCTTCTACAACGCGGGGCCGTTCACGCCGTTCATGTACAAGGCGCCCGACGCACCGCCGAAGTCGACGATCCAATTCCCCGGCGGGACGGGCGGCGTCAACTGGGGCGGCGTCGCCATCGATCCCGACGAGCGGTTTCGTCTTCGCGACGTCGCACGACGGCGCGCTCGTCGGCTGGGTGCAAGACAAGGATCCGAACGTCACCTACAGCTTCGAGGCCCGCGGCTCCAAGCAGCCGTACGATCGCGCGAGCATCAACGGCGTCGGCCCGTTCTTCACGTTCAGCGCGCCGCTGAGCGGCGAGTACAACGCGAACGGACAGGGCGTCGGCCCAAGCGCACCGTGCCAGCGCCCGCCGTGGGGCAAGCTCGTCGCCGTCAACGCGCAGCACGGGCGAGATCGCCTGGGAGAGCGTCCTCGGATTGAACGAGGCGTTGCCCGAAGGCAAGCAGCTCGTCGGCAGCGTCGGCAGCGCCGGGCCGAGTGTCACGGCGGGCGGCGTCGTGTTCGTCGGCGCGACGAGCGACCGGCGCTTCCGCGCGTTCGACGCGAAGACCGGCAACGAGCTCTGGAGCGCGACGCTCGCGAACAACGCCAACGCGAATCCGATGAGCTACGCCGGGCGCAGCGGCAAGCAACGCGTCGCGATCGTCGCGGGCGACACCGTCAACGTGTTCGCTCTGCCGTAAGTGGAAGAAATGACGCCGGTGGGGCGTTCACTTATGATTCGCGCGGTATCCAATCGCAGAACAACGATTTAGGGGATCTGCATGCAGCTCTACAAGAAGATCGCACTGACGGCCGCCGTCGCAGCTGTCGCACTCGGCGCCGCGCAAAGCAGTCGCGCAACAGTCAGGCGCGGCGGCACGCCCCGCACGCATCGCCGGGCAGCCGAACATCAACGGCGTCTGGCAAGCCATGAACAGCGCGAACTGGAACCTCGAGGCGCACTCTGCGCGAAGCGCTGGACGCGTTTTGGGCGCTCGGCTCGCTGGCGGCGATTCCGGCGGGACAGAGCGTCATCGACGGCGACGGCAAGATCCCCTACAAGCCCGAGGCGCTCGCGCAGCGCGACGAGAATCGCGCCGGCTGGCCGAAGTCGGATCCCGAGACGAGCTGTTACCTGCCCGGCATTCCGCGCGCCACGTACATGCCCTTCCCGTTCCAGATCGTCCAAGGCGGCGGCAACATTTTGTTCGTCTACACGTACGCGAGCGCGAACCGGCTCGTGAACATGGGCGAGCCCATCGTTCCGCCCGTCGATACCTGGATGGGCCAGTCGAACGGCCGCTGGGAAGGCGACACGCTCGTCGTCGAAACGACGGGCTTCAACGACCTCACGTAGTTCGATCGCGCCGGCAACTACCACACGAATGCGCTGAAGGTCACGGAACGCTTCATGCCGGTCAACGAGAGTCACATTCAGTACTCGGCGACGCATCGAGGACGCGAACGTGTTCTCGCGACCGTGGACGATCAGCATGCCGCTGTACCGCCACATCGAGCCGAAGCGCGCAGGTCCTCGAGTTCAAGTGCGTGCCGTTCGTCGAGGAGCTGCTTTACAAGGATCTGGAGCTGCCGCAGCAGCGGTAACCGGCTGGCAAATCACAGGATTTGCCAAGTCGTGATTGCGGTCAGCCGCCGGACGCCCCGATAACGAGATAAACTAGCCAGCAAGATCGGTTCTGCCGAGAACCTTGAGGAGATTCAAAGATGCGAACGAACATGATCAGCCTGATCGCGGGCGTCGGGCTGTCGCTGACGGCAGCGGTACCGGCACTCGCGCATCACTCCTTCGCCGCGGAGTTCGATGCGAACAAGCCCGTCACGATCGAGGGCACGGTCAAGGAGTTTCGCTGGGTGAACCCGCACTCGTGGCTGCACATCAACGTGACGAAGCCCGACGGCACCGTCGAAGAGTGGGCCGTCGAAGGCGGCGCGCCGAGCGCGCTGCTGCGCCGCGGCTGGACGCGCGACACGTTGCCTCCGGGCACGAAAGTCACCGTGCAAGGCTTCATGTCGAAGGACGGCGCGCTGCGCGCGAACGCCCGCGACATCACGTTCCCCGACGGCAAGCAGATGTTCATCGGCTCGTCAGGGATAGGCGCACCGGACGAGCGGCCCGAGTAACGCTCAGCCCGCTCCGCGACGTTTCGTAAGAATCCAACCGGGGGCCTTGCGCCCCCGGTTGCGTTTCAGGGGTTCAGCGTCGCGTCGAGCGTCGCGCGCAGCTCCGCCGGCAACCTCAAGCGCGTCGCGAGCGCATCCAGATACGCACGCTCGGCGGGCTCGTCGGCGTCGATCGCGAGCCGCGCCGCGAGATAGAGCTCGGCGCCCTGCTCCGGCGTCGTCGCTGCGGCCGCGAGGTCGTAGAGATCGACGTCGTGCGTCAGCAAATCGAAGATGTAGGCCTTTGCGTCGGCATCGAGGCCGAGGCGCTCGACCTCGGCGAACAGTCGCCGCTGCTCCTTCGCGTCGATATGGCCGTCGGCCTTCGCGGCACCGACCATCGCGCGCACGAGGGCGAGCTCGAACGGGCTGTCGTTGGCGGCCGGCGCGCGCATGCGGCAGCTGCGAGGGGTCCGCGTTGGCCTCGCGGCCACGCTGCGCTGCTCGCCTGTTGCCGCTGATAGTTCTGATACGCCTGCAGCGCGATCGCACCGAGCGCGGCCGCACCGCCGTAGCCGAGAAGGCCGCCACCACGATTGCGCCCCCCGCCGCCGAGCAAGAGGCCGAGCAATCCGCCGGCCACGGCGCCGCCGGCGAACGCCTTCGAGCCCTTCGTCGCATCGAGGCGGTCCACGACCTCTCGACCGGCGTTGCGGGCATTGCCGGCCACCGTAGAGCCCAACATCTGCTCGAGAAGCTGCTTCGGATCGATCATTCGTTGCCCTCATCTCGGTTAGGGATGTGTCGCGCGATTCGGCGCTCCAGCTCGTGGCCAAGCTCCATCGCCGGGCGCCACTAGAACGGAGAGATCCGCATCGGCGGTAAAACGGGGCTCGCCCCAACGCTGCAACGCCACGCCGCCGATGACACAGCCTCTCGATCCTATCGACTCATACGCGGCTTGCGCAGCGAAGGACGGCATCCAGTATCGGGCCGAAGCTCACCGCCGGATCTTGCGCAGGCGATCGAAAATGCGCTGTTGCTCCACTAGCCCACTTCCCTCGCGGAGCGGATAAGGCAGAGGGATTGCCAGGAGACGCGCAAAACGCTGAGCGGCTTCGAGCTCGCTCAGCTGTCGCAACGCCTGTAGGCGCTTCGGTTCCAACGCGGCCGCGGTCTCACGCCAAGCACGAGCGTAGGCTCGACTATCAGCGTCGGCTGTATCGCGTGCGTCACTGGCATCCGTATTCACACGACAATCTTACCTCAGCGTGCCCTCTGATCCGGCGGATCTACAGCACGGACCTCCCACAGACAACCGGCCGTGATGCCACCGACGTTGCGTTGGGCTACGACTGCCGCGCCCGTGCGCGCGATGCCCTTCGGCTTGACGGCGAAGCCAGACGCACGAGCAGCGAGCGCGGCGGTTGCTCGACGTTCTGGTCGTGCTGCATAGAGCAGGCCGAGTGATGCGCCACAGCGAGCCGGGGAGCCTGCACCGTGACAGGCGCGACGGGCGGATAGGTGCGGATAGGTATTTTGATCCACCCCTCTGCGCCGGGGCCATGACGCGTAACGCCGATTGTGTCAAAGCCGCCGGCCGATCGCGACGACGAATCGGGCGCACACCCCACGTCGCCGCAAAACTCCACCGCCTCTGCCCCGCTGACGGGGCCTTTGGCCTCACCGCGCACAGCACCGCCCGCTGCTCGCGCGGATTGGCGGCCGCGCCGAGAGGAATGCGAAGGTTGCTATGATGCGTCCGACATCATGGCTACCGGGCGTCTTACGCCGTGAAACTCACGCCACCCATTCGCGTCATCTCGTCGATGGCGGGTCGCAAGCTACTCGGCGACTTGATTCTTGAGTTCGAAGCGACGTCCGAGCATCGCGTCTCGCTCGAGTCCGTCGGCGGCGTCGACGCCGCGATGAACGCCTGACCGACGCGTCGCGTCGCAACGCCCGTCACCACCATGTCGCGGTACGCGAGCTGCGTAACGCGATACCTTCTTCATTTCGTTCCTCGCGGCCCCGGAGTTCCTTGGGCGCGGAATCAACTTGCGTGAGTTTCGCGGAGTCCAGATTCAGGAACGTAGGGAAAGCATCACGACGCACACGGCGTCGGGCCCGCGCGCGCTGCGTGCCCATTCCTTGACATCGCCCTCGAAGCAGTCCGGCGGATAACACCGCTACCGACTCGAGCGCTTGGACACTGCTCGGCACGCGAGGCCGACGTCGTCGAGCGCGAAACGCAGGTCCATCGCCGTGTGCTCACGCAGAGCTTCGGTGTCGCCGAAAGGAGTCAGTGCAGGCTCTCGCGTTCTCGATTTTGTGAAACGCGTTGTAAGAGTTACCCGTCACGCTCCTCGCGGTCATCGTTGTCGATGCACCCGCGCGTCCCTTTCACTGCAGCACACGCTCTATGTACGCGTGCGCACAGACGCTGTGTGCCGGTCGCGAATAAGGTCTGGCATAGAACTTGCTCACTCGTGCTCAAGGGGCGCTGCGCCTCGCAAGGAATTCAGCGATGAGGACACCATGGCGCACATGCATCTATTTTCTCGCCTCCTTACTGTTCCACGAAGCGCTACTCGCGCAATCCACTACCGTCACGTTCGACAGTCCACTTCCCGCTGGCGCGCCCGACTCTTTTTTCAACGGCGCCTATCAGGGAATAGACTTCGGCACTTCGCAGTGGCGTTGGAGCGGACCCTATAGCAGTGATCCGACGCGGAGCATCTACTACGCGACGTCGAACAGTGCCTCGCGCAGCTTTTCGTTCGTCGGAGGCGCGCGCGTCCTCACCAACCTTGCCGTTTACACGACGAAGAACGGTACGGTCACGATCTCCGATGGAGTCAATCCGAGTCTCACGCGTACGGTCACGACGGGCGCGATGATGCAGATCGCGACCGGCTGGTCGCAAGCTGCAGCCACGATCACGGTCGCGTTCACATCGGGATGGTCGCTTGGCATCGACGACATCGTGTACCGCTCGGCGAGCTCTACGCCGGACGGCGTTCCGCCGAGTGTCTCGATGTCTTCACCGGTAAACGGCGCCACGGTTTCCGGACTTGTGAATCTGAGCGCCAACGCGACCGACGACGTCGGAGTTGCCGGACTGCAATTCTTGGTCGACGGTATCGCTACGGGAGCTGAAGACACGACCTCCCCCTTTGGCGGCGCGTGGAACTCGACGGCGACGAATAACGGTCCACATTCGCTCGCCGCTCGTGCGCGCGATTCGGCGGGCAACACCACGACCTCTACGGCCGTGACGGTGACCGCAAGCAACTCTGCGCCCGGCGGCAGCAACTACGCGATGCGGTTCTTCGGCAACGGCCGCGGGGACATCGACCGCGTGAAGATCGTTGTGGACGACCCGGCAACCAGCGCCCCCGGAACACCCGTCGACGTCGGCGCGACAGACTTCACGGTCGAGTTCTGGTTGCGCGGCACTCGCGCCGATAACCGCGCGGCCACGATCAACTGCGGAAACAACAACGGCTGGATCACCGGCAACATCGTCGTGGATCGCGATCGTTACGATCAAGGCCGCAGCTTTGGTATCTCATTCGGCGCCGGCCGCGTAGCGTTCGGCGTCGATGGCACATCGGGCCGCACAACCATTTGCGGGCAAAGCGACGTCCTCAACGACCAGTGGCACCACGTAGCGGTCCAGCGACGCCGATCCGACGGTTGGATGTCGCTGTACGTGGATGGCGTGCGGGAGGCCCAAGCCGACGGTCCCGACGGCGACGTCTCGTATCCCGACAACGGAGTGCCGTTGTACCGGTGCGGGTCACAGCACAACCAACAGTGCAACTACAGCGACCCTTATCTCGTGCTCGGCGCCGAAAAGCACGACGCCGGCTCGGCGTATCCCTCATTCAACGGGTTCTTCGACGAGCTCAGGATCAGCACCGTCCTGCGTTACAGCGCTAACTATGCCCGGCCCGGGGCAGCCTTCAGTACTGACGCGAGCACCGTCGGCCTGTACCATTTTGACGAGGGCCAGGGCATCACTGCGTCCGACTCCTCGGGCACCGCAGGCGGGCCCACGAACGGCGTGCTCCGCTACGGCGGGAGCCCCGCGGGTCCTCTCTGGTCGACCGAGAGTCCGTTCAGCGCGAACTAGTGCACGCCGCGCAGACTTCTGCGCTGAGGTGTTCAGGGTCGCCACGGGCGTCGGCTAGTGATGCCGGTGGTCTGTCGACGCGGATGGCGATGCAGCCCGCAAATTCCACTGCAAGGGAATGGTAGTCGGCAGATAGCAGATTCGCGCGTCGCACGCTTGGAAACGGAATGCGCCCTTGATGATGAAGTTTCCTTGCGGACCCATGGCTGCGCTGCTCGAGCTCGCGTCGAGCACGGAGATCGTGCGCGACACGCGAAATTGCCCGGTGTAGATCTTCGCCGTCTGGTTGCCGATGCTGAGCAACTGCTCGGTAGGCGGGGAAACTTGCCGCGACGCGTCGAACGCTGTGTTGGACTCGAGCTGTAGCTCGACCGGGACATAGGGACCGTCTTGCGGCGGGTAGAGATGCACGCCATCGTTCGGCCGAACATCAACGATCAGATCGATATCCATGCCTGCGGCGACGTGATTCGCGCTCGCGTAATACGTGATACTCAGCCGTTCATGCGTGACCGTCTTCGCGTCAGTGTTGACCGGCGAGCCAAACAGCTTCGACACGACTATCCCGGTCGAATGCGATAGCGTCGCCTCGACGTCGAATAGCTTCGCAACAACGATACCGCGCGAATCCACGACGTACGTCCCATGGTACGGCACGCCGTGTGCCGGACTACCCGGCGGCGCGTTGACATCGAGGACCTCGAATGCCTTTATGATCGAGGAGTCCGGATCGGACAACAGCGGATACCCGATCGCGTGCTCGTCGGAGAAACGTTTCAGCACGTCCGACGCATCGTAGCTGATGCCGACGATTCCGAGCCCGTTGCGCCGAAGTCCATCCCTTGCGGCTTCGGTTTCGACGAGCTGCGCGCGGCAATAGATGCACCAGTCCGCCGAACGATAGAAGTAGATCACGGCGCCGTTCGGCCCACTGACCGACGCGAAGTCTCGTAGCCGACTGTCCTGATCCGCCGCGCTGAAATCCGGAATTCGCGCACCGAGCGGCAAACCGACGTCGCGCCGAGTTTGCTGGCGGGCGCGCAACGACTCGGCCGCATCCGCAGCCGGTTGCGCAAACCCAGGCGTTGCGAATAGCACGGCACCGACCACCACCCAACCTGCGGCGATGCCTGCTCCCGCCGTGCCACGGCCGCGTTCTGCTTCATCCAGACACGTCATTCTCGCCCTTATGGAACGGCCGTGTTCATATCGGTTTGGATCTCCGCTTGTGTGAGTCCACGGTTGTACACGCGGACCTCATCGAGGCGACCCTGAAAGTACTCGCCCCAGACTCCGTTTCCGCCGATCCTTAGCGCACCTGTCGACACCGTGATCGCGCCGGTCTGTGCGCGAGTCGCGACTTGAACGCCGTTGACGAACAAGCGTTGGTTCGCGCCGTCGTACGTGGCAGCGAGGTGCACCCACGTATTCGCAGCCAGGCGCGTGCCCCCGAACAGTTGGCGCTCGGCACCGGCGACCAGCACGCCGGTCGCTGGCCGGTTGCTGCTCGAGCTACCTCCGTGCAGGAAGTACGGGATCCCTGACGTCTGCTCCTTGGCGATGATCGTTCGCCACCCCGTCGGTTGTACGGTCGGGTAGACCCACGCCTCGAGGGTCATGCCGGTCGTCAAATCGAGCGTGTTCGCGTCCGAGACCGTCACCGAACTGGAGGTGCCGTTGAATACGAGCGCACTCCCGAACCGGCCCGACGTCGTCCATGTCGTGGTGGCGTTCAGCGTTCCTACGTTGCCGTTGCCTGAGGCGTCGATAGCCGTCGTACCGCTACCGGCGTTGAAACCAAAGGCTGCGACCAACCCGGCGGGGGTACCGCCAGACTGCGTGATCGTGAACGTCTGCGTGTTCGAAACGCCGCCTCCGGGCGCCGGATTGAACACGGTGACACTGGCTGTGCCGGCCGTTGCGATATCGGTCGCCGGTATGGCCGCCGTCAACTGCGTGCCCGAGACGAATGTTGTCGTCCGGTCGACGCCGTTCCAGCGAACGATTGCGCCGGGCACGAATCCACTGCCGTTGACCGTCAGCGTGAACCCGACGCCACCGGAGAGCGCCAATACCGGGCTCATCGATGCCGTCGCGGGGACCGGATTCTGCGGCGGCGCGGTGGGTTCGAGGTCGAGCCAATGGAAGTTGTCGACAGCCTCGTTGTTCGTCACCCACTTCGCAAAACCGATGGCACCGGACGTCGTCAACGGGGGCGGCAGACTACCCGGATCGCAGTACAAGCTCGGGTCCCGCAGCGGCGTCGTGCCGCCGTTCAAATCGTGCGTAATGGAACCCGACGCAAATGCGTCCCATCCGGCACCGTTGAACCGTTCGACGAATCCTTGCAACTCGACCGGCCCGGCTCCCGTCACACGGAAACGCAACCGGTAGCGCTGGCTCGTTTGCAGCGGCGTCGGGAACGGAATCTCCAGCATGTAGCACTCGAATTGCCCCGCTACTGCCTGCTGCCTCGCAATGATCGCCCGACCCGGCGACGCCTCGAATCCGTCGACGAAAAACAGGTAATCATCGAGGGTGTTGGGCTGCGTCAACGTACCGCGCTGAGCACGCGCGTGCACCTGGGGGAAATTCATTCCGGGCAGAACGCGGAACTCGATACCAACTTCCACGTCACGACGATCCTCGCCGACCGGCCGATAGACGATGGCGTCGTGATAGTCGACCGGATCGGTGTTGACGTGTACCACCTCGTTACCGGAAATCGAGAAGGCGTCGGGGAACTTCTCCGTCCAGCCGTTACCGATTGCAGCGGCGTCGGCGCGATTGAAGTCGTCGAAGAACGACGCGCCGGTCGTCGTAACGAGGAAAGTGGCCGGGGTCGAGGCCCCGCCCGCGGGAGCGGGATTCAGGACCGTCACGGTCGCCGTACCTGCGTTCGCGACGTCAGCGGCCAATATCGTCGCCGTCACCTGCGTCGACGATACGAACGTCGTGGCGCGATTCGCGCCATTCCAACGCACGATCGCGCCGTTGACGAAACTGCTGCCGTTGACCATGAGCGTGAACCCGGCAGAGCCCGCAACCGCTGTTGACGGGGAAGTGCCGCCAACCACGGGCACCGGATTGCCGCCGACCGCGATCGTAAAGGTTTGCGCGTTGGACGTGCCGCCGCCCGGCGCTCCGGTGAACACGGTTACCGACGCCGTGCCGGCGTTCGCGATATCCGTGGCGGTAATCGCGCCGGTTAGCTGATTTGCCGACACGAACGCCGTGGTCCGGTTTGCACCGTTCCAACGCACGGTCGAACCGTTTACGAAGTTGCTGCCGTTGACTATCAAGGTAAACGACGGTCCGCCTGCATTGGCCAAGGATGGAGCCAGGCTCGTCGTCACCGGCACGGGGTTTGGAGCCGCAATCGTGAACGTCTGCGCGTTCGACGTTCCGCCGCCGGGCGCCGCTGTGAACACGCTTACTGCAACCGTCGCCGCGCTAGCGATGTCTGGGCCGGCAATCGCCGCGGTCAACCGGGTCGCAGAGACGAAAGTCGTCGCTCTATCCGTGCCATTCCAGCGCACTGTCGAGCCGTTCACGAAGTTCGTGCCGTTCACAGTCAGTGTGAACGCCGCACCGCCCGCCACCGCGGAAACCGGCGCCAGGCTCGACGTCGCCGGCAGGGGATTCGGAGGTTGTGTGATCGTAAATGTTTGCGCGTTCGACGTGCCGCCACCGGGCGCAGGCGTGAAGACCGTGACGCTCGCGCTGCCCTGCGCCGCAATATCCGCTGCCGTGATGTTCGCGCGCAGCTCGGTCGCGGACATGAGAGAAGTCGTGCGATTCGCGCCGTTCCAGCGCACCGTCGAGCCGTTGACGAAGTTCGTGCCGTTTACGGTCAACGTGAACGCGGCGCTTCCGGCCGCAATCGAGGTCGGCGAGAGCCCGGTCGTGACGGGCACCGGCGCGGGCGTGGTGGTCGGGCTTACCTGCAAAAATGACGCGACCGACGGCACACCCCGGCCGTTGATCAAGAACACCATGTAGTGACCCGGAGCGACGACGTTGACACTCGCCGGCATCGTCACGTTCAAACCACCCGCCGTGCGGTCGAACGCCAACTCGACGAACCGCTGCTGCATGTTCACCTGGTGGGTCACGGCCCCGGGCGACACGAGCGTCACACGCTCGATATCAGTCGAGTCGGCAGTGCCGAGGAAGAACGTATCTCCGTTCGCGACGCCGGGCGGAATTGCCGTTATCTCGGGACGCGCACCGCGGAAGAGATAGGGCGGCGAGAAGATCTCCGCATTCGGCTGGTCGATGCTCGGCATCCCTGCGGCACGCCCACCACCGGCGGACAACACGCGGCCGTCGGGCAACAGCAGCGATGTCGAGTGATACAAGCGCGGCCGTTGAGCCCTGGCCATCGTGGTCCAGCTTTCGGTGTCGGGCGCCCACAGCTCGGCGTCGTACACGGCCTGCGACGTGTTCACCCCGTCCGTCGTTCCGCCGCCCCCCGTCACGAGGACGGTGCCGTCCGGCAGAGTCGCCAGGTTGTGGAAGCCGCGGCGGGAATCCATCGACTCGGTTTGCCGCCAGGTCGGAGACGGCTGATTCATGTCGAGAACGTACGTCGTCGCAACCGTCGGAGCCGTTGGGGCGTCCACGTCCGACGCACTACCGGTCTTCATGAAGCGGCCGGGCGAGTACATCACCACGGCGCCCCCTTGTCGCACCACCGGGTCGACCGTGGTCCAAGTCTGCGTCGCAATATCGAGCGCATAGGTCGGCATGGGATCCTCGTCGGATCCCGGAACCAGCACGCGCCCGTCCGGTATCTGAAAGAGATGCGGGTACAGGGGCAGCAATAACGGCGCCCCGGTCAACTCCGTCCACGCGTTCGTTGCCGCATTGAAAATCTCCGGGTTCAGGACCGTGCAGGAAGCACAGTTAGTGGTGCCGGATACCGTCAGCACACGGCCGTCGCCCAGCTGCAGCGTCGTGGGATACCAACGCCGATAGCGCATGTTGCCGACGCGCGACCAGCTCGACGTTACGGGGTCGAACAGGTGAGTGTCGACGTACCCGACCCAGGCCGCGCCGTCGTTACCGCCGTTGACCAACAACCGCCCGTCCGCGAGGAAACTGTGGGCACCGCAAAAGATATCGGTGACGTTGTTGGGAACAGGCGTGAACGTGTTGGTCGCTGGATTCCACACGCGCGCGGACGTGCCGCCGATCGCGAGATCCGCGCCACCGTCGAACATGAGCACTTGTCCTGTGCGCAGCAGCGCAACGTGGATGCCGACCAGCGGCCACGTGTACACACCGCTCCACTGTCCCACCGCCGATGCCGGCGGCGTGACGAACGGAGTCTGGACGACCCACTGCGGAGCCGAGCCGACGGCGTCAAAACGGCGGACACCGTTGCTGGGACCACCGAACGCCCCCGACGAATCGCCTACGAAGTCGTCTTGCCCTTCGTCGAAGTGATAGAGCGCGACCGTGTTGACCGTCGGCGCGAACGGCGTGCTGGGCCGGGCGAAGTTCGCGCCATACCGCAACCCCGTGGAAATCTGCAGCTCGTCGAACAGGCCGCGGTATGAAAACGACGACCCGGTATCGTGCTTCTCCGCACCGATGACGATGAATGGGTCGCTGTTCGTGCACGGCCCGCCGCAAAAGTTGCCGGGGAGTCCGTTATCCGGGTACGAGATGTCGCCGTCAGGCCCGTCCCCTTGGGCTTGCATCACGCCGTCGACAAACAGCCAGATCCAGCCGTCGCTGCGGCGCCGCTGCACGGCGATGTGATGCCATTGGCCATCGAGGATGTTCGTAGTGCCACAGATCGTCGTGCTGCCGGTCGGGGTACCGTCGACGCCAAATGTCATGCGGCCGCCCGCCACTGAAACTCCATAAGCGCGATCTTGGTTGAACCGATCGCGGTCGACGATGGTGTTACCGAACCGCCAGTTGTCGTTGGCACCGCACTGGATGGCCGCGGCAGCATTGTCGGCCAACAAGCCGTTCAGCCAGAACTCGAGCGTGAAATCCGTGGCACCGACGTCCGCCGGCGGCCCGGGCAAGCTCGTGGCCGGATCGTCGATGCGAATCTTCACGCGATCGAGATCGTTCGTGCCGGTGCCGAGGAAGCTCAGGGAGTAGCCGAAGCCGCTTCCGACTGCGTTGGCGACGACCACGTTGACGCCGATGGAAGTCGTCTCGTTACCGGAGCCATCGCGCCGACGGCCGTCAGCGTGCGAGCTCCATTGATCGTGCTCGCCGTATCCCAGCTAACGGTGTAGGGCGCGAACGTATCTTCGGTGCCGATCGGCGCGCCGTCCGCGTAGAACCGGACACCGGCGACCGCCACGTTGTCGGCGGCGTCGGCGCTCAAGGTAACGAGCCCCGAGACACTCGAGCCGTCCGCAGGTGCGGTCATCGTGATGCTCGGCGGAGTCGTATCGGCGGGACCGCCGGGACTGTGCGTGATGTCGTCGACGCCGAGCGCCCAAGCACCGGTGAAGGTCACGTTGATGGTCGTAGCCGGCAGCGTCCAATTCGTCGTCACGAGCTGCATCGAGCCGACCGTAATGTTGCGTGTGATCGCCGAGTTGACCCCGTCGGACAGCGTCAACGTACCCGCAACCGTCGTGTAGACGTTGATGCTGTTCAGCACCCGGGCGCCCGACGCGAACGAGAACGTCCGCGAGGTCGCCGTCGCGCTACCGAAGTAGATGCTGTTCGTCGGGTTCGCCGCATAGGGTCCCGACCAACGCCATTGCGACGTGCCGAAGTTCAGCCCTTGGTACGTGCCGTTCACGAAGCTATCCACCCCGCCGGGCGGAGACGGATTCTGGAAGGTAACGGCGAGGGGCTGAGCGACGATCGAGAGCGGCGCTAACGAATAGACCAGCGCGAGGAAGGCGCTACGCGCGCGCCCGCGAAGGAATACATGCACGACGTTCTCTTCCGACGGAGTTGTTGTTGGCGAAAGGCCGCCGTGTGCAGCCGCGGCTATGGTAGCGGACGAGCTTGCCGGGAGCCAGTCGAACCGCGCGGTACGGGCAATGGGTTACGAGATTGTTCGGGCCTCGTGCCGGCGCCGTCGCAACTGCCAGGCAGCCGCGAGCAACAGCGCCGCCCAGGCCACCGGATCGAGCGCTCCGCCGCCGCCGCTGTCGCCGGCGGTGCTACCGCCACCACCGCCGCCCGACGAATCGTCGTCGTTGAGAGAGATCTCGGCCGTCGACTGGGCGCCGAGCGCCGCGCCACCGGTCACGTTGCTCAACGTGATGCCGATGGGTTCGGCGCCCTCGACGACCGCGTCGTTGACGAGCGTGACGGCGAAGCTCTTGGTCGCCGTCTGGCCGGGGTCCCAGCTCAACGTGCCGCTCGCGCCCTGATAGTCCGCGCCGGCCGTCGCCGTGCCGCCACCCGTGGCGTACGCGACGCTGACCATGCCGGCGCTGCCGCTGACGCGTCGCACCGTGATCGTCACCGTGCCGTCGCCTTCGGAAGCCGCAAAGCTGTCGGCCGTGAGCTCGACGACGCCGGCCGGGGGCGGCGGCTCGTTGTCGGCCAGCGTTACGGTCGTCGTCGCTCGGCCGAGCGTCGCCCCGCCCGTGACGCTATTGCCGTCGAGCACGACTCTGAACGTCTCGGTGCCCTCGAACACCGCGTCGTCGACGAGCGGCACGACGATGCTCTTCGACGCGGTGTCGCCGTTCGCCCACGTCGCGGTTCCCATCGTCGTCGTGTAGTCGCTGCCGGCCGTCGCCGTACCGTTGGTAGTCCCATAGCCGACGCTGACGACGCCGGACGAACCATTGGTGCGCCGCACCGTGATCGTCGCCGTCGCATCACCCTCGGTGGCGGCGAAGCTCGCGGACGTGAGCTCGATGACGCCCGCCGCGGGCGCTGCTTCGTTGTCGGTCAGCGTGACCGTCGCACTGCTCGGGCTGCCGAGCGTCGCGCCACCCGTGACGCTATTCGCGTTGAGCGCAACCACGAAAGTTTCGGCGCCCTCGAATACCGCGTCGTCGACGAGCGGCACGACGATGCTCTTCGGCGCCGCGTCGCCGTCCGCCCACGTCGCGGTTCCCATCGTCGTCGTGTAATCGCTGCCGGCCGTCGCCGTGCCGGTGGCGCTTGCGTAGGCCACGCTGACGGGACCCGACGAGCCGCCGACACGGACGACCGTCAACGTGACGTTCGCTGCGTTCTCAGCCGCCGTGTAAGTGGCCGCATGGAGCCTGAGCGTGCCCGGCGTCGGCGTCGTCGGACTGAACGGCGTCTCCGTCGAGCGAAGTGGGCCATTTGCCCCGACGCTCATGAAACCCGGGCTAGAGTAGCCGTTCTCGTCGACGACGTTGGTGCCGCTCGGCTCGTCGAAGTGATAGAGC
Organism: uncultured Gammaproteobacteria bacterium; assembly: GCA_963714705.1. Classification (GTDB taxonomy): domain Bacteria; phylum Pseudomonadota; class Gammaproteobacteria; order Steroidobacterales; family Rariloculaceae; genus FEN-1219. The sequence continues at coordinate 143,158 of CAVQPJ010000010.1, forward strand.
GCAGCGGTGCCGGCACCCGTCGTGAACGGCTGTTGCGGTGGCATGAACGGTGCGGAGTAGCGCAGAACAGTGGAGATCCGCACCTCGTCGAGCCAGCCGCTGAAGGACGGATACTCGCTGCCCGCGTCGTGCTTCTCGGCGCCGAGCACGATGAACGGATCGCTGAACGTGCAGCGACCGCCGCAGAAGTTGCCGGGCACGCCGTTGTCCGGGTACGAGTACGTCACGTCCGGACCATCCGCTTGCGCTTGCAGCGCGCCGTCGACGAAGAGCCACATCCAGCCGTCGCTGCTTTGCCGCTGCACGGCGATGTGGTGCCGCTGGTCGTCGCGGACGCTCGCAGTGCCGCAAATCGTCGTGTTCCCGGTCCCGTCGCGGTCGACGCCGAACGCGACCCGCCCGGCGCCGAGCGAGATGCCGTACGCGCGGCCCTGGTTGTAGCGGTCACGATCGAAGACGATGTTGCCGTAGATCCAGTTGTTGTTCGACCCGCAGGAGATCTGCCCCGCGGAGTTCGCGTTGGTCGGCGACCGCGACCAGAACTCGACCGTGAAGTTCCCGCCGACGTCGGCAGGGGGCCCGGGGACGTTCGTGTCGGGATCATCGATGGGGATCTTCACTCGGTCGACATCGCCGGACCCCGTGCCGAAGAAGCGCATCGACTGCGCGGCAGCCGGCGCCGCGCCGAGCGCGACGTGCCGGCGGCGAGCCACGGAGGAGGTATGCGAGGCGGGAATTTGCCATCAGGTCGCGCGTTATATGTAAACCGCCGTTGACGAAGCTCGACTCGAGTATAGCGAGCGACAGGCGGAACGGTGTGACGAGGTCGGACGCCCCGCAGACGAGGACACGTCGGTGTTGGAAAGCAGAAAAGGTGCGGATAGGTATCTTGATCCACCCCTCTGCGCGGCGGCCGTGACGCGTATCGCCGATTGTGTCGAAGCCGCCGGCGCGGCGGCGACGAATCGGGCGCACACCCCACGTCGCCGCAAGACTCCACCGCCTCTGCCCCGCTGGCGAGGCGCTTTGGCCGCACCGCGCGCAGCACTGCCCGCTGCTCGCGCGAGAGAACACGCGCCAGTCGACGCAACGAGACGAATCAGAACAGCGCGACGCCTGCAGGCGGTGCTCGCGCCCCGAGCGGAGCGGTCGGCGCCGCCTCCTGGCCCCGCTCCCGCCGGTGCGCGAGAATGGCCGAGCTGAATGGCTTCCAGGCTCCTACCGAATGCTCGCGATCAGCTGCCGGTGGCTCGATGTCAACTCAGGTACGCGCCGTCGAGCACGAGCATGTGGAAATGGATGTTGCAGATCAGAGCGCTGAGCCGAGAGCGCTGGATCAGACGGTTATAGCGCCCCCTGTGCACCGCACGCGCGCGTCATGCCGCGCTTTCTTGAGAACGTGAGCTAGAGAGACCGAGACGGTAGATCCGATCACCGAGCACCTGTGTACGAGGGCGTCAGGATCGGTGGCGAGCACAGGTAACCGCGGCGACAAACGGCAGCAGCCAGCACCCACTGGCGAACAGGCTTCGCCGGTAACACCTCGTCCGCCAGGAGCGGCGCGCTGTCCGTAATCCGCCGCGCTCCACGGCGGGGCCGAAGCCGCGGCGCCTACAGCTGGAAACGCAACATCTTCGAGCAGCGGCAGAGTGTCGAGCGTCGTCGCAGAAACGCCAGGTTACTGCGAAGCGATCTCCCGCGCTTCGAGATACGCCTCGAACTCCTCATGCCGTACTGCGGGGGTGGACGTCCGGCGGCCTCACGCGCGATAGACGGAGACCCGGGTAGTGCCCTCGACAATCTGGTAGAGCAGCGTCGCCTCGGGCCGGTGGCGAACATAGCCCGGCGGATCGATGAACGGTGGCGCACGCGGGCGGGCCCGCTCGCTCACCATGACCTCGCGTCCCTGCGATGGATGAACGCGACGAGCCTACGCGGCCAGACCCTGACGCCGTTGGCGCCAATCTCACCGAATCACCTGGATTCGTGTCCGTTCCGTCACGCCGGCTTCTTTGCGATCCATGGAAACCCGGGTTGGGGTCAGCGCGTGCTCCGCTCATACGGCGCCGCCGAGCCCCCGCGGCGCTGGTCCACCGGTGGCCCAATCGAGCAGCTCGACCGTGTGCACGACGGGCACGCCTGCGCCGGCGGCGAGCTGCGTGATGCAGCCGACGTTGCCCGTCGCGACGACGTCGGCGCGCGTGCGGCCAATGTGCTCGAGCTTGCGGTCGCGCAGTCGCTTCGCGAGCTCGGGCTGCAAGACGTTGTAAGTGCCCGCGGAGCCGCAGCAGAGATGCCCTTCGCCGATCTCCTTGACGGCGAAGCCTGCGGCGGCGAGCAGACGCGCGCGGCGGCTGCTCGACCTTCTGCCCGTGCTGCATCGAGCAGGCGGAATGGTAGGCGACGGTGAGCCGCTCGGCTGCCGCTACGACGGGCGGCAGGCCGAGCTCGGCGAGCAGCTCCGTCACGTCGCGCGCTTTCGCGGCAACGGCCGCTGCGCGCGACGCGAGCTCGGCGTCGTCGCGAAACACGTAGCCGTAGTCCTTGACGTGCGTGCCGCAACCGGAGGCATTCGCGACGATCGCGTCGAGGCCTGCACCATCGAGCTCGGTATGCAGCCGTTCGACGAGCGCGGCAGCGAGCGCATTCGCGCGCTTCTCTTTGCCGAGATGATGCACGAGCGCGCCGCAGCAGCCTTCGACGGGCACGACCTCCACGCCGCAGCGCTCAAGCAGACGAATCGTCGCGGCATTGATCTCGGGCGCGATCACGGTCTGAACGCAGCCCATGACGAGCGCGACGCGCTTACGGCGCGGCGCGCGCACCTGCGGAATCGTGCGTAGCTCGCGGCTCGCCCGCGCGACGGCGCGGCGCAAGCTCGAGCATCGCCCGCAGCGGCGCCGGCAGGAAGCGTGCGAACGGTCTCGCAACCGAGGCTGCGGCCAGCGCTACGCGGACGCGCCGAGGGTACGGCAACACCGCGGCAAGCGCGCCGCGCAACCACCGCTCCGCGAGCGGCCGCCGATACGTCTGCTCGACGTGCACGCGCGCGTGATCGATGAGATGTTGGTAGTGAACGCCCGACGGGCACGTCGTCATGCACGAGAGGCAGCTCAAGCAGCGGTCGATGTGCTGCACGACGGCGCCCGTCGCGGGCCGGTCGTTCTCGAGCATGTCCTTGATCAAGTAGATGCGGCCGCGCGGGCTGTCGAGCTCGTCGCCGAGCAGAACGTACGTCGGGCACGTCGCCGTGCAGAAGCCGCAGTGCACGCACTTGCGCAAGATCGGCTCGCTGGCCGCGACGGCGGCGTTCTCGAGCTGGCGGGCGGTGAAACGAGTCTGCACGGCGCGTCCTTCAGCCCATTCGGCCGGGATTCAAGATGCCGCGCGGGTCGAACGCATTGCGCACGCGCGCGGCGGCGGCGGCCACGGCCGGCGCTTGCGGCTGGAACACCGGCGTCGCCGAGCGCGCGCCGCGGCCGGCGCCTTCAGCAACGTCGCGTGGCCCGTCGTCAGCGCGCCGCGCACACGCGGCGCGTCGACGGCGTCGAACGCCGCGAAGATCGAGCCGCCGCCCCAATCGACGAGATAACGATCGGCTTCGAGCCGCTCGAGGACCCGCAGCGCGTCCGCGGGCGGCACCGAGATGCGCCAGACGACGGGGCTCGCGGCGAGCGCGGCCGCGCTCGCGAGCGCCTGCCAACAATCGCGCGACGCAGCTCCCTCGAGCACGTCGTGCGGCTCGCAACGGAGCTCCTCGCACAGCGCGCGCGTGCGCGCCTCGACGGACGCGGCGAAGCCCTCGAGCCGCAGCAGGCTGCCGCGCTCGGGATCGACCCCGGCCGCGGACACGTCGTGCGGCGAGCGCAACGCTGCGCCGAGCAGCGCGAGGCACTCGCCGATCGAGCCGGCCGCGACGACGAGCGTTCGGTCGAGCTCGGGCGCCGGCGCGACGCGTATCGTGACCTCCGTCAGCACCGCCAGCGTGCCCCACGATCCCGCGAGCAGCTTCGGCAAGTCGTAGCCCGTGACGTTCTTGACGACCTTGCCGCCGGCCTTGAACGCCTCGCCGCGGCCCGTTGACGGCTCGAAAGCCCAGGAAGTGATCGCGCGCGGCGCCGGCCGTCACGCGCCGCGAGCCGGCGAGGTTCGCCGCCAGCACGCCGCCGATCGTCTGCGGCCCCAATGGGTCGAAGCGCCGTCGCCGAGCAACGTGCCGAAGTCGGGCGGCTCGAACGCGAGCCGCTGGCCGTAGCTCGCGAGTGCGCTCTCGATCGCCGCGAGCGGCGTGGCCGCTTGCGCCGTCAACACGAGCTCGGCCGGCTCGTAGCTCACGATGCCGGCGAGCGCGCGAAGGTCGAGCACGTCGGCTGCGACGGGCCGGCCGATCTGCCGCTTCGAGCCGCCGCCGACAGGCTCGAGCGGCCGCGTCGCGCCGGCCACGATGGCCGCCACGTCGGCCGCGTCGCGCGGGACGAGCCGCGTACTTTCGACGCCGGCGCTCATGGACTAGAACCGCGGCAAGTGCGCGAAGCGCTCCGCGCCCGCGTGCACGTGCTCGCGCCCCTGCTCGGCACAGCGGCGCAGCGTCGGGATAGACCTTGCCGGGATTGAAGCGCACGTCGGGATCGAACGCGTGCTTCACGCGATGCTGGACCTCGAGGTCCGTCGCGTCGAACTGATACGTCATGAGATCGCGCTTCTCGATGCCGACGCCGTGCTCGCCCGTCAGCACGCCGCCGACGTCGACGCAGAGCTTCAGGATCTCGAAGCCGAACGCTTCGGCTCGCTCGATCTCGCCGGGCACATTGGCGTCGTAGAGGATCAGCGGGTGCAAGTTGCCGTCGCCGGCGTGGAAGACATTCGCAACGCGCAGCCCGTAGCGCTGCTGCATCTGCGCCATCGCGCGCAGCACGCGCGGCAGCTCGCGGCGCGGGATCGTGCCGTCCATGCAGTAGTAGTCGGGGCTCAAGCGGCCGACGGCCGGAAAGGCGGCCTTGCGCCCGGCCCAGAACGCGAGCCGCTCGCGCTCGCTCGTCGAGACGCGAATGCCGCGCGCGGCGTTGCGCGCCGCGATCGCGCGCACGCGCTCGATGAGGTAGTCGACTTCGACTGCGGGCCCGTCGAGCTCGACGATCAGGAGCGCTTCGACGTCGAGCGGATAACCGACGCCGACGTACGCCTCGGCGGCGTGAATCGCCGGCCTGTCCATCATCTCCATGCCCGCCGGAATGATGCCGTCGGCAATGATCGCGGCAACGCACGCGCCAGCCGACTCGACCTCGTCGAAGCCGATCAAGCAGCGCGCGCGCCGTTTGCGGTCGCCGCAGGATCCGCACCGTGACCTCGGTGACGATGCCGATCAGCCCTTCCGAGCCGACGGTGAGACCCGAGCAGATCGTAGTGGCCGCTGTCGAGGTGCTTGCCGCCGAGCCGCACGACTTCGCCTTGCGGCGTGACGAGCTCGACGCCGAGCACATTGTTCGTCGTCAAGCCGTACTTCAAGCAATGCACGCCGCCGGAGTTCTCGGCGACGTTGCCGCCGATCGTGCAGGCGATCTGGCTCGACGGATCGGGCGCGTAGTAGAAGCCCTCGCCCGCGACGGCGTGGCTGAGCGCGAGATTCGTGACGCCGCTTTGCGCGACGACGCAACGGTTCGCGTAGTCGATGTCGAGGATGCGGTTGAACTTGCCGAGGCCGACGACGATGGCGTCCTCGGCGGGGATCGCGCCGCCCGACAATGACGTGCCCGCGCCGCGCGGCACGACCTTGACGCCCTCACGCTCCGCGAACTGAAGGATCGCCGCGACCTCTGCCGTCGTCTCGGGCAGCACGACGGCGAGCGGCCGGCGCCGGTAGGCCGTCAGCGCGTCCGTCTCGTAAGCCGCGAGCCGCAGGTCGTCGTCGATGACGCTGCCGGCCGCGACCAAGCCGCGCAACGCGTGCGCGATGCTGCCGCGCCGCGCGATTAGCCCCAAGTCGGGATCGGGCAGGCAGATCATTGGACGCGCTTCAGCTCCGCACGGTAGGCGCGCTCGCCCGTGTGCTCCCGAGCGCCGCTGATCGTCAGCGTGCTCTCGGTCAGCGTCCCGCTCGCGGTGTTGCGGAACGCGCGGCCGCCGTTCGCCTGCACTTCCTCGTCCCATGCCGCGTCGTGCACGACGAAGAACGAGACGCGCTCGCCGTCGACGACGATGTCGGCGAGCTTGAACTCGCGGCCCGTCGCGGCTTCGACGACCGAGCCTGCCCACGCGTCGGCGACGCGACCGAACGAAAATACGTAACGGCCGTCCGTCGTCCACTTGCCCGCCAAGTCCGCCGCGATGGCCAGCGCGAGTGGCAACGCCGCCAGCACGAAAACGGCCGCAATCTTCGACAACCTTCGCATTCGCCCGCCCTCCACCTCTACGCGCCGCGCAAATGCTTCGGCCAGATGCCGTAGCGGCCCGCGGACAGAATGCCGTTCGGATCGACGGCGTCCTTGATCTTCTCTTGCAGCTTGCGCAGCGCGTGATCGTTGAACGAGTAAGCGGCCGCGCACTCGTCCATGAAGGCCGTGTGCGTGCGGTACTCGCCCCAGCCGTGCTCCGCCGCGACTTCGACGAGCCGCTCGAACGTGCGGCGTACCGCCTGGTTGGAAGCCGGATCGGGCATCACATAGAACATGCAGAGGATCACGAACGTGCGCGGATGATAGGACTGCGGGAACACGAGCAGCGCGACGTCGGTTCCGAACTCCTGCAGCACGCGCTGGAACACTCGCTGCGACTCGATGACGGCCTCGCCGCGCATCGGAATCACCGGCGAGAAGCCCAGATGTCCGCGCGTCGCCGGCGCGAAATTCGAGCGTGCGCCGATCGAGAACGTTTCGAGCGTCGGGATGCCGAGATCTTGCGGATCGCGCACGGTGGCCTTCTGCTCGGCCGTGATCGGGAAAGCGGTAGAACGCTCCCTCGCGAAACCGCGCGCCGGGAATCGTCAGCAGCCGTCGGCGCGTGTAGTCCATCTGCGCGCGCACGACTTCCTCGGGCCCGTAGAACTTGAACACGTTCGAGTAGAACGGCACCTGGCGCTCGCGCGAGAACGCGTCGAGCTTCGCGATGTCCGCCGGTCGCTTCGCTCGCGAGCGCGGCGCGCAGCTCGGGATTGCCGGCCACGGCGAAGCGCAGCGGCGATTGCAGGTTCGTGCCGGCGTTCTGGAGCCCCGTGTTCATCACGTAATTCATGTGATCGACGAGCGGGATGATGTCGTCGTGGCCGAACACGTCGACCGAGCAGTCGACGTAGGCCTCGGGCTGCGGCATGAGCCACACACCCATCTTCGTCACGACGCCGAAGTTCGACTGCGAGAACATGCCGTCGAGGTAGGGGCCGAAGCCGTACTTGAACTGCTGCCAGGTTCGCGACCCCGGCAGCGCGCCCATGCCCGTGCGCACGAGCTCGCCGTCGCCGGTCACGACCTCCAGGCCGCACTGGGCGCCCCAGTGATCGCGGTACGGGTTCATCGTGTAGCCGACGCCGTGATCGAGCGCGTTGCCGACGATGCTGCCCCAGCCGGGATCGGGACAATCGATCCAGAGCTTGAGTCCCCGCTCCTCGATGTGGCGGTAGAGATCGAAGTAGCTGACGCCGGGCTCGACGAGCGCATAGGCGTTGCGCTCGTCGACCTCGAGAATGCGGTTCATGCGCTTCAGATCGAGCACGACGCTGCCCGATAGCACCGGCGCCGAGCCGCCGTACCCCAGGTTTCGGCCCGTGGAGATCGGATAAAGCGGAATGCGAAACTCGTTCGCGATGCGGACGATTTCTTGAACCTGCTCCGCCGATTCCGGCGCCACGGCGGCCGAGGCGACCTTCTCCTCGGGCTCACTCCAGAGCGGCGAGTAGGCGTCGCGGTATAGCGCGACGTCCTCGTCGCTCGTGAACACCCAATCGGCTCCGACGACCGACCTGAAACGGGCAAGGGCCCGCGCGAAATCTCGCTCGCTGACCCCGGGTGGTACGCTCATCCGCTGGCTCCTTCGAATCGCAGGGGCGAGACTCGCCTGACCCGCGCCAAATGGCAAGACGTGCCGAATGAACCCATCGCGCCCGCGTCATAGGCGAGTCGACAAGCCGCCTGGCGCTGGTATACATAGCGCTGCGCATATTCCGTTGTGGAACGAGCCGTGAGAGAACCTTCGCCGACCACCATGACCGCCGGCACAGCGCGCGCCGCCCAGCACGACGCGGCAGGTCGCCACGATGAAGCGATCAACGAGCTCGCCCGCGCAACGCAAGCGGGCGACATCGAGGCCATGACGGAGCTCGGCAAGCGGCTCGTCATCGGAGACCGAGCGCCGCTGCTGCCGGCGGACGGCACGCGCTTCTTGGGCGATGCGATGCAGGCCGGCAGCTCCGAGGCGGCCCTGCGGCTCGCGGCAATGACGGCGCTCGGCGCTCACACCGAGCAGAGCTGGAGCCACGCGTTCGGGCTGCTCGTCCGGGCCGCGGAGCAGGGGTCGGAGTCCGCGCGCAGCCAGCTTCATGTCCTTGCCGGCGCTCCGCCCGGCGACGTGTCGCGGGCCGAAGACTGGCGCGGCCTCGCCAACCGCATCGATCTGCGCGCCTGGCTGGCGCCGCTGCCGGGCGTCACGCTCCACGCGCAGCCGCTCGTGCGCTCCTTCGCCAAGTTCATCCCCGATCAGGCGTGCGACAGCCTGATCGCACGCGCACGCGGCCGTCTCAGGCGCGCACTGATCTACGATCCCGCCCGTGGTGGAGACGTGACGGATCAAATGCGAACGAACAGCGTAGCCGGCTTCGACCTGATGGATGCCGATGTGGTGCAGATCGCGATTCAGCATCGAATTGCGGCCGTGGTCGGGCTACCCGTACAAAACCTCGAAGGCCCGACCGTGCTGCACTACGCAGTCGGTGAGGAGATCACCAACCACTTCGACTTCTTGAACACCGACATGCCGAACTACGACGACGAGGTCAGCCGCCGCGGCGAGCGCATCATCACGTTCTTGATCTACTTGAACGACGACTATGGCGACGGCGAAACTGAATTTCCGGAGCTCGGTGTGCGCCACAAAGGCCGTCGCCGCGAAGGCTTGTTCTTCGTGAATGCACTGCCGAACGGCAAACCCGACCGGCGTATGGTGCACGCGGGGCGACCCCCGAGCAGCGGCGAGAAGTGGGTCTTCTCTCAGTTCATCCGCACCCGCGTCGCGCTGAACGCGCGCGCGGAGCGCGTCGGCTGACGCTCGCACGTTCGTGAACTCACTCGAGCATCGCAGGACATGATGCGTGTCTGCCTCTATCCTGACGCGCGCGCGTTTCTCGCCCGTTCCGAGCCATGGCTCAAGCGCGCGGAAGTCGAGCACTCGATGGCGCTGCAGAGCGCGCGCTTCGCCTGCAACAACGATTGGCAGTTTCAGAAGCCCCTTTACTGGGCTACCGTCGAGGACGGGGCCCAAATCGTCGGCTGCGCGTTTCGCACGCCGCCCCATCGACTCGGAATCACGGCGCTGCCGCTGGACGCGATTCCGGCGCTCGTCGAGAGTGTCGGCACCTTCTATCCCACGTTGTCCGGGGTGGCCGGGCCCGAACCGTCGGCGACCGCATTCACTACCGCATGGCTGCAGCGGCGCGGCGGTTCCTGGTCCGTGCGAGCGCGCCAGCAGCTACTCGAGCACAAGGCGATCGTCCCGGTCACCAACCTACCGCCCGGCGCGCTACGGCCGGCGACCGCGGTCGACGGCAGCATCGCGCAGCAGTGGGGCGCAGCGTTTGCGCGCGAGAGCGGGCTCACGGCGCTCGACGGGGGAGTGTGCGCGCGCCTGATTCCGGAACGGCGGCTCTACTTCTGGGACGACGGCGCCCCACGGTGCATGATCGGCGTGCTGAACGAGACGAGCGACGCCGCCGCGATCGGTATCCTCTACACGCCGCCGTCGTTTCGCGAGCGCGGCTATGCCCGGGCGTCAGTCTCCGCTCTCAGCCGGCACCTGCTCGAGCGCGGTATGGCGCGCTCGTACTTTTGTCTCGATCCGGCGGATGCGGCGACCTACTCTATCTGCGTGCGCCTTGGCTATGGGGTCGTGCAGAACACCGTAGACATCGATTACGGCTCCGCGTGACGCGTCCGGCAGCAGCCCACGAGAACCTGCATGAGCAAGCCGACCATCTACCCGCTCTTCTCTGCGCCGGTGTACGTGAACAACGTCGGCCCGCTCGAGCATCCCGACCTGAAGTCGTTGGAGTACTCCTCCACGGCTCCCTCCGGAGGCGCCTACGACTTCCTGAGCTCGGTCGACAGAAAGGTGCTCGATCGACCGGAGTTTCGTCGCGTGCACGAAGTCGTGATGGAGGAAGTCAACGTCTACGCGAGGCAGCTTCTCTGTGTGAGTGACAGGATCGAGTTCTACGTCACGGATTCGTGGGTCACCCTGCACCGACGCGGCCAATCGGCAGGCGCCTACGTGCATCACAACTCGCTGATCTCAGGGGTGCTCTACCTACACGCCACTGATGCGACCGGCGATCTCGTCTTTCACCGCAACGTGCTCAGCTTGGTTCCATTTCCACCGGCGCTCGATCTCGATATGACCTCTTTCAATATCTACAACTGCAAGAGTTGGAGCTACACGCCGAAGACGAACGACATCTGTCTGTTCCCGTCCGTGGTGATGCATTCTGCCGACCCGAACGAGTCTGACGAAGAACGATCGTGCCTCGCCTTCAACGTATTCGTCAGAGGCGACATCGGATCGCTACACAAGCTGAGCATCAAGTAGCCCGAGGCCGTACCGGCGCGCCCACAGAAAAACGGCGGGCCGAAGCCCGCCGTTGAAGCGACATTTTATCGACGATCAGAAGTTCATCTTCAGCGCGACGTACGCACGTCTGCCGAGAATGTCGTAGTACTGCGCGTTCGTGTTGGCCGAGTTGTTGTTGCAGTTCGGCGAGCCCGGGCAGCCCAAAGAGGGGTTCGTGCCCGGATCGCGCCCGACGACCGGGGGATCCTCGTCGAGCAGGTTGTCGATACCGCCCCGCAACGAGAGTCGGTCGTTGATCTGGTAGCCCGCGAACAGGCTGAACAAATCATACGACTCGACGCCGAGCACCCTGGTCGGCGGCCGCAGCGCAGCCGCGTCCGCGATTTCGGGCAGATGGACCCATTGCACGCCGACGTTCGTCTTGCCGCCGCCGAAGGCGTAGGCGAACGTGTTGTTCAGCCGGTACTCGTACTGCCCGCCCTCGGCCAGCGTCCCCTTGGCCTCCCGGAACGGCTCGGTCGGAGCGTCCTGAACCAAGTACTCGTTCAGCACGCTGACGATGGAGTTGATGGAGAACGTTCCGCCGTTATCCAGGTCGAGTGCCCAATTGACCGCGAGGTCCACTCCGGACGTTTGCAGAGCCCCCTGATTGACGAACGGCGTCTGCACCGTGTCGCGCTCGCCGGTGAGCGGCGAGCGTCCGATCAAGGCGCAATAGGGGCTATTGCTCTCCAGCAACGTCGGATTGCTCGTGCCGTTCGCATTGAAGCATTGCTCGTAGACGAACACCGGGTTCATGCGCGCAATCGCTTCCGTCATCTCGATGTTGTACATGTCGATCGACGCGGTCAGGTTCTCGAGGCTTCCGGGACCGGAAAACACGACGCCAAACGTCCAGGTGTCGGCGGATTCCGCGATGAGATCCGGGTCGCCCCTCTCCAGGACGTTTTCGAGCGGGAAGAACGCAACGCCGGGCCGCACGAAGCTGTTGGCCGCGGGTGTCCCGGGCGTGCCGCCGAACGGAGTATTCGGATTGCCGATCAGGTCGATGCACAGCTGCTGCACCTCGAGCCGCCGCGGGTTGGCTGCGACGTTACCCCACGGCGCGGTCGTCGTGAACGTGCAGGGGTCGCTCGGAGCGAACCCGACGGTCAGCATGATCGGCCCCTGGAACATCTCCGCCGTGTTCGGTGCACGCGTCGCCTGCTGGAAGCCGCCGCGCAGGCGGATCGAGTCGGTCGCCGCATAGTCGAACAGCGTTTTCCAGGTGTCGACGTTACCGGCCGCCGTATTGAACTCCGAATAGCGGTAGCCGAACTCGAGGTTCAAGCGTGAGGTCACCGGCACGAGCAGCTCGCCATAGAGCTCCTTGACCTCCATCTCGCCATAGGTGTTGTCCGACACGAATAGACCGACGGGATGGTCGGAGACGACGCGGTTGTCGTTCAGCGGCTCGAACCGGAACGTGTTTTCGCGCTGGGCGACGCCGGCTGCGAACCGCAGCTCGCCGGAGCGCATGTCCGCGATCTTGCCTTGCAGGTTGAACTCGTAGATGTCCTGCGTGAGCGTCGATGAAGCCTTGGCCCGGCTGTCGAGGGAGTCCAGACACTCGGGATCCAAGTTCTGGAAGTTGCCGAAGATCGGCAGGCCAGAGGAGCAATCGAGCACGTATTCGCGGGCGAAGACGTGGTGTCCCGCGCTCGACCCCGCATTGACCGGCGGTACCCCCGCTTGTCCTAGCGCGTTGCCGGCTTGCCCCGGCAGGCCCGTAGCATCCCCCGCACCGAACAGCGGGAGCGCGTTCATCCACCGCCAGCGCTGCAGCGACGGCAGGTTGCGGTAGTCGTTCCGCGTGTCGGTCTGGCCGCTCGAGATATTGAACTCCCAGGTCAAGTCGTTGTTGTCGAACCCGCCTTCGAGGCCGGCCGTCAACTGGTAGACGTCATTCGAGTTGTCCACGCTGGCAGGCTCTTGCCAAAGGTCGATGCCCCGGAACAACCGCCAGTCTTCCGCCTGATTGGTCCGCGAGTTGAGCAGCTGCTGCAGGGCCGGAGGAAGGGGCCGGCCGTCGCTCGGCACATGCGCCTGCCAGACGGTGATCGCCGGCGAAATCGTGCCCTGCGTGGTCGTGACGGTATTGTTGCTGTAAGTCAGCTGCGCGAAGGCGGTCACGTTGTCTGTAAGGTCGTACCGCGCGCGGCCGAAGATCGACTTGCGCTCCTGCGGCGTCGACGCCATGACGCCTTCCCATACCTGGCCGAGGTTGCCGTTGGGGTTGCGGCGCATGCCCCAAATGCCGTCGCCAAGATCCTGGGTCTGGTTGCCCGCGGCGGTCGTGAAGGGCCCGGTGAATCCTCGGGCGCCTGGGATGACGAACGGCGAGCCGTCCGTGTTGAAATAGATCTCGTGGACGGCTGCCCCGCCTCTCGTCGGGTCGTTGGTAGGCCCCGTCACCGGGTCCCACACGACATTGGGCGGCGTGACGCCCGGGTGGTACTGCGCCCAAAGCGCGTCGACGGCCGCTTGAGTCGGCCGGTTGCTGGGGCCGGCAAACGAATAGCCCGGTGCCAATATGAAGCCGCCGGCGTTCGTGCCCGGCTCGTACCAGCCGTTGCGATAAAACTCTCGGTCGCGCTGCCAGACCACCTCGCGGTCGTAGTCCTCGAGACCGAGCATGATGTTGCCGCGGCCATCCTCCGAGTTCATGCCGAACAGCGCCGTGAAACGCGTTTCCCCGCCGTCGCCTTCCGTCGTCGACGAGGTCTGGAAGTCCATCTCGACGCCTTCGAAATCGTCCTTCAGCACGAAGTTCACGACGCCGGCGAGCGCGTCCGGACCGTACACGGCCGAGGCGCCGCCAGTGATCGTCTCGACGCGCTGGATCGCCGCAGAGGGGATCGTGTTGACGTCGACGACGAGCGCGGCGTTCGACGGCTGCGGGCGTCGCCCGTCGACGAGCACTAGCGTGCGGTTGGTGCCGATGCCGCGCAGGTTGACGCTCGCGATACCGAGCGTGGCCGTCGGGCTGCCCTGGCCGCCCGATACGAACTGCGTGCCGGTCGGCACGAATTGCGGCATCTGATTGAGCACGGACTCGATACTGAGCGTGCTCGACTGCTCGAGCCGCGCGGTGTCGACCGTCATGATCGGGCTCGCCGCGTCGAAGTCGCGGCGCACGATGCGCGAGCCGGTCACGGTGATCTCTTCGAGCCCGGCCTCCTGCGCGGTCGCGGGTGCGAGCAAGAAATTCGAACCCAAAACACCAGAAATCGTGGTCGCCAGCGCGCTCAGGCGCGGCGCGGAAATTGGACCGTGCGTCATGGAACCCCCCCGGGTTGCTCTGCGATTAGAAACTGTTGCCCGAAGCGGACACTCCATGCTCAGGCGTCGCTGATCCCCACGGGAACCGGTGAAGGGTTCACGTGGTGCTCTCGTATTGCCGCTTCGGCACGGCGATTCTCATACAGGCTCGCGGCCGCTGCAATGTGGTACTGCGAGTGCTAGGCTCGCGTAGCGCCGACGCTACAGTTGCAGCACACGCCGGTTGCGGATGAACTGCGACAAGATCCATTTCTCTCCACGCGCCGGAGGGCGGCCCGCATGCCAGCTACGCAGGTCCGGGGCCCCTGACGGCAGCGCGTTGATGAAATACAAGCCTTCCCCTTGGCGGCCTTTGTGGCTCACCTCGAGTCGCGGGAAGTCCGTTTCGCCCGCGTCGTAATCATCGTTGAGGTAGACCAGGAAGGTCATTACGCGCTCGCCGCGTGCGCGAACTTCCTGTTCGTAGTCCGGTATCGATGGATCGACGAAATCGTAGTGATTGTCGATCTGCTCCCCCACGTCGTAGTGCAGCACCGTGCTGCCCTCCATGTTCACGAGCGGCAAACCGCTCGCGGCGGAGATCCGCGTCTGCACCATCAAGTGCACGAGATCCGTCTCCATGAGATTGAAGCCCGCCGACGTGTTGGTTCGTATTTCGGAGACGACATCCGACTTGCTTCCGGCATCGTAGACGCGCGCACGAACGAGCCGGGGCCGGGCCCGTTCGATCAACCATTCGCAGACCTCGTCGTTGAGAAACGACGGGAACAGCCGGACGTCGGGGTCGTCGTGAAGCGCGATAGTCGTCGGCACCTGGGCCCAGGCGTTGACGTCGATGCGGCCGCCGGTGCAAGACGCCAGAACTTGGAGTTGGTCGGCCGCCGATTTCCAGCCGCGTTCTGCAGCGAGGCGTGCGAGATCGAGCGCCGCGTTCCAGTCGTGCCGGCCGCCGAGCCCGGCAGCCGCGAGCACTGCGAGCAGTGCCGCCGCTTCTGCACCGCCTTGCGTCGCCGCCTCGCGCAAGAACCCAGCTCCCTCACGCCAGAGTAATGGCGCGCGATCGCCGACGATTAGGCGTTTCGCTAGTCGCGTCCTAGCCTCGACGTCGCCGAGTTGCGTCGCTCGCGCGAGGCAGTTGATCGCTTCGTCATGGCGACCGGCGGCATCATGCCGCTCGGCCTGCTCGATATCAGCTTTGGCGGAGATCAAGGGCTGCGTACACCAACTTTGGGTCCGAACACGGTATCGGCGGCGCCGGGGTTTGTCGGCGTGAAGCTTAGCACCGGCAGCACTTGGGCTTGCTCGCATCGTAGCGGGCTGGGACTATGATCTGACATGCAGACGTTGCGCCGCGCCCTGATCCTGACCCACCGCTACCTCGGCATCCCGCTGAGCGTGCTGTTCGTGCTCTGGTTCGTCACGGGTATCGCCATGATCTACGTCGGCGGAATGCCGACGTTGAGCGCACAGTCGCGCCTCGAGCGGTTACCCGCGCTCGACGTCGCGGCGGTCCACTTCACGCCTGTCGAAGCAGCCGAACGAGCGGCAAGCGGCTTCGGCCGCGCGGTGTTGACGACGGTGCTCGATCGGCCCGCCTATCGGTTCGCGAGCCCGTACGGCTCCGCGACGGTGTTCGCGGACACCGGCGAGACCCTCGACGAGATCGACGTCGACACGGCGCGCGGGGTCGCCGCGCGGTTCGTCGACGCGCCGTCGAGCTCGGTCGAGCTGATTCGCATCGTCGAGCGGCCCGACCAATGGACTCTGCAAGCCGGCCGCGACCTGCCGCTCTACAAGTTCGCCGTCGCCGACGGTGCGGGCACCGAGGTCTACGTTTCGCGCTACGCGGGCGAGGTACGCCTCGTCACGACGACGAAAACGCGCACGCTCGCGTGGATCGCGACGATTCCGCATTGGTTCTACATCACGCCGCTGCGCGCGAATCAACCGCTCTGGTACTGGACCGTGGTCGCCACGTCGGCGCTCGGCTGCCTGCTCGCGCTGCTCGGCCTCGTGCTCGGCGTCACGCAGTTCAACAAGTCGAAACCATTTCGCTGGTCGAACGCCGTCCGCTACCAAGGCTGGATGCGCTGGCATTACATCTCCGGCGTTTTCTTCGGCATCTTCGCGCTGACCTGGGTATTCAGCGGCCTGCTCTCGATGGAACCGTTCGACTGGGCGAACGACGTCGAGAGCCTCGATATCCGCGGCGACGCGCTGACCGGCGGCCCCGTCGAGCTCGAGCAGTTTCCGGCGTTCGACGCCGCGGCGTGGGCTTCATTGCTGGGCGGCCGAACGCTGAAGGAGCTCGAGTTCCGCCGCATCGTCGACGCGCCGTACTATCTCGCGCGCTACACGGGCACGGCGGCCGAGCCCGACCCGCGCCGCGAACGCCTCCACCAGCCGTACCCGATCACGGGGAGGGCCGAGCCGCAGCACGCGCTCGTCGACGCGCGCACGCTGACCGAGCGAGCCGAGCCGTTCGCGACGGAAACGCTGGTCGCACGCCTGCGCGCCGCAGCACCCGGCGCCAACATCGTCACGCAGGAGCTGCTCGCGGACTACGACTCCTATTACTACTCGCGCAACCGCCAGGCCGCGCTGCCCGTGCTGCGCGTGAAGTTCGACGATCCGTCGAGACCTGGGTCTACGTCGATCCGGCGCTCGGCCAAATCGTCGCGTCGATCCATCGCCTCCAGCGCGTCGAGCGCTGGCTCTACAACGGCCTGCACAGCCTCGACTTCGGCTTCTGGTACGACCGGCGGCCGCTGTGGGACATCGGCATGATCGTCTTGAGCCTAGGGGCGCTCGTCGACGAGCACGATCGGCTTCTGGTTCGGCCTCAAGCGCTTGCGGCGGGGTCTTGCTTGAAGTAGCGCCGGAGCTGGTCGTAGACGTCGGGTATTCCGCGCGAAAGCGCCGCGGCACGTCGAAGAACATTTCCGACGCAAACGGCGAAGAACTCGGCCGGATCCTCGGCCGCATACGGGTCGAGCCACGGGTCTTCGCCGCGCTCGAGACTGGTCGCATAAGTCGTCGTACGCCGCGTCGAACGCGGCGACCCACTCGGGCACGCGCATGTCGCCGTGCAGCGGCGGCACGCCGTCGGCTTCGCCGCCGAGCATGTCGAGCTTGTGCACGAACTCGTGCACGACGACGTTGTAGCCCTTCGCCGCGGCCGCTTTCCTCGATCTCGCTCCAGGCGAGGACGACCGGTCCCTGCTCCCACGCTTCGCCGGACAGCACGTCGTCGCCGGTGTGGACGACGCCGTCCTCGTCCTCATAGGTGCGATCGCGCACGACGAACTCGTCGGGATGGACGACGACGGACTTGAACCCGCGCGTAGGCGTCGAAACCGAGCTCGAGGATCGGTAAGCACGCCATCGCGGCGATGCGCACGCACTTCGGCTTCGTCGAGCAGCCATGCCGCGCGCGGCTTCGAACTGCTTCTCGTGCACGAACAGCAGCGCGAGGGTACGCAAGCGCTCGCGTTGCTCGTCGGTCAGGCGCGCGAGCGCGGGCCACGCCGCGAGCGCGGCGGCCCATGCGTCGTCGGGGATCGAATGGCGGGCCAGGATGCGCCGCCGGCGCCAACGCTTGAACATACGTCAAAACTCGAAAAGGGGACGGATTTATTTAGCGCTACGGAGCGAGCGACAAACTTGTCGAGCGCTGGGCAGCGCTAAATAAATCCGTCCCCTTTTCGTCCGGAGCGTTAAATAAATCCGTCCCCTTTTCGCTAGGCGAGATGCTGCTTGAAGAACGCGACCGTGCGCTCCCAAGCGAGATTCGCGGCCGCCTCGTTGTAGCGCGGCGTCGAGTTGTTGTGGAAGCCGTGCTGCGTCCCTTCGTAGATGTGCTTCTCGAAGGGCACGTTGTTGGCCTTCAGCGCGGCCTCGTACGTCGGGATACATCGCGTTGATGCGCTCGTCGGTCGCGGCGAGCTGGATCAGCAGCGGCGCCTTGATCTTCGGCGACGTCGGCCGCCGCCGGCGCGGCGCCGTAGAACGGCACGCCGGCGCCGAGGTCTGCGCCGAGCGCGACGGCCAGGTTGTTGACCATGCCGCCGCCCCAGCAGAAGCCCGTCGCGCCGAGCTTGCCCGTCGAGAGCTCGTGCGACTTCAAGTAGCGCGCGCTGTTGACCATGTCCTGGCGCAGCTTCGCTTGATCGAGGCCGGATTGCAGCGTGCGGCCGTCGTCGTCGTTACCGGGGTAGCCGCCGACCGGCGACAAGCCGTCGGGCGCCAGCGCGACGAAGCCCGCGACGGCGGCGCGGCGCGCGACGTCCTCGACGTACGGGTTCAGGCCGCGGTTCTCGTGGATCACGAGCACGGCCGGAAACGGCCCGTTGCCGCTCGGCTGCACGAGATAGCCGCGCATCTCGCCCGAGTTGCCACCGGGCGACGGGTACTCGACGTACTTCGCTTTGATGCGCGAATCGGTGAACGAGATCGTCTGCGCCTCGACATAGCGCGGGAACAGCGCCTGCGCCATCGCGAGCCCGCCGATGACCACGGCGCTCGCGCGCGCCAAGAACTCGCGCCGATCCATGCGGCCGTGGCAGTACTCGTCGTAGAGCTCGTAGATACGTCGATCGATCTCGATGGGTGCCTTGCGTTCGATCTCTTGCGGTTGTGCAGCCATGGTCTCTCCCGAAGGTGTTGAACGGCCCTGGACGCCTGTTGCCGTGACTCGAATCTAACCCGCTGACGAAACTCTGTCGATCCGGCGCCCGAGCACGGCATTCAGCACGAACAACGCGATGCCGATGAGAAGCAGCACGCCGGCAATTGCGTACTGCGCCGCCTCGCGGCCGGCGAACGGCGACGCCAGGTACACGCAAGACACGAACCCGAGCACGGGGCACAGCGTCGGCGCCCGATAGTGCGCGTGCGCTACGGGGCGATTGCGCAGCAACAGCACGGCGAGGTTCACGACCGCGAAAACACAGAGCAAAAGCAGTGCCGTCGTGCCACCCAGCGTGCGCACCCCGCTCCAGCTCGCGAGCGCCAACGCGACCGCGGTCGTGCAGACGATCGCGAACCACGGCGTTCGGCGCCGCTCGTGCACGGTGCTGAACACGCGCGGAATCGCGCGCTCGTTCGCCATGCCGTACAACAGACGCGAGGCCATCATGAGATTGATCAACGACGTATTGCCGACGGCCGTCATCGCGATGACCGAAAACACGACGAGCGGGAACCACGGTGCTCCGATTCGCACGACCTCGAGCAAATCTTGATTCGACTCGCGCAGCACGTCGATCGGGACGAGCGCCGTCGTGAAGAACGCGACGAGCATATAGACGACGCCCGTGATCGTGATACCGATGAAGAAGGCGCGCGGAAAGTCGCGCTGCGGGTTCGTCGTCTCCTCGACCATGTTGACCGAGTCCTCGAAGCCGATGATCGCGAAGAACGCGAGCGCGGCGCCGCTGATGACGAGCGCGAACGGGTCCCCGTCCGCATTGAACTCGAGGGCGCGCGCGGGCTCGCCGATGCCTTCGCTGAGCGCCCAGGCGCCGATGGCGATCACCAAGAATAGGCCGAAGAGCTCGATGCACGTCAGCACGACGTTGATCTTCACGGACTCCACGATGCCGCGAAAGTTGATCCACGCGAGCCCCAGAATGAACACCGGCACGAGCAAAACGAGCGGCGCGACGGCGAGCTCTTGGAAATAGCCCGAGAACGCCCGGCTGGCCGCGGCGACGGAGGTCAATGCCGAGCACATGACCGCGAAACCGACTAGAAACGTGATGAAGCGGGTGTTGAACGCGCGCTGCGCGTAGAGCGCGGCGCCGGCCGCCGACGGGTACTTGCCGACGAGCTCGAGGTACGATGTGGCGGTCAGCATCGCGACGAGGAAAGCGCCGCCGAACGCGAGCCAGGCCGCTCCGCCGACTCGTGCTGCGACGTCGCCCGTCAGCGCGTAGATGCCCGTGCCGAGCATGTCGCCGATCACGAGGAACAGCAGCAGCCGCGGACCGATGGCTCGATGCAACCCAGGCCCGCCGGCCACGGGCGAGTTCTGCCCAATCGTCGTCATCGCCGCACGCTAACAAAATCCGCTGCGCGGCGCGACGGGCCACGAATATACTACTTGGCGATGAACGCACGAACGCCTTCCTTGCTGCTCGGCTTGCTCGCCGCTCCGGCCTATGGGCATCACAGCTTCGCGCCGCATTTCGACATCGACAAGCCCGTCGACATTTCGGGCACCGTCACCCTGTACGAGGCGCGCAATCCGCACAGCTACCTGCACATCGCGGCCGTCGACGAGAACGGCAAGACGCAGGAGTACGTTTGCGAGTCGCACGGTTTCACGCAGCTCACACGCAACGGCATCACGCCCGAGATGCTGAAGCCCGGCACGCAGCTGCGCGTCGATGGCTCGCTGTCGCGGCACAGCCCGACCATGTGCTTCTTCAACAACGTCTACTTTCCCGACGGGCGCGCGCTGAGCGTCAACGGCCCACGCGGCACGCAGACCGCGCGCCCGGCCGCGCTGCCGCCGCGCACGGACATCTTCGGCACTTGGATGCTCGCGCCGGCCGCGCCAGACCCGCGCCGTGGCGGCACAAGCCGGCCGCAGCCGATGATGAATTTCCTGACGCCGGCCGGCGGGGCGGCCGTCGCGGCGTACGATCCGTTCAAGGACGACCCGACGTTCCGCTGCGACCCCGTCGCGATCCGGCGCGTCTGGGGTGCGCCCGGCACGCCGCTGTCGATCACGCGCGAGCAAGACCGCGTCGTGCTGCGGCACGAGTGGATGGACGTCGTGCGCACGGTGTACCTGAACGTGCGCGAGCATCCGGCCGACGGCCAACGTACGTCGCTCGGCCATTCGATCGGGCACTTCGAGGGCGACACGCTCGTCATCGAGACGGCGAATTACTCGGCCGGCGTGCTGAATCAGTACGTCGAGGAGCCCGGCAAGCCGACGCGCGGCCTACTGCATTCGGCGGACTCTGACCTCGGTGGAACGGCTATCGTTCGACGCGGCGCGCCAGCGGCTCGTCGTCGAGGTGGCGCTGAAGGACCCCGACGTTCTTCACGCGCGACTTCGACCCTTCGCGCTCGGAGTACGCGCCGTCGGATCTGAAGCTCGAGCCGTTCAATTGCTCGCCCGAAGGCGTGACCGGCACGATCAAGCAGTAACCGACGGCGCGGTTGGCGTCACGCCTGGCGCGCCTCCTTCTTGGCGCGCTTCAGCGCTTTGCGCTCCTTCGGCGTCAGCAGTGGTTTCTTCTTCCCTTCCTTCTGCGTAGTGCGTTCTTTTGCCATGGCAATCGCTCCTTATCGATTACGCGAGCGCCAATGTAAGCATGGTCGAGCGCTTACGCCAACAGCTTCTCGGCGATCTGCACGGCGTTCAGCGCCGCGCCCTTCAGCAGCTGATCGCCGGCCGAGAAGATCGAGATCGAGCGGCCCGTCGAGTCGCTCAGGTCGCGGCGGATGCGGCCGACCAGGATCTCGTCCTTGCCGGACGCGTCGACGGGCATCGGAAAGTAGTTGCGCTCCTGGTCGTCGACGACGCGGCAGCCCGGCGCCTTCGCGATGATCGCGCGGACTTCCTCCGGCGTGATCGGCTTCTCGCACTCGAACGTGACCGACACGCAATGCGCGCGCAGCACGGGTATGCGCACGCAGGTGATGCCGATCGCGATGTTCGGGTCGCCGAAGATCTTGCGCGTCTCGTTGATGACCTTCGTCTCTTCTTCGTTGTGCGCGCGTCGCAGGATCGATCTTCGTGTTGTGGCTGAACGCGTTGAACGCGTACGGATGCGGCAGCACCTTGTGCTGGAACGGCCGGCCGTCGAGGTAGGCGCGCGTCGATTCGCGCAGCTCCTCCATCGCGGCCGCGCCGGCGCCGGACGCGGCCTGGTACGTCGAGATGATCATCCGCTTGATGCGGTTCTGCCGGTGCACGGGCCAGAGCGGCGTGATCGAGATGATCGCGGAGCAGTTCGGGTTCGCGATGATGCCCTTGTGCGTGAGGATCGCGTCGCGCGTTGATCTCGGGGATGACGAGCGGCACGCCCGGGATCCATGCGAAACGCCGACGAGTTGTCGACGATGACCGTGCCGGCCTTGACGGCCGCCGGCGCGAACTTCTTCGTCGTGCCGCTGCCCGCCGAGAACAAGCCGATGTCGACGCCGGCGAAGCTGGCTTCGGTCAGCTCCTGCACGGGCAGATCCTTGCCGCGGAATTTCATCGTCTTGCCGGCCGAGCGCGCCGACGCGAACAGCTTGAGCTCCTTCAGCGGAAACTTGCGCTGCTCGAGGCATCGAAGCAGCTCGACGCCGACGGCGCCCGTGGCACCGACGATGGCGACGACGGGATTGACGATCTTCTTCGCGGCCATGCTGTTGCTCCAGGATCGAGAGGCGAAAATAAAGAGGCGAAACTCAAGAGGCTAAAACGAAAAAGCCCCGTCGGGTTGCGGCGGGGCTTCGGTGTGCGTTTGCGGCAGGTTCGCTCAGCGCGCGCAATGCTCCAAAGCCCTTGGCCAGGGTTTCGTGAGCGCGCCTTTGCGAGTCGTGGAATTCACGGCCGCGAACCATAGCGCAAGTCCCCGCCCGCGGTAAAGCCCGCCGCCAATCGGCTGTGCGTAAACACGAGCGTTGTCACAGAAAAGCCGTTTGCAACCGTATACAAGGAGGGCGCAGGATTTGCCTGCAGCGATACCCTTGAGTCTCCGAGGCTTGACCATGCAACGGCACCGAGCGAGTTCCGGCTGGATCGTTCCGGCGGTGGCCGCGGTGCTGGTCGGCTGTAACGGCGAGCCCGGCGGCGCCGCGGGCAGCGCGTATGCCGCGCCGCGAACGCCGTGGGGCGACCCGGATCTCACCGGCATGTGGCCGATCGACAAGCTGAACGGCACCCCGGTGCAACGGCCGCAGAGCTTCGGCGACCGGCGGTACCTCACCGACCAAGAGTACACCGAGCGCGTCGAGCGGTTACGCACCTTGAACGCGCGCTACGACGAAGAGATCGCCGCCAACAAGATGGGCAACGGCCACTGGGCAGAGATGGGCCAACCGAACCGGCTGACGTCATTGATCATGGAACCTGCGAACGGCCGCCTTCCGCCGCTGACGGCCGAAGGCGAACGTCGCTCCGCGACGATGACGAGCAGCTGGTCCGACATTTCGTTCGACGAGGTCGCGGACTTCAACGCGCTCGACCGCTGCATCACGCGTGGCCTGCCCGCATCGATGTTCCCGTTCATGTACAACAGCGGCGTCGAGATCGTGCAGGCGCCGGGCTACGTCGCAATTCGTCTCGAGCTCGTCCACGAGACGCGCGTCGTGCCCCTCGACAGCCGGCCGCCGCTCTCGGGCGAGATCGTCCAGTGGCTCGGCGACTCGCGCGGGCATTTCGAGGGTGACACGCTCGTCATCGAGACCCGCAACTTCAACGGCGAAACGCCGATGCTGATCGTCGGACCCGGCGGCAAGCCGATCCCGACGAGCCGCGACCTGCGCGTCGTCGAGCGGCTCACACGGACGGCAGCGGACACGATCGACTACGAGATCGCGGTCGAGGATCCGGTCGTTCTGACCGAACCGTGGAAGGCGGCGTTTCCGCTGCAGCGTGACGACGACTATCGCATGTTCGAGTACGCTTGCCACGAGGACAATTCGGCCGTTCGCAACTTCATCGCAGACGTCGCGGTTCGAGCGACGCCAACGAGCTACCGCACCACAATGACGAAGCCAGGCGACCCGACCCGCCCTACGGGCGACGACCGCGATCGCGCCCTCGCACGCCTCGAGAAGGCGCTCAGCGAAGCGCTCGAGCGCGCCGATGTCGCCGAGTCGATGCTCGATGATCAACGGCAGCGGCTGAAATCGCTTGGGCTGGGCCGCGAAGAGTCGATGCGCGCAGCTCGCCGAGGCGCGCGACGAGCTGCGCCGTGTGAGCATAGAACGCGACGAGCTGCGCAAGCAGCTGTCGCGCATCGACAGCATGCAGACCGAGACGATCGCGTTGCCGGACGACTACGCCGTTCCCGCGCCGGCGGGCCGGCGCGACGTGCCGTCGCTCGACGATCTCATGGGCGCGCTCGGCGAGATCGAGGAAACGCGCGAGACGCGCGTGGCCGGCCATCTGCATCAGCACGTTCAGAGCCCACAGCGACGCGGACCGCTCCGAGGAAATGCTCTCGCCGGAGCTCGTGTTCCCGGAGCAGTTCGCGGCGACCGATGCGCAGCCGAGCACGCAAGCGCCGGCCTCCAGGATCCTCGTGCTGCTCGACCCGGAGCGGCCGATCAAGTACCCGCTCTACAAAGAGACGATGACGATCGGCCGCGCCGACATCGCCGACATTCAGATCAACAACGGCTTCCTGAGCCGGCTGCATGCGCGCTTCGTCTCGACGCCAAGCGGCGTCACGATCGAGGACATCGAGAGCAAGAACGGTATCCGCGTGAACGCGAAGCTCGTGACGCGGCAGGAACTGCGCCACGGCGACGTCGTCGACCTCGGCCGGCTGCGGTTTCGCTTCATCGACACCTCCGCCGACGACGCTCGACTGAGGGCGTAATTCCTAGCCGCGAGCTACTTCGGCCGGCCTTTGTAGCCCTGCGACAGCGTCGTGAGGCGATAGATCGTCATCGCGGTGTTGCGGATCGTCTCCGGCGTCGCCCACGCCTTGCCGTCGGGACCGACGGCGCCCATCGACGGCGCGTAGAGCAGGTTCTTGTCCGGCCCCGAGAAGGCGATCGTGATCGGCCGGCGCGGCGTCGGGATCAACCCCAGATGCTCGCCGCGCGGCGACAGCACGTGCACGCCGCGATTGCCCGTCACGTAGAGGCGCCCTTCCGAGTCGACGGCCATGCCGTCGCCGCCGTCATCGCCGTCGAGCGTGCCGAAGTCGCGGCGGTTCGACGTCGTGCCGTCGGCACGCACGTCGAACGCGAGCACGTTCGTGTTGTTCGTCACGTACAACGTGCGGCCGTCGGGGCTCAGCATGATGCCGTTCGAGCGGATGTCTTGATCGGCGACCGATGCTGACGACGCCGGCCGGATTGACGTAGAAGGCGCCGCCGACCGTGAAGTACGCGCCGCCCTTGCCGTCGGCGATCAGATCGTTCAGGCGGCCGAGCGGCGCGCCGTTCGCGAACGTCATCGCGAGCACCTTGCGCTCGGGCAGCAACTGCACGACCGCCGTCAGGTCGTTGCAGCCGGGCAGGAACGTGTTCAGCGGCTCGGTGCAGGTGCGCTCGACGGCGTAGAGCCGGCCTTGCGCATCGAGCGACACGGAGCCGACGCCGCGCGTCGGGCTGACGACCGTGTACTCCTTGCCGTCGGCCGCAAGCTTGCGAATCGTGTCGGTCTGCTCTTGCGCGAAGATCACGCCGCCGTCGGCCGTGCCGTTGATGCCGTCGGCCGTCTCGAAGTCGGCCCAGACGATCTCCCACTTCGCGCCCGCCGCCACGACGCCGGGAATCGCCGTGATCGTCGTTTCGCGCTCGCCGGGCAGCAGCGCCTGCGCCGCCGCCGAGCCGATCGTCAGCGTCCGAGCAGCAAGCCGCGACGACCGCGACGCTCGCGTGCTTCATATTTCTTTTCCCCCTGACCGTAGCGCGACTTGTAACCTGAATCCCGCGCCAGTCTAGTGCCGGGCTCGTCTCGACACTACTGCGCGCCGGGCGCACGAAACCCCGTGTGGTAGAGTGGTGCCCGCAATGCTAGGACGTGTCAACGAGGGGGAAACGATGGCCGCATTCAGAGGCTTGATCGTCGCTCGCCGCGGTCGCGCGCCGTCGTGCAGCGGAGCGCGCACCTCCGCAAGCACGTGCGCGCCGACGGCCGCGACACGCCGCTGCGCCGACACCCGCCGAGCGCCGCAAACGCTGAGCCGCATGATCCCGAAGCACGAAGGCTACTTGGGCGCGCTGGCGCCCGAGAACCTCAAGAAGGAGCGGCCGGCTCCGCCGTTCGATCTGACGGGCACGTGGTTCGTCGATTTGAGCCGCGCCTTCGGCGACTTTCGCTACGGCCCGCCGTACCCCGAGTTCATCGGCCAGGCGAAGATCGACTACGAGTACTCGCAAACGCTGCAGCGCGGGCAGTCCTGGCGCGACGCGATCGGTCAGTGCTTCCCGGCCGGCCAGCCCATGGTCATGACGCGCGTCTGGCCGATCGCGATGATCCAGCTGCCGACCGTGATCTACATGGTCTCGAACTTCAACAACGAGTTCCGGCAGATCTTTCTCGACGGCCGTCCGTGGACCGATCCGGACACGGTGATCTTCACCTACAACGGCGAGTCGCAGGGCCACTGGGAAGGCGACACGCTCGTCGTCGACACGCGCTACGTCGAGACGTACAACCACTACATCGATACCGGCATCCCGATCTCCGAGGAGTTCCGCATGCAGGAGCGGATACGGTTGCTCGAGAACGGCGAGATGCTCGAGATCGAGTACATCATGACCGACCCGGTCAACTGGGTCGGCGAGTGGCGCAGCACGAAGCGCTGGCTGCGCGTCGACAACACCGACATCGGCGAGGTCCATTGCCTGCCGGATCTGAACGACAACCTGCCGAGCACGCAAGCCGGCCGTGCTGGGCTCGAACAGTAAGGGAGTGCTGAACGATGACTGCGTTGAAGAAGATTTCATCGATCGCCGTGGCGACTGCGATCACGCTCGCTGGGCGCACTCCCTTCCGCCGCGCATCACTCGACGGCGGCGTTCGACAACTCGCGCGTCGTCAAGATCGAGGGCACGATCACGCAGTTCCGCTGGATCAACCCGCACGCGTCGATCAAGGTCGACGGCGATTTCCGAGGGCGACGACCCCGACGGCGTTTGGACCGTCGAGATGACGGCGCCGAACGTGCTGATCAACAAGGCTGGACGCGCACGGCGCTGAAGGTCGGCGACAAGGTCACGATGTACGTGAACCCGCTGCGCAACCAAGTCGTGCTGAACGACGGCAGCACGGGCTCGCTCTACGTCGGCGTCGTCCTGGCGGACGGCAAGACGCTCGGCCAAACCGACGGCAAGGCGCCGGCTCGAGCCGCTGAGCAACTAGCCTACGACTTGGCTCAGCTTCTCGACCAGCGCGCGCGAGCGCCCGAACCGGCGCTGCATGTCGTCACGCGCGCGACGTAGCTGCGCGCATCGTGCGCTACCGCAGCGCTGACCCGCCGTCAACGTCAAACCGCGGCGCGCGTACTCGGCCGCCGCACCCGCGCCGCACAAGTGCATCATCGTCGCGAGCGTCTGCTTCTGCTCGAGCGTGGCGCGCAGCGCCGGGGATAGCGGCCGAGAACCTCGAGCGACGCCGCGATCGAGGTACGCCGCCGTCATCTCGACTGCGTGCGACGGCACCGTGCGCGTGTAGAGCTCGTTCAACCAGCACGACTGAAAGTCGTACCACGGCCCCTCCTCCACGACGCGATGGCGATGCACGCAGTAGCGCCGCGCGATCGCGAACGTGCCGTCCGTGATCTGATACATGCCGACGGCGCTCGATGCCGGGCGAAAGATCTCGAACGGCTCGTGCGTCAAGCTGAACCGCCAATACGTGCGCACGACGGGATTGCCGGAGCCCTCGACCTGCGCGAGCGCTGCGAGCAGGTCCGGCGTCATGACGGCCGTGGAATGGCGCTCGAACAGCGAGCCATAGGCGCGCCACGTCTCGGCCGGATCCTTGTAGAACGAACCGCTGACGGGAAACAACAGCTCCGACGGCTTGCGGACGACCTGGTAGGTCCAGTTCACGGCGAAGAACAGCACGACGAATACGACCGCGAGCACGGCAGCTGCACGGCGCCGCGGCGTGCGCCGGAACCGAGTCACCCACGTTGCGCGTCGCGCGTTCGGGCCCGGCCACCAGCCGCCGTGTGCGGCGCCGTCTTCTCGCCATCCTTCGCCTCGCCTACGCGCCATCGGCTTCGCCACTCCCACACGAGACGGCCCAGCTGCGCCGGTACCGCCGAGCGATCGATGTCGACGGCGACGTCGAATTCGCTGTCGAGCCGACGCGCCGCTCGATGCCTTCGAGCTTGAGCCGCGTGCGCTCGCCCGTCGCGTCGCAGACATCGACCATACGTAGACCCACTTCGTCGAGCAACCCGACTCGGCATCCGAGCACGGCGCCGTCCGAGATTGCGCACGCCGAGTCCTCGGCACAAGCAAGCACGACAACGCGCTCAGAATCGATCGCTACGGCGTCCGTGAAACCGAACGGCACACCGCGCACGTCGCCGAGCTCGACGGTCGTGACACCCCTGATGCTCGGACTTCGCGTGCGCCGGACCGTCGAGCCACGCCGCGAACTCGTCGCACGAGAGCTCGGCGATCGCATTCACGGCGCACGCACGGCATCCCGCGCATCGTTACCGCGATGAAAGAGCTTGAGTCGAGCGCCGCGCACGACGGCGCCTTCGACGTTGAGCCGCGCCGCATCGCGCGCCACCGCCGCGCGCAAGTCGCGATAGAGCGCGGTCGCAGCGACGATCGACGGAGGTGCGCGCCCGTCCCACACGACGAGCTGCTCGCGCTCCGGCGTCGAGCCCGAGCCAAACGCAACGAGGCGGCCGTCGGATAGCGTCACGCAGGCTTCGAGGTCGAGCTTGTCGTGTTTGTTCCCGAGCGTGTCGTCGAACACGCGCCGCCCCGATGCGTGCGCCGGCAACAATACGGGCCGCACGGCGCCGCTCGAGTCGCGCACGGCGAGCGCGTTGACGTCGTCTTGGACGATGACGAGCCGGTTCTCGAACTGCCGCAGCGCCGACGCCGCGCGCACACGTGCGGCGGCAGAGCCGTCGCGCGGCCGCGCGTACTCGAGCGGCACGAGCTCGTCGAGCGTGGCCACCCGGCAGCGTCGAACCGCGCGACGAGCTCGTGCGGCGCATGGCGACGGCGCCCGTCATCTGCCAGACTTTGCGCCCATGGGACGTATCTTCGAAGTTCGAAAGCACACGATGTTTGCGCGCTGGGACCGCATGGCCAAGCAGTTCTCGCGCATTTCCAAGGAAATCATCGTGGCCGTCAAGGCCGGCGGCCCCGACCCGCACGCGCAACCCGGCCCTGCGCCGCGCCGTGCAGAACGCCCGGCAGATCAACATGCCGAAGGACAAGGTCGAGTCGGCGATCAAGCGCGCGTCCGGCAAGGACGCGACGAACTACGAGCAGATCATCTACGAGGGCTATGCGCCGCACGGCGTCGCCGTCATCGTCGAGTGCGCGACGGACAATCCGACGCGCACGGTTGCCTCGGTGCGCGCGATCTTCTCGAAGAGCGGCGGCAATCTCGGCAGCACCGGCAGCGTCGCCTTCCAGTTCCGCAAGATGGGCGTGTTCCGCTTGAGCCCGCGATGGCATCGACCACGACGACCTCGAGCTCTATCTCATCGATCACGGGCTCGACGAGATGGGCGACAGCACCGGCGACAAAGGCGAGCCGCAGATCGTCGCGCGGTGCCTGTTCGCCGACTTCGGCCAGATGCAGGAAGCGCTCGAGAAGCGCGGCATCACGCCGATCTCGGCCGCGCACGAATACATCTGCACGGCGCCCGTCGAGCTGCCCGAGGCCAAGGCCAACGAAGCCCTCGCGATGATCGACAAGCTCGAGCAGGACGAGGACGTGCAGAACGTCTACCACTCGCTCATTTGAGCCGACCGCACAGCGCAATCCGGCGCCGCGCACGCGTCGACCGTGAAGCAGCGCACGAACCGCGCGCTCGATCCCCTGTCAAATCGCGAGCACACCAGCCCTCGTGACATAACGCGCGTGCCATCGGCGCAACAGCGGCGCGAGTTGTGACGCGATCCTCAGCCCGCGTTGCGCCACCCATACGATGCCCCCGCGCAATCACTTGGGAGATCTTTCTTATGAAACGCACTGCACTCTTTGGCGCCTATGGCGGCCTTTTCTGCTCCGGGCCTCGTGCTCGCCGACATGAACTACACGAACTTCGAGGTCAACTACCTCGACCTCGATGGGGATGGCGAGCGTGATGGCGACGGGTTCGAGATCGACGGCTCGTAGGAGCTCAACGATCAGTTCCACCTGTTCGGCTCGTGGCAGGACCAGAGCCTCGACTTCGGTATTGACGGCGAAGTCGCTCGAGCTCGGCGGCGGTTGGAGCCACGGGTTCTCGGACACGCTGGACTTCGTCGGCACGCTGTCGTACGTCGACGCTGAGTTACGATGTCGGCGGTCGACGACGGG
This sequence comes from uncultured Gammaproteobacteria bacterium, assembly GCA_963714705.1. Lineage (GTDB taxonomy): Bacteria > Pseudomonadota > Gammaproteobacteria > Steroidobacterales > Rariloculaceae > FEN-1219. Next base: position 173,444 of record CAVQPJ010000010.1, read on the forward strand.
TTCGCGCTCGGCGGCGGCATTCGCAGCCGTCTCGGCGAGTCGTTCGAGCTCGATGCCGCGCCTGAAGTTCGTGGACTTCGACGAGTCCGGTAGCGACACTGGCGTCTCGGTCGGTGGCCGCTACTACTTCAACGACAGCATGGCGCTCGGCGCGAGCCTCGACTTCTACGACAATGCCGATACGCTTCGTCTCGGCTTCCGTTGGGAGTTCTAACTCGGGATCTCGACTAGGTCCTCCGTGTGCCGCCGGTTGCTCGGCAACCGGCGGCAGCTTCCGCCCGCGACTAACGCGTCACGTGCCGCCGACGCGCCGCTGCCGCTTGGCGATCGTCAACGCCGCCCAAGCGATTGCGGCGAGCGGCCAGACGCCAAAGATCCACAGCCCCGCGATGGAAGGCTCGCCTTGTCGGATCCAGATCCACGGATTCGATCCCAGCAAGAAGATGCTGAGCAACGCGCCGGCGACGAACACCGCAGCGCCGTTCCACAGGCTGCGTTGCGCAAGGCTGAACAGGAAAGCGGCCGCGGCGAGCAACGTCGCCACGGCAACGATGGCGACGATCACGACGGCGCGGTGGGACTGGGTTCGCCGGCCAGCGCTTGCTCGGAAGCCTCGATGGATACGGTTCCCTCGGGGGCCTGCGGTATGTAACCCACGTAGCTCGGGATGACCACGGCGGAAGCCAGGAAAACCCCCGCGAGCACGACGATCAAGCCCCACACGAACACGGCGCCGACCGCCCCGCTCCGCCGCAGCCCGTCCGCCTGCTGCCCGTTCGAATAGGCCGCGGGAACGCTCTGCACGAGATCACGTAGTGTCTTCAACCACAACATCGCGTTACCTCCGGCGCCGTTTACGGCGCGGCGTTGGTCGTTGAACAATTGCAACATCGACTCGCCGTACTCGCGGCGAAAAGCGCTCGGATACGAATCGGAGGAGCAGCGCGTAGAGTCGCGAGCCCAGCGTCATCGGCGCGTTAGACTTCATGGGCCAAGTCCTCGTGCGCAACCGCCGCCAGCTGCCGCGAGCGCGCAACCTTGACGACGGCCGCGAGCCGGCTCCGCTTCGGAGGCCGCCGCCGTCCGCCCTGCTGCCGTCAACCGGTAGTATCGTCGCCGCGAGTCGTCGAGCGCCGGGTCCACGCCCGATTCGACCTCGCGGATGAAGCCGTACTCGAGCAACCGCGCGAGCGCGCCGTACAGCGTGCCGGGGCCGAGCCCGATCGCCCCGCCGCTGTCGAGCGCAACCTGTTGCATGATCGCGTAGCCGTGCCGATCCGCATCGACGAGCGCGAGCAGGATGTGGAACTCGACCGGCGTGATGCCGGCGCCCTGATGGGCTTTCATTGCTCGTTTCGCCGTCGCTCTGTCGCCTGACGATATACTGTATCGTGAGACGATCTAGGGCCTGGCGGTCGAGTCGGTACGCGCGCGGAGCGCCCGCCGAGAGGCGGAGCGAATGCTCAGGCGACGGCCGATCCGAGCGGGGAATCGCGCTGACGTTCATGGACCCGCGCGTCCGCGGCTCGCCTCTTGCTGCCGCGTGAGCTCATCAGGCGGGTGAGCGCGCGTAGGATCTCTCGTCCACGCGGGCGACACACTGCATATCCTCCGCGAGCACGCGCTCTCTGCTCCATGTCCATCTTGTACTCTGAAGGTCGCGGGGAGTTGAGCGGCTCGCGAGCCCGTCGAACAGGTCTTCCCGATCGCGCGGGACTCGATCGGACCACGAAATTCGGCACGCACGTCCGCTGCGGAATGTTCGAGCCCGTCGGCGGCCGTTCGGATGCAGTGGATGTCGAACTTCATCGTCACTCTTCAGAGCGTTGAACCACTGGTAGACGAGGGTTTCGACACTGCTCGATCTCGACGCGCAGGTTCTCGGGCGGCGGCCGGACACGATCAGCTCCTCGATCTCCGCGCTTGGCGGCAGTGAAGCAGCTTCCTGCGCCAGCGCGGGCGCGCGAAGGCCAAAAGGCGGCCAGAGCACAGTGTTCGCACGCCAAAGGCTCCGATTTCCTGGCAGCCCGCCACATCGTAGCCGTCGGCGCCCGTGCGGGCGAGGGGTCGATGCGCGGGTTGTCGAAGATTATCGAGGAATCTCGCGGTACGGCCGGTCCACCATGTGCGGCTGGTCGCGGTCTTGCACGCCGCCGGGGTCGGGTTCTCGGCCGTACCGTCGGCGTGCGGGCCCACGCCTTGTCACCGGCCGTGTACGTGATGCGGGGCTCGGACCCGTCCGGCGTTTCGACGTGACGCCATCGCCTGCGTGTGGCCGATTCTCCGACGTGAAGTAGGCCGGAGCAGCGTCAGCTCTTTGATCATCCGGAGTCGTCCGGACGATCAGCGTTACCCGGCTTGCGCATGCTACTCGATCGTCTCGCGGTCGATCCACGTGAGCAGAGCCCACTCGCTGCGCCGGCGGCGACACCATGAAGCCGCCGCCGTTCTGGTGCGCGACTCGCGCTCGAGCGTCTCGAGACCGTCGCGAATCTCGCGCTGCTCGACCGGATCGTCGGTCTCCTGACCATCGTCGCGATGAACGGGCCGACCCGGCGGCCTTCGCGCCCGGCGTCTTCGTCGCCCGCAGGATCGTGTCGGCGACCTCGTCGCGCAGCGCAACGTCCGCCTCGGAGAGCAACGCGCCCGAGGCGCGCTCCCCCGTCGCGCAGCCCGCGGAGCCATGCGTCTGGCCGACGGCGCCTGCTTCCCGCCGAGCGCGCGCGCTGACTCGACGATCACTTCGCGCCACGTCGAGATCGTCTGCAATGCAGGTGCCGCCATCTCTGCCTCAGGCCGATCAGGAGGTGCGCCGAGAGCTCGCCCAGCGGCGTAGTCGACTGCGCGCGCCGTGAGCGCCATGTACGTCGGCGAACAGATCGCGCATGACGGCGAACACCATGCTCGAGCCATAGATCACCGAACACGTCAGGCGCGTCCGTTCGTTCCAGCGTCAAGACCGAGGTGCGCACGTCGTTGCCCATGCACGCATGCCATCTTCGTGATGCCCATGCCCATCGAGTGCACGCACATCATCCATCATGACACTGCGCACGCCGGCCGCTTCGAGCATCTCAGCCATGTTCGATTTCTTCATATCCTCGTCGCGTTCCACTCGTTCACAGTATCACAGTCGATCGCGAGCACGGGCATTGCCCGGCTTTCGCTGGCCTTCAGCGTGGCCTTGTTCTCGTGGCGCCGCAGGTCTCGCAAGACGCCATGCCGCGGTACAGCACCAGCTCTGCACACAGTCCTTGAAATCGCGCCGATGCCGCCTTCGCGCACGGCGCGCTGCCGGCCTTGCCGGC
>CAVQPJ010000011.1:0-41226 GCA_963714705.1 uncultured Gammaproteobacteria bacterium
CGGTACGCGCGATATACGCGATGTCCTGAACATGCCGCCGATCGGCACGGTGCCAAGAATCTATAACGACGCCGACCAACGCCAACTCCGACGACGCTGGGCGTTGGCGGTCGGCGTTTTCACGATGGCCGTCATCGGCAGCAGCTTCCTCTAGCTGGGAACGACAACAAGCATGGGCAAAATTGACACTGTTCTCACGCGCCTAAAGGCGGAGGCCGCCAACGCGGATGCAACAGCCGCCCCCACCCCGGTCGCGCGCACGGAGATCACGAGCTACCCGATGCTCCCGGTCGACCAGTCGCACGTGCAGGACAACAGAATAGTGGGCTTCGGAGGAGTCTCGCCGAATGCGCTGTCCGCCTATCGGATGATCCGGACACGCCTACTCCAGAGCATGCGTACCAATCGTTGGCGGTCGATCGCCATCTCGAGCGCGGGTATGGGCGAAGGCAAGTCATTAACCTCGATCAACCTTGCGCTTAGCCTCTCGCGCGAAGGCAACCAAAACGTCTTTCTGATCGATCTCGACATGCGACAACCATTGCCAAGTACCTCGGCATCTCTCCGAAGCGGGGTGTCCAGGACTTCTTCGATGGCCATGCCGATGCCGCATCGATTTTCTTCGCATCGGTGCGCCCGGCTTGGTAGTAGCTGTCGCGACGGAATCGCGCGACAACTCGTCGGAGCTCCTATCGTCGGACCGTCTACCGCAGCTGATCGACTATGTCTTCACCGTAGATCCGAAGGCAGTATTGTTGCTCGACATGCCGCCACTCTTGGTGGCGGACGACGCGCTTGCCGTAGCGCCGCGTGTGGATGCGATCCTCCTCGTCGCGACGGAAGGAAAGACGAAACGCAGTGACCTGGCCGGGGCGATCAGCTCGTGCAGCAGTTTGGCCTCGCCGGCGTCGTCCTGAACCGCTCCGCCGAATCGGTGGCGCGGTACTACTGAGCAGGCTCCGGGCCGCTACCGGGTTTCCGGCCCCGGCTCGCTAGCCCAGTAGACACCCTCGAACATGGTGTCGTAGGCTCGTAGGAGCTTCGGGACCTGACGCTCCCAGCTCAAGTCCTTCTCGACGCGTGCGCGACCGATCTTGCCCATCGCTGCGCGGCGGTCGGGATCGTCGAGCAGCTCGACGATTCGCTCGCCGAGATCGACGGGATCGTTTGGGCGCGCATACAGCGACGCCTCTCCGGCCGACACGCGGCCCTCCGTCGCTCGAATTGCACGATCGGTTTGCCCAGCGCCATGTACTCCATGATCTTGTTCATCGTCGACTTGTCGTTCATTTCGTTGCGACATCGGGATTGACGCAGACGTCGGCCGTGTTCAGCACCTCGAGCAACTCGTCGTCCGGACGCGTCCGGTGAACGTCACATAGTCAGTCGATCCCGAGCTCGCGCGTAGCGACTGCATCTTGCCTCCAACTCCGTGCCGCCGCCGACCAGGCCAAAATGCACGTCGCGTCGCGCCTTTATCGAAGACCATGTGCCGGCGGCGGCCAGCAGCTAGTCGATGCCCTCCTGCGCCCCATGACGCCGACATAGGCGACGAGATAGGTTGCCGCCGCGCCAGCCCTGGCACGGGCGGCATCGAGTCGCGCATCTTGATCGATGGACGGGCCGCTGCGCACGACGAACACCTTCGGCGGATCCATGCCGCCGCGCTCGATCGCGATCCGTCGGTACGACTCGTTGGTGGCGATCGCGACGTCGGCCACGCGGGAACGTCATCCGTTCGAGCCACAGCAGCGATCGCCAGAACAGGTCGCGGCGTGACCGAACTTCGCCTCGTATAGCTCGGGATTGATGTCATGGTGGTCGAACAGGAATCGCTTGCCGAACAATCTTGAAGAAGGCCGACCAGGAAGATCAGGTCAGGTGGGTTACACGCGTGGATTACGTCGAAGCCGCGGGCCACGCAACTCGGAGCGGCGAGGAACGTATGCCAGAACGCGCACTATACTCGACCAGGTAGCCCAGGGCGCCCTCGGCCTCGATCGGCAAGCGATACCGGTAGATGTGGATACCGTCGAGGATTCGTAGTCTGTTCGTAGCCCACCCGTGGGGCAAATGACTGATACTTCATAGCCTGCCGCGCGCAGGTTGTCGCCTCCTGCCATACCCGACGATCGAACGGGACCGGCAGGTTTTCGACGATGATCAGAGCCCTGCGCATCCTTGGTCTCTTTTTGTCAAATGCCCGCGCCAGCAGGCGCAGCACCCGCGGTGGTCGGGTCCAACCCCAGCGCCAGGCTACAATGCGCACCGCATGACGCCTCACACCAGCCGGCCACTCCTCGGGGGGCGTTGTCGCCACCTCGCCGACTCCCGCGAGCAAATTGTACCTGGCACCCGGCGCTCTCGCTCGGTCTCGGGTCACAATCCGCGGCCTTGAGTTGCGTCCATTCCAGGCAGCTGAAAAACCACGCGCGCGAACGTGACGACCGGACCCTACACGCGAAAGAGCGCCCGGGCTGCGGCGTTTTTTTCCCTGCTGCTCCGCGTACCCGCCCAGGTGGCCACGCTCGCGTGCTACGTGGTGCTCGTGCGGGTGCTGCCGGAAAGCGAATTCGGAATCTATGCCTTGTTCTACGCGATGATACCTGTCGTAGGGACGCTACTTTCGTTCGGCATGGAAGATACGCTGCGTCGCTACCAACCCGAGTATCTGCGCCAGGGCGAGAATCGCCTCGCACATTGGTTGACGCGGCGCATAGGGCTGCTGCGCTTGGTCACAACCTGCATCTTTCATTGCTTTCGCGCTCGTTTTCTGGAATCAATTCGCCCCGCTGTTCAAGATCGCCGACTATCGACAGCACTTCATGCTCTTCAGCGTGCTGATGCTGAGTCACTTTCAGTGCCAGCTGCTCGCGATTTCGCTCTCCGCTCATCTCATGCAGAAGTACAGCGTGGGACTCACGGCAGTGTTTTCGATCGTGAAGCTCGCGGGATACGGCATCGCCGTTGCCTTCTGGAACCTGGATCTTTGGAGCGCGATACTCGCAGACGTCGTCGCCTACTGCGTTTTCTTCGCGGGATTGAAGTATGCCTACGTACTGAAGGCGGACCACCGGCGCGGCACGATGTCGCGATTCGTTCCACAAGAGGTGAAGCGCCTGATCCGATACGCGACCTACTACAGCTTCAATGACGCGGGGACGCTGACTCTCGACACTCGCAAAGACAGCTTCTTCCTCGCCGCGTACCTGGACACGGCGTCGGCAGGTGCCTATGCGTTCGCCACCCGTTTCAACGAGATGATCGGCCGTGTATCGCCGATCTTGCTGCTGGAGTCCGTCATCCAACCGCTGTTCGTCTCGCTCGACTACAAGACGTACCCCGAGCGCGTGCATCGATACTTCTCGCTTCTCTTTACGCTGACCTTACTCGCGAGACTCCCGCTCTTCGCTTTCACGGCCGTCTACCATCGCGAGATCGTCGAGGTCGTGTTCGATGGACGTTTCATCGAATACTCGTACCTCTTGGCGCTGGCCTCACTATTCGCTTTGGGTGCCATCATCACCATTCCGATCACACTGGTCGCGCAGCTCGAGGAAAAGGCGCAGTTCATCTTGGCCAGCAAGGTCTTCGGCGTCCTCGGGATCTTGGCTAGCCTGATACTGATACCGCTCGTGGGCGTGGTGGGCGCCGTCATTGCGAGCGGCACCGCCATCGTGCTGAAGAACCTGTTCGTCTGGTGGTTCGTCCGGAGACTGGGGCGCTGGACGAATGCCAAGGCGTTCCTAACGAGCGCGTTCGTCATCTGGACGTTGTTCGCAGTCGTCGCGCATCAAGAACGACTGTGGCTCGCTGAGCACCCGGCGCTGGCACTGGTTGGGGGCCTCGCAATCTTGGCTGTTTTCTCTTTCGTGCAGCTACGAATGGCGTTGACTGCGGACCAGCGCGCCCTGATCGGCAACCTGTTCTCCGGCCGGGAACGCAAGGTACTTCAGTTGCTGGGCATCGCCTGACTGCGCGCCGTCCGCGACTATGTCAACACCAGCACGACTGCCGCAATGAGGGCCCAAAGGATCACACCCGCAGCCGCCGCGAGCCAGACTCCGTTCATCGGCGTAGCCTCATCGCCATCCGACGTGCTTATGTCGGTGGCCGTATCCGTCAGCAAGCGATCGACGTGGTCGCCGGATAACCTCGGCTCAATGCCGTTGACATCCGTGGCCGGGGATTCGGGCTGACGATCGGACTTTACTCGTGCTCTCATGACCACGCCGGAGATGGTTAGACACGCGAAGTATGTGCGGCTCGGCCGCTGCTAATCAATGGCTTAGCTCACAATCCTGCGGGCGCGTATAGCAGAATACTGTTTAACCGCTTTCGGTACCGCCGTCATCACCCATTTCTCCCCGTTTTATGCAGGTCAGCGGCAATTCGGGTTCACCCCGGTCGTCATCCCGGAGTCCGGACAACGGCGGACGGCTCGTTAGGACGAGACCTCACCTTTCAATACGTCGACTAGCGTGTCGAGGTTGCCGGTGCCATAACGCTGCAACGCGAACGTTCGTGCGCGCTCGGTCAGCGTCTCGCGCCCGCTTCGATCCGCAACCAGCCGCTCGAGCTCTGTTCGTAGCCTCTCGAAGCTGCCAGCCAAATAGCCGAGCTCACCCGAGGCCAACAAGCCGTCCACGTCGGCGTTGAGGCTCAGCACAGCCGTACCGCGCATCCATGCCTGGATGAACGTGTTCGAGAAACCCTCCGCGTCGCTCGTGTTGACGAGGCAATGCGCACGCCCCAATAGCTCGTTGACCTGATCGTGCGACAGCTCTCCCAGGTACTCGATGTTGCCTAGCGCAGCGGATCTTGGCGTGCAGCGCGCCGTGCGTGCGCTCGTTGCCGGCACGGCCCGCCATCGCAAACCGCACTTCGGACACGATGGCGTAGCTCCTCGGCGAGGCGAACGAAGACCTCGGGGCGTTTGACCGGCCTGAAGTTGCCGATCCATACGACCAACAACCCGCGCGCGGGACTTCTCCAGGCGACTCCTCGGCCCGCGGTTGCGGCTGAAAGTTCGGCACGACGGCAGCTGCACGCCTCCCCATGTAGTGCTGCAACAGCTTCGCCTGCCGCTCGGTCTGGGTGACGATCGCACTTGCACGGCGAATTCCATAATTGCCGATCACCGTCTCGATCCAATCGAACGGTACGTTGAGCGAGAATGGCTTGCGGAACGCCCGACGCATCACGTCGTAGTCGGAGGCGGCGTGAAACACGAAGCGCTTGCCGAAACGGCGTGCGTACGCCGCACGACACGCCCGTGTACGACTGCCGCATGCGCTGATAGATGACGTCCGGGCCGATTGCCTCCAACGCGCGCCATAGCCGTGGCGCATCGAAAAAGACAGCTCGTCGGCGTATGCCGCTGATCGTTGCCGATACATGTCACCGGATACGGATCGCCGGCCGACTCGGGCAGGCAGCGCCGCGCGAGGTAGTGAATCTCGAAACCTGGGCGCGCCGCGAGTCCCTCGGCGATGAATCGGGCCTGAAGCTCGGCCCCGCCCATGGCGGCGCGCCAGTGGCTCTCGACTACCATGCACACGCGCGTGACGGCGTCTGACGAAGGCCGCGACGCCGTTCCTGGCAGGTTGTCGACTCGTTCGATTCATCTCGAGCGATGAGCTGCATGTTGGCGGCTCGAGGGTCAGCCGCGTACGAAGCCGCGTGTTGCCCTTGACCTCGTTGACGAACACGACGGTAGCAGTCGGCTCCTTGTGCCCGAACCGGCGCGATATCCAGCCGCCGATCGGCTGCACTTGCCCGCGCAGCAGCCGACCGGATACCCCCGCATCCTGCGTCTCGAGAGTCAACCGCACGGAGCCGTTACTTGCGGCGACTCGTCCGCCATCGAGTGCGACCGCACATTGCTCGGCGAAATGCCAAAACCGCTCGACGCGATGCCGACCAGCGCACTGAATCTCGTCCACCACGTCGATCGTCCGCGTCATCTTGTCGAAGACCACTTCTCGCACGTGCGTTACCGGGTCAGCGAGACGCGTGTAGCCCGATGTGCCTCGCGCGCAGGCAGTCCCGCGCCGGCGACAGTCTCGAATCTCTCGACGCTCGCTTCTGCCTTCTCGGCCCAGAGAAACGCGCCCGCGATCTGCGATTGATCGACGCCGTCGACGCGCACGGTGTTGTGCGCCGCGGTGCCACGAAAGTAATCGCGCCATTCACGCTCGGTGTGGTAGCAGTAGGTGCCGGGATCGACGAGCAACTCCTTGCCCGACGCGGAGAGAAGCAACGACAGGCAATCCGCATGCCCGTGAGCGGCGATGCTGAGGAAGCCGAGCGGACCCGCGTCCACGATCAGCTTCGTCTCATCCGCCTCGCCCAACCGATCACCGAGAATGTAGTAGCCGCCGGCGGTGAACGTCCGCGGCGAAGCGGACGCCTGAACGGCTGGAGCCAACACCGGGCCGCCATCGCCGCACAACCAGCGCGCCGTCGCCGTATGGCTCGCCGCACGCCGCTGCCAACGAGCCTCGCCGAACAACTGGCCGCCGACGGCCAGCAACTCGCGGAACGGCTCGAAGCGCGCTCTCGGTACGAGGGCGTAGACGATGCCGTCGTCGGCGTCGCCGATCATCGGCATATTGCCGCCGACGTCGAGCAGCGCGTCGACGAATCCCGTCATTCGCCGCAGTGCCTGCCAGAACGAGTCGGGAAACGGCGACGCGCGTTTGCCGGCTGACTAAGCCCGCGATCAACAGGAAGTACATTACGAACTGCTGATACGAAACGGCCTGCTCGCGGTTCACGCCGTCTTCGTGCGTCTGCACGTCGACTTGCTCGAGCAACGCGGCCTGTGACCGCCGGCGCCAACGTTCCATCTCGGGCCAGCAGGGCCAGGTTGCGGCCGCGACGTAAGCGCCGGTCAACTCGCCAATCAAATGATTGTTGGCGGACGAGTGACCGGACAAATGGCCCATGACGAAGTGCACGTGTTGGTATATCGACCGCAGCCACTCCTCGGCGAACCGTTCCCCCTCGCTACCTTCGAAGAGCGGCGAGCGCGCGCCGCCGACGAGGCGGTACGCGAGTTGCCAGTTGATGAGCCGGATGCCGAGCTCGAGGGAGCTGCACCAGTTGGCGCCGAGCGGATACGGGCACTGCCGTATCCAACTCGTGATCAACCGACGCAGATGATCGAGATAGCGGCGGTCGCCGGACAGAGCGTACGCCTGCGCGAGCGTGACGACCTCGAGGTGGCGATTGAGCTCCCAGAGATACTTGATGTCCCCGACGACGCGCGTGTCCCGATAGTTCAGCGTCTTGCCGAACGAGAGCGGCGCCTCGGTACGAGTCTTGGGATCGATGTTCCAACGCACCTCGTCCCCGAGCATGAAGCTCTCGCCGAAAAAGTCGAACCAGCCGCCGACGATGCGGTCGGCTGCCGCGACGTAGTCCTCCGGGTTGCTCACCGCCGGCACCGACTGCGCAGGTTCCGCGGGCGGCGGCCATGCGCGCGGCGCCGGCGGGCAATCCGCGCGCAGCGCTCCGAGCCGCTCCAGCGTGAAGCGCGCTTGCCGCGCGCCGCGCGCCGCGACCTCGCGCGCGGACATCGCCCTCAAGCGACGCAAATACCATGACAACGACTGCATGAAGAAGCTAGCGAGCGCCGGCCGCTCGAACGGCGAGCGGCTGTGCCCTGCGCGGCGCTTCGGGCGCTCTGATCGCACGGCGCGGACACGCTCGGCCGCGACGAGCCCGGCGGCGTACCAAAATAGATAGCTCAACGCCCGGCGAGTCCATCACCGCCGCGTAAGGCAAACTGAGCGCGATGACGGCAACGACTCCCATCATGCCGAGCGCCAATGCTCCCATGAAGTCATCGCTTCGACTCACGGCATAGGCATCGATGAACAGCATCGCGAGCAACGCGAACAGCAAGCCCGTTCCGAGCAGTCCCGGTCTCCCAAAGCAATAGGGAGACGCCGGACTGTACGAAGTACCCATAGCGCTGGAAATGCTCGCCCGTAAAACGGTCGCCGAGGGCCGAGTCCGAAACGTTGCCGATACCGAACCCGAACGCAAGGAGCGACGGATCTCGCGACAGCACGCGCAATCGGCACGGTGATGGCATCCACCTTGCCGGGCACCGCGTGCGAACCCACCTCGACGTTCCGCGTCAGGTAATTCTCGACACGGCCTTCCATCATGAAGAACTCGACAATGCCGTAGCCATAACGCGGCTTCATGAAGTAGTCGTAGATCGGCACGAAGGCGGCGAAGAACACGACTACGCTCATCGTCGCGACCATGAATCGCCGGAGGCGGTTCCGCGTGGCTCCGACCACGACCACGGCCAGCAACGCGACCGGTACGAGAAACAGCGTCGCCTTGGTCTCGTTGAACATGGTCGGCGCCAGTACGAGCGGCAGCACGATGAACGCCCATCCCCAACGCAACCGTCCACGGACGAGGAACGCAAACAGCATTGATGCGACGCAGATCAAGAAGATCGACAGAAACCCAGAGTCTCCTAGCGTTCCGATCGTCCAGTCTCCGGACAGAGAACCGCGCTGCAAACGAAGTCAGGCGCTGATGCAGCGCGATCGGCATCTGTGCGGCAGCAAGGCCGAGCACGAGCAACGATTGCGCTCTGACCTGTGTCGGAGAAAACAACACGACGGCGGGGAGGAAGAACAGCGGAATGGCGCGCAGAGTAGGCTGCGCAGCCCCGCGAAAATCGGTCCGGAGTCGACCGCGTTCGTCAGCAGGCCGCAGACGACCGTCACGGCAAGCGCTCCAAACACGAACCAATAGCGCGCGGCGATGTTTCCGAAGCGTTGCCGCACGCCGGCGACCACGACGACGAGTACTGTAACGAGCGCCAGCAATCTCCTGCATATACGCAATGAGGGACGGCGCATAGCCTTCCGCGCCCAGGTACTCGAAGCACAAAGCGCTCGTGATGATGGCGTAGACGAGAAACTGCATCGTGCCTTAAGTCGGTGCCAGCGGTGGCGCCATTATAGCGACGCGCGCACAGCATCTCTGCCGGCACGACATTTGCACCTTTGCGCGATGGGCATATGGGGCAACAGCGATCGTGACAGCAAGTTTTGCGACCTTTCGCGTGAACGCAACAAGGATTGCGCGCGTGGGCGTTGATGTCGGTTGGTGTTTTGGTAAATCGTTGCTGACAACGGGTTGCTTGCAGCCGAGAATACCCGACACTAAGAACAGGATCCCGATTCCAAGAATTACAAAGTCGGATCGACAACCAATGCCGCCCAGGACAATTCCAACGCAGTCCGCGTGGACGTCCGCCCAGAAGAACGAAATCGAAGCTAAACAAGGAACGTCTATGGCAACTCACACCATTCGGATCATCACTGCTGCTCGGCTCCGTGCTGGCATCGGCGACCGCGCTGGCCGCGCCGAAGCCATTCGACGCTGCGCTGATAACGGCCCCGCAAACCGACGAGGAAGTGGTGATGGGCCGTGTGGTCAACTGCAGCCCTCCGCGGCGGCTCTGCGAGGAGGGTCCACTCAATATCGACGGCCAACCCGGCGTCGACATGTTCGTCGGCGTGAATAACGCCCAGCCCAAGCGTTTTTACGCCGGCCTCAACAACGGTCTGTTCAGCCCGCCGACGGACTTCGGCGTGAACGGGCCGACATCCGGGTTCAAGTTCGCGGACCTCGACGGCGACGGCGACCTGGACATGGTCGAATCCATCCGCGCAAACGGCAGCTTGGTCGCCACCAACATGCTGTACGTGAACACCCTCGGCACTCTGGCGAGCCTTCACTTCGGGGCGCAGCCGCTCGACGCCGCCAAGCACGACCGGTCGGCGGCAGTGCTGGTCGGCGACGTCAACAACGACAGCAGGCTCGACGTCATCATCATCAACGAGACAGAGGGCACACAAAACAACCCGGGCGGCAGCACGTTGCCGTACGGCCAGACGAATTATCTCTATCTGAACACTGCGGCGACGACGGCGAACAATATCGTCTTCGGCGCTGCGCTCGCGCTCGACACACCGACCGAAGAGCGGTACACGCGTCGTGGTCTTCTGATCGACGTTGAGGGTGACGGCGACTTCGACCTCGTCGTCACCTCGGCCGATAACCACGAGGATCACGAGGGCAACGGCAATTGGCTCTACGTGAACGGCACGGTGGGCGGGAGCCCCGCGCCTCTCCCGGGCGCGAACCCATTCGCGGCGGCGATACGGCTTAACGCCGATACGGCCGACGACACGGATGTCGCGAACGCCATTGCGGCAGGCGACATCGACGGCGACGGCGATCCGGACTTGGTGTTTTCAACGTGGTCGCGTATGAACGGCGCAGCGGCCGTGCCCGCCTCGAACCGTTACTACATCAATAACTCGACGCCCGGCTCCATCAACTTCGAGACCACCGCTACCTTCGGCCCGGCTGCGAATCACACGAACATCCGCCTGGGCGACTTCGACAACGACAGCGATATCGACGTGGTCGCGCTGGTACACGTGCCTGCTGCGCGCAGCCGGCTGCACCTCAACACCGAAACGCCCGGCGCATTCTTCGATAATACGGGCCTCGAGCTCGTTCCGCCGGCCACGTGGACGGTCGATCGCCCCCGCGGCTTCGATATGTCGGACCTCAACAACGACGGCTCGCTCGACCTCGTGATCGCGAATCGCGACCAGGTCGGGTTGCGCTATCTGAACAACGACCAATGCTCCGCGAGCGGCTGCGGCACATTCTCGGGTCCGTTCGCCAACTACACTCCCTCCATCCCCGCGCCGATCTCGACGGTCACCGTGCCGGCCGGCAGCGCACCGATCGACGTGGACACAGCTACTCGGCGCGCTCACGGTAACGGACCCGGACAACGTTTATCCGGCGGACTTCACGGCAGTGGTCCTGATGCCTAGCGCTACCGCGGACTACGTCTGCACGCTGGGCTCGGTAGCCAGCGGTGCCGACGTGGTCTGCGTCGACGGCCAGATCACTCCCACCGGAACGGCCGCGAGCAACGGCTCGATCGGCCCGATCCAGGTCAAGATCAGCGACGGCATGGCGACGAGCGCGGCAGCTCTCGTCGACCTGCTGATTCAAGGGGCGATCCCCAACGCAGCCCCGACGATTACGGCGCCGGGCGCGCAGACGGCGACCGTGGGACAGGCCTTCGGCCCTTTGACGGTCGTGGCGACGGATCCCAACAACGACCCGCTGACGTTCTCGGCGACGGGTCTGCCGGCGGGCCTCACGATCAGCGCCGCTGGCGTCATCAGCGGCACTCCGACCGCGACCGGCTCGGCGGTCACCGTCACGGTCACCGTTGCCGATGGCAGGGGCCTCACGGACAGCAAACCCTTCCAGCTCACCGTCCAGGCAGCGGCTCCGGCGAACGGCGCACCGACGATCACGGCGCCGGGCCCGCAGACGGCGACCGTGGGGCAGGCCTTCGGCCCTTTGACGGTCGTGGCGACGGATCCGAATAGCGATCCGCTGACGTTCGCGGCGACTGGACTGCCGGCGGGGCTCAGCATCAGCGCCGCTGGCGTCATCAGCGGTACGCCGACGACGGCGACCGGCTCGCCGTTCACCGTCACGGTCACCGTCAACGATGGCAGGGGCGGCTCGGACAGCGAACCCTTCCAGCTCACCGTTCAACCAGCGGCTCCAGCGAACGGCGCACCCACGATCACAACGCCGGGCGCGCAGACGGCGACCGTGGGGCAGGCCTTCGGCCCTTTGACGGTCGTGGCGACGGATCCGAATAGCGATCCGCTGACGTTCGCGGCCACTGGGTTGCCGGCCGGGCTCAGCATCAGCGCCGGTGGCTCTGCATCAGCGGCACGCCGACGACTGCGTCGGGCTCGCCGTTCAGCGTGACGGTCACCGTGAACGACGGCAGGGGTGGCAGACGTCGGGCACATTCCAGTTCACCGTCTCGACTGCGCCCGAGCGCCGGCCGCAGCGGCGGCGGCGGCAGTGGCGGCGGCGGTGCCTTCGGCTTCCTCGAGGTGCTGGGCTTGCTCGGCATGGGCGCCCTGGCCGCGCGTCGCCGCGCGTCGCCAGCGGCATGCCGCCGCAGCAGTGGGCACCCAGCGGGGTGCCCTCTGCGTGCGCTAGGACAACCGCGAGGCCCGCCGCCGCAGGGGCTCGGCAAGGTGGGATGACGTTGCGGCTAAAATGCCTCAACATTGGGATGTGGTCGGCAACTGCGCCGGAAGCGGCGGACAGAAGAAAAGTAACAACACGATGCCGACTGGCTACTCAAGCTTGGGTCTCACCGGATTGGTGCTCACGGCGCTCCGCTCGTGGGCCGCGCCCGTTCGTATGCATCGTGGTCCTGCTATTGCTCTTGTGGACCTTCGGTGTCGAGTACGAGGACGCCTACACCGGGCTCGCGATCACTGCGGGACTGCTCTATTACATCTTCATGCGCTCCTTCGCCGAGCGCGGCTGGGATAGCTTTACGAGCCGCTGGCAGATCGCAACACACGTCTGGCTGGCGTGGATCGCGGTCGTGTGCGTGCTCCTCCTCCTCGGCTACGCGACCAAGCTCTCAGCCGTGTACTCGCGCCTTACGCTGTTCGCTTGGTTTCTCGCGACCCCGCCGGCCGTTGCCCTCGTACTCGTTGTACTGCAAGCCTGGCATCGGCGCGCATCGTCACGTTCCGGCAACGCCCGCTCGGTCGTTATCGCCGGCGTAAACGAGATCAGCCGCCGGTTGGCGAACAACCTGCAGCGCAAACCCGAGTTCGGTCTGTCGCTTCGCGCGTTTTTCGACGACCGCTCCGAAGGAAGGCTCGGCCTGGCGGGCAGCCAGCTGGAAGCGCCCTTGCTTGGGGGACTTTCTGCCGCCTACCCGCCTACGTGCGAGCGCATGGCATCGACGCCGTGTTCATTGCCGTGCCGTGCCGGCAAGCACCACGCACCGAAGGCCTAATCACGGATCTGCGCGACACGACGGCGTCGCTTGTACTACGTCCCCGACGTGTTCCTTTTCGACCTGATTCAATCGCGCACCGACGAGATCGGCGGAGTTCCGATCATCACGCTTGTGCGAAACGCCGTTTCACGGGTGGCGTGCCGTCATCAAGCGGAGCAGCGATATCGTGCTGGCCTCTCTGTTCCTGGTGCTCGCCGCACCGGCAATGGCGCTCATCGCCATCGCGCTCAAGCTCTACGTCGCCGGGCAGCGTGATCTTCAAGCAACGCCGCTACGGCCTCGATGGCGCTGAGATCATCGTTTACAAGATTCAGAACGATGACGGTCGCCGAGGATGGCCCGCAGCATCGCTCAGGCCACGCGTAATGACGCGCGCGTCACACCGCTTGGACGCTTCCTGCGCCGCTACTCGTTGGACGAGCTGCCGCAGCTGATCAACGTGCTGCAAGGCCGCATGAGTGTGGTTGGGCCGCGCCCGCATGCCGTGGCGCACAACGAGCAGTATCGCAAGATCATCCGGGGCTACATGGTCCGGCACAAAGTCATGCCGGGAATCACCGGACTGGCCCAGATCAACGGCTGCCGCGGCGAAGCGATCAAGATCGAGGACATGGAGCGGCGCGTGCACTTCGACCTCGAATACCTGCGACTGTGGTCGATTGGACTCGACCTTCGAATACTGGTGCGGACGCTCAGTGCGTTGCTGCCAGACAAGAAGGCGTATTGACGACGGCGGTGATGCCAACGCGAGCACCGCACAAAGCAGCGCATCTCGCGACCAGCGCTTGGAAGCCACGACGGTTTGAAGGACCAGCATGCGCAAACGCGCATTACATAGCTCGCTGATCGTCGTTGCCAGCGCTTGCGCGGCTCGCTGAGCGCGGCGCCGGCAGTCGCGCAGCCCGTCGCAGTCAATGACTCCTATCCGGCGACCGAAGATACGACGCTGAACGTCGGCGCGCAACGGCGTGCGCGCCAACGACAATCTCGCCGGTTTTGGCAACAACGCAGACGCCATCGTTCTTGCCGGACCGACCCATGGCACGCTGACCCTCTTGAGCCAGAACGGCAATTTCACGTACACGCCGAGTGCCAACTTCAACGGCACCGACACGTTCACTTATCGACTGCGCTATCCGACTAACAACTTCAGCAACGCGGCGACGGTGACCATCGTCGTCAACGCCGTGAACGACGCAGCCACCGGCGTCGTCAATCGTTCGTATACGCACCGCCGAGGATGTGCCGCTCGTCGGTCCCAGCGCCCGGCGTGTTGGCGGGCGTCACCGATCCCGACGGCACCAGTGACCGCAGCGGTCGTCGCCAACGCCTTCGCGCCGGCGGCGGGAACGTTGAGCTTGAGCGCCGAACGGTGCGCTTCACGTTCACGCCCGGCAGCCGGCTTCTCGGGCAACGCCACGTTCACCTATCGAGCCGTCGACAGCGGCGGCGGGCAAAGCGCTACCGCGACCGTCACGATCACCGTCTCGAGCGTCAACGATCCGCCGGTCGCCAACGCCAACAGCTACACCACGACGCGAAGACATAGCCGCATTCAACGTTGCAGCGCCCGGAGTCCTCGGCAACGACACCGATCCCGACACCGGGTACGGTGCTGACGGCCGTGGTGGTGACCTCGGTACCCGCCAGCCGCAGGCACGTTGACACTCAACGCCAACGGCTCGTTCACGTTCCGGCCCGCTTTGAATTTCTCCGGCACTACGACGTTCACGTACAACGCACGCGACAACGCCACGCCGCCCGCCTCGAGCGCAACGCCGGCGACGGTGACGATCAACGTCGACGGCCGGTCAACGACGCACCCACGGCCGTAGCCGATGTCTTCGCTACCACGGAGAACGTGCCGCTCGTGGTGGCCGCACCCGGACATTCTCGCCAACGACACGGATCGTCGACAGCAGCACGTCTGACTGCCGTGCTCGTCATCCGTCGCACCGAGCAGCGGTACCTTGTCACCGATCACCAACGGCGGCTTCACGTACACGCCCGCCAGCCGGATTCTCCGGGCACCGCGACGTTCACGTACCGGGCAGTCGACAACGGGACGCCCCCGCTGCAAAGCGCGGCGGTCGCAACGGTGACGATTACGGTAACGGGCGTAAACGATCCGCCGGTTGCGAATGCCGACACCTACGCGGCGACCGAGGACACGGTTCTCAACATTGCGGCGCCGGGCGTGCTTGCCAACGACACGGATCCCGACCCGGGCACGGTGCTAAACGCGGTGGTGGTCGCGCAGCCCGACACACGGTACGCTCACGTTGAGCCCGAACGGTTCGTTCAGCTACTCGCCCGCGCCCGATTATCAAGGCGCCGACAGTTTCCGCTATCGCGCTCGCGACAACGGCACCCCGCCGCTACAAAGCGGCGAAGCGACCGTCACGCTCAACGTCGCCAGCGCCAACGATGCACCGCGCTTCGTGACCGGCGTGACGGCGATACCGCCCCAAACGGCGACGCAAAATTTGCCGTTCACGCTTTCGTTGGCGCCGTTCTTCGTCGACCCCGAGGCGTCGCCTCTGACGTTCACCGTCACGGGACTGCCCGCAGGCCTCACTTTCACGTCGGCAGGCGTCATCAGCGGCACGCCGTCCATTGCGGTAACGGGTCCATTCACCGTCAACGTCGTGGTCAGCGACGGTCAAAGTCCAGTTCGCCGCGCCGCCGTTCACGATCGACGGTGCTGGCAGCCGGTCGCACAGACCTTGCCCTGAGCGCCGCGGCGACGCCGAGTCCCGCGCTGATCAACCAGCCGATCACCTGGACCTTCACCGTCGAGAACCGCTCGCCCGTCGAGAACGTCGCGAATCTCTCGCTGCAGATCGTGTTCATGGGCCCTCCGTCGTTCGCGATAACCCCCAGCACCCGTTGCGTCGTCACACCGGAGAGCGCTCGAACCACCGTGGCTTGCACCGCCGGACCCGTGCTCGCAAACGGTCGCGCAACGATCACCGTCAACGGCAGCAGCGCGCAAGCCGGCGACGTCGTCGCGACCGCCACGGTCGCCATTACCGACGCCGTGCCGATCGACGCCACGCCCGACAACAACACGACGACGACCGTGGTCAATGTCGCCCAGACGATTGCGGCCGGGCCGGCGCAGACGCTGCCTGCGACGGGGCTCCGCGCCAGCGCAAGCGGCGATTTCAACGGCGACGGCTTCATCGATTTCGCGGTTGCGGCTGAAGCGGCGGTGGCACGCTGATCTATGCGAACGTGGCCGTGACGACTCCGCCCGGCGAGCACGAAGCGCGAGCTCGCCACTCAGCCCATCCCGCTCGGCGATACCGGCCCGAGCACCGACATCGCCGCTGCCGACTTCAACGGCGACGGAGCGCTCGACCTCGTCGTCGCCAAGTCGGCCGGACCGAGCGTCGTGCTGCGCAACCCCAACAACGGCACGTTTGCGTTCGTCGCTGTCGCGAACGCACTCGGTGTCGCGAACGGCGCCGAGCAACGCAGTCGCGGCACGCGACCTCAACGGGGACGGCCGCGTCGACATCGTGCTGGGCAACAGCGACGTGAGAACCGCGTCTTCATGAATCAAGCCAACGGAACCTTCACGGCGGTCGCTGCGCTCTGGCAACGACGACAGCCGCGACGTCGTGCTCGTGGACCTCGCCGGTGACGCCGCACTCGAGTTCGTGTTCGCGAACGCCAACCGCGGCGCGACCGTTTACAGCTTCAACAGCGCAACGGGTCGTATCAACGAGACGCTCTGGCCGACTGGAGCAGCGACGTCCGTGGCCGCGGCCGACTTCGACGGCAACGGCCGTATCGACCTGGTGTTCGGCGGGCCGCAGTCGAAGCTCGTGCTGTTCAACACGACGGCCGCCGGAGCACCGCCGCTGTTCGCGCTCCCTCTCGAGCTCGGCAACACCGCGACGATCGACGTTCTCGTCACCGACTCGGACGCGGATGGCGACATGGACGTCGTCGGAATCAACGCGTCGGGCAGCCACCAGGTCTACGCGAACAACGGCGCTGGCCAGTTCACGCTGCGCGCCGCAACAGTTCGCGAGCCGTGACTCCCGCAACGCCACGGCCGCAAAGCTCAGCGTGGACGATCGCGTCGACGTCGCCGTCATCGGGTGCTTCGAGTCTCGACGTGTTCTACAACGACGGGGCAGGCAATTTCGGCGCGGCGACACGGCGGCACCGATCGATTCAACTGCGCGGCGAAGCTTCGGTCGAGCTCACGGTCGAGTCGACGTACACCGACGCTGGAGCCACTGCAACGGACTCCGTGGACGGCGATCTGACGACGCGTATCAGAGTCGACAATCCCGTGAACACCGCGGTGGTCGGCACCTACACGGTTACCTACAATGTCAGTCGACAACTCCGGCAACGCTCGCAGCGCCCGTGACGCGGACGGTCCGCGTGGGTGTTCGAGCCGGCACGGGCGGCGGTGGCGGCGGGTCGTTCGACCTGGTCTGCGCTACTGGCGCTCGCAGGCTTCGGTGTTCGTTGCAGCCGTCCGCCCACTTGCGAATCGAAGGAGCGTTCAATGACCAGGCGACGACACGTACTATCGTTTTTGATAGCCGCAGCCGGCATCGCAGGGCCGCTCGAGGCAATAGCATCGGAGCTCAGCTACACGTTCGTCGACTTCCGGGCCGTTGCGATCGATAGCGCGTACTCCGGCTCGCAAGGTTCCGATACAGAGCCAGACGGTTAGAGTGGTAACCGAGGACGGCGACGGCATCGGCGATCGGCGGCGCCGTGGCGATCGGCCAGCGGTTCTTCGTGGGTGGCCGGTTTCAGACGGCCATCGTCGATATTGCCGCCGTAGTCGAGAACTCGCTCGGCGTGACGACCGTCGAGGACAACTTCGATGTCGTCGAGAGCCGCCTAAACTTCGGCTATTACAAGGAGATCGGCGACAACTTCGATTTCACCGTCGATCTCAGCGTTGACAGCGTCGGAATTCGACTTCGGCAGCTTCGCCGGCGAGAGCTTCGACATGCGCGACGAAGGCGTCGGCGGACGCGTCGGCTTCCGCTGGAATCCGCGCACACCATTCGAGCTCTCGGGCTACGCGCACTACTCGCCCGTCGGCAAAGCCGACCTCACGCTCGGCGTGTTCGAGCCTGATACGAGCGTGGGTGTGGGCGTGATGTGGTACTTCTTCGAGGATCTAGGAATCGGCTTGGACTATGTGAGCGGCGAGCTCGACTCGGTCGCATTCTCGATGCGCTTCAGCTTCGGCGACCTCAGCGATGCAGCGCTAGGTGGCGGCCATGCTCAGACTGATCAAGCATTAAATTCTCGAGCACCCTCCAACGCCGCCACGGCGCTTCTTGGACTCGTGCTGAGCGCTACGAGCCACGCCGCATGGGAAGCGACGCCCGAGGTAGCACTGGGCGCTTCGCACGACGACAACCTGCGGTTGGTACCGGACGACCTGCCGAGCGGAGTAGCGGCCCCGGCGGAAGCCGACGCGACGGTGCTGGACGCGCGCTTGCGCGCGACCTCCACCACTGAACGCAGCTACCTGTTACTTCGAACCACGGGTGCATGTCGACCATTACTTGGACGAGGAAAACGAGCACGTTGAACGGCGCAGACACATTCCTGCGCGCACGCGCACGCTATGACTGGACTCAGGCGTCGCTGTCATTCTTCTTGGACTACGACGATCAGGACATCAAGGACGCCGAGGTGACCGAGGCGTTCCCGGACGACCCGGACATTGAAGACCCAACCGACCCGGACACGGGCTTGATCATCGTCGACGAAGATCGCGAACGCTTCATCTTCGGGCCCTCGCTCGATGTCAGAATTTCCGACCGCAGCAGTCTGGTATTCGCGACCCAGGTCCTCGATGTCTCGTACAGCGGCGCCGAGTTGGAGAGCCGGGCGGATTTCCTCTACACGGAAGCGTCCGCCGGCATCCTCCGTCGCGTCGACGGCCGCAACGAGGTGTCCGCGCGCGTCGTGGCTTCGGAGTACGAGGCAGATTTCAACGAAAACGTAACCACGACCTTCGGCGTCGAAGGTACGTTCGATCGCGCATTGAGCCGCAACTGGAGCGTTCAACCTGTTGACGGGAGTCAGCCGCAGCGACTACTCGTTCCTCGGCCGAGCAAGGCCAGATGATGGACAACGCCGATACGAACTTCACCTTCGAGGTCGGTTTGCGGCAACGCACCGAACGAAACACCGTCAACATCGACTTGAGCCATGAGACCATACCGAACTCCAACGGTTTCCTGACGCTCCGCGACGAGCTGCACGTCTACCTGATCCGCTCATTTCACGCAGCGCCTACAGGGTCAAGCAGGCGTCCGCGCCTACGTCACGAAAACGCTCGACGACGTCACCGACGACGACGATCGAGACTACCTGCGAGTGGATCTCGCGCATGGAGTGGGCCATGACGGAGCGGTTGTTCGTCAACGGCGGCTACGCATTCACCAGCCAAAGGTTCTCCACGTCGCGACGCAAGCTCGAACAGCGTATTCGTCGGCATCGCGTTACCGTGGACGCTGCCGAGTCAGGTAGACGGATAACGCAATGGCGGCAACGCGGCAGGGGCTCATGAAGGCCGCAGCCGAGGTTTTCGAGCACGCGAACTTGCGACCTCTGCTCGGAACCCGCCAAACCGTTCTCCTGCGGAAGAAGGACACGACGAGCTACTGGCGCGCGAAATGCGCAGAAGACGGGCTCGATCCCGACACGCAGTTTCCGATCGTGCGGTGCGACGACTGCGGTCATGTTTTCGTCAGTCCGCGGCTCAAGCCGGCCATCGTTGCCGACGTGTATGCGCGCTTCTGGAAGAAGTACCAGCCCGACTCGTTGCAGGCGGACGGCTTCGCCCTTTATCTCTGCCGGCAACTGCATGCGCTGTCCGGCGGAGGGAAGCTCTTGGACTTCGGGTGCGGCTGGGGCAACTATCTAGCGGCAGCCCGGGATATAGGCTTCGATGGGATCGGCATTGAAGTCGATCGCGCGAAGGTGGATTTCGCACGCTCGCACGGACTGACTGCGATCGAAGGGCGACCTACTGGATCGGGCCTTTCCCGCCGAGTCGTTCGACGCGGCAATCGCGCAACAGGTGTTCGAGCACCTCTACGATCCCGCACCCTATCTCGAGGAACTGAAACGAATCCTGAAACCCGGTGGAGTGCTGTTTCTCAGCGTACCCAACTACGGCGGGCTGGCAGCGAAACTGAAAGGTGCGCGCTGGGACATGATGAGCCCGGTCGGCCACGTGCGCTATTTCGATCGCCGCACGTTGGGAAATTTTCTCGAGGATCACGGCTTTGCGTTGGAGCGGAAACGTTACCTGCGGCGGTTCGAACGCGGCTTCGTCAAGAACCTGGTCTACCACGCCGTGGTCTTTCTCGAGAACACGCTCGACGTCTATCCGCACAGCTTGGCGTTGTACGCTCGCAAACGGTAGCAGGACGCATATCCGAGCGCGGAACCGCTCACAGGCCGAGTCGCGAACGATAAGCGCCTTCGACATGCTCTGCGATGATTGCGTAGCTCCGATGGCGCTCGACATAATCCCTACCCTTGCGCCCCATCTCCGCGGCGCGCTCGCGGATCTTGCAGCAGCTCGACTGACGGCCGATGCAAACCGCTCCGCCGCCCACGGCACGATCAAGCCACCCCCGCTCGCAGCGACGACCTGGGCTTGCTCGGGATGCTCGTTCGCGACGACAGGCTTCGCGAGCGCCATGTATTCGACGAGCTTGGTCGGCGACGCGACGTCAAAGATGGGGCTCGGAGGGATCGGCGATAGACAGACGTCCGCGGCCCGAACGTAGGCGAACGCCTGCTCGCGCGACAGTGGGCCAGTGAAAACGATTCTGTCCGCGAGCCCGAGCTTCTGCGCCTCGTCACGCAGGAAGTCGATGTCGGCTTGATTCTCGCCGCCAACGAAGTACAGCGACGCGTTCGGTACGACATCGACCACGCTGCGGAAGGCGTGAACGATGGTTTCCAAGCGACGCACACGAACCATCGATCCAAGGTACAGGACCGATGGGCTCGCTGACCTCCGACGCGCGCAGCCCGTCGCGACTCTCGAGCAATTGCGCGCTGATGCCCATCGGCACGGGCACCATGAGCTCGGTCCGAAACACCCTTCGTTGCGATGCTGGCGCGCATGCCGACGCTCTGCACGAATATGAGATCAGCGCGCGGAAGAATGACCTTGTACAGCATCAAGTGCGCCATGTGTCCGCGCAGCCACGACACCCAAGGATGACGTGCCACCGGCGAACGCGCCTCGTCGAGCCACGCCTCCGGAAACGGAAACGCCAGCCAGTAGACGAAGGGCGTGCGTGTCAGCTTGGCAGCCAACAGCATGATCGCACCGAAGATGAACTTGTCCTTGACTTGTACGAAGTCGTAGCGACCCCGCAGCAATAGCGCGAGCGCACGCCAATCGTGCAGAAAAATCTGCGCCTGCCGCATCGCCTTGGCGAAACGCGACTCTCCGCCCGCAGAAGCCCCGACCCACGCACGGCCACTTCCAAGCGCTTCCACGCCGGCTCGCCTTCGCGGCTGCTCCGATGCCATGACCCAATGAATCTCGTGCCCGCGAGCCGACAACTCCTCGGCGAACAGGACGCGCGTGTCGACCCGGAACGGCGGGTACTTGTCCGCAGTGACGAACAGGAATTTCACGCCTAAGCGCTCTGCAGCACGGCGCCGGCGCGTAGGTGGCGAAGCCAGCTGCACAGCCAACATCGACAATGCCCAGAGACCCATCGGGGGGTCGTCCTTCACGCGTCGAGCGGCCGGCCTGCGACAAGCGCGGCCGACACGAACAAGCCCGCCTGCTCGAGCGGTCGCAGGATCGACGGACCAATCCGTTTCCTCCGTTTCCAACCACTGGGCCAAGGGTGGATCGAAGCCGCGCTTGCTGGCCGTCAGCAACGGTTGGGGCAGCTGGCGGCCGATCGTGTCGCGCAGTATTGCTTTGCGCGTCAATCCCGGCATCTTGACCGCCCGCTCACGCTCGGCCATGAGCTCGACTAGGCGCGGATCTAGGAAAGGGACGCGCGCCTCGAGCGAATGCGCCATGGAGCTGCGGTCGACCTTGCAAAGATAACGCTCCGGAAGCGCAACAGTGTGCAGCCAGAAGTTCAGCAAACCGATCCCGTCCTGCGCCTGGCAGCCAGCAAGCGCCTCAGTGATGAATTCGCGTGCAGGCCGCACGCGAGTGTTGCCGCCGATGAGCGCGCGCCGTTGCGCTGCGGAAAACCCGATCTGCTTGCGTTCGAGGCGCGAGACGAAATCCTCGTTGGCACCGTCGAGCAAACCGCGCATCCTGCGCGCACGTCGAACGCCGCCGGCAATCGCGACATCGAGGACAGCGACTCGCATACCGTGCTCGTCACCCCGCGGATCGGCTTGGGAAGTTGTTGCCACATCGCCGCGAGCTTTTCGCTTTGGTGCACCGGATAGCCGCCGAGCACCTCGTCGCCGCCGTCACCCGTCAGCACCACCGTGACGAGCTCGCGCGCGATCTTGCTCACGACGTAGCTCGGCAACGCCGAGGTATCCGCGAATGGCTCGTCGAAGTGCCACGCCAAATGGCGCAGCAAACCCTCGGCATGCTCACGACCGACCATGGCTTCCGAGTGCTCGGTATTGAACTTCTCGGCCACGAGCCGCGCGAGCGGACGTTCGTCGCTCCCATCCTCGAAGCCGATCGTGCAGGTCCGAACACGGCGCTCGGAGTGAACGGTCATCGCGGCGACCACCGAAGCCGAGTCGAGACCGCCACTCAAGAATGCGCCGACTGGAACGTCGCTGCGCATGCGGAGGCGCACGCTATCGGTGAACAGCTCTGCGAACTCGGTCTTGATCCGCGCAGCATCCGTACGCAACTCGGCAACGGGAAACGAGGGCATTTGCCAGTAGCGGCGCACATCCACGCGACCCTCGGACGCGACCAAGAAACATCCCGCCGGCAGCTTGCGCACGCCTTTGTATGCCGTGTAAGGAGCCGGCAAATATCCAAAGCACAGCATCGCGTCGAGAATCTCTTCGTCGACGTCCCGCGCCTGACCTGCGGCAAACAGCGCTTTGATCTCCGAGCCGAACACCAGCGCACCGGCGTGTTCGGCGTAGAAGAACGGCTTCTCGCCAAGTCGATCACGCGCGCAAAACAGCGACCGCGTCCGCGCATCCCAAAGCGCGAATGCCCACATTCCGTTGAACTTGGCGAGGCAATCTGTGCCCCATTGCGCGTAGGACTGGAGGATCACTTCCGTGTCGGACGCCGTGCGAAACGTGCGGCCGAGCGCTTTGAGCTCCGCCCGAATCTCGAGGTAGTTATAGAGCTCGCCGTTGTAGACGAGCGCGAGCCCGCGATCGGCGCTCACGAACGGCTGATCGCCAGTGGCCAAATCAATGATGGAGAGACGGCGATGCCCGAGAACCACGCCCTCCCCGACGTACTGCCCGCTGCCGTCCGGGCCGCGGTGCGCGAGGGAGTTGGTCATGTCCGTCACGGTCGCCGAATCCGTTGGCAGCAACCCCGACGTTCGCAGCAAACCCGCTATGCCGCACATGCGCCAGGCACCATCGCTGCATAGATTGCTCTCAACCGGTTGCGTACGACGTCGGGAGTGAAGCGCCGCATCGCCACTTCGCGGTTAGCAACGGCCATTCTGTGCAGCATCTCAGGATCGTGCACTAGTTGGCGGAGCGCGTCCGCGAACTGTTCCGCGTCCAATGAGTCAAGGAGCAATCCGTTGACCCCGTGCTGAACGATCTCGGGAATGGCCGCAACAGGCCGCGTCACGATGGACAACCCAAACAGCATTCCTTCCAGGATGCAGTTCGGCAAACCCTCGCCGTGAAATGTCGGAAACAGCATGACGTGACAACGACGGAGCAACTCGGCCTTACGCGCAGCCACGACTTCGCCTTCGAAGACCACGTCCGGGACGCCCTTGTTCTCGACGTAAGCGCGAGCCGCTTCGAGCTCCGGCCCCGAACCTGCGACGTGTAGAGACATCGGCTGGCCGCGTTGCCCACGCTGGAGAGAAGCAAATGCATCGATGGCGATGTATAAGCCCTTCTCACGAAGAATGCGCGAGAGGAACAGCACGCGGAACCCGCTCGCCGTGCTCGCAATTTTGGCTTCTACGTCGAGCTCTTCGGCACCTTCGCTCGTTGCAACGGTTGTTTCGACATGGACGGGCTTGGTGGCAGAGACGCCCAGCGCCAACAGGCGCCGTTTGAAATAGTCGCCGAGAACGACATACGCCGTCGCACGACCGTAAGTGCAGCGGAATAATGCGCGCTGCAAGCGGCTGGCACTGATCCGAGCCTCGAAGCGTTCGTCCCAACCCCGAAAAAAAACGAGCGTGCGAGCACCGACGAGCCTCGCCAACCACACCAGCACGAGGTCACGGTAGTAGGACTTGCGATTGAGCGAAGGGTTGAGATGGATCAACGAGTATCTGCGGGCCTTTCTTAAGAAAGAGCCGACGATGAGCAGGCCGTGCCACGCTTTCGAAACGATCGAGCGCGTACCGTCGCGGTTGATCGCGAAGTACTCTATGCCCTCGATGTCATCGAGACGCAAGGTTCGGTAGTAGTTCGTCACGCCGCCCCCCTGCCGCAGATCCGGGGTACAGACGAGAACCAACTTAGGTCTGACGGGTCGCGACAATGTCAAATCCAACGAACGCGACGATGCCGCGCCGCAATCTTCTGCCGATCATCCAACACGATACCTATCAGCCTCGCGTAGCACCAGGCGCTATTGCGCGCTCGTCGCGAGCCGTCCGGCTGCTTTACTCGCACTACCGACTCAGCATATTTTGAATGACCACTGAGTACTCGCCTAGGAGACAAAATGGACTATGGGCCGGGCAGCAAAGGCCCGAAATCGCCCCTCAAGCGCGCCGCGCGGCGAGTTTTTCGGTCGCTCGAAACACTCTTGCCGACTGTCTATTACGTCTTGCGCTACGAGCTCGCGGAGCGTCAAGCACGGAGGGCATTCGAAGCAAGCGGCAAGAGCAAGTGGCGCGCGACTTTCTTCGACGAGGCGAACTTGAGCGGCAGAAAGTGCCTTCAGATCGGCGTCTTCGACGGGGAAAACGGCAAGTTCGGCCCCAATTGGGTCAGCGTCGACAAATACGACCACCGCCCCTTCATCGATTTCCACGACGACATCAACGCTTTGCACTTTGCCACCGACACGTTCGACGCGATTTACTGCAACGCGATACTCGAGCACGTTCCCGAGCCGACCTTGGCCATTGCCGAATTCCTGCGCGTCCTCAAACCCGGTGGAGCTGCGTGGGTCGAGGTGCCGATGACATACCCGTATCACGAAGCACCGAAGGACTACTGGCGCGTCACACCGGACGGCTTGCGTCTGTGGATGGCGAAATTCGATGAAGTAGCGTGCGGCATCAGCTATTGGACGCGCTCGCCGCTCGCGTGCGGCGCATATTTCGTCGGCCGTAAGCCGCTGCCGTAGCGGCGGAGCGGCCAACGCCAGAACCGCTTCATGCCATCGATGACCGTCAGGCCGTGCTCGGAGGCGAACGTGTGCGTGGCGAAGATACTAGGGTCCCAGTTCGGCTCTACGGTCTCGACTAGCCGCTCTTGATAGGCCGTGGGTGTCAGCTCGGTGATCTCGTTGATGTTGAAGCTGTGGCCGTAACGGTACGCGCTGTTTTGCGAAGGCCGAAAGAGCCGGCCGTCACGCGTGAAGATGGGGCCCGCCGGGCGTGCACGCTTGACGTCCGATACGATGGGATTCAAAGGATGCGGAGTCCAGTGCCGACTCAACGGCG
Organism: uncultured Gammaproteobacteria bacterium; assembly: GCA_963714705.1. Taxonomy (GTDB): domain Bacteria; phylum Pseudomonadota; class Gammaproteobacteria; order Steroidobacterales; family Rariloculaceae; genus FEN-1219. The sequence continues at coordinate 25,726 of CAVQPJ010000011.1, forward strand.
AGTCCGCGGAGAACAAGAACAGCTCGTCCCACGACGACGCCCCTGCGTTCTCCACCATGTTCGCGAACAGCCACCAGCGGCCGCCGTGCTCGAGCAGGGTCGCATCGACCGCTGCGACGTTGTCCATCAGCACCGTGGCAAGCTCCCAGCGATACGGGAACTCCGTGCAACGGTAGACCTCGATGGTGCGATTTTGTTTGCTCTCGGGAACCAGGTAGTACTCGCCGCGCCAACTGAAGACGTGCGGATAGGATAGGTGGTACGGCCGCTCGATGATCGGCACGGGCGGCTCGAGCAACCCACTAGCATCGAGCGTCAGCACGGAGAGATGTGCGCGGTCCGTCGCGTAAAGATACTCCTCGAGAAAAACATAGTGCCGACCGTCGCGCATCACGATGTGCGGGTCTGCCCAGAAGCGATCGCGCGGCGGAACGAGCGGCTTGAAGGAGCGATAGTCCTCGGGCGGCGTCGCACCAAACGCATAGAGCAAGAATCCACTGCTCACGCGACAACCGGCGCAGCATCCGCGAGCGTCGTTGCTCGACAAAACGCGTGCCCGCGACGGCAGCGAGTTTCGCGATACCCGGGCGACGACGATCGGCAGGTAGAGCCGATGGTAGCGCCGCGGTTCGGCGCGTGAACGCTTCCGCGCCTTCGCGGTACAACGCTTCGATCGCGCGCGGGACGAACGATGCAGCTTTCCAGTAGGCACGATTTCGGCTCGTCGAGCCGGACGTACGCTCGATAGACGAAGCAGACTCGTAGAGGGTCCTGGCACCCGCAGCGGTCACGAGCTCGAGCGAGGTTCGAATCTCCGGGCGCCCTTCCGCGAACTCCCAGAACCCCGCGAGCGCGTCTACATTCGTGTACGACCACACGCCATGACGGGCGGCACTCAGTATTCCGCCGCCGAGCCGCACGGACCCGAAGTCTACGAGCAAGTCCAAATTGTACGCTTCGATCTCGTCGCGCTCGGCCGCGTCGTACTCCGCGGTCGAATCGCCCGCGCCGCGCCGCGCGGCTTGCAGGACAGTTACACCGGCCAACTCCCTCGAGACGTCGAATTGCTCGAACGCATCTCCCGCGCGAACCGCGGGCTCGACAGCCCATTGCTCCAGCACCCGACGCGTTTTCGCAGCGAAACCGCGCGGGGTCGCTGCGGAAGTCTTTGTCAGTCGCGCCGACGACTACGAGCACGATGCTGGCGCATCCGGTCGCGCGAACGCGCTCGATCATGAGCCGGACCCAGGCCGGCACGACCAAGCCATCCAGGAGCAAGCCGACCCGGAGGTGCCGGCCGGCGTCGGAACGCATCGGTAGCATCAAGCGTGCTCTTCTTTTTCGGTTCCGTGCGCATTCTGCCGTTTTTCTCGCCCGGATGCCGGACACCGACATTATGCAAAAAAAAATGCAGCAGACTCACGACCTTGCGAGTTTGCGCTAGGCGACCGCGGCGTCCTTGATCGCAGCGGCGGGGCGACCCTCTAGGGAGCGCACCCAGACTGGGAGCCCTTCTTTCTGACCTTGCCAGGCAAGGTAGCGCACGGCCCAGAGCGGGATCTGCCGCTCGTACGCTTCGGGGGCTGTCCATTGCTCGTACACCACATGGTGACGCTCGGCCGCGCCGGCCAAAGGCCGCGTAGCGCCCTCCGGTGCCGTTATGGCGCCTTCCGTTCTGAGCCACGCAAAATGCACGGGCGCCCCTCGTCCCACCTCTCGGACGATCAACAGACGGTCTCCGCCGCGCGCACGCTCGACAGCCAGGCGCATCCGCTCGGACGTTATGTAGTCCGGCCGCACGGAACGAAGCTTGGCGAAAGCGATGAGGTCGATCGGCGCGAAGTCGAATGCGTACTCTGCCGGCAAAGCCAAATTCTCGGGCGGAGCCACGAGAATCGCAGTTGGCTCGGATTGCGGGGCAGGAGCCTTCGGTGCGAGGCGTGTCCAGGTCCGAGATACGGTGCCGACGAGTCGATTCGTTTCGGCACGAAGCCGCCTCGCCACCGCCTGAGGAATGGGCAGCCGGTGACGTAAGCGACGATTGCGGCGTTGCACGTTCGCGAAGCGCAGCTTGAATGGCTCGTCGCCGCGAGAAAAATCGAAGTAGGAGCGACCCCGAGCCAGTCGCTTGCTCGACCAACGCTTTGAACAGCACCTCGCCGGGCCCCTCGTGCTGCAGGTTCATGTCGAACGTCGGCTTGTACCAAATGAAGTTCGAGGCGTCGAACAGACCGAAGTGATACGCGACGCAGCGGTCACCTACCTTGAGCACATCGAAGCAGCCGAACTCGGCGAAGTCCGGACAAGCCGCTAGTCTTTTGTAAAATTCACGGCTATCTTCGTCGAGAAACGCGCTGTCGTCGCCAGCCGCGAGCCGGCGCGCGATGTGTTGATCGAACATTCCCTCGAGCGCGGCGCCGTCTCCTCGGGCTTCACGCGCTCGAGGGTCAGCGCTCCTCTCCGAGCGAGCTTGCGCTCGTGACGCACGACACTCTTTCGGTGCGTCACGTCGTGTGCGGTCTCCGGCGTCAGCCGGATGCCGGGGCACGGCGAGCCGGGTCGCTCGGTGATGCCGCGTGCGCGAAGGGCGTCGGCAAGTGGCGAATCCTCGAGGCATCTCCGCGAGATCGAAGCGCTCGCGCGCGAGATGATCGGTCATGCAGGCAAGCACGGCGTCGCGATGATTCGGCAACGCCAGCGCGTCCTCGTAGTCGCTGCGCGGCGACGTCAAGAACCGCAAGACTTTGTCGGGATCGCGGCGCATCGGCAGCAATCCCACGAGCTGGCCGTCCGCCCAGACGCCAATCAGCTCGGGCCGCAATCCGGCAGGCGCGGTTTCGACGAACACGCGGTGCCAAGTGGGATGCAAGAACGGGTCGCGCGTAGTTGCGCTCCACATCGCAAACCATTCTCTTGACCACTTGGTAACGGAATTCGTCGTGTACGATCGTCGCTGCCATGCAAATGATTGGCCGCCAGCCAGAGCCGGTGACTTAGGCGTCTGCCACCAGTGCCGCGCGGGAATCGGCACTGTGAGTGGCGTTGCCGTTGGTGTTGGAACGAGGTGCTAATATAGTCTTTGGGGACGAGGCGCGCTCCGTCATTCGGAACCCGCGATTGACGCAGCTTGTCGATAATAAAATCCGAGACGCTACGGTAACCCCGGGTGTCGCGATGCCTCTAACAATAACAATAGGCAACATGGGATGAATCAATACGAAGTATGGAGTCGGCCGGGGGTTGTCGACGATTACGCGCGGGAGTCCCATTTACAACCACCCGAGGAAACGATATTGGGGGCGCTCATTCGCGACCTTCACAACATGGATATGCTCGATATCGGCGTCGGCGGCGGGCGCACGACGGTCCATTTCGGGAAACTGTGCAGGCGATACGTCGGCACAGATAACAGCGAAGTCATGCTCGCGGCGTGCCGCAGGCGGTTCGCGAACTGGCCGGAGAATGTGAGCTTTCAGCTCTCAGATGCCACGAGCATGCCGCAGTTCCGCGACGGCGAATTCGATGTCGTGATGTTCAGCTACAACGGCATTGACTGCATCGGGGCCGAAGGCCGGCTCGCCGCGTTCCGAGAGATCTCACGAGTCCTGAAACCGGGCGGCGCCTTCATCTTCTCGGCTCACAACACTCGCGCATTGCCGCAGCCGCATGTCGCTATCGCGGCACTTGACGCTGCACCCCGTGGAATCTGGTCCGCGGACTGAAGACCTGGGCGAAGCTGAACTACATCTACAATTCCCCAGCGAAGATCAAGCGCGCTATCGCTGCGCCGTTCTGCACGGTCCACGACGGCTCGTACCGGTTCGCGTACGAACCGTACTACATCAAGCCCGAGGCTCAAGTCGAGCAACTGCGCCCCTACTTCAAAGTGGAACGAGCGCTCGAGCTCTCGAGAGGCGCGCCGCTCGACGAGGAGGAAGTGGCCACGACCGACTCCAAGTGGGTGTACTACTTCTGCACGAAGCCGAGTTGACCCGGGACTCGATGCCCCGCGCCGGCGCGTTGCGCGTGTCGTGCAACCAGCGCGGCTTCGATCCGTTCGCACGCGTGACCATCGCCGTAGGGGCTTATGGCGCGGCTCATCGTTTCGTACGCGACGGTATCCTCGAGCAGGCGAGACGCCTCGGTCACTATCAGCTGTTCATCCGTGCCGACTAGCCGGACCGTGCCAGCCTCGACAGCTTCAGGCCGCTCCGTCACTTCCCGCATGACGAGGACGGGCTTGCCGAGCGCAGGCGCCTCCTCCTGCACACCGCCCGAGTCGGAAATGATGAGCGTCGACCGGTTCATCAGAAACACGAACGGCAGATAGTCGACGGGCTCGATGAGCCGGATGTTCGGCGTAGAGCTCAAGATTCGGAACACCGGCTCGCGCACGTTCGGATTGAGGTGGACGGGATAGAGAAGTTGCACGTCAGGAAAGCGCTGGGCCAACGCGACGAGCGCGCGGCAGACTCGTTCGAACCCATCGCCAAAGTTCTCGCGGCGATGGCCGGTGATGCACGGATCAGACGCCGGCTTGCATCCAGCCAGGAGAAGCGCGCTTCGATCTCCGCACGCATCCCTGCATCGTCTCCTAGCCGCTTCACCGTCATCATCAGCGCATCGATCACGGTATTCCCGGTGACGAATATCGCGGTATCGCTGACACCTTCCGCCAGTAGGTTCTGTCGCGACCGCTCCGTCGGCGCGAAATGCAGGTCCGCGAGCTGCGTGGTGAGCTTGCGATTACCCTCCTCCGGAAAGGGTGCCGACATGTCCCCTGTCCGCAACCCCGCTTCGACGTGACCGACGGGCACGTGCTTGTAAAACGCCGCAATCGAGGCCGCCATCGTCGTGGTCGTGTCGCCTGAACCAGCACGCGGTCCGGCTTGAATTCATCGATGACTTTAGCCACCCCAGTCAGCGTTGCGGCAGCGATGTCCGTCAGTTGCTGGTTGGCCCGCATGATGTTGAGATCGAAGTCCGGTCGAATTTCGAACATCGCCAAAGCAGCATCGAGCATCTGCCTGTGCTGACCGGTCACGCACACACGCGGCTCGAAACGAGCATCGGCAGCAAGGCGCCGTATCAACGGCGCCATCTTGATGGCTTCAGGCCGGGTCCCGATGACGACTGTCAGAATTCGCAACGACATCTTTCCCGTCCAGCCGCATGAGCAATGCGCGATAAACCCTATATACCTCGCCGATTCCCTGTTGCCAGGTGAACTGGCCCACGTTCTCGCGAGCCCTTGCAGTGATCTCGGCCGCGGCCGCGGCAGAAGGTTCAATGCGCGTTCCAACCCGCTTCGGAGCGCCTCGACGTCATTGGGCTCGACAAGAATGCCGGCACCGTTGCGCAGCAGGTAGGCGCAGCCGCTAACGGCAGTGGCCACCGTAAGCTTGTTCATCGCCATGTATTCGGGGAGCTGTGAAACGAAACCGGCTCTAGTGATTTCGTTATCGACACGCGGCGAGACAACGACATCGGACACGTGCAACCAGTTGACGACATCGCGATGCGGAACCAGGCCGGGTAGCACGACACGGTCCGCGATCCCCGCGTCGCGAATGATCTCGTCGTACTGCGCGCGGCACGGCCCGTCCCCCACCAGGAGTAATCGGGCGTGGGGGTATTGCGGCGCCAACCGCGCGAACGCCTTCAGCAGATAGTCGCCCCCCTGATAATCCTTGAACATACCGAGAAACGTGATCAGCTTCTCGCCGTTGGCCTTGTATCGATCGCGGAGCTGCGCCACGCGCGCCTGATCCAGGCGATGCGCCCCGAACATGTTCAGATCGACGTAGTCGAAGACAACGCTCACGCGAGCAGGATCCATCCGGCCGTCGAGGTACCGCTTCAACCCCTCGTTGGAGACGAAGGCACGCCCCACCCTGCGCAGCATGGCACGCTCGAAGCGCAGCGGCGGCGCGAACCAGGGGCCGCCAGTTGGGGATCAACCGGTAATGGACCAACTCATCGACGATCGGCCCATGGACGTCGACGCAAACCGGAGCACGACTCCCCGTCACGAGCTTGAACGCGAGTGCGATACCCAAGCCCTCGATCGTGTGGCAGTGGATGATGTCGATCGCGCGCCGCTCTTTGCACAATGCCCGGACCAGCTTGGCGTCGGACAGCAGCTTGTTCGACCATGAGTAATAGCGCGCCTTGTCGGCATCGAAGCCGCCGACCAACCGAAAGTCGACGCGCGTTGGGCGGCCGGCGACTCGCTGCCGTGATAGGCGAACACCTTGACGCTGACGTCGTCGTGCTGTCGACGAGCGATCGCACGATGTGGCCGACTCGGATGCAGGAGGCTTTGGCCATCGGATAAGGCATGGCCGCGACCATGGCGACGGTGAAGGGCCGAGCGGTCACGCACCCACCCCGAACAACGCGTGCTGCAAGTCGCGCCAGTTCGCGCTTTGGGTACGTTCACGCAAGAACCGTCCAAAACGATTCCAGCTTTCTTCGACGATCGGTAAGGCCATTGTCTGGACGATCCATGGCGGAATGTAGATAGACGTGGCGAGTGTCCCCACGCGGCGCCAAGCACCTTCGTGTGCGTCACGAAGCTCATGACGCTTCCCGGAAACGTCGCGAGCATGTCGAGCCGCGCGGAGCTCCCCATCGAGCTTACGCTGGTCGCGCGTACGCAAGAGCTTGTCGATCCACACGCACGGGATCTCGGTAACGTTCGTGCGCCGCAGTTGGCCATGCCGCTCCGCGATGAGCCGATACGGGAACGCGGGCAGCGCCGTCTCGATCTCGTAGAGATCCGAGCTGTCGACCGCACCTAAAAATCGGTCGTCGAGGCACGCCAACGTGTCCGCCGCGCGAACGTAGCCGGGGTAACGGATCAAGAGTCGCGGCGCGTCGAAGCCCACCAGCTCCATCCACGCCTCGAGATCACGCTTGATCTCTGCGTAGGTGAACGGTTCGACGTCACCGCGCTCTCGTTCGCGCTTCGCACGGCGCGCGCGGCGGAGCGCAGCGCGGTGCTGCGCGAGGAATCGCGCGAGCCCGAACAGCGTGCGCAGATCACCGCTCGTCTCGAAGAAGTAACGCAGCTTCTGCCAGGTGCTCATCGGCGCGATCGCGCTGCGCCCTTTGCTCAACCACTTCTCGTGATCAAAACCGTGGCACGCGACGTCATGGCCGCGCGCACCGATCTCTTGCAGTACACGTTTGTTGTCATCGAGCCCGACGAGCGCGTCGCCGAATGCATCCGTGAACGAGGGGTCGAGCTCGTCGCCGGTAACCATGAAGATCGCCTTGAGATCGAGCGCCTCGCATCGATCCATGATCGTGCGGCACGCGCGCGCAAACTGCATGTCGTCGGTCGGTTGACCCCGGATGTTCGAGCAGACGCCCTCGCGGTTCAGGAAGTACCGCTGCTGATCTTCCGCGTCGACGGTTATGAGCGACAGCGCACGAGTCTTGGTGGGCAGAAGGCCCATGCAATCGACCACGGCGCGGATCGACAATTGCGCGGCGAGCATCGCTTGCATGTCCGTGTCGGCGGTCGAATGTCGCACGACCTCGCGTCCGAACACGCCAGTCAAATCGGCGTTCAGCGTCCAGACGTTGCCGGCGCGCGAAAGAATCGGTCCGCGATCGCTTTCGATGACCGGCACGCCGCTCGCGGGCGGAGCGAAGCCCAGCCCCGGCACGCGAACTGGAGAACAGACCGACCACGGTTTCTCGGTAAAACGGATGTAAGTATCTGCTGCAGCCGCAGGCGACGGCAGGTGGAGCACCGGCGACGAACCCGGGAAACTCGGAGGGTGGTCGCCGACATGCAAGGTGAGCAACGCCGTCGATGACTGACTACCGACGAGCCGCACGCGCTGCGCCAGTACGTCCGCGAGCATGGATCAGCCGATCAACGCGCGACGTTCATGCCCCGGCTCAAAGCTCAGGGCGATACGGCCGTCGGCGTCGATGAGGCTCGAAAGATCCGCGTTGCAACGCTGCGCATCGGTGTGGCCGACCGCGGCACCAGCGCTCGCCGCAGTGTCGTGATGTAGGCTGCCGACGCGGGTGCGGGCAGTCTGGGTTTTGATCATTTTGCTCTTTTGCTGCGGCGCGGCCGAAAAAACATGATCCCCCGTTGTGTCCGCGTAAAGCAATAATCAACGTGGTATTTTGTCAACTAGGCGGCGACATCAACCTGCCGCCGTGTGTGCGGGTCGCAACAGCTGACCGCCTGATCAGGCGCTCGAGTCGAGCTCGCGTCGGCAGAGATCGAGATACGCGCGAGCCGTGTCGTCCCAACTCGTCAACTTGACGCTGGCCGCGGCTTCGCCCATGGCTCGCAGGCGCTCCCTGGACGGCAGCGACGCAAGTAGCTCTTGCCAACGTTCCAACGAGTTGTCGAAGAGAAATCCGTTGACGCCTGAAGTCACGAGCGAACGGATACGCCCGCTCGGCACGCTCACCACGGCACGACCCATGCTGAGGTACTCCGGAATCTTCATCGTAGAGTAGCCGAGCTCGCCCGAGGAAAAAGCTGCCGGGTTATACGGCGCGAGGCACGGATCTGCTGCGGCAATGTACATGGGCACCTTGCGGTGCGGCACACTGCCATGGAAAACGGCGGCCACTCGCTCGGCGTCCGCAATGGCTCGGTATTCGTCGGCGCGCTCACCGTTGCCGACGATGTGCAACTCGATGCTCGGGTCGCGGCGTTTTCCGAGCGCGCGCATGACTGGCTCGAGGTCGTGAGTGTAGTCCAGCACCCCCACGTACATGAGCACTGTCTTGCCGGCTTCTAGACTTAGGTCGTGGCGCGCAGCGGCCTGCTCGATCGGACGAACAGCTCGCGGTCAACACCTAGATCGACGACCGCGATGCGCTCGGACGCGACCCGCCAGAATTGCGCAATTTCCTCTTCAAGAAACTCGGTTTCCGCGATGATGAGCGGCGCGCCTCGCAGTGCACGTCCGGCGAGCCACCGCCCCGCCGCCACGCGCGCACGCTTGCTGAGCCGGCGCCGCGCGGCGTAAACGGGATTCGCGACGATGTTCTCCACCGGCACACCGAGCTGTCCGCGGCTGCGGCAGAACGCCGAGACACAACCCGAGAGCAACCAGCTCTTCTCGAGCACCACGTCGAAGCTGCCGAGCTCTCGCTTGGCGAAAGCCCGCAAATCGAGCAGATAACGCAGGAAGTCGCCGTAACCGATACCACGGGTCGCCGTGTCGTCAACCGTGGAGACGACACCGCCCGGTTGAATCTCCAACAATTTCACGTTCCGCGGTGCGTGCTTCTCGGCCAAACGCCGGAACGCCACCGTGACGTCGGCCCATTGACTGAGCGCAGAGGCAAGATTCAACACGTTGCGTGACGGGCCGACGGTGGACAATAGGTCGTGGCCGGGCACGACATAACAGATCGATAGCCGCTTCATGACCTCAATTCACGCGGCGCAAAGGAAACACATGCGTCATGCCGATAGAATGCTCGTTAATGTCGTCCACCGCGCGCGATCTTAACCTGAGAAAAAATCGAACGTGAGCATCATCGATGGTCGCGAGTGGCCCGCAGGGCAGGCCGTCGAGACTGACATCTGCATCGTAGGCGCCGGCGCGGCCGGGATCACGCTCGCGACCGAGCTCGGGCGCACCGGTCGCGATGTCGTGCTGCTCGAGAGCGGGGGCTTAAGCCTCGACGCGCTTACGCAGTCGCTGTACGACCTCGAATCGACGGGTTACGCACAGCGTGCGGGCTACATGTCCCGAGTGCGTTACTTCGGCGGCAGCTGCAACCTGTGGGCTGGACGCAGCATGACGCTCGATCCGAGCGATTTCGAGCCGCGCTCTGGGTGCCGCACAGCGGCTGGCCACTGCGTTACGACGACGTTGCACGACATTATCCGCGTGCCGCCCGCATACTCGGCTTGCCGGCGCTCGACCGCATCGACTCGTCGTACCTCGAGCAGCGTTTCTCGCCGGACGAGCGTGTGCTGTTCGCCGGCGACGGCCTCGTGCCGACGATCTCGCGCTGGGCCACGAGACCCAAACGGTTCGGCGCCGCGTATCGTTCCGAGCTTCGATCGTCGCGCACCGCACGAGTGCTGCTGCACTCGTCCGCAGTGGCGATCGAGCTCGACGAGACCGGCCGCCGCGTCCGGTCGTTGAAAGTCGGAATGTCGACGGGTCGCAGGCTCGACGTCCGCGCACGGACTTATGTCTTGGCATGCGGCGGAATCGAGAACGCGCGACTCCTGCTGGCATCGCGAGATCTTCGACCCGAGGGCGTCGGCAACGACCACGGGCTGGTCGGACGATTCTTCATGGATCATCCACGCGCGGTATTCGGCAAGGTCCACATCGCGGCAGGCAAGCAACTCGCGATGTTGCGGGGCCGCCCCGTTGCGGACGGAAGTTCCAGGTCGGCATGGGCCTCTCGCCGGAAACGCAGCGGCAGGACGGCCTGCTGAATCACTACGCCACGTTCGAAGCGTTGTCGTCCGGTTACGCTACGAACAGCTACCAAGCGGCCGTTCAGGCGATGAAGGTTCTGCTGCGCAAGGGCCACGCCGGCAGCCGTTTCGACCTCGAGCGCATGCGGCTCAGAGATCTACCGGAAATGATCTACCTGCTGAGCCCCAAGGAGCTCATGCCGCACGCGTTGTACCGAGCGTATGTCGCGGCGCGCGACCTTCTACCCCGCCCTGCGGCCCCGAGCTCGTTTGTCGTCGTCTATTTCTGCGAGCAACCGCCGGATCCCGAGAGCCGAGTGCGTCTGTCGCGCGATGTCGACGCGCTCGGAGCCAACCGGGCGCAGCTACATTGGCGAATCGGCGCCGAAGTCGTTGAGTCGATCCTACGCCTACAAGAGCGGCTGGCGCGGCGTCTCGAAACCTCTGGTGTAGGCCGGCTCGAGGTCTCGAGCGGTGACGTTGCGTTCGCAGACGCGTCGCATCACATGGGCACGACGCGCATGAGTCTCGAGCCGAAGAACGGCGTGGTCGATCCGAACGGGAAAGTCCACGGAATCGCGAATCTGTACGTAGCAGGCAGTTCCGTGTTCCCGTGCGCCGGCTACGCCAATCCGACGCTCACGATCGTAGCGCTGGCTTTGAGGCTCGCCGACTTGCTGACGAACGAATCATCATATGTTCAATGATCGCAGCGAGAACGCATGCGTGCGGCGCGCCGCTCTGCCAAAATTGCCCGTTCCGCGCGGCGCGGTTTATCTACCAGATCATTCAGGAGCCTGCATCAGTGACGATTAAGATTCTGCAAATAGGCGCCGGCATCCGCGGACGGCATTGGGCACAGTTCATTGCCGCGCATCCGGACGTCGAGTGTGTCGGCTTTGTCGAGCCAGCGGAGGGGTCGGTGAAGCAGCTCAAGGGCATCGTTGGCGAGCAGGCGCCGTGTTTCCCCGACATCGACGCAGCACTGCGCACATTGAAGGCCGACGCGGCGCTGGTCGTGACTCCGTCGGCCACCCATGCGGACGTCTCCATTCGTTGCCTCGATGCCGGGCTGACGGTCATGGTCGAGAAGCCGCTGGCCGTCACAGTGGAGGAGGGGCGAAGGGTGCTCGAGCGGGCCCGTTCGTGGGGCGGCAGGTGATCGTGGCAGAGAACTATCGGTTCTGGCCCTCGGAGCGAACGATCAAGCGCCTGCTGGACGAGAAATTCCTCGGCGTGATCGACAACGCGATCATGATCGATCGGCGGCACCAGCCAAGCCGTGTCGAAGGACCCTGGTTTGGCCAGATCGAATACCCCCAGTTGCAGGAGATCGCGACCCACCACTTCGACAGCCTCAGGGGTTTCTTCGGCGCGCATCCGCAGAGCGTCAACGCGCGCGTCTGGAATCCCGCCTGGACTGACTACAAGCACGGCGCGAACACCGAGGCGCTCATCGATTTCGGCCACATGCAGGCGCAGTACGTCGGCACGCTGCTTTCGCATCGCTACGGGTTCTCGTTGTGGATCGAGGGCGAGAAGGGCGTGCTGTGGACCAATCGGAAGTTCGTCATGTGGCGACCTGGCAGCAGTCGTTGGTTCCGCCCGATCCGCAACGACAAGGTTCCGCCGGGTGACGAGAAACCGTACCCGAAGGGCGGTACGACTTCGCTGTTGAACAGCCTGCGCGATGCGGTGAAGAGCGGCGCACGGGCCGAGACGCGCGGCGAGGACAACATCTGGACGGTTGCCATGGTCGAAGCGGGCAAGCTCTCGGATCGTGAGCGCCGAACGGTTGCGCTGCCGGAGGTCTACGCAAACCCGGTGGCGGACCCGGTGCGTTGATGGTCATGGCCGCAAGCCGCAAGCGACGCGTCCTGGTGATCGGCCTCGACAGCGCCGATGCCGACCTCATCGACGCGTGGGCCGCAGAGGGACACCTGCCGACGTTCGCGCGATTGCGTCGCGAAGGCGTGTCGGGTCGCCTCGGCACGACCGCCGAGGTGATGCACGTCTCGGCGTGGCCGACCCTCTACACCGGCACGACACCCGGCCAGCACGGCATGTACCACGCCTACCAGGTCCGTGAGGGCGACCAGGCGATCCATCGGACCGAGCCGGAGTGGTGCGCCCAACCACCATTCTGGAAGTTCCTCGACGACGCCGGCCGCAAGTGCATCGTCTTCGATGCGTTCATGGATTACCTCCTGCCTGGCTTCAAGGGCCTGCAGGTCGTGGACTACGGCACGTGGACGTGGTTTGGCGAGCCCGGGTCTACCCCGCGTGGGATGCTGCGCGAGGTCGAGCGGCGGTTCGGTCGCTACCCCGCGCCCGAACACAGCAATCTGGTGAAGGTGCCTGACGACACGCGGCGATTCGCGGAGCAACTCATCGCGGGCGCCCAGACCAAGGGACGTGTCGTCCAGGCGCTCACGCGCGAGCACGACTGGGACATGATGTTCGTGACGTTTGGCGAGCCTCACGGGGCCGGTCATTACCTCTGGCACATCGGCGATCCCGAGTATCCGACGCATCCCGTCGGAGTGAGCGGAGTCAATTACGTCCGCGACGTGTACGCGGCCGTCGATGCGGCCATCGGCGGCATACTCGAAGCCGTCGGCGACGACACGACTGTGATCGTCACCTCGGGTGACGGCATGGGTCCGAACTACTCCGGCTGTCATCTCATGCCCGAGATGCTGCACCGCCTCGGTCATTTCTACTCGGGCAGTGTCGGCGGCGGGCGCCGTCCTCGTCCGCACCGAAGAAGGGGCTGCTCGCGGCCCTCCGCCAGGCTGTTCCGCTGGGCCTTCGGCAGTCGGTGACGCGCTGCATGCCGCGCTCGATGCGCTACAAGCTCAGCATGAAGTGGGTTAATTCGGGCACGGATTGGTCGCGCTCGAGGCTCTTCTGCATCCCGAACTCGAACGAGGCGTATTTCCGGGTCAACCTGCAGGGGCGGGAACCCCTGGGCATCGTTGCTTCCGGGGACGAGTGTGCCGAGCTCCTGGGAGGCTTGCGTGAGACGCTCGAGACGCTCAAGAACCCAGCCAATGGGCGGCGCGCGGCCGAGCGCGTGACACTCATGGACGAAGTGTTCGCCGGCGCCCGGCGTCCCGATCTTCCTGACGCCACGATCTCTTGGAGAGAGGACGCGCGCATCTCGAATGCCATCGAGGCACCTGCCATCGGCACCGTGACCGGCGCCGCACCGGCGTACGGCATCTCGCCGTTTTACACGGGCAACCACAGGGCCAACGCGTTCGTTCTCGAACGCGGGGCCGGCATCGCAGCCGGCTCGAGCCTCGAACGAGGACATATCCTCGACGTCGCGCCGACGATCCTGACGCTGCTCGGGGTCGATGTGCCGCGTCACTATGAAGGCACGCCTAGATGAGCTCATCGACGTTGCGCCCGCCGGCAACGTTTCCCGCAGGCTTCCTCTTGGGCGCCGCGACTGCGAGTCACCAGGTTGAAGGCGGCAATCGGTGGAACGACTGGTGGGAGCTCGAACAAGCGGGCCGCCTACCACACCGGTCGGAAGATGCCTGCCGTCACGACGAGCTTGACGAGCGCGATCTCGATCTCGCGCAATCGCTGGTCAACGTCATCGCCTCTCGATCGACTGGAGCCGGATCCGACCGGCGCCGGGGCGAGTGGCAGGAGGCAGAAGTCGAGCACTATGCACGTGTCATAGCGGCCTTGCGGCGCCCGGGGCTGGAACCGGTCGTAACGCTGCACCACTTTACGAACCTGGTCGGCTTCGGCACCAGGGCGGTTGGACGAAGGAACTGTGTCAGCAGTTCGGCACGTTGGTCGAGTCGCTGGCGACGAGGCTCTGCGAAGTATGTCAGGTTCTTGGTTACGGTCGATGAGCTGATGGTTGACGTCAAGCACGCGCCTATGTCGACGGCAACCGGCCGCCCTGCGGCGCGGTCTGGACGTGCGGCGCCGCGCGCGGCTGCACATGGTCGCGGGCACGGCGGCGTATCGGACTCCTGCCATCTGCTGCTCGACGATGGCGGGCTGGCGCAGCCGTACCGCACATCGTGCGCGTCGGTGACGGTATTGCCGACAGGGCCGCAGCCGTCTACGAGACTCGTGTCGAACGACGCGCGGTTCAGGCCGCTGAGGCAGTCGGCCGCGTGACGCGCTCGACGACATCGGCGTCGACGATGACGATGTCAGGTCATCGTCGGCGCGGAGCTAGCGGAGCCGGCGCCCTGGTTTGTACCGAGCGACTCGCGACCACGACGGGGAGTCCGTACTTCAACTTCGCTCCGGCCGGAGATTTTGCGCCGGGCCTGCTGGTGCGGCGCCCAGCGACTGAGCTGGCACGGCGTGCCGCTCATGGTGACGGAAGAACGGTATTTCAACGTCAGACGAAGGTCTGCGCGAGCGGTCTCGACGCGCTCACGTGAGCGCCTGGGCGAAATGCGGACGACATTGGTGTCCGGCGCCGGCGATCTCTATTGGACGTCGACGAGACGATGAGTGGGCCGAGGGGCGCAATCCCTGCTTCGGGCTCGCGGAAACCATTTGCTCATACGCACCAACGGGACGCCTCGTCCGGCGGCGTTCGCATTCAAACAGCTCTGCGGCGACGCTCACCGTGGCGCGTCACAGGGCGCGTTAGGCGCTCTTTACGGGTGGCTCGAATGAGCGGGCCTGCCACTTCGCAATAAGACATGATCATGGCGTCGAGGACCGCGAGGGCGGCCGCTCTATCGCGCCGCGCGGTAGCTGGCGGCGAACGGGATTCTGCTCGTCGACCAAACCCGCCGGTCCGGACGGTTCGGAGCCGCTGAAAATTGGCGGCGTCGCCGAAAATTTTCGGCAAATTGCTCACGATCCACGTCAGGCTTTGCCACCAATGCCGAATCCAGCCCTTCTTGGTGACGATCAAGAGCTGCGAAAGCTCGTAGAACAAGAAAAGCGGAGCCATCACGACCAGCGTGCGTGCGGAGAAGTTCTTGAGAACGAAGAGCCAACGATTGCGGATCAAGTAATACACACGCTTGCTCGAGTACGTCCCCAGCTGGCGGATCGAGAGCCCCGAGGTTCCGGCCCCG
>CAVQPJ010000012.1:0-4983 GCA_963714705.1 uncultured Gammaproteobacteria bacterium
CCGGCCATTGAACGCCAGCGTCCGGCGGTTGGCCGTCTGCAGCCGCGCCTGGTAGCGCGTGAACTCGTACTCGGCGCCGACAGGCAGCGTGATGCTCCGGGAGATCGCGAACGGCGCGTCGAGCCGCTCGCGCGTGGGATTCACCTGAAACGCGACCGTCTCCTGCGAATGGAAGTTCACTTCAATGACGTTGATTTCGAACGCTCGCGTCAACAGCTCGTTGCGTAGATCGGTCTGGACGTCGGCGCCGCCTCCGAACGTGAAGCGGCGGACGTAGGGATGGTTGTCGGGGCGGGGTGAGAACGTGAGGGTTGGCGTGTACCGGCGGTAGTTGCGTCGCGTGACGAACCCCATGCTCGGGATCGAAATGCTCCTGCACCTCGGTGGCGTCGAGCCGGGCGCTCCAGCGATCGTTTGGGATAGTTCACCGTCGCGCCGAACGCCGCGTTGCCGCTCGAACCATCCGGCCGCGACGCGTAGATCAGCCATCCCGTGCTCTCCAGATTCTGGTTCCCAGAAAGCTCGACGTCGCCAGCCGAAGTCGAGGCCGCTGGTGTGGCGTGGCATCGGAGACGGCCTGGAGCGGCGACGCGCGCGTCGCGCCTCGTGTAGATCGCGCCGACGTACGACTGGCGCAGCATGCCGCCGCTTGACGCGCGCCACGGTGAAGTCCTCTCCGACCATCCTTCGTCCTCGTCGTCGCCGGTTCGCACATGGAGCGATGCCGACGTCCTGACCGCCCAGCTGGCCGGTGATCTTGGTGCCGAAGTCGATCTTCTGCGGGCGTGCCGGCGGCGCTCAGGCCGATCCGCCGGCTGAAGAAGGGGTTGATGCGCAGGTCGCCGTTGATCGGGCTGCCGAAGTCGAAGAAGGTCGCGCCGTCGAGGAAGAAGTCGCGCTTCTCGGGAAAGAAGAGCGAGAAGCGGGTGAGGTTGACCTGTCGCTGATCGACTTCTGTTTGCGCGAAGTCGGTGTTGATGGTGAGGTTGGTCCGCAGGAACGGGCGTGGGGTTGTAGAAGAGATCGACGCCGGCGCTGGCGTTGCCGTCGAGCGTGCGCTGGCCGCGGCCGGGTGAGGCTTCCGACGTGAACAGGCCGTACGGCTTGATGTCGAGGCCGTGCCCCTGCGTCACGTTGTGGATGCCGGTGACGCGGCCGGCGTTGGTCATGCGGCGCAGCCCCTGGTTGCGGGCCCATCCCATCCAGATGCTGTCTTCGTTCTTGCGCCGCACCGTGCGCTGGAAGTTGATCCCCCAGCGTGTCGCTGTTCGGGTTGAAGTTGAGCGTGCGGAACGGGATCCGGATCTCGAGCATCCAGCCGATCTCGGTTGTGATGCGCGCGTCCTTCCCAGATGCCGTCCCACTGGCGGTTGTCGCCGTTGACGCTCATCAGCGCGTCGGCCATGAGCCCCGACGGGTTCATCTCGAAGAAGTAGCCCGACCGCGGCGTCGAGGAAGGTGTCGATCGTCCACATGAACCGATCGTCGGACCGCCGAGGAACTCGTCGCGGCGCCGCTGGATACCCGAGCCACTTGTCGGGCTCGGAATCGAACGCCGTCACGCCCATGTAGAGCGAGTCGGCGTCGTACAGCGATGCGGACCTCGGTGCGCTCGGTGGCGGGTCTTGCCGTTGTCGGGATCGATCTGGACGAAGTCGGCGGCCGGCACCGCACGCGCCCAGAAGGCTTCGTCGAGGTTGCCGTCGAGGACCACGTGTTCGCCGTCGGCGAGACGCATCGCCGGCATGGTGCGTGGCTGATCGGCGCGTGCGTTGATCGTCTGTTGTGCCGAGCGCGTCACTGGCGACGGCGAGGACGACGCGAGCGAGCAGAGGACTCCCCTCGATCGCGCGCAAAGCACAAGCTCATGAATGAATGCCCTTTACCGGGAAATAAAGGGTAGATGGTACACCGGGTGCGCAGCCGGGTGCCGGTTTCCGTCAGACGCTCAGCGTGCGGCTTCCCACTCGCCGGCGAAACCGGGGTCGTTCTGCGCGGTCGATCCCCATCGCCCCTGCACGAGCGTTCGCTCGTCTGGCCCCAGGACCGCGGAATACGACCCCACGGCCAGGCGCTCGGGGCCACTGTGGGCAGCATCGGACACCGTGGCGCCCTTCGAGGATCACCTGTCGGGTGCGTTCGACGTAGTGTCCCGTGAATTCCTCGGTCCCCATCAGCACGTTGTCGAGCCGCCACGTGAAGCGGCCGCGGAGGAGCAAACCATCGGGCGCTTCGTCCTGAGATGTGAACTGCAGCACGGAGTTGCTCCAGATCTTGCCCTGCTCATCACGGGCGTTTCGCAGCGTCCAGGTTCCGTACGCCAGGCTTGGAAGCGTGCGCGATGCCACGCGGTTTGCCGCGCGCTCGCCTGTCGCGGCGGCCGCGCGTCTGGCGATACCTGTTGCGGTGCCGGCGTTATTCATGAGCGTCAGTTCGATCGTGTCGCCCAGGAGCTTGGCGTGAAAGCGAACAGTGGCCGGCTCCGATTCAAATTGCGGGATGTGCTCGGTGCGGAAGGTCAGTATTCCGGCCTCGAAGTGGCCGTCGATGATCGGGCCGTCGCCGGTGGGATAGCGCACGAGGCCGTCGAGCCGGTCGCCTGCGCGCGCGAGGGTGAGACGGATTGAGTACGGTGGCTGCCCGGCCCTCTGCATCTCAGCGACCCACTCGCCGTCGATGGAGGGCTCGCGCGGGCCGGGCGTGTGCTCGCGCAAACCATCCTGCACCGACCGTCGCGACGACCAACGTGGTTATGGCCCAGACGAGCGCACGCCGACTCACGTGCACACCAAGCATCCTGAGGGGCGCGCTGTTCGCAGGTCCGGCGAGGAATGTCACCAGTTGCGCGGCATCTTCGTCGAACCGGTTGTCGCGGATCTCCACAGCCTGACATCGTGCGAACGGCGCCAGCTCCTGCGGAAGATCGTCCGCCTCCGGCATCTTTGCGCCGCCGACGAGCACGGGGATGACGGTCATCCCTCGGGAGAGCGCGACGGCAATCTCGTGACGCACGAAATCTTCGTGCTTGGCCGCGCGGGCCCTGAGCGACTCGAGCCATCTCGGACCGACGACCGCGAGCAGGCAGTCGCATCGCGAGAGCGTCTGCTCGATCGCCTGCTCGAAGTTCTGGCCGGGCTGAATGTCGTCCACGTCCACGAAGATGCGGTCGGCCCCGAACCGGGCCACGAGCCGATCCGACAAGCGCCCCGCATGTCCACCGGCATCGTCGCGGCGATAGCTGATGAAGATGTTCGTCATGGGTCTGCTACGGGCAGAGTAGCAGAAGATGGAGCCGTGGCCGCGCCTGAGGGGCGGAGTTCAGGCTGGGGGGGCGATTCGGTCAGCCAGCACCCTGGTGACCTCCAGATGCAGCGTCGTCGCATCGCATGCCCGCGCACCGAGCGTCATCATGAACTGTCCGATCGACGGGTCACCGGTGATCGCAATAATCGGGATCGCCTTGGTGTCCGGATCTGCCTGAAGACTCCGGCAGAGCTCGAGCGCCGGCGCGTCCTTACCCGGAACGTCCACGAGCACCACGTCGGGTTTGATCGTTCGCGCGACGACCAGGCCGTCGGACGCGTGGCGATGGTCACTGATTTCGTATCCGGACTCGATAAGGAGGGTAAGCGGCAGGGGGCTTGGGGCAGCGCCGTTCGTGCTGAGCAGGAGAACCACGGGGGGCGGCGGCCGGACCGTCATGTTTTCCTGCCTTGAAGCACCGTGACCATGCGGCTCATGTCGGCGACGAGCCTTCCCTGGTTCGTGAGCGCGTCGGCGAGCTCTCTCACGGTGCCAGCGACGACCTCGAAACATTCTCGGCGCTCGCTGCCATGGAACCCCGCGTGCTTGACGTGCACCGAGTAGCTCTGAAGTCTGACGCGAGTGCGCGTGATGCTTCGCTGCTGCGCTTCTGTCTGCGCGAGGAGATCGAACGCGTACGTCAGGAGCAGGTCGACGGCGTCTTGTTCGTTGATATCGCCCGCGGTCGCCATCGGAGGCCCTCCTCTTCGGTGGGCTCTTATGAGGCTGGGGCTCGCTCGGCCGGGCGGCAGGCTCAGAAAAGCTAGGTGGTAGAAGCAAGCCTAACTGATTTGGACGTCAAAATGTCGAAGTCCTTCAGCGAAGCTCTGCAGGTACGGTCTAATCAGTTGCTTCTTGAAGTAGAACACGTCGTTCAGGAACACGTCGTTCACACTTCCACGTTCTCGGTTCTCGGTTCGTGTTCAGGTTCGGTTCTGCGTTCGAGATTCGATGTTCCGTGTTCCGGAACCCCGAACCACGAACTCCGAACTGGGCACCGAACCTGAACACGAACCGAGAAGTGAGAAGCTGGAAGCGTGAACGACACGTAGACAGTAGTGCCGGGGTGGCGAAATTGGCAGACGCACGGGACTTAAAATCCCGAGACCTCACAAGGGTCGTGTGGGTTCGATTCCCACCCCCGGCACTCACCTCGCTCGCGCTCGGTTCGTGCCGCGGGTGGAAGTCAGGCACGCCGCCGTCGGCGCGTCGCGCCTCGGCTTAGCGGCCACGATCCCCATCCCCGGCACCACACTCGCTCGCGCTCGGTTCGTGCCGCGGGTGGGACTTAGGCACGCCGCCGTCGGCGCTTCGCGCCTCGGCTTAGCGGGCACGATTTCCATTCCCGGCACTCACCTCGCTCGCGCTCGGTTCGTGCCGCGGGTGGCACTGAGGCGCGCGGCCGTCGCGCTCCGCGCCTCGGCCTACGGAGGTATTCGCTGAGCCGGGACTTCAGCTCTGCGATCCGGACTGTCTTCATCGCTACATTATGACCAGAAGTAGTCATAATTCCAAGCATGACGAATCCGTCCCATTTCGGAAGCGTACTCAACTCCCGACGGCGTTCCCCACGACCCGCTCGTCCGTCGTTGCTTATCTCGACGTTCTTGGGTTCACGGCGAGCATTCGGGAGGCTCACAGAACGAGAAGTCGGATCGCGCCTCGGCCTAGCGGGCACCA
>CAVQPJ010000013.1:0-1310041 GCA_963714705.1 uncultured Gammaproteobacteria bacterium
CTCGGCCGGCTCGATGCGAAACACGACGCCGCTCGTCGTGTCGCTCGGGTCCGGTTGGCCGCCGAGCGTGCGCTTCTCCGTCAGCGCGTAGAGATAGCCGTCCGGCCCTTGCACGACGTGCCGCCAACGGCGTCCGAGCGACATGAACAGCGAGTCGCGCCGCTCCGTCTGCGGCATGGGCTGATCGAACGCCACTCGCAGCAGCGTTTGCCCGTTGAGTGCGCCGACGAAGAGATGCCCTTTCCACGGCGCGAGCTTGTCGCCGGTGTACCACGTGAGCGTCGACGGGCTGATCGACGGAGTCCAGTACATCACGGGCATCTCCATGCCCGGAAGGAACCAGTGGTTGTCGCTCAGCTCCTTGCGGTTGTAGTTCTTGCCGAGCGACACGAGCGGCCACCCGTAGTTCTGACCGGCATGCAGGACGTTGATCTCGTCGCCGCCCATCGGTGCGATCTCGGTGGTCCAGAGCTCGCCGGTCTCGGGATGCCAGGCGAAGTCCGTCACGTTGCGCTGGCCGTACGTGAACACTTGCGGATTCGCGCCCTCGCGCCCGACGAACGGGTTGTCGGCCGGAATGCCGCCGTCGTCGCGGACGCGCAAGACCTTGCCGACGTCGTTGTCGAGCTGCTGCGCAAGCAGCGGCTCGTTGCCGCCGTCGCGCCCGTCGTGCTCGACATGGTCGTTCACGGTCAGATAGATCATGCCGTCGGGGCCGAAGGCCGCGCGCCCCGCCATCGGCCCGCCGGGAATCCAAGAGTCGGACTCGAAGATCTCCTGCACGTCGAGCAGCGCGTCGCCGTCGAGCCGCGCGCGAGCGAGCGCGCGAGTCAACATGTCGCCGCGCTTCTTGATGTAGTAGAGGTACACGAAGCGGTTCGCAGCAAACTGCGGATGCACGATCACGGACTGCAACGCACCGGCCTCGATGCTCGGCGTCGGCCAGCCCGCGAGCGGCATCGGAGCCAGCGCGCCGCCGCGCACGATGCGCACCTGTCCCTGGCGGCCCTGGACCGCCTGATTGCCGGTCGCGGCAGTGCTCGGCGCCTCCGCAAGCTCGGTGATCAAGAGATCTCCGTCAGGCGTGAACGCCATGTGACGCGGGCTCTTGAGACCTTCGGCGATGGCAACGAGGCGCACGCGGAACAGGTCGCCGGGCGGACACTGCCCCTGCGGCTGGCCGTTCGGCGAGCACGGCCCCGGCACCCAGGTATCGAAGACGAGCGTGTCGGCAGTCGCCGCCGGCGCACTCGGTTGCGCGGATGTCTCGCCGGGCACGTAGCCTTGCGCTAAGGCTAGAATCATCAGCACCAGACTAATGAACGCAGGACGCGGGTGACGATCGCTCATGTCGGCTCTCGCGTTGTCACGTCCGTGTGGCGGTAATCGTAGCGATGTGACTCTGCCGGAGGCGCAACGCGCGTAGCACGCGCGCGTTGCGCAGCAACGCTACGTGCGTGGCGCGGGCGAGTCAACGCGCTGCGTGTTGACGCCGTCTCGTAGACGGGCCTATGGTCACCGCGTAAACCGATCACGATGTGGAGGGGGGAGATGCTCCGCTTACGATCGACGATGCTCGCCGCAGCGCTAGTTGGTGCGGCGACGCTTGCGCACGCGCAGGACGATAACGCGAGCTGGACGTTCGATACCTATACACCGGGCGTCTGCTCGGCGAACGGCGGCGAGCACGGCGGCTGCCCCGCAGGCGAGCTGGTGCGAATTCACGTCGTCACGGTCGCTGACGGGCTCGTGCGGCCATGGCATCTGACGTTTCTCCCCGGCAGCACCGACTATCTCGTGACGGAGCTGCCGGGCGATCTGCGCATCGTGCGTGGTGGCAAGCTCGATGCGAAGCCGATACCCGGCTGGCCTACCGACACGCTGCGCGCTCGCAGCATGAACTCCGTCGTGCTGCATCCCGACTTCGCACGCAACCGCCTGCTCTTCATCTCGTACGTCAAGCAACGCGACGGCGGCGACACGACGATTGCGCTCGCGCGCGGTCGCTTCGACGGCGCGAAGCTCGAGCGCGTCGAGGACGTATTCGTCGCCGACGCATGGGGCACGGGCGCGACGGCCGGACGCGCGGAGGTCGGTCCCGACGGGATGATCTACTTGACGGTCGGCGATCGCGACGCGGGCAATGTCACGGATGACGCGAGCTACCGCATGCTCGCGCAAGATCTCGGCAGCCACGTCGGCAAAGTGCTGCGCTTGCGCGACGACGGCACGGCGCCGGCAGACAACCCGTTCGTCGGCCGCGCCGGCGCCAAACCCGAGATCTACACCTACGGCCACCGCAACGCACAAGGGCTCGCGTGGCACCCCGAGACCGGCGAGCTTTGGGCCACCGAGATCGGGCCCATGGGCGGCGACGAGCTGAACCGGCTCGTACCGGGCCGCAACTATGGCTGGCCGCTCGTGTCGCTCGGCAAGATCTACACGGGCCACCTCGCTTCCGAGCAGTCGTGGTTCCGGCCCGGCATGGAGATGCCCGAAATGTTCTGGGTGCCGGCGATCAGCCCCTCGAGCCTCATGATCTACACGGGCGACCAATTCCCGCTGTGGCGCGGCCATTACTTCATCGGCGCGTTGAGCGGCCAGCAGTTGCTGCGCGTCGCGTTCAATCAGCCGCCGCCGCAGCCCGAGCGCCGAGAGTCGCTGCTCACGCGGCTCGATGCGCGCGTGCGCGACGTGCGGCAAGGACCGGACGGCTACCTCTATCTTGCGGTCGAGCGTGACCAGCAGTCGGGCCCCGGCAGTGCACGGCTCACACCGAACGGCTCGATTCTGCGAATCGAGCCGGCGAAGAACTAGAGATCGAGCGATGAAGCGATCTACGCTGATACTGCTTGCGCTCGGAGCCCTGCTCGCCGCGAGCGCCGGCGCACAGCAGCGTTCGCGCACCGGCGACTTCCCGCGGCTCGCCAACGGCAAACCGAATTTGAGCGGCGTATGGCAGGCGTACACGACCGCCAACTGGAACGTCTTGACGCACGGCGCGAGCGCCGGACCGCCCGAGTACGGGGCGCTGCTCGCGACGCCGCCGGGTTACGGCATCGTCGATGGCGACGATGATCCCGTACTTGCCCGCCGCCGCCGAGCAGCAACGGCGCAACTACGAGAACCGCTTCAAGGAAGACCCCGAGCTGAAGTGCTTCCTGCCCGGCGTGCCGCGCGCCAATTACATGCCCTACCCGCTGCAGATCTTCCACTCGGACGATCACCTGCTCATCACGTATCAGTTCGCGGGCGCCGCGCGCATCGTGAATCTCGGCGCACCGAGCCTTCGGCGATCGATAGCTGGATGGGTATCTCGAACGCGCGTTGGGACGGCGACACGCTCGTCGTCGAAGTATCCGGCTTCAACGGCATGGCGTGGCTCGACCGAGCGGGCAATCATTCGAGCTCTGCGCTCAAGGTCGTCGAGCGCTACACGTTCGCCGGTCCAGACGCCATCGACTACTCGGCGACGCTCGAGGACCCGCAAACCTTCTCTCGCCCGTGGACGATGCGCTTTCGCCTCGTGCGAAACCCGAATCCTCAGCAGCAATTGATGGAGTTCAAGTGCGTGCCGTTCACGGAGCAGTTGCTGTACGGCGATCTCTACAAACAGTCGCGAGAATGACGAGGAGCGCGAGATGAAGCGACGTCGGTTGTTCTTGTTCGTGCTGCCGGCAGCCGTTCTCGGTTTGGCGGCTCAGGCGCAGGCACCGCGCACGCCGTGGGGCGATCCCGACCTGCAGGGTAAGTGGTCCAACGCGACGCTGACGCCGCTGCAGCGCCCGGCCGAGCTCGGCGACAAGCAGTTCTTCACGGAGGACGAGGCGAAAGCCTACGTGCGCCAGCGCATCGCGGCGACAGAGCGGCGACGCGAACATCGAGGCGGACAGGTCCGCCGGCAACGTCGGATCCTACAACGACGCCTGGATGGATCGCGGCAACGACATCGTGCCGACGCGGCGCACGTCGCTGATCGTCGAGCCCGCGAACGGGCGCGTTCCGCCGTTCACGGCTGCCGCGCAAAGCGAGCACGAGCGCAACCTGGCACACGCGGCAGCGCACCCGGCCGACACACCCGAGGATCGCTACCTCACCGAGCGCTGCATCGGATTCGGCGGCGGCCATGCGCCGATGCTGCCGGAGCCTTACAACAACAACTACTACATCGTGCAGACGCCCGACTACGTCACGATCATGGCGGAGCTCAATCACGAGGTCCGTATCATTCCGATCGACGGTCGTCCGCACTTGCCCGCGGGCGTGCGGCAGTGGACGGGCGATTCGCGCGGTCGGTTCGAGGGCGACACCCTCGTCGTCGAGACCACGAACCAGATACCGCATCGGCACTACTACGGCGTGCAGATGCTGAATTCCGTGATGAGCGACGAGTTTCGAGTCGTCGAGCGCTTCACGCGCACAGGACCCGAGCAGATCCGCTATCGCGCCACGGTGCACGACCCGGTGTTCACGGCGCCGTGGACCGTCGAGATTTTCATGCATCCTCAGCGGGGCGACCTCGTCGAGTTTGCCTGTCACGAAGGCAACTACGGTATGCGCGGCATACTGTCGGCGATGCGTGAGGAAGAGCGGCGCGCACAGGAGAGCGGTCGATGAAGATGCGTTGGCTTTGTCGGAGCGGCGATCGTGATCCTCGTCGGCGCGTCGCTGATATGCGCTCCGTCTGCAGGCGCACATCACGCGTTCTCCACGGAGTTCGATGCGAATCAGCCGATCACGCTGAAGGGAACGATCACGCGCGTCGAATGGATCAATCCGCATGCCTGGATCCACCTCGACGTGCCACGCGACGGCGGCGTCGTCGAGAAGTGGATGATCGAAGCCGGCAGCCCCAACACGCTCGTGCGTCGCGGCATGACGCGCGAATCGATTCCGGCGGGCACGGAGGTCGTCGTCTTCGGTTACCGCCACCGCAACGGCTCGAACGCGGCCAATGGCCGAGACGTGACTCTTCCCGACGGCCGCCGGCTGTTCATCACGTCGCCGGGCACCGGGGCGCCGGCCGGCGAGTAAGCGCCGTCGACGGGAGAGCGCGCGGGCGCTCAACGAGCGCTCGCGCTCTCGTAGAACACCAGCGCGACACCACCTTGCCCCATGCCGGGATTCGAGCTCAGGTAGGAGCCCGTGTTGAGGTAAGCATAGGGACCGTCAACTCGCGCTTCGAACGTTGGCACGAGCCCACCGAACGAACCGCCGTTGCGCACGATGATGGTTTCGCCGTCGTCCGTCTGCCACAAGTAATGCGCGTCGATCGTCGCGGGCGGCGTAAGGATCTGATAGTCGGCGCCGCCCATGAGCACTTTCCCCGTAATGCGGCCGCTGACAGTGCCGCCGGTGATCGGGATGATATTGCGATTGCCGCGTTTGCTCTCGCCGACTCTCTGCGACGGGCCGAGCGTGACGTTTTCCGTGATCAGTATCTCGCCCTGTTGCTCCCCGGCTTGCTTGACGCGGTACCCCCACGGTTGCGCCGCGACATCGGCCGGCTTGACGATCGAGATGTCGTTCGCGGCGCCGACAGCCACTTTGGAGACGTCGTAGACAACCAACCGCATTGTCTTCGCCACCGCATTTAGCTCGCGCCGCGCGACGAACTTGCCGGAGTTGAGCCAAGCGTGCTCGCTCGCACTTGGCGCCTCGAGATCCATGACGACCCTGACGTCACGGGCGTTCGGCCCCGTGCCCGCGTTTCGGACGTAGATGTAGCTTCCATCCGTCGCCTGCAGCACGAACGCTTGCTCGATTTCGATGCTGCCGTTGGGGAGCGTAAGCTCGAAATCGAGGGCGCCGAGCGCTACCACGCCCGAAAACTTCGGTCCTTTGACGGAGCCTTCGAGCCCTACCGCTACGCGCCTCATGCCGTACTGCGTCCGGCCGACATCGATGGCGCGCTCGAGTGGGATCTCGATCTCGAGAACCAGCTCTCCCGCCTCCGGGCCCGCTATGCCATCCGGCATGCCGCAGTCCCATGAAGCGTGGGGGATCAATCGATACTGCGAAGTTGTCTGCGCGCGCGCGGAGTGGCCGAGCGCAAGGGATGCCGAAGCAGCGAGCACACATAAGATCGCGTTTGTTTTTCGCATGTCGATGTCTCAGTTACAAGCTAAGAAAAGGCGCTTCGTGGTCACGGCCTGCCGCTTGGCGCCGCGGCGTCAAGCGCTTTTGCATCGGCATCCACCGACGCTTCCCAGCTCGTGAGCAACGGGTACAGCTCCTGCGCAACATCCTGCCGCCATTTCGCGAGATCGTCGCGCTCGCCGAGATCCGTGCGCAGGTTGAACACATACGTGTGCGAGCCGTCGACGATCAGCTTCCAGTCTCCACGGCGCACGGCGGTTTGTTTGGCCGGACCACTGCCGGAGCGCCAAAAGAGCGTCCGCTCGATTTGCGGCGCACGTCCCTCCCAGACGGGGAAGAGATCGACGCCCTCGAGCTGCGTCTCAGCGGGCACAGTCGCACCCGTGACCGCGAGAATAGACGCCGTGAGATCCATCGTGATCCCCACCTGGTCGGAGACGCTACCCGCAGGAATCCGTCCGGGCCAGCGCACGATGGCTGGGACGCGGATGCCGCCCTCGAACACCGTCCACTTTCGACCGAAGAGCGGCGCACTGCTCGACAGCCATTCGCCGCCGTTATCGTTCGTGAAGATGACGATGGTGTCTTCGGCAATGCCGGCGCGCTCGATCACCGCAAGAAGCTCGCCGATCTGTTCGTCGAGATGCTCCACCATGGCGACGTAGTCCGAACGTGTGCTCGTTTCAAGGTCCTGCGGCATGACGTGCCGCGCGTTGCCTGGCGCGACGGACGGATTGCCCGGGACCTGGTAGGGCCAATGCGGCGCCGTGTAGGCGACGTCCAGGAAGAAGGGCTCGTTCTTGTGCTCGTCGATGAACCGGGCAGCCCGCTGCGTGACGAGATCCGTCGTGTAGCCCGTACTCTCGACCGGATGGTCGTTCTCCCAAAGATCGGGCTGGCCGCCGCCGTCGTGATGCGTGTAGTAATCGTGATAGCCGCTCTTCAATCCAAAAAAATCGTCGAAGCCATGCGCGTTCGGACTCTTCTCCTCGACGTAGCCTAAATGCCATTTGCCGATCAGCGCAGTCGCGTAACCGTGGTTCTTGAGAAGCTGGGGCAGCGAGTAACCCGTCGCCGCCAAGCCGCGGTCACCGGCACGGTCGGCGTTCGGGAGCGGCGCTTCGATCCCATACCGCTGCTGGTAACGCCCCGAAATGAGGCCAGCACGCGTGGGAGAACAGGTTACGCCGTTCGAGTAGAAGTCCGTGAGCCTCAAGCCCTCGGCCGCAAGACGGTCGAGGTTCGGCGTCCGGATATCCGTTGCGCCGTAACTGCCGAGATCGGCCCAACCCAAGTCGTCCGTGATGACGAGCACCACGTTGGGACGCGTCTCTCGGTCCGACTGACCGTGGCCAACCGTTGCCGAAACGCAGCCGATGGCCAGCGCTACGAAAAGCACGCGACGCATACGATCCCCCAACACCGCGAGGGCGACGAGAGTAGCGCAAGTACCGCGTCCTTTCGTCCTACAGCGAAATATTTCGGTCTTTTTCCGTGATTTTCGGGAGCGACGCGGGACTCCCCTACCGCTCGTTGCTACGATGGATAGGCGACAACAACCAAGGGGGGAAGGGTCATGTCGATCGTCAATATCCGGGCCATTGCAAAAGCTGCACTGATCGCCGTGGGCATGATGGCCGGCACGGCGCTAGCGCAGTTCGGCAGCCCACCGCAACCGCGTCCGGACGCAACGCTGGCGGCTGCACCCGCCGGGTTCGATGCGCGACGCGAAGGAGTGCCCGCGGGCCGCGTCGAGCGCATCGAGTTCGATTCCAAGGTGACGGGCGGCAAGCGGCCGGCATCGGTGTACCTGCCGCCGGGCTATTCGGCGGACAACCGATACCCCGTTCTGTACCTGTTGCACGGCATCGGCGGCAACGAGACTCATTGGCCAGGCCCCGGCGCTGCCGGCGCGATCCTCGACAACCTGATCGCCGACGGCAAAGCCGTCCCGATGATCGTCGTGATGCCGAATGGGCGCGCGTCGAACGAGCCGTCGACGCTCTTCGCCGGAGGTCGTGGCCCGGGCGCCGGCCCCGGCGGCGCTGGTGCAGGCGGCCCGGGTGCCGGTCCGAACAGCGGCGCCCCGCCGGGCGGTCCCCGTGCAGGCGCGCCAGGCGCAGGCGGCCCGCCCGGCGGCGCTGCCATGGCCGTGGAGTTCACGGCCTACGCGGCGTTCGAGCGCGAGCTGATCGGCGATTTGATTCCATTCATCGAGGCGCGCTATTCGGTCACGGCAGATCGCATGGAACGCGCCCTCGCCGGTTTGTCGATGGGTGGCGGCCAGTCGTTGAACTTCGGGCTCAACAACGTCGACACGTTCGCTTGGGTCGGCGGGTTCTCATCGGCGCCGAACACCAAGGCACCGGCCGAGCTGGTGTCGGACCCGGCCAAGGCGCGGCGACTCGAGCTCCTGTGGGTGTCGTGCGGTAACGAGGATGGGCTGTTCAACATCAGTGCCGGCGTTCACGAGCAACTGGCCGCGCAGAACGTGCCGCACAAGTGGTACATCGATGCGGGCGCTCACACGTTCCCCGTCTGGAAAAACGATCTCTACCATTTCTCGTCGCTGCTGTTCCGCTAACACCGCAGCGCGCGGCGCTGCGCTCAAGCGGCGCCGCGCGCGTAAGGTCGCTGATCAACTCCGGAGGAAGCCATGTCCGATGGACTGCAATCGCAGCGACTGACTGCGTTAGTCGCCTTAATTGCGATCGCGGCCGGCGCCGCGCGTGCCCAGCAGACGGCAGGGGACTCCGCAGTATTGACCGAAGCGGCGTGCACGCGCCCGGCGCTCACCGCGACGGTGACGTCGGATCGGATCGGCGAGCCGGTATCAGCCATTGCGCTCGATTCACCGACATGGGTGGGCGCTACGCAAGACATGCCTGCGCATTGCCTCGTCACCGGGCGCCTACAGCCCGTCGATACGAGCAGCACGGCGCAACCGATCCGCTTCGCAGTAGCCCTGCCCGCCATGTGGAACCGGCGCGCGATTCAACTCGGGGGCGGCGGCATGAACGGCACGGTGCCGCGAGTTGCGGGCGGCGACTTGCGGCAAGGCTACGCCACGTACGGCAGCGATTCGGGCCACGCCAACGATGCCAAGTGGGCGCTCAACGACGAAGCGATCCGCAACTTGGGTTACGCGCAAATGAAAAAGACGCACGACGCCGCGATCGTGCTCATCGAGCGCGCCTACGGCGAGCGGCCGGCTTTCACCTATTACGTCGGCGGATCGCAGGGTGGGCGCGAAGGGCTCACCGTCGCGCAGCGCTATCCCGCCAGCTACGACGGCGTGTTGGCGACGGTGCCAATCGTGGGCTTCTCCACACTGATGCTCGCGCCCACGCTATCGCGCATTCAGGAGCGGCCGCTCAGCGCTTGGGTGCCGCCGACGAAAGGCCGCGCGCTGCTGGCGGAGTTCATGCGCCAATGCGACGGCCTCGACGCGCGCATCGACGGCGTGATCAACAACTACATTGATTGCCGCGCCTTGTTCAACGTCAACGACGGCGGTCGCGAGCCTGGTCCGTGGGCGCGGCTGCTCTGCCCGAACGGCGTCGACCCCAATCCGCAGGACGCGTCCGAAAGCGCGTGCCTCACCACGCGGCAGATCGAGACCGTGAACTTCGTGTTTTCGCAGTACGCGGCCGGCGTGAAGCTAGCGAACGGCCGTACGACTTTCGGGATGTGGGCGCCGACGACGGCCGTGGCGGGCGGCGCCTTCGGCCCACCGCCGGCTGCAGGGCCGCGCGGGGCGACCCCGCCGCCTGGCGCAGTCGCGCCGGCCCGTGGCCCACCCGGCGGGATGGCGATGGCGCCGCCGGGCGGTCTGTTCGTCTCGCAGCGCTATCGCGGCCAAGAAGGCGCGCCCACGGATGCGCCCCTGTTCTCGACATTGGGCTCGAACGGCGTCAACGGATTCGTGATGCAGGACTTGGACGCGAATCCGCTCGATTACGACACGGCCAAGTATCGCGCGCGCCGCGAGCAGACCTCGCAGTGGCTCGATTCCACGGACCCGGACCTCACTGCATTTCGTCGTCGTGGCGGCAAGCTCATCGTCATCGTCGGCACCGATGACACGATTGCACCGTCCGGAGAGCAGCTCGACTATTACGAATCGATGCTCGACGCGATGGGCCGACGTGCAGTCGACGATTTCGCGCGCCTCTACGTGTTGCCGCAGACGGGGCACGGTCTGACCGGAAACTCGGCTTCGATCGACGGCAACGGCGCAGCGGTGCAACCCACCGCGATTCCAAGCAGCATCGACCGGTTCGCGCTGCTACGCGAGTGGGTCGAGAACGGTAAGGCGCCCGGCAAGACTGAGATAGTCACGGGATCGGCGGGCAGCCGGCCGATGTGCTCGTACCCTGAGTATCCGCGCTACGTCGAGGGCGCCGCAGATTCCGCAGGCTCTTATGCTTGCGCGGCACCATCGCGCCGGCGCTGACAGCGCCGGTCGCCGCGCGGCTCAGAAGAGCGACCTCGTGAGCTTCCCCTTTCGCAAGAAACGGTGGTTGATCGCGACGTCGCTCGCGCTGATCCTCGCCGCGCACTCCCCGCTCGCGCTCAGCCAGCAGCCACAACGCGGCAGCGTCGGCCGCGGCTGGCCCGTCCCCGTGACGGAGTTCGGCTACGTTGGCGGTGGGCTGGAAGGCGAAGGGCAGCAAGCCGCCTGGGACGGCCAAGTGCCGGACGGAGCGGTTCCCCTCGAGCGTGATCTCTTCACGACGAAGGACTTCTACCAGGACCGGGCGCTCTGGTCGGACCCGCGTTACTTCCGCTGCAACAGCCCGTCGACGCTGCAGGCGATGTGGGGCGCGGACCTCGACCACGGCGCGCGTCATGATCGGCACCGCGCCGCCGGGCAGCGCTTCGTGGGGGCACTGCGAGATCGACTATCCGCGCGAGGCGATCGTGTCGCCGTATCCGTTCAAGACCGCGCAGGAGCACTACGAGGCGCTGCTCGCCGAGACGACGGCGAACGGCGGCCCGACGGTCTACACGCGCACGAATCCGCCGCCCGACTGGAACGGCCGCTACAGCCGCGCGATCTCGCTCGCAGTTCGTGGCGACGCGCGCCGGCAAAACGTACGAAGCGCCCGCCCAGGCTGGCCGAGCCGCCGCAGTGGTTCTTCACGTCGATCAATCAGACCTCGACGATCCTGTCGCTGCTGACGCCGGAGTACCAGCAGCGCACGGTGCAGATGCACTACCACCAGTCCGTCGACAACGCGCCGCTGTGGCCGGCGCAGTTCTGCTGGCCCGACGGCTTCATGCGGCTGTTCTCGCGCCAGGCGCATCTCGCGATGGATTTCGTCACCACGCCGGAGCGCGTGCAGCTCATGGCCAGCAGCGCGGACAACTTCATCCGCCACTTCAACGTGGGGCGCGAGTTCGACATGAGCGGCAACGTGCCGCGGCTAGGCGCCGACGTGCCGCGCTGGTTCGGCGAGAGCGTCGCGTTCTGGGACGGCGACACGCTGGTCACGTGGACGTCGAACGTGATCCCGTGGATCACGCACGGCGTGTTCGAGTTCTCGGGGCAGCTGCAGACGATCGAGATCTTCTCGCCGCGCCGCGACCCGAACGGCGAGCTCGCCGGCATCGAGCACGAGATCGTGCTCTACGATCCGGAAGCCTTCGTGCAGCCGTTGCGGCTGATCCAGGTCCACATCAGGACCGGCAGAGCTCGCCGAGGTCGATCCGTTCATCTACGCGCGCTGCATCCAGACGATCTTTCCCGTCGACGGCCGCCCCAAGCCGCTCAGCCCCGGGCACCACGATCGAGTACACGGTGCCGGACATCTACGGCCGGCCGTGGGCGCAGATCTGGGAGAAGTACTTCGAGCAGGGCATGCAGCGACCGCGACCGACGAATCGATCTTCGACTTCTCGCGGTGACGGGCCGGGCAGCTTCGCCTTGCGGTGCTACATGGTTCCACTTGGATACGCTGCGCTCGTCGATCGCCGCATCGCCGGCGTCGATACCACGCATCGCCTAATACCATTTCTCATTGTCCGCGCCGCGGCCCAATGATCGGTCGGGTCGCGCGGCCGCGCGCGCCGGTAACGTGGGGACGACCGTCGATGCGACCGATGAGACACCACGCGCAGACACTTTCTGCTCGCGATGTTCGCGCTGTTCCAGGGCAGCGGTCCCGCGCTGGCTCACCATTCGTTCGCCGCCGAGTTCGACGCACAAAAGCCCGTCACGCTGAAAGGCGTCGTCGTGAAGTGGGAGATGATCAACCCGCACGGCTGGATCACGATGGGAGTCACCGCCGCGGACGGAACGACCACGCAGTGGATGGTCGAGACCTCGAACCCGAATGGGCTGATGAGGCTCGGTTGGACCAAGAACTCGCTGAAGCCCGGGGACGAGATCACGGTCGACGGCTATCTGGCGAAAGACGGGTCGAGCACGGCCAACGCCGCGCGCATCACGCTAGCCGACGGCAGCAAGGTGTTCGCCGGCTCAGCGACGACACCTCAGTAGATGGCACGTGAGCCTACGGTGAAACATTCCGCACCGTTCGATCGGCGCTTTCTGCTCGCAGCGGGCGCGGCCGCCTTTCTCGCCGGCGCGTTCGGTCCGGCGGCGGCTCAGCAGCCGCCCGCGGCCCCCGCAGCGCCGGTCGTAGCATTGCCGCGGCTCCCCGACGGCCATCCGGACCTGCAGGGGCTCTGGCTCAAGAGCAACGGCGGGTTTTTTGGTCTCTTCATCGGGTCGCTCGACGGCACGAATTTCGCGGCGGGCGGAGGCGGCGGGGGGCGCGGCGCCGGTCCGCCGCCGGGGCCGCAGTACGAATACCTGCCGGAGGCCGCGGCCGAGCAGGCGTACCGCGCACAGCGCTCGTACGAAGATCCCGAAGGGCGCTGTCACCTGCCGGGCGTCCCGCGTGCGCTGGATCAACCGGCCGGGCTGTATCCCGTGCAGATCATCCAGGACGAAAACTACGTGGCGCTGCTGCACGAGGCCATGCACGACGTCCGGATCATCCCCACCGACAACAGCCCTCATCCGACGAACTACTGGGCTTGGGGCGGAGACTCGCGCGGTCGTTGGGACGGCGACACGTTCGTCGTCGACGTCAGCAACTTCAACGGCCGGACCTGGCTCGACATGGCGGGGAACTTCGTCGACGAGAACGAGCACGTGCTCGAGCGATTCACGTTGATCGATCGCGACACGATTCTGTACGAGGCCACGGTCACGGACCCGACCGTGTTCGTGAAGCCGGTCGAGTTCCGCTTTACGCTCAAACGCGTGCCGCCGGAGCAGCAGATCCTCGAGTACAGCTGCCTCGAGGGCGAGCGCAGCCGGCAGCACTTCACCGGAGGAAGACGGCGGCACGAAGCCGAGGGTGCAATGAACATCGCTCGTGTCTTGCGACTCGCCGTCTCGACTGCCGCCGTAGCTGCGGTCGCAGCGCGGCGTCGCTTGCGTAGCAGCCGCCCAGAGCTCGGCTGGCACAGCGTACTCGCCGGAGCGATTGTGGGACGGCAAGACGCCGGACTTTCGCGGTATCTGGCGAGCGACGGGCACCGCGTACGTGAACCTCGAAGGTCATCCCGGCGCGAACGGGCTCGCTGCGTCCGCGAGCATCATCGTCGACCCGCCCGACGGCAAGATTCCCTACAAGCCCGAGGCGCGCGCGCAGCGCGACGAGAACTATCGCGCCCGCGCCACCGCGGACCCGTCGCTGAAGTGCTACCAAGCCGGAGTGCCGCGCGCGACTTACTTGGCGACGCCGCTGCAGATTCTGCAGAGCCCGGGCAACTTCGCGATCGCCTACGAGGAGAATCACGCGTTCCGCGTCTTCCACACGGAGGACCGGCCGCACTTCGACGCCACCGACTGGTGGATGGGCGACACGCGATACCGCTGGGAAGGCGACACACTGGTTGCCGACGTCGTCGCGCTGATCGATCAGCTGTGGCTCGACCAGGCCGGCAACTTTCACAGCACCGAGTTTCACGTCATCGAGCGTTACCGGCTGACCGGTCCCGACACGCTCGAGTACGAAGCGCGGATCGAAGATCCCGCGGTCTACTCAAGACCATGGACGCTGCGAACCGTCCTGCAGCGCGTCAAGGAGCCCGGGGCTCGCATCATCGAGGACGAATGCTTGGACGACGCGAACGGCGTTCGCCATCGCATCTCGCCGTCCGATCCCAGGAACCTCCTAAAGTCCGACTACTCGCGCTGGAAGACCACGCCGCCGCGCTGACGCTTACGATCGGCCTGCCGCAGCAGCGGGCCAAGCGCGCGAATGTCGGGGTTCGTGTCGATCGCGAGCAGCGTCGCGATCAAGCGGCTCGACGTCGCACTCCCGAGCACCGGCGCGATGAGATCACGGGCCTTGGCCACGACTTCGTCGCCGTCCATGGGATTGCGAACCGTGCCGCGGACGGCCTCGACCCGCTCGCTGAGGCGCGTGCCGTCACGCAGCGTGACCTCGACGACGGCCACGCGCGCCGGCAACAGCGCCGCGAGCTCCGGGTCCGGCAAATAGCGCACCTTGCCGCGCTCGCGCAGCACGGCCGCGTCGCGCATGCGTGCGGCGTCGTGCGCCGCGGCGAACGACGCCGTGCCGTCGAGCAGCATGACGGCCACCATGTGCTGCAGGCAGATGTCGGGGATGTCGCGATTGTCCACGACGGCGCCGACCGTCGGCGCCAGCCGGACCACGACTTCCGTCACCTCATCGGCGTCGAACGGGCGTTGCCGCCGCAGCAGCTCGAGCGCGTCGAGCGGCGCCTGTATCGGCGTGCCGACGCTCCACTTCTTGATGTCGGTGTTGCCGATCTCGTAGCGCGCGCCGAGCGCGTCGACGAGCAGCACCGGATCGGCATCCGGCGCATTGACCGCGAAGAAGTTGTCCTCGCCGGAGAACACGTCGTCGACGCCGCTCCAGCCGGCGCTCACGAGCTCCGCCGCCGTCACGCCGGCCCGCGCCGGCATGCCGCCGAAGACGAACGCTTTCTCGATGTGCTCGGTGTCGCGGCCCCACACCGCGTAGCCCGCCGTTTGCTGCGACGTGTAGTCGAGGAGCCAGCGCATCTCGCGCGCGTCGAGGCCTGCCACGCACCCTGCCGCCGCGGCCGCGCCGAAGGTGCCGGCGAATGCGTGCGTGCTGCGGCGCGACTCGTTGCGAAAAGTCACGCCGCCGAGCGCCATCGTGAGGCGCGGGCCGACGTCGTAGCCGAGCGTCACGGCTCTCAAGAATCGCGCGCCGTCGATTCCCCGGCTCTCGCCGAGCGCCAGGGCCGCGGGCACGACAGCGGCGCCCGGGTGCGATTGCGAGGCGCCGTGCGAGTCGTCGGTTTCGTCGGCGTGCGCCAACGTGCCGTTGACGAGCGCGGCGTCGCTGGGGTCGAGAGCGAAGTCGGCGCCGATCACGGTCGACGCACCGCCCGGCGTTTGCGTGGCAGCGAAGCGCAGCGCGGCGTGCCCGGGCAGCAGCTCCGAGCCCGACACCATCGCCGCCACCGTGTCGAGCACGTGATGCTTGGCGTGCTCGATGACTTCGGTCGGCAGCGGCCGCTCGCGCGCGGCGGCCATGTAATCGCTGAGCGTCGCCATCACGCTACCGATGCCTTGCGCGCGGCTCCGCGCGGCCGCCACGAGGCTCGCGCCGGCGATCGAGCGTCCCGATGCGCAGGAACGTGCGCCGCGGCCAGCGGGCGGCGCTCAACCGGCGAGGCCCTTGGCCGCGAACATCGCGATGCGCTGCTCGCGCAGCGGGTCGTCGGCGACGGCGCTCGTCGCGTCGAACACCATCGTCGCGCGGCGCTGCGCGTCGAACGCCGGCCAGCGCGGCAGACCGCGGGTGTTCGGGTCGCCGCTGCGCGCGAACGCGAGCCAGGCGTCGCTGACTTGGTCGGCGAGCGGCATGGCACCCGCCACGCCGCGCGTCCACGGCGAGGCCTCCAAGTTGTGGAACACGAACGGAATCTCGACGGTGTGCGGTGCCTTGTAGCGGCCACCCTCGAGCGGCGTCTCCCAGCGGAAGTAGTAGAGGTACACGGGGCCGCGGCCGAGCGCTGCGCGGCGCTCGGCGATCTTCATGACGGGCGCGCCGTAGCGCTCGTCGCTCGTGATCAGGAAGTAGAGGTCCGACGGCGACGCGCCGGGGTTGGCTTTGGCGTAGACGTCGATGACGCGGTTCGCGGAGTCGCCGAGCAGCTCGCCGACGCGCGCGCGCATGCCCGCCTCGTCGAGCGTGAACGCGGCCGCGTCGGCGCTCGAGGTGAGCTCGGTGCGCGTGGCGCCGATGATCAGCGGCACGTCCGCCGAGATGGCGGCGGCTTGCGGGTGGAACGGGTGCTGTGCCACGGCCGTGCCGTCGACCGTCGGCGAGAAGCCCATCGTCATCTGATCGACGTTCATGCGGCGCACGGTCGCGAAGTACGCGCTCATGAGCCGCGCGAGCGGCACCGCTTGCAGCTCGCGCCACTGCCGCGGCTCGAGCTCGAGCTCCTTCAATAGCTCGCGCGCGACGCGCGCGGCCTGCTCGGGCTCCACGAGCTCGATCGTCGCGCCGCTCTCGATGATGGCGCGGTGGAAGAGCCCCTTGGCCGAGGGCATCGCGAGCAAGGTCGCCACCTTACGGCCACCGCCGGACTGACCGAAAATCGTGACGTTGCCGGCGTCGCCACCGAACTCCGCGATGTTGGCGCTGACCCATTGGAGTGCATGCACGATGTCGAGCATGCCGACGTCGCCGGATTGCGCGTAGTCGCTGCCGCCGAGCTCGGCCAGATGGGTGAAGCCGAGCACGTTCAAGCGGTGGTTGATCGAGACCACCACGACGTCGCCGCGGCGCGCGAGGTTGGTGCCGTCGGTGACGGGCGAGGAGCCGGAGCCCGTCACGAACCCGCCGCCGTGGCACCAGAACAGCACCGGCCGCTGGCGGCCGTCGCCGACCGCCGGCGTCCAGATGTTGAGCACGAGGCAGTCCTCGCCCTCGGGCGGCAGATTCGCCGCTGCGACTTCCGAGCCGGAGTCCGTGCGCGCGGCACCCGGCTCTCGCTGGGGCGCGCTCGGGCCGTAGGCGAGCGCGTCGCGCACACCCGTCCATGCGGCGGGGTTGCGCGGGACGGCGGAAGCGGCCCGCGCCCGCGGTGCTCGCGCCGTACGGGATACCTTTGAACGTTTTGATGCCGCCCTCGTCCACACCGCGTACGCGGCCGAACGTCGTCGCGGCTTCGACGTGGCGGAGCTCTTGGGCGGCGCCGGGGCGCCACAAGGCTCCCGCCGACAGCGCCGTCAGCGCGGCGCTTTGTTTCAGGAATTCACGGCGTGAGCGTTCGTGCGACATGGCTTCCCCCCGATCGTTGGCGCAGGCTGCGAGTCTACACCGCCGGCGTCAGATCATCGGCGGATCGGGACCGACGGCGACGGTGACCATTTCGACACGACGCTGGCTAGAATGGCTTTCCTCTTCCGCTGAAGGCTGCTCATGCGCGCTTTCCGCTCCGCTTCAGCCACCTTGCTCCTTGCTGCCACGACGGCGGACGGACAGCCGGCCGACGCGTTCGTGCCTGTGACCGACACGATGTTGCAGAACCCCGATCCCGCCGACTGGCTCATGTGGCGGCGCACGCTCGATTTGTGGGGGTACAGCCCGCTCGCCACGATCGACCGCAGCAACGTCGGTGCGCTCAAAATGGTGTGGACGCGAGCGTTCGGGCCCGGCATTCAAGAAGGCACGCCGCTCGTGTATGACGGCGTCATGTACTTTCCGAACCCGAGCGATCTCGTTCAGGCGGCCGCCGCGCAGTGCGGGCGCCGGGCCACCGCCTATTCGGCGAAGTAGTCCTCGTCGCTGACGTGCTCCATCAGTTCGCCGGAATTTCAGCCGGCTGGCTTGGCCATGTGCGTCGTTCTCAACCACCGGCGCTCGGATGGAGGCTTCGACACGGGTAAGCCGCGATGTAACGTGTTCTGCTCGCGAGATCATGCTTCGCGACATTCATCCTAGCAACTCGCGCGCTATGATTGGGTTCACTTGCAGCAGGAAATGACCATGCGAAAGACAAGGCTCGTGTTGCACGGCGTTGCCGTCATCGCAATCTCGTTCAGCGTCGTGGCGCAAGACCCTGGGCAGCGACCCGCTGGTTTCGGCGATCCGTCGGCGCCGGCAGAGCTGCAGAAGGTGCCGCAGACTCCCGGCGCCAAGGGCGACCAACAGCGGCACTATTTCTTCCAAGCTGCGGGCAAGGAGATGCCTTACCGGCTTTATGTGCCGCGGAGCTACGATCCGAACGTCGGCGCTCCCCTGATCGTGGCGTTGCACGGCTATGGCGGCAACCAGAATTACTTCTTCGATATCGTCGAGGAACTGCCGGCGTTATGTGAGCAGTACGGGATCATCTTCGCTGCCCCAATGGGGCTTGCCATCGACGGTTGGTACGGCGCCCCGTTGAGTATCCCCGGCGCCGCGCCGCGTAGTGGCGGAGGAGCGACGCCGACCACGGGCCGCAATCCCGACGAGGAGACGCGTTATCGCGACCTCAGCGAGCAGGACGTGCTCAACGTGCTCGAGATCGTGAACCGCGAATACAAGATCGATTCCGACCGGACCTACCTCATGGGTCATTCCATGGGCGGCTTCGGCACGTGGTGGCTGGGCCAGAAATACGCGGCCACCTGGGCGGCCATCGCGCCGATGTCTGGCGTCCTGCCGAACGTGGACTACCAGTTGCGGAAGCTCGCGGCAGTTCCGGTCATGGTCTCCATAGGCGGAGCGGAAAATCCGGCCTGGGTCGATGCGAGCCGTAAGCAGGTCGCCGCGATGCGGGCCATGGGCATGACCGCCGACTATTTCGAGCCCGACGGCGCAACCCATGGCGGCATGATCGCGCCGACGACGCCACGGGTCTTCGCGTTCCTCGCAAGGCAGAAGAGAGTCCGCTAGACGCCCGATTGAGCTCGGCAGCGCGCGCCGGCGCCAGCTCAAAGTGTGCGCAGAAACGCGACGAGCTCGACGCGCTCGTCGGCTGTGAGCTCCAGGCCGAATTCGTGCCCCGGGATTGCGCGGCTCACCACGCCAGGCGGCGTGAAGCCCTTTGGCTCGTGAGTTTCGCGAAGGCGATCCGGGTCGAACATCTCCTCGAGACTCGCGACCGAGCCGTCGTGCAGGTAATGCCCTCGGTACCAAAGGCCTTTGAGCGAGGGAACCTTGTAGAAGCCCGTGCCCTTGCGCGTGCGAAGCGCCAAGCCAGGATCGGTGCTGAACCGAGGTGCGGACGATGTCGAGGGGCGAATCGTCGGGCGGCGTGAATCCTTCTGCGAGGGTCAGCTTGTTGTTCGTGTAGAGCGGCGGCGTGTGACAACGTGCGCATCGTTCGCGCTCGAATATCTTCTGGCCCGCTTCCGCCTGCGTGTCGAACGGATTCGGATTGGGCGGCGGCTGAAGCGAGTAAATATAGAGGGCGAGCGCGTAGAGCGCAGCATCTGGCAGCCGCGTGCGAAAACGTTCGGTACCCGGAAGAGTCACGCGTTGCCCCGCAAAGTCGATGTCGTCGGCGAAGCTCACGAGCGCCGCGTAGCGCATGAGGTCGCCGATGTTGCGGTGCAGATGGGTGCCGGTGTGATCGATGTACTTCCGATCCTTGATGCCGATGAGGTCGGGGATCTTGGCGGGATAGAGGATGCTGCCGTTCCAGCGCGCCACGCCGCCGCCCCTGATGCCTGCGCCGATGTAGGCATTGAACTCGGCGCCGGTGATTTCTCGCAGCTTCTCGCCGGAGGGGTCGTGGACCCAGGGGGCGCCGTAGGCCTGGTAGGCCGCATCGCCGATCGAGCCGGACAGTTCGAACGGCACTTCGCCAGGAAGCGTGTGCTCCGCTTCGCGTATGGCGGAGCCGAGACCGTTGCGAAAGTTGTTCGGAATCGCAAACGACGAAGCCCCCGGCACGGGCGTGTTGTCGGGCAAGTACAGCAGATGGCACGCGCCGCAGTTCGTGAGCCCCACCGCCACGCCGTCTTTCGTCGGGACCCAGCGCAGGCCGTTGATCGTGCCATCGGGCAACGGGCCGGTGCCGCGCGCCTGCATGGCCTCGAGACTGCGGGCCATGGCGATGACCTTGGGATCGAGTGTCTTGAGCACGACGGCGTCGAGAAACACGCGCTCGCCGGCGGCAATCCAGTCCGCTTGCGCGGCGAGCTTCTCTTGCTCGATCAGCGGTTGCGGGCCCACGGATTGAATGTGCTCCCAGTAACCTGCCGGTTCGCGATCCGGCATGTACAGCGAATAGCTGCGGAGGTTTTCCTCAGGGATAGCGTAGTAGTCCGCGGCGGACATGTGCGTCGGGGCCTCATCGAGACCGGCCAAGGGAGTCGCCCAACCCGCGAGCTCAGACTCGTCCCACACGCGAGGGATGTCGGGGCGCCACGTGCGTGTCGTGTGATACGCGGCCGCGATCGCGGCCGCGGCGAGCGCCAGGCAGCCCGCGAGCGCAGTGGCACGGCGCTTCCCTTGCGGGCGGCGTGTCATGTCACTCCCTCGTCTGACGGCTCTTGCGTCGGCATCGCGAGCGCTTCGTAGCCGTCAGCGGCTCGGCGACGCCGGTCAGCGAGATCGGCTGGTCCTGGCCATAGAACAGCGCACCGGAATGATGGGCCCCGGCCGGCGCGGCGCCGAGCGCAAGCAGCGCCGACAACGTCATCAGCACATTACGCATGCGTTGGTTCCTCAGGGTTGCGGCCTGTCCACCAGTGCCTGGTACACCAGCGCTTCCACCTTGCGCAGCAGATCGTCGTCGCTGGGCAGCACCTGGCCCATGATGACGATGGCCATGTCCTCGGCGGGATCGACCGTGAAGACCGTCGTCGCGGCACCACCCCAGCCAAAGCTACCCACCGATCCCGGCCGCCCGAGTGCCGACGTGCTGAGTGTCACCGACACGCCGAGACCGTAACCCGCCCCCGCCGGACCATTAGCCGTGATCGACGGAATGTTCGGCGGCA
Source organism: uncultured Gammaproteobacteria bacterium (assembly GCA_963714705.1). Taxonomy (GTDB): domain Bacteria; phylum Pseudomonadota; class Gammaproteobacteria; order Steroidobacterales; family Rariloculaceae; genus FEN-1219. Next base: position 21,086 of record CAVQPJ010000013.1, read on the forward strand.
AGTGGTTCTGCGACATCAGCTGCACCGTCTTGCGCCCGAGGATACGCACGCCGGAGAGCTCGCCGCCGTTCAGCAGCATCTGCGCAAACCGCAAGTAGTCCGGCGCCGACCCCGAAAGGCTGAGCGTGCCGAAGGCGTGATCGGTGAAGCGCGCATAGCGGTCGGCGGTATCGGGCACCAGCTTGCCGTCGAGGCTGCGCGTGTACACGGTAGCGAAGCGCTCTTTCATGGCGGGCGGCACGCCAAACACCGTGCTGCGCATGCCGAGCGGGTCGAAGATGGTTCTCTGCACATAGTCTTCGTACTTCATGCCGGAGAACACTTCCACGAGATACGCCTGCACGTCATGGCCCAAGCCGTACACCCACTGGTCGCCCGGCGAATAGCGCAGCGGCACCTGGGCGAGCCGGTCCATTTCCTGGCTCACCGACTCGAGCTCGAACATGCCGAGGCCAGCTTCGCGGTACAGCGCGTCGACATCGGTGTTACCCAAGCCGCCCGACAACCCCAGCGTGTGGCGGAAGGCGTCCTGGATGGTGGGTTTGCGCTTGGGCGCTTCGAGAATCGGTGTGCCGCTCGCGTCCTTGCCCGCGTACACCTTGAGGTTGGCGAACTGCGGGATGTACTTGTCGAGTGGATCGGTGAGCTGAAACAAGCCTTGCTCGTACAGCGTCAGCAGCGCCACGCTGGCAACGGGCTTCGTCATCGAATACAGGCGGAATAGCGCGTCGTCGCGCATCTTCTCGCGCGTTTCCAGGTTCAAGTAGCCGTAGGTGCGCTGCACCATTTCGCCGTGGCGAGCCACCGCCACCACCATGCCGGATAGCCGGCCGGCGTCGATCTCACGTTCGAGCAGCGCATCGAGCCGGTCCAGTCGCTCGGCCGACAACCCGGCCACGTCGGACTCGGCGGCCATCGCGGGTTGCGCCAACCACAGCAGGGTGGCACACGCGAGCGCTGTCCAGAAGTTCAGCACATTATTCTTCTGCATGAGGGTCTCCTGACCGTTGGGATTAACGTCCGCCTCCGGGGAAATCGGCTCGCGCTACGGCGCGCCCTGAACTCGCGCGCCGGCACGAGCGCGCTTATCTCGAAGAATTGCGCCCCGACGACGTTCTGGCTGCGCAGCAGCTGGTTCAACAGGTCGTAAGGCTCCGCGGCCGCGAGAGTGTAGATCGAGCTCGCGGGCGGACCAAGCCGCGGCGTGTTGCCGTCCTTGCCGTTGATCACCTCGAAAATGCGCTTCCCCTCTTCGTCGAGAGAGTCCTTGAGAATGAGCGGTAAGCGCGAGTACGACTGGGCGTCGATATCGGGCGGCAACGGCGTGTCGCTCGGTTGGGCATTGGCCACCGTCGCGGCCGACAGGGTGAGGAGCAAAACCGACGTTGGTATTCTCATGCGTCCACCTCCCCAAGATGCAGGCCGCCCGCGTTGCGTGTCTTCGCGAGATTCGCTTGCCGCATCACTCGGCGTCCAGCGGCCCGGGCAAGACCTGCCTGACTTTTCTTAGTAGCTGAAGCAGCTGCTCACTCTCGCCCGGGCCGAGAGTCCGCACGAGGTCGGCCTCGAGTCGGTCGTGCATCTTGAGCAGCTTGGACGTCAGCTTCTTGCCGGCCGGCGTGAGCGTCACCAGCTGCACGCGCCCGTCGCTAGCGCTCGGGCCGCGCGCGATGAGTCCGCGGGCGCCGAGCTCGTTCAGCAGCGGCACCATGTTCGCGCGCTCGATGTGGAGCCGCTTGCCGAGCTCCGCCTGCCGGATCCCGGGGTGATCGTAGACCGTACCGAGCAACGACAACGTGACGGGCCGGATACCGAGTGGACCGAAGACCGCCGTGAAGCGCTGTTTCTGCGCGCGGTGTGCGCGGCGCAAGTTGTAGCCGATGAGATTCTCGAGCCCGAAACCGAAGGCTCGGCTCTGCGCCGGCGTCTCGCGCCGCTTCGCTATTTTCGCTCTTGTTATCTCGATTGCCATCCTGCTGGCTTGCCCTCGATAAAGGGCTGCGATCTTCTCCGAAGCCTTCCGACCACGCAAGCGCGCGAACCCGTCAAGGCGTCTCCTGCCGGCCGAGCAAGAGGCGCTCGAGCACCGCGATCGTTTCCGGTTTGCGTTGCGGCGGATGAGTCGCGAGAAACACGCCTTCGGCCCAGCTGCGCGGCGTGCGGCCCTGCGCGTCGGGAACGTCGAGCTCGGCACCGTACGCGGCGAGAAACTCGATGATGTCGTTCGAGCCGCGATTCGCGGCGCCGTGCACTGCGCCGATACCCATCGAATTCACGGCGTGCACGTCGTTGCCGAGCTCGCGGCAAAGTTCGACGGCGGCCAGCAGAGCGGCAGACCCTTCATCGATCGAGCAGCGCACGCGGCTCGGCGGAGCGATCGTAGCGGGCGGTGAAATAGACGGCTCCGCCCGCGAGCGCAACCGCCAGCAAGCCAACGCCGATCAGCGGAGCCGCCGGTCGCTTCTGCGCCGTCACCCCCGCTCAGAGCTCCATGCTGAAGCCGAGCTCATAGCGCCGCCCCCACTCGTCATACGTGTTGTCGGTCGCCTGGGCGCCGAACCGCGTGTCCCCAGCCGAGGGGATGACCGGCGGGTCCTCGTCGAACAGATTCTGCACGTTGAACGACAGGCGCCACGAACCCTCGCGGTCGGATCGACTCTGAAAGGCGAGCACGAGATTCGTCCAGGACGACGAGTCGATCGTGTTGTTGTCGACGTCGATGCCTTCGACCCACAGGCGGTTCAGAATCACGTCGTCGATGAAACGCTCCTGTACCTGCACCGACCAGCGCGCCACGCGATAAGACACGGTGAGGTTCGCGGTGAGATCGGGGTAGCCGCGCGTGCCGGCGAACTCCGCCGGTGCACTCCCGACGACGGTGTTGCTGCGCTCATCGAGCTTGCCGCCGAGCATGCGGATCGACAGCGATTCGTCGTACCGCGAGAAGAGGTCGACGTCGCGCATATAGGCGATTTCGACGTCCGTGCCGGTCGCGCGCGCCAGCGCCAAGTTGAGATACGGGCTTCCGACGCGGCTCGGCACGCCCAGATCGTCACGAAACACGTACTCGCACAACACGTTGTTGTAGTAGCACTCGTCGATGACGCGCTGCGCTCCGAGCGTCGCGATCGAATCGGAGATGTCGATGTCCCAGCGGTCCACCGACATGCGCAGTCCGCTCGCCCAGCTCGGTTGATAGACGAGCCCGACGACCGTGGTGTCGGCCGATTCCGGAATCAGGTTTGGATTGCCGAACGTCGTGATCGTGACCGTCGATACCGCCTGATTGCGCGCCGGATCGAGCACGCTGCCGCCGGCCGGGGCGTTGTCGAACCGCTCCGTGAACGTCGCCTCGCGCACGTCGCGCGACTGTGTGGCGCGCAGGCGCAAGTCTTTGAACAGCTGGAAGTCGAGGCCGACCTTGCCGCTGTCGAAGCGGCCGACGCTCGAGTAGTCCGACGATCGATAGGCGATGGTGGTTCCCAGGCGCTGCCCCGCCGACGCGGACTGCCAGATCGGTATGTTGATCTCGCCGAAGGCCTCCCAAACGTCATAGCCGCCCGAGATGGCCGATACGGTCGAGAACTGATGCAGGTTCGGGCTGCCGGTCGAAAACGTCGAGGCAATGCCGCGAATGCCGAGATCTATGGCGTTGAACGGCGGCCCGAGCTCGTCGATCTCGACGGGGTAAGAGCCGTCGTTGAACGACTGTTCGCGATAGGTGAGACCCGTGGCGAGCGACAGAGCGCCGGCGCCCCAGCCATCGCTGAGCTCGCCGCGCACCAGCAGCTCGGCGAAGTCTTGCTCGACGACGCCATCGCCCCACTTCGGCGTCGTGATGTAGTCGGCCGCGGCCTGCGTGATCTGCCCGTGACCCATGATGTTGAACGGCACGCACTCGCTGATCGTGTTGTCGAGGCCGATCGGCGACACCACCGGCACGACGCCGTTGACCGTCGTCTTCGTCTTGCCCTGAATGGCGGGCACCGCCGCAAGCTGCGCCGGCGTCGGGTTGTAGCGCTGCACGTTGCAGATGATCTGGCCCGTGCCGCGCAGAGCGTTAGTGACGAGATCCGGGCGTCCGTCAGGACCGCCGGTGCCGAGATCGTCGGTCAGGTCGCGGCGGTCGGAGTAGACCTCTACTGCGTCTGCAGCGAGCGCCATACGATCGACTCGGAGCCCGTCGTGGATGGCCGTGATCTTCGCCGTTTCGCCGGTCTGCACGGCGACGCGCATGTCCCACTTCTCGCCGATGGTCCAGTCGAAGCCCACCCGGAACAGCTCGCTGTCGAACTCGTTGACCGATTCGCTCGTGCTGTAGATGTCGAGCTCGCCGCGGTAGCTGCCGCCCTTCGAGAGCAGGAAGCTCTGGCGGTTCTCCGTGACCATGATGTTGCGGACGGCGGCGGGTATATAAGCATTCTCGCGATAGACCGTGGGCGACCACGGGCCCGACATCGAAGCGCCGGAAATCGACTGCACGCTATTCGACTCGACGTGGCCATCGAGCAAATCGAAGAAGACGTCGATCGAATCCGACACGTCGTACTTCAGGCTGAAAAACGCCGTGCTTTGCGTGACCTCGGAGCCGTTGGGGCCGCCGATTTGCGTGAGGTGGGAGACCTGCCCGTCGCTGCCGCCGGAGATCCACGACCCATCGGACACCGTCCCGAGATCGAACGGGACGATGGCGCTTCCGTTGTCGTTGAACCTCATGTTGCTGAGCGCGCTCGTCGCCGGCACCCCGGCGATCTTGCCGTTCACGTGGAGGCCTTGAGGCGCGACCCAAGGCAGAGTCAGCCGCCGTGGGTTGGTGCCCGGCGGATCGGTAGCCAGCCACGCAGGGTTCTGGACGTGGCCCCAGCGCTGAAACCAACTCGGGTCGAGCTCTGCCGGGTCGCGGACGATCTGATCGACGTGCCGCGCTTCGAAGGAGCCGACGATGCTGAGCCGCTCGCCGATGCGTGTGCCGCCCGCGACCGACATGTTCCAGTTCTTACCTTCGTTGTTGAACTCGTTCATGCCGGTGCCGGCATTGAACTTGAGGCCCTCGAAGTCGCGGTCGAGAATGAAGTTCGTGACGCCACCGAGGGCATCGGCGCCGTAAGCCGCCGTCGCGCCGCCGGTCACGACATCGACCGAGCGGACGAGTGCCATAGGCAACGAATCGACGTTGACCGAGCCGCGCTTGTCCGCGGGCGGCATCCGGAAACCGTCGAACAGCACCAACGTGCGCTCGGGCCCCAAGCCGCGCATGTTCAAGTAGCTGCCGCCGCCGTTGCCGAACAGCGCCGGGCCGCCGCGCTGCGCCGTGCTGGTCAGGAAGAACTGCGGAAGGGCGTCGAGCTGCTCGGCAACCGTGCTGCCGGGCTCGAACAGCTGCAACTCCTCGGGCGTCAACGTCGTGACGGGCACCGGCTCGGCCATGCCGTCGGTGCGCCGGAGGCGCGTGCCGGTGACGGTGATTTCCTCGGGCTGTTCCACCGTCTGCGCTTTGGCGATCTTGCCGCCCGTCGAGAGTAGCGGTGCAACAACGGCAAGCGACAGCCAAAGTCGGCGCGATACGGAAAATTGCTCCCCAGTCATGATGCCCCCCATCAAGTCTAGCCGTAAGTTCTTGTCGCGGACGCAACGCTCCCGGCTCGGTGCTCGTCAATCACGCATTGGAGCGACTGCTCCACGAGCGCCGGTCACGCCGCCGATTATTGTTCTGTGGCATAGCAGCCGGCGCTTGTTATAACGCATAACATTTTGGCCGGCAAGTCCACGGCTACACGTCGAACCGACAGGGAACGAGGGTCACGCGACCGGCGACCACGAGGCTATAGCGCCCGCTGTGTCGCCCGTGGCCGCTTGCTGCAGACCACGCAGTAGGCGAGCATCCGCGCCAGGGGTTCGATCGAAAAACTCACCAAGGGGGATTCTGCTCATGCGTTGCGTCGATAACGTTTGCGCGATTCGCACTCTGCCTGCTCTGTTTGCGACGCTGTTCGTCGCCTACGGCTCGAGCGGCGCGCTGGCCCAGGCGCCGCAGCCCGCACCGGTGCCCGCTGCAGTCGAAGCGCAGCAGTCCCAACCCGTCACGCCCGAGAGCCTCGTGGCCGCGGCCAAACGTGCTGCAGGCCAAGACCACGCGGGTACCTTCCTGCGAATTTGTGTCGCCCCCGACAATCTGACACCGCGCTCACCGCCCACTCTCACCGGCCCGCGCCCGCGCGCGCCCGATCGCGCCACGTGGTATGCAAAGCCTTACAAAGTATTCGACAACCTCTACTTCGTCGGCACGCGGATCCACTCCGCGTGGGCGCTCACGACGAGCGAGGGCACCGTCGTTATCGACACGTTGTTCGACTACGCCATCGAGCCGGAGATCGTGGACGGCATGACTGCGCTCGGTCTCGACCCAAAAGAAATCGAGTACGTGCTCATCAGCCACGCGCACGGCGATCACGATCAAGGCGCGGCGCTGTTGCAAAGCCGCTACGGCGCGAAGGTCGTCATGGGCGCGGCGGACTGGGACGCGACGCTCCAGCGGCCGGCTGATGCAGCGGGCGGCGTGCCGAAACGCGACATCGCGGTCGGGCCGGAAGGGCTGAAGCTCACGCTGGGCGACACGACCATCGATATCGTGGCCACACCGGGTCACTCGCCGGGAACGCTGTCGTATTTCTTCCCCGTGAAGGACGGAGCCCGCACGCTCACGGTGGCCTACTCCGGGGGCACCGCGTTCAACTTCCCGCGACTCACCGAGAACTTCGCCATCTACCGCGACAGCGCCTCCAAGATGCTCGCGGCGGCACGCACGGCCGGTGCCACCGTGCTCATGACCAATCATTCTGAATTCGACCGCGCATACGACCGCGCACGCATCGCGCAGCTGCCGCGCACGGCCGGAGAGCCGCACGCGTATGAGACCAACGCGTCCACGGTGCAGCGCTACTTCGAGATGCAGCGCGATTGCGCGGAGGCGCAGCGCTTGTCCATGAACTGATTGCGTCCGCGACATCGGCCAAGCGTCCTGAAACGAGGGTCCGCTCACGCGGCGCATTCCTCAAGGAGAAAGCCATGACAGTGTGCGATCGACGCAGCGTATTGACCGGAATCGCGGCGTTCGGCGCCAGCCTCTGGGCGCCGCGCTCCGCGGACGCGCTCGGGCTCGCCGACGACAAGGTCAAAGTCGTTCGGTACTTCAGCAACGCGGGGGACTCGCAAGGCCGGCGCGGTCAGCCCATGGTCAACCAATCGACCAACGTCGTCATGATCGAGACCGAGCGCGGTCTCGTCGGCATCGGCGAGGGCGGAGAGCCCACGTCGATGGACGAATGCGCGAGCATGCTGATCGGGCAGGACCCGTTCCGCATCGACCAGCATTGGCAGCGCATGATGCGCGGCTACCACTATCCGGCCGGGCGCGAGAAGCTGCACTCGCTCGGCGCGCTCGATCTCGCGCTCTGGGACCTCAAAGCGAAAGCGCTCGATGTCCCTGTGTGGCAGCTCCTCGGCGGCAAGTCGCGCGAGCACATCGAGCTCTACTCCACGGTATTTCCGCGCCCGCAGGGGGGCACGATCGAGGACGCGGCACGCGCGTGCCGCGAAGCGGGTTTCCGCGTGTATCGGCACGCGACGGACAACCCGCGCGAGCGCGAGGTGGATCGCTTCGCGCTCGTGCGGCAGATGTACGACGACAGCGTGCTCATGCACAAGGGCGCAGGCGACGGCGGCTGGGCGATGGACTTTCATACCGAGCTCGATCCACCCGACGCGATCAATCTCGCGACGCTCATCGAGCCGCTGCATCCGTACTTCTGCGAGGACTTGATTCGCAGCGAAGGCGTCGATTCGTACGCGACGATCCGCGAGCGCACGCGCGTGCCGATCGCGGTCGGCGAGCAGTTCGGCTACAAGTGGGACGTCAACACCCTGATCGAGCGGCAGCTCATCGATTACGCGCGTGTCACGCTACCGAACGTCGGCGGCATCACGGAGTTCATGAAAATCGTGGCGATGGCCGAGACGCACTACGTCGGCCTGATTCCGCATTTCACGGGCCCGATCTCGGAGGCCGCGCTCGTGCACTGCTTGACGTCCACTTCAGTCGTGGCGCTCATGGAGATGCTCGGCGACGGCAGCCGCACGTGGCCGCACTTGCCGAAGGTCTACGACTTCAAGGACGGCAAGCTCTGGCCGAACGATCGACCGGGCTTGGGCGTCGAGCTCGACATGAGCAGACTGACGTTGCTCGGCGAGTACGATACGTATCGTGCCGGCATGCTACTGAACCACCGGCCGGACGGCTCTTATACGCAGTGGTAGCCTGCTAAGGCTGCTGCGTTGCGGTCGCGCGAAAGATGGCCTGCAGATCCGTCACAATCAGTCGCCGCGGTACTGGCGATACTGCGGCACATCATCCGCCAACGCGTCCACTCGCCATACGTGTTACCGTGCCGAATGATCCTTGCAGCCATCCTCGTTCTATCGCTTGTCGCGGCGTACGTATTTGCATCAACGCGGCGACGCAGACAAGAAATCTCCGCCGCCGCGCGTCAAGTCGTTTCAAATCGACGTTTGTCCGACCTGCTAAATGGCGTCGCCGCGCGTCCACGCCGACATGCGGTTCACGAGTCCTACACACAATTCCGCGAGCGAAAGCGCTAAACGTCGCTGATCGGCGGGGAGCGGGACGAGCCTAAGCTTTCGCGTACGCCGCCCAGAGGTTCTGACGGGCAGTTACCACCGCGGCGCGCGACTGTTCCTCAGCGGCTATCTGCTCGTCAGCGGGCCGAAGGTTTGCTGCGAATTTTAGGATCAGATTTGCGGATGCCGCGTTGAACGCCTGTGTGGCGCGGGCGTACGCGCCGCGTAGGTCGGCCATCACAGGCTTCGTCGCAGGCTTCTTTGGTTTCTTCGTCATGGCGCAAGGATAAGCGCGAATCCCGCACCTTTCAGTGCGCTACCACACTTACGGATGCCCGTAGACGCCGACGACAATCAGATTGGGACCGCCTGCCTCCGGACGGGCTCTGCTTCGCTTCGGTAGCCTGGGTCACTCCCACTCAATCATTTCCCACCGGCCCAATTCCTTATTCCGTCGGCAGTCTCGCGCATCGAACCGCACCGATACCGTCAGACGTACCGCTGAAATGGACCGCTGGACCGCGATAGATCCCGAAAGTAGCGGAAGGGAAAATCTGCTTAGAGTGACCTCGTACAAACACCACAGCCCGTCCGATCCCAAGCGACTTTACCGTCGGACGAAACTACTTTACCGTCGCAGCAGTTACACCCCGGTCCACTCTCCCTAAAGTGTTCTAGCGAAAGTTAACGTGCGTCACCAATCCCAGTGACCGCTTTTCAACTCGAAGTCAGCCTCAGCAGGGGTTCGACGTCTGACTCTGACACCGACCCGTTTCTTATCGGCTGACCGTCATGCTGACTTGCAGATCCGTTGGACGAATGATCTGCATGACCGGAGGTCCTGCCACCAGTTTGACCCAGAAGGTATCCCCGTCCCTGAACCAGGAAGTCTCTTTCGCCTGGCGCAATGCGTTCAAGCTGCTCTGCTCCGTTCCGGAGGCTGCGTTGGCGAAGCCCGGCAGCTCAAAGATGACCCATGAGCCCTGATCCATTTCAGCCAGGCTGAGGGTGACTTCCGGTCTTTCGGTTTTCACCTGGATCTCGGTGCCGGCCTTCACAGTGCTCTGGTCGCCGGAGATCTTGAATTCCTTGCCGTTGCGAACAAGCGCGATGGGCGCCTGCGGAGCACGACGAGAAAACAGTGCGGCACGTTGGGCCTGAACGAGGGGAGTGTTTGCAGCATTCCCACCACCGATCGAAGACAGCAAAGCGAACCGGGCGGTCCGCGATTCGAGATCGACCGCGCGCGGAAGTTCTCCTCTGGCGTCGGAGAGATTCAGGCGGCCGACATCACCCTTGCACACAGAGGCGTTCCAGGTGGGCTCAATCTTGCAGGTGTCGTCGGTGACGACGCTGTCGTTCTCGCCGTCGTGGAGCATGACGTGGGAATCGGGGATGCCGGTCACCGAACCGTCCAGGTCGCGGAACGACAGGGTCCGATATGCGTTGCCGCCGCGGTTGTCATTGTCGAACCGGGTATCGAATTTCGGGAAATAGACCGGCTTGGCGTTGACGAATTTCGCACCGCTGATCGAGCTTCCGGTACTGAGCCCCGCACTCGTGAACAGCAGGAAGGAAAGCGCGCCCGTCTTTCGCAGCTTGTTGTCCTGGAAATTCACGAATGTCGTGTTCACCACATCATCGCGGTAGTCATAGTATTCGTAGCCACGGATGGGGAAATCCGGAATCGAAGGCTTCGGCAGGCTGCGGCCATAGGCGATTTCCTCGGGCGTCGTGGGGTTGCCGATATTCTCGGTCTCGCCCACGACCAGCGAATCAACCAGCCGTGCACTGAACGGTAGGCTGCCGATGTCACCAGCGGCCTGCGTCATGCCAATGGCATTGTCAGCAAATTTCGCGTTGCTGTAGACGTACATGTCGCCCCGGCCCCAGAGACCACCATTGCGGTTCTTGTAGCTGGTCAGGTTCTCGAAGTGCGACTCCAGCACTTCGCTCTCCAGATCGTTGGGATCTGCCAGCGGCAGCAACGGAATGGAGGCCGTACCGAAGGTGTTGTCTTCGTTGATGTGCCGGTCGATCATGAACCCGTCGAAGTTGGAATGGGACACGTTGCCCCTGAATGCGCGCAGCGGCGTTCGGCGCGGCCAGATGGTCTTGCTGATCTCGGTGCCTGCGAACTGACCTTGCGGGTGCATCGGCAGGGAAAACCAGAAGCCGGTCTCATCGGAACCGGCGGCCACGTTGTCAATGAAGGAGTTGTCCGGGTTGGTGATCCAGTAAGCCGCCACCGTGTTGTCCGAGGGCAGCAGGGTGTCCTTGCCGGAAAAGCTGGCTTGCCTGATGGCCTGGCGATTCCCGCTGATCTCTCCGTTTGCGGCGAGATTGTTCGGGACGCAGGGCTTGGTGGGATGGCACTTGATCTGGATGGCGAGGTTCCTGACGAACTCGTTGCCGTGCTCGATGCCGTCTTCAAGGAAGAAGCAGTGACCGACGATGTTGTAGGTCACGTTGTTCTCGACCCGCAGATCGTTCGTGCCGTGCACGGTCACGCAGCGGTTGTAGGTGTCGTGGATGGCGGCGTTCTTGATGTACTGGCCCTTGGCGTCGCCGACCAGGTGCCAGTGGATCGGGTAGCGCGCCAGCGTCATGTGCTGGCCCATGCGATTGAGCTCGACGCCGGACGACGTACATCTTGCTCGAGGGCATCGCCATGATGTGGCCGCCGAAGTACGACTGCTCCGCATCCGCTGACGCCTGGATCTTGATGTTGCGCGTCAGCAGGCCGACTTCGCCGCGCTCGTCCACGTCGAAGGTGATCTTGCCGAAGTGCATGTAGTCGAGCTTCCGGTCGAGCGTGAGCTTGTTGCCGCTGATCGCGGCGATCGTGCGCCGCTCGGCCTGGCGCGGATCGAAGTCCGTCGACGCGAGAACGATCTCGTCACCGACGCGCCAGCCTGAAGCGTCCAGTACTTCGATCGACGTGCTGCCGGCTTTTGCCGTGTTGCTGAGCTTGGTCCAAGTGTGGGTCCGATCGCCGTGCAGGTTCAGTGTGCCGCCCGAGATCATGATCCCGCGATCGCCCATGCCGGCCATGACGTCTTCATTCGGCACGTTGTTGGTGAGGGTGATCGTCGCGTTGCGCGTGTGAGGGCTCGCTTCGCTGCCGATCGCGAGCTCGCCGTGCAGCATGATCCACTCGGTCGTCAGCTCGAGGTCGGCGTCGTTCGAGAACGTGAGCTTGCCGTCGATCGAGAGACCGCCGAGCGCGGGCGGGCTGACGTCGAGGATCACGTCCTTGTCGCGGCCGATCGTGACCTTGTCGCCGGCGATTGGCACCTTGCGGTTCGGCCAGGTGTCGGGATCGGACCAGTTCGTCGGAGCGGCCTGTGCGATCGCGCATACGCCGAGCAGGAGTGCAGGAACGACAGACACGCGAAGGAACGAGCGACTCTTATTGGTCATGAAATCAACCCCCAAACCCTGAAGATGACCCAGTACTTCGAGGAAGAGCATACCGCGATTGCCTCGGGGTTCAGCACGTCTTTTTCGACCGCCCAGCGCCTACTTTCCGATGTCGCCTCCGTTTTCCTAACGAACTCGCTATGTCGAGCGTATCCGTCAGACGGCGCTTGATCTGAACGCCATCTTGGCCGTCAGCGAACGGTGGTGGACGCGGGTGCGCCGCCAAGGACGCTGGCGTTCGAAGAGAGGACCTGCCCGTCATGGCGGTTCTCGCACGCCCTCAGCTCGACGGTTCCTTCGACGTGACGGAGCGACGTTTGCCGAAGATTGGCTGTCGTGAATGGGTCGATTGTCGACGGTCGACATCTGGTTAACGTGATGCTACCCATCGACTGGAATGATCACGACTCGAGTCGTTCGGCAGCGACAATACCGACGTGCGGTTTGCGTCACTTTTTCCCGGAAACAACGGCTGCGTCAATCGGCAGCGCCTGGTAGCGTAGAGATTTACAGTCACTCCCACTCGATCGTGGCAGGCGGCTTCCCTGAGATGTCGTACGTCACGCGCGAGATGCCGGGCACCTCGTTGATGATGCGCCGCGAGACATGATCCAGGAAATCGTACGGTAAGCGCGACCAGCGCGCCGTCATGAAGTCGACGGTCTCGACGGCGCGCAGCGCGACGACGTAGTCGTAGCGGCGCCCGTCGCCCATCACGCCGACGGACTTCACGGGCAAGAACACCGCGAACGCCTGGCTCACGGAATCGTAAAGCCCTTGCGCGCGCAGCTCGCCGATGAAGATGTCGTCGGCGCGCCGCAACAGGTCGGCGTATTCCTTCTTCACCTCGCCGAGGATGCGCACGCCTAAGCCCGGGCCCGGAAACGGATGGCGCCCGACGAGCTCGTGCGGCAGCCCGAGCTCCGTGCCGATCTTGCGGACTTCGTCCTTGAAGAGATCGCGCAGCGGCTCGAGCAGCTTCAAATTCATGCGCTCGGGCAAGCCGCCGACGTTGTGGTGCGACTTGATCAAGTGCGCCTTACCCGTCTTCGAGCCCGCGGACTCGATGACGTCGGGATAGATCGTGCCCTGCGCAAGCCACTTCACGTCGCGAATCTTCACGGCCTCGGCGTCGAAGACCTCGACGAACAAGCGGCCGATGATCTTGCGCTTCTGCTCGGGGTCGGCGACTCCGGCGAGCCCAGCAAGGAACGCATCTTCAGCATCCACGCGGATCACATTCGCGCCGAGGTGCTTCGCGAATACGCCCATGACCTGGTCGCCTTCGTTCAGGCGCAACAGCCCCGTGTCGACGAACACGCAGACGAGCTGATCGCCGATCGCTTCGTGCAGCAGCGCGGCGACGACCGACGAATCGACGCCGCCCGACAAGCCGAGCAGCACGCGATCCTTGCCGACCTTCGCGCGAATCTGCTCGAGGTGCTCGGCGACGATGTTCTTCGCCGTCCACACCGGCGCGCAGCCGCAGATGTCGAGCACGAAGCGGCGAATGATCGTGAGGCCGTGCTCCGTGTGCGTGACCTCGGGATGGAATTGCAGCGCGTAAATCTTGCGCTCGACGTCCGCCATCGCCGCGAGCGGCGAGTTCGACGACGAGCCGATCGCGGCGAACCCCTTCGGCAAGCGCTCGACGCGATCGCCGTGGCTCATCCAGACCTTCAAGCGGGCACCGAGATTCGACAGCAGCGGATCGCTGCCGGCCAAATCCACTTCGGCATAGCCGTATTCGCGATGGTCGGCCGTCTCGACCTCGCCGCCGAGCTTCGCGGCGAGCGCCTGCATGCCGTAGCAGATGCCGAGCACGGGCGCACCGGCGGACAACAGCGCATCGCTGATCTGCGGCGAGCCCGCCTCGCCCTACCGACTCGGGGCCGCCCGAGAGGATGATGCCCTTCGGCGCGAACGCCGCGATCTGCTCGGCCGGCGCGTCCCACGGCAGGATCTCGCTGTAGACGCCTACCTCGCGCACGCGCCGCGCGATCAGCTGCGTGTATTGGCCGCCGAAATCGACGACGAGGATTCGCTCGGCGTGGCCTGGTTCCTGGCGTTCGGCGCGGACGTTGGCGGTCTTCGTCATACCTCGGAGCGGTAGTTCGGCGGTTCTTTGGTGATCGTGACGTCGTGGACGTGGCTCTCACGGCGGCCCGCGCCCGTGATTCGCACGAACTTCGGCCGCGTGCGCATCTCCGCGATGTTGTCGCAGCCCGTGTAACCCATCGCGGCTCGCAAGCCGCCGATGAGCTGCTGGATGATCGCGACGATGCTGCCCTTGTACGGCACACGGCCCTCGATGCCTTCTGGCACGAGCTTCTCGAGCTCTTCCGTCGTGTCCTGGAAGTAGCGATCCGACGAGCCGTGCCGCTGCGCCATCGCGCCGATGGAGCCCATGCCGCGGTAGGACTTGTAGGAGCGGCCTTGGTAGAGCTCGACTTCGCCCGGCGACTCCTCGGTGCCCGCGAACAGCCCGCCGATCATCGTCGTGTGTGCGCCGGCCACGATGGCTTTCGCGATGTCACCCGAATAGCGGATGCCGCCGTCGGAGATACAGGGCACGCCCGTTCCCTCGAGCGCCTCGGCGACGGTCGCCACGGCCGTGATTTGCGGAATGCCGACACCGGCGACGATCCGCGTCGTGCAGATCGAGCCTGGACCGATGCCGACCTTGACGCCGTCGGCGCCCGCGTCGATGAGCGCCTTCGCGGCCTCGGCCGTCACGATGTTGCCGGCGATCAGCTGCAAGTCGGGATACTGGCGTTTGACCTGCCGCACGCGCTCGAGAACGTTGCGCGAGTGCCCGTGCGCCGTGTCGACGATGACGACGTCGACGCCGGCCTCGACGAGCAGCGCGACGCGCTCGTCGGTGTCGATGCCGGTACCCACAGCCGCGCCGACGCGCAGCGCGCCGCGCTCGTCCTTGCAGGCCAGCGGGTAGTCGTGCGCTTTCTGGATGTCCTTCACGGTGATCATGCCGCGAAGCTTGAAGCCCTTGTCCTTGTCGACGACGAGCACCTTCTCGATGCGGTGCTTGTGCAGAAGCCCGAGCACTGTGTCTTTGTCCGCGCCCTCGCGCACGGTGATCAGGCGATCCTTCGGCGTCATCACGGCCGAGACCGGCGCGTCGCGCTGCGTCTCGAACCTCAAGTCGCGGTGCGTCACGATGCCGACGAGGGTTTCGCCGTCGACGACGGGCACGCCGGAGATGTTCTTGGCGCGCGTCAGGGCGATGACGTCGCGAATCGTCGTGTCGGGTGTGACCGTGATCGGGTCGTGAATGACGCCGCTCTCGAATTTCTTGACTTGCTGTACCTGGCGGGCCTGATCTTTCGGCGACATGTTCTTGTGGATGATGCCGATGCCGCCTTCCTGGGCGAGCGTGATCGCGAGCCGGGCCTCGGTCACGGTGTCCATCGCGGCCGAGATGATGGGGATATTCAGGCTCAAGGAGCGCGTGAGCTGCGTCTTCAGCTTCACTTCGCGCGGCAAAACCTCGGAGTAAGCGGGCTCTAAGAGGACGTCATCGAAGGTGAGCGCCTCGTGAATGATCCGCATCGCGGAGCTCCCGGGGAATTTGAGCCGCGCAGTTTACTGGCTCGTCCCCCCGCGAGCAAATCGCCGGGTCTGCCCCCGAAGTCGTCGTATAATGGCCGCATGCAGCCCGGCGATTCGCTCCAGTTGCCGTTTGAGGAGCGACGGATTCTCTCGGTCTCGAATCTGAACCGCGAGGCGCGCCGCATCGTCGAAACGGGGCTCGGCACGGTCTGGGTCGACGGCGAAGTCTCGAATCTCTCACGCCCCTCGTCGGGGCATCTCTACTGGTCGCTGAAAGATTCCGAGGCGCAGGTGCGCTGCGCGATGTTTCGTCTCGCAGCGCGGGGCCTCGGATTCGAGCTCGCGAACGGCCAGCAGATTCTCGTCCGAGCGCGCGCGAGCCTCTACGAGGCGCGCGGCGAGTACCAGCTCATCGTCGACTATGTCGAGGAAGCCGGCGAAGGCGTCTTACGCCGCAAGTTCGAGGAGCTGAAGCGCCGGCTCGCGGCCGAAGGCCTGTTCGAAACCGCGCGCAAGCGAGCGATTCCGAAGATGCCGCGGCGCATTGGCGTCATCACGTCACCGACCGGAGCCGCGCTGCGCGACGTCCTGATCGCGCTGCGCCGCCGTTTCCCGTTGACCGCGGTCCTGATCTATCCGACGCCCGTGCAGGGCCCGGGCTCCGCCGAGGAGATCGCGCGCACGCTGGCACTCGCGGATCGGCGCGCCGACTGCGACGTGCTGATCCTGACGCGCGGCGGCGGCTCGCTCGAGGACCTCTGGTCGTTCAACGAGGAGATCGTCGCGCGCGCAGTGGCGGCCGTCGAGCTGCCGATCATCTGCGGCGTCGGCCACGAGATCGACTTCACGATCGCGGACTTCGTCGCCGACTTGCGCGCGCCGACGCCGTCGCAGGCGGCCGAGCTCGCGGTCCCCGATCAGCGCGAGTGGCGCAAGCGATTCGCGCACCTCGAGCAGCAAATCGCTCAATGCACGCGGCAACGCATCGCGAAGGAGCGGCGCCATTTCGCGACGCTCGCACACCGCGTGCAGCGCTGCAGCCCGAGCGTGCAGCTACGCGAGCGCGCGCAGCGCTTGGACGAGCTCGAGGCGCGGCTTCGCCGCTCTCTCGAGCGGCGCATCGAGACGCGCAAGCTGCGTCTCGCTCGGCTCGCAACGGCCGTTGCCCATGCGAGCCCCGCGCATCGGTTGACGCGCGCGCGCGAGCGCTGGCGCACCGCACACGGCGACTTGCGCCGCGGGTTGCTGCGGCACGTCGAGCGCACGCAGCAACGACTGAAGCTCGCGTCGCGAGCGCTGACGTCGCTGAGCCCTCTCGCGACGTTGGAGCGCGGCTACGCGATCGTCACCGACGCGGGCGGCAAGGTGCTGACGGACAGCGGCGCCGTCGCGCGCGGCGCTGCGATCGACGTTCGGCTCTCCCGAGGCGGCCTCGCGGCCACCGTCGATGCCGTCAAGCCGAAGGGCTAGCGGTTGCTAGGGACTTACCAGGCACTGTCTGATCCTCGGTCCACCCCGTATCGCCAAGCGTTCCCCTACTAGGCGCTCTGCTTCAGCACGTCCCAACACGGCAGCGGCGAGTGCGAGCCGACGCTCTGCTTCCTCAAGATAAGAGCGGATCACGTCGTCGGGCGCGGGGTTCTCCGTCTGCCGTCGCCACGCGGCGGCGCATGCCGCTTGCTGACGCGCGGCGATCGTCGGATCGTCGCTCAGGTCTTCGTATGCTTGATACTCGAAGCCGATCACATACTCCCGCACGCCGGGCGCGATTTCCCGTGTTCCGATGCCGCCGGAGAGAATGAGGAAGTCCTGCCACGGCTCCGCAAGCACACGGTGAGACAAGTCCGAGTATCTCCCAACGTGGGCGGGGCTGATTTCTTGACCCTGCAATGCGATCTCGCATCGTGCGGCGTCGCAGCTCACCGAGAGGGCAACAGCTTCGAGCCCTGGCTGCCGCGCGACGAGTTGCAAAAGCAAGTTCTCTAACTGCGCGGGCTGCGCGTAAGTCGGCTCTCGCGGCAGCGCAGTCGAGACCAACGGCGCAGCCGCGCCGTCGTTGTCGCTCTCGTCGTCGCCAGCGCCGGAGACCGGCGACGCCGACGAGGTGGGCGGCCAGCCTTGCGTGTCGGCGCGATCGCGTGCGTCGAGCGCGTCGACGACGGCGTCTTTGCGAAGCGCCACGAGGACAATCGCGACTGCTGCGATGACGACCGCCAGGACTGCAAGCTTCGTCACGCTCAGATGCTTCACCTTTTGAGTGATAGCCGGCGTCGAGTATGCAGTCGAGGGCTAGATGCCGCTACTGCCAGAGCGCCCGGAGCACGAGCTCGATCGCGTCGAAGGGCTCGGCACGCACCTTGGCGTCTGCTTCGTGCGTGGCCACCAACGACCAACGTTGAGACTCGAGGCGCAGCACCTCGAGCGTTTGTTGCAGCGGATCCACGAGCCAAACGTGTTGGACGCCTTCCCGGGCGTAAATCGGCAGCTTCTTCCGGCGATCGATGGCTTGCGTCGACGGCGACAACACTTCGCAAAGCCAGTCGGGCGCCAGCGTGTGAAACGGAACCGCTGGCACCACTGGCATTCGCTCGCGACGCCAGCCGGCGATATCCGGCACGACGACGTCAGCGCCAAAGTGAAGCTCAGGCTCGATAATGAACCACCAACCGCCGGGACCGTTCTCGCCATCTTCGAACGGGCCGACGAGCGTATGGAACAGCGCACCGGCTGCACGGGCATGGGGGAATGCCGGACGCGGGGACGCGTACAGCTCGCCGCCCAAGATTTCCGCGACGAAGTTGTCCGGAACCGCGCATAGGTCCGCGTAAGTGGCGTCCTTCTTCAAAGCAGACATGGGTCGTCACTCCGGGAAGGCCCAAAGCCTTGCGAGCTCGAGCTCGATATCGGCGAACGGTTCTGCGCGCACGCATGCCTTACCCTCGGCGGCGGCGATCAGGGACCATCGCTGCGACTCTAGACGCAGCACCTCGACGGTTTGTATTGCCGGGTTGACCAGCCACGCGTGGCCGACTCCTTCGCGTGCGTAAATCGCAAGCTTCTTGGTTCGATCCAGCGCCTCGGTATTTGGGGCGAGAATCTCGCAAAGCCAATCCGGAGCAAAGTCGAAGTAGTCCGGCATCTTCTTAGGGAGTCGGTCGCGCCGCCAAGCTGCGATATCAGGCACTATCGCGTCTTGCTTCAGGTGAACCTCCGGCTTGCCCAGCACGAACCAACCTCCGGGGCCGTCTCGGCCAAGATCAAAAGCCGCTCCAATTTTCGCCGCGAGCACGGACGCCGCGTACACATAGGGTATCGGCGCCCGTGCGCTCGCATACAGATCGCCGTCGATAAGCTCGGCGATGAGGATCTCCGGAACGGCACAAAGATCCTCGTACGTCGCGCACTTCTTGAGAGGCTCGAGCATCGCTGGAGGCTAGCACGGCCTCACAAGTCGAGGGTCAAGCGCGAATCCGTGCGGTGCGCGCGGTTATTCGAAGAACTTCGCGAGCAGCGGCCGGTAGTTGTCCATGTCGACGAGGAACGAGTCGTGGCCTTGCAGCGAGTTGAGCTCGACGAACTCGACTTCGCGGCCCGGCGCTTCGAGCCCCTCGGCGAGCTCGCGTTGCTGATAGATCGGGAACAGGAAGTCCGTCTTCACGCCGATGATCAGTGCTCGTTTCACGGTGAGCTTGCTCAAAGCCGCGTCGACCGACGAGCCGTGCTCGCCCGACGTCGAATAGATCGCTCGCGCGCGATAGATACAGATAGCAGTTCGCGTCGAATTGCCCCGTGAACTTCTGCGCGTGGTGCTCGAGATACGTCTCGACCTCGAACACCTGGCCGAACGCGTCACCGCTCGTGTCCGTCGACGCGGAGCGCTCGCGCCCGAAGCGCAAGCGCCACTCCTCGGCCGATCGATACGTGATCATGCCGAGCTTGCGCGCGAGCCGCATGCCGACGAGCGGCTGCGCGTCGCGCGGATAGTTGCCGCCCATCCACGCCGGATCCTTGCGAATGATCTCGCGTTGCAGCGAGCGCAGCGCGATCGAAAACGGCAGCGAGCGCGGGCCCGACGACATGCTGACGAAGCCGTCCGAGACGCCGGGGAACAGGATCTCGAACGCGAGCGCCGTCATGCCGCCCATCGACGGGCCGACCGTCGCCACGAGCCGATTGACGCCGAGGTGCTTGAGCACCTCGAACCCACCGCGCGCGACGTCCTCGAGCGACAGCACGGGGAACTTCAAGCGGTAGATGTCGCCGGTGCGCGGATCGACCGAGGCCGGGCCGGTCGACCCGAAGCAGCTGCCGAGCGAGTTCACGACGATCACGAAGTAGCGGTGCGTGTCGATCGACCGGCCGGGCCCGATGATCTCCTCCCACCAGCCCGGCGTCGGGTCTTCGACGCTCGAGGCCGCATGCGCCGACGGCGACATGCCCGTGAAGATCAGGACCGCGTTGTCGCGCGCGTGGTTCAGCTCGCCCCAGGTCTCGTACGCGATCGTCGGGCTCAGCAGCGTGCCGCCGCGGTGCATCGGAAACTCACCGGCAATGACGACCGTCTTGCGCGCTTTCGTCGGCACGCTTCACCCCTGCTCGAAGATTAGACCGGCAGTCTAAAACTCGCGCCGGCGCCGCTTCTAACTTCTGGCTATGTGATTAGGTCACTTCTTGTGCTTGAAGCGCAGCACGCGCCGGCGGGTTTTCGCCTGCCGCGGCGTCATCTTGTTGCGCCGGCCCGCGAACGGATTCTCCGTCGTGCGCAGCTCGACGCGCACCGGCGTGCCCTTCAGCTTCAACGTTTCACGAAACGCGTTCTCGAGATAGCGCTTGTAGTGATCCGGCAAGCGCTCGGCCTGCGTGCCGTGCACGACGATGACCGGCGGATAGCGGCCGCCCTGATGCGCATAGCGCAGCCGCACTTGGCGGCCGCGGACGAGCGGCGGCGGGTTCACTTGCAGCGCGTCCTCGAGCACGCGCGTCAGTCGCGGCGTGGCGAGCTCGACGCCGGCGTTCTTGTAACCGACGAGCGCCGCCTTGATGAGCTCCGCGATGCCGCTGCCGTGCAGCGCCGAGACGTAGTGGACGCTCGCGTACTGGACGAAGTCGAGCTTGCGCTCGACCTCGCGCTCGACGAAGCGGCGCTCGTGCCCGCTCATTCCGTCCCACTTGTTGACGGCGAGCGCGAGCGCGCGGCCGCGCTCGGCCGCGAGCCCGACGAGGTGCACGTCCTGATCCGTGACGTTCTCGCGCGCATCGAGCACGGCGATCACGGCGCCGGCTTCCTCGATGGCTTTGAGGCTCTGCACGACGCTGTATTTCTCGACGACCTCGCTGACGCGCGCGCGCCGGCGGATACCGGCCGTGTCGACGAGCACGAACTTCTGGTCGTCGCGCTCGCACGGCACGTGGATGCTGTCGCGCGTCGTGCCGGGCTCGGGCGAGGTGATCAGGCGATTCTCGCCGAGCAGGCGATTGATCAGCGTCGACTTGCCGACGTTCGGCCGGCCGATCACGGCGACTCTTCGGCCCATGCTCGGTCTCCGCAGTCGGGTCCGCGTCGTCGCCGGCAGGGAACGGCGCGAGCGCTGCGCGCAGCAGCGCGTCGACACCCTGCCCGTGCGTGGCCGAGATGCCGACCGGCGCGCCCAGCCCCAGCGCGATGGAACTCGGCCTCGGCGAGCTCGCTAGGCACGCCTTCGGCTTTGTTCACGGCGATGACGACGGGCTTCGACTCGCGCCGCAGCCGCTCGGCGATCGCGGTGTCCTCCGCCGTGAGCCCGCTCTTGTGATCGACGACGAGCACGACGACGTCGGCTTCCTCGATCGCGAGCTCGACTTGCGCGGCGACGAGCGCCGTCATCGCGTCGCTGTCGCCGGAGACGAGGCCGCCCGTGTCGATGACGATGAACTTGCGGTCGGCCGCGCGGCCGATGCCGTAGCGGCGATCGCGCGTGAGACCGGGATAATCCGCGACGAGCGCGTCGCGCGTGGCCGTCAGGCGATTGAACAGCGTCGATTTGCCGACGTTCGGTCGGCCGACTAGCGCCACGGCGGGCAGCATGGCGGCAGCGGCTTAGGCTTCTTCGTCGTCGCGCAAGGTGAACGCGGCCACAGTGCCGTCGTCGCCTTGCACGTAGACGTTCTGCCCGACGACGAGCGGCGCCGCGGAGATTCGCTGGCCGGCCGCGCGCTCGCGCGCGAGGAACGAGCCGTCGTCGGGGGAGAGCCAGTGCAGGTAGCCTTCGTAGTCGCCGACGACGAGCGTGTTGGCGTAACGCGTCGGCGCCGTCACGTCGCGCAACCGCAACGCCTCTTGCCTCCAGAGCTGCGTGCCGGCGTTGCGCTCGAGCGCCACGACGGCATCGAAGTCGCTCGTCACGTAGACGTTGTTGATGTCGGCTCCAAGACCCGCGTACGACGACAGGTCCTGCTGCCAGAGCACGACACCGGTCTCGAGGTCGATGCCGACGGCGCGGCCGTGATAGCCGACGACGTAGACGTCGTTGCCGACGATCTGAAAGCCCCGCGCTCACGTCGACCAAACGCTCGAGCTCGCTGCGCCCCGTCGGATTCGCGATCGCGACTTCCCATGCGGCATCGCCGTCCGCGAGCTCGTAGGCTCCGACGCGGCCGTTGTTGAAGCCGCTGATGACGAGCGTGCCGGCGACGCGCGGCGCCGTGTTGCCGCGCAGCGTCAGCGCCGGGAGATTCTGCTCGACGGTCCAGAGCGTCGCAGCCGTTCGTGGTCGAGAAGCCGCGCAGGCGCCCGTCGACGGTTCGCACGACGACGATGCCCGAACCGATGGCCGGCGCGGCGAGCACCTCGCTGCCGATCGTTTGGCGCCAGCGCTCCTGCCCCGTCGCAGCGTCGAGCGACGAGAAGCTCGCCGTTCGCGGTGCCGAACGCGAGCAGGTCGTCGCCGAAGCCGGGGCCGGCCGTCAGCGCCAGGCCAGTCTTGACCGACCAGACCTTGTCGCCGGTCGCGGCGTCGAACGCCGCGACTTGGCCGTCGTAGGCGCCGGCGAAGATGCGCGCGCCGTCGGTCGCCGGGCGCAGGCCGAGCCGCAGGCGCTCCGACTTGCCGCCGACCTTGTCGCTCCAGACCTTCTGGACGTCGAGCGTCGCCGTGAACTCGGTGAGCTTGGCGGGCGGCTCGCTCTTGTCCTTGCCGCCGGCGCAACCGCCGAGGGCGACGGCGAGGGCCGCGAGCGTCACCAATACGGCGGGAACCCGAAGCAACGCGTTCATTGGCTCTCTCCGCGCTGCGCGGCCGGCGCCGCTTCCGCGGGAGCTTCGGCCGCGTCGGCCGACACGTCGGGCGCGGCCTCGGCCGCCGGCGCCGGCTCGGGCACCGTACCGGGCAAGTCCGAGAGCTTCATCTGGAGGAAGCTGCGGTCGAGCAGCTCGGCGCCCGGCGCCACCATCGCTTGCAGATAAGCCGTGCGCGCCGCGTCGGTCTCTCCGAGCGCGACATGGATGTCGCCTCTGATCTCGGCGATGCGGCCTCCGAACTGACCCGGCTCGGGCACGTCCAGAAGTGCGAGCGCCTCTTGATGCTGGTCTCGGTACGCGAGCACGCGCGCGAGCCGAAGACGCGCGACCATCGCGAGCTCGGGGTCGTCGCTCTGCTCCATCGTGAACCGCAGCTTCTCGGCGGCGGCGTCGGGCGCCGTGACGATCTCGGCGCTCGCCACGAGCAGCGCGGCCTGATGGGTATACACGTCGTCCGGAAACTGGCTGCGCATCTGCGGCGAGCCGCGTCTGCCGCGTCCGCGGTGTCTCCGTCCTCCGTTTCCTGCTTGATGGCCGCGTACAACACCGCGGCTTCCTCGGACTGACGGTCCCGGTACGCAAAATATTGGTTGTAGCCGTAGAGGCCGAGCAGGCCGAGCGCAACGCCGCCGATCAAGAACCAGCCGTTCTCGCGCCACCATTGGCGCATGCGCTCGACTTGCTCTTTGTCTGACAAATACTCGTCCACACGATCCTCCGGCGGGCAATGAGCGGGCTATTCTATGCCGACGCGCGAGTTTGGCGGAGCAGGCCGGCGCATTCCTCGACGGTTACGAGCTGCTGGGGCCTCTCCTCGCGCAGCGGCTTGACGCTGACTTTACCGGCCGCGAGCTCCGATTCCCCGACGATCAGCGCAAACCGCGCTCCACTCTTGTCGGCATGGCGTAGCTGGGCTTTGAAACCCGCAGACGGCCCGCCAATCGAGACCTTGACGCCCGGCAGGCGCTCGCGCAGCTGCTCGACGAGCTTGAAGCCGAACCGCCGCTCGGCCTCGCCTGCCGCGACGAGCTGGGCGTCGCACGGGCGCCTCGTCGGCGCCGATGCCCTCGGCCTGCATGAGCTCGACGATGCGCTCGAGCCCGAGCGCCCAGCCGACGGCCGGCGTATCGCGGCCCCCGAGCTGCGCGACGAGGCCGTCGTAGCGCCCCCCCGAGCAGACGGCGCCCTGCGCGCCGAGCCGGTCCGTGACCCACTCGAAGACGGTGCGCGAGTAATAGTCGAGCCCGCGGACGAGACGCGGGTTCAGCGTGATAGCCGACGCCGACGTCGTCGAGCAGCGCTTGCACCCGCTCGAAGTGCGCGCGCGATTCGGCGTCGAGATGGTCCGACAACGGCGGCGCTGCGTCGATGAGCTCGCGCAGCTTCGGGTTCTTGCTGTCGAGGATCCGCAGCGGATTGCGGTCGAGCCGCCGCAGGCTGTCGTCGTCGAGCAGCTCGCGATGCCGCGAGAAGTGCTCGACGAGCACTTGCTTGTACTTCTGGCGCGACTCGGCAGTGCCGATCGTGTTGAGCTCGAGCTTCGCGCTGGTCAAACCGAGGTCGCGCCACAGCCGCGCGGACATCGCGATCAGCTCGGCGTCGATCTCCGGCGTCGGCGAAGCCGAGCGCCTCGACGCTCATCTGATGAAACTGCCGATAACGCCCCTTCTGCGGCTTCTCGCGCCGGAACATCGGCCCGGACAACCAGAGCTTCTGCTGCTGGTTGTGCAGCAAGCCGTTGCTCAATGCCGCGCGCACGACGCCGGCCGTCGCTTCCGGCCGCAGCGTCAGACTGTCGCCGTGGTCGTCGAAGGTGAACATCTCCTTCGAGACGATGTCCGTCAGCTCACCGATCGAGCGGCTGAAGAGCTCCGTGCGCTCGAGCACGGGCAAGCGCACGCGCTGATAACCGTAGCTCGCGAATAGCTCGTGCGCGACGGACTCGAGGCGGTTCCACCACGGCGCTTGGTCGGCCAGCACGTCGTTCATGCCCTTGACGGGCTGGATCAGCTCGGCCATGTCGGCGTCATTCCTTGGGCGTGTCGACGGCGAAGCGCGCGAGGTTACCTTGGCGGCTCCGCGGAATCGCGTAGAGCTCGCCGTCGACCGTCAACCGCACGGAATCGGCATTGCCGAGCACGATCGCGAACGGCGGCTCGCCGCGCACGGTGACGTTGCGGCCCGCGGCGCTCAAGCCGAACAGCAGGCGTTCGCCGCGCGCGTCGGTGATTTCGGCCCAGCTCTCCTGCTCGAACGTCAGCTCGAGGGGGATCGCCGCAGCGGGTGCTGCCTCGGCGTCATCGCCTTCGTCGGGGGCTTGGAAAGCCGCGACAGCCGGCGATTCACCGACCTCCGCTTGCTGCCCACCGGGCTCGGCGGGCGGCGGGTCCGCGGCTGGTGGATCCACGGCCGGCAGAGTCCGCTCGAGCGGCACGGGGACCGCTTCGGCGGCCGGCGGCGTCTCCGGCTCGGCGGTTTCGGCGTCCGGCGGCGTCGAGGTCACGGGCGTGCTTCGACTACCCCACGCCGTGCTGAAGCTGCCCCCGCTCCACCACCAGACGGCGAGCCCGACGACGAGCGTCAGCAGCACTACGCCCGCGAGGATCCACGACGTGATTTGGCGCTCGTCTCGCAGCTTGATGGTGCGGCTCGGCTGAATCTCGACGTCGGCCAGCGTCGTTTGCTTGTAATAGAGCGCGAGGAGATCTTTCACGTCGAGGCCGAGCCGGAGCCCGTACTGCTTGAGGTACCCCTTCACGAACACCGGCACGCCGATCTGCTCGAAGCGGTTCTGCTCGAGCGCATTCAATTGCTTTGCCTCGATGCGCAGCTCCGTCGAGAGCTGCTCGACCGTCAGATCCTGCGCGAGCCGTGCGCTTCGCAATATCTGCCCGAGAGTCTCCGGCGCCTTCTGAGCAGGCGGCGACGGGCCCAGTGGGTCGCTATCGGACATTGCCCCTCTGCTGCTGATTGAGCTGCGCGAGCTCGGGCGAGCCCGGGAAGCCACTGCGCAACTGCGTGGCGCAACTCTCTGCCGCCGGGGCATTGTTGAGCGCGCGCTCGGCGTTGTAACACATCCAGAGCACGGAGGCCGTGGCCGGACGGACGGCGAGGTAGCGCTGATGAACGCGCGGGTTTGGAGGTGATCCTCGCGTTGATAGGACAGCTCCACCATGTTCGACAGCGCATCGGCGTAGCGCGGGTTGCGAGTCAGCGCCGCGCGAAAGTACTCCTCCGCCTTCTGCGAGTCGCCCGCATCGCGCGCGCAGATGCCGGCGTTCGTCATCGCGACCTCGGGTGTTTGGTAGTCGAGATCCTCGGTGGCGCGGCGAAAATACGGCTCGGCCTCGGCCCAGCGATTCCGCGCGATTGCATAGAAACGCGGCATACGCGTTCGCCGCAGCGCCGTCCTCTTTATCGAGCTCCGTCGCACGCCGATAGTGGGTCTCGGCTTCCGTCGTAGCTGCCGACCTGGTCGTAGGCAAACGCGATCGTCGAGTGCGCCAGCACGAGGTCGCGGATCCTGGGCCAAGGCGCGCCGCAAGCGTTCGATCGCGAGCTCGACGTTGCCCTGCCGCAAATAGCCGGCGCCGAGATTCATGTTCGCGATGGCGGCCTCGTTGTCCGATCCAGTGTCGCCGACGCTGCCGCCGCTGCCCGCACACGCGGCCAACGCCACCAGCGCCCCAGAGAGCCAGGCCCAACGAAGTGTGCTCATGAATTGCTTGCTCCGATCACACGGTCACCCAAACGCACTCGCTGCCGGTCGCGGACGCGGCCCGCGAGCTGCCCGCACGCGGCCGCAATGTCATCGCCGCGCGGCCGGCGAATCGTCGCTATCAGCCCCGCGTTGCGCAACGTCTGCCAGAACGCATCGATCACCGGCTGCGGCGAGCAGCGAAACTCGGACTCCGGAAAGGCATTGAACGGAATCAGATTGATCTTGGCCGGTTTGTTGCGCAGCAACCGCGCGAGCTGCCGCGCGTGCGCGACCGAGTCGTTGACGCCGTCGAGCATGCACGTACTCGAACGTGATGCTGCGGCTCGCCTGGCCCTCGGCGTACTTCCAGCACGCATCGAGCAGCTCGGCGATCGGGTGCACCTTGTTGATCGGCACGAGCTTGTCGCGCAGCTCGTCGGTCGGCGCGTGCAGCGACACCGCGAGCGCGACGTTGCAGTCGTTGGCGAGCTTCAGCATCTGCGGCACGACGCCGGCCGTGCTGATCGTGACGCGGCGGCGCGACAAGCCGAACGCCTGGTCGTCGATGAGCAGGTGCACGACGGGCAGCACGTTGCGGTAGTTCGCGAGCGGCTCGCCCATGCCCATGAACACGACGTTCGTGATCTTGGCCGGCGCGAGCTCGCGCGCCGCGAGCACGACCTGCCCCAGGATCTCGGCCGACGTCAGATTGCGGTTGAAGCCCTGATAGCCCGTCGCGCAGAACGCGCAGTCGAGCGCGCAGCCGGCCTGCGACGAGATGCACAGCGTGCCGCGATCGGGCTCGGGGATGTACACGGTCTCGACGGCCTGGTTGGCGCCGACGTCGAGCAGCCACTTGCGCGTGCCGTCGTCGGAATGCTCGTGCTTCAAGACGGGCGGCAACGCGAGCGTCGTCATCTCCGCGAGCTGCTTGCGCAGCGCCGCGCTCAAATCCGTCATCTCCGCGTACTCGGTGACTGGCGCTGATAGAGCCAGCGCATGATCTGCCGCGCGCGATACGGCTTCTCGTCGATGTTCTCGAAGAACTCGACGAGCTTTGCCGTCGGCATGCCGAGCAGCGAGAGCTTGCCTCGGCTGCCCGGTCGCGGCAGCGTTAGCGCGTCCGCGGACAAAGCTCGGCCTCGCTGAAGAAGAACGCGATCTCGGTCGCGGCCGTCTCAGGGGCGTCCGAGCCGTGCACGACGTTCTCCTCGATCGAAGCGGCGAAATCGGCGCGAATCGTGCCGGGCGCGGCCTGCTTCGGATTCGTGGCGCCCATGATGTCGCGATTCGCCTTGATGGCGTTCTCGCCTTCGAGCACTTGCACCATGACGGGGCCCGAGCTCATGTAGCGCACGAGGTCCGCATAGAACGGGCGGGCTTTGTGGACAGCGTAGAACCCTTCGGCCTGATCCTGGCGCAGCTTCAGCATCTTCGCCGCGACGATCTTGAGACCCGCCTTCTCGAAGCGGCGGTACACCTCGCCAATCAGATTCTTAGCCACACCATCGGGTTTGACGATGGATAACGTACGCTCGACAGCCATTGTTCACCTTAGAACTAGAGTTGAGAAAAAACCGCTGCGCTAGACGCTGAAACTCTCGCCGCAGCCGCATTCGCCTTTGACGTTCGGGTTGCGAAACTTGAACGCTTCGTTGAGCCCATCCTTCACGAAATCGACCTCGGTGCCGTCGATGAGCTCCAAGCTGTCGGCGGCGACGATGACCTTCACGCCGCCCTGCTCGAAGACGACGTCGTCCGGCGCCACGCTGTCGGCGTAGTCGATCGTATAGGCCCAGCCGTTGCAGCCACTACGACGCACACCGAGGCGCAGACCCACGCCGTGTCCGCGCTTCTCGAGATAGGTGCGGACGCGGGTCGCCGCACTCTCCGTCAATGAAATCGACATTCCGTGCTCACCTTATCCTCAGTGTTCGCTACGCCAACAGGCCGCAACCGCATCCTCGATCCGCAGCAGCTTGCCGAGCTTCTCGATGGGTACCTCGAGCTCGGCGCAGACCGTCTTCACGTCGAGCTTGCGCGCCGCATCGACGGGGCGGCCCTCGAGCCACTCGGCCACGACGCTCGCCGCCGCCACCGTGTGCGGGCAGCCGAACGCCTGAAAGCCCGCCGCCGCGACGACGCCCGTCGACGATTTGCAGCTGGAAACGCACCCAGACGTGCAGCGTGCGGTCCTCGGCTTCGCCCGCCACGAGACCAGGCATGCCGGCCGGCAGTTCCCGCGCCCTTTTCGGCGCTGCGAAGTGCCGCTCGACAGCCGGGCTGTATTCCATAGGCGAGTCAATAGTTTAGCCGAAAAAGGTCAGGCCGAGCACCACGCCGGCGCGGATTTCGTGCCAGGGAGCGCAGCCGCGCCACGGCCGCCGCAACGCGCGTGGCTGCGCTCACGACCTCGTCCTCGGTCGTGAACCGGCCGACACTGAAGCGCAGCGAGCTGCCCGCCAAGACGTCGCTCAGGCCCATACCGGTCAGCACGTGCGAGGCCTCGGGGCTGTCGGCGGCGCAGGCCGAGCCCGCGGAAACAGCAGACGCCGCGCAGCGCGAAGCGCAGGCTTTCGCCGTCGACGCCCGGAAACGCGACGTTCAAGACGTGCGCCGCCCGGCGGGCCGGGTCGCCGTTCTGGCGTGCGCCGTCGATGGCGCCGAGCTCCCGCCAGAGACGATCGCGCAGCGCGGCGAGCCGCGGCGCCTCGCGGACGGGATCGGCGAGCTCGTACGCCTTGCCCATGCCGACGATCTGGTGCGTCGCAAGCGTGCCGGCGCGCAACGCAGCGCTCCTGCTCGCCGCCGTGCAGTTGCGGGACGAGCGTCACGCGCGGCGCCACGTACAGCGCGCCGACGCCCTTCGGGCCGCAGAGCTTGTGCGCCGTCAGCGAGCAGAGGTCGATCGGCGCCATAGCGAGGTCCAGCGGCAGCTTGCCGACGCTCTTGCGCCGCGTCGACGTGAAACAGCACGCCGCGCGCGCGGCACGCTTCGCCGATCGTCTCGACGTCTTGAATGACGCCCGTCTCGTTGTTGACGTGCATGATCGAGACGAGCTGCGTGTCCGGCGTCGATCGCCTCGACGACGCGCTCGGGCTCGACCCAGCCGCCGGCCGTCGCCGGAACGTACGTGACGGCGACGCCGCTCGCCTCGAGCGCGCGCGCAACGTCGAGCACGGACTTGTGCTCGATGCGCGAGGTGACGAGGTGCACGCGCCGGCCGCGCGAGCGGCGCAGCACGCCCTGCAGCGCGAGGTTGTTCGACTCCGTGGCACCGGAGGTGAAGATCAGATCGCTCGCTCGGCGCCGCCGACGCGCGCGCGCGACGGCGGCGCGCGCCGCTTCGACGAGCGCTCGCGCGCGCCGGCCCGCGGCGTGCTGCGACGATGGATTGCCGAACTCGCGCGTCCATGCACTCGTGCATCGCGGCCGCGACGGCGGGTCGAGCGGCGCCGTGGCCGCGTAGTCGAGATAGATCTCGCGGCTACTCATGACGGCGGCGCGGTTGGCGCTTCGCTGGGATCGAGCGACGTCAGCGCGCCGCGCAGGATGTTGAGCTCGTTGTACTCGAGCGTCGCCTTGTGAAAGATGCGCCGCAGCTTCAGCTTGACCTGCTTCTGGTGCTCCGGGTGCAGGAACTCGGACTCCGTCAGCAGGCGCTCGAGGTGCTCGTGCAGGCCTTCGAGCTCGGCGGCCGTCGCGAGCCGGCCGTCGCTGACGGGGCCCTCCGGCAGGCGGCCGGCTCGGCGCCGCCATGCGCAGCTCGTAGCAGAGCACCTGCACGGCCATCGCGAGATTCAACGAGCTGAACTCGGGATTCGCCGGGATGTGCACGAGCTGCTGGCAGCGCGCGAGATCGTCGTTCGTGAGGCCCGACTGCTCGGGCCCCATGAGCACGGCGACGCGGTTCTCTCGGGCAGGCGCTGCCAGATCGTCGCGGCCGCCTCGCGCGGATCGACGATCGGCAACGCGACGGTGCGTAGGCGCGCGCTCGCGCCGACGACCCAGCCGCAATCGGCGATCGCGCTCTGCTAGGTCGTCGTGCACGCTCGCCGTCGCGAGCACGTCGTCGGCGCCGGCCGCGCGCGCCGTCGCTTCGTCGCTCGGAAAATGCTTCGGCCGCACGAGCGCGAGATCGCTAAGCCCCATCGTCTTCATCGCGCGCGCCGTGGCGCCGATGTTGCCGGGGTGCGAGGTGTCGACCAGCACGATGCGAACGGGAATGTGCACGGCGGTGAATGTGCGCGGCGCGCAGCGCTGCCGCGGGTTTGCCTTCGGACCGGCGCTTATTCTACGCTGCGCGCCCAATGCACGGCATGGTCAACATCGCAGTTCGCGCGGCGCGTCGCGCCGGCGAGATCATGGTTCGCCACATGAACCAGCTCGAGGCGCTGAAGGTCATCGAGAAAAGCCGCAACGAGTTCGTGTCGCAGGTCGACCAGGCCGCCGAGGCCGCGATCATCGAGGTCATCAAAGATCACTACCCCGAGCACTGCGATTCTCGCCGAGGAGAGCGGCGCGGCCGGCGACCACGAGTACCAGTGGATCATCGATCCGCTCGACGGCACGACGAACTACTTGCACGGCTTCCCGCAGTTCTCGGTGTCGATCGGCGTGGCGCGCAAAGGCGAGCTCGAGCACGGCGTCGTCTACGACCCGCTGCGGCAAGAGATCTTCACGGCGAGCCGCGGCCAAGGCGCGCAGCTCGACGGACGGCGCATCCGCGTCAGCAAGCGCACGACGCTCCAGCAATCGCTGATCGCGACGGGCTTCCCGTACCGCGCGAACCTCGAGCACATCGAGCGCTATCTCGAGCATGCTGCGCGCCGTGATGCTCGAATCGGCCGGCGTGCGCCGGCCGGGCTCGGCGGCGCTCGACTTGTGCTACGTCGCCGCGGGCCGCGTCGACGCGTTCTTCGAGCTGGGACTCGAGCAAGTGGGACATCGCGGCCGGCGCGTTGATCATCCGCGAGGCCGGCGGCCGCATCAGCGACTTTCACGGCGGCGACGGCTACCTCGATAGCGGCAACGTCGTCGCCGGCAACCCGAAGACCTACGCCGCGCTCTCGAAGCTGCTCGCGCCGTTCTCGGCCGGAGTCGCCTGAAGGCCCGCGGCCAGGTTCGTCAGCCGGCGTGGCTGCCGCGTTCTGCGAGCTTGCGGCCGCCGATCGACAGCGTCTTCAGGTTCGTTCGCGAGCCGTAGACGACGTTCACGAGCGCGCGCGTCACGGTGATGGCCGTGAACATCGACGTCGCGATACCGATCGACAGCGTGACAGCGAAGCCCTTGATCGGGCCCGTGCCGAACATGAACAGCACGATCGCGGCGATCAACGTCGTCAGGTTCGAGTCGACGATCGTCGTGTAGGCCTTGTCCCAGCCGGCGCGGATGCTCGCCTGCGGCGTGTTGCCGTTACCGAGCTCCTCACGGATGCGCTCGAAGATCAGCACGTTGGCGTCGACGGACATGCCGACGGTCAGCACGATGCCCGCGATGCCGGGCAGCGTGAGCGCCGCGCTCGGAATCAGCGACATCACCGCGACGATCATGACGACGTTCACGAACAGCGCAACGTTCGCGAGCATGCCGAACATCGCGATACCAGAGGCCGATGAAGATGACGACGAGCAGGTAGCCGATGAGCATGGCGTCGATGCCGCGATCGATGTTGTCTCGGCCGAGGCTCGGGCCGATCGTGCGTTCTTCGATCGGCACGATCGGCGCGGCGAGCGAGCCGGCGCGCAGCGACAGCGCGAGATCGCGCGCTCGAACACCGAGAGCCCGCTGATCTCGAAGCGGTTCGAGAACACGCCGTTGAATGCGCGCGTCGTTGATGACGTCTTCTTCGCGGATCGGGTCGCCCGGCACCATGCTCGCCGTCGCGCTCGACCATGGCTGCGGGCCGGTCCTCGATGAACAGCACGGCCATCAGGCGGCCGACGTTGTCGAGCGTCGTGTCGAGCATCTTGCGCGCGCCGGCCGCGTCGAGCCGAACTTGCACGACGGGCTGGCCGTTGGTCGTAGCTCTGGACCGCGTCGACGAGCTGGTCGCCCGGACGCAATGATGTCGCGCCGCAGCAGGATCGGCGAGCCGTCCTGCGCCGCTGATGCAGCTCGGAGCCGAGCGGCGCGCGGCCGCGGCGTTCGCGCCTCGAACGCGTCGTTGTCCTGATCGACGAGATGGAACTCGAGCGTCGCCGTCGAGCCGAGCACGCGCTTGGCCGTCGCAGGATCCTGGATGCCGGGCAGCTCGACGAGGATGCGGTCGAGGCCCTGGCGCTGCACGACGGCTTCGGCCACGCCGAGCTCGTTGACGCGATTGCGCAGCGTCAGCGTGTTCTGCTGGATCGCGAAGTCCTGGCGCTCGCGGATTGCCGACTCCGTGAGCTGCACGTTGAAACCGGGCCGGCCGTCGATCTGCGCGCGGTCGATGATGAGCCGGCTCGTGAGCTGGCCGAGCTGCAGCAGCTGATCGCCGGAGTCGAGCTGACGGATGATCTCCTCGGCGCGGTCCATGTCGGCCGGCTCGATGATCGCCACCTGAAGCGCTCGTGCCGACGACGCGAATGTCGTTGCGGATTTCGCGCTCGCGGAACTGCGTGCGCAGATCGGTCTCGTAGGTCGTGAGGTACTGCCCGACGGCCGCGTTGAGATCGACCTGGTAGAGAAAGTGCACGCCGCCGCGCAGATCGAGGCCCAGCAACATCGGCTCGAGCCCGAGCGCCTTGAGCCATCCCGGCGTGCGCGGCGACAAGCGTGCAGCGCCACGACGTGGTTCGGCATCGCTTCGCGTCAGCACGTCGCGCGCGCGCTCCTGGAGTCTGCGAGGTTCTCGAGCGCGCACGAGGGCCGACACGCCCTCGATCTCGGCCGACATGAACGTCGACGCCGCCGTCCATGAGCGTCGTCCGCACCTGCTCGAGCGCGGGCGCGTCGATCGCCACACCGTCGGTGCGCGAGACCTGCACGGCCTCGTCGTCGCCGAAGAAGTTCGGCAGCGCGAGGATCGTCGACACGACGACGACGCCGAAGACCAGCAGATTCTTCCACAGCGGATAGCGGTTCATATGCGGTGACTCGCGCCGTTAGGCGTGCTTGATCGTGTCCTTGGGCAGCACGGCGCCGATCGAGTGCCGCTGCACCTTGATGTTGACGCCGTCGGCGATCTCGACCGTCACGAATTGCTCGCCGAGCGCCGTGACCTTGCCGAGCACGCCGCCGCCCGTGACGATCTCCGTGCCGACGGCGAGGGCCTCGACCATCGCCTTGTGCTCTTTTTGCTTCTTCTGCTGCGGGCGGATCAGCAGGAAATAGAACACCACGATGAGCATGACCGGCAGCAACAAGCGTGCTGATCGCGCTCGGCGCCGAGCGGCCGGGGCGGCTGCCTGAGCGACCGCGTCGCCGATGAAGAAATTGAGCAAGAGAATCCATGAGCCGTAGGCGTCCGTGACTGAAAAAGCCGGCCGGCATTATGACATAGGCGCCGGTTCGGCCGTCGAATCAATGACTTCCGCGGCCAGCGCCGCGAAGCGCTCCGGCCTCGATGGCGGCGCGCATCCGCGCCATGAGCGCCAGGTAGTAATGGAGGTTGTGGATCGTCGCGAGCCGCGCGCCCAGGATCTCGTTGCACTGCTGCAGATGCCGCAGGTACGCGCGCGAGTAGTGGCGGCACGCGTAGCAGTCGCAGTCGGGGTCGATCGGCCCGGTATCGGCCTGGAAGCGGCTGTTGCGGATGTTCAGCGGCCCTTCGCTCGTGAACAGCTGGCCGTTGCGCGCGTGCCGCGTCGGGATCACGCAGTCGAACATGTCGATGCCGCGCGCGACGGCCTTGACGAGGTCGGCCGGCGTGCCGACGCCCATCAGGTAGCGCGGCCGATCGGCCGGCATCGCGGGCGCGAGCGCCTCGAGCACGGCGAGCCGCTCCTCCTCCGGCTCGCCGACGGCGAGGCCGCCGACCGCGTAGCCCGGGAAGTCGATCGCCTGCAGCCCCGCGAGCGACTCGCGCCGCAGATCGTGGTGCACGCCGCCCTGCACGATGCCGAACAGCGCGGCGTCGCTGTCTCTGGCCGCGCTTCAGCTCGTCGAACGCGGCGCGGCTGCGCTTCGCCCAGCGCAGCGACAGCTGCATGCGACTCGCGCGCCGTCGCGTGATCGGCCGGATACGGCGTGCACTCGTCGAACACCATGACGATGTCGGCGCCGAGCGCGTCCTGCATCTCGATCGAGCGCTCGGGCGTCAGCTCGATCAGATCGCCGTTGACGGGCGAGCGAAACTCGACGCCCTTCTCGGTGATCTTGCGCAGGCTCTGCAGGCTCCACACTTGGAAGCCGCCCGAGTCCGTCAGGATCGGCCGCTGCCAATGCGTGAACGCGTGCAAGCCGCCGTGCGCGCGGATGACGTCGATGCCGGGCCGCAGCAGCAAGTGGAACGTGTTGCCGAGAATGATCTGCGCGCCGAGCGCCTCGAGCTCCTCGGGCGTCATCGCCTTGACCGTGCCGTAGGTGCCGACCGGCATGAACGCCGGCGTGTCGATCATGCCGCGGCGGAACGTCGATGCGGCCGCGCCGCGCGTCGCCGTCCTCGCTTGAGCAGCTCGAACTTCATGGGTGCCGCGCGCGCGGTCGCGGCGTCACGAGCATCGCATCGCCGTAGCTGAAGAAACGGTACCGCCGCGCGACGGCGTGCCGATACGCCGCGAGCGTTGCTCGCGGCCCGCGAACGCGCCGACGAGCATCAAGCAGCGACGACTCGGGCAAATGAAAGTTCGTCACCATCGCGTCGACCACACGAAACTCGAAACCCAGGATAGATGAAGAGCCGGCTGTCGCCGGCGAACGGCGCGAGCTCGCCGCCGCGCGCGGCAGTCTCGAGCGCGCGCACGCTCGTCGTGCCGACGGCGACGACGCGGCCGCCGCGCTCGCGGCAGCGCTCGACGGCGGCGCACGTGTCCGCGGACACCTCGAGCCATTCGACATGCAGCTCGTGGTCCTCGACGCGCTCCGTGCGCACGGGCGCGAACGTGCCGGCCCCGACGTGCAGCGTCAGGAACGCGCGCTCGATGCCGCGCGCCGCGAGCGCATCGAGCACGGCCGAATCGAAGTGCAGCCCCGCGGTCGGCGCCGCGACGGCGCCCGGCGCGCGCGCGAACACCGTCTGGTAACGCTCGCGGTCCGTCGTCGTCGGCCGTGCGCGCGATGTACGGCGGCAGCGGCGTCTGGCCGTGCGCTTCGAGGAACGGGCACGACGTCGCGGTCGAGCTCGATCTCCGTGAGCTCCGCCCGGCGCGCGCACGACGCGCGCCCGGGCACCGCCCGGCAGCTCGATCTCGACTGCCCGGCTGACGGCTTGTGGCTCGCGCGCAAGTGCACGAGCGCGCGACGCGGCCCGAGCAGCCGCTCGAGCAGCAGCTCGACGCGCCCACCCGTCGGCTTGCGCCCGATGACGCGCGCCGGCAGCACGCGCGTGTCGTTGAACACGAGCAGGTCGCCGGCGCGCAAGAGCTCCGGCAACTCGGCGAACAGCCGGTCCTCGACGCGCGCCCGTGGCGCCATCGAGCACGAGCAACCGGCTCGCGCGCCGTTCCGCGAGCGGCGCTTGCGCGATCAGCTCGGGCGGCGAGCTCGTAATGGAAATCGCTTCGCTGCATCGGGGCGCGATTCTAGGACGGGGACAGATTTATTTTCCGAAAAGGGGACAGATTTATTTTCTGCCACTAAGCGGCGGCGCGTAGAGGTAGGCGCCATTCCACTGGCAGAAAAAAAATCTGTCCCCTAGTGGTGCCCGAGGTCGGAGTCGAACCGACACGCTGTTTAGGCGGCGGATTTTCGTACCACTTCGGCTTTCGCCGCCCGCGCGGAGCATGGAAGCCGCGAGGTTCGTGGTCTGGAGCACGCCTTCACCATAGCCTTACGGCCGTAGGTGCCCGCCGTCTGCTCTCTACACCTTCCCCGCTCTGCGCGGGGCTTGGCTCGGCATCAACTCGAGCTTTTGGCTCAGGGTCTTCGCCGAGTTTGACGGGCTTCACCTCGAAGATTTCTCCTCGAGGGCTCAATTTGTACTTGTCTGAGTCCGCTGCGTCTACCAATTCCGCCACTCGGGCATCGAGTGGTTCAATCTGGAGTCGCGCAGTATAGAAGCTGCGATGGTTGTTCGTCACGCCGCCCCGCGATACACAGGCCTACGTGTGGGAGCTGCGCGCCTGCGCGCTATTCGCTTTGGTTGGCTCGCTTGCGCAACTCGGCCGCAACGAGCAGGCGCCGGACCTTCTCGAGCGTCAGCCCTGAGTCCAGCGGCGAGAGTCGCTTGCCCCGGCGGCGAGCGGCGAGCTCGTCAGGCGGCAGTACCACGGTGGCGGCATGAGGGTCGTTGTGGCGATTCATGGCCGCGAAATTTACCTATCTCGGCGCCGCCGTGCTTCGATCGATTTCACGATTTCACGCGAAGCGGTGCGCGTCCGGAGGCGGCCCCACCCCGCCCCGGCACCCTCTCGCCGCTCGGCGGCGGACGGCGTAGTCTCAGCCGATGAAGCAGCGGGCGGGAGTCGATCGAGCCGCGGCGCCGACGAAGGCGCCATCCCGGATGCCCGTCCTCATGCTGGCCGCAGCTGCCGTTTGCGAGGCGAGCCCCGCAGCCGCTCATCACTCGTGGTCCGCGGAATACGACTTGAGCCGCTCGGCGTACATCAGCGGCACCGTCACGCGCGTGCAGTTGCGCAACCCGCACAGCGCCGTCGTGCTCAGCGTCACCGGCGAGAACGGACGGCCAGAGCGTTGGATCGTCGAGTGGGCGAACCCCCAACGGTTGCGCGAGCGTGGTGTTACGGCGCAAACGCTGCGAGTCGGCGACGAGTTGCTCGTGACGGGCAACCCGCACCGTGACGCCGACGTTCGCTCGCTGCGCGCCTTGTCGGTGCGTCGCAGCAGCGACGGTACCGAGCTCGGCGGCGACCGGCCGACAGGCCGGTGACGCACGGCCCCAACCGCGTCACACCCAACCGAGCGTCAGCCGGCCGGAAATAGCCACGCGGGCCTGCTCGCATCGAGCAGAATCAGCGCGAGCAGGCCGCCGGCGATCGACACGTTCTTCCAACCCGTTACGAATTGCGGAAAGACGATCGCGCCGTTCTTCACCATGAACTTGAAGTGATACAGCCAGCTCGCCGGCACGAGGAAGATCGAGCCACGCGAGGCAGACGGCCCAAACGTACTCGTCGACGACGAGCAGCAGCGCGCCGACCATCTCGAGGACCAGCACGAGCGGCAGCACGAGGCTTGGGCTAGGCACGCCCAAGTGCCCCATCTCGGCGATGTTGGCCCGATAGTGCGTCGCTTTGTGCAGCCCCGCAGCGACCCAGATCCCGCAAGTCAGCACGCGGGCCGCGAGATACGCGAGCTCTTCGCCGGTCATGTCGCCCCCCCAACGCGGCCGTGACGGCCGGAAGCTAGACTTCTTTTTTCTTCAGGTGCACGGGTTTGCGGGCACCGCGAATGCGTATGTTCAGCATCTCGACGAGCGACCGAGAACGCCATCGCGAAGTAGATGTAGCCCTTCGGAATGTGCACGTCGATGCCCTCGGCGATCAGCGCCACGCCGATCAGCACCAGGAAGCTCAGCGCCAGCATCTTGATCGTCGGGTGATTGTCGACGAACCGCCCGATCGCGCCGGCCGCGACCATCATGACACCGACGGCGATCGACGATTGCGATGATCATGACGCCAAGGTGGTCGGCCAAGCCGACGGCCGTGATCACGGAGTCCAGCGAGAAGACGATGTCGATGAGCCCGATCTGAATGATGGTGCTCACGAAGCCCGCGTGCTTGGCCGCGTGACCCTCTCCTTCCGCGCCCTCGAGGCTGTCGTGGATCTCGAGCGTCGACTTCGCGAGCAGGAACAAGCCACCGCCGATCAGAATGAGATCGCGGCCCGAGATGTCGACGTCGAGCACGCTGAACAAAGTCGCCTGGAGCCGCATGATCCAGGTCAGGAGCAACAGCAGCAGGATTCGCGTGCCCATCGCGAAACCGAGGCCGAGCAGCCGCGCGCGCTGACGCTGCGCTTCGGGCAGGCGGCCGACGAGGATGCTGATGAAGATGATGTTGTCGACGCCGAGGACGATCTCGAGCAGCGTCAGCGTCGTGAGGGCGACCCACGCCTCCGGCGAAGTGATCCACTCCATTGATGGAAGCGGACTACTCGATGACTGCGTTCGGGTCGTCGAGCACCTTGGCGAGCGACGCCGGCGGCAGGTAGCCGCCGATGCAGCTCGCCGGTCTCGGAGAAGACTGCCGGCGTGCCGCGCACGCCGATGCGCTGACCGAGCTCGTAGTGCGCCTCGACCGGCGTCGCGCACTGCGCGACCTCCGGGATCTCGCCGCCGAGCTTCGCGCGCGTCAGCGCGGAGTTGTGGTTCGCTGCGCACCAAACCTGCTCTGCCTTCGTCCACGACTCGGTGTTCGGGCCCGTGCGCGGATAGAACAGATAGTGGACCTCGATGCCGAGCGCCATGACCTTGTCGATCTCGCGATGGAACTGCCGGCAGTAGCCGCAATCGATGTCCGTGAAGATCGTGACCGTGTGCTTGACTTCGCCGCTCGCCGGCTTGAAGACGATCATGGTTGCGGGGTCGACGCTGCCGAGCATCGCCGACCCGAGCGCGGGCGCGGGTTTCTTCGCTGACGTTGGCGCTCGTGTCGGCGTCGAAAATGTCGCCGCGCACGATGTACCGGCCGTCCTTCGTCACGTACGCGACGTTCGCGCCGACGGCGACCTGATAGAGGCCCGCAATCGGCGCGTCGGTGATGTCCTCGACGGCGATGCCGTTCAAGCGCTTCGCGAGCTCCTCTTTCGTGATCTCCTCCGCATGACCACCCGCGGCGGCGAGGCCGAGCGGCACGGCGAGCAGGGTCACTAGAGTGCGGTCTTTCGACACGGGCAGTCTCCTACGGAGGGCTTGGCTCCTCTCGAGATTCTACCAATAAAGACCCCAGCGGGAAGCAACGACCCTACCCGAAGAGCGTCGGATCAGCCGCGCGGATGGTGGCGGCTATGCAGCTCTTTCATGCGCTCGCGCGCAACGTGTGTATAGATTTGTGTAGTCGACACGTCGCTGTGGCCGAGTAGGAGCTGCACGACGCGCAAGTCTGCACCGTTATTGAGCAGGTGCGTAGCGAACGCGTGCCGGACCGTGTGCGGCGACAGCTTCTTCTTGACGCCGGCCTTGCGCGCGTAACGCTTGATGATGTGCCAGAAGGCCTGGCGCGTCATGCGGTCGCCGCGGCGCGTCGGGAACAGATATTCGGTCTGCCGCTCGAGCAGGATCTCGACGCGCGGGCCGTTCACGAATTCCTTGATCCAGTCCTGCGCCTCGTCACCGAGGGGAATCAGCCGCTCGCGATCGCCCTTGCCGACGATGCGCAACACGCCCTGATTCAGATTGACCGCAGTCAGTCTTGAGGTTGATGAGCTCCGAGACGCGCACGCCCGTGGCGTAGAGCACCTCGAGCATCGCGCGGTCGCGATGGCCGAGGGGCTCGGCGACGACGGGCGCGGCGAGCAACGACTCGACCTCTTCCTCCGTCAGCGACTGCGGCAGCGCGCGGCCGATCTTCGGCATCGCGATCTGCGCCGTCGGGTCCTCGCTGAGCAAGCCTTCGCGCAGCAGGTACCGATAGAAGCGGCGAAAGCTCGAGAGCTGGCGTGCGGTCGAGCGCGGCTTTGCGCCGGCTTCGACGCGCCACGCGATGTAATCGAGAACGTCGGCGCGGGCCGCACGAGCGAGCTCGACGTTGCGGGTCTGCGAGCCGCTGATTCAACGCGAGCAAGATCGGCGCGATACGCGCCGAGCGTGTTTTCGGAAAGCCCGCGCTCCATCCAGATCGCGTCGAGGAAACGATCGACGAGCGCTTTGGGATCGCTAGGTAGACTCATGCCTGCCTGAGCCGGGCTGCTGTGCAAAAAGTTGTGCGCCATTGCCTCTATGCGATCGTATGTTCCAGAGCTTTCGTATATGATTCAAAGCCTTATGAGCCAGCTGCGACCCTCGCAAAGGGATGTCGCAGCGGGTCGAGTATGCGTGAGGGGTAGGGTCACCTGCGTGACCGCCTTCACAAAAGCCAGGCAGCGTTAACATAAAGAGAAACGTGTCACAGAAAACGGCCGGAAACCCGTTTCGAATGTCGCACTGCGGCGACGGTAGCTTTGACATAAACGCCAGACCTACTGCACGACTCCGCAGCGCCACTCCCAGCCGGCCGTGACTCGCGTCCTCCATTTCGCCTATGGCTGCTACGCGTGGCTCGACGCTGCTCGCCATCGTTGTTCCTCTGTGCGTCGTCCTCGCCGTGACACCCGGCCTCACTGCGGCGCCGGCGCTTCGCTCGCCGTGCGGCGCGACTATTCTTCGCCGCCATCGGCAGCCCTGTCCGCGTCGAGGGCAACACCATCGAGCCCCACTATCCCTGCGTCGTCGTCGCGAACCACTGCGAGCTACCTCGACGGCATCATTCTGACGGCCGCGCTACCGGCCGGCTTCACCTACCTCATCAAGTATGAGATGAGCCGTGTGCCGATCGCCGGGCTTCATCCTGCGGCGTCTCGGCTCGGCGTTCGTCGACCGCGACGATCGCAACGATCGGCACCGAACCGCACGCACGCTGTACTGCGCTCGCGACGCGCGGCTCGGCGCTCGGCTTCTTTCCCGAAGGGACTTTCGACAAGTCGCCCGGCCTCAAAGCGTTCCACCTCGGCGCGTTCAGCGCCGCCGCGCGCGCGAAGCTGCCCGTCGTGCCGGTCGTGATCCACGGCGCACGCTGGAAGCTGCCTTCGGGTGAGTTCTTGACTCGCGCCCGGGCCCGCTGCGCGTGCACATCTGCGACGCCGTGCGACGCCCCGGCCGACGGCTCCCACGGCGCACGCGCTGATGGCCGAGACGCGCCGCGCGATGCTCGCGCATCTCGACGAGCCCGATCTCGCTCCCGCACCGGCCTACATGCCGGAGTAGTTCGGTCCGCCGCCGCCCTCGGGCGGTACCCAGGTGATGTTCTGCGCGGGATCCTTGATGTCGCAGGTCTTGCAGTGGACGCAATTCGTCGCGTTGATCCGAAAGCGCGCTGCACCGCTCGCGTCGGCGACGACCTCGTAGACGCCGGCCGGGACAATAACGCTGCGCGGGCTCGTCGATAGCGCGGCAGGTTCACGGCGATCGGCACGCTCGGGTCCGCGAGCGTCGAGGTGACAGGGCTGATTCTCCTCGTGCGCCGTGCTCGACAAGAACACGGAGCTCGCGCGATCGAACGACACGACGCCGTCCGGCTTCGGATACCGCGGGCGCGGCGCGTCCGCCGCTTCGCGCAGACGCGCGTGATCCTCGACGCGATTGTGCAGCGTCCACGGCGCGCGCCCGCCAAGCAGGTTCTGCTCGACGAACGCGAGCGCGCCGCCGAGCAACGTGCCGAGCTTCGCGATGCCGGCGCTGAAGTTGCGGCCGCGATGCAGCTCCTCCCAGACCCACGACGCCGCGGACGCGCTCGTCGTAGCGCGCGAGCTCGGCGTCGGCCGCCGCGCCCTCTGCGCGAGCGCGGCGAAGATCGTCTCCGCCGCGAGCATCCCGCTCTTCATCGCCGTGTGCGAACCCTTGATCTTGGCGGGATTCAGGAATCCGGCCTCGCAGCCGACGAGCACGCCGCCGGGGAACGTCAGCTTCGGCAGCGACTGCGAGCCCGCCCTTGTTGACGGCGCGCGCGCCGTACGCGATGCGCTTGCCGCCCGCGAGCAGCTCGCGTATCGCCGGATGCTGCTTCCAGCGTTGGAACTCGGCGAACGGATCGAGATGCGGATTGCGATAGACCAAGCCCGACGATGAACCCGACGTACACGCGCGCGTCGGCGGCGTGATAGACGAAGCCGCCGCCGTCCGTCGCCGCGTCGAGCGGCCAGCCGAGCGTGTGCACGACCTCGCCGGGCCGATGCTTCGCCGCGTCGATTTGCCAGATCTCCTTGAAGCCGATTCCGTAAGTGCTGCGGATCGGCGCTCGCGCGCAAGTCGAAGCGCGCCTCGAGACGCCGGCCGAGATGACCGCGGCAACCCTCCGCGAACACCGTGTATTTCGCGCGCAGCTCGTAGCCCGGCTGGTAGCTCGCTTTGCGCGAGCCGTCGCGCGCAACGCCCATATCACCGGTCACGACGCCGGCGACGCGCTCGCCGTCGTAGAGCACGTCGGCGGCGGCGAAGCCCGGCAGCACGCTGACAGCCGAGCGCCTCGGCTTGGCTCGCGAGCCATTGGCACAGATCGCCCAAGCTGATGACGAAGTTGCCGCGATTGTGCAGCGCACGCGGCACGAGCGATGTCGGGCACACGCACGCTGCCCCGTCGCGCTCGTCAGCCACTCGACGCGCTCCGCGGTGACCGGCGTCTTGACCGGCGCGCCGCGCTCGCGCCAGTCGGGAAACAGCTCGTCGAGCGCGCGCGGCTCGAACACGGCGCCGGACACGATGTGCGCGCCGACGGCCGCGCCCTTCTCGACGACACCGATCGTGAGCTCGCGGCTCGCGGCGCGCGCGAGCTGCGCCAACCGGCACGCCGTCGCGAGACCGGCGGGGCCGGCGCCGATCACGACGACATCGAACTCCATGCTTTCGCGTGACATTTGCGGCATCGGGGGCCGGCTGAGCGGCGCGAATGCGCGGCGCATTGTAACATCGCGTTCCAACCGTCCCTTCTGTTCGACCGCGTGAGCACACCGATCTGGCAACCGACTCCGCCGAGCGCTGCGCTGCGAGCAACATGCAGCGCTTCATCGCGCCAATCGCGCACACTTGCGCGGCGACGACTACGCGGCCCTCTACGACTGGAGCATCGAATCGCCGGCCGAGTTCTGGGCAGCGGTCTGGCGGTTCTGCGAAGTCAAAGCGGCAACGCCGTACGACAGCGTGCTGCGCGACGCGTCGCGAATGCCCGGCGCAAAGTGGTTCGAAGGCGCGAAGCTCAACTTCGCGGCGAACTTGCTCGAGCACGACGCGACCGGCACGGCGCTCGTGTTCGCGAACGAGCGCGGCGAGCGCATCGAGACTCGCGTGGCACGAGCTGCGCGCACAGGTCGCGAGCGTCGCCGCGCGCTTGCGCGCGCTCGGCGTGAGGCGCGGCGACCGCGTTGCGGCGTGTCATCGCGAATCGGCCGGAGGCCGTCGTCGCGATGCTCGCCACGGCGAGCGTGGGCGCCGTGTGGTCGTCGTGCTCGCCCGACTTCGGCGTCGACGCCGTGCTCGACCGCTTCGGGCAGATCGAGCCGAAGGTGCTGTTCGCGACCGACGGCTACTTCTACAACGGCAAGACCATCGACTCGCTGCCGACCGTGCGCACGGTCGCCGCACGCCTGCCAGAGCCTCGCGGCCGTCGTCGTCGTGCCGTACCGGACCGACGACCCCGACTTGAGCGCGCTGCGCGAACGCGCACCTCTTCGACGAGCTGCTCGAGCAGCGCGCCGAGCCCCGCTACGAGCCCGTCGCGTTCGACGCTCCGCTCTACATTCTCTATTCGTCCGGCACGACGGGCGCACCGAAGTGCATCGTGCACGGCGTCGGCGGCACACTGCTCCAGCATCGCAAGGAGCACGTGCTGCACACGGACATCCGCGCCGGCGACGTCGTGTTCTATTTCACGACCTGCGGCTGGATGATGTGGAACTGGCTCGTGTCGGCGCTCGCATCGCGCGCGACGCTGCGTGCTCTACGACGGCGCGCCGCTGCATCCCGATCCCGGCATTCTCTGGCGCCTTGCCGAGCGCGAGCGCGTCGCGATCTTCGGCACGAGCGCGAAATACCTGAGCGCGCTCGAGAAGTCGGGCTTCACAGCCGCGCGCGCGGCACG
Organism: uncultured Gammaproteobacteria bacterium; assembly: GCA_963714705.1. Classification (GTDB taxonomy): domain Bacteria; phylum Pseudomonadota; class Gammaproteobacteria; order Steroidobacterales; family Rariloculaceae; genus FEN-1219. The sequence goes on from CAVQPJ010000013.1 coordinate 65,564, forward strand.
CGTTGCCGGCGCTGCGCTCCATTCTCTCGACGGGCTCGCCGCTCGCGCCGGCGAGCTTCGACTTCGTCTACCGCAGCGTCAAGGCCGACGTGCAGCTCGCGTCGATCGCCGGCGGCACCGATCTGATCTCGTGCTTCGCGCTCGGCAATCCGTTGCTGCCCGTTCATCGCGGCGAGCTGCAGTGCCGCGGGCTCGGCATGAAGGTCGAGATCTTCACGCCGGAGGGCCGCTCGGTGCGCGAGCGAGAAAGGCGAGCTCGTCTGCACGGCGCCGTTCCCGTCGATGCCGATCGGTTTTTGGAACGACGCCGACGGCCGCAAGTACCGCGCGGCGTACTTCGAGCGCTTCCCGAACGTCTGGCATCACGGCGACTACGCGGAGCTGACGGCGCAACGACGGCGTCGTGATCTACGGCCGCTCCGATGCCGTGCTGAACCCGGGCGGCGTGCGCATCGGCACGGCCGAGATCTACCGTATCGTCGAGTCGTTCGAGGAGGTCGCGGAGAGCATCGTCGTAGGTCAGGAATGGAGCGACGACACGCGCGTCGTGCTGTTCGTGCGCTTGCAGCCCGGTGCCGACGCTCGATGCCGGGCTCGAGCGCCGGTTGCGCGACACGATCAAGACGCGCGCGAGCCCGCGCCACGTGCCGGCAAAGATCCTGGCCGTCGCCGACATTCCGCGCACGATGAACGGCAAGATCGTCGAGCTCGCGGTGCGCGAAGCGATCCACGGCCGGCCTGTCGGCAATCGCGATGCGCTCGCGAACCCGCAAGCGCTCGACCATTTCGTCGACCGCCCAGAGCTTCGAGCGTGACGGGCCCGCTCGCACTCTATCGCCGGCGCGTCGAGCGCGGCGAGCTCAGCGCCGACGCTGCCCAAGCGCGCGCCGTCGAAGCGCTCGAGAGGCTCTATCGCGACTTGCTGCACGCAACACCGCATCGCGGCTGGCGCGCCAAAGTCGCGAAGCTCGCGGGGAAGCGCATCGCCGCGGTGCGCGGCCTCTACCTCTGGGGCAGCGTCGGCCGCGGCAAGACCTTTCTCATGGACCTCTTCTTCAACGCGCTGCCGTTTCCAGACAAACGCCGACAGCACTTCCACCGTTTCATGGCGGCCGTGCACGAACGGCTAAAAGCTCACCGCGACGTCGAGAACCCGCTCGAGCTCGTGGCCGACGACATCGCGAGCGACACGTGCGTCATCTGCTTCGACGAGTTCGTGGTGACGGACATCGCGGACGCGATGTTGCTCGGCAACTTGTTCGCGGGCTTGTTCTCGCGCGGCGTGACGCTGGCTGCGACCTCGAACATCGTGCCCGACCAACTCTACGCCGGCGGACTCCAGCGGCAGCGCTTCCTGCCGACGATCGCGCTATTGAAGGAGCACTGCGAGGTCGTGCACGTCGACGGCGGCGTCGACTACCGATTGAGAGCGCTCGAGCGCGCCGACGTCTATCAAACGCCCGCGGGCGACGCAGCGAATCGGCGCCTCGCGGAGCTCTTCGAGGCGATAGCACCCGACGAAGGCGACGACGGCGGGTCGCTCGAGGTCAACGGCCGGCCGATTCCCTATCGCCGCGCCGCCGACGGCGTGATCTGGTTCGACTTCGACGAAATCTGCGACGGCCCGCGCAGCCAGGACGACTACATCGAGCTGTCGCGGCTCTATCAAACGGTGCTCGTCTCGGACGTGCCGCGCTTCGACGCGACGCTCGAGAATCAGGCGCGGCGTTTCATTGCGCTCGTCGACGAGTTCTACGATCGGCGCGTGAAGCTGATCCTATCGGCAGCGGCTCCGGCAACGGAGATCTACGGCGGCGAACGCCTGAAGCACGACTTCCTGCGCACGCAGAGCCGACTCCAGGAAATGCAGAGCCACGACTATCTCGCGGAAGCGCACCGGCCGTAAGGCGGCGCATCAGCCGATCTTCGTGCGGACCTCGATGAGCTCCGGGAAGAAGATCGTGTCGAGCGCCCGCTGCAGGAACTTCACGCCCGACGTGCCGCCGGTGCCGGCCTTGCCGCCGATGATGCGCTCGACCGTCTTCATGTGATGGAAGCGCCACGACTGGAAGTTGATCTCGATGTCGACCAGCCGCTCCGAGACCTCGTACGCGGCCCAGTATTGATCGGGATGCTGGTAGATCGTCTGCAGCACGTCGACGACGCCGGGATGGTGCTCGTACATCTGCGTCCAATCGCGCTCGACGCGCGCCTCGGGCACGCGATGGCCGACGCGGTACAGATACCGCAAGAACTCGTCGTAGAGGCCGGGTTGGTCGAGCGCTGCTTCGAGCTCGCGGTAGTACTCGAGGTGGTGACTGAAGCGCGACAGCACGGTGCGATCCTTGCGGCCGAGCTTGAACTCGAGCAACGCGGTACTGCGGCGACTGAAACCCCGAAGCCGAGCCGAGCGCGTCGCGAAATGCCGCGTATTCCGTCGGCGTCAGCGTAGCGAGCACGGACCACTGATTGATGAGCTGGTGCTGTACCTGCTTCACGCGATTCAGGATCTTGATCGTTCGCGGCAACTCGTCGTGCTTCAGGCATTCGATCGCGGCGTCGAGCTCGTGCAGGATCAGCTTGAACCACAGCTCGGCGACTTGATGCTGGATGATGAACAGCATCTCGTCGTGCTCGGGCGCGCCGCTGATCGGCTGCTGCGCGCTCAGCAACTTGTCGAGCTGCAAGTAGGTGTCGTAGCGGACTTCGGTGCCGGCGGCGGGCTCGGCGACGGTGGCCACGGGGACGTCTTTTTCCGGCTCGGGTTTTGTTGTCATTGTGTGAGACTCGGGCCCTCGCAGGAAGTTGCTCGCCTCTGAACTATAACCCAGCTCGTGCGGCGTACCGTAGCGTGCGGCTGAGGGGCCGTGAGGCCCGTCACGGCCGCGCGCCATGGTTCCGCGCCCTACAGGGATCTGGGACAATACGTATATGACAAACAACAAGATTCGGCGGCCCGTCGGCCGGCTCGTTCTCGTGCGGCACGGGCAAAGCGACTGGAACCAAAAGAATCTTTTCACGGGCTGGACCGACGTCGATCTCACGGCTCAGGGACGCGACGAAGCGCGTCAGGCCGGGCGCACGCTGGCGGAAGCGGGCATTACGTTCGACATCGCGTTCACGTCGGTGCTGACGCGCGCGATTCGCACTTTGTGGATCTTGCTCGACGAGATGAAGCTCCAGTGGATTCCCGTCGAGAACTCGTGGCGCTTGAACGAGCGCCACTACGGCTCGTTGCAGGGGCTCGACAAGGCCCAGACGACGGCCAAGCACGGCGAAGCGCAGGTCAAGATCTGGCGCAGGAGCTACGACATCCCGCCGCCGCCGCTCGACGAAAGCGACGAGCGCCATCCGCGCCACGATCCGCGCTACGCGGATCTGACGCCAACGGTGCTGCCCGGCACGGAGTCGCTGAAGACGACGCTCGCGCGCGTGCAGCCGTACTGGGAAGACCGCATCGCGCCAGAGATCCTGCGCGGCCGCAACGTGCTCGTCGCGGCGCACGGCAACAGCTTGCGCGCGCTCGTGAAGATGCTCGAAGGCATCTCCGACGACGAGATCACGGAGCTCAACATCCCGACGGGCGTCCCGCGGCTGTACGAACTCGATGCCGCGTTGAAGCCCACTCGCGCGGAGTATCTCGGCGACGCGGCCGCGATCGCGGCCGCCGCCGAGGCCGTCGCCAATCAAGCCAACGCGAAGAAGTAGCCGTGCTCTACGACCTCGGCGCACATCGCGTGCAAACCATCGGCGACGAGTTCTACGTCGCGCCGAGCGCGTCCGTCATCGGCCGAGTCTTCTTGGGCCGCCATGCCAACGTCTGGTTCAGCGCCGTGCTGCGCGGCGACGTCAATGACATCCGCATCGGCGACGACACGAACGTGCAGGACACCGCCGTGATCCACGTCGACTCCGACGCGCCGTGCACGATCGGCAACGAGCGTCACGATCGGCCACGGTGCCACCGTGCACGGCTGCACCGTCGGCGACTTCTCGCTGATCGGCATCGGCGCGACGATCCTGAGCCATGCCGTCGTCGGCAAATACTGCTTGGTCGGCGCCGGCGCGCTGATCACGGAGCGCAAGATGTTCGCGGATCGCTCGCTGATCATCGGCGCGCCGGCGCGCCGCGCTGCGCGAGCTCACCGACGCCGAATGCCGCGGGCTCGAAGCGAGCGCCGCGAACTACGCAGAGCGCGGCCGCCAGTACCGCCGCGAGCTCGCCGAGCGCGCACGGTAACGCTCTCGCGCCGTCGCGGAGCTACAAAGGAGACCACGTGCTCGAGCTCAGACCCACGTGCGAGAACTGCAACAAGGCGCTCCCGCCGAATTCCCTCGAGGCCCGCATCTGCACCTACGAGTGCACGTTCTGCGCGGCCTGCGTGGAGACGCTGCTCGAGAATGTCTGTCCGAATTGCGGCGGCGGCTTCGTGCCGCGGCCGATCCGGCCGGTGACGAAGCTGGAAGAACGATAATTTCCTCGGCAAGGATCCGGCGAGCACGAAAATCAGGCACCGGCCCGTGGACCGTGACGCGCACGCACGGTTTGCCGCCTCGATCAAGCGCATCCCGCCGCACGATCGCTAGCGGGTCCTGATCCTTCATGCGGCCTTCCGTTCACAGAGTCATCTCGGACGGCGCCGACGCGAGCAAGGGGCGCGTAGTGCTTGCGCCTGCCAAAGCACTCTGGAACGGCGGGCTCGTCGCGGCGGCGGTCGTGCTGGCGCCGCTCACGTTCAGCCTCGACGCCTTGCTGGTGTTCCTCGTCACGACGTACTCGACGCTGCTGCTCGGCCATTCCGTCGGCATGCATCGGTGCGTGATCCACCGGAGCTTCGACTGCTCGAAGTGGCTCGAGCGCCTTCTCGTCTATCTCGGCGTCGTCGTCGGCATGGCGGGGCCGCTCGGGCTGCTGCGAGTTCACGACGTGCGGGATTGGGCGCAGCGCGAGCCGCATTGCCACGACTTCTTCGCGCATCGGCGACCTCTGTGGGTCGACGCGTTCTGGCAGCTCGCCTGCCGATTCGAGTTCGAGCGGCCGCCGGTGTTCGCAATGGACCCGGAGCTTAGGTGCGATCGTTGGTATCGGTGGATGGAACGCACGTGGATGCTGCAACAGCTGCCGATCGCCGCCGCACTATTCCTGATCGGCGGCTGGCCGTGGGTCGTGTGGGGCGTCCTGGTGCGCGTGCCGGTCAGCGTGATCGGGCACTGGGTCGTCACGTTCTACACGCACGATCCCGGGCCCGGCGAATGGACGGTGCTCGGCGCCGGCGTGCAAGCGTCAAACCTCTCGGGTTACGGCGTTCTCACGATGGGCGAGTGCTGGCACAACAACCATCACGCGTTCCCGGAGTCGGCACGCATCGGCTTGCAGCGAGGAGAGTCGGATCCGGGCTGGTGGGTCATCCGCGGCTTACAGCGGATCGGCTGGGTCACCAGGGTCGGCCTACCGCGAGCGACCACGCAGCGCGAAGACCTCGCGCACGTCGGATAACGAGCTAAGCGTCGAGCGACAGGACGAACTCGCGCACGCCGTTCAAGAGCATCTGCGTGGCGAGCAGCACGAGCAGCATGCCCATGAGTCGCTCGAGCGCTAGCAAGCCGCGGTTGCCGAGCGCGCGCATGAGGAACGGCGACACCGTCAGCAGCACGGTGGCAATCGCCCAGGCGATCACGAGCGCCGTGCACCACTCCCAGATCCGCTCGGGCTCCGTCGAGCTCAGCAGCAACAGGATCGCAATCGTCGACGGACCCGCCACCATCGGCATCGCGAGCGGCACGATGAACGGCTCGTCCGCCGGCGTTGGCGACGCCGGGGACCGCGCTGCGGGAAGATCATGCGCAGCGCGATGATGAACAGCAGCACGCCGCCCGCGATATTCAGCGACGGCTGTGTCAGGCCGAGGAAATCGAGAATCGCCGTTCCCGCGAACAAGAGAACCAACATGATCACGAGCGCGATGACGAGCTCGCGCGCGGTGATCATGGCTCTGCGTCGCGGCTTGAAGCGCGACAGCACCGAGTTGAAGACCGGGATGTTGCCGAGCGGGTCCATGACGAAGAACAGCGTCGCGGCCGCCGTGGCAATGTCCGTCCAGTTCATGTTGGCCGCCCCGACCAACGCGCACGACGCCTTCTTGCGCCGTCGACGCCACGAGCCGGCCGTCGCGCGTGAAGAACTTGCCCGAGCGCGAGCCCGCGCCCGCCCGACGCATTCGGGCTCTCCATCGCGTAGAGCAGCCACTCGTCGACGCGAAACGGCCGATGGAACCACATCGCGTGATCGAGGCTCGCGAGCTGCACGTTGCCCTCGGCGAAGTGGATGCCGTGCGGCAGCGTCGCCGTCGAGACGAGCTGATAGTCCGAGACGTACGCGAGCACGTTGCGGTGCAGGTCGGCGTTGTCGGGCAGCGCGTCGACGGTCTTGACCCAGATGTGGCGCACGGGCGCCGCGCGCGGCGGCGCGATGACGTGGATCGGCTCGACGGGCCGGAACTCGAACGGCCGCTCGTGCGTCAGGAACCGCCGCATCTTCTCCGGCACCTTCTCGAGCATGTCGGGCGGCAGCTCGCGCACGTCGGCGAGGCCTTCGGGTCCCGGCACCTGCGGCATCTCGGCGGCGTGCTCGAGCCCTTGCTCGGGCACTTGGAACGACGCCGTCATGTTGAAGATCGGCTGGCCGTGCTGAATCGCGACGACGCGCCGGTTGCTGAAGCTCTTGCCGTCGCGCGCGAGCTCGACCTCGTAGACGATCGGCGCGTTGACGTCGCCGGCGACCAGGAAGTACGCGTGCAGCGAGTGCACGTTGCGGCCCTGCACGGTGTAGCTCGCGGCCGTCAGCGCTTGCCCGAGCACCTGGCCGCCGAACACGCGCGCGCCGCCCAAGTCGCGGCTCTCGCCGCGAAAGATCCGATCCTCGATGCGCTCGAGCTCGAGCAGCTTGACGAGATCGGCGAGGATCGGGCGCACGGCCGCTACTTCTTGTCGTTGCGATTCAGGCGCGCGATCAGGCTCGACGTGTCCCAACGCTTGCCGCCCATGCCGACGACGTCGGCGTAGAACTGATCGACGAGCGCGGCGACCGGCAGCTCGGCGCCGTTGTTGCGCGCTTCCTGCAAGCAGATGCGCAGGTCCTTGCGCATCCACTCGACGGCGAAGCCGAAGTCGAACTTGCCGTCGTTCATCGTCTTCCAGCGGTTCTCCATCTGCCACGACTGCGCGGCGCCCTTGGAGATCGTCTCGATGACCGTGCGCCACGTCGAGGCCGGCCTTGCGCGCGAAGTTCAGCGCTTCGGCGAGGCCCTGCACGACGCCCGCGATCGCAATCTGATTGACCATCTTCGTGAGCTGGCCCGAGCCCGCCGGACCGATCAAGCCGCACGGCGTGCGCGAACGAGCGGATCACGGGCTCGGCCGTCGCGAACGGCTCCGGCTTCGCCGCCGACCATGACCGTGAGCTTGCCGTTCTCGGCGCCGGCCTGGCCGCCGGACACCGGCGCGTCGAGGCAGTGCACGCCGCGCTTGCTGCCGGCCGCCGCGATCTCGCGCGCGACGTCGGCCGAGGCCGTCGTGTGGTCGACGTAGATGGCGCCGGCACGCATCGCGGCGATCACGCCGCCGGAGCCGAGCGCGATCGTCGCGCAGGTCGGGATCGTCGCCGACGCAGCTGAATACGATCTCGGCGCCCTGCGCGGCCGCGGCCGGCGTCGCGGCCGCCTGGCCGCCGTGCTGCGCTGCACCAGCGCTCGGCCTTCGCGGCCGTGCGGTTGTACACCGTGACGGTGTGGCCCTTCTTGCGCGAGCCAGCCCGCCATCGGAAAGCCCATGACGCCCAAACCCAAGAAAGCTACGTTCGCCATTGCTCAGCCTGTCTCAAAGTTGCACCGATGCTCGCCGCGAGCTCGGCATGCGCGTGCGCGTCCGCGCGACGCCGCTCCGCAACGCGCTCCAAAAATACGCGAGCAACCGCACCATGCGAATAGCATTGTCCAGATCGCGAAGCGCGGGCGCCGGCGCCGTACCGTAGTACTCGTCGAGCAGCTGCGCCGCTGCGCTTCCTTGAAGTCGTTCATGCCGGCCAGGTTCGCGAGATCCAGCAGCGGCGCGCCGCGGCCAGCATACTCGAAGTCGATGAGCCTCGCGGCGGCCCCATCGATCGAGCATGTTCGCAGCGCCGAGGTCGTTGTGACAGAACGCCGTCGGCGCATAGCGCGTGTCGAAGTCACGGCCGAGCCGCATGAGCTCGCCTGCCCACTTCTCCTCCTCGGAGCTCGGCGCGCTCGTCGTGCTCGCGGCCAGCGCCGCAGGTAAGTCGACGCGAAACCGCTCGACCGCGATACACGGGCAGATCGACCTCGAGCCGATGCAACGCTCGCAACAGCCGCGCGATCATCGTCACTGCGGTCGGTCGGTGCACCAAGCCCGGCGTCCAGAGCGTCGGTTGGTAGTCCGTCAGCAGCAGACCGCGCCTCGACGTCGACGGCGACGACGGCCGGCGCGAGGTCGGCCGCGGCTGCGGCACGCATCGCGCGCGCTTCGGTCGCGAGATCGAGCCACGCCATCGAGCTCGCGACGGCAGCCGCAGCACGTGGCGCCGCCCTCCTCCGACGGCCAAGAAGCTGCGCGCCATCAATCCGCCGCCGAGCGGCGCGAATCTGGACGCTCTCGACTGTGCCGGAATCGGGCCACACGCGGCGCAACGCGGCGCGCACGTCCGCATCTTCGTCTCGGCGTCATGCCGGCACCGCGGTCTGCGCGCGCCAGTCGCGATGCCAGCGGACGAGCCCGATCACGACGAGCACGAGGTACAGCGCGAACAGGCCGACGTAGAGATTGAGCTCGCGCTGCCAATACAGGTACAGGCTCAAGCTGTCGATGACGAGCCAATACAGCCAGTTCTCGAGGATCTTGCGCGCGACCATGTAGGTGGTGACGACCGAGGACACCGTCACGAACGCATCGAGATACGGGAACGCCGCCGCCGTGTTCCGGCTCATGAACCAGCCGACGCCCAGCGCTCAGCACGACGCTGCCGCCGATCGCGAGCGCGTGCGCCTTCAGCGGCCACACGCCGATCGGCAGCTCGCGCGCGCCGCTGCCTGCGCCCGCCGTAGCGCCACTGATACCAGCCGTAGACGGCCATCGCAGCGTAGAACACGTTCAGCGCCGCCTCGCGAGTAGAGCCGCGCACCGAACATCACGACGATCGGTGAGCACCGACGAGAGGAACGCCGCCGGCCAACACCAGAGGCTCTCGCGAATCGCGAGCACGAGATAGAGCACGCTGAACAGCACGCCGGCCGCCTCGAGCGGCGAGAGCTGCTGCACGAGCGCCGACGACGTCCACGCGCCGGCTACGGCCGCTCGAGAATCGGCGGCTCGCCGATCGGCAGATCGGCGTTCAGGATCTTCAGCACGAGCGCTTGCGAGCCGCCGCCGTCGAACGAGCGCTCGATCGCCGTCGTGATCGTGCCCATGACGACGCCGAGCTCGCCGCGCACCTGCGTGCTCAGTTGATTGACGACGACTTCGAGGCGCGCGTCGCTCGCGATCGTCTCGATGAACGCGAGGATCTTCTCGAGCGGCTGACCTTGAAGCGGATACAAGACTCATTTCGGCCGTGACGCGCATGCCTCGCTCCTACCATCCGATAGCTCGACGGTGATTCCGTAGTGGCGCGGATCGCCGAGCCGCGTGTACAGCGTCGCCGGAAAGTCCGGCGGCTCGTTGCCGAAGTAGAAGCCGCGCACGAAGTAGTCCTCGTCGAACAGGTTGCGCGCCCAGAGCTTGACGCTCCACGCGTCCCAGTCGCGGCCGACGCTCAGGTTCGCGAGCCCGTACGGCTCCGACACCTGATCGTGGCCGTAGTCGAAGAAGAACTCGTCCATGCCGGAGAGATCGAGCCGCGCCCACCAGCCCGACGCCGTGCGGTACGTCGCGCCGAGCGAGTACGTGTACGCCGGCGCATGCGCTTGCTCGCGGCCCGCGAGCTCCGGGAACAGCGAGAACTCCTCGATCTCGGCGCGCAGCAAGCCGACGGCGGCCGAAAGCTCGAGCCGTTGCGTCGCCTGCCACTCGACGGTGGCTTCGACGCCGTGGTGCTCGCCGCGCTCGGAGTTCGCCGTCACGAACAGGAACGACGACGGATCGCCGAGCCGCAGCTGCAGCGGCACCTTGATCTGCTGATCGTCGCGCCGCGCGACGAACACGCCGACGTCGGCACGCAGGCGGCCGTCGGCCGACGTCGCGCGAATACCGGCCTCGATGCTCGTCAGCGATTCGGCGCCGAACTCGATGTTCTCCGGCGACAGCGTCACGTTGTCGACGGTGCCGAAGTCGACGCCGGCCAGCGAGACGTTGAATCCGCCGGCCTTGTAGCCGCGCGCGAGACGCACGTACGCCGAGCGCCGGTCGCCGAGCCGCCAATCGAACGCGAGCTCGCCGCCGAGCATGTCGTCGTCGGGCGAGAACGCGTTGAAGTTGGTGTCGTCGTAGTCGGCGTTGCGCCGCTCCCAGCGCAACCCGGCCGTCAGACTCCGAGACGATCGTTCAGGGCGAACCCGACCTGACCGAACACGGCGAGGCTCGTCGCGTCGTAGTCGCTGACGACTGCGGTGTTGTGCGAGCGAGCACCGGGGCCGCAGAACGGGTCGTCGTCGTACACGCCGACGTCGAGCGTTGGTCGTTGCCCTCGTCGAGATCGAGCACGTACACGCCGACCAACCAGTCGCCGCGGCCGCCCGGCGATCGCACCGGGCTTCGACAGCAGGCGCAGCTCCTGGCTCAGCGTGCGCCGCTCGCGATCGTTCGTCGTCACGTAGTCGTAAACGTACGGCGCCCAGTACGCCGCGTTGCCCCAATCGGCGTCGAAGCTGAACACCGCATCGGTGTCGGCGAAGCCGGTGATGCTGACGAGATCGACGCGCGTCGAGCTCCGCGCGCACGCGCAGCGGAGCCCGCAGCCGATCGCTGCGCGTCGCGGCCCGGGTCGTCCGAGTACGTGTTGAAGCCGTTGTCGATCGCCCACGCGTCGTAGCCGTTGTCGACGTCGACGTAGAGCCCGGTGAAGTCGACGTGCACGTCGTCGCTCGGCGACCAGGCGAGCTTGCCGCGCGCCGTCAGCTCGTCGCGGCCGTAGGTGTCGTCGCGGCCCAAGAAAACGTTGTCGCGAAAACCGTTGTTCTCGTAGCTCTGCACCGACGCACGATACCCGAGCGTGTCGCTGAGCGGCCCGCCGACGGCGGCGCCGAGCGCGTCGCGTGCCGTCGCTGCCCGTCGTCGCTTCGAAGTCGGCCGACGAACGCGGCGGGCGGCGCTTGCGAGCGCATGTAGACGAGCCCGCCGAGCGCGTTCGCGCCGTAGCGCGTTCCTTGCGGGCCGCGCAGCACCTCGACGCGATCGATGTCGAACAACGTGCGCGATGCTGCCGAGCCCCGAGAAGTCGATGTCGTCGACGATGAAGCCGATCGACGGGTTCGGCGCGCCGTCGTACTGCTCGAGCTCGCCGACACCGCGCAGCTGAAAGTAGCGCGCGCGCGAGCCCTCGCCGGACAGGTTCAGGTTCGGGACGCTGCGGATCGCTTCCTCGAAGTGCTGCTGCGTCGTCGCCCGCAGCTCGGCGCGATCGAGCACGCTGACGCTGATCGGCAGCTCCTCGATGCGCGCCTCGCGAAAATCGGCCGTGACGACGATCTCTTCGAGACCGTCGGACTGTGCCAGCGCGAGGTGCGATAGCCGCGACCGCAACGGCGGCGAGCGCCGCGAGGCGCGCGAACGAAACGACATGCTCGGATCTCCTCTGCGAGCGAGACCCGGTTTCAGCTACTAGCGAGCGGGGAAGATCGGAATATCCCGTCCCTTCGCCGGTACTAACCGGATCAGGTTCAAAGGGTTGATCGACTTCGTTGTCGATCTCTCAGGCCGTCGCCGGCCACCCCTCGGTCCAGATGCGCGAGGAATCATAGAACAAGGCGGGCAGCTCAGACAAATGGGCGCAACAACGCTGCGCCGACGTCGCGCCAGACGGGCGCGGAATAGCAGGGGCACTTTGAAGAAGGCGACGACGATCAGCGCGCCGCTGACGACCGGGATCCAATGCACGCGGCGGCGCGTCGCGAGATCGATGGCGATCATGGCCAGCACGCGGCGCCAGCCACATCAGCAAGTACTGCGGCGTGTTGCCCGGCACGACGCGGCCGAGCGCGGCGCCGCACAACGCCGCCGTCGCCGCGACGATCCAGCGCTTGTGCAGCTCGGGGCGATTGCGATACGCGAATGCAAGCGCGAGGAACGCGCCGAACAGCAGTATGTCCGTGAGGTTGTAGAGCGCAATGACACCGCCGACCTCGAGCGGATAGAACGCCGGCGCGCACGCGCAACGCCGGCGCGCCGACGCTGACCAAGACGCCCGACCGCGAACACGAGGGCGCCGTAGACCATTCCGATCCTGCCGATCCGCCGGTGCAGACGCACGTTCCCCGCGACGACGACCGCAGCCTGCGCAAGCAGCACCAGCACCCAGATCGAGAACACGGCGGCGTGAACGTGCACGATCGCCGGCAGATCGGCACGCGCGAACGCCTGCGAGTAGTACGTTTCCCAGAACCCCCAGGCGACGATGCCGGCGATCAGCAGCGCGATACGCCCGAGAGTAGGCCGTTCGCGCGCATTATTCCTTGAGCCGCGGCATCAGCTCCGCGAGATTGCACGGCCGCGTGCGGAAATCGAGCTGCGGCGCGATGAGCTTGTCCCAACCGGTCGCGCAGGCGCCCGACGAGCCCGGCAAGCAGAAGACATACGTGGCGTTCGCGACGCCTGCGAGGCAGCGCGACTGCAAGCTCGACGCGCCGATCTCCTCGTACGAGATCGTGCGGAACAGCTCGCCGAAGCCGTCGATCTCCTTGTCGAGCAGCACGGCGATCGCTTCCGGCGTGCCGTCGCGGCCCGTCAGGCCCGTGCCGCCCGTCGTGATGACGACCTCGACTTGCGGTGTCTGCGATCCAACCCGACACGATCGCGCGAATCGCGTAGATGTCGTCGCGCACGATGGCCTTCTGCGGCGAGCACGTGGCCCGCCGTGCGCAACCGCTCGACGAGCAACGCACCGGATTTGTCCGTCGCTTCGTTGCGCGTATCCGACACCGTCAGCACGGCCACACGCAGCGGCTTCAGCTCTCGCGCGTCGCTCGCCGTCACTGCCGCTCCGCCGACGACGTGCTCGTCACGGCCAGATCGTGCGTCATGCGCACGGCGTCTTCGCGACCGTCGTAGTAAGCCGCGCTTGCGCCCCACCTCGCGATAGCCAAGCTTCTCGTAGAACGCCCGCGCGCCGTCGTTGTTGGCGCGCAGCTCGAGATGCACCGTGAAGATGCCCGCGGTCCGCGCCGAAGCCTCGAGCCATTCCAGCAGCTGCCTGCCGATGCCCTGGCGCTGGTACCCGGGCTGAACGGCGAGCAGATTCAGGTGCGCATGGATCGCGTAGAACTCCATGATCGCGAAGCCGATCGACGCGGCGCCGGTCGCGCGCCGCGAGCACGACGCAATCGCGGTTGCGCAAGCAGCGCGCGACGCGGTCCTCGTTCCACGACCAGGCGAGGCCGTGCTCGATGAGCTGGCGCGACATCGCGGCGATCGCCGGCGCGTCGTCGCACGTGAGCCAACCCTAACCGAACCTGCGTCACGGCTTGAGTATAGTGGGAACGTGACGCGCTCCGCAGCACGAATCTGCGCCGCGACGTCGCGTGCATCGTGCTCGCGGCCGGCGGCTCGCGCCGGCTCGGCAGGCCGAAACAGCTGGTCCGCTATCGCGGACGGCCACTGCTCGTGCACGCCGTCGACGCCGCTCGCGGCGCACTGCCTCGCAGCCCGCTTGATCGTCGTCGTCGGCGCCGAAGCGTTGCGCCTGCGTGCTCGCTAGTGCGGCGCATGCGGTGCGGCGCGCGGATCGTCGCAAACTCGGACTGGAAACGAGGAATGGCAACTTCACTGCGAGCGGGCCTCGCCGCGGTCCCCCGCAGCGCGCAAGCCGCGCTCGTGCTACTCGTCGATCAACCGCGCGTCGACGCAGCCGCGCTGCAACGCCTCGTCGCTGCGTGGCGGCGGCGCCCCGCCCTGCCGGCAGCCGCGCGGTACGCGGGGAACCCGGGCGTCCCGGCCGTGTTGCCGCGTCGCCACTGGCGCGCCGTGCGAGCTTTGCGCGGCGACGAGGGGGCACGCGCGTTGCTGCGCGATAGCCCGGTGACGCTCGTCGAAATGCCCGAGGCGGCGCTCGACGTCGATACGCCAGCCGACCTGCTTGCGTTGCGCACCGGCGAGGCCTAGGCGGGACTCTCGACCCCGTTCGCACGGCGCCCGCGTCGAAGCTTGCCGATCAGCGCTACAACGGCGGTTGCGCCGAGCACCAGGAACAGCGGCTCCGTGAGGAAGCGGTACCTCGAGTTCTCACTGAGCTCGAGCGTCGTGCCGACCGCGTAGACGTAGAGGCACGTCAGCACGATGAATCCAATCGCGATCGCGCGAGCCTGCTCGGTGAGATCACTTGTCCTAACGACTTTGCGCGCCTGCGTGTAGCCATATCCCAGGAGTAGCACCCACGCGACCATCAGCGGAATGCTCGTGCGGATCGGAACCTCCGGTCCATTGTTCCAGCCGTAGCGCGGCACCCGCACCCAGTCGACACCGAGCGGCACACCGTACAGCAGAGGCATGGTCCATCGATGCACGTAGAGCGCCGCGCTCCGATTGTGCGCCACGAAAAAAGGGTTGATGTGGTTCGGCGAAAAGAAGAACCGGTTCGAGAGCCCGAGACCCATGAGATAGGCGCCCGGGTGGGCGCGGACGACCTTGACCCCGTCCGCCATATAGGCCTGACTGATGGCGACGAGCGGCTGATAGTTGTAATTGAGCATGCGCGTGGAGGTGACCGCCTCATCCAGCACAGGAATGCCGGTCGGCGGCTCCTGCTGCGCGCTGAACAGCACGTCCAGTTGGTCGTAGCGCGAGACCAGCGCCAACCCGGAGATCTCCTCGCGTTGCACCATCGCTTCCAGCTCGGGTCGCGTGAGCAGCAGCGTCGAGATGTTGGCGAACCCGAGGCCCATCCAGCTGCTGCTCGAGAACGAGCCGACGTGGTACAGGTTCTTACCGTACCAGCCGGCGACGACCAGCAAGGGGAGCGCCGCAGCCGCAAGCACCTGGCCGCGTCGCTCTCGACACAGCGCCGCGAGAATACCCACGAGCAGCGCCATCCACGCGAGGTGGAAGACGCTGCGAGTGAGCAGGAGCAGCGCCAGCAGAACGAAGAGGAGCACACACCATCGCGTGCGACGCGTTTGCACGTAGCGATGCAGCGCCACCGCCGCCATCGTCAGGAAGGCCAGCGCCGGGAGCTCGTACATGAACCAGTTTTCGAACATCACGAAATCGGGGTTGAACACGAGCAGGCCCGTGGCAATGCCGGCGGCTATGCGCGAGGCGCTGAGCTGCAAGGTAAGCCAATAGACGCTGCACGCCGTCAGCAAGCCGAGTGCGTGAAAGCAGATCGAGAAGAATGCAGCTTGGTGGCTGCCGAACAGTTTCAATCCGATCCCGAACAGCACGTTCAACAGCGGCGGCGTCGCGTGGTAGTACCAGATGGACTCCAGAAACCGCTCTTCCAGCAGCTTCGGATCGATGAACTGCATGAAGTGCTCTGCGGGTGTCACATCGAAGGTGACCCCGAAGAGCCAGAAAAGAACAGTGGACGCGAGGTAAAGGCCGAGCATCACACCGACATCGCGCAAATCCGCCTGCGTGTGTCGAGTCGTCATGCGGCGCCCAAATGTCCGTGTCGGTTGCGCGACATCAAAGCACGCCCCTCCGCCGCATTCATGACTCGCATCACGTTTGGGAAATTCAGGCGCGGTCCGCCGGGGCGCAGATCAGCCAGGCGTTTTCGTCGCGCAGTTGACCCAGCCCGTCGCGCCGCTCGCGTAGTGCTCTTTCTTCCAGATCGGCACGCGGGCTTTCGTCTCGTCGATGACGTAGCGGCACGCGTCGAACGCCGCGCCGCGATGATCGGCGCTGACGCCGACCCACACGGCGCACTCGCCTACGCGCAACTTGCCGACGCGATGCTCACAGTGCACCGCCGTCGACGGCAAAGCGCGTCATGGCTTCGGCGACGATGCGCGCGCCCTCCTTCTCTGCGATCGCTTGATGCGCCTCGTACTCGAGGGCCTGCACGGGCTCACCATCGTTATGGTTGCGTACCCAGCCTTCGAACGTCACGCACGCGCCGGCTGTGTCCCGTTCGAGCTCGCGCTTGCGCGCGGCCGGATCGATGACGGCGGACGTGATCTTGAACGACATCGGCGCTAGCCGCCCGCGACGGGCGGGAAGAACAGCACCTCGTCGCCGGGCGACAGCGACGACGTTCCAATCGTCGAGCTCGTCGTTGATCGCGACCTTGCAGCGCGTCATCGAGTCGGCGAACCCGTGCCGGCGCGCGAGCTCGCCGTAGAGATCGGCGGCCGTGCGCGCCTCCGTGCTGCACGCGCTCGCTGTCGCGCCCCGCTCGCTCGCGGAAGGCCGCGAAGTAGCGCGCCGTGACCTCGATCGTCATGCCGTCGTCGCGCCGGGTGCCAAGTAGTCGCGCTTGCCGCCGGACTTTCGCGAGCAGCACGACCTCGCGAATCGCGATCCCGTGCGTCAGCGCCTTGCACATGTCGTAGATCGTCAGCGCGGCCGTCGCGGCTCCGGTGAGCGCCTCCATCTCGACGCCGGTCTTGTGCGTGGCGCGCACGGAGCACTCGATGACGACTTCGTTGCCCTCGCCCCATTCGATCGCGATCTTGCAGTCCTCGAGCGCGATCGGATGGCAGAACGGAATCAGCTCGTGCGTGCGCTTCGCGGCCATGACGCCGGCGATGATCGCAGTGTCGAACACAGGGCCCTTCTTCGTGCGCAGCGCCTCGCCGGAGCGCACGACGACGTCGGGCGGAAACACGACGACGGCGCGCGCCGTCGCCGTCCGCGTGGTGACGGCCTTGTCGCCGACGTCGACCATGGTCGGGCGATTCTTCGAATCGACGTGCGACAGCATCAGCCGCCCATCCGATACATCTCGACGCGCTCGGGCTTCTCGACACCTTCGGGCTTGTGCTCGAGCAGGCGGCCGCGGATCTCGCTGTAGCGATCGGTGCGGTTGCGCCAAACGTTTTGCAGCAACCCGACGAGGTCGGCGTCGCTCGCGCCGGCGCGCAGCAGCGGTGCGAAGGTCGGTGCCGCTGCGACGCGAACAAGCAGGTGTAGACGGTGCCGTCGGCCGACAAGCGCGCGCGATGACAATCGCCGCAGAACGGCTCGCTGACGGACGAGATGAAGCCGATCTCGCCCTGCCCGTCGTCGAACGCGTAGCGCTTCGCGACCTCGCCGCGATAGTTGCTGTCGAGCGGCGACAGCGGCCACCGCTCGCGCAGCCGCGCGAGCAGCTCTTTCGACGGCACGACCTGCTTGGGCTGCCAGCCGTTCACGGTGCCGACGTCCATGTACTCGATGAAGCGCACGATGATGCCGGTGCCGCGAAAGCGCTCGACGAGATCGAGCACCGTGTGATCGTTCTTGCCGCGCTCGACGACGGTGTTGAGCTTGATCGGGAAGCCCGGCTGCGCGCGCGGCTTCGATGCCTTCGCAGCACGACCCCGAGCTCGCCGCGGCCGCCGTTCATCTCCCTGAACACCTGCTCGTCGAGGCTGTCGAGGCTCACGGTGATGCGCTTCAGGCCTGCCTGCTTGAGCGCGGCCGCGTGCTCGGCCAGACGCGAGCCGTTCGTCGTGATGGCCAGGTCCTCGGCGCCATGGAGCTCCGCGAGGCCCGCGACGATCTCGACGATGTCGCGCCGCAGCAGCGGCTCGCCGCCCGTCAGCCGCAGTTTCTTGACGCCGAGCTGAAGGAACACGCTCGCGACGCGCTTGATCTCGCCGGGCGTCAGCCAGTGGCCGCGCGGCAGGAACTTGTGGTTCTCGCCGAAGAGCTCGGCCGGCATGCAGTACGGGCAGCGGTAGTTGCAGCGGTCGATGACCGAGATGCGCAGGTCGCGCAGGGGCCGCATCAGCCGGTCCTTGACGGCCGCCTGGGTCTGCCAATGGGCGATCGTTTGGGTCATCTTCGTGGTCACGGAAAGGTCGCCGCCGCTAGACACGGCTGCCGAATTTCGTGCCGCTATAGTAACCTACGCGTCTGAAAACGGACCGAACCGCGGCTTTGAGCCGCGGGCTCGGCATTTGGCAAACGCTGCCGGCGCCCCTGCCCGCGGGGGCTGAACTCGGCGTGAGACCGAGCGGCAAGGGCTTGGACGGCCCACAGGGTTGGAGTTGCAGGCGGAGTATCGACGATGAACCGAAGTCGTTTGGAGCCATTGGGCGTTCCGGAATCCGAGCTACGGACTTGACGACGCGGCGGCATCGCGCCAAGAGCCGAGCGGGCTCGACCGTTGGCTCGTGAAGCAGATCACGAGCAAGCTCGGGCCTTCGCCCGTGCGCATCGAGCTGTGGGACGAGCCCGAGGTGCGCGCCGCGTGACGGCACCGTGCGCATGCGGATTCTCGACCGCAAGGCGCTGTGGCAGCTCTCGTCAATCCCGATCTGCACTTCGGCGATCTCTACAGCTCCGGCCGCGTGCAGGTGCGCGGCGACCTGCTGACGCTGCTGCTCGAGGCCTACCGCTACACGTCCGAGAACACCACGATCGGCGCAGGTGCTGGCGCGCGGCCGGAAGCTCGCGCCCGATCTCTCCGATTCGAAGCGCAACATCCACCACCACTACGACATCGGCAACGAGTTCTACAAGCTGTGGCTCGACCGCGAGGCGCTGCAATACACGTGCGCGTATTTCGCGGACCCCGCCATGACGATCGAGCAGGCGCAGCAGGCGAAGATGCATCACGTCTGCCGCAAGCTGCAGCTGAAGGCCGGCGAGCGCGTCGTCGAAGCCGGCGGCGGCTGGGGCGGCTTCGCGCTGTTCATGGCCAAGAACTACGGCGTGCGCGTACGCAGCTTCAACATCTCGAAAGAGCAGATCGCGCACTCGCGCGACTGGGCAAAGCAGCTCGGGCTCGACGGCCAGGTCGAGTTCGTCGAGGACGACTACCGCAACCTGACCGGGCACGTACGACGCGTTCGTCTCGATCGGCATGCTCGAGCACGTCGGCAAGGGCAACTACAAGGATCTCGGCGCGCTGATGAATCGCGCGTTGACGCCCGAAGGCCGCGGCCTCGTGCACAGCATCGGCCGCGATACCCCGGCGCCGATGAACGCGTGGATCGACAAGCGCATCTTCCCGGGCGCTTACCCTCCGACCCTGCGCGAGATGATGGACATGTTCGAGCCGAACAAGCTGTCCGTGCTCGACGTCGAGAACATCCGCCTGCACTACGCGAAGACGCTCGAATGGTGGCTGCAGCGCTACGAGGAGAACGTCGAGGCCGTGCGCGCCATGTTCGACGAGACGTTCGTGCGCGCGTGGCGGCTTGTATCTCGTCGGCTCGATCGCGGCGTTCGTCGCCGGCAAGCTGCAGTTGTTCCAGGTGCTGTTTGCGCGCAGCGGCGCCAAGAACGTTCCGTGGACGCGCGCGCATGTCTACCGCGATCACCCCTGAGAGCTACGCGGAGAAGACAGCCCGGCTCACGAGCAATTGGCAGAGCGGTTCGGGCCCGCTGCGGCTCGAGAAGTCGACGATCTCGAACCTGTTCCGCTATCAGCCGCGCGGCGCGGCCGCGCGGCGCTTGTCGCTCGGCGAGTTCAATCACGTGCTCGCGCTCGACCGCGGCGGCACGCACGGTCGAGGTCGAAGGGCTCACGACCTACGAGACCGTCGTGCGCTACTGCCTCGAGCACGGTTTCCTGCCGCTCGTCGCACCCGAGCTCAAGCACATCACGGTCGGCGGCGCGACGGTCGGCATCGGCATCGAGTCGACTTGCTACCGCTACGGGTTCGTGCACGACGGGCTGCGCGAGGCGGACGTGCTGTTGCCGGGCGGCACGATCGTCACGGCGCGCGCCGACAACGAGCACGCGGACCTGTTCGACGCGCTGCCGAATTCCTACGGCACGCTCGGCTACATCCTGCGCGCGAAGATCGCGCTGCATCGCGCAAGCCGCTACGTGCACGTGCACGTGCGAGAAATTCCGCAACGCCACCAAGTATCTCGAGGCGATGCGCGTTGCGACGGAATCGCCCGACCTCCAGTTCGTCGAAGGACTGTTCTTCGAGGACAACCGCTACTTCCTGATGACGGGCCGGTTCGTCGACAAAGTGCCGCGACTGCGACGACATCGTGCGCAGGAGCGTGTTCTACCGGCTCGTCGAAACGCGCCGCGACATCTATTTGAAGACGTTCGACTACATCTTCCGTTACGACCCCGACTGGTTCTGGAACGTGCCGGAGACGGGTTTCTTCAACTTGTTCCGCCGCTACGCACCGAAGCGTTGGCGCAATTCGGCGTTCTACACGAAATACGTCGCTGCGAAGACGCAAAGCGCTCGGCGCCTTGGGCATTCGCGACGACCGCACCGAGCCGTTGATCCAAGACTGGGAAGTGCCGTGGCGGCCACGGCGAGGAGCTGATCCGGTTCGCGATCGACAACGTCGACCTCGGCTGGCTCGCCCGTGGGCCGCCGTGCCGATCAAGGCGCCGCGCCAGCCGACTCTGTATCCGATCAAACCGAACGAGCTCTATTTCAATCTCGGCTGCTACTGCCAGGTGCAGCGGCCCGACGGCATGGAGCCGTATCACTACACGAAGATCCTCGACCGCAAGTGCTTCGACCTCGGCGGCATCAAGATGCTGTACTCGTCGTCGTTCTTGGGCGAAGCCGAGTTCGATGCGCTATACAACGGCGCGGCCTACAGGAAGCTGAAGGCGAAGTACGACGCTGCCGGTAACGCACAGACGTTGTACAAGAAAGTGGCGCTG
The DNA here is from genome assembly GCA_963714705.1 of uncultured Gammaproteobacteria bacterium. GTDB lineage: Bacteria > Pseudomonadota > Gammaproteobacteria > Steroidobacterales > Rariloculaceae > FEN-1219. The sequence continues at coordinate 86,520 of CAVQPJ010000013.1, forward strand.
GCCACACGCTGAGCGCGGCCATGCGAGTCGTGGGCAGGGCCCTGCTTTGGTTCCTCTCTATCGGCGTTGCCGCCTATGCGGTTATCGCCTATGCGTTCTTGCCGTTCGGCACGACGGTCGAGCCCGGCATGCGCGCCGGCTTCGCCGCTCACTCGATGGGTGTCTATTTACATGCCTTCGCTGCATCCACGGCACTGCTGCTCGGTCCGTTGCAATTCGCAGCCGGCTTCAGGAGAGACCACGCACGCATCCACCGGTGGCTCGGGCGCGTTTATCTCGGCATCGGTGTGCTCGTCGGCGGTTTCTCGGCTCTGTATCTAGCGCAGTTCGCCTATGGTGGGCTGGCCGCGAGGATCGGGTTTGGCGCGCTCGGGCTGGCTTGGCTGTACACCGGCCTGCGCGCATTTCTCGCGATCCGTTCGGGAGCCGTCGCGGAGCACCGCCGCTGGATGATCCGCAATTTCGCGCTGACCTTCGCTGCCGTGATGCTGCGCCTTTACCTTCCCGCCGCGCTCGTCGCAGGCGTCGACTTCGAACGGGCCTATGCGGTCATCGCGTGGTTGTGCTGGGTACCGAATCCCTTTGTCGCCGAGTGGCTCTCGAACCGCTCGCAATCGCCGAGGGCTGCAATCTGAGAAACGCGCCCCGCTCTACGGCTACGCCTCGACGGTAACCTCGGTTGTCACGGAGTTCGCGATGAAACACCCTGCGTGCGCATCGTGGTGCATCTTGGCGAGATCATCCGGCGACACCGTCACACCGGCGGACCAGACGATCTTCGGGCGTAGCGTGACGCGCGTGATCGCGAGCTTTCCTTCGGCGTTCTTCTCGAGAACGCCGACGGCTTCGTCGCGATAAGAATCGAGCGACAGCTTGCGCTTCGCGGCGACGGCGAGAAACGTCAGCATGTGGCACGACGACAGCGCGGCGACGAGCGCTTCCTCGGGATTGACGCGGCTTTCGTCGCCGCGGTACTCCTTCGTCGCGGACGCGGGCACCGTCGCGGCTTTGAACTGCCAGTCGTGCGCGCGGTTGTAGCTCAGGTAAGTGAAATCTGCGCTGCTGCGGCGCCAATCGATCGTCGCTCGGTGCTCGGACATGACTCTCTCCGAAGGTCGATGCGGCCATTCTACGGCCGCTGCACGTGCGTCAGTGCAGCACGCCGTCGATCGCCGCACGATACTCCTGTCCCGAGCGGGCACCGACGAGCACGCGCCGGACCTCGCCGGCCTCGAGCAACATGACGGTCGGCAGCGACCGCACGCCGTAACGCGCTGCGAGCTGCGGATCGGCGTCGACGTCCACGGTCGCTACCGTCAGCCTGTCGGCGTACTCCAGCGCCAAGCCGCGGATCACGGGCGCCACGGCCACGCACGGCCCGCACCACTCCGCGCCGAAGTCTACGAGCACCGGGCGCGGCGCCTCGAGCACCGTCTTGGCGAAAGTCGCGTCCGTGACGGCGACGGGCTGCTCATCGTTGCGCTGCATCGAAGTCTCCTTTCCAGCTTTAAGGACTCAACCGGCGCCGTTCAAAGCGAGCACGGCGCTCACGACCGCGGCGACCACGGCCACCACGAGCAACAGCTCGGGGAGGGACTCCCCGAACAGCTCGCGGGGGTGGGCTAATGCGCTCGCAGGACGCGGCAGCCTGCGGCGAGGGGCGACTCTAGTAGTCATGGCAAGTTTCTCCTTCTTTCATGCATTTTCTGAATGCCTATTCCGACCCATTTCGATTGGCATTTCTGGCTTCACGGCCGGCATAATGCTGATCTTCTGAGCTCCGGACAAACGGTCTTTCTGCATCATTTGGATGAATTTTTTGCATGCGTAACCAGCGCTACGACGTGCCTCCGCTCGATCCGTTGCTCGCGTTCGAGGCCGCGGCCCGCAATCTGTCGTTCACGAAGGCGGCGACCGAGATCAATCTGACGCAGTCGGCCGTGAGCCGGCAGATTCAGCAGCTCGAGGAGCACCTCGGAGTCAAGCTGTTCGAGCGCCGGGCTCGCGCGTTACTGCTCACCGAGAACGGCCAGCTGTTCTACCGCGCGACGCAGGACGCGCTGCAGAAGTTGCACGACAGCGCGCGCCGATTGCGCGGCACGGCGACGGTCAACACCGTCGTGGTCGCGACGACGCCCGGGTTCGCGTCGCTGTGGCTGATACCGCACCTCGCGGGCTTCACGCGCTCTCATCCGCATCGTCGACGTCCGCATCTCGGCGACCAACGACATGATCGACGACCTCGAGCGAGCCCAAGTCGACGTCGCCGTGCGGTACGTGCCCGAGGGCAGCGTCACGGGCGGGCGGCTATTGTTCGGCGAGACGGTGTTCCCGGTTTGCAGCCCCGAGCTCGCGAAGGATCCCGCGAACCCGCTCGTGACGCCCGACGATCTGCATCACCACGTGCTGCTCTACCTCGAGAACGCACGGGCCGCGTGGCTCGACTGGGAGCTCTGGTTCCATGCGCTCGGCCTGCGCGACTTCGAGCCCGCCGGCAAGCTCCACTTCAGCCATTACGATCAGCTGATCCAGGCTGCGCTCGACGGGCACGGCGTGGCGCTCGGGCGGCACCCGCTGCTGCGCCAACTGTTACGCGAGCGCAAGCTCGTCGCGCCGTTCAAGAAAAAGGTCGCGTCGTCGCGCGCCTACTACGTCGTGGAGTCGGCGGCGGCGAAGGCGAAGGCGCCAGTGCGGGAGTTCGCCGACTGGCTCGTCGACGCCACGCACGCCGAGACGCTCGACATGCCGACCGGCGAATCGCCGTGACGACGCCGGTGCGAAAGAGCTAGGGCTCCGGTCAGGAAATCGATACGTCGGAGCTTGCCGTCCTCGAACGTCAGCTGCGCGTCGAACTGGCCCTGCCCCCGCGCATAGATCCAGCGCTCGGCGTGCGTGCGTGCCGGTCTGCACGACGTTGCCGGTCCGCGATCGCGCCTGCACGGGAATCTCGTCGACCGTGCGGCTCTTCGGCTGGCCGCAGGCGCCGATGACTTCCGCGGAAGACATGCCGACATTGATGATCCGACCATTCCTGCATCGCATGCGTGTCGTCGGCACGCGCTTCTGGCGAGACCAAAGCAGCAGCAACGAAGACGACGGCCAGCTGCAGGGTCGCGGCGCGACACCACCGGGGGGAAGCAGCTTGGGATAGCTTGGCCATACGCTCACTCCGAAGCACACTGCCGCCCAGTCTAGACCCGCGACGGCCGGGCCCAAAGCGTCATGATTCTCCTGCGTCGCGCGGCAGCGCCGCGAGCGCTTCCTGCTCGAGCTTGGCCCAGGAGTCGCGCAGCGTGACCGTGCGGTTGAACACGGGCGCGCCGGGCTTCGAGAGCACGCGTCGGCGACGAAATAGCCCAGTCGCTCGAACTGGAACCGTTCCTCCGCCACGCGCGTCGAGCAATGCAGGCTCGAGCGCCGCGCTGGCTCACGATCTTCAGCGAATCGGGGTTCAGCTCCTTCGCGAGGTTGTCGCCGGGAAACGGCACCGAGAACAGCCGGTCGTAGAGGCGCACTGCGCGCGTAACGCGCGTGCTTCGCCGAGACCCAATGAATCGTGCCCTTGACCTTGCGGCCCGACTCCTCGGAGCCGCTGCGCGACGTGGGATCGTGGCTGCAGCGCAGCTCGACGACGTTGCCCGCCGCGTCCTTGACGACGCGCTCGCATTTGACGATGTAGCCGTAGCGCAGCCGCACTTCGCCGCCGGGCTTCAGGCGGTGGAACTTGCTCGGCGCGTTCTCCATGAAGTCGTCGCGCTCGATGAGGATCTCGCGCGCGAACGGCACCTTGCGCACCCCAAGCTCGGGCTTGTTCGGATGGTTCGCGGCCTCGAGCCACTCCTCCTGGCCTTCGGGGTAGGTCTCGATGACGATCTTCAGCGGATCGAGCACGGCGAAACGGCGCGGCGCCGTGCTCGTTCAGGTGCTCGCGCACGCAGCCCTCGAGCTGGCCGAGCTCGGCGACCTTCTCCTTCTTCGTCGTGCCGATGCGGCGCACGAACTCGACGATCGATTCGGGCGTGTAGCCGCGGCGGCGGATGCCGGCCAGCGTCGGCATGCGCGGATCGTCCCAGCCTTCGACGTGCTTGTCGTCGACGAGCTGCTTCAGCTTGCGCTTGCTCGTGACGGTGAACATCAGGTTCGCGCGCGAGAACTCGATCTGCCGCGGGCGGCTCGGCTTGCCCTGCCACAGCTGGTCGAGGAACCAGTCGTAGAGCGGCCGATGGTCCTCGAACTCGAGCGTGCACAGCGAATGCGTCGTGCCTTCGATCGCGTCCGACAGCGTGTGCGCGTAGTCGTACATCGGATAGATGCACCACTCGCTACCCGTGCGCTGATGCGCGACCTTGCGGATTCGATACAGCGTCGGATCGCGCAGATTGATGTTCGGCGACGCCATGTCGATCTTGGCGCGCAGCACGCACGCGCCTTCGTCGAGGTCGCCGCGCCGCATCGCCTCGAACAGCCGCAGGTTTTCCTCGACGGAGCGGTCGCGATACGGGCTGTTCTTGCCGGGCTCCGTCAACGTGCCGCGGTTCTTGCGAATGTCGTCGGCGTTCTGGTGATCGACGTAGGCGAGCCCGCGCTTGATGAGCTCGACGGCGCAGTCGTGGATGCTCCTGGAAGTAGTCCGACGCGTGGCGCAATCGGTCGTCCCAGTCGAAGCCGAGCCAGCGCACGTCGCGCTTGATGCTCTCGACGAATTCCTCGGTCTCGCGCTCGGGGTTCGTGTCGTCGAACCGCAAGAAGCACGTGCCGCCGAACTCCTGCGCGACGCCGAAGTCGACGACAGATGGCTTTCGCGTGGCCGATGTGCAGGTAGCCGTTCGGCTCGGGCGGGAAGCGCGTCTGCACGCGCCCGCCGTTCTTACCGGCCGCGACCTCGTCCGCGACGATCTGACTGATGAAGTCGCGGCCGCGCTCGGCGTCGGTGTTTTCGTCGGTTTCCATGGGCGCGCATTGTCGTTCAATCGCGCGGGCGAAACTCAATTCATTGGCAGGTCGCGAGGCTATGTGATCCACTGCTGCAGCAAGGCGACGCCGGCGGTGTCGACGATGCTCGACGCGAGCGGCGGCATGCCGTTCGAGTCGCGCCTGTTCATGCGCGCGACGAGCACGGAGTTGGCGGCGCTGCCTGGGCGCGATGATGCGCGCCGCCGCGCCGAGCCCGAGGTCGCCGGCCTGCGGTGACACTCCGCAGGCGTTCGTGTTCGAAGCAGCGTGGCGTAGCGCAGATCCATCGAGCTCGGCGCCACACCGCCCGGCCGGTGGCACTGTGCACAGTTCGTGTGCAGATAGGCCCGCGCGCGCTGCGCGAGCGGCGCCGACGTATCGAACGGGTCCGGCATCGATGGTTGCAGCGCCGGATCGCCGAGCGGCGTCGTGAACATCGTGATTGCGTCGAGCGTGCGCAGCTGGTTCGCCGTGCGCCCCGTGCTCGTGTAGGTGAGGTTGTGATTGAGCTGCGCCGCCTCGAGACCGAGCGAGAAACCCGCGGCCGTCGTGTGGCACGTCAAGCAATCGTTGCCGCTCGGAAAGATCCAGCTCTGCGAGCCGATCGTCACGGTCTTGCCGCCCTACGACGAGCGTCGCGTCGGTGCGCTGCGCGTTCCATTCGTAGGTGTAGCCGGCCCAATCGCCGTCGGGGTGACGCATGAACAGGCGCGTTTCGACGAGCTGATCGTTCAGGCGGAAGTGCTTCATGAGCACGGTGCCGTTCGGGAAGGTGAAGTCGCCGTCGCCGCCGACGCCGATCGAGGTGCTGTTCGGGATCGCGAGCCAGCGCTCCTTCGTCGCGTTGTCCGACCAGAACGGCGCGGCGGGCTCGTACGGAATCAGACCGCTGGCCGGCGGCGCGGGATTCTGCGGATTGACGCAGCCGGTCGCGGACAGCAGCGTCGGCACCGGGCGGACCCGGCGACGGCGGCCGCCGCCGCCGTCGACGATCTTGTACAACTGGCCATCTGGACCGCCACTGCCATGTCGACGACGTAGAGCTCGCCGTCGTTGCCCTGGCCGAACGATGCGATCGAGAGCGCCGTATCGAGCAGGTCCTCTGAGGTGAACCCTCCGCCGTTCGGTACCAGCCGCCAGATGCGGCCGCTGCCGAAGTCGCCGAACACATAGCGACCAACGAGCGCGGGCAGCGCTGTGCCGCGGTAGACGTAGCCGCCGGTGATCGGAAGCCCCGAGGGTCCGTCCGTAGTCGTGCACGGGATCGTCGAAATTCGCCGGCAGGCGTCGGGACAGCCGTTATAGGCAATCAACCCTTCGCGGCAATTCCAACCGTAGTTGCCGCCGCGCTGCGACGCGATCGATTTCCTCGCGCGCGCCCTGGCCTACGTCGCCGACCCACAGATCACCGGTCGCCGAATCGAAGCTCCAGCGCCACGGATTGCGCAACCCCGAGGCGTAGATCTCGGGGCAGCTTTGCGCACCACCCGTGGCGGGACAAATCGGATTGCTCTGGAACGGATTGCCCGTCGCGCCCCTCGGAATCGCATACGGCGTCGCTACCGTCGCATTGCTGACGTCGAGGCGCACGAAGTCGCCGAGCAGATCGTTGGTGTTCTGCCCATGCCCCTGTGGATCGCCGCCCCAGCCGCCGTCACCCAAACCGAGATACAGCAATCCATCGGTCCGAACGCGATGTTGCCGCCCTTGTGATTCGTGAACGATGGTTGGTTGACGCGAATAATGTCCAGTCTGCTCGACGGATCGAGCGTCGCGCCGCCTGCCCTCACCGTGAACCGCGCGACGACCGACACCATCGGCGTGCCCTCGGTGAAAGACAGATAAACGAATCCGTTGGTCGCGCACTTCGGATCGAATGCCATGCCAAGCAAGCCGCCTTCACCGCCGCTGTTCACCGCCAGGGGAATGAACATGCTCGCGGTGGGACTGGCGCTGTTCGCGAACACACGAACGCTTCCGGTTTTCTCGAGCACGAACCACCGCGTGTCGTCGCCCGGCGCCTGTAACATCGCGAGCGGTTGCTGACAGCGTGACGCTCGGAAACACGCGCTGCAGCGCGATCGTCGCGCCGCCACCCGTCGTCTTCGACGGCGCCACGCACGTGAGGTTCGCTCGGTCGCGCATCGAGCCCGACCGTCGCGCCCGGTGGCGGTGGCGGCGGTGTCGCGGTTCCGCCGCCCGATGACGAGCTATGGCACGCTTCTAGCAATACCAACGCGGCGACAACGAGCGAGAACGCACCGACGCGATTGGCAGCCACGTGACACCCTTGTTTCGAGAAACCGTGACTCAATGCTGGCCTCCAGCGACACCTAAAGACAAGGGAACTTCTGTCGGTTTTCGCCGACGCAACTTAACTGGGCAAACCGGGTGAGTGATATGCAGAAGCCACAACTGATCTTTCTTTCGACCGCCTTCGTGTTCACGATGTTGGGCGGCTGCGTCATCAACCCCGTGACCGGCGATCGCGAGCTCGCGCTCGTTTCCGCCGATCAGGAGATCGCGATCGGCGAGCAGCAATACGAGCCGTCGCAGCAAATGCAAGGCGGCGAGTACGCACTCGATGCGGAGCTCACTGCTTACGTCGCAGAAGTCGGCCAGAAGCTCGCCGCCGTCAGCGATCGGCAACTGCCGTACGAGTTCGTCGTCCTGAACAGCTCCGTGCCGAACGCATGGGCGCTGCCCGGCGGCAAGATCGCCGTGAATCGCGGCTTGCTCACCGAGCTTACGTCCGAGGCCGAGCTCGCGGCCGTGCTCGGCCACGAGATCGTGCACGCGGCAGCGCGGCATGGCGCGCTCGCGATGCAGCGCGGTCTCCTGCTGCAAGGCGCGTTGCTCGCGACGCAAGTCGCCGCGCAGCGCGGCGACTACGGCAGCCTCACCGTCGGCGCCGCAAGCCTCGGCGCGCAACTCCTGACGATGCGCAACAGCCGCGAAGCGGAGCTCGAATCGGATCTCTACGGCATGCGCTACATGGCCGCGGCCGGCTACGACCCGAACGCGGCCGTCACGCTGCAAGAGACGTTCGTGCGCCTGTCCGAGGAGAACGGCGGCCGGGGCGGCCGCCTCGCGACGTTGTTCGCGAGCCATCCCCCGTCGGCCGAGCGCGTCGAGAAGAACCGCGCGACCGCGGCGACGCTCGCAAGAGGCGGCGATCTCGGCCGCGAACGCTACCAAGCGGCGACGGCACGGTTGCGGGAGCGCGAGCCCGCGTATGATGCCTACGACGAAGGCCGCGCAGCGCTCGCCGACGATCGGCCTGCCGACGCCGCGCGCTCCGCGCAGCAAGCGCTGCGGTTGCTGCCCGCCGAAGCAAACGTCCATGCCCTGCTCGGCGACATCGACTTGCAGGAGCGTCGTTACGCGGATGCGGTTCGACCACTACGAAGACGCAATCGCTCGCGACGACGAGTTCTTCTACTACCACTTGCAGAAAGGACTTGCGCACCGGCAACTGCGGCAGTGGGACGAATCGCGCGCCGAGCTCGAGACGAGCGTGCGGCTTGCTGCCGACGGCCGATGCCGTCTACGCGCTCGGCACGTTGGCCGAGCAGCGCGGCGATCGCCAAGCGGCGCTCGAGTACTACATGCAGGCCGCGTCGGCGGACAGCCCCGCGGGCCAAGCGGCGGAGGAAGCGACGGTCCGACTCGATCTGCCGAACAACCCCGGCAAGTACATCCAGGCGCGCGGCGGGCATCGACAACTCGGGCCAGCTCGTCGTCGAGGTTGCCAATCCCACTCGCGTAGCGGTGACGGACGTCGCTCGTGGCCGTGCGCTACGCCGACTCGCAAGGCGTCGTTCGCGAGTTCGGGCGGCGCATCGACGACTTGCCCGCGGGACAGGCAACACGCTTCGCAACAGGGCTCGGGCCGTTCACGTCGTCGCAGCAGTACGAGGTCGGTGTGGCAGGCGCGCGCGTCGCGCGCAACAACTAGCTAGTCGATCTCGATCTCGTGCTGCGCTAGCCGATCGAGCGTGAACGTGTAGCTGCGGCAACTCGGGCGCATCGCGTCGGAGCTCGCGCGGCTCGTAGCGCGAACGGCTGAGCGCCATGAGCGTCGGCTCGCGAAAAATCTCGTCCGACAGCTCGATGATCTCCGGCTCGACGATCATGCCGGCCGCATCGACGAGGAAGCACGTCACCACTCGCCCCTGTTTCGCTGAGCGAATCGCCTCGATCGGATACCGCGGCGTCGCCGTCACGAGCGGCAGCACCGGCGGCAGCGCAGCTGCACGCTCCTCGTTCGTCTCCGGCACGACCACGACGTCGGACACCGCGCACCACCAACCGCCCGTCGTCGTCAACGTTCGCCAGGTGCCGCCCAGAGTGTCGCGACGCAGGTCGGCCGTGTACTGCCGTCCGGTGCGTGGATCGCTGAACCGCATCTGGCGATTCTCCGTGATCCACGGCGTGAGCTCGGTCCACGCCGGCACGGCCACGGCCTCGATGCGCGCCAACCGCGCAATACCCTGCGGCGCGAAATGGAATAGCACGCGCTCGTCGCCGAAGTCGGGGTGGCCCCACACGACGCAGCTCCAGGTGCCGACGGGGTCGACGGAGTCGCGCGCGGCGTTTCCCGTCTCGGCGGCGAGCGCGAAACGCCACGGCGACGATTGCCGCGACGGCTTGGCGAGGCGACACGGCTAGTTGGTGCTCCTCGGTCGTGACCCGCCCGCGCAGACGGCGTTCGTTCATCATGCCGCGGATCTGCGGCATCTGCTTGGCGTTCGGGTTGATCGACAGCGCCACGTCGAGATCCGCATCGGCTTCGTCGAACATGCGCTTCAAGTAGTACGCATAGGCGCGGTTGCTGAACGCGCGCCAGTTCGTGTCGTTGATCCCGATGCGACTCGTTGCAGTAGCCGATTGCCAGGTCGGGCTCGTTCTTCGCCGCATGCGCGGCGCAAAGGTTCGACAGCGCCGCCGAGCGATCGCGCGGCGATGCCGGGCGATCGAGCCCGATCTTCGTGAGCCGAATGCCTTCGTCGTATTGCTTGACGCGAATGGCTTCCGCGCCGGCCGCCAAATACTCGTTCATGACGCCGATCACGGTGCGGCTGTCCGCTTGTTCTTGTGTGAGCTCCGGGATCTGCGAGCGCTGGCCCTGTGCCGGACTCAGCATGAGACAGCTCGCGATTCCGCAGATCATGATGCGGACCATGCTTGCCTCCTCTCGGATTAGTATAGTCCCGGCTGCGACGGCCGGAACAGCCGCGCGACTCGCATCCATCGGGACCCCAACCTTATGACAGAAGTGGCCGAAGCGGAGGCCTTGATCCTAGCTCACATGCCGAGATTTCCCGCTCGGCAAGAGCCTTTGGCGGCCTGCATCGGCCGTGTTCTCGCCGAGGACGTCCGGGCCGAGCGCGATCAGCCGCCGTTCGACCGCGTGACGATGGACGGAATCGCGATCGCCTTCCGCGACCTGCGCGGCCGGCGTGCGCTCGTTCGAGGTCGTCGGCACCCAGGCCGCAGGCGCCGAGCCGCTCGCCGTCGCTGCAGCGCAGTGTGTCGAGGTCATGACGGGCACGGCCCTGCCGCACGGCGCCGATACCGTCGTGCCGGTCGAGCGCGTGCAACGCAGACGGAGCCATGGCGGCGATCGCGGCCGATGCCCCCGTCGCCGCCGAGCAGTTCGTTCACCGGCGCGGCAGCGACCGCGCGCAAGGCAGCCTCGTGCTGCGCGCCGGCACTCGGCTCGGACCGCCCGAGATCGCCGTGCTCGCGGGCGCGGGGCGCGCGGCGGCGCTCGTCGCGGAGCTACCGCGCGTCGCGGTGATCTCGACGGGCGACGAGCTCGTCGAGGCCGGCAAGCCGATCGCAGCGCATCAGATTCGGTCGACGAACGATCGCGCGGTCGAGGCAAGCTTGACGCAGCACCGCTTGGGAAACGTCGATGCGCGCGCGGCTGCGCGACGACGCCAACGCACTCGCAGTCGCCATCGACCGCCTCGACACGGAGCTCGACGTGCTCGTGTTGAGCGGCGGCGTCTCGATGGGCCAGTTCGACTTCGTGCCGTCGGTGCTCACGGAGCTCGGCGCGAAGCTCGTGCTTCACAAGGTGGAGCAGCGGCCGGGCCGGCCGATGTGGTTCGGCGTCAGCGCACGCGGCAAGCCGATCTTCGCGCTGCCGGGCAACCCCGTCTCGACGCTCGTCTGCGCGACGCGCTACTTGTTGCCGGCGTTGCGGCACGCGTCGGGCCTCGCGGCGGCGCCGCCCGAGCTCGTCGAGCTCACGACGCCCATCGAAGGGTCGCCGACGCTGACGCTATTCACGCCCGTCACGCTGTCGTCGTCGGACCGCGGCACGCTGCTCGCCACCCCACACCGCACCGAACACCTCCGGCGACTTCGTCACGCTCGCGGGCACCGACGGCTTCGTCGAGCTCGCCGCAAAACGCGGCTCCTATCCCGCCGGCACCGTCGCCCGCCTCTTCCGCTGGTGAAAAGGGTGCGCGTGAAAAGGGGACGGATTTATTTAGCGCTGATGAGGGAGGGACAAACTTATTGAGCGCTGCGCAGCGCTAAATAAATCCGTCCCCTTTTCAGAACCAGAACGAGACGAAGACCTGCAGCACGTTGGCGTCGAAGCTGTAGAGCGGCTCCGAGCCGGGCGGGACGCCCGTAACGCGCAGATCGCGGAAGTCTTCGTAGTCGAACAGCATGTGATCGAGAATCACGTTCACCGTGCCACGCTCGACGAACTTCCAGCCGCCGCGCACGATGTCGTAGCTCGCGCCCAAGCGGATCGTCTGGCTCGTGAAGGTGCTGAGCTCCTTGTCGCGCGCCATGAAGTTCTGGTACTGCGAGCGCGGGAACAGATCGGCGTAGAAGTCCGCCTTGTTCTGCGAGTAGCTGCGGAACTTGCCCTCGAATGTCCATCCCGTCTCGATCGGGTGCGTGTAGCCGATCTCGAACGTGTCGGCCTCGATGGCCCAGGTGTCCCCGTATTGCCGATACTCCGCGTGCACCGCGGCGCGATACGGCAAGTAGTAGCGCAGCCGCAGCGCGCCGGCGTCGCTCGAGCGCGTGTGCGGATATATCTCGCGCTCGTAGCTGTAGCCTTGCGGCGTCGTCGGGTCGAGATAGCGCACTTGACGATACGGATTGTTGAGGAAGCCTTCGTCCGTGATCGTCTCGAACGAAAACCCGAGCATCAGATTCTTCGTCAGGATCTGCGACACGCCGAGCCGGTAGTGCTGGCGCTCGGTTTCCTCAGAAAAGTTCGCGTCACCGCGCCGGCCGACCACGTCGTTGCCGAGCGAGTAGCCGAGCGAGACGGTCGTGAGGTCGCCGAAGATGTCTTGGCTGATACCGAAGCTGAACGTGTCGGCCGTGTAGTCGTTCTCTTCGCTGTTCACGAACCCGATGTTCATCATCCATCGGTCGTGCAGGTAATCGAATCCGACGGACCGCTGCGTGCGCTCCTCTTCGTAAGGGCTCGCCGTCGTCACGACGTCGATCGACGCGCTGTTGACCTTGTCGACGTAGTGATTCGCCGAAACGGAAAATTTCTGCGCGAACTGCTTGCGGACGAGCAGCGATGGGCCTTGGATCGTCACGCCGCCGCCATCGTAAGAGTGCAGCAGGACGTCGGCCCGATCCTCGGGCAACACTCCCGCGTGGCCGGCGCGCACGGCGGCCAGCGACAGTAATGCAATGAGGAGGCTGCGCTTCACGCGTAAGCTCAGTTGCAGCCGCAACCGCCGCCGCCGGCGCCCGTCGCGCCGCGCGCGCCCTCGCGCGCCTCGTAGACGTGCCCCGTGTACGAGCTCGAGACCGGATCGCGATCGAACGACATGATCGGATCGGCAAGGTGGTCCCGCTCGTAGGGCTTGACCCACGGCTCGACGCTGCAACCGCAGATGGAAACCGCGGCGGCAGCCAGCGCGAGCGCACGAACGAGCGGCAAGTACTTCGCTGCCATTGTCGTTACTCCCGCAGCAGAGCCCGAATCTGGGTCTGATAGTCGTTCTCGTAACCCGGCTTGTAGCCGTGATGGATGAACCGCATCGTGCCGTCGCGCCCGATCATGACCGTGCTCGGCATGGCCACGACCTTGTACAGCTTGCTGACCTCGTTCTTCGGGTCGAACAGCACGGGGAACGTCACGGGCGTCTCCTCGAGCCACTTGCGTGCGCCCTCGGGGTTGTCCTCGACGTTCACGGCGAGCAACTCGAAGCCCAAGCTGTTGTACCGCTCGTACAGCGCCTGCAGGTGCGGCATCTCCTGCCGGCACGGCACGCACCACGTGGCCCAGAAGTTGACCATCACGACGTTGCCTTTCTGCGAAGCCAGCGACACCTGGCCGCCGTCCCGGGACTGCAACGAGAAAGCCGGGCGCCGGGCCCGAGACCGTCGCGGCCCACGCCAGCGACGCGACGAGGGTGGTCAACGCAAGAACCGAGAATGCGCGCAACATGGTCTACCTCCGCAGCGTCGCCTAGAAGAAGAACGTGACGCCGAGAGTGGCCTCGAAGTTATGCGACGTCTTCTCCTGCCCCAACAAGTCGATATCGAAAACGTGGTCGCGAATGTCGCCGTGCACGGCGAGCCAGTCGAGCGGCATCAATCGCATCCCGACACCAAAGTTGATCGTGAACCGATCGTCGCCGGCGAACGTCGTCTTGCCGACACCGCCAATGACATAGGTCTGCCGTGTTCATCGCCCGGTTCTTGCCGATAAAATGCTTCGCCCGGAAAAATGTTGTAGCCAAGCGACACGTTATAGTAGGAATACTCGCGGTCGGCGTCTGTGAGCAACTGCGCAGCGCCGCTCAATCGCTCGAAGCTCGTGAGCTCCGTATCGGCCTGGCCGGCCGCGAGCTCCACGAAGAACCCTTCCGTCACGTGATAGGCAAACCGCGCGCCAGAGACGGTGTTGACACCGAAGTCCTCGACGCTGATCTGGCCGAGCGAAGATGCCGACCTCGAAATCCTCGGTGTCGATGCTTCGGCGGCTCGATCTCGCGCCGTTCGACGTCCGGCTCGATGACGGGCGGCTGCCGTGTCGTCGGCTCGCACGAGTCGATCGCGGCCGCAGCCGGTGAGACTCCCGACGCCGAGCGTCAGGGTTAGAAAAAGAACGAGAACCCTGCTTTCCATTCCTGTACTTCCTCGTTGTCGTCGCGGCTCGTGAACACGACGTGGGTCTTGTACTCGCGCGCGGAATACGAATCTGCGAGTCAGATACGTGCGAACGCCTACGCCTGCGTGCGCGACCGAATCGGTTCGATCGGTCGTCGCGACGAGCGTCGCCTTCGGCTCGGTCTTGATGACGCCGCCGCCGAGCGTGAAATACGGCGACGCGCGCCAATCCGGATACATGAGATGGACGATGTCGACCGTCACCATCGTGCTGTCGGAGAAGCGGCCGAGCGCTTGCGAGACCCAGAGCTCGCCCGACAGGTTCGGCGTGAAGCTGTGCGAGCCGTAGGCGGCGATGATGTTCGCGCCGCCGAAGTCGCCGTACAGCGCCCCGACCTCCCAACGCCGCGCCGCGTAGTCGCTGAAGCCGAGCGCCGGCAGATCGAACGGTTGGCCGTCGAGATTCAGCGTCGTCGTGAGCTGCTCGAAGTGGACCCAGCCTTCCTGGCCGCGCGCGACGCGAACCTTGAACCACTCCGTGCGCCGCTTGACCAGCTCGATCTGCTCGCCGCGCTCGGCAACGAAGAAGATCGGGATAACCGCTGCCAGGGCCCGTGTGCAGCTCGATGAACGGATCGGCGATCGTCACCTCTCGGAGTGGCCGTTCTGCGCCTGCCGCATTCCCTGCGATCGCGAACTGGCTGAGCGACAGAACGAGCAACACCCACCGCATCTACATCACCGGCACGTCGAACGGGTTGTTGTAGTACTGCGCGCCGATGTCGAGCCACTCGGCAACGAGGCGCAGCTCGTCGACCGACATGTACCCCGCGTGCGGACGCGCGGCGCAACCCGTGCCGCCGACGTCGAAGCACGCGAAGAAACGCGATTGACGGGCGCCCGCGGCGCTCATCGGCGGCGCGATCGAAACCGGCGCCAAGATCGGGTTGCCCATCGCGTCTTGACGCCGATCGCCACCTGCTCGTCCTGGATCGCGCCGCCGACCAGGATCTGGCGGTCGTCGGCGAACAGCAGCTCGCGATACGAGTTGAATTGATCCGCCTCGTCGGCCGAAACGCCGTCCGTGAGGTCGAGCTGACCCGCGGGCACCATCGCCGCGTTCGTCGCGTTGACGGGCGCGTGGCAGCCCGACTGCGCGCAGGTGTTGTTGCCGATCTGCATTGCCCATCGCCGTCGAGCACGAGCCGCGGCGTGTTCCAGAGCGGATGGATGTGCGTCTCGTAGTTGATGATGGTGCGGCAGCCGCGTCGTCCAAGCGCCGATGCAGTTGACGTTCACCGGCGCCGTCGTGTCAGGTTCGAGTACAGATACGAGATCGGTGCGCTCGGCGTCGCAACGGCCGGGTCCGTCCACACGTCCGTGTAGAGCACGTCGACGCTCGGCTCGAGCGCCGCGCAATCGGTCTGGCAGCTCACGCGCGTGCGCGTCTCCGCCATCGTCTCACCGGCATCCGGCGAGAACGTGCCGACCGTGCCCGGGAACGCAACGCCCGTGCTCGTCGCACCGGCGTACGCGGCGTTGAACGCCGTGCTGCGGCCGTGCGAGAGATTGCTCGCGGGCACGTGGCAGCCGTTGCAGGTCAGCTCCTGCCCCGGCACGACCTGAAGCCAGTTCTGGTGACGAGCCGACGTGCGCCGGCCGTTGACGTCGAGGACGCTCAGCGCGAGCGCCACGTTGGCCGGCACCTTGATGCGCACGGAGCCGTCCGGCTCGATCGGCGCGTAGCCGATCACCTCGCGCATGCCCTGCTGAATGTTCGGGCCGAACGCCGTGTCTGTCGAGATCGACGGTGTCCTCGTCGGGAATCGCCACGGCCTTCTCGATGCGCAGGAACCGCGCGGGCCGGTTCCCCGGCGGCGTGATCACGGGATTCGCCACGGCCGCGATGTTGACGCTCGCTACGCCGTCGAGGTCGTAGACGCTGCGAATGTTGATGATGCCCGCCTCCTCGGCGGCGAGCTCGGCGTCGAAGTCGACGCCAGGCAGCTTGTCCGGGATCGAGGTCGGCGTGCGGCGCGGTTGCGCAGCCACGATGTCGGAAACGAGCACGCCCTCTTCGCCGATGACGATCGGCTGCTGCGTCTGCGTCGTCGGGTCGTACATCCACACGCCGTAGAGCGGCGGGGCTACGACGGGCGCCGGGTTCGTCGCGGCGAGGCGCTGCGGCGTGCACGGCACGTAGATCACTGCCTCCGGATCCGTCGGATTGGCGGGGTCGGGCTCCTCGAGCCGGCAGATCGACCACGTGGTCAGCACGCGGCCCGTGCCGTCCCACAGCGGGAACGCCGAGCTGAACCGGCCGCCCGGCGAGGGCACGAGGTCCGTGCGCACCTGGTTCGGCGTCGCCGCCGTTTGCGCGGGACCCGGCATGCCGACGGAGCTCGCGACGGGCTGCGTATTCTCGACGTACGTCTTCGTGTCGATGATCGTGATCGCACCGCCGAGCTCGGGATGATCGAACGGGCGCACGATGGCCATGATGCGGCCGTCGAGCATCTCGCGCGCGCTGATGAACTGAACCGTGCCGTTGTTGGTGCCCGGTCAGGTGGCTTTCGGCGCCGTACAGCAGCTCGAGCTCCGTTCCGTCGGGATTCATCTGATATAGATGAATGCCGTTGACGTTACCGGCGTGGTCCCAGCGGCTGAACAGCACCTTGCCGTTGTCGAGCACCGTCGGCTCGTAGTCGCTGCTCTGATTGAACGACACCTGCTGTGAAGTCGTCGCGGCCGTCGTCACGCATGACGTGCAGCACGAACGCCGGCTCGTCGCGGTCCTCGTCGCGCGCGTCGTACTGCGGCTTGCCGTCGTTGATCAGGATGGCTTTCGCCGTCTGCTGTCGCGTCGAGACGAAAATGATGCGGCCGTCCGGCAGATAGTGCGGCGAGAGGTCATGGCCTTGCTGAGCGGTGAGGTCGGTGACGATGAGCCGCCGCAGCCTATCGGTCGCGATCTCGTACTCCCAGATGTTCCACTTCGGCTGATCTTCGTCGTCGAGATCAAGGCCCTCGTCAACGGGGCCGCGCATCGCGAACAGCACCTTGCGGCCGTCGCTCGAGATCTCGACGCCCGAGACGTCGCCCGTACCTTCCGTGAATCGCTCCGAGACGTTGCGCTCCGGCGCAGTCGGTGACGCGCGATCGCGAACGTAGAGATCGGTGCCGACGGCGAAGCGCAGGATGTCGCGCAAGTCCGTGTTGACTTGGAGCTCGTCGTCCTCGTCGTTGATCGGCCCTTTCGTGTATGCGATCGGGAAGTCCGGAGCTACCGGATCGGGATCCTGGCCCGTGCCGATGCCGACGCTGCCGTCGCCCTCTCCGCTGCACGCGGCGATCGTCAGGGCGATCGACGCGAGCGCGAGCACGCGGCCTTGTCGCAGACAGGCTTGCCAAACGTTCCGTGTTTCGTAGCTCATGGAAAGTCCCTCTCCATTGACTGGTGCTGTCGAGGGTCGATCCGCGCTCTGTCGATGCGTCAACGGCAAACTCCGAATGCAGCGTCGACGAGCAATCCTTCGCTCGTCGGCGGGCTTGCATAATCTCGCGACCGCTCGGCGTCGCGATGCGACGTAATGTCGAAGCCCGGTAATCATGGGCATCGACATCTGCGTCTACCGTTAACGTGATCACAGAACTCGCCCGGATCACCCTCGCGATAAGAAGTGTGATCGACGTCTCCTTGTCACCACACTCGCTCGCGCGTCGTCGCACGAGACTTCACCTAATCGCACCTTTTCGAGCTTGCTCACACTCGAAGGGTGCTCCCGATCACCGCGAGGAGCTTACACGCGGACTAGGCTTCTCCCGAAACCGTCGCCAACTAGAGACGTCTGTGATTTCCCACATTACGCAGTGTTTTTTTTTGTGTTTTTATGCGCCCCGACTCGGCGACTCTGGCCATCACTCAACGGGACGATTGCGATGATGAACCGGATGCACGTTGCGCCGTTCGCGCTCCTCGGAAGCCACACTTCGCTGTGGCGGCTCTTCGTGGCGCTCGCACTACTTCTCTGCAGCGCGTCCATCGCACTGGCGGGACCGCGCGAGCAAGCCGCGCGTATTCACGACCGGCTCGCCGGCGTGCCGGCAGACGATGCCACGATCACCGCGATGGTGAACGCGGGGCTCCCGGACGGGGCTTCCACGATCGCGATGAACAATCCCAACTTCTACGCGGTGACGTTGAAGAACTTCGCCGCGCCATGGACGAACCGCGATCAGAACGCGTTCGTGCCGCTCAACGACTACGTCACGCTCGTCATGGGCATGGTCCGCGACAACGTGCCGTTCAATCAGATTCTCTCGGCCAACACGCTCTACATCGCGCCGAGCGTTTCGCCGCCGCCTTCGGCGTCGAGCAATGCGCACTTCGAGGCCCTCGAGAACCGCATGCGCGACCCGAGCTTCAGCCAGAGCGAGCTCCAGCCGACGACGCAGACCGCGATCTACGGCACGCCCGATGCGGCGACGGCCGGCGCGATGACGACGCGCGCAGCGGCTGAGGCGTTCTTCATCGCGGGCACGAACCGCGCGATGTTCCGCTTCACGCTCATGAACCACATGTGCATGGACATGGAGCAGGTGCACGACACGAGCATCGCGCCGGACCGCATTCGCCAGGACGTGTCGCGCAGCCCCGGCGGCGACAGCCGCGTGTTCCTCAATAACTGCATCGGCTGCCACGCCGGCATGGACCCGCTCGCGCAGGCGTTCGCGTACTACGACTTCGACGAGACGTCGACGGCGCTGGTTTACGACTCGAGCCGCGTGCACCCGAAGTACTTCAACAACGACGCGACGTTCGCCGAGGGCTTCGTGACGCCGAACGATTCGTGGCACAACCACTGGCGCCAAGGCCAGAACGCGCTGATCGGCTGGAATGCGGCACTGCCAGGCCAGGGCATCGGCGCGAAGTCGCTCGGCGAGGAGCTCGCCGGGCACACATGCGTTCGCGCACTGCCAGGTCAAGAAGGTCTTCAAGGCCGTCTGTCTGCGCGATCGCCGTCGACGCGACCGACCGCAACCAGATCGACTGCGATGACCAACACGTTTCGGGCAACAACTACAACTTGAAGCAAGTGTTCGCCGAAACCGCAGGGTATTGCATGGGCCACTAGGCCCAGGCGCCAGGAGTGATGACGATGCAGTACGCAAGCATGATCTCAGTCGAGTCGCCAGCCGTGGTTGTGACGCGGCGCAGCGGATCCGTCCGCACGCGGCTCGCCGGTGCCGGCGTCGCGCTGGCCGCCGCCTTGCTCTCCGCGTGCAGCGGCGGCAGCGGCGCCGACGTCGAACAGAAGCCGGGGCTGCCGAACACCGGCCCGACGACGAACTACAACGGTCCGGCGCCTTCGACGCCGGACGTGCAGCAATTCAAGATCAATCTCTGGGACAACATCCAGGCGAACAACCGTTGCGGCACCTGCCACAGCGACACGGGCGGGCAAGCGCCGATGTTCGCGCGCCGCGACGACATCAACCTCGCGTATGCCGCCGCTAACGGCGTCGTCACCTTGGTGTCGCCGGCAAGACTCGATGATGGTCAGCAAGGTCGGCGGCGGCCACAACTGCTGGCTCGCGAGCAACGCCGCGTGCGGCGACATCTTGACGACGTGGATCACGAACTGGGCCGGCGCGACGGCTTCGACGGCCGCGCGCAAGATCGAGCTCGAGCCGCCGGTGCTCCGCGACCCCGGCCAGAGCAAGAACTTCCCGGCCGACCAGGGCGTGTTGTTCTCGACGACCGTGTATCCGCTGCTCGAGCAGACAACTGCTCCGAGTGCCATGCGTCGAACACGGCGCTCAAGCAGCAGCCGTTCTTCGCGGAAACGGACGGGCCGCCGATCGACCGCGGCCGCCGTCGGGCTCGCTTACGAGGCCGCCAAGTCGAAGATGAATCTCGACGACCCGTCGCTCTCGCGCTTCGTGCTGCGGCTGCGCAACGAGTCGCACAACTGCTGGACGTCGAGCTGCGCCAACGATGCGAACGCGATGCAGACCGCGATCCAGAACTTCGCCAACGCCGTGGTCGCCGACGTCCGTGGATCCCAACTTGATCACGAGCAAGGCCACGACGCTCTACGAGGGCACGATCGCCTCGGGCGGCAACCGCTACGAAGCGAACGTCGTCGCACTGTACGAGTTCAAGACGGGCCAAGACTGCGGCACGTCGATCACGGGCGTCTGCTCGATTGCCTACGACACGAGCGGCGTCGACCCGGCCATGGACCTGACGCTGTCCGGCAACGTGCAGTGGTTCGGCGGCTGGGGCTTGAACTTCGCCGGCGGCAAGGCGCAGGCCACGACGGGCTCGAGCGCCAAGCTGAAGAACCTCATCGCTCTCGACGGGCGAGTACTCGATCGAGGCGTGGGTTGCGCCCGGCAACGTCGTGCAAGAAGACATGCGCATCGTCAGCTACTCGGCGAGCTTGACGAACCGCAACTTCAACCTCGGCCAGACGATGTACGACTACGACTTCTTCACGCGCAGCAGCGTGAGCAACGCCAACGGCGATCCGCAGCTGTCGACGCCGTCCGCCGACGAGGTACTGCAAGCGACGCTACAGCACGTCGTGGCCACGTTCCATCCGGCATCCGGCCGCAGGATCTACGTCAACGGCGAGCTCGTCGCCACCGATCCGACGCCCGGCGGCACGGTGACGAACTGGGATACGTCGTACGCCTTCGTGCTCGGCAACGAGGTATCGAACAACCGGATGTGGAACGGCGTCATCCGTCTCGTCGCCATCCACAATCGCGCGCTGACGCCGGAGCAGATCCAGCAGAACTTCGACGCCGGCGTCGGCCAGAAATTCTTCCTGATGTTCGGCGTCGAGCACCTCACGAACATCAACGACAGCTTCGTCGTGTTCGAGGCCGCGCAGTTCGACAGCTACGGCTACCTGTTCCGCAAGCCGTTCTTCATCAGCTTGGACGGCACGGCGGCGCCGGACGGGCCTCGACGTCCGCGGCATGCGAGTCGGCTTGAACGGCGCCGAAGCGCGAGTCGGCCAAGGGTTCTCGTATCTCGACACGCAGGATCACGAGCGACCTGTACTCGGCCGAGACGGGCCAGACGCTGCTGAATCTCGGCACCGTCTTGCCGCTCGAGAAGGGACCCGAAGAGGACGAGTTCTTCCTGACGTTCGATACGCTCGGCGCGAACAGCTTCATCGCGGCCGCCGCCGCCCGTCCCGCCGGCGCCGACGCCGCAAGACTTGGCGCCGGCTTCGGATATCGGCGTGCGCACGTTCGACGAGATCAGCGCCTCGATCGCCGAGATCACGGGCGTGAGCCAGAACGACCCGGGCGTGCGCGCCGCGATGGACGAGGTGCGGCAATCGCTGCCGGCCATCCCGTCGGTCGAGGCATACGTGTCGTCGCATCAGGCCGCGATCGGTCGCTCTCGATCGAGTACTGTCACGCGCTCATGGAGAACGCGGCCGCTTCGCGCTTCGATGTTCCCGGGCTTCGACTTCACTGCAACGCCAGCAGCGGCGTTCGCCAACGAGAACGCGCTGTTCGATCCGTTGCTGAATCGCGTGCTCGGCATAACCCAGCTCGCACATCAGCCGGACAAGAACGCGGCTCGCACGGAGCTCAGCCAGCTGGTCAACGGCTCATCCGACCGATCCGGCTCGCCCAGGTCTGCTGAATGCCCTACCGCCGGGCGAGAACAACGACGCGGCTCGCACGCGCAACGATCGCGAAGGCGCGTCTGCACGGCGGTCGTCGGCAGCGCCGCGATGCTGGTCCAGTGATTGGCCCCGCACCGGGCCCTTCGAATCTGAGGTAACGACCATGCTCATCAGAGTCAAACGCAAGCTCCGGCACCCCGACGCGCCGCAACGGCACGACAACCATCGCCGTCCCATGACGCGACGGGAGCTCATCGGGCAAGGCTTCCTGACCGGCGGTGCGACAGTGCTGACGACCGGGTTGTTCAGCCTGTTCGCGAATCCGCGCGACGCCTTCGCGCAGCTCGCGAGCGACCTGCAGGTCGACGCGAACCTGCTCGGCTGCGGCGTCGATCGAACCGGCACGAAGATTCCGTTCATCTGCTTCGACCTCGCGGGCGGCGCGAACCTCGCGGGCTCGAACGTGCTCGTCGGCAGAGGCGGGGCGCTCGGCCAGCTCGACCTGCTGTCGACGGCCGGCTACAGCAAGCTCGGCTTGCCGGGCGACCAAGTCCCGGGCGTCGCGGAAGTGGCCGCGAGCGCGACGGGCACGAGCAACGGCCTTCACGGCGACACGAGCCTCGGGCTCGCGTTCCACAGCGACAGCGCGTTCCTGCGCGGCATGTACGCGAAGCTTCCGGGGAGATGCTGCCGCTATCGCGGCAAGCACCAACGGTGCCGTCATCCCGGCGCGCTCCGAGAACGACACGAGCAACAATCCGCACAACCCGCTCTACGGCATCCAACGCGCCGGCGCGGAGGGCTCGATCTTGACGCTGATCGGCTCGCAGAACTCGGAATCGGGCGGCAACTCGATGGCGCCGGCGATGATGATCAATGCGGAGTTCCGGCCGACGAAGGTCGACCGGCCGAGCGACGTCACGGGCCTCGTCGGCACGAGCGACAGGCCGAAGCGGCTCAACCACCAGGACGAGGTCGCCGTGATGGAGGCGATCTATCGGCTCAGCAAGCGGAAGATGGACAGCAACGTCGCGACGGGGTTGAATTTTCCGGACCCGATCAGAGCCCCGATTACGCGCGATCAGGTCGTCGAGGAGCTCGTGAAGTGCGGCTACCTCGACGCCGCCTACACCAAGGAAAAATTCGGCAATGTGGTGCTGAACCCGGCCGCGGATCCGAACATCGTCGGCCCGACGGGCATCTTCACGGACGCTGAGTTCAACGCTGGCGGCACTGACGGCAACGAGTTCCGCAAGACGGCGTCGGTCATGAAGATGGTGATCGACGGCTACGCAGGCGCCGGCTGCATCACGATGGGCGGTTACGACTACCACGGCGGCATGCGCCAGGAAGGCGAGACGAAGGACTTCCGCGCGGGGCGCTGCATGGGCGCGGTTCTCGCATACGCCATGCGCATGGAGAGGCCCGTGATGCTCTACGTGTTCAGCGACGGCTCGCTGTCGAGCAACGGCGTGATCGACAACTCCGCCGCGGGCCGCGGCAAGGGCGAGTGGGTCGAGCGACAACCAGGATACGGCGGCGCCGTTCTTCCTCGTCTACAACCCGCCTTCGCTGGGCGGGCGGGCGCAGCTGCTCACGACTCAGAACATGACGGCCGCGCAGCACCAACAGCTCGGCGCTTTCTCGGCAGACGGCAACGTCTCGCGTTCCGGCACGCCCGGCGCGAACAACGTCAACCTGCTCGTTCAAATGGTGCTTCTGAACTACATGGCACTGCACGGTGAGCAAGGCCAGTTCCAGACCCTGTTCGGGACCACGGCCTCGGCGACCCTGCGCTCCTCGACCGCTACATCGCGTTCGATTCGATCGTCTAACGCCTTACGCCCAACGGCATGATCTGATCAGCACAGCTCCGGAGTTTTGACGGTTCCTCTGAGCGTTCTTTCTCCAACGGTTACTCGGCCACGGATGGCTGGGTAACCGTTCTTCTTTTTTCCTCGCCCGCTTTCACTTAACGTGAGCCGTGCACGTGCCGGGCCTATGAATGCCCGCCACGATCACGACCTTTGAGCGACGAACCGAACGCAATGACCGCCGACGCACTCCGCGAGCTCCTCGCCTGCCCGCGCTGCGACGCACCGCTCGCCGACAGCGGCGCGGTATGGCGCTGCGCCGGCTGCGACGTCGACTTTCCGCACGTCGCCGGGATTCCGTGGCTGTTCGCGGAACCGAACGCGGCGCTCGACGAATGGCGCGCCCGGCTGCATTTCTCTCTGCAGAAGCTCGAGCGGGAACGGCAGCAGATCGCTGCGGCACTCGCGAGCACATCGCTGCGGCCGGCGACCCGCGCACGCCTCGACGGTCTCGAGCGCGCGACGCGAGATCACGACGTGCGGTTGCGTGCGTTGCTCGCGCCGGTCGAGCTCGAGCAGCACTCGGCGAGCTACGAAACCTATCTCGCGCTGCGCACACGACTGCCGCCGGATCAGGGTCTCACGACTTACTACGCGAACATCCATCGCGACTGGTGCTGGGGCGACACGGAGAATGACGCCTCGTTCGAGGCACTCGCCGCCGCGCTGCGCGACGTGCCGCCGCGCCGCGCGCTCGTGCTCGGCGCCGGCGCCGGCCGCCTCGCCTACGACCTGCACAGCGGACAACGGCCGCCGTCACGATCGCGCTCGATTTCAATCCGTTACTTTCGATCGTCGCAGACACCGTCGCGCGCGGCCGAACGATCGAGCTGTACGAGTTTCCGATCGCGCCACGCGCAGACGCAGCCGTGCTGCGAACGCTCTCGGCGCCTGCGCCGGCGCGCGCGGGGCTCGCCTTCGTGCTCGCCGACGTGCATCGGCCGCCGTTCCGGCGCGGCGCGTTCGACACGGTCGTGACCCCGTGGCTCGTCGACATCCTCCCCGAGCGCTTCGATGCCCTCTGCGCGCGCGTCAACGCCCTTCTCAGCGACGGCGGCAGTTGGCTGAACTTCGGCTCGCTGAGCTTTCACGACGCGGATCCGGCGGCGCGTTACGGGCTCGACGAGTGCCGCGCGGCGTTCGAGGAAAACGGCTTCGGCGACGTGCGCGTAGAGGAACGCGAGATACCGTACTTGAGCTCGCCGGCGAGCCGGCACGCGCGACGCGAGCGCATCGTGAGCTGGTCGGCGCGCAAGCAACGCGACGTCAAGAAGGTGCCGCGCTATCACGCCCTGCCGGAGTGGCTCGTGCGCGGGACCGAACCGGTGCCGCTCGACGACGCGTTCCGAAACCAAGCAACGGCGACGCGCATCCACGCGTTCTTGATGTCGATGATCGACGGCCGCCGCTCGCTCAAGGACATGGCAAAGCTCGTCGTCGAGCAACGGCTCATGACGGCGGCCGAAGCGGAGCCCGCGCTGCGCTCCTTCTTCACAAGAATGTACGACGACTCCAAGCGCGGCACGACGTACTGATTCCGCAGCCGACAGCGCCACCGTAGGCGGCTGCTGGGCATCGAACGGCCTTCCCGAGACCGTGTGCGCACAGGGATGTGCGCACACGAGCCGCAGGGACGCTCTTCCGGCGTGTCTCGGGAAGGCCGTTCGATGACCGGCAGCCGCCGGTCGACGGAGTGAAGCGCCCTATCGAGTGCTCAGCGTAGATTGAAGCTCGGCGAGGATCGAAAGCGCGATCGACTCAGGCGAGTCCGCGCCGATAGTCGAGGCCAACGGGACCTTTGAGACGCTCGCCGAGCCGCGGCGCCGCGTCGGCCAGCTCCGCGAGCAGCCGATCGCGGCGCGCGCGCGGCCCGAGCACACCGAGGTAACGAGTGTCGACGCCCGCGAGCTCCGCGAGGTACTTGCGGTCGGTCGCAAGATGGTGGCTCATCACGACGATCGCATCGAAGTCGCGCAGTGCCAGCGCGGCCGCGAGCTTCCCCGGCTCGACGAGCACCGCACGCTCGGCGCGCTCGAAGCCGCCGCGCACCAGGTAGCCGGGCCGATGATCGGCGACCGTGACGAACCAGCCGAGCTCGGCGGCCATGCCGACGAGCGGGATCGCGTCGAGGCCGCCTCCCAGCACGAGCAGTCGCGGGACCGGGCGCAGCGGCGCGTAGAGAATGCGGCAGCCCTGCTCCGTCGCAAGCCGCGCCGCCGTGCTATGCATCGCTGCGCGGCCGGCGGCACGCAGCAGGGCGGCGCCGGCATCGTCCACATCCGCGCCGAACACGCGCTCGCCCGATTCGCCTGCGATAGCTGTCGCGCCGACACCAAGGCCGGGGCGCGTGCTTTCGATGATCGTCGCGACACCGGCCCGTTGCGTGCCGGCGAGACGCTCCGCGATCGCGCCGAACGGTTGATAGTCGCTCGCCGGGAGCAGCGGCTGCAGGAACACCCGCAGCAAACCGTTGCAGCCGACGCCGAGCCCCCAGAGATCGTCGGCGGAATCGCGCAGATCGTAGGTGACCGCGGCCGCGCGCGCAGCCGTAATTACGCCGCGTGCTCGCTCCGCAAGATCTCCCTCGAGGCATCCGCCGCTGACGAGGCCGCGATACTCACCGTTCGCCGCGAGCAGTATTCGCTGCCCCGCCTTGCTGTACGTCGACCCGGCGGTCTCGTAGACGGTCGCGAGCACGAGCGGCTCTTTGGCCGCGCGCCAAGCATCGAACGACTGAAGAAGGTGGCGGGCTCCCATGCGTGCTCTCGACAATGTTGGATGGCGGCGTGCCGCAATTGCAGGAGCGCATTGCGGCCGCGTCAATATGCCAGCGAGATTCCTCGGTTGCACCACCTAGGACGCAGACTTAGACTGCGACCACTCGCCTCAAACGAGACGAACCCAGTGACCCGCCGCAAACGAAGCACTGCCAAAGCCGGCAGCATCAAACCCCCTCGCGCCGACGCCGAAGCGGCCGTACGCACGCTGCTCAAGTGGATTGGCGACGATCCGGATCGCGAAGGGCTCCTCGGAACACCAGGCCGCGTCGTCCGCGCGTTCGAAGACTGGTTCAGCGGCTACAACGACGACCCGCTCGAGTTCCTGCGGCGCACGTTCCGCGAGGTCGACGGCTACGACGAGATGATCGTGCTGCGCGACATCAGCTTCGAGTCGCATTGCGAGCATCACATGGCGCCGATCATCGGAAAGGTGCACATCGGTTACCTTCCTGATCGCAAAGTCGTCGGCATCAGCAAGCTGGCGCGCGTCGTCGAGACATTCGCGCGCCGCCTACAGGTGCAAGAGTCGCTTGACGGCGCAGATCGCCCACTGCATTCAGGACGTGTTGAAGCCGCGCGGCGTGGGCGTCGTGATCGAAGGTGTCCATCAATGCATGACGACGCGCGGCGTGCGGAAGTACGGCGTTTCGATGATCACGAGCCAACTGCTGGGGCACTTTCGCTCCGATCCGCGCACGCGGGCCGAGTTCCTGTCGATGATCGGCCGAGCTGGCGATGGCACTTGAGCGGCACCGCACGACATAACAAAAATGCGACGCCCTTAACTGACGCGGACCGTCACCTCGGATAAACATAACAAACGTGCACGCCCCAAGAACGGCCACGCGCCGTCGCTGGCATACCTCTTGCTACTCGGTCTCGATCGGAACCTCGGCGTTACGACGCACGAGCGTCCCAGCGCGCAACGATAGAACGCATCAAATGAGCAGGCAGACGAAACTACACGAGGGCTTCACGCTGATCGAGCTGATGATCGTCGTCGCGATCATCGGCATCCTCGCGGCCATTGCGATTCCGGCGTACCAGAACTACACCGTTCGCGCGCAGGTCACGGAAGGCATCAATATGTCTGCGTTCGCCAAGGCGCGAATCGCCGATGCGTTCTTGAACGACGGCGAAGCGCCCGCGGACCGCTTGGCCGCCGGCCTGACGGCGAACCCGACGGACACGAGCGGCAAGTACGTGTCGTCGTCTAGACGTCGACAACGGCGTGTTGGTCATTACCTTCGGCCACGAGGCGAACGCCGCCATCAGCGGCTCGACCCTCACCGTGACGCCTTACGAAACACCGGAGCTCGGCATCGCGTGGCGCTGTGGCACGGCCGCTGCGACCTCCGGGCGCGCTGCTCGGCACCTCCGGCGGCGGCAACGCGGCGGTGTACATTGCGCCGACCGTGCTCGACCGTTACTTGCCCGCGCCGTGCCGGCCATAGCCGGCGCCAGTCCGTGCATGCCGCTAGACGGCCGTCGCGCGTTGACAATGCGGCGCGACGCATGGCTACATGGGTCCGCCACGATCGCGGACGACTTCAGATGCCGGAACTCGAGCTCGGACCTGTTTGGCTCAGCCTGCAGCTCGCGACCGTCACCGTCCTCGTGCTGCTCGTCATCGCCACGCCGCTCGCGTGGTGGCTCGCGTTCACGCGCAGCCGCGCACGCACGGTCGTCGAAGCCGTCGTCGCGATGCCGCTGGTGCTGCCGCCGACCGTGCTCGGCTTCTACTTGCTCGTGCTGCTCGGCCCGGCGGGCTTCATCGGCAGCGCGTGGCTCAGCGTCACCGACACCACGCTGACGTTCTCGTTCGCGGGCTTGGTCGTCGCCTCGGTGATCTACTCGTTTCCGTTCACGGTGCAGCCGCTACAGGCCGCGTTCGAAGGCGTCGGGCGCGCGCCGCTCGAAGCGGCCGCGACACTCGGGGCCGGGCCCCTCGATCGGTTCTGGCACGTCGCTTCGCCGCTCGCGCTACGCGGCTACGTGTCCGCGGTCGTTCTGACCTTCGCGCACACGATCGGCGAGTTCGGCGTCGTGCTCATGGTCGGCGGCAACATCCCCGGCAGCACGAAAGTCATCTCGATCGCGATCTACGAGCACGTCGAGACGATCGAGTACGCACAGGCGCACGTACTCTCGGCGGGACTGCTCGTGTTCTCGTTCGTCGTGCTGCTGTCCGTATACATCCTGAATCGGCGCATGCCGCTCGTGCGCACTTAGCCGCCACGCATGAGCACCTTGTCGCTGAACGTCGCTCTCGACCGTCCCGGCTTCGCGCTGCGCGTCGACCGCCGATCTCGAGCTCACGGGCATCACGGCGCTGTTCGGGCCGAGCGGCTCCGGCAAGACGACGTTGCTTCGCATCATCGCCGGGCTCGAGCACGAAGCGCGCGGCAACGGTCGCGTTCGACGGCGAAACGTGGCAGAGCGGCGAGGCTCGTGTACCGACTCACCGGCGCCGCGTCGGCTACGTGTTCCAGGACGGCCGGCTGTTTCCGCATCTGACGGTCGCAGCAGAACCTCGCGTTCGCGCTACGCCGCAGCACGAAGCGGGCACGCGCCCGTCGATCGAGCTCGAGGACGCAATCGAGGCGCTCGACCTGACTTCGCTCCTCGCGCGCCGCACGCCGTCGCTGTCCGGCGGCGAGCAGCAGCGCGTCGCGATCGCGCGCGCGCTGCTCGACGAGCCCGCGGCTCTTGCTCATGGACGAGCCGCTGTCGTCGCTCGACATCAAGCGCAAGCGGGAAATC
Organism: uncultured Gammaproteobacteria bacterium; assembly: GCA_963714705.1. GTDB lineage: Bacteria > Pseudomonadota > Gammaproteobacteria > Steroidobacterales > Rariloculaceae > FEN-1219. Next base: position 115,656 of record CAVQPJ010000013.1, read on the forward strand.
CTGCCGCACATCGAGACGCTGCCCGAGATCTTCGGCGTACCCGTCCTCTACGTCACTCACAACGTGGACGAGGTCGCGCGCCTCGCGAACGACGTCGTGTTGCTCGTCGAAGGGCGGGTCGCGGCCCACGGCAGCGTCACCGAAGTCTTCGAGCGCACGCGATTTGGGGGCGCTGACGGGCGGGCTCGAAGCCGGACGTCGTGCTGCGCGCGCAGGTGGCGGCGCACGACGACGGCGTCGCGACCTTGCGCGTCGGAACGCAGCAACTGCGCGTGCCGATGGCGACGGCGCAAGTCGGCACGACGCGGCCCATACGCATCCACGCGCGCGACGTGGCGATCGCGACCGTGCGACCGGAGAAACTCAGCATTCGCAACGTCCTCGTGGGCCGTATCCTGCTCGATCGAGCCCGGCGACCAACATGAACGTCGAGCTGCTGCTCGACATCGACGGCGAGCACTTACGTGCGAGAATTACCCGCGACGCTCTCGAGGAGCTCGACGCTCTCCGTCGGCCGCGAAGTGTTCGCGCTGGTCAAGAGCGTCGCGCTCGAGAGCTCGCTCGGCTCCTAGCTTCACTTGGACTTGCACATGAACGTCACGAACCTGGATTCCGTCATCTTCGGCGTCACGGACCTCGCCGCGTGCCGCCGCTTTTGGACCGACTTCGGGCTCGTCGAGAGCACGGCCAGCCGACGGCGCAACCGTCTTCAGCTGCAAGAACGGCTCGACGGTCGTGCTGCGCGACGCGAACGATCCCGACGCTGCCCGCAGCCGATCGAGCCCGGCGCGACGCAGCGCGAAGCCGATGTTCGGCGTGAAGTCGCCGGCGGATCTCGACGCCATCGCCGCGGAGCTCGAGCGCGATCGCCCCGTGCGCGTCGACGCCGACGGCACCGTGCACGCCACGCGATCCGCTCGGCTTCGGCATCGCATTCCGCGTCGCGCAGCGCAAGCCCGTCGCGGCGCCGGAGCTCAAGTTCAACACGCCGGGCAGTCCCGACCGCATCAACACGCGCGGCGCAGTTCTTCAAGTCGGCCACGCCGCTCGAGATGACGCACACGGTGTTCATGATCGACGAGCCCGACAAGATCGTGCCGTTCTACACGGAGCGGCTCGGCTTCATCGCGAGCGACAGCTATCCGGGCCGCGGCTACTTCCTGCGCGGCGGCGCGTCGAATCATCATCACGATCTGTTCCTGCTCAACGTCGGCAAGAAGCGCGGCTTCCACCATCTCGCGTTCGAGCTCTCGCAGCATCCACGAGCTCTTCGGCGGCGGTCTCAACATGACGCGGCGCGGCTGGCGCACGGCGCTCGGCCCCGGCCGCCATCCGGTCTCGTCGTGCTACTTCTGGTATTTCCATACCCCGTGCGGCGGCGCCGCCGAGTACGACTTCGACTCCGACGTCGTCGACGAGCGCTGGGTGCCGGGCGTGTTCGAGCAGACGCCCGAGGTGTTCGCCGAGTGGTGCCTGGCCGAGGGCATGGCCGACTCGCTGTTGTACAAGGGCATCCAGACTGCCGACACGATCAAGAGCAAGAGTTGACACGAACGGAGCCGAGCAGGTCTCATCACGACCATGAGCAAGAAACCGGAAGAATTCGAGGACGTCCCCGAGTACGACGACATCCCCGGCACGTGGGTCTTCGACGCCCAGCGTGCGCGCAAGGGCTATCATCTGAATGCGTTCTTCTACTCCCTGATGAAAGCGGAGAATCGCGCCGAGTTCCTCGCGGACGAGCGCAAGTATCTGGAGAAGTTTCCGATGACGGATGCCCAGCGCGACGCGGTCCTGAAGCGCGATTGGAACGCGCTGCTCGAGCTCGGCGGCGTCTCGTACGCGATCGTCAAGCTCGCGTTCACGGACAAGAAGTCCTATCAGCACATGGCGTCGAAGATGGCCGGGGTTACGGAAAGCGACTACGTGAAGATGATGCTGGCGGGCGGACGCTCGCCGGACGGCTGGCGCTCGAAGTCCGAGAGGAAGGCCTGATGGCAAGGATCATCGCCGGTATCGGCACGTCCCACACGCCGGCGCTCGGCGCCGCCGTCGACAACGGCAAGACGGCCGAGCCGTACTGGGTGCCGCTGTTCAAGGGCTACGAGCCGTCGAAGAAGTGGATGGCCGAGACCGCGCCCGACGTCGCGATCGTCGTGTTCAACGATCACGTCAACGCGTTCGACTTCAAAATCATCCCGACGTTCGCGCTCGGCTGCGGCGCGGAGTTCCCGATCGCCGACGAGGGCTGGGGCGCGCGGCCCGTGCCCGTGGTCAAGGGATATCCCGAGCTCGCGGCGCACATGGTGCAGTCGCTCGTGCTCGACGAGTTCGACATGACGATCGTCAACGAGATGCAGGTCGACCACGGCCTCACGGTGCCGCTGTCGCTGCTCTACGGCCAGCCGAAGGCGTGGCCCGTCCGCGTGATCCCGCTCGCCGTGAACGTGGTCCAGTATCCCGCGCCGACGGGCAATCGCTGCTACCAGCTCGGCAAAGCGATCAAGAGGGCCGTCGAGAGCTGGCACGAGGACTTGCGCGTAGTGATCTTCGGCACAGGCGGCATGTCGCACCAGATCCAGGGTCCGCGCGCCGGGCTCATCAACACACCGTTCGACAAGGCGTTCCTCGACGGCCTCACGCGCGACCCCGAACGGCTCGCGCGCATCCCGCCGCTCGAGTACCTCCGCGACGCGGGCGCCGAGGCGATCGAGCTCGTGATGTGGCTCATCATGCGCGGCGCGCTCGGCGACGACGTGCGCGAGCTCTACCGCTTCTATCACGTGCCCGCGTCGTCGACGGGCGTCGGGCACATCATCCTCGAGGCCGCGTAGTACGCGGGCGTCCCGAGGCCAAGGCTCCAGCTCGAAGCGCCACCCATGAGCGAGGCGCTAGTCATCGAGCGCCACGCCGATGCGGACGGCTTTCTCGCGACAGCACAGAGCTGGCTGCTCGAAGCGGAGATCGAGAACAATCTGCTGCTCGGCATCGCTCTCGGCCGGCGCGGACGGGCACCGACGGATCCTCCGACCTATTGGGCCAGCGTCCATGATGCGGGCGGAGTCGTAGGCTGCGCGTGCCGCACACCGCCACATCCATTGGTGCTCTCGCGTCTGCCGGCGCCGGCCATTGCCAGCCTCGCCGAGAACGTGGGCGCCGTCTATTCCTCGCTGAGCGGCGTGAACGGCCCGACGGCGGACGCCGAAGCCTTTGCCGGCGCCTGGACCACCCGGCACGGCGGCCAATGGAGAACGCGCTTTCGGTTGCGGTTACACGAGCTCACGAGAGTCTCGTTCTTAAGCCCGCTCCCTCCAGGATCGTTGCGCAAAGCCGCGGACGCGGACCTGCCGCTCGCTCGCGAATGGATGGACGAGTACGTGCGCGACACGGGCATTGCACCGCTGGCTCCGGACGTGACCGAGCAGCTCGTCGCCCGCGACCACCTGTTCTTCTGGCTCGACGGTGGCAGCCCGCGGTCGATGGTTGCCACCACTCGCGAAACGCGGTCGGTCTCCGCCATCAACACGGTGTACACGCCGCAGCAGTTTCGGCGCCGGGGCTACGCGACGGCCGCCGTCGCCACGCTCAGCCAGACGCTCCTGACGGCCGGGCGCCGCTGCTGTTGCTTGTACACGGACCTCGCGAATCCCACGTCGAATTCGATCTACGCGAAGATCGGATACCGACCGATCCGCGACGATATGGAGATCGCGTTCGAAGGTCGCTAGCGGCTTGTCAGTGGCCCGGCTTCAGCGTGCCTTTCGCGCGCGCGACCTCGAGCAGGTGCGGATAGAACTGCACGAACGTGCGCTCGACGGCGGCGTTCTCGGAATGGCACTCGACGCACGGCGCCGCCGCCTCGCCTGCGAGCGGCTTGGCCGCGCGCGCCAGGTTGTCGCCCGGTCCAAAGGCATAGAACGCCCAGCCGTCGGGAAACCGCGCGTCCTTCACCTCTGCTTCGAGAAACGTCAATTGCGTCGCGAACCGCCCCGCCCGATTGATCGAGCCCTCGGTCTGCGACGCGCGAAACTCGAGCATGAACACGGTGCCGTCGGGCCAGGTCCCCGTCTGCATGAAGTGCTCGTAGGCGCGCGGATTGACGAAGGCGTGCGTGAAGCGCGGGTTGTCGGCCCCGCCCGCCTGCGTGCCGCGCTCGCCGTCGTACGTCATGCCGAGTCCCGCACCGATGAACGGCCACGATCGATAATCCACCGGCCGCACGAGGTCCGTGCCGTTCTCGTAGCGCGGCCCATCCTCGCGCGGCTCCTGCGCCGCCACCGTCGCGGTCGCAAGACTTGCAACGACCGCAAACACGCCCGGCCACCGATACATCGTCGCCATGCCGCCTCCAAACCGCTAGTCGAGCGGCGATGATGAGCTGCACGCGTACGACGAGCAAGACACTGCGACGTTGTGCCGCAGTTGCGCGCTAACCCGAGCCGGGGCGCGCCGCGCCGACGCTTATCGCGGGTCGATGACGCCGAGCATGGCGTCGAAGTCGAAGGTCTTGGCCCAAGCCTCGGAATCGGCGAGCGTCCCGTTCAGCTGAATGACGACGTGGTACACACCCGTCTTGCTGGTTACGCCGTCGTTGGCCGTCCTGAGCTCGATCTTCGACAGCTCCTCGGTCTTCGCGAGATCCACGGGATCGATGTAGACCGTCACGTCGCCTTTCCCGTCCGACTGTTCGTCGCGGAGCACGATGACGCCCGGTTTTTCGAGCACGACGGCATCGGGATCGATGCCGACCGTCGGGTTCTGGTTGAGCCGAACGTAGACATTCATCGGCTCCTTTCTCTCGGCGGGAGCCATCGCGGCAGCCTGCATGCGAGTGATCTCCTCGCTCATTCGCGTGATCTCCGCGATGTTGCCGCTTGCGACGGCCGTGGCCATCTTGGCCTGAAACTCCGCGGCCGCTTTTTCCATGTTGGCCTGCGCATCGGCAGTGCCTTTATCACCCAAACGCAGCGACACTCCCGAGGTGATGGGCCAATACTTGCCGCCCTGAGCAGGGTTGGAATTCGTCGGCAGATCGAAGTCCTCGGACTCCTGGAGATAACCGCTCGGAACACCGCCCATCGCCTGCTGCACGGTGACGATCTTGGCCTTGATGGCCGTGACCTCGCTGCGCGTGAGATTCGTCTCTTGAGCGCCGGCCGTCGCAATCAGAAACACCGCGAGGCAAACACCGCTGACTGGCTGGATCTTCATCTCGGTTCTCCTTCTTATTGGGTGAGATGCGGCCGAACGCGTTGTATGAGGCGCATTGATGGTAAACCACCCCTCGCCTCGTCTCCAGTGACACGGGAAGCCCGTCCGTTAGCCCGTGAAGCCGTACAGCCGCTGCGGGTTGTCGACGAGCACTTGGCGCTGGAGCGCGGCGTCGGGCATGAACAGCGGAATCAAGTCAACGAGATCGCCGTCGTTCGGCATGTGCTTCTTGATGTTGGGGTGCGGCCAATCCGTGCCCCACAGCGCGCGCTCCGGCGCGACCTTCAAGATCGCCTGCGCGAACGGCACGGCATCCGTGAACGGCGGGCCCTGCGACGAGATGCGCTCGGCGCCGCAGATCTTGATCCAGCAGTTGTCCATGCGGGCGACGTTGAGCAAGATCTTGAACGGCTCCTGCTCGAGCCCGTCCTTCGTCGGCACGCGGCCCATGTGGTCGATGATGAACGGCACGGGCAACGTGCGCAGCATCGAGTCGAACTCGAGCAAGTCCTTGGCATCGAAGTGCAGGACGACGTGCCAGCCGAACGCGGCGGCGCGCGCAACGAGCCTCTTGAACTCGCCCATGTCGGGAGTGCCGCCCAAGTGCTGCACGAAGTTGAAGCGAATACCGCGAATGCCGCCGGCGTGCAGCTTCTCGAAGTCGCGGTCCGTAGAGCTGTCGTCGACGTTCGCGACGCCGCGGTAGCGGCCGCCGCTCTGCGCGATCGCGTCCAAAATCACCGTGTTGTCGACGCCGTGGCAACTTGCGTTGACGAGCACGGCCCGCGATAAGCCCAGCGTCTTCTGCAGCTCGACGAATCGTCCGAGCGGTGCGTCCGGTGGCGTATAGCTGCGATCCGGCGCGTACGGGTATCGGTCGCCGGGACCGAAGATGTGGCAGTGCGCGTCGCAGGCGCCCGGCGGCGGCCGGTACTTCGGCGCCCGGGTATTCGGATCGGGCGCCATGCAGACCGGAATCTCACGCATTGAGGCTCTTCTCCAGCCGGTCGAGCGTCTCCATCGCGGGCAACACCTGCGCGACGCTCGAGAACGGCTCGCGTTTCTCCCGGATCGCGGCGACGAACTCGCGATCCTGGAGCTCGATGCCGTTCATCGAGACGGCCACGCCCGACAGGTCGATCTTGTTGTCCTTGCCGTCGAAGAGATCGTCGTAGCGCGCGATGTAGGTGCCGTTGTCGCAGATGTAGCGGAAGAACGTGCCTTGCGGGCCGTCGTTGTTGAACGACAGCGACAGGTTACATAGGACGCCCGACGGTGTGCGCATGCCGATGCGACATGTCCAGCGCGATCTTGAGCTCGGGATGCAGCGGGCCTTGCAGCGCGTGTACGACCGACGGCGTCTCGCCTGTCGCGTAGTGGAACAAATCGACGGTGTGGCAGGCGTGATGCCACAGCAGATGGTCGGTCCAGCTGCGCGGCTTGCCTTCGAGGTTGATGTTCTTGCGGCGGAAGAAATAGGTCTGCACGACGAGTTGCTGGAGCTTCAGCTCGCCTTTCTTGATCTTGTTCGCGACCCACAGATGCGACGGATTGAACCGGCGCGTGTGGCCGGCCATCGCGATCTTCTTCGTCGCCTTTTGCGTCTCGTGAATTTTGCGCGCGTCCGCGAGCGAATCGGCGATCGGGATCTCGATCTCGACGTGCTTGCCGGCGCGCATGCACTCGATTGCCTGCGCCGCGTGCACCTGCGTCGGCGAGGTCAGGATCGCGGCGTCGACGCCGGGCCGTGCAAGCGCTTCGCCGAGATTGGTCGTCCAGTGCGGAATGCCGTACTGCTTCGCGACCGTCTCCGTCGACTCCTTGCTGCCGCCGACGAGGCTCACGACCTCGACGTCTTTGATGTTCTTCAGGCCATCGAGGTGTTTGCGGCCAAAAGCGCCCTGCCCGACCATCACGATCTTCATTCTCGTTCTCCGTGTATCATCTTCGTCACTAGGCTAGCACAAGCAATTCCATCGGCGATTCGATCGGCACAGAGCGCAACAAGCGCCGCACTTCGAACGGATTTTTCGTTGCTGATCGACGGCACGCTCGAGCAGAGCGCGCAGCATCTCGACGTCATCAATCCCGCGCTCGGCACGGTGTTCGCACGCTGCCCGGCCGCGGAACGCGGCGAGCTCGACCGCGCCGTCGCTGCGGCACGCGCGCGCGTTTCCCGCCTGGCGCGCGCGCTCGTTCGCCGAGCGCGCGGCGCTCGTCAAACAGCTGTCGCAGCGTCTGCGCGAGCGGCAGAACGAGCTCGCGGAGCTCCTGACGCGCGAGCAAGGCAAGCCGCTCGCGCAGTCCGTCGCGGAGATCGACCGCGGCGCCGCGCAGTCGGACGGCATGGTCGGCATCGAGATTCCCGTCGAGGTCATCGCCGATGACGCCGACAAGCACATCGAGCTGCGCTACCGGCCGCTCGGCGTCGTCGGCATCATCACGCCGTGGAACGCGCCCGTGAACTTGGCGCTCGGCCCGCTCGTCTCGGCGCTCTACACGGGCAACACGGTGATCTTGAAGCCGTCGCCGTACACGCCGCTCGCGACTCTGAAAGTCGGCGAGCTCCTGAACGAGGTCTTTCCGCCCGGCGTCGTCAACGTGCTCGCCGGCGGCGACGAGCTCGGCGCCGCGATGACGGCGCATGCAGGCATCGACAAGATTTCGTTCACGGGCTCCGTCGCAACGGGCAAGAAAGTGCTCGCGAGCGCTGCGGCCACCTTGAAGCGCGTGACGCTCGAGCTCGGCGGCAACGACCCCGCGATCATCTTGGACGACGTCGACGTGAAAGCCGTCGCGAAGAAGATCTTCTTCGCGTCGTTCGTCAACAGCGGCCAGGTCTGCATGGCCATCAAGCGCATCTACGCGCACGAGAGCATGTACGAGGACCTCTGCGCCGCGCTCGTCGAAGAGGCGAAGAAGGCCAAGGTCGGCAACGGGCTGGACCCCGCGACCGAGCTCGGCCCGGTGCAGAACAAGATGCAGTACGACAAGGTCGTCGGCCTCATCGAGGACACGAAGAAAGCCGGCGCCACGTTCCTGGCCGGCGGCGAAGTCCCGCCGGGCCCCGGCTACTTCCTGCCGCCGACGCTCGTGACCGATATCGCCGACGACAGCCGCCTCGTGCAAGAGGAGCAGTTCGGCCCGATCGTGCCGATCCTGAAGTTCAGCGACATCGACGACGCGTCGGCGCGCGAACGACACGCGCTACGGCTTGAGCGGCTCCGTCTGGACGAAGGACCTGAAGCGCGGCGCCGAGATCGCGGCACGGCTCGAGGTCGGCACGGCGTGGGTCAATCAGCACCGCACGACGTCGGCGTTCGTGCCGTTCGGCGGCGCGAAGGAGTCGGGCTTGGGCAGGCAGTACTCGGCGCTCGGGCTCAAGAGCTACATGGAGCCCGAGGTCGTCAGCGTCGCGAAGCGCTAGCCTCGACCAACACGCCGCTAGGAGCCGGCGCCCGCGAGGCGCACGACGGCGTCGTAAAGGAAGCGCTGGAACCGGTAGAGCTCCGCCTCGACGATCCGCTCCTGATCGCTGTGCGCGCCGAACCCGAGCGGCCCGTCCTCCTGGTCGATCGGCGGGCCCGACGCCGTAGCACTGCATGCCCTTGGCGCGCAGGAACGCCATGTCGGTCGCGCCCGTGCTCATCATGGGCATGACGGGGGCCGCGTAGTGCGCCGTGACCGCGCGCTCGATCGCGACGAACGCCTCGCTGTCGAGCGGCGACGACGACGCCCGGCGGACGCTGACCGAAGCCGTTGAACACGACGTCGATCTCGGGGTCGTCGATCAAGCGCTCGAGCTCGACGCGGAACGCCTCGGCATCGTCGCCGGGGCGCATGCGCACGTCGAGCGTCGCGCGCGCCTCGGAGGGGATCACGTTGTTGCGGTAGCCGCCTTGCACGATGTTCGGCGAGATCGACGTCCGCAGCATCGAGGCTTTGCTCGGGTCGTTGGCGCGCAGCCACGCGTCGGCGGCGGCGACGACGGCGGGATCGGTGCTCAGCACGTCGCGATAGCGGCGCGCGAGCGCGGGCCCTCCGAGATCTCGGCCGAGCCGCGCGAAGTACGCGCGCGTCGTGCGCGTTGAGAACCACGGGCGGCTGCCACTGCGTGACGGCGTTGATCGCGCGCGCGAGCCGCGCGATCGGGTTGCTCTCGAGCGGGACCGACCCGTGCCCCGCGACGCCGTGCGCGATGAGGTCGATGCCCTTCGGGAACTTCTCCGCGGTCTGCACGCCGGCGTAGCGGACTTCGCCGGCGACGCGCGCCGCGCTGCCGCCCTCGGCGATGCAGTACTCGGCGTCGATCGTGTCGAAGTGCTGCTCGACCATGAACGCGATGCCGACCTCCGTGTCGCCCTCCTCGCCGGCCTCGGCGAGGAAGATCACGTCGCGATCGAGCGCCACGAGGTTGCGCTTCAGCAGCAGCATCGTCATCAGCACGGCCGTGACGCTGTCCTTGTCGTCGACGGTGCCGCGGCCGTAGATGTGCTCGCCGTCGCGCGCTGCGCTGAACGGCGGGTGCTGCCACTTGGCGGGATCGACGTTGACGGTGTCGGTGTGCCCCATGAGCAGCAGCGGCCGCTTGCGGCCGTTACCCGTGAGCCGCGCGACGACGTTCGGCCGGTGCGCTTCGATGCGCGAACGTCTGCACGGGGATGCCTTCGCGCTCGAGCACCTGCGCGACGTAGTCCGCCGCGGGCTTCTCGTTGCCGGGTGGGCTCGTCGTGTCCATGCGCACGAGCGCTTGGAAATGCCGAAGCGTCTCGGCGTCGATCGCGGCGCGCGCCGCCGCGGGGTCGGCCTGCGCCATCGCGCCCTGCGCGATCCACGCCGCGAGGAATCCTGCCATGCAAACACTGTGCTCGAGCTTCATGGAGATGATCCTTGGAACGACTTGCGCCCACTACGATACCGCATCGGCGCCATGCGGGCCGTCAGCGGTGCGAAGCGGTAGTCTCGGCCGGCGCTCTCTCGCCCAAGCTTCTGAGCTCGCGTAGATCGACGACCAAATCGTATGAGAACTGCGGGAGCGGCGGTCCGAATCCCGTCCACAACGTGTAGGCGGTGTTTTCGGGCAGCCCGTTCGGGAAACGCTCCCGCATCGCCGCCTTGAACATTTCCTTCGCGGCCCAGTCCGCGTCGGCCGTCAGCGTGCCGTACTCGTCGGCGTAGACGCGCTCCGTCGAGCGATCGTCGATGCTCGGCCGGAGCAGGTAGATCTGCGTGTCGCTCGTGAGCCGCACGCGACTCGCCGCCGCTTGCACGAGCTGCCACTCGTGGCCCTGCGGCTCGGCGATCAGCGCGAGCGGATTGCGCTGCGCCAGCAAAGCCAGGACGACGAGCAACGCCCGCGAGCGCCCCGGCCTCCACGGTCCGCGGGACGCGATGGCGCGCCGACGATCGCGCGCAGCCCGAACATCGCGAGCACGAGGAACAGCCCCGACAGAGGCAACAGCGTGCGATAGCCGATCGCCTGCGAGCTCGCTGCGAGGCTCACGCTGTGCGCGACGAACGGCAGCAACAGCGCCGCGACCAACCAGCGCAAGCGTTGCTGCCAAGTCTTGGTGCCGTAGAGGAAACCGATCGCCATGATGGCCACGACGCCCGCGACGACGAACCAGAACCAGAGCGGCGTTGCGAAGCGGTCGCGCAGCGCGAACAACCCGATCGAGTTCGGCAGCGGGTTGCGCAAGAACCAAAGGAATTTCGGCACGGATGTCCGGCTCGAGATGGATCCGCGTGGCCTCCGGCACCGACGCCCTCGCGTTATGAGTGCGCTCGCCGCGAGGAAACCCGCGACCAGCGCCACGAACAGCACTCCGATGTGCGCCGTCAGCCACCACGCATCGCGCCGCGTCGATCGTGCCTTCGCGCAACAAGCAGACGGCCGCGAGCGGCACGACTGCGAACAGCGCGCTCGTCTGATACGTCGAGGCCCGCAAGCGAAGTACAGCACGGCTGCCGGCCGCAACGAGTGCCGCACGCGCCAGGCCCGTCTTCGCGAAGCCCGCTCGACGAGCGCAAACCCCGCGAGCGCCGCGACCAACCCGAGCGCCATCGGCCATGCGATGGCCCAGCCGACGACGACTTGCGCTCCCGGCAACAGCGTGACGGCGGCACCGAGCGCCGCGGCCTGCGCGTCGCTCCAACCGGAACGGCGCAGTTGCCACCACAACAGCACGCCGACGACGCCGATGAGCAAGGCACTCGATGCGTTCGCAGGGTCGTGAGCTCCGTCACGTCGTGGACGCGCTGCAGCGAGACTTCGAGCGCGGCGCCGTACACGGGCCGGCCGTTCGACGTCGTCAGCGTCATCAGCCAGCCGGGCCGCTCGCGGACCTCGCGCAGATGCGCGTAATCGTCGCGAAAACCGTACTCGTGCGTGACGGTCGGCCAATACACGAGCAGCGGAAGAATCAGCAACACGGCGGCGCAGAGCCACGCGCGCATGCGGCTACGACTTCCGCGCCACGACGTAGTACTGCGCGCCGAGCGGCAACCAGGTCAGCTCGCTTCGAGCGGCCGCAGGCGGCGAAGAGCATGCGGAAAGAAGATGCGGTAGCGAACGTCGGCCGCGGCGAAGCCGGCGCTCGCGCACGCGCCGCCGCATCGTCGGCGCCAGCACGAGCTTCGGCGTGCTCGTCGAACTCGCACGTGTTGACGGCGTGGCGCGTCAGCGGGTTCAGCGGGTTGTGCTCGAAGACGAAGCAGGCGCCCGCGGGGATCGAGCACACGGCGAATCTCGCCGAGCAGCGCGACGTGCTCGTCGTGCGGGATGTGATGGAACACGCACGACGCAAGCGCAACGTCGAACGTGCCGTCCTCGTACGGAATCGTTCTACCGTCGAAGTGCGCGAACTCGGCCGCGGCGCCGTGGCGTGCCGCGCCGACGTCGAGGCTCTTGCGCGAGACGTCGAGGCACGTCACGCGCGTCGCCGGCAGATGGCGGGCGAAGAACGGCACCGAGTAACCGACGCCGGCGCCGAAGTCGAGCGCCCTGCGCGGCGCGGCGCTGCTCGCGCGCGAGCTCGGCGGCGATGTCGCGATCTTGTACTCGGCGAAGTACTCGGGGCTTTCGCCGGACAGCCGGATGTTCGCCGCGTGCAGTCGCGCGATATTCGTCGGCGAACTTGTCGAACTCGACCTCGTCCACGCTTCGGCTCTGATCGTCTCGATGCGAAACGAGTTGCATGCCGCGTGCCGCAACGAGCTCGCGAATCCGCGGGCTCGTCAGCGCGTCGCGCTCGGCGGCCCATGCGTATTGCCAATCGCCGGCGGGCCGCATGTCTTCGTGCCCCGGGATGGCACATGAGCTCGACGGTGCCAGCCGCCGGCAAGCCGGCCGAGCACCGTCGCGAGATTGGCTTCGTCGAGCCGGCCGCCGAAGTAGAAGCCCACGAAGTCGTCGCTGCGCCGCAAGTTCTTCAGCGGCGAAGACGCGCAAAAGAGGCTCGAGCGCCGTTTGCTCGGCGACCCGCCGCGCGTGCTTGACGTTGCGCAGCATGTAGCCGCGCACGCGTTCGGCCGGATAGCGCACGGCCGCGATGCCGTGCGCCGACCGCGAGCTCGGCGACGACGCCGGCGACGCCGGGCAGCACGTGCACGTGCTGGTGGCCGTCGAGATGGCTGATGGCGATGCCCGCTCTCTGCACACACCGAATCTGCGCGTCGAGCTCGCGCCGAACCTCGGGCAGCGAGACGCGACCCCGGACTCGCTCGGCCAGGAGGCGCTTCAGGTGCGGCGCGAAACGCGCCGTCGGCGCCGACGAGCGTCGCGGCCACGGCAGCACCGATCAACGGCCGCTGCTCCGTCAGCACGAGGTGCACACCGACGGCGAGGTCGGGCCGCTCTCTCGCGAGCGCGACGGCATGCTCGAACGCGGGGCCCGTTGCCATGATCGACGTCGACGTCACGATGCCGCGGTCGTGCGCGTCGACGATGCCGCGATTGACGGCTTCGGAGATCCCGAAATCGTCGGCGTTGACGATGAGCTCGAGCCCCTCGCTCATCGCCGCTCCGCGAACGCCCAGTGCTTCATGCCGAGATAGTGCGCGGTGAGGATCACGAGCGTCAGGGGCAACCAGACCGCGAGCGCCGGCAAGCCCATCCGGTCGACGAGCACGCAGCACGATGGCCGTGCTGCGCCACGAGCGTCGCGGCGTTCAGTAGCGACGAAATTTCAGCGCGTGCGCTCCGACATGCGCCTTCGGCGCGAAACGTCCAAAGCCTGTTCAGCACGAAGCTGTTGACGCATGCCCGGCGACCGTACGCGAGCACGTTCGCGACGGCGCCGCGAAAGCCGGTCTCGTCGAGCGGCAGATAGCGGTACGACGCATAGAACGCCGCGAAGCTCACGACGAAGTTCGCGCAGCCGACGACGACGAAGCGCGCAAACGGATGCCGCGAGACCGAGAGCCGGCACGCGTAGGCTCAACCTTCCGCGCGAGCGTCCGCGGAGCCGCGCCGCTGCGGGCGCCGGTCGGCGGCGGCGAGCACCGGCCGCGTCGTTTCGCGGACCAGGAAGCGCGGCCGGCGGCGCACTTCGACGGCGATGCGCCCGACGTACTCGGCGAGCACGGCAAGGAACACGAACAGCACGCCGAACAGGAACGACGAGATCGCGACCGACGACGCCCAGCCCGGAACCACGGCGTCGTCGACCCACCAGCCGACGATCGCGTACGCCGTGCCCAGAAACGCAAGCGTCGACGACAGAAGGCCGATCGCGATCCCGACGCGCAACGGCACGAGCGAGAACGAGCTGACGCCGTGCCAGCCGAGCGCCAGCATCTTGCGCAGGCTGTACTTGCTCGTGCCCGGCGTGCCGCTCGCCGCACTCGAACGGCACGCTGGCCGTCGCGTAGCCGACCCAGTGCACGAGGCCGCGCAGGAACAGTCCTTCTTCCTCGAACTTCAGGAGCTCGTCGACGACCTGGCGATCGAGCAAGCAGAAATCCGCGGAGCCGGGCTCGATCGCGACGCCGCTCATGAACGCGAACAGCCGGTAGTAGAGCCGCGACGTCGTGCGCTTGAACCACGACAGGTTCGGCGGATCGCGCCGCACGGCGTGCACGATCTGAAAACCCTCGCGCCATTTGCGCACGAGCTGCGGCAGCAGCGACGGCGGATGCTGCAGATCGGCGTCCATCATGATGACCGCTTGGCCGCGCGCGGCCGCGAGGCCCGCCATCAGCGCGCTCTGATGGCCGAAGTTGCGCGACAGGCGAACGCCGCGCACGCGCACGTCGGCCGCGCTCAGCGCTCCGAGCACGTCCCACGTGCCGTCCGTGCTGCCGTCGTCGACGACGACGAGCTCCCAGTCGTCGTCGCCCGACCGCGGCATTCATGACCTCGCGCAACGTTCGCGTACAGAACGTCGAGGTTGCGTTCCTCGTTGTACGCTGGTATCACGATGGAAATCATGCGGTTACCCCCGAGCAAATCGAGCTTGCTCCAACTTGCAATGTTCGTAACGGCGGGCATGGTAACGGCCCGACGCTGCAAGTCTCCTTGAATAGTACGCCCGATGCCCCACGCCAGTCTCAAGGTATTCGACACTCTGCCGCGCGAAGGAACGCTGGTTCTGCCGCGCGCGGCTTGCGCTCGGCGCCGCTCGAGGCCGTCGCCGCGCAAGCCACGGGCACGAGACATGCTCGACGTCGGCTGCGGCCACGGCGTGCTCGCAGCGCTGCTGCTGCTGACGGCCACCCCGAACGGCGTGTCGTCGGCATCGACCCCGACGTGCGCAAGATCGAGTGGGCGCAACGAATCGGTAGGCAAGAATCCGAACGCGGAGTTCCGCGCCGTCACGATCGAGACGCTCGCGGCCGAACGGCCGGCGTCGTTCGACTGCGTCATCGTCGCCGACGTGCTGTGCCTGATCGCGCGCGACACCTGGGCGCCGTTTCTCGACGCCGCGCGACGACTATTGCGCCCCGGCGGGCGTCTCGTGCTGAAGGACGCCGAGAACGACGGCTCGTGGCGCGCCGTCAAGGCGCTGTGGCAGGAGCGGCTCATGGTGCACGTGCTGCGCCGGACGGTTTCGACGGGCGGCATCGGCTTTGCGCCGCGCGCGGAGCTCGCGGGCTACGTCACGCGCGCGGGCTTCGTCGTCGACGACGTCACGAGCTACGCTCGCGGCTACAGCACACCCCACGTGCTATTCGTCGCGCACGCGAGGCAAACCTGAGAATCGGCAGCGCGCGTTCCAACGGAGCCACCTCATGAACAATCGCAGCTGGTGGACCTATGGCGCCGCCGCGGCGGGACTGGTCGCCCTGGTCGTCGGGATCGAGCTCGCCATGGGAAGCGTCCCGATCTGCAAGTGCGGCTATGTGAAAGTCTGGCACGGCGTCGTCTTCAGCTCGGAAAACTCGCAGCACCTGTCCGATTGGTACTCGCTCACGCACGTCATCCACGGCGTCGTGTTCTACGCGCTGCTATGGTTGGTGGCACGCCGTCTACCGCCGGGCGTGCGCTTCGTGCTGGCCGTGCTGGCTGAAGCGGCGTGGGAAGTGCTCGAGAACACGCCGTTCATCATCGAGCGCTATCGCGCCGTCACGATCTCGCTCGACTACTACGGCGATAGCATCGTCAATTCGATCGCCGACATCGTGGCGATGATGCTGGGCTTCGAGATTGCGCGCCGCACTCCGGCGTGGGTGAGCATATCCTTCGTGATCGTCACGGAAGTGGCGCTAGCCCTGGCGATTCGTGACAACCTCACGCTGAACATCATCATGCTCGTGCACCCGTTCGACTTCATCAAGCAGTGGCAAGACGGCGGCTAAGGGGACAGATCTATTTTGCATCGCAAAATGGATCTGTCCCCGCTCAACCCCAAACGTCCGCTGCGACCGCGACGATGCGCTCGAGCTTCGCCCACTGCTCGTCCTCCGTGAGCAGATTCCCCTCCTCCGTGGACGAGAAGCCGCACTGCGGCGCGAGGCAGAGCTGATCCAAGTCCGTGAATTTCGCGGCCCCGTCGATGCGGCGCTTCAAGCTCGTCGCTGCTCTCGAGCTCGCCGCGCTTCGTCGTCACGAGGCCGAGCGCCACGCGCTTGCCCTTCGGCAGCAGGCGCAGCGGCTCGAATCCGCCCGAGCGCTCGTCGTCGTACTCCATGAAATAGCCGTGTACGTCGATCTCGTTGAACAGCACGTCCTCGACGGCCTCGTAACCGCCCTCTCCCATGTACGTCGACTTGAAGTTGCCGCGGCATAGATGCAGCGTGATCGTCATGTCGGCCGGCGCGTCGGCGATCGCGGTGTTGATGAGCCGCGCGTAGAGGTGCAACAGCGCGTCGGGATCGTCGCCGCGCGCGATCATCTTGTCGCGATACTTCGCGTCGCAGAGCATCGCGATGAACACCTCGTCGAGCTGTAGATAGCGACACCCCGCCGCCGCGAACGCGCGCACGGCCGCGCGGTAGGCCTCGCCGAGATCCGCGTAGCAGCTGGTCGCGGTCCGGGTAGACGCGCGCGTCGATCGGCGGCAGCACGGGGCGGCCGAGCAGCGCCGACGGCGCCGGGATCGTCAGCTTCGGCACGGCCCGCGCGTGCTCGTGCAGGAACTCCGTAGTGCGCGAGCATCGGGTGGCCCGAGAAGCCGATCTTGCCGTCGACGCGGACGCCGGCCGTGCGCGGCGTCGCGCCGACGAAGCCGATGCCGAAGTCCGCGTGGTGCTCCGCGATGCCGTCGAGGCCCCAGAGGAAATCGAGGTGCCACCACGAGCGGCGCAGCTCGCCGTCCGTGACGGCGCGCAGGCCGAGCTCTTGCTGCTTGACCGACGAGCGCGCTCGATCTCGCGGTCCTCGACGGCCGCAAGGCCCGCCGCGTCGAGCGCGCCCTCGGCGTGCCGCCGGCGCGCGTCCTTCAGCGCCGCCGGGCGCAGCAGGCTTCCGACGTGGTCGGCGCGAAACGGCGGCGTCGAAGTATTCGCCACGGCGAGTCGAGGCGCTAGCGGCGGCCGTCCCAAACGGCGGCCGGCACGAACACCTCGCCGCGCATGATGAGCCGCGCGGTGCGCAGCAGGCCGGCCTTCAGCACGCTCGGGCTTGATCGCCGTGTCCCGCCGACCTCGAGCGTCACCGAGAACTCTCCCGTCGGATGCTCGACGGACATCCGCTTGCTCGACTCCGTCGGGCACCGTCGCGATGCCTTGCGTCACCGAGCCCGGCAGGATGCACGCCGTCGCGACCGACACGGCGCCGAGCACGCCGATCGCGGCGTGGCAGTCGTGCGGGATGAACGTGCGCGTGCAGACGTGACCGCCGGCGCGCGCCGGCGCGATCAGGCTCATCTTCGGCACGACCTTCGTCGTGACGTCGCCGAGATTCATGCGCGGGCCGACCTGCAATCGGATCGACTCGATCTTCGCTTTGAGCGCCTTGTTCGCGTCGAGCTCCTTCGGCGTCTCGTAGCCCGTGACGCCGAGGTCGCGCGCACGCAGCACGACGACGGGCATGCCGTTGTCGATGCACGTGACTTCGATGCCGTCGACGACGTCGAGCACGCGGCCCGTCGGCAGCAGGCTGCCC
Source organism: uncultured Gammaproteobacteria bacterium (assembly GCA_963714705.1). Taxonomy (GTDB): domain Bacteria; phylum Pseudomonadota; class Gammaproteobacteria; order Steroidobacterales; family Rariloculaceae; genus FEN-1219. The sequence goes on from CAVQPJ010000013.1 coordinate 133,411, forward strand.
GTCGCCGAGCCCGCGACGTCGAGGTAGTTGCAGACGATCGGCGCAGCCGTGCCCGGCACGCCGTCGATCCTCGCGTCGCCGTCGTAGTTGACGCGCTTGCCCGGCGTCTCGACGAGCAGCTCGCAGAGGTTGTCGCTGTTCAGCATGCGCACGCGCACGGGCGTCACTCCGTCGCGCGCTTCGCACGAGGCCGTGCTCGATCGCGAACGGCGCGACACCGGCCAAGATGTTGCCGCAGTTCGGCGTCGTGTCGACGCGGCCCTCGCCGACGACGACCTGCACGAACAGATAGTCGATGTCGGCGTCGCTCGACGCCGAGCGGCTCACGATCGCGACCTTGCTCGTCAGCGGATGCGCGCCGCCGGCGCCGTCGATCTGGCGCGCGTCGCTGCCCATCGCCGCGACGAGCACGCGGTCGCGCGTCGCTTCGTCGGCCGGCAGGTCTTCCTTGCGGAAGTACAGCCCCTTCGAGCTGCCGCCGCGCATCAACGAACAACGAATGGCTGTTTGCATGGCACGTATGGTACGGCCAGAATGGTCCGCCGGTAATCGGGCCCAACAATGAAGCGACTGGTCGGACAAAGGCCTCTGGCACCCGCGTGCTCGCTGCTCTCGATCGCCATGCTCTTCGTGCTCGGCGCTGGACCGATCGCGCGTCCGCGCAGCGCGCGTCCGCACCGCCCGCGAGCGAGATCGAGGTCGTGCAGCTGCGGCCGAACTTCTACGTCATCGGCGGCGCGGGCGGCAACATCGTCGTGCAGATCGGACCCGAGGGCGTGATCCTCGTCGACTCCGGCTCCACCGCGACGCGCCGACGAGGTGCTGGCCACGATTCGCCGGCTGACGCCGCTGCCGATTCGCTACATCATCAACACGAGCATGGACGCCGACCACGTCGGCGGCAACGAGGTGCTCTCGAAGGCGGGCTTGAGCATCCTGCCGGGCGCGGTTGCGGCCGGCGCGGGGTTGGGCGACGACGTCCTCGCGAATTTCGGCTACGCGAGCGTGCTCGCGCACGAGAACGTGCTCACGCGCATGTCCTCGGCCGATCCGCCGATCCCGTCGGTGTTCTGGCCGACGAAGACGTTCTTCTACCGCATGTATTCGATGTACTTGAACGGCGAAGGCATTCAGGTCATCCACCAGCCGGCCGCGCACACCGACGGCGACGTCATCGTGTTCTTCCGCCGCGGCGACGTGATCGCGACCGGCGACGTCATCGACACGACGCGCTTTCCGTTCATCGACGTCGCAGCGCGGCGGCACGCTGCAGGGCGAGCTCGACGCGCTGAACCGGTTGATGGATCTCAGCATCCACAACGTGCCGCTGCTGTGGTACCCCGATCGCACGCTGCTGGTGCCGGGCCACGGCCACGTGTACGACAAGCTCGATCTGCTCGAGTACCGCGACGCGATTACCATCGTGCGCGACCGCGTGCAGGACGGAATCGATCAGGGCCTGACGCTCGCGCAAGTCCAGGCCGCCAATCCGACGCTGGGCTACCGCAGCCAGTACGGCACGGATTCCGGCCCGTGGACGACGGAGATGTTCGTCGCGGCCGTCTACAACGAGCTCGCCGCGAAGAAGAGACCGATGAGTCGCGCGAGAGCCACCCTTGTCATCGCCGCAGGCGTGATCGCGCTCGGCCTCGTCGCACGCGTCGACGCGCAGCGCCCTGCCGCGCCGGCGGCGCCGCCGCCGCGTCCCACGAGCGGCCGCCCCGATCGACCTCACCGGCTACTGGGTCGTCGATCGTCACGCAGGACTGGCGCTGGCGGATGGTGACGCCTGCCAAAGGCGACTACCACGGCCTGCCGCTGACACCCGAGGCAAGAGCACTCGCGGACGCCTGGGATCCGGCGAAGGACGAAGCCGCCGGCGAGCAGTGTCGATCCTACGGTGCGCCCGCATTGATGAGCGTGCCGGGGCGGCTGCACATCACGTGGGCTGACGACGGCACGCTGAAGGTCGAGACGGATGCCGGCACGCAGACGCGGCTCTTGCGCTTCGGCGACGCCAAGACGCCCGCCGAGACGCCACGGACGTGGCAGGGCGTCTCGGCGCGCAGTGGCAGACGCCGCGTCCCAACGTGCCGCTGCTGTTGCGGCCGGCCGAGCGAACCGCCGACGCGCCGGCCGTCGTCCCGACCGGCGGGACGCTGCGCGTCGTGACGACGAACCTGCGTGCGGGGTACCTGCGCAAGAACGGCGTCCCGTACAGCGAGAACGCCGTGCTGACCGAGCACTGGGATCTCTACAAGCGCCCGAACGGCGAGCAGTGGCTGACGATCACGACGCAGGTCGACGATCCGCAGTACCTTCGCACGCCGAGGCTCGTCGCTCCGATCTTCAAGAAGGAGCCGAACGGCGCGAAGTGGGACCCGACACCCTGCTCGTCGCAGTGGTAGGCATATGAGAGTCGCCGCGCTCATCACATTCATTCTTCTTCCGGCGGTCCCCGCGTTCGCCCAGGTCGACCTGACCGGCACGTGGGCCCGCAGCGGGCAGTCGGACAACGTCGACGCCGTCGAGCCGGTCGATCTCCTCGGAATGCCGCTGAACGCGGACGGCCGTGCGAAGGCGTTGAGCTACGACATTGCGGCGCTGTCGGCGACCGAGCGACAGTGTCAGATGTATCCGCCGTTCTATGCGATCAGCGGACCGTTCTCGCTGACGTTCTCGATCGAGGAAGAGCCGGTCACGCAGAAGCTGCTCGCGTGGAAGATCGCGGGCTGGGGCGATCGCGACGAGACCATGATCTGGATGGATGGACGCCCGCACCCGTCGAAGTACGCGCCGCACCCACACGGCGGGTTCACGACCGGCACGTGGGAAGGCGACACGCTGACGACCGTCACCACGCATTTCAAGCTCGGCGACATCAAGCGCCATCGTGGATTCACGCAGCGACCGGGCGACGCTGACCATGCGCTTCAATCGGCACGGCGACTTGCTGACCGTCACCGGCATTCTCGAAGACCCCGTGTATCTCGCGATGCCGTACGTGCTGACCGAGGTCTTCCGCTTGACGACGAATCCCAACGGCTTCCCGCTGACGGCGTGCGAGCCGATCGAGGAGCTGCCGCGGCTGCACGAGGACCCCACGCTCGCGCCGCACTATCTGCCCGGCAAGCACCCCGCGCTGAACGAGGTCACCGAGAAATACAACATCCCGCTCGAAGCGGTGCTCGGCGGTCCCGAGACGATGTATCCCGAGTATCGCAAGACGCTGAAGGACAACTACGTCCCACCGCCGCCCATCCCTCCCGTTCGCGCGGGCGCCGGCAACTAGATCAAGCAGCCAGCCAGCTTGCCTCGAATTAGGGCCGAGGGCAGACTCCCCGCGGTTACGTCCCTCGAACTCGATTCCGCGGAGATCGAACGATGCATTGTCGTCGCGTGGGGCTCCTGGCTTCGGTATTGTCGTTGCCCACCGGCATCGCGCTCGCACACCATTCCTACGCCATGTTCGATACGGCTCGTACGCTCAACGTGACCGGTACGGTTGCGAAGCTCGAGTGGATGAATCCGCACGCGTTTCTTTGGGTTTACGTGCCGAGCCCAACCAAGCCGGGCACGTACGACCTCTGGGGCTTCGAGAACGGCTCACCGTCCGTGTTGCAGGGACATGGCTGGACCAAGGACGTGCTGAAGGCCGGCGACAAGATCGCCGTGGAATATTGGCCCCTTCGCGACGGGACCATCGGCGGGCACTGCGAGAGAGTGACGCTTACCGACGGCCGCGTGTTCCAGTGTCCCTCCGATTTGGGACGGCGTTGATGCTGCACACCAAGCCGTCGTGGGTAGTCGTGGTCCTCGCGGCGATGCACGTCGGTGCCGTCTACGACTCGGCTGAGGCGCAAGCCGCTGTGACATACGCGTCGTTGAAGGACCTTCCCGATTTCGCCGGCTCATGGACGCCGCTGGGGCCGCCGTTCGTGTTACCGCCGCCGAGGCCGGCCTCCGAGCCCGTTCCTCCGCCGTCGCCGTGCACGCTTCCTCCCGAGTTCAGAGCCGAGGTCGCTGTCCGTTGCCAACAAGCTTTGGATCTACGCACCGGTGCCGCGCCGAGGGAATATTGTGCGCAGCAATACTTCAGTGGTCGCCCACCCCGCGGAGCGGGTGGTGCTTTCGAAATTCTCTTCACTCCGGGGCGCGTCACGATGGCCGTAGAGTCGGGTCTGGTCCGGCGCATCTATCTGCGCGACGAGCCGCCCGCGAATGCGCTTGACGTCTCGCGCAGCGGCATCTCCATCGGACGGTGGGAGGGCACGACGCTCGTAGTCGAGACCTCGGGGCTCGATCCGAACGCGCCGTTGGTGCCAGGCTCGGTGCTGGGGCCAGAGGCCCGCGTCGTGGAGCGCATTGCACTCGTCGATGACGACACGCTAGCGATCGAGGCAGCTCTCACCGCGCCCACGGTGCTCGCGGCGCCACTCACGACACGGATGCAATACCGTCGCGCGCCGGACCGTGTGTTTACCGAGTTCGACACTTGCGTCGACGACGATCGTTCGCTCGACCGCACGACCGGGCTCGACCGCTTCGACAAGACTCCGCCGGCCGACTTACCACCGCCGCCGACGGAGTAGCGCTGCGCCACCAAGCTACGCTTCCGGAAGCGTGCTGCTCTCCCACGCGCCGAATTCCGCGCGGGCACAGAGCCAGCGATTCAGCGGGCTGTCGGGCTTGCGCGCCGCGCGCTCGGCCGCGAGTGCGAGCGCCAACCGCATGCGGTGCGCCCGCAGGGCGGCTTCGACGAGCGTCAGGTGGATCAGGTCGCACTGCGCGATGCTTCCGCCGCACCGATAGGCCGCGGCCCGGACGGCCGTGATGCGATCGACGGCGGTCGCGTAGTCGCCGCGGCCGTACGCCTGCAGCCCCTCGGCGAGCGGTATCGCCAGCGCGAGGTCCTGCGCGGTATTCGCCGCGCGCGTGGCCGGGTCGTTGCGCAGCAGCTTCGCGACTCGGGCGGCGCGATGCGCGACGCCGGCGGCCGCGAACGCGAGTAGCGCGTGGACGAGAGTGAAGGCACGCTCGCCCGACAGCGAGCCGCCCGCCCAATGGTTCGCGAGCGCGCGCCAGAGGCCGCGCACGTGTGTGCCGCGCAGCTCGAGCCGCCAGAGCAGCGCGGTCGCGTCGATCAGTGCCGCCATCGTGGTCGCCGCGCGTGGCGCGAGCGTGTCGACGTAGATCGCGAGCGCCGGCGCAGTCGCGTCGAGGTCGATGTGGAACAGCGCGAGGTGCCACGCGAGGTGCGTCGAGAATCCCGCGTTGCTCGTCCAGACGGCCCGCGTCGCTTCGAGCCACGCGACGCCTTCACGCGCGCGGCCTTGCATCTCCATGACGTGGGTAATGACGTGGATGGCGCCCGCATTGTCGGGCGTAAGTTGCAGCGCCTCCCGCGCGACGGCTTCGGCGCGCGCGTAGTCGCCGTTCTCTGCAAGCCCGAACGCGTGCATGCCGAGCACGTAGCCGTAACCCGGCACGCTCGCGTCCCAATGCGGCAGCACCTCCGCGGTGCGATCGCGCAGCATCTCGCGGTTGCCAAGCCGAAAGTCCAGCGCGTGCGCGACTTGCAGCGCCACGCTGTCGCGCGGGTAGTCCACGACGATGGCGCCGTAGCGCTCGAGCGCGAGCGCAGTGTCACCGTCGAGCCATGCGCGGGCCGCGGCCGCGTGGCGCCGCTCGCGGTCGTTGGCGGCCGTGAGGTCGTCGAGCACGCGCAGCGTCGCCGCGAGCGCCCGGTGCGCGGCCGCGCTGCCGGCGAGCACCAACGTCGCGGCGCGCAGGCAGTAGCCGCTCGCGAGCTGTGGATCGCTCTCGAGCGCGGCCGCCGTGCGCGCGGCAGCGTCGCCGCACTGGCCGTGCAGGCTCGCGACCGCGCCCTCGTAGAGCGCGAGCGCCTCGGTGTCGGCGGTCGACACGACGAGACCGCGGGCGTCGAACGAACTCATGCCGGATCCCCTGGTGCAGCGGTATCGGCACTGTGCCTCAACGCAAGGCCGCGCGGCATGCTCCGCCGGCCGGAGTTCTTTGCCGTGCGTCCTAAATGACGTCAGCGCGCGGCCGCGCGGCTGCCGGCGCGCGGCTGCGAGAGAGATGGGCAAGGACGGAGTCGTTAACTTGCGGGATCGTTAGCGCTAGTATCCCGCGGGACCAATAAGGAGAAGCCCAAGTGAGATCCTCATTCCGCTCGATCGGCATCGTCGCTGCAGCGCTCGTGACCGGCGGCCTGTTGGCGCCCGCGCAGTCTCAACCGGCACGACCGGCACCGCCGGTGCTCGGGGACGGACCCTGGGATCTGCGGACCGAGACCGGCCTGATCCATGTGTCCGTTCTCACGAAGGATCTCGAGTCGCCGTGGGGTCTCGCCTTCCTGCCCGACGGCGGCATGCTCGTGACCGAGCGGCCGGGGCGGCTGCGCGTGATTCACGACGGCAAGCTCGATCCCAAGCCGCTCGAGGGTCTGCCGGATCTCGTAGCCACGGGCATCAGCGGGCTCTTCGGCATCGCGCTTCATCCCGACTTCGCGCGCAACCGGCTCGTCTACTTTGCGTACCCCAAGCCGCAACCGGCGGACCGCGACGCGTTGACGCTGGCCGTTGCACGCGCGCGCTGGGACGGCGGAGCATCGCTCGCCGACGTCAAAGACATCTTTGTGGCGAAGGACTGGTACAGCACGGCGATGAGCAGGGACAACAATCGCTGCTGCGGGCAGGGGCCGTCGTCGGGCAGCTTCGGTGCGCGCCTCGAATTCGATAAGCAGAATCGGCTCTATATCACCTCCGGCGACCGCAACTGGGGCGAAAAATCCCAGGATCCCCAATCGCACATCGGCAAGATCGTGCGGTTGAACGATGACGGCTCTATTCCTAACGACAATCCGTTCGTCGGAAGAAACGGCTATCTGCCGGAGATCTACACGCTCGGCCATCGTAACCAGACAGGGCTGCGCTTCGATCCCGCGACCGGCGAACTTTGGTCGACGGAGTTCGGCCCGGCCGGCGGCGACGAGCTCAATCGCATCGAGGCCGGCAAGAACTACGGCTGGCTCTTGATCACGCACGGCAACCACTACAACGACGAGGCGAAGAAGCTCGGCACCGGCGGCGTCGAAGGGTACGTCGATCCCGTCATCTGGTGGCCGCGCGGCGGCAACCCCGGCAATCTCATCGTCTATCGCGGCAGCGTTTTCCCTGCGTGGCAGGGCAACGTGCTCATCGCCACGATGTCGAATCGCGCGCTCGGGCCCGGTCTCGTGCGCGCGGTCATCGGCGACAACGGCGCGCTGGTTCACGAGGAGCGCATGCTGACCGAGATCGGTACGCGCATGCGCGACGTCGTCGAGGCGCCCGACGGCCGAATCTTCGTGCTCGCCGAAGCCTCGGCGTTTGCGTCGCCCGGCGCGATTCTAGTGCTCGAGCCGGGAGCCGAACCCGCTGCGCAGCCGAGGTAACGGAAGCCCGCGCTTGATCGCCCAGAGAGGATGTTTGAACCCATGATCCGACTCGCCACCACTTTCGCAATAGCGTGCATCGGCACTCTGGCGGCGTTGCCGCTGGCGAGCCAACAACCCGAATCCGCGAAACCATACGTCGCGCCGAAGACGTCGTTCGGTCAGCCCAACCTCGAAGCCACCTGGACCAACAACAGCGCCACGCCGCTGCAGCGTCCTGCGCAATGGGCCGACAAAGCGACGCTCACGGACGCCGAGCTCGAGCAGGTGACGGGTGCCGTGCGGCAACTCGAGCAGCACGGTGACGCATTGTTCGGCGACGAGCTGATTCTCGATGCCGTCGCGGGTGACGAGAAGCCGGAGTCGCACGACACCGAGACCGGCAACTACAACGGGTTCTGGCTGCCCGAGCGCGAGATCGAACGGCGGACTTCTTTGATCATCGATCCGCCGAACGGCCGCATCCCACCGTACACGCCGGAGGCGCAGGCGCGCCGAGCGGCCGCGGCCGAGCAACGGCGCCTGCATCCTGCCGACGGGCCGTGGAGCAGAGGCTTGAGCGAACGCTGCATCACCTTCGGAGTGCCGCGCCTCACCGCCGCGTACAGCAGCGTCTTTCAGATTTTCCAGTCGCCAACCGAAGTCGTCTTCGTGATGGAGACGATCCACAACGCGCGTGTGATCACCCTCGACGGAAAACCACATTTGCCGTCCAGCCTTCCGCAATGGGACGGCAACTCGCGCGGCCACTGGGAAGGCGACACGCTGGTCGTGAACACGACAGGCTTCTCACCGAAGAGCGACATGATGGGCTCCTCGGGCGGTCTGCATCTCGTGGAGCGCTTCACGCGCACGGCGCCGGACGTGCTGCAATACAGCGTGACGATGAGCGATCCGTCGACGTGGACGCAGCCATGGACGGTGCAGATCAACTTCAAGCAAATAGCTGAGCCGCTCTTGGAATACGCCTGCCACGAAGGCAACTTGGGGATGACGGGCATACTCGCCGGCGCGCGCAAACAAGAGGCGGACGCCCGCGCGAAGAAGTAGTCGTCCCGGAACTCGAGCGTCGTCTTCGGATCAAGGTTGTTTGCGCGACCAACTGAGTTGCTTGCTTCGGTTCGCGAGATGAAGTCCGGCAAGGCCGGGCGCGTCCATCGCATCCCCGTCTCGGCGATTACCGAGGCGCGTGCGCGCTCCGGACTCTCGCGGCAGAAATTTGCGGAATTGTTGGGCGTTTCACCGCGCACGCTACAGGAGTGGGAGCAAGGGCGCCGACATCCCTCCGGTGCGGCCCGGTCGTTGCTCGCCATCGCCGCACGCCGCCCTGACGTGCTGCGTGAGGTGTTCGAGTAGCCTTCAAATCGTCGTTGGCGCTGTGGGGATTGCGGCTGGATACTTGCCCGCGCGCCGAGCGTCCAGCGTCGCTCCCATGGACGCGCTGCGTTTCGAATGACCGGCCGCTAGCGAGTCGAGCGAGCAGGCCGATCATCTATCGCCGATGGACCATTCGAAATCGGGCAGTTCCCGGAAAACCTTGCGCACGCCATCTCTCCACGCAGCGCTCAGCGCCACGAAATAGGGGTCGCTCTGTTCAAAGCGGCGTCGCATACGGACCTCGAGGCTGTCTCGCTCGTAACATACGAGATCGATGGGCATGCCCACCGAAAGGTTGCTCCGCATCGTCGAATCGAACGAAACGAGGATGCACTTCGTCGCCTCGGCGAGCGCGGTTGCGGGGGTGATTACTCGATCGAGAATGGGTTTTCCATACTTGGCCTCGCCGGTCTGCAGAAACGGCGTATCCGTCCCAGCCTCGATGAAGTTACCCTCGGCGTAGATCCGAAACAGGCGCGGCGGCTCACCCGTCAGCTGCCCTCCGAGAATGAACGAGGCATTGAACGCAACGGGCCCGCTTTCCAGGAAGGACCCGTCGCGCCGCTCGATGTCGCGCACCGCATCCGAGACGAGCACGGCCACGTCGAACATCGTGCGTGCGGTCCACAGGTTGGGCGGTCCGTCCTTGACCTCCCCGCGCTGCTTCAACACGCTGATCACGGCTTGGGTTCCCGCTAGGTTGCCGGAGCTCAGCAAGACGATGACGCGATCGTCGGCTCGCTCGAGCACCGTCATCTTGCAGAACGTAGCGAAGTTATCGACGCCGGCATTCGTGCGCGAGTCCGAGGCAAACACGAGTCCGTCGTTCAGCAGGACACCTACGCAGTAAGTCATGCCGCGATCTCATCCGTCCACACCTTGAAGCTTTGGAGGCTCGACGGCCCGAAGCTGGTCGTGAGCGCAACGTCCGCCGCGTCTCTACCTCGAGCGATCAGTATCCGCCCGATCCGGGGCGTATTGTTTCGTGGATCGAAGGTGTACCACCCGTCGTCGAGAAAGGCCTCGAACCAAGCCGCAAAGTCCATCGGAGCATAGGGCGGGGGAAGGCCGATGTCGCCGAGGTAGCCCGTGCAGTAGCGCGCCGGAATGTTCAAGCATCGGCAGAATGTGACGGCCAGGTGCGCGAAATCGCGGCATACCCCCTGGCGGTCGGAGTACGCTTGAAACGCGGTCTTCGTTGGGCTCGAAAGGCCGTAGCCGAACGTGATGTGGTTGTGGACGAAGTCGCAGATTGCCTGCACACGCGGCCAGCCCGCCGGTGTCGCGCCAAACAGCTGCCAAGCCGCTTCCGACAAGAGGTCTGTTTCGCAGTACCTGCTGCCAAGCAGAAAGAGCAGAGTCTCTTCAGGAAGGGATTCCACCGGCCGCTGACCAACCCAAGGCGCGAACTGGTCGACGTTACCCGCGTCGGTGACCACGGCGTCGCTCGTCAGCCGGAGCGTGCCCGCCGGCGCCACGATGCGGGCGCAGCAGTTGCCGAACGAGTCTCGATACGACGTGACCGGGATGGACGGGCTCACCAACAAATCGTCGGGCTTGACGATATCCGAGGCGCGAGTGGGGTGAATGCGCAAGGTGACGACCATCGGCGTCGGTCGCGGACACTGATAGATGAGCTCATAGCCGGCGCGGATCTGCATGGCTTGCGGCCTCCTCTTGCTGTTGCGTGGAGCGGCAAGTCCTGTGCCATGTCAGCAAGGCATCGGACAGCCGCAACGTCGAGCGGGTAGCGGTCAGCGACTCTCGGTCATGGCGGACGCCTTCACGAGTCGCGGCGGGTCGGACTGAAATCGCCCCGCGGTTATCGCAGCTTCTCGTGCGATCGGTAGGCCGCGGCCGTCATGAATCACGGGCGTCCCTGAATAGCGCATACCACGAAGCGCGCTCAATGACTCGAAGAACGCTCTGAGTTGGCGTTTGGCAAACGAGCGTACGAGAGCGTCCGGAAGCTGCCCACCAGAGTCGACATCCATGGATGCGGCAACGAGCGTGCCGCTCGCGCCAAGGTCGAACACTATCCAAGCGCCTCGATTCTCACTCAGGTAGACCGACTCGTCGAGCACCCGTCGTGTGACGCCCGGGATGCGATGCTGCTCGTAGACCGATTCGAGCAGCGCGTCGTCGCGCATGAGGAGTGACCAGCGATGTTCCCAGATGACATCATGACTGTCTTCGGCAAGGGTCAAGTTCTTTTCGCACAAGAGTGTCCACTGACGATCTTTGACCGGCCAGGGCAAATCGGCGTGGTGATAGCTGACATAAGCGCCAGCCGCTCGCTGCATCAGCACAGCATGACTCGGCCGGGAGGATGACACTTCGTTCCCGCCGAGGGCCGAAAGCCAAACCAGCAGCCGCGGCGCATCGACGACCTGCCAACCGACGACTCGCATCGCATCCACCTGTTCGGTCGATTGCACGCTCGGCTCGCGGAACAGAGCAACGATGGGCTCGCCCGCGGCGAGCGCATCGAGCTCGGAGACGGACAAGCTCGGCAGGTGGAAATCGCCCAGCCGGGAGTATTGCTCGAGGAGCCTCGGAATCTCGGTCACGAGGTGGCCGTGGCCAGACAGAGTCTCGGCGCGCGTCGGACCGAACTGGCCCAGGGCAAGCACAGCGACCGCCGTCCGAAGAGCGAGACCCTCAAGCGGACCCTGATTCTTCATGAGCGCTGTCCCGTGTGGCCAAGGGGGCCAGCGCCCCTTATAGCGTGAGAAGGTTTTCCGGCTCCGTGCGGTATCGAACACTACGCGCGTCGCGCCCATGGAGGCGCTGCGTTTCGAGTGACGGGCCGCTAACAAGTCGAGCCGGCGCGCGAGCGCACGGTGCTAGTTCGTGTTGTAGCGGCAGTAAGTCTCGCCGGTGAGGATCATGATCTCCTCGCCGCGGCTTTCGAGCTGGCCGAACAAGGTGGGATCGTCCTGCTTCAGGGCAGTGAGCGCTTGCTCGAAGAAATACTGGCCGCCGCGACAGATATCGAGCTGGTCGCCCTCGGCATTGTTGTAGCAGTAGCTCGCGAAGCGCGTGACGCCCTTCTCGCACTCCGCCTCGTCGTTGCAAGCGACGAGCCGCCGCGCGGCCTCGGGGATGCACGCCTTCTTGTTGGCGACGGTCAATCCTTCGCCGCTGGGGTCGCAACCGGCAACGAAGAACGTCAACAGCACGGCGGTTCTGACGGCGATGTGGCGCGTGGACATGCAGCTTCCTCGTTGCGTCAGATGATGCGGCTACAGTAGAGGTTGGTTCGCAGAACGACCTTCTCGCACTCCGTTTCGTACGGCGAGAACGGTTGACAATGCGTGGTGAAAACGTCGCGACCGAGGCTGTCGACGCCTTGGTCGACGACGTTGGAGCAAAAGCGCTCCTTGTCGCCGTCGGCGCGGTCGAGGCAGCGATCGAGGAATGCCCAGCCCAAGTCGTAGCAGCCGGGCACCGTGCATGGCGCGATGCGCTGCGCGGCACCGGCGAGACAAGTGTCCTTGGTCGGAAAGCGCGCGTCGAGCTCGGCCAGCTCTTCCTCGGTCGTCTTGCCGAACATGCCGCGGGTTAGTGTCACGACGATGAAGAAGGCCGCCGACGCGACCCACAGCCATTTCATTGGTCCCATTCTCTGCACCGCGCCGTCGAGGGCTCGTTCGCGAGTCGGGGCAGTAGACCCGCAAACGGCCGGCGCGTGGAGTACGAACCTCACAAAATGCGGACGGCCTGCGCGCCAATGTGACGGCGAGCGCATTCCGCGATGATCATTCCCAATTGGGAGCGCTTAGATCCAGAGCGCGCCGAGCTCGAGCTCGATTGCGTCGAACGGCGCCGCGCGGACTTTCGTCTCGCCCTCGTACCGGCCGAGCTGTGTCCGCCGACCTGCGTCGAGCGACATCACCTCGAGCGTGTGCACGAGGGGATCCACGAGCCACGCGTGCGCCACGCCTTCGCGCGCGTAGATCCGCAGCTTCTTGCCGCGGTCGAGCGCTTCGGTGGAAGTCGATAGCACTTCGCAAATCCAATCCGGCGCAAGCGAGAGGTACGCCGCGGCCGGCACGTTCGGCAGCCGCGCGCGGCGCCAGCCGGCGAGATCCGGCACTAGCACGTCGTTTCCAAAGTGCAGCTCGGGCTCGAAAAGAATTACCCATCCTCCCGGGTCCTTGCGGTGAAACGATCCGCGGATCTCGGAGACGAGCGCGGTGGCGGCATTTGCGTGCGGCAGCGCCGGCCGCGGCGACGCGTAGAGATCGCCGTCGAACATTTCGGCGACGAAGTGGTCGGGGACGTCGCGCAGGTCGTCGTACGTGGCACCCTTCTTCAGAGGCTTCATGGTCATCGCCGAAAACCTCCCGCGACACTGACTTGCTCCGAGACGAACCCGAGTCTACCGCCCGTCGCTTTCGACGTGTCAACACCGAATCGGGCCGCAGTACCGACAAAACATCGGCCGTCCCGCACGTGGGACGAGCCGCCCGAATCCGGGACACTCCGCCGGCCGCAACCGCGCGGCGCAGCCTGCGCGACCACTCTAAATCAAAGAGTTAGGCGTTCCCGATGCCTGGCGCGCTTCTTGCGATGGCAAACCGCCGTCTACGTGACGTATCTGCCGGGACCTCCGCCGTATGAGCATCAACGCTTTCCTCGATTCTGTCGGCCGCGATCTGCGCCATTCGCTGCGCGGCCTCTGGCGGCGGCCTACCTTTACCCTCGCCGTCGTGTTGACGCTCGCGCTGGGGACTGGTGCAACGACGGCTATCTTCAGCGTCGTCAACGCGGTCGTCATCAAACCCCTGCCCTATCCGGAATCGCAAGCCGTCGTGACGGTGATGCACTCGTCCGTGAACGGAAACGTGCGCGGCGACAACTTCCCGTTCGACGCGCAGATGTTGGAGATCTATGCGGCGAACGGCCAGGCCTTCGAGGAATTGGGAATGTATACGTCCGGCCAATCTGCAATCACCGGAATCGGGGATGCAGAGCAGGCCAACACGTTGCTGGTGACGGCAGGCGCGCTGCGGGCTCTGAACGTTCAACCTGCGCTGGGCCGATCGTTTTCGCGCGACGACGATCAGCCCGGCGCGGCGGAGACCGCGATCTTGAGTGACGGTTACTGGCAGCGGCGCTTCGGCGGCGATCCGAGCGTGATCGGGCGCGCGATCACGGTCGACGGGAGCCCACGCGAGGTGATCGGTGTGATGCCCGCTCGCTTCACCCTCCGCGAGCTTCCCATGGATTTGATTCTGCCCATGCGCATCGACATGGCCGCGCCTCCCGCGAGCTTCTGCTGCGCCGGAGTGGCGCGGCTGAAGCCGGGCGTCACGGTGGCGCAGGCCAACGCCGATGTCGACCGCATGGTGCCCGTCTACCTGGAAAGGTACATGCGTCCGAACTTTGCCGGAGCGGACGCGCTCCAGCTCAGGGCGGCCGTGCGCCCCCTCAAAGAGGACGTCGTGGGCAACGTGGGCCAGCGCCTGTGGGTCCTGCTGGGAAGCATCAGCATTCTGCTGCTGATCGCCTGTGCCAATGTCGCCAACCTGTTGCTCGTGCGGGCGGAAGCACGCTCGCCAGAGCTTGCGCTCCGCACGACGCTGGGAGCCCAACCGGGCCGCCTGGCGCGCGGGCTCATGGTGGAGAGCCTGACGCTGAGCCTGATCGGCGGGCTGGCCGGCGTTGGTCTCGCCTACGGCGGTCTGCGCGTCCTGCTGGCTTTCCCGCCGGCGAATTTGCCGCGACTGAACGAGATCGCGCTCGACCTTCCGGTGCTCGGCTTTGCCTTGGGCGTCTCGGTCCTCTCGGGATTGCTGTTCGGGCTCGTGCCGATTCTGCGAGTCGGGCGGCAGCGTTTGTCGAACCTCGGGGGGCGATGGGCGAGTGCCGGCAAGAATCAATATCGCTCTCAGAACGTATTGGTCGTGGCCCAGGTCGCCCTCGCACTCGTGATGCTGGTCAGCTCCGGCCTGATGATTCGCACGTTTCAGAACCTGCGAAGCGTGGAGCCCGGGTTCACCGATCCCAAGACCGTGCAAACGGTGCGGCTCTCCATGCAGGGAACGGGAGCGACGGGAATCATCAGACTGGTCGGCCTGTCCGATCAGATTCTCGAGCGGTTGGCGGCGATCCCCGGTATCACCTCGGCAGCCTACACGGGGGCGCTGCCGATGCAGGGCTCGGGTGGCTTCATCGTCGCCCCGGAGGGTGAGACGTACGACAGCGGCGAGCTCCCGCCCACGCGGAGAATCGAGTGGATCTCGCCCGGCCTGCTTCAGACTCTAGGTACACCGTTACTTGCCGGGCGCGACTTCGAGTGGGCGGAAGTCCGCGAGCAGCGAAACGTGGCCCTCGTCTCCGCGAGCTTCGCCCGCGAGTCGTGGAATTCCGTCGAGGGTGCCGTAGGGAAACGCGTCGACGTCGGCAACGATGGATCCTGGCAAGAAGTGATCGGAGTGGTCGCCGACGTATACCACGACGGCGTCGATCAGCCGGCGACGCCGACCGTCTACTGGCCGGCGCGCGAGCAGCAATACATGACCGGGCTGGGGACCTACCTGCCGGCCTCGGTCACCTTCGCGCTGCGCAGCGAGCGGACGGGCACGGAGGGCATGCTCGCCGACATCCGGCGCGCCGTGGCGGAAGTGGCTCCGGATCTTCCGATCGCCGCAGTCGGCACGCTGGCGCAGGTCTATCGCGACCACCCCTCGATGGCGCGAAGCTCGTTTTCGTTGGCTCTGCTCGGAATCGCCGGCGCGACGGCGCTCCTGCTCAGCATCGTCGGCATCTACGGCGTGCTCGCCTATGCCGTCATGCAGCGCCGGCGCGAGGTTGGGATCCGCGTCGCACTGGGCGCCGCGCCACGTACCGTGAAACGCATGTTCGTCTATCGCGGCATGATTCTCGCGGGCATCGGAATCGCCTTTGGCGCCGTGGTTGCCGCCGGCGTGACGCGACTGATGTCGTCGCTGCTATTTGGCGTCACGCCCCTCGACGTCGCCACTTTCGTGGCCGCGGCGGCATTCTTGGCGGCGGCGGCGCTGCTCGCAAGCTATATCCCCGCCCGCCGCGCGGCGACGATCGATCCGATGGAAACGCTCCGGGCGGACGGATAGCTTTCTAGTTGCCGGTCTTCGGCTGGCGCGTGCGGGTTGCGACAAACTGAAGAACGGGATACGAAGTTCCGGCCGCCTGCCGTTTGAATCGGATCTCGGTATCCGAAACTACCTCGCCCGTGTACTCGAGCACAACGCGTCGCCCTTCCACCGTAACGTTTTCGATGAACCAGAGGGTCCTGTTGTTGATGCGGCCGTTCGCTATCGCGACTACACCGTCTTGCGATCTGGCCGTTCCGATGAGATCTGCTCCGTCCTGTCGAAACACATACGTATAGTCTTTTTTCCCAGCCGCGGTGACGAGCGTCGCCGTCCACTCACCGGTCACGTCGGCGGCCTCGGCGGCAAAGGCCATGAGCGCCACGAACGGTGCAATCAATCGAATCGAGAAGCTCATGCTTTCTTCCTCGATATCGACGTGCCGTCAGGCCTTGCGCGGCCGCTTCGGCACGAACGCGAGAAACCGCCGCGAGTTGTCGACCATGATTCGCTCGAGCGTCGCGTCGTCGGCGCCGGCCGCTTTCAGCTTCGGCAGGAACGAGGTGACCGGCCGCGCGTAGCCGCGCGACGCGTCGCCGGAGATCAGCACGTGGTCGGCGAAGCCGGCATCGAGCAGCGCGATCACGAGCGGCACGACGTTGGCGTCGCCATTCCCGCCCTGGCGGTCGAAGCCGACGAACCCGCCGCGGCGGCAGATCGTCTTGTGCACGTAGACGTTCGGGTCGTTCAAGTTGCCGAGGTGGCCGATGCATACGCGCTTCGGGTCGACGCCCGCGTCCTCGAGGATGTCGAGCTGCTCGATCGCCGCTTTCCCCGGAATTCCGGTGTGCGTGAAGATCGGCAGATTGGTGGCGACGTGCGCTTTGCCGACCGCGCGAAATACCTTGCGCTCGACCGCGGTCATCTCGTCCCACGAGCCGATCTCGCCGAACACGCCGGCGGGATAGGTGTCGGCCTGGCGCACGAGCGCGCGCACGAGCTCAACTTCGCTCATCGTCGCGACTTCTTGTCGGATAGAACGGCTCGGCGTAGAAGCCCGCGCCTTTGACGACGGGCAAGCCCGGACTTCATCGCCGCCGCACGGATGAAGTCGAGGTCCGCGCCCGCGCCCTCGAGGCCGGCGTCGACGAGGCACGCCACGCCGTCGCGCTGCGCGCTCCGGAGCTCCTCCGCCATGAGGTCGACGTCGCGCATCGGATCGGCGCTAGCGGGCGCCGGCGGCGGACCCGCGGGACGCTGCGTCGGCGGTGCGCCCTGCGCGGCGAGCACCGCGGCCGATGCTGCGCGGAAGCGATCGCCGAAGTCCGGCCCGAGCGACAGGTGCTCGTGGAATAACGTCGCGCCGCCCGCGAGCTCCTCGGGGGCGTAGTCCTTGAACAGCGTGCGGATCACGGCGCCTTTCGGGAACGCGGGCGCTTGCGCCGAAGCCCGTAAGGAAACCATCGCGCCGATTAGGGAGCCGCCCGCCCACCGCAATGCGTCGCGGCGTGTCGTCGTCGCCATGAAGGTCCCCCGTTGTATCGAGAGAGCTAGGATATCGCGGACAGGGTCAGCCGATGATGCGCAGCCGCGCGAAGTGGACCACGACCAACAGGACCGTGCCGCACGCCGCGCCGACGAGCAGGGCCAAAATGCCTAATCCCGGGGTTATATAGAACGTTGACTGTAGAGCCCACAGGCCGATGGCTGCCCCAACCGTCGCGACGACTGCGTTGAAGATGAACGCTCGCGAGCTCGGCGTGCCCATATAGACGCACGCGCCCCAGCCGACGAGGCCGCCGGCCAATAGCCAAGTGAAGATGCTCATCTTGCTCTCGAATGGGGGGCCAACGGTGACCCAGGCTGCAGCTTGGGCCGCGGACGCGAAAGCGTCTGTACGCTGCCGCACCGATCCGACGGCTCGCGGCCGAAACGGGTGACATATCCGCAACGATGCGTAAGCTTGTGGGGCTCGATGGCGGACACAGCCCGCCGACTAGGTTCATCGAGGGGGTACATGATCTTGCTCGTCAAATGCACTGCCGTGCTCTCGAGCCTACTGCTCGGCGTGGCCGTTCAGTCACAAGAGGGGTTTCCGCTCGACGGCACTTGGCGCGGCGAGTGGGGGCCGGATGGGGGTAAGAGCACCGTGGTCATCGTCATGAAGTGGGACGGCAAGAACGTCAACGGCATGATCAACCCCGGCCCGAACGTCGTGAGGTTCAGCGGGCCCGTGCTCGAACCGCGCGACTGGACCGTGCACATCGAAGCGCAGAGCCGCGACGGTCAACCGATCGTGATCGATGCGAAGCTCGACGACATCGGCTCGTACAACCGCACGCTGACCGGCACCTGGAAGCAAACCGGTGTCGATCACGCGTTCAAGATGGCGCGCGAGTAACGCACGTATGTGCCATTCGCCGGTGTAGCGCCGCTCTGCTCCTCGTAGCGGCCTTGGCCGGCTGCGGCCGTGGGTCGGACTCGGCGACATCCGCCGCGACGCGGACGCAGGCAGGCCGACACCGCGCCACCCCGACGGCCAGGTCCGCTTCGACAGCGAGCCCGGCAACCGCGGTTATTGGGGCCAGTCGAGCGTGAGCTCGCTGTTCGAGAAGGGCGTGCAGGTAGCAGCCGACGAGAACGGCCTGCTCGCGAACATCGCCGACGCGCCGCGCGTGGCGCCGTTCCAGCCGTGGGCGCTCGCGCTCTACGAGTACCGGCAACGCAACGGCCTGAAGGACGACCCGACGCGGGCATGCATCGCTCCGTCCGGGCCACGGCACCTGCACACGGCAGGCGGATTCCGGATCATCCGCGATCCGACCTACGACCGAATGTACATCCTGTTCGGCGGCGGCAATCGCAACTGGCGCGTCGTGTTCATGGACGGGCGTCAGCCGCCGAATCCCGAGGAAGTGTCCGGCACCTATTTCGGTCATCAAGCGGGGCATTGGGAAGGCGACGCGCTGGTCGTCGAGTCGAGCGGCTACAACGCGCGCTTCTGGTTCTCGAACGGCGGCCTGCCGCACACGGAGGCGTTGCGCCTCACGGAGCGATTCTCGCGGCCGAGCTTCGACACGTTGAAATACGAAGTGACCGTCGACGATCCGCTGACGTACACGCGCCCGTGGACCGCGGAATGGACGGTCGATTGGGTGGACGGGGGAGAGATCGCCGAGCGGTTCTGCGAGGACCATCGCGATGATCTCGCACAGAGTGAGCTGGAATCCGTAGGAGAGTGAGTCATGTCACGCACGGCATTGATCGTTGGCGCCTTGGGTTCGATCCTCATGGCTTCGGCGCAGGCCCATCATTCATTTCGAGCGCAATACGATGCGGAGAAGCCGATCGAGGTCACGGGTTACGTGACGAAGATCGATTGGATGAATCCCCACGTCTACTTCTATATCGACGTCGTGAATGCGCAAGGCAAGACGGAGAGCTGGGCGTTCGAGATGGGTCCGCCGCATATGCTCGAGCAGCGCGGCTGGAAACGTAACTCGATGGCGATCGGCGACGAGCTCGAGGTGAGCGGCACGCGCGCGCGCGACGGCAGCTTGAGCGCGAACGCGCGCATCGTGAAGCTCAGGGCCACGGGCGAGATCCTCGGCGCGGCGTCGAGCGAGGGCCAGACGATCACCCAGGGCGCAACCCAGGGCGCGGGCTCCGGCTCACCGCCCCCCGCGCGCTAGGCTGGAGTCGTTGCGTTGATGGCGAGCAGGTCCGCACGCAAGCGCTGCACCGTCGCGGCCGCGGCCGTAGCGGCGGCGGCGCTGTCGTCGTCGCCGGCCGGCGCGCAACCGGCGGCCGAGCCCGGCGAGCCGGCGGCGAAACCGATCCCACGCAACGCGGACGGCACGATCAGCTTCGCCGGAACGAAGGACGACGTCGGCAATTGGGAAGGTCCGCCGGGTACGTCGCTCGCGAATAACGTGTTCGCAGACGCGCTCGCGCCGAATCGCTTGAACCTGCCGACGAACTTGAGCGTCGCGGACGTGCCGTTTCAGCCGTGGGCGCGCGAGGTCTACGATCAGCGCCAGAGCACCTTCACGAAGGACGATCCGCACACGCGCTGCAAGCCGTCGGGCGGCGCGCGGTTGTTCCACACGCCGTACGGGTTCGAGGTTCTGCAGCTCGCCGACACGCAAGAGATCATGTTCCTGCCCGTCGGCTCGCCGCACTCGTGGCGCGTCGTTCACATGGACGGGCGGCCGTTGCCCGAGAATCCCCCGCCCTCTTGGTATGGCACGTCGGTGGGCCGTTGGGAAGGCGACACGCTCGTGATCGACACGGTCGGCTTCAACGAGCGTTTCTGGATCTCGCGCGAAGGCGTGCCGCACACGGCGCAGCTCCGCACCACGGAGCGAATTTCGCGACCGCGCTTCGAACAGCTCCGTTACGAGATCACGATCGACGACCCCGGCGCGTACACGAAACCGTGGTCCGGCGGCTGGAACATCCCGTGGGATGCCGGCAACGAGCCGTTCGACTATCTGTGCCAGGACAACAATCTCGACCCGGCGCGAATGGTCGGGCCGCAAAAATAGGTCACATACGATGATGCGAAGTGCGCGCCTCGTCTTGCTGCTGGCGTGCGGCGCAGGCATGGGCGCGCTCGTGCCCTCGCGCGACGCGGCTGCCCAATTTCGCGATCTGTCGCAAGGCCGACCGGCTCCGCGAACCGCGGACGGGCGCATCAGCTTTTCCGGGACGCCCGACGAGGTTGGCAACTGGGAAGGCAGCACGGCTAACGGTGCGGAGCTCATCTATCCGACGCCCGAGGACGATCCGCGCAACGGGACCGACGCGTTGCCGACGAACCTTTCGTTGGAGCGCGTGCCGTTTCAGCCTTGGGCGCGCGCGCTGTTCGACTACCGCCAGAGGACCTATCTCAAGGATGAGCCGCACGTCCGCTGCAAACCGTCGGGCGTCGCGCGCCTGTTCCACACGCCCTATGGGCTCGAAGTCCTGGACCTGCCGGACTCCGGCGAGATGGCCTTCGTCGGCGTCGGCAGCCCGCACAGTTGGCGCGTCGTCGACCTGCGAGCGAAGGAGCATGCCGCCGAGCGCGAGCCGGCGCGCTACGGACATTCGATCGGGCACTGGGAAGGCGACACGCTCGTGATCGACACGGTGGGTTTCGCCGACTCGTTCTGGATGAATCGCCTTGGGCTGCCGCACACCGATCAGCTGCACACGATCGAGCGGATCTCTCGGCCGAACTTCGACACGCTGATCTACGAGGTCACGATCGACGATCCGGGGGCGTATACGGCAAACTGGTCTGGCGGCTTTTACCTCAATTGGCGCAAAGGTAACGAGCCGTTCGACTACCTGTGTCAGGACAACAACCTCGACCCCGAGCGGCTCGTCGGGCCAGACGGTTGAGGAGGGTTCTCATGAAGGCGACGTTTGGATGGTGGCTGTGTGTGTGCGCCGGGGCGGTGCTGGCACAACTGGCGTGGACGGGTGACACAGCCCACGCCCAATCCGCTCTGCGCTCGCCCGAGTTCACGGTGGATCCGACGTGGCCGACGATCCCCAACAACTGGGTGCTCGGCGAGGTGACGTCGATCTCGGTCGATCGCAACGACAACATCTGGGTGCTGCACGTGCCCCAGTCGATTCCCGAGGACAAGCGCGCGAACGCGGCGCCGCCGGTGCTCCAGTTCGATGCAGCGGGAAAACTGCTGACGAGCTGGGGCGGACCGGCCAACGGCGCCGAATGGCTCGGTCGCGAGCACGGCATCTTCGTCGACGCGAACGACTTCGTGTGGATCGGCGGGCGTGCCGGCTGGCCGCGTGTGACCACACCGGGCGTCAGCGACGACATGATCATGAAGTTCACTATGGCCGGAAAGCTCGTCATGCAGATCGGCCGGAGCGGCGAGAGCACCGGCAATCTCGACACGGAAAACGTGCATCAAGCCACCGACGTCTTCGTCGACACGCAGGCGAAGGAGGTCTACGCCGCCGACGGCTACGGCAACAAGCGCGTCATCGTCTTCGACTCGGAGACCGGGAAGTTCAAGCGGATGTGGGGCGCGTTCGGCAACCCGCCCCCGCCGACGTTCGAGGCGAACGCCCCGGCGCCGCAGCCGCAGACGACGCCCGACGGGCCGCCGGAGTTCGGCTTGCCGCACGCGATCAAGGTATCGCACGACGGCGTCGTCTACCTCGCCGATCGGATCAACAACCGCATTCAGATGTTCACGCGCGAAGGCAAATTCCTGAAACAGGTGCGCGTGACGAACGAAGGCAGCACCGTCGTGCCGGTGCCGGCGGGCTTCGCGTTCTCGCCCGACGCGAACCAGCAGTTCCTCTACGTCGTCGACTCCGGGCCGATGCGCGTCGTGATTTTCGATCGGCAGGCGATGACGCAGATCGGCGTCGTGGGCATGAGAGGCAAGAATGCCGGCGAGTTCGACATCGTGCATCACATGGCCGTCGACTCGAAGGGGAATCTCTACACGGCGGAGATCGTCAACAACCGGCGCGCTCAGAGGTTCGTGCTGGCCGGTACGCGGTGATGCGATCGGCGTGGCTCGGGCGGCACTCCCTGCTCGTGCCGCCGCTCGCCATCCTTCAGTGCGTCATGGCGTAAATCAGGTAATTGACCGCGACTTCGTAGGCTTGGCGCGTGAAGGGTTGTGGATACGCCGGGTTGTCGGCCTGCTCCCAGCCTTCGCCGTAGTCGATGTTGTGCGAGATCAGGACCATCCATCGCCCGTCGCCGTCTCGAATGCCGCGCCAATGCGGTGTCACTCCATCCGACCGCTCATAAAGCATGCCCGACCCCATGTAGTTCGGTCCGGGCACTTGGAGACGCTCGCCGATCTCATACGCCAGCGTGTAAATGGGGTCGTCTGCCGACACATTCTCGACGGGCAGCTCAGGGAAGATCGTCCGCATGCCTTCCATGAAAATCTGCCACTCGTACTCGCCGTGAAAGTCGTCGACCATGAGGAAGCCGCCGCGCAGCAAATACTCGCGCATTCGCGCCGCCTGGGAATCGTTGAACGTCCAGGATCCGACCTCCACGGCATACAGCCAGGGGTAGTCGAACAGGTCGTCGGAATTCGGGCTGATCACCTGGCCGTCCGGGTGGACGTCGATGCGCGTCAACCGTTCGACCGCTTGCGAAAAGTGGTACTCGGCGCCCGGATAATCGACTGCGAAGCCGCTGCCTCCGCGAAAGCCCGTGCCGTCGTACGCGAGCCGCGCAAACGTCCACTCCTTCGGCTCGCCGACGAGCGGCTGGTCAGGGGTAGGCGCGTACCGGCGAAAGCCCCGCTGGGCGAACGCGACGGAGGTCAGCGCGCTGAGCGTCACCGCGGCGACGATCAGGCGCATTCGCCGTTTCATACACTATCCTCTGGACGAATCGCGGGCTGTGCGGATGGTAGCGCAGTGTACCTCCCAGCGCCGAAAAGCCTCACCTACTCCCGCGCGGCCATCTCACTCGAAATGAGTCGTCGCAACACCGGGCGTGATCGCGCCCCGTACCGTATCACCACGTGCTTCTGATGTCCGCTGCTACACTCGGGCGTATGACGAGAACCCTCGGCAACAGCGGCCTCGAAGTCGAGCCCATCGGGCTCGGAGGCATGCCGCTGTCGATTCAAGGCCGGCCCGACGAGCGCACGGCGCTCGCGGTCATCGAGGCGTTTATCGCGGGCGGCGGCAATCACATCGACACGGCGAGCAGCTACTGTCTCGACGAGCACGACTTCGGCCACAACGAGCGGCTGATCGCGAAGGCGCTGCGCAACGTCGGCCGAAGCGACGTCGTCGTCGCGACGAAGGGCGGGCTCACGAGGCCCGAAGGACGCTGGGAGGTCGACTGTAGCCCGCACTGGCTGCGCCAATGCTGCGAGCAAAGCGTGGCCGCGCTCGGCGCGCCGATTCCTCTCTACTACTTGCACACGGTCGATCCCGCCGTGCCGCTCGCGGAATCGCTCGGCGAGCTCGTGCGCTTGCGCGACGAGGGCAAGATCGCCGCGATCGGGCTCTCGAACGTCACGGCTCGCCACCTCGACGAGGCCGTGCGCCTGACGCCGATCGCCGCCGTGCAGAATCGCTGCAACGTGCTCGACGCGCGCGACCTCGATTCCGGTCTCGTCGAGCGCTGCCGCGAGCTCGGCATCGCCTACGTGGCCTACTCGCCCGTCGGTGGCCACTTCGGGCACAGGCGGCTCGATCAGTTTCCGGCGCTCACCCGCGCCGCGGAAAAGCACGCGACGACGCCGTATGTCATCGCGCTCGCCTGGCTGCTCGCGCAGGGGCCGCACGTCGTGCCGATTCCCGGAGCGACGCAGGTATCGAGCATCGAGAGCAGCCTCACGGCGCCGCGCGTGCGGCTCGACGCCGAGGATCTCGCGGCGCTCTCCGCGCTGGGCGCCCGCAAGCGCCACTGAGCGGTTTCGTCGGCGCCCGGAACTGCGTAGCATCAGCCTACAGGACGCGCTGAGCGGTATTCGAATGCCTGCATCGTCGCCACTCTTCGCCTCAGTCGCCTGTGCGCTGATCGCCGCGCACGCCGACGGACAACTTCGGGCACCCGACGGCGCGGCCGTCTACGCGGAGCATTGCGCCGCGTGCCACGACCAAGTCGACGCCCGAATGCCGCCGCGTGCGGCGCTCTCGCAGATGTCGCCCGCGCGCATCCTGCGCACGCTCGACTTCGGTCTCATGATGAGCATCGCTTACACGATGAAACGCGACGAGCGCGACGCCGTCGCCGCATTTCTCGGCAGGGGAACGGACGAAGCGGCGCCACTGCAAAGCGCGTTCTGCGCGCGGGACAAGCGCATCCTGTCCGATGGCTCGGCGGAGAGCTGGACGGGCTGGAGCCCCGGGAAGGACAACGCGCGCTATCAAACGGCCAGGCGAGCGGGGCTCGATGCGACCGACATTGCGCGGCTCGAGCTCAAGTGGGCGTATGGCTTCGCCGGCGACGTCATCGCGTTCGCGGCACCGACCGTCGTCAACGGCACGCTCTTCGTCGGCAGCGCCGCCGGCGTGGTGCAGGCGCTCGACGCGAAGACAGGCTGCCTGCACTGGGTCTATCGAGCGAGCGGGCCCGTGCGTGCCGCGATGACGGTCTCGGCGGACGGCGCCGACCGCCTTCTTCTCTTCAGCGACCAGAACGGCGCGTCTACGCGGTGAACGCCACGACCGGAACGCTGCGGTGGAAAAGCGAAGATCGAGGAGCACGAAGCGACGCGCTTGACGGCATCCTTCGCCGTGCACGACGACGTCGCGTTCGTCCCCGCGGCTTCTTGGGAAGAAACGCGCTCGATCGACCCGGCGTATCCGTGCTGCACGTTCCGCGGCAGCGTGACGGCCGTGCGCGTCGCCGACGGCTCCGTCGTCTGGAAGACCTACTTCGTCGAGCCGCCGCAGCGCACGGGCGCGACCTCGATCGGCACGCCGACGTTCGGGCCGTCGGGCGCCGGAGTCTGGTCGACGCCGACCGTCGACGCACGACGCGGCGTCCTGTACGTGACGACGGGCGACAACTATTCGCATCCCGCGACGGCGACGAGCGACGCCGTCGTCGCGCTCGATCTCAAGACGGGTCGCATCGTATGGACGCGGCAGACGCTGCCGAATGACGTCTACAACTCCTCGTGCGGCAGCCGCGGCGCGAATTGCCCCGAGGACGCCGGGCCGGACTACGACTTCGGCTCTTCCGCGATGCTGATCCGCGCACCGAGCGGCTCCGATATTCTCGTCGCCGGGCAGAAGTCCGGTGTCGTCTACGCGCTCGATCCCGAGAACGACGGCAACTTGCTGTGGGAAGCGCGCGTCGGCAAAGGCAGCACGAACGGCGGCGTGCAATGGGGAACGGCCAGCGATGGCCGCAATGTGTACGCCGCCGTCTCGGACGCAGTGCGATTGCAGAACGTCGCGGGGCTCGCGCCGATCGGCTCGGCGCAGCTCGACCCGAATCAAGGGCGGCGGTCTCACGGCGCTCGACGTCACGAACGGCAACCGCGTCTGGTTCGCGCCGGCAACGCCGTGCAACCCGCCTCGCTTGGGATGCAGCCCTGCGCAGCCTGGCGCCGTGACGGCAACACCCGACGCGGTGTTCTCCGGATCGATCGACGGGCATCTGCGCGCGTTCTCGACGACAGACGGCAGGCTGGTGTGGGACTTCGATACCGTGCGCGACTACGAGACCGTGAACGGCGTGATCGCCAAAGGCGGCTCGCTTGACGGCGCGGGCCCCGTCGTCGTCGATGGCATGGTGTACGTAAACTCGGGTTATCCGCGCTTCGGCGGACTGCCGGGCAACGTGCTGCTCGCCTTCGGCCTTCCGGAGTGAGCCGCAACTCGCGAACGAAACGAGCGTGAGCTCACTGAACAGTCGATGGCGGCGCGGCCAGCGGGCGCACGTGCTCCCGTAGGTTGCGAAGAAACTCGTCGCTGTGCTCCGTCACCGCAAAGTGACCTGCGTTCTCGATCGGTATGAACAGTTTCTGCGGCGCCGAGATCGAATCGAGCCACGCGCGACTGAACTCGGCCGGCGTGAAGTCGTCGCCGACGCCCTGCACGACGAACATCGGCACCGCATAGTCGAGCCCGAGCCGCCGCAGGTCGATCTCCGTCATCGGGCCCGTCATCGTCGGACCCACGAAGTGCGCGCCCGAGGCTGCCGTCGCGAGGGCCAAGTCGTAGATGTCGGCGAACGTCGTGCGCGGCGCGAGGAGCTGCGGCCGTACGAACGCCGGCACGAGCGGGAGGCCGAGCTCGTAGAGCGTCGCCCACTTGCGTTGAGTGTTGATCTCATCCATTCCGCTGTACGGCGGCGGGCCGATGGCCACGAGCTCCGCGATCGCGGCGCTGTCGGATCGTTGCCGAGCTTTCGCGAGGACGTTGGCGTAGGCGACCCCTTCGCCTTCCTGCATCGCGACGACCTGACCCGTCCCGACGTACGCCGCGAACAGATCGGGGCGCGCCTTGACCATCTGGACGCCGAGGATCGACCCCCACGACCAGCCGAGCAGCACGATCTTGTCCTTGCCGAGCCGGCGACGCAGCCATTCGGCGACCTCGATGCCGTCTTGCGCCATTCCCTCGACTGTGAGGTCGGGGGCGATGGTGCGTCCCGCAGCGCGGAAGGTTCTGCCCGCGCCGGGTTGATCCCACTGCACGACCGTGAAGTCGCGCTCCCAGGGAACGAACGCGGGCGCCCACCCTGCGATCGCCGAGCCAGGGCCGCCGTGCAGAACGAGCACTACGGGGTTGTCGCGATCCTGGCCGCGGATCGTGACCCACTGCGGCGTGCCGCCGATCTCGACGAACAAAGCGTCGTCGACGCCGTTCGGCGTGGCGATCCGCATCAGCGCTTCGCCCTCGTGCTGGCGCCACGCGCGATAGCCGAGACCGCTGCAGACGGCAAGCGCCACGACGACAACGATCGCCAGTGCGCCTTTCCACACCCATCTCAAAGCCGTCTCTCCCGCGCGAAGCCCGCGGTTCGTGGCCGGGCTACCGCTATTGAACGAACGAGACGAGCTTGCGCGATTGGATGTACCAACGCCCGTCGCGCTTGACGAGCTCGTCCTCGTAACGCCCCATGAAACCGACGATGAACTGGCCGCCCTCGGCGGCACGGACCGTCTGCGCGTAGCACTGATGCCGCGCATGCGTGGCGTCGACGAGCTCGATCGATGCGTTGGCCATGACGTGGTACAAGCTCGGCGACGGTTTGCCTTCGGCGTCGTTGCGCGCGCGGCTCGCCTGCAAGTCCGTCACGATCTTGGCGATAGCGGCGCGGCCGCGGTGGACGACGTTCCCCGGGAGCTCGTACACGCCATCCTCCGCGAATACGCCGGCGTACATGTCTGCGTCGCGGGTGTCGAGCGCCGTCACGTAGCGCGCGATGAGCTCCTCGATCTCGGCGCGATCGAGCAGCTGTTGCTGGACCGAAGCGTCGTCGGCAACCGCCGGGCTCGCGACCGCAATGAGCGCCGCATACATGACAGCCGATGTCCGCGTATTCATGAAGTATCTCCGGCAGTGGGGATCGCGACGCCGCCGGCGCGATTATGCCGTGCGCCGCGGTTGCGCACGAGCGTATCCTGAGCGCGGCACCGCGACGAGAGGTCACGACAGCCATGAACGACAAGAAGAGCCCACGGCGCCGACAGCTCAGCTTCGACGATGTCCGCGAGATCGCGTTGTCGATGCCCGAGGTCGAGGAGGTCACGGCCTACGGCATGCCGGCGTTCAAAGCCGGCAAGACGCGCTTCGCGGGCCAGCCTGTCCCGCGTCATGACGTGGAGCCGGATTCGATCGGCGTGCCCATCAGCTTCGAAGACCGCGCGCGGCTGCTCGCGTCCCGCCCCGACGTCTACTACGTGACCGAGCACTTCGTGCCGTATCCGGGCGTGCTCGTGCGGCTTTCGAGTATCAGCCGCACCGAGCTCCGCGAGATCTTGAGCGCGGCGTGGCACTACGCGATGGAGCACCAGCGACCGGCCAGGAAGCCGAGCCGCAAGACGAGCGTGCGAGCACGCACGGCTCGTCGCTGAAGCCACCCGCCGCGCGACAACGCGGTAGCTAGCGCCGCCGCGATCGAGCCGGCGGCTTACGTTTGGCCGGCTTCGCGGGTGCGATCGCACGCTGGCTGTGCTCGTGCACGATCCGCGCGACGCAGCACGTGACCTTGCGCGCCGTCGGCACGTGCAGGAACTCGTTCGGTCCGTGTGCGTTCGAGTGCGGCCCGAGCACGCCGGTGATCAGGAACTGCGCGCGTGGGAACTTGCGCCCGAGCATGTCCATGAACGGTATCGTGCCGCCTTCGCCCATGTAGCATGCCGGCCTGCCGAAGAACTCGCGCGACGCGGCGTCGACGCTTCGCTCGAGCCACGGCGCAAGTGCCGGCGCGTTCCAACCGTTCGAGCTCTTTTCACCCTTGAACGTCACCTTCGCGCCGTACGGCGGGCTCTTCTCGAGAACTTGCTTGAGTCTCGCGGCGGCCCTCGCGGCGTCGGCCGTGGGTGGAACGCGCACGGACAGCTTGAAGCTCGTCTTCGGCCGCAGCACGTTGCCCGCGCTCTCGAGCGGCGGGATGCCGTCGACGCCCGTAATGGACAGCGTCGAGCGCCACGTGCGGTTCAGGATTCGCTCGACGTTGCTCTTGCCCATCGGCTGTATGCCGTCGACGAGCGGAAACTTCGCCCAGACGTCGTTGCCGAGCGCCTTCGCCGTGCCCTTGGCTTGCTCGCTGCGCTGGCGCGGGATCGCGACCTTTAGCTCCTTGAGCTTGATGGCGCCCGTCTCCTCGTCCTCGAGCCGCGAGAGCAGCGTGCGCAGCACTCGGAAGCTCGACGGCACGATTCCGCTCGCATCTCCCGAGTGCACGCCTTCGCGCAGCACCTCGACCGTGAGATCGCCGGCGATGAGCCCGCGCAGCGAGGTCGTGCTCCAGAGCTGATCGTAGTTGCCGCAGCCCGAGTCGAGACAGACGACGAGACTCACGTCGCCGATGCGCTCCCCGAGGTGCTCGATGTAGGCGGGCAGGTCGTAGCTACCGCTCTCCTCGCACGCCTCGATGAGCACGACGCAGCGCGCGTGCGGAAGACCCTGGCGTTTCAGACCCTCGATGGCCGTGAGCGCGGCGAACGCCGAATAGCCGTCGTCGGCGCCGCCGCGTCCATAAAGGCGGTCGCCTTTGAGCACGGGCGTCCACGGGCCCAAGCCCTCTTCCCAACCCGTGAACTCGGGCTGCTTGTCGAGGTGGCCGTAGAGGAGCACGGTCTCGCCAGTCGGCGCCGAAGCCGGGATCTCCATGCAGATGAGCGGCGTGCGGCCCGGCAGGCGGACGACCTCGACCGTGAGGCCTTCGATCGGCCGCCGAGCGCACCAGCGCTCGATGAGCGCCACCGCCTTGTCCATGTGCCCGTGTTTTTCCCAGTCGGGGTCGAACACGGGCGAGCGGTTTGGGATGCGAATGTAGTCGCATAACGTCTGGAGGATCGACGTGGCCCACGTCTGGTCCACGAACTGTCGCAACAACGTTTTATCCAACTGGGCCACCGTTGAACCTCACGTGCAGACTCAACTCCACGTCAAGTCGTGTTGGCGAAGCGGCAAGTCGCGCAAGCGCTTGCCCGTGATCTGGAAAATCGCGTCCGCGAGCGCGGCTTGCACGGACGTGCCGCGGTCGTGGCCCATGCCGACGAGCCAGTGCGCCGTCGGGAAGAATTCGATGTTGATCTGCGGTGGATCCTCGTCGATGCGCGACAGCGGGAACCGATCGAAGTTGTTCTCGACGATCGCACCGCTCTCGATGTTGCACGCCTGGTGCATCGCGTCGTTGTAGAACCAGGTGATCTGGCCTTCGATCTGCTTCTTGACGGACAGCGGATTGACCAAGCCGAAGCCCGACTCGTGCGCGACGTCGACGCGCGTCGAGCTTCACGCGGCCGTCACGGCTGACGGAGACCGTGTGCACCATCGCGCTGATCGTCGCCGAGTTGCCCGGTCTCGGCACCGCGCTCCTCGAGCGCGATCGCGCGCGCGACCCCGCGCGGCAGCGGCGTGCCCCAACCCGACATCTCGGCAGCGGTGTCGAGCGCTTTCAACATGTCGGCCTTGAACGGCAGCTCCGTGCGCGCGATCAGCTCGCGGCGATAGCGATACGGATCCTTAGCTCGTAGCCCGCGCGAGCTCGTCGATGAAGCTCTCGCGATAGAACTCGTGCGCGGCCTGCCCCACGCCGCGGCGCGTGCCAACGGGTACGTGAAACTTCGTCGCGTGATTCGAGAAGCGGTAATTCGGCACGTAGTAGCGCGACGCAACGTCGAACGACGCGTCGGGACCGAACCCGTCCTCCTGCATGCTAGTGCGGACCTCGAGTGCGAGCGGCCAGCCGTCGGCGTCGAGCGCAGCCTTCAGACGCGCCATGCCCATCGCGCGATACGTCGTGCCGATGAAGTCTTCTTCGCGCGTCCAAAGAAGATGAATCGGCGTGCCGCGGTTGGAGTTCGCGATCATGATCGCCTGCTCCGCTTGCGGACCATTCCCGTTGCGGCCGAAGCCGCCGCCGAGATGGCACATGTGCAGATACACGCTCTCCTCAGGAACGCCCGTGATCTGCGAGGCGCTGAAGCGCGTCTCTTGCGGGCTCTGGTCGCCGATCCAGATGTCGACGCGGTCATCCGTCACGAGCACCGTCGCGTTGCCGGGCTCCATGCGCGCGCGCGGCAGGTACGGCGTGAAATACGTCGCCTCGACGACGCGCTCCGCGTGCGCGAAGACGGCGTCGACGTCGCCCTGATTCACGCGCACGCGGCCGGGCTCATCGAGCGCTTTGCGCAGCGCCGCGCGCATGTTGTCCGTGTTGAACGCGGCGCGCTCCGGCGGCACGGTCCACTCGATCGGCATCGCGTCGAGCGCCGTCTTGGCCTGGTACCAGCTGTCGGCAATCACGGCGACGCCGCCGCTGAACACGCGGCCGCGCGTCAGCTGCGGATCGGGGATCGGGAACTGATAAACGCCGCGCACGCCGGGGCGCGCGCGAATCGCCGCGAAGTCGTAGCTCTTGACGTCGCCGCCGTAGACGGGGCACGACTTCACGGCCGCCCACTTCATGCCGGGCAAACGCACGTCGATCGCGTACTTCGTCTCGCCCGTCACTTTCATCGGGATGTCGAGGTTCTTCTGCTCCGTGCCCATCAGCGTCCACAGCTCGGGCGGCTTCAGAGCGATCGCCTCGGGGTTCGGATGCGGCGTGCGCGCGGCCAGCGCGGCGACCTTGCCGTACGTCGTCGTGCGACCGCTCTTCGCGTGCGTGATGACGCTGTCCTTGGCCGCAAGCTCGTCGGCGGGGACGCCCCACTCGTTGGCGGCCGCGAGCATCAGCCGCTCGCGCGCCTCGGCGCCCGCGAGCTGCAAGTAGTAGCGGCCGTCCTTGACGGACGACGCCGCGTTCGTGCGCATGCGCCGATACAAGCTGTCGGGGATGCCGAAGCCGCCGGTGCGAGCGCGGTTGCCGAACGTCGGCTCGCCGCCGCCGTTCGGATCCGTCGCGCCGTTGCCGGGCACGTCGAGCGTCCAAGCGGGCGCCATCTCGCGCGCGTCGCGATTCGCGGACGCGTAGATCGGCCGCACCTTGCTCCAATCGCACTGGAGCTCCTCGCAGACCATCATCGCGTTCGAGGTCCACACGCCCTGCCCTAGCTCCGTCTGCGCGATCCGAATGACGACGGTGTCGTCGGACTCGACGACGATCCACGCGTTGATCTCGGGAACTGCAGGCTCCGTGTACCAGGCCGCACCGTGCGCGGCGGCCGTTTGCGCCTGCGACGCGCGCGGCGGCAGCCAGAAGCCGAGCACGAACGCGCCGGCGCCTGCGAGGACTTCACGCCGATTGACGGTTCGTGTCTTCATGACTCGCTAGGCCTTCATGAGGTCGGCGGCCAAGTGAATCGCCTTGCGCACGCGGTGATAGCTCGAGCAGCGGCACGCGTTCGTGACGGCCGCGTCGATGTCGGCGTCGGTCGGCGACGGATTGCGCTCGAGCAATGCCAGCGCGCTCATGATCATGCCGGACTGGCAGTAGCCGCACTGCGGCGCGTCGAGCTCTTTCCACGCGCGCTGGATCGGGTGATTGCCGTCGGGCGAAACGCCTTCGATCGTCTTGATGGTTTTGCCGACGGCGAGCGACACCGGGAAGCTGCACGAGCGCACGGGCTGCCCGTCGACGTGCAGCGTGCACGCGCCGCACTGCGCGATGCCGCAGCTGAACTTCGTGCCCGTGAGCCCGAGCGCGTCGCGAATGACCCAGAGCAGCGGCGTCTGCAGGGTCGACGTCGACCTCGTACATCGCCCCGTTGACCTTCAAAGCCAGCGCCATCCGAATCCTCCAGCCAAGCGCAGAGCTATGGTCTAACACCGGCGCCGATCGCTGCGCAACCCGAACCTACCGGAACGGCAGCGCCGCCCGGGATTCTGCATGACCGGCAGGGCTAGGGCGCCCAGGTCTTCAGGAACTCCGCGAGGTTCGGCAGCAGGTCGACCGAGGCGTGGATCAGCACACAGAGCAGCAGGCTCTTCGTGCGCGCGTACAGGAAGCCGACGAACAGGCTTATGGGGGCGAGCGTCGCGACCGTGAACGCGATGACCTGCCAGGGATCCGTCGACCAACCGTCGACGCCGGGCCCGCCGCGCAGAAACAGTCCCGGCGCGTGCCCGAGGCCGAAGATCACGGACGTGACGACGATGCCGGTCCATTCCGACTTGAACCACGCCGCAAGGCGCGTCTGCAGCACGGCGCGAAACAGGAACTCCTCGTTGAGCCCGGCGTCGACGGCGATCCAAACGAAGCTGGCCGGCACGGCCCAGGCCAACGTCGCGACACTCGGCTCGAGCGCGCCGACCTCTTGCAAGCTCGGCGACACGACGGCGAGCAACGCCGTGATGATCGCGCCGAGCACGACGAACGTGAGCCAGAACTGGCGCCGCGGCAGCTGCGACACGAACAGTGGCTTGAGCCGCGCACCGAGCGCGAGCAGCAGCAGCGCCGGCAAAACGACGTGGACGAGCAGCTTCACGCAGAGCACCGCGACTTCCTGCGTTCGCCCCGCGGGAATGCCCTCGCGCAGCGCGCCCATGCCGTAGCCCAAGAAGAAGATCGCGTAGAGCGCGAGGTACACGAGCAGCGCACCGCTCTCGAGCGCGGGCTTGGCGACGGCGATCGGCGTGGTTCTTGCGCCGCGCGTCGTGAGCCACGCGACGGCCGACAGCCCGATGGCGAAGATGCCGAGCGCGACGAGCGGGAACGTCCAATCGGCGCCCGTCGCACCGAGGTACGCCGTCGAGCCGCCCCAAAGCACTAGAAACGCCAGCGTGCCGACGAAATCATGTTTGCTCATGTCCACCTCTCAACGTCTCACGCACGGCGAATGCCATGACGAGCACACCAGCCACGCCGAGACCCGCGACCGTGAGGCTCGCGGCCGCGAGGCCCGCAGCCTTGACGACCGTGCCCGCGAGCAGCGGCGCGCCGCTGATGCCGACATCGCCGATGAGGCGCCAGAGTCCCAAGAACTGGCCCTGCCGCCCACTCGCGCGCGCAAGGTCGGCGCCGATGATCATGACGACGCCCGTGCCGATGCCGTTTGCGAAACGCGAGCAACACGGCAACGGCGAGCAGCGAGTAGAACCCCGCCGCGAGCGGCAACAACGCCAGTCCCAACGCGTACAGCGCCATGCTCGGAACGGCGCTCCACTTGCGGCCGTAGCGGTCCGCAAGCACGCCCGACGGATAGAACAGCGCGATGTCGACGACCGTAGACAGCGAGTAGACGAGGCCGATCGTCGTGACGTCGAGCCCGACGGCCTGCCCGAACAACGGCACGAGCAGCTGCCGCGTCGCACGCATGAGCTGCAGCACGAGCGCGCTGCCGCCGGCCGTCGCGAGCACACCGCGCTGGGCGCGCAGCACCGCGAGCGTGCCCGCGAGGCTCGCATCGGGATTCTCGTGCGGCGGCACGGCGCGCGCGAACGCGAGCACCGTCGCGCCCGCGACCACGGCGCTCGCGGCACCGATCGCGAATGCGACGGGATATCCCGCGAGACCCGCGAGCACACCGCCGGCCACGGGGCCGATCAGCGCGCCGCCGCGCTGCAAGCCGGCCATCGCCGCGATCGCGCGGCCGAGCTCCGCCGGCGTGCAGACGTCGGCGAGGTACGACTGCCGGCCGAGCATCCAGGCCGCATGGCCGCTGCCGAGCGCGACGGCCGCGAAGCCGACGAGCCACGGTTCCGTCGTGAGGCCGAGCAGCAACAACCCCGTCAGGATCAGGCTCAAGCCGCCGAGCAGCACGGGCTTGTCGCCGAAGCGCGCGACGAGCATGCCGGCCGGCACGTCGAACAGCAGCACGCCGATGCCGCGCAGGCCGACGACGAGCGCCGCGAACGCGGGGCTCGCGCCGATCTCGAGCATGTACAGCGGCAGCAGGATCGTCAGCGCTTCCTGGCTCACGGCCATCAGCAGCGACGGTACGTACACCGGCAGCAACAGGCGGTCGTAGGGCGCGGGAATCCTCACGGCTAGGCCCAAGCCTCCGCGCCGGCCGCGGAAACACGTTGCATCGTCACGGATTCTCGAGAGTCGCTTATTGCTTGATCGCCGTGATCGGCGACGGGCTGCCGTTGCGCAGCACGTTGCCCTTCAGCGTGCCGTCCGCGGCGAGCTCGGCCACGTAGTCGACGCGCGCCGCGTTGCCGTTGAACACGACGTCGTAGCCCCACTTCGCGCTCGAGCCCTCGACGGTGCCGGTCAACTCCGACGGTGCGATCCCGGGGATCTCGGGCTTGCAGCTACCCGACAATGCGTTGCCCGCTTGCACGAGCGTGCACGTGATGATCGCGGAGGTGCCGTTGAACAGATTGTCGATGCGCCACGTGCCCGCGAAGTCCGCGGCCCACGCGGCGCTAGGCACGAAGGTCACGACGGCGATGAGGTGCCCGAGCTTCATCTTGCGAATCTCCCGTCGATGCGAAATTGGTTGTCGCGCGACGCCGACATGGTGGACGCCGCACATGATACCTAGGTTGAAATCTCCGCGCGGTCTCGCGATCCTTGCCTCATGTCCACGCCCGAAGAGCCTTCGCCGGCCGATGCGACGCCGGACTCGTCCGACACGCTGAGCCCGGCGGTGCGCCGCCTCGTGCGGCAGTTCGATCTCGACGTCACGGGAATTCACGGCACGGGACCGTCAGGCCGGATTCGCGTCGGGGACGTCATGGGCCTGATCGAGGGCCGCAAGGACAGCGGCAAACGCGACGCGCCCGCGCGCCCGGCCACGCCGGACGACGATGACGAGCTTGCGAGCGGCGCCACCGAAACCGTCGAGCCCGTTGCACCCCCGCTGGAGTCACCGCCCGCTGCCGAGCCGTCGGCCGTCGCCGGGCCATCGGCTCTTGCCGAGCCGGCGACGCACGCTGCGTTTCCGACGACGACGGTCTTCGATTGCGACTTGAGCCGCGTGCTCGCGCACCGGCGCAAGCTGCGCGGCGACAACGTCGAGCTGCTCACGACGAGCTACATCGTGACGGCGCTCGCGGCCGCGCTCGAAGCAGCTCCCGAGATCACGGCCGGCGAGCCCGCACGCTTCGGCGTGTCGTTGACGACGGCGGACGGCCGGCAGCGAGGCTCCGTGCTCGAAGTGCCCGAGACGTTGCCGGAGCCGCTCGACGAGCGCGTCCGCGCCGTCGACATCGCGCTGCGCGCGAACCTGCACACACCGCTCGAGCATGCCAACCTTCTCGTCCACCACTACGGCGAGAGCGGCAGCGTGCTCGCAACCCCGACGCCGATCGGCGCTGGACACGCGGCCAGCGTCGGCATCGGCCGCGTTCGCCGCGAGATCGTCGTCCGCACGATCGATGGCGTCGAAGCTCCGCGCGTCGCCGCGCGCTGCTACCTGTCCCTCTCGTTCCTTGCGGATCGCGTACCGCTTCACGAGGCGAACCGCGCGCTCGCGGCGGCGGTGGCCATTCTCGAGACATGGCCGGAGTAGCGACCGAGCGGCGCAGCCTTTCAGTTTGTCATCCTGCTGAGGAGTACTCGCAGTGCTATATTCGCCATTAGCACCCCGTTCGCGCCTTGGCGCTTTAAGACACTCATGAGACGAATTTGTCTTCTCGGCTTCTTGGCCACCGCGAGCCTCGCCGCGGCCGCCGTTGCACAAGTCGGCCATCCCGCCAAAGGCTCGTGGAGCGGATACTGGGGCACGAGCGATGCCTCCAAGCGCCGCATTCTCCTATTGCTCGACTGGCGCGACCGGCAAATCACGGGCGTCATCAATCCTGGCCCGAACCAGGTCCCGATCGAGAAAGCCGAGCTCGACGTTGCGACTTGGACTTTGCGCCTCGAAGCAGAGATGCCCACCGGCAGCGGCAGTCGCAAGACCCTCGTCACGACGGGCCGGCTCACGAATCTCGGCTCTTGGACCACGCGCGCCTATTCC
Organism: uncultured Gammaproteobacteria bacterium; assembly: GCA_963714705.1. Taxonomy (GTDB): domain Bacteria; phylum Pseudomonadota; class Gammaproteobacteria; order Steroidobacterales; family Rariloculaceae; genus FEN-1219. Next base: position 170,319 of record CAVQPJ010000013.1, read on the forward strand.
GGCACGTACGTGTTCGGCGACGAAACCGGCCGGTTCACCGTGACACTCAATTGAGAGGCCACAGAGGACAACGCCCATGCATAGATTGCTCTCCGCGCTAGCCGCTGCCGCTGTGACGGCGCTCTGTGCTCAGTCGGCGAGCGCTCACCACTCCTTTGCAGCCGAGTTCGACGCGAACAGCCCGATCGAGCTCATGGGCACGGTCACCAAGGTCGCCTGGGCCAATCCCCACACTTTCTTCTATCTCGACGTGACGAACGCGAAGGGCGAAATCGAGCCGTGGGCGCTCGAGATGGGCAGCCCCAACGGCTTGATGCGCCGCGGCTGGACCCGCGACTCGATGAAGATCGGCGACGTCGTGATGGTGACGGGCTCTCGAGCCAAAGACGGCAGCTTCAAGGGCAATGCCCGGTCCGTGACGCTCTCGACCGGCCAAAAACTGTTTGCCGGCTCGAGCCAGGACAACGCCGAGAGCAACTGAGCATTTTTTCCGAGGGATCGAACGTGCGAATGACGAACCGCCTGCTCTACACCGCCTCGATCATCGGTGCCCTGGCGCTCGCCACCTCGGCCGCCGCGCAACGCAACGCCGATACGGCCGAACGCGCGGAGCCGGCGCCGACACCGCGGTTGCCCGACGGCACCGTCGACCTCGGCGGCGACGGCATTTGGGACCAACCGTGGATCACGGATTTCGGCAGGCAGCTCGTTGGCGGACCCGACGCGCAGATCCCGTTTCTGCCGTGGACGAAGGCGATGTACGAGTACAACAAGTCGAACGCAGTCGCCTACGACCCGCAGGGCTTCTGCCTGCCTCCCGGCGGGCCGCGCATGTTCGGCACGCCGTATCCGTCGGAATTCATTCAAGACCGCGGCCGCATCGTCGTGATCTTCGAGGGCGGAGCGCACGTCTGGCGCGAGATCCACATGGACGGCCGGCCGTTGCCGAAACGCGAGGAGCTCAATCCGACCTACTTCGGCTACTCCGTGGGCCGTTGGGAGGGCGACACACTCGTCGTCGAGACGACCGGGTTCAACGAGAAGACCTGGCTCAACTTCAACGGTGCGATGCACACGGACGAGCTCCATACCGTCGAGCGCATCAGCCGGCCGAATCGGGACACGCTGCACTACGAGGCGACGATTACGGATCCCGGCGCCTACAGCGAGCCGTGGACCATCGCGTGGGACATTCCGTGGCTCGCAGGCGCGGAGCTCACCGAATACATCTGCCAGGAAAACAATCAAGTTCCTGCTCGACCTCAAGGACGACTTCGGCAACCCGTTCTTCGAGGACGAGCCGACGCAGAACCCCTGAGAACGAGCGCAGCTCGAAGACGAACTGAATCCCGCCGGCACGCGCGCTCGACGCGACGACTCTTACTTCAAAACAGCAGCGATCGCATCTGCGACGCGGTCGACGTTACCGTGGTTGATGCCCGCAATGTTGATGCGGCTCGACTCCACCATGTAGACGTGGAACTCCTCGCGGAGGCGTATGACCTGCTCTTTCGTGATGCCGAGGAACGAGAACATCCCCCGCTCCTTCGCAATGAACGAGAAGTCCATCGACGTCTTGCGCGCCGCGAGCTTCTCGACGAGCAGCTTCCGTAGCCCGTTCAAGCGCGAGCGCATCTCGGCGAGCTCCTGGATCCACTGCGCGCGCAGCGCGGCGTCGCCGAAGATGTGGCCGGCAATCGCGGCGCCGTGGTCGGGCGGCATCGAGTAGATGCCGCGCGCGACATTCGCGGCGTTCGCCGCCGTCATCTTCGCGGCCTCGGCATTCGCCGAGACGACGCTCGCGGCGCCGACGCGCTCGCGGTACAGGCCCAAGTTCTTCGAGCACGACGTCACGACGACGACCTCGGGCAGGCGCGCGGCCATGAGCCGCACGCCGAACGCGTCCTCGTCGAGCCCTTCGGCCAAGCCCTGGTACGCGATGTCGATGAACGGCACGAGCCCGCGCCGCTCGCAGAGCTGCGTCAGCGCTTCCCACTGCTCCCTCGAGAGGTCCGCGCCGCACGGGTTGTGGCAGCAGCCGTGAATCAGCACGAGCTCGCCGGCGCTCGCCTTCTCGAGCCGCGCGAGCATCGGATCGAAGTCGACGCGATGCTTCGCGTAGTCGTAATAAGGATAGGTATCGAGCTGCAGGCCCGAGACCTTCAGCAGCGGCTGATGGTTCGGCCACGTCGGGTCGCTGACGTAGATGCGCGCGTTCGGCTTCGAGCGCGCGACGAGATGCCCAGCGATGCTCGAGCCCGCCGCTGCCGCCGGGCGTCTGCACGGTGGAAATGCGGCCGGCCTTCAGCGCCGGATGGTCCTTGCCGTAGAGGAGCTCCTCGACGCCGCGGTTGAACACAGCGTTGCCCGCAATCGCGACGTACGTCTTGCTGTCCTGCTTCTCGAGGATGACTTTCTCGGCGCGCTTGACGCTCGCGAGCACGGGCGTGCGGCCCTGCTCGTCTTGGTAGACGCCGACGGAGAGATCGATCTTGCCGGGGTGCGGGTCCGCGCGAAACAGGGTCATGATCCCCAGGATCGCGTCGGGCGGCATCGGCTTCAGTGTTTCGAACACGGCTAGTCCTTGGTCGAGAGCTTGCAGGGAGCCCGTTTGGGCGGCGGTATAGTATGTAGATCGCGATGGCTCGACAACAGGCGCGCGCACGGGCGGCGCCTTCCACGGAAAAGACACGGTGAAGGCAATCGTCCTCGACGGGTTCGGCGGGCCCGAGGTCCTCAAACCCGGCGACGCGGAAGCACCGACCGTGGGACCGGGCCGCGTTCTGATTCGCGTGCACGCGACCAGCGTCAACCGCCCGGACGTCGTCCAGCGCCAAGGCCACTACCCCCCACCGCCCGGAGAGTCACCGATCCTCGGCCTCGAAGCCGCAGGCACCGTCGAGGCGGTCGGGACCGGCGTCACCGGCTTCACTCACGGCGAGCGCGTGCTCGCGTTGCTCGGCGGCGGCGGCTATGCCGAGCTCGCCGTCGCACATGCTGGCCACGTGATGCGTGTTCCGCCGAGCATGAGCTTCGAGCAGGCGGCCTGTATCTGCGAGACGTACCTGACGGCCTACATGAACCTATTTCTATACGCGCGGCTCGCCGACGGCGAGACGGCGCTGCTGCACGGCGGCGGCGGCGGTGTCACGACGGCGGCGATGCAGATCGTGAAGGCGCTGGCGCCGCGCGCGCGGTTGCTCGTCACGGCATCGACGCGCAAGGTCGAGCGCGTGAAGGCGCTCGGCGCCGACGTCGTCATCGACTACAAGAGCGAGGACTTCGCTGACGCCGTGCAGCGCCACACCGATCAACGCGGCGTCGACGTCATCCTCGACCACCTGGGCGGCTCGTACCTCGCGCAGAACGTGCGCTCGCTCGCGGTCGGCGGGCGGCTCGCCGTGATCGGCGTCATGGGCGGCCGTAAGGGCGACCTCGACGTCGGCCGCGTGCTTGGTGAACCGCTTGAGGATCTTGGGGTCCGTGCTGCGGCCGCGTCCCGTCGAGGAGAAGACTGCGATCGTCCACGCGTTCGAGCGCGACGTCATGCCGTACTTCGCTGCTGAGCGCATCGCACCGCTGATTCATCGCGTGTATCCGCTCGAGCAAGCCGCGGACGCGCACCGCGCCATGGAAGCCGGCGAGCACTTCGGCAAGCTCGTGTTGCGCGTGCATTAGGCGAACGACCATGACGATCCTACGCAGCCCGCTGTTCGTCCCCGGCAACAAAGCCAACATGCTCGAGAAGGCGCTCGGCCTTGCACCCGACGCGCTCGTCCCCGACATGGAGGACTCCGTGCCGGCGGCCGAGAAGGCGAACGCACGCGAGACGATCCGCACACTTCCTGCCGCGGCTCGCGGCGTCCGGCCGCCCCGTCATCCCGCGCGTCAACGCGCTCGACACGGAGTGGATCGAGGCCGATCTCGCGGCCGTCGTCGGCCCGCACATCTTCGGCGTCTCGGTCGGCAAGGTGCGCGGCGCCGGCGACATCGCGGCGGTCTCGCAGCTGATCGGCGAGCTCGAGCGGCGCGCCGGCGTCGCGCGTCGGCACCCTGCGACTCTTGCCGTGGATCGAGACGGCCGAAGCCATCGTCAACGTCAGCGCGATTTGCCGCGCCAGCGAGCGCATCGTCGCCGTGGCGTTCGGCGGCGAGGATTTCACGAACGATATGGGCGTCGAGCGCCTCGAAGATGAGTCGCAAGTCGCGTACGCGCGCCAGGCGTTGTGCGTGGCCGCACGCGCCGCGCACGTGCTCGCGCTCGACACGCCGTACTTCAAGCTGCGCGATCCGGACGGGCTGCGCGACAGCGCGCTGCAAGGCCAAGAGCATCGGCTTCAAGGGCAAGTTCGCGATCCATCCCGAGCAGATCGACACGCTGAACGACTGCTTCTCGCCGTCGGCGCAGGAAGTCGCGCATGCCGAGCGCGTCGTCGCCGCGTTCGAGGAAGCGGAGCGGCGCGGCCGCGCCTCGACGTCGCTCGACGGCTGGGTCATCGACGTGCCCGTCGTCAAGCGCGCTCGCGCGCTGCTCGAGCTCGCGCGCCGCGCGCGCGCCGAGCGCTGACCGCAGCGGCGCCCGCAAACCGCATGCGCTCCGGCCTGCCCATCGACGAGGCGCTCGCTCCGCTCGCCGCCGCGCTCCGCGGCGGCCGCAATGCCGTCGTCGTCGCGCCGCCGGGCGCCGGCAAGAGCACCGTCGTGCCGCTCGCGCTGCTCGAGGAGCCGTGGGCGCGCGGGCAAGCGCATCGTCATGCTCGAGCCGCGGCGGCTCGCGACGCGCGCCGTCGCCGAGCGCATGGCGGCGACGCTCGGCGAGCGCGTCGGCGATACCGTCGGTTATCGCATGCGGCTCGAGACTCGCGTCGGCAATCGCACTCGCATCGAGGTCGTCACCGAAGGCGTGTTCACGCGCATGCTGCAAAGCGATCCGGCGCTCGAAGGCGTCGCCGCGGTCCTGTTCGACGAGTATCACGAGCGCAGCCTGCACGCCGACGTCGGCCTGGCGTTCGCGCTCGACGCGCAGCGCCATCTCGCGCCGGAGCTACGCGTGCTCGCGATGTCGGCGACGATCGACGGCGCGCGCGTTGCGAGCTTGCTCGGCGGCGCGCCCGTCATCGAAAGCCTCGGCCGCATGTTCCCCGTCGACGTGCACTACGTGGGCAAGGGCTTGCCCGTCGCTGCCCGGCGGTGCCGAGCCGATCGACGCCGCCGTGGCGCGCGCCGTCCAGCGCGCGCTCGACGAGCTCGACGGGCGACCTGCTCGTGTTCCTGCCGGGCGCCGGCGAGATCCGCCGCGTCGAGCGGCGGCTGCGCGACGAACACGCGCTCGGCGCCGACGTCGACGTGCTGCCGCTCTACGGCGAGCTCGCTCCCGGCGAGCAGGACGCGGCGCTCGCTCCTGCTCGCGCGCGGCCGCCGCAAGGTCGTGCTCGCGACCAACATCGCCGAGACGAGCCTGACGATCGACGGCGTGCGCGTCGTCGTCGACGCTGGGCTCGAGCGGCGCAGCCTCTTCGATCCCGCCACCGGCATGAGCCGGCTCGAGACGCAGCGCATCGCGCGCGCCTCGGCCGAGCAGCGCGCGGGCCGCGCCGGCCGAACGGCACCCGGCGTTTGCTACCGGCTCTGGAGCGAGAGCGCGGACCGCAGCCTCGCGGCGTACGCGGCGCCGGAGATCGCGGTCGCCGACCTCGTGCCGCTCGCGCTCGATCTCGCCGCATGGGGCACAGCCGCCGAAGAGCTGCGCTGGCTCGACGCGCCGCCGGCCGCGACGTTGGCCGGCGCGCGCGATTTGCTCGTTCGCCTCGGCGCGCTCGACGCAAGCGGCCGCATCACGTCGCACGGCCGCGCGATGCAGTCGTTGGCCGCGCATCCGCGGCTCGCGCACATGTTGCTCAAGGAGCGCGAGCATCGCGCGCCGGCGGCCGCCGCGAAGCTCGCGGCGCTGTTGTCGGAGCGCGATCTGCTGCGCGGCGGCGCGCGCGCGCGACAGCGACATCCGCACGCGGCTCGAGACGCTGCAGCGCGGCGGCGGCGACCGCGGCGTGCTCGAGCGCGTGCGCCGCGCCGAACGCGCGTACCTGCGCGAGCTCGGCGCGGGCGACGACGCACGCACGGACGCGGCCGATCCGGGCTGGCTGCTCGCGTTCGCGTATCCCGATCGCATCGGCAAGCGCAGGCCCGGCGGCGACGGCCGCTATCAGCTCGCGAACGGGCGCGGCGCGTCGTTCGCGAGCCCCGAAGCCGTCGCGCGCGAGGAGCTCATCGTCGCCGTCGAGCTCGACGACCGCGAGCGCGAAGCGCAGATCCAGCTCGCGGCGCCGCTCGCGCGCGACGACTTGCTCGAGCATTTCGCGGCCGAGCTCGTGACGCGCGACGACGTCGCGTGGGACGCACGCGCGGAAGCCGTCGTCGCGCGGCGTACCGTGCGCTTCGGCGAGCTCGTGCTCGACGAGAAGCCGCTCGTCGAGTTACCGCCCGGCGCCGCGAATGCCGCGCTGCTCGAGGGGCTGCGCGCGCTCGGCCTCGAGGCGTTGCCGTGGGACGACGACAGCCGCACGTTCGCGGCGCGCTGCGAGTTCGTGCGCAAGCTCGGGCGCGGCGACGTCGGCGACTGGCCTGACTTTCACGCCGGCGGCGCTCGCGGCCGATCTCGCGTGGCTCGAGCCGTACCTCGACGGCGTCACGCGCCGCGCGCACTTCGCGCGCATCCCGCTCGCCGACGCGCTGCGCGCTCGGCTGACACAGGCGCAACAGCGCAAGCTCGACGAGCTCGCGCCGACGCACATCACGCTGCCGACGGGCACGCGAACGCCCATCGACTACCTCGACGACAACGCGCCGTGCGCTTCGATGCGCATGCAGGAGGTGTTCGGCCTCGCGGCGACGCCGCGCATCGGCGGCGGCGCGGTGCCCGTCACGTTCAAGTTGCTGTCGCCGGCGCACCGGCCGTTGCAGGTGACGCGCGATCTCGCGAGCTTCTGGCGCAACGCCTACGTCGAGGTGCGCAAGGACATGCGCGGCCGCTATCCGCGCCACTACTGGCCCGAGAACCCGCTCGAGGCCGAGCCGACGCGGCGCGCGAAGCCGCGGCCGCGGCGCTGACCCGCACTACGACGCGCGGCTAGGTCGTCGACGACGCCGAGGGTTGGGGAGGACCGACGCGTATGCTAGAACGAGCGTGGGGTAAATGCGGGGGATGTCGCATGTCGAAGCTCACGTTGCTCCTCGCCGCGATGGCACTCGCGATAGGTGCGAACGCGCTTGCACAAGCTGACGCCTCGTCGGAGTCGGAATTGTCGCGGCTGGTCGCCGAGTGCAACGACGCCGCGCATTCGAGCAAATCCCGAGTCATGCGCGCCTGCGAGACGCTGGAGAAGGAGGGTCGCCTGTCGCTCGTTGAACCCACTGCGGTCACGGCGTATCGGCGCTATCAAGAAGAGCGTTTGCAAGCATGCCAGCGTCGTGAGGCTTCGCCGCGCGGGCAATCGCGTGGGCAGTCGGAGTGCTAGGGCTCGTCGGCCAAACCTAGCGCTCGCAGAGCGATCTGGTTAGTCATCTCCCAAGCTAATATCCTGCAAGGCGACACAACGGGGGCTGGGTTGTAATGACGGTGCCGAACCCATGAGCGACATGCGGCGAGTCGCGCCACGGGCCGAGGCGGCGATCTTGCTGCTGCTCAGCGCCTTGGCGCCGCCGAGCAGCGCTCAAGAAGCCGCGGACCCGATTCAGGAAATCGACGCGCTCACGCAGCAGTGGACGAAGCTCGAGCACCAGAAGGACGTGCTGCGGGCCGAGTGGCGCACACAAGAGCCCGTCCTCGAGCAACAGCTCGCGTTACTCGAGCGCGAGATCACGGAGTTGAACACGCTGCTCGAAGCGACCGCCCAGCAACAAGGCGAGGTCGAGCAGCGGCGGCTCGAGCTGCTCGAGGAGCAAACGCGGCTCGAGGAGGAGTCCGCAGCGCTCGAAGCGAGCCTCGCGCAGTCGTCGCTCGATCTGCACTCGCTGCATCGCGACCTGCCGCCGCCGTTGGCGGAAGCGTGGACCGAAGAGCTGGCCCGCCTCGACAATCCCGTCGAGACGTCGACCGAGCGCTTCCGGAAGCTGCTCGAGCTGCTGGGCCAGCTCGACGACTTCAACGCGAAGGTCACTCTGAACGAGGCCGTCATGACGCTCAGCGACGGCAACGAGCACGTCGTGAAGCAGGTCTATCTCGGCTTGTCGCACGGCTGGTACGTCACTGCCGATGAGCGCTTTGCCGCGGCCGGTATGACGGGGCCGGACGGCTGGCTGTGGACGCCGGTCGAAGACGCGGCACCGATCGCGAAGATCGTCGGCATTCTCGAGCAGCGCGTCGATCCGGATTTCGTGTCGATCGCGCTCGAGCTCAACGAGCCGCTCGGCGGGGGCGACTAGGTGCGGCGGCCAAACATAGCGCGGCAAGCACGCGCGGCCTTTTCGCTGTCGCTGCTGCTGATCGCAAGCGCACCGGTGCTCGCCGATCTCGACGACGTGCGCGAGGAGCTCACGCGCAACATCCAGGCGTCGCAGCGCGAGCTCAGCGCCGCCGAAGCCAGCATCGGCCGTGAGCGCGGCGAGCTCGCGCAGCGACTGCTCGTCGCGCAGAACCGCGTGCTCGACCTGCGCGAACGCGCCGTCGCCGCGCGCCGGCTCGCGGACGAAGAGACGCTGACGCTGCGGCAGATCGAGACGCGCCTCGAAGCATGGCGCGAGCAGAGCCGCTTCCAGAGCAACCTGCTCGCGGGATTCTTGGACAAGACCGGCAGGCGTCTCTTGTCCGAGCCGGGTGAGATCGATCTGCGCACGGATCTCGCAATCCTGGCGACCCATGTCGACGCGCAGGAAGCTCGGCTCTACCCGAGCTGGCAGAAAGGCCGCGTCGTGCTTCCCGAAGGCGAGATCGCCGACGGCGACGTGCTCACGCTGGGGCCGGTCGCGTGGTTTCGGCGCGCCGAGCCGCAGCAATCCGGCGTCATCCGCCAAGACGGGAACCTGACGCGCGTGAGCATGTTCTTCGCGGGGTCGGCTCACGCGGGCATCGAAGCCCTGCACGAAAGCTCCGCAGGTGTCATCACGTTCGACCCGACGCTGTCGCGCGCGCTGCTCCTCGCCGAAGATGACGAGAGTTTGTGGCAGCACTTGGTGCGCGGCGGTATCTGGGTCATTCCGATCGTGCTGTTCGCGCTGTTCGCCTCCGTCACGGCGGCCGTGAAGGCCGTATGGCTGTACCGATTGCCGACGCCGGTGCCCGCGCTGGCGGAACGCGTGCAATCCGCGCTCGGGCGCGGCGACGATGCGCTGCGCGCGATAACCCTGCAGGTGAGCGGGCCGCAGGCGGAGGTGCTGCGCGTCGCGCTCGCCAAGCAGACTCGCGAGCAGCGCGAGGACCGCTTGTACGCGGCATTGCTCGAGCAGCGCAATCGGCTCGAGCGCTGGCTCGGCTCGATCGCCATGACGGCGTCGATAGCGCCGCTGCTCGGATTGCTCGGAACGGTCTCGGGCATGATCACCACGTTCAAAGCGATGACGCTTTTCGGCTCGGGCGACCCGAGCGTCGTCTCCGGAGGCATCGCGGAGGCGCTGATCACGACCGAGCTCGGCCTCGTCGTCGCGATTCCGGCTTTGCTCGCGCACGCGTTGATGTCGCGCCGGGTAAAGAGCTATTTCGCGCAGCTCGAGAACGACGCCGTGCAGTTGAGCCAGCTGCCGGTGCGGACGAGCGAGGCGTAACGGCGGATCGATGCTGCTCGAGTTCGCAGGCAACCCCGTCGTACTGGCCATCATCGGCTTGGCACTGTTCTGCTACGTCGTCGAGCTCGACCTGCTACTCGGCGACCGCGATGCGCAGTGGCAGCATCGAGCGGGCACCTGGCTCGGCGTGCTGCCGATACTGCTGAGCGCGCTGCCGCTGCTCGGCTTGCTCGGCACCATCACGGGCCTGCTCACGACGTTTCGCGCCATGGCTAGCTCGAACGAGCTGGATCAGGCCTTCGTCAGCAACGGCATCGCCGAAGCGCTGATCACCACGCTGCTCGGGCTGATCATGGTCATCCCGGGATTGCTGCTCTGCTCGTGGCTTCGCCGCCGCTACCGTGAGCTCGTCAAGCTGTGAAACCGTCGCTACAGGAAAGGCTGGACCAAGACCGCGCGCCCGGCATCGACATGGCACCGTTGATCGACATGGTCTTCATCTTGTTGATCTTCTTCATCGTCACGACGGCGTTCGTGAAGGAGACCGGCGTCGAGGTGCAGAAGCCCGAGGCCGTGGCCGCGCAGCGCATCGAGAACGACATGATCCTCATCGGAATCACGGCGGCGGGCGACGTGTGGTACGACCGTAGCAACATCGGCGTCGCCGGCGTTCGCTCGACGGTGGCCGCACTGTTGCTCGCCGACGAGCGGCCCGTCGTGATTCAGGCGGACCGGCGCGTCACCACCGATGTCTTGGTGCGCGTGATGGACGAAGCGAAGCTCGGCGGCGCGAAGTCGCTGAGCATCTCGACGACCTTGGAATGAGACCCACGCGGAAACGGCGCTGGCTCGCGGGTTCGCTCGGAACCGGGCTCGCGCTGCTCCTGCTCTTGATCGCGTACCTCGATACGCTCGGCGACCCGGACGGACCGGAGCGCTTGGTATTGACCGATGTCACCACCTACCAGGCGCCGCCCCCGCCGCCTCCGCCGCCCCCGCGCCCTAAAGATGCGCGAAGCGGCGGCTCCACGGGCGCGTTCCTGCCTCTGGATACCAGCCGAGCTCCGGTCTCTCGACGTGATGCAGCTCGACGTCCAGTTCGCAGCGCGGGTCGGCGAGCTGAACCTCGGCGGGCTCGGGCAAGGGATCGGTATCGGCAGCGGCGACGGCACGGGTGACGGTGACGGCACCGGCTTCGGGCTCGCGACGCTTGCCGAGCTGGACCAAGTCCCGATGGTGGTGTCGGCGCCCGTATTTCCCTATCCCGACGAGGCGAGTGCGCGCGGGCTCGTGGAGTTCGATCTGCGATATGCGATCTTGATCGACGAGGAAGGCAACACGTATCCGATTGCGCTCATTCAAAACCCGTTTCCGGCCTTGAGCACCGAGTTCTTGGAGTGGGCCTCGAGAGTACGCTTCACCCCGCCGACACGGCTCGGCATTCCCGTCCGGACGGAGTACCAGTGGCCCGTCAAGATCAAGCGTTGAGCCGTAGATGAAGCGTCGGGCACAGGTGTGGCTCGGCGATCATCGCGCTCGCACCGGCGGCGTACGCAGCCGAGCCCGAGCTCGCGATCGAGCTGCCCGACGTCACGCTCGAGCTGCCGCGCGTGAGCCCTCCGCACTTCCAGCAGGAGGGCCTCCCGTACCTGACCGAGAACCTCCTCATCCTCGACCTCCTGGCGCTCGTCGAGCGCGAGGACTACGAGGGGGCGCTGGCGCGTGCCCGGGAGGACTTCGGTACCGAGCTTGCGCTGCTCGAGACCGGCGACCCCGCGGGTCAGGTCGCCGCACATGCGGGGCCGGGACGTTTGCCGATACCCCCTACCGCGGGCGAGAACCTCAGCGCGACGGTGCTGTACGTCGTCGGCATGAGCTACTTCGAGTTGGAACAATACGTACCGGCCGAGGCAGCGCTGAAGGCGGCCCTCGTTCCGCTGCCCGACTATCTGCGCGTGCACGAGGCGCTCGGGGCTTTGTACATTCGGACGGAGCGCTACGCGGAAGCGCGCGTGCATCTTGCGCGCGCGGCGGAGCTCGGCCTCAACACCGCCGGCCTCCACGCATCGTTAGGCTACCTCAACCGCCAAGCCGAGAACTGGTGGGGCGCGGCAAGCGCTTTCCAGCAAGCGCTGGCGATCAAGCACGACGAGCGAAATTGGCAAACCGGCCTGTTGCAGGCGCTCAACGAGACGCAGCAGTACGCCGCGGGGTTGGCGCTCGTCGAGCAAATGTTGCAGGCCGAGCCGAACGATCCCGATCTCTGGCTGTATCGCGCGCACATGTCGCTCAATTCGGACCAGCGTGCGTCGGCGCTCACGAGCTTGGAGACCGCCATACGGCTCGGCGACGACTCCGTCGCGAACAAGCAGGTCGCCGCCGCGCTGCACCTGGAACGAGGCAGCCTCGCGAGAGCCGTGGAGCTGCTGAAGAGCGCATCCGCGGAGGACTTGGATTTTTCGTTCATGGACCAGGCGCTGACCTGGCTCGGCTACGAGGACGAGTGGGACTACTTCCGCGAGCTCCTGGCAGCCGCCGACGCGCGCCGCGCGTCGCTCGACGACCTGCAGCGGAGCCTCCTGCTCACACGCCGGTCGACCTTGCAGCTGCACGACGGCAATCGGCGGGCCGCGATCGCGACGCTGCAAGAAGCCGTGGAGCTCGACGCGTCGAACGCCGAGGCGCTCATCACCCTCGGCCAGGCCTACCGCGACGAGCGCGATTACAACCGCGCGGAGCTCATGCTCCAACGGGCGAGCGCTTTCGAGCTCTATCGCGAGAACGCGCTGGTTTCGCTCGCGCAGCTCGCCATCGATCAGCAGAATTTCGAGCGAGCGCTCGCGCTGCTGCGCGACGTCGTGAGCCGCAATCCCGCGCGCACGGACCTGCAGCGCAACGTCGACGTATTGGAGAACCTGGTTCTAGCGGGGACGAGCGACTGACGCCGCTCGGCCGACAAGCCTATGAAGCTGCGAATGAAACGTTGCGGGGTTCTGTGGCTCGCTGTCGCGATGCTCGCGCACGCCGGGTACGCGGGCGAGATCGAGCTTACGATCGCGCCGCCGGAGCCCGACTGGTTCCTGCCGCCGGAGATCTCGCCGGGGCCATGCAGGTTCTCGACCGGCTTCCGACTCGAAGCATGCCCGAAGCAATTGCTGCCGGAGGGTATAGCCGACGTCGGCGAGCAATCGCTGATCCTCGAGCTCGCGCCGCTGCTCGCCGCCGGAGACTACGAGGCAGCGTTGAGGCGCATCGGGTTGAACTACGGCCCCGAGCTCGTGCTGCTCGAAGCGGGCGACATCGACGGCTTTCGCGCAACGCGCATGCCTACGGCGGGTGGCGGAGCCTTGCGGCCGCCGCCTGGCGCCCGAGGACGAGACGCGCCGTCCATGGGTCTCACCATGGATCGCAGTGCAGTGCCGCTGGCCAACTCGCCCGGCCCGCTGACCGATACAGGGCGGCAGGGCGGCTCGGGCACGACCCGCGGTGGTGCCACAGGAAGGCTACCGGACACGATCAGTGCGAGCATCCTTTACGTCATCGGCCACAGCTACTTTTCGCTGCAGCGGTATCGGCCCGCGGAGACCGCGTTCAGGCTCGTGTTCGATGCGCTGCCCAATCACGTGCGCGCGCACGAGTCGCTCGCGATGCTCTATCTTCGAACGGAGCGCTATGCGGATGCGCGCGTGCACCTGGCGCGACTCGCAGAGCTCGGCCGCAACACGGCGCATGTTCACTCGGCGACCGGCTACCTCGAGCAGAAAACGCGCCGCTACTGGGCCGCGGCGAACGCGTTCCAAAAGGCGCTCGTCCTCGAGCCCGACAACCGAACCGCGCTGCGCGGACTGCTCTCCGCACTGACCGAAACCCGCGAGCACGCCAAGGCGAAGGTGCTCGTCGAGCAATTGCTGCAGGATGAGCCCGACGATCGCTCGCTCTGGTTGTATCGCGCGCAGATAACCCTCGCGGCCGGCGAACGCGCTTTGGCAGTGGCAAGCTTGGAGACCGCGCTTCGGCTCGGCGACGATTCGGCCGCGAATCGCCTTACGTGCGTCGCGCTGCACATGGAAAGCGGCAACATCGCTAGAGCGGTGGACTTGCTGCAAGGCTCGTCAGCGCGCGGGCTCGAGTTTTCGCTCGTCGACGAGGCGCTCGGCTGGCTCGCAAACGAGAACGAGTGGGACGCCTTCCGCGAGCTGTCGGGCTCCGTCGACCCCGCAGCGCTCGGCAGGGTCGAGCAAAGCCGCTTGCTGACGCGGCGCGCGAGCCTCTCTCTGCGCGACGGCAATCGCCGCGCCGCGAGCACGGCGCTCCAGGAGGCGCTGGCGCTCGACCCGTCGAACGCCGACGCGCTCATCGCGCTCGGGGAGATCTACCGCGCGGAGCGCGACTATGGGCGCGCGGACCTCTTGTTCCAGCGCGCGAGCGCCTACGGCACGGTTCGCGAGAACGCGTTGGTTGCGCGCGCCAACGTCGCGATCGACCAGGAAAACTTCGATGCCGCCATCGCGCACCTGCGCGACGTCGTCACCGCCAACCCCGCGCCCGCGGATCTGAGCCGCAACATCGACGTCCTCGAGGATCTCGTGCTGCTACGCACGCAGCGCTGAAGCGGGCACACGATTTGCCGTAGTGGGGTCTAGAACACACGGAGCGCCCGCTAGCGCACCTGCGTCTCGCCGGCCCCGCCGAGCGTCACCGGCACCTCGACGCGTTGCTCGCCGCGCAGCACCGTCAGCGTGACGCGATCGCCGAACTCGCGCGCGTCGAGCAGGTTGATCAGGGTGCCGAAATTCTCGACGGGCCGCCCGTCGACGGCCTCGATGACGTCGCCGATGCGGACGCGACCGCTGGCCGTCTGCTCGGCCGCTCGCAAGCCGGCGCGCGCCGCCGGCGAGCCCGCCACCACGCCGAGCACGACCACGCCTTCGTCGTCGCCGATCAGGCGCCGGCTGATCTCGTCCCTCGCCGTGATGCCGAGCGTCGGGCGAACGTACTGGCCATACGCGATGAGCCGCGGCACGACGCGGTTGATCGTATCGACGGGCACCGCGAAACCGATTCCGGCATACGCGCCCGACGGGCTGTAGATCATCGTGTTGATACCGACGAGCCGCCCCGCGCTGTCGATCAGCGGGCCGCCCGAGTTGCCGGGGTTGATCGCGGCGTCGGTCTGAATCACGTTTTCGATCTCACCGCCCGACTCGTTCTCGATGCTGCGGTTCAGCGCCGAGACGATGCCCGTCGTCAGCGTGTGATCGAGGCCGAACGGATTGCCGATCGCGAGCACGGTCTGGCCGACGCGTAGCTCCTCGCTGCTGCCGATCGAGATCGGCGGAGGCAGCTCCGACGGCACATCGATCTGCAAGACAGCGATATCGTGATCGGGGCTCGCGCCGACGAGCCGGGCGCGGAAGCTGCGCTGATCGCCGAGCCTCACCTGCGCCTCCTGCGCGCCGCGGACGACGTGATAGTTCGTGACGACGCGGCCCTGCTCGTCCCAGACGAAGCCCGAGCCCGTGCCCTGCGGCACGCGCATGACGTTGGGGCTGAAGAAGTCGCGCACGTATTGCACGGTGGTGATGTACACGACCGACGGGCTGACGCTCTCGAATACGGCCATCGTGTTGCGCTCGTCGGCCGACAACGGCCCGCGCGGCGCCACGGGGCGCGGCTGCACGGCGGTATCACCGCCTGCGACCGGGCGTTGCTGAGCGACTGCAACTCCGGCGCCGCAAACGGCGACCAGCAAAACTACCCGAGCGAGGCGAGACATGGAAAAAGGGTAGCGCCTGAGAGCAGCGCCCCACAAGCTCGCGAGCCATCGTTGTTGCGCGATATTTCTTCGCCTCGCCGAATGTGCGCGGAGAGTTACATTCGCGCTATTGTGGCGGTTGCTGCGCCTCGCCAACCACTTGAGCTCATGAGAAAAAGAACGACCGCCTCGCTTGCCGCCATGATCGCCGCGCTCGGCGCCGGCTGCAGCGAGCCCGCGCCGCCGCCCGAGGCACCGCCGCTCGTGGAAGTGGCAACACCCCTCTCCCAGCACGTGGCCGACTGGGACGACTACTCGGGCCGCTTCGAGCCCGTGGATTCGGTCGAGATACGGCCGCGAGTCTCGGGGGCGATCGAATCCGTGCACTTCGAGGACGGGCAGATCGTCCGGCAAGGCCAGCTGCTGTTCGTCATCGATCCTCGATCCTACGCCGCGGAGCTCGCGCACGCGCGAGCGCAAGTCGCCGGCGCGCGCGCGCAGCTCGCGAACGCCGACGCGGAGCTCAAGCGCGCGCAAGCCCTCGTCGGCAACAAGCTCATCAGCGAGGCGGACGCCGAGGTGCGCACAGCCGCGCAGCTCGGCGCGGCCGCGAACGTCGCGGCGGCCGAGGCGTCGGTGCAGACCGCGGACCTGAATCTCTCGTTCACGCGCGTGACGGCGCCGCTCACGGGCCGCGCGTCGTACCGGCGTTTGGCGCCTGGCAACCTCGTGGCCGCGGATACGACGGTGCTCACGACGATCGTCACCGAGGATCCGATGCGCTTCCTGTTCGACGTCCCGGAGTCCGCGCTGCTCAAATACAAGCGCGAAGCGGGCGGCGCGAACTTGAGCCGCGTCGACATCCGCCTGCAGGACGAGACGGAGTATCGCTGGCAAGGCCGCGTCGACTTCCTCGACAACGCGCTCGACCGCAGCTCCGGCACGATTCGTCTGCGCGCCGTGGTCGACAATCCCGACGGTTTCATCTCCGCCGGGATGTTCGGCCAGCTGCGGTTGTTCGCGCTGCAATCGTTCGACGCACTTCTGGTGCCGGACCAGGCCGTCGTCACCGACCAGACGCGCCAGGTGGTGTACGTCGTCGACGCCGAGGGCGTCGTGGGGCAGAAGGTCGTGCGCCCCGGCCGCTTGATCGGCGGCTTGCGCGTGATCACGGAAGGGCTCGCGCCGCAGGACCGCGTCGTGATCAGCGGCGTGCAGCGAGCGCGGCCCGGCCGCAGGGTGTCCGTCAAGGAGGGCGTTGTCAGCGACTTCCCGACCGGCGTATCGCGCGGCGAGAACAGCACGCTGACGTTGCCCGGAGCTCCGAGCAGCGGCAGCGGCCTCTGAGACGTCAGCAGTGCGCTTCTCGCATTTTTTCATCGACCGCCCGATTTTTGCGGCCGCCGTGTCGGTCGTCATCACGCTGACCGGGCTGATTTCCTATCTCACGCTGCCGGTCGACCAGTATCCGCAGATTGCGCCGCCGACCGTGTCGGTGACCGCGCTCTATCCCGGCGCGACGGCGGAAGAGATCGCGGACACCGTCGCGGCGCCGCTCGAGCAGCAGATCAACGGCATCGCGAACATGCTCTACATGTCCTCCTCGTCGACGAGTGAGGGGCGCGTGTCGATCACGGTGACGTTCCAGAACGGCACCAACATCGACATCGGCCAGGTGGACGTGCAAAACCGCATCCAGTCCGTGCTGCCGCAGCTGCCGCAGGAGGTGCGCGACCTTGGGCTAACGGTACGCAAGGGCTCGACGGACATCCTGCTGATCGTCCATATGTTCGCGGCGGACAGCCGCGTGGACCGGAAATACATCGCGAACTACGCGAACCTCCAGGTGCGCGAACGGCTGCTCCGCACGCCGGGTGTCGGCGACGTGAACACCAACGCGGCCCGCGACTATGCGATGCGCGTCTGGATCGACCCCGAGCGCGCCGCCGCCCGCGATCTCACGGTTCAGGAAATCGTCGCGAGCCTACGCAACAACAATCTCCAAGTGGCGGGCGGCGCCGTCGGCGGCCCGCCGTTCGACGACAATCCCGCCGCTTATCAGCTCAGCATTCGCGCGCAAGGCCGCCTCGAGACGCCAGAACAGTTCGCGGACGCGATCATCAAGCGCGACACGCAAGGCCGCGTCACGCGGATCGGCGACGTGGCACGCGTGGAGCTCGGCGCGCAGAACTATGCGATCAATGCGTACAAGAGCCTCGAGCCCGCCGTGTCGCTCTCCGTGCAGCAGGCGCCGAACACGAACGCGCTCGAGACGTGGGACAACATCCGCGCGACGATGGAAGAGCTCGAGCGGGATTTCCCGCCGGGTGTCGCCTACGAGATCATCTACAACCCCGTCTCGTTCACGCGCGACGCCGTGGACGCCGTGCAGGAGACGCTCGTCGAGGCGATGATCCTCGCCGTCATCGTCGTCGTCCTCTTCCTGCAGCGCTGGCGCACCGCAATCATCCCGCTGCTCGCGATCCCGATCTCGCTGATCGGCACGCTCTCGGTCATGTCGGCGTTCGGCTTCTCGCTGAACAACTTGTCGATGTTCGGCCTCGTGCTCTCCATCGGCATCGTCGTCGACGATGCGATCGTCGTCGTCGAGAACGCGGAACGTCACTTGCGCGCCGGCATGGCGCCGCGCGACGCGGCGCACCTCACGATGGACGAGGTCGGCGGCGCGCTGATCGGCATCGCGCTCGTGCTCGTCGCCGTGTTCGTGCCGACGGCATTCATGGGCGGGATCGCGGGGCAGTTCTACAAGCAGTTCGCCTTGACGATCGCGTCCGCGACCGTGATCTCGCTGCTCGTCTCGTTGACCTTATCGCCCGCGCTCGCGGCCGTGATCCTGAAGCCTCACGACGCCACGCGCGCGCGCACGGCCGTCGGCGCGCGGCTGCACGAGCTCGGCGAGCGCGCCAACTCGTGGCTCGAGGGCTTGAGCCGCGGGTACGCGCGGCTCACCGGCGGGCTGCTGCGCCGCGGCGCGCTGCTGTGCGTGCTCTACGCCGGCCTGCTCGCGCTGACCGGCTGGCGCGTGCTCGACACCCCGCGCGGCTTCATCCCCGCGCAGGACCAGGGCAATGTCCAGCTCGGCGTCACGATGCCGCCGGGCACGAGCCTTGCGCGCACGGACGCCGTCATCCAGCAGGTCATTCCGATCGTGCTCGGCACGCCCGGCGTGTCGTCGGCTTCCGTCTACGCCGGCATGGACAGCGTCACGTTCAGCCCGGCGACGAACGCGGGCCAGATGTGGGCGATGTTCGATCCGTTCGAGGAGCGCTTGCCGAAAGGCCTCACCGCGAGCGCGATCACAGGCGAGCTCCGCAATCGCCTCTCGGACGTCACGGCCGCCGAGATCCGCATCGTGAACCCCGCCTCCGTGCGCGGCATGGGCAACACCGGCGGGTTCCGCATGATGATCGAGGACCGCGGCGGGCTCGGCTACCGCGCGCTCGAGGACGCCGTGCAAGCGCTTGCAGAAGCCGCGACGGCGGACCCCGCGATCGGGCTCGCGTTCAGCAACTTCAACGTGCGCAACCCCATGCTCGACGCGGTGGTGGACCGCGACAAGGCCGAGATGCTCGGCGTGCCCGTGCGCAACGTGTTCGCGACGCTGCAGACTTATCTGGCCGGCGTCTACGTCAACAACATCAACTTGCTCGGCCACACGTTCCAGGTGATCGCGCAAGGCGACGCTGCGTATCGGCAAGACGAGGAATGGGTCGGGCAGCTCAAGACTCGCTCGGCCTCGGGCGCGATGGTGCCGATCAACGCGATCGCGACGTTGAAGCCCGCGACGGCGCCGTACCGCGTCGTGCGCTACAACCTCTACCCCGCCGCGGACCTGCAGGGCGACACGGCGCCCGGCTACTCGTCGGGCGAGGCGATCGCCGCGATGGAGCGAATCGCACGCGACACGTTGCCGGCGGGCATGTACTTCGAATGGACCGACCTCGCCTACCAGCAGCGAACGTCCGGCGACGCCGGCGCGCTGGCGTTCGCGCTCGGCGTCGTGTTCGTGTTCATCTTCTTGGCGGCGCTCTACGAAAGTCTCACGTTGCCGCTCGCCGTGATCCTCATCGTGCCGATGTGCCTGCTCGCCGCGCTGCTCGGCGTGAACTTGCGCGGCCTCGACAACAATATCCTCACGCAGATCGGCATGGTCGTGCTGATCGGCCTCGCGGCGAAGAACGCGATCCTGATCGTCGAGTTCGCGCGCCAGGGCGAAGAGCACGGAATGGCGGCCGTCGACGCCGCCATCGCGGCCGCGAAGACCCGGTTGCGGCCGATCCTCATGACGTCCGCCGCGTTCATCTTCGGCGTGATCCCGCTCGCGTTCGGCAGCGGCCCCGGCGCGGAGCTGCGCCAGGCGCTCGGCGTCGGGGTGTTCTTCGGGATGATCGGCGTGACCGTGTTCGGGCTCGTGTTCACGCCGTTGTTCTACGTGCTCTGCCGCAAGCTCGCGCTGCGCTTCACGCCGGCGCACGTGCCGCGCGTGCGGATCGTGCAATGAGGCAACTACGCAAACGTCTTCAATCGAGGCGAGGATTCCTATGAAGAACGCACTGATCCCATCGTGGACGATGGTCGCCATTCTGATCGCCGCGCCAATCTTGGCTCTGGCCCAGGACATGCCGGACATCGGCTTCAAGAGCGTCGGCCGCGGCCGGCCGTTGGCCGCGAGCGTGCACGATCAGAAGGAAGTGGGACCCGGCTGGGTAGGCGGGCCCTTTGCGCCACGCGGGGAGCAGAAGCTCGACGGCTTCCGCCCCGGCGAGCTACCGGCCAGCATCAAGCCGCTGCCGACGGACATCTTCACGAGCACGGATTTCTACGCCGACAAAGCGCTCTGGAACGACCCGCGCTACTTCCGCTGCAACAGCCCCATGGCGACCGAGTTCCAGCGCGGAATCTTGACCCCCAATCCGCTCGTCACGACGGGCAAGACGGAAGACGGCCCGTGGGGACATTGCGACATCGATTACCCGCGTGAAGCCATCGTCAGTCCGTACGGTTTTGCGACCGCGCAGGAGCACTACGAGGCGTTGCTGAAGGAGACGCGGGGCCGCGGCGGCCCGAGCGTCTACACCTTCAAGGACTTCCCGACCGTCGAGTGGAACGGCGTCTACGAGCGCCCGGTAGCAGGCCCGCGCAACCAACAGACCTGGTACTGGGGCGCGCACACCCAGATCACGACCCTCCTTTCGCTGCTCACGCCGAAGTACCAGCAGCGGACGGTTCAGGAGGCCTACCACCAAGTCCGCGGCAACGCGATTTGGCCTTCGACGTTTTGCTGGCCCGAAGGCTTCATGCGCCGCTACTACCCGTTCTCCGTCTGGGAACACTACATCATCGCTACACCGGACCTCGTGCAGATCACGGCGGGTGTGGCGCGCAACTTCATCACGAACGTGCATGTCGGGCGCGAGTTCAACATGGAGGACGTCGCGAAAGGCGGCGTGCCTCGCTTGGGCCCCGCGGTGCCGCGCTGGTACGGCGACACGATCGGCTTCTGGGACGGTGACACACTGATCACCTGGACGAGCAACGTGCAGGCCTGGAAGTCGCACTCCTCGTTCGAGTGGTCGGGCCAGCTCCAGTCGATCGAGATCTATACGCCGATTCGCGGCGCGGCCGGCGCCTTCGTCGGCTTGAACCACGAGTCGATCATCTATGACTCCGAGGCATTGGTCGAGCCGATCCGCATCGTGCGGAACCTGCACAAGATCAACGACTTCACCGACTCCGACGAGACGCCGTACCCGTTCATCGAATGCGTGCCGACCATCTACTCGGTTGAAGGGCACAACGCCCCGGTCTCCCCTGGGCAAACGATCGAGCTCGAGATTCCCGACATGTATGGCCGCCCCTGGGACGCGATCTGGCAGAAGTACTTCGAGCAAGGCATGAGCAGGCCTGAAGAAGACGAAGGGTTGTTCAATTTCGAGTAGGGAGCGACGTTCGATGGCATCACCGCGCTCCATCATGATTGTCATGCTCGCGTCGCTGGCCGCTTGCGGCGGCGCGGACGATCCGGCGAACGCGACGAGCGGCGCCGCCTCTTCCTCGCCCACCGTCGCGGCCGTCACCGCGGAGCGCTTGATCGCTGCCGACGCCGAGCCCGGCCAGTGGCTATCGCACGGGCGAACCTACGGCGAGCAGCGCTTCAGCCCGCTCGCAGAGATAGACACGAGCAACGTCGGCGAGCTCGGCCTCGCGTGGTACGGCGACTTCGGTGTAGCGCGCGCACAGGAGTCGACGCCGCTCTTCGTCGACGGCGTGCTGTACGTGACGACGGCGTGGAGCAACGTCAAAGCGTACGACGCGCGCACGGGCGGCGAGCTTTGGAGCTTCGACGCCGACGTCCCCGGGGAATGGGGCAGCCGCGCCTGCTGCGACGTCGTCAATCGCGGCGTTGCCGTCTGGAACGGCCGCGTGTACGTCGGCACGATCGACGGCCGCTTGCTGGCGCTCGACGCTGCGACGGGCCAGCTCGTATGGCAAGCCGACACGCTCGTCAGGCGCGACGTCGCCTACACGATCACGGGCGCGCCGCGCGTCGTGAACGGCAAAGTCATCATCGGCAACGGCGGCGCCGAGTACGGCGTGCGCGGCTACGTGTCGGCGTACGACGCCACGTCGGGCGGACTCGCGTGGCGCTGGTTCACGGTGCCCGGCGACCCGAGCCTCGGCTTCGAGAACGAGCAGATGGCCGCGGCCGCGCGCACCTGGAACGGCGAATGGTGGCGCCTCGGCGGCGGCGGCACGGTTTGGGACTCGATGGCCTACGATCCCGAGCTCGATCTTCTCTATGTCGGCACGGGCAACGGCTCGCCGTGGAACCGCGGGCTGCGCAGCCCCGGCGGCGGCGACAATCTGTTCTTGTCGTCGATCGTCGCGCTGCGCCCCGACGACGGCGCGTACGTGTGGCACTACCAGACCACGCCCGGCGAGAGCTGGGACTACACGGCCACGCAGCCGATCGTCGTCGCCGATCTCACGTTCGACGGAGCGCCGCGGCGCGTCGTCATGCAGGCGCCGAAGAACGGCTTTTTCTACGTGCTCGACGCGGCTACCGGCCAGCTTCTATCGGCCGACAAGTTCGCGGCCGTGAACTGGGCGAGCGGCGTCGATCTCGCGACGGGCCGACCCATCGAGAACCCGGCGGCGCGTTACGACGAAACGGGGCGCCCCGTGGCGCTGCAACCGTCATCGGGAGGCGCGCACAACTGGCACCCGATGGCGTACAGCCCGCTCACGCGCCTCGTCTATCTCTCCGCGAGCGACAACGCGCTCGTCTACGCGCCGGATCGCAACTTCAATCCCAACCCGCGCGTCTCGAATCTCGGCATCGATCTCTCGGCGGGCGCGACGCTCGGGCCGAACGCGATGGCCGACTTGCCGCGCGGCTCGTATACGCTCGCGTGGGACCCCGTCGCGAGACGCGCGGCCTGGCGGATCGAGGGGCCCTCCGCCGGCATGCTCGCGACGGCCGGCGGGCTCGTGTTCCGCGGGTCGAGCAACAAGCTCGTCGCCTTCGACGCGGCCGACGGCCGCGAGCTGTGGTCGTCGCAGGACGTGCACACGGGCGTCGTCGCGGGGCCGATCAGCTTCGAGCTCGACGGCGTGCAGCACGTCGCCGTCGTCGCAGGCCGCGCGACCGGCAACTACTACGCGCCGAACTACTCGCGCCTGCTCGTGTTTCGGCGCGGCGCGAGCACGGAGCTGCCGGCGGCGACTCCGTTCACGCCGCCGCCGTTGAATCCGCCGGAATCGGTGGCATCGGCCGAAGAGATCGCGCGCGGCCGCGACCTATATGAGGCGAACTGCGCGCTGTGTCACGACGTGATCGGCAACGCGGGTGGGCTGTTTCGGCGCGGCCTGTTCCCGGACCTTGCGTACTCGCCGGCGCTCGCGAGCCGCGAGGCGTTCGCCGCGATCGTGCTCGACGGCGCGCGCGCCGCGAACGGCATGGCCGGTTACGCGGGCGTGCTCGACGCCGACGGCGCGGAGGCCGTGCGCGCGCACATCGTCGACAGGGCGAACGCGACGCTAGCGGCCGCACGCGCCGCCAGCCGCTAACATCGTTCGGGGACGGATTTATCAGTCCGCGTGCCCGTTGGACAGCGAAACTTCGCGCAGCGAGTGGAAACTACGCTCGACGCCCCATATTGGGGGCGCGAGATTGACGTATGGCCGAGGACGTCGTGGCAAGCATCCCGCCAATCACTTCTGCCATCGTCCATGTGCGTGGCCACCGCGTGATCCTGGATGCGTCGCTCGCGTCGCTCTACGGCGTTACGACCAAGCGTCTCAACGAGCAGGTTCGGCGTAACCTCAAACGATTTCCCGCAGACTTCATGTTTCAGATGGCGCTCGTACCGCCGCCGTCCCCTGACCGCGCTCGCGCACCTCCGCGGAGGGATTTTGCACCACGTTAGTGCAAGATCCCTCACGTGAGGGCTTCGTGGCCGACGGCGGCGCCCTACTCGTAGCGCAACACGGTCATCGGATCGACACGCGACGCGCGCCGGGCCGGAAGGTAGGCGGCGCCGAGGGTGACGGCGGTGAGGACCACAGCAGCTGCCGCCAGCATGAGCGGGTTCCCCGCCTCGACGCCGAACAGCAGGGTCTGGGCTGCGCGACCGAGGATTGCCGCCGCGGTCGCGCCGAGCACGATGCCGATCACCGCCATTCCCGCGACCTGGCGCAGCACCATCCCGCGGATGCGGCTCGTCGGTGCACCGAGCGCCACGCGTAAACCGATCTCGCGTGAGCGCTGGGCAACGGAGAACGTGAGCACGCCGTAGAGACCGAGCGCGGCGAGCACGGTCGCGAGGACGGCGAACGCCGAGGAGGCGCCGGCCACGAAGCGCTCGATTTCAACATTGGTGTGGAACTGCTGCTCCATCGTCTGAAGATTCGTGATCGGCATCTTCGGATCGACGCGAGCGACCGTCTCGCGAACGGCGTTCATGAGCTCTTCCGGGGGCCGAGCACTGCGAACGTAGAACGTGGCGTTGGTAGTGAACATACGGCCGATTCGACCATTGGCGGTTGGAAGGGGCCGGGTCGCGACGTGAGTGAAGGTTTGCGGAACGATGTCGCTCGTCACCTTGCCGGATCTCAGGTTTGCGACCACGCCTACGATCTCGGCCTTCAAAAGGGGTCCGACATTGAGGGTTCGCCCGACGAGCTCGTCGGGCGCAAGACTGAAATGCTCGGCGAAGCGCTCGTTGACGATCATCGTCGTGAAGCCGGTGTCCGTGTCGTTGAACGTACGGCCCGCGAGCAGCTCGACCTCGAAGGTCGCAAAGAAATCGGCCGACACACGGTTCTGAAACGCCGGCGCGGACTCCGCGTCGACACCCTCGACGGTGAATCCCTGCATGAGCTCTGCCTCGAGGGAGAGCACAGGCGTCCCTGATATGGCTACCGAGGATACTCCGGGAATCGCCTCGAGCTCTTCTTCGACGCGCCCGAACAAGCCGGAGTCCAAGAACCGGTCCGGGCCGCGCGAAGCCTCGAACATGATGATCGAGTCGATGTCGACGCCGAGATCGAGACGCGCAATGTTCGCGAGGCTTTGCGCGAATACGCCGGTCATCGCGAGCAGCGCCATCGACAACGCAACCTGTGCCGTTGCGAGCGCGGCACGGAAGCGCGCGAGCCCCTTGGTCGTCGTTTGCCTCGCACCGGAGGCCTGCAGCGCCTTCCCGGGCCCGGTGCGCCCCAGGCCTCGAGCCGGAAGGAGCCCGGCGGCCAGCGCCGACGCCACGGCGATTCCGATCGCGACGAAGGTAGCGGGAATGCTCAAGGCCGCGTCGGGCGCAGCCGCTGCGATGCCGGGCACTTGGCTTGCGCCGCGCAAGGCCAGCGACGCGACCGGCATGCTGAGAAGGGCCGCCGGCAGTGCGAGCACGACCGACTCCGCGAGCTGCAGTGAAGCGAGCCGCCCGCGCGTCGCCCCCAGCGACGCGCGCACCGCCATCTCACCGCTTCGTGCAGCCGCGCGCAGCAGCGTGAGCCCTGCCACGTTGGCGCAGCAGAGCAACAGCACCACGCCGCTTACGGCCAGCAGCATGTCAAGGCTCGTGCGCGCCGGGGAGAGAATCTCGCTGTTGGTTTGGCCGCGTGCGCCGGGCTCGAGCACGAGCGTTCTCAGGCGAAACGCCTCGCGCTGTTGTTCGTCGACGTTGAGCAGAAGGGGCGCTTCGACGTCGCGCAGGATCCCTCCATACAGCGTATTGATCGCGGCTGCCGCGGCTTCGCGAGTGACACCCGGTTTGAGGCGCCCAAATAGATGCGCCCAGTACATATCGCGGCTCGTGTGATTGGGGAACAAAAGCTGAGCAAGAATGCCGGTGTCGTTGGGGAACTTGATCGTGATCGGCGCGAAAAAGCTCGGCCGTGGACCGACCGCCGTACCGCGGAACTCTCGTGGCGCCACGCCGACGACGGTCAGCGATGCATCGTTGACGATGAGCGTGCGACCGAGCACGGTCGGGTCACCCCCGAACTCGCTTTGCCAATACGTGTGGCTCAACACGACCGCTTCGGCTTCGCCATCGGCGCGGTCGTCCTCGGGGCCGAGCAGCCGGCCGAGCGCAGGCTGAAGGCCAAGCAACGAGAAGTAGCTTCCCGAAACGAGGACACCCTTCATGAGCCGCGCTTGCTCGCCGGCGGAGACACTTGCGTCGAGGAAGGTGTAGGCGGCGAGTGCCACGAACGGCTCTTGTGCGCGCTCGAGATCGCGGAACATCGGGTAGCTGAACAGCGTGGCGAGCTCGCCGCCGTCCGACGGACGCATCTGCGCCGGCATCTGCGGAGTCATCCGCCCAACCAGCTTCGTCCCCCCATCGGTCAAGTTCACGAGTTGCTCGGGCTCGGGCACCGGCAGCGGCTGCAGCAGAATCTGCTGAAACAACGAGAAGATGGCCACATTGACGCCAATACCGACCGCGAGCGTCAACACGGCGACAGTCGTGAACGTCTTCTGCCGTTTCAACGTTCGCAGTGCGTAGCCGAGATCCGCGATCGTATTGTCGATGACGGCGAACGAAAGCCTCGCGCGCACACTCTCTTTGGTTTGCTCGACGCCGCCGAGCTCGATGCGCGCGGCCCGCCGTGCTTCCGCCTCGGTCATGCCGGCGCGCATCTTGTCGGCGGCCGATCGCTCGATGTAGTCCTCGAGATCCGTGTCGAGAGCTCGCTCGAACTCGGCGCGCCGGAACAGCCAGCGCAGGAGCGCGCGAATGCGGTAAAGGATCGTCACGCGCCTTCCAGCACGCTGGTGATCGCGGCGGTGACCCGCTCCCAGCGCCGTTCCTCCCGCTCGAGCTGCGTGCGCCCGCTCGCGGTGAGCGTGTAATAGCGCGCCTGGCGATTGTTGTCGCTGAGCCGTTCCTCGCAGCGCAGCTTGCCGTCGCGCTCTAGCGCATACAGCGCGGGAAACAGCGAGCCGGGATTGATCTCGAAGGTCCCTCGCGTGAGCGCCTTCAGCCGCTGCGCGATACCGTAGCCGTGCAGCGGCTCGCGTCGGACGATGGTCAGAATCAGCAGCTCCAGCGTGCCCTGCGGGATGTTCAGCTTCCCGTCGTCGCTTCCTTTAGGCTGCCTAGCCATGGGGCGCGAGTATGCGACGCTTGCTTTAGGTTGTCTATATGAAGGTTGCGACGCCCTCCGCGGAGGGATTCTGCACCCCGTTGGCGCAAAGTGCCTCCGGTGAGGGACCGTACCTAGCGCCCACGATTCCGGAATCAGCGAAGCTGCGTGATGAGAAAGTAGATGAAGCCGAGAGTCATGGCCATGTGCCCTAGCAGGGCCATGTACATCTGGCGGTTGGAGTTGCTCACAACGCGGTGAATCTCCGCGTGGAGCTCGCCACCCACCTTGGCGATCTCGGTGCGAAGCTGGGCCCCGATCTGACCGATCTCGACGCGAAGGCGGGACTCGATCTCACTCATCTCACTCCGCAGCCTCGACTCGAGTTGAGCGAGGTCGTGCTTCGTCGCGAGCGTGTCCTTGGCTCCCGCGATCTCGATCTCGATGGCACGCACGATGGCGCGCGCCTGCGCCGGCGCGACGCTTGCCTTCTCGAGAACCTCGAGCGATTCCGCCTGCATTGGCATTCGATGATACGCCCCGCGAAAAGCGCGCTGTCAAGCGGGCAGCGCGGGAGCATCATCGCCGGAGTGCATTTGCTCCGGCGAGCACCGAAAAGGGCTGTAACGGCGAGTTACTAACGAAAGCGCGGGGACGGATTTGCAAATCCGTCCCCGCTCAGGCCGTGTTGACCTGGAGCGGCTTGTGCGACTGCGGCCTACCGCTAAGTGCGTTGACGATCTGATCGCGCGTCACGGGCACGCGGTTGAAGTAATGACCGCCGAGCGCATCCGAGATCGCGCAGAGCAGCGACGACGCGCCGGCGCCCATGACGGGCTCACCGATGCCCTTCGTGCCGAGCGGGCTTTGCGGGTCGGGCAAGTCGACGGCGTCCGTCGTGAACGTGCGCGCCACATCGAGATAGCTCGCGGGCTTCGATTGATAGAACCCGACGGCCCCCGGCAACCCGTTTTGCGGGTCGTAGATGTGCCGCTCGAGCGAGGCCAAGCCGAAGCCCATGACGGCACCGCCCTTGATCTGCGTCGCGAGACCCATCGGGTGGATGACGGTGCCGCAGTCGGCGACCGCGACGTAATCGATGATGTCGAACGCCCCCGTCTCCGTGTCGAGCTCGATCTCGGCGAAGCCGGCGACGAACGCCGCGGGCGCGGCCGTGATCGCGAGATTGTCCTTCGCCACGCCGATCAACCCCGTGCCGGCGAGCGAGGTCGCCGCAGCGGCTGTCATCGGGTTGATGTCGGCGGGATTCTCGTGGCCGTCGAACTTGCCGCCGAGGGCGACCGCGCGCTGCGCGGCTTGCGCGTACGTGAGGCCTTTCGTGTTGTCACTCTTCAAGAACACGCGCTCGCCGCCGACGTCGTAGTCCGCCGGCGCGCCGCCCAAATCCATCGCGGCGATCTCTTTGAGCTTCGCGAGCGCATCCATCGCGGCAACATAGTTCGTACGCGCCATCGTGAACGACGTGTTGCTGCCGAACTGGCCGATGTTCCACGGCAAGCCCTTGCGCGTGTCGCCGCGCTCGACGATGCAGTTGTCCCAGTTCGCTTTGAGCACCTCGGCGGCAATCCGCGAGGTGCCTGTATGCGAGTAGGTGCCGAGATTGCCGACGCCGCTGTGCAAATGCAGCTTGCCGTCCGTCGTGATGCGCACGAGGCCGTCGAAGCCCGCGAAGCCGGCCGGGTGGAACGCCTGGCCGACGCCGATGCCCGTAACCTTCGTGCCGTTGCGCCGGCCGCTGCGGGCGGCGCGCTCGG
Source organism: uncultured Gammaproteobacteria bacterium (assembly GCA_963714705.1). GTDB lineage: Bacteria > Pseudomonadota > Gammaproteobacteria > Steroidobacterales > Rariloculaceae > FEN-1219. The sequence continues at coordinate 199,179 of CAVQPJ010000013.1, forward strand.
GATAATTGAAGAGCGCGGCCGCTTTGTCGAACGCTTCCTGTAGATAGCAACTCGTGACGGGGCCTTGAGTCTCGCCGACCTTCGCGTCCATGCGCGGGCCGTTCAAGCGGCGAATCGCGAGCCTGTCGATTCCGAGCTGCTTCGCAGCCTTGTCGATCAGCGGCTCGATGGCCGAGACGGTCTGGTTGTGGCCGGGCCCGCGCTGCGCCGAGCGCGGCACCGTATTCGTCATGACGCACATGCCGCGGAAGCGCATCGCCCCCGGCTGATAGAGGATCGAGACGGTCTCGCCGGACGACGGCCAGTCCGGGAAGCCCGCCGTCGCACCGTTCTCCTGCACGACGTAGAGATCGGCGGCCGTGACTCTGCCGCGCTCGTCGAAGCCCATGCGGATGCGGCCCTGGAAGCCCGTGCGCGCGTAGCCGAAGAAGTACTCCTCGGCGCGCGTGATGCGCAGCATCACGGGCCGGCCGATCTTCTTCGACATGTGCGCCGGAATCGACATGACGGGATATTCGGTGCCCTTCGAGCCGAAGCCGCCGCCGCACGTCTCGGCGATGTAGACGAGGTCGTTCGGGGTAATGCCGATCAGGTTCGCGAGCCCCGGAACGACGAAGCTCTGGCTCTGCGTCGAGCCGTGGACGAAACACTTGCCGTTCTCCCAATAGGCCATCGCGGAGCGCGGCTCCATCGAGTGATGCGACATCCCGGCCGTCACGAACGTCTCGTCGAGCACGAGCTTGGCTTTCGCGAACCCCGCGTCGAGGTCGCCGTACGACCATTCGACCAGCGGCTCACCCGTCGGCAGCTTGTCATCACCGGCGCTCGCGAAGTCCCCGGCAGTCCACTTGACCTGCTTCAACTGCGGCGGGCCGATCAGGCGGTTGTCGACGGCGTTGCCGTCGGAGCGTGCATCGGGGCCGCCGGGGAACAGGCTCTGGAGCGGATCGACGGTAAACGGCAGCTCTTCGAAATCGACCTTGATCAGATCGATGGCGTCTTGCGCGATCGTCTCGGACTCGGCCGCGACGGCGAGGATCGGCTGGCCGATCCACATCGGCTCGTTGGTCAAAATGGGCTCGGCCGGCGCCGGCAGCGCCGGAACGTCGGCGGCCGTCAGAATGCCTAGCACGCCGGGCAGCGCGAGCGCCGCGGCCGTGTCGAGGCTGCGCACGCGCGCATGCGGCATCGGCGACAGCAGGAGCTTGCAGAACACCATGCCTTCGGCGCGGAAATCCTCCGCGTACTTGGCCTTGCCGGTGACCTTGCCGTGCACGTCGGGGGGCACGAAGTTCTTTCCCAACAAGTCGTAAGCCATCGCGCGAACTCCTTGATAAACTGCCCGCCGAACCTGGGTGTAGGCAACTCGTGGACTTTAAGCCCACAGCGGCACCCCCGGCAACCAGATAACAACACCGGTTTACGCCGCAGAAAACGACTCTTTTTAGGAGATTCCGCATGGCCCGCAAGAAGGAACCCTGGGGCAAGACCGTGCTCGTCGATTTCGACGACGGTATTGCGTGGGTGACGTTGAACCGCCCCGACAAGCGCAACGCGATGAGCCCGAAGCTCAACGCCGAGATGCGCGACACCGTCGACGCGCTCGCGACCGACGAACGCTGCGGGGTCTTCGTGCTGACGGGCGCCGGCGATTCGTTCGCTGCCGGCATGGATCTCAAGGAGTACTTCCGCGAGACCGACGGCAAGCCCGACATGATCTTGAAGGTGCGGCGCACGGCCGAGGAATGGCAGTGGCGCCGCTTACGCGATTACCCGAAGCCGACGATCGCGATGGTCAACGGCTGGTGCTTCGGCGGCGCGTTCACGCCGATGGTCGCGTGCGATCTCGCGATCGCGGCAGACGAGGCGACGTTCGGCTTGTCGGAGGTCAACTGGGGAATCATCCCGGCCGGTAACGTCACGAAGGCGACGTCGGAGACGATCGGGCTGCGCAATGCCCTCTTCTACGCGATGACGGGCGAGCCGTTCAAAGGCAAGAAGGCCGCCGACATGGGTCTCGTCAACGAATCCGTGCCGCGCAAGAAGCTCAAGAAGCGGACCGAAGAGGTCGCGCGCATGCTGCTCACGAAGAACCAAGCCGTGCTGCGCGGCATCAAGATCGCGATGAAGCGCATGCGCTACATGGACTGGGATGCGTCGGCGGACTACTTGTACGCGAAGATGGGCGAAGCGCTGTTCTTCGGCGCGAGCGACAACCGCGCGAGCGCGATGAAGGCGTTCCTCGACGACAAGACGTTCAAGCCCGGGATCGAGCACTTCAAAGGCACGAAGAAATAGTCGCGCTCGAACTGGCTTCGGGGGGAGCTGGCGATGACGAAGACCTGCCAAAGGATCGGCTGTTCGACGGCCGCGCTGCTGGCTGTCGGCCTGGCGTCGGCTGCGCAGGCGCAATCGAGGCCGCAGGCCGACCGGGCTCCGGCGTTCAAAGGCGATGCGCTCGTCGCGGCCCCGACCGCGGATTGGCCCACGAACGGCGGCAACTGGTACAACCAGCGCTACTCGCCGCTCACGGCGATCGATCGCAGCAACGTCGCGAATCTAAAAGGCGTGTGGCGCACACGGCTTGGCGGCTCCGGCGTCGGCGCAAGATACTCCGGCGAAGCGCAGCCGATCGTCTACGACGGCGTCGTCTACATCGTCACGGGCGCGGACGACGTGTTCGCGATCGACGTCGACAGCGGCGCGATCCTCTGGTCGTACGAAGCGAACCTCGACGACGCGAACGACGTCGTCTGCTGCGGCTGGACAAGCCGCGGCGTGGGCTTCGGCGACGGCAAGGTGTTCGTCGGACAACTCGACGGCAAGCTCGTCGCGCTCGACCAGAAGACGGGCAAAGTCGCCTGGTCCGTGCAGGCGGAGCGTTGGCAGGACGGCCTGACGATCACGAGCGCACCGCTCTACTACGACGGCCTCGTGATCACGGGCTTTGCGGGCGCCGAGTACGGGATCCGCGGGCGCGTCAAAGCCTTCGACGCGCGCAACGGCAAGCTCGCCTGGACGTTCTATACGATTCCGGGGCCGGGCGAAGTCGGTCATGAAACCTGGCCGCAAGACAACGATCTCTGGATGCACGGCGGCGCGTCGGTCTGGCAGACGCCGGCTGTCGACCCCGAGCTCGGGCTCATCTTCTTCTCGACGGGCAATCCCGGCCCCGACTACAACGGCGGCGTGCGCGCCGGCGACAACCTGTTCTCGGCGTCGATCGTCGCCGTCGACGCGAAGACGGGCCGCTATCGGTGGCACTTCCAGCAAGTCCATCACGACATCTGGGACTACGACGGCCCGAGCCCCGTCGTGCTCTTCGATCTCGAGCTGAACGGAACGCTGCGCAAAGGCATTGCGCAGCCGAGCAAGACGGGTTGGGTCTACATTCTCGATCGCACCAACGGCACGCCCCTCGTCGGTATCGACGAGCGCCCCGTGCCGCAAGAGCCGCGGCAGGCGACGGCGGCCACGCAGCCTTACCCGCGCGGCGATGCGTTCGTGCCGCAATCGCTCGCGATCGCGCCCGAAGGCTTCACGCTCGTCAACGGCGGGAAGATCTTCACTCCGTTTTGGACAGACGCCCAAGTGCCGATCAAGCCCGCGTTCAGCGGCGGCGCGAACTGGCCTCCGAGCTCCTACGATCCGGCGACGGGCTATCTTTACGTCTGCGCGCAAGACCGCATCGGCGTGTTTCGTGCCGACGCACTGACGCCAGAGCGGCCGCCGGCCGGCGAGCGCTACGTGGCCGGCATCTTCGGCGCGTCGGGGCTACCGAACTTCGGCGTCTTCGCGGCGCTCGACATGCGCACGAACACCCTCGTCTGGCACCAGCAATGGAGCGATGCGTGCTACAGCGGCTCGACGACGACGGCCGGCGGGCTCACGTTCGTCGGGCGCAACGACGGCCGGCTGACGGCGCTCGACGCGCGCGACGGCAAGAAGCTCTGGGAATTCCAAACCGGCGCCGGGATGAACGCGCCCGTCAGCATCTTCGAGCACGGCGGCAAGCAGTACGTCGTCGCGTATTCGGCGGGCAACTTGTTCGCGGGCTCGCCGAAAGGCGACAGCGTCTGGCTGTTCGGGCTCGACGGCACGTTGCCGCCTTCGCCGCCGCCGGGCGCCGCGATGCTGTTCACGCGTGAGGCTGAAGGCACGGCGGATCCCGCCGGCGGCAAGACCGTCTATGAGACCGCCTGCGTGTTCTGTCACGGCGAGCAGGGCGAAGGCGGCCACGGCGGCGGCAAGGTGCTGACTGCCGCGACCAATGCGGACTTGATCGTGCAGATCGTCAGCGAGGGGCGCAACACGATGCCGCCGCTGGGCGCGACGCTGACGCCGGAGCAGATTCGCGACGTCGCAGCCTACGTCGCGACGGTGTTGCCGCACGACTAGTCGACCGGTCCTCAGCGTTGAAAACGGAGAACAACGTGGCGCCGCTCCGCATCGTTACGATCGTCGCTGCAACTCTGGCGCTCGCGGCGTGCGAGCCGCCCGACACGTCGCTCGTGCCGGCGCCCGCCGTCGGCTGGCCGACGAACGGCGGCAACTTGTACAACCAACGTTACTCGCCGCTGACGGAGATCGATCGCAGTAACGTCGCGAGTCTGAAAGGCGTGTGGCGCACGCAGCTCGACGGCTCCGGAGTCGGGCCGCAGTATTCCGGCGAGGCGCAGCCGCTCGTCGTCGACGGCGTCATCTACGTGCCGACGGGCGCCAGCGATTTGTTCGCGCTCGACGTCGCAACGGGCGCGATTCTCTGGTCGTACAAGTCGGGGCTCGATCCCGCGATCGATGTCGTCTGCTGCGGCTGGACGAGCCGCGGCGTCGCGCACGGCAACGGCCGCATTTTCTTGGGAAGGCTCGACGGGCAGCTCGTCGCGCTCGACGCGAAGACGGGCAGCGTCGCGTGGACCGTGCAAGCCGAGCGCTGGCAAGACGGCTTCTCGCTGACGAGCGCGCCGCTCTACTACGACGGCCTCCTCATCACGGGCTTCTCGGGCGCCGAGCTCGGCGTGCGCGGCCGCGTCAAAGCGTTCGACGCGGCGAGCGGCGAGCTACTCTGGACGTTCTATACGATTCCGGACCGCGGCGAGCCCGGCAACGAAACGTGGCCGCAGGACAACGAGGTCTGGCAGCACGGCGGCGGCACGGTTTGGCACACGCCGGCCGTCGATCCCGAGCTGGGGCTCATCTACTTCTCGACGGGTAATCCCGGGCCCGATTTCAACGGCGCCGTGCGCGCCGGCGACAACCTCTACACGTCGTCGATCGTCGCCGTCGATGCGCGTAGCGGCGAGTACCGCTGGCACTTCCAGCAGGTCCATCACGACATTTGGGATTTCGACGGCCCGAGTCCCGTGGTGCTGTTCGACTTGGAATACGACGGTCGTTTGCGCAAGGGCTTGGCGCAGCCGAGCAAGACGGGCTGGGTTTACATTCTCGACCGCACCGACGGTACGCCGCTGATCGGGATCGACGAGAAGCCCGTGCCGCAGGACCCGCGCCAAGCGACGGCCGCGACGCAACCCTACCCGCGCGGCGACTCGTTCGTGCCGCAGCATCTCGACATCGCGCCCGAAGGCTATCCGCTCGTCAACGGCGGCCGCATCTTTACGCCGTACTGGACCGACTACATCATCGCGAAGCCTGGCATCCTGGGCGGCGCAAATTGGCCGCCGAGCGCGTACGACCCGGCAACCGGCTATCTGTATGTGTGCGCCAGCGATGCCGCAAGCTCATACCTCGCCGCCGAGCTCGGCACCGAGCGGCCGCCGGCCGGCGAGTATTACGTCGGCGGGGCGTTCGGCACGAATCCGCTGCCGGCCTACGGCACGTTCACGGCGATGGACCTGCGCACGAACACGATCGTCTGGCAGCAACATTGGGCCAACATGTGCTACAGCGGCGCGACGGCGACGGCAGGCGGGCTCGTGTTCGTCGGCCGCAACGACGGCCGGCTGACGGCGCTCGACTCGAGCGACGGCAAGAAGCTGTGGGAATTCCAAACGGGCGCCGGCATGAACGCGCCCGTCAGCGTCTTCGCGCACTTGGGCAAGCAGTACGTCGTCGCGTTCTCGGCCGGTAATCTGTTCGCGGGGTCGGCCAAGGGCGACAGCGTCTGGCTGTTCGCGCTCGACGGCACACTCGCGCCGGCCGCCGCGCCGAGGTAGCCCGACCCGTCAGTGCCTAGTGCCGCTCGGCCGCCGCATCGGCGTGCGGCAAGATGCGATCACACAAGGCAATCGCCATCGCCGACAGAAGGAACGCCAAGTGGATCACGGTCTGCCAGAGCAGAACCTTCTCCGAGTAGAAGTCGGCGCTGATGAACGTCTTCAGCAGATGAATCGACGAGATGCCGATGATCGCGGTCGCCAGCTTGACCTTGAGCACGGACGCGTTGACCGAGGATAGCCACTCGGGTTGGTCCGGGTGCCCGCCGAGCTCGAGGCGCGACACGAAGGTCTCGTAACCGCCGACGATGACCATGATCAGCAGGTTCGAGATCATGACGACGTCGATCAGCGCGAGCACGACGAGCATGATCACTGTCTCGTTGAACTCGGGCACTCCCTGGTAGCCGACGCTCTCGATGAGGATCGTCAGTGCTTCCTCGTTACCCATCATCGCTTCGACGAGGTGCACGAGCTCCACCCAGAAGTGGTAGACGTAGACTCCCTGCGCGACGATCAAGCCTACGTAGAGCGGCGCCTGGAGCCAGCGCGTCCAAAAGATGAAGTTGGCGAGTGCCCGCAGTGTCTGGGGCCGCTTGTAAACGGGGACGGTCATCTCGAGATTCCCTGGGCGAACGACGCGCGGAACTGTCCACCGGGCGGCGGGGCGGTGTCAATGCCGCATCTCGTGGCACAATCTCGCGGCGAAAGGGTTGCGAAAGGGTGTGCCCTGAAGACGTCCACATCATTCATGGCCGCGGCGGTCGTCGCGTTTGCGGCGAGCGCGGCCGCTCAGACGACTCGCCGCGCGCCGGCCTACGCGGGCACGGACCTCGTCGCCGCGCCGACGACGGGTTGGCCGACGAACGGCGGCGATTGGTACAACCGCCGCTACTCGCCGTTGACGCAGATCGATCGCGACAACGTGGCGAGCCTGAAGGGCGTTTGGCGCACGCACTTGCGCGGCTCGGGGCTCGGCGCGCAATACTCCGGTGAAGCGCAGCCGCTCGTGCACGAGGGCGTCATCTACGTCGTGACCGGGGCGAACGACGCGTTCGCCGTCTCCGTCGAGAGCGGCGAGATTCTCTGGGAATACCGCGCGAATCTCGATCCCAAGAACAACGCCGTCTGCTGCGGCTGGACGAGCCGCGGCTTAGGCTTGGGCGACGGCAAGGTCTACGTCGGCCAGCTCGACGGCAAGCTCGTCGCGCTCGATCAGCGCACCGGCCGCGTCGCGTGGTCCGTGCAAGCCGAACGCTGGCAAGAAGGCTTCTCGATCACGAGCGCCCCGCTCTACTTCGACGGCCTCGTCTACACGGGCTTCGCCGGCGGCGAGCGCGGCATCCGCGGCCGCGTCAAAGCGTTCGACGCGCGCGACGGCAAGCTCGTCTGGACGTTCTATACGATTCCGGGGCCCGGCGAGGTCGGACACGACACGTGGCCGCAGGACAACGAGATCTGGATGGACGGCGCCGCGCCCGTGTGGAACACGCCGGCCGTCGACCCCGAGCTCGGGCTCGTCTATTTCGCGACGGGCAATCCGGGGCCCGATTACAACGGCTCGATTCGCGTCGGCGACAACTTGTTCTCGACGTCCGTCGTCGCCGTCGACGCGAAGACGGGCGCGTATCGCTGGCACTTTCAAGAAGTCCATCACGACATCTGGGACTACGACGCCGCGTCGCCGGTCACGCTGTTCGACATCGAGATGAACGGCGTGACGCGCAAGGGCCTCGCGCACGCCGGCAAGACGGGCTGGGTCTACGTGCTCGATCGCACGAACGGCACGCCGCTCGTCGGCATCGACGAGCGGCCCGTGCCGCAGGAGCCGCGGCAAGGCACGGCCGCGACGCAGCCGTACCCGCGCGGCGATGCGTTCGTTCCGCAGCAGATCGACCTCGCGCCCGAGGGCACGACGCTCGTCAACGGCGGCAAGATCTTCACGCCGTTCTGGACGACGCCGGTGCTGATGAAGCCCGGCCCGCCGGGCGGCGTGAACTGGCCGCCGAGCTCGTACGATCCCGCGAGCGGCTACTTATATCGTGTGCGCGGGCGATCGCATTTGGTCGTACCTCGCGCAGGAAGTCACGGCCGAGCGGCCGGCCGAGGGCGCGGGCTACATCGCGGGCGGCATCGGCGGCTTCCACATGACGTCGCTCGGCGTGTTCGCGGCCGTCGACGTGCGCACGAACAAGCTCGCCTGGCAGCAGCATTGGCCGAGCCCGTGCTACAGCGGCTCGCTCGCGACGGGCGGCGGGCTCGTGTTCGTCGGCCGCAACGACGGCCGGCTCACGGCACTGAATTCGAGCGACGGCGCGAAGCTCTGGGAGTTCCAGACGGGCGCGGGCATGAACTCGCCTGCGACTTCGTTCGAGTGGAACGGCAAGCAGTACGTCGTCGCGTATTCCGCGGGCAACACGTTCGCCGGCTCCGCGCGCGGCGACAGCGTATGGCTCTTCGGCCTGGACGGCGCGCTCGAGCCCGTGCCGCCGGCCGGCTCGCTGATGACGTTCGCGCCCGGCGCGACGGCACCCGGGAACACCGACGCCGGCGCGACGGTCTACACGACCGCCTGCCTCGCGTGCCACGGCGAGCAAGGCGAAGGCGGCCACGGCGGCGGGCCGACGTTGCAGGCGATGAAGAATGCGGCCGTCGTGCTGCAAGTCGTCAGCGAAGGCCGCAATGCAATGCCTGCATTCAACGGCACATTGACGGCGGTCGAGATCCGCGACGTCGCCGCGTACGTGAGCGGGCGTCTCGCGAACTAACAGAGGTGAAATCATGAGACTGTCTCTCCTGCTCGGCGCAACCACGCTGCTCGTCGCCTGCGGCGCCGAGCAGGCTGCCGCACCGCCTGCGGCGCCCAAACCGGCCATCGGCACGTTCGGCATCGACCTTGCGGCGATGGACACCTCCGTGAAGCCCGGCGACGACTTCTACCGCTACGTCAACGGCACATGGGTCTCCACGTTTCCGATGCCGGCCGACAAGGCGCGCTACGGCGCCTTCGATGAGCTGCGCGACAAATCCGAGGTCGACGTGCGCACTCTGCTCGACGAGCTCGCCGCAACGCCGGCCGCCGCCGGCTCGGTGCAGCAGAAGGTCGCCGACCTCTACGCCTCCTGGATGGACGAAGCCGCGATCGAGGCGCGCGGTATCGAGCCGCTCAAAGCCGATCTCGATGCCATCGCCGCCGCGCGAACCAAGACCGACATCCTCAGGCTGATGGGCAACATCGACTATGCGGGTCCGATCGGCGTGTATATCTCACCCGACCCGGCCGACCCGACGCGCTACGTCGTCGGCTTCACGCAGGGCGGGCTCGGCATGCCCGTGCGCGATTACTACTTGAACGAGGGCGCCACGTTCGACGCGTACCGCAGCGCGTATAAGGCCTACGTCACGAAAATCTTCGAGCTCGTCGGGGACGGAAGCCCCGCGCAGAGCGCCGACACCGTCGTGGCGCTGGAGACGCAGCTGGCCACCGTGCACTGGTCGCCCGAACGCCGGCGCGACGTGCAGGCGACGAACAATCCCGTCGACCGCGCCGGCCTCGAGGCGACGATCCCGGCCGTCGACTGGGACGTCTTGCTGCCCGTCGTGGGCTTGGGAAGCGTGCAGAATTTCATCGTCAGGGAGACCTCGGCTCTGCGCGACGGCGCCGCACTGCTCGACACGCAGCCTGTCGACGCGTGGAAGAAGTACCTCGCGTTCCATCTCGCGAGCGATTATGCGAGCAACCTGCCCAAAGCGTTCGACGAGGCGAGCTTCGATTTCTATCGCCGGACGCTCGCGGGCGTCGAGGTGCAGCGCGATCGCTGGAAGCGAGGCGTGCGAGCTCCTCGACAACCTCATCGGCGAGGGCGTCGGCGAGGTCTACGTCGCGAAGTACTTCCCGCCGGATTACAAAGCCAAGATGGACGAGCTCGTCGCCAATCTCGTCGCGGCGATGAGCCAGCGGCTGAAGACGCTTGCGTGGATGGACGACGCCACGCGCGCGGAGGCCGAGAAGAAGCTCGCCACCTTCGATCCGCGCATCGGCTATCCCGTGAAATGGCGCGACTATTCGGCCTATACCGTCGAACAGGGCAAGCTCTTCGAGAACGCCCGCAATGGCACCAAGTTCGAGTGGAACCGCCAAGTCGCACGGCTCGACGAGCCCGTCGACCGCGACGAGTGGGGCATGAACCCACAGACGGTCAACGCGTACTACAACCCGCTCGTCAACCAGATCACGTTCCCAGCCGCGATCCTTCAGCCGCCGTTCTTCGATCCGTACGCCGACGCGGCCGTGAACTACGGCGCCATCGGCGCCGTCATCGGTCACGAGATCGGCCACGGCTACGACGACCAAGGCCGCCAGTACGACGAGACCGGCAAGATCCGCAACTGGTGGACACCCGAGACCAACGAGAGGTTCACCGCGTCGATTGCAAGATTCGCGGATCAGTACAACGCGTTCTGCCCGCATCGAAGGCGCCTGCGTGAACGGCAACTTCACGATGGGCGAGAACATCGGCGACCTCGGCGGCCTCGAGATGGCGTACACGGCGTACAAGCTTTCGCTTGGGCGTAGCGAAGCGCCCGTCATCGACGGCTTCACCGCCGACCAGCGCTTCTTCATGGCGCATGCGCAGGTCTGGCGCGCCATCCAGCGCGACGATGCGCTGCGCAATCAGATGCTGACCGACCCGCACTCCCCGGCGGCCGCGCGCGGCTCCATCCCCGAGCGCAACATGGATGCGTGGTACGCCGCCTTCGGCGTCACGGAAGGCGACGCGCAGTACCTCGCGCCCGAAAACCGCGTGAGGATTTGGTAGGCCGCGCATGCCAGACAAGACCAACGGGGGCCGCGAGCTCGCCTATCAGCAGTTGCGCGATTCCGAGGAGCTGCATCGGGCGACGCTGAGGAACATTTCCGACGCCGTTTTCTTGACCGACGACGACGACCGTTTCACCTTCGTTTGCCCGAACGTCGACGTCATCTTCGGCTACTCACCGTACGAGGTGAGAGCGCTCGAGCGCATGAGCAAGCTCCTCGGAGACACGCTGTTCGATCGCGCGGACCTCGCCGCGCGCGGCGAGATCCGCAACATCGAGCGCCAGGTGACGGTCAAGTCCGGCGAGGCGCGCACGATCTTGGTTCACGTCAAGGCCGTCTCGATCCAGGGCGGGACCGTGCTCTACTGTTGCCGCGACGTCACCGAGCTCAAAAATGCCGAAGAGGAGTTGCGCGCGGTTCGAGCAGATCTCACGCATGTCTCACGGCTCGCGCTCGTGGGCCAGCTCGTCGCTTCGATCACTCACGAAGTGAAACAACCGCTGACGGCGATCCTCGCCAATGCGGGCGCTGGCCATCGAATGTTGTCGCAGTCATCCGGCCATCCGAATTCGACGGAGCTGCGCGAGATCTTCGACGACATCACGACCGAAGGCGTTCTGGCCGGCGAAGTGATCGAGCGCCTTCGCACACTCGCTCGCAAGAAACCTCTGACGCTTCAGCCCCTCGACCTGAACTCGCTCGTCCACGAGACGCTACGGCTCGTCGAGGGGGACGCGCGGCGACGCCAAGTGACGCTGAGCGTGGAGCTCGAGCCCGGCTTGCCGCAAGTCCGAGCCGATCGCGTCTGCATCCAGCAGGTGCTGCTCAGTCTCGTGCTGAATGCGATGGAGGCAATGGACGGCTCCGCTGCCGGCGCGCGACGGGCAGTGCTGAAAACACGCTTGGACCATCGCGCCATCGACGTCTCCGTCAGCGACACCGGCCACGGTGTTTCCGCCGCTCACCTGCCGAAGCTCTTCGAGCCGTTCTTCACGACGAAGAACGAGGGCCTCGGCTTAGGATTGGCGATTGCGCGCTCGATCGTCGAAGCCCACGCCGGCCAAATTTGGGCGGATGGCGGTGAGAACGGCGCCACGTTCCACGTCATGCTTCCGACGGCCTAGACCCGAGGCCCGGCTCAGATCATCCCGGCGCGCTTGACGGCGTGATAGCGGTTGACGAGCTCGATGCCGAGCCGCTCGGGTTCGGCGTCGACCATCAACGCGTCGCGCGCGGCGAGACGCCGAAACGCGTCGCGGCGCGCTTGCTCGTAGAGCTGCGCGCTCGCGACGTCGAGCGCTGCATTGCCCGACGAGAGCGGCTGCGCGATCAGCTCGCCGACGATGCGCTCGCGCACGCTCGCGAGCAGCACGAGGTGCCGCTGGCGCAGCAGCTTCAGCGCGAGACCGAGCTCGCTGCCGTCCTCATCGCGGAAGTTCGTGATGACGATGACGAGCGCGCGCTTGCTCTGGCGGCGCAGCAGGTCCTGCGCGGCGGCGACGTAGTCCGAGTGGCTCGGCGTCGGCTGCACGCCGTAGAGCTCGCCCATCAACGCGTTCAGCGATGTGCGCGCCTTTGCGCGGCGCGAACAGGCGCTCGTCTCCGGCCGGCGTGCCGAACGTCAATGCGCCGACGGCGTCGCCCTGCGCGAGCGCGACGTACGAGAGCAGCATCACGGCGTTCAGCACCTGGTCGAAGTGCGCCGTGCCGACGGCGCCGCGCCGATCGTCGGCGCGCATGCGGCGGCCGCAGTCGATGAGCAGCATGACGCGCTGATCGCGCTCGTCCTGGAACTCGCGCACGATCGGCTTGTTCGAGCCGCAGCGTCGCCTTCCAGTCGATGTGGCGGACCGAGTCGCCGTGGCGGTACTCGGCGAGCTGCTTGAAGTCCGTGCCTTCGCCGCGCTGCTGAAACGTCTTGATGCCGATCTCCTGGAGGCGCCGGTCGCCCGCGAGCCAGGCGTAGCGCGCGATCTCGGCGAAATCGGGATACACGCGCCGCGTCTCGGCTGCGCCCGAGCGCACGCGCAGCTCGCAGAACCCGAGCACGCGAGCGCACGCGCAGCTCCGCCGGCGCGAACGTGATCTCGCCGCGCCGCGTCGGCGTCACGCGGTACTCCGCCTCGACGCGCTTGCCTGTCGCAGCGCGAGCGCCTGACGGCAGGCCCGTCGCCGTGACGCTCGGAGTCGACGTGGTCGTAAAGCGTCGCAACGTCCATTCGTGCGCGCCGTCGTGCTCGAATGCCACGCGGACGGGCCGCTCGACGCCGATCGCGAACGCCGCCGGCAACCGCCGCGTGAAGCGCACATTCGAAGCCCGCCAGCGCGCGGCGCGACAGCACGTAGTCGGCGTCCGCCGCAGCCAGCAGCACGAGCACCGCAACGGCAGCGTCGCGAGCGATACGAGCGGCTGCGCCGCGCCGGCCGAGCAGCGCGGCAAGCGCCGCGACGCCGATGCAGGCGAGCAGCCAGAGCAGCTTGCGACTCGGTGCCGCACGCATTCGGGATACGCCGTTCAAGTCCGCGGCGCCGCCACGCTGTCGATGACGGCCGCGAGCAGGTCGTTCGGCGTGCGGCCTTCGAGCGAGGCGTCCGGCGCAAGCGCGACGCGATGCCGCAGCGCCGGCAGCGCGATGCTCTTGACGTCGTCCGGCGTCACGAAGTTGCGCCCGTCCATCAGCGCGACGGCGCGCGCGCCGCGCACGAGCGCGAGCGCGCCGCGCGAGCCCGCGCCGAGCGCCAAGCCCGGCCACTCGCGCGTCGCGCGCACGATGCGCACGGCGTAGTCGACGACCTGCTCGTCGACGCGCTGGCGCGCGACGAGCCGCTGCAGACTCGACGACGAGGCGCTCGTCGAGCACCGGCGCCACGCCGCCGAGCGGCAGCTCGTCGCCGGCCTGGTCCGTCGTCGCGCGCACGACGACGCCGACCTCTTCGGCCAGCGTCGGGTAGCCGATCTCGATCTTGAACAGGAACCGGTCGAGCTGCGCCTCGGGCAGCGGATACGTGCCTTCGGTTTCGACGGGGTTCTGCGTCGCGAGCACCATGAACGGCTTCGGCAGCGGCAGCGTCTGGCCCTCGAGCGTCACCTGGTACTCCTGCATGACCTCGAGCAGCGCGCTCTGCGTCTTCGCCGGCGCGCGATTGATCTCGTCGGCGAGCAGCACGTGCGTGAACACGGGGCCGCGCACGATGCGCAGCTCGCGCGTGCTCGGGTCGAGCACGGCGTGGCCCGTGATGTCGGACGGCATCATGTCGGGCGTGAACTGCACGCGCCCGTGCCCGAGCGACAACGCCTTCGCGAGCGCGCGCACGAGCAGCGTCTTGCCCAGGCCCGGCACGCCTTCGATGAGCACGTGGCCCGAGGCCGCGAGCGCCGCGACGACCTGCTCGATGACGGCGTTCTGGCCGACCATCGCTTGGCCGATCGCGCCGCCTGCAGCTGCTCGAGCAGCTCGGCCGCGCGTGTCGTGAGATCAGATTCGTTTTCCATGCTTCGACCATTGGCTCCTTGAGACGAGTTCACGACGCGCCGCCTCGAGCAGCGCGAGCTTGGCGCGCAGCTCGAGCGGGCGCGCATTCTGCTCAGGATCGAGCGCGGCGGCGAGCTCGCGAGCGTCGACGCCGGCGAGCCCCGCGACGGCTTCCGCCTGCGTCGGCGCCGGTCAGGCGCTCGTAGCCGACGATGCGCCGCATCGCCGCTTCGTGCAGCGCGCGCCGCGCCGCCGCGACGCAGCGCCGCGCCGCCGCCGACGCGCACCGCGAAGCGGCCCGTGCCGAGGATCTGCTCCGCGAGCGAGCGGCGCGCGCGCTCGCTCGGCGCCACGAGCGGCCCGAAGCGCATCGCGCCGCGCCACAGCGCGAGCGCGATGAAGAGCAGCAGCACCGCGACGACGGGCGCGCCGTGCCGCCAGACCAGCTCCGAGCAGCGACGCGCACGTCGTCTTCGGACATGAACACGACGTGATCGCCGCGCGCGCAAGTCCGTCGCCGCCGCGAGCAGCTCGCCGTGATCGCCCTCGAACAGCTCGCGGTAGACGAACGGCACGCCGTTGATCACCGTCACGCTACCCTGCCCGACGGCCGCGCGCGCCGCCATCAAGAGACCTTCGTCGTTCAAAGCCCAGAGCGGAGGCGTGTCGGTCTCGAGCCACGACCCGTAGTCGAAATTGCAGGCCACATAGGAGGCGCGGGACTCGTCGTCGGCCGGCGCGTCGGCACTCTCGGCGAGCGCCCAGCACGGCTCGACGATCTCGGGCGCTTGGAACGGCTCCTCGTCGGGGTCGGGCTCCTCGCGCTCGCGCGCGATGCCGCTCCATTCCTCGAACGCGTCGCTGCCGCTGATCAACGCGGCGTCGACGACGAGCCGGCCGCCGGCCTCGACCCAGCGCTCGAGCTCTGCGCGGCGACGCGTGGTCGATGTCCCAGCCCCAGGTCGACAGCACGACGACGGCATCGCCGCTCGTGTCGCCGAGCGACTCGCGAACGCTCGCTGGTCGCGCCGAGCGCTCTCGACGAGCTTTTGCGCCGCGTAGAACGGGTTCGTGGCGGCGTCGCCGCGCAGCGGCGTCGGCACCTCGACCTCGCCCCATTCGGTGTTGACGACGATCCACGCCCCGACGAGCAGCACGAGCGCCACGAAGATGATGGTCGGCGCGCTCGGCCGCCTCATGCGCGGCCCTTGCGGTCGAGTGCCGCGGCGAACTCGCCGCACAAGCGCCTGCACCGCGGGGCCGGCGGGCTCGCGCGCGCCGTAGACGGCCGCGGCCCAAATCTCGACGAGACGCGACGCGTAGAGCGCGCTCGGCTCCGCGAGCCGCGGCCGAGCGAGCGCGAGGCACTCGCCTTCCGTCGACGACGCGCGGATCGGCACGGCGTGCACGTGCACGAGGCGCGACAACGTGCCGCGGTACAGCAACGCGAGCGCCGCACGCTGCTCGCCGCGCTGCCAAAGCGCGAGCGCGGCGGCGCCGACGTCGTCGGGCAGGCTCTCCGGCCGAATGTCGAGATCGCGCACATGGCTCGGCGCGACGAACGCCTTCGGCACGCGCGGTAGGCCGCGCGTGCGCACGAGCCGCACGATGAAGATCGCGAGCAGCGCGGCGGCGAGAATGGCGAGCACCCAAACGAGCAGCCGGCCCGCTTCGGCAATCCAGCCGAAGAACCCGCCGATCCAGCCGGCCGCGGCGTTCGCCCACCGCCGCCACCACGGCTCGTCGGTGACGGGCTCCGGTTCCTTCCAACGCAACATGTTGACGGTCCGCTCGGGAGCAACATTCGGATCGTTCGCGACCTTGTCGAGCGCTTTTCGGACCTCCGCGCGCGTCGGCGCTTCGCCGCCCGCGGCCGCCGGGGCATCGGGCTGCGCGACTCCCGTCATCGGCAGCGCGCGCGACGACTACGGCGAGCAGGAGATCAGGCGCAAACGCACGGCGCAGCTCCTGCTCCACGTCCCACGCCTCGAGCTCGGCGCGCCGATTCAGGTACATCGCGAACCCCGCAGCCACGTAGAACGGCTCGAGAAAGGCGACGACGACGGCGTAGGCGACTGCCGCTGCTCCCTCGAACGAGGTATCCGAGGGGTCGAACAGCAGGACCTCCAAGCTCGGAGCGCTATTGCCCGGCGCGAACCAAATGAGCAACGACAGCACCGTGAAGACGAGGCAGCTCTCCGCCATCAGGAACGCGACCATCATCAACAGCGCAGCGCCGCCCTTGCGGCGCCGCACTTGCTTGACGCGCTGCCGAATCTTGCCGAACGGCAACCCCTCGAGCTGGTAGACGGGCTGCGTGAACGAGCGCCATGGCGACAAGCGCCGCCAGGTCCACGTCAGGATCAGCTGCCGACCACCACACCGGCCCCCGCGCTTCCCAGAGCTGCTCGACCGTCGTCGCCTGCCCGAACGCCGCGCGCGACAGCACGAACAGTATCGTGCGGTCGAGCCACGGCTTGGACCAGAACAAGAGCAGCGTCGGCAGCCAGCTAGCGATCTCGAACGCAGCAAGCGCGAGCGCAGCGACGGGGAGATAGACGACGGCGTAGCACGCGTAGACCGAGCGGGCGGCGTCTTGGCACAGACGCACGCCGAGATCGGCCGCCTCGAGCGGCGCGCGCGGCCGCATGCGCAGCGCGAGGGCGTCAAGCTGCATGGCGGCCCTGCAGCGCGAGATACGCGAACACGCCGATCCAGCAGACGGCCGCGACACCGTACTTCACGGCGTCCGGCATCCAGGCGGCCGACGACCAGAACGCCTCGACGGCCGCCGCGACGATCAGCATCGCCGTAACGCCGTAGACGATGACGACGCATTCGCTCGCGGCGTGGACGAGACTCTGGCGGCGCGTCCGCCGGCCCGGCGCGAGCAGCGAGTGCCCGAGCTTGAGCCCCGCGGCACCGGACAGGGCGATGGCCGTGAGCTCGAACGCGCCGTGCGTCACGACGAACGAGTAGAACGTACCGCCCAGACCGCGCTCGGTCAGATAGCCCGCAACCGCGCCGAACAGCGCGCCGTTGTAGACGAGAAAGAAGATGCTGCCCAACCCGGCGGCGAGGCCGCTCGCGAAGCACTGGAACGCGATGCCGACGTTGTTCCTGATGTAGAAGCCGAACATCATCCAGTTGCTGCCCGCGTCGCGCGTGCGGCCGATCGACTCCGCGGAAGGCGAGTACATCTGCTCGAACTGCGCCGCCGTCGCGGCGTCGACGACGGACAGCACGAGGCCGGGCTGGAAATACACGAGCACGCCGAGCACGAGCGTCGGTACCGCCAAGAGCGCCGTCGCGATCCAGACGTAGCGGGCGTCCGCCCGCACGGCACGCGGGAAGTCGCGCGACACGATGCGCCACAACGCCGCGGCGCCGAACTCGCGCTGCTGATAGATGACCTGATGCGCGTCGGCCGTCAGGCGGTCGAGACGATCGAGCAGATACGCGGGATAGGATCGCGCCCGCGCAAGCGCGAGATGCTCGCACGCGCGCCGGTAGAGCGCGGCGATCCGTTCGCCGCGAAGCGGCTCTTTCGGCGGCTTGCTCGTGCGCTTCAACACGTCGATCGAGATGCTCCTCGAGCTCCTGCCATTCGGCTCGATAGAGCGCTTCGAAGGCGAGCGGCGTCATGCGCGCTTGCCCATCGCCCACTGCGCGACGCCGAGGATGCGCCGCGTGACGTTCGGGCCGGCCTTGCCGCCGTCGCCGGACACCGCTGCGGCGATCGCCGCGAGCTCGTCGAGTCGCTCCGCCGTCAACGTCGGCGCACGCGCGGCCAACGCGACGAGCGCGGCTTGGTCGCGCGGGGCGAGCGGCAAGACCGGCGTCACCGGCATGACGTCGTCGAGCTTGATCTTCGGCGGGCGCTGCGGCTGATGCACGACGACGGTTGCGGCGGCGAGGTCGCCCAAGCGCTTGCTGTCTTGCCGCAGCAGCATCGAGACGATGGCAGCGCCGAACAGGAACGGCAGGAAGTCCGCGACGCGCAGCAGGTTGCGCGTGAACGAGGCCGCCGGCGTCACGGGCAAGCCGTTGTCCATGACGACCTTTAGCCCCAAGACGCTCTTGCCAGGCGTCGCACCCGAGCGGCCGAGCTCGAAAGCGACGGGATAGAACCACTCGAGCAGGAAGTAAAGGAGCAGCCAGGAACGCCGTGCCGAAGCCGCCCATGAACACGGCCACGAGCGCCGCCGCGTAGACGATCACGATGCCGAATCAACCAGTCGAGCAGGAACGCGTAGAACCGCGCGCTCAAGCCGGCGGGACGCAGCTCGAGCAAGATGCCCTCGGGCGTCTCGGCGGCCACGACGGTATCGAGGACGTCGTGCGCCATCGGCAGCCGTTCAGGCCTTGACGACGATCGTGTCGGCGATCAGGTCGTGGATGCACTGCTTGCGCTCGCCGAAGATCAGCAGCGGGTCGATGAGGCTGTAGAGCGGGATGATTCCGAGCAGCCCGTTCACGACGTTACGCAGCCAGAAGATTCGGCCGAGCGATGCTTGCGAGCCGTCGCTGCGCACGACTTTGATCTCGAGCATCCGCTTGGCCATCGTCTGACCGTAGCGCGCGACGAGCAGCAGCGTGATCCAAGCCCAGGCGATGAAGCCGATGGCGCCCACGGCGAGGGGCAGAGCTCAGCACGCTCAAGTCGCTGCTCGACTGCTCGAAGCCGCCGGTCGCGGCCATCACGACAAGCGCCGGCACATAGACCATGACGGAGACAATGACACCGTCGAGAAACGCAGGCCAGAAGCCGCACAGCCGCGGCCGGCAAGCTCCAGGTCTTCTCCTCCCGGAACATCGCGAACCGCGCCTCGCGGCGGCGCGTACGGATTGTTCGTGCTCATGTGAGACTCCCCTCCCGCCCCCGAGAACGCCGCGATTCTGACGTAAGTCGGCCGCCGTTGTCGCGTGCGCTGCTACCAGTATCCGATCATGCGCCCGGCTGCGACGGCGCCCAGCCAGCAGGCGAGCGAGGTCGCACCCACGACGCCGAGCGCGAAGCGTTGGCGGGACCCAAGCGGCTCGTTGGCGCGCGTGCGCCAGGCCGGTAGGAATTGCACGGCGACGATGTTCGCTAGACCCAAGCCGATCGCCGAGAACTTGATCATCAAGAACGGATTGCCGATGTACTCGGTCCCGTTTGTCGAGATCAGCGAGACGCCGCTACAGACCGCCAGCGCAAATCCGCAGGCAGCCAGCGTCAGCGTTGGACGCTCGAGCGCGGCGAGCGGCACGCGGCGCCACAGCCCGAGCAAACGCAGGTCGAACGCCAGCACGGAGCCGAACAGCGTCGCTATACCTAAGATGTGGAGGAGATTGACGACGCCGTACGCCCACACGCCGGACGTGCGCATGAGCTGCCCGAGGTCCGAGCCCTCGAGCCAGACGAGCAGCGCTTCCAACCGCGAACTCGAGACCTAACGGCTAGCTAATTCGGTCCGGGTAGACGTCGTAGTTCTTGCCGTCGTGCGTGACGCGCACGGTCTTGACCTCGAAGCGCTTCATGTCGCTATTGCGATTGCCGCGGATCGTCACCGTCGCGCCCACCGGAATCACGCCGGGCTTCAATCCGGCACGCTCCGTGCGCGCCGCCGGCGCCAACGTGATGTCCCAGACCTGGCCCTTGTCGTCGACGATCTGCATCGAGCCGTGAGCCCCGGCGAGGCTGACGTCCGTCTGCAGCTTACCCGTGAGCTCGAACTGTTCTTGCTGCTGGCCGCCCCAACCGTGGTGCGCCACGGCCGGAAGCCCTAGGAGCCCTAAAGCGGCGCCCGTCAAACCAACGAACCATCGTGCGCGCATGACTGCCTCCTCAATAGCTCTTTGGTGCCTAATCAACGAGATGGTACGCCTAACGACGCTCACCGCGAACCCCGAAGAGCCGCTCCGTGCGTCAGGTCTCGGCCGGCGCCGCCACAGCGGCCGCCGGCACGGGCCGCGGCGCCTCGACGAGCCGGCGCTTGAACTGCTGGCGCAGCAAGAAATAGCTGACGGCGCCCTGCATCCATACGGTCGCGACCGAGAGCCACCAGACCTGGTCGAGATGGAACGTGGGCTGCGACGAGAGCCAAACGGCGAGCGGCACGAACACCGCAAGCCGCGTCCCCGAGCTCAGCATCGCCGGGATCGTGTTGCCGAGGCCTTGGAACATGCCCGAGCACGTGAACACGACACCCTGCGCGATGAACGTCCACGAGATGATGCGCAGGAACGTCGCGCCGACGGCTTGCGCCTCGGCCTCGGGCGTGAAGAATGCGATGAGCACCTCGGGGCGCCACTGCAGGAACACGGTCACCAAGACCATGACGCACGTGTTCAGCAAAACGGCCTTCACGAACGTCTCGCGCACGCGCGACCCCCTGCCGGCGCCGAAGTTCTGGCCCGCGATCGGCCCCGCCGCGAACGCGATGGCCATCGCGGGCATGAAGATCGACTGCATGATCCGCGAGCCGATGCCGAAGCCGGCCTGCGCGGCCGCGCCGAAATCGCTGATGACCCAGTAGATGACAGCCATGTAGACGAACATCAGCGCGAACTCGCCGCCGGCCGGCAAGCCGACGTCGAGCATGCGCTTCCAGACCTTCAGCTGCGGGTGCCAGAGGCGCGAGTCGAAGCCGACGTACTTCTCGAGCTTCGGAGGAAGTACCAGGCGAGCAGCACGATGCCGACGACGATCGAGATCGAGCTCGCGAGTCCGGCACCCGCGACGCCCATCGCGAAACCGGTTCCCCAACCCGCGATCAGGATCGGCGCGAGCACGGTGTTAAGCAAGCACCGTCAGCGCTTGGATCGCCATCGTCGGCTTGACGATGCCCGTGCCGCGCAGCGCCGAGCCCATGACGACCTGCGCAAAGCCGAGCGCTAAGCCCGGCAGGAACCAGTACAGATACGTGACGCCTTGGGCCTGCGTCGCCGCGTCGGCCGCGATCGCGGCGACGTAGGTACCGGCGAGCGCATAGCCGCCGATCAGCGTCGCGAGCGCGCACGCGACGGCGAACAGCACCGATTGGTTGAACACGAGATTCGCGTCGGCGCGGTCGCGGCGGCCCACGGCTTGCGCGATCAGCGCGACGGCGCCGACTCCGAGCACCTGAGTCAGCGCCATGATCACGAACATCAGCGTGCCCGCCGCACCGACGCCGGCGACGGACGCGTCGCCGAGCCCCGCGACGAAGTAGAGGTCGACCAGGAAGTACAGCGTCTGGAAGATCATGCCGACGGCCATTGGCGCAGCCATCGCGAGGATGTTCCGGACGATCGAGCCCTGGGTCAGGTCCTTCATTGGCGTCTCGGCGAAAGCGGCCGCACAGAATACCCGCTAGCGTGAAGCCGCTCTAGTGCGAGCGCGGGCGAGTTCGTTATGCTCGGGGCGTGAGCTTTGCGCCCAACAGTCACAAAAAACGCCCTCCCCGGCGCGCCCTGGTCGCGTTGCTGGCGGGTTTGTGTCTCGTCGGCGCCGCCATGGCCGATCCTCTGCCGTGGCGCCAGTACCCCGGCGTCGAGTATTCCGACTACGAGCTGCCGACCGATTATCGCGACCCCCGCGGAATGGGTCTTCGCGCGACTCATGTATCCGTCGATCGGCTGGGGCGGGTCGTGGCAATACGGCGGCACGAGCTGGACGATCGACTACCCGCGCGGCGACCGGCACATCGCGGCGCTCGTGCGCCGGTTGAGCATCATCGACGCGCGTTCCGTCGAGCAGCCCGTCAACCTCGACGACGGCGACGACGTGTTCAATTGGCCGTGGCTCTATGCCGTCGAAGTCGGCCAGTGGGACTTGACGGACTCGCAGGCCGCGCAGCTGCGCGAGTACTTGCTGCGCGGCGGGTTCCTGATGGTCGACGATTTCCACGGCTCGCAGGAATGGACGATCTTCATCGAGAGCATGCGGCGCGTGTTCCCGGACCGGCCGGTCGTCGACCTGCCCGACGACGATCCGATCTTCCACACATTTTGGGATCTCGAGGAACGCCAACAGATCCCCGGCCTCCAGTACGTCTACAGCGGCCGGCCGTACGAGCACGACGGTTTCGACGCGCATTGGCGCGGGATCTACGATGACAAAGGGCGCGTCATGGTGGCCATCTGCCACAACATGGACTTGGGCGACGCCGTCGAGCACTCCGACACGCCCGCGTATCCCGAGGAGCTCTCCGCCGTCGCGATGCGCACGTTCTTGAACTACATCATCTATTCGATGACGCACTAACCGCGCGCAAGCATGTCGATCGAATTCCATCGACGCATGCTGGCCGATCGCGTTCGCCACGAAGCGTTTCGCGCGGCGCTGAAGCAGGCGATCACGCCCGGCAGCAGCACGGTCGCCGACATCGGCGCCGGCACCGGCGTGCTGGCGTTCTTCGCGCGCGAGCTCGGCGCGCGCGAGGTCTGGCTGTACGACCCGGGGCCCGCGCTGGGGCTTGCGGAAGCGGTCGCCGCGCGCAACGGCATCGACGGGCTCCACTTCGTGCCCGAGCGCTCGCTCGACGTCGCCGATCCGCCGCGCGTCGACGTCGTCGTCGCCGAGGTTCTCGGCAACTTCGCTTACGAGGAAGACGTGCTCGAAACCTTGCGCGATGCGAAGCGATTCCTGCGCCCGGGCGGGACGCTGATCCCCGCGTCGATCACGCAGTGGGTCGCGCCCGTCACTGCGGACCGCTTCGAGCGCGATCTTTGCAGTTGGCGCGAGGTCGGTTTCGGTCTCGATTGGTCCGATGCCGAGCAGATGACTCGCAACAACATGTACGTGTTCGCGATCGCCCCCGAGGATCTCCTCGCCGACGCGGCCGTCTCGTGGGACTCGCTCGACTTCAGGGGGCCGATCGCGAGCCGCCGTGCCGGCCGCGCGGCGTGGCGGGCGCGCGACGCCCACACCATTTTCGGTTTCGCGCTCTGGTGGGACTGCACGCTCGCGCCCGGCGTCGTGCTGTCGACGAGCCCGCAGGCGCCGCGCACGCACTGGGAGCAGATCTACTTGCCGCTGCTACACCCCGTGGCCGCGCAAGCCGGCGACGAGCTCGCCCTCACGCTCGAGAGCGAGACGGGCGGCGACGAGACCGGGATCGAGGTCCGCTGGACGGCGCGCCATGCGCGAAACGGGCGCTTGCTCGACGAGCAGGCGCTGTCGATCGGGGCCGGGTGGCTCGCCTAGCGGCGAGGCGTTGCCCCAATCCAACACGGGTCCGTGACGGAATTCCAGGTTATCTGGTCATGAAGAATGGTATTTCTAATAACAGTCGGCAAAAAGCAACGCTAAACCCTTGACCGTGGGCGTGGTTTTTTGCAGACTCGGCGCTCACAAATCTCGAGGTTTCGAGTTTGTTTGAGAGCGAGCGTCCGCGGCTCGGTCACAATGTTTGCGGGGCGTTCGCGGGATCATCGACTCGTCGTCAATTCCTATTGGGGGTATCCATGAAGTTCAACAAACTCCACGCAGCTGTCGTGGCAGCGCTGTCGAGCGCCACCGGCCTTTATTCGGGCACGGCGTCTGCGCAGCTCGAAGAGATCATCGTCACGGCAGAATTCCGCGAGGCGAACGTTCAGGAAACGCCGATCGCGATCACGGCCGTGAACGCCGCGCTGCTCGAGAGCCGCGGTCAAACTAACATCCTCGACGTGGCCAATCAGGCACCGAACGTCACGATGACGCCGGCCGGCCAAAGTGCCGGCAGCGCGATGGTCACCTTCATCCGCGGCGTCGGCCAATCCGACTTCAACTACGCGCTCGAGCCCGGTGTCGGCATGTACGTCGACGAGGTCTACTATCCGAATCTCACGGGTTCGATGGTCGAGCTGCTCGACATCGACCGCGTCGAGATCGCGCGCGGCCCGCAGGGCACGCTCTCGGGCCGCAACTCGATCGGCGGCTCCGTGAAGATCTATTCCGTCGAGCCGACGCACGGCGGCAACACCGGCACTGCCGAGCTCACCCTCGGCAATTACGAGCAGGTTGGGCTCAAAGGCTCGGCCGACCTCACGTTCATCGAGGACGTGTTGAGCGCCCGCATCTCAGGTGTCTCGAGCAGCCGCAACGGCTACGTCACGCGCGTGGACTACAAGTGCACGCACCCGACCTGGGCCGGCCCGACGTTCAACCAAGGCCGGCTCGACGACTGCAAGATCGGCAGTCTCGGCGGCGAAAGCTACACGGGCGGTCGGTTCTCGCTGTTGTGGACGCCGTCCGATACCTTTCGCGTCAAGGTGCTCGCCGACTTGATCAATCAGGACAACGAGTCCGCGCCGCACGTGCTGACTCGCGTGACCGACTCGCGGCACCGGACGCGTGGCGGCCGGCGGTACAGGCCAATTCGACCCAGTGGCCGGCGTGTTCGAAGGCACGTTCCTCGACGTCGACGGCAACATGGCGACGCTTACGGATCGTGTCTATCTCACGCAGTCAGTTCGTGACGCATGGCCAGTACGCCGGCGATCCGGTCGTGAACGACCCGTACATCTCGTATGCAACGTTCATCGACTCGATGCCGAGACAGCCGACGCGCCCCTACTCGCCGCAGACGATGGACCCGGGCGTCGAGTTCGACGACCAGGGACTCTCGGTGCAACTCGATTGGGACCTCACCGACAACCTGTCGCTGAAGTGGATCTCGGCGATGCGCGAGTACCACGACATCTTCGCGTACGACACGGACGCCTCGCCATTCCATAACAACGGCGGTACGCAGGGCCTCGATCACGAGCACACCTCGCACGAAGTCCGTTTCTCGGGCGTCGCGTTGAACGAGCGGCTCGACTACACGGCCGGCGCGTACTACGTCGATCAGAGCAAGGCGCAGCACATCGGTCAGATCAACCTCTATTACACGCAGCTGAACTTCGTCCATGGACCGGACCTCACGCCCTCCGACTCCCAGGCGTTGTTCTTCCACACGGCGTGGCATCTGGCGTCGAGAGGCTCGATCTCTCGCTCGGCTACCGGAACACCCAAGACTCGAAGTTCTATCAGTGGCAGCGGCACAACCCGGACGGCTCGGAGATCACGGTGCCGTGCGTCGCGACCCCGGTGGTCCGGCGAGCCTCGCCAACCGCCGAACTGCTCGCTGCTGACCCCGGCGGGTGTGGGCTTCAGCGGCCGCAGCGACACGTTCGAGAGTGAACGCGACGACTATCGCATCGCGCTCGACTACCGGATCACCGACGACCTGATGCTCTACACGTCGTTCGCGACCGGGTACAAGGGCGGCGGCATCAACCCGCGGCCGTTCTACGCGATGCAGATCGCGACGTTCGGCGAGGAGGAGATCGAGACGACGGAGATCGGCGTCAAGACGCAGTTCGCGAACGGCACTGTCCGGCTCAACGCGGCGTACTTCCAGAACGACCAGAAGGGCATCCAGCTCAATCAGGCGCAGTGCGAGATGCTCCGGTGCCGACCGGCGGCACGCCTGTCGGCATCGCGCCCGACGGCACGCCGTACATCATCGGCCCGCCGTGCGCGAAGCCGCAGAACGTCGGCGACGCCGACGTGAGCGGCTTCGAGGTCGAATTGGATATCGCGCCGACGGAACGGTTGTCGATCGACCTCATGGCCTCGTCGCTCGACTTCCAGTACACGAGCCTCACGGTTGGCGCGGCGCACTCGTCGGTCGTGCCCGGCGGCCTCGGCCAAATGACGCTCGACATGATGGCGCCGTACACTCCCGAGCTCACCTGGAGCGCCGGAATTCAGTACGAGTTCCCGCTCTCGGGCGGCGGCTCGTTGACGGCGCGCGTCGACTCGGCGTTCCAGGACGAGGTGTACACCGCGGCGGTGAACTACGCGCAGACCCAGCCGGTGAACGACCGCAAGACCGCGTGGATCGACTCGTACACGCTTTCCCACATGCGCTTGACCTGGCGCTCGGCCAGCGGCGACTGGGAAACGGCGCTCGACGTGGCGAACCTCACGGACGAGGTGTACTACCAGAACATCACGGACGGTGTGTTCTCGTCGATCGGCTATCAGGCGGCTCAGATCGGGGCGCCGCAGATGTGGACGATGGCCTTCCGCAAGAGCTTCGGGCTGTAAGCCGGGCTCGTTTCAAGCCTCAACAAGGAGGCACGACCGTACGGTCGTGCCTCTTTTTTTGGCCCCGCCAAACGCAGTGCTAACGGCCGCTCACACGGCGTACGAACTCGAGCACGGGGCCCGATAGCGAGCGATCGCCGGTGCCGACGGCGTAGGTCTCGGAGATGTGCGAATGGCCCGCGAGGTGAACGTGCTCGAGGGGCTTGCCGGCGGCAGCGCGCGCGGCAACGAGCTTGGCCGTCTCCTCCTGGAACATGTCGGGGTCGAGCTCGGCGTCGTTGACGAAGAGCGGCACGTTGGTCGCGACGAGGCCCGGCAGCGACGAGCGCGCGGCGTAGGTCGCGACATCCTCGCCGTAGTAGACCTTCCACACCGACACTTCGGTTCCTAGGTCGTAGAACCCCGACGTCAGCACCGCTCCCGCAATGCCGGCATCGGCGTTGCGTTTCGCGGCGCTCGCAACGTAGTCCGCGACGTGCGCCGCGCCCGCGGAATGCCCCCACAGCACGATCTTGCTCGGGTCGCCGCCGAAGCGTGCGGCGTTGGCTTTGAGCCAGGCGACGGCCGCCGTCAGATCCTCGATGCCGGACGGCCACACGCTCTGCGGCGCCAGCCGGTAATTCAGCGTGACACCGACGAACTCGGCGCCGACGGCCCAGAGGCCGACGTTGTCGTAGAACGGCAGGCCCTCGGTGCGCTTGGCGCCGCGTGCGAAGCCGCCGCCGTGCACGAATACGATAACAGGCTTGCCGGCACCCGCGTTTTGCGTCGTGAACACGTCGAGCGCGTTGCGCTCGTGCGGGCCGTACTTCAGGTCGCGCGTGACCGCGAGCCACGCGTACGGATCCTTCGGGTGCAGCGGCGCGTAAAGCTCGGCCGTTCGCTGGGTTTCGATGCGCGCGCCGATCGAGCGCAGCTCGGCTGCGATCTCGGGCGGCATGCCGAGATCGACGGCGCTCCGCGGTGTCATCTGTGTGCTGCTCGTGGCTGAAGGATTCGGCAGGCGCGTGCTCGTCGCACGTCCCGTCACGGGATGAGGATAGTGGAACGGGATCTCGTAGACCGTCGGGAACATCTGGAACGTGAACGTCGGCGGCGTATCGGGCGGGAACGTCCGGCTCGGGCCCGGCACGGTACGGCCGGGGCTGCGCACCCAACCGCCGTCGTAGCCCGCGGTCCAAGTGTTGAACGTGTGATCGATGCTGAACTTCCAGACCCCGTTCTCCTTGACGAACTCGTTCTCGTACAAGGACGCGCCCATCGACGCGCGCGGGCCGAAGTTCAGCTGCTGCATCATGCGCGAGCGGACCTTGGCCGACTCGCCGCCGGGGGCGACGTGGATCACGGCTTGGTACTGGACGTGGTTGCCGAGCCGGTTCTCGCTCGGGCCTTCCTTGCCGAACACGTTGAACAGGAACGCACGCACGCGCTCGCGGCCGATGTAGGCGCCGCGCTGCGCGAGCTCGATCGAGCCGTTCGCGGAAAACAGATTCGCGAGATCGTTCCACAGGTTCTTGTCGAGGTAGTAGCCGTAGGCGCTCGTCAGATTGTCGATCTCGTGGAAGTCCTTCGCGCGCGCGACTTGCTGCTCGGCCTGCGCAACCAGCGCATCGACCTCTTGCTGCGGCTGGCGGCCGCGCGCCGCGCGCGGCACCGTGACGTCCGCGCGCACCGCCGCGATCGCGGCATCGCTCGGGCGGCCGCGCGCTTGCGGGTAGCGCGGCTCTTGCCCGCTCGCGGGGTTGTCGTAGTGGAACGGCGGGATGTGCGCCTTCGGGTAGATCGCGTAGACGCTCGTCGGCGGCCGATCGGGCGGGAGCTCGGTGCTCGCCGCCGGCGCAGGCTTCGCGTCGAGCGCCCAACCCTTGTCGTAGTCGGAGATGAACGTCGGGAAGTAGCGTAGATCCTTGATCTTCCAGACGCCGCTGTCCTTGACGAACGTGTTCTCGTAAATGCCTTCGCTCCACTCGCCGTGGCTCTCGAAAACGCCCGTCATGTTGAGCTCGCGGCTGCGCGCCTTCGCGCTGCGGCCGTCGGGCGCGACGTGCACGACGACCTGTAGCTGCACGTGGTCGTAGAGGTCGCCGTCCTTCAAGCCGACGGGCCCAAGCAGGTTCAGGAACTCGCGCACGCGCGGCTTGCCGACGTAGACGCCACGCTGAGCCATCTCGATCGTGCCGTCGTCGACGAAGAGATCCGCGACCTCGTCCCACATGCGCCGGTCGTAGTAGTAGCCGTAGATCTTCTGGAGGTTCTCGACTTCCTGCTCGTCCGCGAGCCGCTGCGCTCGCGCGGCGAGATCGGCTGCGCGATCGCGCGCGGCGGGACGGCGGCCGCTCGCGGCAGCCACCGTCACGGTTGTCCAGACGTGCCCCGCCTCCGTGACGCCGGGATTCGTGTAGTGGAACGGGCCGACGCAGGCCGCCGGAAAGCCGCCGCAGGCTTCGTTGCGCGGCCGGTCGGCCGCGTGCGGGAGATCGCGCGGGCCGCGCGGGGCCGCGCCGGCAGCCGCGGGCTCGGGCGCCGGTGGCACCCAACCCGTCGAGTACGGGGCGCCGAAGCCCGAGTGGTAGTCGAGATTGCTGATCTTCCAGACGCCACCCACCTTGGCGTACGTCATCTCGTACACGCCCTCGGCCCACGTCGCGCCGCCGCCGAACGTGCCGAACATCGCGAACGCGCGCCACCGACCCTTGGCCGTTTGCCCGCCCGGCTCCAAGTGCACGACGGGCTGGATGTTCAGGTGGTTGTAGATGCGGTTGTCGGGCAGCCCGTTCTCGCCGACCTGCCCGCCGCCGACATTCATGTACAGGTGCTTGCGGATGCTCTCGTGACCGACGTAAGTGCCGGCCGGGTAATTCGCGGCGGCATCTTCGGTGTAGAGGTCGGCAATGTCCTCCCACATGCCTTTGTCGACGTAGTAGCCGTACTGCCGTTGCAGGCGCTTGATGGCCGCGACGTCCTCGGACGCGACGACTTGCGCCTCGAGCGCATCGAGCCGCGCGTCGAGCGGATCACCGGATTGCGCCTGGACGTGGTCCAGCGTCGACGCGCCGCCGCATAGAAATGCAGCCGTCAGCAACAACCCGCGCGGATTCGTCATCGCTCTCCCCCATCGCCGTACGTCGTGGCGATCCCAGTCTGCCAGCGAGTTTCCGGTGAAACCAGCAAGTTTCGGGCGACGCGCGGCCCCGGCCGGTCCGCTACGGTCGGGGGCGGTCGAGGGCTCCCTCGCCGCCAACACCCGGCCACGAGAGTCATGCGCGTCACGTACGATCCGAACAAACGCGCCAAGACGCTCGAGGAACGTGGCCTCGATTTCGCCGATGCCGCCGACGTCTTTGCAAGCGCCACCTTCGAGATGCAGGATACCCGGAGGGATTACGGCGAAGCACGCGTACTTTGTTATGGCTACTTGCGTGGTTCCCTGGTGATGATCGGTTACACCGTGCGCGGCGAAGACCGGCGCGTGTTCAGCATGAGGAAAGCCAATGAAAGGGAAAAAGCGCGCTTCCCGCCGCTCGTTGGGATCTGATTTGGCTCGTGTCGACGCTCACGTCATCCAACCCGAGGAATACGAGGAACTCCCCGAGCTGACGGACGAGATGTTCGCGCGCGGCGTCTGGAAACGCGGCGGGCGCCCGATTCCTCCGCCAATGAAGGCCGTGACGCTGCGGTTGCCTGTCAACGTCATCGCAAAGTGGAGAGCGACGGGGCCGGGCTGGCAGACGCGCATGGCCGCGCGGCTCAGCAAGGTGCGCTAGAGCGCATCCGCCTCCAGTCGCGTTACTCCGGCTTCACGAACTTCAGCGTGAGGCGATCCGACTCGCCGATCGAAAGATACTGGTCGCGGTCGCGCTCGCCGAGCGCAAGATCGGGCGGCAACGTCCAAACCCCTTCGGGATGGTCGTGCGTGTCGAGCGGGTTGCGATTGATGTCGGAACGGCCTGCGAGCTCGAAGCCCGCCGCCTCCGCGAACGCGATGACGCGATCCTCGGAGACATAGCCAAAGCGCGCCTGCGCATCCTCGGTGGCCGGGTCCGGCCAGCGGTGGTCGACGACGCCGAGCACGCCACCGGGCTTCAACGCCGCGAAGAACGCTTTGAACGCCAGCTCGGGAGCGTTCGCCGGGCCGTAACCCGGCGCCACCCAGTTGTGGACGTTGCGAAACGTCACCACGAGATCGGCGGAACCGGCCGGCGCGATCGTGAGCTCGTTCGGGAACCCGAGCGCTGTGATGGTGACGCGGTCGTAGACGGCCGGCGCACTCGCGACCTTCGCCCGAAACGACTCCATCTCGCGCACCTGATACGGAAACGGCGGCGCAGCGCCGTAGAGCGCGGCATAGAGCTTGCCGCGCTCGCGCAGAACGGGCGCGAGGATGTCCGTGTACCAGCCGCCGCCGGGCCAAATCTCGACGACCGTCATCTCGGGCCGCAGCCCGAAGAACTCGAGCGTCTCTTTGGGATGCCGATACCGGTCGCGAGCCTTGTTCGCGGCGCTGCGATGCGAGCCCGAAATCGCGGCATCGAGCGCCGCGCCTGCGGCCTGCTGCGCGTGGACCGCAAGCTCGACGCCCGCGAAGACCAACAGCGATGCGCCGAGCGCGGCGAGACGTGAACGGTGAGTCATGGCCATGGCGAGAACCCCCGAGCGCGAGCCGATGCACGGAGTCTGCCCGAAGGCGTAGCGGCTTACATCCTCGAAGAGCTCGTCGACTAGCGCGGTGTTCAGCTACCGGCCGGCTACTCTGCTTTCAGCGTGTCCACGGGATCGATCGCCGACGCGCGCCGCGCCGGAACGTAGCTCGCGAGCGCCGCGGCGGCAAGAATGACGCCGATCGCCGCGACATAGGTCACGACATCGGTCGGCGCGATTCCGAACAGCAGCGAAGACATGAGGCGCGTCACCGCGAGCGCGGCCACGAGTCCGAGGGCGAGCCCCACCGCGCTGAGCGCGAGACCCTGCTGCAGGAACATCGTCCGAACCTCGACGGCGTTGGGCGCCGAGCGCCATCCGGATCCCGATCTCTCGGGCCCGTTGCGCGACGACGTAAGCGATCACGCCGTAGATGCCGACGAGCCCAAGCGCGAGCGCCATCGCGCCTGCGATCGCCAACATCACGAGCGCGAACGACGTTCGCGCGAGCGAGCTCTCGCGTAGAGAGCCTGCATCGGCCGCTCGAGCGCGACCGGCACGTCTCTGTTCACCGACCAGACGGCTTGCCGGATCTCGCTGAGCAAGCTCGCCGTGCCCGTGCGGTCGCTGCGGATCACGTACGCGACCGTGCCGGCCGCGGACGGCCTCGTTGCCGAACGCGTTCTGCATGAACGCCGGAAAGTACACGAGGCTCGGCGCGTCCAGGTAGAGCGCGTCGTCCTTGACGTTCTGCACGACACCGATGACCTCGCGCCATGCGTCGCTGTCGACGGGTGTTCGAATGCGTTGCCCGAGCGCGGCGGCGGGCTCGAGCCCGAGCTCGCGAGCGAAATCCTCGGAGATCAGAGCGACGCGGCCGCCCGCGTCGATGTCGGCCCACGTCAGGTCGCGTCCCGCGATGATCCGCGTGCCCATGGCCTCGAAGAAGCCCGGCGAGACGAGCTTGCATCGCGCCGGCGGCGGCGTATCTCCGGCGGCGAGCGGTCGGCCGTCGATCACGATCGGCGCGTTGTGGACGAACGGCGGCCCTTCCATCGGCAGCGTGCTCGTGAAGCCGGCGGCTGCGACGCCCGGCAGCGCGGCAATCGCGTCGAGGATCTCGTGCTGCATGCGCATGAATTGCGGCGGGTCGCGTATGAGCTGGGGCGGAGCCCACGTCCGCACGGTTTGGATCGCGGCGGGGTCCGCGAATCCGGGATCGACGTCGCGCAGCGCCGGCGAACGTCCGGATCATGAGCACGGCGCTCACGACGAGCACGAGCGCAAGCGCCACCTGGACGACGACCAATGCGCTGCGCGTCGTGCTGCGCTCGCGGCTCGCGCTCGAGCCGCGCACGCCGCCGAACGCGGACATGTCGACGAGCAGCGCGTGCTTGAGCGCCGTGATCGAGCCGAACGCGAGCGTCGACGCGAGCGAGACGGCGACGGTGAACGCGAGCACGGCCGGGTGAACGGCGATCTCCTCGAGCCGCGGCAGGTTGCTCGGGCCGATGGCAACGAGCAGCTCGAGCCCGCCGTAGGCGAGCAGCCAAGCCGAGCGCGCCGCCGATGGCGCCGATCACGAGAGCCTCGACGAGCAGCTCTCGCGCGATGCGTGCCGGCACGGCGCCGAGCGCGGCGCGCAGGGCGAGCTCCGGCCGCCGCGCATCGGCGCGCACGAGCATGAGGTTCGCGATGTTGGCGCACGCGACGAGCAGCACCGCGCCGATCGCGCCCATGAGCACCCACAGCGCGCTCGCGATGCCGCCGACCATGTCGTCCTTGAGCGGCCGCACGATTGGCGTGATGCGCCAGTTCGCGATCGCTTCGCGGCGTCACGCTGAACCCTTGCGACATCGGCCATGCGTCGAGCCAGATCGGCAACATGCGCTGCGATGTCGGCGCTGGCCTCGGCCGGAGTGACGCCGGGCTTGAGCCGTGCGAGCGCCTGAAAACCGAAGCCGCCGATGGCTGCTCGGGCCGGGTCGAGGCGCACGGCGACGATGATGTCGAACTGGCGGCGACATATCGAGGAAGCGGAAATCGGCGCGGCATGACGCCGACGACTTGCGCCGGCCGCCAGTTGACCAGCAGCTCGCGCCCGAGCGCCGCCGCGTCGCCGCCGAACCGGCTCTGCGCGAACGCGTACGAGAGGATGATCGGGTCGGGGCCTTCGGCCGCGGGCCCATGCTCCGGCCTCGGTGAACCAGCGGCCGCGCCGGGCTGCACGCCGAGCGCCTGCAAGCAGGCCATGCGTGACGCGAAGCGAACGCACGCGCTCGTTCCGTCGGGGCGGGTCAGCGTCTCTCCGCCGTCGCTCCAGAAGCCGATCTCGGCGAACGTCCGGTTCTCGGCGCGATAGGTGAAGTACTGCGTCGGCGACGGATCGAGATCGGCGGTGTTCGAGCGCGGCGGCGCTGTGCCTGATCCGCACGAGCTCGTCGGAGTTCGGATACGGCAGCGGCTTGATCAGCACCGAATAGACGACGCTGAAGATCGCCGTCGTCGCGCCGATACCAAGCGCGAGCGTGAGGACCGCGGCAAACGTGAAGGTCGGCCGGCGCGGCAGCGCGCGCAGCGCGTGGCGCAGGTCGCGGCCGACGGATTCGACGAAGCCGAGGATGTTCATGGAGACGTGTCTTCCTGAGCGTGCGGGGCGCCCTTGATTCGCGTTTGCGACATTCGTGCCAGGCGCTCGGCGAGGACCAACCCGTTGATTTGGCTAGGTTACACCGGCCCGATCGGGCGACAGCTGCCGACGAAGCGTCCCAGATCCGCACAGCGGCATCCCGACCGCGGGACGCGCACAATCCATCGGCCGAGCGTACGGCCGGTTCGTGCCGTTCGTGCTCGTTCGTGCTCGTTCGTGCCGAGCTACTTCACCGCTACCTGAAGGCGTACCGCGAACTCGCTGAGTCTAAGAAGGAGTCTTCTCCGCAGGACGATCGGCCACCAGTCATAGAGGAAGATCTCCAGCGGCTTCCACAGCGCCACCCAGCCGCCGATTAGACGAGCCTCGTCCGAATGTCAGTTGTGGTCGATCGGATCGTAGTCCGCCGAGCACACGTCGACGATGCAGATCGATTCGAGCGTGCGTCCCTCGGGCGGCGCTTCGACACCTGCTGCTGCCATCAGCTCGCGCAGCACCTTCGCCGTTTCCGGATGGGCGATCGCGGATTGGACTCCGACGCGGACCAGACCGTCCGCGTAGTCGATCGGCAGCCAGGTGTGGGCCGCCAGCTCGGGGCTGCCGCGGTTGTCGGTGTTGCCGAAGTCGCGGATGTCCATCCGGGCGCCCGCCGCGACGAGAACGCGCACGACCTCGGTGGCTCCCTTGTGCG
This sequence comes from uncultured Gammaproteobacteria bacterium, assembly GCA_963714705.1. Classification (GTDB taxonomy): domain Bacteria; phylum Pseudomonadota; class Gammaproteobacteria; order Steroidobacterales; family Rariloculaceae; genus FEN-1219. Next base: position 233,675 of record CAVQPJ010000013.1, read on the forward strand.
CCGCGCCATGCAGGGCGACGCGGCCCGTGTCGGCCTGGATAATTGGGATCTATCCCCAGCTCCAACAACATCTTGACGGCTTCAACCGTCTGCTCGGGAGACCGTTCGCTCGTGACTCCCTCGACCCAGCCGATACCGGCGGCCGCAGCGAGCGGCGTGACGCCGAGCTTCGTATTGATCTTCGGATCGGCACCGCGCTCGAGCAGCAGCCGCATGAGCTCGACGTCGCCGGACTGCGAGGCGCGCAGGAACGCAGTCGCCCCGTCTTCGTCGAGCCACTGATTGGTGAAGACGGTGCGCGTTTCCGTGCTCTCGATCAGTTGCGCATTGGGATTGGCGCCCGCGTCGAGCAGAAGCTTGATGAACTCGAGCTGATCCATGTCGGCCGTGCGCGTCGGGTAGTCGCCGCCTTCGAGGTTGCGGTTGTCGGTGGCGAGATAGAGCGGCGTCCAACCACCCTTGTTGGCGAGATTGACGTCGGCGCCGCGCTCGATGAGGAACTTCGCCATCTGATAGTTCCGGTTCTGCGTGGCAGCGAGCAGCGGACTCCAGCCGTAGCGAGTCGACTTGGTTCACGTCGGCGCCGGCGTCCAGCAGCACGCGCGCGGCGTCGATGCTGCCGGCGCGGGCCGCATAGATCAGCGGCGTGAGCTCACCGCCGTCGGGTTCGCTGGCCTGCCGGTTAGGCCTGCCGCTGGTACAAAACGAAGCCCAAGCCGTCTCGCTCGATGTTGCACGGCGTCGCCGTTCCGCACCGACGGCACCTCGCCGGCTTCCGCGAGCACGGCATCTTCGGTAGTTTCGGCGACTAGCTCGTTGCAGCCTGCTGAGATCAGGCGTCTCCTGATCGCAGAGAATCGCGATGACTTGCTGTCGCACGGCGTTGCGCGGATCGCCGGACTTGCCCGAGCGCCGCCGTGCGCCCGTCGCGCAACACCGGTTTGGACACCGCGGCGACGTCGGCACCGTGCTCGATGAGCACGGCGATGACGTCGGCATGGCCTTGGTCGGCGGCTTGCATCAACGCGGTCGTGCCGCGTGCGTCTTCCTTGGCGTTCACGTCGGCGCCGTCTTCGAGCAGCGTGCGGACCGCGTCGACGTGCCCGGAGCGCGCGGCCAGCATCAGCGGCCTGCGGCCGAGCGGCAGCTGTTCGTTGGCATCGGCACCGCCCTTGAGCAGCGCTTCGATCACGGCGCATCGCCCTGGCTCGCCGCGAGCCACAGCGGCGTCGAGCCATTGCGATTGGCCGCCGCAACGTCGGCGCCGGCTTCGAGCAACAGTAAGGCCAAGCTCACGTCGCCGTGATAGGCCGCCCATTGCAGCGCCGTGGCGCCGTCGGCTTGCGCAGCTTTCACGTCGGCACCGCTCTGCACGAGGCGGCGCACCTCCGCGGTATTGCGCCGCATAGCGGCATCCGCGACTTCCGTCTGCGCGAACGCAGCGCTCAGCGTACTCCGACGCATCAGCGCGAGCGTGATTGCTCCGATGCTCGGCTGCGCCTGCGGCTCATAGACTAGTCAGCCGTCCCGTGCTGTCGCCGATGCTGTCGCGCTCGATGTCGAACTGATCGAGCATGCTCAACAGCAGGTTGCCTGTGGATACGGTCTTGGTCGGGTACGCCAGGTGGCGCCCGCCTTTCATCGTGCCGTTGTTGCCGCCGATCAGCACGTGCGGCACGTCGTAGTGCAGGTGCTGGTTCGGGTTGCCCATGTTGCTGCCGTACAGCAGCAGCGAATGATCGAGCAGCGTGCCGTCGCCATCGTCGGTCTTGGCCAGCTTGTCGACGAAGTGGGCCAGCATCTTCACGTGATACTGGTTGATCTTCGAGAGCGTGGTTGATCAGCGCCGGATCTTCGCCGTGATGCGACACGCCATGGAAGCCCGCATTCGGGGCTGCGCTTTCCGGATAGCGACGGCCGGTGAGATCGCGCGCGAACAGCATGGTGCCGACGCGCGTGATGTCGGCCTGGAACGCCAGCACCAGCAGGTCGAACATCATCTTGATGTGCTCGTCGAAGGACTGCGGAATGCCGGGCGGCACGTCGAAATCCTCCGGCGCCGCAGTCGTGGCCTTGGCGGCGATCTGCAGTCGACGCTCGATCTCGCGCACGTTCTCGGTGAAGGCGTCGAGACGCGAACGGTCCGGCGCACTGATCTCCGTGCGCAGACCGGCGATCTTGTCGTTGACCGAGTCGAGGATGCTCTGGTTGCGCTCGCGGCGCGCCGCGCGCTGCTCGGGTGTGCTGCCGCTGCCGAACATGCGCTCGAATACGACCTGCGGGTTCAGTTCCATCGGCAACGGCGTCGTCGGCGACGCCCAGGCGATCGTGTTGGTGTACACGCAGCTGTAGCCTTCGCCGCAGTTGCTCGAGCCCGAACCCGGGATCTTCGACCGACATTTCCACCGACGGCAGCAGCGTTTCGTGGCCGATCTTCTGCGGCAATGATCTGGTCGATCGTTTGGCCGGCGCAAACGTCGGCGCCCGCGGTCTTCTTCGGCTTGTCGCGCGCACAGGAACGCGGCAGCGACCCAGTGGTCGGCGCCGGTCTCACCCGGGGGCGGCTCCGACGAGCGCGAATGCAGGCCGGTCAGGATCTTGAGGTTGCTTGCGGTACGGCTCCATCGGCTTCCAGATGAACGGCAGTTCGGCGGGCAATGCGCCTTCCTTCTCGGGAATCCAGTAGCCCGGCGCCGCGCCGTGTGGCACGAAGCCGCCGAAGAAGCGACGCGGCGGCGTCGCGGCCGCACTGCGCCAGTGCCGTGACGGCGGGGATCATCGCATCGAGCAAAGGCAGGGCGAGCGCGGTGCCGGCGCCGCGCAGCAGGGTGCGGCGCTGATGTGCTTCTTGGTAATGAACATGGCTTTACTCCCCCTCGTCGCAACCGCGGCTGGTTCGTATCCGCGACAGCTTTCGTGTTCATCGTGAAGGCCGGACTCTGGATCACACCCATGATCAGCGACGAAAACCGATAGTCGTCCTTCGCCGCGTCGTGCGTCAGCGAACGGACCAGCGGCATGTCGTCGTACTCGAGGCCACGGCCGATGGCATAGGTCAGCAGCTTCTCGGTCACGAATTCCGCGAACATCTCGCCGTTGCTCACGGTGAGGTCGCGCAGGCCCTTGAGGCCGTCGAGCGGGTGCCGTCGTTCGTGACGCCGATCGAATCGATCGGTTGCCGACTTCCGTCGTGCGCCACTGGCCCACGGCGTCGAAGTTCTCCATCGCCAGACCCATCGGCTCGAACATCTGGTGGCACGTGGCGCAGCTCGGGTTGGTGCGATGCACCTCCAGGCGCTCACGCATGGTCTTCGGCGCTTCACCGGCCTTCTTCAGTTCGGTTTCGACGCCCGGCGGCGGGTCCGGCGGACTGACGCCGAGGAACGTCTGCAGGAACCATTTGCCCCGCTTCACCGGCGACGTGCGCGCCGCATCCGACGTGATCGTCAGCAGCGCGCCCTTGCCCAGCAGCCCGCGCCGCATGTCGAGCTCCGGCCCCAGCGTGACGCGACGGAACTGCGGACCGTAGACGTCGGGGATGCCGTAGTGCTTGGCGAGCCGCTCGTTGACGAAGGTGTAGTCCGCCGTCAGCAAGTCCAGGATGCTGCGGTCTTCCTGGATGATGCTGGCGAAGAACAGCTCGATCTCGCGCCGGAACGCTTCGCGCAGCGTGCTGTCGAAATCGGGAAACAGGTCCACGACGGGCTCGCTGGCCTGCGATGCCGCGGACGTTCAGCCACTGGCCGGTGAAGTTCTCGACCAACGCCTGCGAACGCGGATCGGCGATCATGCGATCGACCTGCTGCTTCAGCACCTCGGGCTCATGCAGGCCTTGCGGAAGCAAGCTTGATCAGCTCCTCGTCCGGAATGCTGCTCCACAGGAAGAACGACAGGCGCGAGGCCAGCTCGAGATCGCTGATCCGGTAGGGCGAGCCCGGCGCGACACTCGGCCGGCTCGATCTCGGCGCGGTAGATGAAATCCGGATCGGTCAGGATGCGCTGGACCACCGCTTCGATGCCGTAGTCGAAGTTGCCGCCCTCTTCACGTCCGCTGCGGTAGAAGGCCGTCATCACCTCGATGTCGGCGTCGGTCGCCGGACGGCGGAAGGCCTTGGTGGTCAGCGTGGTGATGATCTTGCGCGCGCAGTCGGCTTCCTCGCTGCTCTCTGCGGGTAGCACTCGAAGATCTTGTCGCGGCTCTGCGTGCTCGTCGCCACGACGCCGTTGAACGGACCTTCGATGAACACCTGGCCCACGTGCGGGTAGAACGTGTAGCCGGAGATCGAGCCCGGCGAGTTCATGGTGCGCTCGAACGACTTGTTGAGTCCCGGTGTCGGGCAGGTCGCTGGTGGCGATGAACGTCACGCCGATGCGGTGGAAGCCGGCCTTGATCGGGAGCTGCCGGCGTCTTGCCGCCGTCGCCTTCCTTGGTGGCGATCTCCTTGTCCCAGTCGTACAGGTACACGCGCTTGCCGTCGACGGTGACTTCGAGCTTCTCGCCCTTGACGTTGCCGAGTACGGCGGTGAAGTAGCCGGTCATGCCCTTGACGGTGAAGATGTAGTCGCCGTCGGCCGGGAATTCGTGTTCGATCAGCATGCCGCCGCGGGTGCCGAACGGCAGTCCTTCGACGTATTCGTTCTGGCAGGTGTCGTGCGGCGCGTCGAACACGGCCAGCGTCGGCGCGGTCTCGGTGCCGATCGCCAGGCGGCTGATCTTGCCGGCCGCCGACAGGTACGCCTCCATCAACGCCGGCGACGTGGTCAGCGTGCCCGCCATGTTGTCGAAGCCGTGACTGGAGTCGTCGGAGGGCAGGAACGTGGCGGCGTCGATGTTGAGCGCCAGCAGATCGCGGATCGCGTTGGTGTATTCGGTGCGGTTCAGGCGGTGCAGGCCTGGGGGCGGGAGATGCGCTTCGGCGCTCTCGTCGATCTCATTCTCCAACCAGGTTACGAGCGCGTCGCGCGCCTCCCGCTCCAGCGTCGGACCGCCATCCGCCGGCGGCATCAGGCCCGCGCGAAGCTTGCGGATGACCTTCTCCCAGGTCTCTGCATCGGTCGCCACGGCGTCGGAGAGGAGCGCCTCGAGGTTCAGATCCGCGACCTGCTCGGTCTCGTTGTGACAGTCGAGACAATTCGCGCGAACGACGGCCGCCTGCCGCTCGCCTTCATTGCCGACCAAGCCGCAGCCCGCCACCAGTACGGCGGCGAGCGCGGCAGCTCCAAGTAGTCTGGTCTTCACAGGGTCCTTAGTTTATCAACCGGCCGCCTCGGGGCTCCGGAAAAAGCGCCCATACTTGAGCCTTCTAGAGATGATCGCTCAGCGCGCGGCGGTCGCCGTGAGCAGGCCTTGCAGCGCCTCGGCCGTGGCCGGATAGCCGCGGCGGCGCCGCGGCCGCCGCCGCGCAGCTTGCCGTTGGCCGCGTCGACCGGCGTGACGCCGTCGGCATCGGCGACCGTGAGATCGGCGCCGCGCTCGACGAGCCGCTGTCGCGACGTCCGTGTAGCCCGACGGCCGCCGCGTAGTGCAGCGCCGTGCGGCCGCGCGCGTCGCGTTCGTCGATGCGCGGCGCCCGCTTCGAGCAGCGCGTCGGCCGTCGCGAGCGCTTCGAGCGCGGTGCGGAACTTGCCGCGCGTGTCGGTCGAGCTCGCGCCGGCGCCGACAGCGGCCATCAGCGGCGTGATGCCGTCGCGCTGCGGCAGGTCGAGCAGCGCACCGGCCGCCGACGAGCCGCTCGATGGCCGCGAGGTCGGCGCCGCGCGCGGCGCGCAGCAGCGGCGTCGTGCCGATGTCGAGAATCGCGTCGGCGCCGCGATCCATGCGCAGGCTGCGATACGGCGGGAACAGCTTCAGCTGCGCGTTCGGATTCGCGCCGGCCGCGAGCAGGATGTCGATCATCGCGAGGCTCGTCGTGTCGTCGAGCGACGGCCGATCGGGCCGGCCGCCGTGCGGCAGCGTGTTGAAGTCGACGGCGAGGTACAGCGGCGTGCGGCCCCAGAAGTCCCACTTGTTGACGTTCGCGCCGGCCTCGAGCAAGTACTTCGCCGTGTCGAAGTGCGCGTTCAGCAGCGCGCGAAGCAGCGGCGTGACGCCGTCGGGATCCGTGAGGTCGACTGCGGCGCCGGCGCCGACCAGCGCCTTCGCGCACTCGAGGCAGCCCTGGCGCGCGGCGTACAAGCAGCGGCGTGAAACCGCCCGGCATCAGGTTCTTCTGGCGCGGCTCCGCCGTGACCATGCGCTCCCACTCGTTGACCGTGGAGCGCGCGTCGACCTCGGCGCCATGCTCGAGCAGCAGCTTCGACCATCGGCGGATGGCTCTGCGCCACGGCCCACATCAGCGCCGTCTGGCCTTTGCGCTCCTCGCGCGCGTTGACGTTGGCGCCGCGCTCGATCAGCAGCTCGGCTGCCGCGGTGTTGCCGCCGCGCGCGACGACCATCAGCGCCGTCTGGCCGTCGGCGTTCGGCGAGTTCGACGTCGGCACCGGCGTCGAGCAGCGCCGCGAGCACGGCCGACGTTCGCCGCGACCGCGGCTTCCGACATCGGCGTCGCGCCGTAGTCGTTCGCGACGGCGACGTTCGCGCCGGCCTCGAGCAGGCGCGCGCACGAGCTCCGCGTCGTCGTGGTGCACGGCCCAGTGCAGCGGCGTCGTGCCGTCGGACTCGGCTTGATTCGGATCGGCGCGCTCCGCGAGCAGCCGCGAGCGCCGCCGCGTGATCGTCGTTGCGCGCCGCGTCGACGAGCGCGCTTTGCGCGGCGGCGCCACCGGCGGCGAACGCGAGCAGCCAGCCGAACGCGCGCACGCTCATCTAGACCTCCGCGAACTCGCCCGTGCTGTCGCCGAGCGACTCGATGCGGCACGCCGGCGCGATTGCAGCACCGTCAACAGCAGGTTCGAGACGGGCGTGCGGTCCGGATAGCGCAAGTGCTGGCCGCCCTTGACCTTGCCGCAGCCGCCGCCGACGAGCGCCATCGGCAGCGGGAAGTGATCGTGCGCGTTGCTGTTGCTCATGTTGCTGCCGTACACGATCAGCGAGTGGTCGAGCATCGAGCCGTCGCCGTCCGGCGTGTCCTCCAGCTTCTGCACGAAGCGCGCGAACGCGCGCGATGTGATAGATCTGCACGCGCTGCAAGCCGCTCGAGCTTCGCGGCGTTGTTCTGGTGATGCGACAGCGCGTGGAACGCGTCGCGGCACGTCGACGTGGTTGTAGGTCATGTTGCTGACCTCGGCCGCCATCATGAACGACGTGATGCGCGTGAGGTTCGCTGTGCCACGCGAGCGCGACAGTGTCGAACATCAGGTTCATCTGCTCGTCGAAGCTGCGTCGGAATGCCGACCGGCGCGTCGGGCAGCTCGATGTGCGACAGGTCGTTCGCCTCCATCTTCTGCACGCGCCGCTCGATCTCGCGCACGCTCTCGAGGTAGTCGTTGAGCATGCGCGCGGTCGCGACGGCCCGACGACCTTCTGCAGCGCCGCGGCCTTGCCGGCGACGACGTCGAGAATGCTCGCGTACTGCGCCGCCAGCACGCTCGCGCTCCTCGGGCGTATCGCCCTGACCGAACAGGCGCTGGAACAGCTTGCGCGGATTGAACTCCATCGGCAGCGGCGTCGACGGCGTGCGGAACGAGATCGTCGCGCCGTAGCTGCAGCCGTAGTTGCGGTCGCAGGCGCCGCCGCCGACGGCCTCCTCGGTCGCGACCTCGAGCGACGGCAGCGGCGTGTCCTGGCCGATGTGCTGCGCCGCGATCTGGTCGGCCGTGACGCCGCCGTACGGGTCGTGGCTGATGCGCGGGCTGACGCCCGACAGCCACGTGCCCGGCGTGATCGCGTGCGTCGGGCCCGACGCGTGCTTGTTCTCGAGGCCGCTGACGATCGTCAGCTGACTCTTGAACGGCGCGAGCGGCTCGAGCAGCGGCGAGAGCTCGAAGTTCTTGCCCTCGGCCGCCGGCGTCCACTTGCTCATGATCGCGCCGTGCGGGAAGTAGACGAAGCCGAGCTTCGGCGTCGGCGGCGGCGGCCGTGTGCGCGAGCGCCGTGCGCGCCGGAATCATCGCATCGAGCAGCGGCAGCGCGACGGTGGCGCCCAAGCCCGCGCAGCACCGTGCGGCGCGACAGATGTTTCTTCGTGACGAACATCGTGGCTCTCCTTCACTGCCCGCGCCGCCGCCTGCGCCGTGACGGTCATCGTCGGCCGCCGGCGCCGTGCTGAATCTGAACGGCTCGCTCTGCGCGATCCCGGCCAAGATCGCCGAGAACCGGTAGTCCTCGCGGCTCGGCGTCGCGCACGATGCGCCGCACGGCCGGCATGTCGTAGTACTCCACGCTGCGGCCGAGCGCGTAGATCATGAGCTTCTCGGTCAGCGTTTGCACGAACTGGGTCGGCTCCGCGAGCAGCGCATCACGCAAGTCGACGGGCCCGTTGACGACGGTGCCGTCGGCGAGCTGACCCGACGAGTCGATCGCCGCGCCGGCCTCGCGGTCCTTGACGCGCCACGCGCCGATCGCGTCGAAGTTCTCGAGCGCGAAGCCGAGCGGGTCCATGACGCCGTGGCAGCCGTTGCAGCGTCGGGTTCGAGCGGTGCATCTCGAGCCGCTCGCGCACCGTCCTCGGCTGCTCGCCTTCCTGCGTCTCGGGGAACGCCTCGACGTTCGGCGGCGGCGACGCGGGCGGCGTGCCCGTGATCGCTTCGAGAATCCACGCGCCGCGCAGCACGGGCGCCGTGCGGTTCGGGTACGACGTCGCCATCAAGATGCCGCCCTTGCCGAACAGGCCCCAGCGGTTCGCGTCGGCGAGCTCGACGCGGCGGAAGTTGTCGCCGCGCACGGCCGGCACGCCGTAGTGCAGCGCGAGCCGCTCGTTCAAGAACGTGTACTTGCCGCTCAGCAGCTCGAGCACGCTGCGGTCCTCGAGCAGCACGCTCGCGAGGAACAGCTCGAGCTCGCGCGCGAACGCGTCTCCGAAGTTCGGGTTGTACTCGGGGAACAGCACGGGATCGGGCACGATGTCGCGGATGCCGCGGATGTCGAGCCACTGCTGCGCGAAGTTCGTCACGAGCGCCGCGGCGCGCGGGATCGGCGAGCATGCGCTCGACCTGGGTGTCGATGACGCGCGGGTCGTCGAGCTCGCCGCGCTCGGCGAGCGCCGAGCAGCTCGTCGTCGGGCACGCTGCTCCAGAGGAAGAACGACAGCCGCGACGCGAGCCCGTACTGGTCGACGGCATACACCGAGCCCGGCGCCGCATCGTCCGGCGGCGCCGTGAAGCGATACAGGAACTCAGGGGACGCGAGCACGATCATCAGCGCGTTGCGCACGCCGGCCTCGAAATCGCCGTTCGGCACGGCCTTGCTCGTAGAACTCGAGCGGAACAGCGAGATCCGCGTCGGTCACGGGCCGGCGAAACGCCTGGCGCGTCAGCCGCGTCACGATCTCGCGCGCGCACGGCACTTCGTCGGCGGCGCGTCTGCGGGCCGGCAGCTGAAGATGCGCTCGGCGGCTCGGCGTGTCGCTCAATGCCCGCCGACGTGAACGGCCCGTTGATCTCGAGCCGCTGGATCTTCAGCGGGCTCTCCTCGCCTTCGATGATGCCGACCTCGCCGCCGCCCGGGATGAACGGCTGGAGCACGGCGTCGGACTCCGACATCGTGCGCGCGACGAACGTCGCCGCGATCGTGTGCGGCCCCGCCGTCACGGCCACGCGGATGTTCTCGAACCGCCCGTTGATCTCGCGCGACGGCCGCGGCCTGGCGCAGGTCGACGGCCTCGACGTCCTCGGGCCCGCCGATCTCGTCCTCGAATACTTTCTTGCCGTCGAGCGCGAGAATCAGCCGGTGCCGATACTCGAGGCCTTCGACGTAGCGCGCGCGCGCGAGCCCGCCGAGGTCGATCTCGTAGTCGCCGTCGGCCGGGAAGAAATGCTCGACGAGCATGCCGCCGCGCGTGCCGAGCGGCATGCCGGCGACGTGGTAATTCTGGTTGATGCCGGGCTCGGCGTAGTAGACGCGGCTGTCGCGCTTCGTGTTCGGCAGGCCGACGGCCATCTCGCTGATGACGCGCGCGGCCCCGATGTACTGCTCGAGGAACGACGGCGACACCTTCAGCACGTTTGCGACGTTGTCGAAGCCGTCGCTCTCGTCGTCCTTCGGCAAGCAGCGCTTTGACGTCGACGTCGAGCGCGAGCATGTCGGCGATCGCGTTCGCGTACTCCGTGCGATTCAGGCGGTGCAGCGCGACTTGCCCCGGGTGGCTCGCAGCGGCGGCCGCGGCGTCGAGCTCGCCTTCGAGCCCGGCGATCCATGCACGCCGCGTTGCCTGGTCCGGCTGCGGCGCACCGGGCGGCGGCATCTGAGCACCGCGCAGCTTGCGCACGGCGGTCTCGAAGATCTCGGGCTCGAGCGCGATCGATTCCGCGGACATGCCGTCGAACGCGATCTCCGCGGTGAGGTCGTCGCGGTTGTGGCAGTCGATGCAGTACTGACCGAACAACGGCCATTGCTCAGCAGCGCTCGGCGCCGAGCCGTGAGTGCCGAGCCACGCGATGCCGCCGCCGAGCGCGGCAACGGCGACGACTCCGCCGGCGATGACGGCGGAACGGCTCATGACTTGTACGCCCTCTTCTTCGAATGAAGCGGCATCAAATGACTCCACCTAGCTCGCGCAGATGCGCGAACCCGCCCTTGTAGACGAGCCGCAAGAACTGCTGCGGATCGCCCCACTTCGCGTCGAACGCCGCGGTCGGCTTCGACGCGGCGAAGTCGGCAAAGCTCATGCCGGCGCGGAACGCCTCGGCGGCCTTCGAGCGCACCGCAGTGCACAGCTCGAGCTGCGCTTCGAGCTCCGCACGGCCGTAGACACCGCCTTCGGCGGCCACGATGCGCGTACGCGCATCCGTCGAATCGAGCAGCTTCTGCGTCGCGTCGACGAGCCCGCCGATCCAACCGCCCGTCGCGTAATCGGGGACCGGATAACGGCCTACCGAGAGCAAGTCGCTCGCGACGAGCACGTTCGCCCCGCGAAAGAACACCGCGACGTCGCCGTCCGTGTGCGCGCGCGGCAAGTGCCAGTACTCAATGTCGCGGCCGCGGAAATCGACGTTGCCGGACGTATAGAACGTCTTGCTCGGCAACATTGCGGCCGGGTGCGGCGCGTAATGCCGGTCTTCCCAATCGACGAAAAAGTCGCCGCCGAGCCAGAGCTTCGTGTTCTCGTGCGCCATGACCGCCGCGCCGGCGCCGCGCAGGGCGGCGTTCGCGCCCGTGTGCTCGTCGCGCCAGTTGGTGTTGAACACGAGCTCGACGGGCCGGCCCGGCCACCGCTCCGCGAGCGCGCTCTGTAGCGCGGCGGCATGCGCCTCGGCGCCGCCGTCAACGAGCAGCAGACCGTCCGCCGTAGCGAGCGTCACGACGTTGGCGCCGGCGCCGTCGAAGAACGCGAGGTCGGCGTCGAGGTCCGTGCGCCGCAGCGCGGCGTGCTGGCCGGCACCGAAGCGCGGGCATGCGGCCGCGACGACGCCTGCCGCCGTGGCCGACATCACGTCCCGCCTTGTGAATCGTGCCGCCATGGGTCCGTCTGAACCTTGCCTGGGTATCCGGCAAAAGATACCTAGCAAATCCTCCCACCGGAACCCCGTAAGCGGCTTACGGACCTGGAGTTTTCCGCACCGGGCGGGGTGGCTCGGTCCGCCGCTAGCGGCCCTGCGAAGCCAGGAAATCGAGCGCCGCCTGGACCCCGCCGCGCTCGTGCGGCACGCCGGCTAGGCCTAAGCCCATCTGGACCCCCGAGAGCGTGCCCGCGAGCGTCAGATCATTGAAATGCCCGAGGTGGCCGATGCGAAACACCTTGTCGGCGAGACGCCCCAACCCCGTCCCGAGAGACATGTCGAAGGCCTCGAGGATTGTCTTGCGCAGACGATCCGCGCTGTGCCCCTCGGGCATCACGACGGCCGTCAGCGAGCCGCTGTACTCGGCCGGGTTCGCGCACAACACGTCGAGACCCCAGGCGCGCACGGCACGCCGCGTCGCCTCGCCGTGGCGCGTGTGACGCGCGAACACGTTCTCGAGACCCTCTTCGTTCAACATCTTCAGCGCTTCGCGCAGGCCATAGAGCAGGTTCGTCGCCGGCGTATACGGAAAGTAGCCGTTCTTGTTGTGCTGGAGCATCTCGTCCCAGCCCCAGAACGCCTTCGGCAGCTTCGCGGACTTGGCGGCGGCGAGCGCACGCGTCGAGATCGCGTTGAACGACAGACCCGGCGGCAGCATGAGCCCTTTCTGCGAGCCCGCGACCGTGACGTCGACGCCCCACTCGTCCATGCGGAAGTCGACCGACGCGAGCGACGAGATCGTGTCGACGAGCAACAGCGCCGGATGCCGCGCGCGGTCGATCGCGCGGCGCACCTCGCCGATGCGGCTCACGACGCCCGTCGACGTCTCGTTGTGCACGACGCAAACGGCTTTGATCGCGTGGGCGCGATCCTGCTCGAGCCGATTCTCGATCGCCGCGGGATCGGCGCCGTGGCGCCAATCGGTCGGCAGCAGCTCAGGCTTGAGCCCGAGCTTGAGCGCCATCTGCTGCCACAGCGACGCGAACCAGCCCGTCTCGCTCATGAGCACCGCGTCGCCGGGCGACAGCGTGTTCACGAGCGCGGCCTCCCAGGCACCGGTGCCCGAAGCCGGATAGATGATGACGGGGTTGCGCGTCTTGAAGATCGGCTTCAGGTCCGCAAGCACTTCGCGGCCGAGCGCACCGAACTCGGGGCCGCGATGGTCGATCGTCGGCGCGGCCATCGCGCGCAGCACGCGGTCGGGCACGTTCGTCGGGCCGGGGATCTGCAGGAAATGGCGGCCGCTCGCGTAGGTCATTCGGGATCCGGGATTTGTAGTTCTTGACGAGTCAGTTTACCTGGCCGGCTTGACGAGCGCAGGATTCGTCAGGTTCGCTATTCATTGGGTTCGCGGCAACGATGAGCGCCTAACATGGCAGGCTATTCCGGGACACCACTCGCGAAGAAGCTCGGGATCAAGGAGCAAGCGAACGTCGTCACCGTTGACGCGCCCAAGGGCTATCGCAGACTCCTCCAGCCGTTGCCCGCAGCGGTACGATTCTCATCGAAGATCGATGAAACGACCGACGTCGTGCACGTCTTCAGCACCAAGAAGGCTCCCCTCGCCCGCGCTCTCGCCAGCTACCGGAGAAGACTGAGCCCGAGCGCCGTGGTTTGGGTGTCATGGCCGAAGAAGTCCGCGAACGTGCCCACCGACATCACGGAGGACGTCGGTGCGAGCAGGTTGCGCTTCCGCTCGGCTTCGTCGACATCAAGGTTTGCGCTGTCGATGACGTGTGGTCCGGGCTGAAGCTCGTCGTGCGGAAGGAACTTCGCTGAGCCGTTTCACGGCGAACGGCTGATCGATTCGGCGCGGCGCGTATAATCGGCCGTCAGTCGCGAAAGGGGGTGCGCTCGATGAAGAAAACAATCGACATCGTTCTCAAGGTCGTCCTCAGTCTCATCCTCGTGTTGCCGATCCTCGGCCTGACCCCGCTGATGCCGCCGGTGACCCAAGACTTGTACAACACGCCCGAGGCGTTTCAGTTCATCGTGACGCTGAACGAGATCCGCTACATCTCGATCATCATGGCCGTGGTGCACGTGCTTGCGCTCGTGTGCTTGTGGACACGGCGAACGGCGCTCGCTGCGCTGCTCATCCTGCCGATCACCGTCAACGTCGTCGCGTTCCATTTGGTTCTCGACGGCGGCTTGCTGACCGCCGGCGCCGTGCTCGGCAACATCATGCTGCTGATCAACGCTTACTTTCTGTGGCAGCACCGGCGCGAGTACGCGCCGCTGTTGGCTCAGACGTCGTAACGGGAGAGATCGATGGACATTTGGGCGACGTGGCTCGATTCGATTGGCAGCGTGATCGCATTGCTCGCGTCCGACGCGGGGCTCGGACTCGGGCTTGCTATCGTCGTCGCCACCGTGCTGCTGCGAACCGTCCTGCTGCCGCTCGCCTGGCCCATCGCCTACCGTGCCTGCATTCGGCAAAAGAAGATGGCGAAGCTCCAGCCCGAGCTGCGCGCGCTTCAGGACGGGTACCGCGACAAGCCCGAGGTCTACCTGCAAAAGATGCAGCAGCTCTATCGAGCGCACGGCCTCACGATGCTCGACGGCAAGGGCTTGGTCGGCGCGCTCGCGCAGCTGCCGGTTTTTCTCGGAATGTTCCAGGCCCTGCGCGATGCGGGCGACGGCGTGAAGTTTCTCTGGGTGCCGAACCTTCTGCGGCCCGACGTCGCGCTCGCGCTGATCGCGGGGCTCACGACGGTGCTCATGATGGCGGTGAATCCCGACCTACCCGAGCAAGTCCGGCTGTTGATGATCATCGTTCCGAGCGTCATCGCAATCGTCGCGGCGCTCCAGTTCTCGTCGGCACTCGCGATCTATTGGGCGACGTCCAATACCTTTTCTGCGCTCCAAACCGTCGTGCTGCATGCAGTTGTCCGCCGCAGACTCCGGTCCGGAGCGATCAGCGTCTGAAGGACGACGAGCGCCGGACGGGCTAGCTCACGCGCACAGGAACTGAACGTCGGCGGGCTCCACGCGCGCGACGAGCTCGCCGTCGCCGTGCGGCCGGCCGTAGCCGATCGGCTCCGACGGCCGCGGGTAGACGCCCCACATGTCGTCGACGTGCCAATCCGCGAGCGTTGCACGCGGCGTCGCGTCGCCAACGGCGGGCTCAGCCGCCGCGAGCGCGACGGGCAAGCACGCAACCGCGGCCAGCGCGCCGGCGCTCACGATGAAGTCGCGTCGGTCGAAGCTCGTGCCGCTCATACGGTCTCCGCTTTCTGCGCCAGGAGGTCGTCGGCGCCGAACCAGTTGACGTGCGTGCCGCCGCGCAGACGGAACGGCAGCTTCACGACGGCGACGGCGCCCTCTTCCATGCGCTGCGCGTCGACGATGTGCAGCTCGCTCGCCATCTCGGCGTAGTTGCTCGCGATACCCACGACGTAGCCGTCGCCCTCGGCCGTGCTGCCCTTGCGCGGGATGAACCCGGATTCCTGCAGGCTCTGCACGTTGCCGACGAAGAACGTGCTCTCGGGCGCGCTCGTGTTCTGCGAGATCGAACCGCTTGTAGCAATTCGTGACGCGGCCTGCGCGGTTGCCGCCGGCAGCCGTGTCGTACGGACGCTCGGGATCGTTGTGGCCGACGAAGCCGTAACGGTACGGCAGCGACAGGTAGCGATCGTCCATGCGCGCGAGCACGCCGTTCGAGCGCGAGACGACTTCCTCGCCGAACGCGTCGTTCTTCGAGTTCATGTCGAACGTCCAGCGCTTGATGTGCGACGGCGAGCGCTCCTCGTCGGAGACGGGCAGCTCCATCGTGACCTTGTTGCCGCTGTCGCTGGCATTCAGGAAGTGCAGCGTGTTGCGCGACGGCCCCTTGAACCAGCGCACGTCGCGCGCTTCGCCGTCGCGCGGCAGCACGCCGACCATCGTCGGGAGGTCGCCCTTCCATTCCCACATCGGCTCGCCGCTCTTCAAGCGCTCGAGGCTCGTCGTGCGCGAGATGACGGGAATGATGACGTGCTTCTGCGTGATCGCGATGTCGTGAATGATCCCGAGGTACGGCGACTTCAGCCACACCTCTTTGACGATGTGACCTTGCGGGTTGACCGTGTAGACGGCGATGTCGTCGGAGAGATCGCCTTTCGCCTGGTAGCCGTACGCGATCATCTCGCCCGACAACGGGTCGATCTTCGGATGCGCCGACATGCTCGTCGCCGTCCACTTGCCGTGGAAGTCCCAGCGGCCGAGCGTCTCGAGCGTGACGGGATCGATGTGATACGGCAGCGAGTCCTCTTTGAGCACGAGCATCTTGCCGCCGTGCCAATAGATGTGCGTGTTCGCGGCGCCGCGGTCGATGTTCGCGACTTCAGGCGCGTCCGTGAAGTGATTGCGATACACGCCCCAGAGGCGCTTGCGCGCGCGCCGCTCGGCCATCAGGCGCTCGGTCTTGACGTAGCGCGCCTTGAAATCGACGGAGCCGTTCGCGAAACGGAACGCGCCGACGTGACCGTCGCCGTTGAAGCCCGTCGGCCACTCGTTCATCGGCGGCCGATACTGGAAGTCGCACTGCACGCGGTAGAACGTGCCTTCGATGTCGGTCGGGATCTGGCCCCAGACCTCGCAATCGTAGACGTCGGCTTCGAAACGCGTCGGGCTGTTGAAGCCCGGCGCGAACATCGGGTGACCTCTGAAATCGACGGCCATGCGCCATCCCCCTCGAGTTGAATGGCCGTAAGTGTACGCCGATTCCGCGCCGTGCCGAAAACGCGCGGTTTCGGCCGGAAACGCGGATTTCGCGCTCGCGGCGGCCCTGTTCCAATTGACTCGCGACGTATGGGGGCCGTTAAGATCGGCGGGAGGCTTCGTGGCATTGGCGTCCAAGGACCCCGACGGAATGGAAGCGCGAATCGCTCGCCTGGAATCCGACGTGGCGCATATCCGCAGCGACGTGGCGGAGCTGAAGGCCGACGTCCGCTCGCTGCGCGACAAGATGGACGCGCTGAACGAGAAGTTCGACGCGAAGATCGCCCAACTCCGCGACTCGCTTGCGTCGTTGAAGGTGTGGGCGCTCACGCTGTACATCGCCCTGGCCGGTGCGCTGTTCGGCGTGTTGGCGCGCGGCTTCGGCTGGATCTAGCCGCTCACCGCCGGATGCGCGGCGGGCACCGGACGCCGCCCGTAACTCGCGAGGCGCCACAGATATTCCATCGGCCCGTACGCGAAGTGCCGGAACCACCATAAGCTCAGCGGGACTTGGAGAACGAAGAAGATCGCGAACGCGAGCCCGAGCTGCAGCGCCTCGCCCATCTGGCGCCAGAGCCCGAGACCCCAGCTGTAGAAGATGGCCGTGCAAAGGACGGACTGGAGCAAGTAGTTCGTCAGCGGCATACGCCCGGCCGCGGCGAGCGGCATCAACCACGGAAGCCATCGGAGGCTCTGCGCGAGGCGCACGATCGTCGCGACGTAGAAGATCATCAGCGCGACGCGCGAGACGCCGTACGAAATCCGCAAGAGGATGGCCCATGGCGACGGGACGGCCGGCTCCACGAACCGGTTGGCGATCGCGAGCGCGACGCCCGCAGCCACGCCGATGCCGAGCGCCCACCACTGCACGCGCTGCACCACGATGACATGGGCCGCCGCGCGCTGGATCCAACCGTGCCGGCCGGCCAGCAACCCGAGCAGCATCGTCACGAGAAACAACACATAGCCGCCCGAGATCATTCGCTCGAACCCGATCCATGTGAGATAGGTACGCCGCAAGATCTGCCAGTTTTCGGCGACCGCGTCGGCGTAACTGCCCGAGCCGAACGCCGCAGCCGCGGACGCCATGTACTCCCGTCCTAACGCGAGGCGAACTGCGGTCCAGTCGGAAGGCGCAAACAACACCAGCGCGAGACTGCGCAGGCCAGGATAGATCAGCAAGACGGCGGCGAGCACGAGCAGCGTGCGATCGGAGACGTTGCGCAGGAGCAGGAGCACGAAGCCGAGCAGTGCGTACATGTGCAGCACGTCCCCGCTCCACAACAAAATCGCGTGCGCGATGCCGATCGCGAACAGCACGAGCAGGCGGCGGACGTAGATCCACCGCGCTTCGCTGCCGCCCCGCCGCTCCAGACGCTCGAGCTGGATCGCGAAGCCGACGGCGAACAGCATGCTGAACAAGCTGTTGAACTTGCCGCTGAAGAGCACGTCGACGACGACGAAGGCCGCTTGATCCCAGAGCACCGTCGGTCCGTCGAAGGCGGTGCGGCCGCCGAAGCTCGCCATGTTCACGACGAGAATGCCGAGTAGAGCGAAGCCGCGGATGATGTCGAGCGTCACGACACGCTCGGTCGGCAACGTTGGAACCGCGCGGTCCATTGCAGACCTCCGGTCTTCTCGAGTTCACGGCAATCTACGCCGTGCCGGCAGTTCCGGCAATCGCGGCTATTTCGCTAACACCTCGACGATGTATGCGGCGACGTCGCGCAGATCGGCTTCGCTGTAGGCGCGGCCGAAGGCCGGCATCGTGTTGCGGCCCGCTTGCGACACCGCGAGGATCGTCTCGACCGGCAGCCCGCCGACGAGCGTCGGCCCGCCGCCGTGGCCGCCATCGCCTTGCTCGCCGTGGCAGGCCACGCAAGCCTCGGCGTAGAGCTGCTTCCCATGGTCGACGTCGACGGCACGCGCCGGCGCGGGCGCCGCGGGCCTGCCGCCGAAGCCGCCGCCTCCGCCGCCACCAGCGGCCGCGGCCACGGGCAGCGACTTCATCGTGCCGTTCAACGAGAACATCCAGATGCCGTCGCCGCGCGTCGCGCCCGCGAATACGCCGCCGCCGGCGTGCACGACGACACGCTGGTCGCCGTTCCACTCGAACGTCGTCACCGTCGTGTTGACGCCGGCGTCCGTCATGAACTCCCAGAGCGACCTGCCGTTCGTCTTATCGAGCGCCGTGAGTCGGCCGTCGTTGCGGCCGACGAACAGCAAGCCGCCGGCCGTGACGACGGAGCCGCTGTAGCAGATCTCGCGCCACTGTTGCCGCCACGCGAGCTTGTTCGTCGTGAGGTCGAGCGCCGCGAGAATGCCGCGGTCGTCCGCCTCGGCCTGCGTAAAGCGCCCGCCCATGTAGACCTGATTCGCCGAGGGCTGCGGCAGGCTTTCCTGCACCGAGAACGAGTTGATGCGGTCGCTCGCGCAGACGTATAGAAGATGTGTCTCGGGGTCGTACGAGCTCGGCGGCCAGTTCGCGCCGCCCATCGTGCCCGGCTTCATCGCAATGGGGTCGGTCCAGAACGGCGTGAAGATCTTGCCGTCGTTGACGAGCGCCGCGCCGTTCGGCAGCACGCTCGAGCCCTCGGGCGGAATGTCGATCGACTGCGGCACGATCGCGTCGCCGACGGGGTACGGCTGCGTCGCGGCCGTCGCTTGCCGCGCCTCCTGCGGCACCGCGCGCTCCTCGATCCCGATCAAAGGCTCGCCGGTCGCGCGGTCCAGGATGTACGCCCAGCCCGTCTTCGAGACTTGCACGAGGCCTTTGCGCATCACGCCGTTCACGGGCGCGTCGAAGAGCACGACGGGATTCGGCGAATCGTAGTCCCAGATGTCGTGATGCACCTGCTGGAAGTGCCAGCGGTATTTTCCCGTGTGCGCGTCGACGGCGACGATCGACACGCTGAACAGGTTGTCGCCGGGCCGCACACCGCCGTGCAAGTCGGGGCCCGGGTTGCCCGTCGAGAAATAGACGAGGTCGAGCTCGGGATCGACGGCTGGCGTCTGCCACACGGGCGCGCCGCCGAACTGCCACGCGGTGCTGTCCGCGGGCCAGGTGTCGTGACCGAATTCTCCGGGCCCCGGCACGGTGTTGAACGACCACACGAGCTTGCCGTCACGCGCGCTGAACGCGTTGACCTTGCCGCGGCTCGCCATCTCGCCGCCCGAGAAACCCGTGATGACCATGCCGTCGTAGTACAAAGGCGCGCTCGTGATGCTGAAGCCGTTCTGCCACCTCTCGGCCTCGACGGACCAGACGACCTCGCCCGTGCGTTGATCGAGCGCGACGAGCCGCGCGTCGTTCAAGCCGACGAAGATCTTGCCCTCGCCCATCGTGACGCCGCGGCTCGAGCGGCCCATCGGCACGCCGGCGCGCGGGTCGGGACTACCGCGATGGGTCCAGAGGATCGCGCCCGTGTCGACGTCGAGCGCGAACACGTCGTTCGCGCCGTTGATGACGAAAAGCGTGCCCGCGTGATGCAGGATCTGCGCTTGGCCTGAGTTGTTCGGCGCCGCGCCCGTGCCCATGCTCGTGCGCCACAGCGCTTTGAGGTCCTTGACGTTGTCGCGATCGAGCAGCGTCAGCGGCGAGTAGCGCTGGTTGAAGACGTTGCCGCCGTTCGTGATCCAGTCCCGGGTCGGGTGCGAGGTCAGTTGGCGCGCGTCGAACGCCGGCGCCGTCGCGATCCTGCGCGGCTCCGCCGACGGTTGGGCCGCGCCGTGAGCCGCGATCACACCGGACGTTGCCGCAACAGCGGCGATCTCGAGAAATTTGCGCATGGGCCCCCCCAGGCGTTCGGCAGCGTAGCCGAGCGCGAGGCGCGCGAGCAACCGCGGGGGCGCGCGCCAAATGCTTGCGGGGAGCAGCGCGTCCGCGAGTCGCAACCCCAGGGCGCCCGCGGGGATCGACCCCCCTTACCCGCCCATTCTGTGCAGTCGCGCTCGGTCCTGCGGCACCAATGTTGGTAAGGTCTTGCCGACAACCCGGTCCTGAGGCGGTAGCCCGTCACAACGATGATCGAGGACACGGACCAACAGAACTCGGACGACCGCTCGCGGGCGGCTGCCGAGCTCGACAAAGACCCGTTCGGAGGCGGACGCCACGGGCGGTACGGCGCCAGCCTGCGTCCATCGCTGCTGCGGTGGGCTGCGGGCGTCGTGCTGATCGGGGCTGGGCTACAAACGGCGGTCGTGCTGCTCGACTCCACGGATCACGCGCCGCGGTCGTTCCTCGCACAGCTGACGCCGCAAGGACGGATCTTGGAGATCGAGATGCCGAGCGCCGCGCGAAACCAATTGCTGTCGGTGGCCGAGCTGCGTTGGTGCATGCGGGAAGACATCCGGATCGAGATCTTGGAGACGCGCGGCTCGAGGAGCGACGCCACACGTTTCAACGAGGCGGCCGGCAGCTACAACGCGCGCTGCGCTCGCTTTCGGTACCGCGGGGCGGACTTCGTGGAGGCCCGGCGCGATATCGACGAAGCGCGCAGCTCCATCGTCTCCGAGACTCTCGCGGAAGCATTGGCGTTGACCGCACCGGACAAGGACAAGCTCGCCTCGGCCGGCTACTCGGTGCTCACCAGGGACGTCCAGGAGTTGTTGCGCGCACTCGACTACGCGCCGGGGCCGGTCGACGGACGTTACGGCGCGCGAACCAGAGCTGCGGTGGAATCCTTCGAGCGCGGTCGGGGCTGGCCGGCGAGTGGCCAGATATCGGAAACGCTGCGCAAGGAGCTGCTCGAACAGGTGCGTGACGCGAACGCGTCCGAGGCGCGTCTGTTCGAGGCGACCGCCCGGGAACGAGCCGTCATTCGCGCCGCTTGTTCCGCCGCAGCGGGCGTCTCCGGCTACAACCGCTGCGTGGGGTCCAGGTTGCAGCAGCTTGCAGAACAGCGGCCACCGAACACACGCGCGGTAACCGAACCCGAGAGCGCGGCGATCGAGGAGACCTGCACGCGGTCCAAGATGCTACGCGGAGAGGCCGCGTACGAGCTCTGCGTCGCGGAGCAGATCGCGGATCTCGCGCAGCTCGGGGAGAAACCGAAGCTTGCCGAGGCTACCGACGGCGAGCGCACGGCCATCGAGGACGGCTGCGGGAACATCGGATTCTTCTACGGTCCTGCCGCATTCTATCGTTGCGCGCAGGAGCGTCTCGCCGAGCTCGCGCAAGTCGATGAGCGCCCGGAGCTCGCGGTCGCCGGCGCCCTGCCGCCCGGCGAGCATCGCTAGCTCCCTTCAGATGCCGATCGCGACGACCGCAAGCCCCGCGAGCACGGCGCCGACGATCGGCCCCAGCACTGGGATCGCGGCGTAGTCCCAGCCCGAGCTGCCCTTGCCCGCGATCGGCAAGAGCGAGTGCGCGATGCGCGGCCCCAAATCGCGGGCCGGGTTGATCGCGTAACCCGTCGTGCCGCCGAGCGACAAGCCGATGCCCCAGACCAGCAAGCCGACCAGGAACGGCCCGAACCCCGGTGCCAGGCCGTTCGGCGAGAGATTGTCCGACGAGATCGCCGCGGCGACGAACACGAGCACGAACGTGCCGATGATCTCGCTGAGCAGGTTCGACGGTGCATGCCGCACGGCCGGCGTCGTGCAGAAGCACGCTCGCTTGGCCGCAACGTTGTCGGTCTTGCTCCAGTGCGGCAGGTAGTGCAGCCACACGAGCACGGCGCCAAGCAGTGCCCCCAGAAACTGCCCGGCGATGTAGGCAGGGGCTTGGCTCCACTCGCCCGTCGCGATGCCGACGCCGATCGTGACGGCCGGGTTCAGATGCGCGTTGCTGCCGACGGCGAGCGCGACGATGACGGCGCAAGTCACGGCGAGACCCCACGCCGTCGTAATGACCATCCAGCCGCCGTTCTCGGCATACGAGCCTTTCAACGACACGCCGGCCACGACGCCGTTGCCGAGCAGAATCAGCGTCATCGTTCCGATGAGCTCACCGAGGAACCCTTGCACTTGCGCTCTCCTCTTCGCCCTTCGGAAATCAGCTCGGCCTATCGACCCAGTCGAACGAGCGGCGCACGGCTTTCTGCCAGGCGGAATAGAGCCTGCTCCGTTCGCCGTCCGGCATCTTCGGGTGCCAGCGCCGCTCGACCCCCCAGTTGCGCACGAGCTCGGCGCGGCTCGACCAATAGCCGACCGCGAGCCCGGCCGCATACGCGGCGCCGAGCGCCGTCGTCTCCGTGACGCGCGGCCGCACGACGGATACGCCGAGCTGATCGGCCTGGAACTGCATCAAGAGCTCGTTCGCGACCATTCCGCCGTCGACGCGCAGCTCCCTGATCGGGATGCCCGAGTCCTTCTCCATCGCTTCGAGCACGTCGCGCGTCTGATACGCGACGGCCTCGAGCGCCGCGCGCGCGAGATGGCCGCGATTCGCGTAGCGCGTGAGCCCCGTGATGACGCCGCGCGCCGAGTCTTTCCAGTACGGCGCGAACAGGCCCGAGAACGCCGGCACGACATACACGTCGCCGTTGTCCTGCACGCTGCGTGCAAGCGCTTCGACGTCGGCACTCTTCGCGATCAATCCCAAGTTGTCGCGCAGCCATTGCACGAGCGCGCCCGCGATCGCGATCGAGCCTTCGAGCGCATAGCACGGCGGCTCGTCGCCGAATTGATAAGCGACGGTCGTCACGAGCCCGGCCGTCGACGGCACGGGCTGCGGGCCCGTGTTCATCAACATGAAACAGCCGGTGCCGTAGGTGTTCTTGGCCTCACCGGGCTCGAAGCACGTTTGGCCGACGAGCGCGGCTTGTTGATCGCCGAGGATGCCCGCGATCGGCACGCCGCGCAGCGCAGCGATATCGGCCTCGCCGTAGCTCGCGGAGGACGGCGCGATGCGCGGCAGCAGCGCGCGCGGCACGTCGAACGCCGCGAGCAGCTCGTCGTCCCAATCGAGCGTCTCCAAGTCGACGAGCTGCGTGCGGCTCGCGTTCGTGACGTCGGTCAGGTGCACGCCGCCGGCCGGGCCGCCCGTCAGGTTCCAGAGCAGCCAGGTGTCGATCGTGCCGAACAACGCATCGCCGGCCGACGCCTTCGCGCGCGCGCCGGGCACGTTGTCGAGCAGCCACTTGAGCTTGAGGCCGCTGAAATACGTCGCGAGCGGCAAGCCCGTGCGCGCGCGGAACCGGTCCTGGCCTCCGTCGCGCGCGTACGCCGCGACGAGCTCGGCCGTGCGCGTGTCCTGCCACACGAGCGCGTTCGCGAGCGGCAAGCCCGTGTTGCGGTCCCACAGTACCGTCGTCTCGCGCTGGTTCGTGATACCGACGGCCGCGAGCTCGCCGGGCTTCACGCGGCCGCGCGCGAGCGCCTCGGCGATCACGGCTTCCGTGTTGCGCCAGATCTCGGCGGCGTCGTGCTCGACCCAGCCCGGCTTCGGGTAGATCTGCTCGTGCTCGCGCTGCGCGACGGCGACGACGGCACCTTGCTGATCGAACACCATGAAGCGGCTGCTCGTGGTGCCCTGATCGATTGCGCCGACGTATTTGCTCATTGCGAAGACCTCACGGCGTGGCGATCTCACGGCGCCAAGGGCGGCGTCAAGCCGCGGTGAAACAGATACGCGACGGCGTACGCGATCGGCGCGATGACGACGACGAGCGCAAGCCCGTACAGCAATGCGATCTTGCCCATGCCTTTGAGCTTCGAGAAGTCCGTCATCGCGCCCATCGCGACGAACGTCAGCATGAACAGCATCGTGCGCATGGGGCTCTGCACGACGGCCGTGCCTTGGTCGAGCGTCGGCGCAAGGTCGGGCCACGACGTCGCGATGCCGAGAAAGACGAACCACGCTAGGAAGTAACCGAGCACGAACTTGGGGAAGCGGAACCATATTTCCATGGGGCTGATGCCGACGGCGCCGGCGCGCTTCTCGACTCTCCTGATCCACACGATCGCGAGCACGAACGCCCACACGCCGATGAATACGTCGATCCAGATCTTCGTCAGCAACGACGCGCTCAAGATCCAGCCGTCCTGCCATTGCTGACCCGTCAGCTGTAGGTTCCGCGCGATCATGAGCTCGTCGAGCAGCGCGCCGGCCGCCGCGTCGGCGCCGTCCGTCTTCACGGTCATGCCGAGCGCCGCGCCGTTGACGATCGGCTGGTCCGGCGCGAGCGCCGTGTAAGCGCCCGGCAACACGATCAGCTCGAGCATCGCGAAGATCACGACGACCATGGAAATCGTGACGGGAATGACGGGCTTTGCGCGAATCGCGCCGGCCGTCGCGATCGCAGCCGAGACGCCACAGACGGAGATGCCCGACGCGAGCACGGCCGCCACGTCGCGCTTGAACCCGAACACGCGGCGCGCGGCGGTGTAGACGATCGGCCAGAAGAACAGGTACGCGACGAACGTGGCCGCAGCGCCGGTCAGGATGAGCTCGGCGGCGAAGCCGCTCGCTTCCATCGTCTGCGCGCCCAAGTTAACGCCGAGGAAAACAATGGCGGTCTTGATGTACCACTCGGGCCGCGCGGCCTCGCCCAGGTACTTTGCCGCGAAACCTTTCGCGAAGTTGCCGATCGCAAGCCCCGCGATCAGCGCCAGCAAGTACGGTGCGCCTTCGCCGAGCTGCAAGCCCCATGACAGCTCAGCCTCGCGATAGCGGTTGCGGCCGTCGACGGCCGCGTCGACCATCGTGAGATGCAGCTCGTTGCCGGCGATCCACGCGGCCCAGGTGACGACGAACAGCACCGTGAAACCGCTGACGAAGCGGCGCGACGTCGAGCCGCAAGGATCGCGCGCCGATCGCGAACAGCGCCGTGAACACGGCATACGTCGCCGCGAACGCCGCGAGCGGATGCCAGCTCGCGTAACCGGCTCCGGCCGGCGCCGAGCAGCTTGCTCCACGCGAACGCACCCGTGAGGTCGGTCCACTCCCACGGCCGCGGCCGCGCCATCCAGCCGACGAGGTCCGCGCCGCCGAGCGACGCGAGGCTCGCCGCGAAGACGCCCAAGCCGATCCAGACGGCCCACCAGTCCTCGGTCGCGAGCATGCCGCTCGACCAGCCGCGGTTCGTGTCATGGACTTCCGCTCCGCACCGGCACGTGCAGCGTGTAGTTGCAGTAGTGGCCCTGATACTGATGCAGCCAACGCGGCAGCGCGGCCATGTCGAACTTGAGGTGCACGTCGATGGGCGCTTCGCTCGCGAGCCGTGCCTCGATCAACGTCTCGAGCCCGCGCAACCCACGATGCGCGAGATCGATGCCGTCGCCGTACGCGCGCCAGCGATCGCGCTCGAACGAAAGCACGAGCTCGCGCGCGCTCACGGCAGGATGAACCGGGCGACGAGCCAACCGAGCAGCACGAGCCCGACTAATCCTAAGGCGAGGCTGCCGAGCACGAGAGAGGTTTCCCAGCTCTCCCACGGCTCCGGCGCGCCTGACAGAGCGTCATCGCCCGGCGCCGTTGGCGGCGGCACGTCGTGCGTCATGATTCCCTCGAGCCGCAATCTGCGTTGCGTTCCGGAGAGTTAAGCACGTTCTACTCGCGCCAGTCATCCCCGGGCATGATGCGGCGGAGAAACAAGTCGAACAGCGGCACGGTGAAAGCCGTGTCGCCGTGGCTCGGGCTGAAGATCATGCCTTTCGCAATCAGCTGGTTGCGGATCGGCGCGAGCGACGTGACCTTGCGGCCGAACGCCGCGGCGACGTCGCCGGAGCGGTGCGGGCCAGGCCCGAGCTCGGCCATCGCGCGCAGGTATTTCTTCTCGGCGAGCGTCAGCCGATCGAAGCGCACGCGGAAGAAGCTCTCGTCGAGCGCGGCCATCGCGACCCGCGACGCATGCTCGACGTCCGCGAGCGTGATCGGCGACTTCGGCGCCGCATCCCAGGTGTGCTTGCCCCATTCCTGGAGGAAGTACGGATAACGGTGCGTCTCGAGGAGAATTCGCTCGAGCGCATCCTCGGCAATGGCGACGCCTTCGTCGAGCGCGGGCTTGACGAGCGCCTGGCGCGCGGCCGGCGGCGACAGCTCGCCGATCGCCGGAAAATCGAACAGCCGCTCGGCATACGACTTCGCACGCCCCATGCGCCCGCGCAGCTGCGGCAGCCCGGCACCGACCAGCGTGACGGGCAGCTTGCGCTGTGCCGTGCGGTGCAGCGCCGTGATCAGCGCGGCGAGCTCGTCTTCTTTGACGTACTGCAGCTCGTCGATGAACAGCACGAGCGCCGTGCCCGCGCGTTGCGCGGCGGCGCCGACGGCTTCGAGCAGTGCCGCGAGATCGTGCTCGAGGTCGCCGTTGTCGGCGAGGCCCGGCTCCGGCTCGAAGTCGAGGCCGACCTCGATGTCCTGATACTTGATCTTCAGCGCCTTGGCGAACCCCGCGAGCGCGCGCAGCGCGCGCTCGCCGAGCGCCTTCGCCTGCTCGTTGCGCGACAAGCGCAGCAGCGCGACGCGCAGCTCCGGCGCGAGCAGCGCCGGCAGCGAACGGCCCTCGGGCGCCTCGATGCGCAGCGTCTCGATGCCCGCCGCCTCGGCGTCGTCGCGCATGCGGTCGAGCAGCACCGTCTTGCCGACGCCGCGCAAGCCGACCATCAGGATGCTCTTCGCCGGCAGGCCGCGGCGGACGCGCTCGATCGCGACGCGGACTTGCTCGCGCAGCTCGTCGCGGCCGGCGAGCTCCGGCGGCGGCGTGCCGGCGCCCGGGGCGTAGGGATTGGTGACGGGGTCCATGGGCGAAGTATAGAGATGTTAGGTAAGTTAGTCATTAACCATAACTTTCCTAACTTCGCTATGGTCTCCGCCCACCTGGCCGCGAGCCGGCCTTCCGCCGGCCGACTACCATTGAGGAATGGCTCGAACCTGGCAGAACACCCTCTCGACCGGCGGCACCTTGATCCTCGACGGCGGCACCGGCTCGGAGCTACGCCGCCGCGGGATGGCGCTCGACGCGGAAACGTGGAGCGCGCTCGCCCCGCTGACCCATTACGAGCTGCTGCGCGGGATCCATGCCGACTACATCGCGGCCGGCGCCGACGTCGTCACGACGAGCACGTTCGCGACGACACGCTTCGTGCTCGAAGCCGCGGGCCGGTCGGAAGACTTCGCGCTGATCAACGGCCGCGCCGTCGCCGCGGCGCGCGAAGCGCGCGACGCGAGCGGGCGCGCCGTAGGTCTGGCGGGCTCGATCTCGTGCCTGCCGCCGCGCTTCGACGTGCACGCGTATCCCGACGAGAACGCCGAGAGCGCCGCGTACCTCGAGCTTGCCGAGACGCTCGCCGAAGCCGGCGTCGATCTGTTGCTGCTCGAGATGATGCAGGAGACACGGCACGCGCCGCTCGCGTGCGCTGCGGCGAGCACCGTCGGCCTGCCGGTCTGGCTCGGGGTCAGTTGCCGCAGCGGCGCCGGCGGCGCGCTCGTCGGCTTCGACTTCCCGCTCGTGCCGCTCGCGGCGACGCTCGACGCGCTGCTGCCGTTCGCTCCGGATGCCGTCGCCGTCATGCACAGCTCCGTCGCGACCGTGGCGCCCGCGCTCCGCGAGATCCGCGCGCATTGGCGCGGCTTGATCGGCGCGTATCCTGACGATCGGCGACGGTGCACCGACCTCGCACGCGCTGTCGCCCGAGGACCTCGCGCCGGAGGCGCGCAATTGGATCGCGGGCGGTGCTCGCATCGTCGGCGGCTGCTGCGGCACGACACCGGACCACATTCGCGCGCTCGCCGCGATGCGCGACGCGGCTACTCCGGCAACGAGATCGGAGTGACTTCCTTCGGAACGTGATAGCCGCGCTGCACGGCAGGCCGCGCGGCGATCGTGCGATACCAACGTTTCAAGTCGGGGTAGTTCGCGAAGTCGATGCCCTGCCATTCGTAACGCGCGATCCACGGCCAGGTCGCGATGTCGGCGATCGAATAGTCGCCGGCGAGATACTCGGCTTCGCCGAGCCGCTTGTTCAATACGCCGTACATCCTCTTCGCTTCGTCGCCATAGCGCTTCTCGGCGTACTCGGACTTGCCGCGGTTAAACTTCAGGAAGTGATGCGCTTGCCCGAGCATCGGGCCGACGCTGCCCATTTGCATCATGAGCCACTCGACGGCTTGCCAGCCGTTCTTGCCCGAGCCGCGCAAGCGGCCCGTCTTGTCCGCGAGATACAGCAGGATCGCGCCCGATTCCATCAACGAGATGCCGGTGTCATGGTCGACGATCGCCGGAATCTTGTTGTTCGGGCTGATCGCAAGAAACTCCGGCTTGAATTGCTCGTTGGCATTGATGTCGACGGGGATCGCGCGGTACGGCAAGCCGAGCTCCTCGAGCATGATGGAGACCTTGCGGCCGTTCGGCGTGGTCCAGGTGTACAAATCGATCATCGAGTGTGCGCTCGTTCACAGAGGAGCCGCGATTCTACCCGCCCGTGCTTGCCATGCACGCGCGGCTCGCGAATCATGGGCGCCATCGAAAACGAGATGGTTGCGCCATGCCGTTCGGCCTCCTGACCGTCGCGATCCAGGTTCTTGCCGCCGTCCATGTGTTTCGGACGCGCGGCGACATGCGCTGGCTATTTCTGATCATCCTGGTGCCGGGGATCGGAGCGCTCATCTATTTCTTCGTCGAGGTGCTGCCCTCGCTCGGCCAGAACCCCGCCGCGCGCAAGGCGCTGCGACGCGCGAAGCAAGCCATCGATCCCGGCCGCGGCTTGCGCGAAGGGTCGCTGAACTACGAACGCAGCCAGAACGTCGACACCTCGATCGGGCTCGCCGCCGAGCTCACGAAGGCCGGCCGTCACGACGAAGCGATTCGCGTTTGCACGGAGGCGCGAACGGGGCTCTTCGAGGACGACCCGAAGATCCTGCTGGCACTCAGCAAAGCGCAGTTCGCGGCGGGTCGGCACGCCGAGACGATCGTAACGCTCGACTATTTGCGCGAGAAGAATCCGGGCTTCCGGTCGGCCGAAGGCCACCTCATTTATTCGCGCGCGCTCGATGAAAGCGGCGCGACGGGCAAGGCGCTCGAGGAGTACTCGGCCCTCGTGAACTACTATCCGGGCGCCGAGGCGCGCGTGCGCCAGGCAATGCTGTACAAGAAGCTCGGCGACAAGTCGCGCGCCGGCGAGCTGTTCGCGGCTCTGCTCAAGGACGCGCGGCTCGCGCCGAAGCACTTCCGGCGCAGCGAGCGCGAGTGGATCGAGCTCGCCGAGCGCGAGAGCGCAAGCGCGTAGCCGCTACAGCAACACCAGGCTGATCTGCGGGAACGCCATCAAGAGCAGCGTCACGGCGAGCGTGATCAGCACGAACGGGAATGCGCCGCGGAAGATCGTCGCGAGCGTCATCGTCGGGTCGTTCATGCTGGCCTTGATGACGTAGACGCTCAAGCCGAACGGCGGCGTCAGGAGCCCGATCTCGATCGCGATCGTCGTCACGACGCCGAACCACACGAGATTCGCGCCGAGCGCCGTCGCCACGGGCAGCGCCAGCGGCAGCATGATCAGCATGATCGACGTCGAGTCGAGCAGCATGCCGAGGATCAGCAGCAACAATAGATAGGCGGCGAGGAAACCGAAGAGGCCGAGGCCGGTGCCGCCCAAGAAACGCGGCCATGTCTTGCGGCAGCTCCGATCAGCGCCAACATGCGGCTGAACATGCTCGCCGCGATGATCAGGAACAGAATCGAGACCGAGACCTGCCCAGTCTCGCTCATGACGTCCCAGAGCTTGCGCCAATTCAAGCGGCGTTTGACGCAGCGCGATGACCATCGCACCGAGCGCGCCGGCGGCACCCGCTTCCGTCGGCGTGAAGATGCCGCCGTAGATGCCGCCGAGCACGAGCACGATCAGCGCGACGACGGGCACGAGCCCCACGAGCACCTCGAGCGCGCCGCCGCCGTCGTGCTCTGCGCGCGTCTCGCGCTTCACGTTGCCGACGAAGCTCGGCGCAGAGCCACGCCATGAGCACGACGCCGACGGCGAACGCGACGGCGAGCAGGATGCCGGGCAGCACGGCCGCGACGGAACAACGCGCCGATCGAGACCTCGGCCAGCACGCCGTAGATGATCAGGAGCAGGCTCGGCGGGATCAGCATGCCGAGCAGCGACGAGCCGGCCGTGAGCCCGACGGCGAACTTCGGCGTATAGCCCTGACGCACCATCTCGGGCACGGCGATCTTCGTGAAGATCGCGGCCGCGGCGATCGAGATTCCCGTGATCGCCGCAAACACGGCGTTCGCTGCGACGGTTGCCACCCCGAGGCCGCCGTAGATGCGGCCGAAAATGCGCTGTGCCGCGCGAAACGCGTCGCGGCCGACGTCGGACACGTTGACGAACAACCCCATGAGCACGAACAGCGGCACCGTCGCGAATACGTAGTCCGAGACCGTGCCGTCGGCCGCGAGCGCGAGCGTGCGCGTCGCGATGATGAAGTCGTGCTTGATCAACGCAAGGCCGAGGCACCCGGTCAACAGCAACGCGAACGCGATCGGCAGCCCGAGCACGATCAGCACGACGACGAGCGCGATCATCGCGATGCCGACCGTGCGCGGCTCTGCGTCGACACTCCAGAGCACGGCTATCGCGAGCACGCCGAGCGCGGCAGCGGCCGGCGCTAGCCAGCCGCTGCGGCCGGCCGCGGACGCGGTAGCGCACGAGCTCGCGCACGAGCACGATGGCGGCAATCGCCGAGCCGACGACGATCAAAAGCTTGATGGGCCACACGGGGATCGTGAAGATGCCTTCGACACCCGCGAACTCGCTCGTCGCCCAGGCGCTGACGAGATCGGGCCACGAGCCGAGGACGAGCGCGACGGTGAGTCCCGCGCCGAGGAGCGCGAACAACGCATGCCACGCGCTCGCGGCGGCCGGCGCGCGCTGCGCGAGCGGCGTCAGGAACATCTCGACGCGCATGAGCCGGCCGCGCAGCACGGCGTGCGCGAGCTGCAAGAACACGCACGCGACGAGCGACAGCGA
The DNA here is from genome assembly GCA_963714705.1 of uncultured Gammaproteobacteria bacterium. Taxonomy (GTDB): domain Bacteria; phylum Pseudomonadota; class Gammaproteobacteria; order Steroidobacterales; family Rariloculaceae; genus FEN-1219. The sequence continues at coordinate 264,878 of CAVQPJ010000013.1, forward strand.
CACCATCTCCGTGACGCCGGCGATCGGGTCGTCGAACAGCGTGCGCGCCGTGATGTCGGCGCAGATCAGGAACATCAACGCGAATACCCAGACGACGCCGGCGGCGTTCAGCACGCCGACGAGCGTCGCGAACGGCGTCGCGTCGCGCGCGGTCGCAGCTGCCGCTCCGGCGCCCGGCACCTCGCCTGTCCGCGTCAAGGAGCGCGATCCCAGTCGCGCAGCGGTTGCGCGCCGCGCGCGCGCAACGCGCTCATGTACGCGCGCAGCGCGTCGCCGGCCGGATGCCCGCGGCGCTCCGTCGCTTCGATCCAGCGGCCCGCGATGTCCGGCATCGCGGCGAGCCACTTCTGCTTTCTCGGCGAGCGGAAACTCGGTGACCGTCGCGCCTTCGCTGCGCATGCGTTCGATGCTCGCGTCGTAGCGCTTCGCGATGTCGTCGGCCACGCCGCGGCTGTATTCGGGGCCGAGGTCGCTCGAGCTCGAGGCGCACGTCGTCGGGCAGGCGATTCCAAGTGTCGAGGTTGATCGCGAGCGCGCCCGTGACTTGGCTGCCCAAGCCAACGAGCGTGATGTACGGCGCCACTTCGTGCAGGCGGTTCGGCGCCGCTCCCGTCAGGATGGTGATCACGCCGTCGGCGACGCCCGTTTGGATCTGCTGGTAATACGTCGTCAGGCTGCCGTCGACGGCGACGGCACCCGTGCCTTCGAGCCATGCGGCCGACGGTCCCGGCGCGAGGATCTTGACGGCCGCGCAAATCGTCGACGCTGCGCACGCGGAACGTCGTCATCAAATGATAGGTGTCGAGCGCGCTCGCGCCGAGGAACTTGACGTTCTGCGCGGTCCACGCATCGGTCATCGCGGGCACGGTGCGGTGCATCTCGTTGACGATGTCGACGACCATGCGGAAGTCGTCGCTCGCGAACGGCGCGTAGAACGTCACGTTCTGCAGCGGCAGCTTCGAGAGCTCCCACAGCGTGCCGACCCAGCCCATGTCGGCAAGCCCGATCTGTACCCCTTCGAGCGTTTCGCCGTATTTATAGAGCGAGCCGCCGTAGGCCTCCGTCCAGCGGATCTCGTACGGAGCGCCGCGCGCCGCGAGCCGGCGATCGAGCTCGGGCACGACGAGCGTGTGCATGGCGCCGACCCAAGCGAGCGTCGTCGGCTGGCTCGACCCAACCGTCAGCTCGATCGTCGTGTCGAGGCCGTCGGCACGAGCCGTGGCGCCGAGAGCAAACGTTGCCGCGGCCGCGCCAGCGAGAAGGAAGTTGGGTCTATGCGCGCGGGTCCTCATGAGTGAGGCAACGGTATCATGGGGTTTCAAGTGGAGGTAGGCGATGGGACTGCTCGTCGACGGCAAGTGGCACGACGTCTGGTACGACACGAAGGCTTCGAAAGGCCGCTTCGTGCGCAGCGAAGCGCCGTTCCGCAACTGGGTGACGCCCGACGGCTCCGCCGGCCCTTCGGGCCGCGGCGGGTTTCGCGCCGAGCCGAACCGCTATCACTTGTATGTCGGGTTCGCGTGCCCGTGGGCACACCGCACGCTGATCATGCGCAAGTTGAAGGGGCTCGAATCCATGCTCGGCATCTCGGCCGTCAACAGCTACATGGGTGAGCAAGGTTGGACGTTCGCGCCGGGCCCCGAAACGATCTCCGACTCCGTCAACCGCGTCGAGAAACTCTACGAGCTCTACACGCTCGCCGATCCGACTTATTCGGGGCGCGCGACGATTCCGATTCTGTGGGACAAGCACGAGCGGACGATCGTGTCGAACGAGTCGTCCGAGATCATTCGCATGCTGAACAGCGCGTTCGACGCCGTCGGCGCGAATCGCAACGACTACTACCCCGAGGAGCTGCGCGCAGAGATCGACGAGTTGAACGCGTTCATCTATCCGAGCCTCAACAACGGCGTCTACCGCGCCGGCTTCGCGACGACGCAGGAAGCGTACGAGGAAGCCGCGACAGGAGTGTTCGCCGCGCTCGAGCGGCTCGAAGGCCGGCTCGCGACGCGCCGCTATCTGACGGGCGCTCGGTTCACGGAAGCCGACATCCGCCTCTTCACGACGCTGATCCGCTTCGATCCCGTCTACCACGGCCATTTCAAGTGCAACCGGCGGCGCATCGTCGACTATCCGAACCTCTGGGGCTTCGTGCGCGACGTCTATCAGACGCCCGGCATCGCGGAAACCATCCACATCGACTTCATCAAGCGCCATTACTACGGCAGCCACGCGAACTTGAACCCGTCGCGCATCGTGCCGATCGGCCCGGACTTGAATTACGACACGCCGCACGGCCGCGAGCGGCTCGTGCACTGAGACGGCCGCGCCGGGGCCACTCCTTATTCATGTATGATGCCCCTTCGCAAAAGAACACAAATCACGGGGGTGGCAGCGTGTTCAAAAGACTAGCGCTCGGTTCCGCGGCACTGCTGGCGATGGCGCCGGCGTTCGCGCAGCAACAAGACTTCTCGGCTGCTCACATCGAGACGCACCAGCTCACTCCGAATCTGTTCATGCTGGAGCTGGTCGGCGAAGGCGCCGGCAACATCGCGCTGTCGACGGGCGCCGACGGCTCCGTGCTCGTCGATACGCAGTTCGCGCCGCTGAACGGCAAGATCCTCGCAGCGGTGCGCGCCGCTCGCGGCAGCGACGTGAAGTACGTCATCAACACGCACTGGCACGGCGACCATACGGGCGGCAACGAGCCGTTTGGTCGAGCGGGCGCGGTCATCATCGCGCACGACAACGTGCTCGCACGCATGAGCACGGAGCAGTTCATGGCGGCGTTCAATCAGCGCACCCCGCCCTCTCCGGCCGCGGCACTCCCCGTCGTGACGTTCCCCTCACGAACCACGTTCCGCCTGAACGGCGACGTCCTCCAGGTCGTGCACGTCGAGAACGCGCACACGGACGGCGACTCGATCGTTCACTTCACGAACGCGAACGTCATTCACACGGGCGACACGTACATGAAGGACGTGTACCCGTTCATCGACGTCAGCAGTAACGGCTCGATCAACGGCTTCATCGCGTCGGCCGACGCCGTGCTCTCGCGCAGCGACGCCAACACGAAGATCATCCCCGGCCACGGCGCGCTCGCGAACAAGGCCGACTTGCAGCGCTTCCACGACATGCTCGTGGCGGTCCGCGGGAAGATCCAAGCGCTGATCGACTTGGGGATGAGCGAGGACGAAGTCTTCGCGGCGGGCCCGACGGCCGAGTTCGACGCGGCGTGGGGCCAGGGGTTCATGACGCCCGAGAACTTCACCCGCTTTGCATATCAGAGCCTGAAGAAGTAACGCATCTAGGCAGAGCGCTTCGAAGACGCTCGAGGGAGGCCGCGATGGGCAAGCTACTGAAGGTCTTGACGTCGATCGGCGTGCTGGCCACGGCCTCCGCAGCGCTCGCGCAAGCGCCGGCCCCGCCGCCGCCCGTCGTCTCGCCGGACATTGGACCGACTCGCGACGTCACGTTGCGACTGCGCGCACCCTCCGCGGAGCGCGTCGAGCTCGTCAGCGGCGGCGACATCCCCGGCGTGCCGATGCAGGGCGGCCTGCCGCTCGCGAAAGGCGCCGACGGCGTGTTCACGGTCATGCTGCCGGCGCTCGCCGCCGGCGCTTATCGTTACCGCTTCACGGTCGACGGCGTCGCGACGAACGACCCCGGCAATCCGCAGACGAGCGAGTCGAACGGCAACGCGTGGAGCCTGTTCTACGTGCCTGGCGCTCCGTTCATGGACACGCAGCGCGTCGCGCACGGCTCCGTCGCCGAGGTGCACTACTTCTCGACGGCGCTCGGCCGCACGCGGCGCATGCACGTCTACACGCCGCCGGGCTACGAGAAGGATCGCGCGACGTATCCGGTGTTCTACTTGTTGCACGGCGCGTTCGACGGCGACGACTCGTGGTCGACGGTCGGCCGCGCCGGCTTCATCGTCGACAACCTCATCGCGGCCGGCGACGCGCGGCCGATGATCGTCGTGATGCCCGACGGGCACACCTCGCGCTTCGGCGGCGCCGGCGGCGGCCTGAACACGGCCGACTTCGTCCGCGAGTTCGACGCCGACATCAAGCCGTACGTCGAGAGCACGTACCGCGTGCGCACCGACCGCGCGGACACGGCGATCGCGGGGCTCTCGATGGGCGGCGCGCAAACGCTCGACATCGCGTTCGGCGATCTTGCGAGCTACGGCTACATCGGCGTGTTCAGCTCCGGCGTATTCGGCATCGCGAACAGCTCGGACTGGGAAACCGCGCACCTCGCGCAGCTCGACGCCGCAGCGCCGAAGCGCGATCTCGGTCTCGTCTGGTTCTCGACCGGCAAAGACGATTTCCTGCTCGACACGACGAAGGCGACGGTCGCGATGCTGAACAAGCACGGCTTCGACGTCGTCTACGAGGAATCGGCCGGCGGTCACACGTGGATCAACTGGCGCGAGTACCTGACGAAATTCACACCGCAGCTGTTCCGCTGACGGAGTCCCGTCGACGCAGAGGCGCTTTGCCAAGCGGGCCCTGCCGAAGGCATGACCGCACTGCCGGCGAAACGCCATAGATGTTGCTAGACATTTCGCCGCTGCGCCGGCACCGCGACTTCAGGCTCGTCTTCATCGGCCAGCTCGTAAGCTCGTTCGGCAGCTTCATCACCTACGTCGCGTTGCCCGTCCAGGTGTATGCGCTCACCAAGTCGTCGGCGATCGTGGGGCTCATTGGCGCTGCGCAGCTCGTGCCCCTCGCCGCGGCGGCGCTCTGGGGCGGAGCAGTCGCCGATGCGCTCGACCGGCGCACGCTGTTGGTGCGCTGCGAGGCACTCATGGCGTGCGGGTCGCTCGCGCTCGTCGCAAACTCGCTGTTGCCGAACCCGAGCGTCGTGGCCCTGTTCGCCATCGCGGCATTCCTGTCGGCGGTGAACGGCTTTCACCGCCCGGCTCTCGAGGCGATCACGCAAAAGCTCGTGGCTCGCGACGAGCTCGCGGCGGTCTCGGCGCTGGCCTCGCTGCGCGGCACGACGGCGGCGATCGCCGGACCGTCGCTCGCCGGCCTCTCGATCGCCGCGTTCGGGTTGCCGATCACGTATTCGATAGAAGTGGCGACGTTCGCCGTGTCGGTCGCCGCGCTCGCCGCCATCCGTGCCATGCCGCCGGCGGACACGGCTCGGCCCGCAGGCATCGGTACGATCCTCGAGGGCCTGCGCTACGCCGGCAGCCGCCCCGAGCTCATCGGCACCTACGCCGTCGACATCGTTGCAATGACGTTCGCGATGCCGATGGCAATATTCCCGGCGCTCGCCGAGCAACTCGGCGGCACCGCCACGGTCGGGTTTCTCTACTCCGCCATGAGCGTCGGCGCGTTGCTCGTCACGATCTTCAGTGCCTGGACTCGCAACGTGGACCGCCGCGGCGCCGCAGTCGTCGTCGCGGCGGCGCTCTGGGGAGTTGCGATCGTCGGGCTCGGTTTTGCGACCTCGCTGCCGATCGCCGTCGGTTGCCTCGTGCTCGCGGGCGCCGCCGACATGGTCAGTGGTTTGTTTCGGATGACGATCTGGAACGAAACGATCCCGCCGTCCTTACGCGGGCGCATGGCCAGCATCGAGCAGCTCTCGTACATGACAGGGCCCTTGCTCGGCAACGCGCGCGCCGGCTTCATGGCAGAGCAATTCGGGCTAGCGCGCTCGATCGTCTGGGGCGGCATCATCTGCGTCGCCGGCGTCACGTTGTGCGCGCCGGCGTTGCCGAAATTCTGGCGCTATCGCAGGTCGGCTGTGGGCGACGACACGCCGAACGCACCGTGACGCGGCAAGCGTCGCAGCCGGAGCGTCCGCAAGTTGCGGCAGGCCCGGGCACGCCCGAGAATCCCGTCGGCTAAGAGCCCATCGACTCGGAGGTTGCCCATGCAGAACGATCGTTCACGCCGCACTTTTTTGGCGACTGCCGTGGCAAGTGTCGCCGGTGCTGCTTGCGCCCGCCGCGCGTCGATTGAAGAACCGGCCCAGCCGTCATCGAGCGCATCCGCGAGCGCCGCGCCGGACGGACGCAGTCGAGTGCTCCTTCGCGGTGGCGTGGTCTTAAGCCTCGACGATGCCGTCGGTGACTTCGAGCAGGCCGACGTGCTCATCGAGGGCCGGCGAATCGCCGCCGTCGGTCCGTCGCTGGCGGCCGGCGACGCGCTCATCGTCGACTGCTCGGGCACGATCGTCATGCCCGGCTTCGTCACGACGCATCATCATCAGTACGAAACTCTGCAACGAAGCATCATCGCAGACGGCGTGCTGGCGGGCGCCTGGCCCCAGGAAAGCTACGGATCGGTCGTCCAAAGCATCTGGACCGCCGGCCGCCTCGCGGATCCCCGCAATCCCGGGCAGTTCCTCTGGGACTTGGGTCGCGTGCCGTACGACCCCGAAGACGCGTACCTCGCGCAGCTCGTCGCATCCCTCAGTCAGCTGACCGAAGGCATCACTACCGGCACCGACGTCTCGCAGTCCAGCCACACGCCCGAGCACACCGACGCCATGATCAAAGGGCTCATGGACTCCGGCCGCCGCACGGTGTACGCCTACACGGGCGGAACCGATCGCAGCGCCGACGGCCTTCCCTATGAGTTTCCCGGCCGCATGGACGACGCGACGCGCGGCATCGGCCGGCTGGCACGCACTTACTTCGCGTCGCGCGAACAGCTCGTCACGCTTGGCCTCCAGACGACGGCCGGGCCCGCGTTCGCGGGGGCGCCGTATACCGGCTGGCAATTGGCGCGGGCTTACGGAGCGCTGATCACGGGGCACAACGTCGGCGGCGGCGCCGCCGTCGTGCAGGCGGCGGCGGACGCGCGCAACGGCCAAGACTGGTCGGACGTGACCTACATCCACGCCACGCGCTGGCAGGACTCGCCGCGCGCCCAGGTGGGACCGGGCACCGCCACGTATCCCGGCGGCAGCCGCTCGCGCGCGTGGGAGCTCGTGCGCGACCGCGGGGCCCACGTGTCGATTGCGCCGCTCATCGAGATGCAGATGCAGCACGGGATGCCCCCGTTCCAGGAAGCGCTGAACCACGGCATCTTGCCGAGCCTGTCGCCCGACGTGGACTCGAACATGACGACGGACCCGTTCTCGCTGATGCGCGGCGCGTTCACGCTACAGCGGGCCCTTGCCAACGAGCTGGCGTTTCCCGAAAGCAACCCCGGAAGCCTGGACGTGCCACGACTGGTCACGGCGCGCCAGGCGATCGAGATGGCGACCATCGCCGGCGCCGCCGCCAACCGTCTGCTCGATCGCGTGGGCACGCTCACGCCGGGAAAGGAAGCCGACGTCATCGTGCTCGACGCTCGTAACATCAACCTCTGGCCGATGCACAACGCCCCCGGTACCGTCGTCACGATGATGAATCCGCGGCACGTGCGTGACGTGCTCGTCGCCGGCAAAGCCGTGTACTGGCGAGGCGCGCTCGTCGGGTGGGACATCGAGGCACTGCTGCGCCGCCTGGACGCGTCGCGCGATCGCGTGCTGGCCCGCATCGCGGGACCGGCCAAGGTGGGCGCGCTGCCGCAAGGGAACAACAGCCAATCACCGTATCGACCGGCGTTCCTCGCGAGCTGCTGCGAGCGGGGTCAGAACGATCGGGCACCGGCCTACGTGCTGCGACCCTGATGAACGATCCCCGACCGCGACTTCGCTCGAGAGGTCAATCGAGCGTGAACAGCAGGCCTTCGGCAGGCAATGAAGGCAGCTCACTGAGCTTCGTCACGACGTCGATGACGTCGTTAGTCTCCCGCCCTGCGAGCACGTACGTGCTCGAGACGGCGCTGCGCCGGATCGCGTAGGCGAAACCTCGCGAATCCGTCAGCGGCGCGAGCTCGGGGATCATCCGGATCGACCGGCGGAGCTGATCGTAATACAGACACTGTACGAGCGGAGCGCTCGGATAGCTGTTCATCGCCCAGAGATCGGGAAACCGCGCCGAGGCGAGGGGGTAGAGCTTTGCCAAGAACGCCGCCATGATTTCCTCGTCCCTCGGCTGGAAGAGCACGACTTGCGCCAGCACGAACTGCGGTTCCTCGACCTTCCCCTGCAAAGCTCCCAGCCCCGCTTCGATGTAAGGCGAAACAAAGCCGTCGAACAGCGTACCGCCGCGCGCGACGGCGTCGATGACGAGCGGCGCCGCCGCTTCGCCCAGCGGCGCGATATACGGATGATTGTAGGATTCATCCTCGTTCCAGCCGTCGGGATCGTCGACTTGCCGCTCGGCATGCAGAGCCTGCGCCCCTATCGCGACGGCTTCGTTGAGATAGGTGTACAACCCTACGGCTGCGGGTTCACCTGAGCTCACGAATTCGTCGATGAGCGCTCGGTGCCGGTCCTCGGGCGCCCGGTCGTACAAATGGTGCGTGAGCTCGTGCACGGCGCCTGCGACGAGCGACTCGGCATCCGCCGAGTCCACGGCCTCAACGACGAAGTGCCTGCCGAACACCGTCGCCGTCGAACCTTCCGAATCGGGGTCGGGCGGCACGATGATGTGCAGGTAGACATCGGTAGCGTCGAGGTCCGCTTCGAGGAACTTCATCATGTGTGTCATCGTTAGCGCGAATCCCGTGCGCTCGGCGAGCTGTTCGGCTTCGTCAGCGCGCAATCTGAAGCTCACGTCGACCTTGGACTCGAGCCAAGGCGTCAGCCGTCGTTGGAAGTGATCGACAGCCGGCAGCAGCCGTTTCGCATTCGGAATCGAGATCGCGCGCCCCGATTTCGTCAGCAGCTCGCGTTCCGACGCCGACTCCATCGCTGCCACGATCACCGCATCGCGTGCCGTCTGTCCGCGATGGAAGCGCACGGTGTTGGGCACGAGCGCCGCAGTGCGTCCAAGCTCGGTCGTACTCACGATGGCGATCGCGCGGCGCCAAGCCTCCAGCGCCGCTCGGTCTTCGTCGGTCCAGACCATCTCCTCCTCCCAGAACCGATCGAAGACGCTCTTCGTGCAGGGAATGGACTCGGCGAGGCACGCGAGGTGGTAGATCGCGTTGATGCGCACGTCGACATTGACGTGAAGGCGGATCGGTTCTTGCGCCGCCGCGCTCAGCGGGAGGAGCCAAGCGGCAACGGTCAACGTCAATCGCACAGGATTCATCGATGAGCTCTTCCAAACGGTGCGGAATGTTGTGCGCAGCATAGGGCACACAGCGAGATGCGAATAAATCATGATCAGCCCGCGGCGGACGCCGCGCGCCGGATGCGCGCGAGCGACCGCTCGCGGCCGAGGATTGCGAGCGCATCGTAGAGCCCGAGCCCGACCGTCCGGCCCGTCACGGCGAACCGCAGCGGATGCACGAGCTGCCCGACCTTGAGGTTGCGCTCGGCGACGAACGCCTTGAGCTCCTGCTCGATCGCACTGGGGTCGAACACGGCGACCGACTCGAGTCGCGCGGCGAACTCGCGCAACAACGCCGCGGCATCGGGCGCCTTCACGAGCTTGTCGAACTCGGCTCCCGCCACGGGCAAAGCGTCGTCGGCGATGAAGAACTCGCGAAACTGCAAGATGTCGCCCATCGTCTTGATGCGGTCGCCGGCCGCCGCGATGACGCGTCCGAGGTACGGCCCGATGCCGGACGGCGGCGGCGCGGGAACGAGGCCGGCGCGCTGTAGATAAAGGAGCGCTGCCGGCACCTTGCTCTCGACGGGCACGCCGCGCATGTGGCGATCCTCGAACGCCCAGAGCTTTTGCGGATCGAAGCTCGCGGGCGACTTGTTCACGCGGTCGAGCGTGAACAGCTCGATCATCTCTGCGCCGCGAGAACTCCTCGCGCGAGTCGTCGAGCGACCAGCCGAGCAGCAACAGGTAGTTGATGATCGCGTCGGGCAGGTAACCGGCGACGCGGTAGAAGTCGACGACGACGGGATTGAACGTCTCGGGCGTCGTCGGATGGCCGATCTTCGCGGCGATGTCGAGCCCGTGGTCGTAGAGCCGCTTGAAGTCGGGATGCTTCAAGTACTGCGCGATCTTGCGCTTGCTCAACTTGTTCTGGCTGCCGGGCTCGGCGACGTACGGCAAGTGCGCGAACTCCGGCAGCGAGTAACCCAACCCCTGCATGATGAAGATCTGGCGCGGCGTGTTCGACAGATGCTCGATCGCCCGGATCACGTGCGTGATCTCGAAGTCGTGATCGTCGACGGCGCTCGCCAGGTGATAGAGGCAGCTGCCGTCGGCGCGCTGCACGACGTGATCCTGCTCGTTGGCCCAATCGAACGCGACGTCGCCGCGCACGAGATCGTGGAAGCGGCACTGCCCTTCGCGCGGCATCTTGAGCCGCACGACGCCCTTGCGGCCCTCGGCCTCGAAACGCCGCGCGTCGGCATCGGTCTCGGCCATCCACCGGCGGCTATAGAGGAATGCGCGCTTGTCCTTCTCGGCGGCCGCGCGCTCGGCCTGGATCTCCTCGGTCGTCGCGTAGTCGCGGTACGCGTGCCCGCGCTCGAGCAGCCGCTGCGACGGCGGCTCGATAACCCGGCTGACGTTGCGACTGGAAGTACGGCTCGTGCGGGCCGCCGACCTCGGGCCCCTCGTCCCAGTCGAGGCCAAGCCAACGGAAGCCGTCGAGGATCGGCTGCAGAGCCTCGGCGACGTTGCGTTGCTGGTCGGTATCGTCGATGCGCAGCAGGAACTGCCCGCCGCGCTGGCGCGAGAACAGCCAATTGAACAGCGCCGTGCGGACGCCGCCGATGTGCAGATAGCCCGTCGGGCTCGGCGCGAACCGTGTCCTTACCGTCATGCCGTCCTCGTCCAAACGCGGCGCCCAATGTACGTGCTTTTGCCGCCCCAGCCCAGCCGGCGCGCCGCCGCGACACTGGACCTAAGGGAAACCGAAGCACGCTGGCGCCGAAGTACACTGCTCGGTGGCTATCGCTTCTCTTCGCGAACGGATCCTTGAGCACTCTACGAATGACTGACTTCCGGCGAGCGTGGCGGGCGGGCGCGGCGGCGGCCGCGGCGCTCGCAGTCGCCAGCGCCGCAGCCGCCGACGTCGAGATCCTCGGAGTCGAGGGCGTTCCCGCCACCAACGTGCTCGCCTATCTCGATCTCGACGAGGAGCCCTGCGACGCACCGCGTTTGCGCGTCGAGCAGCTGTACGGCAGCGCGCCGGTGCGGATTCGCGACTCATTGCAGGCGTTCGGGTACTACGAACCGACGATCCAGTCGGAGCTCGACGTTCGCCGAGGAGTGCTGGCACGCGCGCTACACGATCGCGCCCGGCGAGCCCGTGCGCATCCGCACGTCGACCTCGGCCTAACCGGCGAAGCGCAAGCACGACCACCGTTCGTAGCGGCGTTGGCGCTCGCGCGAGCCGCTCTTACGGATGGCGCCGCTCTCGATCACGGCGCCTACGAGCTGCTCAAGCGGCGGTTGACGGATCTCGCCGCGAACGCGGCTACGCCGACGCGCAATTCACCGCGAGCCGCATTGACGTCTACCCCGAGCAGCATGCCGCCGACGTCGCACTGCAGTTCGACTCAGGCGCGCGTTATGCCTTCGGCCGCACCGAGCTCACGCAAGACGTGCTTACGGAGCAGCTCGCATCCTCGTACCTCACGTTCGTCGCCGGCGAGCCGTACGACGCGCGCCAGCTCGTCGACGTCTACGCAGCGCTCGCCGACAGCGGCTTTTTCCGCACGATCGACGTTCGGCCACTGCCGGCCGATCCCGCGACGCGCACGATTCCGATCGCCGTCACATTGACAGGTGCGCCGCGCACGCAGACGAGCTACGGCATCGGCTACTCGACCGACACGCGCCTGCGCCTCCGGTTCGGCCGCAACAACCACCGCTTCAACGACCGCGGGCACCAGTTCGGTATCAACGCACAGCTCTCGCCCGTCATCTCGGAGGTCCGGGCGAACTACCGCATGCCGCTGAAAGGCCAGCGCTCCGAGTGGCTGAACTTCGACGCCGGCGTCGAGAGCGAGGAGACGGAGTCGGCCGAGAGCGAGGTCTTCGAGATCGGCGCGCGCCGCGTGCGCGAGCGCCGCTCCGAGTGGACACGCACGCAGATGCTGGCCTTGCGCGTCGAGAACTTCGAGATCGCGGACGCAGAAGGACCACGCGCGGCTGCTCATGCCCGGCGTCAATTGGACACGTATCCGCGCCGACAACGAGATTCGCCCGACGGTAGGCTCGAAGCTGTCGTTCGAGGTCCGCGGAGCAGCCGACGAGATCGTGTCGGACACGACGTTCGTGCAAGCGATCGCGCTCGGCAAATGGATCTGGTCGACGCCGCGCGGCCAACGCATCCTCGTCCGCGCCCAGCTCGGCGCCACGGCCGAGCGCGAGTTCGAGGAGCTGCCGGCGTCGGTGCGCTTCTTCGCCGGCGGCGACAACAGCGTGCGCGGTTACGCGTTCGAGGAGCTCGGCCCCGTAGACGCGGACGGCAAGGTCATCGGCGGCTCGTCGCTCGCGACGGGCAGCTTCGAGTTCGAGCAGCCGCTGCGCGCACGCTGGTCGCTCGCGTTCTTCGTCGACTCCGGCAACGCGTTCGAGCGCTCGGAGATGGACGCGAAAACGAGCGTCGGCATGGGCGGCCGCTGGCAATCGCCGCTCGGGCCGATCCGCATCGATCTCGCGCTGCCGCTCGAGGACGACCACGACGAGTGGCGCGTGCACGTCAGCCTGGGGCCCGACCTATGAGGTGGCTCAAGCGCAGCGTGATCGGTCTCTGCGTGCTCTTGGGTCTCGCGCTCGCCGGCGTTGCGGCGCGTGTTCTGGGCGGTCGGCACCGAGAGCGGCACGACCTGGCTCGTGCAGCGGCTCGTCGCCGCCGCACCGCAGATCTCGATCGCGCGCGTTCGCGGCACGCTGCTCGGCGGCGTGCGTGCTCGAGGGCGTGCGCATGCGCACGACGCGCGACGAGCTCGACATCGACTCGCTCGCGTCTCGAGTGGAACGCGCCGGCCCTGCTCACCGGCGTGCTCGCGTTCGACGCGCGCGGATGCGGCGCGCGCGACGTACCGCCGCGTGCCCGGCGTCACCACGGGCGGCGGCGGGCCGCCCGAGTTGCCGTGGCCCGTGCGCGTCGACGAAGGAAGCGTCTCGACGCTGTCGGTCACGGTCGCGGAGCGCACGCTCGTCTGTTCGACTCGACGACGTTTGCGGGCACTCTACGGCGGCGGCCGGCTCGAGCTCAGCGACGTCGCGGCGAACGTTCGGCGATACGTCGCTCGCCGCGAACGCCTCCTTCGAGCTCGAGGGAGACATCGAGCTCGACGTCGCCGGCGAATGGTCGGCGCCCGCTCGCCGGCGTTGCCTGCGAGCGGCAGCGTCGAGCTGACGGGCACCTGGCCCGAGCTGCGACGTTCGTCACGAGCTAGCGACGCCGTTCGCCGCGACGACGACGGGCACGCTCGCGGCGGGGCCGTTCCGCGTCGACGTCGTCAACGAGTGGCGGAACCTCGCGTGGCCGGGCGTCGCCGGCATCGCGAGCCCGAGCGGCCGGCTCGCGTTCGTCGGCGTCGCTCGACGAGTATCGCTACGACGGCGCCGGCACGCTCGACGTCTTCGGCCGCAGCGCGAGCTTCACGGCCGAAGGCACAGGCGCAGCGGCTCGCTGCTCGCGCTCGCGCGAGCTCGAGCTCATGCCCGCGGCGCCGGGCAGCGGCACGCTACGCGGCACCGGCACCGTGGACCTCGAGAGCCGCGAAACGCGGCCTCGACGTTGCGGCGAGCCGTTTCGATCCCGCCTGGATCGCCGCCGCATGGGCCGGCCGGCTCGACGGCACGGCGACGCTGCGCGCCGGCCTCGCACCCGAGCCGAACGCGGCGCTCGAGGCGATCGAGCTCGCGGCGACGCTGCGCGGCTATCCCGTGACGTCTGGGCGGCGCGGCGTCGCTGACGGGCCGCGACCGCGTTCGGCTCGACGCGCTGCGTCTCGACTCCGGGCACGAACCACGTCGTGCTGACGGGCACGCTCGACCGCGAGACCCTCGACCTCGCCGTCGACGCGGAGCTCGACGCAGCTCGATCTGCTCGTCCCCGACGTCGGCGGCGCGCTAACGGCGGATCTGACGCGTCGGCGGCACGTGGCAGGAGCCGCGCGGCAACGGCGAGATCGCGCTGCGCGACGCCGCGTTACGCGGGCTTGGCGCTGCGAACGGCTCGACGTTCGCGGCACCGCCGGGCTCGCCGCCGGCGCGCCGCGTCGCGTTGACCGTCGAAGCCGCGGGCGTCGCGCGCGGGCCCATCGGCATTCGCGAGCTCGGAGCGAGAGTCGACGGCACGACCGGCGCGCACACGGTGCGCGTCGACATTGCAGCCGACGGCGCCAGCGCGACGGCCGCGGCGACGGGGGGCGTCCGTGACGGCGTGTGGCGCGGCACGCTCGACCGGCTCGACATCGACGAGGAGATCCTCGGACCCTGGCGTCTCGAATCGCCGGCGGCCGTCGGCGTGGGGCGCGGCTTCGCTGACGGTCGCGACGAGCTGTCTTACGCACGTCTCGAACGCGCGCTGGTGCACGGAGCTCGACTTGCAAGGCCGCCCCGAGGACAGGCTCGTCGTTTCCGGTCAGAACTTCGAGCTCGCGACGTTGCGGCCGTTGCTGCCGCCCGAGGTCGAGCTCGCGGGCGTCTATCAGCTGTCGGGCTCGCTGTTCGATCTCATGGGCGAGCCGCGCGGCGCTGTCGCGCTGACGGGCGGCGACACGCGCGCGCAGCGTCCCGTTCGACGACGAGCAGGCGTTCGCGACGCGAGCTCGATCTCGTGCAGGCCGGCATGACGCTGACGGACGGGCGGCTCGCGCTCACGGCAGCGGTGCGCAGATCGGCCGGCGGCAGCGCCGACGTCAACGCCGAGATCGCCGACGTGCGCGCGCGCGACTCGCTCGTCGAACGGCACGGTGCGCGTCGAGTGGCCCGACGTCGGCTTTCTCGCGCTGCTTGTCGCCGGAGCTCGAGCAGGTCTCGGGCGCGGTCGCCGTCGACCTCGACGTCGGCGGCACCGTCGCCGAGCCGACGCGTCGACGGCCGCGCCGCGTTCTCGAACGGCCGCATCGCCGTGCCGCGCTGGGGGCTCGTCGTCGAAGGGATCGAAGCGACGGCGACGAGCAGTCGACGGCCGCTCGCTCGCGATCGATGCGACGGGCCGCGCAGGCGACGGCGTGTTGACGCTCGCCGGCACGACGGAGCTCGACGCCGGATGCGGGCTGGCCCACGCGAGCTCACGCTGCGCGGCGACACGGTCCGAATCGTGCAGCTGCCGGACGTCGAGATCTTCGCGTCGCCGGATCTCACGCGTCGACGTCGCGCTGCCCGTCATCGAGGTCACGGGCACGCGTGCACATTCCGCGCGCCAACGCTCGCGCTCGACGTGCTGCCGTCGCAAGCCGTCGACTCCGTCGCCGGATGCCGTCGTTCATGGCGAGGCAACGCGTGACTCGCTCGCGGCCCTTGCAGCTGCGCACGGCCGTCGAGTTCACACTCGGCGACGACGTGCGCTACTCGGGCTTCAACCTCGATACGACGGTCACGCGGCGAGCTGCGCATAACGACGGAGCCGAACGCATCCGCGAACGCGACGGGCACGTTACGGCTCGACGGCACCTACGACGCGTACGGCCAAAAGCTCGAGCTCGAGCGCGGGCAACTCTTGTTCAGCGGCCCGCTCGACGATCCGGGCCTCGACGTGCGCGCCATCCGCCCGCTCGAGACGACCGACTTCCGCAGCAACGTGACCGAGGTCGGCATCGAGCTCACGGGCACGCTGAAGGCGCCGCGCACGCGCGTGTTCTCGACGCCTGCCATGAGCGAGGCCGACGCGCTGTCGTATCTGCTGTTCGGCCGGCCGGTGAGCGGGAGCAACGCCGGCATGGGCACCGAAGAGACCTCGGCGTTGCAAACCGCCGCGCTCTCGTTGGGGCTGCAGCAAGCGCTCCCCGTCGTGCAGCGGTTCGGCAACACGCTCGGCTTGGACGAGCTCACGGTGCAGTCGACGGAAACCGGACGCCGGCGCGCTGATGGCCGGCAAGTATCTGAGCCCGAGGGTCTACATCCGCTACAGCTACGGTCTCTTCAACCGCATCGGCGGCTTTTTGCTGCGCTTTCGAGTCAACGACCGCTTGAGCATCGAGACGCGCTCCGGCGAGCAAGAGTCGATGGATCTCTTCTACACGGTCGAGAAGGAGTAGCGCCTCGTCGTCTCGACGTGCTAGCGCTCGCCGGCGGTGCCGGCCAGGTAGGCGCGCCGCGTGCGCTCGGGGAACTTCTCGATCGCGTAGCGCAGCATCGTGCGCGGCATGCGGCGGCAGTGGCGCCGCAAGAAGCGCTCCGCGACGGCGCGATCGCGGTTGCCGACCTCGCGCAGCATCCAGCCCGTGGCCTTGTGGATGAGATCCTCGCGGTCGTCGAGCAACAACTCCGCGATCGCGAGCGTGTCGTCGAACGAGCCGTGCTTGATGAACCAGAACGTCGCGATGATCGCGACGCGCCGCGACCATAGGTGCGGCGAGCGCGCGAGCTCGTAGAGCACACCACGGTCGCGGCCTTCGAGTTGCGCGCCGACGATGTAGTGCGCCGAGGAATCGACGAGGTCCCAGTTGTTGACGTGCTTCGGCACGTGTTTCAGATAGTCCTCGTAGATGCGCTGCTGCTCCGCGGCCGTGCCGCGCGCGTAACGATCGACGAGGATGAGCAACGCGGCGAGCCGCTCCTCGTGGAATGGCGAGCGCAGCAGCGCAAGCGCCGCGGCGAGCGGCGCGGCACGGACCTCGCGCGCAACCTTGCGCAGCACCGGCACGCGGATGCCGAGAAAGCGATCGCCGTGCCCGTAGTCACCGGGGCCGGTCTTGAAGAACCGCTGCGCGCGGCCGGCGATGCGCGGGTCCGCGAGCGAGCGCAAACGCGCGCGAATCGCCGCCGCCGTTACGCGGCCGCGAGGCCCGACGCCCCCAGCTGCCGTCCGTTTTTCTCGTCATCGGCGGCGAAGAGGCTACTCGCCTACCCGCGCGGGCGCACGCGGTCGCCGGTATGATTCCGGGAAAGCGCGCGCCGTGTCATGCTGCGTCGCTAGCCAAGCCCCGCAGAGAAGAGGTTCGACCCATGTCCCGCATAGGCTTTGCCACGGCCACCCTGCTCGCGGCTGCGGCGCTCGCTGCCCACGGCCAGCCGCAACACAAGCGCTTCACGGGGGGCCCCGTCACGCTCGAGGACCAGGGCAGCTTCTTCGTCGGCGGCGTGACGAAGGTCAGCGAGTACGCCGCGGTACCCGGCGCCCCGCCCGGCCAACCGACACCGCCGCGCACGCCGCAGCAGATCACGATCGGGCAGATGTACGTGCAGTTCCAGATCCCGGCGCCGCATCGCCGCGCCGGGTTGGCCCGTGATCATGGTGCACGGCTCGACGCACACGGGCGCCGCGCTCGAGTCGACGCCGGACGAGCGCGAGGGCTGGTATCCGTACTTCGTGCGCAAGGGCGTCGCAACCTACGTCGTCGATCAATCGGGCCGCGGCCGCTCGGGGTTCGATCAGTCGGTGCTGAACGAGGCCGAAGCGCTGCTGCTACGCCGGCAACCGCGACGCCGCCGTCGCGCTGCTGCCGACGCTGCAACGCATCACCGACACCGGCGCGTATCAGGCCTGGTTCGGTCACCTGCTGCCCGCCGGCTCGACGATCGCGACGGGCACGCTCGTCCCGCACGGCTCGCCCGAGGACCCGCAAGGCAAAGGATCGGCCGAGGAGCCGCACGTCGCGCCGCTGTTTCCGCTCGCTGCCGTCGACGAGTACTACAAGCAGCTCGTGCCGAACGCCGAGGCGACGCTGCCGGGCTCGACCTGCGAGACTTGCATGCCGCAAGCGCTCCCGCCCGCCAACACCTGGACACCGCAGAACCTGGCGTTGCTCGTCGAGCGCTTCGGCGGCGCAATCGTCGCGACGCACTCGCAGTCGGGCATCATGGGCCATCACATGGTCCGCATCCTGAAGGAGCGCGGCCGCGCCGACCTCGTGAAGGGTTTGATCACCATCGAAGGCGGGTGCTCGTTCGCGCAAAGCGGCCTCACGGCCGCGGACTTCGACGCGATCCCGTATCTCGCCATCAAGGGCGACTACACGGCGACGAGCCAGCAGTGCCAGGAATCGGTCGACGCCATCAACGCGCGCCGCGCGCAAGGCCAGGGCAGCCGCGAAGGCCGAGTACATGAAGCTCGACGAGATGGGCATGCTCGGCGTCACTCACATGATGATGCTCGACTGCGAACAATCTCGAGATCGCCGACCTGATGCTCGAATGGGTCGGCAAGAACGTACCGCGCGCGCCGCGCCGCTGATAAGGGACTTCCGCGACCATGCAACATCCGCCGATCACGCTGCGCTATTTCGACGCTCGCGGCCGCGCGCAATTCCTGCGCTACTACTTCAAGGTCCGCAAGGTCTCGTTCACGGACGAGCGCGTGCCCGTCGAGCGACGAGTTCGCCGCCATGGCGCGCGCTGCGCGACGACCGCGCGCGCACGGGGCCGTTCCAGAAGCTGCCCGTCCTGCATTGGGGCGACCGGCTCATCGCGGAGACGTTGATGATCGCGGCGTTCGTCCACGAGGCGAGCGGCGACGCGAGCTCGTTGTCCGACGACGAAAACCTGCCGCCACGGCCTGCTGACGTCGAGCTTCTGCCTCGACATGATGAACCCGCTCGCGATCCTGCTCTGGGCCGAGGTCATGTATCCCGGGCGCCGACATCGCGGCTGCCGCGAAACGGCACGCTCGATCGTCTGAAGGCGCACTGCCAGCGCGCTCGAGCAGACGTTCGTCGACTGGCGTTGGCTCGACCGCGCGCGCAACCGCCGCATCATGATCGTCGACTGCCTGCTCTGGGAGGAGCTCGACGTGGCGCGCGTCGTGTTCGGCCCGCATTGGTCGCTGGCTGCGATGCCGACGCTCGCCCGGTTCTACGACGACTTCCCGGCCCGCCCGACCTGCGAAGCCGCCCTCGCGGAGCGCCCGTGCCCGATCACGGCGCGCCCCGGCGAGGCCGAGGCCATCGCGAAAATCCAACAGCTGCTCGGTTAGCGGCGGCACCAGGCGCACGACGTCCGTCGCGGCGAGAGTCGCGCTGATTAGCGCGAGCACGACCAGCGTGACGCGCATGCTAGCCTGCGCTATGCCGAGGAGGCGCTCCGGATTCTCGGCGCGGATGTTCTGCGCGATCTCGACGAGCCCTTCGGTTCGATACGCGAGCACGAATAGTGCGAGCCACGCGAGGTTCAGCACGAGGCGCAGCGCGACGCGCGGCACCGTGCGGTACGGGCGCACGAGATCGACGCCGAGGCGCACGAGCTCGACGACGCAGAGCGCGAGCACGGGATAGAAGAGCCGCTCGACGGCGTCCGAGAGCCGCAACACGACGCCGAGCCACTCGCTCGGGAATGCCAGCCACTCGACCCACCACAGGAGCAAGATCGCCGTCGTCGCGATCTCGAACACGGTATCGGCGCGCGGGATCGCCGATAGCGGCGCGCCGCGCACGCCCAAGAGACCTAAGCTAACGTTGCGCGCGTCGAACCTGTCGAGGAACGAGAAGCGCGCCTTGCCGTAGTCGAGCGCCGCATACGCGAACGTCACGAAGGCCGCGGAGTGAAGCGCGATCCACCAGAATTCGATGGCGACCTGGAGGGCGGCCTGTATGGCGTTCGGCGCGGTCAACAGCGCGATGCCCATCAAAAGACCGCCGACGACCGTGATGACGATCAGCACCGCCTGCATGGTGTACCAGTACAGCGCGAACACGTCGGGGCCGATCAGGTGCTGCATCGGCAAGTAGCGTCCCGCAACGACCATCGGATGCCCGAAGCCGCGCAGCACCTCGTTGAGCTCGTCGTCCGTCAGCGCGCGCCCTTGCTCGCGCTCGCGCTCCTCGACGGCGGAGCGAATGCTGTCGCGCAGCTCGGCCGCAATGTCGTCACGCTGCTTGGCCGGCAACAAGCTCTTCAAGTGCAGCAGATAGTGATCGACCAGCGTGCTCATGGCGTTGCTCCTGAAATCCGTCCTGCTTACACGATGTTGTCGAGCGCCCCGTTCAACGCGCGCCACTCGTCCAACAATTGCTTCAAGATCGTCCGGCCCTCGGGCGAGAGCCGATAGAAACGTTTCTCGCGCTTGTCTTCCTCGCGCCATTCGCTCGTCAGTAGGCCCTGCGACTCGAGCCGGCGCAGCAGCGGGTACAGCGTGCCCTCGTCGATGTCGAGGCCGAGCTCCGCGAGCGCCTTGCGCAGCGTGTAGCCGTAGTGCTCCGTGCGCAGCTGCGCGAGCACCGCGACCGTCAGCGTTCCGCGGCGCAGCTCGAGACACAGCTTGTCGATGAGATCCGAAGGCATATGGGTCCATACCCTGTGTGGCACACACTGTATGCCACACAGTATATGACCGCAAGTACCTTCGCGGCCGGCGGGCCGTCAGGGCAAAACGGGGCCCGCGCGCAGCGCGGCTGGGAAAGCCGTCACACGATCGGCGCGCGGCGGCCGGCAAAACCGAGCCATGCGATGCCGGCCAGCGCGAGCAGCAGAGCCGGCGCCATCGCGTACTGCACGGCGCTCCAGCCGAACGCGTCGAGCAAAGCGCCCGAGCCGAACGAGCCCACGGCGACCAAGCCGAGCACGAGAAAATCGTTCAGCCCCTGCACCTTCGCTTGCTCCGCGGCCGTATGCGTCGTGCCGAGCAGGCTCGTCGCGCCGATGTACGAGAAGTTCCAGCCAAGGCCGAGTGCGAACAGGGCAAGATAGAAGTGATGCAGCTCGACGCCTGCAACCGCGATCGCTCCGCAGACGCCGAGCAGTAACAAGCCGACGGCAATGACGGGCAGGCGGCCGAAACGCACGATGACCGAGCCCGTGAAAAAGCTCGGCGCGAACATCGCGACGATGTGCCAGCGCACGACGTCCGTCGCGTGATCGTGCGTCAAGCCGTGCCCGACCATCGCGAGCGGCGTCGACGTCATGACGAGGCTCATCGCGGCAAAGCCGACCATTGCCGAGAGCACGGCGACGAGGAAAACGGGCTGGCGCGCGATGACGGTGAGCGGTCGGCCCGTATCGGCGGCTTTCACTGCGCGCGGCGGCGGCGGAATGTCGAGAAACGAGAGGCCGACGGCGCCGACTACGTTCAGCACGATCATCGCGAGATACGCACCCGCGTACGGCGCGTTCGCAATCGTCTCTGACGTCGCGCTCGCGATTTCGGGGCCGAGCAACGCGCTCAGCAAGCCGCCGGCGAGCACCCACGAGATCGCCTTCGGCTTGAAGCCTTCGGAAGCGGTGTCGGTCGCCGCAAACCGGAAGAATCCCTGGGTCGCTTGATACACGCCGAGCAGCACGGAGCCCGCCAGAAACAAGCCGAAGCTGCCGACGAACAAGGCCCGCGCGCACAGCGCCGAGGCCACGGCACCTGCGAGCGCGGCGACCCAGAACCCGGCGCGCCGGCCGTGTCGGCCCATGAACAACGACATCGCGGGCGCCGTCAGCAGCGAGCCGATGACGACGATCGAGATCGGCAAGGTGGCGAGGCTCGGGTCGGGAGCCAGCACCGCTCCCGCCCACCCGGCGACAATGATGTTGATCGCAAGCTGCGACCCCAGCACGGCCTGCGCGAAGACGAGAACCGCGACGTTACGCTTGGCCCGGCGGTCAATCTCCGGGACGCCGGTATCGACGATTGGGGTACTCATGGCAATAGGCCACCCTGGCGGCGGGCCAGGTTAACATAGGGCTCCGAGGGGTCGGGGGAACACCGTGCAAACAGTTCGCTATCCGCGCGAGCAGATGCATCGCATCGCGTACACGAAACTCACGGAACAACAAATCTCCGCCAAGCTCGCCGCCACGGCAGGTCCCACGAGCGCGTCGCCGCTCTCGGACGCCTTCGCGGGAAAGCAGCTTCGCATCGTGACCGACAAAGGGCCGACGCTCTCGTACCGGTTCGCGAGCAACAACCGGCTGACGGTCGCCGAGAACGATGGCCGCGCCGTCGACGCCGGCTACGGTGCGCTGACGCAGGGCGACGTCGCGCTGCTCACGCACATGGTGCCGGGCACGCAGCGCGGCTATCACGTCGTCGTGGATCGCGGCACTGGGCCTAGCGACCGTGTTCGAAGTCTGGTTCAGCGGCTTCACGGACAACCGCGAAGTGCAGCGCGAGATCTATTTCGGCTACGTCGCCGAGGCCGGCAAGGAAGCGCCGGCGGCGCGCCACTCGCTGACGAATCGCGTCGAGGGCAAGGGCTTCCATTGGACGCAAGACAACGGCGTGGAGACGCTCGACCTCTACCCTTCGACGTTCTACTCGAACTTCGTGGAGCTCTCGCGCCTCGGCGGCGAGCTCGGGTTCTGCGCGCCGTCGGACTACGTGAAGATCAACGACGACCTCTACGTCTACTCGCGCGTCGAGTGCGAATTCTCGGGCGTGCAGACGCTGTACGTGCTTCGACGCGAACCGCGCCGAGCAGGTCGGCGTGCGGCTCGGGTTCGATGCAGGCGACGCGCTCGAGTACTACGTCTTCACGGGCCGAGGCGAATGGGTCGGCCAGCTCGCACAGTTCGAGCGCTTCGGCGACACAGCCGCAACGCCGATGCCGGCGCCGGCCAATGGCGCTGCGCTCGCTAAGGGCGCGCGCCGTGTCTACCGGCCGATGCGCAGTGGCTGGACGATGTCGAAGGACGAGGTCGCGGCGCTAACGGAGAAGAACGTATTCGGCCCGCCGAGCCCGATGGCGGGCAACAAGGGCCCCGTCAGCGACTACCTCGTCGGCAAAGAGCTCACGCTGCGCTTCGACAACGGCGTCGCCGTCGATTATCGCTTCGGCGCGATCGACGCGCTGCGCTGGCGCCGAGCCGGCGAGAGCGCATGGCACGAGGAGCGCTACGAAGCCTGGGAGAGCGCGCCCGGCGTCGTGATGTTCGGTCACCTCGTCACCGGTGCGCCGCAGCACGACTGCTACAAGCTCGTCGCCGACTTCGACCACGGTCTCGTCACCTGCATCCACGGCACGATCGGCAGCGAGTACATCGCGAACGAAGCGCAAGCCGAGACGTGGTTCGGCGTCATCGAGATGGACGGTCTCACACCGCCGAAATATCGCCGCCATCAGTTCACCGACGAGCTCGTCGGCCGCGCTGTCACGTGGAACTACTCGCCGGGCTTGACCTCGATGCACCTCTACACGACGCCGCATTCGCTGTCGTGGATCATCTTCGGCGAGAGCGGCGCCGGCGGAATGGAATGGAGCGGCCCCGCGTCGTACGTGAAGATCCGCGACGAGCTGTACCTCGCCTATTGGCTCGAGGAGGCCTGCAACGGCACGCTCGGCACCATCCTCGTGAACCTGCGCACGATGCACGACTGCGGCATCGGCTATCACTGCGGCCGCGACGGCCTGCGCCTCTCCGCGATGGGCGCGCACGCGCGGCACGCCGGCAGGTTCGACATCGCGAAGTACTATCGGCTGAAGGCGTGAGGTGGCCGTGATGAGCACCAAACCGACTCGACGCACGTTCTTCAAGGGCGCAGGCGCGACGCTGGCGGCTCCGGTGGGCATCACCGCCGCGCTTGCAAGCTACGGCGAGGGAAGTGGCGATGGCGCCGCCCTGCTTTCGGCACTCGACGACTCGAACGCGATTCGCGTCGTGCTGCAGCGCTATGTGCGGCTAGTGAGTGCCGGCGCCCGCGCGGAGCTAGCGGAACTGTTCGCCGACCCGGCGCGCGCCGCCGTCGATGCGGGCATCCGTTCGCTCGCATCCGACGCCGACGCCAACATAGCCCTCACGGCAGACGACACGGCGACGGCGAGAATGGGGTGCAGGGTCGACACCGCAGCACCGATCGAGTCGTGCGGCACGCTCGTCGAGATGGCGCGGCTGCAAGGCGACGGCTTCGTCGCTCGCAGCGAGCGGCGCGTCCTGGCGACTTCATTCGTCAAGATCGACGGCACCTGGAAAATCGAGCACGTGGAGTTACTCGCATGAACAAGACTGCAGGGGTCGCCGCGCTCGTCGCGGCAATATTCGTCGGCGGAATCGCGGCACAGAGCGGCACGGCGCCGAAGCTCACGGCGCAAGACATACTCGACATCCGTCAGCTCATCGACGCTTATCCGAATCTCCTCGACAACTGCAGGAACAACGGCAACGACTACGCCGACTTGTATACGCCGGACGCGACATTCGGCGTATCGCAGGAGTATGGCAAGGCGAAGATTTGGTTCCGCGGCCGCGAGCAGCTGCGCCGCGCGGGCGGCGGCACGGACACGGGTTGCCGGCCGCGCGAATCGCAAGGCTATTCGTACCACCTGAACATCAACCCGACGATCACGGCGACACCGACCGGCGCGCACGCGATCTCGACGCTGCTGACGATCACGAACGACACGAACAACCGCGGCGACATCGTGCACTGGGAAGGCGGCTACGAGGATACGTTCGAGAAAACGCCGGCCGGCTGGAAGTTCAAATCGCGCGTCCATGTCTGGCCCGAGGTCCAGTGGACGGATCGCGTCGAGGACATGCCGGCGCGCAAGCTCGAGGACGAGTGAGCCCTCTGTTGTGCCTCTGTTGTGAATCAGTCGCCGCCGCGCTCGACGGCGCCGGCAGATAGCTCGACCGTCGGCCCGAACAGTCGGCCCGTTCCCTCATAGCGGACATCCGAGAACCGAACGCGTGCGCCGCCGTCTGGGCTCCGCTCGACCTCGGCCGTCGGATACCGCGACCATACGAGGAAGCGCCGCGCCGCGGGAGTTTGCGACGCCAATTGAAACTCGATGCCCCGCGGGCGTGGGATGGGCTCGCCGACGAGACGCAAGCGCGGCTCCATGAGCCAGTTGAAGCTGCCCGTGAAATACTCGTCGCGCGTCACGACGATGACCTCGCCGCCGAACGGGTCGGCCGGCGCCGGCGCGACCATAACGTCTTCGGCCACGATGCCCCTCGCGGCGATCGTGCCGCGCACTTCGGCGCGCGCCGCAGCGCTCGCGCCGACCATCACGACGACGTAGACGGCCGCGACGGCGAGCCCCGCTTGCGCCGCACGCTCGAGCGCGAGCGGCCGTGCGTTACGCAGCCACCAGCGCAACGCGACGAGCGCCAATACACCGACCGTCCACAGCGCGGTCGAGGTCGCCGGGACCAGCGCGCGGCTCGCGAAAATCAGCACCGACGCCAACGCGAAGAACACCGTCCACCGCACGCGCGCGAGCTTGGATCTAGAGAACGTGAGGAACGCAGCGCCACCGACGAGGAGCCAGAACCACGGATCGATGACGAACAACGCGTCGCCGTAGAACCAACGGCCGTCGAACGGCATGAGCCAGCGCAGTCCATAATTGTTGAGCCAGTCGAGCGTCGGGTGCGAGACGACGGCGAGAGCCGTCAGCGCGAACAGCGGCCCGGCGCGCGCGGGCGCTGCGTCGGGCTTGCGCTTCAAACGTACGTAGCGGTCCCACGCGAGCAAAACGCCCGTCAGCACGAACGGCCACAGCGCGAGCGCGAGCACGCCGTGTGTCCAGCCGCGCCGGAACGCCAGCTGCTCGAACTCGGGACCGAACGCCGTGACGACGTCCACGTCGGGCGCGTTCACGCCCATGAGAAGCGCCGTGGCCGCGAGCGGCGTCGTGCGGCGCAGGCCAGCCGCCGCGAGCGCCATGCCCGTGAACGTGTGGGCGACGGGATCCATCGACCGCCGGTGCAGCGGCTAGCGCTTATTGCCGGCGAACGCGAACACCGAAGAGAGCCCGACGCAGGCCGCGACGGCAAAACTCCAGCTCAGGACGGTCTGAATACCGAGCGTGGCGCCGGCCGGCATGCTGAAGGAAAACTCCGGCAACGAGTCCCGATACGCGAACAGGGCGGCCGCTCCCGCGAGCAGCAGCAACGCGACGAGGCCTCGTTCGAGCCAGATCTCGACAGTCTCGCTCGCGACGCGCTGCTCCCGCAGCGCTCGTGCGGCGGTGCGCGCCGCGAAATCGCTCGGCAACGCATCGAGCGGAGGCGCGCGGAGCGCGCGCGCGATCAGGCGGTACTCTGCGACACCGGCGTCGCCGCTGCGGCCGCCCGTGCGCTCGGCTCGCAGCGCGCTTTCCTGGGCGTCCCACTCGCGCTGTGCGCGCTCGTCGTCGAAATCGCGTCCGTTGCTCATGCCTTTGCTCCCCAGCGCGCCTGCAAGCGCCCGCGCAAGCGCGCGCGGCAGCGGAACAGGTGGCTTTTGATCGTGCCGGCCGAAAGACCCGTCATGCGGGCGATCTCGGCGATCGGTACCTCATCCAAGTGATACAACGTCAGCACGGTCCGCTGCAAGGGCGGCAGTGCCTCGATCTCGACATGCAGCACGGCGCCGAGCTCGGCGTCCGCGCTCGCAGCCTCGAGATCGAAATCGTCGGCAACGCGCTCGAGGAGGTCCGGCGCGTCCTCGTCGCCGCCGGCCTCGACGATCGGGATCCGCTTGCGCTCGAGATGGCGCCGCGCGACTGAATACGCGACCTGCCCGATCCAGGTCTTCAAGGCGCTCTCGAACCGGTACTGGTGCAGGTAGCGGTGGACGCGCAGGAACGTGTCCTGGCAGAGCTCGCGCGTATCGTCGGGGTGCCGGACCATGCGATTGATGATGTGCCAGCAGAGCCGTTGATGGTCGCGGACCAGCGTCTCGAACGCGCCGCGCGCGCCGGCCAAGACGGCGGCGACGAGAACGCGATCGGCGTCGACGGCCTCCGGCTCGCCCGCACCCAGCCCGTCGGCTTCGATGGCCATTGGCTCCCCTGAACCCATCCTGTGATCGATACGCTCAAAGGAGGTTCGGTTGCAAGTCTTTGTGCTGCCGCCTGCCTGCAACCGGCCGCCGGCCGCCCGTATCTACTATCACGACCGCGGGCCATTCCGGCCGGCACAACGAGGCTAGAACATGAATGCTGGCGTTCTGATTCCGATCACCCTGTTTCTCTGTGTCACCTACGCAATCAAGGCCCTGCTCGACGCGCGCACACGCGCCAAGCTGATCGCGGCGAACGGCTCGGAAGAGATGATCCGCACGCTCGTGCAAAACGAGGAGCAGCAGCACCGCCATACCTCGCTGCGCTGGGGTATCGTGCTGACGTCGCTGGCGGTCGGCTTCGGGCTCATCGAGTACTTCGGCTGGGACGACGTGACGCCCGGCGCGATCGCCCTGCTGCTCGGCGCAACGGGCGTCGGCAACCTCGCGTTCTACTCGATCGCGCGCAACCTGCCGCAGCGCTAGCCATGAACTACGTGATCCTGATCGGCCTCGCGCTGTTCTTCGTCGCAACCGCGGTGCGCAACGGCGCGATGGGTTGGGACTTCGGCGGCGACTCGATGAACTTCCGGATCGACGACGACAACTACTCGCTGCGGGTCAAGGCCGACGGCGAGGTCGATCTCGAGCCCGACGGCAGCGGAGTCATTTCGCTCGACAGGGGCGGCTCGTTCGACGTCAGCATGCGGCGCAACGGCCTCGACCACCGCGTGCTGTTCACGAGCCCGGACGGCACGATCGAGCGGCAGTTCTTCGTCGAAGGCGAGGAGCAGGCCTGGGGCCCCGAGGCCGACCGCTTCGTCGCCGAAGCGATGCCGATCGTGCTGCGCGAGACGGCCATCAACGCCGGCGAGCGAGTCGCGTGGCTCATCGCAAGCCGCGGAGAGACCGGGCTGCTCGACGAGATCGACTTGATCCATTCGGACTTCGCGCAGCGCGTCTACACCGTCGAATACGCGCAGACGGCCGAGATCGCGGCTGCCCACTTCGAGCGGCTGATGAAAATGACGGCGGACAACATGTCGTCGGACTTCGACGTGCGCACGACGCTGATCGAGGTCTTCGACGCGCAGATGCCGACGGGAGACAGCTTCGCCGCCCTCCTCGAGGCTGGCGAGACCATTTCGTCCGACTTCGATGCGCGCACGGTGCTCGAGCACGTCGGACCCAGCATGCCGCGCTCGCCGGAAGCCGCGGCCTCCTATCTCGATTTGGCGGCGACGATCTCGTCGGACTTCGACATGCGCCTCGCGTTGCAGCCCCTCCTGACGCGCGCGGATGTCGACGACGAGATCGTCGCACGCGCCATCGGCGTCGCCAGCAACGAGATTTCCTCGGATTTCGATCTGCGCACGTTACTCACCGAGGTCGCCAATCGCGTTGGGCAATCGGACACGCTGGCGCGCGCGTACACGACGGCCGCGAGCTCGATCAGCAGCGATTTCGATCAGCGCCTCACGCTCACGGCATTGGCCGACAACGCCGAGCTGACGCCCGCCGGCTGGCAGATGGTGCTCGAAACGGCGCGCGACATCAGCTCGGATTTCGACGCCGCGACGCTGTTGACGGAGCTCGTGCCGCACTTGCCGCGCGACGAAGCCGTCATCGAGGCGTACCGCGAGACGCTCGACACGATCGACAGCGACTTCGACCGCGGCCGCGCGGCGGCGGCACTCGACGAGGTGCGCCGGTAGGGGCTAGACCTGGAGCGCCGGCCCCGCGCATTGTGCCGCACGCACCTGACAACCTACGTCGTATTGGCTCAGTCGAGGAAGTCGCCGCGCAGCGCGCTCGAGTCGAGCAGCGCCCGCGCCAGAACGAGCGCCCCCTCGCCCTGCTCGGCGTGCCCGTCCTCGATGCTCCAGATGGCCGCCAGCACGGCCTGTGCGAAGCACCAACCGCGTGCTCGGCTCGCATCGATCCCGAGCCCGAGTCCAAAGTGGTCGAGCCGGCGCTCGACGACATCGAGCTTCGCGAACAAGTCCGGCCGATCGACGGGGTTGCGCAGCGCGGCGCCGAGCTCGTACTCGAGCTCGCCGACGACGCCCTTCGCGTCGATCGCGCACCAGCCGCGCGCGCGGTCCGACAGCACGTTGTAGTGATGCAAGTCGCCGTGCAAAAGCGCGGGAACCCGTTGCGTCCGGCTTAGGTCGCGGAATATGCGGTGCGCGGGCTCGAGCAGCGTGTGCGGAATGCGCTCGTCACCGCTCCCGAGATAACGCATGAAGCCCTCGCCCCACTGCTCGACGGTCGGGCAACCCTCGGGCGGGTCGCCGGGCGCCATGCGTCCCAGCATCGTCGCGAGAATCTCCGTCGCTTCGTCGTCTCGGCCCGCAAGCGTCAGCGCGGCGAGCGGCTCGCCGGGATCGAGCTTCTCGAACAGAGCGGCGCCGGCCATGTGCTCGTAGACCTGTACGACGCCGCGCCCGCCGAACTTCGCCGTGATCTCGCCGCAGCGCCACTCGCCGCCTTCCTCCTTGATCACCTTCAGCACGACGGGCGTGCCCGCGCGCTTGCCGTGGACGATCAGGGACGTCGGTGTCACGACAGTGCGCTCGATCGCGACACGCCAAGCGCGCGCGCAAAACAGCACTCGGTCGTTGAGCTCTTTACTCAAAGAACGTGGACCCGGAGAATCGCGGCCATGCGCAGACGCGGCACAGTATCCACGCTTCGCGTGCTCGCGGCCACCGCATTGGCGTCGCTCGGCGCGTCTGCGCAAGAGGCAACGCCGCCGGTCGAGAGCATCGACATTTACGGCAGCTCCGTGCTCGATTCTGCCGCCGCTCGCGCCGAGTTCGGGCCCGACCTCTTGCGTTACGTCGAACTCGGGTGGCAGGCAGGGTTCAACGGGTCCGTGCCGGAGAACGCGGCGGAGCTCGAGGCGAGCATGCATGCGATCGACACAAAGATCAGGACCGCGCTCGAGTCGCGCACGCCGCTCGCGCACTTCGAGATTGGGGTGACGCTCGACTTCGGCCCGCCGCAGCAAGTCCACGTTACGATTGACATCGTCGAAAGCGTCGACGAGGCGCGGCGCATGCCGTTCCGCGCCGCGCCGACGCTGGAGCTCGACGATCCCGGCGGGCTGTTGGCGCTGTGGGAGGAATACGAGCAAAAGATGTACCAGCTCGCGTTGGCCGGCACGCCGATGCGAGTCGACGAGAACAATTGTCCGGTCCTGCACTGCATCGCCCCGTTCGACTTGCCCGAGCTCGCGCCGTATCTCCCGCGATTCAACGACGGCGCGCGCCGGCACGAGGCGGGGCTGTACGCAGTCGCCGCCAACAGCGCCGACGCGTCGGAGCGAGCAACGGCTTTGTTTGTGCTCGCCCATACGAACGACGCGCAGCGTCTCGCGCCCGTGCTCGGCCGCGCGATCTACGACCCGAACAGCGGCGTCAGGAACAATGCGATGCGCGTGCTGATGTTCTTGGCGCAAAGGGGCGCCGAAGTCGACTTCCCGATCCGCGACCTGATCGCTGCGCTGGATTTCCCGTCGAGCGCGGACCGAAACAAGGCCGCGTACACCGTGGCCGCACTGGCCGGCCAAGGCGAGTACCGCGACACCATCAGCGCCGAGGCCGTGCCGGCTGCGCTGCGATTGCTCAAGCTCGAGAAGGCCAACAATCACGAACCCGCGTACCAAATCCTGACGCAGGTCAGCGGCGAAACGTTCGGCGACCGCGATTACGCGGCGTGGGAGCGCTGGGCCGCGTCGCGATAGCGGGATGTAGGCTCGATTTCGGGACAACGGCGCGCGAAAACGTAGCCGCCCGACTCCCACCGGAGCCTGCAATTTCAGCGGGTTGCGACCGCCGCGGCGCGTGGCATGGCTGTTGCACCACGAGGGCGTCGTCGGCTCAGGGGGTCGAGATCATGCTGCGCCATACGATTCGCACCTTGCTGCGAGCGCCGGTCTTCGCGCTCGCGACCGTCGTCACGCTCGCGATCGCGCTCGGCGCGACGACGGCGATCTTCAGCGTCGTCGACGGAGTGCTGCTCGAGCCGCTGCCGTTTCCGCAGTCGGACCGCCTCGTCGCCGTGCGCCACCTCATGCCTCAGCTCGACGACGACGAGCACGACGGGTCGCCCGCTATCTACTTCACGTACCTCGACAACAACACGACGTTCGAATCGGTCGCAATTTGGTTCTCCAACACGGCAACCGTGACCGGCGACGGCGATCCGGAGGAGATTCAAGCCGTCGGCGCGAGTGTCGAGTTCCTGCCGACACTGCGCGTCGAGCCTTTGCTCGGCCGGCGCTTCACGGCCGCCGACGACACGCCCGGCAGCCCGCCGACCGCGATGCTGTCGTACGGCTACTGGCAGCGGCGCTTCGGCGGCGCTCGCGACGTCGTCGGCCGCACACTCACGCTCGACGGCGCGCCCGTCGAGATCGTCGGAGTGCTACCGCCGACGTTCCGATTCCTCGAGGAGCAGGCCGAGGTGCTGAGGCCGGCGCAGCCGGATCGGGCCAGATCGCTCGCGGGGCCGATCGGCGAACG
This sequence comes from uncultured Gammaproteobacteria bacterium, assembly GCA_963714705.1. Taxonomy (GTDB): domain Bacteria; phylum Pseudomonadota; class Gammaproteobacteria; order Steroidobacterales; family Rariloculaceae; genus FEN-1219. The sequence continues at coordinate 296,148 of CAVQPJ010000013.1, forward strand.
CCTCATCGCGCGGCTCGAGGACGGCGCCACGCTCGCGGACGCGAACGCCGACGTCGCGCGCATGATCCCGCTCGTTTCGCAGACGTTCCCGCGGCTTCCCGGATTGCCACCCGAGGCCGTCGACGCGAGCCGAACCCAGCCGAGCGTGCGGCTACTCAAGGACCGCATCGTCGGCGACCTCGACGAGGTGCTGTTCGTGCTCATGGGCACGATAGGCATGCTGTTGCTGATCGCGTGCGCGAACATCGCGAATCTGCTGCTCGTGCGCACCGAAGGGCGCCGGCAGGAGCTCGCAATCCGCGCCGCGCTCGGCGCCTCCTCGGGCGTGATCGCGCGCAGCCTGCTACTCGAAGGCGCCGTTCTCGCGGTGACCGGCGGCGCGGCAGGGCTGCTGCTCGCATCGCTGACTCTGCCGGCACTGCTGCGGCTCGCCGGCAACGCGCTGCCGAGCGCGCTCGCTATCGAAATCGGCGCCGACGCAGCGCTATTCACGCTCGGCGTCTCGCTACTGTGCGGCGCGCTGTTGTGCCTGATCCCGATCGCGAAATACGCGGCGCCGCGTGTCGTCGACGCGTTGCGTGGCGCCGCCCGCTCCTATAGCGCCGGCCGCGAGACCCACCGCGCGCGCAACACGCTCGTCGTGGCGCAGGTCGCGCTCGCGCTCGTGCTGCTGATCGCGTCGGGGCTCATGATCCGCAGCTTCGTCGCACTGCGCTCCGTCGAGCCCGGCATGCGGGATCCCGAGCAGCTGCAGACGTTCCGCATCTGGGTACCGTTCAGCGTGCCCGAGTTTCCGCGCGTCATCCGCATGCAGAACGACATCGCCGACCGAATCGCCGCGCTGCCGGGCGTCGACTCCGTCGGGTACGCGACACGCCGCCCACTGCTCGAGAGCGGGCCTAGCGGCCCCTTCGCGTTCGACAACGCGCCGGAGCAGTCCGTGGAGACAGAATTCCGCTACCCTTCGCCGGGTTTTTTCTCGACGCTCGGCACACCGCTGCTCGCAGGCCGCGACTTCGAATGGGCCGACACCTACGAGCAGCGACCTGTCGCGATCATATCGGCGAACATCGCGAACGCACGGTGGGGCTCACCGGCTGCGGCGATCGGCCATACGCTGAGCCGCGGCGGCGCGGCGCCGAAGTCCACGATCATCGGCGTCGTCGGCGACATTCACCACGACGGCGTCGACCGGCGTGCACCGGAAACCGTGTATCTAACCCAAGCCGAGTTTGTCGCGCAGTACGCCAGCCGTATCGTGTTCTACTTCGTACGAAGCGAGCGGGTCGGCATGCCAGGATTCGTCGAAGAGCTACAGGCGGCCGTGTGGGCCGTGAACCCCGAGCTGCCGCTCGGCTCCGTCGAGCCGCTCGGCGCGCTCTACGAGCGCTCGATGGCGCGCACGTCGCTGACGCTCGTGCTGCTCGCGATCACGGCGGGCATGGCCCTCTTGCTCGGGCTCGTCGGCCTCTACGCAGTCATCGCCTACGTGCTCGCGCAGCGCACGCGCGAAATCGGCATCCGCATGGCGCTCGGCGCGCCGACGGGCGCGGTGAAGGGCATGCTGCTCCGCTACGTGCTCTCCCTCGTCGCCGTCGGCGTGATGCTCGGCGCGAGCGGAGCGGCAGCGGTCACCCGGCTCATGGAGTCGCAACTATTCGGAGTCACTGCGCTCGACCCGGCGACCTACATTGCCGTCTCCGCGGCGCTGTTCTCAGTCGCGCTGCTCGCGGGCTATCTGCCGGCGCGGCGCGTCACGCGCATCGACCCAATGCAGTCGCTGCGCGCCGAGTAACGCGAGCGGCTCAGGCGCGCAGAAACGCGCGCAGCTCGGCGAGCACGTCGTCGGGCGCGCCTTCCTGCATGTTGTGGCCGCCCGGCATGCCCTTGCCCGTGACGTTGCGGCCGCGCTCGCGCCAGATCGCCAGCACGTCGTAGAGCCGATCCATTGCGCCGTCGGCGGCCCAGAGCACGTTCAGCGGGCAGCGGATGCGGTGGTCGAGATCCGCGGCGTCGTGCTCGAGGTCGATCGACGCGGCGGCGCGGTAGTCCTCGCACATCGCATGGCGGCCCTCGAGTGTGCTGTTCCTGCGCCGGTACTCGAGCTGCGCCGGCGACGGCGTGGCATTGGCAGGGCCTTGCAGCGCTATCGCCGCGTTCTCTCCCGCCGGCGACGGCTGCACCAGGTTGAACCAGTGAGGATACGACTGGATGAAACTCAGCGTCACGTGAGTGTAGAGGTAATACGTCGGCACGATGTCGATGAACACGGCTTTCGTGACGGCATCCGGATGGTCGAGTGCCATTCGGTGCGAAACGCGCCCCCCGCGGTCCTGGCCGACGAGCGCAAAACGCTCGAATCCGAAGTTGCGCATGACCTCGATCTGATCCAAAGCCATCGCGCGCTTCGAGTAGTTCGAGTGATCGGGCAAGCCTTGTGGCTGGCTGCTGTCGCCGTAGCCGCGCAAGTCGGCGGCCACGACCGTATAGTCCTCGGCGAGCCGCGGCGCGACGTCGCGCCACGTGTAGTGCGTCTGCGGCGCGCCGTGCAAGAGCAGCAAGGGCGGCCCGCTGCCGCCCTTCACGGCGTGGATCGTGACGCCGCCGCTCGTCGGGACGTCGTGCGCCGTGAACCCCGGAAACGGCGGCAACGGCGCCGGCGCGGCTTGTTGTGCCGCGACAGCCTTGCTGAGCACGGCCCCGGCCGCGAGCAGCGAAACATTGCGCAATACGGCGCGGCGATCGATCGAGTCGGTCATGGCGTTGATCCTCGTTGTTCTTTCAGTAAGCGTTCGAGCAAAGCGATGGTCTCGGGCTTGCGCACGGGAGGGTGCGTCGCGAGAAACACGCCGGTGGCCCAGTCGAGCGGCGTCCGGCCTTGCGCGTCGGTGACATCGAGCCGCGCACCGTTCGCGGCGAGATATTCGATGACGTCGTTGGCGCCGCGGTTCGCGGCGCCGTGAATCGCGGCAACGCCCATCGAATTCTGCGCGTTCACGTCGTTCCCCAGCGAGTGCGTGAGCTTGACGGCCTCGAGCAGCGCTTCGTTGCCGAAGTCGAACGTCTCGGCGACGGCCCAGTTCACGCCGGCCGCGACCATCAGCGGCGTCGTGCCGGCGTCGGTCGCGATGCTCGGATCGGCGCCGTGCGTAAGCAGCAGACGCATGACTTCGACGTCGCCGGCCGCCGCCGCGCGCAGGAACGGCGTCTGGCCCGTCAGGTCGACCCACGACACGGAGCCCACGACGACGAGGATGAAGCGCCGCTCGTGCGGATATTCGCGCGTGCGCGCGTTCGGATCGGCGCCGGTCTCGAGCAACCGCCGGATCAGCGCGAACGCCTCCTCGCGCACGCCACGGTCGTTGCCGTCGCGGCCGAGCTCGAGGTTGCGCACGTCGACTGCCGCCCAGAGCGGCGTCTCGCCGTACCAGTCCGCGGCGTTGGCGTTCGCGCCGGCGTCGAGCAGCAGCTGCGCGATCTTCAAATGGTCGCTCGTGCCCGTGCGGTTCACGCGAAAGATGCTCGCGTTGACGATCGCATTGAGCAGCGGCGTCAGGCCGTTGCCGTCGGCGAGCTCGAGGCCCGCTTTGTTGTCGATCAGCAACCGTGCGACGTCGAAATGACCTTCGCGAGTCGCGTACAGGAGCGGCGTCTTCGAGCCGCCGGTGGGATAGCGCTTGCCGCGGCCGTCGGGCCAGCCCGCGCGGATGATGCCGGCGCCGCGCGACAGTCCCGACGGTGACTCGCTCGGCGGGATGAACCGCGGCGGTGGTTCGGGCTTGGTCTGCGCGTCGACGTCGGCGCCTGCCGCAATGAGCGCGCGCGCCGTCTCGAGATGGCCCTCGCGCGCCGCGATCATCAGCGCCGTTTGGCCAAAGTGCTCGTCACGCGCATCGACGGCCGCGCCGTGCTCGAGCAGAGCCTCACTGAGCTCTGGATCGCCGACGCGCGCCGCGATCATCAGAGGCGGCTCGCCAGCACGATCGCGCGCCGCAACATCGGCACCCGCGTCGAGCAGGCGGCGTGTCAGCGCCGCGTCGCCGGCCTCGATCGCCACATGCAGCGGCCGGACACCGTAACGGCTCGGCGCATTTACGTCAGCGCCTTCTGCGATGAGCAGCTCGGCGGTCTCGCGATCCCCTGCGCGCGCGGCCCAGTGCAGCGCCGGCGTGCCGTCGCGGCTCGGCGCATTCACGTCGAGGCCGCCGGCCGCGAGAAGCACTCGCACGGCCTCCGCGTCACCGCGTTGCGCGGCTTCGGCGAGCGGAGACGACGGGACGTCCTCGGCGCGCGGCGCGAGCGGCGCCTGCGCCGCGGCGACGGCGGCCAGCGCCGCGAGCAGCAACGCGGCCGGCGCGCGCAACGATGCGGCTGCAGCGCTCAAATCTCCACAACCCCCGTGCTGTCGGCGAACGACTCGAGCGGCACGTCGAGCTTGTGGAGCACGCCGAGCAGCAGATTCGCGGCCGGCGTGTCCTCGGCCACGCGAATATGGCGCCCGCCTTGCATGCCGCGCGCGCCGCCCGCGAGCAGCATCGGCAGCGGACGGTGGTCATGCTGGTTCGCGTTGCTCATGCCGCTGCCGTAGACGACGAGCGAGTGATCGAGCAGCGTGCCGTCGCCGTCCGGCGTTCCGCCAAGCTTCTGGAGCAGCGAGCCGATCGTGGTGCGCGTGTGGTACTCGTTCAAGCGCGCGAGCCGCTCGATGTTGGCCGGCACTTGCGAGTGGTGCGAGCAGTTGTGGAACCCTTCCGAGATGCCGCTGCGCGCATAGACGCGGTTACTGAGCTCGCGCGCGACGAGCACCGTCGCGACACGCGTGAGATCCGCTTGCCACGCGAGCGCGAGCAAGTCGAACATCAGCCCCGCGTGCTCCTCGAAATCCGGCGGGACGCCGTTCGGCTTGTCGGGAACGTCGAGATCGGCCAGCGTCGAATCGGCCGCGAGCGCGAGCCTGCGCTCGAGCTCGCGGATGTCGGTCAGATAGCGATCGAGGCGCGCGCGGTCCGCGGCCGGCAAGCTGCGCTGCAAGGGCGCGACTTCGCCCGCGACGGCGTCGAGCAAGCTCGCGAACTGCCGCTGGCGCGCGGCGCGCTCCTCGGGCGTGCTGCCGTCGCCGAACAGCCGCTCGAACACGATGCGCGGGTTCGTCTCCATCGGCAGCGGCGTCGTCGGCGTGCGATACGCGATCGACTCGCCGCTTTCGAGCGCGAGCTCGAGCGACGGCAGCGGAGTCTCCTGGCCGATGTGCGAAGCCGCGACCTGATCGGCCGACGTCGGTGACGCGCCCGTATCGAGCGGCGCGCACGTGAGCCAGCAGCGCGACGCGCGCACGTGGTTCGCGCCGGCCGTCGCCTCGCCGACGTACGCGGCCGGCAGCGTGAGGCCGCTGACGACGTTCAACCGGCTGCGCCAGGGCTCGAGCGACTGCATCGTGCGCCCGAGCGCGAGCTCGTCGCCGGCGCCGGCCGGCAGCCAACCGTCCATGACGGCGCCGTGCGCGATGTACATGAACGCGACGCGCGCCGGCGGCTCGCCCGCGGCCCACGCCCGCCGCGCCGCGGCCGGAAGCATCGACTCGAGCAACGGCAGCGCCAGGGCCACGCCGGTGCCGCGCAACAGTGTGCGGCGCGAGAGGTGTTTTTTCGTCAAGTACGGCATGAGGGCAGCCTCCGCAAAGATCAGTTGGGCGCCGGAGCGGCGCCGGCCTTCACGCGCTTCCGAAACGTATCGCTGGCCACGATGGCTTGCACCAGCGCGCGCAGCGTGTAGTCCTCTCGAGCGGCCGAGCGCACGACGCCGCGCACGACGGGCATATCGTAGCTCTCGAGCTCGCGCCCCATCGCATACGTTATTAGACGCTCCGCCATCGTCGCAACGAACACATCCGAGCGCGCGAGGAGCGCCGCGCGCAAGTCCTGCGGCCCGCCCAAAGCCGTGCCGTCGACCATGCGCGCCGAAGCATCGATGGCATGCCCGTCCTCGCTGTCGCGCCACCGCCCGAGCAAATCGAAGTTCTCGAGCGAGAGCCCGAGCGGATCCATGATTCCGTGGCAGCCCGCGCAGGTCGGATTCGCGCGGTGCAGCTCCAGGCGCGCGCGGACCGTGTCGCCGACGAGCCCTTCCGACTCACTGGCTTCCGCCGAGAGATCCGCTTCGGCGCCCGGCGGCGGGCTCGGGATCTTCGCGCCGAGCAAGCTCTGCATGAGCCACTGCCCGCGCGCGACCGGCGACGTGCGGTTCGGCGCCGACGTCGCCGTGAGAATGCTGCCGTGGCCGAGCACGCCGAGCCGCGGCCCGCCTGCCGGCCACGCGACGCGCCGTATCTGGCTGCCGCGCACGCCGTTGACGCCGTAGTGCGCCGCGAGCCGTTCGTTCAGATACGTGTAGTCGGCGTCGAGCAGCGCCAGCACGCTGCGCGGCTCGCGTACGAGATCGGTGAACAGCAGCTCCGTTTCCCGGCGCATCGCGGCGCGCAAGTCGTCGTCGAAATCCGGATCCTGCGGCACGACGGCGTCGAGCTCGCGCAGCATCAGCCACTGGCTCGCGAAATTCTCGACGAGCGCCGACGAGCGCGCGTCCGCCAGCATGCGATCGACCTGGGCGGCAAGCACGGCCGGCTCGCCGAGCCGCCCCTCGGCGGCCAGCGCGAGCAGCTCGTCGTCCGGAATGCTGCTCCAGAGGAAGAACGACAGGCGCGATGCGAGCTCGAAGTCGTCGACCGCGTAAACGGCGCCGACGGCAACGTCGTCGGGCTCGCGCTCGAAGCGATAGAGGAAGCGCGGGTCCACGAGCAGGCGCGACAGCGCGTAGCCGATGCCGGCATCGAAGTCGCCGCCCTCCTCGCGGCCTTGCGCGTAGAAGCGCATGAGCTCCGCGAGCTCACGGCCGGCGGATGCGACGGGGCGGCGGTACGCGCGCGTGGCGAGCCGCGAGAGAATTTGCGCGGCGCAAGACGCTTCGTCAGGAGGCGAGCTTGGACGGCAGACGAAGATCTCGTTCCGGCTCGGCGTGTCGCCGGCGCCGGTCGAGTCGAACGGGCCGACGATCGTCAGCGCCTGCACGGCGCCGCCGAGCCCGGTCTCGCCCACGTAGAGCTCGTTGACGCCGGCACAGCGCCGCTCGTCGACGAGCGCGACGGTGATGCGCTGCGGGCCCGCCGGCACGCGCAGACGGATGCGGCGCGGATTCTCGACGGCGACGGGCGCGCCGTTGAACGTGACGTCGACAGCGGGCCCGTCGCAGTACACGAGCGCGCCCGTCGGATTGTCCCAGCCGGCGGCCGGGATCGCGGCGGACACGACGAGCTCGTATTCGGCATCGAGCGGGAACGTGTGCTCGACGGCCAAGCCGCCGCGCGTGCCGAGCGGCAAGCCCTCGATCGGCGCGCGCTGCGCCGCGCCCGGAAGCGCCGTGTAGCGCGTCTCGCCGTGGCCCATCGTGCGGTCGCCGACGGCACGGCGGCCGATCTGCATCGCGGCCGTCGCGTAGCCTTCGAGCAGCGTCGGCGAGACGCCGAGCGCGGCCGCGTTGTTGTCGAAGCCGCCGACGCTTGCGTCGGGCGGCAACGTGCTCGCGATCGCGCTCGCGTCGTAAGCCAAGAGGTCGCGAATCGCGTTCGCGTACTCGGTGCGCGTCAGCCGCGCCAGCGGCCGCGTACCGGGACTCGGCGCGCGCGCCCACGCCGCGTCGAGCCGCGCTTCGAGCGACGCGGCGAACGCATCGAGCACCGCACGATCGGGCCGCGGCTCGCCGAGCGGCGGCATGAGACCCGTCCGCAGCTTGCGGACGGCGGCCTCCCAAACGTCGGCGTGGCGAGCAAGCTCCTCGCGGTCGAGGCTCTCGAACGAAACTCCGCCGGCGCGCTCGGGGTCGTTGTGGCAGCCCACGCAGTAGCGGTCGAGCACCTCGCTCTGTGCCCCGCCGGAGAACCAAGGCAACAGCAGTCCGCCGCCGCGGCTGCCGATGACGCCGGCAGCAAGCGCAACGAACGCAAATCCGAGAGCAATCGGCCAGCGTCGCATCGTGACGACCCACGTAGGTCCCGGTTCGAAGCATACCGCGCTTGCAAGCCGGCGGAGCATCTACGAAACTCGCCGCCTGCTGCGGAACATCACGGCACGAGGGACCGCCCTGGCGACGGCATCGAAACGGCGAACGGCGGCGGCGCGCTCACCGGCATTCGGGGTCGCGCTCGACGACCTCATGGGCTACAACCTGCGGCGCGCGCACGGCGTGCAAAAGCAGCGCTTTGCGGCCGTGTTCGGGCCGCTCGGCATCCGGCCCGTGACGCTGTCGGCGCTCGGCACGATCTACGACAATCCCGGCATCACGCAGGCCGATCTCGGCAAGAAGCTCAACATCAAGCGCGCGAACATGGTGCCCGTGATGGCCGAGCTCGAGGGCCGCGGCCTCATCGCGCGGCGCCCTAGCGACAACGACCGGCGCGCGCACGTCGTCGCATTGACGCCGGCCGGCACGAAACTCACCGTCAAGTTGCTCGACATGCATCGCCGGCTCGAGGACGACCTGGCGCGCGCGCTCGGCCTGCGCGAGCGCGACCAGCTACTTCAGCTCCTGAAGCGCTTCCGCAAGCTCGCGACGCAGCCCGAGCTCGACGACGGCGAGGACTGAGCTAGAGCGCCCTCAGTACGGGTTCGCGATCGGCAGATCCTCGGCCGGATACAGCGTGATGATCTTCGCGCCGTCGGCGTCAGCACGACCTCTTCCTCGATGCGCGCGGCCGAGATGCCGTCCGTCGCCGGGCAGTACGTCTCGACGGCGAACACCATGCCGGCCTTGAGCTCGATCGGATCGCGGAACGAGGTGACGCGCGAGATCAGCGGCCGCTCGTGCAGGCCGAGCCCCAAGCCGTGGCAGAAGTTCAAGCCGAACGCGTCGATCTCGCTCGAGAAGCCGATCTCGTCGGCTGTCGGCAGCGCGTGCGCGACCTCGTCGCTGCCCATGCCGGGCTTCAAGAGCTCGATCGTGCGGTCCATCCACTCGCGCGCCTTGCGATACGCCGTGCGTTGCGGCGCCGTCGCGCGGCCGACCGCGAACGTGCGGTAGTAGCACGTGCGATAGCCGATGAACGAGTGGATGACGTCGAAGAACGCCTGGTCGCCGGGGCGAATCAAGCGGTCCGTGAAATTGTGCGGATGCGGCGAGCAGCGCTCGCCGGCGATCGAGTTGATCGCCTCGACGCAGTCGGAGCCCATCTCGTACAAGCGGCCCGCCGCGAGCGCGACGATCTCGCGACTCCTTGATGCCGGGCTTCAGCGCCTCGGCGATGTCCTGGTACACGCCGTCGACCATCGCGGCCGCCATGTTCAGCAGCGTGATCTCGTCGTGCGACTTGATCTCGCGCGCGAGCAGCATCGTCTGCTGACCGTCGCGCACCTCGATGCCGGCCTTCTGCAGCTCGAACAGCATCGGCGGCTCGACGACGTCGACGCCGACCGGCATGTGGCCGACGCCCTCTTCGTCGAGGATCGCCTTGATCTCGCGCGCCGCGTCGCGGAACAGCGTGATGTCGGAGCCGACGGCGCCGCGCATGCCGAGCATGCCCGCGCGGCAGTGGTCGTTGTGCAGCCACGGCGCGTACAGCTTGTGATGCTTCGCGGCCGAGCCGAAGTCCCAGATGTACGGCTCGCCGTTACCGGTGATCAACGAGTAGCGCAGCAGCTTGTCGCGCGCCCACTCGCCGATGACGGTGCTCGTCGTGTAGCGGATGTTGTGCTGATCGAACGAGAGCAATGCGCCGAGCCCGCTGCCCGCGAGCGCTTGGCGCACGCGCGCGAGGCGATAGGTGTGCAGCCGGCGGAAGTTGACGCGCTCCTCGAAGTCGACCTGCGTGTGGCCCGGCGCCTGGAGCGGCCGCTTCCATTGATGATGCGGGTCGATGTCGTCGTCCAAGATCTGCTTCGGCTCGACGAGCTGCGACTTGCCGCCTTTTCGAATCGGTGTGGCTTTCGCCGCCGTCTTCTTCGCCGGCCCCGCGGCCGCCTTCGCCTTCTTCTTGGCCATTGTCGTCCTCTATTGAATGAGCGCTGCGAGCTACGCCCAGCTCGCCTGGGGATTGTACGCGGCGGCAGGCGGGTCGGGACAGCCCGGCGAACCCGTCAGTCGTACACGTAGTAGCGCATGGCGACGCGCGACGAGCGGTCGAATGCACCATCGGCGGGCCGCGGCCGGAAGCGGCTGTTCATGATGAGGCTCACGAGGCGATGCTGCGCATCCCGAGTAACGTTCGCGGCGTCGAGGATCTCGACAGCGCGGCCTCTGCCGTACTTCGTGATGTCGAACGCGACGTCGATGTGCCCCGTCGCGTCTTTCGACTCGTCGCGCGCGAGCGGGTTGGGCTGAAACGCCGGCAGCACCACGGGCAGCGCCGGCATGAACAGATCTTCCATCGCCGTCGCCGCGCCATCGGTGCCGCGCAAAGTCGCAACTGCGAACTCGTAAACGTCGACTGCGTTGCCATGCCGGGAGTACAGGAGCTCCCAGTCCGCCATTTGCACGAGGGCGCCGACCTGCTGCACGGTCGGGGCATTCCTCGCGGCGCCGTACCCGTACAGGCGGCTCAGGCTTTGGCGACCGCGGTAATAGGCGGCGCTGTAGCTCTGGGATTGGTCGTACATCGTGCGAACGAAATCCGTGCCGCGCAGCAAGTCGAGCTCGAGGTCGCGTAACTCGTCGCTCGAGTACTGCTCGTTGCGCAGCATGACCGTGATCGCGCCCCAGTAGTTGCGTTGCGCGTCGGCGAGGATGTTGCGCACGACGGCCTCGCGGCTGCCCGAGTCGCAATTGCCGCCGTAATAGCATCCGAGATAGAGCTCCGGCGGCTTTTGCCTCGCAAGATAACGCCCCAAGAGGTCCATCCGCCGATCGGCGACATCGCGAAAGACTTCCACTGTGCGCAAGTCGTCCGGGTAGCGCCTGACCAGTGCCAGCAGATCCTGCTCGAAATCCCACGCCGCCGCGTGATTGCCGCGCGCCTCTTCGATGCGAATGAGCTGCTGGATATACGGGACTTGCTCGAGCGTGTGCAGGCCCATGTTGACGCGCAGGACCTGCCGCGCGCGCTCGATGGCGACCGCGGCCTCGGCCTCGTCACCGCTCTCTTGATAGAGAACGCTGAGCGACGTCAGCGGCTCGAGCAACGCGGCGGCATGTTCGCCGTCGTTTGCAACGATCTGCTGGATCGTTTCGATGAGCTGGCGCTCGGGTGATGCGTCGGACTCCGCGGCGGCCGCGAACGTCGGCGTCGCTGCTTGCGCAGCGAGCGCGAGCAACGCAGCGGCGACCTTCGGCGCCTGGCCGACTCCGGCCGAGACCATGAGCACCTCCGAACGCGGGGCAGAGTGCGACGGTTTCTCGAGGACGTGGGCCGGATTCTACGCCTTGAGCCGGTAGATGGCTGCCGGCTCTCGAACTTCGTCGGAAGACCGGTCCGCTCCACTGCATCCCTCCGCGGAGGGCTCGCGACGCGTATCGCGCTGATCAACGGGCAGCGCCTCGCGGAGCTAATGATCGACCATGACGTGGGCGTCAGTGGCGAGGCCACGTATACCGTCAAGCGTGTGGACAGCGACTATTTCGACGAATAGCGGCTCCCAGCCGGCGGATCGATGGGCGTGCTTAGCCTTGCGGCAGCTGTCGACCGACCGCGAAAGCGATCAACGTCTCAACACGCGTCAACCGCCGGTCCTGCTCGACGAGCTTCTCTTCCGCCTCACGCATGTCGGCAATCAGGCGGTCGACGCGTTCCTGAATGAGGATCGCTTGACGCATCGCGTCACGAAGATCTGACCAAAGACTCATCGCGGCGGAAGCGGAAAGGGCCAGAGCTCGCCTGAACGCATGACGGCCTCGCGAACCTCGGCGCGATTGCGTTCGAGAGTTTCATCCAAGCGGCGAAACCGCTGGTGCAGATCCTCGAGAGCCTGGTTGGTGCGCTCCATGCGCACGACAAACTCGCGCAGTAGCTCCCTAACGTCGGGCGGCGCCGCACTTTCCATTAGGGTCTCGGCAAGCTCCAAGCGTTCTTCCGGCGGCAACGCCAGCAATTCGGGTAGGTTCACGGCCATTGGCTGAATCTACTCCTGCCGGAATTCCTCAACAATCCACGTTTCTGAACGCAGCAACTAGATTTGCGCCGCTCACAACCCCTACTCGAGATATCCCTTCAGCCGCGCCGCTTCGATGTTCGTGAGCCCCGCCGCCTCGGGATCGCCGGGCAGGTTCTCGACGTCCTTGTTGTTCTCGTTACAAACAAATTCGAGCGGCTCCCATCCCGGCCGCAGGTGCACGACTTGCGACGCCGACCAAGGTGCCGTGTACGCGCCGGGATCGTCGATCGTCACGTCGATCCGCATATGCCCGTAGTGCGTGCGCGTCAAGCGCTCAATGACGGTCAATCGATCCGTCGTCGGCCGCCCGAGCTGGTCGAGCCAGCTCTTGCCGTTGAACCCCGTCGTCGTCACGACGAGCGCGTCGCCGTCCCAGCGGCCCGTCGAGTAGCCCATCCACGCGGGCTTCGCGGCCGGGTCGACCGTGCGGCCGTCGGTGAAGATCTGGCGCCAGAACGTGAAGGTCTCGTAGAGGACCACGACGCTGGTCGGCGTCTCGACGAGCTTCCACGGATACGAGACGTAGCCGAGCTTCGGGACGCCCTGCGGCAAGCAATGCGCGTCGGGATCTTCGCCCGAGTGCAAGCCGTCCTTGCGCTCGTCGAACAGGCGGCGCGCCCAGGGTTGGTACGGAACGCCGTCGTCGCCGATGTCGAGCGCGAGATCGCGGATGTAGCGGTTGTCGTCGGGCATCCAGACGCCCTGGAGGTCGACGCGGCCATTCGGGTGCTTGGGCGGCGGCGCCTCGAGGTCGACCTCGCCGTTCGGTAGGCGCGGAGCGTTCGCCGGCGGAGCATCGAGCCATTGCGCAGAGCCCGCGTGCGGCAGCGAGCACGACACCCACGCCGCGGCGAGCGCAATCATCGGGGACCAGGAGGTAAGCGTACGCGGCATCGACGAGAACCTACGCGCGCACCGCGCCGCGATCAAGCCCGCGGCGGGCGCGGCAGCTCGAACCCGAGCGTGCTCGCTACGGCGCGGCCGGCGCTCGTGTGAATCTCCGGCACGCCGTCGTCGCCGACGACCCAGACTTCGCAGGCGCCTGCCGCGAGGTAGGCCGCGATCTTCTCGTCGATCTCGGCGTGCGTGTTCGTCGGCGACAACACCTCGACGCAGAGATCCGGCCCGGCACGAAACTCGCTCTCGCCGCCGTGGCGCTGCATGAACTCCGGCGACGCCCAGACGACGTCGGGAACCCGCACGCCGATGTCGGTCTCGACGGGGCACTCCGTGAACGTCGTGCCGTCGGGCCGCTGCACCCTGAGCTCGTGGCTCACGAAGGCCTGCAAGAAAGCATGGCGAGTCGTCGGCGGACTCACTTCGATCGCGCCCTTCTCGTTGAGCTCGACTTTGAACGGAATCGCGGCCACCAGCGGATCGGCGGCGAGCTGCTGCCAGCGCTGGCGCAGCTCCGCTCGCGACAACCGATAGCCGGCTTGGGGCTTGGCGACCGTGGCGTTCATGAGTCTCTTCCGAGGGAGCAAGCCCGATTGTGCGCGCCGCACCACGCGTGCGCAACGCTCGAATCCAGCCACTCAGCCGAGATAGTCGGCGTCAGAACTACTTGGAGTGCAGCGAGTACAATGTCCCGACGGCCACCCGAGGGAAGCGCCATGCTCCGACAACGCGCTCTGGTCTTGAGCCTCACCGCACTGCTGAACAGCGTCCCCGCCGCCGCGCACCACTCTTTCGCCGCGATCTTCGACTCCGCGAAGCCCGTCACGCTGACAGGCACGGTCACCCGCATCGAGTGGATGAACCCGCACACGTGGATCTACCTCGACGTGAAGAACGGCGACGGTAAGGTCGAAGCGTGGGCATTCGAGATGGGCAGCCCGAACCGCCTGATGCGCTACGGCTGGAATCAGAACTCGCTGCCGACGGGCGCGACCATCACGATCGCGGGCTCGCAAGCGCGCGACGGCAGCCTGAAAGCAGCGGTCGACACCGTCACGCTATCAGACGGCAAGCGCCTGTTCGGGGCGCAAGATACTTCGAACTAGCGCGCTGCCGAATCCGTAAAAGGGGACAGATTTATTTTCGTGGAGAAAATAAATCTGTCCCCTTTTGATCAAAATAAATCTGTCCCCTTTTTGATTGTCCCCTCAGGCGCGCTCGGCCGCCTTCAAGAGCTTCATGACGCCCGCGACGAGGAACGCGACGCCGTCGATGAGCGCCTTGACGAACAGCAAGCCCGCGAGCTTGAGCTTCTGGTCGAGCGGCAGATCGTTGAAGCCTTCGGTGCGATCGAGATAGCCGCGCAGAGTCTCGTTCTGACGCAGCGTCTCCGCGAAGCGCGGCGAAAATTTCGCAGCCACGATCGCCGCTACGCCCAGGAACAATAGGCCCGGGATCAGCGGCAAGATCAAGCCGGCGAATCCGAGCAGCAAGCACACGACGATGACGCCGGCGGCGACGAGCTTCGTCGAGACGTTGTCGAACAAAGACGAAGAAGTGTCCGTTTGCATGGCAGCGAGCCCTCCGGGAGCTCGAAAACTCAGTAGTAACCGTGTCGCCGCGGCTTGTCGAAGACCGGTGCGAAGAAGAAGTAGAAGATCCACGCGAACCACGACAGGAACACGATCGCGAGAATCCAGAGGATCTTTTCAGCTCCCCCGACCTTGTCGGAGGCGGCGATAAGGATGATCGGCAACAGCCACAGCACCACGCCGCCGAATGCGACGGCCAAGCCGAGCACGACGCCCATGATCGGAATCAGCACGACCGCGCCGACGATGATCGCCACGACGGTCAACAACGTCCCGAGCGCATTCACGATGAGCTTCCCTCCGTCAACGGGCCCGCGCGCCCGCGCGAAGAGCATTGCCAAACTCGTGCCAGGACGCCGAGTCAGTATTATCAATAACTTACGTGCAGGCGCGGCGCCCGTCTGCACCGTGCCCTACGCGCGCTTCGCCAACCATTAGCGAAATTGACTATCCGTGAGCGGCCGGCCGATGCGCGCGCAGGAACGAGCGAATCTGCCGCACGGCGATCGGGATGCGCTCCGGCGGCTCTTTCCACGGGTAGATGCTGACCTCGGACTTCGGCGCGAGCATCACCGTCTCCATCGCGACGGCGTACGGATGCGACGGAATGTCGTCCGGCAGCACGAGCACGGGCGTCTGGCACTGGCGCACGAAGTCGCGCGTAACCGTGAACACAAAGTCGGCGTTGGTCTTGTACATCCTCGTCAGGAATCGATCGACCATCTGCGTCGTGATTCCGGGCCGCTGTTTCACGATCTCGGGGCCCCAGCCCGTCGTGTTGTTGTCATAGAACAGCGTGGGCTGCTCGGGACGGAAGCCGCTCGGCTGCGCAGCCACGGCCGCGACGACCCGCGTCGGCGCACGCTCGATGAGGTTCCAGATGAACGGTCCGCCGATGCAAAAGCCGAGCACCATGAACCTGTCGATCCCAAGGTGATCCATGATTCCGATGTGATCGTCGGTGAACGCGTCCCACGGCCGGTCGCTCTCGAGCGGCCCCCTCGACTCGCCACCGTACGCGGTGCGCAGGTCGCACGTGACGCAGCGGAACTCGCTCTTGAATTCGTCTATGGCGTTGAACGGGTGCGAGCGGATCAACCCCGTGATCGTCGAGTTCAGGCCGCCGCCGGGGATGATCAGTAAAGGAAAGCCCGCGCCGCCCGTGTCGAGGTAGCGAATGCGCACAGGGCCTTTCTCGTAGAACGCGCCCGCGGGAATGTCCGGCTGCTGCGCCGCTTGGCCGAGCGCGCGCCCGGCCGCCGCGGCCGCCGCGACCGCGGCGCTCGTCGTGATGAAATCGCGTCTCGTCGTGTCCGCCATGGCTTCCCCCTAGTTTTGACGTTGACGTTGCGGCTTTTGGCAGTAGGCTCGTCCCCAGCAGCCGCCGAGTCAAGCCGTGAGCGGCCGGGGGAGAGATCGATGAGATCGGTTTTGCCGCTCGCAGCGAGCTTCGCGCTGCTGCTCGCTGCCGCACCGAGCGCCGCCGCCGAGCGCGTGCTCTTCATCGGCAACAGCTTCACATTCGGCGCAGGGTCAGCCGTGCGGTTCTACCGCAACCACACGGTCGCGGACCTGAACGACGAAGGCGTCGGCGGCGTGCCGGCGTTGTTCGAGTCGTTCACGGAGCAGGCCGGTCTCGAGTACGACGTGTCGCTCGAGACGCGCGGCGGCACAGGGCTGGACTTCCACCTCGCCGAGAAGCGCGACCTCATCGAGGGGCGTCGCTGGGACATCGTCGTCGCACACGGCTACAGCACGCTCGACGCGGACCAGCCGCGTAACCCCGCGAAGCTCGCCGCGACGGCCAAGGAGCTTGCGGACGTGCTACGCGCGCGCAATCCGCGCGTCGCACTCTTTCTGATGGCGACCTGGGCGCGCGCCGATGAGGTGTACCCGGCCGAAGGCGCGTGGGCCGGTGCGACGGTCGCGAAAATGGCCGCCGACGTCCGCGCGGCATACGACGCGGCGGCCGCCGGCGCGGGCGCGACGGTGATCCCCGTCGGCGACGCGTGGAACCGAGCGATGCAAGCCGGCGTCGCGGACGCGAACCCCTACGACGGCATAGACGCCGGCAAGCTGGATCTTTGGACCTACGACCACTACCACGCGAGCACCCACGGCTACTACCTCGAGGCGCTCGTGATCTTCGGTCGGGTCACGGGGCGCGACCCGCGCTCGCTTGGGCTAAGCGAGTGCTCGGCGTTCGAGCTCGGACTGTCGCGCGCCGACGTGCGCACGCTGCAGCAGGTGGCATTCGACGAGCTAGCGGCTGCCAACGCGGTGGCGCACAATGCGCAGCCTCCAGCCGCTGAAGGCAATCCTAGACGCTGCGACGCGCGCTAACGTCCGCGGCTAACGGCCGCGCAAATATGACGCTCGTTGTCCACTCCTTGGTATAGATACCTCCACCATGAACGCCACGACTCTCGACGCCGCCGCGGCCGTCACGGCGCGCCGCAACAAGCTTGTCATCAACCTGCTGCTCGTCTCTTCGTTCGTCGTGATTTTGAACGAGACGATCATGAGCGTCGCGATACCGCCACTCATGGCCAGCCTCGGCGTGACGGCCGCGGCCGCCCAGTGGGTGACGGCGGCGTTCCTGCTCACGATGGCCGTCGTCATTCCCATGACGGGCTTCCTGATGCAGCGCCTGCACACGCGCACCGTCTTCCTCATGGCGATGTCGCTGTTCTCGCTCGGCACGCTCGCGGCCGCGATTGCGCCCGACCTCGAGCTGCTCGTCGCCGCGCGCGTGGTCCAAGCGTCGGGCACGGCGATCATGATGCCGCTGCTCATGACGACGGTCATGAACCTCGTGCCGCCCGAGACGCGCGGCAAGACGATGGGCGACATCATGATGGTGATCTCCGTCGCCCCGGCGATCGGCCCGGTGCTGTCGGGACTGATCCTGAACTATCTGCACTGGCGCTGGCTGTTCGTGCTCGTGCTGCCGATCGCGCTCGGCTCGCTGTGGCTTGGCTGGCGGCGCATCGAGAACGTCACGACGCCGCGCAAAGCCCCCCTGGACGTCGCGTCGGTCGTGATCTCGATGCTGGCGTTCGGCGGCATCGTGTACGGCATTAGCGTGCTCGGCGTGCCGCCGGTTCCAGGACAACCGCCCGCGTGGGCCCCGCTCGTCGTCGGCGGCGCCGCGATGATCGTCTTCGTGCTGCGCCAGCTCAAGCTGCAACGCACGGACTCCGCCTTGCTCGATCTGCGCGTGTTCGCGTCGCGGAATTTCCGCGTGTGCCTGCTGATGATGATGCTCCTGATGCTGACGCTGTTCGGCACGATCATCTTGCTGCCGATCTACCTTCAGAACGTGCTCGGGATCCGCCCGCTGATGACGGGCCTCCTGCTGTGCCCAGGGGCACTGCTCATGGGCCGGCTCGGCCAAAGGGTCGGCGGTTGGTACGATCGCATCGGCCCCACGAAGCTCGTGGTTCCCGGCGTCGTGATCGTCACGGCCGTGCTCTGGGCCATGACGCAGCTCGGCACACAGAGCCGCGTCGAGTACATCCTCGCAGGCCACGTCATCATGTGCATCGGCTTTGCGCTGCTGTTCACGCCGCTGTTCACCGCGTCGTTGTCGTCGGTGCCGCCGCAGCTGTACTCCCACGGCAGCGCCGTGCTGGGCTCGTTGCAGCAAGTGGCAGGCGCCGCCGGAGTCGCTTTGTTCATCGCGATCATGACGGCGCAACAGACGAAGCTTGCCGCAGGCGGCGTCGTACTCCTCGAGGCGCGCGCAGGCGGGATTCGCGCGGCATTCTTGGCCGGTGCCATCGGCGCGGTCTTCGCCGTGGCCTGCGCGTTCTTCGTGCGCAAACCTGACGCGCCGGCGATGCCTGCCGCTCACTGATACATGTAGCGGCCCGAGAGGTCGCCGCCGACGAGCCCGGCAACGGAGACCGCGCGAAGCCGCTCTTCAACCTCAAGAACGCTGAATTGACCTAACTCTCAGCGTTCGCTACGGTTTTCCGGTTCCGACACTCGTTCCTCAGAGGGGAAAACCAATGAAACGCATCAAGGTACTCGGCGGACTTGCAGTTTTGGCCGTCGGCGTGGGCGTTGCGCTCGCGCAAGCGCCGGCCAACATGAGCTTCTTCGTTACGAGCGCGAACCCGGGCAAGGGCGGCAACCTCGGCGGCTTGGCCGGCGCGGACGCGCATTGCCAATCGCTGGCGCAGGCCGTCGGCGCGGGTGGCAAGACCTGGCACGCCTATCTATCGACGAGCACGGTCGACGCCAAGACCCGCATCGGCAATGGCCCGTGGTACAACGTCAAGGGCCAGCTCATCGCGCAGAACGTCGCGGATCTGCATAGCGCGAACAACAAGCTCACGGGCGCAACGGCGCTCACGGAGAAGGGCACGTCGCCCGTGTACCTCACGGTAGACGCGGCGGGAGCGGTGCAACGTCCGCCCGAGGGTCAGCAGCTCGCACACGACATGCTCACGGGCACGAAGGAAGACGGCACCAAGGATGCCGCCACCTGCAACAACTGGACGGACGGTGCCGACGCCACCGCGATGCTCGGTCATGCGGACCGCTTGGGCCGCAATGCGGGCGTGAACTCGTGGAACGCGATCCACGCGTCGCAGGGTTGCTCGATGGAGAAGCTGACCCCGACGGGCAGCACCGGCTTGTTCTACTGCTTCGCGACGAACTGATCGGCTGATACTAGGACTTCGAACGCGCCGAGCGCTTCGCGCGCTTGGCGCGTTTTTTTTGCGCCCCGTTCTTGCGTGTCGTCTTGCGCGGGTCTGCCCGGCTCGTCGAGACGAGCCCGGCGCTGATCGTGGCGTACTCGGCGTATTGCTGCTCGACCTCGCCGCCGTGCTGCTCGCGTAGATGCACCGCGTCGTCGCGCGGCGCCTTACGCTCGTCGCGGCGCTGGCCCAAGCGAAAATCTCTGACCGGGACGCGCGGCGGCTCGCGCACGACGTCGACGAGCACCGGCACCTCGTCGAGAGCCCGAACGTACTCTTGATAGCGTCCCTGCGAGTCAGCCGCGGCATCGGCGAGCGCGTCGATGCGGCTCGGCATCAGATGCTCGGGCAGCACTACCGTTTCGGCGTAGTCGTTCTGTGCTTTGCGGTTCGCCATTCACTTCTCCGGCGCGAAGCCTCTGGAAATGCTACGCATGCTCGGGTGCATCGCGCCTCGACGCGCGTCACGCCGCGGCATCAGCAGCCGCATGAGGAAAATCCCCTAAGCTGCTGCCGAATATAGCGGTTTAGGCCTCGGGCGGGAACCAGCCTCCGCACTGCGAGCGATGCGCTAAGATCGCGCGCGTGAGCAAGCTCCACGACGCCCGGCTGAAGGTCCGCGGCGAGCTCGAGGCACCGCCGGCGCTGCGGCGGTTCGGCACCGGTTGGATCAGCGGCGTCCTCGGGCTCGTGCTCGGTCTCGCGGGCCTCGGCCTCGTCATCGCGCTGCGCGTGCCGGGTACGTTCGCCGTCCCCGAAACCCAGAGCCTCTATGAAAACCCTGCCTTCCGGCTCGGGCTGCAGGCGTTGCTGCTGCTCGCGTTCGCCTGCTCGGCCCTCAGCATGACGCTGCGCTCGGAGAAGGTCCTCGGCACGAGCGGGATCGCCGCCACGATTCTCGCCGTGCTGCTCGGCGGCTCGGACGCGACGGCCGTGAGCGGCGACGCCACGCCCCTTTATCTAGGGCTCGATTTCTTCGTCTTGCGCGTCGTGTTCACGGGGTTTCTGTTCATCCCGCTCGAGCGGATCTTCGCGCAACATCGCGAGCAACCGATCTTCAGGGGCGAGTGGCGTGAGGACCTGTTCTATTTTCTCGTGAGCAGCTTGCTCGTGCAGATACTGACGTACCTGACGTTCATCCCCGCCAATACTATTCTCGCCGTCGCGCCGCTGACGGCGGTTCGAGCGTGGGTCGGCGCGCTGCCATTCGTCGTGCAGTTCGTCGCGATCATGTTCCTCACGGACCTCGTGCAGTACTGGCTGCACCGAGCGTTTCATCGCGTGCCATGGCTGTGGCGGTTCCATTCCGTGCACCACTCGGCGCGCAGCATGGATTGGATGGCCGGAGCGCGCATGCACGTGCTCGAGATCCTGACGCTGCGCGCGACGACCGTGATCCCGATGTTCGTGCTCGGCTTCAGCCCCGCGGCCATGAACGCCTATATCTTCGTCGTCTACCTCTACGCCACGTTCGTCCACGCGAACTTACGCTGGCAGTTCGGCCCGCTGGCGCCCGTGCTCGTGACGCCGCGCTTTCACCACTGGCACCACGGCCTCGAGGACGAAGCCGTAGACGTCAATTTCGCGGTGCACTTTCCGCTGCTCGACCGGTTGTTCGGCACGTACCACTTGCCGAAAGACGCATGGCCGAAGGGTTACGGCGTGCAAGGGCACCCCGTGCCGTCCGGCTATCTTGCTCAGCTCCGCTATCCGTTCCGACGAGGAAAAAAGGGAGCCGTTGCGGGCGTGCGCTAAGCCTGGTTCACAGCCCGGGGGGCAGGCTGCGTGCCAACGTGCGCCGCAACGGCTTTAAGCTAGAGGCTGGCCGTCGTTAGTGGTGCGCCGGAGACCACGATCTCGACACGGCGATTGCGCGCGCGTCCGTCCGTCGTGGTGTTGTCGCCAATGGGTGCCGTTAAACCGAGCCCCTCGACATCGATTTTCGACGCCGGTACGCCCTGCGCGATCAGGTAGTCGCGCACCGTCGTCGCGCGCCTGAGCGACAGCTCCTGATTCATTGGGGCGCTGCCCATGTTGTCCGTGTGGCCCTCGACGCTGAATCGCAGGTCAGGATACGAAGCCACGATGCCGGAGAACTTCGAGAGGCCCTCGCGGGCGTCTGCGTTGACAGTGGCCGTGCCGGTCGCGAACTGCACACCGCCGATCTCCGCGATGAGCCCACGGCTCGAGTCGCGCGTCGGTAGCGCCTCGTTCAAGCGAGTGCGCAACTCGGCGCGCGCCACGCCTGCTGCTCGCTCGCGTTCCACGCCGGTGGCCGCTTGCGAAGCCGCTGCGCTAGAAGCCGCAGCCACGGTTGCGGCCCTTTCCGTTGCCACTTGTGTCTCCGTTGCTGTGACCGCCGCTGCTACCCGCGCCGCATCGTTCGCCGCGTTAGTCGCAGCAGCCGAAGCCGCTACGCTCGAAGCGGCGGCCGCGGTTGCGGCCCTGTCCGCTGCCACTTCTGTCGCCGTTGCCGTGACCGCCGCCGCTGCACGCGCCGCATCGTTCGCCGCGTTAGTCGCAGCAGCCGAAGCCGCTCGTTGCCGTTCTGCCGTAGCGTTCTCCGTGGAAGCCAGCAACGCGGCGCGGCGCGCATCTTCGCCGGCAATGACCGCCTCGCGTCCCAGGCCCGGCGCCGTCTCGCGCTCCGATCTCTTCTCTCCGGCCAGCGCCTGTTCGGCTGACACCAGCTTCTGCTTGGCCGTGACGTATGCGTCCGAGCTAAATCTGTCGGCCCCGGCGGCGCGCGCGATGGCGACCGCGTACCGAGCTTGCACGACCTCGAGCGGGTTGTCGTCATCGACGCCCGTACGCGAAAGCCCGGCGATGGTGGAATAGTCGACGCGCTCGGTGAGCGTCGTGACCTTCGACTCGGCGCCCTTCACGTCGTCGCCTACGTTATAGAGAACCATCATCGTGCTCGGTATGGTCACCGCGAAATGCGGCTCGGCCGTCACGATGAGCGCGAACTGCGACGCGTTGTACTGCGTCTTGATCTCGCCTTTGCCGCCCTCGATGCCGCCGATCACGCCGCGGTTGGTGGCGCGACCATCCGGCGACACGGCCCAAAGCACGTACGTGGTGTACGGTCCGAGCGATCCCGGCTTCGGCAAGTCCTGCACTTCAGCCGAGATTTCTGCGTTGTCGTTTTGGTACTCGACTTGCACCTTGCCCTCGGCGGTCGCCGCAAGCGGCGTCCCACGGAGGAACAGATCCGACTTCGGACCGTCTCGATAGCTGTACATCGAAATCTTGCTCAGCGCGTCGGAGCTTGCAATGGCTTCCGAGCGCTCGACACCTTGCGCGAATAGCGGTGTCGCCGTAGCACCGCTCAACGCGGCCGCCACGCATAAGGCAATCATCGTACGTTTCATAATCGACTCTCCTGTGTTGTCGATCAGGGTACGCGCCCGTCCCAATGATCTCGGTGCGGTGGCGCGCTTAGTATTCGCGCTCGCTGTGTCAGCGCTGTGCGTCGGGCACGCGAGAATCCGTGGGCTCGACAATCGAGAGCTCGGCAGCGATTGGGGCGCCGCGGTCAGGAAAAAAGGATAGGATCGCCGCGCGCCGCTCGAAATCGCCCAAGCTGCGCAAACCGCAAAGGACGCCGAGGAGCGCGATCGCGAGTACCCAGCAGCCACCGTCAAAGGCGCGGCTAGCGGCAACCGACCTCCGCGACCCTCGGGCTCGGGCGATGTCGGTGTGTGCAAGCTTCATCCGCTAGCCCAGGACGCCGGCGTACATTGCCTTGTCGGCGGCGTAGCAGCTGCATGACGCCGCCTCCAAACCAGGCGCATCGAGAATCTCGAGGCTGCCACGAGTGTAGTGAATGAGCTCGCGTCGTTGCAGCGCGCTCGCGGCTCGCGTCACGCCCACACGCCGCACACCGAGCATGTAGGCGAGAAATTCGTGCGTGATTCGAAAAGAGTCCGAGTGCGCTCGATCACGCGTCATGAGCAACCAGCGAGCGAGCCGCGCCTCCACGAAATGGAACCGCGTGCACGCGGCTGTTTGTGCAAGCTGCCCCAGCACCACGTAGAGGTAGCCGTTGAGGACCCGCCGCAGCGCGGGGCTGCGGTCGAGCTCACGGGTCAGCGTGGCGGCATCCAGTCGCCAGGCGGGGCCGGCGCCTTGGACCAGCGCGCGCAGCGGTGAAACGCGCACGCCGAGAATCACCGACGTGCCGGCCATGCCTTCGTTGCCGACGAGCCCCACCTCGAGCTGCGCGCCACGGTCAATCGGTGCGATGAGCGAGATGAAGCTGTCGATGGGAAAGAACACATGCCGCGCCACGTCCCCAGGCTCGGCCAGCATCTCGCCGACGACGAGCTCGACCGGGTCGCAATCTGCGAGCAAACGGCGCCGATCGGCTGCGGGCAAAGCGGCCAGCAGCCGATTCTCCGGAGGAACGCGCCTGCGCCTTGACACTATTGTGCTCCGCGGCAGCGGCAATGAGAGTGGACTAGGAAGCGTGACGTACATCGGACCGCACCTCTGTGCGATAGACCACTGAGCGGCGCACGCCGCGCGAGAAACTCGCTTTCGGTCTATCGCGAGCCGATCGGAGCACAGCGACGCTCGGTCGTGGTAACCGTCCTCTTCTCCGCGCGATTGTCCTGAATCTCTTCTTGAATCTCGCGACCGATCAGCGCGCCGGCGGCGGCGCCCACAACCGTGGTGATGTCGCGATCGCCCACGTCCTTGCCGACAGCGCCGCCGACGACAGCGCCGGCTGCCGTCCCGGCGATGCGGTGCGGGTCTTTTGGATCGGCCACTGTTGCGACCTCTTCATCCCAACACTCCTCTTTAGCGCCGGACCGAGCGGCGCTCGGCTCCTTCGCGGCTGGCTCGCCGAGGTACGTATAGGCCGCAGCTGCCCCGGCTACCGCAACGCCGATGCCTGCGACTACTCCGATCCACGTTGATTTGCTCATTTGGCTTGCGCGTTGGACGATCATTTCGAGTCCAGCTCGTCGACCGCGTCGTCGACGCCGTCGCTCACATCGTCAATCGCATCGTCGATCTTGTTGGCGACGGTTTCACCGCCGTTCTTGACATCTTCGAACGCCTCATCGACCTCCTCTGCGGCGCGCTCGAGCGGGCCTTCTCGTTCACATGCGACGTACAGCGGTAAGGTCATCAACAACACTGCCAACAGCTTCATACGATTCTCACCTTGTCTTGACTGCCTGCGAGACTTGCGCGGGCGTTGTTCATCGGTTCTCGACGGGCAAACAGTACCCGCGACCCTCGCGCGCGTCCGTACGCTGGCGCGCTTAGCTCGCAAGGATCCGTCGACTCGCGGCGATTCGAGGGTGCGCCGGCACAGCGCAGGAAGACACGATGCTCCGGCTCTTTGGTGGGTCTTCCGAGGTCGGTCGGGGCTAGATCAGCGGCGCCCCGGGAAACAGGCTGGCGTGATGCGGCAACAGCCGATCGGTTTCCTTCTTCACGACCGCATAGCACTCGCAGGACAGCTTCTCGAGCTTGGGCCTGTCGATCACGGTGATCTGCCCCCGGACGTAGCGAATCACACCGAGGGTTTGCAGCTTACCGGCAGCCGTCGTCACACCCTCGCGGCGGACGCCGAGCATGTTGGCGATGAGCTCTTGCGTCATCTTCAAGTGCGTGCCCGACAACCGGTCGAGCGACAGCAACAACCAACGGCACAACTGCTGATCCACGGAGTGGTGCCGATTGCAGACGGCGGTCTGCGCCATCTGGGTGATCAGAGCTTGGGTGTACCGCAGCAGCAAATGCATCATCAGGCCATGGCGGTCGAATTCCGACTTTATCGCGCGGCTCGACAGCTTGTACGCGGCACCCGCACTCTGCACGATCGCCCGACTCGGCGTCGTCTCCCCACCCATGAAGAGCGTCACGCCGATGGCCCCTTCGTTACCGACCACCGCAATCTCGGCCGATGCGCCGTCCTTCAGCACGTACAGCAGCGAAACGATCGAGTCTGTCGGGAAATAGATGTAATCCTGCACGCCGCCCGACTCGTAGATGCTCATGCCGAGCGGAAACTCGACGAGCTTCAGCTGCGGGAACAGCCGAGCCGCCTCTTCATCCGGGAGGGCGGCGAGAATCTGATTGTCACGCGGATCTGGCAACGGATGTGTACTCAGTGGCGGAGGGTTTCCCTCTAGATTTTACGCTCCATATGTGCGGTGTGGAACACAACGGGGTCGGCCCCCAGCGCGCGCGGCGCGAGAGGCCGGTGGCGGAGCATGCAGCGGTGCGGCCGCGCAACACCCGGCTGCGCGCCTGGCCTACTCTCGCAACACTCTGCCGCTCAGAACGTGCGGGCCCACACCACCGAAATCAGATCGGCGCGGTAGTCCAAGGCCGTGGTCAGCAGCGATGCTTGCTCGCGCCGCTCGAGCTCGAGCGACAGCAGCGCGTTCCGCCCGAGCCGGTAGCCAGTGCCGAACCCTGTCGCGGCAAGGTCGCTATCGTCGCCACCGGCAAACTCGCGATCTACGCGCATCGCCCACACGTACAGCTCCGTGCGGGAACCGAGCTGCCACGAAGCGTCGACGTTGGCTCCGGACTGCCGCTCGTCCCCGAGAGGCGCGCCGTTCACATCGGTTCGATCCTCGCGCGACTCGTCGAACAACGCCAACGCAAAAGCGTAGCGCCCCCAATCGAGATCGAGACTCCACTCCAGCCGCTTCGAGAGGTAACGCTCGCCGCTGCCCGCGCGAAACAGGTAATCGTTGGGTTCATCGGGATCCAACAAGCCGCCGCGGCTGAAGCGATCGTTGGCACTGGTCGTCGGCGTTTCGTTGTAGCTGAACTCCGTGGTGCCGCGGCCGAAGTCGTAGGCGAGGTCGCCGCGCACGGATGAGCCAAAGCTGCGGTCGCCGACGGCAAACTCCGCTCGAATGCCACCGCGCTCGCGCACGACGCCCGCTTCCCAGAACGGGTCCGTTAGGCCCGGCTCGAGCGGCGCGTCCCACGGGCTCTCTTGGCCCCCCACCACGAATAGACGCGTCCCCTCGTTCGCCCAAAACCCGAGCTCGACGTAGGCCTGGCGGTACAGAAACGGAGCAAACGGCACGCCGTACTCGACGTTCTGATCGAAATAGCGCGCAGCCCAGCTGAGCCCGACGCCCTTGCGATAGTTGTCGACCGATAGCCCGCCCTCGTCGGCCTCGTAATCCTCCATTCCGCTCTGCGTGGGAAGATCTTGGGCGTAGCTCACCCAGGTGCGGCGCAGATCGCCGTTCACGACCACGTTTTCGCCCACGGGCACCTGAAACGACGGTCCGATGTAGAGATCGTCGCGATCGACTCGATTGCTGATGATCGCGAGATTGTCGAATGAAATCTTGCCCCGCGGGTCGATGACGGCCTGCGAGCGGCTGCCGCCGAGATCGAGGAAGAACCGGTCCGGCACGAGGCCGAAGGAGAGATCGGCATCGAGCAAGTGGTAAACCTTGTTCTCGCCGCGTTCCGAATAATAGTAGCCGTCAAAGCGGTATGCGACGTCCGCGGTGAGCTTCCCCGAGTCCTGTTTGTACGTGAGTCCCGGGCTCAGCAAGAGAACCGTTGCCGGCTCCGGATTGACCGGCACGAGCGTCACGTTATCCGTGTCGATCACTCCGACCGACAGCTCCGCATCGAACTCGCCCGCCGCCGCCACGCTAGTAACGCAGAAGAGAAAGAGCCCGGCGAATCTGGCTCTCATGAGCCCCCCGACACGTTTCGTTTGCCGTGGCGCACCGCCACGCGCGCGAGCAGACATACCTTCAGCCAAAGAGCCCGGGGGCCGGACCGCAAGCCCTGCCGTAGCCTTCTTCCGCCGTGGATCAAGAACCCGCCGCGCAGCAACCAACGCGTGCGCCGCTGCATGTTGGCAGTGCCCTTCGCCGTCAGCGTGACCGCACGCGGCTCGCTCGCGAGCACCGGCGGAGCCGTAAACACCACGATGTAAGCGAAGCGGTCTCCAGCCGAAACGTTCGGCAACGCGGAGTGCAGCGTTCGACCGTCATGCGCGATGCTCGAGCCGGCCGCGACCGGCATCGCAACGGCCAACGATTCATCGATGCACGCCGCGTCGCACTCGAC
Organism: uncultured Gammaproteobacteria bacterium; assembly: GCA_963714705.1. Lineage (GTDB taxonomy): Bacteria > Pseudomonadota > Gammaproteobacteria > Steroidobacterales > Rariloculaceae > FEN-1219. The sequence continues at coordinate 323,553 of CAVQPJ010000013.1, forward strand.
AGCATGGATACGCGGATCGTGGTTGAGCCAGTCATGCGGCAGTAGACGCCCGCGATTCGAGCCCGGGATGTAGCGCATGCACCCCGCTTCGACGGGGGTGTCCTGCAGCGGCATCCAGAAACTCACCTGGCGATAGCGGAGGTATTTGTGGCTGTGGTGGGCCTCATCCTGATGCCACGGCGTAGCCGCGGCGCTGTGCGCCGGCTTCAGAATGCTGTGATCGAAGCTGAATTGGGCATCGGGCCCGAGCAGTTGCCGCGCCGCGGCGAACAGCCGCTCGAAATGCTGGGTACGCAGCAACTCCGGCGCTGCCACCGACGGCTTGATGATTTGCGGTTGGCGAGCGGCAGTCGCATCGACATCCAAGCCGAGCATGTCGAATTGGGTGCCTTCGTCGCGCCCGACCTGCAACCGAAAGAGCCCGAGCAGGATGGTGCGGATTTTGACCAGATCGCTAGCGCCGCAAAGCTCGGGAATCGTGACGAAACCGTCGTCTGTGTACTGCCGCAGCCCTGCAGGCGATAGAACCGCAACCGGTGCAGCGGCAGCACGCACCGAGAGAAACGCCGAAACGATCTGGTCACTGACTGACGACATATTAGCGAGCGCGCATGCACCTTTGGGACCGGCGGCGTCGGTGCCCTACGGCACCAATCGGGCTAGCCAACCTAAGGCGTTCGCGGGTGCTTGATCTGTGCGCAAGCGAACAGACCGGCAGAGCGCAGTCGCCGAGCATGCGGCAGATGTCCTCGATACAGGTGTGCCTGCCCGCCGCCGAGCAAGGCGCGTTTGGCCAACGCCCGATGCTGGCCACGCACAATCTCGAGCACCACGAGCTGTTCACGGACGAGGCGCTAGCGGATCTCCTCGACCGTTTCCCGCGGCAGCACTTGTACGCGTTGAACATGGGCAGCGATCCGACGCGGACCGACGACAACCGGCTGGCGACTCATGACGGCGTGAGCGGAGCCGAACTGCTGCGTGCCGTCCGTAACGGTCGCTTGTGGCTCAACGTGACGAGGGTGGACCGCACCGATGCGCGGTATCGCGCGCTCATCGACGAGCTGTATGCGCAACTCGCAGCTCAGGCGCCGGGTTTCATACCGACACGCTCACAGGGAACGCTCCTGATCTCCTCGCCGCACGCGATGGTGTACTACCACGCGGATGGCCCGGCCTCCGTGCTCTGGCACATCCGCGGCCACAAGCGCATTTGGATCTACCCGCCCCTCGACGAGCGCTACCTGAAACGTGAGCACCTCGAAGGGATTTTCGCGGGCGTTCGGCACGAGTATCTTCCCTACGATCCGGCCTTCGACGACGCCGCAGTGAGTTACGAGCTCGCGCCGGGGCAATGGGCTACTTGGCCGCAGAACGCGCCACATCGCGTCACTAATCTGGGTGACGTGAACGTTTCCTTGTCGACGGAGTACTTCACGGCCACTACTCGGCGCCGGCAACGCGTATATGTGGCCAACCATTTCTTCCGCACGCGGCTGCACGCGCGCGACATCTCGGCCCGCGAGACCGGAGCTTCTGCCGTGCTGAAAACCGTCGTCCATGGCGTAGCGAACCGACTCGGTCTCGCGCGGCTGCAATATCGACACCACGTTCCGGCAATGCGCGTCGACGCCGATGCCCCAGGCGGCGTGGTCGCGCTCGGCAACGCCAGTGCCGCACCGTGACCGTGTGTACGCCGTAACCATCCGCTGCCTACACACGCTGGCGGAAATCGCCGCGCTGCGCCCCAAGATCAACGCGCTCAACCTCGCCTCGGCGCGCCCGGACCCCTTCTCCACTTTCGAGTTCTACGAAAACCTACTGCGCCGCAGCGACTCCTCGAGCGGCGGCCTGCGCTCGCGCGTGTGGTTTCTCGCAGCGTTCATGGAGCGCGAGCTGATCGGCTATCTCGCCCTGGAAGAAGTGACCGAAAAGGTCCTTGGGCACGGCATCAAACGACTCGGCTTTCTTGTCGCGCACGACGCGGATCGTCCCCATGTAGTGGCCAAAGCCGAGCATCTCGGTGTCGTGACGGAGATGTTCTACGAGTATCTGCGGGATCACCGGCGTGAATGGGATCTGCTGGAGCTACAGCAGCAGGATGCGACTTCGACGCTTTACCCGATACCGGCAGGCGTGCGCCTGACGGGCTGCTGGGTTCGCCACTGGCCCAACCTCGACAACGGCACGATCCATGTCCGCTGGAACACGCTCCAGGAGTACTCCGACGCGCTCGCGCCGAGGTTTCGCTCGGACTTGCAACGCCAGATGCGCAAGCTGTTGGCGAGCGGCGCAACGGAGCTGCTGACCTCGTCCGATCCGGCCAGCACACCCGCGTTGCTCGAGCTGTATTGCAGCATCGAGAAGCGCAGCTGGAAATCGCAAACGGATTTGGCGATCGGCGGCACACCGGAGCGGTTGGACTACTTCCGGGCGCTACTCGATGCGCGCCAACCCATGCAAGCCGTGATCCAGATAATCGTCCTCGACGGCGTGCCGATTGCGGGGCTCATCAGCGGTGCGTTCGCCGGTCCGACGAACAAAGGCCTGTACGCACTGCACATGACTTTCGACCAAGACCTGAGTCCTGTCTCACCGGGCTCGGCAATGCTGATGATGGGCATGCGCTACGTGATCGAGGGCCGTTTCGCGTTCTTGAACCTGCTTTCCGGCTTCGGCTACTACAAGACGCGCTGGCTGGCGGACATGACGGCGACGCGCTGCGCGCAGATCTACCGCATCGGCGGCGTGTTCTTCTGGCGCCGGTTGCTCGGCGATGCACGGCGCTGGCTGGCCGTGCACGCAGCGCCGGCGGTGCGGCGACTGCTATCGGCCGCGCGCGATGGCGACATCGACGAGCGACGGCGGGATCCGTCGAGCTCCGCGCCGCCGCGCGGCACACCGCTCGTAACGAGCACCGAACGCGCGGCCTTCGCCACGCTGATCGCGGAGGCACGCCGAGGCCAGTGCGAATGGCTGTCGACAGCGGAGCTGATGGCGGCGATGCCGGTCGTGACCGCTCAACCGGCGACTGCGCACCGCGCTACGTCGCGATCTCGGCCCGACGCACGGGGGCGGCCTGACGCACCCCTAGTTGCCGCAGCGACAAGACGACAATCCCTACGAGGTTGATCAGCTCGCCGACCAAGACGCCGAGCGGCGCGCCGAGGACGCCAAACCGGACCATGCCGAGGTAGCCCGCCACGAGCGAGACCGCCGCACCGACGAACGCAAGCGACGTGAGCTGGTGGAAGCGCTGCCGCGCCACCAAGAGGTAGAGCAGTTGATCCCGGATCACCATCGGCAGGAACGCGAGCCCCCATAGCAGCAGCAACGCATCGCGATGGACAAACTGCTTCTTCAACAGCACGGTGAAGATCCAATCGCGCGCCAGCCACAACACTGCGAAATAACAAAGTCCCGCGCACGCGAGCCCAAGCGCGAACGCGCTCAGGCGGCTCAGCGCGTACGCCGCGCTATGGTGGTGAAGCCAGCCGGCAGTGAGCGGCAACAGCATCGTGCCGATGCCGGATGACAGCAGATTCACCGGCATCAGCAAAAGCCGCGTCGCGGCGATCGCCGCGACGGCCGTGACATCGAGCGTGCCGGCAGCGAGATAAATATAGCCCTGACTGAATGCCCAGTGGATCACCGCTCCGGCTGTCGACCACGCCGCAAGCGGTGCCACTTCCCGCAAGATTCCGACAGCACCGCGTACGTCCCACGACTCGTGCCGCCACAACAGGCGTGCGACCAGAATGCCGCTCACGACGGCAGCGATGCCCATGACCGCCATCGCGCCTGCCGCCGGCGCCGGCAGCCGAATGACGAGCGCCACGCCGAGCACCAGCAAGACAACGTAGCAGGCATCGGTGAGCAGCACGTCCTGAGTCCGCCGATGCGCAAGCAGGACCATCCGAAAGAAATTGCGGTGCAGCACGGCAAGCGCCGCGGCAATGGTCACGACGATCAACGGGCCCGTGTAGCGATCGAGGATGCCGGCAGACCAGAGGCCGCACGCGGCGACGAATGCCACCGCCCCGCCGACCAGCAGGACGCGCCTCTGGTCGCGATAGAGGCCACCGACGAGCTCGCCGCGCGCGGGCCGCTCGAGTGGCGTGATGCGATTGACCAAGGGCGGATTCACGAACGAGCTCTGCAACGACGTAATCAGCAGCACCGCGCTCGACGCGAGGATGAAATAGCCGTACTGAAGATCGCTCGCGTGCCGGATCAGCAGCAGCCCCACGGTGAAGCTTGCAGCCGACAGCAGCGCTTGGCCCGTGACCGCGCTGCCAAGCATCCTGGCGAGCGCCAACTGCCGCCGGCGGTCGCTCACTCTAGCCTTCTTGGCGTACGCACCCAAGCCGGCGACCCGCGCGAGCGCAGTAGCAGCAGCACCTTCCACATCAAGAAGAAAGGCGCGCGCGAGAGATCGATGAGACCCAGCACGCCCATACCGCTCAACTGCCAACCGCGTAGCACGTAGAGCAGCAGGCTAACCGCGCACGCAACCCCAACCACCAGCCACGGAGCTGCAGACGCCTGCCACGGAGCCATGGCCGCTGCCACGGCCAGTAACGCCACGACGTTCAGCACGATGTACGACAGCGGCAAGACGAGCAGATCGACGGCGAGATCGAGGCAAACGAGGCTGCGCCGCAGCAGCGCAGCGCGGAACAACGGTGCGGTCTTCGCCCGCAGCAACTGCCACCGCCCGAGCTCCCAACGCCGGCGCTGGGAAGCGGCGCTCCCCGCATCGGCCACCATTTCGGCATCGACCGAGGCTTCGTCCGCATAATGGATTCGATAGCCCGCAAGACCGAGCTCGATGCCGTACTCGATGTCTTCCGCGAGCGAAAAGGCTCGGTATGGCACTTGCTCGAGCAGCGCGTGCGTGACGCACCAACCGTTACCGCGGAGCCCACACGACAGCCGCAAACGCTCGCGGCCCCGCGAGCGCACCCGGTGAAACGCCGCCATGGCTATGCACAGCAACCGCGTTCGCCACGAAGCGCGCGGCTCGAGCACTCCGTAGTGCGCTTGCACGGCGTGCGCGCCGTTCTCGAGCCGGGCCGCACACGCGGCGAGGAGGTTCGCCGACGCGTCGCTATCTGCGTCGACGACGACCACGGCGTCCGCCCAGCCGTGCGCGCGGCTCGCGCGAAATGCATGCTCGAGCGCATAGCCCTTGCCGCGGAGATGGGCATCGTGGCGCTCGAGCACCTCGGCGCCGGCATGGCGCGCGAGCGCCGCAGTGCCGTCCGTGCAGTTGTCGGCGACCACCACGATGCGAAAGGCACCGCTCGGCCAGTCGCTGCGGCGCAGATTGCGCACGACTCGGCCGATCAAGGCTTCCTCATCGTGCGCTGGAACGATCACGTCGAAGCGCAACGTGCGGGTCGCAGCCGCGGGCTCACGCGTCTTGCGCGAGAGCAGCGTCAGCAACAACAAATAGCCACAGCTGAGCGCCGCCGGCGCCCCGAGCAGCCACAGGATCGCGCTAGATAGCATGGTCATGCGGCGGCGCGGCCAGCGTAGCGACACCACGGCGAGGCGCCGCATACTCCCGATAATGCCAGCCGACGAGCACCGTGAGCTTGCCCGTGTTGGCGGCAGCCTTGAGCAGCCAACGTGCCGCGTGATGCCTGCCGAACGGCCACGTCACGAGCGCCAGTACCGCCGCAGACGTGAGCTGCGCGATCGCACGGGTCACGAACTGCACGCGCTTAGCGACGGTCAGGCGGCCGTAACGGCCTGCCCGCGTATGGCGAGCAAAGTCCTGCCCGCCGCGCAACGCCCGGCGCAATAGCCAACGAAGCGACGTGCGCGCTGCTTCGACGGGCTCCGTCACGATCGCCTCGTCGCACCAGACGATGCGCGCACCGGCGTTGACGAGACGGGCGAGCAGATCGCCGTCCTCCCCACCGGTCAGCCCGTACGCGGGATCGAACGGCGCTCGGTATCGCGCGAGCAAACGCGAGCGCAGCAACACGTTGCCAAACCGCAGCCGGTTGGCCGGCACGACGCTGCCAGTCGGCATGCGCGCCCAGGAGTAGAAGCTGCCGCGCCGGATCCACGCGGGCGCACTAGCGGGCACGACGGGAACCACAGGGCCCAAAACCCCGTCCGCCACATGGCGGCTCGCGGCGCCCGCCAGTTGCCTGAGCCAAGCAGCCGGGGCGCGCTCGTCATCGTCGATGAACGCCAGCCAGTCCCCGCTCGCGACGGCGACCGTTCGGTTGCGCGTGATGGAGATGTTCTTCTCGGGCTGCACGTCGTAGTGAATGGGACACCGCGCACCCAGCCTCCGCCGCTCCTCCACGATCTCGCGCGCGCTCGCTTCAGCGTCGTTGTCGACCACGACGATCTCGAACGGCAGCAGCTGTTGCCCGACGAGATCGGCGAGCAGCGCACGCAGTCGGTCGGGGCGGCGGTAGGTGGCAATGCACACGCTGATGCCTATCATGCGGGCGGTCCTTGTCTGTCGAGACGCACCGCGTTCCGCAACGTCGCCACGAGCTCGTGACGCGCACGGAATAGATTCCACGCGAGTAGCGCCGCCGTCGACCAGGTCCAAACCGCGCCGATACCGGTCGCAAGAGCGATCAGCACCGTCAACACCGCGAAGAACAGCAGACGCGTCATGAAGTGCGGAGCATCGGGCCACACTTTGCCGGCAGCGCGATAGATGTAGTACGGCACCCACTTCGCGAGCACATGCGCACCGATCGCGATCGCGCCGATCAAGTTGATCGGGACCAGGGCCACGAATGCCGCGCTCCGAGCCAACTGCAGGCACGAGTACAGCCAGACTCGCGTTGCCTTGTCGAAGCGGTTGTACAAAGCGAACGCGCCGTACGTCGCGAGGAGAACGGCGCCCCATATGCCGAAACCGGCCACGGCCTCGCTACCGAGCCCGCGGAGTATCACCACACCGATGGCGCCGCTCGCGAGCGCCCAAGCCCAAGGCGCCCAGCGCGGCGTGACCGCGAGTCCATCGTGGAACGCATCACTGACCTTCGGCTCATGCTCGAAGCGCACGGCGACCTGATCGTTGTCGACATAGCCGCTCTCGTAGATCGCCCAGAAAGACAACAGGAGGAATAGCAGCGCTACGACGTGCCTGACCGGATGCGGGGCCAACATCACCGAGCTCAAGACCCACAACGCGAAATCTTCCTGGAGAATGCCGCGCGTGATGTAGCGCTCGCCGGGTCGTTTGACCTGAGCGAGATACTGCCCCGGCAGGTAGATCCCGCTCAGAGCAGGACGATACCGAGCTCGCGGCCAAACGGTTCGCAGCGGTAGCGCACACGCGCTGAGCAGGGCCTCGTCCTGCGTCGAGTCCGTGAGCACCAACGCCCCGCGCACCGTCTCGTTACCGAGAGCAGCAACGACGAGACGCAGCTTGCCCCCACGGCGATCGGCAAACCTGCCGAGACTGGCCGCCACGATTCTGATCTGCGGTGGTAAGCCGAGAGCCGCTACCAGCGGTGTGACTATCGGTCGAAAGCCGAGCGTCGCGATGATCGGGGCTTGACCGATCCTCCTGCGGGCGCGCTCGTTCACCGCGTCGATCAACGGCTTGTTCGCAGCGCTCGCGGCCAGAGTGTGTACTCGTGCCTTCCATCGAATTGAAGTCCAAGGGAACAGCGCGACGATGCAGCGCACGCGCCACACGTCGCGCGTCTCGACGCCGCCCGTCCAACGCCACGGTTCGATGAAATCCAGCAGTCGCATCGCCAACAACGCCAGCAACGCCGGGCGCGCCGAGTCGATGAAGTCCTCGGTGGAGTTGCGCAAGTAAAGAGTCTCGTCGAGATCGAGCAACACCGGCCCGCGGTGCGTCAGGATCGCCTCGATGGCCGGGTCCGGCTTGACCACGTGCTCATGCAGCAGCGCAGCGCTCATGCGGCGCCTCGCGAAGAAGGGATGCCTGCGAGCGGCTGCGGCGGACGCGTGCTCGCCCCGGCACGTCTGCCATGAAGGTGCCTGCGCAACCGTGCACACGGTTGCTCGACGAAGCGGCGGATCGGCTCGGCTACGGCCAGCGTCAGCGCAAAGGCCGCCAACGTCACACCGAGCCAGCCGAGCGCGGGCCAGTGTTTGGCCACGAGCAACAGGATCACGTGATGCGAGAGGTACACCGTGTAAGAGATCGTGCCGAGATAGACCAACGGCTTGGCATTCAACCAACGGAACGGCCAGCGCTGCGCGCGCGCCACCGCCAAGTAAATGAGCGGAGCCACGGCCGCGCTTTGCAGTGTGTAACGCAGAGTCAGCCGAAAGAGCTCGTCGCGATACACGAGCGTGACGAGCAGCACTGCGACGCAGACGGCCGCCACGAGCGTGTCCCGTCGAGTGTCGGCTGCAGGCGTCGAATCGAGCCAGGGATTTCGCCACAGGGCCATGAGGCAGCCGATCAAGATGGCATCCACGCGAGTATCGGTGGCCATCGTGAGGTGCGCGGCGGAAGCGCCATGCGATGCCAGCCAGAAGCGCCACCCGAGCACGAGCGCGCACAGCGCGAGCAGCGCGGACGCCGAAAGACCCACACGGCCGGAGCGCAGCAGCACCGCCGCGAGCGGCGGATACAGGAGGTAGTAGTGCTCCTCGACGGCCAGCGACCACACCACTCCCACGCCGGCCGGCAAGCCGTTGAAGTCGTGGGCGATCACGAAGTAGTTGCCGTAATAGAACAGCACGGCGAGCAAGCCGCTCGCCGAAAATTCGCCGTCGACGGCGCCGAACGCCGCCAATACGCCGACGAGTGCCACCACGCAGACGAGCGGCGGCATCAGACGAAGGAAACGACGCAAGTAGAAGCCGCGATAGTCCAGCGAGCGATTGGCCGCGTACTCGATACGCATCAGCGTGGAAATCAGATAGCCGCTCAGCACGAAAAAGATCGTCACGCCCAATCCGCCCGGAATCACGTCTCCAAGTCGTTGTGGGCGAGAAAGACCAGCGCCACCGCGATTGCGCGAATGCCGTCGAGCGACGGTATCGGGCCGCGGGGGACGGCGTGCGGCGGTGTCGTAGGGCTCGTCACGTCAGGACCGAACGGGATCCGCGGGAGGCCGCAAGCGTCGCGGGCGCGACGTCGGATGGAGGTGCCGTCGGCCGCACTTGCCGGACCGGCTCGCCAAAGCGTGCACGTAGATTCGTCTCGAGCAGCAGGCGCGCCAGCGCTGCCGTCGTCAGCGTCATGAGCACGAACTGCAAGCTCAGGACGGTGAACCAGTGTGACTCCGACAAATTGACCATGGCCTGTTGCATGAACAACGCGAGAAACAGCGCGCCCTGAGCTTGGTCGGTCACGAGCACTCGTAAGGATTGGCGGAGATGCACGACGATGTAGCCGAGCAAACACACGAGGCCGCTCCAGCCAAGATCGTTGGCAACATCGAGATAGCCGTTGTGCGCCGATCCCGGATAGAACGAGCCCATACGCCAGACGAACTCATAGGACGGCGACTGCGCCACGGGCCCGATCCAGTACGCACCGTAACCGACGCCGAGGAGCGGATTGAGATGGATGCGCTCCACGATGATCGCCCAGATCTCGCTGCGACCCGTGAACGTCGCGTCCATGCCGGTCAGTAGCGTGACGGGCGCGAGCAATAGGTCGCTGCCGGGAACCAGCCGCAGGATCGCGAGCGCGTAGACCACCAACACCACCGCTGCGAATACGACCACGTACTTGAGATAAGCCTGCACACTACGCGGCGACCACAGCAGCAACAGCAGTAGCATGATCGCCGCTAGCGCCGAGATCGCGGCAGTCGAGCTGCGCGACAACGTGAGACACGCCGCAGCGAGCGCGCACCCGAGGAGCGCACGCCACGAGCGCAGCTCCCCCGTGAGCAACCCATGCAATGAGAGAACGAGCGACGTGCCGGCAATGGCACCGAACGTGTTCTTGTGATTCGCCAGACCGCGCCACGCGCCTACCAACTCCGGCGAGAGCTCCTGATGGATCGCCAACCCGGGCGCGGCGAATGCAAACACGATCGAGCCGAGCAAGACCATCGTCAGCGCCGGCCGCACGACACCCTGAAAGCGCCGCGCATGCCAACCGGCCAACGTGAAGGCAAAGCACGCCGAGAGGATCGTGATCAAGCGGATGTCCCGCCGCATCGTCACTTCCGGCTCGATCGACCAAACGATACTGGCGACGGCAAGCGCCGCGAACAGCAACAGGAATGGATTCAGGGAGCGCAGCAGCAGCCAGGACAGCGACGCGCGCCACGCGATGATCGCGCTCGCGGCCGCCAACAGCCCCAGCCAGAGCGCGCGACTCAGCAGCCCACCGGCGGCTGGCGCCGGTCCGCCGAGGATGGCGTAGTTGAACCCTTCGGGGACGATCAACAGCACGATGAGCACCCACATCATGCCCGCCAGAATCAGCGCGTGCCGGTCGTCACGCACCCAGTGCACTCTCCTGCCAACAGACATTTCGGCCGCCACGGCGCTGGGCTCGCTAAAAATGGTTGATCACGGCGCCGACAACCTGCGAACGAATCGCAGCGAGGCGACGCAACATGTCGCGGCTTTCCTTGTAAGGCGTGTGCCTCGCTCGGCTCAGGACGAGCACCCGCCTGATCGCGCTCGCTACGGCAAGACCGTCGGAGTACTCGGTGACCGGCGCCGTGTCCACGACGACGAAATCGAAACTCTCGCGCCACTCCGCTACGAGCACGGCGAAGCGCCTGTTCAACAGCAACTCCGGAGCGTTGTCCGACGCAGGGCCCGCCGTCAGCAACGATAGATGTCGCAAACCGTCGACGAGCTGAAAGCACGGCGTGCTGCCGTGCGCGAGGGCTTGCGACAAGCCGGACTTGTTGTCTGCCGCGAACAACAAGTGCTGGCTGGGGTGGCGCAGGTCCGCGTCCACCAGTAACGTCGGCCGATCGAGCTGGGCGAACGCAATCGCGAGCTCCGCAGCAAGTTGCGAGCGTCCGTCGCCGGTACCCGGACTCAAGAGTGCGATGACTTCGGCTCGCTCACCGGGCTCGCCGCGCAGCAGCAGCTCGGTTCTCAACGCGCGAATTTTCTCGCACCGGGGGTCGAGCGAATCGGAAGCGGCAGCCAGCCGCGGCGTCGGCCTCGCTAGCCGCAGCGCCGGCGACGTAACACGCGTCAGCGGTTGCACGCGCTGCGCGTCAGCTTCGTCTCGCGCGCCTCCGTTTAGCTCGGCGTTCACGCGAACACCCCCTTCATCGGCATCGCGCCGAATTCCGCGAGCACCGGAACGCCGCTGTCGCGCTCGATGTCGTCGCGGCAGCGCACGCGGCGATTCAAGAGCTCGTAAGCGAGCGGGAGGAACAGCCCGAAGAATCCACCCGCCATCGCGACCAACAGCATATAGACGAGCACGCGCGGCTTGCTGGCTTTCACCGGCGGAGTCGCCACGCTGACGGAGCTCACGTTGGTGTAATTGCCCATCGACGCGAACATGACCTCGTCATAGCCATCGAGAGCTCGCTTGTACACGGCCTGGGCGGCGACGAGCTCCAGGCGATACTTCGCCGCCTGATCGTGCAGCGCGCTGCTCGAAAGAACCTTGGCGCGCTGCGTCGCCACGGCCGCCTGTAGCGCCTCCTCGAGTTGTTGCGCCGCGCTCAATCCAGTCGCCGCATTGCGCGAATAGCTGCGCACCTCGTTCGCCAGCATCCGGCGGCTCGTGTCGAGCTGCGAAATCAGCTCGACAACTTGGGGGTGCCGCGGCCCGAGCGTAGTGCGTAACTCCGCCAGGCGAGACTCCTGCACGGCGAGCTGCGATTTCATGGTCTGGATCAGCTGCGAGCTCATGACTTGGTCGCCAACCGTCTGATCACCGGAAATCACGGCTTCCGCGGAGCGCCGGACGCGCTGTGTTTCCAGCAGCTGCTGCTCGAGGTCCGACAACAACGCGAGCTCCACGTTGGCGCCTTCATCGCCGGCGTCGATGAGGCCATTGCGTTGATGGAACGCCGTGTACTCCACTTGCGCCCGATCGGCCTTGACCTTGAGTTGCTCGAGCTGGTTGGTGTACCGCTCCGCGCGCACGCTCGCCGGATCCGTGGAGCGCACGAAATCTTGTTCCTTGAAGACCTCGGCCACCGTGTTCGCGACGAGCGCAGCTTCTGCGGGACTCCTCGCGCCGTAGGTAACGTAGATCAACTGGCTACCGAACTGCCCCTGATAGATCGCGAGGTTCTTGTCGAGCGCTTCGAGCACATACTCGCGCAGCCCGCTGCTGTCGCCGTTGTAGCCCTTCGTGTACTCCGCGTTTTCCGTCAGTCGCAGGCGATCGACGACGGTCAACAGTACCGTCGGATTGCGCAACAACTCGGTTTGAGTCGCCATGTAGCTGCTCAGCAGGCCGATGGGAAACTCTTTGCCGTTGAGCGGATCGTTGACTTCGTAGTTGACCATCAGCGTAGCCGTGGCTTGGTACGTGCGCGGCAACATGGCAACCACCGCGGCGCCGAGACCGACGATCAGGAGCGCGATGAATAGACTCAGCTTTCGATACGCCCAGACGATGGTCCAGATCTGTAGCGGGGACAGCCCCGACTGCGAATACACGTCCGGTAACGCGGAATAGGCGATCGGCAGCGACGCGGAGCTCGCCCAAACCGCGACCTCTTTACTGGCGCTCAAAACCGACCTTCCCTTATGTAGATGACATCGTCTGGTTGCACGCGATCTGCGAGCTTGATCTTGGTGTTCACAACAGTTCCGTCGGCGGTCCGGCGCTTGACGTCGATTCGTCGCGTAGTGGCGAGCCCGGTCAGTCCGCCGCTGCGGGAAATGGCCTGCATCACTGTCATCTCGGGCTCGAGGGGATACATGTTCGGCGCCTGCACTTCGCCGTAGATATAGAACTGATCCGCTTGCGGCACGAACACGGCGTCGCCGCCGCGCAGCACGAGGAATTGCAGCGATTGCCGGCCGTCTGCGAGACCGCGCAAACTCACCGGGTGGCGCTCGAGATTGCCAGCTGCATCGGGTCGTATCACGAACACCGTGTCCGCGCTCGTCTCGGTCGTGCCACCGGCTGCCGCGAGCAGATCGAGCAGGCTCGTCGTCGAGTCAACAGGGAACCGGCCGGGCGCCCGGACCTCGCCGAGCACCGACACTTGCTGACTGCGGGACTGCATCAGCAAGATCGTGATCTGCGGATCGCGTAGCAGCTGCGCCTTTCTGTAAGCAGCCGCGACTTCTTGAGCGGCCGCCGCGGGCGATAGCCCGGCGATCGGTACCGAGCCCGCGAGCGGCACCGTGATACTGCCGTCGTCCGCTATGTAAGTCGTAGTCGTGAGCTCGGGCCGACCGTAGACCAGCACGTTGAGAACGTCGCCGACGCCGAGCTGTAACAACGGACGGGCGGGCGCAGCTGCCGCCGTACCCTGCGCCTCGGCGGACAGCGGCACCACCGACGCGAGCAAGAGCAACGACAGCGCAGTCCACGCGTACCGGCGAAGGCCGAGCGAAAAAACTGCTGGATTCGAGCGGCCGGAAAGACAGGCAATCATGGCCGCCTCCGTTGTTGGTGCATGATGGTTGCGTCGAGACTGGCTGAAACAGGCCAGAGGCGTCGCCGATGACGCCAGCACACTGTGGGCAGCCCGAGTTTTTGCGTCTGTGCGGCAGCGAACACACCAATGTGCGTCGGCACGCATATGTACGTGAGCGCACAGACGTTGCTAGGCCGCGCCTCTACGCTGCGATGCTTCACGGCAGGGCACGCATCGTGGCGCTAGCATGCATTCGGATTCCGTAGTCAGCAGGCGCAGCTCGGTCGACCCGCCGTCGGCGCTTCTCGATTACAACGATACCGTCGCCGACTATCCGCGAGACCTCACACTTCCCGAGTTGATCGCGCGACAAGCACGGCGAACGCCGCTCGCATGCGCAGTCGTTTGCGGCGCCCGCGCCATGAGCTACGGGGAATTGGATCGCGCGGCGAATCGCTTGGCCCGTACGTTGCAGAGTCGCGGACTCGCACCGGACACGCGGATCGCAGTTCTGCTCGAACGATCGACGGATCTCGTCGTGACGTTGCTCGCGATTCTCAAAGCCGGCAGCGCCTACATACCGCTCGACCCGGCTTATCCTACAGAGCGTCTGTCCCACGTCCTCGACAACGCCCGTCCCGCCGCGATCGTGTCGACTTCCGCAATCATTCGGCGTTTCGCGCGCGGCGACATCGCCGCGCTCTTGTTGGACGATGATCGGCAGGCGATCGACACGGCGAGCTCGGAGAGCCTCGAGTCCAAGCCCTCTCCAGACGCCGTCGCGTACGTCATCTACACGTCGGGCTCCACTGGCGTGCCGAAAGGCGTGCAGGTTCAGCACCGCTCCGTGGTGAATCTCCTGTACGCAATGGCTGATCGACCCGGCATCGCTCCATCGGACGCGTTGCTGTCGGTGACCACGATCTCCTTCGACATCGCCGTGCTCGAGCTCTTCTTGCCGCTGGTCGTCGGCGCCAAAGTCATCCTTGCAGAGCTACACGATCTAACCGACGGGTTGGGTTTGCAGCGACTCTTGCGCACGCATTCCGCGACCGTTCTGCAGGCTACGCCAGTCACTTGGCAACTGCTGCTCGATTCCGGGTGGAAGGGCAACCCCACCGTCAAGATGCTCTGCGGGGGCGAAGCCCTGTCGCGCAAGCTCGCCGAGGCGCTACTCGCAGGCGGCGGCGAGCTGTGGAACATGTATGGCCCAACGGAGACCACGGTTTGGTCCTCGGTCTTGCGCGTGCGCAGCGGCGACGGTCCGGTGCCGCTCGGGCCGCCGATTGCGAACACGCAGTTCTACGTTCTCGACGAGCACCTACAACCCGTCGCTGCGGGCGAGAGGGGTGAGCTCTACATCGGCGGTGACGGCGTTGCTCTCGGCTACTTGGGCCTCCCGCAGTTGACCGCGAGGAAATTCTTGGCGGATCCGTTCCGCCCGAACGGACGTCTGTATCGCACCGGCGACCTCGTCCGAATGGTGGAGAGCGGCCTTGGGCAGTCATCGTTCGAATACCTCGGACGATCCGACTTTCAAGTCAAGCTGCGCGGTTTCCGCATCGAGCTCGGCGAGATCGAATCGACGTTGCTCCGCCATCCGGACATCACGCAGGCCGTTGCGATCGTCGGTCAATCGCCGCTCAAAGAGCCGGCCATCTGGGCCTACGTCGTGCGCCGCTCGGCCGAGTCGTCGCCGCTCGCCGATGAGTTGCTCGCCGAGCTACGCCTGAGTCTCGAGAAGTTCCTGCCAACCTACATGCACCCGGCCGCTATCGTCGGACTTGCGCACCTGCCGCGCACCCCGAATGGCAAAACCGATCGCCAGGCTTTACCAGCGCCGACGCCACCGGCAGCCGCAGAGAAGCTCTCGGATAGCGAAGAGCCGTTGTCGCGTAGGGACGTGGAGGCCCGCCTCGCCACCATCTGGCAATCGGTCCTCGGCGTGCCGCACGTGCACGTAGCAGCCAATTTCTTCTCGTTGGGGGGCCACTCGTTGCTCGCCGCGCGCCTCCTGGTCCGCATCGAAGCCGCGTTCGGCGTGCGCTTGGCGCTTGCAGCTCTGTTCGATGCGCCGACGATCACGGAGCAGGCACGACTCGTCATGCGAGTCGAGACTCGACAGTACGATTTTCGGCAAATGGTGCGACTGTACCCGGCCGGCAGGAAGCCGGCGCTGCTCGCCATCCACAATACCGGCGTCTTCTACTACAACTTATCGAGGCTGCTGGGTCCGGAGCAGCCGCTCACGGCGTTGCAGGTGTTCGACCCCGCCGCCGCACCTTCCACCATGCCGACGACCCTCGAGGAGATTGCCGCCCTGTACGTCGAGCTGGTGCGCCGAGTGCAGCCGACGGGACCGTATCAGTTACTCGGTTGGTGCGTGGGCGGAGTGCTGGCGTTCGAGGTCGCGCGCCAACTCCGCGAGCAGCACCAAACCGTCGCGTTCGTCGGCCTGATCGATGCCTGGGCACCCGGCAACCGGCAGCGAATGTCCAAGACGCGCGCGTGGCTCGCCGATCACTCCTTTAACTTGCAGTTGCTTCTCTCGGACTGGCGCAAGACCCTCTCCGGACAGCAAACCTTCGGCGCTTTCCTCCGTCAGCGAGAGGCGGTGAAACAGCTGCTGCGCGCGATCGGTTGGAACGCGGCCGCCCCTCCCCAAGACACCTTCGAGAACCGCCACTCGAGCAGCGAGCACTACGACCGTTGGTTGGACGGCTACTTGGATCGAGCTGCCGCAGGCTACGCGCCACGCACCTACCGCGAAAAGATAGTGCTGCTTTGCAGCTCGCAGGAGCCGCGCGGATGGGGCCTCGATCCTCTGCTCGGTTGGGGTCCCTTCGTTCCCGCCGGCATCGACAGAGCCGTGCTCGACGGCGATCACTTCACGGTATTCCAAGGCAGCGGATTGAAGCAGATGGCCGCAACCGTGGCGCTCGCGCTCAAGTCGGCGGCGAACCGGGCAAGTTAGCGGAGGCTCGTGAGCGCCGCTACGCGCTGCTCGTCGCGACGACGGTAGTGGCGACGATGTCGGAGCCGCCGATGAAGCCGTAGGCCCCAACCACCTCGAAGCGCGGCTCCGCGTGGCGGTCGAGCACGGCGAATGAGCCCGAACCGAAGCGCAGCTCGACGTCCTTGAATTCGAGCGACCGCCGCGTCAGCGGATACGAACACTTGAAATAGGCTTCCTTGCCGCTGAACAGCGCGCATGCCATCGCGAGTTGCTCCTGCGGCGGCAGCGAGTCGAGCCACTCGATCTCTTCTCGGCAAAAGAGCACCTCCCACTCGGGGCGCCCCAGCTCGACGAGGCGCTCGGCGTCGATGCCGAGCGAGACGACGGCCCCGATTCGGCACACCGCGACGGCACAGTATCCGTCGGTATGAGTGATGCTGCCGGCGCATCCCGCGGGCCACAGCGGCTCCCTCGCCGGGCCCACGAGCAGCGGCGCAACGGCGACGCCGAGGTCGCCCAGCGCGAGCCTCGCGCAGGAGCGCCCCGCTGCGAACTCGCGCAGGCGCGCCGCCGCAAACCCGGCGGTGCATGCGATCTCCGCCGGCAGCAACGTCGCCGGATCGCCGGCACCCCAGATCTCCCTGCAACGCACCGCTGCAGGAAGCAGCTCAGCCATCTGCATGATCACTCGCGGAACGAGCCGCCCAATTGCAAGCCAGCGTACGCGGATTTGTGACGGACGGCACACCGAAGGACGAGCGAGCCGCCGCTGCCGTAACGCGCGGGTTATCTCGCGTTTGCGCAGATTCCGTCGACGCCGAGCCCGATCGCGCCGTCTCGAAAGGGCGACAAGTTCCGAATCATGCCGCGAGCCGCTCGGCGGCTTCTCGCCCTGAGAATCAACAACGTCAACGAAATCGTCGTCATGCGGCGGTGCCGCCACCGACCGCCCATGCCTTGCGGCATACAGCGTCTGCATACCGAGACGGAATGACATTTGCTTTTTTCAGCGTGAGCATCCGAGCGCCGTCCAACGCCAGTGCCGGCGAACCGCCCGGCCGGGCAGTCACTCAAGGATGCAGTGACGCCCGTCCGGCAACACGGAATCTCAAGGATGAGGGGGGCGAGGCTTGAACGCACTACCACTTGCGCGCGCGCTGCGCAGATTCGCGTGCGCGTCAATTCTGCTGGTGACCGGCGTGCCCGCCTTCGCGGCGGGTTACACGGCGTTGAACGGCCGGCTCTACGACTCCGGCGGCAACGAGATTCAGCTCCGCGGGATCAGTCACCATGGGTTCGGCTCCACGATCTTGCAGCCGCAGTACCTGTGGCAAGTGGGCTGGAAGGAGCAGATCGCAGAGATGCAACGGTTGGGCTTCAACGCAGTACGCGTCCCGTTCGTGCCCGACACTCTGTACAACACGACACCGGTGGAGCAGTTGAGCTACATCGATGCGGGCCGTAATCCGGAGCTGATCGGCAAAACGCCGCTGGAGGCACTCGACCTTTGGATGGCGGAGGCCGACCGGATGGGCTTATACGTGCTGCTCGACTTTCACAGCGTCTCGATGCAGCGCCAGTATCCGACCTGGTTCGTGTCGAACCCGGCGGACTTCGGCCTCATCTACAACCGCCAGGCATACACCGCCGATAACTGGCGCCGCGACCTCGTGTTCGTGGCCAAGCGTTACGCGCACTTACGGCACTTCTTCGCGATCGACGTCTACAACGAGCCGAATGGACTCGTGCGCTGGAGCAGCGGCGACCCGAGCATGATGGACCCCTCCAATTACTGGAAGGCGGCCACCGAGTCTGCGGCAACGGCGATTCTCGCCGCCAACCCGAATTTGCTGATCTTCGTGCAAGGCATCACCGGCAATTTCGACGGCGTCGAGAACACAAACGTTCCGATGAACTGGGGCGAGAATTTTCAGCCGCAGGCCTATCAGCCGCTGAACATTCCCTATAACAAGCTCGTGCTCTCACCGCACACCTACGGGCCCGATGTATACGTGAAACAGACCTTCGAGGCGCCGGCTTTTCCGGCCAACTTGAGCGCCGATTGGGAGCGGCTGTTCGGCCAGTTCGCGCCGATTTATGCGGTGGTGCCGGGCGAATGGGGCGGCCGTTACGGCCAAGGGAACGGCGACCACAGGGACGTTCGCTGGCAGAACGCGTTCGTCGACTATTTGATCAGCAAGGGCATTCGCAACAGCTTCTACTGGTGCTACACACCGAACAGCGGCGATACCGGCGGCATTCTCGACGACAACCTGAAGGTGCAAGAAGGCAAAATGGCGTTGCTGCGCAGACTCTGGGGTACCGAGCCTACGGGAACCGTGCCGCCGCCTTCGAGCACGCCGCCGTCGCGATCTGGGACATCGACGCGGGTATCGCCGCCGGAACCGGAACCGATCAGTAGCGGCGGTGGAGCCGCCGATCTACTCCTGCTGTTGGCGCTGACCGCCGCTGCGCTGGCACGGCGACGAACGGTGCGGCTCGTGACCCGTTAGATGTACGACACCGCACAGACCTCGGATCGTCTGCCTCCCTACTGTCGCGACAGGCAACTACGGGAGAAGCGCAATGCCGGCAATGAGCCGACGCAAACGGGCGATCACGTTGGCCGTTCTTTCGAGCGCGCTACTCGCCACGGCTTGCGACGCCACAGCCGAGTGGCCCGAGTGGGATCGATTCTCCGATCGGTTCATTCAAGCCGACGGGCGCGTGATCGACCTGACCTTCGATGGTAAGAGCACGTCCGAAGGGCAAGCGTATGCGTTGTTCTTCGCGTTAGTGGCCAATGAGCGGGCGCAGTTCGACACCCTGCTCGAATGGACCTCGAGCAACCTCGCCGACGGCGAGCTCGGCGAGCGACTGCCGGGCTGGTTATGGGGACGGCACGACGATGGCCATTGGGCCATCAAGGATCGCAACGCGGCGGCCGATGCCGACCTATGGCTCGCCTACACGCTGCTCGAAGCGGGCCGGCTGTGGCAGACGCCCCGCTACGACGCATTGGGCCGCAAGCTGTTGGAGCTCGTTCGCGATCGAGAGGTTGCCGACGCCGGTGCCGCCGGACTCGTCTTGCTGCCGGGCCCGGTGGGCTTCACGTTGGCAAACGATCGGTTTCGCCTCAATCCGAGCTACCTACCCGGGTTCATGTTCGAGTACTTCGCGGCCGTCGACCCGAAGGGCCCGTGGGCGCAGATTTGGGAAGACTATCTGCGCGCGGCGCCGGACATCTATGCCGCCGGCGTGGCTCCGGACTCGTATGTCGTGAGCTCGAGAGGAGTCCTGACGCAGGACACCGAGCGGACGCCGGCCGGAAGCTACGACGCGATCCGGGTGTACCTGTGGGCCGGGATGTCGGGCGGGCAAAGTCGGGAGCTCGTTCGCTTGTTGAGCCCGTTCGCCGAGCACATTAGAACGCTCGGCGTGCCACCGGAGAAAGTGAATCCGGCGACCGGCGCGGCGCTCGAGGCCGACTTCTCACCTGTCGGTTTCGCCGGCGCGGTGCTGCCGTTTCTCGAGGCGCTGCAGGAAGACAAACTGTTGCGGGCACAAGTGCTGCGGTTGACGGTCGATGCCGCTCGCGCCCGACTGGGCGCAGACACCCACTACTACGACCAAGTGCTCATCCTGTTCGGCCAGGGTTGGCTCGACCGGCAGTATCGGTTCGACGAGCAAGGCCGGGTGCAACCGAAATGGCTACCTTGAATCGGGCGGCCGTTGCGATGGCGACCGAAGCTGCCGGCATCGCGACGGGCGCGGATCGCAACACGAAGATCGTCCTGCGCAGCAGCGCGAACACGCGCGGTCCACGCACGAGATAGCGTTTTGCCAAGCGCGCTGGGTTCTGGCTGAGGCGGAACAACCACTCGAGGCCGGCCCGCTGCATCCACCGCGGCGCACGGCGTTGCGTACCCGTCACGAAGTCGATCGATGCACCCACACACAAGGCCAGCCCGCGAGCGACGCCGCGCGCCTGCAACCGCTCGGCCAAGATCTCCTGCTGCGGCGCGCCGACGGCCAGCAGACAAAAGCGAAACGGGCTGTGCGCTTCGACGAAGCTCAAGCACGCCTCCACGGCTTTCGGGTCGCGGATGAATCCCATCGGTGGAGAGAACTGCACGAGATTGCGGAAACCGAAACGCGTCCGGAGCTCGCTCATTTGTCGTTGATTGCCGCCCACCACCACGATCCGGTCATCGGCTGACACCACCTCTGTGAGCAACTTGGCGGTGAGATCGCTGCCGGGACACACGGGCAAGCGGCGTCCCGTCGTCACGCGCAGCATGTTGGCGAGAAAACGGCTATCGAGGAGCACATATCGGGCGGCTGCATAGAGCGCGCGGAAGCTCACGTCCTCGTGCAGCCGGATCAAGTGATCGACGTTCGGAGTGACCACGAAGCCGTAACGGGTTTGACCGAAGTCTCTTGCAGCAGCGGCAAACGACTCGACGTTGTAGTCGTCGAGCGCGCAGCTCAACTTGCCGCCGTCACGCACCGCCGCGCGCGGCTGCCACATGACGCCCAACGACACCGGAAGCAGCAGCAAGGTGGTGATCCATCGCGGCAGAAACTGGCACGCCGTCTGAACGGCCGCATGCCAACGCCTTGCCGGTCGACCGACGAGAACAGTGACGGGCAGAGCCCCGCCGACGTAGTCGATGATCTGGTAGGGCGTACCCGAACCGACGTTCCACGGGCACAGAGCGATCGGCACGGCCAATGCCTTGAGCCGGCCCACGACCGACGCCAAGCAGTCGCTCGTCGGCACAGGGAAGGTTCACGAATATCCAGTCGAGGTGGCGCGTCTTGCCGAGCTCGAGCAAGTCCTCGACGGTGCCGGCCACGGCGCCCTGCCCGTCCTGCGCGGACGCGCCGTCGTCGTCGAAAACGCCGACAACCTGCATGCGTGCCCGCGTGCTGTTGCGCGAGCTCTGCGTGAGACGATCGGCCAGCGAGCCCGCGCCGACGATCGCTACGACTTCCGTCAGCACACCGCTGCGCATGAGCCGCCGTATGCCGCTCGCGAGCACGGCGCGAGCCAGCGACGCAAGCATGAAGCTCAACGCGCAACCAAAAGGCCACGGCACCTGGCGGCGTCGCACCGAGCACGCCGCTCGCGCTACCGATGACGAGCACCCCGCCCACGAATAGCAGAAAACGACTGACGTAGGAACGTATCAGCGCGGACCAGTCCGCGCGCCGCACGCGCGCGCCGAACTGCGGGTCGTGGAGGATCGATCGCTGCCAGCAGCGCCGCGACGACGAGTAGGAAGCGAACGCTCCACGCGACTCCGGGCGAATCGGCCTGCGCGGTCCAGAGGGACCAGAGCCACTGCTGCGTGAGCGATCCCGCGAGCAACAATCCGAAAAAGTCGAGCAGCGTCAGCAGTTCCGCGGAGGTGACGACGAACGCGCGCGGAAATCCCTCGCCGACTGCACGACTAGCGTTCGTGCTAGTAGGCATTGGTTCGCCTCAGAAGCTCACGGCACGTCAACACGAGAATCTTCAGATCGAGCCACAAGGACCAGTGGTCGATGTACATGAGGTCGAGGGCGATCCTGTGCCGAAGCTGCGCCGTGGTAGTCGTGGCGCCGCGCGCACCGTTGACCTGCGACCAGCCGGTCATGCCGGGTTTGACGCGGTGCCGATGAGCGTACTTCTCGGTGATCTCCGACCCCAAGCGGTCCTCGGTGCGCATGTTCACCGCATGTGGCCGCGGACCGACAAGCGACATCTGGCCTTTGAGCACATTGAAAAGCTGCGGCAACTCGTCGAGGCTCGTCGACCGCAAGAACCGGCCGACGTTGGTCACGCGCTGATCGAAGCGCGCGGTTTGCTGCAAGCGGTCACCGGAAATGTCGGCGTCGAACCGCATCGTGCGAAATTTGTAGATGTCGAACTCGGAGTTGTTGAACGCGTGTCGGCGCTGCTTGAAGACGACTGGCCCGGGACTGTCGACCTTGATCGCGAGCGCAATGACGCCCAGCACCGGCAACAGCAGCAAGACCAGGATCCGCGACAGCAGCGCGTCTTCCACGCTCTTGAGTACCGCGTTCCAGCGCTTGATCGGGCGATCGGCCAGCAACATCACGGGCATGCCGTCACCGGTGTACTCGACCATCTCGCCCGACACTCGAAACCCGACGTTGCGCGGGCACAGCGCGATCGGGATCGACAACACTTCGAGGCGCTGCACGATCGCATCGAGCCGCCCTTCGTCGACTGCGGGCAGAGCCACCAGAATCCAATCGATGGCGCGGCGCTTACTGAGCTCGACAAGCTCATCGATGCTGCCGACGGGCCACGCGGAGCTGCCCGCCGCGCCCGCGGGCAAGTCGCCGAAAATTCCCAGCAACTCGACGCGATCAGCCTTGGTATCGCGTAGGTGTCTATTGAGCCTGTCGGCTACCGGGCCGGCGCCGACAATGGCGACGGACTCAGTGAAGCGCCCCTTTCTATCGAGCGCGCGCACCTTCGTCGCGACGACAACGCGCACCAACACGCTCAACGCGAGACTCGCACCGAGCCACAGCGCCACCCAGCTCGGCGGGAGGTTGTCGAACACTTGGCTGGTCGCGCCGATGGCAATCGCGACGGCGGCAATCAACGCGAAGCGCAAACCAAACACACCGATCAGCGCCGCTGTGTGCCGCCGGCTGACCGCTGCGGCAAAGTTTGGATCGTAGAGAACGAACGGCGCCAGCACCGCGCCGATCAGCGCCACGTTGCTCCGACTGGCGGCGACGGCCGAGTCGAGCAGCGTGTACGGAACGAATAGAGCGTGAAGCAGCGTGCCAATCAGTCCTGCAAGCAGGAAGCAGCCGAAATCGCACGGCGGCAACAGATCGCTCACCAGCGACACGAAATCGCGCTTCGGCAAGCGCGAGCCACGATACGGAAACGTGAGCGAGGGAAGCGCGCCCGCAGGAGTGTCAATGAGGTTCATGGACGCCACGATAGAGAGCGCTAGCGACACAGTCTGTGCGCGAGCGTACTCAGTTGCAGCGCAACTGAAGTCGCGTGTGGCGACACTGTTAGGTAACGCACCGACCGGCGGTTTTCTCGCGCGTTCTCTCGAGCGCGCCGCAAAACAATCGCGAGGACCGACGTTACGAGGTGCCGCTTTCGTCCGGACCGAGCAGAGATAGCAGCGTTGCTTCCGAGATGCTCGGAGCCGCCGGACACCGAGCCTTGTCGTGGTACATCGCGAGGTCCGCCAGCCGCAGCAGATCGCCATAACCCTCCGCATCGACGGGGTGCATGGCGATACCGAGGCTGACGCTGATGGTGATCTCGGCGCCATCGATGAGATACGGTGCCGCGAGACGCGCGCGGATATTATCCGCTACGACCGCTGCCCCGTCTTTCCCGCTGAGCTCCGGCAACAGGACGACGAACTCGTCCCCGCCGTAGCGGCACGCGGTGTCGGATGCACGGAGGCACGCGACCAGGCGTAGCGCGACTCGTTGTAGAAGTTTGTCGCCAACCAAATGCCCAAGCGTGTCGTTCACGTGCTTGAAGCGGTCCAAGTCGATGAACAGCAACGCCACGTGCTCGTCGTGACGCTCAGCCAAAGCCACCGCCAATTTGAAACGATCCAGCAACAAGTGGCGATTCGGCAAACCCGTCAGCTCATCGTGATACGCGAAGCGCTGCGCCTTCGCCGCGACTTCCGTCAGCAACGCTGCTTCTTGCTTGCGAAAGATGTCCAGACGCACCATTCGGTCGATCTGCCGCAATGCCGCGCTAAGGCGGAGCTCGGTGGCCGCCACATTGCGGCGCAGCTCCGCCATGTCGGCGGGTGTGGCATCGTGAGCGGCATCGTCAACGCGGAGCCGCTGCTTCGCGCCCAGAGTCGTCGCGAGCGCCGGCCAACCACCGCTCGAGGTTCGTGCGCCCACACGCTCTCGAAGGTCTTCCGATTTGGTCGCCACTTACAGCGCGCGCCGAGCTTGAACGACGCGAAGGAGAATCAGCGCAACGTCAATGGTCTGAAGCATGCCACTACTCCTGTTGCCCGCGCCGGTTCGCGTCTATGCGACGTCATCGCGCGCCGCTTCCGTGCGTACCGGTGGAGAGGCTAGCCCCGACCTGAAGGGGCCTCTGTGCGTTGGCCCACGTATCACCAGAGCCCTGGCTATTTCGGCGGCGCGTGTCAACCAGTGGCTCGACCTACGCGGCGAATCCGCCCGCCCCTCGGTCGACACAGGTCGGCCAACGAGGATACCGGCGCGGATATCGGCAACCAGACGATCACGTGCTGCACCGAGGTCTCGCAAATGGATGTCTGCGCGCAACGCTATCCGGCGGACGACGCGCCATTGGCGGTCAAAATCCGCCGGCGACCAACGTGACGGTTTCATCGGCTTCATGCCTCCATCGTTGCGCCCGGGCCGCGAAGCGTGGCGCGCAGGAGGAGAGAGTATCGACCGTTGCCGCATCGGTCAGTGCGTTGGCACGCGTAGGGCACGACCCGATCGGACGTAGGAAGCGTCACTGTTTGGTAGCGCACTGACCAGCCGGTTCTGCTCGCGCAACCTGTCGACGTGCGCGCTGGGCGGCGCTTAGCCGTCTGCGCAGGCGTCAATCCCTTCGCTCTTGGAACACATCCTTGAACACACTCACTATTCAGGACCGACACTCGGCAGCGGACACCGCGACGCGGCACCGCCTACCGCCATTGCCCTATGCCGTTGATGCGCTCGAGCCTTGCATCGATGCGCGCACGATGACGCTCCACCACGACGCTCATCACTTGGGCTACGTCGACACGCTGAACGCGGCACTCGCGAACCTGCCGCAACTTCGGGACGCATCTGCGCTATGGCTGTTGTGCAACCTCAGGGAGGTCCCGCATCAGAAGCGCGCGACCGTGCACCATAGCGCCGGCGGCCACGTGAATCACAGCCTGTTCTGGCAGACGATGACGCCTGACTCGACCACCGAGCCGCTGGCACCGCTGCGCGATGCGCTGTGTCACAGCTTCGGTAGCATCGCAGCGTTCAAGAATGACTTCGAAGCTGCCGGCAACCAGCACTTCGGCGCCGGGTGGGTGTGGCTGGTGGCACCGCCAGGAACAGGCCAGCGACTCGAGATCATGACGACCGCCGGCCACGACCATCCAGCGATGAAGGGTCTCGTGCCGGTGCTGCTGAACGACCTTTGGGAGCACGCCTATTACTTGCGCTACGAGAATCGGCGCGCCCAGTACCTGAAAGCGTGGTGGGAGGTCGTCGACTGGAACGAAGCGAACCGGCGGTTCGACGCTCGCTGATTCTTCGTAGTTACGGGTTGCCGCCCTCGTCCGGACCGAGCAGAGAGACTAGCGTCGCGCCGAGGACGCCGTTCACTAGTCTCTCGATCCCCGTTACAGCACGCGCCGACCTTGAATGACCCGAAGCAGAATCATCACGACGGCAATGACCAAGAGGATGTGGATCAACCCTCCCATCGTGTACGACGTGGCGAAACCCAGCAGCCAAAGGATGACCAAGACAATCGCAATTGTTTGTAGCAAGTCGCTTCTCCTCTATTGACTAGCGCCGGGTAGTGCCGGTCAGGCCCTTCCCTAGCGGCGAACCAACGCGCCGAGCAACACCCCGACCGCGAGTGCGATACCCGCGGTAGCGATCGGGTTGCTCTCGATATATGAGCGCACCTTGCGCACGTTCTCCTGCGCGGCCTCCACGGCCTGCCCCTGCATGAGCTTGGCGCTCTCGGCGGCGCGCGCCGCCGCGCCGCGCACTTCCTGCTCGGCACGATTCGCCCTTGGGGTTACGCGGTCGATCGTCTCGTGCGCCATCGAGGCCAGCCGATCGCTGGTCGAATTGCCGGAATCGGTCGAAATAGTAGCTTGTGTCATGTGTGTTCCTTAGAGGGCCTTGCGGACGACCAATTGATTGCGCACGTTTTTGACGTCGCCGGTGTTGCGCGCGAGCTCTTCGGCAAGAGCTTTTTCTTCGCCCGAAGCGACTTCACCGCTCAAGGTGACCACATCGCCGCGCGTGTCGACGTCGATCTGCATACCTTTCGTATTCGCATTTCCCATCAATTTCGACTTCACGCTCGCAGTAGTCGTCGCGTCGTCGATCCACGCACCGAACGAGCGATCCTCGCCTTCCTTGGACGGCACGCGCGCGTCGGCCACGATGGTCAACTTGTTATCCACCTCGACGACGCCGTCGATGCTCTTCGCGAGCTCGCCTGCGAGATCGCGGTCGATGTCGGCTTGGACCTTGCCGGTCAGATGCACGATGCCTTTGTCGACTTCAGTGTCGATCGCGAACGCGCTCAAGTGCCGATTGAGGGCGTAGACGGCTTCGAGCTTGCCGTCGATATAGGCATCCTTGGCTGCGCCTTCGCGTTCGACGCCACACGCTTGCATGCCGACAAGCGAGCTCGCCAGCAAGCCTGTCGCTATCACGTAGTTCTTCATTTCAATTCCTTGATGACGGATTTCGTTGGGTAGCGATCATTGTCTCGCGGCCGGCCAGCGTCGGTGCGCTGGCACACCCATTGAAAAACGTCCAGTTTTCCGGCTGTCACCTCCTATGTGCGCTACCGAACAGTGCGCGGCCTCGCGGAGGCGCATATTCGCCACCGCGCCCACGCTCTCGCAAGAGAGGGCTCTGCTCGAACACTCTTGCACAAGGACATCGCGTTGTCGGAGCTACCCGTGAAGCAGTCAGCACTGCCCCAACCGACTCTCGTGGCGGGGAACGCGTCTCTAGAACCGAGAATGACACTTACACCAAACCTATTGCTTGCGGCATTGCCGGACGAGGTGCTCGCTCGGCTGACACCGAATCTCCAGCTCGTACATTTGCCTCTCGGCAAAGTGCTCTACGAATCCGGTGTCGAAATGAAACACGTTTTCTTCCCGACGTCGGGGTGCATCGTCTCGATGCTTTACGTCATGGCTGACGGCTCCTCGGCGGAAATCGCCGTCGTGGGCGACGAAGGCGTGGTGGGCATCGCGCTGTTCATGGGGGGCGATACCACGCCCAGTCGGGGTCTGGTACAAAGCGCAGGCTACGGATATCGGTTGGAAGCGAAAGCCCTCCAGGCGGAGTTCGGACGGCACAGCGGCCTGCAGATCTTACTGCTGCGCTACACGCAGGCACTCATTACGCAAATGTCGCAGACGGCCGTGTGCAACCGGCACCATTCGTTGGAGCAACAGCTCTGCCGTTGGCTGCTGCTGAGCCAAGATCGCCTGCCGACGAACCAGCTCACGATGACCCAAGAGCTGATTGCCAACATGCTCGGGGTGCGGCGCGAAGGCGTCACGCAAGCGGCCGGCAAGCTACAAGCCGCCGGTCTGATTCGCTACAACCGAGGCCGCATTACGATCGTCGATCGGTCCGGCCTCGAGGCGCTCGTCTGCGAATGCTACGCCGTGGTGAGAAAGGAATACCTGCGCTTGCTCCCCACCAAATCAGCGAGCGAAACGCGCGCTACAGCCGCACTCGGCTGAAGGCAAACATCATGAAAGCAGCAAAACCATCGGCCCGCTCGACGCCGGCCAAGATGGCCACGGGCATACCGGGGTTCGACGAGCTGAGTTACGGCGGGCTGAAACAGAACCGGACCAGTCTGATCATTGGCGGTCCGGGCGCCGGCAAAACGGTCTTCGCGTTGCAGACGCTGGTCAACGCCGCGCGCGAGCGCAATGAGGCCGGAATCTTCGTCGCCTTCGAGGAAACCACCCGCCAGATCATCGCAGATGCCGCCGGCTTCGATTGGGGCCTACCCGCTCTCGCCAAGAGCAAGCTGTTCATTCTGGAGGCGCACCTCTCACCCGAAGTCGTGCAATCCGGCGAGTTCGACTTACGCGGCATGCTGGGCATGCTCAAAGCGAAGAAAGAGGAGATGGGCGCGCGCTGGATCGTTTTCGACGGCATCGACGTGTTGTTGTCGTTGCTACACAACCCGGTCGCCGAGCTGCGCGAAGTCTATCGGATTCGCGATTGGCTGGCGGACAACGCCATGAACGCGATCGTCACGGCCAAGATCGAGGGGACAGCGTCGCCCACCGGAAACTACGGCTTCATGCAGTTCATGATGGACTGTGTAATTCGTTTGAGCCGGCGCCTGGAACACGGCGTATCGCTGCACCGTTTGCAGAT
Organism: uncultured Gammaproteobacteria bacterium; assembly: GCA_963714705.1. GTDB lineage: Bacteria > Pseudomonadota > Gammaproteobacteria > Steroidobacterales > Rariloculaceae > FEN-1219. Next base: position 352,161 of record CAVQPJ010000013.1, read on the forward strand.
CACCAAGTACCGCGGCTCGGATTTCGTGGCGGGCGAGCATCCGGTGAGCTTCGGGCCGTCTGGGATGGAAATCGGCGCCCCCGAGCCGTCCGAGATCAAACACGCCGCTTCCTCCGAGCGGGTCTCGGCCGGCTTCGAACGCCTAGACCGGATGCTGGGAGGCGGCCTGTTCCGCGGCAGCAGCACGTTGATCACGGGCGTGCCCGGCACGTCCAAGACGACGCTGGCGGGCAAGTTTGCCGAGGCGGCTTGCTTGCGCGGCGAGCGTACCCTGTTCGTGAGCTTCGACGAAGGCGCCGACCCGATTGCGCGCAATCTTGCGTCGGTCGGCATCGCGCTCAAGCCGCACGTCAAGTCGGGGCTGTTGCGGATGTACTCGGGCCGCACGGAATCCATCGGCGCGGAAGACCACCTGGTCAAGCTCAAGGCACTGCTCCGCGAGCATCGGCCGCGCTGCATGGTGATCGACCCGATTTCGGCGCTCGCGAAAGCCGGAGGGCTGACCACAGCGCGTGCCGTCGCCAACCGACTCATCTATATGGTGAAGGACGAGGGAGTCACCGTGCTGCTCACCGCCATCAGCGAAGGCGACGATCCGCAGACGGAAGCCACGGAGTTGCAGGTTTCAACGGTCGCCGACACTTGGATCCACCTCTCGTACATCGTGCGCAGCGGCGAACGCAATCGCGCACTCACGATCATCAAATCGCGGGGAACCTGGCACTCGAACCAGGTGCGCGAGCTGATCTTGAGCAAGACCGGCCCGATGCTGGCCGACGTGTATACGGCCGGCGGCGAAGTGTTGATGGGCACGTTGCGCTGGGAGAAAGAGCAAGAAGACAAAACCAGAGTCGCGCAACGGCGCGCCGAGTTCGTTCACAAGCGCGGCGATCTCCAAGTTGTCGAAGCGGACACGCATGCGCGCATCACGGCGCTGCAGCTCAATCTCGAGCAGCAGCGCGTGGGGTTGGCGAAACTCTCCAACGACAACGACGCGCGCATCACTTCTTCGAGTGAGCGCGAGCAGGAACTGGGCCGGATCCGCAGCGCAGACCCCGCAGGACGCCCGACGGCGCCCTCGCGCGTCAAGCGCAACGGCTCGAACGGCTCCAGCAAAGGCAAGACCAGTGGTTCGAGGAGTGCGAGATGACCCGTGCTAGGCCCAAGCGTCGCCCGTCCGATCCCGCAGTCACGACCGTAGTCGTGCTGCGGCTCTACATCGCGGACAGCGCGCCTAACTCGACACGCGCCATCGCCAATCTAGCCGCCATCTGCAAAGAGCATTTCGGGGACCGATTCGAGCTCGAGATCATAGATGTTCTCGAGTATCCCCATCGCGCGTTAGCCGACGGCATCGTCGTCACGCCGAGCCTTACCAAGATCTCACCGTCGCCGTCGGCGAAAATAGTGGGCAACCTCAGCGATACCGGCAGCGTGCTGCATGCCCTTGGAATAGCATGAAATCAGTGAAACCCAACGTCCGTTCCCCGAAACCACCCAGCACCGACGCGGCTGCCAGCTTCGAGGACAACATTCTGCGGGTGCTCAAGGGTGCGCCGGAGGCTCGGGCCATCAGGGCGGGCGAGGTCGACGCGATTCTCGATCCCATCAGCGGCCACGCCATTCTCATGCCAAAGGCGCAAGCAGCAATCATCGAGCGCAAGTTAGGGTTTCGCAGCCTGGTAGATCTCGCGTCGGACGGATACTGGGAACAGGACGAGGACCATCGCTTCGTCGCGCACACCGGTGCGACCATCGGCAACGCGCGAATCGGCGGCGAAGGCATCGTCGGCAAGACCCTCTGGGAGCTTTCGTTCGACAACGGCAGCGAGATCGATTGGCCGACGCATCGGACGCAGCTCGAGTGGCGTGCGATTTTCCGTGACCTCAGGCTCAGTTGCGTGGACGCCGCCGGTCGGCTGCGCAGGATCAGCTTGAGCGGCGAGCCAATGCTCGATGCGGAAGGCCGGTTCAGGGGCTATCACGGAATCACGCGCGACATTACGGAGCAGGAGTCGGCGACGATCGCGGCGCGGGGATTGGATGCCTTCGCGCACGCCACGCTCGATGCACTCGCAACGCAGGTCTGCACGCTCGACAAGGTCGGGACGATCATTGCCGCGAACCGTGCCTGGCGCGCCCTCGCCGTCACGGCTGACGGTAATGGCTTAGCCGAGAACGACAATTATCTTGCGGCGTGCGCCGGCGCCGTCGGCAACGAGCGTGTGGACGCCGTTGCGATGGCCGCCGGAGTCCGGCAAGTGATTGCCGGAGAGCGTGAAATCTTTCGCTACCAGCGCTTGTGGGGCGTACCACCCGCTGCGCGCTGGTTCATGGCTACGGTGACACGCTTGCGCGGCGCCGGTGCGGCGCGCGCGACCGTTTCCTACGAGGACATCACCGACATCAAACAGGCGGAGCGACTCCACAAGCTCGAGTGCACCGTGGCGCGTTGTCTCGCCGTTGGCGACGACACCTCGGCGAGCGTGCAGGCCGTGATCGGCGCAGTCTGCGCCGCGCAGGGCTGGGATTGCGGCCGGCTCTTTCGACTCGACTCCGCGGCGGGCGTGCTGGTGATGGGCGAGTCGTGGGGCTTACCGGAAGCAGGCGTCGAACAAATCCTGGAAGGATCCCGCGGCACGGTGCTGCGCGCGGACACCGGTTTGGCAGGCCGGGTCTGCAATGCCGGCGAACCGCTGTGGATACTCAGTGAATCGCAGAACCCGCCGACGGCGCTCGCGCACGAAACCGGTCTCGCGGGCGCTTTTGTCTTTCCGGTGATCGCGGCAGGCAAGTCGATCGGCGCGCTCGCTTTCAACGGCCGCAGCATCCGCGAGCCCGACGAACGGCTGCTGGAGGCGGCGCGCGGCATCGGCGAGCAGCTTGGCCAGTTCTTGCAGCGGCGGCACGCAGAAGAAGATCTGCGCAGGAGCGAGGAGCACTCTCGCCGACTGACCGAGCTGTCGGTCGATTGGTGCTGGGAGCAGGACACGCAGTTCCGCTTCACCGATATCGCGGGCGCCGGCATGGATGGCACGGGCGATATGCTCGGCAAGACTCTGTGGGAATTACCGGGCGTCGTCTCCGACGACCTACCGCGATGGGTCGCGCACAAGGCGGAGATCGCTGCGCAATGGTCGTTCTGCGACTTCGAGTGTACCGTCGCCCTTCCGGACGGTCAGCTCAAGCACTATTCCCTGAGCGGCGAGCCGCTTCACGATGCCGCCGGCGTCTTCCAGGGATTTCACGGCACCGCACTCGACATCACCGAGCGCAAACGCGCAGAGATCGCGCTGCAGCACGCCGCCTCGAGCTAGACGTAGCGTCACGCCTGCACGAGCTCTTGTAGCTCTCGCGGCGGGAGCGCGCTAGCGAACAGACGCGGGCTCACCTGCCTGCGAAGCTCCGCTTTCACCTCAGCGGAGAAGCACATGATCGCGAACACGCCTCGCCCCTGGATCGTCGCGCTGGGTCTCGCGACCCTCATGACCGTCGCTAGCGACGCCGTGGTCGCGCAAACGCAATTCAAACCCGGGTTCAATCTTTTTTCTCCGGCGCAGGATCAAGAGATCGGCCGACAATCTGCGGAAGCCGCGGAGCGCCAGCTGCCGATCCTCCGCGACCAATCGATCGAAGCGTACGTCGACCGGATCGGCGAGCGTCTATCGAAGGTCGCTCCCGGAGCGGACTACCCCTACCAGTTCAAGGTCGTCAACGCCTCCGACATCAACGCGTTTGCGTTGCCGGGCGGATATTTGTACGTGAATCGCGGCCTCATCGAGGCAGCGCAGAACGAAGGCCAACTGGCCGGAGTCATGGCTCACGAGATTGCGCACGTCGCTCTGCGCCACGGCACGAGCCAGGCGTCGAAGGCGTACGTCGCCCAGACGGGGCTCGGGCTCTTGGGCGGCTTGGTGGGTAAGGACGACCCTTCCGCGGAGCAGAGGATCGCCGCGCTCGGCGGCTTCGGCTTGAATACGCTGTTTCTCAAGTTCAGCCGCACGGCCGAGGAGCAGGCCGACATCACGGGCGCTCAGATGATGGCCGCGTCCGGCTACGATCCGGCGGACATGGCGGATTTCTTCGACATCCTTGCGAAGGAGCAGGGTCGCAATCCCGGCAAAGTGGCGCAGTTCTTCAGCAGTCACCCTGCCCCGGCTAACCGCGCCGCTCGCATCAATGAAGAGATCGACCTCCTCCGGGTCAACCCGATCCGGCCCATCGGCGGGTTCGCACAAGTCAAGGCCGAGCTCAAGCGCATGCGCCCAGCAGCGTCGATGCAGCAGATCGCGGCGGGACAATCCGCGCCAACCTCCGCGCCAACCTCCGCGCCGCGATCGGGCAATGATCGGTCGGTGCCCGAAATCAAAGTCGACGGCCCCTCCTCGGAATTCAGCGTGTTCGCGCAGCGCGATGGGCTCTTCGAGATCGGCTATCCCGACAATTGGCGAGACCTACGAGGCCGGTCAGGGCTACGGCGTCATCATCGCTCCGGAAGGCGGATTCGTCGACGCGGGCGGCAGGGAACGGGACCTGATCTCCGGCGTGATCGTCAATCACTACGACCCGTTCGAGGACGAGCCGAGCGACCGGGCGAGCGACCGCCTCGTCGAGGGCAACACGAGTCTCGCCCGCGCTACCAACGACCTCCTCGGCACGATCTTGAAGACCAACCCCGCAATGAAGATGGTCCGGGATTCGGAACGCAGGGATCGGCTCGACGGAGCACCTTCGCTTTCCGTGGTTCTCTCAGGCCGCTCGCCCGTCACGCGACAGGAAGAGCGCATCACGTTGTTCACGCGCGAAGTGGATGACGATCACATTATCTATGCGCTGTTCATCGCAGCCGAACGGGACTACGAGCGATTGAACGAAACCTTCAATCGAATGATCTCGAGCCTCGCGGTGGAAGCCAACGCGTCGCATAGCTCGAACGCCCGCGACAGCGACAACCGCTCCGTGTCCCGCGGCAACTGACGGCCGAGTCCTGAGCGTCCAGCCCGGGGGAGTTCTACCCGGCGAAGCGAGCGCGCGGGAGGCCTACGGGGATCCCGCACGTACCGCAGCAGCGGACACTCCGCAGGACTGCAACAAGGCAATGAGGTCCGCCCTGCCGCACAGATCGGCGTCGTACTCGACCAACAGCCGGCAGGTGTTCCCGACCCATTTGGCCGTCTCGATGCCTTGCTTGGCGAGCAGACGGCCCACCAGCCATTCGCATTCGAGCACGGGTAACGGCTGCCGCAACTCGATCTCCGACGTCTTCAGGTTCCGGAGGCTTTCTAGCATTGACGTATCCCTCCTGATGCGTGGTGTATCAGAGCGCATCGGCAAGGTCGCGCGAGGCTCGCGTTATCGTCTGTGCGCCAACGCACAAACGCCCTAGCCGCTCTTTCCGCGCCCCGGTTTTTTCCCGGCCACGTGCGCTTTCTCGCCCAACGGCACGGCCCTCTTGACGCGCAAGCTCTCGTTCCACTCGGCGGCGAAATCGCGCCTGCTTCTGAAGTTGAGGAAGGCAGTGGCGCTCATGGCGATCAGCGCCCCGAGACTGGCGAGCGCCATGTCCTTGTGCGCATCCCAGACGTCGCCCTGCGTTCCGAGATACGCCACGCCGAGGTCGCCGCCGAACAGTTCGGCGGCAAGCCATTCGATGAGCTCGAACAGCGCCGAAGTGGACATCGTCAAATCGAGCGGCAAGAAGTAGCCCCAGAAACCGCGCACGCCCGCGATGCGCAGAAAGAGCTCCCGGATCGGATAGGCCAGCAGCAGACCGTAGGAAAAATGCACTACGCGATCGAAGTTGTTGCGCTCCCAGCCGACCCATTCGTTGAACGTGACGCCGGTGAGCGACGCCCACCAGCGGTCATAGGGGACTGCGGCATAGGTGTAATGCGCGCCCAGCGTATGCAAACAAAGAAACAGAAAGATCAGCGTGTACGAGATCCGCGACAGCTGAAACCACCGGTAGGTCGCCGCCAACACGACGACCGCGACGACGAGCAACGCGTTTTCCAGGAGCCAGGCGTGGCGATCGAGCGGCGCGATCGCCAGCGCGGTCCACCACACGGTCAACAACGCGAGCAGCGCACTCGCGTACCTGAGATGCGTCACGCGAGTTACTGGCTCCTACCCGGGTTCTGCCTTCTGCGCTACGGCACTCGGCGCCGGGATCCTACGGTACCACCCCGAACGACGTCGCGGTGAACGCCGCGTGCGCGGAATTGAGGATCCCGATCGCGCCGGTCGTCGCCCCGGCAGGGATCGTCACCCGAATCTGCGTGTCGCTGATGACCTGCACCACCGCATTGCGCGCGGCGCCGACCCAGGCGAGGTTCGAGCCCACAAAACCGCTGCCGTTCACCGTCACGACGGTGCCCACCGGGCCTTCACCGGGGGAGAAGCTACTGATGGCCTGTTGCGGGTAAGAAGCAGGGGTGGCGGATGTCACGGTGAAGGAAGCGGCGGTGAACGCTGCGCGCGCGGGATTGAAGATCCCGATCGCGCCGGTCGTCGCACCGGCAGGGATCGTCACCCGAATTTGCGTGTCGCTGATGACCTGCACCACCGCATTGTGCGCGGCGCCGACCCAGGCGAGGTTCGAGCCCACAAAACCGCTGCCGTTCACCGTCACGACGGTGCCCACCGGGCCTTCTCCGGGGGAGAAGCTACTGATGGCCTGTTGCGGGTAAGAAGCAGGCGCGCCGGATGTCACGGTGAAGGAAGTGGCTGTGAACGCCGCGTGCGCGGGATTGAAGACCCCGATGGCGCCCGTCGTTGCCCCCGCGGGGATGGTCACCCGCAGCTGCGTGTCGCTGAGGACGCTGACCGCGGCATCGCGCGCAGCACCAACCCACGCCAGACTCGAGCCCACAAAGCCGCTGCCGTTCACCGTCACGACCGTGCCGACCGGTCCCGAGCCGGGGGAAAAATTCATGATGCCTTGTTGTGAGTACGTGGGCGGCGAACCCGGCGTGGGCGCCGGCGCCGGCGCTGGCGCTGGGGCTGGTGTCGGCGCCGGCGCTGGGGCTGGTGTCGGCGGTGGCGTTGGCGCTGGTGTCGGCGGTGGCGTCAGCGGCGCTCCCCAGAGCCTCTGCAGCAGCGCCATTTTGTCCGCACGCACCTGCAAAGCGTCGTCGAGGATGCCACCCGTATCACCGCTATTGGGCGTGTAGCACCAGTAGAAGCCGCTGCGGATACCCTTGCTCCGCAAATAGTCCACGAAGGCGTTCTGCCAAATCACATCGGCCTGTCCGCCCGTGCCCTGCCCGTACTTCCCGCCCCACTCGCCGACCACGACCGGATGCGTTGCCGAGAATTGCCCGAACAGACTCTCCCAATCGGCTGCGAGGTTGGCCGGAAAGTTCGCAGCACCGAACGAGGACTTCACGTACAGGTCCGGCCCATAGGTGTGGGGGCTGAGCACGAGGTTGTTGCTCGGGATACTGAGCGGCTGATAGCGCTGGGGTTGGAGATTCTCGCCCCAGTTTATGGGGACGCTCCCACCGGAGCCGGCGCTGATACCCTGGACGAAGATCAGCAAATTCGGATTGGCGGCCAGCACCGCCGTCGCGGCAGTCTCGGCCGCCGCCTTCCAGAAGTAGCTCGGGTCGGTCATGCTCGGGTCGCCGACGCTCCAGCGCACGCTGCCGTTCGGTTCGTTGTACACGTCGATGCCGAGAAAGCGCGGCAAGTGAGCGTACCGCCGGGCCACGAACGCTAGATCGCGCGTCCAATCCGCGGCCGTATAGGCCTGGCCGTTATAGATGAGACCAAAGTCCGCCGGATTCGACACGAACCACGTCGGATACACGCGTTGCTTCGACACACTGTGGAAGTCGAGCAGTAGATACAAGCCTTGTCGATTCGCCTCCGCCATCCACAGATCGAGCGCTTGCAGCGGCGTCTTGCCGAGCAATTCCGGATTGCGACCGGGATCGACGTAGCTCAACTGATCGATCGGCGTGTTGTTGTACAGCGTGTCGGGGACGAACGGCACGCGGACGGCGTTGAAGCCCAAGCTCTTGATCTGCGCGATCTGCTCTTTCCAGCCCATGGCCCACAGGAACTGAGGCTGCAAGATCAGGTCGTTGAAGCCGAAGTGGGTGATGCCGCGGAGCTCCACCTCCTGCCCGTTCGCGTCGTAGATTCTGCCGGCTTGCGTGAAGTAACCGGCGGCCGTTGCGCTCCCCGCAGCCGTCGCGATGATGAGTGCGACGAGCGCGCGCATCAGTCGACAAACGATTCCCTTGTTCATCCGCGTTTCTCCTTGGCAATGGCAGCTCGGTCGTGCGTTTGCTGCGCTCGGCCTAGCGCCTCCCGCGGGAATCACACGGGTGTCGGCGCTGCGTCCCGATCCCTCGTCTGTGCGTTATCCCACGTAGGGACGGAAGCGCGCAAGTTATTGTTTTGTATGTATATTACCGCACAGAAGGTCGCTATTTTGCGACAAGCGGGTTTATGCCGTTGCCGTAGCGCCCGCAGTGAGCGTGCACGGTAATCGTCTGATCGATGCGGCCGGCAACGTGTTGCAGTTGCGCGGCGTCAGTTTCAGCGGGTTTGAGTTCGTTGCGATCGGCGGCGCTTCAGCACCCAGGGCGAAAGCGGGTTAACTCCACAACAGCTCACCACACGGTCAACAACGCGAGCAGCGCACTCGCGTACCCGAGATGCGTCAGGCGATTTTCACGTCGGTTAGCGCTTTCGATTTCGCCCGACATCGTCGCCAACGTCTTCGGCGGTTTCGCGTACGTCATCGGCCACGTCTCGTGCACCCTCGCGCACGTTTTCGATCGAGTCGTCGACGCTTTGTCCCGCCCTCTCGAATCGGCCCTGCGGCGCGCAAGCCACGAGCGCCAACAACACCACCATTATGCCAACTATTTTCATATGACCTCCGATCACCTCAGGGCCCTACGTATCGTCGCAGTCTGTGCGACATCGCAGTAAACACCGCACGCTAGCCGTTCGATGTTCGCTGTCGCACAGAGCGGGCGCGCGTGCCGTGACACTGTGTGTGCCATTCGATACACACAGGGGCCGCATCGAGCTCGACTCCAACTGCGAGGAATCATGTCGCTCCAACGACTCGTCTTAGCATTTACGGCCATGACGGTCTTTGCCGGATGTGGTGGTGGTGGCAGTGGCTGATGCGCCGCCTGCGCCTCCTCCGCCGCCGTTGCCGGCCGGCACCGTCGCGCTATCGGCGACGAGTTATTCCGTTGCGCAAAACGTTGGTCTGCTGACCGCGACCGTGAATCGGGCTGACGGCTCACGCGATGTGACCGTTGCCTTTGCCACCGCCAACGGGACGGCCATCGCGGGCACCGACTACACCGCCCGGAGCGGCACACTCACGTGGGCGAGAGGCGACACCGCAGCGAAGACGATCTCGCTGCCCATCAGTTATGCAACGCCAAACACGAGCGACAAGACGTTCACGCTCGGGCTATCGAACCCGACCAACACGTTGGCGCTCGGCACGCCCGTCACCGCAACCGTCAACATCATTGCCAACACGCCGGCCGTGGCGCCGGCAGTGAGCGTGCAAGGTAATCGTCTGATCGATGCGGCCGGCAACGTGTTGCAGTTGCGCGGCGTCAGTTTCAGCGGCTTCGAGTTCGTTGCGATCGGCGGCTGGAGCCCGAGCGATCCCTCGGGCGGGCAAGCAGGTCAGCCCCATGGCCCGCGGTGGACTGCCGTCAAAGCGTGGCATGCGAACGCCGTGCGCCTCACGCTCAATGAGACCTCTTGGTTGGGACTCACGTGCGTCGATACGGACGGCGTTACGCGTAACGGCGATCCAGGCGGTAACTATCGCTCGGCCATTGCGACCCAAGTTCAGCAAGCCAACGCAGCAGGACTGTATGTCATTCTCGAGCTGCACTGGTCGGCACCGGGCAACACGTGCCCCTTGGTGCAAACGCAGATGGCGAACATGGATCACTCCGTTACCTTTTGGACGTCCGTTGCCGACGCGTTCAGGAGCAATTCCGCCGTGATCTTCTCGCTGTACAACGAACCGTATTTCTATGCTCTGAGCTCGCCATCAGACGAGTGGAGCGCGCTGATGAAAGGGGGAACGTTCAGTTACTACCCCGCAACCAGCGGCACGCACAACTACCGGAACATCATGGTTCCGTGGAGCTCCGCCGGCATGCAAACGCTGCTGGATGCCGTGCGCGGCACAGGAGCTACCAACGTCGTGTTGATCGCCGGGGTCGAATTTGGCAACAACGTCAGCAATTGGCTGGCGAACATGCCGCAGGACATCCTCAATCAAACCGCAGCCGTGTGGCATCCCTATCCGCCGATGCAGGGCCCGACTTCCGTGAGCGTTTCGACCGGCGGTTCGGGCTATGCGGTCGGCGACACGATCACCTTGGCCAAGCCGAACACGGTCTACTCTCCTGCCGTGCTGCGAGTCTCTGGAGTCGGCGTGAGCGGTGCGGTCGCTACCGTGACGATGACCGCCGGGGGAAGATACTTGCAGACCGCGTTGCCGACTGCGCCGGTATCGGCAGGTGCAACGAGCGGTTCGGGTAGCGGAGCAACCTTTGCGCTGAGTGCCTGGGGCAACCTCTCGAGCACGTGGAGCATGCCGGTCAATTGGCCCGCCGTTCAGGCGCTCTCGGCTCGCGTGCCCGTGATTCTGTCTGAAACAGGCGAGCACAATGCGCCGGGTACCGTGGGGTCGCCGTTCCTGCAGCAGCTACTACCGTTCGCGGGCGCCAACAATTGGTCGGTCGTCGGGTGTTGCTGGGATATCTTTGCCGAACAGGACAACGTGCTGATCAAGGACGTCGACGGGACGCCGACCGATGGTTATGGTCGAGTGTTCTACGACTGGATGACAGGCGTCGCGTGGCAGTAGCCGTACGCCGGCTTACACAGTGCGACAGCGCACCGACGAGCGCCAACAAAGAACGCCTAATCTGCCGTACCTCGATTCAGTAATCCCATCACTCACTTGGAGAAAACCTCATGAGCCTAATCCTATGGCTTGTCGTCGGTGGCATCATTGGCTGGCTCGCCAGCGTGCTCATGAAAACCGACGGCCAGCAAGGCATCATCCTCAACGTCGTTGTAGGCATTGTCGGCGCGGTGCTTGGCGGCTGGTTCATCTCACCGCTGGTGGGCGTCAGCACGATCAACCAGGGCAACCTCAGCCTGGAGTCTTTGGTCGTTTCGTTTGTCGGCGCTGCCATCCTCCTTGCCATCGTCAACCTTTTCCGCCGCCGCACCCTGGCGTGACCCGGTCCAAATCAGCACGCGGGGCAGGCCCGGTCGGCGCCGCGTGGCAGTAGCACGCGTTACTCGCCGAGGAACTCGCCTACGGGCTTGAGGTCGTCAATCTGATCGCAGATAGCCTTGAGGACCATGATGATGGGCACGGCGAGCAGCAAACCCCACACTCCCCACAACCAGCCCCAGAACAGCACGCCGACAAAGACCGCGACGGGATTCATGCGGCTAGCCCGGCTCGTCAGCCAGGGCGTCAGCAGGTAGCCTTCGAGGCTCGTGATCAGCAGCGCGACTCCGCCGACCAGCGCGGCCTGCTCGAACGTCCCGAACTGGAGCAGCGCCACCACAGTCGTCCCTCCGGTGATCAAGACCGGGCCGACGTAGGGCACCGTATTGAAAACGGCCGCAGCCACTCCCCAGAGCGCCGCGTGCTCCACGCCGATCCACACAAACGCGAGCCAGGTTGCGACACCAACCAATAGGCTCGTCGCGATGTGCACCAACAGGTAGCGCTGGATCTGGCCGTTGATCTCATCCAGAACCCCGAGCGTAATGCGTTTTTTCGCGAGCGTTGGCCCTGCAATCTTGACGACTTTGCGCCGAAACGTGTCACCTGCGGTCAGCAGAAAGAACACCAGGAACACCACCACGCTTGCCTGGCCGACGATCGCCACCGCGCCCAGCGTCCCCGTACGCAGGAAGTCCCGGACATCGAGGCCGGGTTGCTCGATCTGCACGCGCGTCACGCCGCTCGGCGCGTCGGCCGCGCCGCCTCCGGACTCGTCCGCTGCGCGCTGCAACTGGTCGGCCGCTTGCTGCATGTTCTCGATAGCGCCGCCCGACGCAATGCCTTCCCGGCGCAGCGTTCGGCGCAGGTTCTGGGCAACCTCGGGCAGGGTTTCGATCAGCGCGGCGGCGTCGTCACCGAGCGAGTAGCTGAGCGTGCCGAGGCTGCCCAAGAATCCAAGCAGCAACACAGCCGCCCCGACCGCGCGGGGAATGTGCCAGCCATGCAGGCGGTTGACGAGCGGCGACAGCGCGTAGCTGATGAGGACACCGAGCATGATCGGGATGCAGACCGCGCGCGCCCAATACAGCATCCAGAACACGCCGAGCACTGCGAGCACGGTTACGGGCCAGTCGGAGGCCTCGGGCGGCGTGTGGGAATCGGGCGTCATTAGCGCGTCGCTAGGCGCAGCGGGTCGCTCGGGCTAACCGGCCGGGTTCCGCACGGTACCGCACGGCCGTCGCGCGGCATGCCGGTGTCGCGTCAGATGCGGCCCGTCAACAACAAGACGAGCAGCACGACTAGGACGACCCCTAGCAGGCTGCTTGGGGCATAGCCCCAGTCTCTACTGTGCGGCCATCTCGGAAACGCGCCCAGCAGAAGCAGGACGACGACTACCAACAGTATTGTTCCCATGCGCATCACCGTGCCTCGAGCGAGGCGACGAGTCTGTGCGGTAGCGCACCCAAAACGGTTGCACGTCCGCCAGGCTATGAAGACAGCGGACCTCAATCATGGTCAGCGCCAGTTCGATCACGCGTGCGGCTCTCACGGTAAACGCAACCCCGAGCGCTCGCCGCGGGCGTCCACGAAGTAACCGTTGAGAGTGTCGAACCCGATCTGCCGGAAGCCCTGCTGTTCGAGATAACGGTTGATCGGGCTCTCCGGCACCCGCATCAAGTCGAGGTGGTGCATCTCCACGACGATCAGTTTTGGCCGGAATACGTTGAGATCGACTGAGCGCAGGACATTGAGATCGTGCCCCTCGACATCCACGGACAAGAGATCGATCTCGCTTCCCGGCTCGAGGTGCTCATGTAGCACGGAGTCGAGGGTGCGGGTTCTCACGACCCGCTCACCGCTCTTCTTCCACTTGCTTTGCCATTCGGGCAACGCCTCCTCGCTGAGGGTGCTGACCAGCGCGTCTTCGAACTCGTGGAAGACAACGTCACGCTCTTGATCCGAAATAGCAGCGCACACGGCTATGTCACGAAGGCGCGTGGCCTTGAAGCGCTCGATCAACCGCGGATTGGCATCGATATTCACACCGCGCCATCCGTGCAGATACAGCGACAGAGTGTTGGAGGAGCGGACTGGATCGTGACACCCCACGTCCACGTAGATGCCCTGACGCGTCTCGTCCAGCAAGGAACGGATGATCGCGTCCTCGCCCGTCTGGCTGTAGTTGAGGGACGCGTTGGCGTCAAAGAGCCGCTTGGTCGCGTAGACCACGGCAAAGCGCAGCGCAAGAGCGGGTGGCAACGAGCGGAAGATGAGAGCGAGTCGGTTCATTACTGGGATTCGGACGGGGTCCGCACATCTTGCTGTGCGCTAGAGGTGCTGTACGTGCGCTAGCGAACATACCAAATCACATCCAGTGCGTAGGATCCGAGTCAGAACCAAGAAATAGTCCAGCACGCTACGCAAGGGTGCCGGCGTATCGATTTCACTTGCCGGTTGCCATGGCACACGAAGATCTGACACGCGAAAACGTTGTCGAGGGGTCGACCGACCGCTCGTTCGGCTGGGTGTTCGCCGCTGTTTTCGCGCTGATAGCGGTTTGGCCGTCGTGGCACGGGGAACCGCCGCGGTGGTGGGCGGGCGGCGTGGCCGCGGTTTTCGCTCTGATCGTGCTCCTTAGGCCTTGGTTGCTCTCTCCACTCAACCGGCAATGGACGAGGCTCGGCGTGTTGCTCGGCAAGGTGGTAAGCCCCGTCGCCTTGGGGTTGCTGTTTTACGGTGTCATTGCCCCCATCGGAATCGTGATGCGTCTTGTTGGTAAGGATCCGCTACGTCTGAAGCTCGATCGCGCGACGGATTCGTACTGGATCCAACGCAAGCCGCCGGGCCCGCAGCCCGACTCCATGGGCAATCAATTCTAGGTAGGCGCCATGTCGACGATGATAGAGCTGTGGTCGTTCTTGCGTGCGCGCAAGAAGTATTGGATGTGGCCAATCTTCGTGATGATGGCGCTCCTCGGGGTGCTGATCGTACTGGTCCAGGGATCGGCCGTGGCGCCCTTCATCTACACCTTGTTCTGAACGCTGGCCCTTGCGCATCCTTGGAATCTCGGCGTTCTATCACGACAGTGCGGCAGCACTGATCGAAGACGGCCGCATCATTGCGGCGGCCCAGGAAGAGCGCTTCTCGCGCAAGAAACATGACGCACAGTTTCCCGCGAGCGCAATCGACTATTGCCTCAGGGAAGGCGGCGTCGGGATGGGCGGAATCGATTGCGTCGTGTTCTACGACAAGCCGTTCCTCAAGTTCGAACGGTTGATCGAAACCTACACGACGTTCGCGCCGCGAGGGTTCAAAACGTTTCGGATGTCGATCCCGCTGTGGCTGCGGGAGAAGTTGTTCCTGAAGGACCTGCTGCTCAAAGAAGTGAAAAAGATCGGTGGCGGACGCGGCTGGAACGGCAAGCTGCTGTTTAGTGAGCACCACTTGAGTCACGCCGCGAGCGCGTTCTTCCCGTCCCCCTTCGAAGAGGCCGTCGTGTTGACCATCGACGGCGTCGGCGAGTGGGCGACGACCTCGGCGGCGATCGGCAAAGGCAACAGTCTCGTGGTGCAAAAGGAAATCCACTTCCCGCATTCCCTGGGGCTGTTGTACTCGGCTTTCACCTACTACACGGGGTTCAAGGTCAACTCCGGCGAGTACAAAGTCATGGGTCTCGCGCCCTACGGTGAGCCGAAATACAGAAACAAAATCCTCGATCATCTGATCGACCTGAAAGCTGATGGATCGTTCAGGTTGGACTTGTCGTACTTCGATTACTGCACCGGCCTCACCATGACGAATGCCAAGTTCGATGGGCTCTTCGGCGGCCCGCCCCGCAAGCCGGAGGAGCTCCTGACGCAGCGCCACATGGACCTCGCGGCATCTCTACAGGCCGTGACCGAAGAGATCGTGTTGCGTTTGACGCGAGCGCTGCACGAGGAGACGGGAATCGAGAATCTGTGCCTGGCGGGCGGGACGGCGCTCAACTGCGTGGCCAACGGCAAAGTGCTCCGCGACGGCCGCTTCACGAACATCTACATCCAGCCCGCGGCCGGGGATGCAGGCGGTGCGCTCGGCGCAGCGTTGGTCGGCTACCACATGCAACTCGGTCAAGAGCGCGTGGTTCGCAGCGATGCCATGCACGGCGCATACCTCGGGCCGGCGTTCGCTCAAGCCGACATCGAAGCGCGCTTGAAGCACTGCGGCGCACGCTTCGAGGTCTTGGACGATGAGGAGTTGCTGACCGCATGCGCGGACGACCTGTCGCAGAGCAAAGCGCTCGGGTGGTTCCAGGGGCGCATGGAGTTCGGCCCGCGCGCGCTCGGCAATCGCTCGGTGCTGGGCGATCCGCGCTCGCCGACCATGCAGAAGACGCTGAATCTCAAGGTCAAGTACCGCGAATCTTTCAGGCCGTTCGCGCCGTCTGTGTTGCGAGAGAGAGTCGGCGATTGGTTCGAGCTGGATCGCGAGAGTCCCTACATGCTGCTCGTGGCCGACGTCGTGAAGTCGCGGCGCCGCGCGATGACCGCGGATGAGTCGAGCTTGTTCGGGATAGACAAGCTCAATATTCCACGGTCCGACATTCCAGCCGTCACGCATGTCGATTACTCGGCGCGCATACAGACCGTGAGTGAAGAGACCAATCCGCGCTACCACGCGCTCTTGTCGGCGTTCGAGCGCAAGACCGGCTGCCCGGTGCTGGTGAACACGAGCTTCAACGTGCGCGGTGAGCCCATCGTCGGCGTACCGGAAGACGCGTTTCGGTGTTTCATGGGCACGGAATTGGATGCGCTCGCGATCGGCAACTGCTACCTGCGCAAGGATGCCCAGGATCCGGCGCTCAAGCGGAATTACGAGTCGGCGTTCGACCTCGATTGAGACGGGAGTCATGGTGAAGGGGCTGGATAGACGCTGGCGCAGGAGAGTGGGCAACTGGGTCTTGCTGCCCGTTGGCGGAGCGATCATTGGTCTGCTCCTGGCCGAGGGTGTGCTGCGCAGTGCCAATATCTCGTTTCCCGTCTTCGACACGTACGACGATCTTCGCGGCGTTTCGTTGCGGCCGGGAATGCAGGGCTGGTATCGGAAGGAGGGCGAGGCCCACGTGCGAATCAACAGTCTCGGCTACCGAGACGACGAGCACGAGCTCGCCAAACCTCTCGGCACCTACCGTATCGCGGTGCTCGGCGATTCGTTCACAGAAGCCCGGCAGGTGTCGCTGGAAAAGACGTTCGCGAGTTTGTTGGGTCGGAACCTCGGCACTTGTGCGGGCCTGAACGGCAAGCAACCGGAAGTGCTGAGCTTCGGCATCGGCAGCTACGGAACCGCCCAAGAGCTCCTCACCTTGCGGAAGGACGCGCTGCGTTTTTCCCCCGACTTGGTTCTCCTGGCCTTTTTTCCTGGGAACGATCTCCAGGACAACTCCAAGGATCTCGCGCTGGCCGAGGGTTGGAGGATACCTAGGCCCGTCTATGTGCATTCGAGCGGCAAGTTGGTTCTCGACACCACGTTCCGTAACTCGCGTTGGCGCCGACTTCTTTACGAAGGCGTGCATCACTCCCGGTTATTGGAGGTCGTAAACGAAGCGCGCCGTGCCTGGGACGTGCGGCAGGAAGCGGCCGCTGCGAGCGTCAAGCAGGATGCGCCGGAACCAGCCACGGCGGCCGGAATCTATGCGCCACCCCAGGACGCGATGTGGCAAGAAGCATGGCTCATCACCGAAGAGTTGCTCGGGCAAATGAATCAGGAAGTAGTGTCGAGCGGCGCCCGCTTCGTGGTCACGACGATCTCGATGCCGCCGCAGGTCTATCCGGATCCGGCTGCGCGGCAGGCAATCGAGCAGCGCCTCGGAATCGAGGACCTGCTCTACGCGGAGCGCAGAATCGCTGCGTCGGGGCGCACGCAGGGCTACTCCGTAATCAGCCTCGCGGAACCGCTCCAGCGGATCGCGACCGAGCAACACATCTACCTTCATGGATTCGAGAATTCCGTGATGGGCGAAGGCCACTGGAACGAAGCCGGACACTGGCATGCGGCGAAGATCCTCGGCGATGAGCTTTGTGCGAGGGTCTTGGCGCCCGTCTCAGAGTCTCGGGTTGGCCGACGAGAGGGCCTCGATCGACAATCAGAGTAGTGGGCGACCGGTAAGACGCGAAGGCTTCGAGATTTCCGCAAGCGCCTCGGCAGCCGGTTGGACCGCAGAAACTTCGACGGCCAGATCGCCGAGCGCCACGATACCGACCAGCCGCTTGTTGCGATCCAGAACCGGCAAACGCCGCACCTGATGCTCGCTCATGAGCCCGACGGCCTCTTCGACCGAGTTGTCTTCGTAGGCCCAGGTAACGCCTTCGGACATCACGTCGCGAACTCTGGTGCCGGCGTCTTTGCGCTCGGCCACGCCACGAATCGCGATGTCGCGGTCGGAAATCGTTCCGATCATGCGGTCGTTCTCTCCGACCGGCATCATTCCGAAATCCCCATCGCGCATTCTCTTTGCAGCCTCCTCGATGGTCATCTCGGGATCGATGACTTGCACGTTGCGGCTCATGAGGTCTTTAAGCTGTTGCATGTCGAGTTTCCTTGTTTACGCGGCGTCCTTTTGCCGAGTCGCCGTCGCGCCGTGAACGATGGCCACCCCGATCAGGCAAAGAACTCCCACGCCGATCCACTGCGGAGGCACGTCGAGTAGGTTGGCACCGATCGCCACGCCGACGATGAAGATGACGTATCCAACGATGTATATCCCAAACGACACGGGGGTCACCGGAATGCAGGGTCGATCACTGCACGGTACTCGTGCTCGGTCCGCTAGCTCTGTGCGGCAGGGCACGCAGCTACGAGAGCCCCGACGCGGGCCTCGAGCCGCCGCGCAAGAAGTAGGCAGGAACCTGGCCGCTCGATAACTGGTTCAGGGCGCTTCGCCGAGCGCTTCGTACCGAACCAGCGCGAAACGCGTCGTCTCCGACTCGCGCATTCGCCGCGCGATCATGCCGTGCACCGACTCGTCCCAGCTCGTCCAACGTTCGACGAAGTCGTTGGCCGTGTTGCGGTCACCGCCCGCTTGCAAATCCAGGACAGCCGCGAGCAGCGTCGAAACGGCTTCGTCGTAACGCTCGTAATGTATGCGCAAGCGTCCGCCGTCGACCGTGAGCATGCCGCGGTCGAGGAACCAATTCCATTGGATCAACTGCATCGTCTGATAGGGCTGCTCGCGCCGCGGACGATTCTTTTGCAGCACCCGCCGGATTCCGTGGGCGTAGACTCCGCGTAGCCGCGCGTCGTCGAAGAGGCCGCGCTCGTGAAGCTCGCGCGCTGCGAAGAGGGAGACGAGATCGGCCTTCATCTCTTCGAGCAGATCGGCCGTGTCCTGCAACGCGACGTCGAGCTCGCGCCCGTCGCGCGTTCGGTTGACGCCGAGATAGTGTCCGACCTCGTGCCACAGCGTCCGATAGAGGCCGCCTTCGGCCGACAGATCGCCGCGGTGATCGTCGACCGTGGCGGCTACGAACGCCCGCTCGTTTTCGGCGAAAAGCTGCGGGTGCGTCAGAAGGTTCGCGCGAATCAGGATCGTGCGGCCGAACTGCTGCGCGAGATGGCTCTCGTTGGGCAGAATCGATGCTCCGTTGATACCGCGCGCCTGGCCGAAGTCGGCCATTACGTTGTAAACGCCCACCGGGATGTCGCTGCTCACCCTTCTATCCGATTCGTAGGGCAAGGCATCCTCGATCGCTTGGATGTCGCCGATCGAAGCGGCAAGCTCGGCGCTGCGCGCCGCATCGCGCTGCATCAGGCTCATTCCGAAAAATGTCTTCACGCCATAGAGCGCGTCGTCGTAGGTCTCGTAGCTGCCGATCTGCGCGTTCAAGTTACCGCTGAAGCGACCGGTGACCCACGCGGCGTCGCCGCCGTCGTAGTCGTCCGCGAGCAAGTCCCGGCCACGCAGCCGCAAGTAGCGCGCGAACGCCGGATCGCTCTCGTCGAGCAACGCGGCTGCCGCATTGAGACGCTCATACACGAACAGTATTTCGCTCGCATACGCGACGGAATACGGCACGGCCAGGTAGTCGACGGCATCCGTGAGGCGCGCGCGCAGCCCCGGATGCAACACGTCGAGGGCCGGATGCTCGTCGAGCGTGGCGACGACCTCTCGGACGTTCTCCGGGGTTGCGGCCTGCACGATCGAGCGCGCGCCGAGCAGCTCGGCGCGCGACTCGGGGTGGGCTGCGAAGTGCGCGTCGAGCGCCGCGCGCGTCGCGCTGCGCGGATACACGTTCCGCCCCGACGTCTCGGGATCGACGCCGACAAAGGGAACGCGTCGATTGTCGAGCGTCGTCGCGATCGGTCCGTTCATCACGCGGAAGAGCGCCGCGAGCCCCGAACGCTCGGGCTGGCGCGCGAGCGCGTCGCGCGCCGCGAGAGCCTGATGGTGGAGCTGGCGAAGATAGATTTCGTGCAGCCGCTCGCCGGCCGCGAGCAGCTCGGCGGCGGCCGCGCGCTCGGCGGCGCTGAGCGCCCCGGGGACGAGCGGCAAGTGCACCTGCAGCGTCTTGCTCGCGATCGCTTGGACCTGCTCGTCGCTCCAAGCGCCCGCGAGCATCTTCTGGTCGGCGACGTCGTCCGCCAGCGCGCCGTTGCTGCTCATGACGAGAGCGTACGACAAGACGATGCCGAGCTTCCGCTTCATGGGTCCTCCAAGAGCCAGGCCGCCCGTGCCTGTAGTATGCCCGGCATTCGGACCGCCAGCGTGAGCCGCCGCAGCGCCGGAAGCTACTCGAGCGCCTGACCGCTGCGGTCCGGTAGCGTCAGCACCAGCAGCGCGGCCGCCAAGAAAAATGCCGACGTTAGCCCAAGCGCAAGTCCGATGCCGACCCCGGGCAGTGTCGCGACGGCGCCGATCGTGAGCGGCGCGACAGCGCCGGCCATGCGACCCGCGTTGTAGCTCGTGCCCTGCCCCGTCGCTCGGACCGCCGTTGGGAACAGCTCCGCGACGAGGCCGCCGAAGATGCTGAAGTAGCCGTGGCCGAAGTAGCCGAGCAGCGGGCTCAACACGAGCAGCACCATCGGGTTGCGCGCCATCTGACCATAGACGGGCACGATCGCTGCCGCGCAAATCATGAACAGGATGAACGTGCGCCGGCGGCCGAGCCGGTCGGCGATGAAGCCGAACGTCAGATAGCCGAGATACGCCCCGACTTGCATTAGCACGATCCACTGCAGCGAGCCGACGACGCCCATGCCGGCGCCGCCCTGCTCGACGGGGCGCGAGAGGAACGGCGGCAGCCAGAAGAACAGGCCCCAGTACGCGAACTGCACGGCGCCGCCGAGCGCGATGATGCGCAGCGTCCGGCCGAGCAGCTGCGGGCCGAAGATGATCTTGAACGGATTCCTGGCTTCGTCGCGCGCCGGCTTCGCGCGCGCGGTCCACGCCGGCGACTCGCGCACGTTGCGCCGGATCCAGAGTGCGAACAGCGCCGGCACGACACCGGCGATGAACAACCAGCGCCAACTATCGTTGCCTGGCTCCGGCTCACTCAGGATCAACGCCGCCATCAGCGCCGCCGCGATGTAGCCGATCGCCCAGCCTGACTGCATGATGCTGATGGCCTTGTTGCGGTGCTGCGGCGGCCAGGTCTCGCTGACGAGCACGGCGCCCGACGCCCATTCCCCGCCCATGCCGATGCCGAGCACGGCGCGCCAGAAGAGAAGCTGCAGCACGCTCTGCGACGTCGCGGCGCCGAGCGACGCCAGCGAGAAAATCACGATCGTGCCCATCAGCGCCCGCGTGCGGCCGAAGCGATCCGCGACGTAGCCGAACACGAGCCCGCCGACGCCCGACATCACGAGCGTCGCGGTGCCGAGGAATCCCGCCGTCGCGTCGTCGAACTGGAAGTACGCTCGCAGCTGCCCGAGCGCCATCGCGTACAACATGAAGTCCATCGCGTCGAGCATCCAGCCGACTTTCGCGGCCGCGAGCACGCGCCACTGCTCGGCCGTGATCTCGCGATACCAGGGCGTGGACGGGCCGGCGGCGACCGGTGGTGTCGTGCTCATGAGGCTAGTCGAGCGCCCGCGGCAGCACGAGCGACACCCACGGCACGTACGTCACGACGATCAGCGCCGCGAGCAGCACCGCGAGCCACGGCAACGCCGCGCGGATGACTTTCGTCACGGGCAGCTGCGCGACGCCCGACGTCACGAACAGGTTCAGCCCGACGGGCGGGGTGATCATGCCGATCTCGAGGTTGATCGTCATGATGATGCCGAGATGGATCGGGTCGATACCGAGCGCGACGGCGATCGGGAACATGATCGGCGCGAAGATCAGGACGACCGACGTCGCTTCCATGAAGCTGCCCGCGACGAGCAGCAGCAGGTTCAGCACGATCAGGAAGCCCCACGGCGGTAGGCCGAGCTCCGTGATCCACTGCGACATGAGCTGCGGTACTTGCTCCGTCGTCAGCACGAACGAGAACAGGTACGCGTTGCCGATGATGAACATCAGCATCGCCGTGGTCTTGGCGGCGCCGGCGATGACCTTCGGCACTTCGCGCAGCCGCACATCGCGGTAGACGAAGACCGCGATCACGAACGCATAGACGGCAGACACCGCGGCCGCTTCGGTTGGCGTGAATATACCGCTGTAGATGCCGCCCAAGATGATGACGATCAGCAGCAGGCCCCAAATCGCGTCGCGGCCCGTCTTCAGCACCGTGCGCCAATCCGCGCGCGGCTGCCGCGGCAAGTCGAGCCGGCGCGCGAGGAACGCGACGGCGATCATCAGCATCGCCGTCAGCATGAGTCCCGGCACGATGCCTGCGATGAAGAGATCGCCGACCGACGTCTCCGTGGCGGCCCCGTAGACGACCATGACGATCGACGGCGGGATCAGGATACCGAGCGTGCCGGCGTTGCAGATCAGGCCCGCCGCGAACTCGCGCGTGTAACCCGAACGCGCCATGCCGGCGATCATGATCGAGCCAACGGCGACGACGGTCGCCGGCGACGAGCCCGACACGGCCGCGAACAGCGCGCACGAGAGCAACGCGGCCATCGCCAGCCCGCCGCGGAAGTGGCCGACGAGCGAGTTCGCGAACGCGATCATGCGTTTCGCGACTCCGCCCGTCGTCATCAACGCGCCCGCGAGGATGAAGAACGGGATCGCGAGCAGCGGCGGAACCCCCTGCAGCGAGAAGAAGAACCGCTGCGCGAGCGAGACCAGCGACTGCTCGGCGAACAGCAGCAGCGTCAGGATCGACGCCAAACCGAGCGAGATCGCGATCGGCACGCGCAGGAACAACAGCACGAACAGCGCGAGAACGAGGAAGCCCGCCGTCATCGCGTATCGCCGGCCTTGGCTTGCGGCCTCAAGACCGGTCGTGCGGCTTGCACGAGCCGCAGCGCCAGCAAGCCGAAGGCGATCGGCATGATGCCCGTGAGCACCCAGCGCCGTAGCGGGATGTCGCGCGCGTTGTTGCCGAGCGTCATCGAGAGCTCGACGAACTGCGAGCTGCCGTAGATCATCAGCGCGCAGTACGCGAGCCCGCATATCAGCGCTATGGCGGCGAACACGCGCGCACCGCCGGGCGTGAGCCGGCTCGTCACGAGGTCGACGACGATGTGCGCCTCGGTCC
Source organism: uncultured Gammaproteobacteria bacterium (assembly GCA_963714705.1). GTDB lineage: Bacteria > Pseudomonadota > Gammaproteobacteria > Steroidobacterales > Rariloculaceae > FEN-1219. The sequence goes on from CAVQPJ010000013.1 coordinate 375,039, forward strand.
GCACGCCGTACGACATGCCGATCAGCACGAGCCACGCGAACGTGTACATGGTCGCCTCGAGCGACCAGACCAAGCTCTCCGAGAAGCCGTAGCGCAGCACGACCTGCACGACGGTCAACACCGTCATGAAGGCTAACGCGACGATCATGAACGTCTCTTCGAGCCGATCGGCGGCCTTCAGCAGGCGCTGCGCGCGCGGCGACGGCATGACGGAGCTACGGCGCGGCCGCGAGCGCGGCGTTCAAGAGATCGGCGCCGATACGGTCGCGGAACTCGTCCCAGACCGGGCGCATCGCGCCCTGCCATGCCGTAAGCTGCTGCGGCGTCAGCACCGTGATCTCGGTGCGGCCGGAGTCGACGATGCGTTGCCGGTCTTCCTGGTTGACCGCTTCCGAGCGCGCGTTGCCCCACTGCGTGACCTCGGCCAGCGTGGCCTCTAGCCCGTCACGCAGATCGTCGGGCAGCGCCTGCCAGAACTGTGCGTTCACGGCGACGTAGTAGCCGATGTAGCCGTGATTGCTCTCGGTCATGTACGGCTGCACCTCGTAGAACTTCGACGAGTACATGTTCGACCAGGTGTTCTCTTGCGCGTCGACGGTGCCCGTCTGAAGCGCCTGATACACCTCGCTGAACGCCATCTTCTGCGGGCTGCCGCCGATCGCCTCGATCTCGGCCTGCAAGATGTCCGACTCCATGACGCGGAATTTGAGTCCGCGCGCATCGTCAGGCTCGATCAGCGGCCGCGGGCCCGAGAACTGCTTCATGCCGTTGTGCCAAAACTGAAGGCCCAAGATGCCGTTGTCGACGAGCGTCATCAGCAGCTCGCGGCCCGCCGGGCTCGCCTGGAAACGCTCGACTGCTTCGAGATTCGGGAACAAGAACGGCAGGTCGAACACCTGCACCCGCGGCGTGAGCCGGTCGAACAACGACAGCGACGTCGCGATCATCTGCACCTCGCCGAACGCGAGCGCCTCGATCGACTCGGTGTCCTCCATGAGCTGCGCCGACGGATAGACCTCGACACGCACGCGGCCTGGGAAGCGCTCTTCGGCGAGCTCCTTGAAGCGCTGCGCCATCAGGCCTTTCGGCGTCGCCGGTGCCACGACGTGCGGGAACTTGATGACGTAGGGCTCGGCGCTCGCTTGCCCGGCACCGGCGCCGGGCTCCGAGCCGCCGCAGCCCGCGAGCACGGCAAGGCCCAGCCCTAGCAGAGTCACGCGAATGCGCGCGTGCACCGTCACCATGCGTCTCCCCCCGTCGCTCTTGATTAGGTTACGGACAGTCTGGCCGAGGCGCAGCCGTCTTGCTAGGCTAAGCGCCCTTCAAGCCATGGAAAACCGTCGGATTCCGGCAGGTTGTGGCGCTGGCGCCAGGACGGCCGACAAGCCCGAACACAAAGAAAGCCCCTCTCATTCAAGAAGGCAACAACTCAGTGGAAGCACACACGATGGCGGGTTTCACCGCCCGTAACCCGCAGCTGTCGATCAGCACGGAGACGCGCCTCAAGCTCTACCGGTCGATGCTCGAGTGCCGCGTGCTCGAGAAACGCGCCTACGACCTGTTCATGCAGAACCTCATCAAGGGCACGAGCCACCTGGCGCTCGGCCAGGAGGCCGATCGCCGCCGGCTTCGGCCTCGCGATGCGCTCCGACGACTACACGTTCTGCACCTACCGCGGCCACAACCACACGCTGGTCCGCGGCGTCGGCATGACGGAGATCTTGGCGCGAGCTCATGGGCAACTCGGCCGGGCTCATGCGCGGCAAGGGCGGCTCGATGCACCTGACGAGCGTCAAGCACCACATGATGGGCTCGTACGCGATCATCGGCGCGCACATGACGATCGCCAACGGCGCGGCCTGGTCGGCGCAGTATCGCGGCACCGAGCAAGTCGCCGTGTGCTTCTTCGGCGACGGCACGACGAACATCGGCGCGTTCCACGAGGCGCTGAACTTCGCCGTGATCTGGAAGCTGCCCGTCGTGTTCGTCTGCGAGAACAATCTATATATGGAGTACACGTCGATTCACGACGTGACGGCCGTGGAGCACCCGGCGGCGGACCGCGCCAGCGCGTATGGCCTCGAGCCCGTGCTCATCGACGGCAACGACGTCGACGTCGTGTACCGCACGGCGCAGCGCGCGCTCGACCTCGCGCGCAAAGGCGGCGGCCCGAGCCTGATCGAGGCCGAGACCTACCGCCACGGCGGCCACTCGCGCGCCGACCCCGGCAAGTACCGGCCCGACGAGGAAGTGAAAGCGTGGCTCGCGAAGGATCCGCTGCCGCGCTATCGCGGCGCGGCTGCTCGAGCTCGGCATCGCCGTCGGCGAGATCGAGAAGATCGAGGCCGAGACGAACGCCGACGATCGACCAGCGCCACGGAGATCGCGCGCAACGCGCCGCCGCCGCCGCTCGAGCTCGCCGACAAGGACGTTTGGGCGGACGGAGGCTCGGCATGGCGCAACTAACCTATCGTGACGCCGTCGCGGCCGGCATCGCGCAAGAGATGCGCCGCGACCCGAACGTCGTGCTGCTCGGCGAGGACGTCGCCGCGGCCGGCGGCGTGTTCAAGGCCACGGTCGGGCTACTCGACGAGTTCGGCGCGAAACGCGTCAAGGACACGCCGATCTCGGAGCAAGCGATCGTCGGCGCCGCGATGGGCGCCGCGATGACGGGCCTGCGGCCCATCGTGGACCTGATGTTCTCCGACTTCTTCGCAGTCACCTGGGACATCGTCGCGAATCAGATCGCGAAGACGCGCTACATGACCGACGGCCAGGTCACGCTGCCGCTCGTGATTCGCTCGGCGAACGGCGCGGGCTCGCGCTTCGGCGCGCAGCACTCTCAGAGCGTCGAGAACTGGTCGATGATGATTCCGGGGCTGAAGATCGTCGCGCCGGCGTTTCCCGGCGACGTCAAGGGCCTGCTCGCCGCAGCGATCCGCAGCGACGACCCCGTGATGTTCTTCGAGCAGAAGTCGCTGTACGCCACGAAGGGCGAAGTGCCCGACGGCGAGCACGTCATCGAGCTCGGCAAGGCCAACGTGCTGCGCGAAGGCAAGGACGTCACGATCGTCGCGCTCGCGCTCATGGTGCCGCGCGCGCTGAAGGCCGCCGAGATCTTGAAGGAGCAGCACGGCATCGACGCCACCGTCATCGACCTGCGCTCGCTCGTGCCGCTCGACACGCAAACGATCCTGCGCGAAGTCGGCGAAGACGGGCCGGCTCGTGACGGTCGAGGAGAACCCGCGGCTCTGCGGCTGGGGCGCCGAAATCGCCTCGATCGTCGCCGAGGAGCTGTTCTGGGATCTCGACGGCCCGATCGTGCGCATCACGACGCCGCACGTGCCGCTCGCGGCCGCCAACAATCTCGAGGACGCGCAGCTGCCGACGCCCGAGCGCATCGTCGCCGGCGTTCGCCAGCTCGTCGACTAGCCTGTCACGGAGAGGGCTCGATGAACGTATTGATGCCGCAGCTCGGCGAGACCGTCACCGAGGGCACCGTCGCCAATTGGCACAAGAAGGTCGGCGACACAGGTCGTCGCCGACGAGATCATCCTCGACATCGAGACCGACAAGGTGTCGATGGAGATTCCGGCGCCGGCAGCCGGCGTGCATCACGCAGATCCTCGTGCCGGCCGGCACGACGGTCGCGGTCGGCACCGTGCTCGCCGTCGTCGAGAGCAGCACGAGCGCAGCCGCGTCGGCACCGGCCGCCCGCCGCGAAGCCGCCGCAGCCGCGCCGCGCCGGCACCGGCTCCTGCCGCGGCGGAGGCTACGCCGCCGTCGTGGTACGCCGCGATGCCGCCCGACATGAACACGGCGAAGGAGCAATACACGCCGCGCGCCGCGACCGGCGGCTCGGCGCCGCAGCCGCGGCGGCAACCGCCGAAGCCGTGGCACGCGACAGCCATCAACGGCTGTCGCCGGCCGTGCGCCGCCTCGCGGCCGAGTACCGGCTCGATCTCGACCGCCGTCAGCGGCTCGGGCCGCAACGGCCGCATCACGCGCCGCAACGTGCTCGAGTTCATCCAGCGCAGCAGGACGGCGCCCGCGCAAGCCGCGCCGCGCCGCGTCGCGGCCGCGTGCGGCGGCTCCAGCCGCCGCCGCTGCCGGCGCCCGCGGCTCGCGCCCCGGCGCCCGCGGCTCGCGCCGCCGGCCGGCGCCAAGACCGTGCCGTTCACGCGCATCCGCAAGCTCACGGCCGAGCACATGGTGCGCTCGAAGGCCACGAGCCCGCACGTGCTGCAAGCCGTCGAGGTCGATTTCTACCGCGTCGATCAGCGTGCGCAAATCCGTGCGCGACGCGTGGAAGACGAAGCACGGCTATTCGCTGACGTACTTGCCGTTCATCGCGCAACGCCGTGTGCCGCGCGCTCGAGGACTTTCCGAACTTGAACGCGAGCGTGCACGGCGACTCGCTGGTGCTGCACCCGAGCGTCAATCTCGGGATCGCCGTCGATCTCGGCGCCGAAGGGCTCGTCGCGCCCGTCATCAAGAACGCCGACCGCCTGACCGTCGCGCAGCTCGCCGATGCGATCGCCGAGATCGCGCAGCGCTCGCGCGCCGGCAAGCTCAAGCCCGACGACTTCGCGGGCGGCACCTACACGCTGTCGAACTCGGGCACGTTCGGCACGCTGATCACGGCGCCGATCATCAATCAGCCGCAGGTCGCGATCCTGTCGACCGACGGCGTGCGCAAGAAGCCCGTCGTCATCGAGACGAGCGAAGGCGACTCGATCGCGATCCGCCCCGTCGGCGTGCTCGCGCAGTCGTTCGACCACCGCGCCGTCGACGGCGCGTACTCGGCCGCGTTCCTCGATCGCGTGCGCAAGATCATCGAAACGAGCCACTGGGTCGTCGAAGTCTGAGGTCGAACAATGGCGAAGCACACGCTCGGCTGGGTCGGCGCGGGCGGCCGCATGGGCTTCGCGATGGCGAAGCGCCTGCTCGCGGCCGGCCACGAGGTCAGCGTCTACAACCGCACGCGCAGCAAGGTCGAGCCGCTCGCCGAGCTCGGCGCCAAGATCGTCGACTCGCTCGCGCGCGCTGCGCGGCCTCGACATCGTGTTCACGACGGTATCGGCGTCCGACGACTTGATCGCCGTCTGCATCGGCCCCGACGGCCTGCTCGACAAGGGCGGCTCGCCGAAGCTCATCATCGACTGCTCGAGCGTCTCCGAGGAAGCGTCGGCCGCAAGTGCGCGCGGCAGCGGCCAAGCTCGGCACCGACATGCTCGCGGCGCCCGTCAGCGGCAACGCCAAAGTCGTCGCGGCCGGCAAGCTCACGATCGTCGCGTCGGGCCCGCGCAAGTCGTTCGACATGGCGGAGCCGTATCTGCAAGCGCTCGGCGTCGGCGTCACCTACGTCGGCGAGGGCGAGCTCGCGCGCATGGTCAAGATCTGCCACAACCTGCTGCTCGGCGTCGTCGCGCAGTCGCTGGCCGAGATCACGGTGCTCGCCGAGAAAGGCGGCGTGAAGCGCAGCGCGTTCCTCGAGTTCATCAACAACAGCGTCATGGGCTCGCAGTTCTCGCGCTACAAGACGCCGGCGTTCGTGAATCTCGACTGGACGCCGACGTTCACGCCGGTGCTGCTGCGCAAGGATCTCGATCTCGGGCTCAAGGCCGCGAAAGAGCTCGGCGTGCCGCTGCCCGTCACGACAGCTCACGCGCGGCGACGTCGACAAGCTCGTGCAGGCCGGCCACACCGACTGCGACTTCGCGATCCTGATCGAGCAGGCCGCAAAGCCGCCGGGCCTGAAGCTGACGCCCGAGAACGTCGCCGTCGACGACGGCCTCAAGAAGAAGTCCGCCTAGCCGATCAGTCGGATCGGCATTTCGCCCGATTCCGGCCAGATTGCCGCGTGGCCGCGGCCGCTGCATCCGCAGCAAGCTCACGCCAACGCTTGGGCTTACAATCCGCCGCATCGGTCGACCCTCATGAGCACTCTCATGCACGAGCTACCGCAGCGGCACCGGATCACGGTCGAGCATTTCTACCGAATGGCCGAAGTCGGCTTGTTCGCCGAGGATGAACGCGTGGAGCTCATCGAGGGCGAGATCATCGACGTGCCGCCGATGGGGCATCGCCACGCAGGAGTCCTCGACTACCTCGCGAAATGGCTGATGAACGCGCTCGGAGCACGCGCCGTCGTTCGCCCACAGCTCCCGTTGCGACTTGGCGAGGACTCCGAACCTCTACCCGACATCGTCGTAGCCAAACCTCGCGACGACCTCTACTTCGACGCACATCCGACTGCTGCAGATGTCGCGCTCGTCGTCGAGGTCAGCAGCACAACGCTGCGATTCGATCGCAACGTCAAGGTGCCGATGTACGCACGACACGGCGTTCCTGAAGTCTGGGTCTTGGACGTCGGCGGGCAGCAGATTCACCGCTATCGATCGCCGCAGGGCGAGCAATACGCCTCGACGACAACGGTCCCGTTGGCTTCTCTCATGCCGCTCGACGCACTGGGCTGCGAAATCGACCTGCGCTCGCTCGCCGCACGGGTCGCAGAAGCGCGAGAGGGTTAGCGTCGGATCCTCGGAATCCGTTTGAAGCGCCCCGCGCTTCCAGATAACCTGCGCCGGTGCTCAACACGCCACACTCCTCCATCGGCCCGCAGTCCGTCTGACCATTGCCGATGACCCGCGAGCACAAACCACCGAACGCCGATCTCACGCCGCACACGGGCTCTGCGACGGACGTGGCGCCACTCGGGCGGTCGAAAGCCAAGCCGCCGCACGAGCAGACCGCGGACGAGGATCGCGACGTAGCCGACTGGGAGAGGCTCGCCGCCACCGCCGAATTCAAGGCGCTGCTGAAAGCCAAGGCGCGGTTCGTCGTCCCGGCCACGGTGTTCTTCATCGTCTACTACTTCTCGCTGCCGCTGCTCGTGGGCTACGCGCCGCAGCTGATGGCGCGAAAAGTATTCGGCGTCGTCAACGTCGCGTATCTGTTCGCGCTGTCGCAGTTCTTCATGGCGTGGATTCTCGCGTGGGCTTACGTCCGCGCCGCCGCTCGTTTCGACCGCATGGCGCGCGCCGTCATCGACACAGGCAGGCGCTAATGTCCCCAGCCGTCCTGATGTTCCTCAGCTTCATCGCGATCACGCTGTGGATCACGTGGTGGGCTGCGCGCAAGACTTCGGGCTCGAGTGCGTTCTTCGCGGCGGGGCGTTCGCTGAAAGCGTGGCAGAACGGCATCGCCGTAGCCGGCGACTACATGAGCGCGGCGTCCTTCTTGGGAATTGCCGGCATCATCGCGTTTCAGGGCTACGACGGCTTCATGTATTCCGTCGGCTGGCTCGTCGCGTACCTCACGGTGCTCTTGATCGTCGCCGAGCCATTGCGCAACGCGGGCAAGTACACGATGGCCGACGTGCTCGCGTATCGCCTGAGCCCCCGGCCGGTACGCGCGATGGGCGCGCTCTCGACGCTGACCGTCAGCACGTTCTACATGATCGCGCAGATGGTCGGCGCAGGGGCTCTCGTGTCGCTGCTGCTGCAAGACACGGGCATCACGTATCAGACGGCGGTCATTGGCATCGGCGTGCTGATGATCGTGTACGTGGTGTTCGGCGGAATGCTGGCCACGACCTGGGTGCAGATCGTCAAGGCCATCTTGCTGATGGCCGGCACGATTCTGCTCAGCATCCTCGTGCTGGGCCACTTCGGCTTCAGCTTCAGCGCGTTCTTCGACGCCATCGGCCAAGTCACCTACACGAACGCCCAGGGCAACGCAGTCACCCAGGACTTCATGACACCGGGGCTGCGCTACACGCCGCCGTACGGCGCGCTCGACCTGATCTCCCTCGGCATGGCGCTGATCTTCGGCACGGCCGGGCTGCCGCACATCCTCGTGCGCTTCTACACGGTCCCCGACGCGCAAACGGCGCGCAAGAGCGTGGTCTGGGCGATGCTGATCATCGGCTTCTTCTACATCCTCACCACGTTCTTGGGCTTCGGAGCCGCGACGATCGTCGGCCGCGACTTCATCGCCGCGAACGGCGGCACGAACATGAGCGCGCCGCTGCTCGCGCAGGCTTTGGGCGGCGACCTCTTCTTCGCGTTCATCTCGGCGATCGCGTTCGCGACGATTCTCGCGGTCGTCGCAGGCCTCACGATCTCGGCTTCGACGTCGTTCGCTCACGACTTCTGGACGAACGTGCTGCATCGCGGCCGCGAGCGCCGCGAGGGCGAGGAAGTGCGCGTCGCGAGAGTCACAGCGTTCTTCGTGGGCGCCATCTCGATCGTGATCGCGATCGTGCTCGGGCCGACCGCGAACGTCGCGTTCCTCGTCGCGCCTCGCATTCGCAGTGGCGGCGTCGGCGAATCTGCCGGTCATCGTGCTGTCGCTGTTCTGGCGCCGCTTCAACACGGCCGGCGCGGTGTGCGGTCTGGCGACGGGGCTCGCGTCCTCGTTGGTGTTGATCGCGATCAGCCCGAGCATCCTGCGGGCGGACGCGATCTTTCCGCTCGAGAATCCCGGCATCGTCAGCATCCCGCTGGGATTCCTCGGCGCCGTGCTCGGCACGCTGCTCACGCGCGAACCGGAGGCCGAGCGCAAGTTCACGGAGCTCAGCGTGCGCGCGAACACAGGCCTCGGCGCCGAGCGCGCGACTTTGCACTAGAGCGCACAGAGTTGCGCTCGTTAGAAGGGTGAGGGCCGCGAGGTGAAGCTCTCCTATGTTCACGGCGTCGGCACCGCGCCTCTAATCGCGGATACCATCGGCAGCGCCCTCAATGGCGCGGCCGAACGCTGGGGCGACCGCGACGCGCTCGTGGCGTGTCATCAGCAGCTGCGCTATTCGTACCGAGAGCTTCGCGACGAAGCCGATCGGGCCGCCCGCGCGCTGATCGCGCTCGGGGTGCGACGCGGCGACCGCGTCGGCATCTGGAGCGGTAACCGCGCGGAGTGGATGATCACGCAATACGCGGCGGCAAAAGCCGGCGCCCTCCTGGTGAACATCAATCCAGCCTACCGTCTGCGGGAGCTGGAATATGCGCTGACCCACGCGGGTGTCAGCGTGCTCATTGCCGCCCGGGGGTTTCGCTCGACCGACTACGTGCAACTGCTGCTGGGGCTCATGCCGGAACTCAAGTCGACGGGGACGGCGCCTATCCAGTCCGAGCGGGTGCCGGCCCTTCGCCGCATCATTTACCTCGGCAGCGACGCGGAACCAGGCGGGATCGCATGGGCAGAGTTTTTGAATTTCGGCAATCGAATCGCCGCGCACGAGCTCGAGGCGCGCGAGGCGACGCTGCAGTGCGACGATCCGATCAGCATTCAGTACACCTCGGGAACGACGGGGTCACCAAAAGGTGCGACGCTCTCGCACCACAACATTCTGAACAACGGCTACTTCGTTGGCGAAGTGCTGCGCTACACCGAACACGACCGGATCTGCGTGCCGGTCCCGTTCTATCACTGCTTCGGCTGCGTGCTTGCCAATTTGGCGGCCGTCACGCACGGCAGCGCGGTCGTCATCGCCGGCGAGTCGTTCGAGCCGGATGCCACGCTGCAGGCGATTCAGGCGCAGGGTTGCACGTCCATCTATGGCGTACCGACGATGTTCATCGCGGAGCTGGGCCATCCTCGCTTCAGCAGCGTCCGGCTCGAGACGCTGCGCACCGGAATCATGGCCGGCGCTCCATGTCCGATTGACGTCATGCGCCAGGTCATCGGTCGCATGCACGTGCCGCAGGTCACCATCTGCTACGGCATGACCGAAACGTCGCCGGTGTCGTTCCAATCCGAGACCGATGATCCGATTGAGCTTCGTGTGTCGACGGTCGGCCGCGTGCTGCCGCACCTCGAATGCAAGATCGTCAACCCGGAAACCGGCGCGACCGTTCCGCGCGGAACGCCAGGGGAGCTGTGCACGCGCGGCTACGCCGTCATGCTCGGGTACTGGAACGATGACGACGCAACCGCCAACGCTATTGACGCGGCGCGCTGGATGCACAGTGGCGACCTTGCCGTCATGAACGATGAGGGCTACGTGTCGATCACGGGCCGCATCAAGGACCTGATCATCCGCGGCGGTGAGAACATCTCTCCGCGTGAAATCGAAGAATTCCTGCACGCCCACAAAAAGGTCAGCGACGTGCAGGTGATTGGCGTGCCCGATCACAAATACGGCGAAGAGGTGTGCGCGTGGATCCGGCTGCGTGACGGAGTCACCGCGACCGCGGAGGAGTTTCGCGAGTTCTGTCGCGGCCAAATCGCGAGCTACAAGATCCCGCGGTATATCCGCTTCACCAACGAATTCCCGATGACCGTTACCGGCAAGGTTCAGAAGTTCAGAATGCGGGAGATGACCGTAGCGGAGCTGGCACTCGCCAGTGGAACCGATGTGGAGCCGCCCTCAGGTCGGCGAGAGGAGGCAACGTGCTGAAAAAAGTTTCGTGGCTCATACCGGCGGCGATCCTGTTCAGCACCCCTGCTGCGTATGCGCAGCAGGGGTGCGAGAACCTGGTGAACCTTAAGCTGCCCTACACGCTCATCACCTCTGCGACGAGCGTGCCCGAAGGGGCCGCACCCACGCCCGCCGCTCCGGGTGCGCCGCCGGCGGGGCCGGGAACGGTCCCCGCCCATTGCGACGTTCGCGGCGTGATACAGCCGAGCCGCGATTCGGACATCAACTTTGCCCTCTGGCTGCCGGCGGCGCCCGCGTGGAACGTCAAGTACCGGCAAGAGGGTAACGGCGGCTGGGCAGGCGCCATCAACACCGCCTCCTTTGCAGAGCCGTTGCGCCGCGGCTACGCCGTCGCCGGCACCGACGATGGCCATGAAGGGGGCGGCGGCGCGGACTGGGCCATCGGGCATCCGGAGAAACTGATCGACTTTGGGTATCGCGCCGTGCATGAGACCGCGGTGCAGTCCAAAGCGATCATCCGCGCGTTCTACGACCGAGAACCGGAGCGGAGCTACTTCGTCGGGTGCTCCGACGGCGGGCGCGAAGCGTTGATGGAGGCGCAGCGTTTTCCAGAAGACTTCCACGGCATCCTGGCGGGCGCTCCGGCGAACAACTGGTCGCGCTTGTTCACCGCGTTCGTCTGGAACGAGCGCGCGCTCCTCGCGACGCCGGACAGCGCGATCCCACCCGCGAAGCTCCCGGTCGTCCAGCGCGCCGTCATGGCCGCCTGCGATCGCCACGACGGCGTGGCCGATGGCTTGCTCGAAGATCCGCGTGCCTGCACGTTCGATCCGGCCGTGCTCGTCTGCAAGGGAGCGGACGCGGCCGATTGTCTGCCCCAAGCGCAGGTCGACGCGCTCCAGCAGATATATGAGGGGCCGCGCAATCCGCGGACGCAGGAACGCCTCTTCGTCGGACAGCCGCCCGGCACGGAAGCGGTGCCAGGCGGCTGGGGCGCCTGGATCACGCCGCCGAACCCGGCAGGCGCCATCCAATTCATGTTCGGCAACAGCTACTACGGTGCGGCGGTATTCGAAGACCCCAATTGGAATTTCCGGATGCTCGACTTCGATCGCGACGTGCGCATCGGGGATACGAAGGCGGGACCGGTGCTCAACGCGACCAGCCCTGACCTGCGGTCGTTCCGTGCATCCGGCGGGAAGCTCATTCAGTACCACGGGTGGGGAGACGCCGCCATTCCCGCCCCGAGCTCGATCGAGTACTACGAGACGGTGCGCGCATTTCTGTCGCAATACCCGGATGCGCGCACGGCCGGCGCTCCGCCGGTCGAGGATTTCTACCGGCTGTTTATGGTGCCCGGGATGGGGCACTGCGGTGGCGGCGCTGGCGCGAACAGTTTCGGCAACGGAAGCGGTGGAGCGGCTACCCGCGGGGATCCCGAGCGCGACATCTTCACTGCACTCGAGCGATGGGTCGAGCAAGGCGTCGCGCCAGAACGGCTGGTCGGCACCGGACGCGCCAGCGATGATCCGTCGAAGCCGCTCACTCGACCGCTGTGCCCCTATCCGCAGGTGGCGCAATACCGCGGCTCGGGCGACGTGAACGACGCGGCGAGCTTCGCCTGTGCCGCACCATCGCCGAGACAACAATGATAGACGGCGCGCGAACACGGGCCTCGCCCCCGAGCGCGCCGGCTCGCACTAGCGTGCGCCTAAGACGCGCGCTCTCGATCCCGGCGTAGCGCATGACTCTCACCGGCACGAAGCTCCTCGATCTTTGGCGCCGCCTCTCGCCGTTGCCGGGCGGGCCGTGGTTGTTCTCGAAGCTGTTCGGCTTCGCGGTGCCTTACTCGGGTTCCGTCGGCCCGCGCATCCGCGTGCTCGAGGCGGGCCATGCCGTGGTCGAGATCCCCGGCCGGCGCGGCAACCGCAACCACTTGGGCTCCGTGCACGCGATCGCGCTCATGAACCTCGCCGAGATGACGAGCGGACTCGCGATGCTGGCCGGGCTGCCGCCTACGGTGCGCGGCATCGTCACGACTCTTTCGATGACGTACCACAAGAAGGCACGCGGCGCGATCCGCGCCGTCGCACGCGTCGCCGTGCCCACCGTGAGCGAGGACCGCGACTTCGACGTCGTGGCCGAATGCTTCGACCGCGAGGGCACGCTCGTCGCGACCGGCAACGTGCGCTGGCGCCTCGGCCCCGTGCGGCGCGTGTGAACGATGGAAACGGCATTCACACGGCACACGGGCGTACGAGTTCCGCTCATCTGCGGGCCGATGTATCCCTGCTCCAACCCCGAGCTCGTCGCAGCGGTCAGCGAAGCCGGCGGGCTCGGCGTGGTGCAGCCGATCTCGCTGACCTACGTGCACGGCCACGAGTTCCGCGCCGGCCTCGAGTACATCCGCTCGCTGACGCGGAAACCGATCGGTTTCAATGCGCTCATCGAGGCGAGCAGCACCACGTATCTCGACCGGATGCGGCGCTGGATCGACATCGCGCTCGAGGAAGAGGTGCGCTTCTTCATCACGTCGCTCGGTAACCCGAAGTGGGTTTGCGAGCGCGTGCACGCGCTCGGCGGCGTGGTCTACCACGACGTCACCGAGCGAAAATGGGCGCAGAAAGGCGTCGATGGCGGCGTCGACGGCCTGATCGCGGTCAATGCACGCGCCGGCGGACACGCGGGGCCCCGTTCCCCCGAAGCGCTGTTCGAGGAGCTCGCGCCCTTCGGCTTGCCCGTAGTCAGCGCGGGAGGTGTCGGCACGCCGGCAGAGTTCGCGCGGCACCTCAATCTCGGCTACGCCGCCGTGCAGCTCGGCACGCGCTTCATCGCGACGCCCGAGTGCAAGGCGAGCGACGCGTACAAGCAAGCGATCATCGACGCCGGCGAGGACGACATCGTCCTGACCGAGCGCCTCACGGGCGTTCCGGTCGCCGTCATCCGCAACCCCTATGTCGAGCGGCTCGGCACGAGGGCCGGCCCGTTCGCCCGCTGGATGCTCAAAGGCCGCAAGACGAAGCACTGGATGCGCACGTGGTACGCGCTCAACTCCGTGCGGCGGCTCAAGAACTCGCTGATGACCGACGACACTCGCGCTGAGTATTGGCAGGCGGGCAAGTCGGTGGCGGGAATTCACGAGATAAAGCCCGCCGGGCAGATCGTGCGGGAGTTCGCCGCGGCGCTGGACTGATCTGCGCCCCGAGCTCAGAGCTTCGGGGGCGCGCAGCCGCACGGCTCGGCGGCGCCGGCGCTGATGCCCCGGCGCCGCTTGGGCCTCACTTGTTGCGGATGTCCTGCAGCGCCTCGTTCATCTTGAACAGGACCATGAAGAGCTCGCAGTACAGACGGGCGGCAATCACTCCGCCGATGAGCACCGCGAGCCCCGTCAAGAACGACTGGAACATCGTCGCGAGACCGCCGATCACGCAGCCAAGCAAGGCAAGCCAATAGATGAAGGTGATGACCTTCGGCATGACCATTTTGTCGAAAAACAGGAGATCCTTGATATCCATTCTTCGTTCACCTCTGTTGTAGTTATTGTTCGCGAAGCTGCCGGCAGCGGAGGTGCGCGGCCGGCCCATGTTAAATGGCCGACTCGCCTTTAGCGACTGCCACCTCCGACGGTGGCTCGCCGTCGTGGCGGAAGTCCGCGCTCATGCAGCCGTCTAGGTGGGTCGAGGCAGCATCCCGGCCGCCCACGCCGAATAACGACTCTTTGCTTCGGCGAATGCCGCGGTCTCGCGCGCCTTCAAGTCCGTTTTCTCGCCGAGATCGACGGCGAGATCGTAGAGATGCTCCGCGTTGCCTTCCTGCACGTACTTCCAGCGGCCGATGCGCGCGGCGGCGCGCGTGCGCGTGCGCCAGAACAACGCGCGGTCGTACACCTCGCGCTCGCCCGCGAGCACGGGGAGCAGGTTCTCGCCGTCGAGCTCCGCGGCGCCGACTTGCGCGCCGGCCGCGGCGAGGATCGTCGCCGTCCAGTCCATCGTGGTCGCGGCCTGCTCCGTCACGGCGCCCGCGGGCACGACGCCGGGCCAGCGCACGATCGCAGGCACGCGGATCCCGCCTTCGTACAGATACAGCTTCTGAAACGAGAACGGCCAGTTGAACGAGTAGCGCTCGCCGCCGTTGTCGCTCGTGAAGATCACGAGCGTGTTGCGCTCTAGCCGCGCGCGGCGCAACGCTGCAAGCACGCGGCCGATGCCGTCATCCATGCTGCGCATCATCGCGGCGTAGGCGCCGAGCGATCCGCCGTTCGTCATCGGCCCGACGCCGTGATCTGCGTGATCGACCGCGCCGTCCGCGGGTCCTTCCCACGGCGAGTGCGGCGCCGTGTAGTGCAAGCTCAAGTAGAACGGCTTCGAGCGCTCGCGCGCCACGAACTCCGCGGCGCGATCGCTGAACAAGTCGGTCAAGTACGCATCAGCCGTGACGCGCGTGTCGTTCTCCCACAGATCCGGCAGCGCGTTTTCGCCGGCATCGGGCGCGACGTGCGTGAAGTAGTCGAGCGCGCCGCTCAGGCTGCCGAAGAACTCGTCGAAGCCGTGCCGGTTCGGCCGGTATTCGGGTCGCCAACCGAGGTGCCACTTGCCGATCAACGCCGTCTCGTAACCGGCCGCACGCATGCGCGACGCGATCGTCGGTTGTGCGGCGGGCAGACCGACGGGCGGCGAGCTCGCCGTCAGCGGCTCTTGCAAGCCGACCTCGAACCGCTGCGGGTAGCGCCCCGTCATGAACGCGCAGCGCGTCGGCGTGCAGACGGGCGCCGCGGCGTACGCGCTCGTGAGCTTGACCCCTTGGCCGGCCAGGCGATCGAGGACGGGCGTGTCGTAGTCGGGCCGGCCATAGCAGCTCAAGTCGCCGTAGCCCAGGTCGTCGGCGAGGATGAATAGCACGTTCGGCCGGTCCTGTGCGCGCGCGACACGCGGCCCGGCGAGCGTGGCCGCTGCCGCGCCTGCCGTGACGCCGAGAAAGTCACGGCGGCGGAGTTTGAAGGTCATGGATCCCCCGAACGACCGAGCGACAGCGGATTCTGCAACGGGGCCCGCGGAAGCGCGAGCCCGCCGAAGCGGGGGCCTTCAGCAATCTTCTGGCCTGGGGACAGATCTGTAGATCTGTCCCCCGCAGCGAATCTGTCCCCAGCAGCAAGCGTTGGGCCATAATCCGTGCCAGCCGGACGCATGCCGACACAACACGCGGGGCCGCCGGCCGGCGGCGCGCCTCGCACACTCGGTGGGGGATCAACAATGGCTACTACGTGGAAGGCAGCCGTCGCACTGGCTGCGCTGGGAATGGCGTCGGCCGCGCTGGCGCAAAACGCGGCGACCGTCATCGCGAACGCATCGAAGAGCATGGGCGTCGAGGGCCTGAGCTCCGTGACCTACTACGGCTCGGCCGCGAACTACAATCTCGGTCAGAACAACAACGCGAACTACCCGTGGCCGCGCACGAACGTCAACGACTATCGGCGCACGATCGACTTCACGAAGCCTGCTTTGCTCTCGACGGGCGTGACGTTCGCCGTGCCCGTCACGGGCGGTCCGGCCGCGCAGGCCGCTTTCACGCAAAACATTTCGAGCACCAATCCGGCCTGGGCGCAGCAGCTCGAGATCTGGGTGTCGCCATGGGGCTTCCTGATGGGCGCTCAGCAGTACAACGCGACAGCGCGGCGGCGCACCATCGACGGCGAGCAACTGACTGAGCTCAGCTGGGAATCGCCAGTCAAGTCGCCGGGCGGCGCGGCGTATCGCGTCGTCGGCTACGTGAACCGCGACAACCTCGTCACGCGCGTCGACACGTGGCTCGAGAACCCGGTGTTCGGCGACATGCTCGTCTCGACGAAGTATTCCGACTACCGCGACAACCTGGGCCTCAAGTATCCCTCCGCTATCGTGCAGAGCCGCGGCGGTTGGCCCACGTTCGACGCGCAGATCCTGGGCGCGAACGCGAATCCGGCGAACCTTGCGGCGTTGACGACTCCGCCGGGCCCGCAGGCCGGCGCCGGAGGCCCGCCGCCCGGAGGCCCGCCCCCTGCCCCACCCGCCGTCGCATCGGAACGCCTCGCGAACGGCGTCTACCGCATCACGGGCGGCTACGTCGCGCTCGCCGTCGAGTTCAACGATCACATCTTGATCTTCGAGCCCGCAGGCCAGAACGAGGCGCGCGCACAGGCGATCATCGCCGAGGCGAAGCGCGTGATTCCGAACAAGCCGATTCGTTACGGCGTGCTGTCGCACCATCACTTCGATCACACGAGCGGCATCGGCGCGGTCGTCGCGGAAGGCATCACGATCGTCACGCACGCGGTCAACGAGCAGTTCTTCGAGAACGCCCTGAGCGGACCGCGCACGCTGGCCCCCGATGCGATGTCCCGCTCCGGCAAGAAGGCCGTCATCGAGACCGTCAGCGGCAAGCGCGTGTTCACCGACGGCACGCAGACCGTCGAGATCCACACCATCACGGGTCTGCCGCACGCCGACGGGATGCTGATTGCCTACATCCCGAGCGCGCGCATCGTCGCGTACGCCGACATGTTCAACTTGCCCACGGCCGCGCAGCCCGTGCCGAATCCGCCGGTCATCGGCACGCAAGTGTTCGTCGCAAACTTGGAGAGGCTCGGCCTCGATTGGGAGAATGTCATCTCGGTGCACGCACCGGCTCCCGATCGGCCGATCACGCGCCGCGACATCCTGGCGTCACTGGGCCGCTAGAACGAACCGAAGAAACGAACGGGGGGACAGATCTATAGATCTGTCCCCTCACTGAGGCGGTGGTGGAGGCTCCGGCACGGGCGCAGGCGCGGCGGGCTCCTCTTCTTTCGGCAGCTCGACGGGCTCGGAAACGACCGCAGGACTTGGCCTGCCGACGACGCTGTCGGCCTCCTCCTGCGAGAGCGGCTCGAACAAACCGAGCCCGCAATTGAAGCCGCGGCCCGTCGTCTCGAGCACCGTGATCGAATCGGTCGAGCAGAGCCGCGCATGGCGCGCACCGCTCTGCACCTGGTAGGTGAACGTGCCGGAGCGGGCCAGCCCCAAGCACTCGCGATCGAGCCGGTTCAAGAAAACTCGATCGCCGGCTTGAACGAACAGCAGGCGCTGGTCATCGACGACGATCGTCGAGCGAATGCTGGTCATCGAGAGGCAGCGCAGCGGCTCGTCGCTCTTTTCCTCGTCGTCTTGAGCTGCCGCGCCCGCGAGCGACAACGCGACCACTCCCCCGAGCGCTGCGGTCAGGCATCTGCGTGTCATGGCGATTCCCCTCGCGTCAGGGCGTGAAATCGCGGGCGTCGAGCGTGACCTCGACGGACCCCGCTTCGAACGGCACGGCGGCGCGCTTCGGCCGGAACTCGTCGGCCATCACGAGCAACTGGACGCTGCGCGGCGGCCGCCGGCCGCAGACGGCCTCATCGGCTGCGAGCACGAACGAGCCATCGGTGTTGCTGCGCGTCGTCAGACGTTCGTCCTGGTACGAAGCTTCGACGACGGCGTACGGAACGGGCCGGCCCTGCGCGTCGCGCACCGCGCCCGTGAGCTGGTACTGATCACACGTCGCACGCACGATCCAGCGTTCCACGACTCCGACGGCGGCGTCGAAGTTGGCGCTGACGATCCAGCTCAACCCCAAGAACAGCACCGAGGCGACGACGAGCCCGACGGCGATGAACAACAGGTACCGCAGAGCTCCCATCCGCTTTCAGCCCTCGATGCGCAGCATTCGTTTCAAGTTGCCGCCCAGGATCGCTTCCTTCGCGTCGTTGGTCAGGAACGGCGCCTCGACGATGAGATCGATCGTGTCGGGCCAGAAATACGGTTGGTCCGAGCCGTAGACGACTTGCGTGACGCCCGTCTCCGCGACGAGGTGCCGCAGGCCTTCCGACGAGAACACCATCGAGTCGACGACGATGCGGTCCTTGAAGTACTCGCTGGGCTTGCGCTTGTTCGCGCAGTTCGCGTCGTCACGGACGACGCAAGCCGCATCGCTCCTTCCTAAGTACGACGGCAAGTAACCGCCGCCATGGGCCGCGCAGACGACGAGGCGCGGGAAGCGATCGAGCGTGCCGTCGAAGATCATGCGGCTCAAGAACACCGTCGTCTCGAGCGGATTGCCGACGATGTTGCCCAAGCCGCCGCGCCCGTCGAGCGCGCCCTCGCGCGCGATATTCAGCGCGTTGTTCGGATGCATGAACACGGGCACGCCGAGCTCCTCGGCTTTGGCCCAGAACGGGTCGTACTTCTCGCCTGTCGGCGACTCATTGTTGACGTGGCCGCCGATCGACGCACCGCGTGCACCGAGATTCTTCACGGCATGCTCGAGCTGCTCGGCGGCGAGATCCGGGAACTGCAACGCGACGGAGCTCAGGCCGACGAAGCGGGTCGGGTGCTCTTTACACCAGGCCGCAAGGCCCTCGTCGTGCGTCGCGACGACGGCACGCGCGTCCTCACGGCTCGCCGAGTACCACCAATACGCGTTGACGCTGAGCGCCTGCATGTCGATACCGCGCTCGTCCATCGCCGCGAGCCGCTCGGGCCCGAGCACGAGCGTCGGCGGGGCCACGCGCGGCGCGTTGATGCCGGGCACGCGCCGCGAGACGTCGGGGAACACGCAATGCGCGTGCACGTCGATGACGGTCACGCGGCGGCCGCCGACGGTGACGCGCTTCGGCGCGGCTTGACCGTGGGCGCCGAACGCGCCGAACGCCAACGCCGCGCCGCCCGCGGCCCGTAAGAATGCCCTGCGATTGCCCATGTGCTCGTACCCCCGAGCCCAGCGTCACCCAATGACCGGGGGCCGTCAATCAGCCCCAAAATCGAGATTTCTCGATCCCCTGAAAGTCGCTCCTTCCCGAGCGTTCGCGTTAAGATAATCGCCCAAACCCGTTCGAACGGGACAAGAACGATAGGCAGCGCGGTCGCGCTGTTTTTTTTCAGCGGGCGCGGGGACGCTCAAACAAAGGAACAACCTATGAAAGCAACACTGGCTGCGTCGATCGCCGCCGCGACTCTGACGATTTCCACCGCGACGTTCGCGCAACCGCCCGGCCCGGCCGGCGAGACCTTCAAGGTCGTCACGGTTGCCGAGGGCTTGCGCAATCCGTGGAGCATGGCGTGGCTGCCGAACGGCGACATGCTCGTCACGGAGCGCGGCGCCGGCGATTACCCCGGCTCGCTCCGCATCATTCGCGGCGGCAAGCTGCTGCCGACGCCCGTGCCCGGAGTCCCGGCCGTACGTGCGCAAGGCCAAGGCGGCATGCAAGAAGTCGCCGTGCACCCGAACTTCGCGCAGAACCACTACATCTATTTGAGCTACGCGAAACCGCGTAACGACGGCATGGAGGGCACCACGGCGCTGATGCGCGCCAAGCTCGAGGGCGACAAGCTCGTCGACGCGAAGGAGATCTTCGAGGCGAAGGCGTGGAACAACGCGCCCGGTCACTTCGGCGCGCGCATCACCTTCGACGGCCAGGGCCACCTGTTCATGTCGGTCGGCGACCGCATGGCGGGTCTGTTCCCGCGGACGCCGTCCGGCGCGATGGATCCGAATCTCGAAGGCCACCCGGCGCAGAACCTCGGCAGCCATCAGGGCAAGATCCTGCGGTTGAACGACGACGGCACCGTGCCCACGGACAATCCGTTCGTCGGCCGCGCCGGCGCGCTGCCGGAAATCTGGAGCTACGGCCACCGCAATCCGCAGGGCCTCACCTACGACCCGGCGACCGGCACGCTCTGGGAAACGGAGCACGGCCCGCAAGGCGGCGACGAGCTCAACGTCATCGAGAAGGGCAAGAACTACGGCTGGCCCGTGATCGGGTACGGCGCGAACTACACGCTCGGCACCGAGATTCACGCGGCCCGCAACAAGGAAGGCATGGAGCAGCCGAAGGCGTTCTTCGTGCCGTCGATCGGCATCTCGGGCGCCATGCTGTACACGGGCAACGCGTTCCCGAACTGGAAGGGCAACATCTTCGTCGGCGGTATGTCGGGCAACTATCGTCAGCTCGTGCGGTTCTCGGTAAACGGCCAGGTCGTGACGAATCGCGAGCCGTTGCTGGTCCGCGAATACCGCATCCGCGACGTGCGCCAGGGACCCGACGGCTTCGTCTACATCGCCGTCGATAACCAGTTCCCGGGTCAGCCGAGCAACATCATCCGGCTCGAGCCGAATCCTCAGTAAGCCTCGAGCGCTTCGCATGAGAAGCTGGTCCAAAGTCGTTGCGCTCGCCGCACTCGCGGCGGGCGCGACGGCGCCAGCCGATGCGCAATCGGCGTGCGACCGCGCCTGCCTGACGGGCTTTGTCGACGCCTACTTCACCGCCCTCTTCGCGAACGACGCCGCACGCCTCCGGCAAGCGGCGCGGGCGCGCATCACCGACAACGGCGCCGAGAAGAAGCTGGCCGACACGTTCTGGGCCGGCGCGGAAGCTACCGTCTACCGCTTCGACATCGTCAACACCGACCGCGGCGACACGGGAACGCAAACCGTGATTCGCAACGCCGACGGCTCGAAGACGATGCACATGGTGCGCCTGAAAGTGCTGAACGGCGCGATCACGGAGATCGAGACGATCAGAGCCAACGAGGGCAACGCCGACCGGCTCTGGGACCCCGATCAACTGACGGCCGTCTCGCCGGATCTCACGCAATCGATTCGGGTCGCCGAGCGCGACTCGTACTACGACCTCATCGGCGCCGCCGAAGGCTATTGGCGGGCGTTCCAGACCAACGGCACGCCGGAGTATCGCCCGGCTCGCCTGCTACCCGACGCGCGCCGCTACGAGAACGGCTTGCAAACGACGGGGCTCGTCCGCAACGGCGAGTATCAATCGGCGCAGCGCGGCTTCGACGAAGGGCGGTTCTTGAATCGCAATATCTGGGATCGGCGCTACCCCGTCGTCGACGAGGAGCGCGGCATCGTGCTGTCGATCGTGCGCTTCGGCATCAAGGGCGGAGCGGCGAGCCAGAGCGCCGTCACCTCGAACGATCGGCTCGTCGCAGAGTTCTTCGCGGTGAAGCGCGGCTACATTCAAGAAATTCAAGCCGTGCTCTTCAATCTCCCGGACGCACAGCCGACAGGCTGGCCGCGCGACACCGGGCCAGGCGCCGGCTCGACGCACTGATCTCGCCGCACCGGGCTGCTGCTTCAGCGGTCGCGGTGGCCGAGCACTCGCGCCGGTAAGAACAGCACGGCGCGCAAGAACGCGAACACGGCATCGAACGCGATACCGAGCAGCCGGAACGGCAGCGAGATCAGCCAAACGATCGGCCACAGCACGAGCGCCAGCAGCGCGAGCGGCCAGCAGATCACGAGCAACAGCAGCCAACCGACGAATGCGAGCATCGTCTCTCCGGACCGCGCGACCTCACCAGCCTTCACCGTAGCGCGGTGCGGCGGCGGCCGCAACGTCGCCGCCAACGTCGAACGTCGCTCTGCGCAGAAGCAGCGCCCCTGCTTCCATTGACGAAGCATGACAACCTGGGGCACCTTCTCTGGCAACGAAGTGCGGGCACACGGAAGAATGAAAGCTCGGCCTGAGTGCGTTGAGCGAGTGCGTGGGTGCGCGGCGGGCTTTGCGCTCTTCTTCATCGCCCAGACGGCAGCGGTCGCACAAGATCAAGCGGCGATCGAGACGGTAATGGTGTACGCACAAAAACGCGCCGCGCCGCTGCAGGATGTGCCGATGTCCGTGTCGACATTGACGGACATCGAGCTTGCCGACGCAGGTATCCACGACCTGGAAGGCGTGGCGACATCCATGCCGACCCTGGATATGCAACACAGCGTCAGCCCGCTGACGACCACGCTGCGCATTCGCCGCGTCGGCAGCCTGGGAAACATCCCTACGTTCGAACCCGCCGTCGGGCTGTTCGTCGACGGCGCTTACCGGTCGCGCTCGCTGCTCGGCACCGGCGACTTGCTCGATGTGGATCACATCGAAGTCCTGAGTGGTCCGCAAAGTTCCCTCTACGGTAGAAGCGTCTCTGCCGGCGTAGTCTCCATCTACACTCGCAGGCCCGACAGACAATTCAGAGGCGATGCCGAGCTCACCGGCGGAATCGTCGATTCCTCGAGATCGACGGGTATGGGCAGAGTGAAGCTCGGCGTCAGCGGCCCGCTCTCGAAAACCCTGGGCGGCAGCATCGCGGCAGCCCACTCGGGCCAGGGGCTCTCGTTCAGGAATGCGCTGCCGGGAGGACCTGACGGAAACGACCTGGCGCGGACCACGGCGCGCGGCCAGTTGGCATGGTCGCCGAACGAGCAGCTCGAGCTGCGCCTGATTGCGGGTTACTTGGAGGAGCAGGATGCGCAGGGCGAGTCCGATGTCTATTTCGCTCCGGGAGCCCCCTCCACCACGGTGGCCGGCCTGCTGCAGCAACAGCAATCGGTGGCGCCGTGCCCGGAGAACGTTCCGCACGACAGAACCACGTGCTCGATTGCGACCAACCAGCTCGATCTCGAGGCAGAAGATCTGACGGTGAACCTCGGTTACCGGCTGGCAAACGGCTGGACGCTCAGTTCCGTGACCGGCTGGGATCGTTACAAGGACCAGCGCAGCGAAGATGATCTCGCGCAGCTCTTCACGCCGTTGCTCTTCTATCACGACAGCGAACAGGGCACGAGCGTTCAGCAGGAAGTGCGACTGGCATCGGCCGACACGGCGCGCCTTGTCTGGCTGACCGGTGTCTCGTACTACACGAACGAGTACCGACGAGGCATGGGGGGCGAACGGCCGATGTTTGGCCCGAACGGATCGCTCGCATTCATTCCGCTCTGGCAGTCACTGCTCAACATCCCGCTGGCGCTGCCGGATCAGCTCGGTATTCATGATTCCGGAGTGGACACCGACTACCACAGCGCGTTTGGCCAGATCACCTGGGCGTTTGGCGCTCGGGTATCCGTGACGGGCGAGTTGCGCTGGCAGACCGAAGACAAGCAGGCATCGATCAACAACTCGGTGACGCTGCCGGGCGTATCGCTGATTTCGAGCCTGCTGACACCTTCGGTGAGCCCCAGCGGCGCGCCGGTCAACGGCACGGTTTCGCGCAACACCGACTATCTCACCTGGTCTCTGACACCGCAGTACCGCATCAACGACGATCTGCTGACCTACCTGACGGCGGCCCGAGGCGGAAAGTCAGGCGGCTTCAATACCGGCTTCGGCAACGCGCCGCTTTCTGCGCGCGAGTTCGGCAACGAAACCATCGACCACTTCGAGATCGGCGCGCGCGCGCTCCTTGCCAACGGGCGGGTGAGCGGAAGGGTCGCCGCGTTCCACACCGAATACCACGACTATCAGGATGCTGCCTTCGTTTCCGGCCAACTCCTGGTCGGCAACGCCGACCGCGTGGAGCTCAACGGTGCCGAGGTCGAGGGCTCGGCGACTCTCGGTGCCCGAACCATGCTCGATCTGGGGGTGTCCTTCGCGGATCTCACCTATGCTTCGAACACGACTGGCGCGTGTTATGCGGGGCGTGTTCCAGACGGCAGCGTGCCGCGCTCCTGCGCCCTGAACGGGGAACATCCAATCGATGCGCCGCCGTGGATGATTACCGCCGCACTGCAACACGAGCGGCCCGTGAGTTGGGGGGAATTATTCGCGCGGATCGATGTGTCGTGGAACGACCAATACAACACGAGCTTCTCCGCCGATCCCCGGCTGATTCAAAAATCCAGTTTCGACGTGGGAATGCGCTTCGGCGCAAGAATCGGCGAGCGATACGAATGCGTGCTGTGGGTCGACAACCTACTCGACGAGAAGCTAACGCAGATCGACGCGGCGCTGAACCTCTTCGACGACGCCAGCTACCAGTCGTACATGTCAGCACCGCGCACGTACGGTGTGACCTTGCGGGTCCAGCTGTGATTGCACTCCGACGACACTCCCGGCCCCTGTGGGCTATTGCGGTGCTAGTGCTGCTGACGGGCTTCAACGTCGTGGCACAACCGGCCGACACACCGAAGCGCGTGCTTCTGCTGCATTCATACGGCGAGGACTTCGCTCCTTACAGCGACCTCTCATTGGCCTTCCGGGATGAGCTGACTCGGAGTCTCGGGCAACCCGTGGACCTGATCGAGGTTTCGCTCGTGACCGCCGCAGGCGGGGCCTCGCTGGAAGACACGCCCTTTGTCGACTATCTGCAGGCACTTCTGGTGGGGCGAAAGCCGGATCTCGTCGTGCCCATCGGCGGGCCCGCATCGAATTTTGCGCAGCGCCAGCGGCAACGTCTCTTCCCGGACGTCCCGACACTGTATGCGGCGGTGGACGATCGAACCGTCGAGAGTTATGTGCTGACGGACGCAGACACAGTCGTTGCGACCCGCCTCGACGTGCGCGGGTTCGTCCAGAACATGCTCGATGTGCTTCCGGAAACAACCCACGTGGCCGTCGTTGTCGGCGCGTCTCCGGTCGAGAAGTTCTGGAAAGAGGAGTTACTGCGCGAGTTCCAGCCGTTCATGAACCGCATCGAGTTCAGCTGGTTCGACGAGCTCACCTTCGAAGAGATGAAGCGACGCGTCGCCGAGTTGCCGCCGCGATCCGCCGTCCTCTATGCGGTACTGGTGGTGGACGCCGCGGGAGTTCCGCGTCCCTTGACGCGCGGCCTCCAGGACATTCACGCCGCTGCCAATGCACCTGTCTTCGGCGTGTTTGCCTCCAACGTCGATCGTGGCGTCTTGGGTGGCCGGCTCGTCTCGGATCGGGAGCTCGGCCGCAGCGCCGCCGGCGTTGCCATCCGCGTACTGCACGGCGAGTCGCCGGGCGCCATCAAGACGCCGCCACTGGGCCCGGGACCCCCGGTCTACAACTGGAGGGAGCTGCAGCGCTGGGGTATCAGCGAGGCCAGTCTGCCATCCGGCAGCGACGTGCGATTCCGTGAGCCAACGGCGTGGGAGCAGTACCGACCGTACTTGGCGGCCGGCGTCACGATCGTGCTGCTGCAAAGTGCGCTGATCGCAGGGCTGTTCTGGCAGCGACTCCGGCGTCGTCGCGCCGAACGCGAGACCGCGTCGTTGAGCGGAAGACTGCTCATGGTGCACGAGAACGAACGACGCAGAGTCGCACGTGAGCTGCACGACGACGTCACGCAGCGGCTGGCGGCGCTGGCGATCGACGCAACCCGAATCGAAGGCCCGCACCGAGCATCTGCCGACGAGGTAACCCGCTCGATCCGTGACGGACTCATCAAACTGAGCGAGGATGTTCATGCGCTCTCGTATCGATTGCACCCTTCGGTGATCGAGGATCTAGGCCTGGTCGAGGCCCTGAAAGCCGAATGCGAGCGCGTTACTCGTTCCGGAGCCATCACTGTGCAATTCAACGCAAGCGAAATCCCCCAAAAACTGCCTCAAGATACGGCGTTA
This sequence comes from uncultured Gammaproteobacteria bacterium, assembly GCA_963714705.1. GTDB lineage: Bacteria > Pseudomonadota > Gammaproteobacteria > Steroidobacterales > Rariloculaceae > FEN-1219. The sequence goes on from CAVQPJ010000013.1 coordinate 400,777, forward strand.
TGCCTGTTCCGTGTCGCACAGGAGGCACTGCGCAACGTCGTCCGACATGCCGGCGCGAGCTCGGTCGAAGTCTCCGTGTCGCCGATTGATGGAGGACTGCAGCTTGCGGTCAGCGACGACGGCAAGGGTTTCGACTTTGGCAAGCGCGCCGAGCGGCCGAGCCTCGGGCTCGCAAGCATCAGGGAACGGGTGAATTTGCTGAAGGGGACGGTCGATATCGACAGCGCGGAAGGGCGTGGCACGACCGTGCTCGCATGGGTCCCCCTATCGGCGGTTGCCAAATGATCCGTGCTCGCGTGCTGCTCGCCGACGACCACCGCCTCGTCGCAGAAGGCCTGAAGAAAATCCTGACCGCGGAGTTCGACCTCGTCGGCGTCGTGGAGGATGGACGTGCGCTGATCGCCGCCGCGAAGACGCTACGGCCCGATGTCATCGTGTCGGACATCACGATGCCCAACCTGAACGGAATCGAGGCGCTGGAGGAGTTGAAGAAAATCGATCCGGGCGTTCGGATGATTTTCCTGACGATGCACCGGGACGTCGTCTATGCACGCAGGGCTCTGGCGGCGGGTGCGTTCGGCTTCGTCCTGAAACACTCGGCGCCGGAAGAGCTGATCATGGCGGTGCGGGCCGCGCTCGAGGGCCGCACATTCATTACTCCGATACTGGCAGGGGAAGTGCTGGACGCGATGCGGCGTGGCCCGGCGCAGGTCGTCGACCAGGCGGCATCGCTCACGTTGCGCCAGCGGGAAATCCTGCGTCTCCTCGCCGAGGGGCTCTCGGCCAAGCAGATAGCGCAGAAGCTCGATATCTCGCAGCGGACGGTGGAGTTCCACAAATACCGGATGATGGAAACGCTGGGCGCCAAGACGAGCAGCGATCTGATCCACTTCGCGATCAAACACGGCATCGTCGAGCCCTGACGCGGCCGATGCACTCGTAGTTTTCGCCTAGTCCCCTCGAAATCTTACGAGGTACTCGGTGGACGCCCTTGCGTCACCCTTTAGCTCGTCCCCCCGACTCGAGGAGCGTCTCGTGAAAAAGACCCCCCTCGATCGAAGCCTCTACCAGCAATAACGAACCATAGCGTGTCCGCGCACGCCAGCCAGGAGAAAGACATGCGCTTGATCAATGGCCTCTCGTCCACGTTGGGCGTGCTCGCCCTCGTCGTCGCGGCACAAGCCGCCGCACAGCAACCAAGAAAACCGAACATCGTCATCCTCGCCACGGGCGGCACGATCGCCGGCGCCGCCGCGAGCGGCACGCAGGCCGGGTACAGCTCCGGCGCCGTGACGATCGACGCGATGTTGAAGGCGGTCCCGGGTGCGACGGATCTCGCCAACATCAAGGGCGAGCAGATCGCCAACATCGGCTCGCAGGACATGTCGTTCGAGATCATGCTGAAGGTTGCCAAGCGCATCAACGAGCTGTTGCCGTCGCCCGACGTCGACGGCATCGTGATCACGCACGGCACGGACACGTTGGAGGAGACGGCGTTCTTCTTGAACCTCGTCGTCAAGAGCGACGAGCCCGTCGTGCTGGTCGGCTCGATGCGTCCGTCGACCGCCGTGAGCGCCGACGGCCCGCTGAACCTCTACAACGCGATCGGCGTCGCCGTCGACCCGGCCGCCAAGAACCGCGGCGTCATGGTCGTCATGAACGACTGGATCCACGCCGCGCACTCGCTGACGAAGACGAGCACGACGGCGGTGCAGACGTTCCTGTCGCCCGTGCGCGGGTTGGTCGGTATCGCGAGCTACGGCAACAACGACTGGTACAACATCCCGGCGTGGCGGCACACGACGCGCAGTGAGTTCGACATCTCGCGCGTGACCACGTTGCCGCGCGTCGACATCGTCTACGCCTACGCGGACATGCCGGCCGATGCGATCACTTCCGCGGCCGAGCGCGGCGCGAAAGGCATCGTCATCGCAGGGGTGGGCAACGGCAACATGAACGCGGCCTCGGTGCAGGCCGCATCGAAGGTTGCGAAGAGCGGCGTGCCGGTCGTGCGCAGCTCGCGCGTGACGACGGGCTCGGTCGGCCGCAACGTGGAGCTCAACGACGACGAGCTCGGGCTCATTGCCTCGGATGAGCTGAATCCGCAGAAGGCGCGGATCCTGCTGATGCTCGCGTTGCTGACGCCGCATACGCCGGATCAGCTGCAACAGCTCTACTACAACTACTGATCAACAGGAAGCACTCCGATGCGCACGTTACCGTTGATTCTGTTGTTGAGCTTGCCGGGCATCGCCGCGGCACAGAGCGCCGACCGCACCGGCACGTGGGAAGCCGGCGTCAAGCTCATGGACATGTCTCACGAGTTCGTCACGGGCGAAGGCGGCTCGTCGATCGACGTCGAGGGCGAGATCGCGTGGGGCTTCTTCGCCGCGTACAACCTCAACGAGCATTTTCAGCTCAGTGGCGAGTTCTCCTGGAGCGATCCGGACTACCTCGCCGAATTTCCGCTCGATGGGCCGGGAAACACCGTCATCCAAGTCGATGCGGAGCTCGACATCTGGTTCAGCGAGTTCAAGGCCACCTTCAACCTGCTCGACAGATCGTTCACGCCGTACGCCGAAGTCGGGTACGGCTGGGTCGTAGTCGATTCGAACATCCAGGACGGCCCGGCCGATACGGGATGCTGGTGGGATCCCTGGTGGGGCTACATGTGCACGTCGTTCTACGACACGTACGAGAGCACGCTGAATTCGCTGACGTACGCCGTGGGGCTTCGCTGGGACATGAGCGATACGTCGGTGCTCAAGGCCTCGTACGGCATACGCGAGCTCGCTCTCGATCGCGCCGACGACCTCGAGCAAGACGTGTTCGCGGTCGACTTCGCCTGGAAGTTCTAACGGCGCGCGCGGCGCACCGGCGGATTCACCAGCATCGGTGATGCATGAGCCTTCGTCAGCAGCACAACGTTGCATTCGTACTGCTCGCGCTGACCGCGGCGCTGACGGCGCCGCAGGTCAGCCGCGCGCAAGAGCCGCAGGCGCCCTCGGCCAGTGCAACGCCGGCCGAGGCGGCCCTAACCTCCCCCATGGCGGCCGGTGAGAGCGACGCGGACGCCCCCGCTCGCCAGTTCGTCAAGTGGAACGAGTTCGAAGGGCCGGTCTCGACGCTTCGGTTCGGCGGCGCACTTCTGTACGACTATGCCGCGTATTCGCAGGACGATGTCAGCAAGCAGCAGGTTGACTTCGCGGACGGCGCGAAACTGCGTGACTTTCGCCTCTTGTTCAACGGGCGGTTGGGGAAGTTCGAAAAGCGCAGCGTGACATGGTCGACCGGCATCATGTACGACGGGGCCGCCGAGCGCTGGGTGTGGCGCCAGACCGGCGTCATGGTCGACTTGCCGAAGGGCTCGAGCCAGGTTTTCATCGGCCGCAGCAAGGAAGGCTTCTCGCTGAACAAGGTCATGGTGGGCACCCAAGCCTGGGGGCACGAGCGCGCGCCCGTCAGCGACGCGATGATTCCGATTCTCGCGGACGGAGTGAAATGGCTCGGCTATCTGCCGAAGAGCGGCCTGAACTGGACCCTCGGGTGGTACGGCGATACGTATTCGAGTGACGAGTCGTTCTCGACCTACGAGCACCAACAGGTCGCGCGCGTATCGTGGCTGCCGATCCGCTCGGACCTCGCGCACACGCTCCTGCATCTCGGCGTGAGCCTGCGTCGCGGCAAGCCCGAGGACGGCCAGCTGCGCTTGCGCGCGCGTCCGGGGTCGTTCCAGGCACCTTATGTCGTCGATACGGACATGTTCGATGCCGAGCGTTCACACACGCGAGGGCTCGAAGCCTATTACCGGTCGGGGCCGCTCGTGCTCGGCGGCGAGCTCTTTCTTCAGGACGTCGACTCCGAGTCGACCGGAGATCCGACGTTCAACGGCGGCGAGGTGTTCGTGGCTTGGAACGTGACCGGCGAGACGCGAGCGTACAAGCCCTCGGGTGCGTATTTCTTGGGCGTGTCGCCGGCACGGCCCGTGGGCCAGGGCGGGCCGGGCGCGATCGAGCTCTTGCTGCACTACTCGGACGTGGACCTCGATGCCGGCACGTTGCGCGGCGGCCGCTTCGGGCGGCTTACACCGATGGTCAACTGGTATCTGTCGGATTTCATGCGCCTCGAGTTCGCCTACGGCTACGGCGAGCTCGATCGCTTCAACCTGAGCGGCACGAGCCGCTTTTTCAATGTGCGCCTCCAGCTCACGCTGTAACTGTGGTGGGGCCCTTCGCGAATCGGCTCACTTGAGAGGAGCACAACCGTGATGAACGCCTCCATAGCGGATCAAGAAGAACACTTGCCGCTCACGGGCAGAGTGGTGATCCAGGGCCTCGTGTTCACCTGGGCCTGCGAGTCCGGTGCAATGCTGAAGGTGCAACACCCGCAGTACGGCATGCGGGTCGTACCCCTAGGCCGGCACTATGAGCCCGCGATACTCGCCAAGCTGACAGCGCTCGGCATGCTCGCCACTCAACAATATTGACCTGAATCGTCCCGTCGCCGCTCGCGCCTCCTGCGCGCGCAGTCGTTAGCCGCCGGCAGAGAGCAGCGCGTCGCGATCGCCGAATCGCTATCGATAACGACATCCCTAACCCCCGAGCGACCGTTCCCCTGGTAGTTCTTCTAGTAGTTTTCGCCCGCTTCCCTGGAAACCTTACGAGGTATCAGGCGGCAGCCCATGCGTCACCCTTCTACTCACCCCGGAGTGCGCGGACGGGGGTGAGAGACCAGCAACGCGCTCACACAAATTTAGGGCGGAAACATCATGAGACCTCAATACCGATTCCTCGTGGCAACGTCGATCGCGACGCTCCTAGCGACCGCAACCGATGTCCGATCTCAAGAACTTGCGCAGGCGCCCGCTGCTGCTACACCCGTAGCTGAGCCGGTAGCGATACCCGCTCCGGCAGCACCTGCTGCCGTGCCGGTCGCGACGCCCGCTGCTGCACCTGCGGCTGCGCCGGTGGTCATACCCGCTCCGGCAGCGCCTGTCGTGCCCGTCGCGACGCCCACCGTTGCACCTGCGGCTGCGCCCGTGGCAACACCCGTTGCGGCAGCACCTGCCGTCGTGCCGGTCGCAACGCCCGCCGCTCCACCTGCAGCTGCGCCCGTAGCGACACCCGTTGCGGCAGCGCCTGCTGTGGTGCCCGTCGCGACGCCCGCCCCTGCGCCTGCACCTGCGCCTGCACCTGCGCCCGTAGCAACACCCGTTGCGGCAGCGCCTGCGCTCACGCCGGTCGCGACGCCCGCTGCTGCACCTGCGGCAGCGCCGGTAGCAGCAACTCTCGTTGCAGCAGCACCTGCTGTTGCAGCCATACCGTCGTTGACCGTTGCGACGACTCCGACTCCGGCCACTGCCCTGGCGGGGGAATGAAACCTGCTTACCGCTGCTGCCTCCGCGGTACGCGAAACGTATAGGACGACCTGGCGTGTGCGAAGCGTGCAATGAGCAAACCACTTTCGGACTGCGTTTTGTTGGCGGACCGTCACCACGGTCTGAGCGAAAGCATTCGGGGGCTGCTCGAGACGACTTTCAACAGCGTCTTTCTGGTGGCCGACGAAAAGTCGTTGATAGAAGGGGCCGGGCTGCTGCGGCCAGCCGTAGTGGTCGTGGACCTTTCTCTCGGTGGGGGCGACGTCGTGGGCCTGATGCGCGAGCTGCGTGCACGGGCTCCAGGAGCGAAGGTGCTGCTGCTCAGCGTCCACGACGAGCCGAGCGTCCTGCGCTCGGCCGTGGCAGCAGGTGCGGACGGCGTCGTTCTGAAGCGGGCGATCGCCACCGATCTCTTGTTAGCCGTGGACGAAGTTCTCGCCGGTCGCCGATTCATCTCAATTTCCGATGCTCGTAAACCAGATTAAGGAGAAAGAACATGCGTTACACAGACGACTCGCTGTATCCCGAGAACATGACACCCCTGATCATCAGCGCCGCGCCGTATGGGCCGACCTGGCTGCCGGGCGACGCGGAAGACATCGCCGTTACTTGGGACGAACAGGTCCAGGCAGCGGTGGATTGCTTCAACGCCGGCGCCACGGTCTTGCACGTGCACGTCCGTGACCCCGAAACCGGGCACCTATCCGCGGACATCGAGCACTACAACTACATGCTCGGGCGCCTCAAGAAGGCCGTGCCCAAGATGATCATGCAGGTCGGCGGCTCGATCGCCTTCTCTCCCAAGAGCGACGGCGCGAAGGCCGAGTGGCTCGACTACGACACGCGCCACATGCTCGCGGAGCTGGAGCCGAAGCCGGAGACCGTCACGGTGGCCATCGGCACCTGCATGATGGACATCACGCAAATGTGGGGCCCGGATGACGTCAAAGGGACGCACATGGAGGATCCGAAAGTCATCGAGCAGTACGCCGGCATGTTCACCGACGCTGGCCCTGCGTTTTACCTCGAGCACCTGAAGCGTCTGCGAAAGAACGGGATTCAGCCCTATTTCACGCTGGCGCACGTTCACCAGCTCGAGATCGTGGAGCGGCTGATCCGCCGCGGCGTGTACATGGGTCCCCTGAACACCAACATCACGACGTACGGCGGCGGCGGGTGCGGCAACAATCCGTTCGATTGGATGCACTGGCTGAGCCGCGAACCTCAGGGTGCCATCGTCACCTTCTGGGCAGGAATGCGGGTCGCTGCGGTGGCCGAGCCGCTGGCGCTGATCCTGGGCCAGCATGTGCGCGTCGGCATCGAGGACAATCTCTGGAACGCCAAGCGCGAGCGCATGACCACGGTCAAGCAGATCGAGGCCATCGCGAATCTCTCCGAGCGGTTCGGTCGCAAAGTCGCGACGGCGGAAGAAGCGCGCAAGATCATGAAGATCGGCGTCTGGTACGACAGTGTCGAGGAGACGCTGAAGAACCTCGGCATGCCGCCGAACACCCAGGGAGACGGGCGCGGCTTCATGGTTTGGGAGACCGACGGAAAGAAGAGCTCCCAGCACGCAATGTCCGATTCGCACCCGATACCGACCGCGCCGACGAAGAAGGCCGCGGCAGCGAGGCGGTGAAAACAGTCCGCTCGTCGTATTCGCGCGATGGGCGGCCTTGATACTCCGTCAGCCACAGTTTGTCGAAGTCCCCTTCTGCGACCTGCTCTCCCCCCGGGGTCGCAGAAGGGGCGCATGACCTTCACACAGGAATGATAAACATGACGACGATTGCAGCGCGGGCCCTCGTGTCGGCGGTCGGGATTGGCGCGCTGTCCGCATCCGCGACGCTGCTCGCGCAAGAACCGGCACAGCGAGAGCGCGCCGCAATTTCGCTCGGTGCGTTCATCACCAGGCCCGCAACCGAGGCGCGCGTCGACAACGACGCCGGACAAGGCACGGATCTCAACCTAGAGGACGATCTGGGCCTTCAGAGCTCGACGACCATCGCGCGTATCGACGGCCATTGGTGGCTCAGCCGGCGCAATCGCTTGGACTTCTCCCTGTTCAACTTCAGCCGCGACGGCACGCGGACGATCGACGAGACGATCAACTTCGGCGATCGGACGTTCGCGATCAACACCGTGGTGAATTCCACGCAGAATCTCGACATCGCGAAGGCCGCTTACACATTTGCTCCGATCATCAAGGAGCGCGGGTTTGTGGGTTTCACGGCCGGACTGTACGTCTCGCAAACCGAACTGAGCCTCAGTCAGGCCACGCTCGGCAGCGTCCAGTCGGAGACCCTAACGGCACCGCTTCCGGTGATCGGCGTACGCGGCCAATACGCCGTCACGGATCGAATCAAGCTGCGCGGCTCACTCGAAGTGTTCGGAATCGACACGGGCGACGTGTCGGGTCACCTGAACGACTTCAATGTCGCGGCAGACTATGGCTTCGGCAAGCGGTTTGCCGTCGGCCTTGCCTACAACGACGTGGCGATGGACATCGACGCAAGCGAGGGCGGCAGTGGATTCCGCGGCGCGCTCGACTGGGGCTACAGCGGCTGGTTGCTCTACATGAACGTGGATATCGGCAACCAGTAGGCGAAGCCTGACCCAACCCATGCGCTCGTAGTTTTCGTCTGCCTCCCTCGAAAACTTACGAGGTACTGCGCGACCGCTCTTGCGTCACCCTTCAACTCGTCCCGCGCATTTGCGCACCACACAAAAGAGGCAGGACCATGAACACCACCAAACAGTTTGCGTTCTTGATCGCGTCGCTATTCCTTTGCGGGGTGGCGATCGCCCAAAGCCAGCAAGACATCAGAAACCAGTTCTTCGGCGAAACGGACGCCGTCAAGAAACAAGCGGACGAGCTGAATGCGAAGATCCTCGCCCCCGCGGGATACGCAGAGGGCCTAGAGCTTTACCTCAGCGCGGGTGACACGCTGGCCAAGGGGAAAGACCTCGAGAGGGTGCGTGAAGATCTGGAAAAGGCCAAGGGATTCTTCTCGCGCTCCGTCGAAGCCGCGAAATTGGCGCAAATCACGTTTGCGAATGCGTTGACGGCCCGTGCGGCAGCACAAACAGCGGAAGCCGAGAAATACGCTGCAAAGGATTGGACTCGAGCGGAGCAATCGCTGCTTGCCGCCGCGGAGACGTTGGAGGGTGGCAACCTGAAGAAGGCCGGCGATGACGCGATCGACGCCGAGAAAGCGTATCGCGAGACGGAGGCCCGGGCCATCAGCGGCAAAGCGAGCGGCGGCTAGGCGCTCGAGCAGATAACAATGAGCACCGAAATCATCGACGTGATCCATCGCATCATCGAATGGTGTGCGCTCGGGATCGAGGTGTTCGCCGTGTCGGTGATCGTGGGAGGCGTCGTCCTCCTTGCGATCACGCGCGGAACCGTGCGCTACCTGTTTCAACTGAAAAAGACCGGGGCATACGAGAGCTACAAAGTGGAGCTGGGCCGGCCGCTGCTGATGGGACTCACCCTGCTCGTCGCGGCGGACGTGATCCGAACGGTGGCTTTGGAGCTCACGCTGATGAACGTCGCCGTGCTCGGGCTGCTGGTCATCGTGCGGACCCTATTGAGCTGGACGCTGGCGCTCGAGATGGAAGGGCACTGGCCGTGGCAAGCGAAGAACCACCCTATTACCCGAGGGGACACTCAATGAACCGGCTGCCAAGCAGCGTCCTGTGCGCGGCTACGCTTCTGCTCGTTCAGGCGTGTGCGTCGGCGCCCGAACGGCTCGAGGCCGTACCTTCCGAGTTGAGCGCGAGGGCCGAGATCCCGGGAATGCCGGGCGTGCGTTACGTCGCGGGCGGCGACATGCGCGACCTCGCGAAGGTCGGCATCGATTCGCTGCGCTTGGAGCAGGAATACCGGGCCACGCAGGGGCAAACCGGGCCGTTGCCTCCCGCGGCCTATCTGGCCATTTCCGGCGGTGGCGACAAGGGTGCCTACACAGCGGGCTTGCTCAACGGCTGGACGGCCGCCGGAACACGGCCCGAGTTCAAGCTCGTCACCGGCATCAGCACCGGCGCGTTGATTGCGCCCCTCGCGTTTGTGGGTGAAAAGTACGATGCGACGCTGACGGAGGTCTACACCACCATTTCGGCGAAGGACGTGCTCGAGCCACGCAGCTTGATCGGCGGTGTCTTCAGCGATGCCATGGCGGACAACGCGCCGCTTTGGGCGCTCACGCGCAGGTTGGTGACGGCGGACCTCCTGAAAGAAGTCGCTGCCGAGTACGCGAAGGGGCGTTTCCTATTGGTTGGCACCGCCGACATGGACGCGCGGCGCGCCATCATCTGGGACATGGGCAAGATCGCGACCTACGGCACTCCCGAGGCATTGGAGCTGTTCGTGAGCGTCATGATGGCTTCCGCTTCCATTCCGGTGGGCTTCCCCCCCGTGATGATCGACGTGGAAGTCGACGGGCAGCGCTACCAGGAAATGCACGTTGACGGTGGCACGATGGCGCAGGTGTTCGCGTATCCCGTTTCGATCCGCGTCAACGAGCAGTCCGCGGCCATCGGGGTCAACCGGGAGCGCACGCTCTATGTGATCCGCAACGCACGCTTGGACCCCGACTGGGCGCAGGTCGAGCGCCGAACGATGAACATCGCCGGGCGCGCCGTGTCCTCGCTGATTCACACTCAGGGCATCGGTGACCTGTTCCGCATCTACGCCACGGCGGAGCGCGATGGCGTCGACTTCAACCTCGCGTTCATTCCGCCTACGTTCAACGTCCCCCACACAGGCGAGTTCGATAATGCCTACATGCGCCAACTCTATGACGTGGGCTATGACCTCGCGCTGCGGGGCTTCCCCTGGGCGAAATCGCCGCCCGGTTTAGAATTGCCGGGCGATGCGCCAGGCGGGGCAACGGCAACGGCGACCGAATGATCTGACGCGCCGACGGGAGAATCCTGGTGGCCGTCGAGGAGACAGTAGAGTGACGAGAGCATCCGGCAACAGTCGACCAGTGGACAATCAATCAACCGGGCCGTGGGATAACCCCGCGCTCGCCCAGCTTCGCGAATGGGAACCGGACTGGGCCGAGCAATGCCTCAAGATGTCCCAGGACCCGTGGACCAGCGGCGTGCTGCCGCGCAAGGAAGTCGAGCTCATCAGCCTCGCGGTGAGTGCTGCCTGTACGAACTTGAGTCCAGAGGCAACTCGCCGCCACATTCGCGGCGCACTCGGAGCCGGGGCGTCTCGCGACGAGATCCTGATGATTCTCAAGATCGCGGGTTTGCTCTCGATCCACACGTGCAGCCTCGGTGCACCCATCTTGTTGGAAGAGGCGAAGGCGGCCGGTGCGAAGGCAACGCCGAAAAAGGCGCAAACGCCGGTCTGCGACAGAATGAAATCCGCTGGGCAATGGAATACGGGCTGGGACGCGTTCTTCGAGATCGATCCCAAGTGGACCGAAGCCATCATCGCCGCGAGCATCCCGGTGTATGCCAGCGGCGTGCTCTCGCCCAAGCTGGCGGAGCTTCTGAGCATCGCCGTCGACGCGTCGATCACTCATATGTACGCGCCCGGCACGCGCCGGCACATTCTGTCGGCGCTGAAGCTTGGCGCGACGGTGGAAGAGATCATGGAAGTTCTGAAGATCTGCGTCGCGCAGGGGATGCAAGCGTGCAATCTCGGCATCCCGATCCTGGCCGAGGAGCTCCACGCTTTACAGACCGGTAGCAACCCCGTCAGAAAGTAAGCTGGCCCCCCAAGTTCTACCCCTGCATTCGAAGTAGGCGCAGAATAACAGCGCCGAAAAACCAACGAGGGGGACTTCCGTCATGCGTCATCTCGACGACGTTCGCGTCGCACGCACGTTTCAGGTACTGATTGCCGCGCTGCTCATCGCCGCCGCCCCGAATGGCGCGCAGGCGCAAGCCGCGCAAGCTCAGTCGCCGCAGGCCTCACCCGTGCCCGCGGCCGTGCCCGCCGCCGTGGCGATTCCACGCCCGAGCACCGCCGAGATCCAAATCGCGCGCGACGCCTTCGCCAAATTCCTCGCGTCGGCCGATGCCGCAACCCGCAACGTCGTGCAGAAGTACCCCGGGCTGCTCGAGGTACGGCCACCGGTGCCGAACACGGCGATCCTGCCGAGCCTCACACCGCAGTTTCAGGCGAAGCATCAAGCGAATCTGGAGGTCGCCAAACAAGGCGGCGCCGAAGTGCTGTTCATGGGCGACTCGATCACGGACTTCTGGCGCAACGCCGAGGGCCCCTTCGCAGGCAAGCCCGTCCTCGACAAGCATTTTGGGCAATGGAACGTGGCGAACTTCGGGATCGCGGGCGACACGACGCAGGGCGTTCTCTACCGGCTGCAGAACGGCGAAGGACGGGGTTTCAGCCCACGCGCCGTGATGCTGATGATCGGGACGAACAACACGTTGCGGAACACGGCCGCCGAGATCGCGGAAGGCATCGGCGCCATCGTCCTCGAGCTGCAGAAGGATTTTCCGCAAGCCAAGATCCTGCTGCTCGGAGTGTTCCCGCGCGGCCGGCCGAACGATCCGGTTCGCGCGACGATCACAGAGATCAACCGGACGATCGCCAAGCTCGACGACGGCAAGCGGGTGCATTACCTCGACATCGGGGCGCAGTTCGTCGCGCCCGACGGGACGATTCCCGCGGACGTGATGAGCGATCTGCTGCATCCTTCGGCCAAGGGCTACGAGATCTGGGCGCAAGCCGTCAAGGAGCCGCTGACCGCGCTGATGACCGGTCGCTGACGGCTCACGTCTAACTCGCTGAAATTGGCGCGCCCGGAGTGTTCCCCAGCCCAGCGACGGTGCGGGCTCCAGGGCTGTGTTCCGCATTGTGTCCCGGCTTTCGATAAGACAGGGCTTGCCAAGGTTCCGGTGCCTCGTGCGTCCGAGGAGACAGCAGTCTTTCCGCAGCTGATCGAGCTCTTTCAGATCAAGGATCCGCGCACGTCGTCGGTGCAAGACTGCAATGGTTATCCTTGCCTACCTGCACTCGAAATCCCGCGCGCCCAATGGTCAGCAGAACCTGAGACGGCCGACAACACAAGCCCTGTTCGGGGACGGTCACCTCCCACGACAACGTCGTCGCCCCGGGGCAATGATTCGCTGCTGCATGGCCTGGGCCAAACCCAATCGAAGGAGCGCCGAATGAGAACCGCAGCGCTGCTCGCCACCGCCTTCTTGTCCTTGACGGCCACCGCACAGACGCGTGAGGCAGGCCCATGGTGGCCGAACGCGGAATGGGGCCCCACGGATCAAGCCGGCGCCTCCAACCGGATCACGCCGGAGAAAATCGTCGCCGCGATGCGACTCGTCAAGACGGGGCGTGTGTTCGAGATCGGCCAGGTCTACGAGCGCGGTATGCCGCTCGGCGGAACGCGCGATTTCGCGCTGCGCCTGGTCCCCGCGATCGAGCCGACCGGTAGCAACCGTGTGCTTTACAACGACGACTTTCTCGCGACCGAAGTGGGGCAAGTCGGTACGCAGTTCGACGGCCTCGGCCACATCGGCAGCGAGCTTCGCTTCGCCGACGGCTCGCTGCACCGCGTGTTCTACAACGGCTACACGACGGCCGAGATGAACGCTGGCACCGGTTTAAGAGAGCTCGGCATCGAGCACGTCAAGCCGATCATCACTCGCGGCGTGCTCGTCGACCTGCCGGGCTACAAGAACGTGCAGCACCTCGAGGGAGGCTACGAGGTGACTCTTGCCGACGTGCGTGGCGCGCTCGCCCGCCAGGGCATTGCGGAGAGCTCGATCGCGCCAGGCGACGCCGTGTTGTTCCGTTATGGCTGGGCGCAGCTGTGGAGCACTCCGGCGCAATACAACGCCGATGCGATCCCGGGCATCGGTCTCGAGGTCGCGCATTGGCTCGTAGAGCACAAGGTGACCGTGACAGGCAGCGACACCTTCGCCACCGAAGTATCGCCGAACCCGACGAACGGGCTCGTGATTCCCGTGCACCAGGAGCTGATGATGAAGAACGGGATCTTCAACATCGAGAACCTGACGTTCGAAGAGCTCGCCGCGGCACGCACCTACGAGTTCCTGTTCATGGCGACGCCTATCCGCTTCAAGGGCGCGACCGGCTCGCCGCTGCGCCCGCTCGCCATTCGCTGACGCAGCGTGAAGGCGCCGCCGGCAAGCTCGCCGCGCTCCGACGAGTCGCTAAAACGCTTGTTTGTATTTGTCTCTCGCGCCCGGATCGCACGTATCCGAGTCCTGCGAGAACTCGAGATCGGGGCGGTGCTCCCATTGCTGCGTCAACATGGCCGGCGCCGTGAGATACATGGGGTCTTCCACGGTGATCTCGTAGCGCAGGCGCACCTTGTCCGGAGTCAGCACGAATCGCTCGACGGTGTGCTTGGCCGGGCCCGACGGCACGCTTGCACCGAGGCCGGACAGGTCGGGCGTGAAGGCGACGGTGTCGACGACGAGCGTGTCGCCGTCCCACCTGCCGATGGAGTGGCCGTGCTGCGTAGGCAATAAGTTGTCCGGATGCGTGGCGGTCATGTGGACGATGCGCTCGAACTGGTCGCCAGTGTTGTCGAACCTCATCACGACTTCGTTCTCGCCGACGTCGATCGTACGCAGCTCGTCGAGTATGGCGCCGAACGGGGCCGGCTCGACGTAGCAGAGACCGTCGCCAAGGTCCTTCGCCTGAACGGCCTTTGCGTCGGCGTTCAGCGGGAAAGCCGCCATCGCCCCGAACGCGGCACCGGTCGAGGCGCGGTTCGGCGCCCAGTGTCCCGCGATGCTCGTCGCTGGCGTCAACACTCGCGTGCGCGTGTTGGCCGCGTAGAACGGATGAATCTCGCCGTCTTGAGTCGTGACGTCGAGGATGCGCACCTGTTTGCCCCAGCCGCTGCGATTCGGATTGACGCGGACGACGACCGGAGTGCCGGGCGGCAGGTCCTCGCGCTTCAAACCGTCGACCAGCGCCTGTGTGATGCCGAGGCCTTCGCCTTCGACGAGCGCAGGTTTGCCGTCCGGCCCCGTGGTTTCGATGGCCAGGTACATGTGCGGGTTCGTCCACTCGAGCCTCGCGATCTTGCCTTCGATCACCTCCACTTTCGACATGTCGAACATCGACATGCTGTGGTGGGCGAATGCGGAGCCGCTGAGCAGCGCGGCGGCGGCGAGAACCGGAGTAGTGGCAGTCAGACGGTGCATGGGACCCCCTCCAAACGGAAATCAAACCGAATGATAGTGAGAAACGCTGGGGATGGAACAGAGTTACTGCCACCACCCGGCCCCAGGGACACCGCGGCGGCCAACTCCCGCAATGCCGGGTGCCGAAGTGGCGAAGCAGGCCGGTGCCCGGCGCTGGCCGCTACTATCGACACGCCAACAAGCTGCCGTTTCAGATCGAGCGCCCTTTGCCTCCGGCAATGCCCTCTTCGGACGCTCCACGCTCGCCGTCTGGTGGCTGCGAGTCGGGATCCAGATCCAGCGCATCAAGCCCGGGAACCCCCAGCAAAACGGCCGGCACGAACGCATGCACCGATCATTCAAGAAGGAAGCCACCCGCACGGTTCGCGTGACGCGTTGCGGGCGCATCTGCTTACGCCGAAACGCATACTCCGCTTCGAATCACCGTCATCTGTATTTTCCTCGCCGCCCGTTCGTAGTGTTCATCGTAAGGGTCGTGGCGAAGCGAGGAGATGCCCGTTGCAGTTCTTTGAAGTCCTATTCTTGTTGGTGCTCGCGGTCGGCATAGTCAGGCTGCTTGTTGGGCCCATTCATCCTCGATTGGCCTATTCGACCATCGCTGTCGTCGGGCTCGGCATGATGGTGTTGGGCGTGGTCACTGAAGGCTTTCGCTGGCAGATGATTCCGGCCTACGTCGGCTTTGCCGCGCTAATGCTGGTGTCGCTGAAGAAGAACGAAACAAGACCCGTTTGGCGTGCGCTCGGTGCCCTGCCGCTGTTTTCGCTGATCATCGCGTCAGCTGTTTTGACCCACGAATTGCCCATCTTTTCGTTACCGGAACCCTCGGGTCCGTACGGTGTAGGAACATTCGAGTATTCCATTACGGATAACTCGAGGAAGGAACGATACTCACCTACACGTAACCGCGAGCTCTATGTCGAGGTTTGGTATCCGGCGCCTGCGGCAAATAGTGCATCGGGCAGCTTCCCTGTTCGGACGCTCTTTCAGGAGCTCTACGAGGGCGCCTACACGCAGCAAAGCTTCTTGTTCGGGTATCTCAGACACATCCCCACACACTCTCATGTGCATGCACCCGTTGCGGCGCCGGATCATGGGCCGTTCCCGGTGCTGTTGTTCAATCACGCACTGGAGCTCGGCTTCACGGGTCAGAACCAATTGTTGATGGAGCATTTAGCAAGCCACGGGTACGTGATCTTCAGCATCGCTCACCCGTATCAATCGGCGAAGGTAAACCTCAGTAGTGCAGGAACGGTCACGAGGATCAGTGAGTACCCGAGCGACATGGATCTGCCGCGTGCTGAACTGTTTCGAGGTGTGGTCGGCACGATTTACGAAGCGTCCCACGACCTGGACGAGATTTCGGCAGTCAAGGAAGTTCTTTCACCGCTGGCCGAGCAGTACTTCGCTCTGGACGAGCGCGACAGAAAAGCTTTTCTAAGTAAGGCGGTCGCGAGGGAAGAGTTCAACGCCTACCGACATTTCATCTCCGAAGATCTGCTCGAAGACTATTTCCTCTACGACTACTTTGCGCAGAATTCCCTGCTTCAATACTGGGTCGAAGATATTCAGTTCATCGCCGATACGCTTGGAGACTTGCAGGCGCCGGTCGCCGGGTTTTCGGAATCGATCGACACGGGCGGCTTCGGTGTTTTCGGCATGTCGTATGGCGGCGGAGCAGCCGGAGAATTCTGCAAGATCGACAAACGGTGTAAGGCGGGTGCGAATCTGGATGGCACGCAATTCGGTCGTCGTTGGAATCAGGCGGTCTCGGCACCTTTTCTGATGCTCTATCACGAGGAGCATCAAGGCGGGAACGATTTCGCTTACTTACCGCCCACGCATGACTTTTGGGACTATGGCGTCAAGGGCGCGACACATTTCGATTTTACTGATTTCACGTACGTATGGCCCCTATTCAAGACACTCGGATACACGGGGCCCATCGACGGTATGAGAATGATCGACATCACGAACATCGTCGTGTTGAACTTCTTCGATCACAGCTTGAAGGGCAAGGCCATCTCGGGAGAGTTGTTTACCGACATCCCGGAAGTCGTCGTCCGGCACCATTCAATCGATGCACGCAGGGCCGCAATGCTCTCCGACTAGAGCGAAGAACAAATATAGATGTTGGGCCGCGCGGCTCCTGTCAATCGCTGGCGACGGCAGGCCGGTGCTGTGGCCGGGTACACTCCTGCGCCCGTTTGGTACACCCACGAACGGTGTACCCACTTCGCGAGCTTTCTAGCGGAATAGCCGCGAGTGGACTTGGACAGCGTTGGACAGCCGTGGACGGGTATGTGGCGCGCCCGGAGAGATTCGAACTCCCGACCCCCGGCTTCGTAGGCCGATGCTCTATCCAGCTGAGCTACGGGCGCGTGTGGACTCTGATGGCAGAGCTATTGTCGTCGATCGTAGCGCTCCGCGGGCGCCATTCTACCCGAAGCGGGCGCCCCGGCTTCAAGCTCAGTCGCTTTCGATGTACTCGCGAACGAGCCTGCGGCCCATCCCCGTCAGGATCTCGTAGCTGATCGTCCCGGCCGCGGTCGCGACCTCGTCGACGCCGATCGTGGGACCGATGAGCTCGACGGCGTCGCCGACGGCGACCGCCTCGCGCGGCAACGCGGCGACGTCGATCGAGATCAGGTCCATCGAGACGCGCCCGACGACGGGCACGCGCCGGCCCTGCACGGCCGCCGTGCCGTTGTTGCCAAGATTGCGCGGATAGCCGTCGGCGTAGCCGATGCCGACGACCGCGATGCGCGCCGGCGGATTCGCGACATAGGTGGCGCCGTAGCCGACGGGCTCGGGCTCGGTGACGTCGTGGAGCTGAAGAATCGGCGCCGTCAGCGCAGCGACGGCCTCCATCGGGTTCGGCCGATCGCTGAACGGGTTGCCGCCGTAGAGCGCGATGCCGGGCCGCGCGAGGTCGCCTCTATGCGCGGCGTCGAGCAGCGTGCCGGCCGAGTTGCCGATCGAGGTTCGAGCGTGCGGCAGGAGCCCGCGCAGCTGCTCGAACCGCGCGAGCTGCTCGGCGTTCAGCGGATGCTCGGGCTCGTCAGCACAGGCCAAGTGCGTCATGACGAAGTCGAGCGTCAGCGCGTCGAGCAAGTCCTTGCGCTTCGCGAGCGCGGCGACGTCCGCGGTACGCAGGCCGAGCCGATTCATGCCGGTGTCGAGGTGCAGCAGCGCGCGACCTCTTCCCCACCAACGCTCGACCTGCTCGATCGAGCTCAAGACGGGCCGTGCCTCGAGCTCGACGAGCGCGTCCGCGGTGCTTGCAAGCGCTCCTTCGAAAACTCCGATCTCGGCGTCGGGCGCCAGCGCGCGGAGCTCGCGCGCTTCGGCGAGCGTCGCGACGAAGAACCGCCGGCAGCCTTCACGCAACAACCGGCGTGCGACACGCTCGACGCCCAAGCCGTAGGCATCGGCTTTGACGACGGCGGCGCACTCGCCCGGCTTCGCGCGCTCGCGGAGCTGCCGGTAGTTGCGTGCCAGCGCGTCGAGATCGATGCGCAGCGTCGCGGGCCGCGATGCAGCCGGTGGCCTTTCAATCGACATGCGGCGGCAACGTCACTCTGATAACCGAAGCGGGAACGTCTTGGGCGACCACGCGGTACGCACCCACGCGCGCCGGAACGAATGCCGACTCCCCACCCTCGAGCGTCCCGAGCTCGCCGCCGCCGCGTTCCACGCGGACGCGGCCTGCGAGCGCGTGCAAGCAATGCGGCGCCGACGCCGGCATCTCGATGGCGAGGCCCGGGGTCGGCTCGAGGTGCTCGAGCCGGAAGTACTCGCAGTCGACGGAGCGGCGCACACCGGGCCGCACGCGCTTCGGCTCGACGATGAATTCCTCGGGGCGGGTCGCAGCGAGATTCAATGCCTCGAGTGCTCCGTCGATGTCGAGGTTACGCAGCGGAAACCGGACGTTGTCCCACGCTCGCATCGTCGGGCCCGGGCGCCGGATCTCGAGCGCAAACACGTTGCGGCGCTCGGGATTGCCGAGCGCGTGCACTTCCGCCGACGGTGGCTTGCCGCTCGCCGCCGTGATGCGCGCCGGATTCGCGTTGTAGATTACGTCGCCGGCCTTGACGGGGATCGCGTTCAGCGAGTCGAGCACGGCCCAATACGTCTCGCGGAGCGTCGCGAGCCGCGCCTCGACCTCGTTCCACGCGCCCGCGGCCGCGAGCCGCGCGCGCAACGCCGTTTCGAGCTCGGCCGGCCGCGCCGAGCGGCGCGTGAGCCATTCTTTGAGCAGGGATTGCAGCTCGTCGGCCGAGTCCTCGCCGAGCAGCTCGAGCAACCGCTTCTGATCTTGCCGCCCGCCCGCGAGCTTGGCAGTCCAAATGTCGGCGTCCACGTCGGCGGCGAAACCGAGGCGGATCGTCGCACCGGGCTCGGCATCCACGACGACGTAGACCTCCGTGTTGCCCGGCGGATGCGCTTGCACGGACAGGAGCTCGACGACGTCGAGGAGCTTCGGTAACAACGGAAAACGCCGGCCGTACAACTGCACGAATTCTTCGCCGAGCAGCGCATCGGCGTGCACGGCCAGCAGCGCGGGCAGCGTGATCGTCGAGCCGTCGGCGAGTGCGATCACGCTCGGGTGCAGCCGCGCCTCGTCGTCACTGTCGTCGGCCGAGATCTCGAACGACTCGCCGACGGGGCGACCCGACGACTCGAGCCGCTTGAGCGCGCAGAGCCTTTGGCCTCCCCAAGGCCGCTCCACGAGGTTGTCGCGGTGCGGCTTCAAGAGGCATTCTGCGAGTTTCAGGGCAACGGTGCGGTCGCCCTCGAGCAAACGATCGGCAATAGTGCTGTCCGGGGGCACAGCTCACATCCCACGCGAGAATGGCGCAGTATGCCACGGCCGTTTATGTCAAAACGTGACTGAATACCGGGCTGCCCCAGGGTCCGCGGCGTACCCTGCCTGCAATTCCGTTCAATTTCGGTTCAGCAATGGCTAACCCGCGCGACTTAGCCGAAAAGGCTTTCGCCCTTTTGCAAAACGCGCTCAGCGAATCGGAAGCCCGAGCCTCCGACCTCGACGAGCAACTGAAGCGCAAGCGCGCGCCGAAGACCCGCATCGAGGACCAGCTCGACGTCTTGACCCATCGGCTCGAGAGCGTCGAAGCCGAGCGCTTGCGCTGGGAGCAGCAAGCGGGGCATCTCGAGGAGATCGCCGAAGCCGAGCGCGTCAAGGTGGCGCAGCTAAAGAAGAAGCTCGAGATCGCCGAATCCGGTCCCGAGAAGCTCACGAAGAAAGAAGTCAATTTCTGGCGCGCGAAGTCCGAGACCATCGACGCGCAGATCAAGGAATACCAGGAGCGCCTGACGGCGCTGCGCCGTGAGCTCATCGAGCGCGACGCAACGATCGAGAAGCTACAGGCCTCGAGCGGTTCGGCGCCTACCGCCCCGCGCGTACTAGCCCAAACGCAACCCGACGACGACAACGAGCTCCGGCGGCAGCTCGACCAGCGCGACAGCTGGCTCGCCGAGCTGCGGCTCGATCTGCACGAGCTGCGTGGACAACCCGCGCCGCCGCTTGAAACCCAAGCCGAAGTCGAGACGCTGCGCGGCCAGATCACGGGGCTCGAGCACGCGCTCGCCGAGGCGCACAACATACGCGCGGCGGCGCGAGCCGACGCCATGCGCGCCGAGCAAGAGATCGCGACTCGGGAGCGAGCCGTGCTCGAAGCGGCCGCGAAGGGCGAGCGAGCCCGGGAGACTCTAGTGGAGCGCGAGCACCGCATCGCAGAGCTCGCCGCGGAAGTCGAGCACCTGCGCAACGAGCTGCGTCAACGCGACGAGCTGGACCGCGGCGGCGCCGCGCGCTACGAGGAGCAGATCGCGGCGCTTACGCGCGACACCGAAGCGCTACGCAGCCGCCTCGAACAGGATCGACATGACACGGCGGCCGCGAGAGCGGCGCTCGAAATCGCGCTGCACGAGCGCGATAACGAGATCGACAAGCAGCGTCAGCTGCTCATGGCCAACGAGCGCGACTTCGAGGAGCTCCGGCGTCAACTCGCGGAGCGAGATCAGGCCGCGGCCGAGACACGGCGCACGATCGAGGAGCAACGCAACGACGCGCTCGACCGTAACCGCGAGCTCGCCGATCGGCAGCAACAATTACATGACCTGAGCCAAGCCCTCAAGGACCGTGACCACGAGTCTGCGGCATCGGCCGCCGAGATCGACCACGTCCGCGCGACTCTCAGCGCGCAAGGGCAAGAGATCGACAGCCTGCGGGAAGGGCTCGACGTCTCGAGGCGCGAGCTCGAGGAGCTGCGGTCCGCCAAGCAGCGCATCGAGGCGGATCTCATGGACGCGGACGCGCGCGCAGCGGCGGCGGCACGCGACATGGATTCCGCCCGCGAGCAAATGGCCGGGATCGAAGGGGAGCTCAAGGACGAGCGAGAGCATGCCGAGAGCCTCGGCGAGCTCGCCAACGAGCGCCGCGAGCACATGACGAAGCTCCAGGAGCAAGTCGAAGAAGCCGAAGAACGCTATGCCGACGCGAACTGGCGGCTCGGCAAGTCGCTGTATTTCGAGCGCATCGTCAAACGGCGCAAGGGACTGATCCAGAAGCTGCTCGAGGCGCTGCGCGCCAAGATGAAGGCCAACGTCACCCTCAAGGCCGGTATCGACGGCCTACGCACCTTCAAGCAGACGGCCGAGATGAATCAGCACAAGCTGCTGCAACGCATCGACAACTTGAAGGCGGAGCTCAAAGAGGCCGAGGAGACCGCCAAGCACCATCAAGGCGGCACCGCGGCGAAGGAAGAGATCGCGAGTGCGGTGGCCCGCGCGACGGCGCTCGAGGAGCGCTTGAACACGCAAGCCGAGCTGATTCAGTCGCTCGAAGCCGACCTGAAGACAGCGCGTTTGTCGAAATCCGGCGGTGGTCAGCACGACGAGCTCGAGCGGCTCACGAAGGAGCTCGAAGCGAAGAATCAGATCATCGCGAAGCTCGAAGCAGACGACGACGAGCAGCAGCGCAAGCTCGCGAAACTGCGCGGCAGCGAGTCGGAGACCGTGCGCCTGAAGGCGGTCACGGACAAGGATCGCAGCGAGATCGAGGCGCTGCAACGCGAGATCACGCAGCTGCGCGAAACGTTGGCGCGGGCTGCCGCCAGCGCCGCGGCAGCAGCAAGCGGCAACAACACCGAACTCGAAGCCAAGCTCAAGGAGCGCGAAAACTCCGTGACGCGGCTCATGGGCACGATCAAAGAGCACGAAACCACGATCAAGAAGCTGACCGAGTCGTCCGACTCGTGGAAACGCAAGTACCAGTTCCTGGCGGCCGACCAACCGGACGCGTACAAGAACACCGCCGAGAAGTGATCCGCAGCGGGAACGCATGGCGTCGCCAACCGGCTCGTTCGAACTCTCGTCTGTACTCGCCGAGCGCGGCATCGATCTCGCGGCGCTCGGTGCGGCTTACCTGATTCTGATTGCGACAGCCGGCCTGACGATGGCCGCGTTCTACGCGGCGCGCAGCCAGCTCGTGGTCTCGCCGAACCGCGGCTCGCGCGACTACGGCATCTACGTCTCTTTGACGCTCGCCGCACTGCTCATCGCGAGCGTGCTCGAGAACGAATCGCTGCCTTCCGGCAGCGCCACGCTTCACTACGTCCTCGTACCCCAGATCGCCGCGCTCATGGGCCTGCACCTCTCGATCTGGTACAGCCAGGAGCCGTGGCTCGTGACGCTCGGCGCTGCCGCGACGGCGGCGACGGTCGCCGTCGGCGCACTCCTCGGCCTCACGAGCGACCTGCTCGGGCCGGCCTACTGGGTCACGCTGCTGGCGCTCGGCGCGCTGCTCGGGTTCTTGTGGTGGAAAGCCGTCTCGACGCAGCGCGCGTTCGTCAACGCGAGCTCGATCTACATGATCTCGAAGGAGACCTCCGGAACGGCAACGGCGCCGCAAACGCCGTGGCTCGGCTTGACCCAGTGGGTCGCGCTGATCTGCGCGAGTCTCGGGCTCGGCGTCGCCAACTCGCTGTTGCGCGGCCGTGCGATCGAAGAGATGCCGGCGCTCGAGGTGGCGGCGGAATCCGTGTTTCTGCTCGCCGTGACGGCGCTCGTCTGCGCCGTGCCGGCCGCCACGTATTGGCTCACGCGTAAAGCGTGGATGCCCGAGCTCACGCGCTTCGTCTGGCTCGCTTGGATCGTCGTCGGCTTCGCGCTGACGTACGGCAACTACCTCAACAGCTTGGTGCCAGCCTAGCCACCAGGCGCGGCTCGAAATCCGCGCGAAACCTCTCGATGCTTTCGATGCCGGCGAGCGTACGCAGGTCCGTGACGGGCAGGCGCGCGTACCCACATGGGTTGATACCGGAAAACGGCGCAAGATCCATCGCAACGTTGACTGCCAGGCCGTGATACGAGCAGTGGCGCTTCACGCGCAAGCCCACGGCAGCGATCTTGGCGCCCGCGACGTAGACGCCCGGTGCCTCGCGCCGCGCAATGGCCGTCACACCGTAGCGCTCGACGGTGTCGATGACGGCGCCCTCGAGCGCTTGCACGAGCTTGCGCGGCGTCAGCGCGCGCCGCTCGAGATTCAGCATGACGTACACGACGAGCTGGCCCGGGCCGTGGTACGTCACCTGCCCGCCGCGGTCGATCTGCACGACCGGAGTGTCGCCGGGCGCGAGCAGGTGGGCGCGATCCGCGCGCATGCCGAGCGTGTAGACGGGCGGGTGCTCGACGAACCAGATCTCGTCGCGCGTGGCGGCGCCGCGCTCCGCCGTGAACGCCTGCATCTCGGCGCAAACGGCCGGCAGCGGCCTAAACCCAAGGTCCCGAACGAGGGGCGCGTCCACGTGATGCTTCAGAGCGCCATCAGGATCCGCTCGCTCGCGACGAAATCTCGATAGACCGCGTCGATCTGCGCGCGGCTCTCGGCGCGAACGGTGATCGTGAGGCTCACGTAGGCGGCTTGCTTGCTCGGAAGCTCGGCGAGCGTGTAGGCCTTGCCATAGTGCCTCTCGATGATCGCGACGACGTCGGTGCGGAACGCGGCATCGTTGCGGCCGAACACCTTTACGGATAAGTCGGTCGGGAACTTCAGCAGCGACTCGTCGGCCCCGCTCATTCCCAGAGTAGCTGCAGCTCGTCGCGCATGCGCGCCCACACGCCGCCGTCGAGGACATTGTTGAGCACGACGAGCGGGGTCTCGACGAGCGGGGCGCCGTCGAACGAGATCTCGACCTCTCCCACGGTCGTGCCACGAACGAGAGGCGCCGCGAGCTGCGCGAGGACGTCCATCTTGGCCGCGAGCTTCATGTAGCCGCCGCGCGGGATCGTGACGTAGACGTCCTCTGTCAACCCTAAGCCCGCGTATTCGCTCTCGCCACCCCAAACGCGCGCGTGGTCGATCTCCTGCCCCGCCGAGTAGAGCTTGTGCGTCTCGAAGTTGGCGAAGCCGTATTCGAGCAGCTTCTGCGCGCCGTCGTTGCGCTGCCGCGCGCTCGGCGCGCCCAAGACTACGGCAATCAGGCGCATGCCATCCCGCTGCGCGGACGTGACGAGGCAGTAACCGGCAGACTCGGTATAGCCCGTCTTCATGCCGTCGACGCTCGGGTCGCGCCACAAGAGCGCGTTGCGGTTGCTCTGCGCAATGCCGTTGTAACTGAAGGCGCGCTCGGCGTAGAGACTGTAGAAATCGGGAAACTCGTCGATGATCGCGTTCGCGAGCAGCGCAAGATCGTGCGCCGTCGTGTAATGGCCGCGCGCCGGCAGCCCGTGCGGATTGCGAAACACGGAATGCTGCATGCCGAGCTCAAACGCTGCGGCGTTCATCTCAGCGACGAAGGCGTCCACGGAACCCGAGACGTGCTCCGCGAGGGCGACGGCCGCATCGTTGCCGGATTGGATCAAGAGACCGCGCAGCAGATCCTCGATACCGACCTCGGAGCCGAGCTCGATGAACATGCGCGTGCCGCCCGTGCGCCACGCGCGTTCGCTGACGCGCGCGCGGTCGTCGAGCCTGATCCGGCCGGACTGCAAAGCGCCGAACGCGACATAGGCCGTCATCAGCTTCGTGAGGCTCGCCGGCGGAAGCTCCGCGTCGGCCGCGCTCGCGGAGAGGACCTTGTCCGTCGTGAAATCGACGAGGTAGTGGCTCTTGGCGCCGAGCTTCGGTGGCGCGGCCAGCGCGACAGCGGGCGCCTGCGCCTCGAGCTGCGCAGCAACGAGCAGCGTTAGACCCAAGCACACAGCGCGAGCGAACGTGCGCAAGCAGCTCATGGCGCGGTGTCCACGACGAGCCGCGCCCCCGCCATGCCGATCGAGCGCAGGCGCGTGTCGATCTCGTCGTACTCGACCGAGTCCCGGACGGGCCCCAACCAGACGCGGTGCATCCGGCGCCCCTCGTTCGGCTCGGTGACGACGGTCGGGTTCGCGAAACCGCTCGCGCGCAAACGCGCCGCGAGCCGTTCGGCGTTCTCGGCGTCCGCGAACGCACCGATCTGCAAGAACATGCGCTCGGCGGCGACGGCGCCCCGCGCTTGCGGAGCCGCGGGCGCGGCAGCGGCAACCGTGGAGCCGGCGCGGTACGCATCGACCGGCGGCGCCACGGTGCGAACCTCGACGCGCGTCGTGCCCGTTCCCACCATATCGAGCGCCGTCGCGGCCGCGTACGAGAGATCGATGAGCCGGTTATCGACGAACGGCCCGCGGTCGTTGACCTTGACGACGACGCGCTTGCCGTTCACGAGATTGGTGACCTCGACCCAGGTCGGCAACGGCAGCGTCGTGTGCGCGGCCGTCATCGCGTGCATGTCGTAGGTCTCGCCGCTCGAGGTCGCGAGGCCGTGGAAATCGCGGCCGTACCACGACGCGACGCCGCGCGCGACGTAGCCCGCGCTCGTCGGCAGAACGTGATAGCGCTTGCCGAGCACGTCGTAGAACGGAGGATTGCCCCGGTCGCTGCGCCGCGGCTGCGAAGGGCTCGCGCCAGCCGGCGAGCTCGCAGCGTCGCGCGGCTCGGACGCCGAGCGCTGCGGCGCGTTGCCGGCGCAGGCAGCCAACGACCCCATCACCAGCACTGCCGCGCACGTCCGCATCGGGCGAGTCGCGGCAGCCATCAGTTGGCGACGCTCGCTGCGTTACTGGCGAGGGCCTCGACGTAGCGGCTGCGAATGGCCTCGCTCAACTGGTGCGCCGCGAGCGCGTATTTCGTGCTGCGGTTGTAGCGCGTGACGACGTGAAAGTTGTGGTAACCGACCCAGTACTCCGAGCCGCCGCCGTCGGTCTCGAACGAATAGGCCGCGGCCGGGGCGTTCGTCGGCAACGTCGTCGTGAACGCGTAGCCCATCTCACTCAGTGAGCCGACGGTGCCGTCGAGCTCGAGGCTGTTGCTCGGCTCCGGCCCATCGAAGCGCGCGCGTCGAGTCGCCGACTGCATGACGGGCTCGCCGGCCCGCCAGCCGTGCTTGGCGAAATAGTTCGCCACGCTGCCGAGCGCGTCGCTCCAGTTGCTCCACAGATCTCGCTTGCCGTCGGCATCGCCATCGACGGCGTATGCGCGATAGCTCGAAGGAATGAACTGCCCCGCCCCCATCGCGCCGGCGTACGAGCCGAGCGCCGCGGCCGGCTCGACGTCCTCCTCCCGCGTGAGCAGCAGGAACGACTCGAGCTCCGACGTGAAGAACGGCGCGCGCGGCGGATACGCGAATGCCAGCGTCGCGAGCGCGTCGAGGACGCGATAACGGCCCATGCGCGTGCCGAAGTACGTCTCGATGCCGACAATCGCGACGATCATCTCGGGCGCGACATCGTAGCGTTCGGCGATTTGCTCGAGCGCTTCGGCGTGCTCGGTCCAGAAACGGACGCCGGCCGCGATGCGCTCTTCGGTCAGGAAGATATTGCGGTACTCGAACCACGGCACGACGCGCTCGGCCGGGCGCGCCATCGTGTCGAGAATCGTCTGGTCGATGACGGCCGCGTCGAGCAGCGACGTGAGCTCGGCGCGGTCGAAGCCGTGCTGCCCCACCATCTTGTCGATGAAAGCGGACCGCGCGGCGTCGTTCACGGACTGCGGAGCGGCAACGAACGACCAAGCGAGGGAGACGGCGGCGAGAATCACACGAACCGCACTGCTTCCGTGTGTCATGCCGCCAACAACTTCCGATGTCCGTGGATCGAGGCGAGCATACCGAAACCAGCCAGGAGGGTCACCATCGAAGTGCCGCCGGCGCTGATGAGCGGCAGCGGCACACCAACGATCGGCAAGAGGCCGGACACCATGCCGGCGTTGACGAACACGTAGACGAAGAACGTCAGGGACAGCGCGCCGGCGAGCAAGCGGCTGAACGTGTCCTGCGCTTCGGCCGCGATGTACAAGCCGCGCCCTACGAGCGCGAGATACAGCACGATCAGCAAGCACAAGCCGAGCAGCCCGAACTCCTCCGCCATCACGGCGAAGATGAAATCCGTCGAGCGCTCGGGCAGGAACTCGAGATGCGACTGCGAGCCGTCCAACCAACCCTTGCCGAACAGGCCGCCCGACCCGATCGCGATCTTCGATTGGATGATGTTGTAGCCCGTGCCGAGCGGATCGGACTCGGGGTTCAAGAATGTGAAGACGCGCGCTTTCTGGTAGTCGCGCATGACCGTCCAAAGCACGGGCAGCGTCCCAAGGCCGAGCGCGCCGAAGGCGAGCATGACGCGCACGCTGATGCCGGCCAGCAAGATCGTCAGGCCGCCCGCGGCCGCGACGAGCAGCGACGTCCCGAGATCGGGCTGCTCGAAGATCAGGAGCGCCGGCGTCAAGACGATGAGCCCCATGACCAGGACCTGCGCGAACGTCGGCGGCAGGCGCCGCTCGTGCATGAACCACGCGCACATCATCGGCACGGCGAGCTTCAGGCCCTCCGACGGCTGAAACGTGACGAAGCCCAAATCGAGCCAGCGCTGCGCGCCCATCGTAATCTGGCCTTCGACCGCCACGACGAGCAGCAAACCGATGCCGAGCAGATACATCCACGGCGTGAAGATGCGCAAGTAATGCGGCGGAATCTGCGCGATGACGAGGAACGCCGCGAGGCCCACGCCAAACCGCATGCCCTGGCGAAGGACCATCCCACCGTCGGCCGAGCCGGCGCTGTAGAGCACGACCATGCCGAGCCCGACGATCGCGAACAGGATCAGGAGCAAGGGCATGTCCACGACGAAGCCCTTGAACCCTCGTTTGCGGCCGCCGCTGGCCGCCCTACCCCATTCAAGGCTCGCGAGCGACATAGTTCTCCGCTGCAAAAAAGGCGTCCAAAATCTTGCGCGCGACGGGTGCTGCCGCGCGGGCACCGCCGCCGCCATTCTCGACGACGACACCGAGCGCGATGCGCGGCGCTTCGGCCGGCGCAAACGCGACGAACAGGCCGTGGTCGCGCTGCCGCTCGTCGATGTCCTCCTCGCGATACTTCTCGTCCTGCGCGATCGTGATGACTTGCGCCGTGCCCGTCTTGCCGCCCACCTGATATTCCATGCCCTTCATCGCCGTGAAGCCGGTGCCCTTCGGATCCGCCGTCACGCCGACCATGGCGTCCAGCACGAACTGCCAATGCTCCGGGGTGTGGTCCTCGATGCTCGGCAGCGCGACCGGCTCGAGCCAAGTCATTTCACCGGTCACCGTGTTCTCGGTGCCGAGCAGCAGGCGCGGCGCAAAGCGCGTGCCTCGGGCCGCGAACGTCGCGGTCGCGCTCGCGAGCTGAATCGGTGTCGCCAGCATGTAGCCTTGCCCGATGCCGGTGATCACCGTCTCGCCCGGGAACCAGACCTGGTCCTCGCGGCGCGAGAAGTTGCTCTTCTTCCACGCGGGCGACGGCACGATGCCGCTCTGCTCGCCGCTGATGTCGAGGCCCGTCGGCGCACCGAAGCCGAATGCCGTGAGCCCGTCCGCGATGTTCTGGATACCCATCGCGTTCGCCAGCTGATAGAAATAGACGTCGCACGAACGCACGATCGCGACGTGTAGGTCCACCTTCCCGTGGACGCCGCCGCGGCCTTCGCGGTAACGGTGCGTCTGCCCGGGAAGCCGCCACTCGCCGGGGCAGTAGACCTCGTGGTCTGGCACGACGGCCTCGTGCTGCAGCGCGGTCAACGCAATGAACGGCTTGACCGTCGATCCCGGTGGATAGACACCGCCAAGCGCACGATTGAACAGCGGCTTGTCGATATCCGCGGTCAACGCGACGTAGTCGGCGCGGCTGAGTCCCGCGGCGAAACGATTCGGGTCGAACGCGGGCGTGCTCACGAGCGCGAGAACGTCGCCGTTATTGGGGTCGATCGCCACGATGGCACCGCGAAGATCCTGCATGGCCTCCGTCGCGGCGAGCTGCAGTTTCATATCGAGCGACAGCACGACGTTCTCGCCCGGCACCGGCAACTTCGTGTCGACGCCGCTCGAAGCGTCCGCATCGCCGACCACGCGCCCCTGCGCGTTCACGACGAGCTGCTGATAGCCGACTTGGCCGTGCAGCCGACCCTCGTAGGCGCGCTCGATGCCGCTCTTGCCGATGTGCGAGGTGCCTGCGTAGTTGGTGCGGTCGATGCGCTCGAGATCGACCGCGCTGATGCTGCCGACGTAGCCGATCGCGTGAGCGCTCGTCTCGCCGAACGGATAGTAGCGAGCTAGCGCTTCCTGGATATCGACACCGGAGAACATGTGCCGGCGCACGGCGAACGTCGCCGCTTGCTCCTCGCTCAAGTTGCTGAGCTTCACGCGCTCGAAACCACGGTGCGAGTGGATCAGATTGCGCAGCGTGTCGTGCTCGGTCGGATCGATGAGCCCGAGCCCCTCGAGCGAGCGCAGCGTGCGCTCGAGATTGTCGATCTGCTCAGCTGTAGCGACGAGCTCCCAGTTCGGCCGGTTCTCGGCGATCACGACCCCATTACGGTCGTAGATGAGGCCGCGCGTCGGCGGCAGCGGCTCGATGCGAAAGCGATTGCCTTGCGACAGCTCCGTGAAGCGCTCGTGGTCGAGGATCTGGAGCTGCACGAGCCGCGTGACGAGCACGCCCGACAGCAGCAGCACGATGACTGCCGCGCCGATGATGCGCGACAGGAACAGCCGCTGCTCCTGCCAGGGATCCTTGAGCTGTAGCGACGAGCCCGCCATCGTCAGAGCCTCGCCGGCGCTTCGCGCTCGCGCCGGTCGAAGAGCACGTACAGCGCACCCCAGGCGAGCGTGCCCGTGAGCGGCGGCAACCAGCGCTCGACGAGCGGCACGGTGCGGCCGGCCATGCCGTCGATCCAGAACAGGACAAACTCGTAGAGACCGAGCAGCAGCAGCACCGTGATCGCAAGCTGCGACAACGGGAATACCCGCAACTGCAAATGGAACTTCTCGGCCAGGTAGACGACGACGAGCAATGCGAGCGCGTTTTGCCCCAGCAGCGCGCCGGTCAGCGTGTCGAGCGCGATGCCCATCCAGAACGCCGTCAGGAGGCTGAAGTGCCGTGGCGACATCAGCGACCAGTACAACAGCACGACCGCGACCCAATCAGGCCGCGCCGGCGCGACGACGTTGGGCAATGGCACTGCTGCGAGCGCGAGCGTCGCCACGAGGCTCGAGATCGACGCCAACCAGTTGCTGCGAGCGGCCATCAGTCGACCTCCGCGACGCTCGCGGCGGCCGCGGGAGGCTCTGCCGCCTCGCGCGGCGCCTCCTCGGTGTCGTTCCAGACGAGCAACACTTCGCGATCGCGGTCGAGCGACGACGCTGGCTCGGCGAGGATCTCGGCGAACGCTTGCTCGGGCCGCAGCCGGACCTCGAGCACGCGCCCCACGGGATAGCCCGCCGGGAACACGCCGCCGAGCCCGGAGGAGATCAAGAGGTCACCGACCACGATGTCGGCGTTGTTCGTGAGGTACGGCAAGCGCAAGTGGCCGCTGTCGCCAGTGCCGACGGCGATCGTGCGCAGGCCGTTGCGGTTCACGCTGACCGGCACGGCGTGGTCGGCATCGGTGATCAGCACGGCTTCCGACGTCAACGGCCCGACGCGCACGACCTGCCCCACGACGCCCTGCGCGTCGATCAGCGCCTGGCCGACGAACACGTCGTCGACGAGCCCGCGGTTCAA
This sequence comes from uncultured Gammaproteobacteria bacterium, assembly GCA_963714705.1. Lineage (GTDB taxonomy): Bacteria > Pseudomonadota > Gammaproteobacteria > Steroidobacterales > Rariloculaceae > FEN-1219. The sequence goes on from CAVQPJ010000013.1 coordinate 431,422, forward strand.
GTCGAGCCGCTGCCGATATGGGTCGAGGTCGACGGAGAGGATCTCGGCGACGAGCGCGCGGCTGCCGACGCGCGCCGTCGAATCGAGCAGCTCGCGCAGGCGCGCGTTCTCGCGCTCGAGCACCTCGAGCCGCTGGAGCCGCGCTTCCGTCTCGAGGCGCTCGCGGCGAAACAGCCGGTTCTCGGCGATCAGTGCGTCGCGCTCCGCGAACGTATCTCGCAGCGAGTGCCACATGCTGAACGGCAGATCGACAGCGACGCGCACGGGATAGACGACGACGGACAGCCCTTGGCGAACGCGCACGAGATGCTGCTCGCGGCGGTCGAGCAGCATCAGCGCGATGCAGACGATGGCGAGCAACAGGAAGCGCGCGCCCATGGAGAACCCGCTTCTCCCTAGACTCACGCTGGTTCTTCCCGGTGCACTCATGCGTCTTGCCTCCTGCGCGCTGGTGCGGAGGTATCGCTACTCCACGGAGAAGGCCGACGGTCCGTATTCGTCGAGGAGCTCGAGCACGCGGCCGCCGCCTCGGGCGACGCACGTGAGCGGGTCGTCGGCGATGACGACCGGCAGCCCGGTTTCCTCGGTCAACAACTTGTCGATGTCGGTCAAGAGCGCTCCACCGCCCGTCAGGACGATGCCTCGCTCCGCGACGTCGGCGCCGAGCTCCGGCGGCGTCTGCTCGAGCGCGACCTTCACGGCGCCGACGATGCCTTGCAAGGGCTCCTGGAGCGCCTCGAGGATCTCGTTACTGTTCAGCGTGAAGCTGCGCGGCACACCCTCGGAGAGGTTGCGGCCTTTCACGGAAATTTCGCGCACGTCTTGGCCCGGATACGCGGAGCCGATCTCGTGCTTGATGCGCTCGGCCGTCGCTTCGCCGATCAAGATGCCGTAGTTGCGGCGCACGTAGTTCGTGATGGCGTCGTCGAAGCGATCGCCGCCGATGCGCACGGACGCGGCGTAGACGATGCCGTTCAACGAGATCACGGCCACCTCGGACGTGCCGCCGCCGATGTCGAGCACCATCGAGCCGCGCGCTTCGTGCACGGGCATGCCGGCACCGATTGCCGCGGCCATCGGCTCCTCGACGAGATACACCTTGCGCGCGCCCGCACCCTCGGCCGACTCGCGAATCGCGCGCCGCTCGACTTGCGTCGACCCGTACGGGACGCAAACGAGCACGCGCGGGCTCGGGCGGAAATAGCGCGACCCGTGGGCCTTCTTGATGAAGTGCTGGAGCATCTTCTCCGTGACGCTGAAGTCGGCGATGACGCCGTCCTTCATCGGCCGAATGGCCGTAATATGACCCGGCGTCCGGCCGAGCATGTTCTTCGCCTCGAGGCCGACGGCCTCGAGCACCTTGCCGCCCCGACCCGGTTCTTCGCGAATCGCGACGACCGAAGGTTCGTTCAAAACGATCCCGCGACCCTTGATGTAAATAAGGGTGTTGGCCGTGCCGAGATCGATGGACATGTCGTTGGAGAAATATCCGAGAAAGCGCTTTAACATTGAGGCCCAAGGCCGCTAGGGGAATCGTGGCGCGACTTTAGCAACGGGTAGGCCAATCCACAAGCGACGTGTATTATCTAATGAGAAGTCGATCACTTCATTCCGCAGCTCGAAAACCGCAGTAGAAACCCGTGCTTCGACCTGAAGACATCCATCGGCTTTGTCGGCTCGCTCGCCTGGAGATCACGCCCGCCGAGGTACCCGACGTCTCGGCCAAGCTTTCGAGCATCGTAGCCATGGTCGATCAGCTGAAAGCGTGCGATACGGCGGGTGTCACGCCGATGGCGCACCCGCTCGACCGGGCACAGCGCTTAAGGCCCGACGGCGTCACCGAAGTAGACCAGCACGAGCTCTACCAGCGCAACGCGCCGCTCGTAGAACGTGATCTATATCTCGTTCCGAAAGTCATCGAATAACCCTAGGTGCGCGCTCGGGCGGCTCCTCGAGCCTTCGGCAATCGTTTCGCATGCATACACGGACTCTCACACAGCTCACCGGCGACCTCAGAGCGCGGCGCTTCTCCGCAACGGAGCTCACGCGCCACCTCTTGGGCCGCGTCGAGCGGCTCGGCGGCGAGCTGAACGCTTTCATCACGGTGACCGCGGAGCAGGCGCTTGCGCAGGCTGCGGCTGCCGATCGGCGCCTCGCGAAGGGTGAGGCCACGCTGCTCACGGGCATTCCGCTCGCGCACAAGGACATCTTCTGCACGGCGGGCGTCAAAACGTCGTGCGCGTCGCGAATGCTCGACAACTTCGTCGCCCCGTACGATGCGACGATCGTCGAACGCCTTGCGAACGCGGGCGCGGTCATGCTCGGCAAGACGAACATGGACGAGTTCGCGATGGGTTCTTCGAGCGAGACGAGCTTCTACGGACCCGTTCGCAATCCGTGGAACCACGCCCTCGTGCCGGGTGGCTCGTCGGGCGGCTCCGCCGCCGCCGTCGCTGCGCGCATCGCGGCGGCCGCCACGGCCACGGACACCGGCGGCTCGATTCGCCAACCGGCGGCGCTGTCCGGCATCACGGGCTTGAAGCCGACGTACGGGCGCGTGTCGCGGCACGGCATGATCGCGTTCGCGTCGAGCCTCGACCAGGCCGGCGTGTTGACGCAGACGGCCGAGGACGCGGCGCTGTTGCTCGAAGTGATGGCAGGCTTCGACGCGCGCGACTCGACGTCGCTCGACGAGCCGGTGCCGCGTTACTCGCAGCTCGTCGGCGAACCGTGGGACGACGTCACGATCGGCGTGCCCGAGAACTTCTTCGACGACGGCCTCGACCCCGACAACGCCGCAGCCGTGCGCGCCGCGCTCGCGGAGCTCGAGAAGCTCGGCGCGAAGCTGAAGAGCATCGAGCTCAAGTACATCCATTTGTCGGTGCCAGCCTATTACGTCGTCGCTCCGGCCGAAGCGTCGTCGAACTTGTCCCGATTCGACGGCGTTCGCTTCGGCCATCGCGCCGAGCCCCCCGTCGGGGACTTCCAAGGGTCGCGCACGGCCGGCGAAGACTTGACGACGTTCTACATGCGCAACCGCGGCGAAGGCTTCGGCGCCGAGGTCAAGCGCCGGATCCTGACCGGCACGTACGTGCTGTCGGCGGGCTACTTCGACGCGTACTACTTGCAAGCGCAGAAAGCGCGCAAGCTCATCAGCGACGACTTCGCGCGCGCGTTCCGCGACGTCGACTTCGTCGCGGGCCCGACGACGCCATCGCCGGCATTTAGACTAGGCGAGAAGGCGAGTGATCCGATCGCGATGTACTTGAACGATATCTACACGATCGGCGCGAATCTCGCCGGCTTGCCGGCGATCTCGATCCCGTGCGGCTTCGTGCGAAACCTGCCCGTCGGGCTCCAGCTCGTCGCGCCGCCGCTCGCCGAGGGGCGGCTCCTGAAGGTCGCGCATCATTTTCAGCGGGCCACGGACTGGCACGCGCGCATACCGCCGAGCTACGCGTGAGCCCCATGCAGTGGGAAATCGTCATCGGTCTCGAGATCCACGCGCAGCTCGCGACGAGATCCAAGATTTTCTCGGGCGCGTCGACGACCTACGGCGCGGCGCCGAACAGCCAAGCGAGCTTGATCGACTTGGGCTACCCCGGCGTCCTGCCCGTCCTGAACGCCGAGGCAATCACGATGGCCGTCAGGTTCGGGCTCGCGACGAATTGCGAGATCGCCCGCCGCTCGGTGTTTGCGCGCAAGAACTACTTCTATCCCGACCTGCCGAAGGGCTATCAGATCAGCCAGTACGAGCTGCCGATCGTGCACGGCGGCAAAGTCGACGTCGTGCTCGAGGACGGCAGCACACGCACGGTTAACATCGTGCGCGCGCATCTCGAGGAAGACGCCGGCAAGTCGCTGCACGAGGACTTCGCCGGCATGTCGGGCATCGATCTGAACCGCGCGGGCACGGGCCTGCTCGAGATCGTCTCCGCGCCGGATCTTCGCTCGGCGGCCGAGGCCGGCGCCTACATGCGCAAGATCCACGCGCTCGTGCGCTATCTCAAGATCTGCGACGGCAACATGCAGGAAGGCTCGTTCCGTTGCGACGCGAACGTCTCCGTGCGCGGGCGCGGGGAGGCAAAGCTCGGCACGCGCACGGAGCTCAAGAACTTGAACTCGTTCAGGTTCGTCGAGAAGGCCATCGAGATCGAGGCCGCGCGGCAGATCGAGCTCATCGACGGCGGCGGCAAAGTCCTCCAGGAGACGCGGCTCTACGATCCCGATCGCGACGAGACGCGGCCGATGCGCAGCAAGGAGGAAGCGAACGACTATCGTTACTTCCCGGATCCCGACCTGTTGCCCGTCGTGGTCGACGAGCGGCTGATTGCCGAGGTACGCGCTTCGTTGCCGGAGTTGCCCGATGCGAAGCGCGAGCGGTTCATGCGCGATTACGCGCTGCCGGCCTACGACGCCCAAGTGCTGACCGTCGAGCGCGCGCTCGCCGACTACTTCGAAGCGGTCGCGAAAGCAACGAAGGCCACGCCGAAGATCGCCGCAAACTGGGTCATGGGCGAGCTCACGGGCGCCTTGAATCGCGAGGGGCTCGAGATCGGCGCCACGCGAGTCTCGGCGGCGGCGCTCGCCGCGCTGCTCGACAAGATCGCGGCCGGAACGATTTCGGGCAAGATCGCAAAGGAAGTCTTCGAAGCTGTCTGGGCCGGCGAAGGCAGCGTCGACGAGATCATCGAGAAGCGGGGGCTCACGCAGATCTCCGACTCGTCGCTGATCGACAAGCTCGTCGCCGAGGTCATCGCCGCGAACCCGGCGCAGGTCGAGCAGGTCCGCGCGGGTAAGCAGCAGGTGCTCGGCTTCCTCGTCGGCCAGGTCATGAAAGCGTCGCGCGGCAAGGCGAATCCGCAGCAAGTCAACGAGGCCCTGCGCAAGCAACTCGGCTTGCCGTAGGCTGCCTAACCGGTCATGAACGAGATTCAGACCTTCGTCCTCGAGGACAGCGGCATCCGCGGCGCGCTCGTGCGCCTCGAGGAGACCTGGCAGCAAGTCGTCGCGGCGCACGACTACCCGCAGGAAATTCGCACGCTACTCGGCGAAGGTGTCGTCTCGACACTCCTGCTCGCGAGCGGCCTCAAGACGACGCCGAGCGTGTCGCTGCAATTGCAGGGCGAAGGGCCGCTGAAGCTCCTGTTGGTCCAATGCACGGACGGTCAACGCGTACGTGGCATGGCGTCGTTCAAGGCACATCACATCGACACTCCGCTGCTCGGCGACGGCAAGCTCGTCGTCAATCTCGACACGGGCAAGCCCAACGGTTTTTTCCAGGGCATCGTGCCGCTCGCGAGCACCAAACTCGAGGAATGCCTCGAGTCGTACTTCGCGCAGTCGGCGCAGCTCGACACGCGCCTCGTGCTGCGCAGCGACAAGGAGCGCGTGGCGGGCTTGTTGCTGCAAGTATTGCCGGAGCGCGGCGAAGCGCGCGCGGCCGACGCGTTCGAGACGGCGGCGGTCTGCGCGGCCACGGTCTCGGTCGAGGAGCTGACGCGGTTGGCGGCCGAAGATCTGTTGCCGAAGCTGTTCGCGGGGCAGTCGATCCGATTGTTCGCCGCCCGGCCCGTCGCGCACGACTGCCGCTGCACTCCCGAGCGGCTTGCCGGCGTCGTAAGAATGCTCGGTGAGGAAGAGGTCAAGAGCCTGCTCGCCGAGCAGGGCCACGTCGAGCTCAAGTGCGAGTTCTGCAACCGCGCGTTTCGTTACGACGACGCGCAGGTCGAAGCGATCATGCGCGGAACTGCGCAAGCGTCATCGGCCGTGCATTGATGCCGCTGACGGGAGCACGCGGGGTAGACAACGATGCATAGCAAACAAGCGTGTCTGCTCGCCGAATACAACGCCTGGATGAATGGCAAGCTGTATACCGCGTGCGCGACACTGTCCGACGACGAGCGCAAGCGAGATCGCGGCGCGTTCTTCCGGTCGATCCACGGCACGTTGAATCACCTGCTGCTCGCGGACTCGGTGTGGATGGGCCGCTTCGAAGGCCGTCCGTTCGCGTTCAAGGGCCTCGATCAGGAGCTCTATGCGGGCTTCGACGAGCTGCGCGCGCGCCGTATCGAAACGGACGAGCGCATCGACCGCTGGGCTCGCGGCCTCACGGATGCCGCTCTGAACGCCAAGCTCGAGTTCACGAGCGCCATCACGAAGCGCACCCACGCGCCGACGCTCTGGAGGGTCGTTCTGCATTTCTTCAATCACCAAACGCATCATCGCGGTCAGCTCACGACGCTGCTCAGCCAGGCCGGCGTCGACTACGGCGTGACGGATCTATTCCTGCTACCAGGGTTGCTGGATTCGTGACCATCAATCCCAGCTTGATCATCGGCCTATGCTGGCTCGCCTTCTTGGTCGCCTGGGCCGTTCTCGCAGTGATCTACGGCGGCAGCGGCAAGCGTTCGAGCTCGCCGGCCGCCGTTGGGCTGCGGCTGTTGCTGGTGGCGGCGGTTTATCTCGGCATTTTCTACGGCGACTCGGTGCGGCCTTTCGGCGATTTCACGGACGGCACCGCGACGGCGGGCGTAATGCTCTGCATCGTCGGCCTCCAGTTCGCGGTGTGGGCGCGCGTCACGCTCGGGCGGAGCTGGGGAATGCCGATGACGCTGCACGAGAATCCCGAGCTCGTGACGGGCGGCCCGTATCGCTACGTGCGCCACCCGATCTACACGGGCTTGAGCGCCATGTTGATCGGAACGTCGCTCGTCTATCCTCTCGCCGCGGCGCCGTGCTTGGCCATGGTCGCCTATTCTGCGTTCGCCGCGCGGCGCGAGGAGCGCGACATGGAGCAACGTTTTCCGGACGCGTACCCCGAGTACAAGCGACACTCGAAGTTCCTCGTGCCATTCTTGTTGTGACCCGAATCGGAGCAGCAATCGTGAATCCGCAACGCTCGAACGGCCTCCCTGCACTGTTCCTCCTCGTCGTCTGCGCGTCGGGGCATGCCCAACCGGCGCCCAACTTGAGCGACGACGATCGCAGCGCGATCCAGGCATTGATGGGGAGCTACGCGCGAGCGCTCGGCGAATGTCGTGCCGAGGACTTCGCGGATCTCTTCGTTCCGCAGACCGGCTATTTCGCCAGCGGCTTTCGCGGCCGCATGGTCGGGCGAGAGCGCCTCATCGCTCTCGTGCAGAGCGAGCGCCACTGCATCGCGCCGCCCGCAGCCGGAGCCGGGCGCCCGGGCGGAGCGAATGGGCCGACGGTCGCGCTCGAGGCTACACCGAGCGGCGTGCGCGGCGTCGCCAATCTCGGCACGGCCGAGTATCAGGACGAATACAGCAAAACCCCCGGCGGGTGGCGGTTCGCGTCACGGACCGTGATCATCGCGGCGGAGAAAGCCGCGGGCCTCGATGCGCGCGAGCTGCTCGCGATCACGGAGCTCGGCGGCTCATCGCTCGGCGACCACTACGAGGCGGACCAGAACGGCGTCCAGCGCTTGATGACCTCGGGCGTCCGTATCGCCGTCTCGGGGACGGAGGTCAGGGGCCGAGCGTTTCTCGAGGGCGGCGGCTACGACGACGTGGTCTACGAGAAGCTCGGGCCCGGCCAGTGGCGCGTGAAATCGAGCGTCCATGTGCCGAAGTAGTCTCGTCGGGTCCCGCGCATTCACGCATCGATTACGACGTTACGGATCTATTCCTACTGCCAAGGTCCCGGGATCCGCGATCGCGCGCGCCTGAAGAGTCGCGGGATCGATCTCGATCGGCGGTGTGTCGACATCGACCTCGGCCATGTAGTCGTTGAACAAGTCGAGACGCACGTTCCCGATCAGGTTCACGAGGACGACCTCGGTAGGCTCCTGAACGATGACCGTGAGCCCTCGATTCGCGCCGCCGGTGCCGGGCCGCAACAATACTGACGTGGTCTCGGCGCCGTCGCGGATGGCAATCACGTTGAGCCAACCCTCGCCGATCAACTCCGCCCTGAGCTCCTCGACGCCCGTCGCGGCCTCCTCCGCGTCAGCTATGCCTTCGTAGGTATAGACGCGGACCGCGCGCAGCTCGCGCAGCAGGGGCTCGATCTCGGCGTCGTCCTCGTCGAGAGCCCAGCCCGCGATCCGCAGCGGCAGAGGCCCCAGGGACAGCCCGAAGTCGCTCTCGGACTCCAGCCGCTTCAACGACCCGAGCTCCGCGTAGCCAGGATCGTTGCGAAAATTGCCGGTGATCCCGCAGCCCGCGAGTCCCGCAGTCAAAGCCGCAAGCATGAAGCCGCGCACACGCATGACGATCTCCCGTCCGTTCCCCATGGATCAGAGACGGTTACGCCGCTCGAAGGTTACAGCCGCCCTACCCCGGTCGCACCTGTGGCGAGCAGTCGATCGCTGCAGCGTTCGACATCGCGTTACGGGATCGTCTTGCTGGCGACGCTCGAGAACTGGCTTTCCGCGCCAGCCGAGCTCAGCGCCGTCACGACGAAGTAGTAGGTGCCGGGCACGAGGCTCCCCACGACATAGGACGTCAAGCCCGCGTTGTTGAGCGTCACCGAGCTCGTATAGTTGCCCGCCGCGGGTCCCCAGCGCACGCGGTAGCCCGCGAGATTCGTCAACGGCGATCCATCCGTATTCGTCGTAGGCGGGGTCCAGCTCAACGTTGCCGAGCCGCCCGCGACGGCCACGACGGTGACGGCGAAGGTCGCCAGGGACGCGGTTGCGGTGCCGTCGCTGACGCTGATCACGATGTTGCTGTACGTGCCGACGTTGCCGGCACCCGGGGTGCCCTGCAACTGCCCCGTCGTCGCGCTGAACGTCGCCCACGATGGAGCGTTCGTGATCGAGTACGTCAACGGATTGCCATCCGGATCGCTAGCGGTCGGTTGAAACGAATAGGCGGTGCCCTGCATCACGGATGTCGGAGGCGTGCCCGATATCACGGGCGGGCGGTTCGCGGGGTTGCTCACGGCGATCGCGAACGCCGGGAGCTGCGCAGTCGCCTGTCCGTCGCTGACTCTGATCACGATGTTGCTGTACGTGCCGACGTTGCTGGCACCCGGGGTGCCCTGCAACCGCCCCGTCGTCGCGCTGAACGTCGTCCATGACGGAGGGTTCGTGATCGAGAACGTCAACGGATTGCCGTCGGGGTCGCTCGCCGTGGGTTGAAACGAATAGGCCGTGCCGTGGATCACGGACGTCGGAGGCGTGCCCGAGATCGTCGGCGGGCGGTTGGCGACGTTCGCCACGACGATCGCGAACGGCGGGAGCTGCGCCGTGGCCTGCCCGTCGCTGACGCCGATCGCGATGTTGCTGAAAGTGCCGATATTGGCGCTCGTCGGCGTACCCGACAGCTGACCTGTGCTCGCGTTGAACGTCGCCCAGCTCGGCCGATTCGTGATGCTGTACGTCAGCGGGTTACCGTCGGGATCGGTCGCGTTCGGCGTGAAGGCGTACTGGACGCCGACCGATGCGCCGGTCGGCGGCGTTCCCGTGATGACCGGAGGAGAATTGATCGGCGGGGGCGTCGTGCCGATAGGGCCGTAGGTAACGTTCGAGAACACGGCCGTCGCCAGCGTCCCGTCGACGGTGGCTCGTCACGGCGAGACCTGCGTAGACGGTCGCACCCATCGAGATCGTGATGCTGCTGCCCTGCTGTCGCCAAGCGAGGCCGTCGGCCGAGACGTACGCCGTGAACACGTTGCCGATCCGGCGCAGTCGAACCCAGTACGGTGCGCGCGTGACGCGATCGAACACCCCGGGCGGGCCCGCCGCGCCGCCCGTCGACACGCGATACTCGAAGTCGACGCCGTTGCCCGACGAGACCAGCGTGTACGCGAAGCGCGAGTTCGCGTTCAGCGTCTCGCGAATCATGACGCCGGCTTTGGTCCACGGATCCGTAGCCGTCACGCTGTCTACGCGTGCGGTAATCTCGCCGTCGCCGCCGAGGGCTCCGTGCACGAAGCGAAACTCGTCCTGCGTGTCCCAGATGTCCGCACCCGACGCGCGCACGGTATAGATACCGTTCGCCGTGCTCGTGGAACCGGCAACCGCGACTTGACCGATGTCGACGCTCGTCAGCGTGATCGGCGGCGAGCCGACGGCCACGACGGTGACGGCGAAGGTCGCCAGGGACGCGGTTGCGGTGCCGTCGCTGACGCTGATCACGATGTTGCTGTACGTGCCGACGTTGCCGGCACCCGGGGTGCCCTGCAACTGCCCCGTCGTCGCGCTGAACGTCGCCCACGATGGAGCGTTCGTGATCGAGTACGTCAACGGATTGCCATCCGGATCGCTAGCGGTCGGTTGAAACGAATAGGCGGTGCCCTGCATCACGGATGTCGGAGGCGTGCCCGATATCACGGGCGGGCGGTTCGCGGGGTTGCTCACGGCGATCGCGAACGCCGGGAGCTGCGCAGTCGCCTGTCCGTCGCTGACTCTGATCACGATGTTGCTGTACGTGCCGACGTTGCTGGCACCCGGGGTGCCCTGCAACCGCCCCGTCGTCGCGCTGAACGTCGTCCATGACGGAGGGTTCGTGATCGAGAACGTCAACGGATTGCCGTCGGGGTCGCTCGCCGTGGGTTGAAACGAATAGGCCGTGCCGTGGATCACGGACGTCGGAGGCGTGCCCGAGATCGTCGGCGGGCGGTTGGCGACGTTCGCCACGACGATCGCGAACGGCGGGAGCTGCGCCGTGGCCTGCCCGTCGCTGACGCCGATCGCGATGTTGCTGAAAGTGCCGATATTGGCGCTCGTCGGCGTACCCGACAGCTGACCTGTGCTCGCGTTGAACGTCGCCCAGCTCGGCCGATTCGTGATGCTGTACGTCAGCGGGTTACCGTCGGGATCGGTCGCGTTCGGCGTGAAGGCGTACTGGACGCCGACCGATGCGCCGGTCGGCGGCGTTCCCGTGATGACCGGAGGAGAATTGATCGGCGGGGGCGTCGTGCCGATAGGGCCGTAGGTAACGTTCGAGAACACGGCCGTCGCCAGCGTCCCGTCGCGGTGGCTCGTCACGGCGAGACCTGCGTAGACGGTCGCACCCATCGAGATCGTGATGCTGCTGCCCTGCTGTCGCCAAGCGAGGCCGTCGGCCGAGACGTACGCCGTGAACACGTTGCCGATCCGGCGCAGTCGAACCCAGTACGGTGCGCGCGTGACGCGATCGAACACCCCGGGCGGGCCCGCCGCGCCGCCCGTCGACACGCGATACTCGAAGTCGACGCCGTTGCCCGACGAGACCAGCGTGTACGCGAAGCGCGAGTTCGCGTTCAGCGTCTCGCGAATCATGACGCCGGCTTTGGTCCACGGATCCGTAGCCGTCACGCTGTCTACGCGTGCGGTAATCTCGCCGTCGCCGCCGAGGGCTCCGTGCACGAAGCGAAACTCGTCCTGCGTGTCCCAGATGTCCGCACCCGACGCGCGCACGGTATAGATACCGTTCGCCGTGCTCGTGGAACCGGCAACCGCGACTTGACCGATGTCGGTCGAGGTCGTCGGCACGGCGGCGAAGCCGAGAACGGGAAACAAACAAACAACTGCCAACAAGAACGACTTCATTTGCACTCTCCGATCAGTTGTTGACAACATCGGAGAAGCGACGGGGCGATCGACGGATCGCTCGCACCCCCTGCTTCCCTGCGCGAGCTCTACGGCTTGCGCCGTGAGCTCATCCCTTGTTTCGAGCAACACGCGGGCCGCCCGAATCGGGATTGAGACTAATCGGGTTCGTCGCATCGCGACAGTCGTCTGCGATAGGAGACACGAAAGAGAAACGTTGTCGGCGTCTCGCGACGGCGAGAATCGTTCACGCGCCGAAAATAGTCGTCACACGCGGCGAGCGATGCACTCTCGAGAGGGAGATCGAGGGCGCATTGCACAAGCGCGTCGCCTCACGGCGACAACTTGTCACGCGGGATCAATCGGGCTAGTGGGCTCGCTCGGCGGCGCATGGCACAATCTCCGCCATGCGCTTACTCAGCACGACCGAGCCCAACTACCGTTCCGTTCACGCCGTGACGAGCACGCAAGGGCGAGCCGTTTGGATCGCCGCAGCTTTGCTCGGCGCGCTGCTGCCGGCCGCGGCGTCGGCGCACCACTCGTTCGCCGCCGTGTTCCGGATGGATACCGTCACGGAGATCGAAGGGCGTGTGACCGATGTCCAGTGGGTCAATCCGCACATCAAGATCCACGTCGCGGGCAGTGACGGACAGAGCTGGGAAATCGAAGCGGGCCCCGTCAACTTGCTGTCCCGAATGGGCATCGAGAAGAGCATGATCGAGGTCGGCGCGACGATCCGCGTCCGCGGCAATCCCGGCCGACGCGACGCGCACGCCCTGTGGGTCTCGAACATCCTGCTTCCAAACGGAACCGAGCTCTTGGCGGCGCCGGGCGCGGAAGCACACTTCGGGTCGACGACAGTCGGCGACGCAACGGACTTCTTCGTCGCGGGCGACCTCAAGTTGCCGGACGGAAGCGAACGCTCGTTCTTCCGAACCTGGTCACCGCTAATTTCTGCGTTTCCGAGGCCGCGCGGCACGCCGGCGCTCACCGACGAAGGCCGCCGCGCGCAGGCCCGTTACGAGAGCGGCGAGCAAGTTGTCGGCGACTGCGAAGTGCCGGGCATGCCGTACGCGATGATGAGCCCTTATCCGATCGAGATCGTCGATCAAGGGGACGGCCAGCTGCTGATTCGCGGCGAAGCGTACGATCTCACGCGAGAGGTGCATCTCGAGCGGCCTGCGAGCCCGCGCGACCCGTCACCGCTCGGCTTGTCGGTCGCACAAATCGCGGGCGACGAGCTCGTCATCGAGACGAGCGGTATCGACTATCACAGCTACGGCGACCTTGGGCCGGCACAAAGCAAGGAGAGCCGCGTCGTCGAGCGCTTCAAGCTCTCGGCCGACGGTCTCACGCTCGACTACGCAATCACCGTCACGGACCCCGTGATGCTCGCGGAGCCTTGGGCTTGGGGCGGCTCGTTCATCTACCGCGAAGGTGCGCAGATCAGGCCTTGGAGCTGCGGCGCCGATCGCGGGTAGCCACTTTGCTGCTCGGTGACGAGCCAATGGTGGCACAATTCTATCCATGACCACGATGCGGACCGCGCGTCTCCTGGCGCTGTCGCTTGCACTCGTCGCGACGGCCGCCGGCGCGCAGAACGCTGCACGCGCCGGAGCCGACGCCGTGACAACCGGCGAGCTCGTCGTCGAGCCCGCGACGTTGATCAACCTCGGCTTCGAGTGGTGGATCGAAGGCGACGACAATCGCAATGCCAGCGTCGCCGTTACGTTTCGCGCGCGCGGCCAGACCGAGTGGCAGCCGGCGCTGCCGCTCTTGCGCCTGCACGGCGAGCGAATCTACAGCGAATCGCGCATCGACGTCATCGCGCCGAACATGTTCGCGGGCAGCATCCTCGATCTCACGCCCGACACGGAATACGAAGCGCGTTTCGTCATGTCCGACCCCGACGGCGTGCGCGGCGAGGCGGAGCGCACGGCGACCGTGCGCACGCGCGCCGAGCCCGTGCCGTACGCCGACGGGCGCGTCTTCCACGTCTACCCGCACGGCTTCGCAGGGCAGAAGATCGAGCCCGCGTTCGAAGGGCTCATGTGCGCGTACAACCACTGGTGCGCCGGCACAGATTGGGCGACGGCGGGCCGGCCGCGCGTGCAGCCGGGCGACAGGATCATCGTGCACGCGGGCGTCTATCGGTACAACCGCTACGAATACACCAACGACGCCACCGTCAACCGCACGACACCGCTCGACGGCACCTATTACCTGACGGCCGACGGCACCGCCGAGCGCCCGATCGCGATCGTCTCCGCCGGCGACGGCGAAGTCGTCTTCGACGGCAACGGTAACTACGCGTTGTTCGACGTGCGCGCAGCGGACTACACCTACTTCGAGGGCATCACGTTCCGCAATGCGGAGGTCGCGATCCTCGCCGGCACGCAGTTCCTCGCGGGCTCGAAGGGGCTGACGGTCAAACGCAGCACCTTCGAGCGCGTCGGCGCCGGCGTGTTCACGAACTGGTCGGGCTCGAGCGGCTTCTACATCGCCGACAACGTGTTCATCGGCCGCAACGATCCGAATCATGTGATCGGCTGGGCCGGCGACATGTGGATCAAGTTCCGCGGCATCGACGGCCAGGTCTTTCCGCCCGTCATGGCGTCGTACGTGGCCGTGAAGCTCTATGGCCCCGGCCACGTCGTCGCCCACAACCACATCGCCGACTTTCACGACGGCATCAACGTCGAGACCTACGGCAATCCCGACGGCTCCGTCGCCTCGGGCCCCGGCATTGCCGACGGGCCGAAGTACCCGCCGCGCGAGGACTTCGACCGCCGGCCCGTCGCGATCGACTTCTACGGCAACTACATCACGAACAGCCACGACAATCCGATCGAGGCCGACGGCAGCATGCACAACATCCGCGTGTTGCGGAACATGTTCGTCAATCACGCCTCGCACGCGTTCTGCAATCAGCCGACGCTCGGCGGCCCCGTCTATTGGATTCGCAACATCGCCTACCACCTGCCGGCCGGATCGACGCGGCTCACGAACGGCGCGGCCGGCGTGCTGTTCTACAACAACACGATCCTGTCCGAGACGTTCGCCGCGGGCACGTCGAACACGCACTGGCGCAACAACCTGATCTTGGGTGAGAACGCATTGCCCGCGATCTTCAACGTCACGACGTTCACGCAGTACACGTCGTCCGACTACAACGGCTTTCGCCCGAACTCCGGCGTTGCCGCGTCGTTCCGTTGGAGCGCGCCGGCACGCGGAGTGCTGGCCGATTACAACCGCCTCGGCCACATGGCCGAGCTCGACGCACGTGAGTTCGCCACGCTCGACGAGTTCGCGCGCGCGACAGGCCAGGATCGCAACAGCGTGCTCGTCGACTACGACGTCTTCTTGAACGTGCCGAAGCTCGACGCGCAGGACATCGCCACGGTGCAAAAGGTCTACGACACGCGCGACCTCGATTTCCGCCTCCGGCCCGGCTCCGCCGCCGTCGACCGCGGCACGACGCTCGCTACGGTGACGGACGGTTTCCTAGGCCGGGCACCCGACCTCGGCGCGCTCGAGCTCGGCGCGCCTCTGCCCGTCTACGGCCCACGCCCTTGAAGGAGGGCCGATCGTGACGAAGCATTCTGCGCTGCTCCTGGCGCTCTTGGCCCACGCGTCCGCGCAAGCCGCCGAAGTCACGATCCGCATCGACGCCGCGCATCCCGGGCCCCTGATCAGCCGCTACGTCTACGGCCAGTTCATGGAGCACCTGGGACGCGACATTTACGACGGCATCTGGGTCGGCCCGGATTCGCCAATTCCGAATCGCAACGGTCTTAGGCTCGACGTGCTCGAGGCGCTCAGGGCCATTCGCGTCCCGGTCATCCGCTGGCCCGGCGGTTGCTATGCCGACGAGTATCACTGGCGCAACGGCGTCGGGCCGCCCGCCGAGCGGCCCGTGACGCTCAACATGAGCTGGGGCGGCGTCGAAGAGACCAACGCGTTCGGCACGCACGAGTTCTTCGAGCTCGTCGAGGCAATCGGCGCCGACGCCTACGTGGCCGGGAACCTGGGCACGGGCTCGG
Source organism: uncultured Gammaproteobacteria bacterium (assembly GCA_963714705.1). GTDB lineage: Bacteria > Pseudomonadota > Gammaproteobacteria > Steroidobacterales > Rariloculaceae > FEN-1219. The sequence continues at coordinate 446,965 of CAVQPJ010000013.1, forward strand.
CGCGCGAGATGGCCGAGTGGCTCGAGTACATGACGGCGGATTCGCGCTCCGCGCTCGCCGAGCTGCGCCGCGCCAACGGCCGCGACGCGCCGTGGCAGGTGCCCTTCTTCGGCGTCGGCAACGAGTCGTGGGGCTGCGGCGGCAACATGCGGCCCGAGTACTACGCCGATCTCTATCGCCAGACCGCCGAGTTCCTCAAGGTGCGCGACGGGCGGCCGCGCAAGATCGCGAGCGGCGGTCACACCGCTCTGACGGAGTGGACCGAAACGCTATCGCGGATCCGTACGAACATCGACGGCATCAGCCATCACTACTACACCACGCCGAGCGGCGTGTGGGCCGCCAAGGGCAGCGCGACGGAGTTCGCCGAGGACGAGTGGATCTCCACGCTCTACCGCGCATTGCGCGTCGAGGAGCACATCGCGGCGCAGGAAGCGATCCTCGAGCGCAACGACCCCGACGGCCGCATCGGTCTCTATTTCGACGAGTGGGGCACGTGGTACGACGCCACGCCGGGCGCGAGCGCGCTCTACCAGCAGAACACGCTGCGCGACGCTTTCGTCGCGGCGCTGCACTTTAACGTGTTCCATCGCCACGCGGCGCGCGTGCGCATGGCCAACATTGCGCAGACCGTCAATGTGCTGCAGGCCATGGTGCTGACGGAGGGCGCTGCGATGATGCTGACGCCGACGTATCACGTCTTCAAGATGTACGTTCCGTTTCAGGACGCGACGTCGCTGCCCGTGTCGTACGACGGGCTGCCGGACTATGCGTTCGGGGACTACCGCGTTCCGTTCGTCAGCGCCACGGCGGCGCGCGCGACGGACGGCAAGCTCTACGCGAGCGTCGCGAATCTCCATCCGCGCGAGACCGTCGAGCTCGAGTTGTCCGTCGTGGGCGCAACCGTCGGGAGCCCGTCGGCGCAGGTGCTGACGGCCGATGCGATCAATAGCCACAACACGTTCGCCGCGCCCGGCGCCGTGCAGCCGAAACCGTTCGACGTGAAGAAGGACGGTGATACGTTGACGTTCACGCTACCCGCTAAGGCGATCGTCATGATCGCGATCGGCGATTGATCACCGGCGTCTGTCCGAGGCCGTCAGCGGCGCTTCGTCGAGCTCGGATCGGTGCCTGCCAACGTGGCCTATACGTTCAATTTAGACTCGGCTAACGACCGAGCCCCGCAAGGTCCTCGCGATAGCTCGGCGCCTCGGCCGTCGGGAACGACGCCGGCACCGCTTGCGTGACGTCGCCCGTCGCCGCCCACTCGGTGCCGCGCTGGAGCGTAACCGCGAAGTCGACGGAGCTCAGCGCGCGCACGTCGTGCCCGAACGTCGTGTGAAAGACGCGCCCTCGTCCCTGCTCGCGCACCATGAGCTGCGGCTCGTCGCGGCCGCTGCCCGCGTTGCCGGGGTCCGACCAAGCCGTCGCGAGCACGGTCATGCCGCCGGGGCCACGCAGGTGCGCGTAGAGCTCGTCGTCGCCATGTATCCAGACGCCGGGTAGACCGCGCATGATCGGGTGCGACGCATCGCGAACAACGACCGTAAACGGCACGCGCCGGCCGTGGCTGCCGCCCGGCCCCGGCGCCTCGTCCGCGACGAGCGTGTCGTCGCGGAAGTACCAGTACGGCCCTGCGCGCTCGTCGCGCCCGCGCCAGCCGCCGACGCCGAGCATCTCGTTGTACGCGCGCCAACTTGGGAACGCATTGTCGGCGGCGTGCACGGCGACCAATCCGCCGCCGCCTTCGACGTAACGCTCGAGCGACGACTTCAACGACACGGGCCAGCGCTCGTCGGGCGCGTCGTAGTTGAGCACGACGGCCGCGTACGCGGAGAAATTCGGCGCGAACTTCGCGAAGTCGCCGCCCGCCGGCGGCGCGGTCGCGACGCTCACATCGAACAAGCCGACTTCGCCGAGTATTCGCTCGAGCACGGCCGTTACGCGCGGCCAATCGTGATACGGACCGCCGCTCTCGCCGTCGAGGATCAGCACGGGAATGGGCTCCGCCGCCCGAGCAGCGAGCGCACCGAGGCTCGCGCTCAGCGCCAAGCCTGCCAACAGCCACCGTCTCATCGCCGACATGATCGCACGGGTTGACGCTATCGAAAGCGCCATGTTAACTCTCGGGGCCATGCAGCCCCTGCCGCCGCTCTGCCGCGCCGCCCTCTTCGTCGCGGCCGCCCTGCTCTGCCCGGTGGACGCCGCGCTCGCGCAACCGCCGCGCAGCGAGGAGAGCCCCGCGGCGCGCCCCGTGCCGCCGTCTGCAGCACCGCAGGACTACGCGCCCGAGCTCGTCGCGGCGGGCCGCGCGCGGTTCGCCGCCAACTGCGGGTTCTGTCACGGGCCGGACGCCACGGGCGGCTCCGGCGGCAGCGATCTCACGCGCTCCGAGCTCGTCGCGGTCGACGAGCGCGGCAACCGAATCGGTCCCGTCGTGCGCACCGGCCGCGCCGAGGCGGGAATGCCAGGATTCCCAGCGCTCGCGGAAGCCGATCTCGCGGCGATCGTTGCCTACGTCCACGACCAGAAGACCAAGGCGGAGGCGGCGATCGGCGGCCGCCGCTCGGTCGAGGTCGCGGACGTGCTGACCGGCGACGCGCGCACGGGAAGGCGCTACTTCGAAGCAAACTGCACGAGCTGTCATTCGGCGAGCGGCGATCTCGCAGGCATCGCGTCGCGCGCCGAAGGGCTCGCGTTGCTGCGCCGCATGCTCTACCCCGGAGGTCAGGCGGGCGGCTCGTATCGGCCGACCGCGACCGTCACGACGCGCGATGGCGAGACCGTCGCGGGCGAGCTCGCGTACCGCGACGAGTTCACGATCGCTCTCGTCGACGCCGACGGGCGCTACCGCTCCTGGGCGACCGAGCGCGTGCGCTTCGCGGTCGAGGACCGGCGGGAGGCGCACGTCGAGCAGCTCGCGCGCTACACGGATTCCGCGATGCACGACGTGCTCGCCTACCTGCACACGCTCCGTTAGGACGCAGCCATGAAACTCATATCACTAATAGGCATCGCGATCGCGGCGCTCGGCGCGGCGGCTCACGCGCAGACGGGCAACGGTCGAACCGGATCCGACCCCGTGCAGCTCCTCGCTCCGCCGAAGGACAGCTGGCCCACGTATCACGGCGACTACTCGGGCCGACGCCACAGCGCGCTCACGCAGATCACGCGCGACAACGTCCACACGCTCGGGCTCGCGTGGGCGTTCCAAACGAATCAGGCGCAGCAGGTGAAGTCGACGCCGATTCTCGTCGACGGCATCGTGTACTTGACGGCGCCGGACAACCTCTGGGCCATCGACGCGCGCTCGGGAAGGCAAATCTGGCGCTACCAGCACCCCGCGAACGATGCGTTCCACATCGGCCACCGCGGCGTCGCCGTGCACGGCCGCTCCGTGTTCCTTTCGACGCCCGACGCGCACTTGCTCGCGTTCGATCGGTTCAGCGGCAAGCTTCTCTGGAACGTCGAGATCGCGGACTCCTCTCGCGGGTTCTGGTCGACCAACGCGCCGCTCGTGATTCGCGATCACGTGATCGTCGGCGTGTCGGGCGATTTCGACAACCTGCCGGGAACGCTGCGCGCGTTCGACCCGGCGACGGGCGCGGCGCAGTGGACGTTCTACAGCACGCCGCCGACCGGAACGCCGGGCTCGATCAGCGGCGGCGCCACGGGCGGGCAGATGTGGATGACGGGCACGTACGACCCCGAGCTCGATCTGCTCTACGTCGGCACGGGAAATCCGACGCCCGTGCTGAACGGCGTCACGCGCCCCGGCGACAACAAGTGGACGTGCAGCATCGTCGCGCTCGATCCCGACACTGGAGAGCTCAAGTGGGGCTTCCAGGTGTCGCCGCACGACACGCACGATTGGGACGCAGCCGAAGTGCCCGTCCTCGTCGACGCGAAGGTCGACGGCGCCGACCGCAAGCTCGTGCTGCAGGCCTCGCGCAACGGGTACTACGTGGTGCTCGACCGCGTCACGGGCGAGAACCTGCTGACGACGCCGTTCGCGGCCGTGAACTGGTCGCTCGGCGTCGATGACAAGGGGCAGCCGATCCCGAACCCCGCCAAGGAGCCCGCGCGCGACGGTCGCCTCGTCGCGCCCGACGAGCTCGGCGCCACGAACTATCGCTCGCCGAGCTTCGACCCTGCGACCGGTTCGCTCATCGTCAGCGCGGCCGACGCCTACGGCATCTATTTCTTCAAGCCCGAGCACGGCGAGTACGGCTGGGCCGGCGCCGACTACGGTATCCACAGCCGCGGCGAGCTGCGCGCGCTCGACTACGCAACGGGCGAAGTGCGCTGGCGCCACGATCTCTTCGGCGGCGCGGGTGCGGCCGGCGTGCTGACGACGACGTCGGGCCTCACGTTCACGGGCGACTCCGCGTTGAGCGCACTCGCGCTCGACTCGCGCGACGGCAAGACGCTGTGGCACGCCGGCATCGGCCGTGTCGGCAACTCGCCGGTCACCTACGAGCTCGACGGGCGACAATACGTCCTCATCGGCGGCGGCAGCGCACTCTACGCCTTTGCGCTGCCGGAGCCGCGCTAGCACCGCGAGGCTCCGATGTATCTCGGCCTCGACCTCGGCACGTCGGCCGTCAAAGCCACGCTGATCGACGACGACCAGTCCGTCGTCGGCTCGGGCTCCGCGCCGCTCGAGGTGTCGCGGCCGCAGCCTGGTTGGAGCGAACAGAATCCGCGCGACTGGATCGCGGCCACGGAGCAGGCAGTCGGCGCACTGCGCGCGACGCACGCGCAAGCGCTCGCAGCCGTGCGCGGCATCGGCCTCTCGGGCCAGATGCACGGCGCGACCTTGCTCGACCAGCACGACGAGCCGCTGCGCCCGTGCTTGCTCTGGAACGACACGCGCGCACATGTCGAAGCCGCCGCGCTCGACGGCGACGCGCGGTTTCGCGCCGTCACGGGCAACATCGTGTTCCCGGGCTTCACCGCGCCGAAGGTCGCATGGGTGCGCGCGCACGAGCCGCGCACGTTCGAACGCGTGCGGTGGGTCCTGCTACCGAAGGACTATCTGCGCCTGTGGCTTACGGGCGAGCACGTTTCCGAGATGTCCGACGCGTCGGGCACGTGCTGGCTCGAGACGGGAAAGCGGCGTTGGTCCGACGAGCTGCTCGCGGCCACTGACTTGAGCGCGCGGCAGATGCCCGCTCTCGTCGACGGTACGGCCTCGAGCGGCACACTGCGCCGCGAGCTCGCGGCGCGCTGGGGCTTACATGGTACCGCGGTCGTCGCGGGCGGCGCCGGCGACAACGCGGCCTCGGCCTGCGGGCTCGGCGCCGTCGGCGACGGCGCGGCGTTCGTCTCGCTCGGCACCTCGGGCGTGCTGTTCGCTGCGAACCGCGCCTACGCGCCGAATGCCGCGAGCGCCGTGCACACGTTCTGTCACGCGTTACCGGCCACGTGGCACCAGATGGGCGTGATCCTCTCGGCCACGGACTCGCTGAACTGGCTCGCCACGCTGACCGGCGCGACTCCCGCGGAGCTGACCGCGTCGCTCGGCGAGCGGCTCGAGCCGCCCTCGGCCGTTACGTTCCTGCCGTACTTGGGCGGCGAGCGCACGCCGCACAACGACGCGAGCGTGCGCGGCGTGCTCGTGGGTCTAGGGCACGAGTCCGACCGGCGCGCGCTCGCGCAAGCCGTCGTCGAGGGCGTTGCGTTCGCGCTCTGCGACAGCCGCGACGCGCTGCGCGTGGCGGGCACGCACATCGCGCGCGTTGCCGCCGTCGGCGGCGGCACGCGCTCGCGCTATTGGCTTCAGGTGCTCGCGACGGCGCTCGGCGTGCCCGTCGACGTGCCCGTGGCCGGCGACTTCGGCGCCGCGTTCGGCGCCGCGCGGCTCGGGCTCATCGCGGCCACGGGCGCCGATCCCGCCGTGGTCTGCGCCCCGCCAGCCGTCGCGTACACCATCGAACCGAACGCGACGCACGCGCCCGCCTTCGCCGCAGCCCTGGAGCGCTACCGGGCACTGTATCCCGCGATCCGCGGGCGAACGTAGGACTAGACTTCGTAGAATAAGAAGAACCAACGGAGTACGGCGAATGACCACAGGCTTCTTCGGCGACATCAGCAGAATCGCCTACGAAGGCACCGAGAGCACGAACCCGCTGGCGTTTCGTTGGTACGACGCGGACCGCGTCGTGCTTGGCAAGCGCCTAGAAGATCACCTGCGCTTCGCCGTGTGCTACTGGCACACGTTCGTCTGGACGGGCAGCGACCCATTCGGCGGCCAGACGTTCGAGCGCCCGTGGTTCGGCGAGACGATGGAACACGCGAAGCGGAAAGCCGACGTCGCGTTCGAGATGTTCACGACGCTCGGCGTGCCCTACTACTGCTTTCATGACGCCGACGTGCGGCCCGAGGGCGCGACGTTCGCCGAGACCACGAAGAACCTGAACGCGGCCGTCGACTATCTCGAGCGCAAGCAAGCCGAAACGGGCGTCAACCTGCTGTGGGGCACGGCGAATCTCTTCTCGCACGGCCGCTACATGGCGGGCGCCGCGACGAACCCCGATCCCGATGTCTTCGCGTTCGCGGCGGCGACGGTGAAAAGCTGCATCGACGCGACGAAACGCTTGGGCGGTGAGAACTACGTGCTCTGGGGCGGCCGCGAAGGCTACGAGACGCTGTTGAACACGGACCTGAAACGCGAGCTCGACCAACTCGGCCGATTCCTGTCCCTAGTCGTCGAGTACAAGCACAAGATCGGCTTCAAAGGCACGATTCTCGTCGAGCCGAAGCCGCAGGAGCCGACGAAGCATCAGTACGACTTCGATGTCGCGTCCGTGTACGGCTTCTTGAAGCGCTACGGGCTCGAGCGCGAAGTGAAGATCAACATCGAGCACGGCCACGCCGTGCTCGCGGGGCACTCGTTCGAGCACGAGATCGCGCTCGCGAACGCGCTCGGCATCTTCGGCTCGATCGACATGAACCGCAACGACTACCAGTCGGGCTGGGACACGGATCAGTTTCCGAACAACGTGCTCGATACCGCGCTCGCGTATTACCACATACTCCGCGGTGGCGGCTTCGCGACGGGCGGCACGAACTTCGACGCCAAGCTGCGCCGCCAGTCGCTGGATCCCGTCGATCTCCTGCTCGGGCACGTCGGCGCGATGGACACCTGCGCCCGCGCGCTGGTCGCTGCCGCCAAGATGCTCGAGGACGGCGCGCTCGAGCAGCCGCTCCGCGAGCGCTACGCGGCGTGGGACACGGGCGAAGCCAAGAAGCTGCTGGCCGGAGAGGTCTCGCTCGAAGAAATCGAGCGGCGCGTGCTCAAAGCCCGCACGAATCCACAGCCGCGCTCCGGCCGTCAGGAGCTGCTCGAAAACATCGTCAACCGCTACGTCTGAAGCGGACGAAGCACACTCGAGGGAGAAGCACATGCGAACGATCAAGGGCCCTGGCATTTTCCTCGCGCAGTTCGCGGGCGACCAGGCGCCCTTCAACTCGTGGGATGCGATCACGCGCTGGGCCGTGGACTGCGGCTACGTGGGCGTGCAGGTGCCAAGCTGGGACGCGCGCCTGTTCGACCTCGACAAGGCCGCCGCGTCGAAAACGTACTGCGACGAGCTCGCCGGCGTCGCGCGCGCGAACGGTATTGCCATCACCGAGCTCTCGACGCACTTGCAGGGCCAGCTCGTGGCCGTGCACCCGGCGTACGACGTGCCATTCGACGGCTTCGCGGCGCCGCACGTTCGCGGCAACCCGCAGGCGCGCACCGAATGGGCCGTCGATCAGGTCAAGAAGTGCCTGACGGCGTCGAAGAATCTCGGGCTCAATGCGATGGCGACGTTCTCGGGCGCGCTCGCGTGGCCTTATCTATATCCGTGGCCGCAGCGCCCGGCTGGCCTCGTGGAGACGGCGTTCGACGAGCTCGCGCGCCGCTGGCGGCCGATCCTCGATCACGCCGAGGCGTGCGGCGTGGACTGCTGCTTCGAGATCCACCCAGGCGAGGATCTGCACGACGGCGTGACCTACGAAATGTTCTGGGAGCGCACGGGGAAGCACGCGCGCGCGTGCATGCTGTTCGACCCGTCGCACTACGTGCTCCAGTGCCTCGACTATCTCGAGCACATCGACATCTATCACGAGCGCATCCGGATGTTTCACGTCAAGGACGCCGAGTTCAACCCGACGGGGCGCCAGGGCGTCTACGGCGGCTATCAGAGCTGGGTCAATCGCGCGGGCCGGTTCCGCTCGACGGGCGACGGCCAGGTGAACTTCACTGCGATCTTCTCGAAGTTCGCGGCCTACGATTATCCGGGCTGGGCCATCGTCGAGTGGGAGTGCGCGCTGAAACACCCCGAGGACGGCGCGCGCGAGGGCGCGAAGTTCGTCCGCGAGCACATTATCCGCGTCACCGAGCGCGCGTTCGACGACTTCGCGGGCGCCGGCACGGACCAGGCCGCCAATCGGCGCATGCTCGGGCTCTCGAAGTGACGATCGAAAGCAAGGCCGAGCAACGCGCGCCGCGCATCCGGCTCGGCATGGTCGGCGGCGGCATCGACGCCTTCATCGGCGGCGTGCACCGCATCGCCGCGCGGCTCGACGACAAGTTCGAGCTCGTCGCCGGAGCGCTGTCGTCCAGCCCCGAGCGCTCGCTCAAGTCGGGCGCCGCACTCGGCTTGGACCCGAAGCGCACTTACGGCGACTTCAAGGAGATGGCCGTCCGAGAAGCGCGCTTGAAGGACGGCATCGAGGCCGTCGCGATCGTGACGCCGAATCACATGCACTACCCCGCCGCGCGCGAGTTCCTGAAGCGCGGCATCCACGTGATCTGCGACAAGCCGCTGACGTCGACGCTCGCGGACGCCAAGAAGCTCGCGAAGCTCGTAGAGAAGAGCGACGCGCTATTCGTGCTCACGCACAATTACACGGGCTACCCGATGGTGCGCCACGCGCGCGAGCTCGTGCGCTCGGGTGAGCTCGGCGAGATCCGCCTCGTGAACGTCGAGTATGTGCAAGACTGGCTCGCGGAGCCGCTCGAGCTCACGGGGCAGAAGCAGGCCGCGTGGCGCACGGATCCCGCGCGCTCCGGCGCGGGCGGCGCCACGGGCGACATCGGCACGCACGCGTACAACCTCGCGGAGTTCGTGAGCGGTTTGGAGCTCGAGGCGCTCGCCGCGGACGTCCACACGTTCGTGCCTGGCCGCAAGCTCGACGACAACGCGCACGTGCTGCTGCGCTACGAGGGCGGCGCCAAAGGAATGCTCTGGTGCAGCCAGGTCGCCGTCGGGCAGGAGAACGGTCTCCGGCTTCGCGTGTACGGCACGAAGGGCGGGCTCGAGTGGGCGCAAGAGGACCCGAACTATTTGTACCGGTCGAAGCTCGGCGAAGCGCGCCGGCGCGTCACGCGCTCCGGCGCGGAAGCGGGCCCGGAGGCGGCGCGCGTGACGCGGATTCCTTCCGGACATCCCGAAGGGTATCTCGAGGCGTTCGCGAACCTTTACTCGGAGGCGGCGGCGGCGATCAATGCAAGAAAGGCCGGCGCGCTCGTAGATTCTAAAGTGCTCTACCCCACCGTGGACGACGGCGTGAAGGGCGTGGCGTTCGTCGAAGCGTGCGTGGCATCGTCGCGGCGGAATGGCGCCTGGGTCAAAGTCTAGTCAAGAGAGTCGAGCGCGATCTAGTCGGGAACGTTTCGCGCGGCGGGGTTGCCGGTCGGCGTCGGCGCGACGTCGAAGTCCAACGCCGCGCCGAGCCGCTCGACCAGAATCGGTTTCAGCGCATCTGCCCAGATTTGGTACGCCGCAAGAGATAGGTGCAGTCCGTCTTCCGACATCTCCGCGAGCAAGAGCCCGCGCGAGTCCACGAGGCGATCGTTGATGTCGAGAAAACGCACGTGCCGCTCGTCGGCGAGTGCGGCGAGCCTCCCGTTGATGGCCGCGATGCTCGCATTGAATTCCGGCCGGTCGCGCCGCGGGAACACACCCGTGAGCACGACGAGCGACTCGGGCGCATGGCGCCGGCAGCGCTCGACGACCGCCGCGATGCCGGCGACAATCGCCGCGACGCGCTCGTCGGCCGATTGGAAATCCCCGAGGTTGTTCGTGCCGGCCTGCACGACGAAGACTTTGGGTCCGACGCGCGGCAACTCGCCGTTGTCGGCGCGCCAGAGTATGTTCTCGACGCGGTCGCCGCCCCACCCGAAGTTCGCTGCATTCCAGCCGAAGAAGTTGCTCGTGAAGTTGGCCAGCAGCGCGGGATAGTCGAGCGCGCCCCAGCGCCGCGTGATCGAGTCGCCGATGAAATAGACGTCGATGACGCCGCTGCCGGCTTTCCGCACGAGCTCCGCGTGCGCGATCGCGGAATTCTCATCGCTGCGCGGCCCGGGCACCGTCGTCGCGAACGACGCGGGCTGCCCCGCGAGATGGACGCTCGCGATCGTGTGCGCCACGGCGGCGAGCCAACGGCAAGTGCTTCTTTGCATCTGCGGTCAGTGTACGGCCGGGACCGGCTGCGCGCAGCGAGGGTCTGTGCAAAGATCGCGGGTGGGAGGGATGCCGTTACGATGATTCAGTCTCGTAGGGTGATGTGTGGTCTCGCCGCGGCCGCCGTGCTGCTCTGCCTCGCCGTCGCTGCACCGGCCGCGTACGCCGAGGACGGCTACGAGCTGTGGCTGCGCTACCGGCCGCTCGCCGGCGAGCGTCGCGAGGCTTTCGCGGCCGTCGCCACCGCGATCGTCGCCCCGCCGCAGACCTCGCCGACCCTGCGCGCCGCCGTCGCCGAGCTCGCGACCGGCGCATCCGGCCTCGCGGGTCGGACCGTCCCCGTGACGCAAGCCGTGACCGACGGCAGCCTCGTGATCGGCACACCGACAGACTCGCCGCTCATCGCACAGCTCGATCTGCCGCTCGCGCAACTCGGACGCGACGGCTACGTCGTACGCAGCGTCGAGCTCGACGGCCGGCGCGTCACGGCGATCGCCGCGAACGACGAGGTGGGCGTGCTCTATGGCGCGTTCGCGTGGCTGCGGCTCGCGCAAACGGACCCGAGCAGCCTCGCAAAGATCGACGTTGCGAGCGCCCCGCGCATCGAGCTGCGCCTCCTCAATCACTGGGACAACCTCGACGGCTCCGTCGAGCGCGGCTACGCGGGCGCGTCGCTCTGGGACTGGTGGCGTCTGCCGGACTCTCTCGATCCGCGCTACGCGGACTACGCGCGCGCGAACGCTTCGCTCGGCATCAACGGCGCTGTCCTCAACAATGTCAACGCGCAACCCGAGATCCTCACAGCACCCTACCTAGAGAAGGTCGCGGCGCTCGCGTCGGTGTTTCGCCCTTACGGCATCCGCGTGTACCTCTCGGTGCGCTTCAGCGCGCCGATCGACATCGGCGGGCTCGCGACGGCGGACCCGCTCGACCCAAGCGTGCGCGAGTGGTGGCGCGCCAAGGCCGACGAGATCTACGCGCGCATTCCCGATTTCGGCGGCCTCTTGGTCAAGGCCGACTCGGAGGGCCAGCCCGGGCCGCAAGGCTACGGCCGCACGCACGCCGACGGCGCGAACCTGCTCGCCGAGGCATTGCAGCCGCACCGCGGCGTCGTGTTCTGGCGCGCGTTCGTCTACGCGCCGAACAGCGCCGAGGATCGCGTCAAGCAGGCGTATTCGGAGTTCACGCCGCTCGACGGTGCATTCGCCGACAACGTGATCGTGCAGGTCAAGAACGGCCCGCTCGATTTCCAGCCGCGCGAGCCGTTCCATCCGCTGTTCGGCGCGATGCCGCGCACGCCGCTCGCGCTCGAGCTTCAGATCACGCAGGAGTACCTGGGCTTCGCGACTCACCTCGCCTATCTCGGCGTGCTCTACGAGGAAGTGCTCGACGCCGACACGTACGCGAAGGGCGCGGGCTCTCCGGTCGCTAACATCGTCGACGGCAGCCTGTTCGATCAGGCACGATCCGGCATCGCGGGCGTGTCGAACATCGGCGCGGCGCGCGACTGGACCGGAGCACCGTTCGCGCAAGCGAACTGGTACGCCTTCGGCCGGCTCGCCTGGAATTCCGAGCTTTCCGCGCGCGACGTCGCCGAGGAATGGTTGCGCATGACGTTCTCCAGCGAGCCCAAGTTCGTCGAGACTGCGCTCTCGATGATGCTTCGCTCGCGCGAGGCCGCCGTCGACTACATGACGCCGCTCGGTCTCGCGCATCTCATGGGCACGGGGCATCATTACGGCCCCGCCCCATGGGTCGATGATCTCGACCGCGCCGAGTGGACTCCTTACTACTACCATCGGGCGGCCCTCGACGGCATCGGCTTCGACCGCACGGCGAGCGGCAGCAATGCCGTCGCCCAGTACGCGCCGTCCGTCGCGAACCGGTTCGCGAATCTCGCCACGGTGCCGGACGAGTATCTGCTGTGGTTTCATCGCCTGCCGTGGGACCACCGCTTGAGCTCGGGCCGAACGCTCTGGGAAGAGCTCGTCCGGCACTACGACCGCGGGGTCGCGGCGGTTGAGGCGCTGCAAGCCGACTGGGCGACGCTCGAGCCGTTCGTCGACGCCGAACGCTTTGCCAAGACGACGCAGCTGCTTCGGACGCAGGCCCGCGAGGCGCGCTGGTGGCGCGATGCGTGCCTAACCTACTTCAGATCGCGCTCGGGGCTACCGCTGCCGCGCGGCATCGCGGAGCCGGAGCACTCCCTCGAGCACTACCTGAGCCTCCGCTTCCCGTACGCACCCGGTCGATGAGCCGGCACCTCTCGGCGTAGGAATCATGACGACACTGACGACCTTGGACTGGATCGTGATCGGCGGCTACTTCCTGCTGCTGCTGGCCGTCGTCTTGTTCGAGCTGCGCCGGCAGACGACCGCGACGGACTACTTTCTCGCCGGGCGCAACGTCGGCTTCTTCGCGATTGGCGCCTCGATCTTCGCGTCGAACATCGGTTCCGAGCACATCGTAGGCCTCGCCGGCCAGGGTGCATCGACGGGGCTCGCCGTGGCTCACTACGAGCTGCACGCGTGGATCGTCGTGCTGCTCGCCTGGGTGTTCGTGCCGTTCTATTACCAGGCCGGCGTGTTCACGATGCCGGAGTTCATCGAGCGGCGGTTCGGGCCGCGCCCGCGCTGGATGCTGTCGCTCGTCTCGCTCGCTGCGTACGTGCTGACGAAGGTGTCGGTCACGGTGTACGCGGGAGCGCTCGTCTTCAGCACGCTGCTGCCCGACACCTTCGGCAACCCGCAGAACGCGTTCTGGTTCGGCGCCGTGGTGACTGTCGTCGTCACGGGTCTTTACACGATCGCGGGCGGCTTACGCGTCGTGCTCTACACCGATGCCGCGCAGGCGCTGATCCTGATCTTCGGTTCCGCGGCCTTGACGTACTTCGGGCTCGAGGCGCTCGGCGGGTGGGGCGAGCTCAGGGCATTCGCGAGCGAAAACGTGGCCGATTACGCGCTGTGGCGGCCGCTATCCGACCCCGATTTCCCTTGGCTAGGCATTCTCATCGCCTCGCCCGTCGTCGGCATCTGGTACTGGTGCACGGACCAATACATCGTGCAGCGCACGCTCGCGGCGAAGGACTTGAAGGCGGCGCGGCGCGGCGCGCTGTTCGGCGCGTTCCTCAAGGTCTGGCCCGTGCTGATCTTCCTGGTGCCGGGCTTGATCGGCGCGGCGCTCGACGCCCGCGGCGCGCTCTCGATCCCGACGGGGCCGAACGGCGAGCAGCTCGCCGACCAGGTGTTCCCGACGATGGTCGCCACGGTGCTGCCGGCCGGGCTGCGCGGCCTCGTCGTGGCGGCGCTGCTGGCGGCGCTCATGAGCTCGCTGTCGTCGCTGTTCAACTCGACGGCCACGCTGTTCACGGTGGACATCTACGAGAAGCTGCGTCCGCAGGCGAGCCAGGCCAGAATCGTACACGTCGGGCGCCTGGCGACGCTCGTCGTGACGGGACTCGGTCTTCTGTGGATTCCCGTGATGCCGCTCATCTCGGGCGGCGGCTTGTACCAGTATCTACAGAACGTGCAGAGCTACCTCGCACCGCCGATCACGGCCGTGTTCTTGCTCGGCCTGTTCAATAGCCGCATCAACACGCACGGCGCCACGTGGGGATTAGGCCTTGGGTTCGTGCTCGGCTTCGGCAAGCTCGTCGTCCAGGCCCTGTTCGGCGCCGGCAAGATCGAGTCGCCGGCCGTGCTCGCAGCCGTCGGCGACTTCAATTTTCTCTATTTCTCGGGCGTGCTCTTTTTGATTTGCGTCGTCACGTGCATCGTCGCCTCCCGTAGCGGCGAGCCGCCGGACCGCAACCGGATCAGAGGGCTGACGTTCGACTCGATCGACCGCGCCGCCGTGCGCGCGAGCTGGGACTTCAAGGACGTGGCGGTGACGGCGGTCGTGCTCGGGCTCGTCGCCGCGTTGTATCTTTACTTCTCGTTCTGGATCGGCTGAGCGCAAGACGCATGATGGCAGACATGGAAAAAGCGACCGTGCCGTTCGATGAGCTGAAACGCCGGTTGACCGGCGAGGGCGAAGAAATGGGCTTGAAGATGGACGACATGCCGTCGCAGCGCCTCGGAAGATCATCCGTGCTGGCCATCGCGTTCATCGTGCTGGCTGCGCCGACCTGGGCGCATCACGGCATCGGCCGCTTCGATCCCAAGCGCGAGCTCAACGTAGAAGGCACGCTGACCGGTCTCGACTTCGTCAATCCTCATTCCTATGTCCATTTCGATGCCATCGACGCCAATGGCGCGGTCATCGCGATGCAATGCGAGATGCGCGCGGCCACGGTGCTGCGCCGTTCGGGCTGGTCACCCGACATGTTCGTGCCGGGCGTCGCGATCAAGATCCATGGCCGACCGCATCGCGACGATCCGCATTATTGCTACGCGGATACGCTGACCATCGGCGACGCGCCGACGCTGCAGCGCTATCAGCAATTGAGCGACGGTGCTCCAACGAGTCGCGCCGATCGGCCGTTTCGACTGGCTTCCGGGAAGCCGAATCTCGCGGGCGACTGGGCCCAGGAGCAGTACATCATGGCGCGGCCGCCGCAGGGTCCCGCCAACCTCGTGCCGGAAAGCCTGCTCGCAGCGGTCGAAGCCGGCACCGTCGCCATGGCGGACGTGCCCAGTCACGGCTGGTTCCCGCCACCCGTGACGCTGACCGCAGCGGGACAGGCCGCCTCGGATGCGCTGCGCGATCTGCCGCCCGAGCGGAATCCGCGCCTGAGCTGCCAGATCACGAGCGTGCTGTTCGACTGGGTCTTCGACGGCACGATCAATCGCATCACGCAGAGCGACGCCGTCATCACGATGGAGTACGGCCGCGGGCTCACGCGGACGGTGCACATGGATCTCGCGGCGCAGCCGTCGCGGATCGCGCCGAGCCGCGCTGGGCACTCGATCGGGCGGTGGGACGGCGACACGCTCGTCGTCGATACGGTCGGCTTCGAGCCCGGCAGCCTGGCCGGGGCCGTCGCTCATAGCGAAGAGCTGCACGTCGTCGAGCGGTTCACGCTCGATCCCGAGACGCTCGCGCTGAGGCGCGACTACGTCGCCAACGACCCAGCCTACTTCGTCAACGAGTATGTCAGCGGCGATACGGTCCTGCCGGCCGACGCGCCGTTCGCGGTCGACGCGTGCAAGGAGCTCGCCTACGAGTACCAGCCAGCGGATTCGCCTCCCGCGGAGGCACGGCAATGACTCTCGTGCCCAGCTATTCTGACGGCAGGCCTCGGAGACCCCGCATGCGGCCGCTCCGGCTGCTCGTGTGCTCGGCGTTCGTCGTCGCCGGAACCGCCGCTGTCGACGCCCAGTGGCTCAACCTTCCGACACCCGGTCTTCCGCGGCTTCCCGACGGCAAGCCCGATCTGACCGCGCCGGCGCCGCGCGCGCCCGACGGCAAGCCCGATCTGTCCGGGTTGTGGAGCAACGACGGCGGAGATCGGTACAACAACAACATCGCCGCGGACCTTGCGACGAGCGACGTGGCGCCGTGGGCACACGCGCTGTTCGTGAAGCGGCAGCTCGAGTTCGGCAAGGACAGCATGGAGACTCTGTGCCTGCCGCTCGGCCCCGTCTACTTGACGACGCGCTACCGCGAGTTCCGCATCGCCCAGACGCCGACGTTGATCATGCTGGCCTTCAACGACGGCATGCACCGCGAGATCTTCATGGACGGCCGATCGCTGGAGGATGACCCCAATCCGACGTGGATGGGCTATTCGGTCGGACGCTGGGACGGTGACGTCCTGGTCGTCGAGAGCAACGGGTACACGGATCGCTCGTGGCTCGACTTCGGCGGCCACCCGCATACCGAGGCGCTGCGAATCACCGAGCGCTACACGCGGCGCAACGTCGGACGCATCGACCTCACGGTGACGATGCTGGATCCTACGGTGTATGCCAAACCGATCACGATTTCAGTGCCGATTGCGCTTCAGCCCGACACCGAGATGCTCGAGGCGGTCTGCGAGAACCATCACGAGAGCCGCGAGCGCATGACGGCGACGCAGCCGGCCGACGTGGTGCAAGTCCCCGCGGCCACGCTGTCACGCTACGTCGGCACGTACGATACCGACGACAACGGTACGCAGCACGTCGTCGATGTGACTGTCGAGGGCGCCGATCTCCTGCTCGAGTACGACGGCAAGGGCACGGAGCTCCTGCTCGCGCTGTCGCCGGCGCAGTTCTCGTGGTCCGGCGCGATCGTGGAATTCTCGCCGGGCGACGGCACCATGAATATGAGCATTCATTACGTCGAGGGCATCGAGCACGGCACGCGCCGGAACTAGCTGACGGGCGCGCGAACGGTAGCTTCGCGAGATCGAACCGCTTTGCGCTCTCGCGCGACTATATGGGCATGCAGAGCGACGTCGCGCGCATCCTCGACGAGTATCTCGTGGTGTCGAGCCAGGCGGGCTCGCGCGCGGCCTTCGAGGAGCTTGCGCGACGCTGGATGCCGCGACTCGTTCGTTATACGGCCCGCACGCTCGGACGGAGTGCGGATTCCCAAGAGGCCGTGCGGGAAATCGTGCAGGAGACCTGGGTCGCCGCCATTCGCGGCCTGCGCCGGATCGAGGATCCGGCGAACTTTCCGGCTTGGATCTACACGATTGCGGCCCGAAAGTGCGCCGATTCGATCCGAGCCGCCGCGCGCCGGCGCCGTTCCAACGCCAGCCTTGCGGCGAGCGAGCAGCCGCCGAGCGCCGCCGATGACGCCGACGCCTGGGGCCGCAGCCGCGACCTCGCCGACGCCATCGCCCACCTGCCCGAGACGGAGCGCAGTGTGGTGCACCTGTACTACGGCGAGGATCTTGATATCGCGGAAGTCGCCGCCGTGCTCGGCGTCCCGCCCGGCACGGTGAAGTCACGCTTGCACCACGCGCGCGAAGTTCTGAAACGCTCTTTGGTCCACGAGCCCCTGAGGAAGACATCATGAAAGACATCGACGAAGAAATCCGCCGCACGCTTTCCGGCGAGGACGCCAAGCTTCTTGCACAATTCGAGGCCGATCCAGGCTTGGTTAGGCAGGTGCTCGACCTGTTCAGCGGCAACCTGCGATGGATCAGTGCCGCCGGCTGGGTCGCAGGTCTCGCGTTGTTCGCAGCTGGCGCCTATTTCTGGTGGCGTTTCGTGCACGCCGAGGAGCTTCGGCACATGTTGCTCTGGATTGCTCCGGCAGCCATGTGCTTCTTCGGGCTTGGGCTCGTCAAGATCTGGTTTTGGCTCGAGTTGCAGAAGAACGCCGTTCTGCGCGAGGTCAAACGTCTCGAGCTGCAGGTAGCAAGTCTCGCTGCGCGTAACGTCGGCGCCTAGCCGCCGCGAACCGGAATTCGTTGACAGTCATTTCCGGCTGACCTACGGTTCGCGAACACCCTGGCACGCCGTAACCGTGCCGATCTACGCTCTACCCGCGAGCCGCGAGACACGCGTCCCATGCCCAGCAAATCGAATCGCATCATCGTGACGGTCATCGGCGTCGACACCGTCGGCATCATCGCGCAAGTGTCGGCCGTGCTCGCCGCCGCGAACGCAAACATCGTCGACATCTCGCAGACGACGCTGCGCGAGTTCTTCACGATGATCATGATGGCGGACTTGGGCAGTGCGACCGTGCCCTTCGACGAGCTGAAGCGCCGGCTGACGGCCAAAGGCGCCGAGATGGGCCTCAAGATCGAGGCGCAGCATGAGGACGTGTTCAAGTTCATGCATCGCGTCTGAGCGGGCCGACCCAAGCCATGGCGATTCAGTTTTCTCCGCAGGAGATCCTCGAGACCATCCGCATGGTGCAGATGGAGAATCTCGACATCCGCACGATCACGATGGGCATCAGCCTGCGCAACTGCGCGGATTCGAGCCTCGAGGCAGCAGCCAAGAAGTCCTACGAAAAGATCTGCCGCTCGGCTGCGCGGCTCGTCGCCGTCGGCGAAGAGATCGAGCGCGAGTACGGCATCCCGATCATCAACAAGCGCGTCTCCGTGACGCCGGTGGCGCTCGTCGCCGAGGCGGCGGAGAGCGACGACTACGTGCTGTTCGCGGAGTACCTCGAGCGCGCGGCGGTCGACGGTCGGCGTCAACTTCCTCGGCGGCTTCTCGGCGCTCGTGCACAAAGGCAGCGACGCCCGGCGACGAGGCGCTGATCGCGTCGATACCGGAAGCGCTGGCGCGCACGGAGCGCGTCTGCGCCTCCGTCAACGTCGCGACGACGCGCGCCGGCATCAACATGGACGCCGTGGCCCGCATGGGCGAGATCATGGTCGCGACGGCGCAGCGCACGGCCGATCGCGACGGCATCGGCTGCGCGAAGCTCGTCGTGTTCTGCAACGCGGTCGAGGACAACCCGTTCATGGCCGGCGCGTTCCACGGCATCGGCGAGCCCGACTGCGTCATCAACGTCGGCGTCAGCGGCCCCGGCGTCGTCGCGAACGCCGTCGAAGCCGAGCCGAACGCCGACTTCGGCGAGCTCGCGAGCGTCATCAAGCGCACGGCGTTCAAGATCACGCGCATGGGCGAGCTCGTCGGGCGCGCGGCGTCGGAGAGGCTCGGCGTGCCGTTCGGCATCGTCGATCTGTCGCTGGCGCCGACACCGGCGCCCGGCGACAGCGTCGCGCGCGTGCTCGCAAGCCATGGGGCTCGAGCGCGTCGGCACGCACGGCTCGACGGCCGCGCTCGCGCTGCTGAACGACGCCGTCAAGAAAGGCGGAGCGATGGCCTCGAGCCATGTCGGCGGGCTCTCGGGTGCGTTCATTCCCGTGTCCGAGGACGCCATCATGATCGACGCGGCCGCCGACGGCGCGATCACGTTCGACAAGCTCGAGGCGATGACGTGCGTCTGCTCCGTGGGCCTCGACATGATCGCGGTGCCCGGCGATACGCCGGCCGCGACGATCGCCGCGATCATCGCCGACGAAGCCGCGATCGGCATGATCAACCGCAAGACGACGGCCGTGCGCCTGATCCCGGCGCCCGGCAAGAAAGTCGGCGACGTCGTGTCGTTCGGCGGCCTGCTCGGCCGCGCGCCCGTCATCGCACTGCATCGCGAATCGAGCGCCGCGTTCGTCGCGCGCGGCGGCCGAATTCCAGCGCCGCTGCAGGCGCTGAACAACTGAGCGCGAGGCGTCGAGCGCGGCCGGCACGGGGGGGATTATGCCGGCCGCGCTCGAGCTCGCGTGATCAACGAAGTGCGACCTCCGCGACGCGGCCGGCCGTCGAACGATGGACCGAGCTCAGCAGCGGGCTGCCGACGGCGCTCACCGCCTCCTCCACCGCGCGAGCTCTGCAGTCGCGAACCTCCGTGGAGAGCGCGCCGTGGCACACGATGCGCGCCGCCGCCGTGATGCGCTCGTACAGAGTCTCTGCGCCGGCGGCCGTCGAAAGATCGAGATCCTTGAAGCGGACGACTTTCGTCGCGACGTCGTCGGCACGGATCGGCGCAGCGAGCGTCGTCGCGGACCATCCGAGCAACACGAGCGTCGAGAGTGTGAGAACGGAACGGGCTGTGGTCTTCATGAGTGCCTCCTTGGCAAGTAACGAGATTACGAACGAAGCGTTACGTTTCTGTCCCTGAAATCTGTTTGCGGATCGAGCCGATGCGTACCGTACGTGTCGAGCATGACGGGCTCATGACGAAAACCTCGATCTCGATTGCCGCTAAGCATCAAACGTGCCAACCGCGATTTGCCGCGTAGTTGCGCGATTTCTTGTGACGCGCAGCACGAATCGGCGCGCGAAACGCACTGCCAAGAGGCGCACGCGGACGCGTTTCGCGCGCTCGCAGTGCGCTCGCGAAGTTATCTCACGGAGAACGAAACGTCGTTCGCGTCCGTCGACGCTCCGCACGAAGAGCTCGACGCGCAACTCGAGCCGCGGCAGTCAATCGCGCCTCCGGGATCATGTTGAGGGCACAACGTTGGATCACGCACGACGTGTGACGCACCGCCAGAGCGCATTTTCCGACGCGTATGCGGCACGCCGAGCTCGCACTGCGACGGTGCAAGAAACGCTGCGAAGCAAGCGCGGCGCGCCCGCGAGCGAGCGATCGCGCGCGAGCGTTTGCTGTTATGGAAGTAGGCATGGAGCTTGCACATCGGTGCGCGAAGTGCAGGCAGTATCCACGATGAGCTCCACGGTAGACGCGTTAACGGACGATGTGTCGTTATCGGCTTCGTTGAGGGCGCCCTTGAGCATCCAGGAAATCATCCGCCGTCATCACGGCGCGCTAATAAAATTCCTGCGGCGGCGCTTGAGCATCGCCGAAGACGCCGAGGATGTCGCTCAGGAAGCGTATATACGCATGATGCGCTATGAAGGCTCACGCGAGCTCCAATCGCCGTCCGCGATGCTGTTCCGCATCGCCGTCAACGTCGCGAACGACCATGGGCGCGCAGCCGTCGCACGGCGCACGAGCTCTCACACGCAAATCGATTGCGTGGAGCTCGCCTCGGAGCAGCCGTCGGCCGAACGCGAAGTGCTCGCGAGCCAGACGCTCGATCTATTGCTGGACACGATCGAACGCCTGCCGCCGAAGTGCAGGCAAGTCTTCCTGCTCAGCCGAGCGAGCGACATGACGTATCCGGAAATCGCGGCGCACTGCGGAATCTCGGTAAAGATGGTCGAGAAGCACATCAGCCGCGCCATCGCGGCGTGCCTCGAAAAGGTAGGGAGTTCCGTGTAAGTTACGTCTTGGTGACCATGGACAGCGCGCAAGAATCCCAGAGCCAGCTAGCGGCACGCTGGTATGCGCGTCTGCGTGCGACGAATTGCACCCCCGAAGAACGTGCGCAATTCGAGGCGTGGCGGTCCGCCGATTCCCGCAATGCGGCCGCCTACGCCGCAGCCGAGCGCATGAACGACGCGCTCACGAAGCTCGCCATGGCAGACCCGCGACTCAAGGCCATGGTCGATCAGGCCGCGGGCTCCGGCGCCACGCTGCCCGACGACGAGCTCGATGAGCCACCCGCAGGCAAGCCGCCGCCGATCGAGATCACGGCCCGGCCGTCGGCCGCCATGAGGCCGCGACGCTTGGCGCGGCGTGTCGCGTGGGCCGCGAGCGTCGTGGTCGTGATCCTGTCGGCTCTGGCTCTGCTCGGGCCAGGCGAAACCGACCGCGCCATCTCCGAGGTCGTACCGGCCGAGCTGCCCCTCGGCGTCGACTTCGTCGCGCCGCCGTTCGGCTAGCCGAGGCAGCGCAACATCTTGAAGCGCAGCGCGCGACGGTCGGGGCGCTAGAGGCCGCCATCGCGCAATACGATCAACGCCTCGCGCAGCTCTCAAAGCGGCTACGCGAGCGCGCTCAATGTGGACTGTGGGTGCCGATTCAACGGATCAGTCGTCGCTCGCACCCCGCGCAGCTTCGGGTGCGCCGGTATTCAATGCGTTGATTGAGCTGGGTAGTCAGAATCGTCAACCCGACGACTTTCGCTTGCCCTTGGCGGCCGGGACGCAAGTGTCTGCAGAGATCGTGCAAGGCAGGCGTACGGTGGTGGAGTATTTGTTGTCACGCGTTCAACGCGCGGCAAACGAAGCGGGAATGGAGCGCTAGGCAAAGGAGTTGACCGATGAAACGATTATTTGACCTCTTTCTTCGGTGGTATCTGGACAGCCTCAGTCGCGCTCGACAAAAGAGTGGAGTGTCGCCCGTCCGGGGGCGCAAGCCGTGGGTCGGCGCAGCACTGGGGATCACCGCCGCACTCGCGGGATGTTCCGGTTCAGCCGTTGCTCAGCAGCCTGCTGGAGCCGAGGCACTCGGCGTCGAGTTTGGGCTGCTGAAGGGTGCGGGGACGCCGGTGTGCGAGGCCTACATGGCGAGGATCGCCAACAGGCCTATCGACCCGCGACTTCCCGCTGAGCGGATCGGTCCGGACGAAATGGGCGTGCCGGATTTCGGGCCCGTGCTCGGCGGTTTCGTGTCGGAATCGCCCCTGCTCCAAAACGTCGTGGATTTTCTCTGGGAGCGCGATGTCAACCCGGCCATGAATACCGGCGTGGAACCGGAAGCGTGGCGCGGCACGCTCGAGCAACTGGCCGCAGCTCGAGTAGGCTTCGCTGTGCGGATGCAAGCCGACATGGACTATTTCGGCTACTGACACGCCTCGACATCGATAATGATGGAACTCAGGACGACTTGTTTTACCTCGGTCACTACGCGGGGAGAGTCATCCTTGTCCTGAACGCCGATCGAACCACCATCGACGTCGAAAAAACCGAGAAGATCCTCAAGCATCCGAGCCGGCGAACCGCGGGTTGGGGATTCGTTCGGCCGCCTTGGCCTGACGAATCCGTGCAACGCACTACCAGGGTTACCGACGCTTACGTCAGCGTCCAGTACGTCGTTCTGAGCTACAAGGGCAAGATCTTCCTCGACTTGAGTTGGCGCGTGCACCCCGAATACTCGGTGCGTGCCTGGGGACAACGCGCAACGTCGAAGCTCTACCTCACTGAGGGTGAGCGGTCAGAAGAAATCTGCGAGTACGGGCGCCTGCCGCAGCCGTAGTGTTCTGAGAATGCCGCAGCGCGTTCGCCAGAAAGCGCTCCTAAGACATCGGTCCAATCGAACGTACGCCCGCTCGCGAGCCGCGCCCCTAGCGCCTCGAAAAATCCCGGCACGCAGCCGCTAAGCGATCGCTTGGTGCGCACGCGCCACTGCCCCGAAGGTGGGGGGCCATCAATCTCGTCCGTCTTTCGTAGCGTGCCCGCCACTGCGCGCGGGCGAGTGGAAGCACATCGGGAGGTAACCATGCTGCGTCGACACCACCGCTACGGCAAACTTGCCGCTGCCATTTCCGCGACTCTGTACGCGACCACAGGGCTCGTGACCGTTGCGACTGACGCTCTTGCGCAGGACGCGCCGGCCGACGAAGAAATCGCGACGGCGGCCGCGGTCGACCCGAGTATCGACGTCGTCACGGTCACGGGCGATCCGCTGCGCGCGCTCGGCAGCGGGCCCAGCGAGTCGTCGTTCGGCTTCGCCAAGTCCTTGCTCGAGACGCCGCGCTCGGTGTCGTTCATCAGCGAGGAGCAGATCACCCTCTTCGGCATCTCGACCGTCGAAGACCTCACACGGCTCGTGCCCGGCACCTACACGACCACGCGCTACGGCCTGCAAGGCGGCATCAACGTGCGCGGAGTGCCGTCCGACATGTACTACCGCGGCATGAAGCGCCTGCAGATGCAAGGCCACGTCCGCACCGTGCTGTCCGCCATGGATGGCATCGAGGTCATCAAGGGCCCGCCGTCGCCGATCTACGGCATGGGCCGCATCGGCGGCTTCCAGAATTTCACGCCCAAGTCGAGCCGCGCGTCGACAGGCCAGTACATGCGCGAGACGGCCGGCTTCGTGCAGACGACTCAAGGGTCGTACGAGCGCAACGAAACACAAGGCGGCGTCGGCGGCCCCTTCACGCCGTTCGGTAAGCAAGGCGGCTATTACGTGTTCGGCCTGTTCGAGGATTCGGATACCTACGTCAAGCAGGTCGGCGCGCGCCAAGAGTTCGTGCAGGCGACCCTCTCGGTCGACGACGCGATCGGGCCGTTCCGCCTCGAGTTCGGCGGCCAGGCGCAACGGTCGATCACGTCGGGCGCCTACATGAACCGTGTGACGCAGGACATGCTCGACAACGGCACGTACCTCGCCGGTCAGCCGATGGTGAATCTCGACGTCGACGGCGACGGCTTGATCGGCTACCTCGAAAGCCACACCGCCTCTCCCGTGCGCGGCAACGTGAGCTCGACGAACCAGCCGCTGAACCAGCGATTTCCGTGGCCGACGGACCCGACGGGCGCGCTGCTGCCGATCGACCAGTTCCCGACGGTCGCGGGCGTTCCTGCGACGATGCTCGCCTACTTGAACGCGCATCCCGAAATCAGCTGCCGCGCGGCCGACGTCATGCGCTCGATGCCCGCGGGCGGCCCGTTGCCTTCGTCGGGCGAGCTGCCCGTCGGCATGGTGCTCGATCCCTGCACGGTCGAAACCGTGCCGCTCGACTACCGCGGCAACGGCGCATTCGAGCGCGAGCAAAACGCGCAGCAGCGGCTCGCGTACGTCGACTTCATCGCGGATGAAAACCCCGACTTCACGATGAAGGGGCAGATCTTTTACGACAACATCGACTCGTTCAAGGACTCGTATCTGCCGTACGGCGAGCGCCAGTACATCAAAGCCATCGAGAGCAAGTTCACGGTCACGAAGCGCATCTCCGACGACAACCTGCCGGACTGGGTCCGCATCAACATGCTCGGCTCGTTGAACTACCGTGAGACCGCGGGCTGGATCAAGAGCTCGGGCGGCGATTTCGACTGGCGCCAGGACATCAACTTCAACGGCGGCTACCACTACGCCAACACGAGGTTCTGGACGCAGCTGACGAACCCGGACTACGTGACCGGCGCCGCGGACACTTCCTTCCGCTCGTCGAAGTTCGACAGCACGGGCTTGGGCGTGATGTTCGACATCGATCTCTTCACCAACTGGAACTTCGTGATCGGCGGCCGCTACGACACCTCCGACGCGATCGCAACGGACATGCCGAGCTTCAACGCGAACACGGGCCGCTCGCCGGCCCCGGGCGTGGTCTGCACGGCCCCCGGGACGGGTTGCCCGGGCGCGTGGCTGACGACCCAGACCACCGCTGAGGGCACCGACCACGGCGACTCGTGGAGCTTCAGCGTCTCCCGCCAGATCGGCGACCGCTGGCGCCCGTACGCGACCGCCGCCGTATCGAGCCTGCAGCTATCGACCGGGAACGACACGCTGCAAGTCGCGGTCGTTCGCGCCGGCCACATCGGCGAAGCCGAGCTGCAAGAAGCCGGCATCAAGGCGAGCTTCTTCGACGAGACGTTGCAATGGACGAGCGCGGCCTACCGCCAGACGCGCACCGACGTGACCGACCCCGAGGACCCGACCGAGGGCGCGGATGTGTCGAGCACCGAGGCGCACGGCGTCGAGTTCGAGGTTCGCTGGGTGCCGACGCGCGACTTGTTCTTCTCGGCGTACGTGCTGAACCAATTCGCCGAGTTCACGGTGCCGTCGAGCGCGTCGATCAGTCTCACGGCGCGCCAGATGGGCTACCAGGACGTCGTCGATCCGGTCACGGGCGAGGTGCTCTACCCTGCGGAAGCGTTCTTCTACGGCGGCAAGGCCAACGTGAACCTGCCGGTTGGAAATCCGAACTATCTCGAGCGTAGCGGCAACCCCGAGACTCAAGCCGGCGTGAACATGAGCTACTCCTTCGAGAACGGCCTTGGGCTAATCTTCGGCGCGAACTGGTTCTCGGAGGTCTGGGCCGACCGCGGCAGGACCGCGCTGATCCCCGAAGCGACCACGGTCAACGCCGGTTTCACGTACGAGAAGGGCTTCTGGGACCTGCGCGTCAACGGCTACAACGTGGGCGACGAGAAGGCCTTCCGCGCAGGCGGCGGCAACGCGGGCCTCATGTCCGTGCTACCGGGCCGGCGCTGGGAGTTCACCGCGAAACGGATGTTCGATTAGAACGGAGGCATGGAAGCGGGTCCGGAGCGGGGCGGCGATGAGGCGGCAGTGGTCCTCCTGGCTACTGGCACTCATCGCCGCCCTCGCCGGCCCCGCCCAGGCGCAACTCCGCAGTCTCGGGCTCGTCTCCTATAAAGAGCCCGCCGTCCCCAAGCTCGAGGTCGACGCGTCGGTCGTCGTCGCCTTCACGGTTCGCGCCAACGGCCGCGTCGCCGACGCCGTGACCCTGACCGCGACCAACCGCGTGCTTGGCGACTCCGCCCGCGACGCGGTGCTCGAGTGGCGCTTCGAGCGCGATCCGACGCTCGGCCGCGGGCGCGACGCGGAGTCCAGCAAGGTGCTGCGCCGCGAGCTCATCGAGTTCGTCTTCAAACGCGACGGCATCGTCACGTCGATGAGCCACCGCGACGGCGCCAAATCGTGGTTTCCCGCGGACTACAAGCCCGTCGTGCGCCTCGTTCAAGCCGCTGCACTCGAGCCGCCGCTCGCGCGCCTCGAGCAGCCGCCGAGCGCAGCGAGCATGGAGATCATCCGCAATCGCGCGTCCGGCGGCAGCGTCCTCGTGAGCTACGTCGTCGACGAGACGGGGGCGGTCCGCGTGCCGATCGCCGAGCACGGTGAAAATGAAACGCTGATCGACGCCGCGCTCGCCCTCGTCGCCGCTTGGCGCTACGCGCCGCCGACGCAGGACGGCCAGCCCGTCCTCGTCGAGGCTCGCGAGACCCTGTTCTTCCAGCCCCGCGCCGACTGAAGCCCTGCCGGCCGGTCCGCCGCGGGCGGTAGGGGGTGGCCGCGCCCGGCCGTCTACCGTATCGAATGGAGATCACAGTCCTCTCGGCCATTCCCGCGCCTGCCCAGGCGCCGCGCCAAGCTTGGATCTTGAGCCCTGCGCAGGACACTCTGCTCGTGGTCGCGGCGCCGCTGCTCGCGCTCGGCGCCGCGGTCGCTGCGTTCGACTTCCTCGGCGCCGCCGACGCGACGGCGTACATCGTCCTGCTGCACCTCGTGTTCACCGTGGCGCACCACTTGCCGACGTTCATTCGCGTATACGGCGACACCGATCTGTTTCGGCGCTTCAAGTGGACGTTCGTGCTCGCGCCCGTGTTCCCGCTCGGCTTCGCCGCAGCAGCGCTCCTCTACCTGAACGCGCACGACTACCCCGTCGAAAACGTGCTGTTTCTCTGGGTACTGCTGGCGCTCTGGGATCCGTGGCATTTCTTGATGCAGCACTACGGGTTCACGCGCATCTACGACCGCCATAACGCGGCGCCGAAGAAGGTCGCGGCGCGCATGGATCTCGTGCTGTCGGCAACGTGGTTCGTGTTCATCATGCTCGCGAGCGGCGAGTGGCTCGCGAGCATCCTCGAGGATCTGTTTCTCACGGCGAACGTCCCGCTCGCGGCCGTGCTCCCGAGCGCCGCGATCAAGGTGTCGACCTACGTCGCGCTCGCCGCGGCCTGTGCCGCGACCGTCGCGTACACCGTGTACCTCGCTTGGTGCCGGCGCCAGGGCTTCGCCGTGAGTCGCGTGAAGCTCGCGTTGTTCGTAACGATGTTCGGCGTGATGTTCATCGCCTACACGCCGAACCCGTGGATCTTGTCGTGGGCGCCGGGCTGGACGTTCGCTGTCGGCTTCGCCGTCATCGGCGTCGTGCACATGACGCAGTACCTCGCAATCGTCTGGCGCTACAACCGAAGCCTCGCTGCGCAGCAAGGCCGCGCGCGCGACGGCGCATTTCGCGCGCTGCACCGCCGCGGCGGCTGGCTCATCGGCGGCGCCTACGTCGCCTTGTGCCTGGCCTATGGCGGCGCACTGACGAGCCAGCACGAGGGCAACGTGCTCATGTCGCTGCTGCTGGCGCTCGGTTTCACTTCGACGTTGCTGCACTACTACTTCGACGGCTTCATCTGGAAACTGCGCCACCGCCAGAATCGCGAGAACTTGGGCGCTACGGCCGACGACGGCCGTGGCACGGACGCGGCGTCCACGTCGTGGTGGAACATCGCGCGCGCGCACTCGCCGGCAGGAGTGCTCGCACGGCAGTTCGCGTACTTCGGCGTGCCCCTCACGATCCTGAGCGTCGGCGCGTACTTCGTGCTCGAAGGGCCCGGCGCCAACTACGTAGGGTACATGCTGCGCGGCAGCGTCTTGTACCAGCAAGGACAGGAGCAGCAAGCGTTGGATCAGGCTCGTACAGCGCTTACGTCGATGGAGTGGCAACTGCCTCTCGTGCGCCGGCTCGCCGAGGTTCAGCCGACCGCTGCCCGCGAAGCCAAGCTCGCTTTCCTGCTCTACAACCGCTCGCAGTACCGCGAGATCCTGATTCCGACCTTGACCGGCGCCGACGTCGACATCGAGAGCCTCGCGCGCCACCGCGCGAGCGTGGCGGAAGCCGCTCTCACGCTCGAACGAGCGCTCGCGCGCAGCGGCTCCATCGGCCACTCGGGCCGCGAGGAAATGCGGCGGGAGGACGTAGCCCGCACGCTCGCGAGCTGGAAGAGAGAGCTCGGCGGAGCGAACTACAACTGAAAGTCTGGGGTGAACCGATGCAAACACGAATTGACACGGCGCGTCGCCGTTTCCTGAAAACCGGCGCCGCCGCGGCCGCGCTGGTCGCGCTGCCGCGCTTCAGAGCACAGGCCACCGGTTCGATTGCCGTCGACCCGGTGTTGGCGCTCTCGACGGTGGAAGTCGCGAAGCTGCTGCGCGAAGGGCAAGTCACGTCGGTCGAGCTCGTGCGCAAGTGCTACGAGCGCATCGATGCCGTGAACCCGATCATCAACGCCGTCGTCGCGCAGTGCCGCGAGCGCGCGCTGTCCGAGGCCGCCGAAGCGGACGCGCTTCTCGCGGCCGGCAAGCCCAAAGGGCCGTTGCACGGCGTGCCGTTCACCGTGAAGGACTCGTTCGACACCGCGGGCGTCGTCACGACGGGCGGCACGCTCGGCCGCAAGGATTTCGTGCCCGGCACCGACGCGACGGTAGTCGCGCGTGCGCGGGCCGCGGGTGCGATCCTGCTAGGCAAGACCAACACGCCCGAGTTCACGCTGGGCGGCGGCGGCAAAGGCACCGTCAATCTCGTCTACGGCCTCACGAAGAATCCGTACGACGCCGAATACCAACCGAGCGGCTCGTCAGGCGGCGCCGGCGCCATCGTCGCGGCCGCGGGCGCCTACTTCGACATCGGCTCGGACTACGGCGGCTCGATCCGCGGCCCCGCATACTCCAATGGCATTGCCGGCATCAAGCCGACGTACGGCCGCGTGCCGCGCACGGGCCATATCGTCGGCTACGGCGGCGCCTTCGATAACTTCCAGGAAACCGGTCCGCTCGCCCGCCGCGTCGAGGACCTGACGCTGCTCATGTCCGTGCTCGGCGGCCCCGACGACTGGGACGCCGCAATGGCGCCGGTGCCGCTCGGCGCCCCCGCGGCCGTGGATCTGAAGTCGTTGCGCGTTGCTTTCTACACGACGAACGGCGCCGTCGATCCCACGCCGGAGCTCCAGGCAACGGTCACGCAAACCGTCGGCCTCTTCCGCAAGCTCGGCGCGAAGGTCACCGAAGACCGTCCTCCAAAGATGAACGAGCTCGCGCAGGCGCGCCAAGCCTTCAACGGCTCCGACGGCCGCGAGCACATGCGCCGCATGCTGAAGCTGCACGGCACCGCGCAAGCGTCGCCGGGCCTGCGCCTCGACGGCACCGCGGTGCCGAGCCCCGACTTCACGCGCTTGTGTGAAGAAATGGACGCGATCAAGAGCGAGCAGCTCGCGTGGTTCGAGAAGTACGACCTCATCGTCTGCCCCGCGAGCGACCGCGCGCCGCTGCGGCTCGACTACGAGCGACCCGCAGACCGGCCGGCGGGCGCGTCGTACACGAGCCAGTACAACACGACGGGTTGGCCTGCTGGCGTCGTGCGCTGCGGCACGTCGACGGAGGCCGCGGGACTGCCGCTCGGCATTCAAGTCGTCGCACAACCCTGGCGCGACGACGTCGTTCTAGCGGCGCTCGCGCACATCGAGCAACAGACGGGCGGCTGGGAAGCCACGCCGATCTAGCCAACGCACGCATCACGGAGCACGAATCATGACCGACCGAAACTCTGCTTCGCCGCCCGCGGCCATCGTCCGCCGCGACTTGTTCCGCTTGGCGGGCTCCCTCGCCGCGGCCGTGCCCGCCGTCATGGCGGCGCTGCCGGCCCGCGCGCTCACGTCACGCTCGACCGACAAGACGACCGACATGATCTATATGTCCGCGACGCGGCTCGCGGAGCTCTTACGTGCGCGCGAGGTGTCCGCGGTCGAGGCCGTCGAGGCGTTCATCGAGCGCCAGCTCGCCATCAACGACAGGCTGAACGCCGTCGTGATGAACAGCTACGCGCGCGCACGAGCCGAGGCCAAGGCGGCCGACGCGCGCGCCGCGCGCGGCGACTTCGCGGGGCCGTTGCACGGCGTGCCGATGACGATCAAGGACTCGCTCGATACCGAAGGCGTGATCACGACGGGCGCCACCTACGGGCGTCAGCAATACGTGCCCGAGAAGGACGCGACCGTCGTCGCGCGCGTTCGCCGAGCCGGCGCGATTCTGCTCGGCAAGACCAACACGCCGGAGTTCACGCTCGGCGGCTTGGGCGGAATCAGCACGTCGAGCAATCTGCTTTACGGCTCCTCGCACAACCCTTACGACTTGACGCGCAGCACCGCGGGATCGTCGGGCGGAGCCGGCGCGTCCGTCGCCGCGGGCCTCGCAGCCTTCGACATCGGCTCCGACTGGGGCGGCTCGATCCGCGGACCGTCGCACAACAACGGCATCGCCGGCATCAAACCGACGAGCGTGCGCGTGCCGCGCACGGGCCACATCGTCGACTACGGCGGCATCTTCGATCTCTGGCAACAGCTCGGTCCCATGGCGCGCCGCGTCGAAGATCTCGCGCTCATCACGCCGATCATCAGCGGCCCCGACTACCGCGACG
Source organism: uncultured Gammaproteobacteria bacterium (assembly GCA_963714705.1). GTDB lineage: Bacteria > Pseudomonadota > Gammaproteobacteria > Steroidobacterales > Rariloculaceae > FEN-1219. Next base: position 477,880 of record CAVQPJ010000013.1, read on the forward strand.
CGTCGTGCGCGCCCGTGCCTTGGGCCGATCCGGGCGCCGTCGACGTGACGAAGCTGCGCATCGCCTGGGTCGACGACAACGGCGCGACGACCACCGCGACGCACGAAGACACCAAGAAGACCGTCCAAGCGGCTGTGGGCTGGCTGCAAGGCACGGCGGCGAGCGTGACGCGCGACGCGCCGACCGACGTGCTGATGCGGCTCACGGCCGCGCGCCGCGAGCTCACGCGCGGCGACGGCAGCGCCTTCTATAAGCGCCTGGCCGACAAATGGGGCACGAAGAATTTTTCGCCGGGCCGCGTCGAGACGCTGAAGCAACCCGCGCCCCTCACGACCGCCGAGATGATCAAGGCCTGGGAGGACCACGACCTCGCCAAGTCGCAGATGCTGGCGTGGATGAAGAGCTACGACGTGTTCATCACTCCGGTCAACGCACGCTATGCCCAGCCGATCGATCAAGAGGCCGACGGCGGCGGCGGTGGCGGCGGCGCGCCCGGCAGCGGCTGGCCGTACACCGGCATCTTCAACAGCACGGGTTGGCCCGTGGTCGTCGTGCGGTGCGGCAGCTCCGCGGACGGCAAGCTGCCGATCGGCGTGCAGGTCATCGCGAAACCGTGGCGCGAGGACCTTTGCCTCGCCGTCGCGGCGTACCTCGAGACCAAGTCCGGCGGTTGGCAGAAGCCGCCAATCTGACGCATGCGATCCGCGCGAGCGAGGTCACGGCCGTCGGGCTCGTCGAAACCCATCTGGCGGCCGCACGCAACTGAGCTCGACGGCGCATCCGCCGGCGGGCACGCACGCATGATCGACTTCGGTCTGACGGCCGGCGAGTTCCGGGAGCGCTACGCCGAGCGCGAGCCCTACTTCCGGCCGCTTGCGCTTCGCGGCGCGCCGTTCGAATGGGCGGAGCTCGACGCGGCGCTACAGCGCGTCGAGCCGGCGGCCCCGGTCGTCCAGCTCTTCAACGGCGGACCGCTCGCCGAGGAGCGCTACACGGATGTCGTTGCCGAGCTCGGCGCCCCGCGGCGACGGCTCGCCAAGCGCCGCTTCTACGCCGAGCTCAAGGCCGGAGCCACGCTCGTCCTCAACGGTTTCGAGCACTACTCGCCAGCGGCCCTGCGGCTCTGCGCGGAGGTGGCCCGCTTCTGCAGCGCACCGACCGTGGGCAACGCCTATTTATCGCTCGGCGGACGCGGGTCGATCGGCGGGCGCGGCACGTTCGGCCGGCACTGGGACACGCACGACGTGTTCGCGCTGCAGCTCCTCGGCCGCAAGCGTTGGCAGGTGTTCGCGCCGACGTTTCCGCTGCCGCTCGGCGTCCATCGCAGCGAGGCCGCCCAGGCCGACGGTTCTGCAGCACCGGTGCTCGACTGCGTGCTCGAGACGGGCGACTTGCTCTACGTGCCGCGCGGCTGGTGGCACCACGTGCTGCCGGAGGAAGGCCCGAGCTTGCATCTGTCGATCGGCACCTACGCCCCGACCGTGCACGACTATGTCAGCTGGGCGTGCGCGCGGCACCTGCCGGCCGCGCTCGCGGCGCGCCGCTCGCTCGGCGCGGCGAGCACCGACGACCTCGATGCTGCGGTCGAAGCCTTGCGCGCCGTCGTTGTCTCTGCGGCGACTCGAGCCGAGTTCGAGCGCGAAGCCACAGGCCGCGAACGCTCGCGCACGGAGCTGCACACGGAGCTGCACCTCGCGCTCGGCGCCGACGGCCTCGGGCCCAACGACATCATCAGCATGAACGCCGCGCACCGGCTCGATGCCACGGCGACGGAAATCGCGGTGCGCGGCGGGCGGCTGCGATTGCACCCGTTGGCGCGCTCGATCGTGGCCGCGCTCGGCGAAGGCTCGCTGTCGCTCGAAACCTTATGCGGCGAGCTCGGCAGCGAGCGCAGTGACGAGATCCGCGCCGCCGTGCTCGACCTCGCCGAGCACGACGTGCTGGCCATCGTGCGCGCGGCGCGTTAGCCGCTGGGCCATCGATGTCTTCGACTTTCGGTATCAACTACTCCACGTGTGTCGTGTCCTATGACGTCGGCCCAACCGCGGCTCCGGCCGACCGCGCGGAGCGCGAGCAGGCCGCCGCCGTCGACTTGACGAGCGCCCTGCTCGAGGCGACCTACGCTCTGGCGGGCGAGCTTCGGGGGCTCGGCCCCGGTGCCCACGGCCTGCTGCGCGAGCGGCAGGTGGCGCCGGCGCGCGAGCGGCTCCTGACCGCCCTCGACGCCGTTCGTGCGCTGCAAGCCGATCTTGCCGCCGTGCGCGGCGCCGCGCTCGTGCCGCAGCTCGAGGCACTGGGCCTGCACGAGGGGAGCCGCGAGCTAAAGGTGCACGTCGGCTGCGGCGGCCACGAGCTTCCGGGCTGGATCAACGTCGACAACCATCCTGCGCCGCTCGCGATCAACTTGGATTGGGGGCTACCGCTACCGACCGGGAGCGCCCGCTACCTGTTCCTCGCCCACTTGCTCGAGCACCTGTTTCACCGGGCTCAATCGAGCCGCCTGCTCGCCGAGATCCGGCGGGTGCTCGCGCCGGGCGGCGTCGTGCGCATCGTGGTGCCCGACATCGAGAAGTATTTGCGCGCGTACGCAAACGGCGACGAGGCGTTCTTCGCCGAGCGCCGCCGCCAGCGCGGCTTACCCGTCGAGCTCACGAACCTGGAAACCTTGCTGCCGTACGCGGGCGCGGGCGCTACGCCTGACGCGTTGTTCGAGCATCACAAGTTCGGCTACGACTTCGCGACGCTCACGCGCGCGCTCGAGCGCGCGGGCTTCGTCGACGTCCGGCGCTGCGGCTATCAGCAGAGCCCGCACACTGAGCTGCGCGTGGACGACGCGAGCAGCAACGCGACCGCGCAGCACGACGGGCAACACTACTCCCTGTTCGTGGAAGCGCGCGCTTAGCGAGCCGAAAACTGGCGCTGCAGAGGTATGGGGCGGCCGGCGCGGCGGTCCTTCGGGTAGGGGACGCGGCGCGAAGTTCGTCCTGGATAGAGGAAGGAGGCCGCGCGGCCGGCGACTTGGGATGCCCTTGGCGCTGACCGACCCTATGGTGCGTAGATCGACTGTCGTGCGGAGTCTTCTGATCGTCGGGGCTCTCGCCGGCGTGGCGGCGCCGAAGCTCTGGCCCGACACGCTCGAGCGCTGGTGGCGCTCGCCTCCCGCCGCCGCGAACGCTTCCGCCGCGCCGGCGCCGCGCGCCGAGCCGGGTGTGCGCGTCACCGTCGAAGTGCTCGAAGCTCGCGCGCTAGCCGAGACCGTGAGCTCGACCGGCACCCTGCTCGCCACCGAGAGCGTCGAGCTGCAAGCCGAGGTCAACGGCAAGATCACGGCCATCAACTTCGTCGAAGGCGCGCCCGTCCGCAAAGGCACGCTGCTCGTGAAGCTCAACGACGCCGATCTGCAGGCCCGCCGGCTCGCCGCGGAGCACCAAGTCGCGCTCGCAGAGCGCCGCGAGCGCCGCGTCGCCGAGCTGCTCGCGCAAGGTTTCGTCATTCCCGACGACCACGACCAGGCTCTGAACGACTTGAACGTGCGCCGCGCCGAGCTCGCGCTCACGGACGCGCAGATCGCGGAGACCGAGATCCGCGCGCCGTTCGACGGCATCGCAGGGCTCCGCTACGTGAGCGAGGGTGCGTTCGTCAACGCCGCGACCCGGATCGCCACACTGCAACGCATCGACACGCTCAAGGTCGATTTCGCCGTGCCGGAGAAGTACCTCGACCGTGTCCAAGTCGGCGCACCGATCACCTTCACGATCGCCGGCCGGGCCGAGCGCTACGCGGGCGAGGTGTACGCCTACGATCCGCGCATCGACGCCGAAACGCGCACGCTGCTCCTCCGCGCGCTGTGCCCGAACCCGCGCGAGGAGCTGCTGCCGGGCTCGTTCGCGAACGTCGAGCTCACGCTTGGCGAGGCAAGAGAGGCGCTGCTCGTCCCCGCGGAAGCGCTGATTCCGGACCTCGACACGACGTTCGTTTATGTCGTCGTCGATGGACTCGCGGAGCGGCGCGAAGTGCAGACCGGAATCCGCACGGCGAGCCGCGTCCAGATTCTTTCTGGGCTCGACGCCGGCGACACCGTCGTGACCTCGGGCCTGCTGCAGTTGCGCAATGGGTCGCCCGTCATCTTCGAGCCGCAGCAGACAGCGATCGCGCGCCGATGACACTGCCCGAGCTCAGCATCCGCCGCCCGGTCCTGACGATCGCCGCCTCCCTGCTCGCGACGATCGCCGGTGTCGTCGGCTTGGTTCAGTTGCCGGTGCGCGAGTACCCTGCGGTCGATCCGCCGACGTTGTCCGTGAGCACGTCGTACCCGGGTGCCGCGGCGGAGATCGTCGAGGCGCAGATCACCGAGCCGCTCGAAGCCGCCATCAACACGGTCTCGGGCATCACGTCGCTGCGGTCGCAAAGCCGCGAGGGCGGTAGCCAGATCTCGGTCGAATTCTCGCTCGACACCAACTTGGAGGCCGCGGCGAGCGACGTGCGCGACCAGATTGCTCGCATTACGCGCCAATTGCCGGAGGACGTGGACTCACCCGTCGTCAACAAGTCCGACGCCGACTCGCAGCCGATCTTCGGGCTGGCGATCAGCAGCGACCGCCGTTCTCAGCTCGAGCTCAGCGCGTACGCCGACACGCTACGCGAGCGCCTGCAGACCGTTCCCGGCATCGCCGGCGTCATGCAGCCCGCCGAGAAGCGCTATGCGATGCGCCTATGGATCGACGCGGAGAAGCTGCGTGCGTACGAGCTCTCGCCTCTCGACGTGCGCGCCGCCGTCAATCGCGAGAACGTGGAGCTGCCATCGGGCCGAATCGAGGGCAACGCCGTGGAGCTCGCGGTCAAAACGCTGTCGCGCCTCGACAGCCCCGACGAGTTCAATTCGCTCGCCATCAAGCGCGTCGGCGACCGTATCGTGCGATTCAGCGACGTCGGCAATGCCGAGCTCGGCGCACAGAACGAGCGCGGCGCCCTCAAGGTCGGCGGCAAACCGATCGCGGGGCTGTACTTCCGGCCGCAGGCCGGCGCCAATCAGATCGAGATCGTCGACGAGCTGCGCCGTCGGCTCGAGCAGATTCAGCGCGAGGTACCGGACGACATCGACGTCGCGGTCGCTTACGACAACACGGAATACGTCCGCCGCTCGCTGCTCGAGGTCTCCGAGACGATCCTCGTCGCCTTCGTGCTCGTCGTGCTCGTCGTGTTCGCTTTCCTGCGCGAATGGCGCACCACGCTGATTCCCGTGATCGCGATCCCGGTCTCGATCGTCGGCGCCTTCGGCGTGATGGCCGCCGCCGGGTTCTCGATCAACACGCTGACGCTGCTCGGCATCGTTCTGTCGATCGGGCTCGTCGTCGACGACGCGATCGTGGTGCTCGAGAACATTTACGCCAAGATCGAGCACGGCAAAGCGCCGATCCCGGCGGCAATCGTGGGCACCAACGAGGTCTTCACGGCCGTGGTTGCCACCACGATCGCCCTCGTCGTCGTGTTCCTGCCGCTGCTGTTCATGGGCGGCATCTCGGGTGGGCTGTTCCGCGAATTCGGTATGACCATCTCCGGCGCCGTGCTGATTTCGGCCGCCGTTGCACTGACGCTGACGCCGATGATCGCGTCGCGCCTGCTGAAACGAACGCAAGGTCACGGCACGCTATTCGCCCTCACCCAGCCCGCGTTCACGGCGCTCGACCGGAACTACGCGAGATCGCTCGAATCGTTCCTGCGCCGGCGCTTCGCAGCGCCGCTCGTTCTGCTTCTTTCTGTCGCCGTGATCGCGGGCGCCTACGCGGCGTTGCCGCGGGAGCTGGCGCCGCTCGAGGATCGCGGCCGCGTTTGGGTTCGCGCAACGGCTCCCGAAGGCGTGAGCTACGACTACATGCAGCGGTTCATGGACGACGTCGCGGCGACGACGGCCGAGAGGGTGCCGGAGGCGCACGTGATGATGACCCAGGTGCCGGGCGGCGGAACCGCCAGCGGCGGGGGCGTCAACAACGGCTTCGTACGGCTGTTCCTGAGCGATCAAGGGGACCGCGACCGTTCGCAACAGGAAATCGCGGCGAGCTTGCGCGGGCTCGCGCGCGAGTTCACGGCGGCCCGCATCAACGTGACGCAGGAGGCGAGCATGGGCGAACGCCGCTCGCAATCGAGCGGCGTCGAGTTCGTGCTGCAAGCGCCGACGCTCGAGATGCTGCGCGAGGTGCTTCCGGCGTTCGTCGCAGAGGCCCAGGCGAACCCCGTCTTCACGTTCGTCGACAGCGATCTCAAGTTCAGCAGCCCCGAGGTGGAGGTGAGCATCGACCGCGAGCGCGCTCAGGCGCTCGGCGTCAGCGTGCTCGACATCGCACAGACCGTCCAAGCGGGCATGAGCGGTCAACGCTTCGGTCATTTCGTCTACGACGGCAAGCAGTACGACGTGATCGGCCAGCTCACGCGCGACTTGCGCTCGCGGCCCGACGATCTCGCCAATCTCGGCGTGCGGACGATGGACGGCAGCCGCATGGTCAGCCTCGACAACTTCATCTCGATCCGCGAATCGAGCTCGCCGCCCGACCTGCTGCGCTACAACCGCTACGCGGCCGCAACGGTATCCGGCACGCTCGCTCCGGGCCGCAGCTTGAGCGAAGGCATCGCGGCGCTCGAGGCCGTCGCGCAGATGACACTGGACGAGCGCTTCTCGACGACGCTGACCGGCTCGGCGCGCGACTTCGTCGAAAGCTCTTCGTCGCTGGGCTGGGTGCTCGTGCTCGCGCTGGTATTGATCTACCTCGTGCTCGCCGCGCAGTTCGAGAGCTTCGTCGACCCATTCGTGATCTTGCTCACGGTGCCGCTCGCGCTCGCCGGCGCGTTGTTCGCGCTCTGGTACTTCGGTCAGACACTCAACATCTTCTCGCAGATCGGGCTGATCATGCTCGTGGGGCTGGTCGCCAAGAACGGCATTCTGATCGTCGAGTTCGCCAATCAGCGCCGCGCTGCGGGTGCGGAGAGCGCGTTCGTCGCCGTGCGCGAGGCTGCGGCGGCCCGGCTACGGCCGATCCTGATGACGACGCTTGCGACGATCCTGGGCACGCTGCCGATCGCGCTCGCGCTCGGCGCCGGCGCGGAAAGCCGAATCTCGATGGGGATCGCCGTCATCGGCGGCCTCGTGTGCGGCGGCGCGTTGACGTTATTCGTGATTCCCTCGATGTACGTGCTCGTCAACCGCCGCGCGACACTGCTCGCGGTTGCTGCCGCACCCGAGCGCGAACCGTCCACGGAGCTTCCGCCGGCGATGCCCGCCCCTCAGTGAGAGGGCCGGGCGGGCCAGTGCGCTACTGCTGATTCTGCTGGCCTTGGCCGCCCGGCTGCGTCTGGAGCCGCTCGCGGTAGCGCGCGACCTCGGCCTCCGGGATGTCGCTGACGTAGCACATGACGGAGCCGTCGACGCGGCTGTGCGCGGAACGAGTGCCGCAGGAGCGGCCCGCACGGTTCGGGCTGTAGGGGCACGGACACAAACGGCGGTACGAAGCGATCGAGTCGCGGATGATCATCCGCCAGATGTCGGGGTCGCTCGGGCTGCCGGGCTGACTGTCCTGAGCGTTGCTCGCCCCAGCGAAACTTCCAATGACCAGCGCCAAGCCGATTGCGGCCCAACTGCTGCGTGAACGCGTCCGTCCGCTGCGCATGCGGGTCTCCATACACTCGCCCTCGAATCCAAGGCGGATAGAAACCCGCCCCCCGAGGAAAGATTACCACGAGGCAAGAGACGCGAGGAGACAGCGGTCACGAATGCGCTAGACGCTCACATGTGCACCTCGATAGTGCAGATCAGGGCCGAAACCAGTAATCGTCAGGGTGATCGATGAAGTACTTCTTCGGGATCATCGCGTGCACGCCCTTCGTGCCGTCGACGATCTGCGTGATGCGATAGTCGATGCCGATGCTCGCGAGCGGAATCGTCGTGAATGAGTCGAACCCCTTGAGCTCGGCGAGCCACTCGACCGTCTGGTCGGCAGCCATCTGCATCGCGTTGTCGAGATCGGGGTCGAGGCCGATCGCGATGTAATGGGTCGGCGTCTCGGCGCGTGGCGCGGACAGAGTCTTACCCGTGTGCAGGATGAACTGCAGGATCGCGGTGTTGGCCGTCTCGATCGCCGTGCCGCTGATCTCGCCGTCGCCTTGCGCGGCGTGCGCGTCGCCCGTGTAGAACAATCCGCCGGGATGAAACACGGGTATATAAAGAGTGCTACCCGTCGTCAGCTCTTTGAGATCGAGATTGCCCGCGAACAATCCAGGCGGACCACTGCGGCGGTTCGACCCGTCCGAGTCCGGCGGCAGCAGGCCCATGACCCCCATGAACGGTCCGAGGGGAACCTCGACTCCCGGAGCGAACAACGCGACGTCGCGCTCGAGGTCGAGCACCGTCACCTTGGCCGGCGGCCGCTCGCCCTCGAATTGCTTTAGGCCGCGGCCCGGCGTTCGCCCAGTCGTCCCGTAGGGAATGCGCGGCTCGACGAGATGCACGCGTATCTCGATGGAGTCGCCCGGCATCGCGCCTTCGATCGCGACGGGACCCACGAGCAGGTGCCCGCTCTCGATGCCGGCGTAGCGCTGCGTCTTCGCGAGCACTTCGATCGTCTCGCGCACGGGCGCGGCGGCCGCCGTGATTGGCACGCCGTGCTCCTCGAGCCACGCGTCGGGGTCGGTCTCCGTGCGTTGCCAGCCGGCGCCGCCGCCCGTGTCGAACTTGACCGTGTCGCCCGAGCGAATGGTGAGTATCGGTTGCTTCTGCGCCGGAAAATTGCCGATCGCGGAGTTCTCCGGCGTGAGCTTCACGTGATGGTCGTACGCGGGCTCGGCGCTCGCAGCCGCGCACCACACACCCGCGACGACCCAACACCGTCGCAACAAGCTCAACGGCCCGCGCGGGAAATCTGCGTGCCCGAGCTCGCCGGGAGCGCCGGGAACGCGGCCGGCGGCTTGCGGTGATGCGTGACCGCTTCGTACGCCGATGCGACCTTCAGAATCACCGGCTCGTCGCCGGGGGCTCCCCAGAACTCGATGCTGAACGGCAACGCGTGCGGGGCCTTCGACGCCGCCGTGCCGGCGACGGTCGTGTAGGTCTTCTTGTCTTCGCTCAAAACGAACTGCGGCTCGTAGACGACGTCGCTGAACCCGGCCGGAACGATGACCTCGGGCACGCCGAGCAGATCCGTGATGCCGAATCCGCTGGCGCCGCGGCCGTCGGCGTTGGGCTCCTGCGCATGGCCGATCTTACCGAGCGGCAGGCCGACGTTCGGATGCACGAGCACGTCGATGCGGTTCTCGCGCATGACCTTCATCAGCGCGTAGCGGAACATCGTGTGCATCTTGACGCGATCGATGCCTTCCGTTGCGCGCAAGTCCTGCACGTCGGCCGCCGCGAAGTTCTGCGCGCCCACGGCCTGCTGCTCGGACCGCCACTTCGAATTGGCGGCGTAGGCCACCATGTCCGTCACGCGCTCGTCGCCGCGCGCGGAGAGGTACCGCGCGATCATGAACGCGTTACGGTCGGTGTTGTCGAGCCCGCGCGAGATGCGCCGCAGGTTCAGCTTCGGCGACAGCGGTGCCTGGCGCAGCGACAGCTTCACGAGGTAGTCGCGCGACGTCACGTCGTAGCCCGGCACGGCGAACTCGAGCTCGCCGTTCTCCGTTTTCTGGAAGAAGTACTCCGGCGCGCTGGCGGGAAGGATCTCCGAGAACGCGTCGGCGAACGTGTACGTCGCGTTCGGCACCTGCGGATCGTCGGGATAAGCGGGGTCGACCGTTTCGACGAGCTCGGCGCCGAGGCGGTCTCGCAGCATCGTCTTGAACTCTCGGTCGACGCGGTCGCTGATCGCGGCGTCGTTCGGCGTGTGCTTGACCATGTACTCGCGAACGATGCCGACTCGCAGGCCCGCGAGCGGCCGGGCGTTCGGCTGCACGCTCGCGACGATGTAGCTCGCGAACGGGTCCATCGCTTCGAGCGCGCGCGGCTGCGCCGTGAAGATGTCGCGCGTGTCGAAGGAGCCGTCCTCCGGATCCTTCATGCCGTCGATGACGCGCGCCGCATCGCCGAGCGTGCGGCACAGCACGCCGGGCCGGTGGTTGATGAAGTCGGCGGTTGCGCTCCCCGCTTCGGACGTGAAGCCCTTGGTAGTGACGAAGCTCGCGACCGCGTTGGCATTCGCGGGTATGCGGCAGGAGCCGCCCGTCGTCTCGCAGATCGAGCAGGTCGCAAGATTGGCCGCGACCGAGGCACCGGCGCCGCCGCTGCTTCCGCCCGACGTGCGTTCCGTGTCGTAGGGGTTGCAGGCGACGCCGCCCCAGCTGCTGCGGATTGCGTTGCCGCCGACGAACGCCGTCTTCGGCTCGATGTCGCCGTCCTTGTTGAAATTGACTTCCGACGCGATCGTGATACCGGAGATGATCGCGCCCTTGTCGCGAAGCTGGGCCACGATCGTCATGTCCTGCGGCGGCGCGTCCATCGCGAAGTTGACGTCGTTGCCGCCCGTCGAGCGCATGTCCTTCGCGTCGTACCAGTTCTTGACCGTGATCGCGGCGCAGTACATCGGCATCTTCTCTAGATCCGGGTTCCTGCCGAAGAGCGCGTCGAGCTCGGCCGCGCGCTCCAGCGCATCGGGTTGCTTGCGGAACTCCTCGCAGGCGGCCGGGGCTTCCGAAGGCAACGGAGTTCCCGGCGGCGCATCGAACTCGCCTTTACACGTGACCGATCGTTCGCCGCGAATGTTCAGCGTTTCGAACGCGCTCAACTGCCCGGCGTTCGGAATGCCGGCGACCATGCCGTACTGCTGCTGCACGCTCGGATCCGACGCGGTCGCTGCCATTCTGCCGAGCTCGAGCGGCAGGCCCGCATATTGGTCGAGGTTCGGAATCAGGCTCGAAGCCGCGACGGTCTTCGTCGGAAAGAGCAGCGGCGAACCGGCCCTCGTCGTGCCAGTCGCGGACGGAATCGGCTTGCCGTCGGCGCTCACGAGCGCCGCACAGACGCCGTTGTAGGCTTTGGCGCGGTCGATGTACGCCTGCACGACGCCTCGACAGGTGACCTCACCGGCCTTGATCGCGTTCTGGATGTCGTCGATCGTCGCTTCTTCGACGGTGAATTCGGCCCACGCGGTGCTCGGCGCACCGGTGCCGAAGAGTCCGGCTGCGACGAACACCGCGAGCTTAGGAAGCCGCGCGCTCCGACCAATCGTGTGGCTATTCGAGTTGTGCATCGCTAACTCCCCGTGTAGAGACTGCCTCGGTGCAAGCGTTCGATCAGCGCGCCGTCGTCAGCTGGCGCGGCGGGGCCTCGCCCTTGACCGGACCGAACGCCGGCGGCGGCCTGCGGTGGTGCGTTGCCGCCTCGTAAGCCGCCGCCACTTTGATCAGGCTCGCTTCTTGGCCGGGCTCGGCCCAGAAGCCGATGTTGAACGGCAAGCCGATGCCGGGAAGCGCCGTGGGCGTCGTGCTCTCCTCACCCTCGTAGCTCTTGCCGTCCGCGGCGAGCTTGAAACGCATGTCGTAGATCGTCTCGGCGAAGCCGGCGGGCACGAACACCTCGGGAATGCCGAGCATTGCGCCGTAGCCGAGGGCGGGACCGCCCGCGCCGCCGCCACCGCCACCGCCGCCCGCACCGCCGATCTTCCCTTGCAGCGTCAGGTTGACGGCATTGACGAACATGTCGAGGTCGTTTTGGCGCAGCACCTTCGTCATCGCCATTCGCAACGTGTCGCGGCGCTTGATCGTGTAGGTGATCGCGTTGGTGCGGGTGTCGATCTCCTTGTTCTCCCAGTTCGTCATCGCCGCGCGACGCTGGTCGTTGTAGTACTTGGCATTGGCGTTCAGCGTCGTCCAATCGAACACGCGGCTGTCGCCGCGCAGCGCGAGGTACTGGCCGAGCTGGAACGCGAACGTGTAGCCGCTCACGTCACCGTCGTTGTTCGGCGCGTTGGCGAACACGGTGTTGAAGTTCATGCCGTCCGGCAGCGGCGCCTGGTGCGCCGAGAGCGCCACGAGGTATTTGCGGCTCGTGACGTCCCACCCTTCCAGCGTGAACTGCGCCTTGCCGTCCCTCTTCCACGCGAAGATCTCGGGCATTTGGAACGGCAGCACCTCGGCGAGTGCTTGATTGAACCCGAACGCCATGTTCGGGATCGACGGATCGTCCGGATAGGCAGGGTCGACGTCCTCGACGAGCTCGGCGCCGAGGGATTCCAACACCTGCAGCTGCTCATTGATGGCGTCGCTGACGATCCCGGCGCCGGGAGTGCGCTTCAAGTAGAGAGCACGGATCACGCCGATCCGCACGCCGGCAAGCGGCTTCGCCGTCGGGACGCTCACGAGCGCGTCGACGTACGGCGTCGGCGATTCGATCACGCGCGGCAGCGCCGTGTAGGGATCGCGCGCGTCGAAGAACGTGCCGGTTTCCTTGTCGCGGAACGCGTCGAGCACCGTCGTGGCGTCGCCGACCGTGCGGCAGATGATTCCGGGACGGTCCTGGTAGGGATGGGCGCCGAGTGCGCCGGCGAAAGAGATCATGCCCTTCGTCGGCACGATGAGCGCGACGCCCTGGTAGTTGGCGGGACCGCGGCACGAGCCGCCCGTCGTCTCGCAGATCGAGCACATCGCAAGATTCGCCGCGACGGCCACACCCGAGCCGCCGCTCGAGCCGCTGGTCACGCGCTCGGTGTCGTACGGGTTGCAGGTCGTGCCGCCCCACGACTCGCGCGAGCCGCCCTGGCCGATATAGGGGCGTTCGACCTTCGCCGCGCCGCCCGGGTCGCCGCTGCCGGCGTTGTACTCGGACTCGTGCGCTTGCGCGTACATGATCGCGCCGGACGCGCGTAGGCGGGCCACGAGCGTCGAGTCCTTGGGCGGTGCATCCATCGCATAATTGACGTCGGCGCCGCCCGTGGTGCGCATGTCCTTTGCGTCGTAGATGCCCTTGTTGGCCATCGCCACGCAGTAGAGCGGCATCGCTTCGAGGTCGGGGTTACGTCCGTACTGCGCATCGAGCGCCGCGGCCATCTCGAGCGCATCGGGCTGCTTGCGAAACTCCTCGCACGCGGCGGGCGCCCCGGCGGGCAGCGGCGTTCCCGGGGGAGCATCGAACACACCCTTGCACGTCACCGAACGCTCGCCGCGGATGTTGATCACGTCGAGCGTGTTCAGCTGGCCCACGTTGGGCCTGCCGACGACCATGCCGTACTGCTGGTACACGCTCGGATCGGACACGGTCGTCTCCATGCGGCCGTAGTCGGGCTTGTAGCCGGTGTACTTGTCGAAGTCGGGGACGACGCTGGTCAACGCGACGGTTTCGGTCGGAAACAACACCGGCGTTCCGGCGCGGACGGCGCCCTGGGCTCGGGGGATTTTCGCGCCGTCCGCGGTGACCGGCACCGTGCACACGCCGTTGTAGGACTTCGCACGCGCCACGTAGCCCTCGATCACCTGCTTGCACGTGGTTTCGCCGCTGCGAATCGCGGCGTGCAAGCCGTCGATCGTGGCTTCCTGAAGCGGGAACTGCGCGCTTGCTTCCAACACACCGAGCGCAGCGACGAGCGCAACGGAACATCTGACCGCAGTAGATTTCGACATGGTTTGGGCCCCTTTTGAAAAGCTCCGCGTGACTTACGCTCCGGGCGCGTCGCGCGGCGTTGTTGGCGTCATTCCTGAGACGTAAGCCGACGGCCGTCCCCCTACGTGCACGCGCTGCGCTGCCGCACGCGGCTATGCGCGTCTACGGGCAGCGGCAGTCGAAGCCGACGCCGCGCGACACGCACTGTAGCGGCCGGTCGCGGCAGGCATAGCGATTCGTCTCGCGTGCCGCGACGCTAACGACATCCGCGCGATTCAGGTAGATCTTGTTCGGATTCGAGCTCGGGCCGTCGAGGTAGATCCGATCGAGAAAGCCGCAAGCGCCGAGCAACAGGGTGAGAGCCAATAAGGAACAGATGCGCACACGATCCTCCTTGTCAGTCGACTCCCCTCCCTGGATGCCAAGAACGACCATGTCCGAGGCTTTCAATCGATCTCACTTGGCCCTTAGCACCAACCGTGCCAACGCGTTCGGCGCGGCGTTGCGCCATTTTTTTTGATGCGCCGCGCAAATCCGCTCGTGAAACGCACTGTGACAACGCGCGCGTGAACGCGTTTCGCACGCTCGCAGTGCATCGCGTTCAGCGACAGACGGCGCAGTCGGGGTCGCGCTTCAATGCGACGCTGTGCCAGTCGCCGCGCTTCGCGTCCCACAGCAGCAGCCGGTTGTGCAGCGCGGAATCCCAGCCGAGCGCGAGCTTCAGCGCTTCCTCGGCCATCAGCGTACCGATGACGCCGGGCACGGGCGCGAGAACGCCGTTGCCCTGGCAGTCGCCCAGCAATTCGTCTTCGTCGCTGTACAGGCACGCATAGCATGGCCCGTCGCCGCGATTGGGGAACACGGCGAGCTGGCCTTCGACGCGCACGGCGGCGCCCGACACGAGCGGCACGCGGCGCGCGACGCACGCGCGATTCACTGCGAAGCGCGTCGTGAAATTGTCGGTGCCGTCGAGCACGACGTCGACTTGCGCGACGGCGGCCTCGAGCGCCGTTCCGTCGAGACGCTCCGGCAACGTCACGACGTCGACTTCCGGATTCATCCCCGTCAATCGCTTGCGCGCCGCATCCACCTTCAACGCACCGACGTCCTCGGGGGCAAAGAGAATCTGCCGCGGCAAGTTCGTCTCGTCGACTCGATCGAAGTCGTTCAACACGAGCCGGCCGATGCCGCTCGTCGCGAGATAGAGCGCGGCCGGGCAGCCGAGCCCACCCAAGCCGACGACGAGCACGCGCGCTCGGCGGAGCTTGGCTTGCCCTTCGGCGCCGACATCGGCGAGCGCGATGTGCCGCGCGTAGCGGTTGCTCACGACGCGCTGCTTCGCTCGAGCTCGAGCACGCGCGGGCGTCCGGCAAGATCGTCGTGAGCCGCCACGACTCGCCAACCGTGCACCTCGGCCAGCGCGACGAGCTCCGGGCGCTGATCCGCCCCGTGCTCGACGAGCAATGCGCCGCCGGCGCTCAAGCGACTCGGCGCTTCGGCGAACAGCACGCGGTAGGCGTCGAGCCCGTCGGCGCCGCCGTCGAGCGCGGCTCGCGGCTCGAACTCGAGCGGCCCGACGATCTCGGCCGTGCGCACGTACGGCGGATTACTCACGATCAGATCGAAGCTCCCGGCAGGAAGCGATTCAAACCAGCGCGACTCGACCCAGCCGATCACGGGCTCGAGCGTTCCCATGACGAGGCCTTCGTTCACTCGCGCCTGCTCGAGCGCGTCGGGGCTCACGTCGAGCGCCGTCATCCGGACGTCGCGGCGGCTGTGCTTGATCGCGAGCGCGATGGCTCCGCTGCCGGTGCCCACATCGAGCACGGCCGGCGCGTCGAGCTGCGAGCAACGCGCGAGTGCCGCTTCGACGAGCAGCTCCGTCTCCGGCCGCGGAATCAACACATCGTGGCTCACGAGCAGCGGCAACGAAAAGAACTCGTGACTGCCTACGATGTAGGCGACGGGCTCGCCGTCCACGCGCCGCGCCACGAACTGCGCGAACTCGAGCCGCTCGACACGCGGGATCGTGCGCTCCGGGAAAGCGAAGAACGAGGCCCGAGGCCGTTCGGTCGCTTGCCACAACAAGAGCATTGCATCGAGCCGCGGCGATTCGCTGACGCCCGCCAGCGCGATCGCACGCGTCGCGGCCGCCAACAGCTCGTCCGTGCGCTCGCACTGCGCCAGTGTCGCGGTGCTGCGGGGCGACTCGGTTGCGTTCATGACTCAGCCCTCGAGGCCCAACGCCCCGAGCTGGCTCGCTCGATACTCGTTTGCGAGCGGCCCGATCACGGCGTCGAGCTCGCCGTTGACGATGTCCTCGACCTTGTACAGCGTCAGGTTGATCCGGTGGTCCGTGAGCCGCCCCTGCGGGAAATTGTAGGTGCGGATGCGCTCCGACCGGTCGCCTGTGCCGACGAGGCTGCGGCGTTTCTCGGCGGTCTCGGTCGCCCGCTTCGTCTCTTCGGCATCGCGCAGCCGTGCCGAGAGCAACGACATCGCGCGCGCGCGGTTCTTGTGCTGCGAGCGCTCGTCCTGGCACTCGACGACGATGCCGCTCGGCAAGTGCGTGATGCGGATCGCCGAGTCGGTCTTGTTGACGTGCTGGCCGCCGGCGCCCGACGCGCGATAGGTATCGACCTTGAGGTCGGCCTTGTTGATCTCGATCTCGCCGACGTCCTCGGGCTCCGGAAACACGGCCACGGTGCACGTCGAGGTGTGGATGCGCCCTTGCGCCTCGGTCTCGGGCACGCGCTGCACGCGGTGGACGCCGGACTCGAACTTGAGCTTCGAATACGCACCACGGCCCGCGACGCGCGAGATGACCTCGCGATAACCGCCGTGCTCACCGGCATTCGAGCTCAAGACCTCGACGGCCCAGCCTTGGCGCTCGGCGTAGCGGCTGTACATACGAAACAAGTCGCCGGCGAAGATAGCCGCTTCGTCCCCGCCCGTGCCTGCGCGCACCTCGAGGAACAGGTTGGCGTCGTCGTCGGGATCCTTCGGCACGAGGTGCAGCAGCATTTGCCGCTCGAGCGCGGCGAGCCGCCCGGCGAGCTCCTTGTGCTCGTCCTCGGCGAGCGCGCGCATGTCGGAATCGGTGCTGCCGCGTAACTCTGCCGCCGCAGTAACATCCGCCTCGAGCTCGCGATAGAGGTTGAAGTCGCGCACCACCTCGTCGAGGCGCGCGTACTCTTTCGACAACTCGCGGAACCGGTCCTTGTTCGTGATCGTCGCCGGATCGCCGAGCAGCCGCGAGACCTCTTCGTGCCGCTCGACCAACTCCGCGAGCTTGCTGCGCAGCGACTCCTTCACTTGCTCGCCGCCAGCTGAGCCGGCGGCGGCAAGGCGCGTTGCGCGGCCGGAATCGACAGGCCGTACTTGTCGAGCGAGCGCTTGATGCGCTCGAGCAGATCGCTGCGCACGCCGCCATAGTCCGCGGACTGCACCCACACACGCACGGCGAGCGTGATCGCCGTCGGCAGCACCTCGAGCACCGCGACTTCGGGCGCGGGCTGCTGCGCGACGCGCGCCTCGGCGGCGACGATCGCCGCAATCACGGACTTCGCCTGCGGGATGTCGGCCTCGTAGCCGATCGCGATCGTCAGGTCGACTCGCCGCGTGCCCTCGGCGTTGTAGTTCGTGATGGCGCCGCTATAGATGAGGCTGTTCGGCACGTTGATGACGCGGTTGTCCGGCGTCTTCAGGACGACGCTGAAGATGCCGATGGTCTCGACGACACCGCCGACACCGGCCGCGTCGATCTGATCGCCGACCTTGAACGGCCGGAAGAACACGAGCATGACTCCGGAGGAGAAGTTGCTCAGCGAATCCTTGAGCGCAAGACCGACGGCGAGGCCCGCGGCGCCGACGATCGCGAGGAAATTCGTCGTCGGCACGCCGAGCGTCTGGAACACGGTCAGCGCGAGGAAGAGCAGCAGCACCATGTAGAGCAGGTTGCCGAGGAACCGGCTCAGCGTGTCGTCGAGACCGACGCGGCGCATCCCGGCCGTCGCCCAGCCCGTGAGCCCACGCAAGATCAGGCGGCCGACGATGAAGATCACGAGCGCGGCGAAAATTCGCCCGCTCCAGTCCATCACGGCAGTGCCCACGACTCGCGGGTCGAGCCAGGTCGTTATCCATTCTTGCAGCTCAGTCATCGGGCGAATTGTGGTTGAACCACTTCGCGTTCTCAAGCAACCGAAGGACTCGTTATTCGGCCGGCCCGCTTGGGTTATATTGGCCCAATGAAGCGCACCCGGTCCCTGCTCACCGCCTTGATCCTAGCCGGATGCGCGACGGCGCCGTCGGTCCAAGACACGCACGCCCAAGTCGAAGTCGACTCGCATCTGCTGCTCGCCGACATCGCGCTCGACCGCCAAGACCGCGCCACGGCCATGCGCGAGTTCCTCGCCGCGGCGATGCTCTCCGAGGAGCCCGGCCCAGCCGAGCGCGCCACGCGCATCGCGCACGAGCTCGAGCTCACGGAGCAAGGCCTGACGGCGGGCGCGCGCTGGCGCGAGCTCGATCCCAACGACGAGCGGCCGGCCTGGTACCTCGGCGTCTTCGAGACGCGCAGCGAATCGCATCCCGCGCGCGATCACGGAGTTCACGACCTTCATGCGCTCGATCGGACGATCGCAGGACCGGCTTCGCGCTCGTGCTCGAAGCGCTCGGCGACGAGCCGTACACGGGCTCCGCGACTGCGATCATGCGCTCGCTGAACGAGACGTTCCCGGACGTGCCCGCGGGCCAGTACGCGCTCGCTCGTCTCGCGCTGCGCTCCGGGGACTTCGAGCTCGCCCTCCAGAACGCGGAGGCGGCCAGCCAGTCGAACCCCGACTGGATCGAGGCGCAGCTGTTGTACGCGCGCACGTTGCTCGTCACGGGCAGAACGGAAGACGCCCTCGCGATCGCCGCGGACCTCGCGGGCCGGCACGACGAGGTCGAGGTGCAGCTCCAGTACGCCGAGCTGTTGCTCTCGGCGGGGCGGCCGCGCGAGGCCGAGACGCGGCTCAACGAGATCCTCGCGGACAACCCGGGGTTGCCCGAAGCCACTCGCGCGCTGGCGTTCCTCGCGATGACGGAGCAGCGCATCGAGGACGCCAAGCGCTATTTCAACGATCTGCGCGGCGAGGCGAACTATCGCAGCGAGGCGTTCTATTACTTGGGAAGGCTCGCCGAGACGGAGCGCGATTTCTTGCAGGCGACGCGCTCGTATGCGCGCGTCACGGAAGGCACGCACGCCGTCGAGGCGCAACTGCGCACGGCTCGCATTCTGTATGCCGAGCAGAACGACCGCGAGAGCGCGGTGCGCCATCTGCAGCGACTTCGGCGCCGCGAATCCGCGTTTCGCGACGGACATGCTCGTGGCGCAGGCCCAGCTGTTGTTGCAGATGGAGCAACCGGCGGAAGCGATGCGCGTGCTCGACGAGGCGCTCGCGTCGACGCCCGACGATCCGGCGCTGCACACCGCTCATGCACAGCTCTACGTGATCCAGGCACAGAACGCCGTCGAGCGCGGCGCGCTCGACGACGCCGAGACGCTGCTCAACGAAGGCCTCGATCGCTACGCCGACAACAGCTCGCTGCGCTACTCGCTGGCGCTGCTCTACGAGGACCAAGACCGCAACCGCAAGGCGCTCGACGTGCTCGAGTCTCTCGCCGAGGACTACCCCGACGACGCGGCGATCTTGAACGCCTACGGCTACCTCTTGACCGACCGGTTCTCCCGCCACGACGAAGCGCGCGACTACATCGAGCGCGCGCTCGCGC
The DNA here is from genome assembly GCA_963714705.1 of uncultured Gammaproteobacteria bacterium. Taxonomy (GTDB): domain Bacteria; phylum Pseudomonadota; class Gammaproteobacteria; order Steroidobacterales; family Rariloculaceae; genus FEN-1219. The sequence continues at coordinate 497,228 of CAVQPJ010000013.1, forward strand.
TGAACCCCGACAACGCCGCGATCATCGACAGCATGGGCTGGGTGCTCTACAAGCTCGGCGACTACGGCGCGGCACGCGACTACCTCGAGCGCGCCTATCGCCTCGAGCAGGACCCCGAGATCGCGGCCCACTTGATCGACGTGCGCTGGCAACTCGGCGAGCGCGACAGCGCGCGCGAGCTGCTGCGCGAATCGCTCGAAACGAACCCCGACAGCCGCCATCTCCAAGAGGTCGACGAGCGCCTCGCGCCATGACGTGGCGCGCCGTCTTGGCCGCTGCTCGCCGCGGCGACGCTCGGCGGCTGCGCGACTTTACCGACGGGCACGGACGGGCTCAGCCTCGATCAGCGGCGCGAAATGCTGCAATCAGTACGCGCGTGGGAGATGCGCGGCCGACTCACCGTCGACACGGGCGACCGGGCGTTTCAGGGCAGCTTCAACTGGCGCCAACAGGACGACGACGCGCTCGAGCTCGTCGTACGCGGGCCGCTGCGCAACGGCGTGTTGCAAGTCAAGGGAAGGCCCGACGCCTTGACGGTCACGGCGCGCGGCGAGACGCGCACGCTGACGGATCCGGAGACCGAACTGTCGGAGCTCATCGGCTGGTGGCTGCCCGTGGCAAGCCTGCCGGATTGGCTGCTCGGCTTTCCCGATCGCGACTTTCGCGCGGTGACGCAGCTCGGCGCCGACGGCACGCTCGCCTCGCTCGAGCAACGACTCTGGCGCGTCGACTACCCGGCCTACGGGCTCGCGGCGCCCGAGGGCGAGTTCGGAACCGCAGTGCTCGTGCCGCGCCGTATCGACATGACGCACGGGGCGCTCAAGCTGAGGCTCACGATCGACGACTGGCAACCGACGACAGGGCCCGCCGCGCCTTGAACGAACCGGCACGCGCCCAGCACAATAGAGGCTGGGGCGTAGCCAAGCGGTAAGGCAACGGGTTTTGATCCCGTCATACGTAGGTTCGATCCCTACCGCCCCAGCCAATCGAGCCCAATAACGATAACGAGAACGATCAAGGAGCCGCGCCGTTGGACCCGATCTCGACGACCATTTTCTCCGGCAACGCCCATCCGGCGCTCGCGCGCGACATCGCGTTCCACCTGGGCTTGTCGCTCGGCCGCATCGCGGTCAGCCGCTTCAGCGACGGCGAGATCAGCGTCGAGATCATGGAGAACGTGCGCGGCCGCGACGTCTTCATCGTGCAGCCGACCTGCCCGCCCGTGAACGAGAATCTCATGGAGCTCTTGATCATGGCCGACGCGTGCCAGCGCGCCTCGGCCGCGCGGGTCACGGCCGTCATTCCCTATTTCGGCTACGGCCGGCAGGACCGGCGCCGACGCGCGGCGCGCGTGCCGATCACGGCCAAGCTCGTCGCGAACCTCATCGCGACGGCGGGCATCGACCGCGTGCTGTTCGTCGACGTGCACGCCGATCAGATCACGGGCTTCTTCGACATTCCCGTCGACAACGTCTACGCGTCGCCCGTGCTGCTCGGCGACGCGTGGAAGCAGAAGTACAAGGACATCGTCGTCGTGTCGCCCGACGTCGGCGGCGTCGAGCGCGCGCGGGCGCTCGCGAAACGGCTCGACGACGCGGGCCTCGCGATCATCGACAAACGCCGCCCGCAGCCGAACATGGCCGAGGTCATGAACGTCATCGGCGAGGTCTCGGGCAAGACCTGCGTCCTGATCGACGACATGGTCGACACGGCGGGCACGCTGTGCCAGGCGGCCTCCGTATTGAAGCAGCGCGGGGCCGTCCGCGTCGTGGCCTATATCACCCACCCCGTGCTGTCCGGGCCTGCCGTGGAGCGGATTAAGGCCTCGGCGCTCGACGAGATCGTGGTCACGGACACGATCCCCTTGAGCGAGGCCGCCAAGGCCTGCCCGCGGATCCGGCAGCTGTCCGTGGCCGAGCTCCTGGCCGAAACCCTGCGCAGAATCAACGAGTCCGACTCGGTCAGCTCGCTGTACCTCGACTAGCCGGCCCGCGGCTGGCCCTGCTATGATGCGCGGCTTCCTGGAGGTACCTACCCGTGAAAGCCGGAAAAACAGTTCGAACTGGCCGGAGAGCCACGCGCGCAGCTCGGCCGCACCGATAGCCGCCGCCTGCGCAAGGCCGGCAAAGTCCCCGCCATCATGTACGGCGGCGGCGAAGCGCCCGAAGCGCTCGTCCTCGATCACAACGCGCTCAAGCATCAGATGAGCCGCGAAGCCTTCTTCACGAGCATCTTGACGCTCAAGATCGGCCCGAAGGCGCAGCAGGTCGTCGTCAAGGGCGTCGAGCGCCATCCCGCACGGCCGCTGATCATGCACCTCGACTTCCAGCGCGTCCGCGAGGACGTCGAGATCACGCTGAGCGTCCGCATCCACTTCATCGGCGAAGCCGAGGCCAAGGGCGTCAAGGACCAAGGCGGCGTCGTCGATCACTTGCTGACCGACGTCGAAATCCGCTGCTTGCCGCGCTATCTTGCCCGAGTACCTCGACGCTCGACGTCACGAGCCTCGAGCTGAATCAGCTCTACCACCTCTCGGACATCAAGCTGCCCGAGGGCGTCACGCTCGTCGCGCTCGCCGGCGGCCACGACCATCCGGTCGTCGCGGTCAACCCGCCGCGCGCCGAGGAAATCGACGTCCCGGTCGTGACCGAGACGCCCGCCGGCGAAGTGCCCGCGACGGCGCAGGCCGAGCCCGGGAAGGAAGGCGAAGCGCCGCCGCCGGCGCCGACGCGCCGCGAAGGGCGACGCCAAGGGTGGCGCCAAGCCCGAGGCGAAGGGCGGCAAAGCCGAAGGCAAGAAGAAAGAGTAGCCCGAGTCGGTTCTCTGATCGCACACGAAAGGCCGCCGCAAGGCGGCCTTTCAGTTTGTGCAATCATGCGAGCCGGATTTGACGACCACCGAACATGGGAACGCCAATCGACTTGATCGTCGGCCTCGGCAATCCGGGGCCCGAGTACGAAGCGACCCGCCACAACGTCGGCTTCTGGTTCGTCGACCTGCTCGCGCGCGAGCACGGCGGCGCGTTCTCGCGCGAGCGCAAGCTCCACGGCGAGGCCGCCGAGATCACGCTCGCAGGCCATCGCATCCGCTTGCTGAAACCGACGACCTACATGAACCTGAGCGGCCAAGTCCGTCGGCGCGGCCGTCAACTACTACAAGATCCCGACCGAGCACGTGCTCGTCGCCTACGACGAGCTCGACCTGCCGCCGGGCCGCGCGCAGCTCAGGTTCGACGGCAGCAGCGCCGGCCACAACGGCATCGGCAGCGTCATCGAGCACATCGGCCCGAAGTTCTGGCGCTTGCGCTTCGGCGTCGGCCATCCGCGCGACCAGCAGCAAGCCGGCGGCCGCAAGGACGTCATCGACCACGTGCTGAAACGCGCCGGCGGCAGACGAAGAAACGGCGCTGCGCGAGAAGCTGCGCGAAGCGGCCGACCTTTTGCCCGTCATGCTCGAGCACGGCGCCGAGCGCGCCAAGAATCGCTTGCATACACGCAAGCCGGAGACCGAATAAGACATGGGCATCAAGTGCGGCATCGTCGGATTGCCGAACGTCGGCAAGTCGACGCTGTTCAACGCGCTCACGGCGTCGGAGATTCCGGCCGAGAACTATCCGTTCTGCACGATCGACCCGAACGTCGGCGTCGTCACCGTGCCGGACCCGAAGCTCGACGCGCTCGCCGAGATCGTGAAGCCCGAGAAGATCATCCCGACCGTCGTCGAGTTCGTCGACATCGCGGGCCTCGTCGAAGGCGCGTCGCAAGGCCAAGGGCTCGGCAACCAGTTCCTCGCGCACATCCGCGAGACGCACGCGATCGCGCACCTCGTGCGCTGCTTCGTGAACGACGACATCGTGCACGTCGCGGGCAAGGTCAATCCGCTGCACGACATCGAGATCATCGACACGGAGCTCATGCTCGCAGACCTCGAGTACGGTGCAGAAAGGTCCATCAGCGCGCCGAGCGCGCCGCGAAGACGAACGACAAGGCGGCCGTCGCGCGCCGCGACGCGCTGAAGAAGCTGCTCACGGCGCTCGAGAACGGCAAACCCGCGCGCACCGTCGACGCTCGCGCGAGAGCGAGGCCGAGCTGCTGAACGAGCTGCACCTCATCACGGCGAAGCCCGTCATGTACATCGCGAACGTCGCCGAGGATTCGCCGGAGGACAATCCGCTCGTCGCGGCCGTGCGCAAGCTCGCGGCCGAGCAAGGCGCAGAGGTCGTCGTCATCTCGGCGGCCATCGAGGCCGAGCTCGCGCAGCTACCCGGAGGCCGAGCGCGCGGAGTACCTGTCGAGCTTGGGGCTCACGGAGCCCGGCTTGAATCGCGTGATCCGCTCGGCCTACAAGCTGCTCGGCTTGAAGACGTTCTACACGGCCGGCCCGAAAGAGGTGCGCGCCTGGACCGTGAAGCGCGACGCGACGGCACCGCAAGCCGCCGGCGCGATCCACACGGACTTCGAGCGCGGCTTCATCCGCGCCGAGGTGATCGGCTACGACCAGTACATCGCGCGCCGCGGCGAGCACGGCGCGCGCGAGGCCGGCGAGCTGCGGCTCGAGGGCAAGACCTATGTCGTGCAGGAAGGCGACGTGATTCACTTCAGGTTCAACGTCTAGTCGCCTACGGAGTCATCGCCGTGAACGTGATGGTCCTCGGTGCCGGCCTGCTCGGCGTGACCTCGGCGTACTTCCTGCGCCAGCAGGGTCACGACGTCACCGTCGTCGACCGCCAGGCGACGCCGGCCGCGGAGACGAGCTTCGCGAACGGCGGCCAGATCTCGGTGAGCCACGCGGAGCCGTGGGCGAATCCCGAGCGCACCGCTGAAGGTGCTGCAAGTGGATGACGCAAGGAAGACGCGCCGCTGCTGTTCCGGGTGCGCGCCGACTTGCGGCAATGGCTGTGGACGCTCGCGTTCCTGCGCGAATGCACGCCGGCGCGCACGCGGCACAACATCGAGCAGCATCGTGCGGCTCGGCACCTACAGCCGCGAGATGCTGCAGCAGCTGCGGCGCGACATCGGCATCGACTACGACCAGCGCACGCAGGGCATCCTGCACTTCTACACGAGCGCGAGCGGAGCTCGACGGCCGCCGAGGGCCCGCCGCGCAGATGCGCGCGCTGGGCTGCGACCGGCGCTTGATCACGGTCGACGAGGCCCTGGCGATCGAGCCGGCGCTGCGCCACATCGCGCCGCGGCTCGCGGGCGCCACGTATACGGCGCAGGACGAATCGGGCGACGCGAACCGCTTCGCGCGCGAGCTCGTCGAGCACTGCCAGGCCGACGGCGTGCGGTTCCTCATGAGCCATACCGTCACCGCGCTGCGTGCCGCGGCGGGCAAGCTCGACCACGTCGAAGCGACCGACGCCGAAGGCCGTTTCCAGTTCCTGCGCGCCGACGCCTACGTGCTGGCGCTGGGGAGCTGGAGCCCTCTCTACGTCCGGCCCCTTGGGATTGCGGCTGCCGATCTATCCCGCCAAGGGCTACTCGGTGACGATGCCGGTGCGCGACGCGTCGCGCGCATTCCAGGTCTCGCTGACCGACGACGAGCACAAGATCGTGTTCTCGCGACTCGGCGACAAGCTGCGCATTGCCGGCACGGCCGAGCTCAACGGCTACGACCGCGACTTGAACCGCGTGCGCTGCGAGGCGATCGTGCAGCGCACCGAGGAGCTATTCCCCGGCGCCGGCGACACGGAGCGGGCGCAGTTCTGGACCGGCCTGCGCCCGGCGACGCCGTCGCAACGTGCCGATCATCGGCCGCTCGAAGCTGCCGAATCTCTACTTCAACACCGGCCACGGCACGCTCGGCTGGACGCATGCGTGCGGCTCGGGCAAGAGCATCGCGCGCATCGTCAGCGGTCTGAAGCCCGAGGTCGCGTTTCCGTTCGTCGGCGTCTGAGGCGCGGCGCTCAACGCTCGACGTGCTCGTCGATCCACTCGATGACGAGGGCGGCGATCTGGTCGCTGTTCTTGTCCTGCATCAGCATGTGGCTGTTGCCGCGGATCCCGAGCTTCGGCAAGTGCATCATCGTGGCGTCGCCGCCCGCCGCATTCACCTTGTCCACGAACGCCTGGCACGAATCCGCCGAGGTCTGCCAGTTCACGAACGAGCCCGGCACGGCGTCGAGATAGTCGCCGAACACCATCAGCGTCGGAATCGGTGCGAGCTTCGCGATCTGCGCTTCATTGAGCTCTGCGCACGGCTGCTCGATCGAGATCATGCCGCGGATGCCCGACGCATCGATCAGCGCCGCCTGCTCGGGGAAGAAGCCGCTCTCGGAGTGGCCCATCAGCACGGCGCCGTTGAGCTGCTTCGCGAGCGCGGCCATGTTCGTCCAGGTCGGGTTCGGCGTCGGCAACAGCGCGTTCAAGTCGGGGATCATCTGCTTGTAGAGCTCGTCGACGGCCTCGATGGGAAACTGGGCGCCGGGGAACACCTCGCCGAATCGCGGCCCAAACCGGAACACGGTCCACGCGACCTGATGGCTCGCCGAGAGCACGTCGGGCAGCGCCGACGGCGGTTGCGCACCGCTTTTCACGGCTGCGATCACGGTCGAGTCGAAACCCGAACGTGCGCGCGACACTTGATCCGCGAGATAGACGCTGCGGTCCTGCCGCAAGAAGTATTCGTTCCAGCCCATGCGGCCGTCGGGCGTCGTCTCCCACGTCTTGCTGCTCAAGCAGCAGCCGTGAACCATGACGACGGGCACGTGCCGGTTGCCGCGCTGCGGGATCTGATACTGCACGTACATCTGATGGACCATGATCTCGCCGCCGCCGAACGCGGCGCCGGGCGTTCCCGCGGGCGGCTGCGGCAGCTGCTTCTTCTCGCCGCCGACGAAGAAACTGCCTTGGCTCGCGATCGTCAGCGGGCTGCTCGATCGTTGCGCCTGAACGGCGGCCGTCAGCCCGCAGACCACGACGACGACGAGCGACCCGAGCTTCATGCTGTGAGACTTCATTGGACGCCCCCTCTGCTGTGAAGTCAGGTAGCTTATACGTCGCCCCCACCCGCTTCGACTGGACAACGAAAATGACTGTGCTGTTTTCGCCGAGCCGTTCGCTCGCCGTGCTGTTGCTCGCGGTGAGTGCGTGTGCCGCTGCACAGGCTCCAGCGGGATTCACACCGCTGTTCGACGGCACGCTCGGCGAAGCGACGATCGAGAACGGCGGCGCATTCACGATCGAAGGCGGCGTGCTGCGCGCCGACGGGCCCGAGGGGTGGTTGCGCTTCGCCCCGCTCGTTCGTGACTTTCGGCTCCGCGTCGAGCTCAAGTTCCTGACTGACAACGCAGACAGCGGCGTGTTCTTCCGCGCCCTGCCCGACGGCGCCTTCGCACGTGGCTGGCCGAACCGCAGCTACCAGGTGCAGCTACTGACTCCGGCCGCGGGCGGCCAGGTGCCGCCCGTCGGCGGCCTGTTTCGCCACGGCATGCCGCCCGGCGAGACGACGCTCGACCGAGAGGCCGTGAACGCCGCCTTCACGGGAACCGGCGAGTGGCAACTGCTCGAGATCGAGGTCGTGGGCACCGAGCTCACGGTCGAGCTCAACGGCGCGCCGGTGACGAAAGCAGCAGGCATCGCGGACGTCGCGGGCTACATCGGCATTCAGAGCGAGACGAGCGCCGTCGAGTTTCGCCGCATCGACATCGAGGTCATCGACTCGCGCCGCTGACCGCGTCTCGCTGCGATCAGGGGCGGTATTTCTGGTGCGTCGGCATTGACAGCACGCAGCTGAACAGTGAGTTGATCGTGGTATTTCGAGGGGGCTGACTTGTGGCCGGGTCTCGCGAGAAGTAGCGTGGACGAAGGGAGGGCACCAATGAGCAAGCTAACTCGCCACGAGGTTGTAGGTGTCGGTGCCGCTAGTACGCGCAATCCGAAAGGAGAAGCAGTTTGTCTCGACAACTGATGTTCGTCGCCTGCGCCGGTTGCGCGCTCGCGCCCGCTGCCGTCTTCGCCCACCACAGTCGGGCGAACTACGACATGACGAAGGAGATCGTCGTCGAAGGAACCGTCGCCGCTCTCGCGTGGACGAATCCGCACATCTCTATGACACTCGAAACGCAAGACCCTGGCGGCGAACAGTCTCGCCTCGAGATCGAGCTGTCGTCCGTCTCTGAAGCGCTGGCACTGGGGCTGAAAAAAGAAGCGATCGAACCTGGTTCCCGCGTGGTGGTGCGCGCGCATCCCGGGCGCAGCGGCCCCGGCGCGAAGGCCGCGGGCCTCGACGTCAGAACCAGCGATGGCACGGTCTATCCGCTCAACATCGACGCCCGACTCGCTGTTATTCCCACCGCCCAGCCAGCCAGTGGGCTCACCGGGCACTGGGCGCCCACGCTGGAAAGTTACCCCGGCCTTGGTGTTATTGCGCGGCCCATGCAGGTCACCGAGGCGGGGCGAGCGGCGGCGGCCGAGGCCAGGCGCGCCTCAGCCGGGACCGGCGGCGCCTTGCCCTGCGAGCCGTTCCCGCCGCCGTTTATCTCGCTCTTTCCCGATCTCCGCACGATCGAGGTCAATGACGCGACCGTCGTAATGCGCTTTGAGGGCGCCATCGGCGTGCCTATGGAGCGCGTCGTTCAGCTCAAACAGGATGCTCATCCCGTTGGCGTGACGCCATCGCTGATGGGCCATTCGATCGGCCGCTGGGACGGCGAGACCCTGGTGATCGACACCGTCGGATTCACTCCCCATCGCTTTGGAGTGCTCACCTTTCCATCAGGACCGAACAAGCATCTCGTCGAGCGGCTCGCGCTCACGAAAGATCGGCTGCAACTCGAGTACACGTTGACGCTCGAGGACCCGGACGTTCTTGCCGCGCCATTTTCGTTCACCGCGATATGGAATCACCGGCCGGACTTAGAGTTCTCGGGCGTCGCGTGCGACCCCGAAGTGTCGCGGCGAGCAGTTCAGCCGTAGGCGTGCCCTACGAGCCTGACGCTTGCGACGATCGCTCGCTGCGCTGATCGGCGGCGAAGCTTTCTACTACTCGACCGTCGCCTTCTCGATCATCGTCGGCTTGACGGGCAGCGACTCGAGGTAGGCGCCGCCGTCGGCCCAGAGCCGGCCTTGATCGAGCCCGCCGCTCGGATCGCCGACCTGCACGAACTTGTCGACGACGTCCATGCCGCTCGACGACCTTGCCGAACGCCGAGAAGTTGAACCGCGGGTCCGCGAGGCGACTGTTCTCGCCGTAGTTGATGAATACCTGCGTCGAGTTCGTGTTCGGCCCGGCTTTCGCGAACGCCAGCGTGCCGCGCTCGAGCGCGAACAAGCTCGGGTCGTCGTTGAAGTGCCGGTCGTCCCAGGCTTTGTGCGGGTCGCGCCAATTGATGCCGAATTGCGCGACGAAGCCCGGCACGACGCGCGAGACCGGCGTCGTCGTCGTAGAACCCCGAGGTCACGAGCTCGACGAAGCGCTTCGCAGCATTCGGCGCAGCCTGCGGATAGACCTCGATGACGACGTCGCCGGAAGTGGTTTCGAAGCGCACCGTCGTCACGTGCCGTCAGGGCGGGCACCGTGCCTTCCTTGCCGGGCAACGGCGCGAGCTGCGCCACCGGCGCGGCGGGCGCCGTGCTCGCCGCGGGCGCGTTCGACGCTGGCTCGTCGCTCGGATTGGCAGCCGGCGAGCAGCAGGAACCGTCGCAAACGACAACGTGAACGGATTTCTCATGAGCACGTCTCCCGATCGATGGGGCGACTCTACCGCGCGCCGATTGCGCACGGCAATCGCGCCGCGGATACTGCCTCCGGCCAATCGGCCAAAGGGGGGAGTTCGATGCAGCAGCCGGCAGCCACGCTGTCGCGCGCGGACTGGCGCCTGATTCTGCTCGCGAGCTTGGGCGGTGCGCTCGAGTTCTACGACTTCGTCGTCTACAGCCAGTTCGCGCAGTACATCGGCCGGAATTTCTTCCCGAACGACGACGCGATGGTGTCGCTGATCGTGTCGTTCAGCGTGTTCGCCGTCGGCTACTTCGCGCGGCCGCTCGGCGGCATCTTCTTCAGCCACATCGGCGACCGCATCGGCCGCCGGCGCGTGCTGATCATCACGATTCTCGCGATGTCGGCCGCGACGGCCGGCATCGGCCTGCTGCCGACCTACGCGCAGTGGGGCATCACGGCCTCGATCCTGCTCGTGCTGCTGCGCATCGTGCAGGGCTTCTGCCTGGGCGGCGAGCTGCCGGGCGCGATCTCGTACGTCGTCGAGACGGCGCCGCGCCGCTCGGGCTTCTCGGTCGGCGTCGTGTTCTTCTGCGTCAACACGGGCGTCGTGCTCGCGGCGCTGCTTGAACCTCGTCGTGCACGAGCGCTGACGCGTCGACGAGATCGCAGGCCTGGGGCTGGCGCATCGGCTTCCTCGTCGGCGGCGTGCTCGGGCTCGTCAGCTTCGTGCTGCGCCTCGAAGCTCGAGGAGAGCCGCGAGTTCGCGCGCATCCGCGCCGTCGGCGGGCGCCTCGGCCGTGCCGATCGCGGAGGTCGTTCGCAACGTATCCGGTCGCCGTCGTCGTCGGCGTCGCGATCCTCGCCGTGACGGCCGGCTTCAACGGCCTGCTGTTCGCGATGCCGGCGTTCCTGCCGCAGACGATGGGCTACGAGGCCGTGCGCGCGATCGAGGCGCAGAACGTCGCGTTGATCATCATGTCGTTCGGCCTGCTGTTCGTCGCGTGGCTCTCCGACCGCGTCTCGCGCAAGGCGCTCGCGCTGATCGGCACGGCGCTATTGATCGTGCTCTCGTGGCCGTTCTTCGCGCCGCCGAGGAACACAGCGTGAACCTGATCGCGCTGTTCGCGCTCGTCGGCGTCGTCGGCTCGATCTGCGCCGGCACCGTCATCGCGATCGCGGCCGATCTCTTTCCGACGCGCATCCGCTTCTCGGGCGTCGCGCTGTCGTTCAACCTGGCTTTCACGTTCTTCAGCGGGCTCGCGCCCGTCGTCGCAGCGCTGCTGGCGCGCAACACCGGCGTCGCCGCGACGGCGGCGTACTACATGATCGGCTGCGCGGCGCTGTCGTTCGTCGCCGCGCTCGTCATGCATCGCTACGACGGGCGGATCCTCGCCGACCTGGCACGGCCGGCGGCGAGCCGGCCGAGCGCGTCGAAGCGCCTGTTCGTACCCTCGGCGACCTCGAACTCGAGCCCGCCGACGAGCTTGGCCACGAAGTTGAAGATCAGGCAGCCAACGGCACGAAGATCAGAGCCGCAGATCGCGTAGATGAACGGCAACGCAATCGCGAAGCCGATGCCGAGCCCGGCCTGACCGGCTGGCGCGAACGACGCAGATCAGCGCAAACGGAATCGCGAAAATCAGCCCGATGATGAAGTACAGCACGGCGAAGAACTTGCCGGCTTGCCAAGGCGAAATACGCGATCAACACGTCGGATCATGGAACTCTCCCCCTTCTTGTTATCGACGCACGAAAACATCATTGTCGGCACTCGTACGGCCGCACTTGCTCGCCGGGCCGCCACTCCCACGACTTGCGCAACGTGACGGGCGCCGTGAACGTCGCGAGATCCGTGACGGTCATCGTGTACTCGAGGCGGCTGCCGTCGCCGTTCAGCGTGAACCGCTCCTGCGATCGCCGCGCCGGGCCCGAGCGGAATGCCGGTGCCGTTGAACCAGCGGTAGCCGATGTTCGTCGTCGTCACGACGAGCGTTTCGCCGTCCCAGCGGCCGTACGAGTCGCCGAGCAGCGTCGCAGGCGTGCCGCTGCGGCGCTGCGGTCGACATCGTGATGCGCCGCACGGTGTCGTACTCCTCCATGCGCAGGAGGATGTCGTCGCCGTCTTTGACGAACTCGATCGGATACGGCTGTTCCATGATGTACGGCATGCCTTTCGGCGCGCAGTTCTGCGTCGGCTCGTCGGCGAGCGGATCGAACGCCGCACGCGCGGCCGCGGCGCTCGCCGTCAGCGGCAGGTCGGCTGGCCCCAGAACGCGGGCGGGCTCGTCACGTTCGTCCACACGCGGAAGAGGCCGAGGCTCTGCGTGTCGGCAGTCGACGGCGCTGCGGATGTCGGAGCCGATCGTCTGCTGCGACCAGCGCGGCTCGAACTGCCGCGCCGAACAGGATCTCCTGGCCGCTCGGCAGCAGCATGTTCGTGAGCCAGAGGACGTTGTCGGCCTGCCGCCCGCCGTTGCCGGCAACCTTGACGCGGGTTGCCGACGGCGACGAGCTCGGCCGTCAGGCCGAAGCGGCTCACGATGCTGACGGAGTTCGATTCGATGTCCCACAGGCGCTCGACGCCGTCCGCGCCCGCACCGCGCATCTTGAAGCGCACGTGCGGGTTCGACCCACGCGACTTCCGTGATGACGCCTTCGGCTTCGATGAGCGCGCCGTCGCGGTCATAGACGAGCGCCGTCGAGTGGTGCGCGTGCGCGCCCGACACGAACGACGCGGCAGCCAGTGCGACCAAATGCATCTCAGCGCTCGTCTCATCGCTCGATCCCCTTTGCGGCGAACGTCGGCGCGGCCGCCGGGCGCCGCGACGCACGCGAGGAAATGCGCGCGCCGCAGCCGGCATCCCTCGGCCGCGGCGTCGCGACAGCCGCGACGAAGGTGATGTAGCTCTGGAACTCCGCGGGCAACGGCCCGAGCAGCTCCATGCCGTCGACGGGCAGGATCTCGCTGACGAGCGTCAGCAGGATCTCGGCCTCGCCGGCGACGACTTTCGCCGCTGCGCGGCACGGAGCCTTGCTCGAGCACCGTCTTCGCTTTCATCTCGCGCCGCGATGCCGAGCTGCTCGAACATGCGCTCGATGTGCACGCGGCTCGCCCCGTCCTGCGCGTACGTCACGGACTGCGCCGTCGAGCAGCGCCTGCTTGATCGCGCTCGCCGAGCCGATGTCGAACCGGCGCGCGCCGGCGCGAATGCCGAGCCCGATGCCGGCACGTCCCAGCGGCATGATCGGAGCTCCGAGTCGAGGTGGCCGCCGTGGGCGAGCTCCGACGATCGACCTCCGTCGTGACGAACGCGACGTCGACGTCCTCGCCGCCTGCGATTCGCTGCCGGATCGACGCCGACGTGCCGTACTCGATGCGCGACCTTGCGCGCCGGCGCTTCGCTCGCATTGCGGCGCGACGACCTCGAGCGCGGCGCGCACACCGTTCGACGACAATGCACGCAGCGGTGCACTCTGCGAGCCAGATTGCGCCGCCGTCGTTCCAACCCACGCGAGCGCGGCAACGAAGACTGCCGCGCAGCGCACGTCGGCGCCGCGCGTCATCGTTCTTCGGCCTGCGTCGTCGTCATGGGGCCCATGCCCCACACCTGGATCAACGCGGGCTCGTCTTTGGCGCCGTCGTAATGGATGCCGCCGGCCTTGTGAAAGACGTACGTGCCGGGCTTCACGGCCACGGTGCTGTCGGGATCGAACTTGGTGCCCGTGCCGAGCCACCACGTGCCTTCGAGCACGACGAAGAACCGATCCGTCGAGTGGAAGTGCGGGCGGCTCATGTTGCCGGGCAGCCAACGCAGCTGAATCACGTACGGCCCGGGCTTCGTGGGGTCGCCGAACAGGACGGCCTGCTCGTTCGTGCCCGCTTCGTTGCGCACGAACTTGATGTCCGCGGGCGCGACGAAGTCGACGGCGGTGCGATCGACGTCGCTCGTCGAGATCGCCGGGAACGGCGAGCGTCACGATTCCAAGGGCGGCAGTGAAGAGGCGAGCGAGACCTTTCATGGTGCGTCCTTCATTGGAGTGTGAACCGCCATGATGGTAGGCCGAAACCGGTTGCCGCGTCACCGCCCGTGCAGTTGCCTAGGTGGCCGACCTTCTGCGCCTGGCCGCATAGGCTCTGAGCGCTTTGTTCACAGCGGCGGAGTCAGGAAAGAGCTCTCGTAGATCGGGGTCGATGAGAACCAGATTTGTGCCTTCTTCGCGATGGCGCTTGGCGTACTTCCCCCGCACTCCGGACTTGATGAGATCAGACGGATACTCCGGCCGCAGCTCGTCTTTCTTACTGCTCATAAGCACGACGCTCTCGCAGCGTCACTGGCCTTGCATTGATGATCCGGATTCAGCGCGATGGTAGGCCTTTCAACGGCGCGAATCGAGGTACGGCGTTTAGGTGGCGCCGGCTGCAACCAGGGCGCGCTCGATCTCGGCATGCCCCTTCTTGCGCGCCCAAGAAAGCGGCGTGCTCCACGCGGCGCCGGCCGAATTGGGATTTGCGCCGCGCTCGAGCAAGAGCTCGACGGTCGCGCGGTGCCCCCACCGCGCCGCGAGCGCGAGCGGCGTCGAGCGGTACTCGTTCTCGACGGCGTCGATCGCAGCACCCTGATCGAGCAGTAGCCGCGCTTTCTTGATATCGCCGCTTTGGGCCATGTCGTGCAGCAACGTCACTTCGTGCCACGTGCAATGTTGCGCGCTCATGCCGTGCTTGATCAGAAGTGCGGCGACGTCGTCGTGCTTGAAGTAATAGAACCGCCCCCACTTCGACACCGGCGGCACGTGCGCGCCGTGCTTCAGCAGCAAATCGAGCATGAAGCGGTCGCGCTTCTTCGCCGGCATCATGAGCACGCCCTCGGCCCACGACGACAATTCGTTGCGCACGAGCTCGGGGCGTGCGGCGAGCAGGCGCTCGACGTCCTTGCGCTTGCCGTCGTGGACGGCGCGGTCGAAGCGCAGCTGCTCGTCGTCTTGGGCGTAGTCGATCTCGCCTGTCTCGACCCACTTGTGCGCGAGCCCGCGCGACAGGGCGCTCTCGAGTAGGCCCGCGATCTCATCGAAACCGCGGTCGCGCGCGATCGTCAGCAGCGTGTCCCCGAACGGGTAGCTCTTGTAACCCGGGTCGTAGGCGCCGCGCTCGGCGAGCGCCCGCACGAGCTCCACGTGCCCCTCGCGAACGGCGAAATGCAACGGCGGCGTGTAGTTGTACTGACACGTCGCGAGCTCAGGTACCCGAGACATCAGCTGCTCCGCACGCGCGAGGTCGCCTGCGCGGCAGGCGGATAGCATCTCCCAAACTTCCGTCGTCGTGGAAACGGCGCCGCCGTGGAGCGTCATCCGTAACGCGTGTTGCATCTCGACCGGGACGATCATCTGGATTCCTCGCAACTACCCGGCGATCGTGCCCCAATCGGCGACGAGCCGCTCGGCCGTGCGCCACGCGAGCGCTTGCGCCGTCAGCGTCGGATTGTGCGCGCCGCTCGTGCCCATGACCGACGCGCCGAGCACGCCGAGGTTCGGCACCTCGTGGCAGAAACCCCAGCGGTCGACGACGTTCGTCTCTGGATCGTCGCCCATGCGCGTCCCGCCGTACGCGTGCGTCGAGACGCCCATCGTGCCGAGCGGCTGACGCAGCGTCGCGACGGCGCCGGCCTCGAGGAACCACTGTTCCATCTTGTCCTGCACGAACGCCGCGACGCGCTTCTCGTTGTCCTTATGATCGGCCGTGATGCGGATGACCGGATCGCCGAGCGGATCCTTGACCGTCGGATGCAAGTCGAGGTACGTTGTCCTCGTACGGCAACGTCGTCTTCTGCAAGTACGAGTTGACCCAGCGGTCCGCGTTCTCCATGACGAACTGACTTCCACTGCGAGCCCCAGCGCGGCGCGCGGCCGAACGTCGGCATGCTCGGCGGCCGCGATCGGCCGCTGGTCGGAGTACACCCAGAGATTACCGCCGCCGATGAAGTCGAGCCCGGCGTGATCGAAGTTGTCGTCGGCGAAGTCGTCGACGGCGACGCCCTGCGCCGGCAGGCCGTACCAGCGGTTCAGCTGGTGCGGGAACAGCGCGAGCACGCCGCCGGCCTGGTTGTGCGTGAAGTAGTGGCGCCCGACCTGGCCGCCGTTGTTCGCGAGCCCGCGCGGATACGCGGCCGAAGTCGACAGCAGGAGCAGGCGCGCGTTCTCGTACGTGTAGCCCGCGAGCAGCACGACGGACGCCGGCTGGATGTAGGTCTCGCCGCCCTTCAGGTACTGCACGCCCGCGGCGCGCCCGTCGGCGTCGACGTCGATGCGCGTGACGTGCGCCTCCGTGACGATCGCGAGCTTGCCGGTGCGCTCCGCGCGCGGAATCGTCGACACCGCCGTCGAGTTCTTCGCCCAACGTGGCAGCCGCCGCGGTTGCAGAAGCCGTGATAGAGACACGCGCTGCGGCCGTGTAGACCTCGGAGTTCACGGCCGCGGGGCCCGGGAACGGATGCCAGCCGAGCCGCCGCGCCGCGCCCGCCATGAGGTCCGTGAACTCGGTGCCGCGCAGCGGCGGCATCGGATACGTGCGCTCGCGCGCGCCCTCGAAGATGTTGCCGCGCGGATCGATCGCGCCCTTGACGTTGCCGGCCTGCCCCGACACGCCGACCGCGCGCTCGACCTTGTCGTAGTAAGGCTCGAGCTCGTCGAGCCCGAACGGCCAGTCCTCGACCGTCGAGCCCGTTCGGGAGGCGCCCCGCGCCGTAACGGCGCGTCGTCTCGCTGACGACCTTGAAGTCCCACGGGTTCAAGCGCCAGCTCTGCGCCCAGTAGTGCAACGTCGTGCCGCCGACGCCGTTCATCATCACGTGAACGCCGCAAGCGCGGATTGTCGGGGCCGAAGCGTTCGGCCGATGCACGGGAATCTCGCGATTGCACTTCTGCGCCGCCTGCGGCCAGCCGCGGAAGTTGTTGCGCAGCTCGTCGGGCGCGAAGTCGCGCGCCGAGAGGCGCGTGCCGGCCTCGAGGCCGACGACGTTCAAGCCCGCCGCCGCGAGCGGCTCGACGGCGACGCCGCCCGCGCCGCCGAGGCCGACGACGACGACGTCGGTCGGGTCGAGCCTAGTCGCCATCGCGCTCGCCCGCCGTCGTGTGCTCGTCGAACTGCGCGTGGTCGTAGGCCGAGCTGTGCACCGGCTCGAGCTTCGCGTCCATGCGCTGCTGCTCGGCCGTCACGGCGAGGCGCAAGCCCGGATAACCGATGAGCTCCCAGCCGATGAAATCCTGGTTGCCGCCGTAGTGCGGGTCGCCGAACGTGCCTTCGAGCGTGTGGCCCAGCACGAGCTCGAAGAACGCGCTCGACGACGGCGTGAATCCGGGCGCGCGGTCTTGCTCGAGGTCGTCGATGAGCTCGTCCTGCCGCGCGGGCGGCAGCGCCGCGAACGAGCCGCCGGCTTGGGAGCGCGCGTACGCCTCGAGCGCCGCGAGGCCGGCCGACGTAGGCCGGCCGCTGCGCCGCCAACGCATCGCCCAGGGCTCTGTCGATGTAGCGCGCGGCGCCGGCCTCGAGCGCGCCGGGGCCGTTCGCGTCGTTCGGGATCAGCCGCGCGACGACTGCTTCGAGCGTCGCGGCCTCGGCCGCCGTCAGAGTCGCATAGGGCGCGGCACTCGCGGCCTGCGCCAGAACGTTCGCCGGCACTGCGGCCATCGCGCCGAGGGCAGCACTGCGGCGCAGGAGCTCGCGGCGTGAGACGCGGCCCCTCATCAGCGCGCGAGCGGCTTGAGCTCGGGCTCGACCCCTGCGGGCAGCGGATGCTCGTCGACGTTCAGCAGCATCGACACCATGCTGTAGTAGCCGAGCGTGAAGATGACCTCCGCCATGCCCTGCTCTCCGAACGCGGCCTTCATGGCGGAGAACGTGTCGTCGCCGACGCGCTTCGTCTCGAGCAGCTCGGAGCAGAAGCGATGCAGCGCCGCCTCGTTCGGCTGCATCGACTTCGGCCGCTCACCGGCCGCGATCGCCGCAACGATCGAGGGATCGAGGCCCGCCGACAGCGCGGCCGCCTTGTGCGCGTTCCATTCGTAGTGCGCCGTCCAATGACGAGCGGCCATGAGGATCGCCATCTCGCGCTGCGGCGGCGGTAACGTGGAGTTGAAGCGGACCTGCGCCCCGAGCTCTTGGGCAAAGTCGCCCATGACGGGCGCGCGCAGCATCACGTTGAACGGCCCGTTCGGCGCCGTTCTCGGGCCATCGAGAACGTGGCGCATCATCGTTTTCTGCGGCTCCGTGAGCTGCGCCCACGTGAGCGGCGGAAACCGGTTGCCGACGAGCTTGAGGTCCGTGGGATCGGCCTGGGTGGCGGCTGCCGAGGAGGCCGTGCTTTGCGCGGCAAGGTCGGCCGCTCCCACGAGCAAGGAACCCAAGCCGCAGAGCCACGTGACGGCGAGTCGACTGCGCATGGCTGACTCCGAGCGATATGGTTTGAGTTACGCTGGCGGAGACGATACACCACGTCTGCGTTGCAGCGTACAATTTCGCGCGAACGCCGCGCCGTTCCACCTTTTAGAGGCTGCCGCCATCGCCACCGAGCACCTGAGCGAGACCCTGGTCCTGCCGACGCGCAACTCGCCGCTGTTCCACGTCATCGACCCGCGCGTGTTCGAGCGGCCGGTGCTCGACGAGCTCTGCGCGCTCGCGACGCGTGCCCGGTTCCTCGCGAAATCCGATGCGGGCGCGCGCGCGTTGCGCGATCTGCTCCCGACGCGCCGCGCCATGCTGTACTTCACCCAGCCGTCGACGCGGACGTTCCTGTCGTTCAACAACGCGTGCCATATCTTGGGAATGCGCACGAGCGAGATCCGCGATCCGTCGACGTCGTCGGAGGTCAAGGGCGAGAGCTTCGAGGACTCGATCCGCACGTTCAGCTCGTACGTCGACGTCATCGTCATGCGCACGAAGGAATCGGGCCGCGCCGCGCAAGCCGCGCAGCTCATGAACGGGATCCCGCGGCCCGTGCCCGTCATCAACGCGGGCAGCGGCAGCGACCAGCATCCGACGCAGGCCCTGCTCGACATCTACACACTGCAGCGCAGCTTCGAAGACAGCGGCGGCATCGACGGCAAGGTCATCGGCATGATGGGCGACTTGAAGCGCGGGCGCACCGTGCGGTCGCTCTGCTATCTGCTGAAGAACTACCACGGCGTGCGGCTCGTCTTCATCGCGCCGGAGCAGTTCGCGATGCAGCCCGACGTCAAGGCCCACCTCGACGAGCATCGCATCCCGTACACCGAGACGACGCGGCTCGACGAGGCACTGCCCTCGCTCGATGCGCTCTACGTGACGCGCATGCAGACGGAATGGGACACCGCCGGCGAATCGCGCAGCATCGATCTTTCGCGCTTCAGCATCGGCACACCGGAGCTTGCGCGGTTGAAGCGCGATGCGATCATCATGCATCCCTTGCCGCGCGGCGCCGAGATCGACCCCGCCGTCGACCAAGACCCGCGCGCGATGTACTGGCGGCAAGAGCGCAACGGCATGTGGATGCGCGCGGCCGTGCTGATCAAGATCTTCGGCGTCGAAGACCGGCTCTCCGGCATCGGCGGTTGATGCGGCCCGCGCTGCGCGGCCGTGAACCGCTACTCGGGCACGCTCGCGCCGGACCCACCGAGTTCCGCCGGGAAGTCTTTGAGCTTCGGCAGCCCGTCCTTCATCCGCAGCACCGTCTCGGCATAGTTCACGTGCAGCGCCGGCTTGAAGGCGAGGCTCTTGATCGTTGCCGCATACACGTCGGTGATGCCCCACACCGGATGGTGCGTCAACACGTGCCCGCCGCACTTCGTGCACCATTGCCGGTCGCTGTTCTTGCTGCGCTGGAAGTGGCCGAGAAACTCGGCGCCCTTCGTCACCTTGATATTCTGCGGCTTCCACAACGTGAATGCGTTGACGGGGCCGGCCGACCACGAGCGGCACGATGCGCAGTGGCAATAGCCCATCGCTTCCGGGGCGCCCGAGACCTCGAGCGTCACGGCCCCGCAAAAGCAAGCGCCCGTGTGTTTGGCGGTCATATCCTCATCTCCTTTCATTGAGTGCTGGAACGCGAACTGTCAGCCGACGGCGCGAAACTCCGGGTCGTCGAGGCGCTCGGGCTCGACGAACTCGACGGGCCGCCCTACCGTCAGTGCCCCGCGAAGCTCGGCGTCCATCTCTCGTGCGGGCGCATCGGTCCCCACGCCGAGCGCTTCGACGACCTTCGAGAAGAACGCGCGGCCGGCCGCCGCGGCCACGATGTCGAAGACCTCGGCGTCCGAAAACCCGTGGCCCTTGAGCTCGACCACGTCGGCGGCCGTGACCGCCGAAGCGTCGCGCGCCACGACACGGGCGAAGCGCATCAGCGCGGCCTCCGCCGCGGAGAGCGAGGCCGGCATCTCGCCGCGCGCCATCGCCATGACGTCCTCGGCCGAGAAGAACGCGAGCAGTGCCTTGCCGTGCGCGAGCGTGCAGAGCGTGCTGCGCAGTGCGTGCGCCGCCACGAAGGTCACGAGCTCGAAGCGCCGCTTGCCCATGGGCCGCTTGATCGCGGCCTGGAGCTCGCCCCAGCGCCGCATGATCTCGGGGCGATGACAGAACACGGTGGCGTAGTTCGGCACATAGCCGTAGTGCTTTTGCTGACGGTCGTACATGGCGAACGCCTCGCCCGTGACCCAGCTCGCCGAAATCGTATCGATGAAGGCCATGGATGCTCCTCAGCACTTGTAGTGGTTGAGCGAGTGGTACTCGCCGTGGTCGGCGTAGTCGCCGGCCGCGCGGCGCGCACGAAATTCGCCCCACCTAATCGGTCTGTAGCGCGGCGGGTGCTGCGCGTCGACCGTCGACGGCAACGGCGCGTACTCCGTGCTATACGCCGGATTGAAAAAGAACGGCGCGCTGAAACGTTCGGCGTCGGCCGAGACTAGACCGCGGTGCAGCGCCGCTTTGTATTGGGTGTTCGACCACACCTGCACGATGTCGCCGATGTTCACGACGAGCGCATCGCGGCGTGGCTCGACGAGACACCACTCGCCGTCATGGAACACCTCGAGGCCCGGCTGCTCGTCCTGTAGCAGCAGCGTGAGCGCACCGGCGTCCGTGTGTTGGTTCACGCCGAGATGCCCGACGCGCCCCGGCTCTGGATCGGCGGACCGAACCGGCGCCGGGCACGGCGGATAGTAGTTGAGCCGCAGAAAACTCGTATGGGCAGGCCGGAAGCACGCATCGAGCGCACCGGGCGGCATGCCGAGGTTGCCCGCGATCACCTCCACCAACTCGAAGGCGAGTGCGTCGCACTCGGCATAGAACCGCTCGATCGCGCGAGCGAAGCCTGGCAGCTCGCGCGGTAACTGCGGCACGATTGCGCGACCGTCGGGCGGACCGTAGTCGTAGACCTGCTTCCAGTCGCGCGTGCGCTGCGTGAGCTCGCGGTCGTTGAAACCCCACGGATTCTCGGCCGTGCGCATGATCGCGTGCTTGGAGGAAAGCGGCAGCGCGAAGAACGCGCGCATCTGCTCGCGCAGCCCTGCAGTCGCACGCTCGCCGATGCCGTGGTTCTCGATCTGAAAGAAACCCCAATCGCGGCACGCCGCATCGATGGCGCGGCGCGTGGCGGCGTCATTCAAGTCGCCGACGTCGATGACCGGTAGTGTCTCGATGCTCATCTCACGACTCCTCGTTCAGGCGCTCTTGCGGGGCTGCAGCCACTTCGGCAGCAGCGAGTACGGGTCGAGATCGGCAGCGGCGTCGAACGCGATACCGTTCTTCTCGAGCAGCTCGCGCGCCGTGCCGCTGCGCCACGCGTCGAACAGATCCGTGGCGCCGCCGACGTGCGTGCCGCCGATGAAGATCTGCGGGATCGTCTTCGTGCCCGTGCGCGCGGCGAGCACGGCGCGGATTCTGCTGCCGCGATCGTCGGTCTGGTACGCGACGGAATCGAGGTCGATGCTGCGATACGCGATGCCGAGCTTCGCAAAGAGCTTGCGCACCGACCAACAGAACTCGCACCACTCGAGCGCGAACAGCACGACGGGCTCGTCGCGGATCACCGCGTCGACGAACCGCTCCGCGACGGCGTCGAGCGCAACCGGCCGCCCCGCGGTCGCCGGAGTCGCTACCGCCGGCGCCGGCGGCGGGGCGTCGAAACGGCACGACGGCGTCGAGCGCGACATCGCGAGCTCGTCGGCTGTCATTTCCTCGCCGATGTCCTCGAACAGCGGCGTCGACAGGTACCGCTCGCCGGTATCCGGCAGCATGCAGACGATGTTCGTGCCCGGCTGCGAGCGGCGCGCGATCGTGAGCGCCGCCGCGAGCGTCGCGCCGCTCGACGTGCCGACGAAGATGCCTTCGCGGCGCGCAAGCTCGCGCGCGAGCTTCAGCGCGTCGGCGCCCGCCACGGGCATGATCTCGTCGACTAGCCCTACGCTCACGGCGTCCTCGGTCAGCTTCGAGATGAAATCCGGCGACCAGCCCTGCATCAGATGCGGACGGAAGCGCGGATGACTCTCGCGCGGCCTGCCGTCGGCGCCGCGCGGCTGCGGAATGCCGCTGCCGAGCACCTGCGCGTTGTCGGGCTCCGCCGCGACGACACGCGTGACGGGGCTCGCCCTGCTTCAGCGCGCGCGCCACGCCCTTCAGCGTGCCGCCGGTACCGAAGCCCGAGACGAAGTAGTCGAGCCGCTCGCCGGCAAAGTCCGCGAGGATCTCCTGGGCCGTCGTCCGCGAGTGCACGTCGGCATTCGCTTCGTTCTCGAATTGCCGGCAGAGGAACCAGCCGTGCTTGTCCGCGAGCTCGACGGCCTTCGCGAGCATGCCGGTGCCCTTCTCCGCCGCCGGCGTCAGCACGACCTTGGCACCGAGGAAGCGCAGCAGCTTGCGCCGCTCGACGCTGAAGCTCTCGGCCATCGTCACGACGAGCGGATAGCCCTTCTGCGCGCAGACCATCGCGAGCCCGATGCCGGTGTTGCCGCTCGTGGCTTCGATGACCGTTTGGCCGGGCGTGAGCTCCCCCGTTTGCTCGGCTCGCTCGATCACGGCCCGGGCCATGCGGTCCTTGACGGAGCCCATCGGATTGAACGACTCGACCTTGACGTAGACGTTCACGCCCGGCGGCGCGAGCTTGCCGAGCTTCACGAGCGGCGTGTTGCCGATCGTCTCCAGGATGTTTGCGTAGCGGGCCATCGGTCTCTCCTCGGGGCGTCTCGTCGTGGGGCATAGCCTCACCCCCGACCGTGGCAGCGCCCGTGGTAACGATCGTGGTTTTCGTTGCGGGCGGCCGTGGTAACGGCCCGCGCGTTGGCTGGGGCGGCGGGCGGGAACTACAATCCACGCGATGGCGGCCCTGACGCTCAAGTTTCTCGGCGATCTTTCGATCGCTCGCGACGGCGAGCCCCTCCCCTTGCCGCCGTCGCGCAAGACGCGGGCGCTGCTCGCCTATCTCGCGCTGGGCGGGCGCTCGTTCCGGCGCGAGCATCTGTGCGAGCTGCTCTGGGAGATTCCCGACGATCCGCGCGGGTCGCTGCGCTGGAGCCTTTCCAAGCTGCGCCGGCTCGTCGACGACGCGGCGCGCGAGCGGATCGTTGCCGATCGGCTCGCCGTCCGCTTCGATACGGCCGACGTGACGATCGACGTCCTTGCGCTCGCGTCCCTGGCGCAGGGCAAGCTCGAAGACACACCGATTGCGGAGCTCGAAACGGCCGCCGCACGCTACTGCGGCACACCGCTCGAGGGCCTGGAGCTGCCGACGTTTCACGACTACTCGGCGTGGTATCTCGGCGAGCGCGAGCGCGCGACCGCGCAGCAAGTACGGCTACTGAACGCGCTCCACAAACGCCTCACCGGCGAGCCGCAGCGCGCAGCCGAGCACGCGCGCACGCTCGTGCGCATCGCGCCTTACGACGAGCAGGCGCGCGCGGCGCTCATTCGGTTGCTCGTGGCGCTCGGCCGGCCCGACCAAGCGGAGCAACAATACGAGCTCGGCTCGCGCCTACTGAAGGAGGCCGGGGCCACACCGACGGGTGTGCTGCTGCGCGCTTGGCGCGGTGCGCCGGCCGCGGCAGCGACGGCGGCGCCACAGCCGCCCGTAGCGCCGGCGCCTTCACCGGCCGCTGCCGTCGCGAGGATCGAGCGCATAAGCGCGCCGAGCGTGCCCGAGCCGCCGCTCGTCGGCCGCGACGCCGAGCTCGCGCGGCTGCGCGCCTTCTGCGCAGACAGCTTCCGGCAGCGCCGCTGCCGGGCCGTGCTGCTGCGCGGCGAGCCCGGCATCGGCAAGAGCCGCCTGCTCGAAGCCGCTGCCGCTCTCGCGCGCGAAGCGGGCGCCGTCGTGCTCGAGGCCGCGGCCTACGAAGCCGAATCGATTCGCCCGTTCGCGCTGTTCGTCGACGCCCTGCGCAAGCTCGGGCCGAACACCGTCAACGCCGTGTTCGCGCCCGGCGATGCATCGAGCTCGAACCGCGATCGCCTGTTCGAGCGCCTCGGGGACCTCATCGCCGAGCGCGCGGGCACACAGCCCGTCGTGCTGAAATTCGACGATCTGCAATGGAGCGACGAGTCGAGCGCAGCCGCGCTGCACTACCTCGTGCGCACCAGCGCCGATCTTCCGGTGCTCGTCTTACTTGCGTCGCGCCGCGACGAGCTGCGCGACAACACGCCAGTCATGCGCGCGCTGCGCGAGCTGCGCCAGGCCGGCTCTCTCGAAGAGATCGATCTCGAGGCGCTCGGCGAGGACGCCATGCGCGAGATCATCGCCACGCGAGCACCTCGAGCCGACGCCGAACGCCTGTGCAAGGAATGCGGCGGCAATCCGCTGCTCGCGATCGAGCTTGCGCGCGCCGAGCTCGCCGGCGAGAGCGGCCAATCTCTGCGCGAGGTGATCCAGGAACGGCTTGCGCGGTTCGACTCCGACGGCGGCGAGGTGCTGCGCTGGGCCGCCGTGCTCGCGCCGCGCATCGACGCAGCGTCGCTCGCGCGGCTCACGGGCCTCGACTGGAACGCCATCGGCGAGGCGCTCGAGACCGCGGCACACCACTCGATGCTGCTGCCGGCCGAGCGCGGGTTGCGCTTCTCGCACGACTTGATTGTACGCAGCATCTACTCCGGCATTCCGCCCGCGCGGCGGCGCACGATGCACCGGCGCGTCGCCGAGCTGCTCGAGCAGGACAGCGTGCTCGAGCCCGAGCGCGCGGCCGATCTCGCGCATCATGCCGCGCAGAGCGGCGACCCCGCGCTGGCGGCGCGTGCGATGATCTCGGCGGGGCGCCTGTGTTTGCGCTTCTTCGCGAACGCGGAAGCCCTGGCCCTCGCGGGGAAGGGGCTGCAATGGGTCGAGCAGCTGTCCGGCGCCGCGGAGCGCGTCTGTCTCACGCTCGAGCTGCGCGAGATCATGCACACGGCGGCTCCCGTCGCGGACTGGGAAGCGGCCGCGCGCGAGTACGCGGCGCTCGCGGAAACTGCGCTCGATCATGGCGCGCTGTCGCACGCGCGCCGCGGCTATTTCATGGCGAGCTACGTCCATTGGATGCACGGCCACTTCGCCGGCGCGCGCGAGGAGATCCTGCAGTCGGAGCGCGTCGCCCGCAGCGGCGGCGACGAGGAGCACATCGTCGGCATCGCCGAGGCCGCGCGCTGCCTGGCGATGCTCGAGCGCGACCTCACGCACGCCGACGCCATGCTCATGGAGGCGCAGGCACTCGCGGCGCGCAAAGGCATGACGCACAACGCGATCCCGGCCGCGCTCGGCATGCTGCGCTTCCACGAGAACAAGCTCGACGAATCCGTGGAGCTGTTCAAAGAGGCGCGTACGCTGGCGCGTGCCCACGGCGACCGGCTCGACGAGTTTCAGGCCAACGAGTACTTGGCCATGATCGACCTCGAGCGCGGCCGCCCCGAAGCGGCGCGAGCGCACTGCAAGGCGCTCGTCGAGCTCGGCGACAAGCTGCGCGAAGGCAGCGAGCGGCCGTTCGCGCACGCCCTCGACGCGCTGTGCCACTACGCGCTCGCCGACGACTCGGCGCCGCTCGAGGCGGCACTAATAGACCTGCGCGCTGCCGACGCCAAGCACCGGCTTGCGTACACACTGACGCGCGCCGCGTTGCTCGACGTCGAACGGAACCGCCCGCAAGACGCGATCGCCCGCGCGAGCGAGGCGCTCGGCTATGCCGAAGCGCTCGACCGAGCCACGGAGATCGTGCTCGCGCATGCCGCGTTGGCGTGGGCCCGGCAAGCCGTCGCCGATACGGCGGGCTATGCTAAGCACGTCGCGGCGCTCAAGTCGCTCGAGCAAGCGCCCGTGGCGCGCTGGGCGCGGGAGCGCGCGTTCGGGGTGGCGACACCGCCCAAGGAGGCACGATGACGGTGAACCTGATCCTCGAGCGGACGTTCGACGAGCCGTTGGCGCCCGCCGACGTCCTCGAAGGCGGGCGCGAGTCGGCGCAGTGCTTCGATTTGCACCGCGTCCGTTGGAACGGCAGCTTCCTCGCGCTCGACGGCCGCACGCTGATCTGCACGTTCTCGGCGCCCGACCTGGAATCGGCGCGCCTCGCCCTGCGCGATCCCGACACGGATCTTTCGCGACTCTGGTCCGGCACGGTGTACACGGGGACGAGCAACACCACGCCGAATGTCGTCGTCGAGCGTTCGTTCGCGGCGCCGGTTCGGTTCGAAGACATCAAGGCGCTCGGCGAGGCCAAAGCCTGGTGCCTCGAGACCTACAACGTGAGGTACGCGCACACGTTCTTTTCGCTCGACCGCATGCGCATGCTGTGCTTCTACTTGGCACCCGACACCGAAGCCGTGCGCAGCGTCCAACGCGAGGCCGGCGCGCCGGTCAGCGCCATCTGGGCCGGCGCAGCGGTCGCACCGGAGCAGCGCTAACCCGCAAGAGGGAGCCGCAAAAGGGGACAGATTTATTTTCCCTTCAGGAAAATAAATCCGTCCCCTTTTCCGCGTCCCCTTTTCCGATCTGCTGATTACACGCCGGCCGGCGTAAATTCCACGCGCGCTTCCACGGTCGGTCTAACGACCGGGGCTCATCGTCTCACCGTACCCGGCCGCCGGCCGGACCCACTACGAAAGACGAGGGGCAACGCAATGAACATCTCCGTAATCAAAGTCGACAACGGCGTCAACGTCGAGGCACTGCTCGGCGCCCGCACCGCGCTCACCGAGGCACCGGAGGCCGCGCAGTTCAAGTGGCGCGCAACCTGCGACTGGATCAGGGGCGTGCATAGCCGCACGACGGTGCAAGGGTTCTACGGCTTGGGCGCCGAGCAGTCGCGCGGCAAGTCGTTCCGGTACGACGTCGATCACCCCGAGCTCTTTGCCGCCGAGGACAACGGCGCGACACCCGTCGAGTACGTGCTCGTGGCGCTCGCGTCGTGCCTCACGGCCGGCATCGCCAGCGTCGCGCAAAACCGCAACATTCAGCTGCGCTCGGTCAAGGCCACGATCGAGGCAGGAATGGACATGCAAGGCATTCTCGGCATCGACAGCGAGGTGCGTAACGGATTCGACGGCATCAAAGTGGTTTTCCACATCGACGCCGACGCGACCCGCCAGGAGATTGCGGCGCTCGTCGCGCAGTCGCAGCGGCGTTCCGCCGTCTTCGACATCGTCACGAATCCGACGAACGTCGCGGTCGAGGTGGCGTGATGAACGGCGCGCGGCGCATCGGCAGAGTGGCCGGCACCGTCGACGCCGTCGTCGTCGGCGCCGGTCATTCCGGCCTCGCGATGAGCCGCGCGCTCGCTGCGGCAGGCGTCGATCACGTCGTGCTCGAGCGCGGCGAGGTCGCGAACTCCTGGCGGCACGAGCGCTGGGACTCGCTGCGCCTGCTCACGCCGAATTGGCAAAGCCGCCTGCCCGGCTACCGCTACTTGGGAGCGGATCCCGACGGCTACATGACGTCGGCCGAGGTCGTCGACTTCATCGACGGCTACGCAAAGCACGTCGGTGCGCCCGTGCGCACCGGCACGGCCGTCACCAAGCTCCGCGCCGATGACGGCGGTTACGTCGTCGAGACGGACCGCGGGACTTGGCGCTGCCGTGCGGCAGTGCTCGCGAACGGCGCGCACGGTGTGCCCGTCGTGCCGGACCTCGCCGCGCGCCTGCCGACCGGCGTCCGAACGCTCGCGGCCAACGAGTACCGCAACCCCGCGCAGCTCGACTGGGGCCGCGTGCTCGTCGTCGGCGCCTCGGCCACGGGACTGCAGCTCGCCGATGAGATTCGGCGCTCGGGCCGGCCCGTGACCATCGCGGTCGGCGAGCACATCCGCATGCCACGCCTCTATCGCGGCCGCGACATCCAATGGTGGCTCGAAGCTGCCGGCATCCTCGACGAGCGCTACGACGAGGTCGACGACATCGTCCGCGCGCGGCGCGTGCCGTCACCGCAACTCGTCGGCTCGCCGGAGCGGCGGACGCTCGATCTCAATGCGTTGCTCGAGCAAGGCGTCGACGTCGTCGGCCGCCTCGTCGGTGTCAACGACAGCCGGCTGCAGTTCTCGGGCTCGCTTGCGAACCACTGCGCGATGGCGGACCTCAAGCTCAATCGCTTGCTCGATCGCATCGACCAATGGTGTGCCGAGCGGCGCATCGGCGACGTCGTCGCAGAGCCCGAGCGCTTTGCCGCGACGCGAGTCGAAGCGGCACCGCGCCTCGTGCTCGATCTAAAGAAGGAGCCCGTCGCAACGATCGTCTGGGCCACAGGCCTTCGCCCCGACTATTCGTGGCTGCAAGCACCCGTGCTCGACCACAAGGGCCGCTTGCGCCACGACGGCGGCGTCGCGGCGGACGGGCTCTACGCGCTCGGGCTGAACTTCATGCGGCGGCGCAGATCGAGCTATATCCACGGGGCCGAGGACGACGTGCGCGACCTGTGCGCCCATCTCCTGCAGCACCTGCGCGGCCCCTCGCGGCAACCCGCCACGCTGACCGCCGCGAGCGGCAGTCGGCGGGCTAGGGCTGCCCTCGGCGCAGTGGACAAGGCGGGCTGAGATGCCGCAACCTTAGCCTCGACCGAGACGATGCTCTCCCCACAATCGAGTGGGAGCACTGGATGAAGCGGCCGTCCGGCGACCAGCTCATCGGCACGATCGTGCGCCCCGAGCTGTGGACGCGCTCCTCGCCGCCGGAGCCGTCTACGGCTTTGATGTAGAGGCCCGGAACGCCGTCACGCAGGGAGCTGTAGACGGCTCTCGTGCCGTCGGGCGAGAAGATCGGCTGACCGGCCAGCTCCGGACGCTTACAACCGCAATCGGTAGCCAAGGCCCGGCTCCGTCACGAGATACTGCGGCCGCCGCGGAGTCGGCTCGAGCTTGTCGCGCAAGTTCTTCATGCAGACGCGCAGCGTGCGCGTATCGCCGGATTTGTCGGGTCCCCACGCTTCGCGCAGCAATTGCCCGGCGCGCACGATCTTGCCGCTGTGCCGAACGAGGCATTCGAGGACGCGAAACTCGAGCGGCGTCAAATGAACTGCGCCGGCCGCGTTCGTGGCGGTGCGGTGCTCGAGATCGATGTCGGTAGCGCCGATGCGCAGCGCCGCAACGCGCTCCGTGCCGCGCACGTTGCGGCGCAAGCTCGCGCGCACGCGCGCGAGCAGCTCCGGCGCGCTGAACGGCTTCGTGACGTAGTCGTCGGCGCCGGCGTCGAGCGCCGCGATCTTCTCGGCCTCGCGCGTGCGTGCCGACAGCACGACGATCGGCACGGGGGACCAGGCGCGCACGCGCTCGATGACGTCGATGCCGTCCCCGTCGGGCAAGCCGAGATCGACGAGCAGGAGATCGGGCTTGTGCGACCGGGCTTCGACGTCGGCTCGGCGCGCCGTCGTCGCCTCGACGACGCGGTAGTTCTCGGCCTCGAGCAGCACGCGCAGGACGCTGCGGATGACGTCGTCGTCCTCGACGACGAGGATCTGGTGCATCGCGCCCGTCATTCGGCGGGGTCCTTCGTCGGCAGCGTGAATTCGATGCGCGCGCCGCCGCCGGGCCTCGCTCCGGCCGTGATCCTGCCGCCGTGCGCGTGAACGACCGCGCGGCAGATCGACAGACCCAAGCCGGCGCCAACGATCGTGCCCTCTTGGATCCCACGTTGGAACTTGTCGAACAGCCGCTCCGGATCGCCGCCCGGCAGGCCGGGCCCATTGTCGTCGAAAGTCACGTGGACTTCGCGCTTCTCGTCGCGCGCGGTCACGACGATCTCGGTACCCGGGGGCGTGTACTTCGCGGCGTTCTCGAACAAGTTCGTGAACACTTGAACGACGAGCGTCGCGTCAACCCACACGAGCGGCAGGTCGGCCGGCAGCGCGATCTCGACGCGGCGATCCTGGAGGCGCTCCTCGTTGTGCTCGAGCGCGGCGCCCACGAGATCCTCGAGCGACTCCCAGTCACGCCGCAGCGCGAGCTCGCCCGAGTCGAAGCGCATGAGGTCGAGCACCTTCGAAACGAGCTCGGACATGTCGCGCGCCTTCGACTCGATCGACCGGGCGAGCTCGACGCGCTTCGCCTCGTCGAGCGCCGCGCCCCGCGCGACGAGCGCCGACGCAGCACCGGCCATGGCCGCGAGCGGCGTGCGCAAGTCGTGCGAGATCGAAGCCAGCAACGTGTTGCGCAGCGTCTCGCGCTCGGCGGCGACGCGCGCGCCGGCCGCAGTCTCGGCGAGACCCGCTCGCTCGAGCGCCAACCCGATCTGACCCGCGAACGTCTCGAGCAAGTGCCGTTGCTCGGGCAGCAGCACCCGCCGCCGATTGCGCGGCTGCACGGCCAGTACACCGAGGCCGCGCCGCCCTTCGCCGAGCGGCAGATACAGTGCCGGCGCGGCCGGCAGCGTGTCGGACCCCAAGCCGGCGCGCCGGCCGTGGTCGGCGACCCACTGGGCGACGGCCAGATCCGCTCCGCGATACGACCCGTCCATCGGCTTTTCCGCGGGATAGCGCAGCCGGCCGGACGCGTCGGGGAGCAGCACGACGCATTCGCACTGGAACACTTCGGCGACGTGCTTGACCGCGAGCCGCGCCATGCTGTCGCTGTCGCGCGTCGCGGCGAGCTCGCGGCTCATCGCGTACAACAGCGCGGTGCGCCGCTCGCGGGCGCCCGCGACGCGCGTCTGCTGGCGCACGCGCGCCATCAGCGTCGCGATGACGAGTGCCACCGTCAGCATCACGGCGAACGTCAGCAAATATTGCACGTCCGATACCGCGAACGTGTAGCGCGGCGGCACGAAAAAGAAATCGAAGAAAAGCACGTTCAAGACGGCCGTCAGCACCGACGGCAGCCGGCCGATGCGCAGCCCCGCGACGACGACACCGAGCAAGTACACCATGACGAGATTCGACAGCTCGAGGTACGGGAACATGCCGAAGGCGACGACCGTGCACGCAGCCGAGATCGCGGCGGCGGCCAGATACCGTTTCCACCTAACCGCCGGCGCATACTCGGCGGGCGTGCCGAACGGCTGCCCGTTCGCGGGCACGCGAGCGGGCGCGTCGGAGACCGCGACCGTGACGACGTCGAACGCTTTGGCCTCGAGCAGCAGCGCGGTCGCCGTCGAGCGGCGCCACAGCGCACGCCAACCACGCCGCTTGGGCGCACCGACGATGACGCGCGTGGCGCGGCGCGTCTTCGCGTACTCGATGAGGGCCGACGCGGCGGTCGGCCCGTCGAGCGTGACCGTCTCGGCGCCGAGCGACTCGGCGAGCCGCAGCACATCGATGCGGCGATTGCGCTCTTGCTCGGAGAGGCGCAGCAGCGCCGGGGTTTCGACGTAGACGACTGTCCACTTCGCGCGCAGCGCGTCGGCGAGCCGCTTGCCGGCGCGCACGAGCTGCTCGGCCTGCGCATCCGGTCCGACCGCGACGAGCAGTTGGTCCTGCGCCAGCCATTCGCGCGAAGATCGGTCGGCCGCGAGCGACACGCGAGCGGCGGACTCGACGCGGTCCGTCATGCGCCGCAGCGCGAGCTCGCGCAGCGCGATCAAGTTCGGCTTGCGGAAGAAGCGTTCGACGGCAATACCGACTTCGCCCGGGACGTAGACCTTGCCGGCGTGCAGGCGCGCGATCAGATCGTCGGGCGGCAGGTCGATGAGCTCGACCTCGTCGGCCTCGTCGAAGATGCGATCCGGCAGCGTCTCGCGCTGCTTGACGCCGGTGATCTGCGCGACGAGATCGTTCAGGCTCTCGAGGTGCTGGACGTTCAGAGTGGTCCAGACGTTGATGCCGGCGTCGAGCAGCTCTTCGATGTCCTGCCAGCGCTTCGGATGGCGCGGCGGCGGCTCGCCGCCGACCAAGTTCGAGTGGGCGAGCTCGTCGACGAGTAGAATGCCGGGCCGACGCGCCAGCGCCGCGTCAAGATGGAATTCCTGCCGCGCCATGCCGCGGTAGGCGACGGGCAACGTCGGCAACCGCTCGAGACCTTCGGCGAGCCCTTCGGTTTCGGCTCGGCCGTGCGGCTCGACGTAGCCGATGACGATCTCGCTGCCGGCGAGCCTCGCGCGCTGCGCCGCGCTCAGCATCGCAAATGTCTTACCGACGCCGGCCGTCGCGCCGAAGAAGACACGCAACCGTCCGCGCCGTGCACGAGCTTCCTCGGCCTTTACGTGCGCGAGCAGCTTGTCAGGATCGGGGCGCGCCTCGACTGCCATCGGCTACATCATGGCGTCGCGCGGGCCTCGAGCGCCAGATTCAGCGTCAGCACGTTGACGCGCGGCTCGCCGAGCACGCCGAACATGCGCCCTTCCGTGTGCTCGCTGACGAGCGCGGCGACCTCGGCCGCGGGCAGGCTGCGGGCTCGCGCCACGCGCGCCACCTGGTAGTCGGCCGCGGCCACGCTGATGTGCGGGTCGAGGCCGCTGCCGGATGCCGTCACCAGATCGACGGGCACCGCTGCCGTGTTGCCGGGATCGGCTTCGAGCAGCGCGGCAATGCGCGCCGCGACGGCCTCGGCCAGCACGGGGCTCAAGGGGCCCTGGTTCGAGCCGCTCGACACCGCACCGTTGTACGGCATCGGCCCCGTCGCCGACGGCCGGCTCCAGAAGTACTGCGGCGAGGAAAACGGCTGGCCGAGCAGCCGCGAGCCGACGGCCCGGCCGTCGCGCTCGATGACGCTGCCCGCCGCCTGGCTCGAGAACGCGAGCTGCCCGACGAGCGTGACGACGGCCGGATAAACGACACCCGTCACGAGTGTGAGCGCCCCGAACACGAGCAACGCTGGACGCAATTCGCGAAGCATGACAAGCCCTCCTTAGGCGAGGCCGAGCACGGCGAGGATCATGTCGATCGCCTTGATGCCGACGAACGGCACGACGATGCCGCCGAGCCCATAGATCAAGAGATTGCGCCGCAGCAACAACGCGGCCGAGGCCGCGCGCGTCTTGACGCCGCGCAGCGCGAGCGGCACGAGCGCGACGATGATCAGCGCGTTGAAGATGACGGCCGATAGGATCGCGCTCTCGGGGCTCTCGAGGCCCATGACGTTCAACGCGTTGAGCGCGGGATAGGTCGTTGCGAATGCGGCCGGGATGATCGCGAAGTACTTCGCGATGTCGTTCGCTACCGAGAACGTCGTCAGCGCACCGCGCGTGACGAGCATCTGCTTGCCGACGTCGACGACCTCGATGAGCTTCGTCGGATTGCTGTCGAGGTCGACCATGTTGCCGGCTTCCTTCGCGGCTTGCGTCCCCGTGTTCATGGCCACGGCAACGTCGGCCTGGGCGAGCGCCGGCGCGTCGTTCGTGCCGTCGCCGCACATCGCGACGAGCCGGCCGTCGGCCTGGTGGCGGCGAATGAGCTCGAGCTTCGTTTCAGGTGTCGCTTCCGCGAGGAACTCGTCGACCCCGGCCTCGGCCGCGATTGCGGCGGCCGTGAGCCGGTTGTCGCCGGTAACCATGACGGTCTTGATACCCATTTGGCGCAGCTCGGCGAAGCGCTCGCGGATGCCGCCCTTGACGACGTCGCGTAGCTCGATCACACCCAGCACGCGCGCGCCCTTACCGCTCTCGGCGACGACGAGCGGCGTCGCGCCGCCGCGCGCGATCTTGTCGACGACTTCACCGACCGCGGCCGGCCAAGAACCGCCTTCGCTCTCGACGAACTGCTTGATTGCGTCGGCCGCACCCTTGCGCAATTTGCGGCCCTCGACGTCGACACCGCTCATGCGCGTCTTGGCCGAGAACTTGTGGAACGTGTGCGGCAACGATGCGATGTCGCGGCCGCGCAGCTCGAACCGCTGTTTCGCGAGCACGACGATCGACCGACCCTCGGGCGTCTCGTCGGCGAGCGAGGCGAGCTGGGCGACATCGGCAAGCTCGCGCGCTTCGACGCGCGGCGCGGGATGGAACTCCTTCGCTTGCCGGTCGCCGAGCGTGATCGTGCCCGGTCTTGTCGAGCAGCAGCACGTCGACGTCGCCGGCCGCTTCGACGGCGCGGCCCGAGGTCGCGATGACGTTCGCGCGGATCATGCGGTCCATACCGGCGATGCCGATCGCGGAGAGGAGACCGCCGATCGTCGTCGGGATCAGGCAGACGAGCAGCGCCACGAGCACGGTGACGGTTACGACCGAGCCCACGCCCGTCGCGCCTACCGCGTACTTCGAGAACGGCAGCAAGCGTCGCCGTCGCGAGCAGGAATACGATCGTCAGCGCCGCGAGCAGGATGGACAGCGCGATCTCGTTCGGCGTGCGGCCGCGCTTGGCGCCCTCGACCATCGCGATCATACGGTCGAGGAACCCCTCGCCTTCGCGGCTCGTAACGCGCACGACGAGCCAGTCCGACAACACGCGCGTGCCGCCCGTGACGGCCGAGAAGTCGCCGCCGGCCTCGCGCAGCACGGGCGCGGATTCGCCCGTGACGGCGCTCTCGTTGACCGACGCGACACCTTCGACGACCTCACCGTCGGCGGGAATCGTGTCGTTGGCCTCGACGAGCACGAGGTCGTCGCGCTTCAGCGCGCTCGACTCGACCATCTGGTACTGCGTTCGCAGCTTGCCGAGCAGCTTCTTGGCGTGCACGTGGCGGCGCATCGCGCGCAGCGTCGCGGCCTGGGCCTTGCCGCGGCCTTCGGCGACGGCTTCGGCGAAGTTCGCGAACAGCACCGTGAGCCACAGCCAGACCGCGATCGCGAGCACGAAGGCCGGGCTGCCGGCATCGGGCGCTAACCCGAAGAGCGCCGCAAGGCCGATCACGGTCGTCAGCGCGCTGCCGACGTAGACCACGAACATCACGGGGTTGCGGATCTGCACGCTCGGGCGAGCTTCGCGAACGAGGCCCGGACCGCGCCCGCGATGATGGCGCGATCGAGGAATCCGCTGCGTGCCGGCGATACTGATTTGGAAGTAGCTACCATGGGAATCAGCCTCTGCCCAGCATGAGAAGGTGCTCGACGATCGGGCCGAGCGCGAGCGAAGGCACGAACGTCAGCGCACCGACGATCAGTACGACGCCGACGAGCATCGCGACGAACAACGGCCCGTGCGTCGGCAGCGTGCCGGCCGTGACGGCCGTCGCGCGCTTCGCCGCGAGGCTGCCGGCAATCGCGAGCACCGGGATCATGAGCCAGTAGCGAGACGCCCACATCGCGATCCCGAGCGCCGTGTTGTAGAACGGCGTGTTCGCCGAGATGCCTGCGAACGCGCTGCCGTTGTTGTTGCCGGCCGACGAGAACGCGTAGAGCATCTCCGAGAACCCGTGCGCGGCGGGATCCGGGTTCGCGATGCTGCTGACGCCCAGCGGCGCCACGCTCGCAATGGCCGTGCCGACGAGCACGACGAGCGGCGGGATCAGCAGCACGAGCGACGCCATCTTCATCTCGTAGGCCTCGATCTTCTTGCCGAGATACTCGGGCGTGCGGCCGACCATGAGGCCCGCGATGAACACGGCGACGAGCGCGAACATCAGCATGCCGTAGAGGCCGCTGCCGACGCCGCCGAACACGACCTCGCCGAGCTGCATGAGCCACATCGGCACGAGCCCGCCGAGCGGCGTGTAGGAATCGTGCATCGAGTTCACGGAGCCGTTCGACGCGGCCGTCGTCGCCGCCGCCCAGAGCGCCGAGTTCGCGATGCCGAAGCGCGCCTCCTTGCCTTCCATGTTGCCGCCGGGCTGAACGTCCGACGCCGCTTGATCCGCGCCGAGCTCCGTGAGCACGGGGTTGCCGGACTGCTCCGCGATGAACGCGCCGAACGTCAGCGGCACGAAGATCACGAGCATCGCGGCGAGCACGGCCCAGCCTTGCCGCGTATCGCGGACCATCTGGCCGAACGTGTAACAGAGCGCGGCCGGGATCAGCAGGATCGCGAGCACCTCGAGCAGGTTCGAGAGCGGCGTCGGGTTCTCGAACGGGTGCGCCGAGTTCACGTTGAAGAAACCGCCGCCGTTCGTGCCGAGCTGCTTGATCGCGACCTGGCTCGCGGCCGGGCCGAGCGGCACCGTCTGTTCCGTGACGAGCTGCGGTTGCAGTCACGGGCTCGCCGGCCGCATCGACGATGGGCTCGCCCGCCGCATCGGTGGCCGGCACCTCGATCGTCACGGGGTCGAGCAGGCTCACCGTGCGATACTCGCCGAAGCTCTGCACGACGCCTTGCGACATCAGCACGACGGCGAGCACGAGCGACAACGGCAGCAGGATGTAGAGCGTGCTGCGCGTGAAATCGACGTAGAAGTTGCCGATGCGGTCCGTCTCGCGCCGCGCGAAGCCCGCGAATCAGCGCGACGAGCACGGCCATGCCGCTCGCGGCCGACAGGAAGTTCTGGACGGCGAGACCGAGCATCTGCGTGAGATAGCTCATCGTCGCTTCGCCGACGTAGCCCTGCCAGTTCGTGTTGGTTGCGAAGCTCACGGCCGTGTTGAACGACGAGTCCGGGCTCACGGCCGCGAACCCCTGCGGATTCAAGGGCAGCACGCCTTGCAGGCGCTGCAGCAGGTACACGACGGCGAAGCCGATGACGTTCATGAGGAGCACGGCGACGGCATAACGCCGCCAGTCGCTCTCGCTGCGCTCGTCGATGCCGGCCACGCGGTAGATGCCGCGCTCGAGCCAACCGAAGACCGGCGTGAGCCACGTGCGCCGCCCCTCGTAGACGGCCGTCATGAAGAGTCCCAACGGCTTCGCCGCGAGCCACGAGCAGCGCGAGATAGAGAACGAGTTGCAGCGACCCTTGCGCGGTCATTCGAATTTCTCCGGGTAGAGCAGCGCCACGACGAGATACGCGAGCAAGCCGAGCGCGAGCACGAGACCCACGATGTCCAGGGCGCTCATCGGCGTGTCTCCTTCGTGACGACGGCGATCCGATACAGGGCCCAGGTCGCCGCCACGAGCAACACGACGACGAGCAGTACGAACGATTCCATCGGAAGACCTCACTCGAGGACTCGGATAACGCGTCAGCCTACGCGCACGGGGGTTAAGGGCGAGTTAGGAAAAGTACCTACGCTCGAGCGGAAGGGCGAATATGCCGCGGCACTCGGTTCGATGGTGGCACTCGACGGCTACGTCTCTTTCAGGTTGTCGCTGCCGTGCTCCGCAGTCGATGAGCCGGCGTGCCGCTCTTGCTGTTCGCCGCGTGGGCGCCGCGTTCGGCCGTCAGCCGCAGACCGCTGCAAGACCAGCAGCGTAATGCCGGCCAAAAGCACCACAATGGCGACGCCGAAGAGTTGCACGACGCGATCGGCTCCCATGTCCGAATCGTCGCGCGAAGCCTAACGACCCGCGGATTAAGGCGGCGTTAGAAAAACTCGATTCGGCCGAGATCAGGTCGACGGCGGGATCCCGCTCTTGTCGTACTTGAGGAAATACTTGCGAGCGGCGGCCACGAGCTGGTTCTCGCTGGGGTGGTCCACCACTTCGTATCCAACGATGCGGGCCGCGGTGTGCGGCCGATGCTTGTCGGCGTAATGACGAAAGTCGGCGATCGCAGTATGCGACCCGGTTATCAGCACCTCGGCAACCCCATCGATCGCATCGCAAACCTCGCCGAAGAACTCGTGCTCCGTTCGTACGGTGCTGCCATGTTGTCGAGTGTAGTGGTTGTGACCGCGGACCTTCTTCGCCCGCACGTGCTCTGCGTCGAATTGCAGCACTTGGGCGGTTTGGTGGTCCGTCCAAACGACGGCGTGCGAATGGCTCATGTTCAGGTTCCCTTCTGTGACTCGACTCGGGGCGCGGACCGCACCCGGTACGCCACCCTCGTGCAGCGTACCGGGGGCGGGTGACGGGGCACAGTGCCGGAAAATACCTAGTCGTAGTGCTCGTGCTCGGGCCGCTCGACAGAAGATAGGCCTCAATCTCGACTCTTGGCGCTTGAAATACCCCTTTGAGAGACTAACCTAACGGGGCGTCACGCCTAGCTCCGAATTCAACCAAGGCAGAAGAATGGACCTATCCGGCGAGTTGGCCAGGACGCTGCTCGATTTGGCGCCTGACCCAACGGTCATCGTGGACGCCGAGGGCACGATCGTGTTCGCGAACGCCCAGGTCGAGCACGCGTTCGGACTACGGCGCCACGGAGCTCGTCGGCGCAAGGGTCGAAGCTCTGTTGCCGGAGCGTTTCAGAGAAACGCATCCCGGCCACCGCGAGCGTTTCGCGTCGCACGCGAAGCCGCGCCCGATGGGCGCCGGCGGCACGCTGTACGGCCGCCACAAGGACGGCCACGAATTCCCGATCGAGATCAGCTTGAGCCCCGTCGCGAC
The DNA here is from genome assembly GCA_963714705.1 of uncultured Gammaproteobacteria bacterium. GTDB lineage: Bacteria > Pseudomonadota > Gammaproteobacteria > Steroidobacterales > Rariloculaceae > FEN-1219. The sequence continues at coordinate 535,567 of CAVQPJ010000013.1, forward strand.
GGAGGAAGGTCTACTCGTCGTCGCGGCCGTTCGCGACGCCACGCTGCGGCGCGACAAAGAGGACCAGCTCGTCGCCGAGAACAGGCAGAAGAGCCGGTTCCTCGCCGCTGCCAGTCACGACCTGCGCCAGCCGCTCCAGACCCTGAACCTGCTGAACCGCGCAGCGAAGCGCCAAGCCGGCGCGAACGCCTCCATGCTCGGTCTGCTCGAGCGGCAACAGCTCGCGCTCGACTCGATGTCCGCGTTGCTTGCGTCGGTGCTCGACATCAGCAAGCTCGACAGCGGCAGCTTCACGGCGAATCCGACGGCCTGCGCGATCGACGAGGTACTCGAGAGCTTGCGGTCCGACTTCGAGCCGCAGGCCGTGGAGAAAGGCCTCGAGCTCGTCATCGAGCGATCGGCCGAAGGCGTGCACACGGATGCCGAGCTCTTGCGTCGCTTGCTCGGCAATCTCGTGTCGAACGCGATCCGTTACACGCAACGCGGCGAAGTCCGAATCTGCTGCGCCCGCCGCGGCGATCTCGTCGCCATCGACGTTCGTGATACGGGGATCGGCATACCGCCCGATCAAGCTCGGGCGTGTCTTCGAGGAGTTCTACCAGGTGGACCGCGGCACGCAGCGGCCCGAGGGCCTCGGTCTCGGTCTATCGATCGTGCGGCGCCTGCAGCAGCTACTCGGCTGTGAGGTGGAAGTCGAGTCGGTCATGGGCAAGGGAACGACGTTTCGCGTGACGATCCCGCACGCCGAGATCGCGCATGCCGTCGCGGAGGATTCGGCAGGCGCCGGCACCGCACGCGGCGGGCGCGTGCTGATCGTGGACGACGAGCGCCCCGTCGCGGAAGCCACGAGCCTGTTGCTCGAGATCGAAGGTTTCGAAGTCAGCGTCGCAAGCTCCGAGCAGGAAGCGCTCGACTGCGTGCGGGCCTTCTCGCCGGACGTCATCGTCAGCGACTATCACCTGCGCGGCGGCGAGACCGGCACGGGCGTGGTCGCCGCCGTCCGCGACAAGCTCGGCTGGATCGTTCCAACGATCTTCGTGACTGGCGACACCGCGCGCTCCGCCGTCACGAGCGCGCGCGTGGAAAGAGCCATGCTGCTGAACAAGCCCGTCCGCGCGGACGATCTGCTCGATGCCGTGCGCGATCAGATCGAGGTGAGTCGCGAAGCGCGGCGCTAACCTTGCGCGTCCGTCAGGCGTTGCGTTCCCACGCAACCCTCGCGAAGTACCCCGCTTCGTCGTAATGCGTGTCCAGCGTGCCGTCCCACGCGCTCTCGAGCGCGTGCCCGATGCGCCTGGGCAAATGGATGTCCGTCGTGGTGATCGTCGCCGAGCCCTCGGCGCGGCGAATGGCCATGATGCGGTTGAGCGGATGCTGCGAGTGCTCGGCCTTCTCGACATGGCGAACGAGACGCAGGACTTCGTCCGCGTGCTCTCCGAAAAAACTCCCACGAAGCGTCACTTCGCCGGCGGGCACCCCGTCGTGCGTGCGGCGGCACGCCGGGCAGGTCAGGCTCGCGGCCGGCTGCGGCATGATGCGTTCCCACGTCCAGCGGCCTTTCCGGTACGTCGCACCGCACTCGGCGCAGCGAGCGGGTGTCTTGGCCTTGCGCGACGTGCTGTAGGGGTCGTGAATTTCCTCGGCCGGACGCGGATTTCCATGTCCGAGCCGGCGCGGAGAAGGTCCTTTCGAACGGGCGGATCGAGTGTTCATGTACGGCTACTCTCTGCTCAGAATGCGGGTTCCGCCGGCGCGTGCGGTTCGCGCTTCTCCGGTCTCTCGGTCATCGTGGCCTCCGTGAGCAGCAACACGCTCGCGACGGACACCGCGTTCTCGAGCGCCATGCGCACGACCTTCGCCGGATCGACGATGCCCGCCTCGACGAGGTCGACGTATTCCTTGCGCGCGGCGTCGAAGCCCATGTTGCCGCTGCTGCCGAGCATGCGGTCCACGACCACGCCGCCGTCCGCCGACGAGTTCTCGGCGATCTGGCGCGTCGGAGCCTCGAGAGCCCTGCGGAGGATCTGCACGCCGGTTCGTTCGTCGCCGCTGCAGGTCGCGGCCAGCGCGTCGAGGGCCGGGCATGCGCGCAGCAGCGCGAGCCCGCCGCCCGCCACGATTCCTTCGGCGACCGCAGCCTTCGTCGAGCTGATCGCATCGTCGAGCGCGTCTTTCCTCGACTTCATCTCGGATTCGGTGGGCGCGCCGACGCGGATCACGGCGACGCCGCCCGAGAGCTTCGCGAGCCGCTCCTCGAGCTTCTCGCGATCGTAGTCGCTCGTCGTCTTGTCGATCTCCCTGCGAATCATCTGAATCCGCCCTTGGATGGCCTCCTTGTTTCCTGCGCCGCCGATGATCGTCGCCGTGTCCTTGTCGACGACCACGCGCCGCGCATGCCCGAGCTGCTCGAGCGTGACGTCCTCGAGCTTGAAGCCGAGCTCCTCGGAGATCAGCTGGCCGCCCGTGAGCGCCGCGATGTCCTCGAGCATCGCCTTGCGGCGATCGCCGAAACCGGGTGCCTTGACGGCAGCGTTCTTCAGCACGCCGCGGATCTGATTCACGATCAACGTCGCGAGCGCTTCGCCCTCGATGTCCTCCGCGATGAACAGGATGGGGCGCCCCGATTTCGCGACTTGCTCCAGCAGCGGAATGATGTCTTTCAGCATGCCGAGCTTGCGATCGCAGATCAGCACGTACGCGTCCTCGAGCACCGCCTCCATCGTGCTCGGGTCGGTGATGAAGTACGGCGAGAGGTAGCCGCGATCGAACTGCATCCCTTCGACGACGTCGAGCGTCGTCTCGGTGGTCTTCGACTCCTCGACCGTGATGACCCCGTCGCCTCCGACCTTCTCCATCGCGTCGGCGATGAGCTCGCCGATCGTCGTATCGTTGTGCGCCGAGATGGTCGCGACCTGCGCCTTCTCCTTGCGGCTGACGACGGGCTTCGCTTGGCTCGTCAGCGCCTTGACGGCAGCCTCGAGCCCGCGCTCGAGCCCGCGCTTCAGGTCGATCGCGCTGGCGCCCGCCGCAACGTTGCGCACGCCTTCCGCGTAGATCGCGTGCGCGAGTATGGTCGCCGTGCTCGTGCCGTCGCCGACGGCGTCGCCGGTCTTCTCGGCGGCCTGCCGCAGCATCTGCGCGCCGAGGTTCTCCTCGGGGTCGTCGAGCTCCATCTCCTTCGCGATCGTCACGCCGTCGTTGCACACGAGCGGAGTGCCCCACTTCTTCTGGATCAGCACGGACTTCGATTTCGGGCCGAGCGTGATCCGGACGGCGTCCGCGAGGGCCGCGGCGCCGCGCAGCACCTTCTCCCGCGCCTCCGCGCGAAACAGCACTTGCTTGACCGCCATGAACGAGCCTCCTGTAACGCTGGGCGCAGCGTCATGGCCTCCATGTTCGACCGCGGCGGTCAAGCATCAAATACGTACTTGCACGGATGCGCGCTCCGCAGCGGCGACATTCGTCTTCACGCGCAGGAAGCTGTCCGGCGTCACCGAAACAGAATCGATGCCGGCGTCCACGAGAAACTCGACGAACGCCGGCCGATCGCTCGGCGCTTGCCCGCAGAGGCTCACCTTGCGGCCGTGCGCATGCGCGGTCTCGATGACGGAACGGATCATTCGCGTCACCGCCTCGTTCTGCTCGTCGAACAAGTCGCGGAGCCTCGCCGAGTCGCGGTCCACTCCGAGCACGAGCTGCGTGAGGTCGTTGCTGCCGATCGAGAATCCGTCGAAGCGCGCGGCGAACTGCTCGGCGAGCACGACGTTCGCGGGGATCTCGCACATGACGTAGACCTCGAGCCCGGCCTGGCCGCGCTCGAGACCGTTCGCAGCCATCACCTCGAGCACGCGGTCGGCCTCCTCGGGCGTCCGGCAGAACGGAATCATCACGATGACGTTCGCGAACCCCATGTCCTCGCGCACGCGCTTCAGCGCGCGGCATTCGAGCGCGAACCCTTCGCGATAGTCGTCGCTGTAATAGCGGCTCGCGCCGCGCCACCCGAGCATCGGATTCTCCTCGCGAGGCTCGAACGCCGCGCCTCCGATCAGGCGAGCGTACTCGTTGGTCTTGAAGTCGCTCGTCCGCACGATCACCGGCCGCGGATATTGCGCTGCGGCAATCCTTGCGACGCCGGATGCGAGCTGCGCGACGAAGTACTCTTCGCGGCTTTGCCACCCGTGAGTGAGCCGCTCGATGCGCGCCCGATCGGCCTTGCCGCGCACGGCCTTGGGGTTCAGCAGCGCGAGCGGGTGAATCTTGATGTCGTGGCTGACGATGAACTCGATCCTCGCGAGCCCCACGCCGTCGGCGGGCAGTTGCCACCAACCGAACGCCGCGGCCGGGTTTGCGACGTTGAGCATGACTTTGGTGCGGGTCGCGGGAATCGCCGCGATGTCGATGCTCCGCTCCGTGACCTCGGCGATACCGGCATAGACGGCGCCGACGTTGCCTTCGGCACACGAGACGGTGACGGCCTGCCCATCGTGCAGCACGCGCGTCGCCGAGCCGGTGCCGACGATCGCGGGGAGCCCGAGCTCGCGGCTCACGATCGCCGCGTGCGACGTGCGTCCGCCGTGGTCGGTCACGATCCCGGCGGCCCGCTTCATGATCGGCACCCAATCGGGATCGGTGATCGACGTGACGAGAATGCTTCCGGGCTCGAAACGCGCGATCGATTTCGCGTTCTTGAGTCGACAGACGCGGCCCGTCCCTACTCCGTCGCCGACGGCGACTCCAGAGACCAACTGCCGGCCCTTGCTCTTGACCTCGTACGTCTTCAGCGCGGCGGCCGCGCGCCGCGTCTGAACGGTTTCGGGCCGCGCCTGTAAGACGAAGAGCTCGCCCGTGCGGCCGTCTTTCGCCCATTCGATGTCCATCGGCCGGCCGTAGTGCGATTCGATCTTCACGGCCCAGCGCCCGAGCTCGAGTATCTCCTGATCAGTCAGCACGTGCGTTTCGCGCTCCTTGCGGCTCGTCTTCACGAGCCGCGTTCCGGCCGACGCCGAGCTTCCGTACACGAGCTTGTGCTGCTTGCGTCCGCGGCGCCGTTCGATCACGGGCCGCAAACGCTCGTCGGCGAGCAGCGGCTTGAACACGCGATACGAGTCTGGATCGACGCTGCCCTGCACGACGGTCTCGCCGAGACCCCAGCTTCCGTCGATCACTACGACGCCCGGGAATCCGGTTTCGGTGTCGATCGAGAACATCACTCCGGCGGCGCCGCGATCCGAGCGCACCATCGGCTGCACGCCGACCGACAGCGCGACTTTGAGCTGATCGATGCCGTGGTTGTCGCGATAGCTGATCGCGCGGTCCGTATACAGCGATGCGAAGCAGCGGCGACATGCGTCGAGCAACGCCGCTTCGCCGCGCACGTTGAGAAACGTCTCCTGCTGGCCGGCGAAGCTCGCGTCGGGCAAGTCCTCGGCCGTCGCGCTCGAGCGCACGGCCACCGCAACGGGCCGGCCTCTCGCGTGCCGACCGTAGCTCGCGATAAGCCTCGAGCATGGCCGACGCAAGTGCGTCAGGCAGCTCGGCGTCGAGCATGCCCGGCGAATTCGGCGGCCGGCTGCCGCGAGAGACAGCCTCCCGGCCGCGCGTCGCTCGAATATCCGAGCAACCTCAGGCGCGAGGTCGTTCGTCGCGATGAAATCCCGATACGCCGCGACGGTCGTCGCGAACCCGCCGACCACGCGAACTCCGGCCGCCGAAAGATGCCGTATGAGCTCGCCCAGCGACGCATTCTTGCCGCCCACTCGCGGCACGTCGGCAAGCCCGACGCTCGCCAGATCGACGACGAAGGAACCCAACTCGGCCGGCACTTGCGCTTACTCGCGGTTCTGAGCGTGCGAGTCGTCCTGAATCGATCGGAGGTAGTCGACGAGCTTCGCGATGACTTCCTTCATCTCGCGCTGCGCGACGACGTCGCCGCCCTCCTCGACCCAGAACTCGTAGCCCCAGACCGGCATCGTGCGCGTACCGTGCGCATCGATTCGGGCACCGCGCCCGTCGATGGTGTCCGCAATCCGCATCGTCGGGAATTCTCCATACCGGCGGGTAATGGCCGTCAAATCCGGCACCGCCGTCACTAGGCTGCGCGCCACCGGCCCGTCGCCGCGCCCGATTCCGCCGTGGCAGGCGGAACAATAGTTCAGGAAAATCTCCTCGCCGCTGTAATCGGCGAGCGAGACCGCTTCAAATTGGGCGGCTCCGATGCTCGTAACGAGCGCTGCGGCAACCCCAACCACGACCGTTCGATTGCGCATCTGCATCTCCATTGCTCAGTGCGGCAGAACCAGCTCGGCTGGCTTGATGATCACGAGATCGCAGGGCAGCCGATCGAGCACCCGCACCGCCGTGCCGCCGATCAGCAGTTTCTTGACACCGCGCCGTGCAACGGCACCCATCACGAGGAAGTCCGCGTTGTACCGCTTCACCGCCGCCTCGAGGCACTCGTGGGGCATACCGTCGAGCACGTGCACGTTGTCACCGGCGACAGGATGCGTCTCGACGAACTTCGCGATCGCTCTGCGACTCTCCGACGCAATCAGAGCTTGAAGCTGCGGAGCGAGCTCGATGCCCATCGGCGGTGAAGCCGCATGCACGAGATGCAGCGTGCCGCCGGAACTCTCACATAGCGCCGCCGCAAACTTGTAGATCGCGTCGTCCAACGCCGCTGGCTTGTCGTGCACGTGCAGAGGATCGATTGCTGCAAGCACGACCGGATTCCACGCCACGGCGGGCTGCTTGACGAGCAGCAACGGCACGGGGCACTCGCGGACCAGTTGCCAATCGGCGTTCGTCAATAGAGTGCGCTGCAGAAGCGTGTGATGCTGCGCATCCTTCGCCACGAGCCACGGCCGCTCGGCGGCGGCGCGCTTGACGACCACGTCGGCCAGCGGATAGTCCCATGCGACATCGACGGTGACACTCAGCCCGCGCTCACGCAGAGGAGCTGCCAGCGCCTCCAGGTTGCGGCGATGCCGTACCAACAGGCCCTCGCGCGCACCGGCATCGGGGAGCCGGACCGTCGCGACGCGCCCGGCATCGATGTTCGCGTCGTAGTCGCACGCGAATAGTTGCAGCGCGGCACCTGTTCTTTCAGCGAGCCATGCTGCGCGCTCGATGACAGGCTGCTTTTCGTTGGTCGTCGGATCGACGACGACCAGGATCTGCTTGGCTGACATGAGCCCCCCGGAGACCGGCATGGCTGCAGAATGGCCGACCGGGGCGCGGACCGATATTTCGGGATGTACCTACGCAAACGCCTCCGGCACACCTTCCGTATCCCGATTGACGGCGCGCAATGCCTTCGCACGGCTCGTGACCGTGGCCCTGATCCGCACATCGAGCGCCGAGCAGCCGGTGGACGTCGCGAGCAACGGATTGATGTCGAGCTCGAGCACTGCCGGAAAGTCGCGGAGCAATCGTGAAACTTTGACGATCACGCGAGCCACGGCATCGACATCCACGGCCGCGACGTTTCGGTAACCGAGCATTCTTCTAAATACGCGCGTTCGCGAGATGAGCTGCCGCGCGAGACGCTCGTCGAGCGGGGGCAACTCGAGCGCCGTGTCGGCGATTGCTTCGACTGCTGTGCCGCCTTCGCCGAACAATACGACCGGGCCGAAATCTCCGCCCGTGGTGGCGCCTACGATGAGCTCGAGCCCCGTGCCGCGATCGACCATGCGTTCCACCGTGAAGCCGCGCACGGCGGTGCCCGGATGCGACTCATGAACTCGCGAAAGCATGTCGGCGGCGGCCGCCTCGACGGCGGGCGCGCCGACGAGATTGAGGGCAACCCCGCCGACCTCGGATTTGTGCACGATGTCCGGTGCGGCAATCTTCAGCGCGACGCTCCCGCCGAGCCGAGCCGCGGCTGCGCCCGCCTCCTGCGGCGTCGCAGCTTCCGCGACCTGCGTCGTGGGGATGCCATACGCGGTGAGCACGGCACGCGCCTCGCGTTGCGTGAGCCACTCGCGTGTTTCTGCGCGCGCCGTTTCGAACGCGGCCTGCGCGGCAGCACGCGCGGCCGGCCACGGCATGGTCTCCGGCGGAGCCTCGAGCAGCCGCGCCCGGATCTCGCGATGCGCAGCCATCTGCATGAAGCCGCGTGCCGCCCGCTCCGGGGTTTCATACGTGGGAACGCCCGCGTGCTGCAGTACAGCGCGCGCGGGACGGGCCGAATGCTCGCCGAGCCAGCTCGTCACTAATGTCGCGGTCGGGTGCGCCGCCGCGACTTCCGCGACGGCGTGCGCCGCGTCGCTGCCGTCCGACACGGCAGTCGGGCAATGCAGCACGAGCACGCCGTCGGCATTGCCGTCGCGAAGCACGATCTCGAGTGCACGCTTGAATCGCTCCCCGCCCGCATCGCCGAGAATGTCGACCGGATTGCCGTGCGACCAGGCCGCCGGCAGCACGCGGGCGAGCCGCTCCATGGTCGCTGCACCGAGCGTCGCGAGCTCGCCTCCGGCGTCGAGCAGCGCGTCGGCCGCCAGCACGCCGAGCCCGCCGCCATTCGAGACGATCGCGAGCCGACGTCCGGCCGGCGCGCGCCCCAACGCGAGTGTCTCTGCAGCGTCGAGCAACTCCTCGAGCGACGCGACACGGACGATGCCGGCGCGGCGAAACGCCGCCGAATACTCGGCATCGGGTCCTGCGAGCCGTCCCGTGTGCGACGCGACCGCTCCGGCGCTACGCGCGTGGCGCCCGCCCTTGACGACGAGCACCGGCTTCACGCGCGCGGCCGCACGCGCAGCAACCATGAAACGCTCCGGATGCGTAATGGCTTCGACGTAAAGCAGGATCGCAGTCGTTTGAGCGTCGGCGGCGAGGTACTCGAGCAAATCGCCGAAGTCGACGTCCGCCATGTCGCCGAGCGACACGACGTGTGAGAAGCCGAGGCCGCGCGCCGCGGCCCAATCAATCAGCGAGGTGGCGATCGCGCCGGATTGCGCAACGAACGCAATGCCTCCAGGCCGCGGCATCAGGTGTGCGAAGCTCGCGTTCAGCCCGATCCGCGGCACGATGACTCCGATCGTGTTCGGACCGACGACGCGCAATCGCGAAGCCCCCGCGGCCGCCGAGATCTGCTCGCTCAGCGCAGCCTTCGCAGCGCCTTCGAACCCCGCGGAGATGATCACCGCTGCGCCGGCGCCGCGCGCCGCGAGCTCGTGCACGATACGCGCGACCCCCGCCGCGGGTGTCGCGATGATCGCCAGATCGGGCGCCTCGGGCAGGCTCGCGACGTCGGGATACGCGCGCATCCCGAGGATCTCGTGGTAGTGAGGGTTTACGGGGAACAGCGTGCCGTCGAACCCTGCCAGGTTCTCCAGCATGAGCCGGCCGAGCGACGCAGGGCGCTCGCTCGCACCGATCACGGCGACCGAGCGTGGACGAAAAAGTCTGTCGAGACTGTCGGTCATGATTTGCTCGTCTCGACGCCTCCGATAACGGCTACTTCAACGCACGCGGATCGCCGCGGCCAGTTCGGCAAGTACCTACCCACGTGCGCGTTCTCCTGTCGCAATCCATTGCAGTTTCTACGTATAGGACGCGCGCGCGTCGCGAACCAGAATGCTTCCCCGACGGCCAGGTGGCCACGCCCGAAGCGGGCACAAGGAGTATCGATCCATGAGCCAACCCGAGCACGATCAGACGCCGCCCGTTGCGGCTCGGCCAACCAGGCCGACCTACTGGACCGACGCGCGTCTCGTAAAGGCGGCAAGCACGTTGTGGGGCCGCGTGGCGGCGCTGCGCGCGGACATCGCGCGCGAGCTTCGCAAGCACGACGACGAGCGGTTCGGGCTCATTGCGTCCAACGTCGCCGACAGCGCGGAGCTGTCGATCGCGGACGTGATTGGCGATCTCTATCTCGCGGAGATCGACCGCGACGTCCGCGAGCTGCGCGAGGTCGAGAGCGCGCTCAAGCGGATCACGGCCGGCACTTACGGCAGCTGCATCGATTGCGCGCAAGACCGTCGACCCAATGCGCTTGGAGTTGAATCCGCATGCAGCGCGGTGCCTGCGCTGTCAGGAGAATGTTGAGCACGCACACCAGCGCGCACCGCGCTCCGTACGTTCGTAGGACCGCCGGAGCTCATATGACTTACCGCGACTCCCTCGCGACGGCGCCGGAAACGCACTCAAGCGCGATACCCGGCACGTATTGGTTCGACGGTGCCCTTGCCTTGAAGGGCTATCCACTCAACAAGATGTGCTACTCGTTCAACGAGGCCACGAATCGAGCGGCGTTCTTGGAGGACGAGGAAGGTTACTGCACACGGTTCGGCCTGAGCGACGAGCAGCGCGACGCCGTGAGGCGCCGCGACGTGCTCGCGCTGCTCGAGTGCGGCGGCAACGTCTATTACCTCGCGAAGTTCACGGGAATCTTCGGGCTCGGCGTGCAAGACATCGGAGCGCAGCAGACGGGGATGAGCGTCGAAGAGTTTCGCGCGAAACTCCAAGCTGCGGCGCTCTAAAGCCATGGCACGACTCGTTGGTGCCGTTTGCACGTCGCACATTCCGGCGATCGGCCACGCGATCGCACGCGGACTGGAGCAGGACGCGTATTGGCGGCCGTTCTTCGCCGGCTATCCACGCGCTCGCGAGTGGCTGACCGCGGCGAATCCCGACGTTGCGATCGTCGTCTACAACGATCACGGCCTGAATTTCTTTCTGGACAAGATGCCGACGTTCGCGGTCGGCGCCGCGCGCGAGTACCGCAACGCGGACGAGGGCTGGGGCTTGCCGACCGTCGCGCCCTATCCCGGCGACCCCGAGCTCTCCTGGCACATCATCGAATCGCTGATTGAACGAGGAGTTCGACATCACCTCCTGCCAGGAGATGCTGGTGGACCACGCGTTCACCGTGCCGCTTGCACTGCTGTGGCCCGGCCGCTCCCGGCCCGGCCTACGGACCGTGCCGGTCTGCCTGAACACGATTCAGCATCCGCTGCCCTCGCCGCTGCGCTGCTACAAGCTCGGCCAAGCCATCGGCCGCGCCATCGCGTCCTATCCGCAGGAGCAGCGTGCCGTCGTCATCGGCACGGGCGGCTTGTCGCATCAGCTCGACGGCCAGCGCGCGGGATTCATCAACAAAGAATTCGACCTCATGTGCCTCGAGAAGATCGTCAGCGACCCCCTTGCGCTCGCGCGCTACACGATTCGCGACCTCGTGCTGCTGGCAGGCACGCAAGGCGTCGAGCTCATCTCGTGGCTCGTCGCGCGCGGTGCGCTCGACGACCACGCAGCGAAGGTGCACAGCCACTATCACCTACCCGTATCCAATACGGCGGCCGGGCTGATGGTGCTCGAGAACGCGGCATGATCGCATCACGACCTCCCACTGCTGCGATTCGGTGCCGTGCTCGTCGCGCCGGAAGCTGCGATCGCGAGCATCGCTGCGGACCCGCCGTCGAGCGCGCGCGCGTTCTTCGGCGCTGCAGTCTGGCTCGGATTGCTCCCGCCCCTGTTCGCGGCCATCGGCACCATGACCTTCGGCTGGCGCCTCGGCGTGGAACCGCTGTTCCTACCCGCGGGAACCGTCGTCGCGATCGGCGCGGCGTACTTCGTGCTGCTGCTGTTCGGATTCTTGAGCACGGCCGTCGTCGCGCGGTGGATGGCGAGCACTTACGGCGCCGACACGAGCTGGAGCCGCAGCTTCGCGCTCGTGACTCTCGTCGGCGCGCCGCTCGCGATCGGCAGCGTCGTGCACCTGTATCCGAACGCCTTCGTGAACGTGCTCGTGCTCGTGCCGACGTTGATCTGGAGCATGTATCTCCTGTATCGCGGATTGCCCGCCGTCCTCCGAACCGATCCGGGCCGCGGAATGCTGATGGCGTCGTCGTTGATCGCTTATCTATTGGTGTCGTGGGTGACGCTGCTCGGGATCACCGCCGTCCTCTGGAGCCGAGGCGTCGGTCCGCACGTCGCGACGTGATCACGTGAGCAACGACAGGGAGGTTGGCGATTCGATGGTCGAGCACGCGCGCAACGGGGCCGTGGAGCACTACGAGGACCGCATCGTCACGGCATTCACCTTCTGCTCGATCGTCTGGGCGATCGCCGGCATGGCGGCCGGCGTCTATGCCGCGGCCGAGCTCGTCTGGCCAGAGCTCAATTTCGGCCTGCCGTGGCTGTCTTTCGGCCGGCTGCGAACCGGGCACACGAATCTCGTGCTGTTCGGCTTCGGCGTATCGGCCTTGATCGGAACGTCGTTTTACAGCGTGCAACGCACCTCACACGTTCGGCTGCTTGCACCCAAGCTCGCGTGGTTCGTCTTCTATGCCTGGCAGCTCACGATCGTGCTCGGCGCATGGTCGCTGCTCGCCGGCTGGAACGGCGGCAAGGAATACGCCGAGCTCGAGTGGCCGTTCGACATCGCGATCGCGGTGATCTGGATCGCGTACGCCGTCGTGTTCTTCGGAACGATCGCGCGCCGCAAGATCGCGCCGATTTACATCTCGAACTGGTTCTACGGCGCGTTGATCATCGTCGTCGCGATGCTGCATATCGTGAACAATCTCGCGCTTCCGGCCACGCTCGGCAAATCGTATTCGCTGTTCCCCGGCGCTCAGGACGCGATCGTGCAATGGTGGTATGGCCACAACGCCGTCGGCTTCCTGCTCACGGGCGGGTTCCTCGGCATGCTCTATTACTTCCTGCCGAAGCAAGCCGAGCAGCCGATCTGGAGCTACCGCCTGTCGATCGTCGCGTTCTGGGCGTTCGTCTATAGCTACATCTGGGCGGGCCCGCATCACCTGCACTACAACGCGATCCCCGAGTGGGTGCAGTCGCTCGGTGTGATCATGAGTCTTGTCCTGCTCGCGCCATCGTGGGCGACGATGATCAACGGCGTCATGACGGTCAGCAACGCGTGGCGCAAGCTGCAAACGGATCCGGCGTTGAAGTTCATCGTGCTCGCGCTCGCCTTCTACGGGCTCGCGACGTTCGAAGGGCCGATGATGGCGATCCGCAGCGTGAACGTGATGAGCCACTTCACCGAGTGGACGATCGGCCACGTTCACTCGGGCGCGCTCGGCTGGAACGCGCTGATCACGTTCGGCACCTTCTATTATCTGGTGCCGAAGCTCGCCGGCCGGCCGCTGCACAGCACCGCGCTGGCGAACGCCCACTTTTGGCTCGCGCTCGCCGGCATCATGCTCTATGTGCTGTCCATGTGGGCCGCGGGTCTATCGCAGTCGTTGCTTTGGCTCAGCCTCGACGATCTCGGCGAGGTGCGTTACAGCTTCGTCGAGGTGATGGAAGCGATGGCGCCGTACTACCTGCTGCGGCTCGTCGGCGGCGTATTGTTCCTGGCAGGCACCGTGTTGATGGCCGTGAACCTGCGGCGAACGTTCGCAGGCGCGCGGACGGTGGCCGTCTCGGCGCCGGCGCTCGTGCCCGCGCACGCCGCCGCCTTCTCGCCGGTCGGAGGCACACCGTGAGCCTTCTCGCCTTACACAAGGCCGTCGAGCGCAACACGGGCCTGCTGATCTTCGGCATTCTCGTCGTCGCCTCGATCGGCGGTCTCGTCCAAGTGCTGCCGAGCACGCTCGACGAGTCGCTGAGCGCGCCCGGCCCGAACGTCGTGCCGTACGGCCCGCTCGAGCTCGTCGGACGCGACATCTACATCCGCGAATCGTGCTCGACGTGCCACTCGCAGCAGGTGCGGCCGTTGCTGGCCGAGGTGAAACGCTACGGCGCGTACGCGCGCGCCGGCGAGTTCGCCTACGACCGGCCGTTCCTGTGGGGCTCGAAACGCACGGGTCCGGACTTGTTGCGCGTGGGCGGCAAATACACGGACGCGTGGCACCGCATTCACATGCTCGACCCCCGAGCCGTGATTCCCACGTCGATCATGCCGGCCTATCCGTGGCTCGCCACGCGTGCCGCGAACGCGGGCGACGACATCCAGGCGCGTCTCGAAACGCTGCGCACGCTCGGTCATCCGTATTCCGACGAAACGATCGAATCGGCGCCGGCAGCGCTCGAGGGCAAGACGGAGCTCGACGCCGTCGTCGCGTATCTTCAATCGCTGGGCCGGTTCGGCATCAACGACGTCGAAGAGCACGTGGGACATTGATATGAGCTATCTGATATTCGGCGGCGACATGTTCGTCACGGGTTTCATGGTCGCTGTCGTGATCTGGCTGTGCGTGCGCGAGAACGACGAGCGCATCGCGACAGCGGCGCGAATCCCGCTCGAGGACGAAGCACCTCATGACTAGCATCGCAACGGGTTTCTGGGCGGGCTGGGTTGTCGTGCTCACGATCGTCTCCGTGGCGGGCCTCGTGTGGCTGACGTTCAGCGTCTACTTCGGCGGCGACGATTCCGCCGAGGTCGGGGACGTGGTCTGGGACGAGACACTGCGCGAGGGCACGACCGCCGCGCCCCTCTGGTGGTTCTGGATGATCCTGGCGCTGCTCGCGACTTCAGTCGTCTACCTCATTCTCTATCCTGGCTTCGGATCGTACGCGGGCGTGCTTCGCTGGTCGCAAGGCGGCCAGATCGCCGCGAGCGTCGCGAGGCACGAAGAACGCTTCGGCCCCCTGCGCACGGAGCTCGCGGCCCGAGCATTGTCTGAGCTGCAACAGGATGACGTCGCAATGCGCTCGGCTTCGCACCTCTTCAACAACCACTGCAGCGCGTGCCACGGCCCGGACGCGCGGGGCCAAGCCTCGCTGTTCCCCGATCTGCGCGACACGAGCTGGCAATGGGGCCGGGACGAGGCTCAACTCGCTCAAACGATCACGCAAGGCCGTCAAGCGGTGATGCCGCCGTGGCAAGCGGTGCTCAACGACGACGGCGTCGCGAACATGGCGGACTACGTGCTGGCACTCGGCAACGGCACGGCCTCCGCGGACGGCGAGACGGCCACGGCGTATCGAAATTTCTGCAGCGCGTGCCACGCACCCGACGGAGCCGGCATGCCGGTGCTCGGAGCACCGGCACTCAACGACAGCGCCTGGCTCTACGGCGGCTCGACTGCGGCCGTGCGCGAGTCGATCTCGCGCGGGCGGACGGGCGTGATGCCGCCGTTCGGCCAGCGGCTCGACGGCGCGCAAATCAAGCTTCTGACTGCGTGGCTCGCGAACGGTGCGGCGTCGCCTCCTGCGGAGTAGCCACGAGATGATGACACCGTCTGATGCGCCGCGAGCGCCATGGACGTGCCCGATGCATCCACAGATACGTGCCGATGAGCCCGGCACGTGCCCGATCTGCGGAATGGCGTTGGAGCCGCTCACTCCAACTGCGGACGTAGCCGAAGACCAAGAGCTCGCGAACATGCGGCGCCGCCTTTGGATCAGCGCGCTTCTGACCGCACCGCTGCTCTGGCCCATGCTTGCGGAATTCTGGCCCGCTTCGAACCCGATGACGCTGTTTCCGCATGCCGTGGTAGCGTGGGCCGAGCTCGCCTTCGCAACGCCCGTCGTGCTGTGGTGCGGCTGGCCGTTCTTCGTGCGCGGTTGGCGCTCGCTTCTGACCCGCAACCTCAACATGTTCACCTTGATCGCGCTCGGGACCGGTGCGGCTTGGCTGTTCTCCGTGCTCGCGACCGCGTTACCGGACGCCCTGCCGGCGACGCTCCGCGAGGCGTCCGGGGCGCCGCCGCTGTACTTCGAAGCCGCCGCCGTGATCATCACGCTCGTGCTGCTGGGGCAGGTGCTCGAGCTTCGCGCACGGGCGCAAACGTCCGGCGCGATCCGCGCCCTTCTCGAGCTCGCACCAAAAATCGCACATCGTATCGACGAGCACGGCAGCGAGACCGACATTCCGCTCGAGCACGTGCACGTCGGCGATCGACTGCGTGTCAGGCCCGGGGAGAAGGTCCCGGTCGACGGTTCGGTGCTCGACGGCTCGAGCTATGTCGACGAGTCGACGCTCAGCGGCGAGCCGGATGCAATCCACAAGACAAAAGACATGGCTGTATCCGCCGGAACAACGAACGGGTCCGGGAGCTTCCTGATGCGCGCGGAGCGGGTCGGCAACGACACATTGCTGGCGCAGATCGTGCACATGGTCGCGGAAGCGCAGCGTTCGCGGGCGCCGGTCCAGAGACTCGTCGATCGCGTGGCGGCTTGGTTCGTCCCCGCCGTAGTCTTGACTGCCGTCGTCGCCGCGCTGATCTGGGCGTCCGTTGGCCCACCGCCACAGCTTGCACATGCGCTCGTCGTCGCCGTCTCCGTGCTCATCATCGCGTGCCCCTGCGCGCTCGGCCTTGCGACGCCGATGTCGATCATGGTCGGCGTCGGCCGCGGCGCGCAGGAAGGCGTGCTCATCAAGGACGCGGCGGCACTCGAGCGCCTCGAAAAGGTCTCCACGCTCGTGGTCGACAAGACCGGCACCTTGACCGAGGGCAAGCCCAGCTTGCGCGGGGTGATTCCCGCACCCGGCTTCTCCGACCGGGAAGTACTGCGGCTTGCGGCGGCCATCGAGTCCTCGAGCGAGCATCCTCTGGCGCGCGCGATCGTCAAGGCTGCGAACGCCCGAGGGCTAACGCCGCCCGAAACGACGGAGTTCAACTCCGACCCCGGCCTCGGAGCGTGGGGACGATCCGACGCGCGATCGGTCTACGTCGGCAACCTACGCCTCATGCAACGCGAGAGAATCAGTGTCGATGCGCTGGCGAAAATCGCCGAAACCGAGCGAGCGGAAGGTGCCACGGCGATCTACGTAGCCATCGGCGGCAAGGCGGCCGGGTTGCTCGTCATTGCCGACGCAATCAAGCGGACTACGCCCGCGGCGATCAAGAGCCTCAAGCACGCGGGCATCCGCATCATCATGCTGACCGGTGACGACGTGCGAACTGCGGAAGCGGTGGGCAGGACGCTCGGTGTCGACGAGGTGATCGCGGATGTCCTGCCGCAAGACAAGGCCGCGATCGTCGAACGGTTGCAGGCGGAAGGCCACGTGGTGGCGATGGCCGGCGACGGCGTCAACGACGCTCCGGCGCTTGCGCGGGCCGACGTGGGCATCGCCATGGGAACCGGCACCGATATCGCGATGGAATCCGCCGGCGTTACGTTAGTGAAGGGCGACCTGCGCGGCATCGACCGCGCGTTGCAGCTCTCTCGGCGCGTGATGAGCAACATTCGCCAGAACCTGGTATTCGCGTTCGGCTACAACGCGCTCGGCGTGCCGATCGCGGCGGGCCTGCTGTATCCCGCCTTTGGACTACTGCTCTCTCCTGTCATCGCCAGCCTTGCGATGAGCTTGTCTTCCGTTTCGGTGATCGCCAACGCGCTTCGCTTGCGTGTGACCAAGCTCTAATCGCCAGTGAGACTCAGAGCCGATGGAAGAAACACACGATGACTCGCGTAGCCGTGACGATTTGGCGGCGAACCTTGGGAGCCACAGCTCGGTGTACCGATCGGCAGCCGGTCGAGAGGCTGTGTTGGCTGCGTACAGGGCGCAAGCCGCACGAATTCCGTTCGGAATGGAGAGCGAGCTCGTTCCGACGTCGTTCGGAATGACGCATGTAGTACGGACGGGACCGCCTCACGCACCTCCGATCGTCGTCGTCTCCGGCGTCAATCTCGGCGCATTCTTTACCGTCGAGTGGCTAGAGAGCCTTGTTCCTCACTTCCGCTTGATCATTCCCGACATCGTCGGCCAACCCAATCTCAGCGCTGAGACGAGACCCAAGCCGAGCGGCCATGAATATGCTCGCTGGTTGCGCGAGGTGCTGACGCAGCTCGATCTCGGTCCGGTGCGGATGATCGGCTTTTCCTTCGGCGGCGCCGTCATTCTGGATCTAGCGAGCACGTCTCCAGCACTGATTAGTGCTGCTGCCCTCGTCGTGCCGGCTGGCGCCGAGCTTGCGACCATGCAGCGCGAGCTCTTGGCGTTCTTTGAATAGGTAGCCGCCACGGGCCACAACACTTCGTGATAGAGCAGGTCTGCCCGAGCCTCAATTAGGCGGTAAGCGTATCGATCATGCGCCTCAGCCGGGCGCGGATTTCGTGCGCCGTCGACTCCAGTTCCCGATTTCCGGTCCGCTCCATCGCCACAACTGGATCGACACTCGCCACCTCGACACGGCCGTCGGCGGTCTCTCGGACGATGACGTTGCAGGGCAGCAGCACGCCCAGCTTGTTTTCGAGCTTCAGAGCTTCGTGCGCGAACCTGGGATTGCACGCACCGAGAATCCGGTAGCGTGGCATTTCTACACCGAGCTTTGCTTTCATCGCCCCTTGAATATCGATATCGGTGAGCACGCCGAACTCCTGAGCTTTGAGCCCTTCGATGACGCGCGCGACGGCCGCGTCGAAAGAAGCGTCGACGGTCGTGGCGATGTAATAGCCCGCCTGCGGCGTCTCGCCACTCCGATCGGCGGAGGAAGGATCGACCTCTAGCGTCTGCACGGTACACTCCCTTTAATGGCTGCTTGCCGCAACGGACCTGGCTTGGGTGTCCGCAAACACGAGGGCACAGTGGACACCTGTGCTAGTTCCCAGCCGCTACGCCCGGATTGAACTGCAGATGACACCCCTCGCACGGCGGGTACAACACGTCTCCGGCGGCGAGCAGCGCCTGGAAGTCGCGAGCGCGTATCGCCTTGAGCGCATCGAGATCGGCCTTGATCATCGCTTCGTTGAAGGCCGCCCATGCGGGGTTGCCGACCCACTTCGCGTCGCTTTCACCCGCCCCGCCCCTCGCGATGGCATCGGCCGCCACCAACACAGTGATCGATGCCTGCTCGAGCGCGGCCCATTGCTCGTCAGTCGGGCGCTCGGGCACGTTCCACAGCGTGTTCGTCGCGGGGGTGATGGTCAGCTCCATGACCTCCTTGATCGTCACCAACGGCGGCTCGGCTGCAGCCGTCGAATGCGCGCCGGTGATCGCCACGAGCGGCAGCAGGGCCGTCACGGCTGCTCGATGGCTTGCGCGGGCCAGGTCGCGTCTACGTGTAGTAACCACTGAAGAATGCTCCCTCGAGGGTTATCGATTAGTGCTGCGTCCTCGCCGAGACGCGCTTCAACGCATCACTGAGATCAGCCCACACCTTCTCGGCCTGATGCAGCGCTTTCTCGCTAACTTGGTCACCGCGTTCCCTCAGCTCGTCGAGCTTGCTTCGTACCGCCACCTTCAGCGCATCGAGCTTCTCGACGTCGGCGTTCAGCTCAGTACGAGCGGTTGCCGCGAGCGTCGATGCGCGGCGCTTGACCGCACCGAGCTGTTTGGCCGCCGCCGCGACACCAGACTCGAGACGTTCGACCATACGTGCCGTCGCGAGCGCCCACAGCTGCTGGTCCACTCTGCGCTCGGCCTCGATCCAGTCCGAAACCGGATCTCCGCCCGTGAAACCACGCTCGTGCGCCAGGAAGTACGCCGTTTCGGCGATCATTCGGTGGCGCTCCTCAGGCTTTACTCCCCTGTGACCAATCATCTTCGTTTCTCCCGCTGGGTTGGACGACATGAATCTTCGTGCTGCCCCGGTGATTCGAAAATACGTAGAAGCGCGTACGAATCGACAAGCGGCCGGCTTCCAAGGCGTGCGCTCGACAACTGCATCAGCGCAGGTGGGTAGCTTTCACCGCGAGGACATCGACCGGCACGCCGTGAAGCACGCGCTCCGCTGTGCTCCCGATCAGCCACTCTTTGATTCGGCCGCGCGCGAGCGCGCCCATGACGACCAGGTTTGCTTCGCCGCGCTCGACGAGCTTGGCGATCACCTCATGCGTCGACCCGATTTCGACCCGCGCAGCTGAGGCCGGCAAGCCCGCCTGCCGTAGCAATTTTTCGACCTCTTCGCGTCGTGCATCCACTGCGAACGCATTGCCCACGGGTAGCGCCAAGTCGGCGCCGAAATACTCGACGGACACGAAGCAATGCAGGGCACTCAGCGTAGAGCGCGTCCGCGTCTGCAGATCGTGCGCATGCGCGAGAATCGCAAGGTCGAGCTCACCGGGTTTCGAGTGACTGTGAAACGGATCGACGGCCGCGACGATGTGCCGATACTTCGCCTGTGCCTGGGCCTTCACGACGAGCACCGGAACGGGACACGTCGACACCATGCGCCACTCGTTGTGGGTAAGCCCGGCGCCTTGCAAGCCCGGCGCGATGACGACGAGATCCGCGTTTTGCGAAAGGACCTCTCTCGCCACGGCTTCGTCCAGCGGATGGTCCCACACCGCCTTGCCTTCTGCTTCGAGGCCGCGGCCGTGCAAGGCCGCTACGAGCTGCCGTACTTGCTCGGCTCGCTCGGCGACGACGCGCGCACGCAGCGGCTCGTAGATCGCGGAGTTGCCCATGTAGCTATCGAGCATCGGCTCGTGCACGAGGTCGAGCAGCGAGAGGCGTGTATTTCGCCCCGCGAGCAGGACGGCGCGTTGAACCGCCGGCTGGGCAAGATCAGCGCCGCGCGCAAGGACGAGTATCTTTCTGAACATAGGGCTCATCCTCCGGCCGCTGCCGTCGCCCCGCCATTCGCATTTCTACGTACTCGTCGTCGCCAATACACCTTGTGCGCCTCCATCGCGACGAAAATCGTCGAAGCCAGCAGCCCCAGAACGACCCACCGCTCGACCGACACCGGGGCAGTCTCGAGCAGCGCTTGGCCCAGCCAGAACTGCATAGCGGCGACATGAATCAGAAGCGCCGACGCGATACCGAAAAACAGCACCGGGCTCTTTCGAAACGGCACGCTAAACGCGGAAACGGTCTCGGAACGGCAATTGAGGACGTGGAAGTTCTCGAACAGCACCATCAAGAGAAGCAGCTCGTTGCGCGCGTCAGACTCGCCGTACCCTTGCTGCAGTAGGAACCGGTACCAAATGAATCCGACCAGCGCCATCACGGCGGCGGCGATTACCGTTCTCTCGACCATGAGGCGGTCGAACAGCGGCTCGCGTGGCGGACGTGGCGGCCGGCGCAGCACGCCGGGCTCGCCGCGCTCGAAGCCGAGCGCGACGTCTTGAATTCCGTTGGTCACGAGGTTCAACCACAAGAGCTGCGAAGGCAGCAACGGCAGAGGCAGGCCGGCTAGCACGGCCAGCGCAACGACGAGCATTTCGGCGGCGCCTGTCGACGTGAGCAAATAGACGATCTTGCGGATGTTGTCGTACGCGACTCTGCCTTCCTCGATACCTGCGGTGATGGTCGCGAAGTGGTCGTCCGTGATCACGAGCGCGGCCGCCTCTCGCGCAACGTCGGTGCCGCCCCGCCCCATCGCCACGCCTATGTTCGCGGCGCGCAACGCCGGCGCGTCATTGACTCCATCGCCGGTCACGGCCACGAAGTGCCCCGCTGCTTGAGCCGAGCGCACGATGTCGAGCTTCTGATGGGGAGATACGCGCGCGAAGACGCGTACCTTCGCGAGCAACTCGCCGATCCGCGCGGTGCCGAGACGCTCGAGCTCGGCGCCGGTCACGACCTCGTCGGGCCGCTCCGCGAGGCCAAGATCCCGCGCAATTGCGAGCGCAGTGAGCGGATGGTCGCCGGTGACCATCGCTGTCAAAATACCGCCTTCGCGCGCGATGCGCACCGCCTCGCGCGCCCCGGCTCGCAACGGGTCGATCATGCCGACGAAACCGAGCGGCGTAAGGTCTCGCGGCTCCGACGCAAGCGCGTCGGGCCCCATCGATGCTCGACCGCTCGCAAGCATCAGCACGCGGAAACCCTGCTGCGCGAGCGTGTCGGCCGCTGCCGCATGCGCCGCTTTGGCGTCCGTACACATGCTCGAGACTCGCTCGGGCGCTCCCTTCACGAACACCCGCACATTGCCGTCAGCCGAGTGGTAACTCGCGGCGTAGCGACGCTCGGGCTCGAACGGGATCGCGGCCACTTGCGGACGGCGCGCGAGCTCGCTGCCTCGCGTGACACCGGCCTTATGAGCCATCGTCAGCAAGGCGACGTCGGTCGGGTCGCCACGCCAGATCCATCCGTCGCCGCGGCGGTGAAGGTCCCCTTCGTTGCACAGGGCGCAGGCGCGCAACAGCTCGTCGAGATCGTTGCGGTCCTCGGGCGAGAGCGGCATTCCGTTGCTGGTGATTTCGCCTTCCGGCACGAACCCTTCGCCGCCGACTTCAAACGACCGGCCGTCGGGCAGCACGAGCCGCTTCACGGTGAGCTCGTTGACCGTCAGCGTTCCCGTCTTGTCGCTCGCGATCAGGGTGCAGCTCCCGAGGCCCTCCACGGCCGCGAGCTCGCGCACAATGACTCGGCGGTTGGCCATTCGATGGCTCGCGACTGCGAGCGTCACCGTCAAGGCCACGGGCAACCCCTCCGGGATCGCCGAGACGACGAGAGCGACCGCGAACAGAAGCATCGGACCGATCGGATGACCATGAAGGAGGACGCCGAGGGCCGCGACCGCAATCGCAGCCACGATCACGACCGCACCGATCCGCCGGCTGAACACCTCCATCCGCGCGATCAACGGCGCTTTCCCGCGCGGCGTGCCAAGCATTTCGGCGGCCACCTCGCCGATTGCGCTCTGCGGACCTGTCGCGACGACGATGCCGCGCGCTCGGCCGCGCGCGACCATCGTGCCGGCAAACGCAATGTTCTTGCGCTCCGCGACCGGCGCTCCCGCGTCCGCGATCCATTTCGCGTCCTTCGCGACGAGCTCCGATTCACCGGTGAGTAGCGACTCGTCGACCTCCAGCCCCCCGCTCTCGAGCAAACGGATGTCTGCCGGAACGCGGTTGCCGGACTCGAGCCAGACGAGGTCGCCGGGGACGAGCTCCTCGGCGTCGATGTCGGCGACATCGCCGGAACGCGACACGCTCGCGCGGATCTTCAGCAAGCGCCGCAGCGCGAGACTGCTGCGCTCGGCTCTGAACTCCTGGTGCGCGCCCAGCACGGCGTTGATCGCGAGGACGGCGACTATGAATAACGAGTCCTTGAGATCTTCGAGGGCGCCGGCGAGCAGGGCCGCTACGCCTAGCACGTAGATCAAAGGACTCCTGAATTGCCGCAGCAGAACCGCCGCGAGCGACACGCGACGCTGCTCCGGGAGATCGTTTCGGCCGTATTCGGTGATTCGCTGACGCGCCTCCGCCGTCGTCAGCCCCTCGTACCGCGTGCACAGGCGCGCGAGCACGTCGGCTTCGCTCGCCGCGTGCCAAGCGGCGGGCGTCTGGTTGCGGGCCGCAGCTGGACGGTTCATCGGGCGTCAGTAAACCGTGACGCCCCAAAGCAGGCGCTACGTACTTCTACTGAGCGACGCGGGCGGGCGCTCTACCTAGAGTGCCAACCGATGAAGACCATTCACACCATGCTGGGAAGGGACCCCGGCCGTCTCACTCAGAACCTCGTGCGATCCGAGCTGCTCTCGCAACGCGGAGTGACGACCGTATCGTTCGAACCCAACCGCAACTGCCTCTCGATCGAATACGACCCCGCGATCGTCGCCGACTCCATGCTCATGATGATCATGCGCCGCTACGGCCTGGGCCCTGAGCCGGTTTCTTCTCTACAGCCCGGTGCCCCGCGTGGCGACGCTTGACACCGCGCACGCGCCGGCGACGCTCATCGATTTTGTCGAGAGCTTCGCGAGCCACGGGCGGCGGACGGCCATCGTCGAGTATTCGCCGGTCGGCAAGCGAACGCTCGACTACGCAGCGCTGGGAGGACGGATCCGGGCCGCGGCGTCGCAGCTCGCGACTGCCGGCATCGGGCAGGGCTCGACCGTAGCGCTGTGGGGCCCGAACGGCGCCGATTGGGTCACGGCGTATTTCGCGGGAGTTTGCAGCGGCGCGCTCGTCGTGCCGCTCGATCACCAAAGCTCCGCAGTGGCCTTGTCCGGAATTCTCGATCACGCGGCCCCGGACCTGATCGTCACGACCGTTGCACATCGCACGGAGCTCGCGGCCGCGCGTCGCACGACGCGAACGTTACTGATCGACGAGCTCTCGGCGCCCCGGGGGGCGGACATCCCGGCGTGCGGCGGAGCGCGCGCTCTGACGAGCCCGGACCGAGCCGCGGCGCTGCTTTACACGTCCGGCACGACCGGGACGCCGAAGGCAGTGCCGTTGACGCATCGCAACCTGATCGCGAACACGCTCGCACTCTGCGCCGCGGATCTCATCGCTGCGGACGACCGCGTGCTGCTGCCGCTGCCGCTGCATCACACGTATCCGTTTACCGTGGGCTTGATGACCGTTCTCGCGCGCGGCGCGACGGTCGTTTTTCCCGCGGGAATCTCGGGCCCGGAGATCGCCGCCGCGGCGCGGGATGCGCGCCCGACGGCACTGCTCGCCGTGCCGCGACTCTGCGAGGCACTCTGGAGCGGCGTCTCGTCGACGGTCGAGCGCCGCGGCAAATGGGCCGCGAGGTTGTTCCCCGCAGTGCTCGCGTTTTGCGGCAGCGTTCGCCGGCTCACCGGCCTGCGTGCCGGGCGCTGGGTCTTTCGCTCGCTCCACGACACGTTCGGAGGGGCTCTCGAGGTCATCGGCTGCGGCGGGGCCAGGCTCGATCCAGACCTCGCGCGCCGGCTCGAGGCCCTCGGTTGGACGGTGCTCACGGGGTACGGCTTGACCGAAACCTCGCCGGTGCTCACGTTCAACGACCGCTCGAATTCCCGACTCGGCTCCGAAGGGCGCCCTGTTGCGGGCGTCGAAGTCGCGATCCGGCGGACGGATCGTGCGGCTTCAGAAGATCCCGCTCGCCGCTCGGAGCCGGGTGAAATCCTCGCGCGCGGCGCGAGCGTTTTCCGTGGCTACCGCGGCAACGATGTGGCAACGCAAGCCGCATTCACCGCGGACGGTTGGTTCCGTACGGGAGACCTGGGCTGGATCGACGCTGCGGGATACCTGCACATCGTCGGGCGTAGCAAAGAGCTCATCGCGCTCGCCGACGGCAAGAAGGTGTTTCCCGAGGAGCTCGAGAAGATCTTTGCCGCTTCGCCTCTCATAAACGAGGTCGCGATTCTCGAGTACCAAGGACGCCTCGCGGCACTCGTCGTGCCGAATGAAGCCGCCATCCTCGAACGCGGCGCGCTGCGCGAGACAGTGCTCCTTCGCGAAGCGCTCGAGGACATCGGCGCCGCGCTGCCTCCTTATCAACGGCTCAGTCGCTACGCGGTGGTGCGTTCGGCACTGCCACGCACGCAGCTCGGCAAGCTCAAGCGTCACTTGCTGCCGGATCTCTACGCACAGGCGATCGATGCGGCGCCGCGCGAGCGGCCAGCGTTGTCCGGGGAGGATGCAGCCCGCGTGGCATCCGGCCGAGCTGCCGAAGTCTGGCAATGGGTCCGCGGACGTTACCCGGACCGCGCGCTCACGCTCGAGACGAGCCCGCAACTCGACCTCGACGTCGACTCGCTCGAATGGGTCGCGCTCACGCTCGAGATCGAAGAACGGTTTGGCGTAGCGCTGACAGGCGAGGCCGTCAGCCGCATCCTCACGGTGCGCGACCTACTTCACGAAATCGAGGTCGCGGCACCGGCCGAGCCCGGCGCCGCTGCCGCCGAGAGACGTGCATGGGTGGTAGAGCCTCCCGGCGCTCCGATGCGCGCGCTCGGCGCCGCCGTCTTCGCGCTCGCGTGGGTCGTCATGCGGGTGTTCTTCCGTCTGCAGGTTGCCGGGCGGTCGCCGCTCGAGGGCGACATCCCGATGTTGATCGCGCCGAACCACACGAGCTACCTCGACCCACCCGCGATCGCGGCCGCCTTGCCGTGGCGACGCCTCCGCAAGACCTTCTGGGCCGGTTGGGTCGGCATTCTGTACACGGGGCCCTTCACGCGATTCGTCAGCCGCGCGTGTCAGGTTCTTCCCGTCGATCCCGACCGCGATCTCGCGGCCGCCATCGAAACCGCACGGAGCTTGCTGCGCCGCGGCTACTCCGTCGTGTGGTTTCCCGAGGGCCGGCGCTCACCGACGGGCGAGCTCGGGCCGTTTCTGCGCGGCATAGGCCGAGTCGTGCTGGATAGTGATGCCGATGCCGTGCCGGTCGCGATTCGCGGCACGTTCGACGCGTGGCCGAAGCAACGCTTGCTGCCTCGCTTGAACCGCGTGAGCGTGACGTTTGGAGAGCCGTTGACCTTTTGCGAGCAGGACTCGGATGGCCGCGCGGCCGTCCGAATCAGCGAAGACCTCGAAAACACCGTGCGCACGTTGCTCTCCTTGGAAACCGACGGGACGCAAAGCGCACGGCCGCTTGACGAACAGATCGATGAACATAGGGAGACCGAGATGGCCACCACCACGACGAACGAATGGACCGAAACCCTGAAAGACGGACGAAGCGCCTTGATTCGCCCGATACGGCCCGACGATGTCGACCGCAACGCTGCATTTCTCGACTCGCTGTCGCAACCGAGCAGACACTTCTTGTTCCTCGCTGGTGTCTCGCGCTTGAGCGGCGACGAGCTTCGCCGACTATGCGATCCCGACTACTCGCACGACATGGCCTATGTGGCGCTCGAGTCTCGTAGCCTGAACCGGCAGCGCCAGATCGGCGTCTGCCGTTATGCGGGCAACGACGCGACGAAAGGCGCCGAGATCTCCGTCGCAGTTGCGGACGACTGGCAGCACCGCGGCTTGGGCAGGCGACTGTTGACCCATCTGATCGACTACGCACGCACGCACGGCGTCAGTCGCCTCTATTCGATGGACTCGCTCGCCAACACTCGCATGCGCAAGCTCGCGCGCGACCTCGGCTTCCGCGAGCAAACGGATCCCGACGATGCGAGCCAAGTGATTTGCTATCTGGACCTCGCCGCAACGGACGTCGAGACCACGACAGCGAAGGCGCGAGAGGGCCAACGCCTCGGTCAGCGGGGCTGACCTCGCCACGGCTTCACTCGAACGATTCGAGGTGCTCCGGCACTGTCACGTCGGCTGCAACGGCGCGCCGCAGATACTGGCGCAACGTGTCCGCGGCCGCCGGATCGCCGTGGTTCACGAATACCCGTTGCGGCGCCCTCTCCATTCGCGCGAGCCATGCGACGAGCTGGTCGCGGTCCGCATGCCCCGACGCCTCCTGCAGCTGCACGACTTCCGCTCTGACGGGGATCCATTCGCCATGGATCTTGACTGTGTCTGCGCCCGCAACGAGCGCGGCACCGCGCGTGCCAGGCGCTTGGAATCCGGTGAACAAGATCATGTGGCGCTCGTCCCGCGCGAACGTCTTCAAGTGGTGGATGACACGACCACCCGTCGCCATTCCGCTGCCCGCAATGATGAGCGCCGGTCCGGTGAGGCCGTTCAAGCTCTTCGACTCCTCGACAGACGCGACGAAACGGGCGGCAGTGCACATCACTTCGCATTCCCGTTCCGTCAACCGGTGCTCGCGCCGGTGCGCGCGATAGATCTTCGTCGCATCCGTGGCCATGGGGCTGTTCAGGAAGACAGGCAGATCCGGAATCGCCGAGCGTTCCTTTAGCCGCGCAATCAGGTGCAGGAGCAGTTGCGCCCGGCCGACCGCGAAGGCCGGGACGACGATCACGCCGCCTCGCGCAGCCGCGCGGTTGATCGCGACGGCCAAGGCACGTTCGGCATCGCCGGCCGGGTGGAGCCGATCCCCGTATGTCGATTCGATAACGGCCCAATCCGCCGCAGGCGGCGGGTCCGGCGGCCGCATCATCGGATCGTCGGGGCGGCCGAGATCGCCGGAAAACAGGACGCGACGCCCGGGGCTTTCGACGAGCACGGACGCGGCGCCGAGCAGATGGCCAGCAGCCGAGAAGCGCACCGAGACGTCGGGTCGTATCGCGACGCCGTCGGTCCAGTCCACCGGACGGAGCAGCTCCAGAGCCGCAGCAGCATCCTCGCGCGTATACAGCGGCAACGCAGGCCTGTGCTTCGAGAATCGGTGTTTGTTCGCGTAGCGCGCTTCCTCCTCCTGAAGATGCGCGCTGTCCGGCAGCAGGATCTCGACGAGTTTCGCCGTCGCAGCGGTGCAATAGACCTTTCCGCGAAAGCCATCGCGAGCGAGAACCGGTAGATATCCGGTGTGATCGAGGTGGGCATGGGTGAGCACGATCGCGTCGAGCGCTGCCACATCGAACGGCAAACGCTGCCAATTTCGCTCACGCAGGCGCTTGAGCCCTTGGAAGAGCCCGCAGTCGACGAGGATGCGTGCCGAACCCGTGTCGACCAGGCACTTCGAGCCGGTCACCGTACCGGCGCCGCCGAGAAACGTCAGCTTCATCGCAGTCCCGAGCCGCTCCCGCGCCGGCCGCTCATTGGGCTGCCACACCAAGCTTCTCGAGATTGGCGAGCCAGCCCTTTGACGATCGCAGGCATTTCGCCGAGCCGCCGTCCGGGTGCCCTTGGATGACGGTGACCTTCATCGCGGCGCTCGTTGCCCTTATTGAGCGGCTGCGGTACCGCTGGGGCGCGCGCTGTCGATTTCGTTGATCTTGCCGACTGGCGCTCACGAGATCGGCAAGCGAGCGCATCTTGAGCTTGTGCATGACGCGCGCGCGATGCAGCTCGACGGTACGCTGACTGACGCCGAGATCCATCGCGATGACCTTGTTCGCCTGGCCCTTGACGACGCGCTGCATGACTTCTGCCTCGCGCGGCGTGAGCAATGCGAGCCGCTCGCGGATCACCTTCTCTTGAGCACGCCACTTGCGCGTCTCGGTATCACGCGCGAGCGCCTTGTGGATCCTGTCGAGCAAATCCTGATCTCGAAACGGCTTCTGAATGAAATCGGCCGCGCCGGACTTCATCGCATTGACGGCCATCGGCACGTCGCCGTGGCCGGTGATGAAGATCACGGGAACGTACGCCCGCTCCTCGTTGAGGCGCTGCTGTAACTCGAGGCCGCTCAAGCCCGGCATCCGGATGTCCGTGACCAGGCACGAGTGTTGGTCGCGGTCGTACGCTTCCAAGAACTCCGCCGCCGACGCAAAGGCGGCGTGCTCGAGCCCGACGGACTGCAGCAGGAGCGACAGCGAATCGCGGATTGCGTCGTCGTCGTCGACGAGATAGACGAGCGGACTATCTTTCTGCAGCGGCTTCTTCTTGTTGTCGTTCACTGTCGTCATCCTTTGCAACCGGAAGCTCCACGGCGAAGACCGCCCCCCCGCCGGGTTATCTCGATAGGTCAAGCGTGCCGCCGCAAGACTGAACGATGGTTCGGCTGATCGCAAGGCCGACGCCAAGCCCTTCGCGCTTCGTCGTCACGAACGGATGAAAAATCGCGTCGCCGAGATGCGATGACACACCGTGGACCGTGATCCGCGACGGTGATCCTGCACGCCGCCGTCGAGCCCGTTCTGCGTCTCGATCACGATTCCAAGGTCCTTGTTGAGGCTTCCGCGCATCGCATCGACCGCGTTTCTCGTGAGGTTCAAGAGAACCTGCTGCAGCTGAACCTCGTTGGCGCGAACGACTGCAAGATCGCTGCCGTACTTCGTCGTCACGCGAATTCCCTCCGCGTGGGCGTCCGCATCGACGAGGTTCATGATGTCCTTGACCACGGCATTCACGTCGAGCGACTCCGTGCGGACGTCCTGCTTCTTGATGAACTTTCGCAGGTTCTCGATGACGCGCCCCGCGCGCAAGGCTTGCTCGTCGATCTTGCGGCACACGTCGATCAGCGTCGTCATGGCCGGCTGCTCGCGCTCCAAGATTCGCCGCGCGGCCTGAGCGTAGGTCGCGATCGCGCTCAGCGGCTGATTGATCTCGTGCGCGATACCCGCCGCCATCTCGCCCATCAAATCGAACCGACCGACGTGCGCCAAGCGCCCCTCGATCGACCGCGCACGAAGCTCCGCGGCCCTTTGTGCGGACAGATCGCGGATGATCCCGACGAAGCGTCGGCCGTTCGCCGTATGCGCCTCGCCGACCGAGAGCGCGATCGGAAAGGTCTCGCCGTTCGCGCGCCGACCCACCACTTCGCGCCCGACGCCGATGATTCGCGGCTCACCGGTTGCGAGATAGCGATCGATGTACCCCTTGTGCTCCGAGTGGTAAGGCTCGGGCATCAGGAGATCCACGGGCTTGCCCACGACCTCGGCCGTGGCGTAGCCGAACAAGCGTTCGGCCGCCGCGTTGAACGTCGTGATAGCGCCGCGGTCGTCGATCACGATGATCGCATCGACGGCGGCGTCGAGAAGGGCCTGTAGCTCGCTCATTGCCATCGCTATTGACGCTCGGCTACCGGCACGGGGGCGATACGTAATTACCGAGGGGCCATTACGGACTTGAACGAATGCTCGCGAGGATGCGGGGTCAGTATAAAGCATCCACTAACCCCCACTCCCACGAGAGAGCCGTGACGACAAACAAGATACTTGGTCGTTATCGATCCGACTGCCGCGTCGCAACCCGCACTCGAGCGGATTGCGCGCCTGCCACGACCGCTGAAGGCGCAGCTAATGCTGCTGATCTGCGACTACGAGCCGAGTCTCGGAGTTGGGTACGCGGGGATCGTTCCCGAGGCCCTTGCATCCGCTCGCGCATCGTTGTTGGCACGCCATGGGAAACGACTGACGGAGCTCGCTGCTCCGCTGATTGCGCAAGGCCTCGACGTGCACACGGATGCACGCTGGGACTACCCGCTGCACGAAGCCATCGTCCGGAAAGCAGTCGAATGGGGCGCGGATCTCGTCGTCAAGGACACGCACCACCACTCCGTGCTGCGCCGCTCGATATTCTCCAACACCGACTGGAACCTCATTCGGCAATGCCCGACGCAGTTGCTGCTCGTGAAGCCGCGCGCGATCGGCCACGTTCCGGTCGTCGTCGCGGCCGTGGATCCGCTCCATCCACGCGACGAAGCGGCGTCACTGGACGATCGCATCCTGACCTCCGCGAAGGAGCTCGCTCACCTGTTCGCCGGGCAGGTCCATGTGCTTCATGCGTTCGATATCTCGCCGGTCATCATGACTTCCACGAATAGCGTGATGATGCCGATCGCGCTTCCGATGGCGGACATGGCCGCCGAGCTCGAGAAGAACTACACAGAGGCCGTGCGCGCGCTCGCCGCAAAGCACGGCATCCCGCGCGAGCGGGTTTACGTCGTCCAGGGACATACACGCGAGCTGCTGGTGTCGAGCACCGATCGACTGAACGCCGACGTCGTGGTGATGGGCGCGGTGTCGCGGAGCGCCATTGAACGCGCATTCATCGGCAGTACGGCCGAGAGCGTTCTCGACAAGCTGAGCTGCGACGTGCTGATCGTCAAACCTACCGGCGTCGCGGCATCGATGTAGGACAAGGACGGCTTGCCGCGGTAGTCTCCGCTCTCGATCATGAATGAACCACTGATCTATCGCCTCGCCATAGCGCTCGGCATAGGCCTCATCGTCGGACTCGAGCGCGGTTGGAAGACGCGCGACCAGCATGCGGGGCAACGCCTCGCCGGCGTCCGAACGTTCTCGCTCGCCGCGCTGCTCGGCGGCGCTCTTGCCGCCATCGCAACACCTGATCGCTACGTTGTGCTCGCCGCCGGCGCACTCGTGGTAGGGGCGCTGGTGATCGCGGGCTATTTGATCAGCGTGCGCGAGACCCGAGACTTCGGCATGACAACCGAGCTCGCGTTGCTCACCACCTTTTCACTCGGCGCAGTCTCGGTGCTCGGCGCGCCTTTCGAGGCAGTTGCCGCGGCGGTCGTCATGTCGTTGCTGCTCGGGTTCAAGAGCGAGTTCCACTCCGCGATCGAGAAACTCGAGCGGCACGAGCTCCTCGCGACGCTACAGTTGCTCGCGATCGCGATCGTGCTCGTGCCATTGCTGCCGGACCGCGAGCTCGGCCCATGGCAAGCCCTGAATCCGCGCGTGATCGGATTGCTGGTGTTGCTGATCGCCGGTCTTTCGTATCTCGGCTATTTCGCCGTGCGACTGCTCGGTCCGCGGCTCGGCTTGCTGCTCACGGCCGTGCTCGGCGGACTAACCTCCTCGACTGCCGTCACGGTGGCGTATGCGCGCCGCGCGCGCCTTGCGACTACGAGTCATGCCTTGCTCGGCGTCGGGATCGCGCTCGCGGCCGCAACGATGGCGCCGCGCCTCGCAGTCGAGATCGCGACCGTCAACCGCTCTCTCCTCGCCGATCTTTGGCCCACGCTCGCGGCCGTCGCCTTCGTCCCTGCGCTTGGCGGCATCGTCGTTCTGCTGCGGCACGCGCGCGGCGGCGACGCAACGATCGAGCTCGAGAATCCGCTTCAGCTGAAGACGGCGCTCTTGTTCGGCGCCCTGCTGTCGGCGCTCTTCGTTGCGAGCGCAGGGTTGCAGCAATGGCTCGGGGAGACCGGCCTCTATGCGATGGCGGCGATCGCCGGGATCGCCGACGTCGACGCCGTCGCGATGGCCCTCGCGGAGAGCGCCGCACGCGGCAGTGTGGCCCCCGAGGCCGCACAGCGCGCGATCGCGCTCGCCATCCTCGTGAACACCGCAGCCAAGGCGGTCCTAGCTGCAGTACTCGGAGGCGTACCGATGCTTCGCTCCGCTACGGCTCTGCTTGGCGGTGCGCTCGCCGCCGGCGGCACCGTGGCGGCGCTGACACTGGTTTGAACCGTGGGCTTCCCTACGTAGTTATGCGGATAGCCCACGATCCGCGCCGGCCTATGCTGACTGCAGCTTGAACCGGAGGCGGACATGACGGAAAAGAAGCGCTACGCTCAGCGCGCTATTTGCGCGTTGGCCATTGTACTCAGCGCAGCTGCGCTGCAAGGGTGCGCGACCGGGTTGGGCGGCCGTGTCCATCTGCCGCAGGGCGACGCAGACCGAGGCCAGGTGGCGTTCGTCGATCTGCGCTGCCACGTTTGCCACGAGGTCGCAGGCTTCGATCCTCCGACGCCGCTCGTTGCCGCTACACGCGTGGTCCTTGGCGGACAGACGACCCACGTCAGGAGCTACGGCGAGCTCGTGACATCGATCGCCAACCCTTCGCACCGGCTCGCGCGCGGCTACCCGCCGGAGACGGTAACAGTGGACGGCGTGGCATTGATGAGCCTCATCTACTTGAACGACGTAATGACGGTTCAGCAGCTCGTCGATCTAGTCGCGTTCTTGCAAACGGAGTACGAAGTAGTCCCCCCGCCGGTCAGGCTCCATGAGGTCTACCCATCGGACGACACCGATGTGCTCTAGGGATCGCAATCCGCACTTTCCGCCCCTTCCTCCGTCGACGCCGGTACCCATGGTCGCGCGCATGCTTCGGTACTCGCTCGCCGCTGTGCTCGTTTCGGCTTGCGCGCTCGCCGCGTGCAGCACGACGCCCACTAGAACGGTTACCGGTGCCGACACGTTTGCGACGCACTGTGCGTCTTGCCACGGACCGCAAGGGGAAGGCGACGGACCGGTCGCCGCGACGATGCGAGTGAACGTCCCGAACCTCCGCAGTCTGACCAAACGCAACGGCGGGCAATTCCCCACGGAGGCAGTCGCGACCTATATCGACGGGCGCAACATGCCGGCCTCGCACGGCGACCGGTACATGCCGGTCTGGGGCGGGGTATTCGCTACCACGGAGGAACTCATCGAGGGCGCCGAGAACCCCGAGCAGCGTATCGACGCCGTGATCGAGTTCTTGCTCCAGCTGCAAACCGACTGATCGACTCGCGGCGCGAGCTCGCGATGTCGGCGGGCGGCCCTGCCGCCGCCCGCCTGTTGGAACAGCTATTGCGGCGGCGGAGTGCCGCGGAAGCGGCCCACGTACGCGGCCTTCGCGACGGTCTTGCCTTCCATCGCGGCGATGAGCTCCGCGCGGCCTGCCGTGTTCGGCAGATCGAGGTTCGCGCTCAGCGCGTACAGCTCGAACACGTAGTGGTGGTAGCGCGGCCCGGGCGGCGCGCCGGGACCGAAGTACGAGTTCTGGCCCGCGATGTTCTTGCCCGTCACGGAGCCCTCCGGCAGCTTGCCCTCGGGAATGCCCTTGGCCGCGGCCGGAATGTTCCACACGATCCAGTGCAGCACGTCGTTCGTGCCGCCCATGAGCGCGACGTCGAGGTCATGGAAGATGATCGCGTAGCTGACGGTGTTGTCGGGCGCGTTCGAGAACGTGAACCCCGGTTGCACGCCTTCGCGGCCCGCGTATTTCTGCGGCACGATGCCGCCGTCCTCGA
The DNA here is from genome assembly GCA_963714705.1 of uncultured Gammaproteobacteria bacterium. Lineage (GTDB taxonomy): Bacteria > Pseudomonadota > Gammaproteobacteria > Steroidobacterales > Rariloculaceae > FEN-1219. The sequence goes on from CAVQPJ010000013.1 coordinate 569,534, forward strand.
ACGCCGTGCTCACCATGAGCAGCGGCGGCAACCGGAAGCCGCCACCCCCGCCGCCCCCGCCGCCTTGCGCGAATGCCGGCGCACCGGCGAGCGTAGCCAAGATCACCAGCGCGGCAGCCGCGCAGCCCTTTCTCGATAGCATGTTCATGTCCTTGTTGGTTGGGATCGCAAAATGCGCGCCGGTCGTTTGCCGGCCTTCGTGCCGCATCGTAGACCCCCGCCGGCGGCCGCGGCAACGACCGGCCGGACCCTTACCGATCAACGGGTTCGCCGCGGCCGTCGAACTACCGCGATGCGGTGCAGTCGAATTCGCGTCCCGCATGGTAAGTTTGCGGAACAACAATAACGGGGGATGGTCATGAAACGGCCGCTCGCGGTTCGCGCTCTCTACGTCACACTCGCCCTCCTCTTCACCTCCGTCGTCACCGCTCAGCCGCGCCTGCCCGAGGGCATCACGCGCGTGACGGCGGTGGAAGGCATCACGGAGTACAGGCTCGACAACGGCCTGCAAGTGCTGCTGTTCCGCGATCCGTCGAAGGCGACGATCACCGTCAACATGACGTACCTCGTCGGCTCCGTCGACGAGAGCTACGGCGAGACGGGAATGGCGCATTTGCTCGAGCACATGCTGTTCAAGGGCTCGACGAAGTTTCCCGACATTCTCGCGGCGATCCGCAGCCGGGGCGCGCAGTTCAACGGCACGACGTCGTGGGACCGCACGAACTACTTCGAGACGTTCGAAGCCAATGACGCAAACCTCGAGTGGGCGCTCGATCTCGAATCCGATCGCATGATCAACGCATTCGTCGCGCAACGCGACCTCGACACCGAGATGACGGTCGTGCGCAACGAATTCGAGCAAGGCGAGAACGATCCGACAGGTGTGCTGTTCGAGCGGGTAATGTCCGCGGCATACCTGTGGCACGGTTACGGCAAATCGCCGATCGGCAGCCGCAGCGACATCGAGAACGTGCCGATTCCGCGCTTGCAGGCGTTCTACAAGCGTCATTATCAACCGGACAACGCCGTGCTCGTCGTCGCGGGGCGCTTCGAGGAGCAGCGTGCTCTCGAGCTCATCGATGGCTACTTCGGCGCAATCCCGCGCCCGGAACGCGAGCTGACCGCCAACTACACGGTCGAGCCGAACCAGGACGGCGAGCGCGAGGTCGTCGTGCGTCGCGTCGGCGACGTGCAGATACTGATGGCCGGCTACCACGCGCCGGACGGCGCGCACGAAGAGTTCGTGCCGCTGCAGATCGCGTCCGAAGTGCTGGGCGACGTGCCTTCGGGTCGCCTGTACAAGGCGCTCGTCGAGACTGGGCTCGCCTCGCAGATCGGCGTGACGTCGCTGCAGCAACGCGCCCCCGGCATGGTGATCTTCTTCGCTATGGTGCCCAAGGACAGCTCGCTCGACGCGGCGCGCGCCGCGATGATCGCCACGCTCGACGGTGTCGCCGAAAACCCCATCACGGCCGAGGAAGTCGAACGCATTCGCAACCAAGCGATGGCTGGCTTCGAGCAGCAAATGAACAACTCGCAATCCATCGCGATCCAGCTCAGCAGCTGGGCGGCGATCGGCGACTGGCGGTTGATGTTCCTCGACCGCGATCGAGTGCGTACCGCGACCGCCGAGGCGACACAGAGCGCCGCGCGCAAGTATTTCAAGAGCTCGAATCGCACGGTCGGCCTTTTCATTCCCGGCGAGCCCAATCGCAGTGAGATTCCGGCGCGGCCGGATGTCACGGCGATGCTGCAAGGCTACAAAGGCGACGAGGTCCGTGCCGAAGGCGAGGCGTTCGATCCGACTCCGGCCAACATCGAGTCGCGCATCTCACGCGTCGACCTGCCGGGCGGCATCAAGCTCGTCATGCTGCCGAAGGAGACGCGCGGCGACTCCGTCAACGCTCTGATCCGCCTCAACTACGGCGACGAGAATAGCCTGCGCGGACGGGGGCGCGTCGCGGGATTGACGTCGCAGATGTTGATGCGCGGTACGCGCAACAAGTCGCGCCAAGAGATCCAGGACGAGCTCGCTCGCCTGCAAAGCCAGCTCAACGTTGGCGGCGGCGCGGGCCTCGTCTCGGCCAACATCCAGAGCACGCGCGAAAACCTGCCCGACGTGCTCGCGCTGGCGATCGAGGTGCTGCGCGAGCCGGCGTTCCCGGAGTCCGAGCTCACGACGTTGAAGGAACAGATCATCACGAACCTCGAGTCGTCGCGCAGCGAGCCGCAAGCGATCGTGTCGCGCGCGTACTCGCGGCACTGGGCGCGCAACTATCGACCCGATGACGTCCGTTACGTGGCGACCATCGACGAGGAGCTCGCGTTCGTCAACGGCATGACCGTGGCGCAGCTAAGCGACTTTCATAAGGACTTCTTCGGCGCGTCGCACGCCGAGGTCGTCGTCATCGGCGACTTCGATCCCAACGCGGTTCGCTTACTGATCGGCGAGCGCCTCGACGGGTGGCGCAGCCCCAAACCGTTCAGTGACGTGCTGAATCTCTACTCGAACCTCGCGAAAGACCCGACGAGCCAGGACTTCAACACGCCCGACAAGGAGAACGCGTTCTTCCTGGGCGGCATGTATATCGAGATGCGCGACTCGCACGCCGATTATCCGGCGCTCGTGTTCGGCAACTACATCCTGGGCGCAGGGCCCGCGTCGCGCCTCTTCGGCCGCATCCGCGGGCGCGAGGGGTTGAGCTACGGCGTCGGTTCCGGCTTCAACGCATCCCCGCGCAGCGACGGTGCGCCGTTCACGGTCAACGCAATCGCGGCGCCGCAGAACGCCGCGAAGGTCGAAGCGTCGTTCCGCGACGAGCTCGCGACGATCTTGCGCGACGGCTACACCGCGGAGGAATTCGCGGCTGCGAAGGTGAGTTGGGCGCAAGGACGACAGATCACTCGCACGCAAGACGGGGCCCTCGCAGGCACACTTGGCCTCTGGACGCATGTCGGGCGCACGATGGCCTGGGATGCGGAGTTCGAGGCGCGGGTGGCCGGGCTGACCGTCGAGCAGGTCCGCGACGCGATGCGCCGGCATCTCGACGTCTCGAAGATGACGTTCATGAAGGGCGGGGATTTCGAGGCCGTCAGCGGAGCGGGCGGAGCTCAGTGAGCTAGCGAGCTCAGACCAGGGAGTCGAAGACGAACTCGCGCTCGGGCCAGCGCAGCGCCGCAAGGCGCCCGGCAAAGGCCGAGCGCTTGCCGCGCAGGCGTTCCTTGAATCGCACGCCGACGCTGTAGTCGATGCAGATCGCGACTTCGCGCCCGGTCTCGTTGCGCTGCCATGCGTCCGCAGCGTCGCCCGCGAACAGGTTGCGCAGGCCTTTCATGAGCGCTGCGTACTCTGCTGCGTTCCACAAGCGCCAATAGTGGCCGAACACGACGGGCACCGAATCCGAGTACGTTGGCCACCACGGGATGCGGTCGACGAACCGCCATTTGCCGCCCGCAAAAAACGGCTCATCCGTTAGCCGTTCGACGCCAGAAGTACACACGCGCAGAGGGTTGCTCATCTGATAGTGCTCGTCGTAGGCACCAATTGCCCTCAGCAACGGCGGTGCGGTGTTCGGATCCTTCCGCAAATGAACGTTCGCGGCGTCTTCTGCCTCGTATTCCGCGCGCAGCCTTCGACCGAGCGGTGTTGTCGATGCCTGGGCATCGAAATACGAGTAAGCGGCGGTGGCGTTGCCACCGAATGCCCGGCATGCAGCGATCGACTCGTTGCACCAGGCGGCGTGCACGATTCGCAGGTCCGGGCGCTCCAGCGCGACCGGCAACGAAGCGAAGAGCTCGAGTATCGAAGGTCTCTCGTTCTCACTAGCGAACACCGTCGGACCGAACCGCCGCTCGTGGCTCGGATCGTTGTCGCCGTAAAACCAGTGATTGCCGTCTTTGTGCTCGCCGCGCAGCAGATTCAGCTCGTGGTTGCCGAGGACGCACTGCGCGCGGCCGCGCTCGACGAGCCCACCGACCAAGCCGATGACGGCCGGGCTATCCGGACCGCGATCAGACAGATCGCCGACGAAGACGAGCCGGCGTTTTTCTCGATGCTCACCGTGAGCGTTGTAACCGAGCCGCGCCAGCAATGCGCGCAGCGCGTCGATTTCGCCGTGGATGTCGCCGACGACGTCGAGGGGGCCTTCGAAGAGCGGACGGACTAGCAACGACACACCCCTGGATGTTTCCGCGGAAGCGCGCACCAACGTGGTGCAAAATCCCTCACGTGAGGGATCTCAGACGGCCCAAGGCGGCGCTCAACACTTCGGCCTGCTCAAGGCACCGTCTGCGTCGCCTTCTCGTGTTTGTCGGGTGGGTAGGCTGGTACCGATCACCCGAAGGCCAACCTAAATCTCGCCGTTACCGCACTCGGCCTTCAGGCGCTCGATCAAAAGGCGTTCGCCCTCTTCGAGACGCGCTACGTCGATGAACCGCCAATTGCGCTCGTAGAGCTGGAACGCTTCTTCGATGGGAATGAACCGGTCGACTCGATTCCATGCGAGATCTTGGAGCTGCGGGTAGTCGGCAAAACGTACGACAAGCCCGTCGAGCGCCCTATCGAGTCGCGCCGGGAAACTTGCTGACCGGCGCGCCGTCTTCAGCTTTTCCGCGGTGAGCGTCGGCAAGCTGAGCTGCACTTCGACGAGATCCGCCCGCCGTTGCCGTTCACGTTGGGCACGCTTCGCAACCCGAAGCTGCTCGCGACGCGGCAAGGCACTGGTCTTGGGGCGCCCACGGCGTTTCATCGCCAAAGCCTTGGCCATTTCTGATGACATGTCAACATTGGAGAAGCCTGCTATCTTCGCGCCATGACTCGCCCCCGCACCTCGCGCCAGCACTACGACGCCTTCCGCCGCGACTACCGCGAAGGAACGCTCGACGACAAGCTCGCCGGCGCCGACCAGAAGCCGGCTACGCCTAAGCGCGGCACGAAGCGCCGCGAGTACTTGAAGGACTATCTGCGCTGGCTCTGGCCCGAGCGCTGGGCCGTCGCGGCCATCTTCGTGCTCGCGATCCTGACCGCCGGGCTCGAGATGATCGAGCCCCTGTTCATGCGCTTCATCACCGATCGCGTGCTGCTCGACACCGCGGCAGCGACGCCCGACCGGTTGCGCCTCCTGAACCTCGCGGGCGGCGGGTTCCTGGCCGTGGTCACGCTGTCGGCGCTATTGAACGTGACGCGCGACTATCGGCAGCGCCTCGTCAACACGCGCGTGATGCTGTCGCTGCGCCGCTCGCTGTTCGAGCGGTTGCTGCGCTTGCCGCTGTCGACGCTCTGGGACATGAAGACGGGCGGCATCCTGTCGCGGCTCTCGGGCGACATCGATTCGACGACGGGGCTCTTGCAGATGGCCATCGTCTCGCCGTCGATCTCGGTGATCCGCCTCTTGATCGCGATGACGGTGCTGTTCGCGCTGAACTGGCAGCTCGCGCTCGTCGCCCTCGCGGTCATCCCCGGCGCCGTGCTGATCAGCTTCATCTCGGCAAAGCGTGTTCGGCCGATCTACCGCTCGATCCGCAAGGACGTCGAGCGCATCGACGGCCGCGTCGGCGAGACGTTCTCCGGAATTCGCGTCGTGCGCGCCTTCGGCCGCGAGCTGCGCGAGATGCTCGAGTACGCGCGCGGCCGCAACGCGATCGTCCGTAAGGAGCTGTTCGCGCACCGCCGCGAGCTGTGGCTCTGGACGTCGTGGGGCTTCGCGCTATCGGCCGTCAACGTCGCGATCGTCTGGTACGGAGGGCACCTCTACATGGCCGGCAGCGCGTCGATCGGCGACATCATGGCGTTTCAGTGGTACTCGTTCCTGCTGCTGAACCCCGTCTGGCAGATCGTGAACTCGTTCTCGGAGCTGCAGCGCTCGCTCGCGGCGACGGAGCGCGTCTTCGAGGTGCTCGCTAGCCCCACCGACAAGCCGGACAAGCCCGGCGCAAGAGACGCGCCGACCGTCGTGCAGGAGCTCGAGTTCCAGGACGTCGAGTTCGAGTATCGGCCCGGCCGGCCAGTCGTCCGCGACTTCAACGTCAAGGTGCGCGGCGGCTCTGTCGTCGCGCTCGTCGGCCGCAGCGGCGCGGGCAAGACGACCGTGACGGATCTCGTCGCGCGCTTTCACGACCCGACGCGCGGCCGAATTCTCCTGAACGGCGCGGACATTCGCGAGCTGCGCCTGCGCACCTACCGCGACCTGCTCGCGATCGTGCAGCAGGACGTGTTCCTGTTCGACGGCTCGGTGCGCGACAACATCGCTTATGGCCGCCACGACGCGACGGACGCCGACGTCGAGGACGCGGCGCGGCGCGCGAACGCGCACGAGTTCATCGTGAACCTGCCGGAACAGTACGACACGTTCATCGGCGAGCGCGGCGTCAGGCTCTCGGGCGGGCAGCAGCAGCGGCTCGCGATCGCGCGCGCGATCCTGGCTTCGCCGCAGATCCTGATTCTCGACGAGGCGACGAGCAACCTCGACACGGAGAGCGAGCAGCTGATCCAAGCGTCGATGGCAACGCTCCTGGCCGGCCGCACGACGTTCGTCATCGCGCATCGCTTGTCGACGATCCGGCGCGCCGATCTGATTCTATTGATGGACGACGGCCGCATCGTCGAGCGCGGCACGCACGCCGAGCTCATGGCGCGGCGCGGGATCTATCACGGCATGGTCGTGCGCCAGATGACGGCGCACGACAAGGACGCCGGCGTGACGTGGCAGTGAATCCGGTACCGCCGGTAACGTTCCGCGAAGGCGAGCCGGCCACCCTCTTGCAGTTATCGTTTGCCGAAAAACAGCAGGCCGAGCCCCGCGACGGCAGCCACCGCGCCACCGATCAGGTACAGCATCGTCCGGTCGCTGTAGTCGCCGGTCAGTGACTCGCGTGCCTGCTCGAGCGGCGCATCGGTCGCGGCGAAGCCGAAATACAACAACACGGCGCCCACGACGAGCAGCACGAGTCCGACGATCCTTTTGTTTGTCATCTTGACCTCTACGCTAGCGGAAGCAGCCGCTCGTCGCATTCTGACGGAGGGCCGTGATCTCGGCCTGCAGCGCACCGCGCACGCCCGCGAGCGTGGCGTCATTGTAGCGGTTCGTCGCCTCGACGGGGTCGCTGACGAGGTCGTACAGTTGCCACGTCCCGTTGTTGTAGGCCAGTTTGTAGCGATCGTTGCGGACGGCGTAGAACGCCTGCGCTCCGTTGCACAGCTCGCTGAACGACGTCGTGCGGCCGCTGCTCGCGCCCACCGTCTTCAGCAACGGCACGAAACTGTAGCTGTTGTTGACTTGACTGACGGGGATGCCGCTGAGCTCCGCGATCGTCGCGTAGAGATCGCTCGACGCGACGAGCGCGGCGTCGCGCTCCCCCCGGCGGTCGACGCCGGCCCCGGCGACCACGAGGGGCACGCGAATGCCGCCCTCGTAAATGCCGGACTTCGAGCCGCGAACACGGGCGCCGGCATCTTTGACGGCCGCCGGTGTGCCGTTGTCGCCGATGAAGATGACGACCGTGTTGTCGCGCTCGGGCGTTCCGACGGGGCCGATCGCCGCCAGCAAGCGGCCGATCTCCGTATCGAGCGCCTGGATCATCGCCTTGTAGACGGGAATGGTATTCGCGATGTCGCCCGGCTGTAGCGCGCCCACGTTGACCGAATGCAGGTTCGCGGGCGGGACTTGGAACCCGGTGCTCGCACCCGTGCCGTGCGGCGCGTTGTAGGGCAGATACAGGAACCACGGATCCGACGGCGCTTCCTGCCGATGGCTCGCGATGAACTCGATCGCATAGTCCGTCAAGGCCGTCGTCGAGTAGGTGCGGACGTTGGCCACGCTGCCGTCGATCGTGACCGTATTCCAATTGAAATAGTCGCTGACGCCGCCGCTCAAGAAGCCGCGAAACTCGGGGACACCGGTGTCGCGCACGTGCTGAATGCCCAAGTTGCCGCCGAGGTGCCACTTCCCGAACGCCGCCATGTCGTAACGAGCGGGGCTCGACTGCGCCAAATATTCGAACATCGACGTCGTCGTTGCGGTGGGAAGCACCAAACCGACGTTCGTGACTCCGGTGCGATGACCGTACAGTCCGCTCATGATCGCCGCGCGCGTCGGTGAGCACACTGGCGTCGCCCACACGGTGTCGAAGACGACTCCTTGCGCGGCCAGCGCCTGAATGTTCGGCATCGCGACCTGCCCGCTGTTGCCGGCCAACTGCGGATACAAGACCGATGATTCCGCGCCGAGGTCGTCGGCGACGATCAGCAGGATGTTCGGCTGCGTGCCCGAGCTGCCGCTGCGCGGCTCGACTTGGACCTCGAGGGAGCGTGAGGCGCTAGCACCGGCGCCGTCCGTAACCGCAGCCGTAACAGTGTGCACTCCGATCGACAGCGCGACCGTCGTCAACATGGCCCCCGTGCCGAGCGCGCCGGAGAGATCGGAGGACCAACGCAGCAACCCCGAAACGTCGCCGTCTTCGACGTCCGTGGCGACTCCGTAAAACGTAATGGCAGTGCCCTGCTCCACGGTCGTCGCGGAGGCCGCGACCGAGTCGATCGTCGGCGCTTCGTTCGTGATCGTCACAATCAAGCTCGCCGACACCGACGCTCCGCCGGAGTCCGTGACCGTTGCCGTGATGGTGTGTGCGCCGGCGGCGAGCTGCGCGGCGGTCACGATCGCGCCGGAGCCCAACGCCCCACTGAGGCTCGACGACCATGACAAGGAGCTCGAGAGATCGCCGTCTTCGGTGTCAGTAGCGGAGCCTGACAGAACGACCGGCGTGCGGAACGCGGCATCGGTCGGCGTCGCGCCGATGCCGCTGATGACGGGCGGTGACGCGTTGCTCGCGCGCGTGACGGTGACCGTGTAGGTGTCCGTCGTGACCGGGCTCCACCAACTCGCGCGCCCCGTTGAGGCGATGCGGATCGTGTTCGGTCCCGGCAGCAACGCGATCGGCGCGCTCGGCACGCCGTTCGTCACTCGCACGCCGTTGACCCTGACCGTCGAGCCGAAGCCCGCGGGCGTCGCCGTGACTCGCACTTGCGCGACGCCGGCCGCAACGGCGGCGCTGTAGTTGAACGTCGCGCCTTGAAACGCCGGGTTCAGCGGCGCGGCGTCGAGGACCAAAGAGTTGAGCCGGACGGCGAACGACGGCTGACTGACCAGCAACGCCACGACAAAGACACTGCCGGACAGCAGGTGTTTTCGGCCGAGCATCGGAAGCGCCCCTTGGATTGTTTTTGTTGAGGGACCGGGGCGGAATGTAACGTAAGCTCGCCCGCGAGACCACACTGGAATCCTGCCCCGGACACGGTGCAGACGTGATTATGTAATGACTGCCGGCGCGCGAGCTTCGGGCAGCGCTGCATCCCGCGGGTACTCCCGCACGGTCACTTCGGTTCGCAAAGCGGTACGACAGAGTGCGTGCAGGAAGCAGGTCTGCTCGGACATCTCGAGCAGGGTGCGCGCGAAGGCATCGTCCTCGGGGGAGTCTACGAAGACATGTGTCTCGACCGGCTCGGCCTGCCCCTCGCCGGCAGCCGCAGCCCCCGCGCCCGGCGACCAGTGCAGATCTTGCGTCACACGGCAGTGCTCGAGCTTGCGTTTGGCGATCGCGGCGTATCGCCCGAACTGCGTCATGAAGCAAAACGCGATCCCGGCGGCGACGTAGCTCGATGCATCCGGCGCGCGACGGCCGTCCGTTGCGTCGTCGCACAAGAAGCGAAAGATCGAGCCGTGCGGGTTGTAGAGATGCTGCTCGACCTCGAGCAGACCGTCCGCGCGCCGCGTGCAGATGCCGCGCACGTGCAGGAGACGGCTCTGCTGCTCCGCGAGGCTGTCGTTCGCGAGCGTAACCGTGTGTGCGAGCCGAGGCGTCTTGCCCGCGCGTCGCACCACGCTCGACCAAGTGCCGGCCCGGGGCTCGGCGCCAACGAAATACGCGGCCGGATCCGGCTCGGTTGCTCCCTCGATTGCGGCTACGCGTGCTCCGGAGACGGCGCTGCCGTTGCGTGTCAGCGAGAACCGACTGCGCAACGAGGCCCGCAGCAGCCCGTTGACGGGCGCCGCGGCGGCTGCGTCACGCGCGAGCGCGGTCAACTCGTCGTTGCCCGCGTCGCTGTCCGACTCGACCGTCAACGCGGGGGGCTTCGCCCCAGCCGTCATCGTGCCCTTGAGCGCCGAGCCCGTCATCGTGTAGTAGCTGTCGAGCACGAGCCGGATGCGGCCGATCGCGATTCGCCGCTTGACAGCGAGCGCGAGGAGCTGGGTCATGTACGAGCACACCATGCCCGTCGTGAAGAACGATAGCGGGCACGGCGCCTCGTCGAGACCCGCGAGATACGCGCCCTCGTCGCTCGCGAGTCGCCAAGCGACAGGCGAGCGCGACGTGACGACGAGCGCCTCCTTCTGCATCACGCTCAGGGAGCGGCCACAGACGCGCACGGCCTCGGCGCGCCGAGCCGGCGGCGCCGCCAAACCGGTGGAGCCGGGACTCTCGACGGGAAAGAACAGCGGCTTGCCGCTCTCCGCTAACGGATTCGATTGCACACGGCCGCTCAGCGCGGCGCGGCGCACTCGAAGCTCGCCGCATCGTTCGCGTCGCCGCGGCCTTTGTAGCGCGCGACCTGCGGATGCGGGCAGAGCGGCCGCGTCATCGCGACCTTGCCGTCGCGCATCGAAGTCGCCGTGATCGTCGCGGGCTTCGTGCCCTTCTCGACCCAGCCGGCGAGCGATGCCATCCAGTCGACCTGATCGGGGCCGACGCCGCCGCGGCAATGGCCGACGCCGGGCAGCATGAAGAGCCGCACGTACTCGTCCGTGAACGCGGCGCCGTCGCCGCCGGTCGCCTTGCCCGCGTATTCGACGACGCTATCGAAATAGTCGAGCGTCTGTTGCGGCATCACACCTGGATCGTTCCAGCCGTGCCAGACGATCAGCTTGCCGCCGCCGTTCTTGAAATCGCGCAAGTCGGGATTGACGGCGTTCAGCACACCGAACAGCTTCGAGTTCACGAGCGCGACGTCGGAGTCGAAGTCGAACGTCTTCCAATCCCAGGTCGGATTGCCGAAGCCCATGCCGCCGATCACGGCGTTGTCGATCGCGAACGGCCCCTGGCCGTTCATGATCATCGCCCAGCCGGGGTTGCCGGGTTGCGCGCCCTCGCCGCCGGGCTCGAGCCCGGGATAGATCTGCACGCCCGTGCGCGGATTCACGGCGCCCTGATAGATCAGCTTCAGCGCCTCGATCTGCTCGGGCCGGAAACCTTGCAGCTTGGCGGGTTCGAAGTTGCACGTACGAGGATCGGCAATGATCCCGTCCTTGACGCCGTCATGCGCATCGCACTGCGCCACCGCGGCTTCACCGACGCGCGCAAAATCTTCGCGCGTGAGCACGGCGCCGGGCTTCTTCAGCGTCGCGTGCGCGGTCCAGAGCTGGCCCATGTGCAGGTTCGTGAAGCGAAACACGGGCGCACCCGACGCGATACCGTCGTAATCGTCGGGGTAACGCTGCGCCGTCATGAGCCCCTGCCGGCCGCCCGTCGAACAACCGTTGAAATACGAGTATTCGGGGGCTCGCCCGTAGTGCGCTTCGATGACGGATTTCGCTTTGACCGTCATCTCGTGGATCGCGCGATAGCCGTAATCGATGACGCGCTGCCGGTCGTACAACCAAGCCGTGTCGGTCGCCACGTGACCCGTGTCCGTCGACGAAGAGGCGTAGCCGCCGCGCACGGCTTCAGCCATCGCGGGATAGCTGATGATGCCGGCGAGCCCGCCGCCGCCGACGGCTTGGAACCGGCCGTTCCACGCGGCGCCTTCCGGCAGCCATACCTCGAAGTTGATCGCGGGCGAGACCGTGCCCGCCACACGGCACAGCGCGGGCACCTTGAGCGGCTGCTGCGCGCCCGGCGCCTTGAAGTCGCCGGCCGGCACGCGCTCGGCCGTCGTGATCTTCGTCTCCGGCAGCGCCAGCTTCGCAAGATCGGCGCAAGCGGTGGCCGCGTATGCAGGCGCCCCGACGAACAGCGGAATCGCAGCGGCGGCGGAGCAGACGGCGGTCGACAAAAGCGGCAACGAGCGTTTCATGACGTGATCCCCCGGTGGACGGCTTCGTTGTGACAACGGAAGAGCATAGGGGCTCCGACGCAGCGCTGTCACGAGTTTTGCCAAGAGGCCGCGCAGCGCGGCCCCTCCGCGGGAGGCTGCGTTACCATGCCCGGAAACGATAACCGGGGGATTCCAATGTCGATCGTGTCCAAGCTCGCCGCCGCGCTCGTCGGCAGCGTCGCCATTCTCGCTGCCGCTTGGCCCGGCGCCACGCTGGCCGGTTCGCTGCCGACGGCCAAGCCCGAGGACGTCGGTCTCTCGTCGGAACGGCTCGCGCGCATCGGCCCCGCGATGCAAAAGCACATCGATGCCGGCGAGATCGCGGGCGTGGTGACGCTCGTGGCGCGGCGCGGCCGGATCGTGCACTTCGAAGCGTACGGCTATTCCGACATCGCGAAGCGCACGCCGATGCGCACCGACGCCATTTTCGGTCTGGCCTCGTCGTCGAAGCCGATCACGGCCGTCGCGATCCTGATGCTCGTCGAGAGCGGCGACGTTCGCTTGAACGATCCCGTGTCGCGCTACATCCCGGAGTTCGCGGCGCCGGCGCAAGTCGCCGTCGCAAAGCCGGGCGGCGCCGAAGGCGCGTTCGATCTGGTGCCTGCGACGCGACCCATCACCGTCGCGCGATCTCTTGACGCACGGCTCGGGGCTCTTGAGCGGCGGCATTGGCCAGCGCGCGGCGGGCCAGACCGCGCAGCGCGCGCCGCAGGACACGCTCGCCACGTACATCCCGAAGCTCGGCGCCGTGCCGCTCGATTTCCAGCCCGGCACGCTGTGGCGTTACAGCGGGCTCGCGGGCTTCGACGTGCTGTCACGCATCGTCGAGGTCGCATCAGGGCAGCCGTACGACGAGTTCCTGCGCGAGCGCATCTTCGAGCCCCTCGACATGCCCGACACCTCGTTCTATTACACGGGCCGGCAAGCGGAGCGCCTCGCAGCCGTGCACGCGCGGCGCGACGGCAAGCTCGAGGCGACCCCGCGCGACTTGTCGAACGTGGTCTATTTCTCCGGCGCGGGCGGGCTCTCGGCCTCCGTCGAGGATTATCTTCAGTTCGCGCAGATGCTGATGAACCGCGGCGAGCTCGACGGCAAGCGATTGCTGGGGCCGCGCACCGTGGAGATGATGACGTCCAATCACACGGGCGACATGGTCAACGGCCAGTTCGGGCGGCCGGCGCGCGGCATGGGCTTCGGGCTCGGGATGCAGGTCGTCCTCGACCCGATTGCCGCAGATCTCGCCGTGTCGAAGGGCGCCATCAGCTGGCCCGGCGGCAGCGGCGTTGCTCATTGGATCGAGCCCGCCGAGGAGCTCGTCTCGATCTACTTCATCCAGGGCGGCCAGGGCGGCCCCGCGCGGCAGGCGTTCGAGAACGCCGTGCGGCAAGCCATCATCGACTGACCGCGTGCGCGCGCTGCGCTACGGCGCAGGCGCGATACGCAGCAGCGCCGCGTCTTCGGCGTAATCCGTCAGGAGATACAGCAGGCCATCGGGCCCTTGCCGCACGTCGCGGATGCGCTGCCGCAGCTCGACGAGCAGCGGCTCGCGGCGCAGCTCTTCGAGGTTCTCGTTGATGAGAATGCGCTCGAGCCTGCCCGTGTTCGGAATCTCGCCGTAGCGCATGCCGCCGACGAAAATGTCGCCGCGCCACTTCGGCATCGCTTCGCCGGTGTAGAACGCGAGCCCCGACGTCGAGATCGACGGCACCCAAAACACGACGGGATCGATGAAGCCGTCCTGTTGAAAGTGCTGCGACTGACGCGGGCCGGGATACGTGCGACCGAAGCTCACGAGCGGCCAACCGTAGTTGCCGCCGGGCTCGAGGATGTTGACTTCATCGCCGCCGTTCGGCCCCATCTCGACTTGCCAGATCTTGCCGGTGCCGGGATGCGCAGCGAGCCCGAGCGTGCTGCGGTGGCCGAGCGTGAAGATCTCCGGCTTGTAGCCGGCGCGGCCGACGAATGGATTGTCGGGCGGCACGCGGCCGGCCGGCGTGAGCCGCAGCACCTTGCCGCCGTGGCTGCCGGGATCCTGCGGATGGCTGTCGCCCCCTCCGCCCGCGGACACGTACAGCATGCCGTCGCCGCCGAATGCCATGCGCGCGCCGCCCGTCGTCTCCGCGCCGGCGACGAACACGTCGTTGGTGTCGCGCAGCGCGCGCCCGTCCCAGCGGCCGCGCGCGATCGCGACCGCGGTATCGTCGGCGCTGATCGGTTTGCTGTAGGCGAGATACACGTAGCCGTTGGTTGCGAAGTCCGGATGCAGCGCGATGTCCATGAGCCCCGCGAGCCCCTCGGCTCGCACCGCCGGCACGCCGGCCACGGGCTCTGCGTCGAGCTTGCCCGCACGAATCACGCGCAGCGTTCCGGCGCGCTCGGTGACGAGGATCGTGTCGTTCGCGACGAAGGCGAGACTCCACGGCCGCGCGAGGCCGCGCGTGACGACGGTGACCTCGATGTTCTGGCCTTCGGCGGTCTCGTAGCGCACGGGTTGCGCGGGCAGCGGGCGCTCGCTGATCCCTTGCGGCGCCACGGGAATGTCGTTACGAAACGGCACCTGCTGCTGCGCCGCGAGCGGTGCGGCCGACGCCACTAGCAGAAATGCCGCTGTCGTCGATCTCGCTGATGCACGCATGGATTTACCTCGAAGCTCCTGTCGAGAACGAGCGGCGCGGTGCCGCGAGGACCGGCGACTGTTTGCCCGATAGTAGACCCGCCGCTTCGCGCAAGACAACCGGCCGAAACGGCCCGCGGCCGGGTGGGGAAACTACCTCGCACGTCGCCGCGCCTGATTCTCCACGCATTACCAAGAAACCGAGATGGCTATCGTTGCCCGTCTGGTGGAGGCTGTCTTACGATGTACGACATGAGTAACACCGTGACAATCCGTGTGGACGCCGCGCTTCGGGAAGCACTGACGAAACGCGCCGACAGAGAACGCAAAACAGTCTCAGAAGTTATCCGAGAAATCCTCGAGAGCGCCCTGAACGAACGGCCGCTCGCCGAGCGCATCGGCCGACTGCGCGGCGGCCTGCGCGTGGGCGAGCCGAACAACGACTGGCAGCGGCGCATCAAAGCGCGCAACTGGCGTCCGTGAGCGCGTGGTTGCTCGACACCGGACCCCTCGTCGCCTACCTCGATGCAGCCGATCGCGATCACACTCGCGTGGCCGGCGCGCTCGACGAGTTCCGAGGGCGGCTCGTGACGAGCGGCGCCGTCATCACCGAGGCGATGTTCTTGCTGAGCGACACCGCGCACGGGCCAACGCTGCTGGCTGAATTTGTTGGCGCAAGTAACACCCTGGTCTACGACCTCGCGCAGCCTAACGAGCTCAAGGCTGCCGCCGCCCTCATGGAGCGTTACGGCGACACACCGATGGACTACGCGGACGCTACGTTGGTGCTGTTAGCGGATGCCCTACGGCTCAACACCGTCCTGACGTTGGACCGCCGCGGCTTTTCGACCTATCGCACGAGGACCCGCAAGAGCTTCAAGCTCGTACCGGAGTCGTACACGCCTAGATCATGAAGCCGAGGTCGCGTTGGGCGAAGTTGCCGATGTACGGCGCCACGCGCGATAGCTCGACGTCGGCGATGCCGAACCAGCGCGCGAGCGTTGCGGCGTACTGATCCGCGGACACGCCGGGAATCATGCGGCCGCCACCCACGTCGTCGGGGCCGTTCAGCGCGAGGCTCGGATAGCGGCCGACGATTTGCCGTCCACGCACGGACTGGCCGACGACGATCTGCACTCCGCCCCAGGCGTGGTCGGTGCCATCGCCGTTCGACGTGAGCGTGCGGCCGAAGTCCGACTGCGTGAACGTCGTGACAGCGTTGGCGACGCCGAGCTCTACGGTCGCGGCGTAGAACGCCGCCAGGCACGCGCTGATATTGCTCAGCAGATTCGGTTGATTGATCAGTTGATCGTCGTGGCTGTCGAAGCCGCCCGTCGAGACGAAGAAGATCTGCCGCTGCATCGCGAGTGGCCCGCGCACCGCGATCAAGCGCGCGACGGTCTGGAGCTGCTGGCCGAGCGGCGAGGTGGGGAATACCGTCGTGAAAGGTAACTGGTTTGGCGAACCGATCGCCGTCGTCACGCGGTCCGCCGTCTGGACTGCGCGCTGCTGCACCTCGGCGAACGCACGCGCGTAGATCGAATCGTAGCTCGCGCCGATGATGCGCTCGAAGGCGCGCCGCTGCTCGAGTGCGAAACCCGTCGCGCCGAACCCCTGGAACGGCGTCGGCCCCGTCGCGCCCATCGTGTACGCCACGGTGTCGTCGCCGGACTGGAACAGCGTGTTACCGGCCAACGAGACGTTGGTCGCAAGCTGCTGGTTCGCTACGTTCAAGCGAATGAGATCGGCCATTCGACCGCCCCAGCCGGTATCGCTCAACGTGCGCCCGCGCAGCGCGTGCCACTGATCTTGCTGATCGTTGTGCGAGAACAGTTGCGGCGGCAGCGGCACTTCTTTGTTGTTGTACTGCTGCTTCGTCGTCGGTGCGAGCAACGGCCCGACGTTTGCGACGAAGGCCGCTTGCCCTCCCTCGAACAGGGTTTGCAGCCCCGGCATCGACGGATGCACGCCGTACTGCGCGCCATCGGGGTTCAGCGGATTGATGGGCAGAAGATCGGTCTGCGGAACCGCCAAGTTCTGCCGCGACGCGGCGTAGGCGCTCCATTCGGCCGTGCTACGCGGCACGAGCACGTTGAACGAGTCGTTGCCGCCGAATAGGAACAGGCACACGAGCGCGCGATAGTCGGTGAACGGGCCGGATCCGCCGACCATCTGGGCGATGGCGTCGTGCGGCCGCGCGAGCAACAGGCTCGCCGCGCTCGTGCCGGCGACGCACAGAAAATCCCGACGGGTCGGTGGTTTCAACGGCATGCGATGCGCTCCCTCACTGCTGCAACGCGTACTCGGGCGACGTGACGACGGAGTACACGGCTTGCGCCGCGCGGTTCTGGAGGTCGGTCGCGTTCACGGCCCCGTAACGACCCACGAGATTGACCATCTCGGCGCGTAGCGTCGCCGACACCTGGCCCGCGAGCAGCTTGTCGGTCACGAGACTGACGAGCGCGTTGGTATCGGCCGCCACGGCCACCTCGGCGGCGATGTCGATGACGATGTCGGTGTCGGTGAGCCCCGGCGTGCTCGAATTGCGGAACGCATAGAGCCGCAGCCGGTTGGTGAGCACTGTGTTCTGGTACTCCGTGGCAATCTCGAGCTCGGGCGCCACGAGCCCCAAATCGCGGATCTCGCCGGGCGGCGCGTAGGACGGACTGAAGAAATTGAACACCGAATTGGCCTGCAGCGGCCCTTGGCCGAGCTGCGTGCTCGGATTGTTGAACGCCGCGTAGCTACCGTTCGCCGCCTTCGCGCCGTACGCGCGCCAGAGTTGCGTGAGCCGCAGCAGCGGCTCTTTGAGCTTGCCGGTCGTGCGCGTCGGCGTCGAACGAGCTTCCGCATCGAGCAAGATCGCGGTCACGACGGCCGCAAGATCGCCGCGCACGCCGCGGCCGTTGTCGTTGAAGCGCTGCGCGACGCGGCTCACGTACGCCGGCGACGGGTTGCTCGTGACGAGCCGTTGGATCAGGCGTCGCGCGATGAACGGCCCGACGTTTGGATGCGCGAAAATGCTGTCGAGCGCCGCGGCGAGATCTTGCGCGCCGCTCTGCCCCGCCGGAATCGTGATGCCGCCGAGCACGACCTTCGGACCCGTGTCGTGGAACGGCGGGTAGAGCTGCATCGGTTGCACTTGGTTCTGCGCCGTCGGCCGCGCCTGCGTGAAGCTCGGTGCGCCAGCGTAGGTCCACCCCGTATACGCGTGCGCGAAGCCTTCGATGATCGGCTGCGAATAGGTCGGGATCGGCTGGCCCATGGCGTCGAGCCGCGGCGTGCCGTCGACGCTGAGCTCGACGAGCCCGATCGTGAACAGCTGCATGAGCTCGCGCGCGTAGTTCTCGTCAGGGCGGATCGTGCCTTGTAAATTCGGCTTCTGGTTGCCGAGCATGCTCAAGTACACGCCCATGGCCGGATGCAGCGTGACGGCCTCGACGAGATCGCGGAAGTTGCCGAGGCCGCGCGTCGCGAGCAGGTCGTGGTACGACGCGACGGCGTACGGCAAGTTGGCGAGCGCGCCGACTTGCGACACGACCATGATCTCGGACAGCGCGAACGCTACGCGCTGCCGTAGCTGGTCGGGCCCATTGACCGCGTGGCGAAACCACACATCGGTGCGATCGCGATGCAGGTCTTGGATGTTGGTCGGCGGCGGCTGAATGGATTGAAGATGCGGCAGCTCGAGCGACGCCGGCCGCGCGAGCTGCTCGTTGATCCAGCCTTCGTAGCCGAGCGCGATCACGCGGTCGGCCTCGGCGTGCGTCGCGCCCATCGTGGCCTGATTGAGGAAGCGGAACGCCTCGGGCTTGGTGATCCCGGTGGGCGGCGGCGCCGGCGGAGCCGGAGCCGGAGCGGGTGAATCGCGTCCCGACCCGCCCCCGCACGCCGCCAGCGAGAGGGCAAGGGCGACGACCACCGCGCTGCTTCTCGTTCTTTTCATTCTCATCGGTCAACGCACGGATGCGACGCTCAGTTGACTCCCTCGCGACCACGCTGGCAAGCGCAACGAGACAGAACGCGGGCGGTTGCTTGCAACGCGCTCGCCCGCGCGTCAAAGTCGCCCCCTTCTCGTTGCACACGCCTCCTCGGGGAACACATGAAAGTAGGGTTCGTCGGCCTCGGCCGCATGGGACAAGGAATGGCCCGCCGCCTGCTCGATGCGGGCCACGATCTTTGGGTGTTCGATCAATTCCCTGCGCAGGCCGCGTCGCTAACCGCGGCGGGCGCACGCGCGGCGGGGTCCGTGGCCGAGCTCGCGGCGCGCAGCGACATCGTCGTGACGATGCTCGTCGAGGACGCCGCCGTCACTCAAGTTGCTTTCGGAGCGCGCGGGCTCTGCGAATCGTTGGCGAAAGGCGCGATCCATCTCGTGATGGGCACGCACGGCGTCGCCGTCGTGCGTCAGCTCGAAACGCGGCATCGCGAGGCCGGTCAGACGCTCGTCGCGGCGCCCGTGCTCGGCCGGCCCGATCTCGCGGCGTCGGGCCAGCTCGGCATCGTCGTCGGCGGTCCCGCGGAGGCCGTCGCGCGCTGCAACGAGCTGCTCCAATCGATGGGCAAGCGAATATTTGCCGCGGGCGTCAAGCCCGAGTCGGCGACGGCCATCAAGCTCGCCAACAACGCCGTGCTCGGCTGCGCGATGGTCGCGATGGCCGAAGGCTTCGCGCTCGTGCGGAAATACGACGTCGCTCCGCAGGTCTTCCAGGACGTCATGACGGAAGGTCTGTTCGCGGCAACCGCGTACAAGGTGTACGGCCAGAAGATGGTCGACGAGAGCTACGATCAGGTCGGCTCACCGATCCATGTCGGGCTCAAGGATGCCAACCTCATCGCCGCGGCCGCGGATCTCGCGCGCGTCCCGATGCCGAGCCACAACGTCTATCGCGACCGGCTGCTCGGAGCCGTTGCGCACGGCGACGGAGATCGAGATCAGGCCGTTCTCGGGCGCGAGCAAGCGCGCGCGGCCGGGCTCGAGTAGGCCCGAGGGCGTCAGCGCGGGTTTTTCGAGTCGCGCGCCTGGCCGATGACGTTGGCCAGCGCCTCGAGCTCTGCGGCATCGAGCCGCCCAAGCAGCTCGGCGAGTTGCTCCAGCGTGCGCGCCATGCCCTTCTGGAGCGTCGCGCGTCCCTTCGCGGTGCTCGACACGAGCACCGAGCGGCCGTCGTCACGATTCGCGACACAACGGACCAACGCTTGATTCTGGAGCGCCGCGACGGTGCGCGAGATCGTCGGCGCCGTCACTTCCTCGGCGACCGAAAGCTCCGAGATGGACACCGGCTCCCGGCGAGCGACGACGCTGAGCGTGCTCAATCGCTCCCAAGTGAGATCGCGAACCAAGTCAGCGTGTCTCAGACCGCGGGACAGCCGATAGAACGCGAGGACAGCATGTAGCGTGTCCTCTGAGGGCAACGCAGGCTCGCCGGCAGTGTCCGTCACACTCGTTCTCTGTCTTCTAGGTATGGCAGCCGAAGCTGTTTCGCAGATAGCTCCAGTCGGCCGCGAGTCTACACGGCTGCCTCGGCATTGAGAAGTTAGCGCCCGAGCGCACTGCGGCGGTCCCCTTGCGCGCAGCTGTTTGTTTGCATTGCGCACAGAACTACCTGTTTTGTGACACGGCCCGCGTTTTCGCGCCGCGCCTTCTGCAATGCTTCTACTCGCGGCCGAGCGACCGACTCCCCTCGGCGCGGGGCATCGGAACAGGGCTTTTTGACGATGGCACAGCGCGATCCAGTGCTCCTCGCTTTCGACGATGACCAAGAGATCGTCGAGACGATCTGCGCGATCGCCGTGCGAGCGGGGTTCCACACGGTGTCGTCGGGCGCTTCGAGCCGACTCCGCGAGCTCGTCGAGAGCTCGAAACCGGACGTCGTCGTCCTCGACCTGCAGATGCCCGAAGAAGACGGCGTCAGCGCCCTGCGCTACCTCGCCGACATCCAGTGCGCGGCGAAGATCTTCCTCATCACGGGGATGGACGAGCGGACGATCGCGTCGGCGGAACAGTACGGATTGCGCCGCGGTCTGTCGGTCGTCGGAACACTACAAAAGCCCTTCGACCCCGACGAGCTTCTGGCCCGCTTCGAGAAAGCGCACGCTGCGATTCGCCCGTTGACGCCTGCGGACCTCGAGCAAGCGATCACGAATGGCGAGCTCGTCGTCTACTATCAACCGATCATTCGGCGCTTCGCCGACAACACGTGGGATGTCGTAGCCGTCGAAGCACTGCTGCGCTGGAATCACCCGGTCCGCGGGTTGCTGGCGCCGGACTCTTTCGTGTCGATGGGCGAGGCGCACGGCTTGAGCCGCGCCATGACGGACTTCGTGCTCAGCCGCGGAATCGAGCAACTCAAGGGATGGGAGGCGCAGCGGATTCGAGTCGGTCTCAGGGTCAACGTCTCGGCGACGTTGATCTCCGACATCGCGCTTCCCGATCGCCTGGAGAGGATGCTCGTCGAGCAGTCCGTCGACCCGAGTGCGCTCGCGCTCGAGATCACCGAAACCGGGATGCTCGAGCAGACTCCCGATGCATTCGATATCTTGACGCGGTTGCGCATCAAGAACATCGGCCTCGCGATCGACGACTTCGGCATCGGCTACTCGTCGTTGACGCAGCTCTTTCGAATGCCGTTCAACGAGATGAAGATCGACCGATCGTTGGTCGGCCGGATCATCGAGTCCAAAGAGGCGTCGATCATGGTCGACGCGCTGATCTCGCTCGCGCACAAGCTGAATCTCACCGTCTGCGCCGAAGGCGTCGAGGACCGAGCGACGCTCGAGCAGCTCGGCAAGTTCGGCACGGATTTCGCGCAAGGCTACTTCATCAGCACGCCTGTCCCGCCCGCCGAGATCCCGCGGATCATCGCGCACTGGGACGAGCAACAGCGCCCGCCGACGCCGAAAATCCGCTCGTCCGCTATACCTCGTTAGAGCCGATCGCTAACGCGCGAACAGCGCCGGCCAGTTCAGCACGACTCGGATCGACGCTCGGTCCGTTCCTTGAACCTGCGGCACGGCGATCAGGAAGCGTTGGCCGTCCGCAGTAGAGTCCGCCCTGGTGCTGTTGACCCACACAGGCTGGAGGCGCTGCGGAACACCCTTCTGCAAATCGTCACCGCTGGTGTCGACCGGCACGGCGAAGGCGGCCCTCTCCGTCGGAAAGTTGTTGAAGACTATCTCCCGATCGTAGCGCCACAACGCCCAGTTTCCGCCGCCCTCCGAGATCTGCCACTTGCGCTCTCCCACCGCAGGCTCTGCGTTGGGTGCAGAAACAAGAAAGGGACGGACATAAATTTCTGATCCGCCCGCTTCCAAGGAAGAATACGCAACCCAGCGCATATCAGGCGAGAAGGTGCCCGCCCACTCGTTGAACGCCTCTCCCAGCAACAAGTGGGGTCGGCCACTATCCATGGATAACGCCCACAGGTCATAGCCGCTGTTCGGAGCATTCTCGGTGTGATAGAGCAGAAACCGACCATCGCGCGACCAACTCGTTGCGTAATGCCGCAACCCCGGCTCCTTCAAAAGCTCCCGCGCGCCGCCAAGCCCAGAGGCAGCCTTCGCGTACAACGTATCGCCGGAATCGCCGGCCGCGAAAGCGATGAGGGTGCCGTCCGGAGACCACACACCCGGCGAATAGGCGTTCCTATCGAGCGTAAGACGCGTTCGTGCGCCGCTCGCGAGATCGAGCGTCCAAAGGTCGCCGGGCACGCCGTACGGGGAATCCTTCACGACGGCACGCGTTCCATCGGGAGACAAGGCAACACTCTCGTCCGTGCTCAGCGGTCCGATCGTGCTGAGGGTTTCTCCTTGCCGATCGGACCACGTGAGCTGAAACGTTCCGATTGCCGACGAAGGCCGATAGGCAAGCGCCCCGCTGTCAGAAACGGCAAAAACCCCGGTCGAGAACCAAGTGATCTCGACATCTTCGGCCACAGGCACCGCATCGCGCTCGAGCTGCAGGCGGCGCGCGTCAAACGGCTGCGCCATCAGCGTGCTGCCTCGCAGAAAGAACACGTGGCCGTTCGCATAGATCGCCGGCGTCGTGCTCGGAAAAATCCGCTGGCTTGATTGCTCCGCAGGCGCGGCATCGAGCGATCCCACGTACATGCCCGCCACGTCAGTCGGTCCGGAACGGAAGTACAAGAAGCTCGAGCCGTCCGGCAGGAACGTGGGCCACGTGTGGTAGAGCTCACCGCGCGAGACGTCGACCTGCGTCAGCGCCGTAGCGCCACCACCCGTCCGCGACACCTTCCACAGCGGACCACCCGAGCCGCCGCCCCAGCTCCCCAAGACGATGTCGCCGTTCAGGTTCCAGCTACCCGATCCGCCCCCGTCACTCGCAAGCGTGGCCAACGTTTCCGGCGGACCGCCTGTCATGTCCAGCCTTCTGAGCTGACGTCCGACGGTGAAACCGAGGTAACGGCCGTCGGGAGACCAGAATGGTGTCGAACTGCCCACTGTGCCGGGCAAGCGCTGCCATTCGTACCCACTGAAATCGCGGATCCATAAACCATCGCCCGCGGTGACGACCAGCCTGCGACCGTCAGGCGATACCGACACCTGATCACCGGACGTGACATTGTTGGGGACTGACGCCTCGAACCGGCTGACCGGACTCGGCGCCGCAGGCCAGGACATCCAACCGCCGATCCCGAGTGCGACGAGTGTCGTCAGCACGGCCACGCCCTGCCACGGACGAACCGATCGAGCCGGCGTTGGAGACAATGGTTCCGCTGCGGTCCACTTCAGCGCGTGCCTGACTTCACGCGCCGATTGCCAGCGCTTCTCGGGGTCCTTCTCGAGGCACGTTTTTACGACGGCCACGACGCCCGACGGCGTTGCTGGTCTTAGATCGCCGAGCGGCGGCGGCTCCTCTTTGAGAATGGACGCGATGAGGCCCGTCTGCGTCTTACCCACGAACGGCCGTCTGCCGGCGATCAACTCGTACAGCACGACTCCGAACGCGAACACGTCGCTGCGCGCGTCGGCGTCATGGCCTTCGATCTGCTCCGGTGACATGTACGGCAGCGTGCCCGCCACGGAGCCCTCGGCCGTCCGGGACGCGGCCTCGGTCAACACCTCACTGCGCTCAGCCGCACGAGCGGGGCGCTCGATCTTCGCGAGCCCGAAATCGAGAATCTTCACGCCACTCTTAGTCAGCAGAATGTTCTCGGGCTTCAGATCTCGATGGATAACGCCTTGTCGGTGAGCGGCGTCGAGTGCGTCCAGTATCTGCTCGGCCAACGCGAGCGCTTCCTTGAGCGGCACAGGGCCTCGCAACGGCTCGCCGTCGACGAGCTCCAGCACCAGATAATCCGGGCCGACGTCGTACAGCGAACAGATATGAGGATGGTTCAGTGCGGCGATCGATCGAGCTTCGCGCTCGAAGCGGTCGCTGAAGCCAGTCTGGCTGGTCTTGATGGCGACCAATCGGCCGAGGCGCGTGTCTCGCGCCTTCCACACTTCGCCCATGCCGCCGGCGCCAATCAGCGCCAAGATCTCGTACGGCCCGAGCCTCGTTCCACCCTCGAATTTCATGCGCAATGATACGCCGGTCATGCCCTAGAAAAATTCAAAGCGCGAGCCACGCCGCGGCGTATCGCGACTGACCTGCGGAAAACCGATGCACACCGCGCTCACACAGCATCAACGACTTGCGATAGAATTTCGCGCGCTCTGAGGAGCGGAGCCCGGCGCTCAGAGTATTGCAAGTCTTTGTTTTTAGTGGTGATGTAGCTCAGATGGTTAGAGCGGCGGATTCATAACCCGCAGGTCGGTGGTTCGATTCCACCCATCACCACCAATCAAAACAGCATTTCCAGATTGACGTAGAACATCGTCCCGTTGCCGCCGACGACGAACGGCACGCTGGAATAGCTTCAAGGCGAGTGGCTGCGCTCCCACGCGCGCACGCGTGTACGTGCGGCGTCGAACAGGCGCTCGTAGTTGCCGCGTTTCACGAGGGCCTGCGCTTCGGGAGTCAAGGCGCGCCAGAGCGGATCGTACTGACGGTACACGCGCAGGTACTGCTGCTGATCGGTCGGCGCGACCTCGTCGGTGCCGAACAGGAACCGGTCCGAGTGGCGATTGATCAGCGCCGCCGTGCGCTGCGTCGCCTCGGGCGTGGCGACGACGTACTTCGCGACCTCGTCCCACGAGATGTCGAAGCTCACGTGCTTGAGCGCCGGATCGTCGAGCATCTCCTCGAGGATATCGAGGTGACCGGGGCTGCGCTCGGCCGCGTCGGCGCTCGCCGACGACTGCGTCGGGCGGATCACGCGGCCGAGCCCCGTGTGCGCCCAAATGATCGACGCATTCGCGTGCCGCCGCAGCAAGTCCTTGGTCTGCGAGAGGTACACGGGCTCCGCGCCCGCTCTCGCGAACGGCATGTCGATGTCGTTGTGCAGCAGCACGACGAGTCCCGACTCGGCTGCGAAATCCAGAATGCGGTCGACCGCGGGGTCAGTGAGGCTCGCCGTGTCGCCGGCCACCTTCGACGACACGAACTCCTTGTGGATCGTGAACTCGCCGATCCCTGTGAACACGCCCGGGAACGTCGTGAGCACGCGCTTGATGTGATCGACGCCGTGCATGTCGGCGGGGTTGAACCCCGTGATCATCGGATCGAAGCGCGCCTGCTCGCGCGGTGCGAGCGAGCGATACGCCATCGCGATGTAGGCGTCCGTGAACGAGTAGTAGTAGAGCGGCGCGTCGGTTTGCAGATAATACGTGGGCCTGAACTCACCCGAGTTCTCGTACGACCACGTCTGCTGTAGCGGAATGCCGAACAGGGCGACACGGCCGACCGTGTCGCCCATGATCTCCAGGAACCGGTGGATGTCCGTGCCTTCCTGAATGTAGTTCGTCAGGTGGAAGTGCGAGTCGTTGACCTCGTAAGCGGTTCGCTGCGCGCGCGCCGGCATTGCCGCCGACGCCGCGCAGACGACTGCCCCGATTACCCAGGCCCGCATGCAACCGCTGGAACTAGAACTTCCAGGCAAACTCGACGGAGATCGCGTCCTGCTCCAGGTCCTCGGCTCGATCGAGGTCGTACTCGCGTATGCCGTACGAGGCCTTGAGCACCGACGAATCGCTCAAGTCCCAGCGAAGGCCCACGCCGTACGACAACGCAGTGATCGTGCTCTCGTACGTGTCGTAGAACGACGCGCACATGTAGCCCCACCAGGGATCCCACCAGCAACCCGTATCGGCCGCTCCATCCTGGATATTCGAATCGACGACGGTCCAGCCGTATCCGATCTCGGCGTACGGCGTGAAGGATCGGTCGAGCAGGTTGAAGACGGCTTTGAAGTCAGTGGACCAAATGTCGAGCTCCGCATCGACCGTAACGACGACATTCGACGGATCGAGCGGGAATTCGGCGAAGTAGTTTGGATCGCTCCAAGTAATCTCGCCAGCGAGCTCGAAATGCTCGTTGAGGTGGTACCCGGCGGCGAAGCCCCATGCGAGCTCGCTGTCGATATCGAGCGACGAGCCGTTCTCGCCGTTCACGAACTCACCGGACGTGTCCATGAGCTTGAACCCGGCCTCCCACGTGCCGGTGCGGTCGGCACTCTGTGCCGCGGCGATGCCGGGCAAACTCAACAACAAGACCAACGGAAGTGTGCGCATCGAAATACTCCTTTGCAGAAAGAAAGAATGACTTGCCTTATCTCGGGTTCGCGCCGAAGACCCCGACTCCGAGCTCGCCCGCGATATCGCGAATCGCGTTCAACGAGCGAATGCTGTTGCCGGCCTCGTTCAAGCGCGGCGAGAACGCCGCGATCGCGAACCGCCCCGGCACGACGGCGACGATACCGCCGCCGACGCCCGTCTTGGCCGGCAAGCCCGCGGTGAACATCCACTCGCCGGACTCATCGTAGAAACCTGCCGTGGCCATGATCGCGAGCAGCTCCGGGACGTGCTCGGCCGGCAGCATACGCCGGTCCGACACCGGATTCACGCCGCCGTTCGCGAGCGTCGCGCCCATCATGCCGAGATCCTTCGCGCTGACGCCGACGGAGCACTCGCGCGTATAGACACGCATCGCTTCCTCGGGATCGCTGTAGAGACGGCCGTAGTTGAACAGCAGATTCGCGATCGCCCGGTTGCCGAACGCCGTCTCGTACTCGGAGTCGTAGACTTCCTCGAGCACCGTCAACTGGGCGTTTGCGTACCCATTGAAGTTGTCGATGATCTTGTTCCAGCGGTCCATCTCCGACGTCGCCTGCACGAGGCTGACCGCCGCGATCGCGCCCGCATTCACGAGCGGGTTCACGGACCGCTGCTTCGGATAGAGCTCGATGGCCATCCTCGAGTTGAACGGCAAGCCCGTCGGCTCGACGCCGATCTTCTCGCGGATCGCCGCCGGCCCTTGCTGCGCCATGACGAGGGCGGCCGTGAACGGCTTCGACACCGATTGAATCGAGAACTTGTAGTCCGTGTCGCCGGCGGCGTAGACCTTGCCGTCGCTGGCGTCGACGATCACGACGCCGAACAGATCGCTCGGCACGGTCGTGAGAATCGGGATGTAGTCGGCGTTCTTGCCTTCCGTGAGGCCCTTGTACCGCGCCTGAGCCTCGTTGACGAGGCGTTGAAACTGGCGCGCCTGCCGATCCGCGGCATCCGCGAGCGACGGCAGCAGCATGGCCGCGCAGGCCATCGCGAGAATCGGCAGTTGCTTCGTAAACATCGAGTTCACCCTTCCGCTTGTTGATTGATCGCTGAGAGTCCTAGAAAACCATTTCCAAGCTCGTCATGAAGACCGTGCCGTTGCCGCCCACGAGCATCGGCACCGACGGATAACCGACCGGCGAGTTCTTCAGGTACATGAATTCGGTGTTGAGGCGCAGCAGCCGTTCCTTGGCCGGGTACCAATTGATGCCGATCACATGATCGCGCGGATCGCCATACTCGCCCATGATCTTCGAGTAACCGACGTACACCTGCAGCGTCTGCGGCACGACCATCATCGAGGCCTGGATCTGCCAGCCCCAATCGTGCAACTGCTCGACGGGGATCACGCCTTCGGTTTCGAAGTCGTCGACCAACCGCGTGTAGTAGCCGCCCGAGACGTCGAAGCCGCGGTATTTCATGCCCGCATCAAGCGAGAGCATTTGGTACGTCGCGCGATTGACCCTGCCGCCCGTCCCGAACGCATCTTCCTCGAAAAGGCGCGTGCCGTCCGACAGGCGAATCTGCGAGTTTTCGATCGAGTTTTCCGCCGGCTGCGACTGCCGATCCTCGCGGCTGCGTGTGAGGCCCATGCCGAAGTTCGTAACGACCTTTTCGTGAGACTCGAAGTCGCCCCAGCCGGCGCGCGCCCCGTATTCGCCCTGTGGCGACCACGTCAGCGACGCCGACACGGTGTTGAAATTGGCGTCGAGCTGCACGGCGTTGACGCCGAGTTGGCTCAGGTTGTTGCCGAGCACAGCCTTGTACTGAAGGCTGTTAGCGAGGTTGCCGTAGACGTAGAAACCCGTCGTATAGCTCGGCCGGTGATACTCGTCCGCGATCAAGCGCGTATCGACACGGTGCCAATACGGAAACGTGCCGCGCAAGCTGCGCGTTCCGGGAAGCTGCGTAACGCCGGCGCCGATATTGAGCTGCGGGCGGAAACTCCAGTCGAGACCGCCGCCGAGCACGATCTGGGCGCCGTCGCCCATTTGCGCGTTCTGCGTCCAGACGAAAAACATGTACGAGAACTTCGGATCGTAGATCCAACCCTTGAAGTACAGATTGACCTTGTTCAGCTGCAGATCGTTGCGCAGATCGAGCGTCTTGGTCCTACCGAACGAGTCGGTATACGTCTCGTCGAGCGACTTCTGATTCAAATAGCGCGCGTACGCCCACGCGCTGAAATTCAGCGTGCCGAAAGTGGTATCGGCGACTCGGAACCCTGCGCCGCCGGCCGTGAAATCGCCGATGCGGCGGCCTTCTTCGTCGAGGAGGTCAGCTAACCGCTCGAGCAGCCGCGTCCGTTGCTCCTCCGTGAGCGCGGGTTCGGTTGGTGGCTCTTGAGCCGCACAGATCAACGACAGGCTCCCAGACAGCAAAAGGGCAAGCGATCGCAGAATCCGCATGAATAGGACCAAGTCCGCCAAGTGTTGTGAGGTTGCGACGAACGATAGACAGGCCGCCGGCCGCACGGTATAGGACTTTCGGCGCACTGTCGACAGGACCTAAGGGCGCACGGCGGCGCGTGCCGAGGACGTGGCGGGCTGAAACGTGGTTGTCACGCCACAGCTATAGCGTGAGCTGGAGGCGTGCGGCGAAAAAGCGGCTCGTGCGGGTCAGGTCGAAGCGGTCGAGCTTACCGTAGCCGTACGCGAACTCAGTCATCAGCGGCATCGTGGCTCGGGGACCTCCAGCCATGAAGCGCTCCTCTCTTGTCGCGCCGGCCAACCCACGGGGAATACGTATGTGTGCGTATCCCGTCGATCTCGACTCACCGCTACATTCAAGCGCGCCAACGTCTTCTGGCTCGCGAATCGCTGGGGAGGCGCCGAAATGACTCTGCTACCGTCGAGGACCGTCCGCAGTCTTGGTTTTGCGCTCGCGACAGTAGTGACTGCTCTCTGTGGCTCCAGCGTCGCTCAGCCGGACGACACGGATCTCGTACCCCTAAGGACGAGCATCAACGCGCTGATGGTCGCGCTCGTCGATCACGCGGCTCATGAGATCTGGGAAGCCGCGTCCGCGGAAACACTGACGGGACGCGACTGGCAGACCGTCGAGCAGCACGCCATCCAGCTCGTCGCATCCGGAACCCTGATATCCGTTGCGGGAACGGGACAACAGGACAAAGGCTGGGTCGCGAACCCGGCCTGGCAGGACTGGGCGAGAAAGCTCTCGGATGGCGGACTGGCAGCGCTCGCTGCCGCGGAGAAGTCCGATCAACGGGCGCTCCACGCTGCCGGCGAGGGCATCGTCGACACCTGCTTTGGCTGTCACGAGATGTTCAAGCCCGACGCGCCGACGGAGGGACTCCTCCATGTTCCGCATTACGAGGACTGAGGGGAATCCATGATCAGGCGTGTCACTCTCATCGCCTTCGCCTGTTGCTTCGGTTTGAGCGGAGAGGCACAAGACCTCGTCACGCTCAAATCGGCCGTGGTCACCCTCTCTGCACAGCCAGAGCTCAGAGCCGAGTTCGAAGAGGGCCTCGTCCGCAAGGCGCGCGAGCTCCAGTACAACGCAGTACCGAGCTACGATCTCGTGCCCGATGTTACCGATGTGGACGATCGCAACTTCATCAAGCGCATGCTGACGAGCGGCGTCGGCGCGGTTCTCATGGTGAGGCCTGCGGCCGTTGGGCCCGATGCATCGCTCGAGTCCGTCAAGGACTCGGTTTCCCCAGGCGTGTACGCCAACATGCGGGCGTTCGCGCGCGAGCTAAGCTTCTCCGGCGAGGACGACATCTTCGCCGTCGTCCATTTGGCCATCTACCTGATCAGCATCGACGGCGCCGAGCTGATCAGCTCCGGCGCGGTCTGGCTCGATGAGCCGAGCCCGAGCCGGGAGGAGGCGATCGAGCGGCTGCAGGATCTGATCGTAGCCAACGTAGACGGCGTGCGTCCTGCGATTCGGGAGCATCTCGGGTTGCCGCCGCTCGAGTAAGGGACCCTGCGCGAAAACGGCTCTCACGCACCAAACAGCGCCTGCGCGCCCAACACGAGCCCCATCGTAACGATGAGCACGGCGAACGTTCGTTGCAGCGTTGGGCCCGCCAATCGCTTGACGACGAGCGTGCCAACGATCAGACCCGCGATGCTGCCGATCACGAACTTGGTCGCAAGCCACGAATCGATCGGTACGCTGCTCCACGATGCTATCGTCGTGCTGCCGCTGATCAATACGATCACGAGCAGTGACGTTCCGAGCGCACGGTGCATGGAGATCCCAGTCGCTGCACGGAGTGTCGGCACGATCAGAAACCCGCCGCCGACACCGAACACGCCCGACAGCACGCCCGTCAGGAGGCCGCTCGCAAGCAGCACCATCGCACACGGGGCCGTGATGTGCAGCCTGCCTTCCGGCGAGTAGCGGCACGCGGCCCCGGGTTCATCGGGCGAACCGCGCACGATCTCCGCGCGGACCGTGCGCGACTCCGGCGCGCGGGCCTTGCGCCACATGAGCGGACCGATCACGAGTAACAGGGCGCCGAACGCGAGCAGACGGGTCGAATCGCTCAGCCAATGTCCGGCGTGCACGCCAAAGGGCGCGGCAATCACGCCCGTGACCGCGAACATCGCCCCGCTGCGGACGTCGACGAGCCCGGCCCGCAGTCCTCTGATGGCACCGACCAACGAGGCAGCGCCCACGGCCAACGATGAAATGGCAACGGCTTGGGCAACGCTGCTACCAGCGCCGTGCAGCAGCAGAGGCATTGCGAAGATCGACCCTCCGCCACCGGTCAACCCGAGCGCGAGCCCCGTCACCATACCGAATAGCACGATCAACATGATCAGCGCACCGCTTCAGCAGATTCGTCTTGCCACACCGCCGCAGGCAATCGCAGCGGAATCTTCAGAAAGCGAGCTCCATTCGACTCGGCCGCGGGCAAACGCCCGGCGCGAACGTTCACCTGTATGGACGGGAGCAACAGCGTCGGCGCCGCCAATGTCGCATCTCGTTTGCGACGCATGGCTACGAACTCCGCCTCGCTGACCGATCCACCGATGTGCAGGTTGCGCTCGCGCTGCTCTTGAACCGTCGTTTCCCATTCGAAGTGATCGCGCCCGGGGCCCTTGTAGTCATGACAGAGAAATAGGCGCGTCGCGGCCGGCAACGACAGCAGCTTCTGAATCGAGCGGTAGAGCGTCGCAGCGTCGCCACCGGGAAAGTCTGCGCGCGCCGTCCCGTAGTCGGGCATGAAAAGAGTATCTCCGATGAACACCGCATCGCCGATGCGATACGACACGCAAGCCGGCGTATGTCCCGGCGTGTGCAGGACCTCGACTTCGAGCGAACCAATGTTGAAGCGCTCGCCGTCGCCAAACAGATGATCGAACTCGCTGCCATCGCCAGTGACATCGTTCAGATTGAACACGGGCCGGAAGATGCGCTGGACGTCGCGAATATGCTCCCCGATACCGGTGCGCGCGCCGGTTTTTTGCTTCAGATAGGGGGCGGCCGTCAAATGATCCGCGTGTGCGTGGGTTTCCAGGATCCAGGTGATGGTCAAACCCTCCTCCGCGGCCGCCCGTAGGACCGCATTCGCGGATGCAACATCGACCTTGCCCGACCGATGATCGTAGTCCAGCACCGGGTCGATGACAGCCGCTTGCTTCGTCGTCGGGTCGGCAACCAGATAGGTCACCGTGTTGGTCGGCTCGTCGAAAAATGCTCGGATCGTCGGTTGCATGACAAGACCTCTTGATCGTTGACATGTATTTTAGTTGATGCTAAATTAAGCGTCAACTAAAACACGGAGGGGCTATGGCTCTCAGCAAGCGCGATCTCGCGAAGATGAAGGCGAGCGCAGATCAAGTGGCAACGCTGTTGCGGTCGCTCGGTAACGAACGGCGGCTTCTCATTCTGTGCACGCTCATTAGCGGCGAGGAATGCAGCGCCGGCGAGCTTGCCGAAGCAGTCGAATTGAGCCCCTCTGCCGCATCGCAGCACCTCGCCCGCATGAAAGAAGAAGGTTTGCTAGAGAGCCGCCGCGATGCGCAGACCGTGTTGTATCGGGTCGCGGATCCGAACCTCGGAAGAATCGTGGCGCTGCTCAAAGACATCTATTGCCGATAGGAGAAAGCCCTTGTCGCTACGTTCGATTTCCCCTCAGCAAGCAAAGCAGCTCATCGACAACGGTGCGGTATTGATCGACATCCGCGAGCAAGATGAGCACGCGCGGGAGCACATTCCGCAAGCGCAACTGCGACCCGTCTCCTCGCTCAAACCGGGCAAGCTCGAGACCGGATCCGCATCGCAAGTCGTATTTCATTGCAAATCGGGCAACCGTACGATGAGCCACGCCGCTCGTTTGGCAGCAGCCACGCCATGCGAGGCCTACATCCTGGAGGGGGGCCTCGAAGCTTGGAAACGTGCCGGACTGCCGGTCAAAGCCGACTCGGCGCAGCCCTTGGAGCTCATCCGTCAGGTGCAGATCGCAGCCGGCGGCGCCGTCGTGCTTGGCGTCGCCTTGGGTGCGTCAGTGTCGCCGTGGTTCTATCTGCTGCCAGGGTTCGTCGGTGCCGGCCTCATCTTCGCGGGAGCCACCGGCTTTTGCGGCCTCGCCCGGCTGTTGCAGGCCATGCCCTGGAACCGACGGCCCGCGACATAGCCGAGTGCAGTCTCGACGCAGGACCCCAAGTCACAGCGAGAGCTGCATCCGCATGTTGAAGAAACGCGTCGTGCCGGTCACGTCGAAGCGTTCGAGCTTGCCGTAGCCGTACGCGAACTCGAGGCGGATGTTGTCCGTCATGTGCCAGTTGACCATCGGCGTGACCCGGCGGAAGCGGCCGCCGCGCAGCGTCCCGGCGTCGAGGTCCACGTCCGAGTAGCGCAAGACGAGCTCGATCGCGCCGGGCCCACCCTGGCCCACGGGTCGCGCCGGCGAGACCGTCAGGAAATACCCGCCGGCCGGCTTGTACGGCCGCGTCTCGCCGGTGACGTTCCAGGTCACGACCACCTCGCCACCGTTGAAACTCGGGTCGCCCGTCGACTCGGAGTCGACATCCTGAAGAAAAAACTCGCCGCCGATCAACAGAGGACCCGCACGATAGTAGGCTTCCAAGCCGCTCGTGAAACTGCCCTGAGCGTCGAAGACGCCCGTATCCACGACGTAAGGTGCTTGAAACGACTCGGGGCGCGCGCGCAACCGCAGCTTGCGGTCCTCGGGCTTGCCGTCACGCAAGCTCACGCCGAGATGCAGCACCGTGTGCGCGAGATCCGAGCGTATCGGCAACCACGACACGCGCGCGACTTGCTGGTGCTCGTACGTCGAGAACCCCTGCTCGCTCGAATACGAATCGCCGTACCACCCGACGGTCCAGCCCAGCCCGCTTTTCGGCAGATATCCGAGCCATTTCACTCCGTCCGCGAGAATCGGAATCATCGCGTCATTGACGGGCGCGCGTTCGTGCGTCCAGCCATGGTAGCCGACCATGACTTTGTTCATCGAGAAGCCTTCCTTGGAGCGGCCGATGAACACGCTGCTCGAGAGCTTCGGCAACTCGACCATGACGCCGCTTTGGCGCATGACCCATTCTTCGTTGGCTTCGTCCCACATGATGCCGGCGGACCACGTTACGTCGCGCTCGGTCATCTTCAGGAACTGGCCTTTGAGCAAGAAACGGAAGTCGCGCAGCTTCGTGCCGTTCGTGAAGTCGAGCTGCTGGTTGCTGGCGTCGTCCTGGTCGTACGCGGCGTAGTCGTAGAGGAATCCGCCGCCGAAGCGCAGCGTCGAGAACGGACCTTGGTACTCGTTCCACTTTACGAACTGGCGCGCGGGCACGTCGGCCTCGCTCTCGCCGGCTTCCATAGGAGCCGTGACGGCCGTCTCGGCTGGCGTCGCGCCTGTCGCGGTTGGATTTTGCGCGCGGCCGACCTGCGGCGCCGCGAGCGCCGCGGTCAGTCCGAGCAGTAGCAGTGCAGCGTTCTGCTGCCGACAACCCTGTCCCATGCAGCAGTCGGAACGCCGATCAGTAGTTGTAGTAGAGCTGTTGCAGCTGATCCGGCGTATGCGGCGTCAGCAACGCGAGCATCAGCAGGATCCGCGCCTTCTGCGGATTCAGCTCATCCGAGGCAATGAGCCCGAGCTCGTCGTCGTTGAGCTCCACGTTGCGGCCGACCGAGCCCGTCGTCACGCGCGAGCTGCGCACGACCGGCACGCCGCTCTTCGCAACCTTCGATGCGGCCTGCACCGATGCTGCGTTCATGTTGCCGTTGCCGACACCCGCGATGACGATGCCTTTCGCGCCGCGCTCGGCCGCGGAAGTGATCGCATCGGCCGGCATGTCCGCGTAGGCGTAGACGATGTCGACGCGCGGCAACGTGGTCACGCGCGAGATGTCGAACTCACTGCGCGTCGTATGCCGCCACGCCGGAATGTTGTACCAATCGTTGTTGCCGTAGCTCGCGATGCCGACCAACCCGCGCACCGGCGACAGGAACGTCTGCACCGCGGTCGTGCTCGTCTTCGTCAGCGAGTGCGCGGCGTGGATCCAGTCGTTCATGACGACCATGACGCCGCGGTTCTTGGCGGCCGGGTCGACGGCGACGCCGATCGCGTTGTAGAGGTTCAGCGGGCCGTCGGCGCTCACGGCGGTCGACGGACGCATCGAGCCGACCAGCACGACGGGCTCGTCGCTCTTGACGACGAGGTTCAAGAAGAACGCCGTCTCCTCCAGCGTGTCCGTGCCGTGCGTGATCACGATGCCGTCGACGTCGGGCGACGGCAACAGCTCGTTGATGCGCTTGGCAACCTTCAGCATGATCTCGAACGACATGTCCTGCGAGCCGATGTTGGCGATCTGCTCGCCCTTGATGTTGGCGAGATCCGTGGCGCCCGGGACCGCCTTCAACATCGCGTCGATCGTCACGGCGCCGGAGCTGTACCCGGCCTGCGTGCCGCTCGCGGCGGCTCCTGCGATCGTGCCGCCCGTCGCGAGGATGACGATGTTCGGCTTTCGGGGCTGCTGCGCGGCAGCGTGCGCCGCCACGGCGAGGGCGAGAACGCCCAACGTGGACGAGAGGCCATTGACCAAGCGCATTTTTCTATCTCCTAGCTGGCGTGCGCAAACACGCTCTGTGGTTCGGTGTTAGTTTGGCGGGTAAAGGCTGCGATCGAGGTTCGTGAGCTTCACGGGATCGAGCAGATCCTTGATCTGCGCTTCCGTGAGCACCTTTTCCTCGCGAATGACCTCGATGATGCCCTTGCCGCTCGCGTAGGCCTTGTTCGCGAGCTCCGTGGCCTTCTCGTAGCCGATGACGGTGTTGAGCGCCGTCACGATTCCGACGGTGGTCTCCATGTTGCGCGTGAGCACGGCGGTGTTCACCGTGATGCCGTCGATGCACTGCTCGCGCAACGTCTTCGATCCGTTGAACAGCAGGTGCTGGGACTCCATGACGTTCAGGCCGACCAACGGCTCATAGGCGTTCAGCTGCAGTTGCCCGCTGTGCGCGGCAAAGCCGACTCCGGCGTCATTGCCCATGACGCGAAACGCGATCACGTTCATGAGCTCCGGAATGACCGGATTCACCTTACCCGGCATGATCGAGGAGCCCGGCTGGCGCTCCGGCAGCTTGATCTCGTAGAGGCCGGCGCGCGGTCCCGAGGCGAGCAGGATCAAGTCGCTCGAGATCTTCGACAGCTTGATCGCGACGCTCTTCAGCGCCGAGGAGTAGACGACGAACGCTTGCTGGTCCCAGGTCGCCGCGAACATGTCCTTCGCGGGCACGATCGGCTTGCCGGTCAGCGTGGCGAGCTCTTTCGCGACGGCCTCGACGTAGCCTTTGGGCACGTTGATTCCTGAGCCGATCGCCGTGGCACCCATGTTGACGCCGTACAGATACTTTTCCGAGTCGCGCAGCAGCTCGATCTCGCTCTCGAGCGAGGCCGCGAACGCGTGGAACTCCTGCCCGACCGTCATCGGCACGGCGTCCTGCAGCTCCGTGCGGCCCATCTTCGGGATCTCGAGGAACTCGTTGCCCTTCTTGCGGAACGACGCAACGAGCTGCTGCAGCTCCGCGATCAGCTTGTCGTTGCGCATCAAGAACGCGACTTTGATCGCCGTCGGGTAGGAGTCGTTCGTCGACTGCGACATGTTGAGATCGTCGTGCGGCTCGACGAACTGATACTCGCCTTTCTTGTGCCCCGTGAGCTCCAGCGCGACGTTGGCCATGACCTCGTTCGCGTTCATGTTCGTCGACGTCCCGGCCCCGCCCTGGAACCAATCGACGATGAACTGATCGTGGTACTTACCCGCCATGATCGCCTCGTAGGCCTTTTCGATGGCCGCGAGCCGGTCCGGCTTCATGGCGCCGACTTGCGTGTTCGCGCGCGCCGCCGCGAGCTTCACCACCGCCCACGCCTCGACGAAGCCCGGATAGTGGTTGATCAGCGTGCCGGAGATCTGGAAGTTCTCGATCCCGCGCAGCGTCTGCACGCCGTAGTAGGCGTCGGCCGGAACCTCTTTCGGGCCGAGCAGGTCGCGCTCGGTGCGCGTGGCTTGCCCGCGCCCTTGCCCACATGCAGTCGAAAAATGCAGCGTGCCAATCACCGCCGCAACGAGCATCCACCGTTTCTTGTTCATTCGCTGACTCTCCGCTGCACTGCCCAGGATCTGTTCAGACCGCCTCTTCAGACCGCGCTAGGTGCCACCACCGACGGACGCGCCAAAGTCATATCTCGCCGAGAACTGTATCTTCAGGTCGTCGGAGCTGAAGCCGTCCGAGAAGTTCTCGCGATCGCCCCATTGGATCTCGGGTCCGAGGTAAACCTTGGGCGTCGGATGGTAGAGAAGGTTCGCGAGCGCGTACTGGCCTTTCTTGAACGCGCTCGGCGCTTGACCGTCGCTATTGTCGATGTCGACGAACGAGAAGCCGAACGTGCTCGTCCACTTGGCGCTCCAGTTCATGTCCATGAACGCGACGACGCCGATCAACGGCAACGCCTTACCCAGTATCGGCTGGACAGGATTCCCAAAGTTGTTTTGGATGCCGATGTCCTCCGGAGCGTCGTTCATGTAGTTCTGGATGCCCTCGCCGTAGACGACTTGAAGCTTCAGCACGTTGTTGCCGAGCTTGATGTTCGAGCTCACGTTGATGCCCCAACCCATCTCGGAATCGCTGAGATTGATCGGACCGGGGCCAGGAGTAATGTCTTCCCATTCGATCTTGCGGACGATGCCGGCCACCTGAAAGTGACCCCAATCCCCCGCTTGGCGCCAGTGTGCCGAGATGTCCGGCATCGGGAAGTTCGCGTCGACGCCCGCCAACTCGACGCGATCGGCGTAGATGCCTTGGTCGGCGCTCGCGCCGGGCCGCTCGAGCGCGACCATGAAGTTGGAGCCGCTGTCCGTTTGCCAGGGCGTGAAACGCAGCTGCACGTTGCGGAAGAACACCATGCCGTTGGGGCCCCAGTATTCGACCGAGTTCGGAAACACGTCCGGGTCCATGAACGGGCTCCAGGTCTGGCCGGCGCCGAACTTGCCGAGCTCGCCCCAGGCGTGCCGCAGACGAAACGTCGTCTGACCGGCATCGACACCCGTGCCGAACAGCTCGAACTCGAAGATCGTGCGCAGCTCACCCGCGTCGGTGGGCGTGAAACTCCTGACTCCGAACCGGCTTTGGCGCACGCCGGCGTAGAAATTGCCATCCGCGCCGAACTCGTCGTTAAACGAGGGAAGCTTCGTCGGCCTGACGGTGTCGAACCAGTCAGGATGGTTTTGGTTCTTTTGGTACCCCATGTCGAGCATCGCGAAGCCGCTGAAGTCCAGCCGAGTGCCGTCTTGCGCGAAGGCCGGAGCTGCCAAAGCCGCAATCGCCGCGGAAAGCGCTGCCTTCCGGTGCCATGATCCAAACGACATAGTCTTGTGCCTCGCTCGAGTTTGCGGAGTCTGCAATTTAGAGAGCAGCCCTAAGGGGAACCATAGGACCTAAGGTGTAGTGGCGGTAGCGTGGCCGAAACACCACAACCGGCCGCGAGACAGGAGGGTCGTCGATCAGTTCGCGCCGGACACGCGCCTCCATGAGCTCGCGGACCGTCGTGACGGGTTTGTACGGCGGCGGCGAGGCCCGCGGCCCATGCGCGCAACCGAGCGCGGCGAGGCAACAGGCCAGCGCCGCGCAGCGAGCCGGAGCGCAGGTTCGCCGCAGCACGCGAGCCTCAGGCTTCGTAGAAGATGTCGCGGTACCCGGTGTAGATCGACACGACGAGCACGGGTCCAAGCAAGAACCAGCCAAGGAAGATGGGAATCGTCGCGGGAATCGCCAGCACGAGGACCATCACGCTCCAAACAAGAAACGGCAAGATGTTCTTCAGGCACGCCGAGAAGCTCGTCTTGAGCGCGGCGCCGACCTCCATATCCGCCAGCACGATCAACGGCGCCGCGAACCACAAGAACATGTAAACCGGAAGACTGATGGCCAGTGCGACCAAAACAGCCAATATGACCGTCATTCCCATTTCGAGAACCTGCTCCGGGCTCGGCTCGACGCCGGAGAAAAACCCGCCGGCAAAGCTCACGCCGACGATCGCGACGATGACGATCGCGATCAGGATACCCAAGGCGAACGAGATGGCACCCAGGGCCACGAGCTTGCCGAAGTGGCGCTGAAATCCGGCGAACAGGTGTCCGACTTCGAGGCTCCCGCCGCGCCTCACTGCCTCGCAGCCGATCAGGATTCCGCCGCTGATCACGGGCGAGAACAACGTCACTGCGATACCGCCGAGAAGCGGAACGAACGACGCGGCAAGGATCATGAGCCAATAGCAAGATGACGACGCCGATGAACGTCCAACGTTGCGGCCCCATGAAGGTCCAGGCATCGGCGATCCAGCGCCAGCCGTTGCCGGCCGGCACTCCGCGCCCTTCCGGAATGAAGTCGCCGTCCGGCATCTGCTCCGGCACGTCTTCGACGCGAGTGCGAGGCGCGGCGTACGGGTTCTCGGCCATGGTCGGCGTTCTCCGCTTGAGAGAGTTGCGCGTCTTAACGGTCTCGGCCGGAGTCGGGCACGAGCATGCGGATCATGCCGTCCTGGCGCGACGTGAGGAAGATCTCGCCGTCGCTGCTGCGGCTCAAGTGCAGATCGGTGCGCGAGAGCGACGTCCCCATCGTGCCCTCGACGAGCTCGCGGAACGACGTGTAGATGCGCTGGCCCGACGGCGCCGCGAACGTAGAGCTGAATCTCCTCGATCGGCGCGACGGTCTCCGGAATGCCGTCGTCGGCCGCCTTCGCGGCCGCGAGGTCGACGGCGAACAAGCGGCCGCGGTTGACGTCGCCGAAAATCAGCTTGCCGCGCAGCGCTTCGATGCGGCCGTGATACGGGATACGCGCCCGTGATCGCGACTCCTTCGTTGTGGTCGTAGATCGCGACGGGATAGATGAACTCGTCGCGGCCGCGCCCGCGCAGCACGTCGCCGGGCAGCTCGTAGAGCTGGTTCAGCGCGCCGCCGGGGCGAATCATGCCGTTCTCCCAGTAGCCTTCGCGCTTCATCCAGCCGTAGTTGCCGCCGTTCCGGACGATGTTGACCTCTTCGATGTGGTTCATGCCGATGTCGCCGACGAACAGCGTGCCGTCCGTGAGGTCCCACGACGAGCCGATGCGCGTTGCGGAAACCGTACGCGTAGATCTCGCCGAGCGTCTTCGGGTCGCCGTCGGCCTGGAACTTGTTGTCGGCCGGAATCGTGTAGTCGCCGAGGCCTTTCGCGCCGCCCGTTTCGCTCGGGCTGCGCGGATCGATGCGCAGGATCGCCGTGATCACGGAGTCGAGCCGCTGCGTCGCGCTCGGATTGTTCGCGTTCGGCCCGCCGCCGTTGCTGAAGCCGAGATCGCTGCCGCTCGTGTAGAGCAGCCCGTAGTCCGGCGAGCCGGGCTCGCGCCGTCGGGTTGAACTCGACGGCGCCCATCGGATGGCTCGAGAACTGCACGACGTGCGCGACGCGCAAGAGCTCGCGCCGCGTCCCCGTGAACGGTCAGCGCTCTGGGATCGTCGGCGTGCCACTCCGTGATGACGTTGTGAAACGTGACGTCGCTTCGGGCCGTAGCCCGGCGGAATGAAGTCCGGCGTCGCCGGGTTTCCCTCCGCGCGCTCGAGATGCACGCTGTACCAAAGGCCGTTGCGCGCGAAGTCGGGGTGGAAGGCGAAGCCGATGAAGCCGCTCTCGAGCCGCGCGTACCACGCGAGCGGGAACGCCGTGGCGACGTCGGCGTACAACGACGTCTTGTCGCGGTCGACAATGTAGAGGAAGCCGCGCGAGTCGTTCGCGAAGCGGCGGCCGTCGGGCGCGTCGCGCACGAAGCTGACGCGCGCCCAGCCCGTCGGCGTGACGTCCTGATCGACGGGCCGGAGGTTGCGCGTCTCCGGCAAGCGCACGACGTCGCGCACCTCGACGGCGAGCCCGCCCTTCGTCGACCGGCGCCGGCAGCGGGTTATCGGTGATCTGCGCACGCGCGGCAGCGGCGGCCGACAGCACCAACGCGCCGACGGCCCACGATTTCACGTCAACCATGCTCTCCCCTCCAGAATCGCACGTCGGCGGCAACGCGCCGGCCAAGAATCGCTTTGCTCCTGGGGCACGGTCAAGGCGGCAGGCTCTAGAGCTGCTCGCCTTCGAGCGCGCCCTGCTCGGCCGTCACGCCGAAGCGGCCGTCCTCGCCGCGCACGGGCAGCGCGGCCGCGCACTCGAGGTCGTGCGTGAAGAACAAGCGCACGCGCCGCGCGATCTTGTCCTCGAGGAACCGCCGCTTCTCGTCGATCAGGAGCTCGGGGTAGCGGTCGTAGCCCATCGTCACGGGCAAGTGCACCCAGGGCCGCCCCGGAATCAGGTCGGAGCAGAACACGACGCCGCCCTCGCCGCCGATCTCCGCCAGCGCGAGCCCCGGCGTGTGGCCGTCGCTGAAGTCGAAGCGGACGGCGCGGCCCGAGCAGCGTCGACTGCGGCGCGGTCGACGATCTCGAGCCGGCCGCTGCGTGCGCAGCAGCTCGGGCAGCTCCGGGATGTACGACGCGCGGTCGCGCGGATGCGGCGCGCACGCGCGCTCCCACGCGCGCTTGCTGACGACGAAGCGGGCGCGCGGGAACAGGAGCTCCGGCGGCTCGCGCCTCGTCGAACGCCGCTGAGCAAGCCGCCCGCGTGATCGAAGTGCAGATGGCTCAGCACGACGACGTCGACGTCCTCGTGCCGCGACGCCGCGCGCCGCGAGCGAGCGCAGCAGCACGTGCTCGCTCTCGAGCACGCCGTAGCGCGCGCGCAGCTTCGGCTCGAAGAACGCGCCGATGCCGGTCTCGAACAGCACGGTCTGGCCGTCGAGGTCCTGGACGAGCAAGCAGCGGCACGCGAACTCGAGGCGGTTCTCGTCGTCGGGCACGAGCCACTGCGCCCACAGGTTGCGCGGCGCGTTGCCGAACATCGCGCCGCCGTCGAGGCGCTGGCGGTTGCCTTCAACGGACCAGAGCCGCACGCGGCGCCTCCTCGAATCGCGGCTCGCGGCGCCGAACTGCAGCTCCGCGAGCCGTGCGTAGAGCGGGCTCGCCGCGAGCAGCTCCGTGTGCGTGCCGCTCGCGACGATGCGGCCGTTGATCGATGACGACGATGCGGTCGGCCTTCTGCACGGTCGCGAGGCGGTGCGCGATGATGATCGTCGTGCGCTTACGCATGAGCTTCTCGAGCGCCTGCTGCACGAGCAGCTCGTTCGATGCGTCGAGCGAGCTCGTCGCTTCGTCGAGCAGCAGGATCGGCGGGTCCTTCAAGATCGCGCGCGCGATCGCGATGCGCTGCCGCTGGCCGCCCGAGAGCCGCATGCCGCGCTCGCCCAAGAACGTGTCGTAGCCCTGCGGCAGCGTGCGCAGGAACTCGTCGGCTTCGGCGGCGCGCGCGGCCGCCTCGATCTCGCGCGTCGCTGGCGTCGGGCCGGCCGTAGCGGATGTTCTCGCGCGCGGAGGCACCGAACAGCACCGTGTCCTGCGGCACGAGCCCGATCGAGCCGCCGCACGCGCTCGGGATCGGCGCGCGAGATGTCGACGCCGTCGATCAGCACGCGGCCTTCAGCGGGATCGTAGAAGCGCAGCAGCAGCTGGAACGTCGTGCTCTTACCCGCGCCCGAGGGGCCGACGAACGCAACGGTCTCGCCGGGCTCGATCGTCAGCGTGAAATCGTCGAGCGCAGCGCTATCCGGGCGCGACGGGTAACGGAACCGAACGTGCTCGAACTGGATC
Organism: uncultured Gammaproteobacteria bacterium; assembly: GCA_963714705.1. Classification (GTDB taxonomy): domain Bacteria; phylum Pseudomonadota; class Gammaproteobacteria; order Steroidobacterales; family Rariloculaceae; genus FEN-1219. The sequence continues at coordinate 612,124 of CAVQPJ010000013.1, forward strand.
CGGCCGCGCATGGGATGCGGCAGCGCAAGCGGCTGCGACGGAGCCTTGATCGTCGGCTCGGCCTCGGCGAGCTCGACGAGCCGCTCCATGGCGCCGGCCGCGCGCTGCACTTGGTTCCACATCTCGCTCAGCGACGCGGCCGCGATGCCCATGTAGCCCGCGTACACGAGGAACTGGCTGAGCTGGCCGAACGTCATGCGTGCCGGCGAGCACCTGGCGCGCGCCGATCCACAGCACGAACGTGATCGCGCCGAACACGAACGTCGTTCCGAGCGCCGTGAGCCAGCCCTGCAACCGGTTGCGCCGCACGGCCACCGCGAACGAGTGCTCGACGGCTTCGCTGAAAGCGCTGCGTCTGCAACGGCTCGAGATTGAACGCCTGCACGGTCTGCACGGCGTTGATGGTTTCGCCGGCGAGCGCGCTCGCGTCGGCCACGCGATCCTGCGAGTCGCGCGACAGCCGCCGCAGCCGCCGCCCGAGCATGATCAGCGGGGCGACGATCAGCGGCATCAGCAGCGACGATCATCAACGTCAGCATCGGGCTCGTGCAGACGAGCATCACGAGCGAGCCGAGCAGCGTCAGCGTCGAGCGCAGCGTGATCGAGATGCCGACGCCCGAGATCGACTGGACGAGCGTGGTATCGGCCGTGAGCCGCGACAGGACTTCGCCGGTGCGCGTGACCTCGAAGAACGTCGGGTCCATGCGAACGACGTTGGCGTACACGGCGTTGCGCACGTCCGCGACGACGCGCTCGCCGAGCCACGTGACGAGATAGAACCGCAGCGCCGCGAACACGCCGAACACGACGGCCGCGCGCGAGAAACAGCACGAAATACCGGTTGATCGTGGCCGCGTCGCGCACGGCGAGCCCTTCGTCGATGAGGTAGCGGATCGCGACCGGCAACGCGAGCTGCGCGATCGCCGCGACCAGCAGCGCCGTCAACGCCAGCGCCAGAACGCGCCAGTGCGGCGCGAGAAACGGCGCCAGCGCGCGCAGCGGTTTCAGCGACTTGCCTTTGGGGCGATCGGGCGAGATGTCGGCCATCGGCGAAGCTTAGCGCGAATGAGGCGCCGGCCGGCGCCATGCGATACTTCGCGGCCGTCGCGAATCGAGGGGCTTTGACGCCATGCGCAACATCGGCTTCACGATCCTGCTGCTCGGCTTGAGCAACATTTTCATGACGTTCGCGTGGTATGCGCATCTCAAAGAGCTGAATCAGCGGCCGTGGATCTTCGCCGCGCTCGTGAGCTGGGGTATCGCGTTCTTCGAATACATGCTGCAAGTGCCGGGCAACCGCATCGGCTACACGGTGCTCTCGGTCGGGCAGCTGAAGCTAATCCAAGAGGTGATCACGCTCGTCGTGTTCGTGCCGTTCGCCGTGTACTACTTGAAGGAGCCGCTGAAGCTGGACTATTTGTGGGCGGCGTTGTGCATTCTCGGCGCCGTCTACTTCGTGTTCCGCAGCCGCCTGGCGGGCGTCTAGGACAATGAGCAACAGCGACTTGGCGCGGCCATTGAAGTTCTTGCACTGGGGCTTCTGGGGAAGCGTCTTGAGCTTCGCGCTTGCAATCGGCGTGGACCAGTTGTTCGCCACGAGCGCTGCGGGAGCTCTCCTCCCGACCGTCGTAACCAATGTTTTGCTAGCCGCGTTCTGCGTCTTCGCCTGTCTCTATTGGACGGCGCTCGGAGTGCTCGCCCATCGAATCGGGCAGAGCTGGATCATTTGGCTGGTAGCGGGGCTCGCGACCTTGGCCCTGGGCTTCATCGCCACCTACATCCTCATGGCCAGCCGCGTGCGGCGTGAGCTCATCGACCCCGCGGCTCGCGGTACGCCGAGTCGAAGCTCGCGCGATTCGGCATGACGACCTTCGGCAGCGTCGCCGCGTCCATGACGGCGTCCTGCTCGATCACACCATTCAGCGCGAGCAGATACGCCGTGACGGCGTACGTCTCGTCGGGCGTCAGCGAGTGCGGCGTGACGTACGGCATCGCGCGGCGAATGTAGTCGAACACGGTCGTCGCGTAAGGCCAGTAGCTGCCGACCGTGCGTATCGGCGCGGCCTCGCGCATCGTGCCCTGCCCTCCGACGAGCTGATCGTTGGGCCGGCCCGCGCCGTCGGCGCCGTGGCAGGCGAGGCACTTCGCGTCGTACACGACCTTGCCGGCCGCCGCAGTGCCGGAGCCCGGCGGCAACCCCGCGCCATCGGGCCCGATGCTGATGTCCCAGCCCGCGACTTGCTCGGGCGTGGCCGGCACGCCGAGGCCAGGGCCTTCTTGCGCGGAAGCGAACGAGCCCCAGGCGAACGAAGCCGCAGCAACCAACGTAAACCGCTCACACATAGACATTGCTCACTGCGCCGGCCGCGGCGACGCTCCAGCTCTGGATCGCGTTGTAGTGATAGCGAAACGCCGCGCCGCGCGCGGTCATCAGCGCCGCGCGTGTCGGCTGCACGGCGCCCGTCTCGTCGATAGCGCGGCTCATGCAGCACGCTCGGGCTGCCGTCCCAGCGCCACGGCATGCGGAACCGCGTCAGCGCTTGCGACAACACGGGCCCGTCGAGCGCGGCCTGCGCCCAAGTCTTGCCGCCGTCGGCCGAGACTTCAACGCGGCGGACGCGGCCGAAGCCGGACCACGCGATACCGGAAATCTGATAGAGACCAGGCCCTTGCATCTTCTGCATGCCGGACGGCGACGTGATCACGGACTTCACTTCCATCGGGAACGTGAACAGCAGCGAGCGGCCGTTCGGCTGCAAGTCCGAGTACTTCGACGTCTCGTCTTTCGTCATCGTCGGCTCGGCCGTGACCTTGATGCGGCGCAGCCATTTGACGTTCATGTTGCCTTCGTAGCCCGGCAGGAACAGCCGCACGGGATAGCCCTGCTCGGGACGCAAGCGCTCGCCGTTCTGATAGAGCGCGAGAATCGCGTCGTCCATCGCTTTGGCCATCGGCACGCTGCGGCTCATGGCCGCGGCGTCGGCGCCTTCGGCGAGCAGCCACTTGCCCTCAGGTCTAACGCCGGCTTCCTCGAGCAGCACCGCGAGCGGAACGCCGGCCCAGTCGCTGCACGAGACCAGACCGTGAATGCCGCCCGCCGTTTGCTGCGGCGCCTCGGCGTTGTTGTTGCCGCCGCTGTTGCCCGAGCACTCGAGGAATTGAATGCGCGACACCAGCGGATAGCGCGCGAGCGCGTCCATGCTGAAGATCAGCGGCCGCTCGACGAGGCCGTGAATCAGCACTTGATGTTGATCGGGATCGATGTCCGGCACGCCGCTGTGGTGCCGCTCGAAGTGCAGCGAGCTCGGCGTGATGATGCCTTCGAGCGCTTCGAGCGGCGTGCGCGAGCCGCCGCTGCCCGTCGTGCTCGGCTGCGCGTCGACGACGCGCTGCACGGCGGCCTCGTGCGGCGAGCGCTCGCCGTACGCGCGCATCGGCATGCCCGGCGTCTTCATCCACGCGGGCACTTCCGGCGGCGCCGCTCGCGCCGTCAGCAGCGTCGCGCCGGCAATGGCCGCCGCTCCGCCCTGCAAGAACAACCGCCGATGCAGCAGACCGTTGCCGGCCACTTGCTCGAGCGAGTCGAGACCCGTTGGCTTCGTCATCGAGGAATCCTTACTGCGTAGTCGTTAGCGCGCCGCCGGAATCGACGGCGCGGGTCCCATTCCCTTGATCTCGACGATCGCCTCGACGTCCTTGGCGCCGTCGTAGTGCACCTCGCCGGCCGGATGCAACATGTAGCTGCCGGGGCCGAGCGGCGTCGTCGAGCTCGGATCGAACGTCGCGCCCTTGCCGGCCCACCAAGTGCCCGAAATCACCGTGACGTGGCGATCGCCGGGATGAGAGTGCGGCATCGACATGACGCCCGGCGCAAACCGCGCGCGAATGATGTAGAAGCCTTCCTTCGTCGGATCGCCTGCGATGACGGCCAGGTCCGGCCCGCTGCCGGCCGGGTTTTTCTCGTACTTGATCTCGTTCGGCATGACGATGACGAAGCCTTTCTCGTCGACGGCAGCGAACGAGCTCGGCACGCTCACGCCCCAAGCAGCGACGACTGGCGGCACCGAGCAACGACGTCCAGCGATAACGATTCATGCGATTCCCCCGCTACGCGTCTAAAGCGCGTTGTTCGGTCACGCTACGCGCCAAACCGAGACGTGACAAGTGACCAACGAAGGCACCCCGTCAGTGAGGCTGCCGCTCCAAGTGCTGGCGCAGCAGGTCCTTGCCGTAGTCGTTGCCGTTTGGCGTGCGCACGACGGCGTGGATGTGCTCGCGGTACGGCACGCCGCGCGGATAGAGATGAGTGAGGCCGACCGGCGTCTCATGGTCGAACTCGATCAGCACGACGGGGCTGTGGATGCGGTAATAGAAGACGGCGTCGTCGTTCGTCTCGCCGACCCAGGCGAAATACGTTTCGTCGAGCCGCGCCTCGACGTCGGCGAGATGCACGGCGGCGTGCTCGTCGCGCAGGTTGCCGACATAGAGCTCGACGAGATCGAGGAGCTGCTGCTTCTGCGACGCCGTGAACGACGAAACCGGCACGCCGGCGTAAGCGATGACGACGTTGTCGCTGAAGAGCTGCGCGCGGATGTTGTTGCCGGTCTTCTTGGGCTCGAGGATCGCGCGTTCGCGCTGCGGCGCCGTCAGCGAGCGGACCATCGCGAGCCCGGCGTGCTGCTCGTCGTCCATGATTCGCGTGCCCGCGTACTTGCCCGACGTCGCGACAGCCGGCTCCGAGCCCCAGAACGAAGGCGTCATGACGACCTGATCGCCGAGCACGAAGTAGTTGACGATCAGGTGATGGCCGTCGATCTGCCAGCCCCACGGCTCCTTGGCCGACGGCGTCCCCATGACCGTGAGGTAGTACTTGCCTTCGCCGTACTCGTCGAAGTTGTTGTCGTTGAGCTCGGCCAGCGTCTCGTTGAGATGCATGATGTCTTCGCTCTGCTTCAGGCCCTTGGCGCTCAGCGACGCCGCGAGCAGCGCATGCGCGGCGGCCTTCTGCGGCTGCCCCATCTCGTCGTACGAGACGCCCTGACGCGAGTAAAGGTGCACGTTGGCCCACTTGCGCCACTCGTCGTCGTCGACAGCGAACTCCGTCTTGGCGCGCTGCTCGGGCGTCAACGCGGCGATGAAGGCGTTCGCGGCGCGCACGACGGGCTCCGTCGACACGCCCGTCGAGCGAATCGAGTACAGGCCAGGCGTCACCGTGCCGTTCGTCGTCACGCCTTTGAACGGCTCGCCGAGCGCGCGCGCCTCCATCTGCCCGAAGCCGCCGCCGAAGCCGCGTTGCGGCGGAGGCCCGCCCGCGGGTGGTTGAGCATCGAGCAACGACGGCGCGACGGCCAGCACTAGCGGAGCGGCGAAAAACGACGGTCGGAAACGGCGCACGGGCTATTCCTTGCGGGAGGTGTAAGCGACGATGGTGCGCCGGCCCCAGGGCGATTTCAAACCGCCGTGTGACGCGCGCCCGCGCGGCGCGCGGCCGTCCTTGCTCGAATAGGCCGCAAAGTTTTCTGGAGCGGCATGCTCATGCACACGATCGCCCGATTCGGCCTCGCGTTCATCGTCGGCGTCGCGACGTACTTCTTCATGTTCTGGCTGCCGTTCTCGCTGCTCTCGTTTCTGCCGGGGCATCTGCTCTTCGCGCTCGTCGGCTCGCTGGCGGCCGCGATCTGGGCCGCGCGCTACGTGTGGCGCCGCACGGAGCACGGCAGCGAAAACGGCGTGCTCGCACTGACGTTCGGCGGCGCCATCGTCGTGGGTGCCGTCGGCTTCGTGGGCGGGTTCTTCGGCCCGATGATCTGGGCGCCCGATGCCAATCAAGGGCCGCTGCTCGGGATCCTCTACACGGGTCCGCTAGGCTTTCTGCTCGGCGGCGTCGGCGGCTTCCTCTACGCGCTGGTCCGCCGCCGACGGCACGCCAACGCGTAGCCGCCGCGGCTACTTCATCACGGGAACGGTCTTCCGCTCGGAAAAGCCGAGGAGATCGACGCTGCCGTCCGTCGCAACGGCGCTCTCGCCTCGCGAGACGAATGCGGCTTCGTCACGCACGGCGATCCCGAGATTGCCGGCTGTCTCGATCAAGCGCGAGTGGCCCGACAGCACGAGCGGCCGCGCCTCGGCGACGATGACCTTCGACTTGCGGGCTGTGGCGGAGGCGACCAGCGCGAACCGCTCGTTGCGGCCGGCCTCGACGACGGGCCGATCGCGCACGAGCGTCATCGCACGCCCGGCACGCAGATGCGCGGACACCTCGTAGCGCAGCGTCAGCACGTAGAGCTTCTCGGCTGGCCCGGTGACGCGCACGCACGGACCGAGGACACCACGATCGGTGACCTTCGAGTCGGTGAACAGCGGAAAGCTGATCTGCAGCGGTTCGCCCGAGCTGTGCATGTTGAACGCGAGCACCGCCGACACGAGATCGCGCACGACCGCGCGCTCCTGGTCGGGCTGCGTGACCAGGAAATCGAGGTGATCTGTGATCGTGCTTTCGGCTACGACGGTCATGCTCAAAGCATAGCCGTTCGAGCCGGGGGGCGCGATCCTCTGCCGCGAGCGCCGCTAGCGGCGCTCGCGCGTGAGGCTCAGGTAGGCGCGGTTCAGGAAGCTGCCGGGCATGCCCTTTTGCGCGTCCCACTCCGACGTCGGCCGCGCGGCCACGACTTGCTCGAGCGTCGCGCCGCTGCCGATCAGCGCGCTCATGCGATCGCGAATCGTCGTGAGCATCGCGACGTAGTCGGCGAGCGCCTTGGCGTCGGCGAGCGGCCCATGCCCGGGCACGACGGTGTAGCTCTCGTCGATCTGCTCGAGCACCTTCGAGCAGAACTCGATGACGCCGTTCAAGCTGCCGCCGTTGTCGGCGTCGATGAACGGATAGCCGGCGTTGTTGTACACGTCGCCCAAGTGCACGGTCTTGTGGCCGCGGAAGATGACGGCCGTGTCGCCCGTCGTGTGCGCGGGGCCGAAGTGCAGGAGGTCGATGCGCTCGCCGTTGAAGTGAAAGCGCATCGCGTCGTCGTACGTCAGCACGGGCAACGCCGTCTCGGGATAGGCCGGCTGATCGCGCGTCGCCGTCACGAGGTTGATCACGTTGTTCTTCATCATCATCTGCCGCGAGTTTTCCTGCGCGACGAGCCATGTGCCCTCGGGGCCGAGCACTTGATTGCCGTCGGCGTGATCGAAGTGCCAGTGCGTGTTGATCGCGAAGTTCACGGCACCGCCGCCGAGCTCGCCGATCGTCGCCTTGTACTTCGGCACCATCTGCGGGAACTGATCGTCGACGATCAGCACGCCGTTCGCACCGATCGACACGAGGATGTTGCCGCCGACGCCGAACAGCACGTGGAAGTTCGTCGGCGAGCTGTCTGCGTCGTGATCGGCGTCGTGCGGAGCGCCTCGTCGAGATTGTTCAGTTGCGCGACGGCCGGCGAGACGACAGCAATGCCGAGCGACAAATGGCGTACAAACCTCATCGTGGCCCTCCCTTCTGAGCCTAACTTCGATTTTGGGGGTCGACTCGGCGCCAGCGTCCGCGGTCGGACGTGCAGCCCGAAAATCGCGCATGAATGATGCGCGAGTGCGGGACCCGATTCAACGACCGAGAACCTCGCGGCTCGCTATAATCCGGGCCGGCATCTTGCGGACCCTGTCGCACCCACAATGTTGGCTCGCGGTTTTCGGTTCGGAGGCTACGAGGTCTCGTCGCTGCTCGGCGTGGGTGGCATGGGCGAGGTCTACCGCGCGCGTGACGCGAAGCTGCAGCGCGACGTCGCGCTGAAGATTCTGCCCAGCGAGTTCTTGCTCGATCCCGATCGGTGTGCGCGTTTCGAGCGAGAGGCGCAGATCCTCGCGGCGCTGAATCACCCGACGATCGGCGCGATCTACGGCCTCGAGGATTCGCAGCTGCCCGAAGCGGGTGGCATCGCGGGCAAGTTCGCGCGCGCGCTCGTACTCGAGCTCGTCGAGGGGCCAACGCTCGCGGACGAGCTTGCCGCCGGTGGGCTGCCAGTCACGCGCGCGCTCGAAATCGCGAGGCAGATCGCGGACGCGCTCGAGGCGGCGCACGACCGCGGAATCGTGCACCGCGATCTCAAACCCGCGAACGTCAAAGTGCGACCGGACGACATCGTCAAGGTGCTCGATTTCGGCCTCGCGAAAACACTGGAGAGTCCTACCGCCGCTACGTCGGGCAACGCTCCAAATCCGCGCACGCCGACGCCCGCGCCGACCGAGGTGGGTGCAATCTTCGGCACGCCGGAGTACATGAGCCCCGAGCAAGTACGCGGCCGTGCCGCAGATCAACGCAGCGACATCTGGGCGTTCGGCTGCATCCTCTACGAGATGCTGACTGGACGACGGCCGTTCGCGGCCGACGAGCCCGCCGAGGAGACCGCCGCAGTGCTGCGCGCTGAGCCCGACTGGGCGGCGCTACCGTCCGACTTGCCGTCCCCGGCGCTGCGCTTACTACGGCGGTGCCTCGCCAAAGACCGGACGCGACGGTTGCGCGACATCGGCGATGCGCGCCTCGAGATCGACGACGCGCTCGCGGCGCGCGAGCAGGCGGGCGAGCCCGCGCGCAGGGGCACGCTCCGCTTCGCTTGGTTCGCTGGCGCCATTGCGCTCGCAGCCGTAGCCGCCTATGGCGGCGCTCTGTTGACCGCCGATCGAGCGCAGCCGGCCGGCGAGATGCGCCTCGACGTCCACACGCCGGACACACCGAATGCGGCGTCGTTCGCGATCGCGCCGGACGCGCGTTCCCTCGTGTTCAGCGCGATCGGGCCGGACGGGCCGCAGCTCTGGCTGCGCACGCTCGATTCGGCGGAACCGCAGCCGCTCGCGGGGACCGAGGAAGGGCAATATCCGTTCTGGTCGCCCGACGGCCGTTCGATCGGATTCTTCACGCTGAATGCGCTGAAGCGGATCGACCTCGACGGCGCTTCGGCGCAGACACTCGCACCGACCGTCACGCCGGGCGGCGGCACGTGGGGCCCGCAAGACACGATTTTGTACGTGCCGATGGATAACGGCGGAGTCTTTCGAATACCCGCCTCCGGCGGCGAGAGCGTGCGCGTGACGCCCGATCCGACTCCCGGCTCTCCGCCACTCGCGACACGCGCGCCGCAGTTCCTGCCGGACGGCCGGCGCTTCCTGTTCTACGTCGGGCTCGAAGACGAGTCCGCGGGCGTCTACATCGGCGATATCGAGTCGGGCGCGATTCGGCGCATCCTGGCCGCGGACACGCCGGCCATGTACGGCGCCGGGCACTTGTGGTTCGTCAACGACGCCACGCTGTTTGCGCAAGCATTCGATCCCGCGACGCTGGAGCTGTCGGGACCCGTCACGCGGATCGCGAACGACGTGAGCGTCGAGGCTGCCGTGGCAGCGGTATCGACGTCGGCCGCGGGACCGATCGCATTTCGCACCGGAGCCCGCACACTACTGCGCCAGTTGGTCTGGGTGGATCGCGCAGGCCGGCGTCTCGACACCGTGGGCGAGGAGTATGTACGGGTCAACAATCCCACGCTGTCGCCCGACGGCCGGCAGTTGCTCGTGCAGCAAACGGTGCGCCAAAACGTCGACGTGTGGCTGATCGATCTGGAGCGCGAGGTGCGGACGCGGCTCACGCAGAGCCCGACGGTGGATAGCATCCCGACGTGGTCACCCGACGGCAGCCGCTTCGTACAGAACACGTCCACGCCGGACGGCCGAGTGCTCCTCATTCAATCCCTCGACGGCTCGCGTGCCAACGAGGTGCTCGCAACGTTCACGGACAACATCACGCTCACCAACAGCTGGGCCCCGAACGGACAATACGTGCTCGCGACGACGCTCGACCCCGCGGCCGGAACGTGGGACGTGCGGGCATTGTCGGTTGCCGCGGATCGCCCGTCATTGCAGCTGACCGCGACACCCCTGTACGACGAGCGCAATGCCGAGTTCTCCCCCGATGGTGCGTGGTTTGCCTTCGAGTCGAACGAGTCCGGCACGCGGGAGATCTACGTTCGCGCGTTCCCGGGGCCCGGTCCAAACAAGGTGCGCGTTTCGACCAGCGGCGGCCGGCAAGCGCGCTGGCGCCGCGACGGGACGGAGTTGTTCTACGTCGAGCTCGACAACACGATGATGGCCGTACCGGTCGCGTGGACCGACGGGCGCCCAACCTTCGGCGCACCGAGTGCGCTGTTCGAAGCGCGGATGATTCCGACAATCGCGATCAATCGCCAGCAGTACGTCGTGTCCGCCGACGGCCAGCGATTCCTGTTGGTGGCGCCGGAAGATGCGCCCACGCCGCCGATCACCCTATTGATGAACTGGCGGCCACCTTCCGGCCGCTGAGATTCGGCCGTTCTGCCCGCTCACAAGCGGGTTGCGGCATGCAAGCTCAGTACGTTCGCGCCGCTAAGCCTTGCGCACCTTTTCGGGCACGTGGGTTTCGGCGGAGCGAACGATCGCCTCCGTCACCGCCGCACCGTGCACCATCTCCTCGACGGGGATCAGGAACTTCTCCTTGCCCTCGGCCGCGCGCGCGAATGCTTCGAGCGTGACCTTCGTGAGGTCGAGCCGCTCGGCCTCCCACGTCTTCGCCGGCCCTTGCGCCGGCTTGAAGGTGCAGGTGCCGAACAGGCGCGTGCGACGCTCTTCGGACGGCGCGCCGGCGACGTGCGTCATGCCTTCGAAGCGCACGAAGCCCTTCGAGCCATAAACCACGAAGTCGAAGCCGCCGCCCGTCGCCGTCATCGTGCCGAGGTAGCCCGACATGCCTTCCTTCATGCGGAACAGGATCGACGTCGTGTCGTCGGCATCGACCGAAACCGCACGGCGGAAGCTCTGGCAGTAGACCTCGTCGATCGGGCCGCAGAGGTCGATCATGGCGTCGACGGCGTGCACGCCCATCGGCGTCAGGCCGCCGCACGGCGTCTCCTCGCGGCTCGCGCGCCAGGCATCGGCCTTCAGCAGCAGCGCGTTCGGGAACGTCATCGTGGCTTCGACGTGCAGAATGATGCCGAGCTCGCCGCTGTCGATCATGTTGCGCAGCTTCGTCATCTCGGGATGCCAGCGGCGGTTGTAGCCCAAGCCGAGCGTGACGCCGGCCTTCTCGACGGCATCGACGGCTTCGCGCGCCTCGGCGCCATGCAGCGCGAACGGCTTTTCGCAGAACACGTGCTTGCCGGCCTGAGCGGCCGCGATCGTCTGCGGCACGTGCAACGAGTGCGGCGTCGCGAGCACGACGGCGTCGAGGCCCGGGTGCTTCAGCATGTCCTCGAAGCGTCTTGTAGAGCTCGAACTTGTACTGCTTCGAGAACGCCTTGATGTCGTCCGTGTGGTTGCGCGCGGAGCCCGCGACGAACTGAATGTCCTGCGAGTCCGCGACGCCTTCGACGAGCGTCTTGCCCCACCAACCGAGCCCGGCGATACCTGCTTTGATCACTGTCGAATCTCCTATTTGTCGAGGCCGGCCGCTCGCGCCTGATGCCGCGCGATGACGGCCCAGTCGCAGTTCGCGTCGCCGTTCGCCATCGCGGCGAGCAGCTTGTCGCGGTACACGTTCAGGCTCGGCAGCGGCACGTTCTCGGCGAGACCCGCCGCGAGCATGAGGCCCGTGTCCTTCGAGACCGAGCGCCGTCGTGAACCCGACTTGGTCGTAGAGCTCTTTCGCGATGATGTTGCCGTAGACCTTGTACGCCGGCGCCGAGAACAAGCCGTCCGTGAACACCTCGTAGAACGCCGCCGGATCGACGCCGTACTTGCGCACGAGCGAGAACGCCTCGCCCATCGCCTCGATCGCGCAGCCGATCAGCATGTTGTTCGCGAGCTTCACGGCCGCGGCGCCTTCGGGCTTCGTCGCCGGCCGGGAACGTGCGCCGGCCCATGAGCGCGTTCAGCGGCGCGAGCTTCTCGATCGCATCGGCGGGGCCCGCCGGCACGATGTTGATCTGCCCCGCTGCGGCGGCCTCGGGCCGGCCCAGCACGGGCGACGCGACGAACTTCTGGCCGAGCTTGCCGTGCACGGCGTCGACCTCGCGCAGCACGTGCACGCCGTGCGTGCCCATCGCGACGTGGATCGCGCCTTTGTCGAGCGACGCTGAGATCTCTTTGACGACCTCGGTCAGCGCCTTGTCGTCGGAGACCATGCTGATGACGACCTCGCGGCCCTTGCAGGCTTCCGCGATCGAGCCGGCGACCTTGGCGCCGTTCTTCTCGAGCTCCGCGGCCTTGTCGCGCGAGCGGTTGTAGACGACGAGCTCGTGACCGCCGCCCAAGAGGCGCGCGGCCATGGCTTGACCCATTCGGCCGAGGCCGATGAAACCCACTTTCATTGCTTTTCTCCGCCGTGCCCGAATGTGGGTACGCCTAGCTGACCCTGGACCCAATCGAGCTCACGCTCCACGTAGTCGACGATCGAGCCGGTCTTCATCGAATCCGGCAAGCACGTCCCACGTGTAGGTCTCGATCTCGAGCTGCGGCGACTGCTTGTTCTTCTTGTGGAACTTCAGCGCGTCCTCGATCGCGAAGCGCGTCGTCTCGAAGTGCTCGCCGATCTTGTCGAGGAACACGGGCACGTGCACGTGCGTGCGCCACTCGCGCTTCAAGTTCGGCTTCGCCTCGAACGCCGCGAATGCGTCCTCGAGATTCAGGTACTTGTTGAGCTTGTCGTCGATCTTCTCGATCGTCTGTGTGAGGTACACGGTCTCCGCGAACGGGCGCATCGCGGCGACGGTTTCCTTCGTGACGTTCGGCACGCGCAGCGCGGCGGCTTCTTGGAGCTTGAACACCGGGATGCCGTTGTCCGCGAGCTTCTGCAGCGAGGCACCGATGTCCTCGTACTCGACTGCTTGGTGGCAGATGTCGTAGACCATGCCGAGGTGCTTGCGCAGCGCCGCTTCGGCTTGCGACTTGTTCAAGCCGGTTTGGGTCACGATCATTCGCACGGCCTCGGCCGCGTAGAGATGGTTCTTGAAGTAGTCGACGGCTTCTTCCGTCGTCTCGAGAAAGCAGGCGGGCTCGGGCTCGAGCGCGAGCGTCACGGTGCGGCCCGTGCGCTTTTCGAGCTGGATCATGTGCGCGACGGTGCGGATCACGTGCCGCGTGAACGCGTTGACGTACTCGGGGCCCGTGACGTTCGGCTTGAACCCGAGCGGCGGGCTCTGGATCGACGGGCTCACGCCGGGCAGCGCGACCTCTGCGAGGATGTCGGCCACCTGCATCGTGTAGGTCGCGCGCGCGTCGGTGCTCCAATCGGGCTCGTAGACGTCCTTCTTGACGACGCGGTTCTTGAACGGCCCATACGGAAACGCATTGACCGTGTAGAGGTACATATCGTGCTGGTGCAAGAACTCCTTGAGCCGCGAGCGCTCGTCCCGGTTGCCCGTCAACGTTTGCGCCGACGACGCGGAAAGGCGCAGGGAGACGCCGAAGGTTTTGTTCGGCGAGACGCGAGCTTTCACCTGCGGAACGTAGCGGTTCAAGCTGTCCCACATCTCGCTCCAGGTGTCGCCCGCGTGTACGAGCGTCGAATAGGTCAGGTGACCCAGGCCATTGCCCAAATCCATGTCGTGCTCCTCATTAAATCTTGCGATTCCGCGTCAGCGGTGGTCCGTCGATTCCGCTGCCGCGACGTCGAGCTCTCGGTCCGGTGGCTCGATCCGTTTAGGGTTGTGGGGAAACGATTAATTCAATATTGTATCCGCCCTTGCGAAGAATGTCGGCTCCCAGCCGGCCGCGAATAACACCTAGACGGGGTATTACGAATGCTACGTGCGACGGCAAACCAATTGCTGCCTACCACCATTACGGGCTCCTTGCCGCGCCCGAGCTGGTACACAGAAAACTTAGGCCTGAAGACCTTCCTCCAGGCGATGGTCGAGACCCGCTTCCGCGAGCAATACGAGGACGCGCTCTCGATCTATTTCAACGAGCAAATGATCGCCGGCCTCGACATCGTGACCGACGGCGACGCACGGTTCACGCAAGACATCGGCGGCCAGAGCTGGACGAGCTATCCTCCGTTTCACATGGCGGGCTTCGACGGCGTGCCGAAGATGGCGCCCGTCGGCGGCGGCGGCATCGGCTTCCCGCGCGGCCACATTCTCCACGACTACATCGAAGCTCGCATGATGCCGAGCATCGTCGGCCCCGTCGGTCGCGGTCAGATGCAATACGCGCAGATGTACAAAGCGGCGCAGCGCCAAACCGACAAACCCGTCAAGTTCGGCACGGTCACGCCGGAGCTCGTCGCGTTCGCCGTGCAGGACTTCTACTACAAGGACGTTCGCGAGCGGATCTGGGCGCTCAGCGATGCCTTCAACGAAGAGCTGCACGCGTTGGCGGACGCCGGCTGCCCCGTCATCCAGATGGAAGAGCCGCAGATCCACTTGCTCGCGGCGCGTGGCGTCGTCGACAAGATCATCAATCCCGAGTACATGCTCGAGGTGTTCAACAACACTGTGCGCGGCCTGCGCGCCAAGACCGAGGTGTGGTGCCACACGTGCTGGGGCAACCCGTCGCAGCAGCGCATGTTCGCGCAAGTGCAAAGCTACAAGCCCGCGCTGAAGCTCCTGAACAAGGTCGACGCCGACGTCATCACGTTCGAGTCGTGCAGCTCCGGCGGCATGGATCTCGAGGCGATCGGCAAAGAGATCACGGACATGAAGGTCGCGATCGGAGTCATCGATCACCACTCGCTGCAAGTCGAGACGCCGACCGAAGTCGCAAACCACATCCGCATGGCGTTGAAGCACATCCCCGTCGAGCGCTTGGTGCTGTCGTCCGACTGCGGCATGGGCCGCGAGGGCATGGCGCGCCGGCACGCGCTCTACAAGATGGTGTCGCTCGTGCAGGGCACGAACATCGTGCGCAAGGAGCACGGCATCAAAGAAGCCGTGTGCATCGCCGCCGATCCGAAGCTCACCCTGCTCGACGTCAGGAAGTAATAGCGCTGTCCGGGTGCGGCCGCTCGGGCAACAAGTCCTCGACCATCAGCAGCTGCGTGCCCGAAGAGATCGTGACCGAACGATGCTTGCTTGCCGCGCCGGCTGGGATGAAGAGGCCGTCGCCCGCCTTGAACGCGATGACCTCTCCGTCGAAGCTGATGCTCAACGCGCCCTTCAGCACATATCCGATGTGCCCTGTCTCGCACCAATGCTCCGCTCCGGCGCTCGTCTCGAACTCGACCAAGCGCACCTGTCGCGAGCCCTCGCAATAGATTTTTTGGCGCACGTCAGGACGGATCTGCTGCCACTCCATCGCGTCGAAGCTGATCTTGAACGGGCTCAAGACGACCTCCCAACTGCCTTCTCAGGCAAAGGCAACGGTTCAACCTTCAGGTCCGGCCACAGAGCGCGCCAGCGTTCTGCCTTCACGTTGTAGCAATCTCTAGGGGCATTCGGATACCACGGATTAGGACGCATGACACGATCGAGAACATCATCGACGCCCAACGGCGCATAGAGGTCCACGCTTCCGGCGCTCGTTCTCCTGATCGCCACCATGCAGCATACGGCCAGAAAGTTGTCGATTCCGTCGGTGGATCTCTTTAGACGCGGGTACCCTTCGACACCGAATTCCTGCGCATACCACGTGTGCACTCGCGCTTGATTGCGAACGTCTATCTCGCATCCGAGGTCCGAAAACAGCTCCGCCGCGCGACGATTCACTTGTTCTTCGGATCCGCTACTGCAATCTGACGAGTCGAAGTAGAAAAGATCGTAGTCTTTGATCGCGCGCATCGGATCATCGCCCGCCAAGACATTCCACACGGTTTGAAAAAGGCAGCCGCTGACGACCCAGGTATCCGGCAAGCCGAGCAACGGGGCGCGACGTGCGACCTCCACCACAGCCGGATTGAGCTCGATCAGACGTAGAAACTCTGCGTTAGAGCTAAGCACGACCCGCGATCCGCTCCCACGACTCGGGAGGCCCCTCGACCCGGCTAAAGAGCGGATGGCATCGCGGGAAACGAACAGCACGCCACCGGTGGCGCACGTCAGGACTCCGCACAGCCAACTTTCCCAGCAAGTGCTGCCACTCATGCATGACCTGCCCCGTGGTCGTGCGCATGGGCGGAACAATCCGTCGTGGACCCAGCTTCCGCTGGTCGAATAGGAACCCCCGCTTCGTTGCCTCTACGTGAATGGCAGCGAGATACGCATTGATCGCGCATCGGGGGCTCGGATGCGCGCGAAATCGCGCGAGCTGGGGGTGATGTCGATAGCCGCGGGTTTGACCGCGCAACACGGCTCGTGCCAGCAAAGACTCCCGCCACAATGCGACTAAGCCCTGCGAATCGAGGTAGCGTGGATGGATGGTCCAGAGGCGCAAGATAACCTGCCGCTAACGCTCGCGTTGAGCGGCGCGCTGCCCACGCATGCGTCTCCAAAGAAACCAACTGGCCTCGAGCACGAGAACAAACGATGCGTAGATTGGCCCGGTGGTCGCATTGTAGAACGCCACCGAGCCTGCCTGGGTGATGACTTCCACGATCCAGAGGACTGTCAGAACGGACAGGCAGGGCAAGATACCGTCCCGCCAAAGCACAACGGAGAAGCCGATTCCGACCGGTACGGCGATCAATGCCGCCAGGGCCAAAGGCACTGCCACCGCAAGACCCAGGCCTGCGGCGGTTGCGTCGTCTATTGGAGCGAACGTGCCTATGGCGATGACTGCGCTCAATGCCAGGGGAACGAGAAAGCATGCATAGGCGAGGTCATGCTTTCCTCTTTGGGCGGGGATCACGTCACCCTCCGTCGCCCAACAAGCGGGCGTTCGAACCGCAGTCGCTGCTACTGGCCGGCCGCGGCGACGATCGCGTCGAGGTTCTTCCGCAGGATTTGCTGCAGGCCGTCCGGCGCGAGCGCGCGATCGACGACGACGCCGGGATCGCCGGCGTCGAGCACGACTAGCTTGGCGCCGCCCTCACGCACGGCGTCCTGAATGGCCTCGCTCGGCTCCCATTCGTGCAGCACGACCTTGATGTCGTGCTCGCGCAGGTGCTGCGTCAGCATCGCGAGGTCCGTCTCGGTCCAGCGCAGGTCCTGCTTGATGAAATAGCCGTCGACGAATAGGCCCATGTCATTCGTCAGGTAGACGAAGTCGCCCGTCAGCGCGAACACGATGTCGGCGCCGCTTTCGATGAGCCGGCCTTGGTACTCGCCGCGCAAGTCGAGCAGTGAGCGCTTGAGCTCCTCGAGGTTCTCACCGATCGCGGCAGCCGAATCCGGAAACAGCGCCTCGAGGTCGCGCGCGATGATGTCGGCCATGCGAATCGAGTTCGACACGCTGAGCCAGAAATACGGCGCCACTACCGTCTCGGCCTTGTCGCCACCCCACTCGACGCTCGACGACGGCGCGTCCGCGAGCGCGACGCCAGGCGCGTCGAGGGACCACGGCACGGCGGCCTCGATGTCGACGATGCGAATGTTCGCGTCCCGCGCGAAGCGGTACAGCGGATCGCCGGGCAACGCATTCGTCACCGTCACGACGGCCGTCGCCGCTGCGAATGTCGGCGCCAGCGCCTCGGCGCGCCGCGAGATGTAGTCCTTGAGCAGGCCGAGCTGCCGCCCGTCGGCCGGCACGTTCTGCACCTGGATCGGCGTGCTCGCCACCAAGGCGACCGTCAACGAGTACGTCGCTTGAGTTCCGGTCAGCACGAGCGGCACCGCGTCGTCCGCGCAAACCGGCCGCGCCGAGTGAAACCGCGGCGATAGCCGGCGGTAATCAGAAATCCAATGTGATTCAGCGTCATAAGCTGGCCTCGCGATAGCGCGGCAACGCCATGCGCAGAACGATCGTGACGACGAAAATCAGGGCGGCCGCCAGGATGATCGCGCCGCCGGACGGCAGAGGCAGGTCCCAGCGCATCGGCGCGTAGATGCCGACGAGACACGCGACCGTCGAGAACGCGATGCTCCACCACACGAAGCCGCGGATCGAGCGGTTCAGATTGCGCGCCGCGGCGGCCGGGATCAGCAGCAGCGCCTCGACGAGCACCGCGCCGACGATCTTCACGCAGGCGACGGTCAGGATGGTCAAGAGCAGCACGAACACGTACTCGAGCAGGTGCACGCGGACGCCGCGCACGTGAGCGAGGCTTGGGTTCAGGCTCGCGAGCAGCATCTGATTGAACAGCGGCAGCGCCGTGACCAGCGTCAGCAGCGTCGTCACGAGCAACACGGTCATGTCCGTGTCGTCGACGGTCAGGATCGAGCCGAACATCACGGTGTCGAGGATGTGCGTGTTGACCTTGGCCGATACCCACAGCAGCGCCGTCGCGCCGATCGCCAGCGAGATCGAGAGGAACACGCCGATCAGCGTGTCGGCGGACATCTTCGTGCGGTTACGCGCGAAGTTCAGGACGAGGCCGAACAGCAGGCAGAAGCTGAACATCGACATGTACGGCGCCGTGTACGACTCGCCGATGATGACGCCGATCGCGACGCCCGTGAGCGCCGCGTTGCCGACGGCTTGCGAGAAGAAGGCCATGCGCTTCGCCACGACCATCGTGCCGATGCCGCCGAGCAGCGGCCCGATCACGAACGCGCACAAGAAGCCGTTGACGACGAACGCATACGAGAACGTGTAGTGGATGATGTTGTCGTCCGCGAGGCCGATGATGAACTGGCGCGGAATGTCGAACAGCGCGCTCATGACGCCACCGCCTTGCGGACGGGCAGCGTCAGCGTCGGGAACAGATGCGCGGCCACGCCCGTCGCGAGCACATCGCGCGGCGCACCGTCGAGCAAGCACCTTGCGGTCGATGTAGGTCAGCGCATCGGCGATCTCGCCGACCTGCGCAATGTCGTGGTTGATCCACACGACCGTGCCGCCCGCCTTCGCGAACTCCACGATCGTGCGCTGCAGGATCTGCTTGCCCGCCAGGTCGAGGCCCGTCGTCGGCTCGTCGAGCACGAGCAGCGCGGGCTCGGGGATCAGGGCTTGCGCGAGGAGCACGCGTTGGCGCTCGCCGCCCGAGAGGCTGCCGAGCTTCGCCTTGCGCTTGCCGTTCAAGCCGAGTCGCTCGAGCGTGCGGTCGATCTCGGCGCGCCGCGCTTTCGACACGCCGAGGAACACCGGCCGGCGCTGCGTCGCCATCGCCATGAAGTCGCCGACCGTGATCGGCAGGCTCTTGTCGAAATCGAGCGTCTGCGGCACGTAGCCGATGACGCGGCTGTCGCCCCACTGGACGCCGATGCGGCCCGAGTGCGGCATCTGGCCGAGCAGCGAGCGCACGAGCGAGGTCTTGCCTCCGCCGTTGGCGCCGACAATGCAATGGATCGTCGCCGGCGCGCACGGTGAACGTCACGTCCTCGAGGATGGGCGTGGCGCCGAGCGTCAGATTGACGCGGTCGAACTCGATCGTTGGGCCCTTCATGCGCTTAGCCGCCGGCACCTGATTCTTTGATCGCGGTCGCGAGCGTCGTCAGGTTCTCGCGCATCTCTTCGATGAACTTGGTGGGCGTGTACTCGCCGCTGCTGATGTGCGAGATCGAGTACATCTTGACGCCGGTGGCTTCGCGAATCGTGTCCGACAGCTTGCTCGCGAAGTATTTCTCCGCGAACAGCACGTTGACGTCGGCCGCCTTGATGCGATCGATCGTGTCCGCGAGCTGACGCGCCGTCGGCTCGACACCGTGGCGCGGCTCGATGACAGCGGTCACCTGGAGCCCAAGCTCTTGCAGGATATAGTCGTAGCCGCTGTGCATCGTCGCGCAGCGGAAGTTCGCGAGGCTCACGCCTTCGATCTGCGCATCGAACTCGGAGCGCAGCTTGCGGATCTCGAGCGCGTAGCGCCGCGCGTTGTCGCGGAAGAAAGTGGCGTTCTCGGGATCGAGCTCGCCCAAGCGCCGCGCGATCAGGTAGACCTGCTGGATCGCCGCGGTCGTCGAGACGAAGGTGTGCGGGTTGACGACCTTTTCGCCACTCGGGTCGCCCGCTACGGGGATCAGCGACACGCCGTCGTTGGCATAGATCAACGTCAGCTTGTCGCGCATTCCGGCGGCGTCGAGGATCTCGAATGCCCACGAGTCGTGGCCGATGCCGTTCACGACGAGCACGTCCATCGACGTGATCCTGATCATGTCGGCCGGCTGCGGCGCATAGCCGTGCGGATTCGCATCCGCGTCGATCAGAGGAATGACCTCCGCGCGATCACCGACAATGTTCGCGACGAAGCTGTAGTACGGGTGCAGCGTAATGCCGACCTTGAGTGGCTTCGCCAACGCCGTTTGCGTGCCGAGCACGGCGAGCGACACCAACAGCAGACGTACGAGCGTTCGCGGTAGCGACATGACAGATTCCTATTGTCCCGTTATCCCTTCGAGCAGCTTGTCGACGTTCTCGGAGCCGTCGTCGACTTCTTCCGAGGGATCGCCGAACAGGCGCTTGACCTCGAGATCGCCGCTGTACGCCACGACCTCGCGCCATCCTTGCAGAATCAATTGATCGCGAAAACCGCTCTCCGGCATCTCGACATGGTTCTTCGCGTTCCACCAGATCACGATCGCGTTGTTGTTCGTGAAGCCGGCATGCACGTGCCCGATGATGAGCAAGAACGAGCCTTGGTTCGGCAGCATGCCGTCGGTGCCGAGGTACATCGTCGAGCCTTGCATCTCGCCTTCGGCCAGCGGCTGTTGCAGCGACCACTGCAGCGAGCCGTTCTGCTCCCAGCTCGTGTCGCGATAGAACGGCGGCAGCAGCGTGTTCTCGAAATCCTCGAGATTCGGCCAGCGAAACTTCTGGCCGGGCTCGTTGAACAGGTTGATGTCGTCGTAGATGATCGGAATCTCGTCCTTGACCGTGTACAACGAGTTGTAAATCGCCTGATCGGCGCCCGCGAGCCCCTCGAACGCGCTGATCTGCCAGTCGTACAGCTTCGGGGGTCCGCTTTCTCGGCCATTGGCCCGCACATAGACCGCTAGCGTGCCGACCACGACGAGCGCGGCGGCAAGCAATGCCCATCCTTCGAAGCGGGCGCCGGCAGGTTTCACGTATTCCGTCATCGCAAACTCGTAGTTACTTCACCATGTCCGCGGCTTTGACCCATAGCACGGCGTCCAGGGACAGCTCCTTGCCTTCATGCTTCAAGTCGTCGTCGAGGTTCAGCGCACAAATGCCCCACCATCCGGCCTTCGGCAAGCCGATGATGATTTGACCGGCGGCGTCCGCCCGAATGCTCAGCGTCGTGAAGGAATCTTGCGGTGCCGTCACCTTGCCTTCGGGATCGAACCGGCGATCGCGCGATCTGCGGCTCGTGGTTCAGGAACTCGACCTCGACCTCGGCGTGCGGCACGGGCTCGCCGTTCGAGAGGACCACGGCGCGGAACACGCCGCCGACCCAGTTCGCGTACGGCTTGTCGAGCGGCACGATCTCGACGGGAAGCCCGAGCGGCTGGTCCCAAGCACCCGGCAAACCGCCGACGTTCACGACGGTCTTCGTGATCTGCTGAATGTACTTGTCCTCGTTCTGCTCGTAGTACGGAGCCGGGCGAAGCACGAACGTGTAGTCGCCGAGCGAGCGCGTCACGTTGCGCGGCGGGCGAGCGAGGTACGCCGCCGCCTTCGAGTCGACGCCCGACCACTCGATCGGCTCGAGGTACTGCATCAAGTCCGTGGTTTTCGGCTCCCCCTCCCCGCGTTGGCTGACGACGTAGAAGGCCTCCGGCTTGCCCATGTTCATCGTGAAGCCGTTGTCGAACGGGTGCGAGAACACCAGCGCGAGCTCGATGGCCGCCGACTCGTTCAAGGCCGCTTCGGGCGTATAGAGCAGCTGGAAGTGCGCGTCGGCCGCCGTCGCGACGAGCCCGCCGAGCGCGGTGGCGAGGAGCCGCGCCGCGGGCCGCGGGTTACTCTTCAATGTCGCGGCCATCGATCGTGACGACGTGGCCTTGGCCCCCGTCGAACTCGACCCTGTAGTCGACTTTGGGCTTCGGCGAAGGTGTAGTCGCTCTTGTCGCTCATCTTGCCGTCGACAGCACCTTGCCGGCTCGCATCGAGCACGCGCAGGGGCACTCCGACGGCCTTGCCGCCGTCGCTGAACCCCCCCTCGCAGGTGATGGTGTCGTCGCCGTTGTCGAAGCAGTCGCAGATCGCGTTGTGGGCGTAAGCGGCCACGGCGGCCAGCGCGAGCAACGGCAGGGAGGAGGCCAATACCAGTCGTGGGGTGTTCATCCGAAGTTTCCTCGAGGGCGCGTGCAGTCGAGCCGGGCGGCTATTCTCCTGGAGACCAAACTGATCCGTAAGTCATCAACCGTTAGCTAACCGTTAACGGGAGCGCCTGGAGCCCGCGGTCTGCCTACGGTTCACAGCGCGAGCATCTCACAGGTAGTCTAACTGCCAGCTGAAGGGGGACCTTATGACCGCGTTTCGATGGTTTTCTGTCCTGGCGGTGCTCGGATTGACGGCGGGGGCCGCGACCGCCCAATCCGCCGATCCGCCCCTACCCCCCGGCGCCCTGTCGCCCGCGAATCTCGAACAAACCGCGCCCCAAGGCGCCGTTCGACATGACCGGGACCTGGCAGCACGAGCTGCGCGGCCCGCAGTCGTGGAA
This sequence comes from uncultured Gammaproteobacteria bacterium, assembly GCA_963714705.1. GTDB lineage: Bacteria > Pseudomonadota > Gammaproteobacteria > Steroidobacterales > Rariloculaceae > FEN-1219. The sequence goes on from CAVQPJ010000013.1 coordinate 634,667, forward strand.
ATTCGTGCCGCCGACGTTCGAGCTGACCCCCGAGGCGCAGAAGCACTACGACGCGGGGCGAGCCGCCGCCGCCGAGAACAAGGTCTATCGCGACGACATCGGGCAATGCTGGCCGGCCGGCATGCCGCTGATCATGACGCGCGTCCACCCGTTCGTGCTGCTCCAGCAGCCGACGGCGATCTACTTCATCCAGGGCTTCATGAACAGCCTGCGCATCATCTACACCGACGGCCGCGAGCACAGCGAGCCCGACATCGTCGTGCCGAGCTTCAACGGCGAGTCGATCGGCCACTGGGAAGGCGACACGCTCGTCGTCGACACGAAGTACTTCCCCGGTCACCACCACTGGCTCGACCAAGGCGGCGCGACGATTCCGGCCAGCGACGCGCTGCACATCGTCGAGCGCATCCGCATGATCGAGAACGGCGAGACACTCGAGTTCGAGTACACGCTGACCGATCCGAAGAGCTTCAAAGGCGACTGGAAGATGACGAAGCGCTTCAACCGGCTGCACGACGTCGACATCTACGAGGTCGAGTGCACGCCGGATCTCAACGAGAACTTGCCCGCAACGTCGTCGGAATCGCTGATTCGCTGAAGGTGACAACATGAAATTCGCAGCTGCAACTCTTGCCCTCCTGCTCACGGCCGGCACGGCGCTCGCGCACCACTCGCCGATCGTCTTCGACCGTACGCGGCAAGTCACGCTGACGGGCGTCGTCACGGAATTCCGCTGGGGCAATCCGCACTCCTGGATCCACCTCGACGTCACCGACGCCGACGGCAAGGTCGCGAACTGGGGCATCGAGATGAACCCGGCAAGCCACATCGCGCGCGACGGCTGGCGCTCGACGACGCTTGAAGGCCGGCGACAAGGTCACCATCGTCGTCTTTCCGCTGCGTAACGACGAGAAAGGCGGCCAGTACATCTCCGTCACGCTGCCCGACGGCACGAAGCTCGGCGATCGCAACGACGGCGTGCTGTGACCCTTGGCGCGGGCTTCCGCGCGTCCGGCCGAGGATAGCGCGCGCGACGCGACGAGCAGGCCGGCCGAGGTGCTCGCGTTTCTCGGCGTCTCGCCCGGCATGACGGTGCTCGACCTGAACGCCGCGACCGGTTGGTACACGGAAATCCTTGCCCGCGCCGTCGGCCCGACCGGGCACGTGATCGCGCACAATCATCCCGGCGCGCGCGCGGCGCTCGCAGCCGAAGCTTTCGAAGCGCGCTACGGCGGCGACCGCCTGCCGAACGTCGAGCAGACGTTCGTGCGGCACGACGATCTACAGCTGCGCGCCGACAGCGTCGATGTCGTGCTCATGTCGATGGTCTACCACGACACGTATTGGCACGACGACGACGTCGATTGGGGGCCGATCGACCGCCTGGCTTTGCTCGAGTCGCTGCTGGCCGCCTTGAAAGCGGGCGGAATCGTCGGCGTCGTCGACCACTACGCGGCGGCGGGGAGCGACCCGTTCGAATCCGTCATGGCCGTGCATCGCATCGATCCCGACGTGGTCCGGCGTGACTTCCTCGCCGCGGGCTTCGAGCCGGCCGGCGAGAGCGACGTGCTGCGCACGACGACCGACGACTATTCCTTGAGCGTGTTCGATGCGGCCGTCGTCGGCCGCACCGATCGTTTCGTCTTGCGGTTCCGCAAGCCGGCCCTCTGAGCTACGAGTCGGCCCAGGCGCGCAGCAGGTTGTGATAGACGCCGGCGAGATCGACGAGCGACGCGTGCTGCGGAACGTCTTTCGCGAGGCGCTGAATCGCCGAGTCGAGCTCCCACAGGATCGAGCGCTGGCTCGCGTCGCGGACCATGCTCTGGATCCAGAAGAACGCCGCGAGCCGCACGCCGCGCGTGACCGGCGTCACGCGATGCACGCTCGACGCGGGATACAGGAACAAGTCGCCGCTCGCGAGCTTCACGGAACGCTCGCCGAGCGTGTCGTGGATCACGAGCTCGCCGCCGTCGTAGCTCTCGGGCGCGCTCAAGAACAACGTCGCGGACAAGTCCGTGCGCACGCGGTGCGTGAGTGCCGGTGACGGGCCGAATCGCGCCGTCGATGTGCCGGCCGTACGCTTGCTCGCCGGCATAGCGGTTGAACAGCGGCGGCAGGACTTTCAGCGGCAGCGCGGCCGCGAAGAAGCGCGGGTTCTTCTCGAGAGCCCGCAAGATCGTATCGCCGAGCTCCCGCGCAATCGGGTCCGTATCGGCGAGCTGAGAATTGTTCTTGGCCGCTTGCGACAGGTACCCCGCGCTGCCGCGCCCATCGGCCCACTGCGCGGACTCGAGTCGTGCGACACACGCCGCGACTTCATTCGGCGGTAGAACACCGGGAATCGTGATCAGCATCGTTCAGAAGGCGGCGTTGACGGCGAAAGTCACCGTGCGGCCCGCCGCCGGCACGATGTGCCACATGTGCAGCTGCTCGAAATAGTATTCGTCGGTCAGGTTCGTGACGTTGACCTTCACCGTTAGCGACCGCGACACCGCATACCGCCCCATGGCGTCGAACGTGCTGTAGCCCGGTACCAGGCGGCCGTTGATCGCGCTCTGCGCGTACTGCTCGCCGACGTAGCGCGCGCCCAATCCCAGGTCGAAGCGGCTCGTCACGCGGTAGTTCGCCCAAACGTTGGCCGAGTTCTCCGGCGCGTTGGCGATCTTGGCGCCCGACTGCCGCGCCCGCGGCGCCCTGCACGACCTCACCGTCGAGGTACGCATAGCCGGCCAGCAGGTAGAGGCGTTCCGTGAGCATGCCCGTGACGTCGAAGGAAACGCCGCGCATACGCTGCTCGCCGCCCAACGTGTTGAAGCCGGGGTTGGCGGGATCCGGCACGCGCGCGTTGTTCTTCGTGATCTCGAACAGTGCAGCCGACAACGACACCCGGTCGTCGTTCATGCCCATCTTCATGCCAAGCTCGATGCTCTCGTTCTCCTCGGGATCGAGAAAGACGTTCTCCGTGCCGAGCGCGCGTCCCGTCGTCAGGAACGACAAGCTCTGCGCGGACGGGTTGAACGACGTGCTGGCGGCGAGGTAGATGCTCGCGCGCTCGACGGGCTTGTAGACGACGGCCGCCCGATAGCTCGCGACCTCGTCGACCCGCGCATATTCCTCGTGGCCGCTCGTCGTGCCCGAGTTGAACGGCGTCGGCGGTCCCGCGAACCGATCCGCCGCGTACTGCGAATCGAATTGGTCCCAACGCGCGCCGAGCGTGACGTGCCACGTCTCGTTGAGCTTGATGGTGTCGAGCGCGAACACCGCCAGCGTGTCGGACTGGGTATCGGCGACGATGCGCCGATCGAGCGTGCCGCTGAACGGCTGCGTCGGATCGGGATTCAGAAGGCTCGTGCCCGGCACTCCGTTGCCGAACGAGAACGTCGGCGCCGATTCCTCGCTGCTCCACTCGAGCCCCGTCACGAGCGCGTGGCGCACGCGGCCTTCGCCGAGGTCGATCCTCGCCAGAGCCTGAGTCGTCAGCAGTTCTTCGTCGCTCGGTCCGGAAAAGACATAGCGGTAGACCGAGATCTGGTCGAGCGGCGTGCCGGCCGGCGGCACGGGCGTGATCAGCGGCTCCGTGAGGCGCACGTCGCGCTCGTAGTCGGCATAGCGCGCCTGCACGTCGAGACGAATGGAGTCGCTGACGCGATGCACGATCTGCGCGGTCGCGATGCCGGCCTCCGTCTCGAGGTAGTCGCTCCTCGAATCCGTAGTAGTTGTCGCGCGGCACGTCCGCGGGGCGCGTCGCCGAGCCACGGCAAGCCGTAATCGGGTCGGTCGTCCGAGGTCTGCAGCAAGTAGCTCAGCGTGATCTGCGTATCCGTGCCGAGACCGAGCGCGAGACTCGGCGCGATGCCGAAACGCTCCGTTTCCATCGGGCGGCCTTCGGCCTTGCCGTCGTGCGCAAGCACGTTCAACCGGAACGCCGAAGTGTCGCCGAGCAAGCTGAGCGGCCGTTCGAGAGTCCGCCGTCGCCCGCACGGTCTCGTCGCTGCCGACGTTGATGGCCAGAGTCGTGAGCGCGCTCGCGCTGCGGCTGCTTCGTCGCCTGATTGATCGCGCCTCCCGTCGAGCCGCGGCCGAACAGGATCGACGACGGGCCGAGCAGGACCTCGACGGTCTCGAGATTGAACGGGTCGCGCGGATAACTGCCGAAGTCGCGCAACCCGTCGAGATACATGTCGTCGCGCGAGCTGAAGCCGCGGATCGTCGGATTGTTGCCCTGCCAGCTGAACTCGCCGGCGCCGAGCGTGATGCCGGGGACATTGCGCAGCGCATCGTTCAACGAGACCAGCCCGCGGTCGTCGAGCATCTCTTTCGTCAGCATCGCCATCGACTGCGGCGTATCGCGAATGCTTTCGCTGAGCTTCGAGAGCGCGCTGTCCTCGACGCGATAGCGGTCGAGCGGCTTCCTCGATCACGACGACCTCGTCGATCCGCTCGCGATCTCCGGCAGGTTGAGCCAGCGCGTGCGGAACCAGAAGGCTCGCTCCCGCGCCGACGAGCACGCGCCGAATGGCTGCGGCCATCGGGTTCAGATTTCGCAAGACCAGACCCCCCCCCAATTCGACGCACCGAGCAGCCTTAGCTTACGGGAGGCGCGCGACGCGTCCCAACCATAGAAATCTAGTCGCGGGATCCCGGCTGCGGGCACTCGGCCGCCGCCGGCTGACTCGGCAGGCTATCGGCCTCTTTGAGCACCTCTTCGAGCATGTACGCAACCGCGGCCGATTCGCCGCTCTCCCTGACCTTCGCGAGGTAGCGCGCGAACAGCCGCGGGCTGCTGTTGATCAAGGCGTCGGCTCGCCGCCGCTCGTCGGTCGTCGCCGCCGTGTCCCGGCCGCGCGCACGTACTTGCGGGAACGACGCGTCGTCTCCGACGATCTCGAGCACCGCGATCTGAAGGCTCCTCGCAGACGTCTGAGCGAGCACGGTCTTGCTTTGCAGCTCCGCGACGTCGCCGTAATGCAGACAGGCGTCGGCCCAGGCTCGATCGACCTGGCTCTGGGTCTTGCACATGCTCAAGTAGCTCGCGTAGTCGGGCTGGTTCGTCGCCGCGAGGCTGCCCGCGATCGACGCGCGCTCGGGGAACGAGTAACCGCCGGCGGCCGCGAGGCCGCGCTCGAGCAACTCGATGGTGTCCGGCCAGTAGGCGTTCGTTTCAGTCGCCGACGACGCACGCTGCAAAGCAGCGAGCGCTCCCTTGCCGTCCCCGCGCTCGAGGCGACGAGCGGCGACGTGAATCCAGACTTCGCTGTTCTGCCCGTCGAGCTTCAGCAACTGATCCTCCCACTGCTGGGCCGGGCAAGGGACCGCGTCGCCGGCCGCCGCGCAGATCCGCACGGCCATCCACACGATCGCGGGATTCTGGCGGCCCGTCGCGAACGCGCTCGTGATGTCGTCGACGCGCTCGCTGACATTGCGCAGAGAGAAGCGCCGCGGCGGCGAGATGCTCCGCATCGCGAGATGCGAGCAAGCGCTCGCGCGCCTCCGCGATATTGCGGTTGAAAATCGCAGCTCGTCGCGCAGCGGTCCTCGCCGCACTTGCCGGCGTTGGCGGCTCGCTGGACACGCAGGTCGCCGCCGATGGGGCGGCGTCGACGTCTGCGAGCGCAGCGGGATCCGCAGCCGCCGGATCGCGCGTGGGCTCTTCGGCTGTATCCGTGATCGTCGGCTCCAGGCGCGGCACGGCGTCCGCAAGCTCCGTGCGCAAGCGAAGCACGAGGACAACGACAACCCCCAACACGATGGCTGCGATCGCGGCGGCTCCGGGCAGGACATATCCCCGTCTCATGGGCGCACCGTCGTGAACACGACCTCTGCACGAGTCTCCGCGTTGTCCGCTCCGCGCGGCGCGGGAGCCACCTCGTCCCATGCCAACGCGAAGCCGTCGCGCCAAGGCTCGATCGCAGGAATCATGGAGTTCGTCGGCGTATCGCTGAGGCGGCGCGGTGGCATGAACGGATTGCCGTCGGCATCGAACGACTGAAAGAACACTTCGTAGTTTCCGCTGCTATCGTCGGACCACGCAACGCCGATGCGGTCGCCGTTCGAAGCAAGGTACGCGCCGATCGACGCACCCGGCGTCGTCGTGACTCGACGGGCGCGCGCCTCGATCGGCTGCAGCAGATCCTCAGCGACCGCCGCTGCCAGGTAGACCTCGCGATTGCCGTCACGCTCGTCGTACCACGCAATCGCACCGCGGTCCGCCCACAGGGCGAGATCGGGATACTTCGAGCGGATACCATCGTCGGCCGTGAGCCGCGCCAGCGTGGCCAGACCATCCGAGAGCGTCGCCGCGAACAGCTCCTCGACGCGAGTATCCGCATGCGCGTCGAACACGACCCATGCCTCGCCCGTCGGCGCGATCGCAGCGTTGAGATTCCACGTCGTCTCGCCGGCGGCACCGAGGCGCACGGGCGCGCCGCGCGGCTGCCCGTCCACGCCCCACCAGCCACTCCAGACGGACTCGCGGCGATCACCGTCGGCCTCGATCCACGCGCAAAACAAGGCGTCGCCGAAGCTGCGCACGATGGCATTGCGACTCGAGCCCGAGCCCACGGCGACCGGCGTGGTCCACAGCGGCGTTCCGTCGCGCTGCCACACCCCGAGCTGCGCACGCATCGCGCCGTCGTGATCTTTCTCGTACCACGCGACGGCGAACGCATCCGCCAGCGGCGCGACGTCTGCCTCGTAGGATTCCGCCGCCGTCGTGGTGAGACGCAGCTCGGAGCCTATCTCACGGCCGTTGGCGTCGAGCGGCCGAACGTAGACTTCGGCATTGCCGTTGCGCGTGTCGTACCAGGCCACTGCGAGCCCGTCGCTCCACGCCGCTAAACTGACCTCATAAGCACCGAAGCCGCTATTGCTGATCTGGTCCGCCGGCGAGCAACCGGCCGACGCGGCGAGCACCGCGCAAGGCCAGAGCGCGCGCGCCACCAGCCGCGTGTCGCTCCGCGATTGCGCGGAGAACGCAGCGAAGGCATCCCCAGACACCGGCGGCGTGCAACTCCGCAACGCAAGCTTCCCAAGGAGTTTCCGGCGTATGCATTATGAGGCACGCCGAGCGCCACGCCCCAGCTTTTGTTGGGCCGTCACCAGCGCAGCCGCACGCCCCCGTAGAACGACTGTTCGGCCGTGTTGTAGCCCGCGACTTCCTGATAGACCTCGTCCGTCGCGTTCTGCACGCGCCCAAAGACCTCGAATCCCTCCGATAGAGCGTACGTGAGCGATAGATCGACCACGTCGTAGTCGTCGAGCGCGACGCCGCCGACGTCGATCGAGTCGCGCGCCACGCGGTAGTTCACGATGAAGTTGAGCCGCTCAGCCGCGGCGCGGTACTGGAGGCCCACGTTGCCCAGGGTCTCCGGGCGGCGCAGGCGCGGTTGATCGACCGCGTCCAACGCATCGTTGTTCGTCCAATTGGCGACGAACGCCCAGCGCTCGCCGAGTGGGATGTCGGCCGCGACCTCGTAGCCTTTCGACGTGCTGGCTCCCGTCGACTGCAAGTAGCCGGAGAAGCCGACGAGATCGAAGAAGATCTCGTCCTCGATCTCCTGATCGAAATACGTCACTTCGAAGTGCACGTTGGCGGCGTCGTACTCGATGCCGACGTCGTAGCCCTGGCTGCTCTCCTCCGTCAACGCGAGGCCCGCGGCCGGCGGGAACGCGAATGGACCCGTGTTGTAAGCGAGCTCGTACAAGCTCGGCGCGCGGAAACCCGTGCCGACACTGGCGCGGTACTTGAGCGAGCTGTCTGCACCGAGATCCTGCACGTACGCAAGGCTCAAGCGGCTGCTCGTGTGCGAGCCGAAGGCGTCGTTGTCGTCGTAGCGAGCGCCGAGCGAAAGGAAAAACGCATCGGCGAACGCGCCCTGATATTCGAAGTAATAGCCCTTCTGGTCGCGGCTGCTCGGGCCGTCGTCGTCGATGAGCTTCTCGTCATGGAAATCGAGGCCGTACACGAGCGTCGTCGCTTCGGAGGCCTTGATAGCTACCCGTGTACTCGACCCGCTTGATCTCGCCGTCCGAGCCGAACGCCCGCGCGCCTTCCGTGAAGTCGTCGCGCACGACGTCGATCGTGCTGAAGCCGAACGTGTTCGAAGCGCGGTCGGTCGAGTGCTCGGCCGACAGCTTGTAGATCTGCTGGTCCGTCGTGGTGCTGCAGTCGTACACCGTCGAGAACGTGGCCAACGAGGGGCACCCGTCGTAAGCGGCTTGCGCCTCGATATCGCGAGCGACGAGCTGCAAGCGGAGAGTCTCCGAAAGGTTCCAGCCGAGCTTCACGTGCATCGTCGTGTTCTCCGCGCCGTCGTCGTCTTGCAGCACGGTATCGGCGGTTCGCGCGTTGAAACCGTCGGTCTCGTAGTCGACGATCGAGAAGTAATAGTCGCCTCCGCCACCGCCTCCCGAGAGCGCGGCGTCGATCTTGCGCGTCGAATAGTCGCCATACTCGAGCCCAAGCTGGCCGCCGAGGATACCGACGCCGCGTTTCGTGATGACGTTGACGACGCCGCCGGCGTCGGCGCCGTACATGAATCCCTGCGGGCCGCGCAATACTTCGATACGTTCGAGATCGCTCGTCGTGAGCAGGCTGTCGAAGCTCGGAGCGACTTGCGGCGCGCTCGGGTCGAGCGCCTTGACGCCGTCGATCACGAGCAACGTGCGGTAGCTGTCCTCGCCGCGGATGCGCACTGCCGTGGGCTTGCCGGGTCCGCCCGAGTTGCTGACGCCGATGCCGGGCTGTGTCCGCAGCACGTCCGCTAAGTCCGTATAGCCGCGCAGCTCGATGTCCTCGAAGTCGATGACCGACACCGCCGTGCCGATCTGCCGGCGCGGCTGAGCGATGATGCTCGAGGTGACGACGATCTCCTCGGGACGCGGGCGGCGCTTGCTGCGCGGCGCCGGTCGAGCGCGGCGAACGCGACGCCGACGCCAGCGAGCGAACGCAGGACGATGACGGGGATTCCGTGTGCTGCAGGTTTTCATCGCGCTTGCCTCGTGAACTTGGGGCGGCAGGCAAGCGCGGGACAAAACTGACATAGCAGCCGTGTCACGACGCTCCTGCGCAGCGCACCCCGGCTGACAGAACGTGAGCGAAACGTGCCCGGCAGGTCTCCTGGCTGACCGCTACGATCCACCGCGCCTTCCCGAGGCCTAAACCTCAGTGGCGTCTCGCAGTGATTCTCTTGCGGCTAACAGTTGCGGGGGCAGCTCCGGCTTCGAGGCGAGCCTCTCACCGAATTCCCTCTTCGTCGCACTCGCGTGCGAACCGATGCACGGCGGCGAGTGTGGGTGGCCGCGGCTCGCGTTGTCAACAGAGGCCGCGCCGAGCGCCGCCACTTCTCGAATTCACCGTTCAGCGGCTCTCGCCCTCAACTGCAGCGCCTCGTCAGCGATCGCTTGCCCGTAGACGTCAGGGCTTGCTTCGTTGACCAGGTCTTCGATCTTGCCGCGAAGTGATTGGGTCGGCGGTTCGCCAGCATCCAGGAGGGCCCGCGCTGCCGCTAGACGGACGGTTAGCTCGTAGTCGTAGGAATCGTCGAGCACCCGCCGCAGCGTATCGGCCACATCCTCCCCATCCTCATGGGCGAGATAGGCGATCACTGGCTGCGCGATATACGACGGTGCACCGCCCTCCAACACATCCAACAGAATGGCCATGGATTTTTCGTTGTCGACATCAATGAGCGCTGAATACAACTCGCTCTGGGCGAAACCTTCGTTAGGTTTTGCCAGGTAACGAGACCTGTCGTCGTATGAGCTGAGGATGAAGCTCTGAGCTTCCGCTCTGACGTCACCGGAACAATATCCGCCACCCGGGCACGAACGCTCGCGTCAAAGGGAAAGGGTGAATAGACGCCGATGGCTGGTCGAACGATGCATGGTGACTCCCCCCGGATTCAACAGTGCACGGACGTTTGCAGGCGCTAAGCAAATCTATACCACCAGTGGACGTCAGGTTGCAAATTCGATAACTGTCTTATATTCGGGATACGTGCCACCTAGAGTTAGATCCGTTAGCTAACTATCGGATTGGCCAGAACTAACCTCGCGGATAGGCCCCAGTTCGCTAGTTGGGGCGGTCGGCGCTGGCGGCAGCGCGCGTTCTCATGCGTGCGCGACGGGCGCGTCAGAGTTCCGGCACGTTCATCCCGCCACGGAACCGCTCTTGCCTTTAGAGGAGCCCGCCCACTCGAGTGTGCACGCTTGCAGGCACTCTCCCGAGGACGGCCAGATCTTGATGACGACCTTGCCGAAGTGCTGCGCCGACTTCAGGTACTTGTAGGCTTCCGGCGCCGCGTCGAAGTCGAACGTCTTGTCGATGACGGGCTTCAGCTCGTTGACGGCGATGGCCTTCATGAGCCCGTCGAAGTGCTCGCGCGCGCCGACGAAGATGCCGCGCACCATCGCGAACTTGGCCATCAGCGGGTACGGGCTGAGATCCCCTTCGGGGCGCGTCATGACGCCGATGACGTTGACGACGCCGCCGGGGCCGACGGCGAGGTACGACTTCGGCAGCGTGCCGACGCCGCCCGTGTCGATGACGTGCTCCGCACCCTGCCCGTCCGTGAGCTCGAGGACCGTCTTCTCCCAATCGGGCGTCGTCTTGTAGTTGATGCAATGGTCGGCGCCGAGCGCGCGGGCGCGCTCGAGCTTCGCGTCGCTCGACGAGGTCACGATCGCGCGCGCGCCAGCCATCTTCGCGATCTGCAGCGCGAAGATCGACACACCGCCCGTGCCGAGCGAGAGCACCGTCTCGCCGGCTCTCAAGACTCGCGGCCCGTGCATCAGCGCGTTCCAGACCGTCACGCCGGCGCACGGCAGCGTTGCGGCCTCCTCGAAGGACAAGTGCGTGGCCAGCTTGAGCAGCCCATCGGCCTGAAAGACGGCGTACTCGGCCAGCGTGCCGTCGAGCGGGGAGCCGAGCGCGGCCGGAGGATTGCCCTGCGTGAACGTCGCGACGACGCGATCGCCGGCCTTGAATTGCGTGACGCCGGCACCGACGGCCGCGACCTCGCCGGCGCCGTCCGACAGCGGAATGGTGTCCTGCGTCACCGGCCCGCGAAAGTATTTGCCGTTGACGATCGCGAGATCGCGGAAGTTCAGCGACGCGGCGCGCATGCGCACGAGCACTTGTCCAGCGCTCGGAACCGGGCGCTCGCGCTCGGCCGGCTTGAGCCCGTCGAATCCCGTAGAGCCTTTCGAGACGAGGAAGACCTTCATGCGAGCGCTCCGTTTGCGGCCCTCGACTCTAGCCGCTCCGGCGCCCGCGAACAATTCTCCGCTTAAGGAGCGGACTCGAGGAAGCGGCGGATGCGCTCGGCGATGGCGTACCTCGGACCCTTCGAGATGGAAGTGATGGCCGCCCGGCACGCGATCGACCTCGATGTTCGCGAACAAGCTCGGCAACTCGCGGTACAGCGGCCGGTCGACGAACGGGCTCTTCTCGGCGAACAGCAGCAAGCACCGGTGCGCGAACGGCGCGCGCGAAGGCGCGCACGTGGTCGGCCGTCATCCGGAGCTCCGACTGCGCCTTCAGGCGCTGGTCGGCGTGCCATTGGAAGCCGCCGCCCGGCACTTCGCGCAACGAGCGGCGCGCGAGCAGCTCGGCGGCGGCGGTCGTGACCTTCGAGAACCCGCCCGCGCGCTCGGCGATCGCCGTCGCACGCTCGCGGAATACGCGGCCGCGTCTTGCCGCGCAGGTCGCGCGCTCTCGCGCAACGCCTCGCGCGAGACCTTCGGGCGCCTCGCTCGCTTCGGCCGTCAGCGGCAAACCGCCTTCGAGCAGCACGAGCTTGTCGACGCGCTCGGGGAACGTCGCCGGCGAACAGCATCGAGATGCGCCGCGCCGCGCGAGTGGCCGAGCAGCGTGCAGCGCTGCCAGCCGAGCGCGTCGGCGACGTCGAGCAGGTCGCCGACGTCCTGCCAGAGGTTGTACGAGGAATCGGGCGAGCGGGAGTCGCTCAAGCCGTGGCCCGCGAGATCGAGCGCGACGATCTCGCGATCCGGCGAGCAGTGGCGCGAGCAGCGAGAAGCTGCCGGCATTGTCGAGCCAGCCGTGCGAAGCAAGCACGGGCCGCTCGCCCGGGCGAGCCCCAGATCTCGGCCGCGAGCGAGAGCCCGGGCAGATCGAAACGGCGCTCGCGCGGCACGGCGCTCAGCGGAAGATGCGCCCGATGTTCTGGTTCTGTTGCTGCGGCTGCTGGAACGGCGTCGTCGAGCCGAAGCGCTGATTGATGAACTCCTGCAAGCGCTCCTGCTGCTCGTAGAGGCTCGTGCTCGGCAAGAGCAGCACGCGATCGCCGGGCTCGAGGCCCGAGATGACCTCGCTGTACTCGAGGTCCGTGAGGCCCGTCTTGACGGCCACGGGCACGGGTTGATCGCCGCGCATGGCGACGACCCAGTAGTCGCCGCCGAAGAGATAGTCGGTGCTCGGCGCGGCGCCCGCGGCCGGAGTCTGCGGGGACGCGCCGCTGACGAAGTGCCGCCGCCAGGAGGCCGGAAGTTGCCGCCGCCCGAACCGCCGCCGAGGTTGCCGCCGCCGCCGGAGGCCCCGCCGCCGCCATTGCCGCCACCGCCGCCGAAGTTGCCACCGGCCTGCTGGAACACGGTGCGCATCAACGTGCGATCTTCGGCCGTGAGCTCCTGGCCGCTCTGCCGCTTCTGCATCAGCGCCGCGACTTTGGCCGCGTCGACGCCCTCGGGTAGCTCGATCTGGCGCCCGCCGATCGACACGACGTTCTTCGGCTTGGCGCCGGCCGGAGCGCCTTCGGGCCAGATCTCCTTGCGCAGCGTCTCCTCGTCGACACCGAGCATGATGGCGGTCAGCGGCACGTCGGTATCGGCGCGCAGCGCCGCCGTCGGCACCGCCGCGACGCTGTCGCGATTCGCGATCTGGATTTGCACGTCGGCGTTCATGCCGGGCTTCAGCAGCCCGCCGCGATTCGCAATCTTGATGAGCACGGAAAACTGCGTGACGTTCTGCTCGACGAGCGCCTGCGGCTCGATCTTCAGCACTTCGCCGTCGAACGGCTGATTCGGGTACGCGGCGACGGTCACGCGCGTGCGCATGCCGGGCTGGATCTTGCCGATGTCGGTTTCGTCGACGCGCGTGCGCACCTGGACGGTCGTGAGATCGGCCATCTTCATCAGCGTCGTGCCGCCGCTGACGTTTTGCGTCGTCGACGCGATCACGGTGCCGGGCTCGACGGTCTTCTCGATGATCGTGCCCGTGATCGGCGCGCGCACGTCCGTGTCCTCGAGCGTGATGCGCGCATTCTCGACGGCGACCGTCGCGCCGACGACTTGCGACTCGGCATTCGCGAACTCGAGCTGCGTCACCTCGTAGTCGGACTGCGTCAGGGTCTGCGTCTTGAACAGCGACGCTGCGCGTTCCATCTGCGTCTGCGCGATCCGCCGGCGCGCTTGCGCCGCCGTCAACGCGGCCTCGGTCTGCGACAGGCTGTTGCGCGGCGTGCGCTTGTCGATCTCGACGAGCAAGCTGCCGGCCTCGACGATGTCGCCGGTCTCGGCATGGACGGTGAGCACTTCGCCCGACGCCTTCGACTTGACCTCGACGGTCGACTCGGGCTCGACGACGCCGGCGGCGTCGACGGTGACCTGGATGCTGCGGGTCTCGACGGGCGCAGAGTCGTAGAGGGCGGGCGCGACGACTTCCGGAGCCTGCTCGCAACCGGCCAAAACGGCGACCGGGATCAGCCAGAGGAAACTACGCATACTCAATGAGTCGTTCGTTGGTTGTTGATGATGTCTTCCGCGACCGTGCCGTCGCGGAACGTGATGATCCGCTTCGCGTGCATCGCGATGTCGTGCTCGTGCGTGACGACGACGATCGTATGGCCCGCGCTGTTCAGCGCATCGAACAAGGCCATGATATCGCGGCTCGTCGTCGAGTCGAGGTTCCCCGTCGGCTCGTCGGCGAGCAGGATGCTCGGCTCCGTCACGAGCGCGCGCGCGACGGCGACGCGTTGCCGCTGGCCGCCCGACATCTCGCTCGGCCGGTGCATCATGCGGTCGCCCAGGCCGACGCGCTCGAGCGCCTGCTTGGCGCGCGCGAATCGCGCTCCTTGCGCTTCATGCCGGCGTAGATCAGCGGCAGCTCGACGTTGTGCAGCGCGTGGGCGCGCGGCAGCAGATTGAACGTCTGGAAGATGAAGCCGACTTCCTTGTTGCGAACACGCGCGAGCTCGCGATCGTTCATCGACGAGACGAGCTTGCCGTTCAACCAATACTCGCCGTCATCGGGCGAGTCGAGGCAGCCGATCATGTTCATGAGCGTGGACTTGCCGGAACCCGACGGACCCATGATCGCGACGTACTCGCCGCGATTGACGGTCAGGTCCACGCCGCGCAGCGCGTGGATCATCTCGGCGCCCATCTGGTAATGGCGCTGCAAGTTGTGGGTTCGGATCGTCGCTTCCATGTGCAAAAGGGCGCAATCGCTCGTGTGTCGCGATTATGGCATCGGCTCGCGGAACGCCCACGCGAAGAAGTGTAAACGCTTCACGCCTATAGCATTCTTAAGTGTGGTAGCTAGCGGCTCACGGCGTCTGCTCGTGCAAGAACTCGAGCGAACGTTCGAACGCGACCTTGGCGTCTTCCGCGCTGTAGCTCGCGCGCTCGTCGCAATTGAAGCCGTGCCCTGCGCCCGGGTAGACGTGCACCGGGCTCTTGGGGTTCGCCGCTTGGATTTTCTCGATGTCGGGCAACGGGAATCGACGCGTCCTTGATCGCCGAAGTGATACATGATCGGGCACCGCGGTTTCTTGTCGAGCATCTTCGCGACGCCGCCGCCGTAGTACGAGACGGCGGCGTCGAGCGTCAAGCTCGCTCGCGGCGACGTGCGCGACGGTGCCGCCCCAGCAGTAGCCGACGACGGCCACGCTGCCGGCTGCGCGAACCTCGTTCGCCGCTGCTTCGACATCGGCCAGCGTGTTCGGCCACTGGAGCTTGCGCATGTACTCGCGGCCCTTCTCGATCTCCGAGTAGTCGAGCGTCACGTTGCGCTCGACGCGATCGAACATGGCGGGCGCGACGACTCTGTAGCCGCGCGCGGCATATTGATCGGCGACGCGCTTGATGTGGTTCGTGACGCCGAAAATCTCTTGCACGACGACGATGCCGCCTTTCGGCTTGCCCTTCGGCTCGGCGAGATAGGCGTCGAGCTCGTGCCCGTCCTTCGCTTTCAGTCGGATCATCTTCCCCATTCCGCGTTCTCCTCGAAAACCGAAGGGTCGATCCTACTGGCGTCGGCGCGGAATGGCGACCGGCGCGTGAGGGCCGATCGCGCCTAAAAGGGGACGGATTTATTTCCGCGCGAATAGACTTGCGCCGTGCTGAGGACGAAGGGCGCGGAAAATAAATCTGTCCCCTTTAGAAGCGTGCGAGGCAGGGATGCCTCGCACGCGGTGGTGGGGAAGACGCCTAGCGGTCGGAGCGGCTGAGGCGGCGGTAGTACTCGGCGACGGCCTCTTCGAAGCCGGGGGCGACTTGCGTCGGCGCTTGCGCGCGCACGGCGGCGCGCTCGGTGGCGTCGCCGTTCTCGGCGAGCTTGAGCTCGAGCTGCTCGGCGAGATTCACGAGCTGCTGGAACTCGTGCTCGATGAGCTCGGGGTTGCCGGTGATGCTGCCGCGCAGCGCCTCGCCGAGCTCGCGCACGGCGCGGAGCTCTTCGTCCGTGAGGCCTTGCGCGCGCAGCTCGTTGCCGAGCGTCAGGAGCTCGCGCGATGCGTCGTTCAGCTGCTGCTGCACGTCGTCGATGGCGCCGGGGTTGTCCCAGAAGCCGCGATTGCGCGGATCCCAAACGCCGCCGCGCCGCCAGTCGTAGAAGTTGCCGGCACCGCCGGGGCCGAAGCCGCCGTTGCGATCGCCGACCTGGCCGCCGGCATTCGCCTGCGCGTTGCCCTGCGCCCGCCTTGGCCTTGCTGACCCTGCTGGCCCGGTTGTCCCTGGCCTGGCTGTCCTTGCTGCCCCGGTTGGCCTTGCTGGCCGGGTTGGCCTTGCTGGCCCGGTTGGCCCTGGCCGTTCTGGCCCTGACCCTGCTGGAGCTCGTTCAACTGACGGCGCAGGTCTTGCAGCTCGCGCGCGCAGCTCGGCGTTCGGATCTTCCTCCGCGCGCTCGCCTGCGACGGCTTCCGCTTCGGCGAGGGCCTGCGCTTCCTCGGTGTTGCGCTGTAGGTCGCGCAGCGCCGACGTCGTCACGGCGTCGATCGCTGCGACTTGCGCGCCGGCGCCGCGCAGGATCGCGTCGCCGCCGTAACCGAGCCGCGCGCCCGTCTGCACGCTCTGCGAGCTCGGCGAGCGCCTTGTTCAACTCGGCGCTCGCCTCGGGCGTCTGGTCGCGGAACTGCTGCGCCACGCGCTGGATGTCGTCCTCGAGGGCCTCGAGCTCCTGCTGTAGATCGTACTTGCGCTCGGCAAGCTCTTCGGCCTGATCGTCGGGAATGCTGCCGCGCCGCTGCGAGCCCGCGCCGCCACGTGTTGCGCAGCGCCTCTTGCAGATCGTTCGCGACCTGGCGCTGCTCGTCGTAGAGCTCCTGCGAGCGCTGCGCGAGATCCTCGAACGCCGCGCCGACGGCCGCCTGCCGCTCGGCCGTGAGCTGCTGCAACGCTTCCTGAAGCTGACGCCGCGCCTGCTCGATCGCACGCCGCGCTTCCTCGGGGCTCATCTGTTGGCCTGCTGGCCTTGGCCGCTCGCCTGATTCATGGCCTGCAGCGCCTGGTTCAGCTGATCGATCGCTTGCTGCGTGCTCTGGCCGCCCTGCTGACCGTTCGCGTTCGCCTGCTGACCTTGTTGGCCCTGCTGGCCTTGCTGACCCTGCTGGCCCTGTTGGCCTTGCTGCTGCTGACCCTTTGCTGACCCTGCTGCTGTTGCTGCTGCTGCGCGAGCTGCTGCTGCATTTCCTCGAGCTGCCGCTTCAGCTCCTCGGTCTCGCGGCGCAACGTCTCCTGTTGCCAGCGCTCTTGCTCCGTCAGGCCGTTGCGGCGGTTCGCCTGGTCGGCGAGCTGCTCCTGGCGGCGCGCGAGCTCTTGTAGCTTACGAATGGCCTCGTCGACCTGCTCCTCCTGCGAGGAGGACTCCGAATCGAACGCGACGGGCGCTTCGGTCTCGTACTGGTTCTTCTCGAGGTCCATCTCGAGCTCGAACAGCTCGCTCAAGTCGCGGCCGGCCATGCCGCCGCCGCCACCGCCGCCGCCCTGCTGGAACGCGACCTGAATGTCGGTGAACACGGCCTCGGCGCGCAGCAGATGCTGCAACGCTTCCTGCTCGGGGGGCACGGCCTGGTCGAGCGCGATGTCGGCGAGCTGCTCGGCCGCCGGGTCCATCGCCTTCGGCGGCCTGCTCGAGGCTCTCGATGAATTTCTGAATGCGCGGATCGGCGCCCGTCAGGCCGCGAGCGCGCGTGCGGCTCGCGAGCGTGCGCGCCTGCTCGGCCAGCGTGCGCTGTAGATCCGCGAGCATCTGCGCGTTGTCGTGCAGCTGCTGCTCGTCGAGGTAGCTCGAGGTCTCCTCGCTGCGCTCCTTGATGAGGTTCCAAGTCGCGACGAGGATTTCCTTCTGCCGGCGCGAGATCTCGTCCTGCTGTTGGCCGCCGCCACCGCCCCCGCCGCCACCGCCGCCGCCTTGGCCCTGCGTGAAGCTGCGGTTGAACGGCTGCACCTCGACGAAGAACAAGTCGGTCTGCACCTCGCGGCCGCGATCCTCGGCCACGGCGTAGTACGAAATGACGTCGCCGGGCTCGAGCGGCCGAGCTTGCGGCGCGGCGTCGCCTGCGCAGGTGCCGACTCCGCCGCAGGCTCGCGGCTCGTCGCTCGCGGGCTCGTCGAGGCGCGGCAGACGCGGCTGAATGCGCTCGATGCCGCTGCGGAATGTCTCTTGCGTGCGATCGCGGATGTCGTTGATCGACGTCTGCGCGGGCGCGCGGACCTCCTGCGTCATTTCCTCGAGAAAGAGCACCTGCTGCCCGATGACGCTGTTGCCGTCGACGTCGATCGGCGCGGTCTGCCAGTCGCCGCCGTTGACCGAGTAGCGCACTTCGACGCGGTCGAGCCCGAAGTCGTCGTTGGCTTCGACGCGCACCGTGACTTCTTCGATGTTGCTCGCGCGCCAGTCGCGCCCGGGCTTCAAGACTTTGACGACGGGCTTGTTGTCGGGAATGACCTCGATCAGATAATCGTCCGTGAGGTTCACGGAGTCGCCGTTGAAGAGCGTCGAGACGTGGTACTCGCCGTCCTTCGCGACCTCGAGCGTCGCGCTGATGACGCCGTCGACGGTCTGCATCGCGATGCGCTGCCCGTCGACGACGAGCTCCGACGCCTCGAGCGGCTGGTCCGTCGTGAGCTCGACCGTAACCTGCGTGCCTTCGACGGCGCGAATGTCGTCGCCGGGCTCGACGACGAGCTGCTCGAGCTTCGTCCAGTTCGGATAGTTGTAGGTGAGCTTCAGGTTCGTGATACGCGGCAGGTCGACGACGTCGACCGCGAACTCCTGGCTGCGCAGCCCAGCCGCCGACGACGTAGTAGCGCATCGGCTCGCGCAGCGCGAAGAACGTGAAGTCGAAGCTGCCGTCGGCCGTGCGATCCATCGGCGCGCTTTCCCATTCCGCTCCGGCCTGGAACTGCGCGAACACTTCCATGCGCGGGGGCTCGAAGCCCTCTGCCGTCGCCGTGACGTGCAGGTCGCCGCCGCGGCGGACCGTGCTGTCGCCGGGCAGCACGGCGAGATACTGCGGCGGCAGCGTGTCCTCGACGAGCCAGCCGGCCCACAGATGCCGCACGCCGTAGCGCCAGTTATCGGGGCCGAAGACGGCCGTGCCGACGAGCAGAAGCGACGGCGATGACCGCGAGCGCCGCCGGCCCGCGCACGTGCAGGTCCGGAATCTTGAGCGCGACGGGAATGCGGCGCGCGAAGTTCAGTGCGTCCTCGGCGAGCAAGCCCAGGAACGGCGTAGCGCGCTCCGGCGGCCCGTGCACGATGCCGTCGTAGGTTTCGAGGCGGCCGTTGAAGTCGGGGGCGCGGCGCTCGATGTCCTTGATGCCGCGGCTGCGCCTCAAGCGCGCGCAGCGGCAGCGCGACGAGGCCCACGGCAATACCGGCGAGGAGCAGCAACAAGCACGATGCGGGCGCTGATGACGATCTGCGGATCGAACGCGCGCCGAATGCCGAAGTAGACGGCCACCAACGTGACGATCAGCGCCGCGAAGGCCAGCAACGCGGCCCCGCGGGCGACGATGAGCGCCTTCAAGCGCTGGCGAAATTCGCCGAGGTAGGCTTCGAGCTGCGACTGGGCGGTCATGCGGCCACTCCTCTACGAATCCTAAGATGCCAGTTTCCTACCATGGATTCCACGACCACGAGCACGAGCAGCAAGCATCACGAGCCACGGGCCCAGCGAGCTCGGGACGCGGTCGGCCTGCGTCGCCACAGCCACGGGCGTCGCAGCGTCCTCGCCGGGCCGCACGCCGAGCCCGCGCCAGCGGTCGAGCGTCGCGGCATCGATGGCCGCTAGGTCCGACTCGCGCGGATCGAAGTTCACCGCGACGAGCTCGGTCGTCCCACCGCCGACGACCTCGTAAAACCCGACCTGGTCGAGCAACACGTCGTCGCTGCCTGCGCCGAGCCCCAGAGCGCGCCTCGCCGCGCGGATCGAAGATCTGCCCGCCCTCGAAGCCGAGCGCGCGCACGGCGAGCGTGCTGCCGAGATCGGCTTCGCTCGTGAATCCCGCGCCGCCGAGCAGGTAGTTGGCCATGCCGGCCATCAACGGCACGAACGCAGGCTGCACCGGCAGATCATTCCACTCGCGTGTCGAGCGACGATGTGAACAGCAGCACGCGGCCGGAGCCCATCGCCCGCTCGAGCAGCAGCGGCGTCCCGTCGGCGAGACTCATCAGCACACGATCGGCTGTCAGCGGGTTCGACGTTGACGGAGCGGCTAGAAGTTCGCGGCCCGCAGCTCGTCGACTCCGCGCAGCACCGGGTGCGTCGCATCCACTTCGCCGATCGAGAGCCTGGTCTGCGCTCCCATCTGCGGGTTCGTGCGCAGCGTTTGCCCCGTCACGGGCATCGTCGTGAGGCCGCCGGAGCGCGGGCCGGCCGCCAGCAACGCGCGGCCGCCGTCTTCGACATAATCCTGGATCGCCGTCCGTCTGCGCGCGCGTCGAGCAGGCCGACGTCGGTGACGACGACGAAGCTGTAGTCGAGCAGCGGCGGGTCGCCGAGCGCCGAGGTGCGGACGTCGGCCGTCAGTGCGAGCGTCGTCAGTGTCTCGAGCGCCGTGCTCGCGAACAGCGGGCCGCGCCCCTCCGCGTCCTGCGCGACGATGAGAACCTTGCGCGGCTCCGGCCGCTTGATCGCGAGATAGCGCTGGTCGTCGCCCGCGAGATCGTCACCGGGCGACAGCGCGACCTCGACGCGATTCGAGCCGCTCGCGAGATCGAGCGCGGGGAACGTCACCTGGGCACGGCCGTCGGCCGGACACCTCGACGGTCTGCTTCGCCGACCGCGCGGCCGTTCTGCGTCAGCGTCAGGGTTCGCGTAACCGTGTCCGGCGCGAAGCTGCGCACGCTGGCCGTGAGCTCGCCCGTCAGCGCCGAGGCGCCGAAGCTGTCGACGGTCCAGTTCTCGGCAGCGCCGTCCGTGACGTCGTGGATGACGATCTCGGCCGGCCGCCGCGGCGCGAGCTCGCCGAAGCGCGTCGGCAGGCCCGTGGCCTGCACGTCGGTGACGAGATCGAGCACGACGGGCAGCTCGGCGGTGCGCAGCAAGCCGTCGATCGAGCGCATGAGCTGCCCGTACTCGAGCCGGAACACGCCGGGCTCGGCCGTGTTCAACGTCTGGCGCAACGCGACGCACGTCGGCCGTCGCCGGGCCGAGCACCTCGAACAACCGGCCGGCGAGCACGATCTGCGCGCGATCCTCGGCGCTCGATCTAGTCGAGCACGTCGTTCGCGGCCGCGCGCGCGCGGTCCCAGCGATCGCCGTAGCCCATCGACGCCGAGCCGTCGAGCACGATCAAGTGCAGCCGCGCGCCGTCGGCGTCGCCGCCAGCCTGCGGCGTCCGCCAGATCGCCGGCTCCGTGAACGCGAGCGCGAGCAGCACGAGCACGCCGATCCGCAACGCCAGCAGCAGCAGGTACTGCACTTCTTGGCGAGCACGCGCCGCGGCTCGCCGGGCTCGAGGAACATCAGCGAGCTGAACTTCTGCTTGTTCGGGTTATCCGACGACAGCCGTGCAGCCACCAAGGCAAGGCCGATGGCCAGCAGGCCGAGCGAGAAACGCCGGTGCGAGCAAGCTCATGGCTAACCGCGCCTCTGCCGGAAGAGAAGATAGGAGCGCAGCACGCTCGTCGAGCGGCTCGGTGATGTTCACCAGCCGATGATCGGCGTCCGCGCCGCAGCGCCGACTTGTGCAGCGCCTCGATGTGCGCGCCGATGCGCTCGCGATACTTCGAGCTCATGTAGATCGGCGAGACCTCCATCGTCTGCCCGCTCTCCATGTCCTCGATCAGCGCCGACTCCTTGAGCACGGGCTTGAGCTCCTGCGGGTCGAGCAGCTGGAACAGGATGACGTCCTGGCCCTGATACGCGAGCGGCTGCACGCTCTTCAGCAGCGCGTCGGGATCGCAGTAGAAATCCGAGATCACGGCGACGAGCCCGCGGCCGCGCTCGACCTCGTGGAAGCGCTCGAACGGGATCTTCATGTCCGTGCCCGTGCCGGGCTGCGCGCGGTCGATCGCGTGCAGCACGCCGCTGCAGTCGGCCGCCGCGCGTCGAGGCGCGGCGATGCTCGCGAATCTTGTCGTCGAACACGATGAGGCCGACGGCGTCGTGCTGCCGCGCTGCGAGGTACGCCAGCGTCGCAGCGAGGAACTTTCCGTACATCAGCTTCGTGACCTTGCCGCTGCCGAAGCCCATCGACGCGCTCGCGTCGAGCAGGATCACGAGCCGCGTGTTCGTCTCGCCGATGTAGCGCTTGATGTAGGTGCGGTCGGTGCGCGCGAAGACGTTCCAGTCGACGAAGCGCGGATCGTCGCCTTCGGCGTACGCGCGATACTCGGCGAACTCCTGGCTGAAGCCGAAGAACGGCGAGCGGTGCATGCCCGTCAGGAAGCCGTTGACGACGGCGCGCGCCACGAGGTCGAGGTTCGCGAGTCCGGCGAGCGTCTCCGGCTTGAGCAGATGCTGCGGTATCGCGCTCCCTGCGGCCATGCTCGATCAGCCTACGCGGGCGTGCCTATTGTCGCCGGGCCGAGGTGCTTGACGAGGTCCGTCAGCACCTTGTCGGTATCGACGCCGTCGGACTCCGCGAAGTAGTTCGTCAGCACGCGATGCCGCATCACGGGCAGCGCGAGCGCCGCGACGTCCTCGTGCGTCACGTGATAGCGGCCCTGGCATCAGCGCGCGCGCCTTCGCCGCGAGCGTGATGAACTGCGTGGCGCGGACGCTGGCGCCGTACTGCACGTACTTCTTCACCATCTCCGACGCGTTCGGATCGTGCGGCCGCGTCGCGCGCACGAGATCGACGGCGTAGCGGGCGACGGTCTGCGAGACCGGCACCTGGCGCACGAGCCACTGGAACTTCAGGATCTCTTCGGGCGTCGTGCAAGCGTTGATCTCCGGCAGATCCATGCGCGTCGTGTTGCGCGTGACGACGTCGACCTCGTCCTCGGCGCTCAAGTAGTCGAGCAGCACGTTGAACAGGAAGCGGTCGAGCTGCGCTTCGGGCAGCGGATAGGTGCCCTCGAGCTCGATCGGGTTCTGCGTCGCGAGCACGAAGAACGGCCGCGTGATCGTCGTGATGATGGCCGCGCACCGTGACCGAGAACTCCTGCATGGCCTCGAGCAGCGCGGACTGCGTCTTCGGCGGCGTGCGGTTGATCTCGTCGGCGAGCAGCACGTTCGTGAACAGCGGGCCCGGCACGAACGTCCAGGTGCGCTGTCCCGTGGCGACGTCCTCCTCGAGGATGTCGGTGCCGGTGACGTCGGTCGGCATCAGGTCCGGCGTGAACTGGATGCGCTTGAACGTGAGCCCGAGCGCGCTCGCGAGCGTGCGCACGAGCAGTGTCTTTGCCGTGCCGGGCATGCCGGTGATCAGGCAGTGGCCGCCGACGAGCAGCGTCATCAGCAGGTGCTCGACGACGTCGTCCTGGCCGACGATGATCTTGCGAACCTCGGTGCGGATCTGCTCGGAGGCCGTTATGGAAATTCTCGATCAACGCTCGCGTTTCTTGCGTCTCGAGCGTGTTTGCAGCGTCGCTCAACGTACGATCTCCAATAACAGCTGTTGGGCTTCCCGATAATGCGGGGCGATTTCCAGAGCATACAGTAAATGTTCGCGGCCCTTGACTCGGTCCTCGAGGGCCACGTAGGTGCTTCGCGAGCCGATAGTGAGCACTCGGCTAGGTCCTGCGGATTCATCGCCAAGAAGGCCTGATATTCGACAAGAGCCTCGCGCGGTCGGTTCGCAGCCGCTAGCCGATCGCCGAAGTCGCGATGCACCTCGGCGCGCAGCGGCGCGACCATCAGCACGTCCTTGAACACGTCGATCGACTCGTCCGTGCGGCCCGCGTCGCCGAGCGAGCGCGCGAGCGCGATCAACGCGTCGGGGTCGTAGCCGCCGCGTTTGCGGTACTCGAGCAGCGTGCTCGTGACGAGCGCCGTCTCGCCGAGCTCGCGATGCGCGCGAGCCTTCGCGATGTACGGGCTGCCCTCGTCGACGTAGTCGGGGAAGAGCTCGATCGCCTCGGCCGCCTTCGCGGCGACGAGCCGCCAGTCCTCGCTTCTGCACGGTCTCCTGTAGCGCGCCTGCTTCTCTTGCCAGGCTTCGAGCTGCGCGACCACGGTGCCGAGCTGCGTGCTCGACGTAGGCGCGCGAAGCTCTCGTCGAACTCGCCCGGCGAGATGCTGAGCGCCGCCTCGATGGCCTGCGCCGTGTCCTTGCCGTCGCGGAACTCGTCGAGCATGCGCGCAAGGGCTTCCTGGCCGAACCGGCCCGCGATGTACTCGCAGATGAGGCCGGCCTGCATGTACGACACGATGACCTGCGCCTCGTAGGTCGGCCGAATGAAGCCGCGGTCGAGCTCGGCCACGGGCAGGAACTTGTCCTCTTTGATGGCGGCGAGCACGGGCAGCGGAATGTGCCGGCCCTTGAGCGGGCCCGTGCTCCACTCCTCGTACACGGAGACGCCTTCGCTGAACCAGCGCGGCACGAGGTGATTCGTGGCCTCGAGCGTGAACACGTGCGCCATCTCGTGCCACAGCGTCGTGCCCCAGTGGAAGTCGTCGTCGGCTCGGCCCGTCGGGCTGTCCATCGCGACGAGGTAGCCGAACGTCACGCCGAGCAGGCCGATGCCGGGCAAGCCGGCGATGCGCACGGCGAAGTCGTCGTGATCGGGATAGAGCTCGACGATGACGGGCTGCTTGAGCTCGAAGTCGTAGCGCTTGCTGTAGGTGTCGATGGTGCGGTTCACGAGGTCGAGCACGTACGGCTCGAGGACCTTCGGTCTCGTCCTCGTGCAGCCGCAGGATCGACGCCCGGGTTGGGCGCCGCGTTCGATCCCGCCGCCGCGGGCTTCGCCGCGTGCTCCGAGACGACGAAGTTGTCGAAGCTGTCGATGAGCCGCAGCGTGTTGACGACCGGCGCGCTGAACGGGTCGCCGCGATAACGCGAGTCGTCAAGATGCCGCTGAGCCTTCGTCGATGCTGGTTCTCGCGCAGCAGGTTCACGCCGAGCTCGGCATGCGCCGAGTAGAGGTCGGGCTCGATCTCGACGGCCTTCTGCAAGCAGCGCGATGGCTTCGCGGTAGCGCCGCGTGATCACGTAGAAGTGCGCCGGGATCGCGTAGGCGTCGCCGTAGCCGGCATTCAGCGCGAGCGCACGCTTCGTCCACGGGCTGTCCGTCGTGCCGCGCAGCAGGTCGACGGACGCTTTCAGCGCATAGATCTCGAGCGGCGAGCGATCGTGGTCTTCGGCGAGCTCGAGCGCTTCGTCGAGCGCCTTCGTCGCCGGCGTCGATCGCGCCGTCCTCGAGCGCGGCACGCGCGATCAGCAGGTGCGCCTCGAGCGCCTGGTCGGGCGTCTCGTCGATGACTTGCTCGGCCCACTCGCGCGTCTTCTCTTCGTACTGGCCGGCCGCGATCTTCGCGAGACCGATCTTGGCCGGCGCGTACTCGGCGTCGAGCTCGAGCGCTTCCTCGAACAGCTTGATCGCTTCGTTGTTCTGAGTGCGTCGCGACGAACAGCTCGCCCCAGCGGGTGCGCAGCGCGGCGTCCTCCGGATACTCCTTGATCGCGGTCTGGAAGAAGGCGTTGGCGGCGCGGACGTCGCCGGCCGCGCGCGCCGCGTCGGCCTTGATGCGCGTATCCGTGCTCTGCGACAGCAAGCTGCGATAGCAGGCCGCGGCCTCGGCGCGCGCGCCGCGATACGAGCTGCTCGTCGCAAGCGACGAGCGCCTCGGCGCGGTCGAGCGCGTACTCGATCGTCAGCGCCTGCGCGGCCGATGCGCCGCGCAAGCGCCGCGAGCGCGCACCGAGCCAAGCGCGCATCGTCATTGCGGCGGCCTCGGTTGCGCGGCGTCGATCTTGCCCTGCACCTCCGCGAGCTGAACGAGCAGCTTCTGCAGCTCGGCGAGGTAGGCGTCGCTCGCCATCGATTCGCGGCGCCCGCGCAGCGCTTCGATCTCGCCGTCGAGCTTCTCGCGCTCGGCGACGAGCGCCGCGACGGCGGGATTCGTCGCCGACGGCTCGCGCCGGGCCGGCCGAGGCGAGCCGCGCGACCGTGAAGCGGCTCGCCGCGCCGCCGGCGATCTGCGGGTGCTCGGTCGCGAGCGCGCCGTCCTTCGTGAAGCTGTCGGCCACGCTGCGCGAGGCGTAGTCGAACGCCTCTTGCGCCGTGATCGCGCCGTTCTTGTTGATGTCGGCCGAGCCGGCGGCGAGCGCCGCCGCGAAGTGCTGCGCGAAGCGAGTCGCGTTGCGCTCGAAACCGCTGCGCGTCGCCGTGATCAGCGTTCGGCCTTCGGCCGCCCACTTCTCGAGCACGGCCCCGCTCGCGCTCGTCGCGTTGACGACGAGCTGCGAGCGCGCGGGCACGGCCGAGAGCAGCTTCGCGAATTCGTCGCCGTCGATGTCGGGGCCCGGAAGATTCAGCTTGTAGGCTTCGCCGTCGTAGCTGCCGTGGCCGACGAGCATCACGGTGACGCTGTCCGCCGCCTTCGCGCGCGTCCGCAGCGAGTCGAGGCTGCTCACGAGCGCCTCGCGCGTCGCGCCCTCGCCTTGCAGCACCATGACGCGGCTCGCGGCGGTCGTGCGCCGCGCGACGGCGGCGAGCGCCGCAGTGTCCTTCGCGAACTGTTCCTCGTAGACCGGCTCGCCGCCGAGCCCGCCGACGATCAAGTAGTAGAGCTCGGCGTGCGCCGGCGCCGCGGCGCCGAGCGCGACGACGAGCGACGCCGCGACGCGCGCGCTCATAGCCGCCCCCAATAGAGGCGCACGAGCCACTCGCCGGCTTTCAAGAGCAGCAGCAGCAGGAAGGCGAGCGGAATGTTCCACAGCTCGAGCACCTGTCGTTCGACACTGCCGGCCTCCGAAAAGCTCACGGCTTCCGGTAAGCGGCTGACGTCGCCGACGGCGAAATAGCTGCCGCCCGTCGCAGCCGCCAGGCGCTCGAGCAACGCCCGGTTCTGCTGCACGCGGTAGTGCTCGATGACGCCGTCCTCGCGGCGCACGGCGAAGCGGGCGCGACCGAGCTCGTCCTCGCCCGTCTTGGCTGCGGCCTCGAAGCGGAAGACGCCGGTATGCGTCGTCTCGTAGGCCGCCTCGTAGAGGCCGCGCTCGCCGGCCACGGGCGTCATCTCGACGCTCGTCGGCGGACCCATGCCGTCGCTGACCTCGAGGGTCACGGCGGCATCGCTGGCGGGCTGATACGCCTTGTCGCGAACCT
Source organism: uncultured Gammaproteobacteria bacterium (assembly GCA_963714705.1). Lineage (GTDB taxonomy): Bacteria > Pseudomonadota > Gammaproteobacteria > Steroidobacterales > Rariloculaceae > FEN-1219. The sequence continues at coordinate 661,629 of CAVQPJ010000013.1, forward strand.
CGGCGCGCAGCAGGACGGTGCTCTCGTCGCCGTAGAACACGCGCTCCGACGTCAGGGTCACGGGCTGCGGCGCCGTCGTGGCCGCGGCTTGCAAGAATTGGCGCCAGAACGTCTCGTGGCGTTGATCCTCGTGCGGCAGCTGCATTTGCCAGCGCCAGGTGCCGCCCGTCGCGAGCACGTAGGCGTTGCCGAGGCCGTAGCGCTGGTGCACGAGCAGCGGCTCGGTGCGGCCGCCGAACTCGGCCTCGAGCAGCGTCTCGGCGCCCGGCTTCCGTTCGCCGAGCGTCTGGAAGTCGGCGAGCTCGGGCAACTCGGCCCAGGACGCTTCGTTGGCTTCGTCGTTCGCCTCGAGGCGCGTCATCGCGGACGTGCGCCCGGCCGGCGCGAGAACCGCCTTGGCCGGCTCGCGGACGAAGCTCGGCCCGTCGAGCTCGGGCAGCCGCACGGGCAAGACCTCCGCGACGCTCGTCGCCCCCCAGCCGCCGTCGGTGAGGCCGCGCCGGCCGCCGAGCATCAAGAGACTGCCGCCGCGCCGGCTCACGAACTCGCGAATCATGTCGTGCTGCGCGGGCGTCAGCGCGGCCGCCTCGAAGCTGCCGATCATCAACGCGTCGTAACGGAACAGCGCGAGCTCCTCGGTCGGGAAGCCGTCGACGAGCTCGTCGGGCGACTCGACGCCCTGGCGATAGAACTTGTTCGGCGTCGTCTTCAGCAAGCTCGCGACGCGCACGGCCGGGTTCTCGTCGATGGCGCGGCGAATGAACTTGTACTCCCAGCGCGGCTCGCCCTCGATATATAAGATGTGTCGCCGCTGCTCGGGGACTTCCATCGGCCGCAGGCGCGAGTTGTTGATGACGTTGGTCTCGTCGGGCAGCGCGTCGAGCGCGAACTTCAGATCGCGAACACCGGCCGCGCCGACGTCGATATCGACCCAGCGCGTCGTGACGCCCGTCGTGCCGGGCAGTTGGATCACCTCCGAGGTGAGGATCGCGTCGCCGTCGTAGACCTTGAGCTGCGCGAGCGCCGCGCCGCTGTGGCGAATGCTGATCTGGGCGCTGACCGTCGACCCCGCGAGACCGACGCTCGGCAGCTGCACGTCCTCAAGCTCGAGGTCGTTCGGCATCGTCTCTTCGCCGACGCCGACCGTGTGGACCGGCACGCCGAAGCTCGCGATCTCGGCGATCTTCGCCTGATCGAAGTCCGCCGAGTTGTCCGCGCCGTCCGATACGAGCACGACGGCCGCGATCGCGCCCGACTGCGCGCCGCGCAGCACGTTCAGCAGCGCTTCGCCGATGTGCGTGACCGGGCCCGGCGCCGGCACCTGCTCGAGCGACTGCAGCTCGACGAGATCGCCGGCGAACGAGAACAGGTTGACGGAGAACTGGCTCTCGAGCGCCGGCAGCGCGCTCTCCGTCAGGCCGTCGACGGCTTGCTGAAGGCGCGACGTGCCCTCGTCGCCGTAGAGCATGCTGCCCGAGGTGTCGAGCAGCACGGCGACGGAGTTCTCCTGCGGCCGCAGCGTCTGCGTCACGAGCGCCGGCCGCCACAGCAGCACGAGGACGGCAGCGACGAGCGCCGTCTGGAGCATGCCGAGCACCGTCGCGCGCACGACACCGAGCCCCGCGCGGCGGCGCCAGATCGTGACGCCGACAACGACGGCCGCCGCGGCGCTGAGCGCCACGAGCAACCAGACGGGCCAACCGCTCGCGAACACGAGCTCGGCACGTTCGTAAGTGGCGCGAGAGTATTTGAAAAAGAACTCGAACATCGGGCTCACCATACCCTCGGCCCTTGGGCAGGGTCTTGCGCTGGACAAAACTCCAGAAACCGGCGGCAACCGGCGCCAGCGCACGAACCGTCAGGGTCTAGCCGGAGCTTACCGAAAGGGCTCCGCTCGCGCGACTGGACCCAAGGGGCGATTCGCTTCCGTGCATCTCGCGCGGCACGCTACCATCGCCGTCGAACGGACCGTACCGCGCGGGACACTCGTTCGACGCGCATACGGTCGAGGACTGGTCTTGAGACCGATGAGTCTGCTCGGCTCGAAAGCCTTGCTCGCCATTGCCGCCGCGCTGACCGCGCTCGCCGCGGCGGGCGACGATTTAGCCGGCGCGCCGAGCTGGCCGACCGAGGAATTTCATTTCACGCGCATGTACTACAACGGCTTCGGCGGCGGCTGGGGCCGCAGCAGCTTCAGAACGGATTACCCCGACGCCGAGGAGCACTTCACGCTCGGCGTCAGCCGGCTCACGCGCGTCGAGATCGGCGAGCGGGCCCGCGTCCTCGAGGTCACCGACGACTCGATCTTCGACTATCCGTGGCTCTACGCGGTCGAGGTCGGCCGCTGGTACTTGAACGACGTCGAAGCCGCGCGCCTGCGCGAGTACTTGCTGCGCGGCGGATTCTTGATGACCGACGACTTCCACGGCTCGCGGCAGTGGGAGATCTTCGTCGAGTCGATGCAGCGCGTGTTCCCGGACCGGCCGATCGTCGAGATACCCGACGACGACGAGGTCAAGCACGTGCTGTACGACCTCGAAGCGCACATCCAGATCCCCGGCATCGCGGCGCTGCGCTACGGCGTCACCTACGAGCAGGACGGCGTCACGCCGCATTGGCGCGGCATCTACGACGACAAGGGCCGGCTCATGGTCGCCATCAACTTCAACATGGACTTGGGCGACGCCTGGGAACACGCGAACGACGCGTTCTACCCGGAGCCCATGACGGGGCTCGCCACGCGCTTCGCCGTGAATTACGTCATCTACGCGATGACGCACTGACGGTCCTGCTCGAGCCCTCGGGCACCAGCGGACGGCTGGTTCCGGCTAAACTGCGTGAATTCCCGAGGGAGCCGGCAATGGATGGAGCGAGCAAAAATACAGCAATAACGGCAGCCGAAGGGCTGCTACGGGCGCTGAAGAGGCGCGGCATCGATTACGTGCTTGCGAACGCCGGCACCGACTTCGCCCCCGTCATCGAAGGCCTAGTGCGCGCCGCCGCGCGCAAGGACGCCATTCCGCGTTTCATCACTGTGCCGCACGAGAATCTCGCGATGGCCATGGCTCATGGCTACTACCAAGTCGCCGGAAAGCCGGCGGGCGTCATGGTTCACGTGACGGTCGGCACGGGCAACACGATCTGCGCGCTGATGAATGCCGCGCGCGACAACGTGCCGCTGCTCCTGATGGCGGGGCGCACGCCGTTGACGCAGGACGGCCACATCGCATCGCGGTCCGCGCCGATTCATTGGGGGCAGGAAAACTTCGACCAGGGCGGCATCACGCGCGAGTACACGAAGTGGGACTTCGAGCTGCGCGCCGGGCAACCCGTCGACGAGATCGTCGGCCGCGCGCTCGACATCGCGCTATCGGAACCGCGCGGACCCGTGTATCTGACGCTGCCGCGCGAGGTGCTCGCAAATCCACACAAGGACAGCGTGACGCCGTTGCCGGCGACCGAGATCGCCACACCGCAGCCAAGCGCGCGGCACATCGATACGCTCGCAGGGTGGATCGCCGCGGCGGAATTTCCGCTGATCCTGACGTCGAACTTGGGCCGGGACGTCGCAGCCGTCGGCATCCTCGCGGAGCTCGCCGAGCGCCACGCGATCCCGGTCGCGCAGCCGCATGCTAGCTGCGTCAATTTGCCTGCGAGCCACCCGTTCAACTTGGGGCATGCCGGCACGGAGCTGCTCGCGAAGGCCGACCTCCTGCTCGTGGTGGACTGCGAGGTACCCTGGTACCCGCGCTATGCAGCACCGCGGGCCGACGCGAAGGTCGTGCACCTAGGTGTAGATCCGCTGTTCGAGCGCTACCCGCACCGAGCATTCACTGCGCAGCTCGCGATCACCGGTAGCTCACGAGTCGGCCTGCAACTGCTCGACGACGCGCTGAAAGCCCGGCCCGCGCAGCGCGCCGCGGCCGACCGCCGCAGAGCCCTCGTCGCCGATTTCAAGACGCGCAAAGCGGCGCAGCTCGCCGCAGCCGTCGAGAAAGCGCGCAGCGAAAAGCCGATTCGTTATTCATACGTCGGCGCGTGCGTGCACGACGCGTTGCCGAAGAACGGCATCGTCATCACGGAGCTCGGCGTCGCGGCCGACGCCTTCGCTCTCGAGGAGCCGGGCTCGTTGCTCGCAGTCAGCATCGGCGGGGGCCTCGGCTTCGGCCTCGGCGCGTCGCTCGGCGCGAAGCTCGCGGCGCCGGACCGCATGGTCGTCAGCACGATCGGCGACGGCAGCTACATGTTCGGCAACCCGACGCCGTTTCATCTCGTCTCGCGCGCGGCGAAGCTGCCGACGCTGACGATCATCTGCAACAACGGCCGCTGGCAGGCCGTCGAGTCCGCGACGCGCGTCGTCTACCCCGACGGCGCAGCGGCACACGCAGAGGAGATGCCGCTCGTCGAGCTTCAGCCGTCGCCCGAGTTCACGAAGGTCGCCGAAGCGTCCGACGCTTGGGCGCGCCGCGTCGACGATCCGGCCGACCTCCCGCGCGCGATCGACGAAGCAATGACTGCCGTCGCCGGCGGGCGCCAAGCCCTGCTCGACGTGCGCATGGAGCACGGCGTCCGCTGACGGCGAACGCTTCGTTTCCGGCTTTCTCGCCGCACTCGAAGGGGTCCTCGCGAGACACGCCGGAAGACCATCCCTGGGGCTCGTGTGCGCACATCCCTGTGCGCACACGGTCTCGCGAGGACCCCTTCGAGCGCGGCGAGAAAGCCTACGGCATCGGTCCGTGCCGTTGTGCGCGCGCCCGGGTGTGCGCGCCCAACCGGTGCGGCGCGCGCCCGGTCTGCTGCGCGGCCAAAGCGAGCCGCGAGACTGAGAGAGCCCCTCCCGAGACCGTCTGCGCACAGGGATGTGCGCAGACGAGCCGCAGGGACGCACTTCCGGCGTGTCTCGGCAGGGGCTCTCTCAGGCTCGCGGCTCGCCTGCGATGCGGCTCACCGCGCGTGGAGCCTCACTTCGCGTCGGGCTGCAGGTGCGGCGCGGCGGCGGCGAACGCAGGCTCGGCTTCGAGCGCGGCGGCGATGCGCACGAGCGTCGGATAGGGCGCGACGTCGCAAGAGAAGCGGCGCGCGTTGTACATCTGCGGCACGAGGCACACGTCGGCGAGCGACAGCGAATCGCCGAAGCAGTAGCGGCCGCCGCTGAACCCCGCGACCAACGTCTCGAGCGGGCCGAAGGCCGCCGCGATCCAGTGCGAGTACCACTTGCTGACCGCCGCTTCGTCGAGCTTCAGCTCGCCGCGCAGGTATTGCAGCACGCGCAGGTTGTTCAGCGGATGGATCTCGCAGGCGATCAGCTGCGCCAGCGCTTGCACGCGCGCGCGCGCAACGGGCTCGGCCGGGATCAGCCGCGGCTCGGGGTATCGCGCGTCGAGGTATTCGATGATCGCGAGCGACTGCCAGAGAATCGTGCCGTCGTCGTCGAGCGTCGGAATCGTCGCCTGCGGATTCACGGCGCGGAATTCCGGCGCGCGGTGCGCGGCGCCCGGCAGGTCGACGCTGACCGTCTCGTAGGCGACCCCTTTGACGTTCAGCGCGATGCGGACGCGATACGCGGCCGAGCTCCGAAAGAACGAGTAGAGACGCATGACCTAGCTCCGTGCGGCCAACGCGCGCGCTTCGGCGAGCCGTTCGGGCGTGCCGACGTCGAGCCACACACCTGAGAACTCGAGACCTTTGAGCTCGCGGCGTGCGATCGCCGCGTCGAGCAACGGCTTCAGCTTCCGGCGGCCCGGGGGGAAGTCCGCGAACAGCCGCGGATCGAACACGGCCACGCCGGCATACGTCGACAGCGGCGGCGCCGCGGTGACGTGGCCGGCGGCGTCGATCCCGAAGTCGCCTTGCGCGTTGTGCGGCGGATTCGGCACGAGCACGAGCGTCGGCTCGCGCGGCCCCTCGACGAGCACGCGAAAGTCGAAGTCCGTGTACACGTCCGAGTTCACGAGCACGAACGGTTGCTCCCCGAGCATCGGCAGCGCCTGCACGATGCCGCCCGCCGTCTCGAGCGGCGGCTCGCCCTCGTCGCTGTACTCGATCGAAACGCCGAAGCGGCCGCCGTCACCGAGCCGTTTGCGAATTTCGCTGCCGCGATACGAGAGATTGATGACGAGCTCGTTGACGCCGCTCGCGGCGAGCCGGACGACGTGATGCTCGATCAACGAACGGTCCCCGATCGTCAACAGAGGTTTGGGTTGCATCGCCGTCAGCGCGCCCATGCGCTCGCCGCGGCCTGCTGCGAGGATCATTGCTCTCATGCAATACCGTATGCCATTGTAACTGCCTTTAATTCAGCCGCAGCTCGTGCCCGCCGCAAGCCGACGATCAATCATCGCCCTCTGGCTCGTCCTCGGCTTGGCGCCCCAAGCCTTCGCTCAAGAACTTTGCCTCGTCCCGGAGCCGTTGGATCTGCCGCCGGCGTCGGTCGTCGAGAGCGATGACGACGACGCAAGTGTCGACGAAACGCTCGAGATCCGCACGAGCCGTATCGACGGCCTGTCCAATTCCGAAGGTACGTTCGGCGACGTCGAGATCCGGTACGGCGAGGGAACGATCACGGCGCAGGGCGCTTCGATCGAGCAAGACGGCGAGTTCGATTTGCTCGGCCGCGTCGAAGTCAAGGGCCCCGACGTCTTGGTCTTCGGCGAAGACGCGCACTACGATCCGGATGCCGAGACGGTCAGCCTCTCCGCAGCCGGCTTCGACCTGCCGACGCGGCCGGCGCGCGGCTCGGCGGGGCAGATCGAGGTCTCGAGCGACAGCCGCATCTCGCTCGCGAGCATGCTGTTCACGACTTGCCCGCCGGAAAACGTCGCCTGGGAGATCAGTGCGAAAAGCGCCGAGCTCGACGTCAACGGCGGCGTCGGCACCGCGCGCGGCGTCAAGCTCGACTTCAAGGGCGTGCCCGTTCTCTACGTGCCGTACTTCAGCTTCCCGATCAACGACCAGCGCAAGAGCGGCTTCCTGGTGCCGGTACTCGGCAGCGGCGAGCGCACTGGCTTCGAGCTGACCGTGCCCTACTACCTGAACCTCGCGCCGAACTACGACCTGACACTCTCGCCGCGCTACATGACCGAGCGCGGCACACAGATCAGCAGCGATTTCCGTTATCTCCTGCCCAACAGCCGCGGCGAGTTCGGCTTCGAGTACTTGCCGGACGACGAGGAGACGCAAACGTCGCGGCGGTACGCGAATCTTCAACACGAGTCGTTGTTCGGCTTACGCGATCAGTTCCAGGTTCTCTCCGGCATGGAGGGTGTCTCGGACGACACCTATTTCGAAGACCTGGGCACGAGCCTTGCCGTCACGAGCCAGACGCACCTGAACCGATATCTCGATCTCACGTACTTTGCACCGAGCTGGTCGCTTCTGACGCGCTTCCAGAACTACCAGACGATCGACCCCGTGCTCACCGACGCCGAGCGGCCGTACGAGCGCATGCCGCAGATGGTGTTCGGCGGCCGGTGGGGCGAGAGGCTCCTCCGGTTCGACTCCGATACCGAGCTCGTGAACTTCGATCGCAACGTCGGGACCACGGGCTGGCGTCTCGATTCGACGCAGGAGCTCAGCCTGCGCTTCGCTCGTTCCGGCATGTTCCTGACTCCGGCCGTCGCGCTGCGTCAGACGAACTACTGGATCGACGATCCCGCGCCCGGCGAGGACGACGTGCTCCGGCGCGGGTTGCCGATCGGCAGCCTCGACATGGGAATGACGTTCGAGCGCGACGCGGAGGGCCGGCGCAGCTGGGTACAGACGATCGAGCCGCGGCTCCTCTACGTGCACGTGCCGTTCGAGGACCAGACCGCCCTACCCGTGTTCGACACGATCCTGCCGGACTTCAACCTCGTTCAGCTCTTTCGCAAATATCAGTTCGTCGGGCCCGACCGCGTCGCCGACACGGATCAGCTCTCGTTCGGCGTCACGACGCGGCTCATCGAAGCGGCGAGCGGCCGCGAGCGCCTCACGGCAAGCTTGGGTCAGACTCGCTATCTCGACCCGCAGCTCGTGACGCTACCCGGCACGGCGCCGACGGATACGGATGCTTCGGACTACGTCGCCGAGGTCGGGCATCGGCGTTCGTGACGCGTGGGCGCTCGACCTCGGTTACCAATGGAACAGCGAGACCTCCTTGACGGCGCGCACTGAAACGCGCCTGGAGTACCGCCCGAAGGACGATCGCGTGTTCGGCATCGGCTATCGCTATCGACGCGATTCGCTGGAACAAGGCGACGTGTCGGTCGTGTGGCCGATCGCACAGCGCTGGCGCATCATCGGCAGCTACAGCTATTCGTTCCTCGACAAGGAGCGGCTCGAGGACTTCATCGGCTGGGAATACGAGGCCTGCTGCTGGCGTCTGCGGATGGTCAACCGCAACTACGTGAGCAGCCGCACGGGCGAATCCGACAGCTCGTTGTCGATAGCGCTGGAGCTCAAGGGCCTGTCGCAGCGTGTCGCGTCCCCGGACGAGCTCCTGGACCATGGTATTCTGGGCTACCGGAATATCGCCAGAGCCTATTGAGAGGCGCGATCCCATGAGCACCCTTCGCAAACGCAGTCTGCTCGCGGCGGCGAGCGTCGCGATCGTCCAGATCCTCCATTGGTTGCCGACCGCCAACGCACAGGACCGAGAGCTCGGCGCCGGCGGCGAGCTGCTCGAAGGCGTCGCAGCCGTCGTCGATGAAGGCATCGTTCTGAAGAGCGAGCTTTCCGAGCGGATGAGTCTCGTCCTCCAGAACCTGAACAAGCAGCAGGCGGAGCTGCCGCCCGAGCAGCGGCGCCCGCTGCCGCCCGTTTCCATCATCGAGCAACAGGTCCTCGATCAGCTCATCGTGCGCGAGATCCAGTTGCAGCGCGCCGACCGCGCCGGCATCACCGTCAGCGACGATCTGCTCAACGAGGCGCTGTCGCGCGTCGCGTCGAACTTGGGTTACACGCTCGAGGAGCTGCCGACCGTGCTCGCGGCGCAGGACGTCGACTACACAGCGTATCGCGACGACAGCCGCAAGGATCTGCTGATCGAGCAACTCGAGCAGCGCGACGTCATCTCCCGCATCGCCATTACCCCGCGAGACCTCGAGCAGTGCTTGGCCGAGTCGGACGAAAACGCGTCCGCCGGGTTCGACTACAACATCTCACATATCTTGATCAGCGTGGCGGGCACTGCGACGCAACAAGACGTCGAGGCGGCTCGCACACGCGTCAACGAGATTCACGACAGGCTCGAGGCGGGCGAAGACTTCGCGCAGCTCGCTGTCGCCGTTTCGGCTGCGCAGACCGCGCTCGAGGGCGGCAGCTTGGGCTGGCGAAAGGGTTCGCAGCTGCCGACGCTGTTCGCCGATGTCGTCATCCGCATGAAGCCCGGCGAGTTCTCGGAGCCCCTCCAGAGCGCGGGCGGGTTCCAGATCGTCCGGCTCAACGACATGCGCGGCGCCGAGCGGATGATGATCGACCAGCTCCACGCTCGCCACATTCTGATGCGGCCGAATGAGATTCTCGACGAATCGGCCACAGAGCAGAAGGCGCGCGGCATTCGCGAGCGGATCGTCGGCGGCGACGATTTCGCGACCGTCGCGGAGGCCGTGTCGGAAGACACGGCGTCGGCCGCGGAAGGCGGCGATTTGGGCTGGTTGTCGCCCGGCGACACGGTGCCCGGAATTCGAGGAGGCCCTGGCGAAGCTGCAGATCAACGAGCTCAGCGAGCCGATCAAGACGCGCTTCGGCTGGCACCTCGTCGAGGTCTTGGAGCGGCGGTCGCACGACACGACGGACGAGGTGAAACGCACGCAATGCGCGCGCCAGATCCGCGCGGCGAAGGCCGAGGAAGAGCGCGAGCTGTGGGTGCGGCGGCTCCGCGACCAGGCATTCGTCGATATCCGCCGCTGAAGCCGGCTGCGGGCACGCGCCCGCGTCCGCTCGAAGCGCGCGTAGCGCGGCCGTGACCCAGCATTCACCCCTGATCGTCGTGAGCTCCGGCGAGCCGGCCGGCATCGGCCCGGACATCTCGCTGGCCCTCGCGTCGCGCCCGTTCGCCGCGCGCATCGCCGTGCTCGGCGACCTGGGCCTGCTCGAGGCACGCGCGCGCCTGCTCGGCAGCCGCGTCGAGCTCGACGTGTGCCGTGACGCGCGCGACGTCACCCCGCACGAGGTCGGCCGCCTAAAGGTGCTGCCGATCGCATCACCGCACCCGCACCGAGCCCGGCAAGCTCGACACGCGCAATGCAGCGTACGTGCTCGCGATGCTGAAGCGCGGCACCGAGCTCTGCGTCGCGGGCACGGCGCAAGCGCTCGTGACGGCGCCCGTGCAAAAGAGCGTCATCACGCAATCCGGCGTCGCGTTCTCGGGGCACACCGAGCTCCTGGCCGAGCTCACGGGCGCGCCGCAACCCGTCATGCTGCTCGCCGGCAAGACACTGCGCGTTGCGCTCGCGACGACGCACTTGCCGCTGCGCGCCGTCGCCGCAGCGCTCGACCGCGCGAAGCTCGAGAGCCTCATTCGCATTACGCACCGCGATCTTCAGCGGCGGTTCCGCATCGCTCGGCCGCGCATGCTCGTGCTCGGTTTGAATCCGCATGCCGGCGAGAGCGGGACGCTCGGCACGGAGGAGCAAACCGTCATCGAGCCGGCCGTGCGCGCGCTCGCGGCCGAAGGGCTCGACGTCGTGGGCCCGGTCTCGGCCGATACGGCGTTCACGCCCGAATCGCTCGCCCGCTGCGACGTCGTCGTCGCGATGTACCACGATCAAGGCCTGCCCGTGCTGAAAGCGCTGTCGTTCGGCGAGATCGTCAACGTCACGCTCGGGCTGCCGATCGTGCGCACGTCCGTCGATCACGGCACCGCGCTCGCGCTTGCCGGCACGGGGCGCGCCATCCCAAGCAGCCTGTTCGCGGCCGTCGAGCTCGCGCTCGAGCTCGCTTGAGAACTGCGTGCGCGCGAAGAAACGGCTCGGCCAGCATTTCCTGCACGACCCCGCCGTCATCCGCCGGCTCGTCGACGTCATTCGCCCGCTGCCGGACGACGCCATGGTCGAGATCGGCGGCGGCCCGGGCGCGCTGACGATCCCGCTTTCTGCGAGAAGCTCGAGCGCTTGCACGTCGTCGAGATCGATCGCGAGCTCGCGGCGGCACTGCCGAGCCGCGTCGCTCATCCCGAACGGCTCGTCGTCCACGAAGCCGACGCGCTCGACGTTCGACTTCGGCGTGCTCGCGGCGGGGCCGCGCTCGCTACGCGTCGTCGGCAACCTGCCCTACAACATCTCGACGCCGCTGCTGTTCCATCTCGCGACCTTCGCGCCGGTCATCAAGGACCTGCACGTGATGCTCCAGCGCGAAGTCGTCGACCGCATGACGGCCGCGCCTGGCGGCAAAGAGTACGGGCGCCTGACGGTCATGCTCGCGCTCTTTGCGCGCGCCGAGGCCTGCTTCGACATCGGCCCCGGCGCGTTCAGCGCCGCCGCCGAAAGTCTGGTCGACGGTCGTGCGGCTCGTGCCGCACGCGGCTCCGCCGTTCGCGGTGCGCGACCACGCGCGGTTCGCGAGCCTCGTCGCGCAGCTTTTCTCGATGCGGCGCAAGACGCTCGGCCGCTCGCTGAAGGGACGGCTCACGGCGGAGCAGATCGCCTCCGCCGGCATCGATCCGAAGGCGCGCCCCGAGACGCTGGCGCCGGCCGACTTCGCGCGGCTCGCGGCGCTCGAAGCATGACGGCCGCGCCCCTCGGGCTCCCGGCGCGGCATAATGCGGGCACGGCGCCGCAGCGCGCCGCGACTGCGAGAGGACGTTGGCAATGAAAACGACGATGCCGTTCAAGCTGCTCGATTGGATCGACGACAACCGCGAGCATCTGAAACCGCCCGTCTGCAACAAGCAGATGTTCGAGGACGGCGACTTCATCGTGCAAGTCGTCGGCGGCCCGAACTCGCGCACGGACTACCACCTCGACGAGGGCCCCGAGCTGTTCTACCAGGTCGAGGGCCAGATGGTGCTGAAGACCGTGCAGGACGGCGAGTTCGTCGACATCCCGATCGGCGAAGGCGAGATCTTCCTGCTGCCGCCGCGCGTGCCGCATTCGCCGCAGCGTGCACCTAAGTCCGTCGGCATCGTCGTCGAGCGCACGCGCGCGCCGCACGAGCTCGACGGCTTCATGTGGTTCTGCCCGAATTGCGCGAACAAGCTCCACGAGGAGTACCTGCACGTCGCGGACATCGTCAAGGATCTGCCGCCGGTCTTCGAGCGGTTCTACGGCAACGTCGACGCGCGCACCTGCAAGCGCTGCGGCACCGTGATGCCGCCGAAGTAGCCGTGGCTTCGCCGAAGTTCTTGCCCGGGCTCGCCGGCGCCCGCACGCTCGACGCCGCCGACGAGCTCGCCGCGCTGCGCCGCGAGTTCGAGCTGCCGCGCGAGGGCGGCCGCACGCTGACCTACCTGTGCGGTCACTCGCTGGGCTTGATGCCGCGCGCTGCGCGGCGCGCCGTCGAGACGGAGCTCGACCGTTGGGCGACGCTCGGCGTCGACGGGCACTTTCCCGACGCGCGCCCGCCGCGCGGCCGCGCTCGGCCGCTGCGCGCCGCGCACGGCGGCTGGCTCGACTACCACGTGCAGTTCGCGCCGCTGCTCGCCGATCTCGTCGGCGCGCATCGCGACGAGGTCGTCGCGATGAACACGCTGACCGTGAACCTGCACTTGATGCTCGCGACGTTCTTCCGGCCGACGGCGCAGCGCTACAAGATCCTCATCGAGCGCGACGCGTTCTCCTCGGACCGCTACGCCGTCGAGTCGCAGCTGCGCTGGCACGGGCTCGATCCGCGCACGGCGCTGCTCGAGCTCGGGTTCCGCGACGGCAGCTTCGAGCTCGACCGCGCGCGCTACGACGCGCTGCTCGCGGAGCAAGGCGACAGCATCGCGCTCGTGCTGCTGCCCGGCGTGCAGTACCTGACCGGCGAACGGCTCGACCTCGCCGCGTACGCGGCGGCCGCGCAACGCTACGGTTGCCGCGTCGGCTTCGATCTCGCGCACGCGATCGGCAACGTGCCGCTCGCCGTGCACGACTCGGGCGCCGACTTCGCGGTCTGGTGCAGCTACAAGTACTTGAACGCCGGCCCCGGCGCCGTCGGCGGCTGCTTCGTGCATCGGCGGCACGGCGCTGCCGACGACCTGCCGCGGCTCGCAGGCTGGTGGGGCCACGATCGCGGGCGGCGCTTCCTCATGGAGCCGAAGTTCACGCCGCTCTCGGGCGCGGAAGGCTGGCAGACTCAGCAACCCGCCGATCCTGTCGCTGGCGCCGCTCGCGGCGTCGCTCGACGCTGTTCGACGAGGCCGGCATGAAAGCGTCTGCGCCGCAAGTCGCTCGCCCTGACGCGTTACCTCGAGTGGCTGCTCGAGCGCGAGCTCGGCGGCCGCGCGCGCGTGCTGACGCCGACGGATCCCGAGCGGCGCGGCTGTCACGTCGCGGTGCAGTTCGCGCCGCCGCCGCGCCGATCCCGCGGCGTTCGTCGCGCGGCTGCGCGCCGCGGGCATCGTCGCCGACTGGCGCGAGCCGAACGTGCTGCGCGTGGCGCCGGTGCCGCTCTACAACCGCTATCGCGACGTCTACGGCGCGGTGCAGGCCCTGCGACGCACGCTCGACGCATGACCGCAGCAGGCGAGCCAGCGCATCGCCATCGTCGGCGGCGGCCCCGCGGGCAGCTTGCTCGCAATCCTGCTCGCGCGCCGCGGGCTCGAACCCGTCGTCATCGAGCGCGGCCCGCGCTTTTCCTACAGCGGCGCCGCGCGGCGGCCGCTCGATCAATCTCGCGCTCGCGGCGCGCGGCATCGCAGCGCTGCGCCGCGCCGGCATCGACGGCTGACGTCGCGAAGCTCCTGATTCCGATGCGCGGCCGCATGGTGCACGACCTTGCGGGAGCGCAGCGGTTCTTGCCGTACGGCCAGCGCGCGACCGAAGAGATCTACTCCGTCTCGCGCGCGACGCTGAACACGCTGCTCTACGAGCTCGCCGCGCAGCGCTACGGCATCGAATACCGCTTCGGCGAGCAATGCGTCGGCGTCGAAGCCGACGGTACGCCGCTCATCGAGTCGCGCGACGGAGCTCGAGCGACGACTCGCGGCCGACATCGTGCTCGCGGCCGACGGCGCCGGCTCGGAGGTGCGCCGCGCGCTCGTGGCGAGCGGCGCGATCGCGGCGCGCGAGGAGCTGCTCGACCACGGCTACAAGGAGCTGACGCTCGCGGCGCGCGGCGGCGAGTTCGCGCTCGAGCCGAACGCGCTGCACATCTGGCCGCGCGGCGGCTTCATGCTGATCGCGCTGCCGAACCCCGACCGCACGTTCACGGCCACGCTGTTCCTGCCCCACCGCGGCGAACCGAGCTTCGCGAGCGTCGACGCCGGCGACAGGCACGCGCGTTCTTCGACCGCGAGTTCGCGGACGCCGTGCCGCTGATCCCGGGGCTCGAGCGCGACTACGCGGAGCACCCCGTCGGCCAGCTCGGCACCGTGCACTGCCGGCCGTGGAGCTTCGCGAACCGCGTCCTGCTCGTCGGCGACGCCGCGCACGCGATCGTGCCGTTTCACGGCCAGGGCATGAACGCCGCGTTCGAGGACTGCGTCGTGCTCGACGAGCTGATCGGCCGGCACGCGCAGTCGGCGGCCACGACTGGCCCGCCATCTTCGCGGCGTTCGAGGCCGAGCGCGCGCCGAACGCGCGTGCGATCGCCGAGATGGCGCTCGAGAACTACCTCGAGATGCGCGACGAGGTCCGCGACGCGAAGTTCGAGCTGCGCGCGGCGCTGTCGTTCGAGCTCGAGCGGCGCTTTCCCGGTCGTTTCATCCCGCGCTACTCGATGGTGATGTTTCACCCCGAGATTCCGTACGCGGAAGCGCAGCGCCGCGGCGCGCTACAAGCTGGAATTCTGCGCGATCTCACGGTCAACGCCCTGCAGATCGCCGACGTCGACCTCGACAACGCCGCCGCACTGATTGACGCGCGACTGTAATTCGATCGCTCCTCTACTATCCCGATAGTTGACACGCGTCGCTCGACGGGTGTCTACTACTATCCGGTTAGTAGACGGGTGCGCGCTCTTGCAGATCAACCTCAGCGATCGCGAAGCCGAGATCATGGACGTGCTGTGGGAGCACGGCGCGTCGACCGTGGCCGAGGTCCGCGCGCGGATCGAGGACGAGCTCGCATACACAACCGTGCTGACGATGCTGCGCAACCTCGAGGCCAAGGGCTACATCCGCCACGAAGCCGAGGGTCGTGCGCACAGGTATGCGCCGGTCATCGCGCGCGAGGCTGCGCGCCGCAGCGCCTTGCACCACCTCGCTAGCAAGCTGTTCAAGGGCTCGCCGCATCTGCTGCTCGCGCATATGGTCTCGGACGGCAAGCTCACCGACGCCGAAGTTCGCAAGATCCGCAAGTTGCTCGACGAACACCGGAGGCGAAAGCCATGATCGCCGAAGCCTTTGCCTACGCCATTCTCGTCGCGTTGCTGGTGGGCCTCGGGGCCGCAAGCACGGAGCGAGTGCTTGCCGAAATCAAACGCCCGCGAAGACTGGCGTGGCTGGGAGCCTATCTCGTCGCCCTCGCCTTTCCATTGCTGTCGATGCTGCTAGCCGCCGATGCGCCGGCGCCGCTCGCGGCGCGGCTCGAGGTTGTGTCGCGGGAGGCACCCGCTCCTTACTCCGAGATCGACTGGAATACCCTGCTGCTCTCGCTATGGGCGACGGTTACGACGCTGTTGCTGATCCTCTATTCCGCGGCACAGCTGCGGCTCAGGTTCCTCACAAAATGCTGGTCCCGCGCTTCGAGCGAAACTGAATCCGTCGTCGTTGCGGATGACGTGGGGCCCGCGGTCCTCGGAATCTTCAGTCCGCGCATCGTGTTGCCGCAGTGGCTCGTGGATGCGCCGGCCGCGGTTCGCGGCACCGTCATGGCCCACGAGCTCGAGCACATCGCTGCTCGCGATCAGGCACTCATCGCGGCGACTCAGCTCATCACGATGCTGCTGCCGTGGAACTTGCCGCTGTGGTGGTTTGCGCGGCGGCTGCGCTCAGCCATCGAGGTCGACTGCGACGCGCGTGTCTTGCGCAGAGGCGTCGATTCAGCGCACTACGCTGACGTGCTGCTCGCCGTCGGCCAACGTCGTTCGTCATCACCTTACCTCGCCGCGACGCTCATTGAGCCCGTGACGCAACTCGAACGGAGGATTCGGATAATGCTGGCGCAACCCAGACCCGTTTCCGTGCTACGCACCGCGGCGCCTGCGGCTCTGGTCCTGGCAATCGCGGCCTGCGCGACGACCGTGGACCCGCCCGCGATCATGCCGGCCGGGGCGCCGTCGGCCGACGGCGGCGGGGAGACCCGCTTTTCGGGCGGTGTTGACAGGATCGTGAGCGGGGGCGCCAGCACCGGCCCATTCATAATCAGGAAGGGCGCCGACGGAAACATGACAGTGGCCGGACCGGAGCTCGTGCTGCACACGGCGGAGGGCGCGCAAGGCCGGGTAACGGCGGAGCGGATCGAGAGCAGCCTAGACAGCCTGGTGCTCCTAGGCAACGTGAGAATTGAGCTCGAGGGAACCTCTGTCACGGCAGCGCGTGCCGTCGTGACGCACGACGCCGAGGGCAATATGACGATCACGCTCGAGGACGCCACCGTGACGCGCCAGCCGGAAAACGCCGGCACTGAAGCCGAGTTCTAGGCGAACAGCACCCAGCAGGTGACAGCGACCGTCATGCTCATGCCCCACGCCAAGAGCTGATTGAACAGCTTGCGGCTCAAGAGAGTCCTCACCTGATCGAACCGTGGGCGCTACTTGTGAGCTTCCATGTACGCGCGAAGCAGCGCGTTCATCCGAGACTGGTAATCACGGCCCTGCGCCCGAAACCAAGCGACTACATCCGAATCGACGCGCAGCGAAAGCAACGACTTCTTCGGAACGGGCTTCAGCCCCTTACGCGCCACCGCGTTGGCAAAAAGCTCCGGTGTCCACTCGGGAGCGTCTCCGTCTCGCACGATAGAAGAGTCGGGCCTCTTTCTAAGGCGGGTTAGGTTAGTACGGGATCTGCGAGAAGTAGAAGCGCGCTTCATGCTTAGTCGCCTTGCGAATGGAGATGATTCTGATCAGATCGTCTTGCTCCGTGTGCGTCACCGAGACCACTTGGTCCGCCAACAATCCTAGAGTGAGGAAGCGCGGCTCACCGTAGTCCTCGCGTTCATCCTCTGCCGTCAACGTGAAGCCACGGAATATCTGCGCTGCATCCGCGAAATCGATGCCGTGCTTGCGTAGATTCTTGAGGCGCTTGGCTTCGTCCCACGCAAACATGGCGCATCGTAGGTACGAGCCGCAACCACATCGAGAACGATAAATCGCGGCTTAGCGCGAATACTGTGAGCTCGACGCGAAGATTAGGCCCGGATAACCGTGGCTGTCGAGCGGACGCTTAACTGAACAGCACCCAGCAGATGACGGCGCCCGCGACCGTCATGCTCATGCCCCACGCCAAGAGCTGATTGAAGAGCTTGCGGCCCATCTCACCGGAGGGCACGGACGCAATGCACAGGGCGCCGATCGTCGAGAGCGGCGAGACGTCGACGAGGTGCCCTGCAACGTTCATCGTCGAGGCGAGACCGAGCGCATTGCCGCCGCCGAGATTCTCGACGAGGCCCGGCACCGTCGGCAGGAACGCCGGCAGCACGACGCCCGACGTGCTCGAGTAGGCCGAGACGACGCCGATCACGACGGCGATCACGGGAATCACCGTCGCCTGCGTGGAGATGGTCGAGAGCAGATTCGCGAAGATGTCCATGCCGCCCGTGCGCTGCAGCAAACCGATCAGCACGGTGACTCCGCAGACCATCAGGATCGTGCCCCACGGCATGCGCTTGATGGCTTCGCTGTCATCGGCCGCCCGCAGCAGCGAGAGGATCACGGCGCCCGCGAACGCCGCCATGCCGATGTGGAAGCCGGAGCGGCCGAAGAGGATCACGCCGACGATCAACAACCCGATCACCGCGAGCGTCGCGATCTGATGCCAATCGAGACGCTTCACGGGGTCGGCCTCGGGCTCGACGCGGTCGGCGCGCGTCAGCAACTTCAGCCCGCCGAACGCGAAGTAGCCCGCGAACGCCACGATCGCGTGCGCGAGCAGGTTGTACATCCAGGTCTGGAGCTCGAAGCCCGCGAGCCCGATGTTCGTCATATTGGTAGTGACGATGATGCCCGTCGGCGCGAACGGGGATAGCGATCCCGAGTTCGCGCCGTTGCCGACCATGATCGCCATCAGGAACGGCGAGATGCGCATCCGCAGCGCCGTCGCCATCGCCATCGGGGCCAGAAGACCCGTCGTCGCAATGTTGCCGGGACCGGCCGACGCGAGCACTGCGCCCAGGCCGAAGTACATGATCGGCACGACGCCGACGCGGCCGCGGCAGAGTCGGATCGCATTGTGCGCGACGATGTCGAGCGTGCCGTTGACGTGCGCTTGCGCGAACAGCAGCGTGACGCCGGACAACGTCAGAAACAGATCGGTCGGAAAGCCGGCAAACACGTCCGGCAGCCGCAGACCGCCGACGAAGACACCGATGATCCACGCGAGCGCGAGGGCGAACAGCCCGACGTTGAGCCGCGACACGCACGAGACCACGATCGCAAGGGCCAGCGCGCCGAGCGTGACAGCGCCCAGGCTCATCGAGCGAGCCTCATGGGCTCACGCGAGCGCTACTGCGGCGCGCGCGCCAGTACTCGAAGAGGAGCGGCAGCATCGAGATCAGGATCACGCCGATGATCGCGAGCCCGAAGTTCTCCTTGACGATCGGCGTGTTGCCGAAGAAGAAGCCGAGCAGGCCGAAACCCCAGACCCACAAGAGACCGCCGCCGACGTCGAACGCCAGGAAACGCGGGTAGTGCATGCGGCCGACGCCCGCGACGAACGGCGCGAACGTGCGCACGATCGGCACGAACCGCGCGAGCACGACGGCCTTGCCGCCGTGCTGCTCGTAGAAGCGCTGCGTCCGGAGCAAGTGCTCGCGCTTCAGCCAACGGCTGTGCTCCGTGAACACGCGCGGCCCGACCGCGCGGCCGATGAAGTAGTTCGTGTTGTCGCCGAGGATGGCCGCGGCAGTCAGCAGCGACAAGATGCCCACGACGTCGATGACGCCCGCGGCCGCGAGCGCCCCCACGGCGAACAGCAACGAATCGCCGGGCAGAAACGGCGTGACGACGACGCCGGTCTCGAGGAAGATGATCAAGAACAGCAGCGCGTAGATCCAGACGCCGTACGCGGTCGCAAACTCGAGGAGGTGGCGGTCGACGTGTAGGAAGTAGTCGAACGCCGTCATCAAGAAATCCATCTGCGGTCAGTCCAAGCCTTTTGAATGAGGCGACTCTGCCAATACCTCGTGGCCGTGCACGACGACGCCCTTTCCGAGCTTGGAATTCCACATGCCATAGATGAAGTAGATCACTACGCCGAGAACGAAGTAGACCGCGAAAAAATTCCGAGTGTTTTCGCGCGCCATCAGGTTCATCAGCAAAATGATGCACCCCAATATGCCGAGGATCGGTGTGAGCGGAAACAACGGCGTCTTGAACACCCTCGGCATGTCGGGGCGCGCGTAGCGAAGATAGATGACGGTGCCGCAGACGATCGCAAACGCAAACAACGTGCCGACGTTCGTGAGATACGCGAGCTCGTCGAGCCCCACGAAGCCCGCGAACGCACAGGCGAGCACTCCGACGATCAGCGTGTTGATCCACGGCGTCTTGAACTTGGTGTGCACCGTCGAGAACACGGGCGGAATCAGACCGTCGCGCGCCATCGTGTAGAAAATCCGCGTCTGGCCGTAGAGCAGCACAAGCATCACGGAAGAAAGGCCCGCGATCGCACCGATCTTCACAAGCATCGCAAACCACCCGAGGCCGATCTGATTCACGGCCTTCGCGATCGGCGCGGGATCGTTGAGCTCCGTGTACGGAACGATGCCGACGAGCACGGCGGAAGTGAGGATGTAGAGGATCGTGCAGACGATCAGCGAGCCCAAGATACCGATCGGCATGTCGCGCCGCGGGTTCCTCGATTCGGCGCCGGCCGTCGAAACCGCTTCGAAGCCGATGTAGGCGAAAAAAATCGTCGCGGCTGCCGTGATGATTCCGGGGATGCCGTACTGACCCCCGCTCTGCGCCGGTGAGGACGCCCCAGAGCGCCGAGCCGACCTGGGCTCCAGAGCCCGGGGTTTCCCTCCGGAGCGGGTATCGCCACAGGGATCAGCGGCGACCAGAGCTCCGGATTCACGAAGAAGCTGCCGATCGCGATGAACGCGATGACGACGGTAACCTTGATCGCGACGACGATGTTGTTGACGAACGCCGATTCCGACACGCCGAGGACGAGCAACCCAGTGACGGCGACGACGCCGATCACGGCCGGCAGGTTCACGACACCCGTGCCGATTACGGCGGGCGTCAAAAAGTCTTGAATCGGGGTTCCCGGCGCGCCTCGCAACGCGGCAGGAATGTCGAGCCCCACATCGTGCAGGAAGCTGGCCACGTAGCCGGACCAACCGACGGCGACCGTTGAAGCCGCAAGTCCGTACTCGAGCACGAGGAGCACGCCCATGATCCAGGCGCCGAACTCGCCGACCGAGGCATACGAATACGAATAGGCCGACCCGGACACGGGGATCGCAGATGCGAGCTCGGCGTACGACAGTGCGACGAGCGCGCACAGCGTGCCTGTGACGATGAACGAGATGATGATTGCAGGACCCGCGAGCAGCGCCGCAGCCTGCCCCGTCAGGACGAAAATACCGGTGCCTATGATGCAGCCGATTCCGAGAAGCACGAGATTCATTGCGCCGAGCGATTTCTTCAGCTCCGCGTTCTCGTGCTCGGCGTGCATCTGTTCGACGGACTTGCGCACGAAGATGTCGCGCAGCGAACGCCTGGCCATCAAGGAGCTCCCGATTACACCCTGTGCGGACTCTACACCAGGCCGCGATCGAGGGTCACGGTCGAACGACTTCGATCTCGTAGAGCTGCGGCCAGTTCTTGCCGGTGACGAACAGCCGCTTGGCCGCCGCATCGTAGGCGATGCCGTTCAAGACCGCCTCGCTGTTGCGCGCGCTCTGCGGATACAGCGTGCCGAGGTCGATGAACCCGAGCACCTCGCCGTCGGCCGGCGAGATGCGTGCGATGCGATCGTCGTACCAGATGTTGGCCCAGATCTCGCCGTCGATGTACTCGAGCTCGTTCAACCTCGCGACGGGCACACCGTCGTTACGCACCTCGATCTCGCGCGCGACGGCGAACGTCTGCGGATCGCGAAACCGGATCGTGGAGGAGCCGTCGCTCATGATGAGCTGCCGGCCGTCGTGCGTGAGGCCCCAACCTTCGCCGTCGTACTGCATCGTGCGCTCGACCTCGAACGTCTCGAGGTCGTACACGACGACGGCGCCGTTCTGCCACGTGAGCTGGTACAGCAGGCCGCCCAGGATCGCGATGCCTTCGCCGAAGTAGCGCGGCCCGAGCGCGCGCTGCTTCTCCGCGCGGCCGCTCGCGAGGTCGACGCGCCGCACCGTCGAGGCGCCGTATTGGCCCGTGCCTTCGTAGAGCCGCCCCGCTTCGATCGCGAGGCCCTGCGTGAACGCCGCGGGATCGTGCGGATACGCGGCGACGACTCTGAAACCCGCAACTGCCGGCGCGCGATTCGCGAGCTGGGCCCAGGCCGCAACGCCGACGGCGACGGCCGCGACGACGCCGGCAACGAGCCAGTTCAGGCGTCGCCGTCCCGCGGCCGAGGGCGTGGTGTTGTCGGGCATGGCGCGCTACTTTGGCAAACCGCCCAATGGCGGGCAAGCTCGCGCCGTCATCACTGGCCGGCCGCGTCGAACTCGCTGCGCAGCAGCGAGTACATGGCGTGATCGATGAAGGTGCCGTAGAGGGTCTCGCGCGCGCGTAAGATCCCTTCGAACTTGAAGCCGAGGCGCTCCGGGATCGCGCGGCTCTCCTGATTCTCCGTGCCGGCCGCGATCTGGATGCGGTTCAAGTCGAGCGTCAGGAAACCGTAGCGCACGACGAAGTGGCAGCATTGCGTCATCACGCCGCGGCCCTGCGAGCGCGGCGCGAGCCAATAGCCGATCTCGCCGATGCGATTGACGCGGTCGACGGGCAAGGAACCCGACGACGCCTGCCAGCGCGCCGTCGCACACGATACCGAACGTCGGCCCGCGGCCCTCCTCGCGCTGCGCCGTCACGGTCGCGAGGAACGAACGCGAGTCCTCCTCGGAGGTCACGAGATCGACCCACGGCAACCAGCGGCGCAAGTACGCGCGGTTTACGTCCGTGAGCGCGAAAAGCTCCGGGGCATCGTCCTCGCGCAGCACGCGCAGCGCCGTCGCTGAATCAATGACAAACATTGGCTAGGAGCGGCTAGGAGCGCGGCTGCCGCCGCGCTGACTTCACTGGCGCTGGTCGGGACTGACGATGCGGTGATAGTCCACGACTTCGCGGAGGAAGTCACGAATCTCGCGCGAGGAGAAGTGACGCGACGGCTTCAGCTCGCCCGCGAACGTATCGCCGACGAGCTCGCCCGTCGGCGAGTAGAACACCGCGAGCGGAATCGCGTTGACGGCGATGCCGAGATCACGCTGCACGGCGGCGCTCTTCTTCGCGTCGCCGACGTCGATCTCCACGATCTCGAAATGCTTCTCGGCGTACGCGCGCGTGTCGGCCGTGTACAGGTTCCTATGCAGAGTCACGCAGTCCGGGCACCAGTTCGCGCCAAACGTGACCATCAGCATCTTGCCGCTCGCGGCCGCGCGCGCTTTGCCCTGCTCGAGGGCCGTCCGCGCGTCGAGGTCGGAGCGGTACGGCGGCTGGCCGAACGCCTGCTGGCTCGTGGGCAGCAGCGAGGGCTCCACCGTGACCCCGTAGAAAACGGCCACGCCGATGACCGCGACGAGCGCGCCGGCGCCGAGCCACGACCAAAGTCGAGCCGTTGGGGCCGGGCGGGCCCTGTCGTTTAGGCCGGGGGTAGGCATGAGAAGAACGATACACCTCGGGTGCGGCCGGCGGCATGACCGGCAGTCCGAAGAACTTTCAAGGCTGCTTCCGGCGCGAGCTAGCGGGGCTCGACGGAGCTCGCGATTTCCTTGATGACGGCCTCGGCGCCTTGCATCGCGCTCGTCTCGCCGCGCGCGAGGAGGCGCAGGTAACCGCCCCCGGGCACGATTCGCAGGTACTGCACGGCCATGCGGTTCTCGATCACGGCCGTGACGACGTAGCCGTTGCCGCCCGCGAACGCGACAGGCTCCTGCACCGTGATCTCGGCCTCGCGATAGCTGCCCGTGCGCAGCAGCTCGACGGCCACGCGCGCCTCGTCGCCCATCAGGGCTTGTGACCGGCCGTAGCCGATCACGATGGCGGGCGCGGCGCCGCCCTCGACCTCGAGCCGCGCGGCTTGGCGCTGGATCACCTCGGCCACGGCGTAGGGCTCGACGGCGCGGAACGTGAACGGCAGCTCCGCGAGCCGCTCCTCGATCGTGGGGTCGGGCGTCAGCTCGATCGAGCGCACGACGGCTTCGGCGTCGGCTTCGGTGAAATTGCGGTCGCCGATCGTGAACGTCACGAGCACCGTCTTGTCGCCCTGGAGCAGCGCGAGGTATTTCGTGAAGGTCTTGCCCTTCGTCCTGCTGCTGCCCGATCGCGAACGGAATCTTGCCGTCGATGCGTCGAACGCCGCGGATCGTGGTCTTTTGCTGAGCATAACCCTCGCTGAGGCTCTTCGCCGACGAGAAGCGCTCGGCCAGGTCGGCATACGTTTCGCGCGCCTGCTCCGCGATCGTGATCGTGGATCCCGTGGCCGTGTTCTCGATGCCGGTGGCGGAACGGGATGGCGTGAACCCCGGCGGCGGCGTCAGCGTGACGGACGTGCCGCGGATCGCGATGCGTTCCTGCTGCGCGCCGGCGGCCGCTGCGAATGCAAGCGCGGCCAAGGCCGCCGTGACGATCGCAGCCGTCAGAGGAGAGCCTCGTTTGCGCGTGTGCATGGAGAATTCCGTCGATCGACGATCGCTAGACTGTAGCACCGCGTCAGTCGGCGGCAAGCACCACTGGAAATCGCTCCCAATTCACGCGGCCTCGCGAGCTAGAAAAAGCGATGAACTCGACGCGCCCGGAGATTTGATCGCGGGCCAGTGGACCCTCTTGACGACTGTCTCTGCTGTTGCGCCGGTGATCGCCCAGCACGAAGAACTCGCCCTCACCGAGCATGAACGGCGGAGAATCTGGAAGCTCCATCCCCGGCTCCGAGCTCAAGTACGGCTCGTCGACAGGGCTCCCGTTGCGAATCACCAGCGGCCCCCGAAGGTCGAGCGTGTCGCCCGGCACGCCCACTACGCGCTTGATGAGGTTGGTTCCATCACCGAGATCGCAAACCACGATGTCGCCGAACGCGGGAGGGTCGTCGCCGTAGCGCCAGGTATCGACCACTACCATGTCTCCCGGTGCCAAGGTCGGCAACATGCTCCCCGATGGAGTGGTGTAGAACTCGTAGCCGAGCGCCGTTCCACGCTCGGGCACCACCGCGTAGACCGCATTGACGCCCACGAACCAGGCGACGTACCACCACCCACGGTTGTAGGGCTTCGCCGGCGCGAGCGGCCGCGACCACGCGAGCACGACGGGATGCACGAGCTGCACGAGCCACAGCAGCACCAAACCGGGAAGGTACGCGTACCAGCCGACCGGATCGACGAGCAAACGCGTCCAACCCGCTGCGAGCATGAAGAGATACGGCGCCGCGGCGAACACGATCGCATAGCCGATGCGCCCGACATACAGGTACCCGAGACCGAGCCCGAAGAAGCCACCCCAGAACGCGAGACCCGGATGAAGCCGCCGCGGAGCTACCGGTCGTGCTTCGCCCGTTTCCGCGGTGATCGACTCGGCCACGGTGTCCCCCTTACAGACACAGAGTGCTACGCAGGCAACCCCTCGAAGAACTCGACGACGCCGGTCTCGAGCGAGTATTCGGCGCCGACGACGAGCAGGCCCGTCGCGCGTCGATGAGCTGCTCCAGGATGTCCGAGCCGTGGCGCAGATTGCTCGCCGACGCGCGCACGTTCGCGCGCACGGCATTGCTGACGAGCGCTTGGGGGTCGTCGCGCAGCGGCGTCGCGAGCAGCGGCTCGACGGACGGCCGCACGCGGTCGACGATCGCGCGCAGGTTGCGCGACTGCATCTCGACGGGGCGTTTCAGCTGGTCGATCGTCGCCAGGATCGCGCCGCAACCCGAGTGCCCGAGCACGACGACGAGCCGCGTGTGGAACTGCTCGGCCGCGAACTCGACGCTGCCGATCTGCGAGGGCGCGACGATGTTGCCGGCGACGCGGATCACGAACAGATCGCCGAGGCCCTGATCGAACACGATCTCGGCCGGCACGCGCGAGTCGGAGCAGCCGAGGATGATCGCGAACGGTTCCTGTCGCTCCGTGACCTCCTCGCGCCGCGTAGCGCCGATGCGGCCGTCGCGCTGGCGCTCGGCCACGAACCGCCGGTTGCCGGCGCGCAAAAGCTCGAGCGCCTTCCGCGCTGAAATCATTCACACCCTCCCGCGGGCGCATCCTGCGTTCGGCGCGCACTTTAGCATTGCTGGGACGGCGGCGGTCGAGCCGGCGCTATTCGGCCGTCTGCGCGACGAGCGAGGCCAGAGAGAAGCCGAACCGGCTACCCGACGTCGAGGCCATCTCGAGCGTGACCGTGCCGCTGCCGGGGCTCGCGAGCTGCGGCTCGCCGAGGAGCACGTAGTCCGCGCCGTCGAACTCGTAGACGGCGGTCCAGAGCAGCACGCGGCCGTCGTCGCCGAGCGTCGGCACGATGACCATCTTCAGCACGTCCGTGAAGCGGATCTCGGCGGCCATACCTTCCTCGGCGAGCATCCGTTCGACGCGCAGGCGCTCGTGGTCGTCGAGCGCGATACGCACGTCGATCGTGACGCGCTCGGGCCGTGCCGCGGCTTGCGCGCGCTCGTGCTGCTGGCGAAAGTCGTCGAGCAAGAGGTCGCAGGCCTCTTGCTCCGCGTGACAGAGCGCGGCGAGGTCGATCAGGCCGACGCCGGCGCGCTCGACGGCCGTTCGCTTGACGACGGCCGGGTGCGCGGCGTGGCCTTCCGGCGTGAAGAACCATTCGACGGGCGCGCCGCGCTCGCGGCTCGCGACGACGATCCAGCCGCGCTGCTCGCGGAACTGCGCGCTCGGGTCCGCGCGCAAGGATTCGAGCACCGCGTCGACGCTCGCGTGGCCGATCGGAGCCGGCTCGTCGTCGGCCGCGAGCGCGGTGTGGGTGCCAAGGGCACAAAACGCCATCACGATCGTGCGCACGTTCCCTCCTCCGCTAATTCGCCGGTTTCACCCCGAGCCAAATCTCGACGCCGCCGTCGCCCGTCGCGCCGTCGAAGCGCTCGTCGTACAGCTCGAAGTCGGGCGTCTGCGCGGACTGCATCCCCGAGCTCGGCAACCAGACCGAGAGGATTTGCCGCCACGTCTCTTGGATCGTCGCGACGTTGCCACCGTGCAGAAAGACGGCATAACGCACGCCGCCCGGCACGCGCATGCGGCCGAGATCTTTCGGCAGCGCGTCGAAGCTCTTGACCTCGACGGCGCACATGTATTCCATCGTCTGCGTCTTCGGATCGCCGCCGCAGATGGCACCGTAGGCCGTCGTACCGACCTGCCCCGGCAGCTCGCCGAGCTTTAGAAAGTCGTGCCACTGTCGCGGCAGGTCTTTGCCCATGCCGGCGAACGTGTGCTTGCGGCGAACGCCGGCGAGCAGCATCGGCCGGCCTTGCTCATAACGCTGTGGTTGTAGGGTGCTCATCGCCGCGCTGCCATGCGCCCGACTCTACACCAGTCACCAGGACCGCGATCGTCAGCTCGCTGCGGGAGGTTCGGCGACCAGCTTCGCCATGACGTCGAGATAGTCCTTGAAGGCCTTGCGTCCGGCTTCGGTCAAGCGGACGCGCGTCAGCGGCTTGCGGTTGAAGAAGCTCTTCTCGATCTCGACGTAACCCGCGTCCTCGAGCTTGCGCAGCTGCACGGAAAGATTGCCCTGCGTCGCCTCGAGCGCGTTCTTGAGCTCGGTGAAGTCCGCGGCTTCGGCGCTCGCGAGATAGACCATGATGCCGAGCCGCAGCCGGCCGTGGATCACGTCGTCGATCTTGTCTACGTTGAAGGCGCTCACCTGCGGCGTCTCAGGCTTGGCGGGCCGCGCGCATCATGCAGGCGCCCGGGAGGATCATCAGCACGACCGCGGCCGCGGCGATTCCGAGCCCAAAGACGCTCGTGCCGACGAGCGGCGCGAGACCGAGCACCGCCAAAAGCCAGCCCCAGCCCACGACGCCCTGCCAACGCTGCCGTCTCATGGCGTGGACCACGAACCAAACGCCGCTCTGCAGCGTGAACAGCACGAGCGGCGCAAGCTCGAGGAAGACGGGGTTCTGTTGCCGCACGGCGACGATGACCAAGACAGCCAGCATGACGAGATGACCGAGGAATGCGCTGACGAGGGCAGTTCCGCCGGCACGGCCCTTCACGCTGGCGACCTGCGCGGCGCTGCGCTGAGACTCGCGGCGAGCGTGCCCGCCGATCCACGTGAAGACGAAGGACGCCAGGGCGTAGAGGACGACGTACGTCGTCACCAACGGCGCGCCGCGCGGTATATATCCCGCGGTGCCGGCCCAGGAGATGAGCATGTGCGCAACCAGCGTTGCGCCGAGCGACACGTAGATCGCGCCGAACGCCCACGCGCCGGGACGCCAGTCTTCGTCGACGAGGCCGCGAAGAAAAGCCAAGTCGTCGCGTGCGGATTGAGTATCGGAGGTCATGACAGCGTCTCCTTGCGGCGCATGATAATCATGGCGAGTCGAGATTGATCGCGCCCACGCTTCTCGCCGAAGCCGCGGCGCTCGGCGATTCGTCGCGAAGCCCTCGGCTCTTGCCGGGGATGCGTTTGCCGTTCAGCAGCGCGCCGATAAAGGTGTTCCTCACGAGTAGCTGATAGCTCAGAAGCATGAGCGCCATCGCAACGGCGAGCATGAGCGGGAACTTCACGAACCACGGCCAGGCAACGTTCGCGAACAGCACCTGAAACACCATCGCCACGGGCAGATGGATCAAGTAGACCCAGTAGCTCGAGTCGGCGAGATACCGAATCGTCCTGTTCTCTTTGGTCAAGGAAGCTGTCGCGAGCCCGATCAGACCCAGGCTCCAAGTCCAGACCGCGAGCGGATACGCCGCCGAGGACCAGAGCCGGTCCGTGAGACCCATCTCGGCGACGGCTGCGGGATTCGCGTCGAAATAGAACAAGCAAACGAGGGTCAACGCTGCCGCTGCCGCAAGATGAGCTGGCCACCAGCGCCGCCAGACGGACAGCAAGTCGATCTGGCGATGCAGCAGCCAGCCGAACCCGAATGCGGTGGCAAAGCCAACGCATGCAGCCAGGTTCGGCACGAGCCCCACGTCGGGCGTGCGAATGCCGCCCCAGGGGATCCAGGATTCCTCGAACGCGAAGACGGCGAATAGCGGCAAGCCGAGAACGATCGGGGCGAGCTGGCTCTTGACGATGGCGCGCACGAAGCCGTCGGCGGCGGCGGCGATCCTTCCCTTCGGGTCGACGAGCCGCACGAGTCCTACGACCGCGAGCGCCGCGGCGTAGAGCCAAAGCAGTAGATAAAGAAACCACGTGTGCAGCAACGGAATCGTGGCCCACGAGAGCGCGGGCTGCGGTTGCGCCTGCATCGCCTCCCACGTCCCGGCCCGGACCGCGGACCAGATGATCACCGCGATGAACGCAGCGAACAGCAACGGCCAACCGACGACGAGCGGAATCCCAATGCGTTTGGCGCGGTCCGCGACGAAGCCGCGCGGCCCCCTTTTCTCGAGGAGTAGCCGGGCGAAAAAACCGGCCATCACGAAAAACAAGCTCATCCGGAAGATGTGAATCACACCGAAAGTCGTCAACAACGCGCCCGCCGGGTCGTTATCGCGGATCGGCCACAAGGGGATCGGCCAGAACGACATGCTCATGTGGACGATGATTCCCAGCAGCAGCGCGCCGCCCCTGACGGCGTCCAGCGCATGCAGGCGCTCGATGTTTTGCGTTCTCATTGGTTGCCCCTTTCCGGTGTCCTGAACCCCGACGGACGCGAGTGCGCCAACGTCGAGAACACCATACATGAACTAGTTCATGTTGTAAACTAGTCTGGCATAGATGGGACTGGGGCTGGGAGCGAGGCTGGCCGTGGCGCGCACCCGAACGGTGCAAAGCCTCGGGGCTTGCTGCGGGCCCACCCTGGCTCAGCGCAAGGCCCGAGAGAGAAACGGCAGGCTGCGGTCCATCCGGTAGTCGATGCCGGAATGCGTGCCGTCGAACTCTTCGTAGACGTGCGGCACGGCGTGCTCGGTAAGCCGCTGCGACAGGATGCGGCTGCCGTAGTGCATCCGATACTGATCGCGCCAACCGCAATCGACGAAGATGCCGCGCAACGTACGCAAGTTGCGCGCGTAGCGCGCGACGAGGTTGATGGGATCGTGCGCCAGCCACCGTCGCCAGCGTTGCGGGAGCAGCGCGCCCGTCTCGAGGTTGAACGGCACGCGGAATCCGTTCGGGGCGCGCGGATCGGGGTCGTAAGTCGCCGCCATCGCGAGATTCATGAGCGCCATCACCTCGGCCTCGCGGAGCTGCTCGGTTTTCCAAACGTGCTCGAGAAAGCGGGCGATGCGGCCGTCGTCGAGACCCACGTTACCCGCCCTGGCCGCGGCAGCCGCGATCGCGCGCTTGCCGGGTCGTAGCTTCGGACGGCGGAACTTCGCGAGCTCGTCGAGCGCGCCGGGCCAGTCGGGCGCGTAGACGAAGTCGAAATAGCAGTCCCCCGAGTGACTCGCGATGGCACCCCAACAGCCGGGGTATTTCATGCCGTGAATGAGGGCCCCGTAGCCGCCCGACGACTTGCCGAAGCAGCCGCGGTGCGCGCGATCGGCCAGCGTGCGCAGCTCCTTGTCGACGAACGGGACGAGCTCGCGCGTCAGGTAGTCGGCATAGGCGCCGATCGCTGACGAGTTGATGTACTGGTTACCGCCGAGCGACGTGAAGCAATCGGGAAAGACGACGATGAGCGGGCCCATCTTGCGCTCGTGCACGAGGCGCGCCGCACGCTCGGGCACGTTCTCGTCGAAGGCGCGCCAGTTCGTGTGCGAATGGCCGCCGCCGGTGAAGCCGACGAGGTCGTAGACGACGGGAAACCGCTTACCGCGGCCCCGCCCTCGCAGCGCGTCGTACTGCGGCGGCAACCAGACGTCGAACGTGCGCACGTGCGGATCGCCGAGCGAGTTGTCGGCGAGCACCTTCGAGGTGTGCTCGAGCGTGACGACGCGCCCGGCCAACCACCTGGGTCGCTTCAACGCCATGGCGGCTAGAGGAGATCGCGCAGCGCGCGCCGGTTGATCTTGTTCGTGCCCGTCTTCGGCAGCGCCTCGACGAAGTGCACGTCGACGGGGCGCTTGTACTTGACCATCTCGGTCTTGCAGTACTCGAAGAACTCGTCCTTCGTAAGCTGTGCGCCTTCGTCGAGCACGACGAACGCGACGAGCACCTCGCCCAAGCGCGGGTCGCGCTTGCCGACCGTAGCGGCCTCGCGGATCTTCGGGTGCTTGAACAGCACCTCGTCGACCTCGCGCGGGTACACGTTGTAGCCGCCGACGATGACCATGTCCTTCTTGCGGTCGACGAGGAACACGAACCCGTCCGCGTCGGCGTAGCCGATGTCGCCCGTGTACACCCAGCCGTCGCGCAGCGTGCGCGCCGTCTCCTCGGGCTGATTGCGATAGCCCGTCATGAGCTGCGGGCCGCGCACGCGCAGCTCGCCGCGCTCACCGAGCGGCAGCACCGTCTCACCGGTCTCGAGGTCGACGACTTGCAGCTCCGTGCCCGGCACCGGGTTGCCGACCGAGAGCAGCTTGCGCCTGCCGTCGTAGGTGTTCAGGCAAAACGGCGCGCCCTCCGTCATGCCCCACCCTTCGAGGATCGGCTGGCCTGTCTTCTCCAGCCACTCGCGGTGCAGCTCCTCGGGGCACGGCGCGCCGCCCGATGGGCAATACCGCAGGTGCGAGAGATCCGCCTTCGCGAATTCCGGGCTCGCGAGCAAGCCCATGTAGATCGGCGCGGGGCCGCCCGCGAAGATCGTGATCTTGTGGTCGGAGAGCCCGCGCACGACTTTGTCGGCCTCGTAGCGCGGCACCATGACGAGCGTGCTCTGCGTGAAGATCGGCACCCACGCCGAGTACCCGAGCCCCCAGATGTGAAACATCGGCGCGACGTTCAAGAACCGCTCTTCGCCGAACTTGCACGGCCACACCGTGACGTGCTGATAGATCGAGCACAAGCAGGCCGCGATGCGTGTGATCGACGCCCTTCGGCACGCCCGTCGAGCCGCCCGTGAAGAGCAACAGCGCGATGTCGTCGAGCTTCGGCAGGCGCGAGCGATCGAGCTTCAGCGACTCGTCGAGCTTCCATGCATCGAGCGGTATGCCGCCGGCTCCGAGCGTGAGCTGCGTCGGGATGCCGAACTGCGCGGCGACGGCCGCGGCCTTCTCCTCCGACAGCTTGTCGCAAACGATCGCGCACGCCGACAGATCGCCGAGCTGCTTCTTGAGCTCTGGCAGCATGAGGAACGGATTGACGGGCGAAACCTGCGCGCAGGTCGCCATGACGGCCATCAGCGCGACGTCCATCTCGATCGAGTTCGCCATCAGCAAGATCACGCGCTCGCCGCGCTTGGCGCCCGCCGCTTCCAAATGTTTCGTGAGGCCGGCCACGGCACGGCCGAATTCCGCATACGTGATGCGCTGCTGCTCGAGGATGACGGCCGGCAGATTCGGCTGCGCCTCGACGGCCGCGAGCAGCATGTGCACGAGGCTCTCGTGCTGCGGCAATGAGCGGTTGAATGGTTTTGGGGCGCGAACGTGCGACGGAGCGGTCATATCAAGCTTCGATGTTTTTGAAGGCCATCCAGGTGAAGAACGCTAGCACGCCGGCGAGCAAGACGATCGTCACCGGGTGATTCTTGAAGCGCGGCCCGACCCAAGCGGCCCGCGAGTTGAAGACGATGAGCACGAGCGCGAGCATCGGAAAAATATAGGCGCCGATGAAGGTGTAGAGCTTCTGCACTTCTTTGAAGCTGCCGAAAAGGCCGATCATCGGCACGAGCGCGAGCACGACCAGAAACCACCGATAGGTCGGCGCCCGCGTGTCGACGGGCTTCGCGTCGCGGCGCACGCCGAGCCGCCAGCACTCCGCGAACAGGTACGGCGTCGCCTGCCAGACGCCGAGCAGGCTGCTGAACACGGTGCCGAACGTGCCGGCGAGGAACAACCATTTGCCGGCCGGCCCGAGCTCCTCGCCGAGCCGATCTGACAGCACGACGAGCATCGCGGTCCCCTGGCCCTCGAGCTTCACGGTCTGCCCGACGATGACCATGAGGATGCCGAACAACGCCATCATGAAGTAGCTCGCCGCGAGGTCGATGCGGCACGTGCGCAAGTCGTCGGGGCTCGTGCGCCCTTCCTCGCGCAGCCAATAGCCGTACGAGAGCACCGTCAGCGTGCCGCCGATGCCGCCGATCAGCGACACCGTCCAGACGATCGCCTCGGGGTCTGCGCGCGGAATCGTCGGCACGAACAAGCCGCGCAGCACCGCGCCCGTGCCGGGCCACAGCGCGACGGCCGTTATCGCGATCGTGACGAACATGACGCCGATGCAGACCTTCATCGCGACTTCGAACCCGCGATAGCCGCCGCGCAGCACGATGGCGAGCCCGACGAGGCTCGACAGCACACCGAACACGATCTTGCCGTCGTTCGCGTCGTCGAACACGGGGATCATCGCGTGCAGCGCGACGCCGTTCGCGCTCATCTGCGCCGCACCGACGAAGAACGACCAGAGCAGGAAGTACGGCAGGAAGATCCAGATCACGACGGGGCCGAGCCGCCCCGCGACGCCTTCGAGAATCGTTTCGCCGGTCGCGAGCTGCCAGCGCGCGAGCCCTTCGGTGACGACGAACTTCATGAACGCGCCGAGCGCGACGGCCCACAGCACCGTCGTGCCGAGCATGCCGCCGACGAACGTTGCCGTCGCGAGATCGCCGCCGCCGACTCCCGTCGCGGCGAGCAACAACCCCGGGCCGAGGATGACCCAGAACGACAGCTTAGGTTTCGTCGACATCTTGTTCTTGGCGCGCGACGGCCGGAACGGTAGCACGCCGGGTGCCGTGGCGTCAGGCCCCGCGCGGCCACGCGGACCGCCGCGCGCGCGGCAAACACGCGCTTGCGTGCCATGTGTATTAGTGTCATGATACACATAGATACAAGATCGTGAGGCCCTCGTGTTCGTGGTGAACCCACAATCCGGCACGCCGATCTACCGGCAGCTCGTCGAGCAGATCACGCGCCTCATCGCCGGCGGCCAGCTCGCGGCCGGCACGGAGTTGCCCTCGGTGCGCGAGCTCGCCGAGCTGCACACCGTGAACCCGATGACGATCTCGAAGGCGTACGCCTTGCTCGAGGGACAGGGACTGCTCGAGCGACAACGAGGCAAGCCGATGCGCGTGGCGGCACGCCGGCGCAACCAGGCGGCGCTCACGCAGCGCCTGCAGCGGCTCGAGCCGGCAGCCGCGGAGCTCGTGCTGGCCGCGCGCCAGCTCGAGATCGGCAAGAAAGAGCTATTGGCGCTGCTCGCTGACGAATGGGAGAAAAACGATGCGTGAACCGGTGGTATCGGCGCGTGACCTGAGCAAGTCGTTCGGCGCCAAAGCCGTTCTCGAAGGGATCTCCGCGGAAGTGCTGCCGGGCGACATCGTCGGCGTGCTCGGCAAGAACGGCGCGGGCAAGACCACGTTGCTCGAAACCCTGCTCGGCTTCAGCCCGCCGAACCGCGGCAGCGCCGCCGTGTTCGGCGAGGACGCGCTGCACCTATCCGCGTCCGCCAAGGCGCGCATCGGTTATCTGGCACAGCAGGACGAGATGCTCTGGATGCTGACGGGCAGGCAGCAACTCGCGGTCGTGGCCGCGTTCCATGCGGGCTGGGACCGTGCCTTCATCGACCGCTTGGTCGCAGAGTGGGCCGTCCCGCTCGATCAGCGCATCGATTCCCTGTCCGTCGGTGAGCGCCAGAAGCTCGCTGTCCTCCTGGCACTCGGCCATCGCCCGGATCTGCTCGTGCTCGACGAGCCTGTCGCAAGCCTCGACCCGATCGCGCGTCGGCAGTTCCTCCAACAATTGTTCGCGATCGCCGAGACCGAGCAGCGCGCCGTGCTGTTCTCGTCGCACATCGTGTCCGATCTCGAGCGGGCCGCGAACAAGGTCTGGATACTCAAGGACGGCCGGCTGCACTGGCAGGGTCCCATCGATGCGCTCAAGGAGTCCATCGTGCGCGTGCACGTTCGCGCGCGTGCGCCGCTGCCGGCGAACCTCGCCGTGCCGAACGCTCTTGCGACGCACGTCGCCGCGAATGCCAATGCCGCGACGCTGACGGTCGCAGAGTGGCAACCCGATCGCGAGCAGACGCTCGCGAAGCAGCTCGACGCCGACATCGAAGTCGAGCCGCTAGGCCTCGAAGAGATCTTCGTGGAGCTGCATCGATGAACGCTGCGCTGCGCGTCTGGTGGACGTTTTTCACAGCCTTCGCGTTGCAGCGCCGCTTCGCGCAAGTTGGCGTTGTGCTGTGCGCGCTGCTGGTCGCGGCTGGACTCATCGTGCAGGACCCCATCTGGATCCTAGGCCCGATCGTCCTACTGATCCTGACCGCATTCCCTGCCCTGCTCGCCGGCGCCGCGGTGTTTCGCGCGCTTTCCGCACAACGCATTCAGCGGCTGGCCCCGTACTCACGCCCGCGCATGCTAGGCGCCGTCGCGCTGCTCGTCGCCACGCTGTTGTTGGTTTTCGGGCTCCTGTTTCTCGCCCCTGCCGCGATCGCCGGCCGTCCGCTGCCCGTCGAGCCGTTCGCCTATGCGTTCGCCGCAATCACGGCGTTGTTCCTGTTGAGCTTCCTGCAAGCCGGCGATTTGCGCTGGGTGTATGTATGGGCCGCGATCGTGGTCGCGCTGAGCACGTTGCGGCCCGCCAGCGTTTCGCGCGAAACGCTCGCGGCGGTGCCCGCCTCCGCCTGGCTCGTGGGCGCGCTCGCGGCTTGGACAGCGTTCGCAGCTTGGTACCTGAATGCGGCGCGGATCCGGCCGCTCGCGCTGCTCCCGCGGGCGCCCGGCAGCTCGTGGTCGCACACGCTCGACGGAGCGCTCGCACGCGAGGTCGCCGTGCGCGCACTCGTGGCGATCGAGCTCCCTCGGTCGCGCCGTTACGTCGGACACGCCATGCTGATCGTCGGAGCCGCGGTGATGGCGAGCGCTGGCCCGTTCCCGTTCACGAGTTTCATATGGCCGTTCGCCGCGATGATCATGCTCGGTACGAAAGCAGCAGCGATCGTGCAGCGCTCACGGCTGGTGTGGCTCGTAACCCCGGGCTCGCGCGATGCCGTGCGGCGCGAGATCGAGCGGCTCATGTGGCGCGGCACGACCCCCGGGTTATTGGCACTGCTCACGGCCGCCGCATTCTCCGTCTCCCCGCTCGTGGGAGCTTCGCCCAGCGATGTGCTCACGGGATTCGTGCTTTCGGCAGCCGCAGGCCTCTACGGCCAATCCGTCGCGCTCGCGAATACCCATAGCCGCGTCATCTATCTCGTGGGCTGCGGCGTCATGGTGGCATTGCACCTCGGGCTGCTCGCGCGCCCGACGCCGTCCGCGACGGCCGTCGCAACCGTCATCGCTGCCGAGGTCGTCGGCATAGCGGGCCTGCGAGTGCTGGCCGTACGCCGGTGGAGGCGTATCGACTGGGCGCTGCTGCGCCAGATCGTTCCGCGGGGCGCGACCCGCGCCGCGTAACCAGCGCGCGCCCGCACGGACGCATCTCCGCGCGACCCTAACCAGCTCCGAGGAACGGGTTGCGGACGGTCAATCTGCCATCGATGACCTGCCGATGCTGCAAGTCCTCGGAGAATAATGTCGTGCAGCCCGCGCCCTGCGCGGCGGCGATGATCATCGAGTCGTACAGGGAAAACCCATACCGCTCGGCGACGTCGAGGCCGCTGTCGTGGATCTTCTCCGTGACGGGATGCGTGACACACGCCGCCCGAACCGCGCCCAAGACTTCGCGCACCTCGGGCCATGACAGATCCGACTTGCGTCGCGCGACCGCGGCGAACTCGTTCAGCACCTGCACACTGATCGCGCCTCCTGCACCGAGCAGAGTCTCGGCCCTGTCCGCTTTTCGCCCGTCGGGCGATAGCAGGTAGAGCAAGATGCTCGTGTCGAAAAAGACGTCAGCGCCGCTCATTGGCCTCAAGTCGGTCGAACTTGAAGTCCTTGGGCAATCGCCCGCGAAACCTGCGCAGCCGGGCAAGCAGTTGCTTCGCGCTGGGAGTTTTCTCCAGTTCGAGCGTCCGCACTCCGGCTGCGTGCAGTGTCACGTCGTCGCCTTCGCGAAGACCCAACGCTTCGACGACCGCGGCGGGCAATCGGATCGCCAGGCTGTTACCCCACTTGGAAACCTGCATCGCTCGTTCCTTGATATACGTGTATCGCAAAGTATATCCATGCGTCCCGTCCTTAGGCGAGACCCATATCTCGTTACTTTCAAGTGATTTGGCCGGCCGGGCCTGACCGCGGCCGCGATGCAGCCCTGGCGAGCGGCGAATACGCGGCGGCGCCGCTACCAGCGCCCGAGGTTCGGCTTGAAGTCGATCGCGAGCGCAGCCTCGTAGTAGCGCAGCGTTGACGACCACGGCGGCGCCAGCGCGTCGAGCCGTGCGCGGTCGGCGTCCGTGACCTTCACGTCGACGGCGCCGAGGTTATCGAGCAGCTGCTCGAGCGTGCGCGGCCCGATGATCGGCGCCGTGATGCCGGGTTGCGACGCGTTCCACGCGAGCGCGAGCT
The DNA here is from genome assembly GCA_963714705.1 of uncultured Gammaproteobacteria bacterium. Taxonomy (GTDB): domain Bacteria; phylum Pseudomonadota; class Gammaproteobacteria; order Steroidobacterales; family Rariloculaceae; genus FEN-1219. Next base: position 698,659 of record CAVQPJ010000013.1, read on the forward strand.
GCGACGGCGTGCAGCCCTTCTCTTTCGCGAGCGCGACGAGCCCCTCGATGACGTCGTACGCGGCCGCCGTCGCGGGACGGCCGAAGTTATCCTTGCCGCCTTGCCAACGGCCCGACGCGCTCTGGTCGTCGCGACGGTACTTGCCGGTAAGGAGGCCGCCGCACAGCGGCGCCCACGGGATCAGCGCGAGCCCGAACGACTGCGCCGCCGGGATCACCTCGCGCTCGGCCGTGCGGTCGAGCAAGTTGTACGCCATCTGCTCGCAAACGAAGCGGTTGAGCCCAAGCTCCTTCGCCGCCCACAGCGCCTCGACGCTCTTCCACGCGGGAAACATGCTCGTGCCGATGTAGCGCACCTTGCCCTGGCGAATCAGATCGTCGAGCGCGCGCAGCGTCTCGTCGATCGGAATGTCGGATTGCGGCCGGTGCACCTGGTACAGATCGATCCAATCCGTCTGCAACCGCTTCAGCGACGCCTCGCACGCCTCGGTCAGATGCCGGCGGCTCAAGCCGCGCGCGTTCGGATCCTTCTGGTCCTGCGGAAAGAACGCCTTCGTCGCGAGCACGACGGACGCCCGCTTGCCGCCTTGCAGCGCCGCGCCAACGAAGCGCTCACTCGCCCCCGCCGAATACGCATTCGCCGTATCAACGAAATTGACGCCCTTCTCGAGCGCCGCATGAACAATAGCGACGGAGTCCCGCTCATCCGCACTCCGCCCAAACATCATCGTCCCAAGGCACAGCGAAGAGACTCTTACACCAGTACGCCCGAGGTTCCGATACTCCATGCGCAGCTCCTTCACGATGCCGCAGAGAAGCCTCGCCAGCGAGGGGCCTCTCCGGGGCGTTGCGCGCCAGGGATGGCGCGCAACGAGCCTACATTGGCAGCAATTTGCTCCTGCAATTGCTGCACGCCGCCATCCATGGCGGCGACGTACTTGCGGCGTCCCCGGAGAGGCCCCTCGCTGGTGAGGCTTCTCGGGAACGAAGGCACCTTAGCGCAAGGACTACTTGTTACCGAGGAAGTCGCCCTTGCCGATGGGCACGCCGTTGTGCCGCAAGATCGCGTACGCCGTCGTGTAGTGAAAGTAGAAGTTCGGGATCACGAAGTTCAGCAAGTAGTCCTTGCCCGTGAAGTTGAACGTCGCGTTCGGAAACTTCATCTCGATCGCGCGCTTCTCCGAGCCTTCGAACTGCTCGGGCTTGAAGGTCTTCAGGTGCGCAATCGTCTTCGCGACGCGCGCGTGCAAATCGGCGAACGTCTTTTCGTCGTCGGCCCACTTCGGCGACTCCTGCCCGGCGAGGCGGCTCGCACAGCCCTTTGCTTGATCCGTCATGATTTGGATCTGGCGCGTCAGCGGCAGCATGTCCGGCGCGAGACGGCCGTTGACGAGAACGTCGAGGTCGATCTTGCGCCCGGCGGCGTCGGCTTCGGCCTTGCTGAGAACTTTGTCGAGCGCCGACAACATTTGCGTGAACACGGGAACGAACTGGTCGTAGATGCTGATAGCCACTGTGAATCCTCTCTCGGAGCTTGGTTGAATCGTGTCGCGTGCGGCAGCCCGCGCGGCGAGGGCGCAATCATAAGAGCGCGGCGTCGCCCAGCATAGGGGCCGCGGATGCGCGGACACCTTATATATGCACCCGGGCGCGTATGCTCCCAGGCGCGCCGCTACTGGAACTGGCGTGACTTCGGCGGCTTCCCCTCCGCGGTCGCGCCGGCCGGCGGCGGCCGAAGCGTCTCGTACGTGTGGCGCGCGAAGCCGACGCCGGCTTCCGTGTAGTAGTTGTAGGTCACGTTGCAGCCGGCCTCGATGATCGGCTCGCGCTCCTCGGGGTAGAGGTGCGTCGCGCTCAAGAGACCTCTAAACCCGCGCCGCCGCAACGCGCGCGCGGCCGACACCTTCGCCTCCACGTCCGGCACCGCGAGCATGATCGCGCGCAGCCGATCGATGTTCAGCAGGTGCCAGAAGCTCGGATCCTCGGCGTCGGCGTATGCGACGCGCCGGCCTTCGCGAACGTTCGACTCGATCTTCGCGGGATCGCTGTCGATGCCGACGATGTTCTCGTCTTGTTGCCGCAGGTAGTCGTACGCGCCGGCCCCGACGCGGCCCATGCCGACGATGAGGATCTCGGCGCGGCCGAGCGAGATCGGCTCGTCGTCTGGGTGGCGCTTGTCGCGCTCGAGGCGCTCGAGCCACGGGCTCATGAGCCGGAAGAGCTCGTGCGCGAACACGTTGACTGGCGCGGCCGCGATGAACGAGAAGGCGACCGCGAGCGCCGTGACGACGACCCACTGCGGGCCAAGCAGGCCGTTGCCGACGGCCACGTCGACGACGATCAACGCGAACTCGCTGTAGGTCATGAGGCTGACGGCCGTCAGGAAGCTCGTGCGCGCGCGCAGCCCGAGCCCGATCAAGAACAGGAAGAAGATCGCCCCCTTGACCGGCAGCAGCGCGACGAGCAACAGCGCATCGACGATCGAGCCCCACGTAGGCGGGCCGCTGAAGCCGATGCTCAAGAAGAAGCCGACGAGGAAGAGCTCCTTCAAGCTCCACAGCACGTTCGTGAGCTCTTGCGAGCGCTTGTGATCCGCGAGCATCGTGCCGAGGAAGAGCGCGCCGAGCTCGGCGCTCAAGCCGAGCGATGCGAACGCCTCGCCGCCGCCGATCGCGAGCGCGGCGCCGAACAGCACGAGCAACTCGCCGTGGCCGCAGCGCGCAAGGAGCCAGGCGATCGCGGGCCGCGCGAACGGGAGCAACAGCAGGAGCGCTGCCCACGGCGACGGCGTCTCGGTGTTGACGAACGCGAGCAACACGACGGCCACGACGTCCTGGACGATCAGAATGCCGATCGCGACGCGGCCGTGCACTGCGCGCAGCTCGCGATTCCCGTCGAGCACCTTCGCTGCGAGCACGGTGCTCGAGAAGCCGAAGCTCACGGCCAATGCGAGCGCCAGAACCGGCGAGAGCCAACCGCCCAGCACGGCCACCGCAACGCCGATGATGCCCGTCAAGAAGAGGTGCGAGATCGCCGTGCCCCAGACCTCGTAGCGCAACAGCGTCTTGATGCGGAGCTTGAGGCCGACCGCGAAGAGCAGGAGCAACACGCCGGCGTGCGCGAGGCTGTCGAGCATCGGGCCGGGCTCCATGCCGAACGCCGCGAACACGAAGCCCGATGCGAGGAAGCCGACGAGAGGCGGCAAGCCGATGCGCGAGACGGCGAGCCCCAGCAATAACGCTCCGGCGATCCAGACGGCGATCATCCCCGAATCCCTCGAACGCTCCCGCAAGCCATTATGCGGGAGGGCCGGCGGCGAACGCTCGTGTTTGAGAACTCCGTCTCCCGAGCCGCAGGTGAGTCAAGTACGATGGCGCCGACGGTAACCTCACGGGCCAACGAACTTTCGGAGCGCGCATGGAACGACTTCAGGCATGGGGAGCGCAGCTGATCGACGTGTTCAGAGACACGCTCGCGAGCCTCGTCACCTACCTGCCGGTCGTCTTAACCGCCGTCGCCGTACTGGCAATTGGCTGGCTGCTCGCGCACTTGGTCCGCAGCCTCGTGCGGCGCGCGCTCGAGAGCATGGACTGGCTGTTCGCGCGATTCGTGCCGCGCTCGACGGGGCGCTCCGAGACGCTGACACGAGCGACGAGCCGTGCGATCTCGACCGTGGTGTTCTGGACCATCCTGCTGATCTTCGCCGCGAGCGCGCTGCGCATCCTGGGCGGCACGCTCTTCGAGCGCTGGACCGAGAACCTGATCGCCTACCTGCCGTCCGCCATCGGCGGCGTGATCATCATCGTCGTCGGCTTTACGGCCGGCACGCTGGCGCGCCACATTCTCGAGCAGGCGTCGGTCGGGCTCGGAGTCGGCCAGAGCAGCTTGCTCGGCCGGCTGGCGCAAGCCGTCATCGTCATCAGCTGCATCGTCATCGGCATCGACCAGCTCGGCGTCAACGTCAACTTCCTCATTCAGCTCACGACGGTCACGGCCGCCGCGGTGTTCGGCGGCATCGCGCTCGTGTTCGCGCTCGGCACGCGCACGCACCTCGCCAATCTCATCGGGGCGCACTACGCGCGCAAGCACTACGCGCCGGGCGACCTCGTGAAGATCGGCGCATTCCAGGGGCGTCTCGTCGAGATCGCCGACGGCTGCGTCTTCATCGAGACCGAAGCCGGCGACGTCTCCGTGCCGGGGCAACACTTCAGCGCCGAGCCATTCGTCAAGATCAGGAAGGCGCCGTGAGCGGCCGCGAGGAGCTCGTCGCCGCGTATTTGCGCTTGCACCCCGAGAGCGCTGCGCGGCTCCTCGAGTCGATGCCCGCAAGCCAAGCGAACGCCGTGCTGAACGCCGTCGACGTCGCAACGGCCGGACCCGTCGTCGGCCACATGCTGCCAACCTGCGCCGCAAGGTGCCTCGAGCGCCAACCGCCGGCCGACGCTGCACTGCTGCTCGAGCGGCTCGGCAGCCGGGAATCCGTCGCGGTGCTGCGGCACTTGCCGAGCGAGCTGCGCGACGCCGTGCTGAGCGCGCTCGGCCCGCAATGGCTCATGGCGTTCAAGCTGCTCTTGAGCTACCCGACGAACACCGTCGGCGCCTGGATCGAGCCGCGCGTGCTGACGCTGCCGGACGACTGCACGGCCGGGGAAGCTCGCGACCGCATCGCGCGCAGCGAACAAGTCGAGCAAGCCCGCATCTACGTGCTCGACCGGTCGGGCCGCCTGCGCGGCGCCGTGCGCGGCCTCGCGCTGCTCCAGGTCGGCCACCGCAAGAAGATCGCATCGATTCTCGAGCCCGCAGACGGGCTCTGGGCGCGCGACCCGCTCGCGACGGCGCAAGAGCACAGCGTCTGGGAGCGGCACACGGAGGCGCCCGTCATCAATCGCGACGAGGAGTTCATCGGCGTCATCTCGTACGCGGACCTGCGCAAAGCATTCCGCGAAGTCAACCACGTTCCCGGCTCGAACGGCGATCGCGAGATCGCCGAGGTCACCGAGCTCATCGCCATCGGCGCGGGCAGCGTGTGGCGTAGCATCGGCGATCTGATCGGCAGCGATCGACGACGGTAACGCGCATGGACGACGCGGCCCGCACGCTCGCGCTCGACCGGGTCAACCGCCAGTTCCTGCTGGAGCACCCGGCACAGGCCGCCGACGTCATCGACGGGTTCGGGCGCGCCGCGGCCGTGCAGCTGCTCGCCGAGCACCAGGCCGACACTCTCGCGAACGTCTGGCGACACCTCTCGCCGGCGCGCATCGACGAGGTCGTCCCGGCGCTGCCCGAGAAGCTACTGAGCCAGGCATTGCACGCGCTCGACCCCGGCGTGCTCGCGATCTCGTTGCCGCGAATCTCGGAGGAATCGCGCAGTCGTTGCCTCGCGCTGTTGCCGCGGCGCGCGGAGGCCGAGGTCCGGCGGCTCATGGATTATCCCGTCGGCTCGGCCGGCCGCGTCATGGACTCGCGGATCCCGAGCTTCCGCGCCGAGCAGCCCGCGGGCGTCACGCTCGAGCAGCTTCGGCAGAGCAAGCCGAAGGATCTGCGCCAGCTCTTCATCGTCGACGCCGAGCGCCGGCTCCAAGGCGTCGTCGACATCCACGACCTCATGATCGCCGAGCCGGCGGACATGCTGAAGGAGATCGCGCGGCCCGCGAGCGCCGCCGTCTCGCCGTTCGACGATCGCGAGGAAGTGGCGCAGAAGCTGCGCGACTTCCAGCTCGATGTGCTACCCGTCATCGACATCCATGGCCGGCTGATCGGCGCGATCCGCCACGAGGCGCTGCTGAAGACCCTCGAGGAAGCAGCGTCCGTCGACATCCAGATGATGGTCGGCGCCGGCCGCGAGGAACGCGCGCTCTCCAAGCCGCAGTTCGCCGTGCGCAAGCGCTTGCCGTGGCTGCTGATCAACCTCGCGACGGCGTTCCTGGCCGCCGCCGTCGTCGGGCTGTTCGAGTCGACGATCGCGCAGTTCACGGCGCTGGCCGTGCTGATGCCCGTCGTAGCGGGGCAATCCGGCAACTCGGGCGCCCAGGCGCTCGCCGTGACGATGCGCGGCCTGGCGCTACGCGAGATCTCGACGCGCCATTGGTTCCGCGTGCTTTTCAAGGAAATGCGCGTCGGCATCGTCAACGGGCTCGCGATCGCGCTGACGACCGGCGTCGGCGTGCTCGCTTGGAGCGGGAACTCCGGCCTCGCGCTCGTGATCTGTATCGCCATGGTCCTGTCCATGGTCACCGCCGGTGTCGCCGGCGCCGTCATTCCGATCGCATTGACGCGCCTCGGCCAAGACCCCGCGCAATCCTCGACGATCGTCTTGACGACGGTGACGGACGTGGCAGGCTTCATGTCGTTTCTCGGCATCGCGGCCTTGCTCTCGAACCTCTTGTAGGAGGGGCCATGCGCGTCGTGAAAATCGCGCTCGTCGCCATTGGGGCGATCGTCGCGCTGCTCGTCGTCGCCGTCGTCATCGTCGCGTCGACGTTCGACCCTAACGAATACAAGGGCGTCGCGACCGACGCGTTCACGGCGCGCACGGGCCGAACACTGACGATCGACGAGGACCTGCGCCTCGCCTACTTCCCCTGGCTTGCCGTCGAGACGGGCGGCGTGACCGTCGGCAGCGCGGCCGATTTCGGCGGCACCGCACAGCCGTTCGCGACGGCGCGCCGCGTGGCCGCACGCGTGAAGCTGCTGCCGCTCTTGTCGCGCCGCGTCGAGGTCGGGACCGTCGAGCTCGAGGGCCTGACGCTGAACCTCGCGCGCGACGCGTCCCTGCGCGGGAACTGGGAGGATCTGCTCGAAGCGGCGAGCGCACCCGAGCCCGCGCCACCGCCCGTTGACGGCGCCGCGAGCATCGACGGGCTCGCGATCGAAGGCGTGCGAGTCAGCGACGGCAACGTCTACTGGCGCGAGAACACAAACGAGCTGCGCTACAGCGTCACGGGCCTGTCGCTGACGACGGGCGGCATCGGCAGTGGCGAGCCGGTCGAATTCGATGCGGCGCTCGACTTCGCCGACGAGACGTCGGGGCTGAAAGCCGCGCTGACGGCGGGCGCCGTCGTCGCGGCCGCCACGAACGGTCCCGTGACGGCGACCGACGTCGAGCTCACTGCGTCCGTTGATGCGGGCGGCGGCGCACCCGTGCGGAAGCTCGCGCTAGCGGCCGAGCGCATCGCCTTCGACCAGCAAGCGGAAACGGTCGCCGTCGAGGGCCTCGAGACAGAGGTCGCCGGCGTTCGCGCCGCGGGGCAGCTCGCTGGCAGCGCGGTGCTTTCGAACCCGACCGTTCAGGGCAGCATCGCGATCGAGGAGGCCGAGCTCGCGACGGTGTTCGAGCAGCTCGGCCTTTCGCCGCCCGCGTCACTCGACGCGAGCGAGCTCGGCACGTTCACGCTCGCCGCGCAGCTGGAGTTTCAAGCCGAGCCGCAGGTCGTGCGCGTGAGTAGCTTGAGCGTCGACGCGCTCGGCATGCACGTCAACGGCGAGGCCACGCTGACGGGCGGCAACGAGCTCGCAGGCCGCGTCGTCATTGGCGAATTCACGCCGAACGCGGCGCTGCAAGCCTTGCTGCGCGGCGCGGTGCCGCCGACCGTCGACGTGAGCGCGCTTGGGCTCCTGGCGCTCGAGACCAACTTCGACACGAGCCTCGACACCGGCCGCGCCGCGCTGCGCGACTTCAAGCTGACGGCGCTCGGTGCGACCGTGAGCGGCACGCTGGAAGGCGTTCCCGGCGACCGCGGCGACCTTTTTCGCGGCCAGATCCAGACGTCGCGTTTCGCGCCCGACGCCATGACGCAGGCGTTCGCCGCCATGCTGCCCCCAACCCTCACCGCCGATAAGCTCGGCATGCTCGAGCTCGTCGCGAGCTTCACTTTCGACGCCGGCGCGGACACGCTGAGCGTGCAACCGCTGCGCGCCGAAGCATTCGGGCTGCGCATGAGCGGCGTCGTGGCGGGGCGCGACGTCACGCGCGCCGCAACGTGGACCGGCACGGGCAACGTCGCGCAGTTCTCACCGCAAGAGCTACTCAAGCGCTTCGGCCTGCCGCCGCAAGCGACGTCCGACCCGCAAGCGTTCACGCGTGCGACCGTCGCCACGCGCTTCGCGATTACAAGGGACAGCGCGCAGCTCGACGGCCTCGTGCTCACGCTCGACGAGACGACGATCCGCGGCACGTTCACGCTCGAAGACTTCGAGGCGCCCGCCTATCGGTTTGCGTTGAACGTCGACGCCGTCGACGCGGACCGCTACCTGCCGCCGAAAGCTCGCGACGCGCAGGCCGGCGAAGCGACGGCCGGCGACATCGAGCTGCCGCAGAACAACACGATGAACCTCGACGGCATGATGCAGGTCGGCTCGCTGAAGCTCGCGGGAATGCAGTTCGCGGACGTCGGCGGCCGCATCGTCATCGGCGGCGGAGATCTCGCCGTCGAGAACGCGCGCACGAGTCTCTACGGCGGCACGTTTGCCGGCAACTTCCGCGTGCACGCCGCCGGAGATAGCCCGGGACTAGCGCTCGACGGGCGCGCGAGCGGCATCGCTCTCGAGCCGCTGATCGCCGCGGTGACGGGCGGGGAGCCGAACTTCAGCGGCACCGGCAGCTTCGACCTGAACCTCGCGGGCAAGGGCCGCACCGTCACCGAAAACGTGCGGACGGCGGGCGGCAACGTCACCTTCGACATGAGCAATGGCGCGATCAAGGGCTTCAACTTGGGCCGCACGTTGTGCGCCGCGTACAACGTCACGCAGCGCGCACCAGGGCCGCCCGAGCAGCCGGCGCTGACGGCCTACGAGGGCATCAAGGGGTCGGCCGTCGTCGCGGCCGGCGTCGCGACGAGCAACGACTTGCTCGCGCGGACGTCGTTCATGGACATCAACGGCAATGGAACGTTGGGCCTCGTCGAGCAGCAGCTCGACTACAAGCTCGACGCGAAGCTGACGGGTTCGGTCGGGATCCCCAACTGCGAGACGCTCGATTCGTTCATCGGCGGCTCGGTGCCGTTTACGATTCGCGGCACGGTCACGGCGCCCGAGATCATGCCGGACTTCAGCAAGCTCGTTCGGGAGCAGATTCGCGACGCGATCCAGGACCGACTGGAGGATCGCCTGCGCGATCTCTTCCGCTGACCCCGTGCTAACGGGTGACGGTGGCAGCCGGCACGCACCGCGCTTCCGTCAGCTCCCACTCGCGGCCGTCGGCGCGCACGAGCAGGCAGCGGCCGGTGCGCAGCACGAGATCGAATCGCTGTGGCTCCTCGAGGGTTCGGCCCGTCGCGGCGCGTCCTTGCGGCCCCGGCGGCGTGCGCCGCTCGATCGTAAGCTGGCTCTCGCGCGTCAGCGCGTCGTCGGCCAGCGTCACGGGCTGGCCGTTGAACGCGGCCGACACGACGCGCGCGAGCTCGGCGCGGCTCTGCTCCGTGTGCGCGGCGATGAGGGCGGGCTGCTCCTGCGCGCCCAGCGTGCCACAAGCGACGGGCGTCAGCAGCGCCGGCGCCAACCAGCACGCGCGCTTCGCGGCATTCATTGCGCCTCGAGGATACGGTTCATGAGCCAGAGCGGCTTCGCGACCATGCCGTCGGTCGGCTCGCCGGTCGGCCCACCGGTCGGCGCGCCGAACGGCTTCGTGAAGTCGGGCGCGCCCGGCAGGCTGACGCCCGACGGCGCGGGACACGACGACGCTTGCGGCGCTTGGCGGTACGCGAGAGCCGCAGCGAGCCGCTGCTCGAGCGGGTCGCCGAGCGCGCGCGAGAAGTCGTCTCGCACGGAGCAACCCGGCAAGCGCTCGGCGCCCATGGCTACCGTGTTCTGCGCCGTGAAGCCGTCGCCATAGGTGCCGAACCCGGCGTCGTTGACGCCCTGGAACTGGATCGTGAAGTACGTCGTGCCGCAGTTGTCTTCCGGATAGAACCCGTACGGCTTGCCGCAGGTCGTCGAGCCGATCTGGATCACCTGGACGTTCACGCCGCGCAGGCCGTTGATGATCGACTCACTGGCCGAGCATGTCATCGAGCCCGTCAGCACGAAGACGCGTGCCAGGTTCAGCGTCGGCAGCGGTTGATTGCTGCTCGACGTGTTGATGAACGGCATCGGCGTCAGCGCCGCGCCCGTGACGGGGTCGGTCGACCGATGCTTATCGTTGAACTGCAGACGCTCGAATTCCTGCCCGGCCGTCTGCGCCACACCGGCGATCATGTAAGCGACCTGGCTTGCGATGAAAAGGTAGCCGCCGCCGTTGTAGCGCAAGTCGAGCACGAGATCCGTGACGCTCTGTCCCGGCGCCGCGAGCGTCGTGAACGCGTCGATGAGCTGCTGCTCGGCGATCGCTAGGTGATCGTTGAACTGGATGTAGCCCACGCGGCCCGTCTGCGTGTCGATCGTGCGCACGTTTTGCACGGGCACCGACGTCACAGTCGCGGCCGTCATGCTGACCGTCCGTTGACCCGCCGTCTGCGGATTGCGCAGCGTGAAGCTGTGCGTCTCGCCCGCCGTCGACGGGTACACGCCGTCCCAGAACGAGTCCCAGATCGCCTGGCTCGTCAGATTCGTGACACTGACTCCGTCGACGGCCGTGACGGTTTCGCCGCGCCGCAAGTTCGCCGAGGGTTGCGTCGCCGGCGAATTCGGCTCCGTATAGGCGACGATGACCTCCGGAGGATTGATGGTGCTCTTGATCGACCAGACGGCGCCGTACCCGACTTGCTGTCCCGACTGGATCAGCGCCAGCCATTCGCTCGTCGGATACGTGAAGTGGAATCGGTCCTTGTCAGCACCCGACGGCGTTATGGCGGTCGTTTGCAGCAGATCGAAGTACGCCGGCGTTGTGTGCAGGCCGGGATCGCGGTCGACGATCTCGTTGTACCAAAGATAGAGATCGTTGCTCCACGAGCGAAGGAAGTGGTTCTCGTCGGTCGCCGTGCCGCGAATCTCGTTGTAAGGCTGCCCTGTCTCCGGGTTCGTGCCGGAGCGCGGATTGACACACCTGCCGGCGAAGCTCGCGGCCGGCAAGAACGAGCCGGCGACCCAGCCGCTGGCCGAGGGCGGCAACGCACCGCCGCCACCGCGGCCCCCGCCACCGTCATCGCCACCGCCGCCGCAGCCCGCGGCGGCTGCCGCGAGTATCAAGCCGGCACAACGCGCCGCCCTGTCGATCGAAGCTCGAACCATTCGATGCCCCCGCGCCCGAAACGGGACTGTAACGCGGCTGACTCGAACGATACACCTAAGGCGCTTTCCAGAAGCGCTCTTCCTCGAACGCGAAGCCGGTACCTGCGTAGCGGCCGCGCAAATCCTCGATCATTCCGGGGTGGCCGCAGGCGTAGATGCACGTCTCCGCCGGCTCGAGCCGCCACTCCTCGACATAATGCTCGACGATCGTATGCACGCGGCCGACTTGCCCGCTCCAACCGGAGTTGCGCGGATCGGCGGGGCGCGAGCACGTCGCGATGAAGCGAACGTTCGGTTGGCGCGCCGCGATCGCACGCAGCTCGTCGTCGTAGCCGAACTCGTTCTGAAAGCTCGCGCCTTCGAGCACATACATGCGCCGGTCGTCGGCGGGGCCTTCGAGCCAGTGGCGCAGCATGCTGACGAACGGCGCGACTCCCGTCACGGTCGCGACCATGACGTGGTTGCGAAACTCGGGCCGCAACAGAAACACGCCTTTCGCACGCGGCCGCAACGTTACGGTGGCGCCAACCTCCAGCGCGTGCAGCAGCGGCGTCAGATGACCGACCGGCCGCGGAATCAGCTCGACGAAGAGCTCGAGCAACGGCTCGCGCGGCGACGATACGATCGAGTACGGCCGCTCGACGCCCGCGACGCCGAGCGTGCAGTATTGCCCTGGCTGGAACGGGAACGGCTCGGAACAGCGCAACCAAACTTTGAAGTGCTCGGGCGTGAAATCGACTCGCTTGACGATTTCGGCGCTCGTGACCTTGCCTTTGATTATGTGCGGACGGTCATGCGTCACGACGTCCCTCGCTGCAAGCACGTGCGGCCATAGTACACGCCCCGCGAACCGCATCACACGCCGCGGGACGAAGACACGAACCCTCGCAGCGGCGGCCCATCACCGTTAGGATGTCCGCGGCGCCGATCCACGGCGGGGAGGAAGAGCAATGACGTTCGCAGAATCGATTCAGACGTGCTTCAGCAAATACGTCGATTTCAACGGTGTCGCTTCGCGGTCGGAGTTTTGGTGGTTCATGCTGTTCGGGTTCATCGTCGCCGTGGCGTTGAACTTTGTCAGCCTGACCCTAGCCAACGTCGTCGCGCTCGGACTACTGCTGCCGCAGCTCGCCGTCGGCGCGCGGCGGCTCCACGACACGGGGAAGAGCGGCTGGTGGCAGCTGCTCCTGCTCCTCCCTTTGATCGGCCTCATCGTGCTCATCGTGTTTTGGGTACAACCGCCGAAGCGCTGACCGCCTCGGACGGCTCGCAGAGCATTTGGGCGGCCGCGACGCGCGGGAGCGCCGTCGCGGCCCGTGCTTGATGTGCACCGGCAACTGATGCAAGGTGCCCGCCATGGCCCGCCGCTCGCGCCGCGCTTCTAAGGACGGAAAGCTCTCCCGCATTCGCGGGTTGGTGCTGCGCCTCACGGCCGTCGGCTTCATGCTGGCCATCGCGTACGGCGGCTATCTCGCCTGGATGGCTACGAGCGAGTTCGAAGGCCGCCGTTGGGACATCCCGGCGCAGGTCTACGCCGCCCCGCTCGAGCTCTATACGGGCCGTGCGCTGTCGGTCGACGATCTCGTCGCCGAGCTGAAGCGGCTGGGCTACCGCGAAGATCCCCGCCTGATCGGCCCCGGCACCTATCGCGTGGGTCTGGCCCGCTTGGAGATCGCGACACGCGGCTTCTCGTTCGCGGGCGACACGGAGCCCGAGCAGCTCGTCGCGATCACGTTCGTCGGCGGCCGTATCGCCGCGCTGCGCGACTCGCGCGGCAGCCGCACCGCCATCGTGCGGCTGAATCCGCTGCTGATCGGCAGCTTGTTCGCGTCGCACGGCGAGGACCGGCTCATCGTCGCGCCCGGCGACATCCCGCCGCTCTTGACCGACACGCTGAAGGCGGTCGAGGACCGCCGTTTCGACAGCCACTTCGGCATCGATCCGATCGCCGTCATGCGCGCGGTCTTCGTCAACGTCTCGTCCGGCGAGATTCGCGAGGGCGCGAGCACGCTGACGCAACAGCTCGTTCGCAGCTACTTCTTGACCAACACGCGCAGCGGCTTCTCGGCCTGGTGGCGCAAGATCAGAGAAGCCTTCATGGCGGTGGCACTCGACCTTCGCTACGAGAAGAGCGACCTGCTGCACGCATACGTCAACGAAATTTACCTGGGCCAGGACGGCGCGCGCGCGATCCACGGCTTCGGGCTCGCGAGCCAGTTCTACTTCGGCAAGCCGCTCGCCGAGCTCGAGCTGCACGAGCTCGCGTTGCTCGTGGCGGAGGTGCGCGGCCCCACGTATTACGATCCGCGTCGCCATGCGGACCGCGCGCTCGCGCGGCGCAACTTCGTGCTGCAGCGCATGGCCGACGAGGGACTCGCGAGCAACGACGCTGTCCAGCACGCCGCCGAGCAGCAACTCGGCTTGGTCGGCAACGAGCGCCGTCCCAGCACGTACTCGGCGTTCCTCGGCCTCGTGCGCCGGCAGCTCTCGGCCGACTATGCGCGCGACGACCTCGAGCGCACGGGCCTCGTGGTGCTGTCGACACTCGATTCCGCGGTGCAAGCCGCGGCCGAGCGCGCGCTCGACAGCGGCATCGAGGCGCTCGGCAAGAACGCAGCGGAGTTCGAAGGCGCCGTCGTCGTGACGAGCCCGCACACGGGCGAGGTCAAGGCGCTCGTCGGCGGCCGCGACGCCAGCTACGAAGGATTCAATCGCGCGCTCGACGCCCGCCGGCAGATCGGCTCGCTGATCAAGCCGGCCGTCTACCTCGCCGCGCTCGAGTCCGGCCGCTATTCGCTCGCGAGCGTCATCGACGACGCACCGATCGTCGTCGAGCTCGATCGGCGCAACACTTGGACGCCGAGCAACTTCGACGACCAAGCGCACGGCCTCGTGCCGCTCGTCCGAGCGCTCGCCGAGTCGTACAACATGGCCACGGTGCGGCTCGGGCTCGACGTCGGCCTCGAACCGATCGCCGACACGCTGCAGCGGCTCGGCCTCGCGCAGAAGCCGACGCTGTATCCCTCCATGCTGCTCGGCGCGCTCGCATTGACGCCGATCGAGGTCGCGCAGATCTACAACACGCTCGCGAACGGCGGCTTCCGCGTTCCGCTGCGCACCGTGCGCAGCGTCGTCGGCGAGGACGGCGGGCTCTTGCAGCGCTACGAGATCGAGATCGTGCAAGCCGCCGATCCGGGCGCCGTCTACGCCTTGAACCAGGCGCTCGTGCAAGTCATGGAGCGCGGCACGGGCCGAACCGTGCGAGCGAAGTTGCCCGCCGACATCGTCGTCGCCGGCAAGACCGGCACTTCCGACGACCTGCGCGACAGCTGGTTCGCGGGCTTCACGAACACGAACTTGATCGTCACGTGGCTCGGCGCCGACGACAATCGGCCGATCGGCCTCACGGGCTCCACCGGCGCCGCCAAGATCTGGGCGGGCGTGCTCGCGGCGCTCGAAGCGAATTCGTACAGCGCTCCGGCGCCGGAGGGCATCGACGAGACCTGGATCGACTATGCGACGGGCGCGCCGACGGCCGCGCGCTGCCCCGACGCGATCGCGGTCCCCGTGCCCGGAGACCGACTACTATCCGCGCGCGTTCGGCTGCAACGGCGAGACCGGCTTCGGCGCGCGCATCCGGTCCTGGGTCGACGGCGGCGATCGATGACCGAGATGCGGCGCTCGGCGATTCGCGCGCGGCGCGCTGCTCGCCTGTGCAGCGCTGGCCGCCGCCTGCACCTCGCTCTCGGCCGCCGCCCTCGCGCCCTGCGCCGAGCCCCGCTGCCCGAACTCCGCCGCCCGTCGAGGACGGCGCGAGCCCGCGCCCACGCCGCTGCCGCCACCCGTCGACGCAGATCGCGCCGCGCACGGAGCCGGCGCCCCCGACGCAGCGTCGACGTTCCGGCGGCGCGCCCGCAGAGCGACGCGAGCGGCGCGAGCGGCGCATTACTCGAGCAGAGCCGCGCGCAACGCGCGGCGGGCAGCTTGCCGGCAGCGCGAGCGTCGCTCGAGCGGGCGCTGCGGATCGATCCGAACAATGCCGTGCTGTGGCTCGAGCTCGGCGAGCTCGAGCTGCAAACAGGCAACGCGACGCAGGCGGCCACGATGGCGCGCAAGGCCATGACGCTCGCAGGCCGCGACGGGCGCCTCACGGCTCGCGCGGAACGGCTACTCCGCGCCGCCGAGTAGCTCGACGGGCAGGTCCACGCTCCGGAGAGCTTCGATGAGCTTGCGCACGGCGTTCGGCCGCGCCCGCGCCTCGCCCGTCTTGCGCCACGCGACCGCGATGCGCCGCTTCGGCCGCGGCTCCGCAAACGGCACAGCTTTCACGAGCGGCGTGTCGTGACGCTCGGTGAGCGCGGTTTTCGGCAACACCGTCACGCCGAGCCTCGACGCCACCATGCTGCGCAGCGTCTCGAGCGAATTGCCCGATTCGCCCAGGCGGTGGCGGCCGCGAAAACTCCGTGCACGCGCCGAGCACCTGATCGCGGAAGCAATGCCCGACCGGCAACAGCAGTAACTCGCCGGCATCGAGCTCGTCGACCGGAACCGTCCTGCGCCGCGCGAGCGCATGGCCCTGCGGAACGACGACCTCGAACTCCTCGTCGTAGATCGGCTCCACCTCGATACCGGGCGCCTCGTACGGCAGCGCGAGAATCACGGCATCGAGCTCTCCCGACTTCAAGAGTCGGTCGAGGTTCGCGGTCATGTTCTCCTCGATGTCGAGCGACATCTCGGGCGCCGATTTGCGCAGCGCGACAACGAGCTGCGGCAGGAGGTACGGTGCGACCGTGTGAATGACGCCGAGGCGCAGGCGAAAGCGGCCTTTGCCTTGCTTCGCGACGGACTTGATGCGCGCCGCCTCCTCGAGCGTGCGCCGCGCTTGCGCGACGACCTCGGCGCCGACCTCGGTAAGCTCGACGCCTCGCTTGCTGCGCTCGAACACGCGCACTCCGAGCTCTTGCTCGATGTTCTTGATCGCGGCCGACAAGCTCGGCTGGCTCACGAACGAGCGCTCGGCGGCGCGGCCGAAGTGCTGCTCGTCGGCGACGGCGATCAGGTATTTGAGCTCGGTCAAGGTCATGGCGCGATCAATAGGTTTTGCCTATCGCTGGGATACTAGCAAAGTATTGGCCGCCGCACGGAAGCGGCCTCTAGAGTGGCACTCGAGACTCGGCTATGAGGAGCTCAAGCGCTGGGCCGCGCGGGCGGCGTAGACTGTCCGCAAATACAAGGAGAGCACCATGAGGGTGAGACCCATGAAGATCGACATCGGCATCTCGGCGAAGGACCGTGAGGTCATCGCAGACGGCTTGTCGCATCTTTTGGCGGACAGCTACACGCTGTACCTGCAATCGCACAACTTCCACTGGAACGTCACGGGCCCGATGTTCCAGACGTTGCACGTGCTGTTCATGGAGCACTACACGGAGCAGTGGAACGCGCTCGACCTCATCGCCGAGCGCATCCGCTCGCTCGGGCTGCCGGCACCGGGCACCTACAAGGAGTTCGTGCGTCTCGCCTCCATCAAGGAGGTCGACGGCACGCCGAGCGCCACGGACATGATCCGAATCCTCGTCGCTGGCCAGGAAGCCGTCGCGAAGACGGCGCGCTCCGCGTTCGCGGCAGCTGACGCCGCCAACGATCAGCCGACCTGCGACCTTCTGACGCAGCGCATGCAGGTCCACGAGAAGAACGCGTGGATGCTGCGCAGCTTGCTCGAGGACGGCGGCAGCGCCTGAATCTCAAGACTCTGCAGATTGCTCGGTCAATCTTTGGCTGCGCTAAGTCTTTCTTCGGCCGTTCCGCATGTTTCTATAGGCGCAAGTGCACTACTTTGTCTCCCATCGGAAGCAAAGGGGTGTGCCATGAATACGCTGCGAACGTTGACTGTCGGGATGCTGTTGGCCGCCGCTGCCACTGTGGCGACCGCGGCCGACGAAACGGGCGTTCCCACGATCACGGTCACGGCGAAACGGCACGCGACCGGGCCGACCGTCGAGCACGTGCCGCCGCAGGCGGGCGTCGCGATCACGGTGATCATGCCGACCGACATGCCCGAAGCCGAGATCGATTTTCACCTGTCGCCGATCGGCGCTGTCCCCCCCGCGCCGGCCGTCGAGCGAGCGACGTCGTAGCTCGCTGAGCGGTGACGCCGCCCGTTCGGACGCCCACGAAGGCGGCCGGGCGGGCGGCGGTTGTGTGATGCCGGCGCCATTACGGCGCCCGCCCGCAAGCCTATAATCCAGCGCGTGACCGTCGGCGTTCCGCCGTGCGGCCATTCACGAGCGAGGAGCCACGACGCAACCTCTGCGTCGCGCGTCTAGGTATGCCTGCGGGCCAGTTCTCGAAGGACCCCGTCGTCGACAAAGCGCTGCGCCACTCGGTGCGCGACGGCATGGCGTGGTCCGTGCAGGTCGGCGCCGGCGAGACGTACTTCTCGGCGTTCGCGTTGTTCCTGCGCGCGACGGCGCCGCAAATCGCCATCTTGAGCACGCTGCCGCTGCTGCTGGCGTCGGGCGCGCAGATCTTTTCTGCCTGGCTCGGCAACTACGTCGGACGCCGGCGGCTCGTGATCTTCGGCTGCGCGTTGCAGGCCTTGCTCTGGCTGCCGATCATCGTGCTGCCGGCAGCCCTCGGCGCGTATGCGTTTCCGGCGCTGCTGCTCTTGCTCGTGCTCTATCACAGCGCCAACAACCTCGCGTCGCCGCAGTGGACGAGCATCATGCGCGACCTCGTCTCCGAGCGCCGGCGCGGCCGCTACTTCGCCCATCGCACGCGCCTCATGACGGTCGCGACGTTCTTGGGCCTCGTGACGTGCGGGTTGATCCTCCACGAGCTCGACACCGCTGGGCGCACCTATCTCGGGTTCGTCGTGATTTTCCTGATCGCGTTCGTCGCACGAACGATCTCGGTCTATCACTTGACCTTCCTGCACGAGGCGCCGCCGACGACGACGGCGCCCGACATGCACATCGAGCACTGGTGGCGCAGCCTGCTCTCGACGGGCGCGATCGGTTTCTCGGTCTACTTCGCGCTCATGAACGCGGCCGTCGGCATCTCGTCGCCGTTCTTCACCGTGTACATGCTGCGCGATCTCGAGCTCAGCTACTTCGAGTTCACCGTGCTCCAGGGCACGAGCGTGCTCTGCCAGTTCCTGATGCTGACGACGTGGGGGCGCATCGCCGACGTCTACGGCAATCGGCTGATCCTGATCGTGACGAGCGTCTCGCTGCCGATCGTGCCGTCGCTGTGGCTGCTGTCGGACAGCTTCTGGGCGCTGATCGCGTTCCAAGCGTTGTCGGGCCTTTCGCTGGTCCGGCTTCACTCTGTCGGCCGGCAATCTGCTCTACGAGCTCGTGCCGCAGACGCGCCGCGCGGCCTACGTCGCGTTCCACAACGTCGGCACGGCCGCGGGCGTGTTCGGCGGCGCGATGCTCGGTGCGCTGCTCGTGGTGGTATTGCCGCCGCGCGGCGTGCTATTCGGCGAATCGGACACTCTGAGCAACCTGCTCTACCTTTTCATCATCTCCGGCGTCGCGCGCGCCATTCTCGCGACGCTGCTGGCGCGCCGCGTGCGCGAGCTGCGCAAGCCCCGCCGCGCCATGTCGGCGCCTGCACTCGTGCTGCGCGTCACAGGCTTGAACGCAATGGTCGGTGTGATTTACGACTTCATCGGCCGGCCGCAAAACGACGGCGACGACCGCGACGAGCCTTCGCCGGCGCCGTCGGAAGCGGCGAGCCCGAAAAAAGGCGACAATAGCCCCTGACCTAGCTGGAGCCCGCATTGCATGGCGAAAAACCGACCGACCGAAGAGGAGCTCGACGAGCTGCGCGAAACCTTCGACTACAACGATCGGGACAACGACGGCCGCATCCAGATCGACGAGTTCTCGGCCATGCTCGACGAGCTCGAAGCCGACATGTCGGGCAAGGAAATCGAGATCGGCTTCAAGGACATCGACACGAACGACGACGGGCTCATCGACTTCGACGAGTTCGTCGCGTGGTGGACCGAGGACTAGTGCCGCGCGGCGGCGCCGGCTAGTGTTTCCTACGACGTGGACAGGGAGATCGTTCATGCGCAACCGTTATCGCAACTCGCTCGCCGCAGTGCTCGCAGCTTCGGTGCTCGGCGCCTCGTTGCAGAACGCCGCCTACGCCGGCGTGATCAGCACACAGCAATATCTGACGACGCTCGACCGTGAAGCGACGCGGGCCCGCATCGATGCCGTGCTCGCTCGCGAGGAAGTGCGCAGCAAGCTCGAGCAGTATGGAGTCGACCCCGTCGCGGCCGACGAGCGAATCGCGGCTTTGACGGATCAAGAGCTCGAGCTGCTCGCGACGGACCTCGAGAGCCTGCCCGCCGGCGGCAGCGTGCTCGCCGTCATCGGCGTCGTGGCGATCGTCCTGCTGATTCTCGAGCTCGTCGGCGTCATTGACATCTTCAGCAAGATCTAAGGCCGGAGTTGTCGCGGCCGCGCTCGCGCTGTTCGGCTGCGCCGGCGCCCCGCAGTTGCCGCCTGGAGCTGCGGCCGTCGAGCTGACGGCCGTCCCGTTCTTTCCGCAGACCGAGTATCAGTGCGGCCCAGCGGCGCTCGCAACGGTGCTAAGGCAAGCCGGCGCCGACGTCGACGCGGAAGACCTCGTGCGCGAGGTGTACGCCCCGGCCTTACGCGGCAGCCTGCAAGCGGAGCTGCTCGGCGCAACGCGCCGCCACGGCTTCATCCCCTACGTCATCGAGCCCGATGCGGGTGCGCTCGTCGCGGAGCTCGCGGCACGCCGGCCCGTGCTCGTGCTTCAGAACCTAGGAATCGATCGCGTGCCGGTGTGGCATTACGCCGTCGTCGTCGGCCTCGACGGCGACGAGGTCATCCTGCGCTCGGGCACCGAGGAACGGCGCATCGAGCGCGGCTCGCACTTCTTGCGCTCGTGGGAGCGCGGCTCGAACTGGGCGTTCGTCGCGTTACCGCCCGGCGAGCTGCCGGCGACGGCGACTTCCGGCGCATATGTCCGCGCGCTCGCCGGCGCTGAGCCGCTGCTCGGCGCGGCGGCCGCCGAGCGCGGCTATCGCGTGGCCCTCGAGCGCTGGCCCGGCGACGAGCTCGTGCTGTTCGCGGCCGCCGGCCAACGGCACGCAGCGGGCGATCTCGGCGGAGCCACGACCCTCTATCGGCAGCTGCTCGCGGCCGCGCCGCAGCACGCGGCGGCGCGCAACAACCTCGCGAACGTCCTCGCCGAACGCGGCTGCTGGGCGAAGCCCTCGCCGAAGCGCGCACGGCGCTCGCCGCGCTCTCGCCCGACGACGAGCTGCGCGGCGCCGTGCGCGACACGGTTGCCGAGATCGAGCGCGCCGCGGGGGAAGCTCCGGAGGCGGCTCGCTGCGAGTGACGGGAAGCATGCCGCCGCCGGAACCGCCCCTGGAATCGCAGACGGCCCGCGCCGTGCTGATGATTCGGCCCGACAGGTTCGGCGACAACGCCGAAACGGCCGGCTCGAACTTCTTCCAACGCTCGGCACCGGATCTGCGCGACGCCGCTCTGCGTGCGCAGCACGAGTTCGACGCGTTGGCTCTCGCGCTCGCGAGCGCCGGCGTGCGCGTGCATCAGTTCGCGGGCCAGCGCGGCGCGGCGCTGCCAGACGAAGTGTTTCCGAACAACTGGCTGAGCTTGCATGCCGACGGCACCGCCGTGCTGTATCCGATGCTGGCGCCGAACCGTCGGCGCGAGCGCCGTCGCGACATTCTCGAGGCGGCTCGAAGCGAGCGGCTACGCCATCGATCGTGTCGTCGACCTCACGGGGCTCGAAACGCGCGGCGAGTATCTGGAAGGAACCGGCAGCCTGGTGCTCGACCGCGCACGGCACGTGGCGTACGCGTGCCTCTCGCCGCGCACGTGTGGACCAGCGCTCGCGGAGTTCGCGCGGCAGCTCCGCTACGACGTCGTGCCGTTCACGGCCGTCGACGGCGCAGGCCGGGCGATCTACCACACGAACGTCGTGCTCTCGCTCGGCACGCGCTTCGCCGCGCTCTGCACGGCCGCCATCGCCGACTCCGACGGAGCGTCGCGCCGTCGTCGCGCGCCTCGAAGCATCGCAGCGCGAGATCATCGACCTCTCGAATGACGAGCTCGAAAGCTTCGCCGGCAATGTGCTGGAGCTCGACGGCGCGAACGGGCCCGTGATCGCATTGTCGGCCGCGGCGTTGCGCTCGCTCGCGGCAGCGACGCGGCGCGCGCTCGAGCGGCACGGCCGCCTGGTGACGGCGGACGTCGCAACGATCGAGCGCATCGGAGGCGGCAGCGTGCGCTGCATGCTGGCCGAGGTGGCGCTGCCGCAGAAGCGCTAGTGCGCGGGCGGCTGGCGGAACACGCCGCCCCAGATCTCCTGGTAGTTCAGCGCGGCCGTGTGCACGAGCATCGCATCGAGATTCGTGCGGCCGTAGCCGGTGACCTCGTAGAGCATCTCGAACGACGGCGGTTGCTCCTTGCTCGAGTCGGGCCGCGCTTGCTCCATGCTTGTCACGAACATCGGATCGGCCAGCGCGTGCGCAGCTTGCATGAGCCCGGCGTCGCGCGTGCCGCTGACGATCATGATCTGGTTGCCGCCGGGGCCCGGGAACGTCGAGATGAACGCGTAGTCCCGGTAGTTGTGGTTGATCTCCGGCATGCCGGCTTCGCTCGTGTAGAGCTCGCCGGTGTCCATGTTGCGCAGCTCGTCATACGTGTAGCCGATCGCGAGCGTCGACGACGCGAAGACGAAGTCCTCGAGCTTGTCGAGCGCGCTCAGGTACCCGACGTAGATGACGTGGCTCGACTTCAAGTCCGCCTCGTTCATCTCCGACATCGACAACGACGCGTACGGGCTTGTCGGACGTGTAGAGCACGCGTAGCAGATCGAGCAACGCAAAGGCGCTGCCGGTCGGCAAGTACGTGAGATCGAGGTCCATGTAACGCGACATCAGCGTCGCGTCGTTCTTCATGAGCTCGTCGAGCTCCGCGCTCGAGCCGACGCCGAAGTCGCGCACCAAGCGAGTCACGTCGCCGTGCTCGTCGAGCTCGCCGTAGATGTAGTAGTCGCCGACGACGACCAAGATCGGCAAGTCGTCGTCGAGCATGTCGGCCCAAAGCGGCGACTTTGCGACGGCATGCCGCGGACGACACCGCCGGCGCACGCTGCAACGCGATACCCGCGCCGAGAGCGAGGCCGAGCCCGAGCAGCGCCGCAGCGGCAGCCGCGAGCTGCCAGCGCGCGAGCGACGCTCGCGGTTGCGCCGGTTGCACGACCGCGACGGGCGGCTGCGCCACGGCGACATCGGCGGCCTCGGCGGGCTCGCTCGATTGGGCTAGCGAGATTCGATACTCGCCGCGCGCGAGCACGAGCTTGGCGCGGCTCGTTACGCCCCGCCGTCGCGTAATAGTGCTCGAGCTTCTGCCGCAAGTTGTGCGCGTACACGCGCACCATCGAATCTTGGCTCGGATCGAAGTCGGCAGCCGCGGCCGAACACCTCCATCGCGATCTCGAGCTCCTTCGGGGTGCGGCCGCTGCCGGCGCACTCGACGAGGAACTCGAGCAGCCGCGCGTACGAGCGGGAGCGCCCGAGCGCGCCGCTTTGCACGATGCTGGCGGCCTGTTGCCTGAGGAGGACTTCCGCTTCGATCGCCACTTGGGGACGCTTCGCCTGAATCTTGAAGGCGTCCAAGTTAGCCGATCCTTAACCGTTAATAAACACGCTTAAGCTATGGTTTTCTTTAAAGAAACGTAATACCGCACGGAGCCGCCGCGGACGCCGACGAAGCGGCCATCCCGGCCCGTCGGCCTGGCAGCCGCGCCGGGCCTCACGAACTAGCCGCGCAGGCGCCGCAAATTCTTCCGAACAGCGCCTTTTTTTTCGTATGCTTGGCGCCTGTTCTGCTTCTATCACTGGGGAGAATTCGAAGTGAGAATCGGCCAACGGGGAACGCGCCCGACCGTCGCGATTTGGGCTGCATTCGTAACGCTTTTGGGGGTCGCGGGTTGCGCCCGCGAAGAGGAGCCTGCTCCGCCGCCCCCGCCTCCGGCGCCGCCGCTGCGCCTCCGCCCGCGGCAGCCGCTGCTGCGAACTCTCCGCGACAGCGCGGACCCGCTCGAGCACGGCCGCTATCTCGTCGAGACGATCGCCGGCTGCGGCAACTGCCACACGCCGCGCCTGCCCGACGGCACGCCCGACGGCACCAAGAATCTCGCCGGCGCTTTCGTCATCGAGGAGCCTGTCTTCAAGGCGTATGCACGAAACATCACGCCCGACATGGAGACCGGCATCGGCTCGTGGACGGAAGATCAGATCGTCGACGCGATCCGCAACGCACGCAGACCGCGACGGCACGTTCATGGGCCCGCCGATGTCGTTCGGCTGGTACAAGCGCATGTCGGACACCGACGTGCACGCGATCGCCAAGTACGTGAAGTCGGTGCCGGCCGTTCGCAACGAGGTGCCGCCGAGCACGTTCTCGATGGGACCAAACGGCCCGCCGGCGAACATCTACGGCCCGATCGTCACGAGCGTGCCCGACATGCCGAAGACCGACATCGTGAAGTACGGCGAGTACCTCGCGGGCCCCGTCGGCCACTGCATGGACTGCCACACGACGTACGTCATGGGCCAGATCGACATGACGCAGCTCGGCCGCGGCGGCAACTCTACGCGCGGCCGTTCATCTACGACTGGGCCGCCGTCTCGGCGAACATCACGTCGCATCCGACCGCCGGCCTGGGCGCCTGGACCGACGCCGAGATCAAGCGCGCGATCACGGAAGGCATTAGCCGCGACGGTCGCCAGCTGCTGCCGTTCATGCCGTATTGGCTCTACAAGAAGATGGCGCCCAGCGATCTCGACGCCGTCGTCGCGTACTTGCGCTCGCTGCCGCCGCTCGGTCCCGCGGCGGCCGCGCCGCCCGAGTAACTCGACTCGTTTCGATCACAACGCGGCGCGGTACCCAGCGGGTACCGCGCCGTTTTCTTTTGGAGAAGACACCATGGATCTCCAGCTCAAGGACCGCACGTGCCTCGTGACGGGCGCGAGCCGCGGCATCGGCCGCGGCATCGCTCGCGTGTTGGCCGCCGAAGGTTGTCGCGTCGCCGTCGTCGCGCGCCGGGCGGGATTGCTCGACGAGCTCGCGAGCGAGATCGCGGCAGCGGGCGGAACGCGCCCTCTCGTCTTGGCGGAGGATCTGACCGCCGAGGGTACGATGCAGCGCATCCGCGACCGCGTGCTCGCGGAGTTCGGCGGGCTCGACGTGCTCGTCAACAACGCCGGCAGCTCGCGGCCGGTCCCGTGGAACGCCAGCGAGGAACAGTGGCACGAAGGCATGCGGCTCAACTTCGAGCTCGTGCGCCGGCTGACGAACGAATTCATCCCGGCGATGCGCGCGCAGGGCTTCGGCCGCATCATCAACATCACGGGCGCGAACGAGCCGCCCGGCGTCAACATCGCGTCCGTCGCAAAAGCCGCGCTGCACAACTGGGCGAAGGGACTGTCACGCGAGCTCGCGCGCGACGGCATCACGATCAATTGCCTGCCGCCGGGGCGCATCAACAGCGAGCAGATACTCGAGCGCCTACATCCGACGCCCGAGAATCGGCGCGCGTTCATCGACGCGAACATTCCGATCGGCTTCTTCGGCGAGCCCGAGGACATGGCGTACCTCGTCGCGTTCCTGGCCTCGCCGCTCGCGCGCTATATCACGGGCGAGGTCATTCACGTCGATGGCGGCATGCATCGGTTTGCCGGTTGAGGCGGCGTCGTGACGCGCCGTGTTACGCTTCAGGCATTCGTGAGATTCGGTGCGCGTGCGACACACGCGCGAGGGCGCGACATGAGCTTGACGCTCCGTTGGTGTCTCATCGCCGGCCTCTCGCTGCTAACGCCCTCTGTCCTGGCGCATCACTCCGTTGCTTATTACTCGAGCGAAACGATCGAGCTCGCCGGTGAGATCACGGAAATCAGATGGCAGAACCCGCATATCCGCTTTGCGTTGCGGACGATCGGTAGCGACCGTGCCGAAAAGACCTGGCGGCTCGAGAGCAGCTCGATCTTCCTGCGGGAGAAGGATGGCGTGACGCGCGAGCTATTTCGCGTCGGAGACCGCGTCAAAGTGTTTGGGCGCTCATCGTCACACGACGCTGCGGCATTGCTCGTCACGAACATGTTGCTGCCCGACGGGCGGGAGGCGCCGCTTTGGCCGAATACCGGCCCGCACTTCGTGAGTGCGGACAAGTGGATCACGACGAGACCGCAGCTCGTCGATGCGGCAAGAGAGAATCGCGGGATCTTCAGGGTATGGCGGCCAAACGAGGTTTCGCTCGCGTCGCTGCCTTACACGGATGCCGCAATCGCCGCGCGTAAGTCGTTCGACATGCTGGCCGCCGCCGAGCGCTGCGGACCGGAAGGCCTGCCACGGATCATGATGACGCTCTTTCCCTACGAGTTCGTCGATCGAGGCAGCGAGATTCGTGTGCGTGCCGAGCTCTACGACACCGAGCGAATCGTCCATATGGACCGCACCTCACCGCCGGCGGGCGAGCCCCACTCGGTGCTCGGTTACTCGGTCGGCGAATGGCGCGACGGCGCGCTCGTGATCCAAACGAGCCTCGTCAACTGGCCGTACTTCGACCAGATCGGCACGCCGCTCAGCGAGGACGTGCGGATCGAAGAGCGCTACACGCTCACCGACGATCAGACGCGGCTCGACGTCGAGATTACCGTCACTGACCCAACGACCTTCAAATCGCCGGCGATCATCCGGAACTCGTGGCTTGCGTACGGCGATACGATTCACCGTTACGATTGCCAGAAGGCGAACTGAAAGTCGTCGTGGCGGCGGCTGCTTGCGATGCCCTTGACCAACCGACAGATCTACTTCACGCGAGCGACGCTCATTGTTTCGCTGTCGCTTGTCGCGTGCGTGGAACGAACCGAGTTGTCGGCCGATACGCTCGGTCGCGCGGTCAGGGATGCCGGCTTTCCGTGCGAGGGAACGGCTGGCGCTCGCGAGCTCACAATCGATTCTTGGCGCGTCGCTTGTGGAGATGGTTCAACTTATATCGCTTCTGTCTTGGAGAGCGGGGACATATGCGTAGACCCAATGCCAATCGGCGATGTCGGTCCCACCTCTCAAGGGTTCGACGAGAATCGCTGTGCACCCAACGTCAAAGCCCGCTAGCGCAACGCCACGGCAGGAGCAGCCGCATGAACTGGGTTCAATGACGACCATCCGCTCCGTTAGCGACATTCCCGGCGCTCTCGCGGCCAGCATGAAGCAAGGTGGGCTTGTCCTCACGGAGGCCGATTTGTGTCCGGAGTTTTTCGACCTCCGTACCGGTCTCGCGGGCGAAGTGCTGCAGAAGTTCGTGAACTACAGAGCCCGTCTCGCGATCGTTCTTCCCGATTCACGCGCCCATGGCGAACGTTTCAGTGAGCTCGTCTACGAGCATCGAAGACATGCGGCCGTACGGTTCTTCGGCTCCGAATCGGATGCTCGGCACTGGTTGGAGGAATAGACGAAGGCGGCGGAAAGCCGAACGGACGGCGCGCGGCGCTATTCGGCAGCGCGAGCGACGGTCGGTTGCGGCGGCGCGTTCGGCGCCTGCGCACGGCGCATGCGGAAAGGCGCGCTGTTCGCGATGCCTTTGACGAGCGCCGAGAAGCGATAGTCGTCGCCCTCGGCCTCGCGGACGATGCGGCGCACCGTCGGCATGTCGTAAGCCTCGAGGCCGCGGCCGAGCGCGTACGTCAGCAGCTTCGACGTGAACACGCGCGCGAATTGCTCCGGATCGGCCGTCAGCGCCGCACGCAGCTCCGCGGCGCCCGCGATCGGCGTGCCGTCCGCGAGCTGCCCGTGCGAGTCGATCTCCCCACCCGGCTCGCGCGTGCGCCACTTGCCGACGGCGTCGAAGTTCTCGAGCCCGAGCCCAATGGGATCCATGACGTCGTGGCACGTCGCGCAGATGGGATTCGCGCGATGCGCCTCGAGCCGCTCGCGCAACGTGCGCGCGACCTTGCCGGCCTCGTTGTCCTCGAGCGCGGGGACATTGGGCAACGGCGGCGGCGGCGGCGTGCCGAGCACGTTCTCGAGCACCCACTTGCCGCGCAGCACCGGCGAGGTGCGATTCGGATACGACGTGACCGTGAGAATACTCGCGTGGCCAAGCAGCCCGCGGCGCGCCTCGTCGGTGACGGGCACCTGACGGAAATAGCTGCCGTAGATCTCCGGCATGCCGTAATGCCTCGCCAACCGTTCGTTGACGAACGTGTAGTCGGCGGTCAGGAGCTCGTTGACGCTCAAGTCCTCACGCAGGATGTGCTCGAACAAGAGCTCGGTCTCGCGCCGCATCGCGCGGCGCAAGTTGTCGTCGAAGTCCGGAAACTCCTCGACGTCGGGCCGCGTGCTCTGCAAGTTACGCAGAAACAGCCACTGGCCCGCGAAGTTCTGAACGAGCGCCGCCGCGCGCGAATCGGCGAGCATGCGGTCGATTTGCTGCTCGACGACACGCTCGTCGCCGAGCTTGCCTTGCGTCGCGAGCTCGAGCAGCTCGTCGTCGGGCGGCGCGCTCCAGATGAAGAACGCGAGCCGCGACGCGAGAGCGTTGTCGTCGAGCGCATACAGCGAGCCCGGTGCGACGCCGGCAGGATCGGGCTCGTCGCGGAACAGAAACCTCGGGCTCGTCAGGATCACGCGCAGCGCCGACTCTATCCCTAGGTCGAAGCCGCCGCGCGCCGCGCCCGTGTCGTAGAACGAGAGCAGCGTCGCGATGTCCTGCTCCGTCGGCTGGCGGCGATAGGCGCGCCGAGCGAGCGTCGAGAGGATCTCGGTCGCGCAAACCCGAGCCGTCGATTCATCGGCAGGACGGCACGTGAAAATCCGCTCCCGCGACGGCGTGTCGCCGGGACCGACGGCGTTGAACGGCCCGCGAAGATTCACATAGTCGACGATGGGCAAGCCGTTCATGTCCTGCAGATCGAGGTTGCGCGTGTGCAGCTCGAGCGGCTCGTGTGTCTCCGCGGCGCTGCGCTCGAGGAACGCGACCGTGACGTCGTGCGGCCCGGCCGTCACGAACGTGCGCGTGCGCAAGCGCGCGTCGATCTCGTTGGCTGCGGCCGACATGTTCTCGTCGGACATCAAGTTGTCGGCCTCGCCGCCGACCTGCGCGAGGAACACGCGCGTGCCGTCGACGGCGATCTCGAGCTCGTGAGCCCACTCGAGCCCCGTCATGTAGCCGACGATGTTGCGCACGAGGAACACGTCGAACTCGTATTCGGCGTCGAGCGGGAAGTTGTGGCGGATCTTGAGCCCGCCGCGCGTACCGAGCGGCAACCCTTCGACATGCACGGCCTGAGCGAGATCCTGCGCCGGGCGATAGACAGCCGTAACGCTCGGAGTTTCGGGATCGCCGACGGCGAGCGCCGCGATCTTCGCCGACGCCGCGAGATACTGCTCGAGCAGCGACGGCGACACGCGCAAGACGTCCGCGATGTTGTCGAAACCGTAGCCTTCGTCGTCGGCCGGCAGGAACTCCGACGCGTCCACCTCGAGCGCGAGCAAATCGCGCACGGCGTTGCCGTATTCCGTGCGGTTCAAGCGATGGATCGACGCTTGGCCCGGCTCGGGCTGCGCGAGCGCGGCCGCATCCAAGCGCCGCTCGAGATAGGCGACGAAGCCGGCGTACGTTTCGGCGTCGGGGCGCGGCCCGCCCGACGGCGGCATCTGGCGGCCGCGCAGCTTGCGGGCGACGTTCTCGAAGGTCTCCGGATCAGCGGCCACGTCGTCCAAGTCCACGCCTTCGAGCGACAACCCGGCTTCACGGCCCGCGGCATCGTGACATTCGAGGCAATACGTCTCGACTACGCCCTCGTAGCGCGTGGCGAGCTCCTCGTCGGACGGCTGGCAGCCCGCGACGAGCACGGCCCCGGCGAGCGGCAAGAACCAAAGACCTTTGCTTTTCATAAGCAACGCTCGAACCTCAAAAAAACCCGTCTTGGCTTGGCCGATAACCCCGGTTGGGGTACAGTGGCGCCCCGCTGGAAGGCCTGGCTTTCCTGCCCTTCAAGTCCCTTAGATCGCGGCATCTCTTGATTTGCTGCCCCGGCGTCGGGTAACGCCGCCGGTTTCCCGTATTTTGAACGAGACAACTAGATTATGGCCAGGCAAAAGCCTCTCAAGCTCTACCGCAACATCGGCATTATCGCCCATATCGATGCGGGCAAAACCACGACCACCGAGCGCGTGCTCTATTACACGGGCAAGAAGCACCAGATCATCGAGGTGCACGACACCAAGGACGGCAAGGCCAGCACGACGACGGACTACCTCGAGCAGGAGCGCAAGCGCGGCATCACGATCCAGAGCGCCGCGGTCTCGTGCGAGTGGAAGGGCTACCAGATCAATCTCATCGACACGCCGGGGCACGTCGACTTCACGATCGAGGTGAACCGCAGCCTGCGCGTCCTCGACGGCGCGGTCGTCGTGTTCGACGGCGTGGCCGGCGTCGAGCCGCAGACGGAAACGAACTGGCGGCTCGCGAACCAGTACAACGTCCCGCGCATGTGCTACGTCAACAAGATGGACCGCATGGGCGCGAACTTCACGCACTGCGTGAAGGGCATCAAGGAACGGTTGAGCCCGAAGGCCGTGGTCTGCCACGTGCCGCTCGGCAGCTACGACGAGTTCACCGGCATGGCCGACCTCGTCGCCAACGTCGCTTACATCTGGCAGTCCGACGACAAGGACAGCACCTGGGAAACCGTCCCGCTCGACCAGCTGCCCGGCCGGTTCACGTTCGCATCCCCGAGCGACAACACCTGGATCAAGCGGATCCCGGAGCTGCGCCAGGAGCTGCTCGAGCACGCGCTCGCGCTCGACGAAGACGCGTTCATGGAATTCGTCGAGAACGGCAAGTTCGATCCCGCAGTGCTCAAGCAGTGCATCCGCAAGGGCACGGTCACCGGGGAGTTCGTGCCGATTTTCTGCGGCTCGTCGTTCAAGAACAAAGGCGTGCAGCAATTGCTCGACGCCGTCATCGATTACCTGCCCTACCCCGGCGAGAACGGCGGCATCGGCATGGTCGATCCGGACGGCAAAGTCATCGGCGAGCAAGAAGTCAAAGACGACGCGCCCGCGCGGGCGCTCGCGTTCAAGGTCATCAACGATCAGTTCGGCACGCTGACGTTCGTGCGCGTCTACTCGGGCGTCATCAAGAAAAGCGACACGCTGCTGAACGTGACGCGCGACAGGAAAGAGCGCATTGGCCGGATCGTCGAGGTGCAAGCCGCTGCGACGAAAGACATCGACGAGGCGCGCGCGGGCGACATCTGTCGCGTTCGTCTCGATGAAGGAAACCGAGACCGGCGACTCGCTGTCGGATCCCGACAAGCCGGCGCTGCTCGAGCGCATGCGTTTCCCGGATCCCGTCATCAGCGTCTCGGTCGAGCCGAAGACGCGCGCCGACGTCGACAAGATGTCGACGGCGCTCTACAAGATGGTCAAGGCGGATCCGTCGCTGCGACTGCAGGTCGACCAGGAGACGGGCCAAACCGTGCTGAAAGGCATGGGCGAGCTGCACCTAGAGGTCACGATCGACCGCATGCGCACCGAGCTCGGCGTCGAGGCCAACATGGGCCGGCCGCGCGTCAGTTTCCGCGAGGCGTTCGGCATGCCCGTCGAGCTCGTGTACACCCACAAGAAGCAGTCCGGCGGCAGCGGTCAGTACGCCGAAGTGAAAATGATCTTCGAGCCGCAGGCCCCGGGCATGGGCGTCGAGTTCTCCGACGAGGTCGTCGGCGGCCGCATCCCGCGCGAGTTCATTCCCTCCGTCGAGCACGCGATCGTCACCGAGTGCAAACGCGGGCAGGTCGCAGGCTACGAAGTCGTCGACTTCAAAGCTCGCCTCCTCGACGGCAAGTACCACGACGTCGACTCGTCGGCGCTCGCGTTCGAAATCGCGGGCCGCGCCGCGTTCCGCGAAGCACATAGGAACAGCCGGCCGAAGCTGCTCGAGCCGATCATGAAGATCGAGGTCGTGACGCGAAGGCGAGTACCTTGGCACGATCATCGGCGACGTGAACCGCCGCCGCGGTCAAATCTTGGACCAAGGCCAGAAGGGCACGCAGGCGACGGTCGTGGGCTACGTGCCGCTGTCCGAGATGTTCGGCTACATCAACTTCCTGCGCTCCGCCACGAGCGGCCGCGGCACCTTCACGATGGAGTTCGACCACTACTCCGAAGTGCCGCCGGGCCTCGTGCAGAAGCTCATGGACGCCGAGGCGTAAGCCTCAGAGCAACTCGAACATCAGCCGGCTCGCCATCAGCCGGAGAATGGCGAGCACGGCCGCAAACGCCGGAAAGCCGAACGCGAACCCATCGCGCACCACGGCGCCGGCTTTGCCGCTTCGCTGCCCCCCTTCCACAGCGCCCGAGCCGCCCCAGCCCCGGAGCTATGGCGACTGTCGGCACAAGCTCTTGTTGCAGATTTCCAGTATTTCCCCGAGCGCGGTCACTCGAACGCCTTCCCTGACCTCGAAGCGCATGCCCACGTCCAGCTTGCCCGCGAAGTAGTCCCTCCCGACCATCTGCATTTCTGCTACGACGACGTCTCCGGGGTAAGTCCACTCTCGATCACGAAAGACCTGAACCGTGGAGGTTTGGAGCTCCGAAAACTCGAACTTGACTTGAGGATGGTACCCGGACCTCGCGGGCCCCCTCCGCCCACCTTGCTCCGTGGTCTTGTACGAAAGCTTGGCGACGAAGTCCGGACTAATCACGTTCCCTCTTGCATCTAGCCGACTCACGCGGCTTGCCGAGCGGCTCGGCTGTCTAGCGACGTGGGACGAATACTACTTGTGGATGTACTGCTATCCGTATTTCTACGGCGACGCCGTAGTGCTTCCCGGCGATATCCCGATACCGGACGTGCCGGACGACACCGATACGCGGCGGAAGTGGCGCTGGCTGAGGATATTTACCGTCATCACCATGGAGCTCGAGGCTCTGGATTACCTGAGACAATTCAGGCCGATCGTGCGCATTCTGTTAAGGAATGTTGCGCTGCGGTGACCTCCCAGGCGCTGTAATATGGGCGGGACGGCCGCAAAACGGTCAGCGAAGAACAACAACGATGTCGAGGCCCGTTTCACCGACGGACGCCGCCGCCCCACTCCCCCATGCGTTTCGCCTCGGGCCGTGGCTCGTGGAGCCGAGCCTGAACCGCATCTCGGGCGATGCTGCGGACCTGCGCATCGAAGGCAAAGCGATGGGTGTGCTGGTCGCCCTCGCCGCACATCCGCAGGAGCTCGTCACCAAGGAACACTTGCTCGAGCGCGTGTGGCCCGGCGTCGTGGTCGTCGAAGGTGTCGTCAAGCGCTGCATAGCGCAGCTGCGCGACGCGCTCGGCGACGACGCGCACGAGCCGCGCTTCATCGAGACGATCGCCCGCAAGGGCTACCGGTTACTCGTGGCGATCGAGCCCGTGGGGCTGCATCCGCCGGCGCTCGAGCCCGTCGCAGCGCGGGCGAGCACACGCGTGAAAACAGCCGTCTTCGCTATCGCGGCCGGGCTCGCAGCAGCCGCGGTCGGCGTTGCGTGGCTGCTCTTGCAGAGGGGCACCGACGCTCCGGCGACGGCGGCGAACGGCGCCGCGATCGCCGTGCTGCCGTTCGAGTACTTCGGGGACGACGCGAGCAAAGCGTGGCTCGCGTCGGGCTTGAGCGAAGAGATCATTCACTCCCTCGCCAACGTCCGCGAGCTGCGAGTGGCAGCGCGAACGTCGTCGTTCGCTTTTCGCGCGAGCACGGCGACCGTCCCGGAGATCGCTCGCCAACTCAGCGTCGAGGCCGTGCTCGAAGGCAGCGTGCGTATGGTCGGCAACGACATTCGCGTGACGGCGCAGCTCATCGATGCCGGCACGGGCCTGCACCGGTGGTCGCGCGTGTTCGAGCGCGACGTCGAGGCCCTGTTCGCCGTGCAAGACGAGATTGCGCACAACGTCGTCGAATCGCTCGTCGATACACACACGACGGGTGCCGCCAAATACGTGAGCCGTTCGCCGCCGACGCAGAGCTTCGAAGCCTACGCGCTTTATCTGGACGCGTTGTCGCTCTGGCGCGAGCGCAGCGCTGAGTCTCATCGTCGCGCGGTCGAGCTGCTGCGCGCGGCGACTGCGCTGGACCCTGGCTTCGCGCGTGCGCATTCGCTGCTCGCCAACGTCTATCACACGATGGTCTTTTACGTCGGCTTGAGCTTCGAGGAGATGGCGCCGCTCGCGCGAGCATCCGCGGAAGAAGCGCGACGCCTCGACCCCAACGACAGCGACGCATTGACGGTGCTCGCTGCGCTGGCGCGCGTCCGTTTCGACTGGGAAGAAGCGGCCGACCTGTTGAGCGCTGCCACGGCGGCCGACGCCAGTAACTCGACGGCACAGCAACGCTACGCGGAGCTGCTGTTCGCGCAAGGCTATCTTCGCCGCGGCATCACGGAGATCGAGGCCGCGGTCCGGATCGACCCTATTTCGGCTTCGGTGCGCTCGGTCGACGCGGTCGCCGCCGTGCTCGCCGGCGATCAAGACCTCGCGCTCGTGCGGGCGGCCGAAACGCGAGCGCTCGGCTCGCCACGCGCGGGCCATTTGGCGGCGTGGGTCTACGTCGAGCGCGGCGAGCACCACCGCGCGCTCGAGGGACGGCTCGAATCGGCCGTCAGCATGCGCCGCTATTCCGACCACCTCCGCCCCGTCTATGCGGCCGTCGCGGATCGCGAGCAGCTGCCCGCCGCCCTTGCAGCGCTCGCGGCAGTTCCCGAGGACAGCGCGAGAACCGAGGGTTTCTTCTTCTACGAGTACGCCATCCTCGGCGAGCTCGAAGCGGCGCTGGCCGCGCTCGACCGCCTCGAAGGCAGCACCGACACGATGATGACCCTGTGGTTACCCGAGCTCGCGCCGCTGCGGCGCGCGCCGGGATTCGTGGCGGCGATGCAGAGAATCGGCTTCGTCGACTACTGGCGGGCGAACGGAATGCCGGACCTCTGCGAGCAGAGGTCCGGCGAAATTGTGTGCCGCTGAAGCCTACCAACGAATCCCGAGCGTTTGGTTGATGTAGATCGTGGCGGTACCTGCCAACGGATCCGAGACGCCGCGCGCCGGGAAGTAACGGTTGGCGGCGCAGTCGTCGGCGATCCGCAGCTGCGGGCTCGCGCCGCGAATGCAAACCTCGCCTTCGATGATCCAAGTGCCGGTCGGCGGCGCCCCCGGCCCGGGCGGCGGACGAGACGCAACGGTGGGAGTCAAGTTGCCGTGATACTCGCCTTCGATATACCGCCCTTTAGTATCGGTGAAGCGAAACCGGCCGTTGAAAAACGGTAGCCGCTCGACTTGGCCGTTGGAGCCGATCACCGGATTGCCGAGGCAGTGCAACTGAAAGTCGTCGACCACCCCGAGCAATGACGTGGTGCCCGCGGCCTCGGTTACGAGAACGGGCGCGCCCCCGCAGCGGCTCGGATACTCCGAATGGCTCCAGTAGACGGGGTTCGGGGTATTGGTGGGCGGAACGACCGGGAGAATGACGACACCGCCCCCTTGCAGCGACCCGGTGAACGGGAAGCGCAGGCCGTCGGCTTGGCTTGCGAGCGGAGTTACGGCGAAGAGCGCGACGGCCAGAAGTTTCATTGTAATTCTTGGGCGTGTAGACATGGCGGGCTCCTTTGTTTGGGAAAGAGGCTGGAACAGCCACAACATACGCCCGCAGCCACCTCGGAGTGGTGAGGAAGGGGTGACGGATTTGTCTGCCGCGCATCGCGGCCCGGCGCGCGCCTGCCGGGCGCGGGTCGATCAGCGGCCGGCGCGCTCGCGGGCGAGCTGATCGAGGTAGATCTTCTCGAGCCGTTCGACCGCGGCGAGATAGCCTTCCGGGTCGACGAAGCGGTTCGGGTCGTAGGTGTCGCCGGGCTTGTACTTCTCGTGCATGCCGAACTGCGCAGCATGCGAGGCCAAGAAAACGTAGACGGGAAGCGCCTTCTGCGCGGCGAACGTGCGCGCGTAGTCGTCGCCGATCGTCGGATACTTCGGCATGCCGGCGACCGTGACGCCGGGGTTGATGCTGCCCATGTTCGCGATGACGACGCGGTAATCGCGGCCGCCCTCGCGCACCGTCAGCGTGAAGCTCGTCGCGCCTTTCGTGTGCCCCGGATGATGGTGCGCCGTCAGCGTCACACCGCCGAGCGCGATCGTGTCCTGATCCTTCAGGCGCCGATCGACCTTCACGGCCTCGAAGCTCGGCGTGCGCCCATCACCGAACCGGAAATCGCTGACTCCGCCGTCTTCCAGCAGCACGGCGTCGGCCTCGGACATCATCATCTGCGCGCCCGTCAGGCGCTTCAGCTCCGCGAGACCGGCGACGTGATCGCCGTGCGCGTGCGTCGCGGTCAGGATCTCGACATCGTCGAAGTCGAAGCCGAGCTGCTCGACGCCCTTCTTGATCTCGGGGACGGTCTCGGCGAACCCGGTGTTGATCAGAATGTGCCCGGCGTCGGTCGTGATCAGGTACGTCGACAAGTCGTACGTGCCGACCCAGTAGACGTTGCCGATCAACTTGAACGCCGGAAACGGCCGCGTCCAATCGGCGTTCTGCTGCGCTACGGCCCACGACGGGCAGCACAGAAAAAAGACCAGTGCGCGCATGAGCATGGCGTTTCTCCTCGCCAGGCATGGTAACCGCGAGTCGGCCGCCAACAAACTTTGAACTGGTCGAGTGCCCGCCGCGGGCCTGCCGCCTAGACTCGCAGGGCATGTCCAAGCTGGAAAGCCTCGTTTTCTACGAACAGGCGAACTCCGCGCTCGCGTTCCGCGAGCGCGCGTACGCGCCGGCCGACGTCGCGCAATTCCTCAAGGACGCGCTCGGGCTCGCGAATGCCAACGTCGATGGGCCGCGGTTCCTATTTGTCGGCGTAGCCGACGTTCCGGGCGGCAAACGAACGTTCCCGGGGATCACAGCCGACGCCATGAGCAGCATGCGGAAGACATTGCCGGCGGTGCTCGCCCGCTCGGTAGAGCCGCCGTTCAAGATCGAGCTACGCGCATTGAAGGCCAAGGGAGCCTCGGTCGCCCAACTCTGCTTGAGCGAATGCGAGAACGCGCCGTATTTGCTGCGCAAGAGCGTGGCAGGTTTACCGGCCGGCGTCGGCTGGCTGCGCCGCGGCACGGAGCTGTCGCGGCTCACACGAGCGGACCTCGAGCGGCTGTTCACGCAGCGGCTCGGCGCGGCGCCGGCGACGGCCGATGTTCGCATCGCTTTCGCCGGCGACCCGCCGCGCGACGATCTCGAGCTGCCCGTCCTCGATCTCACCGAGCTCCCCTCGGCGGTGGCATCCGGCCGACTGCGCCAGATGCTCGAAGCGAGGAAACAGGCGAAGGACGCGTTCGGCCGGACGGAGACGCGGTTCAGCCGACTCTTGCACGTGCAGATCTTCGGAGTGGACAAAGCGTACGAGGGCCACAACGACGAGGCGCTGCTCGGCATGATCGACAAGAGCAAGAACGAGCATGCCGCCGCCGACCGGCACTACGAGCTCGCCGTGCGCACGCACAAGCTCGAGCTCGTCGCTTGCAACCGCTCCCCCACCGCGCTCGACCACGTCATGCTGCGGCTCGAAGTGCCGAACCTTCCGGGCATCGGCGTCGCCGACAAGCTCTACACGGCCACTGGGCTCGACGCCGACTCGACCGGCGCCTATCCGCTCGTGACCGTAGGCCGACGTGTCACCGAGATCGAAGCCAGCATCGGGTCGCTGGCGCCGGGCGCGGCCGTCGCTGCATTTCGCGAGCCGCCGAGGCTCTGGGTCCGCGCGCCCGCGGCCGGCAAGTCGATAGCGCTCGACTACACCGTGCACGCGCGCGGGCTGCGCGAGCCCGTTCGCGACTCGCTGATCCTCCGCTTCGCGAGCTCGGCGAGCGCCGCGCAACCTCCCAGGCGGCGCAGCGATCGCCGGCGCGGGTAGCCGACTTCAGCTATAGCGTCAGCGCCACGATCTCGGCGCCGTTCCCGCCCGCGACCGAGACGATCAGGTATTGCTTGCCGTCGATCATGTACGTCATCGGCCGGCCGCCGACGGCGCCTGGCAGCGCAATCTCGGCCACGATCGCGCCGGTCGCCTTGTCGCGCGCATGCAGCGTGGGAGCTCCGCCCCACCCTTCGGCCGTGAACAGCAGCGTCTTCGTCACGAGCGTGACGGGCCGAGTCGCACGGCCCGTCCACGGAATGTCGAGGCCTTTGAGCGCGGGGTTCTCCGCAATCTCCTTCGGCGTCGGCCCGCTCGCGAGCTGCCAGAGATGCTCGCCTTTGTTCATGTCGATCGCCGTGATGCGGCCCCACGGCGGCTTGATCAGCGGCAACCCTTGCAGCCACGGCAGCTGCGCGCCGCCGCCGTTGATGTACGTGATGTCGGATCCGGCCGGCGGAGGCTCGAGCACGAGCACGAACGGATTCGTGTACGAGCCGACATACAGCACGTTCGTCTCGGGATCGAATGCGCCGCCTTCCCAGTTCGCGCCGCCCGTCGCGTTCGGCAGCATCAACGTGCCGCTCGTGCCGTCCGAAGCCTTCGCGAGCGAGGGCGGCGTGAAGATCGGCCCGATGCGGAACGCCTTGACGCCTTCTACGGCTTCGGCGCGCAGCGCCGGCGTGAAGTCGATGAGATCGTCGATGCTGACGCCTTGCCGGTCGAACGCCGGCGGCTTCGTCGGAAACGGCTGCGTCGGTGAGGTCCACTCGCCGGGCACGTCGGTCTGCGGCACGGGGCGCTCCTCGATCGGCCACACGGGCTCGCCCGTGACGCGGTCGAAGGTGTAGACGAACGCCTGCTTCGTGAGCTGCGCGACGGCCTTGATCGGCCGCCCGTCGACGACGAGATCCATGAGAATCGGCGCGGTCGGGTTGTCCCAGTCCCAGATGTCGTGATGAATGAGCTGGTAGTGCCAGACGCGCTCGCCGGTCTTCGCGTCGAGGCACACGAGGCTCGAGCTGTAGAGATTGTTGCCGTGCCGTTCGCCGCCCCAGGTGTCCGCGATCGGCGCCTCGGTCGGCAGATAGACGTAGCCGAGCTCCGCGTCGGCCGTGATCGGCGCCCACACGCCGGCGTTGCCGATGTACTCCGCCGAGCCGTTCAGCCACGTCTCGTAACCAGGCTCGCCGCGCTGCGGGATCGTGTGGAACGTCCACAAGAGCTTGCCCGTGCGAACGTCGTAGCCGCGCACGTCGCCCTTCAAGTTCGCCTTCGACGGCGGCCGCATGCCGACCTCGTGCGCCGGGCCGACGATGACGACGTCGCCGACGATCGTCGGCGGCGAGCTGTTGCCGATGCTCGACTTGTCGTTGACCTCGCCGCGTACGCCGACCATGAGATCGACGATGCCGTTCTCGCCGAAGCCGGGGACCGGCCGGCCCGTGTCGGGGTCGAGCGCCGCGAGATGGAAGCCCGGCGTCACCGTGAGCAAACGGTCGTTGCCGGCGCCGTCGGTCCAATAGGCCGGGCCGCGGCCCGAGGTCTTGCGCGGCGCACGCGCGAAGCGCTGCTCGCCGTCGTCGGGCCGCCAGACCCAGAGCAGCTCGCCATTCTTCGGGTCGAGCGCAACGACATTCCGCGTGATGCCGGCCTGCGTATAGAGCACGCCGTCGATCACGAGCGGCGTCGTCTCATTACGCGCTTCGGGGCGCGGGCCGTAGTTGCCGGTGTTGAACCGCCACGCGATCTTGAGCTGGCCCGCGTTGCTCGCGTCGATCTGATCGAGCGGCGAATAGCGTTGCGACGCGAGGTTGCCGCCGTAGAAACGCCATTCGACGTCGTTTCCTTCGGCTCCGCGCCCCGCCGCGTTTTCAGTCGCGGCAACAGATGGAGGAGCGGCCGCCGCGCTTTCCTCTTGCTGTTCGGGCGCCGGGCCGCACGACGTGAGTAGCCATAATGCCGAGACACCGAACCATTTTGACGACACGCGAATCCCCCCTATACCTCAAGCTCGGAACCGCTGTTGTAACACGCCGCGGCTCAAGAAGTGACCAGCAAGGCGGCGACGAGATTGAAGACCGCGTGCGCGACGATCGGCGCGAGAAGCCCCCCGGACCGTCGCGCGAGCCAGCCGAATGCGAGTCCGCAGGCGAATAGGTACGGCGCCGCTGCGAGATCGAAGTGAATTGCCGAGAAGAGCAGAGCCTGCACCGTGTTCGCCGCCGGAAACGAGATGTGTCTCAAGCTAGCGCGGAGCAACAAGCCGCGAAAGATGAATTCCTCGCCGACAGGTGCAGCGCACGAGAGCACCCAAATGGCGGCGACGGGCCCATACAGCTCATGGATTTCGCGCAGCAGCTGCAACGTGAAGTTGTCTAGCGGCAGACGCGAAAGGTCGACTCCGGACAGGATGAACGCGACGAGCGGCAGACGAAAGACCAGCGCAACGGCCGCGCCGATCAGCACACATTTCGCAATGGACCAATCCGTGCTCCACCACTGGGTGAAGTGGCGATTGAACGCGCGCGCGACGCCCGCCAGGAGGACCACTCCGACCACTGCTTCCACGAGGACCAGCTTTGCGAGTTGCTGCTGGTCGGCGGCGATCGCCCAAAACATCGTCGGATCGGTGAACAGGTCGATCGGTCCGACCGAGTAGAGGCTCACGAAACTGGCGAGCATGAACGCCGACAATCCCCACCACGCATGGCGCAGCTGCAAGGCGTCGCTCTCGTATGGCTTGGCGGAGCGCAGGCGGTTTACGAGCCCGCGATAGTGGATCAATCCGAGTGGCACGCACCATAACGAGCAGAGCAGTGCGAGATAGCCGAGCGCGCCGACAAACCCCAACGCATCGCGTGCGCGCCACGGAAGGCCAGGGTGCGCGACGAATAGCGCGAACCGATTGACGCCGATCGGGTCCTCCCACCAGCCGTTATCGCGCCATTGATCGTAGGCCGCATGAGCGGCCTCGGGATCGCCGGATTCGAGTGCGAGCACGAATCGCTCCCGCTCGTCCGCCGTTCCGTAGTACCCGGCTTCGTCGTCTTCGAGCTCGCGTTGCGCAGACTCGAGCTCGCCGACGGCGCGCAGCGCCGCGGCGGCTTCGGTACGATCGTAATAGGCCTCGCCGTCGAGCTTTGCGTACAGTGCCACCACCGCCTCGCGGGCATCGAGCTCGGCGAGGTAGGCCATCTTCCGCACGATGTACCAGTTGTCCTCAGGATCGTGGCCGTCGAACGGCGACGTCAACGCCTCGAGCGCGGCCGCTCGATCGCCCGTCTCCTGGAAGTACGCCCCCAAGATCAAGCGTACGTCGGCGCGCACGTCTTCCTTGAGCGCTTGGCGCGCGTACTCCGCGGTGCGCTCGCGAAAGTTACGGTCCGTGTCCAGGCGCTCCGATGCGTTGGCGAGCTCGGTATAGAGGCGCGCGCGCTGGCCGCTCGTCCAGGCATGGATGTCGACGACGTTCAACAGGCCCTGTGCCGCTTCCAAAGCTTCTTCGTCGTTGTACATGCGCCCGAGCTGCCAGAGCCGAAGCTCGGGATGATCTGGAAAGCGGAGCAGCAGGTCCTCCTCGCATTGCTCAGCGCGCTCGTAGACGTCGTCGCTGAACGTCAAGAACTCGTACTCGGCCGGGAACGACTCGATGAAATCGCAGCGAGCGAGCTGCGCCGAAACGCGGTGCGGTTGAGCGGCGATCTCTTCGTCGTAGCGTGCCAGCGCTTGCTCGAAGCTCTGCTCGAGATTGCTGCCGATTTCCTCGACCCGCACCCTCGCGGCGGGCGAGCCGCCAAGCAGCGCCGGGTCGATCGCCTGTGCCGCCGTGGCGAGCGGCGCGAGAGCCAAGAGCGCTGCGAGCGCGCGAGTCACGGCCCCTCCCGATACGGCTGGCCCGAGCGGTAGAGCTCGATACGCGCGCTGAACGAAGCCCGCGCCGCAGCCGGCACCGTGCCCGGCAAGGCGTCGACCGCGCGCTGCTGCGCGCGCACGGCGTCATCGAACCTCCCTGCTTCGGCGTACGCCGCGGCGAGCGTGTCGAGATAGGCCGGCGTCGGCCGCTCGGCCGTAACGCCCTCCATGATCTCGACGGCGAACGCGCCGTTGCGCAGCTCCGCGACAGGACTCACGGCGAGCTCCCACGCGAACTCGTTGCGCATACCGACCGGCATCGTCGGCAATACTCGCTCGCGCAGCCCGGTAGCGCGCCCCGCATCGACCTCGACGCCGAGACCCTTCGCGTAGAGCTCGGCGAGCCACAGCGTCGCCGGTGGAAACTCGAGCTCGCTCGCGCGCGTCAACCATTGGGCGGCGAGGCTGGAGTCGCGCTCGACATGTCGGCCCGCGAGGTACAGCTTGCCGAGCCAATACGCGCCCGCACCGTTCCCCGACGAGGCCGCCGTTCGCAAGAAGTACAGACTCCGCTGCTCGTCCTCGCCTGCAGCGTCCCCGCTGAGCACACGCATGCTAGCTGCAACCTGTGCCGGCGCATGACCGAGCTCGGCGGCGCGCGTCACGAACCGCCACCCGAGCTCGGGATTCGCTTCGACACCCTGCCCGTTGAAATGGAGCTGCCCGAGAAGAAAGAGCGCCGGCGCATGCTCCTGCTCTGCGGCAGCGTTCAGCCACGGAACGGCCGCAGCGGGATCGCGAGCGCTTGGATCTTGCGCAACCACCGCATCCAAACCAAGCCAGGCTTGAGCCGGCGCCGCGCCCAGCGCGGCCGCTTGCAGGTTCAGCTCGCGCGCGCGTTGCCGATCGAGCTGCACGCCTTCGCCGCGAGCATAGAGATCGGCAAGCAGCGCGGCCGCATACGGACGACCCGCGGCCACCGCTTGCTCGAGCCACTGCGCCGCTTGCGCCGGGTCGCGCGCGACGCCGCGGCCGCGCCAGTAGTCGAAACCTCGCCGTTCCGCCTGCGAGGCATCGACCAAGTTCTCGCCGACGTCGGTCTGCCCAAATACGGGGGCGGCGAGCAGCGTCGCCAGCAGCGAAACCGTCCGTTGCCCCAAGGCGGATTCCCCCCAGAAACCCGAAGCGTGCCTACTCTACACCGGTGTACTATCCGGTCGACCGCATCGAACCGAAGGACCGATCAGTGAGCGAGAACCGCGATCTGCCGGCACGGCGCGAGGAACCGTCGCGACGCAGCGTGATCAAGACCATGAGCGCCGCCGGCGCTGCCGTGCTCGCACCGAGCTGGCTCGCCGCGCAAACCGCGGCCGAGCCGCCGTCGACAGTATCGAGCCCGCCGCGCGACTTCGGCCCAGGCGCGCCGCCGGTGACCTATCCCGACCCCGATCTCATCACCGTCGACCCCTCGTTCAACGCCTTGCGCATCGGCAACACGCCGATCCAGCGGCTCTGGACCGGCGCGCTGTGGTCCGAAGGCCCCGCCTGGTCGAGCCAGGGCCGCTACCTCGTCTGGAGCGACATCCCGAACGACCGCCAGCTCCGCTGGCTCGAGGACGACGGCCGCGTCAGCGTGTTCCGAGCGCCGTCGAACAACAGCAACGGCAATACGTTCGACTTCGGGGGTCGGCAAGTCTCGTGCGAGCACTTACTGCGCCGCGTCGTGCGCTACGAGAACGACGGCACCGTCACCGTGCTCGCCGACGCCTTCGACGGCAAGCCGCTGAACTCGCCGAACGACGTCGTGCCCCATCCCGACGGCAGCTACTGGTTCACCGATCCGCCGTTCGGCGGCCAGCTCTACGAAGGCGTGCCCGACGCGCCGGGCGGACCGAGCAATGCGCAAGGCTTGCTGCGGCAACGCGTCGGCCAAGCCGCCGGCGTCGGCGCCGCGCAGCGCGAGCTGCCGACGAACGTCTATCGCGTCGCGCCGAACGGCCGCGTCACGATCGCGATCGCGGCCGATCTGTTGCCGGGGCCGCCGAACGGCCTCGCCTTCTCGCCGGACCAAAAGCGGCTCTACGTGGTCAGCGGCGGCAATGTGCATGTCGGCGACGTCGCCGACGACGGGCGCGTCGGCGGCGTCAAGCAGTTCGCGGACTTCACGATCGACGGGGTCGCCTGCCGCACCGACGGCATCCGGGCCGACGTCTACGGCAATCTTTGGTGCTCGAGCAACGCCGGGC
The DNA here is from genome assembly GCA_963714705.1 of uncultured Gammaproteobacteria bacterium. Taxonomy (GTDB): domain Bacteria; phylum Pseudomonadota; class Gammaproteobacteria; order Steroidobacterales; family Rariloculaceae; genus FEN-1219. The sequence goes on from CAVQPJ010000013.1 coordinate 741,931, forward strand.
GCAGCGTCGGCTATAGCGGCGTCACGGTGTGGAACCCGGCCGGCACGCTGCTGGGCCGCATTCGCCTGCCGGAAGCCTGCGCAAACGTCGCGTTTGGCGGGCCGAAACGCAACCGGCTATTCATGGCCGCGAGCCAATCCCTGTACGCGGTCTACGTGAACACGCAAGGGGCCGCCCCCGGCTGACGTGTTGTAACGCCGCAACAGGCGGTGGACTCGATCCGTTATCCCCCATAACATCCCCTGCCGAGCCGGGCACACATTGTACCGGGCTCGGTCATTCATCACCGGGGGCTATATGCAGAAATTTGCGCGTCGACCGTCTCATCCCGTGCGCACTCTCGCGCTATCCATCGGTGCTTTGCTCGGCGTCGGAAGCGCCGCGCAGGCCCAGCTGCTCGACGAGATCATCGTCACTGCCGAGCGGCGCGAGACTTCGCTGCAAGAGACGCCGATCTCGATCGCGGCGTTCTCGGCCGAGACGATGGAGCTCAAAGGTCTCGAGACGCTCGAGGACATCGCGGCCTTCACGCCGAACCTCGACATCAAGGGCGGCCGGACCGGCGGCAACATCTCGCCGAGCTATCAGATCCGCGGCCTCACGGGCGGCGGCGGTGCCGGCGGCGAGCGATCGACGGCGATGTATATCGACGGCATCTTCATGCCGAGGACGACGGGTCCCTTCCTCTCCGTGCTCGACATCGAACGCATCGAAGTGCTGCGCGGCCCGCAGGGAACGCTGTTCGGCCGCAACAGCACCGGCGGCGCGATCCGTGTTTTCACGCAACAGCCCGGGCCAGAGCTCGACGGCAACGTGAAACTGACGGCGGGCAGCTTCAACCGCGCCGACGTCAGCGGAATGATCAACGTGCCGATCACCGACAGCGTCTTCTTCCGCGCGCAGGGCGGCTCGTTGAGTCAAGACGGCTACGTGACGCGCGGCACGCAAGAGCTCGGCGGCATGGAAGACGTCATCGGCCGGTTGCAGCTCGCTATCGAGCCCAGCGACGATCTGCGCGTGACGTTCGGCCTGAGCTCGACGGACTCGGAATCGGACGGAACACCGAGCGACCTCGCGACGTTCGACATGGCGCCGGACTTGAACTTCCAAGGTCAGAACGCGGATTGGGTTTCCGATTTTCTGGCCGCAGCCGGACAGCCGCGGCTCACCATCGAAGACCCGCGCATCGTAGGCGACGATTACACGATGCCGGGTTGGTGCTTCGTCGAGGACGCCGACCCCGATTGGGATGCGGCGTGCGAGCAACGCAACAATTCGAAGTACACGCAGTTCGACACGAACGTTCAGTGGCAGTTGAACGACGTTTGGGCGCTGACGTCGATCACGGGCCTCTCCGATTTCGAGAGCGCCGGACTCAGCGACTCCATCGGCCTCGGCACGTCATCGGCACCGACCAACGTCGAATCGGAGGTCGTGTACCAGGAGCTGCAGATCAACGCCGCGCTCGCCGACGGACGGATCGAGCTCGTCACCGGGCTGTCGTACTTCCAAGAGGACTCAACCTCGTACGGATTCGGGCAGGAACGGCGCGGCACGAGCGACATCGTTAGTCAGAACGCGAATGGCGATGCCGTTTTCGTCGGTCTGAACCCGAACGGTACGTATAGAAGCGGCGACACGAGGTTCACTCAGGACTCGCAGTCGTACGGAGTGTTCACCAATCTGACGTGGAACATCACCGACCGCCTCGCTCTGACACCCGGCGTGCGATGGGCGTGGGACGAAAAGGCCGTCACCGACACGACGAACGTCTCGAACAACTTTACGCCGGCTCCCGGCACCACGTCGACGACGATCAGCACCTCGCAGGAGTGGGACGACGTCGATTGGCGGCTGACGGTCGACTTCGACGTCACCGAAAATCACATGCTCTACGCAACGGCGTCGAAAGCGTTCCGCGCCGGCGCTTACAGCTACACGATTCCGTCGTGGACGGCAGCGAACAATGCGACGAGCGACAACCTGACGGCGGGATTGGCCGCCACTCCGCCATTCGTCTCGCCGGAGTCCGTCGAGAACCACGAGCTTGGCATGCGGACCGAGTGGCTCGGCGGCAAGCTGCGCGTCAACCTCACGTATTTCGACATGGACTACACGAATCGGCAGGCGGCGGTGCCGATGACGGTACCGCCCTCGCAAGCCTCCGCCGGCTTCATCATCATCACGACGAACACGGGCGACGTGTCCCTCGACGGCTTCGAGCTCGAGGGCCAGCTCGCGGTGACCGACAACTTCATGCTCGACTTCTCGGCCGGGGCGCTCGACTACACGCTTCACAATATCTGCGCGAACGGCGGCGACTTCCTATTCCCCGGCCCGGCCGACGACAGCTATGCGCTCGGCGGGACGTTCTTCAAATCGCTGCGCGCGGGAAGCCAGCTGACGTTCTCTCTGAACTACGGCTGGACGGGCAAGCAGCAGACGCATCCGGGCGGCATCGTCGATCCCGTCAGCAAGGGCTGCGCGGCCGGCGCCGGCGCAAACTTCCTCGACTCGCGCTACCAGCTCGAGGACTATGGCCTCTTGAACGGCCGCGTGCGCTACACGAGCGCCGATGGAGATTGGGCGCTCACGTTCTTCGGCAACAACCTGACGGACGAGGTCTACGGCAACTATGCGAGCCGCTTCGGCGGCGGGTTCTGGGATGCCGGTGCGCCGGCCGCGATCTCGTCAGCGCCGCGCTCCGCGCTGAGCATCACGCGCGGCAGGCCGGCAGAGTACGGCGTTACGTTCCAGTACAACTTTGGGGGGGATGGCGCAGGGTCCAGGTAGGACCCCACGCGCCGGTGCGAATGGAAAGGCCGGGGCGAAAGCTCCGGCCTTTTCTGTTTAGAGCTCCGCGCGCACGAGCTCGGCGCCGGCGACGAGCGCCGCGAGCTTGCCGAACGCGACGTCGCGCGGCAGGTATTTCATGCCGCAGTCGGGCGTCACGATGAGCCTCTCGGCCGGCACGACCTCGAGCGCCGCGCGAATCCGCGTCGCGACCTGGTGCGGGCTCTCGACGTTGCGATCGTTCAGATCGAGCACCCCGACGTGCACGGTCTTCGACTTCAGCGCGCGCAGCACGCGCAGATCGAGCTTCGGCTGCGCGGCTTCGATCGAGATCTGGCTCGCCGCCGAATCCTCGAGCTCGGCGAGAAACGAGTAGCCGCTCGCGGGCTTGTCTTTGACGAGCGCCGCATAACCGAAGCACAGATGCAGCGCGGTCGTGCCGCGCACGCCGGCCAACGCACGGTTGATGGCTTTGATGCCGTAGCGGCGAGCGGCGTCGGCGCGCGCCTGTAGCCACGGCTCGTCGAGCTGCACGACGTCGGCGCCGGCCGCGAAGAGAGCGTGGACCTCTTCGTTGACGGCGTCCGCATAGGCGAGCGCGAGGCTCTCGTCGTCGCGGTAGTACTCGTCGACGGCTTGCTGCGCCATCGTGAACGGGCCCGGCAGCGTGATCTTGATCGTCTTGCGCGTGTGCGCGCGCAGGAACTCGACGTCGCGAACCTCGACCGGCCCGCGACGCCGGATCGGCCCCGATACGATCGGCACGGGGATCTTGTTGCCGGTGCGGCCGACGATCTCGCCGATGCGCTTGTCGTCGATGCCGTCGAGCGCGTTCGCGAACTTGTTCGAGTAGCTTTCGCGGCGAATCTCGCCGTCGGTGATGATGTCGACGCCGGCGCGCTCCTGGTCGCGGATCGCTTCGAGCGTGGCCTCGTCCTGCGCCTGCTCGAGACGCTCCGGCGGGACGCGCCAGACCTCGCGGACGCGGACGCGCGGGGCCATCATCTTCGTCAGCAGCGCGCGGTCGATGAGCCAGTCGGGCTGCGGGTAGCTCCCGACGACCGACGTCTTGAAATCGCAGGCCATCCGCCCCCCTTCGCTGGCCCTACGATAAGGCCCGGGCCGGCGTTTGTCCCGGCCTTTCAAGGTCCGCACGGCCGTTGTGCTTGCCTTCGCCCTCCCCTCACAATGCCGCTCGATCTTTGCAGCTTCGGGGGGATCCGCATGCCGGAACGGCGCGAAACAGCCGTAGCCCATCGAAATCTCAAGCGCCGCCGCGTGCTGAAAGCGTGTTGCGGCCTCGCGCTTTGCGCGCCCGCGGTCGCGCGCGGCGACGAGACCGACGACGCGGCCGCGCCGCCGCAGGCCGACGACGCGCTCGTGTTCGCCTACGGAGATCGCGCCGGCCAGATGATCGCCGCGGCCGATGTCGCGCTCGGCGTGAAGCAAGTGCTCGCCTACCCGATGCATCCCGCGACGCGCCGCATCCGCGACGGCTCGCGGTTGAATCAGCTCATCGTCGTGCGGCTGCCGCCCGAGAAGCTCAGCGACGAAACCCGCGCGCGCGCCGCCGACGGGATCGTCGCGTACTCCGGCGTTTGCACGCACACAGGCTGCGACGTAACGGACTGGTACAGCGACGTGCTGCGATTCAAGTGCCCGTGCCACGAGTCGGAGTTCGATCCGAACGACAGCGCGCGCGTAGTCGGTGGCCCTGCCCCGTCGCCGCTCGCGGCACTGCCACTGAAAATCGTAGACGGCGGCATGCTCGCCGTCGCGGGCCCGTTCGAAGGGCGCGTGGGATTCCAGGCGCTCGATCCGTTCGGCGCGGCACCGCCGCAGTAGCGCCTCACTCCCGCCCTCTCGCGTCAGCGTGCCGTCAGCGTGTCAGCGGACGATTGCTCCACCACCATCGATGGAGAGTCGTCATGCATTTCACGGACATCACCCAGGACTTTCTCGGCACCGACGAGACCAATCTGCCGCGGCACGGCACGCGGGCGCGGTGGAGCGCCGGCAACGGCAAGACGTGGGCAATCGTGCTCGCGGGCGGAGCAGGCACGCGGCTGCGTCCGCTGACGGCGAACCGCGCAGGGATACCGGTGCCGAAGCAGTACTGTTCGTTGAGCTCCGGCTCGTCGTTGCTACACGAGACGCTGCGGCGCGCGCTCGCCGTCGTGTCGCGCCGGCGCGTGACCGTCGTCGTGGCGGAGGAGCACGCGCAGTGGTGGAGTCCGCTCGCGCACGAGTTGCCGGCCGGCAGCATCGTCGTCCAGCCCGAGAATCGCGGCACGGCAACAGGCATCCTGCTCGCGCTCCTGCGGATTCTCGAACGCGATCCGAACGCGCGCGTCGTGGTGCTGCCATCCGATCACCACGTCGTCGACGAGCCCGTGCTGACGCGTGCGTTGGCGGCTGCGATCGGCGCGCTGCTCTACCGCAGCACCGAGATCGTCCTGCTCGGCGTCGCGCCCGAGCACCCGGACCCCGAGCTCGGCTACATCGCCCCCGACGGGCCGCCGACGAGCGGACTGCTCGGCGTCGCCGAGTTCGTGGAGAAGCCGACGCGCGCACATGCCGCGCGGCTGATCGCAGCCGGCGCTCTGTGGAACACGTTCATCTTCGCGGCGAACGGCCAGGAGCTGCTCGAGCTGTTGCGCGCTCGCGAGGCATCGGTCGTCGTGGACGTGCAGCGCTGCGAGCTCGACGGACACTTCGGCAGCGCGCCGACACCGGCACTGCGCGAGCTCTACCACCGCTTGCCCGTGCTCGACTTCTCGCGCGACGTCGCGCAGTGGAATCCAACGGCTTTCTCCGCCGTGCGAGTGCCGGCCTGCGGCTGGACGGATCTCGGCACCGTGGACCGCGTGCGAAGGGCGCTGCGGCTACACGCCGATAGCCGCGCGGTCGAGCCGCCGCTAGCCGGCGGCGCTACGCCGACGGTAAGCCTCGCGCGCGCGCTATGGGCCGAGCGGCTACCAGCTCATGCCAGCTGTGATCTCACCGACGAGCTCGGCATAAGCACCGTTGAAATGATGCCCGCCGGGTAGCGCCCGCACGCGGGCAGCGGCATCGAGGGTCGCGCAGGGCGACTTCCTCGTCTCGCCCGTAAATGCAGGCGACTCGGCCGAGGTCGAGGCGCTCGATCTCCGGCTTTACGGGCAGGTCTCCGGAGTTGCCGCCGATCCAGCTCGTCAGATGAAACTCGAACGAGGCCATCTGCGCAGGCGCGAGCAGCACCGACCGCTCGACGAGCGCGCGCGCTTCCGGTGACAAGCGGTTCATCGCGAACGGCAACACGTCGGCGCCTTGCGAGTAACCGATCACGAGCGCGCGCCGCTTGCCCCAATGCTGCGTGTAGAAGCGCAACAACCGGTCGAGGTCGGCCGCGAAAGCGTCCGGCGTGCGCGCCTTCCAGAAATAGCGCAGCGAATCGACGCCGACGACGGGGATACCGCGCGCCGCGAGGCCTGCGGCCACTTCCTTGTCGAGGCCGGCCCAGCCGCCGTCGCCGGAGACGAGCACGGCGAAGAGGTCGCCATTGTGCGCGGGCGCAGCCGGCACCTCGACGAGCGGCAGGTCGGGCAAGCTCGGCGCGGCGAGCGCGCTCGAGCCCTTCGCGACGGCGGCGCGATAGGTGTCGAGCAGCTGCGGCAACCAATTTCGCTGCACCGAGTAACCGTGGCCCACGTTCGGCAAGCTGACGAGCGTCGCTTGCGGCGCAGCCGCAACGAACGCGCGCGTCGTCGCGATGTCGCAGACCGCGTCCTGCTCGCCGTGCAGCGCCCACCACGGCCCGCCGAGCGTCGAGGTCGCCGCAAGATCGATGCCTCTGTGCGGCGGGCGCGTCTGATAGCGCAGCCCGTCGCCCGCGCACGGCGGCGCGATGAGCTCGAGACCGGGGCAGAAGCCGAGCGACACGGCGCCCGCGAACGTGCCCGAGGGCGCTTGCGCGAGCATCGCATAGGCCAGCGTCGCCCCCGATGAATAGCCGACGAGCAGCGGCTCGAAGTACGTCGGCAGCTGCGTGTAGCCTTGCAGGTAGTGCGACAGATTCTCGAGATCGCCGTCGGGATTCGCGCAGCTCGCGCCGTCGCCGGCGAAGCTCGCGAGAAACCGCGGCACGTCGACGCCCGCGACGAGCGCGCCTTCGCCGGCAAGGGCGCGCGCCATGCCGTCGACGCCTTGATTCCAACCGCCGTCGCCCGACAGGAACAACACGAACGATTTCGGCTCGCTCGCGGGGCGATACAGCGCGACGTCCGCGAAGCGGCCGTGCGAGACGTGCTCTTGCGCCTCCACGGACTGCGCTGCGAGCGCAAGTGCGGCAACGAGCGGCAACACCGACGATCGAGTCTTCATTTCGCGAACACTCCCTTCAAACCGCCGCCCACGAGCGCCGCGACGTTCGTGAGCGCCGTGAGCGGCGTCATGCCTGCCGTAGCGAGATAGCGCGGCTCCCACATCGGCGCGAACTTCTCCTTGAAGCTGCGCACGCCGCGGAAGTTGTAGAAGCTCTCGCCGTGCTCGAACAGCAAATGCGCGAGTCGGTGCCAGTGCGGAGCAAACGCGCGCTCCGCGATACCCGACAGCGGCGCCATGCCGAGATCGAAGCGCCGATAGCCCTCGCTCTGAAAGTGCAGCAGCAAGCGCACGAGCAGAACGTCCATCGTGCCCGGCGGTGCCGAGGGTGCGTAGCGCATGAGATCGACTGACGCGTCTTCCTTCGTGTCGGTCGTCAGCAATGTCGCGAATGCCACCATCGCGCCCGCTTGGTAGAGCGCGGCCACACCTTGGCGCACCACGTAGTCGTCCGTGAACGCGCCCAAGGAGAAGCCTTTCTCGGCATGGCGTCGGCGCGCGAGCCATGCGGCGGAGACGCGACGCAGATCCGGAAGCGCGTGCGCGACCTCCGCGGGCGGGATGACGCAGAACGACAGACCCTCGCGCTCACCGCGATTCAGCGCGTGCCGAAGCCCCGCCCGATTCGCACCTTTCAACGAGAAGTCGGGCAGCTGCAGGACCGCCTGCTCGCCGACTTTGAACAGGCGCAAGCCCGCGTCGAGGTAGAGCGGCAGCGTCTCCGGACGCACCTGATAGAACGCCGGGAGGCCGCCGGATTCGCGCGCCAGGTCAATGAAGCGCCACACGAGCTCGGCGGCCTCCGCGTCGGGGGCAACGGGATCGAACAGTGCGACCCACGACCGGCCGCGCACGCCGAACATCAGAAACGAGCGTCCGGAGCTCGAAAACAAGAGATGCTTGTCCCCGAGCAGCGCGAGCCCGGCCGCCGAGGAGTCCTGCGAGCGCACGATACGCTCGGCGCGCACGAGGTCCGCGCGGCTCGGCGGCTCGAGCGCGGGCGGCGGCGAGCGCAGCAGAAAGCGCAGCGCCAGCACGAGCAGCAGGATTGCGAGACCCACGAGGGCACGCAGCGAGCGCGGCGCGTGGGCGTCGAACTCGAACTGCCACCACAGGTCGTGCGCATACGCGACGTCGCGGTAGGCGAAGAACAGCACGCCGACGATCGCGACGAGGGCCGCCGCTACGCCCAAGAGCCAGCGCCCGCCGAATGCGCCCGCGAGCAGGTTGGCTTTGCGCGTGAACTGCGCGCGCGACAGCGCGAGCGCGACGAGCAGCACGAGCAAGACGGCGGCCTCCGACACGGCAACGCCTTTCGGCAGCGCGGCAACGCAGGCCAGGCCCGCGAGAACGACACCGGCCCACCATGACACGTCGAGCCGAAGCAGCATGCCGCGTGCTAGAACCAAGAGCCCCAAGCCGGCGACGCTGCCGAGAAAGTGCGACGCTTCGAGCAGCGGCAGCGGCACGTGCGCGGCGAGAAACGCCGTCGCATCGGCGGATGCCGGCGTGACGCCCGACACCATGAGCATCACGCCGACGACGAACGTCAGCGCGGCCAACAGCAACGGGGCCGCACCGCGCGCGGCGCGGCCGAGCGGAGACAACGTCGCCGAACGCAGCTCGTATCCGCTCAACATCACGAGCGCAATCGCGAGCGGCGCGAAGAAGTAGAGCCCGCGGTACAGGAGCAATGCTCCGGCCAACTGGCCGGCAGGGACGACGTTCGACAGCGTAACGAGCATGACGGCCTCGAACACGCCGACACCACCGGGCGAATGACTGACGACGCCGAGCAGCGTCGCGACGGAGAAGAAGCCGACGAACGCGAGCGGGCCGACCTCGGAAGGAGGCAGCAGCCACCACAACGCGGCGGCCGCGAACACGATGTCCGCGGCCGAGCACGCCAGCTGCCAGACCGCGAGCGACGCCGACGGCAGTGTGACGACGCGGTCCGCGGCGCGCGCCCAGGACGTGCGCCCCGCGCACGCGGCGAGCAACGAGGCGACGAACAGCAGCCATACGGCGGCGGCCGCACGCAGCACTGCGACCGGCAGGTGCAGCAGCGGCGCAACCGTTGCCGCGTCGGACACGAGGGCGAACGCGGCCACGGCGCCGGTCCCGATGCCGAACGAGATCGTGCCGAACGCGATGGCGCGCGAGATCGCCGAAGGCTCGATCCCAGCGGCACCGTAAAGCCGCATGCGTACCGCGCCGCCCGTCAGCACGCCGAACCCGACGGTGTTCGATAATGCGTAAGCCGCGAACGCCGTCGGGGCGACGACGCGGTAGCCGACGCGCGCGCCGGCGTAACGCAGCGCGGCCCAGTCGTAGCCTGTCAGCGCGACATAGCTCAACAGAGTTGCGAGCGCGGCGAGCGCGACCTGCGACCGCCGTCGTGGCCTTCATCGCGGCGACGACGTCCTCGTACCGGACCTCGCGCAAGACGTCGCGAACCACCGCGAGCAGCAGCAGCAACACGAGGGCGGCAACGGCAGCAAGCAGCGCTTCGCGGTGTGCGGCGGACCACCGGTGCACAGCCTTCGCCGACGCCCGCAGCGCCTCGTGACGACCCACTGTTGCCAGCGCTGACATCGATAATGCTGCTCTGGTCCGATTGACTTCGACCGCCAACGGACGGAACTTTGCTCTTCGAAGCTGACTGCGCGCTGACGGTTGCAGGTAGCACGTGACGATTCTTCGCGGGTGTGCGTCGCGGGAACGGCTTCCCGCGTCAGATTCACGTCAGCGAACGGTTGCATGCTCGGACTCCGCAGCAACCCCTGCGGCGAGGCGGACGAATGAGAGTGTTGGTCGTCGAAGATGACGCGCTCGTCGGTGACGCGGTGAAACGCTCCATCGAGGACGCCGGTTTCGCTGTCGACCTCGTCGGCACGGCCGATCTCGCGCGCGCGGCCTTGCAAGGCCGAGTCTTTCGACCTCGTGGTCCTCGACATCGGCCTACCGCGCGAGAGCGGCCTGCGCTTGCTCCAGGGTTTGCGCAGCCGCGGCGGCGCGCTGCCCGTGTTGATGCTCACCGCACGCGACGCGTTGTCCGACCGCGTGACGGCGCTCGACTTGGGCGCCGACGACTATCTGACGAAACCGTTCCACGTGCCGGAGCTCGTGGCCCGCTGCCGCGCCCTGATTCGGCGCTCACACGCCGTCACGACCTCGCGCGTCACGCTCGGCGCGCTGTCGATCGACTTGTCGCATCGCGAAGTGACGGTCAACGGCACGCGGCTCGCTCTCACCGAACGCGAATGGGCAATCCTGGAGTGCTTCGTGCTGAACGCCGGCCGACTGGTCTCGAAGACGCGGCTCATGAGCGCAGTTGCGAACGCCGACGACGAGCTGACGCCGAACGCAATCGAACAGTACGTCTCGCGCTTGCGCACGAAGCTCGGCGATGCAGCCGACATTCGCGCGGTGCGCGGCATGGGATATCGTCTCGATGAAAGGCCTGGCTGATACGACCACGATTCGGCGGCGCTTGCTGCTGACGCTGTTCCTGCCGGCCGTGCTCGTGTTGGCGGGCGGCACCGTGGCCGATTACTACGCAACGGTCCGTCCGCTCGACCAAGCCTATGACGAAGCGCTGATCGACACGGCCGTCGCGATTGCGGCACACACGAAGATATCGGCCGACGGCAAGCCGGAGCTCGCGCTGCCGCAAGGCTTGCTCGCAGTGCTCCGACCCGACGCCCGCGACTCGACGTTCTTTCGCGTTGGGCTCGCGGACGGCACGTTCATCGCCGGCGACGCGGACCTGCCGACTCCGAGCTCTGCTTCGAATCCGTCGCTCGCGAACACGACGTACCACGGCACGCGCGTCCGCGTCGTCGCGTTCAGGACCTATGCGGACGGCGAACGCATCACCGTCACGACGGGCGAGACGACGGCGCAGCGCGACGAATCGCGCCGCCGCGCCCTGCTGAGCTCTGTCGTCACGGACGCCGTCGTCGTCGGAATCATCGTCGCGCTGATTTGGCTCAGCGTGCGTTGGTCGCTCGACCCGTTGCGTGCGGTCGAAGACGAGATCAAGCGCCGCTCGGCGCGCGATCTGACACCGCTCGACGTCGCGAGGGCTCCCGACGAGATCCTTGGCCTCGTCACGACACTGAATCGCCTGTTCGCGACCGTGGGCGAGCACGCCGGTAAGCAACGGCAGTTCCTCGACAACGCAGCTCACCAGCTGCGTACGCCGCTCGCCGGCATCCAGGCGCAGCTCGAGCTCATGGCAGCCGACGAGCCGAGTCTCGAGCGCCAGGCGCGGCTGCGTCGCGTGCTCGAGGCCGCGCGGCACCTCAGCCGCACGACGCAGCAGCTGCTGATGCTCGCGCGCGCCGACGAGTCGGCCAACCTCGCCACCGGGCTCGCCGACGTCGACTTGGGCTCGGTCGTCGAGTCGATGATCGCGGATCACGTTACGCAGGCCGAGGCGGCCGGCATCGACCTCGGTGGCAGCATCGCCAGTGCTACGACGCGCGGCATCGATTGGCTGATCGCCGAAGCCTTGCGCAACTTGCTCGACAACGCGCTCGCGCACACTCCGGCCGGGGGTAGCGTCACGGTCAGTTGCGGCGTGTGGGAAGGCGCGCCGTTTCTCGAGGTCACCGACACCGGCAGCGGCATCCCCGACACCGATCGCGACCGCGTCTTCGGCCGCTTCTTCCGGGGCAGCAACGCTCGCGGCTCGGGCAGCGGCTTGGGGCTCGCGATCGTCCAGGAGGTCGCGGCCGTGCACGGAGCATCGTTGTCGATCGACCGCGGTCCCGACGGCGTCGGCACGACGGTCCAGATTCTGTTCGCGTACGCGAAACCCCCGCCCGGCGACGCCCCGCCGCACGCCGTCGAGAACGCCGCCGTCGGCGAGCCGCCTCTCGCGGCCGCAGCCGCGCCGCCGCTCTCCCGCTGAACGCACGCTATACTCGGCCCGCCGCTTCTGCCGGGGGAAAACGATGGTTCGCAGCCCGTGGTGCTACGCCGCACTCGCTTCGTTGTCGGTCGGTACAGCGCATTTGGCGGCACAAGAGAGCCGCAGCTACAGCGCCGTCACGGACGCGCGGCTCGAGTCGCCCGAGCCCGGCAATTGGCTCATGTATCTGCGCCAGTACGACTCGTGGAGCTACAGCCCGCTGTCGCGGATCACGACGCGCAACGTCGCGGACTTAGCACCCGTGTGGACGATGTCGACGGGCACGACGGAGGGCCATCAGGCGCCGCCGATCGTCAACGACGGCATCATGTTCGTCACGACGCCGTTCAACCAAGTCCTGGCGATCGACGCCAAGACCGGCGACCTGCTCTGGCGCTACCGGCATCAGATGCCGGCCGACATCCGCATGGGCCATCCGACGAATCGCGGCGTCGCGCTTTACGGCGACAAGGTCTACACGGCGACCTCCGACGCGCGTGTCGTCGCGCTCGATGCGAAAACGGGCGCCGTCGTCTGGAACAAGGCCGTCGAGGACTACAACAAGGGCTACTACATGACGATCGCGCCGCTGGCCGCGCGCGGCCGCATCATGGTCGGCGTCTCGGGCGGCGAGCGCGGCATTCGCGGCTTCGTCGTCGCGCTCGACGCTCAAACCGGCGAGCAAGTCTGGAAGAGCTACACCGTTCCGGCGCCCGGCGAGCCCGGCAACGAGACCTGGCCCGGCGACTCGTGGCGCACGGGCGGCGCGCCCGTCTGGGTCACGGGCAGCTTCGACCCCGACGCTCGGGCTCACGTATTGGGGCACCGGCAACCCGGGCCCGTGGACGGGCGACGCACGGCCCGGCGACAACCTCTACACGAACTCCGTCGTCGCGCTCGACATCGAGACCGGCGCGCTGAAGGCCTATCACCAGTATCACTGGAACGACTCGTGGGACTGGGACGAGGTCGCGGCGCCACTGCTCATCGACTTACCGCGCAACGGCCGCACGGTGCACGGGCTCGTGCATGCCGGCCGCAACGGCTATCTCTGGATGCTCGAACGCAGCGCCACGGACATCTCGTTCATCAGCGCGCAGCCGTACGTGAAGCAGAACGTCTTCACGAAGCTCGATCCCGTCACGGGCCGGCCCGAGTACGACATGGAACACAAACCCGGCATCGGCAAGCCGGCGATCTACTGCCCGTCGCTCTGGGGCGGCAAGGATTGGCCGCCGGCCGCGTACAACCCCGGCACGGGTTATCCTATACATCCCCGCCAACGAGAACCTCTGCCAGCACCTCGTCGGTGAAGACGTCGAGTATCGCCCCGGCCAGCAATTCACGGGCGCGCAGACCGTCGACTTCCTCGTCGACGAGAACGCGCGACCACATCGGCGAGCTGCAAGCGTGGAACCTGCGCACCGGCAAGAAAGCCTGGACGCAGGAGTTCGAGTCGCCGAACTGGGGCCCCGTCATGACGACGGGCGGCGGGCTCGTGTTCAGCGGCGGAACGAACGACCGCTACTTCCGCGCCTTCGACGCAGCGACGGGCCGGATCCTCTGGCAATACCGCACGAACTCCGGCATCACGGGCGTGCCGACGTCGTTCGAGATCGACGGGGTGCAGTACATCGCCGTGCAGTCGGGCTGGGGCGTCGACGCGCAAGGCATGACGGCGCGCATCGACCGCGCGCGCGGCACGGAGACGATCGTGCCGCAAGGCGGCGTGATCTGGGTATTCGCGCTGCGGCGTTAGCGCGGTCGCCCCCCCAATGCCCATTGAAATCGGAGCTCGACTCGGGCCCTACGCCATTCAGTCCATCGTCGGCGCCGGCGGGATGGGCGAGGTCTATCGGGCGCGCGATACGAGACTCGACCGCACCGTTGCGATCAAGGTCCTGCCCACTCACCTGTCGAGCGATGCGCACCTCAAGGAACGGTTCGCGCGCGAGGCCCGAGCGATCTCATCGCTGAATCACCCGAATATCTGCACGCTGCACGACATCGGCCAGGACAACGGCGTCGATTTTCTCGTGATGGAGTACCTCGAGGGCGAGACGCTGGCGGACCGGTGCAACCGAGGCTCGGTGTCACTCAAAGAAGGCTTGCCCGTTGCGATCCAAATCGCCGACGCGCTCGACAAAGCGCACCGCTCCGGGCTGACCCACCGCGACTTGAAGCCCAGCAACATCATGCTGACGAAGGCCGGCGCCAAACTGCTGGATTTCGGGCTGGCTCGCAGCGCGCCGGCACGGACGGGTGCAACGGCGCCCGGAGCCCCCACGTTGCGCCCGGCCCTGACGGAACAGGGCGCCATCGTGGGTACGCTGCAGTACATGGCGCCCGAGCAGATCGCATCCGGGACCGCCGATGCGCTGTCGGACATTTGGGCACTGGGCTGCGTGCTGTACGAGATGTTTGCCGGGCGCGTCGCGTTCGAGGGTTCGAGTCAGGCAGCGCTCATCGCGGCCATCATGAGTGCGGAGCCGAAGGCGGTCTCGTCGCTGACGCCGGCGCTCGATCGTCTGATCCGCAATTGCCTCGTCAAGGATCCGCAGCGGCGCTGGCAGAGCGCGTTCGACGTCGTGCTGGAGCTCGAAGCCATCGCGCGCGGCGCCGTCGAGTCCGGGCCGAGCGTCGGTACCGGGCGCCCATGGCGTCTGGCGTTCGCAACGAGTGCGGCCGTGGCCGTCGTCGCAACCGGCGTGGCCGCCTGGTTCGGGCTGAATGGCGAGGCACGCGCGCCCGAAGTCCGGTTCGAGATCTCGCCGCCGCCCGGCACGGAGTTCTTCGCCCAGAATGTCGAGAATGTGCCTCTCGCCGTGTCGCCGGACGGCTCGACGCTCGCATTCGTCGCCGTGGGCACCGATCGCGTGTCGCGAATCTGGATGCGTCCCGTCGCGGCGTCAGAAGCAGAACCGTTACGGGGCACGGAAGGCGCGACGTCGATCGTCTGGTCGCCGGACGGCCGGTCGTTGGCTTTTTTCGGCGGGGACAAGCTCCAACGGCTAGATCTACCGAACGGCGCTCCCGTCACGATCTGCGACGTGGCCCGGGGAGTTGGCTACGCGGGTAGCTGGGGGCCGGACGGAGAAATCCTGTTCGCCCCAGTGACAGGGGACGCCATTTACCGAGTGGCCGCGACCGGCGGAAGCGCGGAGACAATCCTGCAGCCCGACCGGGGGCGCCGAGAGGCCCGCATCGGCTGGCCTCGTTTCTTGCCACAGGGCGGCGGATTCCTTTACCTGGCGCGAACCGACGGGCCGCAGATGTTGCTGATGTGGGCGCAACCCGGTATCGACCCGGTTTCGGTCGCCCCGATGGGATCTAGATTCGAGATCATCGAGCCGGATCGGCTGGTGTTCGTCGAGGACGGTGCGCTGCTCAGCCAACGCATCGACTTCGGCGCGGGCCGGTTGGTGGGTACCCCGGCCCGAATCGCACCGGCCGTCGGCTACTTCTTGTCGTCGGGATGGGCGGGTTTCGCCACCTCGCGAGGAGGCAGCCTCATCTTTTTCACGAAGGACACCTCGAGCCGGCTCCTGTGGGTCGACCGCGGCGGCCGACCCGAAGGGGAAGCGAGCAAGCGCGGGGAGTACCTGGATCTCGCGCTGTCACCCGACGCGCGCAGCCTCGTGACGGCGCGGACCCAGCAAGAAACGGGCACCTACGACGTCTGGCTGATGGATCTGGAACGGAAGGTCGAAACGCGGCTCACGTCGAGTCCGGACGCCGATTTCGGGGCCAACTGGCTCCCCGATGGCAAGGGGATCATCTACTCGAACGTGCGCGGCTACGCGCCGAAGATGATCAGCCGCAATCTCGTGACGGGCGAGGAAAATGTCCTGTTGCCGAACGAGCTCTTTCAAGAGTCCAGCGACATCTCGAGCGATGGCCGTCAGGTCGCGTACACCGAGAGGTCGAGGGGTGGCGGTTTCCAGGCCTGGACGCTTCAACTGCAAGGCGACCGCCGCCCGGCGGCTCTGTTCAATACGGATT
Source organism: uncultured Gammaproteobacteria bacterium (assembly GCA_963714705.1). GTDB lineage: Bacteria > Pseudomonadota > Gammaproteobacteria > Steroidobacterales > Rariloculaceae > FEN-1219. The sequence continues at coordinate 758,006 of CAVQPJ010000013.1, forward strand.
CACAGCAGGCGGACGTCCGTTTCTCGCCGGACGGCGCGTTCGTGGCGCTGCTCTCGGACGAATCGGGCGAGTTCGAAGCCTATGTCGTGCCGCTCGCGAACCCGAGCGACAAGGCGCGGCTTTCGCAGCACGGCGCGAGGTTCTTGCGTTGGCGCCGCGACGGCCGCGAGATCCTGTTTCTGACTCCGGCGGGCGAAATGATCTCCGTCCCCGTGCAGACCCAGCCGAAGCTCGAGCTTGGAACGCCGACCACGCTGTTCGCGCTGCCGGAGGGAACACGGTGGTCCGGGTTCGACGTCACGCGCGACGGTCAACGACTCTTGGCGCTCGAGCTCTTGACCCCGGGCGGCGCCCAACCCGCCTCGGTGATCCTGAACTGGGTACCGCCTGGGGACCAATAGCGGTGCGCGCGCCGTGAAGTTCCACGATCACGTCGTCCTCATCACAGGGGCGTCGTCAGGGATAGGCGCCGCGCTCGCGCGCGAGCTCGCGCGCGAAGGCGCGAAGCTCGTGCTCATGGCGCGCCGGCAGGAGCGGCTCGAGGAGCTGCGCGCCGAGCTCGCTGCGGCGGGCGCTGAGGCGCTCGCGCACGTCGGCGACGTGACGCGGCGCGCTGACGTCGAAGCAGCCGTCGCGGCCGCGCTCGAGCGCTACGGGCGCCTCGACATGGCCGTCGCGAACGCGGGCTTCGGCGTCGTGGGCACGCTCGAGAAGCTCGCTGTCGAGGACTATCGCCGCCAGTTCGAGACGAACGTGTTCGCAGTCCTCGAGACCGTCAAAGCCTGTTTGCCGGAGCTGCGCAAGACGCGCGGCCGCGTCGTGCTCATCGGCAGCGTGGCGGGCTACGTCTCCGCCCCCAACGCATCGCCGTACGCGATGAGTAAGTTCGCGATCCGCGCCTTGGCGCTCGCGCTCGGGCCGGAGCTCGCGCCGAGCGGCGTCAGCGTCACGCTGATCTCGCCGGGGTTCATCGCGAGCGAGATCCGCCAAGTCGACAATCGCGGCGCGCACCACTCGCACGCGAGGGACCCGTTGCCTGCCTGGCTCGTCATGCCCGCCGACGTCGCGGCGAGGAAGATCGTGGCGGCCGCGTACCGGCGGCGGCGCGAGGCGATCGTCACGGTGCACGGTAAGGCGCTCGTTTGGCTACAGCGTTTCGCGCCGTGGGTGCTCAGGCTCGCGATGCGCCGCGGCGTGAAGGGGCGCCGCGAGCCGAAGCACGACTAGCGGCGCAGCGGATCCACTTGCGGCTATCGCTGCGGGAACGCCGCTAGCGCGGGTATAGCGCCGGCCGGCAGCGGCGGGCGCGACACGCTCGAGATCATCGAGACCATCGTGTAGTAACCCATGACGCTCACGATCTCGACGACGCCGAGCTCGCCGAATCGGGATGCCGCCCTCTCATAGGTCACGTCGCTGACACTGCGGTTGCGCTGCAGCTCCATACAGAATTCGTAGAGTATTTCCTCTTCTTCGACCATGCCCTCGGGCCGTCGGCCTTCGGCGATGGCCTGCGCCATGTCGGCCGAGAATCCCTCGTCGATCGCGACCGGATAGTGGGCATTCCATTCGTAGCTTTGCCCCATTTCTCGAGCCGTCAGCAAGATCACGAGCTCGCGCAGATAGCCCGGCAGCGCGCTCTCGAAATCCAAGTAGTCGCCGAGCGCGCGCGTGCGCGTCATGAGCTCCGGGCTGCGCAGCAGCGCGACCCAGTGTCCGGTCGGCTGGCCGCGTGCAGCCACGAAATCGGCCAACGCTTGCGCTTGTTGCTCGGTCAAGTCGCTGGTCGGGAGAGGCGGCATTCGCTCTTGCGCGGCGGCTCCGAACCCCGCGGCGGCGAGCGCCGTCACGACCAGGATGCCGATTGGCCGTCGTCGGCTATGCATGGATTTCCTCCGCCTTGGACGAGCGGGCCAGTCGAACCCCTGCCCTAACGCCGCGCGAGATAGGCCGCGAGCGCCTCGAGGTCGGCGTCGCTGACCTCGACTTTACGAAACGGCGCCATCATCGCGACACCGTTGCGCACGAAGACCTTCACGACCTCGGGCGTGAGATCGCGGCGGTCCTCGAGCGCGGCCGGCACGCTGCCCTGATACTTGTTTTGCAACGACGCGGTGCCCGGCGCGTTCTGCGGGCCGCGCGAATGGCACGCGCTGCACCAGTTGTTGAACACGGCGGCGCCGCGCTCGAGCGGCGCACCGCTATCCTCGACGGCCGCGGTCGTGCGGCTCCAGGCGGCGATCGGGAACGGCGGCTCCTGAGCGAAGGCCGCGCTCGACGACGCAACGCTCAACGCAAACGCAAGCAGCTGTTTCCGCTTCATGCGCGTGTCCCCCGCAGGCGCCGCGGCCAGATGTCATAGCGCCCCGGCGACACGATGCCGTTCGGATCGATCGCATCTTTCAGCGTCTCGTGCAGCCGATGCAGCGCCCCACCGTTGAAGCCGAACATCTCCATGCCGAGCTTTTGAAAGACGGGATGGATGCGGTAGATCGGCCAACCGCGCTCGGTGCAACCGCGCACGAGCGACTCGAACAACCTGCGCGTGCGCGCATTGTCGGCGGCGTTGCGGAACGTCGGCACGGCGTGGAAGCAGATCATCGTGCGCGGATGGAACATCAGGCCGCCGACGAACGACGGCGTGAAGCCCTGGTCCGCGTAGACCTTGCCCGTGAAATCCGTGAGCGCGATGAGCTCCTCACCGTGCGGCGGAATCATCGGCGAGAAATCCATGTGGCCCTCGAGCGGCGGTGCCCCGGGAGCCTGCCGCGAGCCGAACAGGTTCAAGGACGGAATCCCGTAGCGCGCTTTGTCGGCGACGGCCTCGACCTGCTCGTCGGTCAAGGGGAACGTGTATGACGCCGTCTCCTGGAACCGCACGCCCGCGATGCCGGCGAGGCGGTCCTTTGTGTGCTGCCACTGTGCCGCGATGACGCCGGGAGGCCCGTAGTAGACGAACTGCGCGGCCCAGAACGGCGCGCCGCCTTGGGCTCCGGCAAACCGATCCCACTGCTCGTCCGACGCCCCGCCCGAGCCGCGCAGCCGGAGGAGCTCCGGGTTGTTGCCGGCCATGAGCGGGCTCACGACGTTGACCTGCGAAGGGACCGTGTGCGCGCACATCAAGCTGTGCAGCGTATCGACGAGCGGCACGACGTCGCGGCGCTTCGGAACCGTGACGCTGACTTGCAGCGACGCCTCGGGCTCCTCCATGAGCCAAAAACCCATCTTCGTGACGATGCCGAAGTTCGACTGCGAGAAGATGCCGTCGACCCACGGGCCCAAGCCGTACTTGAAGAGCTGCGGCGTCTTCGCCTGCGGGCTCGCACCCATGCCGGTGCGCACGACCTCGCCCGTCGGCAGCACGACTTCCATGCCGCAATGCGCGTCGAAGTGGTCGCGAAACTCGATGTCCGTGTAGCCGCCGCCGCGGTCGAGCGCGTTGCCGATGAGCCCGCCCCAGCCGGGATCGGCCGTGTCGATCCACAGCGGGATCTTGTTCGTGCGCAAGTGCCGGTAGAGATCGAAGTAGCTCACGCCGGGCTCGACGAGGCAGGTCTTGTCGCGCGCGCTGACGTCGAGGATACGATTCATGCGCTTGAGATCCACGACGACGCTGCCCGAGTACGCAGGCGCGGCCCCACCGTAGGTGAGATTGCGGCCCGTCGAGATCGGATAGAGCGGCAAGCCGTACTGGTTCGCGACCTTGACGATGCCCTGGACTTGTTCGACCGAATTCGGCGCGACGGCGGCCGACGCTTTGCGCTCGTCGGCCTCGTCCCAGAGCGGCGAATAGCCGTCGCGGTAGAGCAGCACGTCCTCGTCGCTCGAGAAAACCCAATCGCGCCCGACGACGCCCTCGAGCTCGCGCAGCGCAGTTTGAAAATCGCGGGCGGAGACGCCAGGCGGTGGACTCGGCATGGATCAGCTCCGTCGTGCGAAATTCGAGGCGGGCGCAAGCGGCGCGCGGCCCGCGAGGCTCGTCGCGACGAGCCACGTGAAGGCCGTCGTGCTGGGCGCGACGGCAGGCTCGAATGGCTCGAGCGGCGCTGCTGAAGACTGGATCGCGAGCAGCGACTCGAGAGCGGGCGTAGCGCCGGGATGGGCGATGCGTTGCAGGGCCCTCGCACCGTAGTCCCGCGCCAGCAGCTCTACGCAGAACAAGGTCGCAGCGCTCGTGTGCCCGGCGATCGCGAGCGGTCCGGCGCGCAGCCGCGGCTCGAGCTCGTTCATCCACAACGACGCGAGGTCGCTCGCGAAGTCGAGCACCCGGTGACCCGCCGTGACCGCTTCCGAGGCAATGGCCGCGCTGGTAGGGAGCTCGCGATCGATCAGAACGAGCAGCGGCACGCCGCCCCGCAGTGCCGACGACGCTCGCGGCCCGGCAAGCAGATTCGGCAACGCCGTGAGCGCCACGAGGGAAACGCCGCCGCGGAGAAAGGCGCGACGATCCGACATGGTCACGCCCTCTCGAAACGGCCGTAGCGCGTTGGCTAACACCCTTGGGGTTTTTGCGACCATTGCCAGCCGTCGCTCGGCCGACGAATCGCGCTCATCAGCAAGGGCGCCGGGTCTCCGTCGCGTGTGCTCGCTGTGATGACGACTTGGTCGCCGACGCTCAGCGTGTCCCTCTGGATGCCGGCGCGACCGAGTTGCTGCACGTTCAGCCACTGCGCTTCGTAGACGGTGCCGTCGCCCGATTTGATCGACAGCACGACGTGCGGATTGGCCCAGCTCACGCTCTCGATCTGCCCCGTGACCGCGACGGTGTTGCAGCGCTCGAAACGAGGGGGATGGTGTGCAGCAGCCGAGCTCGCGACACCGACGAGGACCAAGGCCAGAATCGACGCTCGAACGACTCCGCGACCCATGGGTCCGCTCCTAGCCGCAGCGCGGCTCAACCCCTTTCGCTTCAGTGTAGTCCCAAAGTCCCCGCGGAGCGATGCTGCCGGTGCACGTCAGTGCGATAGCGCGTAGACGGCGAAATTCACGCCCAAGCTGATCGCGAGATTCGCGGCTTCTTGCGGATAGTCGTACTCGTCGGCGCGCTGCCAGCCGTCGGCGATGTCGTTGTTGAACGTGATCATGACCATGACGCGCTCGTCGTCGTCGAGGATCGCACGCCAGCGCGCGACGGCGCCGTCGTTGCGGTAGCCGCCGTTCGGCAGGTGCTGCCAGGTCGGAATCTGCGGCCGATCGGTCAGATCGTAGACCGCGTGAAAGATCGGGTGCGTGTCGGGCAAGTCGATGATCGGCCGATCGGGAAACACGCGGCGCATGCTCTCGACGAACCCTTCCCACTCGACGGTGCCGTAGAAGCTGTCGCAGAGCAGGAACCCGCCGCGTAGCAGGTACTCGCGCAGCTTCGCGGCCTGCTCGTCGGTGAGATCCCAGGCGCCGACGAGACCGGAGATCAGGAACGGCCAGTAGTAGGCGTCGATGGGGTCATCGAGGTTGACGGGCTGCTCGATGAGCCGCACGTCGATCGTCGTCAGGCGCTCGAGCAGCCGCGCGAACGTGCGGTCGCCCTCGGGATAGTCGACGGTCCAGGCCGTGCCGCCCGCGCGCCAGTCGCCGGGACCGGCGCCAAGCATGTAGCCTCTGCGGATCTGTGGGAACATCAGACGGCCGACAACGAACCCGCCGGGGTGCTGATCCGCAGGCGCGTCGCGGCCGTACCAACCGCGCTCGATGCTCGGGTACTCGCGCCATTGCTCCTGCGCGGCAGCCGTGGCGGCCGCGACCGACAACGCGCAAGCGATGGCGAAGTGGAGTCGGCTCATTCACCATTACTCTATCAGCACGGAGCGGTCATGGCGGTACAGCGTTCCCTGATACGGCGGCTGGCCCCGGGCGCGGCGTTCGTCGCGGCGTCCTTCGCAGCGCTGGCCGCGGCCGCGGACGAGGTCGTCGTGATGACCTCGGGGGCTTTCACGGCGCCGTTCGAGGTCGCGGCACCGTGGTTCGAGCGCCGCACGGGCCACGACGTCGTCGCCGTGTTCGGCGCCTCGACGGGCGGTGCACCCGACTCGATCCCGGCGCGGCTCGCGCGCGGCGAGCGCGCCGACGTCGTCATCGCCTCGGCGCAAGCGCTCGACGCGCTCGTCGCGGCCGGCGACGTCGAGCCGGGCACCCGGCGCGACCTCGTGCTGTCGCGGATCGGCATGGCCGTGCGCGCGGGCGCGCCGCAGCCGGACATCTCCTCCGTCGACGCGCTCGTGCGCACGGTGCGCGACGCGCGCTCGATCGCGTACTCGGCGAGCGTCAGCGGCACGTATCTCGCGACAGAGCTTTTCCCAAAGCTCGGCCTCGCCGAGGAAATCGCGGCCAAGGGCCGGCGCATCGAGAGCGAGCGCGTCGGCGCCGTCGTCGCGCGCGGCGACGCCGAGATCGGCTTCCAGCAGATCAGCGAGCTCGTGACCATCGAAGGCATCGATTACGTCGGCCCGCTGCCCGACGAGGTGCAGCGCGTGAGCACGTTCTCGGCCGGCATCGCGGCGGGCGCGGAGAGCCCCGCGGCCGCGCGCGAGCTCGTCGCGTTCCTCGCATCGGCTGCGCTCGGGCCCGTCGTCGAGCGCTACGGGCTCGATCAGACGGGCTACGGCGCCGACGACTGGCGGGCGCTCTTCAACGGCCGCGACCTGACGGGCTGGACGCCGAAGATCCGCCGGCACGACCTCGGCGACAACTACGCCGACACGTTCCGCGTCCGCGACGGGTTGCTCGAAGTCGCGTACGACGGTTACGACACGTTCGCCGAGCAGTTCGGGCATCTCTTCTTCGCGGAGCCGTTCTCGCACTATCGGCTGCGCATCGAGTACCGTTTCGTCGGCGCGCAAGCCCCCGAAGCGCCGGACTGGGCCGTGCGCAACAGCGGCGTCATGGTGCACTCGCAGGCGCCCGAGACGATGCGGCGCGACCAGGATTTCCCGATCTCGATCGAAGTCCAGTTCCTCGGGGGTCTAGGCGACGGCAACGCGCGGCCGACGGGCAACGTCTGCTCGCCCGGCACGCGCCTCGTGTACGCGGGCGCGCCCGATGCTTCGCATTGCATTCGCGCCGCCGCGCCGACGATCGACGGCGACGCCTGGGTCACGGCCGACGTGCTCGTGCTCGGCGACGAGCGCATCGTGCACTACATCGACGGCCTGCCCGTCATCGAGTACGGCGGCGTCACGTACGGCGGCGGCAACGTCAACGGCCACGACCCCGCAGCGAAGCCCGACGGGATGCCGCTCACGCGCGGCTATATCTCGCTGCAAAGCGAGAGCCATCCGATCCAGTTTCGGCGCGTCGAGCTCTTGAGCCTCGAGGACTGCACCGAGGCTTGCCGCTAGGGCGCGCCTGTATCATGGACGTCATGCGGTGGACGAAGCTCAGCGTGTTGTTCGCGGCCGGCGCCTCGGGCATGGCGGCCGCCGAGCCTGCGCGCTACGAGCTCGACCCCGCGCATACGACCGTGGCGTTCCTCGTCGAGCACGTCGGCTACGCGAAGACGCTCGGCCAGTTCCTGCGCGCAAGCGGCGGCTACACATTCGATGACGAGAGCGGCACGTTGTCGTCGCTGCGGGTCGTCGTCGCGACCGCCAGCGTCGACACCCACCATGAGGCCCGCGACCGGCACTTGAAGAGCGGCGACTTCCTCGACAGCGCAGCGCATCCCGAGATGACGTTCACGGCCGCGAGCGCGCGGCGCACGGGCGAGCGCACGTTCGCCGTGACGGGCGCGCTCACGCTGCTCGGCGCGACGCGGCCGCTGACGCTCGAGGCTACGTTGAACAAGAGCGCACCGTACCCGATGGGCGACCGCGCCGAAGTCATGGGCGTATCGGCGCGCGGCACTCTGAAGCGCAGCGAATTCGGCATGACGTACGGCGTTGCAGACAACCTCGTCGGCGACGACGTCGAGATCGTCATCGAGATCGAAGCACGCCGCGCTGCTCCATGACCGACGCCGCCACCCTCGAGCCCGGCGACCACTGCCCGAACTGCGCGGTACCGCGCACGGGCCGCTATTGCGCGGCCTGCGGCCAGAAGGCGGCGCCGCTGAACCCGACGATCGGGCACTTCTTGCGCGAGGCCGCGAACGAGCTGTTCAACCTCGACGGCAGAATCGTGGGCACGGTGCGATTGCTCGTGACCCGGCCGGGGGCCCTGACGCAGGAAATGATTGCGGGACGGCGGGCCAGCTATGTCTCGCCGCTGCGCCTGTATCTAGTGTTCAGCGTTCTCGCCTTCGCCATGGGGGCCGTGAGTCCAGACGGGTTCGTTAGCCCCAACGTCACCATAACCACCTCGCCCGGCGAGGAAGCCGCTCCCGCCGATCTACAGAGGGGCGAGGAAATCAGGCGCGCGGTTGTTGCGGAGAACCTCGGCGAAGGGCTGCAGCGTGCAATGTTCGTGCTCGTGCCGGTGTTTGCGGCGCTCGTCATGCTCGTGCGCCGTCAGAGCGGGCTCAACTACCCGCAGCACCTGTATTTCGCTCTGCACGTGCACGCGATGTGGTTTCTCGTCGACGCGCTCAATACGCTGTTCGATGCTGTCGGGGAGATCCCCTATCTCTCTACTTTCGTGGTCTGGGCGACGTTACTTTGGTCCGTGGTCTACGCATTGCTGGCGTTCCGCCGCGTCTATGCCACGACGATCTGGGGCACCCTGTGGCGGTGCGCCGTCGTCGGCTTCTTCTACTCGCTTGCATTGAGCGCCGCACTCGCCGCGATCTACGTGCCGTGATGCTACGCACGTTGTCCGGCGTTCCGTCATGAGAACCGCCTTCGCGTGGCTTGCGTCATTGATCTCGTTGGCCGCCCTCGCACAGGACGTCGCGCCACCGCCAGCCACGGACATCGACGCCGACGAGGCTGCTTTTCAAGCGTTCTTGAGCGAGGTTCGCGGCAGCGCTCTCGAGCGCGGCATCCGCGCCGAGACGGTCGACGCCGTGCTGCCGAACATCCGCATCCATCGCCAGGCCGTCCAAGCGGATCGATCGCAAGCCGAGTTCGTCCTGACCTACGAAACGTATCTGCGCCGCGTGAGCCCGCAACGCATCGAGCGCGGCAAAGCGCTGATGGCCGAGCACGGCGAGATGATCCGGCGCGTCGCAGCGGACTACGGCGTGCAGCCGCGCTTCATCGTCGCGATCATCGGGCTCGAGAGCAATTACGGCACGTACCCGATCGACGAGCCGCTGTTCGACGTCGTCGCGACGCTCGCGTTCGACGGGCGGCGCGGCGCGCAGTTTCGCGCGCAGCTCCTGGCCGCGCTCGAGATCGTCGACAAGGGTTGGGCGACGCCGGACGAGATGAAGAGCTCGTGGGCCGGCGCGCTCGGCGTGCCGCAGTTCACGCCGACGAACGTGCTCGAGGTCGCCGTCGATCACGACAAGGACGGGCGCATCGATCTTTGGAACGTCGGCCCCGACGTCATCGCCTCCGTCGCGCATTATTTGCAGAGGACGGGCTGGCGCGCCGACCAGACGTGGGGCCGCGAAGTGGCGTTACCGGCCGGCGGTGAAGAGACGCTCGCGGCGCCGATGGCCGACGGCGCGACACCGCCCCGGGTCTGCCGCAACTACGAGAGCTTGGGAGCGTTCCGCGGCCTTCGCGACTGGCAAACGCTCGGCGCGCGTAGCGCCGACGGCAGCGACCTGCCCGACGCGCAACCTGCCGGCGGCGCTGGTCGTCGGCGACCTCGGCGACGATCGCGGCTGGCTCGTCTACCGCAACTTCTGCTCGCTGATGCGCTACAACCCGGCGTTCCGCTACGCACTCTCGGTCGGCCTTCTCGCCGACGCGATCGGCAACGAGAACCACGTCGCACCCTCGCCGGCCACCCCCGGAGCCGACTGACCCTCCGTGGTATCGTCCGCGGCATGGACCCACGGCCGGAAGCAGCGCGGCCGCCGCCCGCCCCACGCTGGACGCGCGGCCAGGCCATTTACGTCGGCGCACTATTCACGTCCGCGTGGGCGCTCGTCGGTTTCGCGCTCGCGCGCGGCGACGCCCTGCCGCAGAGCGGCGCCGAGCTCGCGGCCGCGGCGTTCTTCTTTCTTTATGGCCTCTTCACGATCAGCGTCGGCTACCAGCATCCGAACCTGGGCTACTACTCCTTCGATCGGGTCGCGCAGGTCGCGAGCATCCTCGTGCTCGGGCCGGTGCCGGCCGCGCTGATCAACGGCCTCGCCTCCTTCGTTTATCCGTGGCACCGCCTCTGGAAAGGCATGCCGCCGCGCGGTGTCGCGTATGCCGCGCTCAACAACTCGGGCCTCATGGCGTCGATCACTCTCGGCGCCGGCGCAGCCTACTCCTCGCTCGGAGGGCCCGTGCCGCTGACGAGCCTGACGGGCTCGACGGTCGTCGCCGTGCTCGTCCTCGTGCTCGGCATGCAAGTCTTGAACGACGTCGGCATGCTCGTGCTGTACCGGCTCGGCCGGCGCAGTCTCTCGGGGTTCTTCAACCGGTTCTCCTATGCGCTCGAGCTCGGCGCCGGCGCTACGGCGGTCCTCGTCGCGCTGATCTACAACACGATGGAACCCGAGGTGCTCGTGCTGACGCTGGCCGTGCTCAGCGTCGGCATGCTCGCGCTGCGGCAATTCGCCGACATGCGCCACAAGCTCGAGCTCATCGTCGCCGAGCGAACGCAGAAGCTCGAAGAGAAGACGCGCGAGCTCGAGCTGCAAGCCACGCGCGACAATCTGACGGGATTGTTCAATCGGCGCTATGCCGACGAGTACCTCGCGCGCGAGCTCGAGACTTGCCGGCGCGAGCGGCGCCCGCTCACGATCGCCCTCGCCGACATCGATTTCTTCAAACGCGTCAACGACCTGCACTCGCACGCGACCGGCGACGCGGTACTGCGCGCTGTCGCCACCACGCTTCGCGAGCGCAGCCGCGCGAGCGACGTGCTCGCGCGCTACGGCGGCGAAGAGTTCCTGCTCTGCTTCCCGAGCACCGAGCTGCGCGACGCGCGCGTGATCTGCGAGGAGCTGCGTGCCGCCGTCGAGAGCGGCAACTGGGCACAGCTCGGCCTCGCTTCCGGCGTGACGATCAGCTTCGGGATCGCCGAATACCGGGCCGACCCGTCCCCGGAGCGGCTGCTGAACCGCGCCGACGTGCGCCTCTACCAAGCGAAGAACGGCGGCCGCAACCTCGTCGTCGCGTAACGTCGAGCGCGGCGCCTTCGCGCGCTATGATGCGAACGTTCACATCGGGAGGGATGCCATGGCGCGCCGGTTGCTCTGCTCGTTGCTCGTGCTCACCTACGCGTCGCTCGCTGCCGCGCAGAACGGTACACCCACCGTCGTGCCCGTCGAGGCGGCGCCGTATCACGTACCGGTGTTCAGCAACGAGCTCGTCACGGTGCTGAACGTGCTGATCCCGTCGCAACGCAGCTCCGGCTACCACCGCCACTCACTCGACACGATCGCGGTGCTCATGAGCGACTCGGCCCGCACGAATCAGACTCTCGGCGCTGAACCGATCCCTAGTCAGGCCCGACCGCGCGGCACCGTCTCGTTTACGCCGTACGCGCGCGACCCGCTCGTTCACTCCGGCACCGTGCAAGGCGAGTCGCCGTTCCACAACATCGTTGTGGAGTTGCTCTACCCGAGCGCCGGGCCGTTTCTCGCCGGGCATGCGCGGGCAAGGCTACACGCAAGAGCTCGACAACGAGCGGGTACGCGCGTGGCGGCTCGTGCTCGAGCCCGGGCAAGCGGCGCCCGCGATCACGCAGGGCGCACCCGGCGTTCGCGTCGTCGTCGAGGGCGGCGAGCTCGTGGAAAGCGTTCCCGGCGCGCCCGACCGGGCGATGGCGCCGCGCCACGGCGAGCTCTACTGGCAGGAAGCGGGCACGACGCGCGCCGTGCGCAACGTCGGAAGCACGCGCATCGAGCTCGTCGAGCTCGAGCTCAAGTAGCCGCGCGTCAGTCGTCGGGCAGCGCGAACGAGAACAGCACGGAGCCCGACGGAATCAGCACCTGCTGGCGGCCGTCGAGCATGTACGTCATCGCGGCCGCGCCCCAGATCGACGTGCCGGTCTGGTAGTGCCAGAGCTCCTCGCCGGACGCCGAGTCGAACGCGATGAAGTTGCCTTCCTGATCGCCCGAGAACACGAGCCCCGAGGCCGTGCTCATGACGCCCGCCAGGTTCGGCTGCGGATAACGAAACTCCCACCTCATGTCGCCGGTCGTGACGTCGATCGCGCGCAACGCGCCGAACGCCTTGTCGCGATCGGCCCACACGACGCCGCCGGCCGTGTTCTGCCCCGGCACGAATTGCGGCGCCTCGCCGTGGAACGTCGCGCAGCGTCTCGCGCGCGCTGACGAAGAACAGTCGAAGCCTCGGGTCGTACGACGGCGGATTGAAGTTCGTGCTGCCCCACGCGTCGGGTAAGCAACCGCCGCTGCCGTCGTCGTTCAGCACGATCGGCCGGCCGTCGGCGCCGATCTCGCGCGCCCACGTCGTCGCCGTGATAGGGCTTGCCGAGCAAGAGCTCGCCCGTCACGCGATCGATGCACGTAGAAGAAGCCGTTACGATTCGCGACCATGACGACGCGCCGTTCGCCGCCGTTGCCACGGCAGCGTCGCCAGCACGGGCACGTGGTTCGAGTCCCAGTCGTGCGTGTCGTGCGGCGTGAATTGATAGTGCCAGCGCAGCTTGCCGGTGGCCGCCTCGATCGCGAGCAACGAGTCCGTGTAGAGATTGTCGCCGCTGCGATCCGCACCGTGAAAGGTCGGGGTTCGGGTTGCCCGTGCCCCAATAGAGCAGACCGAGGCTCGGGTCGTAGCTGCCCGTCATCCACGTCCCGCCGCCGCCGCGCGCCGCGCTCTGCGTCGTTCGGCCAGGTGTCGCTGCCCGGCTCGCCGGGTGCGGGCACGGTGTAGAGGCGCCAGATCCGCGCGCCGGTCGCGGGATCGTAGGCGTCGACGAAGCCGCGCGTCGGGTACTCGCCGCCCGAGATGCCGACGATGACCTTGTCGTCGACGACGAGCGGCGCCAGCGTCGCCGCGTAGCCGATGCGATAGTCCGCGAGCTCGACGTCCCAGAGCACGACGCCGGAGCGCCGATCGAGCGCGACCAAGTGCGCGTCCTGCGAGACCAGGAACAGCCGCTCGCCCAAGATGCCGAAGCCGCGGTTCACGGGCGCGCTGGCGCCGTACGTGAGATTGTCCGGCAACGTGCGCCGATACTCCCAGAACGGCCGGCCGGTCCGCGCGTCGATGGCCCAGGCGTAGCCGTTCGCGCCCGTCACGTACAGCACGCCGTCGAGCGCGAGCGGCGTCGTCTCGAAGCCGCGGCCGCGCGCGTAGGTGCCGGATTGGAACGTCCACTGCGGCGCTTAAGCCGATCCACGTTACGCGGCGTGATCTGCTTCAGCGGGCTGTGCCGCTGCACCGCTGTAGTCGCCCGAAAACGTGAGCCAGCGCGTCGGGTCCGCAAGCCCGGCTGCGATGTCGGCGGCCGTGACGCCGGACGCCGGGCCCTCGCGCCGTCTGCGCGAGCGCGGCGGAAGCGGTCAGCAATGCAGCACGGAATCGACAACCAACGCATCGGTACTCTTCGCATGAATTCGGGCCTCATGGGTTCGCTCGCGCTCCGCGCAGCGTGCCGAGATATGCGAGCAAATCTTCGAGCGCGGCATCGCTCAAGCGGCTCGCGTCGAAGACCGGCATCAACGACTCCGTGCTGCGCGTGAGCTCGCGCGAGCTCGCGCTTCGCGAAACGCGCGCAGCTCGCCGTCGACGGTGACGACCTGCAGCGAGAACGCGTCCTCGCTCTTGACGACGCCTTCGACGCGCTCGCCGCGCCGCGTCTCGACCGTGACGCCGCGAAAGCCGAGCGCGACGGTGGCGCTCGGGTCGCGCAGCGCGGCCGTCAACGCGGCGCGCGAGCGCGTCGGCGCCGATGCTCGTGAGATCCGGGCCGAGCGCCCCACCCTCGCCGCGTACCTGATGACAGCCGAGCACTCGCTCCGCGAACACGCGCGCGGCCGCGGCTCGCGTCGCCCGTGCTCTACGAGCGGCGGCATGACGCTGATGCTGCGTAGATGCGCGACGATGGCCCAGAGCTCGTTATCGGGCGCAGAGTTCGGCGGCATGCTGCTGCCGGGCACGCCGTTGCGGATGATCAGGAACGCGCTCTCGTCGGTCTCGCCGCGCGCCCAGCGCTGCGTGAGATCGGGGCCGAGCTGACCCTTCGCGTCGGGTCCGTGGCAGAGCGGCGCAGCGCGCCGCGAACAGCGCCGCGCCGATGCGGATCGCCACTTCGTCGCTCTCGAACGGATTGCGCTGCTCGGCGCTCGCGCGAGCGGCAGCGCGCTCACAGAGCAGCAGCCGAGCGCACGACGAACCCGCTCGCCATGCTGACGCTTCATGCGCTCGCGCGTCGAGCTCGGCGATGTCGGCGGCCGTGAGCGTGAGCTCGAGCGCGCCCATGAGCTCCGTGATCTGCGCGACCGACGTCGCGCTCGCGATCGGCGCCGCGATCGCCGGCTTCGCCATGACCCACGCGAGCGCGACCTGCGCGCAGGTCGCGCCGTGACGCGCCGCGACGGCGTCGAGCGCCGCGAGCACGGGCTTGCCCTTGCCGTCGAGATGCTTGACGGCGCCGCCGCCGCGCACGCTCTTCGTCTTGTCGGCGGCCGTGCGGTACTTGCCCGTCAGGAAGCCGCTCGCGAGCGGGTAGTACGGCAGGATCGCCGATGCCCTCGCGCGCGCAGAGCGGCATCAGGTCTTTCTCGATGTCGCGGTTCAGCAAGCTGTACTCGGGCTGCTGCGCGACGAACGCGACCAAGCTGCTTCCGCTTGCTCTCACTGCAGCGCGCGCCTTGAAGCGCGCGACGCCGAAGTTCGAGGCGCCGACGGCGCGCACTTTGCCGGCTTTGAGCGAGCGTGTCGAGCGCGCCGAGATACTCGTCGGGCGCGCGTGTGCTCGTCGTCGCGGTGCAGCCAATAGAGATCGATCGTCTCGACGCCGAGCCGTCGCAGCGAGTCTTCGCAGCCCTCGATGATGTTGGCGCGCCCGAGGCCCTTGCGCTTCTCCCACCAGCCGACCTTCGTGCCGATGACGACGTCGTCGTGCCGGCCGCGCTTCTTGAGCCATCGGCCGATCACGGTCTCGCTCTCGCCGCCGTGGTGCCCGGGCACCCAGTACGAATAGCCGTCGGCGGTGTCGATCGCGTTGCCGCCGTGCGCGACGAACGCATCGAGGATCGCGAACGAGGTCGGCTCGTCGGCCGTCCAGCCGAACACGTTGCCGCCCAAGGCGAGCGGCGTGACGGCGAGCGGCGACTGGCCGAGCTTGCGTTGCTGCATGGTGCGCGAGCGTAGCACGCGGCTCGCCTTTCTTGGGCGAGCCCGGGCGCGTCCGCAGCGGCCGAACCGCACCGGACGTTACGAACTGCACGGCCGTCGTTGACGTACCTTTAACCGCAAGGCTAGCATGCCTTTAACGGGTATGTATTGGCGCCAATGAGCAGAGGTAGGGCCATGCAGCAAGCGAACAGACCATTGCGTTCGGTCATTACGAGCGCTGCTCTCGCCATTGGCCTGTCGCTCGGTGCGCCGGCCCTCGGCCAGCAGCCGGGCCAGGGCCAGAACGTGTCGCAGCAAGGTACGAGCCGAGCCGGCGCCCGCAATGCGGAGGCGGAGGCCGCGGCTCCGTCGACGGACATCGACGCGCAGACGGGCAGGATTCTCAACGAAGCCATCGAGCTCCTGAATGCGGAGAACTATTCCGGGGCTTCCCAGAAGATCTCCACGCTTCCGCTCGACAAGTTGAGCCCCTACGAGCGCGGCACCGTCGAGCGAATCTCGTTCAACATCTCGTATGCGCAGGAGCGGTACGAGGAAGCTCGCGGGCACCTCCAGAAAGCCATCGACTCGGGGGGCTTGAACACCCAGCAGATCGACGAGTCCCGCTATCTGCTTGCGCAGCTCTTCATTCAGGGAGAGCAGTGGCGCGAAGGGGCCGCGGCTCTCGAGGAATGGTTCAAGACCGCAGCCACCCCGAACTCGGCTGCGTACTACCTGCTCGCCATGGCCCACTACCAACTCGAGGACTTCGCGGCAGCGCTGCCGCCGGCAAAGAAAGCCGTCGAGCTCATGGATCCGGCGAAGCCGAACGAGAGCTGGCTCAGCATGCTGTCGGCGCTGTATCTGCAACGCGAGGCATATCGAGAGGCGATTCCGGTCTTGCAGCAGCTGGTCGAGGCAGCTCCGGACAAGAAGACCTACTGGACGCAGCTCTCCTCGGTCTACGTCCAGATGGAGGACTACGCGAACGGGCTCGCCGTCATGCAACTCGCGTACAACGTCGGGCTCGTGACGGAGGACGCCGAGGTTCGCCGGCTCGCCGACTTGCTGTTGTTCAACGACGTGCCGTATCGCGGTGCACAGGTGCTCGAAACCGCGATCGAAAGGCGGCTCGTGACGCTCGACGAAAAGCTGTACGAGAAATTGGCTAACTGCTGGATCGCGGCGGGCGAGCTCGACAGGTCGATCACGCCGCTGCAACGCGCGGCCGAGCTTGCGCCGAACGGCGAGACGTTTGTCCGGCTGGGCGAGGTGCAGGCGCAACGCGAGGACTGGCCGGCGGCCATCGCGGCCATTCAGCGAGGGATCGACAAGGGCCAGCTCAAGGATCCCGGCAATGCGCAGCTATGGCTCGGGATCGCGCACTACAGCCAGCAGAGCTACGCCGACGCTGTCCCGTTCCTCGAGCGCGCGCGGCAGTCAGCCAAGCACCAGCCGCTCGCGGACAACTACCTTCAGGCCATCCGAGCACGACGGTGAACAGGACGAGCCGTCGCCCGCTCGTCACCGGACGCGCGCTCCGCTGCGCCGATTAGCGCGTCGGCACGCGTCGCTTCAGCTCCTCGAACCAGTTCTCTACGACCACGATGCTCGATGAGCCGTCAGCGTCGGTCGCGCTTGCGGATCGCTGAATCATCAGAAAACGGCCGTCGCGAGCGAGATCATAGGTATGGCTGCTCACGCTCGAGTCTCTGAATAGAGACGGCACGGCGAAGAGCTGCACGGCCGGGTCGAAGGACAATCCCGCGTCAGCCTCGGCCGCAACTACAACTGCCATCATCGCGTCGCCCTGGAGGTAAAGGAGCTCCCGCCCATCGGCGGACCAGCGAGGCTCGACGCCACCGTCCCGGGAAACCCGGACGGGGACGCCATCGGGATAGCGCTTGACCGAGACTTCGACGCGGCCTGCTCGATCACTTGCGTACGCCAGCCAGCGGCCGTTCGGCGATAGTGCGGGGTTGAACTCCGAATCCTTGGTCACCACGACGTCGCGCAGCTCACCTTCGGGCTCGGCTCGAGTCGCCACGATGTCCCCCGAAAAATCGACAGCGCCGCGGTTCAAGATCAGGTCACCGTCGGGCGACCAGGCGACCGGAGGCGCACTCAAGCCGCCGGCGCGCAGGGGCAACGGGTCAGCGACGCTGCCGTCGGCCGGCGCGATGTAGAGATCATAGGAACCGCCGCGATTCGAGATGAAGGCGACTTGCGCGCCGTCGGGGCTCCAGGTCGCGTATTGGTTGTCACCCACATCGGCGAGCAGGATCGGCGGCCGACCCTCGAGATCGTAGATCCAGAGGTCGCCGTCGTTGAAGCGGCCCGCCGTTACGACGAGTCGTCGGCCGTCCGGCGACAGGCGGGGCTCGCGCGGGAATTCCACCGACTCGCTTACGGCTTGCGCGGTGACGCGGCCGGTGCGATCCACCCATACGAGCGCACGCGCGGCGGTCGCCGCGCCACCCGGGACGTAGACGAGCGTCCCGCTTGCGGAAAGCGCATAGTCTGCCGCCGTATTCACGCCGGGATTCTGGACGCCCTCCAGCACTACGACGGGCTCACCCGTGACGACAAGCCGATCGACATCGAACGGCTGCGCCATCAGCGTCGTGCCACGCGCATACACGATGTGGCCCGTCGCGGCATACGAAGCGTTCTGCCCGTCTTCGATGAGCACTCTTTGCTCACGTGTCTCCAAGTCGAGGATGGCCACACGCTCTGCATTGCCTTCGATGAGCGTAAACAGCACCGCGCGGCCGTCCGGCAGGAGCACCGGCGCAACGTAAACCGCACCACCGGACTCCGTCGCGCCGGCAAGCAACTCGGGCGTCCCGCCCCCACTCGCCGATGCGCGGACCAAGCCGAAGGTCGACGAGACAATCAGCGCGTCGTCGGCGCCCCAAGCCGCATCCAGAAACGTTGGTTGCTCATCGAGCATCTTGAGCGGTGGTCCGCCGCCGACCGCCGCGCGCATGATTCCTTGGCCGGGCGACCGGAATCCGATCCACTCGCCGTCGGCAGAGAAAAACGGGTGGCCGGCTTCGCCTGCGCTCAGCGTAACCTCGATTCCCGGAACGATCCGTGCGTCGAGCTCGTCGAAATCGCGAACATAGAGTCTGTATCGATCGCTCTGTCCGTTCCGGCTGAAATACGCGAGGCGCGTGCCATCGGGCGAGATCGCGAGGTCGACGCCGCCGAGACTCGAGATTGGCGCGGTCGCCGACGGAGTCACGAGGTACTGCGACACCGGCGGTGGCGGCAGCACGGCCGGCCGCGTCAACGCATAGACGACGGTACCGGCGACCAGCGCGCCTGCGAGCGCGGTCGCGAACAGGCGCGCGGGTTGCCAGGGTGGCCTTGCAGCCGCGGCGCTCGGCGGTTCGGGCGAGTCGAGCAGCGACTCGCCCAATGCGTCGAGCCCGCTTCGTGCCTTCTCAACACCCACGACCTCGACCGCCGCGACGAATTGATAGCCGCGCCCTGAGATGGTCGCGATGTATTCATGCGCTCGGGAGTTTTCCCCCAACGCGCGCCGGAGCATGGAGATCGTCTGCGGGAGATTGGCCTCCTCGACAATCACATTGGGCCAAACGGCTTCGAGCAACTCGCGCTTCTCGACGAGGTGCCCTCGATGCTCGATGAGATAGACCAAGACGTCGAAGAGCTTGCCGGTCAGAGCGACGGGTTGGGCGCTCTCCGTTGAGCGGAGGGAGCGGCGCTCCGGCTCGAGCTCAAATCCACCGAATCGATAGATCACGGCTCTTGCTCCACGGTTATCGCTCCGTTTGAGGAGATATTAGAACGTTTTAGCTCCTTTGAGCCGGCAACCAAGAGTCTTTTCGCGAACGTTCTCAACGTTGGTGACCAGCCTGGAGACGTGTTTCTCCGGCCGATTCCAAATCCAGCCGTATCGAAGGAAACCAAAATGAAACGCTTTCTAGGGTTCGTGGCGCTAGCCACAATGATTGCCGGTCTTGCGCCCCAGGCGGCTTTCGCCGACGGGTGGCCCTTGCGGGGATCGTTTGCAGTGGCGTTCTCGACGCTGCCCAACACGGCTGCGGTGAGTTATTGCGGAGGGCCGGCAGGGGCTCGCGACCTAGAGGCCCACGGCAACGGTTCCAGCTCGATGGGCCCCCTCTCGTTCACGCTCTTCAAGACTGGAGGCGGCGGCGTCTTTCACGGCTGCCTCACATTGACAGCTCCTAACGGAGACATTCTGGAGGCGACCTACGATGTAGCCCCCACGGGCCCTGCCAACGCCCACAGTTGGGCGCCATCTGCCGGTACGCTCACATTTACCGGGGGAACGGGGAGGTTCAAGAATGCGAGCGGCAGTGCAACGTTTACGGCTATGAACACTGTTTTCTATGCAGCCAGCTCGTGGGCGGGCGGCGGACCGGCCACCGCGCCGATTCAGGGAATGGCCTTCTATGAGATCGAGGGAACGATCCAGCGCGGGAGACACTAGCGCTAGCGGCGGGCCGCGACTCTCGCGGCCCGCGTCGCCCGCCGAACCGCCTTCACGGGCTCGGCTCGCCGTGCGACTATCAAGCCGCGACTTCCAACCGGGGGACAAGGCTTACGCACATGCGACCGACGCGCGCCCTCGTCTTGCTCGTAGCGCTCGTCGCGAGCGCAGCCGGCGCGCAGGAACCGGCGCCGCGCGTGCCGCAGCTCCAGGTCGACGCGTTCTGGCCGAAGCCGCTGCCGAACAACTGGCTGCTCGGCCAAGTCTCCGGCGTCGCCGTCGATGCGCGCGACCACATCTGGATCGTGCAGCGCCCCGCCTCGCTCAGCGAGCGCGAGCTCGGCGCCGCGCAGAATCCGCCGCTCGGCAACTGCTGCGTCGCCGCGCCGCCCGTGCTCGTGTTCGATCAGTCGGGCAACCTCGTGCGCGCGTGGGGCGGGCCGGGCTCGGGTTACGAGTGGCCCGCGAGCGAGCACGGCATCTTCGTCGATGAGACCGACTCCGTCTGGCTCGCCGGCAACGGCGACGAAGACTCGCAGATTCTCAAGTTCACGCTCGACGGCAAGTTCCTTCTGCAGATCGGCCGCAGCGGGCAATCGAAAGGCAGCAACGACACGGCGAATCTCGGCAGCCCGGCCGACCTCCACGTCGACGTCGCGGCCCGCGAGGTCTACGTCGCCGACGGCTACCGCAATCGCCGCGTCATCGTGTTCGACTCGCGAGACGGGCGCGTACAAGCGCCACTGGGGCGCGTACGGCGAGCGGCCGAGCGACGAGCCGACGCCCGCTTACGACCCGGCTGCACCGCCGTCGCGGCAGTTCGGCAACCCCGTGCACTGCGTGCGGCCGGCGCGCGATGGGCTCGTCTACGTCTGCGACCGCGTCAACAACCGCGTGCAGATCTTCCGCAAGAACGGCACGTTCGTCTCGGAGGCGTTCTTCGAGCGCGACACGCTGCTCTCGGGCTCCGTGTCGGAGCTCGCGTTCTCGCCCGATGCGGCGCAGCGATTCATCTATATGGTCGACGGCGTGAACAACGAGCTGCGCATCGTCGAGCGCGCGACGAACGCCGTGCTCGCGCGCGTCGGCCGGCCCGGGCGCTATGCGGGGCAGTTCCACGTCGTGCACAACGTCGCCGTGGACTCGCAAGGCAACGTCTATACCACCGAGGTCAACACCGGGCAGCGCGTGCAGAGGTTCCGCCGCCTCGATCCTCAAGACTGACGCGCTACCGCACCGCCAGTCCGCCGAACGCGGTGCGTGACTGAGCACGCAGCTGCTCGACTTCCGCGTACTCGCGCGCCAGCTCGAAGCTGCGCGACGCTTCGCGCGCCTTGCCGAGCGCCGCCTGCGCCTCGCCGCGCAGGGCGTAGAAGTCGTGCTCGTCGGGCTTCAAGCGCAAGGCTCTTCGCACCGACGTCAACGCATCCGCGAACTGCTGCTGCTCGTAGGCGCGCGTGGCCAACCCGAAGTGATAGTAAGGATTGCGCTCGCGATAACCCTGGACGCGCTCGCGATACTCGTCCGCCAGCTCTGTCTCGCCGAGCGCCTTGTACACGAGCGCGAGATTCGTGAGCGCCGACGGCTCATTGTAGTCGGCCTCGAGCGCGCGTAAATACGCGGCTTCCGCGTGCTCGTACTTCCCATGGCGCGCGTACACCACGCCCAGATTTACCCAGATGCCCGCGATGTCCGGGTGCACGCCGGCCGCCTCACGCAAGTAAACGAGCGCCGCGTAGTAGTCGCCTCTCAGGATCGCCTCGGCGCCCAAGTTCGTATAGAAGAGCCCGAGCGCGTAAGAATCGCTGACGCGGCGACTGTGCTGGTTGCTTTCATACGGGCGAATGTTGAAGTCGACGACCGTCTCGTCCCCGCCGCCGGTGCGCACGGCCGTGTTCACGTGGTTCGCAACGACGACGGTGCCGTCGTACGACCACGTCGGCGGCACGTCGACGCTCCGATAGCTCGCAGAAAGATCCAAGGCGCGAGCGAGCGTGACGAACAGCATCGTGAACGACAGGCAGTTCCCCTGCCGGTCGTGGAACGTGCCGCTCACCGTGCGCGTGACCTCGGCGTACTCGAGCGAGAACATGCCGCGCCCTTCCATGGCTTCGATCAACGCGAACATTCTCCGGCGCGGATCGCGCAGCGCCTGAAGCGGCGCCACGAACGCGTGCATATCCGCGTCGAGCGCAAAGGCCTCGTCGGGCGTCGGGACGACTACCGGAATGGGCGGCGGCGCGAGCTCGAGCACGCTGCCCGAGACGAGCGCGGCCTCATCGAACGCAGGTTGGCGCGGGGCCGCAGCCGCGGCCGTTGCGGTCGCAACGAGAACGACGATACCGAGGAGCGAGGCTCGCACCATCGACGCCACCCGCAGCGGGACATTCCGATTGTACTCTGCCTATACTCGCGGCCAAGTCGCGGCCGGATCTCGAGGAAATCCGTGGGTTTTATGTTGCGCTGCAGCCAAAAGGGGACAGATTTATTTTCCGCGCCCTTCGCCCCCAGAGGGGGCAGTTCTATTTGCGCAGAAAATAAATCTGTCCCCTTTTGGCTGTGACGGCGGGCCTGTGGCTCGCCGTGCTGGCCGCGCTCACGACACCGTCATGATTCCCGTGATCGTCGTGCGGTACGCGACCTGCTCGTAGCCCTCGAGCATGCGCTCGAGCGGCACGACGCCCGTCGCGAGCGCGCGCGCGTCGAAGCGCCCTCTCTCGAGCAATTCGACGAACCGCGGGATGTCGCGCATCGGGCTACAGCCGCCGGCCTGGCCGCTGTGATGGGTCACGCCCCCGAACGAGAACAGATTGCCCGGCAGCGCGATGTCGCCGCGGATCAAGCCCGTCGTGACGAGGTGCCCGCCGAGGGCCGTCATGCGATATGCCTGCTGCATCGCCGAGTACGCCCGTCGGATCCGGCCCACGCTCGGCGCGCGGCGCTACGGCGTCAAGCCCTGCGGCTTCGATGACGAAGTCGGCGCCCGAGCCCGGGCGGCGGCCGCCGAAGTTGCGCCCGCCGGCCCAGAGCCGGTCCGTCGGCCAGCGTCGTCAGCGAGCGCACCTTGTCGACGAGCCCGTCGCCTTCGGCATTGGGATCGAGCGCGTGCGTCGCGCCGACCTCGAGCGCGACTCGGCGACGCGCCGCGATCGGGTCGATCGCGATGATCGTCGTCGCACCCGCGATCCGCGCGCCTTGCACGGCGGAGAGGCCGATCGGCCCGCAGCCGACGATGGCGACGCTCGAGGCCGGCTCGATCGCGACGAGCCCGTGCGCGGTCGTCGCGCCCAAGCCCGCGACGCTCGTGCAGCCGCAGACCATGCCGACCTCGGCGGCCGGCTTCGTCGTGAAGATCGGTACGACCCACTCCTCGAACGCGACCATGACCTCGGCGAGACCGCCGATGTGCGAGTTCTGATACACGGGCGTGCCGTCGGCGAGATCCGCGATCGCGACGAGGTCGTCGGGGCCGATCGCGCTCAGGAACTGGCACATGTCGGAGCGGCCGCGCAGGCACCGATAACACGCGCCGCAGTGCGGCGTGCCCGAGACGCAGACGCGGTCGCCGACTTGCACGCGGCGCACTTCCGGGCCCACGGCTTCGACGACGCCGACGCCGCCGTGGCCTTGGATCATGGCCATGTCGTTGGTGCGCCGCTGGCTCGGCGGCGGAGCGAGACCGCCGGCGGCCGGTGCTGCCGGCGGCGCCTGCGCGCCCGTCGCCGGCTGCGGCGGCGCGAGGCCGAGCACGGCCGGCACGAGCGTGTAGCACAGGTTCGTGGCCTCGGTGCGCACGAGCACCTGGCGGCCCGTGATCGGCCGCAATGCCGCTTCCTGCAACGTCGTGCGCCCCGGCCCGTCGCCGCGCGAGATCCACGCTCGGAAGCGGCTGCGCGTCACGACGGCCGGCGGCTGGCCGAGCGCCGCACGCGTTTGCGCGAGCAGCGCCGCGCCGCCGGCAGCCGCGGCCGCTGTGTCGCGCAGCAAGCTGCGGCGAGAGATCCCGCGTTTCTTGTCCATGCGGCCCCTTTCGCTAGACGTTACTCGAGCCGGTAGAAGCGGACGACGACCTCGGTCGGAAAGCGCTCGCCGATACCGACGAAGACACTGCGCGCGAGCCACTGGAGCTCGGGCGCCGCGGTCTCGAACTTCGGCACCGTGCGGAAGTACACGAGCTTCGGATCGACGATCTGCGCCCGCGAGCAGCTTCTGCATGACGTCGGGCGCCGCGTGGCGAATGCCGGCGTTCTGCACGTAGACGCGCTGGCCTTGCTCGGTCTCGAGCGTGTAGCGCGTGTCGAGCTCCGAGAAGCCGTCGGGCTGAATCAGCTGCCAGTCGGCGCCGCCCGGCAGGACCTTCGCCGAGAACGCCGGTCCTTTCACCGTGCCGCCGAGGATCTCGACGATCCTGCGGCGCCCGTGCGGCACCTGGCCGATCTCCATGGGCGCGCCGACCTGCGCGCGCAGCTCGAACGCGAACACGAGCGCCGGAACGGCGTCACCGCTTGCCTGACCCATGGCGACCTGCCCCCAAAGGGCCCCGGCCACGCCGAGGACCCCGCCCAAAACCCGAATCCGTCGATTGGTCATGGGCGAGATCCTACCGCGTCCCGCGGCGCGGCCGAAGAGCTTTAGAAGTTGTAGTCGAAGCCCAGCAAGAAACGGCGCCCGTACACGTCGAAGCTGTTCACCGCGATCGTCTGTGAGCTGAAGCGTTGACCGAAATCGGCTACCACGGGCGGATCCACGTCGAACACGTTGCTGACCGAGAGCGACAGAGCCCAACGCGCATTGGGATTGTTGACGCTGGCCTCGTAGGTGAGCGTGATGTCCGTGTTCGTCTGGCCCTCGACCGTGTTGTCGTCGACGGTGATCGTGCCCGGCGTCGGCAGCACGATGCCCGGATACCACTCCAACCACTGCACGTTCAGCTTCGACTCGGGCAGATACCGCTGCTGCAGACCGATGCCGAACCCACCGATCTGGTAGCGCACCGACGCGAGCACCTCCAAGTCGGGCTCGGTGTAGAGGTTCGAGTTGTCCGTCGTCGCATAGCCGCCCGTGGCCGTTCGCGACGTCGTGCTGTCCTCGAGCAACCGGCCGGCCAAGAGCCTGAACGTCAGCGCTTCCACCTGGTTCGACGCCCAGTCCGGCTCCGCATTGAACAGCAGCTCATAGTCGATTCCGCGAACTTTTGCTCGATCGATGTTCAGGAACACGTTGCGTACGCTGGTGATCGCGTTGGTCTGGGGATCGCGAGTGACGAGCGCGCAGCGCTCGACGACGCCTTGCGCGCACTCGTTGACGATGAGCTGCGCGCCGAGCTGGCCGACGGCTTCGCTCAAGTCGATTTCGTACCAGTCCACCGAGACCTGAAATCCCGGGACCTTGGCGGGCTGGAAAACGAAGCCCACCGTGTTCGTGTCGGCCTCCTCGGGCGCCAAGTTCGGATTGCCGCCGGAGACGGTCGTGATCTCGACCGAGGCCCCGCCGTTCAGCGGATCGTTGACTCGGCCGCCGCCGCCCTGCAGGTCGAACCGTTCGGAGAACGTCGGCTCGCGGACGTCCCGCGAGTTCGTCGCCCGAAAACGCAGAAACTCGGCGATCTGCAGGTTCGCGCCGACCTTGTATGAGTCGATTCCGCCGCTCGTCGAATAGTCCGAGTGTCGCCCCGCGACGTCGATCTCGAGCCGGCGCGGCCCCGAGTCCCACAGCGGCATGTTGATCTCGGCGAACAGCTCGTTGACGTCGAAGCCGCCCTTGATGACCGGCACCGTCGAGAACTCGTGGAGGTTGGCGCTGCCGCCCGTGAAGCCGGCAGGAATGCCGCGAATGCCGAGGTTGACGCCGTTCGCGGCCGCGGAACCGTCAGCGTTGCGCGGCGGACCGTAAGCCATCAAGTCCTGCGGTTGGCCGCGCTGCCAGAAATCCTGCTGGCGATAAGTCACGCCGGTCGCGATCGAGAACGCTCCCGGCCCGAACCCGTCCCAGACGTCGCCCGTGAACAAAACCTCCGCGAACTCCTGCGTCACGACCGAGTCGCCCCACTTGATCGACGTGAGGTAGTCCTGCGCGGCCTGCGAGACGTTGCCCTGGCCGAGCACGTTGAACGGCACGCAATTCGAGATGGCGTCGGGACCGACGGGGCCCGGGATCGGAACGAGGTCCTGGGGGCCGCCGAGCGAGTCGTCGCCTTGCACGGACGGCACGAGGAATCCCGCAACGGATGCCTGCAACGCCGCGTCGGTGACGGGGTAGCGGTTGACGTTGCAAATGATGGTGCCCGTCCCGCGGTCAGCCTCGGTGACCACATCGGCGGCGGTGTCGCCGTCCAAGTTGCGCCGATCGTTGTAGACCTCGACGGCGTCCATGCCGAGGTACTCGCGGTCGACGCGCAGCTCGTTCAACACGGCCGTGTACTTGGTCGTGGAGCCGCGCTGCACGCGTGCCTGCATGCGCCAGTTGTCGTTGAGCTGCTGGTCGAGGCCGAGCTGCAGCATCCAGGTCTCGAACTCGTTGCGCCGCTCCTCGTG
Organism: uncultured Gammaproteobacteria bacterium; assembly: GCA_963714705.1. GTDB lineage: Bacteria > Pseudomonadota > Gammaproteobacteria > Steroidobacterales > Rariloculaceae > FEN-1219. The sequence goes on from CAVQPJ010000013.1 coordinate 784,309, forward strand.
ATCGTTGTAGTTGCCCGGCATGCCGAGCACCGTGCCCTGCTTCTGCAGCGTGAAGCTCGTGACGTTCTGGTCGATCATCGCCTGACGAAGCGCCTGCGGCAGGAACGCGTTGTCCCGGAAGATCTGGTAATTCCATGGCGAGGTGCCGTGGGGAATGCCGCGGTCGTTCAAGTTGTTGGACTCGGTCGTCCCGTAGATCAAGTTGCCGAACAAGCGCATGTTGTCGGTCGGGTCGAACGTGAACCCCGCGAAGAGGTTGTCGCGGCGAACCTCGGCGCCGTACGGTCCGCCGTTGAACGCGGCGTTGGCAATCGCGGCTTCGGGGCCGCCGGACTGAGTGCCCGTGCCGCCGCTGCCGGTGCCCGTCGTTGCGGGCTGTGCCCCCGCGGCCGGGGGCGGTGCCGCCGTGATACAGGCCGGCGTGGCGCCGCAGCCGACGACGGTACCCGGCGCGAAAGGCACGAGTGAACGGCCATCCATCGTGAAATTCTGACCAAAGACGCTTTGACCGTTCAGCGTCAACGGCACGACCGTCGCGCCGTTCAACGCCTTGTCGATCTTGCCGGTCGGCGTATGCACCGTCGAATGGACATCGGGCAACTTGAGGTTGCGCGGCACGGCGGCAGGTGCCGCGGCGCTCCAGGCGGGGTTCTGCACGAAGCCATAGCGCCGGAACCAATCGCCGACTTCGGCAGGATTGCGCTGGATCTGATCGATGTTCTGGCTCTCGAACGAGCCGATGAACGACCAGCGCTCGCCGACCTCGAAGCCGCCGGCCACCGACATGGCGACGTTGTCGCCGTCGCCGACGTCCGTGGTACCGGCGTCTAACGAGAGGCTCACGCCTCGGAAGTCGCGGTTCAAGATGAAGTTCGTGACGCCCGCGAGCGCGTCGGCGCCGTAGGCCGCGGAGGCGCCGCCCGTCACGACCTCGACGCTGCGCAGCAGTGCCGTCGGGAAGTTGTCGACGTTGACCGTGCCGTTGCGGTCGGCCGGCGTCACGCGTGCGCCGTCGAGCAGGATCAGTGTGCGCGCCGGACCCATTGCGCGCAGATCGAGATAGCTGCCCCCCGCGCTGCCGAACAAGGCACCGCCGCCGCGCTGCGCACTTTGCGTTTGATAAAACTGCGGCAGCTGATCGAGCTGGTCCGCCATCGTCGAGCCGGGCTTGAACGACTGGATCTCCTCCATCGTCACGGCCGTGATCGGCACGGGCGTGGTGAAACCGGACGTGCGCTGAATGCGCGTGCCGGTGACGGTGATCTCCTCGAGCTCGTTGTCGGCCGCCGGTTCCTGCGCGCGAACGTAGCTAGCTTGTAAGAGCAGCGGGACTCCGATGGCGAGAGCGATGGCATTGGAAAGCCGCGAAAGCCGCGGCGAACGCGGGTTGCGTTTCATGATCTTCCCCCCCGAGAAAATCCGATGGACAGGACGCTGGTGCTGATGACACTAGCTCAGCTGCTACCATCCTGACAAGGCGGTCGAACGCACGCTATCGTGAGCCCCATTCCGGTGCAGAAACTCGACCCGACTTTTCAACGGAGACACTGATGTATCGTTGGCGCCACGCTCTCGCATGACGGCCGGGGCATCGATCGCGGACCTACGCGCGGCGCTGTGTGCCTCGGGCGCGCGGCCGCGGCACGAGACGTTGATCCTGCGCGCCTGGGTCCGCGGGCTGCCGCTCGATGCGTTCGCGCAGAGCGAGGACTCGCAGTTGCCGCTGGCGCTGCGCGGCGCGCTGCCGGAGCTGACGCAGCGTTTCGCCGCGCTCGTCGGCGTGCGTCTCCGAGCATCGCGGCGTCGACGGCTCGCTGCGCTTCCTGCTGGCGCTCGCTGACGGCCGCACGATCGAGAGCGTGCTCCTGCCCGGCGACGGCGTTTGCGTCTCGACGCAGGTCGGCTGCGCCGTCGGCTGCGTGTTCTGCATGACGGGCCGCGACGGGCTCGTGCGCCATCTCACGAGCGGCGAGATCGTCGCGCAGGTCGCGCTCGCGCGCACGCGACAGCCCGTGCGGCGCGTCGTGCTCATGGGCATGGGCGAGCCGGCGCACAACCTGGACAACGTGCTCGACGCCATCGCGCTGCTCGGAACGCAGGGCGATCTCGCGCAGAAGAACCTCGTGTTCTCGACGGTCGGCGACCGGCGCGTCTTCGAGCGCCTGCCGCAAGAGCCGATCAAGCCGGCGCTCGCGCTCTCGCTGCATACGACGAAGCCGGAGCTGCGCGCGCAGCTCTTGCCGCGCGCGCCGCGCATCGAGCCGGCCGAGCTCGTCGCGCTCGCCGACGAGTACTCGCGCGCCACGAAGTATCCGACGCAGTATCAGTGGACGCTGCTCGAAGGCGTCAACGACGGCGACGACGAGCTCGAGACGCTCGCCACGCTGCTCGCAGGTCACTACGCCGTCGTGAACTTCATCCCGTACAACACCATCGACGGCGCGGAATTCCGTCGACCCTCCTGGGAACGCGCCGCCGAGATGACGCGCTATCCTGCACCGGCGCGGCGTGCTCGCGAAGCTGCGGCGCTCGGCGGGCCAGGACGTCGAGGCCGGCTGCGGGCAGCTGCGCGCGCGGGCGTTGGCGGGCTGATCAGAACTCGACGCCGAGCTCGGCGATGCACGCTGCGCCGCGTGTACGGGTGGAACGCCCAGTACTCCTCGTCGCCCGACGTTGTCGATGCCGACGGCCGCGCTGAAGCGCTCGTTCGCGTAGCGCGCGCGCAGGTCGAAGACGATGAACGGGCTCGTGCCCGTGAACGCGTAGCCGTTCGTGTCGGAGTTGTCGAGCGTGTTGTACTGCGTGCCGCTGTAGCGGCCGCCCGCCGTCAGCGACCACGCTTCGCCGAGCCGGTACGTCGCGAACGCGTTCGCGCGCCAGTCGGGCACGCGCGGCTGCCACTTGCCGACGCTCGCCGGGAAGTTGTCGTTCTGCTCGATCCGCGAGCGCGCGTACGTCACGCTCGCCGAGACATCGAGCCTGTCGCCGAGCAAGCCCGGCTGCTGCAACGCGATCTCGAGACCGCGCGTGCCGATCTCGTCGACGTTCTGAATGTTCGTGACGTTCGGCGTGACGGTGACGTTGGTCTGCGAGTAGAGCGCGTCGGTCGTGTCCTCGAAGAACGCCGTCAGCCGCAGGCTGCCGATGCCGAGCGACGCGCTCGCCGGAGAGCTCCGACGTCCACGATTTCTCGGGCTGCAGATTCGGGTCGTTGTTGACGACGACATTCGACGCGATCGAGCCCTGATAGAGCTCGGCCACCGTCGGCAAGCGCACGGCGCGGCCGAGCGACGCCTTGATGCTCCACTGCGGCGTCAGCTGCCGCGCGATCGCGAGCTTCGGCGACACGTAGGTCTCGGACCGCTCGCCGAACGTCGAGCGTCGGTCGTCGCGTCGGCCGACGGCGCCGTTCGCGGCCTGCCAGCGCTCGACGCGCACGCCGAGCGTCGCGCGCCACGGCTCGCGCGAACGCCCACGTGTCCTGCGCGTAGACGCTCGTGAGCTCGGTGTCGCCGCGAAACGCCGAGAATCGCGTCGTCGGCGCCGCCCGCGAGCCAATCGTCGGCGTTCGACACGAGCGTGCGCAAGCCGATAGTCGTCGAGCTGAACCCCAAGGTCGAGGATGTGGCCGTCGCGCGCTGTCGGGCCGGCGCGTCGCGCGCAGCGCGAGCGTGCTCCAGCCCGTGCCGTCCTGGTCTGCGATGCGCCCCGCGCCGCCGCTCGCGGCCGCGGGCAACGCGACCGTCGGCGAGCGCACGAGGTCGCGGTCGTAGTCGTACTCGCTCGCCGCGAGCTCGAAGTTCCAGGCGCCGTCGCGCGCGCGTCTTGCAGCGACAGCCCGTGCATCAGGTGACGCAGGTCGCCGGCCGTCGGCGCGAAGTCCGCCGGCGTCACCGTGTAGCGGCGGCCGTCGACGTTGATCGCGCCCGAGTAGACCGGGTTGCCGGCCGCGTCGCGCAGATAGGTCTCGCGACGAGCGCTGCGCATCGTTGTCCCACCAGCCGAGCGTGTAGCTCAGCGCGCAGGCGCGGCGAGATCTCGTACGCGACCTTGAGCTTCGCGTGATCCTGGATCGTGTGCGTGGCCGTCGTCGATCCCAGGATCAGCCAGTCCTGATTGCGCGGGTTGCGGTCGGCGAGCGCGCCGGTGACGGGCGTGCCCGCCGTGTCCGGCACGCCCGTGCTCACGAGCTTGTTCGGCATAGCTGACGGGGTGCGCGTCGCTGTCGAGCCGGTTGAAGTTCAGCCACCACGACCAAGGGCCGTGACGGTTCGCCGACCGACGCGCTGGCCTGCCGACCCGTGTACGTCGCCTTGCGAGCGGTAGATCGTGGAAGTCCTCGCTGAAGCTCGACACGCTCGCGCGCATCTCGAGCTCGTCCGGCATGCGCGTCACGTAGTCGACGACGGCGCCGACCGAGTTGCCGGGATACGCGGCCGAGAACGGACCGTAGAGCACGTCGACGCGCTCGATCTCCTCGGGCGTCACGAGCCCCCAGCGCGGCGTGAACGTCGCGCCGTTGCCGAGCAGGTTCGAGATCAGGATGCCGTCGACGTAGACGAGCGAACGCGCGCTGTTGTTCGTGCCCGAGGCGCGGGTCGCGAGCACGGCGTGGTCGTAGTCGCCGATGTAGCGCTTGCGCACGACCAAGCTCGGGAAGTACTTCAGCGCGTCCTCGGCGTCCGTCGCGTTGATGCGGACGCGGACGTCGGCGCCCGTGATGCCTTCGATCGTCGTCGGGATCTGCGTCGGCAGCGACGTCGGCCGCCGGCCGATGACCGTCACGGTGCCGAGCTCGCGGCTCGGCGTCGTCGGCGCGGTGCGTCGTCGGCGCAGGGCCATGGACGGCAGCGCCGGCGCCGACGGCGATCGCCGCGCCAAGACTCAAGCCCCGCCTTACCATTGCCGCCTGCCCACACGATTGCCAACGATTCTAGGGCAGCTGCGGCAGGCGCGGCCTGCGACCGATTGTCGCAGGCGGGCGTTCGGCGCCGTGCCCGAGGTCGCTGTGCGAAAATACGCGCGTGCCCGAGCCCACCTCCTTCGAGGTTCTCGTTCGTCGACACCGCCGGACCGAGCGGCGCGCTGCGGCTGCTGTTCTGGCTGCGCATGGTCGCGATCGGCTCGCAGATCGCCGCGATCGCGGTCGCGCATTTCGTGCTCGACGGGCCGCTGCCGCTGCGCGAGCTCGGGCTCGCCATCGGCGCGCTCGCGCTCTGGAACGCGCTGAACTACGGCCCCGTGCACGCGACAGCGCGACCGTGCACGACGGCGAGGTCGCGCTGCACCTCGCCGTCGACATCGTCGTCTTCACGGCCGTGCTGTACTTCACGGGCGGCCCGACGAATCCGTTCGTCTCGCTGTACCTCGTGCCGATCTCGCTCGCGGCGACGTCGCTGCCGACGCGGTTACGCGTGGCTCACCGTCGGCGATGTGCGGCGCGGGCTACTCGTTGCTGTGGTGGCGCAGCGTGCCGCTGCCGCCCGTGCACGCACGGTTCGGCAGCGAGTTCGATCTGCACCTCGCGGGCATGTGGATCAACTTCGTGATCGCGGCCGTGCTGATCGTGCTGTTCGTCGGCCGCATGGCGTGGCTCGTGCGCCAGCGCGACCGCGAGCTCGCCGCGATGCGCGAGAACGCGCTGCGCGACCAGCAGGTCATCGAGCTCGGCACGCTCGCGGCCGGCACGGCGCACGAGCTCAATACGCCGCTGTCGACGCTCGCGATTCTCGCGAGCGAGCTCGACGAGACGACGACGGACGCCGCGCAGAAGCAGCAATTGCGCGCGATGCTCGACGAGATCCGCGTCATCAACGAGCGCCTGAACCGCATCGCCGGCGGCGTGAACGCGGAGCGCAGCGCCGGCGCGCGCCATGCCGAGCTCGACAGACTTCCTCGACGAGCTGCTGCGCGCACTGGGCCGAGACGCACCCCGAGATCGAGCTCGGCGTCTCGTTCGACGTCCGCGCACGCCCGACGTGCCGATCGTCGTCGAGGCCACGATCGAGCAAGCGATTCGCAACGTGCTCGACAACGCGGCGCACGCGACGCTCGCGAACGGCGGCCGGCGCATCGACGTCGCGATCGCCGTGCGACGGCACGCGTCTCGACGCTGGCCGTGACGGATCAGGGCGCCGGCCTCGACCCGGCCGTGCGCGACGACGTCGGCCTCAGGGTCGTCTCTTCGACGAAGGAGCACGGCCTGGGCATCGGCCTGCTGCTGTCGCGCGCGGCGCTGCAGCGCTTCGGCGGCCGCCTCGATTTGACGGACGCGCCGCCGGCGGCGTCGAAGCGCACATCGAGCTACCGCTCGACGGGTTGCTGCCGATGCCCGCTGACGCGCAGCGCGGCGTGCTCGTCGTCGACGACGACGAGCGGTTCGCCATGACGCTCGCGCAGGCGCTCGCACGCCGCGGCTACGCCGCGCACGTCGCGCACGATGCCGCGGCCGCCCTTGCGACGGCGCGAACGAAGGAGCCCGACGCGGCCGTCGTCGATCTGAAGCTCGGCGCCGACGACGGCCTCGCGCTGATCGAGCCGCTGCGCCGCGAGCATCCACGCATGCGCATCGTCGTGCTGACGGGCTACGCGAGCATCGCGACGGCCGTCAAAGCGATCAAGCTCGGCGCCGACGACTACCTCGCGAAACCGGTCACGGCGAGCGCCGTCGCGGCCGTGCTCGAGCGCGGCACGCGCAGCGAGCCGGCCGGCGAGCGCGCCGTGCCGCGAAGCACCGATGTCGCCGCGACGGCTCGAGTGGGAGCACATCCAGCGCGTGCTCGCCGAGCACGACGGCAACATCTCGGCGACGGCGCGCACGCTGCGCATGCACCGCCGCACGCTGCAGCGCAAGCTCGCCAAGAAACCTGCGCAGAGCTGACCTTCGCGGCCTTCGCCCCCGCCTATCACGGTATCTTCGAGCGTGCCTCGCCTGACCGATGGTCGGGGTTGTCCCAGGGATGGCCGAAGGGCTGCGGCTCGATGTCGTCGATCAACGAGCAGCGGCCAGCCTCGAGGCTCGCACCGACATCGGCGACGGCCCGGCGCGTGCGCTGCATGCGCGCGCAATCCGGAGAAGAGCCGCAGCGCGCGGTATTTGTCTTGCAGCAATTGCGCCTGCAGCGCGGCGACTTCGCGCATCGTCTCGTCGCCGAGCGCGGCGTGGTGGCAGACGGCGAGCATCGAGACGAGATGCTCGATGCACTTGCCGAAGCGCTGCAGCGGGATCTGCGCGCGCGTGAGCTCGAGCTGATAGAACAGGCTCAAGCCGAGATAGCTCCAGCGCAGCATCTTGAGCTTGCGCTCGGCGTAGCGGGCGTAGCGGCGCAGCGGCGCGGCGGCAGCGCGCGGTAGCGCGCGAACACCGCTGCGGGCAGCAAGCGCAGCGGCAGCCTCACGAGGTCGGCAACGGCGTTGCTCGCGATCCAGCCGCCGAGCAGCCAGAACCTCGGTTGCACGAGTAAACGCGCGACCGCCGCGAGGCTGCGGTCCGGGATACTTCAGCAGCGTCGCGACGCCGATCCGCAGGATGCGCCGCTCCGGCGGCAGCTTGCCGCCGTCGCGGGTCGCGTTCGCGGCTTCGATGACGCCGAGCAGCGAGCTCAAGTAGCGCTCGACGAAGCGCTGCGTGACGTCGCGCACCATGCCCATCAGGATCAGGTCGTCCTCGCCTTCGACGACGCCGAAAAGATGCAGGTTGACGCGCGCGTCGTTGACGCGGCTGCCGCCGTGAAATGCGCGGCCGCCGAGCACGTGCTCGCAGGCCAGCATCGATTCGACGCCGGCGCCGGCCGCGGCGGACTTCGTGAGGTCGCGCAGGCCGGCGAGATCGACGCCGTCGGCATCCTGCTGCAACGACAAGTACGCGAGCGAGCGCGCCTGCAGCGCGCCGCCGAGGATCCGCCCGAGATTCAGACGCGGTATTTCGTGCCGAATGACGGGCCCGCCGACGCCGATGCGTTGCAGCGCGTAGTGGCTCGCGTCGCGCGCCAGCATGCGTTGGTAGCCGGCCGCCATCGCAGCCAGCATGCAGCGGCCCATGCGCAGGCAATAGAACAAGCACCTCGACGCCGTCGGCGGGAATGCGATTGGCCTTCGGCGATCGGGAAATTGCGGAAGTGCAGCCGCGAGTTGAAGTTCGCGACGAAGGCCGCGACGCGCGACGGCTCGCAGCGAAACTCGTAGTCGCGCGCGGCGTCGAGCGCGACGTCGGCGCTCGGCAGCTCGACGACGAACAATCCCAGACGTTGCGCGTCGCGGCCGAGCCGCGCGACGATGCCGATGAGACCGCCGTGAACGGCGTTCGTGATCCAGAGCTTGTTCGCCGAGCCCTCCGCGAACAGCCGGTAGCTGCCGTCTGCTTGCTCATCGACGTACGCCTGGATCTTCTTTGCGTTGACGCCGACGCCGACCTCCGTCAGGGCGAACGCCATCGGGCGGCCCTCGGCAACGAGCGGCAGGAACGTGCGTTGCTGGCGTTCGTCGCCGTACGCAAGCAGCGAGCCGGCGCCGATCGTCAGCTGCCCCGAGATCTCGACGGCGAGCGGACCCAAGCCGTTCGCCGCGAGCGCTTCCTCGACGGCCGCGAGCTCGCCGTACGACGCGCCGGCCCCGCCGAACGCCGCCGGCACCGTGTAGCCGAACGCCTTCTCGGCGGCGACGGTGCGCCGCAGAGCCGCGGAGAGGCGCGCGTCGGCCGTGAACGCCTCGCCGCGCGCAAGCGAGCCGAGCGCGGCATCGACGACCCCGAGCTCCGACCCTGCCACGCGGCGCGCGAGCTCCGCGCCGGACTGCAGCTCGGCCATCGACGGCACCGGGCCGTACAGCAACCGCTCGACGAGCCCGCTTCGAACCGCTGCCAGCTTGCGCTCGACGCCGCGCGCGGCGCCGTCGAGCGCCGCAACGTCGCGCGCCGACTCCTGGTCGCCGGCGGCCGCGAGCGCTTTCGCGGCGGTGGAATTATCGGTGGTGGCACTCATGGCGAGTGCGCCGGAGTATAGCGACAGACGGCCGGCCTAGGCCCTGCGGTCAGGCAACGCGCGGGCGGGCGTGGCGAATCTGGAGCAACGTCCGCCCCGCCGCGCTCAGCGTGTAGGCCGTCTCGCCGTCGAGGCCGCCGACCGTCGCCTGGAGCAGCTTCAGCTTCTGGAGCCGCTCGAGCGCCGTGCGGATCTCGTAGCCGGCCGTGCCGAGCTCGTGCGCGACATCGCTCGTGGACAACGCGAATCCCGGCGACAACCTCGCGTGCAGCTCGAGCACGCGCAGCTCGTCGCCGCTCAGGCCCGGCTCCTCGCCGACGTCGATGGACGGTTCCTTGCGCTGCGACGCGACCTTGCGCCGATACTGCGCAAACACCATCGCCATGCGCATCCGTCGGCGCAGTTCGAGGACGCCGTAGACGATGCGACCCGTCACTGCGCGATCGAAGCGCCGCACGGCCGAGGTTGCCGCGATGGCCGAAATCGCGAACATGAGCCAGAGGATCCAGGCGAGAAAAGCGGCGAGCGTTCCGCCGTAGTCGCCCGCGCCGATGCCGAAAGACTCGGCGACGGCCGGGGCGCGGCTCGCGAGCAGGTAGACGACCCAGTCGCCGGGCAAGAAGAACCACTCTTGAAACGACGGAATCACGAGCTCGCCCGCGTCGAGGACGAACGGATTCGGTGGCGTCGGTATCGGTTCCATCGTGGCGACCCCGCTGTCTCCCAAGAGACCGGTAGCTTTGCGTCCCCGCCTCGCGACGGGTTTGCCTTTGGCACGGGCGCTAGTCTCCGCGCACGCCGTGCGCGGCACAACTTCGTTTTGACAGAAGACGGCTCGGCCTAGATTCCGGCCTTGCCGAGCGTGTCCATGATCTGGCGTAACACCCCGGCCAGAGAGGGATGATCGGCCTCGAACCGCACGGCCAGGGCCTCGACGGGCTCCGCGGCGACGGCGCTGGGATCGTCGTTCACGAGCGCGGTCTCGATATCGCGCGCGACGTCCGCAAGCAGCCTGCGCGCCTCGGGATCGATCGAGCGCGCCCGCTTCAGCCGCGTCTGAAGCTCGGCGAGCAGCACCTGCAACTCTCGATCACTCATGAGGGCCCCCGCTGCAACGACGACGCCGAGCTTCACTGTAGCGCATCTATATAATGTGCGCGGCAAGCGAAGGGGGAATCGTCATCCGGCGCTCGAACGTGGTTCGCGCCTCACTACTCGCGCTCGCGACGCTGACGGCGTCGAACGGGCGCGCCCAGCCGCATTTCGAGGAGCTGCGCCTCATCGCGCCCGCGGCCCCAGGCGGCGGCTGGGACCAAACCGCGCGCGTCATGCAGCAGGCGCTCCAGCGCGCAGGGATCGTCACGACGCCCATCGTCGAGAACGTGCCGGGCGCCGCGGGCACGATCGGGCTCGCCCGCTTCGTCGGCTCGGAGCGCGGCAACGGCGACGTGCTGCTCGTGTCGGGGCTCATCATGCTCGGCGGCATCGTGACCAACGAGTCGCCCGTGACCCTCGCCGACGCCGTGCCGATCGCGCGGCTGACGGGCGAGTACGAGGCGCTCGCCGTGCCCGTCGCTTCGCCGTTTCGCACGCTCGACGACTTGCTCGCGGCGTTCAAGGCCGACCCCGAGTCGATCTCGTGGGGCGGCGGCTCGGTCGGCGGCAGCGATCAGATCCTCGCGGGCCTCGTCGCCGCGGCCATCGGCGTCGAGCCGCGGCGCGTCAACTACATCGGCTACTCGGGCGGCGGCGAGGCGCTCGCCGCGATCTTGGGCGGGCAAGTGTCGGTGGGCATCAACGGTCTCGCGGAGTTCGCGGCGCAGATCGACGCCGGAGCCGTGCGTGTTCTCGCCGTCTCGAGCGCCGAGCGCTTGCCCGGCGTCGATGCGCCGACGTTGCGTGAGCGCGGCGTCGACGTCGAATTCGAAAACTGGCGCTCCATCGTCGCGCCGCCCGGCATCACGGCCGACGAGCGCGCGCGTCTCGCGGGCGCCATCGACGCGATGGTGCGCTCGGGCGAATGGCGCGAGCTTCTCGCGCGATACCGCTGGCTCGATCGTTATCTCGCAGGCGACGAGTTCGCGACGTTCGCGGCGACCGAGGAGCGGCGCGTGCGCGCGATCTTGCGCGAGCTCGGCGCGAGCTCGACTCGCGGCGCGGCCGATCCCTATGCCGCGTTCGTTCTCGCAGGCCTCCTGCTGTTCGGCGTCGCGGCAGCCGTTGCCGTGTGGCGCGAGCGCCAGGGCGCGCCGGCGCGCGAGGGGCTGGCCTGGGGGCCGCTCGCGCTCATCGGCGCCGGCGCGGCGCTGCACGTGCTGCTCGCCGAGAGCCTGGGGTTCATCGTCGCCGCCGCGGTCTTGTTCTGGCTCGTCGCGCGAGCGTTCGACACGCGCCATCCCATGCGCGACGCCGTCTGCGCGCTCGGCGTCGCGGCCGGCAGCTTCGCGCTGTTCGACTACGCGCTGCAGCTGCCGCTGCCGACCGGCGTGCTCGGCGCCTGGCTCTAGGCACGCGATGGGCACCCTCGACGGCCTGGCCTACGGATTCGCGAACGCGCTGACGCTGTCGAACCTGCTCTGGGCCCTGCTCGGCACGACGCTCGGCACGGCCATCGGCGTGCTGCCCGGCATCGGCCCGGCGCTGACCGTCGCCGTGCTCTTGCCGGTCACGTTCGGCCTCGACCCGGTGAGTGCGTTCATCATGTTCGGCGGCATCTACTACGGCGCCATGTACGGCGGCTCGACGACGAGCATCCTGCTGAACACGCCCGGCGAGACCGGGGCGATCGCGACGGCGATCGACGGGTACCAGATGGCGCGCAACGGCCGCGGCGCCGCGGCGCTGACGACGGCCGCGCTCGGCTCGTTCGTCGCCGGCACCCTTGCGACGCTCGCGCTCGCCTTGTTCGCACCCGCGCTCGCATCCGTGGCGCTCGAGTTCGGCCCCGCCGAGTACTTCGCGCTCGCGATCGTCGCATTCGCGGCCGTGACGGCGCTGCTCGGCCCGTCGCTCGCGCGCGGGCTCTTCAGCTTGTTCCTCGGGCTTGCGCTCGGGCTCGTGGGCATCGACCAGCTCACGGGCCAGGCGCGGTTCTCGTTCGGCATCCCGCAGCTGCTCGACGGCATCGACGTCGTCATTCTCGTGATCGGCCTCTTCGCCGTCGGCGAGACACTCCATCAGGCCGCGCGGCGCAGCCGCGACGAGCCCGCGCCCGTGCAACTGACGAGCTTCATGGGCATGAGCCGCGACGAATGGCGCCGCTCGTGGAAACCTTGGCTGCGCGGCACGGCGATCGGCTTTCCGCTCGGCGTGCTGCCGATGGGCGGCTCGGTGATCCCGACGTTCCTGTCGTACTTCGCCGAGAAACGCTTGAGCGCGCACCCCGAGGAGTTCGGCCACGGCGCCATCGAAGGCGTCGCCGGGCCCGAGGCGGCGAACAACGCGTCGACAGCCGGCGTCCTCGTGCCGCTGTTGACGCTCGGCGTGCCGTCGTCAGCGACGGCCGCGATCCTGCTCGCGGCGTTTCAACAATACGGGCTGCAACCGGGGCCGCTGCTGTTCTCGACGCGTCCCGATCTTGTCTGGACGCTGATCGCGAGCTTGCTGATCGGCAACGTCATGCTGCTCGTGCTGAACCTGCCGCTCGCTCGGCGTCTGGGCCCGCGTGATGTTCCTGCCGAAGCCGTTGCTGTTCGGCGGCGTGCTCGTGCTCGCGTCGCTTGGCGTTTACAGCTTGAACCGCTCGCTGCTCGACGTGGGGTTGCTGTACGCCGTCGGCGCGCTCGGGTTCGCGATGCGCGTGCTCGGCATTCCGCTCGTGCCGGCCGTGCTCGGCCTCGTGCTGGGGCCGATGGCCGAGCAGCAGTTCCGCCGCGCGGCCGCGATCAGCGAGGGCGATCTGACGGTCTTCGCGACGCGGCCGATCTCCGCGGCGCTGCTCGCGGCCGCGGCCTTGATCCTCGTCGCGCCGCTAGCTGCTCAAACGCCGGCGGCGAGCGCGACATGAGTAGCTCAGGCGCTCGCTACGACGTCCTCGTGATCGGCGGCGGCAACGCCGGCCTGAGCGCCGCTTTGACGGCGCGCCGCCTGGGCGCCCGCGTGCTCGTGCTCGAGTGCGCGCCGCGCGAATTGCGCGGCGGCAACAGCCGGCACACGCGCAACCTGCGCTGCGCCCACGCTTGCGCCGACGCGAGATCCTGACCGAGGCGTACACCGAAGAGGAACTGCTCGCCGACCTTGCGCGCGTCAACGACGGCGAGACCGACGAAGCGCTCGCGAAGCTCGTCGCGACACGCTCGACGGAGTGCGTGCCGTGGATGGCGGAGCTCGGCGCACGTTTCCAGGCGGCGCTGCGCGGCACGTTGCAGCTGTCGCGCACGAATGCGTTCTTCCTGGGCGGCGGCACGGCGCTCATGAACACTTACTACGCGGCCGCCGAGAAGCTCGGCATCGACGTGCGCTACGACGCCGAGGTCACGGGGCTCCTGCTGCGCGACGGCGCGTTCGAGTCCGCGACGGTTCGATCGGCCGGCGTCGAGCACGAGCTGCAAGCGAACGCCGTCGTCGTCGCGGCCGGCGGCTTCGAGGCGAACCTCGACTGGCTGCGCGAAGCCTGGGGCGACGCGGCGCGCAACTTCCTGATCCGCGGGACGCCGTACAACACCGGCACGATGCTGCGCGCACTGCTCGACGCCGGCGCCGCACCCGTCGGCGATCCGCGCGAATGCCACGCCGTCGCGATCGACGGCCGCGCGCCGAAGTTCGACGGCGGCATCGTCACGCGGCTCGACTGCCTGCCACTCGGCATCGTCGTCGATCGCGACGCCGCGCGGTTCTACGACGAAGGCGAGGATGTCTGGCCGAAGCGCTATGCGATCTGGGGCAAGCTCGTTGCACGGCAGCCTGGCCAGATCGCGCATTCGATCGTCGACGCGAAGGTGCGCGGACTCTTCATGCCGTCGGTGTACCCGGCCATCGAAGCTACGTCGATCCGCGAGCTCGCGGCGCGGCTCGACCTGCCTGCCGAGCGGCTCGAGACGACCGTCGTCGCGTTCAATGAGGCCGTGCAGCCGGGCACGTTCGATCACACGACGCTCGACGGCTGTCGCACGCTCGGGCTCACCCCCGAGAAGACGCACTGGGCGCAGCGGCTCGACACTCCGCCATATGCGGCCTACCCGCTGCGGCCCGGCATCACGTTCACGTACTTGGGTGTGCGCGTCGACGCCGAAGCACGCGTGTTGGCTGCGGACGGCGCGCCCTTCGAGAACGTCTACGCGGCCGGCGAGATCATGGCCGGCAACGTGCTGCGGAAAGGCTATATTGCCGGCATCGGTATGACGATCGGCACGGTGTTCGGGCGAATCGCGGGCGAGAGCGCGGCACGACATGCAAGCGAGTGAGCTGACGCGCGAAGGCGCGCGTGTGATGTCCGTCTGCAACGCGTGCCGCTATTGCGAGCAGTACTGCCCCGCGTTCCAAGCGATGGAGCAGCGGCTGACGTTCGCGACGGCCGATCTCAACTATCTCGCGAATCTCTGTCACGGCTGCGGCGAATGCCTGTACGCGTGCCAGTACGCGCCGCCGCACGAGTTCGCGATCAACGTGCCGAAGACGTTCGCTCGGTTGCGCGTGCAGTCGTACGAGCAGTACGCGTGGCCCGCGGCGCTCGGCGCGGCGTTTCGGCGGCAAGGCGTCATGACCGCGCTGCTGCTGGCAGGTGTGATGATCGCGTTGCTGCTCGGCTCCACGCTCATGTTGAACGGCGGCTCGATGCTCGAGCCCGGCACGGCCGCCGACTTCTACGCGGTGGTGCCGCACGGCGTCATGGTCACGCTGTTCGGCGGCGTCTTTGCGTTCGTGCTCGCTGCTCTCGCGATCGGCGCGGCGCGCTGCGCGCGCGAGCTCCGAACGATGAACGAGGCGCCACCTCACGGCGAACGCGGCGGAACGAGCGCGGCGCTCGGCGACATGTTGACGTTGAACCACTTGCACGTCGCCGGCCGCGACTGCGTGACCGGGCCCGAAGTGCGCACGCCGTGGCGGCGCTGGCTGCATCACGCGACGTTCTACGGGTTCATGCTGTGCTTCGCGTCGACGTGCGTCGCGACGCTCTACCATCTCGCTGGCTTGGCTGCGCCGTATGCGTATTCGAGCTTGCCCGTGTTGCTCGGCACCGCCGGCGGCCTTGGCCTCGTCGTCGGCACGGCGGGATCGCTGCTGCAGCGCGTCCGCCGCGACGCAACGCTAACGGACGAATCACAAGAGGGTCTCGATCGCTCGTTCCTCGTGTTGTTGCTGCTGACGGCCGTGACGGGACTGCTGCTGCTCGCGCTGCGGCACGAAGCCGCCATGGGGCTGCTGCTGGTCGTCCATCTCGGAGTCGTTCTCGCCCTCTTCCTGACCTTGCCCTACGGCAAGCTCGTCCACGGTCTCTATCGCGGAGTGACCCTGCTTCACTATCGGCGCAAGCGCTGACAAACCACAGTCTCGCGCACTTTTTTCACGCGTTCTTGCTCGTCTCCTGCCGCCTAATTCCGCACCAACAATTGACGCATAACAACGTGCGTGCTCTAGTACAAACAAAGACTTATGCGAAAATCAGCCACAATATACGGCGTCTTGTCGCAGTTTCTTTGCGACTGCGCGCCGCCTAATTATTGTTAGGCGCCAGACCTACCGTTGTGCCAGTTTCCGATCGCGATCTCGAAGCGTGGGCAGCTCGGATTCGACCTCACTTCGAATCAAAGCTGCAGGATATGGCCGAGGCTGTTGCATCCGTGCTCGTCCCTGCTCTTGGCTCCCGCATGAAACACCTCCGGCCTGAAACGCGTATGGCGGAGGTCCTGAGTTGGCTCCAGGAAGGCGCACGAGGATCGTCGCTCGATTGGGTGGAACTCCTCATGGCCGTCGAGGGAGAGGTTTCGAGTGAAGCGACGGACGCTTTCGCGGAGACACTTGAGGAGCGTACATTCCGAGAATACGTGGAGCACCTATATGCCCAACGGCGCGGCGTCTAACCAGCAGTTGCAGCGGACCGTGATACGGCGTCGCGTGCGCGCCGCAGGCGCGGCGTTGCCATTGTGCGCCTGCGGCGCGCATGACAGCTTGTCGCGCGGCCGCTGAACTGCACGTTATGCGCCGTAGCTGCTCACCGTTGGCTCTAGTGGTCGCGCTGTGCGTTGCGTCGTGCGCGGGTCCGCCGCGTATCGCAGTGATCGCAACAGCAGAAACTAGTGTGGGTGACATTGGTTCTTGGCGGAACGGGCAATTCCACCTGGACGCTGAGCAAGATCCGAAATCGCTGCGCCTCGAGGACTTCCAACTAAACCTCACGCGTGAGGACGTGGCCAATGTGCTTGCCTGGTTGGCGGCGCAGACGACGATTCAGTGCGCCGACAGCGCAGCGCAATCGTTCGATCTAAACCGCGCTGATGGTGTCCTTTTCGAGCAAGGCGGCGTCGTGTTTCGTGTATACGTGCCGAGCGCAGCAACGGAGTACTTGTTTCGGCGGGAGGCAGGCAGGTCCTTTTGCGAACGGAGCAAGCCTTATGATCCTAACGAAGAGATCGTCGTCACTAGCGGAGCGAGCGCCTGACAAGCAGTTGCAGCGGACCGTGACACTGGCTTGCGGCGACGCTGCGAGCGCGCCATTTCATCATGCTCTCGCGTCGCATCGAGCGGCAGCGTGCGGCCGCTGAGCTGCGGGGCTAGGCGTATGTTTAGGGTCTTCGCCCTCTTCTTGGCCGCATCCCTTGTCGGTTGCACGAGCGCACGCGTACCCGTGCCCCTTGAAGTATGTGCCCAGATCTCCGACGCGAGCGAGAAAGCCTCGTGCGAGAGTCAGGTGATGGCCGTTAGGCCGATGACACAGCTCGGGTGGGCTTCTGGGATTGGCGGGCTTTCACTTCTTTGGTACGCAGCCTACTACTCGATGGGAATCGTCTTCGGGCGCTTTGTTTTCATCGACGCCAAGAGGCGGGAGTGGTTGGCATTTCGGGTGAGGCCGTTCTGGTGGGCTCTCATGTGCGTCTTTGATCCGGCTATAGGGTCGCTGGTCTATTGGGTACTCCACTACTCGAGATTGGCGCGGCGTGGGGGTGGCTAGTGAGCGCGAAGGTGCTGATGTGCATCGGGATGGCTGTGGGTTCCGCATTCGGCACCGCGATCTACCAGTTAGCTCGATACGGCGTTTCCGAAATCGACTGGGCGAGAGTGCTTTTCATCGCAGTGGCTACTTTGACAGTTCTACTGCTCGTTCCTAGAAAGTGGATCGAGAGGTCTCGCCGCGGGAGCATCTCGTCGTGAACGATCGACCGACGTTCTGGTTTCCGGTGAAGCAGTACGGCTGGGGCTGGGGCTTGCCAGTTCGCTGGCAGGGCTGGCTCGCCATGGCCGCATATTTCGTGCTCCAGTATCTCGGCCTTCAATACTTCAAAGAGCAGCGCGACGTCCGGGGTCTCCTTCTCTACGCGCTGGGGCTAACCGTGGTGCTCGTCGCGATCATCGTCGCCAAGGGTGAACGACCGGCGGGCTGGCGTTGGGGCCGAAAATGACGGCTCCGGCACGAGACGCAAGCACAGTGATCTCGGATTCTGCGATCAACACGCCCCGATGGACGGGATGGCGCATCACCGCCTACTTCGTTCTAGTCCTCATCACGTTCCTCGTAGCCCAATTTCTGGGAGTGGCCGCGTTGGCAGTCATGCTGGCTCTAGGCGACCCTGCTTTCGATGCTCGTGAGTGGCTAGATCAGAATCAAATGAGCGGCAACGCCCTGTTTGCCGGGACGCTCGCCTCGACCGCGATCTGCGTTCCTTTGATCGTAGCCCTCGCGGGGTCGGATCGTTGGCGGTTTCTGGGGATCCAGAAAACGAGTGTGAGGTCCTTGCTCGTTTGGTGTGGAGTGCTCATCGCATTCGTTGCCGTGAGCGACCTGATAACCGTTTCGCTGGGGCGTCCGATCGTGCCGGACGTGATGTTGGAAGGCTTTTCCGCAGGACATACGATATCGCTCCTCCTTGCGCTCTTGTTGTTGGCACCGCTTTTTGAGGAGCTATTCTTTCGCGGCTTCCTGTTGGGTGCGTTACAGGCTGCCGGTGCACATCAGTGGGTAGCGGCTGCGACAACAAGCGCTCTGTGGTCCGTCCTGCATCTTCAGTACGACCTGTATGGGATCGTAAGTATCTTCGCAGGCGGGCTATTACTGGCGGCAGCCCGTTTTTCGACGGGCTCGATCCTGCCCTGCTTAGGCATGCACGTTCTCATGAATCTGATCGCGTCCGTCGAGACTGCCTATCGGGCGAGCACAGCGGCCGGCTAAGGCTTCTCGGCGG
The DNA here is from genome assembly GCA_963714705.1 of uncultured Gammaproteobacteria bacterium. GTDB lineage: Bacteria > Pseudomonadota > Gammaproteobacteria > Steroidobacterales > Rariloculaceae > FEN-1219. Next base: position 802,622 of record CAVQPJ010000013.1, read on the forward strand.
AAGCGGCCTCGAGCAGCTCGCGCACCTTGGACATTTGGGCGGGATGGGGCCGAGCGAGTGCCGCGGAAGTGCATTCCCAATCTGCGCCACTCCATTCGGCTTCGGGTGCGTACTTCTTGAAGTACTCGGTCACGATCGTGACGAGATCTTCGGGCTCGACATCGTAGACGCCCAAGCCGGCCGATGGGTATTGCTGACCACGGAACAGCACGGTCCCGGGCGCCGAGCACCACGCCGTGACGGACTGCCACGAGTTGAAGACTTCCTTCGAGCCGGTAAACGTCTGGTGCCAACCAAATCCGTTCGCCGCTACCGTGAAGGTCGCCTCCACGTGACGGATACCGAACCTCACATCGAACGTTTGCTTGTCGGCGCCCCACTGCGCGTCGGACAGCCATCCCTCAAAGTGTCCGCTCTCGGAGATCGCCTGCGCCTGGCTCCAGGCGGAGACGGGAGACAGCAGCAGAATCGGCGCGAGTGTCGTTGCGATTCGCATGTTCGCCTTCCGAGTCATTCGGCGTGTCGCTCGTGACCAGAAATCTACCACACTCGCGCCGGTAGGCCGTCCGTGGCCTCGTCCGCTTTCCTCCTCAGCGCCAGCCGTTCAGGCGAACTGCACGACCGATAGAATGTTGCCGTCGGGGTCGCGGAACCACGCAACTCGTGCGCCATCCGGCGTGACGACGATGCCGTTCTCGTCGTGCCGGAATCCGGGGAATCGCTCGAACGAAACTCCGCGCGCACTCATCAGCGCCGTCACGGCGTTCACATCTTCGACGGCAAACCCCAACACCGTGTGCTCGCCTGGTACCGTCGACGGCACCGGGGAGACTCGAAGATCGCCGCCGCCGACGTCGAATATCGAGGCGCCATCCGACCTGCCTCGAAGAGGCAGCCCGAGCACGTCGCGGTAGAACGCCTCGGCCTCGCGGATACGTGAAGTCCAGATGATCGATTGCAGCTTCGCATTCGAAAGCATGGTTCGCTCCTTCAGTTTTGTAGACGCGCAAGTTGCGCGCACAAAAAGAGCAACGAACTCATCGCTTGCGTCGCAAGCGCCAGAGACGAAAAAGCCGCGACAGGCGCGGCTCATCAACAGACCAAACGCTAGTGTCCGCTGCCAACCTTGTCAAGCAGCGAGGACACGGAGCGGCGGCTACGGTGTCGCGTCGCCGGGCCCGCCGATCGCGATGCCGCGCAGCTGCGCCGCGTCTCCGGGCAGCTCCGCGTTGCCGGTGGGATAACCGCTCTCGCTCGCGAAGAACGCAACGATGCTCGCGTACGTCGCCGGCGTGAGGCCGCCCGCGTTCGCGGGCGGCATCGCGAGCGCCATGTCCTGAAAGACGTCGCCGAGCGTGCCCTCGCCCCACTTCGCGGCGAAGTTCGCGCCCGTGTAGTTCGCGGACTGGTGGCACGTCGCGCATTCCTGCGCGAAGAGCTGCTTGCCTTGTGCGGCTTGATTGGCCGTGAACACGCCGTCGCCGAGCGAGCGCGTTGGGCGGTCGCGGCGCGTCGGGCGCGGCACGGGCCGCGGCTCGTCGTCGGGCAACGCGAACACCCACATGACGCCGCTGCCTTGCGGCACGTCAACGCCGACGAGCCGGCCGAGTGTCGTCGTCGGCGCAGCGCGGCCGCCCGACGCGACGGCGATGTACTGCTTGCCGCCGAGCTCGTAGCTGACGGGCGCGCCGGAGACGTCGCCGTTCAAGCGCGTCTGCCAGAGCAGCTCGCCCGTGTCGGAATTCAGCGCGAAGAACTGCCGGTCGGCCGTGCCGCCGAACACGAGCCCGCCCGCCGTCGCGAGCGCCGAGGCCGTCATCGGCGCGCCGCTTTCCGGCCGGTACGTCCACGCGCGCTCGCCCGTGACGGGATCGAACGCGACGAACTCACCGACGTAGTCGTAGCCGGGCGCGAGCGACGCCGTATACGTGACGCCCGTGAGTCCCTGACCGGGACGAAACACCGGCGTCACGACCTGCGCGTTCATGCACGAGTTGTTGACGCCGAGATAGTAGAAACCCGTCTGCGGGCTGTAGCTCGGCGCCTGCAGGTTGCGCGCGCCGTGCATGTGCGGGCAGATCTCGAAGACTTTGCCCGAGTCGACGTCCTCAGGTTTCGGCTGTGAGCGCGGATCGAAGATCGGTCTGCCCTGCTCGCTCCAGCCCGTGATCGTGTTGTCGTACGCCGTGCGAAACGCGTGCAGGAACTCGCCCGTCACGCGATCGAGCACGACGCCCCAGCCGATCTTGCCCGTCGTGATGAGCGCCTTGCGCTCCACGCCGTCTAGACGTAAATCGACGAGCATCGCTTCGTAACCGGAGCGGTCCCATTGATCGCCGGGCACGAGCTGGAAGTGCCAGCGCAACTTGCCTGTGTCGGCTTCGACGGCCAGCAGCGTATTCGAGTACAACGAGTCCCCGGGGCCGCGCGATGCGGTCGTCCACGGCGTCGGCTGGCCAGTCGAGAAGTAGACGAGACCGAGCTCCGCGTCGTAGCTCGCCGTGTTCCACGCCGCAGCGCCGAGCGGCGGCCATTGGTCGTTCTCGGTCCAGGTCTCGAAGCCGGGCTCGCCCTTGCGCGGCGCCGTATAGAAGGTCCACAAGCGCGTGCCGTTCGCGGCGTCGTACGCCTCGAACTTGCCGCGCGCCGCGAAGTCGCCGCCCGTCGTGCCGATGAACACCTTGCCGTCGGCGATCAGCGGCGGATGCGCGTGGCCTTCGCCGGTCTTGTAGTCGCCGGTCTGCACTTCCCAGAGCTTGGCGCCCGTTCGCGCATCGAGCGCGACGAGGAAGCTGTCGGCCGTGCCGAAGTAGATCGCGTCGCCGTAGATCGATACGCCGCGATGGCGCGGATACGCCTCGGACATCGAGATGTCCTGCGGGTACGTGCGCACGTGCGCCCAGACGAGCTCGCCCGTGACGGCGTCGAACGCGACGACGCGGCCGCTGCCTTCGGAGACGTACATGAGCCCGTTCGCGACGATCGGCGTCGCGACCCAGCGGCTGTTGTCGCGCATCGTGTACGCCCAGGCGGGGCGCAAGTCCTCGACGTTGCGCCGCGTGATCTCTCGCAGCGGGCTGAACGCCGTCACGTCGTAGGTGCGACGATAGCCGAGCCAGTCGCCGGACTCGGGCTCGCGCAGCCGCTCGGCCGTAGATCGATTCCCAGTGTGTGGCTCGGCTCTTGCGCGGCCAGCGGCGCGGCACCGAGCAGCGTCAGAAGGATTAGCGTAGCTCGGCTCTCGAACGACGACATCTGCGTTCTCGCAGGGGGCAATCCGGGCGCCCATGGGACCATGCCGCGAGGCGCGCGCCGAATCACTCGAAGACGCCGAGCGTCCGCTCGACGACCCAGAACGCGGCGACAGAGCCGACGCCGTAGGCGACGGCGCGCGGCCAGATCGCGGGAACGCGCACGGCCGAGAGCCGCACGAGCCAGGCGAAACCGAACACGGCGGCGATGAACAAGAGCTGGCCGATCTCGACGCCGACGTTGAAGAACAATAGCGCGAGCGGCACGGCTTGCTGCGGCACGCCGACCTCGCTCAGCGCGCCGGCGAAGCCGAAGCCGTGCAGCAGACCGAACGCGAACGCGACGACCCACGGGAAGCGCCGCGTCAGATTCGCGGTCGTCGTCGGCGCCGCGCACCGGCCGGCGCGCGAGCTCCGACGCGAGGAACAGAATGCTGAGCGCGATGATCGCCTCGACGGGCGCCGAAGGAACGTGCACGAAACCGAGCGTCGCGGCGCCGAGCGTGATGCTGTGCGCGACCGTGAACGCCGTGACCGTCGCGACGAGGCGCCCGATGCCGTTCACGATCAGCAGCAGCGCGAGCACGAACAGCAGGTGATCGATGCCGAGCAGGATGTGCTCGACGCCGAGCACGAGATATGTGCGCACGACTTCGAACGCGCTCGGCCGCTCGGGGATGGTCACCGCCGGCGCATCGGGAGTCAGGCGCTGATTCGACGCCGTGCCGTCCAGGTAGTCGACGCGCAGCAGCACGTCGGTCTGCGTTTGCGTCGAGGCCGTTGATCGTGAACGTCTTGCCCGCGAGGCCGTCGGGGCACGACAGCGCGCCGTGCTGCAAGCGGACGTCGTCGACGACGTACGTCCGCACGCTTCCCGTCAGCGAGCACCCGTCCGGAACTGCGGCTCGAGCACCGCCGCGAGGCCGCCCGAGATCGACACTTTCCACTGCACGTCGAACGCGTTCGGCGCCGTCTCGGTGAAACCGAAGAAAGCGGGGCTCAAACGGTGCGCGAGCGCCGGCGCGGCACACGAGCAGCGCCGCGAGCAAGCGACGGTGCCAGCCGACGCGCGCATCACTGCGGCTGCTCGATGACGACTTCGTAGCGCGCGCGCATTTCCTGATACGCCCGCTCGTTCGCCTCGCGCCGGCGCTGCGCGCCGTACTCCTCGGCGACGCGCGCGGCGATCTCGTCGTACGGCGGCAACCGCGCGTCGCTGCGGCCGCGCAGCCGCACGGCGTGCAGGCCGAAATCGGAGCGGAACGGGCCCGTCCACTCGCCGGGCTGCGCAGCGAACAGCGCTTCCGCGAGCTCCTCGCCGAACAGACACGGCGACTTGCTCGCGCGGCGCGTCGTCGTACGACTCGCGCAGCGGCGTCCGGTCGCCGACATCCGCCGGCGCGCGGCCGGCGCGCAACGCGGCGAGGCCCGCGGCCGCGTCCGCGTCGAGCGCATCGCCGCGCGCGCCGGGGCTGAAGAACACCTGATCGAAGCTCACGAGCGACGGGATCGTGAAAAGATCCGGCGACGCTTCGTAGAACTGCCGCAGCGCCTCCTCGGAGCTCGGCTCGGGATCGGCGAGGTCCTGCGTCAGATAGTTCATCTTCTCGATGAGCCGGCGGCGGACCTCGTCGTCGTTCTCGTCGAGCCCGAGCGCGAGCGCCTCGCGATAGAGGATCTCGTCGCGGACGGTGGGCTCGACGAGCGCCGCGAGCTCCTCGGCGGTGGGCTCTCGCCCTTGCAGCGCCGTCGCCGCCGCTCGCGCCTGCGCGACCTGCTCCGCCGTCACGACGATCGCTCGCGGCCGGCGCGACGGACTCGCCGCGCCATCGCCGCGATCGCGAACAACGCGACGCCGATCACAAGGAAATGGACGAGCGGATCTTTGAGGAGCTTCGACATCGCGCAAGTGCGCTCTCATGCGCGCCGAGTCTAGCAGGGGATCGGACGAAAAAAAAGGTCCCGGCCACAGGGGGGAGGGAGCTGGCCGGGACCTACGAAAAAAGAGACTGGAATCGTTACGAGAAGCTCAAGGCCACGAACCGTTGCGCATCGCCGCGACGCACGAGCAACAAGCGCCGTTTCGTCGCGTTCGCGCGCGCCGTTCAAGGCGGCGACCGTATCTCCGACACCCGTGACGGCCTGTTGGTTCACACGCGTGATGACGTCGCCGGGCGCGAATGCCCTTCTCGGCTGCCGGGCTACCCGGCGCAACGTTCGCGACGACGGCGCCGTTGACGTCGCTCGGGAGGCCGAGCATGCGCGCGATCGCCGTCCGTCAACGCGCGCAGCGTGAGGCCCAAGCGCGGCGCTGCCTTGCGCCGCACCGCCGCCACCCGGAGTCGGCGGCTGCGACGGCTTCGTTCTGCGGCTTCGCCGAGCTCGACCGTGAGCTCGCGGCTACGGCCGTCGCGCCAGACCGTGACTTTCGCAGCCCGTGCTCGGCGTGCGCGGCTGCGACCGCGCGGCTCAGCGTGCGGGCCGAGTCGATCTCGCTGATCGTTGAAACGCGTGATCACGTCGCCGGCCTGCACGCCGCCGCGCGCAGCGGGACCGTCGCCGACGACCTCGACCACGAGTGCGCCGTCGGTTCCGTTCGATGCGCAGCGAGCGCGCGAGATCCTCGTCGAGATCCTGGATCTGCACGCCGAGCCAGCCGCGCTCGACGCTGCCGTTCTCGCGAAGATCGGCGACGATGTTCTTGGCCTGATTGGCGGGGATCGCGAAACCGATGCCGACGTTGCCGCCGTTCGGCGAGAAGATCGCCGTGTTCACGCCGACGACCTCGCCGGCCACGTTGAAGACGGGGCCGCCCGAGTTGCCGAAGTTGATCGGCGCGTCGAGCTGCAGATAGTCGTTGTACGTTGTACCGATCGAGGCGGATGTCGCGGCCGCGCGCCGAGATGATGCCGGCCGTCGCCGTGCCGCCGAGACCGAACGGATTGCCGATCGCGACGACCCAGTCGCCGACGCGCGCCTTGTCGGAATCGCCGAACGCGACGTACGGCAGGCCGCGTCGCGTCGATCTTGATCAGCGCGAGGTCCGTCCGCGGGTCGTTGCCGACGAGCGTCGCGTCGAACTTGCGGCCGTCCTGCAGCGTGACGGTGATCTTGTCGGCGCCGCCCGCGACGTGATTGTTCGTGACGATGTAGCCGCTCGCGTCGATCAGGAAGCCGGAGCCCTGCCCTTCGCTGCGGCGCTGCGGCGCTCGCGCGCGGATCGCCGTCGAAGAACCGCTCGAAGAACTCGAACGGAAACTGGCCTTGGCCGCGAAACTCCTGCTTGCCGGTGCCGGGCGTCCGGTACTCGAACGACGTCGGCGCGGCCGTCTCGACCTTCGTGACCGCGATGTTCACGACCGCCGGGCTCACGCTCTCGATGACGTCGGCGAACGAGGCGCCGGGCGAGGCGGGCGTGCGCGGCGCGGCCGGCTGCGCGATCGAGGCCGCCGCTCAGATTCAACACGGAAAACGTCAGCACGCCCGCACCGACGGCTCCGGCGAGCCAGCCGAAACGTGCGGACTCTGTCTTCCACTGTTCGGTCATCGCGGATCTCCTGCGAAAGCGTTGGATCGATGGGTGCCACGGTAGAGCCGAGGGCCTTACGTCGATCTCAACGGTTCCCTACGGTTTTGTAATGAAGGCCGGCGAAACCTCGTGAATCGTTAAGTTTGCGTTCAGCTCGACACGTCTAGCCTTACGCCACGGTCCAACGTTAGCAGCTTCGAGGAGAACGCCATGAATAGGTCAATCGTCCGCAAGCTTGCGCCTCGGGCTTGGCGGCGGGTTTGACGGTCGGATCCGCGGCACGAGTTTCGCGGCTGCCGCCAGGCAAGCCGACCCGGCAACGCAAGCTGACGCGGCAACCCAGGCTTTCGAGCAGGTCGACAGCATCCCGATGCTGACGCGGCCCGCACAGCTGGCAGCGCCGTCGACGACGACACGGTCATCGTCTGGGCGACGCCGTTCGATCCGTATCTCGTCGAGCTCGCGTTCAAGAGCCACGATCTGAAGTTCGCGCACGCGATCGGGATCACGCAGTTCGGCAGCCGCGTCTACGCGAAATTCGATGCGGTGAAGGTCGGCGGCTTCCGCTACCCTATCGACAGCATCTATAAGATGACGCGCGAAGAGGCCCGCAATCTCGCGCGCGGCACCTGAGCGCGAGAGTCGGCTTCGGCCGACCTGCTACGCTCGGGGCGCACGACGAGCGTAGGGTGGTGACACAGTGCGAATTCTCGTCATCGAGGACGACAAGGACGTCGCCTCGTTCATTCGTAACGGCTTGGTGCAAGCCGGCTGCAACGTCGATCATGCCGCGAACGGCAAGGACGGCCTGTTCCTCGCGACGACGGAAAGCTACGACGCGCTCGTCGTCGACCGCATGCTGCCCGGCATCGACGGGCTCACCGTCATCCGCACGCTGCGCGCGTCGTCGAACACGACGCCGGTGCTGATCCTGAGCGCGCTCGGCGAGGTCGACGATCGCGTCAAGGGGCTCAAGGCCGGCGGCGACGACTATCTCGTCAAGCCGTTCGCGTTCAGCGAGCTGCTCGCGCGGCTCGAAGCGCTGGCGCGCCGCGCCAAGAGCGGCGGCGATGCGCCGCCGACGGTGCTGCGCGCCGCCGACCTCGAGATGGACCTGCTGCGCCGCGAGGTGCGCCGCGCCGGTCAAGGCGATCGACCTGCAGCCGCGCGAGTTCCAGCTGCTCGAGTTCCTGCTGCGCCACGCCGGGCAAGTCGTCACGCGCACGATGCTGCTCGAAGGCGTCTGGGACTATCACTTCGACCCGCAGACGAACGTCATCGACGTGCACATCAGCCGCCTGCGCTCGAAGATCGACCGCGGCTTCGACCGGCCGCTGCTGCACACGGTGCGCGGCGCCGGCTACCGGCTCGACGGCTGAGGCCGCGGCCGTATGCGGCTACCGCGGCTGTTCCGCACCAGCGTGTTCCGGCTCACGCTCGCCTACATGGCGCTGTTCGCGCTGTCGGTCGGCGCGCTGTCGGCGTTCATCTACTGGGCGACGCTCGGCTATCTCGACACGCAGACGAACGCGATCATCGAAGCCGAGATCAACGGCCTCTACGAGCAGTACGAGCGCAGCGGCTTGCGCGGCCTCGGCGACGTCATCGAGGAGCGCGTCGCGCGCGACACCGAGACGGCGCTCGTTCTATCTGCTCGCCGACGCGATCGGCCGGCCGCTCGCCGGCAACGTGCACGACGTGGCCGATCGGCGTCGACGACGCGCGCGGCCAATGGGTCGACTTCGTGCAGAGCGACAGCGACACGCCGGTGCGCGCGATGCTGCTGCCCGTCGGCCCCGGCTTCCGGCTGCTCGTCGGCCGCGACATCCGCGAGCTCACGGCGATCCGGCAAGTGCTGCGCAGCGCGTCGTTCTACGGCATCACGTTGACGCTCGCGCTCGCGCTGCATCGGCGGCGTCGCTGCTCGCCGTCGAGCGCGGAGCGGCGGCTCGCGGAGATCAACCGCACGACGCGCCAGATCATGGCGGGCGACCTGAGCCGGCGCGCGCCGCTGAAAGGCAGCGACGACGAGCACGACGAGCTCGCGCAGAACATCAACGCGATGCTCGACCAGATCGAGAACTTGCTCGACAGGCATGCGCCACGTCGGCGACAGCGTCGCGCACGATCTGCGCGGGCCGATCACGCGGCTGCGCAATCGGCTCGAGACCGTCGCCGCGGCCGAGCACCCGAGCCGCGATGACCTCGCCGACTGCGTCGCGCAGCTCGACCAGGTGCTCGCGACGTTCAACGCGCTGCTGCGCATCGCGCGCGTCGAGTCGGGCGCGTATCGCAGCGCGTTCACGACGGTCGATTTGAAGCCGATCGTGCGCGACGTCTGCGAGCTCTATCAGGCCGCGGCCGAGGAGCGCCAGGTGACGCTGCGCGGCGAGCCGCACGAATCGGTCGAGGTCTACGGCGACCGCGAGCTGCTCGCGCAGGTGCTCACGAATCTCGTCGACAACGCCGTCAAGTACACGCCGCCCGGCGGCGCCGTTCGCATCGAGCTCGCGCGCAGCGGCGACACGTGCGCGACTGCGCGTCGCGGACACGCGGCCCCGGCATTCCGGCCGACGATCGCAGCCGCGTGCTGCAGCGTTTCACACGGCTCGATCGCGCGCGCTCGCAACCCGGCAACGGGCTCGGGCTCGCGCTCGTCAACGCTGTCACGCTGCAGCATCACGGCCGGCTCACGCTCGGCGACAACGCACCGGGCCTCGTCGTCACCGTCGAGCTGCCGGCGCTGACGCCGCCGCGTGCAGCGCTCCCGAGCGCAGCGTCGCCCTGAACGAGCGCACGCCTACAAATCGTCGAGCGTCAGGAGCATCGTCGCGCCGCGCCAGGCGCGCGCGAATTGCTGCTGCACGAGCTGCGCCTCGCCGGCGCGCCCTTGCGCCTGCAACGTCTGCGACAAGCCGTATAGCAAGCGGCCGTCGCGCGGGTGCGTCGCGAGGGCTTCGCGGAACACGCGTTCGGCTCCGGCATGATCGCCGGCTTCGAGCAGCGCCGCGCCGAGGCTCTGGCGCACGGGGTAGAACCAGGCCGGCGGCTCGTCGTATTGCAGCGCGGCTTCGAGCGTCACGGCGCGGAGCCACGCGGTGATCGACGGTCGCGCGGTCGTCGCGCGCGGCCGCGATCTGCGCCTCGAGCGTGGCGGCGGCGAGCGCCAGCATGTCGCCGGCTTTGTTGTTGATCGAGGTATTGGGCTTCGGCGGGCACGGCGGCGCGCTCGCGCTCGAAGCGGCGCTGCTCGGCGGTCGCGTCGCGCGCCTTGCCCTGCGCCGCGAGCGCCATCGCGCGCGCGTAGCGCCAGAACGCATGGCTGAACGCGCGGTCTCTTTCGGGCTGCGGCGTCGCGAGCAACGTGTCCCAACGGTGGAAGCGCAGATCGATCATCATCGGATACAGGCGGAAGCCTTCGAGCATCTGCATCTCGCGGTCGCCGTCGCCGATGTTGGCGACCATGTCGACGGCCGCCTGCTTCGCCTCTTCGTAGCGGCCCTGCTGCGCGCGCGCGTACGCGATGAAGTGAATGTTGTGCGTCCCGTACATGAGCGGATAGACGCCCGTCGCGCCGGTGCGCTCGATGAACGCGCGATCCGCGTCCCGACGCGACGACGTTCGTGTCCGCGGCGAGGTCGAAGTCGCCGGTCTGAAGGAAGATGTGCCCCGGCATGTGCACGAGGTGCCCTGCGCCCGGCGTCATCGTCATGAGGCGCATCGCGCTCGGGATTGCGCGCTCGAGATTGCGCGACGCCTCGACGGCGTGAATGTAGAAGTGATTCGCGCCGGGATGGTTCGGATCGCTGCGCAGCACCGACTCGAGCGCCGCGACGAGCTCGAGCGTGCCGGGCGCAGGCTCGCCTTCGAGGCTCCACAGCTGCCACGGGCGCAGCATCATGAGGCTCTCGGCAAACATCGTCCGCGGCGTCGACGTCGTCGGGGTACTTCGCCACCATCGCGCGCATCGCTTCGCTGTAGTCGCGATGGAAGCCGAGCCAATCGGACGCCGGCTCCGGCGACGGATAGCGCTTCGCAAGCGCCGCGATGTAGTCGCGCTCGCGCTCGCTGGCGTTGGCGGCGCGCTGCTCGGCGTTCTTGACGGCGTCGTACGTCGCTTGCGCGCGCGCGGCGTCGACGGCCGTGTCGTTGTAGTTCGGCCCGATCGACAGCGCGACGCCCCAGTACGGCATCGGCGCTTGCGGGTCGAGCTCGGCCGCGCGGCGGAAGTAGCGCGCGGCCTCGTCGTGATTGAAGCCGTAGAGCAGGCGAATGCCCTGGTCGAAATAGACCTGCGCGTCGGGGTTCGCCGTCGTGATCGGGAAGTGATAGTCGCCGAGGCCGGGATGCAGCTCCGTCGCTGCGGGCGGCAACGGCGCCGGATGTGCGTGCTGCTGCGCGGCGGTGGGAAGCGACGATGCGAGCGCGGCGAGGCCCACCAGTGCCGCGGCTCGGGTGGATGCGGTTTTCATGGCGCAGATCTTGCCCCGAAACGCGGTCGCTGTCAGGTCCGGCCGAAGCGCGAAAGGTAGAACGCGGCGGCGGAGGCCCTAGTGGGCCACGGTTCGCAACTGTGGGTGAGGCGCTCGAGCGCACTCACCTAACATTGTAGACCTCAACAATATGACTCCCGATATGACGACATCGGAAGCCGAAATGGGCCCTGACCTGAACTAAAGGATGTATCTGCCGGTGGCGGCGTCGTAATCGCGGAAGTAGTTGTAGATCTTCGCCGTCTCCCAGGCAGGAGCAGGTCGCTACGGTTCCCTCATCTGGCTGTTGAGAGTTCGACGAAGACCGCCGCTGGTTCGCGCTCTAGGAATACCACGACTGCGTCGTGAACGGTTTCACCATCGACTCCGAGTGCACCGTAGAACACCACGAGAGATTCGGAATCCGACAGCAACCTAAAGGCGCCACCGTCGGTAGACGTGCGGACGCCACGAATCAGGAACGGCAGACCGCTTGTGATTTCGAGCGGCCGTGCGACCAACGCCTCCATCTGTGCAACCGACAGGGGTAAGAAGGCGCGCTCCGCCAACAGCTCGACTGCGCGTTCTCGCTCTGCCTCCGCTACGCGCGAATGCCGACCTGCGGGGAGTTCGTCCCATGTCCTAGCGCTGATCATGCTAGCTGGGCGATACGCTAGCCAAGCGTCTCGTTGACCGTCCGCGTTTGAACACGCCACGATCGTCGACAACGCTACCAGCACTACTTGCCAAGCAGGAACGCGTTTCCTTTCCATAGTGCTTCTACCTTCCGCATGAGCAGGATGTGTCATCGAGAATGTCATCGATCTCGTGCTGATTAACCGTGCCCCAATACTCGGCCATCATGTGCCCGCCATGACCCGGCTTCGGTCCGCGGGCATCCGTGTAGTCATCCGGCAAACCAAAAAGGTGCCCGGTTTCATGCGCCGCTTCCCATCCCGGCGCATTGGCAGACCAGCGTCCGTACCAGTTGAAGCCCCGGAGTACCCAACTGCGGTGCGGTGGCGCCATCACATTCACGTAGTTGTCAGCCTCCTTCGCCGTAAACCACCAGTTCGCCGCCGGATCGGCGGCCACGGCCACGTCGAACACGACCTTGCAGGTCCCGTAACTAAAGTTCGAGCCGTTGTTGTTCCAATACTGATTTATCCCCGCTTGCCAGGTCCGGGCTAGCGCAGCGGACGCATTGGCGCCGTAAATCGTGACGCTCGCCCGAACCGTAACTGTGTTCCCAGCTTGTGACCACGTGTAGTCGAGCCCGTATGGGTCGACCCTGCTGAGTGGATTGGCCGCAACGTAGGCATAGGTGTTGACGCCACCGGCCAGCCCGATCGGATCGCTCTGGATGTACCTGCCGGTGACGGCGTCGTAGTCCCGGAAGTAGTTGTAGAACGGCGCGAACGCTCATGGAGAAACGTAGGCGTACTTGGCGATGGCCTTTCCGTTGCGATCAAAGCCCACTGTCCAAAACACTGGACCGAGATGAGCGTAGTAAACAAGCTGCACCGCGCACGCGCCCGCCACAGGCGCGCCCTCCCACGAAGGGGCATCGCGACAGCCTTGGCGACGTTCATCTGGACGGCCAAGGATTCTCACAACGTCAGACTCCGTCATGCCGGCGGTCACCGCGTCGAATCGGCTGTTGTGCGCTGAGTCGTCGTAAAGCAGATACCCGCCCAATGCGACAACCGCCGCTACCGCGCAAGCCAACAGGACAAGGGCGACTCTCTTAGCGCTCATTATCTGCGTGGCTCAAAGAGCTGAAACACGAGTGGGAATGAACTCGCGTCGTGTGGCACGTAGTACCTGTCCGCACCAGCTAGCGACGCGCGATCACCGGCGACGCCGGGGATGTGGGTATGCGTTACCCCGATCATGGGATCAACAGGCGGGTATGGAATTAACGCAACATCGAGCGCGCCGTTCGCCCGGGTGGAACAGTTATCAACCAGGATTGAACTCAAGAAGCTCTGGTCCTTCGGCAAGTCCGTGCCCTGGAATGTGCGCAGGTACTTCAAGACGGCGGCATCCTGGGCCTTCGTTGTTTTGATGATGTATACCGTCGTGTCGCGGGGGCGGTGCTTTTCTCTGATTAGGTACCGAGCCATGCTACCCCCGCCGGGAAAGTCGTTGCCGAAGCTGTACACACCGGCGCCGGTAACTGCGAGTGCCGTGTGTCCAATAGGGTTCCCCCTCGTCGGCCCGTTCTCGATTACCGCGATGTCCAGGCCAAGGGCATCGATGTAGTGAAGCGGATTTCCGGCTCCGTAAACATACGGATTCAACCCGCCGGCGAGCCCAATCGGATCGCTCTGGATGTATCTGCCGGTGACCGCGTCGTAATCGCGGAAGTAGTTGTAGTTACCGTACTTCGAATTCCTTTGGACCACTGTAGTGGACGCCCTCGACATCTAGCACGACAGCGTTGCCACGCCACTCGACCGAGCGGATCTCCTGCGCTACGTCTTGTGGTACGTCTCGCGCGACGAGGAAGACCTGCTTCCGAACCTCCCCGGTCAAGGCGTCACGAATGTCCAAATACCCTTGGACGCTCAAATACGGGAAGTCCCTCCTGATCGACACTTGTGCCACCAGACTCTTGTCCGCGCTTAGCTCGCTGAAGAGCACGAAGCCGCTGCTGAGCCACACGTGGGCTAGCACCAGCGATTCGGCGACCAACAGCGTAATCGCGACGCGAGCTGGGGTTAGAAACGACATAGAATTCCCATCAGTTTTGCCCTTAGGTCCGAACTCATGCTCGACGTGTCGATGCAGGTTCCCTTCTCCAAGTCCGCGCGCACTTCCATGGCGTCGTCAAGCGCTTCAGCAACCCGACGCGCTGCCCGATCGTCCGCGATCTCGGCGGACGACTCGTCCTTTGTTCTACCACTTTGGTGTCTCTGGGCGCGGTCCAACCACTGATTGGCATACGACCCGGCGAGCCCTGGGCCGTAGGGGTATGCAAGCACTGCGCCGGCGTGACCATAGACGTGTCGGCTCACTGCTCCCCCCTGGCCTCCAGCAACGAGCTCGCTCCTAAACCCATCGAACACCGACAACGTCGTATTACGACGGCTGAGCATCTCGCGACCAAGTTCGGTCGAGGAAAACGAGTTGGCCCAAAGAGCGACGAGCGCCTTGACCAAGTCAGCGCACGCACTAAGTCCATAGGGATCTGACTTGGTCAGAGGATTTCCGTCTACATAAAGGAACGGATTCAGTCCGCCATCGAGCCCGATCGGATCACTCTGAACGTATCTCCCGGTGACGGCGTCGTAGTCGCGGAAGTAGTTGTAGTGCAGCCCCGTCTCGGCATCGAAGTACTGGCCGGGGAAGCGCAGATGATAGGCGAAGGCGACCGTGTCGGCGTCCGGATCGTCGTCGGCCGGCGTGTCGCCGAACGGATCCGAGTCCCAGCGCCAAACGATCTCGTTGTCGCTCGGCCGCGTGATCCTTCGCGCCGTGTTCAAGTGATCCGTGTGGATATAGAAGACGCTGATCCCGCTGCCCCCGTTGGGCTTCAGTGCGGCGACGGGGATGTCGCCAAACCAGACCGTTTCCTGGACCAGGTCTCCAGATGAGTTGTACTCGCCTATGAGGTGTCCGGCTTCGTCGTGGGCAAAGTAGGTAGTCGAGCCAGAGTTGGCCTTCTTCACTCGCTCGCCGAGGCCGCTGTAGCTGTACGTCGTCGTAACGCTAGCGCTCGTCGCGGTTTTCATGCGTCCTGCGTCGTTGTATGTGAACGTCCGCGCGCCGTCGCTCGTGGTGTTTCCGGCCGCGTCGTAGCCGTAACTCCGGCTGATCTGCCCCGTAGCGCTTTGCAGGCGGTTGCTCGTCGAGGAGACCGTGAATGTCGTCGTGCCATCCGTCGAGGACGGGCTCTCTGCGAAGTCGTCACTGCGGGACTCGATCGTGCCGTCCTCATTGAACGTGTACGTCGAGAGGCCGGCGCTGCTCACCGCCGTGAGCTGGCCGTCCGTATCGAACTCGCGGCTAGTCATTGTGGCATTGCCCCAGAGCCAGCCCGTCGTTGGACCGAAAGGTTGATAGGTCACGTCGCTCAAGAGATAGCTACCGTTCACCTTCAGACCTGAGACACGGCCGTCTTGATACTCGTACGTGAGCAGTTGGCCCGAAGGTGTGGTCAGCGACTCGAGCCGCCCGTAGCTGTCGTAGTCGTAGGCGACATCCAGAGTCACGCTGCCCGTGGTCTGCGAGCGCTCGGTCACGCGGCCCACAGGGTCGTAGCTCCAGCTCACAGTGCCTGCGCCGTTCGTCACCGAGGTCAGCCGGCCGTTGCCGTTCGTGCCGGCGTCGTAGCCGAGCGTGACCGTGTCGTCGCCATACTCGATCTCGGTCACGCGGTTCAGCGCGTCATAGGTGTATTCGCCGGTCTCGTTGCGGGCATCGGTGGTGGTGTCGAGATTGCCGACCGCGTCGCGCGGTGAGGCGCTCTCCCCCGTGTCGGGGCTAACTTGGCTCACTTGCTCCCCGAAGCCGTTATAGACGTAGCTTGTTTCAAGCGCCCGCGGGTCCGTGACCGACAGCAGGTTATCGAGGTCGTCGTAGCCGAGTTCGGTGAGCTGCAGCGCGGGGTCGGTGATGCTCGCGAGGCGGTTGAGCTCGTCATACGCCTGTTCCGTGATGCGGCCGACCGGATCTTCGATCTCAATGAGATTGCCTTCGTCGTCGTGCTCGAAGCTCGTGATCTGCCCCGCGGTACCGTGCTCCTCGATCAGGCGGCCGAGATCGTTATAAACGAGTGATCGCTGAAACGTCAGCACGCTCGAGGCATTGCGCACGTCTTCGGTGAGCCGCTGACCTGCGTCATTCAGCGTATACGTGATCGTGTTGCCAACGGTGTCGGTCACGCTCGTGAGCCGGTGCGCCGAGTCGTAGCCGTAGGAAACGAACGAGCTATCAGGCTGGGTGATTTTCTTCAGGAGTCCCGTCGGCCAGTACTCAAAGTCGGTAACCTCGCCCGCGACCGTCCGGCTCGTCAGGCGCTGGCGCTCGTCATAGGCGAGCGTGACGACGGCACCGTTGGGATCCGTGATGGTCAGCGGCAAGCCGTGCGCGTTGTACGTGCCGTAGGTCGTAACGTTGTTGGCCGCGTCTGTCACGGTATGAAGCTGACCGCACTCGTCCCCCGTCGTGCACGTGTGGTAGGTGAACGTCGTGACGTCCGTCACATCGGTGCGCGGGCCGTCGATCGTGAGCAGTTGACCTAATGTCGAATAGGTCATCGTCCAGGTGCGGCTCTCGCTTGCGACCGTATCCGTGACGGTTTGCGTGAGCACGTTGCCGTTGCTGTCATACGTGAATTCCGTTCGCCGGCCGGGCTCGTTGATCTCCTCCGGCAACCGGAACGTCGAATGCCAGTCCGTGGTGATCGTGCGCTCGCGCGGCGTGCCGTAGGCTTCCGTTCGCTCGGTCTCGAGCGTGCGCGCGACGTCGTGCTCGTAGCGCGTCTCGATGCCGTTGAAGTCGGTCGTGCTCTCGAAGTTGCCGGCCGAATCGTAGGTGGTGCTTTCGTACTCGCCGCCGCAAGATTCGCACGGCGAGCTCGCGCCCGTGTACCGGCGCTGACCCGCGATGACCTCCGTGGTGTAGGTCACGCTCTTGCCAAGCGGGTCGACGACGGTGCGAGTGCCATCCGTGTTGTAGCTGATCGTATAGCTATCGACGCCGCCTACGTACGCCGAGCTCGTTGCAAGGCGGTCGCCGTTGTAACCCCAGGTCACGTAGCGAACGCCGGACTCATCCTCGATTCCCGTCAGCAGATTGACGCCACCGCTCCCCGAGAGCTCGTACAGGTATTCCCGCGTCCGGGTGTCGGGATAGGTGACTTGCGTGAGGTTGTTGTTGGCGCCATAGGCGAATGCGACCTGCCCCGAACCGGTTCCGGGCAGCGTGACGCTCGAGAGCCTCGGAGGAGTCGCAGTGTCCCAGTCGAAGGTCAATTCGTGGCCGAAGTCGTTCGCGACGGAAGCGATGCGATCGTTCGTGCCATACGTCAGGGTCTGCGTGACGCCGCCGCGAGCTTTAATCGAAAGGAGACGACCGTTCGTGTCGTAAAGCTCCTGATCATCGTTAGCCGTGATGTACCGCCATCCGATGAACACGCCGGAGGTATTCGTGGCGACCACGAGCCGTTCCTTGAGCTCGCCTTGTGCTTCGTACTGAGTCGAGGTGTAGCCCGGGTTCGTCGCCGTGAACTCAACGACGTCGCCGTCGGGGCGCACGGCATGTACGACGGACGAGGCGAGGCCGGTCGGAGCGGACAGATACTGAAGGTAAGAACCGAACCACCCCTCGCCGAGCGGCTTGCCGTGGGGACCCTGCTTGGCCGAGTGGTAGTGCTGGCTGTTGTACGTCCGCGCGAACGACAGTCCGGCAATACCGTAGTCGACCTCGTGCTGGCGCTTGTTGCCGGACAGCACGTCGCAAGGATTGCCCTTGCAAACGATGCCGTTCGCTTCATTGAGTTGCTTCGCTTCGGAAGGAGGCAGGCAGCTGCCGGAGCCTTGGTGGAAGATCTCATCGTTGTCCGAGCACTCGTCGGTAAAGTTCCAGCCCTCTGCAGAAAAGTCGCAATTGGGTCCACCGCCAAATGCCGGGGCCCAATTTCGCGTCCCGCGAGTGACATACGTATAGCCAGCCGGTGGCCCGCTCACAAACAACTCTACGGGGCCTGAACCGTTGTCCATCCAAGGCCCGCTGCAAACCCCTTCCGCGGGGTCGAGAAAGCTCAGCCAGCACTGAGACAAATTCCCTGCCGACGTCGTGTCGCAGTTGGCCTGCATGTAGGTGTTGTAATGCACCGAGGTCCAGTGGTTCGTCTGCGCGTTCGCTGTCGCGGCAAAACCCTGCGCCACGAGTATCGTCGCCAGGACCACGATCGCGCGGAGTGCTGGTTTCATTGGAAGCTCCGGTCGTTTCATGGGGTGGCCACCGTTACGGCTCCGTGCGAATGATTGCCGTGACGTTGCCGGACTCGTCATAGGAGTAGACAACGGACGCGCCGCTCGCCATCGTGACCAATACGAGGCGGCCTAGCTCGTCGTAGACGTACTCGGCGCTGGCGTTCGGTGTCGTCGCATCCTCGACGCTCGAATAGGCGCTCCGATTGCCCGTCGCATCGAACGCGCGCACGCGATAGCGGTAAGTAGTGTTGGAAGCCAGCCCGGTGTCGTGACGACTGACGCCGGACGCGGTAGCGATTTCCGCGAAGTCGTTGCAACCCGATCCGGTGCACCGTTCTATCGCATAACCCGCAACGCCGACGTTGTCAGTCGAGGCTGACCAGGTCAACGCGACTGCTGCGCCCGACGTCGGTACCGCGGAAAAGCCCGTTGGCGCGCTGGGTGCTGCGCCGTCCGCGGGCGCAACCCACAGAACTTCGATCGCATTGACGAAGGGGTTGTCGGCGCCATGCACGAAACGAAGGTTGACCTGCCCATCGCTGACGCCCGTCGTCGCTGTTTTTACGAGGGCAGCATTGGCCCCAACCTCGTCGAATACATCGATGTCGGACAGCGCCGTCACGCCTTCGAGCTGTGCATCAAAAACGCGGGCGCCGACGGAGAACGCGCCGGAATACGTTTCTGCGAAATGCAGGCGAACCTGGTACTGCCCTGGCGCCACCACAGCCAACGCGTACTCGAGCTCCGACCCGCCGCCTGAATCCCAGCGGAGCGTTTGGTACAGAGTGTCGTCCGTTGTGCCGCCAATCGCGGCGCCGACACTCGCCACGTTGCCCGTATTGAAGCCGCTGTCAGCACTCCAGAGATTGCTCGACGAGTCGGTGTA
The DNA here is from genome assembly GCA_963714705.1 of uncultured Gammaproteobacteria bacterium. Lineage (GTDB taxonomy): Bacteria > Pseudomonadota > Gammaproteobacteria > Steroidobacterales > Rariloculaceae > FEN-1219. The sequence continues at coordinate 821,704 of CAVQPJ010000013.1, forward strand.
CGCGCTGCCACCCGCGTTGATCCTGAGGGGCTGTGGCCCTGTCGCGCTCGGCACTGCCGCCTGGATGGGGGAGTAGTCGCCGCGGTTACCGCTGGTATCGACGGCGCGAACACGATAACGATAGGTCGTACTCGCCGTCAGGCCGCTGTCTTCGTAGCTGGTCCCCGAGGGACCGGCGACCATCGCGAAATTCGTGCAGCTCGCTCCTTCGCACCGCTCGACTTCGTATCCCGTGACGCCGACATCGTCGATCGATGCGGCCCAGCTCAGGTTTACCTGAGATGTCGAAAACGGAAACGTGAGAAACGAAGTCGGCGCACTCGGCTCGACCGGAGCCGTGATCTCGATGGCATTCACGAACGGGTAGTTGAGGATGTCCACGAAACCGATATTGATTTGTCCGTCCGTGACGGCAACGGTCGCGGTCTTGGTCAGCGCCGCGGTCGCGCCCACTTCTGCGTAGACGTCGATGTCGGATAACGCAGTGCTTCCCTCCAACTGCACGCTGAAACGGCGGCCGCCCACGACGTAGGCGCCGCTCCAGGACTCCGCGAATAGCAGCTTCACCTTGTAGACGCCGTTGGGGACCGTGAAGCTGTACGCGAACGCCGGAGCCCAGCGGAGCGACTGGAACAGGGTGTCGTCGGTTGTCCCCCCAATGGCGCTACCGGTCGATGCAACGTAGCCTGTGTTGTATCCGGTGTCGGCGCTCCAAACGTTGCTCGCGCCATCGGTGTAGGAGCTTCCGCCGGCGTTCACGCGGATGGGTGTGAAGGTCTGAGCCGCGAGGTCCGGGGCCAAAGCGCAGACGGCCACCACCAGCAAAGTGCGGCCCGCAAGCCTTCTGCATCGACTTAGATTGCGCTTCATGACGCCCTCCGCCCCTCAGCACCCGACATGCGCCGCGTAGGGGAGCCAGCGCTACTAGAAGGCCGCCAGTTCCCGATCGGGCAGAGGTATCGTAGGCAAGACTGATGACGGGCGTCTGTCAAGTAGATGACACAACTGCCCAAATTCCTTGCTTGACGAACGCAAGAAGCCGTGCATCACGGCACCCGCGCAGAGCAGTCGAACGCCAGCTAGCCGGGCGGCGTGCCCTGGACGAGCAGCACGTGGACGGCTCGCGTCGTCGTCGAGGCTCGTCCAGGCGACGAGCACGTCGTCGCCGACGGCGACGATCTGCGGCACGTCGACGGGCTGCGCCGCCGTGCTGTGCGCGAGCACCCGCGCCTCGCCGAGCGAGCCGTCCGGCGCCACGGTGCGCAGCGACGAGATCCGTGCCGCCGCCGGCCGCGGCGCGCCACCACGTCGACCTTCGCCGTACCGTCGTCGGCGAGCACGAGGCCGACTTGGCCGAACGAGCCCGCGCCGTCGAGGTCGAGCGCCGGCGCGAAGCTCGCGGCGCCGTCCGTCGAGCGCGCGAACCGGACGCGCGGTGCGTCGCCGGCGGCCGTGAACCACGCGACGGCGACGCGCTCGCCGTCGGCCGCGATGGCGGGGCCGTTCACGGGGCAACCTTCGATGTGCCAGCCGTCGACGCCGGCCGCGACGGCGTCTGCCAAGCGCCCGTCGACGTGGCGGCGCACGACGACGTCGCGAATCTCCTCGGGCGTCCGGTCGCGATACGCGACGACGGGTCCCGAGCTCGTCATCGCTCGATCGGGCTGGCAGCAATCGCAGACGAGCTCGTCGACGATCTCGCGCGCAACGACGCTGCCGGAGTAGTCGAGCTGCGGCGACTCGCAAGCTCGTGCCGAGCAGCTTGTCGGGCTCGTCGAACGACCACTCGGCGAGTTGCCGGCCGTCGAGCCAGAACGCGCCGATCGCGCCGTTCCACGCGAACAGCTCGACGAAGCCGTGCTCGGCCTCCGCGCTGTCGTCGTTGAGCTGCACGGGCGCGCTCCAGCTGCGGCCGGCATCGGCCGACACCGCCGTCGCGACGTGATACGCGCCCGCCGAGTCGGGTGCGAGACGCAGCCAATGCGCGGCCCAGACGTCGGCCGTGATCGGCTGCACGGACGGCAGGTCGGCCCAGTTCACGAACAGATCGTGCGCCGCGCACGACCTCGCGCGGCGCCGAGAACGCGACGCCGTCGAACGTCGCGTAACGCAACGCGACGCCGTCGTCGGTCGGCTCGAGCCAGCTCAAGACCGGCGTGCCGTCCGCGCCGACGGTGAGCCGCGGCTGCGCGCTGCCGGCGCCGCCCGGGAAACGGCACGGCTCGAGCGCGGAACGCACCGTCGTGTCGATCGCAGGCTCTGGAGTCGCAGCCGCCGAGCGTGCCGACGGCTGCGGCGACGGCCGCGAGGCCGAGTGAGATCATCGATGTGCGCATTGCTCTCACCGTTCGTCAGCTCCGCGAATCCGCGTCATCGGCCAACCAATCCGGCCGCGAGCGCAGCCTGATGCGCGCGCCGCTCGTCCGGATGATCGAACGCGAGCCCCGCCGAATGCAGCAGATAACCGCCGGCGCCCGGCGGCACGTCGCTCTTCGGCACGCCGCCCGGGCCGAACAGCGGGTCGCCGACGATCGGCGCGCCGGCCGCCGCGAGATGAATGCGGATCTGATCGGGCCGGCCCGTGATCGGCTGCGCGGCGACGAGCGTCCGCTCGCCGTGCGCGGCGCAGCACGCGCACGCGCGTCAACGACGCGCGGCCGTGCGCGGCCGCGGCATGAATCGTCAGCGGGCCGTGCGGGATGCGCGCGATCGGTTGCCGCGCCGCGAACGAGTCGGTAGGCGCGCGCCCGCGACCCACGCGAGATACGTCTTGCCGAGCGTGAAGCTCGCGCAGCTGGCGGGTCAACGACGAACGGCCGACGCGCCGTCTTGCCGAACGCGATGAGGCCCGACGTGCCGCGGCCGAGCCGATGCGCGGGCGCGCGCCTCGCGCGCGACGCGTCGCTCGAGCGCACGAGCTCGAGCAACGTGCGCGCCGAGAACGGGCCCGCGGGCAGCACTTGCAGATCCGGCGGGCTTGACGACGACGAGCACGTGCTCGTCCTCGAACGCGACCGCGAACGACTCGGGCGCCGTCGGGCTCGTGCCACGGCGGGCGATGGAACTCGAGCTCGTCGCCGGCGGCGAGCGGCTGCTCGGGCCGCGCGCGGCGGCCGTTGACGAGCACGCGGCCGAGGTCGATCGCCGCGCGCCACGCGGCCTCGTCGGAGTGGCGATAGCGCGCGACGTGAAACGCGAGCACGCTCGCGCCCGCAGCGTCCGCCGCGACGCGAGCGCGATAGATCCAACCTTGTTGAGTCAGCCATGCGTGACGTCCTGCCGGACCGCAGCATAGTCGGCCGCGCACGGGAAGCGGAAGCGCTGGCCTACCGGGCGCCGCGTGCCGAGCACGGCCGACCAGCGCGCGAGCTTCTGCTCGAAGCGCAGGCTCGCGTAGGCCGGGCTCGTCGACGGCAGCGCGTGCCGTCTCGATGCGCGGCCCACTGCGGCGCAAGGCCCGGCAGCACCTTGCGCCGGAACAGGCCGGCGGCCGTGTTGCCGTTGAAGCAGATCAAGCCGAATCGCGCGGATGCCGCTCGAAGAACGCGTTGAAGTCGTTGACGACGATGCTCGACGGGCACGATCGCCGAGTCGAGGCTGCCCTCGCGCTCGCCGGCCGCGAGCACGTCCCACACGGCAACTCCGTTCGCGCGCAACCGCTCGAGCGCGCGCCGCGTACGACAGCGCCGGCTCGGCGCCGAACAGCTCGCCCATGATGCGCCAGAACGCGTTGTACGGCTGCGCGTAGTACTCGAGCATCTCGAGCGACTTGCACGCCCGGCAAGCTGCCGAGCACGAGGACGCGCGCGCGGCGTCGGCGATCGGCGGGAAACCGACGGACAGCGCGACGCTGCGCGCTGCTCACCAGTCGATTCCGCGATAGTGCCCGCGCGACTCGAGCAGCCGCACCTGACTCGACGATCCAGCGCTGCCGCTCGCGCACGTAGTCGCTCGGCTGCGCCGCGCGGAGCCGCTGCGGGTTCGGCAAGACGGCCGCGAGCAGCGCCGCATCGGACGACGTTCAGCGCCGCGGCGTGCGACCCGAAGTACTCGCGCGCGGCCGCTTCGACGCCGAACACGCCCGGGCCCGAACTCGGCGACGTTCAGGTACACCTCGAGGATGCGCTCCTTCGTCCAGCACATCTCGATCAGCACGGCGAAGTACGCCTCGAGCGCCTTGCGCACGAAGCTGCGGCCTTGCCACAGGAACACGTTCTTCGCGACCTGCTGCGTGATCGTCGACGCGCCGCGCAGGTCGTCGCCGCCGCGATAATCCTCGAGCGCGCGGTCGAGCGACACGAAGTCGATGCCGTGATGCTCGATGAAGCGTTGATCCTCGGACGCCATGACGGCGCGCGCGGCGTTCCACGCGATCTCGTCGCGATCGACCCAGCTGTACTCGAGCTCGCCGACGGGGCCCGGGCTGCAGCAGCATCACGGTCGTCGTCGGCGGGTCGACGCCAGCGCAACGCGAGCGACGGCGCCGAGCGACAGCGCGAGCCAAAGCAAGCACGCGAGCGCGAAGCGTGCCCACGAGCCTGCGAAAGAACGATCGCTTCGGTCGACTTCGGCTTGGCCAGGCGAACCTCAGGACGGTTGGCTGCGCATCTCCTGCGCGAGTCTAACCGCCATCGCCCCGACGACAAGCACGCCGCCGATCAGCACGGTCCACAGCGCGCCGTGCGCCACGGGAAACGCGCAACCCGCGACGAGCGCGTGCTGGGCCGCCGAGCTCGCGCCGCGCGCCGAGCGTCGCGAGCGGCACGACGTCGGCCGGCGGCGTCGAGCGTCGACCACACCGACGCGAGCGTCGAGTCGGGCCCGGCCTCCTCGGACAACGTGCCGGCCGCGAGCAGATAGGGCGCGCCGCCGTCGACGGCGACGCGCAGGTTTCCTGCGGGAACGTGAGCTCGAGCTCGAGGCGCTCGCCGCGCGGCGGCGCCGACGGGACGACGCGCCAATAGCGCGCCTCGTAGCGGGCCGAACCGCGATCGGCTCGCTCGCGAACTCGCGGCCCTCGAACGACAGCGCGGTACATGAGCTCACCGTAGGCGACGGGTATCCATGGGCCGTCCAGCGAGCGACTCGCCGCAACGTCGGCGCGAACCCAGCCGTCGTTGTCGCCGAACGCGAGCGTCGCCGATCGAAACCGGCAACGGGCCGCCTGCGTCGAAATACAGCGCTTCGGAAACGGCGTCGTGGGGCTCGGCGCTCTCGGGTAACGGCGCCACGCGCACGCTGATCGGCGTCGCGCGCTCGGCAGCCGAGCTGACGAGCGTCGCGCGCAGCAGGTGCCAATCCGCGACTGCGCCATCCGTCGTGACGCGCAAGTAACCGCCGGCGGCCGCGCGCACGGGCACACGCGCATGGCGCACCTCGGCATCGCCGACCGAAAGCGCCGCGACCGACGCGCGTCCGACTTTCGCGCCAGCTCGTGAGGTCCGTGCTCTGCTCGACGACGACGTCGAGCAGGAACGGCTGCGGCAGCGCGCGCCAATCGAGCTCGAGCGCGATCGGGGCCGATGTTGACGGCCGCGCGCGTCGAGCACGAAGCCCGTGATGGCCGGCTCGGCCGGCTCGCCGGCGCCACGGTCACGGAGGTGCTCGCGATCGCTCCGTCGTGACGCCGACGCTGAGCCCTTGTCGAAACGTGGCGGCATAGAGCGGCGACGCCTCGAGCACGATGCGCCGCTCGTCGGCGCGAGGCTCGGGACCGCGGACGGAAGAACGGTTGCGGCTCGCCGTTGGCGTCGAGCACGGCGAGCTGCCCGATGGTCGCCGCTGCGTACACCTCTGCCGTCAGCGGCAGGTCGAACACTTCGGCGCCTGCGGGCGCTTCGATCGACCAACCCGCGACGAACTCCCGTGGGTCGAGCGCCGCAGCCGCTGCCGCCAGCGCCATCCCCGCGGCGGCAACCGACACGCGAAGCGCGCTGCCTTTACGCATGAGTGCACTCCTCTGCCGCTAAGCCGCGCGCGCTTCGGCGTCGGCGCGCGGCGGCACCGGCGCGAAGTAGCCGACGACGAGCAACAGTAGCGCCGACGCCCAAGAACGATACGACGCGCGACAGCGTATCCGTGTTGCCGAGATCGACGAGGAACAGCTTTGCGACGACGATCGTCATGAGCGCCGGCACCCGTGATCCAGACGCTGCGCCGTGCGACGCGCGCGCCGATCATCATCGCTGTGATGCCGGCGATGCCCCACACGATCGACAACGCCGTCTGGAACGTCGTCGATTCCGCGAGACTGTCGACGTCGTACGGCACCCCGCCCCAGTGGTGGACCGCGCGCGCCACCATCATCGTGACGAGGAACCACGCGGCGAGACCGGCGACCGCGGGCCGAATGCGCCGCCGCACCGAGCTCCGGATCGTGGCGGCCGAGCGGCGCCGAGCCAGTCGAGCAGCGCGAACAGCACGAGCACGCTCGCGAGCTCGAGCGGATTCAGGAGCGGCACGTACGGCAGCGGCGCAGCCGTGCGCCGGCGACGCGACGTTCAACCCGAGCGTCGTGAGCGTCAGCGCCGCGAGCACGGCACCGCAGCCGACGACCACGTAGCTGCGCGCGTGCGCCGCGAACGGCCATGCGACGGCCGTGCTCGCCGCGCAACGTCGCGATCGTCAGCGCCGCGCCGAACGCCAGCACCGCAGCCTCGGGCCACACGCCGTCGGCCGCTCGCTCGACGAGCCAGTGGGCCTCCCACGCGCTGAGAGCCGTGACCAGCCAGATACCCCGTCACGTGCAGCATGGCGTCGAGCTTCGGGAACATGCGCCTCGCGCGTGCGCAGGAACCAGAGCATCGAACCGATCGCGGCGGGCCACGCGAGCCAACCGAGCTCGGCCGCCGGGTGCGCGTATTGGAGAGCGCCCACGGCAATGAGCAGCGCGGCGATCGGCCACAGCGTCAGGCCGAGCCAATCGAGCCGCGGCCAGTCGATGCGCGGAGCGAGCAGTAGCGCGAGCACCGTCGTCGCCGACGCGAAGCACGAGCAGCACCGCGAGCTCGTTATCGAACCACGCTGCGCTCGATCTCCGTGACGCCGGCGAAGAACCACCACGCAGCCGCCCACAGCAGCAGCAAGATCGACGAACGGCTTCGCGACGCCGTCGTGCAACGGCGGATGCGTCCAGCGCGCCGCTCGCGCGTCCGGATCGAACAGCCGCGCCGAGAAGAAACCCGCGAGCGCCAGCACGAGCGCGCCGAGACAGTAGCCGTTCAAGATCGGCCACTCGGCCGCGACCGACGGTTGCTCGACGTACGGCAACGCCCGACAGCGCCTGCAACGCCAACCCCGCGAGCAGCGCGAGCGGGCGCTGCTGACGGAACGCGAGCCACACGAGCGCCGCACCTTGCAGCGCCCACGCGGCCGACGTCCAGCGCGCATCGAGCGCGAGCGGCACGGCGACGGTCACGAACGCGACGGCGAGCGCGAGTTGCGCTTCGACGAGCACGCGCAGGCTCTCGCGCTGAGTGCGATACAGGAACGTCGCCATGCCGACGTAGAGCAACGCGAGCACGACGGCGCTGATCGCGAGCCCGTACTCCGTGTCCGCGACGAGCTGGCTCTGCAGGCCGAACGCGACGATCGGTGTGCCGAACGTCAGCGTGCCGTCGACGAAGCCGCGCAGCGTAGGCGGGGCGCGCGTCGCGAACAGCACGGGGATCACGAGGTACATCACCGTGAACAGACACGAGGAACGGCTCGGTCGTCGCGAATTTCTCGGGCGTGTAGCCGTCGATGCCCCACAGCGTGCCGATGCCGAACGTGAACAGGAAGCCGAGCACGTTCAGCATGCGCCAGGCTTTGAACCACGCGATGCCGAGGATCGCGAAGTCGAGCACCGCGTAGTAGCTGAACAGCGCGACGTGATCGTTCGAGCCCGTCGACACGAGCACGGGCGCGAGGAAGCCGCCGACGATGCCGAGCACGGCGAGCGCGCGCGCATCCTGCAGCACGGCGAGCGCAGTCGCGGCGGCCGTCACGACCACGAGCAGCGCGAACGCGAGTGCAGCCGGCAAGAGGTTATAGAGAGCGAACGACGCGTAGATCGTCAGATACAGCACGCCGATGCCGCCGCCCTGGACGCTAGAGCGCGTAGGTGCGGTTGCCGCGTCGCGCAAGCGCCAGCCGAGCACGAGCAGCCCGATGCCGAACAGCGCGACGAACATGAGCCGAGCTCGAGCGGCAGCACGAGCCACTCGCGGTCGATGCCTTCCTTGACGAGGAAACCGACGCCGAACAACGACAGCACGACGCCGACTTTCACGGGCACGTTGCCCGTCGTGAACCACGCAGCGCCTTCCTGACCTTCGGCTCGAGAGCCGTCGGCTCCTCGAGGTCGTCGAGCGCCGCGGCGCGTTTCGCGCGCGCGGCGACGGCGCCGCCGGGGACTGCTGGGTGCGCGGCGGAACGGGTGCGGGCTCGCGAGCTGCGGCCGCGGGTCGCGAGCTGGCGCCGCGGGCTCGCGCTCGAAGACAGTCTCGCGCGCGGGCTGAGCTCGCGCGGCGGCGGCGCGTTATCAGCGGAGCGTCTCCACGGCGGGCGCGGGCTCGCGAGCGCGCGGCGGCGCGGCGGTGTTACGGCGCTCCGGGGTTCGGCCGCTTTTGCGCGCTCGAGCCGCTGCTCGAGCGTGCGCACGCGTCCCGCGAGGTCGACGACCCAGCCCGCGAGCCGCACCGATCGACGGCGACCGAAGCACGAAGCCGCCGAAGTCGCTGAGCAGCGCAGCCGCCAACGACACCGCCGAGCAGCGCCAAGATGACCACGGTCATGTCACGACTCCTTACAGGTGTGCGCCCAACGCGCGCGCAGAGCCTCGGGGTCGACCGACGGATCGAGCGCCGGCAGCAACTTCGCGGCCTGCCAACGCCCGTTGAGATACGCGAGATGATTGCCGGCGTGACCGAACGGCGCAGTCGGCCGCCGACCAGTGGTACTGCGAGCACGCGCTCGTGCGCGGCCGCGAAGCCGATCGCGCCGGCACTCGTCGGTGTTCTTGCGGTCGATCGTGCCGAACGTGCGCGTGCCCCAGCCGACTTGCAGATCGCGCTCGCTGGCGTAGTTGACGACGAACTCGCGCACGTGCGGCAAGACGTCGGCGGCGAGCGGATAGTCGGGCGAGATCGCCGGCGCGACGAGCACGAGCCGATCGATGCTGACGTCGTCGGGCAGCGCCGCCGTCACGAGCGTCGCCATGCCGCCGCCGCCCGGAGTAGCCGACGAGGTAGAACGGCGCGTCGGGATTCGCGCGGCGCCACTGCGGCGATCTCGGCCGCGATCGCTGCCGCGGTCGCAACGTTGCGCTCGTGCGCGCGCAAGTTATGGATCGTCATGAACGGCACGCCCCACGTGCGCACCTCGACGTCGAAGCGCGGCAGCTGCGCTTCCGTCGCGGCGACGAAACCCGCGAGATGGAAGCGCGTGTTGCCGACGCCGGGCAGGATCAGCAGCGCGGCCCTCGACCGGCGACGGCGCGCGTCGCGGGCTCGGCGCCGCAGTCCCACCGCCCGGCCGGGCCGTGGCCGCCGTCGCGGCCGCGCAGACGAGCAGCAGCGCCCACGGCTCTGACGACGGAAGCGGGTCGGGCTTCGACATGGCGCGCAGTATCGCAAAGGTAGCGATTTTCCATCCTTGTTCGTGATCACAGGCCGCGCGTAGACGTCATTCGGTATCGTTTTTCGCTACTCTAGACCCCGAACTGCGAGGCCGATTTCACCCAGGAGGGTGCGCAAAATGGCCCAGGTCAGCCTGCTGGTGACGGAGCTCAAGCGGCTACCTGAAGTCGCAAGGCGTCACGTATGCGGCCCTGGGCAAGCAGCTCGGGCTTGAGCGAATCGAGCGTCAAGCGCCAGTTCGCGCGTCAGTCGTTCTCGCTACAGCGGCTCGAGCAGATCCTGCAATCTCGTCGGCCTCGAGATCGCCGATCTCGTGACGATGATGAACGAGCGGCGCGAGTTCCTCACGGAGCTGACGCCCGAGCAGGAAGACGCGTTGCTCGCCGATCCGAAGCTGCTCGTCATGATGTATCTGCTGCTCAACGGCTGGCCGCTCGCAACGATCACGAGCACGTTCGCGATCGACGACGCCGAGGCTGAGCGGCTGCTGATTCGCCTGCATCGCGCGCGCATCATCGAGCTCCTGCCGTTCAATCGTGTGAAGCTGCTGACGGCCAGAAATTTCACGTGGCGCAAGAGACGGCCCCGTGCAGCGCTTCTTCGTGCGCGAAGTGCAGCGCGAATTCCTCGACTCGTCGTTCGCGGGGCCAGGCGAGCACCTGCGGTTCGTCGCCGGGCTCTTGTCGCGCGCGAGCCTCGCGCAGCTGCAGCAATCGATCGACCGCTTGGCGCGCGAGTTCGACGAGCTCGTGCGGCGCGACGCGACGTTGCCGCTCGAGGAGCGGTCGGGCTGTAGCGCCGTGTTCGCGCTGCGGCCGTGGGAGTTCTCGATGTTCACGGCGTTGCGCCGCAAGCCGGCCGGGCGCTGCCGCGCCGCAGAGTCGGTAGTACACTCGAACACATGACGAGCCCGGACCCGTTCGCGGATCTCCGAATACCGAGCGACTACGGCCGCAATCCGCGCCGCCCGAAGTTCAGCGGAAGCCGCCGCGCTCGTCGACGTCGAGCCGAACCTCGTCGGCACGATGCAGCGGCTCGCACCGGAGACGGCCGCGGCGTGGCGCGAGATGAAACGAAGCGCGGCCGCCGGCGTGCAGCTGCTGCTCGTCTCGGGCTTCCGCAGCATCCGCCATCAAGCCGAGATCATCCGGCGCAAGCTCGCGGCCGGGCAATCGATCGACGCGATCCTCGCCGTCAACGCCGCGCCGGGATTCAGCGAGCACCACACGGGGCGCGCCGTCGACATCGCGACGCCGGGAACGCGGCCGCTGACGGCGGAGTTCGACGGCTCGGCGGCGTTTCGGTGGCTGCAGGCGAACGCCGAGCGAGTTCGGGTTCCACATGCCGTACGGGCGCGGCAACCGCTTCGGCTTCGAGTACGAGCCGTGGCATTGGTCGCAAATCGAGACGCAGGAACGCAAGCGCAAAGACGCGAGCGGCTGAAGCGTCGGCCGAGCATTCACAGGAGGGGATCCACTATGCAGTTCCGTTTCTCTTGCTTGGCACCGGCCGCCGCGGCACTCGCTCTGCTCGCGCCGAGCGCGCTTTCGCGCCGAGACCGTTCGCCAATGGCAGTTCGCGCCGAGCGGCGAGACGCTCGAGCTCGCGCTGCGCGAGGTCGAAGTGCGGGCGCCCGCGGCGCACGAGGTCGCGGTGCGCGTTCGTGCCGTATCGTTGAATCGCCGCGATCTCATGATGGTGGCAGGGCGGTACGGGCGCGGCGGCACGCAGCCGAACAGCGTGCCGCTGTCGGACGGCGCGGGCGAAGTCGTCGCGGTCGGCTCCGCGGTCACACGCTTCAAGGTCGGCGACCGCGTCGCCGGCATCTTCTTCGAGGATTGGCTCGACGGCGCGCCGACGGCGGCGTCGCTCGCGACCGCGCGCGGCGGCAACGACGGCGGCATGCTCTCCGAGATCGTCGTCACGGACGCCGAAGGCCTCGTCACGATCCCCGCGCACCTGACGTACGAGGAAGCCGCGACGCTGCCGTGCGCCGGCGTCACGGCGTGGGTCGGTCTGTTCAAGCGCGGCGGCCTCGAAGCCGGCGACTTCGTGCTGCTCGAGGGCACGGGCGGCGTCTCGGTGTTCGGCTTGCAGCTCGCGGCCGCGGCCGGCGCGAAACCGATCATCACGAGCTCGAGCGACGCGAAGCTCGCGCGCGCGCGCGAGCTCGGCGCGTTCGGCACCGTGAATTACCGCAGCAATCCCGAATGGCAGAACGAAGTTCGCGCGCTGACCGGCGGCGCCGGCGTCGACCAAGTGCTCGAGGTCGGCGGCCAGGACACGCTGCCGCGCGCGCTGCAGGCGCTCGGCTTCGGCGGCCACGTCGCAATCATCGGCGGCTTGTCGGGGTTCGCGAGCGACGTGCCCGTCGGCACGCTGATGGGTTTGAACGCGACCGCGAGCGGCATCTACGTCGGCTCGCGCGCCGACTTCGAGGCGCTCAACGCGTTCTTGGCCGAGCACAAGATCAAGCCGGTCGTCGACAAGGTCTTCGAGCTCGAGGACGCCCCGGCCGCGTTCGCGGCCATGGACAGCGGCGACTTCTTCGGCAAGGTCGTCATACGCCTCTGACGCGTGAGCGCCGCCGAACGCGACAAGTGGGACGCGCGTTATCGTGACGGCGCGTACGAAGGCCGCACGCATCCGACGGCGTTGCTCGCGGAGTGGATGCCGCGCCTGCCGCGCGGCCGCGCACTCGACGTCGCGTGCGGCGCCGGGCGCAACGCGCTCTATCTCGCGGCGAACGGTTACGCGGTCACCGCGCTCGACATCTCGCGCGTAGCGCTCGACCGCGGCCGAGGCAGCCGCGGCCGAGCGCGGCCTCGACGTCGAATGGTTGTGCGCGGACCTCGATGAGGATCCCGAGCGCGCGCTGCCCGCCGGCGACTTCGACTTGATCGTCTGGGTGCGCTACGTCCACCCCACGCTGATGCCGCATCTCGTCGCGCGGCTCGCGGCCGGCGGCGCGATCGCTCTGCGAGCAGCACTTCGCGACGGGCGCGCCGGTCGCGGGACCGAGGAGCGCGGAGTTTCGGCTCCCGCCCGGCGCGCTGCGCCGCTCGGCGCAAGGCCTTGATGTCGCGCACGCGTACGAAGGGCCCGCCGTCGATCCCGACGGCCGCTCGGTGGCGCTGACGCAACTCATCGGCCGCAAGACCGGGTAACTGGGTGGCGCGGCACACTAATTCCGCGCCCACAACGTTACGCTGCCGCGCGATGCGGTCAATCTCGCTATGGCTGCGCTGCGGGACTCTCGGTGCCTTGCTCGGCGCGGCGCAAGTCGCCGCGCAGGAGCCGAACGCAACCCCGAGCGCCAGCCCGACGCGCGCCCAGCTCGAGCAAGCGGGCGCGACGATTCGCGCGATCAACATCACCGTCGACAACGTCTTCGACCCGAGCAATCCCGACGAGGACAAGGCGCTGTACCGCTGGGCCAACCGCGTCCACGTCTCGACTCGCCAGACGCGTCGTCGAGGACATCCTGCTGTTCTCGGCGGGCGAGCGCTTCGTCGCGCGGCTGCTCGACGAGTCGGCGCGCTCGCTGCGCGCGCGCGGCTTCATCTCCGAGGCCACCGTCGAGCCGGGCAGCTACGACGCCGCGACGAACAGCGTCGACGTCAACGTGCACGTCCGCGACTCGTGGTCTCTTGCGCTCGACCTGAAGTTGAACCGCTCGGGCGGCCAGACCGAATGGGGCATCGGCCTCTCCGACAACAACTTGTTCGGCACGGGCAAGACGCTCGAGATCGGCTACGAGAGCGAGATCGATCGCGATCAGGCGCTGCTCGGCTATTCGGACGGCAACGTGTTCGGCAGCCGCGTGCAGCTCGCGGCGCTGTTCGCGAATGCCAGCGACGGTCATCGGCGCCAGCTACGCGTCGAACGGCCGTTCTTCTCGCTCGACACACGCTGGTCACTCGGCGGCTCGACTCACGACGAGGAGCGTGTCGACACGATGTACGACCTCGGGGAGGAGATCGACGAGTTCGGCCACGACATCGATGCGGTCAGCGTGCAGGGCGGCTGGTCGCGCGGTATCTCCGATGGGCACGCGCAGCGCTGGCTCGTCGGCTTCGCGTCGGAAGAGCACACGTTTCGCACGACGCTCGAGGTCCCGCAGCCGCTGCTGCTGCCGCCCGACCGCAAGCTCGTCTATCCGTGGCTCGGCTGGCAATGGCTCGAGGACGACTATCGCGAGATGAGCGAGCTCAACGACATGGGCCGCACCGAAGACGTCTCGCTCGGGAACGCAGGTCTTCGTCAGCCTCGGCTTTGCGAAAGAGCGTTTCGACTCGGACCGCGACGCGACCCTGCTTCGAGCTCAGCGCCGAAAAAGGCTGGGAGCCCGGCGGACCCGGACGCCTTCTACTGCTGCGGACGGGCGCCTCGACCCGGCACGAAGACCTGGGCTATCGCAATTCCCAGTTCTACTTCACCGGCGAATACTATCGCCGCAATCTCGGCACTCATTTGTTCTCGGTCAGCCTCGAGGCGCTCGCGACCGACGACATCGATCCCGAGAACCAGGTGCTGCTCGGCGGCGACAACGGCCTGCGCGGTTACCCGATCCGTTACCAAGCCGGCGAGAGCCGCGCGGTGCTGAGCGTCGAGCAGCGTTTCTTCACGGAGCTCTACCCGTGGCGGCTGTTCCGCGTCGGTTGGGCCGTGTTCGGCGACATCGGCAAGGTCGGCGGCCGCGATCCGCGCGCGACCGAGCCCGTCGGCACGCTCTACGACATCGGCGCGGGCTTGCGCTTGAGCTCTCCGCGCGCGAGCGGCCGCAACGTCGTGCACATCGATCTCGCGTTTCCGTTGAACGGCCCAGCTGACATCGACAGCGTGCAGTTCGTCATCGAGACGAAGGGCTCGTTCTAGCTGGGCGCGAACGCGTTGCCGTCGATGTCGTGCGCGCCGGGCAGCGCTTTGACGCGCTCGAGCCAGCGCGTCACGTTCGGCCACTTGTCGGTGTCGTAGCTCGACACCTTCAGCATCGAGATCGGCCCGAAGCACGAGATGTCCGCGATCGTGGCGCGGCCGAGCGCGAGCCAGTCGCGTTTCGCGAGCCACGTGTCCATCAGCTTCAGGATGTGGTCGCAACGCGCGTCGATCTCTTCGTTCGAGAGCTTGATCGCGTCGGGGCGGCGGATTTTCGCGCGTTTCATCCACGGGCCTTGATGCACTTCGTTCGCCGACTTCGACAGCCACTCGGCGACCTTGGCCTCGCCTTCCGCGTCGGACGGCAGCCAGACGTCGCCCGGGTCGTACTTGCGCGCCAGATAAACCAAACAGGCGTGCGAATCCGCGATCGTGAACGCACCGTCCGTCAGCGCAGGCATTTGCCCGAACGGATTCAACGTGAGAAACGGCTCGCGCTTGTGCTCGCCGCCGTACATGTCGAGCTCGACGAGCTCGTACGGCTGGCGCAGCAGCGCGAGCAGCAGACGCACCTTGTAGCCGTTGATCGAGGCCTTCGTGGCGTGCACGCGAATCATGGTTCGTCCCCGTGGTGGCGAGCGCTGAGCCACTGTAGGCGCGAGGAAGCGTCAATCGCAATCTTTTGCACCGGCCGACGGCGCCGCTGACAATAGGCGCCCGCCAAACGGCGGCGCGGGCGAAACGCCATGAAACCCACGACGACAGCGACTCTGCAAATCCACTTCTGCGTGCTGCTGTGGGGGTTCACGGCGATCCTGGGCAAGCTGATCTCGCTGCCTGCGCTGCCGCTCGTGTGGTGGCGCATGTTGATCGTCGTCGCCGCGCTCGCGCTCGTGCCGAGCGTGCTGCGCTCGCTGCGCGTGCTGCCGGCGCGGCTGTGGCTGGCTTATGCCGGCATCGGCGCTCTGGTCGCGCTGCATTGGCTGACGTTCTACGGCGCGATCAAGCTCGCGAACGCGTCGGTGGCCGCGACTTGCATCGCGCTCGCGACACCGTTCACGGCGCTCGTCGAGCCGTGGCTCACGCGGACGCGATTCTCGGCGCGCGATCTCTTGCTTGGGCTAGCCGTGCTACCCGGCGTCGCGCTCGTCGTTGGCGGCGTGCCGACCGGCATGCGCGAAGGCGTCATCGTCGGCGCGGTGTCCGCGCTGTTCGTCGCAGTATTCGGCACGCTGAACAAGCGCGTCGCGCACCGCGGGGAGGCGCTGACCGCGACGGCGCTCGAGCTCGGCGCGGGCTTCCTCGTGCTGAGCGCGATCGCACCGCTGCTGCCGGTGTTCATGCCCGAGCTCGCGGGGCCGCTACTCGAATGGCCAGGGCCGCAGGACGCCGTGTTGCTCGTCGTGCTGGCGTTCGCGTGCACGTTGCTGCCGTTCTCGTTGTCGTTCGTGGCGCTGCGGCACATCAGCGCGTTCTCGGCGCAGCTCGCCGTCAATCTCGAACCCGTCTATGCGATCGTGCTCGCGATCGCACTGCTCGGCGAGCAGCGCGAGCTCACGGCACAGTTCTACCTTGGCGTGGCGATCATCCTCGCGGCCGTGCTCGCGCGGCCGCTCTTCGGCCGGCCGCGCGAGGTCGCTGCGCCTACCGGCCCCTAGAGGCCGCGATTGACGCTTCTGCTTCGCGGTGCTCTAGTCTAGAGAAGCTGCTTCCGAGGGCCCGACATGCACAAGAGTCGCCTGGCCGGTTTCATCATCGACTGCAAGACCGACGATCTGAAGTCGGCCGCAACGTTCTGGGGCGGCGCGCTCGGCATGGACGTCCGCACGCTGCCCGCAGAGGAAGGCGAAAAATACGTCCAGCTCGTCGACCCGCAAGATCGATTGCACGTCGAGGTGCAGTCGGTATCCCACGCGAGTCGTGTGCATCTCGATATCGAAACGGACGACGTCGAGGCGGAGGCACAACGTCTCGAGGCGCTTGGGGCGAAGAAGGTTCAGAAGATCAACACGTGGTGGGTCATGGAGGCGCCGACCGGACAACGATTCTGTGTCGTCAGAGCCAAAGGGTCCACGTTCGCGGCGGACGCTCGCACGTGGAAGTAGACCCCGCTTCGTTTCCTGTCGAAGGCGGGTGCGACTGCCGCTCAGTGCGTTACCGGATGCAGAGCGCGCCGCTGTTCGTTCATTGCTGCCACTGCCGCTGGTGCCAGCGAGAGTCGGGGGCGTCGTTCGCGCTGAACGCGATGATCGAAGCCGATCGCGTCACGGAGCTCGCTGAACCGCCCGAGCTGGTGCAAACGCCGTCGGCGAGCGGGTCCGGTCAGCTCATCGCTCGTTGTACTAAGTGTCGCGTCGCCGTTTGGAGCCACTACGCCGGCGCGGGCCCTGTGGTCCGGTTCGTCCGAGTCGGCACGTTGGACGACCCGGATCTGCTGCCTCCGGACATTCATATCTTCACGGCCTCGAAGCAGCCGTGGATCGTGCTTCCCAAAGGCACGCCCGCCGTTCCCGAGTACTACGACCGGGAGCAGTACTGGCCCGCGGAAAGCCTGGCTCGCCGGCGCGCGATCCTGCCCATCATCGAGGCCTATCAGGCTTCGCGACGAGGTCGCGCCTAGCCGCCCGGCCGCGGACGTTCCGTTTTGAATGGGAGTGAGTCTCTTCGTAGGCGATGTCGCCGACGTATAGCTCTGGTCGCACAGACGTTGGAACCTGGCCACAAGCCGACGCGTCAGCGCAACCGCGTGATACCCGGAACGCCGTCGAATCCTGCGTCGAAGCTCAGAATCCTCGCCACACCATGTTTCTCCATGATCGCGATGTGCAACGCATCGCGCGCCGACAGGCGGCGGTGACCCATGACGATATCCTTGGCGCGTTCGACCGCTCCTTGGTCGACCGGCAACACCTCGTCCACGACGTTCGACAAGACGTCGAACGCCGGTTGGATCGCATCGCGGCGGTCGATGGCGACATAGCGGTGTAGGATTTCTTGCAGCACCTCGGCGTCCGTGACGAGGCGTTCGCGGGCGCTGATCAGTCGTTCCAGCACCCGCTGCGCGTCCGCTTTGTGAGGATGCGGCGCGCCGATGAGATACATCGGCACGTTCGAGTCGACGAGGATCACCGCCGGCCGCCCGTATAGCCGCGCTCGATCTCCTCCAGCATCTGCTCGATCTCGGCCGTCGGGAACTCCTGCCGCGCGGCCTCCCTGACGGTGTCGAGCTTCTTGCCTGAATCGCCGAGCGGCTCATAGCGACGCGCGGCCGCGAGCGCTTGGCGCACCCATTCGGCTATCGACATGCGGCGCGCCCGCGCGACACGCTGAATCTCGCGGTACTCGGTGTCTTGGAGGATGACCTGAAGACGCTTAGGCATCGATGCAGTCTATGTGACTCATATCAATGAGTCAAAATGCCTCCTAAGCGGCTCACCCAGCGCAGCGCCTCGCCGGGTTCGCGCCTTTCTCGAGCCGGCCGACCGGACCCACAGAATTGATAAGTAATCTGCTGGTAAGAGCGGCCAAGGCCCGTATAATGCGCGCCTTTCCCCCTCCCCCGGTCCACGTCATGTTGCCCAAGGAACGGCTGCGAAACATCGCGATCATCGCGCACGTGGATCACGGCAAGACCACGCTCGTCGACAAGCTGCTGCGTCAGGCCGACTCGCTCGATGCGCGCGCGGTCATACCCGAGCGCGCGATGGACTCGAACGACCTCGAGAAAGAGCGCGGCATTACGATTCTCGCGAAGAACACGGCGATCAGCTGGCACGACTGGCGCATCAACATCGTGGACACGCCGGGGCACGCGGACTTCGGCGGCGAAGTCGAGCGCGTGTTGTCGATGGTCGACGGCGTCCTACTGCTCGTCGACGCAGTCGACGGCCCGATGCCGCAGACTCGTTTCGTCACGAGCAAGGCGTTCCAGCACGGCTTCACGCCGCTCGTGGTCATCAACAAGGTCGATCGTGACGGCTCACGCGCGGAGTGGGTGCTCGATCAGACGTTCGATCTCTTCGACCGGCTCGGCGCGAGCGACAAGCAGCTCGACTTCCCCGTGATCTACGCCTCCGCGTTGAAGGGCTATGCGTCCACGGATCCGGCCGCGCGCGACGGCGACATGCAGCCGTTGTTCGAAGCCATCATCAACAACGTGCCGCCGCCGAATGTCGAGCTCGAGGGGCCATTGCAGCTGCAAGTGTCGAGCCTCGACTACAACTCGTACGTCGGCTTGATGGGCATCGGCCGAATCAGCCGCGGCGTCGTGAAGCGCAACATGCCCGTGACGCTCGTGCAGCGCGACGGCACACAGCGCAACGCGCAGCTCATGGAGCTCTACGGCTTCGAAGGGCTCACGCGCACGACTATCACCGAAGCCGGCGCGGGCGACATCGTCGTCTTCAGCGGCATCGAGGACTTGAAGATTTCCGATACCGTTTGCGCGCGCGGCCAAGGCGAAGGCCTGCCGCCGCTGCAGGTCGACGAGCCGACGATCACGATGACGTTCCAGGTGAACAAGTCGCCGTTCGCGGGCTCGGAGGGCAAGTACCTCACGAGCCGTCAGATCCGCGCACGCCTCGAGCAAGAGCTACTGCACAACGTCGCGCTGCGCGTCGAGGAAACCGACGACGCGGACAAGTTCCGCGTGTCCGGCCGCGGCGAGCTGCACCTCTCGGTGCTGATCGAGAACATGCGGCGTGAAGGCTACGAGCTCGCGGTATCTCGGCCGGCCGTCATCGAGCGCGTCGTCGACGGCGTCGTGCACGAGCCGTGGGAGCAGCTCACGGTCGACTTCGGCGAGCAGTACCAAGGCGGCGTGATGACGCGCCTTGCGGAGCGCAAGGGCGAGCTCATCTCGATGATGCCCGACGGGCGCGGCCGCGTGCGGCTCGAGTATCGGATTCCGGCGCGCGGCCTCATCGGCTTCCGCACCGAGTACCTCACGACGACGGCGGGCACGGGCCTGCTCTACCACATCTTCGACGGCTACGCGCCGCGCGCAAAGGGCGAGATCGGCCAGCGCATCAACGGCGCGCTCGTCTCGATGGTGCAAGGCAAGGCGGTCGCCTACACGCTTGTTCGACCTGCAGGAGCGCGGCTCGTTATTCATCGGCCACGGCGTCGAGGTCTACGAGGGCATGATCATCGGCATCAATGCTCGCGACAACGACCTCATGGTAAACCCGACGAAGGGCAAGCAGCTCACCAATGTCCGTTCCCAGACCGCCGACGAGAAGATCATCTTGTCTCCGCCGATCCGCTTCTCGCTCGAGCAAGCGCTCGAGTTCATCGACGACGACGAGCTCGTCGAAGTCACGCCGGCCACCGTTCGCCTGCGCAAGAAGCTGCTCACCGAGAACGAGCGCAAGCGCGAGTCGCGCAAAGCTGCCGACGGCTAGCCGACCCTCGCTTCGTTGACATGCCCCCCGCGCGACGCCCATATTCACCGCGCGCTCGGTCCCGCTCGAACAACGACAACAAGGGGATTCAACGATGGTCACGACCGCCGCCTCAGCGGTGCGGCGCCCGCGCGTTTTTTACGTGGGCATCACCGGCACGCTGCTCCTGCTCGTCCTCGTGGGCTTCGCGCCGCCCTACTCGGCCTCCGTGTCGGCCGGAACCCTGCCGCTGCTCCTGCACGTACATGGCGCGGTGTTTCTTTTCTGGACGATCCTGCTACTCGCGCAGGCTTCGCTCGTGGCACGCGGCAGCATCGCGCTGCACCGCCGGCTCGGCGTGCTCGGCGCATCGTTGCTACCGGTCATGCTCGTGCTCGGCTACATGACGACCGTCTTCGGCGCGCGGCGCGGCCACCCCGTCTGGAAAATCCCCGGGCAGCCCGTGCCGGAAGGCTTTCTGTTCGCAGACAGCCTCGCGTTCATGACTGTGCCGCTCGGCGATCTCGTGCTGCTCGCGGCGTTCGGCGCGATTGCCGTCTGGTACCGGAAGCGGCCCGAGATCCACAAACGCGCGATGCTGCTGGCAGGAATTGGCTGCTTGGTGCCGCCCGCCGCTGGCCGTTTGCCGTTCGTCGGCGACCCGGTCGCGGCGACGCTGGTCGTGTTCGCGTTGCTACTCGCCGCGTGCCTCGTGCACGACTACTACGAGCGCGGCCGCCTTCATCCGCTGAATCTCTGGGGCAGCGTCGCGATCCTGGCTTCGCTACCGGCGCGCGTCGCGCTCGCGCAAACGGCCGCGTGGCACTCATTTGCAGAATGGATGACGCGCTAGGACGAGCGGCGCGTGCCGGTGGCTGCCGGCGAATCGAACCAACCGAGCCACTCGCTCGCAACGCGCAATCGACGCCGGTCGAGTCGGTAGATCCACTCGCGGCCCGCGCGCTCGACCTCGACGAGACCCGCGCTCTCGAGCTTGCGTAGGTGCCGCGACGTCGTCGGCCACGAGCACGAGAACCGATCCGCAATCTCGCCGGCGGTCATGCTGTCGCCGCGAAAGTGCAGAATCATGAGGATCTGCCGGCGCGCCGCACTATCGAGCGCAGCGAATACGGCATCGTAGTCAGCGAGCGCTTGTCAGCGCTCGAAGCGGATTTCGATCGGCTCGACAATCGGAAACTCCATCGACGGACGTCCGGCGCGCGGCTCGCAGAGCTTGCCCATCGGCTCCCAGACGGCCATGACGTCGGGCAGCTCGTGCGCACGCTCGGCGCCGTGCGCGTCCTTCCAGTTCAGGAGCTCGACGAAGATCGGCTGCTTCTCGCCTTCGGAGCCCGAGTAGATCGTCGACGGCACGTCGGCCGCCAACCCGACGCGCTTCAACGTCGGCCAGTGCTTGGCCAGCAGTTTCTTGAACGCGCCCTCCGACCCCGGCTTGACGCGATAGATACATAGAGAGGTGACCATGACGCCTCCGGCCATTAGTTAGCTTATGGGCTAAGCAATATACTTAGCCAGTTGGCTAACTGCAATCGACGAAGGGGCCATGCAAAAACCGCAGCCACTCGGGGCCGATCGGCCGTACACTGCGGCGAGCACGGTGAACGGGAGGGGCTCCATGTCGATTCCAAGATCGCTCGGTGGACGGGTCTCTCGCTCGGCGCGGCGCTCGCGTTGTTCGCGACGGTGGTCGAGTGCACAGCAAGCCGGCGCCCGCCGCCGCGGCGCCGCCCGCCCTGCCGCCGTTGTTCTTCAAGGAGGAATGGCGACAACTGGCGCGCCCTGCGGACGCGGCACCGGACTTCGTCCCCGAGGGCGGCGTCACGGCTGGCCGCCGTCACGAATCCGGCGCTCGAGCTCAAGCTCTACGATCCGGACGCGGCGAGCATCCCCGGCTACCTCGCGAATCCGCCGCCGCGCTCGATCGCGCGCGACTGGGGCGGCCCCTCGTGCGTGCAGCTCGCGGGCTACAACCAGAATCCGCCGCCGGAGCGCGTCGCGGCCGGCCAACCGACCGACCCGCCGAATCTCTGGACCGGCGTGTGCCACACGCCGATCGCGGCGACGCTGCGCGACCGACGAGCTACGTCGATCTCACGCGGGCTCGCACGCATCCGCTGGGTGACGCGCATGTCGGGCTTCCACGTCGTGCGCCCCGTCGTGAAGCTCGCGGACGGCAACTGGTTCGTCGGCGACTACGGCGAAGGCGCGCCTTCGGCGAATTCCACGCTGTTTCTCGAATCGGAGTTCGCGCTCGCGTCCGTGCGCTGGCTGCCGCTCGACATCTCGCGCGTCGTGACGACGGGCCAAGCCTGGGCGTCGCCGGATCTTGAGCCGCGTCGACGAGGTCGGGTTCGCGGACCTCCTGCCGGGCAGCGGCCACGGCTGGGGCGGCTTCGTGAACGTCGGGCGCATCGAGGTCTACGGCAAGCCGGTTCCGCGTTGAATGAACATCCAACTCACCCCGAACGAAGCGCGCGTCATCGGCTGCCTCATGGAGAAGTCGGTCATCACGCCCGATCAATACCCGCTGTCGCTGAACGCGCTCGTCAATGCGTGCAACCAGAAGTCGAGCCGCGAGCCGGTCATGTCGCTCGAGCAAGGCGTCGTGGAGCGCACGGTCAAAGATCTCATCGCCAAACAGCTCGTGATGACGCAGGAGTTCGGCAGCCGTGTCGAGAAATATCAGCAACGCTTCTGCAACACGCACTTCGCGGAGATCAAATTCTCGCCGGCCGAGTTCGCCGTCGTGTGCTTGCTACTGCTGCGCGGTCCGCAAACGCCGGGCGAGCTCAAGGCACACAGCGGCCGGCTGCACGAGTTCGTGGATTCGGCCGAGGCGGAAGCCACGCTCGAGTGCGCTCATGACGCGAGCCGACGGGCCGTTCGCCGCGCGCTTACCGCGCGAGCCGCGGCGCAAGGATCACGCCTACGCGCACTTGTTCGGCGGGCCGATCGAGTCCGCGCCCTTGTCGGCGGGCACCTCGGAGACTTCCGAGCCGGCCGCCCCGCGGCCGAACGCGCTCTCCGCGCTCGAAGCGCGCGTCGCGAAGCTCGAGGAAGAGCTCGCCGCGCTCAAGCAGGCGCTCGGCAGCGAATCCGCGTAAACGCTACGACCCCTCGAGGGGCTCGAGCCGCAGGATCGTGCCGTCGGCCTCGGCGCCGCCGAAGCGAAGCTCGGTCGCGACGTAGATGAAACCGTCGGGCGTCTGCTGCACGTCGCGGATGCGTAGGTTCAGCGACCGCAGCACCGGCTCGCGCCGCTCCGCCTGCGACGGCTGGCCGAACGCGACGCGCTGCAAGCTCAGGCCGTTCAGCGCGCCGACGAACATGTTGTCGCGCCACTGCGGGAAGCGCTCGCCCGTAGTAGAACATCAGGCTCGACGGGCTGATCGACGGCACCCAGAACATGCGCGCATTGTCCATGCCGTCGCGCTAGAACGGCTGGTCGGAGACGAGCGAGCCCGTGTAGTTGCGGCCCATCGACACGAGCGGCCAACCGTAGTTGTGGCCCGGCAGCAGGATGTTGACCTCGTCGCCGCCCATCGGGCCCGATCTCGGCTTGCCAAAGCTCGCCCGTCTCGGGATTGAACGCGAGGCCGTAACCGTTGCGGTGGCCGTACGTGAAGATCTCCGGCTTGGCGCCCGCGCGGCCGACGAACGGATTGTCGGGCGGCACGCGTGCCGTCGTCGCGGATGCGCAGCGTCTTGCCGACGTGATTGCTCAGGTCCTGCGCTTTCATGCGCAGGCTGTTGTCCTCGGTGCCCGTGCAGCAGAGCCGGTCGCGATCGCCGACCGTGACGTACAGCGTCTCGTCGGGGCCGAACAGGATCTTGCCGCCCATGTTGCCGCCGGTCTCCCACGCGTCGGCGACGAAGATCTCGCGGACGCCGTTGAGCTTCCGGCCGTCGAAGCGGCCGCGCGCGACGGCGAGCGTCGTGCCGCGCTCGCCCACTCTTCGGATAGGAAAGATAGACGAGCCGGTTTCGCGCGAAGCGCGGGTGCAGCGCGAGCCACTTGAGCTCGTTGCCGTCCGCGACGCCCTCGGCCGACCACACGGGCTCGGCGATCGAGCTTGTCGTTTCGAATCAGGCGCACGCGGCCGTTGCGCTCGGCGACGAGCATCGAGCGACCGCTCGGGCAGGAGCGCAATGCTCCACGGGTGGACGAGACCCGTCGCGACCGTGACGACGCGGACCTGCCCGCCTTGCACGTCGACGACGGCAGCGGCTGGGATCGCAGGCCTGCCGGGTCGGTGCCGGCTGAGCCTCGATACCCGCGCAAGTCGACGACGAAGCAGATGCGCGCGAGAACGGAATGACGACGCGGCATGGCGATTAGCCCCCGCACGATCTAGGCCTGCGACGCTCGAGATCATGACGGCGGAGACCGCGCGAAACGTATGCCGAGGTTCAGGGCGCAACCCCGGGCGGCACGCGGACGGCAGATGCCGCGGCTCGATGTCGGTCGCGCCGGCGGCCGACGTCGCGCCGGCATCCATCGCGACGGCGCTTCGCGGCGCCGGACCCGCGCCGCATCGCCAGACGACCGTTCTATCGGACGTCACATACGGCTGAATCGCGAGCACCCTGCCGGCGAGCACTCCGTTCGCCTCGGCCCCATACGTCACGAGGATCGTGCCGCCGGCGATGTCGACGCTGCTCGACGTACTTGCCCGCTCGTGTCGGTCGCCGCGGGCGACAGCCCCGCTTCGCTGCGATCGACGGGCACCTCGTGCTTCTCGAGTAGGCTCTCCGCGACGGCGACTTTGGCAGCTGCGGCGAGGTTCAGGCCCTCGGAGACCTGCGCGCGGATCGTGTAGTCCTGGTACGCCGGAATCGCGATCGCCGCGAGGATGGCGACGACGAAGATGAAGGGGAAGGAAACACGCGAGAAGGATGGCACCCGACGTGTTCGGCGGCGGTGGTTTGCCGTAACTGATTTTCGCCGCGGCGGTACCGGGCACGAACCAGAACACAAGCACGGCGAGCGGCACGAAGATGATCAACGACAGCCATCCGGTCGAGTTCATGTCGTGCGCGCGCTGAATGCGTCAGCAGGATCTGGACGACGTACAGTCGCGATGTAACCGACGACCACAACCGCAACGGCGACGGTGGGAGCGGCGGCCGCGGTTACGCCGGCTGCGATCACCAACGCGATGAGCATCACCAGCGAAAGGGCCATCGAGTAGCCGATGTAGCGAACACGGCCGAGGCGGCCGCTCGTCGCAAAAGACCTTGATCTCGCCGTACTCCTCGACGGCGCTGTCACCGCGCGTCACGTTCGTCTGCGGAGCAGCATAGGGATTGCGGTTCTGCATGGGATGACCTCGTGTGGAGTCGACGAACGTCCCGAAGATGCGACAGTATCTTAGTGGACGACGCGTCGCTCAGAAAGCGAGTTCGGTCACAGTCGTTTATGATTGCGTCGGACTTACGTCACCCACAGCACCCCGCGAGCAAGCTCACCCGTGACTCGGGCCGTCAACGTCTCGGACGTCATCGATACGCGCGGCGTCGGCGCGTTTCAGCTGCGCGTGTTCCTGCTGTGCGCGGCGGTGCTGTTCGTCGACGGCTTCGACGTGCAGGCGCATCACCTACGTCGCTCCCGCGATCAGCCGGGATTGGGGACTCGCCCGCGGCAGCTCTCGGACCGACGTTCAGCGCCGGGTTGTTCGGCGTCATGCTCGGCGCGATGCTGCTCGCGCCGCTCGCCGATCGAGTCGGCCGGCGCCGCGTCATCGTCTATCTCGTGCGTCGCGTTCGGCGTCGGCACACTGTTGACGCTCTCGGTGAGCTCGCTTGGCGCAGTTGCTCGTCGCTGCGCTTCTTCACGGGTCTCGGCTTGGGCGCCGCGTTGCCGAACGCGATCGGGCTCGCCTCGGAGTACGCGCCGCACAAGCGGCGCGCGCTGATCGTGATGTTCGTCGGCAGCGGTATCTCGCTCGGTGCGATCGGGGCCGGCATCGCCGCCGCACAGCTCGTCGAGCCGTTCGGGTGGCGCGCCGTGTTCGTCGTCGGCGGCATTCTGCCGCTCGCGCTCGCCGCGGCGCTCTGGCGCGTTCCTTGCCCGAGTCGATTCGCTTCGCTGCCGCCGTGCCCGGCCGCCAAGCCGAAGCGAAGCGGCTGTTGCGCAAGATCGAGCCGGACGCTCGGCGCCGACGGCGACGTCGCGATCGTCTCGGACGACCCCGAGGGCGGCAAGGCCACGGTGCTCGATCTCTTCAAGGACGGCCGCGGCGTCGCGACGCTGTGCCTCTGGGTCGCATTCTTCATGAGCCTGCTGAACGTCTATCTCGCGATCAACTGGCTGCCGACGTCGTTGAACGCGTCCGGCTTCACCTTGACGCAGGCGAACGTCATGACGACGCTGTATCACGTCGGCGGCGTGCTCGGCACCTACACGATCGGGCTCTTCATGGATCGCCTCGGCGCGCATCGCATGGTGCTCGTCGGATTGCTGCTCGCCGCGATCGGCTTCTACGCGTTCGCGACCGTCGACCGGCATGACACAGTGGCCGACGACGGCGATCCTCATGCTCGCCGGCGTCGGCGTCATCGGCGCGCAGGTCGGCGTCACGGCGCTTGCGTCGATGACGTATCCGGTCACGATGCGCTCGACGGGCTTGGGCTGGGCGCTCGGCGTCGGGCGCGTCGGCTCGATCGTCGGCCCGACGATCGGCGGCTTCGTGCTCGCGACCGCGGCCAACCCGCGCTCGGTCTACTTGGGCTGCATCGTGCCCGTCGTCGATCGGCATGGCAGCCGTCGCGCTGCTGAAACGCCAGACGCCACGCCGGCACCGGCAACCGGTCACCGCGAGCTGAACGGAGGGAGCATCACGTTGCGCACTGATCTCGGCTTCAAGCGCATCGCGACCGAAGAGGCGTTCGCCACGAAGGACCTGATTCGCGCCTATCGCGAGCTGCTCGCGCGCAAGGGCTCGAACGACATCGGCTTCAACAGCCTCATGGGCTACTACCTCGACGAATCCGAGCGAGCGCACGCGCTCGGTCAGCGAGCGTCTGCAGGATTTGGGCGCGCGGCGCATCGACGACATGAACGCGACGGGCATTCGACATGCAGATCCTGTCGCTGACGTCTCCCGGCGTGCAGATCTTCGATGCGCCGACAGGCGTCGCGCTCGCGCGCGCCGCGAACGACGAGCTCGCGGCAGCGATCGCCGCGCATCCGACGCGCTACGCGGGCCTCGCGGCCATCGCGCCGCAAAATCCCGCAGCCGCGGCCGCCAAGGAGCTCGAGCGCGGCGTGCGGACGCTCGGCTTCAAAGGCGCGATCGTCAACTCGCACACGCAGGGCGAGTATCTCGACGACCCGAAGTTCTGGGACATCTTCGCCGCGGCCGAAGCGCTCGACGTGCCGGTCTACATCCATCCGAACACGCCGTCGAACGACATGATCAAGCCGTTCATGGCGCGCGGCCTCGACGGCGCCGTGTTCGGCTTCGCCGTGGAGACCGGGCTGCACGCACTGCGGCTCGTCGTGAGCGGCGTGTTCGATCGGTTCCCGAAGCTGCAACATCGTGCTCGGCCACCTCGGCGAAGGACTGCCGTATTGGCTGTTCGCGCATCGACTTCATGCACGGCGCGAGCGTGCGCTCGGGCCGCTACGCGAGCCAGCCGAAGCTCGAGCGCAAGGCCAGCGACTATCTGCAGCGAGAACTTCTACTACACGACGAGCGGCATGGCCTGGACGCCGCCGATTCGCTACGTGCAGGACGTCATGGGCATGGACCGGCTCATGTACGCGATGGACTATCCGTACCAGTTCGTGCCCGAGGAAGTGAACGTGACCGACGAGCTGCCGATCGGCTACGAGGACCTCAAGGCGTTCTATCAGACGAACGCCGAGCGCGTGTTCAAGCTGTAGCTTTCAACGGCGCAGCAGGGCCGCCTTCTACGCGTTGCTTAGTCCGGTGGGATTAGCTAATCTGACGACATGGCGGATAAGACAGTCAATATTCACGACGCGAAGACCCGGCTGTCGCAGCTCGTGGCTCGCGCCGAGCGCGGAGAGCGCATCACGATTGCTCGAGCGGGGAAGGCCGTCGCGCAGCTCGGGCCGGCGCCACGCGCACGCCGTGCCGCCGTGCCTCCCGACGATCCGCTGCTCAACCTCGGCGAATTCGCGGTGGAGGGCCGCGGTGGCCACATGACCAACGAGGACATCGACCGCACGCTCTATGGCAGCACGTGAAGTCTTCGTCGATACGTCGGGTCTCTACGCGCTGGTGGACAAGAGAGACTCCCATCACGAGAACGCGCGAGCTGTCGTCACGAAGCTATTGCATGCCGGACGGCGCCTCGTCGTCACCGATTACGTCGTTGCCGAGACAGTGAACCTCGCCAACGCGCGCAGCGGTTCGCATGTCGCCACTCGCGTGCTGGATTTGATGGAGCAGAGTGCGGGCATTCGCATGGAATGGATCGAGCCGGGGCGCTTCGACAAGACCAAAGCATTCTTTCGCAAACACGGCGATCACCGCTATTCGTTCACCGATTGCACGAGCTTTGTGATCATGCGCGAGCTGCGCCTGATTGAAGCCCTTACGACGGATCGCCACTTCGCGGAAGCAGGCATGCGGGCGCTATTGATCGAGGCGGCTGAGGGTTCCTAAGCTCCCCCGCGCTGCGGGAAACCGGTCACGGCGTCCAGGCGTAGCTCAACTTGAAGAACAGCGTGCGGCCCGTCATCTCGAGGTTGCCCGTGACGCTGTCGTCGATGCTGGTTGTCCGAGTAGCCGGCGAACAGCACCGTCTGCGGATTCAGCTTGTACGAGTACAGCAACTGCGTCGCGAGCGACGTCGGTGCTCGGGATCGGTCAAGCGGGTTCGACGTACTGGCTCGACGTTGCGCTCGATGTCCTGATCCTGCAGCGTCAAGCGCACGAAGCTGCGCACGTTGAACTGCCACGTGAGCCGCAAGTCCGTCAGCTTGGCGTCGATATATCGTCGGCGCCGTCCTTGGTGCTCAAGCGATCGGACGTATAGCGCAGACGCACGAGCAAGTGGCGCGTCGCGTTCCAATCGATCTGCGGCCGGTAACCGCGTTGGTCGGCCAGGCGCGAGTTCGTGTAGTCGATCTGCTCGCCGCGGTTGACCTGCATGTTGATGTTCAAGCCGCTGCGCGGGCGAAACTGCCCAAAGATGAAGGCGTTCTTCATGTCGTAGGTCGTGCCGTTGATGGCGTCGGTCCGGTCGGGTTCCAATACTCCCTGCGGTCCGTGACACCGAGGCGTGCGAACGATTGCCACGGCCCTTGAAACGAGATGAACGGCTGAACGTTGCGATTCATGAACTGGCCGCCCGTAGTCTCGGAGCGGCCGCCCTGCATGCCGATTCGCCACTCCGTGAAGCCAGGCGCCGGGATCGGCGTAGAACGTGCGGCTCATCTCGAACCCGTCCTGGACGACGTCGACGCGCCCGATGAAGCCCGAGTCGGCGCGGAAACTCGGGTCGAGCTCCTGGTGCTGGACAAACGCGAACCAGTTACGCGAACCGTAGCGGTACTCGACGCGCCACGCGTCGCCTTCGAGCTCCGGGTCTTGCCGGAAACCACCCTGCACGACCTCATCTGGGTACTCGGTCCGCGAGTCGAGGTACTGGAACTGCAGCGTGCTCTGGTCGTTCATGAAGTAACGGCCGTCGAACCCTGCGACCTCGTTGCTGTAGCCGTCCCCTTCGCGGCTCGTCACGAGCGCGCCGATCTGCGATGTCCGGCCGAACCCGCGCGCGTAACGGCCCGACGAACGCGTCGTTCTCTTGGTCGAGCGAAGTCGTCTGCGAGCCGAACGGCCCCGGGAACAGCAGGTTCGTGACCGTATCGTTCGTCGCGAACACGCCGATCGTGTTGTTGCCCGTTCGGCCCGTGAACTTCGCACCCGCGTCGGGGTCCGCAACGGTGCGTGTGAACACGGCCTGCAGCGGGCTCGAGTAGTAGTCCTCGCCCTCGAGGAAGAATGGCCGCGTCTCGGGATAGAACAATGCGAACCGCGTCGTTCTCTTCGAGTTGCGCGACGTCGGCCTCGACCTGCGAGAAGTCGGGGTTCAGCGTGAGATCGAGCGTCAGATCCGGCGTGATACCCCAGCGCACGCCGAGGCCCGCTTCGGTCTCGAAATCGCCGTGCTCGAGCTCGCCCGGCGCCGCCGGCGCCGGGGGCCGCGAGTCCGTCCGCGTCGACGTCAGCGTCGGCACGACCTCGAGCGCCTTGCCGGGCTCCGCGTTCGCGAAGCCCGTGAACTTGCCGAACTGGCATAGATAACAACTGAGGTTGCGGTCCTGCGCGTTGTTCGAGATCCGCGCGCGTTGCGTACGCGGACGAAAACGCAGCACGTCGATGCCCCAGGTTTGATCGCCGTCCGTCGCGCGGAAAGCGCAGCTGGCTGAACGGGATCGCCATCTCGACCGCGAAGCCGCGCTCGTTGATTTGGCCGGCCGAGTCCCAGATCGCGTCCCACGACTCGCTCTCGCTGCCATTGACGTCGTCGTTGATGAGATCCATCTGGACGCCGAACGGGTTCACGAAGAACTCGAACGCGCGGCGCTGATCGTTGAAGGTGTCGAGCACGACGCCGACGAAATCGTCGTTGAACGCGGAGTCGCGATCGCGCAAGTAGGCGCGAATCGACTCGGGCTCCGGGTCGCGCGCATCGAAGGCGATCAGGAGCTGATCGCCGTTCTCGACGAGGTAGGCGAGCGTCTCGACTTCGGCCGTCGCATTCTCGCGAGGTGACGTCTCGATCGTCAGCGGCAGCGCGAGCGCGTCCCGCCAGATCGCGTCGTCGAGCACGCCGTCGATCTGCACGGCGCCCATCGAATGCGGAATCGCCAAGCCCCCGACGCGGCTCGAAGAGACTTCGGCGACCGAGGCGACCTCGGGCTGCGCAACCACGGCCGCATTCAGTCCCAGCAGCAGGGACGTATACAGCGCCCCGCGAATAGCGTTCATCCGCTCCAACGGATCCCCCCTAACGAGCCGTATAGGCTATCCGCCGCCCTTTTGCAGCGAGCGTGCCAGCGTGGTTCACTGACGTAACACGCTGATTTACAGAGGTTGTCAGCGTATTCGTCAGTACAGCGAGTCGCGTTTCCGGGACAACAAGTAGCGATTTCGCCCGCAACTGGGCGCAAAGGCGCGCTCGGTCGTCGCGTGCCGTGCCTGCCATCGGCTGTGCCAAGAACCCCCCTCGCCTTTCCGCTCGGCGATACCGGGCGGCTAGGCGTTAGATACGGCAACCGCGGAATGGTTACAGGCCGGCGGCGTGTAACCTTTGGCGGCGCCCGAGAATATTAATCAGTGCATTCGGGTAAGGCGACCATAGATTCGTGAAGGATACGAGCGACTCGGAGTTGATGCAGCAGGTCCGCGGCGGCCGCACGGCTGCCCTCGCGACGCTGTTCGAGCGCCATCACGCGCGCGTCTATCGCTACTGCTTGCGCATGACGGGCAATCGCTCGACGGCCGAGGATCTCGTGCAGGACGTATTCATGAAGATGTTGAAGTACAAGGCGACGTTCAAGGACGACAGCGAGCTCGTGCCGTGGATGTTCGGCATCGCGCGCAACTCGTGCCTCGGGCATTTGAAGCGTCGGGCCAACGATCAACTGCCCGCGACGCCGCGCGCTGAGGAAGCCGCGGGCGACGACGCGCACGACGAGCGGCACGACGACGGGGAAAGCGAGCTCGTGCGCCAGGCGCTGCTGCGCTTGCCGGCCGAGCGGCGCGAGGTGCTCGTGCTCAGCCGGTTCGAATACAAGAGCTACGACGAGATCGCGCGCGTGCTCGATTGCTCCGTCGGCGCCGTCAAGGTGCGCGTGCATCGCGCGATGAAGCAGCTACGCGAAATCTATCTCGATATGGCGGGAGAGGTATCGACATGACGTGCGAAGAGACGACGCCGCTATTGATGGACCGTTTGCAAGGGGCACCTTGCGGGCGCCGACGAAGAGCGGCTCGCCGCACACGTTGCGACCTGCGCGGCATGCCGCGCCGAGGTTGAAGCAATGACGGAGACCTGGAACAGCCTGGGGAGTCTCGACGACGAGCAAGTACCGCACGAGCGGATGCGCGCGCGGTTCCACGCAGGATTGGCCGCGTATGAAGCGCGCGACTCGCACCACTGGACGGAGCGCCTGCTCGGCCGCTGGTGGCCGCAGCAACCGGCGCTGCAAATGGGACTCGCGGCGGCGCTCGCATTGGTCGGCGTGGTGGTCGGCCAGCAGCTGCCCTCGCCCGTCGACACCGAGGTCGCGGCACTGCGTGCCGAGGTGCGAACGGTCGGCCTCGCGCTACTCGATCATCAGTCCGCGTCCGAGCGGCTGCTCGGCGTCCAATGGTCGCGGCGCACGGCGCAATCCCCGGAGGTCGTCGCCGCGCTGCTCGAGCGCGTTCAATACGACTCGAACTTGAGCGTGCGGCTCGCGGCCGTCGACGCGCTGCGCGCCGAGCTCGATCGGCCCGACGTCATCGACGGTCTCGCGGTCGCGCTCGCGCGGCAGGAGTCGCCGCTGCTACAGGTGGCCGTGACGGACGCGCTGCTTGCGGTCGGCTCGGACCCCGGGATCGAAGCCGTGCGCGGCATTCTCGAGCGCACCGAGCTCGATCCGGCCGTGCGCGAGTACTTGCAGATGGCCTTGAGCGACATCGGCGCGGGCGCCGAGACGGCGCCGGCCGCCGACCCCGAGGTCTAAAGGGAGAAACCATGCAACCTCTGATTCGCATCGCGACGGGAACGG
Organism: uncultured Gammaproteobacteria bacterium; assembly: GCA_963714705.1. Classification (GTDB taxonomy): domain Bacteria; phylum Pseudomonadota; class Gammaproteobacteria; order Steroidobacterales; family Rariloculaceae; genus FEN-1219. The sequence continues at coordinate 854,358 of CAVQPJ010000013.1, forward strand.
CTTCGGCCGCCCTGCTCGCCTTCGCCACCAACGTCCGCGCCGACGTCGTCGAGACGCGCGAGCTCGCGGAGACGATCGCGGTTCCCGCCGACGCGCCGCTCGTCGTCATCGTCAAGAACATCATCGGGCCTATTCGCGTGACGGGGCACGACGGCAGCAGCGTCGAGATGCGCGCGACGGAAACCGTGCGCGGCGACCTGCAAGCCGACATCGAGCGTGCACGCGCGGAGATGCAGCTCCGCACCGAGAGCGAGCCCGGGCGCGTCGCGTTTCGCGTGCGATCCATCGGCGAGGACGGCGAGCTTGCAACAATAATTGCCGCGGGCGCGGCTGGGACGGCTACAGCGTCGAGTACGACATCGAGGTGCGCGTGCCGCGCGACGCCACGCTCGAGGTCGCGACGGTCAACGACGGCGACGTGACCGTCGAGGACGTCGACGGCGACTTCGACCTCAAGAACGTCAACGGCGCCGTTCGGCTCGTCCGGGCCGGCGGCAGCGGCAGCGTGCACACCGTCAACGGCGACGTCGACGCATCGTTCGCGCGCTCCCCGAGCGAGCCCTTGTCGTTTCAGACCGTCAACGGCGAGCTCGACGTGACGTTCCCCGCGGATCTATCGGCCGAGCTCGCAGTTCCACACGATGCAGGGCGACGTCTTCACGGACTTCGACGTCGAGTCCTTGAGCGACCCGCCCGAAGTGCGGCGCGACCGCGGTCGGTTCGTCATGAACATGAACCGCACGTCGGCGTTCCGCGTAGGCGCAGGCGGCGACAGACACTCTTTCAACACTTTGAACGGCGACATTCTACGTACGGAAGGCAAACTAATGAGCAACAGAATCGGCATCTTTGCATTGTTGACGGGCGCGACGTGCGCAATCTCGGGAATCGCGGTGGCGCAGGACCAACGCCTCGTCGTGCCGCTCAGCGATCCGTCGCGACCGGCAAGGCTCGAGATCGCGCTGTTCTCCGGCGACATCACCGTCGAGGCCTACGACGGCAACGAGGTCGTCATCGTCGCGGACGCTCCGATTCGGGGCGGCGACGAGGACGAGCCGCCGCGCGAGGACGGCCTGCGCCGCATTCAGAGCTCGTCGGTCGGCCTAACCGTCGAGGAGAACGACAACACCGTCTCGGTGCGCATGGATTTCAGCCCGAAGAACGTCGACATCGCAGATTCGCGTGCCGCGGCGGACGTCCGTGCAACGCGAGCCTCGTCAACGGCGGCGACGTCGAGATCACGGGCCTGACCGGCGAGCACGAGCTCTCGAACGTCAACGGCGACGTGATCGCCACGGACCTCACGGGCTCGGCCGTCATCAACGCCACGAACGGCGACGTGCGCGCGACGTTCGCCTCGGTCGACGCGACCAAGCCGATGTCGTTCACGTCGTTCAACGGCGACGTCGACGTCACGCTGCCGGCGAATCTCGCGGCCGACTTGATCGTGGCCAGCCAGCAAGGCGACGTGTTCACGGACTTCGACGTTCAAGCGCAGGACGATCCACCGAACATCCAGCGCAGCGGCGGCCCGGGCGGCCGCTATGTGGTGCGATGGACGCAGCAGACGCGTTACGCGATCGGCGGCGGCGGCCCCGACATCCAAGTCCAGACCTTCAACGGCGACGTGATGATCCGCAAGCGTTGAGCGGTGCGCCGCGGGCCGGAGATAAGGGGACGGATCTATTTTCTGCGCCACACCTATCTCTACTAACGAGATGGCGCCGAGGCGCAGAAAATAGATCCGTCCCCTTATCTCCGGGCTGCGGTTGCAAAACGGCAGCCGCCGCACGACCATCGCCCCACGGCGCTCTCGCCGCCGAAGGGGAGTCTCATGAAGTGGTCAGTCGCGGCCGCAGCCGCAACGTTCGCCCTCGCTCCACTCACCCTCTGCGCCGATCCCGAGGACGTAGGCCTGTCGAGCGAGCGGCTCGAGCGCATCGACGCCATGCTCGAGCGGCGCATCGCCGCGGGCGACCTCGTCGGCGCCATCGCCATCGTCGCGCGCCGCGGTGAGGTGGCGCACGTCTCGACGCACGGCGTCATGGATCTCGAAACTCGCGCGCCCATGCGCGCCGACACCTTGTTCCGCATCGCCTCGATGACGAAGCCGATCGTCGGCGTCGGCGTCATGATGATGGTCGAGGAGAACAAGCTGCGCTTGAGCGACCCCGTGTCGCGCTACATCCCCGAGTTCCGCAATCTGCGCGTCGCCGTCGCGCGGCCCGAAGGCGGCAGCGGCGCCGCGCCGAGCTTCGACTTGGTTGCCGCGCAACGCGAGGTCACGATCAAGGACCTGCTGACTCACGTCTCGGGCTTGGGCAGCGGGCCGATGAGCAACGCCACGATCGAGCCGATCGCGCGCCGCGACGGCGAGACGCTCGCCGACTACATTCCGCGCCTCGGCGCCACGGCACTCGAGTTCCAACCCGGCACACGTTGGGCGTACAGCCCCGGCGCGGGCTTCGAGACGCTCGGCCGCGTGCTCGAGATCGTCTCCGGCATGCCGCTCGACGAGCTCTTCGAGCAGCGCATCTTCGAACCGCTCGGCATGCGCTCCATCACGTTCTGGCCGGCGGAGAATCGGTGGCCACGCGTGGCCACGGTCTACCAACGCCAAGAGCAACAGTTGGTCAAAGCCGTGATGCCGAACGATACGCTGGGACGCAACGTGTACTTCCGGGGCTCCGGCGGCCTCTACAGCACGGCCGAGAGCTACGTGCCGTTCGGCATGATGCTCGCGAACGGCGGCGAGCTCGGCGGCGTGCGGCTCCTCTCCCGCAAGTCCGTCGAAATGCTCGGCGCCGTGCACGTTCCCGACACGCTGCCGGGCCGGCCGCCCGGCGAAGGCTACGGCTTGAGCGTGCGCGTCGTCACCGATCACGCGGCGCGCGGCACGCTGTTGTCCGACGGAACGTACGGCTGGTCCGGCGCGCAAGGCACGCACTTCTTCGTCGATCCGAAAGAGCAGCTCGTCGGCGTGCTCATGGTGCAGACGCCGAACAACGAAGTCCGTAACGACTTCGAGAACCTCGTCGCGCAAGCGATTGCCGACTGACATGAACCTCGACGCGAGCATCACCCTGAGTTTCAACGGCGAATGCGAAGCCGCGTTCAAGGTCTACGAGCGCCTGCTCGGCGCGAAGGCCGAGTTCGTGATCACCTGGGGCGCGTCGCCGCTCGCCGGCGAGGTCCCGCGCGAGTGGCATGGCAAGATGCTGTTCGCGCGCCTCAGGACCGGCCGCATGACGTTGCTCGGCGGCGATGTCTTGCCGAGTATCTACCGCCAGCCGGCGGGCTTCACTCTGTGCTTGGGCGCGGACGACGAAGCCGAGGCCGAGCGGCTATTCGCCGCGCTCGCCGAGGGCGGCACGGTGGAGATGGCCCTTCAGGCAACTTTTTTTGCGGCGCGCTACGGCGTGGTCACCGACCGTTTCGGGATTCCCTGGGAGATCCGCTGCAGGCAGCCGCACGTAGGTGCGAGCACATGAACGACGACCGCATCGTGGGCCTGCTCGGCGAGATTCGCGACAACCAGCGCGAGATGCTCGAGCGGCAGCGGATTCAACTCGAGACGGCGCAGAGACACCTGGAGCAAGCCAAGGTGCAAGTCGCCGAGTCGCTGACTCTGCAACGAGAGGCCGTCAGCCGCGCGCGAACCATGACGAGGATCGGAGTGCCGGCGATTCTCGTCTGCATCGCCGCGATCGCCTACCTCGTGTTCCGCTATTTCTGACGCTCAGCGCGGATTCGTGTGGTGCGAGTCGTCGACCATGTGCGCGAGCGAACGGTCGATGCACGGCGGCGACTCGACGATCTCGAGGTCCGTGAGCTGCGCGACGCGCTTCGCGACCTGCCACGGTTCCGTGAGCACGGCCGGGTCGTGAAGCCGTCGCTTCCCACTCGAGCGTGTCGGCCGTGCGGCGCAGCCGCTCGACGACGCGCAGGTCGCCCGTGTGGAACGCGCCGTTGTCGGTGAGCCAAGTCTGATCGTTGAAGTTCACTGTCTCGACGACGAGCGTGTCGCCTTCCCAGTGGCCGACGGCGTCGCCCAAGAAGCTCGGCTCGTTGTTCGTCGGATGCGGCCGGCCGTCGGTCGGCACGAGGCGGAAGAAGCTCCCGGACACGTCCTCGTAGAGGAACACGACCTCGCCGGCACGTTGCACGATCTTGTCGGGAGGGCCGATGCGCGGGACGCCGGGCGCGAAGCAGCGCAGCACGGGGTCTTCCTGGACCTGCCGCTTGTCGAGATCGGCGACGCGCGCCGTGAACTCCGGACGATACTTCGGCGCCGACCGGCGGCGGCGGCGGCTCCCGGTGCCGCGGCTCCTGCGGCCGGCGCGCCACCGCCGCAACCGAAGATGCAGATCGAGTCGCCGTCTTGTCGCGGCTGCACGAAATCGATGCCGGCGCCGTTGTCCCAGGTGCCGCTCAAGTCGGGATGACCGTCCGACGCGCGCGGGATGCCAGCCGAGGCGTCCGAGGACTGCGCCGAGGCAGCTGTTGCCGACGGCGAATGCGGCAGCCGCGAGTGCGATCCGCAGCTTGAAGGCACGTGTTTCGCTGATGCTCATCGCAGTCTCCGTCATTCGCCCGCGAGTACGTACTCGTGGCCGTCTTCATACGTGAGGTTCAGCAGCCACCCCAAGTTCGGCCGTGCCGTTGCGCGCCATGAGCGCCGCGGCGGTGACCTTCTGGCCGCCGCCCTTGATCATCTCGCTCGTGAGGCCGGCCTTGCGCAGCATCGCCGTCGGCAGCGACTCGAGCCGCCACGTCGTGATCTCGCCCTTCTCGTCCGCCACGTCCATGTGGATGTAGACGTGCGGATTGATCCAGTCGACCTTGCTGACGATGCCCGTGATCGTCGTGCGCTTCGTCGGCGTCGAATTGGCCGGCCACGGAGTGGTGTGCGCCGGCAGTGGCGCAGCGAGCGAGAGCGCGCCGAACGCGGACAATAGCGGCAAGACCTTCGTGCCATTGCGGTCAACCCCCCGCACCTCGGCTAGCCGACGATCTTAGCGCAGTTCCGAGGCAGCGGCCTGCCGTCGCGCGGATCGGATCGTGATCGCCTCGGGTTCGCATACGCGGTCGCTTCGTGCGCGGCCGGATCGCGGTCTTCGGATCTCTCGGTCTGGCCGGCCACATTGGCGACCCGGCGCCAGGAAACGCTGCCCGACGGCGCCCGCGAGAAAACCGTCCGCATCGTCCGCACGGCATCGCCGCCCGTCATCGACGGCGTGCTCGACGAGGCAGCCTGGCAGCTCGCGGCCCAGCTCGAGGACCTGCACGAGATCCAACCGACCGAGTACGCGCCGGCCACCGAGCGCACGGTCGTCTATCTGCTGTACGACACGGACGCGATCTACATCGCCGCGCGACTCTACGATCGCGACCCGAGCCAGGTCACGGCGCGCATCCTGCGCCAAGGCGAGCAAGTGTTCGGCGACGACTGGTTCTCGGTGCTGCTCGATCCGTTCCACGACAAGCGCAGCGGCTATCGCTTCATGACGAACCCGAACGGCCTGCGCCAAGAGGGCACTCTTCCAGAACGTCAGCGACGAGCAGTGGGACTGGGAAGGCATCTGGTACACGGCCTCGACGATCGACGAGCAAGGCTGGGTCACGGAGATCGCGATCCCGTTCAAGACGCTGTCGTTCGATCCCGACGAACGACACCTGGGGCATCAACTTCCGCCGCGCGATCGCGCGACGCGACGAGCGCACGGGCTGGGTCTCGCGCAATCGCAACTCCGATCCCGAGCACGTCGGGCATCGTCGTCGGGTCTCGTCGGGCTCGAGCAGGGCGTCGGGCTCGACGTCGTGCCGTCGCGTCAGCGTCAGCGAGCGACCGGCCGTTCGACGGCACCGGCAACGACGACCGACACCGATCCGTCGCTCGACGTGTTCTACAAGCTCACACCGAGCCTCACGACCGCGCTGACGATCAACACCGACTTCTCCGCCACGGAGGTCGACGACCGGCAAGTCAACCTGACGCGCTTCGGCTTGTTCTTTCCCGAGAAGCGCGACTTCTTCCTGCAGGACGCCGACATCTTCGAGTTCGGCGGCTTGGAGCAGAACGGCCGGCCGTTTTTCTCGCGCCGCATCGGCTTGAGCGACGACGGCGAGCCGATCGACGTCGAGGTCGGCGGCAAGCTCACGGGCCGCGTCGGCCGCTGGAACATCGGCGCGCTGAGCGTGCGGCAGGACGAGTTCGACGACGCTGCCCGCCGACAACGCGACGGTCGCTCGCGCCTCGGCGAATCTGCTCGAGCGAATCGAACGTCGGCATGATCGTGACCGAGGGCAATCCGGGCTCGACCATCGACAACTCGCTCGTCGGCGTCGACTTTCTGTATCGCAACAGCCGGCTGCCGGGCGGCAAGCTCGTCGAGGTCAACGCCTGGGCGCAGGAGAGCGACACCGAGGGCGAGACCGGCGACCAGAGCGCGTACGGCATCCGACTCGCCGCGCCGAACAACACCGGTTGGCGCGGCGGCGTGGGCTACACGAGGCTCGGCGAGGGCTTCGACCCCGGGCTCGGGTTTCCTGAATCGACCCGGCGTGCAAGACGCTGAACTTCGGCACGCAGTACACGCATCGGCCGCGCGACGGGCTCGCTGCGCGCGATCTCGGGCGGCTACGACGCCGAGCGCATCGGAGCTCCTGAACGGCGAGCTGCAATCGCAAGCGGTCGAGCTACGAGCTGCTCGCGCTCGAGAACCGCTTCGGCGACGAGTCCGAGCTCGAGCACGAAGCGGAGCAGGAGCAGCTCGACGAGCCGATTTCGAGATCTACGACGGCGTCGTCATTCCCTTGGGGCACTACTCGTTCGGCATGACCGGCATATCGGTTCGAGACGGCCGACCAGCGCAAAGTGTGGGGCGCGTCGACTATCAAAGCGGCGATTTCTACGACGGCAGAGCGCACCGAGATCGGCGGCGGAGATCAACTGGCGGCCGTCGGGGCGCTTGCGAACCGGCTTCGGCTACGAGTGGAACGACATCGACCTGCCGCAGGGCAGCTTCGTCACGCGGCTCGTCGAGTCTTCGCGACCGACGTCGCGTTCTCGTCGAAGCTGAGCTGGGTCACGCGCATCCAGTACGACAACGTGTCCGAGCTCATGGGCATCAACCTGCGCGCTGCACTGGATTCCCGAGGCGGGCCGCGAAGCGTTCATCGTGCTGAACCACAATCTCGACGACTCACAGACCTCGACAATCGCTTCCACTCCGCGACTGTCGGAGGCGTCGGTCAAGTTCAGCTACACGTTCCGCTTCTGAGCTTCTCGGCGCGCAGCGATTGTCGCCTCGTGACGACGATCCCGAGATCCGATCGGCCGAGTGGTATGCTCGGCGGCGTTTTGATATGGGGGAACGCGACCGATGAACGATTGCTTGCGGGCGCTCGTCGCGCTCGGCGGATTGCTGTGGCGCCGGCACGCTCCAGGCGACCGAGGTCGCCGTCTGCACGGATCACGGCCGCGCCGTGCTCGAGCTCGCCGACGAGGCGGCGCCGCAGCACGTCGCGAACTTTCTGCGCTACGTCGACATGGGCTACTACTCGGGCACGGTGTTCCACCGCGGCGTCGGGATTCGTCGTCCAGGGCGGCGGCGTCGACCGGCAGCTGCGCGCGCGCTCGACGCTGCCGCCCGTCGCGAACGAATCGAGCAACGGCCTGCAGCAACACCCGCGGCACCGTCGCGGCCGCGCGCACCGACGATCCGGACTCCGCACGCGCGCAGTTCTTCGTCAATCTCGCGGACAACACGCAGCTCGACGGCGGGCGCGAGCCCGGCTACACGGTGTTCGCGCACGTCAAAGAAGGCATCGAGTCGTTCGACGCGATCAGCCGCCTGCCGACGGGCGCGGCCGGTCCGTTTCGCGGCCGACGTCCCGACGCCGCTCGTCGCGATCAAGTCGATCGCGCGCCTCGACGAAGCGGCGCTGGCCGCGTTACCCGCCGACGGCCGCGAGGCCGCGCTCAAAGCGGAGATCGCGGCGGCGGCTGCCGCCGGCAACGCAGCCGATGCGCTGCGTCTGATCGGGCACTACCGCGCGCTCTGCGGCGCCGACGATGCCGAGATCGCCTTGACGGAAGCGCGCATGGCGCTCGCGGCCGACGACCGGCGCCGCGCCATGTTCGCGCTCGAAGAGCTCATGGCGACGACGGATCCGGCGCAGAGCCCGCCCACGCCGCGGCGACGGAGCTCTACCGCGAAGCCGCAACCGACACCACGATGACGTCGGAGCTACTCGCCGTGTGCGCTGCGCCGGCCGTCCCCGCGCTGCCCGACGCGAGCACGGTCGAGCGAAGAGCGAGATGCTCGGCGTCGCAACGGCAGGTGCGCGAGTTCGTGGCCGCCGCCGAGGCCTATCTCGCTTGCCTGTCGCGACGTCATCGACGACGAGGACCGCAGCGCCGGGAGCGCAACGCGGCCGTCGCGCGAGCACAACCGCATGGTCGCGGCGATGGAAGCAGATCGCCGCCGGGTTCAACGAGCAGATCCGCATCTTCAAAGCGCGCGGCTGAAGCGGCGCAGCGGTAAGATCACGGCATGAGCGCCGACCGCGACGATCCCCGCCGTCTCCTCGCGCCGAGCGCGCCCTGGCTCGCCGAGGCTCTCGGCGCAAGGTGCCGCGCTACCCGTCGTTCGGCCACTACATCGACGGCGCTGCCGATACGGGCGGCACGCGCTCCGCGTCCGTGTTCAACCCGGCGACAGGCGCGGACGATCGCGACGATGCGCCTCGCCGACGCAAGCACGGTCGCGCGCGCTGTCGCGGCCGCGAAAGCCGCCTTCCCGAGCTGGGCCGACACGCCGCCGCAGAAACGCGCGCGCGTGCTGTTCCAGCTTCAAGCAGCTGCTCGACGCGCACTTCGACGAGATCGCCGCGCTCATCACGCGCGAGCACGGCAAGGTGCTCGACCGACGCCAAAGGCGAGCTCACGCGCGGCATCGAGATCGTCGAGTTCGCGTGCGGCATCCCGCAGCTGCTCAAAGGCCAGCACAGCGACAACGTCGGCGGCGGCATCGACAACTGGTCGCTGCGCCAGCCCGTCGGCGTCTGCGCCGGCATCACGCCGTTCAACTTCCCGGCCATGGTGCCGATGTGGATGTTTCCGCTCGCGATCGCGTGCGGCAACACGTTCGTGCTGAAGCCGAGCGAGCGCGATCCCAGCACGTCGCTGAAGCTCGCGCAGCTCTTCGAGGAAGCCGGATTGCCGAACGGCGTGCTCAACGTCGTGCAAGGCGACAAGGAGGCCGTCGACGCGCTGCTCGCGCCACCCCGACGTCGCGGCCGTCAGCTTCGTCGGCTCGACGGCCGTCGCCGAGCACATCTACACCGAAGGGCACTCGGCACGGCAAACGCGTGCAGGCGCTCGGCGGCGCCAAGAACCACCTGGTCGTGCATGCCCGACGCCGACCTCGAGCAAGCGGCCGACGCGCTCGATCGGCGCCGGCTACGGCTCGGCCGGCGAGCGCTGCATGGCGATCTCGGTCGCCGTCGTCGTCGGCAGCGTTGCCGACGAGCTCGTCGCGAAGCTCGCGGCGCGGATTCGCGCGCTGACGGTCGACGACGGCAGCGTCGCCGGGCGCCGACATGGGGCCGCTGATCACGGCGCGCATCGCGACAAGGTCCTCGGCTACATCGAGGACGGCGTGCGCGCCGGCGCCAAGCTCGTCGTCGACGGGCGCGGCTTGCACGTCGCGGGCCGCGAGGGCGGCTTCTTCTTGGGCCCGTCGCTGTTCGATCACGTGCGAGCCCGGCGATGCGGATCTATCGCGAGGAGATCTTCGGCCCCGTGCTGTCGATCGTGCGCGTGCCGGACTTCGCGGCCGCCGTCGAGCTCGTCAATGCGCACGAGTACGGCAACGGTGTCGCGTGCTACACGAGCGACGGCGGCGTCGCGCGCGAGTTCGCGCGGCGCATCAAGGCCGGCATGGTCGGCATCAACGTGCCGATCCCCGTGCCGATGGCGTTTCATTCGTTCGGCGGCTGGAAGCGCAGCCTGTTCGGCGACCATCACATCTACGGCGAGGAAGGCGTGCGCTTCTACACGCGCTACAAGTCCGTGATGCAGCGCTGGCCGAGCGCGGAAGGCAAGGGCCCCGAGTTCACGATGCCGACGAACGACTAGCTCGCGGCCATGAAACTCGCCAGCATCCACTACCGCGGCCGCGACCTCGTCGTCACGGAGCTAGCCCCCGGAGAGCTCGTCGGCATCGCGTCGTTGCCGGGCCGCCAGTCGGGTCCACCCGTCGACATGATCGAGGTCATCCGCGGCGGCGAGCCGCTCAAGCAGGCGCTGCTCGCATCGCTCGAGAAGATTCGCGGCGACGCGTCGGTCGCGCGCATCCCGGCCGCCGACGTGCGCTGGTATCCGCCGGTGCGCCGCCCCGGCAAGATCTGCGCGGTCGCGATGAACAACTCGTCGAGCAACGAGCGCAAGATCAGCGCGCCCGATCATCCGGCGTTCTTCTTGAAGCCCGCGTCGTGCCTTGTCGGGCATCGCGAGCCGATTCGCATCCGGCCGTACTATGGCAGCGTGCATCCCGAGCCCGAGCTCGCTGTCGTCATCGGCCGGATGACGCGCGACGTGCCGGCGACGAGCGCGCTCGATGCCGTCTACGGCTACACGATCTTCAACGACATCACGGGCAACGGCATGCGCGCGGAGGACCGCTTCCATTACTGGGCCGTCTACGCGAAGAAGGACAATCCGAGCGAGACGGAACGCGTCGAGCAGCACCTCTCGTACGCGGGCCGCTACAAAGGCACGGACACGTTCGGAGCGATGGGACCGTGGCTCGTCACGAAGGACGAGATCGCCAACCCCGACGACCTGGCCGTGACCTGCAAGGTCGGCGGCGAGCTCATCGCAGAAGACAGCACGCGTTACTACAACTACAAAGTCGCCGAGGTCGTGAGCTTCATCAGCCAGTTCCATACGCTGATGCCCGGCGACGTGGTCTCGCTCGGCACGGCGTTCAAGGCGGGAGCGGGTCGCAAGTCGATCCACCAGGCCAACTTCCAAACCGTGGCGGGCCCGGTCGAGGTCGGCATCGAAGGGCTTGGGGTCCAGGAGAATCCGATCCTCATCGAGGAAAAGGAGCTCGGCGCGTGGCGGCTCCCTTGAGCGAGCTCGAGCGGCTCACCATTCGCGTGGCGCTCGAGGACCTGAACACGGCGTTCTGCTACCACCTCGATCACGACGACGTCGACGCGTTGCTCGAGCTCTTCGTCGACGACGTCTACTACACGCACGGCAGCCGCGTGTCGCGCGGCAAGGCGGAGCTCAAGGAAGTGTTCAGCAGCCGTTCGGCCACGACGAAGCGCACGGCGCGCCACCTCTATTCCGGGCTCAAGCTCGACATCGACAGCGCGACGCAAGCGCGCGGCACGTCGCGTCTGCATGACGTTCGGCCAGTACGGCGAGCCGCCGCTGTCGCCCGCGATTCCGACGCTCGTCGCCGATTTCGTGGATCAATACGTCCGCGGCGACGACGGCCGGTGGCGCTTCAAGGAGCGGCACATCCACCGCATCTTCGTGGCTCCCGACAACCCGGGCCCTATCGGTCAGAAGTCGACCTAGAGGAAGCCCAAGGCCTCGAACAATGGTGCGACGAAGAAGCGGAAGCCGATCAACGCGACGAACGAGGCCACGAGGAACACGCTGAGCGCGAGCGGCACGTAGCCGACGAGCTTCACGCGCTGCGATGCCGAGCGACACCGCGTAGCGCGTCGCGAACGCGCCGAGCGCCGCGACGACGAACGCGATGACCTGCCAAGTCAGGAACGCCGCGACGCGGGCGAGCCCGCTCTGCGGGCCACCGTCCGAGCCCGCAACTTGCAGCGAGACGAACGACGCGACGAACAGCACGAGCCAGACCGCGGCGAGCCCCTGAATGACAGGCTTGAGTGGCATGCGGCGCTCTCTCAGTGTACGACTGCCCGTCCCGGCGCAACCGCGCGAACGCGAATCTCGCGCGGAACCGCCGGCGCGAGCCCGAACGCGTAGGCGTCGAGCGACAGCAGGCCGCGATCGTAGCTCGAGTGGATGCGCACGCCCGGCTCGTCGTCGTAGGCCGCGCCGAGCGTGACGAACAACGGCAGAAAGTGCTCGGCGGTCGGGTGATTCTGCGCCGCGAACGGCGCGCGCTCGGAATAGCGAAAGAGGTCGTCGAACCGCCGCGCCGCGATGGCGCCGGCCGTCCATTCGTTGAAGGCCTCGACCCACTCCGGCGGCGCGCTGGCGTCGTCGCGCCCGCGCGCGTGCGCATACAGCGCGAGATTGTGCGTCGCACCGCCGGAGCCGACGACCAGTATGCCGTCGTCGCGCAGCGAGCGCAGCGCGCGGCCCAAAGCGAAGTGCTGCTCCGGCGAGCGCGCGGTGTCGATCGAGACTTGCAGCACGGGCACGTCGGCCCGCGGGAACATCAACGACGCCGGAATCCAGGCACCATGATCGAGGCCCCGCTCGGGCGCGAGCCGCGCGGACAGGCCCGCCGCCGCGAGGCGCGAGACGATGTCGTGCGCACGCTGGGGATCGCCGGGCGCGGGATAGCGGAGCCGGTAAAGCTCGTCGGGAAAGCCGCCGAAGTCGTGGATCGTCTCGGGCCGCGCCCCCGCCGTCACTTCCGTCATCGGAGTATCGTAGTGAGCCGAAAGGACGACGATGGCCGCCGGCGCCGGCAACCGTGTGCCCAAGTCCTTGAGGAACCGGCGCGCCGCGCTGTCGGCGACGGCGAGCATCGGCGAGCCGTGCGAGATGAACAAGGTCGGCATGCGAGCCATGTGCCATTATGCCTTGCCATGAGCACTCGGGCTGAAGACGAAATCGTCAGCGACGCTCCGGCCGTCGAGCTGACGATCGAGCCGCGCGTGCGCAGCCTCGGCGAGTTCGACGTCCGCCGCGTGTTGCCGGCGGCGAAACGGCGCATGGTCGGGCCGTTCGTGTTCCTCGATCACATGGGGCCCGCCGTGTTTCCGCCGAGCCACGGTATCGCCGTGCGCCCGCATCCGCACATCGGGCTCGCGACGATCACGTACCTTTTCGAAGGCGAGATCATGCACCGCGACAGCTTGGGCTATCGGCAGCTCATCCAGCCCGGTGCCGTGAACCTCATGACGGCCGGTCGCGGCATCGTGCACTCCGAGCGCGCCGAGCGACGACCTCGCCGTCACGTCGCGGCTGCACGGCATTCAGTCCTGGATCGCGTTGCCGCTCGAGCTCGAGGAGATGGAGCCGACGTTCCTGCACTACCCCGCGAGCTCGTTGCCGGAGCGAGTCGATCGACGGCTGCACCGTGCGCGTGATCATGGGCAGCGCCTACGGACTCGCAGTCGCCGGTGCTCACGTATTCGCCGACGCTGTACTTCGAGGCGACGCTGCCGCAAGGCGGCGACGCTTGCCGTGCTCGACGAGGCGCCGGAGCGCGCCGTCTACGTCGTCTCGGGCACGCGTCGCCATCGGCGACGACACCTACGGCGAAGGCACTCTGGCCGTGCTGCGCGCCGGCGCGACGGTGCCGCTGCGGGCCGAGACGGAGACGCGCGCGCTCGTCGTCGGTGGCGCACCCGTCGGGCCGCGGCACATCTGGTGGAATTTCGTCTCGAGCTCCGAAGCGCGCATCGAGCGCGCCAAGCAGGACTGGGCCGACATGCGCATGGGCAGCGTGCCCGGCGACGACGAGTACATCCCGCTTCCCAGCAGCTGACGGCGTCGGAGCTCCAAACGGGCGCTTGACTGCGTGGCTATGCCGGCGTATCTTATTTCTGTAAAGACAGAAATTACTGATTTACCGGCAGACTCGGGCCATGACAACGCACGCCTTCTTCGATCCCTTCGGAGCATTTGCGGCCGACGATGCGGGGCGCAGCGGTTCAGTCTTGCCACCGCGTGCCCTCTGCTACCGGGACCTGCTCGGAAAGGCCTGGTGGCGGCTGCCGGCGGCGACGCGCGCGCGATTCGAATCCCACGACGCCCTCTATGTCGGCACGATGACGCTGCACGCCACGGCGGCCGGGCGCTGGGTTGCGCGCTTGTGCAAGCTCGTGGGCTCACCGTTGCCGCCGCCGTGCGAGCGCCCGCTCGCCGCGACGGTGCGCGTCGAGCCGGACCGCGACACGGGCGGCAGCCGCTGGACGCGCAGCTACGACTTTCCTTCGAGGCGCGTGTCCGTCGCATCGGTGAAGGCGCTCGACGCGGACGGCGCGCTCGTCGAACGCCTGCCTTACGGCCTTCGCATGCGTCTTGCGCTCGATGTCCGCGGCGGGGCGCTGTGTTTCGATAGCGTCGGGTACTACGTCGAGTGCTTGGGCGTAGCGTGGGGCGATCGGCGTTACGGTGCTTGGCGTCTAACGTTACCGGCGTGGTTTCTGCCCGGCCGGACGTGCGTCTCTCATCACGACCTGGGCGACGGCCGCTTTCGCTTCATCATGACGATCCGTCACGCGTTGCTCGGCGACTTGTTCCACCACGACGGCGTGTTTCACTCCGTGGACTAGAAGGCCATGTCTGTCCTCACAGTCTCGCTGGCGACGAAGCCCAGGCGCATTCTCGTGACGGGCGCGACGGGATTCATCGGCCGTAAGCTCGTCTGGCGGCTCGTCGAGCGCGGCGATCGCGTCATCGTGTACGCGCGCCGCGCCGCGAAAGCCGCCGATTTGTTCGGCCCCCACGTCGAGGTCGTGACCGATCTCGCAAAGCTACCGGCCGAAACCCGCGTCGACGCCGTCATCAATCTCGCCGGAGAACCGATCGCGGGCGCGCCCTGGACGAAGCGGCGGCGTGCGCTGCTCCTCGACAGCCGGCTCGGTGTGACGCGAGCACTGCTCGCGCTCGTCGAGCGGCTCACCGTCAAGCCGACGACGTGGATCAACGCGTCGGCGATCGGCTACTACGGCGCGCGCGCGAGTGACGACGCGCTGAACGAGAAATCCGCCGTGGGCATCGGCTTCCAAGCCGAGCTTTGCCGGCGCTGGGAGGAAACGGCGGCGCAGGCCGCGGAATACGGCGTGAAGGTCGCGACGCTGCGAATCGGCGTCGTGCTCGGCGGCGACGGCGGCGCGCTGCCCGCGCTCGCGCGGCCCGTGCGGCTGTTCGCCGGCACCGTGCTCGGCACGGGCCGACAATGGTTCTCTTGGATCCACATCGACGATCTGCTCGGCGTCGTGTGCTTCGTGCTCGACGAGGCGACGCTGGCCGGACCGCTGAACGTCACGGCACCCACTCCGGTGCGGCATGCAGAGCTCATGGCGGCGATGGCGGCGACGCTGCGGCGGCCGCTGTGGCCGATGCGCATCCCCGCGGGCTTGTTGCGCGCGGGCCTCGGCGAGCTCGCGGAGCTGTTCGTCGACGGTCAACGCGTCACGCCGGAGCGGCTCCTGGCGCTCAGGTTCCGTTTTCGTTACCCGACGATCGGCGCGGCGCTCGAGCACACGCTCGGGCGTTCGGCTCGCGCGGCCGCGACGGTCACCGACTCGCCGTGAGCTCCGCGGCGGCCGGCATTGAGACGGAATAGCCGCGGCCTTCGAGGCACGCCGTCAACGCGCGCAGATAGTCGCTCGGCCCTTCCGGCGCTTCCGCTTCCTTGCGCCCGGCTCCGGCAGTCGCGGCACCGATGCCGGCGCCCACCGCGGCACCCGCGAGAATCTGCTCGTTCGCGTCGTGCCCATCGCCGAACAGTCCGCCGATCGTTCCGCCGATCGTGGCGCCGACGATTGCGCGGCCGATACGCTCGCGCTTGAGCTCGGCCTTGCCGTCGTCCGCCGGCGCACTGGCCGACGCGGCCGGCGGCGAGCCGCCCGTCTGGACGACGGCCCAGTTATGGCACTCGTAGCGATCGCGCCGCGTCTGCTCGAGCGATTGGCCGCGTTGGCCCTGAACCTCGAGCGCGCGCAAATCTTCGGCGGCCACGGCCGGCAGCGACGACGCCAGCGCGAGAGCCGCGAGCCACGGCTTACCGGACGACATAGTTGCGGCCTTCCATGCAGGCGGTGAACGCGCGCGTGTAGTCGTCGGCCTCGTCGCGGCTACCGGCGCCGAGCGTCGGGTCGTGCCCGGACTCGTTCGCGGCCCAGGTGTGGCACTGATAGCGATCGTCAGCCGTCTGCGCTTCGCTCTGCCCGGCGGCCGGGTAGACGTACAGCTTCAATACGCCTTGCGCGGCGGGCTGGGGGGCTGGAGCGGGTTGGCGGTACACCGGACCGCCGACGTGGACGCCGACCCCCACTTGTGGGCCGTACCACGGGGAGTGATAGGGGTACGGGCCGACTCCATAGCTGAAACCGAAGTAGGGCCAGATTTGCCACTGAGCCTCGACCGGCAAGCTCCACAACGCGACAGCGCCCACGGCTGCGAGAAACAACGCGCGCATTCGATCAGTCTCCTGGTTCCGGGCGCAGTGCGCCTTGTTACCGACGATAACCTCCGTTCCTGAACGGCAGCTGAAGGGGGTCGCCACACGGCTTGACCGCGCCGTCGCGCCCCATCGAGAATCCGCCGCCCGCGGCCGAGACCTTCGGAGGATCCATGCCTGCAGCAGTGGCGCACGCGGCGTGAGCACGAGCATTCGCGGTGCTTGCCTCTGCGGCGCGATTGCGTTCAGCGTCGCGCCGCCGTACCGGTGGTTTGCGCACTGCCACTGCTCGATGTGCCGCAAGCACCACGGCAGCTTGTTCGCGACGAGCCTCGGCGTTGCGCAGGCGGCGTTCCGCTGGCTCGAAGGGACGGACGAGATCGTTCATTACCGCGCGACGGCAGCGTTCGAGCGGCCGTTTTGCCGGCGCTGCGGCTCGACCGTTCCGGCCGTCTCGCACGACGAGCGTTACTGGCACGTTCCGGCCGGCCTTTTGGACGGGGATCCCGGCGCCCGGCCTCGCACTCACATCTTCGCCGCATCGCGGTCGCCGCTCGCCGAGCTCGACGACGTTCTGCCGCGGCACGCGGCCTACCCGCCGGGCATTGCGTTGCCGATCGTCGAGACGCCGCGCGTGCACGATGCTTCGGCCGCCGTCAGGGGCGGGTGCCTCTGCGGGACCGTTGCGTTCGCCGCAGCAGCAACCCCACGCCGCCTCGTGAATTGCTATTGCTCGTTGTGTCGTCGCAGCCGAGCCACGGCATTCAGCAGCACGCTGCTCGTGGCGCACGGCGCGTTTCGTTGGGTCCAAGGCGCGGAGCGAGTCCGCCGCTACGCGCTGCCGGCGCCCCGGCAGTACGCGACGGAGTTCTGTGCGGACTGCGGCAGCCTCGTGCCGAGCGCGGCGGCGGGCTCGCCTATCGCCATGTTGCCGGCCGGCGCAATCGACACGCCGCTGCCGCCGCTACCCGCGGTGCATCTTTACGTCGGCTCGAAGGCGCCGTGGTACGAGATCGCGGATGATTGGCCGCAGTTCGCCGAGCTGCCGCCGCCGGAACGGCTCACGGAGTTTTTTCAGTAGCGGGCGCCTCTTCCAGCAGCTGCTGGAAGCGCACCAAGTCCTCGTTGCTCTCGATGCACTCGTACTCGCGGATCCGCTCGCCGGGCCGCAGGCGGAACGTCTCGCGGATCGTCCACGGCCGCGTGAACACGCCGGGATCCTCCATCGTGGCCTCATAGCGGATCGTGTCGTGCGAGTCACGCGTGTAGCGTTCCGTGACGCGCAGCTGCTCCGTGTGAATGCTGCCGACGCCCGTGAGCCAGGTCTGGTCGTTGAACGACGTGACGTCGACGACGAACGTGTCGCCGTCCCAGCGCCCGATCGAATCGCCGAGGTACGACGGCTCCGCGTCCTCGGGATGCGGGCGACCGTCGGCCGGGATGATGCGGAACGCGTGATGGATCTCGTACAGCATGATCACGCGGTCCGGCAGCTGCACGATCTCGAACGGCAGCGGCCGGAAATTGATGCGCGGGATACCCGTCAGCAGGCAACGCGCCATCGGGTCGTCGACGCCGCGGCGCGCGAGAAACCGTTGGCGCTGCGCTTCGGCTTCGGGCGTGAACGGCGGCGGCTCGCCGGAATTCCCCGGCGGCCGGCCCGCGGCCGCGTCGGCCGCTCGGGCGGCCGCGAACGCCTCTTCGCCCTCGAACAGCATGATCGCGCCCGTCGCAACCCAGATCCCGGAGAGATCCGGCCTGCCCTCCGCCGTGCGCGGAACCGCGCGCTCGAGCGTGGACGGTTGCGCTGCCAGCGATGCGGTTGCCGCTGCGACCACCGCCGCGGCGCATGCGAGCCAGGCCTTCATCTCAACGCCCTCCCGTTCCGGCCGGCGGGCCCGCCGCGAGCTTGCGTCCGTCGGCGAGCGTGACCCAACGAGCCGCGCCCAACTTCGAGTCGTCGCGTGCCGCCCAGCCCTCGACGGTCACCGTCGCGCCCGGCGTCAGCGTCTCGTCGCGCCGCCAACCTTGCCGCACGAGCATGTTTGGCGGAAAGCCTTCGAAGCGCCAGCGCGTGACGGCGCCGCCGGCGTCTTTCACGTCCATCGAGAAATGAAAATGGGGATTCGTCCACTCGATGCCGATGACCTCGCCCGTCAGCTTCACGGCCTTGTCGCTGTCGAAGACGGCCGCGAACGAGTGATGAGCGGCCGCGAGGCGCGCAACGAAGACGCCGCAAACGAGCGCTAGCAGGAACGCGAGTCGACGCATGGCGGCTCCTGGGTTCTTCCACTCATGATCGGTGTTCATTATGCGCCCCGCCCGGAGCCGCAAGGAATACGGCCAATGGCTTGCACGCTCACGCGGCGCCGCGGCGAATGAAGTCCGCGCCCTGCTCGGCGATCATGACGGTCGGCGCGTTCGTGTTGCCCGACGTGATGCGCGGCATGACCGATGCGTCGATGACGCGCAGGCCCGACACCCCGCGCACACGCAGCCGATCGTCGACGACGGCAAGCGCGTCGAGTCCCATTCGGCACGTGCCGACGGGGTGGAAGATCGTCGTGCCGAGGTCGCCCGCAGCACGTTCCAACTCGGCCTCGCTGGTCACGGCCGGCCCCGGCAGCCACTCCTCGGGCTCGAAGCGCGCCAACGCTTTCGCCGCCATGATGCGCCGCGTGAACTTGAGTCCCGGCGACAGCGACGCGGACGTCCTCGTCGGTGGCGAGGTAGTTCAACGTGATCGCGGGATGCGCCGCCGGATCGGCGCTCTTGATGCGCACGTGGCCTCGGCTCGTCGGCTGGAGGTTGCAGACCGACGGAGTGATCGCATCGAACGCGTGCAGCGGCGAGCCGAACTTGTCGAGCGACAACGGTTGCACGTGCCACTCGATGTTCGCGGACTTGCGCCCCTCGTCGCTCTTCGCGAACGCGCCGAGCTGCGACGGCGGCATCGTGAAGGGTCCCGTGCGGAACAGCGCGTACTCGAGCGCCATCGCCGCGCGGCCGACCCAGCGTGCGCGCGCGCCGGTTCAACGTCCTCGTGTTCTCGCACCTTGTAGATCGAGCGGATCTGCAGATGGTCGTGCAGATTCGCGCCCGACGCCCGGCGAATCGGCGACGACGGCGACGCCGTGCTCGGCGCAGCAGGTCGGCCGGGCCGACACCCGAGAGCTGGAGAATCTGCGGCGAGCCGATCGAGCCCGCCGCGAGCAGCACCTCGCGCCGCGCGCGCAGCGTTTCCGTGCCCGCGCCCGCGAAGCGCACGACGACGCCCGTCGCGCGCTTGCCGCCGTCGCGCGTTTCGATGAGCACGCGCTCGACGAGCGCGCCCGTGCGCACGGTGAGATTCGGCCGCTTCAGCACCGGCCGCAGAAACGCCTTCGTCGCGCTCCACCGCACGCCGCGGCGCTGATTCATTTGAAAGTAGGCGTTGCCGAAGTTGTCGCCGCGATTGAACTCCGCGATCTTCGGGATGCCGCACTCCTCGGCCGCATCGCGCCATGCGTCGAGAATCTCCCAGCTCGACGCGCCGCTCCTCGACGCGCAGCTCGCCGCCGGCGCCATGTAGCTCGTCGGCGCCGTGCTCGTAGTCCTCGGAGCGCTTGAACACGGGCAGCACGTCGTCCCACGACCAGCCGCGCAGTCCTTGCGCGGCCCAATGGTCGTAGTCGGTTTTCTGGCCGCGCATGTAGATCATCGCGTTGATCGACGAGCAGCCGCCGAGCACCTTGCCGCGCGCATAGCCGATGCTGCGGCCGTTCAGGCCCGGCTCGGGCTCCGTGACGTAGCACCAATCGGTGCGCGGATTACCGATCGTGTAGAGATAACCGACGGGTATGTCGATCCAGAAGTAGTCGTCCTTGCCGCCCGCTTCGAGCAGCAGCACCGTCGTGGCGGGATCGGCCGACAAGCGGTTCGCGAGCACGCAGCCCGCCGTGCCGGCGCCGACGACGATGTAGTCGAACTCTTGCATGGCGGCCGCATTCTAACGGCCTATCGCCCTTCCGGCCGGCAGCGAGGCGCGTAAGATTGGAGCGGGGACTATGGAGGTGCTCATGTCGGCGCTGTACGAGGAAAGCCACCGGCGGCTGCAGCGACAGTTCGACACGGAGCGCCTCGCCGATCGCATCGAGCAACGCTTGTTCCGCACGCGCGTTGACGGACGAGGATCGCGCGTTCATCGAGCGGCTCGATCTATTCTTCCTCGCGACGGTCAACTCGCGCGGCGAGCCGAGCTGCTCCTACAAGGGCGGCGATCCCGGCTTCGTCCGCGTGCTCGACCCGACGCACGCTCGCGTTCCCGTGCTACGACGGCAACGGCATGTATCTGTCGATGGGCAACGTGGCCGCGAGCGGCCACGTCGGAATGCTGTTCATCGACCTTTGCTCGCCGAAGCGGCTGCGCGTGAACGGCACGGCGCGCATCGAGCCGCCCGAGTTCGTCACGCCGCGTTTCCCCGAAGCGCAGTTCGTCGTCGTCGTCGAGCATTCGCGAGGTGTTTCCGAACTGCCCGCGCTACATTCACAAGTACGCGCTCGTCGAGCGTTCGAAGTTCGTGCCGCACGAAGGCACCGTGACGCCGGTTCCCGGCTGGAAACAGATGGACTGGGCACGCGACGTGTTACCTCACGATGACCCTGCAACGCGGGAGGGATGCCGCGGCAGAGTCGCAGGAGCAGTTACCGAGGAGCGAGTCATGATCGAGCTGAACAAGGATTGGTTTTGGCCGTGGGCGCTCGGCGCGGGAATACTGCTCGTCGTCGGCGGCATCGGCTTCTACTTCCTGCGCGGACAGCGCCCCGGAGCCCGAAGCCGTCGTCGACACGCCGCAGCCCGTCGTCGACACGCCGGCGCCGCCGCCACCGGCCGTCGTCGACACGGCACTGCCGCCGGCGCGTACGCTGCCGCTTGCCGCCGCTCGACGAGAGCGACCCCGACGTGCTCGGCGGCTTGACCGAGCTCTTCGGTCAAGACGCGATGCGTCAAGCATCGTCGTGCCCGAGCGCATCGTGCGCAACATCGTCGTCACGATCGACAACGTGCCGCGCCAGCAGATGGCGTTGAATCAGCGGCCGATCACAACCGACGCCCGGCGACTTCGTCACGTCGGGCGAGGAAGGAGCGCATGGTGCTCGCGCCGCGAGAACTACGCGCGCTACGAGCCGTTCGTCGCGCTCGTTTCGAAGCTCGACGCGAAGACGCTCGTGTCGTTCTATCGCGGGCTCGAGCCGCTGTTCCAGCAGGCGTACGAGGAGCTCGGCCACCCGGACGCGTCGTTCAACGACGCGCTTGAACGAGGTCATCGAGCATCTGCTGCAGACGCCGACGCCGCGCGGCGAGATCGCGCTCGTGCAGCCGAGCGTGCTCTACAAATACGCGGACGAGCGGCTCGAGAAGCTGTCGGCCGGGCAGAAGCTGCTGATCCGCATGGGCGTCGACAACGCCACGGTCATCAAGGGCAAGCTCCGCGAGATTCAAGCGGAGCTCTTGTAGCCGCGCGCTACTCGATCGCGAGCAGCTCGACCTCGAACGCGAGCGCGGCGCCGCCTGGGATCGAGCCCGAGCCTTGATCGCCGTACGCCGTGTCCGCCGGGCACACGAGCTTCGCTTTGCCGCCGACCTTGATCTTCTGCACGCCTTCGGTCCAGCACGAGATGACGCCGTTCAGCGGGAACGAGATCGGCTCGCCGCGCTCGACGGAGCTGTCGAACACGCGTGCCGTCGCGCAGCGTGCCGTGATAGTGCACGCGGACGGTGCTCGCCGCGGTCGGGTTCGCGCCGGTGCCTTCGCGTGATCGGAATGACGACGACGCCCGTGGCGCTGCGCTCGGCGCCCGGCTGCGCCGCCTGCTCCGCGACCCAGGCGTCGGACGCCTGCTTTCTCGGCTCGCCGCAACCGCCGCCATGCGCTCTTGCGCGAGGATCTGGATGCGCGGTCCGTAGACGTCGAGCGCGACCTTCGGCTCGTTGCCGAGCACGGCGTCGCGGAGGCCCTGCGCGACGAGCTCGACCTCGCCGCTCGTGAGATTGAAGTCTTTGAACGTTCTGGCCGATCGCGAGCCCGAGCGCATAGAGCGTCTTGTCTTCATCGGTCGAAAGCTGCGGCCGCGGCGGCAGTAGCAGCAGGCGTGGGCGCGTCGGTGGGCGCGCACGCGACGAGCGCGAGCGACGCGAGGAAAAGGGCTGAACGCATGGGGGTCTCCGGTGCCGACGAGGCACGAAAGTCCGGCACGCTAGCCGAAATGGCGCGATATTGCCAATCGCGCGACTTAGTCGAAGTGCAGGTAGCCGATCTTGTTGCCGGTGCCGTCGGCGTACCAGAGCCTATTGCGCAAGCCTGCGCGGCGGCTCGCGATCGCTGCCGGCCGTGAGCCCGACGCCGCGCGCCGTGGCCGGCAGCGGAAACTCGGTGATCGCCCCGTCTGGCGTGACGCGGCCCAGCGAAGCGCCTTTCGTGTACCAGACGTTGCGATCCGGGCCGACGGCGACGTTCGTCGGCGAGCCCGTCGGGCTCGGAATGTCGAACTCCGTGATCTCGCCTTGCATCGTGATACGGCCGACCTTGTTGCCGTTGACGACGCGGCCGTCGATCGTGCCGTTCAGCTCGACGAACCACATGTTGCCGTCGGCGCCGGCTGTGATGTCGCCGGGACCGGAATTCGCGCGCGGCAGCGGAAACTCCGTGACGACGCCGGCCATCGTGATGCGGCCGATCTTGCTCGCGTAGAACTCCGAGAACCAGATGTTGCCGTCGGGCCCGGCCGCGAGCGCACGCGGTCCGCTGAACGGCGTCGGAATGTCGAACTCGGTGATGACGCCGGCGGGTGTGATACGGCCGATCTTGCCCGCGGCGAACATGCCGAACCAGATGTTGCCGTCGGCGCCGAGCGCAATCGCTCGCGGCTGACTGTCGGGCGTCGGAATGCGGAACTCCGAGATCGCGCCGGCGGGCGTGATCCGCGCCATCTGACCCGCGAGATGCTCGGAGAACCAGAAGTTGCCGTCGGCGCCAAGCGCGATGATACGCGGCGAGCTCTCTTCCGTCGGAACGTCGAACTCGACGAGACCTGAGCCGTCGGGATTCATGCGGCCGATGCGATTGCCGTTGCTCTGCGTGAACCAAACGGTGCCGTCGGGCGCGAGCGCAATCGTCGTCGGGCCGCTCGAAGGGTGCGGCAGCGCGAACTCCGTGATCTCGCCGGTCGCGGCGAGACGCTCGGCCGGACCGAGCCAACGTTGCTGCGCGGAAGCGCAACCGGCAGCGACGAAACCGGCCACGATGAAAAACTCTCCTCTCATACGCACCCCGGGACCTGCGATGCGTGATGGTACCCAAGCAGCGCCGGCCGGGGCCAGCACGCGCCGTTACGGTAAACCCGCGCAGCCCGCGTAGAAGCTGACCGTCGCCGGCCAGTCGGAAAAGATTCCGCGCACGCCGACGTCGCGCGCGAGCACGTCGACGACCTCCAAGACGTCCCCTTCACGCGTTACCGCGGCGTCGATCGTGCGGTAGTAGAACCCTTTGTTCGGTGCGGCGAGATTGCCCGAGCGCTCGAGCGTCCAGGTGACGAGATCGAGACCCGCCGCACGCGCTGCGCGTGCCGAGCGCGACGGCACGATTCGCCCTTCGGCATCGAGATCGAGCAGCACGAACAAGGGTGGCGCCCAGATGTTGATTCCCGCCGTCTTGTAGCGGCGCAAACGCCCGGCTCTGCGCCCGAACGGCGCGTTGTCGACCAGCACCGCGCGCTGGCCGTACGCGGGCTCTCGGTCGATCCAATACTCGACGTCGCGCCGGTGGAACGATTGCGGGAACACGTCGCTCGGCGGAACGCCGGCGGCGCGGTACTCGTCGATGAGCCGTTGCGCCAACTGCTCGCGCGTGACGCCGTTGAACGGCAGCCGCACGGTCGCTTCTTTGAGCTCCGGGGTCATGCGAACGCCGAGGCGTTTGAACAGCGCGATGCTCTCGGCGTGGCTCAGCAAGGTGCCGAACTGCAAACCGGCGCCGAGATCGGGACGCGGTGCACGGGGCGGAGCGACGAACTGCTCGACGGTCTGCGCCGCGGGATCGAACGCATCGATCTTGCCGCGCAGCGTTTTGAACTCGGCCAGCGTCAGCTCGCTCGTGCGGCATTCGGCGCGGGCGGGCCGGCGCACGGCGCCGTTCGCGCCGAGCCGCGCCGGCGTGAACGGCTCGATGCACGTGCCCGCAAGCGGCGTCAGCAAGATGTCCGTCGTCGTCGCGAGGTCATTCTGCGCATGCCGGCAAACGAGCTCGAGATCTTTCGTGAACGTGACGTCGCACTCGATCGTGCCCGCGCCCATCCGGTGGGCTGCCTCGTACGCTTCGAGCGTGTGCTCCGGCAGCACGAGCCCGGCGCCGCGATGGCCGATCGAGAACGCCGTGCGCCGCGGCGGCTCGTCGAGGCAAGCTTGCAAACGCGCCTTGAGCTCGCCATCGCGCATATCCGCGACGAGAAACGCGGGGCGCGGCCCAAGCTCGACGCGCACCTCGACGGGCTGCGCGCTCGCGCCAGCCGGAAGACCCAGCGCGACGGCGAGCAGCACTGGCACCGTCGTTTTCATTCGCTCAAAGTAGCGCCCGCGTTACAGGATTGCGAGGAGGCTGCACGCGTCGCCGCCCGCTGAAGAACCCTTTCGCGCGACGCTTCGTAGCGTGACTCGCGAGACTTTCCTCGGCACACTGCGACCGGAACCGCGTTTACCAGAGCCCTCGCATGCCATCGCCGCACGTAACGGAACCCAGCCGGCAGACGCCCATTTACGGCGACTATGAAGTCGTCGTCGTCGGCGGCGGGCCGGCCGGCATCGCCGCCGCGATCGCCGCGGGGCGTTCCGGGCGGTCGACGATCTGCATCGAGCGTTACGGCTTCTGCGGCGGCGCCGGCACGGCCGCCGGGCTTGAGCACGTTCTGCGGACTGCATGCCGTCGTCCACGGCAAGCACGAGCAGGTCGTCCACGGCATTGCCGACGACATTCTCGCTCGGCTCGAGCGCATGGACGGGCTGAACAAGCCGCACCTGACGATCCAAAACCAGATCCTCGCGCAGGCCTACGACATCTCGGCGTTCAAGATCGCGGCCGACGAGCTGCTCGCCGAAGCGAACGTCCACATGCTGTTCCACGCGTTCGCCACGGGCGTCGTCATGGCGAGCGACGACCGCATCGAAGCGGTGCTCGTCGAGACGAAATCCGGGCGCTTCGCGATTCGCGGCCGAGATCTTCATCGACGGCTCCGGCGACGGCGATCTCGCCGCGTGGGCGGGCGTGCCGTACGAGGTCGGCGACGGCGCCGGCAACATGCTGTATCCGTCGACGATGTTCCGCATCAACGGCGTCGATCCCGCGAAGGCCGGCCGCGCCTGGGAGCTCGTGCCGAAGCTCATGGAGGAAGCCGAGAAACGCGGCCGCGTCTTCCCGCGCAAGAAGCCGATCGTCCGGCCGCAGCGCAACCCGATCGAGTGGCGCGCGAATCTCACGCAGATCAAGAACCCGGACGGCACGGCCGTCAGCGGCATCGACGCGCGCGAGCTTTCGTACGGCGAGGTCGAAGGCCGCAAGCAGTGCTGGGACGTGTTCCAGTTCATCAAGGAAAGCACGCCGGGCTTCGAGCAAGCGTACATCGTCGAGATCGCGCCACAGATCGGCATCCGCGAGACGCGGCGCGTCCGCGGAGAGTACGTGCTGACCGAGGACGACATCTTGGGCTGCCGCGATTTCCCGGACACGATCGGCGTCCAAGGGTGGCCCGTCGAGGCCCACATCAAGGGCGACGTGAAGTTCGTGTTCGCGCCGAAGGACTCGCGCGGCTTCAACGCGATTCCGTATCGAATCATCGTGCCGCAAGAAAGTCGACAACCTGCTCGTCGCCGGCCGTTGCGCGTCGATGTCGCATGACGGCCAATCGTCGGCGCGCGTCTCGGGGCCGTGCTTCATCATGGGCCAAGCAGCCGGCACGGCGGCCGACCTCGCGCTGAAGGCGAACATCACGCCGCGCACGCTCAATGTCGCGGAGTTGCAGCGGCGCTTGCGCGCCGACGGCGCCAATCTCGGTCCTTCCGCCGGCTAGGCTGCCCGGGCGTATTTGGCCTAGCGGCGAGCCATCCTCCCGCCGGTCAGTCGAGCGCGCCGATGAAGACCAGCAGCGACATGAAGATCGAGAGGACGATCAGCGCGGCAAAGAGCAGAAGGATCATCCTTACGAACGCGCCGAGCCGGGACAAGCCGTACGCGTAGCGCAGTTGCTTGTAGATGTGCACCGGCGGCACGACCATCATCATCAGCGCGATGTACCCGGACCCCACGCCGAGAAGTCCTATCAACGAGACGAAGATCATCAGCAGCGTCATGAAGCTGATCGAATACGTCACGAACACCGCGTGGTCGTAAGCACGCACGTTGCGCCGCCAGAAAAACAGCGGCCACATGAACGGAATGCTGAGCGGCACGAGGAGCCACGAAAACTTGTAGCCGTTCGTCTTGATCTTGTAGGCCATGAGACCCGGGTTGTCGTTGAGCTCTCGGATCGCGCCCCTCAGCGTGCCGTCCGAGGCCTCGGCGTTCCCCGCGGAGCCGGGCTCGATCGGTGGCGCGGCTTCGCGCTCGCGCTCTATTTCGTCTTGGACGGACTCCTGGATGCGTTCGACGTTCGCCCAATCGCCGCGGCCGATCGCCTCCAGCACGTCCAGCGATGCTTGGAGGCCGGGGAGCTGTGACTCGAGCTCGATTCGCCGCGCAGGCGACAACTCCGGCGAGTCGAGCTGCACTTCGAGATCTCTGATCCTCAGCCGTGTCGCCTCGATTTCGGCGCTGTTGTCGACGCGAAACTGGCCGCCCCCCGCAAAGTCCGTCGGATCGACGGTCGGTGCCACGCCTCCCGTGAACGAGAACACGGCGTACATCAGGAACACGCTGAGCAGATACAACGCCATCGGCGAGATGAACTTCGCGCGCTCGCCGTCGATGTAACGGCGCGTGAGCCGGCCCGGACGAAGCACGAGCTCCGGCAGCGTGCGCCAGAGCTTGGTATCGAAGTGGAAGACGCCGTGCAGTATGTCGTGGCCCAGCGAGGCGAAGCTGCGGTGAACGCGCGCTGCCTGACCACACGCGGCGCAGTACGCGCCCGTGAGCGCGGCGCTGCAGTTGAGGCACGCGGCTGGCGTGTCGTGGGAACCGGGCGGGGCCGCGCCGCCAGCTTGCGGCTCGACCGCGCTGGCGATGAGCACGCCTGTCACTGCGTCCGCCGCCGCTTCTGTCACGTCTGTCACGGCGACAAAGAATAGCCGGGCGCCCGCCTCGACGATAGGCGGTACCGATCGCGCGCCCTATACTTCTCCGACTCACCGTGTGTGTCCTCTTCACGGAACATCGGAGACGACCCATGAAGCAGCAGATTCACGCGCAGATTCTCATCATCGCGACGCTCGGGTTGGCCGCATGTTCCGCACCCGACGGCACGGCCTCCTCGGCGCGAACGGCAGCAGCGTTCAAGTATCCGGACGGCTCGCCGCACCCCGTGACGCCGTGGGGAGAACCCGACCTGCAAGGCAACTGGCCGATCATGCATTTGTTCGCCACGCGGCTGCAGCGCGATCCGAAGTACGGCGAGCGCCGCGAGTTGACGGACGAGGAGTGGCAGGCAGCAGAGGCCTCCCTCCAGCGCCGCGACGAGCGGTACCACGAAGAGATTCAGACCAACAAGATGGGCATGGGCCACTGGGCGGAGACGACGACACGCACGGAGGCCGCTCGGCTCACGTCGCTGATCTCGTACCCGCCGGACGGCCAGCTACCCGCGCTGACGACCCGCGGCCAGGGGCTCGTGCCGCAGTTTCGCAGCGACGACACGCAACAAATCTTCGACTCCGTGAACGACTTCGACGCGTGGGACCGCTGCATCACGCGCGGCCTGCCGGCGTCGATGCTGCCGTTCAACTACAACAACGGCATTCGCATTGAGCAGGCGCCCGGCTACGTCGTCATCGAGCTCGAAATGATCCACGAGGCGCGTGTCGTGCCCGTCGACGGCCGGCCGGCGCTCGATCCCGCCATCAAGCAGTGGCTCGGCGAGTCGCGCGGACACTGGGAAGGGGCGACGCTCGTCGTGGAGACGACCAATTTCACGGGCAAGGCTCACATGCTCATCGCCGGCATCCCGGGCGGCGCGCGCGGGACCATGCCGACGTCGACGAGCTTGAAGACGACGGAGCGTTTCACGCGCGTCAGCGCCGACCGCATCGACTACGAGATGACGATCGAGGACGGGGAAGTGCTGACGGACAAATGGACGATCAGCTACCCGATGTTCCTCGACCCGCAGTACCAGTTCTACGAGTACGCGTGCCACGAGGACAACACGGCCGTGCGCAACTTCATCGCGACGTCGCAGTACGAGCGCGGCCTCCGGCCCGCGGCGCGCTAGCACCGGCACCCTCGCTCATACCGCGCGTTCCCGCGCTTGGAGCTTCTAGGGGCTCTGCGCCTCGATCTTGAGCATCGCACCGGCCGGCTCGTCGGTCAGCAGGTAGACGGCGCCGTCGGGGCCTTGCCGCACGTCGCGAAACCGTTGCCCGAGATCGGACAACAAACGCTCCTGCCCGGTCGGCTTGCCGGCCGCATCGAAGCTGATGCGCACGAGGGCACGCGACATCGCCGCGAGCAGCAAGTTGCCGCGCCAACCGGGCAGCTCGTCGCCCGTGTAGAACGCGATGTTGCCGGGATTCGTCGACGGCACCCAAAACAGAACGGGGTCCGTCATGCCCGGCACGCCTTCGGCGCCGCGCACGACGGGATCGTTGTTGTAGTGGTTGCCATGCGTCACGAGGATCCAGCCGTAGTTCTTGCCGGCCTCGATGAGGTTCAGCTCGTCGCCGCCGCGCGGCCCGAACTCCGTGGACCAGATCTCGCCCGTCGTTGGATGCACGGTGAGCCCCGTCGGATTGCGGTGGCCGAGCGTGTAGATCTCGGGCAGATACCCTTCTCGCCCGGCGAACGGATTGTCGCGCGGAACTTTGCCGTCGTCCGCGATGCGAACGATCTTGCCGAGATGCGACGACGGCTCTTGCGCCTTCTCGCCCCAGTTGCGATCGCCGCTCGCGACGTAGAGCATGCCGTCGCGGCCGAATGCCATGCGCGCGCCGAAGCTCGCGTCGGCCGGCCCTTGGCCGCAGCAACGGCCGTTCTGCCCCGCCATCGCGGAGTTGTACCAGTCCTTGGCGACGAAGATGTCCTCGACGTCCGTGAGCGCGGCGCCGCCGTCGAAGCGGCCGCGCGCGACGGCCAGCGTCGACAGCGTCTCGTCCTGCGCGTCGGGCTTCGAGTACGAGAAATAGACGAGCCGGTTGCGCTCGAAATTGGGGTGCAAGACGACGTCGGCGAGGCCGCCGATGACGACGGCGCGAATCTTGGGCATTCCCGCGATCGGCGCCGGGTCGAGCACGCCATCGCGCACGATGCGCAGCCGGCCGGGCCGTTCCGTCACGAGCATGTCGCCGTTCGGGAGGAACGCGAGGCCCCAAGGATTCTGGAGCTGCTTCGTGACGACCGTGACGTGAATGCGGCCCTGCTCGGTCGCCACATCCCAAGGGCCATCCCCGAGCGGCGGAACTTGCGGTCGACCGCCCCCACCGCCACCGCCTCGTGGTTGTTGTTGCGCGCCGGCAGGCGCTTGCGCGCCGGCAGGCGCTTGCGCGCCGGCGGGCGGTTGGGCGCCCTGCGCCTGCGCCGCAGCCCCCGGTGCTTGCTGTTGCGCGACCGTGGCCGGGCTCACGGCGATTGCCAATGCCGCCAACCCTGCCGATAACCACATTCGCTCGCGCATTGAACCCATTCTTGACCCCCCGTTAGGCCGCACGTTTCTAGCACAGAATTCCCGACGGCGCTCAAGTCCACGCGCGGCGAAGTCGCGAGTTTGGTCAAGCGCCGGACCGTACCTGCGTTATCGTATGGCGATGAAACGAAAGCTCCGCAGCAACCTCGACGAAGGCTCCGTCCCCTGGTCCGGCCGCCGCGCGCAGTGGCGCGCGCTCGGCCTCACCGACGAGGACATGCAAAAGCCCAAGATCGCGATCGTGAACTCCTCGAGCGAGCTCTCGAGCTGCTTCAGCCACCTGGACGGCTTGGCCGACGAGCTCAAGGTCGCGATCCGCGCCGCGGGCGGCGTGCCGTTCGAGATCCGCACTGCCGCGCCCTCTGACTTCATCACGAGCGCGGGCAAACGCGGCGCATATATATTACCGACGCGCGATCTCATCGCCGCCGACATCGAGGTGCAAGTCGAAGGCGCGCTGCTCGACGGCATGGTGTGCCTCGCGTCGTGCGACAAGACGACACCAGGCCAGCTCATGGCCGCGGGCCGGCTCAACATCCCGACGATCGTCGTGATCTGCGGCTATCAGAAGGCCGGCAAGTATCGCGGCCAACACACCGATATCGAGGACGTGTTCCTGAAGACGGGTTATCTGACCTCGGGCGCAGTCACGCTCGAGGAGGTCAAAGGCATGGCCGACGTCGCGATCCAGAGCCCCGGCGTCTGCCAAGGCATGGGCACCGCGAACTCGATGCACGTCGTCTGCGAGGCGCTCGGCATGACGCTGCCCGGCAGCGCGCCCGTCGCGGCCGGCAGCCCGAAGATGCACGAGCACTTGCGTGCGGCCGGCGCGCGTATCGTCGAGATGGTGTGGCAGGACTTGAAGCCGCGCGACGTCATCACGGCCGGCGCCGTGCGCAACGCCGTGCAGATGGTCTTGGCCGTCAGCGGCTCGATCAACTGCGTCAAGCATTTGCAGGCCATCGCGACGGAAGCCGAGATCGATGTCGACGTCTATCAAGACGTTCGCCGATTACGCCGAGCGCGTGCCGCTGCTCGCAGCCGTCAAGCCGACCGGCGACGGCCACATCGAGGACTTCGAAGCCGCCGGCGGCGCGCGCGCCGTGCTGAAACGGCTCGAGCGGCAGCTCGACCTCGACGCGCGATCGGTGTCGGGCCAGACGCTGCGCGAGATCCTCGCGGCAACGACGGTCGCTGACGAGCGCATGATTGCGACGCTCGACAAGCCCTTGTCGAGGCGCCCGGCGATCGTCATCGTGCGCGGCAGCCTGCTGCCCGGCGGCGGCATCGTGCGGCTCGGCGGCACGGGCGAGCGCATGCTCGAGTTCCGCGGCAAGGCGAACATCTTTCATTCGCGCGACGAAGCGCTCGCCGGCATCAAGGCGGGCAACGTCAAACCCGGCGACGTCGTCGTGCTGCGCGGCTTGGGCGTCATCGGCGGCCCCGGCATGGCGATGACGTCGGCCGTCATCTTCGCGCTCGACGGCGCGGGCCTTCTCGACCGCGTCGCCGCGATCACGGAAGGCCAGCTCTCGGGGCTCGTCAACAACGGCCTCGTCGTCGGCGAGGCTTCGCCCGAAGCCGCAGCCGGCGGCCCGCTCGCGTTCGTCGAGAACGGCGACATCATCTCGATCGACGTGAAGCGTAAAGCCGTCGATCTCGAGGTGCCGGAGCCCGTGCTCGCAGAGCGGCGCAAGACGGTGAAGACGTTCGGCGCGCAAGATCAGCGCGGCTGGCTCGGCGTCTATCAGCGCACCGTGACGCCCGTGCACGAAGGCGCCGTGCTCAAAGGGCCGTAGCTCACTCGGAGTACGTGAACTCGAGCAGTGCGCCCGCATGCGCGAGGCTCGCCGTCGACTCGCCGGCGGCCGTCAACACGCGCCCGTGAGCGTCCGTCACGGCGTAGATGCGCTGCCCGTCCGGCGCAATCGCCAGATCTCGGTAGCGGTCCTGCGCCTTGAAGTACGTCAGCGGCGGCTCGGTTCCGCCCGCGAGCGGGAAGCGGAAGATCGTCCCGCTCATCATGCCCGCGACGAGAATCGACGGGTTCCAGCCCGGAATCGCCGTCGACGTATAGACGTCGAGCCCGGCGAGCGCGGCCGTCGCGTTGCCGAGCGCCCGCGTGTCGTGCGTGCTCGGAACCGTGAAGAAGGTTCGCAGCGGCGGCGTGAAGTCGGCCAGGTTCACGTCGGATTCTTTTGTTTGCGGCACCGTGCTCGGAATGTTGCGGCCGTAGTCCAAGCTCGCGCACGGCGTCGGCGCCGACGCGGACCAATTCGCGTACGTGTAGTACTGGTCGTCCTTGTAGCCCGCGATCAACGGCCAGCCGTAGTTGCGGCCCGCCTCGACGCGGTTCACCTCGTCGTCGGTGTCTTGCCCGTGCTCCGAGGCGTACAGGCGCCCATCGGGTCCGAACGCCATGCCCTGAGGGTTGCGATGACCGTAGCTGAATACGTGGCTGCGCACGCCGCCGAGCACGGGATTGTCGCCGGGGATCGAGCCGTCCACGTTGATGCGCAGGATCTTGCCCTCGTAGCCGCGCCAATTGCGCGCTTGAATATCGGCCGCCGACGGCAGCTCCTGCGCGCGGATCGGTACGCAGTAGTAGGCCAGGAAATTCGAGCCGTGGTCGCCGCGGCTCGCGTACAGCTTGCCGTCGGGGCCGAACACGATACGGCTCGCGCCATGATCGGGCCCGTGCGGCAAATTCGTCAGCACGTCGACGGGCTCGCCGAGCAGCTCCGAGGTCGCGTCGTACGTGTAGCGGCGAATCTTCGCGCGCCGTTCCGCCGTGGGACCCGGATCCGCATCGTAGGTATACATCACGTAGACGTAGTTCGCTGCCGCGCAGCAGCTGCGGGTGCAGCGCGAGACCGAGCAGGCCGTCCTGCGCGAGCTCTTGATGCACCTCGTCGATGGCGAGCGCCACTTTGCGGCTGCCGTCAGCCGGATTCACGCGCACGACGCGCTTGCCGACGCGCTCGGTGATCCAGAGGTAACCGTCGGGGCCCCACGTTACTTCCCAAGGGTCCTCGAAGCCGCTCGCGACGACGCGCGTCGTGAACTTCTCGGGCGGGCTCGACCAGACCGTGCGCGGGTTGACGCCCGGACCCGGCGCTATCTGCGCGACTACCGGCGATCCGCACAGTAGTAGCGCAACGGCCGCGAACGCCCTGGAGGTTGGTCTACGCATCGCCGGTATCCTGTGTGACTATCACGCACGCAACTCTACCGGTAATCCGTCATGCAGCAGAACATCGTCGCCGCGCCCGAGCTCGCCGCCGAGGGGCAGCGCAAGATCGAATGGGTGCGGCGCAACATGCCGATCCTGCGGCAGCTCGAAGCGCAGTTCGCCGGGGAGCGGCCTTTTGCCGGCAAGCGGATCGCCGTCTGCATCCATCTCGAGGCGAAGACCGCGTATCTGGCGCTCGTGCTGCGCGCCGGCGGCGCGACGGTTGCCGTGACGGGTAGCAATCCGGAATCGACGAAGGATGACGTCGTCGCGGCGGTCGCGGCCGAGGGGCTACACGTCTATGCGCGGCACGGCGCGGATCGCGACGAGATGCGCCGCTACATGGGCTTGGCGCTGGAGCTGAAACCGCACGTCGTCATCGACGACGGTGGCGATCTCGTCGAGCTGCTGCACGAGTCGCATCGTGCGCACGCCGGCGAGATGCTCGGCGCCTGCGAGGAGACGACGTCCGGCGTGCTGCGCGCCCGCGCCCGCTCCAAGGCCAAGCAACTTCGTTTCCCCGTCGTGCTCGTCAACGACGCGCGCTGCAAGTATCTCTTCGACAACGTCCACGGCACGGGGCAGTCGGTCTGGGAAGCCGTCATGCGCTCGACGAACCTCGTGCTCGCCGGCAAGACCGTCGCGATCGTCGGCTACGGCTGGTGCGGCAAGGGTGTCGCGCTGCGGGCGCAGGGACTCGGCGCGCACGTCGTCGTCTGCGAGGTCGATCCGATCAAGGCGGCGGACGCCTTGATGCACGGCTGCCGCGTCTTACCGCTCGCCGAAGCCTGCAAGCTCGCAGACGTCGTGCTGACGGTCACGGGCGTCCGCCACACGCTGCGCGCCGAGCATTTTCCGCTGCTCAAGGGCAACGTGCTGCTCGCGAATGCCGGGCACTTCTGGGAGGAAATCGACGTCGCCGCGCTCGCGAAGCTCGCCGTCGAGCGCAAGGAGCTGCGCGCGAACGTCGAGGGCTTCAAGCTCGAGGACGGGCGCTGGCTGAATCTCCTCGGCGGCGGTCACATCGTCAACATCGCCTGCGGCGACGGCCATCCCGCCGAGATCATGGACATGAGCTTTGCGCTCCAGGCGCTCGCCGCGCGCCACGTCGTCACGTCGGCGGGGTCGCTGGCAGCGGACTGTCATCCCGTTCCCGAGGGCGTAGACGAGCAGGTCGCGCGGCTGAAGCTCGCCGCCGCCGGCGTCGCGATCGATGCCTTGACGAGCGACCAGCAGCAATACCTCGCGCACTGGCAAGCCTGAGCGTCAACGCCGGTGGCGCGGCAGCCCCGTCATGCCAACGCGCTGGATCTCGGCGATGCCCCCGTTGAACAGCCTGCCCTCGACGAGCTCCGTGCCCATCAGCGCGAAGACGCGGCCTTCGGTGAAGATCGGGCGCGCGTTGCCGTACCAGTCCACGCACGAGACCTCGCACTCGTAGTCCTCGTCGATCGCATCCTCGTTCGCTCCGAGGTGACCGGACGGGCGAATATCGAGGGAGCTATCGACGGCGAAGAAGTGGACGTTCGACGTGTCCGAGTAATCGCGCCACGACTCCTGCTTGAAGACGGTGGGCAAGCCGAACACACCGCCGCCGTCCGCGTCGAGCCGGCTGTTGAATGCGTGCGATCGCCCTTCCGATTCCAGCACGCTCGGAAGGTATTCGACGTCGGCCACGGCCGGCGAGCGCGCGAGGTCGATCGTCGAGATGCTGAGCCCGTTGGTGCCGCGGTAGCCGTCGACGACGGCGTTCTTGCCGAACACTTCGATGCGCTCGACGCTGTGCAACAGCGATAGTGCCCGCGTGGCCGCCGGATCGTCGACCGGCACGACGACGAGCTCCGCGGGCCGATAGTCGTAGCGATCGCCATAGGCCGCCCAGCGGCCTTGGCTGCCGCCGTAGACGAGGTAGCCTTCCGTAAAGCGGTTCTCGACGCCCCAGCCGGAAGGCTTCGGCACCGACCAATACGATTCGGCCGGCAGCGTCGGCGGGCGCGCGCTGAAGAGCTCCGCGCCGATGCGCACATAGCGCAGCGCATTCTCGTCTTCTCCGTCGCACTCCCCGGGCTCGAGGTGCACGAGCGCCAGGAACTCCGTCTCGCGCGCGTCGAGCGAGAACTGATCGAGCGGCGTGCCGGCCGTCCGCACGGCGTGCGCTCGTCCGCCGGCGAGCGGAATGCGGTAGAGGGCGGCCGGCAGCGGCCGAAACGGCCCGTTCGCGACGCCTTCGTCGCAGTCGTCGAGGCGCCATTCCCAGGTGTCATAGCCGCTCAGCGATACCCAGACGTACGCGAACTCCGGCGTCACGTAGAACTCGCGGTTCGCCGGGCCGATCAGGCCCGTCGACACGCAGCGGAACTCGCCGGCCAGCGGGCAAACGGAAATCGTGTGAACCGTCGGCTCGAGCGTGCGCTGGATCGGGAAATAGATATCGGACGGCCTGAACAGCGGTTGCCATTCACTGAAACCGTCAACCTCGGTCCAGCGCCTCACCTGCGGAAACTCCTGCGGCTCGTCAGGATCGCTTTCCGTGAGATACAACGGCGTATAGAGCACGAGATTGCCGTCGACCAGCCGCGATGCGTAGTTGTCGCTCGAGTAGTAATCGTTCGAGGTGATGTAGTACGTCGCCTCGAACGTGAACACGCCGTTCTCCGCGATCTTGAAGATTGCGAGCTCCGACGCCTCCTCGTCGTAGTCGTAGCCCACGACGACGAGGCGATCGTCCGTGATCAAGAGCTCGTCGTACCACGTGCCGCGATCGGCGTCCGGGTAGACATTGATGCGATCGGCGAACCGCATGGCGCCCGGCGAGTCGCCCATGTCGATCGAGAACAACCGGCCGTCGTGCAGCACGATGAGAAAACGCCCGAACTGCTTGACGATGTCGCCTTCGTCGACGCCGGCTTCCTGGTTGTTCGTGATCGACGGCGTCGTGACGCGACTTCCCGTAACCGCGATTTCTTCGAGCGCGCCGCCGCCACACTCCTCGAGCTCCGGGTCGCAGGTTGGCTGCGTGCCCGCCGCTTCGATCGTGGCGACGAGCTCGGTTGTCGCGCTCGGCAACACGTGCGCCCACGACGCGTCGTATTGCGCGGCGAGCTCGTGCAATTGTTTTCGATACTGCTCGAACTCCACGCGGCCGCGGAAGCGCCGCAGCTCGGGAGACACGAGGGAATCAATGCGTGGATCGAACCAGGGCGGCGGTTCTTCTACTTCCGCGGCGTCCGGCGACGGCTGCACTGTCGAGCAAGAGAGGACGGCGAGCGGTGCAGCGAGCGAGAGCCAACGAGTGGTCTTCATGAGACACCCCCGTACTCATGACCTCTGCGACTCGTAGTCGATGGTAGCGTCGCGGCGCGCCCGTGGAAGTGCGCGCGCGTGCCTTCGCAGAGGAATAGAGGAGCGCGCGGGTTGCGCGCGAACCGAAGGTTACGCTCTCGACGTGTCAGCGCGGCGCGGCGCGCATCGACGCCGTCACGGGAGGATCACTCGCGCTCCGGGAACTCGACGACCTTCCAGTAATTGTCGATCAGGCTGATCGCTCGCTGGAAGCTGGTGCCCATGTCGGTCTTGAGCATGTAACCGGCGACGTTCAGATCATACGCATCGATCTTGTCCTGCTCGTCGTTCGACGTCGTGAGCACGAACACGATCGAGTCGCGAAACTCGTCGCTTTCCCTGATCTTGCGAAGCAGCTCGATTCCGTTCATCCGCGGCATGTTGATGTCCGTGATGATGAGGTACGGCCGCGGCAACTCCCGCAGCATCTCCAGCGCTTCGATACCGTCGCGTGCAATCGCCAGCGGATTGGCGACCTTGAGCTTGTCGAACGCCCACTTGAGCGCTTTGACGTCGACCTCGTCGTCCTCGACGAGAAGGATCGTGACTACCCTGCTGCTTCGCATGCCTTTGTCTCCACGTTCGCAGCCACCGGCTGATTCTTCTTCCACTGAAACTTGAAAACCGTGCCTCGCCCCGAGGGCGCCGGCTCGAACCAGACGCGGCCACCTTGCCACTGGACAATGCGGTTCACGATCGCCAATCCCATGCCGCTCCCCTCGACTTGATCGCGGGGCTTCAGCGTCTGGAACATCTCGAACACGCGCTCCGCGTATTGCTGCGGTATGCCCTCGCCGTCGTCCTCGATGGCATAGACATAGCGGTCGCCTTCCTCCTTGCAGGAGACGACGATGCGGCCCTCCGGCCCCGGATGGTGCTTGACCGCATTGCTGATGAGGTTGCGGAGCACCTGCTCGAGCGGCGTCTGGTGGGTCTTGAACTTGGGTAGTTGCCCGTCGATCGAGATCGAGATCGTCGGCGGGGGATTGAGCATCTGCACCACGTCGAGCACGAGCGCGTGAGTGTCGGTCAGGCGGTGAGCGCCCACTTTCCTACCGGCGCGGGAATACGCGAGCAGATCGTCGAGCAGCCGGTTCAGCCGTGTCGTCCGCTTGCCGAGCAGCGCGAGATTCTCTTGAACGCTGTTCACGTCGTAACCGGCGAGGCCCTCCACGATCCATTGGACCAGCAGCTCGATTGCGCGCAGCGGCGCTTTTAGGTCGTGGGAGGCGACATAGGCGAATTGCTCGAGGTCCTTGTTCGAGCGGAGCAGCTCGGCTTGTTTGGCTTCGAGCTCGAGCTGAATCTTCCGCCGCTCCGAGATATCCGTGGCCATCGAGAAGATGCCGCGCACCTGGCCCGACTCGTCGAAGCTGGGCCGGTAAGAAAAGTGAAAGAAGCCCTCTTCGTTGCCGGCCGCGCCCGTCGAATCGTAGCTGACGGTCTCGCCCGCGAGAGCGCGCTCGTAATTGGGTTGCCGCTCCATGAAGCGCTCGACGCCCACGACGTCGGAGATGTGGAGGCCGGCGGCTTGTCTTTTCGACCACCCAGCCGCCTCGAGAAACACGTCGTTGGCGAACACGATGCGCAATTCGGTATCCAGGAACAACAGGTGGTTCGGCACGCCCTGCGCGAGCGTGCGAAAGCGCTCCTCGCTCCTGAGCACGCTCTCGGTAAGACGCCGGATGCCGGTGTCGTCGCCATCACGGGCGGCCAGCTTGGCTTCGGCTTCGTCCAACGCGCGAAGGGCCTCCTCGAGCGTCGTCGGACGTGTGCGATTGGCGTCGGTCATATGTCCTCTCATCCTGCCTTCGCGGCGATGCGTCTGCTCGTGACTCGACGACGGCGAGTGGCCTGGCCGCCGCTCTCGACCATCATCGCGCCGATCCGATCCGCTTCGATCGGCGGGCTGAAGTAACGGCCTTGACCGTACTGGCAGTCGTTTCTCGTCAACAACGCCACCTGTTGCTCCGACTCGATACCGTCGGCCACGGCATCGAGCGACAAGCTGTGCGCGATGGACAGGATGGCGCTGCAGATGACCTGCGCGTCTCTGTTCGTGTCGAGATCCGAAACGAACGAACGATCGATCTTGAGCACGTCGAGCGGAAACTGCCGCAGAAACTTGAGTGACGAGTAACCGGCGCCGAACTCGTCGATCGCGAGCCGCACGCCGATGCTCTTCAAGGCTTGCAGGCACTCTCGCGTGCCGTCGATGTCTTGCATCAAGCAGCGCTCGGTCAGCTCGAGCTCGATGAGCGAGGGATCGACGGAATGGGATTGCAGCACGGTGAGAAGCGCGCCATAAAAGTCGGGCTGGTGGAAGTGAACCGGAGCGACGTTGATCGCGACGCGCGGCAGCGGCACGCCTGCGCTTTCCCAGCGCTTGAGCTGCCTGCACACCTCCTCGAAAACCCAAAGGCCGAGAGGAAGGCTGTGCCCGGTTTCTTCGGCCACCGACATGAACGCACTCGGGCCCACACGCCCGTGCGCGGGGTGGTTCCAATGCAGCAGCGCCTCCACGACGTCGATACGGTGGTCGGCTAGGCGCAGTTGCGGCTGGTACAGCAGCTCGAACTGCCCTCGCGTGATGGCTTCCTTGAGGTCGGTCTCGAATCGGTGATAGGACAGGATCTCCTCGTGCATGCTTGGCTTGAAGAACTTGAAGGCATTCCGCCCCTGGTCCTTTACCTGATACATCGCGATGTCGGCGTTATTGAGCAAAGC
Source organism: uncultured Gammaproteobacteria bacterium (assembly GCA_963714705.1). GTDB lineage: Bacteria > Pseudomonadota > Gammaproteobacteria > Steroidobacterales > Rariloculaceae > FEN-1219. The sequence goes on from CAVQPJ010000013.1 coordinate 893,883, forward strand.
CACCGGCTCCGTGCCGTCGACGGGACATACGGTAATCCCGACGCTCGCAGTGACGGAGACTTGCCGGCCGCCGACGTCGAACGGCTCCTGGAAGGCGGCGCCGATGTTGCTCGCCACGGTCTCGACCTCGAGCGGGCCTTCGACGTCCTCGAGCAGGACGGCGAACTCGTCGCCGCCGAGCCGAGCGATCAGGTCACCTTCACGAACACTTCCGGTGAGCCGCTGAACGACGGCCTTGAGCAGCATGTCGCCGGCCTCGTGGCCGAGAGTCTCGTTCACCGTCTTGAACCGGTCGAGATCGAGCAGCAGCAGCGCCATCGTTTTGTGATCGCGCAACGCGCGCTTCGTCGCCTGGTTGAGGTGATCGCGCAAGGACTGCCGGTTCGGAACACCAGTCAACGCATCGTGACGGGCGAGGTAGTTGAGCCTCACCTCCGCGCGCTTGCGCTCGATGGCGTAGCGGATTGCGCGAAGGATCGTGCGCCCGTCGCCCTCCCACTTCACGAGATAGTCCTGGACGCCGCGGTTCAGAATCTCGACGGCGTAATCCTCATCGCCTTGCCCGCTGAGCACCACGATCGGCACGAGGGCACTGGCTTCTTGGATCTTCTCCACGCACTCGGCGCCTCGGCCGTCCGGGAGGTTGAGATCGAGCAGGACGACGTCGAACCGATCGGCGTCCAACGACTTCACGGCATCGCTGAGCAGGCTCGTGCGCGTTACGTCCACCGAACCGTTGTGCTGCGCTAGAGATCGGCGCAGAAATTCCGCGTCGTCCGAATCATCCTCGACCAGTAGTATCCTCATCCCGGCAACCGCTATTGGCGCCCCCACGTCTCGGCGGTGGGCGGAAGCTAGCAAGGAGGACGAAGTTATTTCCTGTGCGCCGGTCACAAATCGCTGTGTCGGGCGACTCGTGTGCCTAGGAACTCGTCAGATTCTTGACGAGTGGAACGAGTCGCTGCGGTCCAGGCGGGTCGCGCCGACGAAGCGGCGGCGTCCCCAGCGCTACTTCAACGCCAGCGCAGCAACCGCCGCTCGACGGTCGACACGATGATGCTCATCGCGAGGCCAAGCACGGACACGACGACGACGCCGGCCATGAGCCGGTCCGTCTGCATCATGTTGCCCGTCAGGATCAGGAATGCGCCGATCCCGTATTGAGCGCCGATCATCTCGGCCGCCACGAGCACGAGCAGCGCGGCTGCGATCGAGATCCGGAACCCCGCCAGCATGCCCGACAGCGCGCCCGGCACCAGCACCTGCCAGACGATGCGCCACAGCGGCACGTTGAAGCTCTGCGCCATGCGGATCAGGTTGCGCGGCACGGAGTCGACGCCGCTGAACGTCGCGATGACGGTCGGGAAGAACACGCTGAGCGCGATCGTCGCGACTTTCGAGCCCTCGCCGATGCCGAGCCACAGAATCAAGCAGCGGCAGCAACGCGATCTTCGGAATCGGGAACAACGCCGCGACGAGCGGCAGACCTACGGCACGCGAGACGGTGAACAAGCCGATCATGAGCCCGAAGGCCACGCCGAACAGCGTGCCGATGACCCAGCCGTAGCCGATCCGCACGAGCGACGCCGACACGTGCCGCCACAAGATCGCCCGTGATCGCGAGGTCCCATAGCGCGCGCAGCACACGCATCGGCGACGGCAGAAAGATCGGGCTCACGAGGCCGGTGCCCGTCACGAGCTGCCAAAGCGCGATGAGGCCGATGAAGGCCAAGACGCTGATCCACGTGCGCTGCTCGATGGCGAAGCCGCCGCCGCGAAACGCGAGCTTGCGCTCGCGCGCTGTCCCAGGTCGGTTCATGGCAGCCGTCGACTCAGACATGGGCCACGAGCTCGCGATCGGCCACGATCGCCTCCTCTTTGATCAGCGACCAGAGCCGCTCGCCGAGCACAGCGACGGCGGCCTGGTGTTTGGGGCTTGGCACGCTCCGCGCGCGGAGATTGGAATCGCGATGATCTCGCGCACCCGCCCCGGCCGGCGCGACAGCACGCAGACCCGGTCGGCGATGCGGATCGCCTCCTGGAAGTTGTGCGTGACGTACAGGATCGTCGGATGATCGCGCTCCCACAGCGCGAGGATGTCGTCGAGCAGGAGCTCGCGCGTTTGCGCGTCGAGCGCCGACAGCGGCTCGTCCATCAGGAAGATCGCGGGGCGCACCGCGAGCGCTCGCGCGATGCCGACGCGCTGCCGCATGCCGCCCGAAAGCTGCTTCGGCAGCGCCGTCGCGAAGTCGCTCAAGCCCGTGCGCTCGAGCGCGTTCGCGATGCGCCGCTCGCATCTCGGCCGCGCCGAGCTTGTGGTGCTTCAACACGAACGCGACGTTATCGCGAACGTTGAGCCACGGCAGCAGCGAGAAATCCTGAAAGATGAAGGTGATCTCGTTCAGCGTATCGGGCGCAGGCACGCCGCGCAGCACGACCTCGCCGGCCGTCTGCTTCAAGATGCCGCCCGCGATTCCGAGCAGCGTCGACTTGCCGCAGCCCGACGGGCCGATGATCGCGACGATCTCGCCCTCGTGCGCGTGCAGCGACACGTTCTCGAGCGCCGTCAGATCGCCGAAACGGTGCGTGATGTTCGAAAGCGCAATCTCCATGCGCTAGCGCCCCGCCCTCATCGCCGCGGGGATGTTCTGGTGCCCTTCGACGAAGCTCAAGTCGATGAACTTCGCGGGATCCGTCTCCTTCTCGATCATGCGCTGGCCGCGATACCACTCGACCATCTCGTAGATGCTGCCGACGTCCAAGCGGCTGTCGATGTACGCCAGCGATTGCGCGATCGCCTTCGGCGGCACCGAGGTCCAGCGCGAGATCAGCGCGAGCAGCTCTTCGGCTTTGGCGGGATCCTTGTAGGTGCCGTCGCCGTTCTTGTCGAGCAGCACGGCCGAGTATTCGGCGGCGCCGCGCTCGTAGGTATCGATGATGGCTTGCAACGCCGCACGCTTCTCGGCGATCACGCGCGGATGCGAAGCGAGGCCCGTCGACTGCCAGGAGACCTCGTCGCCGGCCCAGCCGATGACATGCGCTTGGCCGTTGTCGATGAGGCCCATGAATGCGGTGCCGGCGCCCGACGCGACGTCGACCTGATTGCCCATCAGCATCGCGGCCAGGTTGCCGAGCCCTTGGGCCGGCACGAGATGATTCTCGTTGATGTCGAAGCCGTACTTCTCCCCGATGCGCGCGACGGCGTAGTGATTCGTCGAGCCGATGGTCGTGAGGCCGATCACGCGGCCCTTCATGTCGGCCATCGTGCGCACGCCGGCATCCCAGGCCTTGTTCGACGCGAACACGCCCGTGTTCGGGAAACCCGGCAACTCGCGGCTGTGCCCCGCGATGACGACCATGCCGCCGAAGTAGGCGAGATTGAAGAACGCCGGCGTGAAGCCGATGACGGCGATGTCGACATCGCGCGAGGCGATCGCGAGCGTCGCCGGCACGGCGGCGTCGAAGAACACGAGCTCGGCTTCGATACCGGCTTCGGCGAAGTAGCCCTTCTCGACACCCATGAAGAACGGCGCTTGCGAGGCGATGCGCAGCACGCCGATCTTCATCGGCGTGAGCTCGGCGGCGCCGGCCGAGCGCGCCGGCAACGTGCCGACGATCGCTCCGACCAGCAGCAGCACCGTGACTCGTGTCAGCCACGAATTCCGCAACCGGGCTCCCCGCGAATCTTGTTGTCGTTGCCAACCAAAATACGCGGAAACGCGCCGGGAAGGAAACTTGCCGCGCAGGCCGCGGCGGCGGCCGCGGCCGCCGAGGTCACACCTCTCGGGTTGCGCTGTGACGTCAGCTAGGTCCGTTCAGCTGCGCGAAGTGCGGCTCTAGATCCTTCAACCGCATGCCGAGCACGCGCATCGTGCGGAAGATCCTCGGCAACTCGTCGCGCACGAATTCCTCGCGCATCTGCGCGACGATTCGCTGTTTGGCGTCGCCGACCACGAAGTAACCGAGCCCGCGTTGGTTCTCGATGATTTCGCGATCGAGCAGTGCCTGGTAACTCTTGGTCACTGTATTCGGGTTCACCCCCACTCCAGCCGCGAGCTCGCGCACCGACGGGATGCGCTCGCCCTCGTGCCACTCGCCGGCCAGGATGCGATCGCGCATCTGGTCGGCGATCTGCTGGTAGATCCCCTTCGGTTGGCTAAATTCCATGGCCTACCTGCGTCTGGGCGAGCCCGTAGCTCATGCCCGCTTCGAGCCCGAGGGTGGGCTCCTTTGAATAAGGCACCGCGCCCAGAGCCGCAGAAAAATGGTCGAAGATCATCACGTGTTACTGCTTACTAGTGTCCTATTTCGATAGGACACTAGGACATGGCGCCTGGGCTTGTCAAGCCTCCCGATCCCGAGTGTTGGCGCGGCATCGGGGCCCGCGTCCCGCAAGAGAGCGGCACTCAATGAGAGAATTGCCTGGAACCCCGGGCTTTCGCAGACAGGTCGAGCATGTCCTCGTCACAGGGATTCCGCGAATCCAATCTCTTCGGCGCCCCGATCCGTGATCTTCGGCTCACGATCGACGGCACGCGCCTGCAACCCGTGATCGAGGAGTTTCGCGCCGAGCTCGCGAGCCGCGGCATCACGAAGCTCGTGCCGCGTTTTCACCTCTCGACCGAATGGGGCGTGCCGTTCGGCACCGTCGTCATCGGCATTCCGTTTTACCTCGCTCGACCGGAGCTCACGGAGCTGCATGGCGAAGAGGTCGGCCACATCGAAGGCTTCAATCGCGCCGACATCCTGCGGTACTTGCGCCACGAGATGGGTCACGTCATCAACTACGCGTACAGGCTCTACGACCTCGAAGCGTGGGTGAAGCTGTTCGGCTCGATCACGCAGCCGTATCGCGAGGAATACCGGCCGCAGCCGTTCAGCCGCCGTTTCGTGCGTCATCTGCCGGGCTGGTACGCGCAGAAGCATCCCGACGAGGATTGGTCCGAGACGTTCGCCGTCTGGATGACGCCGGGATCCGATTGGCGCGCCGACTACGCACAGCTGCCGACGGCGCTCGCCAAGCTCGAGTTCTGCGCGCGCACGATTGCGTCACTCGGCGAGCCACTCGTGACGGCAGCCGAGCTCGACGACGACGTCAGCGGCATCGATTACACGCTCGAGCAGTACTACCAGAGCTACTCCGCCGACGCGGAGCCCGGCGCCGCCGGTCTCGACGGCGACCTGCGCGCGATCTTCGACGACTTGCAGGAACCCGAAGGCGGCAAGGCGCAGGAAACGCAGCCCGCGGCCGAGCTGATCCGCCGCCACGAGCGCGAGCTGATGGCGACTGTCTTCCGCTGGACGGGGCACTTCCCCGAGAAAACGCGCAGCTTGGTGCGCGGGCTCGCGAAACGCGCCGAAGCCCTGAAGCAGGTCTATCCGCAAAAGGCCGAGGAAGAAGTGCTCGTCAACGTCACGACGCTCGTCACGTCGCTCGCGATGAACTTCGTGCATCGCGGCGCGTACTTCCCCGAGACGCCGGGACCCACGACGCCAACGTCGACGTCGGCCGCCGCGGCCGAGCCGAACGCGAGTCCGGACCCGAGTCCGGACCCGGGCCCGGGCCCGAGCCTGGGCGCGCCCGCCGGCGCGACGGAGAAGAACATGCCTGTGGAGTCGTCGGGCCGCTGAAGGCCGACCAAAGTTAGCCCGAAGCCGCCGCCGCGTTGCGCGCTTTCTTGCGGCGCTTCTGCGCGCGGCTGCGGTGCTTCCAGCGCTCGACGGCCAGCTCGGCAATGCCGTTGACGAGCTTCGGATACGTGATGCCGTGCGCCTCGGCGGCCGTGACAAATTCGCTGTGTTGCTCGAGATAGCAGCTCGCGTTCACCTCGATCACGTACACCTCGCCCGTTTCCGTGAGGCGCAGATCCACGCGGCCGTAGTCGCAAACGCGCAGCGCCCGATAGGCATCGATCGAGGCCTTCTGTAGCTTCGCCTTGAGCTCGGCGTCGATCGACGCGATGACGGCCTTGGTGCCGTGGTAGCGCTCGCTGTTCTCGTCGAACTTCGCCTCGTTGTCCATGACCTTGAGGCTGCCTTCCTTCAACCCCGAGAAGTCCATCTCGATCGGCGGGAACGCGACGAGCTCGTCGTTGCCCATCACGCCGACGTAGAACTCGCGGCCCTCGATGTATTCCTCGGCGAGGGCCGCATCGCCGAACGTGCGCTGGATGTACAGCACGCGCTCCATCATTTGCTGTGTGTTGCGCACGAGCGACTTTTCGTCGATGCCGATCGACGCGTCCATGCGCAGGGGTTTGACGAACAGCGGCATGCGCAGATTGCCACCCGTCTCGAAGTTGGCGTCCGCGGGGAACGTCGCGAAGTCGGGGTAACGGATCCCCTCGAAGGCCAGCAGCTTTTTCGTGAGCGCCTTGTCTTCTTGCAGGAAGATCTCGCCGGGCCCGCCGCCCGTGTACGGAATCTGCAAGAGATCGAGGACGCCGGCGACGCCGATGACGCCGCCCATGATGTCGTCCCCGAACGACTCGACGAGGTTGAAGACGAGCTGCGGCTTGCGCGCTTTGAGGCCGTCGATGAGGTCGTTCAAATCGTGCCGAATCGTCAGGACGGACGTCTTGTGACCGCTCTCGGTGAGACCGGCGGCGACCTGCTGCACGACGATGTCCGGCTCTTTTTCGTCCGGCTCGAGATACGCGAGAACGATGATATCCATACCGACTCAGTGCGCGATGGCCGCGATCACGGCTTGACTCCTGCCGCGACTCTAATCGACCTGGGCCGTGATCGACAATCGACAATGCACCACGACGTGCGCACGGTCACATCGATTTTCGCCCTCGTCACGCCTCTCTCGAACCACGGCGGTCGCCCAAACTCACGCTGCGGGCGATCGTGCGGCTCGCCAGCATCGGCCGCGCGCGGTTATCGTTGGCCCTTCGCGAGGTCCGCGAGGGGGATATCGATGACGAACGGTCGAACGCGATTCGGGCTGCTGATCTCGGCCCTGTTGCTCTCGGCCTGCGGCGCCGGTGAAGAAGGTGCGCCGACCGCCGGCACGCCCCCGGACTTTTCGCGGGCCATCACCACCGAGCGCCTCGCGAATGCCGCGAGCGAGCCGCACAACTGGCTCACGCACGGCGGCACCTATCTCGAGCAACGCCACTCCCCGCTGACCGAGATCAACAAGGACACGCTCGGCCGGCTCGCGCCGGCGTGGTACTACGAATTCGATACGTATCGCGGCCAGGAAGCGACGCCGCTCGTCGCCGACGGCGTGCTCTACACGACGAGCGCCTGGAGCAAGGCCTACGCGCTGAACGCGGCAACGGGCGAGCTGATCTGGGCCTACGACCCGAAGGTGCCCGGCGCCGCGGGCGCGAAAGCCTGCTGCGACGTGAACTCGCGCGGCCCGGCGCTCTACATGGACAAGCTCATCATCGCGACGCTCGACGGCCGGCTCATCGCACTCGACCGCGCGACGGGCGCGCCGCTCTGGAGCACCGTAACCGTCGATCAGACGAAGATGTACACGATCACGGGCGCGCCGCGCGTCGTGAAGGACAAGGTCGTCATCGGCAACGCGGGCGCCGAGTTCGGCGTGCGCGGCTACGTCAGCGCCTACGATGCGGACACGGGCGAGCTCGCATGGCGCTTCTACGTCGTTCCCGGCGACCCCGCGGCCGGTCCCGACGGGGCGGCCTCCGACAAGGCGCTCGCCGAGCTCGCGGCGCCGACGTGGTTCGGCCGCTGGCACGAGATGGGCGGCGGCGGCACGCCGTGGGACGCGATCGTTTACGACACCGAGCTCGATCAGCTCTACGTAGGCACAGGCAACGGTAGCCCATGGAATCGCCTGATTCGCTCGGACGGCCAGGGCGACAATCTGTTTCTCGCGAGCGTGCTGGCGCTCGACCCCGACACCGGCGAATACCTCTGGCACTACCAGGAGGCGCCCGGCGAATCGTGGGACTTCACGTCGACGCAGCCGATGATCCTCGCCGACTTGGGCGTGGGCGGCGCCCCGCGCAAGGTCATCATGCACGCGCCGAAAAACGGCTTCTTCTACGTGCTCGATCGGCAAACGGGTCAGGTCCTTTCGGCAGACAACTTCGTGCCGACCTATTGGGCGACGCACGTGGATCGCGAAACCGGCCGCCCTGCGATCGTGCCGAATGCTTATTACGACGCCGGCGCGTTCGTCGGCTCCCCGACGGGCTTGGGCGCGCACAACTGGTCGCCGATGTCGTACAACCCGCTCACGGGGCTCGTGTACTTTCGCGCGTCGCGCGCCTCGATGATCTATCGCACGGATCCCGACTTCGTGTTTCGCGAAGGCTTGAACAACACAGGGATCTACCGCGGCCCGCCGACGGACGACGACCGCGCGTTGAACGCCGCGAACCCGCCACTCACGGGCTCGTCGCTGATCGCATGGGATCCGATAGCGGGCGCACCGCGCTACGAGATCGAAGGGTTCGGCGGCGGCGTGCTGACGACGGCCGCGAACCTGCTGTTCCAAGGGCGCGGCACGATCACGGGCGAGCTGATCGCGTTCGACGCGACGACCGGCGAGCAGCTCTGGTCGCACGAGACACCGAACTCGATGGCGCCGGGCCCGATCAGCTATGCGGTAGACGGCGAGCAGTACATAGCGGTCATGGCAGGACGCGGTTTCTCGGGCGGCAACGACGCCGACGCGCGCGCGAAAAATCCGGGCCGCATCTTCGCATTCAAGCTCGATGGCAAAGCTACGTTGCCGCCGGGACCGGGCCCCGCACCGCCCGCGAATCCGCCCGCGGAGTTCTTCTCGGCAATCATGGTCGCCGCGGGCGCGGAACCCTATCGCGTGTACTGCTCGCGCTGCCACGGCGGCGAGACGCACTCGCTGAACATCATTCCGGATCTGCGCCGCTCGGCCGCGTTGTCGAGCGCCGCGCTCTGGAAGAGCATCGTCATCGACGGAGCGCTCGAGCCGAACGGGATGATCGGCTGGTCGCAATTCTTGAGCCCCGAGGAAGCCGAGACGATTCGCGCGTACGTCGCCACCCAGGCGCGCGCGCTGCAACAAGCCGAAGCGCGCGAAGGCGCGCCCGCGGTGTCTCCGCCGGGCCTCGAGCCGCCGGTGATCGACGCGCCGGCCATCGACCCGGCCGCGATCGACCCGACCGCGCTGTAACGCACCGGACCGTACGAACTTCGCATACCTCCCTGTTCTAGGTTGACATACCTCTAACGGGGAGGTACGGTCGAATCGTGCGGTTCGAATGGTGAAGGTCGGTGGCTTTGCCAGCCAAAAGGAGACGTCATCATGTTGGCGATTCGAGTTCCGTGCTCAGCGCTCGGCGGCGCACTGCTCAGCGCCGCGCTCTTTCTCGGCCTGTGGCAGCTCGTCGACGTGCCGATGATCGCAGGCGCGAAACTGCCGCAGGTCATACCGGAGCTTGCGCGAGTGCGCCCAGACACCCCGGAGCAAAGGACGCGCGTTCCGCGCTTAGAGCGCAAGCCGCCGGTACCGCAGCCGGACCTGCCGAGCATCAGTACCGGCGGAGACAGCGGCGCAGTCCAGTTTGTCCGCTATACGCCGCCTAGCGTCGATCCCATCCGCGGTCGCGGCGGCTTCAGCTTGGGCGGCGTCGACGGCGACGTGATTCCGCAGGTCCGAGTCAATCCCGACTATCCGCCCGCCGCGCTCACGAGGAATATCGAAGGCTGGGTACAGGTGCGATTCACCGTCACGGCAATCGGCACGGTGAAAGACGCCGTCATCGTCGCTTCCGAGCCCGGCACGATCTTCGACGACGCCGCGCTGAAAGCGATCGCGCGCTGGCGTTACAACCCGCGCGTCGAGAGCGGCGAGGCCGTGGAGCGCGTCGGCCTGCAAACGATCATTCGATTCGAGCTCGAAAATTGAGCCGTATCAAGCCGCTAGATCGGACTGGCCAGTACACGCGTATCGGTCTATCTTCATAGTCATGGCGCAAACGAATCCTCCATTCTTGACCGGCGTGCCGGAGCTGCTCGTGCTGCGAATGTTGAGCGGCCGCGAGATGTACGGGTACGAAATCGTCAAAGCGATGCGCCTCGTCACGGGCGAGGCCATCGGTTTTGGCGAAGGCGTCGTCTATCCCGTGCTGCACTCGCTCGAGGAGGGCGGCGCGCTGAAGGCACGCCGCAAGAGCGTGAACGGGCGCGAGCGCGTCTATTACGCGGTGACGACAAAGGGCAAGCGCAGGCTCGAGCACCTGAGCGACGAATGGAAGCGCGTCAGCTCAGGCGTGAATTCGGCGCTGAACGGCGCGCACGGAAATCCCGACCATGCCTGACGGCCAGTTCGAGTCCTTGCGACTCGAGCTGCTGCGGAGCGGCGTCACTCCGCTCTACGTCGAACGAACGATCCTCGAGCTCGAGGAGCACTACGCGGACCTCGAGAGCGCGGGCCTCGCGTCCGGCCTCAGCGCGGAAGAGGCGGCCCGAGCAGCGGACGCTGCGCTCGGCAAGGAAGGCGACCTACTGGCCGCAATCCTCGCGCATCCGGAGCTCCTGACCTTCAGAACGCGCTACCCGCGCGTCGCGCAGTGCCTGCACTCGGCCGCGGCGATCGGCACGCTGCCGGGCCTCCCGCTGATGTTCTGCCTCGAGCATCGGCCCGAGCTCGCGCGCTGGGGCGCGGCCGTCGGCGTGGCGGCAACCCTGATGGGCAGCGTGCTCGCGGCGCTGAACTGGCTGATCGTCCTGCCTTTTTGAGCCCTCAGAAGCGGTCGAGGCACTCGTACGGGTGCACGCTGTTCTCGGGCTTCCACACGTAGTAGCGCGTCAGGTCGAACGGCCGCTCGAAATTCGCGGCATCCGTCGTCGTCAGCGTGTAATCGAGGCGCGTGTAGTCCGCATTCGGAGTGAACCGCTCGACGACCTTGATGTCGTCGCTCATCGGCGTGCCTTCGTGATCGAAGTAACCGGCCGCGATGTGATCGGTCTCGACGACGAGCGACTTACCGTCGAAGCGCCCGCGCGAGAAGCCGTACAACGTGTGTTCGGCCGGAGCCGCGGCGCTCGGATTCAGGTGGATCGTGCGGACGGTGTCGTACTCCTCGAGCTTGAGCACGATCGTGTCGCCGTCGCGCACGAACTCCATCGGCAGCGGCGAGATCATGATCAGCGGCGTGCCTTTCGTGCCGCACTTCAGCAGCGAGTTGTCGCGCGGATTCCACTGCGCGAGACCGGCGCGCCCGGCCGCCGTCAGAGGGTAGCCGCCCTTGAACATCGGGAACGCGGCGGGATCAGCCATGTTCGTGGACCAGACGCGGAAGATACCGTCGGCCTTCGCCGTCGCGGCGGCGACATCGCCTTCGATCGCGGCACGCCCGACGATGCGCCCGCTCTTGCCTTCGGGGAAATACGCCTGCGCCCCGCCGAACGTGAACTCGTAGCCGCTCGAGAGCAGCATGGTGCGCGTGAGGATCTCGTTGCGCCCGCGCACGGACGGTGCCCCGGCGAGCGTGACGCGGTCGCCGACGACGACGGCGCTCGGCTCCGCGCCGCGGTTACGCATCACGGCGATCGACGCCGTCTCCGCATCCCACTCCGAATGGCTGCCGTCCGCGTTCGTCACGTCGAGCAGGATCTGGCCGTGCGGATTGCGCCACGAGATCGACTTGATGACGCCGGTGACCTCGATCGTCTGGCGCGAATCGAAGATCCCCGCTTGGCTGTGGTGCGCGGCGGCGACGCCCGCGAACCCAGCCATAGCGGCGGCGGCGAGCACGCTGACGAGACAGATCGAACGCGGCATCGGAAGCTTCCTTTTGTTGAATGCGGCGCCGCCGAGCGCGACGCTGTCCGGCTGATTCTAAACCGGCAATGTAACCAAAGCGTTAGCGGCTCGAGGCTCCGCCTTTCGTAAGCCGCAGCAACCGGCCGCCGCGGCCGTCCTCGAGCACCCATAGCGCGCCATCAGGGCCCTGCTCGACGGCGCGAACGCGCTGCGGCATGCGGTAACGAGCCGCCTCGCGCGCACTGCCGTCGGCGCCGAGCTCGATACGCACGATCGACGTCGACGACAAGCCGCCGATGAAGGCATCGCCCTCCCATTCGGGAAACTCGCCGCCGCCGTAGAACAACAAGCTCGACGGCGAAATCACCGGGTTCCACCAGGCGGCCGGGGCGGCGAAGTCGGGACGCGTGTCGTGATCCGGAATGTCCGCGCCCCCGTAGTGACTGCCGTTGCTGACGATCGGATAGCCGTAGTTCGCGCCGCGCTGCACGCGATTCAGCTCGTCGCCGCCTTGCGGGCCCATCTCGACGTTCCAGAGCTGCCCGCGCGCGTCGAACGCGAGCCCGAGCGGATTGCGGTGCCCCAGCGACCAGATCTGCGCCGCCACGCCGCCACGATCTGCGAACGGGTTGTCGGCCGGCAGGCTGCCGTCGGCGTTGAGCCGCACGATCTTGCCGAGGTTTTGCTGCATGTCCTGTGCAGGCGTGAATTTCTGCCGCTCGCCCGAGCTGATATAGAGGAAGCCGTCGGGCCCGAAGGCGATGCGATGCCCGTAATGGCCGCGGCCATCGACTTTCGGCGTCTGCCGCCAGATCACGGCGAGATTCTCTAGCGCGCCACCACCCGCGTCGTTCAGACGCAGGCGCGCCCGTGCGACGGCAGCCCCAGCCGAACCGCGGTCGCCGGACTCGGCGTAGCTCAAGTAGACGAGGCCGTTTGCTGCGAAGTCGGGATGCAGCGCGACGTCGCCGAAGCCACCCTGCCCGGCGTACTCGACGGCCGGCACGCCCGTGATGTCGCCGATCCGATTGCCCTCGATCGAGTAGAGCTTCAACGCGCCACGCTTCTCCGTCACGAGCAAGCGGCCATCGGGCAAGAACGCCATCGCCCATGGCTCGTTGAACTCGGCGATCGGCGTCGTCGTGAACGGAGCTTGCGCGAACGACGCGTCGTCGGCGCAGGCCGCAATCGCAGCCGCAAGAACGATAACTCTCGCGTGTCTCAACATCGGGGGAGCTCCTCGTGGCCGGTCGCGTGAGGATACCGCGGCGAAGGGCCCAGGCGTATCGTTGCGCCACGATGCGAACGCACGCGATCTGGCTGCTGGTCGGAACCGCCGCGCTGAGCCTCGGCGGCGAGATAGCGTGCGTGCCGCAAGAGCGCATCAGCGGCCGAGCAGAGATCACCGACGGCGACTCGCTCGAGATCGGCTCGACGCGCGTGCGCCTGTACGGCGTCGACGCGGTCGAAGGTCGCCAATCCTGCAAACGCGATGACGGCCGCGACTGGGCATGCGGCAACGAGGCCGCGCGCAAGCTGCGCAGCCTGGTCGGCGATCGCACGGTCACCTGCACGAAGCGCGACGTCGACGATTACGGACGTACCGTCGCCGTGTGCCGCGCCGGTAACGTCGATCTTTCGGCCGAGATGACTCGCTCCGGATTCGCGACGGCGTATCGACGCTACAGCAACGACTACGTCGACGAGGAGAACGAAGCGCGCGCCGCGCGGCGCGGCATCTGGGCCGGTGAGTTCACGCCGCCGGAAGACTATCGGCGCAACGATCGACGCGAAGCGCCGACGACGCGAAGCGCGCCGTCGGGACCGCGCTGCGACGGGTGCGCCATCAAAGGCAACATCAACGGCGAAGGGGAACGGATCTACCACGTACCCGGCTCGTCGTCCTACGACGACACCGTCATCGACGAAAGCAAAGGCGAGCGCTGGTTCCGCACCGAGAGCGAGGCCCGGGCGGCCGGGTGGCGCGCGCCGCGCGGCTGACGCCGGACTCGGCGGGTCGAAGATTCTGAGCAACGTGAACCTTTTGGGGTTTCGACGCGCTCAAAGACAGGCGAGAAGAGTTGGCAGCACTGTCGTCTTTGGGGGCCGCGTATGAGGCTTTCACATTCTTTCGCCGTAGTCGTTCTTGGTATTGCGCTCGCGGGAGGCGGGCTTGGCCAAGACTTGCCATCGTTTTTGAAGCAGATCATCGCGGAATACGAAAGCGTGTCAGAAGGCAGCGATGCGACACTCGTCGAGATCTGGCAGCACGAATACCAGGGAAAAGTCGTGTTCTATCTGCCTTTGTCTCGAACTCATTGTTGCGACAGATTGAGCAGGCTCTACGACTCTGAGGGAACCTTGATCTGCATGCCGGAGGGGGGGCTCGCCGGACGAGGAGATGGCCGGTGCCCGGACTTCATGCAATCAAGGTCGCGAGGCGTCCTCGTATACGGAGGATCTGAGACCAAGTCGCCGCCCGAACCCGAGGAAAACGGACAAGGCGAGTGACGCCGCGGCGTTGTGCGGCCTCACTTCCAGAGGCCAACCTCCACTCGATTGGCGTACATTGTGGCCGGCGGGGCTGCACGCCATCTAAAGGAGAGACGCCGTGCTCGACGAACATCGTTTCCGACGGGGAGCCTTCTTCGCGCTGATGCTCTCGAGCGCGCTCGCGTTTGCGGCGGCTCCGGCAACGACCTACGCGCAATCCTTGCCGAATCCGTATCGCCTCGTGGACGGCTGGGCGAAGCTGCCGGGCGGCCGCGAGATCGGCGCCGTCGGCGACGTCGACATCGACGTCGACGGCCGGCACGTCTGGGCCGTGCTGCGCTGCGACGCGGGCGGCGACAAGTTCGGTTACGAGTGCCTCGACTCCGAGCTCGACGTCGTCGTGAAATTCGCGCCGGACGGCAACGCCGTCGAGACGTTCGGCGGCGGCATGTTCATCTGGCCGCATGGGCTCGAGGTCGACCCGCAGGGCAACGTCTGGGTCACGGATGCGGCGAGCACGGAGCGCACCTCGAGCCCCGCCGGCCGCGGGCGCGGCCACCAAGTCGTGAAGTTCAGCCCGAGCGGCGAAGTGCTGCTGCGGCTCGGCACTCCCGGTGTGCCCGGCAACGACAACGCGCATTTCAATGCGCCGAGCGACATCGTGGTCGCGCAAAATGGCGACATCTTCGTGGCCGACGGCCACGATCCCGCCACGAACAACCGCGTCGTGAAGTTCAGCGCCGACGGTAAGTTCGTCAAGGCCTGGGGGCGCACAGGCCAAGCAGCCGGCGAGTTCCGCTCACTGCACGCGATCGCGATCGACGCGCGCGGCCGCGTGTTCGTCGGCGACCGCGCGAACAACCGCGTTCAGCTCTTCGACCAGGAGGGCACGCACCTCGCAAGCTGGACGCAGTTCGGCCGACCGAGCGGCATCTTCTTCGATCACTTGGGTCGCATCGTCGTCGCCGACTCGGAATCCGACGACATCGAGAACCCCGGCTGGGACATGGGCATTCGCATCGGCGACGCCGCGACGGGCGCCGTGCACGAGTTCGTGCTCTATCCCTGGGGCGACCCGCGCGTGCGCGCGGGCAACGGCGCGGAGTTCGCCGTCGTCGACCGCGACGGTAACCTCTACGGCGGCGAGCCGCGGCCGCGCCGTTTGCAGAAATACGTCCGCGTCAGGCCATGACGCTCTCGCGGCGGACATTGGTGCGCGGCGCCGTTGCCGCCGCGCTCGGCGCACCGTGGGTCGTGCGCGCACAAGCGCCGCTCGAGCTGCGCTTCCGCACTATTGCCGATCCCGACGGCTGGGCCGAGAGCTTGCGCCTCAAAGGCGATTGGCTCGTGTTCGAGATCGGCGACGGCGCGCTCTCCGGTTTCGGCGAAGCCTCGCACAGCAACGACGACGCGCGCTGCAAGCAAGCTGCCGTCGCGCTCTTCGAGCAGCACTATCGCGGTTTCTCGCCGTCGCTCGAGGGCCTCGCGCGCAAGGAGCGGGAGATCGCGGCGCTCCAGCCCGACTTCGTGACGGCGACGGCGTTCTCCGGCTTGAACCAGGCGCTCTACGACCTGCTCGCGAAGCGCGAGCAGGTGCCGGTGTGGAAGCTCTTTCGCGGCGCGACGAGCATCGAAGGCCTGCCGCTCTACACGACGATCAACCGCGCGATGCGGACGCGCAGTGCCGAGGAATACTCCGCCGTCGTCGGCGAAGCTCGCGCGCAGGGCTTCAAGACGTTCAAGTGCGCGCCGTTCGAAGCCGTCGACAACGCCGAGCGCGCCGTCGAGAAGGCTTCGGCCGGGCTCGCGACGCTCGCGCGGCTGCGCGCGCAGTTCCCCGAGCTCGCGCTGCGCGTCGACTTTCACGAGCGTTTTCAGCCGCAGGATTTCTTCGCCATCGTGCCCGAGCTCGAGCGCTTGCAGCTCGACTGGATCGAGGAGCCGTTCGCCGTCGGTCCTTCGTACGACGAGCTGCGGCGCCAAACGCGCCTGCGCATCTCGGGCGGCGAGCTCTTCTGGGGGCGGCAACGCTTCGAGGAGATCACGCAGCGGCGCTGGTGCGACGTGATCATGCCCGACGTCAAGCACGTCGGCGGGTTCGGTCCGTTACTCGACGTGCTGAAGATGGGCGCGGGCCGAATCGAGATCTCGCCGCACAATCCGTCGGGGCCGATCTCGACGGCGGCGAGCCTGCATGCCGCGGCCGTCTACCCCGAGCTCGTGCGCTCGCTCGAGTATTCGTTCCAGCGGCAGCCGACGCGCGGCGTCACCGGCGAGATCGTCGAGAACGGCGTGCTCGCGCTCGGCGACAAGCCCGGCTGGGGCGTGGCCCCTGTGGCCCCTCAGTAGCCCGCGGCGAGGTCGACGACGGACAGAACGGCGTCGCCACGGACATAGCGGCGCACGTTCTCCGCGACCAGCGTGACGGTTCGCTCGCTGCGGAAATCCGAGCTCGTCGCGATGTGCGGCGTGATGACGACGTTGCTCATGCTCCAGAGCGGATGGCCCGGCGGCAGCGGCTCCGGATCCGTGACGTCGAGCCCGGCGCCGCCGATCATCCCGGCCTGCAACGCCGCCGTGAGATCAGCCGTTACGACGCTCTCGCCGCGGCCGATGTTGATGAAGAACGCGTCGTCTTTCATCGCCGCGAAGAACGCCGCGTCGAACATGCCGCGCGTCTGCGGCGTCAGCGGCGTCGCGTTGACGACGACGTCGGCGCGTGCCGCGAGCGTGCGGTACTCGTCGGCGAGCCCGACGTACTCGACGTACTCGGGCCCTTCGCGGCGGCTGTTACGCGTCGCGATGACGCGCATGCCGAGCCCATGTGCGCGTTTCGCGACCTCGGTGCCGATGCCGCCCAAGCCGACGACGAGCAGCGTTTTGCCTTCGATCTCGATCGGCCGCTCGCCACGCGTCTCGCGAAAGCCGCGCGTGAACGCGCCGTCGTTCTGCTCGACGGCGTAGACGGGCAACGCACGCGCGAGCGACAACAGCAACGCGATCGCGTGCTCGGCCATGTGCGGGCCCTGGATGCGCTGCAGGTTCGTGACTAGGATGCCGCGCTCGGCAACGGCCGGGATCGTCGCGCAGCTATCGGCGCCTGCGTTCAGCAGCTGGATCCATTTCAGATTCGTGCCGCGCGCGACGATCTCGGGCGTGCAGAGGCCGATCAGCACGTCGGCGCCGGCAACGGCCTCGGCCATGCCAGCATAGTTGCGCAAGCCTTGGACGCCGACGATCTCGACGCCGGGCGCGATCGTGCGCAGATAGTCGGCGAGCGGCACGTCGGCGACCACGACCTTCTTCGGCACTGCCCAGCCGGACCGCTCGCGCACGGGCGCCGCGCCTTCGCGCAGCTCGAAGCGCTCGACGAGCTCGGCGGCCGCGACGCAAAGGCTGTCGCAATCGGCCGCCCCGCTTTGCGCGGCCGCGGGCCCGGTACCGACCAGCACGACTGCCAATAGAGAACGAATGCGCGTCGAACGGGCCACGAGCGACTTCCTCCGTCTCGAGGCCCGCGAGTATGCACCGGCCGCGGCCCGGATCGCAGAGGATCCAGGCCACGACCGCGTCGCGCGTGCGCCCCGCGGCGCCCCTCGGTATATTCGATCGACAAACCACCGAGCTGAGGGATCCGGCCATGGCAACTCGTCGGCATTATCGATACGCCACCGCGCTCGCACTGGCGCTCGCGGTCTCCGCAGCTACCCCGGCACTCGCTCACCACGGGTTCGGCTTGTTTCAGATGCAGGAATTCAAGGACTACTCGGGCACGCTGACGAAGCTCGAGCTCGTCAACCCGCATTCGTATCTGTACTTCGAGACCGTCGACGCGGACGGCAAGCCTCTGGAAATGCGTTGCGAGATGCGCGCGGCGACGCTGATCCGGCGCTCGGGATGGAAAACGGAGGAGTTCGTGCCGGGCCGGCACGTCGACATCCACGCTCACCCGCACCGCGACGACCCGCATTCCTGCTATCTCGAGAGCGTCGCGATCGGCGGCACCACGACGATCGACCGCAACGATCAATTCACGCATGCGCCAGTGGACACCTCGCAGCGGCCGCTCCGCCTACCCTCAGGCGAGCCGAACATCTCCGGAGACTGGGCCGTCGAGCAAGCGGTGCTCACGATTCCGCCGAGCGGCGGCAACGGTTCGCTCGTGCCGAGGAGCCTGCGCGAGGACTTCGCGGCCGGCAGGATCACGATCGAGCAGATTCGCGCCCGCAATCCGGCACCGGCCCGGCCGACGTACACGCAGCGCGGCCAAGAAGCCGCGACTGCGTTTCGCATGTGGTCGCCCGAGGACAACCCGCGCTTGTCGTGCAAGCCGACGAGCATCGTGTTCGATTGGACGTTCGACTGGCCGATCAACCGAGTCACTCAGACGACCGTCGCCGGCGAGAAAGTCATCGATATCGACTACGGTCTGTTCAGCGCCTCGCGACGGATTCACGTCGGGATGGACGCGCATCCGGCCAACCTCGCCCCGAGCAACGCCGGGCATTCGATCGGCCGCTGGGACGGCGAGACGCTCGTCGTCGACACCGTCGGGTTCGCGGAAGGCGTGCTCGTGCCGCCGACCCGCAATAGCCCGCAGCTGCACGTCGTCGAACGTTTCACTCTGGACGCCAAGACGTTCGCGCTGAAGCGCGAGTACACGGCCGAGGATCCCGTCTACCTCGCTGCGCCTTACGCGGGCCAGGACGTGGTGCTGTTGTCGGAAACACCATTCGAGAAGCAGCCGTGCTCGGAGCTGACGTTCGAGTTCACGCAGCCCGGCAACTGATGAGTTCTTGACGCTGGCCCCTACCGTCGGGAGCGTTTTTCTCGTAGGTTCTGAGGGTTATGCGCACCCCCCTCCTCGTCGCTGTTGTCCTCGCCTCGGCCGGTTGCCAGCCGAGCGTCGAAGAGCGCGCGGCCGCCGCCAAGGGCGTCATCGACGGTTACTGCACCGACTGCCACAACGATGCCGAGCGCACCGGCGACCTGACGCTCGAGCGCCTCGCGTTGACCGACGTCGGCACGCATGCCGAGGCGTGGGAGGCCGTCGTCCGCAAGCTGCGCGGGCGCATGATGCCGCCGGCCGGCGAGCCGCTGCCCGAGGCCGCGGCGACAAACGAGCTCGTCGCGTACCTCGAGGAGCAGCTCGACCTCGCAGCCGCCGCGAACCCGAACCCGGGTCACAAGTCGCTGCACCGGCTGAATCGAACCGAGTACGGCAACGCGATCCGCGACCTGCTCGCACTCGACATCGACGCGAGCGCGTACCTGCCGAACGACAGCGAGGCGTACGGCTTCGACAACATCGCCGACGTGCTCGGCACGGATCCGTCGCTGATGGACCGTTACCTCTCGGCCGCGTGGAAGATCACGAGCGCCGCCATGGGCGACACCGACATCGCGCCGGCCGTCACAACGTATCGCGTGCCGCCCGACCGCTCGCAGCGGGACCACGTCGAAGGGCTGCCGTTCGGCACGCGCGGCGGCATGCTCGTGAGCCACTATTTCCCCGTCGACGGCGAGTACGTCGTCAGGCCGCGGCTCTGGCGCAACACCGTCGACGTCGTGCGCGGCACCGAGACGCCGCACGACCTCGAGGTCAGCTTGGACGGCGCGCAGCTCTCGCTGACGCGCTTCGGCGGGCCCGCGGACGAAGTGCCGGCGCAGATGTTCCCCGGCAAGACGGCCGACGAGATCGATCGCCGCTTCGAGACGCGCGTCGTCGTCACGGCGGGCCAGCACGACGTCGGCGTCACGTTCGCGAAGAAGAGCTCCGCGGCGCGTCAGGACGTGTTGCAGGCGTTCCAGCGCGAGAAGCACGACGCGCGCATGGACGTCGGCATTCCCGAGCTCGACCAGCTCGTCATCGAAGGGCCGCTGACGATCGTAGGACCGGGCCGCTCGGCGAGCCGCGAGCGCATCTTCTCGTGCGAGCCCGCGCAGGAGTCGGAAGCTGCCGCGTGCGCCGAGCAGATACTCACGAGCCTAGCGCGCCGCGCCTATCGCCGGCCGATCACCGACGACGAGCGCGGTCGGCTCGTCGATCTCTACGGCGCCCAGCGCGCGCAAGGCCGCGATTTCGAGGCCGGCGTGCAGACGGCGCTCGCCTACATTCTCGTGTCGCCGCAGTTCCTGTTCCGCGTCGAGCAGGATCCGCCGGGCGCGGCGCCGAGCACGCTCTACCGCATCAGCGGCCTCGAGCTCGCGTCGCGGCTGTCGTTCTTCTTGTGGGGCAGCCTGCCCGACGACGAGCTCATCGACGCCGCCGTCGCCGGCGAGCTCGGCGCGCCGAGCGGGCTGGCGCGCCAGGTCGAGCGCATGCTGGCCGACGAGCGCGCGACAGCGCTCGCGCAGAGCTTCGCGGGCCAGTGGCTCTATCTGCGCAACCTGCGCGCGGCCGCGCCCGACATGTACGTGTTCCCGGACTTCGACGACAACCTGCGCCAGAGCGCGATCCGCGAAACGGAGCTCTTGTTCGAGACGATCGTGCGCGAGAACCGGCCCCTGACGGAGCTCCTGACGGCCGACTACACGTTCATGAACGAGCGGCTCGCGAAGCACTACGGCGTGCCGGGCGTCTACGGCGACCAGTTCCGGCGCGTCGCGTTGACGCGACGAGCGCCGCTACGGCCTGCTCGGGCACGCGAGCGTGCTGACGCTGTCGTCGTATCCGAACCGCACCTCGCCCGTGAGCCGCGGCAACTACGTGCTGACGAACATCCTCGGCACCCCGCCGCCCGAGCCGCCCCCCGACGTGCCGACGTTGCCCGAGAACACGGCCGAGAAGCTCTCGATGCGCGCCCGCATGGAACGCCACCGCGCCGATCCCGTCTGCGCGAGCTGCCACCAGCTCATGGACCCGATCGGCCTCGTCCTCGAGAGCTTCGACGGCATCGGCCGCTGGCGCACCGAGGACAACGGCGAGGTCGTCGCCGGCTACGGCAGCCCGATCCACGTCCTGCGCGACTTCGGCCCGATCAACGGCCCCGTCGACTTGCGCAACGCCATCGTCAGCCAGCCCGAGCGGTTCGCCCGCACTGCGACCGAGAAGCTCATGACCTACGCCCTGGGCAGGCAGCTGACGGCCGCCGACATGCCGACGGCACGCGCGATCGTCCGCCGCGCGGCCGAGGACGACTACCGGTTCTCGTCTCTCGTGCTCGGGCTCGTGACGAGCGACGCGTTCCAAATGCGGATTGCCGGCACTGACACGACGGCCACGGTTGCGCTAGATTCGTCTCGCTAGAGCGGAGAGAAGCTTATGTTCATCAGCAAGAAGCACCTGTCCCGCCGCGCGGTCTTGAAAGGCGTCGGCGCCGCGGTGGCCCTGCCCTTGCTCGATGCGATGGTGCCCGCGCACACGGCGCTCGCGCAGACGGCGGGCGCGCGGACGCTGCGCTTCGGCACGATCTACATCCCGCACGGCGTGATCATGGACGTCTGGATGCCGAAGACCGTCGGCACCGGCTTCGAGCTGCCCGTCATCTTGAAACCGCTCGCAGGGCTCCGCGAGCACTTCAACGTCGTCACGGGCCTCTACTCCGAGGGCGCGAACGCGCATTCGGCGTGCCCCGGCTTCTTCTCCGCGTGCGCGCACGCGCCGCGCGGCAACTTGATCGAGCTCAACACGTCGATCGACCAAGTCATCGCGCAGAAGATCGGCCAAGGCACGACGTTCCCGTCGATGGAGCTCGCGATCGAGGACAGCTCGAACATCTTCGGCACCTGCGCCGCCGACTTCCTCTGCACCTACATGGACACGATCTCGTGGCGCACGCCGACGCAGCCGCTGCCGATGGAGCTGAATCCGCGCGTCGTGTTCGAGCGCATGTTCGGCGGCGACGGCACGACGGCCGAAGCGCGCCGCGCGCGGCTCGAGCAGAGCACGAGCATTCTCGATGCCGTCGCTTCCGACGTGCACGGGCTCGCGGGCAAATTGGGCGGGCGCGATCGCGCGCGGCTCGACGAGTATCTCGCGAACGTGCGCGAGGTCGAGCGGCGCATCGTGCAGGCCGAGGACCAGCGCTCCGAGCACCGGCTCGAGGCGCCGCCGACACCGAGCGGCATTCCCGAGTCGTTCGAGGAGCACGTGAACCTGATGTTCGAGCTCCAGGCGCTCGCGTTCCAGGGCGACCTCACGCGCGTGACGTCGTTCATGATGGGCCGTGAGCTGTCCGGCCTCTCCTATCCGCAGATCGGCATCGCCGACGGCCACCATCCGGTCTCGCACAACAACTACGACGCGAAACAGATGGAGAAGAAGGCGAAGATCGACACGTACAACTTGAGCCTGTTCGCCAAGTTCCTCCAACGCCTGAAGGACACGCCCGACGGCGACAGCAACCTGCTCGAGAACTCGCTGTTCGTCTACGGCAGCGGCATGAGCGACGGTAACCTCCACAATCACCTGAATTTGCCCGTGCTGCTCGCCGGCAACGCCGGTGGCCAGCTCAAAGGCGGCCGCCACTTCCAGGTCGGGCAGCTTGCGGCCGAGCGCGCGATCAGCGCGGTCCCGAGGTTCGACAAGATGGTGCCGTTCGCGAACCTCATGGTCAGCGTGCAACAGCTGTTCGGCATCGAGTCGGAGAGCTACGGCAAGGACCTATGCGCCAGCAACGGCAGCGTCTCGCTGGCTTAGCGCTCGCTGCCGCGCTCGCGGCCCCCGCGGCGTTCGCGCAGGTTGGATCGCCGGACACCTCCGCTTCCGATCTTCACTGGGCCGCGAACCGCAACGACGTGGCCGCCGCCGAGCGCCTGCTCGGCGAAGGCGCCGATCCGAATCTCGCGAACCGCTTCGGCTTCACGCCGATGCACGAGGCGGCGATCCTCGGCAACGCCAAGATGCTGGCGCTGATGCTCGACGCCGGCGGCAACGCGAATGCCGCCTTCGGCGAAGGCGAGACCGTGCTGATGACGGCGGCCCGCACGGGCGACCCCGAGAGCGTCCGGCTGCTGCTCGCGCACGGCGCAGACGTCGACGCGTTCGAGCACTGGCACGGCCAGACGGCGCTGATGTGGGCCGCCATCGAGAACCATGCCGACGTCGTGCAGCTCCTGATCGATGCCGGCGCCGCGGTCGGTGCACGCTCGACGATTCACGACTGGGTCAAGATCAGTTACTCAGAAGGCAACGTGCCGAAGTCGCGCGATCTCGGCGGCCTGACGGCGCTCCAGTTCGCGGCGCGCGAAGGCTCGCTCGAAGCGGCCGAGAGGCTGCTCGACGCCGGCGCGAAGGCCGACGCGACGGAGCCGATGTATCAGCTGACGCCGCTCCAGCTCGCGATCGTCAACGGCCACTACACTCTTAGCGTACGGCTCATCGAGCGCGGCGTCGGGCTCGACGACGGCTCGCTATATCTCGCCGTCGACACGCGCAATCTCGGCTTCTACGCGCAGCGGCCGAATCCGCCCGAGAAGGACGGCGACGTGACTTCGCTCGACGTGATCCGCTTGCTGCTCGAGCACGGCGCGAACCCGGACCTGCCGTACACGAAGGGGACTCTCGACGGCGATGGCAAACCGCGCCTTCCGGAGCGCACGGTGGCCGGCGAGATCTTGGTGCCGCCCGGCGCGACGCCGCTCGACCGCGCTGCGGCGGCCAGCGACCTCGTCATCGTCGAAACGCTGCTCGCCCATGGCGCGGGCGTCAACGTCGTCACGGAAGACGGCACTACGCCGCTGATGCTGCTCGCGGGCTACTCGCGCACGAGGGGCGCGCCGCTGACGAACGACCCGAAGCGCCTCGAGCTGATCCGCGCGATGCTCGAGAAAGGCGCCGACGTGCACGCAGTGCACAAGGACTCGACGAACAATGCGCTCTACTTCGCGAAGGAGCGCGGTACGCCCGAGATCGTCGCGCTGCTCGAGGAATTCGGCGCGCGCGAGGCGACGGCCGCGAACTAGCTCTTGCCGACAGGCCGGGTTTTGTTCAGTCGCCGGCACCAACTCGGTGCGTGCCCCCTAGTGCTTTTTCTGGCCGGTGTGATGTAGGCTTTTTGCCGATCGTTTCCGACGAACGCCGCCACCATGGGTGTGAGCGGCGACAGACTCGACGCCGACGCGATCAACAACAAGAAGAACGCGGGGTTGTGGTGATGTCGCGATTCCTCTGCCTGAAGCTGGTGGGGACAGCTGCCATCGTTCTGGGGTCGGCCGGTTGCGGGGGTGGTAAGGACCCTCCTCCGCCGCCGTCGACTTACACCGTGGGCGGCGCGGTGACGGGGACGAGCGACCCGGTGACTCTGCGCCTCAACGGGGCCAACGAAATTTCCGCGTCGACTGGCGGTTTCACGTTCCCTGCCGCGCTTGCGAACGGAACGAGCTACACCGTTGCGATCGCCAGTCAGCCCGCGACGCATAACTGCTCCATCAGCGGTGCAAGCGGCACGATCGGAAGCGCCAACGTCAACAATGTGAACGTAGCGTGCGCGCTCAAGACTTACACGCTCGGCGGTACGTTGAGCGGGATCGTCGGCAGCGTCGTGCTCCGCAACAACGGCGGGGACAACTTGACGCTGTCGGCCAACGGACCCTTTACCTTTACCGCCCCGGTCTCTCACGGCGTCGGCTACAACGTGACCGTGGGCACGCAGCCCGCCGGACAGGTCTGCACGGTGACCTCCGGTTCCGCCGTTGCGACGGCCAACGTCACGAACGTTGCCGTCACTTGCGCGAGCAATCCGAGTAATGCGCGCACAATCGGCGGCACCGTGAACGGCCTGGTCGGCACCGTGCTACTGCGGAACAACGGCGGCAATGATTTATCGTTGTCGGCCAACGGCACCTTCACGTTCAGCGCGACGGTGGCGAACGGTGCTTCGTACAACGTCATCGTGCTCGGTCAACCCGCGACGCAAACCTGCACGGTCGCGAACGGCTCCGGCACCGCGAACGCGAACGTCACCAACGTCGCCGTCAACTGCACGAACAACCCGAGCAACGCGCGCACGATCGGCGGCACGGTGAGCGGCCTCATCGGCACCGTCGTGCTGCAAAACAACGGCGGTGACAACCTCACGACGTCGGTCAACGGCGCGTTCACGTTCAGCACCGTCATCGCGAACGGCGCCGCGTACGACGTGACCGTGCTGGCGCAGCCGGCTGGGCAAACCTGCACCGTCGCGAGCGGCTCCGGCACGGCGAACGCGAACGTCACCAACGTCGCCGTCGCTTGCACGACGATTCAGGGCACGTCACGCACGATTGGCGGCACGGTAACGGGCCTCAGCGGCACCGTCGTGCTGCGCAACAACGGCGGCAACGACTTGTCGTTGTCGGCCAACGGCGGCTTTACGTTTGCGAACACCGTCGCCAACGGCGGCACGTACAACGTCACGGTGCTCACTCAACCCCCCGGCCAGACCTGCGCGGTCGTCAACGGCTCCGGCACGGCGAACGCCAACGTCACTAACGTCGCGGTCACCTGCACGAACAACCCGCGCACGATCGGCGGCACCGTCAGCGGACTCAGCGGCACCGTCGTGCTGCGCAACAACGGCGGCAACGACTTGTCGGTGACGGCCAACGGCGGCTTTACGTTCACGAACACCGTCACCAATGGCGGCACGTACAACGTCACGGTAGCAACGCAACCATCCGGCCAAGAGTGCACGGTAACGAACGGTTCCGGAACCGCGACGGCGAACGTCACGACCGTCGCCGTGGCTTGCATCAACGTGTTCCCTCGCTATGTCGGGGGCACGGTCAGCGGGCTCGTCGGTACCGTCATCCTGCGAAACAACGGCGGCAACGACTTATCGATGTCGCTCAACGGTGCCTTCGAGTTCAGCGCTCCGATACCCCATGGCACAACGTACAACGTGACGGTGTTCACCCAGCCCGCCACGCAGACCTGCACCATCACAAACGGCTCGGGCACCGCGACGGCGAGGGTTACGAACATCGTCGTGACTTGCACCAACGCGCCCCGCACGATCGGCGGCACGGTGAGCGGACTCGTGGGCACAGTCGTCCTGCTCAACAACGGCGGCGATAGCTTGTCGTTGTCGGCCAACGGCGCGTTCACGTTCAGCACACCGGTCATCGTGTACAACGTGACGGTGCAGACGCACTCCGTGCGGCCAGACGTGCACGGTGGAAAACCGCTCCGGCACGGCGACGGCAAACGTCACGAACGTCGCGGTGACCTGCGCCGCGAGGGCGTACTCGTTGAGCACTCGTGGGATCAAGCTGTTCCTCGGCAGCCAATTCAACGAGTACGTCGGGCTGCCACCCGATCTACAGCACTACGAGTTGTGGCACGACGTCCTGCAGCAGATAAGAGCCGACGGCGCGACCGAAGTGACGTTCGGTCTCAGCACGGGCGTGATGGTCAACTACAACGACAACGAGTACTCGAGCACGCTCTCGTATAACCCGCCGCAGCAGGCGTTGCTCGCTCTGGCGCAGGATGCGCGTTCTCAGGGTCTTGCCGTCACGGTCAGTTTCTTCTCTAACGTGCAGAACGTGATCTCGGGCTCCGGCTGCTGCAACGATCGGCCCAATCCCTCGGACTTTCCGACATGGTTTTCGAACCACCGCATCCGCATTCTCGAAGCCGCTCGGCTCGCACGCGCGCTCGATGCGCGCGCGATGATCTACATGGGGGACGAGACCATGCACCTGCTGCGCGAACCCGCTCGTGCCGCGCAGTGGACCCAACTCGTTCGCGATGTTCGCGCGGAGTTTCCGGGCGGCCTGATCAGCAGCATGTGGTGGACGCCCGGCCACGGAGACAGCATCACCGCCATTCCGGCCTCCATCATCGCGGAGCTGGACTATCTGGGCATTGGGCTCTTCCCCGACCTCGTGCTTGCCGAGGAGCCCGACGTCCCGACGCTCTGCAACGCCTATCGGCAGAACGCGAACGGCAACAACGTCATCGCGTTTCTCGAAGATCTCCATGCCGCCACCGGCAAGAGGATCTGGATCACCGACAAGGCGTTCCACAGCTTCAAAGGCGCCGCATACGACGAATGGCGCGTCTTCGACCCGTCGATTCCACTGATCCCCGACGAGAGCATGCAGGCACGTCTCTACGAGAGCTTCTTCGGTGTGTTTTATGCCGAGGGCCCGGCATGGCTCGAGGGCGTTTCCTTTCAGAATTTCAATAACTTGAAGGAAGGAGTCAACGTCGCCCGATTCGTCGACGGCCCTGTCTCCGAGTCGCCGCAGCACAAGCTCGCGGAGGCCGTGATCAGCGACTGGTTCAACGGCCGACGTGCGACGGGGTGTTGAAACCCGCATCGCGAGAGCCTCGCCGCCGAAGTCGGTTAGCGCGAGTGCCGACCGGGGACAGATCTATTTTCTTCGGAAAATAAATCCGTCCCCTTTTCGGCTAGAAGTCAGTTAGCGCGCGGGCGCTGCAGGCGCCGGCGGTTCCGGCCGGAGGTAGTAGTTGAACGCCGCGCCGTGCCCACGCGCGTTCGCCCAGATCACGAGCATCTCCTCGAGCGTGTTCGCGAAGCGCAACGGCCCGAGATCGATGGGCTCGAGGCCCATGCCTTTGACGAGCTCGGCGACGGTCGCGCGCGCGGCGGCATCATCGCCGACGATCGGGATCGACACCGGGCCGCCCGAGCTCTGCGGATCGACCATCTTCGCCCAGTTCAGCGTATTGAACGCTTTGACGACCTTCGCACCCGGCGCGGCGGCTTGAATGAGCTCGGCGTTGCTGCCGCCGGGCACGCCGTGGTTCGCGTAACCGTCAGGCGAGCCGCGATTCACCACGTTCGTCGGATCGAGAATGATCTTGCCCGACAAGTCGCCGAGGCTTTGCGTGATCTGCACCGCGAGATTGCCCGGCACCGCGAGGACGACGATGTCCGCGCCTTTGACGGCCTCGGGTTGCGTCGTCGCGGTGGCACCGTGGCCCGTCTTCGCGACGAGATCCTGGACGTCCTTCTCGGTCGGCGTCCGCGAGCCGTAGACGATCGTATGGCCGAGCGCCGCGAACTCGGGCCCGAGCGCCGAGCCGACGTTGCCGGTGCCGATGACGGCGATCTTCGCCGCCAGCGCGCTGTTTGCTGTGGCAATCAACAGCGGCAGCGCAACGGCAGCCGCGAGAGTGATTCGCTTCATGACGATTCCCCTTTGATAGGCCATGACTTTGGAGCTCGCTCGGCTTTATCTCGACCGGGCCGGTGGGGCCGGCGGCGGTTCACCGTCGGGCTCGAGGCGAATGATGGCCCCGTCGGGCTGGCCGCTGCCGTACCTAACTTCCGTAGAGAAATAGATATAGCCGTCCGGTCCGATCTCGACGTCGCGGAAGCGCAGGCCGAGGTCGGCGAGAAACTCCTCGCGGCGCAGCGGTTGGCCTTTGTCGTTGAACGGCATCCGCTCGACGTGCTGGCCACTCAATGCGCCGATGATCAAGCTGTTCTGCCACTGCGGAAATTTGTCGCCGGTGTAGAACGCCATGCGCAGCCGGGCTGATTTGCGGCGTCCAGAAGATCACGGGATCCTCCATGCCGTCGCGATGGAAAGCTTGCTCGGACACGAGCGAGCCCGAGTAGTTGCGGCCCAGCGAAACCAGCGGCCAGCCATAGTTGGCGCCGGGTTTGAGGATGTTCACCTCGTCGCCACCCTGCGGGCCGATCTCCATCTGCCAGAGCTCGCCGGTCACGGGATGGAAGCGCAAGCCGTAGCTGTTGCGATGGCCGTACGTGAAGATTTCGGGCTTGGCCCCCGCGCGGCCGACGAACGGATTGTCGGCGGGCGCGGTGCCGTCATCTTTCAAGCGCAGGATCTTGCCGACGTGATTGTCGAGGCTCTGCGCGCGGATGCGGATGCTGTTGTCGTCCTGGCCGCCGCAGCAGAGGCGGTCGCGGTCACCGACGCTCACGTACAGCGTCTTGTCGGGGCCGAACTCCATGCGGCCCGTGTACGC
Source organism: uncultured Gammaproteobacteria bacterium (assembly GCA_963714705.1). GTDB lineage: Bacteria > Pseudomonadota > Gammaproteobacteria > Steroidobacterales > Rariloculaceae > FEN-1219. The sequence goes on from CAVQPJ010000013.1 coordinate 923,000, forward strand.
CGGGCGCGCGTTTTCCCACGCGTCGGCGACGAAGATTTCCTTCACGTCGACGAGCTTCGCTCCGTCCAAACGACCGCGCGACATGCCGAGCGTCTGGAGCTTGTCGTCGCCCTTCAAGTACGTGACATACACGAGCCGATTCGTCGCGAAGTCGGGGTGCACGACGACGCCGTGCAAGATGTCGTTGCCGGTCGGCGACGGCGGAGTCCAAACCGGATCCGGCAACAGCTTGCCGTTCTGGATCATGCGCAGCTTGCCGTTACTCTCGCTGACGAGCAGATCCGTCGTGCCCGGAATGAACACGAGGTCCCAGGGCGCGGTGAGGCCATCGGCCACGAGAGCGACGCGAAGCTGCTGCCGCCCGGCCCGAGCCGTCAGCGGCGCACCGGCTTTCGGCAGCGTGAACGACGGAGCCGCGGGCGGCTGAGCCGAGCCTGCTCCACACACGGCAAGCCCCGCGAGGCCCACCCACCACCGCACTGCGATTCGCCCGCTCATCGGATCCCCCCTGTTAAGAGGGGACGGATTTAATCCGTCCCCGGTGTTCTTCTGCCAGTCCGGCGATCCTACCAGCGGGGCCGAGGCGCCGATGCCAATTTAGCTATAGCACGTCCGGCGCGCTGAAGGGTTCCGCGAGCGCCGCGATGACGGCCGGCATCGCGGCCGTAGACGTCGGGGAGGAACGTGACTCGCCCCGCCTCGTCGGGCTCGGCCGTCCAGTACAGCAGCATGATCGGCATCGGCTTGTCGAGAAAAATGGTCTGGGTGCGGCCGCTCGCGACGACAGCGTCGAGGCGCTCCCGCCCCCGCGCACCAAGGAGCTGCTCGGCGAGCTCGAACGGGTTCTCGACGCGAATGCAGCCCGAGCTGAAGGCGCGGCTGTTGCGCTCGAAGAGATCGCGGCTCGGCGTGTCGTGCAGATAGACGGAGTGCTCGTTCGGAAACATGAACTTGATGCGGCCGAGCGCATTGTCGGGCCCCGGCCGCTGCACGAGCCGGTACGGGGGGTTGCGGCCGGACCAATCCACGGCGGCCGGATCGACGCGTGCGCCGCCGGAATCGAAGGCGTCGATGTTGCGCGACGCGAGATAGCCGGGATCGCGGCGCACCGCCGGCAGGATGTCGTTGCGATAGATCGTCGGCGGCACGGTCCACGTCGGATTGACGACGAGATAGGTCATCTCGGCGCGGAAGATCGGCGTCTGCCGGTACGGCCGCCCCACCTGCACGCGCGTGCGCCAGACGACCTCGCCGCGGCGCAGGTGATAGAGCTGAAATCCCGCGATGTTGGCGACCAGAAGCTCGCTCTTCGGGGTCGTAGAACACCCAGCGAGCGCGCTCGAGATTCGCGCGCAGCTGCTCGATGCGCGCCGCGACCGGCACGTTGAGCGCCGCGAGCGTGGCCGGACCGACGACGCCGTCGGGCGCAAGCCCGTGGCGCGCTTGAAACTTCCGGACGGCCGTCGAAAGCGCGTAGTCGTAAGACGTTCCGTCGACGGCGGCCGAGGCCGGCAGCTCGCCCGTGACAGTGAGGCGCGCGGCGAGCGCCGGCACGCGCTCGTCGGTGCCGCCCGGCTTCAGCGTCGCGCCGGCCGGCACGGAGGGCCAACCGCCGTTCGCCTCGAGCGCCCGATACTCGGCGAGCGCGTTCTTGAAGCGCTCGTAGAGAAAGCGGCGCGGAATCACTCGCGCCGCGAACTCGCGCAGCGACGGCGAATCGATGGCCGCTTGGATCGAGACGGCAGGGTCCTCGCGGAACGAGCTCGCGGCGTCGACGTTCCAGTTCGGATCGATCGCGCTCGGATCGACCTTGCCGAACCGCAGGTGATAACCGAGCCGGATGATGCTGTCGGTCAGCAAGATATCGAAGCTCGGCGCGCTCGCGCGGCGCGAGGGCGACAGGATCGGCCAGGGTGGCGCGGACGGCTCGTAGCGCTTCCACGTGGTAGTCGTTCGGCTCGAGCCCTTCGCGGTAGCTCTCGTCGATGATCTCGAGCAGGCTGTCGATCTGGCGCAGCGTGCTCCAAGCCGGGTGAACTCGCGGTTCTCGTAGATCCGCGGCAGCAACTCTCGCGACGCGACGGGCTCGCGCAAGCACCGTGAGCCTCCCGGTCGCGCGCAGCTCCTCGACGCGCGTGCGGATTTCGCCGCTCGCCTGCTGGCTCCAGGCGCCGCCTTGGGCCGCGAAGCAAATCGCGACCGCGACGGCACCGCGTATGTGTTTGGCAAAGTTTTGCATGCGGCGATGTTAGCAGCGCCCCGCCGTTGCGCGCGCGGGTTGTGCGCTGCGGCCGGCGCGGGCATGCTGCGCCGCCATGCGCGCGCCGATCGCCCTCTCGAAGACCAAGCTGCTGTCGCTGGCGCAGTGCCGCAGCAAGCTCTGGCTCGAGACGTACAGCCCGAGCTCCTCGACGGAACCGTCGGCCGAGAAGACGGCGCTGCTCGCGACCGGCAACGCCGTCGGCACGCTCGCGCGACAGCTGTACGGCCGCGGCACCGGCCACGTCGTCGGCTTCGAGCGCGGCCTGCGGGCCGCGATCGAGGCGACGCGCGCATTGGTCGCCGCCGGCGGCACGCGAGCCGATCTTCGAGGCGACGTTCGACCACGACGGCGTCAGCGTTCGCGTCGACGTGCTCGACCGCAGCGAGCCGCAGCCGAAGATCATCGAGGTCAAGTCGTCGGTGCACGTCAAAGAGCACTATCTCGACGATTGCGCGATCCAAGCGTGGGCGCTCATGAAGAACGGCCTCGCGCCGCGCGCAGGTCGCCGTCGCGACGCTGAACCCGGAATTCGTCTACGCGGGCGACGGCATCGGTACGACGGCCTGCTCGTCGAAACCGACGTCAGCGAACGCGTGCAGGAGCGGCTCGCGGAAGTCGACGAGCTCGTCACGACGGCGCGGCGCACGCTCGCCGAGCTCGACGAACCTGCGAGTCGCCGTCGGCACGCATTGCGGCGCGCCACACGCCTGCGAGTTCTACGCGCATTGCGCGCCGCCCGCCGGCAAGTTTCCGGTGCTCAGCCTGGGCGGCAGCAAGGACCACTTGTTCGAGCTGATGCACGCAGGCTACCGCGATCTGCGCGACGTTCCGGAAGCGAAGCTCAAGAGCGACACGCAGCGGCGCATCTGGCAGCAATCGCGGCTCGAGCGGGCGTACGTCGGCACCGAGCTGCGCGAGCTCGCACGCTCGCTCGCGTTCCCGCGCTATTACCTGGACTTCGAGACGCTCGCGCCCGCCGTGCCGATCTTCGCGGGCACGCGGCCGTTCGAGGCGCTGCCGTTCCAGTGGTCGTGCCACATCGAGACGAGCCCCGGTGCGATCGAGCACGCCGAGTTCCTCGACCTCGGCGCCGCGCCGCCGATGCGCCGGCTCGCCGAGAGCCTGCTCGCGACGCTCGGCACGACGGGCCCGATCCTCGTCTACACGCCGTACGAACGGCGCGTGCTGCGCGAGCTCGCCGCGCGTTACACAGATCTTGCCGCGCCGCTCACGGCCGTCGCGGAGCGCATCGTCGATCTGCATCCGCCGACGCGCCAGCACTACTACCACCCCGCGATGCAGGGCTCGTGGTCGATCAAGGCCGTGCTGCCGACGGTCGCGCCCGACTTGAGCTACGCGTCGCTCGGCGACGTGCAGGACGGCCTCGCGGCACAAACGGCGTACTTCGAGGCCATCGCGCCGACGACGCCGGACACGCGCCGCGCCGCGCTGCGCAACGGCGCTGCTCGACTATTGCCGGCAGGACACGCTCGCGCTGGTGCGGCTCGTGGAGTTCTTCGCCCGCAGGGACTAGACTAATCGGAGCTGCAAGACCGCCAGAGGTTCGCCATGCTCCGCACCATCTTGCATTGCTCGTCCGGCCGCTCTCCTCGCCGCTGCCGTCGCCTCCGCACGCACGCGCCCATCACGCGTTCGCGACCGAGTTCGACGCGAGCCCTCGAAGGCGAGGTCAAAGGCGAAGTCACGCGCGTCTGGTGGCAGAACCCGCACATCCGCTACGACGTCGCGATGAAGATGCCCGACGGCTCGACCGAGATGCTGGGCGCTGCTGCCGCCCGGCAACCTGCCGACGTATCGGCGCGAGAACTGGACCGAGCAGACGATCCAGGTCGGCTATCAGGTCACGGCCACGGGCAACTTGGGCCGCGACAGCACGAAGAAGCTGTACGCGACCTGCATCAACGTCGGCACCGGGCCCGAGAAAGGCCGCCAGCTCGGCCGCTGCGCGAACTCGGGCACCGTCGACGCAGACGACCGCCGACCCGAACGTCGACTACACGGTCAGCGCCAACGACTACGAGATCGACATCACGCGGCTACTGGGACAACCGCTACAAGTTCCAAGTCACCGTCGACGACTTCCAGCCGAAGCCGATGCCGATGACGCCGGCGACCGCGAAGCGATCTACAAGGCCGCACGTACGGCGACGATCACGTGCTGCGCTGCTTGCCGCCGGGGTTGCCGCGCATCTTCGGCTCGCCGTATCCGATGCAGATCGTCGACGCCGGCTACGCACTACTTGATGGTGTTCATGCAGGACAACACGCCGCGGCGCGTCTGGATGGACGGCCGCACGCCGCCGGCGGAGCAGCCGCTGACGTCGATGGGCTTCTCGACCGGCAAATGGGAAGGCCGCACGCTCGTGATCGAGACGACGATGCTCTTGCCGGGCTGGCTCGACGGCTCGGGCTATCCGATGAGCGGCGGCGCCGACACGCGCATCGTCGAGCGTTGGACGCCGGCTGCCGACGGTCTCGACGATGGAGCGCATGATGACCGTGCACGACAAGCTCTACACGCAGCCGATCGTGCGCACGCGCGGCTCGCAGCGCGGCGACGCGACCGTCGGCTTGATCGAGAGCGAGCCCTGCGACGCGCGGCCGTTCTTGAACGAGCTGCTCGAGCGCGGCGAGCTCGAAGAGCGCCTGCGGCCGCAGTAGCTCAGGGTCGTATTCCGTGTACTTGCGCGCGTCGCCGCGCACGCGCTCGGCCGGGTACTTCTGCTCGTTCAGCGCGATCTTGTCGTCGGCCGCGCGCAGCAGGTCGACGTCGAGCGCGTCGGCTATCCGCAGTAGATAGATGAACACGTCGGCGAGCTCGAGCCGCACGCGCTCGCGCCGCTCGGCGTCGAGCGCGCGGCTCTGCTCCTCCGTCAGCCACTGAAACTCTTCGACGAGCTCCGCGGCTTCGACCGACAGCGCCATCGCCAGATTCTTCGGCGAGTGGAACTGCTCCCAATCGCGCGCCGCCGCAAATGCGGCGAGCCGCTGCTGCAACGCTCGTAGCACGTTCCGACCATACGCTTACCCTCCGCTCGGCGCGGTCATTATGATCGCGCCCATGCGACTAGTGGCCGAGCTGCTGCGGCTCTCCGCGACCGACCTCGCGAATCACTTGGGCTGCGCCCACTTGAGCCGGCTCGACCTCGCCGTGGCCGAAGGCCGTGCGCGCCGGCCGCACCGCAACGACCCGATCGTCGAGCTCCTGACGGAGCGCGGCCGCGAGCACGAGGCCGCGTACCTGAAGCACCTGCGCGCGCAGAAGCTCATCGTCGTCGAGATCCGCACGCGCGCCCGGCGCCGACAAGCGTCGAGGCGACGCTGCGCCGCCATGCGCGACGGCGCCGACGTCATCTATCAGGCGCCGCTCGGCGACGACGCGCTGGTACGGCCGCGCCGACTTCCTGCGCAAGGTCGCCGTCGCCGAGCACGCTCGGCGCGTGGTCGTACGAGGTCATCGACGCGAAGCTCGCGACGGAGACGCGCGCCGGCACGATCCTGCAGCTCTGCGTGTACTCGAGCCTGCTCGAGCAGCTGCAAGGCGATGCAGCCGCAGCAGGCGCACGTCGTCGCGCCGCACCATCACTTCTAGCCCGAGAGCTACCGGCTCGCCGACTACGACGCGTACTACCGGCTCGTGAAGCGCCGGCTCGAAGCGGCGCTCGAGGCGCGCGACGCCGTCACCTACCCCGAGCCCGCGCAGCACTGCGACGTCTGCAACTGGTGGAGCCAGTGCAATGCGCGCCGCCGCGCCGACGATCACCTCTGCTTCGTGGCCGGCATCAGCCGGCTGCAGATCAACGAGCTGCGCGACGCGGCTCGACGTCGACACGCTCGAGCGACTCGGCGATCTGAAGGCCGTGCCGAAGCCGAAGCGCGGCTCGCGCGAGGCGCTCGAGCGCGTGCGCGACCAGGCCGCGATCCAGCTCAGGGCACGCCGCCTGCAAGGCCGTCAGCACGAGGTCCTGCCGCTCGACGCCGAGCACGGCTTCTTGCGCCTGCCGGAGCCGGCACGCGGCGATCTCTTTCTCGATCTCGAAGGCGACCGCCTGGCGCTCGACGGCGGCCGCGAGTACCTGTTCGGCGTCAGCGACACGCGCGGCGGCTACACGCCGCTCTGGGCGGCGAACCCGGCAGAGGAGAAGCGCGCGTTCGAGCACGTCGTCGATCGCATCGTCGCCGCGTTCCAGGCGGACCGCGCGCATGCACGTCTATCACTTCGGCGCCTACGAGCCGACGGCGTTCAAGCGGCTGTCGGGCCGTTACGCGACTCGCGAGAACGAGCTCGACTCGATCCTGCGCGCCGAGCTGTTCGTCGATCTGCACACGATCGTGAGGCACTCGCTGCGCGCGAGCGTCGAGACGTATTCGCTGAAGGATCTCGAGCAGTTCTACGGCCTCACGCGCGAGCAGGATCTGCGCGCGGCGACGGCGAGCCGGCGCGCGCTCGAGTGGGCCATCGAGATGCGCGAGGACCTCGGGTTGCACGCGGCACCCGCGCCGGCGCGCCAAGCCGCAGCTCGAGCTCGGCCTCGACGCGGAGCCGGCGCCGCGCAGGCAAGTTCGCCGAGCACATCGCCGTCGTCGAGCGCTACAACCGCGACGACTGCGTCTCGACCGCGCGCCTTGCGCGACTGGCTCGAGGAGCTGCGCGCGCGCGGCCGAGCGCGAGAGCGGCGAGCGAGCTGCCGCGGCCCGAGCTGCGCTCCGGCGAGGCCAGCGAGCAAGTCGCCGAGGCCGCGGAGGAAACGCAGCGCGTGATGGCGGCACTGCTCGACGGCGTGCCCGTCGACGCGGCGGAACGCGACGAAGAGCAACAGGCGCGCTGGCTCATGGCGCAACTGCTCGAGTGGCATCGGCGCGAGGAGAAGGCCGCGTGGTGGGAGTACTTCCGCCTGCTCGACCTGCCGCTCGAGGATTACGAGGACGAGCGCTCGGCGCTGGCGGGCCTTGACGTTCCAGGAGACCGTCGGCGGCACGCCGCGCAAGCCGATCCATCGCTACGCGTTCCCGCCGCAGGAGCACGACGTGCGCCGCGGCGACGACGTCTGCGTGCCGGTCAGCCGGCAAGCCGATCGGCAAGATCGCCGGCCTCGACGTCGCCGCGCACACGGTCGACATCGAGCACGACGGGCCGCTTCGCGGACCTCGAGCCCGAGCGCGTGTTCGTGCGGCGCATGGTGTCGCCGCGGCCGAAGCCGACCGTCCTGCTCGAGATCGGCCGCTGGATCGCGGCCAACGGCGTCGACGCGCACGGCGCGCATCGCGCCGCGCGCGATCTCGCTGCTGCGCCGCCCGCCGCGGCTCGTGCGCGGCTCGCGCGGCCTCGTTGGCCGGCACCGCGCAGCCGCCCGCAGCGCCGCGCGTCATCGCGCTCGACTGCCGCGCGCAGCGCGCGCGACCGGCAACGCGCCGCGGCCGTCGGCGCCGCGCTCGAGCGACGTCGACGCCGAGGTACGCGAAGCCATCCGGCTCGCGTTCGAGCTCGACCATGGCGTGCTGCCGATTCAAGGTCCGCCCGGCACGGGCAAGACCTTCACGGGCTCGCACATGATTCTCGAGCTCGTGAAGGCCGGGAAGAAGGTCGGCGTCACGGCCGTCGGCCACGAGACGATTCGCAACGTGCTGCGCGCCGTCTGCGAGCACGCCGCGGAGCAAGGGCTCACGGATTTCCAGTGCCTGCACAAAGGTAAGCCGAAGGACGACAACCCCGAGGCGCTGCACGCGATCGACGACAACGACCGCATTGCGTCGCTGTTCGCGACCGACGCGTATCGGCTGCTCGGCGGCACGTCGTGGCTCTGGGCGAACGAGCGTTTCCGCGACAGCGTCGACGTGCTGTTCATCGACGAGGCCGGGCAGATGTCGCTCGCCGACGTGCTCGCCGTGTCGGCCGGCGCGAAGAGCCTCGTGCTGCTCGGCGACCCGCAGCAGCTCGAGCAGCCGCAGCAAGCGAGCCACCCGCCGGGCGCCGCTGCCTCGGCGCTCGAGCATCTGCTCGGCGGCACCAAGACCATTGCGAGCGACCGCGGCCTGTTCTTGCACCAAACACGCCGCCTGCACCCGAACATCTGCGAGTTCACGGCCGAGGCGTTCTACGAGATCGGCTGACGTCGGCGCCCCGGCTGCGAGCGGCAGGCCGTGTGGCGCCGGCCGGGACGGCGGCCGCGAAGCTTGGCGGCGCGGGGCTCGTGTACGTGCCCGTCGAGCACGACGCCAACCAGTCGCGCGCGCTCGAGGAAGTCGACGCGGTCGCATCGCTCGTGGCGGCATCTCACGGCCGACGGCGTTCGCTATCGCAACGCCGACGGCGAAGAGGCGCCGCTGACGAGCGCGGATCTCATGATCGTCGCGCCGTACAACGCGCAGGTCACGGCGCTCGCCGAGCGGCTACCGGGACGTGCGCATCGGCACCGTCGACAAGTTCCAGGGCCAGCAAGCGCCCGTCGTGATCGTGTCGCTGACGACGTCCACGCCCGAGGACGCGCCGCGCGGCATGGACTTCCTCTACAGCGCCAACCGCCTGAACGTCGCGACGTCGCGCGCGAAAGCGCTCTGCATTCTCGTCGGCAGCCCGCGCCTGTTCGAGCCCGACTGCCGCACGCCGCAGCAGATGCGGCTCGCGAACGCGTTCTGCCGGTACCGCGAGCTCGCACGCGAGGTGTAATCTCGCGCGCCATGTGGAATCCCTGCATCACCTGCGGCGCCTGCTGCGCCTACTTCCGAGCCTCGTTCTATTGGAGCGAGGCAGAGCCGAGCGCCGGCGGCCTCACGCCGCCGCATCTGACGACGAAGCTCACGCCACACCACGCCGTCATGCGCGGCACCGAGCAGCAGCCGCCGCGCTGCGTCGCCCTGCATGGCACCATCGGCGAGAAGGTCCGCTGCGTGATTCACCCGTTGCGGCCCTCGCCGTGCCGCGAGTTCCAGGCCTCGTGGGTCGACGGTGTACATAACGAGCGCTGCGACCGGGCCCGCGCCGCGCATGGCTTGCCGCCGTTGTCGCCACCTGGGGACAGTCACTACCCCCCTTCGCCTCCCTAAAATTGGCCCTTGGGCGGACGTGACCCCTTAGGCCGGGACCCTCGTCTTGGACCCCGGGCACGAGTGCGCCGCCGTTTATCGGAGGGAGAACTCAGCTATGAACAAATCGATGTTGATGGGTGTGGTCGCCGGAATCGGCGTCGCGACGGCCGGCGGGGTGCTCGGCTATCAGTTCCTCGGCGAGCAAGGCCGGGAGAGGACCTCGCCGTGGAGACCGAAGACCCGGTCGCGTGCGCCGCGGCGCCCCAGCCGCGCACGGACGCGGCGCCCGGCCGAGGAGTGCTGGGACGAGGAAGTCCAAGTCACGGCCGCCCCCAAGGATGAGCACCGCATCGCAGGCACGGCGATCGGCGCCGTCGTCGGTGGCGCGATCGGCAAGGACGTCGGCGACCGCGACATCACGACTGCGGCGGGTGCAGCCGCGGGCGCTCTGATCGGCCGAAAGATCCAAGAGGAGTTCCAGGAAAACCACGCCGATCAGCGTACGACGACGACCGTCGAACGGCGTTGCGGACCCGCCGGCAGCGCTCCTCGCTAGCTAGTCTATTTGCGGCTAACTGGAAGGGCCGAACCGGCGACGGTTCGGCCCTTTTTTTTCCACCTGATGCCGCCAAACGAAATGCGAACGATTTGCAACAACACTAACCGGCTTGGGTACGCTGGCCGTCCATTTTCGAAGAACGCGCCCTATGGTTCGGTCGACGATCTTTTGGATCCACCTCGTGTGCGGCGTGGCGACCGGCCTCGTCGTCCTGATGATGTCCGTCACCGGCGTGCATCCTGACCTACGAGCGGCAGATGCTCGCCTGGGCCGAGAACGCGGCCTACCCGGCGCCGACGCCTGACGCGCAAGCGGCTGACGCTCGAGGAGCTCGTCGACGCGGCGAAGCTGCGCCGGCCGGAGTTCGTGCCGACGACGATCGTGCTGCGCAACGAGGCCGACGCGCCCGTCGTGCTCGGCGCGGGCCGCAGCGGCTCGCTCCTCGTCGATCCGTACTCGGGCGACGTTCGCGATCCTGGCGCCCAGGGGTTGCGGCTGTTCTTCTCGGCCGTGACGGGCTGGCACCGCTGGTTCAACGCGACGGGCGAGAACCGCGCCGCGGCGCGCGCGATCACGGGCGCGAGCAATCTCGCGTTTCTGTTCCTCGTCCTGAGCGGCATCTATCTGTGGCTGCCGCGCGTCTGGAAATGGGCGGCGTTCAAGGCGCATCTGCTGTTCAACGCGAAAGCCACGACGGCGAAGGCGCGCGACTTCAACTGGCACCACGTGTTCGGCATCTGGTCGGCGATTCCGCTGGCCGTCGTCGTCGCGACGGCCACGGTCTTCTCGTACCCGTGGGCCAACGATCTCGTCTATCGCGCGGTCGGCGAGCAGCCGCCGCGCAGCGGCGGTGGCGGTGGTGGCGGTGGCGCCGGGCCGCAGCGCGGCCAGCCCGAAGCGGCCGTCGATCGCCCCGAACGGCACCGCGATCGATCGGTTGGGCTACGACGCGCTGCTCGCGCGCGCGGCCGCGCACGGCGAATGGCGGACGCTGACGCTGAACCTTCCGTCCGATCCCGACGCGCCGACGGTGCGCATCGGCATCGACGAAGGCAACGGCGGCCAGCCGCACCTGCGCCACAACCTGACGCTCGACGCTTCGACGGGCGCGGTCGAGAGCTAGGCGCCGTTCTCGAGCCAGACGACGGGCCAGAAGGCGCGGTCGTGGATCCGCTTCCTGCACACGGGCGAGGCGCTCGGGATCGTCGGCCAAACGATCGCCGGGCTCGTCTCGCTCACGAGCGTCCTGATGGTGTGGACGGGCCTCGCGCTGGCCTAGCGGCGGCTGTTCAGCCGCTCTGGCGCCGCGAACGCGCTACGACGAACCCCCGAAGCTGCTTAACGGCTTCGCCGTAGTAGTCGAGCATCGCGCGCGTGATGGCGCGCGGAATCTCGTTCGGCTCGTTGCGCTCGTTGATGACGAGCAGCTTCTTGCGCCGATCCGTCGGATGGCTCAGGTAGCGAATGATTCCGATGTCGCCGCCTTCCTCCGTCAGCGACCACACGACGCGCGAAGCCGTCGAGAACGGCATCCGGAGCTTCTTGACGATCGATGCCAGCGTGTGCGGCGTGCCGTCGCGCTCGGCCTTGCGGACCTCGAGCGTGATCAGGTACTGCGGCAACGTGATGTGCGGAAAGCACTCGTAGACGGCTTCGAGCGCCGCCAAGATGGCCAGCCGCACGCCTTCGTCGTCGAACGATTCCGCCGGCACCTCCACGCGCGGGACGCGAGGTCCCGGCTTTTTTGTTGTTCGTGTCATCAGAGCGTGTCTCCATAGCTTCGTCCGTCGTATCAGAACAATGCTAGTCCTCCACCCGGTCGTGTCAATCGGAAGGACCGGTTTCGCTAGGCGCAACGGTTACGTGACACGGTTAACGCCGCGTAGTCTGCTCGGAGGACTGTAGGCTTCCGCCGACAGAGCGTCGCGAGGAATTTGGCGATGGCTTCCAGAAAGATCTCCGCGTGACGAACAGCAACGAGTCGGCGTCTGCCGTTCGACGTAACGCAAGAAATCGATCCGGCGCTCGCGGATCGAGCTGCGGCGCACGACGGCGAGCCGACGTTGACCCAGATCGACTTCGACGACATCACCGTCGTTCTGCCGGAGAAGCGCAAGCCGCGGCCGTAGCGCTCGCCGCGCGAGCCGCGCACGATCTTGCGTGCTCGCGCGAGCACTCGCTAGTGTTGCCCACCGACGAGCCAAGCCCGGCCGTCGTTCTGCGAGCACCGCACGCCAATGCCCGCCCACTCCCGATTCGCCTCGTTGCTGCGCGTTGCAGCGGCCTTCGTCGCCTTTGCGCTCGCGCCCTCTCCGGGCCGCGGCGCAAAACCGCCTGCCGAGCAGCGCCGAGATCGACACCTACCTGACGAGCGTCGTTCGCGACACGCGCATCCCGGGCATCGTCGGCGCTCGTCGTCGACGCCGACCGCATCGTCTACACGGGCGCGTTCGGCCGACAGGACGTCGCGGCCGGCGTGCCGATGGCCGACGGACTCGATCTTCCGCATCGCGTCGATGACGAAGCCCGTGACGTCGGTGGCCGTCATGATGCTCGTTCAGGAAGGCGACATCGGGCTCGACGATCCCGTCTCGGACTACCTGCCGGCGTTCGAGGACAAGCAGGTCATCGAGAACTTCAACCCGGCCGACAAGAGCTACACGACGCGCCCGGCCGCGACGCCGATCACGATTCGGCACTTGCTGACGCACACGTCGGGCCTGGGCTACGCGTTCTCGAACCAGACGCTGGCCGCGCTCGTCGGCGCCGACCCCGGCGCGAGCGTCACGCGCTTCCCGCTGCTGCACGACCCCGGCACGCGCTGGACGTACGGCGAGAGCACGCGCGTGCTCGGCACGCTCGTCGAGGAAGTGTCGGGGCAAGCCGCTCGACGAGTTCCTGTCCGAGCGCATCTTCGTGCCGCTCGGCATGAGCGACACCTTCTATACGGTGCCGGCGCCGAAGGCCGGCCGCGTCGTGACCGTGCATCGCACGACACCCGAGGGCCTCGTCGAGACGCCGAACCCGGCCGAGATCACGGCGCCCGTCTACGGCGACGGCGGCCTGCACTCGACGGCCGCCGACTACGCGAAGTTCATCCAGCTGTTCCTGAACAACGGCCGCGCGCCGAACGGCATGCGCCTCTTGAGCGAAGCGACCGTCGCGCTGATGGGCGAGAACCACATCGGCGCCATGCTTCGTCGAGCAGCAGCCGGCGGCGCTGCCCGCGCTCAGCGAGCCGTTTCCGCTCGGCGCCGGCCGCGACAAGTTCGGCCTCGGCTTCCAGATCACGGGCCCGCACAGCGACCCGTTCGCGCGCTCGCCGGGCAGCATGAGCTGGGCCGGAATCTTCAACACCGAGTTCTGGATCGACCCCGCGCGCGGCATCGGCGGCGTGTTGTTGATGCAGTACTTGCCGTTCTACGACGCCGCCGCGATCGAGACGCTGCAAGGCTTCGAACGCCGCGTCTACAGGGGCTCGCCGATTAGCGAGCCGCCCGCGTCCTCGCCGCTCGCAGGCGCCGCCTTCGGCGCCATGGCTGCGCTGATCTGGGGCGGCTTTCCGGCGATCACGAAGCTGTCGATGGCGAGCAACGCGCTCGACGCCTGGGACATCACGGCGCTGCGGTTCGGCGTCGCCGGGTTGCTTGCTGCTGCCGCTGTTCGCACGCCGCGGCTTCGGCGATCTGCGCCCGCTGCGCGCGCTGTTCCTCGCCTGCGGCGCAGGCGCGCCGTACGTGCTGCTGACGGCCGGCGGCCTCGCGTTCGCGCCGGGCGGCCACATGGGCGTCATCACGCCGAGCTGCATGCTGCTCTGCTCGACGCTCGGCAGCCGCCTGATCCTCAAGGAAGCCGCTGACGCCGAGCCGCATCGCCGGCGCGCTCGCGATCACGGCCGGGCTCGTCACGCTGGGCTGGGACGGGCTCGCGAATCACGGCGAGCTCACGTGGCTCGGCGACGCGATGTTCGCGCTCGGCGGGTTGTTCTGGGCGAGCTACACGATCGGCTCGCGCGTCTGGCGCGTCGAGCCGCTGCACGCGACGGCCGTCGTCGGCGTGCTGTCGATGGTGCTGTACATGCCGGGCTACGCGTGGCTCGCGGGCGCCGATCTCGCGGCCGCGCCGTGGCGCGAGATCGTCATTCAAGCCGTGTTCCAGGGAGTGCTGTCGGCGATCGTCGCGTTGCTGTTCTACACGCGCGCCGTCGCGATCCTGGGCGCCGCGCGCGGCGCGGTGTTCGCGGCGCTCGTGCCGACGTTCTCGTTGCTGATCGCGATCCCGTTGCTGCACGAGACGCCGACCGAGCTACAGCTCGTCGGCGTCCTGTTCGTGACGGCCGGCATGGTGCTCGCGCTGGGCCTGCACGACCCCGTCGAAATGGCGCGCGCTGCCTACGCGGGCAATGCAGCGATGAACTCGACCATGCGCTTGCGCTCCGCCCCGTCCGGCAAGCGGCCGCGCGCGGCCGTCATGTTGTCGACCATGTGATGCGGCTTGCTCGTCGCCGGCGTCACGACCGTCACGGTCGGATGCGAGGCGGCGAACTTCAGGAAGAACTGCGCCCACGTCGTCGCGCCGAACTCGTGCGGCCCACTCCGGCACCGCGTGTCCCTCGACACGGTCCCATAGACGCGTGCGGCCGAACGGCAGATAGACGAGCACGCCGATGCCGCGCTCCTGCGCGAGCGGGAAGACACTCTGCTCCGCATCGAGATTGTCGACGGCGTAGTCGATGCCGATGAAGTCGAACGGTTCGTTACGCATCAGCGTGAGCAGCGTCTCGTACTGCGGCTTGAACGTCGTCGTCGTGCCGATGTAGCGCACGCGGCCCGCCTGCTTGTACTCCTCGAGAATCGGGAACTGCGTCGCCATGTCGGCCACGTTGTGCACCTGAACCAGATCGATCTTCTCGCGGCCGAGACGCGCGAACGATGCGTCGACTTGCGCGCGCGCACGCGCGGGATCGGCGCTCGCGCCGCGTCCGGCGACGTTGAGCTTCGTCGCCCAGAACACGCGGTCGCGTACACCGAGCTCGTTGACGGCCTTCGCGGCCGCTTCCTCCGACGCGCCGTAGCCGGGCGCCGTGTCGAACACGGTGCCGCCCTGCTCGAGCATCGCGCGTGAACACGGCCTTGATCCCTTCGATGTCGGCGGCGCCCGCGATCTGGCTGAACGTCGCCGAGCTGCCGAGACCGACGATCGGCAGCCGTTCGCCGGTCTTCGGGATGGGCCGCGTCAGGACCTCGCCGGCCTGCGCGAACAGCGCCTGCGGCAATGCCATGGCCGCTCCGATCTTCGCCGTTGCGGCCAAGTACTCGCGTCGCGTCAACATTGGTTCCTCCCCTGCACGTTCTGCCGAGGATGGGAAAGTAACACCGCGGCTGCGCGACGCGGCAGCTCACCTATGGAATCTCCAGGTTTGCCGGAGCTACTCGGCTCGATTCCCGGGCTGTAGGTCGATGAACGGCAACGCCGTGCTCGGCACCATCGTCGTCGGCAGCTTGCCATCCCACTTCTCGACGGCTTGCAGCTGCACGAGATCGGCGTTCGAGCGCAGCGCCTCGGCGCGCGCGCGAATCGCCGCGCCTTCCGCGTCGCCGCGCAGCCGAATCGCTTCGGCTTCGCCTTCGGCGCGCGTGCGCGCGATCTGCGCTTCGACTTCCACCGTGCGCAAGTTTTGCTCGCGGCGCTGGATCTCGACTTGCGCGAGCATGCGCTGCTCGACGCTCTGCTCGTAGGCGTCCGAGAAATCGATGTTCTCGATCTGCACGCTGATGATGGTGACCGGCCCCGTGATCGCCGACGTGACGGCGGTGGCGAAGTCGTTGTTCAGCGCCCCGCGCTCCTGAATCGCGCGCGAGGCGTCGTACTGGCCGAAGATCGTCTTGACGCCCGACATCACGCGCGGGTCGATGAGCCGCATGATGGCGCCTTCGAGATCGCCGTACTGCTGATAGACGGCGCTCGCATCGGAAACGACGAACGTGACGCTGACCGTGAGATTCGCCGGCTGTTGATCGCGCGAATACGCTTCGAGTGCTTGATAGCGGCGGTTCTGGTTCTGCACCGTGATCTTGCGAACGGTGTCGACCCACGGGGCCTTGAAGTGCGGGCCTGGCCCCGCTTCGCCGACGGTCGCGCCAAGCCGCAGCACGACGGCGCGCTCGCCCTGATCGACGATGTACCACGAAGAGAACACGAGGTAGACGAGCAGCAAGCCGCCGAGCAACCAGAGTCCCAAGCGGAACACGCTGCTCGAGCTCGGCGGCGTGTAGTTGATTTCTCTCACGGCACAGCCCCCTTGTTTTGAAGTTGAAGTTCCAGGCCGTAGACGCGGAAACGCGAAGCGCGCAGAGCATACCACGCACCCATGGACACCCAAGCCGTCGAGCCGAGCCGGCGACGGCGCAGATCATGGGGCGCGCCGGCGTCAACGAGTTACCATGGCCTCATGACGTACTGCGTAGGCATCAAGCTCGACGCCGGCATCGTGTTCCTGTCCGACTCGCGCACGAACGCCGGAGTCGACCAAGTGAGGACGTTCCGCAAGACGCACCGGTTCGAGCGGCCCGGCGAGCGCATCCTCATCGTGCAGACGGCCGGCAATCTGGCGTTGTCGCAAGCCGTGCTGTCGGCTCTGCACTCGGCGTTTCAGCCGGATTCCCGCGGCGTGACGTTGTGGAACGCGAAGACGATGTTCGACGCGGCCACCGTCGCCGGCGAGGCGGTGCGCGGCGTGTACCGGCACGACTCGGCGGCGATGCAGAGCTTCGGCCTCGAGTTCAACTTGAGCCTCATCGTCGGCGGGCAGATTCGCGGCGAGCCTCCGCGGCTCTTCAATGTCTACAACGTCGGCAACTTCATCGAGTCGACGGCGGAGACGCCGTACTTTCAGCTCGGCGAAGCGAAATACGGCAAACCGATCCTCGACCGCGTGATCACGGCGAGCCTGTCGCTGCAAGAAGCCGCGAAGTGCGCGCTCGTCTCGATGGATTCGACGATGAAATCGAACCTGTCCGTCGGCTTGCCGCTCGATCTCGTCTGCTATAGAGCCGACAGCTTCGTCGTCGACCAGCACAAGCTCATCGACGACCAAGACGCGTACTTCAGCTCGATCAGGAGATCGTGGGGACAGCAGCTTCGCAAGGTGTTCGACGAGCTGCCGAACCCACAGTGGTGGAGCCCGCGCTAGAGGGCGTCGGCGACGGCCTCGCCCGCGGAAACACGATGTTATCGGCGACCCCAAGCTCGCCGCAACCCCGAGTTTCGCGCGCATCGCCCATCGGCGACGCTACCGACGGCTGCCCGCGAGACCACGCCAATAGCGGAAATCCGCGCAACGCGTGAGGGCTTCTATATAATCGCGGAGCACGTCGCCGGCCCTGCAAAGGTCGACGCTATTCGACATCAACAACATTAAGGTGACGAACCATGGCGAAGTATTCTGGCGGATGCGATCACGTTCACACGACGTCGGATAAAGATCCGATCGACAATCACACTTGCCACTGCTCCGTGTGCAAGCGCGTGACAGGGCAAGCGACGACGCACGTCGCGTTCTTCAATCACGGCGACCTCAAGGTCGACAACATGGCGGGACTGAAGCGCCAGCCGTTCAACGACCAGAATCCGAAGGGGCCGCTCGAGCTCTGCATGTGCGCGAAATGCGGCAAGCCGATCATGCTCGACGACAAGCAGAAGCGCATTCGCGTGATCGTGCCGAACCTCATGGGTCACACGAAGATTCCGAACCCGACCTATCACGCGTTCTACGATCCGAAGTCGGGTGTGAAGAAGCCGTCGGACGGCCGCCCCGTCAACGAGGGGCTGCGTCCCGACTTCGTTTGGCCGAAGGGCGTACCGGCTTAGGTCTCGTTACACACCCACGCCCGCGACGGGGCGTGGGTGTGTCCGTTCATAGCCCGGGCACCAGCGCGCCCGAGGACCGATAGCGCGAGCGCGCCCTATTGCACCACTGCGTTACAACGCGACCGTCAGGCCGACGAAGAACCGGCGGCCGAACGGATCGTAGTTGATGCTCGTGCTGCCAAGGGCGTTGTTCGTCGAGGTCGCCCCGACGACCTCCGGCTCCGCGTCCGTCAGATTGTCGATGCCGGCGCGCAGCTGGTAACGCTCCTGGAACGTCCAATCGGCAAAGAGGTCGAACTGGTCGTGCGCGTCGATGGTTCGAAGATCCGTGGAAGCCCCTGGTTGCGGATCGAGCGTCGGCAAGTGCTGCCAGCGCAAACCTAGGCCCCACGCCGACCGCTGATAGCGAACGGTCGTGAAAACCCTGTAGTCGAACGAGGAATTGAACGTGGTGCCGGTGTAGTCGACCGGAATGGCGCCCGGGAACGCCGTTTCGGAATACTCGTCGAGCACGGTCGCCTGGAAGTTCGTGTTCAGCCGTCCTGCCCCACCGACGTCGAAATTCAGATCCAGCTGCAGATCGAGGCCCTTCACGACGAGCCCGCCCTGGTTGAAGTAACGCGCATCGAAGGTGCGAGCGGCGCCGGTCGCCCCTTGCTGCGGCGTGGCACCGACGTACTCGCGGTTGATCAGCGAACAGAACGGATTGCCTGCCGCGAGCTGGGCACCGGTAACCGATCCCGGCGCGGATGCGACCAGCGGATTGAACGCCGGATCCATGCACTGCCGGTAGATCGTAGCGAACGCCGGCGTGCCGATCGCGTCGGTGACGTCGATGTCGAACAGGTCCGCCGAGAACGTCACGGTATCGAACGAGAGCACCATGCCGAACGTCATCGTGTCCGCTTCTTCGGACTGGAGATTGGGGTTGCCCTCGGTGATGCCGATCGAGAACGGGAAGTTGAACGTCGCACCGAACACGTTGTACATCCAACCGTCTGCGCTCGCCGTGCCGGGCACGTACAGCGACGGCGGAGCGCCGTCACGTACCATCAGCTGCTGGCAAAGGGTCTGCAGGTTGAACCTGTTCGGGTTCCCCGGCACGTTGCCCCAGACTTGCGTGGCGGGCCAGGAGCCGCAGGCGTCTTGCGCGTTGCCCTCGAGCACGCTGCCGCCCCGTGGCGTGAACAGCTCCGTCACGTTGGGCGCCCGGTTTGCCAACTGCCTGCCGCCGCGGAATCGGAGCCGATCGTTGACGGTCCAGTCGAACAGGACCTTGTACGTCTCGATGTTCCCGACGGTGTTGTAGTCCGACCAGCGCACGCCGGGATCGATCTCGAACGACTGGACGAATTTTCGATCGCTGACGAGCGGTATCGCGAGCTCCGCGTAGACTTCAGTCACGTCGGTCGAGCCCTCGACGGAGACCGGCAGGATGATGTTTTGAATGACGCTCGGGCGGTCTTGGTTCGCGTTGAAACCGGAGTCCGGATCGAACGCGAACTGCTCCTCGCGATACGCCGTGCCGGCCGCAAACAGCAGCTCGCCCGCCCACATCTCGAGCAGCCCGCCCGAGACGTTGGCTTCGACGATGTCCTGCGTCAGCGTCGTGATGTTGTTCATCCGCAGCACCATGTAGTCCGCGCAGTCCTGCGAGACCGACGGCGTATTGTTGACGGTGCCGTTCGCATTGAAGATCGGCAGGCCCGACGTGCAATGGCCGGTGACGGCGAGCGGGAAGAAGCCCGGCAACGTATTGATGTCGAAGTTCTGTCCGTACATATCCGCGTTGAACAGGTTCTGCATTCTCGGCTGATACGGGAAGCCTTCCGGCTGGCGCGCGTTGACGGTCGTCTTACCGTGCGAATACGAAGCCTCCCAGTTCCAGTCGCGCTCGTTGACCGCGAAGTCGCCCCGCACGCCGCCGATCAGCTGATAGACGTTGCTCGTGGTCTCGGTCACGAAGTTCGGGATGTAGTCCAAACCACCGGCATACGTCCAAGGAGCGTTCGGAGTCGGCCGCGAGCTCAGCAACGCACCGAGCTGCGGAGTGACCGGGTGTCGCGCCACGCCCGCGGGATGCTGCATGAACGTCGGGGAATTCGGATCGTCGTACAGACTGTTGTACGGCACCGTCGGCGACCAGACGTTGAAGGCGCTGGACACGAAGCCGTACGATCGTGCGAAGGTCTCCGAGAAACGCGCCGTCGAGAACACCTCGACGTTATCCGTGAGCTCATATCGGCCGGAGCCGAAAATCGAATAGCGCTCGAGCGGCAGCTGCAGATAGCTGTGCTCGCGATCGATGTAGCCGAGCGACCCGTCCGGATTGAGCTTGAAGGTCGTCGCACCGTCGCCGCCGATCGGCCCGGTATAGGGGTGGGCAGGATCCCTCGGGTTCAGGGAGTTGAATGCGTTACCGTTCTGGTCGATGACGTAGTTGGTGGCCGGGGGCAGCCAGCCGGCCGTCGGCGCATTGAAGCCGTCGACGACGAACGTCGACATGTTCGAGTTGCCGATGCCGCCGGCATTCGTGCCGGGATCGTTCCAACCGTCGACGACCCAGTCGCGATCGCGCCCGTAGATGATCTCCCGGCGCGCATAGTCGATGCCGAGCATGACGTTGCCGTTGTCGTCGCTGAAGTTGGTGCCGAACAGCCCGCTGACGAGCATCTCGTCGCCGTCGCCCTCCTGGCTCATGCCGTACTGGACGTTGAAGTCGACGCCTTCGAAGTCCCGCTTCAGGACGAAGTTGACGACGCCGGCGACGGCATCGGCGCCGTACACTGCCGCTGCGCCGCCGGTGATGACCTCGACCCTGTCGATGGCCGATGACGGAATGGTGTTGACGTCCACGACGAGCTGGCCGTTGACGGGTTGCACGCGCCGCCCGTCGAGCAGCACGAGCGTGCGGTTCGTGCCGATGCCGCGCAGATCGAGCGTGGCGGCGCCGGGCGCCGCGCTGGCCGACGGAAACGGCGTATTGGCCTCGCTCAACTGCGACTGCGAGCCCGCGATGTTGAACTGCGGCAACTGGTTCAGCGTCGCTTCGAGGCCGAAGTTGCTGCGCTGGCTGAACGCCTCCGCATCCACCGTGACGATCGGTGTCTGCGCGGAGTAGTCGCGGCGCACGATACGTGAGCCCGTGACGGTAATCTCTTCCAGCACGTCTTCCTGGGCGAACGCCCCGGTGTGCGCGGTAGTCCCCAATGCGGCGAATACGAAAGAACTCAGGGCCGTTTTACGGCCGATGTAGCGCCCGATCATTTGAATTTCCCCCGTGGACATTGCGAACATGCGGAGTATGAGCCGCGTTCGGAAAGCGTCAAGTTGCCGGCGATACCTGGAGAAGGGACTGACGTACTATCGCCGGCACCGGAAGGAGGAATCTCGATGTCGCGCCATACCCTCGATGGAGACCCTCCTAGACCCGTATCCAGATCGAAGCTCGGCCGGATCGTTTCGACCAGACTTTCAAGCAACGCGACAATCCGCTCGCGCCTCTTTGATGATTGCGAGGACGAACGCGTGGAACAACGAAAAGTGAACCCTTGGAAGTGGCAGGACCAATACGCCTTCTCGCAGGCTATCGAGGTGTCGAACGCGAGCCGTGTGCTCTACTGCGCCGGGCAGGCCTCCGTGGACGACACGGGCAAGCCCGTGCACGTCGGCGACATGCGGAAGCAAATCGAGCAAGCGTTTCGGAACCTCGAGACCGTGCTCCAGGCATCGGGCTTCGGGCTCGCGAACGTCGTGCGACTCAACTACTACACCACGGATGTCGATGGATTCTTGAGCGCGTCGGATGTGGTCGGGAGCCGCCTGACGGCAGCTGCGTGTCAGCCTTCCGGCACGTTGCTCGGCGTCACGAAGCTGGCGTTCCCCGGGCTCATGATCGAAATCGAGGCGACGGCCGTCAAATGAACGCTTGAAGCGCACGAGCGCTTCGAACGACCATAGCCCTCCTCGCCTTCACTCGAATCGCCGGAGGACCCATGCGAACGACAATCACCGCGATCACCTTGAGCCTGCTCGTCTCTTCGACCGCGGTCGGTCAGAACGACCCGGCCTTGAGCTACGCCGCCATCAGCGCACGGCACGCATCCGTAAGGATGAGCGACGACGATCTCGCGAGATTCCGGGCCGAAGGCGAGTGTCTCGCGGGCATCAAGGCGCTCAACTCCCTTCCGATGGACGAGTTTCAGCCGAACATCGAGTGGCTCAACATCCGCACGCAAGCGATGCTCGCGCTCTCGCGTCCGTGCCAGGTGCTCGCGATGCTCGAGGCCGCGCACGACGCGCTCGAGACTTCCAACGCACCGAAGTTCAGGGAGTGACGCGGCTCGCTGATCCTGCGTGACCCGTCTTTTGCGTCGCCGGGAGATCAGGCGATCTTCTCGACGATAACGCGGCCGTCTTTCACGTAAACGCGATAGCGATTGCCGTCCTGGCACGTCGCGACGTAATCGTTCTCGCCCCTCTTCTCGGCGTTGACCACTCTGCCGCAGGGTTTCGCCTGCAAAGCGATAACAGCCGTCAGGTCGTCAGCGTCGCTGATGTCTTGATCTTGAGCGACCGACGTGCCCGTGTACGACGTTGCTGCCGCGGCGATCAGGACTAACGCTCGTTCGAGTCTGGTCATGGGTCATGCTCCTGCCATCAAATTGGATTCTATGAACTTCTTCTGGTCGGCAAGGATTTCCCAGATCGCGGCGCGCGACCGGTCGATGTCCTTCGCAAGCGGCGGATCGCCGTCTTGCAACAGCGCAAGCAGCTTGAGGAGCAGCATGTCGTAGGAGCGGCGCAGCTCGGAAAGCGGCATCGCGGCCTGCTGCCTGTGGTACGCGCGAAACTCTTCGAGCAGGTCGTCGGACTGATTCTTGACAGAGATCTTGGTGAGCACGCCGATCGCCTTCGTGTCTCGAAGTCGCGTGACGAGGGACGTGAAATCGAGCGGCGCTGCGGAGGGTTGCGGCGCCGCCGGAGCCGGACTTGGCGCGGCGCGCGGTGGCTCCGCTGTTGGCGCCGGAGTGACAGCAGCGGGCGGCCTCGACGCAGCCGCCGGCGGAGGCGCTGCGGCCGGTGGCGGAGCCGGCGGCGTGCTCGGCCGAGTCGCCGGCGGCGTGTTCGGCCGAGTCGCGGGCGGCGGTGTGCTGGCGGACGCCGAGGAGTTCGGCACGGGCGTGGCGGCCGGAGCCGGCGGCGACGCTGGGGCCACGGGCGCGGGTGCCGGGGCTGATTGCGGAACCGGCGCGGAAGGGACCGGCGCTGCGGCCGGCTCATTGATCACGGGCGCAGGCCCCGCGGCCGGCGGTAGCTCCGCGGCCGCGGTCGGTACCTGCGACTGCACCGCCGCGCAACCTCCCGCAGCGAGGCAACACAGCGCGATTGCGCAACGCAACGCATGCACGCGACCGATCATCGAGCTCCCTGCAACGGCGTCGGATTCAATCTCCGATGCCGCCAAGGATAACGTCCTGCGGTGAATAGGTCCTGAACGGCCCCACGATCACTGCGATTGGCCAGGTGTCGCCGGCTCGATGCGAAGCACGGCGCCTTCGGCTTCCGCAGTGAGCACGTAGAGCAGGCCGTCGGGGCCCTCGCGCACGTCGCGGATGCGCTGCTTCAACTCGCGCAGCAGCGGCTCGCGGCGGATCTCTTCCCAACGGTCGTTGAACTCGATGCGCTGCAGCTGCCCCGTGCGCGGCACCTCGCCCTCGCGCAACCCGCCGACGAATGCGCTGCGGCGCCAGGCCGTGAAGACATCGCCCTGGTAGAACGTCATGCCGGTCACCGCGATCGACGGCACCCAGAAGACGAGCGGCGGCGTCATGCCCTCGCGCGTCGGGTTCTGCGACACGATCGGTCCGCTGTAGACATGTCCATAGCTCACGAGCGGCCAGCCGTAGTTGGCCCCCGCCCTGAGCACGTTGATCTCGTCGCCGCCATTCGGGCCTTGCTCCGTCGCCCAGAGCTCGTTCGTCCACGGATTCAATACCATCGAATGGCCGTTGCGATGCCCGAGCGTGTAGATCGCGGGCAGGTAGCGCGCATCGTTCACGAACGGGTTGTCGCGCGGGATGCTGCCGTCGTCGCGCAGCCGGATGGTCTTGCCGGCGTAGTCCTTCGGGTCCTGCGAGCGCACGACGTCGGGCCCGACGCCCGGCGCGCTGATCGTCATGTGCAGCATGCCGTCGGCCGCGAAGCCGATGCGCGAGCCCTCGGTCCCGATCGTGCCGGTTTCGAAGATGTCGCGCACGTCGACGAGCGCGCCGTTCTCCCAGCGGCCGCGGGCCAGCACCGTTTCGCCTGCGTCCTCTCCAGCCGGGCGGTGATACGAGAGATACACCAAGCGGTTGTCCGCAAAGCGCGGGTGCAGCACGACGTCCATGAAGCCCTGCAATCCGCGCGCGCGCACCGCGGGGACACCTCGAACCGGATCGGAAACCAGCGCGCCGTCGTGAATCAGCCGCAACCGCCCGGGCCGCTCCGTGACCAGCATGTCGCCGTCCGGCAGGAACGCAATCGACCACGGCTGCTCGAGACCGCGCGCCACGACCACGACGCGCAGCGTGCGGTGCTCGGGCCGCACGGATTCGACGAGGAACGGCCCGTCGCCAAGAGGCGGGGACGGCCAGCCGACGCCGGGCGGAATGCCCGTGATCGCGGCGGGAAGCGTCGCCGGGTCGAGCGGCCACGACGGCTGGGCGTAGGCCGCCGCGGTCGCGAGCGAGAGGAGAGCGGCCGCGCTAGCGCGGCGGACGTGAGCGTGACGCATCGACCTGCTCCTGCGGCAGATTGCCGCCCTGCGCGGAGGATCGTCCGCGCGGCGTGATGCAGTCAAGAAGCGCGGTCGACGGTGGGGCTACTTCTCGCGCTCCGACGCGCTCTGGATCATCGCCGGTGCTTCCACGCTCGAGCAATTGAGCGACAACAGCTGATCGAACGGCGCGAGCTGCAACGTCTGCTTCGGCGCGGTCCACGGTCCGGTCAAGACTTTAGGATCCTCGATCGTCGCCTCGATCTCGAGCGTGTTCGCATCCACGCGCCGGTAGCGCTCGACGATGCGCAGCGCGTCGGAGTGATGCGACACTCTGCCTTCCGCGAACATCCACGTGTCGTCGGTGAAGTTGGTCGTGTCGACGACGAACGTGTCGCCGTCCCAGCGGCCGACAGAATCGCCGCGGTACGTCGGCGGCGCGTCGTCGCGGTGCGGACGGCCATCCGTCGGCACGAGCTGATAGTCGTGGAAGGTCTCCGACAGCATGACCACCATCTTCGGCGTCGCGATGATCTGGCCTACTGCGCCGACGTTCCACAAGCGGACGTTCAACGTGCCGAAGGCCACGGGCACGCACTTGAGCGTGGGGTCGTCCTGGTCGCTGAGCGTGGCGGCGCGCGCAGCGGCCGACGGTTGGTAGAGGCTCGTGAAAGAGGGCGGCGGCGTGCCGCCTGCCCCGCCCGGTCCGCCCGGTCGGCCCGCGCCGCCGCCGGGCCGGCGGCCGCCGACGTCGGCGCCGCCCCACCACACTCCCGAGAGATCGGGATGGCCGTCGGCCATGCGCGGCACGTCTCCCACCGGCGTACCGGCAGGCTGACCTTGCGCGGCGGCCACGCCAGGCGCTAGGCACAGCGATAACGCGGCCGCCAACGCCGCGATGGAACCTGTCACAGCACGATTCATGAGCGATCCTCCGTTCGAGCCGCCACCGTCGTGAGCGTCAGCGCGCCTCGGGCCCCTCTTGAGGGCCGAACAATCCGTAGACCTTGCCGTCGGCCGTCGTGAGCTGCCGCAACATGCCGATGTTCTCCGACTCGACGCGGCCCCTGAAGCCCGTGATCGTGACCTCGGCGCCGGTCGTGATGATGTTCGGCTTGTAGCCGTTGCGAATCATGCCGCTCGGCGTGCCCGCCTCGAACGCCCAACGCTCGACCTCGCCGGCTTCGTTCTTCACGTCGAGGTAGAACCAGGAATGCGGGTTCGTCAGCCGTACCTGCACGATCACACCGTGCACGGTGATCGGCTGCTTCATGTCGTAGATCGCCGCGAACGAGTGATGCGCGGAAGTCGCCCCCGCGGCGGCGAGCGCGAGCAACCCACCCGTGAACGCGGTCAATACAGTTCGCCTCATAGCTGATCTCCTTCGACCCCGACTCATTCTCCACGCTCGGCGCGCGCAATGCGAGCCGCTTGCGGTGTCAGCCGCCCGACGGTTGCTCAGGAGCCTAGCGCACCGCGTAGGTCCGTCACGCCGTTGATGACGAATTGGATACCGATGCACACCAACAGGAAGCCCATGATGCCGGTCATGGCGCTGACACCGCTCGGCCCGAGAACCCGCGCGAGCCGGGTGGCGCTTCTTAGCACGAAGTAACAGAACACCGTCGTGAGTGCGATCCCGACGGCGATCAACGCGTGAAGCAGAATCACGGAATCGGTTGCCTGTGCAGTCGTGGACATTCCAATCACGACGGCGATCGAACCGGGGCCGGCGAGGCTCGGCATCGCGAGCGGCGTGAACGCAATGTCGCGTTTTGGCGGCGGCTCGGCGCTGTCGCTTGGGCTCGACGAAACCGAAAACAGCATGCGGAAGCCCACCGCCGCGATGACGAGCCCACCCGCGATACGCAACCCCGGAATGGAGATCCCCAGGAACTGCATGATCAGACCGCCCGCCACGAGGAATGCGGCGAGAATACAGAACATGTAGATGGACGCGCGACGAACGACGTCCAGGCGCTCCGCATCCGTGAACGATGTCGTCATGCTCACGAGCATGGGCGCCGTCGCGAACGGATTGACGATCGGTATCAGCGCACCGATCGTGCTCAGCACATAGGGGATGATTTCTGCGGTGATGTTCATGGCGATCGGTGTCGTGATGGATGACGCAGCATCTCAGCCGCCCGGAGCGGCGGCGATGTCCGCGACTTTTTTGATCGACACGTTCACGTTCATCCCCACGTAGTCATTCGCCGCTCCGAACCACGAGCCTTGTAGAGGGCTCGCCTGAGCCGGATGGCGCGCGATCGCGACCGGGATCAGCTCGAACCCGCCCGAGATGCGGTTGGTTGGGTCGCAATCGAGCCAGCCCACGCCGGGAAGATAGACCGTGAGCCAGGCATGTGTCGACGCGGACCCCGTCATTGCGACGGAGCCTCCGTCGAGCTTCGAGTCGTACAGATAGCCGGACTCGAAGCGGCACGCGAGCCCGAGCGCGCGCAGCGCTTCGATCATGAGCCACGCAAAGTCGCGACACGTTCCGGACTTCAGCTTCAGAGTCTCCCCCGGCAGCTGCGTACCTTCGACTTCGCGAGCTTGGTAGCCAAAGGTGTCGCGAATCGTATCCATCATCTGGCGCAGCACTTTCCCCGTGTCGTTCGCGGCGCCGGCGAGAAAGCTCCTGCCCCACGCCGCGACGCTGCCATCCGGGTCATCGGCATGAGGTCGCATGAACGCGGCGAGGTCCGTCCACTCGTCGGGGGTGTACTGGACCGGAAACACCTGGCCTCTCGGCTCGACGAGAAATTCCGCAATGCCCTGCGCGCCGTAGTGAGCCCCTCGGAACTTGAACGTCACGACTAGCTCCGCCGTGGGCTCGAGGAAGTCGATCAGAGCCACGTTGTTGGAGAGTGCGTCCCTGATCCAACGAACCGCGGTCGGCACACTGGCCGTTATCGAATAACTATAGAGACGCCCGCCGTGCCCGAGCCGAGGCAGGAACAAGGCCCGGTGTTGAGCGAAGGTCACCGGTTTCTTGTAGGTATAGGTGGTGCTGTGCTCGATATCGTAGACGACGGCCATCGTTCAAATTCCCGGCGAATCAGCCGAAGCGCGCCTTCGCGCGCTCCTTGGCCTTCTCGGCCTCGACCTCGCGGTCACGCGGTGCGGTCGTCGTTTCGAGCGAAAAGATGAGCCTGGACGCGGCGGACGTTACTTCCACGATCGCGCGATTGAACGCGTCCTCGTTCGCCTTGGACGGTTTGTTGAAGCCGCTCAGCTTGCGCACGAACTGCAGCGCCGAGGCCCGAATTTCCGTTTCCGTCGCCGGCGGGGCGAAATTGAACAGCGTCTTGATGTTGCGGCACATGACCCCTCTC
Source organism: uncultured Gammaproteobacteria bacterium (assembly GCA_963714705.1). Classification (GTDB taxonomy): domain Bacteria; phylum Pseudomonadota; class Gammaproteobacteria; order Steroidobacterales; family Rariloculaceae; genus FEN-1219. The sequence goes on from CAVQPJ010000013.1 coordinate 950,839, forward strand.
CTTCCGACGCATGATAATGGAGCGGCAAGGAAAGACCGACAGGCGAACGCGCAGATCGTGCTCGCCGGGCCGGAAGCGCTCGAGGTCTTGACTCCCTGAGCCTCAGAGCGGCCGGCGGCGAAACAGCCACGCTGCGAACGCGAGCACGGCGACGACGAACAAGACGGCCCACACGATCATCGCGGCGCTCGGCACCGAGACCACACCGAACGGGCCGTTCTGAAAAACGACCGACGCCAGGGGTTGCATCTCGTAGGCGGCGCGCCGCCACATCGCGTCGGAGGGGCTCAGCAAGCTCACGACGGTGCCGACGTAGCGCGCCGTCGAGTTCTGGAACAGACTCAGGATCTGCTCCATCCAGCCCGCGATGAACGCGATGCCGTAGAACCCGAACGCCACGATGCCGTTCGTGATCGTGGTGAATCGCACGCCGCCGGCGATCGTGATCGACAGCATCACCGCGGCTCCGAGCAACATGAGCCCCATCGGCACGAGCACAGCGGGCGCCTGATAGTCCGCGAACAAGCGCATGCTGAGCACGACGCCGCCTGCCGATCAGCACGAGATACGCGGCCGTCATCCCCAAATACGCGAGCCACTTGCCGACGACGATCGCTGCGCGGTCGACGGGCTTCGACGCGAGCGTTTGGATGACGCCCGAGCTGATCTCGCCGGACAGCGAATCGATCGGCAGCAGGATCGCGACCGCAGTGACGAGGAAATTGACGACGTACAGGCCGGCCACCGTCAACACAGTCGCGGCGATGCGCATCTCCACGGCGCTACCGCCCTCCGTGGCGGCGTGGCGAAAGCCGAAGTAGATGGCACTCGCGAACACTGCGAGGAACAACAGGCCGCAAACGAGCGCCGCGAGCGCGATGCGCCGGCGGCGCGTCTCGAGCCAGGTCAGGCGGGCGATGAGCAGCGTGCCGCGCATGTCGTCAACCGGGCCTCTGATCTTCGCCCATGACCTCGACGAACCACTCTTCGAGCGTCTTTCTGCGGCAGCGCAGCTCGTAGACCGCAACGCCACGGCCGACGAGCCAGCGCGCGAGCTCGGGCAGCACGCTCTCGGCGTTGGCGCGCATGCGGACGAGCGCATCGCCCTCGCCCTGTTTGATCCCGGTGCCAAAGGCCGCAAGGCCTTCGAGCAGCGCATCGTCGACGCGGCCTAAGCGCAGCTCGACGTCGAGCGTGCCCTCGGCGCTCGCGAGCTCCATCTCGTGCACGACGACACCATTCTTCACGAACGCGACGCGATCGCAGGTGGCCTCGACCTCGCCGAGCAAGTGCGAGTTCAAGAACACGGAAGCACCGCTGGCGCGCAGCTCGTCGATGACGTCGCGGACGAGTAAGCGGCCGAGCGGATCGAGGCCCGACGTCGGCTCGTCGAGGAACACGAGCTCCGGCGAGCCGAGTAATGCCGCCGCGAGACCTGCGCGCTGGGTCATGCCCTTGCTATACGTACGCAGCGGCCGATGCGCGGCGTCGTCGAGCCCAACGCGCAGCAGCAGCGCTTCGATGCGCGTCTCGAGCCCGCGCGCCGGCAACCCCAGCAAGCGGCCATGAAAATACAGCAGCTCGCGCGCGCTCAGGCAATCGTGAAAACGAAAATGCTCCGGCAGAAAGCCGATGCGCGCGCGAACCTCGGTGTTGCCGAGCGGCGCGCCGAGCACGGTGCCGCTGCCCGACGTCGGCGGTACGAGGCCGAGCAGCAGCTTCAGCGACGTCGTCTTGCCTGCGCCGTTCGGCCCCAAGAAGCCGAAAACCTCGCCGCGCGGGACGGCGAGGGACAAACCTGCTACCGCGACGTTGCGGCCGAACTCGCGCCGCAACGCCGCAGTTTCGATCGCGTATTCCGGCATCTACTGCAGAGTTTGCGCGATCTCGAGCAATTCCTCACCGCTGACCGGCCCCACGACCGCGAACGTCTCGTCGCCCGCCGACCACATCAGCATGCTGCCGGGTCGCCGCTCGTTCTGCCGGAGCCCTTCGATCAGGAGACCCTCGTTGCCAGCCACGTTGATGGGCCGATAGGCCGCCGCCTTGGACGGCACCGGCACGATCAGCGTCGTTCGCCAATCGATCGTTACCGACATGCGGTAAGCCTCGTCGCGCGACATGCCGAGCACTCGGAGCCCCGCGTACGCGAGCTTCGAGAGGTCGAGCCCGGCCGGGAACGACACGTCGGGGCTCTGCGCTTGAATCACGAGCACGTTGCGATCGCCGTTCACGAAGCTCTGCGTCACGATCGGCGGCAGGCGCACCGTCGCGGTCTGACCGTCGAGGCCGTCGGGCAGCTCGACGTCGGCGAGCCCGAGCGTGTCGAGCAGGGCCTGAAGACCGGCCGTGTTGACCGTGATGCGCGCCGCCTGCTCCGACGAAGCCATGAAACCGGTGCTCGAGTAGCCCTGCGGGATCCAGGCCGGCGTGCGCACACGAATCCCCGCGGCCGCGCCGGCGTCCGCCGCCGTCGCGTACGAGACGGGCTCCGACGGCGTCGTCAGCGGCTCCACCTTGCCGAACATCGCCTCCGGCGTCGAAGCCGCTCGACTCCAAGGTGCTGAGCCGCTGCGGGTCGAACGCCACGCCCGTGAATTGCCTGACGCGGAAAAGATCGAGAAACGCTTCGGCCGCGGCCTGCACGGGCGGCAACGTGAACGCGAAGCCGACGACGGCGATCGACGCGGCGGCCGCGAACCACCGCTTGAAGTCGGCCGCAGGCGCGACGCGCGCGACGGCGTTGGGAGGGAGGGCACGCAACGTCGCGCGCAGTCGCGCTGCGAATTCCGGGTTCGGTTGCTTTTTGAGATCGCGCAAGAATTGGTCGTCCATTGTCGGTACCTCTATGGTTACCAGTCGCGGCGCAACGTTTGCACCACACGGTGCAAGATCGTGCCGACGTTCGATTCGCTCAAACCCGTGAGCTCGGCGATGGCGCGGTTCGTAGCCTCGGCCCCGTACTTCAGGGCGACGAGCTCTTGCTCGCGTTGCGGAAGTTTTTCGAGAAGCGCACCGAGGCGGGCGAGATCCGAGTCCCGTGCGACTTCGTCGTGCGGTGTGTCTTTCGCTGCCAGCTCTTCCGCCGCCTCGAGCGGCAGATGCGGCCGCTGAGCGCGCAGATGATCGACCGCCACGTTGCGCGCGATGCTGAGCAGCCACGTCGAGAAGCCCGCGAGATCGCGCCGGTACCGTGCGCGCGCGGACCACGCCTTCTCGAACGTGCGCGACGTCAGATCCTCGGCGTGCGCGTCGTTGCGTAAGCGGTAACGAAAGAAGTTGAAGACACGCGGGAGCTGCTCCGCATACACCGCGTCCCAATTGGGCTCGGCAGCGGCCACGCTCATGAAAAGCCGGTTCGGAAGCTCGGTTTCGATTGCCATCGCAGCAATATACGCGGCGCCCGCACGGGTATCACAAACCCTTCCGGTCAATAGCCTCTTGATCCATAGAGACCAGCTATCGACCCCATCGGAAAATACGACTGTCTCGTGCGCTCGTTCTCGCCTATTTTGTACGCCATACGAATCACAAGGAGAGCAGCCATGGCTGACGGCGGAAAGTGTCCCTTCAATCGCTCCGGCCGCGCGATCTCGAACCGCGACTGGTGGCCGAACCAATTGCCGCTCGAGCTCCTGCACCAGCACTCAGCGAAGTCCGACCCCATGGGCGACGGACTTCGATTACGCGAAGGAGTTCAAGAGCCTCGACTACAAGGCGCTCAAGAAGGATCTGCGCAAGCTCATGACGGACTCGAAGCCGTGGTGGCCCGCGGACTTCGGCCACTACGGGCCGCTGTTCATCCGCATGGCCTGGCACAGCGCGGGAACGTATCGCACCGGTGACGGCCGCGGCGGCGGCGGGCGCGGTCAGCAGCGCTACGCGCCGCTGAATAGCTGGCCCGACAACGCGAGCCTCGACAAGGCACGCCGCCTCCTCTGGCCGATCAAGCAGAAATACGGCCGCAAGATTTCTTGGGCCGACCTCATGATCCTGACGGGCAACGTCGCGCTGGAATCGATGGGCTTCAAGACGTTCGGTTTCGGCGGCGGCCGCAAGGACGTCTGGGAGCCGGACATGGACGTGTTCTGGGGCGAGGAAGCGAAGTGGCTCGGCGCCGACAAGCGCTACTCGGGCGAGCGCGATCTCGCGAACCCGCTCGCGGCCGTGCAGATGGGCCTCATCTACGTGAACCCCGAAGGCCCGAACGGCAAGCCGGACCCGTGGCCGCGGCGCGCGACATCCGCGAAACGTTCGGCCGCATGGCCATGAACGACGAAGAAACCGTCGCGCTGATCGCGGGCGGCCACACGCTCGGCAAGACCCACGGTGCGGGCCCTGCCGACAACGTGGGTCCAGACCCAGAAGCCGCCGACCTCGAGGCGCAAGGCTTGGGGTGGAGCAGCAAGTTCGGCAGCGGCATCGCGGGCGATGCGATCACGAGCGGGCTCGAGGTCACCTGGACCCGCTCGCCGACGAAGTGGAACAACGACTTCTTCTGGCATCTGTTCGAGTTCGAGTGGGAGCTCACGAAGAGCCCCGCAGGCGCGCAGCAGTGGCGGCCGAAGAACAACGCGGGCGCGGGCACGGTGCCGCATGCGCACGACGCGTCGAAGCGCATCGCGCCGAACATGCTGACGACGGATCTCGCGCTGCGCTTCGACCCGGCCTACGAAAAGATCTCGCGGCGTTTCTATCAGCATCCCGAGCAATTCGCGGACGCGTTCGCGCGCGCCTGGTTCAAGCTCACGCATCGCGACATGGGTCCGCGCGCGCGCTACTTGGGCCCCGAGGTGCCGAAGGAAGAGCTGCTCTGGCAGGACCCGATTCCGAAGCTGGATCACAAGCTCATCGGCGACAAGGAGATCGCGGATCTGAAGAAGAAGATCCTCGCGACGAAGCTCGGCGTCGCCGAGCTCGTGTCCACGGCGTGGGCGTCCGCGTCCACGTATCGCGGCTCGGACATGCGCGGCGGCGCGAACGGCGCGCGCATCCGGCTCGCGCCGATGAAGGACTGGGAAGTCAACGAGCCGGCGAAGCTCAAGAAGGTGCTGCGCAAGCTCGAAGACATCCAGGCCGCGTTCAACAAGAACAAAGGCAACGGCAAGAAGGTATCGTTGGCCGATCTCATCGTGCTCGGGGGCGTAGCAGCCGTCGAGCAGGCCGCGAGCAAGGCCGGCGTGAAGATCAAAGTGCCGTTCAGCCCGGGCCGCACGGATGCTTCGCAAGAGCAGACCGACGTCGAGTCGTTCAAGGTGCTCGAGCCGGCAGCCGACGGCTTCCGCAACTACTCGAAAGGCAAGTTCTCGCTTCCCGCCGAAACGCTGCTGCTCGACAAGGCGCAGTTGCTGACGCTGACCGCGCCCGAGATGACGGCGCTCGTCGGCGGGCTGCGCGTGCTCGGCGCGAACTTCGGCGGCTCGAAGCATGGCGTGCTCACGAAGAAGCACGGCACGCTGACGAACGACTTCTTCGTCAACCTGCTCGACATGCGCACGCCGTGGAAGGCGACGTCGGACGCCAAGGACGTGTTCGAGGCGCGCGACGCGACGACGGGCAAGGTCGAGTGGACAGGCACGCGCGCCGATCTCGTGTTCGGCTCGAACTCGCAACTGCGCGCGCTGAGCGAGGTCTATGGCAGCGCGGACGCGAAGGAGAAGTTCGCCAAGGACTTCGTGGCGGCTTGGACGAAGGTCATGAATCTCGATCGGTTCGATCTGCGCGTTTCCCGTTAGCGGCTGGGGACACGGCTGGCGCCACGCGCCATCCGTGTCCCCCGTTTCTCGAGCGGCCTCCGTTGACCGCCGAGCATAATCAGCCGTCAGGCACCAACTGGGGGCACGCCGGCGCAGCGCATTCCGCGCCAAGCGTCTAGACTGCCGCGGTGTTTTGACGGAGTCCTAGGCGCCTTGATCGAGAAATCCTTCCTGAGCTTGACGAGCCGTGGTTTTCATCACGTTGCTTACAACGAATGGGGCCGAACGGACCGCGCGCGGACGGTCATCTGTGTCCACGGCCTGACGCGCAATTCGCGCGACTTCGACACGCTGGCGCAAGCGCTCGAGCAAGAGCGGCGCGTCGCGTGCCCCGACGTCGTCGGCCGCGGCCGCAGCGACTGGCTCGCCGACAAGCAGCAATACAACTTCGCCACCTACTGCGGCGACATGGTCGCGCTGATGGCGCGCTTGGGCCAGGAGACGTACGACTGGGTCGGCACGTCGATGGGCGGGTTTGTCGGCATGTTCCTGGCCGCGCAGCCGAACTCGCCGATCCGACGCCTCGTCATCAACGATGCCGGCGCGTTCGTGCCGAAGTCCGCGCCGCAGCGCATGCTCGAGTACGTCGGCATCGAGAAGTCGTTCCAGTCGCTGGGCGAAGCGGAGCAGTATTTTCGCCGCGTCTACAAGATGTTCGGCCCGCTGACCGACATGCAGTGGGCCGACCTCACACGCCACAGCGTGCGCCGACGCATCGAGGACCGCGCCTTCACGCTCACGTACGATCCCGACATCGTCGCGCCGATGCGTAACCCGCAAGATCTGAACCTCTGGGCCGTGTGGGAAGAGATTCGCTGCCCCGTGCTGCTGCTACGCGGCGCGGAGTCGGACGTGCTGTCACGCGATATCGTCGAGCGCATGCTGAAGAAGGGGCCGAAGACGGAGCTCGTCGAGTTTCCGGGTGTCGGGCACGCGCCGGCGCTACGCGATGCGAAGCAGATCGACGTGATCAAGCGGTGGTTGTTGGCCTGAAGCGTTCACGGAAATGGATCCGAGAACTTCGGATCCGTCAGGAAGGTGGTGTCCGTCAGCGTGTGAAGAAATGCCTCGAGCGCGTCCTTGTCCTGCTCGGTGAGATTCATGCGCTTGGGAGGGCCAGCGTCGCCGACACGCAACTGAGCCGACAGTTGCGGTGTGTCTTGAATGCCGTGGTCGTAGTGCTCGATGACCTCGCGCAGCGTGCCGAAGCGTCCGTCATGCATGTAAGGCCCGCTAACGGCGATGTTGCGCAGCGACGCCGCCCGGAAGATCCCGAAGTTGCCTGGATCGGCGGAGATGACGTCGAGCCCGTTGTTCGACGGAAAATCCATCAGCTGCATCCCGGTCGCGTGACAACCGGTGCACGGCAGGGGCGAGGAGACCGAGATGTGCAAGAAGATATCGGCCCCGCGCTGCTCCTCCGGCGTGAACACGACGTGCGGAATGTCGGGGTCAGTCATGTTCATCCCGTGATACGCCGCATCGAATCGCGAGCGAAACGTGATCATCGAGTGCAGGAATTGGACCAGAGCCAAGCGGATACGCTCTTCCGTGACCACGGGAGTACCGAACGCCGCTTGGAACAAAGCCGGATAGAAACTCGTTGCCTGGAGCTTGTCGACGAGCATCGGCATCAGGTTGCCGAGCTCTAGAGGCTCCTCGATCGGCAAGGCGATCAGGTCTTCGAGCGCACGTACGCGCTGATCGATGAAGAATGTGTCATTCAGGTTGAACCGCACGTTCCCGAGCGCCATGGAGTTGCGCGAGAGCGGCACGCCCATCACGCCGGCGTTGAACCGCTGCGGCGCCGCGAAGTTGTTGGCCTGCACATGGCACGAGCTGCACGAATGCGTGTTCGTGATCGACATGCGCTTGTCGTAGAACAGCACGCGGCCGAGCGTTGCTCCCGCGTCAGTCATCGGGTTGAGCCACGTTCGCGCCGTCCTATCCCAAAACGGCCCGAAGTGTTCTGTCGAGAACCTAAAATCGAACGGCAGCGGCAGGCTCGCGTTGGTGTAAGCGTACATCGTCGTGGGCAGCGTGGGCACACCCGGCTCCGGCGCGACCGCTGCCACCCGGAACTCGTCGACGGCGGTCCCGCCGTAACCGTCCGACGCAGTGATCTTGAATGTCGCGAGACCGACAGCCCCGAGCGAGCCCACGACGCGAAGACCGCTCGGCACGACATTCGGCGCAGCGTGGATCGCCTTGACTTCGTAGGTCAGCGAGTCACCGTCCGGATCGCTGAACGTACGCCCGCCTTGCGTCAGATCGTGGTTGACATGCGCGCCCGGCGTCGTGAGCAGCGCGAGATTCCGCACGGTGACGACGGGGTCCTGGTTCCCCACCACGTTCACCCAGAAAGAATGAGAAAGGGCACCGCCCCCTCGGCTGTCGGTGGGCTCAATCACCACTTGTGCGCTTCCCGTCTCTGCCGGAGTGCCCGCGATGCGCGTACCGGCGACGCCGAGCCCGGCCAAAGGAGGCGTAATCGTCACGCGGTAGGTCAGCGCGTCGCCATCCGGATCCACGTACGTCGTGCCGCCCTGTGTGAAGTCGAAGTTGACGGGGTGGTGTTCGACGAATGTCGGGTCGACGACTGCCTTCACGAAAACGGGCGAGCGGTTCGGGGGGGCTTGTGCTCCGGGAGAGTGGGATGAATCGCCTCCCCCGCCGCCGCAGGCGCCGAGAGAAAGTGCGAGCAGCCATACCCCGAGCCGACGCATCATGATGTGCAGCGCACCGGGTGCTTGGTTGAGATCGTTCCGGCGCGCGAGAATGATCTGTCGCGCACCGCCGGGGTGTCAACGACGGCTCGCAGAGGTCGAATACGGGCCGCTCACGATCTTGCCCGCGCAGGAGTGAGAGTCGGTGTTTGTTACCATGGAGGCCGCTGGCTAAGCATTTTCCGGAGGGGAAGATGACAGCTCGTACCGGCTTCTTCGTTGCCGCCGCGCTCGTTGCGAGCCCCGCGGCTGCCCATCACGGGATCGGCACTTTCGATACCAGACAGGAAGTCGCGATCACGGGCGTCGTGACCGGCGTCGATTTCGTCAACCCGCATGCGTACCTCTATCTCGACGTGACCGGTGCCGACGACAAAGCCGTCGCGTGGCGCTGCGAGATGCGCTCGGCGACGACGCTGCGCCGCTCGGGTTGGTCGCCCGAGATGTTCAAGCCGGGCGAAGCCGTCAAGATCACGGGCGCACCCGATCGCAACGACCCGAGCTCTTGTTACCTCTCGACGATAGTTTTCGCGGACGGCAGCTCGGCCGACCGCTACGGCCAGCTTTCCAGCGCGCCTGCACCGCGCGCAGTCGAGCGCGCGGCGCGCTTGCCCTCCGGTGAGCCGAACCTCTCCGGGGATTGGGCGCCCGAGCAGCTCGTGATGACGGATCCGCGCGGCCGCGGCGGCGCGCTCGTCCCGCTCTCGCAGGCGCAGCGCTTCGAGCCCGGCGCGAACACGGCGGAGAACGCGCGCCAGTACCGCACGCGCGACGTCGCGCTCACGCCGGCCGGCCGCGAAAAGGCGGACGCGTTCGAAACGTACAACCCGCAGCACAACCCGCGCATGCGCTGCGAGACGACGAGCATTCTGTTCGACTGGACCTACGACGGCGCCGTCAATCGCATCACGCAAACGGCCGACGCGGTCACCCTCGAATACGGCCAGCTCGGCTTCACGCGCACGATTCACCTGAACATGGCCGAGCATCCGGCGACGATCCAGCCGTCGCGCGCAGGTCACTCGATCGGCCGTTGGGAAAACGACGTGCTCGTCGTCGACACCGTCGGCTTCGCGCCCGGCGTCTTGTCGCCGCCGGTTCTGCATACGGAGCGCTTGCACGTCGTCGAGCGCTTCTCACTCGACCCGGCCGGGCCCACGCTCGTGCGCAGCTACACAGCCGACGACCCGGCCTACTTCGCGGGCACGTACAGCGGCAGCGACATGCTCGCAGTTGCCGACGTGCCGTACTCGCCGGACGCCTGCACCGAGCTCACGTTCGAACGACCTCAGCCGAGCGCGCCCCGGTAGAACAAGTACATCGCGCCGGTCTGAACGACGTGATAGAGATCGTTGTGGTTGAAGTGCGTGTGCAACGAGAAACCGGCGTACTGAACAGCGGCAGCCGCGGCCGACGCCGCGATGCCGGCTAGCAGCCAGCCCGCGCCGCGCGCGCCGCCGCGATAACCGTACAGCGACAGCCCCAAGAGCAGCAGCATCGCGAACGCCGTGTCGTAGATCACGAAGCGGAAGTGGTCGTGCGTGCTCATCCACGCGAGGTACACGAGCAGCGTCGCCGCGGCCGTTGCAAGGAGCGCGAGCCGCGCCGGCCCGCGCGTGTAGGCGATCGCCGCCGCGGTCACGATGCAGAAGCTGAAGATGCCTACCGTCCACGTCGAGGTCGTCCACAGCGCGTCGAGCGCGCCTGGCGATAGCTCGAGCGCGAAGCCGTGATAGGTGCCGCCAGCCGCCGCGGAGATCGCCAGCGCCGCGAAGCCGATTGCGAAGATCGAAACGGCCGTGCGGCCCCGAGCGGCCCGAAACAGCGCAAACCCGAGCGCCGCCGTGACCCCGGCAAGCAGGTAGTCGGTCAGCATCGTCGAGACTTCCGTGAGCTGCATCGCTCAGGCTCTCGCGCCGAACATGTCCCGGTAATGCCGGTACCAGTCGCTCTGGAAGAGCTCGCGCGGATCGTACTGCCGCTTGAGCCGCAAGAACTCCGGGAACTGCGGGTAGCACGCCTCGACCTGCCCGCGCGTCGCGTGCTTGTGATACGTCAGGTAGTACCGGCCGCCGTACTCTAGCCCAAGGTCGATCAAGCGCCGAAACGCCTCCGCCGAGTGGGCGATACCCTCGGGCGTGTGCTCGATGTGCAGATTGAAGATGATGCACGCGTAGGGCTCCTTCGCCCACGCCAAGAAGCACTCGTCGTCGCGCTCGATCAGGCGCACGGTCCCGTAGATGTTCTGCACGCCGTTTCGTCTACAGTCCTCGGCCGCGTCCGCCATGAACGCGGCGAGATCGGCACGCCGCACGTAGATCTCCGTGATCATCTCCGTCCCACGCTGCGCCGCGTTCGTGCGCCGATCGAGCGCGTCGTGGTAGTCGACGGGATAGATGCTCATCTGGTGCGTATCCGACCAATAAAGCTGCCCCGACGTCGACAAGTAGTAGCTCGCGTATCGCTCGAACGCCGCCTGCTCGTCGACGTGCGCGAGGTAGAGAAGCTCGCGCCAATTGGCGTCCGAAAGCTCGCGCTGGCTCTCGGGCATCGGCGTTTCCGGCGGCACGGGCCGGTAGCACGAAAAGACGCCTTTGCGGAGGTACTCCGGCGAGTCCTCGTTGATCGAGTATTGGAAATCGCCGTAGAGATACCCGTCCGCGATTCGCCGCTCGAACTTTGGCATCACCTGTGCGACGTCGATGACTTCCACGACGCGCTCGAGCTTCACGCGCCGCGTGAGCCGAAGCTGCACGGAATAGACGACGCCGAACAACCCGTAACCGCCGATCGCGAGCCCGAAGAGCTCGGCGTTCTCCGTGCGGCTGCACGTGCGCGCATTTCCCTCCGAGTCGATCAGCACGAACGATTCGACGTCGCCGATGATCGGTTTCATCGTGAGACCGCGGCCGTGCGCGTTCGCGGCGAGCGTGCCACCGAGCGTCAAGCGATCGCCGCCCGTCTGCTTTTGCGCGATCCCCCATTGCAGCGAGCGCCCTTGCTGGACGCGCAACAGATACTCGATCAGCTCCGGCCACTGAATGCCGGCTTCGACCTCGACGATCCCGCGCTCGGCGTCGAAGCCGAGCACGCGGTTCAGCCGGCGCGTGTCGAGCAAGACGCCGCCGCTCAAAAACTGCTGCGCGCCCATCGCGTGCCGGCCGCCGGCGATCGACAGACTGCCCCCTGCATCGCCGACGCTTCGCAACAGATTCCGCACCGCATCGGCCGACTCGGGTGTTTCGATGCGAGCGACGCGCGTCTCGTTGAGCTTCGAGTGCACGTCGTTGACGACGGCCGTGTCCGGTTCCCGTTGCGCGATCAGCCGGCGATACGGCAACACGGCCGCGAGCCCGGCCAACCGGAGGAAGTCTTTGCGTGTTAGCAGCGTAAAGAACCGTCAGCCAATGGTTGCCGTTGTTACTGCACGCGCTTGAAGATCCAAGCGCCCGAAACCTGAACCTCGCGGACCTCGGTCGCCATCCCGCCGGCCTCGCGCGTGAACACGTACGGCTGGCCCCACTGGCAGGTGGGGCATACGAACGTGGTCTCGGACTGCGGAACGAGCTGATTCTTTTCGCCGCCATTCCGACTCAACGACAGCGCGCCGCCTTCGAGCGTGACTTCGACCCTGGTCGGGTTATTGAGCCAAATACCCTCATACCTTCCAATGTATTTGCCGAGGATCTCCGGAGCGACTTCGACCGCCGTTGCGTGACCGTCTGCAGTCTTGTCGCCGACCCAATGCTTGACGCCTCCTTCGGAGGCTTCGTTGCATACGAGCTCCAGCATCTCGTCGTCCGCCGCGTATTCCAGATTGACGACTACCTGCAGCGGTGAGTCGAACGTGCCGGGATCGTCGTACGTGACGTCCACCTGCATGTGGCCGAAGTCCAGGCGACGGTAGCGCTCCGTGATGCGGAGGCGCTCCGTGTGCACTAACCCTTCGGCGTGCAGCCAAGTTCTGTCGTTGAAGCCGTTGCTCTCGACGACGAGCGTGTCGCCGTCCCAACGGCCGACGGAGTAGCCCTGCCAGATCGGCAGCGGATCCGGCTCGAGCGCTCGGCCGTCCATGAAGATCTGACGATACGTCGTGTCAGGGTTCAGAATCGCGACCACCGTCGGGCTCTGCACGATCCTTCGCATGTTACCGCCACCGCCACCCGCACCCGCGATGTAGCTCGGCCCCTGCGGCAGGCACCGCATGTGAGGGCCGTCTCTGTAATAGTTGCTTTCGTGCTCGGCCATCGCAGCGCGCGCCCACGCCTGGACTTTGCTCTCGTCGCGCAAGTCACCACGCGTTCCGGCGCCGCGCCATAACCCGGTCAGCTCGGGACGGCCATCGGCCGTGCGCGGCGCGGGCGCGGAAAGATCCGGCTTGCCGTCGGCCGTGCGAGGGACGCCGGGCGTAGCGAGTGTCAGCCACTGTGCGGCCACTGTTGTGGCTGAAATTGCTGACACCAACAGGACCAACGTCGCGATTGGTTTCATGCTGCCCGCCGAAAGGTTGGTGCTAGCATTGAAGCCATCGTAGCCGATCTCTAACACCGGTATCGACAGCCGGTCTAGATTTGTGAGGAGCCCGGACATGAGAGTTGTGCCGCTGGTTGTCGTTGGCGTCGCGTGGCTTCTCGCGGCCTCACCTGCCGCCTCACATCACTCGTTTGCCGCGGAGTTCGACGTCAACCGGCCCGTCAAGTTGACGGGCACCGTCACGAAAATCGAATGGACGAATCCGCACGCGTGGCTCTTCATCGACGCCAAGAACGACAACGGCAGCGTCCAGAGCTGGGCGATCGAGCTCGTCGGTATCAACGATTTGCTCCGGCTCGGCTGGGGACGCGACAAAGTGAAAAATGGCGACGTCATCAACGTCGACGGATTCGGCGCGAAAAACGGAATGAGTATCGCAAACGCGGCCTCGGTCACTTTGGCCAGCTCAGGCGAGCTGCTTTGGGCCAGCGTCGCCAGGAAAGAAGCCAACTAGCCGCAACCAGCCCTCTCGGGTTGTAAGCGGTTGGCATCATCACGTATGCGCACTACCGAAGTCGCGCGAGGTTCTCGCGGCTCGATTTTTCCGCCGCGTCCCCGCGGCATGAAAGGACGCAGCGCCGAGCTGAAGACGCTCGCACGTACGATCGTTGCGACACGGCCCACGCGTGTCGCATTGATCGGCCCGGGCGGCAGCGGCAAGTCGATGTTGGCGACGGCGCTCGGTCACCGTTTGCACACCGCGTTCGGCGGCCGCGTCGACTGGTTCCGCTCCGCGAGCTGGGGCTTCTATACCTTGAGCGAGATGCTGGCGCTGCGCTTTGGCACCGGCCGCGGCGAAGGCCGCGTGCAGCGCTTGCAGGAATTCCTCGCGCACGGCCCGCAGCGGCTGATCGTGCTCGACAACCACGAAAACGACACTGCCGTGGAGCGCTTGTTCCGGACGTTCTCCGATACTCAGGCAACCTTCGTCATCACCGCTCGCCGCTGCCTGCTCGCGGGCGTGTTCACCTTTCCCGTCGTTGCACCGCTCGTCACCTCCGGCACGAGTGCGTTTCCGCGCGTGGCCGCGCTTACCCGCCTGTTGCGCTGGAACCCGCTGGCGCTCGACATCGCCGACGGCATCGTAAAGTCGCGCGCTGCGAGCGCGAAAGCGCTCGGCCAGTTCTTGCGCGACGCCGGAGTGACGCAAGTGCGCACGCTGGAGCACGAGGACGACTTACCGGAGATCGCGCTGCTGATCGATTGGGCTTGGCCGCGCTTGAGCGTCGCGGCGCGCCGCGCGCTCGCCGTGCTCGCGCACGTCGAGGGCGACCATGTGGACGCGGTGTCGCTGGCCAAGCTTGCGCGAACCACGAAGCTCGGGCCGGCGGTCGGCGAGCTCGAGCGCTGGCATTTGGTGCTGCAGCCGGTCCGTGAACGTTATGCGTTGCACGCGGTGGTTCGACACGCTGTCGCGCGCCGTACCCAGCCCGATGCCGACCGCGTCTTTACGCACTACGTGACGATGCTCGAGAAGCACCCGGAGCGGCTGGAGCTCGAGCAATCTCACCTATTCGCCGCGATGGAGCACGCCTCGCGTAAGAACGACATGATGGCGCTGCTGCGGATCGAGGCGCTCGCGCGCGTGCTCAGCGATGCGGCGACCTAAGTACCTCGACCTCGACCGCCGTCTCGCGGAGACCATCAGAAATTGGCGCGCCCGGAGAGACTCGAACTCCCGACCCTCAGGTTCGAAGCCTGATGCTCTATCCAACTGAGCTACGGGCGCCTGGCCGGGATTGTAATGGAGTGCACCCGCTCCATGTCACGACACCGGGTTTCGACCGCCCCGGCGCGAGACGGCCCGGGGGCTTGCGAGACATTTCTGACCAGATCAGCCGGATTTCGGCGTTGCGCGCGATCAAACCGGGCGCGCAGAATCAAACCACCTGCTTCTCGGGTGAACAATGAACGCGACCGCCGCGAGACCGAAGACCTACCGCGTGACGCGGGCGGAGCTGCGCCGGCGCTGGCAGCAGCTGGCCCTCGATCCGCTCGTGGCTGCGCTCCCGTTCAAAGTCGAGCTCAACGAGAAGGGCGTAATCGAAGTGAGTCCGCCGACGACTCGTCACGCTTTCCTTCAGTTTTTTGTCGCTCGCGAGCTGGATCGGCAGCGGCCTGAAGGCACGACGTTGACGGAGTGTCCGATCGAAACGGACATCGGCATGCGGATTCCCGACGTCGTCTGGGCTTCAGCCGAGTTCATGGCAAGTCACCGAGGCGAGAACGAGTTTCGCGTCGCACCAGATCTCTGTGTCGAGGTGCTGTCGCCGAGGAATACGCAGGCCGAGATGGCGGAGAAAATCGCGGCCTATCTCACCGCCGGCGCGCGGGAAGTCTGGCTCGTCGGCGACGACGGCGTGCCTGAAGTCCACACGAGCGCCGGCCGCGCACCTGCGAGCACGATCGGCTTCGAGCTGCCGCGGCCGCCTACGACTTGACGCGTAAGTGAGAGCTGCTAGACCACGTTAGCTGCCGGCGCGCGGTCGAGCCGTTGGTCATCGCCTTCCCTGTCTTTTGAACTCGCCCTGGCCGACCGCAGCCCACCTGCTGACGTCCTCCCCTGGATCCGAGCGCCGGTCGTTCCCCACCCACGACCACTGGACCAACAGCGAGTCCTGACCGATTCGCGCGATGTTGAACACATAAACATGAGTGCAACAACTATTGGTGATGTGGGTGTAAACGACTAAGCCGTCTCCTCCGAGTTGATTTGACACCCAAGAGAATTCTTGCCGTCGCCATGCCGTAGCCTGCCGACTTCGTGGATTTCGTGGTTGAGGAACATAAACGGCTATCCCCCACGCTCGGGAGATGTCGATGAGAAACTCTCGTGGTTCACTCCATGACTCCAGCCTCAACTCTTGGATAACGTCGCCAGAGAGGCCGTACAGTTCGACAGGCGCTATCGTGCCCCTCCACTCGCCCGCGTAAGGCGATACTTCCTGCTGCGCCCGGGCAATCGGTAACAGATAGGCCAGCGCGACAAGTAGCAACGCCGCTCGAAGAACGCTTCTATCGAACAGCGTCGTCCTGGCGCTCACTTTCGTTCTCTTGCAGCTCACCGACCGCTTGCATCGCGAAAGCCTGCGCGGTTTCGTCGGCTACGCGGAGCGGCCTGATGGAGCGGGTTATGGCGACCAGGATCGATGTGTTGTCTCTCTTCGTGACATTGAGCGCCCAAGTCTCCGCTGCGCGCTCAGAAAGCGCATCGGCAATGACCATGGCGCTCGGGCCGCTGCGCACGACACGCCGCACGCGTAGCTCGTGCCATTCCGATAAGAGAGCGAAAACCCTGGCGGCGTCGGCCGAGACTTCGATTCGCAGCTCGAATTCGTCACCGGCAGCGAACCGGCCAAGTGGATCTTCGTAGTTGGTTCCGATGACTACTACTGACCCTTCCCATGCGCCGTCCACCTCGCCTAGCGAGGGAGGCTGCGCCCACGTTGCGGCTCCGTAGAGCAGACAGATACTGGCTCCGAGCAGCGCTGGCACAGCGTTAGTCACGATCTTCCTCGAACCGACTCGCAGCGGCCGGAAGTCGAATTGGGCGCATGCGCGCGATCTTAGTAGAGCGCGCGCGGAATCCCTAGTCCGCTGGCTAGCCGCCCGTGCCGCCGAAGTTCACGACCTGGGTGCCGTCCGGAAACGTCGCGCGCTGCAGCGTGCCGCCGGGCTCGCCGCTCTTCAGCGGCCAGACGACGACTTTGACCTTGTCGCCGGGCTCGAAGGTGTTCTTCGTCCAGCCGCGGCGGCCCAAATAGTTCGGGCTCATGCCTTCGAGGCCCCAGCGCGTCTTGCTGCCGTCGGCGTTCGTGACGTTGATCCACAAGAAGGTGTGCGGGTTCGTCCACTGGAACTCGATGACTTCGCCTTCGAGGTCCTTGTTCGTCTGCGTGTCGAACACGCTGAACGAGTGATGCGCCTCGGCGCGCGACGTCCACGCTGCGAGCGTGAGGATGCCGACGACGCTGCCGAGCACCATGGTTACGTGCCGCAGGGAGCGAGCGCGATTCGTGGTTCTGCGCATCATTTACTTCTCCTCGAAGCTCAAGTCGATGCCGGACTTGCCGTCGTCGGTCGTGAAGTTTCTGTTGTTCTGCTGGCACACGTACTCGGCGAGCGTCCAGTCGCGGTGACGGCCGTAGGCGGCCGTGCGCGTGAACGGCTTCGTGAGCGCTTCAGGGTCGGAGATCGTCGTCACGACTTCCAAGCGATCGGGCTCCGCCAAGCGGAACCGCTCGACGATGCGCATCTTCTCGCTGTGGCGCTGGCCTTGGTTGCCGAGTGACGTGTCCGTCGTGAACCCGACGGTGTCGACGACGAGCGTGTCGCCTTCCCAATGGCCGGTGGAGTGGCCGTTGAACGTGAGATCGGGATCCTCGGGATGCGGGCGGCTGTCCGTGAAGATCTGCCGCCACTGCGCATACGCCTCGATGAGGATCGTGACTTTGCCCGGCGTGAACAGAATCTCGATCGGATACGGCTGCGTCATGATCGCCGGCATGCCGTTCGGCACGCAGTTCGCCGTGGGACCGTCCTCGATCTCGCCGCGCTGCGTGGCCGCCTGAAACTCCGCGAGCTTCGCGGCGTACTCCGGCGTGAACGCCGGCGGCTCGCCGCCGCCGCGCGGCCCGCCGCCGCGCGTGACTTCCCATAAGCCGCTGAAGTCCGGCAGCTTTGCTATGTTTTCCCAGGTGTCGCCTTGCGGCCCCGACTTTTGCGCCGCGAGCGGCGCTGCAGCGAAAACCGCGATGAACCAAACGTGGCGTAGCATGATTCCCCCCTTCCCTGCCGTATACACTAGCAGCCCCGAGCTACCGCAGGCAGGACGATCTTCGAGAACATGCTCGAGCACGCAGAACCCGCGCCGGCGCTGTCGTGGCTCGATGGCGCGCTGACTCAGTTCGCCGCCGACAACGCCGATCTCAGTCGCGCGCACGCGCGCGCTGCTCGACTCCCTCATCGCGGAGCCGAAGCGCCACGCGCGCATGCTCAACACGCTGTCACTGCTCGAGCACATGGGCAGCCACAAGATCATGGCCACGCAACACTCGGCGGCCATCGATCAAGCGACGCTGAAGCACGTCGCCGAGGAAGCGCACCACGCGTTCTTCATGAAACGGCAGGCCGAGAAGACGGCCGAGCGTGCGCTCGAGTACGTCGCCGACGATCTGCTCGCGCCCTCTTCCGCCCGGATGTATTTCCAACGGCTCGAAGGGGCGACGGTGCACGCGCTTGGGCCAACGCGCAGCGCGCGCGCGGCCTACCTTTATATGTCGATGATCGTCGAGTTCCGCGCCTTGTGGTTCTACGGGTTGTACGAGGAAGCGCTGAAGCGAGCGCGGCATGCGCTGTCGTTGAAACGCGTGCTCGGCGAAGAGCAAGCGCACCTGGGCGACATGGCCGAGCGGCTCGAAGCCGGCGACGAGCTCGACGACGAGCGTGCAGCGCAAGTGCTTGCTGTGGAGCGCCGCCTATACGAGCGCCTGCTCGGCGCGATCGAGCGGGCGACCGCATGATGCGCGTCCTCCGAGCGACAGTCTTCTGCGCGCTCGCAGCGCTCGCAGTGCAGTCGACTCGAGCGGAAGTCACCGAGCGCATCATGCGCGTGGCCGGCACGACGGTGAGCTACAAGCTCGTGCTGCCGAACGACTACGACGCGGCCAAGGCCTACCCTGCGATTCTCGTCTTCGGCGGCGGCCCGCAAACGATGAGCACGATCGACGGCGCGCTCGCGCGTAACTTCCAGGCCGAGGCCGAGGAGCGCGGCTACATCGTGATCGGCCCCGCGGCCCCCGACGGCGACCTCTTCTTCTACGACGGTGACCGGATCTTCCCCGACTTCTTGGACAACATCCTCGCGATCCACAAGATCGAAGCCGGCAAGTTCCACGTCGCGGGGCCGTCGAACGGAGGCATCGCCGCGATGCACGTCGCAGCCAAGTTTCCGCAGTATTTTCTCTCGGCGACGGCGTTCCCCGGTTACTTGTGGCAACCGAGCCCGGCGAAGCTGCGCGCGCTCGAGGGCATCTGCGCCTATTTCTACATCGGCGAGAACGACGAGTACCGCTGGCACGGCGAGATGGAGAAGGAAGCGGAGGATCTCCGCGCCCGCGGCAGCGTCGCGCAGTACACGGTGGAAAAGGGTCAGCCGCACCGGCTCGAGACGCTCGCCGGCGCGGGTGCGAGCCGGTTGTTCGACGGCTTCGAGACGGCGAGAAAAGGATGTCGGCGCCAGTGAATCGCTTGCAAGCGCGGAGCTCGACGTGTGCGGCCGCGCTCGCCGTCGTCGCGCTCGCGTTCGCTTCCACGGCGAGCGCGCAAGAGCCGCAGCCGCGAATCACGCTGATCGAGCTCACGCCGCACCTTGCCGTGAACGACGCCGCGGAGCTCATCGAGGCGAAGAGCTACGCCCGCGCCGTCGAGATCCTCGACGGCTTCATCGCAAACCATCCCGAGCCCGTGCCCGAGGCGTTCTATCTGCTCGGCCTCGCTCATTACCAGCTCGGCAACTATGCGGAAGCACGCCTGCCCGCCGAGCGCGCGGCGACGCTGGCGCCCGACGCGCCCGTTAGCTGGCTCGAGCTCGTCGCCGACGTGCTGAAGCGCAGCGAGAATCATCGCGCGGCGATCCCTTGGTGGCAGAAGCTCATCGAGAGAACGCCGGGCAACAAGATCTATTGGCTCGAGCTGTCGGTCGCGTACGAGAAGGTCGGCGACCTCGACCACGCGCTCGCAACGATGCGGCTCGCACAGAACGTCGAGCTCTTGAGCGACGATGCGGATTTCCGGCGCCTCTCCGACTTGCTGATCAACAGAGGGTTGCCGCAGCAAAGCGCCGAGGTGCTCGAGCAAGCGCTCTCGCAGCAGGTCGTGCGCGGCGACGAGGCCGCCTACACGAAGCTCGGCACGGCGTGGTTCAACGCCGGCGAGCCCGACAAAGCCGTTGCTCCGCTCGAGAATGCCGCGCGCGCTGCCAGCACCGGGGACGCCTACGTGCGCCTCGCCATCGTGCACGTCGCACGCGAGGACTGGCCCGCCGCGGTTGCAGCACTGCATGCCGGCATGGGCCGCGGCTCGTTGACGGACGAGGGCCAAGCGAACCTGCTGATGGGCGTCGCGCTGTATCGGCAGCAGCAGTTCGACGAAGCGCGAACGTGGTTCGAGCAAGCCGCCGAAGTGCCGCGTCACCGCCCGATGGCGGAGGACTACCTGCGCGCCATCGACGCGGCCACGGCCGACTAAAGATTGCGGACGCGTATCGGCGGGGGTAACGTACCTCGGCGTCCCCCGACTGGTACCGATCATGCTCTCGCGTTCACGCGCGTCGCTCCTGACGGGCCTTGGCTGCCTCTACCTTTGGGGCAGCGCCGACGCTCACCACTCGTTCGGCACGTTCGACCTCAACCGCAACGTCGAGATCGTCGGCACCATCGCCGGCATCGACTTCGTGAATCCGCATGCATGGTTGCGCGTAAACGCGCCGAATGCCGACGGCGCGACCATCGAGTATCGATGTGAGATGCGCGGCGCCACCGTGTTGCGCCGTTCCGGCTGGACGCCCGACCTGTTCGTTGTCGGCGCGCCGATCACCGTTCAGGGCGCACCCGATCGCGTGAACCCGCTCGCCTGCTACGTCAACACGCTCGTGTTGGCCGACGGCAAGACGCTCGATCGCTACACACAGCAGGGCGGAGCCGCTGCGCCCGCGGCTCCCGCGGCAACGTTCGCGCGCATGGCGAGCGGCGTGCCGAATCTTGCAGGCGATTGGGCCGTCGAGCAGCAGCTCATGACCGATCCGCGCGGCCGCCTAGGCACACTGGTACCCGCGAGCGTCGCGGACCAGTTCGAGCCCGGTGCGGTCCCGCAGCTCGGCTTGGCGATGCCGGGTTCCGAGGGATTCGGCCCGCTGGCGATCGTCGCGATGTTCTATCGCTTGAGCGTCGGCGCCATCGCCCCGGAGGTGCTCCCATGGCTCGACCAGCCCATCAGGCTGACCGAACGCGGCATCGCGGCGGTGCCTCCGGCTGACCAGCTTCCGCAATTTCAATGCCTGCCGACCAGCATCATTTTCAATTGGTACATCGAGACACTCGTCAATCGAATCACCCAGAACGACGACGTCGTGACGATCGAATACGGCCAGCCGGGCCTCGCGCGCACGGTCCATTTGAACGCTGCTCATCCGCCGACGATCGAACCGAGCCGGGCAGGCCACTCGATCGGCCGCTGGGAAGGTGACGTGCTCGTCGTCGACACCGTGGGATTCTTGCCGGGCATGCTCGGGCTCGAGATCGCGCATGGCGAAGACCTGCACGTCGTCGAGCGCTTCGCTTTGAACGCGGCGGGCACCGTGTTGACTCGCGAGTACACGGCCACCGATCCCGATCACTTCATCGGCGATTACCGAGGTACCGACGTCACGCCGCGCAGCCCGCTGCCGTTCGTCGAGGACACCTGTAACGCCGAGATCAACCCGGTGGTGCTCTAGGACTTCGATGCTGCTCCGACCTCGCCGACTGCTGATTGCCGTGCCGCTCGCCGAGCTACTCGCCGTTGCGGGAATGATGGCAGCCACGATCATCACGTTCGCAACGTTCGACGCTACGGTGAGGGCGCGCATATTCGAGATGCAGCGCGTCGCTGTCTGGGCTGGCCCCGCGGCCGGTTTTGTTTTCTGCTTCCTCGGGGGTTGGTGGGTCGCACGCGGTGTCGGCGCCGGACACGAGCGCAACGGCGTCGCTCTCGGCGTCGCCGTCGCACTTATCGAGCTCGTGTTCTTGGTCCTGAGCGGAGCGCCATTCGGCACGCTGTTCGTGTCCGCAATCGCAGCGCGCATCGCCGGCGGCTACTGCGGCGGCCGATTCGCCAAGCGCCGCGCCTCACACCTCCCCGGCGCCCACGTGGCCGCGCTATGAGAGCTGCGCGCGCCGCAGCACGGCGCGCGCAGGCGCAATCGAAGCGCCTTACTGGCGCTCGCTCACGTAGATGTCGCTCGGGACACCGACGCTGCTGCGGCCGAAGTACAACCGCTCGCCGTCGGCGGAGATCGTCGAGCGTTGCTCGTCGCTCGCGGTGTTGACGTTGCTGCCGAGGTTGCGCGGCAGCGTCCACGCCTGCGGCAGGAACCAGGCCAGCGCGGTGTAGACGTCCTGCGCGCCGAACGCGGGTTGCGCGCTCGACGGACCCCACGTCGCCCGATTCGAGCTGAACACGATCTCGAAAGCCCCGTCCCGGCGCAAGCGAACGGTCGGCATGAGATCGGCGTCGGCGGTGCTCAGGCGCTCGACGATGCGGCCGGGGCCGAATTGCCCGTTGGCGCCGAGCTTGCTGACGTAGATATCGTGATTGCCGCTCGTGGCGGTGCTCGAATAGAACAAGAACGTGCCGTACCAGGTCTCCACGAGCGATGGACTTCGCTCTGCACCCGCGAAGTTCGGTCCGTTCGGCGCGCAGCCGAGATTGACCGGCGCACTCCAGCCGCCGGCCGGGCTCTGGCGCGTGAGATACATGTCGCCGCCGCCGCAAGGAGCGACGTTGTTCGCATCGGGCGTCGTACGCTCGCTGACGAACATCAGCCCGCGTCCGGCGAGCGGCGTCGGACAGAAGTCGGCGGCCGGAGAGTTCACGAAGAACTGGGTGGCCGCGGGATCCACGGGCCCGTCGATATTCCTCGCCGTGCCCCAGGGAGCGCCGACGCTCTGCCGGTCCACGGACCATACGTCGTTCGCGCCGTAGCCGCCCGCGCGGTTGGACGCGAACATCAGGCTCAACCCATCCGGGGTCTCGATCGGGCAGCCCTCGCCGGCGCCAGCCGTATTGATACTCACGGCAGTCGCCAAGCTCCACTCGCTGCCGAGCCCATTCTCCGCGCCGGCGAAGGCGGGAAGAGAAAGGGCGGCGAGCGCCGGCCCGACACTGATGTAACGCCAAGATGTTCTGCGGCTCATTCGTTTGCTCCTTATGTCACCTGCACGACGTACCCACGTCGGCGGACGCGCTGGCCCGTGCGCCGGGGTGCGTTGTAGAGTGGCTCGGGTGTGACCCTAAGTCGGGGCAATACCAGGGCAGAATAGAGGCGAAGTATCCCGATGCCCGCGTTTGGCGCGTTCGATTTCGATCCGGCGGCACGTCGACTCGCACGCAACGGCGAGGAGATTCACCTAAGGCCGAAGGCGTTCTCGCTGCTCGAGCTCCTGCTCGAAGCCGCGCCGCGTATCGTGCCCAAGCGCGAAATTCACGATCGCATTTGGCCGAGGGGCGTCGTGTCGGACGCAACGCTCGTCGCGCTCGTGAAGGACTTGCGGCGTGCCCTCGACGACCGAGACGCCGACGCGCCCATCATTCGAACCGTCCATCGCGTCGGGTATGCGCTGAACATCCAAGTCAGAAAGCCGCCCGCGCGCCGCGGCGCGCATTGGCTCGTCGCGACCGCGCGCGAGCGTTTTGCGCTCGCGCACGGCGACAACGTGATCGGCCGCGATCCGCAGGCCAACGTCTGGCTCGACTATGCAACCGTCTCGCGCCGCCACGCTCGAATTCACGTGGCAGACGAGGGCGCCTTTCTCGAGGACCTCGGCAGCAAGAACGGCACGAGCGTCGCCGGCAATCGAGTCGTCGAGCGCGTAGCGCTGCGCAACGGTGACCTCATCGCATTCGGCAGAGTCATCGTCACGTACCGGCAATCCGGCGCGGGCTTGGCGACCGTCACGGAAGTGAGCCGGCTGACCGCAGCTCGTCCCGGCACTTGAGCGCAAGATCGCCGCGCCTGCGCGCATCGGCCACTACTAGAGCGTCACCGCAGGCGCCGCTTCCCAGCCGCCGCCGAGCGCCTTGTAGATCAGCACGACTGAAGCGTTGAGATCGCTCTCCGCGCCCGCGACTGCATCCTCGGCCTCCAGCAGCGTGCGTTCGGCGTCGAGCAGCCGCAGGAAATCGAGCGCGCCCTCGCGATACTGGATGCGCGCGAGCTCGGCCGCCGTCCGCGACGCCGTCGCTTGCTCGACGACGGACTCGAGGCGTTGCCGATGCGTGCCGTACGTGACGAACGCGTTCTCGGTCTCCTCGAGCGCGCGCAGCACCGCGAGCTCGTAGCCCGCGAGCGCACCGGCCGTGCGCGCTTCGGCCACGGCGACGCGCGCCCATGTGCCGCGATCGAACCCGGCCCACGACAGCACGGGCGTGACGCGCCACGCGCGGCTCTCCGATTCGCCGAGGCTGTCGGCATCGCCGGCGACGAAGCCGATGAACCCGCTCAGCGTCAGGCGCGGAAAGAGATCGGCCTTCGCGACGCCGATGCGCGCGGTTGCGGCCGCGAGCTCGCGCTCGGCGGCACGGATGTCGGGCCGGCGCTGCAACAGCGCGGCCGGCGAATCGACGGCGATCGTCGTCAGGTGCGGCGCGATCTCGCGGAAGCCGAGCTCGGCGGCGAGTGCGCCGGGCCTCTCGCCGAGCAGCACGGCTAACCGATTCGCCGCGATCGCCTCGGCGGCGACGAGCGGCGGAATCGTCGCTTCCGTCGCGGCGAGCCGCGCGGCGGCGCTCGCGACGTCGAGCTCGCTGCCGCGGCCGAGCTCGAGCCGCACGCGTGTGAGGTCGAGCGTCTCCTGTTGATAGCCCAGGTTCGTTTGCGCGACCCGCAACCTCTTCTGCGCACCGCGCAGCTCGACGTAGTTGCGCGCGACCTCGGCCGCAATGAGGACCTGCGCGTCGCGCAGGTCGGCGACGGCGGCGTCGGTTTCGGCGCCCGCGGCCTGGACGCCGCGGCGCACACGCCCGAACAAATCTAGCTCCCAGAGCGTCGCGAAGCCCGCGTCGTAGCTATCGATCTCGACGCGCTCGTCCGTGAAGCCTGGCTGCTGTTGGTTGCTCTTGGAGCGCGCCGCTTCGGCCGAGACGCCGGGCCAACGGTCCCGCCGCGCGGCACCGAAGTACGCACGCGCCTCGTCGACGCGCGTAAGCGCAATCTTCAGGTCCAGATCGTCGGTTAGCGCGCGCTCGATCAAGCCGTCGAGCACGGGATCTTGGAATTGCTCCCACCACGCGGCCTCGAACGGCTGCTCGGCGACACCGGCCGGTTGCGCCGCGACGAAGGGCGTCGCCGCGGTTTCAGGGGTTTGGTAGTCGGGGCCCACGGCGCAAGCCGCGAGCAGCGCTGCGACACTGGCCAACAATGCATTTCTCATGAGTCTCTCCCTACGGAATCAACGCGGCGGCGACGGCGTTCATGTCGCTGATGGAGCCGCGCTCGGTACCCGAGCGTGCACCGGCCGCAAGCCGCTGCACGACCCAATAGAACACGGGGGTCAGCACGAGGCCGAAGATCGTGACGCCGATCATGCCGGCGAACACGGCCACGCCCATCGCGCTACGCATCTCGGCACCCGCGCCGCTCGCGAGCACGAGCGGAACGACGCCGGCCGTGAACGCGATCGAAGTCATGAGGATCGGCCGCAACCGCAACCGCGCGGCATCGATGATCGCCTCCCAGGTGCTCGCGCCCTGTTGCTCGCGCGCACGCGCGAACTCGACGATCAGGATCGCGTTCTTGGCCGCGAGCCCGACGAGAACGATGAGGCCGATTTGCGTGAAGATGTTGTTGTCGCCGCCGACGAGCCAGACGCCGGCCATAGCCGAGAGCAACGTCATCGGCACGATGAGGATCACGACAAGCGGCAGCGTCAGGCTCTCGTACAGAGCCGCGAGCACGAGGAACACGAGCAGGACGGAAATCGGGAACACCCACAGTCCGGCGTTGCCGGCGAGCTGCTGCTGATACGTGAGCTCGGTCCACTCGGCGTGCATACCGTTCGGCAGCGACACTTCCGCGAGACCCGCGATCAACGCCTCCGCTTCGCCGGACGAGTAGCCCGGCGCCGGGCCGCCGTTGATCTCGGCGGATGGATAGCCGTTGTAGTGCATGACGCGGTCGGGACCGGCCGACTGCTCGAGCGACACGAACGAGCCGAGCGGCACCATGGCGCCCTGCGCATTCCGCACCTTGAGCTGGCGGATGTCCTCGGGCTCGAGCCGGAACGGCATGTCGGCTTGCGCGTTGACTTGGTACGTGCGGCCGAAGCGATTGAAGTCGTTGACGTACAGCGAGCCCAAGTACACCTGCATCGTGTCGAAGATCTCGTTGAGCGGGACGCCTTGCGCCATCGCCTTGTCGCGGTCGACGTCGGCGCGCACCTGGGGCACGTTGACCTGATAGCTCGAGAACAAGCCCGTCAAGCCGGGCGTCTGCCAACCGGCGCCGACGATCTTCTGCGTCTCCTCGTACAACGCCTGAATTCCTAGGCCCGCGCGGTCCTCGATCTGCAGCTTGAAGCCGCCGATCGTGCCCAAGCCCTGAATGGGGGGCGGCGGAAAGATCGCGATGTACGCGTCTTGGATTGTCGCGAACTTCTGATTCAGCGCGGCCGCGATTTCGTTCGCGGAACGCGTCTTCTCGAAGCTCGGGTCTTCGAAGTCACGCAGCGCGACGAACGCAATGCCGACGTTCGGCGCGTTGACGAAGCCGTTCACGGACAGGCCCGGGAATGCGACCGAGTGCGCGACGCCGGGCTCGGCCAGCATGATGTCCGTCATGCGGCGGATGACCTCCTCCGTCCTATCGAGCGTCGCGGCTTCGGGCAACTGCGCGAAAGCGACGAGGTACTCCTTGTCCTGCTGCGGGATGAAGCCTTCGGGCACGCTCTTGAAGCCGAGCCAGGCCACGCCGACGAGCGCGACGTATGCGACCGTGGCCGCGCCCGCGCGCTTCAGCGTCTTACCGGTGAGCCCGACGTAATGCACGGACAGCCACTCGAAGAAGCGGTTGAACGGCCCGATCGCCCAGCCGAACACGAAGTCGATGCCGCGCTGGAAACGATCCGGCGCCTCGCCGTGCGGCTTCAACAGCAGTGCGGCGAGCGCCGGCGATAGCGTCAACGAGTTGATCGCGGAGATGACCGTAGAGATCGCAATCGTCAGCGCGAACTGCTCGTAGAACTGGCCGCTCAAGCCCGTGATGAACGCCGTCGGCACGAACACCGCGATCAGCACCGCCGAGATCGCGATAATGGGGCTCGTGACCTCGCTCATCGCCTGCTTCGCGGCGTCGATGGGGTTGAGGCCCTTCGCGATGTTGCGCTCGACGTTTTCGACGACGACGATCGCGTCGTCGACGACGATCCCGATCGCGAGCACGAGGCCGAACAGCGACAACGCGTTCAGCGAGAAGCCCAAGAGATGCATGGCGGCCAGAGTGCCGACGAGGGACACGGGCACAGCCGCAAGCGGGATGATCGACGCGCGCCACGTGCGTAAGAAAAGCACGACGACGAGCACGACGAGCAGCAGCGCCTCGACGAGCGTCTCGACGACGGCGCCGATCGACTCGCGCACGAACACCGTTGGGTCGTAGACGATGCGGTAATCGACGCCCTCGGGGAAGTCCTGCTTGAGCTCCTCCATCTTGGCGCGAACCTTGTTCGAAATCTCGATCGCGTTGCTGCTGCCCGGCTGCTGATACACGGGGATCGCAACGGCCGGCTCGTTGTCGAGCAGCGAGCGCAATGCGTACGTGCTCGCACCGAGCTCGACGCGCGCGACGTCCTTCAGGCGCGTGATCTGACCGCGGTCGCCGGTCTTGACGACGATGTCCTCGAACTCTTCCTCGGTGACGAGGCGCCCCTGCGTGTCGACGAGGAGCTGGAACTGCGCCGCGCTCGGGGCGGGCGGGGCGCCGAGCTGGCCGGCCGCGACCTGCACGTTCTGCGCGCGGATCGCGCGCACGACATCGGTAGCCGTGAGATTCAGCGCGGCCACTTTCTCCGGGTCGAGCCACACGCGCATCGAATACTCGCCGGCGCCGAACACCTGCGCGTCGCCGACGCCCTCGATGCGCTTCAGCTCGTCGCGTACACGCAAAGTGGCGTAGTTCGAGAGATACAGCATGTCGTAGCGGTTGTCGGGCGAGACCAGGTGCACGAGGAGCGTGAAGTCCGGCAGTGACTTTTCGGTCACGACGCCGAGCCGCTGCGTGACCTCGGGCAGCTTGGGCAGCGCTTGCGCGACACGGTTCTGCACGAGCACTTGAGCTTGGTCGAGATCCGTGCCGAGCTCGAACGTGACGTTCAGCGTCATGAGCCCGTCGGCCGTGGACTGCGACGACGTGTAGAGCATGTCCTCGACGCCGTTGATCGCCTGCTCGAGCGGCGACGCAACCGTTTCCGCGATGACTTGCGGGTTCGCGCCGGGGTACATCGCGCGCACGACAACCGTCGGCGGGACGACTTCGGGGTATTCGCTGATCGGCAGGAGGCGTAGCGACAGCGCGCCCGCGATAAAAATGATCGCCGACAAAACGCCGGCGAAAATGGGCCGCTGAATGAAGAATTGTGAGAATCGCATGGCTCTCTCCGCTAGAAAGCCGCGTTCGCGGCGGCGGCTTCGTCAGCCACCAGCTGCGCGAGCGCGGGAAGATCGTGGCCCATCGCGACGCGTGTTTCCGCAACGGTCGCACCGGGGCGGACGCGCTGGAGTCCGTTGACGATGACGACGTCCCCGCTCACGAGGCCGTTCTCGACGACGCGCAAGCCGTCGAAGAGCCGGCCTGTCTCGACGGACCGATACTGGACGACGCCCTGCTCGTCGACGACGAACACGAACCGCTTGTTGAGATCAGTGCCAATCGCACGATCGTCGACGAGCGCCGCGCTGTAGCGGCTCGGGCTCACGAGCTTCATGCGCGCGAACAGGCCCGGTGTGAATAGCCCATCGCGGTTGTCGAGCACTGCGCGCGCCCGGATCGTGCCGTGATTCGGGTCGACCTGGTTGTCGACGAAGTCGAGCAGCGCCGCGTGCGGATAGCCTTCCTCGTTGATCAGGCCGACCTGCACGACGCTGTGCTCGGTCGCGTTCGGCTGCTGCACGTGCTCGAGATACGTGTGCTCGTCGACGTCGAAGTACGCGTAGACGGTGTCGTCCGAGACAACCGTGGTGAGCACGACCGAGGCGTCGACCAAGTTTCCGGCCGTGACGATTGCGCGCGAGACGCGGCCGGCGATCGGCGCCGTCACGCGCGTGAACGACAAGTTGAGCTGGGCCGACTCGAGCGCCGCGCTGATCGACGCGACCTGCGCCGCGGCGACGGTCGCGTCGGCGGCAACCTGCTCGACCTCTTCCTGCGAAGTCGCGTTGCGCGCGAGCAGCCGCTGCGCGCGATCGCGATACGACTCGGCGAGCTTGAGCTGCGCGAGCGCGCGCTCGCGCTCGGCCGCGAGCCGGCTGACTTCCGCCTTGAACGGCCGCGGATCGATCTGATACAAGAGGTCGCCTGCCGCTACACGCCCGCCTTCCGAGAAATGCGCGGACTCCACGTAGCCGCCGACACGGGCCCGAATCGCGACGCTCTCGACGGCTTCGAGCCGGCCCGTGAAGTCGGCGGAGTCGTTGAGCTCGTGGATGGCGACTTCGGCTGTCGTGACTTGCGGCGCCGGCGGAGCCGGTGGGGGGTTACCGGCTTCGCCGACGGCGCAACCCACGAGCGCAAACGGCAAAACGAGTGAGACGAGACGCAGAACCCGGAGACTCTGAACCCTGTGCGGCACCATACGGAAATCCTTCTCAGTCAAATGGTTATTCGTCGTGTGACTGAACCGGCTTGGTCCACTCGAGGGGCTCGCTTCGGTCCGCCTCGGGTGTTACTATACCGTTCAGTAACGTCATGGGCCGGTACGATACTTACCGGTAAGTAACATGTCAACACCCGAGTTGAAAGTTCCCGAGTCGTCGTCGCCGTTCACGGCGTTGGCTCACTGCGATGCAGGTGCTTGCGCACGGGACCGGCTCTTCAGCGCCGCCATCAATCTCTTCTATCGAAACGGCATTCGCGCCGTCAGCGTCGACGCCATCGCCGCCGAAGCGGGCACGACGAAGGTCACCTTCTATCGAGTGTTCGAGTCGAAGGACGACCTCATCGTGCAAGTGCTCGAGGAGCAGTCACGTCGTTTCTGGGAGTGGTGGGATGGAATCGTCGCCGAGCATCCCGGAGAGCCGCGCAAGCAGATCGAGGAGCTCATCGCCCGATTTCGCGACGAGATCATTGGCGACGACGAGTGCCGCGGCTGCGCCGTCGCGAACGCAGCCGTCGAGATCGTCGATGAAGATCATCCGGCGAGAGCCGTGATCAAGAAGCACAAGCTCGAGATCGCGCAGCGTCTACGCGATCTCTGCCGCCAGATGGACGCGCGCCAACCCGACGTGCTTGGCGACGCACTGAGCCTGTTGTACAGCGGCGCGTTTGCAGCGCGGCTCTCTTACGACGGCCGCGAGCAGATCACGGCCGTATCCGCCGCCGCTGCCGCCCTGCTCGACTCTGCACTCGGCGTACCGCCGAAGGCCTAACGCCGCTCAACCGTTCGAGGCGAAGACCTCGTTGAGCAGCCGAGTCGCTTCCTGCTTCGAGAGCCACTCGCCGAACGCCGGGCCAAGAAGCGGCCGGCAGAAGAGGAACCCTTGCCCGACATCGCACCGCAGCTTCGCGAGTAGCCGGCGCTGAATTTCCGATTCGATGCCCTCGGCAATGACCTCTTTCCGCAACGAGTGGGCGATGCCGAGGACGGCTTTGACGATGGACAGGGATTTCTCGTCGGGTAGGCCTTCGATGAACGTCCGGTCGATCTTGACGCGGTCGAAGCTCAGCTCCTTGAGATAGCCGAGCGATGAATAGCCGGTGCCGAAATCGTCGATCGCCGTGCCGATACCGCGGCTTGCGAGATCACGCAATACTCGATCGGCACGCTCGAAGTCGGTCACGAGGCTCGCCTCGGTCAGCTCGATCTCCAGGCAATGACCCGAGAGCTTCGACGACTGCAAGCATTCGTCGACGAGCTCGACGAAGCCCTTGTCGAACAGCTGCCGTGTCGCGACGTTGATGGCCACACGACGAATCGACAGGCCCTGGTGTTTCCAGCGCGACAGCTCCTCGAGCGCCGTTTGCAGCGTCCATCTGCCGATCGATTCCAGCAGCCCCGTCTCCTCGAGCACGGGGAGCACGATCGTGGGGGAGATCAGCCCGCGCGTCGGGTGCCGCCAGCGCAGCAGCGCTTCCGCGCACACGACCTCGCCTGTCGCGAGGTCGACCTGCGGCTGGTAAACGAGGAACAGCTCTCGGTTGGCGAGCGCGCTGCGCAAATCGCTTTGCAGCATCCGGCGGTCGTTGATGCGCTCGTCCATCTCCTTGGCGAAGAACACGTACCGCGCGCGACCGCCTTCCTTGGCGCTGTACATCGCGGTATCGGCCTTCCGCAACAACTCTTCGGCGGTGCCGCCGTCGTCGGGGAACATCGTTACGCCGACGCTGGCGCCGATGAGGCACTGCTCGCCGTTGACGAGGAACGGCCACTTCAGGGCCTCCATGATGTTACCGACGAGCACTTCAACCTCGAGCGGCCCGTGGACGCTCGGCAGGATGACGACATACTCGTCTCCGCCGAGCCTCGCGACCGTATCCGTCGCGCGTACCGCCGAGCGCAGCCGCACCGATGTCTCGCGCAAGAGTTGGTCGCCGGCCGCATGGCCAAGCGAGTCGTTGACGTGTTTGAAGCCGTCGAGGTCGATGAAGAGCACCGCGAGCTTCTGCTCTTGGCGCCGAGCGACGGCGAGAGCTTGGCCCAAGCGGTCGTGGCAGAGCTGTCTATTCGGCAGCCCCGTGAGCGCGTCGAAATGCGCCCTGCGGAATAGTTGCTGCTCACGCTCGGCGGCGGAAGTCGCGACCGCGATGCGGTTCGCGAGCTCGCGCAGCGAATCCAGCTCGGCGTCCGCGGTGACCGCGCCTGATTGGAACGTCGCCAGCAGGACTCCTCGCAGTTGCTCGCCGTGGACGAGCGGCTTCACGAACACGCGACAGCGGTCGTCGGCCAGGGCAAAGGCGGGTAAACGGCTACGAATGCCCGCACCGCTTTCGAGGCTGCCGCGGTCGCGCTGGCGGAGCCAACGGCGCAGCTCCTGCGATATCGGGCATCGCACCGGCGAGCGCGCATCCGTGCCCGCGGGGGCGGTTCGACGGTACAAGCGCGCCAAGTCCGGATTGTCGGGATCGATGAGCAATACCGCGATGTCGCATCCGTGCACAATCGTCGTAACCCGCGCCAAGACCGCGTCGAGGATCGCTTCCGTTTGCCCCGAGGAGAGAATCAGCCCGTCGATGTCCCGCAGCGCGGTCAGGGTGTCGAACTGCCGACCCAGTTGCTCCGCCATGGCGTTCATGGCGTTGCCGAGCTCGCGGAATTCGTCGTCGCCGTGCAAGTCGAACCGCGTCGCAAACTCGCGAGCCGCGATCTTGCGCGTGCCCGCCACGAGCCTGCTCAGAGGGCGAAGAATGCTTCGGCTCTGCACGATCGCGAGCAGCAGGATCACAAAGCAGCTGATCACGACAGCGCGAGAGTAGACGGTGCTGAGCGCCGCCAGGGACTCGACCGCAGTCGGCGCAGGGCGGCTCGCGACGATGGACCAAGGAGCCGCCGCGAATCGCGATGGCAACGGAAGCTGCGAGTAAACCGCCGCGATTGGCACGTCCCCGTCGTGCCAGGCGGCAGTGCCGCTCGATGCCGCAGCGCGCGAGGCAGCCAACGAGCGGCGCGCGCTGTCCGACAAACGCCCGGTACAGTACAGGGGCTCCGCTAGATCTGGCGCAAATACACAAAGGCTCGTGCGGCTCGGCAGCAAGCCCTCCGTTTTCCAGAGGTAGTCGGGAGCCACACTGCCCACGGACAATCCACTCGCGCTCGCACGGGCCATGAGGATCCGGTCGCCGCCCGGACGGCGTTCGACCAGCAATCGGGTGCCACCGGGCGCCACGATGCCGATCTCGGGCGCGTCGGTCAGCTCCCCTTCGACGACTTGCGTGCCCTGCTCTGTTCGAAGCAGGGCGGCGTCGAACGCTATCGCGTCGAACGGGGTCTCTGCGGACAACGCAGACAGCATGTTCTCGGCGACGCGAAGACGTTCGACGAGCCGCTCGCCGAAATCGTGGCTCGCTTGTTGCAGCTCGCTTTCCGAGCGGACTTGAAGAGTCCTGTGCGCCTCGACGACCGTGAAGACAGCGGAGGTGCCGATCGGAACGAGGCTCGCCAGCGCAAACGACATGAAGAGCCGGCGCGCGACCCGGTTACCGAACAGTTTCCCCTTAAACGCCATCGCCCCACCGGTGAGTCGCGGGAGATGCTGCGACAGACACCGTGACGCTACTCGCTGTGCGGGGGCGCCGCTGTGGCGGCTTTCACGGCTTAGCGCACGTCTCCTTGATTATGGAAAAACGTTCGCGCCATCGGGTCCCCTGCGATCAAAATCTGAAGGTATAGCTCGCCTTCGCGACGACGTCGGCCGCGAGCGAGTGGAAGCGATTGTCCTCGTCGAAGTCCTGCAGGTTGTGGTTGACGACGAAGTAGAGCTCGCGGCCCGCCTCGGGAATCCAGTTCAGGCGCAGATTGAGCCCGACGACCTCGCTGACGTTGTCGTATTGAATCAGGTTCGTCCACGACAGGCGCGACGAGAACACGATGTCGAAGTTCGTGTTCACGATGCGCGTCGTGAACTTGCCGTTCTCGACGGGCAGGTCGATCTCCTGGATGTTGAAGCCGACCCCTGTGCGAAAACGTGGGCTGGGTGCCCACGTGAAGTTGCCGAACGTACGCGCACGTGTGCCGTTGTAGAAACCGCCGTCGGTCCGCGCGAGGCGGCCCGAGAGCCGCCGGTGCGCCGAGAAGCCCCACTCGAGGCCGTGGTCGTCGAATGAGTACTCGCCTACGGGCAAGATCGTGCCCGGCCGAATCTCGAACGGCACCTCGAGCACTTCCGTCTCGAAGTTCGAGCGGATGAAGAGCATGTCGTTCGTGCGGTTGTGCATCTGGACCGGCGTGAGCCCGATCTGCTGCGACTGCAAGCGGCCGTTCAGACCTTCGATGCGCTGCCCGTCGAGATTGAAGAACAGCGATTGCCAGTACCCGGTCGAGGGCCGGTGCGTGTACGCGATCTGGCCCGAGTAGTCGCGGACGTCCGTGCGGCTCGTGAAACCGAGCGCCGGATAGAAATTGGCTTCGACGCGCCGCGTCGAGAACGCGCCGCGGAACTTGTTGTTGCTCGGCACCGAGACGCCGAAACCGGCCGCCGAGTCGGCGCCGCCGACATCGAGCTGATCCGGC
Source organism: uncultured Gammaproteobacteria bacterium (assembly GCA_963714705.1). Lineage (GTDB taxonomy): Bacteria > Pseudomonadota > Gammaproteobacteria > Steroidobacterales > Rariloculaceae > FEN-1219. The sequence continues at coordinate 985,045 of CAVQPJ010000013.1, forward strand.
GCCTCGTCGGGAAACCACTGCGTATCCGTCGATTGATACCACACGCCCGCCTCGATCGTGCGGCCGCCCGGCAGCCGCGAGTTGCGGTACAGCGCGTCGAAGCCCGCGAGGGAGTTGTTGCGCGAGCTCAGCGGATCGCCGTCGGTGAACACGGCGCCGAGCGTGGACTCGCTGCCGATCCCGGCCTTCGCGCGCACGACGGACAGCGTGGTGTCGTCAACGCCCGCGAGGGGGTTCTCGTCCTGGCGGATCGACAAGGCTCCGACCTCGAAGCGGCCGGCGCGGCCGCTGATCTTGCCGCCGTAGTTGAGATCGACGGGCTCGCCGAGCTCGCCAAGGCCGATGCGCCGCGAGAAGAACGGCCGCGCGTTCTGCCGCTCGGCATTACTGATGCTGCCCGTGCCGTCCGACGCGCCGATGCGGCCGAACTCGAAGATGTCGGCCTCGCGCAGGAAAAAGTCGCGCTTCTCGGGGAAGAACAAACCGAAGCGCGTGAGGTTGACCTGGCGGTCGTCGACCTCGGTCGCCGAGAAGTCCGTGTTGAACGTCAACGCCGCGTTCATCTGCGGCGTCAGCTTGTAGAACAGATCGAGCGACGGCTCGAAGTCGTTCTCGGACGTGTCGAGCTCGGGCTCCACGGCCGGTGTCGCGGGATTGTCGTTGCGCAGCACGCGCCGGTTCGTCAGGCTCGCCGACGGCACGACGTCGAGGCCGATGCCTTGATCGAGCCCCGAGAGCCCCGTCATGAGCCCCGCACTGCTCGGGTCCCAGCGCCGGTTGCGCGAGACCCACGCCATGTCCTCGTTGCGCGTCTCGAGGCTGCGCGTGAAATTCAGGCCCCACGTGTCGCTGTTCGGATCGAACGACAGCGACTTGAACGGGATCTCGTACTCGGCTGTCCAGCCGCCGTCGAAGCGCTGCGCCGCGGCGTCCCAGATGCTGTCCCAGTCGCTGTAGTACTCCGAGACGTTGCGATAGAGGCCGTCAAAGCGCACGCCGTGCGCGTTCAAGCCGAAGAAGTACCCGCCGCGCTGCGTGTTGAACGGGTCGAGCGTCACGAACAGCGTGTCTTCCTGCGTGATCGAGGCGCCCTGGCGCATGATGTTCGCCGTGATCTCGCCGGGCGGCGTGTAGATGCGCGCGGCCACGTACAGCGCATCGTCGTCGTAGAGCAGGTAGATCTCGGTGCGTTCCGACGGCTCCGCGTACTCGACGGGGTTCACTTGGTGGAAGTTGTCGATGCGCGCCGCGGTGGCCCACGCAGCATCGTCGAGCGCGCCGTCGATGACGGGGCGCGCGGTCGTGCGCGCGACCTGCACGCTCTTCTGCCCGGGATCTTGCAGCGGCGCCGCATTCTGAGCGGACGCCCAACCGGCGCACAACAGCACGCAGAATGCCCACGGTGTGACCCGCATTTATTTCTGATCGCCCACTCAGGAAAGCGCGAACGATAACCGAAACACGCTATCAAGGGCGGGGATGCCGACCGCAGCGCGCTTGAGTTTTGCCAAGCGTTGCGCACGCGGTCCGAGGGAGGTACAAAAGCCAACCCCTGTTCGAAACGGTGGCCCGAGTGTTGGCACAAGAGCTGTTGATCCGAATGTGCTGTGCGCGCGCGGCGCTCGAGGATCTCGACGCCGAGGTCACCGTGGCGGCGCTCGCGAAGATCAGCGGTTTGTCGCGCTCGCAGTTCATCGCGCGATATCGCGCCGCGTTCGGCGTCACGCCGCATCAGACGCGCATTCGCGCGCGCCTCGATCGCGCGAAGTGGCTGCTGGCGACGAGCGCTCTCACGGTGACCGAAATCTGCATGGCCGTCGGCTTCTCGAGCCTGGGCAGCTTCAGTCATCTGTTCCGAATTCGCTGCGGCGAGTCGCCCGTGCGCTTCAAGCAGCGCATGGCAACTCTCGGCGAGTCATCGCTGGTGCCGCACTGTCTCCCGCTCATGATCGAGGCCTGGACGAATCGTACTTTTCGAGAAGCCGGCAAGACGACGAAAAGATAGAGTCCGTGCGCTAGGCCAAACACGGGGATTCCAATGCTGCGAATCAAGCTCTGCTCGATTTTCGTCGACGATCAAACGAAAGCGCTGCGCTTCTATACGGACGTGCTCGGCTTCGTGAAGCTGCACGACATCCCGATGGGGGAGTTCCGTTGGTTGACGGTTCGCGCCGCCGACGGCAGCGAGACCGAGCTGGTTCTGGAACCGAACGCCAATCCTATTGCTCGGACCTACCAGCAGGCGCTGCTCGAGCAGGGAATCCCGGCGACCTCGTTCGAGGTCGACGATCTCAAAGCGGAGTTCGACCGGCTGCGAGCCCGCGGCGTCGAGTTCACGACTCCGCCGACCCAAGCGGGTCCCGTGTCGCGCGCCGTTCTGCTCGACACCTGCGGCAACCTGATTCAGCTCCACCAACCGCCGCGCCGCTAGCGATAACGCTGCAACTCGCTCTCGACATAAGTGCGCGACTGGACGTCGGCCGCGCCACCGTCTTATCGTCGTCATCCTAAGAACGAGAACTCGACCTTTGACCGCGAAGCTCCTTCTTGCATCGGCGTTCCTCGCACTCGTCGCGGTCACCTTGACCGCATGCGGCGGTGGCGGCGGCGGAACCGATCCCGCGCCGGCCGCGCAGCCGCCGCCGGTGCAGGGGCCGCCGGGGCCGATGACGCCGATCGTCGCGCCGTCGTATCCGGCTCTCGAGCTCACGACCGCGAACGCGCCCGAAGCCGTCGCAATCGCGCTGCGTGTAATCGAGGAGGCGCCGGGCGTGGCGACCTTTGCCGTATTCGCGACCGAGGTGTTGACGCAGACCGGGCCCCGGACCTTCGGGCCTTGCCCGACGCCGCGCATCGGGACATCGCAGTTCGTTCACTACGACGTCGAACCCGATCGGGCGATCGGCCGCGGCGACATCTTGACCGCCGAGTTCGTGCCCTGCACCGGAACGTCCGGCAAATTGGTGATTCGCCCTACACTCGTCGACGCGGCCGCGCAGCGTTTCGAAGCGCGCGTCGAGTTCAGCAACGAACCCACGGTGACGGGCGACTACGCAGCGGGCAGCTTCGATCTCGTCACCACTTTTGCCGGAGCTCCCCGCGTGCAAACGCTCTCGGGCTTGACCATCGTCCGCAGGGAGAACGGCGAAGCCACTTACGTCACGGGCGGGCGCATCGAGGTCGCGGCCACCGTTGCGCCGCAATATTCGTTCAGCTACGCCGCGACGGTGTCGAGCGGACGCTTGGCTCGCACTTACGGACTCACGACGCCGGTTGCGTTGCGCGGCGCCTACAGCGCGCCGCCGAGCGAAGGGGAGATCGTCGTCGAAGGCTCGCCGACCCGCGTCCGCATCACACCGGCAACGGATCCGGCCGAACGAGACGACATGACGAGCCTCGCAGTCGACGTCGCGGGCTCCGGACAGTACGGCGCGGCGACGCCGTTACCTTGGGCGCGGTTGCTCGGAATCGGCAACCTGTTCCGCTGGCACCCGAACACGCGGCCACGAATCACGCGGCTCGAGATCACTCCGTCGAACCCGAACCGGCTCGACACGCTCGTACCCTCGTACGACGCGATCGATCACGACGGCGACGCACTGCACCTTTTCGGGCTCTGGAGCATCAACGGCGTCCGGTTGCCGCAGCCGTCACCGACGCTACCGCCCGGGAGCTTCGTCAGGGGCGACCTCATCGAGTTGCTGATTCAAGCGCAAGACAACGCGGGCGGCGTCGGCCGGCGCTCGATCACGTTCACGATCGCCAATGCTCCGCCGAGCGCCACGGCGGCGATCACGCCGACGGCGCCGCTGTCGGTGCAAGATCTCGCAGTGTCGTCGACGGCCACGGATCCCGACGGCGATCCGCTGACCACGACATACGCATGGCGCATCGGCGGCGCGCCGTTGGCAGGCCAAACCAACCCGACGTTGAGCCACACCGCGCACGCCAAGAACAACGTCGTCACCGGCGTTGTCGCCGTCAACGACGGCTTCACGACGGCGACGGCCGAGGCGTCGGTCACGATCCTCGACACGCCGGGCTTTGTGAACGTGCCGTCCCCGCCGACGGGCGTCAACTACGACAGCCCCATCTCGTTCACGGCCGTCGCGAGCGACTATGATGGCGACGACACGAGCACGAAGGACTTTCGCATCGTTTACGGCCCGGCCGGCATGGCGGTGCACCCAGACACCGGGGTCGTGAGCTGGACGCCCCGCGGCCCGATGTTCGAGCGCACACTGCGCGTGAACTATGGCGTCACCATCGACGAACCTGGCGCCGGCGTCGCGACCGGCAGCTTTGTTGTCACCGATCCGAACCACGTGCCGCCGCTCGCACGCGGCGGCGTCAGCCAGCCAACGAGCATGCATGTCGGCGACTTCGATGGGGACGGCGACCTCGAGACGCTCGTCGCGAACTCCGGCGGCGGCGTCTATGAGCTGCAAAAAGCCGCCGGGGCCGGCTATCGCCAGACGTGGGCCGACTTCACCAGCGCAGGCGGCAATATCACGACCGACATCGCCGCCGAGGACATCGACGGCGACGATCAAGCTGAAATTTTTCTCGCCTCCTACAGCCGCACGGTCGTGCAATACGCAGGAGCCGACCGAAGGCTCGCCCGCCGCGCGGAGCTGCCCGTGCCGCCAACGTATGTGTGCATGGACTTCGAAGTCGCCGACCTCGACGGCGACGGCGACAGTGAGGTCATTTGCCTCGCGGTCGATTCGAACATGTTCCCTCTCGACGCGATCGGCGTGATCGTCGTGCTCGCGGCCGACACTCTCGACGTCATCGCGCAACTTGCTCCCGATGTCTATGGGTATCACTTGGCCGTCGCTAACGTCGACAACGACGCGGCGCTCGAGATCGTGACGGGCTCCGGCCACGTGTTCGACGGCGTGGCCGCACTCGCCTCGAGCTCTGTGCCTCAGTGGCGGCATACGCGAAGCTTTGGTTGGCCGATCGCCGCCGGCGACGTCGACGGCGACGGGATCGCGGAGATCATCGGCATCGACGGCGTCGAAGGTATACCCGGCCTCAACGGCACCGTCAGAGCGTTCGACGCACGCCTGCAACAAAGGCGCCAACGCTGGAGCTTCCTGAGCCCGAATCCCGGCTCGCTGCACGTAGCTGATGTCACCGGCGACTCGATCGCCGAGATCCTCGTCGGCCACGGCTTGATCGGCGACGTAGCCGTCTATCGGCAAACGAACCCCACGACGACGAGCAAGATGTTCACCGTCAACTTCGGCGACAACTCGTCGATCTACGTCATCGCCACAGGCAACCTCGACGGCGACGCCGACGTCGAGATCTTCATCAGCGGCGGTAACGACCCGTGGTTCGCCATCGCGGGCGGCAACCCTACGCCGCAGATCGAATGGACGCCCACCGTCTCGCAGCAACCCTTCGGCTTCCTCGGCGGCGAAAGGCTCGGCGCCGAGCTCGCGTTCCTTGCCGCGACGCCGGACGGCGACATGCGCTTCGTGCAGTTCGACACGGCCGACGGCGACCTCGCGTTGAGCGGCGGGCTGGGCGCCTACAGCGACTTCGACGCGGCGTTCGCCGTCGTCGACTACGACGACGACGGGGCTCGCGAAGCGCTGCTCGCAGCGGAAGACGAAAACAACGTGCAGACTCGCGCGATCGCGTACGACCTCGCCGCGAATGCCGTCGAGTGGAGCGCTACGGGCGCAATCAGCGAGGGCGGGCCCACGGACATCGCTTACGCCGACTTCACGGGCGACGGGCGCGACGAGCTCGTCGTGTTGACGGACACAGGCGGGCTGCGCGTCTACGAAGTTGGTACGAGCGCTCCGCTCTACGAGCGCCCCGGCGCGGTCGCCGGGTCCGCGGACGTTGCGGTCGTGAACCTCGACGGCATCGGCATGCCCGAGATCGTCGCCACGATGGACAACCGCGTCGTCGTGTTCTCGCGCAACTCGACCGGCTTCGCGATCACAGCCACGTCGGCGCGCTTCGCCGGCCTCATGGCGATGGAGATCACGGACATCGACGGCGACGATGCGACCGACATCTTCGTGCTCTACGGAACCGAGTCGAGCCGCTTGGCGCGCCTCGACCGCTTCTTGCTCTTGCGAGGCGACGCGACGCTCGGCCAGTGGGCAACCGACATGACGACGGAGCGCTCGAGCTTCGCGCGCAAGAACCTCGTGTTCTGGCGCTCGACCTTCACGTCCGACCTGTTCGCCGCGGACCCGATCTCGGGAGCGGAAGTCTGGCGCGCACCCCAGTTCAATGGCTTCATCGGGCCCGATAGCGTTCGCTACCACGATCTCGCGGGCAATGGCAACTGGTCGATCTCCGTCGGCGCCGGCCCCGGCGTGACGCTGACGCGCTGATGCTCTAGAACGTTCTCGGGCCGCGACAGCGCGCCGCGGTACCGAACGATGAGCCCCGTCAGCGGATGACGGATCTCGACGTGGAAGCGAAAGCGCCCGGCTTCGACGGCTTCATGGGCGTTCATGCGCGGGCAGAGCCACAGCGGCAGCGGAATCCCGAGCACGCTCCAACGCCGGAGCACGAGCGACAAGCGGCCGCCTTCGACGACGAGCGCCATCGCGAACGTCAACGGACCGAAGCGCTCGCAGAGAAGCTGTGCGTCGCGGCCCTGCCCCGCGAGCTGATCGCTCGAGAACGTGCGGTCGCCGAATGAGCGCGTCCACGTCTCGACATCGTCGGCGACCGTGAATCGAACCGTGACCGGCGTTTCCTTTGCGGTGACGGGAAAACCCATCACGGCCGCGACGAGACGCGCGATGAAGCCCGTGCCACGCTCGACGTCCGCAGTGCCGCGCGCCACGAGACTGCTGCGCAGGTCGTGCATGTCGCGAATCTGCGTAGGCAGGTCGCGCACGGCGGCACCGAGCAGCCGCTCGTACAACGGCCCGGCGACGGCGTCGTCCCGCGCTCCCGTATGGATGCGCCGCCGAGCGAACAGCCGCTCGTAGTCGGCGAGCTCGACCTCGCGAATGGCGGCGCGCGCTCCTGGCGGCGGTACGCGGCCGTCGAGCAGCGCGCGAACGACGGCCTCGACGGCCATCGCAGGAATCATCGGACCGTCGTCGCCTTCCGCGGTGAGGTGCCACGACCGCGCGACCGTGCCGCCGGTGGCGTCTCTGCCGCGTACGGCCACGAACATGCCGCCGCGCTGCTCGCCCCAGCGAACGACGTTCGTCGCGTAGTGCATCAACGGCGCGAGCGGCGACAGCGAGCGAACGAAACCCAAGCGAACGAGGTGAGCGCACGCGATCAGCGCGCGATGCAGAATCTCGGGAACGGGAGCGGCTCCCATCCAAACACTCTCGACCTCGGGCCAGAGCTCGGCGAGCACGCGCAGGTCCGGCACGTCGACGAGCGAGAACAGCCTGTTGCAAACCGGCACGCGACCGGGCGGCGCGATCGTGAACCGCATCTGCTCCGCGAACGCGACGCCGTGGCTCGCGACACCATCCCTACGCAGCGGCACGCGTTGCCCCGCGTAGCTCGCGATCGCGCGAATGACGTTCTCGCCGACGGCACCGAACGGCAAAGGCGCGATGCCGGCGCGGATCGTGTCGACACGCTGCAGGCCCTTCGCGAGGCGCCTGACCACGGCCGCCGTCAGCACCGGGAAGCTCGACGCTCCCGCGAGACAGAACACGCCGGCCGCGCGCGCCTGCGCGTCCAAGACGCCGATGCCTGCGACGAAGTCCGAGCCGTCCGCGAGATCGAGATAATGAATGCGCGCGGCGATGCACGCCTCGACGAGGCCGTAGCGCGTGTCGCCGTAGCCCTGAAACGGTCCGCTCGCGTCGACGACGACGGCCGGCGCGAGCGCCGCAAGCTGGGCCGCGACGTTCGCGTTGCGATCGAACGCGGCGGGCTCGAGGCGGGCGCGCAGCCGGCGCGCGCGAACGAAGTCCTCGGCGCGCGGCAGCGAGCGGCCCGCGACGATCAGCGTCAAGCGAGGCTCGTCCTCGAGCAACGCGACGATTCGGCCACCGAAGACCCCGTAACCGCCGACGACGAGAACGCGTAGCTCGCTCATCCGGGCGCGTTGCCCGTCAATCGGCCCACGGCAACCCGCCGAAGAACGCGCTGAGCGCCGTGAAACGCTCGCCGAGCCAGTGCCACGCCGTGTGTCCGACGATGACGGCGATCACGATGCCGCCGACGCGCGCGTCGACGTAACGGAACAGCAGATTCAGCCCCGGCACGAGCAGCACGAGCACGAGCAGCTGGCCGAGCTCGATGCCGACGTTGAACGCGAGCAGCGACGTCAGCACGTGGTCGCCCGCGAACTGTAACGTGTTCTGGAGCGCGAACGAGAAGCCGAAGCCGTGCACGAGCCCGAAGCCGAAGGCGATGGGCCAACGCGAGCGCGGATTCGGCCAGACGACGTTCTCCACGCACATATAGAAGATCGACAGCGCGATCAGCGTCTCGACGAGCGGCGGGAACCACAGCCCCGTGGGCGCCGCGCCGTACGCGGATGCGATCAACGTCACGGAATGCCCCGCCGTGAACGCCGTGACGATCCAGACGAGCGCACGCAGCTGCCGCCGAAACGGCACGATGAGGCACAGCAGGAACAGAAGATGATCCGCGCCGTCGAGAATGTGCTCGAAGCCCTGCACGAGGAACCTGAGCAGCGACTGGTGCCAGCGCGGATCGAGCGCGACGACGCCGGCGTCGCCTTCGATCTGGAACACGCGCTCGACGCCGCTCGCACCGAAAAAGCGCACGGCGTTCACGACCCGCATGCCGAGCCGCTCGGTGCGCAGGCGAATCGAGAACAACGAGGTCGGCGACTCGATCGGCGCTTCGAACTGCACGTCGAGCAGCGCTTGCTGCCACGGCAGCTCTAGCCCAAGCGGCAGGGGCGCAGCGGCGAGATGCGCGCGCGCGGAATCGTACTCGGCGAACGACCGGTCGCTCGGGATCGAGGCTCGGACGGCGACGATATCGAGCCGTGGCACGCGCCGCTCGCCTTCGTAGAGCTCGATATTGTCGGCGAGCCAGAGACGCGCGGCGTCTCGAAGCTGCGCATCCGCACGCGGCACATCGAGGTACCCCGGGCCGAACGTCGGGAACGTGATGTCCTGCATTGCCTCGAGGGGCGCGCGCACGAGCAGGTGGACGCGGTCGCCTTCGGGCCGCACGAGCATGCGGACCGTGACGTCGCTCGGAACCTCGTGAGCGTGCGCGGCCGGCAGCAACGATGCGGCGAGCAAAACAACGCAGATAACCAGCCGCCGCACCCGCCAGACCTCGCTTCGCTCTATAGGTGGCGCCAATTTCCGCTATTATCCGAGTGAAGAACAAGCCCTGACTCACGGGCACCGCAGACGAATGGGGCGCGGGCATGGATGCCCGCGGTAGAACAACGCAGGGAGCAGTTGTCGGAGGAACCATGACTCGTCGAGCCGGAACTCTTGTCGTCCTTTCGATCGGCGCATTGCTCGCCGCCTGCAACAACGCCGCGCCGCCCGGCGTGAACGCCGCGACGACCGCCGCGGCAAGCGCGATTGGCGCCGCTCCCGCGGCCGAATTCGGCGCCGCGGGCGTCGCGCCGCGGTTCGAGGTCGATCCGTTTTGGCCGAAGCCGCTGCCGAGCCACTGGGTGCTCGGCTCGACGATCGGCGTCTCGGTCGACTCGCGCGATCACGTCTGGATCATCCACCGCCAGCAATCGCTGAACGCCGAAACCGAAGCGAGCGCGGGCAAGAACGCGCCATCGGGCGCGTGCTGCATGCCGGCTCCCAACGTCATCGAGCTCGACGCGGCAGGCAACGTGGCGAGCTCGTGGGGAGGCCCGGGCGTAGGTTACGACTGGCCGACCTCGAACCACGGCATCACCGTCGATCACATGGACAACGTCTGGATCGGCGGCAATGACGTCAAAGACGCGCACGTCTTGAAGTTCTCGCGGAGTGGGCAGTTTCTGCTGCAGCTCGGCAAGCCCGAGCAGAACCAAGGCAGCAACGACGCCGTGAATTTCTGGCGCGTCGCGAAAATTTCGATCGACGCCGAGGCCAACGAGGCGTACGTCGCCGACGGTTATGGCAACAAGCGCGTAGTCGTGATCGATATGAACACGGGCGAGCGCAAGCGCTACTGGGGCGCGTACGGCAACCGGCCCGACGACACGGATCTCGGCTTGTACGATCCGGCCGCGCCGCCGGCGCAGCAGTTTCGGAATCCCGTGCACTGCGCGGAGCCCTCGCGCGACGGCTTCGTCTACGTCTGCGACCGCGTCAACAATCGCATCCAGGTGTTCCGCAAGGACGGCACGTATGTCAGCGAGCTCCGCGTCGCGCCCGAGACGCGCGGCGCCGGCGCCGTGTGGGACATCGCGTTCTCGCACGACCCGGGGCAGTCCTACATCTACCTCGCCGACGGCTTGAACGAGCGCGTCTACATCATCCACCGCGAGTCGATGCAGATCCTGACGAGCTTCGGCGACGGCGGCCGGCAACCGGGCCAGTTCTTCGGCGTGCACAGCATCGCCGTCGACTCGCAGGGCAACATCTACACGACGGAGACCTACGAAGGTAAGCGCGTGCAGAAGTTCGTGTTCCGCGGCCTCGCCTCGATCCCCGGCGAGTCGCAGGGCGCTCTTTGGCCGAACTGACGCCGATGAGAACCGCGACGCTGCTGCTCGCGATCCGCTGAGCGACCGCCGCCCTTCGGCGCTTTCTCAGTGCTGGCGCGCGAGGATGTCGGTAAAGAACCGCTTCAACGGCGGTGCCATGTTGCGCGGGATGTCCTCGCCCCACGCTCCACCGTCGATCTTGGCGCCGGTCGGGCGCGCGCGAGCATCGACGGCGAAGAACACCGGAATGGCCGGATGGTCGAAGCCGGCGGATTTGAGCTCGCCTCCCCAGGCGTCGGAGTCGACTTGAATGAGGTAGGTGCCCGCGAACGCGTCGCGCATCAGAGGATCACCCAGCGACGCTCGCAGCGCTTTGCAGGGCCCGCACCACTCGGCCGTGATCTGCACGAACGGCACCCTGCCGAGCTCCGCGGCTGCGGCCACCTCGTGCTGTAGCAACGCTTCGAGCGCGCCCGCTCCGGGCTCCAGCACGACGACTTTGACGGGCTCGGCGGCCATGGCGCCTAGCGATAGCAGAACGTTCGCCATGAACACCGCTAGAAGGGACGGGATCGAGATACGACAAGCACGCATCTGTACGCCTCCGTTGGTCCGTCACGCCGTAGGATCTTCGCACGCCGCGCCGATTTAACGGTAGCCCGCGGCGGCCCGCTGCTACACTTTGCGGCCGTAGGATGGCCGAACAAACGAAACCCCTCGCGCTGCTGCGTCTCGCCATCTGGGCGTTGTTCGTCGCGGCGTTCGCGTTCCTCTATTACCGCTACTCGTCGCTCTGGGGCACCGAGCTCACGCTGCTCGCCGCGTCATCGGTCTGGCTCGCGTATGGCCTCTATCTGGTGCTCGGCGCGCTGCGCGGCTTCGCGTTGATTCCTGTCACGAACCTCGTCGTGCTTGCGGTCCCGCTCTTCGCGCCGGTGCCGCTGCTGGTGTTGACGCTCGTCGGCATTACAATCTCCTCCGCCAGCATCTACGCGTTTGCCGGATCGCTGAAGCTCGGCGAGCACCTCGAGCGCAAGCACGCGCGGCACATGCAGCGGCTGCAAACCGCGCTGCACCGCAACCCGACCTCGATCGTCACGGCCTGGAGCTTCCTGCCGATCGTGCCGACAGATCTCATCTGCTACGTCTGTGGCGTCATGAAGATCTCGTTCCCGCGCTTCATGTTCGGCGTGCTCGTCGGCGAAGGCGCGATCTGCGCGGTCTACATTTTTGCCGGCACGACCTTGCTCGATCTCGGCAAGCGCGTATTCGGCGCCGACGTCGCCGAAGCACAAGTCGCCGCGCAACCTGCGGGCGCCGCGGTCTATGCCGAGCACTGCGCGCTCTGCCACGAGCAGGTCAACGAGCGCATTCCGCATCGCACGGCGCTACAACAGCTGCCGGCCGAGCGCATCGTGCGCGCGCTCGATGCCGGCGCGATGCTCGCGATCGCGATGACGATGAATCGCGACGAGCGGCTCGCCGTGGCCGAGTATCTCGGCACCGACGCCGCCGAGACGGCGCCGTCTTCGGCCGCTTATTGCACCGAGCGCGCGGTGACGCTGGGCACGTCGCCGCGCACGAGCTGGAACGGTTGGAGCCCGACGCCCGACAACGCGCGCTACCAAAGCGCCGAGCGCGCAGGCCTGCGCGCCGAGCAAGTACCGAACCTGCGGCTCGAATGGGCGTACGGTTTCGCCGGCGACGTCTCGGCGTTCGCGGCGCCGACGATCGTCGACGGCCACATCTTCGTCGGCAGCGCCGGCGGGCTCGTGCAAGCGCTCGCGGCGGACAGCGGCTGCCTGAAGTGGACGTTCCAAGCGACGGGCCCCGTACGCGCGGCGCCGCTTGCCGCGGCGCGCGACGGACGCCAGGTGCTGTTGTTCGGCGACCTCACGGGCTGGTTCTACGCCCTCGACGCAGCGACGGGCGATCTCGTCTGGAAGACGCAAATCGAGACGCACGACTCGACGCGGCTCACGGCGCGCCGCGGCCGTGCACGACGGCGTCGCGTACGTGCCCGTGTCGTCGTGGGAAGAGTCGCGCGCCGGCGATCCCGACTACGCGTGCTGCACGTTCCGCGGCAGCATCGTCGCGCTGCGCGTGCGCGACGGCGCCCAGCTCTGGAAGACCTACCTGACCGACGCGCCGCGCGAGCTCGGCAAGAACGGCCGCGGCGCACCGCTCTACGGACCTTCGGGCGCCGCCGTCTGGTCGACGCCGACCGTCGACGCGGCGCGCGGCCTGCTTTACGTCACGACGGGCGACAACTACACGGAGCCCGCGACGCCGACGAGCGATGCCGTCGTGGCGCTCGCGCTCGCCGACGGCCGTATCGCGTGGATCGAAACAGATCACGGCCGAAGCGACGCCTACAACGGCTCGTGCACGCGCGATCACCGCTCGAACTGCCCGTTCGATGTCGGGCCGGATTACGACTTCGGCTCGTCCGCGATTCTGCTGCACGGCAGGCGCAGCGGCTGCTCGCCGGACAGAAGTCCGGCATCGTCTACGCGCTCGACGCGACGAAGCAAGGCGAAATCCTCTGGCAGACACGCGTCGGCGAAGGCGGCACGAACGGCGGCGTGCAGTGGGGCATGGCCACCGACGGCGAATACGTCTACGCGACGACATCCGACGTCGGCCGCACGCGCTGGGCCGGCGATCCGTTCGACACGCGCCGCTACGTTCTCGATCCGAAGCGCGGCGGCGGCCTGACGGCGCTGCGCGTCGCGGACGGCAGCCGCGCTTGGCACGCGTCCGCGGCGCCCTGCCCCGACGGCGCACCGGCCGGCTGCAGCCCCGCGCAGCCGGGCGCCGTCACGCTGATTCCCGGCGTCGTGTTCGCAACGTCGAACGACGGCCACGTGCGCGCGCACGCGACGGCCGACGGCCGGGTGCTGTGGGACTTCGACACGGTGCGCGAGTTCGACACCGTCAACGGCGTGCCGGCGCGCGGCGGCTCGCTCGACGGCCAGGGCGTCGTCGTCGCCGACGGCCTCGTGCTCATCGCGCTCCGGCTATCCGCGCAACGGCGGCATGCCGGGCAACGTGCTGCTCGCGTTTCGCGCCGACTGAACCTCCCTTTCCAACGCTGGCTCGTTGGGCCAAACTCCTTGGCGCCGCGACGTTCGACTCGCGGAGCTGGAGACTCCCGTATGAGAAGCGCAACGCTGATTTGCCTGGTCAGCTTGTCGACCACGCCCGCCGCACTCGCGCACCATTCCTTCTCCGCCGAGTTCGACGCGAACAAGCCGGTCCAAATGACGGGCACCGTCACGAGCGTCGAGTGGCGAAATCCGCACGTGTGGTTCTACGTCGACGTCAAGGACGAGGGCGGCGCCGTATCGAACTGGGGCTTCGAGCTTGCGAGCCCGAATCTGCTGTTGCGCAACGGCTGGACGCCCTCGGCGATGAAGGTGGGCGACGTCGTGTCGGTCGCGGCGTATCGAGCGAAGAACGGTATGAACCTCGCGAATGCGCACGGCGTGACGCTGGCCGCGACGGGCAAGACGCTGTTCACGGGCTCGAGCAGCGCGAGTAGAGCGCAGTGAGCGCCGCGCTGAGGCTGTTCGCCATCGCCGCGGCGGCGCTGGCCGTGCACTCGGCCGAGGGCCAGTGGGCGCGTGTGCCGAACCCGTCGCTGCCGCGTGGCGCCGACGGCGCCGTCGACCTCGATGGCGCGGCACCCCGTGCGAGGCGAAGGCCGGACCTCTCCGGCGTCTGGCTCGCCGACGCCGAGCCGCTGCCGAAGGAGGCGGGCTTGTCGATTGAAGGCGACATGCCGTTTGCGCGTCACTTCGTCAACGTGACGGCGGATATTCCTCCCGACCCGCCGCTGCTTCAGCCGTGGGCCGCCGAGCTGTTTCAGAAGCGCCTCGAGAGCGGCGGCGTCGACGATCCCGTTGCGCACTGCAAGCCGAGCGGTCTGCCGATCATGAACGCGGTGCCGTTGCCGCTGAAGATCATCCAGACGCCGAGCGTCGTGATCGTCTTCTACGAAGAGAACGCCGTGTTTCGCCAGATCTTCCTCGACGGCCGAAAGCCCGTCGAAGGTGCCGTGCCGCGCTACATGGGCTACTCGACGGGCCGCTGGGACGGCGACGCGCTCGTCGTCGACACGGTCGGCTTTAGCGACCACCACTGGCTCGATGCGATGGGGCATCCGCTCACCACTCAACTGCGTCTGACCGAGCGGTTCCGCAGGCCGACCGCCGGTCATCTCGAGATCGACGTGACCGTCGACGATCCCGGCGCATACACGCGGCCGTTCAGCTACACCATCAAATCCACGTTGCTACCCGACGAGGATCTGCTCGAGTACTTCTGCACCGACAACGAGAAGGACGCGCAGCACTACCAGTAGCGCCCCTCGCCGTCACTCTTGAGCAATCGGCTTCCAATGCTCCGATTCTTTGGCCTTTCTCCTGGCGTCTGCCGAGGCGAACAACCCGATATGGCCGCATCCTAAGCACACGGTTGGGCGAATTTTCGCCCCCGAGAAAAGGTTCGGGGCCAGCTTTGGCAGAACCTCCTCACCACACCCCGAGTAGCGGTAGTACTTCCTGCATTCATAGAGCTCTTTCGAGCCGCATACTGGGCAACCTTTCACAGGGTTTCTCCTTGATTCGTGGTCTAGCCGCCTCCGCCACAGCCGCCGCCCCCGCAGCCGGCGCCACCGCCACCGCCACCTCCGCACCCAGCGCCGCCGTCGCCCGCGCCACCGTCGGCTCCGCCGTCGCCGCTCTTTCCCGAAGATCCGCACCCGGCGACACCACCCGCCACGGCACCGTCGCTCGCGCGCCGCTTGCCCGCGGCGCCGCGAGGCTTGCGACGGCGACTCCGCGCGGCGGCAACGATGAGCGCAACCAGGAGCGCCGCCCCGAGCGCGAAGGCGAAGCCGAGCTCCGGGATCCCTTCAGCCGCGCTTTCCGCCTGTGCGACGGCGTGGGCGACGGCGAGCACTCCGCCGCCGGCCAGCGATGCCAGCGCACCGCGCTTCAGCACCGCTCGATCGAGGGTCAGGACGTCGCAGCGATTGATGCGCACGAAGTCATTACGCTCGTGGAACCGTTCGCTCGCTGCAGGCCAGACGTCGTTCGGCGGCTCGCCGAAGTAGCGGCGATACGACGCGAGCGTGGCCTCGTACCAGTCGTGGAACTTGCGACCTTCGGCCGAACCGCCCTGCGTCGGACCGTGATGCAACGGCCGCTCGAGCTTGTCGCGGCACAGCGTGTCCCAGTAGTGCCGCGAGTAGGTCAGGTGCAGGTGCCAGACCTGATCGATGTCGTCGGACGGCGTCACGGGATGGCCTGCGTGGACGGCGAGAAAGCAGAACTTGCGGTATTCCTCGATCGCCTCCGCGGCGAAGGCGGGCGACCAACCGTTGTCGCGCGCCAGCCGCGCCGAGAACGGAAAAGCCGTATCGGCGGCGTCGAATTCGAGGCCCGAAAGCCGGGTCCAGGTCGTAAGCTCTTGTATGTTCATCTTTTAACTCACTAATTTCACATGCCACTTGTTACATGAAATATAATACAGGTAATTGTATTCCTGTACAAGTAGTCGTGAAATGGCCGTATCATGCCGGTCCATGGCCGAACCAGCACAAGACGAGTCGCCGTCCCGGCGGCCGCAATGGACGATCTTCAGCAACCACGCGCACGTGCTCGTCTGCATCGTGCGCAACCCCGAGGAGCGCGTGCGCGAGATCGCGCGCAAAGTCGGCATCACGGAGCGTGCCGTGCAGCGAATCATCGGGGAGCTCGAGGAAGCCGGCGTGATTACGCGCGAGCGCCTGGGGCGCACGAACCGCTACAGCCTGTCGCTGGACCGGCCGCTACGACATCCGCTCGAGGCAAACACGACGATCGCAGAGGTCATCCGTGTCATCGAGAGCGCGTGAGCGTCAGCCGGTTGTGGCGTGCTGTTGCTCTGCCGGCGGGTCGAACTCGTGGATGAGGTCGCCGATCAGGTTTTGCAGGATTCGGAAGCTCTCGTCGGCCGACAGCTTCTCGTTGATCAGCAGCGAGAACGCGCGGTCTCTCAAGGTTCGCAGCTCGGCAATGCCAATCCTTCGCTGCTGCGCGTCCTGCTCCTGCAAGAGCTTCGCGCGAATGGCCAACGCCTCGGCATAAAACCGATCGATTCGGCTCTTACGCCGACCGCGCAGATACCGCAGCAGCGCCACGAAAGCGGTGGCCAGCGCGGCCACGATCGTGACCGCCACTTCGAAAATTCCTGAGGCGCGCTCGGCGAATCCGGGGTCGTTGCGCGCGCGAAACGCTAGTGCGCCGGCGTGAACGGGGAACGTGACGTCGGAAATGTCGAAAATCTCGAGCTCGTCGATTGCGAGATCGGGCCGTTGCGCGACGAGCAGCGGTCCCATCTCCTGCACCGCTTGGAGTGCATCGTAGACGACGACGCGGGGTGTGCCGGCTCGCGTCACGAGCAGCGTATCGACCGCCACCGTCGCGATCGCCGTGGGCGTAAGGGACCCATACGTCCCTTCCGGAATCACGAACGGCCGCAGAAAAGGCGCCACGAGGCTCAGGCCATCGGCCGCGGAACCGTTGCCGACATCCTCGGCGCGACCGAGGCTGAGCAGCTCGTAGCCGCTCAAATCCGGCACATCGCGCGGCGAAATCGGCGAAAACACGAAAACGATGTCGGGATTGCTGTCGGGTGAGTCGACGTAGGAGAACTCGATCCCGGCCCACGCGTACATCGACGCCATTTGATTCAGCAGTTGCCGCGCCGCCGCTTGCTCGCTACCGGCAAATACGGTGGCGCCGCTCAATGCCTGGCGGAGCGTCTGCCCTCGCTTCTCGGGCCGCACGCCGATGTGCAGCACGCTCGGATAGAGCGGAGCGACGGTGCGCACCGCCGGGTGGCGATAGCTCGCGCTGTTCTCGACGATCGCGAGGTCCGCCGTGCCGGCGTCCAGCGCGGACAGGGCTGCCTCGGCATCCGCAACGTTGGCGCCCTGTGTCAGACGAACGCGCGTCGCCACCTCGTTGCTCGCGCTCGCAAGCAGTGCCGCGACTTCCTCGTTGGCGTCCGGAGGGCCGCTGACGATCCGCAGTGTGACCGGCGACTCCGAGCAGCCGGCGAGCGCCAGGCCCAACATCAACAGCGTCGCCGGGGCCCACGTGCCCGAGCCGGGTAGCGACATGCGAGCTTCGTCTGTTGCCGTCATTGCATGCTCTCGCGCAGCTCCGCGAGCGCCTCGTCGGCCGAGTCGGTGCGAATTAGACCGAGCCGCGGGAACTCCAGGTCGATGATCACATAAACCGTCAACGACACGATTACCGCAAACGTCACCGTATGCAGCCAGCTTCGAGGGGAATTCGGCGACGTGCCGTAGCCGACGAGGAGCGCGCATACGAGGCTCAGCCCGCCAAGGACCAGGAACACGATCAGCGGCGGGTGGTTTTTTGTCGCCATCTCGCGCGTGGCCGTGATGTCTATCATCTCGTTCAGCGAACCGAGCAGCAGCGACGTCGACACGTTGGGCATATTCTGGCTTTGAAGGGCGGCCAACGTCACGTTCCAGATCTCGCCCTGCAAGCTCGCGCCCTCGGCGAGCTTTGTCTCGGTGGCAGCGACGTCCCCGTCCTGCCGATAGGTTGCGTAGCGGATCTCGACGTACCTGCGAAACAGATCGCGCAGCCCCGGTTGCGCGTCGTTCGGCAGGAGATCGAGCCGCAAGTAGGCGGTTCCGATCGCGTTCGCTTCGTCGGAAATCAAGTGGCGGCGATCCTCGAACCGCGACGCGGCGCCGGAGAAGGTGAAAGCGATCAGCAGGCCGAACAGCGCAAACATCGCGGCCTCCGTCGAGCCGCCGCCCTGCGCCAACCCGGCGGGGTTGCGCGCGAGCCTCGCCATGCCTAGCCGGCGGCCGACTTCGGCGGCAACCAATATCAGAACGAACAGCCCCACGCCGGCAACCAGAGCGACCAACATGAAATTCACGATCGAATCTCCGTCTGACGATTGCGCCCACGCCGCCGCTTCCCGACGGCGGGCGGTGCACAGTTCACCTTGCCGCCAAACGCATTGCCCATAGGACTATGGTCCGTGACCCGCCCGATGGCGCATCATTGAGAATCTTGGGTGCGTGTCATAGTGCACCGAGAGCTTACTAGTCACACGGTAATCGGAGAGGCAAATAGTCATGAACGCTAAGTCGTTGGCCGCCGCGTTGGTGTTGAGCACGCTTGCGCTGTCGGCGCACGCGCAGAAGCCGCGCATTCAGTGGAACAACCAATATGATTTCGCCGCGGTCAAGACCTTCGGGTGGCAAGACACGCCGGAGACGTCGCTCGAAGGGCAAAACCCCTTCATGCACTCGTTGATCAAGAACACGATCGAGGCCGAGCTCGCGGAGTCCGGGCTGACGGAAGTGGACGCGAACCCCGACGTCTACGTGAACTACCACGCCTCGACTGCGACCGAGGTCCAGCTCCGATCGGACTCCTACGGGTACGG
Organism: uncultured Gammaproteobacteria bacterium; assembly: GCA_963714705.1. Taxonomy (GTDB): domain Bacteria; phylum Pseudomonadota; class Gammaproteobacteria; order Steroidobacterales; family Rariloculaceae; genus FEN-1219. The sequence goes on from CAVQPJ010000013.1 coordinate 1,004,132, forward strand.
ATTCGGCGCGTATGGCATGGGCACGTGGGGGGGGTACTACGGCATGTCCGCGGGGCCGGTGTCGACGACGACGCGCGTCGTCGAATACGAGAAAGGCACGCTCGTCGTCGACATCTGGGACGTTGCGAAAAAGGAGCTCGTGTGGCGCGGCGAGGTCACCGACACCTTGCCCGACAATCCGCAGAAGGCCGAGAAATTGGTCGTCAGGGCGATCGGCAAGATGGCTGATCAAGGGCGCAAGCTCTGGGCGAGCGAGCTGAAGCGGCGCGAACGAGCGGCCGGCGAAGGCTGACGGATGCACCAGCGACTTTCCTTTCGACTGGGCATCCCTCTACTGCTCCTGTGCGCGTGTCCGGCCCTGCTGCCGGGCCGCGCGCAAGCGGCCGGCGAAATCTATTGGTTCAGCCTGCTCAGCGAGGACGTCAACGCCGCGGCAGCGTTCTATTCGGAGCTCTTCGGCTGGGAGATCGTGCCGGGCCCGACGGGCGGGCTCATGGCGCTGCGCGACGGGCAGCCGTTCGCGGGGATGAACTCCATCGAGAACCGGATTCCGGATGCCTCTGAGTCGCTGTGGCTGGCCGCGATTGCCGTAACCGATCCGCCTAAATCGGTGGCCGCCGCCAAGCGGCTCGGGGGGACGATTCACCAGGACGTCACGGAGCTCGAGGGCTGGGGCACCTACGCGGTGATCCAGGATCCGCAGGGCGCGCCTTTGATGATCGTGGACCCGGCTCGGTCGCTCGGTGGACGGCAGGGCTATAGCGGCTGGCGCTGGGCCGAGCTCTGGACACACGATCCTGGCGCGGCCGCGACCTTCTATCGCGAAGTGATCGGTTACCAGGTCGAGAACGTGCCTGTCGGCGACGGCATCTACACCGCGCTGCGCGGGTCGGGCACGCGCAATGCCGGGCTCGTCAAGCTCGAACGCACCGACATTGCCTCGCGCTGGGCGCCGTACATCGGCGTCACCGATTTGCGCGGCATCCTCGTGCGGGTCTGGCAGGCACGCGGCCAAGTCCTGCGCGAGCCCTCCGAGGTCGATATCGCGATCGCCGGCGCAAACCGCGTCGCGCTCGTCGCGGACCCGAGCGGCGCCGTCGTTTTTCTCTACCAGCTCGACGAGCAGGCTACAGCCGATCCTCTCGTGGCCGCCGACGCGCGGCGCGCGACGCCCGTGAGGGCCCCGACGGGCGGCGGCGGAAACCCGAACATCCATGTCTCCGTCATGGTCGGCTACGGCTTCGGCCCGGGCTGGGGCAGCGCGTATCCCGACTTCATGCGGACCAGGGTCGGCCCCTACTGAGGGGCGGCAACATGTTGAGCGGCGCCCGGTTACCTAGAACAGCCTGCATGGCTTTGCTAGTCGCCGCCGGCGCGTGTCTCGCGTCCTGCGGCGACCGCCAAGGCGAGCCAAGCGCGGAGCAGTCCGCGACCGGCTCCGCGGCGGCGCCGCGCTCGGATCACAAGAACACCGAGTACTCGATCGGCGGCCGGACGATCTGGCTCGTCGACGGTGTCGCCGAAGCCGCCGCAGCGCCAGGCTCGGCGGCGAGAGTCGTCACCCGCTATTTCGGCAATGAGGTGCGGGGCGACTTGAACGCCGACGGCCGCGAGGACGTCGCGTTCCTACTTACGCAGGAGACGGGGGGTAGCGGCACCTACTTCTACGCCGTCGCGGCCCTGAACTTGGAACGCGGTTTCGTGGGATCGGAGGGAACCCTGCTCGGCGATCGCATCGCGCCGCAGACGGCGGCGCTGCGGGCCGACGGCGTCATCGTCGTGACTTACGCGGACCGCGGGCCGAGCGAGAGCTTCACGACCCCGCCGTCGGTCGGCAAGACCATTTGGCTCAAGCTCGATCCCACGAGACTGCAGCTCGGAGAGCTCGTGCAAGATTTCGAAGGCGAAGCCGACCCGGACTCGATGGAGCTCGGCATGAAAACGTGGGTGTGGGTGCGAGCCGTGGACGGCGGCAACGAAATCGTGCCGCGGCAGACGGAAGCCTTCACCGTGACCTTTGCGGGAGACGGCACGTTCTCCGCCACGACCGATTGCAACCGCGTGAGAGGCGGTTACACAGCGCAAGGGAGCGAGCTCACGTTCGCCGACAACATGGCCGCGACGAGGATGTTCTGCGCCGATTCCCAAGAAACCGTCTTCACGCAGCTCCTCACGAAAACGGCGAGCTACGCCTTCACCTCGCGCGGGGAGCTCGTGCTGCAGCTCGCCGGCGACGCGGGCTCGGTGACCTTCCGCTGATCTACGCTCCGGCCGCACCCGGTGCGCGGCGTGACAGCACCTGCCGCAACGACTGCGGTGGCCGGTCGACGAGCTTCTCCACGTGATCAGTGCACGCACTCATGTAGCCCTCGCGGATCGAGCGCCCGAACGACGCGACGAGCTCGGCGCCGTAGCGCAGGTGGTCGTCGGCCGCGCCGGTCCCAACCATCGCGCCGATGAGCTCGGCGTCGCTGACCCGGCGCTCGACGACCGGCCGCCCGCCGAGTTCGCCGTACAACACCGCGAGGTCGGCGGCCGAATACGCCTGCGGGCCCGTGACGTCATAGCAAGCACCGGAATGACCGCCGGCTGCGAGCACGGCGGCGGCCACGGCCGCACAATCCTCGCGCGCCACGTACGCGACCTTGCCACCGCCGCGGTTGTGGACGAGAACGCCCGAGGCGATCGCTTGCGCGGCCTCCGGTGCTTGGTAGTCGGCATACAGACTGTTGCGCAGAATCGTCCAGCCGAGGCCGCTCTGCGCGAGCGCTTGCTCAGTCGCGTAGTGGCTTGGCGCTACGACGGCAGGGTTCGGCGGCTCGGGCTTCAAGCCGGACGTGTACACGACGTGGCGAACGCCGGCGGCTTTCGCCGCGTCGATCGCGGCTTGGTGCTGCGCCGTGCGATGACCGAGATCCGTCGCACTCACGAGCAATAGCCGCTCGCCGCCTGCGAACGCCGAGCGCAACGTGTGCGGCGCCGCGAAGTCGGCGCCGCGAACGGCAACACCGCGCGCAGCGAAGGCCGCGAGTGCAGCCGGCGTGCGCGTCGTCAGGATCAGGTCCTGCGGCGCGACATTCACGAGCACACGCTCCGCGACGAGCCGCGCGAGCTGGCCCGACGCGCCGGTGATGACGAGCTTCATCGCGGCTCTGCTTTGCTCCGGCGCCTGCTTGACGTAACGCCTCCGCTATATTCGATGGCTGAGAATCGTGCGGCCGACAGCACTCGAGATCCGCTCGAGATCGTCCGCATCGCTCGTGACGACGAGGTCCGCACGAGCGAGCGCTCCGGCGACGACAATTGCGTCGACGATGTCGCGAGTACCGGAGCGCGCGCAGACGATGCCGGCCGCGCGCGCACGCGGCTCGTCGAGATCCTCGATACGGCAGCCGCGCAACAGGCGAGACAGCGCGGCTTGAGGTCCGCCGCGCCACGCCTGGGCGAGCACGGCCGCCGGCACGACAGGCCGCTCGCCGCGCAGAAGCGAGCGCGCGTGAAGGCTCCAAATCTCGTGCCGATTGGCCTCGGCGGCGAGCAGAGCACCGGTGTCGTACGTCGTGCCCATCAGGGGGCCGGCGGGGGCTTGCGGGCTGCATCGAGAATGGCGTCCGCTGCCGCCAGCTCGTCCGCGCTGAGCGGGCCGTGCTCGGCCTCCCATTCGGCCACCGCCGCCAGTCCGTCCTCAACGGCCAGCGTGTTTTCGACGGCGCGATTCAGCCATGCCGACAGGCTCAAACCCTGCCGTTCGGCGCTCGCCGCGGCGGCCGCGGCCACGCGCTCGTCGAGCGCAATGCTGAGCTTCTTTACTGCCATCGCCGACATGGTAACACCGCGTTCCTACCGTGACCAAAAACCCGTAGGGTACGCGCCTCCGGCCATCCGCCGCCGCAATTGAATCTGCTGCGATTGTTCAGATTAAGCAGGGAAGAAAACGACGGCTGCGCCCCCACAGTACCGACCTGGGAGGGAGGTGGCCGGTGTGCTTCACCACGGGCGCAGCCGTCCATCCCTAGAGAGCAGGTTCCGTGCCAACGGGTTACAGCGTGCGGAATGCCTTGGTGCCGCGCGGAAAATCAGGCCGATGAGCCCCTACGCACGCGTGGTCGTTTGCGCCACTAGTTCGTCGCAAACGCCACAAGAGTGTCCCGATTCCGCAAACTCAGTCTTGCGAACCTTTCGGCGGAGCGCCTTGACCGGCGAGGCCGGGCACCATGTTGAACATGCCGTCCATGCCGACCCCGGAGGCAATCCTGCCGAGCTGCTCCGGCTTGATGTCGCCGGCGACGTTGATGAAAACGGCTTCGTCGCCGCCGCCGGTATCGACGACCATCAGCGTGATGCCCGCGATGTTGCCGGAGTTGGCGCCGCCCGTGGCCGGCTTCATGAAGATGCGCACTCGCTCGCCGTTCTCGTTCACGCGGATCACCGAGCTCCAACCGGCGCTCTCGAGCGTTCGCGACGTGTCGTCGACGAACTTCAGCAGCTCGGCCTCCGAATCGCCGATGCCCTCGTAGACACGCACGCGCACGTTGGTGACGCCTTCGAGACCGGTCGTATCTTGCACTGACCCTTTGGCCGCTTCGCCGAAAAAACGCATCATGTCGGGGCCGAGATCGATCTCGACGGTCGGCTCGGAATCGAGCCCCGGAATGTCGTCGAACGAAAAGTAGCCTTGCGCGTTCGCGCCGCTGCCGAATGCGAGCAATCCGCTGAAGAACAACGCCGATCTGATTTTCATGGTCTTAGCCTCCGGTTTCGTCGGTATCTCGAGCGAGCGCGTCGCGGCTCACGGCGAGCGCATCGCGCAAGCCGGTGCCGACGGCACTCGTGACGTGTCCTTGGGTGACGCGCGCGCTCTTCTGCAAGTAGCGCATCGCGAGTCTCGAGATCCTGGGCCGCCGCGACGGCGCGCGGATCGACGGGCGCTGGCGGCTCTGGCACTAGCCACAGGGCAACGGCGACGACGGCCACCGCAGCCGCAGCACTCGCGAGCGCCGGCGCGAAGAACGAGGGCCGGGCGCGCGGCGAGCGGCCGGGAATCGCGAGCAAGCGCCGCCGCAGCCCGGGCGGCATCGCCGCCGGCGGCGACGCGCGCAACGCGCGATGCACGGCGACGGCACGCTCGGCCGCTGCCGCAAGACGCGCGATCCGCCGCGATCGCAGCTGCCATGCGCGTCTCGGCTCTCGCCGGCCAGGCTGCCGTCGGCCCACGCTTCGAGCTGGGTCCACGCCCACTCTTCGCTCAAATCTCGTTGCGTCATGACGCACGCTCCAATTGCTCGCGCAGCTTCCGCCGCGCGCGGTGCAAGTACACCTTGACTTGATTCGCGTTGAGGTCGAGCACGCGCGCGCAGGTCGCGCCATCGAGCCCTTGCACGTCGAACATCACGAGCAGGCTGCGCTGCGGCTCCGGCAACGTGTCGACGAGCTTCCGCAATTCGCCGGCCGAGCTCGTGCTGCTCGTAGTGCCACGCCGGATCGCGGCCGTCGCTGACCTCCGGCAACTCTGCCGGATCGAAGTTGACGACCCGGCCGGACCTGCGGAAGCGGCTCATGCACGCGTTGCGCGCGACACGCAGCAACCATTCGCGTGGCCGCTCGACGTCCGGCTCCGTGTTGCCAGTAGCTCAAGAAAACCTCCTGCGTCACGTCCTCGGCCTCGCTCGAATCGCGCAGCAGCGCCGCGGCGACGCGGTAGACGGCGCGGTCGTGCATGAGCACCGCGAGTCGAAACCTCCAAGGCGACATCACGCCGCCCGGTTCGGACGGATCTGCGTCTGCCAACGGTTCCCGTTGTGGAATCGCTTGCGGCGCCATACCCTTTGCCGTTGAACCACGCCCTCAAGACGGGCTGAACTCAACGAAGGTTACACCGCAAAGGATTGCTTCGATGCACCGCTCCTCCGCTCTGGCCCTCACCTTGCTGGCGCTCGCGGGCAACGCCGCCGCCTCCCACGACGAAAGCGTCGGCGCCCGGTTCGTGCAGCCCGGCGGCGTCGACGCCGGCAACTGCCTCGACCACCACGCGCCGTGCGTCTCGATGCAGTACGCGCTGGCGCAAGCCGAACCGGGCAACACGCTCAAGGTCGGGGCCGGCATCTTCGACTTGCGCGGCGTCGACCCCGAGACGTTCTTGCACGGTCCGGTCCATGCGCTCGGGCGGCTACGGCGATGCCGATCACTACTACGAGTCGCGGCCGCTGCAGGTGCAGTCGATCGTCACGGGCGTCGACTCGCGGTATCGCAGTGCGCTCGCCGTGCGGGGCTTCTACTGGGCCGAGAGCGTAGCCGCGGCGCAGCGCAACGAGTTCTCGTTCGCGGGCGGCGCCCCGCTCCAGCAGGCGCAGGCCGCCGCCGTCGCGTGCGTCGCAGGGCGTGCGCAGGACCGTTTCCCGTGCCGCAACCTCGACTTCGAGTCGCAGATTCCGCTCGCGCAGTTCTCGAGCCGGCCCGTCTCGGCTGCGAACGTCTGGGGCTTCGTCGATCTCAACGACAACCGCGAGTACGCCGTCTTGGGACTGCGCAACGGGACGGCGATCGTCGAGGTCACGGACCCCGCCGAATCCGCGCGAGGTCGTGACGATTACCGGCAACTCCTCGCCGTGGCGCGAGGTCAAGGTCTATCAGGTCTTCGACGCCGGCGCGAATCGCTGGCGCGCGTACGCCTACGTGGCGACGGAGGCCGCCAACAGCGGGATCCAAATCATCGACATGTCGGGGCTGCCGCAGACGGCGGGGCTCGCGGCCGACGAACCTCGACACGAGCTCGCAGCACACGCTGTACGTCTCGAACATCGACTACGCGACGAATGCGGCGCTGCCGGGCCTGACGCCGATGCTGTTCGTTGCCGGCAGTAATCTGAGCCGGCGGCTCGTGGCGCGCTTATAGCCTCGCGAATCCAACGCTTCCCGCAGCTCGTCAGCTCGGCGCCGTCCGGCGGCTACATGCACGACTCGACGAGCTTCGTCGTCACGGACGCGCGCGTGGCGCAATGCGCGCCGGGGCACAATCCCTGCGAGGTCCTCGTCGATTTCAACGTCGATCAAGTCGCAGCTCTGGGACGTCACGAACAAGACGCAGCCCGTGCTGCTCGGCACCGGCACCAATCCGAACAACCGCTACATCCACTCCGGGCTGGCCGACCGCCAATGCCACGCACTTGATCTTTCACGACGAGCTCGAGGAGATTCAGCTCGGGCTCCCGACGCGGATCTACACGCTCGACCTCGCGAATCTACGCGCGCCGACGGTCCAAGTCAGCCATACGGGTCTGACGACGACGACGGACCACAACGGCTATGTTCGCGGCACTACTACTACGTCTCGCATTACCGGCGCGGCGTCGTCGTCTACGACGCCGCCAATCCCGAACGCGCTCGTCGAGGTCGCGCACTTCGACAACTACCTTGCGCCGAGCGCGAACAGCGCAGGCACCGACGGCACCTGGGGCGTGTATCCGTTCCTGCCGTCGGGCAACCTGCTCGTCAGCGACATCGAGAACGGCCTGTTCGTGCTGCGCGACCAGACGCGCAGCCTCGACTCGAACGCCGGCCGGCTCGGCTTCGGCGAAATCGCGGCGTCGGCCGGCGAAAGCGCCGGCGCGATCAACGTTCGCGTGCAACGAACGCTCGGGCGCTCAGGCAGTGTCAGCGTGCAGTACGCGACGAGCGCCGGCTCCGCGACGGAAGGCGCCGACTACACGGCCGCGAGCGGCACGCTGACGCTGGCCTGCGGGCGACCTCGCCGACAAAGTCATTGCGATCCCCGTGACGAACGACACGAGCGTCGAGAACGCGGAGACTCTGACGCTGACGCTGTCGGCTCTGACGGGTGGCGCGACGCTCGACGGCTCGAGCAACGCTGACGATCACGTCAACGACAACGATACGGCCGCGCCCCCGAGCAGCGGCGGTGGCGGCTCGTCGGACCTTGCGCTGCTCGCCCTGCTCGCAGGCGTCCTGCTCGCCCGCTGCCGTGCGCCCCGGCGCCGCCCGACTCTTCGTTAGGCCAGCGCCTGCAGCGGCGCGCGCTCCGCGCTCGGGCGAATGTGCACGTCGCGCTGCGGGTACGGCACGCGGACACCGTGCTCCTTGAAGCGGTCCCAGATCTGGAGCAGCACGTCGCTCTTGACGTTCTGCACGCCGTTCTGCGCGTCGCCGATCCAAAAGCGCAGCTGCAGCTTCAGCGAGCTCTCGCCGAACTCGATGAACAGGCACTTCGGCGCCGGATCCGGCAGCACACGCTCCGTCGAGCGAGCCGCCTCCTCGCACAGCGCAATGACGCTTCGCACGTCGGACTCGTGATGCACGCCGACGTCGAGCTTGAGCCGCGTCCTGCGCTGCGTGTGTGTCCAGTTCTCCACGGGCTGGGAAATCAGCGTCTCGTTCGGGATCAGGTGCTCGACGCCGTCGCGCGTGACGACCGATACGTAGCGCCCTCCGAGCGCCGTGACCCAGCCGTAGGTCCCGGCAACCGAGATGATGTCGCCGGGCTTGATCGATTTGTCGAGGAGCAAGATGACACCGCTGATCAAGTTGCTGACGATCTTCTGCAAGCCGAAACCGAGGGCGACGACGCCCAAACCGCCCAACACGGCGAGGCCGGTGAGGTCGATGCCGACGGCGTTGATCGCGAACAGCACGGCCAGCGACACGAGCACGATCTTCAGCGACTTCGTGAACAGCACCTGCACCGTCGGCGACAACGTCTGACTCGTGCGGATGCGCGACTCGAGCAGAGCTCGCCAGGTATAACGCCACGGACAGCAGCACGGCGAGCGCGATCGTCGACCTGATGACGTCGTACAGCGAAATCGTCACCTGGCCAATCGTGATAGCCGCCGCGTCGAGCACGCTGATCGTCGGCTCGAGAAGGTCGAGAATGCTGAGCGCGGCGATCGACCACGCGGCCCACGAGATCAACTTGGCCCAGCTGCGATGGCGCACGAACTGCGAGGCGAGGTGAATCGCGATCCAGGCGGCCAGCAGCGTGACGCCTGTTCGCAGCAACGCATTGGGTCGCTCGCTGAGGCCGAGCACCGTCATCGCGAGCCACAAGAGCGCGAGCCAGACGGCGGACAGGGCCATGGATTCGGCGATGACGACGCCTCGGCCAACGTGGCGATGCTCGCGGTAGCGGGCGAACCAAGGAGTCAGGCGTTTCGCGAGCAGCATTGCGAGCAGCAACGTCAGGAGGACAAGACCGGCTTGCACTGCGTTGCCGAGCACGAACACGTTCGTGAGCAGCCAACCGTAGACGGCATTCCAAATCGCCAGCAGGCGTTCTGCCGAGAGTAACTCTTCCATATCCGTAACCTCCGCAGGTTGAGGCCAAACCTTGAGTCTAACGAACCATGGCCAAGCGCCGAACAAGAAGATCGTCGCCGCACCGAGGACGCCGATATACTCCCGGCCCCAATGACGAAGGCCCGCGTGCTGTTCGCGAGCTTGATCGGCACGACGATCGAGTTCTTCGATTTCTACATCTACGGCACGGCCGCCGTGCTCGTGTTCCCGCAGCTGTTCTTCCCGGCCGGCGATCCCGACGACCGCGACGCTGCAGTCGCTCGCGACCTTCGCGCTCGCGTTCTTCGCGCGGCCCGTCGGCTCGGCGCTGTTCGGCCACTTCGGCGACCGCATCGGGCGCAAGGCGACGCTCGTCGCGGCCTTGCTGACGATGGGCCTGTCGACGGTCGCGATCGGCCTGCTGCCGACCTACGCCGCCATCGGCGTCGCGGCGCCCGCGCTGCTGGCGCTGTGCCGGTTCGGCCAGGGCCTCGGGCTCGGCGGCGAATGGGGCGGCGCCGTGCTGCTCGCGACCGAGAACGCGCCGCGCGGCAAGGAGAGCTGGTACGGCATGTTCCCGCAGCTCGGCGCGCCGCTCGGGTTCTTCTGCTCGACCGGCATCTTCCTCGTGCTGACCGAGGTGATGACGTACGACGATTTCCTCGCCTGGGGCTGGCGCATCCCGTTCCTCGCGAGCGCCGTGCTCGTCGGCGTCGGCCTCTGGGTGCGCCTGACGCTGACGGAGACGCCGGCGTTCCAGCGCGCGATCGAGCGCGCCGAGCGCGTGCGCGTGCCGATCCTGGTCGTGTGCGCGCGAGCACACGCGCACGCTGGTGCTCGCGACGCTCGCGGCCGTCACGACGTTCGTCGTGTTCTACCTGATGACGGTGTTCACGCTGAGCTGGGGCACCGACGAAGCTCGGCTTCCCGCGGCAGGACTTCCTGCTGCTGCAGATGATCGGCGTGCTGTTCTTCGCGCTGACGATTCCGCTGACGGCGGTCGGCCGCCGATCGCGTCGGCCGCTGGCCGATCCTGATCGGCGTCGAGCGTCGTGGCGATCGTCTTCGGCTTGACGTTCGCGCCGCTGTTCTCGAGCCGACGACGCGGTGACGGTCACGGTGTTCCTGTCGCTCGGGCTCGGCGCTGATGGGCTGCACGTACGGCGCGCTCGGCTCGGCGCTCGCGGAGCTGTTTCCGACGGCCGTGCGCTACACCGGCGCGTCGTTGACGTTCAACCTCGCGGGAATCCTCGGCGGCTCGCTCGCGCCGTACATCGCGACGTACCTGGCCGACTCGTACGGCATCGCGCTACGTCGGCTACTACTTGTCGGCGGCAGCCGCCGTGACGCTCGCGGCGCAGCTCCTGCTCAACCGCCGGCCGCGGCCTCGCCCCGCCATAGAGCGCAGCGCCGCCTGAGCTCCTCCCGTTCGGCCTCGCCGAGCACACGCGGCTCGACGAGTCGGCTTGCCCGTCGCTGCGTCGCGCAACGCCGAGCGCTTGTGATCGCCGCGCAAGCGCCAGCGCAGCACCTTCGCGAGCACGCGCGCGATCATGACGAGCTCCGGCAAGCCGTCCTTCGGAACCGCGGCGCGGCCGCCCTTCGCGCTCTTCGCGAAGCCGCGGCCGCGAATCGGACCGAGCGCCGCCGACGGCGCATCGATGAAGGCTTTGATGACGCCGATGAACGGCATTGCGCTGGTGGCCATCGTGTTGCCGATCGGCGTGCGGCAGCAGCTCGCGTACCAGCGGATCATTCCTTTCGCGGACAGCCGCACGACCGCGACCTTGTCGGCTCCGGCCGTGAGACCGACGTTCGCTTGCGACATCTGCGTGATCTCGGTGCCGCCGTGCGCGTCGAGCACGTCGTCGGCGCGGCCGAGGAAATGCGCGAACGCTTGGCAGTCGTCGCAATAGCAGAAGCAGCGGTTGACGGTGCTCGGTGTCACATCGCGCGCGACGCCGCGCACGGCGCCGCAGCGGCAACGCAGCGCGAGATCGGTGATCTCTGCCATAGGCAAAAGCGCAAAAGGGGACGGATCTATTTTCGCGAGAAAATAAATCCGTCCCCTTGCGTTCGCCCGCGGCGTAGACGACGTCGCCGCCGAGCAGCGTCAACACCGACTCGATGTTGCCGACCTCGTCGAGCGGCACCGTGAGGTAGTCGCGCGGACAGCACGGCGAGGTCCGCGAGCTTGCCGGTCTCGAGCGAGCCGCGCACGTCGTCGTCGAACGAGAACCAGGCGCTGCCGAGCGTGTAGAAGCGAAGCGCCGTCGAGCCGATCGGGCGTCTCTTCGGGCCCGCGGATCGGCGTGCCGGCCACGCGTCTTGCCGTCGAGGAACCACTGCAGCGACGTGAACGGGTTGTACGACGCGACGCGGTGCGCGTCGGTGCCGCCGCCGATCGCAACGCCCGAGCCGATGGCCCGTGACGACGGGCGGAATGCGCCGCGCCGCGTCGGCGCCTTGCCGGCGCACGAGGTCCTCGCCGCCGAAGTACATCGCGTCCTGCACGGTCCAGCCGACGCCGAGCGCGGCCATGCGGCTGCAGCGTCGCCTCCGACGCATCGTTCAAGTGCGCGATCGACCAGCGCAGCGGCGCGATCGGGACTTCGCGGTTCACGCGCTCGAAGATCTCGAGCAGGTGCGGCGACGGTGTTGTCGGGCCCCCAGTGCATCGTGATCGCCATGCCGCGCTCGGCGGCCCAGCGCACGATCTCGTAGTAGCGCTCCTTGTGCTCGGCCGTCGGCTCGGGATTGTTGTTCATCGCATACGTGATGCGCTCGCCGAGGCCGTTGAAGTGCAGGCGGTCGTCGCCGAAGCCCATCGGCAAGCAGCGCCGTGAGGCCCTGGAGCTCGGCGAGCTCGCCGCCCGCCGTCTGGCCGTTCAAGCTGTAGGCGACGCGGACCGTGAGCTCGCCGCGCCGCCAGACGTCGAACAGCGCCTGATAGTCGGGCGGGAAACAGATTGTTGCCGCCGGGATCGACGACGCCCGTGAGCCCGAGCCGATTCAGCTCGCGGAAGAACTCGCGCGTGCCCTGCGACTTGCTCGGCGAACGTCGGCTTCGGCAGCCGATCGAACAGCGCGATGATCGCGCCCTGCCCGCCGCTGATCGCGCCGGTGAGCCGCTCGCCGTCGCGCACGAGCGTGCCGCCCGCCGGCAGATCGGCGTCGCTCGCGGATGCCGAGCTTCGCGAATCCGTCGTCGGTCATGACGACCCAGCCGTAGCCGAGCTGCACGTAGACGGGATTGTTCGGCGCCGCCGCTTCGAGCTCGGCCTGCGTCGGCCGGCGGCGCTCGGCGAACTGCAGCTCGTTCCAGCCGCCGGCGACGATCAGCCAGCTGCCCGGCGGCCGGCGCTGCCGCGGCTGCGCTGATGCGCGCCAGCGCTTCCGTCAAGCGACCGCGCGCCGATCCAGTTGACCTCGGTGCTGAAGCGAGAGCGCCGCGCGCACGGCGTGCAGATGCGAGTCGATGAGCCCCGGAATGACCGTGCGGCCGCCGAGCTCGACGACGCGCGTCGCGGGACCCGCGAGGCGGCGCATCTCGGCCGTGCTGCCGAGTGCCAGGATCTTGCCGTCGCGAATCGCGAGCGCCTCGCGCACCGACGCGTCGGCGTCGACGGTGACGACCTTGCCGTCGAGCAGCACGAGGTCGGGCGGCTGCGCCGCGCCGCGGCGCGAGCGACGCCGCAAACAGCACGAGGACGAACGGGCGCGCATAGTCGGTTCATTCGTGTTCTCCGCCGGCGCGGCCGCCGTGCCGCGCCAGCCGCCGCGTGAGGTGCAGCTTCACCTCGGGCCACTCGCTCGCGAGGATGCTGTACATCACGACGTCGCGCGCGGAGCCGTCGCGGCGCGTTCCGAAATGCCGGACGACGCCGTCTTTCTTCGCACCGAGCGCTTCGATCGCGCGCTGCGAGGCGAAGTTGAACTTGTCGGTGCGAAGGCCGACGACCTTGCAGCCGAGCGTCTCGAACGCGTGCGTCAGGAGCAGCAGCTTGCAGCTCGTGTTGACGTGGCTGCGCTGCCAGCTCTTCGCGTACCAGGTGTAGCCGATCTCGACGCGGTCGATGTCGGCGACGATGTCGTGGAAGCGCGTGCTGCCGACGATCGCGCCAGTCGCAAGATTGCGCACGGCCCACGGCAGCATGCGGCCTTCGCCCTGCCGCGCGAGCGCGGTCTCGATGTACGCCTTCGTCTCCGCGGGCGCCGGCACGGCCGTGAACCAGAGCTCCCACAGCGCGCCGTCGGCAGCGGCCGCCGCGAGGTCGCTGCTCGTGGCGCAGCCCGAGCGGCTCGAGCCGCACGCCGTGACCTTCGAGCTCGACAGGCGAAACGGTGATCATGGCGTCAGCGCGACGGCGACGTGCTCACGGCCAGAGCCAACCGAACGCGCCGCCCGTCAGCAACGCGTAGACGAGACCGTCGATCGTCGTGCGGACGGTGGAACCGAGACTGCGCGAGTACCAGATCCAGCTCTGCCACAGCGCGAGCGCGTAGCCCGCGAAGGCGACCGTGCTCGTGACGCGGAACACCGTCATGTACGGCGCACCCGCCGGCAGCGTCAGCGACGGCGACATAGGCCGCGAACACGGCGATGACGATCGAATAGATGAACCACTTGACGAGGTTGCGCCCGATCGAGGTGTTCACGAGTATCGTCAGCGCGAAGCTCGGCCCGCGCGCCTGCTTCGCCTTGAACTCCGGCGAGCTCATGTGCGCCATGCTGTCCGGGATCGGCGCGGCGTAGTCGCCGGGCGCCAGGTTGAACGGCCGCAGCGCGTCCATGACGGCGTCCTCGGCAGCAAATTTCTTGAAGTCCTTGGAGTGCCAGCGAAGCGCCATGTGGATCACCGAGCTCGCGACGAACACGAGCACGGCGGAGAGCAGGATCGGCAACCACAAGTCGACGAGCGAGACCATGACGACCCCCCGGTCAGCGCGGCGCGCGGCGAAGCGGCGCGGAACTTATGGAACGATCGGGCTCGTGCGGTCGATGCTCGAGCGCTCGCCGCCGACCATGAGCTCGACGGCGTAGTTCGCCTGCTGGCACGAGTACTCGAACAGCTCGACGCCGCGGTCGAACCCCAACTCGAAACCACCGGTCCAGCTCGCCGTATACGCGCCCGGATCGTCCACCGTGATCTGGTAGGTGATCGTCTCGGCGTCCTTGCGCGTGAACCGCTCGATCGTGTGCAGCTGCGTCGTGTGCGGCATGCCGCGGCGGTCGAGCCAGAAGCTCTCGTTGAAGCCCGTGCTGTCGATGACGAGCGTGTCGCCTTCCCACTTGCCGATCGCGTGGCCGTAGTAGCTCGGCTCGAGATCCTTGGGATGCGAGCGGCCGTCCATGTAGACCGTGCGAAACGTGTGCGGACCGCCGATATCGAAGATGTAGAGGCGCTTCAGCTCGGGCATCTCGACGAACTCGACGCCGTACGGCGTCTGGAACTGCCGCGCGGTGCCGCTCGCTTTGCAGCGCGTGTGCGGCTCGAGCTCGTGGATCTGCCGTGCGTCGTAGAGCGCCTTCGCCCACGGCTGAAACGGCGTCTGGTCGGCCGGATTGATCGGGTCCGTGATGCCGAACATGCGGCGTCCACACGCCCTTCTCTGTCGGGCGTCGCGCCCCAGAGGATCGCGCGGCCGTCGGCGTCGCGCGGCGCGGGACCCGGCGGCGGCGCGTTCGCGTTGCGGCCGCGGCGTTGCGCGCGCGCGCGGGATCCGACGATCACGAGCGCCGCCAACAACAAGGCGGACGCGAGCACAGTCAGCTTCATGAGCGTCTCTCCGCGGTCGGGCGGGGCCGGGCCCGCCGCCTGCGATCAATTGGTTGCCGTTGTCTGGCGGCTGCTCGAGTCGGCGTCGAGCGTCTGGCCGGGCCGGCCGCCCGTCGCCGTCAGCGTCACGGTGCGCGCGTTCATGCGGTTCTCGCCGTTGCGCGCCATGAAGCCGTCGACGCTGACCGACTCGCCGATCTTCAGCGTCTCGCGGCGCCAACCGCTGCGCTGCAGGCCGTGCGGCGGGCCCATCTCGGCGCCCCAGTTCGTGACTTCACCCGTCGCCTCGTCCTTCACGTTGATGTAGAACCAGACGTGCGGGTTGGTCCACTCGACCTTCGTGACGATGCCGGTGAGCTTGACGGGCTTCGCGGCATCGAATTCGGCCGAGAACGAATGGTGCGCGAACGCAGCTCCCGAGAGGAGCATGCCGGCGACGATCGAAGCGGCCACTGTGCGAATGTTCATGTTGCGATCCTCCGAATCAAAGCTGCGGCGAACGAGCGCCGCTTACGAGCGATTGTCTTGACAGAAATAGACGGGCAACTCCTCGCCCCCGACCCACTTGAGCTCCCAGCCGCTCGACCACGGCTGCGTGTACGCGCCCGGGTCGTCGACCGTGACCTCATATCGTAGCGTGTTGTAGTCGGTGCGCGTGAAGCGCTCGACGAGCGAGAGCTGGTCGGTGTGCGGCAAGCCGCCGTTCGTGAACCAGAAGTCCTCGTTGAAGCCCGTCGTCGCGACGACGAACGTATCGCCTTCCCAATGCGCGACGGCGCGGCCGTAGTAGAGCGGATTGTCGTCGTCGCCCTGGACCTGGCCCTGCTGATCGCGGCCATCCATATAGATGATGCGGTAGTTGCGGTTGCCGCCGCCGATCAGCACGAAGATGCGCTGGCGCGCCGCGTCTTGCGACGAACTGCACGCCGTAAGGCGTCTGAAACTGGCGCACGGCGCCGGGATTCTTGCAGTTCAGGAAGCCCGGGTCGTCGGCGAGGTGCCGCTGCTGGCGGTGCTGGTAGAGACCAAGCGCCCACGGTTGAAACGGCGCGACGCGCGGCGCGTCGGCGATCCGTGCGAGCACGCCGTCGGCGTCCATGCGCACGTTGGCGCCGGCCTGCTGCAGCACGGTGCTCGTCGGATAGGCCCAGTACCCGCCGCTGCCGTCGACTGACGCCGAGCAGCGGCTTGCCGTCGGAGCCGCGCGGCGCAGGCTGTCGCTGCGAGCGCGCGACGGTCGGCGCGCTGTCCGTCGACGTTGTAGACCTGCCGATTCGTCGCCGTCGCGATGACGGTTTCGCCCCAGACCTGGCGCGAGCCGTCGCGCGCAGGCGGGCCGCTGACGTCTGATGGCATCGCCGGGCTGCAACGTGTCGTGCTTCCAGCCGCTGCGCAGCAGCAGCACGGTGCTCTCGAGCTCGACGGCCCAGTTCTCGATGGCTGCCGTCGTCGCGCGTGACGTTGGCGAACACGTGCACGTGCGGATTGCGCCAATCGACGCTCGTCACGATGCCGCGCAGCTCCGGTGCTCTTCGTGTCGTCGAACTTCGCGACGATCGCGTGATGCGCGGCGGCGAGCGACGCCGCGAACGCAGCGCCCAGTCCGACGCACCAACCGGCGACGGAACGCGACTTCATTGCCGGCTCGCCGTGAACGTGCCGCGGCCTTTGTTGCTCGACCACGTGCCGTTGATCGAGCGATTCGGCAGCTCGAGGTTCTCGAGCTTGCCTTCGATGACGTAGCGCACGGCGCTGCCGTCCTTGTCCTTGCCTTCGGCCTCGAGCTTGACGACCCAGCCGTTCGGCTCGAGCGACGCGCGCGCTGAGCGGCATGTTGTCGGTGCCGGGGTTGATCATGCCCGTGATGGCTTTGCCGTCCCAATCGAGGATCAGCAGGATGTTGTCGCCGTGAACGGTGTTGCCCTGCCACTCGCCGAGCCACGAGCCCTTGAGCGGGTGACCTTCCTGCGCGCCGCTCGACGCGAGCACGCCGAGCGCCAACATCGCCGCCGCCATCGTTATTAGTCTTTTCATCATCTCTCTCTCGATCCGAATCCCATCAAGTCTACGCCGCGCCGCGCGGCGCCTGAATAAAGAATTGTCGGTCGGATCAGCCGCAGCTCACGAGGCCGACGGCCAAGCTCGCGTTCTCGAGGCGGTCGTTGCAGCCGGGACGGGGGTCGCCCGGACTGGCAACGGTAATGTTGCGGCAATTGCGGCGGACCGCCTTGCCGCTCGCCTCACGCGTTTCGAGGACGGTCGTCGTCACGGGGCAAATGGCCGGCACGCGCGTCGCGCAATCGAGGTCGGGCGCGAGCGCGCAAGCGAAGAGGAACACGCGCCGCCCATCGCGCTGCTCGTAACCCCAGAACACGAGCTCGGTGCCGACGCGGCCGTTCTCGCCCGTAGCCGTGGCGCCCTCGAGCGCCGGGAAAATCTCGGCCGGCGGCCGATCGAACACCGTCTCCGGGCCCTGCCGGACGTTCATTTGCCGCTCGGGAATCTGCTGCTTGGGCCGCGGCGCCGAGCGCGCAGCCCAGCGTTACAGCGAGCGATC
This sequence comes from uncultured Gammaproteobacteria bacterium, assembly GCA_963714705.1. Lineage (GTDB taxonomy): Bacteria > Pseudomonadota > Gammaproteobacteria > Steroidobacterales > Rariloculaceae > FEN-1219. The sequence goes on from CAVQPJ010000013.1 coordinate 1,021,757, forward strand.
GCGAGCCTTGTTCCATCGATAAAGCCTATGCTCGGGCGCGCTCGCGCTGCAACCGGCGGGATTGTGAGCCGCGGCTCAGTAACCGAGTCGAACGACGCCCTGCGCCATTCCTTGCACGGTTCCGGCCGTCAGCCATTCGAGCGACGCGCGGAACAACAGCAGATGGTTCGTCTCCCACATCGCGTTATGTGAGGAACAACCCAAGTCGAGCAGCACCTTGTTCTCGGCGCCGAGATCGGCGAAGTACTCGCTGGACGCGCTCGGGCACGACCTGCTTGTCGTGAATGCCGGCGATCATCAACGTCGGCGTTTGCATGCGCTCGACGGCCGGCTTGCCGAAGCCCCACACGGTCGTGTTCGGCGCTCGCCGCACGCCTTGTCCCCACGACGCGCCGACGGGATCGGACTCGAGCATCGCGCGCCACACGGCGGCGGCGACGGCAGGCTCGTATTGATTCGGGCAACCGACCTGGCGTTCCCAGTTCGCGGTGAAGTCGGCATGCGACTGCGCGTTGAACGCGGCGCCCGCGCGCGGGGCTCGGCTGCGGCGGCTGCTGACCCGCATCGCGCGAATACGCCGGCGCGAGCAGCACGAGCTTCGCCACCTTGTCCGGGTTGCGCGACGCGTAGCCGCCGGCGCGCGGACCGCCGAGCGACCAGCCGACGAGACTCACGCGCGGCACGTCGCGCAGCGAGCGGATGTACTCGACGACGGCGTCGATGTCGTCCCAGTCCGACGCGATCGTCGTGAGCTGCTGCTGCGTGCGTGGCGTTGCAAGGCGTGCGGCCGAGCGCCGTCTGCTGCTCCGCCGAAAGATTGCAGGCGTCGTTCATGACGTTCGGCCGCGTCGAGCGCCCGTAGCCCGTCATGTCCATCGAGAACACGTCGAAGCCGGCGGCCGCGAGAAACGCCATCCAGCTGTAATCGGCGTGCGGCACGTCGAACGCAACCTCGGCCGGCGTGCCGGCGCCGTGCACGAACAGCACGACGCGATCGTCGCGCGGCGCGCCGCGCTGGATCGTCGCGGGCTTCACGCGCTCGCGGACGTAGAGTCTGCGCCGTTTGGCCTTCGATCGAAGGCACGATCGAGCGATTCGGAACGTAGTGATCGACGGTCAGAACGTGCTGACTGTCCTCGCCGGCCGTCGGCTGCGCGTTGGCGAGCCCGGCTGCGAGCGCCGCAAAGAACGCGATCGCGATCGTGCGCACGTGTAGTCCCCCCTCGAGAATGCCACCCAATGAATTTGGAAGTATCGTCGCAGGTTTGGCTGACAGCGCCTAGCGTTGCGGCGGCGCTGCGGCGATCATCAGGCGCGCCAGCGCGGCGTCCTCGTCGCGGCCCGAGCGCGGTCAGCTGCGCGATGACTGCGTCACGGTCGGCCGCCGAGCGGTTCTGGCTCAGCTTGAACTTGCCTTCGAGCCGCCCGACGCGGATATCGATGCCGACGATGCCGGCCAGCCGGCGCACGTCGTAGTCGGGAACCCACGGCGCTGAGCGATTTCGCTCGTACTTCGCGGCGAGCGCCTCGACGTGCTTGCGCGTCCGCTCGGCGTCGTCGACGGTGACGGCCTCGCCATGCGCGTGCACGACCGCGTAGTTCCACGTCGGCACGCCGCCGCGCTCCACGTACCAGGTCGGCGACACATAGCCGTGCGGTCCCGCGAAGATCGCGAGCACCTGCGGCGAGCGCGCGATCTCCTGCCACTGCGGGTTCGCGCGCGCGACGTGGCAGTGCAGCACGCCCGCGTCACGGTCGGGCAGGAACGGCAGGTGGCTGAGCGTAGGGCGGCCGTCGGCGACCGTCAGCAGCGTGCCGAACGCGTGCTCGTCGATGAAGTCCCAGAGGGTGCGCGGATCCTGCTGCTCGAAGTGCTTCGGGATGTACATGGACTTTCGATCATACGAGGGCATGGATGCCCGAGGTAGAGCAATGCAGGACGCGGGCAGGGATGCCCGCGGTAGAGCAACGCAGGGAGCAGTTGCCGAGCAATTGCCGAACGCCGCGCCCGCGAGTCGCGTCATTGACCGGCGTGGCGCCGTCCGAGATGATCCGCGACGCGGAAGCGCCCCGCCGACAATTGCCGAGGTTCCCATGAACAAAGTCGCCATCGTCGCGGCCGCCTTGGCTCGTGATCGTGCTGCTCGCCCTGCCCGGCGTCGTCGGCTCGATCACCGAAGCGCGTGTGCGCGAGCGCGTCGCCGCCATCGATGCCAGCCCCAACGCGGACGCCGCGCTCACGTCGTTCGACCGCGGGTGGTTTCGCAGCACCGCACGAATCGAGCTCAAGGTCGCACCCGACAACGTCGCGCAGCTCGCGAGCGCCGCCGGCACGCCCCTCGGCGCCTTCGGCACGTTGCCGATCGTCGTCGAGTTCGCGCATGGGCCGGTCGCAATGCTCGACGGCGTGTACTTCGGCTGGTCGAAGATGGTCGCCGGCCCGACGTCGAAGCACCGGCCGTCGCCGAGCTGACGCAGACGCTCGGCGTCCCGTATATCTTCGAGTTTCGCGGCGCGACACCCTATCTCGGCGGCCTTCACTTCGACGCCGACGCGCCGCCGTTCACGCTTGCCGATCGACGAGGCGCTGCTGACGTTCTCCGGCGGGACGCTCTCCGGCTCGCTTCGCCGGGCGGCAGCTCGACGCCGACGCGCAGATCGGCTCGCTCGACTTCACGTCGCCGACGGGGACGTTCGCCGTGCGCGGGCTCCAGGCGAGCGCGGACAACGAGCTGCGTTCCGAGTACGTGATGCCCGGCGAGACGTCGTTCTCCATCGCGAGCATCTCGATCGCGTATCCGGCGCAAAACGCGACGCCGATGTTCGAGGTCGCGAACTTGAAGGTGGCAAGCGACATCGACATCGATGCGGCCGGCGAGCTGCTCGAGATGCGCGTCACCTACGACGTCGACTACGGTGCGCGTCGAGCAGAACGAGGTGACGGCGGGCTCGCTGGCCCTCAGCGTGCGCAACCTCGACGTCGCCGCCGTCGAGGCCTACAGCGCGGCGGCCGCCGACGCGGCCAGCGGACGATCCGCAACGCTCGCGGCCACGTTCGGGCCGCACCTCGAGCGGGCGCTCAGAGCCGGCCCGAGCCTGACGCTCGACCCGATCCGCTTCCGCTACGACGGCGAGCCGTTCGACGGCCGCATCGAGGTCACGACGAATCCGGAGCGCCTGCCGCCGGCCGGCACGTTGAGCCTCGACAATCCGCTGCTGATGCTGGGCCTCGTCGACACGAAGGCCGACGTGCGGCTGTCGAAGACGCTGGCGGGCCAACTCGCGACGCTCGGCGCGCGCATGCAGCTCGGCAGCGACCCCACGATCCCACCGGACCAGCTCGACTACATGGCCGAAGCGCAGTCGGGCCTCATGCTGACGATGCTCGTGGGCCAAGGCGTGCTGATCGAGGACGGCGAGGGCTATCGCACGGCCGTCGATTACACCGACGGCAGCATGACGCTGAACGGCAACCCGCTGCCGTTCGGGCTTCAGTAGCTCAATTCTCGGTCCCGGGCGGCTCGGCCACCGCCTCTTCGGGCGGCGAACCTTCTCCGGCGGCTTCGACCCTCGGCGGGCTCGACCTCGTCGTCTCGTTCGATCTCGACGGCTCGTTTCGATGGCGCTTTGCCCCGCCTCGCCCTTCTCGCGAAGCTCGAGCTCCTCGACCTCGGCCGGCGACAGCGGCACGAACTCGCCGAGCCGGCACGTGAACCCCGGGCGAAAACCGCCGCCGAGATCCTCGAGCACCGTGATCTGGTCGATGCTGCACAGCCGGCTGCTGTGCGTCTGCGTATGCGATCCGGTTCTCGCGCTCCAGACCGGGGCATTTGCGCGGCAAATGGTTGCGATAGACCTTGCTGCCGCGCATGTAGAAGATGATGTTCTGGTCGTCGATCGCGTCGGTCTGGTCGATGCTCTGAGTGATGAGGCAATCTCGCGGCGTCCGGTCGAACGCCGCCATCGTCTTGGCCGTCCGCGGTCGCGGCGCGGCGAGCAACGGCAACAACGCGGCGGTCAGGCGGAAACCCGCTAGCGAAGCGCGAGTCCATGGCAGTACCTCCTGCGTTCGCTTACACTATTCCTTCTTATAGCGCAGCCACGGGCGGGCGAGAAGAAGGCTGCCCTACCGTGCGGGCACGCGGCCCAACTGTGACCACGCTCACGGCTAGCGAACCCGCGCCGCGCCTAGAGTTCCAGCCGTCTTGCGTCGGCTCGGCAAGGACGCATGGCCTCCCTCAGCAAGACTGCTTCTCCCGCGCCCGCGACGCCATCGCCTGCGGCGGCGCCCAGCTCGCCGGCCGAGCACATCTACATCGGCTCGGAGGATTTGAGCGCCGATCCGGCAATCGCCGCGCGTACGCTGCGCGAGACCGTCGTCCTGCGCAACCCGATTCGCCATACCGGGGCCGAGCTCACGCTGTACGACGAGGGCTACCTCAAGGTCACCGAGGTCGCGAAGGGCACCGCCGACGCGCCGTTCTTTCTCGATCTGCGTTTCGTCGATCCCGTGCCGAAGATCGAGCGCGTGATTGCCGTGCGTTGGCTCACCGCCGCACTCGGCTGCGGCGCCGCTGACGGCGTTGGCCGCCTTCTTGCTGCGTTTCGACGCGTTCCACACCGTAGCCATGGTGGCGCTCGGCGTCGCGGTGCTTGCGACTGCCGCGACGCTCTACGTCGGCGTCTATTCGAGCCACGAGAACATCGAGTTCTGCACGCTTGCACGGGCGTGCGTCCGTGCTGCGAGCTCGTCGCCAACTTGGGCTCGATCAAGAAGTTCCGCGCCTTCGTGCCGATGCTCTGCGCCAGCGATCGAGGAGGCCGCCGAGCGAATCGGCGCCGACACGGCCGCCTTTCTGCGCGCCGAGATGCGCGAGCACTATCGGCTGCGCGGCGACGGCGTGCTCGACAACGACGAGTGCGCGAGAGGCACCGGCCGCATCCTCGCCCAGTTCGACGTCCAGCTCTGACCTTCGCCGGCGACCTTCGCGCCTCCGGCTATCATGGCGCCGAATGAGCGCTCACCCGGACCTCGTACCCGCCCGCCCCCGTGCTCGAGGCCTTCGACCTCGAGCCCGAGTCGCTCGAGCGCGCGACCTCGGGCCTCATGAACCCGACGTGGTATGCGGACTCGCGGCGCGGCGCGGCCCTCGTGCTGCAACGCGTGAACCCCATCTTCTCGCCCGAGGTGAACGTCGACATCGCGGCCGTGACGGAGCATCTCGGCAAGAAGGGGCTGCTGACGCCGCGACTCGTGCCGACGCGCGGCGGCGCACTCTGGCTCGAGCACGAAGGCGTGTGGCGCGTACTGACGCGGATCGACGGCGTCTGCCACGACGCGCTCGAGACGGCCCGCGCAAGCGCGCGCGGCCGGGCGCATCGTCGCCGAGTTCCACCGCGCCGTCAGCGATCTCGAGCACCGGTTTCGCAACCGCCGCCTCGGCGTGCATGACACGGCCGCGGCATTTGCGCACGCTGCGCGAGATGCTCGCCGAGCACCGCACGCACCGGCACTTCGACGCGATCGAGCCGCTGGCCGAGCGCGTGCTCGAAGCCGCGGCCGCATTGCCGCCGCTGAAGGCGGGCCGCGATCGCATCGTGCACGGCGACCCGAAGATCTCGAATCTCCTGTTCGCGCACGGCGAGGATCGCGCGCTGTGCCTCATCGATCTCGACACGCTCGCGCACATGCCCGTCGCGCTCGAGCTCGGCGACGCACTGCGCTCGTGGTGCAACCCCGCCACCGAGGACGCCGCGAGCGCGCGTTTCGTGCGGCCGTTTTTCGAGGCAGCCATCGGAGGCTACGCCGAAGCGGCGCAAGGCTTCCTGACGCCGCCCGAGTGGAGCGCGATCCCGCGCGGCGCGTTGACGATCACCGTCGAGCTCGCGGCACGGTTCTGCGCCGACGCGCTGCGCGAGAGTTACTTCGGCTGGAACCGGGCGCGCTACGAAAGCGCGAGCGCGCACAACCAGGCGCGCACGCGCGGCCAGCTGCTGCTCGCGGAAGGCATCCGCGCCGAGCTGCCCGCGCTCGAGGATTTCACGGCGCGGGCGTTCGCGGCGACGCGGTAGCCACTTCATTCAACCCGGAGCCTGCTCAGGTGCTCGAATGAAAACCTACCCGATCAAGACCGACGACAACCGGACGTTCGCGTTCGAGATCAGCAATGCGTATATCGGAGCCAGCACGATCGCGGACCTGCTTCGTCAAAACAGTAGGGTCACTAATCTCAAGAAGCGGAAACCTCTTCAGAGTCCGGGCGACGTTCACATCGAGTTCCAGTACGCGGGCGTGGACTTCATGGTGTGGGAGCCGTATGGAGATAGCAGTAGGTACTGGATCGGCCCCAAGAACGACGGCGATCGATCAGTTGGTGTCGAGGATCTAGAAAGCGCATTTGCGCGTTATCGCGTGCCGCTGTTGAGAAAGGTCGCTGGCGACTTGGTGACGCTCAACCTACGGGCACTGTTCAGTGGCACCGATGCTTAGGCGACGATATCGCCAGCGCTCGGCTGCCGTCGCTTGTGGATGACGGTGAGGACGAACACGCGGTTCTCGCGCAGCTGGTAGATGAGGCGCCAGGAGTAAGCGGGGATCTCACGGATGTCGGGATCCTCGAGCTCGGGCACGACGCGTCCCAAGTGCGGCGTCTCGGCGAGGCCCGCGGCCTTGCGGTGCATCTCGCGCACGACGCGCTTGGCGTTGATCGGTGAGTCTTTGGCGATGTAGTCGTGAATGGTCCGCGCGCGCACGCGCCGTCCAGATCACCATCCGGGCGTTACCACTGCTCGATCTCGGCGGCGAGCGCTTCGCTCGAGACGACGCGGCCGGCGTCGACGTCGTTGAGACCTTGGTGAACCTTGTTCAGCACGTAGAGCCGGTAGACGATCTCGTCCATCGGGACGTTGTCGGGGAGCTGCTCGATCGCCTCGATGGCTTGCTGCTTCGCAGAATGTGTCTGCATGACGATCTCCCTCCTTAGCCGCCGGTGCTGGCACCTGCGCGCCGCTTCAACTGGCCGCGCTCGATAAAGGCATTGACGAGCTGCATGATCTGGCAGCGTTCCTCGTGCGGCAAGCTCCGAATCTAGAGGGTGCGAACGGTTACGCGCAAGTGCGGCCCGCATGCTTGACCGTGGATTGGGAGCTATGGGATTCCCCTGCCTCTCGTTGACACGCTCCCAAGCTGAGGCGACAGAGTTTTTCCGGTTCCGCCGCGCCTCGAATCCGCGGAGGATGGCGTGGACCCTCTTGGTCGAACGGGAACAGTTCGCATTTGGCGCGGATCGTTGGCGTTGTCGAGGCTCTCGTGACACTGCTGTGACAAGAAGGCGCCGAGAGCGGCGGTAGGCTCGATACCCCGATGAGGCAGTAGGAAATCCCAAGTTGCTCGAGCAGTTGGGCTTGGTCGGCGTCTCGTGGCGCCAGGGCGGCAGCGAAGCGCTGGCCGAGTTCGCGTTGCAGCAGGAGACGCGCCGCGGCGCAGCTGCAAGATTTCGCGCGCCGCATGCAGCTCGCCGAGCTCGCGTATCTCGCGACCTGCAATCGCGTCGAGCTGATCTTCGCGCGCAGCGACCGCACACCGGTCCAAGACCTGCGCCGCGATGCATTCAAGCTGCTGACGGGCCGCGCCGCCGCGCACGGCGAAGCCGAGCGGCGCTTGCGCGCGTGGCAAGGCGAAGGCGCCGCGGAGCACTTGTTCCTGACGGCCGCGGGGCTCGACTCGGCGTGCGTCGGCGAGACCGAGATCGTCGGCCAAGTCCGCTACTGCGCAGGAGCGCGCGCTCGAGCTCGGCCTCTGCGGCCCGAGCTTGGGGTTCGTGTTCGAGGAGGCGCTGCGCATCGCGGCCGCGTTTCGCGGCGGCACGAAGCTCGCCGAAGGCCGCGTCTCGCTGGCCGAGATCGCCGTGCAGCAGCTGCGCGCGCGCATCGCGCGAACGCCGGGCCGCATCGCGCTCGTCGGCGTGTCGCCGATGACGGAGCGCGCGGCCGTCTCGCTCGCGCAGGCCGGCCTCGACTTCACGGTCGTCAACCGCAGCGCCGACAAAGCCGCGGCGCTCGCCGCACGCCACGGCGCGCAGCACATGAGCCTCGACGCATTCCGCCGCGAGCCGCCGGCCGTCGAGGCGCTGCTGACGGCGACGGGCGCCGGCGAGCCGATCCTGAATCAAGCCGCGCTCGAGCGGCTCGCCGCGCACACGGCTTCGGCCCAGCCGCCGCTGATCGTCGACATGGCCGTGCCCGGCGACGTCGACGCTGCGGTCTGCGCCAAGCTCGCGATCCCGCGCGTCGGCATGGACGAGATCGTGCGGCACGCCGAGCAGAGCCGCGCCGCGCGGCTCGTCGAAGCGGGGCCCGCGCGCGAGCAGGTCGACCGCGCGCTCGACGAGCTGCAGGACCGGTTCACGGAGCGCTACTACGGCCCACTGTTCGGCGCGTTGCAGCAGCGCTATCGGCGCACGGCCGAGGAAGGCGTCAAGCGGCTGCTCAAGAAAGACCTGAAGGGGCTCGGCGAGACGGAGCGCGCCGCGATCGAGACCTGGGCCGAGGTGCTCGCGCGCCGCTTCGCGCACATTCCGTGCCTGGGGCTGCGCGGCCTGCTGCACGACGGGCCGGACGGCTCGCTCGAAGCTTTTCTCGGCGGGCTCGAGCCCGAGTTCGCCGACGAGCTGCGCGCCGCGTTGAAGGGCGCCTTCGACAGCGGCGCTGAGACGCCGGTCGCGGCGCGCGCACGCCGCAACGGTGAGGCATGAGCGCGCGCGCGAAGTTGCGGCTCGGCACGCGCGGCTCGGAGCTCGCGCGCACGCAGTCCGGCACGATTGCCGCGGCGCTCGAGCGCTTGGGCTTCGCCGTCGAGCTCACGATCATCAAGACGTCCGGCGACCAGAACACGACGAGCGCGTTCGCCTCGATCGGCCCGCAAGGCGTGTTCGTGCGCGAGATCGAGCAAGCGCTCGTCGAGCGGCGCGTCGAGCTCGCCGTGCACTCGTTCAAGGATCTGCCGACGAAGTCGCCGGCGGAGCTCACGATCGCGGCCGTCCCGGCGCGCGTCGATCCGGCCGATCTTCTGCTCGTCCGCCGCGACGCGCTCGCCGGCACGGCCGACGATTGGCTGCCGCTCAAAGCCGGCGCACGCGTCGGCACGGCGTCGGCGCGCCGGCGCGCGTGGCTCAAGCACTTTCGCCCCGATCTCGCCGTCGAGCCGCTGCGCGGCAACGTGCCGACACGCGTGCGCCGGCTCGAGGAAGGCAAGTTCGACGCCATCGTGCTCGCGGCGGCCGGCGTCGAGCGCCTGCAGGCCGAGCAACGCTTGGGCAGCTCGCTCGCCGACGTCGTCGTGCTGCGGCTCGATCCGGCTCGCTTCGTGCCGGCGCCGGCGCAAGGCGCGCTGGCCGTGCAGTGCCGCCGCGACGATGCGCGCGTGCTGGCCGCGCTCGCGCAGCTCGATCATGCGCCGAGCCGCGCGGCCGTCACGGCGGAACGCGACGCGCTTGCGCGCGCCGAGGGCGGCTGCGACGTCGCGTTCGGCGCGTACTGCTTCGCCGCCGACGGCAAGCACGACGCTGGTCGCGATGCTCGAGCGCGCGGGCATCGTGCACGTCGCGCGCGTCGAAGACGCGAATCCCGCAACGCTCGGCGCCGCCGCCTGGGCGAAGCTCGACGCGGCGACTCTCATGACGCCGCACACCGCCGGCACGCCAGGCCGCCGCGTCTTGCTGACGCGCAGCGAGGAGGACTGCGCCGAGTGGGCCGAACGGCTCGCGCGCCATGGCGCGGACTCCGTCGCCTTGCCGTGCATTCGCTGCGAGCCGATTGCGACGCCGGCGTCGAAGGCGGCGCTGGCGGCGGCCGTGCCGAACAGCGACTGGCTCGTGTTCACGTCGCGGCGCGGCGTCGAGGCATTCGTCGCGCTCGAGCCGCCGGCCCTGCCCGCGCAGTGCCGCAGTCGCCGTCGTCGGCGCGGCGACGGCCGAGGCGGCAAGAGCCGAGCTCGGCCGTGTCGACGTCGTCGGCGGCGGCGGAACGGCCGCGGCACTGGGCGCCACGCTCGCAGATCGTCGGCGATCTTGAGGCGCCATCCGCGCGTGCTGCTCGCCGTCGCCGAGAACGCCGGCGACGCGCTCGAGCGCACGCTCCAGGCGGCCGGCGCGACCTGCACTCGGCTCGACGTCTACCGGACCGTGCCGGCCCCGCCGGCCGAACGGCGGCGCCCGTTGTCGACGCTGCGCGTGGATAATGTCGTCCTCGCGAGCCCGTCGGCCGTCACGGGGTTCGTGCATCAGGTCGACGTCGACGTGCCGGTCGGCGTCTACACGATCGGTCCGTCGACGACGGCCGCGGCGCGCGAAGCGGGGCTCACCGTGACGGCCGAGGCGCGCGAGCCGAGCTTCGAAGGAATTTTGGAGGCCATGCAATGGCGGAGCTGATCGTCACCACACCGGGCCGCACTCGCCTGCGGCGGCTGCGGCGCACGCGCGTGCTGCGCAATCTCGTCGCCGAGACGAGCGTCGGCGCGCGAGCAGCTGATCATGCCGCACTTCGTGCTGCCGGCGAAACGAGCCAACGAGCCGATCTCGTCGATGCCCGGCATTGCGCAACAGGGTCTCGAGAACGTCGTGAAGCAGATCGGCAAGGATTTGGAGCTCGGCATCCGCGCCGTGCTGCTTGTTCGGCCACCCCGAGCACGGCGGCAAGACGCCCGACGGCGCGGCGGCCGCGGCGGCCGACGGCGCCGTGCAGAAGACCTGCGAGCGCTTGAAGCGCGAGTTCGGCGACGAGCTCGTCGTCATGACCGACGTGTGCTCGTGCGCCTACACCGATCACGGCCACTGCGGCATTCTCGACGACGGCCGCGTGCTGAACGACGCGTCGCTGGTGCCGCTCGTCGACGATGGCCGTGAGCCACGCGCGCGCCGGCGCCGACGTCGTCGCGCCGTCCGACATGATGGACGGCCGCGTGGCCGCGATTCGCGACGCGCTCGACGATGCCGGCTTCGACGGACACCGCGCTGATGTCGTACGCCGTGAAGTTCGCGTCGGCGTACTACGGCCCGTTCCGCGAAGCGGCCGACTCCACGCCGTCGAGCGGCGATCGCCAGAGCTACCAGATGGACTTCCGCAACCCGCGCGAAGCCGTGCGCGAAGCGCTGCTCGACGTCGAGGAAGGCGCCGACTGGCTCATGGTGAAGCCGGCGCTGCCGTACCTCGACGTGATTCGCGCCGTGCGCGAGGCGAGCCGTGCTGCCGCTGTCGGCCTACAACGTGTCGGGCGAGTACTCGGCCGTCAAAGCCGCGGCCGCGAACGGCTGGCTCGACGAAGCGCGCATCGTGCGCGAGAACCTGCTCGCGATTCGCCGCGCCGGCGCCGATCAGATCATCACGTATCACGCGCGCGACGCGCTCAAGGGCAAGTGGCTGTGACGATGGACGCCACGAAAGGCGCCTCCAAAGGCAAGAGGCAGCAGAGCGACGCATGGTTCGAGCGCGCCAAGAAGGTCACGCCGGGCGGCGTGAACTCGCCCGTGCGCGCGTTCGGCAGCGTCGGCGGCACGCCGCTCGTGATCCGCTCGGCCGCCGGCGCCGTCATCACGGACTCCGACGGCCGCGAGTATCCTCGACTTCGTCGGCTCCTGGGGCCCGCTGATCCTGGGCCACGCGCACCCGAAGATCGTCGCGGCCGTCGAAGCCGCCTGCCGGCGCGGCATGTCGTACGGCGCGCCGTGCCAGCCCGAGATCGAGCTCGCCGAAGAAGTCGTCGCGGCCTATCCCGGCGTCGAGCAGGTGCGGTTCGTGTCGTCGGGCACCGAAGCCGTCATGAGCGCCGTGCGGCTCGCGCGCGGCGCGACGGGCCGCGATCTCGTCGTGAAGTTCTCGGGCTGCTATCACGGCCACGTCGACTACTTGCTCGTCGCCGCCGGCTCGGGGCTCGCGACGTTCGGCCAACCGTCGTCGCAAGGCGTGCCGAACGAGCTCGCGGCGCTGACGCGCGTGCTGCCGCTCGACGACACGGCAGCCGCCGAGAAGCTGTTCGCGGCCGAGGGCGACCGCATCGCCGCCGTCATCATCGAGCCCGTGCCCGCCAACAACGGCCTGCTGCTGCAACGACCCGAGTTCTTGAAGACGCTGCGCGCGCTCTGCACGAAGCACGGCGCGCTGCTGATCTTCGACGAGGTCATCACCGGCTTTCGGCTTGGCGCCCGGCGGCGCCGCGGCGCACTACGGGATCAAGCCCGACCTCGCGACGTTCGGCAAAGTCATCGGCGGCGGCATGCCCGTCGGCGGCTTCGGCGGACCGCGCAAGATCATGAAGCACCTGTCGCCCGAAGGCGGCGTCTATCAGGCCGGCACGCTGTCCGGGCAATCCCGTCGCGATGACGGCCGGGCTTGACGACGCTGCGTGTGCTGCAAAAAGAAGACGGTTGGAAGCGCCTCGAGACGCTCGGCGCCTACCTCGAGCAAACGTTGACGGCCGTGCTCGCGGAAGCGCCGCTGCGACGCGACGCTCGTCCGCTTGGGATCGATGTTCTGGATCGCCTGGCACACGACGCGAGGCGCCGCGCTCGGCCGAGGCGCTCGACGCGAACGCAGCCAAGGTCTACGCGCGCATCTTCCACTCGCTGCTCGATCAAGGCATCGCGCTCGCGCCGTCGGCGTTCGAGATCGCGTTCCTGTCGCTCGCGCACACGCGCCGCGACATCGATCGGCTGGCCGAAGGCCTGCGCGCGGCGCTTGCGACGTTGGCCGCAGAGTCCGAGTAAGGCAAGGCGGAGCTCGAGCTCATGACCGTGAGACGCGATCCGACCCAGTTGATGCAGATCGGCTTCCTGGCGTTGCTGTCGATCTCGGCGGCGCACGGTCGGCTGGTGGATGTACGACCACGTGCGGTACGCGCGCAGCGTCGAGCAACGCTTCGCCGAGTCGACCCCGTCGTCGCCGAGGACAGCGCACGCGCGCATCAACCGCGTCCTCTGGGAGGGCGGCTTCTTCCTCGTCGTGCTGATCGGCGGCATGGCCGTGCTGACGCGGACGCTGCGGCACGACGCGGAGCTGCGGCGGCGCCAGCAGAACTTTCTCGCGGCCGTGTCGCACGAGTTCAAGAGCCCGCTCGCGAGCATCCAGCTCGCGGCCGAGACGCTCGTGCTGCGCTCGCGCGACGACGACGGCAAACGGCTCGGGACGCGCATTCTCGAGGACGGCGAGCGACTCCTGCGCATGATCGACAACCTGCTCGACACGACCCGGCTCGAGGAAGGCCGCCAGCACTTGACGCCGCAGCTCACGAATCTCGCATGCCGCGACGGCTGCGGCCATCGCGGCGATCGCCGAGCGCGCGCGCGCGAGCGGCATCGTGCGTCACGCTCGCGGTCGCCGGAAGACCTCGCGCTGCACGTCGACCCCGTCGTCGTCGAGACCGGGCTGCGCAACCTGCTCGACAACGCGCTGAAGTCGTGCGCCGCGGCCAAGAGCCGCTCGATCCGCGTCGAGGGCACGCGCGACGCCGGCGGCGATCGCGCTCGCCGTCAGCGACGACGGCCTGGGCTTTCCGCCCGAGGATGCGGAGATGATCTTCGAGAAATTCCATCGGCTCGGCGACGAGCTGCGCCGCGCGACGCCGGGCACCGGGCTCGGGCTCTACATCGTGAAGCGGCTCGTCGAGCTCTCGGGCGGCACCGTGCACGCAGCGAGCGCGGGCTTGGGCCGCGGCGCGACCGTGTCGCTGCGCTGGCCGGCCGGAGCCGCGCAATGAAGACGCCGGCTCGCATTCTCGTCGTCGACGACGAGGCGCATCTCGCGGCCGGGATCCGCGAGAACCTCGAGGCCGAGGGCTATCGCGCCGACGTCGCGCACGACGGCACGACGGGCCTCGAGCGCTTGCGCGCCGAGCCGTTCGACCTCGTCGTGCTCGACGTCATGATGCCGAACATGGACGGGCTCGAGCTCTGCGCGCAGCTGCGCCGCGACGGCATCCAGACGCCGGTGCTGTTCCTGACCGTCAAGGGCGCCGCCGAGGACCGCGTGCGCGGCTTCGAGGCCGGCGGCGACGACTACCTCCCGAAGCCGTTCCACTTGAAGGAGCTGCTGCTGCGCGTCGCGGCGATCCTGCGCCGCAGCTCGTGGTATCAGGCGAGCGCGCGCGGCGCTCGAGTTCGGCGGCAATCGCATCGACTTCAAGACCTACGAGGCGCGTGCGTGGGACGGCTCGGAGCACTCGCTGACGCACAAGGAAGCGATGATTCTGCGCGTGCTGGCCGACCAACCGGGCAACATCGTGACGCGCGAGGAGATCCTCGATCGCGTCTGGGGGTACGAGGTGTTCCCGTCGACGCGCACGATCGACAACTTCATCGTGCGCTTGCGCAAACGCTTCGAGCGCAACCCGGAAGCGCCGGCGCACTTTCATACCGTGCGCGGCGTCGGCTATCGCTTCACCGCGGAACCGCAGGCCGAGCGAGACGCCGAACGACTGAGGCAACGAATGCCGAACGACAACGACAAGCTGCTGCTGAAAGCCATTCGCCGCGAAGCCGTGCCGCGCCGGCCGCTGTGGATCATGCGCCAGGCGGGCCGCTACTTGCCGGAGTACCGCGAGTTCCGCACGAAGCACAGCTTCAAGGAGCTTGCTGGCGATGCCGAGCTCGCGGCGGAAGTCACGCTGATGCCGCTGAAGCGCTATCCGCTCGACGCAGCGATCGTGTTCGCCGACATCATGAGCCCGATGCCGGCGCTCGGCATCGAGTTCGATTTCGATCCCGGCCCCGTCGTCGCAAATCCGATCCGCGACGCCGCGGCCATCGAGCGTCTGCGCCACCCCGATCCCGCCGAGATCGCGCCCGAGGTCATCCAGGCGCTGAAGCTGACGCGCGCCGCGCTGCCGAAGAGCACGGCGCTGCTCGGCTTTTGCGGCGCGCCGTGGACGCTCGCGGCCTATCTCGTCGAGGGCAAGGGCACGAAGGACTTTCCGACGCTGCGCGCGTTCGCGGCCGCGGAGCCGAAGCTGCTCGACGCGCTGCTCGCGCGGCTCTCGAGTCTCATGGCCGAGTACCTGCAAGCAGCAGGCCGCGGCCGGCGCGGACGCCGTGCAGATCTTCGACTCGTGGGCGGGCCTCCTGTCGCGCGCGAGCTGGGAGAAGCTGATTCGCCCGCACCTTCACGCGCTGCTCGAGACCGTCGGCAAAGCCGGCGTGCCGCGCATCCTGTTCTTGCAGAACGCGCCGCATCTGATGGACGCCTACGCGAGCCTGCCGGCCGAGGTGCTCGGCGTCGACTGGCGCATCGACCTGCCCGAGCTCGCGCAGCGCTATCCGCAGCGCGCCGTGCAAGGCAATCTCGAGCCTGCGATCCTGACGGCCGGCGCCCGACGCGACGCGGGCCGCCGCGCGCGAGCTGCTGGCGCAAACCCCGTCGCGCGGCCATATCGTGAACTTGGGTCACGGCATCCTGCCGCAGACCCCGCTCGCGAGCGTCACAGCGCTCGTCGACGCCGTGCATTCGGAGGAACTATGAGCGAGACGACCCGCCGCGACCGAAGCGGCCGACGACGCGCAACCGCTCGACCTCGCCGAGAAGGGCCGCCGCGGCGGCCAAGTCGATCTCGCTCGATCGACGGCTGTTCATGAAATTCACGGCGTTCGGCGGCTGCGCCGATCCGCGGCGCCGCGATCTCGGCGCTCGGCGAGGACGGCGTCGAGGGCGCGCTGTATGTCGACGCGAACGACCCGCAGGGCATCGGCCTCATCGCAACCGCCGAGGATCCCGACTACTTCGTGACGACGCTGCGCTCGCTGCTGAACCGCAAGCCGTTCGCCGCGTTCACGCACAAGCCCGAGTTCGACATGCTCGGCCGCACGTACTCGATCGGCTACGAGCCGGATCTCGAGGACACGCTGTTCACGAAGCCGCGCTCGAAGCTGCTGAGCCCGGCGAATCGCTGGGCCGTGTGGTATCCGCTGCAGCGCTCGAAGAAGTTCCAGACGCTGCCGGCCGATCATCAGCGCCGCATCCTCGCCGAGCACGGCTCGCTCGCGAAACGCTACGGCGCCGGCGGGCATGCCGCCGACGTGCGCCTCGCCTGCCACGGCCTCGACAAGAACGACAACGACTTCATCGTCGGACTGCTCGGCCCGAATCTGCATCCGCTGTCGGCCGTCGTGCAGGAGATGCGCAAGACCGAGCAGACGGCGCAGTACCTCGACAGCTTGGGACCGTTCTTCGTCGGCAAGGCCGTGTGGCAAGCGAAGCCGTGACCACCGACCACGACTACGACGCGCTGCTCGTCGTATCGTTCGGCGGCCCCGAGGGCCCGGCCGACGTCGACTCGTTTCTCGACAACGTCTTCCGCGGCTTGCGCGTGCCGCCCGAAACGAAAGCGCACATCGCGAAGCGCTACGAGCAGGTCGGCGGCGTGAGCCCGATCAACGCGCACACGCGCGCCTTCATCAAGGCGCTGCAGCTCGAGCTCGACGCGCACGGCCCGGCGCTGCCGATCTACTGGGGCAATCGCAACTGGCACCCGCTGCTCGCGGACACCGTCGCGCAGATGGCGCACGCCGGCGTGCGCCGCGCGCTCGCGTTCGTCACGAGCTCGTTCAGCTCTTACAGCGGTTGCCGCCGTTATCGCGAGGATCTGTTCGAAGCGGCGAGCAGCGTGCCGAACGCGCCGCGCTTCGACAAATTGCGGGTCCCGTACAACCACCCGGCATTCATCGAAGCGACGAGCGACCGCGTCAGCGACGCGCTCGAGACGCTGCCGGCCGCCAAGCGCCGGCACGCGCTCGTCCTGTTCACGGCGCACAGCTTGCCGCTTGCGATGGCGCACGGGTGCGACTACGAGGCGCAGCTCGCGGCGAGCTGCCAGCTCGTCGGCGACGCGCTCGAGCATCAACGCTGGCGGCTCGTCTATCAGAGCAACAATGCGTCGTACGGGCGCGAGTCCTGGCTCGGCCCCGACATCCGCGACGCGTTGCGCGAGGCCGAGGCCGAAGGCGTCAAGGCCGTCGTCGTCGCGCCGATCGGCTTCGTCTGCGATCACATGGAAGTCATCATGGACCTCGACGTCGACGCGGCCGCGGTGGCGCGCGAGCTCGGGCTTTCCATGGTGCGCGCCGCGACCGTCGGCACTCATCCCGCGTACGTCGCGATGGTGCGCGAGCTCATCGTCGAGCGGCTCTCGCAGGACGCGCCGCGGCGCGCGCTCGGTTCGCTCGGCCCGAGCCACGACCGCTGCCCGGCCGACTGCTGCCTGCCGGGCCGGCCGGGGCCGTTGAAGCCTGCGCTCTGCGGCGTCGACGATCCCTCGCTGAAGGCGGGTTGAGCTCGTTGGCCGGCACCGATTTCGACGTCGTCGTCATCGGCGCGGGCCTCTCAGGCCTGCACGCCGCGGCGACGCTCGAAGCCGTCGGCATGCGAGTGCTCGTGCTCGAGGCGCAGCGGCGCGTCGGCGGCCGCATTCATTCGATGCGCCAGCCCGGAGGCACGGCAGAAGCAGGCGGCACGTACATCGGCGCGCGGCTACACGCGCGTCATCGGCGCCGCGCAGCGCCACGGCGTCGAGCTCGTGGACGTGACGCCGATCCTCGAGTTCTTTCGCGAGCAGGACCTGGCGCTCGACGGCGAGCTCATTCGACAAGCCGAGTGGCCGACGCATCCTGCCAACGATTTTCCGCAGCAGGACAAACAGCACATGCCGTGGAACTACCACCGCGTGCTGACGATGCGCGACAACCCGCTTCGAGAGCCCGAGCGACTGGCTCGACGCGAAGCACGCGGCGCTCGACGTCTCGGCGCACGAGTGGTTTCGGAGCTGTGGCTTGAGCGAGCGCGCGATCGCGCTCGCCTACGGGCTCAACGTGAGCTTCGGCAAAGATGCGCACGACGTCTCTGCGCTGCTGCTGCTGTTTCGCGGCGCATTCTCGAGAGAGCAGCGCGCGTTGGC
Source organism: uncultured Gammaproteobacteria bacterium (assembly GCA_963714705.1). Lineage (GTDB taxonomy): Bacteria > Pseudomonadota > Gammaproteobacteria > Steroidobacterales > Rariloculaceae > FEN-1219. The sequence goes on from CAVQPJ010000013.1 coordinate 1,039,689, forward strand.
GCCCTCCGAGAGCCTCGGGTTCACGGCGCGCGACGGCGTGCAGCGGCTACCGGAAGCGATGGCGGCGGCGCTCGCGAACGGTGTCGAGCTCGACCATGCAGTGACCGGCATTGCGCTTCAGAACGATCGCGCCGTCGTGACCTGCGCCAACGGCCGCACTTTCAGCGCCGGCCACGTCATCGCGGCCGTGCCGCTTCCCGTGCTGCGCCGCATCGCGGTCGAGCCGAAGCTTCCGGCACTACAAGCCGACGCGATTGCGACGTTGCCGTCGCAGCCGTTGACTCAGGTTTATCTCGCGCCGCGTAGCCGCTTCTGGGAGCAGGACGGCTACGCTGCGAGCTTGTTCACGGATACGCGCGCCGGCATGCTCGCGGCCGCACGCAAGAGCGACGACCCCGCCGAGGTCACGAGCTTCACGGCCTGGATCACCGGCGACAATGCCGCAGCGCTCGACCGGCTTCCCGCCGGCGACGCGGGGCGCGCCGTGATTGCGGCGATCGAGACTCTGCGCCCCGCAGCGAAGGGCCAGCTCGAGCTCATCGGCATGCACTCGTGGGGCGCCGATCCGAATGCCGGCGGCGCGTGGGCTTACTTTCGGCCCGGCGAAGTCACGCGTTTCGCGGCCGTGCTTCCGCAGCCGCACGGCCGGTTGCACTTCTGCGGCGAGCATTTGGCGACGGCGAGCCGCGGCATGGAGGGCGCGATGGAATCGGCCGAAGAGGCCGCCGCCGCGATCCTCGAAAACGCCTGAACAGCACGCCGCCAGCACACGCGCGAAGGCGCAGCGATCGTTGTCCGTATATACGTTCGTGTATATACTCTAGAGGATGACGAAGTCCCGCAAGCACACCCGCCCCCGACGTTCCAAGAGCGCTGTCGGCGAACCGCCGCCGCCTCCGTACGTGCATTCGCCGGCGATTGCCCGCGTATTCCAGTCGGGGAATAGCCAAGCCGTGCGGCTGCCGAAGCAGTTCAGGCTTCGCAGCAAGCAGGTTCAGGTGTTCCGCCGCGGTAACGACATCGTGCTTCGCGAACGGCAGGCGAAGCTGAGCGAGCTACTGGCCGACCTTCCGCCGCTCGCGGACGACGCGTTCCCCGACGAGATTCCGGACTCGCCTCCCGAGCCCATCGAGAGCTTCTGAGTGGCCGTCAGGTATCTGCTCGACAGCGACATTTGCATCTACGTCATGAAACGACGATCGCCGCTCTTGCTTCGTCGGCTGGACCAGCGAGCTGCAACCTCGGCTATTTCCGTGGTGGCGTACGGGGAGCTCGCCTTCGGCGCAGTCGTGAGCGTTCGTCGCGATGAGGGGGCAGCCCACCTCGCCGCCCTTCTCGACACACTTCAAGTATTGCCCTTGCCGCTCGAAGCGGCGCGCCGCTACGCCGAGGTCAGGGCCGAGCTACAGCGCTCGGGACAACCTATCGGCTCGAATGATTTGTGGATTGCAGCTCACGCGCTCGCCGACGATCTCACTCTCGTCACCAACAACGAGCGCGAGTTTCGGCGGGTGCCGGGACTACGCGTCGAAAACTGGGCTCGGTAAATCGGGCACGGCCATGAGCCAATGCCCTGGAAGCCGCGCCGCTCCTAGCTTCCAGGCCCGCCGCTCTTTATGCGTTTTGGGCATAGCGGTAGAAGAAGTTAACCGTTCAATTACCTAGCTGCGCCGACTTACCTTAGCCACTCGAAACCGGCCAAAACCGAGCATTTGCGCGGCTTTGGGGGTTTGGGGTCCGCCTTATGAACGCAGCACTACAAGACGTCGCGGCAGCCATGGCCGAGCCTGCCACGACGGCGCTCGACGCGAAAGCGTACGACGAGGAAACGAGTCGCGAGCATGCGCTCGAGCATTGCAACCGCAAGTTCGCCACGCTGAAAGCGGACCAGCGCGTCGAGTGGGCGCTCGAGAACCTGCCGGGCAATCACGTGTTGACCTCGAGCTTCGGCGCGCAAGCCGCCGTCTCGCTGCATCTCGTCACGCAAGTGAGCCCGAACATTCCGGTGCTGCTCGTCGACACCGGCTATCTCTTCCCTGAAACCTACCGCTTCATCGACGAGCTCACGGCGCGCATGAAGCTGAACCTCAAGATCTACCGCGCGCCGCGCTCGCCTGCGTGGCAAGAAGCGCGGCATGGCGAGCGCTGGAACCAAGGGCTCGAAGGGCTTGCTGCCTACAATCAGGAGAACAAGGTCGAACCGATGCGCCGCGCGTTGCGCGAGCTCGACGTCAGCACCTGGTTCGCCGGCATACGCCGCAATCAAGCCGAGAGCCGCAAAGAGACCCCCTACCTCGAGTGGGCCGGCGGCCGCTGGAAAGTGCACCCGATCGCGGAGTGGACCGACCGCGACGTCCACCGCTACCTCACGAAGCACAACCTGCCCTATCACCCGCTCTGGGAGAAAGGCTACGTCTCGATCGGCGACCACCACAGCACGAAGGCGCTGCACGAGGTCGCGACGCTCGAAGAGACGCGCTTCAACGGCTTGAAGCGCGAGTGCGGCATCCACGAGATCAATCTCGCCGATCTGTAGCGCTACACCGCGTGAGGGCCGTGCACTATGCGCCCGGCGGCCAACAAGAGAACTTCGTCTCGATTCCGGGGTCGATCGATTCCAGGTGCGCGAGCGCGCTCTCGTAACCCTCGATATCAGGCGTGTATCTGAATCGGCCCGTCTTGGTACCGTCGCGGCTGAACTGAATGTCGATCGTGCCGGCGGCGTCGATTCGCGCTGTGCCGCCGCAGCGAAACTCGGCCGTTTCCGACGCAGCACCATCGGACACGTATTTCACGGCGAGCGGCATCACGAGCTCGTCCCAACGATCGGACGCGAGAAACCAGTTGCCTTCGACGCCGTGCCAAATCAGGGAGTTCTCCCAGCGCGGCAGATAGATGTAGCCCTGCTTCGCAACCGCATCTGTTTCGTAGGCGACGATGTACTCGTGTAGGCCGTTACGCGGCGTTTCGACGTAGAACGACACCTCGAACCGCGGCAAACCGACGCGGTGCTGTCGCACGACGCCCGCCGGCCAATCGATGAACCTTCCGTCGTCGACATCGAGAACGTGCGTTTGCGGATTCTCGACGCCGCCGGCGTAGGTTCGAACGCTCGGCCCGTTCCAGAGGTCGAAGCGGCCGACGATCGCTGCATCCGAGATCACGAGCAGCGCGTGCACGCCATCGCGGATCTCGATGCGGACGACCGGTCCTTTTGCTTCCGCCGTCGAGGCTAGAAGTGCCACGAGCAACAGCCCAAAGCTTCGGTTCAGCATTGGCGTCCCCTCGGTCGTCTCGCCGACTATACGCCGTGGGCGGCCCCTGGTGCAGAATGCCGCAATAGAGGGGGCGAACCTCTGCCGCTGACGAGGGGGAAGAGCATGGTTGCGACAACGACAGCTGCGGCCTTGCGAGCTTGGTTCGAGATGAGGGTGGTCACCGTGATCGCGGCGCTGTTGCTCGCGCCAGTGGCATCGGCCCATCACTCGGTCGCTGCGGAATTCGACACTTCCCAGCGCGCGGAGCTCGAAGGCGAGATCACCCAGGTCTGGTTCACGAACCCGCACGTGCGCTATCGGCTCATGGTGACGAACGCGGACGGCGCGCGCGAGGACTGGGAGCTTCAGGGCGGCAACGTCACGAATCTCCTGCGCCAGAACTGGACCGCAGACTCGCTGCGTGTCGGGGATCGAGTAACCGCTTCCGGGGCCCTGGGCCGCAACGGTGCGAAGAAGCTCCAGATCCGCGAGATCGTGACGGCCGATGGCCGCGTCGTGCCAGCCCGCAGCAGTGCGCCCGCGACGCCGCGCGATACCATCGTTGCGAGCGCCGACAAGTACTACGGCTACGGCGAACGCAGGGTCGCCCCGATCGATATCACGGGCCCGTGGCGCAACGACTTCAAATGGCGAGTGACAGTCGACGATCTCGAGCCGAAGCCGCTACCTTTCACGCCCGAAGGCCGGCGGCTCTTCGAGTCGACGCAAGCGTGGCACGACCCTTCGATGCGTTGCCTCGCACCTGGACTGCCGCGAATTTTCGGCGCGCCGTACAACACGGACATCATCGACGCCGGCAGTCACTACCTCATGGTTTACCTCGAGCACAACACGCCCCGGCGCATCTGGATGGACGGGCGCACGCCGCCGGCCGACACGCCTGCAACGCCGATGGGCTTCTCCGTCGGCCGTTGGGAGGGCGATGCGCTCGTGATCGAGACGACGCACCTCTCGGCGGGCTGGCTGGACGGCTCTGGGCTGCCGATGGCGGGTGACGGGACGCGGATCGTCGAGCGCTATGAATTCGCCGACGACCGGCTCTCGCTCGAGCGCACCATGACGATCTACGATCCGTATTACACGGCGCCTCTCGTGCGCCAGCGGTTCTCGGCGCGCGGCGACAACCTCGCGCTGACAGAGCAAGCGCCATGCGATCCGGACAGCTACTATCGCGACCTCGAGGCGAGCGGTCGACTCGATGAGCACTTCGCTCGCTAGATCCGCTCCCAAGGGGAGATCATGAAACAAGGGCTGATCAGCGCTTTCGTCGCGGCTATCGTCAGTATCGGCGCGTGGCAAGTCATGAACCTCGTGCATGGCGATGGCGCGACCGAGGCCGCATCGACCGCGGTTGCGCCACCCGTGCTCCGTTACACGGACGCGCTCGTCGAGGACGGCTGGGTTGCCCGCGCCCCGGGCGCGGACGAAAAACCGCTCGAACGTGCGTCGAGCTCGATCTGCTATCTCACGAAGATCGAGATCAAGGGCATCCAGGGGCCCGAGGACGCCAACTCGTGTGCGATCGGCATCGATGAGTTCACGGGCTTCTGGCAACTGACTGCGGCCGTCGGCGACGGCGGCCAGTCCGAAGTCCGCTGCAATGCACGCTGCCTCGTCTGGGAATAAGGAGGGCACGATGGTCGCGGCCAACGCTCGCTCCCGCATGCTCGTGCTCGCGGTGTCGTCGTTTGCGGCCGTGTCCGCGTTCGCGCATCACAGCAGCCAGGCCGAATTCGGTCCGTTCGCTTCGCCGACCATTGACGTCGAAGCGCGAATCGTCGAGATCAACTGGGGCAATCCGCACATCAGCATGGATCTTGCGATCACGGGCGGCGCGCTACCCGTCGGCGAGCACTGGCGGCTCGTGAGCCACCCGGTCCGAATCATGGAGGAGTACGGGTTCCAGCGCGGCGACTTCGCGGTCGGAGACACGCTGAAGCTCAAGACGTGGCTACACGTGCGGAAGCAGCCGCTGCTGTGGCCGCGGGCGATTCAGGTCAACGACGGCCCGATGCGCTCGAACTTGCGCTTCACGGACATGATCGACATCGCGAGCGGTGTCTTCGATTCGCTCGACATCGTCGCGCCGCTGAATTTGAACGGCTCTCCGCCGGCACGCGCGGGCGAGGAAACCGTCAAGAAGCTTGCGGAGATGGGGTTGCTCGACGACAACGGGTTGATGATCTGGCCGCCGCCCTCCGGTCCGTGATCACCCGCGCTCGGCTTCCGCGCGGCGCCGCTCGACGGCTGTCGCTTGCTCTTGCTCGCAGCCACCCTTGATCGGCAACGGGACCTCTTTCAACAACCCGTCGACCTCTTCTTGAGTTTGCGCGGCTGCCGCATCGCGAATCAGCCGCTGCGAGTAGTGCGGCGCGAACAGGTGGACGAAGTCGACCATGTAGCCGCGCAGCACCATGTCGCGCGGGAAGCCGAGCCAGGTCGTGACGCGCGGGAACAGCGCGCTCGCGTCGATCGAGACGAGGTCCTCACGGTCCGTGCACTCGAACGCCATCGACGCGATGACGCCGACGCCCATGCCCATGCGGACATAGGTCTTGATGATGTCCGCGTCGCGCGCGGTGAACACCACACGCGGCTCGAGTCCATGCTCGCGGAACGCGCGCTTGAACGACGACTCGCCCGTGCCGCTGAACACGTAGGTCACGAGCGGGTGGTCGGCCAGCGCCTGCAAGTCGATCGGCTTCGTGTGCTTCGTCAGCGGGTGACCCTTCTGCACGAGCACGATGCGGTGCCAGTGATAGATCGGCATCAGGGTCAGGTGCGAGAACAGGTCCTGCGAGCCCGTCGCGATCGCGAAGTCGACCTTGTTCGTGCTGATGAGCTCGGCGATCTGCTCGGACGTGCCCTGGTGCAGCTCGAGGTCGACGCGCGGATAGCGCTCGCGGAACGCGCGGATGACCTCGGGCAGCACGTAGCGCGCCTGCGTGTGCGTCGTCGCGATCGATAGCGTCCCGTCGAGCTCGGCCGTGAGATCGCTGGCGAGGCTCGTGATGTTGCCGACTTCGCGCAAGATCTTGCGGGCGCGCGCGATGACCTCGCGGCCGGCCGGCGTGATGGCCGCCAGGCTCTTGCCCTTGCGCGTGAACAGCTGGACGCCGAGCTCGGCCTCGAGCTGCTTCAGCTGCTTGCTGATGCCGGGCTGGCTCGTGAACAGCCGTTCGGCGGCCGACGTGATGTTCAAGCCGCTGTCGGCGATCCCGACGAGGTACTTGAGCTGCTTTAGCGTCACGCGGCGACTGCCCCCCGGCAGATGAAAAGGCCGCTTCCTCGTCTGAGTCGGCGGCCGTCAGCGCATATAACCATCGGTTACATCGGGGTGTCAACGAGGCCCCTGTTATTTCGCGGGGCTATAAACCTAGGCGGATAGGTTGTTGTTTAGGCCTCCGCGGGCGCGGTATCGTGCCGCGAGACGAGCCTTTCGCCCCATGCAGCACCTACCCCTGTTCGCGGATCTCACGAATCGCGCCGTCCTCGTCGTCGGCGGCGGCGTCGTGGCCGAGCGCCGCGTGACGCTGCTGCTCGAGGCGAAGGCCGCCGTGACGGTCCTCGCGCCGCAGCTCTCGGAGCGGCTGGCCGAGCTCGCGGGCGACCGGGCCGTCACGCACATTGCCGCGGCGCGTATGCGGACGACTCGCTCGAGCCGTACTGGCTCGTCGTCGCGGCGACGGACGACCAGGCCGTCAACGCGGCGGTCGCGGCCGCGGCCATCGCCGCCAAGCGCTTCTGCAACGTCGTCGACGACCTGCCGCTGTGCACGTTCATCATGCCGGCGATCGTCGATCGATCGCCGGTGACGATCGCCATCGGCAGCAGCGGGTTGTCGCCCGTGCTCGCGCGCTGGATCAAAGGCGTCATCGAGACGCTGCTGCCGGCGCGGCTCGGCGCCCTGGCCGAGCTCGCGGGACGGTGGCGGCAGCGCGTGCGCGAGCACGTCGTCGATCCGACCGAGCGGCGCCATTTCTGGGAGCGCGTCGTCACGGGCGCGGTCGCGGAGCACGCGTTCGCGGGCCGCGACGCCGATGCCGAGCGCGCGCTCGAGAGCGCGCTCGTAAGCTGGGGCAGCGACGACGTCGCGCGGCGCGGCGAGGCGTATCTCGTCGGCGCAGGCCCCGGCGGCATCGATCTGATCACGATCCGCGGCAGGCAGCTGCTCGCGGCCGCCGACGTCGTGCTCTACGACCGGCTCGTCAGCGCCGAGCTCTTGCAGTACGCGCGGCGCGACGCCGAGCTCATCTGCGTCGGCAAGACGCCGCGCCGGCCGTCGATCTCCCAGAAGCAGCTCAATCGGCTGCTCGTGAGCCTCGTGACGTCCGGCAAACGCGTCTGCCGGCTCAAGGGCGGCGACCCGTTCGTCTTCGGCCGCGGCGGCGAGGAGCTCGAGGCGCTCGCGGAGGCCGGGCTCAAGTTCCAGGTCGTGCCCGGCGTATCGGCGGCGGAAGGCTGCGCCGCGTACGCCGGAATTCCGCTGACGCTGCGCGGCGTCGCGCAGGCCGTTCTTCTGACGACGGGGCACACGAGCGACGACGGCACACCCGCGATCGGCGAATACCAAGCGGGGCAAACGGTCGCGCTCTACATGGGCGTCGCGCAATACGGCGAGATCGCGGCTGCGCTGATCGCGAAAGGCTATGCGCGCGACACGCCCGTCGCCGTCGTCGAGAGCGGCACGACCGAGCGGCAACGCGTGGTCCGCACGGTGCTGGGTAATCTCGGCGCCGCGCAGGCCGAGCTCGAGATCCATCCGCCGGCGCTGTTGATCGTCGGCGAGACTACGCGTTACGCAGAACGCTACAGCTGGTTCGCGCCGAGCAAAGTCGAGCACTTCGCCGACGAGCCAGCTGACGAAGAGGCCGGTGTAAGCTATCGGCAGCAGACCAACAAGGCGGCCCCATGATCTACGAAAGCATCCTCGATACGATCGGCAACACCCCCGTCGTCAAGCTGCACCGCATTCCGCCGAAGCACGTCGAGATCTACGTGAAGATCGAGGCGTTCAATCCGCTGTCGTCGGTCAAGGACCGCCTCGCGTTCGCGATCATCGACGACGCCGAGCGACGCGGCACCTTGAAGCCGGGGCAGACCGTCGTCGAAGCGACCTCGGGCAACACGGGCATCGCGCTCGCGATGGTGTGCGCGGCGAAAGGCTATCCGTTCGTCGCGACGATGGTCGAGACGTTCTCCGTCGAGCGCCGCAAGATCATGCGCGCGCTCGGCGCCAAGGTGATCCTGACGCCGGCCGCCGAGCGCGGCACCGGCATGGTGCGCCTCGCGGCGTCGCTGGCCGAGAAGCACGGCTGGTTCCTCGCGCGCCAGTTCCAGAATCCCGCGAACCCGGCCTACCACCGCCAGACGACGGGGCCCGAGATCCTGAAGGACTTCGCGGGCCGCCGGCTCGACTTCTGGGTCACGGGCTGGGGCACGGGCGGCACGCTGACGGGCGCCGGCGAGGTGATCAAGCTCGCGCGGCCCGAGGTGCAGATCATCGCGACGGAGCCCGCGGGCGCTTCGCTGCTCGGCGGCAAGACATGGGCGCCGCACAAGATCCAGGGTTGGACGCCGGACTTCCTACCCGACGTGCTGAACCCGAAGATCTTCGACCAGCTCTTGCCCGTCACGGACGAGGAAGGCAAGAACATGGCCCGCCGCCTCGCGCGCGAGGAAGGCATCTTCGTCGGCATCTCGTCCGGCGCGACGCTCGCGGCCACGCTCAAAGCCGCCGAGACCGCGAAGCCCGGCTCCGTGCTGCTCGCGATGCTGCCCGACACGGGCGAGCGTTATCTCGGCACGTACCTCTTCGACGACTTGAACGCGGGCTCCGACGACGAGTGGCTCGCGAGCCTCGACAAGAAGTAGGTTCAGCCTCCACGCACGAACTGTAGGCGCGCCGCGGGAACCTCAGGCCGAAGCCGGCGTGCCACCCTGAAGTTGTATCCACGCGCTTCGAATGACCCGAGCGGCGGATTTCGTGAACAACGCAAGAAGGGCGATCGCGACAACGAGATCCGGCCACCCGGAGCCGAAGAGCCAAACCGCGATCGTCGCTAGGATCACGGCGCAGCCTTCATAGATGTCGTTGCGCGAGCACTCCCACGCGGACGCCATGTTCACGTCGCCATTCCGATACGGCATCAGCAACCGCACGCACACCGCGTTGGCGCCGAGGTTCAGCAGGGCCGCCAGGCCCATCGTTTCGACGACCGGAACGCCTGGGTTCGCAAGGCTCCAGACAATCTGCACGGCCACGGCCAGCGCCGCGCAGCCGATCAGAACGCCCTTGACCAACGCGACCCGAGCTTTCGCGCTAGCGCTCGAGCCGACCACCGCGAGACTCAGCGCATAGGTCATCGCATCGCCGAAGTTATCGAGCGTCCCGGATAGCAGCGACGAGGAGCCGCTGAGCACGGAGCCCGCGACCATCATGAGGAAGGTGCCGACGTTGATGGACAGCACAACGATCAATACGCGGCGTTCGTTCGCCGCGAGGGCGCGCGCTTCGACGTTTTCGCAGCCACAGGAATCGCTCATGCCGCCAAGGATAGCAGTGGCGATTGGTCCGTCCGCACGAGTCGCTCGGCAACCTCTCCCCGCGACAGTACTTGATGGCAAAATCCCCTTGGCCCTCTACTTCTCAATGGTCCGGAAAAACGAAGGGATTACATCCTCTCTCAAGCGCGCGAGCGCCGCTGCTCCTCCAAGCTTTACGTGATCCAAGATCCTATTTTTTATGTGTTCGCTGCGCCTGCAGTCATTCTGCTTGGCCTTTCCAAAGGCGGCTTAGCGGGCGTCGGATCGCTGGCGTTGCCGCTCATGGTGCTCGTCATCGAGCCCGTGCAAGCTGCGGCCATCTTGCTGCCCATACTGATCGCCCAGGACATCGTCAGCGTCTGGTCGTTCCGCCGCAACCTGGATTGGTACGTGCTCGGCTGGACATTGCCCGGCGCGACGCTTGGCATTCTGATCGGCTATCTATTCGCAGCGAGCGTCTCGGCCGCCGGGGTCATGGCGCTGGTGGGCTCCATCTCCATCGCCTTCGGCGCCTATCGTCTGTGGCTGGGACGACACGGCATGCCCAAAGCCGGCACGTCATCGCCCGGCTGGGTAGGTTCGCTGGCCGGCGTTGCCTCCGGCTTCACCAGTCAGATCGCGCATGCGGGCGCGCCGCCGTTCCAGCTTTGGGTCATGCCACGCCGTCTCCCGCGCGACGTGCTGATCGGTACGTGGGCCGTGTACTTCGCCTCCCTCAACTGGATCAAAGTGCCTGCCTTTGCAGCGTTGGGCCAATTCAGCGCAACCAACATGCTGACAGCCGCGGCGCTGCTTCCTCTTGCGATCGTTTCAACGTTTGCGGGCGTGTGGCTTGTGCGCCGCATCGACGGAGAACGCTTCTACAAGATCATCTACTGGTTGATGATCTTGGTCGGCGCCGTGTTGATCGTTGAAGCTGCACTCTGATCAATGCGATCAATAGCGGTCCCAGGACGCGGTTCAGCAAGAGCGGCATGGGGCGCCGCATAGTCGCTCGAGCCGAGCACTTCGAGTGCGGCTAGCCGACATTCGCGAGCTGCCTCTCGCCAAGCAACCGCGCGTCGGGTCCCGTGAACTGCGAGTTGTACAGCTTCGCGTACGCGCCAGGGCGTGAGATGAGCTCGTCGTGCGTGCCGCGCTCGACGATTCGGCCCTCCTCCATCACGAGGATCACGTGGGCGTTACGAATCGTCGACAGGCGATGCGCGATTACGAAGCATGTGCGGTCCGCGCGCAGTGCCGCCATCGCGTGTTGGAGCAAGAGCTCAGTCCGCGTGTCGACCGAGCTCGTTGCCTCGTCAAGAATCAGAAGCGCGGGCTGCGCGACGAACGCGCGCGCGATGGTGATAAGCTGCTTCTCGCCCGCGCTGATGTTCGTGCCCTCGTCGTCGATCACCGTGTCGTAGCCGTTTGGGAGGCTGTGCACGAATCGGTCGACGAACGTCGCTTTGGCCGCTTCGAGTATCTCGGCCTCGGTCGCGGCGGGCCGCCCGTAGGCGATGTTGTCGCGTATCGTGCCTTTGAAGAGCCATGCGTCCTGTAGGACCATGCCTATTTGCGACCTGAGATCCGCGCGCGGCATGCTCGCGATGTCGATGCCGTCGAGCGTGATGCGGCCGGCGGCAAGGTCGTAGAACCGCATGATCAGATTGACGAGCGTTGTCTTACCGGCGCCCGTCGGTCCCACGATCGCGACGGTGTGACCAGGCTCGACCGTCATCGACAGGTCCTCGATGAGCGGCCGCTCCGGGTCGTATCGGAAGCTGACTCTCTCGAAGGTCACTCGGCCGTGTGGCGCTCCGGTCATGCGCGCGTCCCGGACGTCCGGCGTTTCTTCTTCGGCGTCGAGCAGCTCGAACACACGTTCGGCCGACGCGACTCCCGATTGCAACAGATTGACCATCGACGCCACCTGGGTGACAGGCATGGTGAACTGGCGCGAGTACTGGATGAACGCCTGAACGTCGCCGAGGCTCATGGTACCGCTCGCGACCCGCAAGCCGCCGATCACCGCGATTACTACGTAGTTGATATTCCCGACGAACATCGTGATCGGCATGATGAGGCCCGACAGGAACTGCGCCCGGAAGCTCGCTTCGTAGAGCCCTTGGTTGTCGGTCTCGAAAACGGCCTGCACCTCTTTGTGCCGCCCGAACACTTTGACAAGCGAATGCCCCGTGAACGTCTCCTCGATCTTTGCGTTTAGGGCGCCAGTGCGCCGCCACTGCGCCACAAACTGCTTCTGCGAGCGCCCCATGACCATGCCGGCGACGATCATCGTGATTGGAATCGTTACGAGCGCGATGAGCGCGAGCGTCGCCGAGATGATGAACATCATCGTGACGACGAACAGAATTGTGAACAGCGACGACATGAGCTGGCTCATCGTCTGCTGTAGGCTTTGCGAGAGGTTGTCGACGTCGTTGGTGACGCGGCTCAAGAGCTCGCCGCGCGGCTGCCGATCGAAGTATTGGAGCGGCAGCCGGTTGAGTTTCGCTTCGACGTCTTCACGCAGCTTCAGAACCGTGCTCTGTACCACGCCGTTGAGCAAGTACCCCTGGAGAAACGACAGCGCTGCCGATCCGAGATAGAGCGCGAGCACCACGAGCAGCACATTGCGCACGGCCCCGAAATCGATGCCGCGACCCGGCGCGAAATCGACTCCGGAGAGCATCTCCGAGATGCGCTCGTCGCCACGCGCCCGCGCGTCCTCGATCGCTTGCTCCTTCGTGATGTTCGCGGGCAGCTGCTTGCCGATGACGCCCGAGAAGATGAGGTCCGTCGCGCCGCCGAGCACTTTCGGTCCGAGCGCGGCCAGAGCGACGCCCACGACGGCGGCGAGCAGCACGACGTAGACTCTAGACCGCTGCGGCTTGAGCAACCGGAGTAGTCGCCGCGCCGAGGGGCCGAACGTCATCGCCTTTTGGTTGATCGTGCCGCCTGGCCCGCGGCCAGGCCCGCCTTGAATCTCGATGCGCTCGGTCGCCTTCATGGTCTTGGCGTCGACGGGGTTGGCGCTCACGCGGGAACTTCCGCCATTTGCTGCGACTCGACGATCTCGGCATACGTGGGGCAGGTCGCGAGCAGGTCCGAGTGCGTACCGAGGCCGACCACCGCTCCGTCCTCGAGGACGACGATCTGGTCCGCGTCGCGAATGGTCGAGACGCGCTGCGCGACGATCACCACCGTCGCTTCGCGCGTGACGGGCGCGAGCGCGCGCCGCAGCCGCGCGTCGGTGGCGAGGTCGAGCGCCGAGAAGGCGTCGTCGAACAGATAGATCTCCGCCTTTCGCACCAGCGCACGTGCAATAGAGAGGCGCTGGCGTTGGCCGCCGGAGACGTTGGTGCCGCCTTGGGCAATCGGCGCCGCGAGCCCGCCAGGCATCGCAGCGACGAACTCCCGTGCCTGCGCGACGTCAAGCGCGGCCCAGAGCTCGTCGTCGGTCGCGTTCGGATTGCCGTAGCGCAAGTTGCTCGCGACCGTTCCGGAGAACAGGTAGGCGGTTTGCGACACCAGCCCGATCTTCGACCACAGCACGTCCGGATCGAGATCGCGCACGTCGACGCCATTGATCAGCACCGCACCTGCCGTCACGTCGCACAGCCGGGGAACGAGGCCGACGAGCGTCGTCTTACCCGAGCCCGTCGCTCCGATGATGGCCGTGACTTGGCCGGGCTCCGCGACGAACGAGACGTCCCGCAGCACGGGAGAGAGAGCGCCGGGGTAAGTGAGCTCGACGTGCCGGAGCTCGAGGGACCCGTGCAGCCGCACGGACTTCACCCCCTCCGCCGGCGGAACGACGGACGATTTCGTGTCGAGGACGGCGCCGATGCGGTCGGCGCTCACCGCGGCTCTAGGCACCATGATGAACGTGAACGTCGCCATCATCACGGCCATCAGGATCTGGATCAGGTAGGTGAGGAACGCCGTCAACGAGCCGATCTGCATGACGCCCTCATCGACGCGCATTCCGCCGAACCAAAGCACCGCTATGCTCGCGACGTTGAGCACGAGCATCACGACCGGGAACATCGCGGCCATCCACCGGCCGACCGTCAGCGCGACGTCCGCGAGCTCGGTGCTCGCCTTCGAGAATCGCGCCGCCTCGAACGGCTCGCGCACGAAGGCGCGCAGCACGCGTATGCCGGTCGCCTGCTCCCGCAGCACGCGGTTCAAGTCGTCGATCTTGGACTGCATCGTCCGATAGGCGGGAAGCATTCGCGCCATGATGAAACCGACCGCCACGCCGAGCAGCGGGACGGCGACGACGACGAGCCAGGCAAGCCCCAAGTCCTCGCGCAGCGCCATGATAATTCCGCCGACCATCATGATCGGCGTCATCACCATCATCGTGAAGGTCATCATCGCGAGCATCTGCACTTGCTGGACGTCGTTCGTGTTGCGGGTGATCAGCGACGGAGCGCCGAAGCTAGCGACCTCGCGGCTCGAAAACTCGACGACGCGATGGAAGATCGCGCTGCGTAGGTCGCGTCCGAATCCCATCGCCGTTCGCGCAGCGAGGTAGACGGCGGCCATCGAACCGATCACTTGAACAAGCGAAAAGCCGAGCATCACAGCGCCGGTGCGCAGGATGTAGCCCGTGTCGCCGACCACGACGCCGCGGTCGATGATGTGGGCGTTCAGGCTCGGCAGGTAGAGCGACATGATCGTCGCCAACAACTGGAGCGCGACGATCGCGGCGATCGGCCCCTTGTACGGCGCGAGATAGGCTTTGAGGATTCGAAGCAGCACTGTTACCTACCTTCCCGTCGGGCAATTCCTGTGAGCAGTACCGCCACGACGTCCTCGATGTCGAGTCTCTGATCCGCGCGCATCAGAGGATGCGCACTGGCGAAAATGAGACCGCGGAAAGCCGCCACGGCCGTCGACGGAGCGACGCACAGCTCGTCGCTGTGGCGCTCGAAGACCACGGCGAGCGCCGCCTGGATCGCTTGCGCCGACTGCTTCACCAGTTGCAGACCGTCGACCCGCCGGCGACCCGTGGGCGGCGGCAATGAACGGCACGCCTCAGCGAGCGAGCTCACGCGGTTCCAGTGCGCGAGCAGCAGCTCCGCCGCTCTTGCCAGCTGTGCCTTCAGCGGCAAAGCAGCGCTGATGTTCTCGATCGCCGAGCAGACCGCCGCGGGATCCATGCCGGCCTTGACCGCCTCGTAGATCAGAGTGGCCTTGTCGGGAAACGCGCGGAAGATTGTGCCTTCGGCGATGCGGGCCGCCCGCGCGATATCGGCGGTCTTCACTGACGCTCCCTTGGCGGCCAAAAGCGGGATGACGGCGGCCACGATCGCACGGCGCCGATCTTCGGCCGTCATCGGACTTGCTCGACGTAGGATATTGCGCATCGCCGCGCACGCTAACTGAGTGAGTACTCATTCGCAAGAGAGCCACACGGAGAGCCTATGAAACGCCGTGAGAGCGAAAAACCCTGGGGTTCAGGGCATTTGCAGCGCTTCTTGGAACTGCCTGAGCTGGCGTGGAATCGGTAAGTGGCGGAGAGAGAGGGATTCGAACCCTCGAAGGGCTTTTGGCCCTTACACCCTTAGCAGGGGTGCGCCTTCGACCACTCGGCCATCTCTCCGTGATGCGGATGGGTGATCTGCGGGTGTGATTCTACTGGCGTAACGGGAGAATCGCGACGCCCGCATGCGGGCGCGCCTGCGCGAGATACGACGAGCCGCAGCCGCTACGGGTGAACGGTAGAGCCGTTCAGAGGTGGTCGCGGTTTTTCTTCGGCTTGTTCGCGCTTGATGCGTTCGAAGATCTCTTCGCGGTGGACGGCGACTTCGCGCGGGGCGTTCACGCCGAGCCGCACTTGATTGCCTTTCACCCCCAGTACGGTCACGGTGACATCGTTGCCAATGACGACCGTTTCCCCCACGCGCCGGGTCAAGATCAGCATAAGCCAACTCCTTCTAGGCCCTGCTTCGCCGGTCCGTTGCTCTGCTAAGCGGAGCTATTGTTATCGGATTCGGCAATCGCCCCAAGCCCACAGCTAGTCTGTCCGCGCTTGCGTGCGGCAAGTCGACTGCAGGCGTCGTGGCTGACCGGCCTCTTTTATTCGTTCTGGCCGGTCCCCCCTGCTCACCAATTCCTTAGCGGCAATTAGCGAAGCGGCCTCATGGTAGCCGAAAAACTAGCCAAAGTGACGAGCTTCGTGGAGGTGGCAGATTTAGACAAACTCTAGAGGGGTCAGGCGGCTGCGACGAGGCCCGGCACGAGCGCCAACGCAGCATCGACCTGATCGGGCTTGGTGCCGCCGGCCTGCGCGAAGTCCGGCCGGCCGCCGCCCCGGCCGCCCACGAGCTCGGCGACGGGCTTGATGATCTCGCCGGCTTTGAGCCGACCGGCCAAATCCGGGGTCACGCTCGCGACGAGGAACACCTTGTCGCCTTCGACGGCCCCGAGCACGACGACGCCCGACCCGAGCTTGCTCTTCAGCTGATCGGCCATGTCGCGCAGCGCCTTCGGGTCGGCGCCATCGAGGCGCGCGGCCAGCACCTTGATGCCGTTGACGACCTGCATTTCCTGGAGGATGTCCCGCCCGCCGCCGCTCGCGAGCTTACGGCGCAGGACGCTCAGCTCGCGCTCGAGCGTGCGCGTGCGCTCGACGAGCTGCTCGACCTTCGCGGACACGTCGTCCTTGTTGGCCTTCACGAGACCCGCGACTTCGCGCAGCACAGCCTCGTTCGCATTGACGAGATCGAGCGCGCCCTGCCCGGTCACGGCTTCGATGCGGCGCACGCCGGCCGCGATGCCGCCTTCCGAGACGATCTTGAACAAACCGATGTCCCCGGAACGGCCGACGTGCGTGCCGCCGCAGAGCTCCGTCGAAAACTCGCCGAGCTTCAGCACGCGCACTTTGTCGCCGTACTTGTCGCCGAAGAATGCGAGCGCACCGGCCGCGATGGCCTCGTCGTACGGCAGCACGCGGACGTCGGCGTCGTGGTTCATGCGCACTTGCTCGTTGACGAGCGCCTCGATCTCGACGAGCTGCTCCGCGCTAACGGGCTCGAAATGCGAGAAGTCGAAGCGCAGCCGCTCCGGCGCCACGAGCGAGCCTTTCTGCTGCACGTGCGGGCCGAGCACCTTGCGCAGCGCCGCGTGCAGCAAGTGCGTGGCCGAGTGATTCAGCACGATTGCGGCACGGCGCTTCTCGTCGACCTGCGCCTTGACGCGATCGCCGACGGCGATGCGCCCAGCAGTGACGGTTCCTTGATGGCCGAACGCCGAGCCGTTCTTTTGCGTGTCGTTGACCGCAAAGCGCGCGGCGCCGGCCGAGAGCTCGCCGGTATCGCCGACCTGCCCGCCGCTCTCCGCGTAGAACGGCGTTCGCTCGAGCACGACGGTGCCCCTGGCGCCTTCGTCGAGCGCCTGCACGCGCTGGCCCGCCGCGTCGAGCAGCGCGACGACGGGTGCATCGCTAGCGAGCGTCTCGTACCCGACGAACTGCGTCTTGTCGTCGAGCTTCACGGCCACGGACAGATCGACGCCGAACTGGCTCGCGGCCTGGGACTGGCGGCGCTGCACGTCCATCGCGCGCTCGTAGCCTTCCATGTCGACGGCGAGCCCGCGCTCGCGCGCGATGTCGGCCGTCAGATCGGTCGGGAAGCCGTAAGTGTCGTGGAGCTTGAAGACGGTGTTGCCGTCGATGACCTTGCTCTTGCCGAGCTTGGCGATGGCAGCGTCGAGAATTTGCATGCCGGTCTCGAGCGTGCGCGCGAACTGCTCGCCCTCCTTGAACAACACCTCGCTGACGAGCTTCTGCTTGGTGACGAGCTCGGGATACGCCTTGCCCATGACCTTCGCGAGCGTCGGCACGAGATTGTGGAAGAACGCGGGGCCCTTGCCGAACTTGGTCCCATGGCGCATCGCGCGCCGCGCGATGCGACGCAGGACATAGCCGCGGCCCTCGTTCGACGGCACCACACCGTCGACGATGAGGAAGCTGCACGCGCGGATGTGATCCGCGATCACGCGCAACGACGGGTTCTGATGGTCGTTAGTGCCCAGCATGCTGCGCGGCCGCATGGATCAAGTCGACGAACAGGTCCGTCTCGTAGTTGTTCGTGACGCCTTGCAACACGGCCGCGATGCGCTCGAGGCCTGCGCCCGTGTCGACCGACGGCTTCGGCAGCGGCGTCAGCGTGCCGTCGGCCGAGCGGTCGTATTGCATGAACACGAGGTTCCAGATCTCGACCCAGCGATCGCCGTCCGCATCGGCGGAGCCCGGCGGCCCGCCCGCAACTTTCGGACCGTGGTCGAAGAAGATCTCGGTGCAGGGGCCGCACGGCCCCGTATCACCCATCTGCCAGAAATTGTCGGAGCCGCCGTCGGACTTGTTGTCACCGATCCGCACGATCTTGGGTTGAGGCAGCCCGATCATCTTGTGCCAGAGATCGTACGCCTCGTCGTCGGTCTCGTAGACCGTGACCATGAGCCGCTTCGGGTCGATCTTCAGCGTGCCCGTCACGAAATCCCAGGCGAAGCGGATCGCGTCCTTCTTGAAGTAATCGCCGAACGAGAAGTTGCCGAGCATCTCGAAGAAGGTGTGATGCCGCGCCGTGTAACCGACGTTCTCGAGATCGTTGTGCTTGCCGCCCGCGCGCACACAGCGCTGGCTCGATCACCGCGCGCACGTAGTCGCGCTTGTCCTTGCCTAAGAAGCAGTCCTTGAACTGCACCATGCCGGCATTCGTGAACAGCAGCGTCGCGTCGTTGACGGGCACGAGCGAGGAGCTCGGCACGACCTGGTGGCCTTGCTTGGCAAAGTAGTCGAGGAATGCCTGGCGTAGCTGACTGCTCGTGAGACTCATCGATAACACTCGAAAATTCAAAGACTAACAAAGGCTAGCGGGGCTGCTTTGGATGCGCACGCTAATCGGAATCGCCGTCGAATTCCAGTGCGGCGCGGATTTGCGCGCTGTCGAAGCCACGATATTGCAGGAATCGCGCCTGGCGCGCTCGCTCCGCGTACTCGCGCGGCAGCTCGGGCCCGAAGCGCTTCGCACGCACGGCCCGGATCGTCGCGAGCCAATCGACGTCGGCGGCGCGCAGCACGTCGTCGGCCTCCGTGTCGGCGATGCCGCGTTGCGTGAGCTCGGCGCGAATCCGCTGCGGGCCTTGGCCCTTCGCGATGCGCGAGCGCACGAAGCTGTCCGTGAAACGCGCGTTGGCGAGCGCGCCCGTCCGCTCGAGCTCGTCGAGCACGGGTGCAATGACGTCGTCCGGAAAACCGCGAGCCGCGAGCTTGCGCGCGAGCTCGCGGCGGCTGTGCTCGCGCCGCGCGAGGAGCTCGAGCGCGGCACGCGTGCAGGCCGGCTCGTCAGTGCCGGCTCCGCGTCAGGCTTGGAGCGCCGCACCCTCCTCCTCGTCTACCGCGCCGTTTGCCGCGCCGGGGCGCCTCGACGGGGCCGGCCTTCTTCGCCGGCAACAGCTCGGCGCGGATACGCTTGTCGATCGTGGCCGCGATGTCCTTGTGCTCGATCAGGAAATCGCGGGCGTTTTCCTTGCCCTGCCCGATGCGGTCGCCGTTGAAGCTGTACCAGGCGCCGGACTTCTCGATGATGTTCTGCTTGACGCCGAGATCGACGATCTCGCCTTCACGCGAGATGCCGACGCCGTAGAGGATCTCGAACTCGGCCATCTTGAACGGCGGCGCGACCTTGTTCTTGACGACCTTGACGCGCGTCTCGCTGCCGATGACTTCCTCGCCTTTCTTGATCGAGCCCGTGCGGCGGATGTCGAGCCGCACCGAGGCGTAGAACTTCAGCGCGTTGCCGCCCGTCGTCGTCTCGGGGTTGCCGAACATGACGCCGATCTTCATGCGGATCTGGTTGATGAAGATGACGAGCGCGTTCGAGCGCTTGATGTTGCCCGTGAGCTTGCGCAGCGCCTGCGACATGAGGCGCGCCTGCAGGCCCATGTGCGAGTCGCCCATCTCGCCTTCGATCTCGGCCTTCGGCGTCAGCGCGGCGACCGAATCGATGACGATGACGTCGACGGCGCCCGAGCGCACGAGCATGTCCGTGATCTCGAGCGCCTGCTCGCCCGTGTCGGGCTGCGAGATCAGGAGATCGTCGACGTTGACGCCGACCTTCTGCGCGTACGCGGGGTCGAGCGCGTGCTCGGCGTCGACGAACGCGGCGGTGCCGCCCAGCTTCTGGATCTCGGCGACGACCTGCAGCGTCAACGTCGTCTTGCCCGACGACTCCGGGCCGTAGATCTCGACGATGCGGCCGCGCGGCAAGCCGCCGATGCCGAGCGCGATGTCGAGCCCGAGCGAGCCCGTCGACACGACGTCGATGTCGCGCGTGGCGATCGAGTCGCCGAGGCGCATGACGGAACCCTTGCCGAACTGTTTCTCGATCTGGCCGAGAGCTGCGGAAAGCGCTTTCTTGCGGTTGTCGTCCATAAGCTCGCTCGATGTTTGGGGGGAAATTCGGCGCTGCGCAGGCAGCGATGCGCGGGAAAATTATTTCACAGTTCCGTCCAGCGGGCCGTCGCCTGAATCTGCGTGCTTCGAGGAGAAAGCCCGAGCGCCCTATTGAATCGCGATACTGGTGTTTTGTCCAGTACTTCGTGATCTACAGCGGCCAGCGCTCGAGCACCTCGTAATGGACGTTGCGGCCGTCGGGAAACGATTCGACGAGCGCGAGATCGCTGGACGGCCCAGCGCACGGCCTCGACGGCGCCTTCGACGGCGCCGCGCGCGCCGCGCGAGCGTCAGGTGCGGCCGGTAGACGCGGTCCTCGGCGCGAAAGCCGCGCTCGGCGAGCGTGTCCCACAGTTGCCCTTCGAGCTCGCCGAGCGCGTTCGGTGGGCTCGACGGCGCGAGCCACAGGATCTTCGACTCGGGCCATATGCCGACCGTATCGAGCGTGAGCTCGAACGGGCCGACCGCGATCGGCGGCACGCGGCGCGCGCCGTCGAGCCCCGCGGCCGTGAGCTCGCCCAAGAACGCCACGGTCAGGTGCAGGCGGTCCTTGGCGATCGGCCGGCCACCGCTCGAGCGCACGGCCTCGCGCGTCGCGCGGGAGATCGCCGCGCGTGTCGCGTCGTCGGGCCACAGCGCGAAGAACACGCGGTGCCGGTCGGGTAGCGCGTCAACGTCGCTCATCGTCCCAGACGAGATCGACGAGCCGCTCGAGCGCGAGTGCCACCGTCTGCCGGCGCACGGACTCGCGGCTGCCCGCAAAGATGCGCCGCGCGGCCGTCATGCCGCCGGCCGCGGCCCACGCGAAGTGCACGGTGCCGACGGGCTTGTCGGCCGTGCCGCCGCCGGGGCCCGCGATACCGCTGACGGCCACCGCGAGATCCGCCGAGAAGCGGCTCCGCGCGCCCTCGGCCATCGCGCGCACGGCTTCCTCGGAGACGGCGCCGTGCGCCGCGAGCACGTCGCTCGAGCACGCCGAGGAGCCCCGTCTTCGCAGCGTTCGAGTACGCCACGACGCCGCCGTCGAACCACTGCGAGCTGCCGGGAACGTCGGTGAGAACTTTTGCGATCCAGCCGCCCGTGCACGACTCGGCGGCGGCCAAGCGCCAGCCGCGGACGTGCAGCGCGCGGCCGAGCTTCAGCGCCAGTTCCTCGAGATCGCGGTCCGTCGGCATCACTTGAGCTCCACGGGCGCGCTCGTCGCGGCGCGCTCGCCGAGCACGCGCGTATATAGAGAATGGTGCGCCGCGACGAGGCGGCCCAAGTCGAAACGCCGCTCGACGTGCCGGCGCGCCGCGGCGCCGAGGCGGCGGCGCTCGTCGGGCGACGCAAGCAGTGCGCGCAGCGCGCGCGCCATGGCCGCGGCATCGTCGCGCGGCACGAGCACGCCCGTCTCGCCGTCGACGACGACGTCGGGCACGCCGCCGATGGCGCACGCGACGACGGGAACGCCGGCGCTCGCCGCTTCGAGCAACGCCAACCCCAGGCCTTCGCGCTCCGCCGGGTGCACGAGCAAATCGAGACCCGGCACGAGCGCGGGCAGATCCGCGCGAAATCCCGCGAGCACGACCTGGGCCGTCAAGCCGCGCTCGTCGAGCTCGGCGCGCAGCCGGTGCTCGAGCGGGCCGCGGCCGAAGCAGAGCACTCGCAGCGTCGGCCACTCCCGAACGAGCTCGGGCAGCAGCGCGAACAGCCACGAGTGGCGCTTGCGCTCGATGAGCTGCGCAACGACGCCGACGACGAGCGCGTCAGAGGGTAGCGCGAACGCGGCGCGCAACCGCTCGCGCGCCGCCGGCGTCGGGGCGAAAACGCTGCGTGTCGACGCCGCTCGGGATCAGCATCACGCGCTCGCGCGAGACACCCGCCTCGACGAGCTGCCGCTCGATCGCGCGCGACAACGCGACGACGGCGCGGTACGGCCGGTACTTGAGCCGCGCGAACACGGCCGGCTCCGGCGCGTCGACGCGCCGCGTCAGCACGGCCGGCACGCCGGCGAGCGCCGCCGCGAACCCACCGTAGAGATCGGCGCCGCGGCGCGAGTGCACGTGCACGAGGTCGGGCTTCAGACGTCTCAGCTCGCGAACGAGGCGCGGCAACACCATGACGTCGAGCTCGCCGCGCATCGGCAGCTCACGAACGAGCGCGGCCGGCGCTGCGGCGCCGACCTCGCTGCCTAGCGGGCAGAACAGCACGTTCTCGACGCCGCGCGCCGTCAGACCGTCGAGCAGATAGCCGACTTGCGCCGCGCCGCCGTAGAGATGGCGGCCTGCCTCGATGTGCGCGATTCGCATCGGCCGATGATACGCGGCGGGCCGACATTCCCGCACGTCATGGGCTTGTCACATTCGCCGCCTAGCTTGGCTGACCGTTTAGGCCGCGCCGGTAAGACGGCCACCACACCCGGGAGTCATCATGCAGAAGTCCGTGCTCGCGGCCGCGATCGTCGCCGCCACCGTCTCCATGGGCGCGCAAGCGCTCGAGCTCGATCTCACGTTCGAGCGGTTTTGGACCCACAACCACACGACGGCCGGCCAGGCATCCGAGATTCCGGCCTACGACGCCGTAACGAACACGGTTTGGGTTGTCGGTATCGTCGGCGTCGACGTCCTGGACGCCGAGACGGGCACGCTCGTCGAGCATATCGACGTGACGCCGTACGGCTTCGTCAACAGCGTCGCCATCCACCACGGCCTAGCCGCGCTCGCCATCGAAGCCGCTCCAGATCGCCGCGTGCCCGGCAGTGTGCTTTTCTACGACACCCGCACGCGCGCGCTGACGCGCGGCACCAATCAGGTGACCGTCGGGTCGCTGCCGGACATGCTCACGTTCACTCACGACGGCCGCAAGTTGCTCGTCGCGAACGAAGGCACGCCGAACGCCGTCGCGGACGCGCCGTACACGCCGGCGCTCGATCCGCCGGGCAGCGTCAGCATCATCGACGTCGCGCGTCGCAGAGTCGTTGCCACAGCCGGCTTGGAAGGCGTCCCCGTGAGCGGGGACAACGTCCGCCTGCCGAGCAGCACCGGCATGGACTTCGAGCCCGAGTACATCGCCATCGGCCCGTACGGCGAGCAGGCGTACGTCACGGTCCAAGAAGCCAACGCGATCGGCGTGCTCGACATCCGGCGCGGCGTATTCACGCGCCTCATCGGTCTTGGGGCGAAGGACTTCAACGTCGACGGCAACGAAATCGATCCGACCGACAACCAGCGCGATCCCGTCACCAACGAGCGGATCGTCGACTTCATCAAAGTGCCCGTGAAGGGCCTCTACATGCCGGATTCCGTCGCCACCTACAGCTGGCTCGGCATCCCGCTGCTCGTGATGGCGAACGAGGGCGACTACCGCGAGGACAACGCCGACCGCGGCACCACCGGCCAGCCCTTTCCGCTCGACCGGTTGCGCGTCTCCAATCGCGAGCCGCCGGGGACGCTGTTCGCGGCCGGCGCGCGGTCGTTCTCGATTCGCGGCCCGAACGGCGCGCTGATCTACGACAGCGGCGGCCTGCTCGACCGCGAAGCGGCCCTGCGAGGCATTTACGACGACACGCGCAGCCGCGACAAAGGCGTCGAGCCCGAGGGCATCGCATTGCTCGACTTCGGGTGGAAGACCTACGCGTTCATCGGCCTCGAGCGCACGACGAAGAGCGCGGTGGCCGTGTTCGACGTCACCAACCCGTGGCGCGTCCGCTACCTCGACATGATCGCGACCGAGGGTGCCCTCGCGCCCGAGGGCCTCGAGGTCTACCAGCACCGCGGGCAGTTCTATCTCGTGATCGCGAACGAGACGGCCCTGCCCGGCGAGACGGCGCGGACCACCGCCGTCTACGAGATCGGGTTCGCCTTGAGCCGCTAACCGGGCGAGCCGCCGCGCTCAGTTGCGCGGCGGAACGTCGAGCAAGCGCACCATCTCCGTGATGCGCCGGACGTTCGCGTAGCGGTCCATGACGATGAGCCGGCTCGACGGCATCGCGGCGAGGTGCGCAGTCTGCGGCAGCAGAGGCCGCAGTATCGGCACGAGGAACGCCGCCTCGACATTGGTCGTCGTCAGCACGCGCGTCACCCATTCGTCCGCGGCGATCGACGCATCGTCGGCTTGCACCATCGGCGCCGGAAGGAACCGCACCTCGTAATCCAGAACGATGTTGACGCGCCCCTCGATCTCGACGGCCGCCAGCCCGTTCGCACGTAGGATCGAAAGCAGCACCGGATAGGTCACATCGTTCGCCTCGACGCCGCCCAGAAAGATCCTTGGGCCAACCTTACGGTCCACGAGAAAGCGCTTGTTCGAAGCGCGCTCCACTCGCTGGAGCAGCGGCGCAAGCTCGACCATCGGTAACTCGGGCGGCGGCGTGAAAACGACGGGCTGCGGCGGCTGCGGTTGCTGCGTCGGCTGCGGTTGCTGCGTCGGCTGCGGTTGCTGCGCCGGCTGCCCTTGAGCTTGCGGGGGTTGAGGCCCGCGCTGCTGCGCCCCCGCATCACCGACGGCGAGGGTCAGCAACAGCGCCGTCAGGGTCAGGTGAAGTCGATTGCATTGCATGGTGCTCTCCCTTCGAGGAATGTCATTGCAGAAGCGGTTTGCTGGCGGCATAGGCGGCATTCGAGTCGTCGGCACGCGCAACCGGCGCACGCAAGCTCGAATCGAGCATCGCCGCCGCGACGTGCTCGGCGATCTCGGTGCGAACGGCGCGAAGCTCGTCGACGGGCGTGTCGAGGTCGGTACGCCAGAGCGTCGCGCCCGTCGTCGTTTCTCGGAGGCGCACGTTCACCCGAACGCGGCCGTCGACGACCTCGATCGCGGCATCGACGATGCCGCGTGCACCGAGCTGCCCGCCGATCTCGGCGGGGCTGAGATCGGTGTACGCGTAGCTCGACACGGCGGCATCGGCGATGACGTAGAGCCCGGGCACGGTGCGCAGCGCTGCGACGACGTCGCGCTCGAGACCCTCCGCGAGGGTTGTGTCGCCGGATGCCGCGAACGGCAGCACGGCGACGGCGCTCGCGTCGACGACGGCACCGCTCGGCAGCACCGCGATGGGATTGCTCGGTGCGTCGAAGGCGACGACGCGCGCCGCTTCCATCATGACGGTCTCCGGCGGGCTGGCGGGCGGTCCCGCATCGCGCACGACGAAGGCTGCCACGAGCAGTGTGGCCGCCAACGCGCCGCCCCAGGCCAGCGGACGCGCGCGCATGTGTTTCCGCGGAAGCGCGCGCGCGGCCTCTGCGGCCGCGGCGTGCAGAGCGCTGCCGGGATCGGCGGCAAGCCGCCGGCCGAGCGCGACGGCGAGCTCGACGCGCTCCAAGGCGCGTTCGTTCTGCGGCTTCTCGTCGAGCCAAGCGGAAAGCGCGGCGGCGTCGGCCGCGCCCGCATCGACGCGCACGTACCAACGCCCGGCCTCGCCGGCCGCGTCCGTGTCTGCATCCGTGCCGGTCATGGCAGCTCGCCTCCTCGTAACTCTCGTTGGCACGCGTCGAGCGCGGCTTGCATCTCGCGCTCGACGGTGCGCTTGCTGATCCCGAGCCGCTGCGCGATCGCCTCGTAGCTCTGCTCGTGTGACGTCCGCAGCAGGAACACCTGCCGGCAACGCGGCGGCAACGCGAGCAACGTGCGCTCGACTGCGCGTAAGGCCTGTCCCATCTCCACGATGCGCTCGGCGCTCGGCGCCTCGTCGGGCAACTCCGCGAGCTCCGCGTCGTCGTGACTCCCGTGCGCGCGCCGCTGCCGGAAGCGGTCGTACGCGAGGTTCGTCGCCGCTCTGAACATGGACGCGCGAACGTGCAACTCGGATTGCCCAAGCGAACCGGCTCGCATGAGCCGAACGTACGTTTCCTGCGCGACGTCCTCGGCGTCCTCGCGCCGCGCCAGCAGACCGCGCAGGTAGCGCAGCAACGAGCGCTGAAACCTCACGAACACGCGCGTCACGAGCTCTGTCCGCGGATCGTCCGGAGCCGCCGCCTCACGCTGTTCACCCATGCGTCGCTGGGCCTTGCCAAACCGTGTCTGTCGGGTCACTCAATCTCCAATACGGTCGAGCGCCGAGTTTCCGCCACGCGCTCTCGTGCCGGCCCTCCTCGGCCCGGCTCCGATGCTACGCCGCTCGGCGCCGGAGGCGCGCACCCGCCCGCCGAGTGCCGTGATACCGTGATCGCACGTTCGGGGGGGGGTACCGGAGCCATGGTGACGATTGCAGCGAACCCGTTCCGATACACGTTGGCCGCGGCGCTGCTCGCGGGCGTGCTTGCCGCTCCCTTCGCGGAGCCCGCGAGCGCGCAAGCCGCGTCCGCCGACGAAGCGGCGATCGCCGAGTTCAATCGCCGCTATCTCAACGCCATCAACGACGGCGACATCGACACGCTCGCGAGCTTGACGACCGAGAGGCACATCATGATCGCGTCCGGCGGACCGCCGCTCACGGGCAAGCAGGCGCTCGTCGACGCCATGACGCGCGCGTTTCAGACCACTGACTTCGACGAGTCCTGGGCGCCCGAAGAGACAGTGGTGTCCGGCGACCTCGCCTATCAGCGGGGCACGTTCGTAGTCGTCGCGAAGCCGAAAGCCGGCGGCGCCGAGACACGCGTCACCGGAAACTTCCTCCGCATCTATCGCAAGATCAACGGCGCGTGGTTCATGGTGCGCGACTCGTTCAACAGTCAACAGCCGCGCAGTGGCCAGTAAGCCCGCGATGTCCGCTAAAAGGGGACGGATCTATTTTTTCGCGGGTCGCCCCCGCCCGCGATTCTCGATCTTCCGGTGAAGAATGGCGGCGACTCGCTCGGAAAAGGCGTCATTACCCGTGAGTTGACCGCGCTGGACGGCGTTCCGAATCAACTCCCACTCGCCCGCTGGAACCGCGTCCTGCAAGAATTCGCTGTATCGCTCGCGCCGTGTCGACTCGTCCACTGCCAACCCTTGATAGCAAGGATCGAGATCGAGGACAGCGGACTGCGCGTACCCCAGTCGCGCTCGACAGCTAGACCATGAATAATCTTGCGCAGCCGCCACCATGCGCGCGCGCACGGGATTGAGCTCTATGTAGCGGCAACAGGCCAGAAGGTGGGCATCAGTCTGAACCAAGCTCGATTTGTAGCGCCCTTCCCAAACCGTTCCACTGCGCCGTTCCAGGCGATTGCGATAGCGAGTTTGTCGAGCGGACAATCGCTTCATCAGCAACGCGAGGCCCGTTCCATTGCTCGGCTCCAGTAGCAAGTGCACATGGTTCGTCATCAGGCACCACGCGTACACTTTGACGCCAAACACTCCTTTGAGCTCCGCTAGGGTCGCGAGATAGCCCTCGTAATCGCCACTGGCGGCGAAGACCGCTTGTCGGTTGTGGCCGCGTTGAACAACGTGATGCGGATACGCCGGCAGTACCACTCGTGCCGTCCTTGGCATCGGCCATCTCCTGCTGAATCCGTCGAGCGACAGATTCGTCTGTACTTCGTAAGCAAGCCAGCCGAAAATCCGGGTGATCGAAGCAGAAAATAAATCCGTCCCCTTTTTAGAAAATAAATCTGTCCCCTTTTGAGCGCCGCGCAGCACACGCCCGTCATGCAGCAGTACCACGCCATCAAGGCGCGGTTCCCGGACACGCTGCTGTTCTATCGCATGGGCGACTTCTACGAGCTCTTCTACGACGACGCGCGGCGCACGGCGAAGCTCGTCGACATCGCGCTGACGCGCCGCGGCCAGTCCGGCGGCGAGCCGATCCCGATGGCCGGCGTGCCCGTGCACTCGGCCGAGACGTATCTCGCGAGGCTCGTGCGGCTCGGCGAGTCCGTCGCGATCTGCGAGCAGATCGGCGACCCGGCCACGAGCAAAGGCCCCGTCGCGCGCGAGGTCGTGCGCGTCGTCACGCCGGGCACGGTGACGGACGCCGCGCTGCTCGAGGACAAGGAGACGCGCCTGCTCGCGGCCGTGACGTTCACGCCGAGCATCGGGCTCGCGTGGCTCGATCTCGCCGGCGGCCGGTTCAGCCTGACAGAGCTCGCCGACCTCGACGCGCTGCACGCGGAGATCGAGCGCCTGAAGCCCGCCGAGCTCCTGCTCGCCGAGGATCTCGATGCGCCGCCGTGGCTCGCAAGCCGCGCGGGCGCGCGCCGCCGGCCGCCGTGGCACTTCGACCCCGGCACCGGCAAGCGCCTGCTCTGCGAGCAGCTCGGCACGCTCGATCTCGTCGGGCTTCGACGCCGAGGACGCGCCGGCCGGCGTCGGCGCCGCGGGCTGCCTGCTGCAGTACGCGAAGGACACGCAGCGCGCGGCGCTGCCGCACCTGCGCTCGCTGGCTCGCGAGCGGCGCGAGCACGCCGTGATTCTCGACGCGCAGACACGCCGCAACCTCGAGATCGAGACGAGCTTGGGCGTGCGCGCCGAATACACGCTCGCGGGCCTCATGGACCGCTGCGCGACCGCGATGGGCAGCCGCCTGCTTGCGCCGCTGGCTGAACCGGCCGATCCGCGACCACGCGGAGCTCAAGCGCCGCCAGCAAGCCATCGACGTGCTGCAGCGCACAGGCCCCGTCGAAGCGCTGCAGGCCGTGCTGAAAGAGATCGGCGATCTCGAGCGCATCCTCACGCGCATCGGCCTGCGCTCGGCGCGGCCGCGCGATCTTGGGCTTCTGCGCGACAGCCTCGCGCGCCTACCGGAGCTGCGCCGCTTGGCGGCACCGCTCGCGGCCGAGCGCCTGCAAGCGCTCGCGGACCATTGCGGCGAGCACGCCGCCGAGCAGGCGCTGCTCACGCGCGCGCTCGTCGAGACGCCGCCCGTGCTGCTGCGCGACGGCGGCGTCATCGCGCCGGGCTACGACGCCGATTTGGACGAGCTGCGGCGCATCAGCACGAACGCCGATCAGTATCTCGAGGATCTCGAAGCGCGCGAGCGCGCACGCACCGGCATTGCGAATCTCAAAGTCGGCTACAACCGCGTGCACGGCTTCTACATCGAGCTCACGCGCGGGCAGGCCGCGAGCGCGCCGGCCGACTACATCCGCCGCCAGACATTGAAGGGCGCCGAGCGCTACATCACGCCCGAGCTCAAGGAGCTTCGAGGACAAGGTGCTGTCGGCGCGCGAGCGCTCGCTGTCGCGCGAGAAGCAGCTCTACGACGAGCTGCTCGACCTGCTCGCTCGCGATCTCGCGGGGTTGCAGCGCACGGCCGACGCCGTCGCCGAGCTCGACACGCTGATCGACCTTGCCGAGCGTGCCCGCACGCTGAAGCTCGTGCTGCCGAGCCTCGTCGATGAGCCGCGGCTCGAATATCGCGGCGGCCGTCATCTTGGCGTCGAGCAATCGAGCGCCTCGCCGTTCGTGCCGAACGATCTCGCATTGAACGAGCACGAGCGCATGCTGATCATCACGGGCCCGAACATGGGCGGCAAATCGACGTACATGCGCCAGACGGCGCTGATCGCGATCCTCGCCCACATCGGCAGCGCCGTGCCGGCGGACTCCGCGACGATCGGCCCGATCGACCGCATCTTCACGCGCATCGGCGCCGCCGACGACCTCACGGGCGGGCGCTCGACGTTCATGGTCGAGATGACCGAGACGGCCAATATTTTGAATAGCGCGACGCGCTCATCACTCGTGCTCATGGACGAGGTCGGGCGAGGCACGAGCACATTCGACGGGCTATCGCTCGCGTGGGCCGCAGCGCGCCACATCGCACAGCGCATCGGCGCGTTCACGCTGTTCGCGACGCATTACTTCGAGCTGACGAGCCTGCCCGAGGAGGTGCCTGCGTGCCGCAACGTCCACCTCGATGCCACTGAGCACGGCCGCGAGCTGATCTTTCTGCACAGCGTGAAGCCGGGGCCCGCGAGCCAGAGCTACGGCCTCTCACGTCGCCGAGCTCGCCGGCGTGCCGCGCGACGTCGTCGACCGCGCGCGCGAGTACCTGCGCCGCCTCGAGAAGCACCAGCGAGCGCTGCTACCCGCGAGCCCGCAAACCGAGCTCAGCTTCGAGCCGGAGCCCGTTCTCGAGGCGTCGCCCGAGCAACGCCTCGTGCTCGAGCGGCTAGCGGCCCTCGACGTCGACGCTCTGACGCCGCGCGCGGCGTTGGACCTCGCCTACGAGCTTGCACAGGCGCTCAAACCGCACGAATAGATGCTTGCGCATCGCACGTAACGTGCGCATCTGCCATGCGTGGAGACTGCGCGGCGGCTGGTCTCGAGGTCCAGGTACCGTTAGACACGTCACGGTGGCGGCGACGTCGGCGACAGTCGCCTCATCATAACTATCGGCGTAGCTGGCAAGCTCACGACCGCCATGGACGGCCGGAGTGCCGCAAACGCAGGAGCAATTTGCGGCCGTCCGGCCCCCCGAGCGGCGCTGCCGCCCGGTCCGCTCGGCGCGGATTGTCGTTCCCCGGAGGGTGCCACGTGGTTTTGCCCATGACGACCCGACCCATAGACGCCTCGGCGCCCTCGGACGCGCGCCTGCTCGCCGAGCTGACGATACGTCTGCACGACGGTCCGTTGTGCTCGATGGCCACGGTGTACCGGGAGGCGGCGGCGCTCGCGCTCGCGAGCGAAGCAGGCAAAACGTTCGACGTGACGCGTCTCGCGCAGCTGGCCCAGATTACTCAAGGCGCGCTCGCGCGATTGCAAGCATTCACCGGCGATCTGAACAAGCTCGTCGGCGAGCTCGCGGCGCGGCCATCCGAAGCCGACCGCAATCGGGATATCGCGCGTCCCTTCAGGCAATAGAGGTAGTGCCGACCGCGTCGGCCGCCGATCAATACTTGTAGGTCGCGTACGCCATGCCGTAGACGAACGTGTCGTCGCGGCCCGACGACTGCACTACGGCGTCGCCGGGCGCCGCGACCGCGATCACGAAGCTGATCGTGAAGTTGTCGATGCTCCAGTCCATGTACCAGTCGAGCTCACGCGCGACGTCGTCGGACGTAACACCCAACGAAGCGGGCTCGTCCGCCAGAAAGTCGTAGAGCATGAGCCCCGTCGAGATTCCCTCGCGCGGCGTCACCTGCACGCGGAGCTGGTGCGAGATCAGGTTCGAGTTCGAGACGAAGTACTCGCCCGCGATTTCGCCCTGCCACCACGAGCCCCAGTCGTAGAAGCCCGTGAACAAGCCGTCGAAGGCTTCGTTCGCCGCGGTGCCGGGATCGTCGCCTTCGAAAATCGCGTAGCGGTACGAAATCTTCGGCATCCAGCCGCTCTCGAACTGGTAGCCCGCGAGCGCGTTCCAAGCCGTCGAGTCGAGCGCGGCGCCGTTGTCCTCGAGCGCGTACTCGAGCTCGAGCGTGAACGCCTTGTTCGCGAACGGTGCCGTGAACGCGCGCAAATTGTAGACGTCGAGGCCGTCGCGTTGCGGCGCCTCGGCGGGATTCGCGTCCCAGCTCATGTAGGTCGCGCCGAGCGTCGTGTCCTCGCCGATCGCGTACTCGTAGTTCAGGCCCCAGAGCTCGCTGCCGGAATCGGCCTCCGGCAAGTCGTCCTTGTCGAGGACGAAGCCCTCCACCGTGTGATTGCCGGGCTTGAACCGGCCGATCGCGGCGAGCTCGAAGGCCTTGCGCGCGTTGGTCCAGTAGCCGCCGCGCGTGCCGCCCTCGGCCGCGCCGTCCCACAGCAGCAGGCCGTGCCCGAGCGGGTACTGCGCGCGGCCGAGCGTGAAGTCGAGAACGTTCTCGCCGAGATCGAAGAGGTTCCCCGAGCGCCAGCCGATATACAGATCCTCGGCGCCGAACGACGATGCGTCCTCGCCGACGAGCGACGGCGCGGCGCCGTAGGTGCGCTCGCCCACGGCGCTCAACCCTCCGTAAAACTGGGCGGAGTTTGCCGTCGTGTACACCCCGGTGAGCGCGGGCTTGACGAACCCTTCGAGCCAATCGTCCGTGAGATCGCCCGACGGCTGCTCGGGCTTCGGATTCGTATACAGAGAATCCGCGAAACTGAAGTAGCCCATCCCGGCGTCGAAATTGAACTTCCACTCGACGCCCTTACCCGGCAAGCCGAGCGACGGCGAAGTCGCGGGCTTCGGCTTCCTGCGCGCCGATGGGTGCGACGGCCAGTCCGCACGCCGCGGCGGCGGCGGCGAGCACAGATGACGGCTGCATACCGCGGCTCCTCTTGGGTCTGCTCTGAAGCTTCACTGCTTCTTGGCCGCGGCGCTAGAGTGAGGGTTGCCACTCAAGACCGCGAGGCGCGTCGATGTTCGTCGTCGAGCTCATCTACAAAGCCGATCTCGCCGAGATCGACGCGCGGATGCGCGCGCACATGGCGTTCCTGAAAAAACATTACGCTTCAGGGCAGTTCCTCGTCTCGGGCCGCAAGATACCGCGCGACGGCGGCATCATCTTGGCACTCGGCAAGAGCCGCGACGAGATCGAGGCGATCATGCGCGAAGATCCGTTTTGCAAGCACGGCCTCGCGGGGTTCAGAATCATCGAGTTTCGCGCGAGTCAACGCGCGGCCGACATCCCGGAACGCGTCGAGGGAAGCTGAGCGAGTGCAATGAGCTCGCACAGCATCAAGGAGACGCCGGCAATTCAGGCGATTTGGGACGTCGTCGCACAGCTCCCGCCCGGCGCGGTCTCGACGTATGGCGACGTCGCGCGCGCGGCAGGGCTACCGGGCCGCGCCCGTCAAGCCGGTTATGCGCTGAAGCACACGCCTCCGGGGCTGCACCTGCCGTGGCATCGAGTCGTCGGCGCCGGCGGCAAGATCGTGTTCCCGCCGGGCTCGAGCGCGTTCCGCGAGCAAGCACGCCGCTTACGCGCTGAAGGCGTCAAGGTCACGAACGGGCGCGTTCCGCGCTCGGCGCTACGCCTCGAGCGACTGCGCGGGGACTAAAAGAGCTACGGCGCCGGAACGATCGCGATGCGATTGCCGCGAAACGAGCCGACCCAGAGCTTGTTGCCGACCTCCACGAGCGCCGTGCCCGCGCCGAACTCCGGCGTGTCGGGCTGCGTGATGACGTCTCGGACAGTGAGCGTGCGCGGATCGATCTTGACGGCTTTCCAGCCTTGGTCGGCTTGACCGACAGCGAACAACGAACCGTCGCGCGCCCAATGAATGTTGTCTACGCGGAACCGCAGCGGGATCTCGTCGCGAGTGGGCGGAGTCTTGCCGCGCGAGAGACGGAAGAACGATTGGCTGCCCCACGCCGCCACGTACAGCGTATTGCCGTCGTCGGAGAGCTCGACACCGTTCGCGCCGGCCGCCTCGCTGCCCGGGATCTTTTGCCAGCCGGAGGCCGTGTGCCATTCCCAGATCTCGCCGTTGCGCTCGCCGCCGAGCATGCGCTGCGTCGCCTCGCGCGTGCTGTCGCGCGGCAGGAAGTTCGTCGTGATGAAGCCGCCGTCGGGCAAGCCTCGCACGGAGTTGAGCCCGATCGGCTCGGGCGCCACGACGCAGCCGAGCCACGTCACGGCGGGCATCGCGCGCGTCGTGTCGACGTCGAATACCTCGATCGACTCGCGCGCACCATGGCCCACGACGAACAGCTTGTGCACGGGACCGTTGCCGGGCGCCACGTAGACGCCGTGCGTCGTGAACTGAGCGCCGCCCGCGCCGGGCGGCCCGGGGCAATCGGGATAGGTTCTCGTGTCGGGGCGGTTCGCGGCCGACGAAGACGGATACGCCGTGTGCGACGCGCGATCGCTGACGCGAATCAATACGACGCCGCCCGTGCCGGAATAGGCGCCGGCCGCGACCCACTGCGACCCCAGCGCCACGAGATCCTCGGGCGCCTGCTGGCCGCAGACCGCGACGTCGGACGGCGTGCACGGCGGCGGGGGCGGGCTGGGCGGCGGTTGCGCAACGAGC
Organism: uncultured Gammaproteobacteria bacterium; assembly: GCA_963714705.1. Classification (GTDB taxonomy): domain Bacteria; phylum Pseudomonadota; class Gammaproteobacteria; order Steroidobacterales; family Rariloculaceae; genus FEN-1219. Next base: position 1,073,745 of record CAVQPJ010000013.1, read on the forward strand.
GGCAGCGAGGCCGCGATGACCAGCACGACGAGTGGTGCAACGGACGCTCTCACGAAAGCCCCCTTTGAAATGCGGCGCGACTCACCGTAGAGCCAACGGCTCGACCGGTCAACTGCGATGCCGGACGCGTAACCGTCGTGCGGGGCATTGGACCAAGGACCGATTCAGGCGCCGGCCCGCGCGTGGCTCGATGTCTTAACTGCCAAGGAAGGATTCGCTTCATGTGCCAGGCAAGACGGTGCGCGACGCTCGCGCTGCTCATGGCGTTGGCCGGTATCGCTCACGCGCAGACCGAGAACGACCTCGCGAAGCAGCTCGCGAACCCGATCGCGAGCCTGATCAGCGTGCCGTTCCAGAGCAATTTCGATTTCGACGTCGGCGACGACGACGGCTTTCGGTACACGTTGAATGCGCAGCCCGTGATCCCGTTCGCCATCAGCGAGCGGTGGAATGTCATTTCGCGCACGATCGTGCCTACGATCTACCAGGCCGGCGTTCTGCCCGGCGCGGGCGATCAATTCGGGCTCGGCGATACCGTGCAGAGTCTGTTCTTCTCGCCGCGGGAAGTCGGCCCGGGCGGCTGGATCTGGGGCGTCGGACCGGTGTTCCTGCTGCCGACGGCCACCGACGACTTGCTCGGGTCGGACAAATGGGGCGCCGGGCCGACGGGAGTCGTCCTGAAGCAGCAAGGCCCGTGGACCTATGGGTTACTTGCGAACTACATCGACACCGTCGGCGGCGACGACGATCGGCCGGACGTGCGGTCGACGTTTCTACAGCCCTTCTTGAGCCGGATCGAAGGCTCGATTACGTACACTGCCAACTTCGAGGGTAGCTACGATCATGAGGCCGACCAATGGACGCTGCCGCTGCATTTGACGGTCAGCAAGGTCACGCGAATCGGGACGCAGCTCGTGAGCTTCGGCGGCGGCTTGAGGATCTTCACGGATCGCCCGGATAGCGCGCCCCGCTGGGGCATTCGGGCCAACATCACGCTACTCTATCCGCGCTAAAAAAGGGCCCTCTCACGCGCCGCCTGGCCCCCTGGCATGAGTCGAAGGTCCGATGGATTTGCAGGCCGCGTCAATGCGGAAATGGTACCCATGAACACAATTGTTACCCGCCTTGGTCTTTTCTCGGGCGTCGCCTGTGCCGCTTTGTGGCTGCCGCTCGCGGCCGATGCACAGCCGGCGGGCGAGAAGCGCGCCAGCATCATGCTTGGAGCCTTCGTGACCGACCGTCAGTCCACCACGCGGCTCGACTCCGATTTCGGCGACGGGACCGACATCGACATGGAGGACGATCTCGGCCTCGAGTCCTCGACGTCCGTGGCGCGCATCGGCGGCTACGTCTGGCTCGGCGAACGGCACCGGCTCGACGGCGCGTACTTCGACTTGTCGCGTTCGGCGGCGCTACCCATCAACAAGACGATCGAGTTCGGCGACGAGACGTTCGCGATCAACACGGTCGTCGAAACGGAGTCGGACCTGACGATCATCAAGGCCGACTACACCTTCGCCGTCTTGGCGCGTGACCGCGGGTGGTTCGGCGTGACGGCCGGTCTCTATGTCGCCGAAACCACCTTGTCCCTTAGCCAAGCCGCGCTCGGCCGGGTCGAGAGCGAGGACGTCACGGCGCCGCTGCCGGTGTTCGGCGTGCGCGGCGACTACGCGATCAACGACCGCATCACGCTGCGCGGCGCGGCGCAATGGTTTGGATTCGAGTCCGGCGACGTCGAAGGTCGTTTTACGGACCTCTACATCGGAGCCGACTATGGCTTCGGCGAGCGCATGGCCGTCGGCCTCGCCTACAACCGCGTGTCGATGAACCTCGGAGCCATCGAGGACCGAGGGCTCGACACTCGCATCGACTGGGGCTACGACGGGTTGTTGCTGTATTTCAAGCTCGATCTCGGCTCGAGCAAATAAGACGTCGCGGCCAACGCAAGGGATGTCCGGGTCGATGGAAGCCAACGCTCCCCAGGCCGGTGGGCACCGTTTCAACGTCGAGGCGACGGCGGCCAACCACTTCGCGTGGCTTCGCACCCGCATGGCGCTCGAGCGCACGATGATGGCGTGGGTCCGAACGGCGACGGCGTTGATCGGGTTCGGGTTCACGATCGTGCAGTTCTTCGAGCGGTTGAACAACATCGAGGGCGTGGATCCAGCGATACGCCCGTTCGCAGCGCGTTACGTGGGGCTCGTGTTGATTGCGGCCGGAATCATCGCGCTCGTCGTGTCGGCCTTCCAATATCGCGCGACACTCCGCTACTTGTGGGACGGTGAGTACGCCGCCGTCGCCGGCGTCGGCCAGGCTCCGGGGAGCACGCCCGTCTACGCGATCGCGATCGGTCTCACGTTGATCGGCGTGTTCGCGTTCCTCGCCGTATTGGTTCGCGCGGTCTGAGGAGGCACCCAATGGGCGACGCCGAGCCGAAGACACGTGCCGATGCCGACCTGTGTTGGATTCCGGGCGCCACGTTTCGCATGGGGTCGGATGACCACTACCCCGAGGAAGCGCCCGCGCACGTCGTGACGGTCGACGGCTTCTGGATGGACCGCTACACCGTCACGAACCGCGAGTTCGAGCGGTTCGTCCGCGCCACGGGCTACGTCACGCTCGCCGAACGTCCCGTCGATCCCGCGCTCTATCCCGGCGCGCAACCGGAGCTCCTCGTGCCCTCGTCCGTCCTGTTCGTGAAGCCGGCCGGCCCCGTGGACCTGCGCAACGCTTACAACTGGTGGCAGTACGTCGCGGGTACGGATTGGCGCCACCCGCGCGGTCCGCGAACGTCGCTTCAAGGCCTGTGGGATCACCCCGCCGTCCATGTCGCGTTCGAGGACGCGGCCGCCTATGCGAAATGGGCCGGCAAGGAGCTGCCGACCGAAGCGGAGTGGGAGCTCGCGGCCCGAGGCGGCCTCGACGCCGCCGAGTTCGTCTGGGGCGAAGAGCTCACGCCGAACGGCCAATGGCAGGCCAACACCTGGCAGGGCGAATTCCCTTGGCAGAACGCCAAGGAGGACGGGTACGAATGGACGGCGCCGGTCGGATCGTTTCCGCCGAACGGCTATGGGCTCCACGAGATGGCCGGCAACGTCTGGGAATGGACGACGGATTGGTACCGGAGCACCCACGAGGGTGCTGAATCGGCGTGTTGCGCCCCGAGCAATCCCCGAGGCGGCACGCTCGAAGACAGCTTCGATCCGCGCGAGGCGATCAAAATTCCGCGCAAGGTCATGAAGGGCGGCTCGTACCTGTGCGCGCCGAATTATTGCCGCCGCTATCGGCCCGCCGCGCGCATGGCGCAGCCCATCGACACGTCCACGTGCCATTTGGGCTTTCGCTGCATCGTGCGGTCCGCGGGGCCGGGTGAAACCTGAGCGAACCGCTCTGAGGAACGCCGAATGGAAGAGCTGCTGAAGGTCACGGCCAATCACGTTGCGCTAGGGGTCGAAACCGTCGCCGTGGTGATCGTGGCGTTTGGCGCCCTCAATGCGCTGCGCGAGGTGCTCTGGGGATTCTTGCACGGGCCGCGTCACGAGGGCTGGGGCCGGCAGATTTGGGTGACCTTCGGCGGCTGGCTGCTCGGCAGCTTGCAGTTCGCGCTGGCCGCAGACATCGTTCGCAGCGCGATCTCGCCGACCTGGGAACAGATCGGCCAATTGGCGGCCATCGCCGCCATTCGCACGTTCTTGAGCTACTTCCTCGAAAAAGATCTCTTAGAGATGAGGCTGAGATCGAACGAGCGCGAAACCGCCGCTTGAGTGCTCAGAACTTGTAGCCGAGCGACGTGACGATGCCGTAGTCGGTCGTTTCCCCTGCCGAAGGCGGATCGCTGTCGTAGCTTTCGTAGAACGAGATATCGAAGAACAGATCGTCGATGATCTCGCGCCTGAGGCTGACGTCCAGAGTACCGCGGCGCCGACCCGACTCCGTCAAACTCGGATAGAGATAGGCCGTCGAGGCCAGACTGACCTCCGGATCGTTGAAACGAAAGATGCGCCAGCTCGCGCCGAGCACGCCTTCGAGACTTTGCTGGCTGTCGTCCGCATCCAGGCTTTCAGCCTCATCGTTGACCCATTCCTGGTTGGCAACCGCGCCGAGGAGCAGCATGACCTCGCTGTCCTGATCCTGCGCGAAGTAGCGCGCGAGGCCTCCTCCCATGGTGAGACGCAAATCGATACCGAGCTCGTCGTTGCGCTCGAGCGAGTTCAACAGCATCAGGAATGACGGCCGCTCGCGCTGGAATTGCACCGTCGAGGTCAGGTTCTCGCGCGCGCTATCCTCGGTGTCGGGGCTCGAGGTTTCGTACGCGCTGATGTCGAGCGTGGCTTTGAGCCGCTCGGCTTGATACTGCGAGCTCATGTTGATACTGCCGGTACGGATGCCCGTCGACTTGGTGTAGTTGAAGCCCACGGACATGGACCCCGAAACGCGTTGCCAGAAACCGGTTTCCAGCTCCGTTACGCGCACGACGGAGGACAGGGGAATGGACTGCGGACCAACTTCGTCTCGGATCACGAGATCTGCGCCGTCCTCCGAAGTGGCGATGATGCCGGCGTACTGCCGCCCCCCGGCCCGCTGCACGTCGAACACGTACTGGCTATCGATCGAGGCGATCGCGCTCCATTCGATGCTGATAATCCCCATGTCGTCGGTCTCGAGCCGCAACAGGCCGTACTCGAGCTCCTGGATTTCGCCGGTGACACGGTCGCCGTTCTTCAGGACGATGACGTCGGTGTTGTCGCGTTGGGCATTCGCGGGGCCGGTGCTCAGCACCGACAACGCCACGAGCAGTCCACCGAGCAAAGCGGTTCGCAAACTTTTCATCGATTCCCTCCAATGCAAAGCAGCGCGCCGACCCGATCGGCCGCGCGTCTAAGATACTGGAAGTGCGGGACTACTGGTCGATGAGCGGGATCTGCTCGGCGATGCTCAAGTTCTGCACGGCGTCCAGCTTGCGCTCGATCTGAAAGAAGCGTGCCACGCGAGCTGGCGAGAGGATCTTGTCGAAGCGCTTGGCGTACTTCTTTTTCAGGCTGAGCTGGTCGGCGTCGACATCGAAGGCCTCCTCGAGCAGTGTTTCCGCGCGCTCGTCGCCGACGTCGGGATACGCCGCGGCATAGTCGGTGATGACCTTCACGAGGCGATCGTTGATCGTGGTCCTTTCCGCTTCATACTGGTTGTAGAGCGTCCAGAACGCCTGGCTCTCGGCGGGTGCGAGCTGCATCGCCTGCTCGACGACGGCTTTGCGCTCGATGCGGACCAGCGAGCGCACCATCTCGATCTCGTCGCTGACGTCCGCGAATTGCGGATTGACCTGGGCGACGGCGGGATACGCGAGCGCCAGCAAAAACACGGCACAAATCGATCGGGTCACGGAAACCTCCTGACAGTCGCTATGGGTCTTGTCGCCCATGATCGCGACCCGCCCGGCCGAGCGGCCATTGGACCTAGGTCCGAGCGGCATCGCCACCTGCCCCGGCGCCGGATAGGTCCAAAGGCGAATCCCTCCGCGCAGCGCCGCCGCGTATATATTGGCTCGCCCCGGAGTCGTGATCGCGCCGCGGCTCGCGGGCGCGGCGAAATAAGGAGCCTCCCTTGAGAGACCTGATCATCGACGGACTCAGGATCGTTGCGCCTCTATCGGTGGCGCTGATCGTGTTCGCCGAAGCGCTAGGCATTGCACCCAAACAGGTCATTGGATTTTTCAAGGACCGCCCCGTCGTGATGCTGCGAGCGCTCGTCGCGACCTTGATTCTCGTCCCCGCGGCGGCGTTGGGCCTCATTCTCCTGCTCGAGCCCGCGCCCGCGGTCGGGGTCGGACTCGCGATCCTCGTGGCCTGCCCTCCGGCGCCCTTGATGATCAAATCGGCGACCAAGACCGGTGGAGGCGACGCGGCGTTCATCGCGAGCTTGCACCTCTCGTTGGCGGCGCTCGCCGTCGTCACGGTTCCGGCCGTCTTGAACGTGCTCGCAGTTCCGCTGGGGTTTAGCGCCAGCGTCGATCCCGCCTCTCTGCTTTCGATATTGGCCAAGTCGATCCTCCTGCCGATCGGCTTGGGATTGGCCGTGCGCGCGTTGTTTCCCGCGTGGGCCGAGGCGTTCGCCGCACTGCTCGGCAAAGTCGGCACCGTCGGGTTACTCGTCGTTTTGATCGCCGTCTTGGCCGCTCTCTATCCCACGCTGCTGAACATGGACGCGTGGTCCTATGCGGTGATCGCCGCGGTGAGCGTCGCGGGCCTCGCGATCGGTCACCTGCTTGGGCCGCAGAACGGCCAGGAAAAGACCGTCCTCGCCGTCGAGTGTGCCGTCCGTCATCCAGGGTTGGCCATCGCGATCGGGGCCACGAACTTCACGTCGCAGCGAGCGTTGGCGGTATTGCTGCCGTGCATTCTCACGTTCATCGTCATCGCGACGGCCTACCTCGTGTGGCGAGGCCGAAGCGCGCGGCAACCGACCGTCTAAAAGGGGACCGTCTAAAAGGGGACGGATTTATTTTCTCGTCTAAAAGGGGACGATTTATTTTCTCACGAAAATAGATCCGTCCCCTTTTGCCCTAGTTGGGTCGGCCGGCCCTCTGCTCGTCGCGCGCGAGCGTCTCGACGATCTTCGAGCGGATAACGTCGAAAAACGGATTGCTGCGCAGGCGCGAGAAAGCGCCGAGCGAGAGCACGAGCGCGCCGCTCTCGCCGCGCACAGCAACCGCGCCGAGATTGAACGGCGGCTTCGTGCCCGGCGGCAACGCGATTCCGTACACGGGGTCGTCGGCCGGGAACGGCAGCGAGACGTGGCCTAGCGAAAACACGCCGCTCGGCCATTCGAGCCCGAGATCCGCTTTCGCGACCTCGGCTGCGCCGGCTTCGCGCGTGTAGGCGGCGACCGCGCGCGCGTCCGGCCCGCTGCTGCCGACGAGCGTCACGCGAAACGGCTGATCCGTCGCGTTCCGGATACTCTCGAGATCCTCGAGGGGCCCGGGGGCGATCAATCCTTGCATGGCGTCGAGGCGGTTCACGTCGAACACGACGAGCTCGTGATCGGCGGGCGGCAAGAGCGCGAGCAAGCCGCGCACGACTTCCCGGGCCGTGATCGTCGAGTCCACGATCGACTGGAACACGACGACACGCGGCATCGCGGCAAGGCGGCCGCGCTGCCCGGCGTCCTCGAGCGCGTCGCGCAGCACGCCCGTCAGCGTGTGGATCTGATTCCCGGCATTGACGGGGAATGAGTTGTACTTGTACGGATCGTACTCCGGGAACACGTCGATCCAGCGCGACTTCTCGAACGCGGGGACGAACGCGAGCCCCGAAATCACGTTCGTGAGCACCGCGAACGGCGAGATGCCGATCGCGGCGGAGACGAGATAGAGCCCTTGCGGCCTCGGCAGCTCGGGGTCGTCGAGCGAGCGCACCGAATAAAGCGACGCCAGCGCGGCGCCCGTCGAGTGACCGCCGATGTAGAAGGGCTTGCCGCTTCCGCCGCGCGCGGCCGCGTATTTCGCGGCGGCGACGACTGCCGCATACCAGTCTTCCCACCGCACATCGCGCAACCCGGAGGGCACGGTGCCATGACCCGGGAAGGCGCAGCGCGACCACGTAGTAGCCGCGACTCTGAAAGACCTCCCCGATGGCGCGCATGCTGTAAGGCGAATCGCTGAGGCCGTGCATCAACAGTACGGAGCCGCGCGGCTCACCGGCAGGAACGAGCTCGAAGCTGCGGTTGTAGGGCGTATCAAGCGCGAGCTTGGCGACGACGCTTTGCGGGTTGTAGCGGCCGAGCGCAAACGTGTCGGGTTCCTGACCGGCGTAGATCCGCTCGCGCAGCTCGGCGAACAGCCGCTCCTCTTGCTGCCGGTACGCTTCGAACGATTCGAACGCGGCCGGGTGATCGCGGCCTGCCTCCTCGCGCAGCACGACTCTATGCCATGCATGCAGCTCGGGTAGCCGGACTCGTGCCTGCACGGCGTAGACGAGCACGATGGTTGCGAGCACAGTCGCCGCCAGCGCTACGAGGTAGAGCACCGGCTTGATTAGCCAACGTCGCACGTTGTACATCGTTCAGAGCCGGGCCTTGGCCCGATCCCAAAGCTAATCGAACATGAATCCGACGGTAGCCCCGAAGAACGTCGTATCGAGCACGAACGGAATTCCGCGGACGGAGCTCTCTTCGTAATCGATATCGAGCAGCTTGAACCCGGCCACGAAGGCGTTGCCGCGCTCGAGCTCGCGAGCGAAGTCCATCTGAAAGCCGATGGCGAGATCGGAGCCGCCGGCGCCGAGGTTGGCGCGCGTCGTCAGAGTCCAGCTAGACCCAAGCTCGCGCGTTCTGCGAACGCCGCCGAACACGTCGGTCCAGCTGTCGCTTCGCACGATGCCGGCCGCGAGCGCCGGATCGATCTCGATGTCGAGGTCCCAATAGCGCAACCCGAGCTCGAGGCCGAATGCATCCGAATCGCGAGCGTAACCGAGCTCGATGATTGTCGTGTCGAGCTCCGCTTCGGCTACTCCGCCGATCGTTGCGATCTCCTCTTCCGGCTCCAGCGCGAGCCAGACGAGATCGCCGAACACGATGTGGTTGTCGCTCTGGGCTTCGACGTGCATCAAAACGGCGCCCGACAGCACGTTCACGAGATCGGAGAATTCGACGTCGACGTCGCGGGCGACGGGACCGAGAGCGATGTCGCCGCCGATGCTGGCCCCCCAAAGGTACGGTGTGACGCGCCAGTCCAAGCCTTGCGCCGATGCGGACGACGCGAAGAGAGCCGCAATGACGAGCGCGAATCGCAGTTTCATCGGTATCGTGGTGTGCATGGCTATTGAGCCGTTGTTACTTCGCTGACCGGGTCAAACGCCGCGCCCAGCAGTCCCGGCGGCGTCTTCTGCCACTGATAGCCCGCGCGCCCGAGCCGGTAGCCATAGTCGTACAGCGACTTCATGTACGCGGTTTCGAATTGCTGGTGCTCACCCTCGTAAACGAAGTCCGCGCCGATGTAGGCGAGATTGAAGTCGAGCTTGTCTTGCCGTGTGGTCGCGTAGATGCGGTAAAGGTCGCCGAACCCCTGCGTCGTGATCAACGAATCGATCGCCCGCGCCGCGATATTGATCGTTCGCCTCTCGACCGGAGCATAGGTCGGGGCGAGCGAGGCGTTGCGGAGCACGTAGACGCGGCCGCTGCGCACCATCCCCTCGCCCATCCGCGCCGCGACTTGCCCCATCGACGGCGGGTAGATGAACACTTGCGCCGAAGCGCCGCCGTCGACGTGCATCTCTTGATACCGTTTGCCGTCGACTTCCACATCGACCAGCGTCGGCGGGAACGCCCCGGGAATGGCGGCCGACGCGAGCAGGATCGACCGGAGGAGCTCGAGCGCGTTGCTCGAGCCGCTCGCGGCAATGTTGCCCACGTTCCAGATCACGGGTTGGCGAGCGTCGAGAGCCGTGGTGCCGATCAGCAGAATCCGGCCCTTCTCGTGCTCGGCAGCAATCGCCGCGAGCAGGCGCTCGTCGACGTATTTCGAGATCAGCGCCCAGAGCGGCTCGTTGTCGGCCATGCCATCGTTTTGGATTGCCGCAATGATGCTCCTCGGGCGTGCGACATCCTCGGGCGAAAGCGTCGTATAGACCTCCTCGAGCACCTTGTCGTACTCGGGGCCGAGAAACGCAAACGGTGCGATCAACGCGCCGGTGCTGACGCCCGTGACGAGCTTGAACGCCGGCCGCGTGCCCGAGGCCGTCCAGCCGTTCAGCAAGCCGGCGCCGAACGCGCCCTTGTCGCCGCCGCCGGAGATGGCCAGCAGCTCGAGTGGCGGGAGCTCCCCAGCCCGCCCCGACTGGGAGAGAAACGCTTCCTCGCGTTGCCGCGCAGCGAGCGCGTCGCGCACGAGCGACTCGACATCCGAGAGCACGAAGTAGCGAGCGTTCGGGATGCCGGGCACGACTGCGCGCGCCGTGAGCTCGAACGGGACGGCCTCGAGCCGTAGCGGCACCTTGAGAGTCTGCTGCGCGGCGAACGCGAGAAGCGCGACGGCAGCGACGATGACGCCCCCGATCACGAGTTTCTTTCTTGTCATTTTTCTAGCCTTTTACGGCGAGTCGCGGGAACCAGAGCATAACTGGGAAGGGCGACTCCGATATAGGCTGAACGGCGTAGTACGACGCTCATTGGACCTCGTCGAACAGTGAGCCCTCGCTGATCGGCCGGCCGAGCGTGAACTGCACCTGCCACTCGCCGCCCTCCACGTAGCCGACCGAGAACAGGAAGGGGCCGACCGGCGTTCGACCGCCGACGGAGCCCGACAATCCGTAGAGGACCTCCGGCTCGAGCCCGTCGAACCGCTTGCGCATCTCACCCACCTGCGCGCGGACGCCAGCGTAAAGCGCCTGGCCGGAAAGCGGCGAGATATCGACGAGCTGCCACGAGTACCGCGCGGCTCATCGACCAATAGCTGCTGCCGCGAAGCTCGCCCGGCCGCAAGCCCGGGAACGTGCGGACGCCGCCGAGCGTGAACAGCTCCGTGACGGGCAGCTCGCCGCTCAGCACGTCGGCCCCGCCGACGGCGACGCTCAGGGAGTTGTCGCCGCGGACGCCGAACGCTTGCGATCCAGAGCACCTCCGCGAGGCTGTAGTCGAACTCGCCGCCCAGCGAATGCGGCGGAATCCACGTAGCGAGACGTTATGAACGCGCCCTTGCGTCGGCAGCGCGACGGAGTTCCGTGTGTCGAAAAACGCTCTGAGCTGGTACGACGTGTCCGTCGTGCGCTCGAGCTCGGGCAGCGCGGGAACTCCAGTGTCGACCGTGGCCTCGTGCCAGCCGTTGCGCAGCCCGAGTCGCAGTTGCGTGGTCGTGCCGAAGTTCACACCGACGTCAGCCTGCGCGTACCGCTCGCGCAATTCGTAACGCGCAACACGGTCGCGGTCCAGATAGATGTCTTCGATCCTCTCTTGGGAGAACAGGATCGGTTGCACGAAAAATCTCTGGCGCACGTCGAGCGGCTGGTAGAAGTCGGATACCAGAAGCGACTGTCGGCCAAGCTGCAGCGCGTTGTGCCATTGCCCGCCGCGCGAGTTCATCCAGGTGCGGTCGTGATCGAGCCGCAAGATCGCGAACAAATCGCCGCCTTCGTACGTGGCCAAGCCGAGATCGAAGCGGAAGAAGTTCGGGCCCCAACCCTTCTCCACCGGCGCGATCTCGAGCACGCGCGCGCCGGCCGGGCCCGTGAGCGTGTAGTCGACGCCTTCGAAGTCGCCGAGCGCATAGACGCGCTCGGTGTCCTCGGCGATAGCCTCGGCCGTCATGGTCGCGCCGGGAGCGGAGTTCTCGAGCTGCGCGCGCACGTACTCGGGGTTCACGCGCTGCGTGCCGACGATTCGGACCTCTGCGAGCTCCGTTTCGGGAGCCTGGGTCCGGCTCAGGGAATCGACCCAGGCGAGGTATTCGGCTTCCGGAACGGAGTAGCGGCTGAGCTCTCCGCGCATGCCGTCCGCGGCACGCCGGCCGAGCTCGACGGCTTCCGGGATGCGCGTGAAGTCGCTCGTCCCGATGTCGCCCATCGGCACGTCGATCGCGACGTCGCGCGGCGTCAAGCTCTCCATCTGCAGGCGCTCGTTCGCGCCGATCATGACGTCGATCGAGCGCCCTATGAGGCTCAGCGCCGACGTGAGCCCCTCCGCCTCGGCCGGCGGCGACGACATCCAGACTGCGATCACGACGTCCGCGCAGAGGTCGCGACCGATGTCGACCGGCAAGTTGCGCATCATGCCGCCGTCGGACAGCACCTTGCCGTCGAGCGTCACGGGCGCGAAGACGCCCGGCAACGCCATGCTCGCGCGCATGGCCTCCGAGAGGTCGCCGCTGTCGATGACCACGACCTCGCCCGCGACCATGTCCGTTGCGACGGCGCGAAACGGAATCGGCAGATCGTCGAAATCGCTGCGTGTAGCGGAACGGCGCGACGAGAGTACGGATGAACTGCTCGATCTCCTGCGTGACGATGAGCCCGCCCGGCATGCGTATTCCGCTCTGATTCATCCCCACTTCGAGCGGAAGCGTGTAAGTCATCGTCGCGAGCTTGCGCTTGATCGGCATGCGGTCGCGCCGGCCCTGGCCGCCGACGGTCCGCTGCCAATCGATCGCGAGCACCTCGCGCTGGATCTCCTCGGGACGCATGCCGGTCGCGAACGCCGCGCCGACGAGCGCCCCCATGCTGGTGCCGGCGACGCAGTCGATGGGAATGCGCATCTCGTCGAGTACCCGCAGCACTCCGATGTGCGCGGCACCCTTCGCTCCGCCGCCGGCGAGCACGAGACCGATCTTCGGCCTCGACGTTGCCGGGACGGGCACGTCCTGCGCCGCCGCGATCCCGCAGAGTGGACCGAGCAACGCGAGCGCCGCCGCGAGCGACAGCCGGCTGCGTGACGTCATGAAGTTTCTCCGCTCGGTCGCGCTTTGCGCACCAACAGATGACGGAGCGCAGTCGAGTGGGCGATTCGCCTCGTAACGGACTAAGAAACCGCGTAGCTACGCGCTTGCATGCATACCCCGAACGCTTTCGTGAACGTCCCCATGCGTTCCTGAGCGACCGCTTGGCTTTGGGCTTGCGCCTGCTGTTGCGCCTGCGCTTGCTGGGCCTGGCGCTGCTTGGCTCCACGAGCCGCTCCGATGACTGCGCCTGCGGCCGCGAACTCGCTGGCGTCCTCGTCGGCGATCTCGCCGATGATCGCACCCTTTGCCGCGCCGCGAGCTGCGCCGCGCCCGGCCGATGCGCCTCCGCCGGGCGGTGGAGCAGCCTGTTGGACTTGAACACCCGCCATGGGATTGGCCGGATCGATGCCGGTGTTCTGGCGCGCCCAGGCGTGGCATTCGCCTTCGTCCTTCGCGATCTGATCGGCGGCCTGGTTGTTGCTGGGGTAAACGACGAGCCCCAGCGACGACGACACGCTTTGCGCCGCCGCAAGGTTGCCGACCAGAGTCAACGTGGCAACGAGAGCCGCTTTGGAAGCTTTATGCATGACGGAATTCCTCATGAGATCGAGGTGAACGTTAGAGCTTATCGAGGGCCGTGCACACCGTGAAGACCGTCACGCTTTGCCCGTGGCCGGCGACGCTGAGTGTCCCGTCTCCGCTCATCTCGTCGATGAGCCAACTGAACGCTCGCTCGCCTTGCGCGCCATGAATCAGAATCGTGCCGTTGTCGCGCTGCACGGTCTGCAGCGGCGTTTCTCGTTGGTCGCTGCTACCAGCGGTGGTCTGAATGAGCTTGCCCCGCAAGTCGAGCTTGACGAAATCCGGCAAATTGAGCTGCCAGGGCGCCACCGCCTCGCACGCCTTGCCGAGCTCGCAGCGCGCCGCCGACAAGCCGTAGCAGAGCAGCGAGTCGGATCGCGAAATGTCGTCGGCGAACACGGCGCCGCAATACAACAGGCCCGCGATACCGGTGGTTAGGAACCTGTTGACGTTCTCGGCTCGAGCGCGAAAGTTCATTCGGGCCTCCCGGCAGCTAGCGGTAACGCGACATGGACAATTGTCGGCACACGGCGCGCCGGAGCCATAGGACCTAGGGCGGATGACTATGCGCCCAACGGCCTATTTGCAAGTTCCGGGGCCGCGACGGAACATCGCTCATCGGGGTCGCGAAAAGCAAGGCCCCAGCACGCCAAAGGGGATGAAGTCATGACTCGTCGATTCCGAATTGCAGCTCAAATCGGTGTCGCCACGCTCGCCATCGGGCTTTACGCGGGCAGCGGCGGAGCCGCGCCGAAGCAGCCTCGCATCGAAACCGGGCCGGATGCGGAGGTCACGCACGACGGGCTCGTGCGAGTCGAGAAAAGCGTCGTTGACGCGGCGTGGGTCAAGCCGACCTTCGACCTGACGCCGTACAAGAAGCTGATGGTGGTGAGCCAAGGCATGGCTTTCCGGAAGCTCGAGCCGGTCAGCGATTTCCAAGCGCGCAACGAGAGTCAGTTTCCCGTCAAGGAGGAAAACAAGGAACGCCTCTCACGCGAGCTCAAGACCGCGTTCGAGACCGAGCTCGGGAAGCTCGAGCGTTACGAGCTCGTCTCGGCGCCCGGGCCGGACGTGCTGTTGCTCGTCGGCACCATCATCGACGTCGTGTCGAACATTCCGCCCGATATCGACTCGGCGAGATTCGGCCGCGGCGGCGTGTATCTGACCTCCATCGGCGAGGCCACTTTGGTCATGGAGCTGCGCGATTCGGAGAGCGGGGAGATTCTCGCGCGTGTGGCAGATCGGCGCGCGGCCGAATCGCCGTTCGCGTTCGAGGTGAACAGCGTGACGGCGTGGACGGAGGTCCGGCGTTTGGGGTCGTACTGGGCTTCACTGCTGCGCAGACGCCTCGAGGAGATCGAGAAGATCTGACGCGGGTTCGATCCGTGGGCGTCGCGCGCTCCCTGAGTGCCCGCCGGGCCGCGTCGTACGCCCTCGTGCTCGCGAGCCAGACCGCGCTCGCGCAGCAGGACCCGCTGCCGTCGTGGAACGACACGGCGCCGAAGCGAGCCATCGTCGCTTTCGTCGAGCAGGTCACGCTGCCGACCTCATCGGCATTCGTGCCGCCGGCGGAACGTATCGCGACGTTCGACAACGACGGCACGCTCTGGGCCGAGCAGCCCGTCTACGTGCAGCTCACGTTCGTCATCGATCGGATCAAGGCGCTCGCGCCGCGGCATCCCGAGTGGCGAACGGAGCAGCCGTTCGCCGCCGTGCTCGAAGAAAATCTCGCGCAGGTTCTCGGCAACGCAAGCGAGCGCGAGCTGATGCAAATGCTGGCGGCCACGCACACGGGCATGACCACCGAGGAATTCAGCGCAACCGTCAGCGACTGGATCGCGACCGCGCGCCACCCGACCACCGGCAAGCTCTACACGGAGATGGTCTATCAGCCGATGCTCGAGCTGCTCGCCTACTTGCGCGCCAACGGCTTCAAGACCTACATCGTCTCCGGGGGCGGCATCGAGTTCATGCGCCCGTGGACGCAGAGGGTTTACGGAATTCCGCCGGAGCAGGTCATCGGCAGCAGCGGCGAGCTGAAGTTCGAGCTGCGCGACGGCACGCCGGTGTTGCTGAAGCTGCCGGAGGTCGACCTTGTCGACGACAAGGAAGGCAAGCCCGTCGGCATCCAGCGGAATATCGGGCGGCGCCCCGTCATGGCGTTCGGCAACTCGGACGGCGACCTTCAGATGTTGCAGTGGACCGCCGCCGGCGCCGGGCCGCGGTTCGCGCTACTCGTCCACCACACCGACGCCGAGCGCGAGTGGGCTTACGACCGTGACTCATCGATCGGGAAGCTCGACACGGCGTGGGACGAGGCCGTCGCGAAAGGCTGGACGCTCGTCAGCATCGAGGACGACTGGAGAACCGTCTTCGCGAACTGACGGGCTACGGCCGGCTGCCCGCCGTTGCGTCAGTCCCTAGCGTCGGGCCCTTTCGTTTGGCGCTGACGGCTTGGTGGACCGAGTCGACCAAGAGCTCGCCCTCGATGGGTTTTCGCAGGTATCGAACGGCGCCGAGCGCAAGACAGCGGTCGCGCGTCTTCGGCTCGTCAAGCGCCGTGACGATGATGACCGGCGGAGGCTCGGGAAGGAGCAACAACCGCTGCTGCAGCTCGACACCCGTCATCACCGGCATCTGCAGGTCGAGCACGACACAGTCGGGCACGCGCTCGGCCAACGACTCGAGAAATAGCAGCGGCGAGCTGAAGGCCTCTGCGCGGTAATTCGACACCCGCAGCAGCCGTACCAAGGCTCGGCAAATCGATGCCTCGTCGTCGACGATCGCGATCAGGGGCAGGTGACTGTCCATGGGCGCATAGTCAGGACTCTCGCGCCAGAGCGGAATGCGACCTTGGGGTAGGGTCCAACTTGTCGGACCTAAGTCCGATACTCCTAGCCGACCGGCCATTCGAGAGTAGGCTTTGGAAGCATCTCCGCATCGGAAGCGGCGTCATGGGTATATCAAGTCCAGTTGGGCTCGATGAAAACGATACACGCCTGACGAGACAAGGCGCCCGGCGTCGCGCCGCGCCGTCGCGCGCGGCCACGGCCCTGCGTCTCCTTCAATGGCTGTTGCTCGTCACCGGAGGCATGCTGCTCGTCGTGCATGCCGCGGCGCAGGTCGATGGCGATGCCGCGGTTCAGCGCGAGCTCCCGCTCTATAGCTTCATGGGACCAAGGTCGAATGTTGCGCCGGCGGCAACCGACCGACAGTAGCGACGGCGAGGCACGCCCTAGCGCGGCAGCTGGCGTTCATCCCCCCCAACCGCCGGCGCCGCGCTAGACTCGCCCACGAGAGCTAACGGCTCTGCGCCGCGAGCTCGCCGGCCGGCCGAATCGATACCTAGATCTTTGGAGGCAATGTCATGACGTTGCGCATTGGGTTCTCCTTGCTCGCGGCCCTGGTCGCCGCACCGGCGTTCGCGGCGAAACCGCAGATTCAGTGGAATACGGCGTATGACTTCTCGACGATCAAGACGTTTCAGTGGCAAGACGCCGCGGGAGAGTCGCTGAAGGAATCCGATCCGTTCTTGCACGGCCATATCATCAACGGGATCCAGTACCAGTTGAGTGCGAGCGGGCTGACCGAGGTCACCGAGAATCCCGACGTGTACGTCAACTACACGGCTTCGACGCGGCGCGACGTGCGCTTGGAATCCGACACCTACGGCTACAGCTTCGGCGGTTACGGATACGGCTGGGGTCATTACGGCTATGGATACGGTTACTCCGGGCCGGTCGGCCCCGTGCAGACCACCACGCGCGTCGTCGAAATCGAGCGCGGCACGCTCGTCGTCGACATCTGGGCCGCCGCGAGCAAGGAGCTCGTTTGGCGCGGCACGGCGGCGGAACTGAGCGTGTCCGACGATCCGGACAAGAATCGCCGCAACGCCGAGAAGGCCATCGAGGCGATGGCCAAGCAATCGAAGCGCTTGAGAGAGAAGAAGTAAGCCGAGCCGCGCGCGTCGCGGGCCGGATCAACCGGCCGGTCCGTGCCTGAAGCGGCCGTGCTCGAGGAAGTGCGAGACCTGCGCCGCAACCTGCTCCGACCAGAGCAGCGCGACGTGCGACACGGGCAGCACGATGTGATCGCTTGAGACCCGCGATCTGCGTTTCCGCGACGGCTACCGTGCCATCGTTCGGCTCTGGGAACGGACCCAGCAAGCGGCCCACGCCGAACGGAAGCGTCCCCGCGATGCTGCCGGCCTCGACGCCGGCGCGCCATGCGTCGAACCCGCCGCGCGCATGAACGTCGGATAGACAGCGACCGATCAGCCGCCGCGCGCCGGGCACGCGCGCGAGCCGCGCGGCGGTGCGGCTACCTCTGAGCGGCGAGCCGAGGCAGACGACGCGCCCGAGGCGCGCCGGCAACCGGCTTTCGAGCATGGCGCAGATCAACACGCCGCCGAGGCTGTGGCCGACGAGGTGCACCGTGTCGCCGCGAACGCCGTCGATATATTCCGCGAGCGCGGTAGCGCAGCTCGCCAACGAGCCTGCGACCGACGGATAAGAGAAATGATGGAGCTCGAATCCCGTTCGGCATGAGGCGACGGCGCAGCGCCGCCATCGCGGCGCCACGCATCCACAGGCCGTGCACGGTGACGACCGAGATCACGCGCGGCGCGACTGCCTTCGAGCCGCTGCAACGCCTCGCGGTTCGTCCACGACGCGACTTTCTCGATGGCGGCCTCGATGGGCAAGCCACAGATACGCGACGTGCTCGGTCGGCTCGATCTGCACGGCGCGCACGTCGGGCACCTCGAGATACCACTGGTGCTCGACGTTCTGTCGACGCCGGGCGCATAGCGCGAGCGCCACGCGGGCAGGATCGGAAACGAGCGCTGCACGTGCGCGTCACGCAAGCCGAGCGGAGCCAGGCCCGTCTCTTCCGCAAGCTCGCGCGCGGCGCACTCGGCCGGCGTCTCGGCCCAGCGCAGCGTGCCCGTCACGGATTGCCAGAAGCCGCGCGGCTCGACGCGTTCGAGCAGCAGGCAATCGAGCACCGGCGTGTGCACGACGACGAGCACGGACTCCGGTCGCCTGAACTCTGCGACGGCGGCCATGCGCTCGTCAGCCCGGTGCCGCGCTCTTCAGGCGGATGCCGAGCTCCTTGAGCTGCTTCTCATCCGCGGGGCTCGGCGCGCCCGTCAGCAGGTCGCTCGCCGTCGCCGTCTTCGGGAACGCGATGACCTCGCGGATGTTGTCGGTGCCGGCCATCAGCATCACGAGCCGGTCGACGCCGAACGCGATGCCGCCGTGCGGCGGCGCGCCGTACTCGAGCGCCGTCAGCAGGAAGCCGAACTTCAGCTCGGCCTCCTCCTTGCCGATGCCGAGCAGTTCGAACATCGTCGACTGCAGCTCGGGGTCGTGAATACGGATCGAGCCGCCGCCGACTTCGTAGCCGTTCAGCACGATGTCGTAGGCGCGCGCAATCGCTTCGCCGGGCGCGGCGCGCAGCGCGGCCGCGGAGGCCTCGCGCGGCGACGTGAACGGATGATGCAGCGGCGTCCAGCCGCCGGTCGGCAGGTCGCTTCGAGCAGCGGAAAATCGACGACCCAGAGCGGCGCCCATTCGCCCTCGAGCAAATTGCGGTCGCGGCCGAGCGCCGTTCGCAGCGCGTTCAGCGATTCGTTGACGACGCCGGCCTTGTCGGCGCCGAAGAACACGAGGTCGCCGTCGACTGCGCCCGTGCGCTCGAGCACGCCCTCGATCGCGGCATCGGGCAGGAACTTCAGGATCGGCGACTGCAAGCCGTCACGGCCCTTGGCACGCTCGTTGACCTTGATGTACGCGAGACCCTTCGCGCCGTGGCGGCCGACGAGCGCCGTGTAGTCGTCGATCTCCTTGCGCGACAGCTCGCCGCCCGCAGGCAAACTTGAGCGCTGCGATGCGGCTCTTCGGATCCGCCGCGGGACCCGCGAACACCTTGAACTCGACGCCGCGGAACAGATCCGCGACTTCGACGAGCTCGAGCGGGTTACGCAAGTCCGGCTTGTCGCTGCCGTAACGACGCATCGCATCGGCGTAGCGTCATGCGCGGGAACGGCTTCGGCAATTCGACGCCGAGCACCGACTTGAACGTCTCGCGCAGCAGCTGTTCCATCAGCGCGAGGATGTCTTCCTCGCTCATGAAGCTCGTCTCGATGTCGAGCTGCGTGAACTCGGGCTGACGGTCCGCGCGCAGATCCTCGTCGCGGAAGCACTTGACGATCTGATAGTAGCGATCGAGGCCCGACATCATCAGCAGCTGCTTCATGAGCTGCGGCGATTGCGGCAGCGCGAAGAAGTTGCCCTGCTGCGTGCGGCTCGGCACGAGATAGTCGCGCGCGCCCTCGGGCGTCGTCTTCGTCAGGATCGGCGTCTCGACGTCGATGAAGCCGTGCTCGTCCATGAACTTGCGCAGCGCGCGCGTGACGGCGTGGCGCAGCCGCAAGTTCTTCAGCATCGGCTCGCGGCGCAAATCGAGATAGCGGTAACGCAGGCGCAGCTCTTCGCTGGCGGGCTCGTCGTGATGAAACGGCGGCGTCTTCGAGTTCGCGAGCACGGTGAGCTTCGTCGCGAGCACCTCGACCTCGCCGCTCGCGAGGTTCGGGTTGACCGTGCCCTCGGGACGCGCACGCACGCGGCCCTCGACGCAAGCACGTACTCGGAGCGCAGCCGCTCGGCTTCCTCGAACATCGTCCGCCCGGTCGGGATCGAAGACGACCTGCAGCAAGCCCTCGCGATCGCGCAAGTCGATGAAGATGACGCCGCCGTGATCGCGGCGCCGGTGCACCCAGCCGGCCACGGTCACCGTCCGGCCGATCGCGGCGCGGTTCACGTGGCCGCAGTAATGACTGCGCATCGCTCAGTCCTTTTGAGCCTAACCTTTTGAATGCAAAGGTGGCGTTAGCCTCGAAGAGGCCGGGGATGTTACGAGGAAGGCGTAGGACGCGCAAGCGCGGGAGGGGCCGCGCGGTCGGTCGCAAATTGCTCCTGCATTCGCGGCACTCCCGCCATCCATGGCGGTCGTCAGCGGCGCGCGGCCTTTGCGCGCAACTTCGCACGCGACTTCGACGCCGACTTGTGCGCGACGGCGGCAGGCTTCGCACTCTCGGGCTTCTTCGCGGGCTTCTCTGCCGCGTCGGCGGGTCTTCGCCGCAGCGACTGCTTTGCCCGCTTGCGCGTCGTCCTTGGCCGCTGTATCCGTCGACTTGTCGCTCGCCGTTTCGCCGGAGCCCGAATGCTCGACGAGATTGCGCTTGCGTCTCGCTCTTGTTCTTGAAGTCGGTCTCGTACCAGCCGCTGCCTTTCAAGCGGAACTGCGACGCGGAGACGAGCCGCTTCAATTGCGACTTGCCGCACTCCGGGCACTTACGCAGCGGCCCCTCGCTCATCTTCTGCAAGGCTTCGAGGTGGTGCCCGCAGGCACCGCAACGATACTCGTAGATCGGCATACGGTTAGGCTCTGCTCCTCACGCGGCTTGCTTCCTTGACGCCCTTCACGAATCCGAGCGTGTCGCCCTCGGCGACGACGCGGATGACGTCGCCGGGGCCGAAATCGCCGCGGAGGATACGCTGTGCGAGCGGATTCTCCAATTGCTGCTGAATCGCGCGCTTCAGCGGCCGCGCGCCGTAGACGGGATCGAAGCCGGCCTGCGCGAGCCGGTCGCGCGCCGCGGGATCGAGCGCAAGACCGATCTCGCGCTCGGCGAGCCGACGGCGCAAGTACTCGAGCTGGATGTCGACGATCTTGCGGATGTGCTCCGCCTCGAGCGGATGGAACACGACGACGTCGTCGACGCGGTTGATGAACTCGGGCCTGAAGTGCTGGCCGACGATTTCCATGACCTCGGCCTTCATGCGCGCGTAGTTCGCGGCGCCCGCGAGCTCTTGGATGCGCTGGCTGCCCAAGTTCGACGTCATGACGATGACGGTGTTGCGGAAGTCGACGGTGCGGCCTTGGCCGTCCGTCAGGCGGCCGTCGTCGAGAACTTGCAGCAGCACGTTGAACACGTCGGGATGCGCCTTCTCGACCTCGTCGAGCAAGACGACGGAGTACGGCTTGCGGCGCACGGCCTCTGTCAGATAGCCGCCCTCCTCGTAGCCGACGTAGCCCGGCGGCGCACCGATCAGCCGCGCGACGGAGTGCTTCTCCATGAACTCCGACATGTCGATGCGGACCATGGCCTCGTCGGTGTCGAACAGGAACGACGCGAGCGCCTTCGTGAGCTCGGTCTTGCCGACGCCCGTGGGCCCCAGGAACAGGAACGAGCCGTTCGGCCGATTGGGATCCGAGAGACCGGCGCGCGCGCGGCGAATCGCGTTGCGACACGGTCTGCACGGCTTCGCGTCTGGCCGACGACGCGCGCCTCGAGGTGCTGCTCCATGCGCAGCAGCTTCTCCTTCTCGCCTTCGAGCATCTTCGAGACGGGAATGCCGGTCCACTTCGAGACGACCTCGGCGACCTCCTCGTCCGTGACCTTGTTGCGCAGCAGCTTGTTGCCGGCGCTCGTGTCGGCCTTCAGCGCCTGCTCGAGGCGCCGCTCGAGCTCGGGGATCTTGCCGTACTGGAGCTCGGCCATGCGCCCGAGATCGGACGCGCGCCGCGCCTTCTCGAACTCGGCGCGCGCTCGCTCGAGCTCTTCTTTGATCTGCGCCTCGCCCTGCACCAACGCCTTCTCGGCCTTCCAGACCTCCTCGAGGTCCGCGTACTCCTTGTCGAGCTTCGTCGATCTGCGCTTCGAGGTCGGCCAGGCGGCGCTTCGATGCTTCGTCGGACTCCTTCTTCAATGCCTCGCGCTCGATCTTGAGCTGGATCAGCCGCCGCTCGAGCCGGTCCATCTCCTCGGGCTTCGAGTCGATCTCCATGCGGATGCGCGACGCCGCCTCGTCGATCAAGTCGATCGCCTTGTCGGGCAGCTGCCGGTCGCTGATGTAACGGTGCGAGAGCGTCGCGGCCGCGACGATGGCCGGGTCCGTGATCTCGACTTGGTGGTGCACCTCGTAGCGTTCTTTCAAGCCGCGCAGGATCGCGATCGTGTCCTCGACCGACGGCTCGTCGACGAGCACCTTCTGGAAACGGCGCTCGAGCGCGGCGTCCTTCTCGACGTACTTGCGGTACTCGTCGAGCGTCGTCGCACCGACGCAGTGCAGCTCGCCGCGCGCGAGCGCGGGCTTCAGCATGTTGCCGGCGTCCATCGAGCCTTCGGCCTTGCCGGCGCCGACCATCGTGTGCAGCTCGTCGATGAACAGAATGACCTGGCCTTCCTGCTTCGCGAGATCGTTCAGCACGGCCTTGAGCCGCTCCTCGAACTCGCCGCGAAACTTCGCGCCCGCGATCAGCGCGCCCATGTCGAGCGACAGCACGCGTTTGCTCTTCAGCCCGTCGGGCACTTGGCCGTTGACGATGCGCTGCGCGAGACCTTCAACAATCGCCGTCTTGCCGACGCCCGGGCTCGCCGATCAGCACGGGGTTGTTCTTCGTGCGCCGCTGCAGCACCTGGATCGTGCGGCGGATCTCGTCGTCGCGGCCGATGACGGGATCGAGCTTCTGCTGCTCCGCGCGCGCCGTGAGATCGATCGTGTACTTCTCGAGCGCCTTGCGGTTCTCCTCGGCGTTCTGGTCGTCAATCTTGCTGCCGGCTCGAACTTCGTCGATCGCCCGCGCGATCGCGCCCTTGACAGCGCCGGCGCGCTCGAGGATTCGGCCGAGATCGTTCTTCGATTGCGCGGCCGCGAGCAGGAACAGCTCGCTCGAGATGTACGCGTCGCCGCGCTCTTGCGCGAGCTTGTCCGTGACGTTCAAGAGCTTGCCGAGCTCGTTGCCGATATGGACCTCGCCGGGCGTTCCTTCGACGCTCGGCAGCCGGTCGAGCGCCTCTCCGAGCTGCGAGCGCAAGAGGTTCAGGTTGGCGCCGGCTTTCGTGAGGACGCCGGTCACGCTGCCGCCCTGCTGCTCGAGCAAGGCAGCCATCACGTGCACGGGCTCGATGAACTGATGATCGCGCCCGACCGCGAGCGATTGCGCGTCCGCAATGGCTTGTTGAAAAATCGTTGTCAGCTTGTCCATACGCATAGCAAAGCGCTCCCGTCGTTGAGCACGGTCGTCAGATGAGGGTTGCCCAGGACGATCTCAACCGTCCTGCCGGCGCCTTCGAAGGAATCATGACGGGGCGTCGAGCCAGACCAGCGTGGCCATTCGGCCGCACGGCGCCTCGCGGCGATGCGAAAAAAAGCGCTCGGTGTCGGTATACGTGCAAAACCCGCCGCCGTGCACGGACCGCACGCCCGCGGCCGCGAGCGCGTCGTGCGCGAGGCCGTAGAGATCGGCCTGCCAGCGGCCCCGCTGATTCGGTGCGAACCGGCGATTCGCGGCCGGGTCACGGGCGACAAAGGCGTCGCGGACGTCGGCACCGACCTCGTACGCGTCTTGACCGATCGCCGGCCCGAGCCAGGCGACGAGGTCCCTGGGATCGCTGCGGAGCGCGCCGACGGCGGCGGGAAGCACGCCGTTCAGCAGCCCGCGCCATCCCGCATGCGCGACCCCGACGCGCCGCCCGTCGGCACGGGAGAAGAGAACGGGCAAGCAGTCCGCCGTGAGCACCGCGCAGACGACCCCCGGTGCGGCGGTCACCGCGCCGTCGGCCGCCGGCGCGTGCTCGCGGTCGAGGTCGAGAACCCGCGTGCCGTGCACCTGCTCGAGCCAACGCGGCTCGGAGCGAAGCGCCAACGCCTCTCGTAATCGGGCGCGATTGACCGCGACGGCGCGCGCATCGTCGTCGACATGCAGCGCGAGGTTCAACGTGCCATAACGCGCCGCAGACCCCCGTTCCGTGACCCATGCGCGGACGTTAGGAGGCGCCGGCCACTGCGGCGCGAACCCTGGAACGCGGGTCATCGGCGCGTCGCGGCGGCGTCCGCGCGCAGCAGGGCGACGAGCGCCGCGAGATCCGGGGCGAGCGCGCTCTCGAACCCGAGCGCGGCGCCCGTCTTCGGATGCGCGAGCTTGAGCGAGCTCGCGTGCAACGCTTGACGCCGAAACGCTTGCAACGCGCCGCGCAGCTCGTCGCCGGCCGCCGGCGGCAACTTCGGGCGGCCGCCATAAACGGGGTCGCCGAGCAGCGGCGCGCGGATGTGGGCCATGTGCACGCGGATCTGGTGCGTGCGGCCCGTCTCGAGCTCGACCTCGCAGTACGTATGCGCGCGAAAGCGCTCGACGATGCGGTAACGAGTACGTGCGGGCCGGCCGCCCTCGGCGACCGCCATCTTCGTGCGCTCGCGGCGGTGCCGCCCGATCGGCGCGTCGATGATTCCGCCGCCCGTCAACACTCCTTGGCAAATCGCGCGGTACGTGCGCTTGATCTCGCGCCGCTCGAGCGCCGCCGTCAACACCGTGTGGCTCTGGAGCGTGCGAGCGACGAGCAGCAGGCCGCTCGTGTCCTTGTCGAGCCGGTGCACGAGGCCGGCGCGGGGCAGCACCTCGAGCTCGGGGTAACGATGCAGCAGCGCGTTCTGGAGCGTGCCCGAGCGATTGCCGGCGCCGGGGTGCACGACGAGGCCGACGGGCTTGTCGATGACGAGCAGCGCGTCGTCCGCGTGCACGACCGTGAGCGGTATCGGCTCGGGCCGCGCCTCCACTGCTGCTTCGAGCTCGGCTTGGAGCGCGAGCTCCTCACCGCCCTTCAGCAACATGCGCGGTTTGGCTTCGCGCCCTCCCACTTTCAGGGCTCCGGCATCGATCCAGGCGCGCAGGCGGCTGCGCGAGAACTCCGGCAAGAGCGCGGCGGCCGCCTGATCGAGCCTGCGACCGGCGAGCTCGGCGGGGACCGACAAGCGTTTTTCGATGCGGCTCACGGCACCTGCGACCTTGAAGCTGGAAACTTTCGCTATACTGCGCCGTCGAAACAGCCACGTAGAACCGCGGCATTATTGCCCGCGACTCGGCTCTCGGAATAGCACGTGCTCATAATCGGCAAAAAAACCTTGCTGCTCGGTCTCGCTGCGGCAGCCCTCGTGGGCTGCAACCGCAGCAATGTGATCGAGGACCAAGGCCCCGAGCTCCTGTATCAAAAGGGCTTCGACGCCATGGGAGGCTCGAACTACCCGGGCGCGATCGAGTACTTCAATGCCCTGGGGGCTCGCTACCCCTTCAGCCCGGAGACGCGGCAGGCACAGCTCGATCTCATCTATCTCTATTACCGCAGCCTGCAGCCCGAGCTGGCCATCGACGCCGCCGAGCAGTTCGAGCGCGAGAACCCGACCCACGATCGCATCGATTACTGCCTCTACATGAGCGGGCTGGTGTATTTCGATCAGGCGCCGAACGTCATCGAGAAGCTGCTGCGCGTGGATCTCTCGCTGCGTCCGCCGAAGGACACGATGCGCTCCTTCGCCACGTTTCAGGAGCTGATTCGCCGATTTCCGAATAGCGAGTACGTGCCCGATGCGCTACAGCGGATGGTGTTCCTGCGCAATCGGTTGGCAGGTTACGAGAATCACATCGCCGAGTACTACGTCCGCCGCGGCGCGTACGTAGCGGCGATCAATCGCGCGAAGTACGCCCTCGAGCACTATCCCGAAGCGCCGCAGCTCGAGCAGACGCTGCAGATCCTCGTGACCGCCTACGAGCAGCTCGGCATGACGGACCTCGCGGCCGACGCTCGCCGCGTGCTGCGCCAGACGTTCGGCGACGAGGCCGCGACAGCCAAGCTCTAACGTTTCCCTCGCTTTAAAAACGCCTTAAAAGGGGACGGATTTATTTTCCGCTTTCGCTTTAAAAGGGGACGGATTTATTTTCTGCGCCGACGCTCGTCGGCTTCCCCCGCTACCCACTCGCAGAAAATAAATCCGTCCCCTTTTAGAGCCCTCGCAGAAAATAAATCTGTCCCCTTTTAGAGCCTCTTAGCGAGCCGGCGCAGGCCATCCGTCGCGAACACCGCTATCGCGACCGCGAGAAGCGGCTCGACAACGAATCGATATCGATAGTTCTCGCCGAGCTCGACGAGAGTTCCGAGCGCATGCACATACACCATCACGAACAACAAGTAGCCCAGCGTGACGCAGGCCACGCGATCCTCGACCGACCGCGCGAACAGCGCCCGCACGCGCAACCAGCCGAGCCCCAGTACGAGCATCCACAAAGCGATCAACCATACGCTAGTGTTGACCTCGAGCGACGGCGGCACATCGAAGCCGAAATGCGGTTGCACGATGAAGCCCGGCTCTGCGGGCACACCGTAGAGCACGGGATTGAAGAAACGCTCGAACGGCGTCGCGGCCGCACGATTCTGCGGTGAAAAGTACTCGTTCATGCTCGAGGGCGAAAAGAACAGCCGATTGGCCACGATGACGCCGATCACGTAGCCGGCCGGATAGCGCCGAATGACGGCCATCGAATCGTGCGCATATTGCTCGCTGAGAGCGATCAGAGGCCTGTAGTTGTAGTTGTACTCGCCATCCGATTTCCGCGGCCGATCGAGCACCGGTATGCCGCTCGGCGGATCGTTGCCAGCCGCGAACAGCAGGGCCACGTCCTCGTAGCGGGATACCAAGGCGAACGGCGAGACGATTCCTTGCTCGACGAGAGGCTCCAAGTCCGCGCGCGGCACGGTCAAAGTGCCGATGTTCGACAGCCCGAGGCCAAACATCGTGCTGCCGGCAAACGCGCCGAAATAGAAGTAGTTCTTCGCGTACCACAGCGTGGCGGCCAACATCGGCAGCGCGGCGGCGGCAACGATTCGCCGCCGGTTAGGCGCCGCCCAGGCGACGTATACGACGACGAGGGCAAACCAGCCCAAGTGAAACATTCCGCGCGTCAACACGAGCGCCGCGAGGGCCGTGAAGAGAGCGACGCCCCAAGCCATGGAGCCGCGGTCGAGGGTTTGATACAGCGCGACGGCGGAGGTCACCAGCAGGACGGCCTCTAAGAACGTGTACATGAGCCAGTTCTCGTAGAGCACGAAGCCAGGGCTCAGCACGACCAGGCCGGTGCAGAGGTAAGCAGCGATGCGCGTTCCCGTGAGCCTCAGCGTCAGCGCGAACAATCCGAGCGCGAGCGCCAAACCCAAGCCGTGAAAAAGTAGCGACAAGAACGTGGGCGCACCGTCGCCGAACACGCGGTACGCAACGCCGACGAGCAAGTTGAGCCCCGGCGGGTGCGCATGCGAATACCAGACCGACTCGAGCAGGCGCTCCCGGAGCAATTCCGCGTCGATGAATTGGATGAATCCCGGGAACGGCGAAGCGTCGAACCGCACCCCGGCTATGTAGTAAACAACCGCGCTAACGAGGGCGAGTAACCCGACGGCGCCCACGTCGATGACGGTGGTGCGCGGCCTCACTTCAGTAGCCGGAGGTGATCGGGTAGCGCCAGTCGCGGCCGAACGCGCGGCTGCTGACGCGCACTCCGGGAGGCGCTTGCCGGCGCTTGTACTCGGCGCGTTTGACCATTTGCAGCACGCGTACGACGGTCGCCCGCTCGAAGCCTGCGCCCACGATCTGGTCGACGGAGAAGTCCTTCTCGATGAACGCTTCGAGGATCGCGTCGAGCACGTCGTACGGCGGCAGCGAGTCGCTGTCCTTCTGGTTGTCGCGCAGCTCGGCCGTCGGCTCACGCGTGATCACGCGCTCGGGAATGACGGGCTCGACACCGTTGCGGTATGCCGCGAGCTGATACACGAGCGTCTTCGTGCAGTCCTTCAGCGGCGCGAACCCGCCCGCCATGTCGCCGTAGAGCGTCGCATAACCGACGGCCATCTCGCTCTTGTTGCCCGTCGTCAGCACCATCTTGCCGGTCTTGTTCGAGATCGCCATCAGCAGCACGCCGCGGCAGCGCGCTTGAATGTTCTCTTCCGTCGTGTCGGGCGGCAGCCCCGCGAACACGCCCTTCAGCGCCGCAAGCGTGGTCTCGAACATCGGCTCGATCGACAGCACGTCGTAGCGCACGCCGAGCAACTTGGCTTGCGCCTCCGCGTCGTCGCGGCTCATCTGCGACGTGTAGCGCGACGGCATCATGACGGCCTGGACGCGCTCCGGGCCGAGCGCGTCGACGGCGATCGTCAGCGTCAACGCAGAGTCGATGCCGCCGGACAACCCGAGCACGACGCCGGCGAAGCCGTTCTTCTCGACGTAGTCCCGCGTCCCGAG
Source organism: uncultured Gammaproteobacteria bacterium (assembly GCA_963714705.1). Lineage (GTDB taxonomy): Bacteria > Pseudomonadota > Gammaproteobacteria > Steroidobacterales > Rariloculaceae > FEN-1219. The sequence goes on from CAVQPJ010000013.1 coordinate 1,101,876, forward strand.
CACGAGCGCGCGGTACACGCGCTCCGCGAGCGGCGGCACCTCAGTCGGCGCGGGACCCACAGGAACGAGCCCACGGCCTCGGCGCTCGAGCTCGACGACGTAGAGATCTTCCTCGAACAGCGCCGCGCGAAACTGCACCCGGCCTTGCGCGTCGACGACGACCGAGCCGCCGTCGAAGACGAGCTCGTCCTGGCCGCCGACCATGTTCAGGTAGACCAGCGGCAGCGAATTTTCCTGTGCGCGCGCCGCGAGCACCTGCTCGCGGACTTGCTGCTGCGTGCGGTGGAACGGCGAGCCGTTGATGACGAGGATGGCTTGCGCGCCGGCGGCCGCGAGTGCACGGCACGGTGCGGGCACCCAGACGTCCTCGCAGATGATCAGCCCGAGCCTAAGCCCGTCGAGATCGACGACGGTCGCGCCGTCGCCGGGCTGAAAGTAGCGCTTCTCGTCGAACACGGCATAGTTCGGCAACGCGACCTTGCGATGGTTGGCGAGCACTTTGCCGTCACGCAACAGGGCCGCGCTGTTGTAGATCGTGTCGCCTTGGTACTCGGGGTAGCCGACGTAGACCGCGATGCCGCGCACCGCTTCGCGGACTGTCGCGAACGCCGCCTCGACGCGGCTCCGGAGTCCGCGGTGCAGCAGCAGGTCCTCGGGCGGATAGCCGCAGAGCGTGAGCTCGGGGAACAGCACGAGGTCGCACCCGATGCTGCGTGCGCGCTCGGCGTAGTCCAGTACTTTTCGGGTGTTCGCGTCGATTGCGCCGACGCGCGTGTTGATCTGGGCGAGCCCGATCTTCACTTCAGCGCCGTCGGCCATCGCCTCGCCGAGGTCCGCGAGCGAGCGGACGGTGCGCACACCGGCCTTCTCGAGCGCCGCGAATTTCTCCTCGGCCGTGCCCTTGCCGCCCGAGATGATCGCGCCGGCGTGCCCCATGCGCTTGCCGGGCGGCGCCGTGACGCCGGCGATGTAGCCGACGACGGGCTTCTTGACGTGCTTCGCGATGTACTCGGCGGCGGCTTCCTCGTCGGAGCCGCCGATCTCGCCGACCATGATGATGCCGCGCGTGCCGGGGTCCTTCTCGAACAGCTCGATGCAGTCGATGAAGTTCATGCCGCGCACGGGGTCGCCGCCGATGCCGACGCAGGTGCTCTGGCCCAGGCCGCGCAGCGTCGTCTGATTCACGGCCTCGTACGTCAGCGTGCCCGAGCGCGACACGATGCCGATCGAGCCCGGCTTGTGGATCGAGCCCGGCATGATGCCGATCTTGCAGGCGCCCGGCGTGATGATGCCGGGGCAGTTCGGCCCGATGAGCCGCGTCGCCGAGCCCCTGAGATGGCCTTGACCTTGACCATGTCGAGCACGGGCACGCCTTCCGTGATGCAGACGACGAGCTCGATGCCGGCATCGGCCGCTTCGAGAATCGCGTCGGCCGCGAACGGCGCCGGCACGTAGATCATGCTGACCGTCGCGCCCGTCGCCTTCTTGGCCTCGGCGACCGTGTCGAACACCGGCAGGTTCAGGTGCGTCTCGCCGCCGCGGCCCGGCGTCACGCCGCGCGACGACCTTGGTGCCGTAGTCGAGGCACTGCTGCGCGTGGAACGTGCCCTGCTTGCCGGTCAGGCCCTGGCAGATCACCTTCGTATTCTTGTCGACCAAAATGCTCATCAGGCGGCTCCGGCCAATTTCACGACTTTCGACGCCGCATCGGTGAGCCCGGTGGCCGCGACGACCTTGAGGCCGCTCGCGGCGAGCATCTCGCGTCCCTTCTCGACGTTCGTTCCCTCGAGGCGCACGACGACAGGGACGCCGACGTGCACCTGCTTGACGGCGGTGATGACGCCTTCGGCGATCGTGTCGCAGCGCACGATGCCGCCGAAAATGTTGACGAGAATCGCCTTCACCTTCTCGTTCGTCAGAATGATCTTGAACGCCTGTGTCACGCGCTCGGCCGTTGCGCCGCCGCCGACGTCGAGGAAGTTCGCAGGCTCGCCGCCGTGCAGCTTGATGAGGTCCATCGTCGCCATCGCGAGGCCCGCGCCGTTGACCATGCACGCGATATTGCCGTCGAGCGAGACGTAGTTGAGGTCGTTCTCGTGCGCGACGCGCTCGCGCTCGTCCTCCTGCGCCTTGTCGCGCAATGCGGCGAGCCGCTTCTGGCGAAACAGCGCGTTGTCCTCGATGTTGATCTTCGCGTCGAGCGCCACGACGTGGCCGTCCTTCGTCACGATCAACGGATTGACCTCGACGAGGCTCGCGTCGCATTCGCGGAACAGCTTCACGAGCTTGCGCATGATGTCGCGCAGCTCGCCCTGCTGCTCGGTGCGGAGGCCCAGGCCGAAGCCGAGCGTGCGCGCTTGGTAGTCCTCGAAACCGGCCGCCGGGTGCAGCGTCAACGTCAAGATCTTCTCGGGGGTCTTGTGAGCGACCTCCTCGATGTCCATGCCGCCGGCCGCCGAGGCCATGACGGCGATGCGCTCGGAGCTGCGGTCGACGACGAGGCTCAAGTAGAGCTCCCGCTCGATGTCCGACCCGGCTTCGACGTAGACGTAGTCGATCGGCAACCCGTCCGGTCCGGTCTGGTGCGTCACGAGGCGCGTGCCGAGCATCGCCTTGGCGTGCTGCTCGACTTCGGCCGCGGACTTCGCGAGCTTCACGCCGCCGGCCTTGCCGCGGCCACCCGCGTGGACCTGGGCCTTGACGACCCACAATTTACCGCCCAGCGCCGCAACGGCCGCCTTCGCTTCGGCAGGCGTCTTCGCCACCTTGCCCCTGCGGCACGGGAATACCGTACTCGGCAAACAAAACCTTCGATTGATACTCGTGCAAATTCATTGGGAAACTATCCGGCTACTGGCGGGCGGCGGTATTCTCCACGAAACCTTCGACCCCCGCAAAGCACTCGAGGTCGGCGCACGGGCGCGTTCAGGTAGAATTCCGCGCCATGTCCGCCGTCGATGCCGTCGACACGCAACGCGCGAAAGCGTCGCCGCGTCCTGCAGCCAATTCGGTCACGGCCGACTTCGCGTGGCGCGTCCTCGTCCTGTTGAACCTCTTCCGCCTTTCCGTCGGCGGGCTCCTGCTGGCGGTCTTCTACCTCGTCGACGCTCCACGCATCGTCGGGGAAACCGACGAGACGCTCGCGTGGCGCGCTCTCGTCGGCTTGCTCACGGCCGGCTTCGTGTTTCTCGTCTTGCTGCAGAAACGCACGCCGAGCGCCGCATGGCAGACCTACTTACAGTTCGCCACCGACCTCGTGGCCGTCGCCCTGCTGATTCACGCGAGCGGCGGCATCTCGAGCGGTCTGGGCGGTGTGCTGATCGTGTCGGTTGGAACGCTGGCGCTGCTGCTGCCGACGGAACGCGCATTTCTGCTCGCCGCAGTCGCGACGCTCGTGCTGCTCGGCCAGCAGACCTTCGCACAGCTGCAGGGCATCACGACCGGCGCCGAGTTCGCGCCCGTCGGCATTCTCGGTGCCGTGATCTTCGTCATCACCGCCGTCGTCCAGCTGCTGCGGACACGGCTAGTCGAGAGCGAGGCGCTCGCCGAGCAGCGTGGCATCGATCTGCGCAACCTCGTCGAGCTCAACGACTACATCATCCAACATCTGCGCGAGAGTATCGTCGTCGTCGACGGCGAGAATCACGTCCGCTTGATCAACGAGTCCGCCATCAAGCAGCTGTCGGCCACTGCTCAGACGGGCGATGTCGACCTCGCGACCGTGTCTCCCGAGCTCGCGGCCGAGCTGCGCCGTTGGCGCAGCGGCGCGAGCGTCGATCGAACGCAGATGGCGTTCAGCTCGCCGGACGGCACGAACATTCAGCCGCACTTCGCGCCGCTTTCCAGCGGCCGCGACGGCGGCGTCGTGATCTTTCTCGAGGACACGTCGTTGATTGCGGAGCGCGTTCAGCAGGCCAAGCTCGCCGCGCTCGGGCGCTTGAGCGCCAGCATCGCGCACGAGATCCGCAATCCGCTCGGCGCGATGAGCCACGCAGGGCAGCTGCTCGCGGAATCGCCGAGCATGGGCAAGGACGAGCACCGCCTGACCGATATCATTCGGCGTGAACGCGCGCCGCGTGAGCCAGATCGTCGAGAGCGTGCTCGCGTTGTCGCGCCGCGAAGCTGCGCGTCCCGAAAGCCTCCAGCTCGTGCCGTGGGTCGAGGATTTCACGCGCGAGTTCGTCCAGACGCTCGAGCTATACGAAGGCGCCGTGACCCTCACGACCGGGCCGCGCCGATATCGAAGCGCGCATGGACCCGACGCACTTGCATCAGATCCTGTGGAACCTCTGCGACAACGCCGTCAAGTACGCCAGCGTCGCGGCCGGCGCGATCGCGGTCGAGATCTCGTGCGGCGTTCTCGAGCCGTCCGGCCGGCCGTATCTCGAGGTCGCGGACCGCGGCCCGGGCATCAAGCCCGACAAGGTCGAGCAGATCTTCGAGCCGTTCTACACGAGCCAGCCCGGCGGCACGGGCCTCGGCCTCTACATTTCACGGGAGCTCGCCGAGCGCAACGGCGCCGCGTTACGCTACCAACCGCGAGCGGGCGGCGGAAGCGCGTTTCGCATCGTGTTCGCCGATCCGAAGCGCTGGCAGCCGAGCGAAGAATCCCTATGAAACCGATCGCACTCGTCGTCGACGACGAACCCCACATCTGCGAGCTCTTGTCGATCACGCTCGAGCGCATGGATATCGCGACGCGCACGTGTCTCGACATCACGACCGCCAAGCAGGCGCTCGGCGAGCAGCCGTTCGACCTCTGCCTCACCGACATGCGTCTGCCCGACGGCGACGGGCTCGAGCTCGTCGAGTGGATTCAGCGCGAGGTGCCCGGCACTCCGGTCGCCGTGATCACGGCGCACGGCAGCGTCGAAGCGGCCGTTCGCGCGCTGAAGCTCGGCGCATTCGACTTCGTCTCGAAACCGCTCGATCTCGAACGATCTGCGCAAGCTCGTGACGGCTGCCTTGAAGCTCAAGGGCGCCGCCGTGCCGCGCAGCACCGCGACCGACGGCCTCGTCGGCCAGTCGCCGCCCCTCGAGCGCGTGCGCGCCATGGTCGCCAAGGTCGCGCGGAGCCAAGCGCCCGTGCACATCTCGGGCGAATCGGGCACCGGCAAGGAGCTCGTCGCGCGCATGATTCACGAGACGGGGCCGCGGCGCGAGGGCCCGTTCGTGCCGATCAACTGCGGAGCGATCCCGACCGAGCTCATGGAGAGCGAGTTCTTCGGCCACAAGAAGGGCAGCTTCACGGGCGCCGTCGGCGACAAGATCGGCCTCATCCAAACGGCAGAGGGCGGCACCTTGTTCCTCGACGAAGTGGCCGACCTTGCCGCTGCACATGCAGGTCAAGCTGCTGCGCGTCATTCAGGAGAAGACGATCCGCCCCGTCGGCCAGGCGAACGAGGTCCCCGTCGACGTCCGCATCCTGAGCGCGACGCACAAGAACCTGGGCGAGCTCGTCGCCGAGGGCAGCTTCCGCGAGGATCTCTACTACCGAATCAACGTCATCGGCCTCAACGTGCCGCCGCTGCGCGATCGCGGCGAGGACGTGCTGATGCTCGCGCATCACGCGCTGACGCGGCTCGCCGGCGAACAGGGCGTGCCGACGCCACACCTGACGCCCGCGGCGCAGGAGGCGCTGCTCGCCTACCGATTCCCCGGCAACGTGCGCGAGCTCGAGAACATCCTCGAGCGAGCGCTGACGCTGTGCTCGGGCGACGAGATCGACGTCGCGGACTTGCAGCTGCGCGAGGAGGACCGCGACGAAGCGTCGCCGCGCTCGGGCACCGACCGCGGCGCACCGCTCGGCACGCAGCTCGAGGAGATCGAGCGCGACGCGATCGTCGCGGCGCTCGAGCAGACGCGCTACAACAAGACCGCGGCGGCCAAGCTGCTCGGCTTGACGTTCCGCGCGCTGCGCTACCGCATCAAGAAGCTCGGCATCGAGTAGCGCCGCGGTCATAAAACTCTGTCGCTCGGCGCCGAAAACCGCTGACAATTTTCGTCAGTTTGTGCCCGTTATTCGTCTGTCGCCGGCGTGCGTCGGCGCACAATATGTCGAACGCCGGACTCGCCGCCGCCTGCGAGCACGGCTTCACGCCTTGCCCCGCTTCAAAGTTGACATAGCGCGAAGGCGCTTGGCACACCGATTGCAACTACCGCCGTCAGACGCGTGGGCGTCGTGTGCTTGCGAAGAACCACATCTCTCATTGGAACCGCTAGAAGGAGCTTTGAAATGACGAAACTGCAAAAGGGCTTCACCCTCATCGAATTGATGATCGTGGTGGCCATCATCGGTATCTTGGCCGCGATCGCGATCCCCGCGTATCAGGATTACACGATCCGCGCGCAGGTCTCGGAAGGCATGAACCTGGCTGCTGCGGCGAAGGCTGCGGTTGCCGAGACGTTCCTGAACCGCGGCGTCGCGCCCGCCAACCGCACGGTGGCCGGTATGTCGGCAGCGCTGACGGACACGCGCGGTAAGTACGTGACGCGTCGTCGACGTCACGAACGGCGTCATCACGATCACGTACGGCGGCGACGCCAACGCGGCGATCGCCAACACGACGCTCGCGCATCGTCCCGTACGTCACGCCCGACAACTCGGTCGCGTGGCGCTGCGGCGGCGCGGGTATCCCCGGCGGCAACCTGACCGCGATGGTTGGTGCTACCCACACCGGTGGCACGCTCGGCTCGAACACGTCGCTGAACAAGTACCTGCCGGCGGCTTGCCGTCCGTAACACTCTCGGTCTTTCGCTATATGTCCACGGCCCCTCACGACGACGTGAGGGGCCGTTGGCTTTGTAGGCCCGGCGTGTCGATGGGCCCGCCAACTCGGGCCGCGGCCCGCGGTGTCGCCGCCATCGAGCTCGCCGCCGTCATCGCGATCACGCTCCTCATGGCCGCCCTCGCGGTCTCGGCCTACCGCACTTACACCGCACGCCAGGAAGTCAGAGGAAGCCTCACCGCCGTGACGGCGGTGCAGCAGCTCGTCACGGACGCTTTCAACCGAACCGGCGTGCCGCCCGTCTCCGAACGGGAGCTGCCCGGGTTATCCGCGGCGAAGCAGCGGCATCGATTCATCGAGGCTGTCACGATCAAGCACGGAGCGATCGAGATGCTGTTCGGCAGCGACGCCGAGAAAAGCTTGCGCGGCCGATCGGTGCAAATCACGCCTTTCGAGACGATGGACGGAGAGGTCGTCTGGATCTGCGGCATCCGTCCGCCCGACGTCGGCCTGTATCCTCTTGGATTCTCCGGCGGCACGAATCTCGAGGCGCAGACTGGGACCACGGTCGAGCCGCGCTACCTGCCGTCCGAGTGCCGCTGAGGGCGCAACCGCCCGGCAACCGGCAATCCAAAAAAGCGCTGCCCGCGTCACGCCCATAGGAACGCGCAAGCCTCTATCATCACGGCCATGAACGAGAAAGCCCCTCTGCCCGGCATCGCCGCCCGAGTCGGCAAGATAGACCCGGCCGCCCTGTTCATCTGGCTCACGGCCTGCACGATCGCGGTGTTCTTCGCCTTGATCCTCGTGGACTCGGCCGTCATCGACGGGCTGTACATCCCGCGCACGAACGATTCGCTCTATCACGCGCGCCGAATCCTCGATGCAGCGTTTGGCTCGCGCGGTTTCTACGAGTTCGACGAGCGGCTGCACGCGCCCGATGGCACCTGGATCCCATGGCCGTGGGCCTACGACTACCTGATGTCGCGAGTGGCCGCCTTCGGCGTCTGGCTCGACCCGGCTAGCGATCCGCTCGCGCTCGTGTTCTATGTGCCCGTCGCGTGGATCCTGGTCAATGCAGCGTTGTTCCTGGCGGTCTGTCGGGCGATTCGCCTGTCGACCGAGATGCAGTGGCTCGCGATGCTGTGTTTCGCGCTGTCGCCGCTGACTCAGTTGCTGCACGGTATCGGCATGCTCGATCACCACTATGTCGAGCACACGTTCGTGCTGCTGGGCGTCTGGCTCGGCGTGCGGTGGTTCGAGAAGCTCGCGAGCACCGGTCGCGCCATCGCGCTCGGGACGACCTTGGGCGTCGCGCCGGCGTTTCACAACGGCCTGTTCATACTTCAATTGATCCCGCTCGGCGCGTTCCTCGTGCTGTGGCTACGCGGAGGCACGCTCCCACGCCCGAGCCTGCGGGCATTCGCGATCGCGCTGCTCGTTGCAACGCAGCTCGTGCTGCTGCCGTCGGAGCCTTATCGGCAGGGAATGTTCGAGTTCGGCCTCTTGTCCTGGTTCCACTTCTACGTCGCGGTGTGCACGGCCGCGACCGTCTTGTTCTTCGCACATACGACCTTCTCGCCGCGACAGCTCGCACTGTTCGGCGCCGGGTGCGCGGCACTGCTGGCACCGCTCGGCCCGCAAGTCTTGAGCGGAGCCGGATTTCTGTCGGGGTCGTTTTCGATTCTCGATCAGATCGTCGAAGCTCAGAGCGTGTACACGCTGGCCACGGGGACGTTCGGGCCCACCGTCACGGCGAGCTTCTACAGTTGGCTGGTGGTCGCAGCACCTTTGCTGGCCGCGTTCTTCGCCTATCGCGTGTTGCGCGAGACCGTGCCCGAGCGCCTCTACTTCGCTTTGGCCGCCGCGTTCGGACTGCTGCTGCTGCTCAGTCAGTTCCGCTTGCACTATTTCGGCTTTTACGCGCTCGTCACCGGCCCGCTGCTCGCGTTCGATGCGCTGCGGGCGCGTTTCCGCTGGCATCGCGGCGCGGTGCTCGCGGCGTCCGCCGCGGCATTGACGCTCGCTTTCCAGCCCGCGCTGCGCGAGCGTTTGTTGCTACCCTTGGCGCCGGGTAACGATCCCGATTATGCGAGTGTGCTGCCCCTGTACCTCGAGCTCCAGCGCTTCTGTGCCGCAGAACCTGGCGTCGTGCTCACCCACACCGATAACGGCAGCGCGGTGCTATTTCACACGGAATGCCCCGTGATCTCGAATAACTTCATTCTGCGGCCGGCGGACGCGACACATATCGACACCGTCTTCCGACTGCTGAACTCGACACCGGACGAGATCCGAAGGGCGCGGCCGGACGTCAAGTACGTGTTGCTGCGCGCGCGCGATTACATGGTCTCACTCGGCGAGAACATGGCGGGACTCGATCTGGAAAGTCCCGTGCCCCAGCAACTGATGACCGGCCGCGCGCCGCCCGAGGGATTCGAGCTCCTCAAGACGGTCCTCCTCGAGGTGAATCCGCAAGGCGACACGGCCGTCTTTGCGCGTCTTTACAGAATTCACCCGCTGGAGACGAGCGAAGACCATGAGCCGCCGAACCCCGCCGGCGACACGCCGGTGTCGCAGCTGACCGGCTCGGCCGAAAGCCTGCAATGATGGGCCAGCGAACGCCCGACCGCCGCACAGAAGAGCTCCTGGCGAGCCACGTCCCTGACGCCGAATCCGCCTCGCCCAGAATCGCCGTGCTGATTCCGTGCTTCAACGAGGAAGCGGCGATCGCAGGCGTCGTCGGCGATTTCCACCGCGTCCTCCCGAGCGCCGTCATCTACGTCTACGACAACAACTCGACTGACAACACGCGTCGCGTCGCGGCAAGCGCCGGCGCGATCGTCCGCAGCGAGCATCTACAAGGCAAGGGCAACGTCGTCCGGCGGATGTTCGCCGACGTTGAAGCCGACGCCTACGTATTGGTGGACGGCGACGGCACCTATGACGCGGACTCCGCGCCACCGATGGTCGCACGCTTGATCGGCGAGTCCTTGGACATGGTGAACGGGGCCCGTGTAGCCACGACGGCGCGCGCGTACCGTCCCTGGCATGCGGTCGGCAATCGCGTTCTGACCGGCGCCGTCGCCGTGATCTTCGGCGACCGCATTCGAGACATGCTCTCGGGATACCGCGTCCTGTCGCGGCGATTCGTCAAGTCGTTCCCGGCGCTCGCAACGGGATTCGAGACCGAAACCGAGCTCACGGTGCACGCGCTCGAGCTGCGACTGCCGATCGCCGAGGTCGACACGCCGTATCGGGATCGGCCGGCAGGCTCCGTGAGCAAGCTGCGCACGTTTCGCGACGGCTTTCGGATCTTGCGAACGATAGTCTTGCTGATGAAGGAAGAGCGGCCGCTGCTGTTCTTCTCCGGCGTCGGGCTTGCACTGGCGGCCGCCGCGGTCGGAATCGCCTCGCCGCTGCTCGCAACGTACCTTGCGACGGGTCTCGTGCCTCGCTTGCCCACCGCGATTCTGGCGACGGGGTTGATCATCTTGGGGTTCATGAGCTTCGTGACGGGCTTGCTGCTCGACACCGTGACGCTCGGGAGGCGCGAGCTGAAGCGCTTGCACTACCTTGCGCTCCGCGGTCCCTCGAACGCCGAGCGACGCCGGCGAGGGAGCGCCGACCACACGACGGAACCCTCCTGATGGGCCCACTGACGTTGCTACCGTTGCTGGGCATCGCACTCGCCATCGGCCGCATCGCCCGCGTCTCGGCCGCGATCGCGTTCTTCCTCGGGGTCGCCTTCGTAATCCTCACGCTGTACGCCGCCGCGCTCGCCGGAGCGCTCTGGTGGACCGCGTTGGCAGTGCACATCGGCGGCGTCGCGCTGCTCGGGCTCGAGGCGCTGCGGCACACACGCCAGCGCGCCGCCCTAGCGATACCGGTACCGATCGGCGTGCTCGCGTTGCTCTGCTCCTGGTTCTGGGTCGTTCACGGCGACGACCAGTACATGCTTTACGACGAGTTCTCACACTGGGGCATTTTCTTGCGCGACATGCTCGCGCTCGACGGCCTTTGGACGGCCGATACGAACTCGATGCACCCTCGCTATCCGCCGGGCGCACCCCTGTGGCAGTACCTCTTCAACGCGTTCGTGCCGGCGTCCGACGGCAAGGCGTACTTCGCCCACTTCGTGCTGCTGCTTGCACCGCTCTTGGTGCTGTGGAATGGCGTGCGTTGGTCGCAGCCTATCTGGATCGTCGGAATCCTCGCGCTCGTGCTGCTCGCGGTCGCGAATTTCGGCCTCGGCATCAGCACGCTCTACGTCGACCAAACCATCGGCGTGTGGTATCTCGGGACAATCTTGGCCGCGATCGCGGACGACAACCTCGCCTCGCGGCGCGTCGCGTTGTACGCCGCACCACTCGCAGTGCTCGCGCTGCTCAAGGATGCGGCGCTGCCGTTTGCGATCAGCGGAGCTGCGATCCTCGCCGCGCTCTTTTGCTGGAGGGCGCTCGAGCGCGCGCGCCCGCGCTCGGGCTTGCTCAAGACCGGCGCTGCGTTCGCGGTCTTGCTCGCACCCGTGTTGCTGTGCGCGCAAGTATGGTCATGGAACCGCGACGCCGTCGGAGCCCCGCGCGAGGTCTACTCTCTGAGCGGCATCGTCGGTGGAATCGCCGGCGGGACGGCCGCTGCCGACGCCGCGCGCGACGCCGAGCTCACCCGCAGATTGACCGAGGTGTTCTTCGACCAACAGCTCAGCAACGGGTCGGCAACATGGGAGCAGAACGAATACACGTATGGGATGCGCGACCTATTCACGGATTCCTATCGGCTGACGACCTTCGGTCTGCTGGTCGCGTTCGCACTCTGGTGGGTGCTCATCGCCTACCGGGTCCTGACGCCCGAGTCGCGCAGCAGCTGGCTGCTCGTCGCTGGCGGCGTGCTCGTCACGGCAATTGCATACATAGCATCGCTGCACTTGAGCTATCGGTTCGCTTTCGGCGAACGGGGGCTCGCGCTACCGTCGTACCTGCGCTACGTGCACGTCGTCGCACTGCCGATGTTCCTGCTCTCGTTCTGCCCGCTGCTACCGGCGTTCCGGCGAACCGAGCGCGAGCGCGTGTGGCACATCCGCGAATGGACTGTCCCGCAACGAGCGGCGCTTTGCGCGGCGGCGGTAGCCGCGTGCTACGTCCTCGAAACCCCGTACCTGCAGCGAATCCTGGAGCCGAATCCGAAAATCGACGTCCGAACCGCTCTCGAGCCGCTGCTCGAAGACATTCGCGCCGACGTGGGCACGTCGCGGCTGTGGATCTACTATCCGACGGACACGGGGAACGGCTTCAACGGCCGGGTCGTGCAATTTCTGCTTGCGCCCACGCCCGCCGCGATCGAGCGCTCTCCGCAATTCTTCGAGAACGACGCAGCGAGCGTCGCGGCTTCCTGGCGAGAGTCCGAATACGTTTGGATCGCCACCCCGCTGACTCCGGAAGCCTCCGCGGGCCTCGCACGCTTCTCCGCGGATGCGACAGCGGGCCTTTATCACGTCCGGCGCTCACGCTCTGGGGACATCATGCTCGAGGCGATCGGCGACTATTGACCGCGCTCGCACCGAAGCACCGTGGCTGCGCGGCGCGTGGCCGACCGTGCGCAAATCACGTTAACGCCCCGAGCAGTGCGCTAGCATTCGGGCTTCGACGGTTCCCTCGACGTGTGACATGGGTCCACTGACTCTACTGCCGCTGCTCGGCATTGCCTTCAGCTTCGGCCGCGTGGCTCGCGTCCCTGCCGCCAATGCATTTTTTCTTGCGACGTCGCTAGTCATCCTCGCGCTCTACGTCGGCGCCCTCGCGGGAGCGCTCTGGTGGACCGCTCTCGCCATACACGTCGGCGGCATCGCGCTGCTCGGTCGCGAGGCGTTGCGCCACGCCCGAGAGCGCGCCGCGATCGCAGTTCCGGTGCCAATGGGCGTGCTCGCGCTGCTGTGCGCGTGGTTTTGGGTCGTCCACGGCGCGGATCAATTCATCCTCTACGACGAGTACGCGCACTGGGGCGTGTTCTTGAAGGAGATGCTCGCGCTCGACGGCTTCTGGACAGCGGATACAAACTCGATACATCCACGCTATCTCCCGGGCGCACCGCTTTGGCAGTACCTCTTCAACGCGTTCGGGCTACCGTCCGAAGGCAAGGCGTATTTCGCCCACTTCATCCTGTTGACGGCACCGCTATTGCAGCTCTGGCGCCAGGTGCGCTGGTCGGAGTCGGCTTGGATCGGCGCGATCCTCGCCCTCGTCCTGCTCGCCATTGCGAACTTCGGGGTCGGCGTAAGCACGATCCTTGTCGACCCGATCATCGGTGTGTGGTTTCTCGGGACTCTCTTGGCCGCGTTCGCGGACGATAACCTTGCTTCGCGGCGGGTTGTGCTCTACGCGGCGCCGCTCGCCGTAATCGCGCTGCTCAAGGACGTTGGCCTCGCGCTTGCGGCCAGCGGCGCATTCATCCTCGCGGCCCTCGTTTGCACGCGGATGCTGACCCCGGAGCACCGGCGCCGAGCCTTGCCGAAGGCCGCGACGGCGCTCGCGGTGTTGCTCGCGCCGATGCTGTTGTGCGTGCAGGTTTGGTCCTGGAACCGCGATGCTGTCGGAGCCGCGCACGAGGTCTACTCCGTGAGCGGCGTCGTCAGCGGAATCGCCGAGCAGATCGACACCGCCGACTCCGAGCTGAAGGCCGAGATTGGCCGCAGGCTCACGGAGGTGTTTTTCGATCAGCAGATCAGCAACTCGTCGGTCTCGTGGGAGCACAACGAGTTCACCTACGCCATCCGCGAGCTCTTTACGGATTCCTATCGGCTGACGACATTCGGCCTGATGGTCGTGTTCGTGCTCTGGTGGGTGGGGATCGCGTATGGCGTCTTGGCGGGCGACTCGAGACGCCAATGGCTGATCGTGGCCGGCGGCGTGTTCGTCACGGCTGCGGTGTACCTCGCGGCGCTGCACTTGAGCTATCGGTTCACGTTCGGGGCGCGGGGGCTCGACCTGCCATCGTACGTCCGCTACGTAAACGTCATCGCACTGCCGATGGTCTTGCTCTCGTTTTGCCCGCTGCTGCCCGCGTTTCGCAAAGGCGAGCACGCTCGCGCTTGGCACATCCGGGGCTCCGCAATATCGCCACGAGCCGCGATCGTCGCCGCAGCCACAATCGCGTTGTACGGGCTCGAAACCCCGTATCTGCGGCCCATCTTGCAGCCCAATGCCAAGGTTCCGCAGCGAGCAAGCGTCGAACCGCTGCTCGAGCCCCTTCGCAGCAGTGTCGGGATGTCGCGGTTGTGGATCTACTTTCCCAGAGATGACGGAGACAACGACTTCTTCGGTCACCTGGTGCAGTACCTACTCACGCCGACGCCAGCGGCCGTCGAAGACTCGAATCGGTTCCTGCAAAACGAGGAGGTGACGAGCATCGCAGCGGCGTGGCGTCCTTTCGACTACGTCTGGATCGCGGAGCTTCCGTCCGTCGAAGCCGGCATCGGTCTCGCGCGGTTCTCCGGCGGCGTGGCAAGGCCCGGCCTCTACCGCGTGCAATCACCGCCCGACGGCCAGGTCACGCTCGAGCTCCTCGGCGAGCACGACCGCGCCGCGGAGTCGGCCGCCCTCAATAACCCGTCGTTATGAGAGAGCGCCGATCAAGTGAGTCTCGACGTGGTCGTTCGACGGAAAGACACGCCCATTGGGTCTCCGTGAACCACCGGCGGCATGACGTGTGACATGGGCCTGCTGACTCTACTGCCGCTGCTCGGCATTGCCTTCAGCTTCGGCCGCGTGGCTCGCGTCCCTGCCGCCAATGCATTTTTTCTTGCGACGTCGCTAGTCATCCTCGCGCTCTACGTCGGCGCCCTCGCGGGAGCGCTCTGGTGGACCGCTCTCGCCATACACGTCGGCGGCATCGCGCTGCTCGGTCGCGAGGCGTTGCGCCACGCCCGAGAGCGCGCCGCGATCGCAGTTCCGGTGCCAATGGGCGTGCTCGCGCTGCTGTGCGCGTGGTTTTGGGTCGTCCACGGCGCGGATCAATTCATCCTCTACGACGAGTACGCGCACTGGGGCGTGTTCTTGAAGGAGATGCTCGCGCTCGACGGCTTCTGGACAGCGGATACAAACTCGATACATCCACGCTATCTCCCGGGCGCACCGCTTTGGCAGTACCTCTTCAACGCGTTCGGGCTACCGTCCGAAGGCAAGGCGTATTTCGCCCACTTCATCCTGTTGACGGCACCGCTATTGCAGCTCTGGCGCCAGGTGCGCTGGTCGGAGTCGGCTTGGATCGGCGCGATCCTCGCCCTCGTCCTGCTCGCCATTGCGAACTTCGGGGTCGGCGTAAGCACGATCCTTGTCGACCCGATCATCGGTGTGTGGTTTCTCGGGACTCTCTTGGCCGCGTTCGCGGACGATAACCTTGCTTCGCGGCGGGTTGTGCTCTACGCGGCGCCGCTCGCCGTAATCGCGCTGCTCAAGGACGTTGGCCTCGCGCTTGCGGCCAGCGGCGCATTCATCCTCGCGGCCCTCGTTTGCACGCGGATGCTGACCCCGGAGCACCGGCGCCGAGCCTTGCCGAAGGCCGCGACGGCGCTCGCGGTGTTGCTCGCGCCGATGCTGTTGTGCGTGCAGGTTTGGTCCTGGAACCGCGATGCTGTCGGAGCCGCGCACGAGGTCTACTCCGTGAGCGGCGTCGTCAGCGGAATCGCCGAGCAGATCGACACCGCCGACTCCGAGCTGAAGGCCGAGATTGGCCGCAGGCTCACGGAGGTGTTTTTCGATCAGCAGATCAGCAACTCGTCGGTCTCGTGGGAGCACAACGAGTTCACCTACGCCATCCGCGAGCTCTTTACGGATTCCTATCGGCTGACGACATTCGGCCTGATGGTCGTGTTCGTGCTCTGGTGGGTGGGGATCGCGTATGGCGTCTTAGCGGGCGACTCGAGACGCCAATGGCTGATCGTGGCCGGCGGCGTGTTCGTCACGGCTGCGGTGTACCTCGCGGCGCTGCACTTGAGCTATCGGTTCACGTTCGGGGCGCGGGGGCTCGACCTGCCATCGTACGTCCGCTACGTAAACGTCATCGCACTGCCGATGGTCTTGCTCTCGTTTTGCCCGCTGCTGCCCGCGTTTCGCAACCTTGACGCAAACCGCGCTTGGTCGCACCGCCAATGGACCGTACGGCGCGGAACAGCCCTCTTCGTCGCGGCCGTGCTGGCCTTGTACGTAATCGAGACACCTTATCTGCGGCCAATCGTGCAACCGAACGCAGAGCTCGCAGTACGAGACTACATCGAGGACGTCGTCGAGCCGATTCGCGCCAATGCGGGCACGTCGCCGACATGGATTTATTACCCAGACCGGTCTCCGTATCGCTCCTTCAGCCGGGTCATGCAATATCTGCTTTCTCCAACGCCTACGGTGGTCGAGCACTCCGAGGCCTTCTTGCAGAGCGATGCCGCGAGCATCGCGGCAGTGTGGAGCGGGTTCGAATACGTTTGGATCGCAGTCCCCCTGACACCCGAAGCCGCTGCAGCTTTCGCGCGCTTTGGCGCGGGCGAGGCCACCGCGGGTCTTTTCCGCGTGCACCCGTCGAGAGGCGGCGGAGTTGCGCTCGAGCCGGTCGGCGAGCAAAACCACACCGATGAATCGGCCGCGCGCCGTAATCCGCCGTTATGAGAGAGCGCCGATGGACCGAACTTCAAGGCCCAGTCGAACGGAGAGACGTGTCCAGACGCCTCCCTAAACCGCCGGCAAAACGGCGACTTGCGTCACGATCGGCGCCCGACAGGCGCTTGGTCAGGTCGGTACGCGGGCACGGTGAATCGGGGTCACAAAACGAGATCTCGTTAATTGACACGGACCCTTCGGGCGTCGAAAGTACCGGGGTTATTGTCAAAGGCGAGAACTGATCTCGCTTAGAGCCAAATGGCGGTTACCGCAACCCAAGGACCTCTCTCCGGCCTGCCACGTCGACTCGTGCAGGACGGCGTCGTGTCGGAGGCCGACCTCATGGCCGCGCTGAACGCGATCGAGGGCAAGAGCGCCAATCTCGTGCCGCACCTGGTCGCCAATCGCATGGGCGATCCCCGGCAGATCGCCGTCGCCGCGGCTCACGAGTTCGGCGTGCCGCTGCTCGACCTCGACGCCGTCGATCTCGACTTGGACGTCGTCAAGCTCGTCGACGAGAAGCTGCTGCTCGAAGCACCGCATCCTGCCGATCCTGCAACGCGGCAAGCGGCTGTTCATCGCGGTCTGCGATCCGACGAACCTCCAGGCCCTCGACGAGATCAAGTTCCAGACGACGCTGCGCATCGAGGCGGTCGTCGTCGAGCAGGACAAGCTCGACGCACGCGTCGCGCGCGCCATCGAGGCCGTCGACACGACGATGTCGAACCTCGGACGACGACGGAAGGGTTCGACCTCGAGAACCTCGAAGTCACGGGCGGCGACGAGGAACCCGGCGGCGACGTCACGAGCTCGGACATCGACGACGCGCCGATCGTGCGGTTCGTCAACAAGGTCATGGTCGACGCCATCAAGAAGGGCGCGTCCGACATCCACTTCGAGCCCTACGAGAAACACTTCCGCATTCGCTTGCGCCAGGACGGCGTGCTGACGGAGATCGCTCGGCCGCCGGTCGCGCTCGCGATGAAAGTTTCGGCACGCTTGAAGGTCATGGCTCGGCTCGACATCGCCGAGCGGCGCATTCCGCAAGACGGCCGCATCAAGATGAAGCTGTCGAAGAATCGCGCCATCGACTTCCGCGTCAACACGTGCCCGACGTTGTTCGGCGAGAAGGTCGTCTGCCGGTTGCTCGACCCGTCGAGCGCGCAGCTCGGCATCGACGCGCTCGGCTACGAGGAAGCACCAGAAGCAGATCTACCTCCACAACCTGGCGAAGCCCTACGGGATGATCCTGGTGACGGGGCCGACGGGTAGCGGCAAGACCGTGTCGCTGTACACGGGCCTCAACATCCTGAACACGATGGACCGCAACATCTCGACGGCCGAGGATCCGGGCGAAATCAACGTGCCGGGCATCAACCAGGTCAACGTCAATCCGAAGGTCGGGCTGACGTTCGCCGCCGCGTTGCGCGCGTTCCTGCGCCAGGACCCCGACATCATCATGGTCGGCGAGGTCCGCGACCTCGAGACGGCCGAGATCGCGATCAAGGCCGCGCAAACCGGTCACTTGGTGCTGTCGACGCTGCACACGAACGACGCTCCGAAGACTCTGACGCGCCTCGTCGACATGGGCGTCAAGCCGTACGCGATCGCGAGCTCGGTCAGCCTCATCATCGCGCAGCGCCTGGCTCGCCGGCTCTGCAGCAACTGCAAGGAGCCCGTCGAGATCCCGGCCGAGGCGCTGCTGAAGGAAGGCTTCACGCAGGCCAGACGTCGAAGCCGGCATCACGATTTTTCACGCCAAGGGCTGCAACCAGTGCACGGACGGCTACAAGGGCCGCGT
The DNA here is from genome assembly GCA_963714705.1 of uncultured Gammaproteobacteria bacterium. Taxonomy (GTDB): domain Bacteria; phylum Pseudomonadota; class Gammaproteobacteria; order Steroidobacterales; family Rariloculaceae; genus FEN-1219. The sequence continues at coordinate 1,120,049 of CAVQPJ010000013.1, forward strand.
CGGCATCTATCAGGTGATGCCGTGCACGGAGACGATCGGCCGCATCATCATGGAAGGCGGCAATTCGATGCAGATTGCCGCGCAAGCCAAGTCCGAGGGCGTGGCCGACCTGCGGCAATCGGGCCTAAAGAAAGTCAAGGACGGCCTTACCAGTCTGGAAGAGATCAATCGGGTTACAGTTGACTAGGCGAATCGCGCGGCCGACGGACTGGTCGCGGACACCCGTTCTCTCGTGGGAGACCTGAATCATGGCAACCGCAGCAGCCGCCACCCAAGCCCCCTTCACGTGGGAAGGCACGGACCGGACCGGCAAGAAGGTCAAAGGTAAGGTCGTCTCGACGAGCGAGGCCGCGGTCCGCACCGAGCTGCGGCGCCAGGGCGTCGTGCCGACGCGCGTGCGCAAGCAGAGCATGCTGTTCCGCAAGCAGGGCAAGGTCACGGCGGGTGACATCGCCATCTTCTCGCGCCAGCTCGCCACGATGATGACCGCCGGTATCCCGCTCGTGCAGTCGTTCGACATCGTCGGCGCCGGTCACGAGAACCCGGCCATGCAGAAGCTGATCCTCGCGATCAAGGGCGACGTCGAAGGCGGTACGTCGCTCGCGGACGCGCTCGCGAAGCACCCGCTGCACTTCGACGACCTGTTCGTGAGCCTCGTGTCGGCCGGCGAGCAAGCCGGCGCGCTCGAGACGCTGCTCGACAAGATCGCCACCTACAAGGAAAAGACCGAGGCCATCAAGAAAAAGATCAAGAAGGCCTTGTTCTATCCAGCCGCCGTCGTCGTCGTCGCCGTCGTCGTGACGGCGATTCTGTTGATCTTCGTCATCCCGGAGTTCGAGTCGCTGTTCCAGGGATTCGGCGCCGATCTGCCGGCGTTCACGCGCTTCGTCATCGACATCTCGAAGTTCGTGCAGAGCTAGGGCTGGCTGCTGCTCATCGCCATCGTCGGCGGAATCTGGGGCTTGATCGAAGCCAAGAAGCGCAACCGCGGCGTCCAGCACTTCTTCGATCGCGCGATGCTGAAGCTGCCGATCATCGGCTCGATTTTGAACAAGTCGTCGATCGCGCGCTACGCGCGCACGCTGTCGACGACGTTCGCCGCCGGCGTCCCGCTCGTCGAAGCGCTCGCCTCCGTCGCCGGCGCCATGCGGCAACATCGTCTACGAAGGCGCCGTGCTCAGGATGCGCGACGAGGTCGCCACGGGCCAGCGCCTACAGCGCGCGATGGAGAACACCGATCTCTTCCCGAACATGGTCAATCAGATGATCGCCGTCGGCGAGGAGTCGGGCTCGCTCGACGCGATGTCGGCCAAGGTCGCCGACTTCTACGAGGAAGAAGTCGACAACGCCGTCGACAGCATGTCGAGCTTGCTCGAGCCGCTGATCATGGCGATCCTCGGCGTCCTCGTCGGCGGCCTCGTCATCGCGATGTACCTGCCGATCTTCAAGATGGGCGCCGTCGTCTGACGCGCCGCGTCGCGGCGCTGACAGCGTGGAGATCTTCGAGGTCTGGCCCGTCGCGTTGCTCATCGTCGCGGGGTTGCTCGGCCTCGTCGTCGGCAGCTTCTTCAACGTCGTCGCCTATCGCGTTCCGATCATGATGGAGCGCGCGTGGCGCACGCAGTGCGACGAGCTGAAGATCGCAGCCGTTTCACGCCGCCGCCGCACGTCGCCGACGGGCAAGCGCTTCGACCTCTGGTGGCCGCCATCGACGTGCCCCGGCTGCGGCACGGCGATCGCCGCGCAGCACAACGTTCCCGTTGTCGGCTTTCTCTGGCTCAAGGGCCGGTGCGCGAACTGCGGCGCGAAGATCTCGCCGCGCTATCCGATCGTCGAGGCGATCGCGGCCGTGCTCGGCGCTCGCCGTCGCGTACGTGTTCGGACCGACCTGGCAGACGGTAGCAGCGCTCGGCTTCGCGTGGACGTTGCTCGCGCTGACGCTGATCGACCTCGATCACAAGCTGCTGCCGGACTCGTTGACGCTGCCGTTGCTCTGGGCGGGGCTGCTCGTCAACGTGCCCTTCGCGGGCGGGCCTGTTCGCGTCGCTGACGTCGAGCGTGATCGGCGCCGCGGCGGGTTATCTCGCGCTCTGGAGCGTCTACCAGCTGTTCAAGCTCGTCACGGGCAAGGAAGGCATGGGCTACGGCGACTTCAAGCTGCTCGCCGCCATCGGCGCCTGGCTCGGCTGGCAGCTCTTGCCCGTCGTCATCCTGCTCTCGGCGGTCGTCGGCAGCGTCGTCGGCATCGCGCTGATCGTCTTCGGCGGGCGATCGAGCCAGACCGCGATTCCGTTCGGACCCTATCTTGCGGCCGCGGGGTTCATCGCTCTACTGTGGGGCGAACGCCTCGTGCAGCTCTACCAGGCGTGGTTCTTTCAGCTAGGGTAGTCGCCGATCGCACGGACAGGGCATTCGGAGCTCGAGCAGTGCAGTGGTCACATGGCGGACAACGTAAGCCTGGGTCCGCGTCTCGATCGTCGGCCTGACCGGCGGCATCGCCAGCGGCAAGTCGCTCGTGGGCGCGCATGTTCGTGAAGCTCGGCGCCACGCTCATCGACACGGACGTCGTCGCTCGCGAGGTCGTGGCGCGGGGCGAGCCGGGCTTCGCAGCCGTCAGTCGCAGCGAATTCGGCCCCGGCGTGGTGCTCGCCATCCGGCGAGCTGAACCGCCCGGCGCTGCGCTCGCTCGTGTTCGCAGGACGAGACGAAGCGGCGGAAGCTCGAATCGATTCTGCATCCGCTGATTCGGCAGACGCACCCGCGCCAAGCTCGCGGAGCTGGCGGTCGCCCTACGCGCTCGTTGCCGTGCCATTGCTCGTCGAGACGAGCTTCGGCGAGCTCGTCGATCGGATTCTCGTCGTCGACTGCCCGGAGTCGACGCAGCTCGAGCGATTGATGCGACGCGATGCGATTCCGACGCGCGGAGGCGTTGGCGATGCTGCGCGCGCAGGTCGATCGCGCGACGCGTCTGAAAGCCGCGCACGACGTCATCGACAACAGCGGCACGACCGAGGCCACGCGCCGACAAGTCGAGCTGCTGCATCGACGTTATCTCGATCTCGCTGCGCAGCGCGCTCGACTGAGTATGCCCCGAGTTTGCCGTGCGTACTGCGCTCGCGCAGAATAGCGGCATGAACACCGCCGCAGAGCTCCCTTCGGCCGTCAGCAGAGCACGCGCTGATCACGTTCGAGCAGCCGCTCACGGAGCGCATGCGGACGTTCTTGCGCGTGGAGTTTCTTTACGAGCAGACGCTGTTTCACGTCGACGAGCCGACCGAGTTCAGCGCCCGCGCCGCCGTGTCGGCGCTGCTCGAGATCCTGACGATCTTGGGGCGCGGCGACGTGCGCACCGACGTCAGCAAGGAGCTCGAACGCCACGCCGAGCTGCTCGCGCCGTTACCGCAGCCAGCCGGGCGTCGATCCGGCACGGCTCACGGGGCTCATCGACAACATCGACGACCTGCGGCAGCAGCTCTCCGAGGCCGGGCCGCAAGTCGTTAACCCATTGAAAGAATGTGATTTTTTGACCGACGATCCGAGCATCGCAGCGCGATCCCCGGCGGCACCTGCATGTTCGATCTTCCCGACTACGGCTACTGGCTGCATCTGCCCGCGCACGAGCGCCGCCGGCAGCTCGACGATTGGACGAACCACATCAAGCCGATCTGCGACGCCGTCGCCGAGGTGCTGTGGCTCACGCGCGAAGCCACGGAGGCGACGCCGCAGGTGGCGCCGGGCGGGTTGTTCCAGCACGGCTTCGACCGCAGCGACCAGGCGAGCCTCGTGCGCGTCGCTGCTGCCCGGCCAACGGCGGCATCTTCCCCGAGATCAGCGCCGGGCAACATCGGTTCACGATTCGCTTCGTGCGTTGGCGCGGCGTCGACTCGCGGCCCGCACAGGTCAGTCAAGACGTGCGGTTCGAGCTCGCGATCTGCTGACACGGCGTGGCGCGCCCGGGACACTCCTGAACGAGGCCGCCGAGCTCGTCCGGGCGGACGATTCACGTCATTCGTGACCGTCGGCGGCCGTCGGCTTCGTCGTCGACGCGGCGATCCTGTCGCTACTCGTGCACGTTGGGGCTGGCCATCACTACCTGGCGCGGGCGCTGTCGTTCGCGACCGCCGTCACCGTGACGTGGTACTGCAACCGTCAACTGGGTGTTCGCGCGGACCGAGGACCGCGCCCGAGAGTACGGCACGTACTTCGGCGTGCAGGCCGTCGGGGCGGTCGATCAACCTCGGCACCTATGCGCTTCGTCATCGCCCTGGTCCCGTCGACTCGCGCGCCTGCCGGTGCTGCCGTTGGCGGCCGGCGCGGTCGTTGGCGTTGCTGTTCAACTACTCTGGCGGCGAGCCGTTGGGTGTTTGCCGCGTCGGCGCCGGCGGCCGGAGAGCGAACGACGACGACACGCGTTCGACTCTGAGCTCGCCACCACCGTACGCGGGCGTCGAGAACCTCGAGGTCATGCGCGAGGCGGAGAACTACAACCGCTATCTCCAGTCGACTCTGATCGCGCGCTACGCCGCAGACGCGACGCGCGTGATCGACTTCGGCGCCGGCAGCGGGACGTTTGCCGTCCCGTGCGCCGCGACCGGCTTCGACGTGACCGCCGTCGAACCCGACGATCGCCTGCGCGCGATACGGTGATCGCGGCCGGGATAGCGGCCGGTGGCGGACGTCGCGACCCTGCCGAACGACGCGTTCCAATACGCCTACACGCTAAACGTCCTCGAGCACATCGACGCCGACGTCGAGGCGCTGCGCACGCTGCGCGCGAAGCTCGTGCGCGGGCGGGCGCCTCTTCGTTTACGTGCCTGCATTCCCGGTGCTGTTCACGAGCATGGACGCGAAGGTGGGCCACGTTCGCCGCTACACGCGCGCGACCTTGCGCGCCAGCTTGGATCGCGCGGGGTTCGAGATTCGCACGCTTCGCTACGCTGATTCGCTCGGCTTCGCCAGCCAGCTGGCGTTCAAGGCGATCGACAACGGCCATGGCGAGGTCAACGAGGAATGCTGCGCCTCTACGACCGGGTGGCGTTCCCCGTGAGCCGCGCGCTCGACACGCTGACGCATCGTTGGTTCGGGAAGAACCTGCTGGCGCTCGCCGTCAAGACCGGGCGTCTGAGCCTCCGTTACGGTGCCGCCTGCGGCGCGGACGGCGGTGCCGGAGCAGCGGCAGCCGCTCGACGATCGGCCAATCGGCTTCGAGCGAGCTCGAGCTCGCGGCATTCGGCGACCGTAACCCACCGCAGCGGCTGTCCATCGCGCGCCGTCACCTGCCCGCATAGCGCCGCACGTGCCAGACGTCGAGCCGGATGCGCTTGTCCGGATAGTCGTGCACGAGCGTCGAGCACGGGCTCGGCGTCGAGCACCTCGATGCCGAGCTCCTCATCGAGCTCCCGCTTGAGCGCGGCGAGCGGCGCTTCGCCGGGTTGGCGCTTGCCGCCGGGAAACTCCCACGAGCCCGCCAGCGGTGTCCCGAGCGGGCGGCAGTTCACGAGCCAGCGGCCGCACAGTCGCCGATGCAGGCCTACGACGACGTCGACGGCGCGCCGCACGCTCATGACCCTTGGAAATCCCCGAAGGGGGATGCCCCTTGGTAATCCCCGAAGGGGGACGACCCTTGGTAGTCGCCCGAAGGGGGACGTCAACTCAGACGGCCGTGGCACTGCTTGTACTTCTTACCGGAGCCGCACGGGCACGGATCGTTGCGGCCGACCTTCGGTGCCTCGCGTACGTACGGCGCGACGGCTCCACGGCCGGCAGCGGCGGCGCATGCGCGGGTCCGGCGCACGGAGCCGCTCGGCCGCGGCTCCGGCGCGGGCGTCGCCGCCGCCAGCGACGGCGCCGCGGCATGCTGGAAGCGCAGCGTGCTCGGGTCCGGCGCGGCCGGCTCGACGGCCTGGACGTCCTCGGGCCGGCGAATCTGGATCTTCGACAGGATGCTGATCGTGTCGTGCTTCACGCGCTCGAGCATCGAGCTGAACATCTCGAACGCTTCGCGCTTGTACTCCTGTTTCGGATTACGCTGCGCGTAGCCGCGCAGGTGAATGCCTTGCCGCAGATAGTCGAGCGCGCCGATGTGCTCCTTCCAGTGCGAGTCGAGCTGGCGCAGCATGATCTGCTTCTCGATCTCGTGCATGATGTTCGGGCCGATCTCCGCGATCTTGCGATCGTAGGCCTGCCCGACGGCGGCGACGACGAGCTCGCGCAGCCGCTTCTCGTCGATCGTGTGGTCGCTTTCGAGCAAGGCGACGCGACGTCCATGCGCACACCGAACTCGCGCTCGAGGGCCTTGCTCAAGCCGTCCTTGTCCCACTCTTCCTCGACGCTCTCGGGCGCGACGTGCTCGCTGATGGCCGCGTTGACGACCTCGGCGCGAATCGCACGAATCGCGTCGGCGATGTCGCGTCGCCTCCATGAGCTCCGAGCGCTGCTGATACACGACGCGACGTTGGTCGTTGGCCACGTCGTCGTACTCGAGCAGTTGCTTGCGGATGTCGAAGTTGTGCGCTTCGACCTTGCGCTGCGCGCGCTCGATCTGCCGCGACAGGAGCTTGCTCTCGATCGCCTCGCCGGGCTTCATGCCGGCGCGCGACAGCATGCGCTTGATGCGCTCGGGATCGCCGAAGATCCGCATGAGGTTGTCTTCGAGCGATAGATAGAACCGGCTCGAGCCCGGGTCGCCTTGCCGGCCCGAACGGCCGCGCAGCTGGTTGTCGATGCGCCGCGACTCGTGCCGCTCGGTGCCGACGATGTGGAGGCCGCCCATCTCGAGCACTTTCGCGTGGCGCTGTCGTCCAGTCCGCCTCGAGCGCCGCGCACGTCCGCCTCGCTCGGCGCCGCGAGCTTCGCGCGCTCCGCCTCGAGAGTTGCCGCCGAGCTTGATGTCGGTGCCGCGGCCGGCCATGTTCGTCGCGATCGTCACGGTGCCGGGGCGGCCGGCCTGCATGATGATCTCGGCTTCGCGCTCGTGGAATTTCGCGTTCAGCACCTGGTGCGGGATCTTGTTCTTCTTGAGCAGCCCCGACAGGAACTCCGAGGTCTCGATCGACGTCGTGCCGACGAGCACGGGTTGGCCGCGCTTGTTGCAGTCGTTGATGTCTTCGATGATCGCGTCGAACTTGTCTGTCTGCGTCAGGTAGACGAGGTCCGGCGCATCGTCGCGGATCATCGGCATGTGCGTCGGGATCACGACGACCTCGAGGCCGTAGATCTGCTGGAACTCGTATGCTTCCGTGTCCGCCGTGCCCGTCATGCCGGCGAGCTTCTTGTACATGCGGAAGTAGTTCTGGAACGTGATCGACGCGACCGTCTGGTTCTCTTCCTTGACGCGCACGCCCTCCTTGGCTTCGACGGCCTGGTGCAGGCCGTCGGACCAGCGGCGGCCGATCATCGTGCGCCCGGTGAACTCGTCGACGATGATGACCTCGCCGTCCTTGACGATGTAGTCGACCTCGCGCTTGAAGAGCCCGTGCGCGCGCAGCGCGGCCGTCAGGTGGTGCATGAGCGGATGTTGGCGGGATCGTAGAGGCTCTCGCCCTCCGACAAGAGGCCGGCCTTCAGCAGCAGCCGCTCGACGTACTCGTGGCCTTCCTCGGTGAGGTGCGCCTGCTTCGACTTCTCGTCGATCGTGTAGTGGCCGGGAACGAACAGCTGCGCCTGCGGCGGCTTCGTCTCGGTGTCGATCTCGATCAGGTGGTGGCCGCCCTCTTTCGCTCTTCGCGAGCGCGGCGCCGGTCGACATCTGGCCCAAGCGAGTTGCCGGTGACGCCGAGCAGCTCGACCTGCGTCGGACTCGATCTCGTCGTTCGCCTTGCCCGGCGGCGGCTTGTGGATCTTCAGCGACGGGATCAGCTGATTGATGCGCACGTAGAGCTCGGTGCTCTCCTCGGAGCGACCCGAGATGATCAGCGGCGTGCGCGCCTCGTCGATGAGGATCGAGTCGACCTCGTCGACGATCGCGTAGTTCAAGGTCCGCTGGACGCGGTCCTCGGGGCGAAATGCGAGGTTGTCGCGCAGATAGTCGAAGCCGAACTCGTTGTTCGTGCCGTACGTGATGTCGGCGGCATAGGCCTGCCGCTTCTCGTCGGTCGGCTGGTTGCTCTTGATGACACCGACCGTGAGCCCGAGGAACCGGTAGACCGGGCCCATCCAGTCGGCGTCGCGCTGCGCGAGGTATTCGTTGACGGTGACGACGTGCACGCCCTGCCCGTCAAGCGCGTTCAGGTAGGCGTCAGCGTGGCAACGAGCGTCTTGCCCTCGCCCGTGCGCATCTCGGCGATCTTGCCCTGGTGCAGCGCGATGCCGCCGATCAGCTGCACGTCGAAGTGCCGCATGCCGAGCGCACGCCGCGCCGCTTCGCGCGCGAGCGCGAACGCTTCGGGCAGCAGCGCGTCGAGGTCCTGCGAAGCTCGTGTAGCGCTCTTTGAGCTCGGCGGTCTTGGCGCGCAGCGCGTCGTCGCTCGAGCGCCGTGAGGCCGGCCTCGAGCGCGTTGGCCGCTGCGACGAGCGACCCATAGCGCTTGAGGAGCCGTTGGTTGCGGCTGCCGAACACGCCGACCATGAAATTCGAGACGGTGCTGAGCACGGCGGGGGAGTCCTTGGGAGCGCGGTAAAGCCGCCTATTCTAAGGACCTCGGCCGGTTTTGGGCACCGGTCGCACGTTACGGCGAGTTAATGCCGTCGTACTGGCCGACGTACGTCAGCGGATCGACGGGCTTGTCGTTCAGCAGCACCTCGAAGTGCAGGTTCGGCCCGGTGGCGCGGCCCGTGTCGCCCATGCGCGCGATGACCTGGCCACGGCGCACGGTATCGCCGACGGCGACGAGATTGTCGACGTTGTGCGCGTAGCGCGTCACGTAGCCATTGCCGTGGTTGATCTCGACGAGCTGGCCGTAGCCGTAGCGCTCGCCCGACCAGATCACGACGCCCGACGCGACCGCGACGACCTCGGCGCCCTCGCGGCCCGCGAAATCGACGCCCTTGTGGAACGCGCGCCGGCCCGTGAACGGATCCGTCCGACTGCCGAACTGCGACGAGACGTAGCCCGCGTGACGGGCCGACCCTCGGGCCGAACCTCGTCGCGCAGCTTGCGATTCAGCAGCAGGTCCTCGAGCACCGTGAGCTGGCGGTTGCGATCGGCGAGCTGCTCGTCGAGCACGTCGAGCGCGCCGACGACGCCGTTGATCTGCATCGCCTCCGTCGTCTGCGAGCGGCTCTTCGGGACCGCCGAGCGACGGCACGGAGGTGAAATCGAACTCGCCGTCCTTGAGGCCGGCCATCTGCGTGAGACGCGTGCCGAGCGCGTCGAGCCGCACGACGTGGGCATTCATTTGACCGATGCGCAGTGCCAGCGCATCGAGGTTCTGCTGCAGCGTGCGGCGCGTGGTGTCGACGATGGCCTGCTGCTGCGCGAGCTCGTCGCGCCAGGTGGAGACTTGAGCTTGCGGATTGCTGATGCCGAAAGACGCGCGCCGCGTGATGCCGCCGTAGAACGCGCCGGCGCAGACGAGCAAGGTAGCGACGACGAGGCCCGAGCCACACGCGACCCGGAGGTCAAGCGGACGTGGCCCAAATGTCCCCGATCCTTGGACAGGAGTATCAACTGCATGCGGTGCCCCAGCTCCTGGCTTCTAATTCTTCGATCCAGCGCCAAGGCAGGCGCCGGCATGCACCGCGAGTATAGAGGGACGATTTGTCAAAAGTCACTCGGCAACCCCGCTATCATTGGAGAAACTCCGGCAGATCGGTGGCTTTGCGTCCCGTCCTTTCGAACGGTTTGCCTTGTTATCGAGCACGGTCAGGATGCAGCTAAACCAGGCCATTAGACCTCAAGCAACTTGGCCCCTAAACGTTGACGTTGGTCTCATAACCCATGGCCGACGAACCGCGCCATTTGTCAGAACTCCTGAACGCAGGTCTCGCTGTCGCGCATCTGCGGGAATCCGCAGACGTCGCCGAATGGAGACAGCTCGGGTGCGCAAGCTGTTGCCCGCCGAGGAGGCTGCGCACGTCGTCAGCGCGTCGACGAACGAGGCGGGCGAGCTCGTGCTCGTCATGGACACGCCGAGCTGGGCGGCGCGCGTGCGCTATTGCGTCGCGCGCGTTACCGAGCGCCGAGGTCAAGATCAGGGTATTGCCGGGCGGCCGATAGCGGCCGCCATGAGGGGCGATTAACTTCTTCGGAAGAAATAAATCGTCCCCTAGTGGCTCGTCGCGAGCTGATACGAGACGGGCGAGCGCTGCTGCGTCGTCGTCGAACACGACGGCTTCGTACGAGCTCCGGCGCGGCGAGCAGCGCGCGCAGCAGCAGGTTGTTGAGCTTGTGCCCGCACTTGAAGCCCGAGAACTCGCCGATCAGCGACGAGCCCGAGCAGGTACAGGTCGCCGAGCGCGTCGAGAACCTTGTGCCGCACGAACTCGTCGCGGAACCGCAGGCCGTCCTCGTTGATGACGCGGTAGTCGTCCATGACGATCGCGTTGTCCATATTCGCGCCGAGCGCACGCTCGCGCGCGCGCGCGCCTTCGAGGTCCTTGAGGAAGCCGAACGTCCGCGCGCGGCTGATCTCCTTCAGGAACGACTGCGTCGAGAAGTCCATCGTCATGGCCTGGCGAAATTTCGTGAGCGCCGGATGCTCGAAATCGATCTCGACGTTGACGCGGAAGCCGTCGTGCGGATCGAGCCGCACCCACTTGTCGCCTTCCTGGACCTCGACGCGCTTCAGCACCCGGATGAAGCGCTTCGGCGCGCTCAGCTCCTCGATGCCCGCCGACTGCAGCAGGAACACGAACGGCGCGGCGCTGCCGTCCATGATCGGCACCTCGGCTGCCGTGAGGTCGACGAACGCGTTGTCGACACCCAAGCCCGCCATGGCGGACATCAGGTGCTCGACGGTGCCGACCTTGGCGGAGCCTGCGCTCGAGCGTCGTGCCGAGCGTCGTCTCGGTCACGCGCAAGGCGTCGGCCGGGACATCGACGGGCTCCGGCAGATCGAGGCGCCGGAAGACGATGCCGGTATTGGCGGGCGCCGGGCGCAAGGTCATGTAGACCTTCTCGCCCGAGTGCAGGCCGATGCCGGAGGCGCGAATCGATTCCTTGAGAGTGCGTTGTCGCACGCTATCCGTCGCTCCTTAACGTCATATGCTGCGTCAGCCGCCCCACCGCGAGGTAGGCGGCGGACGGCGCCAGGCCGATGCCGGGTCCGTCGCAGCGGGCCGACGAAACTACCATAGCGCCGTTCGCGGCGGCAAGGAACGGGGGCGCGCGGCCACCATCACCCTCAGTCCGCCTGCCGGCGCAAGAACGCCGGGATGTCGAGCAAATCCTCGAGGCTGTCGTTGCCCGTCACGCCGTCACCGACGGCGCGCTTGCGCGCGACGGCGGGCTTCTCGAGCTCCGTGTAGTTCGGCTCGCGACCCTTCGGCGCCGGCGGGGGCGCGCGACGCACGACCTTCATCGGCCGCTCGACGATCGCCGACCGGCTGACCCAAGCCCGTCGCGACGACGGTGACGCGGATCTCGTCGGTCATCTCCGGGATCGATGACGGTGCCGATGACGACGGTCGCATCGTCGGACGCGAACTGCTTGACGGTATCGCCGACCTCCTGGAACTCGCCGATCGACAGATCGACGCCGGCCGTGACGTTGACGAGCACGCCGTTCGCGCCCGGACGAGATTGATGTCCTCGAGCAGCGGGCTCGAGACGGCCGCCTCGGCCGCGATGCGCGCGCGATCCTGGCCGCTCGCGACACCGGAGCCCATCATCGCCATGCCCATCTCCGACATCACGGTGCGCACGTCGGCGAAATCGACGTTGATGAGGCCGGGCCGCGTGATGAGCTCGGCGATGCCCTGCACGGCGCCCTGCAGCACCTCGTTGGCCGCACGGAACGCGTCGAGCAGCGTCGTGCGTCGGCCCGAGCACGGACAAGCAGCTTCTCGTTCGGAATCGTGATCAGCGAATCGACGAACCGGCCGAGCTCGGCGATGCCCTGCTCCGCGATGCGCATGCGCTTCGGCCCTTCCATCGAGAACGGCTTCGTCACGACGGCGACCGTGAGAATGCCCATCTCCTTCGCGAGCTGCGCGACGACGGGCGCCGCGCCGGTGCCCGTGCCGCCGCCCAAGCCGGCCGTGAGGAACAGCATGTCGGCGCCTTCGATGACCTCTTGGATGCGATCGCGATCCTCCATCGCGGCTTGCCGGCCGACTTCCGGATTCGCGCCGGCACCGAGCCCCTTCGTGATGTTGCAGCCGATCTGCAGGCCCGTCTTGACCTTCGCGCCCTTGAGCGCCTGCGCGTCGGTGTTCGCGCAGATGAAGTCCACGCCTTCGATGCCCGCCCGAACCATGTGCGCGACTGCGTTGCCGCCGCCGCCGCCGATCCCGAGCACTTTGATGACAGCCGTCTGGCTGTATCCGTCCATTAGCTCAAACATTTTCCGTTCTCCTGTCTATTGATACGCGAAGCCCTAGAAATTCTTTTGAAACCACGTCTTCATACGTTCGAATGCATTGCTGAACCCAAGCTTGGACGCCGTCGCTTCCGCTTTGGCCTCGATGTGCCTGTTTGCTGTAGAGGAGCAGCCCGACGCCCGTCGCGTGAATCGGGTTGCGGACGACGTCCGAAAGACCTTCGACGAACTGCGGCACGCCGAGGCGCACCGGCATGTGAAACACTTCTTCGGCGAGCTCGATCGCGCCTTCCATCTTGGCGCTGCCGCCCGTGAGCACGATGCCGGCGGCCATGAGCTCCTCGAAGCCCGAGCGGCGCAGCTCCTCGCGAATGAGCTGGAACAGCTCCTCGTAGCGCGGCTCGACGACCTCGGCCAGCGTTTGCCGCGCGAGCCGCCGCGGCGGCCGGTCGCCGACGCTCGGCACCTCGATCGTCTCGTCGGGATTCGCGAGCTGCGACAACGCGCACGCGTACTTGATCTTGATCTCCTCGGCGTACGGCAGCGGCGTGCGCAAGCTGACGGCGATGTCGTTCGTGACTTGGTCGCCGGCGATCGGAATCACGGCCGTGTGCTGGATCGCGCCGCCGCTGAAGATCGCGATGTCGGTCGTGCCGCCGCCCATGTCGACGAGGCAGACGCCGAGCTCCTTCTCGTCCTCGGTCAGCACGGCATAGGTCGAGGCGAGCTGCTCGAGCACGACGTCCTCGACGGTGAGGCCGCAGCGCTGCACGCACTTCACGACGTTCTGCGCGGCGCTGACTGCGCCCGTCACGAGGTGCACCTTGGCTTCGAGCCGCACGCCCGACATGCCGATCGGCTCGCGGATACCGTCTTGCGAGTCGATGATGAATTCTTGCGGCAGCACGTGGATGACGCGCTGATCGGCCGGGATCGCCACGGCGCGCGCCGCATCGATGACGCGCTCGACGTCGCCGGCGCTGACTTCCTTGTCGCGGATCGCGACGATGCCGTGCGAGTTCAGGCTGCGAACGTGGCTGCCGGCGATGCCGGTCAGCACGCTGTTGATCTCGCAGCCGGCCATGAGCTCGGCTTCCTCGATCGCGCGCTGGATCGACTGCACCGTCGACTCGATGTCGACGACGACGCCGCGCTTCAAACCGCGCGACGGATTCGAGCCCAGGCCGATGACCTCGAGCCGATCGTCGGCCGACAGCTCGCCGACGATCGCCACGACTTTCGACGTGCCGATGTCGAGACCGACGATGAGTTTGCGGTCGTCTCGCTTACGCACTACACAACCCCATTTGCACTGCGTTCACTCCTCTAACCCCGATCGGGCACCGCGGCCACGGCCGCGAGATTTTCCGGCGGCCCGTCGCGCCAACCGACTGCGAAGCCGTTCGTGTAGCGCAAGTCCACGTACTCGACGCGCTTGAGCTCGGCCGCGAGCGTCGGCGCGACGACGTCGAAGAATCGATACAGCCGCTCGTCGATGTCGCGGCGGCCGAGCCTGATTTCCTGTCCACCGCCGAGCACGAGCCGCCACGCGCCGCGCTCGTCGAGCTCCAAGCGCTCGAGCGTCGAGATCGGCCTCGGCGAGCTTGCCGCGCACGCGCGAGGTAGCGGCGCGCGACGTCGCGCTCGGTGCCGGGCGGCCCCGCGAGACTCGGCAGCTCGGGAAAGGAATGCTGCGAGTGCTCGGTGAACAGCTCGCCGCGCACGTTCAGGAGCCCGCTTTCTCCCCAGCGCGCTGCCGCTTGGTGCTCGGTCACGCGGACGATCACCGTATCGGGCCAGCGCCGCCCGACGTTGGCGCGATCGACCCAGTCGAGCTGCTGCACGCGCTCGCGCAACGCACCCAAGTCCACGGTCATGAAGCCGGCGTCGAGACCCTCGGCCACGGCGGCTTCGACTTGAATCGGCGTGACGCGCTGGAACGTGCCCTCGACGACGAGGTTGCGGACGGGTTGGTCGAGCACGAGCTGGACGCCTTTGAACGTGCCGTAGAACGCCAAGGCCGCGACCGCCAACGCGAGGACAGCGCGCAGGCGGCGCGAGCCAGCGCCGCCGAGCGCGGGCAGCTTCAACCGCGCGAGCTCGGCTCTCGACCCTGCGGCGATTCGCCCTGCGACCGAACATCAGCGCGCCCCCTTGGTCGTAGCGCCGGGCGGCTCGCCGATCACGCGCACCTCGAGCTCGAGCCGCACGCCGCTCGCGCGCTCGACGGCCGCGCGCACCTCGCCGATCAGACGCCTCGATGTCCGCCGCCGTCGCATCGCCCATATTCAAGATGAAGTTCGCGTGCTTGTCGGAGACCATCGCGCCGCCGATGGCGATGGCCCTTGAGCCCGGCCTGCTCGATGAGGCGGCCCGCGAAATCGCCGGGCGGATTGCGGAACACGGAGCCGCAGCTCGGGGTGCCGAGCGGCTGCGTCGCGTTGCGCCGCGCGAGCAGCGCCTTGATGGCGTCCATCGAGCTCGACGGCGTCGTGCTCGAAACGGAACGTCGCGCCGAGAAACCACTCGCCGGCCGGCCCGCGCACGCTGCGATAGCCGATCTCGAAGTCCGCGCGCGAGCGCTCGCGGACCTCGCCGTGGCGATCGATCGTCGTCACGCTCTCGACGTGCGTCCACGTCTCGCCGCCGAACGCGCCCGCGTTCATCGCCAGCGCGCCGCCAACCGTGCCCGGAATTCCCGCGAAGAACGCCGCCGGCCCCAATTGCCAGCGCACGCACCGTTTGGCGAGCAGCATGCAGGCGAGACCCGCGCTCGCGCGCACGCGCCGCTCGTCGAGCCGATCGAGCTCGCGCGGCAAGCTGCTCGTCGCGATGACGGCGCCGCGAATACCGCCGTCGCGCACGAGCAAGTTCGACCCGAGGCCGAGCCAGTGCACCGGCGTCGCCGCCGGCAGCTCCGCGAGAATCCGGCGCAACGCTTCGAGCGTCGACGGCGTATAGAACAGATCCGCGGGACCGCCGACGCGCCACGAGGTGTGCTTGCGCAGCGGCTCGTTGCGCGAGCACTTCGACCGATGTCGCATCGTTTCGCACGGCGCTCACTTCTGCACTCCGACGCTCGTGCGCGCCGCCAGTGCGCGCGGCAGCGTGGGCGCGACGGCGCCGATGCTGCCCGCGCCGAGCGTCAGCACGACGTCGTCGGCCTGGAGTATCTGCGCGAGCGCCGCGGGCAGCTCGCTCAAGTCCTCGATGAAGATCGGCTCGACGGCGCCGCGCACGCGAACGGCGCGCGCGAGCGACTTGCCGTCGGCCCCGGCGAGCGGCGTCTCGCCGGCCGAGTAGACGTTCGTGAGAATCAGCGCATCGACGGTCGACAGCACCTGCGCGAAGTCGTCGAGCAGCGCGAGCGTTCGCGTGTAGCGGTGCGGCTGGAAGCAGACGACGAGCCGCCGGCCGGGCCACGCGTCGCGCGCCGCCGCGATCGTGGCGGCGAGCTCCGTCGGGTGGTGGCCGTAGTCGTCGACGAACGTCACGCGGCCGACGGCCGTCGTCACCGTGCCTTGCACCTGCAAGCCGGCGGTCGACGCCGGAGAACTCGGCGAGCGCTTTCTTGAGCGGCGCATCGTCGATCTCGAGCTCCGCCGCCACGGCGATCGCTGCCAGCGAGTTCAGCACGTTGTGCACGCCCGGGCAGATTGAGCTCGACGGTCAACGGCCTCGGCCGCTCTTTCGACTCGACCTTGAAGCGCGTCTTGAGCCCGTTGCGCTCGACGCCTAACGCGCGGATGTCCGCGCGCTCGCCGAAGCCGTAGCTCACGACGCGCCGACCCAGCGACGGAATCAGCTCGCGCGTGTTGGCGTCGTCGCTGCACATGACGGCCAATCCATAGAACGGCAGGTTGTGCAGGAACTCGAGGAAGCCCTGCTTCAAGCGGCCGAGATCGTTCTCGTAGCTGCCGAGGTGATCGGCGTCGATGTTCGTGACGACGGCGATCATCGGCTGCAAGTGCAGGAACGAGGCGTCGCTCTCGTCGGCCTCGGCGACGAGATAACGGCCGAGGCCGAGCTTCGCATTGGCGTTGGCGCTCGCTAGCCGGCCGCCGATCACGAACGTCGGATCGACGCCGGCCTCGGCGAGCACGCTGGCGATCAGGCTGGTCGTCGTGGTCTTGCCGTGCGTGCCGGCGATCGCGATGCCGTAGCGGAAGCGCATGAGCTCCGCCAGCATCTCGGCGCGGCGCACGACGGGGATGCGGCGCGCGTGCGCGGCGACGATCTCGGGATTGTCGGCGGCCACGGCGCTCGAGACGACGACGACGTCGGCGTCGCCGAGGTTCTCCGCCGCGTGGCCCTCGGCGACGCGCGCGCCGAGCGAGCGCAGCCGTTCCGTGACGCTCGTGAGCTTGAGATCCGTGCCGCTGACGGAGTAACCGAGATTCAGCAGCACCTCGGCGATGCCGGCCATGCCGGCGCCGCCGATGCCGACGAAATGGATGTTGCGGATGCGGCCCATGCGCGTCCTTCATGCGCGCACCTCCGACAGCTCGACGCAGGCGCGCGCGACTCGATCGGCCGCATCGACTTCGCTTCGCTGCGCGCGGCCTCCGCCATCGCGATCAAGCGCGGGAGGTCGCCGAGACAGCCTGCGAGCAGCTGCGCGAGCGCCGCCGGCGCGAGGTCCCGCTCCGCGATCGGCGACCCCGGCGCCGTGCGCCGTGTGAAGTGGCGCGCGTTCATGGTCTGGTGGTCGTCGATCGCGGTCGGCAAGGGCACGAGGATCGCGCCGACGCCGACGATCGCGAGCTCGGAGAGCGTGCTTGCGCCCGCGCGCGCGACGACGAGGTCGGCCCACTGCAACGCCGCGGAGATGTCGTCGACGAACGCGTCGACGCGCGCTTCGACGCCGGCGGACGCGTAGGCCGCGCGCGCCTCGTCGACACCGAGCCGCCCAGCCTGGTGCCAGACGTCGGGCCGCCGCTCCGGCGGCAGCTCGGCCAGCGCCAGAGGCAGCGTTCTATTCAAGAGCGCGCGCGCCTTGGCTGCCGCCGATGACGAACAGCCGGCGGCGCGCGCCGCGGCGCGCACCGAGCCGCTCGCGCGGGGCATCGCCCGGCGCGATCGAGTCGCGCACGGGATTGCCGACGACCTCGACGCGCGCGGAAGCCGGGAAGGTGTCCGGAAACGCCGTGAAGATCCTCGCGGCGAGCGGCGCGAGCAGCCGGTTCGTCGTCCCGGCCACGGAGTTCTGCTCGTGCAGCACGAGTGGCCTGCGCGTGAGCCACGCCGCGATGGCGCCCGGTGCGGCGACGAACCCTCCCATCCCGAGCACGGCGGTCGGATTACGCCGGCGCAGCGCGGCGAGCGCTTGCGCGACAGCCGCGACCACGCGGAACGGCGCGCTCAGGTAAGCGGCAAGCCCGCGGCCGCGGACGCCAGCGATCGTGATCCATTCGATCTCGATGCCGTTTGCGGGCACGACGCGCGCTTCGATTCCGCGCTGCGTGCCGAGCCATACGACGGCGAAGTCGCGCGCGCGTAACGCCTGCGCAACGGCGATGCCGGGGAAAACGTGCCCGCCCGTGCCGCCCGCGATGATCATGATCGGGCCGCGGCTCATCGGACGTGGCCTCGCTGCACGAGCCGCTTCTGGCCGCCGTACAGCTCGTGGTGAATGCGCACCAAGAACCCGAGCGCGATGAGCGTGACGACGGTGCTCGCGCGGCCGTAGCTGATCAGCGGCAACGGCAATCCCTTCGTCGGAAGCAGCCCGGAGTTGACGCCGATATTGACGAACGCTTCGAAGCCGAGCATGACGCCGATGCCCGTCGCGACGAGGCCTTGGAACTGCATGCCGCTGCGCATCGCTTCGCGGCCGAGCACGATGGCGCGGTAGACGACGGTGCAGAAGAGCGCAATCACGAGTGTGGCACCCGCGAAGCCGAGCTCCTCGACGAGCACGGCGAACACGAAGTCCGTATGCGCCTCGGGCAAGTAGAAGAGCTTCTGGACGCTCTCGCCCAAGCCGACGCCGCCCCACTCGCCGCGGCCGATCGCCATCAACGCCTGCGTCAGCTGATAACCGGTCGCGAGCGGATCGCCCCACGGATCGCGGAACGACATGAGCCGCACGACGCGATAGTCGGCCGAGAACGCGATGACCGTCAGCACGCCTCCGCCGACGACGAGCGCGAGCAGAAGATCGCGCAGGCGCGCGCCGCCGATGAACAGCACCGTGAGCGCCGTGGCGCCGAGCACGACGGTCGCGCCGAAGTCGGGCTCGAGCAGCAGCAGCACCGCCGCCGCTCCGACGACGAGCAGCGGTTTGACCAAGCCATTCAGGCTTTCTCCGAGCTCGGCGGAGCGGCGCACGGCATAGCTCGCGAGATAGAGCAGCAGGCACAGTCGCGCCGGCTCCGAAGCCTGGACCGTGATGGGTCCGGCGAGCAGCCAGCGGCGGCTGCCGTTCACGGCGTGGCCGAACGCCGGCACGAGCACGAGCACGAGCAGCCCCAGGCCGACGACGAGGAGCAGCCAATTGAGCCGATACCAGAGATCCGTCGGCACCGAGACGACGAGCGCGAGACGCGCCGAGCCCGAGCCCCAAGGCGCCGAGATGACGAACGAGGTAATGCAGCGGCTCGCCCTCGACGATCGACACCGACGCCGAGGTGACCATGATCGTGCCCATCGCGACCAAGCCGACGACTGCGCAGATCAGTGCGGCATCGAAAGCGACGGGGCTCGGCTTGACGACGGCGCTCACGGCGGCAGCTCCAGCGCGGCGCGCGCGAATCGTTCGCCGCGCTCGCGATAGTCGCGGAACATGTCCTGGCTCGCGCACGCCGGCGACAGCAAGACCGTGTCGCCGCGCTGCGCGAGCGCTGCGGCGCGCGTGACGGCATCGTCCATGCTCGTCGCTCGCACCGTCTCGCAGATCGGCGCGAGCACGCGCTCGAGCTCGTCAGCCGCCGCGCCGATCAGCACTGCCGCCCGCAACTTGCCGCGCGCGCCGGCCGCGAGCGCTCGGAAGTCCTGGCCCTTGCCCAAGCCCCCCGCGATCAACACGAGCGGGCCGGCGAGCCCGTTCAGCGCCGCGAGCGTGGCGCCGACGTTCGTGCCTTTCGAGTCGTCGACGAACGTGACGCCCTTGCGCTCGGTGACGCGCTGGCAACGGTGCGGCAAGCCCGCGAACGTGCGCAGCACCTCGAGCGCCGGTTCGATATTCGTCGTGAGCGACTCCGTCAGCGCGAGTGCCGCGAGCGCGTTCGCCTCGTTGTGCGTCCCACGGATTCCGAGCTCCGACGAGCGCAGCAGCGGCTCGCGGTCGCGGGCGAGCCAGCGCTCGCCTTCCGTCACGACGACCGAATAGCCCTGCGCAAGCTCGCTGCGCACCGAGAACGGCACGACGCGCGCGTGACGAGAGCCCATCGCCGCGACGAGCGGATCGTCGGCGTTGACGACCGCGTGCTCGGCCGCCTTCAAGCAGCTTCTCCTTGAGCTCGGCGTAGCGCTCGAGCGTGCCGTGCCGGTCGAGATGGTCCGCCGAGACGTTGAGCACCGTGGCCGCGACCGGCGCCAAGCTGTCCGTCGTTTCCATCTGGAAGCTCGAGATCTCGAGCACGTACGCGTCCGCTTCGCCGCCCAAGAGATCCAGCGCGGGCGGCCCAAGGTTGCCGCCTGCCGGCGCCCGCAGCCCTTGCGACGAAAGGATCTTCGATGCCAGCGTCGTCACCGTGCTCTTGCCGTTGCTGCCCGTCACCGCGATCACAGGTGCACGCGCAGCGAGCGCGAACAGCTCGACGTCGCCGATGACGGCGAGCCCGCGGCGGCGCGCCTCCACGGCGAGCGGCAAGTCGTACGGCAGCCCCGGCGAAAGCAGCACGCGGCTCGCCCCGTCGAGCCAGCGCGCGTCGAGCGTCTCGAGCGACACGTCGACCCCGGGCAGTGCCGCGCGCAGCTCCGTGAGCCCCGGCGGATCGGCGCGGCTGTCGATGACGCGCACGCGTTCGCCGCGTGCCGTCAAATAGCGCGCAACTGCGGCCCCCGTAGCGCCGAGGCCGACGATGAGACTGTGTTTCGCCGCGGCGTTTCGCACCGCCGATTCCTTTCGCTTCGGCTCTACGCCTTTCCGCCGCCGACGCGGACTCTCGAGCGTGAGCGCGGTTGCAAACATCAACGAATCTTCAAACTGGCCAAGCCGATGAGCACCAAGATCACGGTAATGATCCAAAAGCGCACGATCACTTTGGGCTCGGCCCAACCCTTGAGCTCGAAGTGATGGTGTAGCGGCGCCATGCGAAAAATGCGCCGGCCGGTCATCTTGTAGGAGGCAACCTGGATGATGACTGAGACGGATTCGACGACGAATACTCCGCCCATGATGAACAGCACCAGTTCTTGCCGCACCGCGACCGCAACGAGCCCCAGAGCGGCACCGAGTGCTAGCGCACCGATGTCGCCCATGAAGACTTGCGCGGGGTAGGTGTTGAACCACAAGAAGCCCAAGCCGGCGCCAGCCAGGGCCGCACAGAAAACCAGGAGCTCGCCGGATCCCGCGACGTACGGGATCCCGAGGTAAGAGGAGTAGATGACGTTGCCGGCGGCGTACGCGAAGATGCCGAGCGCCGTGCTGACGAGCACGGCCGGCATGATCGCGAGGCCGTCGAGGCCGTCGGTCAGATTCACGCTGTTGCTGAAAAACACGAGCACGAGCGTCGTGAACAGCACGTAGCCGACGGCGAGGAGCGGAATGCTGATGCCGGGGAGGTACGGGATCAGCAAGCGCGTGCTCGACGGCTGGGTTCTCGGCCGTCACGTAGAACAACACGGCGAGCCCGAACGCGCCGACGGTTTGCCAGAAGAGCTTCGCGCGCACGCTCAAGCCGTTCGAGTTGCGCAGGACGACCTTCTTGTAGTCGTCGACGAATCCGATGACGCCGAAGAACAAAGTGCCGCCGAGCGCGAGCAGTACGAACCGGTTGCTCAGGTTCGCCCACAGCAGCGTGCTGATCGCGATCGCGAGCAGGATCAGCGCACCGCCCATCGTCGGCGTGCCGGCTTTCGGAAAATGACTCTCGGGACCGACCTGGCGAATCTGCTGGCCGATGCGCTGCATCTGGAGGCGCTGAATCAAGTACGGACCGAACGCGAACGACAAGACGAGCGCCGTCAATGCGCCCAAAATCGCGCGCGTCGTCAGATAGCTGAAGACGTTGAAGCCCGAGTAGATCTGCGTCAGATAATCGGTGACGTAGATCAGCATCTAGCTCGCCCTCGGCGGCTCGTTCTCGAGCGTCCTAACCAGGCGATCGAGCCCCATGACGCGCGAACCCTTGACGAGCACGGTCACGTCGCTGCCGAGCAAGGGATCGAGCGCCGCACGCGCTGCGTCGATGTCGGCGACGCGGCGGCCGTCGGCGCCGAACGCCGCGGCCGCTTCGCTCGCGAGGTCGCCGATCGCGAACAGCAGGTCGCAGCGGCCGCGCGCGTATTCGCCGATCTCTTTGTGCAATGCCGGCGCCGTCGGGCCGAGCTCGGCCATGTTGCCGAACACGAGAATGCGGCGCCCGCTCAAGCGCGCGAGGTGGTCGAGCGCGGCATGCACGGAGCCGGGATTGGCGTTGTAGCTGTCGTCGATGATCGTGGCGCCGTTGCGACCCGCCACGGCGCGCAGGCGGCCGCGCACCGGCGCCGCGCGCGCGAGCCCGGCGACGATGTCTTCGGTGCTCGCGCCGACGGCTTGCGCGGCGGCCGCGGCCGCGAGCGCGTTCGCGACGTTCTGACGGCCGAGCAGCGGCAACCAGACGTCGGCCTCCTCGCCGTCGGGCAACCGCATGCGGAACTCGGAGCCGGTCGCCAAGAAGTGCGGCTCGCCGAGCACGCGGCAGTCGGCGTTCGCCGCGAAGCCGAACGTGACCGTGAACTCGCAGCGCGAGCGCGCGACCCAATCGCTGCGGAACTGATCGTCGGCGTTCAGCACCGCCGTGCCGGCACGCGGCAGGTGATCGAGCAGCTCGCCTTTGGCGACGCACACGCCGCGCAGCGAGCCGAAGCCTTCGAGGTGCGCCGCGGCGGCGTTCGTGATGACGCCGACCGTCGGCTGCGCGAGGCTCGCGAGGTAGTCGATCTCGCCGGCATGGTTGGCGCCGAGCTCGATGACGACCGCAGTCGTGCTCGGCCGTGAGCCGCATCAGCGTCAGCGGCACGCCGATGTCGTTGTTCAGGTTGCCCTGCGTCACGCAGATCGAGCGGCTCACGCCCAAGGATCGCGGCGATGAGCTCCTTGACCGTCGTCTTGCCGCTGCTGCCCGTCACGGCAACGACCGGAATCGAGAACGAGGCGCGCCACGCGCGCGCCATCGCACCGAGCGCGCGGCGCGAGTCGCGCACTTCGATCTGCGGCAGCGGCGACGCAGCGAGCCGCGACACGAGCGCGCCGGCGGCGCCTTTCGTCGAGCGCTTCGCTCGACGAAGTCGTTGCCGTCGAAACGATCGCCGGGGATCGCGACGAAC
The DNA here is from genome assembly GCA_963714705.1 of uncultured Gammaproteobacteria bacterium. Lineage (GTDB taxonomy): Bacteria > Pseudomonadota > Gammaproteobacteria > Steroidobacterales > Rariloculaceae > FEN-1219. The sequence continues at coordinate 1,142,941 of CAVQPJ010000013.1, forward strand.
AACGAGCCCGGGCCGAGCGCGCGCGTGTCCGTCGTCACAGCGCCGAACGACTGATCGACGCCGACGAGCCGGCCCTGCACCTCGCGCGCGACGGCGGCCAGCGTTCGCGCCATCACGGCGCGCACTCCGAGCAGCTCGGCGACGACGGCGCGGTCGCTGAACGCGCGCCGCTCGGCGCCGACGAGCTGCTCCGCTTCGTGACCTTTGCCCGCGACGAGCACGACGTCGCCGGGCCGCGCGCGCTCGATGGCGGTCTTCAGCGCGGTGCGGCGGTCGTGAATGACGTTGACGCGCGGGTGATCGCCGAGACCGGCGCGAATGTCGTCGACGATCGCAGCCGGGATCCTCGCTGCGCGGGTTGTCGTCGGTCAGCACGATGCGGTCGGCGAGATCCGCGGCGACGGCGCCCATCAGCGGCCGCTTGCCGCGATCGCGGTCGCCGCCGCAGCCGAACACGCACCAGAGCTCGCCGACGACGGCGCGCTTCGAGCGTCGTCAGCACGCGCGTGCAATGCGTCGGGCGTGTGCGCGTAGTCGACGACGACCCACGGCCGGTCGCGGCGGCCCGCCGAGCACTTCCATGCGGCCCGGCGCCGGCTTCGCGGCGCCGAGCGCCGGCGCACGCCGCCGGCAACGCCATGCCTTGCGCGACCAGCGCGCCGAGGCGCCGACAGCAGATTCTCGGCGTTGAACGCACCGATGAGCTTCGACGTCGAGCCGAGCCGGCGCCGAACTTGCCCGCGATGTCGAGCTCGACGCCGCTCGAGATCGGCGCGCTTGAGGCGCGCCGACAGCTCGACGGCCGAGCTGCGCGATGCTCGTGCGCACGAGCGTGCAGCCCGGCGCCAGATGCTGCGGCGATCGTCGCCGCGAACGGGTCGTCGGCGTTCAGCACGGCGTACTTCAAGCCCGGCAGTCGTGAACAGCTTGCGCTTCGCGTCGCCGTAGCTCGCGAGGTCGCCGTGCTCGTCGAGATGATCGCGCGTGAGATTCGTGAACACGGCCGTGTGGAACTCGAGGCCGGCGACGCGCTCCTGCTTGAGCGCGTGCGACGACACTTCCATCGCGACGCGCGGTGCGCCGAGCTCCGCGAGCTCGCGGTGCAGCGTGAGCGTAGTCGGGCGTCGTCAACCCGTGCGCCGTGATCGCCGGCGGCACGCCGTAACCCAAGCGTGCCGACGTAGCGCGCAGGGCGCCCGCGGCTGGCTCAATACCTGCGCGAGCAGGTAGGCGACCGTCGTCTTGCCGTTCGTGCCCGTGACGCCGACGATCGTGCGGCTCGCCGCCGCCGCGTAGAACGCGCGCGCGAGCTCGCCGAGCCGCGCTTTCAAGTTCGGCACGGCGAGGCTCGGCTGCGGCGGCTCGCCGCTTCCCGAGTCGGGCTCGTAGAGCACGATGGCGGCGCCGCGCTCGAGCGCCTGTCGCGCGTACGTGAGACCGTGCTCGCGCGGCACCGCGCACCGCGACGAACGCGGCGCCGGGCCGCACCGCACGGCTGTCGAGCGTCAGGTCCGTGATCTCGAGGCGCGCAGTAGCGGCCCGCGCCGGAGCCGAGCAGGTCACCGAGCGTCCGCGGCGCGCCGAGCGAGCGCGGCCATCATGGCCTCACCTGCGCTTGCGCAACCACGGTCGAGCGGCGGCGCGGGCAGCGCATCGGGCGGCACCGCGAGCACGCGCAGCGCGCCGGAAACGATGTTGGCGAACACGGGCGCCGCGATGTCGCCGCCGTGGTACGCGGCTCCTTGCGGCTCGTCGATCATGACGACGACGACGAGGCGCGGCTCGCGTCGCGGGAGCGAAGCCGCGCGAAGATCGCCCCGTGCCGGTCGTCGTCGTAGCCGCCGACGCCGGCCTTCTGCGTCGTGCCGGTCTTGCCCGCGATGTGGAAGTTGCGGACGGCCGCGCGGTGCCCGGTGCCGTCCGGCGAGACGACGGCTTCGAGCATCGAGGTCAGATCGGCGGCGGTCTCGGCGGAGATCACGCGCTCCCCCGGCGGCGCCTCGTCGAGCGCGAGCAGCGACACGGGCCGCAGCGATGCCGTCGGCCGCGATCGCGGCGTAGGCACGCGCGAGCTGCAACGTCGTGACGGCAACTCCATAGCCGTAGGACAGCGTCGCCTGGCCGATCGTGCGCCAGTGCTTGGGGTCGTCGAGCACGCCCGGCCGACTCGCCTGGGAACGCGCTGTCGGTGAGCCGGCCGATCCCGAAACCGCGTCAGCACGTCGGAGATCGCCTTGCGGCTCCATCGTCAACGCGACGCGCGCGGCACCGACGTTGCTCGACTTCGCGAGCACGGTCGTGAGCTCGATGCGGCCGAGATTCTGGGGGTCTCGTGATGATGCAAGTCGTTGATCGAGATCGCGCCGGCGAGTGTCGATCAGCGTCCGCGGGTTGTAGTCGCCGCTCTCGAGCGCGGCTGCCATGACGAACGGCTTGAAGCTCGAGCCGGGCTCGAAGATGTCCGTGACGGCTCGGTTGCGATAAGTTTCGGGCCGATACTGCGACCGCTCGGCTTCGGGTTGTACGACGGCTGGTTGACCATCGCGAGCACTTCGCCGGTGCGCGGGTCGAGCACGACGACCGAGCCCGAGCGCGCGCCGCTATCGTCGACGACGGCCTTGAGCTCGCGGTACGCGAGGTACTGCAACCGCAGATCGATGCTCGTGCGCAGATCGCGGCCGGGTCGAGCAGCGCGCAGCAGCTCGACGTCGGGATCGACTTGACCGCGCCGGTCCTGTAGCACCCGCTTGCTGCCGGGCTCTCCCTTGAGCCAATGATCGAAGGCGGCCTCGAGGCCTTCCTGACCGTGGTCGTCGATGTCCGTGAAGCCGACGACGTGGCTCGTGACCTCGCCGGCGGGGTAGTAGCGGCGGTACTCGCGGAGCGTGCCGACGCCGGGCAGCCGAGACCGAGAACCCGCTGCGCCTTCGCCGGCGACGACGCGCCGGTCGAGGTACACGAACTCGCGATCGAGGTTGCTCGTGATGCGCCGCGCGAGCCATTCCTCGTCCTGATCGAGCGGCCGCGGCGAGCTCGCCGAGCCGGTCGAGCGCGGACTTGAGCTCTTTCGGATTGGCGTAGATCGTGTCGACGGGCGTGCTGACGGCGAGCGGCTCGCCATGCCGATCCGTCAGGGAGCCGCGGTGCGCCGAGATCTGCACCGTGCGCAGGTGGCGATCGTTGGCCTGCTCGGCCAGAAAGTCCTTGTCGACGAGCTGGAGATAGAGAATGCGCCCTTCGAGCGCGGCCGCGCAGAGCGCGAACCCGACGAGCAGCACCGCACTGCGCCAGCGCGCACGCTCAGCCACCGTCGTCTTGGCCGCTTGTTCTCATCGTGTCAACGCGCGGGCTCGACGACGACCACGAGCTGGTCGTCGCTCGGCTCCGTCAATTGCAACCGCTGGCGCACGAGCGGCTCGATGCGCGAATGCGTCGCGTACGTACTTTGCTCGATCTGCAGCCGCCCCCATTCGATCTGCAACTGGTCGAGCTCGCGGCTCAGGCTCTCGGCTTGGATGAACAGCTGCCGCGACCGATGCTCGACGTCGACGATCCAGATTCCCGACGCGACGACGCAAGCGGCGAGCGCGAGCACGCCGGCGAACTCGAGTAGCTGCTTGCTCATGCGGCCTGCTCGAGCGGTGTGCGCTCGGCGACGCGCAGCCGTGCGCTTCGCGCGCGAGAGTTGCGCTCGACCTCGGCTGCGCCGGGGCGCACGAGCTTGCCGACGAGCTCTAGGCGCGGCCGCGCATGCGGCGGAATGTTCGGCAGCCCCGCGTACGCCTCGTCGCCGCGCGCTTCGCGCGCCATGAACCGCTTGACGATGCGGTCCTCGAGCGAATGAAAACTGATGACGACGAGCCGTCCACGCTCGTCGAGCAACTCGACGCACTGCACGAGCGCGCGCTCGAGCGCGCCGAGCTCGTCGTTGAGCGCGATGCGAATCGCCTGGAACGTGCGCGTCGCCGGGTGAATGCGCGCACGCCCGGCTTGCCGGCCCGCGTGGGCCGCGACGAGGCTCGCGAGCTCGCGCGTCGTCGTGAGGGGCGCCGTCGCGCGCGCCCGCACGATCGCGGCCGCGATCTGGCGAGCGCGTGGCTCCTCGCCGTAGCGAAACAGCACGTCGGCGAGCTCTTGCTGTGAAACGTTCGCGAGCCATTCGGCGGCCGTCGAGCCCGTGCGCGCGGTTCATACGCATGTCCAAAGGTCCGTCGTGCGCGAAGCTGAAGCCGCGCGAAGGCTCATCCAGCTGCGGCGACGAGACCCCGAGGTCGAAAAGGACGCCGGCCGGCCGACGAGCTTCGAGCCAAGGAGCTGCAACGGCGGCGAGGTCTTCGAAGCCGGCGTGCTCGATCCGGAAGCGCGGATCGCGCCCGAGCCGCTCGCGAGCGTCAGCCACCGCGTCCGCGTCTTTGTCCAAAGCGAGTAACCGTCCCTGTGGTCCAAGCCGCGCCAATATCTCGGCGCTATGCCCGCCGCGTCCGTAGGTCGCATCGACGTACCATCCGTCTTCCCGCAACGACAAACCTTCGAGCGCTTCCTGGAGCAGCACGGGCTGATGTCCAGGTGCGCTGGTCACCGGCGGTATGCTCTACAGAGACAGCGATTCGAGTTCTTGTGGTAGACCTGCTTCTTCGCCTTCGTCGTCAGCTAGCCACTCATCGCGGCGCTTGCTCCAACGTTCGTCGTTCCAAAGCTCGAATTTGTTGCCCTGACCGATGAGCATTGCTTGCCGATCGAGCCCTGCGAATTCGCGCAGCTCGCGCGGCAGCAACACGCGGCCGTGGCCGTCCATCTCGAGCTCGGTGGCGTACCCCACCATCAAACGTTGTAAGCGCCGCACTTGCTTGTTCAGCGTCGGCAGGCGCACCAACTTACGTTCGATCTCCTCCCAATCGGGCAGTGGATAGAGGAGCAGGCAGTAGTCTCGATCGACGGTGGCGACCAAACGCCCCGCGGCCACGGTTAGAAGGCGCTCCCGGTAGCGGCTCGGGATTGCCATCCGTCCCTTGGCGTCGAGGGTGACTTTGGTTGCTCCGCGAAACATAGCCAGACCGCCAGGCCCATTCTCGCCCACTTTTCCCCACGTCGTGACACTATATACGCGCGCGGCCCACTGTCAACGAAGCGCGCGGGAAAAATGAGAACTGATCGACAGTTACCGACGACGCACACCTCGGCGCAGATGCGGAAGTCACGACTGCCTCCCACGACCTTCGATGGAGGCATTGTCCGCGGCGATTCTGGCGGACCGGCGGCGCGATTCTGATCAATGATGCGGGCGCTGCTCATTCAGCAAGCGGATGAAGCGGCAGCCCCGGGCGCGAGTGACGCGCGAGGGCTCTTCCGAGACCGTCGGCGCACAGGGACGTGCGCCGACGAGCCCCAGGGACGGTCTTCCGGCGTGTCTCGGAAGAGCCCTCGCGCGGCGCTCGCGCCCGGGGCGGTCGACGAAGTAGAGAGGGAGTCGGCCTATAAGCCGGGTTCTGTCGAGAGCAGCCATTCCTCTGCGATGCGCGTCGCCGCGCACCTGTAGCGACCTACCCGGGAGCTCGTGTGGGCACACTTAGCGCTCCCCTATTCGGTCTTGCTCCGGGTGGGGTTTACCGTGCCGCACGTGTTACCACGTGCGCGGTGCGCTCTTACCGCACCATTTCACCCTTACCGAGCCATTGCTGCCCGGCGGTATATTTTCTGTGGCACTTTCCGTAGGCTCGCGCCTCCCAGGCGTTACCTGGCACCCTGCCCAATAGAGCCCGGACTTTCCTCCAGGGAGTGACCCCCAGCGGCTGCCCAGCCGACTCCCGCCGCTAGTGTACTCGCAGCGCGATGTGCTCGACGGGCTAAGTCCGAGTCAGGCGGTAGAGCACGTTGCGCGATACGCCCGTCACGGCAGCCGCGAGCTTCAATGCCTGGTCGGGAGCGAGCTCGGCCGCGAGCAGCGCGTAAACGCGCTCGGCCTCGGTCTCGTCCGGCGCCGCCGCCGCTGCGCCCGCGACGACGACGACGAATTCGCCGAGCAGCGGAATGCTCGAGCCCAAGCGCTCGGCGAGCTCGGCCAACGTGCCCGTCGCGATCTGCTCGTGCGTCTTCGTGAGCTCGCGAGCGATCGCCGCGCGACGGTCAGCGCCGAACGCGTCGCGGAGCGCAGCGAGCGTTTCCGCGATGCGGTGAACGGCTTCGTAGAGCACGATCGTGTGCCGCTCGCGCCGCAACGCGTCGAGGCGCGCGGCACGAGCACCTTCGCGCCGCGGCAAGAACCCTTCGAACGAAAAATGATCGGTCGGCAAGCCGGAGATGCACAACGCCGCAATCGCTGCGCATGGCCCGGGGATCGGCACGACGACGATACCCGCGTCTTGCGCCGCGCTGACGAGCCTCCAACCTGGATCGCTGATCAGCGGCGTGCCCGCATCGCTGACGAGCGCGACGGACTCTCCCTTCTCGAGGTGCTCGAGCAAGGTGGGCACACGCTCGGCCTCGTTATGTTCGTGATACGCGATAAGTCGCGATTCGACGCCGATTCGCGATAGCAATCCCCGAGTGTGGCGGGTATCCTCGGCCGCAATGACATCGGCCTTCGCAAGGACGTCGCGGGCTCGCGGACTCAGGTCATCCACGTTGCCAATCGGCGTACCCACGACGTAAAGCCTGCCGCGATTTTTTCCGGTGTCCGCCATAGACCGCCGACCAACATGCCCATGAACGACAGCCAGTTTACAAGCGCGTTGAGGCGCCCAGCCAGAACGGTTCTCGCGCTGCTGCTCGCGGCGTGCGCCGCGTGCACGTCGTTGACGCCCACCGAACGGCCGACGCGCGATACCGCGGCACTCGAGGAGCGCGCGCGCGCCGCGGCCGAATCCGGCAGCTTGGCGACCGCGGCGGATCTCTATACACAACTTGCGGCCGCGTCGAGCGGCACAGCTCGCATCGACTTCCTGCTGGAAGCCGCACGGCTCGCCGCCGAGTACGGCGATACGGCGCTCGCCCGGCGCCGCGTCACGGATGCGCGCAGCGGCGCAACCGTCGCGCAGCAACAGGCGAGCACGGTGCTGCTCGCAAGACTGGAGCTGGCCGAGGGCCGGCCGCAAGCCGCGCTCGACATGCTCGCCACGCTGCCGCAAGCGCTACCCGAGCAGCCGCAGCGCGATGCAGCCGCCGTGCGCGGCCAAGCACTGTTCCGTGTCGGCAGGCCCGTCGAAGCCGTCCGCGCTCTCGTCGAGCGCGAGGTCTGGCTCACGGACGCGGACGCGATTCTCGCGAACCAACGCATGATCTGGGATGGGTTTAGCGCCTCGCCTGCGGTGCCCGCGGCGGCCGCGACCGGGGACTCTGTCGTCGACGGGTGGCTCGCCTTGGCACCCCTTACTGGGAGCACGGGCTCGGACCTCCGTCGCTCGTTGCTCGGCTGGCGACAAACGTATCCGTCGCACCCGGCGGCCGCAGGTCTGCTCGCCGAGCTTCTCGCAGCACAACGCTCGACGGCTTTCCCGTCGCAGATCGCCGTGCTGCTGCCGCTGTCATCACCGCAGCGCACGTTCGCACTCGCGATCCGCGACGGCTTCATGGCCGCGCACCTGCGCAACCGCAACAACTCGGCGACGAACCTGCGCGTCTACGATTCGGCGCGGCTCGGCGCCAGCGAGGCGTACCTACAGGCGCAGCTCGACGGCGCCGACTTCATCGTCGGCCCGCTGGGTCGCGCCGAGGTCAACGAGGTCATCGGCCAAGCGGGCTTCGTGCCGACGCTGGCGCTCAACTACGCGACCAACGACACGACGTTCTCGAGTAGCTTCTACCAGTTCGCGTTGGCGCCCGAGGACGAGGCGCGCGCAATCGCGGCGGCCGCGATCGCAACCGGTGCCCGAACGGCCGTTGCGTTCGTGCCGAGCAATCAAAGCGGCTACCAAATTCGAGACAATTTTCAGGCCGCATTCGAGGCCGCGGGCGGCGAGTTACTCGATTGGTACGGCTACGAGCCGGCGTTGCAGGATTTCTCTCGCCCGACGGCGACGTTGTTGAACGTAACGCGCAGCCGCGAGCGCCACCAGCGACTCGCCGCTAACCTCGGCGTCCCCGTGCAGTTTCCCGAAGCACGCCGCCGCGAAGATGTCGACATGGTCTTCGTCATCGTCGCGGACTCGCGGCCGGGACGCCTGATCGCTTCGCAGCTGCGTTTCTATGGTGCCGGCGACATTCCGGTCTATGCCAACGCCGAGATTTTCGATCCGGGCAACACCGCACGCGACAACGATTTGAACGGCTTCATCTTCGCCGACACGCCTGCGCTCGTTTCACCGGATGCCGACGCCGTCGCGCTTCGATCGGACCTGCAAGCCTACTGGCCGGCACGCACGAGCTTGGCGCGGTTCTACGGCATGGGCTTCGACGCGTACGGTCTCATCGCGTCGTTGTACGCGAACGATGGCGCGCCGTGGTCGATGCGCGGGCTGTCGGGCGATCTGTCGCTCGACGAGCAGGGCCGCGTGCGGCGCGTGTTGCCGCTCGCGCAATTTCAGAGCGGCCGGCCCGTCGCGCTGGACATACTGAGTCTGCAACCGATCGACTCCGGCAGCCTCATCGGCGAGCGCTGAATGCAGCTTGCGCGGGGCCGACTCTGGGAGTCGCGCGCAGCCGCACATCTCGAGCGGCACGGTCTCGAAATCCTCGCGCGCGGGTATCGTTGCCGGCTCGGCGAGATCGACCTCGTATGCCGCGACGACGGTGCACTCGTCATCGTGGAAGTCCGCGCGCGCAGCCGCGGCGCCGTCGCGAGTGCCGTCGAAAGCATCGACGCCCACAAACGTCGTCGAATCGTGCAGGCGACGCGCCACTTGCTCATGCGTCATGCCAGCTGGCAAAACGCCGTCATTCGTTTCGACGTGGTCGCGTTCGACGCCATCGACACGCCGGAACCGCAGTTCCAATGGATCAAGAACGCCTTCGACGCAGGTGGCCTCTAATAGGCAAACAGCCGCTGGTTGAAGGTTGCCATCGTTCGAGGCAGAGTGGCCGGCGACGTTAGGACTCGAGCGGCACGATGGAACAGCGGGTACGCCGGCACTTCGAAGACAGCATCGCGACGAAACAAGCCGCAATCGGGCTGGCTCCCGCAATCGTCGCCGCTGCCGCGTCTATGACGCGCTGCCTGCTCGAGGACGGCAAGGTTCTGAGCTGCGGCAACGGCGGCTCGGCTGCGGATGCGCAGCACTTCTCGAGCGAGTTGCTCAACCGCTTCGAGCTGGAGCGTCCGGGCCTACCCGCCGTCGCACTGACGACCGACAGCTCGACGTTGACCTCGATCGCCAACGACTACGCGTTCGTCGAAATCTTCGCGAAGCAGGTTCGCGCGCTGGGCCAACCCGCAGACGTGCTTGCTCGCGATCTCGACGTCGGGCAACTCGGAAAACGTCGTGCGGGCGATCCACGCGGCGCACGAACGTGGCATGCGGGTCGTCGCGCTCACGGGCCGCGACGGCGGCGCGATCACGGGCCTCCTCACCGACGGCGACATCGAGATCTGCGTTCCCGCGGACAGGACGTGCCGAATCCAAGAGGTGCACCTCCTGGTCATTCACTGCCTCTGCGACCTCATCGACGCGGAGCTGCTCGAGCCGCGTTAGTTGGGCCCGTGCTCCGCGCGTTGATGCCCCTCCCGAGACACGCCGGAAGTGCGTCCCTGCGGCTCGTCGGCGCACGTCGCCGCCATGGGGGCGAAAAGGGGACGGATTTATTTTCGGGCGAAAAGGGGACGGATCTATTTTCCGCGCTGTGAAGAAGGCAAGTCCATTTCTCCTGCGCTAGCAGCGCAGAAAATAAATCCGTCCCCTTTTCGCACTAGCAGCGCAGAAAATAAATCCGTCCCCTTTTCGCCTCTGTGCGCCGACGGTCTCGGGAGGGGCATGAACGCACGGAGCACTAATCAGGTTATTTGACGATCTTGAGCTTGGCCCGCCGGCCGCCGGCCGCCGGCGACGTCGGGGGCGGCGAGGGCGAAGGCTGGTCGCCCTCGGGTGACGGCTTCGGCGCGTCGTCCTCGCCGAAGACCATGCCCTGACCTGTCTCGCGCGCGTAGATTCCGAGCACCGCGGCGATGGGGATGACGAGCTGCTGCGACACGCCGCCGAAACGCGCCTCGAACGTCACGGCGTCGTTGCCCAGACTAAGCGCCCGCGTGGCCGTGGGACTTACGTTGAGAACGATCTTGCCGTCCTTGACGTGCGCTTCCGGCACGCGAACACCCTCGCGTTTTGCGTCGACGACGAGGTGCGGCGTGAAGCCGTTGTCGAGCATCCACTCGTGCATCGCCCGCAGAAGATAGGGGCGCTGCTTCGTCGGAGAATTCGCTACTGCCGTAGCTCTCGCTCCATGTCGGTGAGGCTCGCCTGGAACGACGGGCGCGAGAACACGTCGTCCATGTAGCGTTGAATCGGCCGCGCCTGCGCCGGCAGCTTGATGCCGAACACCGGCAGCCGCCACAGGATCGGAGCGATCGTGGCGTCGACGAGCGAGAACTCGTCGCTCAAGAAGAACTTCTTCGCGGCGAAGATCTCGACGCTCGACAAGATGCTCTCCTCGAGCGCCTTGACGGCGCGCGTCGTCGGCTTGCGCTCGAGCCCGCCGACGATCTCTGCAGCGAGCGAGTACCAGTCGTGCTCGATGCGGAACAACGCGAGGCGGAATTGCGCGCGCGTCACCGGGTCCACGGGCATCAGGGGCGGATGCGGGAACCGCTCGTCGAGGTACTCCATGATGACGCGCGAGTCGTACAGCACGAGGTCGCGGTCGACGAGCGTCGGCACGCTGCTGTACGGGTTCAGATCGAGGAGATCCTCCGGCAGGTTGCCGTCGTCGACGTCGACGATGTCGATCGCGATGCTCTTCTCGGCCAAAACCAACCGAGCCCGGTGGCTCCAGGGATCGGTGGGTTTCGAGAACAGCGTCATCACGGATCGACGGTTGGCGATGACCGTCATGCGACGGATCTCCTTAACTTGCGTGGCAGAGGCATCCGGAAGGACTATTTCACGTCCTTCCAGATTTCCTTCTTCAGCATGAAGGCGATCAGCAGGAATACGAGCAAAAACCCGATCACGCGTATGCCGAGCTGCTGCCGCTCGCGCTTGATCGGCTCCCCGATGTAGTCGAGGAAGTTCACGATGTCTCGGACGACGTTGTCGTAATCGTTTGCGGCGAGCTCGCCGGGCCGAATCAGCTCGAGCCCTTCGATCTCCTGGACGCCGTCGTGCTCGGCGAACACGGCGCGTTGTGTGCCCTGCAGCTGCCACAACACGTGCGGCATCGCCGTGCCGGGCAGGACGACGTTGTCCACGCCCGTCGGGCGACCGGGAGCGGCGTAGAAGCTACGCAAGAACGTATAGATGTAGTCCGTGCCGCGGCTGCGCGCGATCAGCGACAGGTCCGGGGGCGCGACTTTGAACCAGCGCACGGCGTCCTCGGGGCGCATGGCGTTCGACATCGTCTCGAACACCTGCTCGCCGGTGAACATCAGGTTGTCGGTGAGCTGTTGCTCGCTCAACTGCAAGTCCTCGGCGAGGCTGTTGTAGCGAACGTACTTCGCGGAGTGACAGCCCAGGCAATAGTTCACGAAGTACTTCGCGCCGCGCTGCAGCGACGCCGTGTTCGCGATATTGTTGTTCGCCGGCTCGAGGGCGGCTTCATGCTGCGCGGCAGCGCCGCTAGCGAGGCCCATTCCGAGGACAAAGGCGATGACGACGTTTCTCACTACGTGACCCTCGTCGGGACCGGCTTGGTTTTTTCGATGCGCGTATAGAACGGCATGAGCACGAAGAACGCGAAATAGAGGATCGTGAAGATCAAGCAGTACGTGGGGATATTACCCAGCGCAGGCTGCAGACCGAGGTAGCCGAGCGTCACGAACGTGACCGCGAACCCCATCAGAGCGATCTTGTACACCCAGCTTCGATAGCGGATCGACTTCACGCGGCATCGATCGAGCCACGGCAGGAAGAACGGCAGCAGCACGGCCAAACCCATGAGCGCGACGCCGAGCCGCTTGTCCGGCACGGCGCGCAGGATCGCGTAGAACGGCGTGAAGTACCACACGGGCGCGATGTGCTCCGGCGTGCGCAGCGTATCGGCCGGCTCGAAGTTCGCGTGCTCGAGGAAGTAGCCGCCCATGTCCGGCGCGAAGAAGACGACCGCCGAGAACAAGATCAAGAAAACGATGACGATCACCAAATCCTTGCTCGTGTGATACGGATGGAAGGCGACGCCGTCGATCGGCTTGCCGTCGGGGCCCTTGTGCTCCTTGATCTCGATGCCGTCGGGATTATTCGACCCGACTTCGTGCAGCGCCATGATATGGACGACGACGAGCAGCACGAGCATCAGCGGCACCGCGATCACATGGAACGCGAAGAAGCGGTTCAACGTGATGTCGGAAATGTAGAAGTCGCCGCGAATCCACTCGGCCAGCTCGTTGCCGACGACGGGCACGGCCCCGAACAGCGACACGATGACCTGCGCGCCCCAGTAGGACATGTTGCCCCACGGCAGCAGATAGCCGAAGAACGCCTCCGCCATCAGCGCGAGGTAGATGAACATGCCGATGATCCACACGAGCTCGCGCGGCTTCTTGTACGAGCCGTACAGCAATCCGCGGAACATGTGCAGATAGACGACGATGAAGAACGCCGACGCGCCCGTCGAGTGCAGATAGCGGATCAGCCACCCCCACTCGACGTCGCGCATGATGTACTCGACGGAACCGAACGCCTCGGCCGACGACGGCTTGTAGTTCATCGTCAGAAAAATGCCCGTCACGAGCTGCAGCACGAGCACGAACGTGGCGATGACGCCGAAGCCGTACCAGATGTTGAAATTCTTCGACGCGTAGTACTCGGTGGCGTGCTCCTTGATGAGCTTCGTCATCGGAAAACGATCGTCGATCCACGCGCCGAGCGCGCTCAAGCCACGGCCCAGCCGATCGAAGACATCCGCTTCGGTGCTCGCCATTTATGAGTTACCCGTGTCGGAGCCGATCAGGATCGTGTTGTCGTTGATGAACCGGTACGGCGGCACGGGAAGGTTCGCCGGTGCCGGGACGCCGGCGAACACGCGGCCGGCGAGGTCGAACTTCGAGCCGTGGCAGGGGCAGTAGAAGCCGCCCGGCCACTCTGCACCGAGATCGGCAGGTGCCACTTCGAAGCGCGGCAGCGGCGCGCAACCCAAGTGCGTGCAGACGCCCTCGAGCACCAAGAACGCGGGGCGCACGCTGCGGTGCTGGTTCTTCGCGTATTCGGGTTGCACCGAGTCTTCGGAGTCTGGGTCTTCGAGGATAGCGACGTCCTTCGTCAGCGTGCCGAGCATCTCCTCGGTGCGGTAGACGACGAAGATCGCCCGCCCACGCCATTCGACGCGTGTCATCGCGCCGGGCTCGAGCTTGCTGATATCGATCGTGACGGGGGCGCCCAGCGCCTGCGCTCGAGCGCTCGGCTTGAAGGAGGCCACGAACGGAATCGGCAGTCGCGATCGCGCCGGCCCCGCCCGTGACGACGGTGGCGACGGTCAAGAAGTGTCGCCTAGTGAAACCGGTGCTTTCAGCCACAAAGCACCCCTTGACCGAGGGGGTCAAGCATCAGGAAGCCTCCCTCACCAACCACGTTGAGTTTCCAGTTCCGCGCGGGTGTCGCACGTGTTCCATTCGTACGCCGCGCGGTCGGTTTTCTGCGATGCGCGGCATTATACACAGCGGCCAAACGGCTTGGCCACAAAGCGGGCCGCGGCTGCCTGATAGACTTCCGCCATGCCGCCGGTCGTCCGGGTCGCTTCCTTCGTCGCGCAATCGGTTGCGATCGGCCTCGCTCTCGCGTTCGTCGCCGTGCTCGTGCGGCCCGAGCTCATCGGCCGCGTATCGACGTCCGCCACGGCACCGGCGAGCTACGCCGAGGCCGTCGCGGCCAGCGCCGCCGCCGTCGCGAACATCTCCGCCGTGCGCGTCTACGACGTAGTGCCGCCCGGCGGCTTCCCGCGAAGGGTGCGCGGCACGTGGCTCGGCTCCGGCGTCGTCATCGATCGCGAAGGCTACGTCGTCACGAACTGGCACGTGATCCGCGACGCCGAGGAGATTCGCGTGCAGCTGGCCGACGGCCGAGTCGCCGTGCCGCAGCTAGTCGGCCAGGATCCGGACACGGAGCTCGCGCTGCTGAAGATCGACCTGCCCGACCTACCCGAGATCCGGCTCGGCCGCTCCGACACGCTCGAGGTCGGCGACGTCGTGCTCGCGATCGGCAACTCGCTGGGGCTCAGCCAGACCGTGACGATGGGCATCGTGAGCGCCACGGGGCGCGGCAGCCTCGACATTGCGCAATTCGAGGACTTCATTCAGACGGATGCCGCGATCAACGCCGGCAACTCGGGCGGCGCGCTCGTCAACGCTCGCGGCGAGCTCGTCGGTATCAACACGGCCGTCATCGGCAAGGCCGACGACCGGACGATGCCGGAAGGCCTAGGCTTCGCCATCCCCGTCAATCTCGTGCGCGGCGTCATGCAGCAGCTCATCGCCCACGGCCGCGTGATCCGCGGCTATCTGGGCGTCGACGATCCGGAGGACTTGCCGGCAGGCGAAGCGAGGCTGCTCGGCATCGACGACGGCTCGGCGGTGCTCATCACCGCCGTCAGCGGTCCCGCGGAGGCCGCCGGCCTGCGCGCCGGCGACGTCCTGACGCACATCGACGGCGAGCGCATGTTCACGCGCCAGCCAAGCCATGACTCTCGTCGCGAGCGCGCAACCGGGCGAGCGCATCACGATTCGCGTCGTGCGCCGCAACGGTACGCCATTCGAGACCGAGGCCGTGCTCGAGGAACGTCGAACTGCCGGCTGACGACTCAACGCGCGACGCGGCGGATGTCCGCGCCGAGCGACCCAAGCTTCGTTTCGATGCGCTCGTAGCCGCGATCGACGTGGTAGATGCGATCGACGAGCGTCGTTCCCTCGGCCTGCAGCCCGGCCAGCACTAGCGACGCCGATGCGCGCAGGTCCGTCGCCATGACGGGCGCGCCCGCGAGCCGCTCGACCCCGCGCGCGATCACGGTGTTGCCCTGGATCGAAAGGTTGGCTCCGAGCCGCTGCAGCTCGAACACGTGCTGAAAGCGGTTCTCGAAGATCGTCTCGGTGATCGTCGCCGTGCCTTCGGCCACGGCATTCAACGCGCAGAACTGCGCCTGCATGTCCGTCGGAAACGCCGGGTACGGCGCCGTCTTGATGTCGACGGCCTGCGGCCGGCGCCCGCGCATGTCGAGCTCGACCCAATCGGCGCCGAGCGCGATCGTCGCGCCCGCTTCGGCGAGCTTCTGGAGCACGGCGTCGAGGTGCTTCGGGTCGGTATGCGTGAGCCGCACTCGGCCGCCCGTGATGGCAGCCGCGACGAGATACGTGCCGCTCTCGATGCGGTCGGGCATCACGTCGTACTCGCGCCCGTCAGGCGGGGCACTCCTTGTATATGAATGGTGTCGGAGCCCGCGCCTTCGATCTTCGCGCCCATCGCCCTCAAGAACGCGGCGAGGTCGCCGATCTCCGGCTCACGCGCGGCGTTCTCGATGACGGTCTCACCCTCGGCGCAGACCGCGGCCATCATGAGGTTCTCGGTGCCCGTCACCGTGACGGTGTCGAGCACGATGCGCGCGCCTTTGAGCTTCGCGGCGCGCGCCCGGATGTAGCCGTTGTCGATCGTGATCGACGCACCCATCGCGCGCAGCCCCAAGACGTGCAGATTCACGGGCCGCGCGCCGATCGCGCAGCCGCCGGGCAACGACACGTCGGCTTGCCCGAACCGGCCGAGCAGCGGGCCGAGCACGAGAATCGACGCGCGCATCGTCTTGACGAGCTCGTACGGCGCGAGGAATTCCTTGATGCCCGCAGCGTCGACGGTCACGCTGCCGTCGTCGTGATGCTCGGCCGCGACTCCCATGCGCTTCAGCAGCTTCAGCGTGGTGGCGATGTCGTTCAGCTTCGGAACGTTGCGCGAGCGTCACCGGACCGTCGGCGAGCAACGTGGCGGCGAGAATCGGCAACGCCGCGTTCTTCGCGCCCGAGATTCGAACCTCGCCGTCGAGCGGCTTGCCGCCAACGATCGCTAGCTTGTCCATGGCGCTCGCTCAGCCCGACGGCGGCCGCGCCTGCGACTCTTCGGGCGTCAGCGTCTCGAGCGCGAGCGCGTGAATCTCGCGCCCGACGCGCGTACCGAGCGTGCCGTACACCATTTGATGCCGCTGCAAGCTGCGCTTGCCGGCAAAGGCGGCGCAGATCACGGTGGCCTCGTAGTGACCCTGGCCGTCCGTTTGCACGTGGGCCTTCGATCCCGGCAGGTTCTGCTCGATCAATGTGGCGATGTCGCGCGGGTCCATGGTGACGGGAGTCGTATTCGGAGGCCGTAGTCTAGCGTATGCGCGCGAGACGTTGCCGCGCACCGGGCATCGCGTACAATCGACCGTCGGCGGCCGGTGCCGCCCGAGCAGGTCCTTCGTGCGCAATACCGTCGTCATGATCGTGCTCGCGATCCTCGCGGCCGCTACGTGGGTGGCAACGTGGCAGCGGCAGGCGGTCGCGCCGGCGGTCGAGCGAATCGAGCGATGCGGAGCCGCTCGGCTATTACATTCGCGGAGCGCGCTTCTCGGCACCGACGAGCACGGCCGCGTGACGTACCGGGTCGTTGCCGAGCGGCTCGACGAGTTGCCCGGCGATGAGCGGCTGCAGCTCACGGGCGTCGAGGTCGACTACCAGTCCGACGGACGAAACGGCCTGGGCCATGTCCGCTGCCACCGCGAGCGCCGCGAAGGACGGCTCGCAGCTCGACCTCGTCGGCAGCGTCGAGGTCCGCAGCTGCGCCCGCCGATGGCTCCGGGCCTGTGACGATCCGCACGGAGCACCTGCAGTTTCTGGCCCGAAACCTCGAAAGCCGAGTCGGAGGACCCCGTGGAAGTCCGTATCGGCGACTGGCAACTCGACGCCATCGGCCTGCGCACGGACTTGAAGGGGCAGACTCTGGAGCTAGAATCCAGTACATGGCACGTTCCTTCCTTAGCATTCCGCGCCTCTGCGCGCTCGACGCTGGCCGTCGCCCTCGCCGCCAGCGCGCAAGACGACGGCGAAGAGCTGCAGTTCGCGTCCGATCCGCTGATGCTTCGACGGCGCCAACGAACCTGATGCGGGCGCAGGGGCCGCGGATCACGCAGGGCGATCTCACGATCGTCGCCGACGATGCGCTCGCCACCGGTTTCGAGTTCGACGAGGCAGGCGAGTGGCGCTTCACGGGCAACGTCCGCTTCGAGGTCGAGACCGCCGTCATGGAAGCCGACTCGGCCGTGTTCACGTTCGCGGAACGGCAACTCTCGCGCGGCGAGCTCGAAGGCGCGCCGGTGTCGTTCAGCGACACGGACGCAGCGACCCAGAGAAGCATCACGGGACGCGCGGGTAAGATGTCGTACGACTACGTCGCGCGCACGCTGCGCATGACCGGCGACGCGTCGGTGCAGCTCGACAGCGCGAGAAGTCCTCGGCTGCGATCTCATCTACGACTTTCAGGCCGAGCGCGTGACATCTGGGTCGGCCGATTGCGAAGGCGGTTTCAGAGTGCGGGTTCGCCGCGATCCGGCAGCGAGCCGCTGCTCCCGACGCGGCCCAATGAGCAGGCTGGAAGCGCTCGGAGTGGCCAAGCGCTATCGACTGCGCCAGGTTGTCAAAGACCTGAGCCTGTCGATCGAAAGCGGCGAGGTCGTCGGGCTGCTCGGCCCGAACGGCGCGGGCAAGACCACGGCCTTCTACATGATCGTCGGGCTCGTGCGCTGCGACCAAGGCCGGATCCACCTGGCCGGCCGCGACGTCACGAAGCTGCCCGTGCACCGGCGCGCCAAGCTCGGCCTCGGTTACCTGCCGCAGGAGGCGTCGGTGTTTCGGAAGTTGAGCGTAGCGGACAACATCCGCGCTATCCTTGAGACACGGCGGGACCTCGACCGCGCGGCTCGGCAGACCAAGCTCGAAGAGCTGCTGGAAGAGCTGCACATCGGCCACGTTCGCGATACGCTCGGAGTGAGCCTCTCGGGCGGCGAGCGCCGTCGAGTCGAGATCGCGCGCGCGCTCGCCGTGGAGCCGAAGTTCGTGCTGCTCGACGAGCCGTTCGCCGGCGTCGATCCGATATCGGTGCTCGATATCCAGCGGATCATTCGCCATTTGAGCCAGCGCGATATCGGCGTGCTGATTACGGACCATAATGTGCGCGAGACACTGGGAATCTGCAGCCGCGCGTATATCCTGAACGACGGCTCATTGATGGCATCGGGCTCGCCGGACGAGATTTTGTCGAATAAGAGTGTGCGGGAAGTGTACCTAGGAGAAGGATTCTCCCTCTGAGAAGTCCGGTTAGAGTGCTTGCATGCTGAAACCGTCCCTGCAACTGAGGCTGTCGCAACAGCTGACCATGACGCCGCAGCTCCAGCAGGCCATTCGCCTGTTGCAGCTGCCGGTCATGGAGTTGCAGACGCAGATCCAAACGGCGCTCGACGAGAACGTCATGCTCGAGGTCGAGGAGCCGGAGACCGCGCCCGAGGACGGTGACGCGGAGTCGGCTGCGTCCGAGTCCGACGACCCCGAGGACTTCTCCGACGCCGAGCCCGAGCCCGAGCCCGAGGTTGCCGTTGCAGCGGAAGCGGAGTGGGAGGACACGCAGAAGACGGGGCCGTCCGAGGCGCCGAAGAGCGCCGATCCGCGCACGACCGTCGAGTACGCGGACCGCTCCGAGGAGACGCTGCGCGATCATCTGCTCTGGCAGCTCGAGCTCGACGAACCTCGACGCACGCACCACGGCGATCGGCCAAGCGGTCATCGACGCGATCAACGACGACGGCTATCTGACCGACGATCTCGAGACGATCCGCGCAACGCTCGACGCCGGACGTTCTCGTGTCGATCGAAGACATCGAGCAGGTGCTCGTCAAGCTCGTGCAGCAATTCGATCCGGTCGGCGTCGGCGCCCGCTCGGTCAGCGAATGCGTGCAGCTACAGCTCCGCCAGCTCGTCGCCGAGACGCCGGGCCTCGAGCTCGCGAGGCGGATCGCGGCCGAGCATCTGCAGCTCGTCGCCGAGCACCAATACGGGGTCTTGAAACGGTTGCTGCGCGCTTCGGACGACGACATCGAGGCCGCGATTGCGCTCGTGCGCGCGTGCCAGCCGCGGCCCGGCGCGAATGTTTTCACGGCGCCACCCGAGTACGTGGTGCCGGACGTGTTCGTGCGCCGGCACGAAGGGCAATGGGTGGTCGAGCTCAACAACTCGATGTCGCCGCAGCTACGCGTCAATCAGGTGTACGCAGGCTCTCTGGGCCGCGGCGAAGAGTATGATGCTCTGAAGGCCCAGCTCCAAGAGGCGCGTTGGTTGATCCGCAGCTTGGAAATTCGCAACGAGACGCTGTTGAAGGTCGCACTGACGATCGTGCAACGTCAAACGGAGTTCCTCGAGCAAGGCGACGAACACATGCGTCCGATGGTGCTGCGCGACGTCGCGGAAGCCATCGAGATGCACGAATCGACCGTATCGCGCGTAACCACGAACAAGTACATGCACACGCCGCGCGGCGTGTTCGAGTTTCGTTACTTCTTCTCTAGCCACGTCGCCGGCGAGGAAGGCGATCAGTCGTCGACTGCCGTTCGCGCGAAGATTCGCAAGCTCGTCGGCGCGGAGGATCCCGAGAAGCCGCTCTCCGACAGTCAGATCGCCCAGATGCTGTCCGAAGGCGGAGTCACGGTCGCACGGCGCACGGTCGCCAAGTATCGCGAAGCAATGAAGATTGCATCATCGAGCGAGCGGAAGCGGAGCAAGTCACAATAACCAGCGGAAGGAGCGTGCCATGCAGCTGAGCGTTACGGGCCATCATATCGAGATCACCGACTCCCTGCGGAACTACGTCGGCACCAAGCTCGCCAAAATCGAGCGCCACTTCGACCATATGACCGACATCCACTGCGTTCTGACGGTGGAGAAGCTGCAGCACAAAGCGGAAGCCACGATTCACGTCGGCGGCGGCACGATCCACGCCGAGCAGATCGAGCCGAACATGTATGCCGCGATCGACATCCTCGTCGACAAGCTCGATCGACAGGTCAAGAAACATAAAGAGAAGCTCACGGACCACCACGCCAGGGAGGCGGCGCGTTATCGTTGAGCCCGGTCCTCGGCAGGGGAAACCGTTGCGGCTCGTGGTGATCAGCGGTGTCTCGGGCTCCGGAAAGAGCGTGGCCCTCCACGTTCTTGAAGATCTGGGCTTTTACTGCATCGATAACATTCCCGTTGCGCTACTGAAGTCGTTCGTCGACGAGCTCGTGCCGCGCAAGGACCCGGCGTTCGAAAACGTCGGAATCGGCTTGGACGCGCGAAGCCGCCCCAGCGATCTCGCCGAGGTGCCGACGCTCGTGCAGCAACTCCGCGAGGGCGGGCTCGCGTGCGAGATCATCTTCTTGCAAACCGATACGAAAGTGCTGCTGTCTCGTTTTAGCGAGACGCGCCGCAAGCATCCCTTGTCGGACAGCGAGACGAGTCTCGAGGAAGCCATCGCCAAGGAGCGCGAGCTCCTCTCGCCGATCATCAACTCGGCCGATCTCGTCATCGACACGACGCGCATGTCGGTTTACGCGCTGCGCGAGCAGATTCGCGAACGCGTCGCGCCCCGCACGCCGGGGTCGGTGTCGATCATGATCGAGTCGTTCGGCTACAAGAACGGCCTGCCCGCCAACGCCGACTTCGTGTTCGACGTGCGCTGTTTGCCGAACCCGTACTGGGAGCCGCAGCTTCGGCCCTTGAGCGGCAAGGACGCGCCCGTCCGCGCATTTCTCGACGGCGCTCCGATGGTGCAACGCATGGTCGACGACATCGTGGCGTTTCTCGAGGAGTGGGTTCCTCGCTATCAGGACTACCAGCGCTCGTACTTGACGGTCGCGATCGGCTGCACCGGCGGGATGCATCGCTCCGTGTACGTCGCCGAGGCCGTCGCCAAGCGGTTGGCTACCAAGCACAAGAGCATCCGCACGCATCACAGCGAAGTGCGCTAACGGTCCAGCTCGAGCTTCAGATGCGCAGGCGCATACAACGTCGCCATCGGCTGGTCGAAAATGAACGAGCGCAGCTCGTCCTCCATTTCCATCGCGTCGCGGTAGCCCATGTCGATCAGCGCGCGCGTGAAGCCGGACTCGAACAGCAGGTAGCTCACGAGCTGCATCCCGCTGTTGCTCCTCGCGCCCAAGCCGCGCAGCAGGACGCGGACGCCGCGCGGCAGCTCGTGCACGAACTCCGCCGCAAGCGAGCGCAGGTCTTGGCGCGGCACGATGACGAGCGTGTGCAACGGCCGCAGGCCGGCGAGTGTCCCGGACAGCTTGCAGTCCCCGAGCTGCTCGAGGATGCGATTGGTCCGCGACAGGCGCTCGAGGTCAGTGTACAGACCGTCCATAAATAGGGTGTCGAGCATGTAGCCGCCCAAGTGCGCGAACGTCGGCGGCTCGGGTTTGGCGCCGACGGGCGGCTCGGCGTCGGGGCGCTCGTCGCGCACGCCGACGACGAGCATGCGGTCGGCGCCGAGATGGATCGCCGGCGAGAGCGGCGCGCGGTGGCGCATCGAGCCGTCGCCGTAGAACTCTCCGCCGATCTGCACGGGCGGAAACACGAACGGCACGGCCGAGCTCGCCATGAGATGGTCGACTGTGAGCCTCGTGGCCCGGCCGATGCGCCGCACGCGGTTCCACGAGGTCAGCTCGGGGCGGCCCTCGAAGAACGTCACGGAGCGCGCCGTCGCATACGCGGACGCCGTGACCGCGATCGCGTCGACGTGGCCTTGCTCGATCGAGCGCCGGATGCCGTCGAAGCGCACGTTCCGCGTCAGGAGCTCGCGCAGCGGCGCGTTGTCGAGCAAGGAAGCCGGATTGCGCACGCCGAGCCCGCCGAGCGTCGCGGCCGAGAGCCAGTGCAGGCTCGTCTTCAGCATCGTCCAATCGTCGGCGCGATAGACTTGGCTCGCGGCGAAGTTCGCCCACACGTGCTCCATGTCGGCGACGGCGCGCTCGAAGTTCGCTGCACGCCCCGCGAGCACGGCGGCATTGATCGCGCCGGCCGAGGTGCCGCAGATGACGCTGAACGGATTCGGCTCGCGCTCGGGCAGCAGTCCCGCGATCGCTTTCAGGACACCAATTTGATACGCGCCGCGGGCCCCGGCGCCGGGTAGCACGAGGGCCTTGCGGATGCGCTCAGGCACTCGCCGGCGCCGGCGCGGCGCCCGGCACGCTCAGGATTTGCAGCGCGTTCGTGCGCCCGGCGACGCCTTTTTGGCCCATCGTCAGCACGACGAGATCGCCCGGCGTGACGGCGCCCATCTTGAGCAGCGACTCGAAGATGCGGGCGTGCGTGGCCGCAACATCGTCGCTCACGACCTCGTCGAACGCGACGGCGTAGACGCCGCGATACAAGCTCACGCGGCGCAGCGCGGCCTCGTGCCGCGTGAATGCGAACACGGGGATGTCCGAGCGCACACGCGACATCCACAGCGGCGTCGAGCCAGATTCCGTGAGGGCGATGATGGCCGTGACGTCGAGGTGGTTCGCGACGTACATGACGGCCATCGCGATGGCCTCGTCGACGTGCGAGAACACGTCCTCGAGGCGATAGTTCGCGGCCCTGCGGAACGTCTCGTGCTTCTCGGCGCCGACGCAGAGCTCGGCCATCGTGCGCACGGCGCGCACGGGGTACTTGCCGACCGCCGTCTCGGCCGAGAGCATGACTGCGTCGGTGCCGTCCATGACGGCGTTCGCGACGTCCGAGACCTCGGCGCGCGTCGGCGACGGAGAATTGATCATCGACTCGAGCATCTGCGTGGCCGTGATGCAGACCTTGTTACGCGCACGCGCGAGCCTGATCAGGCCCTTCTGCAGGCCCGTCATCGATGCGTACCCGACTTCGACGGCGAGATCGCCGCGCGCGACCATGATCACGTCGCTGGCGTCGATGATCGCGCGGATGTTCGCGACGGCCTCGGCGCGCTCGATCTTCGCGACGATGTGGCCGTAGCCGCCCGCGGCGCGCAGCAGGCGCCGCGCTTCCTCGATGTCCTCGGCGTTGCGCGCAAAGGACACCGACATGAAATCGAGCTTGAGCCGCGCGGCCGACTCGATGTCGCGCCGGTCCTTGTCCGTCAGCGCGGGCGCCGAGAGGCCGCCGCCCTGCTTGTTCAGGCCTTTGTGATCGGCGAGGCGCCCGCCCTGTTTTACGCGGCAATGGATGCGCGTGCCCTCGACCTCTTCGACCTCGAGCACGATGAGGCCGTCGTCGAGCAGCAGAGAATCGCCGGCGACGACGTCGCTCGTGAGATTGCGGTACGCGCAACCGACGGCATGCTCGTCGCCGGCGTGCGGATCCATCGCGACGTCGAGGATGAACTCGCGGCCTTCGACGAGCATGACGGCGCCCGCCTTGAAGGATTCGACGCGAATCTTCGGGCCCTGCAGGTCACCCATGATGCCGATGTGCCGGCCGACCTTTTCGGCGACCTGGCGCACGCGTGCGACGCGCGCCTCCTGATCGGCCCCCGTGCCGTGCGAGAAGTTGACGCGGAACACGTCGGTGCCCGCGAGAATCAGCTGCTCGATGACGCTGGCCTCGTCGGTCGCCGGACCCAGCGTCGCGACGATCTTCGTGCGGCGACGGTCGTCGTCGCGCGCGCCTTCGGGAATCAACGTGGAGTCGTTTGAACGAGTTACGGTTCGCAAAGTATTAATCTGAAATCGTTGACGTTGGTACGAGTCGGCCCGGTCTTCAGCAACAGTTCGCAGGCGTCAAAGTAACGATAAGTATCGTGGCGCGCCAGTAGCTCCGCCAGCGACAGGCCGCGCTGTGCACCGAAAGCGAGCGTTTCCGGCACGACGATGCCGCCCGCGTGATCCCCCTGCCCGTCAATGCCGTCGGTGTCCGCGGCGAGGGCTGCGATACCCGGTGCGCCGTCGAGCTCGAGCGCGAGCGCGGCGAGATACTCCGTGTTGCGCCCGCCTCGCCCGCCGCCGTCGCCAAGCACCACGCGCGTCTCGCCGCCCGACAGAATCGCCGTGCGCCGGCCCATGGCCCAAGTCTTTTTTGCGAGCCGCGCGTGCTCGCGGCCGAGCGCTTGCGCCTCGTCGTCGAGGTCGTCGCCAAGCTGCACGACGCTGAAGCCCAGATCCTCGAGGAATCGCGCAGCGGCCGCGAGCGCCGTCGCCGCAGTCGCGATCAAGTGCACGCTGTCGCCCGCGAACTCGGGATCGCCGGGCTTCGGCGTCTCCCACTTAGGATCGCCCAAGATGGGTGCAAGCTCGCGTGTAGCCGGATAAAGGTATTTTTCGAGGATGCGCAGCGCTTCGGCCTGCGTCGTCGGATCGGGCACCGTCGGCCCCGACGCAATTGCGCCGACGTCGTCGCCGGGCACGTCGGAGATCACGAACGTCGCCACGGGATTCGGATGCGCGACGGCGGCGAGCCGCCCGCCCTTCAGCCGCGATAGGTGCTTACGGACGCAATTGATCTCGCGGATGTCGGCACCTTGGCGAATCAAGAAATTGGCCGCAGCCCGTTTCTGCTCGAACGTGAGCACGGGCAGCGGCTGAGACGCGAGCGACGAGCCGCCGCCGGAGATCAAGCACGCCAACGTCTCTCCGGTGCGCAGGTCCTGCGCGAGCTCGAGCAGCCGCGCACCGGCGGCGAGGCTCGCGGCATCGGGAGAAGGGTGCCCAGCTTCGACGATCTCGATATCGCCCGCGCTCTCGCCCTCCTTGAGGCCGTGGCCGTAGCGCGTGACGACCATGCCGCGCACGGGCGCACCCCAGTGCGCGTGGAACGCGGCCGCCATCGATGCCGCGGCCTTGCCGGTGCCGAGCACGAGCGCAGGCCGGCGCGGCAACCCGGCCAGCGCGGGCGGCAGGCACACCGCGGGCGCCGCGGCTTGGCGTCCCTTCTCGAAGGCCTGCTCGAGCAAGGAGCGCGTGGCGGACGCGTGCGGCACGCTCAACCTCCGGCCGCCCGCTGCTCCAACGTCGCCACGGCGGGCAGCTTCTTGCCCTCCAGGAACTCGAGAAACGCGCCGCCGCCCGTCGAGATGTACGAGATACGGCTGCCGACGCCGAACTGCTCGATGGCCGCCAGCGTGTCGCCGCCGCCCGCGATCGAAAACGCCTTGCTCGCCGCGATCGCTTCCGCGACGCGGCGCGTGCCGGCCGCGAACTCCGGGTTCTCGAACACGCCGAGCGGGCCGTTCCAAACGATCGTGCCGGCGGTCTTCAGCCGGTCGGCGTAGAGCTTTGCCGTCTCGGGCCCGATGTCGAGAATCATCTCGTCGCTCGCGACGCCGCCCACTTTGACGACGCGCCCTTTGACGCCGGCGTCGAGGCTCTTCGCCACGACGACGTCCACGGGCAGCGGCATCTTCGCTTTGCCGAACTCGCCACGCAGCAGCTTCGCCGAGAACTCGAGCATGTCCTTCTCGTGCAGCGACTTGCCGACGTTGACGCCGGACGCCGCGAGGATCGTGTTCGCAATACCGCCGCCCAGGATCAGCTCGTCGACTCTCGTCGAGAGCGTTCGCAGCACCTCGATCTTCGTCGAGACCTTCGAGCCGCCGATGATCGCGGCGAGCGGCCGCTTCGGGCTCTCGAGCGCCGCGCCCAACGCCTCGAGCTCGGCGACGAGCAGCGGCCCCGCGCACGCGACGCGCGCGTGCCGCGCGACGCCGTTCGTGCTCGCCTGCGCCCGGTGCGCCGTGCCGAACGCATCCATGACGAACACGTCGCAGAGCGCAGCCATGCGCTTCGACAAACCGTCATCGTCGGCTTCCTCGCCGACGTTGAAGCGCACGTTCTCGCACAGCACGAGCTCGCCGGGCTTCACCTCGACGCCGTCCGAGCCAGTTCGCGGCGAGCGGAACCTTGCGCCCCAGCAGCTCGCCGAGCTTCGCGGCGACGGGTTTCAGCGATGCAGCGGGATCGGGCTTGCCTTCTTTCGGCCTCCCCAGGTGCGACATGACCATGACGCGCGCACCCGCGTCGAGCGCGAGTTGCAGCGTCGGCAGCGCCGCGTCGATGCGCGCCGTGCTCGTGACCTTGCCGTCCTTGACGGGCACGTTCAGGTCCTCGCGGATCAGCACGCGCTTACCCGCGAGCGCGAGATCCGCCATGCGTTTGACCTTGAGCGCCATGGCGCGCGCGGCTACTTGGCGGCCGCGAAGGCCAACGTCGTATCGAGCATGCGGTTCGAGAAGCCCCACTCGTTGTCGTACCACGAGCACACTTTGACGAGCTTGCCTTCGATGACCTTCGTCAGGCTCGAGTCGTAGAGCGACGATGCCGGGTTGTGGTTGAAGTCGCTCGAGACGAGCGGCTCGTCGACGAACACGAGCACGCCCTTCAACGCGCCTTGGCTCGCTTTCTTCATGGCTTCGTCGATCTCTTTGGCGCTCGTCGCGCGGCCGGCTTCGAACGTGAGGTCGACGAGCGAGACGTTGATCGTCGGCACGCGCACGGCGAAACCGTCGAGCTTGCCGTCGAGCTCCGGCAGCACGAGACCGACGGCGGCTGCAGCGCCTGTCTTCGTCGGAATCATGTTCTGCGT
Source organism: uncultured Gammaproteobacteria bacterium (assembly GCA_963714705.1). Lineage (GTDB taxonomy): Bacteria > Pseudomonadota > Gammaproteobacteria > Steroidobacterales > Rariloculaceae > FEN-1219. The sequence continues at coordinate 1,169,585 of CAVQPJ010000013.1, forward strand.
CGCCGAGCGCGCACGGCGCAGGTCGCTGTGGTAGACGTCCGTCAGCACCTGATCGTTCGTGTAGGCGTGGATCGTCGTCATGACGCCGCGCACGAGGCCGACGGTCTCGTGCAGCACCTTCGCGATGGGGCGCCAAGCAATTCGTCGTGCACGACGCATTCGAGATCACGGTGTGGCTCGCCTTCAGCGTCTTGTGGTTGACGCCGTAGACGATCGTAGCGTCGACGTCCTTGCCGCCCGGCGCCGAGATGATGACTTTCTTGGCGCCGGCCTTGAGATGCATGCGAGGCCTTCTCTTTCGTCGTGAAGAGGCCCGTGCACTCGAGCACGATGTCGACGCCGAGCTGCCCCCACGGCAGCTTCGACGGATCGCGCTCGGCGCAGACCTTGATGCGGTCACCGCCGACGACGAGCGAATCGCCGTCGACGCCGACCGGCAACGGAAACGGACCGTGCGCCGTGTCGTAACGCGTCAGATGCGCGTTGGTCTTGGCGTCGCCGAGATCGTTGACGGCGACGACTTGTATTTCGCTCGTACGCTTCGATTCGTAGAGCGCGCGCAGAATGTTGCGGCCGATGCGGCCATAACCGTTGATTGCAACTTTGACGGGCATGATGCCTCCCTTTGGCAGGCCGGACGAGGTTGGATTAAAGCAGCCGCTTCGCGGCCGCGACGACGGCTTCGACGGTGAAGCCGAAGTGCTCGAACAACGGTTTCGCGGGCGCCGAGTGGCCGAAGCGATCGAGGCCGATCACGTCGCCGCGCGCGCCGACGTAGCGCCACCAGCCGCCCGTCGCGCCGGCTTCGATGACGAGCCGTGCGCCGGTCGGCGGTAGAACGTGATCTGCGGTATTCGCTGGGTTGCCGATCGAACGCCTGCGTGCACGGCATCGAGACGACGCGCACGGCGACGCCGGACTTCTCGAGCTCGCGCGCGGCGCCGACGGCGAGCTGCACCTCGGATCCCGTCGCGATCAGCGTGACGGCCGGCGGCTCGTTACCGTTGCTGACGATGTACCCGCCGCGCGCCACGGCTTCGATCTGCTCGGGCGTGCGCGGCACGTGCGGCAGATCCTGGCGCGTCAGCACGAGGCACGTCGGACCGTTCGCTTTCTCGATCGCGGCGCGCCAAGCGACGGCCGTCTCGACGGTGTCGCACGGCCGCCAGACGTCCATGTTCGGCATGAGCCGCAAGCTCGCGAGATGCTCGATCGGCTGGTGCGTCGGGCCGTCCTCGCCGAGGCCGATCGAATCGTGCGTCAGCACGAAGATGCTGCGCAGGCCGATCAGCGCCGCCATGCGCAGCGCGTTGCGCGCGTAATCCGAGAAGACGAGGAACGTGCCGCCGTACGGAATGACGCCGCCGTGCGCGGCCTGGCCGTTCATGATCGCGGCCATGCCGAACTCGCGCACGCCGTAAAAGAGGTAGTTGCCGCCGGCGTCGCCGGCCGTCAGCGGCTTCGAGTACTTGTGCAATGTGTTGTTCGAGCCCGTGAGATCGGCCGAGCCGCCGACGAGCTCCGGCAGCACCGGCGCGAACGCCTCGAGCGCGGCCTGCGACGCCTTGCGCGTCGCCATGACCTTGCCCGCCGCCGCGATCGTGTCGATGCTCTTGGCCGCGTGCTCGCCCACTTCGCGGGAAGCTCGCCGTTCATGCGCCGCTCGAACTCGGCCGCGAGCTCGGGGTGCTGCTTGCGGTAAGCCGCGAACCGCGCCTGCCACTCGGCCTCGAGCCGCGCACCGCGCTCGCGCGCGTCCCACGCGGCCTTCACGTCAGCCGGGACGACGAACGGCGGCTCTTCCCAACCGAGGTTCTTGCGCGCCGCGGCAGCCTCGGCCGGACCGAGCGCCGCGCCGTGCGTGGCCGAGGTGCCCTGCACGTTCGGCGCGCCGTAGCCGATGATCGTCTTGCAGCAGATCAACGACGGGCGTTCGCTTTTCGGCGCGCGCCGCGTCGATCGCGCGCCGGACCGCGTCCGGATCGTGCCCGTCGACGTTCGGCACGACGTGCCAGCCGTACGCTTCGAAACGCTTCGGCGTGTCGTCCGTGAACCAGCCGCGCGTCTCGCCGTCGATCGAGATGCCGTTGTCGTCGTAGAAGGCGATCGAGCTTGCCGAGCTTGTGCGTGCCGGCGAACGAGCACGCCTCGTGCGAGATGCCTTCCATCAGGCAGCCGTCGCCGAGGAACACGTACGTGTAGTGATCGACAACGGCTGAGCCGGGCCGATTGAACTCCGCCGCGAGGTGCTTCTCGGCGAGCGCCATGCCGACGGCGTTCGCGAGGCCCTGGCCGAGCGGCCCCGTCGTCGTCTCGATGCCGAGCGTAAGCTCGCGTTCGGGGTGGCCCGCGACACGCGAGCCGAGCTGGCGGAAGTTCTTCAGCTCGTCGAGCCCGATGTCGTAACCCGTCAGGTACGCGATGGAGTACAGCAGCATCGAGCCGTGGCCGTTCGAGAGCACGAACCGATCGCGATCGTGCCAATGGCCGTTGGCCGGATTGAATTTGAGGTAGTCGTTCCAGAGCACCTCGGCGATGTCCGCCATGCCCATCGGCATGCCGGGGTGGCCCGACTTCGCGGCCTCGACGGCATCCATCGACAACATGCGAACGGCGTTCGCGAGCCGGCGGCGCGGAAGCCGAGCTACGGCGGTCGGGTGATCACTGCGCAGTGCCATCGGCTGGTCTAATAATCGCCACAGGCCGGGAGGGCCGGCGCCGGCTCGGGCGTTGGAAAAATGGACGACGGACCGGAATTGTCGCCTAGCGGCTACAGGTGGCGCAACCGAAGGGCTCCGCGGTCTGTGAGCCACCTCCCGCACCGGCCGTGGTAATTGCGTATCATCGAATTTCCTTTGGACAGTCGAGCGACACGGCGCGTCATGACCTCGCAAGGACTCAGGCCTCACGATCTTGCAGATCAGCGACACGCACCTGCATGCGGCCGCCGACAGCCGCATGCGCGGCGTCACGACGTACGCGACGTTTCTCGCCGTGCTCGAGCAAGCGAAGCGCGATCCGCGGTGGCCCGTCGACGCGATTCTCGCCACGGGCGACATCGTCCAGGACGAGAGCCGCGCCGGTTACGAGCGCTTTCGCGCCGCGCTCGAGCCGCTCGGCGTGCCCGTCTACTCGATCCCCGGCAATCACGACGATCCGAAGCTCATGGGCGAGATCCTCATGAGCGGCTCGTTCCAGCTCGGCGGCGAGCTGCGCCACGGCGCGTGGTCGGTCGTGCTGCTCAGCACGTTCCTCGCCGGCGAGGACGCCGGGCGGCCTCGGCCCGGCGCGGCTCCAGGGCCTGCGCCAAGCGCTCGCCGCGCACGCGGGCCAGCACGTGCTCGTCGCGATGCATCATCATCCGCTGCCGATGGGCAGCGCGTGGCTCGACGGCGTCGCACTGCGCGACGCGACGGCGTTCTGGAGCATCATCGACGCGCACGCGGAGGTCCGCGGCGTCGTCTGCGGCCACGTGCATCAAGCGGCCGACCGCATGCGCAACGACGTGCGGTTCATGAGCACGCCGTCGACGTGCGCGCAGTTCCTGCCCGGCAGCGAATTCTTCGCGCTCGACGACCGCCCGCCCGGGATGCGCTGGATTCGAGCTCCACGACGACGGCCGCATCGAGACCGAGGTCAGCTGGGTATCGGCGCGCTCATGAACGGCTGGGCCCGGCTCGCGTTGCTCGCGGCCGTGCTGCCGGCAGGGCTCGCGTCCGCCGATCCGGCCGCTTGGCGCATGACGGGCCGAAACGGCGGCGAGATCACGCTGCTCGGGTCGATGCACGTCATGCGGCCGAGCGACCATCCGCTTCCCTCCTCGATCGACGCGCTCGTCGAGCGCGCCGACCTCATCGTCATGGAGGTCGACATCGACGACATCGATGCTGGCGGCGCAGCAGCGGCTCATTCTCGAAACGGCGATGCTGCCGCAGGGCACGGTGCTCGAAGACGTCGTTGACGCAGAGGTCTATCGCCTCGTCGAGCAGCACATGCGCGAGCTCGGCGTCGACCTCACGCTGCTCGAGCGCTTCGAGCCGTGGTTCCTCGCGATCACGGTGCTGGAGCTCGGCATGCGCAAGATCGGCTTTCAGGCGGAGCGCGGCGTCGAGCAGTACGTGCTCGGCCGAGCGCAAGCCGCGGGCACTGAGATCGTCGGCCTCGAGACGCTCGAGTTCCAGATCGGCCTCTTCGACGCGCTTCCGCCGGAGCAGCAACAGGCGCTGCTCGAGCAGACCTTAAGCGAGCTCGACGAAGCGAGCCGCCGTGCTCGGCGAGATGGTCGCGGCGTGGCGTGACGGAGAGCTCGAGAGGTTGAGCGCCGAGCTGCTCGACGAGTTCGATCAGTTCCCGGGGCTATACGAGACGATCGTGACGAAGCGCAACAGCGCCTGGGTCCCCGCGCTCGAGCGCATGCTCGCCGACGGGCGCCGCCGTCTCGTCGTCGTCGGCGCCCTGCACCTCGTCGGCCCCGACAGCGTCATCGACTCAGCTCCGCGCACGCGGCCACGACGTCGAGCGCTGCAGTAGCCGTTCACCTCACCGGCTTACGGCCTCACACCTCGACCATTTCGAAGTCTTCCTTGCCGGAGCCGCAATCGGGGCAGCGCCACGACAGCGGAATGTCGGCCCACTTCGTGCCCGGGGGAATCCCTTCGTCGGGCCGGCCTTCGGCTTCGTTATAGATGAAGCCGCAGATGAGACACATGTATTTCTTCACGTCACCTACCCGCCGAATGCCCGGTGCTTTTTTGCGGGCAAGCCTACCACGAGCCAACGCCTCACTCGCCCTCGCGGCCTGACCGCAGCGCCGCGGCCAGACGCTCGAGACGCTGCACCGGCGTCCGGCATCTCGAGCAGCGATTGCTTGAACGCGAGCGCGAGCGGCAGGAGCTCGATGAGGCGGGCTGCGACCCAGACGGCATCGTCGAACGACGGTGCGACGCCCCGGTAGAGCGGCAGCGGCTCGATGAGCCGCTCGCAGCAACGCTGCGAGCGGCTCGTGCACGGGCGGCAGCGGCCGCGGCGGCACCGGCGCGAGCCAGGCGACGCTCGCCGACGTACAGGCCGTCGGGCTCGCGCCGGTCGCGAGCACGCGAAACGGCGTCGCGGCCGGCCGCGAGGATGCCGAGCAAACCGCCGGGCTCCTGGTGCCAGTCGACGATCTCGGCGCTCGTGCCGTAGTCGTACGTCGTCGCGGCCCCGACCTCGGCGCCTTCGCGGATCGCGACGACGCCGAAACGATTCTCGCCGCGCAGGCACCGCGCGACCATGTCGACGATAGCGCGCCTCGAACACGCGCAGCGCGAACCGTCCGTCGGGCAGCAGCACGGTTTGCAGCGGAAACAGCGGTAGCTCGCTCATCGGACTACCGCGGCCATCTCGCGCCTCAGCTCGCCGCCGTGCGGCCGGCGAGCGCCTGCTCGAGCAGCTGCGGCAAACCCTGGAAGCTGCCGTTCGACATCAGCACGACCTGATCGCCGGCCTTGAGCTCGTCGAGCAGCCGCGCAGCAGCGCCTGCACGTCGGCGGCGACGACCAACCGCTCGCCGAGCGGTGCGAGCGCGGCGGCCGGATCCCAGCCGAGATCGGCCGCGCCGAGCACGAACACTCGATCGGCTTGCGCGAACGAGCCGTGCAGCGTGTCGCGGTGCACGCCCATGCGCATCGTGTTCGAGCGCGGCTCCATGACGGCGACGATCCGCTGCTTGCGGCGCGCGGCTCTTCACGCCCGCGAGCGTCGTCGCGATCGCCGTCGGGTGGTGCGCGAAATCCTCGTACAGGGTGATGCCGCCGAACGTGCCGCGCAGCTCGAGCCGGCGCTTGACGCCTTTGAACTGCGCGAGCGCCTGCAGCGCCGTCTCGGGCGAGACGCCGACGTGGCCCGCCGCCGCGATCGCGGCGAGCGCGTTCTCGAGATTGTGCTGGCCGAGCAGCGACCAGCGGCCGCTGCCGCGCGCGACGCCTTGCTCGAAGATGCTGAAGCGCGACTCCGCACCGACGGAGTCGTACGCGCCGAACCAGCGCGCCGCTGAATCGGCTCGCACTGAACGTCACGAGCGGCGTCCAGACGCCGCGCGCAAGGAGCCGCTCGATGTTCGCGTCCTTGCCGTTGGCGACGATGAGCCCGTTGCCGGGCACGGTGCGCAGCAGTTGGTGGAACTGCCAGATGATCGCGTCGACGTCCGCGAATAGATATCGGCGTGGTCGTACTCGATGTTGTTGACGATCAACGTGCGCGGCCGGTAGTGGACGAACTTCGCGCGCTTGTCGAAGAACGCCGTGTCGTACTCGTCGGCTTCGACGACGAAGTACTTCGAGCCGCCGAGCCGCGCCGAGATGCCGAAGTTGCTCGGCACGCCGCCGACAGGAAGCCGGGCTTCAAGCCCGGCGTATTCGAGGATCCACGCGAGCATGCTCGTCGTCGTCGTCTTGCCGTGAGTGCCGGAGACGGCGAGCACCCATTTGTCGCGCAGCACGTGCTCGGCGAGCCACTGCGGCCCCGACGAATACGCTCTGCCCGAGTCCAGCAACGCTTCGACGACCGGCTTGCCGCGCGACAGACGCGTTGCCGACGACGACGCTTTCGACGGCGGCGTCGATGGGCGCATCGTAGCCGTCGACGAGCTGGATACCGAGGGCCTCGAGCTGCGTGCTCATCGGCGGGTAGACGTTCTGATCGGCGCCCGAGACGTCGTGCCCGGCCTCTTTCGCGATGGCCGCGATGCCGCCCATGAACGTGCCGCAGACGCCGAGGATGTGAACGCGCATCAGCTCGCCGGCTGGAGGAGCGTGACCTGGAGACTTTCGATCAGCAGCACGTACCCGATTACGATCGGCGATGCAAAGCAGATATGGCCGCTCGAGCGCGCGCGAGAACACGAAAGCGTCGATGTCGATCGACCAGAACGTGAGCGAGGAGCCTGAGCACCCTCGGCAGAGTCAGCACCGGGTTCTGCGGATCCGGCGGCGGCTCCGCCAGCGAGCGGCACCAGCGGGCGCCTGGAGCACCGCTCAAGAGCGACGCCCGCGCCGAGCAGAGCCGTCATGGTTTGACGAAAACGCGGCTCGCCGATTGAACGTCCGCAGCAAGGCCCAGACGAACCACACGTTGAGCCCGAAGATGAGCACGTCGACTGCAAACCAACGTGCAGACCGCCCGGCGATCCCGAGGACGACAAAGTCGGCGGCGAGCGACAGCGCGAAAAGCGACCACAGCAGGAACGGCGACGACGGTAGCTCGTCGGGCCCGCGCCGATGCAGCATGATGTCGACGAAGGCGAGAATCAGGCGCAGCACTTAAGACGTTTCCGCTCTCACGAAACCGGATGATAGCGTATGCGCCTAGATGTTGAGGATCGACGGTGACGGCAACGCAGGAAATCGGCTGGATCGACAACGACGCGGCGCTCGCGCGACTCGTCGCGGCGCTCGAGCAGACCTCGATCGCTGCCGTCGACACGGAGTTCGTGCGCGAGAAGACCTACTACCCGCAGCTGTGTCTGATCCAGGTCGGCACGGGCGATCAAGTAGCCTGCATCGATTGCCTCGCGACGCTCGATCTCGACGCCGCTCTACGCGACGCCTGTTCGATCCGAGCTTCACGTGGGTCGTGCACAGCGCGCGCCAGGATCTCGAAGTCATTTTTCAGCTGCACGGGCCGCATGCCCCCGCGACTCATCGACACGCAAGTGGCCGCGGCGCTGACGGGCTATGCGCCGCAGGTCGGGCTCGAGGGCTTGCTGAAACGCACGCTCGATGTCGAGCTCGGCGAGAGCTTCGCGCGCACCGATTGGAGCCGGCGGCCGCTGCCCGACGCCCCGCTGCGTTACGCGCTCGACGACGTTCGTTATTTGCTCGCCGCGTGGGAGCGAGTCGATGCGGAGCTCGACCGCCTCGGGCGCCGCGATTGGCTGCGCGAGGACTGCGAGCGCATCCTCGCCGAGCGGCCCGTCGCGGACGCGACGGCGGTGTGGTCGCGGATCAAAGGCGTGCACGGGCTGCCGTTCGCGTCGCAGTGCGCGGCGCTCGCGCTCGTGCGGTGGCGCGAGACCGCGGCGCAGCGCAGCGATCGGCCGCGGCGCTGGCTGCTCGCCGACGACGCGCTGCTCGCGATCGCGGCGTCGTTGCCGCGCGACGCCGACGCGCTCGCGTCGTTCGGGGAGTCGAAGTTCATCGCGCGCAGCGCGCCCGCCGTCCTCGCGGCGATCGCGTCGCGCGACGACGCCGAGCTGCAAGCCGAAGTGCGCGCGAACGCCGCGCAGCCGATGCCCGACAAGCTCCTCGTCAAAGCTCTGCAAGACCGCGTGCGCCAGCACGCCTCAGTGCTCGGCATCGAGCCCGAGATCCTCGCCACAAAGCGCGACCTCGTCGGCCTCGCACTCGGCGATCCTCCGTCGCACTTGCGCGTCGGTTGGCGCGCTAAAGAGCTCGCGAGTGTCTTGGAGCGCGTCGCACTGCCCGCGGAGCCGCGCACACAGGCGCTCCCGGGACCGCCGTGAATACATCCCTGTAGGCTGCGTGCGCCGTCTTCTTGCTGACGGTGGGATCGCGGCAGTGAGCGTCGAGCAGGGCTTCCGAGACCGTGGGCGCACAGGGATGTGCGCCCACGAGCCCCAGGGACGGTCTTCCGGCGTGTCTCGGAAGCCCTGCTCGACGATCGCTGCCGCGACGCGATGAGGTTGAGCCGAGCCAGCAGCGTTACTTGAGGCCGATCGCGGACTTGAGGCGCGCGTAGACGGCGTCGACTTCGCCGGTGGCGGCGACGGTCTCGAGCAGCTTGCGCTTCGTGTAGTAGTCGACGAGCGGCGCGGTCTGGCGCTCGTAGACCTGGAGGCGGTTGCGGATCGTCGCCTCGTTGTCGTCCTCGCGCTGCAGCAGCTCGCCGCCGGCCTTGCGGCACGCCTCGAGCTCCGCAGGCGATCGAGAAGTAGATGTTCAGCACGGCGCCCGTCTTCGAGCATGTCCGCCGGCCCGTGAGCCGCTTCATCAGGATGTCGAAGTCGACGTCCATCAGCACGACGCGATCGAGCTTCAGCTTCAAGCTCGGCGAGCAGCGCGTCGAGGCTGTCCGCTTGGCTCGCGTTGCGCGGGAACCCGTCGAGGATGAAGCCGCGCTTCGCGTCGGGCTGCGCGATGCGCTCCTTGATCATGCCGAGCACGATCTCGTCGGAGACGAGCTCGCCGGCGTCCATGGCCTTCTTCGCCTTCAGGCCGAGCGGCGTCTTGTCGGCGACGGCTTGGCGCAGCAAGTCGCCCGTCGAGACCTGCGGCAGCCCGTGGTCCTTCTGAATGCGTTGCGCCTGCGTGCCTTTGCCAGAGCCCGGCGCGCCGAGCATGACGATTCGCATGATGATCTCCCGCGGGAAAAGCCGAACGGCCGCTACGCTAGCGACGCCAGCAGCCTTCGTCAAACGCGCGCCCGCTTTGCTATTCTCCGAGACCACGTCGAGCAACGTGCGGAGGGCTCGTGAAGAAGAACGTTTTCTACGCCCAATCGGGCGGCGTCACCGCGGTCATCAACGCGAGCGCCTGCGGCGTCATCGAGACGGCGCGCAAGCACAAGAACAAGCTCGGCAGCGTCTACGCGGGCCGCAACGGCATCCTCGGCGCCCTGACCGAGGACATGATCGACACGACGGCGGAGTCCGCGCGCACGATCGCGGCGCTCCGATACACGCCGGGCGGCGCCTTCGGCTCCGCGCGCTACAAGCTCAAAGGCTTCGACAAGAACCGCGCCGAGTACGAGCGGCTCATCGAGGTCTTCAAGGCGCACGACATCGGCTACTTCTTCTACAACGGCGGCGGCGACTCGATGGACACCGCCCACAAGGTCTCGCAGATCGGCGAGGAGCTGGGCTATCCGATCGTCTGCATCGGCGTGCCGAAGACCGTCGACAACGATCTGCCCGTCACGGATACCTGCCCTGGGTTCGGCTCGGTCGCGAAGTACGTCGCCGTCTCGACACGCGAGGCGGCGCTCGACGTCGCGTCGATGGCGCGCACCTCGACGCGCGTGTTCATCCTCGAGGTCATGGGCCGCCACGCCGGCTGGATCGCGGCGGCCGGCGGCTTGGCCGGCGAAGGCCCTGCCGACGCACCGCACATCATTCTGTTCCCCGAGATTCCGTTCGACGAGGCCGCGTTCCTCGCGCGCGTCAAAGACTGCGTCGCGAAGTACGAGTACTGCGTCGTCGTGGTGTCCGAAGGCGCGCAGTACGCCGACGGCCGCTTCCTCGCGGAGGCCGGCGGCAAGGACGCGTTCGGCCACGCGCAGCTCGGCGGCGTCGCGGCGACCGTCGCGCAGCTCGTCAAAGCCAAGCTCGGCTTCAAGTACCACTATGCGATCGCGGACTACCTGCAGCGCGCCGCGCGCCACATCGCCTCGAAAGTCGACGTCGAGCAGGCCTATGCGATGGGCAAGGCCGCCGTCGAGCTGGCGCTGAAAGGCGAGAACGCCGTGATGCCGACGATCGTGCGCAAGTCGGACCAGCCGTACCGCTGGGGTGTCGGCAAGGTCGCCCTCGCCGAGGTCGCGAACAAAGAGAAGATGATGCCGCGGAACTTCATTACGGAAGACGGCTTCGGCATCACCGCGGCCTGCCGCCGTTATCTCGCGCCGCTGATCAAGGGCGAGGACTACCCGCCCTACAAAAATGGCCTCCCGGCTTATGTCAGCCTCAAAAATCAGCGGGTTGCGAGAAAGCTCAAGACAGAGTTTGTGCTAAAGTAGCCGCCGCTTCGCCGGGGGGCGGCGGAGCTGCTCGAGCAAGAACAGGGAACAAACCCGATTGCGTCAGCCGACGCCCCTTCCTTAGGCGGCAAGCTTCACTGGGTTTAGGTTTAGGTCCAAAAGGGATCGCGCTGCGGCGCGCCCCTAAGACAAAAAGATTGGTTTAGGGAGACAACGGATGAATCCGACGACTGTGCTGTGGCTATCGCTGGGCGCTGGGACCCTCGCCGTGCTGTACGGCATCTTCACGATGCGCTGGGTGCTCGCCCAGCCGGCCGGCAACGCCCGCATGCAGGAAATCGCCGCAGCAATCCAGGCAGGCGCGCAGGCGTACCTGAACCGGCAATACACGACGATCACGATCGTCGGCGTCGTGCTCGCGGCGCTCCTCGGCTGGCAGCTGGGTTGGCCAACGGCAGGCGGCTTCGTCGTCGGCGCCGTGCTGTCGGGTCTCACCGGCTTCATCGGCATGAACATCTCGGTGCGTTCCAACGTTCGCACGGCGCAGGCGGCCTACACGGGCCTCAACGCCGCGCTCAACATTGCGTTCAAGGGCGGGGCCATCACGGGCATGCTCGTGGTCGGGTTGGGCCTGCTCGGCGTCGCGGGTTACTTCATGCTGCTCGGCGGCGCTAGCGCCGATGCGGCGGTGCGCGAGGAAGCGCTGCACGCCCTGGTCGGCCTCGCTTTCGGCGGCTCGTTGATCTCGATCTTCGCGCGGCTCGGTGGCGGCATCTTCACGAAGGGCGCGGACGTCGGCGCCGACCTCGTCGGCAAAGTCGAAGCCGGCATTCCAGAGGACGACCCGCGCAATCCGGCCGTCATCGCCGACAACGTCGGCGACAACGTCGGCGACTGCGCGGGCATGGCCGCGGACCTCTTCGAGACCTACGCGGTCACGCTCGTCGCGACGATGCTGCTCGGCGGCCTGATGCTGGCGTCGGCGGGACCGACCGCCGTCATGTACCCGCTCGCGCTCGGCGCCGTGTCGATCGTGGCCTCGATCGTCGGCACGTTCTTCGTGTCGACGCGCGAAGGCGGCAAGATCATGAACGCGCTCTACAGGGGCGTCATCGTGTCCGCCGTCATTGCGGCGGTCGCGTTCTATTTCGTCACGCAGGCGGCGTTCCCCGATAACTTCGGCGCCATGTACGGCTGCACGCTGATCGGCCTGGTGCTGACGGGCGCCATGATCGTGATCACCGAGTACTACACGGCCACGGAATACTCGCCGGTGCGCAAAGTCGCGGAGGCCTCGCAGACCGGCCACGCGACGAACATGATCGCGGGCCTCGGCGTGTCGATGAAGTCGACGGCGCTGCCCGTCATCGCGGTGTGCGCCGCGATCTGGGGCGCCTACACGCTGGGCGAACAGGCGCAGGTGGGCGCGGGACTGTACGGCATCGCGATCGCGGCCACGGCCATGTTGTCGCTGACCGGCATGATCGTCGCGCTCGACGCGTACGGCCCGATCACCGACAACGCCGGCGGCATCGCCGAGATGTCGGGCCTCGACAAGAAGGTTCGTGACGTCACCGACCCGCTCGACGCCGTCGGCAACACGACGAAGGCCGTGACGAAGGGCTACGCGATCGGTTCGGCCGGCCTCGCGGCGCTCGTGCTGTTCGCCGACTACACCCACAACCTCGAGACGCATCTCGCGGAGACGGGTCGCGCGATGGTTTCGTTCGACCTGTCGGACCCCGCCGTCATCATCGGCCTCTTCATCGGCGGCCTCGTGCCCTACCTGTTCGCCGCCATGGCGATGGAAGCCGTGGGCCGCGCCGCGGGCTCGGTGGTGACCGAGGTCCGGCGCCAGTTCCGTGAGATCAAAGGCATCATGGAAGGCACGGCCAAGCCCGACTATTCGCGCGCGGTCGACATGCTCACGAAGGCCGCGATCAAAGAGATGATCGTCCCGTCGTTGCTGCCGATTCTGGTGCCCGTGGTCATCGCCTTCGGCATGAACGCGTTGATGGGCCCCGGTGCGGGCATCCGGGCGCTCGGCGGCCTGCTGATCGGCACGATCGTGACGGGCCTCTTCGTCGCGATCTCGATGTGCACGGGCGGCGGCGCGTGGGACAACGCCAAGAAGTACATCGAGGAAGGCCACTTCGGCGGCAAGGGCTCCGATGCGCACAAAGCGGCCGTCACGGGCGACACCGTCGGCGATCCCTACAAGGACACGGCGGGCCCGGCGATCAACCCGCTCATCAAGATCATCAACATCGTGGCGCTGCTGCTGGTGCCGCTGCTGTAATCGAGAGACCAGCGTTCGCGAGAACGAGGGCCGGCAGCTCCAAACTGCCGGCCTTTTTTTCGGCGCTTACTTCGGGCGTTTGGCCGAGCCGCCGCGTGTGCTACGGTTCGCGACGTCACCAACAGGAGGACTCGACATGCGAGTGTCTGCGCCCCTAGTCGCCGCGGCCCTCGTGGCCTACGCGGCTGCATCTTCGACAATCTCGGCGCAGACGATCGTCGCCGAGGGCCCGGTCGTCTACGGGCACCATCACTTCAACACCACGGACATGGCCGCGCAGAAGCGGTTCTTCGTCGACACGCTCGGCGGCACTCTCGCAACGATCGGCACGAATAATCTGGAGGTCATCGAGTTCCCGAACGTGTTCCTGTTCTTCCGGCCGATGCAAGCGCCGACGGGCGGCACGATCGGCACTACGGTGAACCACGTCGGGTTTTCAGTGCCGGACTTGAAGCCGGTCGTCGCCAAACTCAAAGCCAACGGCTTCAAGATGATCACGAGCGACTCCGTGGCCGCGACGGTCAAAGTCACGGACGATATCGCCGCCGCGAGTCCCACGACGAACATCGCGTTCGCGCTCGGACCCGAAGACATCAAGGTCGAGCTCGTCGAAGTCAAAGCTCAAGCTGCGCCGATTCAGCTGCACCACGTGCACTTCTTCGGCGAGCAGCAGGCGGAGATGCAAGCCTGGTATGCCAAGACGTTCGGCGCCGCCGCTCAGCCGGCCAATCCGGCACAGGCGTTCATCACGGCGCAGTTGCCGGGCGTGACTTTGAGTTTCACGCGTTCGCCGACGCCGACAGTGGCCACGCAGGGCCGCGCGCTCGATCACATCGGCTTCGAGATCAAGGGCCTCGAAGCGTTCACGAAAAAGCTCGAAGCCGAGGGAATTCCGTTGACGGTGTCGTATCGCACCGTGCCGGCGCTCGGCATCGCAATCGCGTTCATCAAGGACCCTTGGGGCACAAACATCGAGCTGACCGAGGGGCTCGCCGACATCGACTAGCTCCGGCGCCCTGAAAGTGGGAGGACGACGATGATGGGTATTCGTTTCGCCTCGTTCGCAGTGCTGCTCGCGGCGCTCACCGCCGCCACGGCCCACGCCCAGGCCGGCGGCCCCGGCACGCCCTGGCGCGGCGCTGGGCCGCAACCGTGCTTCGGCGTCGACAGCGCCGCCGTTCAGTGCCGCGCGCCCGGCGGCGTCGTCGCGATTCGCGCCGGACGCCTGTTCGACAGCCGCGCAGGGCAACTGCTCGCCGACCGCGTGGTCGTGCTGCGCGACGATCGCATCGTCGCAGTCGGGCCCGCCGCGGACATCGACATTCCCGCGGGTGCGCGCGTGATCGACTTGCGGAGCGCCACGCTGCTGCCGGGGCTCATCGACGCGCACACCCACATGTTCAACAACCCTCGGCCGGGAGTCACGCGCGAGCTCGCGGCGCTGATCGCCGTGCAGAATACCCAGGCGGACCTGCGCGCCGGCTTCACGGCCGTGCGCGACATGAGTAGCCACGACAACGGCTATGCCGACGTCGACGTGCGCAACGCAATCAACGCGGGCCTGATCGACGGACCGCGCGCGCAAGTCTCGACCCGCGGCATCGGCTGGCGCGCGCCGGGCGCCGCGGCCGAGGAGAACCCGCTCGGGCGCGCGCTCGTGAGCAACGCCGAGGAAGCGCGCGCGGCCGTCCGCGATCAGATCGAGCACGGCGCGGACTGGATCAAGCTATTTCCGGGCGGCGCCTACTCATTCGCGGCGTCGGGCGAGCCGCAGTACGTGACGACGTATCCGCTGCCGGTGCTCGAAGCGCTCATCGACGAGACGCATCGCTTGGGTCACAAGGCCGCCTGCCACGTTTTCGGCGGCGAGGGGCAACGGAACGCGATCGCTGCCGGCTGCGACACGATCGAGCACGCGTTCGGGCTCACGCAGGAACAAGCGAACGAGATGGTCCGCAGAGGCCTCTACTACGACCCGACGTTCGTGCGCTACCTCGAGCCCTACATGGACGACAACGACGCGAAGAGCACCGGCGGCAAATACAGCATGACCGAAATCTTTGCGGCCGCCGTCACGATGGCCGGCAAGACGACAGGGACTCGCGATCATGATGGGCAGCGGCGTGGACGGCTCGACGTACGTGCACGGCACGCAAGCACTCGATTTCGAGGCCCTCGTAAAGCGCGGCGGCCTCACGAGCGCTCGGGCAATCCAGGCCGGCACGATCGTCAACGCGCAGATCATGGGCTGGGAGGACCGCATCGGATCGATCGAAGTCGGCAAGCTTGCCGACCTGATCGCCGTGGCGGGCGATCCAGTCGCCGATATCACCGAGCTACAGCGCGTCAGATTCGTGATGAAGGGCGGCAGGATCGTCCGCGACGACCTGCCTCGCTAGGACGCGCTCGCTGCCCGAACGCCATCGACAAGCCGAGAGTGCCCATCGACACTAGCGCGATGAGCAGCGACGAGTCGCGGGCAGATGCCGACTGCGTTGTCGTCGGCGCGAGCTTCGGCGGGCTCGCGAGCGCGCACGCGCTCGCAACCGCGGGCTTGCGCGTGATCGTCGTCGACAAGAAAACGGATCCCGGCGCGAAGCTGCACACGACGGGCATCATCGTCAAAGACGCCGTCGATCAGGTCGCATTGCTCGATTCGCTGCCGGCTACGCTCGTGCGGCGCATTCCCGGCGTGCGCCTCTATGCACCGAACTTGAAGTTCGTCGACCTCGCCGCGCCGGGCTACTACTTCCTCGCGACGGACACGCCGAACGTCATGCGCTGGCTCGCGGCGGCGACGGAGCGCGCGGGCGCAACGCTGAAGCTCGGCACTACTTTCACGGGCATGCAGCGGCAACGCAGCGGCTTCGCGCTCGACGGCCTGGGCTCGGCTCGGTTCGTGATCGGCGCCGACGGCCCGCGCTCGAAGGTCGCGCGCAGCGTCGGGCTCGGCACCAACGAGCGCTTTCTCGCCGGTGTCGAGTACGAGTTCGCCGGCGCCGCGATCGCCGACCCTGACAAGCTCCACTGCTTCATCGATCGGCAGATTGCGCCGGGCTACATCGCCTGGGTGTTGGCTGGCGTCGGCGTCGTGCAAGCCGGGCTCGCTCGTCGAACCGGCAAAACCGAGCCAACTAGCTGGCGGCCCGATGACGCGATAGCCGCGCTCCTCGCCAAGATCGCGCCCGTCATCGATCTGACCGGCATACGGCCGAGCAGCGTTCGCGCGGGCCTGATCCCGTGCGGCGGCGTCGTGCGGCCGGCCGCGGCATCGCGCGTGCTGCTCGTCGGCGACGCGGCCGGCATGGTCTCGCCCGTCACGGCCGGCGGCATCCACACGGCGCTGAAGCACGGCCTCGCCGCCGGCAACGCCGTCGCCGACTTCCTGCACGGCAAGGCCGAGGACCCGGCCGCGCAGTTCGTGCGCTCTTACCCGAAGTTTCGCGTGAAGCGCTTGCTGCGCTGGGGATTCGATCGGTTCCAGACGGACTTCGCCTTCAACTGGCTGCTCGCGACGCGGCCGATGCGCGCGGCGGCCGGCCTGGTGTACTTTCATCACAAGGGCGTGTTCGACTCGGCCGTAGAATCCGCTCCTATCGCGTCTGCGCAAAAAAACGACTAGTCGAAGGAGCGTTTCTCATGATCGAGCAAGTCCGCTGGTGGCGGGTCGTGATCGCTGCGTTGCTCGTCGAGGTTGGGCTCGCGGTGACGACCCTGCCGCTCACGCTGTTGCTCGGTGAGCGGGTGTTCGTGACGGCGGTGCCCGTCGCCTGCGTCATCGTCCCATTCGTCATCACGTGGCTCGCTACGCGCAAGCTGCCGAGCGCGCACGGCCTGCACGGATGGCTGATCGGCATCGTGGCGACCGTCATGTACTTCGCGCTCGTGATCGGGGCGTCCTCGATGGCAGAAGCCGTGACCTCGTACGGCAGCATGGCGATGCTCATGGTCGTCAACGCGCTGCGCGTCGTCAGCGCCGCGGCCGGCGGCTACTTCGCGGGCCGGCGGCCCGCCGAAGCGGCCGCGTAGCGCAAGCCGCAGGTCCCAGCCATACGCGCACCATGGCGACTGAAGCGTGGCTTCGCGGCGCTACGCCGCCGACCGCCGCTCGGGGGCGAGCGCGCCGTAATGCGAAGTCCCGCCGGAAACCGGCGTGATCGGTCGCAAGCGCAGGAACATCAACGCCAGCGCGCACACGAACGTGACTACCAGCAGGTATCCCGCGCGGGCAAAGTCGACGCCCGTGATGTGCTCGGCCATGCCGATTGCGCCGATCGGCAGCCACCACAGCCGCATGATGTATGCGACCCGGATCTCGACCTGCCGGCCAGCCTCGCCGAACAACCGGTCTTGATATCCCGGCCGGCGCCGCGGAACGAGGTACGCAAAGACTGCAAACAACACGGTCATCACCGCAATGAACGCGAAGCTCCACCAATACTTTGCCCCGCTGCCCCAGCCCAACGCGCCGAAGAGGATCCAAAGCGCAATGTGCGCCGTGGTCAGCACTTCGGTGGCGACACGCCACGAACGCGGCAGATAGTCGCTCGCAAGGCGCGGCTTCAGTGACGCGCTGCGGTGCGCCGCCAGTGGCACGTGCACGGAGAGCCAACGCGACCAGGCAAAGAACCCTGCGAAGTACATGATCAGGCCGAGGATCATCAGCGTGCCGTGCGCGTCCTTGAGGGCCTCCCAGCTCGGGGTCTCTGTCGTCCGACTGAACACCGGAACCTGGAAGCCGAGGCGCAACGCCAGCAGCACCGCGATGCTGAGCGCGGCGTAGACGTAGAAGGTGTTCAAGAACCAGCGGCTTCGCAGCAGATGCTGCATGACGGCGGGGTGCTTGGCGGGCCATTCCGCGTTGCGATCTACGATCATGGGCAGCGTGAAGTGCGTGCTCTGCCGCGGGAGGAGCACCCACAACAGCACGATCTGCAGCGCGTAGAGGGCAAAGTCGATCCATTCGCTCATGGCGTCGTTCCCTTCGGCGAGGCGACGCGCAATGCGTCGTTGAAAAGCACTTCGATGTCGGCACGGCTCAGGCCAGCGCCGACCAACGCGGCGACGAGCTGGCGGACGCTGCGCTCGGCGCGGCTCGCCTTGATGCGCTCGACTTCGCTCGACGCGTTGTCGCGAACGAACGTGCCCTTGCGGCCGGCCGTCAAGATGACGCCGCGGTCCTCGAGCTGCTTGTAGGCGCGCGCGACGGTATTGCGGTTCAGCTGCAAGTCGCCGGCGAGCTGGCGCACGGTGGGGAGGGGAGCTCCGGGCGCCAGCTCGCCGGACGCGACCGCATCCTGGACCTGGCGGACGATCTGCTCGTAGACGGGCTCCGGCGAGCTCAGGAGTACGGTGATTTCCATTTGTCCTAGTTTTAACTAGGACAAAATGGAAGTCAAGCGGCGAGCGCTAGGACCGCGGAATGCCGCCGCGCGCCTCGGCGATCTCCGCATCCGTTTGCGCGATCGGCATCACGAACACGAGCAACAGGTAAACGAGGGCCAGCGTGCCGCCCGAGAAGACGGTGGCCAGGATGAAGATGAGCCGCACCACGCCGACGTCGATGGCGGCGTACGCGGCGAGCCCCGTGCAGACGCCCGCGACCTGCTGCCCTTCGCGCAAGCGATACAGCCGCCGCGCTCCTCGCCCGGCCTGGGCACCGCCGGAGCTGCCGGCCGCGGGATCGTCGAGCGCCGGGCCGTCGACGCGGCCGACGTCCTTCAGCGCCGCGAGCATCGCGGCCTCGTCGATCGCCGCTCCTCCGCGCACTTCCGCCCGCCGCTTCAGCTTCGCCGCAATCGAGCGCTCGAGGCCCGCAATGACCTCGGCGCGATCCGGATGCGCGCCGAGCCGCGCGCCGGCGCGTTCGAGATACGCGCGCAACGCTTCGTACGCGCCCTCGTCGAGCACGAACATCGTACCGTCGAGCTCGACCGAGATTGCGGACTTCATCGGCGATTCTCCTTGAACCAACGCGCGTCACGCGGCGCGGCGCGAGACCGCCGCGCGCGAGACCTCCATCGCGTGAACTAGAGGAAGGGGTCGGCGAACCTCGGGTCCTGCAGAAACTCCTCGTCGGTAAGCGTGCGCAAAAACGCTTCGAGCGCCCGCTTGTCGCTTTCCGGCAGATTGAGGCGGCGCGGCGTCGGATCGTCGGCGCTGACCCGCAAGCGGTCGGAAAGATGCACGCTGTCGACAACCCCGTGATCGTAGTGGTCGATCACGTCGCGCAGCGTGGCGAACCGGCCGTCGTGCATATAGGGGGCCGTCCGAGCAATGTTGCGCAAAGAGGCTGGACGGAACGCGCCGGCATTCCGGAAGCCGGGGTCAATCACGACCGCATCGAGACCGTTATTCCCCGGCCCAGGCGTGGCCTGAATATCGTTGCGATGGCAATTCTCGCAGCCTGCGCCGGGCGTGTTGTTGAACAGCTCGGCGCCGCGCAGCTCGTCGGGCGTCAACACGGATACCGGATCCGGCCACACGACTCCATCCATGGTCATGTAGGCCCGGTCGTATCGCGAGCGGTAGCTGATCAGCGAGCGCAAGAACTGCGCGAGCGCCTTCGAGATGCGATCGCTCGTGATGTCCGTGGTCCCGAATGCCGCAGCGAACAGCTCCGGATAGAACGTCGTGGCCGCGAGCTTCTGTTCCAGCAAGGGCAAGAAATTCGCGAGCTCCGTAGGCTCCTCGATCGGCATCAACACCAACCGTTCCAAGCTGTCGGCTCGAAAGTCGCCGAACCAATGCTCGCCGAAGTTGTAGCGGGTGTTCGCGAGCGACATCGAGTTGCGGCGCATCGGAACGCCTTGCGCGCCCGTGTCGAATCGCTCGGGCGACGCAAAGCCGGTTTGCTGGCGGTGGCACGACGCGCACGCGTGCGTGTTCGTCAACGAGAGACGCTTGTCATAGAAGAGCACGCGACCCAATGTGGCGCCCGCGTTGGTCAACAGGTTCTCAGGGGGTGTCATGTCCCAGAAGATGCCCGCCTTGAATCCATCCGATTGCTTGAAGAGCAGCGGCAACGGCAAGGCATCGTTGGCATAGGCGTAGGGGGTCGTGGGTAGCGTCGGGTTCCCCGGCTCCGTCGCCGCCAGCGCGACGGAGAAGCGATCGACGGAATGGCCACCGTAATCGTCGCGCGCCGTGAGCTCCACCGTGACGAGACCCACCTCGCTGAGCGCGCCCACGACCCGCACACCGTCGATCGACAGACCGCGGGGCGGCGAAACCATCGCAAGCGAATAGCTGAGACGATCGCCGTCGACGTCCGTGAAGGTTGCGCCTCCCTGCGTCGGGTCGTAGCTCAGCTGCGTGCCGCGCGTGACCATTACGCCCAAGTTGGCGCGAGCCACGACGGGTGCGGCATTCGGGCGAATGGCGATCGTAAAAGCCGTACCCTCTCGTCCGCCGCTACCGTCGATCGCTTCCACTCCAACGTTGATCGAGCCCTCCGGACCCAACGTTCCGCTGATCGTCGTACCCGACAAGGCGAGGACGCTCGACGGCATGGCGGCGTTCTGGTGAAAGTACATGGAGTAGCTGAGCACATCGCCGTCGGGATCGGCGAACAGCGCCCCCGCCGCTGCGAAGTCGAAGCTGAACGGGTGTCCGCCGATGCCTTCGATCGTCGGTATGTCGCGAAGCACGATCGGCCGGCCGTTGGGGGGCACCGGCGGAGGGATTGGCGCGGGCGTGGGCGTGGGTGCAGGCGCGGGTGCGGGCGTGGGCGTGGGCGTGGGCGCAGGCGGGCGGGCGCGGGCGCGGGCGCGGGTGCGGGTGCGGGTGCGGGCGCGGGTGCCGGGGGCGCGGTGGCCGCCGGCTGCTGACCGGCCGGCGGGGGTGCGTTCGCGGCGGCAACGCCGCCGCTTCCTCCGCCACCGCAGTGGGCGCATGCGATAGCGCAAAGCAGGAGTGCGACGGTGTTTCTGGCTGTCATTGTCATAAGCCGGCGATGGCACGCGTCGCGCCCGCGAGCTCGAGAATGTGCAGCCCTGTCGAAGCGCGATCGACCGCGTAGATATAGCCACGGTCGTCGAGGTTCACGTTGTTGGTCTGAATCGCGCGGTCGCATCGCTCCGCGCCGTCGATTTCGATGCACGACTCCGTCGTATTCTCGGTGACCTCGGGAATGAAGCGCGCGACCTCTCTCGGCTCGAACGGATTGCGGATATCGACGACGCGCACGCCGGCGTTGAAGTACGCGAGCACGACCAGCTTCTTGTCGAACGCGGGGTGATACGCGTCGGCGAACGAGTGCGGGCCGAAGCGGCCGCCGCGATGGCAAAAGTCGCCGGGCTCCTCGGGCACTTGAAACGTCGCAATCGGCAGCGGCGTCTCTTCCTCCGTGATGTCGAAGATCAGCAGCACGTCGCGCGGCTCCTGGCAGCGGAACGTGCCGGCCTCGCTCGCGACGAGCAGCAGGTCGCGCGTGCGCGCTTCGCTGTTGTCGGCGTAGTCGGCGATCTCGAAATCGTAGATCGGCTTCGCGGTGTGCACGCCCCAGTAGCTCGGCAGATCGAGTCGCGCGATCTCAGGCGCGCGCAGATTCGCCGCGGTCGGCGGCGCGGCGCCGCTGATGAATTCGCTCGCGATCGACGATCTGCAGCACGCCCTCTTCGCCGCTGTTGTAGCCCAAGTACATGCGGTTGCCGACGACGAACGGCTGATGGAGCCCCGCAACCTGCGGCTGCGGGTACGGCTCCGTCGACGTCGGCTCGTAGCCCGCAAGCCCGAAGTCGCGGATGTGCTTCGGCGAGGTCGGATCGCCGAGATCGAACGCTTGCAGCACGCGCGTCACGCGCCAGCCCGCGGCCGTGCCGTTCAGGTACGCGATGCCGGTCGCGCAGTCCCACTGAAACTTGTGCGTCTCGCGGTTGCCCCGCTCCGACTCGGGCCGCGACGAGACGCCGGTCTCGGCGATCG
This sequence comes from uncultured Gammaproteobacteria bacterium, assembly GCA_963714705.1. Taxonomy (GTDB): domain Bacteria; phylum Pseudomonadota; class Gammaproteobacteria; order Steroidobacterales; family Rariloculaceae; genus FEN-1219. The sequence goes on from CAVQPJ010000013.1 coordinate 1,191,501, forward strand.
TCAGCAGAAACCGCGGCGCGGTGGGATCCGTGACGTCGAGCACCTCGTAGCTCAGCGCGCCGTTCGTCCGGATCGCGTAGACCTTCGTGTCGTCGCCGTTCGGCAGCGCGCTACCGTCGCAGATCTGAACGTGCTGCGTGCCGCTGGCCTCAGGCCCCGTCGGCGGGACGTGCGTCAAGTAAGTCGGCCGCGCGGGATCCGTGACGTCGACGATCGACAACCCGTTTCTCTCGATCAGTCCCGTCGCCGGATTCAGCGCCTCGCCGGCGTGGTGGCCGACGAACAGGATGCGGCGCTCGCCGTAGGCGTGCACGATCGGCTGATACGCGGATCGCGCTTGCAAGATCGTTGCGGCCGACGAGCCGCAAGTCGAGATTCGCAACAGGGTCGGACGCAGCCGCAGCGGGCGCCGGCGGCGGGCTCGACGCTCTCGCAGCCCGCCGCGAAGCGCGAGGCGATTGCGAGCGCCGCGAGCGTCTAGTCCGGCGGATGAAGTAGCGGTTGTTCTCGTTGCACACGAACTCGAGCAGCTGCTTGCTCGGGCATGATTCGTTGATTGACGCGCACGGTCCACGGCGCGGTGTAGGCCTTCGGATCGTCGATCGTGATGTCGATCTCCAAGCGCCCGTAGCTCACGCGGCGGAACCGCTCCGTGTACGTCGCGGCGTCCGTCAACGGCGTGCCGAAGATGTCGAGCCACTCGCCGTCGCGCAGGCTCTTCGTCACGACGACGAGCGTGTCGTCTTCCCAATGGCCGACCGAATAGCCGTACCACCACGGCTGCGGATCGTCGGCCGGAATCTCGCGGCCGTCCGTGAAGATTTGGCGGATGCCCATGCTCGCCTCGTACAGGATCACGAGCACGTCGGGCGTCTGAATGAACTTGCGCGGCGCGCCCTGCGTATGGAACTGCATGATCCCCATCGGCAGGCAGATCGCCTCGGGGTTGTCCTTACCGCCAGAAGCGCGCCGCTCTTCGGCCAGCGCCGCATACTCGGGGCGCAGCGGGAGCGGCTCCTTCATGTTCTGGCGACGTTCGCGAATCCCGCGCGCGGCACCGGGCTTTCGGGCTCGGTTTGCGCGGCGGTGCCGCCGAGCGTGCCGAAACCCTGCCAGACGCCGGTGAAGTCGGGCTTGCCGTCCGCAGTCCGCGGGGCAGGCGCTTCGAGATTCGGTGTGCCATCCGCGTTGCGCGGAACCCGCGCGTCCGGGTGTGGCCCCCATTGGGCCGAAGCCATGACGGGCGTGAGCAGCGCGAGCGCGGCGCACAGACGAAGGAGCGTGGTCATTTCTTGTTGCTCTCGATGGTCGGGGCTCGAATGTCCGAGACGGGCGCACTCAGCGTATCATCGCCTCGAAGCACGTCGAAAGGGCGCGGGCATGGATGCCCGCGGTAGAGCAACGCAAGGAGCAGTTGCCGGAGGAACGCACCGATGAGCCGTCCGTCGTTCGTTTGCGTCGTGGTTGCAGCCCTGGCCTTCTGCCCACTTTCGGCGAGCCGTGCGCATCACTCGTTCTCGGCCGAGTTCGATCGCGCCAAGCCGATCGAGCTCACGGGCACCGTGACGAAGAGTCGAGTGGACGAATCCGCACGCGCGCATCTACATCGACGTCAAGGACGAGGCCACGGGCGAGGTCGTGAACTGGGACTTCGAGCTCGGCCCGCCGAACGGCCTGATGCGCCAAGGCTGGAACCGCAACTCGCTGCGCGAAGGCCACACTCGTGAAGATCAGCGGCTTCCTGTCGAAGGACCAAGAGCACGTCGCGAACGCGCGCTCGGTGTTCCTGCCCGACGGCCGGCAGGTGCTCTCGGGCTCGTCGTTCGACGTCGACGCTCCGGCCGCCGCAGCGCCCGCGCAGTAACGCGCGCATGGTTGCGACGGCCATCCTCGCTCGACCGACCACGCGGCGGGGTTTGTACGTCGGTCTCGCCGCGCTCTCGGTCGCCGTCGCGGCTATCGGATTCTGGCCCACGTATTTCGGCCCGTTGGTCGCGGGCACCGTCGTCAAGACTCCGATCGTTCATTTGCACGCGGCCGTCTACGTGGGCTGGCTCGCGATCTTCGTGACGCAGGCGCTGCTCGCGGCGACGGGCCACGTCGCTGCGCACATGAAGCTCGGCCGCATCGCCATCGGCTACGGCGTGCTCGTGATCGCGGTGGGAGTGCTCACCGCCTTCGCCCGGTTTGCGCTGCGCGTGCGTGCAGGTGAGGCGGCCGATGCGCAGGAGCAACTGCTCGGGCCGCTGCTCGACATGCTCGTGTTCGCGCCGTTCTTCGCCGCGGCCATCTACTACCGGCGCAAGCCCGAGCTGCACAAGCGGCTCATGATCGTCGCGACGACGTCGCTGCTGATTGCCGCGGTGACACGCATGCCGTTCCTCGGCCAGCCGCGCAACCTGTTGCTCGTGCACTTGATCTGGATGGCACCGATCCTGCTTGCGATGGCGCACGACTTCTGGCGGCAACGCCGTATTCACCCGGTCTACGTGGCGGGTCTCGTCGTGCTCTTGCTCGAAGGACCTCTAGTCCGCGCACACGCGCGCACGTCGGAGCTGTGGCTCGACATGAGCGGCTGGCTCGCGGGTTGGGCCGGCTAGCGTGACGCGCCGCGGGCTGATCGGCGCGACGCTGCTGCTGGCCGCCGCGACGGCCGCGGCGCAGAGCTCGATCGAGACACGGCGCGCCGAGGTCTTTGCGGCCGAGCGCGCGTTCGCGCGCAGCATGGCGGACCGCGACTTCGCCGCGTTCGGCCGTTACGTCGCCGACGATTGTGTGTTTTTCTCCGGCAACACTCCGCTACGCGGTCGCGACGCCGTGCTCGCGGCTTGGAAGGCGTTCTTCGACGGCGCGCGAGCGCCGTTCTCGTGGGAGCCCGACCAGGTCGAGGTGCTCACTTCGGGCGAGCTCGCGCTGTCGACGGGGCTCGTCAAAGATCCCGACGGCGCCGTGACGGCACGCTTCAACTCGATCTGGCGGCGACAGGCCGACGGCCGCTGGCTCGTCATCTTCGACAAGGGCGGGCCGCCCTAGCCACCACTCCCCGAATCCGAGGCGGGCGGAGACGACCCCATGACGGGCTCGGGATCCGGCGGCAGCCGCCACGAGACGAGCGTCGTCGCGATCAGCACGAGCACGCCGACGACGACGATCGAGCCGACGGGCCGCGCCCCGGCGCCGACGGCGGCCGTGTAGATTCCAACGCCCGTCAGCATCGCGGAGTTCTCGAAGAAACTCTGCAGCGCGACGGCGCGGCCGCTGCCGATCGTGCGGTGGCCGATATTCTGGAGCGCCGCGTTGATCGGCACGAGGAACATTCCGCCGCAGACGCCGATGCCTACGAGCGCAGCGCGCGCGGGCCAAGCGGAGTCGACGAGGCTGAACACGAGGATGCACACGCCCATCGCGTAAGCCGCGAGCCGCGCGCGCCGCAAGCGCTCGATCGGGATCAGCCGCGGGACGAGCAATGCGCCGGCGACGATGCCGAGCGCCAGGAACAGCGTGAGGTCGGCCACGTCGCTCGCGCTCACGGTCAGCAACACGACGGGCGCCCACGCGACGAGCAACAGGCGCAGCACGGCCGCCGACGCCCAGAAGAGCGAGTTGCCGAGCATCGCGAAGCGCGCCGTCGCAGTGTCGAACAGCGTGCGCATGCGGCCGATGAACGTTCCGATGCCTGCCGCGGCGTTCGCTTGCGCGGCGGGCAGGCGCGGCAACGTGAGCGCAGCGGCGGCCGACGCGCCATAGCACGCCATCACGACGATCAACGCCAACGATATGGAGCGGTCCGCGATGCGCGCGCCGACGACGGTGCCGAGCACGATCGCGAAGATCGTCGAGCCCTCGATCCAACCGTTCGCGCGCACGAGCCGATCGGAGCCGACGAGCTCCGGCAGGATGCCGTACTTCGCCGGCCCATAGACGGCAGCGCCGACGCCGATGAGCGCGTAAGCCGCCATCGGCTCGACGCCGGCAAACATCAGGCCCGCGCCGGCCGCCTTCAGCACGTTGCCGATCAAGAGCACTTGGGGCTTCGGCAGGCGGTCGGCGAGCGGGCCGACCCACGGCGCAAGCGCGACGAACGCGACGAGAAACGACGCCTGGAGTGCCGGCACGTACCACGCGCCGCGCGGCGTCTCGAAGAGCATCGCGATGGCCGTGAACAGGATCGCGTTGTCGGCGAACGCCGTCAGGAACTGAGCGCCGAGCAGAATCCGCACGCCGCGGCTCATGACACGCTCCGCTCGCCGCGCGGTAACGAGGCCTCGACCAGCGCGAGCACGGCCGGATAGTCGGCCTTGCCGCTGCCGAGCAACGGAATCGCCGCGACGGGTACGAGGCGTTTCGGCACGTGCAGCTCGCTCATGCCATCGGCTCTTGCGCGCGCCGAAAGCTCGGTGCGTTGCGCGTCGGCGCGCGTCGTCACGAGAACCACCTGCTCGCCTTTCTGGAAGTCGGGCAAGCTGACGCAGGCGTGCTGCGTATCCGGCCACGTGCGTGCCGCGAGCTCCTCGACGGCCGCAAGCGAGATCATCTCTCCGCCGATCTTCGCAAATCGCTTGGCTCGACCCTGGATCGTCACGAAGCCGTCGGCGTCGATCGTGACGATGTCGCCGGTGTCGTACCAGCCGCGCCCTCGCGCCGTCTCCGGCGGTTGGATGACGCCCGGGCTTGTCATGCTTCAGGTAACCGAGCATGACGTTCGGCCCGCGCACCGAGAGTCTTCCGCCTTCGACGCCAGGAACAGGATCGAGCGCATATTCGATGCCGGGCAAGAACCGCCCGACCGTGCCGGCACGCATATCGATCGGCGTGTTCGCGGCGAGCACGGGGCTCGTCTCCGTCGTGCCGTAACCCTCGAAAACCTGCACGCCGAACCTGTCCGTCCACACGCGGCGCGTCTCGTCCTTGAGCTTTTCGGCGCCGGCGAATACGTAGCGCACGCTGTAGAAGTCGTACGGGTGTGCGAAACGCGCGTAGCCCGCCAGGAACGTGTTCGTGCCGAACATCATCGTCGCGTTCACGTCGTACGCGATCTCGGGAACGATGCGGTAGTGCAGCGGCGACGGGTAAAAGAACGTGCGCATGCCGGACAGTAGCGGCAGCAGCGTGCCCGTCGTGAGCCCGAACGAGTGGAACAGCGGCAGCGCGTTCAAGATAATGTCCTGCGCGCTGAAATCGATGCGCGCCGCGACCTGCTCGCGGTTCGCGAGCACGTTCGCGTGCGACAACGCGACGCCTTTCGGCATGCCCTCCGAGCCCGACGTGAACAGCACGATCGCGGGTTCGTCGGGCCCTACCCGCAGGCGAGAGTAACGCAGCGCGGCGAACCGACTTGCGATCGCGGCCTTGATCTTCAGCCACGGCGTGATCCGCTCGCGCAGATCCTCGAGGTACACGACGGTCGCAACCTCGCGGAGCTTGTCGACGAGGTGCTCGAGCTTCGCGGCGACGACGAAGCGCTCCGACGTGTAGATGCGGCGGATCTGCGCGGCCTGGCACGCGGCGAGCGAGCTCTTCGCGCCGAGCGTGTAGTTCAGCATCGCCGGCACGCGCCCGTACGCGTGTAAGCCGAACAGCATCGCGACGGCGGCAATCGCGTTCGGCAACATCACGCCGACGACCTCGCCGCGGCGAGTTTCGTTCGCGACGAGCCCGCCGAGCAGCAGTGCGCGTACGAGCAGCTGGTTGTAGTTGAGCGGCACGCGCTCGACGTCCTCGACGATGACATGCCGCCCGCCGTGGACGCGTCGCGCGTCGAGCAGCGCACCGAACACCGTGCGCCGGTAGTTCGACGTGGCGAACATCATCTCGGTCATCAGGTCGGCCAAGAGCTTGCCGGCGACACGCCGGCGCTCGCGCCCGTGGATCTCGGCCGGCATCTCGAGCCGCCGGGGCGGCATGATCGTCAGCGTGATCGGCGGGAACCAGCCGCAGCCGCACGCGGCCGCGGAGCCGCGAGAACGGCGTGTACTGCGCGCCGTCGATACGGATGGGCAGCACCATCGCGCCCGACTTGTCGGCCACGAGCCCCGGGCCCGGATAGATCTTCATCAGCGACCCGGTCACCGTGATGCGCCCTTCCGGGAAAATCGCGGCGCGCTTGTCTTGCTGGATGTAGCGGATCAGCGATTTCAGGGAGTACGGATTGGTCGGGTTCAGCGGGAACGCGTCGACGATCTTCAGCAGCAGCTTGATCCACCAGCGTTTCGCGATCTCCGTGTTGATTGCGAACGTGAGGCGATCCGGCAGGAACGCCGCAAGCAGCGCGGCATCGAGGAACGACGTGTGATTCGCGACGATCAGGACGCGCGGCCCGGCCTGCTCGTAGTGCTCGAGGCCCGTGACGCGGACGGCGTACGCCAAGCGCAGAACGGTGCGTAGCACCCCTCGACCCAAAGCCACCATTCGAAGCCGCCTCGCCGCTACACCTTCTGTGGCCATAACGATGCCCGCAGCGGCAGCCAATTGCCATCGGCCAAGAGGGCGAAAAGGGGACAGATTTATTTTCTGCGCCTCGCTGCCACATCGCCGCAGCGATAGCGCTGAGGCGCAGAAAATAAATCCGTCCCCTTTTCCCTCTTAGTGGACGGCGTGCAGGGGGCGCGGCCTCTCGACGGCGTAGCCCTGGACGAAGTCGACGCCGAGCTCGCGCAGCGCCTCGAACGACGACTGATCTTCGACCTGCTCGGCGACGACCTGGAAGTCGAGCGTGCGCGCGAGCTTGACCATCGCGGCGACCATCTCCCGATTGACGCCGTCGGTCTCGAGGTTGCGCGTGTAGGTGCCGTCGATCTTCAAGTAGTCGAGCGACAGATGCTTCAAGTTCGCGAACGAGCCCAATGCCGCTGCCGAAGTTGTCGAGCGCGAACCGGCAACCGATGCCGTGCAGCACGTTGATGAAGCGCTGCGCCTGGTCGAGCTGGCTCACGACGGCCGACTCGCGCACCTCGAAGCAGATGCGGTCGGGGCTGACGCCCGTGTGGTCGAGCACGTCGACGACGAACTCGAGGAAGTCGTCGTCGCCGAGCGTCTGCGCCGACAGATTGATGTTGCAGGTGCGGCCGGCGGGCAGGTGCGGCGCGCCGCCGGCAATGGCCGACAACGTCGTCTGCACGACCCAGCGGTCGATGTGCGACATGAGCTGATAACGCTCGGCCGAAGCGAGGAAGTGCACGGGCAGGATCGACGCCACCCGACTCGTCGCGCATGCGCAGCAGCACCTCGGCGGCCGGGCCGCTGCGGTTGCGGCCGCCCATCGCAACGATCGGCTGCACGTAGAGCTCGAAGCCGTTCTCTTTGAGCGCGCGCTGCAGCCGCTGCAGCCACTGGATTTCGCCGCGCTCACGCGCCTTGACCTCGTCGCGCGTGGAGTAGACGTGCACTCGGCCACGGCCCTGCTGCTTCGCGATGTAGCACGCGGAGTCGGCGGCACCGAGCACGCTCTCGGCGGAGCCGCTTTCCTTGCCGACCTCGACGAGCCCCAGGCTGACGCCGATGTCGAATACGCGGTCCTGCCATGCGAACTGGTGGCCGGCGACCGCCTGCACGACGTCGTCGGCGATTTGCTGCGCCTTGTCGAGCGGGCAACCGGCCAGCAGCATCGCGAACTCGTCGCCGCCGACACGCGCGACGGTGTCCGAATCGCGAACGCGCTGCTTCAGAAGCGCCCCGATCTCTCGCAGCAGGTTGTCGCCGGCAATGTGACCGCCCGTGTCGTTGACGAGCTTGAACCGGTCGAGGTCGAGGTAGCAGACGACGTGGCCGACGCCTTCGCCGCGCGCCGAGTCGAGCGCAGTCCCGAGCCGCCGCTCGAACTCCGCGCGGTTGACGAGGCCCGTCAGCGCGTCGTGGCTCGCTTGGTAGGACATTTCGCGCGCCAGGCCGCGCAGCTCGCTGACGTCGTGGAAGATCACTACGCACCCGGCGACCTGGCCGTCAGGCCCGCGAATCGGCGACGCCGTGAGCTCCGTGGAGAACTCCCGCTCGGCCTGCTTGCTGAGCAAGAACGCGCGCCGGCCGAGATTCACGCGCCGGCGCTCGCTCAAGCACTTTGCGACGGGATCGCCGAGCGAGCTGCGGTCGATCTCGTCGACGAGCGAGATCAGATCGAGCAGCTGCTTGCCGATCCCAGCGCTGCGCGGTCCGCCGATGAGCTGCTCGGCGGCCTCGTTCATGTAGTCGATGAGGCCGGTGCGATCCGTCGTGATGACGCCTTCGCCGATCGACTCGAGCGTGATACGCGCCTGAAGCTTGCCGCGGCCGAGTGACGTCTCGAGACTCTTACGATGCGTGATGTCGCGCGCCACCGTCATGAGCGCCGGCTCGCCGCCGAACGTGAGGCTTCTGCTATGGAGCTCCGCCCATAACCCTTGGTCGTCGCTGCTGATGAGCTGGACCTCGAACGGCGGCAACGACTCGCTGCCCTCGGTTCCGGACCCGACGTGCTTGCGCATCCCGGCGCGGTACGCGGGTCGCAACAGGTCGGTGATCGGCTTGCCGATCAGAGTATCGGGCGCGACGCCGAACAGCTCACCCGCCGCGCGATTCGCATAGAGGATCGTCTGCGCATGAATCAGCGCAGCCTCGGGCAGCGTATCGGCCAACGTGTCGAACAGCTCGCCGCGCTCGGCCGCCGGCGGATCTTCGATCTGCGCGGCAACGCGTGCCGCCTCGTCGTTCCGATCGAGCAGTCGGTTCATCGACGCGGCGATGTCGACGAAAGCGCTGAGCCGGCCGTTGACGGGGATGCGCTCCGCTTCGCCCGACGCCAACAGGTTGTGCAGATCGTCGCGGAGCCGCTCGACCTCTTTGACGTAAGATCGGCGAGACCCGGCCCAGACCAGCGCGCCGCCGAGCAAGAGCACGACGAGAGCTGCAAGCGCCATGATCGGGTCGGCGAGGAGCTGCGTCATGCTCACCCTTCGAACCCGCGGCCGTGCAGCGCACGCCAGCGGCCGGCGAGTGAAGAGTGGTGTCGTGCGACCGTCAGCGAGATCCCTGCTGCCACGTGAGTGCGAAGCCCCATGTGTTTCCGCGCTTCGCTGCGCGGATGCTTGTTTTTGTTCTTATCGCGCACCCCGCGCGGCTCGCAGCCCTCCGCTTAGGGGCAGGCCCGAGTCGCTCAACGGCTGCTTTTCCTTCCAATCGACGATACAGCAAGCGCCCAAACCATCGCTCGTAATTGACCATAATTCTTCACATACCGCCTTGTATCGCATGAATAAACTTCTTACCCTACCGCGTTCTTCACGCAGCGCCGCACCCCCCACAAGAACACGCATGAACTTCGAGGTTGCACGCACCCAGATGCTCGGCCAGCAGCTGCGGGCATGGGAGGTTCTCGACGACCGCGTGTTGCGCGCGTTTGCAGAGACCCCCCGCGAGGACTTCGTCCCGCGCGAGTACCGCGAGCTCGCGTTCGCCGACGCAGAAATACCGCTCGGCCACGGGCAAGCCATGCTGGCGCCGAAGGTCGAGGGCCGGATCGTACAGGCGCTGCAAGTGGAGCCGATCGACGACGTGCTCGTCGTCGGAACGGGCAGCGGCTATCTGACGGCGTGTCTCGCTCGGCTCGCGAAGCGCGTGACGAGCGTCGATATCTTTCCCGATTTCGCGACAGCCGCTCCCAAGATCGCGGACGCACGGCATCCGCAACGTCGAGATCAAGACCGCCGACGCGCTGAGCTTGTCCTACCGCGAACAGTTCGACGCGATCGCCGTCACGGCCTCGGTGCCCGCGCTCGACGACCACTTCATCGCGATGCTGCGCCCACAGGGCCGGCTCTTCATCGTCGTCGGACGCGAACCTGCCATGGAGGCACGACTGATCACGCTACAGCCGAACGGCACGACGACGACCGACAGCCTCTTCGAGACGGTCTTGCCGCCGCTGATCAACGCCGAACGGCCGGAGCCTTTCGTTCTCTAGGTAAGAGAACTTGAGGCCACTGTCATGCCGGGCGTTCCGGAGCTAAGCCCCACTGAGTTCGCCGCGCGCTGGCCGAACTACGCCAGCGGCGGCGACGTCGTGCTGCTCGACGTTCGGGAGCACGACGAGCTCGCGATCGCCGCGGTCGCCGGGGCTCGGCACATTCCGATGCGCGAGGTGCCGGCGCGTCTGAAGGATCTCGATCCTGCCAAGCCGCTGGTCGTGATGTGCCATTCGGGAGGCCGCAGCCGGCGCGTGGCGGAGTTTTTGCAAGGAAACGGCTTTACGAACGTATTTAATCTCGAGGGCGGTATCGACGCGTGGTCTACGCAGATAGACTCGCGCGTGCCGCGTTATTAGTCACTGGCCAAACAGCCCCCAACAACGACGTGCAGACAGGGAAACTAACGATGTCAATCAGCAAGCAATTACTGGCGGTCGCGCTCGGCGCGTGCCTCGCCGCTCCCGCCTCCGCGCAGGAAGGCCTCATCGAGGTCTATCAGCGCGCGCTCATGAACGACCCGGCCGTTCGCGAGGCCGAGGCCACCTATCTCGCGACGGCCGAGGTCAAGCCGCAGGCGCGCTCCTCGCTGCTGCCGGGGCTCTCGTTCGGCGCTGCGCGCTCGCACCGTTTCACCGATACGGAGGGCGGCGCTATCGATCCGGTCGGCAACCCGATCGGCACGCGCTCGAAGTTCGAGCAGGACGCGACGGGCTACAGCCTGAGCCTCACGCAGACGGTGTTCGATTGGTCGCAGTTCAAGACGCTGAAGCAGGCCGACAAGCGCGTCGTGCGCGCCGAGACCGATTACCGGTCCGCGCAGCAGGCCCTCATCCTGCGTGTCGCAAACGCCTATTTCAACGTGCTTGCCGCCGAGGACAATCTCGCGTCGGCGGTGGCGCAGCGCGACAGCGTTTCCCGGCAGCTCGAGCAGTCGCAACGGCGCTTCGAGGTCGGCTTGATCGCCATCACGGACGTGCAGCAATCGCAGGCCGGCTACGACGATGCCGTCGCCGTCGAGATCGAATCGCAGCGACTGCTGTCGACGGCGCACGAGCAGCTGCGCGAGATCGTCGGCGAGATCGTGCCGGATCTCGCGGCGCCGATGGACGAACTGCCGCTCCTGACACCGGACCCCGCAAACGCCGACGAGTGGGTCCGCGTGGCGCTCGATTCGAACCTCGCGCTGCAGTCGAGCCGCTTGGCGGCCGACGTCGCGAACGACGAGATCGCGATTCAAAAAGGCAATCGGCTGCCGACGGTCAACCTGTCCGCCAGCTACAACGACGACGAGCAAAACCGAGTGCAAACGCTGTTCACCGGCTTGGTGTCGACGACGCCGTCGACGCAGTTGCCGCAAGGCTACAGCTGGAACCTGAACCTGACCTTTCCGATTTACACGGGCGGGCTCAATCGTTCGCGCATCCAGCAGTCGGTCTATCAGCACCGTGCGGCGACCGATGCGCTCGAGCGCATCGCTCGCCAAACGGAGCGTCAGACGCGCGACGCCTATCTCGGCGTGATCTCCGAGATACAACGGGTGCGTGCCTTGCGCCAGGCCGTCGAGTCGAACCGGACGGCGTTGCGCGCCACGGAAGCGGGCTTCGAGGTCGGCACGCAGACGACGGTCGACGTGTTGGCTTCGCAGAACAACCTGCGCGGCGCCGAGACGACGTACTCGCGCAGCCGCTACGACTACATCCTCAACGTGCTGCGCCTGAAGCAGGCGGCGGGCCAGCTGTCGGAAATCGACGTCGAGCAAGTCGACGGCTGGTTGCAGCAGTAAAGCCGCGGCGCTAGCGTGGCCGCCGCGCCGCGCTAGCGATCGTCGCGGCGCAGCGCGTCGATCAGCGCGCTCGTCGAACGGCCGGGCTTGAAGCCGAGGACGCGCACTTCGCCGCCGTTCTTGAGCACGGTGTCGCCGCCGGCGATCTGCTCGACGCGGTAGTCGCCGCCCTTCACGAGCACGTCGGGCAGGATCTTCGGCGATCAGCTCGGCCGGCGTGTCCTCGGAGAACGGCACGACCCAATCGACGGACGCGAGCCCCGCGAGCACGGCCATGCGGTCGGCGAGCGGAGTTGATCGGCCGGCTCGCTCCTTTCAGCCGCCGAACGGAGTCGTCGTCGTTGACGGCGACGATGAGCCGATCGCCGCACGACTTCGCTTCCTCGAGATAGCTGACGTGGCCCGCGTGCAGGATGTCGAAGCAGCCGTTCGTGAGCACGACGCGCTCGCCGCGCGCCTTGGCTTCGGCCACGAGCGCCACGAGCTCGGGCAGCTCGACGAGCCCGCGGCCGCCGCTGCCTTGCGCGTGCAGCGCGCGCTGCAGCTCCGAGCGGCTCGCCGTCGCGACGCCGATCTTGCCGACGACGATGCCGGCGCCGAGATTCGCGAGCGCCGCGGCGTCGGCCGGCGCCATGCCCGCGGCCACGCCGGCGGCGAGCAGCGCGATGACGGTGTCGCCGGCGCCCGTGACGTCGAACACCTCGCGCGCCTGCGTCGGCAGCGTCAGCGGCTCCGCGCCTTGCTCGAACAGCGTCATGCCCTGCTCGCCGCGCGTCACGAGCAGGAGATCGAGCTCGAGCTCCGTGCGCAGCGCCTCGCCCTTGCGCAGCAAATCGGCCTCGTCGCTGCACGGCCCGACGACGGCCTCGAACTCGCCGCGATTCGGCGTCAGCGCGTACGCGCCGCGATAGCGCTTGAAGTCCGTGCCCTTCGGGTCGACCAGCACGGGAACGCGGCTGCGCGCGCCGACGCGATGAGCTCGGCGACGCGGCTGAGCGTGCCTTTCGCGTAGTCGGACAGGACCACGACATCGGCCTGCGGCACGAGCCGCGCGAACAGCTCGCCGAACTCGCCGGCGCACGACTGCAGCGACTGCTCGGCGTCGATGCGAAGCAGCTGTTGGCTGCGGGCGAGCACGCGCAGCTTGTGGATCGTCGGCAACGTCGGCCGAGCGCACGAGCTCGCAACGCACGCCGCGCTGCTCGAGCGACTGCGCCAATCGATCGGCCGCGCTCGTCTCGCCCGACGACAGCCGCCAGAACGCTGCGCGCGCCGAGCGCGGCGACGTTCAACGCGACGTTCGCCGCGCCGCCCGGCCGCTGCTCGGCTGAACGCGTGCGCACGACGGGGACGGGCGCTTCGGGGGAGATTCGCGCGGTATCGCCGAACCAGTACTCGTCGAGCATCGCGTCGCCGGCGACGAGCACTCGCAGCTTCGAGAAATCTGGAACGATCATGGTCACGGGGACGTCACCGGGCATTACCTGGCCCTCGAGCCGCGTCGGCGAACTGCGCCATTCTACGGGAAAAAGGGTCCGCCCCGATTTCTCAAAGGGCGGACCAACGGCGGACCGGTAAAAACCCTAGAACCGTCGACTCCATGTTCGAGCCGCGCAGGCCGGCACTCAACCGCATTTCGAATAACCGCAATTCAAGCAGGTCATGCAGCCGTCGAGCATCACGGCCGCAGCGGTGTTGCACTTGCTGCAGAGCTGCGCGCCCTCGGGGAAAGCTGTTGTTCGCGAACGCATCCTTCTGGCTGCCTCGCGCCTCGAACTCGGCCTTCTTCTTCGCGAGAAACTCTTTCTGGTCCTTGCTCAAGTCCGGGCCCTTGAGCAAGCCGATCTCGATCAGGTGCTTTTCGACGATGTGGCCGAGCTCGGCGATGATCGACGGCATGAACTTGCCGCCCGGCTGCCAATAGCCGCCGCGCGGATCGAACACGGCCTTCAGCTCGTCGACGAGGAACGTCACGTCGCCGCCCTTGCGGAACACGGCCGACATGATGCGCGTCAGCGCGACGATCCACTGGTAGTGATCGAGGTTCTTCGAGTTGATGAAGATCTCGAACGGCCGACGCTGCTCGTGCGGCGTGCCCTCGTTCAGCACGATGTCGTTGATCGTGACGTACATCGCGTGGTCGGACACGGGCGTCTTGACCTTGTACGTGGAGCCGATGAGCATCTCGGGACGCTCGAGCTTCTCGTGCATCCGGATGACATTGGACTCGCCGTCGGGCTTCGGCTCGGCAACCGGCTTCGGCGGCTCCTCGTCCTTCGCGACGACGGAGTATTTGACGATCTTCTTGTCGATGGTGATTCGCGCCATGCCTGCCTCTTTAGAGCTTGCCGTAGTAGCCCTCTTTGAGGGCGTCGAAGAGGTTCGCCGCCGTGTGCGTCTCGCCGTCGTACGCGATTTCCTCGTCGCCCTTGGCCTCGATGACCGAGCCGTCCTCGAGCGTGAACCGATAGGTCGTGCTCTTGAGGTCCTTCTCTTTGACGAGCACGCCCTGGAACGCCTCCGGGTTGAAGCGGAACGTCGTGCACCCCTTCAGGCCCTTCTCGTGGGCGTAGAGGTAGATGTCCTTGAACTCCTCGTACGGATAGTCCGTCGGCACGTTGGCGGTCTTCGAGATCGACGAATCGATCCACTTCTGCGACGCCGCCTGAATGTCGACGTGCTCGCGCGGCGAGATGTCCTCGGAGCTGACGAAGTACTCCGGCAGCTTCTCGCCGGGCTTCGTCGAGCCCGGCATCGCGCGCGGATTGACGAGCGCGCGATACGCGAGCAGCTCGAACGAGAAGACGTCGACCTTCTCCTTCGACTTCTTGCCCTGGCGAATCACGTTGCGGAAGTAGTGATGCGCGAACGACGGCTCGATGCCGTTGCTCGCGTTGTTCGCCAGCGACAGCGAGATCGTTCCCGTCGGCGCGATCGAGCTGTGGTGCGTGAAACGCGCGCCGTGCTGCTCGAGCTCACTCGACGAGCTCGGGCGCGACCTCGCGCACGCGCTGCATGTAGCGGCTATAGCGGCTGTGCAGGATGCGGCCCGCAATGCGCTGACCCACCTTCCAACCATCGGCCACCATCTCGGGCCGTTTGCGCAGCATCGTTTCCGTGACCTCGAACTCCTCGAGCAGGATCGGCGCGGCGCCCTTCTCCTTCGCGAGCTCGAGACCCTCCTGCCAGCCCGCGATCGCGAGCTCGCGCGAGACGTCCTCGGTGAACTTGATCGACTCCGGCGAGCCGTAGCGCATGCCGAGCAGCGTGATCGCCGACCCGAGACCGAGGAAGCCCATGCCGTGCCGGCGTTTGCGCACGATCTCGTCGCGCTGCTGCGGCAGCGGCAAGCCGTTGACGTCGACGACGTTGTCGAGCATCCGCGTGAATACCTTGACGACCTCGCGGAACTCGTCCCAGTCGAAATACGCGTGGTCGCTGAACGGCGCCGCGACGAACTTCGTGAGATTGATCGAGCCGAGCAGGCAGGCGCCGTAGGCCGGAAGCGGCTGCTCGCCGCAGGGGTTGGTGGCGCGAATGTCCTCGCACCACCAGTTGTTGTTCATCTCGTTGACGCGATCGATGAGCACGAACCCCGGCTCGGCGAAGTCGTACGTCGACGACATGATGACGTCCCACATGCGGCGCGCCGGCAAGCGTCTTGTAGACGCGGCAGGCCACGAGCCCGCGGTCGTCGACGACGTACTGGTCTTTCGCGGGCCACTCGCGCCAGAGCACTTGATTCGTGTCGTCGAGGTCGATGTTCTCTTCCTCGGCCTCGCGCCGTGTCAGCGGAAACGCGAGCTGCCACGGGCCATCGGCCCTCACGGCCTGCATGAACTCGTCGGTGATCAGCAGCGACAGATTGAACTGGCGCAACCGGCCGTTCTCGCGCTTCGCGCGAATGAAGTCCATCGCGTCGGGATGGCCGACGTCGAACGTGCCCATCTGCGCGCCGCGCCGACCACCGGCGGACGAGACCGTGAAGCACATCTTGTCGTAGATATCCATGAACGACAGCGGGCCGGACGTGTAGGCGCCCTGCGCCGCTGACGTAGGCGCCGCGCGGCCGCAGCGTCGAAAACTCGTAGCCGATGCCGCAACCGGCTTTCAGCGTGAGGCCGGCCTCGTGGACCTTGTCGAGGATGTCGTGCATCGAGTCGCGAATCGTGCCGGAGACCGTGCAGTTGATCGTCGACGTCGCGGGCTTGTGATACTCGGCGCCGGCATTCGAGGTGATTCGACCGGCCGGGATTGCGCCGCGTTGCAGCGCCCAGAGGAACCGCTCGTACCACTCGCCGCGCTTGGCCGGCTCCTCGACGGCGGCAAGCGCCTTGGCGACGCGCTCGTAAGTGCCGTCGATGTCGCGATCGACGGGCTCGCCCGACTTCGTCTTCAGGCGGTACTTCGTGTCCCAGATATTTAATGAGGCTTCCTGCAGAGCAATGTCCGCGAGTCTCGTGGCTTTGAGCTCAAACGCCATGTTCATAGCTGCTCGTGATCCCCCCAACGCTACGCCGTGACCCCACCCCGGTTCACGTTCTTTTCGACCGGCCAGACTTCCCGCAGTTTTTGGCGCGAAAGACTCCCCGTTGGCTGCTCGCGCAGCCTCAAGCCGGTCATGAATTTTTTCAAAGGCGCGACACAAGATCTTGTGTCGCTGGAACGTAGAGTAGGCTCGCAAAGAAAAGCTGTCAAGGTTTTATGACAAAATTATTCGCGCACTGATAACTCTTTAAATACAATGGATTACATAGACTACCTCTGACTCATTTGAAAATTTTTCGGCGCGCTCGCGCGCGGCGCCGGAATGATATGAACCACAATATATTGTGTTCAGGCTACCCCCAGGCTATCCCCCGCCTAACCACAGTCAATCCACAGACGCGATCCGCTTCGAGAACAGATAGCGGCCAGGCTATGCTAGATCGCTGCAGCTAGGCCGCGCAGGCTTCGATCTCAACCAGGTGTGCCCGATGAGCTACGGCCCGACGTTCACGCCCCGATTCCTGATAGCGATGCGCTACAGCGCCGCGCTCGCTGCCGCGTGCAGCTGCAGCCTCGCTCAGGCGCAGGCGAACGGGGCGCGCGAGCTGCCGACGTTGGCGCCGATGATCGAGGCGGTTTCCCCGGCCGTCGTCAACATCGCCGTCTCGACCAAGGTCCCAGGTGGACCGCAGACTCCGCAAGACGAGCTGCTGCGGCGGTTTTTCGACTTCGAGGGACCGCCGGGACCGCCGGGACTGCGAGATCGCGAGCTCGAAGGCGCGGGCTCGGGCGTCATCGTCGATGCCGTCAACGGCTACATCCTGACGAACCACCACGTCGTCGCGAATGCCGACGAGATCACGGTGACGTTGGCCGAGAACCGCAGCCTCACGGCGCGCGTCGTCGGCACGGACCAGGGCTCGGATCTCGCCGTTCTGCAAGTCGAAGCGGCGAACCTGACGAGCATCCCGTTCGGCGACTCGACGACGCTGCGCGTCGGCGACTACGTCGTGGCGATCGGCAACCCGTTCGGGTTCTCGAACAGCGTGACGTCGGGCATCGTCAGCGCTCTCGGGCGCAGCGGCCTCAACCGGGATGCGTTCGAGGACTTCATCCAGACCGACGCGTCGATCAACCCCGGCAATTCCGGCGGCGCGCTCGTGAACTTGAGGGGCGAGCTCGTCGGCATCAACTCCGCGATCATTTCGCGCACCGGCGGCAACGTCGGCATCGGCTTCGCGATCCCCGTCAACTTCGTTCGCCCGATCATGGAACAGCTCGTCTCGACGGGCACCGTCCGCCGCGGACTGCTCGGCGTGAGAATCTCCGACGTCACCCCGGACGTCGCGGCCACCTTCGGTCTTCCGGGGAACTCGGGCGCGTTGGTCACGGAGGTCAACGAGGACTCGGCTGCGGAGCGCGCCGGAATTCAAGTCGAAGACGTCATCGTCAGCATCAACGGCACGCGGCTCCGCGACACCGGCTCGTTGCGCAGCTCGATCGGCTTGCTGCCGCCCGGCGACAAAGTCACCGTCGGTCTGCTACGCGACGGCCGCGAGCAAACCGTGACGGCCGTGCTCGGCGAGCTCGCGCCGACCGCGGCGGTGACGGCCGCGCCTCCGCAGGAGGAAGAAGCCGACCTCGACGCGTTATTCGAGGGTGCCGAGATCGTCGAGAACACGGGCGCCAACGACGTCGCCGGTTTGCTCGTCGCACGCGTCGATCAAAATAGCCCCGCCGCCGCCAGCGGTCTGCGTCCCGGCGACGTCATCACCAAGGTCAATCGTGTACGGGTTCGAACGCTGGCCGAGGCGGTCCCCATCATGGAGGGCGCCCGCGCGATCCTTCTCGAGGTTCAACGCGACGGTCGCAACGCGCTCATCCTGATGCGCTAGCTGCTCCGCTCGCCGCGGGCTCGCTCGCCCTCGCTTCCCACGCGCGCAGGCGCTCCTCGCGCTGCTCGGCATCGAGCTCCGCAATCGCCGCCGCATCGGCGTAGAACGCGCTCAAGCCGACTTCTTTCAGCCGCGCGCGCAGCGCCGGCACCCAGCGCGTATAAGTCGAAACCGACGCGAGCGTGGCGTTGTTCAGCGGCTGAGCGAACCACGCGTCGTATTCCGTGTTGCCCTGCCAGCTCGCCTTCAGCGCTTCGTACTCGCGGCGCAAGGTGTCGAACGCACGCTCCTTGTCGGCGCGCAGCTGCTCCGGCAGCGCACCGCTCGCATAGACGGCCCGCAAGCGAGCTTGCTGCGCCGCGATGAGCTCGCCGAACTGCACGCGGCGCTGCCGCCTGGCCCAGTAACGCTCGAGGTCCGCCGGGGTCCCCTGCTGCGACAGCCAGCGTTCCGTGCCGAGCTCCTCGACGACCATCGCGAACGCTTCACTGAATTCGCTGTCGCCCTTGACGTACAGGCGCTGGTGCGCGAGCTCGTGGAACAGCAAGCTCGCGACGTACTGCTCGCCGCCGTTCACCATCGTGCTCAAGACGGGGTCGTTGAAGTAGCCGAGCGTCGAGTACGCGGTCGACCCTCCGCTTTCAACGTCGAGCCCGTCTGCGACGAGCTTCGCGGCAAAGCGATCGGCCGCGGCCTTGTCGAAGTAGCCGCGATACGCGACGCAACCGGCGAACGGGAAACACCAGCGCTGCGGCTCGACGGAGAATTCGCCGGCCGCCACGACGTTCCACACGACGTAAGGCCGATCGAGCTCGACGTAGGTCGTGTAGCTGTCGTTGCTCGGCAGGTAAAGCTCATCGACGGCGAAGCGCCGTATCGCCGCGACGCGCGCCAACGTCGTCTTCAAGTTGGGATCGACGACGGGATCCGCGATGATTTCTTCGATCGGCTCGCGCTTGCGGAGTAGCTCGAGCTGGCCGCCGATCGCCTGCCAGTAGTACGGCGCCGCACATCCGGCCGTCGCGACGGCGAGCGCGCACACCGAAATTCCTTGTCCGAGGCGGACCATGGCGACAAACCTTAGCACGCGTGACGCTACGGTATGATGCCCGCATGAGAGTCTACGAGGTTGGCGGCGCAGTCCGTGACGCACTGCTCGGCCTACCCGTCGAGGAGCGCGATTGGGTCGTCGTCGGCGCATCGGCCGATGAGCTCACCGCGCAAGGCTATCGACGCGTCGGCAAGGACTTCCCGGTCTTCCTGCACCCGCGCACGGGCGAAGAGTACGCGCTCGCACGGACGGAGCGTAAGACCGCGCCGGGATACACGGGCTTCGCGTTCGACGCCGCGCCGACGGTGACGCTCGAAGACGATCTCAAGCGTCGAGACCTCACGGTCAACGCCATCGCGCGCGCCGAAGACGGCGAGATCGTCGATCCGTGGTCGGGACGAGCAGATCTTGCAGCCCGTGTCCTGCGCCACGTTTCGCCGGCGTTCCGCGAAGACCCGCTGCGCGTGCTGCGCGTAGCACGCTTCGCCGCGCGCTTCGCGCCGCTTGGGTTCACGATCGCGGCCGAAACGCTCGAGCTCATGAAGGAGATCGTCGCCGCCGGCGAGATGGAAGCGTTGCGCCCGGAACGCGTCTGGCAAGAGACCGTGAAGGCGCTCGCGACCGAGCGCCCGGACGTCTACTTCGAAACGCTGCGCGCGTGCGGCGCGCTGAAGCGCATCTTTCCCGAGGTCGACGCATTGTTCGGCGTTCCGCAACCCGAGCAGTGGCATCCCGAGATCGATACCGGCGTCCATACGCTGATGGCATTGCGAATGGCGGCGCAGTTGTCGCGCAGCGAAACCGTGCGCTTCGCGGTGCTCGTTCACGACCTCGGCAAAGCTGCGACGCCCAAGGAGCTGCTCCCGCGCCATCACGGTCACGAGCAACGCTCCGAGGAGCTGCTCGAGGGGCTCTGCTCGCGCTTGCCGGTGCCGAATCGTTTCCGCGATCTCGGGCGGCTCGTGGCGCGGCATCACGGCACCGTGCACAAAGCAGCGGAGCTCAAGCCGCAGACGATCTTGCGGACGATCACGGCCGCCGACGGCTTGCGGCAACCCGAGCGATTCGACGAGATGCTGCTCGCCTGCGAGGCGGACGCGCGCGGCCGAAAGGGCCTCGAGGAACGCGGCTACCCCCAAGCCGATCGGCTGCGTGCGGCGTTGCGCGCCGCGAGAAGCGTTGATGCGGGGAAAGTCAAAGCGGAACGTGGGCTCGACGGCGAAGCGCTTGGGTTAGCGCTGCACGACGAGCGGCTCGCCGCAATCAAAACCGCGCTCGCGGCGTCAGCCTCCGTAGATCAGGAACAATAGGCCGCCGTAGACGCCGGCGTCGAAGAACGAGGACCGCCCGCTGCCAAGATTGACCTCGAGGTCGATGCGGCGGCCGATCGGAAAAAGCACGGCCGCTTCGATCGTATCGAGCTCCGCCCCGTCGAGCGCGGAAGCGTCGGTCGCGACTCGCACGTTCAACAGCGTCGCTTGGCCGAACCTGCGCTCGACATTGAGCCAGCGGTCGTGGTCGAGGAAGCTGTTCGCGAGCGTCAACGTCGACGTGCTGAGCCAGTTCAAGCTCGCGATCCGCGGCAGCACGTTGAGATTGCGATCGTAGTCGTACTCCTTGAGACCGGCGGATAACCGCCAGCGCTCGGCGAGGCTCACGCTGGCGTTTAGCGAGAGGCCGTCGGCCGGCACGGCGACCTCACCGCGCAGCGTGCCGCCGAACGGTCCCGTCAGCGTGAACGGAATCTCGATGTCGCGCTGCTCGTAACCGAAACCGACGCGCCACCGGACGCGATCGAAGTAGACCGAGCCCGAGAAATCCGTCGTCTCGAGCACGCCAGAATCGCCCCATTGCTCCACTTCGAGCGTGAAGCCGACCTTGTCGAACCGATGATCGACGCCGACCAACAGCGCGTTGGCCTCGATGTCGCCGCCGTCGACCGGGTGACGAGCTCTTGCCCGCCGAGAACGTCAGCCAGGTCCGCGAGCCGACGCCGATGTACGAGGTGCCGAGCAGGCTGTGCGCGTCGTTCTCGTCGGCCTGGGCCCCGAGGCCGAGCATCCAGCCGGCGCCGGTGTCGTCGTCAGGTGGCGTCGATTGCGCGTAACCGTATGCGGCCGGGACGAGCGCTGCCATGACGGCGAGCAGCCACCTTGAGCGCCGGCGAGAACCGCATGGAGAGCACTCCAGCGAATGAGGCCGACGATCTTACCAAGGCGCCGCGATTCGTTCTGTGAACCGGCTCGGCCCCTACAGCCGATGGCGAAAGTCCTTGCCGGGCAACTCGGGGCCACGCACATTCTTCCGCAACAGCAAGACCTTGAAACGCTCGCCCATCTCGCCCGGCAAGATCAGGGTCTTCAT
This sequence comes from uncultured Gammaproteobacteria bacterium, assembly GCA_963714705.1. Taxonomy (GTDB): domain Bacteria; phylum Pseudomonadota; class Gammaproteobacteria; order Steroidobacterales; family Rariloculaceae; genus FEN-1219. The sequence continues at coordinate 1,213,017 of CAVQPJ010000013.1, forward strand.
CGCGCTCTGCTCTCGCGGCGACGTCAGGTCGACGGCCAGATCCGGCGGCAGAGCCGCGAGCACGCTCAGGAGATAGTGGCCTTGCGTCGTGAATCCCGCGACGTCGAAGCCGGCGGCCGAAGCAGCCTCGGCACACGCGCTGAAGTCGACCCACGCCGTGATGTCTTGCAGCCCCGGGTACGCGAACGGATCGTCGTGGGCCCGGTGGCGGTAGTGACAGACGAGCGTGCCTTCGGCGCGCTGCTCGTGGTAGTAGTCGGAACGCACGAGCCCGTAGTCGGCAAACAACAGCGATCCGCGCTCGAGCACTGCGCCGAGCGCACGAAACCACGCGGGCAAAATCAGGCAGACCTCCGACCGATACCCGTTCGGCAGCGCGCGCTGCAAGGCGAGCTCGATGCTGCGCACGGCCGCAGTCAACTCAGGGTCGGCGCGGCCTAACGCCCAAGCAAACCCCTCGCCGTCCGCGACGACCCCGAGGGCTCTGGGCTCGCCGTCGTCGATCGTGAAGCGCGTGACAGGCAGCGCATCGAGCACCTCGTTGGCGACGACGACGGCGGGAAACGGCGTTTCGGGCAGCCGGTCGAGCCAATGCACTCGGTCCGCGAACGCTGCGAGCGTGCGCTGCTGCCGCTGCCGCAAATCCGCGCTCACCTCGATGATCTCGTAGCGCACGTCGCGGCCGAGCTTCGTGAACGTGTCGAGCAGCTGCGCCGCGAGCGCGCCGCTGCCGGCGCCGATCTCGACGACGTCGCGCGCACCGAGCGCCGCGAGCTCGGCGTCGACCGTCAACGCGAACGCGCGGCCGAACGAGCGGGAGAGCTCGGGCGCCGTGACGAAATCCCCGGCTGGCCCGAGCTTGGTGCTGCCCGCGCTGTAATAGCCGAGCCCCGGCGCGTACAGAGCGAGATCCATGTAACGCGCGAAGTCGATCCAGCCGCCCTCGCGCTCGATCTCGTCGCGGATCTTCGCGGCGAGCGCGGCGCTAATGCCCCGCGCATCATCGCCCGGGACGGGTACTTCCGTTCTACTCATCGTCGAGAATCATGGCTGTCTCGATAGTGTAACCTTGGAGGGAGGAGAGCGAAGGTTGGAGCGAGAGTGACCGGTTCCGCACGACAAGCGACGCTCGACGGCCGTTGGGCGCTCGTCACCGGCGCGGCCAAACGCATTGGCGCCGTAGTCGCGAGCACCTTGCACGCGGCGGGCGCGAACGTCGCGATTCACTACAATCGCTCGGCTGCGGAAGCCGAGGAGTTGGCGGCGAGCCTGAATCGCCGCCGCGAGAAGTCGGCGTTCACCATTGCCGCCGACATGCTGGACGTCGCAGCCGTCGAGCGGCTGGCCGCGCAGGTGCTCGAGCGCACCGACGGCCGGCTCGACGTGCTCGTCAACAACGCGTCGAACTTCTATCCGACGCCGATCGGCACGATCACGCTCGAGCAGTGGGACGATCTTTTCGGCAGCAACCTGAAAGCGCCGCTGTTCCTGTCGCAAGCGCTGGTGCCGGCGCTTCGCAGGTCGCGCGGCGTCATCGTCAACATCGTCGACGTGCACTCGCAGCGGCCGCTGCGCGACCATCCCGTCTACGGCGCCGCCAAAGCCGGGCTCGCGATGCTGACACGCTCGCTTGCGAAAGACTTGGGTCCCGACATCCGCGTCAACGGCGTCTCTCCGGGCGCGATCCTTTGGCCCGACGAGGGAATGTCCGACGCGCTGCGCGCCGGCATCATCAAGCAGACGGCGCTCAAGCGCAGCGGCGAGCCCGAGGACATCGCGGCGGCCGTGCTATTCCTCGTCCGCGACGCACCCTACGTCACGGGCCAGATCATCGCCGTCGACGGCGGCCGCAGCGTCGGCTGGTAGCCGAAGCGCTCTCCGGTGACGGGATGCACGACGTCATGTGCAAGCTCGGCCATCGGCACTAGCAGGAAAGGCAGACTGAAAAGCCCCGGCCGCGGGAGCCGCCGCTCCGCGTCGACGCGGCTGCCGTACAACAGCAGATCGAGATCGAGCTCGCAGACGGCGGGATCCGCGCGGGTTCGGCCCGCGAGCGCCTCGATCGTCTCGCAGCTGTGCGCGCAGCGCGTCAACCGGGAGCTCGGACCGCAACGCTACGACGAGATTCAGGTAATCGGCCGCAGGCTCCCCGACAGCGGGGCCGCGATAGACGCTCGAGCAGCGTAACGCGCCGAATCGCCGCTCTAGCTCGAAGAGGGCGCGGCGCAGCCGTAGCTCGGGATCGGCATTGCTGCCGGCCCCGATGAAAACCTCAGGCATAGTCCGCGGGCGTGCGCTCGATGACGATGCCCACTTCGCGCGCGGCCGGAATCGCCCCGGGCTTCGCGACCGACACCTTGACCCACGGCGCGCCGAACTCGCGGACCACGATGCGCCCGACGGCCGTCGCGAGCCCTTCGACCATCTGAAACTCCGAGGCGCCGACGAACTCGATCAGCCGCTTCGCGAGCTGCTCGTAGTTCAACGTGCCGGCGATGCCGTCGCTCGCCGCGGCGATGCGCGCGTCCGTGCCGATCTCGAGATCGATGCTCACGACCTGCTTGATCCGCCGTTCCCACTCCCAGAAACCGATGATCGTCTCGATACGAAGCTCGCGAAGAAAGATCTTGTCCACTGGAGTCCTTAGTCTTCTATGGCGGCGGCTCGAGCTCGTCGAGCGGCCACCGCGGCCGCGCCACGATTCGCGGCACCTGCGCGCCCGTGGTCCGCCGACACCAGCCCGCGTACGCAATCATGGCGCCGTTGTCGGTGCACAGCGCCGGCTTCGGATAGTACACGCGCGCGCCGACTTGCCGGCCGAGCTCGGTGAGGCTCGCGCGTAACGCGCGATTGGCCCCGACGCCGCCGGCGATGACGAGCCGCGTAAGGCCCGTCGCCTCGAGCGCCTGCCGGCACTTGCCCGTCAGCGTGTCGACGACGGCAGCTTGAAACGATGCCGCGACGTCGGCGCGGACGGGCTCCGGCAACGAGCCGTCGGCGCCGCGGCAGGCGTCGATCGCCAACCGCGCGGCGGTCTTCAGCCCGCTGAAGCTCAGGTCGAGCCCTTGGTTCTTGAGCGGCCGCGGCAGGGCGAATCGCCGCCCATCGCCGCGCTCGGCCAGCGCCGCGAGCTCGGGCCCCCCGGGATACGGCAGCCCGAGCAGCCGCGCGACCTTGTCGAACGCTTCGCCGGCCGCGTCGTCGAGCGTTTCGCCGACGATCCGGTAGCGGCCTACGCCTAAGACCTCGATGAGCTGGGAATGGCCGCCCGACACCATCAGGGCAAGGAACGGAAACTCGGGCGCCGGGGCCTCGAGCATGCAGGCCAGGATATGCCCCTCGAGGTGGTGCACGGGGATCGCCGGGATCTTGAGGGCGTAGGCCAGCGACGAGGCCAACGCCCCCCCGACCATGAGGGCCCCGATGAGCCCCGGTCCTGCCGTGTAGGCGATCGCGTCCAGGCCGCGAAGCTCGACCTGCGCGTCCGCGAGCACGTTTTCGACCATCGGCAGCAGCTTGGCGATGTGGTCGCGCGAGGCGAGCTCCGGCACGACGCCGCCATAGGCCGCGTGAATCGGGATCTGGCTCGCGAGCCGCTCGGCCCGGATCCCAAAACCGGCTTCGTAGAGGGCTACGCCGGTCTCGTCGCAGCTCGTTTCTATGCCAAGTACCCGCATACGCAGGCTTTACAGCTTACGGGAGGCGCGGCTAATATGCCGCTCTTCAGCCGGCCTAGCCGGCCCTTTTTTCTGTACTACATTCATTCGTGGGTATTCGATGCCGGGCGTCAGAATAAGAGAGAGCGAGCACTTCGACGCAGCGCTGCGCCGCTTCAAACGTGCTTGCGAGAAAGCCGGCGTGTTGACCGAGCTACGGCGCCGAGAGTTTTACGAGAAGCCCACTCAGGAACGCAAGCGCAAGAAGGCCGCTGCCGTGAAGCGGCACATGAAGCGCAACTCGCGAACCCCCACCACAAGGCGTCGTCGACTCTACTGATCTCCGCTTCCCGGTCATGCCCCTCAAGGACCGTCTCACGGAAGAAATGCAGGCCGCTATGCGCAGCGGCGATAAGGCGCGCTTGAGCGTCATTCGCATGGCATTGGCCGGTGTCAAGCAGCGCGAGGTCGATACGCGCCGCCCACTCGACGACGCCGGCGTTCAAACCGTCATCGAGCGCATGATCAAGCAAGGCAAAGATGCGCTCGCGCAATTTCGCGAGGGCGGCCGCGCCGACCTCGTGGCGAAGGAAGAAGCCGAGCTCAAGGTCCTGCAGACTTACTTGCCGGCGCCGTTGTCGGAAGCCGAGCTCGATACTTTCATCGCCGAATGTATCGACGCCGCCGGCGCGACGAGCGTCAAGGACCTCGGCAAGGTCATGGGCGTCATCAAGACGCGCGCCGCGGGAAGGGTCGACATGAGCACGGTCAGCGCCCGCGTCCGAACGATGTTGACGCCCGAGTAAGGGCCGCACCCCAAGTTCCGACTCCGGCCGTTGCAGTCGGCGACGGGCCTAGGAGATCCCACGGAATGGCCGGGCGAATCCCAAAGTCCTTCATCGACGAGCTGATCGGCCGCGCCGACATCGTCGAGGTCGTGGGCGCACGCGTCACGCTGAAGCGCGCCGGCAGCAACTACAAAGGGCTTTGCCCATTTCACGGCGAGAAGACCCCGTCGTTCACCGTGAGCCCCTCGAAGGGGTTCTACCACTGCTTCGGCTGCAGTGCGCACGGCACCGCGATCGGTTTTCTCATGGCCTACGACAATCTCGAGTTTCCGGACGCCGTCGAAGCGCTCGCGGAAATGATGGGGCTCGAGGTGCCGCGCGAGTCCAGCGGCGCGCCGGAGCGCAAGGACGAAAACGACGAGCTCTACGCGCTGCTCCGCGAAGCCGATCAGATTTATCGCGCCGCGCTTCGCAGCAGCGACAAAGCGATCGCGTACTTGAAGAAGCGCGGCGTCGACGGGCCAACAGCGGGCCGCTTCGGGATCGGGTATGCGCCGGATGCGTGGGACACGGTGCTGAAGCAACTCGGCACCTCGGATGCGCGCATCGAGAAGCTTACGCAGGCGGGCCTCCTCGTCACGAACGACTCGGGCCGGCGCTACGACCGGTTTCGCGATCGCATCATGTTCCCGATCCGCAACGCGCCGCGCGGCCAGATCATCGGCTTCGGCGGTCGCGTGCTCGACTCCGGCGAGCCGAAATACCTGAACTCGCCGGAGACGCCGATCTTCCGCAAAGGGCACGAGCTGTACGGGCTCTACGAGGCGCGGCAGAACCCGGGCCGGCCGAAGCAGATCATCGTCACGGAAGGTTATCTCGACGTCGCGGGCCTGGTTCAGCACGGCATCGAGAACGCCGTCGCGACGCTCGGCACGGCGACGACGCCGGAGAATCTGCGGCGCCTCACGCGTCTCACGGACCGGATCCTGTTCTGCTTCGACGGCGACCGTGCGGGCCGAGCCGCCGCGTGGCGCGCGCTCGAAACTGCACTGCCGTACGGCGGCGGAACGCTCGAGCTGAAGTTCCTGCTGCTGCCCGAGGGCGACGATCCCGATTCGTTCGTGCGCACGCAAAGGTCCCGACGCGTTCCGCGCGTTGGCGGAGAAGGCAGCGCCGCTGTCGGACTTCCTCGTCAACGAGCTGTCGACGCGCATCGATTTCGGCAGCGTGGACGGGCGTTCGCGGTTCCAAGCGATCGCGAAGCCGCTGCTGAAGCGGCTGCCGGAGGGCACCTATCGTGCTGCGGTCATGGACGCGTTCGCCGCGACGCTACGTCTCGCGCCCGACGTGCTCGACTCCTTGATGTCGGACGACAAGGAACCGGCGCGCGCCCCGTCGCGTACCGCCCATGCCGGCGGCAAGCGCAAGACCGTCGTGCAGAAGGTCATCAACCTTGCGCTGCACTACCCGCGCAGCCGCGGCGCGGACGGCGGACTCGCGAGCGATTGGCCTCGCTGAACCAGCCGGGCACCGATCTCCTGCGCCGGGTCTTCGCGGCCGCCGCCGAGATCGCCGACGGCAGCACGGCCCGGGTCCTTGAGAAGTTGCGCGACGACCCCGACTTTCAGTACCTCGAGCGCATCGTGGCCGAGCCACCGTTGGCGATCGATACCGAAGAGGACGCCGCGAAAGAGCTGACCGCCTCGCTCGAGCATCTTGACCGAGGACGCCGAAGCGCGCGGCCGAACGTCGCAAGAATCATCAGCGGCAATAAGCCTGGCACGGGTCCTGCATAGCGCCGCGTGTCGTTGCGAGTGCTGAGAACTCGTTAACGGAACCAGTCCCTAGCCGATCAAGTCCTACGCGGGTATAGTGCCGCGTTCGATTTCGGCCTCTTCCTCCAGAGGAAATTCATGCCCACGGAAATCCCCCAGGCACAGCTCCAGGAAGACGAACGTCAATCGCAGCTGAAGCTGCTCATCGCGAAAGGCAAAGAACAGGGTTACCTCACGTACAGCGAGGTCAACGACCATTTGCCGAGCGAGATCGTCGATCCGGAGCAGATCGAAGACATCGTCAACATGATCAACGATATGGGCATCACGGTGTACGAGAAGGCACCGGACGCCGAGTCGCTGATTCTTTCCGACTCCGCCGTATCGAACGACGAAGACGCGGCCGAGGAAGCGGCGCCAGGCGCTCGCGACGGTCGATGCCGAGTTCGGCCGCACGACGGATCCCGTTCGCATGTACATGCGCGAGATGGGCACCGTCGAGTTGCTCACGCGCGAAGGCGAGATTCGCATCGCGAAGCGCATCGAAGAAGGCCTCGACCAGGTGCGCTCTGCGCTCGCGCAGTTTCCGCCGACCGGCCAACTGATCTTCGACACCTACGACCAGATCCTGCGCGGCGAGACGCGCCTGCAGGATCTTGATCACGGGCTTCATCGATCCGAACGAACAGATCGCGGATCCGAACGCGCGCGCGGCCGCTGCCGCTGCCGCGGCGCCTCCGCCTGACGAAGAGAGCGACGATCCGGACGCCGAGGAAGAGGCGCCGGACACGGGCCCGGATCCCGAGGAAGTCGCGGCGCGCTTGAAGAAGGTCAAGCGGCTGCACAAACGTTACCTCGAGACGCTGGCGGAAAAGGGCGTCAAGGACGCCGGCGACGAAGAAGGCGCTGAAGTCGCTGACGAACGAGTTCATGGAGCTCAAGCTCGCGCCGAAGGTGTTCGATGCGCTCGTCGGCCAGCTGCGCGACGTGCATCAACCAGGTTCGCGTCCAGGAGCGGCTCGTCATGGCGCTCTGCGTGCGCGACGCCGGAATGCCGCGCAAGGACTTCATCGCGAGCTTCCCGAAGAACGAGACGAATCTCTCTTGGGTCGACAAGCATATTCGCCAGAAGCGCAAGCACTCGTCCGCGCTCGCACAAAGCGAAGGAAGAGATTCAGAAGGCGCAGAAGCGCTTGCAGAAGATCGAGGAGCTGACGACGCTCACGATCAGCGATCTCAAGGAGATCAACCGTGAGATCTCGCTCGGCGAAGCGCAAGCGCGCCGCGCGAAGAAAGAGATGGTCGAGGCGAACCTGCGCCTCGTGATCTCGATCGCGAAGAAGTACACGAACCGCGGCCTGCAATTCCTCGACCTGATCCAGGAAGGCAACATCGGCCTCATGAAGGCCGTCGACAAGTTCGAGTATCGGCGCGGCTACAAATTCTCGACGTACGCGACGTGGTGGATTCGCCAGGCCATCACGCGCTCGATCGCGGACCAAGCGCGCACGATCCGCATCCCCGTGCACATGATCGAGACGATCAACAAGCTGAACCGCATCTCGCGGCAGATGCTCCAGGAGATGGGCCGCGAGCCGACGCCGGACGAGCTCGCGCAGCGCATGGAGATGCCCGAGGACAAAGTCCGCAAGGTGCTCAAGATCGCCAAAGAGCCGATCTCGATGGAGACGCCGATCGGCGACGACGAGGATTCGCACCTCGGCGACTTCATCGAGGACACGGGCGTGTCCTCGCCGATCGACTCGGCGACCGATGAGGGCTTGAAGGAGACGACGCACGCCGTGCTCGCCGGCCTTACGCCGCGCGAGGCGAAAGTGCTGCGCATGCGCTTCGGCATCGACATGAACACCGACCACACGCTCGAAGAGGTCGGCAAGCAATTCGACGTCACGCGCGAGCGCATCCGGCAGATCGAGGCGAAGGCGCTGCGCAAGCTGCGCCATCCGTCGCGCTCGGATCAGCTGCGCAGCTTCCTCATCGACGACTAGCAACCCACGCGCCGGGGCTTCCCCCGGCGCGTTCTTCACCCGCGAACGCGGCGGCCGATTGGCCGCGAACCTAGCTTCGTCGCATACTCCCGCGCGTCACCGACGGGAGATTCAGCGTATGCACGTCAAACGCGGCGTCGCCCTACTCGGTTCACTCCTCTTCTATCTATGTCGCGCCGCTCGCGACCGCCGAGCCCGCGATGCTGCGCGCCGTTCATGCGCTCGACGAGCCGCGCGGCTACTGCGTCGACATTTCCGGCTCCGGGCCGACGCTCGACCTCGACGCGCGCGCTTGCAGGCGCATACCTGCAAGGCACTGCCCCCGATCGACGACCAGCTCTTCGAGAGCGGCCGGGCAGCAAGTCCGCGCGAGCGAGCACGACCGCTGCCTCGCGGTCGAAGCGCTCGAGGCCGGCCAGCCCTTGCACTTGCGCGCCTGCTCGGACTCGCGGCTGCAACGCTGGCGCTTCGGCGACGGCAGGCTGAGCCCGGCGTCGCGGCCGGAGCTCTGCGTCGCGCTCGCCGCCGTGCGCGGCGAGCCCTGGGGCACGCCGCGGCTGGTCATCGCCGGCGTATCGGCGTCAGTCGCTCGCGCTCGCCGCCTGCGACGAGGTCGCCGCTACGCGGCAATACGTTCCGCTGGCTCTCGCCGGCGGAGCTTGTGTCGAGCACGGCCGACAACGCGCGCACCGGCATGCCGCACGACGTCGCTGCGGCGCTTGCCGCTTTCGGCCACGAGTTCGACGGCGCGATCGCGCAGCAAACCGCCGCGCTCTACGCGCCGCAGCCGCGCGTCTACGAACACAGCAGAAATCGCCGTGACGAAGGACCTGGCTTACGGCCCGCACGAGCGCCAGCGCGTCGACGTCTACACGCGCGCGCGCCGTCCCGCGGAGCCCGTGCCCGTGATCGTCGTCTTCCACGGCGGCGGGCTCATCGGCGGCAGCCGCGGCGCGACGACGAACGTCGCGGAGTATTTCGCGAGCTTGGGCTACGTCGGGCGTCAACGGCGGCTATCGCTTGGCGCCCGACGCGAAATGGCCCGAGGGCGCCCGCGATGTTGCGGCCGCCGTCGATATCTGCGCGACCACGTCGCCGAGCACGGCGGCGATCCCGAGCGCATCTTGTGGCCGGCATCTCGACGGGCGCGCTGCATGCCGCGACCTACGTGTTCCGTCCCGAGCTCTTGCCGGCCGACGCGGCACGAGCCGCGGGCGCGATCCTCGTATCGGGTCCCTACACGTTCGACTTCGCGGCCGCGGGGCGCGGCGAGCTCGCGTACTTCGGCGAGGACCGTGCACGCTGGCCGGAGATGGTCGTGACAGGCAACGTCACGCGCACCGACATTCCGGTGCTCATGACGACGGCCGAATGGGACAACGCCCGCTATACCAAGGCCTTTAGCGAGCTCTTCCACGAGCTCGTCGTGAAGCACGGCGTCACGCCGCGCTACCTCCAGAGCTTGGGGCACAACCATTCGTCGCAGCTGTTGTCGGTCGGCACGCCGGACCAGAGCGTCTCGAGCATCATCGTCGACTTCATCGAGCGCACGGGCCAACGCTAGCGGCCGCGTGCACGCTCGGGTGTACCATACGCGCGTGGGCCTGTAGCTCAGTTGGTTAGAGCAGGGGACTCATCGAGAAAGGTGCCTTCGCGGCGACGAGCCGCGAAGTGGACGGGATGAATTCAGGGAAACCGCAACGCCTGAAGCGCCGGCAACCCTGAGCCAAGCCGGCGGTACACCGCCGGACGGTGCAGAGACTACCTGAGAGCTTCAGTGCTCTTAATGACAGGCGCGAGCGTCCCGCACCCCACCCGAGGCAACTCGACGGGTGAAGAGATAGTCCACTTCCGCCGGAAACGGCGGGTAGAGTGAATCCCTTGGTCGTAGGTTCAAGTCCTACCGGGCCCACCACTTCCCTCAGCGCGCCTCTCCGTGACGACAGGCGTCGATGACCAACGTCTGGCGGCGTTCCGGCGACGCGAACGTGGCGAACGCTTCTTCTAGATACTCGACCGCGCGGACTCGCTGCCTCGGGTGCAGGTCCGGGATCTCGTCCGCGAGCCGCAGCACGGCCTCACGCTCCACAGCGAAGTGTGCAAACGCGGCATCCCAATCCGTGTCCGGATCGCAGACGCCGCGGAACACTCGTTGTCGCACGGTGCGGATCGACACCTCCGGCGAAACGCTCGCGTATTCCGCGTTGACGAGCCCCGAGAAGTCGAAGTCGAACGGCACCGGCGTGACGAGCCCGCCCTCGCCCTCGACCAACAGCACGTTGTGCCCCTTGACCACGGACCAATCGGTATTGCCGACTGCGTACTGGAACAGATCGAGCGTCGCAATTTCAGCCGGATCAGCCGTGCGCGGATCGAAGAGCGCTTTCGGGCGAACCGTGACACCGTGGCGCCGCGCGAACGACTCGAAGTGCTCGGTGAAGAAAGCGTAACGCTCGAAGGGCTCGAGCCGCCCGGCAGCATCTCGATAGGTCATACGCACCAGACGCACGCGCAAGCTCTTGCTCGTGAGCGCGCCGTAGATCCGGTATGCCCAGTACTCCTTGAGCAGGTACTGCTCGTACTCCGCCATGCGCTCACAGTGCGTCGTCAGCGGCAGCATGCTCTCGCCCGCGAACAGCGTGTCATGCGTGTCGCCCGTGAAGAACACGAACAACGCCGGCAGGTCGCACTGCACCGTGTCCGCGCGGTAGCGGCCGCGTGTGCGCAGGGCGACGGTCACGATCTGCTCGCGATCCAGCGCGTCGCGGTAGAGCAGCGTCGCTGCGAGATCGGCGCAGACCGCTTGCTGCGGATTGCGGCACAGCGCTCCGGAGTCGAAGACGAGCTCCATCGCCAGCGGTTGCGCTTCGTCGAACAAGCCCGGCCGGCTCGCCCCCGCGGCATCGGCTGCTGCATCGGCCGGGGCCGAGCCGGCCAACGCAAGGAGGCCGACAGCGGCAGCGAGCCATGACGAAGCGCGCGTCGCCAGCACGGGCGCGCGAAACCCACGCACGTATGCGAGCACCGCCGCAGCATCGCGAGCGAGGGTCAATCGCGCGCGGTTCGACGGCTGCCCCGGACTACGCCGCGCGAGCCGGAGCGCGACCGCAAGCCACGTCAGCGATAGCGCCATGTTCACGAGTACGAACTGCTGCGCGCCAAGGACAAGCCAGTGCAAGCCGATGAAGACGATCCCGGCCGGAATGAGATCCCCGAACCGCCAGAAGAACGTGTCCGTTGCGATCTTCCCCTCGTACTTGCCCTTCGCGGACAGCGGCAGGAACAGCGCCTGCCGCGCCGTGTTGAAAACCGAGTAATTGCCGCCGTACTCGCACACCCTGACGGCGTGCAACAGGCCGAAGATCGGTAAGAACACGACGGCCCCGTAGCCGATCAGCGCCACGATCGGCAGCACCAGCAAGGCGCCGTTCACTCCGATCCAGCGAAACAATCGGCCGACGAGAAACACCTGCATCACGACCGTCAGCACGTTCACGGCGAGGTAGAAACTCGCATAGAAGTCGCCGATGAGCTGACCCTTGTCGAGCGACGGGTCGCTTTTCACCTGCTGCTCGGCCTGGCTGATCACGGAGTCGGTGAGAAGGTAGTCGCCCATCATGCTCACGCAGTTCAGCAGCATGATGACCAGTGCAACCAGCAACAGGTATCGATCCCGCGCGATCAGGGAGAAGCCGCCGAACGGGCTATCGGGACTTGGCTCGTTGGAGGCGGCAGCGCAGCTGCGGCGGTCGGCCGGGACGCTGCTTCGCGTCCAATTCACGAAGGGCACCGTCAGCGCCAGCAACGCCATCGCAACCAGCATCAGCTGCGGGGCATCGAGCACGTCGTGTAATGCCTTGAACACCGAAGGGCCGACGATTCCGCCGAGCGTCGCGCCCATCATGATGGCCGGAAACAGGCGCCGTCCCGTTGTCACATCGAAGCAATCGGCCGCGTGAGCCCAGAACTGCGCGACGATCGTCACGCCGAAGATACCCGCCCAGACGTAGTAGGCGAATCCGATGTCGACGCCGCTGCGTCCGGCAAGATAGAGCGCGCCGAGCGTGGCGATGAAGAATCCGGTAACCCAGCGAACAAGCTGATTCCTACTCGTGCGGCGGAAAGCCGCACCATAAAGCGGCACGAGCAACAGCAACGCCAGCGCGGCGACGGCCGAGGCGTACGTCTTGACCTCCGCCGACGCATCGACCAACAGCAGCGGCTCGCGAAGCGTGCGCACGATGTAGTACGCGACGAGGAGCAGAAACGCGTAGCCGAAGAAGAGCGCCAAGCAACGCCCCTCACCGGCTTCGAGCCGCGTGACCGACCGTAGGAACCGCTCATGGCGGGGCCGGCCCGAGAGCCGGCCCCCCATGGCGGCGGTTGACGCCGATTGACGTATCGCAGTCATCACTTGGTGCACCTCAAGAAGTGAAGCCGGTGCCGATCGACAGGAAGGTGCTGACGACCACTGGCGTGGCGACCACGATCAAGCACACTTCCCACACCCAATCCGTCATCAGGCCAGCGAGGAGTCGTCGTGCGAACCCCTGGTTGTTCTTCGCGTCGTTCATGTAAGTCTCCTTTTCCATCGTCGAATGTTTGTCAGCGGACGACCTTGCGCGAATGTTCTCGTTTGGTCGTCGTGGAATATGTGCAACGACCCAAGCTAGAATCTCACCGCCGCGCAAAGTCTTTCCCGTTCGTGAGGCGCCGGAGCTCGCCGCATCGTGGTAGAGACACCCGATCACGCACTCGAAGCGCAGATCTCAACCGAGTTGGTGAGACGTATCGGCCAGGGCGATCGCCGTGCCGAAGAAGAGCTCGTGCGGCGCTACCAGCGCGGCTTGATCTATTTGCTTAGACGACGCACGCGGGACCCGCAGCTTGCGCTCGATCTCGCGCAGGACACTTTCCGCATTGCGATCGAGAAGCTCCGGCAGTCTCCGATCGAGCAGGTAGAGCGAGTCGCCGGGTATCTGCGCGGCACGGCGCTCAACTTGGCGATGGCCGACGGCCGCAGGGACAAGCGGCGGGCAACGACCGCGGATTCCGACGCCGTCGATGCCGCTGCCGACCATGCCGCCGGACCGTTCGATCACGTCTCCGCGGAGCAGGTGCAGCGCATCGTTCGCAAGCTGCTCGACGAGCTGCCGGTGCAGCGCGACCGTGAGATCCTGGTCCGGACGTACCTCGAGGATGAGGACAAGAGCTCGATTTGCGAGGCGCTAGGGGTCGATTCCGCGCATTACAATCGGGTGCTTTTCCGCGCAAAACAGCGGTTCCGGGAGCTGCTGACGAGCGCTGCGTCACAGCGCGGGCTGCGGGTGGTCGGCTAGCTGAGAGAATCGGGGTACGCGGGTCACTATACGGGTATGGATCGACACTACATTCGCGATAACGGGGTCATAGAGCGCTATCTAGCGGGCGCGCTCACGGCCGACGAGGAGCAGGCGTTCGAGGAGGTTTACCTCGGCGACCCGGAGATCTTGGACCAGATCGAGGCCGCGGAACGCCTGCGCGACGGTATCAAGGGGCTCGGCGCCGCCGGGCGCCTCGAGCGACTGCGATCTCCGGCGCCGTGGCGTCGAATGCTCGCGTCGCCGCGCTACGCGACTGCTGCATCGATGCTGCTGGCCGTTTCGTTGACCTTCTCGACGGTGTTGTACCGCGAGAATCGCAACTTGCGCGAGGACGGCGTCTTGGCGACGTCGATGATCACTCGGCTCGTGCCACTCGAATCGGTGCGCGGCGGCAACGCCATCGAAATTTCGGCGCCCGAGCGAAGACGAACTGATCGTGCTGCAACTGGATGCCGGTATAGTTGCGTACGACACGTATCGTGGAGTGCTGACACGACGCGACGGCGAACAGTCCGAGGTAATCTGGAGCCGTGCCGACCTCGTGCAACAGTGCGCAACGAGAACGATCTGGATCGGCGTATCCGGTCGCGAGCTGCGGCCCGGAGACTACGAAATCCGGCTCGACGGCCGGATGAACGACTGGCCCGCCGAACGTTTCGAAGAGATCGCGCCCACGCGGCTGAGGGTGGTCCCCCGGGACTGAGCTGCACTGGCGCTAACCCGATGTCGGCCGGCAAGTGAGATTAATCGGTTACGCGCGGCACTAGTTGGCAAGAGCCAGATAGTGGAGCGTCGCAATGACCGTCACCCCGCGTACCAGCATCGTGGTTCCGCTGCATGGCCTGCATCCTCGCAGGCGTGATCGTCACTCTGCGATCTTGCGGTCCTCAGGAACCTATGCGAATGTCGAAAGGTCCGGCGTCACGAATACGAACGAAAGACTCGGTGCGGACTCGCCGAACCGCGTAACCCCGTCGGGTTCACCCACGAGTCGCTTTCTCCGTACGAGGAGGAGCTGAGTGAGCAGCGGCCTAGTCGCAGTGCTCGCCGGGATTGGAAGCTCGGTGCTGGCGCTTCTTTGTGTGCCCGCCGCCGTGCTCGCGCAAGCCGCGGAGCGCGAGCCGATTCCGTTGTCCGTTGACCGGACCTCGAGCGCAACACAGCGTGCTGATGAGACGATCACCTATCGGTTCACGGCGCGCGCCGGCGAAACCTACCTCATCGACGTCGACCAACGCGGTCTCGATTTGATCGTGACCGTCGAGGCCCCCAACGGAGGCACGCAGTCGTACAACTCGCCGTTGCTGCGCGACGAGCGCGAGTATGCACTGCTCGACGCGGCGGCGGCCGGCGATTACCTCATCACGATCACGTCCAACGAGCTGACGAACGCGCTCGGCGCTCACTCGATACTCGTCTCGAAATTCGCGGAAGCCGAAACCGGGCGCTCGGAGGCGTGGCGGTTGATGTCAGCGGCCGCCACTCTCAACGCCGAGGCGGACCGCGCGCGGTTTGCGCAAACACTCGAGCAAGCGCAAGTCGACACACTGAAGAAATCGAGCCGTGACAGCTACGCGCGCGCGGGTGAACTGTGGCAGCAGCTCGACGAACGCCGCTTGCGCGCTCAAGCGCTCTACAGCACCGCGATGCTGGAGTACTGGGATCTCTATAACTGGCCTGGCGGCGCGGAGCTGGCAAAGCAAGCCGCAGACACCTACGGCAGCGTCGACGAGGACTTGCGAGTGCGAGCGCAATTCCTGGCCGCCTATGCATCGGTCGACGCCGCCGGCGAGATGGACCGCGAGGCGGCGACCGCCACATTCGAAGCGGCACTACGGACTTACGCTGACATCGCGGGGCGGTACGAGCAGCGGGGCGACCAGTACGCACTCGCGGAGGTACTGAGGCTCATCGGCGCCACGCATTATGAGCGGGGCAATTTCGCGGAGGCGGACCCGCAGTGGCAGAGATCGGCAGCGATCTTCTCGAGCATCGGCGAATGGCATAAGGAGCTCAGGGTTCGGCAAAACCTCGCCGCAATCGCCGGCGAGGAAGGCTATCCCGGCAAGGCCATCGAGACGTTTCGCTACATCCTCCAACGGCTTCCGCCTGGCAGAGATCCGGACTTGGAGGCCACCGTTCTCCAGAATCTCGGCGCGTCGAGCCGGAACTTCGGGGACATCGACGGGGCTCTGCAAGCATACTCGCGCGCTATGGTCTTGCGGCAGCGCACCGGCGATGCCACCCACATCTCGGCGGCGCTGCGCGGGCTCGGTTCGACGTATTACGTCTCGGGCGAGTACGAGCGCGCAAGAAACTACTTGCAGCAGGCACTGACGTCCGCCCGCTCCGTCGGCGACGGGAGGAGTCAAGCCGCGATTCTGACGTACCTCGGCAATATCGCCTATCTCGAGGGCGATTTTGCCGCGGCACTTGAGCTGCATCGCGACGCCGAGGCACTGACGAACTCCGCTCAAGGCCGCGCCGTTCGCCGGCTGCTGATGGCGAAGGATCTAACGGCGTTGGGCCGCCACGCCGAAGCGTTGGCGGCCGCCGAGGAGATCGCAGCGTCGAACATCGACTCGCCGGTTGTGGTCGCCGACGCCCACGCGCAGATCGGCAGGACTCGTCTGGTCACCGGTGAGCACGAAGCCGCTGCCGATCACTTGCAGCGGGCGCTGACGCTGTATCGATCGCTTCGTCTGCAAGAGGGAGAGGCGGATGCTCTGAACGGGCTCGCGTTGGCGGCGCAAGGCACCGGCAGGACGGCCGAAGCGATCGCGTACGGCGAAGCCGCGCTCGACCGTATCGAGAGCCTTCGCGTCAAGGTGTCGGCGCCGGAGCTACGGGCGCTCTACACGGCTGCGCAACGCAACTTCTACGAGACGCAGATCGACATTCTGCTGTCGGCCGAGCCGTTCCCCGGGGAGCGCGTTTTGGCCGCGTTGGGCGTCAGCGAACGCGCGCGCGCGAGGACGCTCGTGGATCTGCTGAGCGACGCGAGAGTGGAGTCCCGCGAGTCCGTCGACGCAGCGGTCGCAGCGAACAGGAATCGCCTGTACGACGACCTCGCTGCACGCGGCTTCCAACGCGACGGTTTACTTGCGGCCCCCTTGACCGACGCGAGGACTAAAGAGCAGTTGGACCGCGTGTTGCGCGAGATAGCCGCGCTCGAGAACGAGCTGACGCTACTCGAGACGCAGGAAGGAGCGAGCCGCACTCTCGGCGCCGACGTGTTGACGGGAGCCGAGATTCAACGGGCGATCGATACCGATGCAGTGCTGCTGCAATACGAGCTTGGGCCGCGGCGCAGCTTGGTATGGGTCGTCACGCGCGACTCAGTGCGGGTCGTGGCGCTCGCCCCTCGCGACGCGATCGAGGCCGCCGCGCGCAATGTGCTATCGAGCCTGCAGACGAGCGCGTCTTCCGCCGCGAGTCTCGACCAGCAGCTCAAGACTCTGTCCGATTACGTTCTCGCACCGATCGCCGACCTCATCCGAGCAGAGCGAGTGCTGGTCGCGGCCGACGGCGCGCTTCATTACGTACCGTTCACGGTGCTGCCCGTCACGCACGACGGAGCGTCCGCGCCGCTCATCGCAACACGCCAGGTCGTCAGCATACCTTCGATGTCCGCGGTGGCGGCGCAACGCGCGCGACAGCGGCCGGAGCAGCCAAGTCGGACGATCGCCGTGTTCGCGGATCCGGTTTTCGAAAAGACCGACGAACGGCTCACGCAAACCGCGGCGAGCGCGGCCACGCTGACAGCGGAGGAATCCTTCGACACTCGATCCGCGGGCCTCGACCTTCGCCGCTTGAGATACAGTGGCCGCGAGGCTCGAGACATCGCGGCGCTGGTTCCCGAGACCGCACGCTTGGTCTCGGAGGGCTTTAGCGCGACGCGGGAAGGGGTGCTCACCGCCGACCTGAGTCAGTATCGCTACGTGCACTTCGCGACGCACGGCTTGGTCGATTCTCGATACCCGGCCTTGTCGAGGCTTGCATTGTCGCAGTTCGATCAACGCGGCAACGCTCTGCCGGGGGGCTTCCTGCGTCTCGACGACATCTACAACCTCGACCTCAACGCGGATCTCGTCGTGCTCAGCGCGTGCGACACGGCGCTCGGCCGCGAGATTCGGGGCGAGGGTTTGGTCGGCCTGTCACAGGCGTTCCTGTACGCCGGAGCACGAGGATTGGTCTTGAGCCTCTGGCAGGTTTCCGATGCCGCCACGGCCACACTGATGACGCGGTTCTACGAGCACATGCTCAAGGAAGGAGCATCAGCCGGAGATGCGCTCAGGGCGGCACAACTGTCGATGGCGGCGGAACGCCGCTGGGCCAATCCGTACTACCGGGGGGCGTTCGTGTTGGTGGGGGACGTCCAGTGACTGCTTTTTGGGGAGCGCCCTCTTGGGGCGCGGTGCACTCGACTCGTCAGCAACCATAGGGGAAGGAAATGAAAAACCAGCGACAACAGCTCTATGCGGCACTCGGCGTGTGCCTACTGGCCGGATGTGTCAAGGACGCAGATCGCGCTGCTCCGGCTCCTCAGGGAACGCAACCACCAGTGGACGGTGCGGCCGCTCGTCCCAACTGTCGAAAATGGCTGTCGGTCAGCTCAACCAACGACGAACACTTGCAGCCAGGAGAGAGGTTCAGAATCACCGGTCCCACGAACGACGGCGACTACCGCATACGCCCGATAGGCCGCGGCCACCAAGTCCGGTCGGGGGAACATGACGTGGTATCGAGCCCTTCCCCGACGTGTTCGACGGCGAAATCAACATTCAAGGTGGACCGCACGGAGCGGTGAATCTGCATTTCTACACCATCACGATGGAGTTCGACAGCGACGGCTGCCCATCCAAGCTGATGCTCGCGACGGCCGTACACCCGGGGGATCCGGGCCACTCCGCCCACGGTGGGGATGCCGTGATGGATTGAGTCAGGCCCGCGCGGTCGCGGCGGGGCACGCGTTGTCTCGGCGCGATCCGTGTAGGGAGGTGTTACGAGCTGCCGACTCGTTCACTCCGTGGTCGACGCGCTGGAGTAGACCAGCACTCCACCCTCCAAACGCGCAGTCATCGGCTTCGCCCGCACGAGCTTGTTCGTCAGCTCGAGCGTGACGCCGCCGACGATCTTGCCGCCCGAGCGTTGCCGAACGTGCACAAAGCTCGACGACCGGCCGATCTTGGCGCCGCTCACGCGGAGACGCACGGGCATCCTCACGCCGCTTTTGACACGAATCTCCGGGATCTCGAGGCGATTACCCTCGGCGATCAGGTGGGCGTTGCCGCCGGCGAGACGCAGCTCGGCCAGCCCGCTGATTCCCGTTCTCAGCGCCGCCTCTTTTGCCTTGACCACCCGCTCGATGTCCGCGAGCGGGTCATCGCTGCGATCCGCGCCAAAGGCACGTCGCAGACCTGTCCGATTGAGCAGCGTGAGATCGCGCCACGGCAAGGCTAGAACCGGAAAGACCAGCTCGTAACGCCCATCGAACTTTTCGGTCTCGACCTCGAGCGCGTCGTCGTCGCCGGAGCCGGTGACGGAGAAAACAGTGATCGCGGCGCCGGCGGTCAGCTCCTGGACATGCGTGTTGCGAACAGCGATGTTGTTCGAGCCCTCGACCGCCGACCATCCGCCAGTCGACACGTTCGACGCGTCATCCTCGTGCTCGAGCCGCGCGATGAGGCAGAAATGATCGTCGCCGGGGATATTGGATCCCGGTGCCGGCGGCGCCCAACCGAACAGCACTTGCGTTGAGGCTCCCCCAGCCAATTGCTGCGCTACGATCTTGTTGCTTTGGACGACGTAGGAATTGCCGGGGACGAAGGGATCGTCCGTGTAGATTCCGGTCGCGCGCCATTGCGCGGGGAACGGAATGTAGGTCGCCGGATCGGCCCAGTACAGGTAGACCTCGACGTTGCGCGCTGTTTGCGTGCCGCGGTTTCGAACGGTCACCCTCACGAGATTGTTGATGAAGCTCGCCGGATTGTGCGTCGGATTCGAGACGGGGTTCCCGGTCAAGTCGAGCACCTCGATGTCCGGGCTCAGGCAGCTGACCCCCGTGAACGGCTCCACACCGGTATCGGCGGCGTCACCGCGAATCCACACGTCGACCGCGGGCACGGGGCCGGCGCACAGGTTCGCCGCCTGGAGGAATCCCCACCCGAACGAGTTGGACGGGACGGGGATGCTGCCGGCGGGCGCGCCGGCCGTGTTCTGGAGCAACTGTTTGACATCGGACGACGTGAGGGTCCCGCCGCGGCACTCGAATAGTAGCGCCGCCGTGCCGGCGACCATCGGCGCCGCCATCGACGTGCCACCGATGGTCTTGTGGAGCGAGCCGCCGGGGGGCTGCAGGTTGATGCTCTGGACCCACGTGGACGTGACGCTGTAGCCGATGGCCGTGATATCGGGCTTGACGCGATTGTCGCGGCTCGGCCCGACGCCCGACGAAGGGACGATGTTCGGCGGTTTAGCCGCGCGATCGTGGTTGCCGACGGCAATGACTCGAACCCCGCTCGCGGGCACTCCGATGGTCTTCGATGTCTCATCCGGTGGGTCCCACCCGCGGCTGTCACGGTTGTTGACATCGACCCAGGCCTCGAAGGCCCCATTGATGACCGAGGTTCCCGTCAATCCAAACGTCCATGCGCCGCTCGGGACCTTCCGCGTGGCGTCGACGTTGGTGATGAACAACGAGATGACGTTGTCGCCGTTGCGGGGGTCGTTCTTCGTGTGAACGACCTGGACCTGGACCTGGACCCCGTTGACCGCGTTCCCAAGCTTAACCACGGACGAGCTCGAGCCGGGCGCGACTGGCGGGATGTCCGTCGGTGGAACGGTCGGAATCCTCAACGTCACGTCGAAGGCGTCGTGGCCGTCGTACCAGATTTCCGCGGACTCGTCGTTTTCGGCGGTATTCGAGAAGCGCAGCGTGACGTCGGTCTTACCCGGGAAGGGGGGAACCGCCCCGCGCGTGTGCTCGGCCTTGCCGGTCGTGTTGCCCGCGGCGACCGTGATCACTCGCCCCGGTTTTAGAAGCAGCTGGTCGAGAAACTCCTCTCCCAGCGAGGTGCCGTCGTGAGGTCCCAAGTTGTCGCTCGAGCTCATGTTCACGACGCACGGCCGGCCCAAGAGTTTCGCGCGCTCGAATATGTACGCAAAGGCGTCCGCTACATTCGTGGAATCGGAATGCCAGACGTTGTCCTTCCCGATATCGCGGACGAAGATGATGTCTGCACCCGGTGCGGCACCGGTAGGCGCTCCGGCCTGCGCGCGGCCTTTGCCCGCAGCAATGCCGCAAACATGTGTCCCGTGCGTGCCCACAAGGGTCGCCTCGTGGCGTACGGTCGCGTACGCCTTGGTGATCGGTGGATTGAAGTCATTCAGATCCTTGTTGATGTCAGCGTGCGAGTACTCCACACCATGGGTGGCTGTGAACCCGGGAATTCCGGTCGGACCTTTCTCGATCCCCGGTAGTGCCTCCAGAGACTGATCCCAGATGAAGAGCACGCGCGTGGAACCTTGTTGATCACCGCCCGTGCCATCGTCCTTGCGAAAGTTCGGATGGTAGAAAAAGAGAAAATCGTCCGTGACGCCGACGATGACGCCCGCTCCGGTGAGGCCGGCGGGCGGCGCCTGGAGGTCGGTGATCTCGCTATAGGGGAGCGCGGTGCTCAAGTCCCTTCGCAGCGGGCGAGCAAGCTCGACGAAGTCGATGCCCGGCATCTCCGCGAGGCGCTCGAGCAGATCCCAAGGCACGAACGCCGTGAAGATGTCGCCGGCTTGCGCCCGCACCTGAATCCCGAGGTTTTCGAGGTCCACGCCGGCGCACTGGGACTTGATGAACGCGGACACATAGGGTTTCTTCGCCCTAACGGGAGCGTCGCCGTTCAACTCCCCGTCCGTCGGGAAGTACACGCCGTGGATCAGAGGGGCGGGAATGCCCTGGATCAACACGTCGATTTCGCGCTCGATCTCCGCGCGGCGCTCCGGAGCCTGCTCCCTGGCGGCTTGCCTCGAGAGCTCCTCGATCTTGGCGTTTTGCGTGAGTCGTTTGGCGCGGGCGGCGTGAGCCAGCTTCCGAACAGCGCGGAGCCCGAGACTCAGGAGAAAATTGAGCTGCGGTGAGAGCTTTCGGAGTGTGGGTGGCGTCCGTCTGGCGCCCCGACGCTTCGTCTTCTTTTTCATGAGGATCTCCCGGCTACGGCCTGACGATCGGCAACTGGTCGGCTTCTTCTCCCTCGTCTTTTGTTGCTTGGTATTCCGTTGGAGAGGATCGCCAGGCCGATCGAGAATGGGCTCGCGACGCGCCTTACCCGGCTGCCGCCTAGTTTGGTCTTGTTGAGCCGAGTATATGCCTGGATCGGGAACCATCGTAGCGGAGCCGCTGAAACTCGGCCGCCAAACGTGTGAGGCCGTTCGCAGCACCAATGCCGTAAGCTACGAGCGTGTCGACCCAACGGAACATGTTGCTGTCCGCGGCCGGCGTCTCGCTGCTCGTCAGCGACGATCGCGGGCGCCGTCGGCAGCCACGCGCTGCCGCTCGCCGACGAGCAAGCGCTGCGCAGCTTCGAAACAGCCGTGCACTTTCAGTTCTTCCACGGCCTCGGCGTCATCGCGATCACGCACTTCGGAGTCACCGGCCGCGCCGGAAAGATGCGCGCCGCCGCCGCGTGGCTCATGCTCGCGGGCACGCTGCTCTTCTGCGGCAGCATCTACGCGCGCTCGCTCGGCGCGCCGCCCGGCATCGTCGCCGTGGCACCGTACGGCGGCGTCGCGTTCATGGTGGCGTGGCTTGCGTTCGCCGTGAGCCCCTGGTTCGCAGAGCGAGATGCATGAGCGCCGGCATGAATGCGTTCCGCTTGCTGTCGGGCGAGCCGGTCTCCCGCCTCGGCCAGGGCGCGTGGCAGATCGGCGAGGACAAGCGCAAGCGCGCTGCCGAACAAGACGCGCTACGCATCGGGCTCGAGCTCGGCTTGAACCTCATCGACACGGCGGAGATGTACGGTAACGGCCGCTCCGAGGAGCTGGTCGCCGACGTCGTCGCGGGGCGACGCGACCACGTCTATCTCGTCAGCAAGGTGCTGCCCGACAACGCGTCGCGCCGCGGCGCGATCGCGGCCTGCGAGCACAGCTTGAAGCGGCTCAAGACCGAGTATCTGGACATGTACCTGCTGCACTGGCGCGGCTCGGTCCCGTTCGAGGAAACGCTGGAAGCGTTCACGACGCTACGCGACCGGGGGATGATCCGGCACTACGGCGTCAGCAACTTCGACGTCGGCGATCTTACGGAAGCGCGAGCGCTGCGAGGCGGCAGCGACGTCGACACGAATCAAGTGCTGTACAACCTCGAGCAGCGCGGCGTCGAATGGGGTCTTCTGCCGTGGGCTCGAAAACACGGCTTGGCGCTGATGGCCTACTCGCCGCTCGGCAGCGACTCGCGGCGGTTGCGCACGCATCCGGTCCTCAAAGCGATGGCCGCCCGCATCGGCGCAACGCCGGCCCGCATCGCGCTCGCCTGGCTGCTGCGGCAGCCCGACGTCGTCGTGATCCCGAAAGCCTCGAGCGAGGCGCACGTGCGCGACAACCACGCCGCGCTCGAGCTCGAGCTTACGGCGAAAGACCTCGCCGACCTCGATCGCTCGTTTCCGCCGCCGAAGGGTGCGACACCGCTCGCGATGATCTGATCTCGGCGGCCTCGCGCGCTCAGCGCTACTCGCCCGGTGCCGGAAGCTCGAACGTGCCTTCGTCGGTGAAGCGCCGCGTGCCGAACCATCCGCCCTCGAGCTTGCCGCGCACGGTGTAGCTGACGTCGCGCCGGTCTTGCGCGTTCGCGTTCGTGAGCCCGAGGAACTGGCGCGCCATGTCGAACGCGGAGATCGTGACGGGAATCTCGAGCACGGCCTCGCCGTAGCGCGGCACGGTGCCCGTGGCGTCGCTGACGCCGCTCGCGAGCTTGCGGCCGTTCAAGTCGAGATTGAGCGCGGCGCCCGAATACTCGATGGCCGTATCGTTCGGGTTCTGGATGCGCACGCGCACGGCCAAGCGCAGCTCGAGCCCCTCGCTCGGCAAAGGCTCGATGCCGGCGACGTCGATCGAGAGCGGGTCCCGGTTCGGCAGCGTCGCGCACCCGGCGATGCACGAGGCGAGCAGCAACAGCGAGGTCGCCGAACGCACGCGCCTACTTTTTCGTCTTACGCCGCGCGAGCGCGCCGCGGCAAATACGCTCGCAGAGCTCGGGAAAGCTGATGCCGACGGCCGCGGCCGCGCGCGGCAGCAAGCTCGCCGCAGTCAAGCCGGGCAGCGTGTTGACCTCGAGGCACCAGAAGCCGCCGTCCAAGTCCATGCGGAAATCGACGCGGCTGTAGACGTCGAGCTTCAGCGCCCGGTGCACTTTCAGGGCGAGATCCTGGATGCGCGCCGTTTGCTCGGCGCTCAAGTCGGCAGGAAAGATCTCCTCGGCGCCGCCGGCCTGGTACTTCGCGGCGTAGTCGAAGATCGGGCCGGTATTGGGGATGATCTCGCCGACGGCGAGCGGCTGGTCGTCGAGAATGCCGACCGTGAGCTCGCGGCCGTCGATGTAGCGCTCGAGCATGACTTGCGCATCGAAGCCGCTCGCGAGCTCGAGCGCCGCGTCGAGCTCGGGCGGCGTGCGGACCAGGGTGAGCCCGACCGTCGAGCCCTGCCCGTTCGGCTTGACGATCAGCGGAAAGCCGAGCCGCTGCGCCGCGAGCGAGGCAGGCACCGGCGCCATCAGCCAGTCCGGCGTCGGCACGCCTACGCCGCAAGAACAGCCGCTTCGCGACGTCCTTGTCCCAGCCGAGCGCGCTGCCGAGCTTGCCCGAGCCCGTGTACGGAATGCCGGCGAGGTCGAGCAGCGATTGCACGGTGCCGTCTTCGCCGCTGCCGCCGTGCATCGCGAGGAACACGAGGTCGACGTCGGCGAGATCCGGCGCCGACACGACCGTCGGCAAGCTCGAGACGGTTTTCTGGTCCGGAGGCCGGCGATCGATCTTGCCCGCGAACAAGCGTTGCTCGTCGGCCGCCGTCAGCCGTCCCCTTCCTGAGTCGTAAGCGATGACCTCGTGCCCGCGACTACGCAGCGCACCGACGACTTGCGACGCGCTGGCGATCGAGACGTCGCGCTCCATGCTATCGCCACCGAACAACACCGCGATCTTCAAACGCCGGACCTCCGCTTACGAAGCCCGCGAATTGTACTCGAACGTTTCGGCCCCGTTTCGCGACGAGGCGCTCGCTTTTTCACTCCGCGTCAGGCTCTGAATCGAGATAGAGATAGTCTTCGTCTTCGGGCGGCGCCTCGTCGAAGAGCTCGTAGCGGCGCCGTTGATGCCACGCTTCACGCAGGAGCGCGTATTCGTCGGGTGATTCTTCGCGCATGCGTTCCGCCGGCAGTAGCAAGGCGCGGTCGGAGACGAGGCGCCAGTAGAGCAGCGTGTTGCGCTCGCTCGTATCGTCGACGTGCCAGAGCGGGTCCATCCCCGCGTCGATGCGCCAAGCGCTCCAGTCGCGCACGGTGCCGGGGCCGAAGAACGGCATCATGAAATAGCCGCCCGGCGGCACGCCCCAGACAGCCAGCGTCTGCCCGATGTCTTCGGCATGCCGTTCCAACCCGAGCTTGGCCGCGGGATCCCATAAGCCGCCGCCGGCGACCGTGTTCAACAAGAACCGCCCGAGATCCGCGAACCCGGGCTTGAACTTTCCTTGCAGCCAATTGTTCGTGATGTCGGTCGGCCCACGCAGATTCGTGAAGAAGTTGCGGAAGCGCCGCTCGACGACGGGCGGGACGACTCGGTCGTAGGCGCGCGCGACCGGCCGCGCGACGGCGCGATCGAAACCGCGGTTGAAGCGGTAGATGCCGCGGTTGACGCGCTCGAACCGATCGAGCGGCTCGGGTGCGACATCCTGCGGCGGCAAGCCCGCGCAACCCGCGGATGCCAACGCCAAGAGCACGGCGACCAGCCGCAACGACCGCGTGTCTCGACGGCCACTGCGAACAGCCGTCA
This sequence comes from uncultured Gammaproteobacteria bacterium, assembly GCA_963714705.1. Lineage (GTDB taxonomy): Bacteria > Pseudomonadota > Gammaproteobacteria > Steroidobacterales > Rariloculaceae > FEN-1219. Next base: position 1,238,640 of record CAVQPJ010000013.1, read on the forward strand.
GTGCCACGAGCCTCCCGAGATGCCCGCCGCCCCGAGCGGAACCCTGCTCGTGCACGCCGACTGACCGAACGCCAGCACCGCGACGACGACCCACTCCCCCATTCGACCCGCATGCATCATGACACTCGCTCCTGCGCTCACCAACCGAGCGCGCCTCGAGTGAACCTAGTGCCGCGCAGACGCGGATACCTTAAGAACAGCCCTGGGATTTCCGCGCTTTTACCGGGGGTTGGAGTACCCTACGGCGGGGATCACTGGTGGCGGACGCTCGTGGAGCTGAAGCAGGGGTTCAGGCTGGGCAGTTGGGAAGTGCGGCCGCTGACCGGCGAAATGTCGGGCGCCGACAGCACCGTGCACCTCGAGCCGAAGGTCATGGAGGTGCTCGCCGCGCTCGCGCAAAGCCCCGGCGAAGTCGTCGAACGCGAGGAGCTATTGCGGCGCGTCTGGGGCACCCGAGCCGCCGTTGCCGACGAGCCGCTGACCCGTTGTATCGCCGAGCTGCGCCGCGTGCTCGGCGACTCGCGGCAGACGCCGGCGTTCATTCAGACTATCCCTAAGCGCGGTTACCGGTTGTTGTGTCCCGTGACGCCGCTTGCGGCCTCGACCGCGTTCGTGCCGGCACCGGCACAGGCGCAAGTGCGCCCCGTCCCGGCGGCCGTCCCCACCGCGGCGCCGGCCGCGTCCGGGCACCGCCGGCCGGGTCGCCCGGCCATCGTCGGCACGGGCCTCGCCGCCGCACTCGTCCTCGCCGGCGTCGCGTTATGGGCGATGACTCGCGGCACGGCCGAAAGCGGCAGCGCCGAGCCGATCGCGCGCAACACGATCGCCGTGCTGCCGTTCACGGACGTCGGCGGCTCGCCGGACAACGCTTACTTCGGCGAAGGGCTCGCCGACGAGATCCTGAACCGGCTGAGCGCCGTCGAAGGCCTGCGCGTCGTGGCCCGCACGTCGTCGTTTGCCGTACGCGCGTCGACGGACGACGTGCGCAGCATCGCGCAGCGGCTCGCCGTAGCGTACGTGCTCGAAGGTACCGTGCGCCGCGACGGCGAGCGCGTGCGCATCGACGTCCAGCTCGTCGACGCGGCGCGCGGCTATCGCGTCTGGAACGCTCCTCCTTACGAGGGCGTGCTCGGCGACATCTTCGCGCTGCAAGACGAGATCGCGAACACGATCGTGGCGAAGCTGCGCGACACGGTGCCGACCGAGCTGCCGGCGACGCCGATCGTGACTTCGGTGCCGACGACGAACCTCGATGCCTACCAGCTGTTGCTGCAAGGCCGGCGGTATTTGAATCAGCGCGACGAAGACTCGTTGCGTCGCAGCATCCTGTTGTTCCAGGAAGCCATCGAGCTCGATCCGCACTACGGCCAAGCCTACGTCGAGCTCGCCAAGGCTTACGCCCTGCTGCCCACCTACTCCGCCGAGATTCAGGACGAGATGTTCGACCTCGCGCTCGCGACGCTTGCCGCGGGCGTCGAGCAGGACGCCGCGCTCGACGACTCGATGCAGGTCGTGCTCGCGCTCGTCGCGTCCGCGCGCTGGGACTGGATCGGCGCGGAGATCGCGTTCCGCCGCGCGTTGGAGCACAACCGCAACGATTCGAACCTGCTCGTCTGGTACTCGCAATTCCTGTCGGCCGTGGGCCACCCGGCCGCCGCAGTCGACTACGCGCGGCGCGCGCGCGAGCTCGATCTCTTGTCTCCGGTCGCCAATCACCGCCTGTCCGTGGCGTCGATGTGGATCGACGCCGACGACGACGCCGCGCGTTACGCGCAGATTGCCGACGAGCTCGGCATGGGAACGATGCCCGACGCCTACATCGTCCTCGAGTTCCGGCAGCGCAACTATGCCGCCGTCCGGCCGCTGCTGATCGGCGTGCAGACGATGTTCGGGAAAGCGACGGCCTGGGTCGACCCGTTGCTCGCGGCCCTCGCTTCGCCCGAGCACCGGCCGCAGGCCGTCGAGGCGCTCGCGCGTGCCGAGCAAGCGCGCGACGTCCCGCCGAAATATCTGTTCGGCTCTTGGCTCTATCTCGGCGAAACGGAGCGCGCCATCGACGCCGGCCTTCGCCTCGTCAACGATCGGCCGAGCTTCAACGTCGAGTTCGTCTTCGCGCGCGAGGCTCGCGCGCTGCGGCAGCACCCGCGCTTCGGCGAGCTCGTGCGCGCGATCGGCTTGAACCGCTATTGGGACCGCTTCGGTTGGCCGGAGATGTGCCGCCAATCGGGCGACACGATCAGCTGTGACTGACTACGCGCGCGTTCTGTTGCTCGCAACGCTCGCGGCCGCCGCGCAAGGCGCGGCTGCACAAACCTTCGCCGGCAACGAGATCGTAGCCGGCACGGCCGCGGAGCTGGCGACGACGATCGCGACGCGGCGGACGGAGCTCGAGGCCGATCGCGAAGCCATCGCGATGGTCGTCGACACGTTGATCCTGCCGCGCTTCGACATGCGGCGCGGCTCGCGCGCGATATTGGCCGAGCATTGGGACTCCGCCTCCGCCGGCCGACCGCGACCGATTCGTGACGGCGTTCTACGAGTACCTCGTCGCGACCTACGGCGATCTCTTGCTCTACTTCAAGCCCGAGACGCTGCGCGTGCTGCCGTTCGACGGCGATCCCGCGCGGTCCCCGGCTCGCGTGCACACGATCATCACGCTCAACGACGGCACCGAGGTCGACGTCGATTTCGTGATGATCGAGCGCGACGGCGAGTGGCGCGTCGCCGACATCGAGGCCGAGGGCGTCTCGTACGTTCGCACCTACCGCTCGCAGTTCCGCGTCGACATCGCCACCGACGGCCTCGGGAGCGTCATCGAATGGCTCGAGCAAAAGGCCGCGTCCGCCCCGGCGCCCGGCACGCGCTGACAGGCCGCCGCGCGCCCCGTTTCCGCTCTCTCGCAGCAAAACCACAGCTGAACCTCGGCTTTTCCCCAGGACCGCGGCGACGGTGCCGCCGACCATGGAGCTCCCTTCGATCACGAGAGGAGAACGCCATGGCCCAACGACAACTATTCCAGGTCGCCTATCGCGCGACCGGCCTGCTCGCGGCAAGTCTCGCTCTGGCACCCGCCCAGACCCAGGCCCAGGACCAGGACCCCAAGACCTGGTACGTCGGTGCTTCAACGGGCGACACGAACGTCGAGGTTTACCGCGGCTTCGGCTGGGAAGTGGGCGGCTCCGAGCGCGGGTTCAACGTGCGCGGCGGTTTGCAGCTCCACCGCAACTTCGAGCTCGAGTTGGCCGCGCTGAGTGCTACCGATCTGCGGTGGAGCGAGTACTTCAGCAGTACGCCGGGATACCTCACGGCGCATACGACGTTCGACGTGACGGCGCTGCAAGCGAACGCCGTCGGCAAGGTGCATTGGGGCCAGGCGTTCGAGGGCTACCTGAAGGTCGGCCTCGTTCAGTACCAAGTCGGCGGCCGGCAAGTGCTCGACACTCTGCAAACCGACGCGGCGCTGACGCGCGACGTCGACGAGACCGGCTGGGACCATTTGCTCGGCATCGGCCTCGCGATCAAGGCTTCGCCCAAGGTGCGCGTGCGGATCGAGTATGCGTACTTCGGGCTCGATCGCGACTTCCTCGGCGTAGGCAGCGGCGACGACCCGACGATCGACACGTTCGCGATCGGCCTCGATTACCAGCTGAATCCCCGCAAGACCACCGTCAACTCGTTGCAGTGACCGCTGTGCCCACGACAAGGACACCCACCATGTGCACAAACGACCTGAGCTCACCGAACATGCTGCCGCCGCGCGTCTTGCTAGCGGCCTTGGCTTCACTCGGCACCGCGGCTGCCGCGGCGCAAGCCCCCGCCGCGCCGAGCACGCGCGAAGCCGAGCCACAGACGATCGTCGTCACGGCCTCGCGCAGAGCGCAAGAGATGGCGCTCGCGCCGGCCGCGATGACCGTGATCCCAGCCGCGGCGATCGCGCTGGCGCCGGCCGACGATTACGGCGATCTGCTGCGCAACGTCCCGGGCTTGAACGTCGCGCAGACGAGCGTGCGCGACATCAACCTGACGGGCCGCGGCGCGACGTCGACGCTCGCGAACACGCAGCTCGTGCTGCTCGACGGCCGCTCGATCTATCTCGACTTCTTCGGCTTCGTGATGTGGGACTTGCTGCCGATCCAAGCGAGCGAGATCGAGCGCATCGAGGTCGTGCGCGGCCCAGGCAGCGCCGTCTGGGGCGCGAACGCGATGACCGGCGTCGTCAACGTCATCGGCCGCCGGCCGAAGGACATGGCGGGCACGACGGTCGTCGTCGGCACGCCGTACGCGAGCATCGCGCACGCGGCCTGGAGCGACTGTCATCGATTTCGGCTACAAGGTGTCGGCGGGCTACTTCGAGCAACCCGCCTACGACCGGCCGACGGGCACGATCCCCGGCTCGAACCCCCCGCAGACGTACCCGACCTACGAGAACAAGGGCACGGAGCAAGCGCGCGTGAACCTCGAGTTCGACTGGGAAACGGGCGAAGACTGCGTACGTGTCGCTGGCGGCGGGTTACGCGCAGACGGACGGCATTCTGCACAGCGGCATCGGGCCGTTCGACATCGAGAAGGGCTCGAATCTCTCGTACGTCAAGGGCGACTGGAACCGCGGCAGCTGGCACGTCGGCGGCGTCGGCGACGTTGCTCGACGGCGACGCCGTGAACTTGCTGACGCGCGGCGCCGACGGCGCGCTGCTGCCGCTCAGCTTCGTCTCCGACGCCTACGCGTTCGACTTTTCGAACACGTCGGAGATCGGCGAGCGGCACGTTCTGACCTACGGCGGAGGCCTCCGCACGACGAAGTTCGACTCAGGCATCGCGCCCGCGGCCGACGACCGCGATGAAGTCGGCGTCTTCCTCGCAGGACGAGATCCTGCTCGGCGAGCACGTGCGCTGGGTGATCGGCGCCCGCTACGACGACATCGATCCGCTCGAGGATGCCGTCGTCACGCCGCGCACGAGCCTCATCATCACGCCGTCGCGCGTCCACTCGTTCCGCGTTTCGTACAACGAAGCGTTCCGCACGCCGTCGGCCATCAACGGCTACCTCGACGTGACGATTCTTCAGCAGCTCGGGCCGTTCTTCGCGCCGGCCGATGCCGACGGCAACCCGCTGCTCGGCGAGGAACACCTGACGGCCTACGAGATCGGCTACGTCGGCACGTTCGACAACGGGCTGCTCTTCACCGCGGCGCTGTATCGCAACGAGATCGAGGACTCGATCGACTTCTACGTGCGCGACGTCTACGGCCCCGGCAACTTGCCGGCGCCGAGCGCCGACGCTGCCCGCCGACCGTCGTTCCGTGCTTCCTGTTCGCGCCGGGCACAGGTCCCGCAGCGTGCCCGTTCGCGGGTTTGAGCGGCCTCGTGCCGTCGGACTACAGCTACCGCAACATCGGCACGACCGCGAATCGCGGCGTCGAGCTCTCGCTCGAGCGGCGCTCCGGCGACTGGGGCTGGTTCGTCAATCTCTCGTGGCAGGACGACCCCGAGATCGGCGGCGGCGTGGACGCCGCCGAGATCAACGTCGCCCCGGCCTGGCGCGCGAACCTAGGGCTCACTCACGACTCCGGCAAGCGCTTCTGGAACGTCGGGCTCAACTATCAGGACGAGGCCTACTGGGCCGACGTGCTGTTCGCGCGCGCCGCGACGCCCGCGTTCACGCAGGTCAACGCGGCCTTCGGCTGGCGCTTCGTCTCGGACCGCGTCACGCTGAAGCTCGTGGCGCAGAACCTCTTCGACGAGCGCGTGCAGCAGCATATTTTCGGCGACTTGATCGACCGCAAGGTCGCGGGGCAGGTCAGCATCGAGTTCTGATTCAGTTTGGCCACGTGCAGTTGTACGGCAGCACCTGCTCGTCGACGGCGATCCACGAGCGCTTCTGCTCCACGGGCTGCGTCAGCGAGTGCGGATCGGTCATCACGACCGTGTAATGCAGGCGCTTGCCGTCCGCGCTCGGCGTGAAACGCTCGAGGAACGAAGCGGAAGGCCCGAGTGGCACCCCCGGCCTGAGATACTGCGCACCCACACTGCCGGTCGCCACGACGAGCGTCTCGCCCTCCCAACGGCCGACCGAGTAGCCGAGCGGTGTTTTGGGCTGCGAGGAGGGATTCTCGCGGCTGTTCATGTGAATGGTCCGCACGACGTCGAACTCTTCGATTCGCAGCAGGATCGTCTCGCCTCGATCCACGAAGTCGGTCGGACTCGGGGCGACCATGACGAATGGCATATTTTTCGGGGCGCACCCCAGGCTCATGTTGTACTTGACGGCGTCGAAACCGGCCTGGGCTTGGCGCGCGGCTTCCGTGAGCGGCAACGGCACGCGCCAGAGCGAGCTTGGCGATGCGTCAGGATCGTCCGGCAGGCCGGGCCTCGCGTAAGCCGATCCCCAGGTCCGGAAGATCGTCCTCGCAGACACCGCGGGCGCGCTGGCAACCACCGCCTGCCGCTCCAGGCCGACGGCACCCGGGCCCCACCGCGGCGGCGCGCGAAACAAGATGAGCTCCTGACCACCCGCGGAGAGGATGTTCGTCCCGAACAGGCGGCTCGCGGCCCTCGTCGACGGCCAGCCGGCCACCTTGACCTTGGTGCCCACCTCGTAGAGCTCCAACGGCGCGCCGGTGCGGCGCAGTCCGTTGACGGCCGAGCTCTCGATGTCCCAGCGAGTGCCGTCGGCCAGGGCCACCGTGAGACGCGAATGCGGGTTCTGCCACGCAGCGGCGACCAACGTGCCTTCGATCTCGACGGTGCGCTGCTGGTCGAACTCGACGTAGGAGTGGTGCGCGGCGGCCGGCGCGATCATCAGGGCGGCGACTACGGCGGCGATGCAAGAGCCCGATTTGCTCATAGGAACCTCGGCAATTGCTCGACAACTGCTCGGCAACCGCTCCCTGCGTTGCTCTACCGCGGGCATCCCTGCCCGCGTCCATGCGTTGTTCTACCGCGGGCATCCCTGCCCGCGTCGGGGCGGCGTTTTGCGGCCGAGTATACGCCCAGCCCAATGCGGCGGTTGACAGTCGCGAGCGGCGACACGTACAAGAATCGGCCATGAGAGCGAAACTCTGCTGTCTCGCGGCGCTGCTCGTCGTCACGTTCGCCGCGACGGCGCACGCGCAGGAGCCGCCGCGCCCGGCCACCGTCACGCGCGAGCAGCTCGCGCCCGACCTCCACGTGCTGCTCGGCACGGGCGGCGGCCAGGTCGCGGGCAACGTGCTCGTGCTGCTCGGCGACGACGGCGCGCTCGTCGTCGACACGGGCTACTCGCAGTACGTGCCGCTCTACCGCGAGGAGATCGCGCGTTTGGGCGGCGGCGCGATCCGCTACGCCATCGACACGCACTGGCACGACGATCACTCCGAAGGCAACAAAGTGCTCGGCCCGGACGGCACGTTGATCGTCGCGCACGCGAACTCGCGGACCATGCTCATGCGCGACAACAAGATCAACGTCGTGCGCACGATCCTCGATCAGCCCGCGTTCCCGCCGGCGGCGTGGCCCGCGGTCACGTTCGACGACCGGCTCGAGCTATACCTCAACGGCGAGCGCATCGAGCTCGTGCACGTATCGCCCGCGCACACGGCGAGCGACGTCGCCGTGATCTTGCGCGAGCACAACGTCGTGCACATGGGCGACGTGTTCCTGTCGGGCGCCTATCCGTTCGCCGACGTCGACAACGGCGGCGACTTCGACGGCGTCATCGCGTTCTGCCGCGCCGTGCTCGGGCTCATCGACCGCGACACGATCGTCGTGCCCGGCCACGGGCGAACGGCGACGTACGCGGAGCTCGAGCGCTACATCGAGATGCTCGTGACCGTGCGCGGCCGCATCGCGGCGTTGATCGCCGACGGCGCGACCCTCGCGCAAGTCGTCGCCGCGCAGCCGACGAAAGAGTGGGACGAGCGCTACGGCAACCCGACGACGTTCTTCCTCGACCGCGCCTACAAGAGCCTCAAGGACTAGCCGTCCGCGCCGCTCGGGCCTGCCGCGGTCCCCGCCTCGGGCCGCTCGGCGGCCAGTCATTCCGCAGCAGAACCTCGGTTATTCCGCAGGCCGGCCGGCCATGCCGCGTCCGACGCTAGAGCCTCCAGCAACACTAGGAGGACAAATCGATGGTAACCAAGCTCTTGCTTCGCGCGTCGACCGCTGCTCTTGCGCTCGGCTCGTTGACGCAGCCGGCCTCGGCCGAGACACCGGCAAGGCCCTGGTACGTGGGGGTTGCCGGAGGCACCACGAACACCGAAGTCTTCAACCCGAGCATCTTTGCCTGGGACTGGGAGGAAGGGCCCGCCCGCTCGAGCTGGTCGTTGCAGGGGGGCTACCAGGCGAGCCGCCGCTTCGCCGTCGAGCTCACGACGCTGCGCGCGGCGAACCTTGCTTGGGTGGGGCCGATCGGCCTCTACGATAGCGACAGCCGCTTCGACGTGACGGCCACCGAGGTGGCGGCCGTCGGAATCTTCCCGGTCGGTCCGGTCGAGTTCCACGGTAAGCTCGGACTTGCGGACTACGACCTGGCCGGCACGCAAACGCTCGAGAGCACGTTCAACGGCCCTTCGTCGCCGAGCTTCACGACCTCCCAGCCCATCGCAGAGAGCGGGCAAGGCTTCTTGCTTGGAATGGGCGTCGGAGGCCAACTGACGCCGCAGTGGTCCGTGCGGCTCGACTATCGGTCCTTCCACATCGACAGTAGTTTTCTCGGAACGGCCGAGAACGACGACGCGACGATCGACACCTACTCGCTCGTCGTGAGCTACCGCTTCGGGCGCGACCGCGACCCGCCGGCTCGGCCGTGAAGCTGCGCGCAGAGGCGCTCACTTCGATTTTCGGAAAGGCCTGCCGGGCCCTTCAAGACCCGGCACGCCGATTCCCGCGAGGATGGCTAGGGCAGCAGCGTCGAGGCGGCGTTTCTCGCCAGAATCCCGTGCACGGCGGCCGTCGGATGGATCGCATCCCAGAACAGATACCGGCCGGGGTTCGTGCAGATCGCGCCGACGTACACGCCGAAGCTGAGGCACGGCGCTGTCGTGTTGACGATGCCGTACGGAGCCGGCGCCGCTACCACTCCGTTCAGCAGCCCGAAGACATCGAGCCGCACGATCCGCACGCCCGGTAATCGCGACTGCAGCGTCGCCAACGCGCCCTCCAAAGCGGCGTTATAGCCGGCCGATAACTGTGCGGCTGCGCCGCGCACGACCGCAGGCTGCGCAGCGACGGCGGGCGTCATCGCGAGATTCGGCACGTTCGGCACCAGGAACGTCCGGCCGCCCGCGCTCCACAACGCCACGATGTTGTTGCTGACGGCCGTGACGGCGGCGCCGACGATCGCGGTGCTGGCAGCGCCGCTCGGATCCGCAGCCAACGCCTCGAGCGCGTCGCGAACGTCGTTGGCACCGAACCACAGCACGTGCAGCGAATCGGGCGCTACCGTGCCGCCGGTGTTCGCGAAGTACATTCCCACCTGCGCACCCAGATGCGGCGATGCCGCCGCGGAATTCGCGCGTGCCCTGGCCCCGCCGAACGCAAAGTTGCGGTAGAAATGCGGCGCGCGCAGGGCCGGGCCGGCACCCGTCGGCGAGCCAAGAGCTCGCGACAAGCGTTCGACCCACGTCTGGCCGTTCGTGAAGTGCATTCCGCCGATCGCGTACGGCGCGCTCGGGATCGGTGCGAACGGCCGCACGGAGTACTGGCCCGTCAACGCAAACACATTGCCGGGATCCGAAAGGCTATCGCCGAAAACCACGACCTCGCGAAATGCGTGGCTGGGACTCGGCGGCGCATCGCCTGCGCGCGCCCCGAGCGGCTGAAACGCCAATAGAGACGCGGCCGTGGCCACGAGTGTCGAGAACCAACGAGTTGACATGGTCTGCTCCTTGTTCGCCGAAGCGATGGCTGTGAAACACAGCTGCGATTGAACGCCCAAGTAGCGGCGGCGGGCCTGAGGGATTGCCGAGGATTAGCCGCAGGTTTCCCCCGCGCCAACTTCGGCCGGGGACGGATTTGCAAATCCGTCCCCAGCTCCAGCTCAAGCTTGAGGCGGCATCTCCGGGAACGAGGGCGCATCCGCGGGCGGGCGATCCCAGCTCGGCGCGCGCGACGTGTAGATGCTCATCTGCGACTTGAACTTCTCGGGCTCGTCGAGCGTCGAGGCCGTGATCATCATGACACCCGGCATCACAGCCGCCGTCGCCGAGATCCGCGAGCCGCACACGGGGCAAAACCGCCGCGTGATCGCCTGGCCGCTGCCGCCGGCCTTCTTGAATTCCGTGAGCTTGCCGGTGATCGTGACGGACGGTTCCGGCACGGCATAGATCGAGCCGTGACCGGAGCCGCTCGTCTTGCGGCAGTCGTCGCAATAGCACTTGCCGCTGAAGATCAGATCCGCCGAGACCTTGTAGCGAACGGCGCCGCAGAGGCAGCCGCCGGTGAGGGTTTGAGCCATTCGAGTTCTCCTGTCTTGGTAGTGAGCGCTAGAGCTCGCGTAATCCTCTCACGATCGGCTGCCGCACCGCACGGATGCTCGGAAACAGACCGCTGCGGTTTCACCGCACCCAGGACGCGGCCGCGCGCCGCGCGGGCGGTGGAGCGCCGCCGCTCGCGAGCAGCTGCTCGGCTTGGCGCTGCGTGGCCGCGTCGAGCTCGACGAGCCACTCGACCTCGTTGCCGCCGGCTCGGGCGGCAACGGCCGCGCCGTTGCGGAACGCGAGCCGGCGGTTCGGCACGGCCGCGCGCGGCACCTCGTCCGTGATGCCGTGGAGGTTCACGGGATCGGCGGCCGCGAGCACGACCCACTCGTTCGCGTCGCGCTGGCGGCGCAGGCGGCGCAACTCCTCGACGGCCTCGATCAACGCGAACTGCTCGCCGCCGAACGGCTCGATGAAGCGGCCGCCGCGGATCTCGCCGCGCGCCTCGGCCGTGCGATAGAACGGCAAGAGCTCGCGCCAGCTCGGGGCGAGCGGCTCGCGCGCGAGCAGCCGCCGCGACATGACGCCGTAACGGCGCAGCAAAGTCTTCGCGGCGTGCTCGAGTGGGGACAGATCGGGGGACACAGGGGACAGATCTATAGATCTGTCCCCTCTTAGCGGCGGCGTGTGCCCACGCGGCGGCAGCAACGCCCAGCGCCCGGCCGCGTCGAAGCCGCTGCTGCCGCGCAGACGCCCTCGGCCGCGGAAGCCGCGCCGCCGGCTCTGCGGCGTCAGAACGGCGCGGAGTCCCGCGAACGAATCGGCCGTCACGACGCCGCGCGCGACGAGCTCGCCGAGCGCTTCTTCGACTTGCACGCGCAGCAGGCCGCTCACCTGCACGATCTCGACGAAGAACAACGCGCCGCGCTCGCGCAGCGCTTGCACGAGGCGCTCCGCGGCGCCCGACATGCCTTGCACGGGCTCGGACGAGCCGAGTGACCGCCACAGCGGCAACGTCGCCCGAGGGAGCAACGCGATCGGCGACGTCGCGACCGTCATCGCGCGCGCACCTGGGCTGGCACCGCTCGGCCGCGGCCGCCACCAGACGACCTCGCCAGCCGCACAGAGCTGATCCAGCAATTGCGCGCCGTAATCGGCGATGCGCGCCGGTAGCACCTCGCGTTCCCAGAGCGCAGCCGGCAGCGCGAGGCCTTGCAGCTCGCCGAGCACGGCGCTCAATGCATCTGCGCCCTGGCGGCGCTCGGCGCCGAGGCCCTGCCAGTGGAACAGGAAGCGCTGGAAATCCGCGAGCGTGGCGGGCTCGATCTCGTTGCGCAGGCGTTTCAGCGTGTATCGGTGGATGCGCGCGAGCAGGCGCCGCTCACACCACTCCTCGTGGGGAGCCCCGGTGCCGGCTTCCGCCGTGAACGTGCCGCGCATTGCAGTACCTTGCTGCTCGAGTGCGGCAAGCGCCGGCAGCACGTCGCCGGCCGTCAAGCCAAAGGGGCGTGCCAACACCTCGGCCGTCACGGGGCCGAGCGCCTCGAACCGGCTGCGCACGAGCTCGCGCAGCGCCGTGTCGCGATCCTCGACGGCGCCGCCGATGACAGCGAGCCGTTCGGCGGCCACAGCGCTTGGGGTAGCGACGACGACTTCCGGCAGCCGCTCCGCGGCGACCCACACCGTGCCGGCCTTCGGCAGCTCGACGGCCGTCGCGCGCCCGTCGGCGCGCAAGCGCTCGAACAGCGGCGCCCACGCGGCGCCTTCCGCAGCGGTCGCGAAACCGAGCAGCACGAGCGCGTCGTGCAATTCATCGGCATTCAGCGGCTGCGGCCAGGCTTCCTCGCGCACGCGCGCGATTGCTTCGGGGTCGAGCTTGCCGAGCTCGGCCGCCTGCTCAGGCGTCATGTAACGGCGCGACTGCACGGCCAGCGTGCGCCGCTCCTCGGCCGGCGCATCGTCGAGGAACGCGTACGGCTTCGCGCCGAGGATTTCTTGCGCGAGCGGCGACGGGCTCGTCAGCTCGCGGCAAATCACTTCGATCTCGCCGGCTTCGATACGTCGCAGCACGTCGATTAGGCCATCGACATCCATCGCGGCCGTCAGACAGTCCTCGAGCGTTTGCTTGACGAGCGGGTGGTCGGGGATCTCGCGATCGCCGCCGGCCAGGTTCTCGGCGCAGGCGAGCTGATCCGGAAACACCGTCGACAGCAGGTCCTCGGCGTCCATGCGCTGGAACTGCGCGGGCTGCTTCTTGCCGTTGCGAAAGCGCCGCACGGCGAGCGCCGTGCTCGCGTTCCAGCGCCAGTACACGCCGAACAGCGGCGCGTCGAGGACCGCTTGAGTCAGCACGTCGCGGACCGTCTTGCTCGACAAGTAATGCACGACGTCCTCGAGCGCGAAGCTATGGACGGCGCCGAGCGACAGCACAATGGAGTCCTCGAGCGCGGCGGCCTGTAGCTCGAAGTTGAACCGCCGGCAGAAGCGCTTGCGCAGGCTCAAGCCCCACGCGCGATTGATACGCGAGCCGAACGGCGAGTGCACGACGAGGTGCGTGTCGCCCGTCTCGTCGAAGAACCGCTCGAAGACGACGCGCTTGCTCGTGGGGAGCACACCGAGCGCCGCCTTCGCGGCACTCAGGTAGTCGATGAGCTGCTTCGCCGCGCTCTCATTCAAGCCGAGCTCCTCGCGGAGCCAGCGCATCGCGCCCTCTGCGCCGTCGCGATCGAGCAGCTCGGCGATCGTCTCGTTGAGCGTGCCGACCGAGCTCGACAGCTCGTTGCTGCGGCCCGGCGCTTCGCCAAGCCAGAACGGAATCGTCGGCGGCTGACCGTGCGCGTCCGTGACGTAGACCTTGCCCTGCTCGACTTTCTGAATGCGATAGCTCGCGTTGCCGAGCTGAAAGATGTCGCCCGCGAGGCTCTCGAACGCGAAGTCCTCGTTCAGCGTGCCGACGGGCAGCTCGCTCGGCAGCAGCACGACCTCGTAGTCGAACTGATCGGGAATCGCGCCGCCGTTCGTGACGGCCGTCAGCGCAGCGCCGCGCCGGCCGCGCAGCACGTTGTTGACGCGGTCGAAGTGCAGGTGCGCGCTGCGCCGCCCGCGGTGCGTCGTGAAGCCATCGGCGACCATGCGCGCGACTCCGACGAAGTCGTCGAGCGCGAGATCCTTGTAGCTCGCGGCGTGCGTGAAACGCTTGTGCAAATCCTCGACTTTCCACTCCTGGACGCCGACCTCGGCCACGATCTGCTGCGCGAGCACGTCGAGCGGCTTCGGCCTTGGGCTTATCGCGTCGAGCTCGCTGCGGCGAATGCTTGCGAGCATGGCCGTGCACTCGACGAGATCGTCGCGCGACAGCGGGAAGAGGCGCCCCTTTGGAATCCGCCCGAGCCCGTGGCCCGACCGGCCGACGCGCTGCAGGAAGGCCGAGATCCCATGCGGCGAGCCGAGCTGGCAGACGAGATCGACGTCGCCAATGTCGATGCCGAGCTCGAGCGATGCCGTCGCGACGAGCGCCTTCAACTGACCCGCCTTCAGGCGCTCCTCGGCCTTGAGCCGGTGCTCCTTCGCGAGGCTGCCGTGATGCGACGTCACGGCGTCCTCGCCGAGCCGCTCGGCCAAGTGGCGTGCCGCGCGCTCGGCGTGCCTTCTCGTGTTGACGAACACGAGCGTCGTGCGATGCGCGCGAATCAGCCCCGCGAGCCGGTCGTATTGCTCGATCCATACCTCGGCCGACATGATCGCCTCGAGCGGCGACCCCGGCAGCTCGAGCGTGAGATCGCGCTCGCGCGCGTGGCCTTCGTCGATGACCGTGCAGGGCTCGTCAGTGACGCCCGTCAGGAAGCTCGTCAGCACGTCGATCGGCTTCGTCGTCGCCGAGATGCCGACGCGCGTCGGCGGCTTTTCGCAGAGCGCTTCGAGCCGCTCGAGCGACAGCGCCAAATGCGCGCCGCGCTTGTTGCCGGCGAGCGCGTGAATCTCGTCGACGATGGCCGTCTTGACGGTACGCAGCATGTTCCGGCCGGACTCCGTGCTGAGCAGGATGTACAGCGACTCCGGCGTCGTGACGAGGATGTGCGGCGGCTGCCGGCGCATGCGGGCGCGCTCGCTTTGCGGCGTGTCGCCCGTGCGCACGGCCGCGCGGATCGGCGCCTCGCCGAGCATGCGGGATGCGAACTCGCGGCCGATGCCTTCGAGCGGCGCGCGCAGGTTCTTCTCGATGTCGTTCGACAGCGCCTTCAGCGGCGAGACGTAGAGGATCTGCGTTTCGTCTCTGAGCGTGCCGTCCGCGGCCTGCTTCGCGAGCAAGTCGATGACGCCCAAGAACGCGGCCAGCGTCTTGCCCGAGCCCGTCGGCGCGCTGATCAGCGTGTGCCTTTGGGAGCCGATCGCGTCCCACGCCTTGAGCTGGACGCTCGTCGGCGCGGGGAAAGCGCTGCGGAACCAGCCGGCGACGGCGGGGTGAAACTTCTCGGGGAGCATGGCCTAGGTGTACCAAAATACCTGTGGTTATGTCCAGTACTCCGAAGCGGAGGCTGGAACGCCTGTTTCCGAGCCTATTTGGCAATTATCCACCTTGCCCGACGAGCACACTGGTATTACCGTTGTAGCCCACGGTAATACCTACTGGAGCCCACCATGGCTACGACGATCACGGTGAAAGGCCAAGTGACGATTCCGAAGCACATTCGTGACGCTTTGAAACTGGCGCCCGGCAGCCAGGTCGAGTTCGCCGTCGAGAACGACAAAGTCGTTCTGTGCAAGGCCGGCGCACGCAGCAACGGGGCGAAGCAGGACCGTTTCGACCGCGCGCGGGGCGCCGCGGAGGTCAAGTGGAACACCGAGGAGCTCATGGCGATGCTGCGCGGCGACGATTGAATGGTGCTCGTCGATACCAACGTCGTCGTCGACGTCTGGACAGATCATGCGGAGTGGTACGGCTGGTCCGCCGCGCAACTGCGGGCGCAGTCGCAAGTGCACGAGCTGGCCATCAACCCGATCATCTACGCCGAGCTGTCGCTGAGCTACGAGTCCATCGAAATGCTCGACGCGCGTGTCGCCGACCTCGAGCTCGAGCTGCTGGAGCTGCCGCGCGCCGCACTGTTCCTCGCAGGCCAAGCGTTTCGGAAATACCGGCGCGCGGGCGGCAGCAGGAGCGGCGTCCTTCCGGACCTCTTCATCGGCGCGCATGCGGCCGTGCTCGGCTGCGCGATCCTGACGCGCGACGCGGGGCGTTACCGCACGTACTTCCCGACGGTCGAGTTGCTCACGCCGCCGAGCTAGCGGCGCCCTGGAGCCACAGCGCCGCGCCCCCGCTCAGCGCGCGGCCTCGCTGCGCTCGAACCAGAGGTCGCGATCGAGCTGCCACTCGCCGCCGGCGCCCTGCGTCCAGATGTGCGCGAACCGCCCCAAGCCGACTTTGTCCCCGCTGCCGCGATCGACGACTTCGTAGTTGCCGTGCACGAGCACCATGTCTACGCCTTGCAGCGCGTGCGTGACGGTCAGCAACGTCAGCGGAGCGCCGGCGTCGAAGTCCTGGGCCCAGAACGCGCCGATTGCCGCGCGTCCGTTGATCGTGGGCGCGCCATGCATCATGAGACGCGCGGTCGCCGTGTAGAGGCCCTGAAGCGCGGCTCGATCCTTTTCGTTGTAGGCCTTCGTCCAGCGGCCCGCGAGCTCCTGCACCTCGTCGGCGCCCGCGACCTCGCCCGCCGTGTACGGATCGAACGGCTCGTTCCAAAGATCGCGGTCGAGGCGCCACGGCGCGCTGCGGCTGCCGCGCGTCCAGACGTGCGCGAACCGCCCGCCGCCGAGCTCGCTGCCGTCCGTGCGGCTGATGACCTCGTAGTCGCCGTGCACGAGCAGCATGTCGCTGCCCATCACGGAATGCGTGACCTCGAGCAGCGTCAGCGGATCGCGGTCCTCGAAGTCTCCTGCCCAGAAGTCCTCGATGGCTTTGCGGCCAGAGATCGTCGTCGCGCCGTGCATCATGAGACGCGCATCGTCGGTATAGAAAGCACCGAGCTCCGCGCGATCGTGCTTGTTATACGCGCTGGCCCAGAGCGCGGCGAGCTCCTGAACGTCGCGTTCGGTCGCGCGTTGTGCGGCCGCCGAGAACGCGACGAGCGAGAGACCGAGCGCGATTGAGGCGCGGAAGATTCGAGCGGCTTTCATGGCAGTTCCTCCCATCGACTGTGATTCGATGGGCCGATCTTGCAACCGGCAACGAGCGCGCGGCATTCGTGGATATGCGTACGGAATACGTGGAAACCGCAATACTTAGTGGGCGGCAAGGCCGCGGGTGTACACGACCTCCGGCGTGCCCGACTTTGACCGCGTTTGGCTGTTGCCGCCCATCGAGCTCGGGCGGCAGTCTCTTGCCCCATGAGCAAAACCGAATACCCCGCCGAGTACGACGCGATCGTCAAGACGATGCAGCTCTACATCGACGGCAGCAAACAAGGCAAAAGCGAGGTCATGCGGCCCGCTTTCCATCCGAGCGCGTCGTTCTTCGGCTACGCGGGAGAGCAGCTCGCCGTCGGCACGCAGTTCCTGTTCGATTGGATCGACAGGAACGGCCCGGCGCCGAAGATCGAGCCGCGCGTCGTCAGCGTCGAGATCCTGAAGTCGATCGCCGTCGTGCAGCTCGAGGTCGCCGGCTGGTCCGGCAAGCTCGCCGGCAGCGGCGCCGCGATGTCAGACTTGTTCACGCTGCTGAAGATGCCGAGCGGATGGAAGATCATCCAGAAGGCCTTTCACTGGCATGCGTGAACCGGCGGCGACGGCAACCCCTGATATAGTCGTCCGCGGAGGGCTTCGG
The DNA here is from genome assembly GCA_963714705.1 of uncultured Gammaproteobacteria bacterium. Taxonomy (GTDB): domain Bacteria; phylum Pseudomonadota; class Gammaproteobacteria; order Steroidobacterales; family Rariloculaceae; genus FEN-1219. The sequence goes on from CAVQPJ010000013.1 coordinate 1,255,854, forward strand.
ATGCCTGAGCGGAACACTCCACAAAAGACGCTCGAGTCCTGGAAGCAGATCGCCGCGTACCTCCGCCGCAGCGAGCGCACGGTGCGACGCTGGGAAGCCAACGAAGGGCTACCCGTTCACCGCCGCGAGCACGAGAAACAGGACACCGTGTTCGCGTACCGCCACGAGCTCGAGGCGTGGAGGCGCCTGCGGACCAAGCTCCCGGCGCCCGTCTCCGAGGACGGTGCGCAGCCGCTGCGCGCTGCGGTGCCGACCGGCAACGCCTACCTGACCGAGCACGACGCGATCACGCGAACCATGCACTGCTACATTGCGGGCGCTCGCGCCGGCGACGCAGAGCTCATGCGCCCGGCGTTTCACCCGCAGGCCACGATCTCGGGCTTTTGCCTAGGCGTCGAATACAGCGGCTCGATCGATCACGTGTTCCAGTGGATCGCGGCGAACGGGCCGGCGCCGAACATCCATCCGCGCTTCGCGCGCATCGAGATCATCGAGAGCATCGCCGTCGTGCATCTCGAGGTGCACGGCTGGACCGGCAAGCTCGTCGGCGCTCTTGCGCGCGCCTCCGACGTGTTCACGCTGCTGAAGGTCGACGGCGAGTGGAAGATCACGCACAAGCTCTTCCACTGGCACTATCGCTGAGCGAGCACCGCGAGAGGCCGCGAGCTTGCACGGCCAACGAGCGAGCTCTACGGCAGCATCGCCGTGATGTTGCGCTTCGGCACCTGGCCGACGGGAATTCGCGTGACCTCGCGTAGGGCGACCATGTCGACGACCGATACGTCGTTCGAGCCCGCGTTCGCGACGTAGGCCGTCTTACCGTCCGGCGTCAGCGTGACCCAGTCGGGCGCGATGCCGACGTCGATTCCGCCGAGCAGCTTCAGGTCGGGCAGCGAATAGACGTAGACGGCGCTGTTCAAGCGGCTGTCGACGATCAAGCGCGTGTTGTCGGCCGACACCGCCATGCCGTGCGATGCATTGCCGCCCTCGAGCACGGGCTCCTTGCCCGGCGGCAGCTTCGGCAACTCGATGCGCGTGATCTCCTTGCGCGTTGCAAAGTCGACGACGGCGAAGCCGTTGAACTCCGTGAGCTGCACGAACATGCGTTTCGTCGAGCCGTCGCGGTTGGACTCGAACGCCATCGGCCGCACGCCGAGCTCGAACTCCATGACCCACGCGATCTCCTCGGTCGGCTGGTCGATAACCGTCAGCGTCTTGCCCGCGATCGAGCCCGCGATCACGTGCCGGCCGTCGGGCGTGACATACGTGTTGTGCACGGCACCGCGGATCGGAATGCTCTTCGCGAGCACGAGCGCGGTGGTGTCGATGACGTCGACGACGCCCGTCCCCTCGCGGATCGCGACATAGACGCGCCGGCCGTCGCGGCTGATCGAGATGTTGTTCGGATGACCCGTGAGCTTGATCTTGCTCATGACGCGCAGCGTGCGCGCGTCGACGACGTCGAGCGTGCTGTCGGCCTCGTTGCTGACGTAGAGGCGGCTGCCGTCGGGCGCCGCGGCCGCGCCGTGGCCGACCTCGATGCCGACGATCTCGCCGACGACTTTGTTCGTCGCGGGATCGATGATGTGCACGTTGTCGCCGGCGCTGTTGGTTTGCACGATGCGCGCGTGCAGCGGTGCCGGCTTCGCGGCCGAGCTCGCCAGCGTCGCGCCGTTGGCCCACGCCGCAAGCGTTTGCCACTCGGGGTCGCTCTTCGAAGTCCAGTGTTTGCCGCCGTCGTGGTGCGGATCACCGCCGGCTTCTTCCGCGAGCGGATGGCGCAGCAGGCGGCTCGCGTCGGGGTTACCGGGCACGACGCGCGCGCGCACGATGTCGAAGTTGGCGCGCGCGTCGGCCTCACTCCACGTGGCGGCGCCTTCGGGCAATGCCTGCAGCTTCATCGTCGTGCCGAAGCCGTGGCACGAGACGCAGCGCGCGTTGCCGGGGCGCTTCGTCGTGAAGATCGGCTCGATGCGGGCTTTGTAGAACTCGAAGTCGAGCGTCGGAGCCGTGGCGGTTTGAGCGAAGGCAGGCAGTGCCGCGAGAGCGAGCGCAGCCGAGAAGACACGGAAGACGTGCATGGCGACCCCCCGATTGTTGTCGCCCGATTATGCGCCGCGTGCCGGCGCTCGGCCACGGAGCTAGGTTACGGCAGGCGCGTGAGGTCGCCCCGGTCGCGCGAGATTCGCACGTGGCCGTTCGTGGTCTCGGCGCGGACGAGCGGCCCGCCGTCGCCAAGCGTCGTCGAGAACTCGCGGCCGATGCGGCCCTGCACCGTCACGGGGAAATCGATGTCGATGCCGCCATTGACGGTGCCCGTTTCGAGGCGCGCCGAGTAGTCCTCGGGAATCCGCAGCCGCACTCCGCCGTTCGTCGTCTCGAGGTCCAGGCCCGTGCCCTCCCACGTGTCGCCGGAGAGCTCGGCCTCGACGCCGCCGTTCGTCGTGCGGCCGCGTACGTTGCCGGCGACGTCGTCGAGATTGATTCCGCCGTTCTGCGTCTCGAGGTCGAGGTCGCCGCGGACGGCGGCCACTCTGATTCCGCCGTTGTGAGCCTCGAGCGAGAGATCGATCTCGAGCGGCGCGAGAACCTCGTAGCTGACGCTCCAGCCCGAACGGCCGCGTTGCTCCGGCCCTTCGGCTCGGACCACGCCGTCGGTGCGAACGTTGACACCGCTCGCGATGCGCGCCGCCTCGGCGTCGTCGTTTCCCCACGCGTGCACGGTCGCGCGCACCTGCACGTCGCGGCGATTCTCGCCCGTGACGCCGATGCTGCCGTTCTGGCCGGCGTCGACGGACAGCGAGCCGGAAGCAGGCACCGTGAGCTCCCGCACCTCGCAGAGGTGGGCATTGGGGCCGCCGCGCCAGCCGCCCCACCAATTCTTCTCGTCGCACTCCGTTCGTTCTTGCGCATTGACCGCCGACGCGACAAGCAGCGTCGACAACACCAGGATCCAGCGAGCTGACATGACTTTGCCCCCTATTCGGATGGATTGCTGGACAGGCAACTACCAAGAGTCGCCAGCGGGGGCTTGGTTACAGGGAGCGCCGGAGCGGCATGGACCTAAAAGGGGACAGATTTATTTTCTGCCAGCGAGGCGCATGGATCTGCCATCGCCGAAGCAGAAAATAAATCTGTCCCCTTTTAGGTCCGGGCGCTCTCGGTCTCCCAGGCGGACTCGGCGAGATTGTCGTCGCGGAGCCTTGAGCGGACACCGCTCAGGCGCTGCTAGAACCCGCCGCCGGTCTTGAAGCCGCCGCCGCGGCCGAAACCGCCGCCCGTGCGGAACCCGCCGCCGCCGAAGCCGCCGCCCCTTTTCCCAAGCCCGCCGCCGAAGCCACCGCCGCCGCCCCAGCCGCCCGGGTTGTGCCACGGCCCGCCGCCGCCGCGCGGGAAGCGGCCGCTGCCGAAGCGTGGGTCGGCGAGCTGGCGGTAACGCTGCTGCTTCTTCAGCGCGTCCCAGAAATCGCCGACACCGACGGAGCCCGCGATCAGCGACGCCAGCAGCGTCGCGATCAGAGCGCCGTTGACGAACTCCGACGACACGGCGTCGTAGCGGCTCTCCCTGAAGCGCTTGCGGATCTCCTCGAGCTTCGCGACACGGTCGCGGTGCGTCTCGTGCAGCGTGCGGTTGCGCACGGCCTCTTCCTCGATGCGCGGCATGTGCGCGCGAATCTCGGTGAGCTCGTCGACAGCCGCGTCATCGTCCGTGCTCGGCGTCTGGTTCGCGCGCTCGCGCAGCGTGCGCATCTGCTCGCGCTTCAGCGTCTCGCGGATCAGCTCGTTGCACTGGCGCGAGATCTCGTCCTCGCCGGCCGCGAACGCAGTGCGCCGCTCGACGAGCGCGGCGACAGCCGCTTCCTGCTCGTCGATCCTCTCGTCGATCTCGGCGAGCGCCGCTTGCGCTTTGTCGAGCGCCTCTTGCCGCTGCGGCACGCCGGCCGCCTCGGCCGCGGCATGCTCTGCGCTCTGCACGGCGGCGAGATCGGCGTCCGCCTGCGCGCGCATGCGCTGCGCGTGGTCGTCGCAGCGCCCCGGCAGCTCCGTCAGCAGCCAGTAGTCACGGCGCAGCGGCTCGAAGCCCGCGACGCGCGCGACCCAGCCGTCGAGCGTGCGCGTGAGCCCCCCGTGCGCATAGGCCGATGTGCCGAAACCGCGCCCCCACAAATACGCGAACAGTGGGTCGGCTTCGTACGGCTTGCCCTTCTCGGTGCGGTCGGCCTGCGCGGCCGTCGCCTTCGCTTCGGCGGAATCGGCGACGTTGTCGGAGGCCGCGGCGGCCTCGAGCTTCGCGCGATAGGCAGAGTCGGCGCCGAGCGCTTGCTGCGCTGCGGCCTCGGCTTCGTCGACGGCCTTCTCGGCCCCGTCGACGACGGCCTGCTGCGCCGCACGCTCCTGCCCGAGCGCGACCTGCTGCCGCTCGGCCGCGCCGAGCTCTTCGCCGACGGCCGCGAGCGCGCCTTCGCGCTGACCGAGCAGCTCTTTCACGCGCCTACTCGTCTCGTCGAGCGCGGCTTTCAGCTCGCCGCCCTCGATCTCGCGCAGGCGAATTCGCGCGAGCACGCTCAACACGCCGAGCTCGCGCTGGCGCAAGCGTTTCGAGATCCGCCGTGAAACGCGCGAGGCGCGTGTCGACGCCCGCGATCTCGTTGCGCGTGTCGCCGTGCATTCGCTCGATCAAGGCCAGTACGTCGCTGCCGCTCAGGGACATCGTCTTACCACTCCGTAATCGCGGCGCCCGTCGTCGGCACCGTGTATTCGCGATCCAACACGCCGCGGCGCTTACGGCCGACGACGTTGTTTTGAATGATGCCGTCGTCTTGCTTGTCAGCCCCGACGCGGTTGTACGTCGGCTCGTCGACGCGCAGCCCCCACTCCCGGACGCCGCGCGTGCGGCCGTCCTCCTCGCTCGTGATCGGCAGCCGCAGCGGCTCGCCATTCGGGGCGACGGCCTCCACGATCAAGTAGTAGTTGCGCGCGCCGCGATTGGCTTGCGGCTCTCGCCACACGCCGCTCTGCTCGCCGGGCCGCGACACGATGCGCAGCTCGTACTGCGCCTGCACGCGCGCGTTCAACGCCGCGATCTCCGCCGTCGCCGCGCGCACGGCGTCGAAGTCGCCCTGCGCGACGGCGGCCTGGCCCGTCGCGAGCTGCGCGCGCGCCGGCTCGAGTGCGGCCGCGTCGTCGGTGTTCGCGTCGAGCGTCGCGAACGCAGCCGTCAGCTCGGCCGGCACTTCGGTGGCCTGACGTTGCTCCGGCCCCCACACGAGCAGTTGGAACGCGATCGCCGACGACGGCGATTGCCGCGACGCCGCCGCCGGCGAGCTTGCCCCAGCGGCCGCGCGTGACGTACGCGTGCGCGAGCGTCCGCGAGAAGCTCGGCTCCGGCTGCGGATAGACGAACCGCTCCTCGCGCAGCGCGTCGACGCCGCGCTGCAGGATCTCGTCGGTGACGACGATGCCCTGGCTCGTGTAGATCTCGCGCAGCTGGTCGAGCAGCTTCGCGTCGCGATCCTCGCCCTCGAGCTCGCGCGCGAGCACGAGCTCCTTGTGCCGCATGCGTGTCGACGACGTCCATCGCGAGCATCAGCTCGTCGAGGGTCGCCTTCTCCTTAACGACGAGGTCGTTCATGGCAGCACTCGCTGCGCCACCTGCTCGGTCCAACAGAGGGCGTTCAACGCGTGTGCGCGGCGAGCTCGAGCGCCTGGCCGCTCTCGACGAGCCGCGCCAAACGCTGCTTGCCCTGCTCGACCGCGTCGCGAATCTCGCCCGCGTTCTTCGTCGAGAGCTCGCGCATCTCGGCGATGATCTCGCGCGAGCGGATCTGGTAGTTCACGACGGAGTCGACGAGCTTCTTGACGGCGTCGGCGCGAATCGTCGGGCCGTAGCCGGCCTTCAGCGCGGCTTCCTGGACCTTGCCGCCGATGTCGGCCAAGTCCTCGAGGCTCTTGCTGACGCCTTCCTTCATCGCGTCGAGCGTCTTCGTGCTCTCGTGCAGGCCCCAGAGGCCCGTGAACGACGCCGACAACGCCGTCAGCACGGTCTCGTTCGTGCCGAAGAACGACACGGCCTGCTTGTAGACGCGGTCCTTCGCGTTCGTCGTCTGCACGAGCCGGGCCATGATGACCTCGCTCGTGTTGTACCCGATCGTCAGATTGTCCGAGAGGTCCTTGCAGATCTGATAGCGGTCCTCGGCGCCTTGCACGTTGCGCAGCTCCTCGTCGCGCTTGAGCTCGAGCTTCGCGCGCGCGACGAGATCGCCGCCGGAGGCTTTCTCGACGGCTGCCACGGCCGACTTGAGCTTCGTCTGCGCCGCTTCCAGCTCGGCCTCGGCTACTTTCAACACTTGCAGCGCGAGCACCTCGGACTCCTTCAGCGCACCGCGGAAGTCGAGGTACGCCTGGAGGATCAGCTGCTCGCGCTCGATCTGGTCCTTCGAATCCTTGACGACGTCGAGATAGACCCGCTTGACCTTGTCGAAGCGGCCCGCGATGTCGCCGCGCGTGGCTTTTTGCCACATGTTCGCGAGGCGCTCGAACGTGTCGATGCGGCCGTCCTCGACCTGCTCGACCATGCTCTTCGCGTCGTCGCGGATGCTGTTGAAACCGTCCGTGATCTTGCCGTAGCGCTCGCCGAGCGACATCGACGCGACTTGCTCGCGCACGACTTGGTTGAACAGCGACGCTTGCGAGAGCGTGCGCGCGATCGCAACGACTTTGTCGTTGTCGAGATCGGAGACGCGGTTCAGGAGCGCAACGATCGGCGCTTCCTCGGTCTTCTCGGGCACGAGGCCAAGATCGCGGAGCCGCGTCATCGCTTTGTCGAGATACTGGATCGGGGTTGCCATGACCTGCCTCGTCGGGTTTTTCTCGATTGTGGCACGGCCGGTCGTCGTCGTGTTCATGCGCGATCCCTCCATCGCTCAAGTGGCGAACGGGCGGGGAATTGCATCCGCCGTGCCAAGACGGCCGCGCGCGTAACTGCTTGATGCTGCTGATTGTTCCCGCGGAAACCGGCGCGCGGGTTTGAGGCGTGGCCGCAACGCCTATCGATTTCGCACAAGGATTGGCGCAAACGCACACCGCCGGCGACGCCGGCCTTACTCGGCTGAAGAGGGGACGGATCTATAAATCCGTCCCCTCCCCGGAAAAACGCAGCGTTACTCGGCCCCTTCCGATGGGATCTGGAACAACGCGCCCAGGTTGATGCTGCCGTGATTGCTGATCGTCTGCGGGTCGTCGCTCGACGGGACACCGGGGTTCAGGTTGGAAGCGGTGTCATCCGGCGGGAACAACACGAGTGTGTTCAGGAAGGTGACGATGCTCTCCTGCGCGTCGGCTCCGAGGCCGACGTACGCACGTGACGCAGCCGCCGCTTCGCCGCCGTGGCGGCGAATCACGGCGTCGAGCGTGATGCTGCGGCCATCGTGCCCGTACGGCGCCGTCGTTCCGACGCCCCACAGCGGCTCGGTGACGTGAGCGGTGATCTGCGTGCCGTCGAAGTCGCGCTCGTGGAACGCGGGCCCGAGATCGTGCCGCTTCAAATCCGTGAACACGTTGCGGACGACGAACGACCCGCCGATCGGCTGCAGCTGCGGATACGCAGCCGTGTCGGGAACCGCCTTGAACAGCGGCGTCGCCGTCGCGAACAGGTCGTTGAAGATGCCGCGCTCGGCGTCGAACTTCGTCTCCACGTCGGCGACGCGGCGATCGTTACGGACCGTGAGGTTTTGCACGTGGCAGGTCGTGCAACCGATGCGCTGCATCAGCGCAAGTCCTGCGGTCGCTCGCGGCGTCACGCGGTACTGGCCCGGCTTGAAGTAGTTCAGCAAGTAGAACTCGACGTAGTCGACGAGCGCCGGATCGATCTCGTTGATCTTGCCGTCGCTGTCCGCGTCCGCCTCGTTGGCGTTGCAAACCGGCGGCCGCTCGAAATCGTCGAGCGTCGGGTCGTACTTGAAGCCGGCGATGCTCTGACCGGGCCGCGGAGTCGTGGGATCGGTCGCCGCGCAGAGCACGGGATCGGACGCTTGCAGGCCCATCTCGGCGTGGAAAGCGCCGACGAGAAACTCGCGAATCGACGCCGTCACCCCTTGGTGCAGGAACGGCTTTACGCGCAGATTCGCATCGACGCCTCTGACGGCCGACGTATCCACTCGCCCGTCCGGGTGCGCCGTGATCCGGCCGAAGCTCACGCCTTTGGCGAACAGCGGCCGCGAGACCGGCATAGGCCGCGTGGAACCCGACGTCGCAGTCGTTCCTCCGGTTGCGTTCGCGACGAGGCCGGATTGCGCCTCACGGAGCGCTTGCGCGCGAATCGCGCGCAGATCCGTGGTCATCTCATCGGCGAGCATCTCGATGAGGCCCAAGCCGAACAGGTGCGGCGCATCGCGGCTGTCGGGAAACGTCGCGACGTCGCCGCCGACGCCGGCGGAGCCGCGCGGCCGGCCGTGACATGCGGCGCAGCTATCCGAGAGCCCAGCGCCGAGCCGGCGCACCTCGGTGATGTCGCCGCTCGCGTTGTGGTTCACGCGCGGCCCCAAGCCTTCGTACAAACTGAACTTGCGCTGGAACAATTGCCTGCCGCGCCGGATGGCGCGCGCCGGGTCGCGCTTGATCAGATACGCGGACGACCCCGGCATCATGATGTCGCCTTGGCCGGGCCCGATCTGCTGCGACAACGTTCTTGCGATGCAGCCACCCGGAATGATGCTCTGGTCAAGCTGGCCGATGAGCGCGCACTCGTTGAGCTGCGCGCCGGCCTCTTCCGGCGCGCTTGCGAGCGCGACGATTCCGCAAAGAGTCAGTAATGCATGACGGTGATGAATGGTCATGTCGCCCCTCCCCTGGGTACGGTGTTGTTCGAAAGAACATGCGCTAACGACGCGACGTTGCTTCGTGCGCCAGCCGCTATCCCGCGGTGGTGTGCAGCGAATGCCGTGTCGAGGTCCTTCGCGTCATGGCTCCAGTCTCCTGCCGTGATGCCACTAACGCGACGCAAGGGAGACCCTACGAGCGATTGTTTGCGCGCGCAAAGCGTCGGCGGACTCCGACACTGTTTTTATTGCATCGCAATTTGGGCAACACGCGTCGTGTTCTTTGCGCAACTGCACGAGCTGAATGAGGGCGACCGAGATGCCGGCGATCGTCACAGACCCGTCATCGGCGCGTCATGCGGCCATCATGACCGCCTCCGAGCATCGGTTGCATTCCAACCACTCGCAGGAGTGCGCGCATGAAGCTCTCACGACGTTCGTTGCTGTCGAGCAGCGCCGCCATCGTGCCCGTCGCCGGCTTGGGCCCCGCAATCGCGGCCGCCGACGGCTTTCGCTCGTCGCGGCATGGCGACAGCGCCGACCGCTCGTTTCACGGCTACGGCGAGCTCGCTTCAGATCCCAAGGGCTTCAAGCCGGGCTGGACGTACGCGATCTGGGGGCCGTGGAGCGGCGAGCAGGACGGTTGGAACTACGACTGAGCTCGATCAGCGCAGGTGCGTGGCGAAGAAGTACGCGAAGCCGAGCAGCACAGCCATCTGGCCCAGTATCGCCATATACATCTGTCGCGTGACGCCACTCACGCTGCGGTGGATCTCCACGCGGAGCTCGCCGCCGAGTTTCTCTATTTGGCCACGCAGCTCGGTACGCAGGACGTCGAAATCGCGACGTAGGACTTCGAAGTCTCGACGCAAAACCTCGAAGTCGTGCCGCAGCGCCAACACGTCGTGCTTCGTCGCGAGGGTGTCGCTAGCGCCGGCGATTTCGATCTCGATGGCGCGCACGAACGCGCGCGCCTGCGCCGGCGCGACGCTAGCCTTCTCCAGAACCTCGAGCGATTCCGCCTGCATCGGCATTCGATGATAAGCCCCGCGCAAAGCGCGCTGTCAAGCGCGACGCGGCTGCATGATCACGGCGATGGGCGTCCTTCGGCGAGTGTCGAAAACGCCCGAAACGAAGAGTTTTCAGGGGCGGCGCGGGCGACCCTGTGTGCCGGCTCCGGCCGTGATGAATACGGCCGTCGCGGGCCCGTTCACGTCAGCGGTGTGCCAAACGCCGGGGGGATTGATCGCGTACTCGCCGGGGTGCAGCGTCGTGCGGACTTCCTTGCCGTCGATCTCCTGCACGAGCGTAATCTCGCCGGCCGTGCAGATCACGATCTCGTGGCCGTTGGGATGAACCTCCCAACCGTCCCACGGGGCGTTGAAAGAGAACATCGATACGAGCCGGCCTTCGACGCCGTCGCTCGCGTGACGCTGCATGTAGCCGCCGTACCACTCCATGCCCGTGAACTCGGGCTCGGCGACGGCGGTCGCGCCGCGGCCGAGGTGGATCGGATAACGAGAAAGCTCGGTAGTCATACCCACCTCATTGCGTCACGGTGACCGAACCACCGTCCACACTGATCGCACGGAGCCCCGCGGGCAAGTCGAACGGCTCGTCGAAGGCGAAGCCGCCTGGCCGCTCCGGTGTGCGCGTGTAAAAGCGCAGTAGCTCCTGCGCTACGGTCTTGGGTACTGCGACGCCGCCGACGGTCGCCGATTCGTAGCGAATCAAGCCCTCGCCACCGCTGCCTTCGACTCTGCCGGCCGCGACCACGTCGACCGCCCCTGTGAGGTAGTTGAGCGGATCGAAGGCGCTGCGCTCGCGCGACCGCCGCACGGCGTCGAGATCGACGATCGCGCGCGCCTGCACGCGCCCGTTGTCGCCGAGCCGTACGCGCGGCATCGCGATCCCGGGCGGTAGGAACGCGGGACCTTCGAGCGCGAGGTACGCGTTGATCTCGCGCTCGGTGAACGTCGTGCGCAGCGGCGGCGCGTCGGTCGGCCGCAGCGTCTCGGCCGCAGCTGCGACGCGCTCGAGCTTCGTCTGCATCGCGTCGGCTTCGGCGCGCGTCGGTTCTTGCGCGTGCGCCAGGCCGCCACCGACCGCGGCAGCGGCGATGACTGCGATGGCGATTCGAATAAGGAGACGCATGGGGTCGATTGTACTGGTCACTGCGAAGGCCGATCGCGCTGGCCGCTGGAGAAGTGTCATGCGCATGGACGCCCCAACGAATGCAGGCCGCGCCGGCTAGCACGAACCTCCGGGACGGGCGCAGAATGCTGCAACAACGCGAGGGGGGACAACCATGAATCGACGCGGGTTCGTACGACGTTCGCTGGCTGCCGCGATCGGCACCTCGCTGCCGGCAAGCGGCGCGTTCGCCGCTATCCTGAGCCCGTCGATGCGTGTCGACGCGGACATCGACGCGGTGACCGGCGCCGGCACGAGCGTGACGCTGAAACGCGCCACCGTGCAGGAGCTCGGCGAGAGCCTGCGCGGCAACCTGATACTGCCGGGGCATCCCGTCTACGACGACGCTCGCCGCGTGCTCAACGCCTCGATCAGCAAGTTTCCGGCGCTGATCGTCCAGCCGCGCGGCGCGGCCGACATTCGCAGAGCCGTCGATTTCGCGCGCGCTTCGAATCTGCTCGTCGCGGTCAAATGCGGCGGGCACAGTCACTCGGGCAAGTCGACCTGCGACGGCGGCCTGATGATCGACCTGAGCTTGATGCGCGGCGTGCGCGTCGACCCCGCCGAGCGCATCGCGTACGTCTCGGGCGGCAGCCTGCTCGGCGACATGGACAACGAGACGATGCAATTCGGCCTCGTCACTTCGGCGGGCACGGTGTCGCATACCGGCGTGGCCGGGCTCACGCTCGGCGGCGGCTTCGGCCGCGTGGCCCGGCGCTTCGGCCTGTCGCTCGACAACGTGCGCGCCGTCGACATCGTCACGGCCGACGGCGAGCTGCGCCACGCGAGCGCCGACGAGAACCCGGAGCTCCTGTGGGGCGTGCGCGGCGGCGGCGGCAACTTCGGCGTCGTGACGAACATCGAGTTCGAGCTGCACGCGATGCAGCGCGAAGTCGTCGGCGGCAATCTCGCGTTCCCGATCAGCAAAGCGCGCCAACTGCTCGACTTCTACGCCGAGTACGAAGCGACCGCCCCCGATGAGCTGTTCCTGTGCATGGGACTCCAGAACAGCCCGGAAGGACAAGCGGTCTCGTTCAACGCGTGCTACAGCGGCCCGAGCCGCGAAGCCGAGCGCGTGTTCGCCAAGGTGCGCGCTGCCGGCGGCACGCCGCTGCGCGACACGCTGCGCACGATCGACTACGTGGCGCTGCAGCGCTCGGGCGACGTCGACGATCCGCGCGCCGTCGGCTCCTATACGAAGTCCGGGTTCTCGGCGGGCCTGAAGCCCGCCTTCATCGACGCGATCCTTGACGGCTTCGGCGAGCAGCCGGGCGGCAGCTCCGTCTTCTTCCTCTACCACTGCGGCGGCGCGATCAACCGCGTGGCCGCCGACGCGACGGCGTTCCCGCACCGCGAGATCACGCTGACACCGCTGCTCGCCGTGAACTGGCCGATCGAGAGCGACCCGACGGCGCAAGTGGCGTGGCTTCGGCGATACTGGGCAAGCGTCGAGCCGCACATGCAGGGCTTCTACACGAACGACATCATCGACGAGACGCAGAAACAGGTCGACGAGAACTATCTCGGCAACTACCCGCGGCTCGTGGCGCTGAAGAACAAGTACGACCCGACCAATTTGTTCCGGTTGAACGCGAACGTCATCCCGAGCTAGGGGACAGATCTATAGATCAAGAGGGGGCGAAAAGGGGACGGATTTATTTTCTGCGCCCCCGAAGGCTAATCTGGTTTCCGCCGCTCAACGGCGCAGAAAATAAATCCGTCCCCTTTTCGCCGTCCCCTTTCGCCGCTAGTGCGTGAGCTCGGCTGCGCCGCCCGACGGGCTCGCCGCTCGCGCCGCTCGCGGCGCGCCGGCGCCGTCGAGCGCGAACAGCCAGACGCTGTCGCCGCGCGTCGTGCCCGGGAAGAACGAGCCCGCCGATAGCGCGACGACGTACTGCTGCCCGTTGCGCTCGAACGTGCTGACGGCCGCGTGGATGCCGGCGTCCGTCTCGAATTCCCAGAGCAGCGCGCCGTTCGACTTGTCGTGCGCGGTCAGGCGGCCGTCGTTGCGGCCGACGAAGAGCAGCCCGCCGGCCGTCACGGTCGAGCCCGCGTAGCACATCTCGCCCCACTGCTGCTGCCACGCGAGCCGGTTGGTCCTGACGTCGACGGCCGCGATCACGCCGCGGCGCGGCACGCGCGAGCGCGTGTACTCGCCGCCGAAGTAGCGGCCGCCCGGCTGCGGCATCACCCACTCGGCGCCGCCTTCCTTCGTCGAGTACGCCGCGGCGCCGTCGGCCGACGCAGACGTAGAACAGATTCGTCTCGGGATCGTACGAGCTCGGCGGCCAGTTCGCGCCGCCCGTGCCGAGCGGCTTCACGACGACGGGCTCGTCCCAGAACGGCGTGAAGATGCGGCCGTTGTTGATCAGCTTGAAGCCCTCGGGCTCGATGTCGATCTCGTGCGGGATGACCTCGTCGCCGCGCGGGATCGGCTGCGTCGCGGCCGTCGCCTGGCGCGGCTCCTGCGGCACCGGCACCTCGTCGATGCCGACGAGCGGCTCGCCGGTCACGCGATCGAGAATGTAGACGTAGCCCGTCTTGCCGATCTCGACGATGCCCTTGCGCAGCTGGCCGTCGTACACGGCGTCGAACAGCACGACGGGATTCGGCGAGTCGTAGTCCCACAGATCGTGATGCACCTGCTGGAAGTGCCAGCGGTACTTGCCGGTCTTCGCCTCGATCGCGACCATCGAGACGCTGAACAGATTGTCGCCGGGCCGCACGGAGCCGTTCAGATCGGGGCCGGGGTTGCCGGTCGAGAAGTAGACGAGCCCGAGCTCGGGATCGACGGCCGGCGTCTGCCAGACGGCCGCGCCGCCGTACTCCCACGTGTCGTTGTCGCTCGGCCACGTGTCGTGGCCGAGTTCGCCGGGACCCGGAATCGTATAGAACGTCCAGACGAGCTTGCCGTCGCTGTGCGTCGTAGGCCTTCACGCGGCCGCGGCTCGCGCGGTCGCCGCCCGCGAAGCCCGTGATCACGAGGCCGTCGTAGTAGAGCGGCGCGGTCGTGATGCTGAAGCCGTCCCGGTTCGTCTCCGCCTGGATGGACCACACGACCTTGCCCGTCGCGTGATCGAGCGCGACGAGCTTGCCGTCGAGCTGACCGGAGAACACCTTGCCGTCGCCGATCGCGACGCCGCGGGAGAGCCAGCCGCAGCAGATGACGGTGATGTTCGGATCGAGGTTCGCCTCGTGCGTCCAGAGGATCTCGCCGGTGTCGGCGTCGAGCGCGAACACGTCGTTGGCGCCGGTCGGAATGTAGATGACGCCGTCGTAGACGATCGGCTGCGCTTGGCCCGAGTACTTGCTGTCCGTGCCCGAGCCGTTCAGGTGCGTGCGCCAGGCCGGCTTCAGCGTCGCGACGTTGTCCCGGTTGATGCTGCTTCAGCGGCGAGTAGCGCTGGTTGTAGACGTTGCCGCCGTTCGTGATCCAGCCGTCGGTCGGGGGCGCCGTGAGCTGCTGCGCCGTGAACTTCGGCGGCGCCGCGCGGTCCGCCTTGGCGCTCTCTTCATCGAGCACGGCAGCGAGCACCGCGAGCGTGACGATGCCGGCAAGCGAGACGATTGGCAGAGACCTTCGCATCGATCGTACCCCCGGGTGCGAATGGTGCGGAGCGTGAGGCGGCGCGTCAAATCCGCTTGCGCAGCGAGCTTGCGAGCCGTTCGAGCGCGGGACTTATGTCGTCGGGCTCGAGGTGCACGTTCAGGATGCTGATCGAATCCCGCTGGACGAGCGCCGTCGCGAGCGCTTGCTCGAGCTCGCCTTCGGTCCGCACCTCCATGCCCACGCCGCCGCCGATGACGGCCGGGAGCTCGTGGAACCGCCACTCCTGGAGGTCGTTGAACGGCCCTTCCTGGAGAAGGCGCTCGGTCGTATAGCCCTTGTTATTGAGCACAATCACGATCGGATTGAACTTGAGCCGCACTGCCGTCGAGAGCTCCATGCCCGTCATCTGAAACGCGCCGTCGCCGACGAGGACGAGCGGCCGCCGCGCGCGGTTCGCGACCTGAACGCCGATCGCGGCCGGCACGGCAAATCCCATCGACGTATAGAAGGCCGGGCTCAGGAACTCGCTGTCGCGATGGATGACGAGATCCGACGCGCCGAACAGCGAGTCGCCGACGTCCGAGACGACGACCGTGTGCTCGTCGAGCAGCTCGTTGACGCGCTGGAAGAGGCGTTTGTTCGTGATCTTCGCGCCTTTGTTGGGTACGTACTTCGCCGGCTGGTCGTGCGCCATCGGCGGGAGCTCGCGCTTTGGGACGGCGATCTTCGCCTTCAGCAAGCCGTTCACGAAGTCCGGGAACAGCACCTCGTGGAAGTGATGATGGCGGATCCGCACGTCCTCGCTGCTCGCGAAGATCCACCGGTTCGGATCGAGCTTGGCCGTGTAGACGCCTAGATCCATGTCCGTCATGAAGGCGCCGAGCAGGATCAGGCAGTCGCTGTCCTCGACGTAGCGCCGCATGTCGGGGCGGCCCATCGCGCCCTCGTAGACGCCGAGATACAGCGGATGCAGCTCGCTGACGACGGATTTCGAGAGCAGCGTCGAGCAGATCGGAATCTTGTGGCGCTCGGCGAACGCGAGCACCTGCTTGCGGAGCCCGAACCGGTGCACCTCGACGCCCGCGAGAATCACGGGCTGGCGTGCGCGGCCGAGCAGCTCGCGCGCCTCGGCCAGCGCTTCGTCGAGCGCGGCTTTGTTGCTTTGCAGCTCTTCGACCGGCTCCGCGTCCCGATACCGCGGCACGGTGGCGACTCGGTCGCGCGGCAGCTCGATGTAGACGGGGCGCTTGTGCGCCATCGCAGCGCCGAGGCAGCGATCGATCTCGCGGAACGCGGTGAGCGGATCGTCGAGACACGTCGCCGCGACCGTGATGCGCTCGAAGATCTCGCGCTGCGTCGAGAACGCGCCGACGCGGTGGTGCAGCAGCAGGTTGTCGGCGCGTTCCGCGACGCCCGGTGCGCCGCTGATCGCGATGACGGGGGACTTCTCGGCGTACGCACCGGCGATGGCGTTGATGAGGCTCAAGCCCCCGACCGAATACGTGACGCACACGGCGCCGATGCCGTTGATGCGCGCATAGGCGTCGGCCGCGTAGCCCGCGTTGAGCTCGCTGCACGTGCCGACGATGCGGATGGGGCTGCGCTCGAGCATCCCGTAGAAACCGAGCACGAAATCGCCGGGGATGCCGAACACGTCGTTGATGCCGAGCGCGTGCATCCGCTCGATGAGGTAGCCGCCGATCGAGCGGGCGCCGCGCTTGAGCGCCGGTTTGCGTCGCGGGCGAGACTTCATCGTGAGAGTTTAGCGCGTGTTGCCTTTGTGCCGCGCCCACTCGCGCGCGGTGCGTTCGAGGCGCTGGCGAATGACGCGGACGACCTGGGTCGCCGTCGCCAGCTCGCGGTCGCCGAGGCCGTTCAGCACGGTTGCCAGCCAAACCGTCTCGGCGGGCTCGCCGCTCCAATCGGGTGCCTCGGCGATACGCCGCGCGGCGCTCGTGATCGCGCCGATGAGCTCTTGCTCCGCGAATTGGCGGCGCTGAAAGGGAGGCTCGCGGTGGCGGGGGGCCGTTGGCGTTGGGGTTGGGGTTGGCGTTGGCGTTGGCGTTGGCGTGACCATGCGCATGACACTACCCCTCCAGCAGTCGTCAGGTCGCCGGACGATTCTCGCCGGATCGTCCGGAAAAGGGACGATATCGTCCGAACTACGGACGATCGGCGCGAGATCGTCCGCAGACCTGACGATCGCTGGGGAGGGTGTACGCAGCGCACCGGCAACCCGACGGCTCGCGCGTTCTGGTACGTCAGCGCGCGGCGGCGGCGGTCTTCAGCAGCTCGGCGTTGCGCTCCGCGTTCGGCACGGGGCGGCCCAGCACGGGCGTCGTCGCGAGATCGAGCGGCGTTCGGCCGAGCCCGTCCTTCAACGCCGGGTTCGCGCCGTGCTCGAGCAGGTACGCGACGACCTCGGGCCAGCCACGCCCCGCGGCCGAGTGCAGCGCCGTCTGACCCTGCCGATCCGTCATCGAGCTCTGCCGCGCGATGCGCGCCGTGCGGCTTTGGCTATCCGTGATGGCGGCGTTCACGTCGGCGCCGGCCGCGAGCAAGATCTCGAGCGACGCGATGGTTTCGCTCTCGATCGCCGGGCTCGTGAGGTTCGGCGCGCGGTTCGCGCCGAAGCCGGGCTCGCGCACGCCGATGCCGGCCGCGGCCATCAGCGGCGTCACGCCCATGACGTTCGGCACGTCTACGCGCGCGCCCGCCGCGAGCAATGCGCGCATGGCCTCGTCGTCGTGCATGATCGCGGCGCGCAGCAGCGGCGTCGCGCCGGTCGTCAGCAAGTCGTCGACGAAGCGCGCGCTGTTGCCGCCGCGCCCGGGGCGGTGGAAGTTCAGCTGCGGATTCACTTCGACGCCCGCGGCGAGCAGCGCGTTGACGAGATCCATGCCCGTCGTGCTCTTCGAGCGCGCTTGCACGGTGCGCGCCGCGCGGCACGTAAGTGTTCATGTCGACGGCGAGATACAGCGCCGTGCGGCCCCACCAGTCCGGACAGATGCGGGTTCGCGCCCAAGTCGAGCAGCGCCTTCGCCGTGTCGAACTCGTAGTTGTCGATCGCGAGCATCAGCGCCGTGACGCCGTCGGGCGTCGGCCGGTCGACGGCCTCGCCGGCGGCGACGATCGCGCGCACGCACTCGAGGCAGCCCGAGCGCGCGGCATAGAGCAGCGGCGTGAGGCCGCCCGTCGGGCGGTACTGCGCGCGCGGCTCGCTCGTGATCTGCGAGCCCCAGTCGTTCGCGGCGGCGCGCGCGCGCACGTCGGCGCCGTGCTCGATCAGCAAATCCACGAGCGCGGGGAACGCGCCTTCGGCGGCCCACATCAGCGCCGTCTGGTCGCGCCACGCCTCGCGCGCGTTGACGTCGGCGCCGGCGGCGAGCAGCTTGCTCGCGACGTCGACCGAGCCCGTGCGCGCGGCGAGCATCAGCGCGGTCTCGCCGTCGCGCGTTCGGCGACTTCGACGTTCGCGCCGGCGTGCGAGCAGCAGCTCCACGATCTCGGCATTCGCGGCCTTCACGGCTTCGCCCAGCGGGCTCGCGCCGTAGCGGTTCTGCGTGTTCGCGTTCGCGCCGTGCGACAGCAGCTCGCCGACGAGGGCAGCGTCGAGCTGGTACGCGGCCCAGTGCAGCGGCGTCGTGCCGTCGCCTTGCGCGGCGTTCACGTCGAGCCGGCTTGGTGAATCAAGCCGACGCGGCGTCGCGGCGGCCGTTCTCGACGGCGTCGGCGAGCGGGCTCTCGGCGAGCGCGGGAGCGGCGCGGAACGCGACGACTGCGAGCGATGAAAAGAAGAGCGCGGCGAGCGGCAGCGTTTGTTCATACGATGTCGTTCACGAGCTTGTTGTGATGCGCCCAGAACCCCTTGTGCGCGTCGTAGAGAAATTTCGCGGGATCCGCGAACGTGCGCGGCAAGCCGTCGAGCAGGCCTGCCTTCAGCATGTCGTCGGCCGTTTGCCCGAGCCGCACGTTCACGACGATGCGGTCGAAGATCGCGAGCATGAGGTCGTGCTCCGCTTGCACTTCCGCACGGCCGATGACGGGCCCGTAGCTCGGCACGTAGCGCGTGCGCGCGTCGCCGAGCGTCGAGCAGCTTCGCGAGCGCGTCGACGCGGCCGCCGAGCCAGCCGCCGCCGAACCAGTCGAGCACGGGGTCGCGCTGCCGGCGAGATCGCGTCGCCGGCCGCGATCGACGTTCGCTTCGGGGAAGCGCACGTACGCGTCGCCGTCGGTGTGCGCCTCGATCAGGTAGCCGAACTCGATGCGCTTTCCGCCGACGGTCGTTTCGTCGGTGGTCTAGAACGTCTTCGTCGGCAACGCCGCGGCCGGCAGCGGCGGCCTCGTAGCTATCCGACGCCGGCACGTACCAGCCCGCGCGCAAGCGCTGGCGCGTCTTGTCGTGCGCGATGATCGTGGCGCCTGCCGTCCCGAGCGCCTCGTTCGCGCCCGTCTGGTCGCGGTGCCAGTGCGTGTTCGACGAGCACGGCGACCTTGCCCATCGGCCCGCCGACTGTTACGCAACGCCCCGACCAGCAGCTCGTGGTCGGCCGCGGGACCGCTGTCGACGACGACCTGGCCTGCGCTCGTCGCAAGCGCGACGACGTTGACGCCGGAGATGACGAGCACTTTGAGCCCGGTCGCCACTGCGACGACGTCGAGGGTGGTCTGCGCGCGCGCGACCGACGGCGAGGCAGCGCGCGAGCTACACCGTAACGGCCGCGAGGCCTCCCGCGACGCCGCGCAGCACGTCGCGCCGGCAAACGCTCCTAGACGCCCGCGATCTCGCCCGTGCTGTCGCCGATGCTCTTCATTTCGAGCCCGGCCTTGTTGACGACGGTGAGATGCAGGTTCGAGAACGTGGTGTACTCCGGCAGCGTGATGTGCTGGCCGCCCTTCAGCTGGCCGTTCGCGCCGCCGACCAAAATGTTCGGCAGCGGATAGTTGTTGTGCCGGTCGCTGTTGCTCATGTTCGAGCCGTACATCAGCAGCGAGTGATCGAGCAGCGAGCCCTCGCCGTCCGGCGTCTTCGCGAGCTTGTCGATGAAGTCCGCGAAGCGCTGCACGTGGTACGTCTGCACCTTCACGAGCTTGTCGATGCGGTCCTTGTTGTTCGCGTGGTGCGACAGCGGGTGGAACGCGTCGCTGACACGCCGATGTGGTTGTACGTGCGGTTCGTGCCCTCGGCCACCATGATGTACGACGCGACGCGCGTGACGTTCGCCTGGTACGCGAGGTGGATCAGGTCGAACATCAGCTTCACTTGCTCGTCGAAATCCGGCAGCTCGCCGATCGGCGCGTCGGGCAGGTCGATGCCGGAGAGATCGCGCTGCGACGCTTTCGCGACACGCCGCTCCGTCTCGCGCACGGACTCGAGGTAGTCGTCGAGCACCTGCTGGTCGGCCGGGCCGAGCTCGCGCTTCAAGTCGTTCGTGCGGTCGCCGATCATGTCGAGCACGCTCGCGCGGCGCTGCGCGAGCATCGCGCGCTCCTCGGGCGTGTCGCCGGCGCCGAACAGCTGCATGAACACCTTGCGCGGGTTGAACTCCATCGGCAGCGGCGTCGTCTCGTTGCGGAACGACAGCGTCGAGCTGTAGTAGCACGCGCCCGAGCCGCAGGCCGCGCTCTGCGTCGTCGTCTCGCGACGAGACCTCGAGCGACGGCAGCACGGAGTCGCCGCCGATCTTCTCGGCGATCATCTGGTCGATCGTCGGCGCCATGTGCGCGCCCGTGGCCTTCTGGTCGGGCTTCACGCCCGAGAGCCACGTGGCCGGCACGATCGTGTGCACGGAGCCCTGCGGCGCCTTGTTCTCGAGGTTGCCGAACGACGCGACGTAGCGCTTGTAGCTCTCGAGCGGCGAGAGGATCGGGCTCAGCTTGAAGTCGGCGCCGGCGCCGCTCGGCGTCCACGCGTCGATGTCCTTGCCGTACGGCGTGTTCCACATGATCGCGCCGTGCGGGATATAGAAGAACCCGGCGCGCAGCTTCGGCGCGGCGGCCGTCTGCGCGAGCGCCGTGTGCGCGGGGATCATCGCGTCGAGCAGCGGCAAGCTCAGCGACACGCCGGCGGCTTTCAGAACCGTGCGCCGGGACAGATGCTTCTTCGTCAAGAACATGGCGTCTACTCCCCTACTCCTACTGCTCCAGGGGACGATTCGTTTCCGCGAGACAATAGACTCCGTTCGCCGTTTACTGGCCCTCGCGGCGCACGGCCTGCATGCGAAACGCGTCGCTCTGCACGATGCCGGCAACGAGCGCCGCGAACCGGTAATCCTCACGCTTCGCGGCGCGCACGACGGCGCGCACCTGCGGCATGTCGTGAGTACTCGAGCTCGCGGCCGATCGCATACATCATGAGCTTCTCGGTCAAGCGCTTGCACGAACTGGTCGTCGCGCTCGAGCAGCGCGGCTTGCGCAGCGCCACGGGCCCGTCGACGGGCCGCGCCGCCCGAGAGCTCCGTGCGCGCGTCGATCGGCGCATCGGCGTCCTTGTCGATAGTCGCGCCACGCGCCGATCGCCGTGAAGTTCTCGAGCGCCAAGCCGTACGGGTCGATGACGCCGTGGCACGCGTTGCAGCTCGCGTCCTTGCGGTGCTGCTCGAGCCGCTCGCGCACCGTCTTCGGTTGCTCGCCCTCGGGCGTGTCGAGATTCGTCTCGACGCCGGGCGGCGGCGGAGTCGGCGGCGTGCCCATGAGCTTGTCGAGCACCCAGGCGCCGCGCAGCACCGGCGACGTGCGGTCGCCGTACGACGTGCGCAGCAGCACCGCGCCCTTGCCGAGCAGCCCGTGGCGCACGGGATCGTCGAGCTCCACGCGCCGGAACTGCGGGCCGACGACGCCGTCGATGCCGTAGTGCCGCGCGAGCCGCTCGTTCACGAACGTGTAGTCCGCCGTCAGCAGCGTCTGCACGTTGTGGCCCTCGAGCAGCACGCTCGTTCAAGAACAGCCGCATCTCCGTCGCGAAATCGCTGCCGCAGGCCTTCGTGAACTCGGGGAACAGCAGCATGTCGGGCTGCACGGCCTCGAGATCGTCGACGGCGAGCCAGCCCTCGGCGAAGCTCGTCACGAGCACCTCGGCGCGCGGGTCGGCGAGCATGCGCTCGACTTGCGCCGCGAGCACTTGCGGTTTCGCGAGCTCGCCGGACTCCGCGAGCTTCAGCAGCTCGTCGTCGGGGCCCTGGCTCCATAAGAAGAAGGAGAGCCGCGACGCGAGCTCGAACGCGTTCAGCTCCTGGCTCGCGGCGTTCGGCTCGGTGCGTCGGCGCAATCGCGCGATACAGGAAGTCGGGGCTCGACAACACGGCGGCCGTCATGACCTCGATGCCTTCGTCGAAACCGCCGGGGCCTTTGCGGCCGTCGTCGAAGAACGGCATGAGCCGATCGAGATCGGCTTGGCCCACGGGTCGGCGGAACGCGCGGCGCGCGAGGTTCGCCGCGATCTCGACGGCGCACTCGCGCTCGCGCGTCCGCGACCTCGGGCTCGCAGACGAACAGCTTGCGGCGGCTCGCGGTCGTCGTGAGGCCCGTCGAGTTGAACGGCCCCACCATGTTGATGCCGCGCGGTGATGCCCGGCACGCGCGCGGCGCCGCCGAACGAGAAGTCGCCGAGCGCCGTCGGATCTGTTCTCGTCGTCGGCGGCGCGCGAGCGCTCGATGAACGTGACGACGACCTCGTGCGCGCCGGCCGTGACTTGCAGCGGGATATCGGTGAAGCGCTTCATGAGCTCCGCGCGCGCCGGTGCACCGCCCGTAGTTGATGAGCGCGAGATCCTCGTCGCCGCCGATGTCGGCGCGGAACTGCTCGTTGCGATCGACGAGCACGACGAGCGTGTGCCTGCGTTTCGACGGCACGCGGGTACAGACCGGCGCCGAGGTCGCCGGCGAGCGAAATGCGGTACTCGCCGTCGGCCGGGAACGTGTGCGTGAACTTCACGCCGCCGCGCGTGCCGAGCGGCATGCCGGGAACGTAGCTGCTTTGACCGCCCGCGGGCGGCGGGAAATACGCGTTCGCGACTTTCGGCTTCGGCTCGCCGACGGCGAGGTGCGCGACGGCGCTCGCGGCGTTCACGTATTGCTCGACGAACGCCGGCGACGTGGAGAGCGCGGCCGCGATGTTCGTGAAGCCGTGGATCTCGATCTCGGCGGGCAGGTATTCCTCGGGGTCGATGTCGACGTCGAGCAGCGCCTTCACGGCGTGCGCGTACTCGGTGCGGCTCAGGCGCTGCGCGGCGACGTAGCCGGCGTGCTGCGGCGCGTGCTCGTCGATCGTTTCTCGAGGGTCGCGATGAGCCCGTCGACCTCTGCGGCGGTGGGCTGCGGCTCGCCGGGCGGCGGCATGAGCCGGCCGCGCAGCTTGACGATCGCGGCCTCGAACTGCTCGGCGTGCTGGGGGACCTCGTCGAGGCGTCAGGCCTTCGAACGAGAGCTCGCCCGCGAGCTCGGCGGGGTTGTGGCACTCGGTGCAGTACCGCTCGAGCACGGCGAAGCGCTGCGCGCTCGCGCCGCTCCTCGGAGCTGCAGCACGAGCACGACGGCCACGGCGGCCAGCGTGGTAGCAGCGGCGGGTACCCAGTACTTGAGGCGCATCGGCATATTGTCGCCCAGAAGAGCGGCGGCCGAAATCCAAGAATCCTGGGGGAGTTGGGGAATTGGGGACGGATTTATTTAATCCGTCCCGAGGTCCGTCACAAGAATCCTCGAATGCCGGGGACGGATTAAATAAATCCGTCCCCAATTCCCGTGGCGACGCCACGCTCCATGTCGGGGCCGGCGGCTACACGGCCCCCTACCCGAGCCAGATGAGCTGCTCGACAGCGTCGCTCCACGGACCTGCCTCTCTTATGAAGAGTCTCGTGGCTTCGTCGATGTCAACGCCGGCGTCCCGTTGGATTTCTCGAACCCTTTTATTGAAAAACCGATAGAACTGAGCTCCCTTCGTCTTCGCCTCCGTGTTCGCTCTCTCATACACCGCCCCCCGGCCGGTGGGGTCGGTGGCCTCCAAGGGCGCATTCAGCGCGTACGAGTACGGATTGATCGCCGGGTCTGGATCCTGACTCAGGAACCGGCCGAGCGTCGGATCGTAGTATCGGGCGCGCGCGTAGATGAGCCCGGTGGCGGCGTCGAACTGGTGGCCCGTGAACGAGACGGAGTTTTCCGTCACTCCGCTCGACTGCGGGATACCGAACGCGCTGTAGCGCACGCGGCCGACGATGGCGCCGGCGGCGTCCGTCAGCGTCGTCACGCTGCCCACGCCATCGAAGAGGGGGTAGTAGCGAGTGCCGTCACGCACGATCTCGTACACGCTGTCCGGGGATTGTCCGGCGATGTACGTCGCCCGCAGCGTGTTGGCTGCGTCGAACTCGTTGCTGAGGTTGGAGCCGCTGTAGACGAACCGCCGAATCGTGCCGGAGTCGTTGCTCTCGAGTCGGCGCCCAATCGCGTCGTAGCGGTACGTCGATGTCGCCCCGTTCGGAGCTGTGATCGATGTCAGCGTACCGGCGTCGCTCCACGTGTAACGGGTGATGCCCCCTGTACCGCGGTCGCGACGCTGCGTGAGACGGCCCTCCGCGTCGTACGTGTAGTCATAGGTGCCGTCACGCGTGAGCTGCATCCCAGTGTCGTGGCTTACGGAACCGGGCGGCGAGCCGGTCCATGACGTGCGATTACCGACCAGGTCATACGCGAAGGATTCCGCCGACAACCCCGAGGCCGCCGGGTGCGTCGCGGCGACAAGTTGGTTTGCAAGATCGTGCGTGAACGCGTGGCTACCGTCCAAGTCCGTGAGCGACGCGCGCCGCCCGAGAGAGTCGAGCACGTAGTCGGCGCGCGCGCGAACGACACCGGCGATCGACGCATTGCGCGCCGTCAGCATGTTCTCTTGGTAGCTCAAGAGGTCGTCGACCCCGTTCGGGCGCGACAGGCCGGTGAGCCGGTCGGTGGTGCCGTACGCCGGCGTGAACGCATCGCCCATATCGTCGAGCAGCAACGAGAGGCGACCGCGAGCGTCGTAGGCGTAGGTGATGACTCCGCCGGGCCCGGAGCTCGTGAGCCGTCGTCCGTTCGGATCCGTGGTGTATGACAGCGTTACATCGGGCAGGGCCACGCCGTTATTGCCCCGCGTACGCTCGGAGACGAGATCGTTCGCATCGTTGTAGCCGCGCTCGACTACGGTGTCCGCGTCAGCCAGCGAGACGAGCCGACCGACCGGATCCCACGTGCCGGTCTGCACCTCGCCGTCCGCGTAGGTGACAGTACCCATGTTGCCGTCCGCGTCGTAGTCGTAAGTCCTGCTCCGATCGACGCGGTCGACAAATCTCACGAGCCGATTGGCAGCGTCGTATTCGTAGCGGCTGGTTCGCCCCGCGGTGTCCGTTACGGACGCCAGACGCCCGAGCGCGTCGTACGACAAGGCGTACGCGGAGTCGTTGGCCGCGGTGACCCGCACCAGCTGATCGAGCGTGTCCCGCTGGAACCGAGTGATTTCGCCGGCGGGATTCCGAGTCGAGATGAGGCGGCCACTGGCGTCGTAGCTCATTGTCGTGACACCGCCCGCCGGATCCATCAGCCTGACGAGCTGCTGGTTATCGTCGAACTGGAACGTTGTCGTGCCGAACGAATCGGTTGCCGTCAACGGTAGGCCGCGACTGTCGTTCACGTAGGCCACTACCGTCCCATTGCGCTTCGCGGCCGCGGTGACGTTGCCGAACGCGTCATAGCTGTAGGACTCGACCACGGCTCCATCGGGTGCCGTAGTCGTCGTGGGCAGGTTGAGCGAATTGAAGGCGAACGACCACGTCTCGTTCCTCGGCGTCGTGCGCGACGTGACGTTGCCCGCCGCGTCGTAGGTCAGGGTCTCGACACGCCCGAGCGGCTTCGTCGTTCGGACCACGCGCCCTTCGGCGTCGTACTCGTAGCTCGTGACGCGCGAACGGCCGTCGAACGCTTCTTCGACGGACGCGGGATAGCCGTCGGCCCCGTAGGTCGTCAGCGTCGTCAAGCGGCCCGAAGGCGACGTCACGATCGTGCTGCGCGCGTTCACATTGGAGGAGATCGCCGTCGTGCGGCCCGTGCCGTCCGTGATCGATGCGATCCGGCCGTCCGGACCGTAGCTCAAGGTGCGAAGCCTCGTGCCGCCCGGGCCGTCGACGATAAGCAGCCGATTGCTGCCGTCGTAGGTGAACGTGTCCGCCGCGCCGTTCGCGGCGACGAACCGAATGAGGTCGCCCGCGGACGAGTACTCGTACCGCGTCTGCTTGCCGCTCGGGCCGTCGATTTGCGTGATGCGGCCGGCGCCGTCGCGCAGGAACGCGAGGTTTCTCGTCGCGGAGGATGAGAACACGCCATCCGGAGTGAAGAGCAGCGAGTTGCCGTTGCGATCGGTCACCGACTGGAGCCCGTCGTAGCGGTCGATGATCATCTCGACGCCTTCCTTGGTCGTCAGGCGGAACAGGCGCGGGTCGTAGACCACGCCGCCGAAGAAGTCGACGAGCGAGCCGCCCGTCCCCGTCAGCGACAGCGTCGGCGAGTCGACGTCCTCGAGCGTCGACGTCGTGCCGGTGCCGGCGCGCGCCGTGTACGCCGGAACCGTCAGCGCCAGCAACGGCCCGGTCGGCGGCGGCGTGAGATCGAACACTTCGACGCGGCCACCGGGCGACGTCACGGTCACGAAGTGCGGGATTGTCGTCAAGAAACGCTGCTGCGTGAACGGGAAGCCGAATGCCTCGGTGAACCAGCCGCTTTGGCCGAGCCGGCCGTTCGGCGTCGCCCGCGGGCCCGACAGCTCGAGGCGCCAGCCGACGCCGAAGTCGCCGACGCGCTTGTCGGTGGTGTCGTAAGTACGCAGCAGCTGCACGGGGAATCCGACGACCGACGCCTCCATGTCGAGGTACGTCGTCTGGTAGTCGCCGAGCTTCATCTCGCCCGTGACGAACACGTCGGTGGCACACGTTCGCGTGCCCCCACCCGACGAGACGGCCCTGGTGAGGATCTCGTAGCTGCCGTTGACCAGCATCGTCGGATCGAACGTGGCCAAGGTCGCCGGCGGCTGGCCGTTACCGGACGCCAGCACGACGGGCGTTCCGCGATCGAGGTTGCGGGCGGTGACCGTCCACTGCGTGATCGTCTCGCCGGCCGGCGGCGCCACGCTGGCCGTCACGGCCACGGGCGCCGTCACGCGGCTGCCGTCTGCGGGCGCCGGGCAGGAGAGCGTCGGCACGGGGCCGGCGAACTCGGTCACTTCGATCGTCACGATAGCGAACGCGGAAGGCACGCCTTGGAGATTGACTGCGACGTAACGGAACGTGTCGGTGCCGACGAACCCGGGGTCCGGCGTATAGACGAACGAGCCGTCCGTATTCAGGTCGAGGATGCCGCGGAACGGCGCGCGGTCGAGCCTCGCCGTGAGCGGCCCCGTCGAGCGCGAGTCGCGGTCGTTCGCCAAGACGCCCGGAGGCATCACGGTCAGCGCGTTGTCGCTCGTGGTCTGGTACGTGTCGTCGACGGCGAGCGGGCCGGCCGGGATGACCTCGATCGTGACGGCGACCGGCGGCGAGCTGAGCCCGCTGCGATCGACGACGAAGTACGTGAAGCCGTCGGTGCCCCCGAAACTGGCCGCCGGCGTGTAGCTGAAGGATCCGTCGGAGCGCAGCAGCAGGCTGCCGGCCGAGACTCCGGTGCCGAGCCTCGCCTGGAGCTGGTCACCCGCGTCGGGGTCGGTGTCGTTCGCGAGCAGGCCCGGCGGCGCCACGTTCAGCGTCGCGCCGGCGTCGGTCGTGTAGCTGTCGCCGTTCGCCGTCGGCGGCTGATTGACGGTGATCGTGACGGTGACGAACGCGCCTCCGCACGCGCCGGCCCCGTCACAAACCGTATAGCTGAAGCCATCGTCGCCGCTCGCGCCCGCGTTCGCCGTGTAGCGGATTCGGCTCGTCTCCAGGACAGCGACACCTTTGCTCGGGACCCCGGTCACGGCGAGGGTCGCGAGATCGAACGAGCCGGTGCCGGGCGTGTCGTTCGCGAGAACGTCGATGAGCGCGTCACCGCCGGCGGGAACGGTCAGCGAGTCGCCGCTCAAGAGCACGGGCGGCGGATCGTTGATGACGATCGACACCGTCGCAGTGTTCGACGTGCTGTAGGCATCCGCCGCGGTGAACGTGAAGCTGTCGTTGCCGACGAACCCGGCGTTCGCGACGTACGTCAGCGCGGGCGGTGTGCCGCTCAGCGTGCCGCGCTGCGGCGGGGCGACGATGGCGAACGCAAGTGCGTCGTTCTCCGGATCCGTTGCCGACAAGACGAGCGGCAGGGGCGCGGTGCGAATCGTCTCCGCGGCCTGACTCTGAGCGACGGGCGGGCCGTTCAGCACGACGGTCAACGTCGACGCGGCGCAGAGTTGATCGGGCGCGCCGTTCGTCGTGCCGTTGTCGCAGATCGCGTACTCGATGACCGCCGTCCCGACGAATCCCGGGTTGGGGTCGAACACGAGATCGTCGGCGCCGAGAGAGACGACGCCGTTCGTATTCGGCCCCGCCGTGATCGTCGTGAGCATCAGCGTCTGACCGTTCTCGTTGAACGGCCCGGCGGTGTCGTTGCCGAGCAAGAACGCCCTCAGCAACGTGAGCCGCCTCCCGGCGGCGGCGACCGTGCTGTCGATCTGACCGACGGGCACGTCGTTGACCTCGGTGACGTTGAAGCTGACCGTGGCCGGCACGGACTCGTCGAACCCGTCGTTGACCGCGAACGTGAAGCTGTCGACGCCGTTGAAGTTCGGCGCCGGCGTGTACGTCAGCGCCGGGGCGGTCCCGCTCAACGTGCCGTTGCTGGGTGACGTCACGACCCTGAAGCTCAGCGCGTCGCCGTCGGCATCGGCGGCCGCCAACGGCACTCCGATCGACGCGTCTTCGGCCGTCGTCAGCTGCTGCGAGGTCGCCGTCGGCACGCGATTGGCGACGACGTTGATCGTGATCGTGCCTTCGCTGCAGAGAGGATCGGGCGTGCCGTTCGTCGCGCCGTTGTCGCAGGCCGTGTAGAACAGCTGCGCGCTGCCGAAGAACCCGGCTTCGGGCACGTAGCTGATGACGCCATTGGCGAACGTCGCCGTGCCGCGGCTCGCCGCCGTGGTTCTGACGCCCGTGATCGTGAGGGTCTGCGTTCCTTCGTTCGGGGGGCCGGGGTTGTCGTTGGCCAGCAATTGCGCGGCCGTGAACGTCATCGTCGGCGGAACCGGCTGCGCGCCGGCGGCGCCGGCGAGGGCCAAGAGCAGCAACGACGACGCGATCTTGGCGTTCGTCATGGCGGCGCGGCCTCGTTCAAGGTGAACGTCAGTTCGCCCACGAGCTCGCCGCGCGGGTTGACCACGATCGTATGAGTGCCGGTCACGAGCAGTGCAAACGGAGCGCGAAATGCCGTCGGGCCGGAGACGAACAGCGCCGCCACTTGTGCGCCGCTCGGATTGAGCACGAGGATGTCGCCGCTCGTAATCGTGTTGTCGGTGACGGAGATGCTCACGCTCTGGCCCGCCGTCCCGGCAAACGAGCGCACGGGGTTCTCGCCGATCGTGCCGACCGTCACCGTCGTCGGTATCCCAATGGCCGTCGTGCCCGTGTTCTGCGGCACTGCGCCCAACGTGAACGTCACGGTGCCGACGAGCTGGTCGCGCGGATTGATCGTGATCGAGTAGGTGCCCGTGACGGGCAGCGTGAACGTGTCGCGGAACGCCGTCGGGCCGGAGATGAACAGCGACGCGACCGTTGCGCCGTTCGGCTGGAGCACCGTGACATCGCCTTGGGAAATCGTGTTGCCCGCGGCCGTCAGCGTGACCAGCTGACCGGCCGTCGCCGTGAAAGTCCGGACCGCGTTCTCACCGATCGTGCCGATGGTCACCGTCGTCGGCGTGCCGAGGGCCGTCGTGCCCGTGTTGGCCGGGACGGCGCCCAACGTGAACGTCACGGTGCCGACGAGCTGGTCGCGCGGGTTGATCGTGATCGAGTAAGTGCCCGTGACGGGCAGCGTGAACGTATCGCGGAACGCCGTCGGGCCGGAGACGAACAGCGACGCGATCGTTCCGCCGTTCGGCTGGAGCACCGCGAGGTCCCCTTGGGGGATCGTGTTGCCCGTCGCCGTCAGCGTGAGCAGCTGGCCGGCCGTCCCCGTGAAGGTGCGGACCGCATTCTCGCCGATAGTCGTGATCGTCACGGTCGTCGGCGTCCCGATCACCGTCGTGCCCGTATTGTCGGGCACGGCGTTCAACGTGAAGGTCAGCGTGCCGACGAACGGGTCGCGCGGGTCGACCGTGATCGTATAGGTTCCCGTGACGGGCAGCGTGAACGTGTCGCGGAATCCCATCGCCTCCGCCACGAACAGGCTGGCGACCGTACCCCCGCTCGGGTTGCGGACTGTGACATCGCCTTGGTCGATGTCGTTGCCGGTGACGGACAAAGTCACCCTCTGGCCCGCGGTCGCCGTGAACGAGCGCACCGCGACCTCGCCGACGGTAGTGGTCGTCACCGTCGTCGGCGTCCCGATCGCCGTCGTTCCGGCGTTGTCCGGCACGTCGTTCAACTCGAACGTCAGCGTGCCGTCGAACTGGTCTTGCGGATCGACCGTGATCGTGTACGTCCCGGTCGTCGGCAACGTGAACACCTCGCGGAATCCCGTCGCCGCCCCGACGAACAGGTTCGCGATCGTGTTGCCGCTCGGATCGCGGACTCTCAAGTCGACGCGGGCGATGCTGTTGCCCGTGACGGTCAGCGTGAGCCTCTGGCCTGCCGTCCCCGAGAACGTGCGCACGGCCGTCGACCCCGGCGTGTCGATCGTCACGGTCGTCGGCTCGTCGATCTCGGAAGAACCGGCGTTGTTCGGCAGACCGAGGCCGCTCGCCTGCGCGGCCGCCGCCTCCGTCGCGAAATCGGCGTCGCCCGTGATGCCGACGTCGACGAGACAGGCCTCGCGGAAGGCGGGTGTGAGGCCGAACTGGTCGCACACGGCCGTCGCGCGTGCCAACGCCGCGGACGGCAGGTTCTGCGGCGTCACTTCTTGGTCGGGGTATGAAAGGTCCGTGAAGGTGTCCGTGCTCTGGCCGGGACCGTAATCGAACAGCGACTCGGCCATGCTCACACGCCAACTGTTGACGTAGGTGCCGTAGAACGTCGCGAACGGCGGATCCGGATACGTGAGCTCGACGCCGCCGCGCGTGACGATATCGTTGGTCAAGCTGCCGTCGCCGTCGGCGAGGATGCCGACGACGCGGTCGAGACGGCTCGGCGGGAGGCCGACCTCGATGACGAACCGGTAATACTCGGGATAGATGCCGACCGCGCGCGCAATGACCAGCGTGCCGTCGGGCCACGTCACGAAGACGCTGTCGTCGGTTCCGTACATGCCGATCGTGCCGCCGCCGGGCAGCAGCTGCGGCGCGTCACTCAGAGTGGCGGGCGTGCCGTCGATACGAACCTGGTAGCCCGCCGGCGTGCGGAACATCGTCACGCGATGACCGGCCACGCGCATGGCGACGGCGACGGCGATCGAGACCGTGCGGAAACCCGGCACGGGTGCGAAGCGCGCCTGCACCTCGAAGTCGTCGGTCGTCGACTTCGTCGCGATGACCTCGCCGACCGCCTGCACGTCGAAGTCGCCGCGATCGAACGTCAGCACGTGCGGATCGCCGTAGATGACGCCGCACGGCGTTCGACACACCGGCGGGCGCGGAATCCCCGGAAGCGTTCCGACGTATTTCAGGAGCGCGGTGTCGGGGCCGAGGCGCGGAGCGTCGTTGACCTCGGTCACATTGAACGCCACCGTCGCCGGCTCCGAGCTCGAGGAGCCGTCGTTGGCGACGAACCTGAGCTCGTCGGGCCCGAAGTAGTCCGGGCCCGGTGTGTAGATGAGCGCCGGCGGCACGCCGGACAGGGTCCCATTGCCGGGAGCGGAGGAAATCGAGAAGGTGACCGAGGCGCCTTCGGGATCGCTGCCCGTCAGCGTCAGTGCCAGCGCATTGTCTTCTGCGATCGTCAGCTGCTGAGCGTCGGCCGTCGGCGGACGGTTGGCGGCGAGCACGATCACCGGCAAGACGAAGCTCGTCGCCGCGCCTTTCGAATCGGTGGCGGTGACGATGAGGCTGTAGACGCCGGCGTCGCCGAAGCGGGGATTCAGAGACAAAGCCGCCGTCCCGTTTCCCGAGTCGACGAAAGAGGCCCACCCCGGAAGGCCCGCCACCGTGAGCCTCAAGAGGTCCCCGTCGGGATCGCTGGCGGTGGGGCTGAGAGCGAGCGTGTCGCCCTCGTTCAGCGTTGGACCCTGGAGCGGCGTCCAGACCGGCGGCCGGTTGGCCGTGACGGCGACGACGGCGAACGCTTGCGCGCGCAGCGCGGTTTGCGTGTTGCTGATGACGCCGACGCCCCGCAGGCCGACGGCCGCCGACGGCGAGACCGAAATGTTGGCCACCAAGCTCGTCGGCGATTCGACCGTCGTGGCGTTGACCGTGACTCCGGCGCCGAAGCTTGCGCGCGTGCTGCCTGCGACGAAGGCCGTGTTCGGCGAGCCTGTGATCCGCACGTTCACGTTGCTCGCGCCGACGGCGGCGGAAGTCACGCCGGGCAGATAGATCTCGACGATCTCGAGCGACTTGCCGGCGCTCGTTTCCCCGGTCACCGTATTGCGGACGCGCAGTGCCGCCGTTCCGATCGGCAGCCCGGCGGGCACGGTGACGGTGAGGCGCCGCAAGCCGGTGGCCGTGCTCAGCGTCGCGACGGCCGTAGGCGTGGCCGTCGCGGCGGGGCCGGCCGCGGGCGTGAACGTGACGACGTTATTCGCGGCGGTAGCGTTGAAGCCCGTGCCCGTGATCGACACGGCCACGGCCGGCGACGCCCCCATCGGGGTCACGGACGCGAGCGTGCCGCCGCGGGCCGGCTGCGCGGCTACGGCAAAGAGCAACGCGAGAGAGAGGACGCGTGTCCGCGACAGGAAGCCCGGCGTGCGGACTCGTGTGCTCACGGCGCTCGTCGCTACGTTTCGAAGACGTGGCGAGAGCGTTTCGTCCTTGATGTTGGGGGTGCGCTCTGTCGTGCGCGCCGCACGAGAGCTATTCCAATGAGGCCGCCCAGCAGTAGCAGCAACGTCGATGGCTCGGGAACCGTGACGACGTCGTCAACCGCATAGTCGATCAGCAGCGATCCGGGACCCGTCAGCCCGAGCGCGATGTTGCCTTCCGCATCCAAAAACTGAATGAACCCCGGCACCGTCGAGTTGAACGTCAGCCTGAGCCGGGCGAAAGGAATAGTGAAGCCAGAAAGGTCGTCGATGGACTGGCTGGAAGCGCCGACGGGGATATCGCCCAACGCGAGGCTCAGCGCGTCGGCGGTCTCGAGATCCACGAAGACGTCGAGGAACGGCCCGCCGAGTGAGCTGTCCGATAGGTCCGAGAAATTGCCCACGGAGAATAACGGGCCGCAGAAATCTACGACGCCGCAGCCGTCCTCCGTCTCCGTGCGTTCGTCCCAGTTGAAGTCGCCGATCGGGATGGCGACGGCCGCGGGTTGAAATGCCAACACGCCGACGGTGGCGGCGACGGACAGGGCTCTAATGAACGGTGAGGCCAACACTTCGCGGGCACCTGCGTTTGCGGAGAGCCAAAGCACGGAGCAGAGTCCAGCCGCCTCGCCATGCAAATTGCGTGCGCGTGTGAGAACTCCGAGCGAAATCAGTTAGCTGCTTGCAACCGTGTGTCGGTCGCGACGGTGGGTTGTAAGGATCTTCGACGCGCAAAGCGCGGCGGCCCGAAGTGTCGCAGAGCCGCCGCGCCGCGCAGAAGTCGTCAGAAGTCCAAGAACCGCGATTCTGGTTCGCCCGCGGATGCTCGCACCAAACAGGCGCGGAATTCGCAGCGCGAAGGCGCGAGGAATCTTGCGGCGCGTGTGCGCCGAAGAGCGCCGGCCGGGGACGCGTGTGAGGGTGCCTCGTCGGAGGACGCCGGCCGGGGATGTGTGTGAGGGTATCTCGCCGCAGGTCGTCAGGGCGACGGACGATTTCGCAGCGATCGTCCGTTTTCCGGACGATATCGTCCGAAATAAGGACGATGCGGCCGCGACCGTCCGCCGACCTGACGATCGCGCGAGGGGTAGTCGTGCACGCATAGCGCCCGTCAGCGCTCGGCCTATCGCTTCGGTTCGACGTCCGCAGTAAAGCCGATGCCGCGACGTTTCGCCTCGGGCGGGTTCATAAGCTCGCGTATCGCAGAGAGGATGGCGGTGATAGCTGCATCGTGACCCTCGAGCGTGCGCTCCAGTTCGTCCAGCCGGCGGGCGAGCTCCGTGTTCGAGAACAACAGCTGGCGCAGCTGCACGAACGCGCGCACGACATAGAGACTCGTCTCGACGGCGCGTGGACTGTTCAAGATCGTGGCAGCCATGATTGCGCGTGCTCGGTAAAGGCGAGCGGTGGAAAACGTGGATCACGGTGTTTCTGGGAACCGGCCGCAAATTGCGACCGGTCCACCGCCTCGATTTCAGCGCGGCCGAGCCGAAAGAGAAAGTCCGTCGGAAACCGCTCCGCGTTGCGCTTCACTTGCTCGTTTAGCCGCTTGGTTGTGACGCCATACAGCGTTGCGAGGTCGGCGTCGAGAATGACACGCTGCCCGCGCACGAGGAGGATCGCTTGCGTAATCCGCTCGACGTGGACGGGCACGGCACGCTTCGTCTTCGTGGACGGCATCTGTAAAGAATCGCGGCAACCCGGCGTACGAGACCAGCTAGGAATCTGGGTCTTGCGGCGAGAAAACGCGCGCGGTTCGCGTAGACTGGCGCTCGTCGCGACACGGGAGACATCGTCGATGAAGCTTGGCGCTCGATGAGAGCCTGGCGCTTCGCCATCCGCAACTTCGTCCGCGGTCTCCGCGCGGGCCGGCTGACGGTGCTCATGGTCGCGCTCGCGGTCGCGGTCGCAGCGATCACGAGTGTCGGCTTCTTCATCGACCGCGTGCGCGCGAGCGTCGCGCAGGAAGCGGCCGGCATGCTCGCCGCGGACCTGCGCTTGAGCGGCAGCGACCCGCAGAACCCCGACTACCTCGCCGAAGCGCAAAGGCGCGGCTTGCAGACCGCGCAGTTCACGACGCTCATGACGGTCGTCCTCGCGGGCGACGCGAGCCAGCTCGCGAGCCTCCATGCCGTCAGCGATGCGTATCCGCTGCGCGGCCAGGTGCGGCTCTCCGACGCCGTCGGCTCGGCGAGCAGTTATGCGGTGGCCGGCGCGCCGCCCGCGGGCCGCGTCTGGGTC
Organism: uncultured Gammaproteobacteria bacterium; assembly: GCA_963714705.1. Classification (GTDB taxonomy): domain Bacteria; phylum Pseudomonadota; class Gammaproteobacteria; order Steroidobacterales; family Rariloculaceae; genus FEN-1219. Next base: position 1,290,672 of record CAVQPJ010000013.1, read on the forward strand.
GAGGACGGGCTCCTCGCGCGCCTGGGTGCCGACGTCGGCGCCGCGGTCTCGATCGGCTCGCGCGAGTTCGTCATCGACCGCGTGCTCAAGCACCGGCCCGACCAGTCGCTCGGCTTCGAAACGTTTGCGCCCTCGCTGATGATGAATCTCGCCGACCTCGAGTCGACGGAGCTGATCCGCCCCGGCAGCCAAGCGACCTACGCGCAGCTCTTCGCCGGCGACGCGGCCGACGTCGCGGCGTTTCGCGAATGGTTCAATGCGTCGAGCGGGTCCGACCGGCGCCTGCAGACGGCCGGCCGCTCCGAGGAACGCATCGACCGCTCGATCGAGAACGCCGAGCGATTCTTGAGCTTGGCGTCCATGATCGCGCTGCTGCTGGCCGCGACGGCGGTGGCGGTCTCCGCGCGCCGCTATGCGGCGCAGCAAGTCGAGGGCGTCGCGCTCATGAAGTGCCTCGGCGCGTCGCAGGCGCTCGTGCTCGCGGCGGTCTTGCTCGAGCTCGCCATGATTGGCCTTGCGACCGGAATCGCCGGCAGCGCGCTCGGCTACCTCGCGCAGTTTGGGCTGGGGAGCCTAGTCGAGGACCTCATGGAGCTCGAGCTGCCGGCGCCGAGCTGGGTGCCCGGCGTGAGCGGCATCTTCGTCGCGCTCGCGGTGCTCGCCGGGTTCGCGCTGCCCGCGATGCTGTCGCTGCGCACCGTGCCGCCGCTGCGCGTGCTGCGTCAGGATGCGGTGCCGAAGGCCGTGCCGACGGTCGTCTCCTATGGGGCCGCGGCCGGTGCCGTGCTCGGCCTGCTCGCGTGGCTCGTCGGCACGAGCGAGATGCTCGTCGTGTCGGTCGTCGGGCTTGGCGCCGGTGCCGTGCTGCTCTATGTCGCGGCGCACGTGCTCGTCAGGCTCATCGGGCCGCTGCGCAGCGGCGCGGGTGTCGCGTGGCGGTATGGACTCGCGAACATCGCACGCCGCCGCGCCGACAGCGTCGCGCAGGTGATGGCGTTCGGCTTCGGGCTCACGGTGCTCATGCTGCTTTCGGGTGTGCGGACCGGCCTGCTCGACACGTGGTACGCGAGCCTGCCGACCGATGCGCCGAACCACTTCATGATCAACATCCAGCGCGAGGAGGCCGACGGCATTCGCGCGCTGTTCACGGAGCGCGGCCAGCAGGCGCCCGAGCTCGTGCCCATGGTGCGCGGCCGGCTCACCGCGGTCGACGGCGAGGACGTCATGAGCCGCCGCCAGCGCGGCGAAGGCGGCTGGCTCTTCCGCGAGGCGAACCTGACCTGGGCCGAGGAGCTCGACACGACGAACGAGGTCGTCGCCGGTGAGTGGTGGGCGCCCGGCACCGAGGGCGCCGAGATCTCCGTCGAAGAAGGCATCATGCAGGGGCTTGGGTTAGAGCTCGGCGACGAGCTGACCTTCGAGATCGGCGGCACGCCGCTCACGGCGAAGCTCACGAGCGTGCGGCGCGTCGAGTGGGACTCGCTCTCGCCGAATTTCATGCTCGTGCTGAACCCTGCGGCGCTCGCCGACTATCCCGCGACGTTCGTCGCGTCGACCTACGCGCCGAACCGCGAGGTGATGCTCGAGGTGATGCGGCGGTTCCCCAGTGTCACCGTCATCGATCTCGGGTCCGTGCTCGAGCAGGTGCGAAGCATCATGGACCGCGCCGCACTCGCGATTCAGTACGTGTTCCTGTTCACGCTGCTCGCCGGCGTCGTCGTGCTGCTCGCGGCCGTGCAGGCGACGCGCGAGGAGCGCCGCTTCGAAGTCGCGCTGCTGCGCACGCTCGGCGCGAGCCGCCGCCGCGTGCTGGCGGCGCTCGTCGTCGAGTTCGTGAGCTTGGGAGTGCTCGCGGGCCTGCTCGCGTCGCTGATCGCGCAGGGCGTTGCGTATCTGCTTGCGACGCGCGTGTTCGAGCTCGAGTTCGCGTTCGATCCGGTCGTCGTCGGCGCGGGGCTCGTTGCGGGTGGGGTGCTCGTGGGGTTGAGCGGTGTGCTTGCGACGTACTCGGTCGTGCGGCAGCCGCCGGCGGGCGTGCTGGCGCAGGCGAGCTAGCGCAGCTCGGTGATGAAGAAATAGAAGAAGCCGAGCATCACGGCTATCTGACCCAGGAGCGCCACGTACATCTGGCGCGTGACACCGGCGACCTCTCTGCGCAAGTTGCTGATCTCGCTGCGCAGATCGCCAATCTGCGTCGCCATTTCGCCGCGAAGGCCGGTCGCAAGTTGCGTCATCTCGCCACGGGTCGCAAGTTGCGCCATCTCGGCACGAAGGCCGGTCGCAAGTTGCGCCATCTCGGCACGCAACTGGGCTGCCAGTTGTGCCATCTCGGCGCGAAGCTGTGCGGCGAGCTCCGTCATTTCGCCACGCAGCTCCGCCCGCAACACATCCAACGCGTGGTGCAAGGCCAATACGTCGTGCTTGGTCGCGAGCGTGTCTTTCGCTCCGGCGATTTCGATTTCGATGGCGCGCACGATCGCGCGCGCCTGCGCCGGTGCAACGCTAGCGTTCTCGAGGACCTGAAGCGATTCCGCCTGCATCGGCATTCGATGGTAACCCCCGCGAAAAGCGCGCTGTCAAGCACGTGAAGCGCAGGATCGCTACGACGGCCCACGCGGGCGAGCGCCCAATTCCGGCCGAACGAGGAGTTTTTCGGTGCCCTACTCCGGCCGATAGTCCGGCGGCGGTGGCTCGGCGACGCGGCGCAACGCGTCTGGGCCTGGATCGAGCACGCCGCGCCAGCTCCCGTCCAACCGCACGAAGCGCTCGGCGTCGATCCACGCGTGCGCGCCCGCGGCTTCGCCCTGCTCGTACGCCCACCACGCGATCGCGCGCGAGCGCTTCTCCTCGTGCGGCAGCGCGAGCGCGGCGAAGCGCTGCGCGAGCTCGCTCGCGCGCTCCATGTGGCTCACGTGCCAGCGCTCGAGATGCGCGGGGTACGCGAGGAAGTCGCGCTTCTTCGCGTTGCAGGCGTCGTGCGCGAGCACGAGGTTGTGGCCGAGATCGACGGGATAGCGCGACCACGCGATGAAGTGATCGACGCAGCCCGCGCCGCGCAGCTCTTTCCGGCAATAGAGGCAGCGGCCTCCCTGGTGATCGCGCAGCACGGCGCGGAAACCGTCGAGGCTCGCGCGCTCGCTGCCGAACAGAAACGACGCGAGGTCCGAATGCCCAACCACCGGCCGGTTCGCGCCGATGCTCGCGATCTGCCGCAGCCACGCGCCGCGCACGGCGTCGAGCACGAGACCGTAGAGCGCGCGGAAGGCCGCCGGCACGCCGGGCAGCAAGCGGATCGTTTCGTCCGCGAATTCCGCTTGGGCGTAGAGGAACTCGTCGCGCTCGCCGCCGACGCGTCTGGAGCTTCCAGAGCGGCATCGTGACGATCGTGCCCGCCACCCTCGTGACGAGCGTGTGCCAGCGCAGCTTCGCGGCGCGCGGCACGCGCAGCGAGCCGTCGGCCGCGGGCTCGCGCTCGAGGCACAGATCCGCGAGCGCGTTCAGCAGCGCGAACTTGTAGGTCGCGACGAAGTCGCCTTCGGCGAGCAGGCGCTGGAGCTTCCGCAGGAACTCGAGCTCGCCGATCGGCCGGCCGGGCGCTGCCTGTTCACTCACGCACCCGAGTCTGCGGTCGGCGCCGACGCGTGTCACCCTTTACTTCCCCTTCCGGCGGTACGATAGGGGCGCGCCTGCGATCGGTAGTACTCGATGATCTTCGACATCAATGAGGTTCACGCCATGAAACGCCTGACCGCCGCGACGTCGATTCTGACCGCGACCGCGCTCCTCTGCGCTCCCGCTGCGGCGCACCACAGCCAGTCCATGTTCGACACGACGAAGGAGATCGTCATCGAAGGCACGGTCGCGCGCTTCGACTGGGTGAACCCGCACATGTACCTCGTCGTCGCAACGACAGGCCCGGACGGCCAGCCGGCGCTGGTAGAAGGCGAAGGCGTCGGGATCACACAGGCGCTCGTCGACGGGCTCGATCGAAACGCGCTGCCGCCCGGCACGCCCGTCGTCGTGCGCGCCAACCCCAATCGCGGCGGTTGGGGCAAGCAGGTCCGCATCATGGACGTCACGACGCAGGACGGCGAAGTTCATCCGTTTTATGCGGCCAACACCAGGACGCGCGTGTTGAAGCCGGCCGAGAGCCTCGAGGGTCATTGGGCGCCGTCGCGCGCGGGGTTCGGCGCGGCGATGGGGGCCATGGCGCGCTGGCCGGTCACGCCGGAGGCCCGCGCCGCTCTGGCGGCGCTCGCCGATGACGGAATCTGCAATCCGGATTCCCCGCCCGTCCTCTCGGTATTCGACGAGCTGCGCACGATCGAGCTCGGAGAAGACGAGGTCGTGATGCAGTTCGATAACACGGGCGACCGTTCCACGCGTGTCGTCCACATGACCGCCGCGCATCCGGCCGACGTTCAGCCCTCTCTCGACGGACACTCCATCGGCCGATGGGAGGGCGAGACGCTCGTGATCGATACGATCGGCTTCGGGCCCGACTCGTCCGGCCTCGGACTGAACGTGCCGGCGGGCCCGCGCAAGCACATGGTCGAGCGGCTGACGCTCACGGAGGATCGCACGCGCCTGCGCTACGAGGTCACCGTCGAGGACCCCGACTTCCTCACGGGGCCGGCCACGTTGACGCAGCAGTGGGACCACCGCCCCGACCTCGAGTTCGCGCAGAACACGGGGGCGTGCGATCCCGAGGTGGCGCGCAGGTATAAGGATCACGTGCCGGCGGAGTGAGCAGCGCAACCGAGACGTAGCGTCGAAGCCTACCCCTCGTCCGATGACACGAACCCGATCCGTCGCCTCGGACTGCTAGGCGCGGTCATTAGCTCCCGAATCGTGTCGAATACAACCTTGACGAACGCGCGCATGATCTCGATGTTGACTAGAACGGCACGCTCGCTGCGCAGCACGCTGGAGAGCATCGCGACTCCTTGCTCGGTGAATGCGTACGGCGTGTAGCGGCGGCCGCCCCATCTTGAGGTCACAAATTGGGGATGGGTAAAGAAATTCTGTTGATCTTTGTGCTGGTAAACACCTGCGGGACAGGGGTTTGCGTGACCGTTTCTGGGCTAATTCGCATGCATGAACTCCAAGCATGCGAAGTCCTCTTGTTGTGGCGCCCGGGTTCGGCGCTTCGGGTCTCGACGACGGCAATGCGTGCAGTGTGGTCGCACGTGGACAGTTCGGCCGAGAAAGCGCGGTCGTCCAACCCACCGAACCGCGCCCGCGGTGCTCAAGCCGCCTCCGTCCTGCTCTGGGCTACAGCCTTGATCCGGATGCGACCAACCGTTGTGTGCAACGGTCATTCCATCAACAGAAAATCTTGACCCATCCCCAGACTGTGACCGGTTTAGCATTGAACTGCCGCGCTATGAATCTGGGGATTTCCGCGAGAAATCGTCGACGGGGTCGACGAACCGGGTAGCTCGCTCGAACGCGTCCGACAGGATTCGCGAAGACTCGGGGCTTACCATCGAATGCGCATGGTGCCGCGCAAAGCGCACTGTCAAGCTTTACCTCCGCAACTCTCGCTTGGCGCGAGCTGTGAGCACGCGCGGCCGCACGCGACGCTCGCTGCGCATGACGTAGAGGATCAAGACGCGGCCGTTGTCTTCCCGGTGGAAGACGCGACACGGTGGCTCGATTATCTGCCGATAGCGCCAACCGCGAAGCTCCGGCGGTTTGGAGCCGCTCAGCGGGTGGGCGGCGAGTTGTTGGACGTGAGCGAATACGCGCTGCACGAGCTCGCGCGCCGCGCTCGGCTTGTCGAGCGCGATATAGTCGGCGATGGCGTCTAGGTCGCTAAGAGCGGGTTCGGTCCAGATTACTTTAGCCATCGCGCCATGCGTTTCTTAGCGCTGGCGTGCGATAGCGTCCGACCTTCCTCCGCTGCTTTCTCGCCACGCGCAAGCCCCTCGAGCAAACGGATGCGCCGCTGCATCGCTTCATACGTCTCGACATCGACAAGGTAAGCGCTCGGCACGCCACGTTGCGTGATCAGGATGGGCTCTCGATTTCGCTCGAGGTCCGAAAGCAATTCGGCGGCTTGGCGCTTGAGTGTCGTCACGAGCTCTGTTCGCATCTCCGGACACCACGGTGGCATTGCGGGAACGGATAGTCTACGCAGGAAACTGGCGTTAACGCCGAGTTTCTCGGTCGAGCGAGGTACGCGTATACCCGAAGTGAAGGCGCAGGCGAGCCAGGGGCTGTCAGCTACCGCTAAACCACCTGAGCCATCCAGGCTTTTGGTTCGCGGCTGGCCCAGCGCCGGCGGCCTTAGTGCGCTTAGACGCGCGCAGAAAGCGCGGCCGCGGGCTCAGCGCAATTGGGTAATGAAGAAATAGAAGAAGCCGAGCATTACTGCCGTCTGGCCCAAGAGAGCCACGTACATTTGGCGCGTGACGCCGCTGATCTCCGCTCGAAGATCGCCGATCTGCTTCGCCATCTCTGTTCGAAGCTCTGCCGCGAGCGTCGCCATCTCGGCGCGAAGCTGCGCGGCGAGGCGTGCCATTTCGCCGCGAAGCTCCGCGGCGAGACCGGTCATTTCCCCGCGCAACTCCGCCCGTAGGACATCCAAGGCTTGGTGCAAGCCCAACACGTCCTGCTTCGTGGCGAGAGTGTCCTTCGCTCCTGCGATTTCGATCTCGATGGCGCGCACGATCGCGCGCGCCTGCGTCGGCGCAACGCTGGCTTTCTCCAACACTTCGAGCGATTCCGCTTGCATCGGCATTCGATGATAAGCCCCCCGCAAAGCGCACTGTCAAGCGTGCGCGTCACGGCGGAATCTTGACTGCGCTAGGCGGCTACCGCGAACGACAAAAGCGGCGAGAACGAGCACTTATTACGCCTGGCGGAAGCGCGGGTCGACGCCCGGACACCGGTCACAGGCTCTGCCTGTGAGTGCGGGTGCCGGCGGCTATCAGCCGCTTCGCGAAACCGGACTCGCGGTGCATGAACAAGCGCTCGGTGGTGCGCGTCATCGCCACGTAGGCGAGCCGCACTTCATCGGCTTCGGCGAACCGTTCGTGCGGCAAGAACCCCACGCCGGGGATTCCTACGACGCGATACTCCAGACTCTTGCTCGAATGGAACGTCACTAGGTTGACTCTTTCCGGTCGAGCTTCCGCGCCGGCGCCTCGTCTTCGTCTTGTCAGCGTGACGTAGGTATGCCGGCACGCCTGTTCACGCTGCTCGCCGGCGTCGTCGTGCTGCTTGTGGCCCTGATCGCGCAGGGCGTCGCGTACCTGCTCGCGTGTGTGTCCCTCGGGAGATCGTCAGGGTCGCGGACGATCTTCGACCGATCGTCCGAATTTCGGACGATCGCGCCGCATCAGTCGTTCGACTGTGCGCCACTGCGAACACCAGGATGCCGTCCTCATCGCCGCGGTAGATGATCGAGAATGGGAAGTCGCGGATGAGGACTCGACGCGTTCCGGCGGCCGCCGGTGTGCCCGAGAGCGGGAAGGCCAGCGCTCGGGCGGTCGCCTGCTGCACTGCCGTTATGAAGCGTGCACCTAACCCGGCTGCTCTTCCTCGTAGTAGGCGACTTCCCTGAGAAACTCGCGCGCCGCGATGCTGACGAAGCGGGCCCGCCTCACTTGACCAGGCGGCGAGCTTCGGCAAAGACGTCCTCAGCCAGGTGCGCCTTGAGCTCGCCGCGCTCAAACGCAGCAACACGCTGCTCGATCTCCGCGTCCCAGCTAGCCATGATGTCTTGCGGTGCGGTTCCGAGCGATTCGAGCAGGACTTCGGCAAGTCGAGCACGCTCGTCCTGAGAGAGGTTGCGTGCTTCTTTCTCGATATCCTTGAATGAACTGCTCATGCGATCCACTCCTCGACAGCGCCCGAATTGTACCGCGGGCACCCATTGTCGCCTCAAGCGTCGCACGCCGCAGGTATGCCGGCACGCTCGAACGCCGCGCTGATTTCCTCGGAGCAGTCGCGGCTCCGGCCCGTGCCGACCGGCCGCATGCGGCTCAATCAACGGAACGCCATCCTCATCGGCGTCCTCAGGTCTAAGCACGTCCTCGGCGAACGTGTGCGCGATGCGGAGCACCCTCCTCGTCGCTCAGGTTCAGCGCGAACTGGGGACCTCGTCGGGCAAAAGCTGCCGCTCGTGCATGATGGTCAGCACTTGGACGAGGTTCGCGGTCACGCGGTAGACGATGCGATACGGCGGTTCTCTTACCTCGCGGATGTTGTCCGCATATTGAGGCAGCCGCCGACCGCGGAACGACAGCTTGTCGAGGGCCTCGGCACGCGCCAGGATCCGGTCGACCATGGCAATGGCGTTCTCGGGCGAATCCCCTGCGATGTAAGCCAGGATCTGTCGGAGTCGAGAAATAGCGTGGGCCGTGAAAACGACCTTCACGTTCTGAGGGGCAACTCACGGCGCACGTCGTGCACCTCCGTGACCCGCCCCGCGTCGGCATCTGCGAGACCGAGCTCGACCGATCTGCGCAGCGCGAGCTCGTAAACGATGTCGTCCCAGGTCACGTCGTCGGGCAACTTTTCCAGCAGCTCGCGCGCCTGTTCCTTGGTGGTCGGTGTCCGGCTGGCCATGACCCTGCTCCCGCATGATCTACGAGCTGCAATCTACGCTCGGCGGCCCGAAACCGGCAACCGGTGAAACTCGACGCTTCGCACAGTTTCGCGCTACTCCGGCCGATACGCCGGCGGTGGCGGCTCAGCCACGAGCCGCAAATCCGCGGCGCCGCGCGCGCCGAGCGCACTCGATCTCGGCGATCCGCTCGTCGTTCACAGGTCAGCCTTCTGGACGTAGACTTGCGTCGAAACTTGGAGCGTGCCGGATGGGGTTGCAAGACCGCGACTACATGCGCCGCCCGCACGCGCCCCCCAGGCAGCACGTGCCGCCCAGGCGTGGAACTAACTGGCGCACGTGGCTGGTTGCCGCGGGCTCGGTGATTGCTGTCGCAAGCGCGGCGATTTGGCTGCTCCGCGACTTCCAATCTTTGGTCCCCGCCAGCGGGCGTCGAGAAGGGTCACTGGCGCCCCCCTTCATCGCGCCTCGAGAAGGGTCGCTGGTCGTGAACATCAACGATTCGACCCCGGAGCAACTCGAGACCGTTCCAGGCATCGGACCGAGTCTAGCGGCTCTGATCATCGCGGGCCGCCCCTACCAAAGGGTTGACGATCTGCTGCGAATATCTGGGATCGGCGAGCGAACACTGCAAAGCATGCGGCCGTTCGTGAAGACAGACGGCGAAACTCGACCTCGCTGAAGCTGAACTGCAGTCTTGGCCTTGGCCGCGGCGCGAGCTAGGAAGCTGTCAGCTACCGCCAAACCACCTGCGCCACCCAGGCTTTTGGTTCGCCGCCGGCCTAGCGCCGGCGGCTATCAGCCGCTTCGCGAAGGCGGACTCGCGGTGATAAGTCATGAACAAGCGCTCGGTGGTGCGCGTCATCGCCACGTAGGCGAGCCGCACTTCATCAGCTTCGGCGAACCGTTCGTGCGGCAAGAACCCCACGCCGGGGATTCCTACGACGCGATACTCCAGGCCTTTGCTCGAATGGAACGTCACGAGGTTGACCCTGTCCGGTCGAGCTTCCGCGCCGGCGCCCCGTCTTCGTCTTGTCAGCGTGACGGTAGGTATGCCGGCACGCTCGAACGCCGCGCTGATTTCCTCCTCTACGAACTGCTGCCTGTAAATGACAGCCATGTCTGCCCAGTGGTGACCGTCTTCGTGCAGCTCGGCGAAAACGCCGGCGAGATAGGCAGCCTCATCACGCAAAGTCGCGAAGCGGAGCAGTCGCGGCTCTGGCCCGTGCCGACCGGCCGCATGCGGCTCAATCAACGGAACGCCATCCTCATCGGCGTCCTCGGGCTTCAGCACGTCCTCGGCGAACTTGTGCGCGATGCGGAGCACCTCGGCCGTGTTTCGGTAGTTGAGCCGGAGGATCGTCGTTCGGCCTTGGGCGTTGATGCCGAGGCTGCGGAAGCTGAAGGCGCCGCGACGCTTGTAGATCGACTGCGCGTCATCGTAGAGAACCAACAACGAGTTGGTCTGCTGGATCGACCATCTTGACGACGATCTTCAGCCAATCGGCCTCGAAGTCGTGACCTTCGTCTACGAGCACGGCACCGTACTGGCCATCAGGCACCTGCCCGCTTGCCAACGCCGCGCCAAGCCGAGCCACCAATTCCTTCGCATACGCGTCGCGGTCAGTCGTCGCGGGGGGCATGACACAGTGGTAGTGCGCAAGCTGATCTCGGCACCATGCGTGGAAGTTGCGGACATGAACATGCTGACCCCCATCCCTCGCGTTGATCACAGTAGCCAAGCGCTCCGCGAGCGTCTTGTTGTAGCAGAGCACGAGAATCGGTTTGCTCAGCAATTTCGCAAGATGGGCGCAGCGATAGACGAGAATCATCGTCTTGCCGGAGCCGGCCACGCCGTGGATGACCCTATGACCGTCACCCAAGCCGCGGGCCAAGCGCTCCTGTTCGACGTCCATCACGCGGATCAGGTTGGGAACGTCGTCAGCAAGTAGCGAGCCTTGCTCAGGAGACGCGATGCGGATCTCCGGGAAAAGATGCCAACGCAACCGCTCGATCTGAGGCAACGACAGCGGCTTGGCTGGCCACCACGGGAACATTTGCCAAAGGCGCTTCTGAAAATCCTCAGCGTCGACGCCCTCATGCATCTCGTCGGCGCAGATGACGCGGTGCTCGGGGATGACTTCGCGTAGCTCTGCTTCTTCGAACTGCTTCCTCGTGATGAACGGCAGCACGACACCGAAGCTCCAGGGAAAGCAGAGCTTGCCGCGGCGCGCATCGTCAGGCGCGTTGACCAGCAGGGCGTCCGCTTGCAGCAGATCGGCCACCTGCTCGGCAAGCTGACGAGACTGTTCGAAAGGATTGAGTTGGTGCTTGATGCCTTCCGGAGTAAGAAGCTCCACTTGCGCCCGGTTGATGGAACGGATGTTGTCGGTGCGCCAGTCCTTGACCTCGAGCACCAAGACGCCCCGGCGGGGATGGAAGACGATGAAGTCCGGATGGCGCGCCTTTCGACCGACTGGCACGTCGTACCAGATCAGGTAGTCGTCTTCGAGCTTCGCTTCGAGGCGCTCGGCAAAGCGGCGTTCGCCGCGCGTCATGCGCGACTTACATGAGCTCAGCGATGGGATTAGGGCAGCCACGTAGTCGACGCCATGGTTGAGCCGCTAGTAGACGGCGGTCCGGCGGCCAGATGGACAACCATCACAATTTCCTGCCGCCACCAGAAAACGGCGTACAGGGTGCCAGACCGGGTTGTCGGATACGAGCCGCCAACGAGCGCGTTGATCACCGAGGCTTGCCGCCCGGTGTTCTGCTGCAGCACGAACCCGGCGCCTCCCGCTCGCGATACGGGCGCGCCTGCGGCCAGTAGTACTCGATGAACTTCTCGGCGATCACGGGCACGCGCAGCGAACCGTCGGCCGCGGGCTCGCGCTCAAGGCACAGATCCGCGAGCGCGTTCAGCAGCGCGAACTTGTACGTCGCGACGAAGTCGCCTTCGGTGAGCAGGCGTTGGGCCTTCCGCAGGAACTCAAGCTCGCCGATCGGCTTGTCGGTCACTGATCGGTGCTCTGACAGTAGGCGGCTTGTCAGGGAGCACCCAGCGCACGCCGCCGCGCGGGGCGCTAGTGTCGCCGTGGTAGCGCGGGATCACGGTCTTCTCGCCCGCCGTGAGCTCGCGCCACGATGCGACGTGGCGGCGCGGAACGATGAGCACGTCGCCGACGGAGCGTCGATCGACATCGCGTTCCCGAAGAGCTGCTCCGGCGCCTCACGACGGACGAGTTGACTAGCTCTTCGGCGTAAGGCCCCAATACACCCAGCCATTCGTGGGATGACCAGTGATCGCTCCTGCGGCCGTGGACAGGGACGGGTACGTCTGCGAGCCGATGCGCACACTTACCTTCTTGCGCTCGAGATCCACGGCGACCACTTCTGCCACAACGGGCGCAGAATGCTTGGATGCTTTGTGAACGAGTCTGTCCCACCACTGGCCAAATCCGGTCGGCTGACATGCTTGACGCCTCCTGGCGTTTGAACCATGGTGATTCTATACGCTGCCGACGAGCTGCAGCCGCGAACTTCAAAAAAGGTTCCATCCGAGTCTATCGCTCGAGATCGGCAACAACATCTTCTGGTGCGTCTCACAAGTTTCTGATGTTTGATCTCACCGACGGCGACAGTAGGCTTAACGAATCCCGATGGCGAGCTAGGCTCGCCCACTCCAGACTCAGACGAGCCGAAAGCATTGGGTGGAATGACACGCCCGCTAACGTAGCACGACACTTGGGTCGCAATTCAGGCCTCGTGGTCCGATATCCCCCAACAGGACTTGAGCGTCTAGATCGTAGTGCCTACGTGATCCCTGGCCACCCAACCAAGTAGCCACCCAGCAGGCGAAGGAAGCAGAGATTGTTTCAACAGCAGTCGTTTTCGGTGTTCCCGGAGATCGCCGCAGCAGTCGAACTGCTCGCGACAGCCAGCGGCGTCGAAACTCGCGGCGCCATCTTCACCCGTCGCGAAGTCGTCGATTTCCTGCTTGATCTCACCGGATACACCGCGGACAAGGCGCTACCCAAATTACGTCTCTTGGAGCCAAGCTTTGGCGCTGGCGATTTCCTATTGCCAGCGATCGAGAGGTTGCTGACTGCGTGGGAAGCTGGGAACGCCACCTCCTCGTCGCCTTGGCTGACAGTATCCGCGCGGTAGAACTGCATCGCGCCACCTTCCTTGAAACCAAGGCTCGCACGTTTGACCTACTCGTAGCCAGAGGTCTAGCCCAGCCTGAGGCGGCGCTGTTGGTCGACGCGTGGCTAGTCAATGGTGATTTCTTGTTGACCGGCCTCCCGTGACGAGTTCGACGTTGTGGTTGGCAATCCACCATACGTTCGCCAGGAATTGATACCGTGACGCTTCTTGCACCGAGTACCGCAACAGGTACAAGACCATCTACGATCGCGCGGATCTTTACGTTCCGTTTATTCGTAGCGTTGACTGCTCTGCTCGCCGATCGAGGCGCGCTCGGGTTCATATGCGCAGATCGCTGGATGAAAAATCGCTACGGCACTCAACTTCGTAAGTTGGTGGCTGAGCAGTTTCACCTCAAGATCTACATTGACATGGTTGACACCCCTGCATTTCATTCGGAGGTCATCGCATATCCCGCCATCACGGTGATTGCACGCGAGAATGGAGATGAAACCAGAGTCGCTCGACGACCGCGAGTGGAGCCGACCGCTTTGCGTCTCCTCTCACATCAGCTCCTGACACACGACTCGGCCTCGGAATCAACGAGCTGTGTGCACGCTAAAAGGCATCGCGTCTGGCTCAGAGCCATGGGTTTTGCACTCCTCTTCGCCAAACCGGCCTTGTGCGCAAACTGGTGAAGCCGGCCTTCCCCAACTTAGAAGACGCTGGATGCAAGGTCGGCATCGGTGTGGCCACGGGCGCGGATAGAGCCTTCATCGGTCCGTTTGAAGATCTCGACGTCGAATCAGACCGAAAGCTGAAGCTTGTAATGACGAAAGATATCGCTGATGGGACCGTGAGGTGGCAGGGACTAGGAGTGATTAACCGATTCGCCGAAAGCGGCGGATTGGTAGATCTCGGCGATTACCCGCGGCTCCGCACATACCTTGAAACCCACCGAGAGGCAATAGCCGGACGGCATTGCGCAAGAAGGGCTCCAGCGAACTGGTATCGCACGATCGACCGCATTACGCCGACTATCGCGACAACGCCCAAGCTGCTCATCCCAGATATCAAAGGGGAAGCGAATATCGCGTTCGAGCCTGGCGAGCTCTATCCGCATCACAACCTTTACTTCGTCACGTCAGAGACATGGGATCTAAGAGCACTGCAGGCCGTGCTGCTTTCGTCGGTCACTCGCCTGTTCATCGAGACATACTCAACCCGGATGCGCGGCGGCTTTCTACGCTTTCAGGCTCAGTATCTCCGACGCATACGTGTCCCCCAGTGGAAGGACGTGCCAAAACGCTTGCGTAGTACTTTGATTTCGGCCGCGAACGCCCGCGATCCAGTGACGATCGAGCGAGCGACTCTCCGAAGCTATGGCCTAAGAGAGAGACGATGGAACAGTGCTACGGACAGCGGGAGACCGCACACAGTCCGGTTCCTAGACTAGCTTTCGCCGAACGCAATCGCCGTTGGGTTCGAGCCATTTGGTCCTCGACATGTTTTCCGTGCGCTGTTCTGCATTGCACCGCAGAATCGTTTGTGGCTTCTTCATCGGACGTAGTAGGCCGTCACATGCCGAAGTAGCAAATCGACAAACCTGTCACCAGACAGGTCCGGGAAGAGACAAAGATGGTTGTTGTCTGTATCCCGAATCTTCTCGTTCGTCACGATGAAACAAGCTCCGTCGTACAGCTTTTTAGCGATCATTCGTTCAGGAATATTTGGTACCTCTGCGCGTAAGACGGTCCGCCGTACCGGAGTTTGGTGAGGCGCTCGTTTGGATCTGCACCGTCGAAGATTGGATCCGCTGGGAAGTGGTGGCTGTTTGATCTGCACGCGCGTGTCGAGATCAGCCTCGTCATACCGCCCTACAAACAGATAACCAAGCCAAGGCCTCGGTTGGAGATGAAGAAAGTTCTTGTTCTCATAGCTCGCCCAAAAATCAGCCGCATTACCGATACTCTCTTCAATCCGGTTGTTCTGGTTCTTGCCGATCGACCCTTCCTGCGACTTGAACTCTATTGCCGCCAGCAATTGTGGCTGCTTTGTCGGATCGTCGCTTTCTCGGTCAACTGTTTGCACAGACTGTTCTGGCAAACGATGACATCCCAGTTTTTGGACGCGCGAAAATAGGACGGGAGGTTAGAAGGCTGTCCAGCAAGGTGCCCTCCAGAGAAAATGTCAGTTCGGGCAATCCCGCCTCGACCAGCTTCGCAACTATTGTGTCGCGGAACCCGTGCATCGTATCGCCGGCGAGATTGGCGCTCGACATTCCCGCCTCAGCCGCCCCCACATCTTTGCTGTTCTTTTTCTTTGCCATCCACCAGTGGCGCACAGCTTCCGTAAATGCGGCGGTCCGTTGGGTCTCATGTCAGAGCACTCAGCCAGGCTTTGGTTTTCAATGCCGTATATCTTCGGTGCTGCTCGATCTGATCATTGAAACAAAGACTACACCAACAGGTCCCTGAGCCAGTGCTTTCGTAAAGCCCTGTTGGACATCCCATCAAAAAACGGCCCCCAAAGACGGTCCTGCGCTTCCCTGATGATTTCGGAGTATCCGGCATGCCGCGAAGACGCCGGAAGAACGTCGCCGTCGTGTTGACCAATCACGAAATCGATGGCGAGTACAGGGGCAAAACGGAAGGAGCGGGATGCGCGGCCCAGGCGACTGCAGTAGTCCGCGCCATACGGGGCCGGCAGTCTCCGGTAGCGCCGGCCCAGGGACGTAGGAACCGTGCGAAGTCCAGCCGTCCTGAGCATACCCTCCGCGCTGGAAATGAATGAAGGCGTGCGGCTCACGGGGAGATCCGGCATAACCATGTGTGTCGACGCGCCAGGTGATTTCCAAGTCAACCAAGCACTCGATCATAGATTGCAGCGCCGCTGATCCTGACTTGGAACTGGGCGAGGACGGGCAAATTGGTCGTCTCGATGTCTCCTAGCTGAAATTGGAAGAACAGTTCCAGCATCTGCTACTTCGCAATGCTGGGGGTGAAGCGCCTTGTCGCGGGGTACAGGCAGCGGTACGGGTTCGGCGGACCTGACGCTCATGTCGCGACGCCAAGAATTGTCGAACGCGCCTTGCTTAACGTCAGACTATTGGCGGTTCGTCGCGCATCTCAGCGACCCGACCGAGTTGCGCCGCAAACAAGGCGACTTCGGTCGGGAACGACTTCCATGTCACTTCCGTCGACCCTGATGCTTCGGTTGCAGCCTATTAAGGTCCGGTCGACTCAAGCGGAAGTCGTTGTTCTCTTGAAGGGCACGCCTCAGCGAGGCATACATTGGATCCACCCATACGGGCTGATCAGCCTGGGGCGTGAGTCTTACAGCCTCCCCCGGATCTACCGGAATAAACTCTGGAGGTTCGCCTTCCATGCTTAGGGCGCCGAAAGGTTCCACGGTTTATCTCCAGCGTTACCCGTTGGCATTGATAGTGGAACGATTGAGTCGAACTTCGTGCGTAGTACGTCGACTCGCTCGCCAGGGAAAGAGAGAACAATGGACGTTCACAAGCCCATGGTTTCAAACCACCAATCATCAAGGCCGCGGGCCCACCATCGGCGGTATTGTTCAGATCCAATCCCTTTGTAACGGAAGGGTAGGCTCTCAACTAAGTTCGACCAGCCATCAGATCTGGAAGCATCGATCCCCAATCTGATGCCAAGCAGAGTTTGATCGATGAGCAAGCCGGCTGGAGTAAAGAAAGCCGCGCATCCAAGGCACCGGCACCAACGTGGGGAGCTGTATGCAGGGCCGACAGGATGCGCTCGTGAAACGCCGTGTCCGACCAGCCAGCTAGCTTCTCCCGCGGTAGGGACAGCATCTTGGTCAACACGTCCTTGCCGAAGACATCGCATTCCTTCAAGCCCGCGTACACCGCCTCGAGCCCCAGCAATGACAACTGAACCGCGCCTCGATCTCTGGTAAGCGCTTCCTTAGGAATCTTCAAATCGAAGAGATCGTCGCTTCCCGGATCACCCTTCACGTGGCGTTCGATTGGCCCGCGAGCGGCGAACCGAACTATCGGAAACTCACCGATTGCTTTCGCGCGCTGCTTGACACGCAAGTCCTGAGCCAAACCGGGTCCTGACCCCAATTCGCCGACGATGCTCGAAAGATCGACGTCCATCAGCACGCCAGCCGGCAAGTCTTGTGCGCGAGGAGCGACGTTCTGGCGTCATCGGGGCCACTGCATTGACGACTACTGGTGTTGGGCCTGCGGCGGGCTCCCTTGGCAAATGCGTTTGCCGCGTCCGCATCATCATCAACGAACAGCCAAGTCATGATGGCGCTGCCTCCGCCGGCAAGAGGACTTCAATGCATGTACTAAACTCTGTCGGCGGCGGACAACACGGACGACTCCCTCCGCACTGGAAACGATCTGCTTAACAATCCAAAGCCCCAAACCAGTGCCAGTTGCATGCTCCAGGTCGGATGCGCTCGCCGGCGGTGCCGTTCGTGTCGTAAAAAACGCCTCAAAAATTCGTTCTTCTAGGGTCCGGCGGGATTCCGTCACCGGTATCTGAGAAAAGAATACGAATCATCTCTCTACCTTCGTGAGTAGCCCTGTCCGCGGATACATGGATATGCCGACGGCGTCTAGCACGCTTGAGCGCCTTCACCGCGTTGGTGTAGGTGTCTCCAGAAGGACCGATGCGACCTCTGCTTCGTGCATCGGACGTTGCAGAACAGAGGATCGTAGCTGGGTATTTCCACCTCAAATGTTATGTTTTGCGACGAAGCCTGAGCACGCATTCCACGTTCGAATTCCTGTAACACTTTGCTAGTACTCACTGGCGGATGCCCGAGCGGCGCGAGCGCCAGCTAGGCTGTTTAGATATGACGTCAGCGTATCGAGACGCGTCAGCATTCGGCGAGCCCTATCAGTATGATCAATCAGACGTTGATCACCGGGATTCCAGCGCTTTTGCAGCTTCAAACACTCGCTCGAAGTCGAGTCGAAAGGCGTCAAAAGTCATTCCGGTCTCATGACTGAACTCAGCTGTTGTCATACCGAGGGTTGCGAGAAGCCTTAGGATGGCAGCCTCGTCTGCCAGTTTGGCTTTCGCCGCCTCTACCTCGTGTTGCTGGCCTTCCAGTAGACGCGCTGCGACAACAGCCTGTCTTGCTGCAAGTTGGGCCGCTTCAGGTGCACCATCGCGTACAGCAGCCGCCGCAGCTTCCCGAGCCGCCGTGACGGCTGCATCGACATCTTCTGGAGATGGCCCGCTCTTCTGTCGTTTCGTGCCTGCCCTGATTTTCCTTCCCCGATCTTCTGATACGCGTGAGTCACGGCAGTAATCAGAACCGCGGTACCGAGCTCTCTCAGTTCTAGGAAGGCAGGTGTCTCAATGAGACCCTCTCTTGAGGTGTGCTCCTCAAAAACATGCCCTTCAGGATCACGCACTCGACGATACCAATGAAGTTTCTATTTGCGATCGGTGACAGAAACGATCGTTTGGCATATAGCTCGTCGAGCCTCGACCAGTCGTCGCCTGGACTTCCGTATCGCACGACACGGAAACCGTTCCTGTAGAGCCGAACGCCCCCCTGCTGCGTTAGTACTTCACGGATTCTTGAGAAAGCGACCTTGGGTAACAGGCTCGCCTGGATTACGCCGTAGTGCGCCTTGATCGGAACATTGCGCAGGTGCGTGTACGGGGGAGGCGAGTCGGAATCCCCCCGATGCGGCGTGGTGGACCGGCTGCCAATCCCTTGGCGACCCGAACGTGTTCTTGGAAGAAGCGCCAGCGAGCACGGCCTTTCTTATCAACCTCTAGTTCAACTGTCGCGTGAAGGTGCTGGAGTACTTCAGATTGGATATCGGCGACAACAGCCTCATGGTTAATTACCTCTGACTCTGAGAAAGCGGACGACGAAACCCGGATCCGCGCCATCGTCTTCCTTGATCGGCGCAACGGGAAAAGGCTGCTGCAATGCGAGAACGCCTTCCCACGCTTGACGCAGCTGAGTGCCGTTCCACTCATCTCTCGCAGCTTTCTATCCGGATCGTCGTGCGCCTGGGATCCCGGTGGTACCTCCTCCAAGGTCACGAAAACCTGCTGCAAATGCTTCCCCGCAGCGAATTCGTCCCAGTCGGCTTTCAGCCTATAAGCAGTTTTGCCAACCCCGGTATAAGTTGCAGAGCCATGCGGTGCCCAAGCCTTTGGGCCGAAACCGCCCGATACCCTTTCGTCCAGCCCGTCGCCTCGCAAATTTCGGAGATATTGGGTGTTCGACCTTGAGCCCGCTTGCGAGGCGAAGAAACCCGTCGACCAGTTCATCACGGCCCATGCCGCTTCCATTGTCGCGGATCTCCATGGCCGTCGCCTTCACGCTCTTTCCGAAGAAAAACACCACGTCAACCTTAGTGGCGTCAGCGTCGAAGCTGTTCTTTACCAACTCGATCAGTGCCGTCTCCTGTGTCGCGACAAGTTCCCGACCCAGCCGATCGATGATTGCGGCGTCGACCTGGAAAGAAATCTGGCTCGGTGTGTTCAATGGCGGAAGCCGGGGGTACGTCTAGGGCGCTGTGAAATGCAGGCTCGCCGTCTCTGGTGGGGAGCGAGTGTACTCTGCCGCGCGCCCGAGGAGCGATCGCCGTTACAGACCGATCGAGCGACACATTGCAGCCTTC
>CAVQPJ010000014.1:0-137876 GCA_963714705.1 uncultured Gammaproteobacteria bacterium
CCGTTGGGACCGAGGAAGCCGAAGAGGGTGCCCGGCGGGATTTGGAAGCTGAGGTCGTCCAGCGCGAGGGTGCTGCCGTAACGGCGGGTCAGGCCGTGGAGCTCGAGCACCCGACCCACCTTAGCCCGCCCCGGCGCGCCGGTTTCCCGCGCCTCGTCACCGCACAATGCTGCAATGAGCCGCGCAATACCGCATAATGCCGCAATGGGCACCCAGAGCCGCGGACCGGTGGCGCTCGGCGCCGAGCGGCGGCGGCTGATCCTCAATCTGCTCCGCGCCGAGGGCAAGGTGCTCGCCGCCGAGCTCAGCGCGGAGTTCGGGGTGTCGCCCGACACGGTGCGCCGCGACCTCGACGAGCTGGCCCGGGCCGGACTGCTGCAACGCGTGCACGGCGGGGCGCTGCCCCCGCCCGTCGCGCCCCGGGACTACGCGTCCCGCCGGGGGCGCGAGGTCGCGGCCAAGGCGGGCATCGCGCGGACGGCGGCCGGGCTCGCGCGGTCGGGCGACGTGATCGTGCTCGACGGCGGGACCACCGCGGTGGAGGTCGCGCGTCACCTGCCCCGGGACCTGACGGCGGCCGTGATCACGACCAGCCCGCCGGTGGCGCTCGCGCTCGCCGACCACCCCGGCGTCGAGGTCACGCTGGCCGGCGGGACGCTCGACAAGTCGGCGCTGGTGACCGTGGGCGCGGCGGCCGTCGAGGCGCTGCGAACGGTGCGCGCGGACCTCTGCTACCTGGGGGTCTGCGGCCTGCACCCCGAGGTCGGGATCACCACCACCGACCTGGAGGAGCGCCACGCCAAGCGCGCGATGATCGAGGCGTCGGCCCGGGTGGTGGCCCTGGCCGACGCGGGCAAGCTCGACACCGGCGGGCCCCTATGTCGTCGCCCCGATGTCCGAGCTGACCCACCTGGTCACCGAGCGCTCGGCGCCCGAGGAGACCCTGGCGCGCTACCGCGCGCTCGGCGTCGAGCTGGTGCTGTCGTGAGCCGGGCCCGAGCGAGGTGGCGTCGGCCCGCGTCGCCCTGACGGCCGTCTTCCTGGTCAACGGCGTCATGTTCGGGACGCTGGCCTCGCGACTCCCCACCATCAAGGGCAACCTGGCGCTGAGCTCGGGGCGGCTCGGGCTGGCGCTCCTGGGCCTGGCCGCCGGCGCGCTCCTGGCCTTCGCCGCCGCCGGGTTCCTAATCGCGCGCTTCGGCAGCCGGCCGGTCACCCGGGCGGCCATCGCCGCCGAGGCCCTCGCGCTGGTGGGCGTGTCCCTCGCCGGCAGCCTGCCGGCCCTGATCGGGGCGATGCTCGCGCTGGGCGTGACCAACGCCACGCTGGACGTGGCCATGAACGCCCACGGGGTCGCGGTGGAGCGCCGGCGCGGCCGGCCGATCCTGTCCTCGTTCCACGCGGCGTGGAGCGTCGGCGGGCTCCTGGGAGCGCTCATCGGAGGCCTCATGGCCGGGGGCGGGATCGACGTGCGCCTGCACTTTTCCCTCGTGGCCCTCGTGCGTCTTCGGCGGGGCGCTGGCCTGGTCGTCGCGCCTGCTGCCGGCCGGCGAGGACACGGCGGGCGCCCCGCGGTTGCTGGTCCGGCCGCCGCGCACCCTGGTGCTGGTGGGGGTGGCGGCGTTCTGCTGCCTGTTCGCCGAGGGCGCCGCCGCCGACTGGAGCGCGGTCTACCTGCACGAGCCGCTCGGCACCGGGGCGGGGTGGCCGCCGCCGGCTACGCCGCTTTCGCGCTCGCCATGACCGCCGGCCGGGTCGCCGGCGACCGGCTGACCGAGCGCTGGGGGCCGGTCGGGCTGCTGCTGCGGGGGCGGCCTGGTGGCGGGCGGCGGCTTCGCGCTGGCCCTCGCCCTGGACCGCCCGGGCGGCCATCCTGGGCTTCACCGCCCTGGGCCTGGGGCTGGCCCCGGTGGTCCCGACCCTGTTCCGCGCCGGCGGCACGACGCCCGGGACCCCGTCCGGCCAGGGCATCGCCGCGGTCAGCACCCTGGGCTACCTCGGCCTGCTGGCCGGCCCCCGGTGATCGGGTTCCTGGCTGACGCCGTGGGACTGCCCGCCGCGCTGGCCCTCGTCGCCGCCCTCGCCGGCGGGGTCGCCCTGCTGTCCCCACCGTCCGTCCGCGCGAGGCCGCCGGCGGCGCGCGCTCCCGGCTGGAGGGGGCGCCGAGTGCCTGAGACCGCGCTCGTCGTGCTGTCCGACCTCGACGGCGTGCTGGTCGACTCCCGGGGGTCGGTGGTGCGCGCCTGGGAGCGCTTCGCCGACCGCCACCGCCTGCCCCTCGACCGGGTCCTGGCCGCCACCTTCGCCGGGCCGAGCCGCGAGGTGGTGGCCGTGCTGGCCGGCGACGGCGACGTCGACGCCGAGGCCGCGATGGTGGAGGCCTGGCAGGTCGAGGACGCGGGCGACGTGACCGCGCTCCCCGGCGCGGCGGCCCTGCTCGCCGGGACCCCGCCCGAGCGGCTGGCCGTCGTCACCTCCTGCTCAGGCGCGCTCGCGCGGGCCCGGCTCGCCGCCGCCGGCCTGCCCGAGCCGCGGGTGATGATCACGGCCGAGCTCGTCCGGGCGGGCAAGCCCGACCCGGAGGGCTACCTGCTGGCCGCCGCGCGGCTCGGCGCGGTCCCGCCGATTGCGTGGTGCTGGAGGACGCCCCCGGCGTCCGGGCCGGGCTGGACGGGCATGCGTGGTGTCGGCGGCCACCACCTCCGTGGGCGGACGAGCTGGGGCACGCGGACCACGTGATCGCGACGCTCGCCGACCTGGCGCACGCGCTCAGGACGGTCAGCCCCTGGCCAGGTCGATGATCAGCTCGCTGCCGAAGGCCACGAAGAAGCCCACGCTGACGAAGGTTGTGGCGAGCGTTAGGCGTGAGGTGGCGCTTCGCGCGGCCCCAGATCTCGAGGACGCAGTAGAGGATCGCGCCCGCGGCGAGGGCGAGGAAGGCGAGCTGCAGCGCCTCCGACTCCACCCGGTAGCCGAGCGCGGCGCCCACGAGCAGCGGGGCCGCCGCCGACCAGGCCGGCGAGCGCGAGCCAGCGCCAGGACGGGCGGCGTGTCCGCGTCGAGCGGGCCGATGATGCCGAAGCCCTCGGTGGCGTTGTGGAGGGCGAAGCCCACGATCAGCGTCGTCGCCAGCGCGACCTCGCCGGCGTGGGCGGAGACGCCGATGGCGAGGCCCTCGCTGAAGTTGTGCACGCCGATGGCGATCGCGATCAGCATCCCCATGCGCAGCGCGCTCGGCACCGGGCGCGCGAGCGTGGCCAGCGGCGAGCCCCTCGAGCACGAGCGCCTGCGATCCGCCGGCGATCGGCGGGGGCGTGCGGCCGAGCACCCGGCCCTCGAGGGCGCCCAGGCCCACCAGGCCGGCGCCGAAGCCGACGACGGTCATCGCCAGCAGCCCGGCGAAGCGGCCCCAGGAGGCCTCGCCCGCCTTCGCCTGCTCGAGCGCCCCCTCGACGATCTCGTTGCGAGTGCTCGACGACGTCGAAGAAGCAGGAAGGCCAGCACGCCCGCCGAGGCCATGCACGCCGCCAGGCGGGTGCCGCTCGCCACGTGGCGCAGGCGGGCCAGCGGCAGCCCGAGGAAGATCGTGAAGCCCGGCGATGGCGCCGAGGAGGAGGGTCTTCTCGTAGGACATACGGGGCCCCTGGGGCTCGGCGGGGAGTGACCTTCGGTGTACCGAATCTCTCATCGAAGGCGACCTGACGCTACCCGGCGCAACCGTTTTCGGCAATGGCCGTAGCCGGAAATCGGGTCATCCGGCCCACATCGCGCGGAGAGCGCGCGCCACCGGGGTCGCGGGAACCCCGAAGAGCCGCCCCGTGATCAGGCCGATGGTCGGGCGGTTGGGCTCTGCGATCCTGCGACCCCCGACGGAGGAGCGATGGAGGGATCGCAGCGGTTGGACGCGAGGAAGGTGGGCCCGCCCCTGCGCCGTCGGCTCAGGTCAACCCGGCTGGAGCCACTTGGCCAGGACGACGGAGCCCTCGGTCGCGAAGATGATGTGCCAGCCCATGTTGAGCCAGAAGGCACGGGCAGCGGCGGCCCGGTCGCGGCTGGCCCCCTGGTGGAGCCAGCAGTTGGCGCCGATGACCGCGTGATAGCCGCGACGGCGCACCTCGGCCTCGATGGTCTCGGCGATACGCCGCCCCACGCCCCGGCGCCGCCGGCGGTGGCGACGGCCATGTTCCGCAGCTCCAGGATGTCGGGCGAGAAGGGGCGGGAGTAGATGAACCCGACCAGCTCGCCGCCCTCGTGGGCGACCACGCTCGGATGCGCCGCGAGCAGCCGCCGATCTCGGCCCGGTCCGCGGGACGCCGGTTGTCGCGCTCGATGAGCGCGGCGATGGCCTCCGCGTCGTCGGGCCGGCCGGGGCGGAGGATCAGCTCCGCCTCGTCCGTCCCCGCCGACCCCGTCGTCCCCGTCGCCATGGCTCCTCCGCCCGGCCGCTGCGCCCTCGCGCGGGCAGGCCGCTCGGCCGCCCGCCGTGGCAAGCAAAGCCGCCCTTCGCCGCGGGGACAACGGAGCGGACACCGATCCGCGACTCGGCAAAGCCGAAGCCGGAGCGCCGGCGCCGAGGCCCGCGGTGAGCCGGCCCTACCGCCATATCGCCGCCTGTGTGGCCCGCTTCCCCGTACGTGGACGCGGTGCTCGGCGAGGCCGACCGGCTGAGTGGTCTGGGGCCGGGCCGTCTGAGCGTCGTGCACGTCGTCGACCCGCCCGCGTGGGGCATCGAGCCGCAGAGCTGATCTCTGGTGGAGGGCCTCGAGGGGGCCCGCAGGTGGCTCCAGGTGACCGCCGCCCGGCTCTCCGGGGCGGAAGCCGTCCTGCTGAAGGCGGCCCACCCCGGCGTCGCGGTATGCCGCTGGTGCGAGGCTCACGACGTGGACCTCATCGTCGCCTCCGCGCACCGGGGCCTCGCGGATCGGGTCGTGCTCGGCAGCTTCGCCGGCTACATCGCCTACCACGCCCCCTGCGCCGTCCACCTCGTGCGGCCGCACAAGGCCTGAGGCGATCCCTCCGCCCCAGGCCCACGGCCGGGTCGCCGATCGGGGTCTTCGACTCCGGCGTGGGCGGGGTCTCGATCCTGCGGGCGCTCCGCGTGCGCCTGCCCGGGGAGGACTTCGTCTACTTCGGCGACACGGCGTGGTTCCCGTACGGGGAGAGGTCCCCTTCCGAGGTCACGGCGCGCGCGCTCGCGATCGCCGACTGGCTCGGCGAGCAGGGGGCCAAGCTGGTCGTGGTGGCCTGCAACACGGCGACCGCGGTCGCGCTGGGGTCGCTGGAGCGCCGGTCGGACGTGCCGGTCCGGGGCGTGGTCTCGGGCCCGAGGCCCTCGCGCCCGCGCGCGCGAGCCGCAACCACGGATCGGCCTGCTGGCCACCCCCGCGACGATCGCCTCGGGGTCCTACGGGACGGCGCTCCGGGCGCTGGACCCGGTCGTCGAGCTGACCAGCGTCGCCTGCCCGGGCTCGCGACGGCACTCCAGGACGGCGATCCCGGGTCCGCGGGGTGTCGGCGCTGGTCCGGGCGGTTCGCGGCGCCGCTGCGGGCCGCCGGAGTGGACACCGCGATCCTGGGCTGCACCCACTACCCGGCGGCGGAGGCGTCGTTCCGGGAGGCCCTCCCGGGCGTCGGCCTCGTCACCGGCGGCCCGGAGTTGGCCCGCGACGTGCGCGACGTGCTGCTGGGCGCCGGCCTCCTGCGCAGGCGGCCCGGCGGCGGCCGGTGCCGCTTCTCCTGCAGCGGCGATCCGGCCGGCTTCCGCGCCCGGTGCTCGAGTGTCCTCGGCGCTCCGCCAGGATCGGTGGAGCGGGTCGAGCCCGGGCGCCCGGCGGCCCCGCGGCCGAGCTGACGGTCGAGGACGGCGGCCGCCCCAATCGCCCCGGACGGCGCGGCCTTGACGGCGCCGGCCTGCAGCGACGCGCCCGCGAACGGCCGGCCCGGCCGCCGCAGCGCCGCCGGCAGGCCGAAGTGCACGAAGTCCTCGGCCAGGGCCGTCACCGCCGCCGACACGAAGGCCCAGGTCGCTCAGGGCGACGGCGACCATCGTGGAGTCGAGCGGCGCCGGCGCGGCGGGCGGACGCTCAGCGGAGCGGGACCCGCCCGCCACCGGCGGACGGCCGGAAGTGCTTGGACACGGTGAGCTCCTGGTCCTGGTACGAGGAGCCGATGTCGCGTCCGTAGAGCAGGTCCGGGGCTCGGACATGCGCTCGAAGCCCAGCTTGCACACCCTCTGGCCGTGCTCGACCATGAACGGCACGTCGTGGGCGCGGACCTCCAGCACCGCCCGCGTGCCGGCGCGCTCGGCCCCGTACCCGAACCCGGGGTCGAAGAACCCGGCGTAGTGGGTGCGGAGCTCGCCCGCCGTCGGGTCGTAGGCCGTCATCTCGGCGGCCAGGCCGGGCGGGATGCGCACGCCCTCCCACGACAGCAGCAGGTAGAACTCCTCGGGCTCCAGGATCACCCGGCGCCCGGCCTCGGCGCGCACCGGCTCCCAGAAGTCGGCCGTCTCGTAGGCCCCGATCCGGGAGAGGTCGAGCAGCCCGGCGTTGCGCCGCGCCTTGTAGCCCACCCCCTCGTCGCCGGTCAGGTCGAGGCGCAGGAAGAGGCCGTCGGCCAGGGCCAGCGCCTCGGCGGGCACCGGACGGCCGTCGTCGAAGAGCAGCGGCTCCTCGCGGTGCAGGGCGACGATCTCGGCGTCGGCGATGCGCGCGTCGCCGCGGCTCAGCCGCAGCTGGTTGAGGGACAGCCCGGGCTCCACCCGGACGGCGAAGGAGCGGGCGACCACCTCGAGGTACATGCGCCCGCGGTATCCCTGGCGGATCTCGTCGAAACGCTCGCCGCGGTCGGTGATCACGCGCGTGAACACGTCCAGGCGGCCGGTCGAGCTCTTCGGGTTGGCCTTGCCGCGCACCCCGGCGGGCAGGTCGAGCTCCTCCAGCAGCGGGATCAGGTACGGGCGGTTGCGCTCGAGCACCGCGCCTCCGCTCAGGTCGACGGCCTCGAGGGTCAGGCCCTCGAGCTTCTCCTCCACGGTCGCGCCGCCCTCGGGCAGGAAGCTGCAGCGCAGCCGGTGGGCCACCTCGCCGAGGCGCAGGTCAAGGCTGGCCGGTTGCACGTTGGCCTCGGGGACCGGGCTGGCCGCGCTGCGGATCCAGCCCTCGCGGACGGCCCGGGCGAGCGCCTGTGAGGGCAGGATGCCCGGCGCGGGGGCGGCGGCGTCCACGGCCCGCAGCCTACGGAAGCGCCGCGAAGGCCTCGGCCGCCGCGATCTCGCCGGCGACGACCACGACGTCGCCGGACCGGAGGACGGTCTCGGCCGTCGCGTAGCCGAACGCGCCGTCCCGGGACTTGACGCAGACGACGCTCACGCCGTGGCGGGCGCGCACCTCGGCCGCCGCGAGCGTCCGGCCGACCAGCTCCCGGGGCGCCGTCGTCTCGACCAGCGCGAAGCCGGCATCGAGCTCGAGGTAGTCGACCGTGCGGCCGGTCATGCTGTGCGCCACGCGCAGGCCCATGTCGCGCTCCGGGAAGACGATCCGGTGCGCGCCCACCCGGGTCAGGATCGCCCCGTGGTCCTCGCTGACCGCCCTCGCCCAGATGCGCTCGAGCCCCAGGTCGACCAGGGCGTAGGTGGCCATGATGCTGGCCTCCACGTCGCCGCCGATGGCCACCACGCCCGTGGCGAACTCCGACGCGCCGAGCTGGCGCAGGGCCTCCACGTCGGTGCCGTCGGCCTGCACGACCTGGGTCAGGTCGTTGGCGCAGGCCTGCACCACGCGCGGGTCGCGGTCGACCCCGAGGACCTCGCGGCCCAGCGCGACCAGGGTCCCGGCGACGGTGCGCCCGAACAGGCCCAGGCCGATCACCATGATGTCTCCGTGCGGGGCGGCCACGCGCGGACACTAACTACTAACTAACCCACCAGCGGCCGCTCCTCGGGGAAGCGGTACAGGCGGCGGCGCTCGCGCAGGGCGAGGGCCACGCCGAGCGTGAGCGGACCGACGCGGCCGAGGTACATGAGGACGATGAGGATGGCCTGCGCCGAGTCCGGGAGCGTGCCGGTGCCGCCGAGCGACAGCCCGACCGTGCCGAAGGCCGATATCGCCTCGAACACCGCGTCCGAGAGGCCGAACGAGCTCAGCGCCATGATGGCCAGGGCGGCGGCGAACACGGCGGTGGTGGCGAAGACGGTGATGGCCACGGCCTGGCGCTGCACCGAGTGGGCCACCTGGCGCCGGAAGGCCGTGACCTCGGGGTCGCCGCGCAGCTCGGCCAGGACCATGAGCATCAGCACGGCGAGGGTCGTGACCTTGATCCCGCCGCCGGTCGAGCCGCTGGCCGTCCCGAAGAACATGAGCGCGTCGGTCGAGAACGCGGTATCGGGCTTGATCTGGGAGTAGTCGATCGAGTTGTAGCCCGCGCTGCGCGGCGAGACGGCCTGGAAGAACCCGGCCAGCACGCGGCCGGGGGGAGCGCGCCGAGCGTCCCCGGGTTGCTCCACTCGAAGCCGATCACCGCGACGGTCCCCAGCACGAGGAGGCCCAGCGTGACGCTCAGCGTCAGCTTCGAGTGCAGGCTCAGGCGCCGGGGTGTCCGGTCGCGCCGGATGAGGTCCAGCCACACGGGCACCCCGAGGCCGCCGATGATGATCGTGAAGGCCACGGTCAGGCTCATCCACCAGTCCGTGGCGAACGGGACGAGGCTGTTGCTCCACAGCGAGAAGCCGGCGTTGTTGAACGCGCCGATGGCCAGGAACACCCCGCGCCAGAGCGACGAGGGCAGGCTGTAGTCGTAGGCCAGCCAGAGCCTCAGCGCGAGGATCACGGTGGCCAGGCTCTCGACGATCGCCGCGAGCGCACCCACGGCCAGCACGATGCGGCGCAGGTCGCCCAGGTCGACGCCCGGGGTCTCGGCCTGGGCCACCAGCCGGGTGCGCAGGCCGAGCCGGCGCAGCACCACCAGGAAGAGCAGGGCCGCGCCGGTGAGGATCCCCAGCCCGCCGATCTGGACGAGGATGATGATCGTGGCCTGGCCGAATGGGGTCCAGTAGGTCGCCGTGTCCACCACCACGCTGCTGGTGACCGTCACGGCGGAGGTCGAGGTGAACAGCGCGGTCGAGAACGGGGCCCCGCCCTGCCCCGCGCGGGCCAGGGGGAGCCACAGCAGCGCGGTGCCGACCAGGATCGCCGCCGCAAAGGCCAGGGCCACCACCACCGGGGGGCGGCGCAGGAGGAGCGAGCGCATGGGCGTGCGGCTCAGGGGTCCCCTATTCGAACCAGGCGACCACGGCCAGCACCACGTAGAGGGCCACGAGCGCCCAGCCCTCGAACGCGACCGACTCGCCGTCGCCGGTCACCTGCCAGACCGAGATGGCCATGAGCGCCAGCGCGCCCACGTAGACGGGCGCCAGCACGAAGGTGAGCGGCGTGGCGAAGAAGAAGGAGAGCAGCACCAGCGCCGGGAAGAGGAACGCCGCGATCTGGGCCACGGAGTTCTTGACCACCGAGATGGCCAGCTCGGCCTTGCCCTTCCAGGCCAGCGTGATGCCCACGAAGTGCTCGACCGCGTTGCCCGCGATGGCGACGATGACCAGGCCGGTGAACGCCTTGGACACTCCCAGCTGCCGGACGGCCGGGTCGAGCTCGGCCACGAACCACTCCGAGACCAGAGCGGCCCCGAGGCCCGAGAGGGCCAGCAGGCCGACGGCCGCCGCCAGCCCGACCGCGGGCGCCCCGGCCTCGGCGTGACCCCGGGCCGCCTCCGTCGTGGGCGCCCCCCGCAGGTAGCCCAAGAGCCAGAAGGCGTAGACGATCAGGAGGCAGACCGCACCGGTGGCCGAGATGGCCTCCTGGGTGGCGGCTCGCCGGGTCCCCCGCCTCGTTCGACAGGCCCAGCAGCACGATGATGAACACCGCGAGCAGCAGCAGCGTCGCGGTGTCGTTCGGGAGGCGCTTGGTGTAGTGCATGACCCCGTCGGGCGCGTGGTACGCGCCGGCCAGGATGGTCAGCCCGAGCACCAGCAGCGCGTTGGCGAACAGCGAGCCGACGATGGAGGTCTGGGCGACCACGATCTCCCCGGCGCGCAGCGCGAAGAGCACGACGAAGAGCTCCGGCAGGTTGCCGAGGGTGGACTGCAGCACGCCGGTCACGGCCGGGCCGAAGCGGTCGGCCACCGCCTCGGTGGCGAAGCCGATGGCCCAGGCCAGGCCCCCGAGGGCGACCCCGGCGACGATGAACGTGGCGACGGCGCCGACGCCCGCGTAGTGCATCACCCCGGTGAGCACGCTCAACGCCAGGACGGCCACCAGGAACCCGGCCTGGCGGGCGGTGAGGCCCTCCGGGGTGGGGGCGCCCGGCCCGGCGGCCTCGGTCGCGGTGGCGGCCATCGGGGCCGCAGGCTACATCAGGCCCTGGTGCCCGGACGGGGACCGGTGGCATCATGTGCCGAACCGCACGCGATGCTCTCGAGGAGGTCGGTCGATGCCCGCGACGAGGCGGCGGATCCTGGTGATCGCCAACGAGACCTGTGCGAGCCGGGCGGTGTGCGACGAGGTGCGCTACCGCGCCGGGGACGGCGGCGGCGAGGTCCTGGTGATCGCCCCGGCCCTGGCTCGATCGCGCCTGGGGCACTGGTTCGCCTCGGACGCGGAGGCCGGCCGCGAGGAGGCCGAGGAGCGGGTGCGCGCGTCGGTGGCCGCCATGCGCGCCGCGGGGCTCGAGGCCCGGGGCGAGATCGGCGACGCGGACCCGCTCCAGGCCCTCGACGACGCGCTGCGCGTGTTCCTGCCGGACGAGGTGGTGATCGCCACCCACCCGCCCAGCCGCTCCCACTGGCTCGAGCGGCGCATCGTGAAGCGCGCCCGCGAGCGCTACCCGCTGCCGGTCACCCACGTGGTGGTCGACCTGGAGCACGAGCGCGCCAGCGCCGAGGAGGACGAGCGCGTGCGGGTGGACTCGAACGCGCCGCGCCTGCGCCTCTACCATCACGCCGCCTCCTACGAGGAGGCCATGGCCATCGCCGGACGCGGCGGGTTCGGCGACGGCGGGGTGGTCCTCAGCGACCGCCCGGAGGACGGCGAGGAGCGCATGGGCTTCGCCCTCGACATCCCCGAGGACGTGGTCGCGCCCTACGAGCAGGGCGGGCCCGGCGAGGCCCGGAGCTTCGTCCTCCCCGCCGCGCTGCTCAACCGCTACGGTCCCCCGGTGGCGTCCGGGGACTGGAGCGAGTAGCCGACCGGGGCGCGCGGCCCGGACGGGCGCGCCCACCGAGCGAGGAGGATCGCGTGGCCACTGCCGACCGTCGGGCGGAGACCGAGTGGGAGGGAGCCCTCACCACCGGCTCCGGCGAGGTGTCGTTGGCGAGCAGCGGGGCGGGCTCGTTCCCGGTGACCTGGGCGTCGCGGGTCGAGAAGGCCGACGGGCGCACGAGCCCCGAGGAGCTCCTCGCCGCCGCGCACGCCTCCTGCTACTCCATGGCCTTCTCGGCCACCCTCGGCCGCGGCGACACCCCGCCCGAGCGCCTGCACGTGGTCGCCACCGTCTCCCTCAACCCCAAGGAGGGCGGCGGGTTCCAGGTGACCGACTCCAAGCTCGAGGTCACCGGGGTCGTGCCGGGCCTCGACCAGGCCGGGTTCCAGTCCGCCGCGGAGACCGCGGAGCAGGGCTGCCCGATCTCGAACGCCATCCGCAACAACGTCGCGATCACGGTCACCGCCACGCTGCAGTAGCCCAGCACCGATGACGTCGCCGGCGAGATCCCGGCTGGGGAGGTGTATCTGCCCTTCCTGAGCGGGATCTGATGGTCAAGACGGCAGGAGGTCTGCGCCTGCTCCACCTCCGCTCAAGTCCGCTCTAAGCCGCCCGTCAGGGGCGCGCACTGTCGCGCAGTTGTCGCGCACTTTGACGTGGTAGGAGCGTGCACAGGCCTTGCTGTCGAGGGAAGCGGGCATGAGAATCGGCCGGTGCCGTACCACGTTTCCATGTTCGAGTTCTTCGATGAGAGGAAGACCCGGGGGAAGCCTTACCTCTTCCTCGACATCCAGGAAGAGGAGCTCCGGGATCGGATCGTGCAGGCTTGGGATCAGGGAGCGCCGGTGACATGGAGCGGACGGACCGCCGACAGCGCCAGGGCGGACATCCATGTCTTCCGCACGGCAACCCCTATCGGCCGAAACGGACGGCATTCAGCTCCGTGCCGCGAGCGAGGACGTCACGAACGAGTGGATCACCGGGCCGGCTGGCCAAGCCGCAACGGTTGTGGGATCGGGAGCGGCCGCGGCGCTGGATGCCCTACGGAACCCTCGACGCGCGATGGTTGTTCACGGACGCAACCCGCGCGCGCGGGATGCGTTGTTAGCTTCCTCCGCGCGCTGGGACTCGAGCCTATCGAGTGGGAGCACGCTGTCGCAGAGACCGGGGGTGGCGTCACCCCCACAACCTCGAGGCGGCCCGGGCCGCGATGGTCATCGGGCAGGCGGTAGTAGTTCTTCTGACGGCGGAAGATCAGGCAGGCCTTCTCCCGCGGCTCGCCGACGAGGACCACGATGATGTGCTCCTCCGCGGGCAGCCCAGGCAGAACGTCATCCTGGAGGCAGGCATGGCGATGGGCATCGACCCGAGTAGGACCCTCTTGGTCGAGTAGGGCGAAGTCAGACCCGCGTCGGACTTCGCTGGCCTCAACGTGGTCCGCCTCACCAACGAGCCCGCAAAGCGACTCGCCGTCCGTACGCGGCTCAAGAACGCCGGCTGCGCGATCGACGATGCGGCGTCGGACTGGATGCGACCGGAGACGGGCGGCGACTTCGACGCAGCGGCCGTTGTCTGGACTCCGACCCGACTGGGCGGACCCCTCGGTCGATGACTGAGCAAAGATGATGTGCGCTCAGCCTTCCCGGCCTCATTGCTGAAGGGCGGTGTCTGGTACGGCGAGAGTAATCCTGCAGCACCGCGGATTCCCAGCGGGCGACCAGCAGAACAACTAACCCGGATCGTGCAGTAACCCGGGGCGCCTGAGGGGGCTGGGCGCGCGAGATGTCCGACTGGGCGGGGAGAATCGGGGTGTCGAGTCCTGATCACCCCCCGCCCAGGAGGATCACCGTGCAGGTGACGCTCGCGAAGCGCAAGAGGACGCTACAAGTCGTCGCGGATGACACGGGCACGGTGGCGCACGCCGGCAGCGCCGTGCTGCGCGAGCTGGCCGACCGGCTCGCGCTCACGGCCGGGCTCTCGGGTGCGATGGCCGGGACACGCGAGCGCCGCTCGGCCCACGACCCCGGCCGGGTGCTGGGCGACCTGGCCCTGATGCCCCGACGGCGGCGACTGCGGCCCGCCCGGTGAGGAGCCCGAGGGCGAAGAGCAGAAGAGCGAGTGCGCAGCCGCCGCCGATCAGCCGACCCCGCCCCGTGCGCGACTCACCGCGGGCGCGACGCATTAGCCCCGTCCCAGCGCGTAGAAGAAGTTGACCACCGGGGGACTGGCCCCGATGAGGAGCGCCGCCGCGGCGGCCACCAAGAGACCCTTGCGCCCGTAGACCGAGGCGTGGTGGTGGTTGGAGTGGCTGCCCCAGGCCCACGCTGGGCGCCGGGGGGGCTGTGGTGGCCGAGACGATCCGCCGGCGCTACCCCGCCCTGCCCGGACGCCTCATCCGCTCGGGTCGCCGCCGCCGCCTGCGCCTGCCCCGCGACCGGCCTTGGGCGGCGGGCTTCCTCGGTGCCCTGGAGCGGCTGCGCGCCGTGGCGCTGCGTACCTGAGCACGTGCGCAGGCTCGCCCCGCCCCCCAGGTTCAGCGGCCCCGGAGCGGGCGCAGCCACCCCTGGTGAGACTGGCGATCGGCCTCACGCTCTCGCGGCTCACCCGGCGCAGCGCGCCGGGCGGCAAACCACTGCGCTCGGGGCCTCGCCGAGCTCACTCAGCCCCCCACGGCCCCGTTGGACGATGTGATCGGTGGATCTAGGCTAAGTGCCCGCCAGAGGCGCCGGCCCCCGGCGGCGGCACCGAACCCCTGGGAGATCCACATGTCCGACCCGTTTCCCACCCACGCACCTGGAAAGACAATCAACCAGCTCTCGGTTGGCGATAGCGCCAGCCTGTCGGGAAGCTTCTCGCAGGAGGACATCGACGCGTTCGCACGGATATCCGGGGACGACAACCCGGCACACGTCGATGCCGCCTGGGCTGAGGCGTCGTCCTTCGGCGGTCGCGTGGCGCACGGGGTTCTCACCGCGGGCCTGATCTCGGCGGTGCTCGGCACACAGCTGCCCGGCCCGGGGTCGATCTACCTGTCGCAGACGCTCAGGTGGCTCGCCCCCGTGTTGCCCGGAGACATCCTCACCGCCACCGCGACGGTCAAGGAAATCATCCCCGACAAGAAGCGGGTGGTGCTCGATACGATCGTGCAGAAGGACGGCGAGACCGTCCTCACCGGCGAGGCGCTGGTGGTGCCCCCCGTGGGTGAAGCCCTCCGCAGCCGCGCCGTGGCGCTCGCGACTTGCGTGACGCCGGGGCGCGCGCTTCATTGGCCGGCCAACCGGCGGGGCCTCGGCACGACGAGGAGGGACGATGATCCGACGGATGGCGGTACTCGGGCAGGAGTGATGGCAGCTGCGCAGCCTGCCGAAGCCCGAGTGGACTCATGCCGCCCATCTCGCCGTCGGTTTATGGCACGTGAGCCGCTATGCGCGTGACGACGCGCTGGCGCGCTTGCGCGCCGGGATCTCGCGGCTCAACGAGAGTCACGGCACCGTCAACTCGGCCACGGGCGGCTATCACGAGACCGTCACGCGTGCGTACGTGCAGCTTCTCGCGGCCTTCGCCGCTCGCCACGCCGACAAGACGGCCGCGGAGCGCGTGGCGGCTTTGCTCGCCGATCCGCTCGCGGACAAGCACGCGCTGTTGCGCTTCTATTCGCGCCCGCGCCTGGAATCCGCCGAAGCGCGCTTGGGCTGGGCCGAGCCCGACCTCGCGCCTCTGCCCTGACCGAAGGGCCTCGATCGGCCTAGGTTCGGCTGGATTTCTCCGCCAGCCTGTAACCAAGTGAGCCCTCGGTGCATCTAATGACTCGGGAAGCGTAAGGCTCCGGAGTGAGGCCGCGCACGAGAATGCCGCAGTACCGCTTCAACGTTTTCGGCCGTCTAGTCGTCATAAAGGGCGCGCCCGGCAATTGGTCGGCGTTCCAGCTCGGCGCGGACGGTAGGCGGCGCCATGCCGACTTCGTCGTCCCCGCGTCGCTCGGGGAGGGCGAGCTTTGCCAGTACTTATCCGATCTGTTTCACGAGTCGGCGAGCTCGACGCAGCCTTTCGTCAAACGCCTCGACTGAGCTCCTCGAATACCTGACACAGGCCGTCATGTTGCGCCGTGTAAGCTCGTGCAAACGAGCGACGGAGCACTCACATGGCGAGCACTCATCACGCAATCGACTACGTCGAGTTCACCGTTCGCGATCTCGCTGATGCGAAGCGGTTCTATTCGGCCGCGTTCGGTTGGCAGTTCAACGATTACGGCCCCGAGTACGCCGGTATCAAAGGGGCAACGGGCGAAGTGGGCGGCATGCATCAATCCGCGGACGCGCGCACGGGTGGGCCGCTCGTGATCCTCTACTCCGTCGACCTCGAGAAGACGCTCGCCGCCGTGCGCGCGGCAGGCGGCAAGATCGTGCGCGAGCCGTTCGCGTTTCCCGGCGGGCGGCGGTTTCAGTTCACGGACCCGAGCGGCAACGAGCTCGGCGTTTGGTCCCAGACGGCAGGCCACTAGCCGACCGCGGGTTTTACTTCGTGCGCACGACCGGCGTACTGTGGCCTCGCCGTTCTGCGCGGAGCAGAGGATTGCCGTGAACGTTCGAGAAGTGCGTCGGTTGGCGTTGGCTTTGCCGGAAGCGACCGAGGAACCGCATTTCCATCTCACCTCGTTTCGGGTCAAGGGCAAGATCTTCGCCACCGCCGCTCCCGACGGCAGCTACATGAACGTGTTCGTCGACGACGACGAGCGCGAGATCATGGTCAACGTCGATCCGAAGGCCTACGAGACGCTCAAGTGGGGCAAGATCGGCTACTTGCACGTCCATCTTGCGGCGGCCAAAGCGCGCGACGTGAAGACCCTGTTGCGCGCGGCGTGGGAGCGGAAGGCGCCGAAGAAGTTGCTCGCGCAGCTCGGATGAGATTCGAGGAGGCACTTCGATGCGAATGACGGCTCCAGCGATCGGCGGCGCGGCGGTAGTGCTAGCGGCTGCGCTCGTCTGGTATTTTCAGCCCGACCCGGAGCCTCTGCCGGTGTCCGACGGTACGGCACTGCGGGCACAGGAGGAGCCGGTCGCCGACGCTGCGGCCGCTCGCGTTGCGGAGATGCTCGCCGCGACGACGTCGTCGCCGCCCGCGGCGCCCGTCGGCGAGACCGGTGTGAGCTCTGCGCCGAGCGTGGCCCGGTCTCCGTTGCCGGGCGAAACGCCGGCCACACCGATGGCCAATCTGCTCCAAATAGACTTGCCGCCCGACATGGCCGAAGGCGAACGGGAGTTTGCGGCGGAGCCCGTCGATGCGACTTGGGCGCCCGGCGCCGAGGCGGACCTTTTGGCCAAGTTCGCGCAAATGCCCGGCCTTAAGCTCCTCGACCTGCAGGTCGAATGCCGGTCGACGACGTGCCGGTTACAGCTGACACAGCCAAGCTGGGCGCCGCCCGTGGAGGGGGGCCCTGGGGGCCCTCGGCCGTTCAACATCACGCTCGATTCGGTGGGCCTCGAGCCTCGCTGGATGATCACGAACTTCGACGGGTCGAATGCGATGAAATCGGTCGCGTACCTGTGGCGCGAGGGCTTCGCTCCGCGGCAAGAGGCCGGTCAGCCGCACGAAGACGAGAAGTAGTTCTCCGAGGATGACGACATGTACTACGCCCGGTCCCTGGCAACCGCCGGTCTTGCGGCTCTCGCAATGAGCATCGCGACGGCATCGAGCGCTCAAACCGAGCGCCCGCGCGTCGAGCGTTTCACGATCGACGTGCCGGACGGCGTGCTGCGCGATCTCGACGAGCGGCTCGCGCGCACGCGCTGGCCCGATCAGTTGCCGGGCACGGGCTGGAGCTACGGCGCGGACACAGCGTACTTGCGCGAGCTCGTCGACTACTGGCAGAGGGAGTACGACTGGCGCGAGCAAGAACAAGCGCTGAATCGCTTCGAGCACTATCGCGCCGCCATCGACGGCACGCGCATCCATTTCGTGCACGCGAAAAGCCGCGACCCGAACGCGATCCCCCTGCTGCTGCTGCACGGCTGGCCGAGCACGTTCGTGCAGATGCTCGACATTATCCCGCTGCTGACGGACCCGGCCGCGCACGGACTGCCGAACGCACCGAGCTTCCACGTCGTCGCGGCATCGCTGCCGGGTTTCGGTTTCTCCGACGTGCCGGCGCGGCCCGGCGTCGGCTTTGCGACGAGCGCCGAGCTCATGGCGAAGCTCATGCACGACGCGCTCGGCTACGAGCGATACGGCGTGCGCGGCAGCGACTTGGGCGGCGTCATCGTGCGGCAGATGGCGCTGCTGCACCCCGAGCAAGTCATCGGCGTGCACCTGACGGGCATCATCGGCGCCGCCGGCGCTTCGCCGCCGTACACGCCCGCCGAGCAGCAGTTCATCGACGCGGTCGGGAGGGTCGAGCCGGAGCTCGCGTACGCGCGCTTGCAGACGTCGAAGCCGCAGACGCTCGCGCATTCGCTGAACGACTCGCCTGTCGGCTTGGCTGCGTGGATCGTCGAGAAGTTTCGCGCGTGGAGCGACAGCAACGGCGACGTCGAGAGCCGCTTCAGCAAGGACGAGCTCATCACGAACCTCATGGTCTACTGGGTCACGGGCACGGCGCCGGCATCCGTGCGCATGTACTACGACTTCGTCCGCGAGCCGCTGAAGGCCGGCCGCGTGGAGCGCCCCGTCGGCATGCTGATGAGCACGAAGGATCTGTTCCCGCCGGCGCCACGCGAGTTCGGCGAGCGCCTTCTCAACGTGCAGCATTGGGTCGAGACCGACGTCGGCGGCCACTTCCTCGAGTGGGAGGAGCCGGAGCTCGTCGCGCGCGACCTGCAGACGTTCTTCGGCGCCGTTGCCCGGTAGCGCCGGGGGAGCCGATCGAGCATGATCCGCGCGAGCTGTCATTGCGGAGCCGTCGTCATAGAAGCAGATCGGCTGCCGCGCGGCGTCACGGAGTGCAACTGTTCGATCTGCCGGCGCCTCGGCGCGCGCTGGGCGTACTACACGCGTAAATCGGCGCGCATCGTCGCGGGCGCCGAGCAGGTCGCCGCCTACGTCTGGGGCGACAAGTCGATCGAGTTTTATCGCTGCCAGGCCTG
Source organism: uncultured Gammaproteobacteria bacterium (assembly GCA_963714705.1). GTDB lineage: Bacteria > Pseudomonadota > Gammaproteobacteria > Steroidobacterales > Rariloculaceae > FEN-1219. The sequence goes on from CAVQPJ010000014.1 coordinate 18,330, forward strand.
CGGCACGTGCACGCACTACGAGGCAGTCAAGAAAGGGCCCGACGATCGCTTCGCGATCAATGGGCGCTGTTTCGCGCCCGAGGATGTCGCGTCGGTCGCCGTACGGCTTTTCGACGGCGCCGACACGTGGAAGTATCTCGATTGAAACTTGCCGCTCGAGCGGCATAGGCGGAAGACACATGCGCATCGACACGCTCCGACTTCTACCGCTGCTGCTGCCGCTGGCCTTCGTGCAAGCGTGTGTGCAGAGCTCGGCCCCGGGCGCGGCTGCGAACGCCGCACCGTCGGCGCCGCCCGATCCGCTCGTGTTCGACACCTGGGTGCCGGGGCCGTGCTCGCCCAACGGCCAACCGCAAGGCCAATGTCCGCCCGGCGAGCTGTTCCGCGTACGGCTCGTGCCGGTCGCCGAGGGCCTAACGAACCCGCGGCAGGTCGCGTTCATGCCCAACGGCGATTTGTTGATCGCGGAGTTGGCGAATCGCGTGCGCGTCGTGCGCGGCGGGAAGCTCGCGCCGGAGCCGCTCGCGGGCTGGCCCGCAGCCGGCATCGAGCCCACGAACTTGCAGGCCGTCGCTGTGCATCCGCAGTTCGCCGCGAACCATTTCGTCTACCTCTACTACGTCAAGAGCGACGCCGAAGCGAGGACGACTCTGGGGCTCGCGCGGGCGCGCCTCGAGGGCAGCGAGCTCGCCGACGTCCGGGAAGTGTTCGAAACCGACGCCTGGATTCAGGGCGGGCCGATCGCGGGCCGCGCCGTGTTCGGCCCGGACGGCATGATCTACATGACGATCAACGATCACGACAAGAACAATGCGATCGACGACCCGAGCATTCGGATCTTCGCGCAGCACTTGGACAGCGACGTCGGGAAGGTCCTGCGCATCCGTGACGACGGCAGCATTCCGTCCGACAACCCATTCGTCGGGCGCGAGGATGCGAACCCAGAGGTCTTCACCTACGGCCATCGCAACACGACGGACTTTGCGTGGCATCCGACGACCGGCGAGCTCTGGGCGACGGAGATCGGCCCGATGGGCGGCGACGAGATCAACATCCTGCGCGGCGGCCAGAACTACGGCTGGCCGCTCGTTTCGCTGGGCAAGCTCTACAGCAGCGGCGGCGCCGTGTCCGAGCAGCACTGGTATCGCGAAGGAATGGAGATGCCGTTCATGTACTGGACGCCGTCGATCAGCCCGAACTCGCTCGTGTGGTACACGGGCGACAAGCTGCCGCCGTGGCGCGGGAATTTGTTCGTCGGCGCGTTGAACGGCCAGACGCTGCAGCGGGTCGCGTTCGATCAGCCGGCGCCGCAGTCCGAGCGGCGCGACTCGTTGTTCATGTCGCTCGGGAGGCGCTGGCGCCACGTCGCGCAGAGCCCGGACGGGTATCTCTACGCCGTGACGGAGCGGCGCACGCTCGGAACGCCGCCTGACCCGAGCGACGCGACGAGCGGCGTCGTCTACCGCATCGAGGCCGCCGACTGAGCCCGCTCCCGCGACCGGAATATCGGGAGGTTTCCAGAAGACTTCGCTTTCCAGCTCACTGCATCTGAGACAGCCTGTTTGATATCGCAAATTGCGATATCAAAGCGCGGGCGCGGTGGACGGCGAAAGCCGGCGTGGGTATTCACCGAGCACGGAGCCCTCATGGTGGCGAGCGTGCTGAATAGTTCGCGTGCCGTACAGATGAGTGTCTATGTGGTGCGTGCCTTCGTGCGCCTGCGCGACATGGCCGCGTCGAACCCCGGTTTCTCGAAGAAACTGCAGGATCTCGAGGACGCGCTCGCAGGTCTCGATCGCGAGACACGGCAGCGTTTTGAGGAAGTCTATGCGGCGATTCGAGCGCTGACTGCGCCACCGGAGCGCGCGTCACGACAGATCGGATTCACCGCCACCACGAAGGGCATCGACTAGCCGGAGTGTTGTGGTCTCATCGCTACCCGCGCCGTCGCTTAGTCCGCCTGTGCGAGACGGTTCGATCGTGTGCTGAGCTCGGGGAAGTCTTCGGGCTCGAGCTTTGGCGCTCCGGTGCCGCGAACGTAAGCGTCGAAGAAGCGTAGCGACAGCACGTTCATGATGTCGATCACGCGCTGACCCTCGATCGTGCCCGTGACGCCGAGCCATTGCAGGACGGGCGCGAACAGGGACACGTCCATGAAGTTCGTGTGCGCGGCGCCTTCCACGGTGATTGCGTAGTACGGCGCTTCGCTGATCAGCAAGTCGTACTCGAAGAAGGCGGCGTTGCTCGGGTGCGCCACGACGAGGTAGGGAACCGTCAACGGCTGACGCATTCGGCTGCCCCACAGTCCGCCGTCGAGATTCACGGCGGCGCGGCATCTCGCATCTTCCTTGCACACCGCCGTGACGGCGCCGCCGCCGGTCGACATTCCCAGAAGCCCGATCTGGGTCACGTCCACGCGCCCGGCCACGACGGCCGGCACGGCCGGCGCGTCGCTCGCCATCGTGATCGCATCGAGCAAGAGCTTCAGATCCGCCACCCAGATCTCCATGAAGCCGGTGAGCAGCGTGCCGCGCTCGAAGTATTCGAGCCGCACCCCCGCGCGCTCGATCGGGCTGCCGGCCAGCTCCGCGCGCGCCGTGATCTCGTCCAAGTCGACGGCGCCCTGCTGCGACGTCGCCTCCATGACTTTGCTGTTGGACGGAACGCCGCTGCCGTCGGAATACGTAGTGAATACTCCGAAGTGGGGATGCGTCACGCCGAACACGATGTAGCCATGGCTCGCGAGGTGCTCCATCAACAGCGTGTTCTGCTCGGCGATGCCGCCCGCGGACGGGCTGAACACGATCGCAGGGTAGGACTCCGGGCCCGGCGACAAGGGGAGGTCGGGGTAGGAGTGCGTTTTCATCCCGCCGAGGTACCCGAAGATCACGTCGAGCCCCGGCGGTCGATATAGCTCCTGCCAAAGGCCGCGAGGCTGAGGCGCCGGGCCGTTCTCCGGCAGCGCACCGGGATACCAAACCTGGACGTAGATCTCCCGCGGCCTTCCGGGCACGCCGAACAACGCGTCATCCCTGGTGTTGTCGACGAGCGTGAATGACGTGACGCCGACGGCATGCGGTCCGTCGGGCGCCGGAAGGGTCACGACGGGTAGCGCGAACGCGAGCAGCACGCTGACGGCGACGACGATGCATCCGAGAACCACGCCGACCGTACGAACGGCGACGTGCGAGTAGCCGCGCCGGAGCAGGAACAACGAAAGAAGGATGAACACCAAGGCCGCGGGCACCATGTGGATGCGCGCTTGACCAAGCGCGAACGCCAGAACGGCGACGCCCAGGCCGGCAAGAAATAGCTTGAAGCTCGTGCCGCGGGTCGCGCGAGTCGTGTTCGTGACGACGAGCCACGCCGCCGTGATGAGAAGAAAGGCAGCCTCCACGGCGTACATCAGTTGCCCTCCGAGAACAGTCTGCGCGTCTCGTGCTGCGCCTCGCGCTTCTTTGCCTTGTCCCACACGCCGACGATCACGGCAGCCGCCATGAAGCCCCAGAATGCGAGCGATGCGATTCCTGCTCCTACCACTTCCATAACGCACTCCTCGAAAATGAATGATCTACATCAAGCGAGATGCAATGCCGGAGGCGTTTGGATGCACGAGCCCGGAGGTTAGTCGAGCCGCTTGCGCACGCGCGACACGGCGACGCCAAGCATCACCGCGATGAATGCGCCGAGCGCCGCGAGCGACGGCCAGAGCTCCGTCAAGTCCGCGCCGCGCAGCATGATGCCGCGCACGAGCCGCAGGAAATGCGTCAGCGGCATGACCTCGGCGACGTACCGCGCGGGCACGGGCATGCCGGCGAACGGGAACATGAAGCCCGACAGCAGGATCTGCGGCAGGAACGTGAAGAACGACATCTGCATCGCCTGGAACTGCGTGCGCGTCAGCGTCGAGATGAAGATGCCGAGCGACAGGTTCGCCGTGATGAACACGAGCGCCGCGAGATAGAGCTCGAGCAGCGAGCCGCGCAGCGGCACGTTGAACAGCACGTCGCCGAGCACGAGCACGACCGTCGTCTGCACGAGGCCGATGCCGACGAACGGCAGGATCTTGCCGACCGTGAGCTCCCAGGGCGACACCGGTGTGGCGATCAGCATCTCGAGGTTGCCGCGCTCGCGCTCGCGCACGAGCGCGATCGAGGTGAACAGCACCATCGTCATCGTCAGGATCATGCCGACGAGGCCCGGCACGGTGTTCACGGCCGCACGCCGCTCGGGATTGTAGAAGTTCACGACCTCGACGCCGCCGCGCGTGCGTCGTCCAGCCGCGGTCCTCGTAGAGCGGGATAGGCCGCGAGCTGGCGCGCCGCGGCCTGGATGACCTGCTCGGAGCCGTCGACGATGATCTGCACGGCGCGGCCGGTCGCGCCGCTCCATGCGCGTCTCGAAGTCGGGCGGCAGCACGAGCGCGGCGCTGATCTCGCCGGCGCGCAAGCAGCGGCGTCGATCTCCTGCGTGCTCGAGACGTGGCGGCCGACGTGGATGACGCCCGTCGCGGCCATGCCGGCGACGAGCTCGCGCGAGCGCGCCGTGTTGGCCTGGTCGAGCACGGCCGTCTCGAGGTTGCGCACGTCGAGGTTGATCGCGTAGCCGAACAGCATCAGCTGCATCGTCGGGATGCCGATGATCATCGCGAACGTCAGCCGGTCGCGGCGCAGCTGCCGCAGCTCCTTGACGACGATCGAGCCGAGCCTGCGCAGGCTCATGTGCTGCTCCTTCGGCTTCGCCGTCGCCGCGACGAACACGTCCTCGAGGTTCGGCGCCGTCGGCTCGACCTGCGCCGGCGACGCCGGCGCTCGCGAGGCGCGCCGTCGACGCGCGCTTCGAAGCTCGGCGTCGTTCGCCGCCGAGCACGCGCAGCGACGTGCCGATCTGCGCGAGCGCGATGACGCCGGGCAGGTCGCGCAGCGCGTGCTGCGCACGGCGCGGCTCCGGCGTCTCGACGAGCAGCGTGCGGCCCGGCAGGCCGGCCATGAGCTCGTGCGGCGTGCCGTCGGCGACGATGCGGCCGCGGTCGAGAATCGCGAGCCGCGTGCAGCGCTCGGCCTCGTCCATGTAGTGCGTCGAGACGAGCAGCGTCGTGCCTTGGTCCGCGAGCTCGAACAGCGAGTCCCAGAACTCGCGCCGCGACTGCGGATCGACGGCGCTCGTCGGCTCGTCGAGGAACAGGAGATCCGGCTTGTGCAGCACCGTGCCCGCGAGCGCGAGCCGCTGCTTCTGGCCGCCGCTCAAGCGTGCCGGCGAGTTGCTTGCGCTGGCGGCCCGAGCCAGAAGCGCTCGACGAGCTCGTCGATGCGCGGCCGCGCCTTCGCGCGCGGCATGTCGTGCACGGCCGCGAGGAACGACAGGTTCTCGTCGACCGTGAGGTCCTCGTACAGCGAGAAGCGCTGCGTCATGTAGCCGATGCGCCGCTTCAGCGCCTCGGCGTCGCGCGGGATCTGGTAGCCGAGCACGTCGATCTCGCCGGCGCTCGGGTTCAGCAGGCCGCACAGCATGCGGATCGTCGTCGACTTGCCGGAGCCGTTCGGCCCCAGGAAGCCGTAGACCTCGCGCCGGCGCACCGTGAGATCGAGGCCGTCGACGGCCGCGACGTGCGCCGAAGCGCTTCGACAGGCCGCGCGCGCGGATGGCCGTGTCGCCGTTCGGCACGGCGCTCATGGCGCCAGCGGCACCGCCGTCACGGGCAAGCCCGCCGGCAAGTCGCGCGCCGCCGTCGAGCAGCAGCTCGGCCGATAGACGAGCCGGCTCGCGTCGTCGCCGGCGAGCGCGTAGTACGGCGTGAAGCTCGGCTCGCTGCGGATGCTGCGCAGCGTCGCCGGGAACGGCGTCGCGATGCCCTCGACGCGCACCTCGAAGCGCGCGCCGATCTTCGAGCTGCGCGCGCCGCGGCGCCGGCACGAAGACGCGCGCGTACGGCGTGTCGCCGACGAGCATGCTGACGAGCTCGGCGCCGACGGGCGGCTGATCGCCGGCCCGAAACGGCAGCGCGTCGACGCGGCCCGCGCGCGGCGCGCGCACCGTGAGCCGCTCGCGCGTCAGCTCGAGCGTGTCGAGCGCGGCCCGCGTGGCCTGCGACGGCCGCCGCCGCCTGCTCGATCTGCTCCGGCCGCGTGCCGGCGTGAGCTCGCGCAGCTGCGCCTCGGCGCCTTGCGTCTCGGCGCGGCGCTGGTTGCGCGCCGCGAGCGCCTGGTCCACGGCGGACTGCGCGACGAGCTCGCGTTTGCGCAGCTCCGCGACGCGCGTGTACTCGGTCTCGGCGTCGGTCTGCGCCGCGCGCGCCCGCGCGAGGTTGGCGCGCGCCGCGTCGATCGTCTCGATGCGCGCGCCGTGCGTGAGCTCGGCGAGCTGCGCTTCGCATCACGGCGAGCTCGGCGCGCGCTTCGCGCGATGCGCGCGTCCTGGCGGCGCGCGTCGAGCTCGAGCAGGACGGTGCCGGCCTCGACGCGGTCGCCCTCGGCGACGGCCCAGGCGAGCACGGGCTCGGCGAGCTCGGCCGTCACGGCGACGCGGTCCCACTCGAGCGTGCCGACGAGCGGCGCGGGGCCCTGCTCGGCGCAGCCCGCGAGGGCGGCGCCCGCGAGCAGCGGCAGCGATGAGCCCGCGGGCTTCAACGCGCATGGATGCCTCCGAGACCGTGATCGAGCAGCGCCAGCGTGTGGCGCAGCAGCACATCGCGGTCGAGATCGCCGGCGGGAAAGATGCGCCGCCAGATGGGCTCGGCCGCGAGCGGGAACATCGTGAGGCCGACGAGCGACACGACGAGCAGGCGCGGATCGAGATCCGCGCTGATCGCGCCGCGCTTCTGCGCGTCGGCGAGCGTGCGCGCGAGGAGCTGCGTGATCTGCGGGGCGATGATGTTGTGCAGCACGTCGCGCAGCGCACCTTGGTCGCCGATCACCTCGCGCACCCACAGCGAAGGCCACCACGGGAAGCGCGTCGACGACGTCGTGAATGCCGCGCACGAACGCGGCGATCAGCGCGTGCGGATCCGTGCCCGCTGCGAGCAAGGCTCTCGCGCAGCACTTGCACGACGGGCGTCACGCGCTCGGCGACGAACGCGTCGAGCAGCTGCTCCTTGCTGCCGAAGTAGTAGTTGACGAGCGCGGGCGTGACGCCGGCCTTCACGCGCGATGCCGCGCAAGCTCGTCGCCGCGACGCCGTCGGCGGCGAAGCAGGCGACGGCCGCGTCGAGCAGGCGCTCGCGCTGGTTCGCTTCGTCGGCGCGCGGCCGGCCGGGGCGGCGCGGCTCGCGCTTTCTGCGGGGAGTGTTTGTAGCCACGTAGGCTAAATTAAATGAACGATATAAATAATTACAAGCCTCGACGAGGCTCGTGAGGGCGGCGCTGCCCGGATTAGGGCGTGGCGTGACCTGCCGTAACTTCTTGTTTTGTATCTCGAAGAGGGGGCAGCCGATTGGGAGGCCACCGCTATGCCCTGCAACCGTCGAGGCGGCGGAACGCGTTGCTATGCGTTGCGGTGTCGGGTCGACAGCCACTTCTTCAGGGAAGACGCGGCTTCGTTAGACCGTTGGCCAGCGAGTAGGGCCTCGACGCTGATGTCTTCGTCGAGCTCCGGCCAATGAATCCCCTGACCAGAGCCAATGAGTTTCCAACGGGCCCGTTCTTGCGACGTCCCATCCGCAAGACGCGGATACCAAATGACCGGGACAGCAATCGAACGACCGTCCGAAAGATGCACGGTCAAGGTGTCTTCCGACACCTCGACGTCGACGGCCACCGGCCGCGCAAGCTCACTTGGCGAAGTACTCATGCCACGCTTTCAGCAAGGCTGTCTGTTGCTCCGCAATGATACGCCCGATCCGACGTAGCTCAGCCGGGCGGAAGCCCAAACTGTGATCGTGTCGGAGTGGATCGAGCCAGAACTTGGCCACTGCGCCGTCACGGTCGACATGTATATGAGGATGCTCGTTACCGTCCGATGAGTAAAAGAAGACCCGGTACGGGCCGGTTCTTAGGACCGTGGGCATACCTCAATCTGCGCTGTTCATGAACGTCTCCTTCCTTGGTCTCGAGTCGTCGCACTGTTTTTAGCGCCGACTTGATTTCACGCCTTTGATCGCGAAATGGACCGCGGCGTAGACCACGAGGCCGGCGGCTACACTGGCCAACACGCGGTTCCAGACGGGCCAACCCTCGGTTGCAGCAAAGCCGAGGCCGGCCGTCATGCCGGGCACCGCGAGCGCAACCCAGGTGAGAACGCCGTCGCTGCGCTGATCGCCGTGCATGACCCTCTCCGCGTCGCGGCGGTGCTCCTGCGGAGCCCGCCGCGACGCCCATGCTCAGAAGCAGTAGTCGATGATCTCGCCGAAGCAGTACTCGATGCCGCCAATCAAAGCTCCGCCCAAAGCCCCCGGACCGGCGCCGACGCCGGCTGCCGCGGCGCCGGCGAGCCCGCCGACGATGGCCCCCGCCCCCATGTGCCCGAAGAACTCGCCCCACGTAAAGTCGCCGCCGCTCACGAGCGCCGCTTCGGCGGCCGTCAGCTCCCGCATCGTCATTGCGTATCCGTCCACTGTCGTTCCTCCTTGAATAGAGCCGTCCCTCGCGTCTCGCCGCCCGGCAAGGCGCTCGCGAACATTCAAGCGCGGGGCGGTTTGCCCGGCAGCTCCAATTTCTGGCGTTTTTGGGGAGATTCGCGTGCGAGCTCCAGCTTGCGGGCGATCAGCCGGCCGAGCTCACGGATGTCGCGCGCCGCCAAGAGCTCGATCGCTTCCTCGCTCCCGAGCACGACGTCAAAAGCGGCCTCGATTCGCGTGACGACGGCGACCAACGTCAACGAGTCGAGGGCCTCGGCAAGCGGCGTGGTGAGCGCCAACTCGCCGCGCACGAGGCCGCACGTCTCGGCGATGAGATCGAGCACGCGTGTCTCGATTGGCCCCGGCTTGCCGCCCGAGACCTTGTTGCGGCCCCTGCTCAGCATCCGAGGTTTGCGAGCACGTCTTGCTCCGCGGCGCCCGGCTCTAGCCGCGGTAGCCGCTCGTCTGCCGGCTCCGCAGGCTGCGCGCGTGCCCGCGGGCCGCCGCGAACCGGGACGATGCGGCCTCTCTCGAGCCGAACGATTCGGTCGGCCGCTGCGACCGTTTCGGGGCGGTGAGCGACGAGGATTCGGGTGACCTCGAGCCGCTTCAGGCGCGCCGCGACGGCACGTTCGTGCACGAGATCGAGATGACTCGTCGCTTCGTCGAGGATGAGCACGCGGGGCCGCGCATAAAGGGCGCGAGCCAGCAAGACGCGCTGCTGCTGACCCGCCGACAACGTCGAGCCGAGAAAGCCGACGAGCGTGTTGTACGCCATCGGCAGTGCCGCGATCTCGTCGTGAATCGCGGCTAGCCGCGCGCACTCCTCGACGCGCGCTTGATCGGCGTTCGCGTCGCAGAAGCTGATGTTGTCGGCGATCGACCCCGCAAACAGGCAGTCGTTCTGCGTGACGCAGCCGATGCTGCGCCGCAGCTCGCCGTTGAGCTGCGACAACGGCACGCCGCCGATCAGCACGTCGCCGGCCGATGCCGGTAGGATTCCGAGCACTACGTGCAAGAGCGTCGTCTTGCCGCATCCCGACGTGCCCACGATCGCGACGCATTCCCCGGCCGCGACGTCGAGATCGACGCCGTCCAGCACGAACGGCGCGTGCTCCGCGTAACGGTAGCGTAAACCCCGGATCGTGACGGCCGGCACCAGCATCGACTGCGCGGCCATTAGCCGTCCCGGCGAGTCGAGCGGCTCCGCTGGCGCCGTCAGCACGATGTCCGCCAAGCGCTCGCAATGGAGCTCGAGCAGGCGCACCTCGAAGACCTTGTCGATCAGCGCGCTGATGCGCAGCGTGAGCTGCCGCTTGTAAGCCACGAACGCGAGCAGCATGCCCGTCGAGAATCGGCCGTCGAGCACGAGACTCGCGCCCAAGTACACGATGAGCACGTTCTCGAACCCGAACAGCAGGCCGTTCGCGCAGCGCAGCGCGATGCCGAGCTTCGCTGCGCGCAGGCCGGCGTTGACTTGCTCCACGAGCAGCGCGAGCCACGCGGCTCGGCGCTCGCCGCCGCGCTGAAAGAGCCGAATCGCGCGGATGCCGCGCACGGTTTCGATGAAGTGACTCTCCTGACTCGCGGCTCCGGCGATCTGTTCGTGCCGCGCCTCCCGCAGCGGCGCATGAGCGAGCCAGCGCCCGGCCGCATAGAGCGCAACGGCCCCGAGGCACAACGCCGTGAGCGGCACGCTGTAGCAGCACATGACGATCAACAACACCACCGACATTCCGCCGTCGACGACGGCCTCGATGGATGCCGTCGTGACCGTGCGTTGAATCGCATCGATCGATCGGAAGCGCGAGACGACGTCGCCAAGATGGCGCTTCTCGAAATAGGGCACCGGCAGGCGCAGCAGGTGCGCGAAAACGTTCGCGTGCCATTGCAGGCTCAACGTCGTCTCGAAGTGCATGACGATCCACGAGCGCAGCCCGGCCGTCGCCTGCTCGCATAACACGAGCAGCCCGAAGCCGAGCGCGAGCAGCGCCAGGAGCTCCGCGCTGGCCGTGACGAGCGCGTGATCGACGACCCACTGTAGGAACAATGGATGCGCGACGACGAACGTCTCGAGCGCGACGGCGACAAGGAGGATCTGCGCGAGCGAGCCGGCAAGCCCCGACACCTTGCCGACGAGCTCGCGCAACCTGACGGGCGGTTGCGGCGAGCGCCGCTCGAATTGTGGGCTCGGCCAAAGCTCGAGCGCGACGCCCGTGAACGCATCGGCCGCCTCGCTGAGCGGTAACGTGCGCGCGCCGCGGCTCGGATCGTGAATCGTGATCGTTCGCGCCCCGGCGCGCCGAAGCACGACGAAGTGCGTGAAGTTCCAATGCAGCACGCACGGCAATGCGAGCCGGCGAAGGTCTTCGAGCTCGAGCCGCACCGCGCGGCTCGCGAGCCCGAGCCGCGCCGCGAAGTCGCAGAGTGCCGCGAGCGTCGTGCCCTGCAACGACACGGCGAAACGCCGCCGCAGCGTAGCCACGCTAGCGGCGTGGCCGTGGTAGCACGCGATCATTGCGAGGCAAGCAATGCCGCACTCCGCCGCCTCGGTTTGCAGCAGGGCTGGCAATCGGCGGCCGAAGCCGGTCAGCAAGCCGTCGGCGAGCGGCATCAACGGCCCGCCGGCTGACGCCGCAGCGCGCGCGCGGCGAGCAGGAAGTGCAACGCCGCGAGCAGCGTCGTGGCCATGACGATCGCGAGCAGCGCGTAGCGCAGCGCGTCGGACCCGAGCCGAGCCGTGAACGTGTCGCTCAGGTAGCCGACCGCGAGAGGCCCGAGCCCCATCGACACGAGATTGACGAGAAACAGGTAGAACGCGGCCGCCACGGCGCGGCGCTCCGGTCCTGCGAGGTTTTGCAGCAGCGCGGCGACGGGACCGAGGAACGCATGCCCCAGGAAGGCCCACGCCAGCAGCGCACCGATAGCCACCCAAGGGGCGCCGGCGAGGTACAACGCCAACGTCGTGGGCACGCTCCCGAGCAATAGCGCAACCGCCCAGAGCGCGTACCAGCGTTCGTCGCGCATGTGCGCGACGATGCCGTCGGCCAAGTACCCGCCACAGAGAACGCCGAGCCCGCCGCCGAGCCCATAGGCGAGCGCGAGCCACGCACCCGCCGTCGCGCTCGACATTTCGAACGTGCGCATGAAGTACGCCGGCAGCCAGATCGCCGCCGCGAAAGCGCCCGCGCCGTGGGCCGCGCCGCCGAGCGGAATGTGTCGCAGCGCGGGCTGCGCCAAGAAGAAGCGCAGCGTGTCGAGCAGAGCCGGTGCGCGCGCCGCGCCGAGCGCGCCGTCCAGTCGGCCGCGCGGCGGCTCGCGCAGAGTCAGCCGCACGAGCACGGCGAGCGCGACGCCTGGCAGCCCGAGCCACAGGCAGGCCGCACGCCAGCCGACGTGCTCCGCGAGCCAGCCGCCCGCTAGATAGCCGACGACGAACCCGCAAGGGATATAGAGATAGAGCACGCCGAGCGCGAAGGCGCGCTGCTCGCGCGGAAAGTAGTCCGCGACGAGCGAAACCGACGGCGGCGCGCCGCCGGCCTCGCCGATACCGACGGCTACGCGCGTGACGAACAAGCTGACGGCGCCCGTCGCAAGGCTCAATGCTGCCGTGAACAAGCTCCAAAGCGCGAGCGCGCCCGCGAGCAGCGAGCGCCGCTCGTAGCGATCCGCGAGCCACGCGACCGGCAAGCCGAGCGTCGCGTAGAAGACGCCGAATGCCACGCCGCCGAGCAGCCCGAGCGCGGTGTCGGAAAGCGCGAATTCGACCTTGATCGATTGCAGCAGCACGGCGAATAGATTCCGATCGGCCCAGCCGACGATTCCCACGGCGACGAGCAACGCGAGCACGTACGCGCGGTAGCGCCTCGATGCTTGCCGCGTCGGCTCGCGCGCGATCTCGGGCTCTCTACCGTCCATGGCGCACTCCGTCGGCAACTGCTCCCTGCGTTGCTCTACCGCGGGCATCCATGCCCGCGATGCCCGCGTCGATCTGCAAACGCCGCTTGAGCAACTTGCCGTTGGGATCCCGAGGCAGCGCCGCGTCGTATTCGATGCGGCGCGGCAGCTTCATCGGCGACAAGCGCTCGGCGAGAAAGCGCAGCAGCTCGTCCGTGAGCTGCGCGCCCCCGGCCACGCCCGGCGCGAGCTGCACGTGCGCTTCGGGCACCTCGCCGCACAGCGCGTTCGGCGCGCCCACGACGGCGCAGTCCGTGATCGCCGGATGCGCGAGCAGAGCCTGCTCGATTTCCGCCGGATAGATGTTCATGCCCGACGAGATGATCAGCTCCGAGTCGCGGCCGACGAGGAACAGGTAACCGCCTTCGTCGACGTAGCCGCGGTCGCCGACGGTGACGAACTCCCCGCGGCGGCACGCGGCTGTCTTTTCCGCGTCGCCCAAGTACTCGAAGCGATCTCCGGTGTGCGGAGTCAGGTAGACGGAGCCGATCTGCCCCGGCGGAAGCTCGCGCCCGTCCTCGTCGAGGATTTTGATCTTCGAGCCCGCGATCGGCCTGCCGACGGTGCCGGGGCGCTCGAGCCACTCAGCAGGACCCACGATGCAGCCTTGCACCTCGGATGCGCCGTACGACTCCCAGATGATCGGGCCCCACCACTCGAGCATGCGGCGCTTGACGTCGGCCGGGCACGGCGCCGCAGAATGAATGACGAACTTCAGCGACGCAGCCCGGTAGCGGCGGCGGACGTGCTCCGGCAGCTTCAAGAGACGCACGAACATCGTCGGCACCATGAAAGCCGTGGTGACTCCGCGCTCGTCGATTGTTTGCAGCAAGGTCTCGGGATCCCACCCGTCCATGAGGACGACCACGTGGCCCATCTCGAGTGCGACGACGGCGCCGTCGAGGGGCGCTGCGTGATACAGCATCGAGGAGACGAGGTGGACGTTGCCCGACTCGAGCTCCAGCCCAAGCGAGCGGTGCCATGCGACGGTCTTCGCGAGCGCTCGGCCAGCGCCCTCGAGCGGCAAGCGCACGGCCTTCGGCACGCCCGTGGTCGCCGAGGTGTACGCCAGTACGCGGCCGCGCGAGCGCTGTAGCGGCATGCGTGCCGGCCCAGTGCTGAAGCGCTCGAGCGGCACGAAGCCCGCAACGTCGCCGAAGCTGACCGCGACCCGCAACGAAGCCGTCCAGCCGATCGCGGCGAGGCGCCGCGCGCCGAGCCGCGCATGGGCAAACACCGCTTTGGCGCCCGAGTTTCCGAGAATGTAGGCGATCTCGGGCTCCGCGAGATGCCAGTTGACGGGCACGACGTAGAGCCCGGCCGCGAGCGCGGCAAGGTGAGCCGCGAGGAACTCCGCGCAATTCGGCGCGACGATCGCGACGGCGTCGCCGCGCTCGAGCCCCGCGGCGACGAGCGCGCCCGCGGTTCGATCGACCAGCTCGAGCAACTCGTCGCGCGCCCACTCGCGGCCGTCGGCGTCGACGACCGCGACGGCCGATGGCGAACGATTCGCGAAGAAACGAAAGCCGAAGGGTTGCATGGGGCACGACGTTACGGCGGCGCGGCGCCGCGGCCGAGCCGCGAACCTCGGCAAAGCGCACAGATTCGGCGGCACGCCAACGCCCGGTGATTTCATCGTGAAGTGTGTAGAAACACGGCTCGCGCGGCGCGGCGCACGCGCATTGGATCAATTCATGAACGCCGACGTTGCCGAGCTCGCGGATCCCGCCGTCCTTTCGCGGCTGCTCGCGCAGCGAAGCTCGGCCGTGCAGCGCGGCCGCGTCGCCGTGACGTTCGCGTGCGGCGCGCGCATCGCCACGGCTAGCTCGGGCGATGCGCCGGCAGCGGCGAGCTCTCCGCTCGGCTGTCTCGCGAAGTTGTTCACGGCCACGCTCGTGCGCCGCGCTGCCGAGCGCGGGTGGCTCGCGCTCGATGGCGAAGCCGCGCCGTTGCTCGGCGGCAACTTCGAGGCGCTGCGGGGCGTGACCGTGCGGCAGCTGCTCGAGCACACGCACGGTCTCGACGACTCGCTGCTCGTGGCGCCGCGCTACGAGCGCGGCTTCATCGATCGCGACGAGCTCTTGCCGCGCGTGGCCGCGCTGGAACGCTTCGCGGTTCCCGGCGCGGTGTACAGCTACGGCCACCTCGGCGCCTGGCTCGCCGCCGCGGCTCTCGAGCAAGTGCGCGGCCGTCCCTTCGGTGCGCTCGTCCGCGACGGGCTGCTCGCGCCGCTCGCGATCGACGGCGTTTGGTGCGAAGCGGGTGCCGCACGGCTCTGCGCCGCGACGGGCGCCGGCCTGGCGCTGACGGCCGAGGAGCTCGCGCGCTTCGGTTTGCAAGCACTGACGCAAGGAGAATCGCTCGCCGCCGAGCCGATCATGCCGTTGCCGGGCTGGCACCCGCTCGAGCGCGGTGTGTCCCTCGGTTGGAAGTACGCCGGTGCCGGCTGGTTCGGCCATCAATCCGCCTGGCCCGGGGCGTCGAGTTATCTTCGCGTGCACCCGGAGCGCGGCCTCGCGCTCGCGGTCGTCGCGAGCGCGCAAGCGGCCGCGCTCGTCGCGCTCCGCGTCTTCGGGGCGCGCCTCGCGGAGCTGTTCGAATCGCAGGCGAGACCGCCGGGCGCAGGATCGGCGAGCGACGTCTCGGGCGCGTACGAGCAAGCGGCGCGCGTGGTCGCGATCGCGGCGACGCCGCGCGGGTTGCACGCGGAGGCGTGGGAACGCGACGAGCACGGCGTGCGGCGCGGCGTGCCGGCTCGGGCAGCGCTCGTACCGGTTCGCGGCGTGCTGTTCGCCCGGCCTGCCAGGGAGCACTTGCCGTTCGTCGAGCCGGTGCCGGGCGGCAATGGCGCGCGTTGGCTCTGGAACGGCCGCTGCGTGCTGAGGCGCGCTTAGGCGTCACGTCGCGACTCGGGCGTACGCGCTCAAGCCGAGCATCAAGCCCATGGCACTGTCCTGCGGCGCCGCGAAGAAGCCGATCGAAAGTTGCGGTACCGGCGAACGTAGTGCGAGCCGGCCCCCGCCGTCGAGCGCCAGCTCGACTGTCAGCGTCTCGCGCTTGTGCTCGCGGCCGATCTCGCAGACGAGGCGCTCTCGCTCGAAGCGCGCGCGGATGACCCCGCCGCCCGGGCCGAGGTACGTGCCTGCGAGCGCCGCAAGCGCGAAGGCGAACGGCGCCCCTTCGCGCTGTGCAGGACGCCGCACGATCTCGCTCGCGACCGTCGCGAGCACGAAGTCGCGAACGTGCGGCGCGGCGGCGTTCAGCGCGACGGCGATGGCGACGCGCGTCTCGGCGTCAAAACGAAGCCCGAGGCACTGGCCCGCGGAAATGCCGGTGTTGCCTCGACAAAGGTCGCGCATCTCGCCTGTGCCGAGGCCGAACGCGACGGGCAAGAGCTCGCTCAAGGGGCCGCCTGCGGCTGGCGGCAGGCGCACGACCGAAGTTGCCAACGCTGCGAGCGTGCGATCCGAGAGGACGCGAGTGCCGGCGCGCGCGTTGGGCAGCGCGCTCTCCGCGATACGAAGCAGGTCGGCGAGCGTCACCGTGAAGGCCGAGAACGCGGGCAACCAGAAGGGCGCGACAGGCCTCGTCACGTCGAGCGGCACGAAGCTCCGCGACGTGCCGTCGAAACGGTGGCGGCCGGCGTCGCGCTCATCGGCCGCTGCACCGAACGTGCCGGGTTCGATTCCGAGCGGCGCGAGCAGCCGGTCAACGATGAGCTCTAGGCTCGGCCGCTGCGTGACGCGGCGGACGACCTCGCCGAGGAGCACGGCCTCCGTGTGCTCGTAGCTGAACACCGTGCCGGGCCAGAACAAGGCCGGTGCCGCTTCGAGATACGCGACGAAATCGACCCAGCCGTCAACGCGCGTCGCCTCGTCGAGGATGTGCGTGCCGCGATAGCCGCTGGTATGCGAGAGCAGGTGGCCGACGCGTATTTCCCGGCCGTGGCGCGTGCCGCGCAGCTCCCGCACGTACTCGCCGATGGTGGCCTCGAGGTCGAGAGCGCCGCCATGCGAGAGCTCGAGCGCCAGCATCGCGAGCAGCAGCTTCGTCGTGCAGCCGAGGTGAAAGCGTACATCGGGCTCAAGAGGCAGCACGCGTCCGGCAGCGCGCGTTCCCGCATAGGCTTCGAGCCGTTCGCCCGCGATGCTGACGGCTACGCCGATGCCGGGCACGGCCGTCTCGCGCTGCACGCGTGCGACGAATCCTTGTAACCGCGGGCGAAGCGACTCCAGCTGGCTCATCCGATGGCCCTCGACGTCCCAAGTTCGAAGGCGGCACTAGATCACGGGCAGAAGCGCGCCGCTGTCGGCGTTTCGGGTGACCTTGCACAGAATCGCTACGTCACGGTGCGGGCGGCACCGTTTACGATCGGCACTGCCACGGAAGTTCGAGATGCCACCGCAACAGCCGTTGTTTCGCGCAGCCGCCGTCGCCGCGCGCAAGCACGATGGTCTCGGAGCCATCGTGCTCGTGCGGCCGATCTCGTACGCGTTCCTCGCAGGATTCGCGGCCGCCGTCGCCGGCGGCTTGGTTGCGCTCGCGTGCTTCGCGAGCTACACGGCGCACACGACGCTGCGCGGGCGCCTCGCGCCCGAGCGCGGAGTCATCGACGTCACGAGCCGGCAGCCCGGCACGATCGTCGAAAAACGCGTCGACGAAGGCGAGCGTGTTGCGGTGGGGGACACTCTGCTCGTGCTGTCGAGCGAGCGCCTGACGCGGACCGGCGCAGCGTTGGAGGCTGCGATCAGCGCGGAGCTCGAGCAGCGGCGTGCGAGCTTGCTCGCGCAGATCGACAACACGCGCCGGCTCGAGGCGACGGAGCGCGCTGCATTGCTCGCCAGACGCACGGCGCTTGGCGCGGAGGGCGCGAGCCTCGCCGATGCGTGGGACGCGAAACGCCGCCGCGTCGCGCTGTCCGAGCGCGCCGTGCAACGCTCCGCGGACGTGCATGCGCGCGGATTCTTGTCCGAGGAGCAGTGGGCGCTGCGCGAGGCGGAGCTTCTCGAGCAGCAAAGCGGTCTCGAGACGCTCGAGCGGGAACGGGCCGCGTTGGTGCGTCTCGAAACCGAGCTCGACGAGCGTCTCGAAACGCTGGAGCCGCGGTACGCGAATTCCATTGCGGAGCTCGAGCGTGCGTTGGCAGGCGGCGAGCGTGAGAGCGTCGAGAACGACACGCGGCGCGCGACGACCGTGACGGCGGCTCAGCCCGGCACGGTGACAGGGATTGCGGCAGACGTCGGCCAGTCCGTGCAGGCAGGCGCGGTGCTCGCGCGCATCGTGCCGAACGACGCCAAGCTCGCGGCCGAGCTCTTTGCGCCGAGCCGCGCCGTCGGCTTCGTCGCTGTCGGCGACGAAGTTCGCTTGCGTTATGCGGCGTTTCCTTATCAGAAGTTCGGGCATGCGCGCGGCACCGTGACGTCGGTGTCGGCGGCGACGATCGCCGGCGATGCGGCTTTCGGCGTCGAGCCCGTGTACCGCGTCGCGGTGGCGCTCGAGTCGCAGACCGTTACCGCGTACGGCGTGCCACGCTCCCTGTTGCCGGGCATGGCCGTCGAAGCCGACGTCCTCGGCGAACGGCGCCGGCTCTATGAGTGGGTGCTCGAGCCGCTGTACGCGCTTGCCGGCCGCATCGGTTGAACCGCGGCGCCGCGGTGGCCGATAGGGCGTGCCGCGGCTATGCTTGCCGCGTCTATGACAACAACGACCACGGCGACCGGCGCAGTCGTCGACTTCATTCAGACGCGCACGGCTCGCCGATTTTCCTGCCGACGCTCTGACGATCGGCAAGCGCTGCATCGTCGACGGCCTCGGCGTCATGCTCGCCGGCTCGACGCAGGACGCGGGCCGCATCCTCCACGACCACGTGCACGGCACGGACACGCGCGACCGGCGCCACCGTGTTCGGCCCGCGGCCGTTCAAGACGGGCTCGGCCGTCGGCCGCGCTCGTCAACGGCACGAGCGGCCACGCGCTCGACTGGGACGACACGCAGCTCGCGACGAGCGCCGACCGCATCTTCGGCCTGCTGACGCATCCGACGATGCCGCCGCTCGTCGCCGCGCTCGCCGTCGGCGAGCCGCGGCAGCATCTCGGGCGCGCAGTTCCTCGAGGCGTTCCTGACGGGCTTCGAGGTCGAGTGCAAGATCGCCGAGGCGATCCACCCGAATCACTACAAGAAGGGCTTCCACTCGTCGGGCACGATCGGCACGTTCGGCGCCGCGGTCGCCGCGGCGAAGCTGCTCGGGCTCGACGCGGCGCAGACGGCGCACATGCTCGCGATCGCCGCGAGCTCGGCGTCCGGCATCCGCGTCAACTTCGGCACCATGACGAAGCCGCTGCACGTCGGCCGCGCGGCGCAGAACGGCGTCACTGGCCGCGGAGCTCGCGGCGCGCGGCTTCACGGGCGGCAAGGACGCGCTCGATCCGCCGTGGGGCTTCTTCCAGATGTTCAGCCACGGCGAAGGCTTCGATCCGGCGCGCATCATTCCGGCGTGCTCGGCAACCCGCACACGATCGTCTGGCCCGGCGTGTCGATCAAGCCGTACCCGTGCGGCGTGCTCGGCCATCCGACGATGGACGCGATGCGCCGGCTGGTGCTGAAGCACGACGTGAAGCCCGAGCAGATCGCCGCGATCCGCGTGCGCGCCGGCTCGAACATCCTGAACCCGCTGCGCTATCCGATCGCGACGCAACGAGCTCGAGGCGAAGTTCTGCCCCGCGTTCATGGTCAGCGCGATCGCGCTGCGCCGCAAGGCCGGCATCCACGAGTTCAACGACGAGTTCGTGCAGAGCGCGCCGGTGCAGGCGCTGATGCGCAAGGTCGAGCGCGTGCTCGATCCCGAGATCGAGGCGAAGGGTTGGGAGAAGATCCGCAGCACCGTCGAGGTCGACCTCGCCGACGGCCGCACGCTCGTCGAGCACGCCGACGAGCGCTATCGCGGCGGGCCCGACCTGCCGTTCACGCGCGACGAGCTGTTCGAGAAGTTCAGCGACTGCGCGTCGCTCGTGCTGCCGCCAGCCGGCGATCGACGAGGTGTTCGAGCTCGTCGACGGGCTCGAGCGCCTCGCCGACGTCACGACGCTCGTGGGTGCGCTCACCACGCCGGCGACGAAACACTAAGGCCTGCCGAAGATGAGCCTCGCGTGGATCTCCGTCGCGGCGCTCGTCCTCGCCGTCACGCTGAGCTGCACGACGACGATCAACGTCGGCGTGCTGTCGCTCGCGCTGGCGCTCATCGTCGGCGTCGGCCTCGGCGGCATGTCGCCGGGCGAGGTGCTCGACGGGCTTTCCGGTCGACCTGCTCGTCACGCTCGTCGGCGTCACGCTGCTGTTCTCGATCGCCGAGGTCAACGGCACGCTCGCGCGCTTGACGGAGCGCGCCGTGCGGCTGTGCCGCGGCCACGCCGGCGTGCTGCCCGTCATGTTCTTCGTGATCGGCTTCGTGCTCGCGACGATCGGCGCCGGCGCGACGCCCGCGAGCGCGCTGCTCGCGCCGCCCGCGATGGCCGTCGCGGCGCGTGCCGGCATACCGCCGCTCCTGATGGCGATCATGGCCGGCAACGGCGCGCTGGCCGGCACGCTGTCGCCGTTCGCCCCGACGGGCGTCGTCGCGCAGCGGCGTCATGGAGCGCATCGGGCTCGGCGGCGTCGAGTGGTAGACGTTCGCCTACAACGCGCTCGCACACACGCTCGTCGGCGTCGGCGGGTTCCTGCTGTTCGGCGGCTGGAAGCTGTTCCGCCGCTCGGCCGCGCGCGCCGACGCGGCGGACGTCGCAGCCGTGGAGCCGATGGACTGGCGGCACTGGCTGACGGCCGCTCGGCATCGCGGCTCTGATCTTCGGCGTCACGTGCTTCAAGCTCGACGTGGGCATGGTCGCGCTGATCGTCGCGACCGTGCTCGTGCTCGCTGCGCACCGTCGACGAGTCGAAGGCGATCGCGCGGATGCCGTGGGGCGTGATTCTCATGGTGACCGGCGTGACGGTGCTGATCGCGCTGCTGCAGAAGACCGAAGGGCTCGCGCTGATCACGACCGGCATCGCGAACGTGTCGACCCCGGCCACGATCGAGCCGATCGTCGGCTTCGGCGTCGGGCTCGTGTCGGTCTACAGCAGCACGTCCGGCGTCGTGCTGCCGGCGTTCCTGCCGATGGCGCCCGAGCTCGCGCAGCGGCTCGGCGGTCTCGATCCGCTGCCGATCGCCTGGTCGATGAACGTCGCCGCGAGCCTCGTCGACCTGTCGTCGCTGTCGACGGCGGGCGCGCTCTTCATCGCGGGCGCCGCAGGCTTCGCCGACACGCGCAAGCTCTTCAATCAGCTGCTCGCGTGGGGCTTGTCGATGACGCTCGTCGGCGCCGTGCTCTGCTACGTGCTGTTCGGCTGAGTGCAGCCGGGCCGCGGCGCGCGTAAGGCCTGCGCGCCGAGCCCGCTGCCGCGTTGCGCTGCCCTCAGGCGCTTTCTTGGTAGAGCCAGGCGCCCGCGATGGCGGCGACGGCCATCTCGACGAGCGCCCAAATGCCCGTGAGGACGAGCAGGTTGACGGGCAGAATCCCGAGGACCACGTCCGCGACGCTCCCGAACATCGCGACGATCCAGATCGTCACGCCCGCGATGATCGCGGTCTTCGTGCCCGCGCCGAAGCGCGGCCGTATCCCGGCATAGACGAACACCATGACGATGCCGAGCACGAACGTCATCGCGACGAACACGGCGATCTGATTGGTTCCGATCTGTGCGAGTCCGAACCGCTCCATCAGTGCGGCCGATTCGTCGGCGACCACGTACGTGTTCAGAACGTATTCGCTGACGTTCATGACGAGACCGGCCAGCAAGCCCCCTAGAATTACGCGCGCAACATTGATCTTGCCCATCTTGAATCCCTCTTGGTTTTGGATATTGGTCGGGACACTAGGCGCAGAACGAGCGGATTCTACGCCGGCCTTGGGCGGACGCCAGGCCGATTGTGAGCTCCGTGCTCTGCTACGCGCTGTTTCGGCTGAGGTTGCGCCGCGAGCGCGGGCCGTGCTCAGGCGGCTCGCTGCGAAGCGCGCCTTTCGTGCTCGAGCAGCCAACGCTTGCGCGGCAGGCCGCCGGCGTAGCCGCCGAGCTCGCCGTTCGCGTTGATGACGCGGTGGCACGGAATCACGATCGCGAGCTGGTTCGCGCCGTTCGCCGTACCTGCGGCGCGTACGGCTCGCGGGCGGCCGACGACACGCGCGAGCTCCGCATAGCTCCACGTTTCGCCGGGCGGAATCGTCAGCAACGCATCCCAGACGGCGTTCTGGAACGGCGAGCCGGTGCGCGCGAGCGGTGTCTTGAACGTGGTCGAGCGGCCCGCGAAGTAGTCTGCGAGCTCTTGTTCGATCTGCACGATCGGCGCGGTTCGGCCCGGCGCAATCCCGGCCTTCTGCTTGAGGCGCAGCCGCTCGATCTCGCGCTCGAGGCCGCGCCGGTCAACGAACTCGAGCAGGTACAGCGCGCGCTCGTCGGCGATCGCGGTCATCGGCCCGAGCGGCGTGTCGATCCAGGCGGCGAACAGAGCGCGCGTCGCGCGGTTTGCCGGCGGGGCGCCCATGATCCGCGCGAACGCGTCGCGGAAGCCGCTCGGGGACTCGAACCCCGCATCGAGCTGTGCGTCGATGACGCGCTCGCCCGAGCGGATGGCTTTGAACGCGGAGCCCAAGCGCCGGGCGCGCGCGTACTCGACGAAGGTCATGCCGAAGCGCTTCTGGAACTGCCGCCGCGCCGTCGAGGCGTGTACCGCGATCGCGTCGAAGTCGGAATCGCGCCAGCGTTTCAACGGCTCGCGCTCGACGGCCTCGACGAGCCGGCGAACGACGTCCGAGGTCTCGTTGGGGTGCGACAGCGGGCGACAGCGAGCGCACGGCCGATAAGCCGCCAGGAGCGCGGCTTGCGCGTCGGTGAAGAACTCGCAGTTCTCGCGCTTCGGCTTGCGGGCCGGGCATGTCGGCCGGCAGAAGATACCCGTGGTGCGCACTCCGACGTAGAAGACGCCGTCGTAGTCGGCATTGCGGCCGACCAGCGCGTCGTAGCACGCGTCTCGATCAAGGGGCAGTTGTGTCTGTTCCATGGCGGCCATTCTAAGACGGTCCCCGCGCCGTGCCGCCGAATTTCGCGCACCGAATTCGGGTTGGAGGGCGGCCCGGGCTAGAATCCGCGCCATGCGGATTGCGATTCTCGACGACATTCACCGTGCCTGGGAAGGCACCGACGGCGTGCGGCGCCTGCGCGAGCGCGCCGAGGTCAAGATCTTCACGGAGCCGTTCGGCTCGTCGGCCGCGCTGCGCGGCTTCGACGCGCTCGTCGCGAACCGCGAGCGCACGAAATTCACGCGCGCTCTGCTCGAGCAGCTCGTCGACGTGCGTGTGATTGCGCAGACGGGCAACCATGCTGCGCACCTGGATTTCGCGGCCGCGCACGAGCGCGGCATCGTCGTCGCGCAAGCGTCCGGCGGCTACTCGATCGGTGCCGCCGAGCTCACGATCGGCCTCGCGATCGCCGTGATGCGCCAGATCCCCCGCCAGGACGCGGCCGTGCGGCGCGGCTATTGGCATACGCCGTCTACGCCAGTGCTGCACGGCAAGACGCTCGGCGCGATCGGCTTGGGGCGCGTCGGCACGCACGTCGCGCGCATCGCGAAAGCGTTCGGCATGCGCGTGCTCGGCTGGAGCCCGCGGCTCACGGACGCCGCGGCCGCGGCAGCGGGCGCCGAGCGCCGCGAGCTCGACGCACTGCTCGCGGAGGCTGACGTCGTGACGATCCACGCGTCGCTGACGCCGACGTCGCGCGGCTTGCTCGATGCGCGCCGCCTCGCGCTGATGAAACCGACGGCATACCTCGTCAACACGGCGCGCGGCCCGATCGTCGACGAGGAAGCGCTCGTGGCGGCGCTCGCGGCGCGCCGCATCGCAGGCGCGGGCCTCGACGTTTTCGACGAGGAGCCGCTGCCTACCGGCCATCCGTTGACCGTGCTCGACAACGTCGTGCTCGCGCCGCATCTCGGCTGGCCGACTGACGACGGCTACCGCCGGTTCGCGGATTCGGCTGCCGACGTCCTGCTCGCCTACCTAGACGGCCGCGAAGTGCCGCGGTTCAAAGGTCACTAGACGTAGCTTGGCCGTCGCACACTGACCTCAGCGAGGCCGCCTAGCGCGCTTTTTCGTCTTGCGCCGCACGGGCTTGGGCTTTGGCTTTCGCTTGGCTTTGCGTTTCGGCTTCTGCGCGGCATTGCCCGCCGCGCGGATCGCCGCGAGCGCCCACGCGGCGAGCTCGCCGGTATCCTCGAGCACTTCGATCGGCACGCGCCAGTACGACATCGTGACGGGCCGACCGGCGACCGGGCGAAACGGCTCGCTGCTCGCGGCTTCGTATGCGGCGCGGTTGCTCAAGTCGACCTTGAAGAACAGCTCGTCGGCCGCGACGATCCCGAAGAAGCACTCGCCGGAATACAGCCCGATGCCGCCGAACATCGCTTTGGACCAGAGCTGCGGGAGGGGCGCGAGCTGATCGAGCACGAAATCGCGAAACGCCGGCGTGACGCGCAGCGAGCGAAACTTGATGCGCGGGCGTGTCATCGCTAGGCGCGCGGCACGCGCACGCCGCCGAGCACCGTCTCGCTCGGGAACAGACGCTGGCGGCCGGCAATCTTGTTCTCGTAGTTGTCGAGGAACTCGAACTCGCCGTCGCGCAGCTCGAGCACGGCG
Organism: uncultured Gammaproteobacteria bacterium; assembly: GCA_963714705.1. Taxonomy (GTDB): domain Bacteria; phylum Pseudomonadota; class Gammaproteobacteria; order Steroidobacterales; family Rariloculaceae; genus FEN-1219. Next base: position 42,561 of record CAVQPJ010000014.1, read on the forward strand.
ACGTCTGCGGGCGCGCCGACGTTCAGCGTCCCGTGGTCCCGGAACACGGGAAACGTGCGCGCGGCGTTGACCGTCGCGCAGGCGATGGCCTCCGGGACCGACATGCCGTAGCCGAGCAGCTTCGACATGCAGTTCGGGAAATCGACGACGCCCGTCGTGCCGCTCATGACGTTCCAGTCCGTCGAGAACGTGTCGGGCCAGAACCCCTGCCGCATGACTTGCTCGACGATGTCCCAGCGAATGTGATCCCTGACGCCGTTGCCGACGTCGAACACGATGCCGCGGCGGCGCGCGGCGAGAACTTCCGGCAGCAGGCGGCCGTCGTCGTCGACGATCGCGTTCGGCGGGGGTGCGAACATGTGAGTCACGATGTCGCCGGGCTTCAGCAGCGGCAACAGGTCGCGCAGCGACGACGCGCTCTGGCCCATGTGGATCATGACGGGCAGGCCGAACGGCTCGACGACTTGCTGCGTGCGCTTCAACACCTCGACGTCGTTCTTGCCGACGACGGTCTCGGACAGCCGCGCCTTGATGCCGACGACGTAGTCGCGATGCCGCTCGATCGCAGCGCGCGCCGCGCCGACGTCGGCGAGCGCGAGGTCTTTGGTGTCGCCGTCGGGCAGGATGCCGCCGCGGCCGATGTTGACGAGCACGCGCCCCGTTTGCTGCGAGGCTCTCGCGATCGCGACGACGGGGTCCAGGTTGTCCGCGCCGGCCGAGCCCGCGTCGATCCAGCCCGTGACGCCGTCGCGCAGGCAGAGGGCCGGCCCTTCCGCGTTGCGCGCCGCGTGCGTATGGATGTCGATCAGGCCGGGAACGACGAGCTTGCCGCGGGCATCGAGCGTCGCGGCCGCCGGGGCGCCGATCGCGGGCTCGACGGCTGCGATGCGGCCGGCCACGATGCCGACGTCGCGGACGGCGTCGAGCCGCAGCGACGGATCGATGACGCGGCCGCCGCGGATGACGAGGTCGTACCGCGTGCCTTGCGCCCGAAGCCGGCCGCTCCCCGCCAGGAAGGCGGCGCTAGCGGCCGCGCAGACGAAGTCGCGTCGATTCATTGCCGTGCCCCCGTGTCGGCCTAGGCCGCGAGCTTAGCCAGCTTGCGTGCCGGCGTCACGGTCTGGCAACGCGAGAGGGCGCCGCTTGCGGCGTCGGCCGCGAGGGGGCTAGATTGGTCGCACCCTTTGGATCAACAGCGGTGACGACGATGAGAAAGTTGGCGGCGGCGCTGGTGGCGGTTGCGTTCGCGGGGTTTGGTGTAGCCCAGGAAGCCCAACCCGCGACCACCTATTTCGAGGAAGTGAAGATCACGGTCAGTTCGGGCCCGAATGCCGACGGCTTCATGCGCGTGCGCGTCATACCGGAGAAGGGCACGCCGCGCGAAGCGACGTTGGCTGTCCCAGACAGCATGGGCGAGAACCAGCTCGCGAGCGGTATCACGGACGCTCTGAACAAGGTGCTCGGCCCGGAGTACGTCGCCGACAAGGATGGCGGCGAGCACGTCAAGATCCGCAAGGAGTCGCGCGACGCGGCCAACTTCTCGGTCGAGATCACGTTCAACGCGCCGGGCTTCTCCATCATCCTCGAAGACTAGCGCGCCACGCGCGGCGCTTCGCGCCGCGGCGGTCAGCCCGTCGCTGCGAGCGTGCTCGCGGCGGAACGCGCGGAGCTCCAATCGCGCACGCGCTGCAAGGCGAGCTCCATCAGGTGTGCTTCGCCATGCGGGTCCGGGATGATGCAGGGTGGGTGCCTGCGCAGCCTGTTCCAATCGCCGTTCTGAATGACGGTGTTCAGGAACGTCAGGTTCTTGCGGATGAAGCGGATGTAGGGGCTGCGGCCGCGCTCGAAGAATACCTCGAAGTAACGATACACGCGGTTGAAGTTGCCCTCGAGCCGCAAGCGCGCCGAGGTTTGGTAGAACGACAGCGTCTTGCCGAGCAGGTCCTCGGCCGAGCGGTAGAGCACCTTGCCTTCGGCGCGATCGTCGATCGCGATGCCGCCGAGCACGAACTCGGGGTAGAGGCGGTCGCGGCACTTCTCGAGATAGCAACGGTCGGCGAGCTGGGCGACGAGATCGGCCGTGCCGAGCAAATGGCCGACGACACTGTCCTTCGGCTCGTCGAGCTCGATCTGATCGACGTTGAGCTCGTAACCCGTGAAATGCACGATGCGCCCGACGACGGGCACGAACTGCTCGAGGCCGATGCGCGGCAAGTACCGCTCGAGGTAATGGCCGCTGCGCGTCACGTGCACGCGCGTGAAAACGGCGCCGTTGACGGCGGCGTAGTCGCGCTCGCGGTGCCGAAGGTAACCGACGTCGTGAAACAACGCGCTGACGATCGCGAGCTCTGCGCGATCCGGGCCCAAGCGATCGCCGGGCTCGACGCTCATCTCGTGGCCCGCGATGAGGCGCGCGAGCGCGAGCGTCATGTCGAGCGTGTGCTGCATGTCGTGATACGTGGTGTCGACGCCGTGATAGCTCGGGTCGAGGCCGCGGAACACGCGCTCGAAATCGTGGAACGCCATCCAGACCGAATCGAACGAGCTGTTGGGGTAGAGGGCCGCAAAAAGCTCGGCCACGGCGACCCGCACCTGCTGTGACGAGCTCACTTGCACGGTGTTGGTGACGTCGTAGTCGTTGCGGCGGTCTTGTAGCTCGTCTTCTATCGGCATCGGGTCTTCCGTCCAGGCCGATAAGTCTAAGAGATTCGCCGGGTTACCCATATCACGGATGTCACATAAGAGCTATGGGGCAGTGAATTCTGCGACGACCGGCACGTGGTCGGAAGGCCGGTCCCACCCGCGCGGTTCCTTGTCGATACGGCTGCCCCTGCACTTTTGACTTAACGCCACCGAGGCGAGAACCAGGTCGATTCTAAGCCCTTGGTTGCGGCGAAACGCTCCGGCGCGGTAATCCCACCAGCTGAAGATCTTTTCGGGCTGTGGGAACAGCCTGAACGTATCTCGGAGACCCAGCTCGCAAATGTCCCCGAGCGCTGCGCGCTCGGCGGGCGAGCACATGATCTTGCCGCGCCACGCCTCGGGATTGTGGACGTCGCGATCGTCGGGCGCGATGTTGAAGTCGCCGACCAGCAGCAGCTCCGGATGGCGCGCCAGCTCATCTGCGAGCAGTAGGCGCAGCGCCGCGAGCCACTCGAGCTTGTAGCGGTACTTGTCCGATTCGACGCTCTGGCCGTTCGGCACGTACAGGCTCCAAAGACGCAAGGCGCCGAACGTCGCGCCGAGCACACGTCTCTGCTCGTCAACGTAGCCGCCGCCGATGTCATAGCACACGGCGCTCGGCGGCTCGCGCGACAGAATCGCGACGCCGTTGTACGCCGACTGGCCGCTGAACGTGGCGACGTAGCCGTACTGGTCGAACGCGTCGGCGGGGAATTCCTCGTCCTGGATCTTCGTCTCTTGCAGCGCGAGCAGATCCGGTTGCTCGCGCTCGAGCCACTTGAGCACGTGCGGCAGCCGCACTCTCAAGCTGTTGACGTTCCAGGTTGCGACTTTCAGAGCTATTGCCGCGCGGCAATGCCGGACTGCTTCAGCAGCGCTTCGAGCTCCGGAGCGCGGCCGCGAAACTCGATGAATGCGTCGAGCGCTTTGCGGCTGCCGCCCGTCGCGAGCACGGTGCGCCGGAAGCGCTCGGCCGTCGCGCGGTCGAACACGCCGGCGTCCTCGAAGGCCGCGAATGCATCGGCCGCGAGCACCTCCGCCCACTTGTAGCTGTAGTACCCGGCTGCGTAGCCGCCGCCGAAGATGTGGCCGAACGAATGTGAGAATCGGTTGAACGACGGCGGCTCGAGGACCGCGACTTCTCGCCGCACGTCGTCGAGCAGCTCCTGCACGCGCGAGCCGCGCTCGGGCGCGTACTCCTCGTGCAGCCGGAAGTCGAACAACGCGAACTCGATCTGCCTCAACATCGCGAGGCCCGAAAGGAAGGTGCGGGAGCGCTGCAGCGTTTCGATTTTGGCGCTCGGCAACGGCTCGCCCGTCTCGTAGTGCCGGCCGATGTCGGCGAGCAGCTCGGGCCGCCACGCGAAGTTCTCGAGGAACTGGCTCGGCAGCTCGACGGCGTCCCACGCGACGCCGTTCGTGCCCGCGACCGACGGATAGTCCACCTCCGTCAGCAGATGGTGCAGGGCGTGGCCGAACTCGTGGAACAGCGTGACGACTTCCCCATGCGTCAGTAGCGACGGCGAGCACCGGCCGGCGGTTGAAGTTGCAGACGAGGTAGGCGACGGGCGTTTGCGCGTGGCCATTCAGATTGGCGCGGCTCACGGCGCCGCCCATCCACGCGCCGCCTCGCTTGTTCGGGCGCGCGAAGAGATCGGTGAAGAAGCTGCCGATCAGCGTGCCGTCGCGGCGCCGGAGCTCGTAGTAGCGGACGCTGTCGTGCCAGGTGTTCGGCGGCGGCGCCTCGGCGACCGAGATGTCGAACAGCTTGCCGCAGAGCTTGAACAGGCCGTCGAGGACGCGCGGCAGCGCGAAGTAGGGGCGCAGCTCTTCCTCGGCGAGGCCGAGCTTCTGTTGCCGCAGGCGTTCCGCATGGAACGCAACGTCCCACGCTTCGAGCTTGCGGGCCGCGTGCGCCGTGATCATCGCGAGCTCGTCGCGCGCGACGGCGCGGCTGCGGCGCGCCAGGTCGCGCAGGAACTCGATGACGCGTTGCGGCGACTCCGCCATTTTCGTCGCGAGCGAGAACTCGGCGAACGTCTTGAAGCCGACGAGCTGCGCCGCCTCGTGGCGCAACGCGAGGATCTCGTCGATGAGCGGGCCGTTGTCCCACTTCGTACCCGGCGCTTGATCGGAGGCGCGCGTGTTCCAGGCGCGGTAGTACTTTTCGCGCAGCGCGGCCGATTCAGCGTGCGCCATCACGGTCTGATAAGTCGGCGGGTCGAGGCGCAGACACCAGCCGGGGGCGCCGCGCTCGGCCGCCAGCGCCGCCGCGCGGTCGACGACGAACTCGGGCAGCCCCGCGAGCGCGGCTCGGTCCGTCTCGCGATGCTCGAACGCGTCCGTCGCGTCCATGACGTTCTGCTCGAACTTCGCCTGCTGGGCGGCGAGCTGCTGCATGACCTCGCGGAACCGTTGCTTCGGCGCCCCCGTCAGCGTGACGCCGCCGAGCCGAAAATCGCGCAGCGCGTTATCGATGATCTGCCGCTCGACGCGTTTCGTCGGCCCGACGTTCGCCTGCAGCGTGCTGAAATGCCGGTACAGAGTCTCGTTCTGCGCGAGCTCGGTGCCGAATTCCGTGACGAGCGGCAGACAGCGGTTGAACGCCTCGCGCAGCGGCGGGCTCGACACCACGGAGTTCAGGTGCGACACGGGCCCCCAGACGCGGTCGAGCTCGGTGTTGATGCGCTCGAGATTGCGCAGCCAATCGAGGTCGGGCGTCGTGACTCGCTCGGCGTCGACGAGCGCGCGCCGTTGCTCGGCGAGCAGCTCGCGCACGGCGGGCTCGACGTGCTCCGGTTTGACGGCCGAGTACGCCGGCAACACGCGCGACGTCAAGAGTGGATTCGTGTCGGGCGCTGCCGTGTCGCTCATGGGGCGCAACTCTAGCGTGTGGCCGCGGGCGAAATCCAATCTCGAGCCAGCCGCCGTGCAACTGCTGTACTCTCTGCGCCGGGAAGCGGTCTCCGAGGAAACGCGCGTGCGGCAGTTCGATTTGCTGGTCTTGGGCGGCGGCAGCGGCGGCCTCGCGGCGGCGCAGCGTGCTGCCGAGTACGGCGCCCGCGTGGCGCTGTTCGAGCCCGAGCGGCTCGGCGGCACCTGCGTCAACGTCGGCTGCGTGCCGAAGAAAGTGATGTGGAACGCTGCCGAGCTCGCCGCCGCGCTCGAGCATGCGCCGTACTACGGATTCGAGGTGCGCAGGGATGGGCACGATTGGCCGAAGCTGAAGCGCGGGCGCGACGCGTACGTGCTGCGTTTGAACGGGATCTACGAGCGCAACCTCGAGAAGAAAAGCATCGTCACGGTCCGTGCGGCGGCGACGCTGGCCGGCCCGACCGAGCTCGTCACGACGGCGGGCGAGCGCTTCAGCGCGCCGCACATCGTGATCGCGGTCGGCGGCGCGCCGATGAAGCCGGCGTTGCCGGGCGCCGAGCTCGCGATCACCTCGAACGATTTCTTCAGCCTCGAGCGGCTGCCGCGGCGCATCGCGATCGTGGGCAGCGGCTACGTCGCCGTCGAGCTGGCGGGCGTGCTGAACAGCCTCGGCAGTGAGGTGCAGCTCTTCATCCGTCACGACCGCGTGCTGCGTCACTTCGACGCGCTGCTCGGTGAGAAGCTGACGCTGGCGATGCGTGCGAGCGGTGTCGACGTCGTGACGGGCGCCGCGGTTCGAGCGCTCGCGCGCCCGCCGGGGGCAACCGCGCTGACGCTCGATGCGGCGGACGGCCGCCGTTTCGAGGGTTTCGACGAGGTGCTGTTCGCGATCGGCCGCGCGCCGTTGACGCCCGGCCTTGGGCTCGAGAAGGCCGGCGTCGTTTGCTCGAGCGCGGGGCACGTCGTCGTCGATCGCTACCAGAACACGAGCGCGCCCGGCATCTATGCCGTCGGCGACGTCACGGGGCACGCGGAGCTCACGCCCGTGGCGATCGCGGCGGGCCGGCGGCTCGCCGACCGAGTGTTCGGCGGCATGGCCGAGCGGCGCTTGAATTACGACGTGGTCCCGACGGTCGTGTTCTCGCACCCGCCGATCGGCACGGTCGGTCTCTCGGAAGAGCAGGCGCGGGAGCGCCATCCGAACGAGCCGATCAAGATCTACAAATCCGAATTCGTGTCGATGTTCTACGCCCTGACGGACGTCAAGCCGCAGACGGCGATGAAGCTCGTCTGTGTGGGCGCCGACGAGCGCGTCGTCGGCTGTCACGTCATCGGGCTCGGCGCCGACGAGATGATCCAGGGCTTCGCCGTCGCCGTCACGATGGGCGCGCGCAAGCGCGACTTCGACGACACGATCGCGATTCATCCGACGAGCGCCGAAGAGCTCGTGACGATGCGCTGATGGCCGCGGCCGACGGCGAGCCAGGAGCCGATGCGCCCGCGCCGTTGCGCTCGGGAACGGCGGCGTTCCTCGTCGGCCTCGGCATCTTCCTCAGCCGCGTCGTTGGCCTGGTCCGCGAGCGCGTGCTCGCAACGTACTTCGGCACGGGCTTGCATGCCGACGTGTTCAGCGCCGGCTTGCGTTTGCCGAACGTCCTACAGAACCTGCTCGGCGAAGGGACGCTGTCCGCGTCGTTCATTCCCGCGTACTCGGCGCTGCTGGGCCAAGGTCGCACGGAAGAAGCCGGGCGCGTGGCGGGCGCTGCGTTCGCGCTGCTGCTGGCTGTCGCCGGCGCGATCTCGCTGCTCGGTGTGCTGCTCGCGCCGTTGATCGTCAGCGTGTTCACGCCGGGCTTCACGGGGGAGCGCCGCGAGCTCTTGATCGCCGTCGTGCGGATCGTGTTTCCGATGACGGGCGTGCTCGTGCTGTCGGCATGGGCGCTCGGAATTCTGAACAGTCACCGCAAGTTCTTTCTGCCGTACTTCGCGCCGGTGCTCTGGAATGCGGCGATCATCGCGACGCTCGTCGCGTTCGGCTCGCGCCTTGACGCTCGATGCGCTCGTCGTCGCGGCGGCGTGGGGTGCGCTCGCAGGAGGCCTGTTGCAGTTCGCGGTGCAGCTGCCCGCCGTTTGGCGCCTCGACCGGCAAATTCGCCTCGGCACGGGCCGGCGCGAGCCCGCGTTTCTGGATGCCGTGCGCAAGACGGGGCCTGCGATCTTGGGGCGCGGTGTCGTGCAGCTCTCCGGCTACCTCGATCTCGTGCTCGCGAGCGTGCTCGCCGTCGGCGCCGTCGCGCGGCTGCGCTACGCGCAGACGCTGTACTTGCTCCCGATCAGCCTGTTCGCGATGAGCGTCGCGGCGGCCGTGCTGCCGGAGCTCGCGCGCGAGCACGCTGCCGCCGCGGGCGCGCTGCGCGAGCGGACGGCGGCTGCCGTGCGCCGCGTCGCGTTCTTCATCGTGCCGAGCTTCGTTGCCTTCGTGAGCATAGGCGACGTGCTCGTCGCGGGGCTCTATCGCGCCGGCGAGTTCGGCGACGCTGACGTTCGGATCGTGTGGCTGATCCTGGTGGGCTACAGCCTCGGTCTGCTAGCTTCGACGGCGGCGCGCGTCTATCAATCGGCGTTCTTTGCGCTGCGCGACACGGCCGCGCCGGCGCGCATCGCGCTCGTGCGTGTGCTCGTAGCGCTCGTCGCGGGTGCCGTGCTCATGGTGCAATTCGAGCCGGTCACGCTGCTCGGCGTCACGGTCCCGGCAGGGGGGCTCGCTTCGTTCGACGCGCTCGGCTTGCCGCTCGGCCCGCTCGGCCTCGCATTGGGCGCGTCGCTCGGTGCGTGGGTCGAATGGGCGCTGCTGAAGCGCGCCCTCGCGGCGCGGCTCGGAAGCGCCCCCCTTCGGGGACTACCAAGGGGCGTCGGCGCGGGCGCCGCACCGCTTGCGCGCATGTTCGCCGCGGCGTTTGCCGCCGCCGCCGCCGCATTTGCCGCGAGCCGTGGGCTGGCGAATTTTCACGCGCTGCTCGCGGCCGCCGTCGTTGCGGCCGTGTTCGGGCTCGTGTATTTCGCCGTCGCGGCCGCCCTCGGCCTGGAGCAGGCGCGCGCACTGTTCCGACGGCTGCGGCCGTAGCGCGCTCAGCCGCGCAAGTGCAGATCGCTCGCGGCGTACTCCAAGCCGAGCGGCTCGACGACGAGGCTCTTGGCGCCCGTTTCGACATCCCCGGCATGCCAGGCGGCGAGGCCGGCGCGTGCCGCCGCGGCGATCGTCGCCGCGACGTCGGCGCGCGCCACGAACAGTGCGAAGCCTGCGCCCATGTTGAACGTGCCGTAGGCGTCTCGCGCGCTCATGCCGCCTTCGGCTTGGAGGAACTCGAGCACGGGCGGCACGGGCGGGATGCGGCGGACTCTGTACTTGAGCTCGGCCGGATGACGCATGAGCTTGCGCCAGCCGTGCCCCGTGACGTTGACGGCGTAGTGGGGACGCACACCGGCTACGAACAGTGCTTCGGTGACGGGCGCGTACAGCACCGTCGGATCGAGCAACGCTTCGCCGAAGCTGCGGCCGCCGGCGAGAAGCGTTTTGTAGCCGTCCGGTAGGCGCCCGGCGAGCGTGCGCGCCAAGCTGATGCCGTTCGCGTGGATGCCGCTCGAGGACAGCAGCACGATCGCGTCGCCCGGGCCCAGACGCTCGCCGAGCATCAAACGATCGCGGCCTTTGACGATGCCGACGCACGAGGCCGCGAGATCGATGCGCTCGGCCTCGACGACGCCGCCGAGCGCCGGCGTCTCGCCGCCGCCCCACGCCATGCCGCAGACGTCGCACGCTGCCTGCCAGCCGCGCACGAGGTCTTGCATGCGCTCCTTGTCGGCGAACCACGCGCTGCTGCCTGCGGACCAGTAGGCGTGCGTGGACAGCGGCGTCGCGCCGACGGTGACGAGATCGTTGACGGCCATCGCGATCGTGTCTTGCGCGATCGTGTCGTAGTGGCTGCGGGCCGAGAAGGCACGTACTTCGTCCGCGACGAGCGTCTTCGTGCCGAGACACTCGGTGATCGATGCGATCAACAGGCCGCCGACCTCGACGATGTACGCCGACTCGCCGCGCGATGCTTCGATCTCGGTGGCGCCGTGCAGCGCAAGGTTCGCGGCCGTCGCGCGCGCCGCCTTTTGCGCGAGGATCTTCGAGGCGTCGAGCGTGCCGTAGTCGACGCCGGCGGCGGCGTAGTCGAGACCGGGCTTCTTGGTCATATTTCGCCCATCATACCGGGCACGGCGTTTGGCCGATGCCCGCGGCCGCAAATTGCTCCTGCATTTGCGGCACTCCCGCCATCCATGGCGGTCGTCAGCGCGGAATCTGCTTCAGCAGCGGCTTCGTGTCAGGCCGCACGCCGCGCCAAATCGCGAACGACTCGGCGGCTTGCTCGACGAGCATGCCCCAGCCGTGCACGGCGCGACCTGCGCCATGCGTCTTCGCCCAGGCGACGAATGGGGTATCGCTCGAGCCGTAGACGAGGTCGTAGCAAAAGCTGCGTGGGCCGACGAGCGAGGCTGGGAACGGCGGCGGCTCGCCTTTCAAGCCCGCCGACGTCGCGTTGATGAGGACGTCGAACGGCGCTTGCTCGGCGAGCTCGGCGAACGAACGCGCGAAGAGCGCCGTGCTCTGGAATCTCGCGACGGCCTCGTCGGCGCGCTCCTTCGTTCGGTTCGCGATCGTGACTTCGGCCGGTTTCTCGTGCAGCAGCGGGCCGACGATTCCGCGCGCCGCGCCGCCGGCGCCGAGCACGACGATTCTGGCGCCCGCGAGGCTTTGGCGCAGGTTGACGGTGACGTCGCGGATGAAGCCCGCGCCGTCGGTGTTGTCGCCGCGCAAGCTGCCGTCGACGATGCTGATCGTGTTGACGGCGCCTGCAACCGTCGCCGCCACGCTGTGCTCCGTGCACAACGTGAAGGCGGCCTCCTTGTGCGGCACCGTGACGTTCAATCCCCTTCCTCCGGCCGCGCCGAAGCCGCGAACGGCGGTCTCGAATGCGGCGGGCTCGGCGTCGATGAGCTCGTACGTCAGACGCTGGCCGGTCTGCCGCGCGAACACCGTATGGATCAACGGCGATCGACTGTGCTCGACGGGATGCCCGACCAGCGCGTAGCGCTCCGAGGGAGAGTTCTTGTTATTGGCCATTTACGCGGGTTTATGTGTTTTCGAATTCTGCGCGGTTTCCTGTACCGTGCCAACCGGTAGCGGAGACTTTTGAATGGCGGCGAAGAAGAGCATCGTGCGGTGCGCTTGGAGCGAGGGCGTCGACGCGGCGTACACGCGCTACCACGACGAGGAGTGGGGCGTGCCCGTGCGCGACGACGGCGTGCACTTCGAGTTTCTCGTCCTCGAAGCAGCGCAGGCGGGGCTGAGCTGGTGGACGATCCTGCGGAAGCGCGACGGCTATCGGCGCGCGTTCGCGGGCTTCGATGCCGGCAAAGTGGCGCGCTTCACGCCGCGCACCGTCGAAAGGTTGATGCAGGACGCAAGCATCGTCCGCAATCGCCAGAAGATCGAGGCGGCAATCGCTAACGCGCGCGGCTTCCTCGCCATTCAGAAGGAGTTCGGCACCTTCGACCGCTACGTCTGGGATTTCGTCGGCGGCAAGCCGATCGTGAATCGCTGGCGTAAGCAGAGCGACGTGCCGCCGACGAGCAAGGAATCCGACGCGCTTTCTTTGGATCTCAAGAGCCGAGGGTTCAAGTTCGTCGGCCCGACGATCGTCTACGCGCACATGCAGGCCACGGGCCTCATCAATGATCACCTCGTCGGCTGCTTCCGCTACGGCGAAAGCAGCGCTGGGCGCCGCTAGGGCGTCACGACGTTGATCACGGTCGCGTCGTAGAGGCCGTTCGGCGTGGTGTGCGAGATCGCGCCGAGATAGCGCGAGCCTAAATCGAGCCCCGCCCACTGGAGCTGAAGGTCTGCGCGCTGGCCGTTGCCGACGGCAGCGGGCGCCGTTGACGGTGAGATTGCCGACGGCGTCGTTCAAGCCGATCGACCAGGTGAACAACGAATAGTTGGCGCCGGGGCCGCCCGCGACTTGATCCGTCTCGAAGCCATGCACGAGCAGCGCGTACGAGCCGGCCTGCGGCAGCGGGATGTCGATCTCTTCGTCCGACGTCACGCCGTCGCTCTTGGCGAGCTGCGAGCACTGATTGTTCGGGCAATAAAAAAGGAATAGATCCAAGTCGTCCTGCCCGTCCGTTTCCTCGTCGAACAACGCGACGCGCAGCAACAGCTGGTTCGGGGGCACGGTCAGTGCGTGCATCGTCACGCCGTTGCCTTCGCGGAACGTGAAGTTGTTCGTCGGGTCGTCGTCGACGAAGCCGCGCGGCACCTGGCCGTTCTCGTCGAGCGTCGGAAGCCTGAGCCCGTGCACGAGGGCCCCGTACGCGCCGCTATAGCCGAAGGCGACCGGCACGGCCACGGTCCCTTGCCGGCCCGTCAAGAACATTTCCGGCGGTGTGCGAACGGTCACGGCCTTCACGGCGAGCGGGCTCTCGACGCGATGCGCCGAGCTCGCCCAAGCGAGCTCGCCGAAGCTCCACACATCGCGCTCGGCACCCTGGTCGACGAAGCGGATGCTGAACTCGGCCGTCTGGCCCGTGCCGAGCACGAGCGTCGGCGGCTCGACGACGATGTCGAGGTCGGGCGGCTCGATCAGCTCCGCAGTGAAGCTCGCGGGCGGGCCGATGTTCGTGACGCTGCGGCGCACGACGTCGCCGCTGATGAGGTCGGCGACGCCGATCGACGGCAGGTTCAAGTCGACGGCCGATGAGGTGCGGCCGGCCGCGGCGTGCGCCGCGCAGTCGGCGCGCGCGAACGGCGGCTCCGGCAAGCCGCAGAGATACGCCGCGTAGTCGGCGAACGAGCTTTCGTAGACGAGGCCGGGGTCGACGGCTCGGTTCGGGTCGATGTGCCCGGCACCCATGTCGAACGCGTCGGCGGCCACGCCGTCCGTGCGCTCAACCTCGACGTAGGTCGTCGTCATCAGCGCCGACTTGATCGCGCTCGGCGACCACGTCGGATGCGCTTCCTTCAGCAGCGCCGCGACTCCGGTGACCTCCGGCGCCGATTGCGAAGTGCCGGACATGTACTGGTAGTTCTCGCCGCGTAGGCCGTTCGCGACGTCGGGGGTGTGGCCGGCGAGAATGTCGACGCCGGGTGCCGTGACGTCGGGCTTCACGAAGTTCGCGTCGGAGAGCGACGGCCCACGCGAGGAGAAGTCGGCGACGACGTTGGGACGGCCCGGCACCGAGGCGAAGATGCCGCGCGCGAGCCGAACGGTGACGATCTCGTCGTCGGTCTCGACGTCGTCGTCGGCCGCGTCGGCCGCGAGACGATCGACGAGCATTTGCCCGTCCGCGTTGCCGATCATGACGGCCGGGATGGAGACGCTGCCCATATCGCCGTTCATGACGATCGGCGGGCCCTTGTTGTCGTAGACGACGACGGCGATCGCGCCGGCGTCTTCGGCATTCGCGATCTTGACCTGGAACTCGCAGCCGCCGCGCTCGATGAGCGCGATGTGGCCGTCCATCGCGGACGAGTTCGTCGAGCGCCCCGCAAGCGTCGCGGATGCTGCCTGCCGCAGTGCCGGCGCGCGTGCCGACGCCGTCGTCGGCCGCGACAAGCTGCTCCTCGATCGGGTCGTCGCGCGTCAGCGGCGGCGTGAACGAGGCCTCGCGCATTACGATCGCCGAGGCCAAGTCGGCCGGCGCCGTGATCTCGATCCCATCGTCGAAGAACTCGCCGTCTTGCGTCGAGGCGGCCGTCGTCAAGCACCCACGGCGCGCTGCTCGGGCTACCGATCGTGTCGAGCTCCGGGCCGTCGTTGCCGGCCGCGACGACCGTCAGCACGCCGGCATCGAGCGCGTCGAGCAGCGCCAGGTCGTCGGGCGCGTCGAGCTCGGTCTCCAGGCTGCCGACGGAATAGTTGATGAGGTCGACGCCGTCGGCCACGGCGTCGTCGATGGCGCGCACGAGGTCGGACGTCGTGCAGGTCCCGCGCGTGCTGCCCGGTTCGAGCCAGCAGGCCTTGTAGACGGCGATGCGCGCGCGCGGCGCGATGCCGCTGATGCGGCCGACGCGCGTGCCGAGCAGCGTCGCGTCGACGGAGTTGCCGGCGATGATCGTCGCGATGTGCGTGCCGTGTCCGTCGGCGTCCTTCGGCGAGCGGATCTCGCCGGGGTCGAGCTCGTGCTGCGCGAGGAAGCCATCGAGATAGAAGCGGGCGCCGACGATCTTGTTGTTGCAGTGGCTCGGCTCGAACCCCGGGCCGGCCTGGCACGCACCCGTGAAGCCGATCGGCGGATCGTAGACGCGTACGCTCGGCGGGTTGCGGCGATAGGAGGTGCAGAGCCAGATACCGAGCAACGAGGTTCTCGACCATTCGCTTCGGCACGCCCGCGGCGTGCGGTCCTCGGTATCGCGCAGCGACGGATGGTTCGGCGCGACGCCGCTGTCGATGACGCCGACGACGATGCCCTCGCCGCGCAGCCCGAGGTCGGCGCGCAGGCCGCCGACGGGATCCTGCAAGCCGAGGAACGCCGGGCTGTTGTTGGTCCGCAAGTACTGGTCCGTGTCTCGCCAGATGCGCTCGACCTCGGCGCTCTGCGCGAGCCGCGATACTTGCGCGGCTGTCAGCCGTGCCGCGAAACCGTTGACGGAGTAACGGTAGCTGTAGACCTTCGCATTCGCGGCGCCGATGTTGCCGAGCAGGCGATCGTGCGACTGCTCGAGCGTTTGCGCGTAGGCGTTCGCCGCCGAAGCACGCGCCGCCTGCGCTTGCTCGCTCGGCTTCTCGCCCGTCAGCTCCATCGGCACGCTCTTGTAGCTCGCCGCTCCCGGTTGGCGCAGCTTCACGATGTAGACGGCCGCTCCGCCTTTGACCGGCCCTACCGGGCCCACGAGCCGCAGCGGCTCGGTCACCTGCACGTGTGCAACCTGGCCGGCCGCCGGCGTCAGGACGGCGGCGGCGAGCCAGGCGAAACGCGGGGATGGCGGTGCGCATTTCTGTTTCTAATCGGGCCGTTGCAGCGCGGTGTTGAAACGTTAGCACAGCTGCGTAACCTGGAGCCCGCGCCGGCGGTCCCTCAAGCTCGCAGGACGCTTCCGCTGCGGCCGTCGCGGATGACCGTGGGTGCAGCGAGGCCGCCGAGCGGCCCGGCGAGGACGTAGTCGACGCGGCGGCCCAAGTCCCGGCGCAGCTGTAGCAATCGGCGGTGCGGCGGGCGGCGGCTCACGTTGGCGCTCGTCGAGACGAGCGCTTCGCCGGCGGCACGGCAGAGCTCGGCGGCGATCGGGTGAGCCGTCACGCGCACGGCGACGCTCGGTCGTCCGCCCGTGATCCAGCGCGGCGCGCCGGGACGCGCATCGAGCACCCACGTATGCGGGCCCGGCCACGTCGCGAGCACCTCGCTGCGGCGCGGCTCGGGCGGCAGGACGACGTAGCGTTCGAGCTGTACGAGGCTCGCGCCGATCAGGATCAGCCCCTTGCGCCACGAGCGCCGCTTGATCGCGAGCACGCGCATGACGGCGCGCCGGTCGCGTGGGCAGGCAGCCCAAGCCGAACACGGCTTCCGTCGGATACGCGATCACGCCGCCGCCGCGCACGATGCGCGCCGCGCGGGCTACGCGTAACCGGCCCATCACTCGGCCGGCGGCTCGTCCGCGCCTTCGGCGACTACGCCGGCGCTCGCGTCGACGCGTGGGCGAGCCGCAACTTTCTTCTTTTTCTTCTTCTTCTTTTTCTTTGGCTTTTTCTCGGCCGGCGCCTTGCCGTCCGCCGCCGGCGCCGCTTCGGCGGCGGGCCGTGCGGCCGCGGGCGCGGGCTTGCGCTTCATGCCGCGGCCGCGGCGCTCGGGGGCCGCGGCGAGCATCGCCTGGCATTCCTCGAGCGTGAGCTCCTTCGGCGTCTTTTCCTTCGGGATCTTGGCGTTCTTGACCTTGTTCGTGATGTACGGGCCCGTAGCGGCCGTTCAGCACTTGGATGCCGGCCTCGGGGAAGTCGAGGATCAGGCGATTCGCGTCCGCGATCTTCTTCTCGGCAATCAGCTCGAGCGCACGCTCGAACGTGATCGTGTACGGATCGTCGCCCTTGATCGAGACGAACTTGTTCGCATAGCGAACGTAAGGACCGAACCGGCCAATGTTCGCGGAGACGGGCTCGCCTTCGGCCGTCAACCCAAGCTCGCGCGGCAGCTTGAACAGATCGAGCGCCGTGGCGAGCTCGATCGTGTCCATCTTCTGCCCGGGCCGTAGGCCGGCGAACTTCGGTTTCTCGACGTCTTCCTTCGTGCCGATCTGCACGAACGCGCCGTAGCGCCCCATGCGCACGCTGATGGGGCGGCCGCTGGCCGGGTCCATCCCAAGCACGCGCGATTGCGACGCCTGCTCGCGCGTGACGTTGGTCTCGGTGTGGTCGACGAGCTTCTTGAACGGCCGCCAGAACTCCTCGAGCAGCGGCACCCACTCGCGCTCGCCGCGCGACACGGCGTCGAGATCGTCCTCCATGCGCGCCGTGAACTCGTAGTCGACGTATTGCGAGAAGAACTTCGTCAGGAAGCGATTGACGACGCGGCCGACGTCGGTCGGGATGAATCGCCGGTTCTCCATCTCGACGTACTCGCGATTGCGCAGAGTCGAGATGATCGACGCGTACGTCGACGGTCGGCCGATGCCGAACTCCTCGAGCGCCTTGACGAGCGTGGCTTCCGAGTAGCGCGGCGGCGGCTCCGTGAAGTGCTGCGCGCTCTGCACGTCCTTCAAGCTCAACCGGTCGCCTTCGGCGACGGCCGGCAGGAGCGGTCCTGCTCGTCTTGGCTGCTGTCGTCCTGGCCTTCCTGGTAGACGGCGATGAAGCCCGGGCTCACGAGCACCGAGCCCGTGGCGCGGAACGAGATGTCGCTGTCTGGCGAGTCGCCGGCCGCGAGATCGAGCGCGACCGTGTCGTAGACGGCCGGGTTCATCTGCGACGCGACGGTGCGCTTCCAGATCAGCTCGTAGAGCTTGTATTGATTCGGATCGAGGAACTGGCGCAGCTCCTCGGGATGCCGCGCGGCGGCGGTCGGGCGGATCGCCTCGTGCGCTTCCTGCGCGTTCTTGGCTTTCGTCGTGTAGCGCCGCGGCTCCTCGGGCAGGTTCTCGGCGCCGAAGCGTTCCGTGATGACGCCGCGAATCTCGACGAGCGCCTCGTCCGCGAGCGTCACCGAGTCGGTGCGCATGTAGCTGATCAGACCGACGGAGCCTTCGCCGATGTCGATACCCTCGTAGAGGCGCTGCGCCACCGTCATCGTGCGCTGCGCGCTGAAGCCGAGCTTGCGCGACGCCTCCTGCTGCAGCGTCGAAGTCGTGAACGGCGCCGCCGGATTGCGGCGGCGCTGCTTCTTGTCGACCTTCGCGACGGTCAGCATGCCGTGCGCCGTGTCGCGGATCCTTTGCTCGGCCGCGCGGACGCCGGCTTCGTTCGTGAACGTGAACTGCTCGACCTTCTCGCCGCCGAAGACGGCGAGCCGTCCCGGGAACGCCTGGCCCGACTGCTCGGCAAGCGCTTCGATCGTCCAGTATTCCTCGGCCTTGAAGGCGGTGATCTCCTCCTCGCGCTCGACGATGAGCCGCAGCGCGGGGCTCTGCACGCGCCCCGCGGACAGGCCGCGGCGCACCTTCTTCCAGAGCAACGGCGACAGGTTGAAGCCGACCAGATAGTCGAGGGCTCTGCGCGCTTGTTGCGCGTTGACGAGCTGCTCCGACAAGTCGCGCGGCTGCTCGATCGCTTCCTGAATCGCGCGCTTCGTGACCTCGTGGAACACGACGCGTTGCACGGGCTTCGAGTCGATGACCTTGCGTTCCTTGAGCACCTCGTAGACGTGCCAGGAAATCGCCTCGCCTTCGCGATCGGGGTCGGTTGCGAGATACACGGCCGAAGCTTTCTTCGCCGCCTTGACGATCTTGTCGACGTGCTTTTCGTTCTTCTCGATGAGCTGATACTTCATCGCGAAGCCGCGCTCCGGATCGACGGCGCCTTCCTTCGGCACCAAGTCGCGCACGTGGCCGTACGACGCAAGCACTTCGAAATCGCTGCCGAGGTATTTCTCGATGGTGCGCGCCTTGGCCGGCGATTCGACGATGACGAGATTCTTGGCCATAACGAAGCGTGGCAATGGCCTACGGTAGTCTCAGGTACGGAGGCATGGCGTTCGAACGGGCCTCATTGATTGCGCCGGGGCAAGTTTCGGCGGACCGGCAGGATAGCCGATTCGCGCGGCAGCGTTAAAGACGGATCGGGAGGACGCGAGCTCGTGCGCCCTCCTAGTGCACCCAGGCCGAGTCATCCGCGTAGACGAGATCCTCCATCTGCGCGAATGCTTCTTGCTGGCCCGGCTGACTGAACAGCACCATCATCACGACCCACTTGGTTTGCTCGACGTCGATCTCGTCGTTGTCGAGCGCCAGTAGGCGGTCGATGACGATCTCCCGTTGCGCGGGCTGCAAGATGCCGATCTGCTCCAGCTGCAGGAGATAGCCGCGCGACGGCGAGTCGAGCCGCTCTTGCTCGGCCGTGTCGAACACGCGAAACGCCGTGTTCTGCGGCGCGTTGCCGGGGCCCGCGGTCGAGTTCAAGCCGTCGAGCCAGTCGAGCGCGCGCTCGATCTCGCGGTCGTGAAACCCGGCGCGCCCGAGCTCACGCTTCAGCTCGTGCCGGTTCGGCTCCGGTTCATCTTGGGAATCGACGTAGGACTCGAACAGGTACATGAGCACGTCGAGGACGGTTTCTTTCATCAGTTATTCTTGCCCAGACGCGAATACCGACCGCCGGGCAACGCCTCGACCAACCCTTCGAGCTCTAGCTGAAGGAGCATGGAGGAAACCTCCGCCGTCGTCAAATTGGCGCGGGTACTGAGGTCCGCGATCGGCGTTGGCGAAAAACCGAGCATGTTCAACAGGTTTTGGTAACTCGGATCACTCATCAGCGGACTCGCGTCCGGGGCCAGGGGCGAGCTCTCGACGCTCGGCATGGCAAACCCTTCCGCGCGCAGCTGCGGTGCGAGCTCGATGAAAATATCGGCCGCCTCCTCCACGAGCTTCGCGCCCTGACGGATCAGGAAGTGACAGCCGCGTGCGAGCGGATTGTGAATCGAGCCCGGAATTGCGAACACCTCGCGCCCGTAGTCCATCGCGAGACGCGCAGTGATCAAGCGAGCCGCTGCGCCGCGTCGCCTCGACGACGAGCGTGCCGAGCGACAAGCCCGCGATGAGGCGATTGCGTTGCGGGAAGAACAGCTTCTGCGGCTCGACGCCCGGCGCGTACTCGGACACGAGCAGCCCGCGCGCCGCGATCTCTGCCGCGAGCGACGTATGCACGCGCGGAAAGATCACGTCGAGACCGCTGCCGAGCACGGCGACCGTGCCGCCGAGCATGGTCACCGCGCCGCGATGACTCGCGCCGTCGATACCCGTCGCGAGCCCGCTCGTGATCGTCAAGCCGCGCTCTGACAAATGCCGCGCGAACTGCTCGGCCGTCTCGGCTTCCGTCCGTCGTCGGGCTGCGGCTGCCGACGATCGCGAGCTGCGGCGCCGAGAGCAGCTCGAGCTCCGCTCCTTCGACCCAGAGTGCGAGCGGCGCGTCGGGAATCTCCGCGAGGCGCGGC
This sequence comes from uncultured Gammaproteobacteria bacterium, assembly GCA_963714705.1. Classification (GTDB taxonomy): domain Bacteria; phylum Pseudomonadota; class Gammaproteobacteria; order Steroidobacterales; family Rariloculaceae; genus FEN-1219. The sequence continues at coordinate 61,794 of CAVQPJ010000014.1, forward strand.
GGATACCCAGGACTGCCGAACGTGACGAGCGCGCGGTTCGGCAGCGCGAGCCACGCGCGCCAGCGCGAGATCGCATCGTTGTCGGGCTTGTCGAGCTTGGCGACCGCGTCGGCTGCAACGCCGATCTCGAGGAGCGTGCGGCGCGAAGCCGCGACGAGCGCTTCAGCCGAGCCGCAGAGCTTGAGCGCCTCGAGCCAGGGACGCGTGGAGATTTGCTGCGCCGCCTGTAGCAGCGTCAGCCAGGCGTCTAGGCCCACGGCTGCGCCGCCTGCGGCGCCCGTGGCTTCCCTCTACGGGTTACGGACGTGGTCGAGCAACGCGATCGGCGTAGTGGCTTCCATGACGAGCGCATAGCTCAAGCGTTCCGACGTTCGGAACACCATCATCGTGCCCGCCGGCTCGTCCGGCAATCGCACTTTCTGGCCGATTGCGCCACGTTTGTGTATCGCGAATCGTCCGGCCCGCCTGGTACGCGCGCAGCACGTGCCCCGGCTCGAGCCCCGCTTCCGAGCCGCGGTTGATGACGACGACTGCGTACTGGCCGATCAACGACACGCCCGACAGAACGGAGATGATGCGGCCGTCGATCTCGCCGTCGGGCGAGCGCGGTATGAAGTTCAGCGACGTGACGTCTTCTTCGTCCATCAGAAGATTGCCGACGATGGCCTCGCGCTCGGTCTCGAGCATGCGCAGCGTGCTCGGATCGCCGGTGCGATCGAGCCGGCCCTGGCCGACGTAGATGCCTTGGTAGCCGAGCACGTCGTTGTCGTCGGGATCGACGAGCTCCTCGCCGAGCTCGACGACGTTGTACACGGAGCCCACGGGCACTTCCTCTTCGACCTGGCGAACGTAGACGTCGCGGCCGGCGCTGCCGATCAGCCCCTCGCGGTGCGCAACGATGTATGGCAGATCGTCGATCTGGCTCTTCTCGACGACGCGCGGCCGCGACAGGAACGAAGCGATCGTCTCGTACGGAATCGTCGCGATCGCTTCCTCGAGGGGTTGCGAGCGAACGCGCGGCGACAGCCGCTCGAATCCGCCACCGCTCTCGACGACCTGCGGGCCGCGCTCGAGGTTGATCACGGGGCGGCCGTCGCCGAGATACGCGAGCGACAGCGTGTCGCCGGGGAAGATCAAGTGCGGGTTCTCGACCTGCGGATTGATCTGCCAGATCTCGGGCCAGTACCACGGGTCGCGCAGGAACATCGACGCGATGTCCCACAGCGTGTCGCCTTGCTGCACGACGTAGCTATCGGGGTGCCGCGGGTTCAAGACCGGGCTCGGGGGTTGCTGCCCAACGGCGGCCGCGAGCTCGAGCCTCGCGTCGCGCTCTTGCGCAATCGTGCTCGACAGCAGGATGAAGCTGGCCGCGGAGGCGGCGAGCAGGGTAGTCGATCGAATGAACGGCTTGCGCGCGAAAAACATCGTGTGACTCCCTAAAAACCCGTCGTTTGCGGGACCGGCCCCTCCGGTTCCGACTGCTATAATCCTCGATGCCGACGGCGGCGCCCGCAAAACGCCGGCCGGGGCGGGTCTGAACCGTACTATTCCTGTAAAGTCAGTGGGTTAAGCTAACTTCTCGACGCGTTATACACGAAATCAAGGCCGAACCACAATGGCACGCCTCCCGATACTGGAGTATCCAGACCCCCGGCTTCGAATTCGCGCGGAGCCGGTCACAAAATTCGATACTGAGCTCAAGACCCTCGTCGCCGACATGTTCGAGACCATGTATGCGGCACCCGGCATTGGCCTGGCGGCGACTCAGGTCAACGTGCACAAACGCCTCCTTGTCTGCGACATCGGCGTCGACAGCAAGCAGCCTTATTGCCTGATCAACCCGGAAATCATCCGAGCCGAGGGCACGATCAACGCCGAGGAAGGCTGCCTTTCGGTGCCGGAGTTTTACGACTTCATCGATCGCGCCGCCGTGATCCGTGTCCGGGCTTTCGATCCCGACGGCAAGCCGTTCGAGCTCGACGCAGAGGGCATGCTCGCCGTCTGCATTCAACACGAGATGGATCACCTCGAAGGCAAGCTGTTCGTCGACTATCTGTCCGAGCTGAAACGCGAGCGCTTGAAGAAGAAAGCCGTGAAGAAAGCGAAGCGCGCTGCGACCGACACGGTCGAGTCGCGCGCCCACAAATCCGTGCCCGTGATCTGAAGAGCGCCGCGGCCCGCCCGGTGCAGCGAGAGCACGCCGAAGCCCGAATAGCATTCGCCGGAACTCCCGACTTCGCGGTTCCGACGCTTCGTGCCGTCGTTGCGACGGGTGCTCGCGTCCCGCTCGTGCTGACGCAGCCCGACCGCCCGGCTGGCCGGGGCCGCCGCCTCACGGCGTCGCCGATCAAGGAGGCCGCGCTCGAGCTCGGTTTGCCGTTCGCGCAACCCGCGACGCTGCGGGGGCCCGTCGAGCTGCCGCCCGGCGATCGTCCGGACCTCATGGTCGTCATCGCGTACGGGCTGTTGCTGCCCCGCCAGTGGCTCGATTGGCCGCGCCTGGGCTGCATCAACCTGCACGCGTCGCTGCTGCCGCGCTGGCGCGGCGCGGCGCCGATCCAGCGCGCCGTGCTCGCCGGCGATACGGAGACCGGCATCAGCGTCATGCAAATGGACGACGGCCTAGACACCGGGCCCGTGCACCTCGCGCGCGCAATCGCCGATCGGCGCACGCGAGACGGCCGGCGAGCTCCACGAGCGCCTCGCCGTTCTTGCGGCGCAGGCATTGGTCGAAGCACTGCCGGCCGTGCTGCGCGGCGCCTCCGTGTCTGCGCCGCAGCAGGGCGCGCTCGCGACGCTCGCACCGAAGATCGTGAAGGGCGAAGCCGCGCTCGACTGGCGCGAGCCGGCGGTCCAGCTCGAACGGCGCGTGCGCGCCTTCGATCCGTGGCCCGTCGCCGAAGCTTGCTTGAGCGATGGACGGCGGCTGCGCGTGTTCGAAGCCGAGGCCGTCGCCGGCCTCTCGGCCGCTCCGCCCGGAACCATCGTCGCCGCGGGGCGGGCCGGCATCGACGTCGCGACGGGCGACGGTGTGCTTCGTCTTCGCCGAATTCAGCCGCCCTCGGGCCGCGCGATGGACGCCGAGGCGTATCTCGCGGCGCATTCGCTGTCGGGAGTGGCGTTTGTCGCCTGAAGCGCCGGCCGGCGCGGAGGTGCGCGCCGTCGCGGCCCGGCTCGTCGCGCGAGTGCTCGACGAGCGCATCCCGGCCGACGACGCTGCTGCCGGCGGCCGGTGTCTCCGGCCGCGATCAGCCGTTGCTCGCGGCGCTCGTTCTCGGCGGCTTGCGTTGGCACTACCGGCTCGAATGGCAGGCGCGCCGCCTTCTCGCACGGCCGCTCGCGCGCGAGCAAACGGAGCTCGCCGCGCTGCTGCGCGTCGGCCTGCTGCAATTGCAGGAGTTGCGCATACCGGCGCACGCCGCAGTATCCGCGACCGTCGACGCCGCGACGCTGCTCGGCGCGCGTAGCGCCGGTGGTCTCGTCAACGCGGTGCTGCGCCGCTTCCAGCGGGAGCGCGAGCAGCTCGAGCAAGCGGCGCTCGAGGTGCCCGAGGCGCGATTCGCGCATCCGAGCTGGCTCATCGACGCGCTGCGCGCCGATCATCCGCGCGACTGGCAGGCGATTCTCGCGGCCAACAATGCCGCTCCGCCGCTGTGGTTGCGCGTGAACCTGATGCGCACGACGCGCGCCGATTACATCGCCAAGCTCGCCGCCGCCGGAATCGCCGCCACCGCGGCACCGGACGTCGAGTCGGCCGTGCTCGTTGCAGACGCCGTCGGCGTCGAGTCGCTGCCCGGGTTCGCCGCGGGCGAGGTGTCGGTGCAGGACTTGTCGGCGCAGCGCGCGGCCTCGCTGCTCGAGCGTCGCGGCGGGCCAGCGCGTGCTCGACGCGTGCGCGGCGCCCGGCGGGAAGACGGGCCACATTCTCGAGGCTACCGGGGGGCGCAGCGAGGTATGGGCCGTGGACCGCGATGCGAGCGCGTCGAGCTCGTGCGCGAGAACCTCGACCGACTCGGCCTCACCGCCGAGCTCGTCACGGGCGACGCGACGGCGCCGCAGGAGTGGTGGGACGGCAGGCCGTTCGACCGGATCCTCATCGACGCGCCGTGCAGCGCGACCGGCGTGATTCGCCGCCATCCCGACATCAAGGTCCTGCGCCGGCCGGCGGACGTCGACCGGGCCATCGCTCTCCAGGCGCGCCTGCTACGCGCGCTGTGGCCGCTGCTCGCCCCGGGCGGCCGGCTCCTCTACGCGACCTGCTCGGTCCTGGAGCGCGAGAACGACGCCCAGATCGCCGCTTTTACGCGCCGAGGAGCCGGCGATCGAGCCGGCCGGCGATGTTGCGGCGCTGCAACTGTTGCCCGAAGAGGCGGGCGGGGATGGCTTCTATTATGCTTGGTTACGGAAGCCGCACATGTTGCGTACGCCCAGTGGATCTCCCTTCGCGACCATGACTCGATCGAGACGCCACCCGCGTTGATGCGTTTGCGGGCCCGCGCCGCGCTGCTCGCTCTATTGACGTTCGCCGCCGGAGCCGCGCTTGGCTCAGCCGATCGTTCCGCCGCAACCGCCGGTCGTCGTCGAGGAGCAGGTCGATCCGGGGTTCTTCGAGGTCCGGTCGGCCGTTGCCGAGCTGCGCGACGGCGTCTACTACTTGAACGCCGTCGTCGACTATCGGTTGTCGACGGAGGCCGTCGACGCCCTGCACTCGGGCGTGCCGCTCGGCATTCGGCTCGACGTCGAGATCATCCATCCGCGCCGATGGTGGTTCGACAACGACGATGTCGCGCTACAGCAGTCGTACCAGCTCGATTATCACGCGCTCAGCGAGCGCTACATCGTGCTCAACGTCAACAGCGGCGACCAGGCCTCGTTCGGGTCGCTGTTCGCGCGCGCTCGAATATCTCGGCCGCGTCGAGCGGCTGCCGCTCGTCGATGCTGCGGTGCTCGACGACGATCGCGGGTACGACGTGCGGATGCGCGCCTCGCTCGACCAGGAGCAGTTTCCGGGGCCGTTGCGGCTGCTCGCTTTCTGGCGGCGCGACTGGTCGATCGCGAGCGACTGGTATCGATGGCCATTGCGAAGCGAATAAGAAGCGCGCTCCTCACGCTGCTCGCAGTGCTGGGGATTCTGCTCTGGCTGGTCGCGCTGCTGTCGTTCACGCGCGTCACCGAGAACACCGACGACTTCGCGCAGCGGCAGGTCTGGATCCTGCTCGATCAACATCCGTCGGCATCGTCGTGCTGCTGATCGCTGATCGTGAGCAACCTGTGGCAGCTCGTGCGCGACTATCGGCGTCACGTGCCGGGCTCGCGCCTGCGCGCGCGCATGATCTCGGTGCTCGTGATGGTCGCGATCACGCCGCTCGTCGGCGTCTACATTTTCTCCGTCGAGTTCATCAATCGCGGCATCGACAACTGGCTCAACGTCGACGTCGAGAAAGGCATGAGCGACGCGCTCGAGCTCGGCCAGACGGTGCTCGAGATCCAGACGCGGAGACCGGCTCGAGGAGGTGCAGCAGTTCGCGCGCGAGCTCGCCGACGTCGACGACGCAGATCTCGTCGGCGACGCTGAACGCGCTGCGCGCGAGCAGCGACGCGCTCGAGGTCACTGTGTACGGCGAACAACCAGATCCTCGGGATCACCTCGGCCGATCTCGAGCCGGACGACGCCGCGCTATCCGACCGACGAGGTCGTGCTCCAGCTTCGCCAAGCACGGGCAGTACGTCAGCGTCGAGCCGCAGGCCGAACGGCGAGTACCAGATCCTCGCCGCCGCCGCGATCCCGTCGCCGACGGCGAACGAGGAGCTCGAGTTCGTGCAGGCGACGTTCCCGATCGAGCAGCGGCTCAGCACGCTCGCGAACGCCGTGCAAGGCAGCTACAACCAGGTCGATCGAGCTGACGTTCCTGCGCACGGCGCTGAAGACGAGCTTCACGCTGACGTTGAGCCTCGTGCTGCTGATCTCGTTGCTCGCGTCCGTCTACGGCGCGTTCTATTTCTCGCGCCGTCTCGTCGACGCCGATCCAGCTGCTGATGCAGGGCACGCGCGCCGTGGCGCGCGGCGACTTCGCGACGCGCGTGCCGACGCCGGCGCGCGACGAGATCGGCTTCCTCGTGCACTCGTTCAACGACATGACGCAGCGGCTCGCGCGGGCGAGCGAGGACGCGCTGCTCGAGCCAGCAGCAGGTCGAGCGCGAGCGGCGCAAGCTCGAGGTGATCCTGGCGCGCCTGTCGACGGGCGTCGTTTCGCTCGAGCCCGACCTTCGGATCCGCACGGCCAACCACGCGGCGAGCGCGATTCTCGGCGTGAATCTCGAGACTCACGTCGGCGAGTCGATCGTCGAGCTCGCGGAGACGCGAGCCGTTGCTCGGGCAGTTCGTCGGTGTCGCGAGCGCGCACCTGCAAAGCGGCGATCGCGAGTGGCGCGAGCAGATCATGCTGCGGGCCGAAGGCGGCCGCCGCGTGCTGATGTGCGCGTGCACGGAGCTGCCGGGCGACACCGACAGCCCGAACGGCTACGCGATCGTGTTCGACGACATCACGGCGCTGCTGCAGGCGCAGCGCGACGCCGCCTGGGGCGAGGTGGCGAGACGGCTCGCCCACGAGATCAAGAATCCGCTGACGCCGATTCAACTTTCGGCGGAGCGGTTGCGGCGCAAGTACCTGAAGCCGGACGGCGGCGAAGCCGAGCTGCTCGATCGAGCCACGCACACCATCATTCAGCAGGTCGAGGCGATGAAGCAGATGGTGAACGCGTTCAGCGAGTACGCGCGCACTCCGCGCATGGAGGTCACGCGCTTCGACGTCAACGCGCTGATCACGGAGATCGCGCGAGCTGTACGCGCACCAGGAGAAGCCGCTTGCGATCAAGCTGGCGCTCGCGCGCGATTTGCCGTCGATCGAAGCCGACGCCGGGCGCTTGCGGCAGGTGCTGCACAATCTGCTGCGCAACGCGCTCGAAGCGACGGAGCATCAAGACGAGGCGCGCGTCGAGATCTCGACGCGTCGCGTCGTCAGCGCCGACGCCGATCTCGTCGAGATCAAAGTCGCGGACAACGGCCCGGGCTTCCTCGGCGACATCGTGCATCAAGCGTTCGAGCCCTACGTCACGAGCAAGCCGAAGGGAACGGGCTTAGGCCTCGCCATCGTGAAGAAGCTCGTCGAAGAGCACGGCGGCCAGATCAGCGCGCGCAACCGCGAGCAGGGCGGAGCCGAGATCAGTATACTGATTCCAATGTCGGTCGACGCGGGCGGTCAGTCGCTCGGTCGGCGCCACGATCACAGGAGAGAACGCGCATGAGCGCGCGAATTCTGGTTGTCGACGACGAAGCCAACATTCGCGCATTGATCGATGAGATCCTGAGCGAAGAAGGCTACGACGTCACGACTGCCGCGGACGCCAAGGAAGCGCGCAGCGCGCGCAAACGACAGGACTTCGATCTCGTCCTGCTCGACATCTGGATGCCGGATACCGACGGCATCTCGCTGCTTCGCGAGTGGTCGGAAGGCGGGGCGATGGGCACCGTCGTCATGATGTCGGGCCACGGCACCGTCGACACGGCCGTCGAAGCCACGCGTCTCGGCGCCGTCGACTTCGTCGAGAAGCCCGTCTCGCTCGCGAAGCTGCTGCGCACCGTCGAAAGAGCGCTCGCCGTGCGACGCAACAAGGAGCGAGCGGCGCGGCGCAGCCGTGCAAAACGTCGCCCCGGCCGGCAAGAGCCAGCCGATGCGCGCGCTGCGCGAGCAGATCGCGCGCGTCGCGCAGCACAACGCGCACACGTTGTTCACGGGCGAGCCCGGCAGCGGCCGCGAGCTGTTCGCACGCTTTCTCGCGAGCCAGAGCGCCCAGGCACGCGGACCGTTCGTCGCCGTCATGGGCGGCGACCTGACGGACGAGAACGCGCAGCGCGAGCTCATCGGCGACGGCACGGAGCCCGGAGCGTCTCGAGCGTGCCGAAGGCGGAATCCTGTTCATTCAGGAGCTCGGCGAGGTCGGCGCTCAGGCGCAGCGCATACTGCTTGAGCGCGCTCGAGCAGGGCAGCTATCGCGCGCCGGGGCAAACGGCCGATCGTCCTTTCAATGTGCGGATCTTGAGCAGCGCGTTCCAGGGCTTCGAGCGCAGCGACACGCTGCGGCCCGAGCTGCTGTCGCACTTGAGCGTCGTCGTCATCCGCGTGCCGCCGCTGCGCGAGTATCCCGAGGACGTGCCCGAGCTGTTGCGCCATCACGTCGATTTGCTCGTCGACACCGAAGGGTTGCCGTTTCGCCGCTTCAGCGTCGCGGCGCAGAATCGGCTGCGCAACTACCCGTGGCCGCGCAACGTGCGCGAGCTGCGCAACATGGTGAAGCGGCTCTTGATTCTCGGCGGCCCGGAGGAGATTTCGCTGTCGGAGGTCGAGGCGCAGCTCGCGACCGACACGGCCGACCGCGAGCCGCTCGTGAAGCAGGATCTGCTCGCGATGCCGCTGCGCGAGGCGCGCGAGCATTTCGAGCGCGCGTACCTTCAGCAGCAGCTACTGCTCTGCGGCGGCAAGGTCGGGCAGCTCGCGAAGCGCGTCGGCATGGAGCGCACGCATCTCTACCGCAAGCTGCGCTCCTTCGGCGTGGATTTTCGCCAGTCGTTGACCGACGACTGACGCGGGCATGGACGCGGGCATGGATGCCCGCGGTAGAGCAACGCAGGAGCAGTTGCCGAGCCTGAAGCTACTTCGGAACCTGCATCAGCAACGTGTCGATGCCGGCGTCGCGCAACCGGCGTTGCGTGCGTTTGGCCGCGTCGAGATCGTCGATCGGGCCGATACGGACGCGGTTGAAGACGACGTCGTCGAGCGTGACGCGTTGCACGTGCGACTCGAACCCGAGCAACGCGAGGTTCGCTTTCATGCGGTCGGCGTCGGCTGCTGCGCCGAACGAGCCCGCCTGCAGCAAGTAGCTCCCAGGGGTTTCGCGCGGTCGCCGTATGCCGGCGTTCGCCGGGGCGTCGTCGTCGGGCACGACGACCTCGAGCTGCGGCAGGATCTCGTAGAACTCGAAGCGGTTCTCAGGCGTCGTGCGCTCTTCGCTCGTGCCGCCGGCTCGCGGCGGTGAGCGCGGGGCCGGCCGTTCCGCCGCGGCCGGCGCGGCGGCTGCGGGCGCCGCTTCAGTCGTGCGCGCGCCCGGCGCGCGCAGATAGACGCCGATCGCGACGATGAGCCCTAGGCCTAAGCCGAACAGCATCCAGACCCAACCGGGCGCGGATTCCCTACGGCTCGAGTTGCGATTGCGGCGTGCCATGAGCGGGACCGAGTGCGACGGCGCCGATTCTAACCGACCGGCCGGCGTGCCGTCGGCGGCATCAGATCTCGAGCGGGTCGATGTCGACGCTCCAGCGCGCGCGGCGCGCCGCCGCGGAGCCGCGAACGGCGAGCAACGTCGCGGTCGACGAGCCGATGCAGCGGCGCTCGCTCCGCGCTGCGAAACAAGAGTTGCGCGCGGTAGCGGCCGTCCTTGCGCTCCATCGGCAGCGGCGCCGGGCCCAAGACCGTCACCGGGCTCCGCTCTGCCGCGGCGGCGGCGCGCACTTGCTCGAGGAACGCGAACGCCACGTCGCGGCGCGCGGCTTCGGCGTGCCACACGGCGAGGTGCGCGAACGGCGGCCAGGACGCTTCGCGGCGCTCGGCCAGCGCGAGCGTTGCGAAGGCCGTGTAGTCGCCGTCGAGCAGGCACGCGAGCAGCGGATGATCGGGATGGTGGGTTTGAATCAACGACCTCGCCGGGGCGATCGGCGCGTCCCGCGCGCCCCGCGACCTGCAGAATCGTTTGCGCGAGCCGCTCGTGGCTGCGCGGATCGGTGCCGAACAGCCCTTGGTCCGCGTTCAGCACGCCGACGAGCGTGACGCGCGGGAAGTCGTGGCCTTTCGTCAGCATCTGCGTGCCGATCAGAATCTCGGTGTTGCCCGCTTCGACGTCGTGCAGCACCGCCTCGAGCGCGCCCTTGCGGCTCGTGCTGTCGCGGTCGAGCCGTGCGATTCGTGCCGCAGGAAACAGCGCGGCGAGCTCGTCGCCGACGCGCTGCGTGCCGGCACCGACGGCGATTCGCTCGCTGCCGCACGCGCCGCACGTCCAGGTCGAGCGAAGCGCTCGGCGCCGCAGTGGTGGCAGCGGACAACGGCCGATTTCGCGTGCACGGTCATGCGCGCGTCGCACCGCCGGCACTGCTCGGTCGCCTTGCAGCTGCGGGCAGAATAGTGCCGGCGCGAATCCGCGGCGGTTCAGGAACAGGAGCACCTGGTTGCCGGCGGCGAGGTGCTGGCCGATCGCCGCGACCAGCGGGGTCGACAGCGTTTGGCGGCTCGCGTGCCGATTCAGATCGACGATGCGCACGCGCGGGCTGCCCGCGCTGCCGATGCGCCGCGGCAGCGACGAACTTCCGGTAACGGCCTTGCAGTGCGTTGTTGAACGTCTCGAGCGACGGCGTCGCGGAGCCGAGCACGACGGGGACGTCGAGCCGCTGCGCGCGCACGACGGCGAGATCGCGCGCCGAGTAGCGGAACCCCGTCTGCTGCTTGTACGAGGAGTCGTGCTCCTCGTCGACGATGATGAGCCCGGCCGACGGCAACGGCGCGAAGACGGCCGACCGCGTGCCGACGACGAGCCGCGCGTCGCCGCGGTACGCGCGCCGCCAGGCGTCGAAACGCTCTCGCTCGGTGACGGCCGAGTGCAGCACGGCCAGGTCCTCGCCGAAGCGCTCGCGGAGCCGCCGCACGAGCTGCGGCGTCAGGCCGATCTCGGGTACGAGTAGCAGGGTCTGCCTGCCGCCGCCAAGCTGCGTCGCGATGAGCCTCAAGTAGATCTCCGTCTTGCCGCTGCCCGTCACGCCGTGCAGCAGATAAGCGCGGAAACCTTTCTCCTCCCTCTGCGCTGCGGCGATTTCCGCAAGCACGGTGCGTTGATCGGAAGTGAGCTCGGGCTCGCGCGCCGGCGGCGTGTATTTCGCTTGGCCCGCCGAGCGCTGCAGTGCCGGCGCGGGCGCGATCCAACCTTTGGCTTCGAGCCGCGCGAGCGCGGCGGCCGCCACGTCGTGGGCCGCGAGCTCGCTCATCGTGAGCGAACGCTCGCGTAGTGCCTGTAGCGCGCGCGCCTGTTGCCGAGCGGTGCGCGGGAGGCGCGCGACGTCCTCCGCCCGCCCGGCCGCCGTCAGCTGCCACGCGGGCTCGGGCGGCTCGTCGATCGCTCGCCCTTCGCGCAGTGGTCCCGGCAACGCGTGGCTCAAGACGGCGCCGATGGGATGGTGATAGTACTCGGCGGCCCAGCGCAGCGAAGCCAGGAGCTCCGGTCCAATCGCCGGAGTTGCATCGAGCACGGCCCCGATCGTCTTCAAACGCTCGCGTGCCACGTCGGTCGTCGCCGGATGCTCTACGACGAGGCCGATCCGCTCGGCGCGGCCGAACGGCACGCGGACGCGGCACCCGATCTGCGGCAATGGGCCGCCCACGGGCGCGAGATAGTCGAACGCTTCGGCGAGCGGCACTGGGACCGCGACCCTGACCAATGGAGGGCGTAAGCTCATGGGGGCGCGATTATGTGAACAGAAAGATCCATCGGGTCAATGACTTAACGAGGGTGAAGGGCTGTCAACCGCGAGCCGCGGCAGGCCGTTATGGCCTGCATCGACCGGCGGAAGGCTTGGGGTCCCGCCGCGGACGAGAGGCCACGGAGCGGCAGTAAGTGGGGTTAGCATTGAGTATCGCTCGGCGCGAAGCGAGCCTCGGCAGGGAGGGGGCTCTCATTTCAAGAGCTCCAATCGAGGCGTTCTTGCGCGACGTCGAAGCGCGAGCGTATCGCATCGCGCTCGCGCACGTTCGCGATCGCGGCGAGGCGCTCGACATCGTGCAAGACGCGATGATCCGCCTCGTGCAGCGCTACGCCGACAGGCCGGGCGACGAATGGCCGCCGCTGTTTTATCGGATCCTGCAAAACCGGATTCGAGACATCCAGCGACGGAGAGTGGTGCGATCGCGGATCTTGAGCTTCTTCGGCGGCACGGCTTCCGAGGAGGAACACGACCCGCTCGTCGAGGCGGCTGCGCCGCGGGGCGAAAACCCGCTCGAGCAGCTGGTCGCCGACGATGCGATGCGGGCGCTTCAGCAGGCGCTCGCCGAGCTGCCGGCGCGGCAGCGCGAGGCATTCATGCTGCGCAACTTCGAGGGGCTCGACGTTGCGCAGACGGCGGTAGCCATGAGCTGCACGGAAGGCAGCGTGAAAACGCATTATTCGCGGGCGGTGCACCGCTTGCGGGCCATGCTCGCGGAGCACGGCGAGGAGCAGTGGAATGAGTAACGAGAGAGAAATTGCCGATTTCGAGCAACGCACGAAACGTGTGTTCGACGACAGCGTCGCCGCCATCGACGCGGCGACGCGCTCGCGGCTCACGCAAGCGCGCTACCGCGCGCTCGAGGAGCGGGCCTCGCCGCGCGGCCGCGGCTGGCGCTCGGCGCTCGTGCCGGCGGGAGCCGTCGCGGCGACGGCGCTCGTCGCTTGGCTCGTCGTATGGCAGTCGCCGCCGACCAGCGCCGTGCAGGGAACACCACTCGCCGATCTCGAGATCCTGCTCGGCGAGGAGGACCTCGAGATGCTCGACGAGGAGCTCGAATTCTATGGCTGGCTCGAGGAGCAGCCCGAGTTCGCGGATACGGACGACAGTGTCGGTTGATGCGCAGGATCAGGTCCGCGGCACTGGCGCTCGCCTGTTGGTGGCTTGCTGCCGTACGGGCACAAGAAGTCGAGCCGGCTCCGGCACCTCCGGAGCCGGGGCCCGAGTTGGACTTTCTCGAGTATCTCGGCGCCTGGGCCGAAGACGACGACGAGTGGCTCGCGATCGAGGAGTGGCAGAAGGAAATCAGTGCGGAAGCCGAAGAGGACGCCGAAGAGTCGGGGAGTGAGAGAGAAGACGACGATGAAAGCGAATAAGCTCATTGCGATCTCGATCGCGTTGCTCTTGCTGGCCGGAACGGCTCGCGCGCAGGGCGTCGCGTGGCAAGACTTGAGCGAGGCGCAGCGCCAGCTCTTGGCGCCGCACGAGCAGCGGTGGTCCGAGCTCGAGCCGCAGCGGCAGCAGCAGATCGCGCGTGGCGCCGAGCGCTGGCTCGAGATGAACCGGCGCGACCGCGGCCAAGCGCAGGATCGCTTCGAGATCTGGCGCGACATGAGCGACGAGCAGCGCGCCGCCGCGCGGCAGCGTTATCAACAATTTCGCGGTCTGCCGCCCGAGCAGCGCGCGCGGCTTCTCGATAACTACCGGCGCTATCGCATGATGCCGCCCGAGCGCCGCCAGGCGTTGCAGGAGCGGTTCCGCGAGCTCACGCCGGAGCAGCGGCAGACGCTGCGCGAGCGGGCGCGAACGCGCCCAGTGCCCGCTCGCTGAGCTAGAGCGCTTTGACGGCTTGCACGAGCTCCGCGGCCTTCGCTTGGCCGTCGCCGTACAGCATGCGCGCGTGATCGAGATAGAACAGCGCGTTCTCTATTCCCGAGAATCCGGCGCCCTGGCCGCGTTTGATCACGATGACGTTCTTCGCCTTGTCCGCGTTCAAGATCGGCATGCCGTAGATCGGGCTCGACTTGTCGGTGCGGGCAACCGGGTTCACGACGTCGTTCGCGCCGATGATCAGCGCGACGTCAGCGGTCTCGAACTCCGAGTTGATCTCCGCCTCGTCGTAGATCAAGTCGTACGGGACACCGGCTTCGGCAAGCAGCACGTTCATGTGGCCGGGCATTCGGCCCGCGACGGGGTGAATAGCGAACTTCACGGTCACGCCGCGCGCGATCAAGGCCTGGCATAGCTCCCAGACCTTGTGCTGCGCCTGAGCGACGGCCATGCCGTAACCCGGTACGACGATGACCTTCTCCGAGAAGCCGAGCATCACCGCGGCGTCCGGCGCCTCGATTACCTTCAGCGTGCCGGCGGGCCCGGTGGCGCCGGCGACCGCCGTCTCGCCGAAGCCGCTGAACAACACGTTGCCGAGCGAACGATTCATGGCTTTGGCCATGAGCTGCGTCAGCAGCGTGCCGGCGGAGCCGACGACGGTGCCGGCGATGATCATCGCGGCGTTGTTGAGCACGAAGCCTTCGAACGCGACGGCGAGCCCCGTCAGCGCGTTGTAGAGCGAGATCACGACCGGCATGTCGGCGCCGCCGATCGGCAGCGTCATCGTGACGCCGAGCAACAGCGCGAGCACGAACAGCACCGTCACGGGTCCCGGCGCGTACAAGATGACGACCGCACCCGCAACGAGCGTGCCCGATAGGATCAACAAGTTGACGATGTTCTGGCCGCGGAACCGGAAGCTCCGCTTGATCAACCCTTGGAGCTTGCCGAACGCGATCAAGCTGCCCGAGAACGACACGGCGCCGATGATGCCGCCGAGCACGCCGAGGATGAGCGCCGACGGGCCGTGCACGTTGCCGGAGAACAGCTCGACGGCGGCGATGGCGGCGGCCGCGCCGCCGCCCATGCCGTTGTAGAGCGCAATCATCTGCGGCATGTTCGTCATCGCGACGCGCCGGCCCGTGACCCAGGCCGCGATACCGCCGACGGCGATTGCCACGGTCATCAGCGCGTAGTTGCCCATACCGGGAGTCAGGAACGTGATCAGCGTGGCCACGACCATCCCGACGCCGGCCCAGACGATGCCGCTGCGCGCCGTGACCGGCGAGCTCATGCGCTTCAGACCGAAGATGAACAGCGCGGCCGCGATGAAGTAGCTCGCTTGGACCGCCGTCGCGGCGTACGTGCCCATCAGCGTTTGCCTTTGCTGCTCTTGAACATCTCGAGCATGCGCTCGGTGACCGCATAGCCGCCGACGGCGTTGCCGGCCGCGAGCACGACGCCGATGAACGCGATCGTGAGCTCGAGCGGCGTTTGAGCGCGGCCCATGGCGACCATCGCGCCGACGAGCACGATGCCGTGCACGAAGTTCGAGCCCGACATCAGCGGCGTGTGCAGGATCACCGGCACGCGCCCGATGACCTCGTAGCCCGTGAACGCCGCGAGCATGAAGATGTAGAGCGCAATGAATCCGTCGATCATCGAGCCTCCAGCAGCTTCGCCGTGGCCGCGTGGCGGACCTGGCCGTCGTGCGTCAGCACGGACTGCGCGAACACCTCGTCCTGCCAGTCGATCGCGAGCTCGCCTTTCTTGATCGCCGGCGTCAGGAAGTTCAGCAGATTGCGTGCGTACATCTGGCTCGCGTGCCGCGCGAGCTCGGACGGTAGATTGCGCGGCCCGAGTATCTGCACGCCGTTCGGGGTCACGACGGTCTCGCCTGCGACCGTCAGCTCGCAGTTGCCGCCGCTCTCGGCGGCGAGATCGACGATGACGGCGCCGGCCCCCATTGCCGCGACCGCGCTCCTCGAGATGATGCGCGGCGCCGTGCGGCCCGGGATCGCGGCCGTCGTGATGACAGCGTCGGCTTTCGCGATGTGCCGGTCGAGGATCTCCTGCTGCTTGGCCTTCTCCTCGGCCGTCAGCTCGCGCGCATAACCGCCCGTGCCCTCGGCCGCGACGCCGGTATCCACGAACTTGGCACCCAGGGACTGGATTTGCTCCTTCGTCGCCGAGCGGACGTCGTAGGCTTCGACGATCGCACCGAGCCGCCGCGCCGTCGCAATGGCTTGCAGCCCCGCGACACCGGCGCCGATGACGAGCACCTGCGCCGGACGGATCGTGCCCGCGGCCGTCGTCAGCATCGGCAAGAACTTGTCGAGCGTGCTCGCTGCGAGCAGCGCAGCCTTGTAGCCGGCCGCGGCGGCCTGCGACGACAATGCATCCATCGATTGCGCGCGCGAGATGCGCGGAATCAGCTCGACGGCGAAGCTCGTGAGACGACGGTCGCGCAGCGCGCGTACGAGGTCGAGCTCGCGGTGGGGCTGAAGGAAGCCCACGACGACAGCGCCGGGCTGCAGCGCCTCGACCTCCGTGAGCGTCGGCGGTTGAACTTTCAACAGCACGCCGGTGGAATTGAGAACGGCCGCGGGCTCCGCGTGCAACTGAACCCCCTTGAACAGCGCGTCGGGGAAGTGGCTGCGCTCGCCGGCGCCGTGCTCCATGTGCAGGGCGACGCCCTGCTCCACGAACTTGGCCGCGACGTCGGGTGTCAAGGCGACGCGTGCCTCGTGGGCAAAGGTCTCCTTCAGCACACCGACACTGAGTGGCATCCGACGCTCCGTGCTGTTTGGGTTTTTCGGCGACGCGTTGCGGCGGGGCAACGCGTCAAGCGGATTCGGCTCGGCTCGTTGGCGAGCGATAATGACACAAAGGTTTTATGTAGGCCATTGAATCTTAGCCATCTCTCGGAGAAACTTGAGCCGGTTCCAGAGGCTCGTCCGATGGAAGGATACGTGCACGCGCTGACTCAAGAAGTTCTGCGTACGGATGTCGCGGGAATGCCACTCGAGTGGATCGACTACCGCGTCGCAGCGACGCTCTATCACAGCGGCCAGGTGGCCTACGCGTGCGGCTCGCCTTTGTATCGAATTCACGGCGGCTACAGCGCAAAATTCGGCAATCGCAGCATCATCGAGGTCAATTCGATCATCGCCACGCATGGCGACACGCATACGCTCGAGCGCAACCGCGAACGCTATACCCCGCCGCTGAACAATCGCACGTTGTTCAAGCGCGACGCGAACCTCTGCATGTATTGCGGCTTGCAATTCCGCGCAGCGGACCTCACCCGCGATCACATCACGCCGATCAGCCGCGGCGGACGCGACGTCTGGACCAACGTCGTGACGGCGTGCCGCCGGTGCAACAATCACAAAGGCGGCCGGCTACCGGAAGAGGCGCGGCTCCAGCTCGTCGCCGTGCCGTTCACGCCGACGTATGCCGAGTACATCTATCTGAAGGGTCGCCGCGTGCTCGCGGACCAGATGGAATATCTGCTGACGCACTTCCCGCGCGGCAGCCCGCTGCATGCGCGTTTGCGCGACGCGCTCGCCGAGGTCAATCGGCGCGTCGCGTCGTAGCGGCGTTCACTGAGGGCCTTTCTCGAACAGATAGAGGTGCGTGCCTTCCGGGCCGGCCAGCGTCGCCGACGGCTGCGCGCGATCCGCGATCGGGGTGCCGGAGCGCGCGGCCAATCCCTTCGCGTGCAAGTACTCGAGCCGTGCCTGCAAGTCTTGGCAGCGAAAGCTCAAGCCCGGGACGCAGTGTGTCTCGTGCAGCCCCAGCGTCAGCCCACGGCCCGCAAGTCGCTGCCAGCGGTGAGGCGCCTCGCCGGAAGCGACGGCGATGAGCCCGAGCGCGCTCCAAAAGCGGCTCGATACGTCGAGATCGCTCGCCGGCACGGTCACCTCGAAGAACTCGCCGCAGATGGCCACGTTGTGCAAATCCCAACCGCCGGGCGGGAACGTGCGCGCCTCGAGCAGCACGGCTTCTTGGCCGCCGGGGTCCGTGAAGCGGATCGAGTTGAACTCGTTGTCGCGCAGATGCGCGTCCGTGACCTCGATGCCGAGCCGGCGTAACGGGCGCACGTAGTCGCGGAGCCCCGGCCTCACGAACGTCAGGCGCGGCCCCTCTTGAGGGCGGTCATGGAGGCCGACGGCGACGGTGCCGTCGAAGCAGACGAGGTAAGGATCCGGCAGCGTATCGCTGACGGGAATGCTCGCGAAGCCGAGTGTCTCGAAAAACTCGAACGAAGCTGCAAGCGGCCGCGCCGCGACCGAATACTCCAGAAACTGGCCGAGCATCGAAGATCCGACGTTCCATGGCGTGAGACTTGGACGCGCCATTCTGGCAGACTTCGCCGCGCCGCGCCGTTCCCAGAACAAACCGAACATCGCTTGTATCCGCCGCCGTGATTTCCGAAGTTGCCGCTGTTCTCGCGCCGGTGTTCGTCATGGCTGCGATCGGTTACGCGTGGCGTCTGACCGGCGCGCCGTTCGACATGCCGTTCGTGACGCGCATCATCATGTACGTCGCGGCGCCGTGCCTCGTCTTCACGAGCTTGTCGCAGCTCACTCTGCCGCTCACGCAGTTCTGGGAGATGGTCGGCGCAATGATCGTCGTCACTCTCGGCGTGGCCGGCGTCTCCGCCGTGCTGATCAAGCTCTTGGGGCTGCCGCAACGCTCGTTCTTGCCCGCTCTGACACTCGGCAACACGGGCAACCTCGGCTTGCCGCTCTGTCTGTTCGCCTTCGGGCAAGAGGGGCTCGGGCTTGCGGTCGCGATATACGTCACGAACTCACTGCTTCAGTTCACGTTCGTGCCGCTGCTGCATACGCGCGTGTCCGTCGTGCGGACGCTGTTCTCGACGCCGATGCTCTACGGCGCCGTCGCCGGCCTAGCCGTCCTCGTCGGCGACGTCCGCGTGCCAACCTGGCTCGCGAGCACGCTCGGGGCCATCGGCGACCTCTTGATCCCGCTGATGCTGATGGCGCTCGGCAATACGATCGGCGGTTTGAAGGCGCACAACGTGCCGCGCGCGCTCGGCCTCGGCACCGCCCGGCTCGCCATCTCGTTCGCCGTCGCGGTCGGCGTGAGCTTCGCCCTCGGCCTGCGCGGCGTCGCGCAGGGCGTGCTCGTGCTGCAGGGCGCGATGCCGGCGGCCGTGTTCAGTTATCTGTTCGCCGCGCGCTACGAGCGGGACGCCGACGACATCGCGGGAATCGTCCTCGTCTCGACGCTGCTCGGTGCGCTCGCGCTGCCGCTCCTGGTGTCGTACGCGCTGTGGCTCGCGCGATAATGGCTCCAGGTGTCGCAAGGAGAGGCGTCATGCTCCGCAAGTTTTCCACTGTGCTGCTCGTTGCCGCGCTGCTCAGCGCATGTGCCGTGAGCCCCACGGGGCGGCGGCAACTGTCCCTCGTGTCGGAAGAGAGTGCGATCGCCGCGTCGAGGGAAGCCTATCTGACGCAGATGAACGAGCTCGACGCGGCTGGCAAGCTCGTGACCGATCCAGCCGTGACGGGGCGCGTCGACCGGATCACGGGCCGCCTCGTCGCGCAAGCCGTGATGGTACGGCCCGAAACTGCGCGGTGGGAATGGAGTGTCGAGGTCATCGACGATCCCATGACGATCAATGCGTGGTGCATGGCCGGCGGGCGAATGGCCGTGTACACCGGCCTGATAACGCAGCTCGATCCGACCGACGACGAGCTCGCGCAAGTGATGGGTCACGAGATCAGTCACGCGCTCGCGAACCACACGGCCGAGAAGATGTCGGTCGCGATGGCGACGCAGGCCGGAGTCGCCGTCGCCGGCGTGTTCTCGGACGACAATGCCGGGGCCGTCATGGGCGTCGCCGCCCTCGCGGCGCAGTACGCGGTGCAGCTGCCGAACAGCCGCACGGCGGAAACCGAAGCCGACCAGATCGGCATCGAGATCGCCGCCAAGGCCGGTTACAACCCGAACGCAGCCGTGACCTTGTGGCAGAAGATGGCGGCAGCGTCCGGCGAAGGCCCGCCGCAGTTCATGAGCACGCACCCGAGCCCGGCGAACCGCCAGCAGACGCTCAGCGAGCTCGCTCCGCAGATGATGGAGTACTACCGCGCGGCGCGCGCCCCGCCGAGTTACCCCATCCAGGACGCAGCGCCGCGCTGAGCGTCGCGGGCTAGGTGCGTTCCGCGACAAGCGACAACGCAAGCACCAAATGGCCGAAAACGCCTCGTTTTGCTAAGCGGCCTCGAGGATCGCAGTGACGCCCATGCCGCCTGCCGTGCAGACGGAGATCAGGCCGCGGCCGCTGCCGCGCTCGCGCAAGAGCTTCGCGAGCGTGGCGAGGATTCTCGTTCCCGTGGCCGCAAACGGATGGCCAACTGCGACGCTGCCGCCTTTGACGTTGAGCTTGCTGCGATCGATCGCTCCCATGGCGCGGTCGCGGCCGAGGCGCTCGCGGCAGAACTGCTCCGACTCCCACGCCTTCAGCGTTGCGAGCGTCTGCGCCGCGAACGCTTCGTGGATCTCGTAGAAGTCGAAATCCTGCAGCGCCAGGTTCGCCTCGGCGAGCATCGCCGAGACGGCGTACGCCGGCGCCATCAGTAAGCCTTCTTTCGCGACGAAGTCGACGGCGGCTTCACGTGAGTGCGTCAGGTACGCCGAGATCGGCAGCCCGCGGGCGCGCGCCCAGTCCTCCGACGCGAGCAAGACGGCCGAGGCGCCGTCCGTCAGCGGCGTGCTGTTGCCCGCCGTCAACGTGCCGCCGGGGCCGCGGTCGAACACAGGTCTAAGCTTCCCGAGCTGCTCGAGGCTCGTGTCGGAGCGAATGTTGTTGTCCCGCTTGACGCCCTGATACTCGACGACGAGGTCGCCGTAGAAGCCCGACGCATACGCGCGCGCGGCATTCTGATGGCTCGCGAGCGCGAGCGCGTCTTGCTCCTGGCGCGAGAGGTGCCACTGCTTGGCCGTGATCTCCATGCTCTCGCCCATCGACAGTTTCGTGCGCGGCTCAATGACGTCCGGGAAGATGGGCTTGAAGTGCTTCGGCCGCAGCTTGAGCCAGGGCGTCACCCGCGCGCCCAGGGTGCGGCCGCGCGCGCTCTCGAGGAGCAGCGTGCGATAAGCGTCCGGGTAGACGAGCGGGACGTCGCTGATCGAGTCCGTGCCGCCCGCGATGCCGGCGTCGATGAGCCCCGTCGATATCTTCGCACCGATGACGATCGCCGCGGACAGGCTGGTCCCGCACGCGCGCTGGATGTCGAACGCGGGGGTTTCGGGCGCCAATCCCGACGACAGCGTCGACTCGCGCGCCAGGTTGAAATCGCGCGAGTGCTTGATGACGGCGCCGAGGGCCACGTCGCCCAAGCGTTCGCCCGCGAGCGAGTAGCGGGCCACCAGCGCTTGTAGCACGGCCGTCATCATGTCCTGGTTGGAGCACCGGGCGTAGGCTGTGTGCGCGCGGCAAAACGGAATCCGAATGCCGCCGATCACGGCGACCCGACGAGCCTCGAGACTGCGCATACGGCGCTCCGGCAAAGCGAGTGCTCCAGTATAAATGTGCGTCGCGCGGTACGGCGTCGTGTTTTTGCGGCCATGGGGCCTCTACAATCGCGGCCATGAAGACCCCGGCCATCGCTTCCGCTCTCGCCGCCGTGCTCGTCGCGGGCTGTGGAGCCGGCGATCCGGAAACCGAGATCCGCGCGCTGCTGGCCGCGGCGGAGAAAGCGGCCGAGGAGCGCGATGCCGGTTTCTTCGGCGACGCTATCGGCGCCAGCTACCGCGACGCGCGCGGCAACGACCGTGACGGGCTGATTCGCTCGATTCGCGGCTACTTCATCGCCAACCAACGAATCGAGATCGTGAGCCGCGTCGACGAGGTCGTGCTCGAGGGCGCGGACGCCGCGCGCGCCGTCGTGCATGCCGGCATGGTGGGTCAGCGGGCGGGCGCCACGCTGATCGACGGCGTAGAGGTCGACCTCTATCGCTTCGAGCTCGAGCTCGTCAACGACGGCGGAGATTGGCGCATCATCGGCGCCGACTACCGCCGCGCTTTAGGAGACTGAGATGCGAATCGTATCCGCGTTGATCGCAGTGGCCTTGCTCGGCACTGCTCCACTCGAATGCTCGGTCGCGCAACGTTCGTTGCCGACTCTGCGCATCGGTGTGACGAGCCTCGAGCCGCTTCCGTCGCGCTCGGGCGAGCAGCGTTTCCGCATCGCTCTTTTGATCGACAACTCGGATACCGAGCCTGTGAAAATCCGGGGAATAGAGTTCAAGCTGCGCCTCGCCGACGAGGGGATCATCGATGGCTACACGCCGCCGCTAGTGATCGAAGCCCTCGACCAGCAGACGTTGATGATCGAGGTCGGCAGCGAGATCGTTTCGTCGTTGTCACGCCTTCTGTCGTTCGTGCAGGGTCCCGAGAACACGCTGCCGTACGAGATCTACGGCAAGGTGACGCTCGACCGCAAGACGATCGACCCGCTTTCGTTCAGCGCTAGCGGTGAGGTACCGCTCGTCATGACGAGCGAGCGCTGACGGCCGGCAACCATGTCGCTGCGGCTGCAGTTGCTCGCCGTCGGCTTGCTGACGCTCGTGCTGCCGTGGACGGGGTTCCGCTACGTTGTTCAGGAAATGGAGACGGCGCTGCGCGCAGGGCTCGAGCAATCGTTGCTCGCGCGAGCCGCTACCGTCGCAACGGCGCTCGAGGAGCAAGGCGCGTCGCTTTGTGCGCCCCCCGATTGCGACCCGCACCGAGCCGGCGCCACGGTCTACGCGACGGCGCTCGCGCGCGAGCCCGAGCTCGACGGCGTGCGTGACGATCACTGGAACACCACGACCGACTTGGGGCTGGCGATCGGCGCAGACCATCGGGTCTGGGCCGGCACGTACGGCCGGTTCGTCTACTTGTTCATCAGCGTTGCGGATCGCGACCTCGTCTATCAACGGCAAGCCGGCCAGCCGCCGTACGGCGACCGCGTCGTCGTCGCGGCCGAGCCGGGCGCCCCTCGCTGGTGGTTGATGGGGACAGCGGCGCCCGGCGCGTTCCGCGCTCAGGAGACCGGCCCCGATCGGTTCGAGCCTAGCGAGACCTACGATGGCCGCATCATCGGGGTATGGCAGGAGACGCCAGCCGGGTATGCGCTGGAAGTTCGCGTGCCGCTGAATCTGGTCGGCGGGGCCCTTGGCGTCGGAGTCATCGACGTCGATCCCGGCGCGTCGGCCTATGCCGTCGAGCTACATTCGACCTGGGACGAAGCGACCGGCACCCTTGGCCGGTTCATTCGGCAGGTGCCCGAGCTGCAGAGCTTGCTCGGTCAATTTGGCCGCGCGGGCGGGCGCTTCAGAGTGCTCGACGAGGACGGCTGGGTGCTCGCCGCCACTGGCGGCGTGGCGCCCGGCGCTACCGTCGATACAGACGCGGGTCTCGCCGGCAGCCTGTTTCGTTGGTTGCTCGAGCGCGAGGAACCGCCGTATCCGCCCGACCAGCCGCCAGGCCGCGTCGCCGACGAGACGTTGCGGCAAGCGTTGCAGGGGCGTGAAGCAACCGCGTGGTACGGCAGCGGTCCCGACCGCGAGGCGATCGTCGCAGCGGCCGTGCCGATCACGGGCTCTGCCGGAGTCGAGGGTGCCGTCGTGCTCGAGGAGGCCAGCGACCCGATCCTGACGTTGACGAACCGCGCGCTCGTGCGCCTCATGACGCTGACGTTGCTCGCGACGCTCGTCGTCGGCCTGGGCTTGCTCGGCTACGCCACCTGGTTGTCGTTGCGCGTGCGCCGGCTCGCGGGTGCGGCGCAGACTGCGCTCGGGCCGCGTGGCGAGATTCGCAGCGAAATGCCGGGCACCGCCGCGAGCGACGAGCTCGGAGCACTGTCGCGCAGCTTCACAGAGCTGCTCGAGCGACTGCGCGAGCACACGGAGTATCTGCGCACGCTCGCGAGCAAGCTCTCGCACGAGCTGCGGACGCCGCTCGCCGTCGTCACGACGTCGCTCGACAATCTCGAGCACGAAGTGAAGGCGCCGGCCGCGGACGAATATCTGCAGCGCTTGCGCCAAGGGGCGCAGCGGCTCGACGGGATTCTCGCCGCGATGAGCGAGGCGACAGAGCTCGAGCAGGCGATCCGCGAGACGCCTGCGCAGCCGTTCGATCTCGCGTCCGTCGTGGCCTCGTGCTGCGCCGCCTACCGCGACGTGTACGCCGAGCGAGAGATCGCCTATCGCAACGATGTGGCTGTCGCGACGATCGTCGGCTCGGGCGAGCTCGTCGCGCAGCTGCTCGACAAGCTCGTCGACAACGCCGTCAGCTTCGCGGCCGCGGGCAGCCGCATCGACGTCGCGCTCGCGGCAGCCGGGAACGGGATCGTGCTATCCGTCGCGAACGTCGGGCCGAAGCTGCCGGCCAAGATGCGCGGGCGGCTGTTCGACTCTCTCGTCTCGATCCGCGAGCGACGCGGCGGCCGGCCTCATCTCGGGCTCGGCCTGCACATCGTGGCCCTGGTCGCGGATTTTCACGGCGGCCGCTGCGAGGCCGACGACCTACCGGACGGAAGCGGCGTGGTGTTCCGCGTTTGGTTTCCGCGCGGCCGTGGCGGGAATTAGGCCGTCGCGCCGCCGAGGCTCAGCTTCGGTGCCGGCAGCTCGCTGACGCCTGTCAAGAACTCGTCGACGGCCCGTGCGGCTCCGCGGCCCTCGTTGATGGCCCAGACGACGAGCGATTGGCCGCGGCGGCAGTCGCCGGCCGCGAAGACGCCGGGCACGCTCGTCGCGAACCTGCCGTACGCGGCGCGGTAGTTCGAGCGCTGGTCGAGCTCGATCCCGAGCGCTTGCGCGAGATACGCCTCCGGTCCGAGAAAACCCATCGCGAGCAGCACGAGGTCGGCTTCGAGCAGCAGGGACGTGCCCTCGACGTCGATCATCTTCGGCGCGCCGCCCGTCGACTGCCATTCGACGCGGTTGATTCGAACCCCGGTGACCTTCCCGTCGCCGCCTTGGAATTCTTTCGACACGACTGCGTAGCTGCGCGGATCCGCACCGAAGTGCGCCGCGGCCTCTTCGTGGGCGTAGTCGGAGCGATGAATCTTCGGCCACAACGGCCACGGGTTGTCGGCCGCGCGCTTGGCGGGGGACTGGTCGAGCAGCTCGAGGTTCACGAGGCTCTTGCAACCGTGCCGCAGCGCCGTGCCGATGCAGTCGGCTCCCGTGTCGCCGCCGCCAATGACGACGACGTGCTTGTCCTTGGCGCCGATGTAACGGCCGTCTTCGAGATTGCTCGCGAGCAGGCTCTTCGTGTTGGCCGTCAAGAATTCCATCGCGAAATGCACGCCGGTGAGCTCGCGCCCCGGGATCTTGAGATCGCGCGGTTGCGTCGCGCCCGTCGTCAGCAATAGCGCGTCGTGCTCCGCGCGCAGTTTCTTCGGATCGACGTTCTTGCCGACGTCGGCGCCCGTGACGAACTCGATGCCGGAAGCGCGCAGCAGCTCGACGCGGCGGTCCACGACGCCCTTGTCGAGTTTCATGTTCGGAATTCCGTACATCAGCAAGCCGCCGATTCGATCAGCACGCTCGAAGACGGTCACTGTGTGGCCGGCCTTGTTGAGCTGCTCGGCGGCGGTTAGCCCGGCCGGGCCCGAGCCCACGACGGCAACGCGCTTGCCGCTGCGCGCGGCGGGCACGTGCGGCTTGACCCAACCTTCGGCAAAGCCGCGATCGATGATCGCGTTCTCGATGTTCTTGATCGTGACGGCAGGATCCGTGATGCCGAGCACGCAGGCGCCCTCGCAGGGCGCTGGGCACGTGCGGCCTGTGAACTCGGGGAAGTTGTTGGTCTTGTGCAGGCGGTCGAGCGCGTCACGCCAGCGGCCTTGGTACACCAAGTCGTTCCATTCGGGAATCAAGTTGTCGATCGGGCAGCCGTTCTCGGATTGGCAGAACGGCACGCCGCAGTCCATGCAGCGCGCGCCTTGGTTGCGCAGGTGGTCCTCGGCCGGCTCCGTGAAGATCTCGCGAAAATCGCGAAGGCGCTCGCGAGCGTCCCGGTACGGGACGCTCTTCTTGGTAAATTCCATGAAGCCGGTAGGCTTGCCCATGCTCTTCGGACCAGTCCCTTGGTTAGCGTGCTTGCGCGACGAAGTTGCCCGTCTCGTCGTTCAGCAGTTTTTGTTCTACCTCTTCGTCGTGCCGCTTCCGTTCGGCGAGCACGCGCTTGTAATCCGTTGGCATGACCTTGACGAACTGCTGCAGCGACATCGGCCAGTCATCGAGGATCTTCGTCGCCACGGTCGAGGCCGTGTACTCGCGGTGCAGCTCGAGCATCTCGCGCAGCTCGGCGATGTCCTCGTCTTCGACGACGGTTTCGAGGTCGACGGTGCCGGTGTTGCACTTGCTCGCGAAGTCGCGCTCCGGGTCCCACACGTAAGCGATGCCGCCCGACATCCCGGCGGCAAAGTTGCGGCCCGTCGAGCCGAGGATCACGGCGCGGCCGCCCGTCATGTACTCGCAGCCATGGTCGCCGACG
Source organism: uncultured Gammaproteobacteria bacterium (assembly GCA_963714705.1). GTDB lineage: Bacteria > Pseudomonadota > Gammaproteobacteria > Steroidobacterales > Rariloculaceae > FEN-1219. Next base: position 87,722 of record CAVQPJ010000014.1, read on the forward strand.
CCTTCGACGACAGCCTTCGCGCCGCTGTTGCGCACGCAGAACCGCTCGGCCGCACGACCGCGGAAGAATGCGCGGCCGCTCGTGGCGCCGTACAGCGCGACGTTGCCGATGAGGACGTTCTCCTCGGCCTTGAACGTCGCGTCTTTCGGCGGATAGATGATGACCCGGCCGCCCGAGAGCCCTTTGCCTACGTAGTCGTTGCTGTCGCCTTCCAGCTCGAGCGTGATCCCCTTCGCGAGGAACGCGCCGAAGCTCTGGCCGGCCGTGCCCGTGAACTTGAAGCGCACGGTGTCGTAGGGCAACGCGTCGGCGCCCCACTTCTTGACGACCTCGTAGCTCAGCATCGCGCCCACGGTGCGATTCACGTTCGCGATCAGGAGCTCCTCGCGCGTCTTCTTGCGCTGCTGGATCGACTTCTTCGCGAGCGCAATGAGGCGGTTATCGAGCGCCAGGTCCAGGCCGTGGTCCTGTTTCTTCGTGCAGTAGACGTCGGTGTTCTTGCTCGGCTTGACGGCCGGCGCCAGCAAGGGCGTCAGGTCGAGGCCGTCGGCCTTCCAATGGTTGATCGCCGCGCGCGGTTGCAGCAGATCGGTGCGGCCGACGAGATCGATGAACCGGCGCACGCCCAGGCTCGCCATGATCTCGCGCGCTTCCTCGGCAACCATGAACAGATAGTTGACGACGTGCTCCGGCTGGCCCGCGAACTTCCTGCGCAGCATTGGGTCTTGCGTCGCTACACCCACGGGGCAAGTGTTCAAATGACACTTGCGCATCATGATGCAGCCGAGCGCGATCAGCGGCGCCGTCGAGAAGCCCATCTCCTCGGCTCCGAGCAACGCAGCGATCACGACGTCGCGGCCCGTCTTCAGGCCGCCGTCCGTTTGAAGCACCGCGCGGCTGCGCAGGTCGTTCATGACGAGAGTCTGATGCGCCTCGGCAATGCCGAGCTCCCACGGCAAGCCCGCGTGCTTGATGCTCGTCAGCGGCGAAGCACCCGTGCCGCCGTTGTCGCCCGAGATCAGCACGTGGTCGGCGTGTGCCTTCACGACGCCGGCGGCGATCGTGCCGACGCCGACTTCCGAGACGAGCTTCACGCTGATGCGCGCCGCCGGGTTCGCGTTCTTGAGATCGTGGATCAGCTGAGCCAGATCCTCGATCGAGTAGATGTCGTGGTGCGGCGGCGGGCTGATCAAGCCCACGCCCGGAGTCGAGTAGCGAATCCTTGCGATGTTGTCGTCGACTTTCTTGCCGGGCAGCTCGCCGCCTTCGCCGGGCTTCGCTCCCTGCGCCATCTTGATTTGCAGCTCGTCCGCGTTGGCGAGATACCAGATCGTGACGCCGAAACGGCCCGACGCGATTTGCTTGATCGCCGAGCGGCGCGAGTCGCCGTTCGCCAGCGGAACGAATCGCGCCGGATCTTCGCCGCCTTCGCCGGTGTTGCTCTTGCCGCCGATCCGGTTCATCGCGACCGCGAGCGTCTCGTGGGCCTCGGCGGACAACGAGCCGAAGCTCATCGCACCCGTGCAGAAACGCTTGACGATCTCGCTCGCCGGCTCGATGTCATCGACGCGCAAAGGCTTGCTCGACAGGTTGAAGTCGAGCAGACCGCGCAGTGCGCCCGTCTTGCGCGCCTCCTCGTTGATGTGAGCCGCGAACTGCTGATACGCGTTCTTGTCGCCGCGGCGAGCAGCGACCTGAAGGGAGAAGATCGCCTGCGGATCCCACGCGTGGCGCTCGCCGGCGCTGCGCCAATGGAACTCGCCGGGGTTCGGCAACGAGGCGAGACGGTCGGTCGGATCGAGCGGGTAGCCAAGCGCGTGCCTGCGCAGTGCTTCGCTTTCGAGCACCGCGAAATTGACGCCCTGGAGGCGGCTCACCGTACCGTGGAAGCAGCGCTCGATGACTTCGTCGGCAATTCCGAGTGCCTCGAAAATCTGTCCGCCCTTGTAGGACTGCAGCGTCGAGATACCCATCTTCGCCATGACCTTCAACATGCCCTTGGCGACGGCGTGTCGATAATCGCTGACGAGGTCCGTATCCCTGTCGAGGAGATCATCGTCACGCGAATGCGCGAGTGCCTCGAACGCGAGATACGGGTTGATGCCGTCCGCGCCGTAGCCGACCAGCAAGCAGTGGTGATGAACCTCGCGAGCCTCACCAGTCTCGAGGATGATGCCGATGCGCGTGCGCTTTGCACGACTCACGAGATGGTGGTGCACGGCGCCGCACGCGAGTAGCGCGCTGACGGGCACACGGCTCGGGCCGACGGCGCGGTCCGAGAGCACGAGCATGCTGTAGCCCTCGTCGATCGCGCGCTCCGCCTCGGCGCAAATGCGGTCGATGGCGCGGAGCAATGCCCCGGGCGCTTCGTCGCGTGCGAAGGTGATGTCTACTGTCAGCGATCTCCAACCGCGATGGTTGAGCTTCTTGATGCCGGCCAGCTCCTCGTTAGAGAGGATCGGCTGGCGCAAGCGCAGCCGTTCGGCATGCTTCGGCGTGGTTTCGAGCAGATTGCCTTCAGGCCCGACGTAGCACTCGAGCGACATGATGACTTCCTCGCGGATCGAGTCGATCGGCGGATTGGTCACCTGCGCGAATAGCTGCCGGAAATAGTCGTAGAGCATTCGCGGCTTGTCGCTGAGCACGGCGAGCGCGCTGTCGTTGCCCATCGAGCCGACGGGGTCGCGATGCTCGCGCACCATCGGGTGCAGCATGAAGTGTAGTGTCTCGGTCGTGTAGCCGAACGCTTGCAGGCGCGCCATTAGCGTCGCGCGATCGATCGCCGGTGGCGCGGTCTCGGCTGCGACCTGCCGCAACGGGATGCGATTCGCGTCGAGCCATTCGGCGTACGGACGACGGTTCGCGAAGTCGTTCTTGAGCTCGTCGTCGGGCACGAGGCAGCCGCGCTCGAAGTCGACGAGGAACATGCGGCCGGGCTCCAAGCGCCCCTTGGCCTTGACGTTCGAGGGCTCGACCGGCACGACGCCGACCTCGCTCGCCATGATCACGCGGTCGTCGTGCGTCAAGTAGTAGCGGCTCGGCCGCAGGCCGTTGCGATCGAGCACGGCACCGATGCACTTACCGTCGGTGAAGGCGATCGACGCCGGGCCGTCCCACGGTTCCATGAGACACGAGTGATACTCGTAGAACGCCCGCTTGTTCTCGGGCATCTGCTCGTTCTTCTGCCACGCCTCGGGAATCATCATCATCACGGATTCCTGAAGCGAGCGACCCGTCATGAGCAGGAACTCGAGGACGTTGTCGAACACTCCGGAATCCGAGCAATCGGGCTCCGCGATGGGGAACAGCTTCTTCAGGTCGTCGCCGAACAGCGGAGTAGCGGCTACGCCTTGGCGCGCGCGCATCCAGTTCTCGTTGCCGCGCAGCGTGTTGATCTCACCGTTGTGCGACATGAAGCGGTTCGGCTGCGCGCGGTCCCAGCTCGGGAACGTGTTCGTGGAGAAGCGCGAATGCACCATCGCCAGATGCGTCGTGTAGTCCGACGCACGCAGGTCCGGGTAGAAGCTCAGCAGCTGCCCCGGTGTGAGCATGCCTTTGTAGATGAGGACCTTCGTCGACAAGCTGCAAACGTAGAATTGCTTTGCCTGCTCGAGGCTCGTGTCGCCGCGCAGCTGGTGGCTTGCGCGCTTGCGTATCAAATAGAGCTTGCGTTCGAACGCCTCGCCTTCGATTCGCTCGCCGGCCGCGACGAATAGTTGCTCGATGTGCGGCGCTGCGGCACGGGCGCCGTGGCCCAGATCCGCGGCATCCGCATCCGTCGGCACGACACGCCAGCCGACGAGCCGTTGGCCTTCCTCGGCGCAGATCGCGGCGACGGTCGCCTTGCAGCGCTCGCGCTCGGCGGCATCCTGCGGAAAGAAGACGACGCCGGCGGCGAACTTGCCCGGAGCCGGAAGCGCCACGCCGAATGCGTCCTTGGCGACTCGCGCAAGGAATTCGTGCGGCAGCGCCGTGACCATTCCCGCGCCGTCGCCGGTGTTCGGCTCGGCGCCGCGCGCGCCGCGATGATCCATGCGGCACAGGAGGTGATCGGCGTCCTCGATGATTTTGTGGCTGCGCTCCCCTTTGATGTGTGCGACGAAGCCGACGCCGCAGCTGTCGTGCTCGAACTCGGGGCGATACAACCCTTGGGCCGGCGGGAAGCCGGTGTAACTCGGTTTACGCATGCTTGCCGTTCCTCATGCCGCAAGAGCGCGCACGCCGCATCCCGCGGTGCGCGCCCGTTTGGGCCCGCCGCTTCGATGCAGATTCGTGTTCGTCGCTCTTGCAGTCATGGTTCTATACAGCGGTCAGCCGTCAGCTCCGCTGGCTTAGGTTCTTCTTGCTGGCCGGCAGTTGCGATGCAGGACCTGTCAAGCCGCCGGCCATTCGATCTGCCGCGGAGCGGCCCTCGATCCAGGGGCCGGAGCAGGCCTTGTGCCAACTTCAAAACTATAGGGAACGGCCCGACGCCTCGTCAATCGCGGCAGTGGCGCCGAGCCGTCAGTCGGGCTGCCAGCGGTAGCCCATCCCGTATACGGTCTGGATGGCGTCGAACGCCGCATCGACGCTCGCGAACTTGGCCCTGATGCGTTTGATCTGCGACGTCACGGTACCGTCGTCGAGCACCACGTTGGCTGCCGCCATCAGTTGCTCGCGGCTGCGCACGTGGCCCGGGTGCTGGGCGAGGGCGTGAACGACCCAGAATTCCGTCACCGTGAGCGGCACCGTCGTGCCTTTCCACTGCGACGGTCATGCGATCGCGATCGAGAGTCAACGATCCCTGCTCGAACCGCTCGCGCAGGCGACGCCGCCGGCGCGCAGTGCCTCGACACGCCGAAACAAGGCTGCGACGCGGGCGAGCAGGTGCTCGATGCTCGTCCGCTTCGTCAGATAGTCGTCGGCCCCGAGCCGCAAGCCCGACACGGCATCGAGCTCGCTCTCGCGAGCCGTCAAGAAGATGATCGGCAGCTGTGCGGACTGCGCCCGCAGCTCGCGGCACAGCTCGAAGCCGCCTTCGACCTCGGTTCCAAGGTTGACGTCGATGATTACGAGATCCGGAAAACGGTTCGCGAAACCGGCGAGCGCGTCCTTGCGGCTGCCGTAGCCGACGACGCGATAGCCGTGGCGGCGCAAGCCGGCCAGGTAGTTGTCACGAATCGCGACCTTCGTCCTCGACGACGGCTACGAGCTTGGTTGTTGACATAACGAAGAGGCGTAAGCGCGGCAACGCACGGCCCGCGCTTTGCATAGCTGTTAGTAGTACGAGGTCACGTTTCGTTCAGGTTCGGCTTGGCATGATACCGCCGCGTACTAGAGGAGGTACCGGAATGAGATTCAGAACTGGTCTAAGGGCGGTTGCCGTCCTATCGGGTTTCGCCGTCGTGCTGTCGGCCTGCACGACGCTCGACGCCTATACGCGGGAGGAGGAGACGTCGCACGCGCAGCGCCAGGCGGTCATCGGCGCGGCTGCGGGTGCCGCCGTGGGCCTCATCACGGGCGATAGCTCGATGGAGCGCAAGAAGCGGGCGCTCGTCGGCGCGGGTCTCGGTGCCTTGGCCGGTGCGGGCGTAGGCGAACTATATGGACCGCCAGGAGGCCAAGCTGCGTGCCGAGCTCGAGCGCACCGGCGTCAGCGTCACGCGGACGGCGACAACATTACGCTGAATATGCCCGGAAACATCACATTTGCGACGAACAGCGCCGATCTGAACGCGAACTTCTACGATGTGTCTGAATTCCGTGAGCATGGTGCTCGACGAGTTCGACCAGACGGTCATCGAGGTCGCGGGCCATACGGACAGCACCGGGAAGCGATCAGCTACAACCAGCAGCTCTCCGAGCGCCGGGCCGCGCTCAGTGGCGGCCTACCTTGGAACGCGCAGCGTGCTGCCCGCCCGCATCATCACGGTCGGGATGGGCGAAGCACGGCCGGTCGCGACGAACGACACGGACCTGGGTCGCCAGCAGAATCGCCGCGTCGAGCTGACGCTCGTACCGTTGACGCTGGAAAGCTGATCCGGGGTGAAAACGTCGAAGGGCGCACCGTTCGAACGGTGCGCCCTTCTTCTTTTGTGCGCAGTACGGAGTCCGAGGCGGTTAGGCCGCCGCGAGCTGCTTCTTGAGCTTCGCCGATCGCGTTGGCCTCGATTTGCCGAATGCGCTCGGCCGAGACGCCGTACTCCGCCGCGAGCTCGTGGAGCGTGGCCTTGTTCTCGGCTAGCCAGCGCCGCGACAGGATCATGCGGCTGCGCTCGTCGAGCTTGGCCAAAGCAGCCGTCAGCCGCTCGTGGTCGTTTGCGCCTTCGTTGTCGCGCTCGACGGACTGCGCCGGATCGCTGTTGGGGCTCGGCAGATACGTTGCCGGCGCGAAATCCTCGTCCTCCTCGGGATAGGGGTCGAACGAGAGGTCGTGACCGCTGAGTCGCTTCTCCATCTCCGTGACGTCGCGCGGGTGTGACGCCGAGATCGGCGGCGACGGCCTCGGTCTCTTCCTTGCTGAGCCAGCCGAGGTGCTTCTTGGCCTTGCGCAGGTTGAAGAACAGCTTGCGCTGCGCCTTCGTCGTCGCGACGCGGACGAGGCGCCAGTTGCGCAGCACGAACTCATGGATCTCGGCACGGATCCAGTGGACGGCGAACGAGACGAGGCGCACGCCGACGTTGGGATCGAACCGGCGGACGGCCTTCATGAGCCCGATGTTGCCCTCTTGAATGAGGTCGCCGAGCGGAAGCCCGTAACCGGCATAGCCGCGGGCCACATGGACCACGAAGCGCAGATGCGACAGCACGAGGCGCTTGGCCGCATCGAGGTCGTCCGTCTCGCGCAGCCGGGTGGCGAGCTCGAACTCCTCGTCGGCCGTGAGCACCGGAATGGCATTGGCGGCCTGAAAATAGTGGTCCAGGCTGCCGAGCGGGCCTACGAGCATGAGCTCGGCCGGGCGGGCCGTTAATGCAGTCGTCGTCATGGTTCCTGTACCTCCGGAGGGCATGTTAGCACTCGCCGTCTTAGAGTGCTAAGACGGGGGTCGGTTTCCCCGGTAGGAAGGGCTATTTCGGCTCTATGGCCCGCAGATGGCGGGCCGCGGCCAGCCCCGAGCCTGGCCCAGCCCAGGAAGGCTCCGCCGAGCAGCAAGACCCCGCTCTCGCGCAGCGAGAGGCCCGTCAGGGCAAAGCCGCTGCCGTAGAGCGATGCCACGGCCCGCACCGGCGGGCCCAACAGCAGAAGCCCAAGTGCGACCACCAGCAGGGCGACGACCGCGCCGGCCAGCCCGTAGCAGAGGCCGAGGTAGAGGAACGGCCGGCGGATGAAGGCATCCGTCCCGCCAACGAGCTTCGTGACCTCGATCTCGACGCTGCGGTTGTTGATCTCGAGCCGGATCGTGTTGCCGACGACGATGGCAACGGCGAGCCCGAGCAGCACGGTCGCGAAATCGACGAGCCGCCCCACGAGAGCCAGCATCGCGCGCAGCCGCGCGACCCAAGCCGTATCGACCTGGACGAGCTCGGTTTCGGGCAGTGCCGCCATTGCATGCGCGAGGGCCTCGACGTCGCCCGCGATGCCGCTGGCCGGGTGGACGACGAGCGTGTGGGGGAGCGGGTTGCCGTCGAGCGCGTCGAGTGCCTCGCCGAATCCCGATTGGGCGCGAAATTCCGCGAGCGCGGCGTCGCGGTCGATGACGGTGACGCCGGCGACGTCGCCGCGCTCCTCGATCGCGCGCGCGGTCCGCCGCGCGGCTTCCTCTGACACGTCGAGCTTCAGGTAGACCGTGAAGTCTGCTGCTCCCTGCCAGGAGTCGCTGACGGCATCGGCGTTGTTGACGGCGACGCGAAGCCCGGCCGGAAGCGCGAGCGCCGTGGCAATCACGAGGATCGTCAACGTGCTCGCGAACGGCTGGCTCGCAAGGCGCTCGACGGCGCCGACGAGGTTCGTCGCGGTGCAGCCCGAAGTAGTGTCGCAACGCGTCCATCGGCCTACGAAACCTCGCGCTTCGTGTCGCCGGCAATCTGCCCCGCCACGAGGCGCAGCGTGCGGTGCGGGAGCTGCTCGACGAGCTCGAGGTCGTGCGTGGCAATCAGGAGCGTGACGCCGACCTCGTTGAAGCGCGTGAACAGCTCCATGATCTCGAGCGACAGCTCGGGGTCGAGATTGCCGGTCGGCTCGTCGGCGATCAGCACGTCGGGACGCGGGGCCACGGCGCGTGCGATGCCGACGCGCTGCTGCTCGCCCGTCGACAACGTCATCGGCGGATGCGATTCGCGGCCGCGAAGCCCAACCTGGTCGAGCGCGGCACGCACGCGCTTCTCGATCTCGCGCCGGCTCGCCCCCGCGATGACGAGCGGCAGCGCGACGTTGTCGAACACGCTGCGGTCGTAAAGGAGCTTGTGGTCCTGAAAGACCACGCCGAGCCGTTGGCGGAACGGCGGAATCTTGCGCCGCGAGATGCGCGCCGTGTTCTGGTTGTTGACGAGCACGGTGCCGCGCGTCGGACGCTCGATCAACGCGATCAAGCGAAGCAGCGTGCTCTTGCCCGCGCCCGACGGCCCCGTGAGAAACACGAACTCGCCGCGCTCGATCTCGAGCGACACGCCCGAGAGCGCCTCGCGGCCGTTCGGATAGCGTTTGTGGACGTTTTCGAATCGGATCATGAACGGGCGTCGCCGAGCAGCGCCCGGACGAACTCGTCGGCGCAAAAATCGTCGAGATCCGCGACGGCTTCGCCGATGCCGACGAGCCGGATCGGGATCTTGAGCTTGAGCGCGATCGCGAACAGGATGCCGCCCTTCGCCGTCCCGTCGAGCTTCGTGATCGCGAGGCCCGTGAGCTTCAGCCGCTCGTGGAATTTCAGCGCCTGCGCAAGGGCGTTTTGCCCTTGGCTCGCGTCGAGCACGAGCAGCGTCTCGTGCGGCGCCGTCGCGTCGAACCGTTGGATCACGCGCCTGATCTTGTCGAGCTCGTCCATGAGGCCGGCGGCCGTGTGCAGGCGCCCTGCGGTGTCCGCGAGCACGACGTCGATGCCGCGGGAGCGGGCCGCGACGAGCGCATCGTGGACGACGGCGGCAGGGTCGGCGCCAGGTTCCTGGGCGACGACGGGCACCTGCGCTCGCTCGCCCCATTCCTGAAGCTGCTCGACGGCCGCGGCGCGGAACGTGTCGGCCGCGGCGAGCAGCACGGTGTGCCCTTTGGCTTTCAGGCGGTGTGCGAGCTTGCCGACCGTCGTCGTCTTGCCCGTGCCGTTGACGCCGACGGTGAGGATCACGAACGGTTTGCTCGCCGTTGCGACGGCGAGCGGTGCCTCGACGGTCTCGAGCAATTCGAGCGCGGTCTCGGCGCAGCAGCTCGACGGCCGGCGTGCCGGGCTTCACGTTTGTTCGCGGCGCGCATCGCGTCGACGAGCCAGGTCGTCGCCTCGACGCCGACGTCGGCCGTCAGCAAACGCGTCTCGAGCTCCTCGACCGTGTTGCTCGTCGAGCGGCTGCGCGCCGATGCCGAGCAGCTCCGTGGTCAGCCACGTCGTGCCGCGGTTCAGGCGCGCCTTGAGCTTGCCGAAGAAGCTCGAGCTTTGTGGTTCGTCCGGAGCGGCGGCCATGCGGTGAAAATCTCTTGACGTAAGGTTCTGCTAGTGTGGCTCACATGGTAAAGCCGAGCGCGCGGCATGTGCAGGGCCGCGTCCGAATCATCGCCGGCGAGTGGCGCGGCCGTCGCATCGAGGTCGCGGACGGCACGGCCGTGCGTCCGACGCCGGATCGAGTGCGCGAGACCGTGTTCAACTGGCTGCACGACTCGCTCGTCGGCGCGCGCTGCCTCGATCTATACGCCGGGACCGGCGTGCTTGGGGTTCGAGGCGCTGTCGCGCGGCAGCGGCGGAGGCGTGGTTCGTCGAGCAGGACGCGAAGCTCGTCGACGGCGCTGCACACGACGGCGCGGCAGCTCGGCGTAGCACCGCAGATCGTCCGCCGCGACGCGCTCGCGTTCTTGCGCGAGCCGCCGGCGGCGCGCTTCGACGTCGTGTTCCTCGATCCGCCGTATGCGCGCCGCTCGATCCTCTGCTCGCGGTGCTGCCGCCGTGGCTTGCGCCGCACGCGCTCGTCTACGTCGAGCGGCCGCGCAGCGCGGGGTTGCCGGCCGTCGCTTCGGCCGAGTGGGTGAAGCAGAGCTACGCCGGCGCCGTCGAGTACGGGCTCCTGCGGTTCGAAGGCGCTACAATGCCGCGCACAGTCCACGAGCGAAGCGCAATCCACGTGAAAATCGGCGCCATGTATCCCGGCACGTTCGACCCGATCACGCGCGGCCACGAGGATCTCGTCCGTCGTTGCGTGCGATTGTTCGACCGGGTCGTCGTCGCGATCGCCTCGAACCCGAAGAAGGCGCCGCTGTTCACGCTCGACGAGCGCGTTGCGCTCGCGAAAGAGGTGCTGAGCGACCTGCCCGAGGTTTCGGTGACCGGCTACACGGGACTCACCGTCGAGTTTCGCGCGCGCCAACGGTTTCAAGGCGATCATCCGCGGCTTGCGCGCCATCTCGGACTTCGAGTACGAGTTCCAGCTCGCGATGATGAATCGCCATCTGATCGACGGCGTCGAGACCGTGTTTCTCGACGCCGTCCGAGCATCACACGTTCATCTCTTCGAGCTTGGTCCGCGAGATCGCCGAGTTCGGCGGCGACGTCAGCGCGTTCGTTCACCCCGTCGTGGCCGAGCGACTCAAGCAGAAGCTCGGGAAGCGCTGATGCCGCAGTCGCGGCTGCGGCCGTTGCGCTCACTCCTTCTCGCGGCGCTCGCCGCGCTCGCGCTCTGCGGCGCAGCGGCGCAACCCGACGCCCCGGTGCGCGCGAACGACGCAGCTCGTCGTGTCGGCGAATCCGTACGCCTCGGAAGCGGGCAGGCGCGATCCTGCGCGCCGGCGGCGGCGCCGTCGACGCGGCGATCGCAGTGCAGCTCGTCCTGACGCTCGTCGAGCCGCAGTCGTCCGGTATCGGCGGCGGCGCGTTCATGCTCGTCTACGCCGCGCCGGATGACGGCGACGCCGGTGCCATCACGGCGTACGAAGGGCGCGAGACGGCTCCCGCGGCCGCGACGCCCGACATGTTCCTCGGCGCGAACGGGCGCCAAGAGTCGTTCGCGAATGTCGGCGTCGGCGGTCTCGCCGTCGGCGTGCCGGGCGCGCTGCGCATGCTCGAGCTCGCGCATCGCGAGCACGGCCGCTTGCCGTGGGCCGATCTCTTTGCGCCCGCCATCGAGCTTGCCGAGAACGGTTTTCAGGTCTCGCCGCGTTTGTTCGGTCTCTTGAACGGCTTCAAGCGGTTCGCGCGCGGCGACGACTTCCGCCGCTACTTCTACGACGCGAGCGGCGAGCCGCATCCGGTTGGCCATCTCTCTGAAGAACCCCGAGTACGCGGCGGCGCTCGAAAGCGCTCGCGCAGCCGGCGGAGCCGAGCCCCTGCACACCGGCGAGCTCGCCGCCGCCATCGCGGCCGAGGTCCGCGACAACAACGTGCGCCCGGGGCGAATGACGCCTGGAAGACCTCGCGCGTACGAAGCGAACGTGTCGCCGCCGCTTTGCACGCCGTATCGGGAGTGGCGCGTCTGCGGCCCGCAGCTACCGTCGTCCGGCGGCGTCACGACGCAGCAAGTGCTCGGAATGCTGGCGCAGCTTCGAGTTGCCCGACATTCGCACAGCAGCCCGTGCAGGCGATTCACCTGTTCGCCGAGGCCAATCGTCTCGCGTTCGCCGATCGCAATCTCTATCTCGGCGACCCGAAGTTCGTCGCGGCGCCCGTGGCGGGGCTGCTCGACGCGGGCTATCTGCGCGAGCGTGCTTCGCTGATCGATCCCGACAAGGCCATGGCGAGCGTCGCGCCCGGCAACCCGCTGCCGGCCGCGGCTTGGCGCTACGCGCCCGGGCGCCGCGTCGGAGCGGCCGTCGACGAGCCACTTCTCGATCGTCGACCGCTTCGGCGACGCCGTCGCAATGACGACGAGCGTGCAGGGCGCGTTCGGCAGCCAGCTCATGGTCGGCGGCTTCATCCTGAACAATCAGCTCACGGACTTCGATTACGTGCCGACCGTCGGCGGCAAGCCCGTCGCGAACCGCGTCGAGGGCGGCAAGCGCCCGCTGTCGAGCATGGCGCCTACGATGCTGCTCGATCAGCGCGGACGGCTTCGCCTGCTCGTCGGCTCGCCAGGCGGCACGCGCATCATCGGCTTCGTCGCGCAGAGCATCGTCGGCGTCGTCGACTGGGAGCTCGATGTGCAGCAGGCCGTGGCGGCGCCGCACTTCCTCGCCGAGGAAGGGCCGATCGAGCTCGAGGAAGAAACCGCGCTCGCGGCGGAGGTGCAAGCGCTCGAGGCTCTCGGGCACAACGTCGTGCTGAACGACATGAACAGCGGCCTGCACGCGATCGCGATCGAGTACACGCGCCGCGGCCGCGTGCTTTCCGGCGGCGTCGATCCGCGCCGCGAGGGCGCCGCACTCGGCGATTAAAGAGGGGACAAAAAGGGGACAGATTTATTTTCTGCGCCTCGGCGCCACTTCGTTCGCGGAGATAGTGTGGAGAGGCGCAGAAAATAAATCCGTCCCCTTTTTGTCCCTCTTAGCGCCTACCGCTGGCAGCGCGGGCAGTAGAACGTCGCGCGCTGGCCGAGCACGCGCCGCTCGATCGCAGTGCCGCACGTGACGCACGGCGAGCCGTCGCGATCGTAGACGCGCAGTGAAGCTGCGAAGTAGCCCGGCTTGCCGTCGCCGCCGACGAAGTTCCTTAAGGTCGTGCCGCCTTCCTCGATCGCATCGCGCAGAACGTCGCGCACGGCGCCCACTAGCGGCTCGAAACGCGCGCGCGCGATACGCCCCGCCGTGCGCCGCGGATGAATGCCGGCTCGAAACAACGCCTCGCTCGCGTAGATGTTGCCTACGCCGACAACGATTCGGCCGTTCATCAAGTGCTGCTTGATCGCCACGCGCCGATTGCGGCTCGCGTGCCACAAATAGTCGGCGTCGAACTCGTCGCCGAGCGGCTCGGGGCCCAAGTCCTTCAGTAGCGGATGCTTGCTCGGCGTCGTCGTCAGCATGAAGCTGCCGAAACGGCGCGGATCGTTGAGCCGAAGCGCGCCGCCGCCATCGAAGTGCACGTCGATGTGATCGTGCGCGGCCGGCGGCAGCGGCGCCGGCAGATACCGCAGGCTCCCCGACATGCCGAGATGCACGAGCAGCGTGCCGGCATCGGTGCCGAACAGGAGATACTTGGCGCGCCGCTCGAGGCTGTCGATGCGCGCGCCCGCTATGGCGCGCGGCAGCCGTTGTGCGACCGGCCAGCGCAAGCGCGGCTCGCGTACCTCGACGCGCGCGATCGTGCGGCCGACGACGTACGGAGCCAGGCCGCGACGGGTGGTTTCGACTTCGGGCAGCTCCGGCATCGCGCGAGCTTACGCTTCAAGCTCCGCGCGCCGAAATCTTAAGTCTTCGTGACGCGCGGCACGTTGGGGGGTTGATCGTTGGAGTAGCTTCGATCTATGGGATATATTGCAACGTGACATAAGGGCCGACTTATTCCTCGTGCGGCCGACACTTACAAGGATTCGTAACCCGTGAACTTCCTGTACGAGAATTTCTACGGTGTCGCCAACCTGGGATGGTTTGGCTACGTCGTCGTCACGTTGCTGTGGCTGCACGGAACGATGATGGCCGTAACGCTCTACTACCATCGCGACCAGGCACACCGCTCGGTCGACCTGCATCCGGTCATCCGCCACATCTGCCGCTTCTGGCTGTGGTTGAACACGGGCTCGTCGACGCGCGAGTGGGTCGCCGTGCACCGCAAGCATCACGCTCACTGCGAGAAGGAAGGCGATCCGCACAGCCCGCGCCTGTTCGGCCTGAAGCGCGTGCTGCTCGAAGGCGCGGAGCTGTATCGCTTCGCAGCGCGCGACCGTGACACGCTCGAGAAGTACGCGAAGGGCACGCCGAACGACTGGCTCGAGAACAATCTCTACCATCACCCGACGCGCAGCTACTCGGCATCGCGTTGCTCGTCGTCAGCCGATCTCGTGCTGTTCGGCGTTCCCGGCATCATCATGATCGCGCTACAGCTCTCGAACATGCCGTTCATGGCTGCGGGCATCGTCAACGGCCTCTGCCATGCGAAGGGCTACCGGAATTTCGAGACCGACGACGCGTCGACGAACCTGTGGCCGATCGGCGTGCTCGATCGCGGGCGAAGAGCTGCACAACAACCATCACGCGTTCCCGACGTCGGCGCGGTTCTCGATGCGCCGTCACGAGGTCGACATGGGTTGGCTGCACTTGAAGGTGCTCGTCTGGCTGAGGCTAGCGAAGATTCGGCGCGTCGCGGAGCTGCCGCAGCTCGAGGCATCGTCGCGGGCGACGGCCGAGCTCGACGAGTTGCGGGCGATCATCGTCCACCGCATGCACGTGCTGCGCCACTACACCTACAACGTCACGCTGCCGGTGTTGCGTCGCGAGGTCGAGAGCCTCGGCGAGAACGCGAACTCGCTGCTGCGTCGCCACGCGCCGGCACTTGAGCTGGCAGCCCGAGATGCTCGACGAACCTTCCCGCCAGCGCTTGAACGAGCTCGCGCAGCGCCATCCGCGGTTCAAGACCGTGCTTCAGTTCCGCAGCGAGCTCAAGCAGCTCTGGGAAGGCGCTCACACGAGCAACGAGCGCCTGCTCGCGGACTTTCAAGCGTGGTGCACGCGCGCCGAGCAGAGCGGCATCCAGGGGCTCCAGGAATTCGTGGCGTACTTGAAGTCGTTCCGCGCGATGCGCGAGCCCGCATTGGCGTAAGCGGCTTTCCCCGCGCAACAAAAAACCCGCCGAAGTGGCGGGTTTTTTTTGGCGGCCATGGATGGCCGACATGCCGAAAATGCAGGAGCATTTTTCGGCTGCCAACGCTCGTGCGGTGGCTACTTGATCTTGGTTTCCTTGTACGGGACGTGCTTGCGCACGACGGGGTCGTATTTCGAGACCTCCATCTTCTCGGGATGCAGACGACGATTCTTCGTCGTCGTGTAGTAGTGGCCCGTACCGGCCGAGGACATCAATCGGATTTTCTCGCGCATGATTCTCTCGCTTCCTAGATGTGCTCGCCCTTGGCACGCAGATCGGCGACGACCTGCTCGATGCCTTTCTTGTCGATGATCCGCAGGCCTTGGCGCGAAACGCGCAAGCGCACGAAGCGCTTTTCGTTCTCTAGCCAGAACCGCTGCGAATGCAGGTTCGGCAGGAAACGGCGCTTGGTCTTGTTGTTCGCGTGGGAAACCTTGTTCCCGACCATCGGCCCTTTGCCGGTGACTTGGCAGACCCTGGACATGGCGAAAATCCCTGCAAGGCGTCGAAAGGGCGGGGACTATACCTGCTGACCCCGTGAGCGGGCAAGGCGGCCGGCCTCAAACCAAGCCGCGCTCTGCCAGGGAGACATGGCCGCCGCGGCTCACGACGACGTGATCGAGGAGCCGGATCTCGACCAACGCCAGCGCCTTCGCGAGCTTCAACGTGATGCTGCGATCGGCCTCACTGGGCTCGGAGACGCCGGACGGATGATTGTGACCCAGGATCACGGCCGAGGCGTTGTGCGCGAGCGCGCGTTTGACGACCTCGCGCGGATACACGGTCGCGCCGTCGATCGTGCCGCGGAACAGCTCCTCGTAGCGGATCAGCCGGTGCCGCGTGTCGAGGAACAAGCAACAGAACACCTCGTGCGGCAGGTCGAGCAGCCTGGCCTTGAGGTATCGCGCCGCGTCGCCGGGTGCCGCGAGCGCGCTGCGCGGCTCGATCGGCGCGCCGAGATAACGGCGGCCGATCTCGAGCGCCGCCAGCGAGCCGCGCGATGCGCGCGGGTCCCAAGCCCTTCGCTCGTGCGAGGTCGGCCGGCGCGCTGCCGAGCAGCGCCGTCAGGCTGCCCCATTCGCCGAGCAGCCCACGCGCGAGCTCGCACGGCCGATTGGCCGCGGGTGCCGGTGCCGAGCAGGATCGCGAGCAGCTCGCCGTCGGACAGAGCCCGGGGCCCCGCCTCGAGCAGCCGCTCGCGGGGCCGTTCCGACGCGGGCCAACGGCGCTGCGTCACGGCGGTTCTCCGGCCTCCTGAAGGGGTCCCCATCGTCGCGCAGGGCGCGCGATCCCGGCAGCACGCGATTAGTCCCCGAAGACATAAGAAAAGCTCGATTAGCCAGTGGCACGGCGCGAAGAACCGAGAGTAAGCTCGGCCCCGGAGACTCCCCCATGGCACCCACTGAACGCGCCCCCGCACCGCGAGTGTTGCTCGGCGTGACCGGCGGAATCGCAGCCTACAAAGCGCCCGAGCTCGTTCGACGGCTTGTCGAGCGCGGCTGCGAGGTGCAGGTCGTGATGTCGCGCGGTGCACGCGAGTTCGTCGGTCCGCTGACGTTCCAAGCGGTGTCCGGCCGGCGCGTCCGCGACGACCTCTGGGACCCGGCCGCGGAAGCCGCGATGGGGCACATCGAGCTCGCGCGCTGGGCCGACGTCGTCGTCGTCGCTCCGGCGACCGCGCACTTCCTCGGCACGTTGGCGGCCGGCCTCGGCGGCGACCTGCTGTCGACGGTGTGCCTCGCGACGACGGCCCCGATCGTTCTTGCGCCGGCGATGAACCAGGCGATGTGGGCCAACGCGGCCGTGCAAGCGAACCGTGCGTTGCTCGAGGCGCGCGGCGTGCGCTTTCTCGGCCCTGCGACGGGCGACCAAGCCTGCGGCGAGACCGGACCGGGCCGCATGCTCGAGCCGAACGAGATCGCCGCGGCTTTGCTCGAGCAGACGGGCCGCCTACGCGCGCGGCCGCTCGAGGGTCTCAAGGTCGTCATCACGGCCGGCCCGACGCGCGAGCCGATCGATCCTGTTCGCTACATCACGAACCGCAGCTCGGGAAAGATGGGTTTCGCGGTCGCTGCGGCGGCGCGCGAAGCCGGCGCCGATGTCGTGCTCGTGACGGGCCCCGTCTCGCTGCCGACACCGGCGGCGGTGCGCCGCATCGACGTCGAGACGGCGGAGCAGATGTACGGCAAAGTGCAGGACGAGATCGGCGGCGCGCACATCTTCATCGGCTGTGCGGCCGTCTCGGACTATCGGCCGCGCGAAGCGGCTGAGCAGAAGATCAAGCGCTCGCGCCGCCGAGATGGAGCTCGCGCTGGTACGCTCGCCCGATACGCTCGCGAGCGTCGCGGCGTTGCCACGCGCCGCCGTTCACGGTCGGCTTCGCGGCCGAGACGCACGATGTCGCGGCGCATGCGCGCGACAAGCTCGAACGCAAGCGCATCGACATGATCGCCGCGAACCAGGTCGGCCCGGATTGCGGTTTCGATCGCGAGACGAATGCCCTGACGGTGTATCTGGGCCGGCGGCGGCGAGCTCTCGCTCGGCGAAGGCGGCAAAGGCCAGTTGGCGCGCCGGCTGGTCGAGGTCGTCGCCGAGCGCTATCTCGCGGCGCGTGCCGGCAAGAAGCCTTCCTCGCGCGCCGGTTGACGGCGCCCTCCTTCGCAGCAAAGGCTTTAGTCCGTGACGAGCACTGCCCGGCGCATCGAGCTCAAGATCCTGAATCCCGCGAATCGGCAAGGAGTTGCCGCTGCCGAAGCGCGCCACTCCGGGCTCGGCGGGCCTCGATCTGCGCGCCTGCCTCGACGCGCCGCTCGACCTCGAGCCAGGCGAAACGAAGCTGATTCCGACAGGAATCGCGATCCACATCCGCGACCCGCATCTCGCGGCCGTGATCATTCCGCGGTCGGGACTCGGCCATAAGCACGGCATCGTGCTCGGCAATCTCGTCGGCCTCATCGACTCCGACTATCAAGGCGAGCTCATGATCTCGTGCTGGAACCGCGGCGCGCAGCCGTTTCGCGTCGAGCCCGGCGAGCGCATCGCGCAGCTCGTCGTCGTGCCTGTCGTGCAGGTGGAGTTCGACGTCGTCGAGAGCTTCGCCGCCAGCGATCGCGGCAGCGGCGGGTTCGGCCACACGGGCCGCAGCTGACGGTCACTCGCCCTTGAGCTCGCGGAAGCGCGCGATGTCCTTGTCGAACGAGTCTCGCAGCGCCTCCTGATCGGATCGCGTGCGCGCCAGCGTCTCCTCGTAGAGAGCGATCGATGCCGTCGTTCGCGAGAGATCGAGCGCGAGGTTCTCCGGAATCTGCGGGGCATCCGGCTGCGTCGTGTACGGCTTGAAGTTGGCGGCTTCGGCTTGCAGGGCTACGAGCTTCTTGCGCAGGTTGCCGAGATAGACCTCGGTCAGCTTGATCTGGGACTCGAGCAGCTCGAGGCGGCGATTGCGGAGCTCTTCGATGTCGCCGACGGACAAGTAGGTCTCGAGCAGCATGCGATCTGCGCGTGCGACGTCAGCCTTCGCTTTTCGCTCGGCCTCGGCCAACGCTTCGCGCTCCTCGATGACGGCACGTTCTTCCTCGGTGACCTCGCCTTCCTCGAAGCCGACAGGCACGCCATGCCGGTTCAAGACATCGCGGTCGCGGTTGGCGTACTGCGGCGGGATCTTGTCGCCGTACTGGGTGACGCCGTTCTCGTCGGTGTACCGGTAGAGGGGCCGCGTCTGCGACTGGGCGCTACCGATCGACGGCAGCGCGAGGGCCGCAACGACGAGCAGGATGGCGCCGACTATCCGCAAGTTATGTAACCTCGATACCCGCCGAGAAACCTAGATATACCAAAAAACGCGCGACAGGAAGGCGATCACAGGCTATTTCTGCCAAGTAGCTCTCAGTCCTGAGCCGCTACGCCTCCCGCGGGACGCCGTAACGATTGCGGTACGCCCGGACGGCCGGGAGGTACTGCTCGTATTCTTTGTCCTCCTCGAGATGGTCGATGAGGTCCGTCAGCGACACGATACTCCTGATCGGGACTTCAAGCTCGCTCTCCAGCTGTCTCACAGCCGAGATCTTGGTCTTGGGCGCAACCTCCTCGCGATCCAGGGCCACCAGCACCCCGGCCGGGGTGGCCCCGGCGGCCCGTACGATCTCGAGCACCTCGCGCACCGCCGTTCCGGCCGTGATCACGTCGTCGACGATGAGCACGCGCCCCGCGAGCGGCGCACCGATGATCGACCCCCCTTCGCCGTGGTCCTTCGCCTCTTTGCGGTTGAACGCGAACGGGTAGTCCTCGTCGAGATGACTTGCCAGCGAGGCCGCGGACAGCACGACGAGCGGAATGCCTTTGTAGGCGGGGCCGAACAGCATGTCGAACTCGATATCGAGAGCGGCGATCGCCGACGCGTAGCAGCGGCCGAGCTTCGCGGCTGCATAACCGCTGTTGAACAGGCCGGCGTTGAAGAAGTAGGGACTGATGCGCCCCGATTTCAGCGTGAACTCGCCAAACTTCAGGACACCGAGCTCGAGCGCGAGCTCCAGGAATTCGGTCTTGTAAGCGTTCATGTCGTGGTTTCCCGAGGCCGCGTATCATATCGCTTCTTAAGTTCCGACCGGCCGGTTTTCTTGCGAGTCGTCACCTTCAACGCGAACGGCTTGCGCAGTGCAGCGCGCAAGGGCTTCTTCCCTTGGTTCGCTCGGCAGCGCGCCGACGTGCTCTGCGTCCAGGAGCTCAAGGCGCGCGACGAGCAGATCGCGGAGCGTGCGTTTCACGCGCGCGGCTACACCCGAGTCTGCGTGCACGCCGAGAAAGCGGGTTACAGCGGCGTTGCGATCTACTCGAAGGCCGAGCCCGTCGAGGTCGTGCGCGGCATCGGGGAGCCCGAGTTCGATCGCGAAGGGCGCTACGTGGAGGCGCGTTTCCGCGGGGTCGCAGTCGTCAGCGCGTACTTTCCTTCGGGTTCCTCGAGCCCCGCGCGCCAAGAAGCCAAGCTCCGTTTTCTCACCGCGTTCGATCGCAGGCTCGTGGAGCTCGCCAGGATCGGCCTGCCGTTCGTGTTCTGTGGCGACTTCAACATGGCTCACCGGCCCATCGACCTGAAGAACTGGCGGTCGCTGCAGGACTACCCCGGCTTCACCCCGGCCGAGCGCGCCTGGCTCGATTCCCTGTTCGCGGGGCGCGGCTTCGTCGACGCCTTTCGCGCCGTCAATCAGGAGCCGCACCAATACACGTGGTGGTCGAATCGCGGCCAGGCATGGGCCAACAACACGGGTTGGCGCATCGACTATCAAGTCGTGAGCCCCGCGCTCGGCGCGGCCGTGCGCAGCGCCGCGATCTACAAGCGCCGGAGGTTCTCGGACCACGCGCCGCTGACGATCGACTACGATTGGCAGCTATCGTGATGCGATCCGACGGCTGGCGCCACTACCTTCCCGAATCGGTTCGGCAATACACGGAGGCCGCACCGCTCGCTGCCTTGTTTCTCGGCATTTCCTCTGGCGCCCCGTACGCGATGATCGCGGCGACATTGACGACGCGTCTCGCGCAGGACGGGATCACGAAAAGCTCGATCACCGCCTTCTCGCTCGCCTTCTTGGTCTACAACCTGAAGTGGCTTTGGGCCTGGGTCGTGGACGGCGTCCGCCTGCCGCTCATCGGCCGCCTGGGACAGCGAGTATCTTGGCTGCTCGTTGGCGGCGTCCTTTCCATGGCGTCAATTGTGAACCTCGGGCTCGTCGACCCAAGGACGAGTCTCGCCGCAACCGCCGTGGCCGCCATCCTGGTTGCGGTTGCGGGCGCGACCTACGACATCGTCATCGACGCGTATCGAATCGAGTCACTCGAGCCGCGACAACTCGGCGTCGGCTCCGGCATGTCGCAATACGGATGGCGCATCGGCTCCGTCGCCGCGGCGTCGCTGGCGCTCGTGATCGCCGCGCGTGCCGATTGGCACGTCGCGTACATTGCGTGCGCAGTGTTCGCGCTCCCCGGGATGGCTGTAGGGCTGATTCTGGGTGAGCCGCCACGGCATCGGCCGCTCACCTCGTGGACGGGATTCGCTGCCGTTGCGGAATCGGTCGCCGGCCCGCTTCTCGAGTTTTTCCGCCGCCATGGTGCGCTGCTCATATTGCTGTTCGTGCTCGTCCACAAAGTCGGCGACACACTCGGGCAACTCACGCTGCGCTTGTTGCTGGACGATCTCGCATACACGAACGACGAGATCGCCTTCTATGACGTCGGGATCGGGTTCTGGACGCAACTCATCGGCATCTTTGTGGGCGCAGCGTTGTACATCCGGCTCGGAGTGACGCGCTGCGTGTTCCTGAGCCTTTGGCTCATGGCGCTCTCGAACCTGACCTTCGCGGCGCTCGCGGAAGTCGGCAAATCCAACTTAGGTCTAGCCGGAGCAATCGGTTTCGAAAACTTCGCGAGCGGGTTCGGCGGCGTAGCGGTCGTCGCCTATTTTTCCGCGCTCTGTGACCTGCGCTACACCGCTGCGCAGTTCGCGTTACTGTCTGCCGCCGCGAGCATCGTCGGACGCATCGTCACGGGGACCAGCGCGGGCGCGCTCGTCGAGAGCATGGGCTACACGAGCTTCTACTTGCTCACGACCGTCGTCGCGGTGCCGGGTATCGTGGTCTTCTGGATCATGATGCGCGGTGGGATCGCGGACGCCCGGCCCACCCAGAGTGGGGTCGAGCCCGTCAAGCGCGACCGCTCGTCATAGCGTAGACCGCTGCGCTCGGTAGTAGAGATCGGCGACCTCGTGACCGAGACGCACGCCGCGCCGCTCGAATTTCGTCGGCGGCCGGAGCGCGAGCGGTTCAGCGGTAAGCTCCTCGGCGTTCCATCGTTCCAAAGCGCGCATCAGCCGCCAGCACCTCGCGCGTGTGGCGCGCATAGTCGGCCCAGTCCGTCGCAACGTGCAGAAAACCGCCGGGCTTCAGCACGCGCGCGAGCTCGGCGACGAATGGCGGCTGCACGAGGCGTCGCTTGTGATGCCGCTTCTTGGGCCACGGGTCCGGGAAGAACAGATCGACGGCGTCGAAGCTTGCGGTCGGGAGCAACTGCGGAACGACATCGGCCGCGTCGCGTGCGATTACGCGCACGTTCGTGATCGCGGTCTGCTCGAGAAGCAGCAGCAAGTGGCCGATGCCGGGCTCGTGGACCTCGACTCCGACGTAGTCGACGCCGGGATTGTTCAGCGCGCTCGTCACGAGCGCCTCGCCGTCGCCGAAGCCGACGTCGAGCACGCGGCGCGCGTCGCGGCCGAATAGCCGCGCGAGATCGAGTCGCTCTTGCGCGTCGCCGATTCCATAACGCGGCAACAGGTCCGCGAGCGCGCGGCGCTGAGCCGCCGTCGCTCGCCCCGGGCGGCGCACGAAGCTGCGAACCTTGCGCATGTGCGGTTCGGCCGGGCGGGGCGTGTCCATCGGAGTCCTTGCGGATCGAGCCGCGGGGGTGAGGCTATACTCGGCCGAAGCGTGGTCGCCGTTCAATGGCCGAGGAGCGCGCTTGCTGAAGTTCTCGATCGCCTTGTTCGTGCTCGCGGCCGTCGTGCGAGCCGCGTGCGTCAGCGACCCGGGCGGGACGACAGAGGAGTGCGGCGCGTTCAGCACGTCGTTGTCCGTCGAAGACCGCATGAGTCAGGCGGAAAAGCTATTCAATCTCGACGAGCCGATCACTTTCGAGCTCTCGATCGCCAACGCGCTGAACGCGCCCGCGACGCTGACCGCGAGCTCGACGTGCACGGCCGTCGTATTCGAGGTCACCGACTCCGCGCGACGGCGCCTGTGGGGCAGCGCCGACAACATCGCGTGCGTCCAGATGCTGCAACCGCGAACGTACGGAGGCTTGGAAACGGTCACCGAAGCGGCGACGTGGGATCAGAGAGACGCGGACGGCGCGCTGGTGTCCCCGGGCTCGTACACCGTGACGGCAGCCGTCGGTCAGTACGTGTCGAATGCCGGCGGGCTGCTGGATTGCCGAGCGGGGCTCAGCAAGTCCTCGACCTTCACCATCCGGTAGGGTCTTCGTCGAGAAGAGTGGAGCGGGCGATGGGAATCGAACCCACGGCTCTAGCTTGGGAAGCTAGGGTATTACCATTATACGACGCCCGCCTGGAGCCGATTTTAGCTCCACGTTTGACCGCCGTCACACAATTCGGCTCTCCCGCGATCGTTGACCTGCGGAAATACCTATAGTGCTCGCGCCGGTCTACGGCGGACGCGGGCCCAAGTGCATGGCTGACAACGTCAATAGGGTGCTGATCGTCGAAGAGGATGCGGCCGTCGTCGACCTCGTCGGCAAGGTCGCGAAGCGAGCCGGCTACACCATCGCGAGCGCGACCTCGGGCGCGGGCTTCGTGCAGTTGCTCGAGTCGTTTCAACCGTCGTTGGTGATCATGGAGCTTCATCTACCCGACACCGACGGCGTCGAGCTCCTGAAGTCGCTTGCAGCGCGCGCGTGCACGTCCGATGTCTTGCTCGTCGGCAACGTCGACGAGCGCGTGCTCGCCGCGGCGCATCAGCTCGGGCTTGGGCTAGGTCTTGCGATGTGCGGGACGCTCAAGAAGCCGCTCGCCGCCGCCGAGCTCTCCACGAAGCTCACGGCCCTCTTACACCGTGGTGCCGAGATCGATGCGCAGGATTTGCGGCGCGGCATTGCGAGCGGCGAGGTCCTGCCGCACTACCAGCCGAAAGTCTCGCTCGTGCAGAGCCGTTGGATCGTCGACGGCGTCGAGGCGCTCGCGCGTTGGCAGCATCCGCGCCTTGGGCTCGTCATGCCGAACGAGTTCATCTCGCTCGCGGAGCAGGCGGGCCTGATCGCGGATCTCACGAGCATGATGCTGAGCGCCGTGCTGCGCCAGGTCCGCGAATGGCAAGACCAAGGCTTGCGCTTGAGCTGCGCCGTGAACTTGCCGCCGAGTCTCGTCACGGACTCGAGCTTCCCCGATCGCGTTGCCGCTTTGCTCGCCGAAAACGGCGTCGACGGCAGCCAGCTCGTTCTCGAGATCACCGAGACGGCGACGATCCAGAATCCGACGGCGACGATGGCGATCCTCACGCGCCTGCGCGTGAAGCGTGTCGGTCTCTCGCTCGACGACTTCGGCACAGGCTACTCCTCGCTGACGCAGCTCTACCAGATGCCGTTCAACGAGATGAAGATCGACAAGAGTCTCGTCATGAACGTGCCGCACAGCCGCGAAGCGAACACGATGGTCGGCTCGCTGATCGAGCTTGGGCACAACCTCGGGCTCAAGATCTGCGCCGAGGGCGTCGAGAACGGCGCGGCGCTCGACGTGCTCGCGACGATGGGCTGCGACCGCTGCCAGGGTTACTTCGTCAGCCGCGCCATTCCGGCATCGGACGTCGCGCGTTTTGCGGCGCAATGGAACCGCGACGGCAGCCGGTTCTCTGCCAAAGCGCGGCCCAAGGCCGCAGGCTAGCGCGGCCGCTCCAGGCGGTCTCTCTGCGGCCGAAACGGTTTGCTACGATGGGCCTTCGCTCCAACGAGGGCTCTCTCTACGAGCGTAATCCCATGAAACGCCTATTCAAGATTCTTGGGCTTATCGTCGGCGCCATTGTCGTGCTGCTCGTCGTGGTGGCCGTTGCGGTCAGCCTGTTGTTCGATCCGAACGACTACAAAGACGAGATCGCGGCCGCCGTGCAGAATGCGACGGGCCGCGAGCTGACATTCGACGGCGATCTCGAGCTCGCGCTGTTTCCCACGATCCGCATTGCCGTCGGCACCGCTACGCTCAGCAACGCGCCGGGATTCGGCGACGAGCCGATGGCGCGCATCGGCAGCGCCGAGCTGCGAGTCGCCGTCATACCGTTGCTCTCGCAGCGCATCGAGGTCAGCCAGGCCCGGCTCGAAGGGCTCGAGCTCAATCTCGCGCGCAATCGCAGCGGCGCCAACAACTGGCAAGACCTGGGAGGCGGCGGGGCGCCGGAAGCCGACGCACCGGCTGACGCCGGCGCCGGCAGCGCGCCCGCCGATCTCGACCTCGGTGTCGGTGCCATCGAGATCGAGGGCGCGCGCATCGTATGGAACGACGCAGCGACCGGTAGCCGCTGGGAGCTCACGGACTTCGGCATGACGGCCGAAGACTTCGGTGTCGGCCAGCGTTTTCCGCTGCACATGGAGTTCGGGCTCGCGGGCGCCGAGGTCGCCGTGCAAGTGGCGGCCGACATGCAGGCCACTATCACGCTCGCCGGCAACGAGTACCGCCTCGACGAGCTTGCGGTGATCATCGACGGCAGCGGTGCAGGTTGGCCCGGCGGACCGAGCCAGGCCGAGCTCACGTTCGACGCGCTCGCCGCGAATCTGGGTGCCGAGACGCTCGAGCTGAACGGGCTCACGCTCGAGTTCCTCGGGATAACGGTGGCAGGCTCGCTGTCCGGCCAGCGGTTGCTCAGCAATCTCGCGCTGACGGGCGCCGTCGACATTCGCGAGTTTGCGCCGCGCGAGGTGCTCGCGCGGTTCGATGTCGACGTGCAGACAGCCGACGCCGCCGTTCTGACGCGCGCGAGTGCGAAGGCGAATCTGCTCTACAACTCGAGGCAGATCGGGTTGCGCGACATGCAACTCACGCTCGACGACTCGACGCTGACGGGGCGCATCGCGCTCGAGGGCGAGCGCGTGACCTACGACCTCACGGTCGACGACATCAACGTGGATCGCTATCTGCCGCCGTCGCAGGAATCCGATGCTCCGGCCGAGGAGGGCTCGCTCGACGAGGTCGACCTGCCGCTCGAGGTCATGCGGACCGTCGACGCGCGCGGCGAGCTCAAGTTCGGCAAGGCCAAGTTCAGCGGCCTGACGCTGACGAACGTGGCGTTCCCGCTGACGGCTGCGAACGGTGCCGCGCGGCTGACCCCGAGCGCGCAACTCTACGGCGGCCGCTTCAACGGCGACATTCGCGTCGAGGTCGAAGGGGACTCGGCGAACATGACCGTCGGGCAGGTGCTGGAGAACGTCGACCTCGCCGCGCTCGGCCAAGACCTGCTCGGCTCGCAGGACATCACGGGGACCGGCGACGTGCGCCTGAATCTCGTGACAGCCGGCCAGAACTTGGGTGACATGCGCCGCGGTCTCGACGGCGACGTCGCGTTCAGCGTGAGGAACGGCTCGCTCGAGGGTATCGACTTCTGGTTCGAGCTGCGCCGCGCTCGCGCGCGGCTCGACGGCGAGACGCTTCCCGAGCGCGGTGACGCGGCGCGGCGCACGACGTTCTCGTCGCTGTCGGCGACGGGAGTCATCGAGGACGCGTTACTGACGAACCGCGACCTGAACGGCCGGCTCGACTTCATGACGATCGACGGCTCGGGCAGCGTGAACCTGCTCGACGACGCCATCGCCTTCGACCTCGTCGCGACCATGATCGACGGTCCCGTGCTGCAATCCGATCCGGCGATGGTCAAGTACGCCGGCAAAGAGCTGCCGCTGAAGGTTACGGGTACCGTCGATGCGCCGTCGGTGCTTCCCGATTTTTCGGCGATTGTGCGTCAGCAGATCTCAGAGGAAGTCGAAGAGGAGGTCGAGGAGCGCAGAGAAGAGGTGCGCGAGCAAGTGCGCGACCGTTTGCGCGGGTTGTTCGAGCGGTGAGAGCCGCACGTGCCGCGGCTGCGATAGGCGCGCTCGGCGCGGGCGCGCTCGCGGCTGCGGCCACGATCGACGAGCTCGCGGTCAAGCGCGAGCGCGGCCGCTACTCGCTCGAAGCGAACGCGCGGCTCGATGCCAGCCCCGAGTCGATCTACGCCGTACTGACGGATTTCGACGACAACGCATACTCACGCATCTCACGCGCGTACAAGGAGAGCCGCTATCTCGACCCAGCCGCCGACGGCACGCCGCTCGTCTACACGCGCATGGAAGGCTGCGCACTCTGGCACTGCATGACGCTCGAGCGCACCGAGCGACTCGAGACCGAGACGCCGCACTGGATCAAGAGCACGACGCTGCCCGAGGGCAGCAACTTCAAGCACAGCGTTTCGGAATGGTGGCTCGAGCGCGACGGCGACGGCACGAAGATGAGGTACACGCTCGAGATGGAGCCCGCCTTCTTCGTGCCGCCTGTCGTCGGCCCGTGGTATCTGAAGCGCACGCTTTCGCAGGGCGGGTTACGCGCAGTGACGCGCATCGAGCGGCTTGCACGCGAGCTCGACGGTCGGCCCGTCGAGCCGTTGCCGCCACCGCGCACGCGCGACCGATGACGACGCTCAGCGCCCGCCTCCTCGCGTGGTTCGACATCCACGGACGCCACGATTTGCCGTGGCAGCGAGAGCGCACGCCGTACACCGCCTGGATCTCCGAGATCATGCTCCAGCAGACGCAGGTCGGCACCGTGATTCCGTTTTTCACGCGCTTCATCGAGCGCATGCCGACCGTCGCAGCTCTGGCCGCGGCGCCGCTCGACGAGGTGCTCGCCCTCTGGGCGGGTCTCGGCTACTACGCGCGCGCCCGCAATCTCTGGAAGGCCGCGCGCATCGTCGTGGCGGAGCATGGCGGCGAGCTGCCGAAGACGTTCGATGCGCTGCACGCGCTGCCCGGCATCGGCCGCTCGACGGCCGGCGCGATCCTCGCGCAGGCTCACGGTCAGCGCTGGCCGATCTTGGACGGCAACGTCAAGCGCGTGCTCGCGCGCTATCACGCCGTCGCGGGTTGGCCCGGGTTGCCTGCAGTCGCGAACGAGCTCTGGCGTCATGCCGACGCGCATACGCCGCACGAGCGCGTCGCTGACTACACGCAGGCGATCATGGATCTCGGCGCGACGCTGTGCACGCGCGCGCAGCCCGCTTGCACGGTGTGCCCGCTCGCGAGCGATTGCGCGGCGTGTCGCAGCGGCACGCAAGCGCAGTATCCCGGGCCGCGGCCGAAGAGGGAGCGCGCGCAGCGGCAGGTCGCCGTGCTCGTCGTGCGCGCGCCGGACGGGCGCGTCCTGCTCGAGCGGCGGCCCGCGCGCGGCATCTGGGGCGGGCTCTACAGCTTGCCGGAGCTGCCTCCCGAGGACTCGCCGCGCGAGTGGTGCGCGCGCATGCTCGGCGCTGCGGTCGCGGTGGAGCGCGTGCTTGCAACGATCGAGCATGCGTTTACGCACTTCGATCTCGATCTCGAGCCGCGCTTGCTCGAGCTCGCCGCGACGCCGTCCACCGTCAACGACCGCGACGATTGGTTCTGGTGCCGGCCCGGCACGCAGCTCGACGTCGGCGTGCCGGCCCCCGTCGCGGCGCTTCTCAGCGGCGGCCTTCAGCCTGCATAGTGCGCGTATGGGAAGAAAAGTGACGTGTGTTCTGCTCGGCCCGGACTCGGAAGGCCTCGACCGCCCGCCCTATCCGGGCGCCCTTGGCCAGCGCATCTACGAGAACGTGTCGAAGCTCGCGTGGCAGCGCTGGGTCAAGCACCAGACGATGCTGCTCAACGAGTACCGCCTGACGCCGATCGAGCCGAAGGCGCGCAAGTTCCTCGAGGACGAGATGCAGAAGTTCTTCTTCGGCGGCGGCTCCGACGCGCCGCCCGACTTCAAGCCGAAGCAGTAGGAACCTCCCGCCGCGGCCAACCCGCGCATGATCGCAAGGTCATGAGCGAATTGACGTATCCTTCATGATTGCGTACGTTTACAGCTCATGAGCAAACCGCTTCAGGTGTACCTCGAAGACGAGGATCTCAAACGCCTTGAGCGCCTTTGCGCGTGAGCGGGGCTGGACGAAGTCGCGGGCGGTTCGGGTCGCCGTTCGAGCGCTAACGCGGCGTTCTTCTGGCGATCCCGTGCTCGACTTGAGCGGCGACATCGATGGTTTGCCGCCCGACATGAGTCACGAGTTCGATCGCTATCTCAACGAGACATACGTTGCCGAGCCGCCCGCCACGTACCGCGCACGCCGCCGTAAGGCTGTTCGTCGATAGTGGCGCGTGGATTGCGCTGCGCAGCGGGCGCGATCAGCACCACATTGCAGCAGATCGCGCGTTCCGTGCAGCCGTCGACCAGCGCATTCCGCTCGTCACGAGCAATCTCGTTGTCGCCGAGTTGCATCGACTGACGCTGTTCCGCGCGGGGTACGAGCCTGCGCTTCGTGCGCTCGAGCGAATCGATGCGAGCCCAAGCGTTACCGTTCACTTTGCGACGAGCGATGATCATCTCGCCGCACGTCGTTGGCTCGAGCGGCTGGCTCCGCGACCGGTCACTTATGCGGACGCGGTGAGCTTTGCCGTCATGCAGGCAACGAAGTGCACGCAGGTCCTTGGCTTCGACGACGACTTCGCAGCGGCCGGCTTCGACTATTGGCGCGTTTGAATCAGTCAGAGAGATGTCAGGCGCCCGCGCGGTTCTTGATCAGGTCGTCGACGACGGCCGGGTCCGCGAGCGTCGACGTGTCGCCGAGCTCCTTGAAGTCGTTGGCCGCGATCTTGCGGAGAATGCGCCGCATGATCTTGCCCGAGCGCGTCTTCGGCAGGCTCGGCGCCCACTGGATCACGTCGGGTGAGGCGATCGCGCCGATTTCCTTGCGCACCCACGCGACGAGCTCCTTGCGCAGCGCGTCGCTCGGCGTTTCGCCGGCCTTCAGCGTCACGTACGCGTAGATGCCTTGGCCTTTGAGATCGTGCGGAAAGCCGACGACGGCGGCCTCGGCGACCTTCGTGTGGCCGACGAGCGCGCTCTCGACCTCGGCCGTGCCGAGGCGGTGGCCCGAGACGTTGATGACGTCGTCGACGCGCCCCGTGATCCAGTAGTAGCCGTCCTCGTCGCGGCGCGCGCCGTCGCCCGTGAAGTACATGCCGGGGAATTGCTTGAAATAGGTGTCGACGAAGCGCTGGTGATCGCCGTAGACCGTGCGCATCTGCCCCGGCCAGCTGTCGAGCAGCACGAGGTTGCCCGAGCACGGCGCCTTCGAGGATCTTGCCGCTCTGGTCGACGATCGCCGGCTTCACGCCGAAGAACGGCAGCGTCGCCGAGCCGGGCTTCAGCTTCGTCGCGCCGGGGAACGGCGTGATCAGCATGCCGCCGGTTTCCGTCTGCCACCACGTGTCGACGATCGGGCAGCGGCCTTCGCCGACGACGTGGTAATACCACTCCCACGCCTCGGGATTGATCGGCTCGCCGACGGTGCCGAGCAACCGCAGGCTGTGAGCGCGAGGTCTTCTTCACGGGCCCGTCGCCCTCGCGCATCAGCGCGCGGATCGCCGTCGGCGCCATGTAGAGGATGTCGATCTGGTGCTTGTCGACGACCTGCCAGAGCCGGCTCGCGTCGGGATACGTCGGGATGCCTTCGTACATGACCGTCGTCGCGCCGTTCGCGAGCGCGCCGTAGACGATGTACGTGTGGCCCGTGACCCAGCCGACGTCGGCCGCGCACCAGAAGAGCTCGCCGTCGCGGTAGTCGAACACGTATTGATGCGTGATCGACGCGTGCAGCAGGTAGCCGGCCGTCGTGTGCAGCACGCCCTTCGGCTTACCCGTCGAGCCCGACGTATAAAGAATGAATAGCGGATCCTCGGCGTTCATCGGCTCGGCGGGGCAGACGTCCGACGCGCCGTCGAGCACGTCTTCGTACCACTTGTCGCGGCCTTTCGCCCAGCCGACGTTGCCGCCGGTGTGCTTCACCACGACGACGTGCTCGACCTTCGTGCCGCGCACGTTCTTCAGCGCCTCGTCGACGTTGGCTTTCAAGCGGGATCTTCTTGCCGCCGCGCACGCCTTCGTCGGCCGTGATCACGACGCGCGACGCGCAGTCTTCGATGCGGCCCTTCAATGCTTCGGGCGAGAAGCCGCCGAACACGACCGAGTGGATCGCGCCGATACGCGCGCACGCGAGCATCGCGATCGCGGTCTCGGGAATCATCGGCATGTAGATCGTGACGCGGTCGCCTTTCTTGACGCCGAGGCGCTTCAGCGCGTTCGCGAACTTGCAGACGCTCTCGTGCAGCTCGCGATAGCTGATGAGCCGCGGCGAGGCGTGCGGATCGTCGGGCTCCCAGAGGATCGCGGTTTGCTCGGGGCGCTTCGCGAGATGCCGGTCGAGGCAGTTGGCCGAGACGTTGAGCTCGCCGTCGGCGAACCAGCGAACGTGCAGGTCCTTCGCGTCGAAGCTCGTGTCTTTGACTTGCGTGAACGGCTTGCTCCACGTGAGCCGCTCGCGGGCTTGCTTGGCCCAGAACGCTTCCGTGTTCGTCGACGGAGTCGCGATACATCGAGGCGTACGTGGCAGCGTTGATCAGCGCGCGTGCGGCGAACCCGGGCGGCGGCGGGTAGATCTTGGTTTCGCTCATGGGGATCGATCATAAAGAGCCGCCGATGGGTTTGGCAGCCCGCTCGTCTGCCGGCGCGGCTTTGCTTGACGGCTCCTCGGCCGGGCCGGTCTAATAGCGCGTCCCGCGAGTCGCCGCAACGGCGCATCACGCACGGCCAGGTAGCTCAGTTGGTAGAGCAGCGGACTGAAAATCCGCGTGTCGCTGGTTCGATTCCGGCCCTGGCCACCATTTCCAATCGGTCCTTACCGGGCGCATGGTTTGCACGTCAGCCCGGGGACATCGTTAACGCTTTGCGTCGGCGAGGCACGCCAGAAATCGGTCATTGCGCCGTAAGTGAGTGCCGCGCACGCAGCCCCGCGTACGCCGCTACGGGGTCGGCGCGGGGCCCGGAACGATCGTCGCCGGCAACGGCCAGTTGCCGTCGTACGGCGGCCAGTTCGGCACGGCGAGCTCCGGCGGCGGGTAGAACATCGCCGTGTAGACCGTGCGGATTTTCGCCTCGTCGATCACGAACCATTCGCTGAAGACGAGGCGCGGCGTGGGCGACCCCGGCCGGCGGATGAAAACACCGAGGGCGAGCACGACCTGCGCCTCCTCGTCGACTAGCGGAGTGCGGCGAGCCGTCACCATCGAGAGGTTGAAGTTTTCGAGGCCCGCGACGCAGTCGCGGCTGCCGGCTCCCGGCGGCGCACTTTGCGCGCCCGCGGCCGGTGGCGGAGGGGCGGGCGCCGCAGCTCGCGGCGCAGGCGGCAAGAACGCGCCGCCCGGTGCCGGCGAGCCGTTCTCTGCGCGACCGCAGCCCTCGTGCACGAGCGCGACGGAGCGGTCGTGCGAGGTGATCGCGTCGAAGTAACTGTCAGCGATGCGGCTCAGCGCCGCGCGGTCGACGCGCTCATTGCGCGGCACGACGCGTTGCGGCGGCGGATGCTGCTCGAGGTACTCGGGATTGTGCAGGTTGGCCGGCGGCCCGCCGGGCTGGCGCTGGCCACGCAGCCCGGGATCGTTCGCCCGCGCGATGTACCACTCGGCTTCGGTGAGCTCGCGGTTTTCGACGCGTAGGCGCACCGTCACGACCGCCGTTTCGTTACCTTCCATGACCGTGCCGTAATAGCCCGCCTGACCGCTCACGGGGTCGAAGTACCGACGCTGGACGTTGCCGAGCGCGGTCACGCTCTTCCAGACACCTCTGCCGGGCGCCACGTTGATTGCATTCTCGGTCTGGCGGAATCCTACGACGAGCGGCGCCTTGCGCGGATCGTGCGCGACGATCGCATCGAGGTAGCGATCAAGTGTCGAACGAAGGCAGTCGCGATCGCACGCGGCTTGCGCGAAAGCGGCCTCGTTGTTGCCGATGGTGGCGAGAGCGGCGCACGCCGCCAATTGCATGAACCGCGACATCAATTCTTCCCCCGATCCGATCGTTTCTATGCGAAATAACGCCTACTGCTCCTGGGCTCGCGCGCCGGCCAAAATGCCGGCGAGACCGAGGTTCCCTTCATGACAGCCGGCTTCGTAGATCAGTTCATCCGTACGCCAGAGACTGTTCTCCAGCGTCCACGGCTGCGTGAACGTCTGCGGGTCCGAGACAGTCAGCCGGTAGTCGATGGTGTCGTTGTCGATGCGGGTGAAGCGTTCGACCAGCTTGAGATTCTCCGTGGCACCATGAAACCGCCGGCGGCTGTTGAAGTTCGTCGTCTCGACGACGAGCGTCTCGCCCTCCCACCAGCCGCGTGAGTCGCCAGTCCATTGCTTGATGCTCGCGCTCAAGGGTGGACGGCGATCAAGCGGGATCACGCGCGCGTCGTGCATGCTCTCGAGGCGTCCGCGCGCAGCGTGCGTCCGGTGATCCGTTCCGTCGTCAGGTGCGGCGTCTCCTCCCACCGCGCTTTGCCTTCGGGCGTGTACGGAATCCTTCCGTCCGACGGATCGATCACAAGGGACGTGCTCAGGTTGCGAGGCACTCGACCCTTCGCCGACTCCAGCCAGATCTCGTTGAACTCCCCGCTCGTATCGATCGACGCCGCGACGTTCTTGAGGGTCGTGGCGAGCGCGTTTTTCTCGGCCTCGGCCGCTTCAGCCTGTGTGAAGAATGGCTTGTCGGCCAGTGCTGCCGGGCGTTCGAGCGGAATCGGCGCCAGGTTCGACCACACGCCCTCGAGGTCAGGGTCGCCCCATGACGTCGTCTGAGCGAACGTGTCGGGAGACGCCAGCAAGGCCAAGGGGATCAGCAGGGCAATCGCGCGCATTGCTTCTCCGTTGGACTCAGTGTCCAGCTTGAGGCGGGCCGTGGCAAGGTCGGGTGTGCGAAGCGGCGTAAGATCGCGCAAGCGCAGCGGACAGGGAGAATGTATGCGAACCCATAGCCGATGGCCGATGGTGGCCGTCTTCTTCGTTGTCGCACTCGCCGGCGGGTGCGTGCAGTCGCCGAATGGCGAGTCGGCGGAGAGCTCGTCAGACGGTCCGGCGGCGAACGTCCAGTCGGCGCCGGTCATGACCGTCAACCAATTGATGCACGCGATTCTGTTCCCGCTCGGCAATACGGTTTTTTGGGCGCAGGCCGAAGACCCGGCCACGCTGGCACGCGACCCCATGCCTTCCTCTTCGCCGAACCCTTTGACCGGTCTTTACGGCGGTTGGCAGGCCGTCGAGAACAGTGCGCTCGGGCTGGCCGAGTCTGCGGATCTATTGCTGATCGCCGGCCGCACGTGCTCGAACGGCGAAGTCGTAAATGTCAATGACGCCGATTGGATCCGCTTCGTCGACGACTACCGTAAGAAGAGCGTGGCGGCGTACGAGGCAGCTCTCACGAAGAATCAGGACGCGATGGTCGATGCGAGCGGGGTCCTTTCGGAAGCCTGCTTGGCGTGCCACCGCGTCTATCGGCGGGAGCCAGTGCCCGGCGACGGGACGCAGCGCTGCATCCCCGGCCCGCCGGCAGCGCCTCGTTGAGTGCTTCGCTGCAGCTGCTTCAGAACAGTCAACGAGTCGGCCCTCCGGGTCGTTGAGCTCAAGTTGAGCCGTTGCTCGCATGACATGTGCCTCCTCGCGTAACCGAGTGGGGAAAGGGAGCGGTGAATGGGCGTCAGGCGTTCCTCGCAAACGCTCTTCGCATTCTTGCTGGCAGCGTGGCTGCCGGCGACTGGCCATGCAGATTGCTTCGAGCCGTTTGCTCCACCTGGAGGAGGCGTGCGCGGCCTTCCCGCTACCGTCGGCCAACAAGAGCGGCGAACCGTCGAGGCTTTGGTCGGTAGCCCGGTTGAGCACATCGCGTGCAGCCGGATTGCCCCCCGAATGGGGACGGCAGAAGAGAGGCGGGCTCAGGTTGTCGAGGCGTCGCTCGGCTACTTTGCTTTGACCGACAAGGCATTGTTTTTCGTGCGCGACGAGCCGGCGTGGATTCCGGGACGCCGTAGGCAGGACGTGTTTTTTCAGGCGTCCTTTGGTGAGATCACCAATCTCATCCCCCACGCCGGACCGAACCTCGGGATCGAGTTGGTAGTCAATGAGCGGCCCACGACCGTCCAAGTTCCGCAAGGTAAAGGCGGAATCGCGCTCTTCGAGGCGCTTCGCACGCGCGTGATCCAGGCTTGCGGAACGCGAACAGTGCTACTGCCCGGCCAGGGAGTTAGCTGCCCCCCGTAACCGGTCGCCGGTTCAATCGGTTTCCGCCGCGTCGAGGCGTTCGTCGTAGTTCGCGCCCTCGAGCGTGCAGCCCCACTCCATGATCGCCGTATCCACGCGCACGAAGTCGTAGGTCATGACCATCGGCTTCGTGTAGTAGATGGCGTCGTGGTGCGTCACGACGACCTTCAGGCGATCGCCGGCGGGAATGAACCGCTCTTCGGTGCGCATCTGCGCCGACTGCGGCAGGCCCGCGAACCCGAGCGTGTCGAGATAGCCGGCCTCCACGTCGATCGTATCGACCACGAGGGTCTCGCCCTCGTAGCGCCCGATCGAGCGCCCCATGTGCGGATGGTCCGCGACCGTGTAGGGGGCGTTTGCCAACGCTCCGTCGAGCGGCACGCGACGGTGCACGTCCATGAACTCGTAATTGATCTCGACGTGATCCCCGCGCTGTCGGATTTCGATCGGCGGCGAAGGCGTGTGCATGATGTTCGTGAACGTCACGGGCTTGCAGATGGTGTCCGTGTCGTCCCGCAGAGGGTCGTACTGGTCGAGCTTCTCTCGGCCCGCTGCGGTGAGGCCGGGATTCTCGGGGACTTGCGCGCCGTAGAACAGCCACACGCCGTCGAGATCGGCGCGAGTGCCGGCGGCCCATGCGGTGCTCGCGAACACGCATGACATGAGCAGCGGAACGGTCGGCGCCATGAGCGACTTCACGGGACGTCTCGTTGTGCGGCGTCGCGCGTGCCTTCCTCGCACCGGAACTTCGTGGAGTTGGCCACGGCCTCTCGGTACTGAACGAAGCCGCAGTCGCGGTACACCGAGCCGTCCGCCAACACGGCCTGCACGAAGTAGCCGACGTTAGGAAGCCGCTGACTGGGCCATAGAGTCAGGGTGACCGTGTCGCCGGGCTTGATCAGGTCGAGATCGACTCCGCGGCGGACGAGGGAATTGCGGTCGGACCACTCGACGAACCACTCCGTGACCGTGCCGTCGGCTTCCGGTACGGCCACCACGTACTGCGAATGCGGGTTGCGCATGTGCACCTCTTTTACGGTGCCACGGATTTCGGTCGGCTCGCCGCGCTCGAAGTTGATCGCGACAGAGTGGTGCGCGGAGGACGGCAGCGGGATTAGCTGCGCTGCGCTCGCGGACAACAGCACGACGTGTCTTAGCCTCACGGCCTTCTCCTTTCGGACCGAGCTTCCCAAGAGTACGCCCTCGGCGGCGCCGCGGCAGCTTTGTGCCCCTGCGAGCTCGGAGGCGTGCGACTATGGTCCTGTATGAGACGTCGCACACTGCTCCTGGCCACAGCGCTCTCCCTCCCCACGCTGGCCGTGGTCGGCCAAGAGGTGCCGGTAAGGATCGCCGCGACGATCGCTGTGGAAGGTGCCTTCGCGGAAATCGAGCCCCTGTTGCCGGCGCGCTCAGGTCTGCCGGTAGAGGTCGAGTTCGCGACGACGGCGGCGCTCGTCGAGCGGCTGACGAACGGCGAGACCGCGGATATCGCCATTCTCACGAAGGAAGCCGTTCAACAGCTCGCCGCGAAGGGGCATGTGCGCTCGTCGACCGACCTCGTCTTGTCGGTGATCGGCATTGCGGTACGCGACGACGCGCCGCTGCCGGCCATGAAGACGACCGAGGACTTCGTGGCTTTCATGAAAGCGACACCCTCGATCGCTTACACGGTGCGTGGCGTGAGCGGTGTGCACATGGCGCAATTGATCGAGCGGCTCGGGCTTGCCGCGGTCGTGAAGCCTAAGGCCGTCGTCGTGGACGGTTTCTCGGGCACGCTCCTGCGTGAAGGGAAAGTTGCGGCAGCCGTGCAGCAGATCAGCGAGCTCAAGTTCACGGGCGCCAAGAACATCGTGCCGCTGCCGGACGAAATTCAGGTGCCGACCGTCTTCACGCTGGCGGTGTTGAACGGTGCCGCGAGCCCCGATTCGGTCGCGAAGGTGGTTCGAGTGCTGACGTCGACCGAGGCCGCTTCCGCCTACGAGCGCTCCGGCGCAGCGCCTTTGTTCAAGTAGAAAAGCCGATCGCTAGCGTTCGCTCAGCTGCTCGAGCCGGTCGGCCACGATCGCGGGGCCGATACCGCTCGATTGGAACGCAAAATTGGCGCCGAGGTAGAACACCAGCCCGATTATCGTCGCGAGATGAACGCGACGTCGCGTCCAGAGGTCGTGAGCGATCAACGCGGCCATGAGCCCGAGCATCACGGTGAGGATGATGGGGCCGAACGAGCCGCCCCAACTCCCGATTCTCGCCACGGCCGGCCCCGCCATCTCTAACGTGGCGATCAGCAAGAGTCGCATGTGGATGTCGGCGCGCCGGCGAAAGTAGATCGCCAACGCGACGAGCGTCGGAAACGTTACGAACCCTGCCAAGTCGGCCGCCGTGACCACCCCGTACAGCTCGATGTCGGCCTCCGTGAGAGGGTGTGCCGCGGCGTTCCGCGTAACCATGTGCGTGCTCGTGTACACGCCGAGGCCGATGAGCATCACGGCCAATCCCACGCCAAACCAGCCGAGCTGACGATGCCGCGTGAACTGGCGGTTCGCGATCAGCACCGCCTGGATCACCACCAAGCCAAACCACGCCGTTCCCACGACGCCGTGGACATACAGATAGAGAGGAATCTGCGGAACATCGAAGTACGGACGCAGGAAGAAGGTGGGACCGAAGCCGACGAGGTTCACGGTGAACATTGCGACCGCGATGCTCACGGCGAATTTTCGATTCAGCTCGAGAGACGCGCCAGGGCGCGACGCGGTCAACGCGGCGGTGGCTGATGCCATTCTTTTCCCCGAATCGTGCGGCGACGAGCCAACACGGCACCGCGAGCATACTCCAGTCTTACGACGTGAATAGTGGCGCGAGATCGAGCGCGACGCCGGGCAGCTGCGCCACGGCCGCGCTCGCCGGCCGCTCGAGCGCGGCGTGCCGTTCGTACTTGCCGTCGCGCAGGTCGCCGTAGACGAGCAACGCGTCGTTCTGCACGTCCACGATCCAGACCTCCGGAACGCCGTGGCGCGCGTAGAGCGGCACTTTGACGTCGCGGTCGTAGCGCAGCGTCGTGTCGCTGACCTCGATGACGAGCAGCGTATCCGTGCCCAATGCGAACTCGCCGCGGTAGAAGTCCGCGCGCGGCGCGAGCAGCACGACGTCGGGCTCCGGCTCCGACCACTGACTCAGGCGGATCGAGCCCTGCACGCGCACGATCGCATCGTGGCCGACTGCTAGGACCAGCATTCGAGTCAGCTGATCGACGATGCTCTGATGGTCTTTGCCGATTGGCGCCATGTCGATGATCTCTCCCTCGATCAACTCGACGCGCGCATCCGGCGCCAGCACGCCTATCTCGGCCATGCGGTGGTAGTCGTGCACCGTGATGCGATGCCGCTGCGGCCCGCTTTCCATCTGCATACCCATCGGTACTCCGGGACGAAGAGTGTAACGGCGGCGTCAGCGTCGATTGCAAGCGTCGCCGGAATCCACCGGCGAGGCACGCGGCGAAAGTGGCCTAACGCCCAAGTTTCACGAGCGCGCGCCGTGCCGCGGTATATTGGCGCGTGAATTTCCGCAAGCCATGCTGATCCGGCACCTCTCCTATTTCATTGCGCTCGCGCGCGAGCAACATTTCGCGCGCGCCGCGGAAGCGTGCAACGTCACGCAGCCGACGCTGACGGCCGCGATTCAAAAACTCGAGGATGATCTCGGTGTCCGGCTGGTGATCCGGGACCATCGATTCGTGCGGTTGACGGAGGAGGGCGAAAAGCTGCTTCTGTGGGGCCGCCAGATACTCGTCGACTACGGCAGCCTCAAGGACGATCTCGCCGGGTTGCGCCGTGGGCTCGTCGGGACGCTGCGTCTCGGTGTGATTCCCGCGGCGATGTCCGCCGTCTCGTTCCTGACGTCGCGGTTTGCCGCGGCGCATCCGGCAGCACGCGTGGAGATTCGCTCGATGACGTCGCGCGCCATCGAGAGGGCGCTCGAAGCGTTCGAGATTGACGCCGGCGTGACGTATCTCGAGAACGAGCCGCTCGAGCACGTGCGTAAAGTGCCGCTCTATCGCGAACGCTACGTGTTCGTGGCTCGGCGCGACCATCGTGCAACGGCGAACGCCACGATCAGTTGGAAAGAAGCCGCGAGCGAACGCTTGTGCTTGCTCAGTGAGGACATG
The DNA here is from genome assembly GCA_963714705.1 of uncultured Gammaproteobacteria bacterium. Classification (GTDB taxonomy): domain Bacteria; phylum Pseudomonadota; class Gammaproteobacteria; order Steroidobacterales; family Rariloculaceae; genus FEN-1219. Next base: position 126,611 of record CAVQPJ010000014.1, read on the forward strand.
CAGAACCGCCGCATCATCAACAACGTCGCCGCTTCGATCGGCGTCGAAATAAAAGCCGACGTCGTCAGCAATTCGTTCCTCGCCATCCTCTCGCACATTCGTCACGGCGAATGGGCGAGTATCGTTCCGCACACGTTCGCCGGCCTATTCCTGGGCGCCGCGGACCTCGTTGCAGTGGACATGATCGAGCCGACTCACACGCAAGCGATCGGGCTCGTTCTGTCCGATCGCGAGCCGCTTTCGCCGATGAGCGGCGCGCTGTTGAGCTCGATAGCAAACGTAGATTTCGAGCGCGATCTCGGCTCTGCCGACATTCCACCGATCGGGATCCGCTCGACTGCTTAGTCGGTTACGAGCCGCTCGAGCTGCGCCGCGGTCGGAGTCACGTGATAGAACGCCGCGAAAGCGCGGCTTACGTCTTCGCGGAACTCTTCATCGAACGGCCGGCCGCGCGCCACGTACGCGAGCCAGATCAGGCCCGGCAAGCGATTGACCGAAGGTGGCCGCGGTCCCCAGTTGAACGGCAGGTCGGGCGGAGCGTAGACGCGCCCTGCCGCGATGGCGGAAAGCCCCTTCCAATCCGGGGCGGCGCGCAACGACTCTGCGGCGCCCAGGTTCGCCGCGATTACAACGTCCGGCGCGCGCTCGCGTATCTCGTCGAGCGTCAGCGGCCGGCGCGATTCACCCAGTTTTCCTCCGACGTTGACGGCGCTGAGCAGCGCGGCCGCCTCGCCGGAGCTGTGGCCCTCGACGCAAGGCGTCAGGCCGTTCGGCGAGCACGCGAGGTAGACCCGTACGGGCGGGTCGGCCAGGGTTCCGCGGTATTTGTCGATGAGGCGCTCGGCCTCGGCGGCGAGACGCTCTCCACGCTCGGGAACGCCGAGCGCGGCACCCAGCCTGCGATACACGCCGGGAGTGTTCTCGAGTGAGCCGTCGAGAATGATTCCGGGAACGCCCGTTCGCCCGCTGATGGCCTCGAGGGCCGCGACGTAGTCGTCGTCGATGGTTCCGTAGTCGACATAGACGTCGACGTCGAGCGCGAGCAACTCGGCGTCGTAACGAGGGTCGTCGCGCTCCGGAAGATTGACGATCTGCCGTGCCGCTCGATACTCCGGCGGCATGAGCTCGAGCGCGGCTTCCGACGGCCTGTGGTTTCTGCCGGCGAGCTTTTCCGGCACCAACGTGTAGAGCAGCACCTCTGCTGGGGCGCCCGCGGCGAACACACGATCCACATTCGCCGGCAGAGTGACCTTGCGCCCCGCATCGTCGGTGAAGGCGGTTTGACCCACTGCGGCGCCGACGCTACCGAAGCACCACACGGCAAGGGCGACGACATGGCAGGCCGTGACGATCGTGGCGGGGCGCGGTTGCACTCTCTACTGCCTTCGCAAGGGGAGCTTAGGATACGGTATATTCGGCCGTATATTGCGGCAAGCCATCTCTTACCGGCGGAAAGCGTGAGCATTTCAAGGCACCAACGTTCGAGCCTTTGGTTGCTGATCACCCTCATCGGCGTGGCCACCGAAGCCGCCGCGGACGAAATCAGGGTCGCCGTCGCAACGAATTTCGTAGGCGCGATGAGCGCATTGGTCGAGCGTTTCGAAGCAACAACCGGCCACACGGTGCTCGTCAGCTCCGGCTCGACGGGCGGGCACTACGCGCAGATCAAGAACGGCGCGCCGTTCGAGGTGTTCTTCTCCGCCGACACGGAGCGGCCTCGGCTGCTCGAAGCAGAAGGCGTCGCCGTGCCGGGCTCGCGCGTCCTCTACGCGGTCGGGCGAGTCGCGCTTTGGAGCGCCCACGCCGCCTACGTCGATGCCGACGGCAAGGTCCTCGAGACAGGGGATTTCCGGCATCTCGCGATCGCGAATCCGGAGCTTGCGCCGTATGGCGCAGCCGCGCGCGACGTGCTCACGGCGCGCGGCCTTTGGGAACGGCTGCAGCCGCGTTTGGTAACGGGCCAAGATATCGGGCAAGCCTACAGCTTCGTGCAGACCGGCAATGCGGAGCTCGGCTTCGTGGCATGGGCGCAGTTGAAGCAACCGAGCGGAACGACTGCCGGATCGTACTGGCTCGTGCCAGAGTCTCTTCATCGGCCAATCGAGCAGGAAGCGGTGTTGCTACACGACGTCCCCGCTGCGCGCGCGTTCCTGGAGTTCGTGAAGGGCCCTCAAGCCCGCGAAATCATTCGCAGTTACGGCTACGGGCCTTAGTGATGACGCGGCCAATGCCGAAGAGCTCCGCACCGATCAAGCTTTGGATTCGACTGACGCTTCCTGGAGTCGGCCAAATCGGCCCCGGCAAGATCGATCTGCTGCGCAAGATTCGCGAGCATCAGTCGATCTCGGCCGCGGCGCGCGAGATGAACATGTCATATCGCCGCGCTTGGCTGCTCGTCGACGAATTGAACGGAGCGTTTCGGCAGCCCGTCGTCGTGAAGTGGATGGGCGGCAGCTCGCGGGGCGGCGCTGCGCTGACGCCGACCGGCGAGAAGCTCGTCGAGAGCTACGACGTGTTGGTCGCGCGCGCCGACAGCGCCAATCGTGCGTTGCTCGACGAGCTCGCGAGCTTCTCTCGCCGATGAGCGGCTCTGATCGAAGCTCTCTATCAGGCGTTTCAGCCTTTCCATTGGACGTCTGCGATGGGGTTCGAGAGCATGCCGTGGCTTTGCTTGAAAGGTTCCCCCCATGAAAACACCACGCTCCGCCGTCGCGACACTCATCATCGCGGGCGGTCCCGTCATCGGCGCCGTCGAGGCTCAAGATACCAAGGTGTTCGAGCTCGGCAAGCTCAACGACGTCGTCACGGTCATCGGTGAGGCGACCGATGCCGACATGACCGACAACACCGTCACGATCGAGGACGTCTGGACGTTCAATCGCAACACGCTCGACGAAGCCATCAAGCTCGTTCCCGGCGTCACGAGCACGCTCGACGGCACGGCCCGCCGCAACGAGCGCGGCATCTACGTGCGCGGCTTCGGCCGCTGGCAGGTGCCGCTGTCGATCGACGGCATTCGCATTTATCTGCCGGCGGACAACCGCCTCGACTTCAACCGCTTTCTCACGCAGGACCTGTCGGAGATCGAGGTACAGAAGGGTTACGTCTCGGTGCTCGACGGGCCGGGCGGCATGGGCGGCGCGATCAACTTGATCACGCGGAAGCCCACCGATTCATTCGAAACGGAACTCCGCGCCGGTGCCGGCGAAGGCGTAGAGGACGCTTACCTTCGCATCGGATCGCTGCACGATTCGTTCTACGTGCAGGGCAGTGTGAGCTATCTCGAGCGCGAGTACTGGACTCTCTCCGACGACTTCGTGCCCACTTCGATGGAGGATGGCGGCGAGCGCAACGGATCCGACAACCGCGATTCACGCGCGAACTTCAAGATCGGCTTCACGCCGAACGACGGAGACGAATACTCGTTGAGCTATACCGCGCAGACCGGAGAGAAGGGCGCACCGCTGCACGTGTTCAACAACCCGCCGAATCCGCCGAATAGCTATTGGCGGTGGCCGACGTGGGACATCGGCAATCTCTACTGGTTATCGATGACGCGGTTCGGCTCCGACGACGACGTGACGCTGAAGACGACGTTGTTCAACAACACGTACGAGAACTCGCTGTACGCGTACGACGACGCCACCTACACGACACAGTCGTTGAACGGGCGCTTCCAGAGTTTCTACGACGACACGGGCTACGGCGGCAGCGTCGAGCTCGAGTTGCCGGTCGGCGAGCGCAATACGTTCGGCGTGGCGTACCATCAGCGGCGCGACGAGCACACGGAGTACAACGACAACCGTCCGACGAATCCGGCTTTTCGCACGATCGAGCCCGTTCAGGAGACGCTCGAAGACACGTGGTCGCTGGCCGTGGAGAACACGTTCGCGGCGAGCGCCGATCTCGATCTCGTTGCCGGCGTGAGCTACGACGAGAACGACCTCAAGCTCGCCCAGGAATTCAACGCCACCGTCGGGCTGTTCGAGTATCCGACCGGAGGCAGCCATGCCACCAACGTGCAGGGTGCCGCCTACTGGCGTTACGCCGAGGGGCGTGAGCTGCGCGGCGTGATCTCCTCGCGGACGCGCTTCCCGACGATCTTCGAGCGCTTCAGCACGCGCTTCGGCACCGCCCTTCCGAACCCCGATCTCGAGCCCGAGGGCGCCGTGAACTACGAGCTCGGCTGGTCGATGCGGCTGGACGATGGAGCGGATCTGACGGCGGCGCTGTTCTACGCCGACATCGAGGACATGATTCAAACCATCGTCGTGAGCGCCGGTCCGCCCCAGATCACGCAGACGCAAAACGTCGGCGACGGCGAGTTCTACGGTGTCGAGTTCGGCATCAGCACGCGCCTCGGAGAGCAGTGGAGCGTCGCGGCGAACTACACGCACCTCGAGCGCGAGATCACGGACCCGCTGCAGCCCGGCATCGAGGCGACGGGAGCCCCGGACGACGCGGCATTCGTCGCGTTCATCTACGAGCCATCGGATAGATGGTCGATCACTCCGAGCATCGAGCTCGCGAGCGACCGCTGGAGCGAAGTCACCGGTGGCGGTTACGTCCGGATCGGCGATTACACGCTACTGAACTTGCAGGCTCAGTATCGTGGCGGCGACGTCTGGGAGGTCGCGGTCGGCGGCACGAACCTCACCGACGAGGATTTCCAGCTCGCTCACGGTTACCCGGAGCCCGGTGCCAGCGCGTATGTGCGGTTACGGCTCAATTTCTGATTCGAGGCTCGACGTGGACGACGCGATCGACGACGGGTTGCTCGATGTCCTCTAGTGCGACGTCGATCCCGAGTGTTATCGCGCGGGTCATCGCACTAGCGTCTTAGGGACGCGAACGCGCATGAGGGCATTCCGTGTCCAGATCCAGATCTGGATGACGTTGACGAGCAGGAACACCGACAGCCAGGTCTTGAACAAGAGATCGACGAGGGGCGCGGCAAAGATGTCCCAGCCGACGAGCGCAGAGACGAGCATCGCGACGAACGCCACCCAGAGCCCGGTGCGAACGAGCTCGTCCTCGCGCGCCAGTGCTTGCTCACGGTTGCAACCGTGAACAACGCCAGGCGCGTGGCCATCAGCACGATCAAGGGTACGAGCAGCTGGGCGCGAAAATCGTCGTCATAACGGAGCCACGACGGGTCTGCATCCGTTAGCCGGCCGAGCCACCACTCGGGCGAGACGAACAGAATCGTCAGCATTGCCGCCAACGGCACGAGGACCTTCGCGGCCGAATACGGATGGTCCGACTGGTCAGGCCGCCAGTCTTGTCGGACGGGTAGCCAGAACAGGTAATGGACGAACGGCCGGCGAAAGCTGTTCGGCTCGATCGGCGCCCGGCGCTGGATCCACGCGCCGATGGCGAACCAGATCAAGAGCACCCCGACCCACCAGAACGCGATGAACCCCGACTGTGACCACCATTCGTCGAAGGCGTCGAAGATCCGTCGAACACGCGACGCAACGTGAACGCCCACTGCACCGCGACACCGAGTGCGGCAATGCTCACGAAGGCCGGCGCATGCGCGGGCTCGATGAGGGTGAAGCCGCGCTCTCCGCCGTAGCGCGCCGCGACGTCCTCGGGCCGTCCGAACTTCGCGAGGACTTGGAGCGCCAGCTCGGAGTCTGGTGGTCGCCCGATCTGCGCCGCGACGCTCGCGAGCTCGTCGGTGAGCAGCGCGCGCAACTCGAGCCCGACCTCGTTGCGGATCTTTCGCGGCAGGCGCCGCGCGACGTCGTCGACGTAACTCTCGATCAAGGTGTTTGCGTCCACAAGCGTTCTCCTAGTCCAGTAACCCGTCCATCGTCGCGACGAGCGCGCGCCAGCTCTGCGACAATTCCTGATAAAGGCGCGTCCCCTTCTTGCTCAGCACGTAATAACGTCGCGGCGGGCCGTTCTCGATTCGCCAGTCGCTTTCGAGAAGCCCTTGTTCCTCGAGCCGGCGCAACAAGGGGTACAACGTCCCTTCCTCGATCGGCATTCCTTGTTCGGCCAACGCTTGGCGCAGCGAGTAGCCGTATTGCGTAGTTCGTAGCTGGGAAAGCACAGCGAGGACGAGGACTCCTCGTCGCAGCTCGGTCTCGAGCTTCATAGTGCCGGCATCTCGTGCTGCTACCATACGTCACACTCCACCATGCGAGGCACTGTACATAGTGATACACAGTACGTCAAGCGGCGACCTGAGAAATGTGTTCGCACCCCCAGGCGTGCTGCCAAGGCGGGTTCGGGAGACCACAGAGATGGCGGTGCCGTAACGCACAGTGCCTATTGCCAAGGCGACGGCGTTGTCGTAGATTCTCCTACACTTGTAGGAGATCGCCGTGCCGTTGCCGAAGCTGAGCAAGCTCGAGCTCAAGATCATGGAGGCGCTCTGGTCGAAGGGCCCTTCCGCGGTCCGTGAGATCCAGGAAAGCTTTCCCGCGAAACGCCGCCCCGCGTATACGACCGTGCAAACGATGGTCTATCGCCTCGAGGCGAAGAACGCGCTCAAGCGCACCAGGAAGATCGGCAACGCCCACATCTTCGAGGCCGTGATCTCGCAGACGGCCGCGCATCGCAGGGTCATCGACGAGCTCCTCGCAATGTTCGGCGGCCGCGCGCAGCCGCTGATGTCGCACCTGATCGAATCGGGCCAGCTCACGCTCGCGGACGTCGAGGAAGCGCGCAAAGCGCTGCGCGAAACTTCGAAGAAGGAGTGATCGCCATGTTGACCGAAATCGTCAATCATCTTTGGCAATCGACGTTGGTAGCGACTGCAATCGCCGCGCTCGTCGCGACGCTGCGCGATGACGGCGCCCACTCGCGCTATTGGCTCTGGTGGGCGGCCTCGGTGAAGTTCCTCGTGCCGTTCTCTCTGCTGTCGGCGCTTGGTAGAACGCTCGGCGAAGCCGGCGTGCCGCGGCTCGAGCTCGCAGATTGGCCGGCCACGATCGACGTGCTCGCGCAGCCGATGCCGGAGGCAGCCTCATGGACGCCGCTCGCGCTCGCGCTGCTGGGCGTCTGGGCGCTCGGGTTCCTGGGCAGTCGTTCGGCATATGGGCCGTGCGTGCGCTGAAAGTCCGCGCGCTGCTGCGCGAGTCGGCGTCGTACGCCGCGATGTTGCCCCGAGTCGCGAGCAGCCTGGAGGTCCGTACGTCCGAGAGCCTGCTCGAGCCCGCGCTCGTCGGGATCGTACGGCCCGTGCTGCTGCTGCCGCGAGGCTGTCGCCGAGCACCTCATCCCAACCGCAGCTCGGCGCCGTGCTCGAGCACGAGCTCGCGCACTGGCGCCGCCGCGACAACCTGACGGCTGCCGTGCAGATGCTCGTGGAAGCCGTGTTCTGGTTTCACCCGCTCGTCTGGTGGATCGGCGCGCGGCTCGTCGAGGAGCGCGAGCGCGCGTGCGACGAGGCCGTCGTGCGCGCCGGTCACGATGGGCGCGTCTACGCCGAGGGAATTCTGAATGTCTGCGAGCGCTACGTCGCGTCGGCGCTCAAGTGCGCCGCCGGGAATCAGCGGCGCCGATCTGAAACAACGCGTCGTCGAAATAGCGAGGAACCGGGTCATGAGCGAGCTATCGATGCAGAAGAAGATCTTCCTGGGAGCATTTGCGCTCGGCACGTTGCTCGTGCCGATCATTTTCGGCGCGGCGGCGCAGGGCGGCGACGAGCCCCGTCCGATCGTCCGCATCCAGCCGAACTACCCGCCCGAGGCTCTCGCGGCCGGCCGCGAAGGTGAAGTGCAGCTCGAGTTCACGATTGCTGCCAACGGTGCGACGAAGGACATCGTCGTCGTCGATTCCTCGTCGCCGGAGTTCGAGGCCCCGGCCGTCGCGGCACTGATGAAGTGGCGCTACATCCCGACGAACGTCGACTGTGCGGAACCGTGTGCACGCCGAACGCGAGCGCGCCAGCCGTCGAGAGGCCGGGATCCGAACGGAGCTCCGCTTCCAGCTCGCGGACGTGAACCCAGAGGCAGAGGCGGAGTAAGCCGCGTTTCGGTCAGCCCGCGCGCTCCGCGGCGATCCAGGCGTCGACTCTGCGCTCGAGAATCTCCAGCGGCAGGGCGCCGCCGCCGAGCACCGTGTCGTGAAAGTCGCGAATGTCGGGAAGCGCTCGCCGAGCGCCGCCTCGGCTCGCTCGCGTAGCTCGACGATCTTCAGCATGCCGACTTTGTACGCCGTCGCTTGGCCCGGCGTGACGATGTAGCGGCGGATCTCGGCGCGCACTTGGCCTTCGGAGGTCGAGCCGTTGGCGAGGAAATAATCGACGGCCTGCTGCTCGGTCCAGCCTTTCGAGTGCAAGCCGGTATCGACGACGAGGCGGATCGCGCGCCAGATCTCGCCGCCGAGCCGGCCGAAGTCGGAGTACGGGTCTTGGTAGCCGCCCATTTCCTTTGCGAGCCGCTCGGCGTAAAGGCCCCAACCTTCGACGTAGGCCGTGTACCGGCTCTGCGTCCGGAACATCGGCACGCTCGAGAGCTCCTGCTGGATCGAGATCTGCATGTGATGGCCGGGAATGCCTGAAAGATGCAAAAGACGGTCTGGCAGAACGCCACCTGCACCGCTTTCTACAGGAAAAACATGACCGAGGAAGTCACCGGTCTTTCTCCGGAACCGGTGACGGGGTTCATCCTTTCCCGCAAGTGGTTCCGCTTGAGTGACTTATCGTCTGCTGAAGTGAGGACTACCAAGCGGCCGCAAAGCGCACCGTGACGCGCGCGCCGCGACCGCCGGGGCCGTCCTCCACCGCGATGCGCGCGCCATGCGCCTGCGCGATCTCCTTCGCGATGGCGAGGCCCAGGCCGCTCCCGGCGCCGCCCGCGCCGGGCACCCGGTAATAGCTCTCGAACACGCGCTCGCGCAGCGCCGGCGGGATGCCCGGGCCCTCGTCGGGACGGAGAAGACCGCGCCGGCGCCGTCACGCCGCAGCGCGATGTCGACGCGCCCGCCCGCGGGGCCGTAGCGCACCGCGTTGTCGACGAGATTGGTAAGAAGGCTGAGCAGCTTGGCGCTCGCCGCGCACGCCGATGTCCACGGCCTGCGGCGCGCAGTCCAGTTGCAGCGCCACGCGGCGCTCCTCGCCGGCGGCTGGACCGCGTCCATCGCCTCGGCCGCGAGCGCGCGCAGCGGCACCTGCTCCAGCCCCGCGGCGTCGCCGGGCGCGGCCGCGCGGCTGTAGGCGAGCATCTGCTCGGCGAGGTGCACGGTGCGCTCCAGGCCGGCGAGCATGCGCTCGAGCGAGGCCTCGCGATCGACGGCGGATTCCGCGCGCGCGGCGTTCTGCGCGTGCACCTTCAGCGCGGCAAGCGGTGTGCGCAGTTCGTGCGCCGCGTCGGCGGTGAAGCGGCGCTCGCGCTCCAGCGCTTCGCGCACGCGGCCGAGCAGGCCGTTGAGCGCGTCCACGAGCGGGGCCGCTTCCGCCGGCGTGCGCGCGAGGCGGATCGGCGCCACCGAGCCCGGCTGCCGCGCCACCACCTGGCGCGCCAGGCTGGACAGCGGCGCGAGGCCATAGCGGATCAGCAACTGAACAGCACCAGCAGCAGCGGGATGCCGGCGATGAGCGGCGCCACCGCGGCGCGCGCGAGCTTCTCGGCGAGCTCGCTGCGCACGTCGTCCCTTTCCGCCACCTGCACCCAGGCGCCGCCGGACTGCAGCGAGAACACGCGCCACTGGTGCTGGCCGAGGGTTTGCGTGCTGAACCCGGGCGCCTGCGGCGCGAACGGCGCTTCCGGCGCCGAGGCCGAGTGCGCGAAGCCTGCCGCCGCCGTCGCGCACCTGAAACGCGATCTTGGTCTCGTAGTAGTGGCCGAGCGGGCTGGGCGTGTCGTGGTTCTCGGCCTCCAGCGGCCCGGGCAGCGCGATGACGATGGGCGCGGCGATCGTGGCATTTTCCACCTGTCGCGCGACCAGCGCCTCCAGCACGCGCGCCGACGTGGCGAGCCGCGCGTCAAACAGCTCCTGCGCCTCCTCTTCGCTGGCCGCGAAGCTCAGCCAGGCGGCGGCGCCCAGCACCGCGAGCAGCGCGCCGATGCCGCCGGCGAGAGCAGGGGTGCGGATCGAGCGCGCCGGGCGCGCCGCGGCGCTCATGCCGGCGGCGCCGGATCGGCCACGTAGCCCACCCCGCGCACGGTGCGGATCACGTCCGGATAGAGCTTGCGGCGCAGGCCGTGGATGTGCACGTCCACCGAATTGCTCTCCACGTTGGCGTCCCAGCCGTAGACGGACTCCTCGAGCTGCGCGCGGCTCAGCACCTGCCCGACGCTCTCGAGGAGCTTGTGCAGCAGCATGAACTCGCGCCGCTGCAGGACCACGGCGCGCCCCTCGTAGGTCACCGAGTGCGGAACTCGATCGAGCCGCAGGCGGCGGCCGTGCTCGATCACGTTGACGGCGGCGCCGCGCTGCCGGCGCTGCAACGCGCGCACGCGCGCGAGCAGCTCGTCCAGGTCGAAGGGCTTGGTGAGGTAGTCGTCGGCGCCGGCGTCCAGGCCGAGGACGCGCTGCGGCGCGGCGTCGCGCGCGCTCAGGATCAGCACCGGGGTCGAGCCGCCGCCTGCGCGCAGGCGGCGCAGCACTTCGATGCCGTCGACCCCGGGCAGGCCGAGGTCGAGGACCACCAGGTCAAAGGTGCTGGCGCGCAGCGCGGCGAGCGCCTGGCGGCCGTCCGGCACCCACTCCAGCCCGTAGCGCGCACGCTGCGAGCGCGTCGCGGATTCCGGCACCCAGCAGTTCGTCGTCCTCGACCAGCGAGATGCAGATGCCGGCGCAAGAATACCGTGCCACGCGGCTAGCGCGCGGCCAGCTCGCCATCAGCTCCTGGATTTCCTTGCGCCGTCCCTCGTCGGCGAGCGGGCGGTCGGCCGCGCGGGCGCCTTGAGCGCCCGCTCGAGCGCCACGCGCGCGCCGTCGAAATCGCGCTGCCGAAACAGAAAATCCCCGAGGAAGTAGTTCAGGTAGATGCCCTCGGGGTTCGCCGACAGCGCCTTGTGGAGCAGCTCGCGCGCCTTGTCGTTGTCGCCAAAGCCGATCGGCCAGCCCGGCACCTGGTAGTACAGCGACCCGAGGCTGGCGTAGGCCGACCCGGAAAGTGCTTTCGCGTCGACCGTCAGCGCGTGCTCGACGCGTTGCGCGCCTCCTTGGCAAGGGACCGCACCACCAGGCCGCCTTGGCGCCGGCGTGGCTGGCGACGATGATGCCGTACCAGATCTCCGGTTCGGCGCGGTCGGCGTACTTCGCGCGCACGGCGGCGGCGGTCTGCGCCAGCACCCTGAAGGAT
>CAVQPJ010000015.1:0-49630 GCA_963714705.1 uncultured Gammaproteobacteria bacterium
TAGCGCAGACGCTCGAGCGTTGGTCGGCGCTCACCGTGGCGGACGGCGGCCAAGTCATCCAGCTCCGCGGCGACGGCATGCTCTGCACGTTTCCGTCCGTTGAAGCGGCCCTCGGTGCAGCGGTGGCCATGCGCGACCTGCCCTACGAGCCCACGCTGTCGATGCACGCCGGCATCCACGCGGGGGCAGTCCAGCGTGACGCGGAGCAACTCTACGGTGACGCCGTCAATACCGCCGCGCGCATGGCCGACATTGCCAAGCGCTTCGAGATCGTCCTCACGGAAGCGGCGCAGCGGCAGCTCGGCAACCACGTCCGGTGGCGCAACCTGCGCCTCATCCCCAAGGTGCCGGTCAAAGGGAAGCCGGAGCCCATGGACATCTATCTGCTGCCGAACGACAAACAGAAGCTCACGGACTATCACCCGCCGCTAAAGACGAAGAGCCACCGCGTCACCCTACAGCTGCGCTACGGCACGACGTTGGTCATCGTCGAAGCGAGCGCCGCCTGCCTCATCGGCCGCGACGACGATTGCCGGATGAAGGTCGACCATCGTCTCGTCTCACGGCGCCACGCATCGATCGAATGCGTATCCGGCAAGTTCTTCCTACAGGACCACAGCACGAACGGCACCTACGTGAGGGAGGCTGGCGGGGCCGACGCCATGCTGATTCAACGCGAGATCTGCCAGCTCAAGGGCACCGGCGCCATCTCGCTCGGCATCGAGCCCGGCGTCAATCCCGATCACCTGATCGTTTTCTCGCTCGACCCCTAACGAGCGGCATCGAACCGGCGCTCGCGCGGCGCGCCGACCGGCGCCGGCGATTCCGCGAGGAACGCCTCGGCGCTTGGCGCTGCGGGAGGTACTGCGGGCGCTAGTCCTTGTGGGATACTGGCCGCGCACCCGGGAGGCTCTCGCCACGCGCTCCAAGATCGTTCGTCTGTTTGTCGAGCTCCAGCGCCGTAAGGTCTTCAGGATCACCGCCGGCTACCTCGTCGCGTCCTTCGTCGTCATCCAGCTCGCCGACATCATCGTGCCGGCTCTCGAGTTGTCCGAGCACGTGGTGCTGTGGGTGTTGATTGGCGTCATCGTGGGTCTGCCGATCGCTCTGGCGCTGAGCTGGCGGTACGACCTATCGCCCGAGGGTCTCAAATTCACGGCGGCGCTCGAGGACGAAAACGGCATCAGCGGCGCGGCGGATGCCAAATCGCCGCGCGGCGAAGGGGCGCCGGCGGCGGTCGCGGTGCTGCCGTTCGACAACCTCACGCCGAACACGGCGCACGCGTATCTCGCCGACGCGATCCCGATCGAGCTGCAAGCGACTTTGTCGCGCGTCCACGATCTGCGCGTCGTGTCGCGGCAGTCCGCGGCGGCGCGCGCGGTCACGCGCACCGATTTACCGACGATCGCGAAAAACCTCACGGTGCAGTACGTGATTTCCGGCAGCGTTGCCGATCTCGGCGAGCGGCTACAGATCAACGTGCAGCTCGACGATGCGCTCGACGATAAGTTGCTGTGGTCGGAGCGCTACGACGTGGCCGCGAAGGACGTCGAGCGCCTACAGCGCGAGATCAGCGAGAAAGTCGTCGGCACCTTCGGCGGCGAGCGCATGCGCGCCGAGATCGGCCGCGCGAACAAAGCGCCGAACGCCGAGCCCACAGCGTGGCAGCTCGTGCAGAAGGCGCGCTCGTACCTGCTCGACTACACGCCCGCGTCGATCGCCGCGGCGACACCGCTGCTGCGGCGGGCGATCGAGCTGGACCCGAAATACGCCATTGCGTACGCGACGCTCGGTTTGGTGACGGCGGAGAAGACGCTGAACGCGCTCTCCGCGGATCCGGCCGCAGACCGCAAGTCCGCCATGGAGACGATCGCTCGCGCCGAGCGGCTCGCGCCGCGGGATCCTGTGGTCCTGCGCACGGCCGGTTGCGTGCACGCCTACACGGGCGAGTATCGCCGCTCGATCGAGTTGCTGCGCCGCGCCGTGAAGCTCGCGCCGTACGACCTCGGCACATGGGGTTATCTCGGTTGGCCGCTCGTCGCGACGGGACAAGCGCACGATCTCAAGGAATTGCACGCGATCGTCGACCGGCTTCTCGCCACCGCCGGCCAGCACCCCGGACGCGCGTACTGGGTCTTTCACAAGTCGGTCGCACACACCTGTGCAGGCGAGTGCGAGCTTGCGCTCGCGCACGCAGAGGAATACACGGTCGAGCAGCCCCGCTTCTCCCTCGGCTGGCTGCACTACGCGAACGTGCTCGGCCGTGTCGGCCGCGTCGAGGACGCGCGCGCGGCCGTGGAGCAGTGCCTCGCGAACAACCCGCTCATGAAACCCTCGTACTACGCGAAGCTCATGACCGTGCTCACGGATCAAGACGCGGTCGTTCATAGCCGCACGGAAGGCTTGTACTCGGCGGGGTTGCTCCAAGCACCGCGTTAGCGCCGCGTGGGCGCGGTTTTTTGAAAGACTCAGCTCTTGACCGGAGCCCGGCGCGCGAGCCGGTCCGCAAGCGCGCGAAAGCGCGGCAAATGCGCGAGGCGGCGCAGCTGCGGAAAATGGATGCGCCCCCAGAGGAACGCGTTGCGTTCGTGCAGAGCCCGCTCGAGCGCGTCGAGCGCGGCTTCGTCCTGGCCCAACCCAACCAGCACGAGCGCCCGATCGAACGGCGGGACGTACTCGCGCGCGGCGCGCTCGTCGAGCTCCCGCTGGATCGCGCGAGCTTCGTCGGTGCGGCCGCCTTGTGCGAGCGCGTTCGCGAGTAGCGCAGCGTAGTAGCTGTAGCGCCCGCCGGTGAGCTGCACGGCCTCGCGATGAACGGCGATTGCCTGCTCGTGCCGGCCGAGGGCCGAGAGAACGGTGCCGTTGCTCCACAGAGCGAACGGTGAGTCGCCGAGCGCGACTGCCGCCGCTAGCTCGGCGGCGGCCTCTTCATAGCGGCCCGCGCTTAGCAATGGCCAGCCGACGGCCGCACGGGCGTTCGGCGAGTGAGGCTCGAGACGCACTCCCTCGCGCGCGATCGCCAATGCCTCGTCCAAGCGGCCCATCCACCCAAGACAAAACGCGAGCCAAAAGTGCGCTTCTGCGCTCGCCGGATTGCGCGCAATCGCCAGCCGAAGGAAACGCTCTTCGCGCGCGCTGTTCCAGCCGTAGTAGTGCTCGAGCACGCCGAGGCAGAGCGGCACGAATGCGGAGTCCGGCGCGAGCTCCTCGGCGCGCTCCGCCGCAGCACGCCCGCGTGCCCAGCTCTCCCAAGTGGGTATTCCACCGTAAAAACCCCACGCGGCCCACGCTTCGGAGAGCGCCATGTACGCCTCGTCGAAATCGGGGTCGCGCTCGACGGCGGCTTCGAGCTCCGCTATCGACTCATGCAACCGGCGGCGGTTCCAGAAATAGCGACCTTTCAAAAAGTGATCGTAGGCGACGACGTCGCGCGTCGCGGGCGCGACTATCTTTGCGGGCAGCGATTGCGCGCTGCTCGAAGACACGGCGTGCGAGCCGGAGGATCTCGAGGTGAACGTCGCGGCAATCGCGCGCGCGAGCTCGTCCTGGACCGCGAAGACGTCGGCCAAGTCGCGATCCCAGCGCTCTGACCAGAGGTTGTAGCCGGTCTTGACGTCGATGAGCTGGGCCGTCACGCGCAAGCGCTGCCCCGATTGACGGACGCTGCCGTCGAGCACCGTGGCGACGCCGAGCTCCGCGCCGATCCGCCGCACGTCGTCGTTCTTGCTGCGGAACGAGAACGACGACGTGCGCGCCGCAACCCGCAGGCCGGGCACGCTCGAGAGCGCCGCGATCACGTCCTCGGTCATGCCCTCGCTGAAGTATTCGCTCTCGGGGCCACCGCCGACGGTGCGAAAGAGCAGCACGGCGATCGAGGCGTCGGGAGTGCGCTCCGCAACGGCCGTGCGCACGCCGCTGTCGGAAGCCGGCGCGCGAGCAACCGCGCGTTCCGCGAGCCGCAACGCGAACACGAGGTCGCGCGCGGTCCTAAACCGCTCCGCGGGCTCCTTCTCCAAGCAATGGCGAATGATGTCCTGCACCTCGCTCACGACCTTGCGTCCCGAGTCGGCGATCGGCGGCGGCTCGTCGCGCAACACCGCGGCCATCGTCTCGGTAGGCGTCTCGCGCTCGAACGCGCGCCTACCCGTGACCATCTCGTAGAAAACGACGCCGAACGCAAAGATGTCCGACCGGTGATCGGCCGGGGCGCCGCGCGCCTGCTCGGGCGAAAGATAACCCACCGTGCCGAGCACCATGCCGGCGCCGGTCAACGTCGGCCCGGGGGCCGCGCGCCGTTCCCCTTCGATCGATGCGCGCCGTGCGAGGCCGAAGTCGAGGATCTTGACGTTGCTGTCCTCCGTGATGAAGACGTTTTCGGGTTTCAGATCGCGGTGCACGATCCCGCGCTCGTGAGCGGCCGAGAGGCCCTGGGCGATCTGGAGAGCCCATTCGACGGCGCGCGCGCTGCCGATTTCAGCGGCCCCCACACGGTCGCGCAGCGTGGAGCCTTCGAGCAGCTCCATGACGGCGAACATGGTCCCGTCGACGGCGCCGACGTCATGGATGGCGACCAGGTTCGGATGCGACAACGCCGCGACGACTCGCGCCTCCTGCTCGAAACGCGCGAGCGCTTTGGGGTCCGACGACGTTTGCGGCGGAAGCACCTTGATGGCCACGTCGCGACCCAAGCGCGTATCGCGAGCGCGATACACCTCGCCCATGCCGCCTGCGCCGAGTGGTGAAACGATCTCGTAAGGACCGAAACGGGTTCCCGCCGCCAGACGCAAGTTAGCGGATCCTTTACCGGCAAAGTGTCGCGGTACTCTACAGGAAAATGGCGCGCGCGAGCCTCGAAAGGGGCGCTCCGTTGCTTCGAAAATTCCTCCTGATCGCGTAACGTTCACCTCAATCACGACGCGCCGGCGTCGCAGTGTAGAATTCGAGGCACCATGAGCGTAGAACCCGTCACCCTTCCCTCCCGACCCAATCGACCGGCTCGACCTCCGCGACCTGCAAGCAGCTCGAGGACGTCGGCTTCATGACCTGCATGACGCTGGTGCTGCTCGGCAACTACGCGCAGACCGGACATTTCGGCGGGCCTTTGGCCTATACGCCGTTCAACGTCGCCACGCACCTCGCCGGCCGCGACAGCGCGGCGGCCTGCACTTCGACTATCGGCGTCCCAAGCATCCGTATTGCGACAAGTTCATGCTGGCCGCGGGCCACTGCGCCCCGACCTGCTACGCGCTGTGGATGATCATGGGCGAGGCGCTCGATCGGAAGTACAAAGCCACGGGCGATCGCCGCTATTACGTCGACCCCGAGCTCGCGATGCTGTCGGTCGACGCGCTCGGCTTCCGGCGCGGCGCCGGCGCCCTCGCGACGCTGCTCAAGGACAACGGCCTCGCCGATCATCCGCTGTTCGCCCAGGCCAAGGGCCGCGGAATCCGCGCGCTCTCCGGCCACATCGAATCGACCGACGTCACCAACGACGTCAACGGCGGCCCCTCGGGCGTCGGCCTCGCGACCGCGGCCGGCAAGGCCGCCTTCTGGGACTTCCTCGGCGCCGGCATCGACTCGCCGAAGATCGTCGCGTTCGAAGGCGAGTTCGCGATGTGCGCCGGGCACGCTCAGGAGCTGAAGACGCAGGCGATGGCCGTGCAGGCCGGCAAGCGGCTGCGCATCTTCTTCTCCGACAACAACGCCGGCATCGACGACGCGCTGATCGGCGGCGTGGTGCCGAGCAAGCTCGCCGACGGCTACGTGCTGCGCGATCAGTGGACGTCGTACGGCTGGAACGTCTTCACGCTCCCGGACGGCCACGACTACACGCAGATCCTCGGACGTGCTGAAGACGATGGAGGACTGGGATCCCGCGGATCGCCGGCCGATGATCGTGATCGGCAAGACGACGAAGGGCTACTGGCCGGCGCCGGTCGCGAAGCAGATCGTCGGCTACCAAAGCCATCCGTACGGTTTCAAGATGAACGCCGACTACATCGTCGGCCTCGCGAAGACCTACGAGGCGCGCTACGGCGTGAAGTTCGAAGGGATGCGAGCGGGTCCGGTCACCGACATGCGCGAGCGGCTGCTGCAGTTCAAGACGAACATGGACGTCGCGATGTCCGTGCTCGACAAGAACGGCCTCGGCGACTGGCTCGCGGATCGCCTCGTCGAGATCGGCGATCGCGTCGTCGACAAGGTGCCGCTGCGCGTCGACGCCACGCGCGATCCGTTCCTCGACGAGCGCCTGAAGGTCGCGAACCTTCCCGCCGAGCCGCAGGAGCTCGCGGTCAAGAACGCCGTGTCGGGAGCGAGCAAGACCGTCAAGGTCGCGCTGTTCCGGAAGCCCGGCGAAGCCGCCGGCGCGCGGCGCGCGATCTCCGAGATCATCAAGTGGCTGAACTACGTCACCGACAACCGCGTGCTGACCGCGGCCGCGGATCTCTCGGAGTCGGTCAACCTCGAGCACGGCAGCCTCTGGGGTCACTACGACCCCGAGACCAATCCGCTCGGCACGCGTCTCAAGGCCGCGATTCAAGAGGCGGGCAACGTGTCGACGGCGATCGGGCTCGTGAGCCAGAACGCCTCGGTCGATCCCGACAAGTTCGCGGGCGTCTGGGCGTTCAGCGGCACGTACGGCGCGTTCACGCCGCTCATGTATCTTCCGGCGCGCGTCTGGAGCCAGCAGAACCAGGACAGCAAGTTCAAGACCGGCGTCCTGCACATCCTCGCTGCGCATTCCGGTCCCGAGACCGCGGCCGACGCGCGCACGCACTTCGGCATCTTCTCGCCGCAGGTGTGGAAGCTGTTCCCGCGCGGCCAGATCATCAACCTGAGCTTCTGGGACTACAACGACGTCGCACCAGGCTATTTCGCCGCGGCCGAGATCGCCGCGCGCGAGAAGAAGGTCGGCATCATCGCCATCGAGGTCGCGAGACCGGACTTGGCCGTCGCCGATCGCAGCACGTTCGCGGACACGGACGTGCGTGCGGCTGCGAAGGGTCTGTACGTGATTCGCGACTTCGCGCCCGGCCCGCGTCACGGCTACGTCGTGTGCCAGGGTGCGTACGCGACGTTCAACACCGTCAAGGTCCTGCCGAAGCTCGCGCAGGCCGGCGTCAACGTCAAAGTGATTGCCGCCGTCAGCGAGGAGCTGTTCGACCGGCAGCCCGAGTCGTACCGCCGCTCCGTGCTGCCGAACGGGGCGAAGCAGGACATGATGTTCATCACGGGCGGCACGCGCCGCGTCTGGCCGCTGCGCAACGTCGGCGCACAGGCCGACGATTACTCGCTGACGGCCGACTGGGACAACCAGTGGCTGACGGGCGGGCTCGAGGCCGACGTCATCGCCGAAGCGCATCTCGATCCCGAATTCGGTGTTCGCGGGCATCAAGCGCTTCGCCGACGAGCGCACCGCGCGCCTCAAAGCCCAGCGCGCCGCGCTCGACTCGCTGGAGTAGATTGGATCAGGTGGGTTGCACGGTGAGCTGCGCCGAGCCGGCCGCGCGATCGCGGACGGCGTCGAGCAACTTGCGCGACATGCGCTCTTCGACCTCGGCGGCGCGCTGCAGCGGCACGGGATAACGAACGATCGCCTCGATCGAGTCCGACGAGAACTTGAGCTGCACTTGAGGCTCGACTTTCTCGGTCGCGCTCCACACCGATGTTTTCTGCAGCTCGCGCGTCTGCCGCTCGAGATCGTCGCGGTAATTCTCGAGCACGCGACCTGCGGCGGCGAGCAACCGCTCTTTGATCGCCACGTAGTCGGCATCGGCGGGTAGCGTTAGGCTCACCTCGCGCCAAACGAGGCTGACGCCGGGGATCTGTTTGAAGACACCACCCGACGCTTGGAACACCACCGAGTTGGCGAGCGCCACGACGCGGCCGGTCGGGCCGTGCTGCGGCCCGAGCTCCATCAGATGCAGGCGCACGAGGCCTAAATCGATGACTTCGCCGGTCACGTTTCCGATTTGAACGTGATCGCCGACACGCAAGCCGTATTTTCCGATCAGAAAGAAGTAACCGACGATCGACACGAGCACGCTCTGCATTGCGACGGCGATACCGGCGGTAAGCAGACCGGCGAACGTCGCAAAGGAGCTCGCTTCCGTGGCGAACGCAATGCCGATGATCGCCAGCGCGACAGTCCACACTGCGAATCGGCGCACGAGCAGGAGTTGGTGCCTTCGCCGGGTCTCTTGCACGTAGTTGAAAACGGCACGCTTCCAGAGCTCACCGGCTCCGAACACGGCACCCAGAAGGAGGAGCAGCATCCCCAGTCGGGTCGCGAGCGTTTTCAGCGCCGATCGATACTGCGTCCGAGTGGCCTCCCGCCAGCTGTCGAGATTGTCGCGGTACTGCCCCAGCAGCACGCCAGCTTTCGTCAGGGGCACCAGAATCGAGGACGTTTGCGCAAAGAGCCACGCAATCGTGTCGTACTCGGCGCGCGCGGCCCTGATCTCGGCGGTGTTGCTCTCGGCGGTCCGTGCCCCGAGCTCGTCGCCGCGAGCGGACAGGTCCTTGATCCGTTGCTCGGGCATCTCGCGAATCTGAGTGAACGTCTGCTGAAGCTCTTCCGTCCGGCCGTCGATGTCGTCGATCGTCGAAAGCTTGCCTTGCAGCCTGAGCACGTTGGCGCCGAGGTCCCAAATGCCGACCCTGCGCGCGGCGACTAGCTCGGTAGTCACCTGCGCCGCGTTGCCGGCTCCGGGCGTGCCCGCTTCCGCGCCGAGCTCCGGCATGACGCCCGAGGCTGCGGGAATCGACGCCGCGATGGCGTTGATGTGCTCTTTGAGGGCGGTCACGCCAGAACCGTTGGCGTCGGTTTCGAGTGCGAGCTCCATCATGTTGTTCAGCAGGTTGCGCCGCGCATTCACGAGGTCGAGCTCGCTTTGCAGCTCGGCGGCCTTCGCTTGCAGCTCGCTGCGTCCCTCAGTGTCCGCAGCCGAGAGCTGTCGTTGCGTGGCTGCAATCTCCGCTTCGATCCGGGTCTTGCGAGCTTCCAGCTCGCGCTCGTCCCGCTGCAGAGCCTGCGGCGAGCTCGCCGCGTCGGGCGCGGCGGCTTGCTGCTGCTGCTCCGCCTCGCTGCTCAGGAGCTCCGTATTCGCGCGCGCAAGCTCGAACGCAAGCGCGACGACACGGTCTGCGGCCTGCCGGTTGGCATAAAGGATCAGCAGGTCGCTCGGCTGCGTGGCGGATTGCTGCTGGAGGCCGAGCATTCGGTACCAATCCACCGTCTCTTCGAGAATGAGGACGACCTGGTCGCCCGTCATCACGGCGCGAGAGGTGAGCGGCGACGCGGCCTGCGGCTCCACGTCCTGCGCATGGATCCACGTCACCAGGGTCAGGGAAAGACAGATCGCGCCGATTCGCTCGAGCATGGTGCCAACAGCCTGGAGGGTCAGAGAGCTATGGTACCCGCTGCGGGACGTCAGACAGCGGGCGAGCCAAACGAAGGTAGTCGCTCGCGAGCAGGCGCCTCGCAAAAAGGGCGCCGATCGTAGCCCGATCGGCGCGGCAGCCTCACCAGCACGAAGCGAGGTCGGCGCTCGCTCGATGCGCCGGCTCACTCGTGCCGCAGCGCCTTCAGCGGATCCAGCGCTGCCGCCCTGCGCGCCGGCAGCCAGCAGGCCATGAACCCTACGAGCGCAATGATCCCGATCACCATGCCGAACACGACGGGATCGGTCGGCGACACGCCGTAGAGAAGCTCGCCCATCAAGCGCGTGACGGCGAAGGCGATGGCGAGACCCAGGCCGGTACCGACGGCCAGTTGCTTCAGCCCCCGCGCAATGACGAGCTGCTGAATGCGCGGCGACGTCGCGCCCATGGCCATGCGGACACCGATCTCCTGCGTGCGGCGCGCCGTGGTCTGTGCCACGACGGCGTAGATCCCGAGCGACGCCAGCAGCAACGCCCCGGCCGCAAAAATCAGGAACACGCTGCCGAAAACCCGCAGATACCAACCCTGCCGGTACGACGCCTCCTCGAGCGTCCGCACGTTCGACAAGGCGCGGTCCGGATCGATCTCGCGCATGGCGGCTCGCAGAGGTGCGGCAAGCGCGGCCGGATTGCCGGTCGATCGCAGCAGGATCGTCATTCCTGCGCGCCCTCCCGGAGCGTGCGGAATGAAGAACAGCGGCAGCGGCCGCAACTCGTTGGGCGCCTGCTCGAGGTCCCCGGAGATCCCGACGACGGTGAGCCATCGCCCAGGCTGCGGCGGCTCCGCCGTGGCCCCGGCACTCGGCGGCGGCCGCTCCGAATAAACGCGGAGCCGCTTTCCGAGCGCCGGCTCGCCCGGCCACACGCGCGCTGCGAAGTCGCTCGTCACGATGATCGAATCCTGGCCCTCGAACCCGTCGCGATCGTCGAACTGCCGCCCGGCTACGATCGGCACATCGAGCAACCCCAGGTAACCGGGCGACATGGTCACGCGCAGAGCGCTAGGCCGCCCTTCGGGCTCCGCTTCCGCCTCCCCTTCCAGGTGATACGCAACGGTCTCGGCACCGTTCGCGGGCAGATTGGAGACGAGCGCGGCCTGCCGTAGCCCCGGCGTTCCCTCGAGGCTCGTCAGCAGCTGATCGTAGAACCGGAAGCGCGCCGCGTCGTCGGGATAACGGTCTTGCGGAAGGTTGATGTTGGCGCTCAGAACCTCCGCCGCGGGCAGACCTTCGAGGCTGGCGCGCTGCTCGAAGAGCCCGCGGACGAACAGGCCAGCTCCCGCCAGGAGCACGACCGCCAGCATGAACTGGAACACCACCAAAGCGCCCGAAAGCATGCCGCCGCGTTTGGAACCGGTATCGCGCGAGCCCTCCTTGAGCGTCGCGTTCAAGTCGACGCGGGAGGCGTGCAGCCCCGGCATGAGCCCGAAGAGCACCGCGCTGACGAGGCAGGCCGCAGCGAAGTAAACGAAGACCCTATAGTCCATCTCGAACAGGATCCAAGACGGCTTTCCGACGTCGACGACGGCGGCTTCGAAAGCGCGTACGGCGAAGCGCGCGATGATCAGCCCGGCCGCTCCTCCGAGGAGACTGAGCAGCCCGGCTTCCACGAGCAGCTGGCGAATGATCCGCCAGCGCGAAGCGCCCATGGCCGCGCGCACCGACATCTCCCGCGCGCGCCCCAGCGCGCGGCTCAGCATCATGTTCGCGACGTTGGCGCAAGCGATGAGCAGCACGAAGCCCACGGCGCCCTGCATCAGGATGAACACGATGCGGATCGGTCCGTCGTTCTGGAGCTCGTGGAATGTGCTTACCCTCGCGCCAAGACCCGCGTTGTCGGGATACTCCGCCGCCAACCGCTGCGCGATCACGTCGAGATCCGCACGGGCCTGCTCCCTCGATACGCCTTGTCTGTGCTTACCGATCAGCATCAGATTCCGTCGCGACCTATCGCGCAGCTCCTCGGTGTCCACGAGCGGCATCCACAGTTGCTGTGCGTTCGGGAACCCGAAACCCTCCGGCATGACGCCGATGACAGTCGCCAGATCGTTCCCGGCCCGCACGCTGCGCCCGAGGGCATCCGGCGACCGCCCGTACCGGTCGCGCCACACGCTGTAGCTCAACAGGATGACCGGGTCCGCGCCCGCCGCTGCGTCGGCCGGAGTGAGCCCGCGGCCGACGGCGGGCTGGACGCCCAACATGTCGAAGAAACCCGGAGTCACGCGGGACATGCTGTACGGCTCGGGCGGGTTGCCCTCGTCGCGGAGCGCGACGTTGGTGTTCATGGACGCCTCGAGGCGCTCGAAGGTCGAGGCCTGTTCGCGGTATTCGAGGTAGTCCGAATAGGCGATCGGAATCGTGTCCTGGCCCTGCGCCACGTTGCGATGAAAGATCGCCACGATGCGCTCTCCGCCCGAAAACGGCAGCGGCTTGAACAGCACCGCGTTGACGAGGGTGAACACCGCCGCGTTGGCCCCGATGCCGAGCGCGAGAGCGGCCACGAGCGCGGCCGAAAACCAGGGGTGCAGGCGCATCATGCGCAACGCATAGCGGAGATCGTGCAACATGTTGATTCCTACTCTTGCACGATGAGAGATACGGCGCGTTGGCGCGCGGTTGCACGACTAACGATCGTTCGCCCTTTCCGCGGGGTCGGCGCCGCGACCCTCCGCGGCGATCACGCGCTACTCGTAGTCCTCGACCACCAATCGATACTTGGAGTCGAGGAAGGCCACGATATCGATGAGCTGACGCACGCTCATGGTATCGATACTCGGCATCGGCATCGGGGAGTCGAGCGGTATCTGGGTGTTCAGCAACAACTCCTGGTCGCGGTACCGCTCCGAAATCGCGTGATTCGGGTTGATGATCGACGTCGTGAGGTCAGCGTAGCTCCGAATGATGGTGGTCGGGCCGCCGAGCTGAAGTATCGGACGATCCGCCCCGTCAAGCTGCGGCAGCCTCTCGTCGGCGATGCTGTGACATTGGTGGCAGCGATGATCGATGAATGCCTGTCTGCCGGCGACGATGTCCCCCTGGTCGATCGGAAAGCCGAATAGCGAGCTGCTGGCACAGCCAGCGACCGGCGCTACGAACGCCACGCCGAGTACAACCAACATTCGCTTTAACCGCACTACAGGCCTCCCAGAGTATTACCACATGCGCCTACTGCCGCCCGCTGGCCCCAACGCGAACGAATTGGCATCTTTTTCACTGGCGAAGAGAAGGCACGCGCGATCACAGTATTGCGCTCGACCCCCCGCACGCGCATTGCGGAATGTACGTGCAGCCCTGTGGCGACTACGAATGGCGTCCACCGGCCCGGTTGGGCACCTTAGAAGTCTCATGGCGGAAGGCCGACAGCTTGCACGTGACGAGAGTGGCCCAGTGACCGGCGAATCGAGAGTCTTCGTTGTGGACGACGACGCCGGCGTCTTGCGAGCCGTCAGACGTCTCTTGAGCTTCGAATTCGTTGTTGAGTCGTTTGAGTCTCCGGCGTCGTTCCTCGATGCCATACGCCCGGACACGCCCGGCTGCATATTGCTCGACCTCGTGCTTCCTGGTATCTCGGGTCTCGAGCTCCAAGCCCGGCTGATCGAGGCCGGCTGCTTCCACCCCGTGGTCTTCCTGAGCGGTCACGGCAGCGTGCAAACGAGCATGCAGGCCATGCGGGCCGGCGCGATGGACTTCATCGAAAAGCCCTGGGAGAGCGAGACGCTGATCGGCGCCGTCCGGCGGGCTTTGGAACGCGATCGCGAGGTCCGGCGCCTCCGCGACACGACAGATTCGATATCTCGACGCATCGCGTCGATGACGCCGCGCGAGAGCGCCGTGTTTCGCCACGTGATCGCGGGTCGACTCAATAAACAGATCGCCGCGAGGCTCGGCACGGCCGAGAAGACCGTCAAGGTCCACAGAGCGCGGGTCATGCACAAGATGTCTGTACGGTCGGTCGCCGATCTCACTCGCATGGCAGAGCTCGTCGGCATTCGCCCGGAGCCTTGACCCAACCAGCTCGAGGCACGCCGGGCGTCGCCGCCCGGTTCCAGCCTGCACGCACGCGCAGCGCGACGGCACGAGCACCGTCAGCCGCGCAAACTGTGCGCCGCACCGTTGCGACCGCGCCGCCACGCGACTAGTCTCACGGCGGCAACCGACAGCGGACAGCCGTTTGGCCAACGATCAGAACCGCCGACCGCTCGAAACACGCTCGCACAGCTGGGCTCAGGCGCTCGCGCGCGCATTGACCGCCAATAGGGTCACGCCGAACGCGATCTCCGTTGCGAGTGTGGTGTTCGCGGCGCTCGGCTCCGCCGTGCTCCTATTTTCGCCCGGCATCATCGGGTTCGTGGCGGCGGCTGCGTGCGTCCAGCTCCGGCTCCTATGCAACATGCTCGACGGCATGGTCGCGATCGAAGGCGGCCGCCAAACGGCGACGGGCGTGCTCTACAACGAGATACCGGATCGCATCGCGGACTCTCTGTTGATCGTCGCGCTCGGCGTCGCGGCCGGCGCGGCGTGGCTGGGGTGGCTCGGCGCGCTCGCTGCCGCGGTCACGGCCTACATCCGTGTGCTCGGCGGCTCCTTGGGCCTGCCGCAGGACTTCGGCGGGCCGCTCGCGAAGCCGCATCGAATGTTCGTGATGACGGTCGGATGCCTCGCCGGAGCGGTCGAGGCCGCGCTCGTCGGCAGCCGCCATTCCTTGCTCGTCGCGGCTTGGGTCGTCGCGGTGGGCGCGCTGGTGACGTGCGTGGCGCGCTCGCGCAGGATCGCGGCGGAGCTGCGAGCGCGCGCGGGAACCTAGGAGGCGAACGTGCGACCGTCCGCGTCTGCGCTGGTGGGCCTCGTGCAACTCTTGGTGGGCGCCTACCCTCGCTGGATCGGTTGCGCGCCGGAACCGCGCCAGCGCATCTATTTCGCGAACCACACGAGCCACGTGGACACGCTCGCGCTGTGGGCGGCGCTGCCGCGGCAGCTGCGGGAGCGAACGCATCCCGTCGCCGCGCGCGACTACTGGGGCGCCGGATTCCGCCGCTACGTCGCCACGACCACGTTGCGCGCCGTGCTGATCGACCGCACGCGTCAGGACCCGGCGGCCGATCCGCTCGAGCCGCTGCTGAAGGTGCTCGCGGAGGGCGAGTCCTTGATCCTGTTCCCGGAGGGGACGCGCGGGCGCGACGCGTTACCCGGCCCGTTCAAGAGCGGGCTGTACAGGCTCGCGCAGGCGATGCCGCGCGTCGAGCTCGTGCCCGTGTACCTCGAGAATCTGCATCGTAGCCTGCCGCGCGGCGCCTTCCTGCCGATTCCGCTCACGTGCACCGTGCGCTTCGGCGCACCGCTCGCCGCCGTCGCGGACGAGACGAAGGAGGCGTTTCTCGAGCGCGCGCGCTCGGAAGTCGTCAAGCTGTCGGGGAACCCCGCATGAACGTCGATCCCCGTTTGCTCGCCGTCCTCGGCGGCGTCCTCGCGCTGCTCGCGGTCGCGTCCGTCGTCGGCGCTGTCTTGAGCGCACGCGCGAGCACGGACGCGAAGCGCGCCGTGATCCAAAACCTCAACGCGCGCACGAAGGCGTGGTGGGTCATGGTCGCGTTGCTCGTGCCCGCATTCGCGCTGGGCCGAACCGGCACACTCACGCTGTTTGCCTTCACGTCGTTCTTCGCGCTGCGCGAATTCATCACGCTGACGCCGACGCGGCCGGGCGACTACACGTCCCTCGCGCTGAGCTTCTTCGTGCTGTTGCCGGCGCAGTACGTTCTGATCGCGTTCGCGGGCTATGGGATGTTCGCGATCTTCATTCCGGTTTACGCATTCTTGCTGCTGCCCGCCGTCGCCGCTTTCGCGGCGGATACGCAGGACTTCCTGGCTCGCTGCGCGAAGATTCAATGGGGTGTGATGATCTGCGTCTACTGCATCAGCCACGCGCCTGCTCTGATCCTCCTCGAGTTCCCCGGCTACGATGGATCGTCCGCGCTGCTCGTGATCTACCTGCTGCTGATCGTGCAGCTCAGCGACGTGCTGCAATACGTGTTCGGCAAGCTCTTCGGCCGCACGAAGCTCGCGCCGCAGGTGAGCCCATCGAAGACGGTCGAAGGATTGATCGGCGGCGGGGCGAGCGCGACGCTGATCGGCGGCCTGCTGTGGCCGCTCACGCCGTTCACCTGGCAGCAGTCCCTCGCAATGGCGTTCGTGATCGTGGCGATGGGCTTCCTCGGCGGTCTCACGCTGTCGGCCGTGAAGCGCAGCCTCGGCGCGAAAGATTGGGGCGTGATGATCGAAGGGCACGGCGGAATGCTCGACCGCCTAGACTCGGTGAGCTTCGCGGCGCCCGTGTTCTTTCACCTGACGCGCTTCTTCTTCACCTAGCATCACGGAAGCGGAATCGCTTTTCGCTCCGCCGGGAGGCATGATCCCGCAGTGCTCAACGAGCCAAGAGTGAGGTCGTCACCGTGTCGTCCGTTCGCGTTTTGCTCATCGCCTTGATGCTCATGCCGTATGTCGTCCAGGGACAACCGACGAACGCGCCCGCCACGGGCCCCGTGTTTGCGGTCGGTTACGTCGAGATACGGGCCAAGGAAGACGAAGCCGGCCGCACGGCGCTGGCGGGCTACCGGACCTCTCTCGAGCGACAGCCCGGCTGCTTGGGCGTCGAGCTTCTTGCTCAGACGGGCCGGCCCGGGCACTTCGCCGTGCTCGAGACCTGGCTCGACCAGGCCGCGTTCGACGCTCGCGACACGGCGGCGAAGCAGCAACTCATGGAAGCGCTTCAGCCCATCCGCGTCAGCGATTACGACGAGCGGCCCTACAAATCGCTGACTTTGGCCCGGGCGAAGTCCGGCGCCGACAAGCGCAACGTGTTTGTCGTCGCGCACGTCGACGTCGCGCCGAATACGCAAGCGCCGACGCTCTTGCAGCAGCTCGCGGAAGCGAGCCGCCAGGAGCCCGGCAGCGTTCGCTTCGATGTGCTGCAGCACGCGATGCGCGGCAATCACTTTACGGTCGTCGAGCAGTGGCAAGACCCGGACGCGCTCGACGCGCATGTCGCGACCGCACACGCGCGCGCGTATCGCGATGCGCTGCAACCGCTGACGGGCAGTCCGCTCGATGAGCGCGTGTATACCGCGATCGCGCGCTGAGAATTGACAAGCCCGGACAGGCATGAACGCCGTCGGCGAGCCGACTTGGGATCGCTCTCTGGCTCAAACCGGACGGGGCGACGCCTTTTGCACCCAACCGTGGAGGTGGGCGAACGAATACACGATCAGGTAACAAACCAGCGAAAACGCGAAGAACGTCGTGGAAAAGGCGAGTGGTTGGACGTCGTTCCACGGATTCGCTACGCGTGCGACACCGCGCAGAGTCCCGATCGGGTCCACGAGTGCATCCCACGAGTTCCATCGGAGGAAGCGCCCGAGGTAAACGCCGAAGGCGCTCAAGCCCAGCATCGTGAGCGCAAACAGCCAGCCGGCCCACCGGCCCGTCCATGCGCGGATGACCTCCTGCATGAGATAGAGAGAGAGGTAACCCAAGAAGAGGCCCGTCTGCGCAAAGGCCATCACACAGATGATGTCGTACCAATACGGCACCGGCGGTATTTCGCGCAGATGCACGATGTCCGTCACTATGTAAGGCGCATTGGGGAAGAACAGGAACCAAACGACAGCCGCCCCGAGAAGCAGCGTCCACCTGCGGGCCTGACGCGCCGCGAGACCGTAGAACACTAACGCGGCGCCGACCGGCACCCAAGCGAGGAACAGATTCCAGAAGAAGAACAGATAAGCCGTGGTTCCTGCGTAGTACGCCCGCACGACGACGAGCGCGCAACTCAGGAGCGACGCGAGCACGAGCGCGAGGATCGCTGCCCACGTTTGGCGCACGGGAATCAGGCGTTCGTTCACTGCGAGGTTCCTCCAGCCCGCAGATTGTAGCCCGCTCAGGCAACGGACCGGGCGCTACGGCAGTACTGCCTTTCGAACGCTGCGACTGGTCAAGCGGCCACCTCCTTCCACACGAACAGCCAGATCGCGAGCCCGAGTGCAACGATGGCCCAAACGATCAGGCCCGCGAGCGTGGGCAGGATGTCCCCCACGGCCGCTCCGTTGACGATGATTTCGCGCAAACCCGTAGCAACGAAACTTAAGGGGAGCAGATGAGCGACGGGCTGGATGAGCTCGGGCAATGCGTCGATCGGGTAGAAGATGCCCGACAGGAATACCTGCGGAAAGGTGACGAGGTTGCCGATGGCCATGATCGCTTGCTGCGTCTTGGCGAGGCTGCCGAGAGCAAAGCCGATGCTGAGGAACAACGCGGTGCCAAGAATGCCAACGACGTAAAGCAACGCGAACGAGCCCGCGACCTCGACGCGCAACAGGATTACTGCGACCCCCACCAGCACCGTCAACTGGACCATGCAAATAATCGTGCGTGACAGCACGAGCCCGCCGATGAAATGTTTGGGCTGGATCGGCGTGACGAACAGACGCTTGAGAATGCCTTTGCGCCGGTATTCCACGATGTTGAAGCCGCTGCCGCCGATACTCAGTGTCATGAGCGTGAAGGCAAGCAGACCCGGCACTACAAAACTCAGGTAGTTTTGCGAGCGCGCCTTCACATCTTCCACAGTCAGGCTGAACAGCGACGTGATGTTGCGTAGGTCGCGTTCCACATCCACCAGGGCCTGCTCCAGCGCAGGCATGATCAGACCGAGCTCGCGCACCTGCGCGGCATCGACGAGCACGGTCAGCGCGCTCGGTGTGCCGTTGTCCTGGAACCCGAGCGGCAATATCAAGGCCAGCCGCAGGTCGCCGGCGATCACTTGTTCGCGCAGCGCCGCTTCGTCACCTTCGCTGACTTCGAACAGCGGGTTGGCGGAAAGCGTTGCGACGAATTGCCGCGACAACCCGTTGGCGGCGTTGTCGACGATACCGATCTTCATCGGATCGTCTGCACCACTGCCGGCGAGACCGAAGACGGTCATGAATACCAGCGGGAAGAACAACGAAAAGAAAATGGCCTGACGGTCCCGCGAGAACAAGCGCAGGAACGTGCGGGTCATGACCAACGTCAGATTCATGGGGGCTTCAGTCTCACTCGCGCAGCGCGGAACCGGTCAGGTGCAGAAACACGTCTTCCAGGTTGCCGTGCAGTGGCGCAGACGGCGGTTCCGGCGCATGTTGCAGGATCAGCTCCTGCGGCGTGCCCTGCGCGATGATCTTGCCGTGATCCATGATCGCGATGCGGCCGCACAGGGATTCTGCTTCCTCCATGTTGTGCGTAGTCAGCACGATGGTCATGCCCTTCGCATTCAGAGCGCGGATCAGGTCCCAGATGTTGCGCTTGGCTTGCGGGTCGAGCCCGGTGGTCGGTTCGTCGAGGAACAGCACCTGCGGGTCGTTGACGAGTGCGCAGGCAATGGAAAAGCGCTGCTTCTGGCCGCCGGACAGCTTCGCCGGTTTCGCGTTCGCCTTTTCCAGCAGGTTGACGCGACCGAGCAGGGTTTCCGGCGCTTCGGCGCGACCGTACAGGGCAGTAAAGAGGCGCAGCAATTCGCGCAGGGACAGGTGATCGAAATACTCGTTCGCCTGCAACTGCACACCGATGCGTTGCTTGACCTTGTAGGGTTCCGTCTTCACGTCGAGACCGGCAACGATAGCGTCGCCCGAGCCGATGTCGGTCAAGCCTTCCAGCATTTCCAGCGTCGTAGTCTTGCCGGCGCCGTTGGGGCCGAGAATGCCGAAGATTTCGCCGGTCTCGATTGCCAGCGAGACGCCATCGACCGCATTGAACATTTCACCCTTGCGGTCGGGGCGAGGGTAGCTCCTGAACAGATCGCGGGCTTCGACTATGAACATGGCGGGGTCACAGTGGCTACTTCCATCCACCGTTCCGCAGCTCGACGGGCAGGATCTTCATGAACGCCTCGACCGCGTGGATCTGCCCGTCGTAGACCTTGAACGACTCCCACACCGTGAGCTGATCGCCGCCGCTCTCGCTCACGCCCCACGCCATGCGCAGCCAGACGATCCCGAGGCGCTCGTCAACGCCGATCACACGCGTCTCGACGTCACCGAGGCGGTTGAAGATCGCGAGCGACTGGGTGGCGATGCTCTGGCACCCCGGAGCGAACTTGCAGTCCGGTCCGGCCATGAGCTGCCCGTTCTCGTGGCGATAGGCGTTCGGCGCGAACGGCGCGTTCACGTCGGCGAACGTCGTAGCAGCATTGAGGCCTTGCGGATAGTGCATTGCGGCCTTGATCGCGTCCTCGCGCGAAGACAGCTGGTCGGGCCGCGGCGCGAAATTCATCCCCTCGCTGGGCGCGGAGAGGCCGTCGATGTTGAAGATGAGCCCTTCCGCCCGACTGCGCGTCGCGACGGTCTCGATCTCGGCGATCCTGTCGTCGACGACCTTCAGGCGCACGACCAGCAGCACCGGCGCCCCGACCTCTTCGACGATAACGTCCGCACCTGCCATGCCCGCGCGCTCGTCGAGGATGTCCTGGCGGTAGCCGCGCAAGCGCGTGACCGTCCTGACGAGCCCCACCTGGGCGAGCGGTTTCTCGACGCCGTCCTCGGTGACACGCACGTTGGCTGCAAGCGGAAGCTTGCTCGTGTCGTGCTTCACGAGCGCGTAGAGGAAAGTGGTCATCGTGCCGCGCAAGCATTCGCGATCGCAGGCCGCGAGCGCCGGCGACGCAATGGCGCTCGATAGCAGAACGAGGCAGAGCGAGGCAAGGGTTGTCGTGGGAACGGTTTTCATGATGATCTCCCCGGTGACGTGCGGCCGCAGCTCTTGATTGGCTAGTTCGGCCGTAGACATGGTAGCGCAGAAACGTGGCTCGCCCCTCTTGGAGCCCCCGCCCTGCGACCTCGGGCGCCAGAGCGTTCCCGGTGTTGCTATGCTTCGACAATGAACCGGCATATCCGACTCAGTCTCTATGTTTCGCGGCTCTTGCTCGCGACGTTCGTCGGCGCACTCGTCGCAACCGCGATCGGCTGCCAACCCACCGCCGCGCCGCCGCTCGAGTGGAACGACGCGGTCGTCATGGAGATCGAAACGTGGCGCGCGGAGCATGAGGAGAGCTACACGCGCAATTGGGTCACGATCGAGGGGCTGCACTTCCTCAAGCCCGGCACTCAAAGCGCCGGCAGCGCGCCCGACAATGACGTGGTCTTGATCGCTTCGCTGCCCGAGCATCTCGGCAGCTTCACGGTCGCGTCCGACGAGGTCACTTTCGGCCCCGCGCCCGGCGCGCCTATCACGATCAACGGCGAAGCCGCGGCGTCGGCCATGGTTCTTCGCGACGATGGCGCGGAAGAGCCGGACGTCATAGAGGCCAACGGGGCGAGCGTAGTGGTTCACCGTAGCGGCACGCGCCTGTCGCTACGCGTCAGGGATCCGAACGGCGAGCGCACGCGGACGCTTCCAGGGCTTCGAGTGGTTTCCGATCAGCCGCGACTACCAAGTCCTCGGTCGCTTCATTGCCGATGCGACGCCGCGCAATTTGCCGGTCGTCAACACCTTCGGCGATGTGGATAGCTACGAGACCGAAGGCATCGTCGAGTTCACGCTGAACGGCGAGACGTTGAGCCTGCGGCCCTTCACGACGGAGCCCGGACGTTTCTATTTCGTGTTCAACGACGCGTCGAGCGGCACCGAGACGTACGAGGCCGCTCGCTTCCTGTACTCGGACCTGAGGCAGGACGGCACGACGATTCTCGACTTCAACGAGGCGTATAACCCGCCTTGCTCGTTCAATCCGTTCACGACCTGCCCGATCCCGCTGCCCGAGAACCGGCTCCCCATCAAGGTGCTCGCCGGCGAGAAGAAGTATCGCGGGACCGAACCCTAGAACTGGGTCAGCTCGGGCTCACCACGCCGGATTCCCAGGCGGAGCCGCCCAGGCCTCACGGCCTTCGTTGTAGATCCGCCTTCTGGCGAAGAGCCATTCGCCGTCTACTTTGACCAGGTCGTCCTCGTAGTGACCGAAGCCGCCAATCGTCATGCGGCCCTCGGCATTCTTGCCCGTGTGCATCCAGCCCGACCGGGCGGTCGCCCGGTCGCCATCGACGCGGAGAACGAGGTTCGTGATGTGATGGCGGCCTCCGGGCATGTTCGCTACCGCCGCCTTGATCGCTTCGCGGCCGACGACGGCGCCGTTGCCGACGTCGAGAATGCCGTCCGGGGTGAAGGTGGTTACGTAGAGATCGTGATCCTTGAAATCGAGCGCGAACAGGTAGCGTGCCTGCAGGTTCTCGATCTGCGCGCGCTCCTCTGCGTAGCTGGTATCTCGGGCATTTTGGGCGAACGCAACCGGCAGATCGAGATGCGGGACGAGCCCGATCAGTTCGCAGCGCCCTCGGTGCGCCGTCCCGTCTCCGGCGACAGGCCGCCGAAGCCGATCGTCTTGCCGTTCGCGGTGAAGGCTTGGATGAAGCCGCCGTCCTCGCCGTCCCTGCGCGGCGCGATCAGGATCGCGATCTTGTCGCCGGGCTTCACCAGGTCACGCGTGTAACCCGCACGATAGAAGTGACTTGCGCTGTGGCCTTCGTATTCCGCAACGCGAGTGCCCCGCTTGTCGTCCGTAATCTCCACCGTCGCCCACGTGTGCGGGTTCGTGACGTTGAACTCTTTGACGACGCCTTCGATCGTGACGCGCTGCGCGAAGTCGAATTGCGCGGCCGAGTGATGCGCCATCGCCGCAGCCGCGCAAAGCGCGAGCACGGAAGCGAAAGCGGCAGCGGCGAAGGTCTTCAAATTCGTTGGCATCGATAGTCTCCTCGTGTTTCGCGGGCGAGCGGCCCGCGATACGTCTGTCATTCCCTGGCTATTCACGTTCCTCACGGACCTTGTACACGTCGCTCATACGGGCTTCGACGGGCTTGCCCGCCTCCGACTGCTCACGCCGCAACTCGAGCAGCTCGTACCAAAGCTCGTCCTGGCAGCCGTACGGAATGATGAAGCCATCGTACGACTGGTACCTCCGCTCGATCTTGATCGGTTCCGTGTAGTAGACCGGATCCGTGATCGTCGCCTGATAGGTCAGGACCTTCGTGCCGTTCACCTCTTCGAGCGAGAAGCGTTCGTCGATCGTGGCCTGCTCGGAGAACGGATTCGCGGACTGGTCCTGGCCGTCGGCGAGATCAGTGGTCTTGACGACGAGCGCGTTGCCTTCCCAGTGTCCCGCGGAATATCCCGCACGGCTCGGAAGCCGCTGCTCGGGCGGAAGCTGCCGGTCACCGATGTAGACGCGCCGCGTCTCGTTGTTGACCTCGAAAATGATCGTGAGCTGATCGGGCTTTTGAATGAACTCGAGCGGGTACGACCCGGGCAGGCTCATCATGGCCGGAACGCCGTAGTCGGCGCAGAAGGTGGCGCCGTTGAGCCGCGTCGGCCCGGCGAGCACGCCATACTCCTCGACGCGGCGCCGCCCCTCTTCGGTCAGCGGCAGAGCCGGCCGCGCACCGCCGAAGCCCGAGGCGCGCCCCTGCCACTGCGGCGCGCGGTACGTCTCCCAGAGGCCGGTGAAGTCGGGCTGCTGCGCCTCGGCGACGGAAAGAGCAGCGCCGCAGAAAGCGGCTGCGACTACGACGAGTGCACTGCGGGCGCGCGGTTGTTTCGGCATTGCTCTGAATTCCTCGGGGTTTCGACGCGCAATGTAGCGCTTCTTGCGCCGCCGTAGGAGACGACTTAGCGGTTCTTATGCTTCAGCGCCGGATAGGCGTGCCGGGCCGAGCGTCCAGAACGCGTCGCAACGTAAGATGGTCGACAACGGCTTGCCGTTGTCCGGCAGATAGGACGCCGCCTGCACGCATGCAGCGATTCGAGTTCGCAATTCTAGGTGCCGGGGCGATGGGCTCCATCTTGGGAGCTCACCTCGCTCGCGCCGGGCACTCGGTGGCCATGCTCACGAGAGGCAGGCGGGCGGAGCAAGTTCGCAGCGAGGGTTTGAGAGTTTCGGGACTGGCCCGGTTCTCCACGCCCATACACGTCATCGACGAGCCTGCACGGTTGCGTGAAGCGCACGTTCTGATCGTGGCGACCAAAGCCATCGCCACGGCCGAGGCACTGAGGCCACTAGCGGACGCGAAGATCGGTTACGCGTTCTCGGTCCAGAACGGCGTGTTGAAGAACGACCTGCTGGAAGCGGCGTTCGGCGCGGACCATGTTCTCGGGGCGCTCGCGAACATGAGCGGCGAGCTGCTGCCGTCGGGCGAGGTGCTCTTCACGCGCAACGTGACCTTGCAGATCGGAGCGCTGCGCGGAGGTATTCCGGACGCCGTGCGCAGCCTCGCACAAACCATCGACTCCTCGGGTGTGCGCTCCGCAGCCGTGCCGGACATAACGGCTCAGGAGTGGTCGAAGTTCGCTGCCTGGGTAGGAATGGCCGGCGTGTCGATCACCACGCGCGCGGTCACGTGGAAGTACCTGATAGACCCTGACGCTGCGCTCGTTCTCGTCAGGTTGATTCGCGAGGTGCGCGAGCTCGCGGCGCGAGCCGGCGTAGCCTTCACCGACGATGTGGTGTTCCCCGTGGCCACGCTGTGCACCGGCACGGAAGAGGCGGCGGTCCGGCTGCTGAACGACATCGGAGCGCACTTCCGGGACCACTCGCCCGAACATCGGCTCTCCGCGCACCAGGACATCGATGCCGGCCGGCCGCTCGAAGTGGAGGAGACGCTGGGACACGCCGCTAGGACGGCTATACGGCTGGGGCTGTCGTTACCTCTGCTCGATGCGGTCTACCGGATCGCTGCCGCGATAGACCGGACCTCGCGCGCAACCTGAGTGACTTCTGGCCCGGGCCGAGCGCACCGAAGACCGATAAGGTGGCCGCACGCCTACGGCAACGCGAACACCTGAATCCGGCTCTCGGTCGCGGCACCGGGCCAAATGCCCGACTTCATGCCGGACGCCACGCCGATTCTTTGTTTACCCGCGGCAGAATAGCTGACGATTCCCCCGCCAATCGACTGGCCCGTGTCGAGCTCGTACAGCACCGCGCCGCTCTCGGCATCGAACGCACGGAAGCGGCCGGTGAGATCCGCCGTGAATACTAGGCCGCCGGCCGTCGGCGTCACCCCCGCCACTACGGGCGCCGCCGCGGCGAACTTCCAGCGAATGGCGCCGGTGTCGGCGTCGAAAGCCGTGATCCACCCTTTAGCCGTTTCGGGCGGCGCTTGGATCTCGCCGACAGCAGAGCCGAACCAGATCGCCCCCGCCGACGGCACGGTCACTTCCTGCGCGAGCTGCACGTTCGCGCACCAATCGACGGCGCCCGTGTACAACGTGTTCAGCGCGGGATGGAACGCGGCGCCGTTCCACTCGTTGCCGCCCTGTATACCAGGGCAAAAGCGCACGGGTTCCGTGCGCGACAGTGGCACGTCGACGTTCTCGCGTGTCGTCGTCGGCGATTGAAAGATCGTCGGCAACCGCGCGCCGAGATCCGCGGTAGTCGCGAGGGCGCTGCGGTCGAGCACGGACAACAGCCCGTCTTTGTTCGCGGACGCGACGATCGTCTTGCCCCCGCGTGTCGTCGCGAGGATCGGCGGCGCGTTCACGTCCCAGTCGTGAGCATCGCGTTTGACGAGCTGGTTGTACCCGAGCAATCGGCCGGTTGCGGCGTCGAGCGCGATCAGCGAGTTTGCGTACAGGTTATCGCCACCGCGGGCTTCCACGTCGAAGTCGGGTGCGGGGTTGCCGGCCGGCACGTACAGCACGCCGCGCTCGGCGTCGAGCGCGAACGACGTCCAGAACGCGCCGCCCGTGATCGGATAACGGTCGGCGTTTGCCCATGTTGCTCGCACCGCGGGTTCGTCGGGCACGACGTCGAAGCGCCAAACGACGCGGCCGTCGCGCGCGTCGAGCGCGTACACGTGCCCCGTGACACCCGTCTGGTCGCCGCCGGCATTACCGATGAAGACGAGGCCGTTCGCGGCGATCGGCGCCATCGGCATCGAGACGCCGGGCGTCGCCGCGACGTCCATCGTGACGTCCCAGAGCGTGTGCCCATCGGCTGCGTCGAGCGCGAGCACGTGAGCGTCGGACGTGCCCCTGAAAAGCCTGCCGTCGAGGTACGCGAAGCCGCGCTGCACGCCGAGCGGCGACGGGCGCGAGCTCTGTCGCTCCACCCGCCAC
Organism: uncultured Gammaproteobacteria bacterium; assembly: GCA_963714705.1. GTDB lineage: Bacteria > Pseudomonadota > Gammaproteobacteria > Steroidobacterales > Rariloculaceae > FEN-1219. Next base: position 25,575 of record CAVQPJ010000015.1, read on the forward strand.
TTCTCCGCGCACGTGGCTGCGTCGATCGAGTAAGAGCTTCTCTCCGTGGTGAAGTACATCGTGCCGCCGACGACGATCGGGCCCGCTTGCATCGCGGACACTTCCGGCAGCACATAAGTGCACGCGACGCGAAGCTGCGCGACGTTGCCGCGATCCACCTCGGCGAGCGGCGAGAACCGGTCGCCGGCCAGCGTCCGGTTGTACGACGGCCAGTCCGCGGCCGCGACGCTCTGCGTTGCGGGCGCGGCCGAGGGCGCGGCGCTCGCAGCGGGTCCCGGCGAAGGATCCGCGCCACCGCAGCCGGCCAGGAGGTGGGCGCAACAAGCCGCCGTGATACCCGCTCTCGCTCGAACGACGATCCGTAGCGGCCGCACGCAATCCCCTCCCAAGGAATGACACGCCGAAAATACCACAGACCTCGTGGTAGCGCGTCTTCGGGCTGATCCTGGCGGGGGCGGCCATGTAGTATTGGGTGTCTGCGCGCCAATGCTTGAGGGGGAACGCCATGAATCACCGCTCGTTGTCATCGAGTGCCGGACTTTGCCTTCTGCTGGTATCGCTGGCGTTGTCGCCCAGTCACGTGGGCGCGCAATCCCGCTGGCAAGACGACGCTCCCGGACGCACGCATCGCATCGACGTCGCGGGGTTACCGGCACCGTTTGCGACGCCTTCAGCGCGCGATTTTCCCGCCGTCGTGGCTAAGCCAGGCGACGCCTCGTTGAAGCTGCCGCCCGGATTCAAGGTCGACGTTTTCACACGCGACATCGACGGGCCGCGCGTGATGCGCGTCGCTCCGAACGGCGACATCTTCGTCGCCGAGACGGGACAAGGTCGCATCAAGCTGCTCAAGCCCTCCGCGGACGGAACGAGCGTCGCGAGCTCGACGGTGTTTGCGAGCGGATTGACGCGGCCGTTCGGCATGCAGTTCTACCCCGCCGGCGCGGCACCGCAGTGGCTGTACGTGGCCGAGATGAATCGCGTGGTTCGTTTCCGCTACAGCTCGGGCGACGGCACAGCGACAGGTGAACCGGAGGTCGTGGTGAGCCAGCTCGCCTCGACGGGAGGCGGCCACTACACGCGCGACCTTGCGTTCTCAGCGGACGGCCGGCGCATGTTCGTTGCGGTCGGCTCTCTGTCGAACGTCGCAGAAGACATGCCCAAGAAATCGGCGGATGAGATCAAAGCGTGGGAAGCCGAGCGAGGCATCGGCGCCGCGTGGGGACAAGAGGAGAACCGCGCGGACCTGCTCGTGTTCGACGTGAGCGCGAATCGACCCGGCAAGCCGTACGCTACGGGGATACGCAACTGCGTGGCGCTCGCCATACAGCCCGGCACGGGCGATCCATGGTGCACGGTGAACGAGCGCGATGGGCTCGGTGACAACCTCGTGCCCGACTACTCAACGCGCGTGCGCGAGGGCGGCTTTTACGGCTGGCCTTGGTACTACATGGGCGACAAAGAGGATCCGAGGCACTCGGGCGAGCGCGCGGACTTGAAGGGCAAGACGATCACACCCGACGTGCCGTACGAGGCACACTCGGCGGCGGTCGGCTTCGCGTTCTACACGGCCACGTCCGGGCGTTCCGCGTTCCCGGCCGAGTACGTCGGAGACGCTTTTGCCGTGTTCCACGGCTCGTGGAACCGCGCGGACCGCACGGGTCACAAGGTGGTGCGTGTGCGCATCGAGAATGGCGTGCCGACGGGCGAGTACGTCGACTTCCTCGTGGGCTTCATCGCGCCAGATGGCAAGCCTTGGGGCCGGCCCTCCTATGTGACGGCAATGAACGACGGCGCGCTGCTGTTGAGCGACGACGATGGCGACGTCGTCTACCGCATCTCGTACGCGCGCTGACCGAAAAACAAGCTGCTCTCACGGCAGCGGTCCGAATTCCGGCGGCGGCTTGCGGTGCTTCGTCGCCGCCTCGTACGCCGACGCGATTCGAAGGAGTAGCGGCTCGTCGAACGGCCTACCGACGAAGTCGACGCCGACCGGCAGCTCCGCCGCGGTGGGCCCGACGAGCCGGATGCGCCGGTCGGCTTCGGTGCGCTGGTTCCCGCCGCCACCCCCGCCGCCGCCGTTCGGATTGACGAACGCGGCCTCGGGAATCTCGGGGGAATTAGGGTCGCGGATCCAATCGTAGACCTCGGTCGTGAATCCGGCCGGCACCGTGATGACCGGGAAACCTTGCGCGCCGAGGAAGCTCCACACGCCGGCGCGCCCGTTCGCCTGTGGGCCGCCCGGGGCGCCGAGCTTGGTCGGCGGAAGATTGGCCGTGGGGTACACGAGCGCATCGAGCTGTTGCTGCGCCATGCACTGCAGGATCATCTGCTGTATCGAGAAACGCCGCAGCATGCGTTTCGACATGTCGTACTGCATGTCTTGCTCGGTATTCTCGCGACCGCGTTTCGGGGTGCGGAACTTCGGCTCGTCGTAGTAGGTGGCCTTCGCGATGAGATCGGCGTTGCTCTTGATGTTCGCGTCGCCGCGCTCACGCAAGTAGAGATTCAGCATGTACTTCGATTGGCCCTCGGCATCGTTCTGACCGAGGTCGCGCAGCGTGAGCTTCTGCGGCACCAGCGACGGGTCGAGCTTCACGTCGAGGAGCTTGGTCGTGTGATCCGTGGTCGGCTTACCCGCCTCGTCGACCGGGAAGAGCTCCGGGTAGCGGCGCGTGAACAAGATGTTGTCGTCTTGCGCGACGTAGGTTTGCAAGCAAGCGGAGAACAAATCCCCGTCCGCGCCGGGATCGACGACCGTCGCGCCGAGCTTGCCGAGCTCCGCCGCGGCCGCGCTCACGAGATCGATGGTCTGCTCGTCCTCCTTGGTGAACAACGCTTTGCTCATGTACTCGCGCACGACGCCGATGCGCAGTCCGTCGAGCCGCGTCTCGCGCGCGAACGTGGCGTACGGTTGGCTCGGCATGCGGCCGACGGTGAATGCCGTGAGCTCGTCCTTCGGGTCATAGCCCGCAATCACGTCGAGCACCTTGGCGGCGTCCTCGACCGTGCGGCAGATCGGGCCAACGCGCGTGTTGATACCGATCTGAATCATTCCGTCACGGCTCACGAGCTCCTCGGTCGCCGCGATGCCGACCGCGCTCGCCGCACTGGCCGGGCCGCGGATCGACGAGCCGGACTCCTCTGCGATCGCGCACGTCACGAGGTTCGCGCCCACGGCGGAGCCGGATCCCGAGCTCGAGCCGCGCGGGATGCGCTCCGTGTCGTAAGGGTTGCAGAACGTGCCGCCGAACGAGCTCCGCGGTGTGGCCGAGGCGTACTCGCCCAAGTTGGACTTGGCGAGAATGATCGCGCCGGCGGCGCGCAGCCGCGTAACGAACGTCGAGTCGTCCGGAGGGCGATCGTTCGCGTAGGGCGCGTCCGCGCCCGACGTCGTCCGCATGTCGAACGTGTCGTACTGATCCTTGATGGCCATCACGACACCGTGCAGCGGTCCCGCGAGCCGGCCGGTGCGCGCGAACTCGGCGTCCTGCGCGGCAGCGATCTCGAGCGCGTCCGGCATGCCGGGATCCGCGTCGACCGCATCGGTCATGCTGCGCGCCTTGCGCTCGTCGAAGCCCCACTTGGCGCGCGACGCCGGCCGCAAATTCAGCGTCGAGAGCGCGTTGATCTGCCCGGCGTGCGGAATCGTCTCGATGACACCGAGGATACCGTCGGGCTGCTGCACGCAGGTGCCGTTGTAGGCCTTGATGCGGTCCAGATAGAGCGTGACGAGCTCCGTCGACGTCACCTGCTTGCCGAGGATCGCCCGCTGGATCTCCTCGATCGTCGCCTCTTCGAGTCGAAAAACGGGGGCCGATCCGGCGGCGCTCGTATCGGCGCAACCGGCGGTGACGCCGAGCACGGCGAGCGAAGCGACACCTGCGCACGTAGCGCCAACCCGAGCGATCAGTGAAGACATCGTCGCAACCTCGCCTGAGGGGGGTTCCTCTGCGGGATTCGACGGCGGCGCGCGGGCGCACCCTACCTAGGTGCCTCGCGCGGGGTGCCTGGACCGTGCGACTCGCGCGCGGCCGAGGCGTTTTCGTGGCTATGGCGCGGTGGGCGGGCCCATCAGCTCCGTCGCGAACAACATCGCCATAGCGCCGCCGCGTGCGTCCTCGCCCAGGATTGCGGCACGCCTCAGGTAGTCCTCGGCCGACGCCATGCGCGCCGTCGACTCGCAGACGTCGACGAACGTGCCCGCGGACGACGTGCGCGAATTCACCGCCACCCACGCGCGGTCGACGGCGCGCTCGTAGCCGCCGCCCTCGAGCCAGCCGTTTTCGAGGCCGCGAAGCATTGCGAAGCCGATCATGGCGGTACCCGAGAACTCCGCGTACGTGCCGGGATGGTTCACGACGTTGCGCCAGAGACCGTCGCGCGTCTGGAGCGGCAGCAGCGCCGCCATGAGGTTGCGATAGCTCGCGAGCGCGTGTGCGTAGGCCGGGTGATCGCGCGGCACCTCCGACAGCGTCAACGCGAGGCCGAGCGCGGCGAAGCCGTTGCCGCGGCCCCAGGCCGCATCGGTCTCGGGGTGGTGGCGATACAGACCGTCGGGCCGCAGATCGAGGCTCTCCATGAAGCTCAGGTGCCGGTCGGCCATGTCGAAGTACTTGCGCTCGCCGGTCAGCGCACCGACTTGCGCGACGATCGCGGTGCCCATGAACACCGAGTCGCTGAACCCGTTGTGATACGGCATCGCTTCGAGCATCTGCCCCGACGCGTCGAAACCCAAGGCGCCGACCTTGCTCACGGCGGCGACGTAGCGCGGGTCGTTCGTGCGGCGCGCGAGCTCGGTGAACACGATGTGCCCCGCCATCACGAGCGAGTTCGGCTGCGCGAGGCTGTTCTTCGTGCCGTCGACGTAAGGCTCGACGAGCCGCCGCACGTCGTCGACGTCGCCGAGGCGCACGCGCGCGATCAACGCGATCGCGCCGATGTACCACGGCTGGTCGAAGTCGCGGCCGTAACGCCGCGCGAGCTCGCCGGCGAGCTGCCGCGGAGTGCGCGCGCGGCGCCGCTCGAGCTCGGCGCGCGCTGCGGATTTCGCGATCGGCCCGAGATCGGCGATGGCGTCTGCTGCTGACCAGGGTCGCGCGGGTATTTGCCCCATGAGCGCCGCCGCGCTCTCGCCGAGCGCGGCGGCGAGGCCGGCGTCGTCGTCGCCCGCGACCAGCACGAGGTCGGCCGCCTGGACTCCGATCCAGCGCCACAGCGCGTGCGACTCGGAGCGCTCGCGGTACGCGACGCCGGTCGGTGGGAACTCGAGCGCGACGCCGTCTGGATTCGCGACCGGCACTGCGAGCAGCCGCACCGCGTGGCGGCGGCTCTTCTCGTACGTGGCGACGGCCGCGCGCACGGCGGCCGAGCTGTCGTCGTCCCCCCCGAGCCCTCCGACTAGCACGACGGTCGGCGCCGACTCCGCGCGCGCGTCCACGGCGACGGCGTCGATCCGCGCGCCGCTCGTGGCAAGACCGAAGTCGAATGTCTCCGCAGCGGCGAGCGGCCGCGCCAAGAGCAACGCGGCGAGCGGGCCGAGCAACGCGCCGAAAGTAACGCGAGCGATCATGAGCCGTTCCTGCCGAACTCGGGCATCAGAGCGAGAGCGAATGTCGTGGCTCGAGAGCGTAAGCGAGCGCGGCCGGCCAAACAACGAGACGCGTTGCGCACGATCCCCGCGATACCCCAGTCTAGCGGGGACATGCGAATCGTGAGCTGGAACGTCAACGGTCTTCGCTCCTGCGCGCGCGAGCGCAACGTCGGCTGGCGGATCGACTACGAATGAGCTCAGCGCCGACTCGAACATGCATCGCGATCGCAGCTTTGCTGACTACGAGCGCGGCGCTCGCGCACCATTCGTTCGCGATGTTCGACCAGTCGACGACGGCCACGCTCGAGGGCGCCGTCAAGGAATTCCGCTGGACCAACCCGCACGTGTTCATCGAGATGCTCGTCAAGAACAAAAGCGGCGCCGAAGAACAATGGAGCATCGAGATGACGAGCCCCGAGCATCTCGCACGCGCCGGCTGGCGGCCCTCGACGTTGAAGCCCGGCGACGCGATCACGCTGTCGATCCATCCAATGCGCGAGGGCATCAAAGGCGGTCAGTACCTTTCCGGCATCGGGCCGAACGGCCCGCTCGTCGGGTCGCGATTCGCCGCGCCGGAGCCAGTTCGATGAGATCGCAGTGTGCCGCAGTGGCCGCGGCGCTGCTGCTCGTGTGCGGCTGCGACTCCGACATCGACCGCCTTCCGGATTGGAGCGGCCAGTGGGAGAACGTCGGCGCGACGCCGAGCCCGGACGGCGGCTTCTACGAATCGCTCGAGCAAGTGCTGAACGAGCTCGAGTGGTCGCCGCCTCTCAAGCCCGAGTCGCAGACGGCGATCGACCGCGTCGTCGAGATCCAGCGCAAGGCGATGCAAGCGATGCGCGACGGCATCGACCCGGGCGGCGCCGTAACTGCGTGCACATTCGGCTTTCCCACGATCATGCTCGAGTCGCCGCTGATGTTCGAAATCTTGCCGACGCCGAAAGAGACCGCGCTGATCTTCTCGAGCCGCGAGATCCGCCACGTCTACACCGACGGCCGCGACCACCCGCCCGAAGGCGACGTCTGGCCGACGCCATGGGGCGACTCGATCGGCCGCTGGGAAGGCGACACGCTCGTGATCGACACGATCGCCGTGAAATCTGCGTTTCCGGGACGAGAGGGCTCGGCGGTGATCGCGTTCGGCGGGATCGAGGAATCGCAGATGATTGCTTTCTTGAGCCCCGACGCGCACTTCGTCGAGAGGATTCGGATGCTCGACAACGGGCTGCTCGAGAACCAGATGACCATCACCGATCCGGCCAATCTGACCGAGCCTTGGCACATGAAGCGCTCGTACCGCCGCGAGACTCACATCGACCGCATGGTGCACGAGGACTGCGAGGGCGAGGAGCGCAATCCGATCGTCGACGGCAAGTTCACGCTGACCCCGCCGCCCTAGGCGGCCGGGTCGTGTGCGACGGGGCGCTCAGCGGAACAGCGCAGCGTCGATCGCGTCGGCCATCCGTCGGTAGCCGGCGTCGCCGGGGTGCAACTTGTCGCCGGAGTCATATTCGGCGCGCATCACGCGCGGGTTGGCGTCGTCGCGGATCGCCGCTTCGAAGTCGATCACCGCGTCGAACTCACCGCTGCCGCGAATCCACTCGTTGGTCGCGAGACGCACTTCGTCTTTCGCCGGCGTGTAGTAACCCGCAAAAGTGCCCTCGAACGGTGTCAGCGTCGCGCCGTAGATCTTCAGGCCGCTCGCGTGCGCTCGTGCGATCAACTGTCGGTAGCCGGCGATCAGGTCAGCGGCCGTGCGCTCGGCCGGCACGGGACCGGTGGAGCCTGGGAAATTGAAGCCGCCGGTGCCGATGTCGTTGATGCCTTCGAGCACGATCACGTGAGTCAAACCCGGTGTCGACAACACGTCGCGATCGAAACGCGCCAGCGCGCTGACGCCGGCGCCGTCGCTCAGCACCTGGTTGCCCGAGATGCCGTGATTGACGACGGCGACGTTGGCGGCGGCCAGGCGCGTTGCGAAATGATCGGGCCAACTGTTGTAGGAGTGCGGCGTGGATGCGGCGCCGTCGGTGATCGAGTCGCCAAGCGCGGCGACGACCGCGACACTTTCGCTCGTGCTTACGTAGACGCCGGTCAGAAAGACGTGGTTCGTCGTCAGCTCCGCGCCGAGCAGATCGGCGACTTGTGTGAAGTCGCCGGCGCCGGAAACGTACGCGCTGCGCCCCATGTGCATCGTCGCGGGCGCGGTCTCGTCGGGCAGATAGATGCTGATCGCGATCTCGGCGAGATCCGCCAAAGCCAGATCGACCGGGTCGCTGAGTGCGGGCGCTCCGGCCGGAATCGTGATCGAGGCCGCGCCGCCGAACGTCAGCTTGCGCAGGCTCGCGGTGTCGATCGCGGCGTCACGCCCTGCCGGCGCGAGCGTGGCCGCGCCTATCACGAGCGGGGACGTGCCCAACTCATTGGAGAAGCGGACGCGCACCTGCTCGCCGCCGACGCTGATGCGCAGCTTTTGCCGCACGGTCTGGTTGACGAAAGATGCCGGTGCAGGTGCCGGGCCGAACGCCACGAAACCGAAAGGACTCGCACCCCACGTGGCGACCCAGTGGGCGCGTGTGCTGCCGGGTTCCCCATCCGCGCAACCACCGAGGAATGGTAGTGCCAAACAAAGCAGCGTGAGCCAACGAGTGGGCCTGCGCGAGATGTTCATGGGGCGCTCTCCTCGAGAAGGGCTGGTGTCGGCGACAGCCTCGTTGCGACGTTTCACCGTCTCATCGGTGCGCGAGCGAGGATAGTGCGGTCGGTGCGAGAAGGATAGCTTTCACCGCGGGACTTGCGCGTCCGAAGGGCGGCAGTTGCCGCCGGCGCAGCGATTGTTCTCCTCGCACACGTACTCGAGCAGACCGAGCGGCTCCCAGTCCGGGCGCAAGGTCAGCTCGAAGTCCTGCGAGAACGGCCGCGTGAAGATCTTCGGGTCGTCGATCGTGATCTGGTAGCGCAACTTATCACCGTCGCGCGTCAGGCGTTCGATCGTATGCAGCTCCTCGCTGTGCCAGCGCGTCTTCGTCGGATCGGTGTAGTGATAGTCGTCGAGAATCCAGCGCTTGAAGTTCACCGTGTCGATGACGAGCGTATCGCCCTCCCACTTCCCTACCGAGTCTCCGTAGTACGACGGCTCGATGCCCTCGCGGTGCGGGCGCCCGTCGGTCGGAATGATGCGAGCCGCGCGCTGCAGCTCTGGAATGATCACGATGTTCTTGGGGTTCTGCACGATCTGAATCGGCAGGATGTAGAGCATGCCGGACGGAAAGCCGGCCGGCAGGCACATCGCGCGCGGCTCGTCGTGGCGCGGATCGCCGTTGCGCGCCTCGTATAGCAATCCTTCCGCGCCTGGCTTCACGGGAGCCATCTTGTCCGCGTTGAAGATCAGGTTGCCGCGCGGTCCCGTCGCGTTCACCGTCGAAGGCGGCGAGTAGATCCCGGAAAAATCCGGCTTGCCGTCCGCCATGCGAGGAACGTTCTGTGCGTTCGCGTTGGTAGCCGCACTCAAAATGATCGCGGCGGCAAGGACGCTCGACACTAACATCGACCTTCTCATCGCGCGCCCTCCTGTGTCGCCGTGAACACGTTTCTTCCGTCGGGGAACGTGACGCTGCGGCCCGAAGCGTTGTTGGAGCCGTCACGTGCGCGGGAGCCTTCGACGTTGACGACGGCACCGATCTTCAAGACGTCTTTCGTGATCCCGCGACGCATCAGCGCGCCCGGAGGCGCGCCGGAGAATCCCCACGTCGTGATGTTGCCCTTGTCGTCCGGCACGTCGACATAGAACCAGACGTGCGGGTTCAGCCACTCCACCTTCACGATGGTGCCGGTGACCTTGACCGGAACGTTCTGGTCGAACTCGGCGGTTTCCGAGTGGTGTCCGAGGGCCGGCGCCGCCAACGCCATGAGGGCCAAGACAGCCGGCAGATTTCGCGTCATCGCGCAACTCCCCAACGATGCCAAGAGCCTATGTCCCCACAAGACGGTCACAAAACGCAAGACGTGCAGCAGTGAACCAGCTGCAGCGGGCTATCGCATCGAGCCCCTATCCCACATCACATCGGCCTTGTTAGCTGCTGCGGCGCGAAGCAGCTCAAGCAACTGTTTTGCCACGTCACCGAACATCGTGATGTTCGCGTACGCGTTGGTGCGGAACGTGACGAGCATTGCGTAGCTCCCAAAGGAAAAACGCGGTGCGTCCCAGCAGGAGCGCACCGCGTTGGCGTAGGTTACTGCGCGGCCGCGGGCGGTGCGAACTCGATGACGATGCTGCGTTTAGCGATCTGCCACTTGCCGTTGACCTTGCGCAGTGTGTCCTCGTAACGGCCGGCGATGACCACACCCGGGGCGCCGTCCACGAGCCCGACGTCCTGCCAGTAGGCGCCACCCGTGGCCGTATCGCCGTCGATCGTGTACGAAAGGTTCGTGATGGGGTGGATCACGCGCGGCTCGGTGGGGAGTGCCGCGACGAACCCCTTGATGGCGGCACGGCCCTTGACCGTGTTGCCTTGTAACGTGAGCTCGCCGTCCTCGGTGTAGAGCGCGGCGTAGGTGTCGAAATCGGCCGTGTCGAGCGCGTTGGGATAGGTGCCCGCTATCAGCTGCGCGATCGCCTGCTGATCGACGAGGTGCGCGAGGTTCGGATCCGGCGGCGCGGGTTGGCAACCAGCGGCAACGGCCGAAATGAAGGCCAGGACGGCGATACGGTGCAGCATGAAGTTCCCTGTGTGGCGGCGGCGGGTGAGCCGAAGTTAGCACGAACCGCGCGGGTGGGCACCGCGGTGTCGGCCACGACTTCGCTCGAGTGGTAGACCTTCTTCGCGACCTTGCCGATCTCCAGATCTCATCGGATCGTCGTAGGCGTTGGGTGTCGGCAGCGGCTCTGTCATCTGTCGGCCTCTGGCGACCGATCAAAAGAAGGCGCGGGGCGCGTCGACCGAAGCCCACCGCCCTGCGAAGAAACAAGACTCAGATGAGGCCGACGGTTCGATCCGGATGCGTCAACGGCTCTGCGCCACCTGCTGTGTCGTTAGCAACTTGTCGATGAGCGCAGCCGTTTCCGTTTTCTGCTCCGCCAACGCGACGTCCTTCGGCGTCATGCCGTCGGCACTTGTCTGCGCGGCGTTGACGTCGAGCCCGAGGTCGTAGAGATACTGGATGACCTCGGGCCACCCCTGGAAGGCGGCACCATGCGCGGCCGTCAAACCGGCGACTCGGGCTCGTTGATAGCCGAGGCTCAGGTCGGTGGTCCGGCCCTCGGTCTTTGCGCCAGCCGCCACCAGTAGCTTCATCGTCTCGACGGCGTCCGCTCCGGTCTTGTAATGCCCGATCAGCGGATAGGCGATGAACAAGCCGTACCAATGGCCGACTCCCGCAGCCGCCATAAACGGCGTGATACCGAAGACGTTCGCCGCCGAGGGGTTGGCGCCGTACTCGAGCAGTAGCTTGACGGCTTCGTCGTCGCTCGCCTTGACCGCGGGGTGCAGGGGCGTCGCGCCCGTGTTTATCACGAGCATGTCGGGGCTGCCATCCGTTAGGCCCCGATCGCCGGGGTCCGAGCGCATCGGCGGCTGCTGCTTGAGCCGCATGTTCACGTTGGCTCCGCGCTCGAGCAGCATGCGCGCGACGGTGAGGCCGGTGTGCTGATCCAGCGCCGGAAGGTCACGGCGTCGACTATCCGGAATCTGATTGAGCTCGATGGCGACGTATAGCGGGCTCCTGCCCCACCAGTCCCAACGATTGACGTCGGCGCCGCTCTCTATCAGCGCAGCCGCGGTATCGAAATGCCTGTTCAGCAGCGCCATCACCAACGGCGTGATGCCGCGCGGATCGCCTAGCTCGAGATCGGCGCCGCCGGCCACGAGCGCCTGCACGCACGCAACGCAACCTCCGCGCGCGGCGTACAACAGCGGCGTGAAGCCGCCGACGTGGAGTTGCTTCAGACGCGGCTCCGACGACTGCCAACGCTGCCACTCGTGCGCATGGCCGACCTCGTCGACGCGGGCACCGTGCTCGATCAACAGGCGGATCATCGCCGGCTGCAGCTGCGCAGCGGCCCACATCAAAGCCGTTTGCCCGCCCCACTGCTCCTTGGCGTTGACGTCCGCGCCGTGCTCGAGCAGCAACTCGGCCGTCTTCACGTGGCCCGTTCTCGCCACGACCATCAACGCCGTTTGGCCTTCGGCGTTTGCCGACTCGACGTTCGCGCCAGCGTCGACGAGCGCCTTCACGATCTCGTAGTCGCCTTCGACGGCGGCCGCCGCGATGGCCGTCATGCCGTAGTCGTTGTGAGCCTTCGCATCGGCACCGCGCGCGATCAAGAGCTTCACGAGCTCGAGGTCGCCGTTAAAGGCCGCCCACTGCAACGCCGTCGTCCCGTCAACGGAGCGCTCGTTCACGTCGGCGCCGGCAGCGACGGCACGCAGCGCTTCCTCACGCTGCATCGATTCGACGAGGTCCGGCAACGAAGCGGCCGTCGCGCCCGCAGCAAAGCTTAAGGAGAGCAGCGACACCGCCGCAGCTCGAATCGGACGTATTCCCCCGCGCATCTCAGACCTCCGCAAGCTCGGCGTTGCTATCGCCGATCGATTCCTGCGGGACGCCGGCGCGCTCGAGCAGCGTCAGCATGAGGTTCGCGTGCGGCGTGTCCTGCGCGTACTTCAGATGCTGGCCGCCGTTGATGCGCCCGTAGCCGTGGCCGAAGACCGCCGCAGGCAGCGGATCCGCATTGTGGAGATTCGAATTGCTCATGTTGCTGCCGTACAGCAGGATCGAGTGGTCGAGCAGCGACCCGTCGCCGTCCGGTGTGTTCTTGAGCTTATCGAGGAAGCCGGCGAACACTTGCGAGTGATACGTCTGGACGACCGCGAGCCTCGCCATCTTCTCCGCATTGTTCTGATGGTGAGACAGCGGGTGGAAGGCTTCAGAGATGCCGACTTGATTGTAGGTCATCATGCTGACCTCGGCGGCCATCATGAACGTCACGACTCGCGTGAGGCCGGCCTGGTAGGCAAGCGCGACCAGATCGAGCATCAGTTTGATGTGCTCGTCGAAGGTCGCCGGCAAACCCGCCGGCGCATCGGGCAAGTCGAAGCTCGAGAAATCCTGATCCAACATGATCTGAACGCGTCGCTCGATCTCCCGCACCGAGCTCAGGTAATCGTCGAGGCGCGCGCGATCGGTAGCGCCGAGGCGGCCTCGCACCGACGCCGAGCTCTCGCTCACTAGATCGAGCAGGCTGCTCGCCTGCAGGATGATGGCCTCGCGCTCGGCCGCCGTGTCTCCCTGCCCGAACAAACGGAAGAAGACCTTACGCGGGTTGTGCTCCATCGGCAGCGGCTGCAGCAGGCTTTGAAACGAAATCGTCGATCCCAATCCGCAACCCAGGTCTTTGCTGCACGTGCCGGTCGAGCCGCGCGGCTCGATGCACAATTCCAGCGACGGGAACGGAGTGTCTTGACCGATGTGCGCAGCGATGATCTGGTCGGCGGACTTCCCGCCTTGCGACTTGTCGAGATTCGGCAGGAACGGCGACGTGCAGCCCAACCACGTTCCGGGATTTACGGAGTGCACGCCCGCGCCCTCGGCGGCTTTGTTGCGCAACCCGCTGACGACCGTCATTTGATCGCGGAGGTTCTCGAACGGCGCCAAGATCTGCGGCAGCCCGAAGCTGCGCCCCGCGGCTTGCGGCGTCCAGCGATCGTAGACCGCCCCATGTGGAAAATAGAAGAAACCCGTCTTCGGCTTCGGCGCGGCCGCCGTCTGCGCCAACGCGGTCCCTGCCGGGATCATAGCGTCGAGCAGCGGCAATGAAATGGCCGCGCCGATGCCGCGTAGAAATGTCCTGCGTGGAAGATGCCGTTTGGTCAGAAACATGGCTCGTCTCCTCGTCGCTTTCCGAAGTCAGGCTTCATCGTTCGCCCGATTGCGCAACGGTGCCCGTGTCGAGATCCGGTAGCGGAACACCCTGCATCAAGAACTGATCGCTCGTCACGATGCCGAGCACGATTGCAGAGAAGCGGTAGTTTTCGGCCCCCGCCTCGCGCACGATGCGTCTCACCGTCGGCATGTCCCGATAGTCGAGCGACCGCCCGAGAGCGTATGTCATCAGTCGCTCGGTGAGCGTTTGAACGAATTGCTCTGGGCGCTCGACGAGCGCTTGTCGCAGTGCGACCGGGCCGTCGACGGGCGTGCCGTCGGCCAGCACGCCGGACGAATCGATCGCCGTACCGGCCTCGCGGTCCTTGTCGCGCCAGCGACCCACGGCGTCGAAGTTCTCCAACGCGTAGCCGAGCGGATCGAGTATCCCGTGGCAGGCATTGCAGGAAGGGCTACTGCGGTGCGCTTGGAGGCGCTCGCGCACCGTTCTCGCGAGCTCGCCGTCGACATTCTCGACGAGGCCTTCGACGCCCGGCGGCGGCTGCGGAGGATGCGTTCCGAGAATCTTCTCGAGCACCCACGCTCCGCGCAGCACCGGCGACGTCCTGTTGGGATATGACGACGCCAACAGCACGCCACCCTTTCCGAGCAGGCCGAAGCGCGCCTCGTCTGCCAACTCGACGCGGCGAAACCGCGTGCCGCGAACGTCGTTGATGCCGTAGTGCAACGCGAGGCGCTCGTTGACGTACGTGTGGTTGGCCGTCAACAGGTCGAGCACGTTCCGATCTTCTCGGAAGATGCTATCGACGAAGCGCCAAGTCTCTTCCACGAAGAGCGAACGGATGCTGCCGTACACGTCGCCGAAGACGAAGGGATCCGGAGCCAGATTGTCGAGCTTCGCAAGCCCGAGCCATTGATAGGCAAAGTTCGTAGCCAACGTTTCCGAACGGGAATCGGCGAGCATGCGCCGAACTTGCTGCTCGATCTGCACGGGATCCCGCAACGCATTGACGGTGGCAGCGTCGAGCAGTTGCTCGTCGGGAGCGGCGCTCCACAGGAAGAATGACAGGCGCGACGCGAGCTCGACGCCGCTCAACGCGTAGGACGACCCCGGCGCCAGCTCCTCGCGCGCCGGCTCGAACCGATAGAGGAACTTCGGATGAGCCAGGATGCCCGAGAGCGCAAACTTGATGCCGTTTTCGAATCCGCCTTCCGCTTCGCCAAGCTCGTAGAGGCGCATGAACTTCGGCGCAGTCTTCGTCCGCCGATACGCCGCGAAAGGCTCGCCGCGCCATATTGGCGACGATCCGCTCTGCGCACGCACGGTTTTCGGAGGCATCGTTCGGGTAACAAACGAAGACTCGGTCGCGACTCGGTGTCGCACTCAAGCCGTGCGGTGTGACCGGCCCGAAAACCTCGACGCCACTCAACGTCATGACGGCTTCTTGCCCGTCGCCCGGCACAAGCGACGGCAGGACGCGATCCGACTCCGCGTACGAGCGGTGCAGGAATGTCACGCCGAGCCTGTGGACACCCGCCGTGGTACTGAACGGAATACTCTTGAGTCGCGCGTTGACCTTTTCGACCGCGGGCGCACGCAGTTGGTCGAGCTGCACCGAATCCTCGCCGCCGCCGATTTCGAGCTCGAAGAATTTCTTGCCGTCCAATAGGCCGATGACCGTGTTGACGTGCTCTTGGCCCGGCCGGTGCGTGCCGCCGATCAAATTGCCGATATGCAGCAGGTAGTCGCCGTCGCTAGGGAAGTTGTGCTCGAACACGGCGCCGCCGCGCGTGCCTAGGGGCAAGCCGGGGATGTGATACTGCTGATCGCGCGCATTCCCGGCCGCCAGCGACACGCCGACGGGGCGCGGGAACGGATTGCCCACGGCCGTCGCGCTCAACGTGCGCGCGGCTTCGAGATACTGCTCGACGAATGATGGGGACACCTGTAGCGCCTTGGCGATGTTGTCGAAACCGTCCTGCTGATCCTCGACGGGCAGCATCCCCGGATCGACATCGATTCCCAAGAGCGCCTTGACGGAATTGGCGTACTCGGTTCGGTTCAAACGATGCAGCTCGACGTGCCCCGCATAGGGCGTCGCGGCTTGATCGAGGCTCGCCTCCATCCACGCGACGAAGCCGTCGGTCTCTCTATTGTCCGGTCGCAGCCCGCCCGCCGGCGGCATCGTCCGGCTGCGCAGCTGCCGCACGGCACGCTCCCACGTCTCGGCATTCTCCGCGATTGCGTCGGGACGCATCGCTTCGAACGAGAGATTGGCTGTCAGGTCGACGTCGTTGTGGCACTCGACGCAGTACTTCGTTAGCAGCGGCCAATGCTCGCCTGCCTCCGCCCGCAACTGCTCGGGCGATCCGGCTCGTTCGCAACCGACCAGGAAGGCGCTCCCACAGAGCGCGGTCAGGGCAAGGTTACGCGGTGTAGGCAACATCAGGCACCGCTCCGCAATCTGCGGTCGTGGCCGTCACGCAGGTGGCCCCAAAAGCTACTGAAGGCGAGCGTCAAGAACAGCTCCGGATCTCCGAATTTCGCGTCGTACTCCGCCGTCGGCTTCGCAGCCAAGACCTCGGCGATGTCGCGTGCCTCAGTGAACAGCGTTTGCAGCCGATCGAAAATCGTCAGATACATCGCCTGGTGCGCCTTGAGGTCGGCAAACGACATGATGGGACCGCTGCCGGGAACAATGCGGCTGCCGTTGTTCGCAACCTTGACCAACGTCTCGAACGCATCGACCAACCCGACGAGCCAGCCGCCCGTCCACCAGTCGATGACCGGCCAACGGTCGTTCGAGACGACGCCGCCGACCGCGAGCACGTTCGCGTCGGGGAAGAACACGTAGATGTCCCCGTCCGTGTGGGCCTTCAGCAGATGGCCGCACTCAGCGCGGCGCTCACCGAAGCGAAAGCTCGTGACGTCATTGGCGTCGTAGAACGTGGTCGCGGGACGCCCCGCGGGCGACAACGGTGCGTACGACTTGCCGGACCAACGCACATCGACCTTGGTTCCAAGCCACAGCTTGGTGTTCTCGTGCGCGATGATCTCGGTGCCCCGCGCGCCGAGCGTCTCGTTGGAGCCGGTCTGCTCCGGGTGCCAATGAGTATTGAAGAGCGCTCGGATTGGCTTGCCGCCGGCGCGATCGCCTACGGTGCGGAGCAGCGCGTCGGACCAGGTGGCCTCGCCGCCGTCGACCATGACGACCCCGTCGGCGGTGTCGGCAACGAGCACAGTCGCGTTCGGGACCGATCACAGCGGTCATGCCGTCGGCCACGGGCATCGTTGCGAGCGGTGCGGGCTGCGCGCGGACCAAACGGTTGCACGAAAAGGCCACCGCGGCGCCAACCGCCGAGGCGCAACCCAAGAATCGTCGGCGGGCTACGCGCGGTGTCACGCGATCGCCCGAGAAATCCCCTGGCACCATAGCCGTGCCCCCTTTCCTGAGCATAGGCACCGAACCGAGGAAGTCAAGCAACTATCAATGTGTTACGCGCCGCATCCGCGTCGATCTGCTATGTGACAGACGGCGCCGTTCCGATCGGTACGGCGCCACGCCCGGCTGTGCTTCGCGTCACGTCCCGGCCGGGCTTCCAACGTGCCAAAAGCGCCGCCGCTCAGAAAGTCTCGCGGTTCCGAATGAATTGGGAGACCACCCACTTTTCTCCGCGCGTCGGAGGCCGTCCCGCGTGCAACGTGCGCCGATCCGGGCGACCATCCTCGAGCGCATTGACGAAGTAGAAACCGTCTCCGCATCCGCCTTTGTGCTTGAGCCCAACGGTCACTAGGTCGGTTTCGCCCCCGTCGTAGTCGTCGTTCAAGTACAGCAAGAACGTCACGATACGCTCACCCTTGCGGGCTACCTCATCGGCGTAATCCGGTATCAGCGGATCGATGAAATCGAAATGCTCCGTGCTCTGCTCGCCGGTGGCGTAGTGCAGGACCGCCAACGGCTCGAGCTGCCGGAAGGCAACTCCGGTGTTGGCGCAGATGTGCACTTGCGCGAGCACGGTGACGAGATCGGCGTGCGAAATGTTGAACTGGGCCCAGGTGTTCGTACGCGTCGAGCTCACCGTCTCCGTCTTGGCCACAGCGTCGTAGATGGGTGCGCGGACGAGCCGATTGCGGCTCGAGTCGATGAGCCACCGACACATGGCTGCCGTCGCGAACTGCGGGAAACGGCGAACGAGTGGCGAGCCGTTCAGCGTTACTGCAGCAGGTGCCTTGCTATGCCACCGGTTCAAGTCGATGCCATCGGCAAGCCGGCGCCAGAGCAGCGAATCAGCCGTGGCGCTTGCCAGTGCGCCATCGGCGGCCAAGACGCGCAGCTGCCCTTGCGCCGCGAGCCAACCGCGCTCGGCCGAGAAAACAATAGCGGCCATCGCGGTCGTCCAACTCTGCGGCACACGCATGCCGATCGCCGCCAACACAGCGAGCTGCGCCGCTGCCTCGGCGCCGCCCAAGTTCGCGCCTTTGACGATCAGCTCCGTTCCTTGATCGGGCAGATACGGCGCACGGTTCGCCGTGAGCAGCCGCTTCCCGAGACTCGTCATCGCCTCGACGTCGCCCTTCTTGCTCGCGGCCGCCAGCACCCCGACGGCCCGCTCATGATTGCCTTCCGCGTCCCACTGATTGGCGGCAGCGACATCGGCCGACGACGATGGTGAAATGGCGTCCCGCTCGGTCATACGACAATCAATACCAAACCGGGCGGTCATTGCCAACGACGCGCGGACTGGGTGAACATCCGTCACCGACTCGCGGCGCGGAACGGCTCCGATCTAGGGGGGGCTAATGGGCCGAGACATGATGATCATCCGCCGGGCTCTTGCAACATGGCTGCTCGTCGGGGCCGTAGCGGCGCAGGCGCAGATTCCTCGCACGGCGGACGGGGAACCCGATATCAGCGGCATCTGGCAAGCGGTCGGCACCGCGCACTGGGACCTTCTGGACCACGCTCCGCAGCCGCCGGCGCTCTATCAGCTCGGCGCCATAGGGGCCGTGCCCGGCGGCAGAGGCGTCGTCGAAGGCAACTCCATTCCGTATCAACCGTGGGCCGCCGAGAAGAAGCAACAGAACTTCGCCAACCGGCTTGCCGAGGATCCCGAGATCAAGTGCTACCTGCCGGGCATCCCGCGGGCCACGTATCTGCCGTTCCCGTTTCAGATCGTCCAAACGCAGCGCGACATTTTTTTCGCGTACGAGTTCGCCAACGCCGACCGCAAAGTCAACATGGGCGAGCCGACGGATTATCCGTACGGAACCTGGATGGGTTGGTCGAACGGGCGCTGGGAAGGCAACACGCTCGTCGTCGACGTCACGGGATTGAACGGTATGAGCTGGCTCGATCGTGCCGGCAATTTCACGAGCGAGAACGCACACGTCGTCGAGCGCTACACACCGCTCGACCGAGATCATCTTCGCTACGACGTCACGATAGAGGACCCCACGGTCTTCACGCGACCGTGGACGATCAGCCTACCGCTGTACCGGCGCATTGATGCCGGCGCAGAGCTCGTCGAGTTCCGCTGCGTGGAGTTCACCGAGCGCTTGTTGTACGGGGAGCTCGAGAAGAAACCCGCGGGCGCTAAATGAGGGGTTGCAACATGACACGACGCTTCGTCTTCTCGTTGGCGACTATCGCACTCGGTGCGACCGTCGCCCTCGGCACGCTCGACACGACGGCACAGCAGCGTCGCTCCAACGGCGCCGCGAGCTGGGTCGCTCCGAAAACCCCATGGGGAG
Organism: uncultured Gammaproteobacteria bacterium; assembly: GCA_963714705.1. GTDB lineage: Bacteria > Pseudomonadota > Gammaproteobacteria > Steroidobacterales > Rariloculaceae > FEN-1219. Next base: position 44,798 of record CAVQPJ010000015.1, read on the forward strand.
ACCCCGACCTCCAGGGGCTGTGGCCAAGCGGCGATTGGCGCCGCGTGCCGCTGCAGCGGCCGGAGAACCTCGGCACGCGCAACGAGCTGACGCCCCAAGAGTTCGAGGAACGAGAGCGCCAAGCCGCGGCCGACTCGGCAGCGGACTCGGCCGAGTTCGCGACGGAAGCGACGACGGCGACGATCAACAACTCTCCGCCGTCGTACTGGCAAGATCGCGGCTCTGCGAAGCTGCAAGCGTCGCTCATCGTCGACCCGCCGAACGGTCGGCTCCCGGCACGCGTGCCGCAAGTCGAGCAGCGGGTTGCCGCGCGCGCTGCCGCACGCCAAGGCCGCGGTCCGTCGGATTCGTGGGAAGATCGCAGCCTTTATGAGCGCTGCATTACGCGCGGCATCACAAGCTTCCTGCCGACTCTCTACAACAACGGCAACGAGATTCTGCAGAGCCCCGGCTACGTCGTGATCCGGCACGAGATGATCAACGAAACTCGCATCGTGCCAATTACCGACCGGCCGTTCTCGAACATCAAGACATACATGGGCGAGGCACGCGGACGCTGGGAAGGCAACACGCTGGTCGTCGAAACCACCAATTTCCTGACGGACAAGGCCGCGATCAGCGGCACGCCGACGAGCGACAAGCTGCGCTTGATCGAACGGTTCGCGCGCATCGACGCTCACACGTTGCGCTACGAATTGACGGTCGACGATCGTGATACTTGGGTGCAGCCGTGGAAGGTTTCTTTCGATCTCGGCGAGGACCCCGCCTACCCGCTGATCGAGTACGCCTGCCACGAAGGCAACTACGCGATGTCGAACATCCTGCGCGCCGCACGAGTCGCGGAAGCCGCAGGCCAACCCACGGGCCGCAACTGACTTCTGGGGACACCACGCATGAAGACCACGACGACAAACGTGCTCGCGGCCGCGCTGGTGGCGGCCTTCGCCCTTCCCTCCCTCGCGCATCACTCGTTCTCCGCAGAATTCGACGAGTCGAAGCCGATCACGCTGAAAGGCAAGGTGACGAAAATGGAGTGGATCAACCCCCACTCCTGGATTCACATCGACGTCGTCGGCGAAGACGGCAAGACTGTTCCGTGGATGATCGAAGCCGGCACGCCGAACATGATGGTACGCCGCGGGTTCACACGCGAATCGCTAGAAGAGGGAGCGGAACTCGTCGTCCAAGGTTACTTGTCGAAGGACGGCGCGAATCGGGCGAACGGGTTTTCCATCACGTTTACGGATGGCCGCCGCTTGTTCGTGGGCGGCTCGGCGCCGGGCACGCCGAATTGATGCGCCGAATTGATGTGAGCTACTTGACGCGCTCGACCTGGATGAACCCGCGCAGCTCCGTAGACGAGAGGCGGAAGTACTGACCGAAGCCGCTCGGATAGATCTTGACCTCGTGTCCTAGAGCCAAGTTGTAGCTATCCGAGTACGTCTGGCGCCAAACCTGCCCGTTCGCGAGCGTCACTTCGACGCGACCGGGCTGTATCTCGCGCAGCGCGGTGATCGAGCTCATGACCTCGCGCTCCGCCCTGTCCGCCGCGCGCGCTTCGCGCCTCGAAGTAACGCTAGCCGCTGGAGCAGGTGCCGTATCCGCCGCCGTCGGCGGCGCAGCGGCACTGCGCTGCGGAGCGGCCGCCGTGGGCGCGACCGCCGCGGGCGGCGCAGGACTCGGGGCTGTCTCGACACTTCGACCCGTCGCCGGCCGTGCAAGCTTGTCGAAACAATCGAGCCGGGCAGCCTGATCTGCTATTCGCGCGCATGCGTCGATGGCCGCGGCTGTGTCGCCAGAGCTCTGTGCGACCGCGATGCCGCATATCAACGCCGAAACGACGACCGCTGTGCTACGCGCGTGCTTCATGAGCGGGATTAGAACATGGAACCGCTACGCACCCACTGCGAGACGACCCATTTTTCCCCGCTGGTCGGCGGACGCCCCGCGTGCAACGTCCGTAAATCCGGCTTTTCATTCTCGCGCACGTTGACGAAGAAGAAGCCCCCGCCAAGCTGACCTTTATGCGAGATGCCGAGCACGGGCATGTCGGTCGTGCCGCCCGTGTAGTCCTCGTTCAAGTACAGCAGATACGTGAGGATACGCTGGCCGTACTCGGCGACTTGCTGGTTGAAGCTCGCAGGCGCATCGGGATCGACGAAGTCGAAGTGCTCGATGATCTGCTGGCCGACGTCGTAGTGCAGCACCGACAACGGCTCGAGCTGCCGGAACGACACGCCGGTATTGGCGCATATCTGCGTTTGAATCAGCACGCTGACGAGGTCGCTGTTTGTGAGATTGAACAGCGCCAGCGTGTTGGTTCTCGTTTCATCGGCCGTGTCTTGCTCTTTGACTGGGTCGTAAGCGGTCGCGCGGGTCAGGCGCCCGCGTGAGCGCTCGATCATCCACTGGCAGACTTCTTTGGACGCAAGGCCCGGCAAATGCCGAACGAGCGGGGATTCGCACAAATCCACGCCGGGGGACGGCTGGTGCCAGCGATTCAAATCGATGGCGGCCGCCAATCGACGCCAAAGCGTCGGATCGGGCCTCTCGGCGTCGAGATCGTGCGCCGCCAGCTCTCGATCGGCAGACAGCACGCGCAGCTGCCCGCGCGCCCTCGGCCAGCCTAGCTCGGCAGAGAACACGATCGCAGCCATCGCCGTCTTCCAGCTCTGCTCGAGGTGCACACCGATCGCCGCCAGGACCGCGAGCTGGCCCGCGGCCGCGGCTCCGCCAAGGTTGGCGGCTTTGACGATGAGATCGGTGCCCTCCTTCGGTAGAAAGGGCGCGTGGTACCCAACGAGCAACCGCTGGCCGAGCTCGGTCATGGCGTCGACGTCGCGTTGCCGGACACCCTCGGAGAGCAGGCTGACGGCCCGCTCATGATCACCGCGGGCATCGCATTGCGCTGCCTCGGCCACCGTGTCGCTCATTGCCCTGCGCGCCTCGCCGAACGCTGAATGAAAGCGGCGGGCCCCCAGGCCCGCCGCCTATCACCATTCTCGGTTATCTAGAACGTCGTCTAGAACGAAATTCCAACGCGATCGGCTAGAACTCCGCTGTGAAGCCGACATAGCCGCGACGGCCGAGAACGTCGTAGACCGAGCTGATCGATTCTTGGCCGCTGCCGCTGTTATACGGGTACACGTCCATGTTTCTGCCGTAGGTCGGCGGTTGCTTGTCGGCCACGTTGTCGATGCCGAAACGGATCTCGTACTTCTCGTTGAACGCAAACCGGCCGTTGAAATCCAAGACGTCGTACGCGGTCGATCCCTGGGTCGCAGTGTTCGGATCCAACCTATACGTGGAGTGCTTGATCTCCGGGTAATGGCGCCAACGCAGCGAGGTGCTGAACGGCCCCTTGAAGTAGTTGAGCGTCGTGAACGTCCGATACTCGAACTGGGCACCGCCTGGCGCGCCGTTGGTGCCGACGATGTCGATGGGCTTCGATGCCGGCGTATCCTGGATTTCGTACGTATTCAACAAGGACGCGAGCACGTTCACGCCCAAGTTGCCCTCACCGATAGCCCGGCGCCAATTGAACTGCACGTCCACGCCCGACGTCTCGTAGTGGCCGAGATTCGCTCGCGGCGCACTGACCCGCAACACGCCACCGGTTTCTTGGTTGCGCTGAATGAAGGCGCAATACTGATTACCGGACAGCGTGTTGGTTGGGTTGTAGGCCGCGCTCATGCACTGCTCGAACACCGTGTCGTAGCTGAGCGTGCCGATGACGTCATCGATCTGAATCTCGTAGTAGTCGACGGTCACCTGGAACTTGTCGAGCGAGAGCACGGCACCGAAGGTCAACGTGTCCGCCACTTCCGGGAGCACGTTCGGATTGCCGCGCTCGATGACCGTGACGCTCGGGAACACGCCGGTCTGCGGGTCCGCGTAAAAGATATTGGCCCCCTCGCCCATCATCTCCCGACAAATCGTCATCGCACGCGCGGAGTTGGGGTTGTAGTAGGGGCTCGCCGGGTTGTTATTCGCTCCCCAAGGCGCGAACGAATTCGTGCCGCACGGATCGCCGTTGTAAGCCGAGTTTTGTACCAGCGAGTCCTCCGGCGCGTACAGCTCGCCGACGTTCGGCGCGCGGTTCGCGCGCTGCCAGCCGCCGCGCAAGCGCACCGGAGCGCCAAACTCGAGGTTGAAGAGCGCCTTATAGGTGTTCGACGTGCCCTGCTGGTCGTAATCCGAATAACGCCCGCCGAGCTCCAGGGAGAACGCCTGGACGACACCGTCGCGTTGGACGAGCGGCAAGGAGACTTCGCCGAAGATGTCCGCAGCCGAGGTCTCGCCGGCGGTATTGGCCCCCGAGGGTTGGCCGATCAGATTGCTGATGCTGCTGTTCTTGTTGTTGAGGAAGCCCTCTTCGTAATCGATCGCGTTCTCGCGATAGGAAGCGCCGCCGGCGAATCGAACTTCGCCGGCGTATATCTCGCCGATGCGCCCCTGGACGGTCGCTTCGAACATGTTCTGCTCGATGTACATCGTGTTGGTCGCCCCGATCGCGAGCGCCTCGAGGCAGTCCGGCGAAAGCCGGAAGTTGCCGAAGATCGGGATGCCGCTCTGGCAGGACGCCGTACCGCCGTTGCCCTGGAACGGCGTGGTAGTGCCGGGGCCCAAGAACACCGCGCCCCTGCCGTAATTGGCGGAGCCCGACACGATGTTCCGGTACTGCTGCAAGTCGCCGAAGCCGTTCATGGTGTTCTTGGTTTCGGTTTGGCCTACCGAAACGTATACGTCCCATGTGCCGTCGATGGCGCTCACTTCGCCTTGCGTTCCGAGCATGAGCTGGAACAGCTTGCTGTCGTTGTCGGTGGAACGCGG
>CAVQPJ010000016.1:0-16841 GCA_963714705.1 uncultured Gammaproteobacteria bacterium
GTCGGGGCGGTGGTCCCACTGCTGCGCCAACGTGCCGGGCCCCGTGAGATACGTCGGGTCTTCGACGGTGACCTCGTAGCGCAGGCGCGTGCGTTCTGCGGTGAGCGTTAGCCGTTCGACCGTGTGCTTGCCCGCGCTCGACGGCACGTTCAAGCCGAGGCCGGACGGATTGGGCTCGAAGGCGATCGTGTCGATCACGAGCGTATCGCCCTCCCACCGGCCGATGGAGTGGCCGTGGAACGAGGGTTGAACGTCGGCCGGATGCGCTGCGACCATGTGGATCGTGCGCACGACATGGTCGCCCGTGTTGTCGAACCGCATCACGACCTCGTCTTCGCCGATCTCGATCGTGCGCAGCTCGTCGAGTATCGCGACGACCGGTATGGGCTCGACATAGCAGAGCCCATCGGCGAGTAGCTGCGCCTGAGCGGCACGGCCTTCCGGCGTCACCGGGAAGCGCGCCATGGCGCCGAAAGCCGCGCCCAGCGCAGCCCGAGCGGGCGCCCAGTGACCCTCGAGACTCTCGGCCGGCGTCAGCACGCGCGTCCGGGTGTTGGCCGCATAGAACGGATGGACCTCGCCGTCCTGCGTCGTGACGTCCATGATGCGGACTTGCTTGCCCCAGCCGCCGCGATTGGGATTGGCGCGCATGACGACAGGCGTGCCGGGCTTGAGTGCGTCGCGCTCGAGGCCGTCGACGAGCGCTTGCGTGATCCCGACGCCTTCGCCTTCTACCAGCGCCGGTTTGCCGTCCGGGCCTATGGTTTCGACGATCAGGTACATGTGCGGGTTCACCCAGTCGAACCGCGCGACCTTGCCCTCGACTAGGATCTCCTTGGACGTGTCGAACATCGATTGGCTGTGGTGGGCGAAGGCTGGCGCGGCGATGGCGGTGATCGCAAGCGCGTAGATGGCAGTGGGCAGGCGTCGCATATCGGAACCTCGGGTCGAAAACATAAGCGCATGATACTACTCTTCCGAAATAGTTCGGATGCTGAGGAATACCCATGAAACTCCCGTTGCTAGCAGTGGCGGCCGCGCGAATCTTCGTCGCAGCAACCCTGAGTGCGCTTGCCTGTTCGCCGGCTGCCGGGCAGGGGATCGACTACTCGAAGCTCGAGATCAAAACGACCGACCTCGGCCACGGCGTCTATTTACTCGGCTGGCAGGGCGGTGACTCACTGATCCTCGTTGGGGATGACGGCGTTCTACTCGTCGACACTTCGGTCGCCGCGATGGGCGACAAGATCAAAACGGCGATCGCCAAGGTGAGCGACAAGCCGATCAAGCTGATCATCAACACGCATGCGCACGCCGACCACTTCGGCGCCAACGAGGCGCTCGCGAAAGACGGCGCTACCATCGTTGCCCACGACAGGCTGCGCGAACGGATGGCGAAGGGTTTCACCGCGTTCGGTCAGGCGGTTCCGCCGGCTCCGCTGGCCGCGTTGCCGACGGTTACCTATACCGACGACATGACGCTGCATTTCGACGGCGAGACGATCCAGCTCTTCCACCCCGCAAATGCGCATACCGATAGCGACACGCTCGTGCATTTCACGCGCGCGAATGTCATCCACGCCAGCGGCACGATCGGCGGCGACGGGGGTTACGTATTCTTCGACATGTCCTCGGGCGGCTCGCTCGCCGGCACGATCGTGGCGGAGGACAAGATGCTCTCCCTAGCAGACGACAAGACCCGGATCGTCGCGGACGAGGGCGATCCGGCCAGCACCGAAACCCTCCGGGCGTCCCGCGACATGCTTGTCACGCTCCGGGCGCGTGTGCAGAAACTGATCGACGAGGGCAAGAGCGAGGACGAGGTGGTGGCCGCCAAGCCGACCAAGGACTTCGACGCCCAGTGGGTGCATCAGGGCAACTTCGTCACCGGGGACACGATGACGCGGCTGGCCTATCAATCTCTCAAGGGCGGTTGACCGCCGCCCGCTACGGTAGAGCGAACACGAACACCGCGGGGTCGGTCTTCTCCGGAACGAACTCCGGCGCGAACCGCCGGCCGTTGTTGTACACGCCCGAGGAGCCCGTCGTCACTGCGACGTACTGCTTGCCGTCGACGGCGTAGCTCACGGGGTAGCCGCTGATCGCGGCGCCCACGTTGGTCTCCCACACGACGTCGCCCGTCTTTTCGTCGTAGGCTCGGAAGTTGCCGCCGACGTCGCCGCCGAAGATCAGCCCGCCGCCCGTCGCGACCATCGACATGACGCCCGCGCGTTGCTCGCGTTTCCACAGGACATCGCCGGTCTGCGCCGAGATCGCCCAGATCGTGCCTTGGTTCGGGTTGCCCGGCGTCAGCATCTGCTTCTGCTCGAGGCCGTAGACGAGCGATGCGTCTCGCCCGTCGGCCTGGGTGCGAGCTGTCATGCATTGGTTCTGCATCGGCATGTACATCGCGTTCGTGCGCGGGCTGTACGCGCCGGCCGGCCAGTTCTTACCGCCGTTCATGCCCGGGCATACGATGATCGTCTGGTCCTTCTGCGTGTAGATGCGCGCCGGGTCCACGTTCACGATGCCCGTGGCGCCGTCGATGTTTGCGATCACGTTCTGGTAGATCGTGGGGCGTGCCCACAGGAATTCGCCCGTCTCGCGATCGAGCGTGTACACGAGGCCCGTCTTGCCGGGAATACCCGTGACGACCTTGCGTCGCTCGCCGGGCCGCAACCGCGGGTTGATCCACGGCACCTGGGTCGCATCCGGCGTCACGGCCGTGTCAACGAGCAGCCGCTCGAACGGATGGTCGAGGTCCCAGTGATCGATCAGATGCTGGTAGTACCACACGATCTTGCCGGTCTCGAGGTCCAGCGACAGCGTCGAGTTGTGATAGAGGTGCTGCTTGTCGACTCCGCCGAGCTGAAATTTCGCGGCCGGGATCGTCACCGACGTGCCGACGTAGATGCGCTTCAGCGCCGGGTCGTAGCTCGGCACCATCCACGTGCCGACGTGCCAACGCTGTTCCATCGGCACGTCGCCCCAGCTGTCGTTGCCGGGCTCGCCGGGCTGCGGGATCGTGTGCGTGCGCCACAGCTCCTTGCCCGTCGCGGCGTCGTGAGCCGTGACCACGCAGCCTTCGAACGTCGCATCGGGTTGGCACTGCCGTCCCGTGATGACCTTGCCGCCCGCGATGATCGGGCCCGACGTCGCGCGTGCTCGCACGTTGGTCTCGTGCACGCGCGTCTCCCACACCAGCGTGCCCGTGCGAGCGTCGACGGCGTAGATCTGGTTGTCGCCACCGGCGTCGATCAGCGTGGTGCCCCAAATTGCCAGGTTGCGGTTCGTTGCGCCGTTGAATCCTTCGGGAAACTGCCGGCGATATTCCCAAAGCAGGTCGCCGGTCGCCGCGTTGTACGCCTGGATGTAGTCGCCGCGGTTCGGCACGTACATGACGCCGCCGTAGACGAGCGGCGTCGCTTCCTGCGGGCCGGCGCCGAGCGCGTGCGTCCACACCTGCTTCAAGCCGGTGACCGTGCGCTTGTTGATCTGCGTGAGCGGGCTGTAGCCCCAGCCGTTCTGTGTGCGTCGCCAACTGAGCCAGTCGCCGGGCGCGGGTTGCTCGATCATCGCGTCCGTCACCGGCACGAAGTTATCGAGCTGTGCCTCGGCGGCGGGAGCAGCAACCGCCACGCAGAGAAGGATCGCGGGCAGCACGGGACGCGGCATCGGTAGTTCCCCCAAATTGTTGTTATGGCAGCCCGTCGACGGGCTTCGACACGTTATCTGACTTCGATCTCGAGCAGCTCGATCGCTGCGTCGCCGAGATTCTCGATGTTGTGCTCGACGCCGGCGTCGTAGAACGCCCACTGCCCGGGTCTGTTGAACTCGAAGTCCATCGGCCCGTTCGCCATGGCTTTGCCGGCGATCGCCTGGAAAATTACGACGGGTGTTTTGTGCGTGTGCGCGGCCGTCGTTTTGCCGGTCTCGAGCGTGATGCGGTAAGAGCGGAACCAGTTGTTCGTGAGCTCCGGCTCCGACTCGAACCCGGCGTCGGCGACCGACATCGTGTCGTCACCGGTCGTCTCGTTGACGACCACCATCGCCGAAAAGAGGCCTTCTCCGCGGTTCTCGATCCGGTGCGTGACGGGCCGCTCGATATAGCTCGTCGTGCTCGTCGCGCGCGGCATGCGCCGCGGAGCTTGCGGTTGTGCCGGAGGAGGAGCGGCGCCGGCCGCCGCATTCGCCGCTCGCGCGCCGCCGCCCGACCAGTCGGCGCCGAGATTCTGCGTCCGCACTTGCGACGTCCCGAGCGTCATGTAGAGCACCGGCCACTCGTGCGAATGGAACCACGAGATGTCGCCCGGCGGCACTTGCAGATCGAGGATGCGCGTCGTGCCGTACTGAAACACCTGCCGGTGATGCGGCTCTTCGTGCACGGGCACGACCGGCGACTGTCGATCAGCGCGGCTGACCGGCGCCGGCGCATCGCCGGATTGCTGCGCCAGCACGACGCCCGATGCGAGCAACAGCGTCCACGCGGTGCGTGCCATGGTCGTGACTATCGCCTTTTTCTATTGCCCGATCCGCACGGCCTCGCTCTCGGCCGGCGGCGCGAAGATCCCGATGCCACCACCCGTGTTGCGCGGCCGCGGGCGCTCGGGTAGCGGCTCGCCTTTCGCGCGGGCGTCGGCAACTCGCTGCTGAAACTGTTGTTCCGCGCGCAGCGCCGTGCGGATAAACGTGTTGCCTTCGTGACACGAGTACTCGAGCACTTCGTAACCCGGCTGCGTCGTGAGCGTCAGGCGGAACGTCCACGGTGCCGTGTAGGTGCGCGGGTCGTCGACGGTGACGACGTAGTCGATCATGTCGGGATCGATGCGCGTGAATCGTTCCGTGAGCTTCAAGTCTTCGCTGTGCGGCATGCGTCCGACGGCGAGCTCGTCCGTGAAGTTAGTGGTTTCGACGACGAGCGTGTCGCCTTCGAAGTGGCCGACCGAAGATCCCATGTACTGCCGAACGCCGGCGCTCGCTTGTGCTCGGCCGTCGAGCGGAATGACGCGCGTGTCGTGCAGCATCTCGTAGCTGATGGCGACCTCGGTCGGCGATTGGATGATGCGCATCGCATCGCCGTACAGCGACGGCATGATCGAGCCCGTCACGCCACGGCTGATGCAGCGGTCGTAATACGAGAAGTCCGCCGTCGTGAAGAACGGCCCGTTCGCCTGGCCGCGGTCCGCCTGCCGCTTCTGTCCCTCGTCGGTGAAGGCCGGCACCTTACCGTCCAGCGGCTCGATGACATACGACGTGTAACCGAACACGCGAGTGCCGGTCTCTGTCGAGTCGAGCGCGCTCAACTCGATGCGGCTCGCGTCTTCCGACTGTTGCGCGACGAACGCCGCGAAGCCGCCGGGGCCGGCGTTCTGGCGCTCGCGAAACTCGTCGGCAGTCATGAACTGGCGCGTACCGAACTGGTCGGGCCGTTGCAGCGGGATGCCCTGCATATCGCGACTCGTGAACGTTCCTTCCAGATTCGCGTGGCCCCAAGAGAAACGCGGTGGCCGCCAGTTCCGCTGCGTGGCCGCGGCCGTGGTTTGCTCGGCGGGGACTGCTTGCGGCGCGGCGTTTTGCGCGCTCGCGTTCATGGTAGCGGCGATACCTGCCGATAGGCCCAGTGCGGCGCTTACCAAGAGCGAGAGTTGCGCCCGTTGCGAGTGAAAGGTTGAGGCTGTCCGATCGCCGATCGGTGCGTTGCGCGTATCCATGTGCCCCCTCCAAAACGGAATTTTCAGGTAGAGTAATTTGGATGAGCCCAAGACTTCCAGCGTTGGCCGTTTTCATCCTCTCTATTTTTGTCATCGCGCAACCGGTGCTCGCGCAACAGCGCGGCCGTCCGGAGCGCATTGGTGGCAAGCCGAACTTGAACGGCATCTGGCAGGCCGTGAACGAGGCGCACTGGAATCTCGAGGGCCATTCCGCGCAGTCGCTCAGCCAGTTTGCTCGACAATTGGGTGCGGTCGGCGCCATCCCGGCGGGGCAGAGCGTCGTCGTTGGCGGCGCGATCCCGTATCTCCCCGGGGCGCTTGCGAAACGCGACGAGAACCGCGCGGGCTGGCCGGCCGCCGATCCGGAAGCCAAGTGCTACATGCCGGGCATCCCGCGTGCGACGTACATGCCGTACCCCTTCCAGATCGTGCAGGGGGAGGGCGATCAGATGCTCTTCTCCTACACGTTCGCGAACGCGAGCCGTCCGATCTTCATGCGCGACCATCAGAAAGCGCCGGTCGACCTTTGGATGGGGCGATCGAACGGCTCGTGGGATGGTGACACGCTCGTCATCGAGGTCAACTCCAACATCGACAGCACGTGGTTCGATCGCGCAGGCAATCACCATAGCTCGGCGATGGTCGTGCTGGAGCGTTACACGCTCATCGACGAGCACGTCATGCAATACGAGGCGACGATCGAGGATCCGGAGACCTTCAGCAGGCCGTGGACGATTCGCATGCCGCTCTACCGGCGCGCCGAAGCCGATGCGCGGTTGCTCGAGTTCAACTGCGTGAAGTTCTCGGAACCGTTGCTGTACGGCGAGTTCGAGGCCGGAGACGCGGCACGGCCGACGGCCAATCCGTAGGCTGCGAACAGAATGCCAACGTCATCAATGCGAGGCGATCCAATGTCACGACACACACTCACTTGCGTTGCGCTTGCCGCCACGTTTGCGGTTGCCGCACCGGCGCTTGCGCACCACTCGTTTGCGGCCGAGTTCGACATCAATCAGCCCATCGAGCTCAAGGGTGAGGTGATCAAAATGGTATTCACCAACCCACACTCGCGGATCTTACTGAAGGTCACGACGGCGAGCGGCGAGGTGCAGGAGTGGTCGATCGAGGGCGGGGCACCGAACGCGCTCATTCGGCGCGGGTGGCACCGGGACTCGCTGCCTCCAGGGACCGTCGTGACGGTTCTCGGTTATCGAGCGCGCGACGGTTCGTTGTCGGCCAGCGGCGGCTCGGTGACGCTGCCCGACGGCTCGTCGCTCAACGCCACCGACGTCGGCGCTGGAGCCCCGAGCGCGCAGTAGCCGCCCGCCGCTCGTCGCGCTATCCCTCGCGCGCTAGCGCTCGCGCGGCAGCATGTCCTCGACGCCACTCAACCGCCGCAGGTGGACGGTGGTGGCGAGCGTCGATTCTGGGTTGCCGCTCGGGATCGTCACGACGAGCTCGTCACCCGTAATCTTGGCGAAGCGGCGCAGGATTGCGCCCGCGCTCGGCTGCAGGCCGCCGAGGACGTTGTGGAAGACTTCGCCGGGGTATACGCCCAGCGCGCCGTAGTATCCGAGGTAGCCGCGGAACGCCGCTTGCGCTTCCTCCTCCGTCGGAGTCTCTCCCGCAAAGGGCGTGCGCCCGAGCGTCGGAAAGTGGACGCCTAGGAAGCCACCCGGCGTATACACGATGAGGCTTGGTGCTCGCTCTCGCGTGATCTCCACCTCGCCGGTGGCCGTGTTCACGCGTCGCTCCTCGATATGCCGCCAGAACCCGACGACCTCCCGGTACGCGGGGGTCAGGTGCTCGACCGTCGGGACACGCTGCCACGTCAAGCGGACATCTCGCTGCGCCTGCGGCTCGTTCGTCGAGGTGACGATCAGCCTGTCGCCCGTGAGCTCGTAGCTTCGCGAAAACTTGAGGCCTCGCACGTTGGGACTGACACCTTCCTCGGCCTCGAAGTCGATTCGACCAGCGGCAGGTACGGCTTCGTAGCGTCCCCAAAAGCCGCCGTCGTCGGCGAAGGCGCGCCGCGGATCGGATCGCGCCGGCGTGGAGCCGGTCGGAGTACTGAAATACTCGAACACGTTGCCGGCACCGTCGAGGACGAGCAGGCCGCGCGCCCCGGCGACGCGGCGCGGCTCGCCGCTCGCGATGTCGCGTTCAGCGGCGACGAGTAGCCAGGAGCTCACGAGGTCCGCGGCCGCGTCGGTCTGCTGTGCGTCGGCTGGCTGTGCGATCGAGATGAGAAGCACTGCGCACGATAGTGCTGCACGCACCATATCCATTTTCCTCCGCTTCAGTGTGTCAACGTCGGCACGACAATTTGTTGGCCACTTTTAATTCTCGTGATACCGTCGGGCCGGACGTGAACGCACAGCTTCTAGCAGCGTCGAGATCGTCGGCGCTCTTCGGGTTGATGCCCTTCATAACGCTAAAGTCGTACAAACCGGGGGGTAAGTATGAACCAAGCCAAGCGTGCCGCTCAGCCTCATCTCAGCGCATTGTCCTCTGCCGTTCTAGAGTCGCTGCATCCACGACGACCGCACCGGCAGCTAATAAAATCGAGTCTTCTGTCCGCCTCCGGCACCATCATCGTGGCGTCGGCGCTTGCGGTGGGGCCGGCAAGGCAGGTGTCAGCCCAAGGTGAGGTCGTCGACGAGGTGACCGTCACGGGCTCGCGCATCCGCCGCGAGGACTTCACGGCCAATGCGCCGGTCTTGTCGGTCGATGAGCAGATGTTCGATCAGACGACCTCGATCGGCGTCGAGACAATCTTGAACCGCTTGCCGCAATTCACGCCCGCGGTCACGCAGTTCACGACGGCGGACGTGCAGCAGACGGCCACGAACACCGTCGGCGTATCGACGGTCAGCCTGCGTGGCCTCGGCCCGAACCGTAATCTCGTGCTGATCAATGGTCGTCGCGCCATGCCGGTCGATCCCACCATGGTGATCGACACCAACTCGATTCCCTCGTCAGCAATCCAGCGCGTCGAAATCATCTCCGGTGGAGCCTCGGCCGTATACGGTGCCGACGCCGTCGGCGGTGTCGTCAACTTCATTCTCAAGGACGACTTCGAGGGCGCCTCGGTCGACGTCCGCTATGCCGACACCGAGCATGGTGGCAACGAAGAGATATCGATCTCGGCTCTCCTCGGCGTGAATGCGGCCGATGATCGAGGCAACATCATGTTCGGCGTCGAGCGATCGACGCGGTCGGTGCAGCGCCAGTGGGAGCGTGACTGGCGCCTCGCGGACATGGCGGATCCGAGCGCGCCGGGCGCAGCGTTCGAGTGGGGCAGCACACCCTGGCTCCGGAACGAGGTCAATTTTTCCAGCCCGGTCCCCAACGTGAACACCAACCTGCCCATTCAGACCGCGGCGGCACTGGCAACGTGGAGGGCAGCAGGTAACGATCAGACGCCGCTCGATACGGCGACGTGCGCCGACTGCATTTTCACCGGGCTGGCGCCAGGCACGATTCCGAACAACGTCAACGCCGTCAATTACCGTCTCAACGACGATGGCACGTTCTTTACGGGCATGGGGTTCGCTCAGGATGGCCCGACGATGGCTCCGGGCGGCTACCGCTTCAACGGTCCGCTGTACGATCCAAACATTCCCGGATCCGGCGGCAACCATCAGGGCGAGTTTGCCGGTCTGCCCGTGTTCGTCAGGGCGCCGAACGGCTACATCAAGGAGAACAATCTCTACGCGTGGGCGTCCTCTCCGCTCGAGCGCCTCTCGTCGTTCGCGAACGGCCACTTCGACATCTCCGATTCCGTCAGAGTCACGTCGCAGGCTTCGGTCAGCCGCACGCAGACGCAGTCGAGCCTCGGACAAACGGCCGCGAACATCAACCAGTGGGCGGCAGCGGTTCCGTTCGGCAACAACCTTTACCGCGGCAACAACCAGCCGCTGTACCCAGGGCAGGCCCCCGATCGCAGCATCTACGACATTCCGGATTCACTGATCGACAGGAACGGGAACGGCATTGCCGACGCCGGCGATGGGACCAATGCCGCGTATACGATCAACGGCCGTTTCGGCGTCGAATGCGATGCGGCACCTACGGCAGCCATGCCCTGGCTCGACGGCCTGCCGGGTTGCACGATGTCGGAGGCCTGGCCGACCTCCCCCGAGGTCTACAACCTCTTCATGAGCCGGCCGGATCCGAACCAGGTCATCTGGGGCAACCGTTCCCCCGACTACCTGCGGACGACGGTCGGCAATGGCCGCTCGACGACCAACACGACGACGACGATGCAGTTCTCGGTGGGTCTCGAGGGCGAGCTCCCGAGCGGCGACGACGTGTGGGACGTGACGGTGTCGACGGGCCGCTCGGACAACGTCGTGAACCAGCTCGGCTCGGTGCGACTCTCGTCGCTGAGGGCTCTGTATCTGGTCCCGAATTACGGACGCGGTGCCGTGTTCGATCCGAACCCCACCCACAGCGGCTTCGCCGAAAGCACACCGACCTGCGCGTCGGGTCTGCCCATCATCGAGCGCTTCGTGCCGACCGACGACTGCGTGCAGATCCTTAGCCCGAGTCTCAAGAACGAGCGGGAGATGACGCAGAACATCCTCGAGGCCAACCTCACCGGCGATCTTGTCGAGATGCCGTCCGGCCCGCTGCAATACGCGCTGGGCCTTTCCTATCGCGATAACAGCTTCAATTTCACGCCGGACAACTTGAGCGACAACGCGAACTTCCTCGACCCTATCGCGGGCACCTACCCGAACGAGCCGAGCTTCGGCGAGTTCGACGTGTCCGAGCTATACGGCGAGCTGCTGATCCCGATCGTCAACGATGGGCCGGCAGGCGTAGACCATTTCACGGTCGAGCTCGGCGGCCGCATTTCGGACTGGAGCATGTCGAACATGCCCAATCTCGAAACGTACAAGGCACTGATCGATTGGGGCTTTTCTCCACGCTACAGGATGCGCGGCGGATTCAACCGAGCGTTCCGTGCGCCGAATCTGGGCGAGCTCTACATCGCGCGCACGCAAATTTTCGGCGGTATCGGCGTGCAGGACCATTGCTCGCAGAATATTGCTGCGCCGTTCGCTTACGGCGCCTCGTCCCCCAATTCGGCGCAGGCAACGCATTCGTACAACATCTGCCGGCAGCTGATGGGCGAGACGGGTGCGTTCGAGTACTACGACAATCGGCCGCGCTCGAACCAGCCGAACCCCGGCAACACGGGCGTCTCGAACAGCTTCGGCAACCCCAAGTTGAGGGAGGAGCAGGCCGACACGTTCACGCTGGGCGTGGTCATGGACGTCACCGACAGCGTCACGCTGACGGTGGATTGGTACGAGATCGAGATCAAGGACATGATCGCCTTGGAAAACGCCGATTCGATCTATCAGCGCTGCCTGGATCTCGCGTTCAATCCCGCCGGCGATCCGAATGCAGAGGCGTGCGTGCTCGTCAACAGGGATCCCGCCAACGGTGCGCCCGCGAACGTCGATCGAACGTTCACGAACGAGGGACGCGCGCTGATGTCCGGCGTCGACTTGCAGGTCGACTGGAACAGGGATTTGTGGGGCGGTCAGTTCGCCCTGAATTCCGTCGCGAACATCAACCTCCACTCGATCACGCAGGAACGGCCGACGGTGGCGGAGGTCGAGCGTGCCGGCTACAACAGTTGCTCGCTGCAGATCCAGTGTCAGCGGTACGACTACCGGATATTCTCGACGTTCAGCTACTTCCGCGGGCCGTGGAACGCCTCACTGAGGCACCAGTATTGGCCGGAGCTCACGGACTTTTCCTGCACGATCAACGCTACGGCGGACTCGTGTCTCTACTACTCATATCCGGACCAACACATGTTCGCTGCGACGTTCGGGTACAGGTTCGGAGAGAAGTACAACCTGACGGTCGGCATCGAGAACTTGCTGGACGAGGATCCGCCGTGCGTCGGTGCAGAGCCGAACCGCCAACCGTACGCGTTCACCTGCGAGCATGCGTCGCAAGTGCCGGGCGATCAGTACAACGCCACCTACGACGTGCTCGGACGGCGCTTCTTCGTCGGCATGACGATGGACTTCTGATCCGGTAGGGAAGGGGACAGATCGGTGTGGCGGGGACGGATTTATAAATCCGTCCCCTCTTTCCCTGACGTGCTACGCAGCCGGAAGTCGCACGTGTAGAAGTATCATCAAGGCCAGAATCGTGGAGTGCCACGAGGACTCGTCCGGCTTGCCCGCGCCTTCGACAGGCCGCCCCCAGCCGCCGTCGTCGTTCCGGAACGCGATGACGCGCCGCACGAAGCCGAGGTCGACCCGGGCAACCTGGCGTGCGAGACACAAGAACGCGCCGGCCTCGAGCTTGATGTCGTTCACCGTCGTCGGGTCCTCGTCGATGATCGCGGCGACGGTTCCGTACATCCTTTCGAGGAAGCCGTCCGGTACGGCCAATGGGCAACGGTTCTCCTGGACCCAGACCCACGCGAGAAGCGCGTGCGTAGCGGCGTACCGTCCTTGACTGACCGCGCGGCCGAGCGCTTCGGCGAACGACTCGGGTAGGCCCAGCCGGTCGCAGTAGAGCGCGGAGATGAGAAGGCGGTCTGTTTGTAACGTCACCCGTTCCCAGTCTTCAGGCCGTATCGGGTTACTGGCATCGAACATCCGTCGAAGCACGCGCAGAACGGGTGCTCGTTCGGGGTGCGCGGGCAGCACTTCGTCATAGAGCTCCAGCGTGTTGGCAAACTCCTTGACCCCGCAACGCCGGTGAATGAGGCCCATGAACAACAGGGCGTGCGGCTCGCGTTGCTTCTGCAGGAAGGCGATTGCGTTCGCGATTGTGGCTTTCAGTTCGGCGTCGGTCAGCACGCGTCGATCCCTCCCGCCGCCCGGCCGCAATCCGCAAGGCTCCGATGTCCCATCAGTTCTCTCCGCCGCATCAACGGGGCAGCAAAACGCCCTGACGAACCGCTAATATAGTTCACTCATCTGAGAAGCCGCTGGCAAGGGGACGTGACATGGTCGAACGCGCGCCACAGGCCGGTGTCGGGCGCGGTGGCGAGCAGATGAAAGTGGAAGTCCTCAGGCTGTTTCCGACGCCGATCGTCGTCGCGGCCATTCCGAACGCCGAGGCGCTCAATACCGAGCTCCGGCGCATCATCCTTGCGCGTGAGAGCGCGAACGAATCAGTGGAACGGTCCAACCGTGGTGGCTGGCAGTCCACCTGGGACATGCACGAGTGGGGCGGTGCGCCGATACAGAAGGTGCTGGCTCATGCGCAGGCCCTCGTCGATGACGCCACGGTGGACCGCGCCGGCAAGCACCACAAGATCGCTTGGCGAATAAACTGTTGGGCCAATGTCAGCCGGCACGGACACGGCAACCAGTTTCATACTCATCCCGGCGCGCTGTGGTCGGTTAGCTACTACGTGGACGACGGCGGTATAGGGACCGATCCTTCCCTCGGCGGCGAATTCGAGATTCTCGACCCGCGCGGTGTCGCGCCGATCATGTACGCGCCGCAGCTGACGTTTCCCGGGGCCGACTTCGTAGCGCTCGGCGAGTCGCAGAGGCTCACTCCGCGCGCCGGTGCGTTGATCGTTTTTCCAAGCTGGCTGTCGCACGGCGTATGTCCGTATCGCGGCAACCGCGAGCGTATTTCGATCGCCATCAATTTCAGCATCGCCTCGCTGAGTCCGTAGCTCTCGCGCGTTGCCAGCGGCGTAAGGCGACTACTGTCCAGATCGCTTCCACGACACCGAATGGCCACGCCCCCTGGAGGAATCCGTATATCGAGCCGAGCACGCAGCCAAACGCGAAGCCGAGCATGTACCAGTGGCTTCGATCCTCGAGCGCGTAACAGATGAGCATTCCCGTGAGGGACAAGAAGCCGAACCAGGTAAGCGCGTCCATTGGCGCGCAGTCTACAAAAAGAAACCGCGCCGGCGCGTGGTCTGCGCTCGTCACGTCTTCGATCATGACGGCTTGCCATGCGATTCGTACCCGCAGAGACTCCCTGTTCGCGCACGCAGGAGATCGCGATGGCGAATGAGGTGCTACCGGACCTGTCCGATCAGGTCGTGCTGATCACGGGCGCGGGGCGGGGGCTTGGAAGGTCCGCGGCACTGCATCTGGCACGTTGCGGCGCCGTCGTGGCTGCGGCCGATATCGACGGCGCCAGCGCCGAGGAAACGGCCGCGAAGGTCAAGGCGGCAGGTGGAAAGGCGCACAGCTTTGCTTGCGACGTCGCAGGGCGGCAGGCGTTTGCCGAGATGGCCGCCGAATTCGCAAAGCGCTGCGGGCGCATCGACGCCGTCATCAACAATGCGGCCGTCTTGAAGTACGAGCCGCTCGAATCGGTGACCGAGGAGACCGTCGATCGGATGTTGGGCGCGGGGTTCAAGTCTGCGATCTGGGGCTCGCAGGCTCTGGTGCGACACATGCGGCCGGAGATTGGAGGGTCGATCATCAATCTCTCCTCGCCCGTGATCGTGCGCGGCTATCCCAACACTCTTGTCTATAGCGCCATCAAGAGCGCCGTCACGTCTCTGACGCGAACGCTGGCCGCCGAGCTCGGGCCGCGCAAGATCCGCGTCAACGCCGTGGCGCCGGGCTCCGTCCCGACGCCCGGTGCGCTCGGTCTCAACGATCCCGCCGAGTACGAGCGGCGCGCGAGAACGATTCCGCTGCGACGGCTCGGGCGGGAGAGCGATAACGACAAGGCCATTGCGTTCCTGCTGAGCCGGGAGGCCGAATTCTTCAACGGCGCCATTCTGCACGTCGACGGCGGCATCGCCGCGTCGGCGTAAACAAGAAGAGTCACGGCATGAACGAAACAGCGGGTGTTTGGCGGCAGGACCTCTTGGATCAGGTGCGGGCCGTCATTCGCGACGACATCGCGCGCGGGCGCTATTTCGGCGCGGTCGTCAAAGTCGCGCGCGGCGGCAAGGTCGGGCTCGAAATCGCGATCGGCGACGAGGGCGGAGCTGGAACGAAACCCCTCGCCATGGATTCGGTGTTCAGCATCTTCTCCGCGACCAAGGCGATCACCAACGTTCTCGTGTTTCGCGCCATCGAGCGCGGACAGCTGATGCTCACGACGAAGGTCTCGGAGATCATCAAGGAGTTCTCGGGCGGCATTCGTGAGCGCATCACGGTGTTCGATCTGCTCACGCACACTTCGGGGCTGCCCCAGGTGTTCACGCCGAAGGCGGGCATGAACATCGACCAGCTCCACCTCGTCATCGAGGCGATCTGCGAGAACGTGCACGCGATCTGCGAGCCGCAGGAGCGCGTGGACTACTCACCGCTGGCCAACCACGCGCTGCTGGGTGAGATGGTCCGTCGGACCGACGCGAAGGGGCGCCGTTATCGCGACATCGTGCACCAGGATCTGCTCGATCCGCTGAAGATGACCTCGTCGGCGATCGGCCGGCCGGAGCGCTTGAAGTCGCGCCACGTCGTGCCGGTGTTCGGCGCCAACGCGCCGACGCAGCACCCGAGCTCCCGCGTTCCGGGCATCAACGCTGCGTTCGAGGATCCCGATGCCGAGATGCCTTGGGTGGGTGCGGTGTGCTCCGTGCCGGACCTGTTCCGTTTCGCCGAGATGTTGCGGCTTGGCGGCGAGCTGGACGGGGTACGTGTGCTCTCGCCCGCGATCCTCGAGCTCGCGACTCGCAACTGGACCGGCGAGAAGCCGAACGAGCTCTACAAGGCAGTCGCCAATCGCGCGGGCTGGCGGCCGTATCCGGCGTACATGGGGCTCGGGTTCGCGCTTCGCGGCCACGGAATGCATCATGCGATCTACGGCACGCTGTGTTCCCCGGAGACTTTCGGAAACTACGGCGCGGGCAGCACGCTCTTCTGGGTGGACCCGGTTCGCGAGATAACCTTCGCTTTCTTGAGCGCCGGAGTGATGGGCCAAGCGCCGAACATCGAGCGCTTTCAGCGCATCTGTGACATCGTCACGTCGGCCGCGGTTTAGGAAAACAACAATGAACCTGATCCTGACGCAGAGCCGCTATCTCCGCTATTTCTCCTTCACGATCCTCTACGTCGCGCAAGGGTTTCCGTTCGGTCTCGTGACGGTGGCTTTGCCTGCGTTCCTGCTCGAGCGCGGCACGAGCCCCGCGGCGGTCGGCGGCTTCGTCGGCGTAGCGATGCTGCCGTGGACCTTCAAATGGCTGGCCGGTCCGATGATGGACCGCTTCACGTATCTCGCCATGGGGCGAAGGCGGCCGTGGGTGCTCGTGGCGCAACTGGGCCTGGCGTTGACCGGGCTTGCGTTCGCGTTCTTCCCCGACGGCCTCGACAATCTGGTGACGCTGACCGCGCTGTGCTTCGTGCTGAACTGCTTCGGCGCCGCACAGGACGTGGCCGTGGACGGCATGGCGATGGACGTGTTGCCGGAGGAGGAGCACGGCAGAGCCAATGCCTTCATGGGATTTGGGCAAGTCGCCGGGATTTCGGGCTCGGCCGCGATTGCCGCCTTCGTGCTGCAATCGTTCGGCCTGCCCGGGATCTCCGTGATGCTGGTCGCGGGTTTCGGCGCGATTCTGCTCTGGCTGTTCTCGTGCGCGAACGAGCGGGTGAGAAGGTGTTGCCGTGGACTGCAGGGCAAGCCACCGAGCGCTCGCTGCAGCTGCGTGCCGGGTCGTGGGCGACGATCGCCGTCGATCTCACGAAGGTTTTGCTTTTGCCGGCGAGCCTGCTGCTGATCGCGGTGTCGAGCCTGTTCCGGTTCTCCGATGCGCTGTGGATTCAGGTAGGACAGACCGTCGTCGTGCGGGAGCTGGGTTACGCGAGCACCGACTATTCGTCCTGGATCTCGCTAACCGGTTTGATCGCCGCGCTGGCCGGCCTTGGGCTCGGGGTGTTCATCGATCGGCTCGGGGTGAAGCGCTTCTACTTGGGAGCGCTGCTCGCATACGGCCTTCTCGCCACAGCGGTGGGGTTCAGCGCATTCGCCTGGAGTCGTCGGCGTTCCTGATGACCGTTTCGGCGCTACAGGCGTTCGTCTATCAGGGAGTCTTCGTCCAGCTTCATTCGCGATCCACATGAAGCTGTGCGGGAACCGCGTGGCCGCGACGCAGTTCGCGATCTACATGGGCGTCGTGGATTCGCGGCGCTCGCTGCGGTGCCACGGCGATCGGCGCGTTGC